>NZ_CAKKLP010000001.1 GCF_918698085.1 Chryseobacterium sp. Bi04
GGCCTCCCGCTAGCGTTCATCCTGAGCCAGGATCAAACTCTCCATTGTATGTTTGTCTGACTCACTCAAAGTTTTGACGCTTTAGTTTTTCCTTACTTGGTTGTTATATTGTATGTCAATGATCTTTTTTCTTTCGCTTTATAATGAAACACTCTCTCTGTCAGTGGCGCTCCATATTTGCGAGTGCAAAAGTAAAACTTTATTTCGTAATGACCAAATGTTTTTGAAAGAAAATTTAAAGTTTATTTACTAACCTTAACTCCTTCTATAACCCTTAATCTTCTATACTCCTGCGCTCCCGTATTGGGACTGCAAAGATACAAATCTTTTTTACTTCCGCAACTTTTATTTCTAAAAATTCCCAAAGTCTTTTTTTAGACTTATTTTCTTTTCGAGTATACCGTTTTATGCTTATCTAAAAGCTCTTCTGCGCTTACTGATCTTCTTTCGTTTTTCAGTGCGGCAAAGGTAAGCCAACTTACCTATACCAAACAAGTTTATGTAACACTAAATTCATATTACGTTCATTTTTTATCTTAACACGCTGGAAGGTAAGGTGAAAAGTTTTAAACAAAATATAAATTTTGGGCATCTGGTATTTAAAAACAGGAATAAAATAGGATATCCTTATTTTAATGGTGTATCATCTTTATAGATAAGGCTCAGAAACTCGGCATAGGATTTTTCCAAACCATGAACATCTCCGGATTTAAGATTCAAGCCACCATTTCCGGAAGTATCTGATTTAACTTTCAAAGATGAAATCTGAAAATACATATTATCCTTATTATCTTTTGGCTGAACTTTTATAGTAGAGCCTAAAAGTTTTTTTGTTGAAACAGTATAGATTTCTCCGGGAACAATTTTTACTTTTATAAATGTCCGGGGCTGTAAGGTATAGTCTTTCTGATTAACGCTTATTTTCTGTGCTTTTTCTGAAGAGGCAAATACATATACCATACCGTCCTTTCCTACTAATTTTTCTTTGGGTGTATAATAGAGTCCGATTTTATAGTTTGCTACATTAAAGGGCTGGGGAGTTCCATCGACATTTTCAAATGGTTTTAGTGCAAATGTATTGGCTCCGATTTCTTTTGCTTTTTTATATACTAATGAAAAAATTCCAGCGTCATCTTTTGAAAATCCCTGAACTTCTATTTCTCCCAGATAAATTGTTTCTGATATGGTATCATCTTTCCTGTATAGAAATTTATCCTGGTTATCATTTGTTTTTTCTACTTTAATCAGGTAAACATTTTGTGCATTCCAAAACTGGAAGCATAATACTGAAAAGACGATTGCTAGATTTTTCATATGCTGTATAATTATTGTTGTGAAAGTATGCTTACACATTCTTCCAGGCTATTTTCCCAATGTTTAGCTTCTATATTGTAGATCTCTTCTATTTTATCTAATGACATGGTACTTCTGACCGGTCGTTTTGCCGGGGTTGGATATTGCTCTGTTGTCAGAGGATTTAGTTTTACTGACGATTTTGAAAACTCAGCAATTTTTTTAGCAAATTCAAACCATGTTGTTTCCGGATAGTTTGAAAAGTGGAAAATACCAAACGTTTTTACCGAAGATTCAATAATGCTCATTATTGCTTCAGCAAGATCATTGGCATTGGTTGGCTGCCCGAACTGATCGGCAACTATTCCCAGCTCATCTTTTTGAGAGAATAGATTCAGCATAGTCTTAACAAAGTTTTTATTAAACTCCGAATACAACCATGATGTTCTTAAAATAATAGTTTGGGGATTAATTTCCAAAGCAAGCTCTTCTCCTTTTCTTTTTGATTGTCCATATACTCCTATAGGACTTGTAAAATCATCTTCTGAATAGGCAAGATTTGTATCTCCATCAAAGACATAGTCTGTAGAGACATGAATTAGGATACTTTTATAGTCTGTACAAGCCTGAGCAAGATGGGCAACTCCTTCAGCATTTACAGCAAATGCTTTTTCTTTCTCTTTTTCTGCCAGGTCTACAGCTGTATAAGCTGAAGCGTTGATGCAATAATCTGGCTTGTTATCGTAAAAAAAGTCATTAACCTGCTCTTCGTTTGTAATATCTAAGGTTTTTGAATCTGTAAATAAGAATTCATATGTATTTTCAAAATCGGGAGCAATTTTTCTAATGCAGTTTCCTAACTGTCCATTGCTTCCTATTACTAGTATTTTCTTCATTTATATTATTATTTTAAATTGATAAAGATTGGCTTTCAACTTTAAGAGTTTCTTGCGTTTTGAGATCTCAGGAATTTAACTCTTGGCTGAAAGTCTTTCTGTTCTAAATCTACATAAAACTTATGGAATGTTTCTTTGATATCTTCAGGATGAATTTCCGACTTTCTGGTTTTAATATTGAAATAAATAACCGTTACCCAAAGCACTGCATGAACAGTCTTTTCGTCCAAGCTTTTCATCAGAATTTCTACTTTGGCTGTCCTATCCTGTATTTCTATTGTTTTACTGCTTATTACGACCTGGGTATTGTATCTTACTTCTTTTAAATAGGCAATTTCATTTTGAATTGCGATCCAAGTACAGCCAGTCTGTTTAGTATATTCCTCATAGGTAAATCCATAAAATGTTTCTACATGATCCTCTCTTGCATTGAACATATAGTCCAGATATTTTACATTATTCAAATGTCCGATCGGGTCACAATCACTAAATCTAACTTTAACCGTGGTTGATACTTCTTTTTCCATTCCGCAAAAATAAAAAAACCACCTCTAAAAGAGGCGGTTAGTTTTATAAATCTTTGTTAATTCGCAGAAATTATTGAATTCCCAATTCTTTCTTTACAGCTGCAGTAGCATCTGGTCCTGCTTTGTAAACAAATGCTGCCGAATTTGCATCCATGATATAATCATATCCACTAGCTTTAGCTACTTTTTCTACTGCATCGTTTAGTTTTTTCTCAATAGGTGCGAAAGCAACATCTTGTTTTGCCTGTAGATCTTTTTGAGCTTTGTCCTGCATTTGAGCTATTTCTTCCTGAATTTTTTGTAATTCACCTTCTCTAGCTTTGTTTTCTTCTGCAGTTTTCTTAGGCGCTTCTTCAGTATACTGCTTTAGTTTTACCTGTCCTGCATCAGCTTTTTTCTTAATCTCAGCTTGTTTAGTATCTAAGAATGTTTTGATATCAGCATCTGCTTTTTTCTTTTCAGGCATTGCATTAAGAACTCCCATCACATCTAAAGTAGCAATTTTTTGAGCTTTTGCCATACCTACCGATACAACCATCATTACTGCTGCAAATAATACACTTAATTTTTTCATAACTGGTATAATAAATAATTTAATTTGTTTTTAGACTTTAAATTTAAGCAAAAGTTAATTTGATAATTACTTTTTATTTTTGCTATTCGATTTTTCTTTCTTATCAGTTCCTTTCAACAAAATGTCTAAGACCTTGTCTGTAAAATCATATTTTTTCTGGAGAAAAATAACACTAATGTTATTGCTTTTATCAAGAACTATGCCCAAACCATTTTTCTCAGACATTGTTTTAATGGCATTCCATATCTGATCCTGAAACGGTAAAACAAGATTTGTTCTCAGTTTCGTAATCTCACCATTGGCACCAAAACGAAGACTGGTAGTTGTTTTAACATTCTTATCAAGATCTACTACTTCTTTTTCTCTTAGCTTTAACTGATCTCCTATCAATAATACTTTTTCACTTTCAAATGCAGATTTCTTTCTTTCATACTCTGATTGCAGATTCTGAAGTTCTGACTGCCAAGTATCGATCTGTGAGTTTAATCTTGCTTCGGCTTCTTTATACTGAGGTAATTTATTTAAAATATAATCAGTATCTACTACTCCTATTTTCTGGGCATTATTAAACCCGAACAATAAAAGCAGTACGAATGTGAAAGTTACTTTAAAGTTTTTCATATTTATAATTATAATGATTGGTTCATCAAGAAGTGAGTCTTCCAGCCTGATGGGTCTGTTCCGGAAATTGTCTTATCAAATCCATAAGCGAAGTCAAATCCAATCAATCCAAATGCTCCCATATAAACCCTTACTCCTACTCCTACTGATCTCTTCAGCTGAAAAGGGTTATAATTTCCCCAAGAATTCCAGACATTACCTCCTTCAGCAAACGTCAATGCGTAAATCTTAGCTGTCTGATTCATTGAAATCGGATATCTCAATTCTAAAGTAAATCTGTTATAGATGGTTCCCCCTCCTTTTGGAGTGATATCTCCCTGAGAAGCATCTCCTCCATAAGTAGAAGCATTTTCATACCCTCTTAAAGGGATTAATTCTCTACCGTCATATCTACCTCCGAAAAGACCGGTTCCTCCCATATAAAATCTTTCAAATGGCGGGGCTCCTAAATTACTGTTGTAGCCATCCATGAACCCCATTTCAGCAGAAGACCTTAAAACCAACTTCCCGGCAATTTCATTATATACATCTGCCTTGAATTTAATTTTATAGAATTCCATCCACTTATATTTATCAATAGCAGCCATTGTAGAATAATCTTTATTACCAAACAATGAATATGGGGGGGTCAGTTTTGCAGAAAGCTCGATATTAGAACCCATTGTAGGGAAAATAGGGTCAATACCCGCTGAATTTCTGCTCAAACCTACATTGATACTAAAGTTATTAGCATCTCCATAATATTCTGTAGTATCTCCAAACTGGAAAGGATAATTACTGAAGTTATACTTTTGGAACTGAATACCTGTATACAATGAGAAGTAATCATCAGGCCAGTTCAAATATCTGTTTAATCCGACAGTTGCCGAGAAGATATTTAATTTCTGTGAGCCTCCAACAGCATCACTATATTTTACTCTTGAGTTATTTAAACTTACAGAAAGTGCAGTTGGTCTTGTTCCGAATAACCATGGTTCAGTAAATGAAATACCATAGTTTTGGAAATACTGCCCTGCCTGCATTTGGATAGATAATGTCTGTCCGTCCCCCTGAGGTACTGGTTTAAAGTCTTTAAATTTAAGGAAATTCTTTAGGGAGAAGTTATTAAACGTCAATCCTAAAGTACCGATAAAGCTGTTACCCCCATATCCGGCCTGCAGCTGAACCTGAGAAGATCCTTTTTCTACAAGCTTCCAGTTAACATCTACTGTATTATCTATCTGATTTGGCTGAATGTCCTGTCCGATCTGTTGTGGATCAAAGAAAGACATCCCGGCAAGATCAAAATAAGTTCTTTTAATTTCTGTCTTTTTGAAAAGATCTCCAGGTCTTGTTCTTAAAGCTCTTAGGATAACGTGGTCATGGGTTGTCGTATTTCCTTGCCATGTTACTTTATTCCATGTCGCCTGTTCTCCTTCATTAATTCTTATTTCAAGATTAACGGCATTTCTTGTTACGGACTTTTCTATTGGTGTTACATTGGAAAAAAGGTACCCATTATTCATGTATACAGATTTAATATCTGAATCATCTTCTTTACCACCATCTTCTCCAACTTTTTTGTTGAATCCTACGGCATCGTAAATATCTCCCTTCTTATATCCTAATAATCTCTGTAAATAATCTGTAGGGTATACGGTATTTCCGGTGAATGTAACATCCCCGATATAATACTTTTTACCTTCATTCAACTTTACATTGATTTCGTAATTATTTCTCTTATTTCTCCATACAGAATCTGAAACAATTTTCGCATCTCTGTATCCTAAGGAGTTATAATAATTGATCAGTCCACGTTTGTCTTCCTGGTATTTATCTTCGATGAATTTTGAAGATTTCAAAATTCCACCGATACCAAAACGTTTTTGTTTTGTTTCTTTGAAGGCTTTATTTCTAAGTTTACTGTCTGTAATACTTTCGTTGCCTTCAAATTCAATATGGTCAATTTTTATTCTCTTACCTTTATCCACAATGATCGTCCAGTCTACTAACGCAGGATCTCCTGCATTAACTTTATCTTCAATGTTGATTTTAGCATCAGCAAAACCTTTTTTAATGTAGTCTTTCGGAATGTTTGTCTTAAGGCTTGAGATTAAGTTCTGAGTAATCTTTGTTCCCGGCTTCAGATTGTTATCTTTAGCAAGTTTTTCACTTTTAGATTTACCTATTCCTTTCCCTTTGAATTTTACTTCTCCAAGTTCTTTAAGGTCTTCCAGATAGAATCTAAGAATTACAGTTTGCCCTTCAATACTTTGAACATAAACTTCCACTTCGGAAAAAGATTGTGTATCCCATAGCTTTTTAACAGCATTGCTGATTTTTTGTCCTGGAATGTCTACACTTTCTCCTTTGGATAATCCTGTAAATCGTAAGATTTGAGCTGGTGTATATTTTTTTACCCCATCTACAACAATGTCTTTAAGTGTATAAGTACCTACTTCACTTTCTGCATGCACAGCATTGTTTACTTTTGTGCTATCCTGTGGAGTTACTTGTCCATAAAAATGCGCAGAAGCAGCAAACATAATGATGGGTAATAGTCTAAACTTCATTTTATCGAGTCTTTCTTTTCTTAAAATTTTATTGGCCTGTTAGTTGCTCACCGGTTAATCCGTATCTTCTTTCTTTGTTTTGGTAATCTACAATACACTGAAAGAAGATATCTTTGGTAAAATCCGGCCATAGAACATTTAAAAATTGTAATTCTGCATAGGCAATCTGCCAAAGAAGAAAATTACTTATTCTTATTTCTCCACTGGTTCTTATCAGCAAATCTACAGGAGGAAAGTCTTTTGTATACAGATAGTTTTCGAATAAATTTTCATCAATATTCTCTACCTCTATTTTTCCTTCTTTTACATCAGAACTTATATTTTTTATGGCATTCAAAATTTCGTTTTGTGAGCCATAGCTTATAGCCAATACTAAGTTTCCTTTTGTGTTTTCTTTTGTAAGTTCTACCACACGCAGCAATTGTTCTCTTACTAATGGAGGCAGTTTCTCTATATTCCCTATAACATGCATCCTTAATCCTTTACTGAAGATCTCTTCTGCCTCAAGCAGTAGAGTCTCTACCAATAGATTCATAAGGCTATTTACTTCTTCAGTAGGACGGCTCCAGTTTTCTGAAGAGAACGTATAAAGAGTTAAATAGGGAATATTGATCTCATTACATGCATTAATGGCATTTCTTACAGCATTAATGGCATTTTTGTGGCCGAAAGTTCTTTCTTCACCACGAGATTTTGCCCATCTTCCATTGCCATCCATAATGATAGCCACGTGTTTCGGTAAATTCTCAGAATTTATTTTATCTTTAATCAACGACATATTAATTACTCACAATAACATGGAGGTCTTCCGAATGAAAACGTCAGTCCTAAACTGAAAGTATTCATCCAATCATTAGATTTATCATCTCCAATATTTCTTTTTTTAATAAACTCCTCTTCTCTTTCTTTAGCAACAGCATAATAGTTTCCTGACTGCAATAATGAACCTCCGGTGGTAGGGTCTAAAATATCTGCATTATAAGAAGCTTTGATATCTTTAGGCAGAACTTTGCTGTGATCCAGCTGATCTGTCAATGTATATCTAAATGTTGCTTCTGCAAATATAGCCCATGAATGGTTAAATTTATATTTCAAACCAACACCAAAAGGAATATGCATTGTCACTTTTTTTCCTAATGAATACTCGGTGGAAGTTTTAAAGTCCAATTCATTGATAGGCGCTTGTGCTACCCCATCAGCATCTCTTCTGAAATCATTGATAAGAGTAGCCTTGGGAGCATCAAACATTAAAGCTCCGATACCTCCGAAAATATATGGACTTACCATGCTTATCTGCTCGTTATTTATTGGAAAAAAGTTGTATTCAAACATTAAGCTTGCTCCATACACATTATTCTTTCCAAATGAGTTTCTATTTTTTCTGTATTCTTCTTTCGCAACCTTGTCGCTAAACTGAATCTGGTTATACCCTAAATCCAATCTAACAGTCTGGTGCGGATTAAAATTAAATCTATATAATAATCCTCCATAAAATGGGAATCCCCAATCTGAAACTTTATTTAAATCCAACGGCTTTTGTAAAATATAATTCGTACTTCCTACATCTCCCACTAGGTTACTCATACCTAGACGAACTCCCAATTCGTTTCTTTGTGCCTTAACACTTACTACTCCAAGGAGAGCAAGGAAGCTAAACAATAATTTTTTATTCATAAAAGAATATGGATTTATGGTTATTTTAAAATTTAATTTTTGCAAATATAAAACATTTTTATATTAATGATAATCTTAATGTTTAGTTAAAAATAAACAAAAAAACATAATTTGTTATAAAGTAAACGATAAAGTGGCAAAAATATTCTTTTTTTCACAGATTGAAAATACATAATATATAGAAAAACCCCCATTATATGAGGGTTTAAAGCTCTATTTTTTATTAAACATTGTCTGTACTTTATTCCTTATCCTGATTAGTAATGGTTCTTTATAATTTTTATCTTCATCAAAATAACCGTAACCATAGCCATAACCGTAGCCATAGCCATAACCGTAACCTTGTTTTGTGTTATAATCATTATAAATAAGTCCTAAATGATTAATTTCATTATTATGGTACTTATCAGTAATCATTTTAAGCATATATTTCTCAGTATACTCATGACGAACGACATAGATATTGGCATCAGAATATTTCATTAATTCATAAGAATCTGCTACCAGACCCACTGGCGGAGAATCTATAATAATGAAATCATATTTTTCTTTGAGCTCTTCCAAAAACTTAATGTTTCTCTGGCTCATTAAAAGTTCAGAAGGATTTGGCGGGATAGGTCCAGAGGTTGCTACATCTAAATTCGGAATTCTGGTTTTATTAATAATCTGGTCTATTTCTACTTCTCCTGTCAGATAATTTGAAATACCATATTTATTATCAATTTTAAAATCTCCAAAGATCTTTGGTTTTCTAAGGTCCATCCCTAACAGAATTGCTTTCTTATCACTCAATCCAATCACAGAAGCTAAATTGATAGAAACGTAGGTTTTTCCTTCTCCACCAATGGAAGAAGTCACCAGTATTACTTTTCCTTTTTCTTCTTCATTATCGTTATTCATTAAGAATCTAATACTCGCTCTTATTCCTCTAAATGCCTCTGAAACAGATGACTTTGGTTGTTCCAAAACAGTAAGCATATTTTCGTTATTGTTGTTTCCTATAACACCTAGTAGCGGAATTTTTGTTGCACTTAATAGTTCTTTGATATTTCTAACCTTATTGTCAAGAAGTTCTCCGATTAAAATAAATAAGAAAGGAAGGAGTAACATTCCCAACATAATAATAATCTTGGCCAGCTTTATATTAGGTGCGATAGGGTTTTGCCCTAAATTTTTGGCAGGGTCAATAACCGTGATATCAGACTGATTGGTTGCCATTCTCATCTGGGTATCATTCTGCCTTCCTAAAAGACTGTTATATGTAGATTCTATCATATTATACCCGCGTTCTGCATCCAGATATTTTCTTTCTTTTTCAGGATATAAAGCAAGGTCTGAATTGGCGTCCGAGACTTCCCGATCAATTTTATTGATCTCATCATAATATTTAGTATAATAATTTCTCAGACTATTTGAAGCACCCATTCTTGACTCATTAATAAGCCTGTTAATTTCTTTCATGGGTTCAGAATTCGCTTTATAAATCAAAGCCATTTCTGATCTTTTGGCATACAAAGCCTTCAATTCGGTAACCGATGCAGAGAACATACCATCTTCGAAGCCTGCAGCGTTCGTTCCGATCATTTTGTCGAAATCCTGAGACTGAAGGGTATTCTTAATCGTATTCAGTGAACTTATTTTACTTACCAGATCAGCCTTTCGTGCTTCAAGTTCTTTTATCTTATCCAGAGACTTCTCATCCCTGTCTTTAATATTATAAAGTTTCTCTGATGTTTTTAAATAATTCAGCACTGAAGCACTGGAATCTAGCTTCTTTCTTATATTACTTAAATTTCCCTGCAGATAAATTTCCGTGTTTTTATTTACTATATTTTTATCAGCGAGTCTTTTCTTTTGAAGTTCAGCTACAGATTTATTAAGAAAGTTTACTGTACTGTTCAGGTTGTACCCTTTTTTTACAATAACCATTATCGTACTGATCTCCTTATCGAAATCTACAGAAATTGTAGAAACAATATCATTAACGCTTTCATTGACAGTATTCAGATTAATAATAATATTCTCAAATTTGATTTTAGGGGTTACCGAGTTTTGAACCAGCTTAAATCTTAAGTTAGGAGAATTATACCATTCATTTATCCTAATAATCTTATTAGCAGGTCTGGTGTAAGGTCTAACTGCCTGAAAGTTTTCCGCTTCATAGCTGTATAAGTTCGTAGATTCTCCTTCTTCCGGAAGAACGACTTCATATGTTCCATTTCCTTTTGGGATTAGTGTAATTGGGTAATGGGTCTGCTGAAGATGTTTTTTATCAATTTCAAGAAATACAGGAGAGTCATCCTTATCCAAATAGGTAGACTTTATAAGTCCTTTGGTAGAATAATTAACAAAAAGATCCAGTTCTTTTACCAGAAACTCGTTGTGAGATCTCGATAAAAGCATCTTCTTTAAAAATATTCCGTCCTGATTGCCATTTTGTCCCCAGATAAAATTAATAGACTGACTTGCCTGAGTGGGCTGTAAAAAGCTGGCAGTATTGTTTGAGGTACTTAAAGAAATATCTGAGGCAAATATATTCTGTGCATAATATTTACTGTATACCCAAGAAACGGCATAACCAATAAACAGCATAAGCACAAACCAATACCAGTTTTTAAATACTCTTCTTACAAAATGTTCAATATCAAATAATGCAAACACCCCATACTTTTCTTTTGAGGAGTCATTTTTCCCTACTGTATTGTCTTTTCCTGGAATCATAGGATTAAAGTTTTTGTAGGATTGTATATAAAGTAAGTGCCGTTGTAATTGCCGTCACACTGGTAAGTAAGGTCTGAATAGGATCTTTTCCAAATCCGTTCAGGCTTTTCTTTCTGGTGTTAAGATAAATTTCATCTCCGTTCTGCACATAATAAAAAGGGGAATTCATAAGATCTTCCCGGGTAAGGTCTATTTTAGCAATTTTAATTCCTTCCGGTAATTTTCTATGAATTACAACATTTTTCCGGTCAATTGTTCTGTTCAGTCCACCATTTATAGCTAAGGCTTCGGTAATGGTCATTGTATTTTTATGAGCCACTTTTTCCCCTGAAATACCGGTAGTTTCTACATCTCCAAGAATATAGTAGGTAATTCCGTTCGTATTTAATCTTACTTCAGATTTACCATCCTGAAAGTTTTCATTTACTTTTCCTTGAATTTCTTTGCTTATATCATCCAATGTTCTTCCTTCAGCTTTTATATAGCCTGCTCCAAAAACATTGATATCTCCATTAGAATCTACTTTCAAACCGTTAAAATAAAAGCTTGTATTTCCTCCAAAACTGGAACCTTCTCCAGTTCCTCCGCTGGCTCTTCCTGCTCCGGAACTGGCATTATTCAAAACGGGAATACCTACTCCTCCGGATGCATTATAGGCAGAATAAAACTGGGCAGCATCTCCTTTAGGGGTGGTAACGATGTTTAAATTGAGGATATCATTTTTAGTAATCCTATAAACAGGGATATTGTAGGGAACAAGACCTTCTTCGTTTATGACAAGACTCTCACTTGGCTGTAAATATCGCACATCCTTTGTTGTGATGCAGGAAGTAATTAAAAAGGGTAATATTAAAAATAAATACTTAAAGTTCTTCATCATGTTAAAATATGTTTACAAAAGTAAAGATTAAATTGTTAATTTTTGTTATTTCTTAACCGATACAATAAATCCGGTAAATAAGCTCCCAAAAAGCCCAATGAAATAATAACCAATAGCAGTAGATTTACATTCATATGTCTTAGATAATAAGCAATTCCTACAATCATCAGATAGTAAAGAATGATATAGAAGGTTGATCTCCTGTGGGTAAGGTCAAGTTTTAGTAGCTTATGGTGAATATGGTTTTTATCTGCATCAAAGGGTGACTTTTTATTGTAAAGTCTTATCATAATTACATTTAACGTATCTACAATAGGCAGGATCAAAATAGCAACAGCCACAACAGGTGCTGATTGTAAGTGGTATCTTGGTACATCTGCCAGTTTTTTATCAATAAAAATATCAATAAAACAAATGGAAGTAAATGCCAGTAAAAAGCCCAGCAGCATGGAGCCTGTATCCCCCATAAATACTTTGTTGGTCCTATAGTTTGACAGATTATAATACAGAAATGCCAAAACAGTTCCTATAATGACAACAGATAAAATAACTAGTGGATAATTGTATTCCCCCAATCTGTAATAGCTTATTCCGAACAAGGCACTGCAAATCACGGAATATCCGCCCGCAAGCCCGTCTATACCATCTATCAGATTAAAGGCATTGATAAGAATAATGAAAGTAATAATACTAAATACAACACTTATGAAGTAACTCAGTTCATATACTCCAAATATTCCAAACAGACTTCTGATTCTGATATCTGAGCCGATAACCACTAATGAAGATACTATGATCTGTGCTACAAGTTTTTTATACGCTCTCATTACCACAATATCATCCATTACTCCTACATATAGCAGGATAATTAATGATGCAAATAAGAACTTATAGAGATCAAACAGCTCGTAGGCAAAAATAGAAGCACAGATTCCTATGGAATAGAAGATAGCTATACCTCCAAGGTTGGGAATTTTTCTGAGGTGTGAGCTTCTTATTCCAGGCTCATCCATCAGATTCTTTCTTCTTGAAATCTTTACAATGGTAGGTATAGAAAAAAAAGTGATTAAAAAGGAAAATATAAAACCCAATCCTATCTTCACATAGAAAATAGGTATTCCCGATCCGCTTAAGAACAATTCAAAATTTTTCATTTTTTTTCTTATTCAGTTACACATGCCTCGTTTGAAAAATCATCACATAGATATAACGAATCATCTACATCATAATGCTATTATCCGAAACAATAGTACTTACACTTGTGTTTACATTAATTTTCTTATCAGTTTCTTCTGCCCTGCAAAAAATAACAGATAAAAAATCTTTTTTTTCACTGGCAAAGATAAAAGATAATTCTTACCAAAACGATTATAGTTCAATATATCTTGAATTTTTATCTGTCTTTCTTTTATAAAAAACCCCAGCTGTTCAGCCATTTCATAAAACACTTCATCTTTTTTAACGAATGCGAGATACGCCAGAAACGAATACACTCCTTCAAAAATCTGAAAATTTTTCAGTTCTTTTCTTTTATGGGTGTACTGGGATTCATTAAAAGTATTTTCAACATCTGCTACTGCTTTCAGCATATCAAGTCCTTTTTCAGTATGGGTCTTTGTAATGGAGTCCGTACGTTCAAGGTACTGATAATGGTAATTCTGAGTCTGAGCAATAGTACTGCATTCCAGCAGCAACTGTGGAATAAGCTGAATATCTTCAAAATGTATCCCTTTCTTAAATCTTTTCTGATGAAAGAGTTCTTTTTTAAACAATTTGTTACAAGCAAAATAGCTGATATCAGAAAAGACAGAGAAGTTTTTTTCAAGGTCTATTTTCTCAGGCATATTAGGCATTTGAGTGAGTTTCTGGGTAATTGCTCCATGTTGATCCACCTTTTGAATATTGCAGATCACCATTTGAGTCTGATGTTTTTCCGCCAGCAGAAGCATTTCTTCAAACATTTTTTCTGTAACATAGTCATCACTGTCTACAAACCCGATATAATCACCCGTAGCTCTGTCAATTCCGAAGTTCCGGGCATCACTTAACCCACCATTTTCTTTGGTGAAAGCTTTAATTTTCTCGGGATATTTTTGAGAATATTCTTTAATGATATCTTCAGAACGGTCTGTACTACCATCATTCACAACAAGAATTTCAATATTTTGAAGAGTCTGATTAACCAAAGAGTCAAGACATTTTGCCAAATACTTTTCGACATTATATACAGGAACAATGACTGAAACTTTTGAAGGGCTATTTATCATACATTAAATTTTCGTCAGCCTTGCATTCAACCAGCCCTTTTTGGCATCATCAAAATCTTTTCGGGAGCACGGAATACAGTTTTCTATATCCTCGTCTTCGCCAAAATACCACAGGTTACTGAAAGTATCCCGTTTGAAAGTGTACTGTCTGTCGTCAACCAACACATAGAATATTTCGTAGTGTCTTTCTTTCGGATGAGACCTTTGAATATTAATACCTTCTGCGAGGTACCAGAGCATTTGAGCTAATAGCTGGTGATTCAGTTGGTTTTCAGAATAGATATTATAATTAAATATTCCTACAGATTTCAGATGTTCACTCAGTCCTATTTCTTTCATATAGGCACAAATTTCTCTTCTGTTCAACCCATTCACCTGAGGATTCATAGAAAAAGGCTCACTGAAACTTTCAATAGCATCGCAATTTACTGTTACAAGATCTGCTCTTCTGAAGAAAGGTTCCGTTTTCTCAGTAGAATTCATCATTTCAGCCAAACGGACAATATCAAACTCTACTTCCTTAATCAATCGGACAGAGTCTATTTCATTTAAATGTTTCTGGTATCCTAAATGGTGATAATTTTTAATAGAAAAATTCTTGGCTCCAAAAATTTTGCTTAAAAAAGTATGCTCATTAATTTCTTCTCCTTGCTTAAGAGAGATCATATTACTGATCTGAGTAAAATTGAGACTTTTCTGATGAAAATTTAATGCTGAAAATAAGGAAAAGGCAAAGTCGTTGGAGCCACCAATAATTACAGGAATAGCTCTTTTATAATGGCAGGCCGACAAAACTTCCTGCAAAATATAATGGGTATCCTGAACAGATTTCCCTGAGACCAAATCTCCAAGATCTACAATAGGGATTTCAAAATCAAGCTGAGAAAGCTTATAGAATTCCTTTCTGACTGCTGTAAAGTCCTGTACTTCTGCTTCTCCACCGGCACCTCTGTAATCCGATACAAATAAAAGTACAATACTGTCCTCTTTTATATCTTTTGTAATCCGACTTCCAATCTGCCAGGTTTCTGTTTTGAAATTTCTTGGTGAAATGATAAAGTCTCCAAAATCCATATTAATTAAAAAAATTTGATAAGGTGATAATTTACTAATTGCTTTATATAACAAACATACAAAAAACCACAGCAACTCCTTACCTCTACGCTGCATTTATTCATAAAAAAAGCCGGTAACACTATTTGTTAACGGCTTTGTATTATTATTTTAATATTACTTCTTTTTGGCAGCTGGCTTTTTCTTTTCTGCAAAGGCATTTTTATCCTGATCGATAATCCATTTTTTCACTTCATCCAAAGAAACATCCTTCAATTCTTCTGCATCATATTTTGTATCATCATTTTTCTTTGGAATTTTAAACATTGCTTTTCCAAATTTGATGAAAGGTCCCCATCTTCCGTTCTCAATAGAGATTTTTTCTTTTTCCCATTGTTGGATATAACGGTTTGCTTCTTTTTCCAGCTTAGCATCAATCAGTTCATTGATATCACTTTGGGAAAGGTTGTCAAAATTATATTTCTTCGGAACATTGATGAAAATATCTTTGTATTTGATAAACGGACCGAATCTTCCTGCACCTTTGGTTACCGGTTCGCCTTTATAAGTGGCAATTGGCGCATCGGCTTTTTTCTTTTCGTTGATAATTTCCTCTGCACGGCTCTGGCTCACAGATAAAGGATCTTCACCTTTAGGGATACTGATGAAAGTATCACCCCATTTTACATAAGGCCCAAATCTTCCTACTCCTACAGAAACGGCATGCCCTTCAAATTCATTTAAGTCAAAAGGTAATTTGAATAATTCTATAGCTTCTTCAAAAGTAATCGTAGCTATATTCTGCCCGGTCATTAATGAAGCAAAGATTGGTTTTTCTTCATCATCGGTTTCTCCAATCTGGATCATAGCCCCAAATCTTCCAATTCTGGCGTGAACATTTTTACCTGTTTTAGGATCTACCCCTAATAACCTGTCTCCCGTTGCACGGTCAGCATTCTCTTCTACATCTTCAATTCTTGGATGGAATTTTGAGTAGAAATTGGTCATCATTTCTTTCCACTTTTGGTCACCGCTTGCAATTTCATCAAAACTCTCTTCTACTCTTGCTGTGAAACCATAGTCTAAGATTTCTTTAAAATTATCTGTTAGGAAATCATTCACAACTTCTCCTATATCTGTAGGAATGAATTTATTTTTATCTCCACCAAATTTCTCGTCAAGAACTACTTTTTTGATTTTATCTTTTACCAAAGACATCTTAATCACTTCACGGGTTTGCGGTTCAATCTCCCGCTTGTCTACATATTCTCTATTTTGAATCGTCTGAATAGTAGGAGCGTATGTAGAAGGTCTTCCAATCCCTAATTCTTCAAGTTTTCTTACTAACCCGGCTTCAGTATATCTTGCACTTGGTCTTGTAAACTTTTCTGTAGCAGTAATGCTTTTATAGTTTAATATTTCACCAACTTTTACTTTTGGCAATAGCTTTTCGTTGCTCTCATCATCCTCATCTTCCGTCTTTACAATACCATAGGCTTTCAGGAAACCATCAAAAATAATAACTTCGCCCTGTGCTTCAAAATGGTGTGGCAAAGATGCATTCCCAATTTCAATAACAGTTTTTTCAATTTTAGCATTGGACATCTGAGAAGCCAATGTTCTTCTGTAAATCAACTGATATAGTTTACTCAACTGAGCATCTCCTATACTTTTCACTCCAAAATCTGTAGGACGGATCGCTTCGTGAGCTTCCTGTGCCGATGCCGACTTTGTAGTGTAATTTCTCGGAGAAGAATATTCTGCTCCATATTCTGATATGATTTGCTTTTTGGCTCCTTCAATAGCTTCCTGGGAAAGATTTACCGAGTCGGTTCTCATATAGGTAATGTATCCTTCTTCGTATAATCTCTGTGCCAGACGCATGGTATTGGTCACATTATATCCTAATCGTGAAGAAGCTTCCTGCTGTAATGTAGAAGTGGTAAACGGAGCAGATGCAGAGCGTGTACCAGGTTTTGTTTCCACATTCAGTACTTTGAATTCTGTAGTTTTTGCCTGTTCAAGGAACTTTTCTGCATCCTGTTCTTTTTCAAAATCTTTTTTCAGCTTGGCAGCAATTTCCTGTTCTGCATTATTCAGGAAAATCCCATCCAGCTTAAAGCTTGCTTTTGGTACAAACTCACGGATTTCTTTTTCTCTTTCAACAATTAACCTTACCGCTACAGACTGAACTCTTCCTGCAGATAGCCCTGGCTTTACTTTCTTCCATAAAACGGGAGACATTTCAAAACCTACAATCCTATCCAATACTCTTCTTGCCTGCTGAGCATTGACCAGATTTTGGTCAATATCTCTTGGGTTTTCAATTGCTTTTAGAATGGCATTTTTAGTAATCTCATGGAAAACAATTCTTTTTCTGTTTTCAGGCTTCAGCTTCAACTCATCTGCTAAGTGCCAGGCAATAGCTTCCCCCTCACGGTCTTCATCGGAAGCCAGCCAAACCATTTCGGCCTTCTTTACTGCAGCTTTTAATTCTGTTACCAATTTCTTTTTGTCTGCAGAAACTTCGTAATCTGGACTGAATGTGCCAAGATCTATTCCCATCCCTTTTTTAGGCAAATCCCGGATATGTCCGAAGCTGGATTTCACTTCAAAATCCTTTCCTAAATATTTCTGAATAGTTTTTGCTTTTGCCGGGGACTCGACGATTACTAAATTTTTCGACATTCTAAAAATTTTTTGCAAAAGTAAAGCTTTTTTATTATATACTTTTTGTTCTATTCGTTTAATTTGACAATTAGATTTCTTAAGAGCGTATTATGACAACCCTCTTCAGCCCAATCAAGTCCTTTATATTGTATGTTTTAGCATGTTAACCACTTATCAATCTTAAGGGATATAGAATTTTTCACCAACTGTAATAGACACAGAAAATATGTATTGTTCAAAAAAAGCAGAATAAACTCATGTATTCTGCCTTTTTAAGCATTATTCCAGCAGATTTATCTTTTTATAATTTTCACCACTGCTTCAGAATTATTTATTCTTATTAAATACCCTCCCGGAACTAAAGAAGAAAGATCCGTTTGTTTATTTTCAAATATTCCCGATTTCACAAGCCTTCCGGAAACATCATATACTTCATAGTTATATTCCCTATTTTCTGACTCCTTGAGATAAAGAGTATCTTTAAAAGGATTGGGAAATACTGAAATATGCTTGGCTTCTGTTTTAAGTTCTGTATTATTGAAAGCTACAGGGGTTATAATCCCATTTCGCAGTGCACTGATCACAAATTTTGAAGCGGGCCCTTCTTCTTTTCCAAAAGCATTATATTTAACTCTTACACAGCGGCAGCCCATTCCAAAATACGGATCATTATTATCATGAAAGACTATCAGGCGATTGGCTGTAGAAGCTGCATCAAACAATATATTAACGGCTCTTCCCAGATAATTCGAAGCCAGTGCATCGGTCCATATTCCCGGATATTGAAAATTCACTACATTAAAAGTTCCTTGTGGAGACTGGTTTCCTACAACATTTCTGAATGCACGGGACCCTGAATCGGGATAATTTCCAACGGTATATGTCTTATCTGAAAACTCATACCCTATAGTATAAGCTGTAGACGGGTTTCTCACGCGAATCCCCTTATAATCAGTAGCAATACTATAAGAAGTGGCTATATTTTTATCTTTTTTATACCATGGGGTTTGCCCAAAATCCTGTCCGGAAACGAGTGCCACACTGGTAAGATCCGGAATTCTCCATCCGTCAGGGCAAGGATCGAAAGGGGACTTTCCTCCTCCTCTTCCCCATCTGTCCGGGGCAAGGTTTGGCTCATTAGCTATCCAGTCTGTTCCATTGGTATAATTGGGCGCCGAACTGTTAAATGGTGAAAAGGTACTTGGGACCATAAAAACCAAAGGATTCCGCACTGAGTAAGCCATTATTTTATTCACTTTATCAACCGGTTTATCTATTCCCTGAACACCCGATGCAGAAGCATACGTATCATAAGGAACTATATATCCTGCCGAAAGGTTATTATAGGTTGCAGCTGAAAGCGTAGTATATGAAACGGTGCCATTCTCCTGAACTTTCCCCAAAAACACATTGAAAGAAGCCCGGTTATCTGCATACTGAAAGGTAGGAATAGGATCTTTCCTTCCCCATTGATAATGCAATCCGGTAGAAGCTCTTATCTCTGCAAGCTCAGCAGCAGTAGGAGCTAATGGATTTCCAACATTTGGAAAAGCAGATAAGGCTCCTATATTTCTGTCCAGAAACTCGGTCATTAGTACGATGTCTGCTTTATTCACATAATTTACATAATTCACGGCTTCTTTTACCGGAAGTTCTGTTGTATAGGCATAGGAAACTACAGGAGTATCTGTAATCCAAATATGCCAGCTCCAGTATACAGGGTTTGTAATGCTTCCGTTATGTAGCGTAACAACGGCATTTCCGCTTTGGTTAGGCCGTATCTCTACAGATATCCGGGAATACCTGATATCCTGTAATGCAGATGGGGATGGATTCACCAGGGAAACTTTGTTTACGAGGTTGACATTGGTAGTCCACAGGACATTGGCTTTCAGATTATTGAAATTTGAGGGAATTAGTATATTTCGATTATTAAGCAACTGGCTTTGAACAGAAAATGCCTTACTGACAGGAATTTCCACAGTATAGGGCTGTGTGCTTTTAGTCGCCAGATAGGTATTGGGGTTGTTGATTCCTTCTTTGTAATCTGTTACAGCAGCAGGTATATATTCCGTTGGGAAATCATAATCATTAACTTTATACAATGGGTCTTTTATGCATCTGCATCCGTTGGCATCTGAGGTATACATTCCGGACATTGGCATATAAAAATATCTACCATGGATATTGGGATAATTTGGATCTGGTATATCCGGCTGCCCTTTATCCGGAATCATAGTTAACCCCCTTACACCAACTGAGGGAGACGCATCAAAATGTCTCGTCATAGTAGCTGTCCATAACGCAGTATGATGCTGATCGCTATACTGCCCTAAATGAGCATTCCTGATAAGCTGTCCGGTCCCCGGAAATACTCCCATATCATAGCCGTTAACACTGGAGAGATCAAATCCCCAATTTGGGTAAATCTTAAAACCTGTCATGAACGCCGGAACACCTGCGTCTGTTGGTTTTATAATATGGTATTTATTAGCTTCAAAAACATTTTTCCCCATACTGGTCTTAACCCCAAAAGGTGAAAAATCTATCCGGATATCATCTATATAAGATGAAGATCCAAGATTAGCTACAAGCATGGATGGAACACGCCAGCCATTGGGGCAGGGGTCATATGCGGATTTATCTCTATATGGCTTTGCACTGCTGTCATTATTATATCCCGCAGCAATTTTTCCCTGCGAATTATCAGACCAAAGATTAAGCTCGGAGAGTCTGTTATCTGGTAAATCGGCCGTTCGTCCAAACCAGTTGACAGGAAGATTGACATTATTATTGTAATAGGCCTGTCCGGAATTATCATTCTTATTGATATAAATCAGACTCAAAGGATTTTTTACAGAAAGCCTTATATTATTGGTTATCTCTGCTGCAGAAAGCAACACTACCTTTGTAAGGTCATCAATACTTACCGCGTTGGTAAAGTTCTTTGCACCTCTGTGTCTTACCCTTCCTACAGATCCCGATGCTTCATAAAAATCGTTACCTCTTGTTACCAAAGGTGGAATAGGATCTTTTCTTCCCCACTGATAAAGCAATCCGTTACTTCTATTCCAATCTGATGCCGTAATGGAGTTGGTAAGGGCTCCCAGGTTTCTGTCCATCCATTTCCATTCGAAATCAGGAATAAGCTCAATAGTTCCGTCTGACCTTAGCCTTTTAACGTTCTCAAAACTTTTATAGGATGAACCATTGGAAGGATCGTCGGTGACCCAGATATGCCAGCTCCAGTAGATTTCTCCATTCACTCTGAAAGCAATCACCGTATTTCCTTTTTTAGTCTTATTAACAGGAACTTTTATTTTTGCATCCTGCCCTGATCCCGAAATCTCTAAGGCATAGCCCGTCCCGGATTTAATTAAACCATGTACATCTTCCCAAAGTACATCTGCCGTTACTGTTCCTGCAGGTATCCCATTGCCATTAATATAAGGATCTCCTTCCCACATAGCATAAGCCTTTCTTACCGGAACAAACAGACCTTCGCTACTTTGGCCGGGATCAAAAAAATAACTGTTGGGCGCCTTTTTCCAGTCTGGAATGATAGTATAACGTAGATTATTTTGAGGTTTATTCAACGAATCCAACTCTTTTGCAGTCAAAACGTTTACTTTATAACCAACTGAGGAAAACCCCTCTATGGAAATTATGTTACCTTTAAAACAGAGACCAATCGACACTAAGCAAAAAATTGCTGCTAATTTTTTAACTAAACGTTTCATATTCTGGATTTGTGTGTATTATCAGAAATACAACTTTTAAGCCTACGCTCAAAAAAACAGATTTAATTTATAAATAAACATACCATATCTGAATTAAAATGTAAATAATTAAAAATAAATTCATTACCACTAAAAACTCATCATTCACGTAAAAACTGAAATATAACTGGCATCCATGTCATTGTATTGCAAAAAAGACAACTCACTAAGAGCTGTCTTTTGTTTTTTAATTTTGAAATATTTTCTAAGGAAGAATATGGTTTTTATATAAATCTATTGAGAACCTTCCTGCTTTTATATTATTAAAGGAAGCAAAAACGACAAAATTGAATACTACCAAAGTAATAATAAATGCATAGACCATATTTTTAACCCTGGCCGAGACCACATACATTGCATTAGGAATTATGATATATGAAAATCCGATAAATGCTCCTGCAAGACGGGATGAGAATATAGGATTATTCCTGAAAATAAAGTAGAAACATATTCCCACCACAGCATAATTCCGGTGGTATTCGTAGTAAGGATAGAGTTCCTTCATCTTGGTGTCAAAAACAAAGAGGAAAAAGGTCAGGATGGCCATCATCGCTTCCGGGATACCAATGCTACCATTCAACCTTTGTACAGTTTCATCCATATATCCGTTAAACCCTTCCACCAGTGTACTTTCTTCTGTCATTCCATTTAAAAAGTCTCCAAAAACCCTATAAATTTCAAAGGGTGACAGAAAGACGGAGCCTATAATCATAATCAGCATAACGGTCTTATTCAAAGGAATGCGGGCCAGCCAATACATAGGTAAAAACAGATAACATACACTGTGAATTCCTGATCCTAAAAATATAAAAAACAGATAATGCCACAGTTTTCTTTCTTTGATATAGCGTATAGCAAAATAAACAATAAAGGTACCCAGGTTTTGTCTTATCTGCCCACTTTCTCCGATGAAGAAGTTGGGAATAAACATGAAGAGGGTAAAGGTAAAGGGGTAAAAAGTATTGTCTTCTGTATATTTTATCTTAAAGCTTATTGCAAAAATGGCTATAACAAGGGTAACAATATAAAAAGGGGCATTAAATACGTTAAGCAATATCTTATTAATCAAGGTATAGAGCCACTCTACGTCCAGGGTATCCGGCCCCGTCATATGGAGCATCTTCATAAAGATACTGTAATAACTTTTGGTATCGGAATAAATATAAATACCACGGTAACTACCATAATCCGGACCTACACTATCACGAAGCCCGGCAATGATAATCAGGTAGATACCCAGGAACCAAAACCATTTTTTATCTACTTTTTTACCATATACCTCCTGAACACTGAAGAACAGCATATATATAATTGCAATAATATAATATGGATGTAATAAACTCATACTAATTGAATCTCTGCTGTTTTTTTAAACTGGTGAAATACTATGATAATCCCGGTTAGAATTAAAGGAAGAAAGAGTCTCACTTCCCAAAACAATCCGACTAAGGTAATCATAATAAGATAAGGCAGTGAAAAGAAAAGATATTTGCCAAATACCAACCTGTTTTCTTTATCAATACAAAGCTTATATATAAAATAAAGAACTATGACCGCAAAAACCAACCCCGCTAAATTAAACGGACTTGAAAAGTTTCTGTCTATATAAAAACCTTCCACAAAGGTTGTTTCTTCTGTTGTCATAAACTTTCTTAATCCAAGATATGGAATTAGAAAAGCAACAACCAAAGGAATTATTATCCATATAAACCGGTAATTTTTTTCCTGAATATTTTTCACATTAAAGAAAACCGCTGCAAAAAAAGCAATATTAAGACATGCTGTTTCCCTTACGAATGTAGAAATAATAATCAGGACAATTAAAATCCCATAATATACCTTTTGCTGGGTGTGCAGATATTTCAGCGTAAGAAAAACGCCTGATAAGTAGCAAAATAAAGCAATGGTATCACAATTTGTGGGAGCATACTGAGTGATAACGATAAAAAAAACTGAAAGTAAATGAATGACTCTCCTTACATTAACGTCAGAAAACAACGTTTTAAACTGAAGCATTTTATTAATAAGAACCGAACAGAGGATAAAGAAAAAACTGTTCATCAGAAAAAGACCATGATAAAATGGCGTCCCGTTCTTAGACAGAAAATCCTTAAAGAACGAAAAAGGCCCATTGATCAGATAATACACAATGTCTGTCATCTGCACACTGAGATAATTAGGAATCACCCTATACGCATATACAGAGGAGAATAAAAATTCCGGAGTTTTTTCTGATGTTTTCAACCTGGTGTAGGAAGATTCAAATCCATAATAGGACATGGCAAACAGCAGAAGCGGAAGTACTATCACAAATAGAAATCCGTTTATTTTTTCATCATTTTTTTCCAACATATCTAAAACAGATTCTTATTTTTTAATAATAATTGTGGTTTAAAATACATTTCATTAAAGGGGAACTTTTGCAAAAGTAGAATATTTTTTCATTCTGCCTAGAATATTTTATTGATTTTCAGACAAAACTTATCCCTCAATTATTTTGAACTAATACTTAAAAATTTAAATTTGCAGACTGACTTTTAAATATAATGCATCGTTTTTTCATATTTTTATATTATCTGATTTCTAAAAACAAAACTATTGCTGTATTGAGTGCATTAGGAATCGCGGCTTTGTGTATTTTTTTCGCTTCAAAAATTAACTTTGAAGAAGACATTAATCAGATTATCCCTAAAAATGAAAAATCTGACCTTACGGCCAAAGTTCTTAAACAACTTAACTTTTCAGATAAGATTATTGTTATTATAGAGAATAAATCCGGTGAAGACAGCTTTCAGCTTTCTGAAACGGCAGATATCTTTCTACAGAAAATTGAACCTTTACAAAAATACATTGGCTCGGTTCAGGGCAAAGTAAATGACAATGAAATTTCAGAAACATTTGATTTTGTCAATCAGAACCTTCCTCTGTTTCTGAATGAGAACGATTATAAAGAAATCGGACAGAAACTTCAGAAAGACAGTATTGCGAGGCAGGTGGAGAACAATTATATATCATTAGTTTCTCCTACAAGTCTTGTTACCAAAGAATTCATTAAAAAAGATCCTTTGGGACTTACTTTTTTGGGGATCAAAAAACTGAATGCTTTAAACATCAGTAAAGATTTCAAACTTGAAGACAGCTATATCGTTACCAAAGATGACAAGAACCTCTTATTATTTATTGATCCGAAAAACAAAAGCAATGACACCAAGGGCAATGAAGCTTTTGTGAACCAGCTTAATACGATAAGGGAAAATATTAACAAACAGTTCAAAGGCAAAACTGAAATCAGTTATTTCGGGTCACCGGTTATTGCTGTTGCCAATGCCCAGCAAATCAAAAAAGATATTCAGAATACGGTTATCATTTCAATGACGGTGCTGTTGGTCCTTTTGATCTATTATTTCAGAAATTTCTTCACCCCTGTTATTGTTTTTCTACCCACTGTATTTTCTGTGCTGCTCGCCCTATTGATACTGTATTTTATTAAGGATAAAATCTCAGCCATCTCATTAAGTGTAGGAGCTATTCTCATTGGAATCACCATAGATTATGCCTTGCATATCCTCACTCATTATAAGCACAACAATAATATTGAAGAGCTTTACAAGGATATTACACAGCCCATCATTCTTAGCAGCGCAACAACGGCTGTTTCTTTTTTATGTCTGGTTTTTGTACGCTCTGAAGCATTGAAGGACCTCGGTCTTTTTGCAGCTATCACTGTTATTCTATCGTCTATCAGTGCATTGATCATCGTACCTCAACTTTATAAGCCTAAAAAAACATCGGAAAAGCACAATACAAATTTCATAGACCGAATCGGTTCATATCCTTATGAAAAAAACAAACCTCTACTTATTGGCTGTTCTTTAATTATTCTTGCCTGTTTATTTGGCTTCAGGCATGTAGGCTTCAATGAAGATATTGGTGATCTGAATTACATTCCCAAAGAGCTGAAAATAAGTGAGGCTAAACTCCAGAAGCTTTCAGACATCACTTCAAAGTCGATATACACCATCTCATACGGAAATTCCGAAGAAGAAGCATTGGCCCGGAACTCAAAGTTGAGCCAATTTCTTGAAAAAGAGAAAAAAGATGGAAAAATTTTAAGCTACAATTCAATTGGTAATATTGTACTTTCCGAAAAAGATCAACAAAAGAAATTGGCCGAATGGGAACGTTTCTGGGATACCAACAAAAAGAATAACACCGTTGCAGAGCTGATCAGCAACGGAAATAAATTTGGTTTCAACAGTTCGGCTTTTGATCATTTTAATGATGTTTTACATAAAAAATACGCAGTTTTAACATTGAAGGACTATGAAAGGGTAAAGGCATTACAGATTTCAGAATTCTTAAGCCACGAAAACGGTTTTTACACAGTTTCAAATATTGTAAAGGTTGACGAAAACAAAAGAGATACTTTCATTAAAGATATTGAAAAGAAACATGATGCTCTCGCTATTGACCGCCAGCAAATGAATGAAAATTTCCTTGGTTTATTGAAAAGAGACTTCAGTACTTTAATCAACTATTCTCTTTTAGCCATCGTTTTAACCATTATTATTTTCTTCAGAAATTTTGAGCTGACTATTCTTACCATGTTTCCAATTGTTTTAACCGGAGTCGTCACTGCAGGAATCCTTTATTTTCTAGGTCTGGAACTCAATATCTTCAGTACAGTAGTATGTACATTAGTCTTTGGAGTAGGTGATGATTTTAGTATTTTCCTTACACAGGCCATGCAAAAAGAGCATACTACAGGAAAAAACGAACTTCCAACCTACAGAACGTCCATTATCCTGGCAGTTTTCACTACGATACTTTCCATTGGATCCCTGATCTTTGCCAAGCATCCGGCGTTACATTCTTTAGCACTGGTTGCCTTAATCGGGATGTTCTCCGTGATTATCATTACCTCAACATTATATCCGTTCTGGTTTAGGTTCTTAATTACCAACAGAGCAAAAAAGGGGCTTTCTCCTATTACATTCAGGCTATTTCTTAATTCATTTTTATCATTTTTATATTATGGATTGGGAGGATTGCTATTTTCAGCCTTCGGAAGTTTTTTCGTTAAAAATGCTAAAGGAAAAACATTGGATATTATAAAACTGATCTTAGCCCGTTTTTTAACGTCGGTACTTTATTCAAATCCCTTTGTCAGGAAGAAAGTCATCAGAAATACTTCTGAGGATTTTAGCAAACCGGCAGTGATCATTGCCAATCATACTTCATTTTTAGACACTCTGGCTATTGCTATGGCTACTCACAAAATCATTTACCTGGTCAATGACTGGGTATATGAATCTCCTGTATTTGGAAAGCTGGTAAAAGCATTAGGTTTCTATCCCGTTTCACAGGGTATTGAAAATGGAATGGATAAACTGAAGGAAAAGGTTAACCAGGGATATTCCCTTGTTGTTTTTCCTGAAGCAGAACGCTCTTATACTCATGATGTCAAAAGGTTCCACAAAGGAGCATTCTATCTTGCTGAGCAGTTTGGCTTAGATATTCTGCCTCTTTATATTCATGGGAATTCTGAAGTATTGCCGAAAGGAGATTTTATTATTTACGACGGAAGTATTACTGTAAAAGTAGGAAACAGAATCAGCAAAGATGATACAAGCTTTGGAACAAACTATTCTGAAAGAACAAAAAAGATCAATGCCTATTTCAGGGATGAATTTGCCAGGCTGAGAGAAGAACTTGAGGATGAGAATTATTTTAAAAAGAAATTGTTCCTGAGCTACTTATATAAAAATACTGATGTGGTACAAGAAATAAAGAAAGATTTCAACACCTATAAATCCGTCTATTTTGAACTCAATAAACACATTCCTAAAGACACCAATATTCTGCATATAGCAGATGATTTCGGACAAAAAGATGCTTTACTGGTGCTTTATCAGGCAAGCAGAAAAATCTTTTCATTCATTAAAAACAGTGAAAAAAGAGAAGTTGCCTCCCAAACTTATCTGGTGAAAAACAGGAAGCTTCATTATATACAAGATCTTTCAGAAGTCAATAAAAAAATAGATATCCTTCTTGTTTCAGACGACAGCTTTTCCGTGAACACCATTCAGGTTCTTCCGGAAATTATCATTTTTGTTAATGCAAATAATGCATCATTTAAAAACGAAAATTATACATTAAAATTCAGTTCTGACTCATTAAAAGTATTTAAGGCTGAATAATAAATATGAAAAACATATTTTTGTAACCGTTAAAAAATAGTAATGAAAAAAAACATACTTGTAATATATTATTCACAAACCGGCCAGCTGGAAGATATTGTGAGAAATATTGCCAGACCTTTTGAAGCTCAGAAGGAAGAATATCATGTTACCTATTATAACATTCAGCTGAAGGAAGATTTTCCTTTTCCCTGGCCAGGTGATGTTTTTTTCAATACCTTCCCCGAGTCTTATCTTCAGATCCCTAAAGAAATACTCCCTCCATCGGAAGAGGTACTGAATACAAAGTATGACCTCATCCTGTTTGGTTATCAGGTATGGTATTTAACGCCATCTATTCCTATTATTTCATTCCTGAAAAGTGGGTATGCAGAGAAAATTCTTAAAGACACCCCTGTTGTTACCATTTCCGGGACAAGAAATATGTGGATGCTTTCCCAGGAGAAACTTAAGGTCTATTTAAAAGACTTAAAAGCCAACCTTGTTGGAAATATAGCCCTGGTAGACAGACATGACAATTATACCAGTGTACTAACGATCTTACGATGGCTGACCACAGGGCAGAAGGAAAAGTCGGGAATACTTCCTGCAGCCGGTATTTCTGATCAAGAGATTACAGGATCTGTGAAGTATGGAGAAATCATTAAAAAGCATTTTAAAGATAATGATCTGGAGAATTTACAGCCAGATCTGGTAAAAAACGGAGCCGTTGAGATCCGTCCGTTTCTGGTACGGGTAGAAAAGGTAGGAAATAAAATTTTCACCGTTTGGTCCAATCTGATTATAAAGAAAAAAGAGAAACGTCCATTGCTGATAAAATTCTTTAAGGTATATTTGATGGCAGCGATATGGATTATCTCACCAATCGTTTTGGTTTTACATCTGCTTACAACCCCTATATTTTGGTTTAAAAGACAAAAACAAAAAAGATATTTACAAGGAATTAATTTAAAATAGAATGTACGACGTATTTATAACAAAAGCATCAACATACTTACCCAATGAGCCGGTATCAAATGATGAAATGGAGACCTATCTTGGTCTGATCAATGATGCGCCTTCTAAAGCAAGAACACTTATTTTAAGAAATAATAAAATCACAACAAGATATTACGCTTTAGATAAAGAAGGGAATTCTACGCACACCAATGCGCAGATTACAGCAAAGGCAATCGAAGGTCTTTTTGATGAAAATTTCAAAAAGCAGGATATGAAATTATTATCTGTAGGAACAACTTCTCCGGACCAGATACAGCCTTCACATGCTTCTATGGTTCATGGGGAGCTGAATATCGGAAAATCTATCGAGATTAATACCGCTACAGGTCTTTGTAATTCCGGGATGAATGCTCTTAACTACGGATTTCTTGCTGTAAAAGCCGGTGTACACGAAAGCGCTGTATGTGCGGGTTCTGAGAGAATGTCTGCATGGATGACTGCTGATAAATTCAACCATGAAGCTGAGAATTTAAAATTACTGGAAGAAAGACCTATTATTGCTTTCAAAAGGGAGTTCCTGAGATGGATGCTTTCTGATGGAGCCGGTTCTTTCCTGTTAGAAAATAAACCCCGGGAAAATCAGATCTCTTTAAAAATAGATTTTATTGATTTCTACTCTTATGCTCATGAAATTGAAGCATGTATGTATGCCGGATGCGAAAAGCAGGAAGACGGAAGTTTACAATCATGGGCAGACTATTCATCTGATGAATGGTTAAAGCAATCTATCTTCGCCTTAAAACAGGATACTAAAATCCTTGATAAATATATTCTGGTAAAAGGAGCAGAAAGTTTAAGATCTTCTTTTGACAAACATAATTTGGATCCTGAAAAAATAGACCATGTTTTGGCTCATATTTCTTCAGGTTATTTTAAAGAGGGCTTAAAAGATGAGTTTGCAAAAAAAGGAATGGATTTCCCTTGGGAGAAATGGTTCTACAATCTTTCTGATGTCGGAAATATTGGTGCCGGTTCTATTTTCATTGCATTGGAAGAAATCATGAATTCCGGCAAACTGAAAAAAGGGGAGAAAGTACTTCTTTGTGTTCCTGAAAGTGGAAGATTTGCTTATTCTTGCGCCTTATTAACTGTTTGCTAATGGAGAACAGACTGCCAACATCCGATAAAGATTTTGTAGAAAGCCTTATTCCTCAAAGATTTCCTTTTGTA
This sequence comes from Chryseobacterium sp. Bi04, assembly GCF_918698085.1. Classification (GTDB taxonomy): domain Bacteria; phylum Bacteroidota; class Bacteroidia; order Flavobacteriales; family Weeksellaceae; genus Chryseobacterium. The sequence continues at coordinate 29,877 of NZ_CAKKLP010000001.1, forward strand.
ATGGTACATGAGCTTACAGAATACTCTGAAAAGCATCTGATTTCCGGATTTGAAATAAAAGAAGACAACCTCTTTGTTCAGAACGGAATTTTTCAGGCTTCAGGTATGATAGAACATCAGGCACAAAGTGTCGCATTACACACAGGTTATAAATATTTCCTGCTGGGGAAAGAAGCTCCTACAGGATATATTGGAGCTATAAAATCTTTTGAAGCGGAGGTACTGCCTAAAACCGGAGATCGTCTTATCTCAGAAGTTACCATTCTTAATGAAGTAATGGGAGTAACACTTGTAGATATCGTCACCAGATTAAATGGTGATGTGATTGCAAAATCTCAAATGAAAACTGCTGTAAAATAATTCTAATGGAAATCAGGGAAGACCAAATGATCAATATACACAACTTTCTGCCTCACCGTGAACCGATGTTGATGGCTGATCATATCTTGGAATTAACCAAAGAAAAAGTTGTGACTTCCTTTGAAATAAAAGAAGAGAATATCTTTGTTCATAACAATGAATTCGTTGAAGCCGGGCTGATTGAAAATCTGGCACAAACCTGTTCTTCCATTCTTGGACAGAGTTTTTTCGAAAATCCTGAAGCAGATACGAAAGTGATCGGTTTTATTACCAATATCAAAAAAATTGAAGTTTTTGCCCTTCCGAAAGTGGGGGATAAAATTATTTCAAAAGCTTCACTTGTTTCCCAGTTTGAAAACATTTGCCACATCTTCTGCGAAACGTTCAATCATGATGAATTATTAATCAGAGCTGATATTAACCTTTTTATCCAGGAAGTGTAATTTTTTTCCGCATATCTATAAAATAAAGAAGCCGTCTCACAACTAAACGATGTGGGTTGAGAATCGTTTAAACGAAAAACCCTTCTCATATAGGAGTTCATAAAAAAGGCCGTTTTCACGAGTTGTGAGATGGCCTCTTTTATCTTAAGTTTTGAATATAATAAGTGTAAACTATTCAAATAGCTTTTTCTTGCAATAATTTCTGCTATTTTGTCTTCAAATATGAAATATTTAGATTGAACTCGAACAAAAGTAAGATTGGCTACTAAAACAAGTTCCGCTGCAATTTTAGAAAAAGGAAATGAAATTCTTCCACAGATTTCTTGACCAATAGCATTCTTAATAATATTCTGAATCTCTTGATCTGTTTTTTCTGTAAAATCTACCACACATTTAGAGCATTTTTCACAGAATCTACCTTGAAAAGAATCTTGCTATCTTCCTATTTCTCAGGGCAAGGCATATCTACTCTTATATGTTTTATCATACCGCCAAATTTTTCATTTATTGTTTGTTCAAAATAAATTCATCTCTTGGCATTTCGTTAAAAGGCGCACAATTAGCAGTATTAGTTACTATAGTTTGATCAGTAATATACTTCCAATATATTTGGTTTTTTTCTACATTCGTAAAATGGATTAATATATCTCCTTCTATACATTTGTCTGTAAATGAAAACCAAAGTTTTGTCTTATAGTTCTTAAAACCAATACTTAAAATTTTCGCCTTATTATCAGCAAGATTATAAGTAGAGTACAATTCACTCCCATTTGAATCTAACAATTTATATTTTCCAATTATAGAATCTTGGAAATAATCACTAAGTGAATTGTAATATTTTATTTTATAAAATGTAATAATAAAAGTTTTATCTTGAAATGTTCCTTTCCAAGTTCCTACAAAGGGAGAAAGTTCATTATCTAAATCTTTGTAATACGCACCTGCAGTTCTTCCTCCTTTAGTCTCTAAAGGTATAATCTGTTCTTGTGCTTTAGGGTAAGAGCAGGAAACAAATACTATAAATAGTAATAATAAGTTTTTCATAATATAATTTTTGATTTTATGCGCACAATTCTTCTTTAGGTTCGCCATTTTCATCAAGAGTAATTTTCTTTCTAATTCCATTTTTTATCTTAAACAGTACACAATCTTTTAAATTCATTTTCTTTAATGTTTTAAAAAATAATTTCTGCATATTGTAGTGGCTAATGTCAAAATCTTCTGTTAAATATGCTTGAGCTTCTTTTAGGTAATCATTTCTAAAAGTTGCTTTTTGTTCTTCCGTCAATTCCGGTGGTAAATCTGTTCCATTTCCGTTATACTGTATCTGGTAAATATTAAAATTTGTTCCGTTTCCTCCATATTCTTCTGCAAGCATACCGCCAAAAATGTTACCAAAAGGAATGCTATTTTGCTTTGCATTATGAAGATACGCCAAAAAAGTGTTAATATCTGCGGGAGAAAATATTTTTACAGCTAATTTTGGTTCTACTTTTTCAATATGGGTATGAACATACCCAAAGCTTGTCCCTTGGATCACTAAATGCATTTGATCAGGACTTACTGTATCTGGATTTAATGGTTCTGTTTGCGTTGTAGTCGTACCATTTACAGCAATAGTTTTAAAACCATACCCTGTTTCATGTCCATCTCTTGTATGAGCCTGTAAACTTTCATATCGGGATTTTACAGCCGTGTTATTATAAATAGCTTTTGCTTTATTACAATCAGAATCGTTTTTCAACATTGGTGGCAAAGTCATTAAGTCTCCATCATATGGAGTAGTTTCAGAACCACCATTTCCACCTTCAGAACCACCTCCACCTCCAGGAAAATTAGGATCATTATTTGACCCGGGATTTCCACCCCCGCCTCCACAGGTATTAACTACCGAAATTACGGTAGGGCTTCCCGCTGCTAGGCTTCCTGAAAGTGTACAGCCGGATTCTCCATAAGCATGTTGTCCTGAAGCGCAAACACCATTTTCCCATGTTATTTCTAAACAGCCGATGGCTTCTGTAACAACTTTTTGGTTTTGATTTATAGAAATTTTGCTAATGTCATAAAATTTAATTTTATTAGTCAAATCCACATAATGTCCGGTTAGCATTAAAGCCTTTTCCTCATTAGTCAAATCATATTGGAGTAAAGCACCACTAAAAGTACTGTCAGCATTTTTTTTAAGTACTAAATTTTCAATTTTTGAGGAAGCAAAGCTTCTTTTAATCGGGAAAGTATATGTTTTTTGGGTACCGTTTTCTACCAGTAAAACATTTTCCGTATTAATTATTACACCGTCTAAAATAGAATCTTGCAAACTCTTAGAAGTTGAAATGCTTTTGAATTTTTCGACTTGAATTTTAGTAATTTCTGCTGAAATTTCACTATCATTAAGAATTTTGTTGTTTTTAATTTCAGAAATTTTAAATTTTTTCTTTGATGTCTCCTGATCTGAGCTTTCAAAATCTTCATGAATGCAGGAATACAATGAAAAACTAAAGACAACTAACAGGAGTAGCCTGAAAATTTTTTTGTTCATAAATGTGTTTGTTAGAATCGTAAATATATTAAATAATTCGATAATACACCTTGAGGTGATTATTTTCTACAAAACTAAAATAATTTTTCTTTCAACATCATCGATATTTTGTTATTTTTGATCAAAATATCGATAATATGAGCATAGGCACAAAAGTAAAAAGATTCAGAGAAGCTAAAGGCATTTCCCAAGATGATTTAGCATTACATTGTCATTAAAATCTGAAAAATACGGAGTTAAAAAGATAACACCTTCTCTAGGACAAAACTATAAAACAATATAATTCAAATAATTACATCGTAAAAAAATTACTCCAGGCTTTGATAAAAAAAATATCATACGGATGTATTTCACGTGAAACATTGTACAAATCCGTGAAACCTGCATCATCACAAACAAGCTCATATGAACAATAAAAAAGTGAGACATTCCTGCCTCACTTTTTACTATTATAAATCCAAAAGATTAATATCCGAAGATCTCTTCAAGAGACACTTCCTGGAATTCACCCATTTTGTTGATCGATTCCATATTCAGGTTTTCTTTCTTACCGATGATTGCTGTATTGTATTGTACAGGTTTCACTTCTGTATTGTAGAATCCTGTAAGCTGAGGCAATGTTAGCCCCTGGATTTCTGCATAAGTATCTTTTCTGATATCATAATCAATACCCAGTTTTTTCAGTGCAAGCTGGCTAAAGAAGATATTCGTTCTGTTTACTCTGTTAGAAGCAATCTGCTTCAGGGCAGAACCTCTTGCATTATCAAACTGTGCCGGGATTTGTGGCAATTCTGCCATCAGATCGTTCATTGCACTTACCGCCAAAGGAAGCTTATTAGACTGTGTTCCTATATAATTAGTAACATAATTTGCATGTCCTTTTTCTGATGCATTACCATAAGAAACATAGGCTGAATAGGCTAAAGACTTACTTTCTCTGATCTCCTGGAAAACAATTGAGGAAAGGCCTCTTCCGAAGTATTCGTTGAAAACATTTGATTTTCCAAAATTGCTAAGGTTTACCGTACTTCCTTTTGCCACTTTCGCCATCTCCATCTGCACCATATCATAATTGGTAAAATACACCTTTCCGGTTGTGGCAGGTTCTGCATATTCTTTAGCTTTTGCAGGCTGAAGGCTTGCATTCACAACATAAGGCTTAACCGCTTTCTCCATCCCCGACTGATCCTGTCCGTAAAGGAATATCTGATAAGGATACTGATTCAGTGTTTTAATCTTTTTGATAAGCTCCGTAACATCTATGCTCTCAAGACGCTCTTTAGACACAATATCCGTCATTCTTGAATCCTTACCATACTTGGCATAATTCGAAAGAGCAGCCATGATTCTCCCTTTATCTTTCTTTCCTACGGCTCTGGCCTCCAGGATCGTTTTTACGGTCTGACTGTATATTGCTTTATCTGCTTTTACATTCGTCATCCAGTGATTCATCAGCTCTACCCCTTTTTTCATATTGCTCTCAAGACCGGTCAGGGTAACGATCATCTGATCGTTGGAAGTTCTGATGCTGTTGCTGATTCCCAATTTATAGAATTCTTCTTTTAACTGCTCGGGAGTATATTTGTCTGTACCCAGATATCCAAAAACAGTTCCTGCAATAGAAAGCTCTTTATCATTATCCGTTCCGAAAGGAAAAACATAACTTACCTGGGCAATTTCATTATACTTATTTTTTACAAAACTTACCGTCTTATCTTTCACTTGTGAGTTTTGAATCGCTGTTTTATAATCAATAAACTCAGGCTTGATTTCAGCTACTTTTGTGCTTAAAATACCTTTAAGAAAAGGAGACTGAACATCTCTGTTCAGTTTAATGGGAGTAATTCCCGGGTTTTCTACCCTTACAAGCTTATCATTGACCCCTTTTTCTTTATAAACGACTACGTAATTATCTTTAAAGAATTCATTGGCAAACTTTACCACATCAGCTTTTGTGATCTTCTCATACTGATTGATCTCATCAAGTTCCTGTTCCCATGTTCTTCCCTTAATGTAAGAATCGTAAAGTTCTGTAGCTAACCCGTCTGCCGTTTCCCAGCCTTTCATACGCTGAACTTTCTTATCATTTATAATAGCTTTGAATATCCAGTCCGGAAATTGTCCCTTTTTCACAAGATCCAGCTGATCAAGCAATAACTTTTTAGCTTCGTCAAAACTTTGCCCTTCTTTAGGAGTTACGGTCAACGCAAACAGACCATACATTTTGAACGGTGATTCGTAGGCACCTGCTCCAAGGGTCTTTTGCTTTTGATTAATATTAAGGTCAATTAATCCGGCATCACCATTATTACTTAAGATCTCTGCAACAACATCTGCCAATCTTGCTTCCTGACTTCCATAAGAATCTGTTCTCCATGCCATGGTCATTCTTTGTGTAGACGGACTTTTTACAGTTCTGGAAACCACTTTTGTCATAGGCTCTTCTGTTACCATCTTTTTCATCGGAAGGTCTTTGTATTTGAAAGCACCAAAATATTGATCAACTAATTTTATAGTTTTGTCAAAGTCAATATCTCCCACCAATACGACAGCCATATTATTAGGAACATAATAGGTATCAAAATACTTATGAATTGCTACCATTGAAGGGCTCTTTAAGTGTTCTGAAGTTCCAATCGTTGTCTGCTGCCCGTTCGGGTGTTTAGGGAAAAGAGCTTCCATTAAAGCATAGTTTACAAGACGTCCGTCATTATCCTGAGCTCTGTTGTACTCTTCATACACCGCTTCAAGCTCTGTATGGAAAAGACGCAGTACCAATTCTGAAAAACGCTCTTTTTCTACTCTCAGCCATTTTTCAAGTTCGTTGGATGGGATATTGTTTTTATAAACCGTTTCATCCAGCCACGTATGGGCATTGGTTCCTGTTGCTCCCAGTGAAGAGATTGCCTTGTCATATTCATTGGCAATGGCATATTTTGAAGCCTCCTGAGATACCTCATCTATCTTTTTGTAAAGTTCTTTCTTCTTTGCAGGATCTTTTTCAGCTTTATGCTGCTCATAAAGATCGGAAATTTGCTGTAGCAAAGCCTTTTCCTTTGCCCAGTCCTGAGTTCCCAGATTGGATGTACCCTTGAAGACCATATGTTCAAGGTAGTGGGCTAATCCCGTATTATCACCTGGGTCATTATTAGATCCTGTTCTTACAGGAATATAGGTTTGAATTCTCGGAGCATCTTCATTTTTTGCAAGATAAACCTTCAGTCCGTTTTTCAAAGTATATACTCTTACACCGGCCTGATCATTCTTTACCGTTTCATAGGTATACCCTTGGGCATCCGTAAGTTTTTGTGTCTCGAATTTCTGTGCCATTGCACTTAACATGCAGAAAAGCGAAACAGAAATAAAAAATTTCTTCATAGTTGGTAGTTAACAATTAATTTTATAATCAGATTTCTCAAAAACATTAGTCTCACAATACAATACACTTGTTACAGCAAATCCATTACAAGACAAATAATAAAAGCCTATTGAAGGTTAGGATGATATTCTTTCCGATGAGTTATGTTTAAATTAAAATAATAGTAAAAGCTAAAAACATATTCGATCAAACTTGATAAAAACTCAAAATTATCCTTCCATATAACTATACTCCACGACAATAACTCCTCAAAATTTAATATGATTTACATATAATGTATTTTCACTATTTTAGCCAACTGATTAAAAAAATCAAAACAGGTGAACTATTTTTCATCTGGAATCTAAAAAATAGTATTATTTAGATGAAAAAACAAGACCTACCTCAAGACGAAAGCAACCTGAAATCCGCCAACATGACAGAAGTACTGTATGTAACGGACGAAAATAACAACTATACTACAGCAAACAGCACAGGCTGGGATGCAAAGAAAGCTGCTTTGGATGAATCTATGGAGCTCATTTATGAAAGAATTGAGGAAGCCAAGCAAAACGTTGCCAATAAAACTGTAAGTCCTATCGTTTATTTTATGGAGCTGAATAAAATGGATCTTGGAGTACTTGCCTCTTATGTAGGAATGTGGCAATGGAGGGTGAAAAGACATTTTAAGCCCAGAATATTTACAACACTAAGCGAAACTGCACTGAAAAAATATGCTGATGCATTTGGAATTTCAGTGGATGAATTAAAAAACTTCGATGGGAAATAAATGGAAGCATTCTATGCAAAATTCCATTGAACCAATGAAAAAGATAAAAGCTGCAAATGAAATTAAACTTTGAACACCATCAGACTGCGCATTGCGAAAACGGTGTTGCTTCTAATCTACTGCTTAATAAAGGACTGAAACTAAGTGAGCCTATGATCTTCGGAATAGGTTCCGGATTATTTTTCGTCTATCTTCCCTTTTTAAAGGTAAATTTTGCTCCCGGCTTCAGCTATCGTCCGATGCCCGGTGCTATTTTCAGCAAAGCAGCCAAAAGATTGGGAATTAAAATAAAGAGAGAGAAATTTTCCAATCCTCAGGACGCTCAAAAAGCACTGGAAAGAAATCTGGAGCAAAATATCCCTACAGGGCTACAGGTAGGAGTTTTCAACCTTACATATTTCCCTGAAGAATATAAATTTCACTTCAATGCCCACAACCTTGTGGTATATGGTAAAGAAGACGGAAAATTCCTGATCAGTGATCCTGTCATGGATTATGTCACCTCACTTTCGGAAGCCGAACTGGAAAAAGTAAGATATGCCAAAGGAGCCCTTCCCCCAAAAGGACATATGTATTATCCTGTCTATGTTCCTCAAAATATCAATCTTGAAGAAGCTATAAAGAAAGGAATCAAAGATACCTGTAAAAATATGCTGGCACCGGTACCCCTTATTGGTGTGAGAGCCATGAGATGGGTAGCCAAAAGCATCCCTAAATGGGCAGAAAAGAAAGGCACAAAGGTAACCAACCACTATCTGGGGCAGCTGATCAGAATGCAGGAAGAAATAGGGACCGGCGGAGGTGGCTTCAGATTTATTTACGGAGCCTTTCTTCAGGAAGCGGCAGTAATCCTCAAAAATGAACAGTTAAAAGAACTGTCACAGGAAATTACAGCTATTGGTGACCTTTGGAGAGATTTTGCTGTAGACATTGCCAGAGTGTATAAAAACAGAAATTCAAAAAGCAATATCTACAATGAACTTTCAAAAACAATGCTTCATATTGCAGATCTCGAAGAAGCTTTCTATAAAAAACTGAGAAAAGCAATCTGATATGGCAGAAAATATGATTGAGGTTAAAAATCTATATAAAAAATACAAAAATTCTGATGAATTTTCTGTCAATGATATCACGTTGAATATTGACAAAAATGAAATCTACGGAATTCTTGGACCTAACGGAGCCGGTAAAACCACCCTTATTTCCATGCTCTCTGGACTTATCAAGCCCACTTCCGGGAAATTCCTGATCAATGGGATGTCTCCCCAGAAGGATAATTTTAAAATCAGACAGATCATTGGTATTGTCCCTCAGGAATATGCACTTTATCCTACGCTTACGGCAAGAGAAAATCTCATGTTTTTCGGAAGCCTGTATGGATTAAAACATAAACAGCTCCTCAAAGCTATTGATGAATCCCTGGAAATGATGGGGCTTTCAAAGTTTGCCGATAAACAGGTGGGACAATTTTCCGGAGGAATGAAACGCCGTTGTAACCTCATCGCAGGAACACTTCATAACCCGAAAGTTTTATTTTTGGATGAACCCACGGTAGGAGTTGATGTTCAATCCAAAAAAGTGATTATTGATTTTCTTCAGGAACTGAATAAAAACGGGACTTGTATCATTTATACTTCACATCACCTTTCCGAGGCCGAAGAATTCTGTACAAAAATTGCCATCATTGATAAAGGAAAGATTCATGCTGTAGGAACCCCTGAAGAGCTGGTTTCTCAGATTGCTCACGCCGAAAACCTGGAGGATGTTTTCATTTCATTAACCGGAAAAGAATTAAGAGATGTTGTTGTATAAACTGTGGAGAAGCTTTATTAAGGAAATTCTTCTCCTGAAAAGAGATATCGGAGGAATAGTCATCATTTTTGTGATGCCTTTGCTTTTAATTGTTACCATTACCCTGATTCAGGATTCCACCTTTAAAAATCTTGAAGGCTCAAAAATCCCGATTATTTTTATTGACAATGACAAATCAGAGGTTTCCAAAAGTATAAAAGGGGAACTGGAAAACAGCAAGACATTCCTGCTACTGACCAATTTCAACGAAAAGTCTGCTCAGAAAGCAGTTTTCTCAGGAGAGTATCAGATGGCTATTGTCATTCCTGAAAATCTGACAAAAGACCTCAATTCCAATATTGATTCAAAAGTTCAGACGATAGTAAGTTCATTTGGATTGGAAACAGATTCTGCAGCAGTCAGAAAACCGGATTCAAAAACAAAAGAAATTCACTTATACTTTGATCCAGCTACCAATGCAGGATTCAAAAATTCGGTCATGAATTCTGTCAATAAGATGGTTTTTGAAATCGAGAATAAAAAAATTTATAAAGCATTCCAGGAGCAGCTGGGAACAACAGAGAACCTCAGCGAGAATAAAAATCTGATCAGCTTTAAAGAGATCACCCCTAAGAAAGGAAAAATGGATGTGATGCCGAATTCCGTTCAGCATAACGTTCCTGCATGGGCCCTTTTTGCTATCTTTTTCATCGTTGTTCCGCTATCTATCAATCTGGTAAAAGAAAAAAGTCAGGGAACCAGTGTACGGGCAAGAATAAGCCCTACTCCTTATTTTGTTCATATTTTAGGAAAAACATTTACATACCTTATCATTTGTATCATTCAGTTTTTATTGATGGTAGCAGTAGGAATCTATCTTTTTCCTTATATGGATCTTCCGGCATTTGATGTTTCCGGAAAAATGTTTCAGCTTATTATGGTAACCTTGTTTTCGGGGCTTGCAGCCATTGGATTTGGTGTTTTGCTGGGTACCATAGCGGATACCCAGGAACAGTCGGCACCTTTTGGAGCCACTTCGGTTGTTGTGTTGGCCGCTATCGGAGGAATATGGGTTCCCGTATTTTTAATGCCTGAATTCATGCAGACCGTAGCCAAGTTCTCTCCTATGAACTGGGGGCTGAATGCTTATTACGACATTATCTTAAGGAACAGCGGAATTGGTGGAATTGCTAAAGAATTAGTATTTTTATTTGTATTTTACCTTGCCACCATATCCATATCGATTTTTTACGAAAGAAAACTCCATAATGTTTAAATCAGGAGTTTCCTGAACCTCACAGAAAGAAAAAAATATAGGAAGAAAAGAAAAAATGCAGTCTAAAAAAAACATATTAACCTGTACCGAAGAAGTAAGGGTACGGTTCAATGAGACAGATCCGCTGGGAATTGTCTGGCATGGTCATTATATTGTTTATTTTGAAGATGGCAGAGAGGCCTTTGGCCGTCAGCATGGCCTTACATATCTTGATATTCAGAAGGCAGGATTTGTAACGCCTATTGTAAAAAGTACCTGTGAGCATTTTCTTCCTTTAAAATATGGTGAGACCTTCAGAATTGTCACTACATTTATTAATACAGTTTCAGCCAAGCTGATCTACAAATATGAGCTTTTCAACCAGGAGGACAAACTGGTTTGCAGTGGAGAAACCATCCAGGTATTCCTGGACAGCGAAGGAAATTTATGTCTTTACAATCCGGAGTTTTTTCAAAGCTGGAAAGATAAAATGGGATTATCATGATGAAGGAAATTTTTATTACAGATTATAATTGCGTTACTCCCCTTGGATTTAATGTAAATTCCAACTGGAGTTCACTGTTAGAAGGGAAATCAGGAGTAGCACTACATAAAATTACAGAAAATCAGGAGGCTGTGTACGCCTCTATGATTGATTCTGAAAAGCTGAACGAAGAATTCAGTAAAAACTTTGAAAATCAAAGTTTCACAAGGCTGGAGAAGATGATCCTTCTAAGCCTGAAACCTCTGATAGAGAACCATCCTGTCACAGCAAACACGGCACTTATCCTTTCCACCACAAAAGGAAATGTGAGTTTATTAAAAAATCAGACTGTTTTACCCGAAGGTGCTTACCTTGCTGTGTTAGCACAGAAAATTGCAGATTTCTTTGGGTTTAAAACTAAACCCATTGTTGTTTCCAATGCCTGTGTTTCCGGAGTAATGGCTATTGCTGTTGCCAAAAATATGATTCAGGCAGGATACTATAAAGACGCTTTTGTGATCGCAGGAGATGAAATTACAGAATTTGTGATTTCGGGCTTTAATTCTTTCCAGGCCCTTGGTACAGAGCCCTGTAAGCCTTATGACAAAAACCGGAACGGAATAAATATCGGAGAAGCTGGGGCAGCGGTATATATCACCTTCTCTCCTTCTGAAAATGAGAAATTCAGATTTAAAGTTTTAGGTGACTCCGCGGTTAATGATGCCAATCATATTTCCGGACCTTCAAGAACCGGAGACGGCCTATATGCCAGCATCAGAAATGCCATGACAGAAGCAAAGGTTTCTTCAGAGCAAATTGATTTTATCTCGGCTCATGGAACGGCCACCCTGTACAATGATGAAATGGAAGCTATTGCATTCAACAGAATGGAACTTCAAAATGCTCCGTTAAACAGCATGAAAGGTTTTTACGGACATTGTCTTGGAGCTTCCGGGCTCCTGGAAAGCATTATCTCAATGGAAAGTGCCCGTCACAATATGTTACTTCCGTCTAAGAATTTTGAAGAAATGGGCGTATCCCAACTCCTTAATATTATCAGAGAAAATAAGACTGCAACCATTCAATATATTTTGAAAACTGCTTCAGGATTTGGAGGATGTAATGCAGCAGTGGTGTTGGAAAAATGTTAAAATGAATATGATGAAGAAAATAACCACCTGTACCCTGGAAAATTCAAAAATAGCCGTTGATGGAAACGTTGTTTTTGAAAGTGAAACACATTCTTTTCCTGAATTTGCAAAAGAAGCTTATAAAAGTTTGGAACTGAACTATCCCAAGTTCCACAAAATGGACAGTTTAAGCAAACTGGCCTTCCTTGCTGCTGAAATGATATTGCAAAACGGGGATCATAGCCGGACCGCTTTGGTTCTTGCCAACACATCATCCAGTCTTGATACTGATTTCAAATATCAGGAAAGCATTAATTCTCAGGAAAACTATTTTCCAAGTCCTGCTGTATTTGTTTACACCTTGCCCAATATTTGCGTAGGTGAAATCAGCATCAAACATAAAATGCAGACGGAGAATGCTTTTTTTGTTTTGGATGAATTTGATGAAAATTTTTTAAACAATTATTCGGAACAGATTCTCCGGTCCGGAAAAGCAGATAAAGTATTATGTGGCTGGGTTGAATTGTTTCAGGAAAATTATAAAGCTTTTGTATATTTGCTAACCTTATAAAAAATGTAACCATCTGGCAATCTGAAAATGTAGTAATGATAAGTCATTAATGCATTGGTAAACTGTTATATTGGTACATTGTTAAATTAAAACTTTTTATGGAAAACTTAAAAACCGAATTGAAGCACAAAATTATTGAAGTTCTTAACCTTGAAGATGTTTCTGTAGAGGAAATAAAAGATACAGATCCATTATTCGGAGGCGGGCTGGGACTTGATTCTATCGATGCTTTGGAACTCATCGTCCTTCTCGATAAAGATTACGGAATAAAATTAGCTGATCCTAAAAAAGGAAAGGAAATTTTCCAATCTATCGAAATCATGGCTCAATTCATCGAAAACAACAGAACAAAATAAATTAATATAACAATCTAACGGTGTAACAATGTACCAATAATTGGGAAACTCTTACATTGATACATTGTTACATTACCTAATAAAATGAGCCAAAAAATTGCCATAACAGGAATGGGCATCATTTCCTCTATTGGAAACAATGTGGAGGAAAATTTTATTTCACTACAATCCGGGAAACACGGAATTTCAGATATCCAGATGTTTGAAACCCGCCATGCCGGAGCCATTAAAACGGGTGAAGTAAAATTATCTAATGAAGAACTTATACAAAAGCTTCAGCTTGATGAAGACAATAATGTAACAAGAACTTCTTTATTAGGAATGGTTGCCGCAAAAGAAGCAGTAGAAAGTGCCGGAATTTCAGAAATCAACGGATACAGAACCGGATTGATTTCTTCTACCAGTGTAGGAGGGATGGATATCACTGAAAAGTATTTCTACTCTTATGAGAGCTTCCCTGAAAAGCAAAAATATATTGACGCTCATGATGCCGGAAATTCCTCATTGGCGATCGCGGGTTATCTGGGATTGAAAGGCATGGTTTCTACTATTAGTACCGCCTGTTCATCTGCAGCCAATGCCATTATGATGGGGGCAAAGCTGATTAAAAACGGAGTTTTAGACCGCGTTATTGTTGGAGGCACTGATTCTCTTTCAAAATTTACTTTGAATGGATTCAATACACTGATGATCCTTACAGATTCTTATAATACTCCTTTTGACAATGATAGAAAAGGGTTAAACTTAGGAGAGGCAGCCGCTTTTTTGGTGCTTGAATCTGAAGAAATTGTAAAAAAAGAAAACAAGAAAGTTCTTGCTTACCTTTCCGGTTATGGAAATGCTAATGATGCCCATCATCAGACGGCTTCTTCAGAAAACGGACAGGGCGCATTTTTAGCCATGCAGCAGGCCCTTAAGGTTTCAGGATTAGCCAAAGAAGATATAAACTATATCAACGTTCATGGAACCGCCACTCCTAATAATGATTTATCGGAAGGAATTGCTATGATCAGAATCTTTGGCGAAAACAAGGTTCCTGAATTCAGTTCCACGAAAGCATTTACAGGACATACCCTGGCAGCAGCAGCCGGGATTGAAGCTGTTTTTTCAATCTTAGCCATGCAAAACAGTCTTATTTTTCCAAATCTGAACTTTACGACGAAAATGGCAGAATTTGATTTAACGCCTGTCACTGAACTTAAAAAGAAGGATATCAATCATGTGCTTTCCAATTCATTTGGATTTGGAGGAAACTGTTCCACTTTAATATTCTCAAAATCATGAGTTCCGTTTACATCAACAGTGCATCCTGCATATCTGTTCAGGACACTTTAAACGAAAATATCCTACAGAATCTTGCCCCGGAAAGTTCGGTACAAATGCTCAAAGCGATAGAACCTAATTACAAGGAATTCATTCCGCCTGCTATGATCAGGAGAATGTCTAAAACCGTAAAAATGAGTTCCGCAGCTTCACATTATGCTTTACAGGAGGCAGGAATTACGATGCCTGACGCCATTATTGTAGGAACCGGAATGGGATGCTCCCAGGATTCTGAAAAGTTTTTGAAAAATGTGATTGATAACCATGAGGAGTTTTTAACACCTACATTTTTTATCCAGTCTACTCACAATACCGTTTCAGGGCAAATTGCTCTGGCACTGCAGTGTCACGCTTACAATTTCACCTATGTAAATACCTCTTCATCACTGGAGTTTTCATTACTGGATGCTCAGCTTCAGATCAAAGATGGAGAAGCTGAAAATATCCTGGTGGGCTCTACCGATGAACAGACCGGCAGAACTATGGAACTCTACTGTCTGCACAATATCATTAAAAAAGAAAAAGACCTTCCTGCTGATTATTTACATTCTACAACGGATGGAGTGATCTGGGGCGAAGGAGCCAGTTTTTTTGTGGTAGGAAAAAATAAGACAGAGAGTTCTTATGCAAAGCTTACCGACATTCAGATCATCAATACATTAGAATTGAATGAGACTCAGGGTTTTATTCAGGATTTTTTAGCTAAAAACAATCTATCCGGTAATCATATTGATGTGGTCATTTTAGGCTTTAGTGGAGATGAAGCTTCAGATACTTATTATAAACAAGCAATGGATGTATTTCCGGATTCAGCTTTGCTATATTACAAACATCTGAGTGGAGAATTCAATACAGCCAGTGGTTTTTCAACTTTTCTGGCCTGTCATATTCTTAAAGAACAGCAGATTCCGGAGATAATGATGATCAACGGAAATACAAAAAGTGAAGTAAAAAACATACTTTTATATAATCATCTGGCAGGTTCTGATCATAGTCTCGTATTACTGGAAAAAGCTTAACTGAAGTGAAAGCAAAAGGTTATTCGTAAATTTGCTTATCATACAACGAATAAACTATTAAACAACGAACGATGAAACACTATTTCTTCATTCTATTTTACCTTCTCTGTAACGTTTTTATTTATGCGTTTCATGGAGGCTTTTGGGTATATATAGCATGTTTTCTGGCTTTTTCTGCAGTAGTTGTTTGGGGTTCTTTCCATATTGAACTGGGATATTTCGTCAACAGTATCACCCATAAGCGGACAAGAGCTCAGGAAGTGGCTTTAACTTTTGATGATGGGCCAACGGAATTTACACCCCAATTTTTAGATTTACTAAAGGAGCATCAGATAAAGGCTACTTTTTTCTGTATCGGAAAACAGATTGAAAAATACCCGGAAACTTTTCAGAGGATCATTGAAGAAGGCCATACCATTGGAAACCATACGCTGACACACTCTAGCACAACAGGTTTTTTATCTGCCTCTAAAATGATTGAAGAGATTGAAAAATGTGATGAAGTGATATACAGAGTCGGGAATATAAAAACGCAGCTGTACAGACCACCGTTCGGGGTTACCAATCCAAATATTGCAAAAGCAATTAAAAGAACCCATAAAAAAAGTATAGGATGGAATGTCCGCTCTTTAGATACCGTTATTGATAATGAAAAGAAAATTTACAGAAGAATAACGAAAGGCTTACAAAAAGGAAGTATCATCCTTCTCCATGATACATCGGAGAAGACTTACCGTGTACTGGTTAATTTATTAGTATTTTTGGAAGATAAAAAGTATGCAGCTTTTACCATTGATTCAATTACAAATTCAAAGAAAAATGATTAAAAACATTGCTTTCGGAGCATTTTTATTAATATCAGGTCTTTTCTCGGCTCAAAATACAGCAATGTCCGGAGCTGAAGCAAAAGCTTTTGTCTCTAAAGTTTCTTCTGAAACCAAAGAGATCAGAACGCTGCAAAGCGATTTCACCCAAACCAAAAAAATGGACTTTTTGGATAAGAACATCGTTACGAACGGAAAAATGTCATTACAGGCCCCGAATATGCTGAGCTGGAAATATACAAAACCTTATCAATACAGCATTGTTTTTAAAAATAATAAGATCTTTATCAATGATCAGGGGAAAAAGTCTTCTGTAGATGCAAAGAGCAAAACGTTTGAAAAGATCAATAAACTTATTGTAGGAAGCTCTAATGGAACGATGTTCAGTGATCCTGAATTCACCGTAACTTATTTTAAGAGCGGAAACTACAATATGGCGAAATTCATTCCGAAAACATCCCAGCTTCTGAAGTATATCAAGCAGATTGAACTGTATTTCCCGAAGAACCAGTCAACAGTTTCACAAGTTAATATGACGGAAGCCTCAGGAGATACTACCCATATTGTTTTCAAAAATACCAAGATTAATGCTTCAATTCCTGCGTCTGAGTTTAGTTTATAGCCTGATGTCAATAGGGGTTATTTCCTGTAAGTCTTATCAGCTTACGGATGTAAAACCTGTTTCTGAATCAAAGAAAACGGTTGAAAATCTTTATTTTTCTTCTCCCCAAGATTATGTATACAAGTGTCAGATAGACATTTATAAGAATCATGTAAGTGGTATTCTTATCATCAAAAAAATCGATGAAACGACACACCGGGTCGCATTAACTTCAGATTTCGGAAATAAGCTGATTGATTTTGAGATTTCGCAACATGATTTTAAACTGAATTATGTTCTTCCTGATCTCGACAAAAAGATGGTCATCAATTTTCTTAAAAACGACTTTCGGGAACTTTTAAAAAAGCAATATCCTATCAGTGAAAGTTTTGAGAATGAAAATGCCAGAATTTATCTGTCAAAAAACGATAATAAAGGCTATTATTTATTTTTTAATAAAGAAAACGGCTTACTGAAAAGAATCATTTATACTCGGAATAATAAGGAAAAAATCAATTTTACTTTTGAGGCAAAAAAGCATATCTTCGCGGACAGCTTAAATCTGCAGCACAAAGATTTTAAGATCAATATAAAACTGGTTCAAATAACCGTGACGGAATAAATTTGACATGAAAAAAATACGCTTCTTAGTTTTTACATTAATCTTCGGTTTATCTTTTGCACATGCACCTATTCCAGGCTGGAGTTTATTATACTTTTAATCTTAAAAAATAAGATCATGCAGAGCATTCTTACAGACTTTTATACATTAGAATCATACGAAAAATCAGAAAACGGAAGTTTTATTGCTGATATCAGCTTAAACAAAGATCATGATATTTTCAAGGGGCATTTTCCGGGAAACCCGGTTACACCAGGAGTATGTATGATGCAGATTGTAAAAGAACTTACTGAAGAATTTGTGGGTTCCAAATTATTTTTAAAAACAGCATCCAACGTTAAATTCATGGCAATTATCAATCCTTTTGAGACGCCTGATTTAAAACTTCAGCTGGATATTGCTGTAAACGGAGAAGATGTTAAAGTAAAAAACATCACTTCTTTTGGCGAGACTATTGCATTAAAAATGTCTGTAAGCTATAAAAAAATACCATCATGAAACTTATTTTATCTTTCTTAGCGGCATTTATTTTTTTCTTCCAGTCTGATTTGGAAACGTTGAGAAACAGCTATGCCAAAGCCAACGAATCTAATGTCAATACACAAAATTTTATTGATACTGCAGAAAAGCAATCCGGCTCTGATGCGGTAACTTTAGGATATAAAGCGGCAGCTAAGATCATGGAAGCCAAGGTAGCTAAAGGAAACAGAAAATCTATGGTAAAAACAGGTGCTACAAGTCTTGAAAGTATCATAAAAAGCAATCCGAATAATGCAGAACTGCGTCTGATCAGATTAAGCGTTCAGGAAAACATTCCAAAAATAGTAGGATACCGGGGAAGTCTGAAAGAAGATAAAACCTTCCTTTTGAATAATTACAGCAAACAGAATACAGCCCTGAAAAACTATATCAAAAGGTTTGCGATGCAGTCTAAGACCATTACCGGAGCCGAAAGAGCCACTTTAAAATAAAACCATGTCCGTTGCTGAAGTACAAAATGCAATTTCCGAAAAGAAGATCTGCATTTTAATACCCACCTACAATAATGAAAAAACCCTGAAAAGGGTAATTGACGGCGTTCTCAGCTACACCGGAAGTATTATTATTGTCAATGACGGTTCTACCGATTCTACGCCATTTATCCTTTCTCAATATCCTGAAATAGCTATCATTACCTTATCTGAGAACAGAGGAAAGGGAAACGCCTTAAAAACAGGCTTTAGAAAGGCTAAGGAATCAGGTTATCATTATGCTATCACCATCGACT
Source organism: Chryseobacterium sp. Bi04 (assembly GCF_918698085.1). Lineage (GTDB taxonomy): Bacteria > Bacteroidota > Bacteroidia > Flavobacteriales > Weeksellaceae > Chryseobacterium. Next base: position 48,610 of record NZ_CAKKLP010000001.1, read on the forward strand.
CGGACGGGCAACACTATCCGGATGATATTCCGGTGTTTGTAGAGGCACTTCTTCAGGAAAAGGAAGATATTCTTCTTATTGGAAACCGAAATATGTCTCAGGATGGTATTCCGAAAAAAAGCAGTTTTGGAAACCGTTTTTCCAATTTTTGGTTTTGGTTTGAGACCGGAATTAAGCTCGAAGATACCCAATCCGGCTATAGGCTTTATCCCTTGCACAAAATTCCAAAGAAATATTTTACTCCTAAATTTGAATTTGAGATCGAGATCATTGTAAGAACCGCATGGAAACATGTTCCGGTAAAGAATGTTCCTATAAAGGTCTTATATGATCCTGCAGAACGGGTTTCCCATTTCAGGCCCTTCAAGGATTTTACAAGAATCAGTATTCTGAATACAATTCTGGTGACGATTACTTTATTTTATATTATTCCGAGGAACTTCATCAATAATTTCAAAAAAAAAAGTTTTAAAAGGTTCATCCAGGAAGATGTCTTAGAAAGTGACGGGAGCAACCGTACCAAAGCTTTTTCCATTGCACTTGGGGTTTTTATAGGGCTTTCTCCTTTCTGGGGATTTCAGACCCTTCTTGTGATTAGCGTATCGGTTCTTTTCAAATTGAATAAAGTTCTTGCATTCATCGCTTCCAATGTGAGCCTCCCTCCTTTTATTCCTTTTATCATTGCTGCCTCTTTATTTCTGGGCGCTCCATTTGTGGAAGGTAACAGTAATATCCTGAGCCAGGACTTTAATTTTGAGCTGATCAGGAATAATCTGCTTCAATATATAATTGGGAGCCTTATCTTAAGTACCACCTTATCTGCAATTGCAGGAATATTTACTTTTCTTTTTCTGAACAAACTGAATCCGGAGCCTTAAAAAGGAATAACCCCGAAATAAAGTATTTCAGGGCTATTCATAGTATCGTATTTTAATGTCTATTTTGAAACAATAATCTTTTGCGAATAATCAATTGTGTTATTTTTGATTTTTACAATATACACTCCGTTGATCAACTTATCAGCACTGATCTTAGTCTGCTTATTAAGATTGATATTTTCCGTAGTCATCAGCTTTCCTGTAAAATCATAGATAGCCACCGTAGTGATTCCTGAGGCATTCATTCCGTCAGGTACTTGTATAGTAAATTCGCTTTTCACCGGGTTAGGATAGATAGAAATACCTTTAGAAGCAGAAACTTCTTTTACTGCAAGGGTACCACATTCTGCAGGTACTGTAAAATCTTCTACCTGATCACTTAGATCTGGTGCTGGCTGATTACTTCCAACCCATCTTCCTATAAGCCCACCCGGTGCAGCATTAACTCCCAATCCTCTTTTAGCAAATGTTTTCCAGATCATACATTTATCTGCTCCATTTGTTTTCGCCTGATCAGCTGCTAAAATAGCATTTCTACCTGTAACAAAAGAAGGAAGGCACGGCTGCAGCTTCAGAGCATCCACCACAAGCTGTAACACTCTTGCGTTTCCGCTATCAGGATCAGCGAGTACGTTACTATTATATCCATATTTTGCCACATAATTCCAATGAAGATCCCAGAGCATTGTTGCCCATACAAATCCGACACTGTGAGAATTTACTCTGGTAATTTCAGTTCCATCATCTTCCACATCGTTATACTTCATCCCATTTGTTTTTCCGTACGTATAATTATTGATCATAAAATCGGGTGAATATTTGACGGGTCTAATACCTAGTCCATCAGTGGCTTGTCCTTCAGCAAAAGTTCCCATCCCTCTCGGAACAGAAGCATTGTCACCCGGTTTATTGGTCAGCACTAAGGCAAAGAAATCCGACCAGCCCTCTCCCATCTGTTCATTATCAGATGTATAATTTAAACAGCCAACACTTGTTCCTGTAAGACGGGCAGAAATACCGTGTCCGTACTCATGGGTAACAATACCATTGTCTAAGCTTCCATCTTTATAGATATAATTAGGTTTATCATATTTTAATGTAGCATTTACAGAAGTAGAAGCCAATTGATTGACAATAGCAACTCCCTCAGAATTTTCCACAAGTAAAGATGGAATAGTTATCGTAGCATCTGCTCCTCCCATTCCAGGAAAATCCGGTGATGTTACGGCATTATAAACAATTACTGCACTAGCACCTTTTAGCTGGGCATTCTTTACTTTAACAACAAAGCCACAGCTTCCCCTTTGTATTAAAGCTATTTTTCCGGTTAGATTCTCAGTAATGGCAGCACAGCCATCCGTAGGTGTAGTCACAGCAATATCTCCTGTAACACCTGTTATAGTAAGTTTAGGACCAAAACCGGCTGTATTGGAAATTGGAGCTCGCGATGTAAATCCGGTAGGTGAGTTATAAAAAATTCTCTGTAAATTTTTAGGTTCATATAAATACATCTGCATTCTAGGAGCAAATCCATCATTACGTGTACTAAAGTTAGCATTATTATACCCTTTTCCATCTCTCGCTTCTGCCAGAACAGCATCACTACCGGAACCTCCGTTTCCAAAGTTATTGGTTTGAAAATTCTTGGAAGATTCTGTAAATCCGAACTTATAAAATACATCATGAATCTTATTATTCAGATAAAATAAGTTGGTCACTGCTGCAGAAGTATAATTCTGAGGTGGAAGTGTAATGTCTAATGGAAAATCAAAGACTCTGCCCGCTCCCCCATCTGGTGAAAATTGAGGAGTGTTGGTTGCATTTTCATCTGTATAGGTATACGTATTATTTCCTCTTGTATTGGTATAATGATTGGTTCCATCAGAATGCCATCCTTCAGGGGATGCAGTCAGATCCCAAGGATTGGCAAGTAAAGCTCTGCTTCCGAATGTAGGAGCCTCAACAGGAAGCGGAAATACATTATAGGATGCATTATCCGGAGCTAAAACAAAGTTTGTATTATGCTTTGTTCCTTTCTCTAAGTTTGGAAATATTGCAGGCATATGATGTTCAGCAAAAGAATGTTCATAAGCATCAGAATGGAAATTACAGGAAAGGGTCAAATTTTCTTTGTACAGAACAGAACCATCTTCAGCACTGATAATCACCATCCAGGTATTATTGGTGCCCTTTTCCTCAATATCAAATTCATATCCGAGGATCAGGCTCCCATTTTTTTCAAAATAAACTGTGGTAGCTTTAATAGGTTCGTCTTTTCCAACCCTGTTTTTGGCAGTAGGATTTCCATTTAATTTTTTTGCTGCAGCTACAATAAGAGCATCTTTATCGGCTCTTTCTTTTCCTTTAATAGAAGATGGCGAAATTTTTATGAAAGTATCCGCAAAACTTAATACTTTATCTTCTCTTATCAACACATTGGCAGAACTGCCAAATATCGGAATACCGTTAATAGTCTGCTGTATGCCCACCACATCTCCCTTCAAGCTTTCAGAATGATCAATATTTAAGATCTTAAAAGTCTTTAAATCTGCATCTAATCTCTGAAACTGCCCTTTAGAAGAGTTCAGATATTCTTTTATAATCTGTTCCTGATTTTGAGCAAAAACGGCTCCTGTGGTCAACAGAGAAGATAAAAGAAGAAATTTAATAGTCAATCTAATTTTTTTCATATTTAAATGTTTTTTACAGAATCCAATGTAAACACATACAATAAAAAATACAACAAAAAGGACTTTTTTATAAACAATTCACAATCAACTCATAAAAAAAAGAAAAAAGAATTTAAATTTTTAGTTAAAATGAATCCTAAATTGTTTTTTATTCATATTTGATATCAAAAAAGAGGATGAAAAAGCTATTAAAACTATTAAAATCAAACAATTGTTTACAAAATTTCACACTATAAATAGGGTTGAGCAAGATATAAAACGTTATTTATAAACAACATCAAAAAATGATAAAGGACTCATCATGATTGTGACAAATATGGAAAGAATTACTAAAATCATCTGGATGGTATGATAGGTTTTTTCACGGTCATTTTCATTGATCTCAAAGGTAAATTTAATCTTATCCGGTCTTCTGATAATCAACCAGGTAAAGATAAGAATGATCAAATTTAATACTACCGGTAAAAACAGAAATACTTTGCTCCCGTACTCATCTTTTCTTCCTCCATAGCTGTGAATCGGTATAATTTCCGGAACTGAGCTATATACTGAGAGAAGATAAACAGAATAACACAGAATAATGACAATGGGAATGCAGAACAAGACTTTTATATATTTAGGGATCATTTCAGTTTCTTTAAAGTTTTTTTCAGAAATTTCTCAGTGTCCTTCCTATCAGGTACTGTTGTAATTTCTTTTGTCAGGGCTTTTTCAAATTCCGTCTTTGCTTTTGCATACTCTTTCCTGTAAAAATAATATTTTCCAGCCATATAATATCCTTTCCAAAAATCGGGATTTAAAGAATGATAGCGGGTAATATAGCTATCTGTAAGAAGCTCACGATTTTGAATCGCATCGTTTATTTTTGTATTCAACACTCTGTATTCCTCATAGTTTTTAAAGTCACGGGACTCCACAAAGGGATCCTTTCCAATATTGAGCTGTGATGTTGAAAAATCGCTATGCTGTAATCCTTTATCTGAAAATATGGCATTCAGATCATAACATACGAATTCTCCCAGCTGATAAGGATTTGAAGATACCCAGACCAATTTCTTCTGAGGAGAAAATATAACTGCATGATGCGCCAATAGCTGATTCAGAGATTTTTCGTTTCCATAGCCAATACTTTCACCATGTAACCCTGATCTGTTTCTTAAAATGGAAGCCATTTTCTGTGGAGTAAGTTTTTTTTCCTCCTGAAGAAGCTCCTGCAGTTTTTCATACCTATATTCTGAATGGCTTTCTTCAATATGTTTCTGATTCTTTGTATCATCTTTATAAGCCTCAGACTGAAAATGATTAGTACAAAGAACCCTGCTTGTATTTTGTACGCTGTAAACTCCAAAGTTTTTGGGAGATACTTCAATGATTACTGCTTTTTTATCATGAGCACTTCCTACCAAAATGGATTCTGAAACGAAAACCTTTCTTTTTTTTGCAATATCAACGGCTTCATCTATATTTTTTGCATACTGTAAGATCTCTCTCGTCACCAAAGAAATAGGGGTTTTGGCTGTTAAAGGAATTTTTGATTTCCCTGCATTGATGGTCACCGTAATTCCTTCTTTATTCATCCCCGAGACTACTCCTATCATCCCCGGCCAGCTTACTGACATATAAGGAATTCCATCTTCCGGTTCTACAAATTCCACCAGCTTATTTTTCGCAAAATCATCACCTACATAAAAATCAAAATTCCGTCCTATCAGAAGATCTCCATCTTCTGTATTTTCATTCCAGACAGCCAGTGAAGAGCAGCCAACCATGGCCAGATCCTGCATAGCATGTCCAATATCATGCGCTCCATGCAGGTAAAGATTCCTTAAATATTTTGGGGCAATAAAGTCATATTGATCTGAGGAATACTGTGATAATCCATACAATTCGGCCTGATAATCTTCTCTTACATTAAGATACATTTTTCTGTTGTACCATTTTAAAAAGCCTCTCAACAACTTCTGCCTGAATTTTGAAGGGACAAATCCTTCCACCTTCGAAAAGAAAATTGCCTCCTGCTTCTGCATAAGATTTTGCGTTAACGCCCCATTATTATACCCTAACTGAAGCGGATTTCCTGTTATATAAAGCTCCCAGAGCTGCTGCTTATTTTTAGTCAGATAATTGTGCTTAAAGCTAAAGGTCGTATCATTTATTATATTCACTTTTGGAATTTCCAGTGAATATTGTTTCACATCGGGAAGATGATGAACAGATTTTGATACCCCGCATGAGATCAGAATGCAACAAAAAAGAGCATACAGAAAAAGTCTTTTATAGAACAGAGGGTTGGTATCAGCTTTTTTCACGTTGGGTTCTTATTACATCATTTGACTTAAATGTCTGTCTATCGTTTCTTTGCCTACAATTTCAGAGCAGGTATTGAAAGCTCCGATGGTTACCCCTAAAATCCCGTGCATATTTACAGACTGACCTGTAAGAAACAGATTATCTATTTTAGTGCGTGGAGAAACCATCGTTTTAAGCGGGTTTTCTGAGTTTTTCATGTAACCATACATATTTCCTTCAAAACTACCAATATAATCACGATAAGACAACGGTGAAGAAGTATATATTTTTTTGACAGCCTGTTTAAGGTTGGGAATTTTCTTTTCCAGGGCATCAAGCATTTTCTCTGCTTTTGCCAGCTTAAACCTTTCATACTGTTCTCCTCTTTCGTGATCATCAGCTACTGTATTGAATGTGTGTTCCCAGTCTTTAACCTCATCAAAGTCCATATAGGAAATAGCCGTCAGGCTTTCTGCAAACCCAGGATAATTTTTGGACGGTGATGCCGAAAGCATATAGGTTTCCGGCCATGCTTCTTTCCTGTAACGGAAGGCACTCCAAACCTGTTCCCCTGAGGAATAATGGTATATATTATAATTAAAATCCGGAAGTGTATGTGGCTTTAAGACCAGATATACACTGAAACATGATGGAACAGGCTGCCAGCTTAAAACCCTGTTGAGAAAGGATTTTTTTAACCGCTCTTCTCCAATTAATTTAATGGTTGAGCGGATTTCAATATTTGAAATTATTTTTTTTGCCGCGTATTCTTTACCTGAAGCGGTTTTCACTGAGGTCAGTACATTATTTTCATCAAAAATAAACCCGGTTACTTCGGTATGTTTATGAACTTCCGCCCCATACTGACGAAGCTTCCTGATCAATAATTTTGAAATCTGACTTCCCCCTTTTACACATTTGTAAGCACTCTGGATATAAGAGTTTACCGTTAAAGCATGAACATAAAAAGGAATATTGTCAGAATCTCCGGCATAAAGGAAATTAGAGCCTAATAAAACCGATTGCAGTTTTTTATCTGAGGTCACAGATTCTATAAATCTTCGGGTATTCAGATGCAGAATTTCTTCATTGTAACTATCTTTCCCCACTACATTATATCTTGGGAACTGGCTGCATACATATTGAATTTCTTCACAGTAATTTTCAAGATTTTCTCTTTCGTTCGGAAAATAGACCGATAACTGCTCAACAAAGTTCTGATATCCTTGGGCATGTGGATATTCAATAGGATCATCACCAAAGGAGATTCTGTCATATCCGTCTTCATCCATTTGCTGGAGATCCAGATCATCCATAATTTCCAGATAGGAAAAAAAAGTGTTTAGATTTTGTCCCTTTGACAGCCCACCCAAATAGTGAACTCCCGTATCAAAGATGAGCTTATCCCTTGAAAAAGTCTGTAAATTGCCTCCATACTGATTGTTTTTCTCCAATACACATACTTTAAGCCCTTCTTTCGCCAAAATAAGAGCCGAAACAAGACCTCCCAATCCGCTGCCGATTACAAGTATGTCATATTCTTTCTTCAAGGAGAATGTATTTTAATTTAGAAATTAAGAATGTTCATCAAAAGATGATCTGCCTCCGGTCTTTTAGAGATCAATAGACAGGCTAATCCTGATTTTAATCTAAATGGTTTCAGTTTTTGTTAGTTTTCAGGGATAAAAATAGAAAAATTAATCAACATCATCCCAAAAATCAAAATAATTAAACCATTGGAACGGATATTTTCTAACCATGGTCTCCAGATTTTGAACATAAGATTGTAAAAGCCCCTGAGAATCCCTGTTTTTAATATTCTGGGCAGTTCTTGCATAGAGATGATAATGAAGGTTATTTTCTTTCATTACATACACATATACTACAGGTACTCCCAATCTGGAAGCAATAAGAAAAGGGCCTGCCGGAAATTTTGCACTTTTCCCCAGCAATTCGGCTTCCAGGTATTTGGATCCTTCAAAATAACGGTCGCCGGTAAAGCAGATCAGTTCATTATTTGATAATGCCTGATTAATCTCAAAGATATGCGACATATCCTCTCTGACATAAATAAATTTAATGGAACTCTCTTTTACGGCAACACTTTGCAGATACTCTTTGATCACGGTAACTTCCTGATCTGTGGTCACCAAATTGATCTGGCAGTCAAAATCTATATCTGCAAAAAAATGTTCTGCAATTTCAAAATTACCGATATGGGCACTGATCAGAACACCTCCTTTTTTCGCGGCTAAAAGGTTTCTGAGATTTTCAATCCCATCAAATTCATAGGTGTATTTTTCTCTTAATCCCGCAGAAATAGCTGTTTTGTCAATCAGTACTTTTCCGAAAGTGAAATAGCTGTTAAATATGGAGCGCAAAGCTTTTCCATATCCATAGTTTAGTCTTTTTTGAAAATAATAAAGGATGTATCGGTTGCTTTTTTTCTGGAACAGAAAGTAATAAGCAGCCACAAAATAAAGAACAACATATGAACTTCTGATTCCGATATTTCTAATACACCAAACGAATATTCTGTATCCTGATACCGTTCCTTTAGATTTACCTTTCCACTTGTTCATATATACAATTTACCAATGTAACGGTATACCAATCCAACAATTATTTTAATTTAAAAAAATACACAGTATGGGTACACTGCTACATTCAATTAATAAAGATTTTATTCAATAATTAAGCGTTTTTTTTAGCAATTTTTTGTTCAATAGCAGTATAAAAATCATCAAATGTTACCATTTTCTTGAAGTCTGCTTCTCCTAATTTCACTCCGAAATTGGATTCTATCACAACAACCATATCGATATAATCCAGACTGTCTAAGCCTAATGTATTTTTAAGATTGGCCTCATTACTGATTTCGTCTCCGTCTACCTCGAATTCATTTACCAGAAAATCGTTAACGATGGCCACTATTTTTTCCCTTTCCATGTTTTTAATCAAATTTTTTAACTATTAATGCAGAATTGGTTCCCCCAAACCCAAAAGAATTCGACAAAAATACATCAATTTTTTGATTTTTTGTTTTGGAGACTAAATTTATCTTTTGAGCCTCATGATCAGGATTTTCAAGGTTAATATTGGGAGCTACAAAATCATTCTGCATCATCAGAATAGAGTAAATAACTTCACTTGCCCCTGCCATCCAGCATTCATGCCCTGTCATAGATTTCGTAGAACTTACGGGAACTTCACTTCCGAAAATCTCATAGATAGCTTTTGCTTCGTTAGCATCTCCAATAGGCGTGGAGGTAGCATGCGCATTAATATAATCAATATCTGAAGCCGTTAATCCGGATTGTTGTAAGGCTCTGCCCATTGCTAAAGCCGGCCCGTCAACATTAGGAGTTGAGATATGCCCTCCGTTTGAAGAAAAGCCGTAGCCTATAATTTCAGCAAGGATAGGAGCACCTCTTCTCTGTGCTGATTCTAAGCTTTCTACAATTAAAGAGGCTGCACCTCCACTTGGTATCAAACCATCTCTCGCTGTATCAAAAGGTCTTGATGCTTTTGCCGGCTCGTCTTCTCTTGTTGAGAAAACTCCTAATCCGTCAAAACTTGCCATTGAATATTTATTGGTTTCCTGAGCTCCCCCACAGATGATCATATCCTGAAAACCGTTCCTGATCATCATAAAGGCCAGTCCCAGAGAATGCGAGCCACTTGCACAGGCTGCGCTGATGGTAAGATTAATTCCTTTCAACTTAAAAATCGTAGAAAGGTTCATCGTCACTGTTGAATTCATTGATTTAAAGATCGCTCCGGATCCCATCAATGTGGTATCTTTTTTTTCCCGGGCAATATCGATAGAATCAACGACTGCCTTGGATACACTGTCATTTCCGTATAAGATCCCGACTTCATGGGTATCTAAAAAAGCCTCGTCAAGATTCGCCTGCTTCAAAGCATCAATGGTTGCAAGATAAGCATATTCACTTTCTTCTCCCATACTTACACGCTGGCGTCTGTTAAGAAGATTTTTCAAATCCGGCTTTGGAACCACCCCTGTAAGGCCTGATCTGAAACCAAAGTCTTTTCTGTCTTCGTCTAAAACAATACCGGATTTTCCTTGATATAGGGATTCCCTGACCTCTTCTAAAGACGTCCCGATGCAGGAATAAATTCCCATTCCGGTAATCACAACCCTATTTTCCATCTTATGAATAAATTCCGCCGTTAATATTAATTATCTCTCCTGTAATGTAGGATGCTTTTCGGGAAGCTAAAAATGCTACTAAATCAGCTACTTCTTCTGCTTCTCCGAATCTGTTTGCAGGAATCATCGCTTTAAGCTCGTCTTCATTGAAATCCTGGGTCATATCTGTTTTGATGAAACCCGGTGCTACAGCATTTACTGTAATATTTCTTTTTGCCACTTCCTGGGCAAGGGCTTTTGTAGCTCCTACCAGAGCTCCTTTTGCTGCCGAATAATTGGTCTGTCCGGCTGTTCCTTTTACCCCGGAAACCGAAACCATATTAATGATTCTTCCGTATTTGTTACGAAGCAGTTTTTGGATAAAAAAGTTCGTCACATGGAAGAAACCGTTTAAGCTTGTATTGATTACACTGTTCCAGTCTTCTTTGGGCATCCACATAAACAGGCCGTCTCTGGTGATTCCTGCATTATTTACAATCACTTCTACTACGGCAGAAGGATTTGTTTCCTGCCATTCTGTAAGGACGTCCTGTGTTTCCTCCGCATTTCCTACATCAAATTTAAGAATTTCTCCTGTAGAGCCAAGTTCTTTCACTTGGGCCAATGTTTCCTTAGCTGCAGCCTCGTTAGAGGTATAGTTGATCAGTATATGATAATTTTTTTCTTCAGCCAGTTTTATACAGATGGCCCTCCCGATTCCTCTGGAGCCTCCTGTTACAATTGCACATTTCATGCGTTAGTGTTTATTTCGTTTTAGTTTTTTTTAGTTAGTTTATTAAAGACAATTCATTACGGTTAATAATTACATTGCTTTTAAATACATCTTTACTTTCTCTAAATAAGGATACATCACCATATCATCTGAGAACGCAGGAATAATTTTTCTGATCTCATCATAAAGCGCTCTTGTAGATGATGAAACCTCATCCGGGAAGCCCAGGTATTCAATTGCCTGAACGACAGTAATTGCTTCTATCGCCAAAACTTCAAATGCATTTTCAATTACTTTTCTGCAGATCACGGCTGCATTGGTCCCCATACTTACAATATCCTGATTGTCATTATTATTAGGAATACTGTGAACATACATAGGGTTTGAAAGCATCTGACTCTCTGCCGTAGTAGAAGTTGCTGTAAACTGTACACCCTGCATCCCGAAATTAAAGCCTAATTTACCTAAATTTACAAAAGGAGGCAAAATTTCGTTGATCTTGGCATTTAAAAGATAGTTCAGCTGTCTTTCTGCAAGCATGGTTAACTTGGTGACCACAATTTTAAGCTTGTCCATTTCTAAAGAGATATAATCTCCATGAAAATTTCCACCGTGGTAAACATGCTGGTCTTCAACATTGATAATCGGGTTATCATTGGCAGAATTAATCTCGTTTTCAAGCACTTTTTCTGTATATTCCAATGTGTCCAGCACTGGGCCTAATATTTGGGGAACACATCGTAAAGAATAATATTCCTGAACTTTTTCCTTAAATACTTTTTCCTGTTCTTCAAAGTGAGTATAAAGATGGTCTGCTCTTTTTCTGATCAGTTTACTGTCTGCAAGATGTGTACGCATTCTTTCTGCCACTTTCTGCTGACCATAATGTCTTTTTGTTCCGTTTAAAGCTTCAGACAGGTGATCGTCATAAGCCTGAACAATCTCATTAATTGCACAGGAAAGCCTTATGGAAATATCGGTCAGCTGATTTGTTTTATAGGCATTCACAATCCCTATTCCGGACATTACAGAAGTTCCGTTCATTAAAGCAAGCCCTTCACGGATCTCCACTTTTATAGACTCAAGTCCTTCAATTGCAAAAACATCCTTTGTAGATTTTCTTTCTCCTTTGTAAAAAACTTCTCCTTCTCCAATAAGTACCAAAGCCAGGTGTGCCAGCTGAACAAGATCGCCACTTGCTCCTACTCCACCGTGTTCAAAAATCAAAGGGGTAATATCTCTGTTGATCAATTCCTGAAGAAGATAAATAACAGACTGATGTACTCCCGAATTCCCTAAAGATAAGGTATTCAGCCTTGCCAGCATACAGGCTTTCACTTCCTGTGCAGGTAAAGGGTTTCCTAATCCAGAAGAATGACTTCTAATTAAATTATACTGAAGCTGGTGGGTATCCTCATCACTGATTTTAAACTGAGCCATCGGACCAAACCCCGTATTTACTCCATATATTACTTTATTTTTTGAAAATTCCTTTAAAAACTGAAAGCTTGTATCGACTCTTGATAAAAGTGATTCATCCAGTTCAATTTTCTCATTTTCAATGATAATCTTTTGAAAATCTTTCAGTCCTAAAAAGTTATTTATTTTCATTAATCAAAAGTAATAGTTGATAATTTTGTAAAATATTAATTATTTGTCACTAATTTTGCGGCAAAGATAGAAGTTATTATTAAAATAAAAAATCAAGATGAGCAAAGAATTTGTTGACGTTCTTGTAATCGGAGCTGGACCTTCCGGATGCGTATCTTCTTCATACCTTAAGAAGAATAATGTCAACGTAAAGGTGGTTGAAAAGACAAAATTCCCAAGATTGGTAGTAGGAGAAAGCCTAATTCCAAGGGTAATGGACCACTTTGATGAAGCCGGACTTTTCCCTGCATTAGACAAAATGGGTTTTGAAAAAAAACTGGGTGCACGTTTCCTGCGTGGGGATGAGGTCTGCATTTTTGATTTTAGTGATAAATTCGGAGAAGGCTGGGATTGGACCTGGCAGGTTCCGAGAGCTGATTTTGATCATACACTGGCCCAGGAAGTCATTAATAAAGGGATTGACCTTGAGTTTGAAACCGAGGTTACAGCCATCAGATTTGACGGTACGGATTCTATCACAACGGTAAGAACCAAAGATGGAAAGACAAAAGAGATCCACGCCAAGTTTGTTATTGACTCAAGTGGTTACGGAAGAGTTTTACCTCGTTTACTAGATCTTGAAAAGCCTTCAAAATTATCTCCCCACTCTGCTATTTTTTCTCATGTAAAGGATATCAACAGAGAAGAGGGCGAAGAGGGAACATTAATATCTTTCGACATCATTGAAACAGAGGTATGGCTTTGGGTCATTCCTTTTTCTAACGGAAATACAAGTGTAGGAATTGTAGGTCCTACAGAATATATTGATAAGTTGTCTGAAAACGGAGATCCTGCTGAGGCGTTAAGAAAAGCAATTTCTCTATCTGACTATTACGTAAAACGTTTTGGAGAAGTAGATTTTCTCTTTGAGCCCAAACATCTGAAAGATTATTCATGTTCGGTAAAAAGTTTATTTGGAGATGGGTTTGCTTTAACGGGTAATGCATCTGAGTTTCTTGACCCGGTTTTCTCATCGGGAATGGCTTTTGCCACAGAATCGGGAATGCTTGCTGCAAAATTAGCGTTTAGACAGCTCAACGGAGAAAAAATTGACTGGCAAACAGAATACACAGATTATATCTTATATGGTGTAGATGTTTTCACCACCTATGTAAAGGAATGGTATACGGGTAATCTTCAGGAATTATTCTTCCACCAACCGGAGAACCCTGATGTCAAGAAAAAGATATGTGCAGTATTGGCTGGATATGTATGGAATAAAGACAATCCTTTTGTAAAAAAGCATGATACAGTAATTAAGAATCTTGCCAACCTCATCAAACAGGAAAAGCAAAATCAACAATAAAAAATCGGTCTGAAATTCAGACTGTTTTTGTTTTATTTTAAAGTTTTTTTAATCTCTTTTGCCAATTCCTTGCCTGTTTTTTCATAAGCTGCTGATATTCTTCCATACTCCATTCCATAATCAACTTTACTTCCCACCCCTTCAATTTTATCAGTTTGGATCTTGGCTATCACTTTAGCTGGATTTTCAGTTTCAACAAAAGTTACCACAGTTGATAATTTAGCTGGCTGCATAATCATTCCACCACTCCATCCCGGATACACCCATTTTGTTTCTACAAGTAGGGTATATTTTGTTTTTAAATCTTTTCCAAACTTAATTTTCTTTGATTTAGCATTTAATCCTTCAATAAATCTTTGTATAAAGACAGATTCTCTATGTTCATTCCAATTTCCACTCCACTCTTTCCAAGCATCCTCACCTTTTTTAGCCAATGTCTCTGTCTTTCTTCTTTCAAGATATTGTGCTTCGGTATAGTTATCTACCTGAAAAGTAACATTTTCAAATTTATACTGAACATTTACATCGCTCTGATCTTTAAGAAAATCAAAATTTCCATTTTCATAAGTTAATTTGCTTTGTGCAAATAAAGGAGTTGTAATTGCCATGAATAGCAACAACAATAGATTTTTCATAGTAAGTTTAATCTTAAGAATTATTAATTTTTATTTTCTGGTATAATAATCAACCTTTAAAGCGAGCATCTTTGACGTTTTTGCAAAACATTCAGCAATACGGTCATTGTTATTTGGAATTCCAACAACATTATCTCCTGTAGCTTTCATTCCTTCAACTACCATTAAAACATTATCGGGATTATTAGTTTCTACAAAAGTAATTTTAGAATTCATTTGTGCTGGAATATTACCTATTCCGACAAAAACGCCCTGAGAAATCCATGTAGGTTCTACGATTAAGGTATATGCAGTCATTTCGAAATTGGTAGCCGCTTTAATATCTGTATTTTTATTCCAGGAAGCCAGAAATTTATCCTGAAAGGTTTTGGCTTTTGAAAACTCCCAATCATCCTTCCATTTTTGAGCTTTATCTTTACCACTTCTCTTTTCTATCTCAGTCATTCTTTCAGCAACATATTGTTCTTCAGTAACCTTTTTCCTGTTAAAAGTTACCCCTTCAAACTTAAAAACTACTTTAATGAATTTTTGTCCTTTTAAAAAGTTATAATCTCCCGAAATAACTTTGACCCTCTGCGCCGCCAAGCAAGCAGAAAAGGTGATCAAGATCAGAAATAATATTTTTTTCATATTTGTTTTTATTTTCACCTTAAATCAATAAAAGTGATTGGTTTCCTGCTATTTGGATGGTAAACAGTTTTGGATAATATTTCAAAATCTACCATTTCAATCTTAGGACTTACCCTGAGTTTTGCCCGGAAGTGATCCCTTACTTCATGTACAAAGTTTTCATTGTTTTCCTCTGTACTTACCCTGATTATAATTTCATCAAGTCCTATTTCATTAGCCTGAATAACGATCTGATAACAGAGAATACCATTAAAATCATTCAGGATATCATTCATGGCCGGAGGATATAATGTTGTTCCTTTATATTTAATCATCTGTTGCTTTCTGCCAACTACAGGACCCAATCTCATGGTATTTCTTCCACACTGACAAGGCTTATAATGAGCTTTTACAATATCTCCTGTTTTAAATCTCAACAAAGGAATTGCTTCCACTCCCAACGTTGTAATCGTAAGCTCACCACTTTCTCCTTCTTGCACAGGATCTCCGTGATCATCCAGGATTTCTGTAATAATAAGTTCAGGATGGTGATGTCCGCCCATCTGAAACTCACATTCCGTGAATGCGGTGCTCATCTCGGTAGATGCATAGGTTGAAAAAAGATTGATATTCCATTTTTCTTTGATCTTCTGCGAAAGAATATTATCTGTAAAATCCTGATTTTTGATGCTTTCTCCAATACAGACGGCACCGTAAACACTGGAGTTTTTATAATCAAGGCCGTGTTTTTCGGCATAATCAATCATTTTCAGCAAAAAAGAAGGCACAGTAATCAGGTATTTAGGCTGATACCTAAAAATAGAATCCCATTGAAGTTCCGGAATTCCCGGTCCCATTCTCACAACGCTTGCCCCCATTTTTCTTAAACCCAAAAAGTAGGCAAGACCAGCCATAAAGCGCTTGTCAATGGTTGTGATCATCTGTACCACATCTCCTTTCTGAATTCCTGCACAGGCAAAAGAGATGGCTTCATTATAAGCCAGTCTCTCAAGATCACTGTCAGACAATCCAAATGTCACCGGATCTCCCAGTGTTCCTGAAGTTGTGCTATAATCAACAATTTTATCCGGAGGAATGCAGAAAAAGTCATGATTATGCTGTTGTAAATCATTTTTTGTTGTCGTAGGGATTTTCTGCAGATCTTCCAGGGTGATGATATTCTTTATATGGATATCATTTTCTGTGAATAGTTTTTTATAAAAAGGTGAATGAGTTTCAAGATAAGCCAATAGCTCCTGAAGTTTTCTCTCCTGAAACTTTTTAATTTCCTGAATGGATGATCTTTCGATGGATGGATGAAATTCCAATGATTTTAATTTTTAGAAGACAAATTTATTTAAAAATAAAAGACTGAAACATGAAAAGGTTAAAAGATTACTACCCTCCATTGATTTATCTCTGAAACGTTAAAGTTTGGGTATTGGCATTTCCTGCAGTATTGACTGTCGTTATCTCTAAAGTATGCTTACCGGATCCTTTGGGGCACTTTTCATCAAAAGTATAGATAAAATAATCTTTTACTCTTGCAAAGCGAAGCCACTTCCCATCCAGTTCTGCCCTAAATGAAACGATGTCACCCACACTTGTATTTCCTTTCAAACGTAAAGTCCCGCTATTTATAAGCGCTCCATCTTTCCATTCCGTAGTAATAAATGGAGAACTTTTGTCTAAGATCAATTTCACCAAGCCCAATCTGTTGAATTCCCCCTGTACCCAATCTCCGGTCCAGTTTCCTTTTACAGCATCTTTATCACTTCCATAATCCAGCAATATCACTACTTTATCTTTTTCCTCTTTGGTCAATTTCCGGTTGGGTTTTATTTTTACAGTGTATCGATCATGAATGGGAACATATGGATTGTGCAGCACAATGGCATTGGAAATTACATTTTCTTCAGCATCGGGTTTTTCGTACATGCTAAAGTTCACAGCATCATACACTGCATTTTTACTCAAAACTATTTCAGCATTTTCTGTGGCAATCGTTTTTCCTTCATCCGGCTTTACCGTTTTATGAGTAGACGGAATATTATTTCCGGTAGTATTCAGCTGCACTTTTGTTGCCAACCGGCTTGTATTTCCGTTCACGTCTTTTAAAATAATCTCAATATGATGGACCTCTTTGTCCTGAAGATTAATAACTCCCGATACATTGGGAAGACTGTAATTCTGTAGTTTCATTCCCGGTAAAACAGATAAATGCTGGATATTCATTTTATCCCTGATGAATTTGGTGTAATCTATACAGCCATTCTGATAGCGGGTGTCATCATAGCTTACTTTATCAATGGAAAAACTATAGATGAGCTTACCATCCATTAATAATTCTGCATGGTAAACACCCAGGTTAAATCCCTGATTGGCTTTATCCACCGCTTTAACAGCGAAGCTTATCACCGGCGAATTTACCGTGACAAGATCCGTTGTATATATATTTCCTGCTTTTTTTACAGCGACTCCGTTTGCTCCCGGTTCATAGGTACTGAAGCTTCTGTCATACCAGTACAGCCCACTAATAATAGGAGCTACAGAGTCCGGAATGGCAAAACCAAACAGCAGAGGGTTAAGACATTCCTCCGTTTTGGTATTCCTTATTTCAAAATGTAAGTGGGGCCCTGCGGAACCTCCTGTATTTCCACTCAAAGCAATAAGCTGCCCTTTTGTTACAGGAAACTGCCCCGGCTGAAATGTCATATCCTGTTCCCACTTTTCATCTTTATATTGCCTTTCTTTTACATACTCTTCAAGCCTGTCAAAATATTTATTTAAATGAGCATACACTGTGGTATAGCCATTGGGATGGGTAATATAGACTGCATTCCCAAAACCATACCGCTCCACTTTTATCCTGCTTACATACCCGTCTGCTGCTGCCACTACCGGCAGGTTTTCTTTACTGTTCGTCCGTAAATCCAATCCCATATGAAAATGGTTAGCCCGGACTGCCCCAAAATTGGCAGCCAGCTGCATGGGAATATTTAAGGGATTGCGGAAGTAGTTTTGTGGATAATTATCTTGAGCCTGGGTAGAGAAGCTGTTGATAAAACAAACAATCAGCATCAGTTTATAAAAGATTTTCATACAGCATTTGGGTTTAGATTTACTTAAATATACAGAATTTCAAGCAATGATTGTGCTATTTTCCTCTTGTAGATTGTATTTTTAACCCCAGATGCACCCGGATTTTCAAAGATGTGAATAAAAATCTGAGCGATCTGCAATAGACCATATTTACATTTGGGCTAAATCCGATGGACGAAGTAAATTTACATTTTAGATTGACCAAAGCCCACTTCTATCGAATAAAGGCTGTTAAATTTTATTGTAAAAACAGACTGAAAACTGACTAATTCACCATTCATCATTCACTTTTATGCTTGGCCTTCATTTATATTTCTGAAATTGAACTTTTTAATAGATGATATCAAAATAAAACATATATTATAAACCGACAAAATTTAGTAAATTTGCAGACTTAATTAATCAACGATATTGAGATATTTACAATGAGCCAATTTAAAGAATACAAAAACCTCAACCTTATTGACATAGCCGACAATGTAGCGGAATTTTGGAAACAGAATAATACGTTCAGTAAAAGTGTTGAGATTCGTCAGGGCAATCCTGAGTTTGTTTTTTATGAAGGTCCGCCTTCAGCAAACGGTATGCCTGGAATTCACCACGTAATGGCAAGAGCATTGAAAGATATTTTCTGCCGTTACCAAACGCAAAACGGGAAACAGGTTTTCCGTAAAGCGGGTTGGGATACGCATGGTCTTCCTGTGGAACTGGGTGTAGAAAAAGAATTAGGAATTACGAAAGAAGATATTGGCAAAAAAATCTCTATTGAAGACTACAATAAAGCATGTCGTGAAGCGGTAATGCGTTATACTGATGTGTGGAATAACCTTACTGAGAAAATCGGATATTGGGTAGATCTTGAGGATCCGTACATCACGTACAAGTCAAAATATATGGAAACCGTTTGGTGGTTACTGAAACAGTTATATGACAAAAGCTTGTTGTATAAAGGGTATACCATCCAGCCTTACTCTCCAAAAGCAGGAACAGGACTTTCTTCACACGAGCTGAACCAGCCGGGAACGTACCGTGATGTTTCAGATACCACGATCGTAGCTCAGTTTAAAGTAAAGAAAGATTCGTCTGCTTTATTCAGTGATGTTGACGGAGATGTGCATATCCTGGCATGGACAACTACTCCATGGACATTGCCATCCAACACAGCGCTTACAGTAGGCAGAGATATAGAATATGTTGTAGTGAAAACTTTCAATCAGTATACCTTTGAACCTGTAACAGTAGTTTTATCAAGAGTTTTATTACCTAAGGTTTTCGGTAAAAAATATACAGAAGGAACGGATGAGGATTTCGCGAACTATACTTCGGAAAACAAAGTCATTCCTTTTAAAGTTTTAAAAGAATTTACGGGAGAACAGCTTGTTGGGACAAGGTATGAGCAATTAGTTCCTTGGTTTACACCCAATGACAGCCCTGAAAACGCTTTCAGAGTAATCCTGGGAGATTTTGTAACAACAGAAGATGGTACAGGTATCGTTCACACGGCACCTACTTTTGGTGCTGATGATGCGAGGGTTGCTAAAATGGCTCAGCCTGAAATTCCGCCAATGTTGGTAAAGGATGAAAATGACAACCTTGTTCCATTGGTAGATTTGCAAGGAAGATTCATCAAAGGAGAAAATGTTCCTGAAGTCTATGCCGGAAAATATATTAAAAACGAATATTACGATGAAGGGACTGCACCTGAAAAATCCTGGGATGTAGAGCTTGCTATCTTGTTGAAAACAGAAAACAAAGCCTTCAAAGTAGAGAAATATGTCCACTCGTATCCTCATTGCTGGAGAACAGACAAACCGGTATTATACTATCCGTTAGATTCATGGTTTGTAAAAATGACCGCTGTAAAAGACAGATTGGTAAACCTGAACAAAGAGATCAACTGGAAGCCCAAAGCTACCGGAGAAGGACGTTTTGCCAACTGGCTTGAAAATGTAAACGACTGGAACCTTTCCCGTTCACGCTATTGGGGTATTCCATTACCGATCTGGAGAACGGAGGATCTGAAAGAAGAAAAAATCATAGGTTCTGTAGAAGAGCTTTACAACGAAATCGAAAAATCTGTTGAGGCAGGATTCATGACTGAAAACCCGTTCAAAGGTTTTGTTATTGGAAATATGTCTGAATCAAACTATGAACTGGTGGACCTTCATAAAAATGTGGTTGACAAAGTAGTGTTGGTTTCTGATTCGGGAAGAGGAATGAAGCGTGAAAGTGATCTGATCGACGTTTGGTTTGATTCTGGTTCGATGCCATATGCGCAGCTGCATTATCCTTTTGAAAATAAAGAATTAATAGACAACCATAAAGCTTTCCCTGCAGACTTTATTGCTGAAGGTGTTGATCAGACCCGTGGATGGTTCTATACCCTTCATGCTATCGGAACAGCTGTTTTTGATTCTGTAGCCTATAAAAACGTGATGAGTAATGGTCTTGTTCTGGATAAAAACGGGCAGAAGATGTCAAAACGTTTAGGAAATGCAGTGGATCCGTTTGAAACACTTTCTGTATATGGACCTGATGCTACCCGTTGGTATATGATCTCCAATGCCAATCCCTGGGAAAACCTGAAGTTTGATATTGAAGGAATTGATGAGGTAAGAAGAAAGTTCTTTGGAACCCTGTACAATACGTATTCATTCTTTGCACTCTATGCGAATGTTGACGGATTCAACTATTCGGAGAAAGAAGTGGAAAGCCGTCCTGAAATAGACAGATGGATCCTTTCTGAGCTGAACCTTCTGATCAAAGAAGTGAAAGCATTCTATGAAGATTATGAACCTACCAGAGTAGCAAGAGCGATCAGCACATTTGTGAATGATAATTTAAGCAACTGGTACGTAAGGTTATGCAGAAGACGTTTCTGGAAGGGGGAATATTCTGATGATAAAATCTCTGCATACCAGACTTTATATACCTGCCTCGAAGTGGTAACCAAATTATCTGCACCTATTGCTCCATTCTTTATGGATCAGCTGTATCAGGACCTGAATAAAGTAACAGGTAAAGAAAACTGTGAGTCTGTGCATTTAACGGACTTCCCGGTTGCTGATGAAAGTTTAATAGACCAGGATTTGGTTGAAAAAACCCATTTGGCTCAGAATATTACCAGTATGGTTTTCTCTTTAAGAAAGAAAGAGAACGTAAAAGTACGCCAGCCATTACAAAAAGTATTAATTCCTGTATTGGACTCTAAAACAGAGGAACAGATTTTGGCTGTTGCCGATCTGATTAAGCAGGAAGTAAATGTGAAAGAATTACAGTTAATCAATGCTGAAGAAGCATCTCATTTAATTGTAAAACAGATCAAACCCAACTTCAAAGCATTAGGTCCTAAATTAGGAAAAGACATGAAGGTGGTTGGGGCTGAGATCGGTGCTCTTGGTACAGAAAAGATTTCGGATCTGGAGAGAGAAGGAAAACTTGATATTCAGGGATATGAGATCACTTTAGATGATGTGGAAATCTCAACAAAAGATATCCCGGGATGGACGGTAACTTCTGATGGAAAAACAACTGTGGCATTAGATTTGACATTAACTGATGAGTTAAAATCTGAAGGGATCGCAAGAGAGTTCATTAATAGAATTCAGAACCTGCGAAAAGATAAGAATTTTGATCTGACAGACAGAATTAATATCTTCATTGAGGAGAATTCTCTTTTCATTGAAAATGTTAAGAAAAATGAGGAATATATTTCTTCTGAAGTCTTGTCAAATAAAATAGAAATTGTATCTTCACTTTCAAATTTTAACGAAATCGAAATAGATGAGGTTAGTTTTAAGATAAATATTGAAAAAAATTAACATGTAGTTATTGTATTTCAAAATCCATTTCATAATTTTATTAAAAAAGAGAAAGAATATGTCAGACGAAAGAGTAAGATACAGCGATGCTGATTTACAGGAATTTAAGGCAATCATAAAAGAAAAAATAGAAAAAGCAGAAAAAGATCTTCAGCTGATCAGAGAGAGTTTCATCAATGACCAGAATAATGGAACAGATGACACTTCACCTACCTTCAAAGCTTTTGAAGAAGGCGCTGAAACATTGAGCAAAGAGCAGAACTCTATTTTGGCAGGAAGACAGGAAAAATTCGTGCGTGATCTTAAAAATGCTTTAATCAGAATCGAAAATAAAACGTATGGTGTTTGTAGAGTAACAGGGAAGCTTATTCCTAAGGAAAGGCTATTGGCCGTTCCCCATGCTACCTTGAGCATCGAAGCGAAAAACATGCAAAAATAACCGTAAGGTTTGTAAATAATATTGGGTTTATATCGTATTCACGGATACTTTATAAACCTAATTTTTAATGTATACCCATGAACGAATTATTAATTTTAGTAATTATCGTCGTAGGAGTTTTATTGTTTTTTAATAGAGAATGGATCAAAAAAAGGATCTTTCCCAATAAACATAGAAACTATACGATAGATGATCAGTTTAATTCTGATAAGCGTGAAAGGGAAAAAGAAGTCGACAGGCTTTTGAGTAAGATGGGCAAAAACGGAATTAATGATCTTTCTGCAAAAGAAAGAAAAAGACTTGACGAATTGTCCAAAATGTAACATTTAAATATAAGAAATGGAATCTATCATCGTACACCCAAAAAATGCAATGGAGCTTAGTGCTCTGAAAGGCGTTTTGAAAGAAATGAACATTAAATTTGAAAAGGCTCATGTGAAAAGTTCATTTAATGGACAGAAAGTGATTAAGAAAGCGAGCGATAATAAAAATGCAAAAACAGCTTCAAAACCGCCAAAACCTAAAGGACTGTAATGAAAAAGATAGTAGCTATCACATTTTTGGTATTGTTAATTGACCAGGCTTCTAAAATTTATATTAAAACCCATTTTAATCTGGACGACAGCGTGACTGTTCTTCCCGGATTTAAACTGACCTTTGTGGAAAATCCCGGGATGGCCTATGGGTTTCATTTTGGAGGGATCATCGGAAAATACTTTTTGGTTATCCTAAGACTTTTCCTAATTGGAGGAATGGTATATATGTTTAAAAAATGGCTGAAAGAAGGGGCCTCAAACTATCTTTTGATTCCTATGTCTATTATATTTGCCGGAGCTATCGGAAATATTATTGATGGTATGTTTTACGGAATGATCTTCGACAGCGGAACGATTTATGATCAAAGCATTGACCGATGGATAGGATATGGCGGCATTTCTAAGTTTGTTCCTTTTGGCCAGGGGTATTCTACCTTTATGAAAGGCTGTGTGGTTGATATGCTTCACTTCCCGCTGGTAGATTGGTATGTTCCTGAAAATATCCCTTTGATTGGCGGAAAACATATTGAATTCTTCAAGTATATTTTCAATGTTGCCGATTCTGCTATTACTGTAGGAGCTGCGTTGCTGTTAATCTTCAGAAAGAAAGCTTTCCCGAATGGACTTGAGTTTTAAAAAGATATATTTCGGATGCAAAAAATAATCAAAAATATTTTTAAAATTTTCCTGCTTCTTTTTGTGGCAGGAATTATTTTTATTGCCTGGGCAAATTATAGTATAAAAAAAGAAAGTGAAGCATTTCTATTTTATAGCACAAAAGATGTTCCCCAGGCAAAAACAGCTTTGCTTTTGGGAACCGGCAAAACACTAAGCAATGGAATGCCAAACGCCTATTTCTACAATAGAATCAAAGCAGCCACAGATCTTTATAAAAGCGGAAAAATACAGTACATCATCGTAAGTGGAGACAACAGCACCAAAGATTATAATGAACCGGAAGATATGCTGCTTACTTTAATGCAGCAAGGAATTCCACAGGATAAGATCATTATGGATCACGCCGGATTCAGAACTTTAGATTCTGTAGTAAGGGCAAAAGAGATCTTCGGACAGACAAAGCTGGTTATTATTTCCCAAAAATTTCATAATGAAAGAGCTGTTTTCCTGGCCAGAAAAAATGGAATGGAAGCATTTGGATACAACGCTGCAGATGTAAACAAATATGCAGGTTTAAAAACCAATATGCGGGAGTATCTTGCTAAAGCTAAAGTATATTGGGATTTGATTTTCGGAGTAGAACCGAAATTTGGAGGAGAGAAGATTATAATCCCGTAAAGGTTTTCAAATTTTTATAGGGCTAGAGATTATAGGCTAGATTTAAGTTTCGGCTAAAGCCAGATTTGGTAGGTTTATTATGAAAGCGGACTAAAGTCCGCTCCTATTGAATTTTAATAATAAGTCTTGGTTCTTCGTTCTTGATTCTTGGTTCTTGATTCTTTTAATCTTTTTTACCCATTATCCCACCAAACCTTGTAAATTTGCAATTCATTAATTTTAAAATATTGTAAACAAATGTCAAGAATTCTTACCGGCATTCAAGCCACCGGAACCCCCCATCTTGGAAACCTGCTTGGGGCAATTATTCCTGCTATTGAACTTTCTAAGCAGGAAGGAAATGAATCATTTTTATTTATCGCGAATCTTCATACGCTTACCCAGATTAAAGATGCGCAGACGTTAAGACAAAATACCTACGAGATTGCTGCGGCTTGGCTTGCTTGTGGATTAGATACTGAAAAAACATTCTTCTACAGACAAAGTGATATCGCTGAAACCTGTGAATTATCTTGGCATTTATCATGTTTTTTTCCTTATCAAAGATTAACACTGGCCCATTCATTTAAAGATAAGGCGGACCGCCTCCAGGATGTGAACGCAGGATTATTTACCTATCCTATTCTGATGGCTGCAGATATTTTATTATACGATGCAGAGATTGTTCCTGTAGGGAAGGATCAGCTTCAGCATTTGGAGATTACCAGAGATGTAGCTTCAAGATTTAATAGCCAGATGGGTGAAGTTTTTGTTTTACCTCAATCTGAGCTTCAGGAAGACACAAAATATGTTCCCGGAACTGATGGCCGTAAAATGTCTAAATCTATGGGAAATATTATCAATGTTTTTCTCCCTGAAAAGGAACTTAAAAAACAGGTGATGAGTATTGAATCGGATTCTAAATCGTTGGAAGAACCTAAGGATCCTGAAACGGATAAAACATTCCAGATCTATGAGCTTATTGCTACTCCTGAACAAACTGAGGAATTAAGAGCTAAGTACCTGGCCGGAAATTTCGGATACGGACATGCTAAAAAAGAATTGTTAGATTTAATCTTAGTTCGTTTTGCCCAAGAAAGAGAAACATTCACTTATTATATGAATAACCTGGATGAACTGGAAGAAAAATTACAGCAGGGTGCAGAAAAAACAAGACCTGTAGCACTGGAAACGATTAAAAGAGTAAGAACAAGCTTAGGATTTTAATTCTGACTTTCAAACATAGGAAAGCCCTTCATTTTCGAAGGGCTTCTTTCTTTTATCACGGTGAGTATTCTATCCTTAGGTACCATTCTTTACAAGTATAAAGTAATGCATTCTATCTTCAAACTTATAGGTAATTTCCCAACCGGGATACTGTTTGATGATGGTTTTAATGATAGACAGCCCCAGCCCGGTAGAAGTATGATCGGAACTCTGTTTATAGAAACGGTCAAAAATCCTGGATGGATCTAATCCCACGGTTGCTCCACTGTTTTGAAATGTAATCCTGTCATCCTCAATCATAATATTCAGTGTGCCTTCTTCATTATTATATTTAATGGCGTTCTTAAGAAGATTAGACAGTAGAATATCCGCAAGGTCGCGATTGAAATCAGCTTCAAAACTTCCTTTTTCTATGATATTGACATCTACTTTTTTAAACGCTATAAAATCTTCATAATTTTGAACCAACTTACTGATCAAAGCATTAAAATCTACTCCTGATGTTTTGTTAAACTGGCTGTTCTCAATTTTGGAAAGCATCAATAAAGATTTATTCAAGCCTACCATTCTTCGCAGGTCATTTTTTACCCCGGTAAGAAAATTCAGATTCTTTTCATCAAGATCATCATTCTGAATCAGAAGATCTATCTTATTGATAACAATGGCAAGCGGGGTCTGAAGTTCATGGGAAGCATTTTCAATAAACTGCTTCTGCTGATAGAAAACAAGCTCATTGCGGTCAATCATTTCATTAATTTCAACATTCAGCTCTTCAAACTCTTTAATTATATATTCCTCATTCTGCGAATCAGCAGGAATCCCAAACTGGTATTTTTTAAGTTTATCTAAAATTAAATAGAATGGACGCATCGCTTTATTCAGCAGATATCCATTGACAGCCACTATACTTATGACCAAAACAATATAGAGGACAATTAAGGCTGTTGTGAGGTCATAGATCAACTCATCCTCTTCTACTGTAGAAGTTCTTATAACAAGCCTCTGGTTCATCTTATACTGATCGATAAAATCTGCTTCAAGTACACGATAGGGTTGATCTTTATCGTCATACTCCATATAATACATCTTATTATAGAGCCGGCTTTTATTTTTATATTCTCCGGCAGTAATAGGATTAATTTTGAATTCATTAAATCCAAAATCATTATTCTTCAATAACTGAGGATTCAGGTATACTGCTTTAATAATCTGTATTTTTCTATCCCTAAGCCCATCATCCACATTATCATGAACTTCATCCAGGATATAGGCATAAAATAACCCGGCCCAAACTGCAATAATCAGCAGAAGGATCATAATAAGGTATTTTATGGTATAATATTTTAATGAAACTTGCATCAGATAAATTTATAGCCGATCCCATATACTGCCTGAAAATCAGCTTCAGCATTGACGGTTTTCAGTTTTTTACGAAGGTTTTTAATTTGCGAATAAATAAAATCAAGACTATCTGCCTGATCTATATAATCTCCCCAGATCGCTTCGGCTAATGTAGTTTTCTGTAAGGTTTTTTCCGGATGAATAACAAAATAATACAGGAGGTCATATTCTTTACGGTTCAGTACAAGTTCTTCCTTTCCTACCATAACCTTTCTGAGGTCGGGATCAATACTGATGTTCTTATAGGTAATACTATTTTCGCCATCCTGGTTATTTCTTCTGATCACAGATTTCACCCTCGCCATCAGCTCAGCCAGATGAAAAGGTTTGGCAAGATAATCATCTGCCCCTATCTCCAGACCTGTTACCTTATCATCTACAGAATCTTTAGCCGAAAGGATAATGACAGGATCTTTTTTATGCATTTTTTTAATTTCTCTCAGCAGATCTATCCCACTTCCGTCCGGCAGCATAATATCCAGTAAAATACAGTCATATTCGTAGGAAATAACCTTTTCAAGGCCAGAACTGTAGGTATCTGCGTATTCTACAATAAAATGCTCTGCTTCCAGAAATTTCTGAACGGTATCTCTTAAAGCCGGTTCATCTTCTACTATTAAAATCTTCATTCTGCTATGGTTTACGCTCTGCTGAACAGTTAAAACTTATATCAAATATATGAAATTATAAGGTGGGAAGCCGGAGAGAAACTTCATTCGGGGTTCCAAAAACTTTTTCTTCCAGCCTCCTGAATTCTTACCAACCAGCTCATTTTTATAAAACGCCCGTCTGCATCAAAAAAAAGGCAGATCCCGCTCATCAGGTGAATTTTATAGGCATCATATTTTTTTTCAATAGAACTCACCACACTGCACGGATGGTGCCTTGTTATAAAAGATACAATACTCTTCCTAATCTTGTTGGAAGAAACCTCTCTTCCGGTATTTCTTATGATATTCCAATTGATCATATTTTTAAATTTTGGTGTTATTTATAATGGCAAATTAGTCATCAATTCTTTTAAAATTCCCGTTTTTATCAAATTCCAGCTCCAGTCCGTTGGAAAGCTCCGCTTTATAAGACCATCTCTTTTTTTCTACCTTAACGATGGACGTATTCGGGAAATTACGGGTTGTATAGTTCCTGATAGATAAAGGAATAAATCCGTAAGGCAGCTTCTGGTGCTTACCATCTACTTCTTTCCAGTTTCCATTACTGTCAAATTCCATTTTCATTCCATTGTTCAGGTATACCTTGTAATCATCCACTCCGTAGATCTCCCTGTCTTCAATGGCCGAACTTACAGGTATCCCTTTAAAATGGACAGCAAGAAAGGTTTTTGCCGCTTTAGGTAACTGGTTGGCCTGAATCGCTCTATCCTGTGCAGAAATGAAGCCTCCCGCCAACATGAAGATTAAAATAAATACTCCTGTGATTTTCTTTACATTTTTCATAACATTAAGTTTTTCGTTATTATTATGAAGCAAAGGTCCAAATCAATTTAGGAAAGAATTGGGAAAAATGGAATACAGAAAAAAAATGGAGATAAAAAAACCATTAAGAAATGATTTCTTAATGGTTTATATATGCTTGTTGTAGACTTTAGAGTCCGGTAATCTTTATAAATACTCTTTAATTTGCTGAAGGTGGGTAATAGCTTTTAATCCGGCTTCTTTCTTATCTTCTTTATAAACATCAAAGAAAATAGAATCCATTCCGAAATTTTTTGCTCCCATGGCATCAGCAATCCAGTCATCACCAATCAGGATACTTTCCTCTTTTTTAGCTTCCGAAAGCCCCAGGGAGTATTCAAAAATCTTAGGATCAGGCTTTCTTACCCCTATAGAATCTGCACTGGTAATCGTTTCAAAAAAAGGAGCGATCCCCGATAAAGTACATTTCCTCTCTGTTACATCCTGAAAACCATTAGAAATAATATGCAGCTTATAATTCTTTGCCTTCAGATAGACGAGGATGTCTTCAGCTCCATCTACCAATTCATTATATCCAACAATATTATCCAGGAAATTTTCTTCAAAATAATTGGAAAGTTCTTTGTTTTCTACTCCAAAATATTTGAATGTATCATAGAAACGATGTTCTCTTAAATATTCTTTGCCTATAATTCCATCTCTGATTTTTTCCCAAAGGTCTTCATTAATATCATGGTAAACAGAGTGAAACTCCTCAAAGTCAATATTATACTTCGGGCTAATCTCCTGGTTATCAAAAAGATCTTTAATGGTAAGGTAGGCATTTCTGCGGTGATCCCAGAGCGTATTGTCCAGATCAAAAAAAACGTGCTGCATTCTCATACAGCACAAAGTTAGTGATTTTAATTTTTTAAGATCGTATAATTTTTACTCGTGCTTTTCACCACCTCAAGGCTTTTAGAAAAATTGAGTAAAAGATCAATGGTTTGCTTTTTAGGTTTCAAAGTTTTCACTTTTAAGGAATCATTTTTTTTCATAGGCGAAGTATGTTTTCCTTAAAACGTGAATTTTTACAAAATATTATCTATCTGGTTAAGATTATATTATTTTCGTCCATGATTTTTCTCAGGTTAATCAATGCATATCTTACCCTTCCTAAGGTCGTATTAATGCTCATATCAGTATGATCTGCAATTTCTTTAAAGCTTAGTCCGTCAAAAAACCTCAGTTTGATCACTTCCTGTTGGTTGGGAGGAAGGAATTGCAGCATTCTCAACAAATCTTCCTGGATCTGATTGGTTACAAGCTGATCTTCAATATTTTCCGAGGGTTCACGTATTAAATCAAAAATAGAATATTCATCAGTTTCAAAAGTAGTTTCTGAAACTTTGATATTTTTTGCTTTAGATCTGAAATGATCTATGATTAAGTTGTGAGAGATTCTTTTTGCCCAAAGAATAAATTTCCCTTCTTCGTTATAGCGTCCTTCTTTCAGCATGACAATAATTTTCATGAATGTATCCTGAAAAATATCGTTGGCTAAATCTTCATCATTAATTTTGTAAAAAATGAATGTAAACAGTTCTCTCTGATGGCGATGAATGAGAGCCGATAACGCTTCCTCATCTCCTTTTTGGTACAATGAAATTAGTAAACTATCCGAATTTGATTTCATAACTCTTCTCAATATAAATATTTGTAGACAAGGCTTCCTCCAGATATTTCATCTGGCTTTTGCTGTATATACAAAACAGTTTTTTAGAGTAGAGTCTCTTCAATAGGCGGTACAATTATATTATGATGTAAATATAATCATTTTTTAATAACTGTTAACTTATTATTAATTTTTCACAAGAAAAATTTAAAAAAAGTTACTTAAACATGTCATGAATAAATACAGTTGGGATATTTAATGTAAAATTAATATTTAGACCTTTCATTTCTTTTCCGTTTAAACGGGTATCTCCGATAGGAAAAGCATACCCTCCGGTAAGGTCCAGCATCCCAAATAAGGTAACCCCAATTTTCGGAGCAATATATTTATTTGTTCCCTCTGCGCCCATTAAAAAATAATAAGAGTGATAGAAGTCTACATTTTTTTGAAAATTAAGCAGTACATCAGCCTGCAGTTTTGGCATAATGGCAAACTTGGAGTCTGCAACTCCCATTAAGGCAGAACCCCCCAATCTGTAAATGACATCATCATTTTTAAGAAAAAGCAATTTCCCCCCTAATTCCCCAAAACTCTGATTCTGGTAGGTATATCCCACACTGATCATTTTATGCATGGTATATTGGGCTTTTACTAATGTGCTTAGAAAAAACAGGGAGAGTACAGCAACTGCAGTTCGAAAATTCATCATCTTTCAATTAATTAAAGTGTAAAATTAAAAAAAACTGCCTTATCAGAAGATAAAGCAGTCATTTATTATGGTAAAGAAAAAATTAAATTCCGAAAGCGGCTTTAATTTCCCCTACTTTGTCTAATTTCTCCCACGTGAAAAACTCAAGATCTTTCAGCGTAAGTTCATTTTTATGTCCTTTATTGAACGTTTTATCAGCTACATAATGATCTTTACCCATGTGACCATAAGAAGCCGTTTCCAAATAGATAGGATTTCTTAATTTAAGATTCTGCTCAATAGCATAAGGTCTTAAATCAAAGATCCCTGAAACTTTTTTAGCAATTTCACCGTCATGAAGATCTACTTTTGCAGTTCCGTAAGTATTAATATATAATCCACAAGGCTCCGCAACACCGATGGCATAAGAAACCTGTACCAAAACTTCGTCAGCAATACCCGCAGCCACTAAGTTTTTAGCAATATGTCTTGTTGCATAGGCCGCACTTCTGTCTACTTTTGAAGGATCTTTTCCGGAGAAAGCACCACCACCGTGAGCTCCTTTTCCACCGTAAGTATCTACAATGATTTTTCTACCTGTAAGGCCGGTATCTCCGTGAGGCCCTCCGATTACGAATTTACCTGTCGGGTTGATATGGTATTTGATCTGATCATTGAATAAAGCTTTGATCTCTTCAGTCTGCTGTGCCACCACTCTAGGCACTAAGATATTCTTGATATCTTCACGGATCTTATTCAGCATTTCTTCTTCAGTTCCGAAATCATCATGCTGCGTAGAAACGACAATAGAATCTATTCTGATTGGTTTGTGATCATCAGAATATTCAATAGTTACCTGGCTTTTTGCATCCGGACGAAGATAAGGGATTTCTTTATTTTCCCTTCTGATATTGGAAAGTTCTTTAAGAATTGTATGGGCTAAATCTAAAGCAAGAGGCATGTAATTAGCCGTTTCATTAGTGGCATAACCGAACATCATCCCCTGGTCACCTGCTCCCTGTGCGTTGGCTTTGGCTTCAAAAGATTCATCTGTTACCGCTCTGTCCACACCCTGATTGATATCGGGAGACTGCTCATGGATGGCGGAGATTACCCCACAAGAATCTCCATTGAACATATATTCTCCTTTTGTATATCCAATTCCATTGATTACTTCTCTGGCAATTGTTTGAACATCAAGGTAAGCATCAGATTTTACTTCTCCTGCCAATACTACCTGCCCTGTAGTCACAAGAGTCTCACAGGCAACTTTAGAACTTTTATCGTATGCTAAAAAGTGGTCGATTAATGCGTCGGAGATCTGATCGGCGATTTTATCCGGATGTCCTTCTGAAACAGATTCAGATGTAAATAAATAAGACATATTATTCTTTGTTTTTTAGATTAAAAAAATTTGAAGAAAAATAAGAATAAAATTGCCCAAAAAGAATACTGTTTTAGCATTTTTTTATAGAGGTTGCAATCAGGTCAAATTTTTCCTCGTCGTAAACGTCAGCAAATTTAAGTACTATTTTTCTAATACTCAAAAATTTTGTTTACTAATTATAATTTTGTTTAAATTAATGACTTATATCATTTTAGAGCATCCTGACTATTGTGGCTTTATGCTTACAAATTCTTTAGGACTTTCATGATAGTTCAATTTAAGCTCTAAAGAAGTTTTGATAGAATGTGATAATTCGTCAATAATTTTCTGTTTAAAGGTCGGCTTATAATATATAATACTGATCTCTCTGTATGGGAATGGCTTCTTAAATCTGAAGACATTTTTTTTCTGCTCTTCTGAAAGCTGGCTTAAGGCAAGTTCCGGTAAAATACTAATTCCTCCTACTTTATCTACCATATGTACCAACGTCTGAATATTGGAAGCTAAGAAATCTAAGTTTTTAGGCTTTAATGTATTTTCTTTCAGATGACAGATATTTTCGAACTGGTTTCTAAGACAGTTTCCTTCTTCAAGCAACCATACCTTTTCTACATTCAGATCTTCAGGAATAATATAAGAGTTCTTTTTGTTAGCTTCAGTATTGGAACTGTAGATCATCAGCTCTTCATTGAATAGAAAATCCTGATAAAACTCATCAGCTGTATCATAAGGAGTGGAAATAATGCCCGCATCCAGTTCTCCTGCTTTTAACGCTTTGATAATATTATCGGTTGTCATTTCCTTTACATTCATCTGAATCTTAGGATTATCTTCCAGGAATTTAAAAATTTCTGTAGGCAGAATAAAAGAAGAAACAGTTGGAATAATACCCAGATTAATAGTTCCTCCTAAAATATTATTCAAAAGATTGGCCTTGTTTTTCAGTTCATTGACAGATTCTATAATAACCTTAGCCTGATCAATGATCTGAAGACCTACATCTGTGGTACGGATCGGGTGTGTAGTTCTGTCAAAAACCTTCACATCCAGTTCGTCCTCAAACTTCTGTATCATTGCACTTAAGGTAGGTTGGGTAATGAAGCATGCCTGGGCTGCTTTTCCAAAATGTTTATACTTATCAACAGCGATAAGATACTCCAGTTGCTGAATGTTCATTTGATTAATATTATCTATTACAAAGATATAATGTTTTTGCTATTAGCAATTAAAAATTCAAGTAAATTTGATATTCACTACCTTTACAGAGGTATTTAGAAATAAAGAAAACAATTATTCAAATCATCGATATATGGATTCTAAAAAATTAACGTTAAGTAACGGCACGCCTTATTTTGAGCATCAGGATTCCCAGACGGTAGGACCAAGAGGCCCGGTATTACTGCAAGACTTTGTTCTTCAGGAGAACCTTGCCCATTTCGTTAGGGAGAGGATTCCTGAAAGAATTGTACATGCTAAGGGGAGTGGAGCGTACGGAACCTTTACCGTAACCCATGATATCAGTAAATATACAAAAGCAAAGCTATTTTCAAAAGTAGGTAATTCATGCAGAATGTTTGCAAGATTTTCTACCGTAGGAGGAGAAAAAGGAAGTGCAGATACGGCAAGAGATCCAAGGGGATTTGCTTTAAAATTTTATACAGAAGATGGAAACTGGGATCTTGTAGGGAATAACACTCCTGTTTTCTTTATTAAAGATGCTAAAAAATTTCCGGATTTTATACATACTCAAAAAAGACTTCCTAAAACCAATCTAAAGAGTGCCACTATGATGTGGGATTTCTGGAGTTTCAATCCGGAGTCTCTTCACCAGGTTCTTATTTTAATGTCAGACAGAGGAACACCTTATGGTTTCAGACATATGCATGGTTTTGGATCTCACACTTTTTCCATGATCAATGAGCAGAACGAAAGAGTATGGGTAAAGTTTCACTTCAAAACAAAACAGGGGGTAAAAAACTTTACGGATGAAGAAGCCGTAAAAATGGCTGGAGAAAATCCTGACTTTGCCCAGGAAGACCTCTGCAATTCTATTGAAAATGGAGATTTCCCGAAATGGACTATGTATATCCAGGTGATGACTGAAGACCAGGCAAAAGATTTCAGATGGAATCCTTTTGATGTTACCAAAGTATGGTTCCATGATGACTTCCCTCTTATTGAGGTAGGTGAAATGGAGCTCAATGAAGTTCCTGTCAATTATTTTGCCCATGTTGAGCAGTCTACGTTTTCTCCCAGCAGCCTGATTAACGGGATCAGCTTTTCACCGGACAAAATGCTTCAGGGAAGACTGTTTTCTTATCCTGATGCTCACCGATACAGGGTTGGGGTAAATGCCCATCAGCTGGAGGTGAACAGATGTCCTTTTGCTGTTAATAATTATCAAAGAGACGGCTATATGGCAGATTCAAGCCAATATCAGGATAAACCCAATTATCACCCCAACAGCTTTGATGATATCACGCCTGATCCGTCTTATAAAAACTATGAGTATGAACTGGACAGCGCTCATGTCGCCAACTATAACAGAAATGAAAACGACAGTGATCATTATACCCAGCCAGGCCTTCTTTACTCAAAAGCAATGAATGCTGAAGACAGGGAACACCTGATTAACAACATCGTAGGAAGCATGAAAGGGATCTCTGGGCCCAAGAGAGAAGAGATCATCAACAGGCAATTATGTCACTTTTTTAGGGCTAATATCGAACTTGGCATGAGAGTGGCTTCCCAATTAAATGTCAATATCGATGCAAATATGATGAATCATTCCAAATAATCATATTGAACAATAAATTAAAAAAAAGGAAAAAAAAATAATATTTTTTCCTTTTTTTTGCAAAAAATTCATAATTTGCAGAGGATGATATTTCAAAGTGGAAAAATGAGTTACGAAAATATATTATTAAAAAAAGAAGATAAAGTATCTATCATTATCATAAACAGACCTGAGAGTTTAAATGCGTTAAATGCAAAAACTATTCAGGAGATCAGTACAGCAATGGACGAGCTTAATTCCGACCATTCCTGCAGGGTTATTATCCTTACGGGAAGTGGTGAAAAGTCTTTTGTAGCTGGTGCCGACATCAAAGAATTCAGCGAGTTTGGGCAAGAAAAAGCTGAAGAGCTTGCCCGAAACGGACAAAATTCACTGTTTAATAAAATTGAAAATATGTCTAAACCTGTCATTGCAGCCGTAAACGGTTTTGCATTGGGAGGAGGTTTAGAGCTTGCTATGGCATGCCATATCAGATATGCATCGGAAAACGCCAGATTGGGTCTTCCTGAAGTAACGCTCGGATTAATCCCGGGATACGGAGGGACTCAAAGGCTTCCTAAGCTTGTGGGAAAAGGTATTGCCAACGAAATGATCTTCTCAGCCAAAATGATTCCTGCTCAAAAAGCAAAAGAAATCGGATTGGTAAATGAAGTATACCCTATTGAAGAATTATTAACCAAAACGAAAGAATTAGCGAACACTATTGCCCACAATTCACCAATGGCAATATCTAAGGCTATCCACGCCGTGAATTTATCTGACACGGAGAAAGGTTTTGAAACTGAAATCAAGTATTTCGGGGAACTTTTTGAAATGGACGATAAGAAAGAAGGAGTGACTGCTTTCCTAGAGAAAAGAAAGCCGAACTTCTAAACTTTCAAGCTTTTAATCCAATTATTTCGAAAAAACTAATGCTGCGGTATGAATAAGTTTGACAAGGCTTATCTAAAAATGGCTCAGGAATGGGCAAAACTCTCCTACTGTAAGAGAAAACAGGTGGGAGCTCTTATCGTAAAAGATAGGATGATTATTTCAGACGGTTATAACGGAACTCCTTCGGGGTTTGAGAACTGCTGTGAAAATGAAGAGGGAAAAACGCACTGGTATGTACTGCATGCGGAGGCTAATGCTATATTAAAGCTGGCAGCTTCTACTCAGTCTGCAAAAGGGGCAACGCTATATCTAACGTTGTCGCCTTGTAAAGAATGCAGTAAACTAATCCTGCAGGCAGGAATTACAAGACTGGTGTATATTAATGAATACTCGGATGAAGACGGCATTTCGTTCCTGAAAAACCATGGTATTGAAATAGAACAAATATCGGACTGTGAACTAAAAAAATAAGCACAAATGACTTGGGATGAAAAGATCAAAGATTTTGAAATATTTCTTCGCTTCGAAAGAAATTTTTCAGACAACACGCTCGACGCCTATGTTCGGGACATTAAAAAATTAAAAGATTATGCAGAAGAAGATCTGGCAAACGTCGGTCCAGATTCTATCGGTTACGAAAACCTGCAGGAATACATTTTCAATCTTTCTAAACAGAAATTCAGTGAGAGATCTCAAGCGAGATGGATCTCTTCCATTAAAGCTTTCTTTAAATTTCTGCTTGAGGATGAATTCCGGGAAGACAACCCTGCAGCGTTACTCGAAGGTCCTAAATTAGGACTCTATCTACCAGACACTTTAAGCCTGCTTGATATCAACAAAATTATTGCTGCTATTGAAATCAATACAGATCTGGGGAAAAGGAACAACTGTATCATTGAGGTACTGTATGGTTGCGGACTCCGTGTTTCTGAACTTATTGATTTGAAAATATCCAATATCAATTTCAAAGAGCAGTATATTAAAGTCAATGGAAAAGGAAACAAAACGCGTTTCGTTCCGTTGGCTGACTATACAGCTGAATTACTGGAAAATTATATCAAGGAAGTACGTTCTAAAGGTAAAATCAATAAGAAATATGAAGATACACTGTTCCTGAACAGCCGTGGCACCTCGATGTCAAGGGTTATCGTATTTCTTATCATAAAAGAACTTACGGATAAAGCAGGGGTTAACAAAAAGATATCTCCACACACCTTCAGGCATTCTTTTGCAACACATTTGCTTCAGAATGGAGCAGATTTACGTTATATTCAGGAAATGCTGGGACATTCCAGTATTACAACAACAGAAATCTACACTCATTTAAAAACTGAAGAATTGCGGGATGTTATTTTGAGTTATCACCCGAGAAATATTAATATTACTCAATGAAATAAAGTTCCATCTGAACTTTAAAAAAGTAATTATAAACAGATGAAATTATTGAAATATTGCCCAAGCTGTGGCAAAGAATCTTTACACTGGGATGGTGAAAAGAAATGGAGCTGCCCTGAATGTGACTTCAGGCTGTATAATAATGTAGCAGGCGCTGTAGCTGTGGTGATCAGGTGTGGTGATGAAATTTATCTTACCAGGAGAAACAGAGATCCTAAAAAGGGAAAACTCGATCTTGCGGGAGGATTTGTCGACCCTAAAGAAAGCGCAGAAGAAACCTGCAGAAGAGAGCTTTTTGAAGAGCTTCAGCTTAGTATCAATATTTCAAACCTAAGATACCTTACCAGTCTTCCTAACGTCTATCAATATAAAGAAATTGATTATAATACGATTGATCTTTTTTATGAGTATACTGTTTCGGAAAAATTTGAGGTAAACCTTGAGCTTTCAGAAATATCAGAAGCGGTATGGATTCCTTTAAGGGAACTTAACCTTGATGATATAGCTTTTGATTCTCAGAAGAGGTTTTTTGAGAATTATGTAAGGAAATAATTTTTGTAATATATTCTCCTGCAGATTTAAAATCTGTGGGAGTTTTTTTTCCCTGCTAATTTTAAGGATCAGGCAGATAATTACTTTTTGAAGTCTGCTTCAGCTGTGAAGGCATTCTAATTTATTTTAAACAGAAAAAACAGATAGGCGCTGTGCGCTCTCGGATCAGGTGCAAAAGTTGGGGGTAATATAAATTTACCTCAATACACCTTTCTTTTACGCAAAGTTCTATTTTTATTACGCTTGATTTTAAGTGAGCCAAGAATAAATCGATTAGATCGATTTTGATGAAGCTAACTTTTTTATATCGCTTATTCAGCGACAAAGTCGCCTTTCTTTGCTTTTTTACAATAGGGTATCCTAATTATTTTTCCTTTGCGTGAATAAAAGGTTATTTCCATCCTGTTTTCAAGTCAAAATATAAAAATCACATATTTTAATGTCATCCAAACAAGAAGTTTTAGTTTAATTCAGTTTGCTTAGTCATGACTTTTGAGACTGATCCGCTCTATCCTATTGAAATCAATACGTTTTGGCCTTCAGCATTTCTTCCAAGTACTGGATCAGCAGTGATCTTTCTGCTTCCGAAAGATTTGCTTCTTTATGGTAAACAATATAACCAGGCATCGGCATTGTTTTATGTTTAAGAGCCTCAATAGACCTGTCAAGCATATTCTCTTTTAATTCCTTATTATAGGTACCCCAAACAGAAAAATTAAGATGCTGACGACCTTCATTTACATGGCTTTTCACAGACCATGAAACAGGAGCAATAAAAGCATATTTGGGATAAACCGTTTCATTGGAATGACAATCATAGCAGGCTCCTCTAAGTAATATTCTAATCTTTTCCGGAGCTTTCCTAGAATCTACAAAGTTTACTTTTGAATCTACCGGTTTGTTTACTCTGTCAATAGGAATAAACTGAATGAGAGCAAAAGCTACCAAACTCCAAAAGACTATTTTTTTTGCGATTTTCATACGTTTACTTTACCGGAGTTAGAACGGCATTATCATATTTAATTTCCTTTTTTACGTTCTGATCTACGGCTTCCTTCTTGTCATCAGCAGGAGCAGGAACCACAGGCTCAGCAGGAGCTACCGCTGCTTTAGGATTATCAAGCGTTCTGGTATCTTTCAGGTCCCATTCTTCTCTTGTTTCCCACAATCCTCTTATAACAACTTTTTTATAGAAAATATAGGCATCTTCGGCAAAAGTTTCAGTAGCAAAATCAGCCTCATCCCAATATTTATTTTCATTGTTGTCTACTAATATTCTGACAATATACTCTTCAGGTTTCAGTATATCAAATTTCACTTTATCCCCTTTTGTATATCTCTGGTAAATTGCTTTTTCAGAAGAGTCAAGAAGCTGAATCCAATAGCTTGAAGACGGTGCATTCAGGAGGGTAAATTCAAGGCTGCCAAACTGGTCTACTTTAGCGACGTCAAAATCAAAACGTTTTGATTGTGTATTTTTAGCATAGAAAGATGACACTGTTTCTTTTGGAACGGTAAGCTGATATTTCTTCCCGCTGACAAAGTCTGACTGAATCAATATCTGATACGGGTTGGTTTCAGAGATTTTGGCTGTAAATTCCTGCGTGGTTAAACTGTCACTTTTCAACACCCATTTTGCAGGGTCGATCTTATCAATGAAATAATTGGAAGAAATCTTAAAATCAGTTTTCGGAGCTAGTGAACCCCCTCCGTTGTCACTGTTAAGATCCATCACATTTTTCTTATTGTATTTGTAAAATAAGGAAACAGTATAGGCGCTGTCTTTTTTCGGACCCTTATCATGCGTGAACACCAGTTTTTCTGTGGTCTCTTGCCCTACATTATTTTTCACGGCATCAAACCAGATTTTCACAGAATCTGATTTTGGGCTGTGTGTTACCTTTATATCTTTAAGTTTGTCATTCAGTGATTCTACTTTTACATCATCCGGATGGCCTTCAAATGTCATAAGAATTCCTCCCGGAACCTCTTTCATTTCAGAATATTTCAAAGGCTTTTTAGAAGGATATACCTTTAAGTTTAATCCTGAAACAGACTTCTCCACCTCTACCGCTTCTTTTTGAAAACCTATTTTCTCTTTTCCGGGATCATAAACGGAATTTCCATTCTCATCAGCAAATGCTATAATTTTATATTTTCCCGGAGAAAGGTAATTCATCTCATAATATCCATCATCGTCTACCTTGGTAATATAATAAGGCTTCTGCTTATAATTCATGGTATCTTTAACCTGATAAAGCCCTACCACCAATTTATTTTCAGTACTTCCTGTTTTCTTTTTGATGTCTAAAGCGTCTTTTATTTCACCACTTACATACAAGTCATCCAATTTGTCGCCTGTAGAAAAAGCAAAATTAAAATACCGCAGTGGGTTGGATTCATTATTATCCACAATTGAATTTCCAAAATTGAAATTATAAGTGGTATTGGCCTGTAAAGTATCTGTCCATTGGATCAGAACATATTTATTGGCAATATTGGAAGGAAGAATTCGCTTTATATTCTTAATTGGCGGCGAAATGATCAGATTCTTATTGATATCTTTCAATGTTACGTACTCATCAAAATCCAGGCGGAGTTCGTGAATATCTCTTTTTACATTGATTCTTGTGGTATCAATATTTGAACTTAAAAATCTTGGAGCCAAAGTATCTTTCGGTCCCCCTACAGGAGAACCTACTCTTGCACATGAATGAACAAGAAAACTGATAACGAATAATAAAAGAAACCTTTTCATGAAAATGTTTAGGCAAAAGTAAACATTATTCTCCAAAAACTTCATGTCCTGAATTCAAAGTATCCTTATTGTCGTTCATTACCGAATGAAGCTTATCTTTCTGTAAAGGGAAATCTTCAAATAATCCGGACAATGCAAGCGCCGTATATACTTTGCTTGAATATTTATTGCCAATTGCGACAATAGTAACTTTGGACTTCAGAAGATGGGCAAATACAGAATTACTACCGTGCCACCAACCATTATGATAGGTTAGTTTTTCACCGTTGTCAAAAATTTTCATCCTAAATCCTAATCCATAGTTATTCATTCCGGACTTTTCATTGCTGTAAGGCGTAAATACCATCTGCATCAGCTCAGGCTTCAGGAAATCTTTTGAGAACATTGCTTTTGAGAAGTTGTATAAATCTCTTGGTGTAGTGTATACGTTTTTGTCCCCATAAATAAGATCCAATCTGTCTAAAGGATATAATTTACTTCCTCCATAGTAGAAAGACTGTGCCGCTGTAGGAATATCTTTTTCCTGAAAAATGTAAGAATTAGTCATTTTTAGTGGTGTAAAAACCATTTCTTTCATGGCCTGAGGAAACGGAGTTTTGGTCACTTTTTCAATCAATAAAGCCAATAAAGCAAAGTTGGTATTACAGTACATGAATCCTGTATCTGTATCTCTAGCCAGATCCGGCTTGTATTTGATAATCATATTCAGGACATCCTGGTTGGTAATAAAAGGTTTGGAAAGTTCTGCTGGCGCAGGCTGTATTTTGGTGATAAAATATTCGTACTTTGGAAGTCCGCTTCTTTGATCCAATAAGGTCTGAATAGTAACATTCGGGTATGGAAACCCTGGAAAATATTGGCTAAGATGATCTGAAAGCTTTATTTTCCCTGCTTCCACCAGCTTCATCATCGCCATCGCCGTTAATGTTTTTGATACCGATGCAACATGCAAAGGTGTATTTTTATCTATAGGCATCTGGTCTGCCTCTCTTCCGAAACCTCTGTAATTTTCGTATAAAATCTCATCCCCTTTCGCAACAAGTATTCCGCCACTAAGATCTCCTCCATCCCAGATCTTTTTGTAATACTGATCTATATAATTTACCATTGTTGGTTTGTCTAAAACCTGGTTATCTGATTGGGTAAAAACCTTTCCAAGATCTACATTTCCGTAGTTAGGGAGATTGGTATCATTTCCCGCTGAAACTTCTTTGGCCTCAGACTTTTTTTTACAGGAAAATAGGGATAAAAGAACAGTTAAAATAAATACAAAATTACGCGTCTTCATGAGATTCAAAAATGAGCGGCAATTTAATAAAACTCGAAAATAAATAATAAATATAGAGTGATATTATGAATTATTTAACATAAACGAAAGAATCAGCAATAGGAAAATTTACTGATTCTTTATTGTGTTAGCCAAAAGAGGCTATTATTTTATCTACAATGAATTGTGCCAGTTTTTCTTTACTCTGATGAGTCCAGCCGGCAATATGAGGTGTTACAATAGCCTTTTCTGATTCTAGAAGAAATTTTAAATCTTCATTTTCCGTTTCTATATTTTCAAAAGAAGATTTTTCATATTCCAGAACATCCAGGCAGGTTCCTTTTACTTTTCCTGATTTTAAAGCCTCTACTAAACTTTTAGTCTTTACATTCTTTCCTCTTGCTGTATTCACAAAATAAAAGTCATTCTCCATCTCAGCAATAAAGCTTTCATCAATCAGATAATGAGTTTCTGAAGTAAGAGGAATATGAAGGCTTACAATATCTGCAGACTGCTTCAGTTCTTCTATACTAACCTGTGTGGCAAATTCATCGGAAAGTCCCGGAAGGATATCATGAAAAATCACTTTACATCCAAAGCCTGAGAATCTTTTGGCGGTAGCTTTTCCCATATTTCCGTATCCTATAAGGCCTACTGTTTTTCCCAACAGTTCATCACCTCTGTTTTCTTCGCGTTTCCAGATACCGTTTTTTACTTCCTGAGAAGCAATAAACAACCTGTTCATTATCACCAACAGCATTCCTACTACATGTTCTGCAACAGAATCTCTGTTGCCTTCAGGAGAGTTGATCAGCTGAATTCCCAATTCTTCAGCAACAGGAATATCGATATTCTCCATTCCCGCTCCTACTCTTGCTATAAACTTCAGGTTCCTGCCTTTTTCAAGGAAATTTTTATCCAGTGGAATTCTGCTTCTGATGATAATACCATCATAATGTTCGATTTTATGGCAAACCTCATCATAAGAAGAAGTAAAATCTTCTTCCAAAATAAAGCTCCTGGCCAGAAGCTGTTCGGTAATAAGAGGGTGATTTTTATCTAAAAGAAGTATTTTCATAGCTTAAACACAAATGACACAAATTATTTTCACAACTAACACAGATTATAATGTACCATTGATCACTCTTTTTACTCCGTTTTTAAATTGAAGAGTATTAAAGTTAATCAACATTCCAAGTTTACAGTTACTCAGCCGAAGATAAGTAAGTATCTGAGCTAAGTGGACATCGTTTAAAGCTTCTACAGACTTTATTTCTAATACAAATTTTTTCTCAATCAGAAAATCGAGTCTATAGCCTACATCCAGTTTTACCTCATCATAAATCAAGGGCATCGGCTTTTGTTTTTCTACAAGAAGATCATGCTTATTCAGTTCATAAAACATACATTCTTCATATGCACTTTCTAAAAGTCCGGGACCTAAAGATTTATGAACCAGATATCCTGCTTCGTAAACAATTCTTGATATATCATTTTCAGAAATATCCATTTTTAGTATTTTTCATCTTGACGGGCATCAATCATTTGTGAGAATTTGTGCCAGGCATTTGTGATATTTGTGTTTTTATATGTTTTATTTTTTATCCTTCTTTGGCTCTTGTGGCTCCTGAAATAATTTTTTAAGCTCTACAGACTCCAGCGGTTTCATTCTTCCGGAAAGAATTAAAGAAAGTTCTTTTCTACGGAATGCCGCAGCAAATCTTTCTTTTTCCTCTTCTGTTTCCGGAACCATTTCCGGGATAGGAATAGGACGGTTAAATTCATCTACTGCAACGAAAGTATAAATACCCGCATTGGTGTGAATTTTCTTCTGATTGATCGGATCATCCAGCCATACATCCACATACACTTCCATAGAAGTGGAAAATGCTCTGGAAACTTTAGATTCCAGGACTACCACTCCACCTTCCGGAATGGGATGATTAAAGGAAACGTGATTTACAGAAGCTGTTACCACTCTTCTTTCACAGTGTCTTGCTGCAGAAATAGACGCGCAACGGTCCATTTTTGCTAAAAGCTCACCACCAAAAAGGTTTCTTAAAGAATTTGTTTCGTTCGGAAGAACAATGTTAGTCATAATGGTCAGAGATTCTGACGCTTTTTTTATTTTTGCCATCTAGTCTTAGTGTTGTTTCGGGCAGCCGGAGCAGGTTTTGTTCCTTTTACGGCAGGTTTTACTAATGAATCTTTTTTCAGGGAATCTGAAACAGCCATTTCCGGGGTATGGGCTACCACTTTTACTGTATCTTTCACAATTCTATGGGTAGAAGTCTGTACAGAAACATTATTAAAGGATTTCTTTCCAAAAATAAACTCCTGTTTAGCATAGGCCAGGTAAAGGATTCCCGCCACCGGAATAATCAGCAGAAAAATCCAGAGGATTGTTTTCTTGAATTTATAGTCCTTTTCCCTGTTTTCTGAAGCTTGTACTTTCTCTCCATTATTGATATCTGAAAACCTGATTTCTTCTAATCCATAAAAATCGGGATGTCCTGATTCTATTCTTTTTCCCTTGAAATGGGTATGCCCTTCTTCAATGAAAATGTTTCCAAGATTTTGAATTTCAAGAATCTGTTCTGCCTGAAGTTTTTTCTTCCAAAAATCAGTCTGGATCTTAAGATCGCTTCTGGAAGCCTCCAAAGACATTTGTTTTTGTCCGGCTATAAAAGCAATCAGCTCTTCAGACTGTACTTCATAATCTATGGTAAAATCAATCTGACTGGCTGGCGGAAGTATACTCCCATTTTCAGAATTAATAATGGCCTTAGAATTTTTCAGGGAAAACACGCCAAAGCCTGGAACTGTAGCAGTTCCAAATTGTTTCAAGTATTCTAAAATATATGCTGAAATATTCATTTGGCAGCAAATTTATAACTTTTTCATGACTTTTTAAGACATTTAATCCTATATAAAAAAAGACCGCCGGAACAGTCTTTTGTCTATTATCTATTAAAATAGGGATAACGTTACCTATAATACCTTTTAACTACAAAAGCTATTGTATAAAATTCAAAATCAGATTAGGCTGTAAACATAACTCACTATACAATTCTATAATTCTTTATCACAACTCATTACACATTATTGAATTTTCCAGCTGATTCCAAACATAAAGTTTGTTCCTG
This sequence comes from Chryseobacterium sp. Bi04, assembly GCF_918698085.1. Taxonomy (GTDB): domain Bacteria; phylum Bacteroidota; class Bacteroidia; order Flavobacteriales; family Weeksellaceae; genus Chryseobacterium. The sequence continues at coordinate 93,304 of NZ_CAKKLP010000001.1, forward strand.
CCTGCGAAAAATAATAAGGCGCTCCCTCATATACGGAACCATTGTTAACATATTTTTTATTGAACAGATTATTGACCAATAACTTCAATGCAATATCATTGTTAGCAATTTTAAATTGATACTGTGCATTAAAATCTGTCAGGAAATAATCTTTAAGCTCGAAATTTTTATCTTCTGTATTATCAAGATACTGTTTTCCAACATACTGATTCATCAGGGCAAACTGGAAATTTTGAGTTGGATTAAATTTTAACCCTAGATTGGCAACTACATCCGGAGAGAATGAAATTTGAGTATTTCCCAGGTTTACTGGCACTTCTCCATTCTTGACATTGAAATCCTGATTTCTGTTCTGGCTTAAGCTTACATTTCCTGAAACTTCCCATTGTTTTGATAATTTTGCCAATGCTCCGATTTCCATCCCTCTTCTGTAGCTCTTTCCTGAGTTGGTTCTGATAAATGCCCCCACATTACTAAGCTCTCCATTCAACACTAACTGATTGACATAGTACATATAATAAATGTTTGCTGTAAAGGATAAAAATCCAAATTGCTTTTCCAGACCGGCTTCAAAGTCATGAAGCTTTTCAGGTTTAATATCATGGTTAGACATTATATCTTCCCTGTTTGGCTCACGATGGGCATGGGCATATGATAAAAATACCTTGCCTCCGCTGATTCTGTAATTTACCCCAGCTTTTGGATTAAAAAACAGCCAGTTTTTATCAAGATCTGCACCTTCTTTGTCTCCAGCCATTAAAATCTTGGTATTGTAACTGATATTTCTAAGCTGTAAATCACCGAAAAATTCAAAATCATCCATTGTAAACAAAGCCTTTGCAAATCCTGAGACTTCATTCTTTACAGAACGGTTTCTGTAATATTCGCTTTTATCAATCTGCGGATAAAATACGCCGGTAACATTTCCAAAATGTCTTCCGTAATACTGGTTGGCCACTGCTCCAAAATTTAAATCAAGATTTTCAAACTTCCCGTAAAGCGTTGAAACTACTCCGTAAAAGTCATTATTCAGCCATTTTTTTCTGATAAAATCTGAATATTTAATGGTTTGTCCGTTTTCAATAATATCAGGGAGATTATATCTTGAAAAAGTATTTTCCTGTTTATAATTTTCATAGTACCCTTTCCCTTTGGTATAATGAAAAGTTGTTTCCAGATTCCAGCGATCATTTAGCTTTTGCTCCCAAAGCAACTGATAATGATTCTGTCTGTAATTATCTGTCTCATTATCATAGAATCCTACAACATTCTCCCAGCTGGCATCATAGATAGCCCCTGAACCATTAAATTTAGGGTTTGTTTCCCACATTTGCCGGCTAATCCCGCCCCAGGCCTGATAGGTTTTTTCTTTTCCACCAAAAGCCATTAAACGTATTTTTGTTTTCCCTTCTTCAAATAAGGCCGTAAAATTGTAAGAATGTAAGTCTGATGAAGCCCGGTCTATATATCCATCAGAATGAATACGGGTGTATCTTCCCATCACGGAAAGACGATTCTTCCAGAACTTTCCGGAACCTATTTCAGCTGAATATTTATAGGTATTAAAAGAACCGTAGCTATCATCTGTTTTAAAATAAAACTTTTCTTCCGGCTCCTTTGAGATCACATTGATACTTGCCCCAAAAGCAGAAACTCCATTATTGGAAGTTCCCACACCTCTTTGAATGACAATCTGTGAAGCAGAACTTGTAAGATCCGGAACATTTACGAAAAATGTACCCTGGCTTTCAGAATCATTGTAAGGAACCCCGTTCATCATTACATTAATTGCTGATCCTGATACCCCACGAATTCTAAAACCGGTATACCCCACGCCATTACCAGCATCTGAAGTAGCAATAACCGAGGTTTGATTTTTTAAAAGAATAGGAAGGTCCTGACCGAGGTTTTTTCCGTCTAAGTCTTTCTGAACATTAATAATCTCCTTCGCAACCGGAAGTCTCTTGGTGAAATTTACCCCTTCAATCTCTCTTATCTTCAGAGAGTCCTTATGTTGAGCCTGCATAAAGGCTGCTGAGCCTACGGTAAGCCCTAAAAAAAATAATCCTTTCATTCTATAAATCTTTAACATTTAATGAATAAAAGGGGATCGATAAGATATTATACATTTCGACTTATAACAGTCGGTGTGTCCCTAAACAGCATTACCTGTTCCAGGTTCATTGGGTATAATCTCAGCCTGTTAAAGCACCCCTTTATTTCAGCTGCAAAATTACAAAAAATATACGAGATGTGAGAATCAGGTACGGGATGTGGGTAGGTGACTTAAGATAGAAAGTTTTTTGTTTTAGAAAATATGGTAGATTATCAGATTACGACTCATAGCTCATCACTAGTAGGTTTTATTATTTGCGTCAATATAATAATATTCTTTGCCGTCCTTGGTTACTTCAAACATTTTGCCCAGTTTCCAGCTGAAATTTCTTTTTATATTGGAATATTCGAAAGGAACAATCACTTTATTATTCACATCTATTACCCCAAATTTATCATTCTGGGAAGCCACGATCATGGGATCTGCCACATCATCACCTTCCATGATGTACAGGTATTGATATTGAGGGTAAATCTGATAATCTCTATAGTCCGCGGCATTGACGAATTTTGATTTTTCAATGATCCCGTAAAATCCATTCAGAACGTAAGCCTGAAATAACTGCTGTTTGTAGTCTCCAAACTTACATTTTCCAAGATCTGAGTCTTTGAACTGATATACTTTTTTTCCTTTGGCATCAATTCGGTAAGAAATCATATCTTTCTCTACTGTTGCATAGTTTTTCGTCCCAAATTTTCTGATTTTTTCATTCGGAGAATTTAAAAGATTACAATCTTCATAAAAAAACACAGCAATATGATATTCCGGCTGGATAATAAATTTCCCGTTTTGGTTGACATATCCAAATTTATCTTCTTTCTTTTTAGGAATAAGAAGAGGAAGATCCTTATTAATAACTACCAGATCAGGATTAGGCTTTGTCACTGTACTTCCTTTCTTCACCGTGGTTTTTGCAACATTTTTAACAGCCAATTTCTTCACAGATTTGGTCTGTGAGAAAATGGAAATCGAAATAAAAATGCACAAAACATTCAGGATATTTTTCATACTCGTCATTTGTCTGCAAAATTACGGCCAAATATAGAATTTATCAAATTCATATTTATAAAGAATCTAAATAAATTCATTCCCATAAAATAGTAAAAATTCGTAATTTTGGGAACATTTTGAATTGTTTGATAATTTTAAAACTTTAAAAAAACTCGTAGATTATACTTGCTTTTCTCCGGACTATATCGCATATCCAAAATGCGGAAACTCAAAATGTTATTTATACAGACCGGTCAAAAGGAGTGACAGTATTAACAGCTGTTTCATATATCTACCTTTAAAAGAGAAAGACTTCTATTATGAATATTTATAAGGATTACATCAAAGAGATTGAAGAAAGAAAAAACCAGGGGCTTCATCCAAAGCCAATTGATGGTGCTGAATTACTAAGCGAAATCATTGCACAAATTAAAGATTCAGGTAATGCAGATCGAACAGATTCTCTTAAATTTTTCATTTACAACACTTTGCCGGGAACAACAAGTGCAGCGGGTGTTAAAGCTAAATTTTTAAAGGAGATCATTCTGGGTGAATCCGTAGTAGAAGAAATATCACCGGCTTATGCCTTTGAATTGTTATCTCACATGAAAGGAGGTCCTTCTATTGAAGTACTGTTAGATCTCGCTTTAGGTAATGATGCAGTTATTGCAAAAGAAGCGGCAAAAGTGCTTAAGACGCAAGTCTACCTTTATGAAGCAGATACTAACCGTCTAAAGGAAGCATTCACTAGTGGTAACGAAATCGCAAAAGAAATCCTGGAAAGCTATGCGCAGGCTGAATTCTTCACTAAACTTCCAGAGGTAGCTGAAGAAATTAAAGTGGTGACCTTCATCGCTGGTGAAGGAGACATTTCAACGGATTTACTATCTCCGGGAAATCAGGCTCACTCAAGATCAGACCGTGAACTTCATGGTAAGTGTATGATCACGCCTCAGGCTCAGGAAGAGATCAAGGCTTTACAGGCTAAACATCCTGACGCAAGCGTTATGCTTATTGCTGAAAAAGGAACAATGGGTGTAGGCTCATCAAGAATGTCCGGAGTAAACAATGTTGCTCTTTGGACAGGTAAACAAGCAAGTCCATATGTGCCATTTGTAAATATTGCTCCTATTGTAGGGGGAACAAACGGTATTTCTCCAATTTTCCTTACCACTGTTGATGTTACAGGTGGTATTGGTATCGACCTTAAGAACTGGGTGAAAAAGCTGGATGCAGATGGAAATGCGGTTCGTAATGAAAATGGAGAACCTATTCTGGAGCAGGCTTATTCTGTTGCCACAGGAACAGTTCTTACTATTAATATAAAAGAGAAAAAATTATATAACGGAGACCAGGAGCTTATTGACATTTCTAAGGCATTGACCCCTCAGAAAATGGAATTCATTAAGGCTGGTGGATCTTACGCTATCGTATTTGGTAAAAAATTACAGACGTTTGCAGCTCTGCTTCTGGGAGTTGAAGCTCCGGTTGTTTTTGCTCCATCAAAAGAAATTTCTCATGAAGGGCAAGGTCTTACAGCTGTAGAAAAAATCTTCAACAGAAATGCTGTGGGAACAACACCTGGAAAAGTGTTGCACGCAGGTTCAGACGTTCGTGTAGAAGTTAATATCGTTGGGTCTCAGGACACAACAGGTCTTATGACTTCTCAGGAGCTTGAATCTATGGCGGCTACAGTAATTTCTCCAATTGTTGACGGTGCATACCAATCAGGATGTCACACAGCTTCAGTATGGGATAAAAAAGCACAGGCAAATATCCCGAAACTAATGAAATTCATGAACGAATTCGGATTGATCACAGCTCGTGACCCTAAAGGGGAATATCATGCTATGACTGACGTAATTCACAAAGTTCTTAATGATATTACGGTAGATGAATGGGCCATCATTATTGGTGGAGACTCCCACACAAGAATGTCTAAAGGGGTGGCTTTTGGAGCTGATTCAGGAACAGTAGCCCTTGCACTGGCTACCGGAGAAGCATCTATGCCAATTCCAGAGTCTGTGAAAGTAACTTTCAAAGGAAATATGAAAGAACACATGGATTTCCGTGATGTTGTTCATGCAACACAGGCTCAAATGCTAAAACAATTCGGAGGTGAAAATGTATTCCAGGGTAGAATCATTGAGGTTCATATCGGAACACTTCCTGCTGACCAGGCATTTACATTTACAGACTGGACTGCAGAGATGAAGGCAAAAGCTTCGATCAACATTTCTGAAGACAATACTTTAATTGAATCATTGGAAATTGCAAAAGGCAGAATCCAGATCATGATTGATAAAGGTATGGATAATCACAATAAGGTTCTTCAGGGATTAATTAATAAAGCTGATAAAAGAATTGCAGAGATCAGATCTGGCGAAAAACCAGCTTTAACCCCTGATGCTAATGCTAAATATTATGCTGAAGTGGTGGTTGATCTTGATATCATCGTTGAACCAATGATAGCTGACCCGGATGTGAACAATGATGATGTTTCTAAAAGATATACTCACGATACCATCAGGGACCTTTCTTATTATGGAGGAGAGAAAAAAGTAGATCTTGGTTTCGTAGGATCATGTATGGTTCACAAGGGAGATTTGAAAATTGTTTCTCAAATGCTTAGAAATATTGAAAAGCAACAAGGTAAAGTAGAATTTAATGCTCCTCTTGTAGTGGCAGCACCCACCTATAACATCATTGATGAATTAAAAGCAGAAGGAGACTGGGAACTGTTAGAAAAATATTCAGCCTTTGAATTTGATGATAAGGCTCCTAAAGGCGAGGCCCGTACAGAATATAAAAATGTAATGTACCTTGAGCGTCCCGGATGTAACCTTTGTATGGGTAACCAGGAAAAGGCGGCTAAAGGAGATACCGTGTTGGCAACGTCAACCCGTCTTTTCCAGGGAAGAGTGGTTGAAGATTCTGAACGTAAAAAAGGAGAATCTTTATTAGCTTCTACACCGGTAGTTGTTCTTTCAGCTATTATCGGACGTATTCCTAATATCGATGAATATAAAACTGCAGTTGAAGGTATTGACCTTACTAAGTTTGCTCCACCTATTAAGGAATTGGTTCAGGTGGGTCATTAACAGGCTTGACAACAGTTTTAAAAAGTATAGAATTGAGAGATTTTAGTCCTGCCAGGATTAAAATCTCTCATTTTTTTGTTTAGAATACTTCTATTTTAAGAGTAATACAATTTTTTTTCAAGAAAACCGATAAAATAAATTCTATTTTTTCTTAAATTGAAAGTTATAAAATCTCTTGATTTAGCATCAGAAATGTCCTCATTTATAAATTATAGGAACATTTTTTGATGTATTTGCAAGCAGTTTTCTCTCAAAATCAGAGGAAGAAGCATTAACGGAAAAAGAACAAAAACTAAATTTAGATATGACTTTTGATATTGATATGATCAAAAAAGTGTACGAGCGTTACCCTGAAAGAATTGCAGCAGCAAGACAGATCGTGGGAAAACCTCTTACCCTTTCAGAAAAAATCCTTTACACCCACCTTTGGGAAGGAAATGCTACACAGGCACATGAAAGAGGAAACTCTTATGTAGACTTTGCACCAGATAGAGTAGCCATGCAGGATGCAACTGCACAGATGGCACTTTTGCAATTCATGCAGGCAGGAAAAGCGAAAGTAGCTGTCCCGTCAACTGCTCATGCAGATCACCTGATCCAGGCGAAAGTAGGTGCTGATAAAGATTTGCAGGAAGGTATCAACAAAAACTCCGAGGTATTCAACTTTCTAAGTTCTGTATGTGATAAATACGGAATAGGTTTCTGGAAGCCCGGCGCAGGTATTATTCACCAGGTAGTATTAGAAAACTATGCATTCCCTGGAGGGATGATGATCGGTACAGACTCTCATACAGTAAATGCAGGAGGTCTGGGAATGGTTGCTATCGGTGTAGGTGGTGCTGATGCAGTAGATGTAATGGCGGGAATGGCATGGGAACTTAAAATGCCCAAGCTTATCGGCGTAAAACTGACCGGTAAAATGTCCGGCTGGACTTCTGCAAAAGATGTAATCCTGAAAGTAGCGGGAATCCTTACTGTAAAAGGAGGAACAGGATGTATTGTAGAGTACTTCGGTGAAGGTGCAGAATCTCTTTCTGCAACAGGTAAAGGTACTATCTGTAACATGGGTGCTGAAATCGGGGCTACGACTTCCACTTTCGGGTATGATGATTCCATGAGAAGATATTTAGCTGCAACAGGAAGACAGGATGTTGTAGATGCAGCTGACAAAATTGCTGAACATTTAACAGGTGATGCTGAAGTATATGCAAACCCGGAACACTATTTTGATCAATTAATCGAAATCAACCTTTCTGAATTAACACCCCATTTAAACGGACCTTTTACTCCGGATTTGGCAACTCCTGTCGCTGAATTCAGAGCGAAAGCTGAAGCAAACGGATGGCCAATAGAAGTGGAATGGGCTCTTATCGGTTCTTGTACCAACTCTTCTTACGAAGATTTATCAAGAGCTGCCTCTATTGTTGAAGATGCAGTAGCAAAAGGTGTAAAACCTAAAGCTATTTTAGGGATCAATCCAGGTTCTGAGCAGGTAAAATTTACCGCTGAAAGAGACGGTTTCTTAGATTCTTTCAGAAAATTTGAAAATGCAAGAATTTTCACGAATGCCTGTGGACCATGTATTGGACAATGGGACAGAGAAGGAGCTGATAAAGGTGAGAAAAACTCTATCATCCACTCTTTCAACAGAAACTTTGCAAAGAGAGCTGACGGTAACCCAAATACTCACGCTTTTGTAGCTTCTCCGGAAATGGTAGCTGCCGTGGCAATATCCGGTAGATTAGACTTCAACCCAATTTCTGACACACTAACCAATGAAGCTGGTGAGCAGGTAAAACTTGATGAGCCTAAAGGTTCTGAGCTTCCTGCAAGAGGATTTGCAGTAGATGACAATGGCTATCAGGCTCCATCAGCAGATGGATCTGGTATTGTGGTAAATGTAAGCCCTACTTCAGACAGACTTCAGCTATTGGAAGAATTCCCTGCCTGGGACGGTAAAAATATTGAAGGGGCCAAGGTATTGATCAAAGCTTTCGGAAAATGTACTACCGACCATATTTCTATGGCTGGGCCATGGTTGAAATACAGAGGTCACCTTGACAATATTTCAAATAATATGTTGATTGGAGCTGTAAATGCTTACAACATGGAAACTAACCACGTGAAAAACGAAATCACCGGTGAATATGGTGAAGTTCCGGCTGTACAAAGAGCTTATAAAGCGGCAGGTATTCCAACTATTGTTGTAGGGGATCAAAACTATGGTGAAGGTTCTTCAAGAGAACATGCTGCCATGGAGCCCAGACACCTTGGTGTAAAAGCCGTACTGGTAAAATCATTCGCGAGAATCCACGAGACCAACCTTAAAAAACAAGGTATGCTTGGATTAACTTTTGCTAATGAAGCTGATTATGACAAAATCTTAGAAGATGACACGGTTAATTTCTTAGATCTTGATCAGTTTGCTCCAGGAAAACAATTGACATTAGAATTCGTTCATGCTAACGGAACTAAAGACATTATCATGGCCAACCATACTTATAACGACCAACAAATCGAGTGGTTTAAGGCTGGTTCTGCACTGAACCTGATTAAACAACAGGAAAATTAAGATTACTTGTTAGATTACTATAAAAGACGGCTTCTGTTGAAGCCGTCTTTTTATTTCAGTTTTTCCATAAGGTTTACTCTGTAATTATCTCCTATTGGAATTTCCTGCTTGGAAAGCATCACCTTTTTTAATGCTCTCAATATAAAGAATATCATTAAAGAGCAAACGATGCTGCTGTCCGGAAGACTTGACAAAGAAATGGGAATCTTTTTTCTCATTAACGGAGAAACGCTCTCTGGCTTTTAGAGCACTTTTTTGAAACCGGTCAAAAGAAACAGTCTTCAGCAGATAATCAATGATGTTATGCTCGTATCCTTCCAGTGCATATTCCGAATAAGCAGTCGTTAAAATATATTTTTGCCTGACTCCCACAATTTTCATGAATTAATCCCTGTAAGCTCCGGCATCTGAATATCTAAAAAAATAAGGTCTGAATCATTATCTTTACTATATTCCAAAGCCAGTATAGGATTCTCGGTAGAAAATACCAGTTCAAAAAAAGGGATCTTCCGGATATAGTTTTCAAGGAGAAATATGGCCAGGGGCTCATCATCTACAACGACGCATTTAATTGTATTCATCTCGTAAGTCAATCTTTAAATCTACTATAAATTCTGTTTCTGAGTCTTTTATATTCAGTTCATATTTCTGAGGATAAAGAATTTCCAGTCTCTTTTTCACATTCTCAATACCTATTCCGGACGCTGTATCTTTCATCCTCTGATTTTTAAAATTGTGAAGAGAAAAATGGAGGGTCCGATTTTTATCGGAAACTTTCAGAACAATCCGGATATAAAGCAACTATGTATTTCTACGATAATACACAGTCTTTCAATAATTATTGGGACGCCAGAAGAATGGTGTTAAGCATCACCTATAATTTTGGAAACCAGAAGCTGAAAAGTGATGAAAGAAAAATTAATTTTGATGAAAAAAACCGTGCACAATAATGAAATTTGCCTGATATTAGGGCTTTTGGAAGGATATATAAAAAATATTTGATATAAAAAATTAATTTTCACCATTTTATCGTAACAAATTCTCTTTTTGAGCGTCTAACGGAATAGTAGTAAAAAACATTATGAAAAAAACGGTATTCGCTTTATCACTTGTAAGCTCAGTTATTATTTTTTCTCAGGAAAAAAATAATAACCAGCCTAAAGAAAAACAAATCGACGGTGTAGTGATCACCAAAACTAAAAAAGCCGTTGAACAAAAAGCTGACCGTACTGTTTTTGATTTCTCTGAACAGCCTCAGCTCAACAACGGGAATGTTTTGGAAGGGATTAAAAAGCTTCCGGGGCTTGTAGCCACAGACATCGCAGGAATGATGTATCAGGGAAAAATGCTTGATGTTTATCTTAACGGAAGGCCTTTAAATATTACTTCTAATGAATTAAACTCATTTCTTGAGGGCATGCCCGCCAATTCTGTAGAGAAAATTGAAGTGATTACCCAACCCGGCGCAGAATTTCCGGCAACCTCCGGAGGAGCCATCATGAATATTGTTACGAATAAAAATGCCAATAAGTATTTAACGGCTACTTATTCCGGGAATTATACGTTCACAAACTATGATAAGTACAGAAACAGAGTAACCAACTCTCTTAACCTCAACGCCAGAAATAAACTCTTCGGATGGCAGCTTAATATTGGGCAAAACTATCGTGAAAGTATGCTCAATACTCAACAAGATAACCTTCTGTCTGGAAATACAGACCGATATGCCCGCGGGTATTTCGCAAAATCAGGAGTAACCTTTGAGCTTGGCCAAGACAGATTATTGCTTAACTACGACATTTACCACAATAATAATGATAACTATACTCTAAGTAATGGTCTTGCCGATCTCCTTGTCAGTCAGGATCCTGATGTTTATAAAGAAGCCCGGTTCGAGGCTTTTGATGCAGCACGTACCAACAGCCTGAGGCAGGAAGCTGTAGTAACCTATCAAAAGCGTTTCGCAGATAAGTCTCAAAAACTGGATTTTCAGTTTGGCTATACAAAGTCTGATACCAGGTTTTCTCAGGATAATTTCTTTCGGGAAGGTTTTTATACAGAAAATGGTACAACTTTTACCCATGCAGGAGGTAATGATATTCTCAATAACAAATCGGATATGAGAATAGCCAATTTCAAGGTAGATTATGCACAGCCTATTAAACTTCTTGATGGTGGAAAAATAAGCGCAGGAGGATTGTATGAAAGACAGGATTATGATACTAAAAGTTTTGGATTGACCAATTTAGAGTATCAAAGACAAACGGCATCTACCTATTTGGAATTTCAGGCAAAACTTAAGAAGTTTGACTTTACATTAGGTGCGCGTGCTGAAAACTATGATATTTCCGGAGTAACAAGGTACATTAACAAAGATAAAAAGCTGGTTCAGGATGATTTAATTCCTTTTAATAAGTTTAAGCTTTTCCCGAATGCCAGCATTCAGTACAGCATGATGAATCAGGTGTATGTTGCGGCAAATTATAACAGGAAAATCAGTTTACCGAGTATTTCTGCTCTTAACCCAAACAACACTACGTTTGCAGGTCCCAATACTCAAATAACCGGTAATCCGAATCTTCAGCCTACCATTTTTGATAATTATGAGCTTAAGGTTTCTGCATTTGATTATGCATTTATCGGATACAGCGTAAGTTCAGCAAGCAACCAGGTAGCACAGATCATCAGAAAAGACGGTAAAAATCTGTACAATGAGCAGATCAATATTTCTACTATGAAAATCCACAATTTCAACGTGGGTCTCCCTATTCCGTTTATGATATTCAGCAAACCGATGAGTGAAATCATGAAGTTTAATTTTAATCCTGATAAAATCAACTTCATGTATCTGTATGCAGGATATCAGAAACATGACATTGATAACCTCAACAATAAAGGGTTCTGGATTTTTAATGTGATGACTCAAATTATCCTTCCTAAGGAAATCAATATGAATGTTAATTACAGCTATTTAACACCCAAAGGAGGATATTTCTATTTTACAGCAGATAAGCCGTTTAATAACTCCCTTAATATCACGCTTACTAAAAAGTTTTTGGACAAGCGCCTTACAGTTTCCATATTTGCTAATGATATTTTCAACAGCCAGGTGATGCAGGCTTATTCCAGCCCACCTGAAGGAGAAAGGGTTATGATACGGTCTAAATATGATTCAAGAAACTTCGGTTTTTCAATTAATTATAAAATTCCTACCAGAAACAAACTGGCAAAAGAAGATCCCAATATCTTAAACCAAACTAAAAAAGAAGATACCGGCGTCATGCAGCAAGGACAATAAATAAATTTGTTAAAAAATTAAGAGACCGTGAAATAATCACAGTCTCTTTTTTATCTCTCGTCCGCTTTTTACCTGATACAACAGATCTCTGCGTGATTGATGGGAACATAAGTTTCGGCTAAAGCCAATGGAAATGATATGTTATTGATAAATGGGCTAAAGCCCACTCCTATTGAATTAAAACAATCTGGACACTTAAAAATCCAGTGTTTGAAACCTCCAATCCAATGTGTCAATGAGTGTTAGCTGGTTCAGATTCACGGGAAGCCCTGTGATAATTTTCAGAACCTGAAGAGCCATCATACTTCCGACTATTCCCGGTAAAGCGCCTAATACTCCAAGGCTGTCACAATCCGCCATATCTTCATCAAAAGGAGGCTCCGGAAACAGATCGCGCAGGTTTTTGCTTCCTTTATGATTGAATACAGCCAGCTGTCCTGAGAAGCCAAGAATGCTCCCATAAACCAATGTTTTTCCCAGCTTTGCACAGGTATCATTCACCAGATATCTTGTTGAGAAATTATCGGAACCATCTACTACTACATCATATTGGGACAGCACATGTTCTGCATTTGAAGCATTAATTTTCTCGTTGAGCCCCATAAACGCTACCTGATGATTGATGTTTTTCACATATATTTCTGCACTTTTTACTTTAGGCATTCCTATATTATTTTCATTATGGATTACCTGCCGGTTTAGGTTGTGAAGCTCCAAATGATCAAAATCCATTACCGCTAATGTACCTACTCCAGCGGCAGCCAAATACTGGATAACAGGACTTCCCAAGCCTCCTGCTCCTATAACAAGGACTTTTGAAGCCATTATTTTCTTTTGTCCTTCCAATCCTATTTCCTCAATAAAGATCTGGCGGCTGTATCTCGCAAATATATCTTCGTTTTTCATCGTTAATCATTAACATATTTACTATTTAAAAACCGCTATATATGGAATCCCAGTCTTTCATAACCGGGTCGTAGCCTGATTTTCTAATCATATTCCTGATCTCCTCCATACTTCGTTCATCACTGGTTTCAAACTGTTCCAAAGATCCTTTATCTACAGAATATCCTCCGGGATTGGTTTTTGATCCGGCACTCATCGCGGTAGCCCCCAGAGATACAATATTATTTCTGAAAACTTCATTTTCCCTGGTTGAGATTGAAATTTCAAGGTCTTCATTCCATATTCTGTAGGCGCAGATCAGTTGAAGCAGATCCTTATCTTCCATGATAAAATTAGGTTCAATAATTCCCTCTGCGGGTCTCAGTCTTGGAAATGAAACTGAAAATTTACTTTTCCAGTACTGCTTCTGAAGATAATCTATGTGCAGTGCATTGAAAAAACTGTCTACCCGCCAATCTTCCAGCCCCAGCAGAACGCCCAGTCCTATTTTATGAATACCGGCCCTTCCTATCCTATCCGGGGTATCCAGGCGAAAATCAAAATTGGATTTCTTTCCTTTCGGATGGTATTCTTTATATATTTCCTGATGATAAGTCTCCTGATATACCAATACTGAATGGACCCCTTCTTCATGCAAGAGTTTATATTCTTCTTCCATTAAAGGCTGTACTTCAATAGAAATATTGGAAAAATGCGGCTTTAATAAGCGGACCGCATTCTGAAAATAGGGAACTCCCACTATTTTATGAGCTTCCCCGCTTACCAGCAATACATGATTCACTTCCATAGACTTCAGTACCGAAGCTTCTACCATGAGTTCTGTATCGGATAATGTTTTCCTCTTTAAGTTATTATCCAGGCTGAAGCCACAATAGGTACAGATATTCTGACATTCATTGCTGAGATACAATGGTGCATATAACTGAATGGTCTTACCAAACCGTTTCTGGGTTAAGACCTGCGTCATTCTTGCCATCTGTTCCAATTCTGAAGCCGCAGCCGGAGAAAGCAGATTCAGAAAGTCTTCAAGGGTTTTATTCTTTTTCTGAAGGCTGGTTTGAACATCAGACAGACTCACTTTTTCAAGCTTATTTTTTACCTCATCCCATTGAAATTGCTCAAAAACATCTTTAAAGCTTTTCATATTCTGGTTTTATTCAAATAAAAACGAAGTAAGGGGACTTGAAGCTTCTGCATGGTGGGCAATTGCTCCTAATCCGGATTCAAAGGCTCTTCTTCCGGCAATCACTCCTTCTTTAAATGCAACTGCCATATTAACAGGATTTCTGGCTACAGCAATAGCCGTGTTCACAAGGACAGCATCTGCCCCCATTTCCATTGCTTTTGCTGCATCAGAAGGTGCTCCAATTCCTGCATCTACAACAACAGGTACATTACTTTGGCTGATGATAATTTCTAAAAAATCTAATGTTCTCAGTCCTTTATTGGTTCCGATAGGTGCTCCTAAAGGCATAACCACTGCTGTTCCTACATCTTCAAGACGCTTACATAAAACGGGATCTGCATGGATGTAAGGCATCACTATAAATCCCAGTTTTGCAAGCTCTTCCGTAGCATACAATGTTTCAATAGGATCAGGCAGCAAATATTTGGGGTCTGGATGAATTTCCAGTTTTACCCAATTGGTCTCCAGCGCTTCTCTGGCTAACTGAGCGGCTAATACGGCTTCTTTTGCCGTTCTTGCCCCTGAAGTATTAGGAAGAAGATGAACATGGGTTTCTCTTAATGATTCAAGCAAATCGTCTTCTGCCGATTGCGCGTCAATTCTTTTCAATGCCATGGTCACCATATCTGTTCCTGATGCGACAACAGATGATGTCATATCTCTAAGGCTTCCGAATTTTCCTGTTCCTAAAAACAATCTTGATTCAAAAGTCCTGCCTGCTATTATCAATTTTTGATTACTCATATTTTACTATTTATTTTTCCTAAGACATTCATTCTTATACCATTGCTTTTTTTAATGTGTTAATAATGGATGGCTGTTTTGTAATTTCTCCTGAAACCGAAATCCCGTATATCCCGATTTGCTGCAATGGTGCAATATCTTCAAGGGCAACACTGCCAATGGCAAATATTTTAGGAATCTCTAAGGATCTTTCTTTCAGGTGATCAATAATCTTCTGATACCCTTCAAAGCCCAGAACGGGGCTCAGTTTTTCTTTAGTAGCTGTAAATCTCAATGGTCCCAACCCAATATAGTTACAAGGCTCATGCATTCTTTGAAGAATATCAGCTATCGTATTGGCCGTCCCTCCGATTATTTTATGCTCTCCTAAAACCAGTCTTGCTTCTTCAACAGATCCGTCATTCAATCCCAAATGAACACCATCTGCATCAATCTCCTGTGCTAATTGTACATTGTCATTAATAATAGAAACTGCCTGATATTCCAAACATAGCTGTTTTGAAATTTCACAGAGACTGATCAATTCTCTTTCGGGAGCATTTTTCCATCGGACCTGTACCCATTTTATTCCATGGTCCAGAGCTTTCCTGATATTAAGCTCCTGCTCTGTTTTTGTATTTCCCTGTGATATATATTGTAATTTTTCCATAGGTACTATAAATGTATCCCGGTAAAGAGGGATTTGTTTTTTTAATTATAAAAAGATTTTCTTTCTGCATTTTATAAAAGCTTCCAATGGCTCCCTGCTCTCCCAAACACCACCAAGCAAAGCTGCACCATCTGCTCCGGCATCAAAAGCTTCCTGAATGTTATTCGGATCAATACCTCCTAAAGCAATCAGTTTTACATGCTCATTATTCCGGGAGTTTATATCCTTCATAACGGTTGTATTCTCACCATATCCTTTTTTAGAGATACTTGGAAAGAATGGGCTTATGAAAGCATATTCCCATTCTTTTTCTAACCTGTTATATGCTCTGATATCATGTACTGAGGTTGATATTGTATGCTCTTCCACCACAGGTTTGTATTTCTTTTCTTCCCGATCAGATTCTCTATAATGAAACCGTGATATATTATATTCTTTTCCCAGCTCATAATGCGTATGCAGAACCAATTGAGGATAAAAAAATTGGTCAATATTGCTGATAAAAGCAGTCAATTCACTTTTGCTGATCCCGGGTTTTCTGATATGAAGTAAATCCAGACCTTCCTGAAACATCTGATTAATAATCTCAGCTTCATTGGGAAAGTTCTGTTCAGGAGTAATAACAAGGATCATATATAAATTTCCTTTCCTTTTTCGATAAATTCCTGAGACTTGCCCAGCATTCCCTGTTCTGCAGATTCCCTGATTTCCTGAGTGATCTTCATGGAGCAGAATTTTGGTCCGCACATAGAACAGAAATGGGCAATTTTCGCTCCTTCTGCCGGAAGAGTCTCATCATGATAAGCTCTTGCCGTATCCGGATCCAGTGAAAGATTAAACTGATCTTCCCATCTGAATTCAAACCTTGCTTTACTTAATGCATTATCCCTGTATTGTGATCCGGGATGTCCTTTTGCCAAATCTGCAGCATGGGCAGCCAGTTTATAAGTAATAACCCCATCTTTAACGTCTTTTTTATTCGGAAGACCTAAGTGTTCTTTCGGAGTTACATAACAAAGCATGGCACATCCGAACCATCCTATCATTGCAGCTCCGATTCCAGAAGTAATGTGATCATAACCCGGTGCAATATCCGTTGTCAAAGGACCTAATGTATAAAATGGAGCTTCATGGCATTCTTCCAGCTGTTTATCCATATTCTCTTTAATCATATGCATTGGAACGTGGCCAGGACCTTCAATCATTACCTGTACATTATGTTTCCATGCAATTTTTGTAAGTTCTCCTAAAGTTTCCAGTTCGGCAAATTGTGCGGCATCGTTAGCATCAGCAATAGATCCAGGACGAAGGCCATCCCCAAGAGAAAAAGCCACATCATACTTCTTCATAATCTCACAGATCTCTTCAAAATGAGTATATAAAAAGTTTTCTTTATGATGAAAAAGACACCATTTAGCCATGATAGAACCTCCCCTGGACACAATTCCCGTTACTCTATTGACTGTCAGATGAATATATCGCAACAAAACTCCGGCATGAATGGTAAAGTAAGAAACTCCCTGCTCTGCCTGCTCAATCAGAGTATCTTTAAAAACTTCCCATGTAAGATCTTCAGGAACTCCTTTTACTTTTTCCAATGCCTGATAAATAGGAACCGTACCGATAGGCACCGGGCTGTTTCTGATAATCCATTCTCTCGTTTCATGAATGTTCTTTCCTGTGGAGAGGTCCATAATGGTATCAGCTCCCCATCGGCAGGCCCATACTGCTTTTTCCACCTCTTCATCGATACTTGAAGAAACAGCGCTGTTTCCGATATTGGCATTAATTTTTACTAAAAAATTTCTTCCAATAATCATCGGTTCACTTTCCGGATGATTGATATTATTGGGAATAATAGCTCTTCCCGCAGCAATTTCATCTCTTACAAACTCCGGAGTGATTTTAGTTTTCGGAGTATTCGCGCCAAAACTGTTTCCAGGATGCTGGAAAGCCATCTCTTTTGAAACCGTTTCCAGCTGCTCAATACGCTGGTTCTCCCGAATGGCTACATATTCCATTTCAGCGGTGATGATTCCTTGTTTTGCGTAGTACAACTGGGTAATTTCTTTACCTTCCCGGGCAACTTTAGGTTTATGATCATAAGAAAAACGCAGCTCATCAAGCCGTGAATCTGCTAAACGGGCTTTTCCATATTCGGATGAGATTCCATTCAGGATATTTACATCTTCTCTGTCTAAAATCCATTGTTCCCTTATTCTCGGAAGCCCTCTTTGAATATCAATTTCTGCATTGACATCCGTATAGGGACCGGAAGTATCATAAACCGTTACAGGAGCATTGTCTTCAAAGCCTCCTTTGGTAAGCCTGGTAGGACTAAGTGCTATTTCACGCATTGCTACACTGATAGGATGTATTGTTCCTTCAACATAGATTTTCTTTGAGTTCGGAAATGGCGAACACGTAATTGAATGAGCCATAAATATTGGTATTAAATATGAAAATTAACCGCCCTGAGTGGCAGTAATAATTAAAACTGAATCTTTATCCTTAAGAAATGTCTCTGCCCAGGCGGACAGTGGAATAATACGGTTGTTTACAGCTACAGCAATCCCTTTTTTCTTTCCGGGTAGTTCCATAGCCAGTAATGCTTCCAGATTGTCGGGAAGTATATCAAATGTTTTTCGGGTGTGGTTGATTATAAGTTCCATTCCTAATAATTTTAATATACTTTAGGAATGGCCATTATTGTAAAATAGAATGTACAGCAAAAGTCATCTGCTTTTCCCTACGCTGGTATAATCCAGATCAGGTTCAAAGGGTAAAGTCTCAGTCTGTTGGTCAACAGACACCCCTAAAGTCTGGGACGAAGGTAGGTATTTTTTCAGAATGGGCAAAATTGAATTTTCCTTACACAAAAAACCACCTCAAAATTGAGATGGCCCTGTTTATCTGTAATTATTATTTTTAATAGTAAAGTTTTACATTTCCATTAGAATCATACTGATTCACCCATTTTGATTCTCCAATTCCACTGTTATATAGTTTTACCTCTTTCTGAAAGTTATTTTTTGATAGTGAAAAATAAAAGTAATCTTCAAAAATCTGCAGCTTTTTAAAAGGATTGGGGGCTGTATCAAAATTACTGAACTCTACTGTATTTTCTATGTAAAAATCAACGTTATTATGCCTTTCTACTTCAACAGATTTTTTCAGATTTCCTATATTATCATAAGTAAATCTTTTAGCTATCGTCCAAATAAAGTCATCAGGATCAGTCGGATCATAAGGCATGTTTGGAAACGTTGTTAAAATTTCAATGAGTTTCCCAGATGAATCATAACTATAATTCAGATGTTTATCAAAATACGGATTATCTACTGAAGGAATAATAGATTTCATTATTCTTCCCTGATTGTCAACTTCAAATGTTCTTTTATTGATTGGGACAATATAGTCAGGGCTACTGCTGAATGTAGAAATAGAAATTATATTCCCATTATAGGAAACACTGGTATAAATGTCTTTAGAAAAATGTGTAGAGTTATATCCTGTATTAGGATCAATAAATATAAAACCTCCCACTTTTTTAACAACCCTTCCCTGAGAATCATATTCAAAATAGATATTAGGGTCTGTCATATTTCCTACCCCATTAGGTGATAAAACCGGAAAGTTCCAGGATATTTTATTTGGCTGATCTACAGTTATTTGTTGGGTATTTTCTGTTAACATTTCGTCATTACTGCTGGAACAGGATGCAAAAGTCATTAGTATGACCAGGCATAATAATTGAATTTTCATGTAGTTTTTTAAGTTTTTTAATCCTCACAAGCTCTCCAGATTGCATCATTTTGCGGAACGGGTGCTGTAATTTCAATCTTTTCTTTGGTTACCGGGTGAATGAACTCCAGTTTCCTTGCATGAAGATTAATTCCTCCGTCAGGATTGGAACGGGGAGCCCCGTATTTAAGGTCTCCTTTGATGGGAATTCCCGTTTTAGATAATTGGGCACGAATCTGATGATGCCTGCCTGTTTCCAGATCAATTTCAAGAAGTATATAATTATCAAGTGTTTTAATAACATGATAGGTTAAAATAGCTTCTTTCGCTCCTTCTGTTGCCTTTGGAAAAACAATAGCTTTATTGTTTTTTTCGTTCTTCTTTAGGTAATGAACCAACCTCTGACTCTGTGGAATCATTTCTTTTCCTACCACAGCCCAATATGTCTTTTTGACCTCACGGTTTTTCACCATTTGAGTAAGGCGGGAAAGTGCTTTGGACGTTTTAGCATAGATTACCAATCCTGAAGTAGGACGGTCTATACGATGAACCAAGCCGAGAAAAACATTCCCCGGCTTAGCATCTCTTATTTTTATAAAATTCTTTATAGATTCTAATAATGATTCATCGCCGGTTTTGTCTCCTTGTACCAGTTGACCGACTTTTTTATTAACCACCAGAAGATGGTTATCTTCATATACAATCTGCTCCTTCATAATGCTTCAGTCTATCTTCTTCTATTGGACAGTGAAAGAATAATTCCTCCCAAAAGACCAATGGTTTTAAGTACTGAAAGGGTTGAATCTTCAGGTATAAAAGCTCCGATGACGCAAATCCCTGCAGCAGCATACATAGCATAGACAAAGTTCTTATTCGTAAGCAAGGGTGCCTGAATAAAGAAACTCGCTCCTATCAGGACATAAAAAACTTTTCGGGACAGCAGATGATTGATTTCCGGGGAGAAAAGATTAAACCAGCCTATAGCGAGGCATACCAATGCGGCAATAGATAAAATTCCCTGGATAGATTGTTGTTGATTTTGCATAGATTAATAACTTTCGTTTTCGTTTGGAAATTCTACTGTCTTTACATCTTTTACGTATTGAGCAACAGCTCCTGTTATTTCAGTATAAAGATCAAGGTATCTTCTTAGGAATTTGGGGCTAAAGCCTTTATTCATTCCCACCATATCATGATATACCAAAACCTGCCCGTCACAGTCAGCTCCGGCGCCAATTCCTATAGTAGGGATAGAAATACTTTCCGTTACTCTTTTAGCCAGATCAGCAGGAATTTTCTCTAAAACTACAGAAAAACATCCCAGTTCTTCCAAAAGCTGTGCATCAGCAATCAGTTTTTCTGCTTCTGCTTCATCTTTTGCCCTCACTTTATAGGTTCCAAACTTATAAATAGATTGTGGAGTTAATCCCAAATGTCCCATTACAGGAATTCCTGCGTTCACGATTTTCTTTATCGATTTAGAAATCTCTTTTCCTCCTTCAATTTTCACGGCATGAGCACCTCCTTCCTTCATCATTCTTACTGCAGATTCCAATGCTTTTTCAGGGTTACTCTGATAAGTTCCGAAAGGCAGATCTGCAATGACCAAAGCTCTGTCAGTTCCTCTTACCACACTTTGAGCGTGATAAATCATCTGATCCAGTGTAATGGGTAATGTAGTTTCAAAACCAGCCATCACATTTGCTGCAGAATCTCCAATCAAAATAGCATCTACACCGCCAGCATCTACCATCTTTGCCGTGGTAAAGTCATAGGCCGTAAGCATTGTTATTTTTTCCTTGTCGAATTTCATTTTACGCAAGGTTTCAGTCGTAACTTTTTTAATTTCAGAGTGAACAGACATAATTTATCTATTTTTAAAAGTTAAAAAGTCGGCCTTCAGCCGACTTAAATTTTGTATGATTTTTATAAAACTACGTGGCCGAGTTTCATGAGTTTGTCGTGATTTAAAATCTTGATATTTCTTCCGTCTACTTCAATCAGGCTGTCCTGTTTGAATTCTGAGATCAGACGGATGGCACTTTCTGTGGCAGTACCAATAATATTGGCAATTTCTTCCCTTGTCAGAGAAATTTTAATAAAGCCTTCCGGATCTACCCCCAGCTTCTGCTCCAGAAGCAGTAATATTTCAGCCAGCCTTTCTCTTACCGTTTTCTGTGCAAGGAATGTAATGGTATTGGAAGATTCTCCCAATTCGTATGAAATTTTCTGAAGCATGACAAAAGAAAGCTGTGGATCTACCTCTAAGAGATACATAAAGATATCTGCTGGTAGAAAAACACACTCAATATCCGTCATAGCTTCGGCTTTGGCTTGGAAGTTTTCTCCACAAAGCAAAGAACGATAGCCGATGATATCCCCTTCTTTGATAAATCTTAAAATCTGATCTTTTCCGAACGCTCCTGATTTTGATAATTTGGCAGCACCTTTTTCAAGGACATAAACTCCCTTTGGAGTTTCTCCATCCTCAAAAATAGTGTCGTGTTTTTGAAAACTTAATTTCTTTTTGCCATTAATATATTTTTCAAAATCTGCGCTAGAAAGTCTTTCCTTAAATGATTTATCATTAAAAACTTTGGCGAACCTCTCTTCAATTGCTATCTGTTGTTCCTGCGGCATTTTATATGATATTTATCACAAAAATAGAACTTTTTAACACGATAAACAAAAAAAATTGTTATAATTTTGTAGTTCAATATTTTATGGTGGTGAGCGAGAACTGTTTTCATTGTGGTCAAGGTATAGAAAAAGAGAGAATTTTGTTTGATGAAAGGATTTTCTGTTGCAACGGATGTAAATCTGTTTACGAAATTCTGAATTCGAACAATTTAAGTAACTTTTACGAGCTTAATAAGGGTGCTGGAATTCGCCCGGGTGATGAAAACTCTACTCAGTTCGATTATCTGGACACCCCTGAAATTTTCGATAAGGTCACCGACTTCTCTGAAGGCAATACCAGCCTTGTAACATTCAAAATCCCTGTCATCCACTGTTCTTCATGTATCTGGCTATTGGAAAGTCTGCATACCTTAAATAAGTACATTAAATATTCACAGGTTAATTTCACAAGAAAGACCTTACAAATCTCTTTTAACCATAAAGACTTACCTCTCAGCGAGCTCGCTAATTTTTTAACTAATCTGGGATATAAGCCGGTAATCAGCCTTGAAACAGCCGAAAAAAATGTTGACCATCTCGACAAATCTCTTCTTGTAAAATTTGCCATCGCAGGTTTTGCATTTGGGAACGGAATGTTCCTGGCCTTTCCTGAATACGTAGGAGGGGAAGATTACTGGATGGAGCATTATAAAGGTCTTTTCAGAGTATTAATGTTTCTGCTGGCCTGCCCTGTTGTGTTTTATTCCGCTTCGGATTATTATAAATCAGCATGGTATGGTTTAAAAAACAAAATCGTCAATATTGATGTTCCTATTGTATTGGGAATATTTGTTCTTTTCGGAAGAAGTATTTATGAGGTAGCCACCAATTACGGCCCCGGATATTTCGATACCCTCTGTGGCCTTTTATTCTTTATGCTGATGGGAAAGCTTTTCCAAAAAAGGACCTACAGTGCCCTTTCCTACGACCGAGATTACAAATCTTTCTACCCTATTGCCGTAACCAAAGTTGATTTTGAAGGAAAACAGGAAAACATTCTGCTTTCTGAAGTAAAAGTAGGTGACAGAATATTGGTTAGAAACCAGGAAATCATTCCGGTAGATGCCATCCTGATCAATGGGGAAGGAAATATTGACAACAGCTTTATTACCGGAGAAAGTGAAAGCATCAGCAAACAGCCGGGAGATAAGATTTTTGCCGGAGGAAAACAAGTAGGATCATCTTTGGAGCTGGAAGTTATCAAAGATGTAGACCAGAGTTACCTTACCCAGCTTTGGAATAAAGAAGCATTTAAAAAGCATGAAACAGGGCTTGACACCCTTACCAATAACATCAGTAAATATTTCACATTCATTATCTTAGGCATTGCGGTTATTTCCGGAATTTATTGGTCATTTATTGATTTATCGAAGATGTTTCAGGTTATTTCAGCTATTCTGATCATTGCCTGCCCTTGCGCTCTTGCATTGTCCGCGCCGTTCACTTTCGGTCACATTATGAGGATTTTAGGTAGAAATAAGTTCTATGTAAAAGATACATTAACAATTGAGAAAATTGCCAAACTGGATACGATTGTCTTTGACAAAACGGGAACCATTACCCATAGAAAAAAGTCAAATATCAAATATGACGGCTCTGAAATTGCTGAATTTGACTTGCTTAATATTAAAACATTATTAAAGAACTCCAACCACCCTCTCTCAAAATCACTGTATGAATTCATAGAAGTCAATGATGATTATTTCCCTGTAGAAAACTTCAGGGAGATTTCAGGAAAAGGATATGAAGCAAGCATAAGAGGAAATCTTTACAAAATAGGTTCAGCCCGTTATAACAACCAGGAACCAAAGAATCTGGAAACCGCTGTTTTCATTAGTAAAAATGATCAGTTTTTAGGAAAGTTCATCTTCAAAAATGAATACCGTCCTAAGCTTAAAGATTTATTTAATAAACTAACCCACTACAAAATATTTATCCTTAGTGGAGATAATTCTTCAGAAGAAACCCAACTGCAGGAACTTATTCCCAATTACAAAGGAATGGCCTTCAATCAAAGCCCGGAGGATAAACTGAACTACATTAAGAATCTTCAGGATCAGCATATGAAAGTAGCCATGCTGGGAGACGGACTGAATGACGCGGGAGCCTTAAAACAAAGCAATGTGGGCATTGCCATTGCTGATGACACCAACAGTTTTACACCATCTTCTGATGTCATTATGAATGGTGAGAAAGTAGTCAGTCTTGACAACTACCTGAACGTCTGTAAAGGCTCCATCACCATTGTGAAAATGACATTCATAATCAGTTTTCTATACAATATAGTTGGTTTAAGTTACGCAGTTACAGGACATATGCATCCTCTATTTGCTGCAATCATCATGCCGGCGAGCTCCATAACTGTGGTTGCCTTCACTACACTTTCAACCTGGATTTTAAGTCGTAAATATTTTAAAAAACGTGTTTAAAAGCCCTTATTTAGACTGATTTTAAATTAGCTGAAATCGGCATTTCGTGATGAATGTCATTATTTTTCACTAAATTTGAACCCCGAAAATAGGTTAATTTTGTTGTCCAATGGATATTCTATATTTAATGATCGTTTGCAGTGTTTCCTTAGCTGCGATTTTCTTGGTCGTATTTATAGTGTATGCCCGAAAAGGACAGTTTGAAGATGATGAATCTCCAGCTGTCAGAATCCTTTTTGATGATGAAAGAATCGAAGAAAAAGATGAAACCGGCGACAAGAATAAAGACGAAAAAGAAATAGGAGAAAATAATAAAAATTGAGAAAAATAGTGAATAGTTGATATGGAAACACAAAAGTTTAGTTATGACAATAGTATTGTCCGTGCGTTCCTCTATGCGACCATCATCTTTGGTTTTATAGGGTTTACGTTTGGGCTTACGGCGGCATTAATGCTTTTCTACCCGGAATTACCTGAATTCTTATTCGGTACAGATGATACAACCATTAATAGTTTATCATCCGGTAATATCCAAGGGCTAATAAACACTCATGGGGCGTTTGGTTTTGGTAGAATCAGGATGTTGCACACCAATACCGTAATCTTCGCGTTCGTGTGTAATATTGTTTATGTTGGAGTATATTACTCTACGCAAAGATTATTAAAAACAAGAATGTACAGTGATACATTATCATGGTTACATTTCTGGACTTGGCAGTTTATGATCGTTGCTACGTTCATCACCTTCTTTATGGGGATCAATACTTCTAAAGAATATGCTGAACATGAGTGGCCGATCGACATATTGATTGCTTTCTCATGGATCATTTTCGGGGTTAATATGATTCTTACTATTTCGAAAAGAAGAGTAAGACACTTGTATGTAGCAATTTGGTTCTATTTGGGTACCTGGGTTGCAGTAGCGATGCTTCATATTTTCAACAACCTTGAAGTTCCGTTATCATTCACTGGCTGGAAGTCTTATTCTGCTTATGCAGGAGCAAAGGATGCCATCGTACAATGGTGGTATGGTCACAATGCAGTAGCATTCGTATTGACTACTCCAGTATTAGGTTTAATGTATTATTTCTTACCAAAAGCAGCAGACAGACCGGTTTTCTCATATAAACTGTCTATTATTCACTTCTGGTCATTAATTTTCGTATATATCTGGGCTGGTCCTCACCACCTTCAGTATACAGCTCTTCCGGCATGGGCGCAGGCAGTAGGAACAGGTTTCTCTATTATGCTTATTGCACCGTCTTGGGGAGGGATGTTAAATGGTCTTCTTACCTTAAGGGGAGCCTGGGATAAAGTAAGAGAAAATCCTATCCTTAAGTTCTTCGTAGTAGCTGTTACCTGTTATGGTATGGCCACGTTTGAAGGACCGCTTTTAGCAACTAAAAATATCAACAAAATTGGTCACTTTACAGACTGGGTTATCGGTCACGTACACTTAGGAGCTCTTGGATGGAATGGTTTCATGGCATTCGGGGTTATCTATTACCTGGTCCCTATTATGTGGAGAACAAAAATTTGGTCTGTAAAATTAGCTAACTGGCATTTCTGGTTAGGGACATTAGGAATCATTTTCTATGCAGTACCAATGTATATTTCTGGTTTCACACAAGGATTAATGTGGAAACAGTTCAACCCGGACGGAACCTTATTATGGAAAAACTGGTTGGATACTGTAACGGCTATCATTCCTTACTTTAAAATGAGATTCTTAGGAGGTCTATTCTATATTTCAGGAGCTATCCTGATGATCGTAAACGTAATTGCTACGGTAAGAAAAGGATCATTCCAGAAAGAAGTACCAGCAGAAGCACCAGCTTTAGCAAATATTGGTAACAAACGTAAAGAAGGAGAAGGATTCCACCTTTGGTTGGAAAGAATGCCATTGTTGTTAACCGTATTATCACTGTGTACCATTTCAATAGGAAGTATGGTGGAGATTATCCCTACCCTATCTCTTAAGAAAAGTGTTCCTACTATATCAGCAGTAAAACCTTATTCTCCACTTGAATTGGAAGGTAGAGACATTTATATCCGTGAAGGATGTAATGCATGTCACTCTCAGATGATCAGACCGTTCAGAGATGAGATTACAAGATTCAACGGTAAAAACGGACAGTACTCTAAAGCAGGGGAATTCATCTATGACAGACCATTCTTATGGGGGTCTAAGAGAACCGGACCGGATTTACATAGAGAAGGAGGTAAAAACCCAAGTTCTTGGCACTACAAACACATGTATAACCCAAGATCTACATCCGCAGGTTCTATTATGCCACGTTACCCTTGGTTGATCGCTACTAACCTAGACAGATCTAAAATGGTAGACAAAATGAAGCTGATGAAGAATACATTCGATGTACCTTATACAAAGGCTCAAATTGATTCTGCAGACCAGTGGGCGAATAACCAATCGGCAAAAATTGTAAAAGATATCTTCTCGGAAGCAAATGACTTGAAGGAGGCATACGCTAAGAGACCTCAGGGAGAATTAGAGAAAAAAGAAATTGTAGCTCTTATTTCTTACCTACAGAGATTAGGAACTGATATCAAAACAACAGAAATCAAAACAGCAAGTAATAACTAACATTAAAATGTTCATATGATTCCTCAGAACTTTAAAGATATATTATCCAATACAGAAAATGCTGGTTTCTACCAGACCCTGGCTCTAATTTTCTTTATGCTGTTCTTCGTTGCTTTGATAATCTATGTTTTTAGCAAGCCTAAAAAGTATTACAAAGAAGAAGAAGAGGCACCACTTGGGGATGATGAAGATGACGATTTTAATTTAAAAAATTAAACTATTTTTTATGAAACAAAGAACACCTGTTGTCGTAAACATCTTGATAATAATTGGACTTTTAATAGTTTTTTATTATTTATTTGTACAGAGCTACGCATTCCTGGCTTCACCTTATTTCTGGGGAACAGTAGTGATCGCTGGTATCTTGGCATACATCCATAGTTCGATTGGAGATTTGATTGAGAACAACAAATTCAAAAAACTATCTCCTGAAGAAAAAGCAGCTTATTTAGCTGAAAAGAAAGTTCCTTTCTTAAGAAGAATGTATGATGCAGCATTCAAAAAGCAATCTGAAACTGAAGAAAAGGATATCCTTATCGACCACGGTTTCGACGGAATTATGGAATTGGATAACCAATTACCGAAATGGTGGGTAGGTTTATTCTATTTTGGGACTGCTTTTTGTATTGTATATATTGCCGCTTATTCATTTACAGATTTCGCTCACCCGTTAAGCGAATATGAAAAAGAATACAAAGAGCAATTGGCAAGTATTGAAGAATATCAAAAAACTCAGCCTCCTGTAACAATTGAAACAGCTAAATATTCAGCTGATAATATCGCAGAAGGTAAAGAATTATTCAAAACAAACTGTGCATCTTGTCATAAAGAAGACGGTAGTGGAGGTATCGGGCCAAACCTTACTGATAACTATTGGATCAACCAACCGGAGAAGACTTTATTCAAGAATGTTTTCCATATGGACTGGAATGGTTCTCCTACTAACCCGGCGATGAGAGCCTTTGGTAAAAACGGAGAAGTTTCAGGTGCCGAAATTGAGAAGATTGCAGCGTATGTATATCACATCAACCAAGAGCAACCACCGGTGACTCAGGCTCAGGGAGGAGCAGCTCCTCAAGGAACTGAAGCACATTGGGAAAAAGAATAATTTAAGAAATTAGAAACATATGAAAAAAACATAATTTGTTATTAACTAAAAAATAGTAACGAATTATGTTTTTTCTTTTTTAAATAAACCTAGTACAATATGTCAGACATAGAAGAAATAGAAGCAAGAGGCGGACAGGGGCAAGTTCTGGACCCTGAAACTTACAGAGATTCTATTGGGACAATGGAGCAATCCGGAAAAAGAAGATGGGTGTTCCCAAGAAAACCAAAAGGGAAATACACCAACTACAGAAACCTTGTAAGCTACGCTTTACTCATTATTTATTTTTCACTGCCATTTATCAAGATCAATGGCAACCCATTGTTGTTATTTAATGTTATAGACAGAGAATTTTTCATCTTTGGCCAGCCCTTCTATCCACAGGACTTTTTTATTCTTACTTTAGGTGCCATCGCATCTTTAATCTTTATTATTGTTTTTACGATTGCATTCGGAAGAATTTTCTGCGGGTGGATATGCCCTCAGACAATTTTTATGGAATCGATCTTCCGTAAAATAGAATATCTGATTGAAGGTGACCGAAACAGGCAGATGAAGCTGGACAGACAGGAGTGGAATAGTGAGAAAATCTGGAAAAGAAGCTTAAAATGGTCTGTTTATATTATTATATCACTTATTATCACTCACTTTATGTTTATGTATATTGTGGGTTATGAGGAAGTATTTAAAATTGTCTCTGAAGGGCCATTTGCCCATCCTACCAATTTTATTGTAATGATTCTCCTTACTGCAGCCTTTTATTTTGTATTTGCATGGTTCAGAGAACAGGTATGTACGCTGGTTTGTCCTTATGGCAGACTTCAGGGTGTATTGATTGATAAAGACACGATCAACGTTTTCTACGATTTTAAAAGAGGAGAAAACAGGTCAAAATGGAGAAAAGGGGAAGACAGAAAAGCGGCAGGCAAAGGAGATTGTATAGACTGTCACCAGTGTGTAGTGGTATGTCCTACCGGAATTGATATCCGGGACGGACAGCAGCTGGAATGTATCAACTGTACAGCATGTATTGATGCCTGTGATGAAGTAATGGAAAAAGTAGGCCTTCCGAAAGGCCTGATAAGATATGCTTCTGAAAATGAAATTGAGCAGGAAACAAAGTTCAAGTTTACCGGAAGAATGAAAGGGTTTTCCATATTCTTATTCCTTTTGGTAGGATTCCTGGGCTATCTTCTTTACAGCCGCGGTGAAATGGAAGCAAAATTCATTAAACCTGCAGGCAGTACATTCTTTGTAAGGGATGGAAAAATTACCAATACTTATAATTATACTTTCCTTAATAAAACAAACGATAAGAAAATTGTAACCATAAAAGTCATCAATCCTGCCCATGGGGAGATTATTTATAGTGGATCAAGCAAAATACAGGTAGACCGGGATAAAATTTCTAAGGGAACAGTTAATATCAGCTTCCCTGAAGATGAAATGAAGCTATCTAAGCAGAATATTACCATTGGTGTTTATGATATGAAGGGCAAGCTTATTGATTCCTATCAGACCTATTTTGAAGGACCTTTCAAACTACAATTTTAATTTTCAGGAAACCTCAGGGATTCAAAAGAATATTAATCAAGGGGGATTTAAGTATCATAAAAGACAAATAAAAAAAATACGGAAAAAATGAAGAACTTTAGTTGGGGACATGGTGTTGTAATCGCATTATTTGCATTCATCGTTTTTATATTATCCATGTTGTTTCTTTTCCCGAACGGGCAGAAGAATTCTGAAATGGTTACTGATAATTATTATGAAGAGGAGCTACAATACCAGGATGTAATTGATGCTAAGAAAAAGGCTGACAATCTGCAGGAAAAACCTGTATACAGCCAGGATGCCAATGGAATAAAAATCACTTTTCCAAAAGATTATAACAATTCTAATACAACGGCAAAATTTGTTTTAAACAGAACCGACGATCAGAATTTAGATATCAAAAAATCTGTGCAGCTTGATGCTGACCACAGTTTCGTAATACCTGCACAGGTATTGAAAATGGGTAATTATACCTTAAGACTGAGCTGGACAAAAGATAAAACAGACTACAGAATGGATTATGATGTAATATGGAAATAGGACTTATCATATCAGCTATTGCTTTAGGCTTTGCTTCCGGTTTTCACTGTATCGGAATGTGTGGCCCTATTGCTTTATCCATGGGACTCACAAAAAAGCAGGCGGCTAATTTCTATCTTCAAAATCTCACCTACCAATTCGGAAGGATATTTACCTATTCTTTATTAGGAGCTCTTCTGGGGATTATTGGACAGGGTTTTGAGATGGCAGGATTTCAGAAATACCTGACGATTACCGCAGGGGTTCTGTTGATTATTATGGCTGTATTCTCTTTTGGGGGAAAAGATTTTGCTTCAAAAATCCCTTTCTTCTCCAGGTTTTTATATTCTGTAAAGTCAAATTTAGGAAGGCTGCTTCAAAAGGCAGATTACCGTTCCAGATTTACAACAGGTATTCTTAATGGTTTTCTACCATGCGGAATGGTTTATATGGCTTTAACGGCCAGCCTGGCAGGCGGAGGAATATGGCAGGGAGCCGCGTACATGGCTTTATTTGGTTTAGGAACCCTACCGTTCATGTTTGCTATTGTTTTAGCCGGAAATCTCATGAATCAAGCCTTTAGAATAAAAGTTTTAAAAGCTGTTCCCGTGATCATGATTATCCTGGGAGGATTATTCATTCTGAGAGGCCTGGAACTGGGAATACCTTACGTTTCCCCTAAAGCAGAAGCCATGACCATATCCAAAGATCCCAATGGAGCCGTAAACTGCCATTAAGAAGAAAAAGAATAAAATAACTCGATGTTAATTCAAGACATTGATAATCCAATAAAGTTTTCAAAGAACCAAAAATTCAGCATACATAAAAGGTTAATTTTTTTTTTCATGTGCATTAATTAAGAGGTTCAATATAACCATCCCATAGAGAATGATTAATATCAAAGAACATAGTGTTAATTTCTCTGTTAAACCATTTATAGTCCGGATCTTTAGAATAGCCAGGATTATTGACTGCTACAAACCGAATAACTCCTCCTTTTACAGTTTTGTATAAGTCATAGACCTGAAATTTATCAAAATTGTATCGGGAAAAAAATTGATTTTCATCTTCTTTATGTTTAACCGTAGTATACAATTTTTTTACGTCTTCAATGTTCATGTCTTTATAAAAAAAACCTAAAATATTTGAAAACGTAGGCTGGTTGTTATACATAAACAGAAATTGTTCACCATTCTTTTTAGGAACCTTGTAATGCAGTAGTTTGTGCATTTCAGAATTTTTAAAAAAAATATACTGTTTATCTATTTTTTTAAACCGATAATCTCCATAGGTATAGAATGGTATATTTTGTTTTCCGTTATCAAAGGTTAAAACAAATTTATCATACTTATCCGGGTGGTCGGTTTCTACCTTTTGCTGTCCATTAAAATAATAATAATTTTTACAGCTTATAAATGAAAGCAGGACTATTACTGCTATTATTTTAACTAAACCATTCACTTCTACTTGTTTCTCACGAATATAGAAAAATATAACTCCCTATAAAAGGAATAATAATTATTTATTATGTTGATACCCTTTTTTAGAAAACTAATAAAAATTAAAAAAACAGAAAATCCGTAACAAACAAAAGAAGGTGCATCACAACTAGACGATGGGTAATCGTTTAAACGAAAACCCTTCTCATAAAGGAGTACAGGAAAATTCCATAAAAAAGGCCGTTCTCACGAGTGTGAGACGGCCTCTTCTTTTTATGAATAAAAATATTCTAGTTAATAGTATCAAATCTCGCGTATTCAGCGATCTTCTTAGGAAGTTTAATTCCTTCTGCCGTCTGATTGTTTTCAAGCAATGCAGCCATAATTCTTGGCAACGCCATCGCGGATCCGTTTAAGGTGTGAACCAGCTGAGACTTTCCGCCTGCTTTATAACGGCATTTAAGTCTGTTAGCCTGGAACGTTTCAAAATTAGAAACAGAGCTTACCTCCAACCACATTTCCTGAGCAGCACTCCATACTTCAAAATCGTAGGTCATGGCAGAAGCAAAACCTGTATCACCACCACAAAGTCTTAATACTCTGAAAGGCAGTTCAAGATCGGTAAGAATTTCTTTGATGTGCTCTACCATTTCTTCTAAAACAGCATAAGAATTTTCAGGCTTCTCAATTCTTACAATTTCCACTTTCTCGAATTGGTGAAGACGGTTCAGTCCTCTTACATGAGCTCCGTAGCTCCCCGCTTCTCTTCTGTAACATTGAGAGAAAGCCGTATTTTTAATGGGAAGATCTTTTTCTTCAAGCAATACATCACGGTAAAGATTCGTTACAGGAACCTCCGCCGTTGGAATCAAATATAATTTATCTTCATTGATATAATACATTTGTCCCTCTTTATCAGGCAACTGACCTGTTCCAAATCCTGATGCTTCATTTACAACGTGAGGAGGATTTACTTCCGTATATCCCTTATCCACATTTTTATCCAGGAAATACTGCACCAAAGCTCTCTGTAATCTGGCTCCTTTCCCCAGATAGACAGGGAAACCGGCACCCGCAATTTTTACTCCCAATTCAAAATCAATAAGGTTATATTTTTTTGCCAGCTCCCAGTGAGGGATAGCCCCTTCGCCAAGGCCTTCCACTGTGTGAGACTGGAAAATAATTTCGTTATCATCTGCAGAAGCTCCACTCTTTACCAATTCATTTGGAATATTGGGAAGCTGGTATAAAATATCCAATAAAGCTGTTTCTTTTGCTTCTAACTGAATTTTCAATTCTGAACTCGACTCTTTGTACTGTGCTGTTTTAGATTTTGCCGATTCCGCATCTTCTCTCTTTCCTTCCTTCATCAAAAGTCCTATTTCTTTGGAGATTTTGTTGATCTCGGAAAGCTGGGAATCTAATTCAAACTGGATTCTTTTTCTTTCTTCGTCAGCAGCGATAGCCTCGTCTACCAACTCAAGATTTTTGAATTGTCTTTTTTTAAGACCTTCTAAAACGCGCTCTTTATTGTCGCGTAAAAAATTGACTTGTAACATTTTATTGAGATGTTAAATATTAGAAAGTTAGCTTCAAATAAACTAACAATTGTACAAATTTAAAATTATTTTGTGATAGTAAAGGTATTTATCGAATTTGGTTGATCCGCTTCTTTTGAAAATTGCAGCACATCATTGTAATATACTTTAGATACCTGGAATAGAGTGGGTGTTTTACGGTACTCTATTCTTAATCTGTCTGTAATAGTATCCGCTACATTATTCACTGTTTTTATTAAACCCAGAGTCATTACAGAATAATAAGAATTACCTGTACCCGGATTGTCCGGACTTACAGAATCCAGTCTTTTTCTTTTGGCACCGGCAATATATTCCATATAAAATGTAGAATCAGCTGTCATTCTCAGTGGAATACTGACGGGAGAAATATCTCTGTCTCCTAAACTGTCGTTCACCGAATATCCACTGAATGATCCTGGTTTTTTGCTATTCAACAAATCCTGCCCTGCACCGTTAACCATATAAATATTCATGATCTGATCAATCCTTTGTAAAGATTCATCATCACTTTTACAACTTAAAAGTGCGAAAGCCATAACCCATATTCCAAAAACAATATTTCTCATTCACAACAAAGATAAAATATTAATCTTTAGGCTCCTTCTTTATTTCTTAAAATATTTCTGGTACCACAGCTCAAAAGTCACCAACTGCCAGATTTTTACCCAGTCATATTCATTTTCCAAATGATTCCACCATTCATCGATGACTTCTGTTTTGAAAAAATTTCTTTTTTTAAGGCTCTCAAGATTTTCAATAATAAAATTTCTGATTTTTTCTTCATTCTTAATAAAATGGTTCAGAGGAAAAGAAAAACCTCTTTTTGACATATTCAAAACTTCGGAAGGAAGATATCTTTCGGCTGTTTTCCGTAATAAGGGCTTATTCTGAATCCCATTAAACCTGAAACGCTCCGGTAAAACGGCAACATAATCTATCAATCGGTTGCTGAGATAGGGATAACGAAATTCCACCCCGTATTTCATGGCACTCAGATCATCTCTGAAAACATGATGAGACGACAGAGAATATTTCATATCATATTCAAAATAGCCTGAATAATTTTTAGATTCTGATAAATGATACCTTGTAAGATCTGAATCAATATTTCTGAAAATGTCTGGTCTTATTATATTTTTTGCTTCAAAGGGAGCCATACTTATCTGGCTCTGGCGGAAAAAATCAAACATAAAATCCTGAGAAAAGTAATTTTTCACCTTTCTGGAAAAAGGATCTTTCGTAACAATAAAATGTCTGGTGAAGTTAAAATTCTTCATCAAAAGCCATTTTTTAAGTTTCAATGTATGGGAATAGCCTCCAAAAAGTTCATCTGCCCCATTTCCGCTCAACACTACTTTTATACCATTATCTTTTGCATATTTTGCAGCATTGATCAGTACTTCAAGACTACAGTAAGGTTCTTCAAAATGCTGTATATTTTCTTTTAACTGGTCTAAGATATCTTCATCATTTACTTTTTCAACCTTATGTGAGACTCCAAAGTGCTCAGCTGCCAGAGAAGCGTTCTGTATCTCCTCTTCAGAAAAAGGATAGGAAATAGTGTATGTACTGATATTGGCATTAAAAGGTTTTGATTTCGAGGCAATTAACGTAGAATCAATGCCCCCACTCATCATGACTGCTACGGGAACATCTGCATATAGCTGCTCCGATATGCTTTCAGACAGCAAATGATCTATAGTTTTTACAGCTTCTTCTTCAGAAATATTCTGTTCGGTCTTTAAAGGCAGTTCCCAAAATTTTTCAGTCGTTATTTTCTGATCTCTTAAACTAATGGTCATCACAGAAGCCGGTTCTACAGAAAAAATCCCCTTAAAACAGGTTTTCGGAGCTAATGTTGTCTGAAAAAGAAAGTTAGTATATACTCCATCCCAATTGATTTCAGCCGCTACCAGCTCATTTTTCAAAATGGCCTTTATTTCTGAGGCCCAAACTATGCCCTGTTCACTTTGATGATAAAAAAGGGGTTTCATTCCTACTCTATCTCTGCCCAAAATAAGCTTCTTTGCGCTGAGATCAACAATGCAGAGTGCAAACATTCCATCCAGCTTTTCAAACATGCCTGTTCCCCATTCCTGATAAGACTTCAGCAGTACTTCAGTGTCAGAGGAGCCTTCAAAGTGATATCCTACTATACGGAGTTCTTCCCTGAGTTTTCTGAAGTTGTAAATCTCCCCATTGAAAGTAATCACCACCTGCTCATTTTCAGTAAGCATAGGCTGATGCCCTTTTTCAGAAAGATCAATGATAGAAAGTCTTCGAAATCCTAAAGCAATGTCTGAGCTATCATCTTCCAAAATAGGAAACTGCTCTTTTATTTTTGGAGTGGAATCATTGCCGGAAAAAGATGTTCCTTTTTTTATATCAGAAAGCCAAAAGCCCTCATCATCCGGTCCCCGATGCTTAATGGCCTGATTCATCTCTAAAATATTTTTAGAGGAAATACTTTTATGAAATGAATAATAACCGCTGATTCCGCACATATTAGATCTTAATAGTTGTAAAAATAGGAAAATGACTTTATTTGCTGGCCACAAGGACCTATTTCTTTATAAATTTTGATTTTAAAAGATAGATCTCTTCTCTTGAGATCATAAAATCACTCAGCTTAAATTCTGTAGAACGGTAAAACTTCCGGAATAACAGGAATGAAGAAGACAAATAAGAAAATGTGGTCACAAAACACGCCCCCCAAATTCCCCATCTCGGTATAGCTATAAAAGAAAAAAGAACCGTAATGATCAACCCTACAATTGACTTCATGTTCAGTATTTTAAGTTCTCTGATCCCTGAAAAATAATATCCAATCATATCACTTATCGCTATGGCAAAAATACCGGGAGATAAAAGAAGCATTATTTCTTTGGTATTCCTGAATTCCCTTCCAAAGATCATTTCATAGACCTGGGCGGGAATAATAACGATTCCCAGGACAAAGCCCACCATGAGGATAAAGGTCAGCTTGAGTGAAGATTTCGTTTTTTCTATAGATTCTTCCCTGCTTTTACTGTTGACAACATCAGAATATAAAACAACAGCAATACTTCTGGTAATCGTCCATATTGCTTCTGAAAAGGTAATCCCGATCGAAAAGATCCCTACACTTGCTATTCCCTCAAAATGTTCGAGGAAATAAAATGAAAGCCTGTAGTTCAGAAACTGGACAAATGCACTCAATTGTGTTTTCCAGCCATATTCAAACATATTCCTTGAAACCTCTTTTGAAAATGATATTTCTGAAATACTACATTTTCTGATAATTTGAAAAAAGCTGATAAAAAATAAAAGTCCCAGACATCCAATCTGGGCAAGGAAATACACAGAAACATCTTTAGTATTGAAAAGATAGATGAAAATTCCAATAAAGACAATATGTACCAGCTGTTGTAAGACTGTATATATATTAAACTTTCTGATATTCTGTGTCCCAACAAACAAATTAATATTCGTTGATAACAGTGAAGAAAAAACTGAGATGCCGATAAGATAGGGAAGATAGCCACTCTGAATTGAGGCAAAACTAAAGGCAAGAGGAATTACTATACCTGTCACAAGTGACCATAGATAGGCATACAGCAAAACTTTTTCAATCTTAAACTTTGAAGCAAAATAAGAAGTACTGCTGCCTGAAAAGATACTGCTGAAAAAGCTTACTGCTGCAGCATTGGCAATGACAATAGAAATAGTTCCCTTTCCCTCGCTTCCCCACATATTCGTGGAAAAAATAACCAAACCGAAACTCAGGATCAGAATCAGGAAGCGCGAAACAAAGGTTTTAATAACAGTAAGCTTCATGGTTATTATTTTTCGATAGCTTTTTTTACAAAATTAGCAAATGAATCACGAATAGCTCCCCAATTGTATTTTTCCTTAAATTCTTTTCTGGCATTGAATGCGTGGGCATCATACAGCTCAGGGTTTGTCACATACTGTATGATGATTTCTGCAATCTGTTCCGTATTCTGAGGGTCTACAAGGCTTCCAAATGAAAGACTTCCCATATGTTTCCTGATTCCCTTCAGACGAGAATAAATTACAGGCTTTCCGGCTCCCATAAAATAAAACAACTTGATGGGAAGAGAGTGATTATTCTCAAAATTGATTTCCCTGAGGTCAAAGCAAATGTCAGCATCGGAAAATGCTTCTGTAAATTTCTCAAAAGAAACAGGTTCTTTAATTTCAATCTTATCAAACGCATATTTTTTAAGCAAAGCTGAAAAATGCACTTCATCACTTTCCTGTCTCGTTGACCCTACAATAAGGATTTTAAGTCTAAGCCGGGGCTCCTTATTTCTTACCTGATCAGCTGCTTTAAAGAAATTATCAATCCCTTTATCTTTTGAGATCATCCCTGTATAACAAAGGGTAATGTTACCAGGCTCAAGTTTTTTTATACTTTCCCTGATATACATTTCATCCGGATAATAAGGAAGGACCATTTGTTTTTTAAACCCAAATAAATAACCTAAAGGAAATTTCTTTGTAGTTTCTCCAAAAATAAAATGGGTACTGAGGAAACCGGCATACAGCTGAATCAGAAAAAATTTTGCTGCCTGAATGATCTTAACAGGAAATTGATAGACTTCAAGCATAGACATGGCAGGATACCATTCCGTAATATCATAAATACAGCTGATTTTATGGTCTTTTACAAACTTTCCGGAGGCAATTACTGCCAAAGGTTCTGAGCAGATAATACCATCCGGCTGAAAGGTCTGACAGACATCCCGGAATATTTTTATTTTCGTCTCTATGCTTTCTTCTAAAGCAGAATACGCCTCAATATCAATCCCGTCAAGAAATCCTTTATAATCTGTGTACAGACTGCAGATTTTAACGGTATACCCTTCATCTCTGAGGGCTTTAGCCTGATGATAAAAAACCCTGTCATCATCGTAGCGGTGTGAAGTCGTTAAAAAAAGTACTTTTGGCATTAGCGATTACTGAGTCTTTACAAAGATACATTAAAACAAAAAAGTGGAAATACATTCCACTTTCTGATTGATTAGCGTGTTTCTTTAAACACTTATTTTATAGAAGCCGCCCAGCTTTTTTCCAAAGGTAAAAGGAAGTGGCTTAAGAAGTCCAGATAGGTATTTTTAGAGAAATCAAAAACCTGGATATCCCCTGAAAGCTCTCCGCTTCTCAATTGAGATTTAAAATCCTGAAGTTTTAATGTCTTCACCTCTCCGTTGTCTACAAAGCTGGCTTTCATTCTGTCGAAAAGTCCCAGTTGATATTCTTCATCAATTTCTCTCATAATCTTACCCAATGCGTCAATACTGCATCCTGAAGCCATTTCTTTTTCTTCGTCTACACAGATGATGATAAACTGATTTTTTTCAATCTTAAAAGAAGAAGAAAGTGCTTTTCCGTGGGCTGCCCATGTTGCAAGGAAGTCAAACAATTTTTCAGTAATTGCTTTTGCTTCTTTGGTTTCAAGAGGCCTTGAAGCCGGGTATATAATAACTCTGTAGTCGTTAGTTTCTACAATATTGGATTCTTCTATTTTCATATGTACGTATTTTTAATCCCATATGCTGTTATCATTACCGCTTCTTTCTGTTGACCGGAAAGTTGGGTTAAATGACGACTTCATATGCTATTAATTTAAGTATCAAAATTAAGAAATATTCTTGAGTTGATCACAAATAAAAACTCAAGCCAAAGCCTGAGTTTATATTTGTATTGTATATAAAGGACCTATAAATCCTCTGCCTCAGCAAGAAGTTCTACAATATCCTTTACGGCAACTTCTGTATTTTTATTAAAATGTTTTACTCCATCTGTCATCATTGTATTACAGAAAGGACATCCTGTAGCAATCACTTTAGGTTCAAAAGATAAGGCTTCTTCTGTACGTTCAATATTGATGTCTTTATTTCCTTTTTCAGGTTCTTTAAACATCTGTGCCCCTCCGGCACCACAACAAAGACCGTTTGTTTTACAACGCTTCATTTCCACAAGCTCTGCATCCAGTTTTTCAA
Source organism: Chryseobacterium sp. Bi04 (assembly GCF_918698085.1). Lineage (GTDB taxonomy): Bacteria > Bacteroidota > Bacteroidia > Flavobacteriales > Weeksellaceae > Chryseobacterium. Next base: position 132,531 of record NZ_CAKKLP010000001.1, read on the forward strand.
GTAATAGTCTTGGCGCTTCATACTCGTCGTTGGCTCTTCCCAGGTAGCACGGATCATGAAAGGTAATTTTCTTTCCTTTAAATGCGCCGCCTTCAATCTTTAGTCTTCCTTCTTCCATTAATGTTTTAAGGAATTGGGTATGGTGAACCACATCAAAGTGCCCGCCAAGGCTTGGATATTCATTTTTAAGGGTGTTGAAACAGTGCGGGCAGGCCGTTACTATTTTTTTCACCTCATATGCATTCAATACTTCAATATTGGTAAGGGCCATCATCTGGAAAACAAATTCGTTTCCAGCTCTTTTTGCAGGGTCTCCGGTACAGCTTTCTTCCTGTCCCAGCACTGCAAATTCAACTCCTATTTTATTTAATATTTTGCAAAATGCTTTTGTAATTTTTTTGGCGCGGTCATCGAAACTTCCAGCACATCCAACCCAAAATAAAACTTCCGGGGATCTTCCTTCGGCAGCATATTCTGCCATTGTTTTAATTTGCATTTTCTTTTTGTTTAATTAATAAGTTAGCATAGTATTCCTTTGCCTTTTTCATGACCTCCACAGGGACTATAGAAACATATAAAGGATTGGCTTCGTCATAATTCAGATACTTCCAGGTATTTGATGTTGTTTTATCATTGAGGGCAAGGATCATACTTTGCTTACTCATTTCCAGGGTCGTATCATTGATAAACTGTGCCTTCATTCCCTGGGCCTCCATCATTCCCAGCACCATCTTCTTTTTATCTTCATCGAACTTTTCCTTTAAAAATGTCATTTTCATTTTCATCGGATAGCTGCTGAACGCATATTTTGTGTTATCTGTGGTGGTAAAAATATCAGAAACATTAAATGTAGTCTGATCTGTATCTACCATTTCTATTTCAAATTCATCATTCTTCTCAAACATTTTTTTGAAGCCATCGATCATTGTTTGTTTATCAATTTTTTCAAATATTGCCGGATGGGTCATATTCAGCATTCCATCATAATCTTTCTTTTGAAATAAAGAGATGAAAGACCGTGAATCTTCAAGAATTTTCTTCTGATCAGCTGATTGAGCCAATAGAAAACCCGAACATAAGAACAGAAATATGTAGATTAGCTTTTTCATGATTTAATCATTTGCCCAGTTCAAACGGTCTGCCTGGTTATATTGCCAAGGCGCTGCATTATTTTCCACATTGGTCATCATCAGATTCAGTTCCTGCGGCGCAGCTGACTGTTCCATTACCAGGAATCTTCTCATGTCAAAAATAATGGAAAGTGGATCTAATAATACGGGGCAAGCTTCTGTACAGGCATTACAGGTAGTACAGGCCCAAAGCTCTTCTTTTGTGATATAATCATTCAGCAACTTTTTGCCGTCGTCAACAAATTTTCCGTTTTTATCTATATTTTTTCCTACTTCTTCCAATCGGTCTCTTGTTTTCATCAGGATTAATCTTGGAGAAAGTTTTTTACCCGTAATATTAGCCGGGCAAACAGAGGTACAGCGTCCACATTCTGTACAAGAATAGGCATTAAGCAATTGTACCTGATTCAGATCAAATATATCTTCTGCTCCAAATTTAGAGGGAGCAGCATCCGCCTCTCCTTCCGCCGGAGCAGCATAAGGGTCTGCATTAGGATCCATCATTAATTTGATTTCCTTAGTTACAGATTCAAGATTGTTGAATTTTCCTTTTTTATCAAGATTGGCAAACCACGTACTTGGGAAGGCCAGGATAATATGTAAATGTTTTGAATAGTAAAGATAGTTCATGAAGAAAAGGATCCCTACAAAATGGAACCACCATGCCGCTTTCTCTGTAAAGAAAAGAAAACCATCACTAAAGCCTCCTAAAACAGGTGCTAAAAAGGTAGAACTGATGGGGAAACTTCCATGCTCAGGAAGAAGGCCTCTCTGTTGCAAAACCCAATCTGCACCGTTCATCTTAAAGAAAGCCACCATTAGGGCAAATTCTATAATAAGAATCCAGTTAGCATCTTGTTTTGGCCATCCGAAAAGTTCTTTCATGGTTAATCTTTTAACCCCATAAAAGTTTCTTCTGATAAAGAATACAACCACTCCAATCACTACAAGAAGTGCCAGAATTTCCAATGTTGCAGTAAAGAAATTATAAAATCCATGTCCGAAAACCGAAGCCAGAAAACGGTGGGTTCCGAATACTCCATCCACTACAATTTCTATAAGCTCGATATTAATAATAACAAAACCTACATATACAAAAAGGTGCAATATCCCTGCAACAGGGCGTTTTACCATTTTGCTCTGCCCCATAGCCACTCTTGCCATGGTAGTCCAGCGCTCGGATTTCCTGTCATTTCTGTTGATTTCTTGTCCGAGCCTGATATTTCTGTAAATCTTCTGCAGGCTTTTAGCAAACAAGCCAAACCCAGCCACTAATAAAATCAGGAAAATAATGTTATCGATGTACTGCATAGGACGTATTAGTCTTTATTATTTTTACCAAAAACTGAGAAATTAATATATCTCTTAGGATTCGCTTTCATATCTTCAATCAATGAATTCAGATTCAAAGATGCTGAATTCAGATTATTATAAAGTTGTTCATCCTTCATTAGTTTTCCTAAACTCCCTTCTCCTTTATCTATTCCACCAATTACCTGATTCAGCTTACCTACCGTGGTATCCAAATTGGCAATTGTTGCATTTAATTGTTTGGTATCAATGCTTTGTGCTAAGTTTCCATATTTATCTAAGGTTACTTTTCCACTCTGCATGGTAAGGCTTGCATCGTCCAATACTTTCTGAAGCTTAGGATCGTTATGTCCTACCAGAGTATTTACACTTCCTGCTGTAGTCTGCAATGCCCCTACCGTTTTATTCAGATTGGTCAATAGAGCCCTGATTTCAGCTCTATTCTGGGCATCAAAGATCTGATTGGCATTAGTCATCAGAGAATCTACCCTGTGTAATACCACCTGTAGCTGATCTTTAACCGGACCTACCTGAGAAGAAAGACTTCCCATCATCCCCAATTTAAAAGCTCCTTTCAGGGTATCCCCATCTTTTGCAGTAGGACCGCCATACACAAGGTTCACTCTCATTTCTTTACCGGACATTAATCCCGGTTCAAAAATTTCCAGCATTGAATTTTTTGAAAACTCAAACTTGTTGTCCACTGTAATTTTGACAACAAAGCTAATTTTACCCTCTTTTGTTGTCTGAGGAATGATCTTATCCACCTGTCCTACTTTCAGTCCATTGATAGACACCGCTGAAGATTGCGCAAGGCCTTCCACATTGTCATATTTTGCATAAAATATATTATCGGTAGTAAAAAGGCTTTTCCCTTTCATGAATTGAAACAACACTACAAAGCCTACGATAGCTAGAAGTGTGATCACACCAGCTTTTAATTCTTTACTGAACTTCACTTGCTAATTTTTTTCTAATAAGCAAATATAGTACATTTTAAATAAATCTTTTCGGTTATTATTCTGCGTTAAATACAAAAAAAGCGACAAAAAAATTTGTCGCTTTTATATTGTTGAAATTTAATTTCTTATTGTTGCTGATTTCCTACCTTATTCCAGATCTCAATTCTATAATCTTCGATTTCAGAATTATCCTGAAGACTCTTTAACCAAGCCTGTCCGAACATTCCTGCATTTCTCTGTGTAATAGATTCTGTGAACTGTTTAAGATCTCCAGGCTGCTTGTTTATTGTTTCTGATTTTTTGATCAGAACATACACTCCTGTTCCTCCTTCAACCGGCTTGGAAAGCTGACCTTTCTTCACTCCAAATGCAGCACCAGCCACCTTAGGTTCCATAGCACCTGCTACTGAAGGGTTCAATAGATTCACCTGAGCTGATTGTTTTGAAGAAGCAAACAATGTAGCAATCTGATCTAAGCTAGAAGCTTTAGCTCCTGCAATTTTATCAGAAATCTGTTTTGCTGCCAATTTATTTTTAACAATCACTTCAATCTGATCTCTTACAGATTCCGGATCAGCAAGTCCGGCTTCCTGTTTTCCGTTCAGGTATACTACAATTTTGTCCCCTGTTCCGTCTACAGTAAATAATTCTGTATCTCCTTTAGTTCTTTTCTTATCAAAAGCCCAAGTAAGGATCTCAGCGTCTTTTTCAGTACCTAAGCCCTGAAGCTGGCCTTCAAATCTTTTTGCTGCTTTTGGATTGGAGAACTGATAATTACCTTTCTTAGCAATATTCACAAAATCGTTGAAAGATTTCCCTTGAACCTGCTGAATGAATTTTCTTGATTTCTTATCTGTTTCTGCTTCTGTAGCATCTGAAGCTTTAATTGCTTTTACTAAGTTAGCAACCTGATACCCCATTGATCCGGATTTTTTATCTTCAATATTGATGATATGGTAACCGAACTGTGTTTCTACTACCCCTGTAGCTCCTTTAGGATTATTGGCAAGGTAAGTAAGGAATTCCGGAACGAAAGGAGTTTCTGGAGTTGTCCACCCTAAACTTCCTCCTTGTGCTGCAGAGTTTGGATCATTAGAAAGCTTAAGGAATTCTGTAAATTTAGCAGGAGTTGCTTTTACAATAGCTCCGATAGAGTCTGCCAATTTCTTAGCCTGCTCCTTAGATCTTGTTACGCCTTCTCCGGCAGGGCTTCCTTTGAAAGCAATAAGAATATGTCTTGATAATGTAGAATCTGAAGTCTTTTTACCAACAAGTTTAGACACTACATAGAAATCCTGTTCTTTATACGGACCAAAAGTCTGCCCTATGGCTGCAGTAGCAATCTGGCTCTGTATAGTAGCCGGCAACTGAGTAGGTTTCATATACTGAGGATTGAAAGGCATATCAGAGTTTGCCATTACAAACATAGAGTCATTCTTCGTATTCTGGAAGTTTTCTGTACCTCCACTGGCATCACTACCTACTGAGTATAATTTTGTAATTTCTTTCAATGCTGCGGCATCATCTGCTGCGCTAGGCTTAGACGGGAAAAATACAATCCCGATATTTCTGCTAGGCTCAGCTTTGAACATTACAGGATGCTGCTTAATGTAATTAGCAAGATCTTCCGTTGTAACATTAATTTTAGTTTTCTGAAGGTAAGCCGCATAGTCTACTTTCACAAAGTCGATATCTGCAAGCTGGTCTCTCTGCTTCATCAATTCTTCAGCTTCTTTCTTACCTGTAGTAATCCCTGCTGAAATATTGCTGAACACCTGTCTGGCCATCAGTCTGTATTCAATTGTTTTTCTTGTCTTTAACCATTGAGCATACCCCTGAGGGTTAGCACTCTGTAATGTTTCGATTTCTTTTTTAAGCTCTTGAGTTTTAAAGTTACCCTTCTCATCAAAAAACTGTTTATTCTGAGCAAACATCTGATCATACTGAATTTGGTTCCAGAAATAATCATCAGTCATTTCAAAGCCCAATTTCTCGAACTGCTGTTTGATAAGTTTAGATTGCACCAATAATTGCCAAGCCTGCTCTTCAAGACCGGTCTTTGGACCACCTTGTTGTTCAGCCTGTTGCTGCAGTACGAAAAGTTGATCGTTAAACTCTTCGCGGGTAATTTTTTCACCATTTACTTTTCCTAAAATGTCAGGATTTTTACCAAAAACCTTGTCAATACTGTCTGGGTTAACCAAAAACGCTAAAAGCGCTAAGGCTATTACTCCCATTAAAAGCCAAGGCTTACTCCTAATTTGTCCTAAAATTGCCATTTTATAAATTATAGTTTTTTATCAGTTTGCGAAAATACACATTTTTAAGAAATTACAGAAATAGAAGTGCTTTATTTTAATTTTTAATCATCAAGTTTATTTAAAAAAGGAAATTTTGACCATATTTTTTCGTAAAAAACAAATGGCATAAGTATTGTGCAAGATAAGGTATTATAATATATCACCCGTTTTCTGGGCTTATTATAAAAAATCACTTTAACGATTAAAAACGAAAATGACAATTTGTCATTTGATTGAGTATGACAGAATTTGAAGATATTAGTTTAGAAGAAATGATCAGCGACGGATTTGATATCGTAACTGAGGAAATCAATCTTTCCGACTTTTCGGAAACTGATAAAAATTCCGAACAAAAAATATTCCCTATACTTCCTGTAAGAAATATGGTAATGTTCCCCAATGTGGTAATTCCTATTACTGCAGGGAGAAAAACCTCAATACAACTTCTTGAGGAAGCTCAGAAGAACGGAGATTTTATTGGAATCGTAAGCCAGAAAAATTCGGATCTGGAGCAGCCTACTGAAAGAGATATTTATCTTACCGGAACACTGGCCAAGATCATTAAGATTATAAAATTACCTGAAGGCAATATCACTGCTATTACTAAAGGTTTTCACAGATTTAAGATTAAAAAAATTGTGGGTCTTCAGCCTTATTTTAAAGCTGAAATTTCAAAATTAAAGGATTCTAAGCCTAAAAATCCTGAAGAATATGAAGCGCTGCTTGAAAACATCAAGGAGCTTGCTTTAAAAATCATCGAATTGGATCCTAACATTCCTAACGCAGCTAATTTTGCAATCAAAAACATTAATAACAATGATGATCTTTTGAATTTCATCTGCACCAACTCCAGTTTTCCTTCTGTGGAAAAACAAAAACTGCTGGAGGAAAAAAGCATGATGCAAAGAGCTAATAAATGCTATGAACTGATGCATGAGGATTTCAGAAAGCTGGAATTAAGAAGCCAGATCCATCAGAAAACATCCAAAGATCTTGATAAACAACAGAGAGAGTATTTCCTGAACCAACAGATCAGAACAATTCAGGAAGAGCTGGGCGGTGGCCCTGAAAGCGATGTTGAAGACCTCATTGCCAAGGCTAGAACCAAAAAATGGAGCCAGGAAGTGGAAGACCATTTCCAGAAAGAGATCGGCAGGCTTCAACGTCAGAATCCTAATTCTCCGGACTATAATGTTCAGAGAAACTATCTGGATTTCTTCACGGATCTGCCCTGGGAAACTTATACCAAAGATGTTTTTGATATTGCAAAGGCGGAAAAAGTATTGGATAAGGCTCATTTTGGACTGGAAGATATCAAGAAAAGAATCCTGGAGCATATGGCTGTTTTAAAATTAAAAAACAACATGAAATCTCCAATTCTCCTATTGGTAGGGCCTCCAGGGGTAGGTAAAACCTCTTTAGGAAAGTCTATTGCTGATGCCTTAGGAAGAAAATATGTAAGATTATCTCTGGGTGGCCTTCATGATGAAAGTGAAATCCGGGGACACAGAAAAACCTATATCGGAGCAATGGCAGGAAGAATCATCCAGTCTATTAAAAAAGCTGGCACCTCTAACCCTGTGATCGTTCTGGATGAGATGGATAAAATTGCACAGGGCATCCATGGTGACCCCAGTTCAGCATTACTGGAAGTCCTTGATCCTGAACAAAATAAATCTTTCTATGATAATTTCCTTGAGATGGGCTATGATCTATCCAAAGTAATGTTCATTGCAACAGCCAATTCATTATCAACCATACAGAGTCCTCTTTTGGACAGAACAGAGATTATACAGATTGCAGGCTATACACTGGAAGAGAAGATTGAAATTGCGAAAAGACATTTAATTAAGAAACAGCAGGAAGAAAATGGGTTGAATACCCAGTCATTTAAACTTGGAAATCCTGAGCTTAAACATATCATAGAGGCTCACACATCAGAAAGTGGTGTAAGAAGTCTGGAGAAAAGAATTGCCTCCATTGCAAGATGGGTGGCATTACAGACTGCTCTGGTAAAAGAGTATGACTCTAAAATCTCATTGGAAAAAGTAGATGAAATTCTTGGTGTTCCAAGACCTAAAAGTCTATCTGAAATCACAGGAGTACCCGGCGTTGTAACAGGTTTAGCGTGGACAAGCGTAGGTGGAGATATTCTTTACATTGAAAGCATCCTAAGCAACGGAAAGGGAACATTAACCATGACCGGAAATCTGGGAACGGTAATGAAAGAGTCTGCAACCATTGCTTTAGAATATATTAAAGCCAGACATGACGAGCTGGGAATTCCGCAGGAAGATCTGGATAAGAAAAATATCCACGTCCACGTTCCGGAAGGGGCAACTCCTAAAGACGGGCCATCAGCAGGTATTGCAATGTTAACTTCCATGGTTTCTTCTTTCAAAAACAAAAAGGTAAAACCTCACCTTGCGATGACGGGAGAAATTACACTAAGAGGAAAGGTTCTTCCTGTGGGAGGAATTAAAGAAAAGCTTCTTGCTGCTACCAGAGCCGGAATTAAAGATGTCATCCTTTGTGATGCCAACAGAAAAGATGTGGAAGAGATCAAAAAGGACTATTTAAAAAATCTGAAAGTTCATTATGTCAGCAGAATGGAGGAGGTCATAGACATCGCTATTGAAAAATAATTAGTAACATATCAACTCTCAATAAAGAAACACGTTCCGGGATATCCGGGGCGTGTTTCTGTTTTACATTAAAATCAGTATAAAATACGCCTAACCTTCATTTTGATGGAATAAAATTTGCTCCGCTAAAAATAAAACTCAAGTTGATGATCAAATAATTTCTCAATTCGGTGGGTTTTCTTATTTTTAATCCATACGCATATTTTAAATTATGAATTTTCTTAGACTCCCTTTCCTTATCAAGCTCACTCTTGTAGTAGTTTCCATTATAGGTATTGGCTATCTGCTGGCACTAGGACAGAGTATTTTAGCCCCTTTTTTCTTTGCATTCCTGATGGCGATGCTTTTTTTACCGTTGGCTACTTTCATGGAAAGAAAGCTAAGATTTCCAAGGTCAGTCTCTACCATGACCTCTGTTTTTATTATGTTATTCATTTTAAGCGGTATCATCTATTTTTTCAGCACCCAACTGTCTGATTTCAGCAAAGATCTTCCCCACCTCAGAGAACAGTTTACAACGTTGTTCAATAATCTACAGCATTGGGTTTCTAAAACATTTAATGTGAAAGTAGATGAGCAGGTAGATTATATCAATCAGGGACTGAACAAGCTTTTATCTTCTTCCGGAGCCATTTTAGGTTTTACATTTGGAATATTTTCAACAGGATTTGGGTTTATTCTATTTTTCACGCTATTCTTTATCTTCATTTTAAATTACCGAAGACTTTTAAATAATTTTATAGTTACTGTTTTCAATGAGAGACATAAGAGCAGCGTGCAGGAAGCCGTCACAGAAATTCGTGTAATGACCAAAAAATATATTTTCGGGCTCTTCCTTCAGGTTATTATCGTATCGACGCTTACGTCCATTGTTCTTACTATTTTAGGGGTGAAATATGCCATCCTGTTGGCTGTCCTGACAGGTCTGCTTAATGTTATTCCCTATCTTGGAATCTTCATTTCTCTTGTCATATCCTGTTTTATTGCTTTTGCTACCTCTACTCCATCTACCTGTATTTATGTTATTATCGGCTATATTGGTGTACATGCTGTGGACGGAAACATCGTTTTGCCATTCGTAGTGGGTTCAAAAGTAAAAATCAATGCGCTATTTTCTTTTATTGGAATTCTTTTAGGAGAACACCTTTGGGGAATAGCGGGGATGTTTTTGTGTATTCCTGCCATTGCCATCATTAAAATCATCTGTGAAAAAGTAGATGATTTAAAACCTTGGGGAAAGTTGCTTGGAGAAGAACAGAAACCTAATAAAAAGAAGAAGAGCTATAAAATTTCAAAGAATATTACCCTCGAGGAAATGGATTAAATATTCGTGCAAGGCCATGAACAATGCGCAGTATTAAAACGCGGATATGGCTTACATCAACACATATCAATAATGAAAATTAAACATAGAAATTGTATTTTTTATGAAAAATAAATAAACAAGTATCATATTTGTTTTACATTTGATATAAAATTATCAATTATGAAAATCGTAAAATTCATTTTCTGTCTTTTGTTTGCACTTACATTTATTAATGCTGGTTTAAACAAGTTTTTCCAGTATGCTCCCATGCCTAAAATGACGGATGAGCAAATGAAAATATATGCTGCCTTCACTGAAATCGGTTGGCTGATGCCTTTGGTGGGGGTTGTAGAAATTGTTGGAGGTATATTATTTATTTTTCCAAAAACCAGAGCATTGGGCGCTATTATCATATTGCCTGTTATGATAGGGATATTTCTTCAGAATGTATACAGAGACCCATCCCAAATGGGGATAGGAATGTCTGTTGTCTTACTTTTAATCAACTTATGGGTAATTCTTGACAATAAAGAGAAATACAGGAATTTAATCAGTTAATAATTAGGTTGTAGGTGACAGATAATAGGAGATCACTATAGCACATGTGCTTCAAAATTTACGGTGATTAAAAACACCAAATCATGAAATCCATGTTATTTTAGAAGCTGTCAGCTGCAACCTGTTCTATCATCTGCCACTTATATCCTATACAAATGCACTGAATCCTGTAATCGAACGTCCTACGATGAGCGAGTTTATTTCTTTTGTTCCTTCATAAGAATAAATAGCTTCTGCATCTGCAACAAATCGTGCTACATCATATTCCAGCAAGATTCCGTTTCCACCCATTACTTCTCTTGCTCTGGACACAATATCTCTTGTTCTAAGGGTACAGAAAACTTTAGCTAAGGATGCATGTTCATCTTTTAAAATCCCTTCATCCTGCATTTCAGATAACCTGAAAACCATAGTCTGCATCGCAGTAAGGTTGGATAACATTTCCACCAGATGTCCCTGAATCATCTGAAATGAAGCAATAGGCTTTCCAAACTGCTCTCTTTTTCGGGTATAATCCAAAGCACTCTCATAGGCACCTCTTGCGCAGCCTGTAGCCATCCAGGCCACTCCTGCCCTGGTCATCCGAAGTACTTTTCCGGTATCTTTAAATGAGTTGGCATTCTGAAGCCTGTTTTCTTCAGTTACCAAACAGTCTTTTAAAGTAATAAGGCCATTCTGAACAATTCTTAAGGCCATTTTTCCTTTAATCTTTTCTACAGTGAATCCGGAATTATCTTTTTCCACGATGAACCCTTTTACTTCTCCGCTATCCAAATCTCTTGCCCAGATAATGATAATATCTGCAAATGTTGCATTTCCAATCCATTTTTTCTGTCCGTTAAGAATCCAGCCATCAGCTGTTTTCCTGCAGGTTACGGTAAGACCTCCTGCAGCTCCGGATCCTACTTCGGGTTCTGTAAGCCCAAAAGCTCCTATCTTTTCAAATTTCTGCATTTGGGGGAGCCATTTCTGTTTTTGCTCTTCCGAACCGCAGATGTAAATAGATCCCATTGCCAACCCGGACTGTACTCCAAAAAAAGTAGCAATTGACGCATCTACTCTAGCCATTTCCATAGCAATAACACCTTCCATCAAAAAAGGCATTCCCGGGCAGCCATACCCTTCGTAGGTAACGCCACAGATATCAAGTTTCTGAAATTTAGGAATCAGTTCGAAAGGAAATTCATCCCTCAGCCAATAATGGTTCACCAGAGGTTTCACTTCTTTTTCCATAAAAGCCCTTACTTTAAGCTGTATCTCCCGCTGTTCAGGAGTTAAGGTATGGTAGATATCATAAAAATCACCATCAATAGGTGGCAGTTCTTTCTTTTTCTTATCCGAATCCAGCATTTTCATAAGCCCGGCAAGCTGTTTATCATCCAGCTTTGAAAAATTTTGCATCAGTTTTGGTAAATCCACTTTTTTGGAGATTGTACTCAATTGATCAAAATCTATGGAAGTGAATAGCCCTATCGCGTTTCTTATTTTGGAAAAAGTATTTGACATAATGGTTTTTTGTGAATTTGGTTTGTAAAAGATAAGCAAAAATTACTCCGAAAAAAAATAACAGATATTGAACAGTTTTTACAAAACACTTAAAATCAATATATTATATCAGAATATTTTCTTTACAAGCTTTTTACTTCAGTTTTTCAAGCATTACAAAAGATCCTGCCCCAACTTTGACCTAAGCAAAACATTAAAACCCACACTATGAAAACTACTTACATTACATTATCGCTATCTGCAGCTCTTTTACTAGGATCCTATTCATGTAAAAAAGGAGAGGTAGCTTCTACAGACCTTGAAGCCTATGGCACTACAGATTCCGCAGCAACCATTGTATCGGACAGCATCTCAACAGTCGCTACGATGAAAGTAAAAGATAACCAGTTTATCAAAACTGCGGATATTAATATGGAGGTAAAAGATGTTTATAGTACAACGATCTCTATCGAAAAATCAGTTCAGGATCTTGGTGGATTTGTAACTAAGAGCAATCTTCAAAGTAATGTCATTTCGGAAAATACTTATAATACATCTGATGAAGAAGCTATGCTGATTAAAAAATATCAGACAGAAAACAGGATGCAGGTACGTGTTCCTACCGAAAAATTAGGAGAACTTCTGACATTGATTAATAACAGCAAGCTATTCCTTAATTCCAGATCTGTTAATGCAGAAGATATTACAGCCAGCATTAAATATGCGGAAATGGAAAGTAAAAGAAACCAAAAAACATCCGAAAACATCAGCCAGCTGAAAACAAATAAGGATAAAGTAAAGCTTGACGACGAAAATATGACAGAAGGAAATATCCAGAAGCTGACCAGTATGGATACAGCCGATAATCTGAAGTACAGTACTGTTGATATTTACATCAAAGAACCCAAATTACGCATCGCAGAAATAGCTGTTACCAATACCAATAGCATTGACAATAAATATAAAATCAATTTTATAGATCAGGTGAAAGACGGTTTTGTGTATGGATTTTATCTGATTCAGAATATTATAATAGCTCTTATCAACGTTTGGCCACTCCTATTAATTGCAAGTGCAGTCATTTATTTTTTCAGAAAAAGAAAAACAGCAAAGCATGAGCAATCAAAAATCTCATAATAAAAAAAACACCTAACCAATTGGTTACCAACATAATTTTAGATTTTACAACCTCCTTTTTTAGGGAGGTTTTTATTTTTTTCAAAAAAAAACTGTAACGATTCTAATATCCCATTTACCTACTGTTTAAAGAATAAGAAAAAAATTAATAATATGAAAAATTTAGTAAAACTTGGATTTGCAGCTTTATTATCAATGAGTCCTATTGCTGCAACAGCACAAAATAAAGATGCCGGCAATAACAGCCTGCTATGGGAAGTATCCGGGAATGGTCTCTCTAAGCCTTCTTATATTACCGGAACTTTTCATATCTTATGCAACAAGGATTTTGAAATAAAACCCAAGGTATTGAAAGCTCTTGAGAAATCTGACAATTTTGTCATGGAGATCAATTATACAGACCCTGCTGAAATAAAATCACTACAAAAAATGTATCAGACAGATAAAAAAATATCAGATCAGCTTTCTCCGCATGAAGCTAAAGAACTGAATACAATTCTGGCTGATTATGGGACAGATCTAAAAAGCATAGACTCATCAAGTCCACAAGCACTTTATGCGCTACTTTCTACTAAAGCAATACCATGTCCCCAGACTGAAATAAAGCTCTATGAAATAGAACTTCTTCAGAAGGCAATAAAAGATAAAAAAACGATCAGAGGTCTTGAAAAGGTAGAGGATCAGATGAAGAGCATTAATGAAGCTTATAATCTGAGAAGTACAATTATCCAACTAAAAATGGGTAAGGAATATGAAATTCTTTTTAAAAAGATGATAGAAGCTTTTAAAAATGAAAATGTACAATTACTTTATAGTCTTTTTAAGGATGAAAGATTTATGAATATCCAGCAGGAAAAAGCAATGCTTACCAACAGAAATCAAAACTGGGTAAAAGCAATGCCTGAAATAATGAAAAACCAAAGTTCTTTATTTGCTGTGGGCGGATCTCATCTTATGGGTGAAAATGGCATCATCCCTCTCCTGCAATCAAAAGGATATACCGTAAAACCTGTATCCAGCTTATAATGACAACCAAACCATGAAACTATTGTGAGCAATCCAACTGAAACAGCTTTTTTAAAGCTTGTCAACCAGCACAAGGGTATTTTATATAAAGCATCCCGCATCTATGCTGATTCTATGGAGGACCGGGAAGATCTGCAGCAGGAGATTCTTATCCAGCTATGGAAATCTTACCAAAACTTTAAAGGGAACAGTGAATTCTCAACATGGATGTACCGCGTCGCCATCAACACCTCCATTACTTACTTAAAAAAAGAAAAACAGAGAGCCACTACCCATACAGACCCATCTCATCATTTTGAAGTAGCACAGGAGGACTACAACCCGGCAAAGGATAAGCAGCTGGAAATTTTTTACAACGCCGTGCAGGAACTCAACCCGTTGGAAAAAGCCGTTATATTTTATTTCATGGAAGGGATGTCTCATAAGGAAATCGGAAGCAATCTGGGACTCAGCGAAGGCAATGCGCGTGTAAAACTCAACAGAACAAAAGAAAAAATACAGCAAATCATAAAAAAATCAGGTTATGAATTTTGATCAATTAAAAGAACAATGGAATAATGAAGGCGACAACGTCGAAATTCCAGATACTATAGAAAAGCTAAAAGAAAGCAAACATCCTGTTTCAAAAATCCAGAAAAACATGAAAAAGGAATTCCCAATCCAGGTGGTCGCTATTATCCTTATTGGTTTTTTCCCTCTCCAATTGGGATTCCCATCTTCGCAATACATCATCTACTATATATCTTATACAATGATGGTTGTTATATCTTCTTATTACCTCTATGGATTTTATAAGTTTTATAAACAAACTGAATTATATACAGGTAATACTAAAAACAGCCTCTGGAAAATATACCATGAACTGCGGTTGAATATGGAAAGATACCAGTCTTTCGGATTCTTATTATTGCCACATTTTCTTATTACCCTTGGTTTGGAAATCTACAACCTTTTGGAAAAAAAGGGAAAAGCGCTGTCTGAACTTAGCAATTCATATCAGCAAGCCTTAATAATAGCCGTATTACTGGGAACCCTTTCCATGGTTGTAAGTATTGTTTTATGGACAAAATATATCTATGGGCGCAGTGCCAAACAGCTTGAAAATATCCTGAATGAAATGGATGAATAATATAAAACCAACCTTTTATAAGCATAAAAAAACAAAGCCCCGGATGATATCTGAGGCTTTGTTCTTTAAAAAAATGTTATTTATCACCTTCAAATTTATTTGAGGTTTTATTTTTCCTTAAATTTGCAGATCAGAAATAAAGTCTTATGAATTTTTATAAATACTTATTCTCTGAACTCTAATTCCCGAAAAATATGCTATCAAAAATAAATCCTATACAAACTAACAGCTGGAAAGCTCTTGACGAACATTTCGCAGGAAACGATTTTGACCTGAGAAGCCTTTTCCAGTATAACCCGAATCGCTTTTCAGAATTTTCTTTACAAAAGGATAATTATCTTTTTGATTATTCTAA
The DNA here is from genome assembly GCF_918698085.1 of Chryseobacterium sp. Bi04. Taxonomy (GTDB): domain Bacteria; phylum Bacteroidota; class Bacteroidia; order Flavobacteriales; family Weeksellaceae; genus Chryseobacterium. The sequence goes on from NZ_CAKKLP010000001.1 coordinate 147,875, forward strand.
AAATTTAATTGATTCAAGAACAAAAGAACTTCTGTTACAGTTGGCCGAAGAATGCCAGTTGAAAGAAGCGGTTTCAAAAATGTTCTCTGGTGATAAAATCAATGAAACAGAAGGAAGAGCGGTATTGCATACAGCGTTGAGAGATTTTTCTGAGCGCGAAATTCTTGTGGATGGTGAAAATATCAAACCACAGATCAAAAGAGTTCTTGACCATATGAAAGCTTTCTCCGAAAAAATCATATCCGGAGAACACAAAGGTTTCAGCGGAAAAGAGATTACGGATGTGGTGAATATCGGAATTGGGGGTTCAGACTTAGGACCTGTTATGGTATGTTCGGCTTTAAAGCACTTTAAAACCAGACTGGATGTGCACTTCGTGTCCAATGTAGATGGCAATCATATTGCAGAAGTCGTTAAAAAATTAAATCCTGAAACCACTTTGTTCATCATTGCTTCCAAAACCTTTACGACTCAGGAAACGATGACGAATGCTAACTCAGCGAAAGACTGGTTCCTGAAAGCTGGAAAACAGGAAGATGTAGCAAAACACTTTGTGGCCTTATCTACCAACATTGAGGAAGTAAAAAAATTCGGAATTGCAGAAGAAAATATTTTTGAATTCTGGGATTGGGTAGGCGGAAGATATTCCCTTTGGAGTGCCATCGGATTAAGTATTGTACTTGCTGTAGGATACGAAAATTTTGAACAGCTTCTAAGAGGTGCTTTTGATACTGACCAACACTTCCAAACTGCAGATTTCTCTGAAAACGTTCCGGTTTTAATGGGGCTTTTAGGAATCTGGTACCGTAATTTCTATGCAGCAACAAGCTATGCTATTCTGCCATACTCCCAGTATTTAGACAGGTTTGCGGCTTATCTTCAGCAAGGAGATATGGAAAGCAACGGAAAATGCGTAGACAGAAACGGAGAATTTGTAGAATATGAAACAGGCCCAATTATCTGGGGAGAGCCGGGAACAAACGGGCAACACGCTTTTTACCAGCTGATCCACCAGGGTACTGAATTGATTCCTGCAGACTTTATTGCATATGCAAAAAGTGCCAATGAGGTTTCTGATCACCAGGAAAAATTGCTGGCCAACTTCTTTGCACAAACAGAAGCCCTTGCTTTTGGTAAAACTGAAGAAGAAGTAGAACAAGAGCTTGTCAATGCCGGGAAATCCGATGAGGAGATAGACCGACTGTTGAACTTTAAGGTCTTCCATGGAAATACACCTACTAACTCTATGATATTTAAAGAATTAACTCCTTTTTCACTAGGACAGCTTATTGCGATGTATGAGCATAAGATTTTTGTTCAGGGAGTGATCTGGAATATTTTCAGCTTTGATCAATTTGGAGTGGAATTAGGTAAAGTGTTAGCCAATAAGATTCTTCCGGAACTGGAGAGCAATGAGCCAATAAGCTCGCATGACAGCTCTACCAACGGATTAATTAATTATTATAAAGAAAATAAATAGTCCATAAAAGGAAGGTTCTGGAGAAATGATGTAGAAAAAGAGGGAGCTGATGAATTTCAGGATATCGTTGTATTCAATAAAATCTAAATAAAGTAAAAAAAGTAAAAATGGCAGAAATTCTTGACGGACTTAAAGTATCCAAAGAAATAAAAGCAGAGATCAAGGTTGAAGTAGACAAGATCCTTGAAAGCAAAAGAAGAGCACCACACTTGGTAGCAATTCTTGTTGGAAACAACGGGGCAAGCAAGGCTTATGTGAATGCTAAAGTAAAAGACTGCGAAGAAGTGGGATTTCAATCCAGCTTAATTAAATTTCCAAGTACAGTTTCTGAATCTGAATTGCTGGAAAAAATCGATGAACTGAATAAATCTAAGGCAGTAGACGGATTTATCGTTCAGCTACCTTTACCAGACCAGGTTGATCAGGAAAAAATTATCAATGCAATTGACCCAAGAAAAGATGTAGACGGATTCCATCCTGAAAACTTTGGAAAGATGGCTTTGGAAATGGATACTTTCTTACCGGCTACCCCTTTCGGAATCTTAACATTACTGGAGAGATACAATATTGAAACTAAAGGAAAAGACTGTGTAATTATCGGAAGAAGTAAAATTGTGGGAAGACCAATGAGTATTCTAATGGGAAGAAAAGATTTCCCTGGAAACTCTACGGTTACCCTTACCCACTCTTACACGAAAGATATTGAAGAGTATACTAAAAAAGCAGACATTGTGATCACCGCTTTGGGAGATCCACATTTCTTAAAAGGAGAAATGATCAAAGATGGTGCTGTTATTGTTGATGTAGGAATTACAAGAGTAGATGATGATTCTCCAAAAGGATATTATCTGGCAGGTGATGTAGATTTTGACAGCTGTGCTGCTAAGGCAAGCTGGATCACTCCGGTACCTGGAGGAGTAGGCCCTATGACAAGAGCAATGTTAATGAAAAACACCATTATTGCTTACAAAACTTCGGTCTATAACGACTAATTTTAAAAATGAATAAAGAAGAAGATATTTTATTAAAAGAAGGTAAAATGCTCCCTGTAATGGAGCATTTTTACACTTTACAGGGCGAAGGTGCCCATACTGGGAAAGCCGCCTATTTTATCAGGTTGGGAGGCTGTGACGTAGGATGCCACTGGTGTGATGTAAAAGAAAGCTGGGATCCTGAGCTTCATCCTCTGATGAATGCCACAGAGATTGCAGAAACAGCGGCTAAACACTGCAAAACAGTTGTTCTTACAGGAGGAGAACCCCTAATGTGGAACTTGGAGATCCTTACCTCCAAACTAAAGGAATTAGGATGTACCATTCATATTGAAACTTCAGGAGCATATCCTATGAGCGGGCATTTGGATTGGATTACTCTTTCTCCAAAGAAAACAGGGCTCCCAAAAGAAGAAATTTATCAAAAGGCTCATGAGCTTAAAGTCATCATTTTCAATAACAACGACTTTAAATTTGCTGAAGAACAGGCTGCAAAAGTTTCTGACCAGTGCAGGCTATACCTTCAAAGCGAATGGAGCAAAAGAAATGATATGTATCCTAAAATTACAGATTTCATTCTGGAGCACCCGGAATGGCAGGCCTCTGTTCAGACCCATAAATACCTGAATATTCCGTAAAAATACGTAAATTAGCTAGCCATTCTGTTAAAATCATTAGATGCAGAGAATTCGATACTCTAGATACCTGAAATCGATTATTATTTTGCTTGACCTTATGGTTATTGCATCTATTTTTATATTTTTTTTTATAAGCAGAAACGAAAGTTTAAAATACCATAAGGAAACCTGGTATCAGAATATTTTTTCTCTGATTTTGTTATTTTTGTTCTGGGTGCTTTTAAGCGGTAGGACAAAAATTTACAATATTCCAAGGAATCTGACCTATACCCTTTTCCTTGAACGGCTTTTCATCCATTTCCTTTTTTTTATACTGGGGGTTCTGCTTATTGGGAAAGTAAGTAAAAATGTTTTTTTCAATTCAGACATCTACTGGCTTTCGTTTTACCTTTTGGCTTTTATTTTTCTGGCAAAATCGATCATTTATTTTACCATTAAATATTTCCGTTCACTGGGGATCAACTATAGAAATGTAATGTTTCTTGGAAACAACGATTCTACAGGCATTCTAAAAAATATATTTGAGGCCAGAAAAGATTATGGATACCGGATATTTGAATATGAATATGCAGATATAAATACAGATGAACTCGTTAGTTTCTGGAAAAAAAATGGAATACATACCTTATTTTTATCTACAGAAAATTCATTTAACGAAAATACGGAGACAAAAATTTTCAAACTGGCAGAAGACCATAAGGTACATATCTCATTGATTCCGAGTATAACACAAAGTGACTTTTTTCTTTATGATCTCGGATATATCCAGACCCAGCCCGTTCTTAACCAGGCAAGATATCCATTAGATTATTACTCTAATTTCCTGGTGAAAAGAACCTTTGATATTGCTTTTTCCATAATTATACTAGGTTTATTCTGCTCCTGGGCATTTCCTATTATTGCTATTTTAATAAAAGCCACTTCTAAGGGGCCGGTTTTCTTTATACAGAAAAGATATGGCTTCCATGAAGAAGTCTTTAATTGTTTAAAGTTCAGGACTATGGTTCCTAATGACGAATCTGCTACCCGCACGACCCGGGAAAATGATTCGAGAATCACTAAAATCGGTAAGTTTCTGAGAAAAACCAGTCTGGATGAGCTTCCACAGTTCATTAATGTATTGAAGGGAGAAATGTCTGTGGTGGGTCCACGTCCTCATATGCTGGCTGTAGATAATTATTATAAACCAAAAATCGGAAGATACAGCTTAAGAAGTATGGTGAATCCGGGAATTACAGGTCTTGCGCAGGTAAGCGGTCTGCGGGGTGATTTCGGAGATGTGGAAGTAGAAATGAAAAAGCGGGTTCTGGCAGATGCATTCTATGTCAGAAACTGGAGTTTCGTATTGGATATGGTTATTATTTTAAAAACTGTATTATTGGTTATAGGTGGTGACAAAAATGCAAAATAAGGCTTACAGCATAATAAAAAAGTTTTAATTTTAACACTTATCCGGGCTCCAGTCTTGGTATCAACCTTAGCCCAATTCAATAAAAAAGTCTAATTTAGCGCTATGTTAAAAAAGTTTTTCACAGCAGTAGGCGAATACATGATTCTACTGGGTAAATCCTTGCAGAAACCTCAGAAAATGAAGGTTTTCTGGAAGCTGTTCATGAGAGAAATTAATGATTTAGGGGTCAATTCTTTTGGCCTTGTGATCTTCACTTCTATATTCGTAGGGGCAGTAGTTGCCATTCAGATGTTCAACAACTTCGATGCATCTTCGTTCCCTATTCCTCCATCCTTTGTAGGGTATGCCACAAAGGCAGTACTTGTTTTAGAGTTTGCACCTACTATTATCAGTTTAATTCTGGCAGGCAAGGTAGGTTCTTATATCGCCTCCAGTATTGGGACAATGAGGGTTTCCGAGCAAATTGATGCGTTGGACATTATGGGAGTTAATTCACCTAATTTTTTAATTCTTCCTAAAATTATTGCCTGTATGCTTTTTAATCCCCTTCTTATCGCCATCAGTATCGTATTTGGTATTGGCGGAGGATATATTGCAGGGATCTTAACAGGAAACTGGACAGAAAACGACTATATTATCGGAATTCAAATGTATATGCCTAATCTCTTTATATACTATGCATTTAGCAAAACCATAGTTTTTGCTTTCATCATTGCTACCGTTCCTTCTTACTTCGGATATAATGTGAAAGGTGGATCTCTGGAAGTAGGTAGAGCCAGCACACAGGCTGTGGTATGGACAATGGTATTCATTATCATTTCGGAATTAATTTTAACCCAATTAATATTAAGCTAATGATTGAGGTAAAAGATCTTAAGAAAAGTTTTGGAGATGTTGAAGTACTTAAGGGAATTTCAACGTCATTTGATAAAGGAAAGGTAAACTTAATCATTGGGCAAAGTGGCTCCGGGAAAACAGTTTTTCTTAAAAGTCTGTTGAATGTTTATATGCCGTCATCCGGGGAAATCTTATTTGACGGAAGGAATGTCAATACCATGACAAGAGACGAAAAGCAACATCTCCGTTCTGAAATTGGAACGGTATTCCAGGGAAGTGCCTTATTTGATTCTTTAACTGTAGAAGAGAATATTATGTTTCCATTGGATATGTTTACCAATCTTACGTATAGAGAGAAAAAGAAAAGGGTTTTTGAGGTAATAGGCAGGGTTCATCTTGATAAAGCTGATAAAAAATATCCATCTGAAATTTCAGGGGGAATGCAGAAAAGGGTAGCCATTGCAAGAGCTATTGTCAACAATCCCAAATATTTATTCTGTGACGAACCCAATTCGGGGTTAGATCCATATACTTCCAAGATCATTGATGATCTTCTCTATGAAATCACCAAGGAATATAATACAACAACCATCATCAATACACACGATATGAACTCTGTAATGACGATTGGCGAGAAAATTGTATACCTGAGATTAGGGATCAAAGAGTGGGAAGGAAATAAAGATATCCTGATCACTGCAGGCAATAAAAATCTGATCGATTTCGTTTATTCTTCAGAACTGTTTAAAGAGCTGCGAGAATATTTGCTTGAAAATAATAAAACAATTGAAAATACAAATACAAAAATAGACGATAATGAAAAAGGTACTTAGTATAGCATTAATAGGGTTTTCAATGTGGGCTTCAGCACAGATTTCACTGGCTGGTAAAGCCAATTTAATATTTCCTACAGGCTCTCCTTCATGGTCAAACATCAAAGGAACGGTGAATGATGCTATTGAAGGAACAGGAAAAAATAATGTAGGTTTCAATGTGGGACTTTCCCTAAAAGTAGGTCTGCCTACGTCATTATTTGTAATGCCCGAAATCTATTATACACACTTCAAAAATGAGTTCACGACAGAGAACACAACTTTTGATGTAAAAAGCAACCGTGTAGACGTTCCTGTTCTTTTAGGTTATAATCTTTTAGGAAATATGCTGGGGGTATTTGTAGGTCCGGTAGGAAGTTTCAATTTGAGCAAGGATAATACTTATAATGACTTCAAAGAAAATTCCAAAAATGATTTTACAGTAGGATACCAGTTTGGAGCACAGCTTGAAATCAAAAAACTGATTGTCAATGCAAGATATGAAGGAGCATTCAGTAAGGATGAAAGAAATTTCATCAATAAGGTTTCAGGATCTGAAATCAGATATGGCAACAGACCTAACTTATTTATGGTAGGTTTAGGGTATAAATTTTAATCAACTATCGAAAATAACAACTTGTAAATCCTCAAATTTTATATTTGAGGATTTTTATTTTGATTTTCTTCAAGCTCAGCCTGTCTTTTAGCAATCTCAGCAGCCTGTTTTTCAAGGTCTTCTTTATCCTTTTGCAGCTGCTTGAATTCTTTTTTCTTTTGCTCTGCCTTTATAGCACTTCCTTTACTTAGATAGCCTACCATCCCTCCAATGATCAATCCTATTCCAACCCCTGCCATTACCCCCATAATATGGGAAATTTTAATCTGCTCTACGGCAAAATCAGTAGTTAAATAAAAAAGTAATGCGGAAACAGCTAAAAGTATAAGTCCGGTAATTGATAAACTCTTCATAATATTGTGTTTAGGTGGTTAATTAAAAAAGCCTTACCAAATTTACTAAAAATTTAATAAGGCTTACTCAAGATTAAAATTCTATATGATTATATTTTCCCTCCTGCAGCCTTATAATACTCTAAAGCTTTAGGAAGATCCTTATTAATATCTGAAATTCTGGTTTCCGGATTCGGGTGGGTAGATAGGAATTCCGGCTGTCTGTTTCCTGAAGCTGAGGCTTCCATTCTATTCCAGAATGGGATAGCAGCTCTAGGATCATATCCTGCCATAGACATCAGGTAAAGTCCCATTTCATCGGCCTCAGACTCCTGACCTCTTCCATATTTCAATAAAGCAACCTGGGATCCGATAGGATATACCTTTTCGAAAACACCTGCCCATTGTGCATTGGAAATTGTTCCTCCTAAAATAGCGCCTCCGTATTGAGCTACCATAGCCTGAGAAATTCTTTCATTTCCGTGTCCTGCCAATGCGTGGGAAACTTCGTGCCCCATTACTACAGCAAGTCCGTTATCATCTTTCGTTACCGGCAAGATCCCTGTATAAACAGCTACTTTACCTCCTGGCATACACCATGCATTCAACTCACTACTCTGCAAAAGATTAAATTCCCAGTTATAATTGGCAAGATCTGCTGATCTTCCAATGCTCTGGTAATATCTCTCCGCTGCGTTTTTAATTCTACTTCCAACATTGGCTACTTTCTTTGCATCTGCCGTACCGGTAATCACTTTACCTTTAGACAATGTCGTTCTGTATTCCTGTGCAGACATTGTTAAAATTTCCGAGTTGTTGGCCAACTGTAACGATGATCTCCCGGTAATCGGGTTCGTGGTACAGGCAACAGCCGACAGAGCAATAGCTCCTATTCCAAATAGATGTGTAACTTTCATAGTTTGAGTGTTAATAATTCAACCTTAACAATTTTTATTCCAAAACAGTATGAAAAAAATATATTTGCATACATTTTGCTATTTAAAATTAATAATTTAATTCGATCATGAAAAAGTTTATTTCTTTCTTATTTGCTTTTGGACTGTTGTTCTTTTTTCAGAACTGTGCTTCTCAAGGTTCAGCAGATCCAAAAACAGTAGAAACTTTAGTAGATTCACAGGAGTTTACATTCTATGCACAAAGGGCAAATGCTACAAACTATGATGTGATCAACATTATGAATTCAATGCCGAATTCCACAGCTACAAGAATGCTGAATCTGAATGGGGATTACACGATTGATCTCAGTAAAAATAATATGGTAGTCGTTCTTCCTTATTTTGGAAGAGCATTTAGCCCTAATTACGGAAATCCCGATCAAAATAGTTACCGGTTTACTTCAAAAGATTTTACCGTAAAGAAATCACAAACTAAAAAAGGAAAATGGGTGCTAAAGATCAAGCCTAATGACGTAAGTAATGTTAACGAAATCAATATTGAGATCTTTAAAAATGGCAAAGCATTTGTTTCTATAGGAAGCAATGACAGACAGCCGATAACCTACGATGGATATATTGGAAAAACTGAGATAAAAAAAGATAAGGAAAACTAGTCTTTATTTTTCTTTAGATAAAAACATTTCTACAAATAACTTTGCTTCAGTGCTTGGACTTGAAACCATCTCTGAAGCATTTTTTTTGTGCATAGTATAAGCTTCTTCCATAGCCTCATTCTTTTTCATCAGAGCTAAAATATATTCCTGAACCCAATATTCGAATCGTTTTTCAGCCTGAAGGATGCGGATTTCTTCAAACCGTCCACTTTTTTTCTTCAGATCAATAAATTCAGTAATGGTATCGTATATTTCTTTTAATCCTTCGTTATGCAGAGCAGACCCCAGCAAAACAGGGATTTTCCAATCCTTTTCTTTAGGAGGAATAAAATCCAAAGCTCTTTTTAATTCTAATCTGGTATTTTTGGCTTTCTGAAAATTATCCTGATCTACTTTATTAATAAAGATAAGATCTACCATTTCCATGATCCCCCGTTTTATTCCCTGAAGCTCATCTCCTCCGCCGATAATTTTAAGAAACAGAAAAACATCTGTAATATCTGCAACCAATACTTCAGATTGTCCTACTCCAACAGTTTCAATCAATATGTAATCGTAACCTGCAGCTTCGCAGATCATCATCGTTTCAAAAGTTGTATTGGCAACTCCTCCTAAGAATCCAGAGCTTGGGGAAGGACGGATGAAAGCATTTTCTTCTTTTGCAAGCTCTTCCATCCGGGTTTTATCTCCCAAAATACTTCCTTTGTTAATAGAGGAACTAGGATCAATGGCTAAGACAGCAACTTTTTTACCCTCAGCGATAACCAATCTCCCGAAATTTTCAATAAAAGTAGACTTCCCGGCACCAGGCACTCCTGTAACCCCTACTCTAACAGACTTTCCTGTAAGAGGCATTATCTTTTTCAGAAGTTCTTCTGCCTGCACTCTATGTTCTGCCTTTTTACTTTCAACCAGGGTAATAGCTTTTGCAATCAGGCGTTTGTTTCCTGATTGTATTCCTTCTATTAAGTCTTCTGTAGAAAATTTCATTGGTTCAAAAATAATTAATTAAATGGGAATAGCCAATAATTAATGGGCAATGATCAAGCAGAAACGAGGTATCATTTTATCAATACCTATTTCCTGTCTGTTTTAATTTTTATTTCTTCTAAATTAAAACAGCAACACGCCTTATCATGGGCTTATAGAATTTATTACATTTGTTATGTATCAAAAAAAGAAATATGAAAAAACTCATCGCTGTGGCGTCATTTACTTCCATTTTATGGGCTTCTTGTACACCAAAAGCGGCTACGGCTACTGCCGGATCTTCAACCTCAACAGCAGAACAAATTGCCGAGGGGAAAACGATTTTTGAAAATTCATGTGCAAAATGTCATAAATTACCTGATCCCACGTCTCACAATCCTGTACAATGGGTAGGCATTATGAATTCTATGGCCCCAAAAGCAAAGTTAAATGATGATCAACACCAATGGGTTTACGATTATATCATTTCTGTGAAAAAATAATCACCAAACAAAAATATGGCTATGAAAAAAATGATTTTAAGTGGTATTGCAGCTTCGGCACTTTTGATGTCCTGTGGACCTAAAAGTACGGCTGTAACGGGACCTAAATATACCTCAGCTGAACAGCTGGCCCAGGGAAAAACAATTTTTGAAAACTCCTGTGCAAAGTGTCATCAGTTACCTGAACCGACAAAGCACGACAATGAGGGATGGATAAAAACCTTAAGCAGGATGGCTCCGAAAGCTAAACTGAATGATGACCAGCATCAAATGGTGTATGATTATCTGATTTCCGTAAATAAAAAATGAATTGTCACTTAATTCAATAAAGGAGTTGAAAACAACTATTCTCAGATTGAAGGTTAAGAAAAGATAAAAAGGCCAATTCCACTTGTGATGAAACGGCCTTTTTTATTATTCTGGAAAGATAACTTTTATCTTACAATAAGTTTTTCAGTCTGAGATTTATCTCCCTGCTGAATATAAACCATATATATCCCTTTCTGGAGGCCTTTTGTAGAAACAGCTTTTTTCGATGCAGATTCTCTGGAATCGGAAAATACCAGTTTTCCGGACATGTCAAACATTTTAATCTTAACTTCTTTAGATGACTTATCTATATTTCCTACAAAGAACTCATCATAAGTCGGATTAGGGAATATAATCAGTTTGTTATCTGCTGCTTTAGTTTCCTGAGTCGCCAAAGCAGTGTTGCATTCCGCAGGAACCGTAAAGTCTTCTACTTGGTCATTGGCCAGAGTATTACTTCCGGCAGAAGCATTTACCCCGAGTCCTCTTTTGGCAAACGCATTCCAGATCATACATTTATCGGCTCCTGCATTTCCTACTGCATCAGCCTGAAGAATTGCATTTCTTCCATCTATAAATGAAGGATTACATGCCTGCAACTTAAGACCATCCATTACGATCTGTAACGCCTTGGCATTTCCTGAGGCTGGGCTGGCCATCACATCACTGTTATACCCATACTTTTCAATATACTTCCATGTAAGATCCCATAACATGGTTGCCCAAATAAATCCTATTCCATGAGGAATAATTGCAGTGTTTGTTTTTGCGTAGGTATAATCGTTTACAGAAAAATCCGGAGAATATTTCGCTGGTCTGATTCCTACTCCTGAAGTATCCTGTCCTCTAACGTATGTTCCCATACCTCTTGCCAGAGTGGAGGTATCTCCCGGTCTGGTGGTCAACATTAAAGCAAAATAATCAGACCATCCTTCACCCATCTGTTCAGCAGAATTTAGACAACTATATCCTTGCCCTGTTAATCTATTTGAAATACCATGTCCATATTCATGAGCAACAATTCCATTATCAAAACTTGAATGCTTAAATCCATTATAATCAAAATTTAAACTCATATTAATTGTTGTTCCTCCATTCACCTGACCGGCAAGATACTCCCCTTCAGTTTTACCCAGCATAATAGAAGGAATGGTAACTCCTGTAACAGCTTCATCATCTCCCATCGCTATTGGATTAGCATTGACAGGATCGTAAATAACAGCACCGATTGCTCCTGCTTCCTGCATTTTTTTCACTTTAGTTTTAAAGGTACAAGTACCTCTTTTTGCCACTCCAATTTTACCAGTCATACTCCCTGCAACCAATGCTGTACAAGCATCCTCCGGTGTAGAAATAACCAAATCACCAGTTACGGTTTGTCCACCGAACAAAAGTGTACCAAACGAAGCCGGCCCTGTTATTACTTTAGGTCTACTCACAACAGATGCAGGAGAATTATATTGATATCTTATGATAAAATCGGTATCAGTCTGTGCCCTATCATAGAGATACATTTGCATTCTAGGGGCAGCAAGATAGGCCTGTCCTGAAATGACAGTTTCGTATCCTGGGTTAAAATTCGCGTTATTAAGCCCACTACCATCAAAAGCCTCAGCTCTTACCACATCTCCCTGCATTCCTCCTTTTCCAAAATTATTGGTCTGATAATTTCTTGCTGCTTCTGTAAATCCAAATTTATAGAATATATCATGCATCATATTATTCATATAGAATAAATTGGTGATGGCTGCATCTCTGTAAGCGAAAGGATTATCATATCTGCCATCTGCAAAAGGAAAATTGAAATTCAGTCCACTTCCTCCATCGGGAGAATATCCCGGAACATTAGCATTATCCTGGTCGGAATAAGCATACACATTATTACCTCTGGTGTTGGTATAACTGTTTACTCCATCGGAGTGCCATCCTTCAGGAGATGCCGTCAAGTTCCAGGGATTGTTAACAACCGCACGGGCACCAAATGTGGGAGCTTCTACCGGAAGCGGAAAAACATTATAGGAAGCATCAGTGGGCAACAGCAAATTGGCTGTTGCAGTTGGCGTATTTTCTTCAACATCTGCTGGTAAGTGCTCCAAAAGATTTAATCTCTCATCAGATTTTTGATGTATATTAGAATTATCTTCAAAATCGCAACTGAGTGTCATATTATTTTTACTCAGTATTTCACCGGTACTGGCATCAGCGATCACATGCCAGACATTCGGAGAATTCTTATCCGAAACAAATAATTCTTTTGAAAGGATGTATACATTGTTTTTTTCAAAGTATACATCGGCCAGATAATCTACTTTGGAAATCTTCTCTAATCCAAGCTTCTGCTGTAGAGCTTCTTCTCTGAACCTCTCCTGTACTTTACCCTGTTTAGCTACAACCAGATTTCTGCTGAAATCATTTTTTTCAGAGATAATTTTACCTTCTTTAATGATAACTTTCCCCAAAGCATTATAAATCCTCAGCCCATTATAGGTTTGTTGTACATTTACAATATTGGCCCTTAAACTTTCGGAAACATCTTCATTGAGTATAATGACTCCAATCTTCTCCTGACTGGAGTTTTTTTGAGCCAATTGCCCACTTTTTTGATAATAGTCCTGAATTTGTTTTGTAGAATTTTGAGCATGTATACTGCCAAAAGCAAAAAACACCGCCATTGAAATTGGCATCAAAAATAGTTTTTTATTCATGTTTTTGTTTTTAAAACATCAAATCTAAATAACATAAGCACAAAAAACTAAAAAACATTATTAAAAAATCAAAAATGCAAACTTATTGTGTGTTTTCCAATCTTTTAGTTTTTTTATTTAACCATTCAAAAGATTTTGCATTATAAAATTAACTTTCAATATTAAAAACAATTTCTATTACTGAAAGCTTATCCTTCTAATTGTAAAGAGTTTATAAGTTAATCATTCTTTCCCGGCAATCTGGTTTTAGGCATTTTACTTTTAATCAATTTCTCTTTGTCTTCTATCATTTCAACCATACTTCTAAGCGCATAGTTCAGAGCTTCCATACATTCAGAAAGATTGTATGGAAAATAGTCTAACGCTTCAAAATAATATTTACTTTTAGTTAAGGTCATTTTTATAATTTTTCAGTTCATTTTTTAGAGTATTTCTTTCTTTTTTGAAAGAGGTATCCTTATAATTTTTCTTAAAGTCTATCCCGGAAAATATGCGGACAGGATTTCCGCGCTGTACCTGAAGATGCTGAGTCCATGTCTCCTGTACTCTTCTTTCCAGCTCCTGAATATACACTCCCATTACCTTTTCTTTTAACCTAAGGACTGACCGTTTTTTATTTTCCAGCTGTGAACGTGAATCCTGTACAAATACGGCTTGTCCTGTCGGCATATGGGTAGCACGAACAGCTGTATTCACTTTGTTTACATTCTGACCGCCACTTCCCTGGCTTCTTGTTGTCTGAAACTGGATATCTTTTTCATTGAAGTCAATTTTTCCAAGGTTTTCCAGTTCAAAAATTCCAATAAACCAATTGCTTCTTTTATGCAGTTTTCTGAATGTACTTTTCCCCATCCAGCAGATACTTCCTAACCAGCCTTTCAAAAAATTATTAATTTCTTTTCCTTTTAAGAGCAGGGTTACCGATTTTAGGGTCAGGTTTTCATCACCGTTTTCACGATGAATAATTTCATAGTCTATTGTATGTTGCTTTATTTCTTCAAGAAAGATTTTCAATACTTTAGCAACTACCCACTGGCATTCTAAAGGTCCTCTTCCTGAAGTTATTTGTATTAATTTTTCCATTGTTTATTTATTGAAAGCTGTTGGTTTACAGCTAACAGTCAAGTTTTCTCAACTGTCAGCTATAAACCATAAGCTTAATTATCGGTCCATTCTCACGATTCTTGGTTGGAATGTTCCTAAAATATCCACCAGTTCACTTTGTGCGTTCATCACCTCATTGATGTCTTTATAAGCCATTGGTGCTTCTTCAGCATTACCACCCATTAAAGTAACATTCTTCAGTTTCAGTTCCTTTTTAATGTCATTCTGGGTGAAAAGACTTCTGCATGCTCCTCTGGAGTGGGCTCTTCCTGCCCCGTGTGATGCAGAATTCAGGGCATCCGGGTTTCCTTTTCCACGAACAATAAATCCTTTTGCCGTCATAGACCCGGGAATCATTCCCAGTTCATTTTCATTGGCTGGAGTTGCCCCTTTTCTGTGAACAATCATTTCTTTACCATGATGAATTTCCTTCCAGGCAAAGTTGTGATGGTTTTCAATTCTGGCTTTTACTCTTCCGCCTACAGCTTTCACCAATCTCCGGTGAATATCATCATGACAGGCCGAGGCGTAGTCTCCTGCGAGATTCATGGCGGTCCAGTATTCTAATCCAAGATGGGTACTAAGGTCCAGCCAGGCAAATTGTTGGGCTTCTTTTGGCAGCGGACACTGTTCCACAGCCACTCTTGAATAATACTGGGCAATCTCTGCCCCTAACCCTCTGGAACCACTATGAGAGAGGATTCCCAGATATTTTCCTTTTGGTAATCCGATCTGTTCATCCTCCGCTGTAATTTCCACTTCTCCAAATTCCACGAAATGATTTCCTCCCCCTGAGGATCCCATTTGTTTAATGGCTTTACCCTTTAACCTTCTAAGAATTGGAATATGATCAAAGGTATCTCTATCAAAGATTTCGTGGTCTATATGGGATTTATGGGTTTCATACATTCCAAATTTTGTGTGTTCTGCAAGAGCCTTTTCATATTTATCTCGTGCTCCATTAAGATATGACACCGGTGTATCCAAAATACTAAGGCTCATCCTACAGCCGATATCCATCCCAACTCCATAAGGAATTACTGCGTTTTCTACCGCAAGAACTCCCCCGATCGGAAGACCATAGCCACTGTGTGCATCGGGCATTAAAGCTCCCTGAACTGATACCGGCAGTTTTAAAGCAGTATACAGCTGGTTTTTTGCTTCTTCCGAAATATTGCTCCCGAAGATCTGAAAAGAAGCGCGCTGGGCATTCAGCATTCTTTTTTCTGTTTTTTTGGATGAAAGCAGGCTCTCTGCAATCTGTCCAAAGGTCAGATCTTTTTCAAAATTTTCCGGATGTACCAGTATTTCCTTTAAAAGAGATTTCACATGGTGGATATTTTTGGTGGCAAAATTTCTTTTCATGACTTCCAAAGCCACATTGACACTTTGATTATTTGGATAGCCCAGTTTTAATATATCTTTTCCTTTTAGTTTTAAATTTCCCATTGTTTTTGTTTTAAATAATAGCAGGACCTATATCGTCCATAAAGCTTTCTGCAATCTCTGTTGCAGACATTCTGCAGGCAATATATTTCCTGCTTTTGATAAGATGTAAGTCTTCTTTTTTCGTTCTCCATGAATTTGATTTGCCATAGATTGTTTTCTGGACAATTCCGGCAATTTTATGATGCTTTACATAAGATTCCAACTCCGCATATTCTTTTTCCAGTTCAAAGTCTATAGGCTTATAGTGGGTAATCATATGGGGTCTTACTCTTAAGATAAACCTCCATGGCTCGATAAATTCGTAGTACACTTCGTTGCATTTCCGATAAGGACAATATTCTTCGTATTTCAGAAAATATTGCCGCTCTTGTACAGTGAGTCCAAATTTTGGATCATTCCAGGACCAGGAAGAAACACGTTTAAGCTTCTGCTCTTTTTCTACATATATTCTTTTACCGAATTTTCTCTTCTTCTTAAGAAACTGCCGGCTTTCGGAAAACATAGAGGTATTGATTTTCTTCAAAATCCCTTCAAAAAGCTCTCCGTCTTTGGATCTCATTACATCCTCCCTAACGACAAAGAATCTTATAAATCCTCTTTGATAAGGATTCTCTAGAGGAATCCATGGAATATTTATTTTTATACTCCAAAGCTCTTCACTACGTTTATACTTTTTTCTTATCTGCTTTATTACATCTTTTCTAACTGTTCTTTTCCTGCTTCTGGCGCTTCTAAGGCGAGAAAACAGAAGGTTATCATTTTCCATTTTAAGACATCAGATATCTGATACAAAATCAAAGATGATGACTTGTACTGTATCTGTTTTTTCAACTTAAATTTTAGTTGAATGATTTTATGATAATAAACATCATGAATCTGAATCATAGAGATTCTTTCATTCTGTCCTTAATGACACTGAAAAGATTTCGGGGAAACGTGAGTTTGAAATATTGCGCAATAAAAAACCCGAAATCTTTACGACTTCGGGTTCTGATATTTCATTGTACTGTTATTCTATGAGTATACCAAACCGCGAAGCCTTACCACGATAAGTGGCAATCCAAGTGTAGAATTCTGTTTTGTTCTGAACATTGCTTCGTTGTTTTTTTAATGGTTAAACTTGATTTTCAGGTGCAAATATATTAATTTTTCTGAATATTCAATTTTTTTTAATAAAAAAGCCTGAATATTTTATATCCAGGTTTTCCTTTATAGGGAGATTAATCTTTTGATCCTAAGCTGTCCATCTCATCCTCCATTCCTTTAACTTCATTGGAATGGTAGACTCTTTCTGACCCCAGGAAATAAATATTGTGTCTTGCTTTGGCAATGATCCCGTTATATTCCTCTTCCGACATGCCTTCAGGAATGGTGTCCCGGGCTTCTGACGGTTTACGGTAAACTTCCAACGCGCCATTTTCATTTAAAACAGTTTTAGCCACCTTAGCCTGCTGAAGGTCATCCGCATACACAATAACATTGCTTCTGCCAATACTGTGTTTGCGGTAGGCCTCGAGCATTTCTGCATCGTGGGCAAAAACGTATTCAAAAAATCCTTTTGTTTGTTCGTCCTCCTGATAATGATCAGCAGACAATCCACTTTCTACCTTAGATTTTGAAACAATAATATTTGCTTCATCAAAACCTTTTTCTTTTAAATTCTTTTTAATTTCCTCTGTATCTACAGTCACCGGAAATACTGAAACTACTGTATAAGCCATAATGAAATTTTCACTTAAACTATACAAAAGCTGTGCACTTATTCTATAAAAAATGTTAATTTAAAAATTTTTCTAAGATTTCCACGGCACATTTAGGAAGGTTGGTTCCCGGCCCGAAAATAAAATCGGCTCCATTGGCATAAAGGAACTCATAATCCTGCTGTGGAATAACCCCTCCTACCACAATGGTAATATCATCTGCTCCCAATTTCGAAAGCTCTTCTACAACCTGTGGCACCAATGTTTTGTGTCCCGCAGCCAGTGAAGATACACCCAGAATATGAATATCGTTTTCAATGGCTTGTTTTGCCACTTCTTCCGGAGTCTGAAACAATGGAGCAACATCAACGTCAAACCCCATGTCTGCAAATGCTGTAGCCACTACTTTTGCTCCTCTATCGTGCCCATCCTGGCCCATTTTGGCTACCATAATTCTCGGACGGCGGCCTTCTTCTTCTTCAAATTTCTGAGTAAGGGCAAGGGCTTTTTCAAAATATTCGTTTTTACCGGCATTCATAGCATATACACCAGAGATTGTTTTAATATTTGCTTTATATCTTCCGAAGGTTTCCTCCATGGCATCACTCATTTCGCCAAGAGTAACTCTTCTTTTTGCCGCTTCGATGCACAAAGCCAATAGGTTTCCTTTGCCTGTTTTAGCGCTTTCACGGATATCATTTAAAATCTGTTCAACATTTTCAGCGTTTCTTTCTGCTTTGATGGTATTCAATCTTTCGATCTGCTTTCTGCGAACTTCTGTGTTATTAATATCCAGGATCTCTATTCCATCCTGTTTCAATGAGGATTTGAATGAATTGACACCAATAATGAATTCTTCCCCACTATCAATCTTAGCCTGCTTTTTTGCAGCAGCCTCTTCAATTCTCATTTTGGGAATTCCGGCTTCAATGGCCTTAGTCATTCCTCCTTCCTGCTCTACCTCATCAATATACCTCATCGCTTCTTCTATCATCTGCTGAGTAAGGCTTTCTACAAGATTACTTCCTCCCATAGGATCTACCACATCACAAATTCCACTTTCCTGCTGAAGGATGATCTGTGTATTTCTGGCAATTTTCGCTGAATAGTCTGTAGGCAAAGCAATAGCCTCATCCAATGCATTGGTATGCAGGGACTGTGTTCCCCCTAACGCTGAAGACAATGCTTCAATAGCTGTTCTTGTAATATTGTTAAAAGGTTCCTGCTCTGTCAGAGACCATCCGGAAGTTTGTGAATGGGTTCTTAAGGCTAAAGATTTTGGATTCTGAGGATTAAACTGCTTTAAAAGCGTAGCCCAGATATATCTTGCCGCTCTCATTTTAGCAATTTCCATAAAATGATTCATCCCGATTGCCCAGAAAAATGACAATCGTGGTGCAAAATCATCTACATTCATGCCGGCTTTAATCCCCGTTCGTACATATTCTAGACCGTCTGCAAGGGTATATGCCATTTCCAGTACCGGAGTAGCCCCGGCTTCCTGCATGTGGTATCCCGAAATGGATATCGAGTTAAATTTGGGTATATTTTGTGAAGTATATTCAAAGATATCAGCAATAATCTTCATGGAAGGTGCCGGCGGGTAGATATAGGTATTTCTCACCATAAATTCTTTCAGGATATCATTCTGAATAGTTCCTGAAAGGAGTTCCTGTTTTACACCCTGCTCTTCTGCTGCAACGATATAAAAAGACAGAATAGGAAGCACCGCCCCATTCATCGTCATGGAAACAGAGATCTGATCCAAAGGAATTTCGTTGAAGAGGATTTTCATATCTTCCACAGAGTCTATGGCAACTCCTGCTTTTCCTACATCACCTACTACTCTTGCATGATCGGAATCATATCCTCTGTGGGTGGCAAGGTCAAAAGCAACCGACAGTCCTTTTTGCCCTGCAGCCAGGTTTCTTCTGTAAAATGCATTGGATTCTTCTGCTGTGGAAAATCCTGCATATTGTCGGACTGTCCATGGTTTCTGAACGTACATCGTGGAATACGGGCCTCTCAGAAAAGGTTCAATTCCCGGAGAAGTCTGTGTTAAAGATTCATCTTTTACATCTTTTTTTTCATAAGATGACTTAAGCTCCAATCCGTCTTTTTCAAAATTGTATATTTCTCTTTCCTGAGGCAATACATTAAAATCCGGCTTTTTCACAGAAATTGTCTTTCGCATTCCAATAATTTTTGTCTGCGTAAAGTTAATTTTTTTGAATGAAACACAAAACTTCTGTTAACATTCTATTGATCTAAAACTTAGCCACAAAAAAAGACCGGACAAATGCCCGGTCTATGTTGATATACGTTTTGTTTATTTTTTGATAAGCTTCGTATTGTACGTATTTTTCTCGTCTTTGATTGTCACTACATACATTCCTTTAATTAATGAAGCAACGTTGATTCTTCCTTCAATCTTACCTTCCTGAACCAATCTACCGTCCGCAGAATAGATTTTGTAATCCGCTTTACCTTTAAGGTTTTTCACTTCTACAAAGGTATCAGCAGGGTTAGGATAGATAGATACTTCAGATGTTTTTGTATTGTTTACTTCACCTACTGCCAGGTTACCTGCAATTTTAACCGGGAAATCTTTGAATGAACCAACTGAATAGATTCCTCCTCCTTCCAGGTAAGACGGGCTACTACATGGTCCACTAGCAGTAACAAAAGAGGTATTTGCTACTCTCATTCTTAAAGTTTTATCCCCTGAATAGGTATCACCCGGAACAGTAAACGTCATTGTTCCTGCGTGCAGTGAGTTAGCGTCAGGAGTAGCACTATTAGATCCAATCTTCTCTGTATTTTCGAAAACACCATTCCTGTTGTAATCGATCCAAACTTCTACGTTGTCAGGATAGTTATCATCTGCGATTTCGTTACCTATACCAATGTAAGACAATGTGTATTGCGTTCCCTGGGTAAGGTTAATCACTTTGGTTGCATCTTCACTGAAATCTAAATAAGTTCTGAAAATACTCTTATAAGTTGCATCTAGGTAAGCCAAATTAGCTACGTTTAATTTAGCTAAACCACTGTTAAGTGCATAGTTGGCAAAACTATTTCCACCAGTGCTCATTAAGCAATAATCTGCTCCTGTTCTTAATCCTTTAGTTTTAAAGGTATAGTTAGAAGAAAATGTTCCTGGAACAGAATTTACTACAGCAGCAACCTGTACTTCATAATTAGTTTCATCTTCAAGAGCGCTTAGCAATACAGAATTAGTAGGGCTCGTAGTATTTGTCCAGTTGGTAACTCCTGCTTTTCTATAATTAATAGAATAGGTAGCACCAGGAACACTATTCCAGCCTACAACAGCCGTGTTTTTCAATATATCCGCAGCAATGGCAGATACTCCTGTTGGCGCATCTGTAGTTGATGTTGGTGCAGTACCAATAGTAACTTTTGGAGATACTGCATAGAATATATTTCCAATTGCAGAAATTTTTAATTTAATAGGACCTGTAACACCAGAAGGGATTTGGCCAGTATAACTTCCTGTATTAGGAGTAGAAGCTACAAGCTCTGTCCATGATGATCCGTTTACAAGATCCGTTGTGTATTCTATTTTTACGTTAGCTACGTTGTATGGTGCAGCGTTAGTATTCACTACATCCCATGAAATTGTATTAGCAGCATTATTGTATAAGACTGTAGCTTCAGTAAGACCTTTAAACTTGAAAGGACCATCATCTTTAACATTAACCGTAGTTTCCGCCGACACTAACATTGGAGTAGCATTTTCATCCCTAACAGTTACTGCATACTTAAGAGTTCTTGGAATATAAGAAACGGTTTCCCATTTTGTTTTATCTGTTAGCTTTCCTGACATTACTATAGGAAGGCTTGGAAAATATCTTCTTCCACTAGCTGTTCCAAAATAAGATCTTGTCAATGCTCCCTGAGAATTATATCCCCAGCCACTGTCACCGGATATTGAATGGTAAGAATCAGCACTGTCATACTGTTCCCATGTATATTTAATAGGATCAGCATCTGTAGCTGCAGCATCCAGATAATAAGCAGTACCTTTAGGAATATTATAAGCAGTAAGAGGTGAAATTACCGGAGCTGTATTGGTTGTTATATCCTGCCATACCCCGCATGTTGTCTTGCTATCCAGCTTGTTTAACACCTGGTTCACAGAGGAATAATGGAAATAGGCATCCGTAAAGTTCTGTACATTATCTCCTGTAATTCCGGCATATCCCATGATGGTAGTACCACCACCTGGTTCTATGTTTACTCCCGATCCTTCTGAGTTGTGTGAGAATGTATGGTTTGCCCCTAGCTGGTGTCCCATTTCATGAGCTACATAATCAATATCAAAAGCATCTCCAGTTGGGTTTGCCATTTGAGTAAAAGCAGAACCTTTTGCTAAAGAGTTTGTATTTGCAGGGTTATTACATGTTGTTCCTATACCTCCTGCATTACCGTTACCTCCTGCTGCATTGAATACATGCCCCATATCATAGTTGGCATTTCCTACCTCTAGAGTCAGCATTCTTTGTAATTGTAAATTCAATGAAGGATCATTTTGTGTTACTGGAGGTGTATAAAAATCTGTAGCAGGATTTGTATATATGATATTAGGAAGATCCTGAATAATTAACTTTATTCCAAAATCTTTCTGAAAAATACCATTTACGCGATTCATTGTAGCATTCATTTGCGCTACTGTATTAGCAGTTCCCCCATTTGGATCAAATTTTTGGGTGTATTCACCTGTAACTGCTAAAGCCAATCTGTAAGTTCTGAACTTTGTACTGGCTGGTCTGTTAGTATTTCCTGCATTAATATTAGACAGAGTATTTCTACCGTAGGCTTCTAATGACTTTATATCTTTAATGCTTTTCTCTTCTGTTGTACATTCAAATCCGTGCTCTCCTTCCGTTCTCTTTGTTTTGTAGAAAACTCCATATACCTGTTTATCTGTAGTAATAGGCTCAATAAACTGGAATTTTCCATCTTTAATAATCATGGACTGCATTTCCGTTGGAGAGGTACTGAATCTTAAATATTTAGACGGATCGTCTACCCCTACTCCCATATAAGACCCTAACTGGTATCTGTCTGCCAGAGACTTCTCCATTACAGGATCACTGTATACAGCAAATTTTTCGATTTTCCCTTCTGCTGTAGGAAGAGAAACAATCACTGCCTGAGCTCCTTTTCCTGTTTCTACAGCATCTTTTAAAACATTCCTAAGAGACTGTAAATCTAGTCTATAAGAATGTTGAACCTCTACTTCTTTTCTGATTTCGGACGTTCTTTGTGATGCAGGCGTCCACCTCTGTGCATTAAAACTGGACAGCCCAGCTGCTAGTGCACAAACTAGTAAAATTCTTTTTTTCATAATTACTTAATTGAATAAAAATTAGTAAACTTTAAATATCCATCGTAAAAATACTAATTACAACTAAGGTAACATCGAAAAAAAACGACTAATTTTAATAAAATCAGCCGTTTTTGTTATTTTTTATTATTTATCTATTATTTCTTAATTCCCATCTCATACAAAGCAAAAGATATAAGATCCGCATTTTCAGCAATCACTTGTTCTGTAGATCTTCCTGCCCCATGTCCTGCATTTTTTTCTATTCTTAATAAAATAGGATTTTTACACGCCTGCTTCTCCTGAAGCTCTGCTCCGAATTTGAATGAGTGAGCCGGAACTACCCTGTCATCATGATCACTTGTAATAATCATGGTAGATGGATAGCAAGTACCCACTTTTACGTTGTGAACCGGAGAATATGATTTAAGATATTCAAACATCTCTTTATTGTCTTCTGCTGTACCATAATCGTATGCCCAACCGGCACCGGCAGTAAATTTATTATACCTCAACATATCCAAAACCCCTACTCCCGGGAATGCTACTTTTGCTAGGTCCGGACGGATAGTCATGGTAGCACCTACCAATAGTCCTCCGTTTGATCTTCCTGAAAGAGCCATATATTCTTTTGAAGTATAGCCTTTACTTTGCAGGTATTCTCCAGCGGCAATAAAGTCTTCGAAAACGTTTTTTTTCTGCATTTTGGTTCCTGCATCATGCCATTTTTTTCCATATTCACCCCCACCGCGGATATTCGGAACGGCATAAATACCGCCATTTTCCATCCAGATGGCATTCACTACAGAGAAAGAAGGTTGTAAACTGATGTTGAAACCTCCATAAGAATATAGAATAGTAGGGTTTTTACCATCAAGCTTAGTTCCTTTTTTATAATTAATCATCATAGGAACCTTTGTACCATCTTTAGAAGTATAGAATACCTGTTCCGAGACATAATCCTCAGGATTAAACTTCACTTTCGGCTTCTGGTATACGTCAGATTTACCGGAATCTACATTAAATTTATAAGTGGTTCCCGGTGTGATATAATTACTGAATGAATAATATACCTCTTTTTCCTTTTCTTTTCCTCCAAAACCGGAAATATTACCTTTTCCGGGAAGTGCTATTTCCCTGATTAATTTTCCTGTCTTATCAAATTGTTTTACCTGATCAATGGCATCAATCATATACGTAGCAAAGAAGTATCCTCCTCCCTGGGTAATCCCCAATACATTTTCTGTCTGTGGAATCACATCTTTCCATGTTTCAGGAGCCGGGTTTTTAATTGAGGTTTTCACAAGACGCATATTCGGAGCATCTTTATCCGTGAATATAAAAAGATCGTCACCTTGCGTATCTACAATACTGGCATTAATATCAAATCCTTTTGTAATCTGTACAAAGTCTCCTCCATTCTTTACATCTTTGATGTACAACTCATTTCCATTGGTTGCGTTGGCTGCAGAAATAATCAGAAATCTCTGATCTTCAGAAACACTTGCTCCCAGGTATCTTCTTGGGGTTTTCTCGCCACCGAAAATCAGCTTATCTTCAGACTGCCTGGTTCCCAATTTATGAAAATATACCTTATGTTTATCCGTCATCCCAGAAAGCACCGTTCCTTCTTTTGGTTTATCATAGCTTGAATAATAGAAACCTTCGTCTCCCTGCCACGAAATACCACTGAATTTCACATCCAGAAGGGTGTCATCAATCTGCTTTTTAGTGACCGCATCAATGATAATAATCTTGTTCCAGTCACTTCCTCCTTCAGAGATAGAATAGGCTGCAAGGTTTCCTTTTTTGTTGAATGACAAGTTAGAAAGTGAAGTTGTTCCTTTTTCTGAAAATTTATTAGGATCTAAAAATACTTCTGTTGCTTTGGTTTTATTATTTGTTCTGTACAAAACAGACTGTGCCTGTAAACCATCATTCTTAGAATAATATGTATAATCTCCTTCTTTGAAAGGGGCTGAAATTTTTTCATAATTCCAGATCTCTCTCAGTTGATCTTTAATTTTATCTCTGAATGGAATTTTTGAAAGATAATTCTGACTGTAAGCTACTTCTTCATCCACCCATTTTTTGGTAGGTGCCGAATCATTTTCCAAATCTCTGAAAGGATCAGCTACAGCACTCCCAAAATAGGTATCAGTCTGGCTTCCCTTTGATGCTTTAGGATAATTCATTTTTTGAGAATAAAAAGATGCTGAAAACAGAACTCCAGCAGTTAATAATAAAGGTTTAAAATTCATAGTGAACGGTTTTCTCAAAAATACGTAAAGTAGGCGAAATAAAAAAAGCCCCGAAAAAACAGGGCCTTTTACTCTTCAATACATTCTTGATCATTATTCTTTTGATCCGAAACTGTCAAAATAGAAATCAGTCAGATTGGTAACAATCTCATCCGGACTACCGTTCCAGTAATATATTTTATTGTTTTCTTTAAGCTCATATAAACTAAACTCCTGATCAATGCTTACTGTTTTATCTGCATTTTTAAAATCCTGAACAGCCTGAACCAGATATTTTTTCAAATCTTCCGCTTTTACTTTCTGTGGATTTTCTGCAGGCTCCGGTGCTAATTTTGAAGGAACTTTAAAGCTTACATTATAGCTTACCTGAGCAATCTTTTGGTCTTTAATATATTCATTAGCAACCACTTTCACATTTTTAACGGTAAGTTTTCCTTTTCTGAAGTTGTCAAACATCACTCTAAAGTAATCTTCAGCTTCTTTTTTACAGGTTGAGGCTACTGTTTTAGGGAAAGCTGTCAGGAAGTTTTCTGCAGTCGTCTTAATCATTTCTTCAGAGGTTTCTTTAAAGTTAACCTGATAAGCATCCTGCCCTTCTACCGTAGGTCTTAAATAATCATTAAGCTTACCAATTGAAGCATCGTCGTTATTTACAAAAGCGCCAAAAAATAATTCAAAAGCTTCTGCCGGCTTTTTTACTTCTGTCTGAGCTGTAGCGTAGTTACCCAGCATGGTAAGTAATACAAATAAAATAATTTTGTAGTTTTTCATAGTTCGATTTTATGATATGTTGTTGATTTGGAAAAAACAAAGCCTCCAAAAAATCGGAGGCTTTACTTTTATTTTTAAATATTTTAATAATTTTCTTCTTCTCCTTTCATCTTTTCTGCATTTTCCGCCATGATTACAGCATCTATCATTTCTGCAATATCTCCATTCATATAGGCATCAAGATTATACATAGATTTATTGATTCTATGATCCGTTACTCTTCCCTGGGGGTAATTGTATGTTTTGATTTTTGCAGAACGGTCTCCTGTAGAAACCATTGTTTTTCTCTGAGCGGCAATATCTCCCTGAACTTCCTGCAATTTGATATCATATAATTTGGCACGAAGCATTTCCATTGCCAATTCACGGTTAGCGAGCTGAGAACGGGCCTGCTGACAAACCACTACAAGACCTGAAGGCTTGTGTGTAAGCTGAACTTTAGTTTCAACCTTGTTAACGTTCTGACCTCCGGCACCTCCTGAACGTGAAGTCTGCATTTCAATATCAGCCGGGTTAATCTCTACATCCACTTCTTCAGCTTCAGGTAAAACAGCAATGGTAATGGCAGAGGTATGAACTCTTCCCTGAGATTCTGTTTCCGGTACACGCTGTACACGGTGAACTCCTGATTCGAATTTCATAATTCCGTAAACACCTTCACCTTCCACCTTCATGATCAGTTCTTTGTAGCCTTTTGCAGCTTCATTAGAATCTGTCACTTCATGTCTCCATCCTTTTGTTTTAAAGTACATGGAGTACATTCTGTAGATATCTTCCACAAAAATAGCTGCTTCATCACCTCCGGTTCCGGCACGTAATTCTACAATAATGTTTTTATCATCTGCAGGATCTTTAGGAATAAGCAATACTTTCAGCTCTTCCTCCAAACCGGGAATCTTAGCCTGGGCTTCTAATTTTTCTTCTTTTGCAAGATCTACCAAATCTCTATCCGAACCATCAGCAATGATCTCATCAGATTCTTCAATAGCATCCAAGGCTCCTTTGTACTGATCATAAACCTTTACAATTTTACCCAAATCACTATATTCTTTGTTCAAAGAAGAATATCTTTTTTGGTCTGAAATGACATCAGGCTGTATAATAAGGTCTGCAACCTCATTATATCTCTGTTTTATAGCTTCTAATTTTGGAATTAATGATTTAGACATTATAGAATTTTTGTGGGTGCAAAGATAAGGATTATTAATTCAAAATTAAAATTACAAATCAGCATAAATTTTTGAACAATAGAGTACAATATCAGAAGGTCAATTTACAAATTCACTTATTCACTTTTGGAATCATCAGTTTCCGGCTTACTCCTTTTAGAAAGTTTTCTATCGATTAAGTACAATGTAATTCCTACTGCTACAATTCCCAACCCAATACAACTTTCCTTAGGATTGTGAATCAAAGTAAAATAAAGGATATAAATACTGAACAGTAAAAAAACAGTGGGGAAAATATAAAAAGCATTGGATTTAAATATTTTCTGGTCTTCTTTTTTAAGAAAATATACTGTAGAAATAGCCAGACTGGCAAATAACTGAAGAATGAATGCTGTATAAACGAAAATCTCTTTAAAACTTCCTGTTAAAATAATTACCGAAGCAATAACAGCATGAGCAAAAACAGCTCTTACCGGGATTCCTTTTTTATTGCCTGCTGAAAGAGGCTTCCACAGATAAGTATCCTTCGCAAAAGCCTGAGTAAGCCTCGAACCTACCCATAAATAGCCACTAATGGTTGCAATCAGTTGTAAGGCAATAAAGATATTCACTATTTTTCCAAAAGCAGAGCCCAGCATATTAACCGCAGCTTCACCCATTACATCCTCTTTTCCTGCCAACTGATCCACTGAAGCGTGCTTCAGCATAATGTAGTTGACTAAAATATAGCTTACTGTCACAAAAACAGTTCCTATAATCAGAGATTTGGGAAGGTTTTTCTGTACATCCTTGATTTCTCCGGCAATATAAGATGCTGAATTCCAACCGGTATATGAATAGGTAACAAAAACCAGAGAAGTAGCAAAAGCAGGAAGCATGATTTCATTCTGCCAGCTGTCACTGAAGTTAAGACTATTTCCCATTTGGGCAGATTCTGAAAGTCCTACACCCAAAATAACCAAAACGATAATAAAAGTGATTTTGATTAACGTGAAAAAATTATGAAATCTACTTGAAGCTTTTAAACTAAAGGATAAGGCAGCCGCTACGATAAAAATCACTGCGATGGCAAAACCATTTCCAAACGTGTATTGAAATACTGAGAGATATTTTGACATGGCTAACGCCGCTAAAGCCACCGGGGAAGAGAAACCAATAATCAAAGATATCCAGCTGATAAGGTATCCGAATAACGGATGATAGGTTTCTTTGAGATAGATGAAATCACCCCCATTTCCTTTAAAATGAGATCCTAATTCGGCATAGCAAAAAGCCCCGAATAATGCCAGAATTCCACCAATACTCCATAGCAGAAAAATGCTGTAGGTATTTGTAATATCAGACAATTGAAATCCCAGTGTTGTAAAAATTCCGGTTCCTATCATATTGGAAACCACAATAGCTGCAGCTGTTTTCCAGCCGATCTGATGTGAAGGAGTATTCATTGATGATTAAAAATTAAAATTAAGCCTTCCGAAGAAATAGCTACCCAAAGTTCCCATTTGTACAGGAGCATACTTAAATACTCCATAATATGAATTTTCATAAATCTGACGATCAGGGAATACATCAAAGACATTATTAGCACCTACGGTAAAGTTGATATTTTTTGTAATATCATATCCTACACTGACATCTGTAATCACCTTCGGCGAAAATTCCTGAACGCTTCCAAAAGGATATCCGTCCCTTATTACTTTACCAAAATAGGTATTTCTTACGAGAAAATTAAACTTTCCAATTCCATAATTCAATCCTAATGAGGCCTTTGTTTTGGGTGATAAAGTTTCAATAATATTGATCTGATCGGGTCCAAAAAATTCATTCTGAGGAGTTTCTAAGTTTTGAGGAAAATGAAAATCTGTAATTTTTGTTTCTGTATAATTTCCGGCAAGGTTTATATTAAGGTTTCCGCCTTCCAACTTCCAGTCATAGGAAATAACCAGATCCACTCCTTTGGTTTCGGTATCAATAGCATTAGCAAAAAATCTTCCGCTTTCGACCTCTTTTCCCACGCCTACTACATCAGGGTCTGATAACCTGGAATCTGTAATATTACTTGTAATGACAATCCTGTCTTTCACTTTAATGAAGTATCCGTCTAAAGTAATGAATAGGCCTTTCACCGGCTTTAAAGTAAATCCAACGCTTCCATTGACAGAGGTTTCCTGTTTTAGCTTATCAAATCCAAGCACCTGTGCAGCTTTACTGTCATTATTAAAAATCCCTTTGGTTACAATCGTAGATCCTGAAGTTGAAATATCTGCATAAGAATTATTGAAATACTGCTGCTGTAGGGAAGGAGCTCTGAAACCTGTTCCTACTGCTGCTCTTACAGCATAATTTTTTATAAACTCATACCGTACGGCTAGTTTTCCATTCAGGGTATTTCCAAAATCAGAATAGTTTTCAAACCTTGCTGCTGCATTAATATTCAGCTTTTTATCCAAATCATAAGATATATCAGCATATACCGCTGTAGAATGCCTGTCTTTTTTTAAAGTATTATCCGGTGAAAAGCCAATGAATGATTGCGATCCTCCTGCTCCGATCACTGTTGATCCCGTACCAGCTACATTTCCGTTAACATCATACTGAGTATAAGATGCAGGATCTCCGGATTTGATCTGATATTGTTCAAATCTGAATTCACCTCCAAATGCTATATTAATCCGGTTTATATTTTTAGAAACGTCAAGATTAAGGGTATTTTGCAGAAAACTGTGTGCTCCGGCATAAAATCGGGTCGGCGATTTTGCTCCTAAAGAAGCATTATTCGTATTGCTTACATTATAATTGAACGTATTGTTTCCAAATGTATTGCTTACATCAAAAAGCCAGTTGTTTACATTATATTTTGCTCCGACGGCATAAGAGATATCATATACCTGAGATCCAAGCTCCGCCTGAAATCCATTGGGATAAATGGATGAAACAACATTAAACTTTTCACTGGGAAGCCTTCTGAAACCATATCCTTTTCCCTCTTTAATACTGAAGCCTCCAAAGGAATAAAGTTTAAAATTGTCATTAAAAGGATATTCTGAATTAAAAAACAGCTGCGCCTGCTTGATCTGTGCATCTCCGATCTGAAAGTTGAAATCGTCACGGGTTAAACCTCTTTTTTTAATTTCCTCATCATCTGCAGCTCTTGCGGCCTCAGGATCATCAGCGAAAGGATACGCAAAATTATTTCCGAAAATATCTAAATCATGATTTTGAGTCCTTGTTGTTTTTCCTCTGTGGCTTAGCTGTAACGAAAGATTGACGTAACCTTCTTTTTTTCCTAATGATGCCCCGTAATTAACTCCTGCCTGGTAGGTGTCCCCATCATTCCTTCCGCTTAATCCGTAGGTAATACTTGCTGATGCGCCTGCATTCTTTTTGAGAATAATATTGATTACTCCCGCAATGGCATCAGAACCATACTGTGCCGCTGCTCCATCTCTTAATACTTCAATTTTTTCAATAGCAATAACAGGAATTGTACTCAAATCTGTTCCCACAGAACCATTTCCAACTGTATTCTGATAGTTGACCAAAGAAGTGGTATGTCTTCTTTTCCCATTAACCAATACTAAGACCTGATCCGGGCCCATTCCTCTCAATGCCACTGGATCAATATGTTCGGTTCCGTCAGAAGCAGACTGTCTTACGGAATTAAATGAGGGAATGACATAGTTCAATAAATCCTGAACCGTTATTTGTGGGGATGCTTTCTGTATTTTATCGATATTAATAACATCTACAGGAACCGGCGTCTCTAGTTTTGTCCTTTTAACATTTCGGTTGCCTACGATGATAATATCTTCAATTTGTTTTCCTTTTTCTTCCTGTTCCTGGGCAGCGATCCCAATGGCACCAAGCAATAATACAGCTATGCTTACTTTTTTCATCTTTTGTTCCTGCAAAAATTATTATACATTCCGAGAATCAATCCTCAGACACACAAGACTTCAAGAAATGGAATTCATATAAGAATATTGACTTCAATTATCTCCCCCATCGGGTTGGAATTAGCACCTTTACACTGTTGGAATTGTGTAGGTTGCTAAGGTTTCTTTGGGCCAAATCCCTCCACCTTTCTTGATAAATCTACTGCAAAAGTAGACTATTTTTTTCAATATGCAAAAGCCGTTTTTACTATTCATACATGATAAATAAAAAAGGCTTATGAAAAATTTCATAAGCCTCCCTAATAAAAGTAATTGTAATTAAAGTGAACTATTTTAAGCAAAAGAAATACAATGATTCTACAAGCAGACTGCTTATCCTTTAATAATCTTTTTAGAAACGGTCTGGCCGTTTTTTAATTTTATTTCTACGATATATAAACCGTCCGGAAGTCCTGTCATATTCATCTGATCATCTGAAAACCGGGCATCTATTTTTTGCCCTACCGTATTTGTTATGTTTATACTTTCAATCGTGGAAGTTGCTTTAATGGTCAGAATTCCTTTTGTTGGATTGGGATAAACCCCTATGTTGTTATGATTGAGTCTTACCTCCGAAGTAGCAAGTGCCGAGGTAGGTTTAATACATCTTACTGATGCTCCCTGCCCTCTGGGTGCCCCTGCTGAAGCATTCGCACTTATGGTCCCTACGTACAGATATTTCCCTCCAAGTCCGGATATATCCGAACTCCAGAAATACCCTCTCTTTCCTACAAAAGTAAAACTAGCGTCTGAAGAACTGCGATATCCTCCTGCAGGCAATTTCAGATGACTGTCGTAAGCACTTGCTGGAGCCGTAACACTTTCAAGGCTAACAATACTCGCCCAATCTGCCTGTGTTGGCATTCTCCAATCGGCGCCTATTGCCTTGCAGGGGTCTACGCCCACTGTCTTTCCTAGCCCATCTATGTTCTTTGCGGTCCATTCATCAGTAGGCTCAAGAGTGGACCACCACGCGGGTGTTCCTATGATATACGAGCTCACTCCTGCTAAACCATCCGGTCTGTTAGGGGTTGGAGCAGAAATGGTGGCAGAATTTCTTTCCTGATGTCCGTCATCCCATCTTCCCCATTGAAAAAGATCACCATATGAAGCTTCATCATCCAGAGAAGAGGCTACCTTAGAGCTTCCCAGATTCTGCTGCAGCCATATTTTTCCATCATTTCCTCTTACCGTAGTATAAGAAACTGTTTGGCCACGGTATGTAAATTTCACACATCCTACATCTCCAGGATTATTTCCAGGATCTGTATTGGTACAGTTTTGTGGATTTCCCTGTGCATATAAACTATTCAAAGCAATGAATATCAGCATCATTCCCACATTTATTTTTCTCATCGCAAAATATAGATTTTCAAACATAATCAATATTATTTTTAATTATTCTAAATTTAATTAATTTTGCACAAAAGTAGCTTTCCCGTTTAATTCAGAGTTATCATTTCCCAACTTTTAGTTATCCGGTATAGGAGTTATATATGGATATTATTAAAAACAATGCTGATTATGAGTTATTTAAATGGAGAAAAGATATTATTTGCCTCAGATAATATTAGCATAGAATTTTGTTCCGAACGATATTCAAGAACTTCAATACTGGAAGCTGGATCGAGCTTTACCCTGCTCTTCCTGTTGGGGTCAGACATTTATCTTGAAAAATCTGTCTGCCTCCTTCCAATGGTTTTTAGAAAAAATCAATACATCCTTTATTATTCTTCTGAAGAAAATAAAGCTGAATTACGCTGTGACAGTCAGGAAGCACTCAAATATTTACTGATCCGGATTGACTATCAGTATATTGTCAACCTTATTAATCCTCAATCCAGCCAGGAAAGCACGGATATACTGGAAAATATGATCGCGAATAACTTTATCTATCTGCGTAAAGAAACACTTCCCAGCATGACCGTTGAAATGCATATGATTCTTAAAGAAATCATAGATTCTTCAAAGAAAGGTGTTATTCAGAAGTTGTTTATCGAGGCAAAGATTATTAAGCTTCTTATTCTTGTATTTGAGCAGTTCCATGAAAAAAACAGGGGACCATCAAAACCGGGGACTCCGGAAATGATCAAAAAATACCTGGATGAAAATTACCACAGCAATATAAAGGCTGAAGAAATAGGAAAACTACTCGGGATTAATCAGAATATAATCCGGCAGGAATTCAAAACCCAGTATCATATGACCATTTCCCATTATATTTCTGAACTAAGAATGCTAAAGGCAAAAAAACTGATTACCAACAGTGATGTGATGATCAAAGAAATCGCTATTGAATGCGGGTATGAATATGTACAGAATTTTACACGCGCCTTTAAAAAGAAATTTGGTGTTGCTCCTGAAAATCTGAGAAATAACAAATAGAAAAACCGCCTAAAAAATTAAGCGGTTTATATATGTTGTTTTGCTTTGATATTACTTTTTCAGAATTAAGGTGAAAAAGCAATGACAATCAATTAATGATGATGTCCGTGATCGTGAATGAAAGGTCCGTTACCCTTAGGCTGGTTGTAAAGAACCTCTACACCTTCCTGCTCATAAATATTCTTTCTTCTGATATCTTCAGGATCGAAAGCCTTTACTTTTCCAAAGTATTCTTTCAAACCTTCAGTAAGCCACATTGGAATGACCAATCCGAAGAACATAAAAATACACCAGAACCCTACTAAGAACATAGTAATAAAGAATACAGTCCATAGGAACTGGTAGAACGGCCAAAATGCTGATAAAATAGTTATCATTCTCTTTAGATTTTAGGCAAAAATAGAGCTTTTTTCTTTTTTACACAAAAGATATAGGCTCTATTTTATAATTTATTTTAATTTTAAACTAACTAGTGGCAAGATTTGCGAAGAAATCATTTCCTTTATCATCTGTAATAATGAATGCAGGGAAGTCTTTTACTTCAATTTTTCTTACGGCTTCCATCCCCAATTCAGGGAAATCCACGACATCTACAGATACAATATTATCCTTTGCAAGGATAGCTGCAGGCCCTCCGATAGATCCAAGATAGAACCCTCCATATTTATTACATGCATCTGCAACATCTTTACTTCTGTTTCCTTTAGCCAGCATAATCATACTTCCGCCATGGCTCTGAAACTCGTCAACATACACATCCATTCTTCCTGCGGTAGTAGGTCCGAAACTTCCTGATGCCATTCCTTCCGGAGTCTTTGCAGGCCCGGCATAATAAATCGGGTGGTTTTTGAAATACTCTGGCATTGGTTTTCCACTATCTATCAGTTCCTTGATCTTAGCATGAGCAATATCTCTTGCTACGATAAGAGTACCATTTAATTTTAGTCTTGTTTTGATTGGATATTTTGAAAGATCAGCTAAAATATCCTGCATAGGCTTATTCAAATCAACTTCCACGGCTTCTTCCAAATGAGGAGGTGTAGCTGGTAAGAATCTTTTTGGATCCTGTTCCAGTTGCTCAAGGAAAATTCCTTCTTTTGTAATTTTTCCTTTGATGTTTCTATCTGCAGAACAGGAAACTCCCATTCCTACCGGACATGAAGCAGCGTGTCTTGGAAGTCTGATCACTCGTACGTCATGGGTAAGATATTTCCCTCCAAACTGTGCTCCAATAGCACTTTCCTGACATATTTTCTGAACTTTAGCCTCCCATTCAAGATCTCTGAAAGCCTGTCCTGCTTCATTTCCTTCTGTCGGAAGGTGATCATAATATTTAGCGGAAGCTTTCTTTACAGCGGCAAGGTTTGCTTCTGCAGAAGTTCCTCCAATGACTAAAGCAAGGTGATACGGAGGGCAGGCTGCCGTTCCAAGATCTGAAATTTTCTCTTTGATAAATTCTTCAAGAGATTTTTCGTTCAGTAAAGATTTTGTTTTTTGGTACAGGAATGTTTTATTGGCAGAACCTCCTCCTTTTGTTAAAAACAAGAACTCATAATAATCTCCTTTTTTAGCATAGATATCAATCTGTGCCGGAAGGTTTGATCCTGAATTTTTCTCGTCAAACATGGTTAAAGGGACTACCTGAGAATATCTTAAGTTTCTTTTTTGGTAGGTATTGAAAATTCCACGGCTTAAAAACTCACCGTCGTCTACTCCTGTGTATACATTTTCTCCTTTTTTACCCATTACAATTGCTGTTCCTGTATCCTGACAAGAAGGAAGAGCTCCCTCAGCAGCTACTGCAGCGTTCTGTAGCAAGTTATAAGCAACAAATCGGTCATTGTCCGTAGCTTCAGGATCATCAATAATTCTTCTAAGACTCTCTAAGTGAGAAGAACGCAACATAAAAGAAACATCCGCCATAGCTTCCTCAGCAAGTAATTCCAACCCTTTAGGATCTACAGTTAAGATTTCTCTGTCTCCTAATTTTTCAACTTTTACATAATCTGATGTAAGCTTTTTATACACCGTATCATCTTTCTGAATTGGATACGGATCCTGATATCTAAATTCCATTCAATTTTTTGTTTGCGCAAAAATACGGCTACCGTAAAAAATATGAGTAAAATCAGTCATTAAAATTGATATTTATAATGATTATAAATTGCAAAATTCTGGTGTTATCAGTAACTTTATAAAAATTTCAATCACAATGAATTACAGAATAGAAAAAGACACCATGGGCGAAGTGCAGGTACCTTCAGATAAACTTTGGGGAGCACAGACAGAGCGTTCCAGAAATAATTTTAAAATAGGTCCTGAGGGCTCAATGCCACATGAAATCATTGAGGCATTTGCCTATTTGAAAAAAGCAGCAGCGTACGCCAATAGCGATTTGGGAGTTCTTCCCGCTGAAAAAAGAGATATGATTGCTAAAGTCTGTGATGAAATTCTGGAGGGCAAGCTCAATGATCAGTTTCCACTGGTTATTTGGCAGACCGGCTCAGGAACCCAGTCAAACATGAATGTCAATGAAGTTGTTTCCAACAGGGCACATGTCAATAATGGGGGTACTTTAGGAGAAAAATCTGAAATTCACCCAAATGACGATGTCAACAAATCTCAATCATCCAATGATACCTATCCTACAGCGATGCATATTGCTGCGTATAAAAAAGTAGTGGAAATAACGATTCCTGCTGTAGAAAAATTAAAAAATACATTATCTGAAAAATCCAAAGCATTCAAGGATGTTGTAAAAATCGGAAGAACTCACCTGATGGATGCTACTCCCCTTACTCTTGGGCAGGAATTTTCAGGATATGTTGCTCAGTTGGAATTTGGATTAAGAGCTTTAAAAAATACCCTGCCTCACCTTTCTGAACTTGCACTTGGCGGAACAGCAGTAGGAACCGGATTGAATACGCCAAACGGCTATGATGTAAAAGTAGCCGAGCATATTGCAAAGTTTACCAACCTGCCTTTTATTACTGCTGAAAATAAATTTGAAGCCCTTGCTGCTCATGATGCTATTGTTGAAAGTCATGGTGCTTTAAAACAGCTTGCTGTCTCATTATTCAAAATTGCACAGGACATCAGGTTACTGGCTTCCGGACCAAGATCTGGAATTGGTGAAATCCATATCCCTGAAAACGAACCGGGATCATCTATCATGCCGGGAAAAGTAAATCCTACTCAAAATGAGGCCTTAACTATGGTTTGTGCTCAGGTTTTAGGAAATGATACTACGATTTCTTTTGCAGGAACTCAGGGAAATTATGAGCTTAATGTTTTTAAACCTGTTATGGCTTACAATTTCTTACAATCTGCCCAATTGATTGCCGATGCATGTATTTCATTTAATGATCACTGTGCGGTTGGCATTGAGCCTAATCACGAGAGAATTAAAGAGCTTGTTGACAAATCTTTAATGCTTGTAACCGCTCTTAATACTCATATTGGTTATGAAAATGCCGCAAAAATTGCAAAAACAGCCCATAAAAATGGGACCACTTTAAAAGAAGAAGCGGTGAATCTGGGCTTGTTAACTGCCGAACAATTTGACGAATGGGTAAAACCTGAAGACATGGTGGGAAGCCTGAAATAATGTTAAAAACAGAATATACATCAGTAAAGCCCTGGGAATTTCCGGGCTTTTTTGGTAATGCAAAATACTGACTAACAATTTTTTATTAAATTCAGATTCGTATATTATTTTTTCATAAATTAGTGATATAATTTCAAACAAAATCCATGAAAAACTTAACGAAATTAAAGAGACAAAGCTTAAGGGAAGTATTAGGTGGAAATTCAGCTTTAAACTGCCAGGGGAAATTTAAATATCCTGCCTATTATAACGGATATTCTGCATGCTGCGTAGCACAAACAGATTATCCCTGCTCCCAGACTGTCATGTGCCAACTTCCTATTGGAATGTGTGATTGAGATTATCCTCTGATATCATCTCTGTAAGTAATTGATAAAAAGGCTGCTTCATTATTGAAACAGCCTTTTTTATTTATATTATCCTGAGAATTCGTCAAGCATATTTCTGGTTGGAATGAAGAAAAGAGTTCCTGTTACCGCGGTACTGAAATCTAAAATCCGGTCATAATTTCCCGGAGGATCGCCAATAAACATATTTGTAAGCATCTTTTTCGTGGTGCTAAAAGTACTTGCATAGGAAATGAAATAGGTTCCGAATTCATTTTTAGAAGGATTTCCGAAAGGCATATTGTCTCTTACAATTTTAAGTTCCTCGCCATTTTCCCCTTCTATATTTGCTAACGCAATATGGGAATTTGACGGTTTCACTTCATCAGACATTTCAATATCCTTATCTTTTGACCTCCCGATTACCTTTTCCTGGTCTTCTGTAGAAAGGCTTTTCCAGGCATCCATATTATGAAGATATTTCTGAACAAAGAGATAGCTTCCTCCCTGATATTGGGAATCTTCATTTCCAATTTTCGCAAAATAATCACGATCTTCTCCGTGTGGATTTTCTGTTCCGTCTACAAAACCAAGAATAGACCTTGCATCCCAATATTTAAATCCATGAACTTCCAGAATACTTTCCGCCACAGAACTTAATAATTTGGATATCTCAATACCCATGTCAAAAATAACACTTTGATTGTCTGCTCTTAAGTGAAAATGTAAATCTCCGGGAGTAGAAACGGCAGTATGTTTCAGTCCTTTAATCTCTTCAAAGTCCACAAGTTCTTTCGGCATAGGTGTCGGAAGGCTCAGCTTTTTCCACGCTTCACAACCAATTCCCATCACACAACTGGCCCTGCTGTCCGGAAATCTGTTGAAAACAGAATTATTAAGATTTAAAACCAACGCGCATAGCTCCTGGAAAACCTCTTTCAGCTGTGGAACATCATTAAGCTTCCAAACTATGAATATGGTATTTGTGTTAGGGTAATCCGTAACATTTTGCGATTCTAAACTCATGTTATTTTTTTGAATTAAGGTACGTAACAGAATGCTGATCTACAAGTCTGTTAAAGTTTTAACCGATCAATTCTTTAGCCTGTGCCAAAGCTGCTTCTGTAATCTTACTTCCGGAAAGCAGCTGGGCAATTTCGGTTAGCTTTTGATCCTCTGTTAAAGGAATAATTGTAGATTGGGTTCTTCCGGAAACATCCTGTTTTACCACCTTATAGTTATCATTTCCTTTTGCCGCTACCTGTGCCAGGTGAGAAATAACGATAAGCTGCATGTCTTTAGACATTTCTCTCATAAGGTTTCCGATTTCTTCAGCTACTTTCCCTGAAACACCCGTATCTATTTCGTCCAGAATAAGAGTCGGAAGGTCATCACTTTCTGCAATAATTTTCTTTACAGCAAGCATAACCCTTGACCTTTCGCCACCAGAAATAGCAGTTTGAATAGGTCGTAACGGAAATCCTGAGTTCGCCTGAAATAAAAGCTGGATATTTTCTTTTCCGAATGCATTAAATTCAGGAATATCCAGAAGCTCTATATCTACTTTTGCTTTTTCAAGACCTAATTTTTTAAGAAGGGTTTCTGCTTTTTTTACAAAAACAGGCACATTCTTTTTTCTGTTTTTTGAAAGTTTCTCAGAAAGAGCCTGGAGTATTTTTTCTTTATCAGAAATATTTCCTTCTGTTTCAATAATTTGTGCTTCCAATTCTGAAGCGCCTTTCTGATCGCCCGCCAGTTCATTCCTCACTGCTATCAGCTCATTTACGTCTGATACATTATGCTTTAAGAGTAAGGCATTGATTTTATTATTAAGCTCTGTAAGAAGTAATAAGTTCTCCGGATTAATTTCTACATTTTCGGCTTCGTTTTCAAGCTCGGAAATGATATCTTTTATTTCTACAAAAGAAGTTTCCAACCGTTGGTCCAGTTCAGCAAAGCTGGTTGAAATCTCAGAAATCCTAGACAGTTTATTCTTTGCTTCATTAAAGAAAGATAAAATCCCGATTTCTTCCTGGTGGAATCTCGATAAGATCTGACCTAGGTTTTCAGAAATCATTCCTGCATTTTCCTGAATGGCAAGCTGATTCTGCATCTCTTCGTAATCTACTTCATCCAGCTTCAGCTCTTCCAGTTCATTAAGCAGAAAGTCTTTATAATCACTTTCTTTATTGGTTTCGGAAAGCTGTGTATGAAGCTTTTTAAGCTGCAGTTTCAAACTTTGGAAATCTGAAAATACCTGTTGATATTCTTCAATGATCTGCTTGTTTTCAGAAAGTCCGTCAATTATTTTAAACTGATATTCTGAAGTAAAAAGATTGGAAGTTTCAAATTGAGAATGAATATCAATCAGCTGTGATGAAAACTCTTTAAGCACATCCAGGGTGACCGGAACATCATTAATGAATGCCCGTGATTTTCCCGAAGGTAGAATTTCCCTTCTTATGATCGTCTGAAGTTCATAATCAAGGTCATTTTCTATAAAGAATTTTTTAAACTGATTATTCAGTGCAAATTCGGTTTCTACGACACTTTTTTCCTCTGTATTCGAAACTGACTTTACATCTGCCCTTTCACCCAGAATAAGTCTGAGTGCACCCAGAATAATAGATTTACCAGCTCCCGTTTCACCGGTTATTACCTGCAAACCGTTTTTCAATGACACTTCAAGGGTATCAATCAGGGCAAAGTTTTTAATGTAAATTCTCGAAAGCATGGATGAGGGCTGGTTACTTTAAGTAATGCAAATATAGAATTTTAGTGTTCAGTATTCAATAGCTGAATGTTTGAATTCTTTTATTTCCACTTATTCCACTTATTATCAATATTTTTTGGAGAAATAATAATCATGGTCTGCTTCAGATCATTAATATTGACGGGACCATTATTTCCTGAATTAAAAATATTGAAGATCTCGTCACTTTTATTATCCATGAAAGTATTGAAGAAGTATGATTGCTGAAATGAGTTTTCGTACATTTTCAGCTGCATCAGGGCATCAAAAATCACTTTTTTGGCTCCTCCCTGATCCTGATTGAAGAGATTATCTAATCCCGCCCTGTGATAGGTATAAATTACCGAGCGTAATTGACTCCAGTTAGGATTCAAAATTTCATTAACCAGTATCGTGCGGCTTCTTGGCTCATTGACGGTATTCCATCCTTCATAATTCCTGTTCTGCGAATTCTGGGCGATCTGCTGGGCTTTTGAAAACCATTGTGAACCACCCATAGACTGGAAGCTGTCGGCATCATATCCTAAGATCAGATAAATATAAAAACTGATTACATCGGTAAGGTTCTTCCCGGAAAACTGTCTTTCATTAAATATAAGATTTTCATTTTCAATATATTCGAATGCAAATCTTTGATCCTGAAGGTTTATTAAAGGAGATTCATAATTTGAGCTATAAACAGGACGTACAGCCTGTACTACTATAGCTCCTTTAAATCTGTTATCTGTTCTTTCAGAGATAACAATAGAGAAACCACATTTTATTTTTTCAAAATTCTGCAGTTTTTTTCCTGTCCAGCTGGTATTATTGATAAAGTCTTTGAGGCTTTTTTCCAAAGCCTTATAAGCTTGCTGGTTACTTCCCCCCAATTGTTGGGAGTTTACCTGTACGGTTGCCAGCAATTCTTGGGAAAAGCTGATGCTGTATATAAAAAGCAGAAAAAATAAGCTTATAATTTTTTTCATTGTCTGTTAAAAATTGAGAACGGAAATTTATTAAAATTATTTTAAAAGCTGAGCTTCCACAAAGTTGAGAATATCTTTGGCTACTTCATCTTTCGATTTAAGGTTAAATTCTGTCTTTTCCGTTTTGGTAAATATTTTAATTTTATTGGTATCGTTTTTAAAGCCTGCACCTTCATCGCGCAGAGAATTTAAAACAATCATATCAAGATTTTTCTTTTCAAGTTTTCCTTTGGCATTCTCTTCTTCATTCTGTGTTTCGAGGGCAAACCCTACCAAAAACTGATGGGTTTTCTTTTCGCCCATTGTTTTTAAGATATCAGGATTTTTCACCAGCTCAATTGTCAGATTTTCATCATTCTTCTTGATTTTTTCTTTAGCCACTTCTTTAGGGGCATAGTCTGCTACGGCAGCACTGGCAATTCCGATGTCTATTGTATCATAAAACTCAAATACTTTAGCCAGCATTTCTTTAGCAGAAGTTACTTTGTGAAGTTCCACATTTTTATCATGAATCACCTGGGCACTAGGTCCTGAAATTAAAATTACTTTTGCTCCTCTCTTTGACGCTTCTTCAGCTAAAGCGAATCCCATTTTCCCTGAAGAATGGTTTCCTATAAATCTCACCGGGTCAATGGCCTCATATGTTGGACCTGCAGTAATCAATACCGTTTTTCCTTCAAGACTTTTTTCCTTAGCTTCAGTGTTAAAATAATTTTCAACTGCATTAAAAATGGTTTCAGGCTCTGCCATTCTTCCCTGTCCAATAAGTCCACTTGCCAATTCTCCGTTTTCTGCAGGAATTATTGTATGCCCAAAACTTTCTGCAAGTTCTATGTTTTTCTTTGTAGATGGGTGAACATACATATCCAAATCCATCGCAGGAGCAATAAATACAGGACATTTTGCAGACATATAGGTAGCAATAACCAGATTATCACACATCCCATGAACCATTTTAGACAGTGTGTTGGCTGTACAAGGTGTCACCAGCATTACATCTGCCCAAAGTGCTAACTCCACGTGGCTGTTCCAGCTTCCGTTATCTCCATAAAAGTCTGAATAAACAGGCTTTTTCGATAATGTAGACAAGCTTAACTTCGT
This sequence comes from Chryseobacterium sp. Bi04, assembly GCF_918698085.1. GTDB lineage: Bacteria > Bacteroidota > Bacteroidia > Flavobacteriales > Weeksellaceae > Chryseobacterium. The sequence continues at coordinate 189,924 of NZ_CAKKLP010000001.1, forward strand.
TACAAAATGTTCAGCATCGGGAGTCATAATAACCTGTACTTCGGCACCTTTCTTTACAAAATCCCTTATCAGAAAATGAATTTTGTAGGCAGCAATCCCTCCGGAAACTGCGATAAGTATCTTTTTACCGGAAACACTCATTTAGTTCTAATTTTTTTGAAATACTAAAATACTTATTTTTTCCCACAATCAGGGTTTAAAACAACAAAGGTCATAAAAGAACTCAGTTCCTTTATGACCTTTGTCTATAAAAATACAGATGATTATTTTCTTTCTTCTGTTTTTCTGAAATAAATATCTTCATTTAGCCATTCTTCAATAGCGATTGAAGTTGGCTTTGGAAGTTTTTCGTAATGTTTAGAGATTTCAATCTGCTCTCTGTTTTCGAAAACTTCTTCTAATGTAGAATTGTGAACGGCAAATTCGTCTAATTTATTGTGAAGTTCCGTACGGATCTCCGCATTGATTTGCTCTGCTCTCTTTCCCATGATAACAATAGCTTCGTAGATTGAACCTACTTTATCTTCAATCTTATCTTTGTCGTAAGTAATAGTATTTACTTCGGCTTTTGTATCTTTTACACTCATTTTGAGAAAATTATTTTATTTATAAGACGGCAAATTTACGAATTATCTTTTAATTTTGAAAGTCGCCGCTGGAGGAGGGGTATTAAGTGCCGCACTATCCCTCTGGATCTGCATTGCTTTCTTTTCATTACTGATTTGATCCTTGATTTGTTGATCAGTTTTATTTTTTTCAGTCAGTTTTGCTTCCTCTTTCTTTTGTTTTGCATTCAAAGTGGCAACTCTAGCTTCTACCTGTTTTTTAACAACAGCGAAATCTTTCTTTTCTTTTTCCAATTTAGCACGTAGATCTATTGCCGTTTTAGAGTATTCCGTATTAGGCAATTCTTTTTCTACCACCTTTGTGTAGGTTAATGCACTTTCAATACGTTCATCTTTAAGCTCATAAACAGATTTTGCGGCTAGCTCATAACGGGATTTCATGATATAATCATAAATCTTCGGACGGAGTTTTGTACTTGGAAAATCTTCCAACACGTTTTCAAGAGCTACGGTAGCGGCTTTATACTGCCCCATTTTGAAATACTGTCTTGCATTTTCATAGGCTTTGAACTCTAATTTATAAGTCAGCTCATCAATAAGCTGGCTGATATTTTTAGATCTTTCAGAATTTGGATAGTTGGTAAGGAAATCCTGAAGTTCGTTAATTGCCAGTTCTGTACTGGACTGGTCAAGGTTATAATCCATTGATCCTTCATAATAGCATAATGCTGACATATAAGCCGCTTCTTCTGCTCTGGGATCTTTTGGAAAGTTGACCGCAAAGTTTTTAAATTGATGCCCCGCCAGTTTATAACTTTTATCGTAATAGTTTGCATAGGCTGTATTGAAACCTACGTTGGGAAAATCATCTGTTCCTGCTACCAGATTGGTAAGTCTGTCATAAAGAGCCAGTGCATTTTTCCACTTTTTCTTAGCAAAGTTGTCATTCGCTGCTTTTAAGATAAAATCTTTGTCAGCACTCTTCATTGCTTTTTCCTGACGGCTTGCACATGAAGCAACCACTGCTACAGCAAACAGCCCTAAAATATATTTTTTCATATAAAAATTCAACAGTTTTCGGATTAGACAGCCGATTTACTAATTTGCAAAAATATAACTTTTTTGTCAATAGATTTTTTTTTATGAATATTTAACGTAATTTTAGTCTGCAGCGTATCCCAAAATTGCAAAAACGCTCAATAAAAGATTCATTCTTACTTTCTTTTCGGCTTCTTTTGCATAGGTTTCATCATTTTTACTTGGGACATACAGTTCGTAGAAGTTTTTATTTCGGATCACAAATAGAGTGGATCCTATAATCATGGTAAGAATATCTTCGGGTTTTGGGGTAAAAGTAAAAACGCCTGATGCCACCCCTTTTTTTATGACTTCATCCAGTTTCCTTACAAACAGCTGGTAGAAATCAAGCAGCTCATCTTTCAGGTTTTCGGTATGACGAAGTTCCTGGGTAACAAAACCATGAAAATAATTGTATTTGAAAAGCTGTGATACAATGTATTTGATCATTTCTCTCATCTGCATTTCAGGTTTTCCTTCTTTGATCGTATCAGCAAATTCAGAAAAATTCTCTCTGGTCTTCAGCACTCTATATTGGTAGAGATAAGACATCATCTTTTCTTTAGATCCAAAATAATAGGAGATCATTGCTACGTTGATATTTGCTTTTGAACAGATATCTCTTACAGAAGTTCCTTCGTATCCTTTTTTTGCTATTAATTCTTCAGCAATATCTAAAATGTGAATCTGTTTTTCTGTAAATTTTTTCTTCATGAAGTGCACTTTGAGTAAAGTTAAGAAATTTTTAACACATTTGTAAACGTTTGTTTAATAATTTTATATTAATTCTAAATAGTCGTATTTTTGAGGATGGAATTTTTTGATTTTCATCACCATAAAAAAAACATCAGATATGGAATTTACAATGTAAATATTGGAGAAATTCCGTCAGATTCCCTTTATTCAATAGGAATTCACCCTAAAGACATTGATGTTAACCATATTGAAGAACAGCTTAAGCTGGTTAGAAATACGGTATCACAAAATTGTTTTGCTATTGGGGAATGTGGTTTAGATTCTTTGGTGATGATTAACCAGAAAATTCAGGAGGATGTTTTTTTGAAACAGATCCAAATAGCCAATGAGATAAAAAAGCCTATTATTATTCACTGTGTCAGAAAGTTTTATGAGGTAATTTCTTTTACAAAAAAGGCTGAACAAGCTATGATTATTCATGGTTTTAACAAAAAACAAAAAATTGCGGAAGATCTGCTGGCTCATAATTTTTATCTGAGTTTTGGAAAAGCTGTTTTGTATAATTTATCTTTGCAACATGTTTTAAGGAACACACCATCAGATAAATTCTTTTTAGAAACTGACAATGAAGATTTTGATATTGAAGAATTATATCAGAAAGTTTCAGAAATAAAGGGGATTTCTTTGGAACAAGTCAATGAACAAATTTTAGAAAATTTACACACTATAAAAAATGGATAAATACTGGCTCGAGAGAACTGAGCTTTTAGTTAAAGATGAAGGATTGGAAAAGCTGACTAAAGCAAATGTCCTGGTTGTAGGGCTGGGAGGAGTTGGCTCTTTTGCTGCAGAATTTCTTGCAAGAGCGGGAGTAGGAAGCATGACGATTGTAGACGGCGACACCGTAGACATCACAAACATCAACAGGCAGCTTCCGGCTTTGCATTCTACCATTGGAAAACATAAGGTAGAAGTAGTTGCAGAAAGACTTCTGGACATCAATCCCGAGATAAAATTAATTAAAATCAATGAGTTTCTGAATCCTGAAAGAATGGATGAAGTGCTTGATTCAGGTAAATTTAATTATATCCTGGACTGTATTGACAGTGTGACCCCTAAATTATGCCTGATCCGGGCCGCTAAAAGAAAAAAAATAAAACTTGTAAGCTCTATGGGAGCCGGTGGAAAGACCGATCCCAGCAAGGTTATGGTAAGAGATATCAGTAAAACACAAAACTGTTTCCTGGCCAGACAAATAAGAAAGAGGCTTAAAAAAGAAAAAATTAATAAAGGATTTAGATGTGTTTTTTCCAACGAACTTCAAAATGAGGAAAGCCTTAAGATGACCGATGGAGCTAATTACAAAAGATCTTTCTATGGCACTATAAGCTATATTCCGGCAATTTTCGGCCTGTATGCAGCCTCTGAGGTCATCAATTATTTATTGAAACAAGATTAATGCAAAATTTTACCTACCCCAGAGCTGAAAAACTCAAAAAGAATATAGAGATCGCTTTACTTTTCGAAAAAGGTAAATGGAGAACTTGTGGAAATCTAAGAATAATCATTTTAAAAGATAAGCCTAATCTTCCGGTAGAAAGCGTCAAGTTCGGGGTTTCTGTTTCTAAAAGATATTTTAAAAAAGCGGTCCACAGAAACCGTTTGAAAAGGCTTCTGAGAGAATGCTACCGTCTGAACAAGGGGTTATTCGAGACGGCATTCGGAGAAAAAACCCTTGCTATGCTGTTTTGGGTTTCTTCGGAAATGCCTCAAAAATACCAGGATGTAGAGGCCCAGTTTATCAAGCTCTGCGAAGCACAAAAAAAGCCATAACGGCAATATATACAATACAAATATCTGCTTATTCAATAAAATCTGTACATGCTATTTTTAGCTTTCAGGTGTATAGGGTAAGCAGATTTTTATTTTTTTATATTCTTCCTTTTTTGACACCATACTTCGGGCATCTTGACCTGTATACCTTTGAATTTAAGTTTTCATCACTGGGATACTTTTTGTACTTTTAAGGGAAACAATAAATCTGAAAATTAATATGTTAGACCATGTTCCCTATTTTTCTTACATTCTCAGCGCATTTATCGGCATTGGATTGGCTGCCGCCACAGGATTCCGGGTCTTCCTTCCCATGTTTTTTGTAAGCCTGGCTTCTTACTTCCATTGGATCCCTATGAGTGAAAATTTTGAATGGCTTTCCGGCCTGCCGGCACTCATTACCACCGGTATTGCTACCATCGCGGAGATCCTGGCCTATTATATTCCTTTTATAGATCATTTACTGGATACGGTTTCTGTTCCAATGGCTGCGGTAGCCGGATCAGTATTATTTGCCAGCCAGTTTGCAGGCCTGGAAACCTTCCCTCAGTGGGCATTGGCTCTTATTGCAGGAGGGGGAACAGCCGCAACGATAAGTTCCGGTTTTGCGGGACTACGTGCAGCCTCTACAGCAACAACAGGAGGTCTGGGAAATCCCATAGTGGGAACTACTGAGACTGCAGGAGCAGGTGTAATGTCTATTCTTGCAATGGCTATGCCAGTTGTAGCAGCTATTTTAGCTGTCTTACTTATTATTCTGGTAGTTGTCTTCGGACGGAAAGCCTGGAGGAAGTTACGGGGCCGTAAAGAGACTCATGATACCTTATAAAAAATGTGCTGTCCGGGAGACAGCACATTTTTTTTAGTTTTTACTTCTAAAATCTTTTATTTCCTTGATTTTAGATTCAAAATATTCTTTTTTATCAGGATTTTTCTTGATTAATATTTCGAATGCTTTTATTGCTTTAGTATATAGCTTCTGTTCAAAATAAAGGTTAGCCAATGTTTCTGTCATCAAATGGGAGATATCGTCATTTTTCTCTTTAACAACATAAGAACTTTCTTCTTTTAACTGACTGATCTTAGGGTTATTTTCAATAAAGTTATCAATAACTTTTATCTTCTTTTCAGGCTTTTCTTTTTCAGCCTCTTCCGGTCTGTCGATTTTCAGCCAGCTCTGCCATGTATTGATAAAACCAGGAACATTGCTGTCTACAACAGGCTGAACTGTTTTTTGTAACGGAACTTCCTGCATTGTTTCTTCTTTCATTGAATCTTCATTAGCTTCTTTCTTTCCTTCTGCAACTCTCAGGCTCGAAATATCCGTTCCAAAGAATGATACATTCATCACCGGAGCTTCTTCTTTTGCCCCTTTTTGAGCATTTTCCTGAGTATGTTCAGATTCATTTTCCGGCAGTTCAGGAACTTCTTCTACAATCTGTACTTCTTCTGCAGCAGACTCTTCTATTATATTTTCAGGCTCTTCAGCGGCTGTGATATTCTCCTTTTTCACTTCCATTTCTGTAGGAATTTCAGGAGTTTCACCCTGTAAGAACACTTCTATTTCAGGTTCAGAAACTTTTGCAGGTTTAGTGAGTAAGGAATCCGGCATATTGGTTTCAAGACTCATTGGCTTCCATGCAGACCGGATTTCAGGAGTTTTCTTTTCTTCCTGTGTAACTTCTATATGAGGTTCTTCTACCGGTTCAGGAGTTTCTTGTTTTTCTTCTCCTGAAGCTGACAGTACTTCCTCATCTTTGGCAGGTTCTTCTTCTTTCTCCGTAGACCAGAAATGGAAATTTTGAGTTTCTGCAAAGCTTATTTCATGATCAGCAACTACTTCCGGCTCTTCTTTTTCCTCTTGTGAAGCAGATTTAGCTTCTTTCATTCTTTTCTCAACCTCTTCAATCAGACGTCTCATTTCGTCTTCATGCTTGTTTACATTAGGTTGGGAAATTGCTGTGTTTTCTTTTATTTCTTCTTCATTTATCTGAATTTTGACATCCGGCATAAATGAATCTGTTCCATGGAAACTAATTTCAGCCTCAGGTTCATCAGAAATCCCTTCATTATTAGAAACCGCATTATTATTTTCTTCTACATTTTCTTGTTCCTCTTCATGCTCCTGAATAATCTCTTCTTCAACGGTAACTCCCGGCAATATAGTTTCTACTTCATGGAAGCTTACTTCCTCTTCTTTCTGAACTTCTTCCTCTTCAGGTTCTGAAGAAATTTCATCTTCAGTAATAATGGTTTCCGGTGTGAAATTTTCTCCTACATTTTCTTCACCCTCTTCATGCTCCTGAACAGTCTCTTCTTCAACGGTAATTTCCGGCAATATAGCTTCTACTTCATGGAAGCTTACTTCCTCTTCTTTCTGAACTTCTTCTTCGGGTTCTGAAGAAATCTCATCTTCAGTAATAATGGTTTCCGGCGTGAAATTTTCTCCTACATTTTCTTCTTTTTCTTCCTCTTTTATATCTTCTGCCACAGTTTGAGATACGGGCTTCTGAGTAACCAGCGTACCTGACTCTAATGTAGATTCAAGATCAATCTTTTCAGTATATACTTCATCAAGAAAGTTTTCTTCTCCTTCAAAAAGAATTCTGTTACGTTCACCGTTAACATAAATAGGCTCAACTCCTTGCGAGGTCTGCAACATACACGAAATGCCTTCTTCCTGCTCCACTTCTTTTTCAGAAGACGGCTCTCTTTTGATAGGAAAGATTTTTTCCTTATTAAAAGAATACCGGGCTGGTTTCTGAGCGTTTTCAGAAGTCTGCTTTTCTTCTGTAATTCCAGGTTTAGGGCTTTGCTGAATCACTCCATTGATCAGCTGATAAAGAATTTTTTTATCTGTAGTATAAGCCGCCGTTATGGAAAGTTCCCTCTGATAACTTTCTTTATCATAGAGATGTACCCCATATAAGTGGAGTGCCCTAATATTTTGAATATAGGGAAAAGCGTGAATCTCTTCTTTCAAAAGATGAAGATCTTCTGACTGAATATTTTTCGGATTTTTTATTAATTCTAAAACTCTTGGATTCATCTTACCAATTCGCTACAATGTCGTTAAATATCTTATTAATTATTCTTTCTGTAACAATTTTCACCTGAGAAGCTTCGATCTCACTCTGTGATAAATTGCTGTTAAAAGCAGCTTCATCCGTATAGGTTCTGTCAAAACTGGAATCAGGGTGTACTTTATTTTCATAATGTACTTTCACTGTTATTACAAGTCTGTTTTGAGCCTGCTGTATCACTCCACCAGAAGGATTTGTCTGGGTATTGGAACTGATGGTAGTAGGAGAAATGCTGTAATCTGAAATTTCTCCTTCTATCAGAATATCAGGATTTTCTTTAGTCCCTTTCAATGTTGTTCTCTGCAGAAATCTGTTTTGAATATCAGTAGAAAACTGTTGGGATAATGTAGGATTTACAAGTGCCGCATTATTGGGAAACTCATTGATCTGAACTGTCTTTTCATCTGTCAGGGATGACCCTGTAAAGCTGTAACATGAGTTTAGAACTCCCAGCAAAACGAAAAGTACCCCAACTAATATTGGTCTCTTCAGACTAATATTTTTAATCTTAATATTCATTTTTTATTTTATTTCATAGAATCCAATTCCTTTATGCAGGATTAGTCTTCCAGATTATACTGTTTTATTTTTCTATACAAAGTTCTCTGTGAAATCCCCAATTCATCTGCCGCTCTGTTTCTGCGTCCCTTATGCTTCTCCAAAGCCTTGACAATCAAATCCTTTTCATTGTTTTGAAGGGAAAGGGATTCCGGCTTATTTTCCTCCACCTCAATGTCTTCAATATCTTCATAGCTGTCATCCTGCGACGATATAATCGTTGGGTTCTGAACAGCCTGAGTATCGTTATTATTTTCAAAATACAATAAAGACCCCTGAGTTACCTGTGACTGGCTTTCCGGAGTATAAATCCTGTTGATCAGATTTTTCTCCTGATTACTCAAGTCAGCCGTCCCTCTGTTCTTTATCAATTCCGAAGTTAGGGATTTTAAATCATTGATATCATTCCGCATATCAAAGAGAATTTTGTACATAATTTCCCTCTCACTTCCAAAGTCATTTTGCTTGGGTGTATTCTGATTATTGACCACCATTGGAAGATGGGTTTCCATTGGGATATATTCTGCAAGCTTCTCTGCAGTGATACTTCTATTTCTTTCCACCACAGTCATCTGCTCAACCAGATTTCTTAACTGGCGGATATTTCCCGGGAAAGCATAGTTTTCAATATAATGAACAGCACTGGGTTCCAATTCAAGTTCAGGCATTCTGTACTTCTCTGCAAAATCTATTGCAAACTTCCTGAATAACAAATGAATATCTCCTTTCCGTTCTCTTAAAGGAGGCATATCTATCTGAACGGTATTCAGACGGTAATATAAATCCTCACGAAATCTTCCGTCATGAATAGCCTTCATCATATTAACGTTAGTAGCCGCTACAATCCTTACGTTGGTCTTCTGAACCTGTGAAGAACCTACTTTCATAAACTCACCGCTTTCCAGTACCCTTAAAAGGCGAACTTGGGTTTGCAGCGGAAGCTCTCCCACCTCATCCAAAAATATTGTACCGCCGTCGGCTACTTCAAAATATCCTTTTCTGGTGGCTGTAGCCCCTGTAAAAGCACCTTTTTCGTGTCCGAATAATTCAGAGTCTATAGTTCCTTCAGGAATAGCTCCACAGTTAACTACAATATAAGGCTGATGTTTTCGCCTGGATTCTGAATGGATGATTTTTGGAATAAATTCTTTTCCTACCCCACTTTCTCCAATCACCAAAACGGAAATATCCGTAGGTGCTACCTGGATAGACTTTTCTAAAGCCCGGTTAAGTGCCGGAAAATTTCCGATAATTCCAAAGCGGTTTTTTATGTTTTGTAACTCGTTGCTCATAAGTAAATGTTTGATTATTGATTTAATGTTATCTACAGCTCTTCAATCTGCTTTCTGTAGACTTTGTTAAAATGATGGGTATAGACATCTTTCATAGTCTTTCCTTCATCATACGTTTGCAATGCCAACGTTTTTAAATCCAAATAATCTTTGTTTCTTATTTTCGAAACTTTACTTTTAAAGTATATATTCTCTGCAAAGTCGTATTCTTTGCTTTGTTTTTCAAAATTTTCCAGGGCTTTATCATGCTTCCCCAGTTCAAAATAGATTACACCCAGCTGGTAATGGTCAAACATTCCCTTTACATACCCTCTGGTGGCCAGCTGTCTTTCAATAATTCCGGCAGCCTTCTCTTTCTGTCCTAAAGCACTGTAAGACATAGCCTTTACTATGCTCAGATTATAATCTCCGTTTAGAGATCTTCCCAAATCTTCAGGATAATAATTTTTTAGTGTTTCTAAATCCAGAATAGCACCACTATAGTCTCTTAAAAACTGAAATTTGCACCAGCCTCTGTATCCTAAATGCATTTTAGGATCTAAAGCAACCGCCTTATCAATTAATACCTTCCACGTTACAAAATCTCCATTTTTTAGATAAGGAACGGCCTTCTCCATATAGGCATTGGCAAAATCCGGACACAACTCAATCGCTTTATCAAAGCCTTCCTGAGATGCTCTGTACCCTTGAAAATCGGAAGCCAGATTGTATAACTCACAAGCTTTTTTACAGTCCTCTCCCTCTATTGCATTACAGTTAACCTGTGCAATAGTATTGGTATACACTATAAGTAATAAAAAGCTAAGGTAATACCTCTGAAACTTTTCCATTTTCAATTTTATAGGTTAAATACTGATAATAGTCTACTTTAGAACCATTGATTTCCTTTGGAATCCATCCATCTAATGATTGGGTAAACTGTAACAGCTTATTTTCCAATTTTATATCCAGAACTGTATCTTTCAGATCCGGGCTCATATGCTGCAGCCTGAACAGCCCTGTGTTTCCTTCACAATTTACTAAAAATCTGACGGTAATAAAACCGTTACTCTTATTTTCAGAATAAATATTTTCTTTTTTCAGTTTTTCTACAATGGCCATCTTTTCTCCTTTGTAATCAAAGCCTTTTGCGCCGTGGTAATACTGAAAACTGAAAGGTTTATCTTTTCCTGTTCCGCATTTCTTAAGATCTGCGGCATCTAATTTCCTGTCATATTCAATATCTCCAACCGTATTGGGGTATTTACTCACCTTTTTCTCTGCCTGACACGATATCAGAATACAGGAAAACAAGGCTAGAAAACAGATTGCTTTTACCAAAACTTCAAATTATTCAGCAATTCTCCCTAAAAGTGTGCCTTGCGTATTATCATACACAAAAACGTCCACAATGTCTCCTATTTTCTGTCCTTCAAGCTTATCGAAGACACAAACGGCATTCTGAGAGTTTCTGCCCTTCCATTGGTTTTTATTTTTCCTGGAAATTCCTTCAATTAAAATCTGATGTACTTTTCCAACATAAGAGATCATTCTTTTTCTGGAAAGCTCTCCCTGAAGTGCAATAACCTCAGCCAAACGTCTTTGTTTCACATCAGCCGGAATATTGTCTTCCATCTTCTTGTGAGCAGGGGTTCCCGGTCTTTCTGAATACGCAAACATATAGCCGTAGTCATACTCTACTTCTTTCATCAGGCTTAAAGTATCCTGATGATCTTCTTCAGTCTCATCACAAAATCCAACGATCATATCCTGTGAAAATGAAACATCAGGAACAATTTCTTTAGCCTTTCTGATCAGCTCCAAATACTCCTCACGGGTATGCTGTCTGTTCATGGCCTTAAGCATATTGTTACTTCCGCTCTGTACCGGAAGGTGTACATATCTACAGATATTATCATGTTTAGCCATCATGTGGAATACATCCAAACTCATATCCTGAGGATTTGAAGTAGAGAATCTGATTCTCATTTCAGGCACCGCTTTCGCCACCAAATCAAGTAACTGTCCAAAATTAATAGCTGTTGCTTTCTGCATCTCAGAAGCTTTAGCAAAATCTTTTTTAGGACCTCCTCCATACCATAGATAGGAGTCTACATTTTGACCCAGAAGGGTAATTTCTTTATAACCACTATTGCTAAGTTCTTTACATTCTTCAATAATAGAGTGTGGATCACGGCTTCTTTCTCGTCCTCTTGTGAACGGAACTACACAGAATGTACACATATTATCACAACCTCTGGTAATTGTTACATAAGCGGTTACACCATTACCACCCAAACGGACAGGATTAATATCAGCATAGGTTTCTTCCTTGGAAAGTATAACATTGATGGCATCTCTTCCATCATCTGTTTCTTTCAAAAGATTGGGAAGATCTCTGTAAGCATCAGGTCCCACAACAAGATCAACCAGTTGTTCTTCTTCCAAAAATTTGGTTTTTAACCTTTCAGCCATACATCCGAGAACTCCTACCGTCATATTGGGTTTTTCCTTCTTAAGATTTTTGAACTGAGAGAGACGCATTCTTACAGTCTGTTCTGCTTTTTCACGGATAGAACATGTATTCAGAAGAATAAGATCCGCTTCTTCCACCTTCATTGTTGTATTGTATCCCTGCTCATTAAGAATAGAAGCAACAATCTCAGAATCAGAAAAATTCATCTGACACCCGTAGCTTTCTAAAAATAATTTTTTAGAATTTTCAGGTTTTTCAGCCACTGCAAAAGCTTCCCCTTGCTTTGTTTCGTCTATATATTTTTCTTGCACAATAATCAGTTTAAGGTTCGGAATTTAAATTTCAAGGCACACGTCCTGAAAACTTAAATCACAAACAGATAAGTTTGCAAAGATACAAAATATTGTGACAGAATGTCAGGAGATTCTACTGAAGTATTATAGCTTTTTAAAACTTAGATTTAAGAAATAAAATCACCATCAAATTATTAAATTTCAAGCATTTAATCCTTTTTTAAAATCTACCAAGAAATAATTTTCTAATCTCCATGGTCAAAATGATCTGAAGTAAAGTTGATTTTAATTATTTTTTTAGAAATCACCGGTATTCCATCTTTAATGGCCGGCTTCCATTTCTTTTTTACTCTTTTGATGGCAAACTGCATATCGTCAATAAACATTTCGCTATTTTTTACTTTGGGCAAAACATCAAGATTTTCAACCTTCCCATTCGTATTCACATCAAAAACAAAAAACGAATTGTCCATTTACGGCACTTCTTTAAATCGATATAAGCATGAATCATTTTTAAAAACTCCTGAGTAAAAGCAGCATCTCCGCCGGGAAATTTAGCATTCTGCGAACTGGTTACCCTTTCATTCTGTGGTCTTGATTCTTGAGAATACCCCAAAAAGCTGAAAAGAAGGAACAGGATTATAATATATTTTTTCATATTTATAGGTCTACAGATAAAGAAGTCAAGCTCATTCTTAGTTTCATTTCAGATTTTACAGGCTGACCATTGCAGGTGGCAGGTACCCAGTTTTTCTTTATCCTTCTCACCACATACTGCATATCATCAAAGAAAACTTCGCTATGAAGCACTTTAGGAGAACCCACAATGTCAGTCACTTTTCCTTTTTCATCAATCGTTAATGTAAATGTAAAGTCTCCTGTCAGGGTATAGAAATCCGAATTCAGATAGGTATACATATATTTTCTCAGGATCTCTTTGTATGCAGCCGCTCCTCCTTCATAAGCAGCAGGTTTAAAATCATTGCATTTAACGGCAACCTGCATAAAAGGCTCTCTAATATCTATTTTTAAAATATTTTTATTGTTCTCCGTGATAAAAGAATCGTCTCTGTCTTCAAGGTCCTGGGCAAATGAAAAATTTGCAGCACAAAGAGCCAGAAGTAAAAATATCGTTTTCATAGTTTATATGTATAATAATAAACAAAGGTAAATATTTACCTTCCTTATAAAAAAGAAAAACTTCACACAATCAGTGTGAAGTTTTACGTTGAGTTTAAGGAATCACCATGCAATTTCAGCTTACAGCAATCCTTTGATATGCTTATAATTGGACTTTACCGTTTCAAAAGCTTCCTCCATTTTACCGCCCAGCATCAGCTGAGCCATTGATTTTGTCATGCCTATAACCTGATCAAATTCAATTTTTGGGGGAAGGGCCAGAGCGTTAGGATTAGTGAATATATTGAGAAGGTAAGGTCCGTTATAGTCTAAACACTCCTTAATCGCATTTTCAACCTCTTCGGGATCATGAACATTTTTCCCGGGATATCCCATCGCCTGAGCTACCATAGCAAAATCCGGATTAATCATATCAGTCTCATTATCCGGCATGCCTCCTACTTCCATTTCCAGCTTCACCATTCCTAATGTTCTGTTATTAAAAACAATCAACTTTATGGGAAGTTTATACTGAAAAATGGTTGCCATATCTCCTAGAAGCATCGACAAGCCTCCATCTCCACACATTGCAATCACCTGTTTTTCAGGATGAGCTAAAGAAGCTCCAATAGCCATTGGCATTGCATTGGCCATTGATCCATGGTTAAAAGAACCGAGCATCTTCCGCTCTCCCGTTCCGGTAATAAATCTTGCTCCCCAAACGCAGCACATTCCTGTATCTACCGTAAAAATAGCATCCTTTTTGGCAAGCTGATCCAGGGTATGTGCCACATACTCCGGCTGGATAGCATCTTTTTTTCCAAAATCTTTGACATACGTGAGCTGGTTTTCTTTTACTTTTTCGTAGAATGCCAGCTGTTCATTGAGAAAATGATCATCTGTTTTTTCTTTCAACATTGGAAGTAAAGCTTTAATTGTTTCTTTCACATCTCCTGTCAGTCCAAGTTCCAGCTTAGCTCTCCTTCCAAGCCTTTCCGGGCTTTCATCAATCTGTATGATTTTATTTTTGACCGGCATAAACTTTTGGTAAGGAAAATCTGTTCCCAAAAGGATAACGAGATCTGCTTCATGCATTGCATGGTAAGCTGACGGATATCCTAATAGTCCTGTAAGGCCCACTTCATTAGGATTATTGGGCTGAATAGCCATTTTCCCCCGGAATGAATATCCCACCGGAGCTTTTAACAATTTTGACAATTCCACCACTTCAGCATTGGCTGCACCTGCTCCTATTCCACAGTAGAGAACAACTTTTTTATTATCATTCACAAGTTCCGCCAGGTGTTTCATCTCGTCATCCGATGGTCTGATAACAGGATTTGTTTTAAATATCTGGGCGGAAGTAGCTGCTTCCTCTGCATCCAGCTCAGAAACATCTCCAGGAAGACCGATCACTGCTACTCCTTTTTTAGAGATGGCATGTTGAATAGCAGTCTGCAGTGTTCTTTGCACCTGTTCGGGTCTTGTAATCATCTGATTGTAGTAGCTGCAGTCATCAAACAGCTTTATTGTATTCGTTTCCTGGAAATATTCCATCCCCATTTCCTCACTGGGGATAGTAGAAGCAATAACCAACATCGGAACATGAGAACGGTGTGCCTCATACACCCCATTGATCAGGTGAACATGTCCCGGACCACAACTTCCTGCACATACAGCAAGGCCATCCAGCTCAGCCTCAGCGGCGGCGGCATAGGCTCCCACTTCTTCATGTCTCACATGAATCCATTGAATACTGCTTTTTTTTACGGCCACATTCAGATGGTTGAGACTATCTCCGGTTACTGCATAAATTCTTTTCACATTGGCATTTTCGAGCATTTCAACAATCTGCTCTGCTATATTTTTAGCCATAATTAATAGGTTTGGTGTTATTTTAAGATAAAATACAGCCTTGAAAAATCTGTATCCCTATCAAATTTAACTAATTAAAATGAAACCTTCCCGTGGTTTCAATGTTAAAAAATGGTAATTTAATAATAAACCCGTCCCTACAAAATGCAACTTTGCGATTAACCAAAAGATTTTTAAACCTGAATGACTACAGTATTGAAAATAAAAAACGGCCATCCAAAGGACAGCCGTTTATACATTATATTTTTGATTTAAATAACTACTTCAATCTGATTTCTCAATAAATCTTCGAATTCATCTCTTTTACGGATCAAATGCGCTTTTCCATCAAGGAATAAAACCTCAGCAGGTTTTAATCTTGAATTGAAGTTAGAACTCATTTCAAAACCGTAAGCTCCGGCATTATGGAAAGCAAGGATATCGCCTTCTCTCACCTCATTCAGTTTTCTGTCCCATGCGAATGTATCCGTTTCGCAGATATTTCCTACTACAGTATAAATTCTTTCTGCTCCTTTTGGATTAGACAGGTTTTCAATGAAGTGGTAAGAGTCGTAGAACATCGGGCGGATCAAATGGTTAAACCCAGAGTTCACCCCTACAAAAACAGTAGCTGTTGTCTGCTTGATTACATTGGCTTTCACTAAAAGATAGCCACTTTTTCCTACTAAAAATTTCCCTGGTTCGAACCAAAGTTCAAACTTTCTTCCTGATGTTTTAGCAAATTCAGCTAAAACTCTTTCTACTTTTTTACCTAATGTTTTAACGTCCGTTTCTTCTTCGCTATCCTGGTAAGGAATTTTGAAACCACTTCCCATATCAAGATATTTCAGGTTAGGGAAATGCTCAGAAAGCTCAAGCATAATATCTAAAGCCTGAAGGAAAACTTCCGGATCTTTAATTTCACTTCCGGTATGCATGTGAAGCCCTTCCACATTAACGTTTGTACTCTTCATTACTCTTTCGATGTGACGAAGCTGGTGAATTGAGATTCCGAACTTACTGTCGATATGTCCTGTAGAAATTTTATAGTTTCCGCCGGCAAAAATATGTGGATTAATTCTCACAAAAACAGGGTAAGAATTTCCATATTTATTACCAAACTGCTCTAGAATAGAGATGTTATCAATGTTAATATGAACTCCAAAAGTCATTGCTTCCTCTATTTCAGCTAAGTCAACACAATTTGGAGTAAACAGTATTTTATCTTTCGTAAATCCTGCCTTTAGTCCAAGTTTAACTTCATTAATAGATACACAATCCAAAGAAGCACCCAGCTTCTTGACATACTTAAGGATATTGATGTTTGTCAACGCCTTCGCTGCATAGAAGAACTTAGTGTGTTTTAAAAAAGAAGATGTAAGTTTTTCGTATTGAACTTTGATGGATTCAGCATCGTAAACATACACGGGTGTGCCAAACTCATTGGCAATCTTTAATAATTCTTTTGAATTCATAATTTCATTTTTAACATAAAAAAAGGCAGATTCTTCGAAAAAGAGCCTGCCACATTACTTATTTTTATGCAAGACAAGTCTTTTAAATATTCCAAACCTTAGAGAACTTTACGGCTCCCTTTTTTCCAGTTTTTATTTGTTTAAAATTTTGCATTGCTTATTTTTATTTTTTGCAAAAATACTATTTATTTTTTATTTTATGAAAATTGATTTGAAAAGCTCTTTTTCTTGATAAAATCTGTAAAGTGCAAATTTTTCTATTATTTCGGTAACGGCAATGTTTCAAAATCACCACGAAGCAGTGCCAGCTGTAATTCGTTATTCAAATCACCCGCAGGTAAAGGAAGATCAATTTTCAATTTAGCAAGCTTACTCAGGGTTTGTATCTGTGTAAAAAGTTCATAAAAACCGTATGATATCACCTTTCCGTTTTCAATAATTAAAAATAACTTTTCGCCCAGTTTCCTTCCTGATCCAAGCCAGAGCTCATTCCTTTTTCGGAAGTCTATTTTTTGTTTCAATACGGCAGCGTCTTTATATTCCGGTAATGCTCCGAGAAACTGAACGGCTTTTGTTCCCTGGGTGAAAGACCTGAATTTCAAAATTGGCTTTTCTGTTTTATTGAGGTTGTTTTTTTCAACAACATATTTATTATTTCTGAAATAAAGTCCGAAAGGCAGAACCTCCTTCTTCTTAACATTTTTAGAATTCAGAATGAGCTTTGCAATAACATCTGTGCCGGTAAGCTCAAAATTAATCTGGCTGACATTTTTCTGAACCTGTTCCCATTTTTTTGATTTTGAATTGAAAACTTTTTTTGAAAATTTATTGATATCCTGAACATAATCTGAAAAAATAATCTTTCCGGCTTCATTCTGAAAATAAACAAATCCTTTTTCATTCGGCAGATCCTGAGTCAGCTCTTTGATCTTATTGATATATGTTTGCGCATTAGATTCCTCATGCTGCTTCTGAATAATTTCATTTTCAATATCTTTTGACACCAACAGCTTGAACAATTCCAGCGTTGCTCTGGCATCGCCCTCAGCTCTGTGATGATTCGTCAAAGGAATTCCTAATGATTTCACCAGTTTCCCTAACGAGTAACTTACCTCATCCGGAATGAGTTTTTTAGCGAGCGGTATAGTATCTAATGTATTGGTTTTAAAATCGTACCCAAGTCTTTTGAAAGATTGGCGCAGCATCCGGTAATCGAAATCAATATTGTGACCTACCAAGGTGGTATTTTGGGTTATCTCAATGACTCTTTTGGCTATTTCATGAAATTTCGGTGCCGTTTTAACCATCTTTGGGGTAATGCTGGTCAGCTTCTGCACAAAAGGAGTAATATCACTTTCGGGGTTTACAAGAGATATAAACTGGTCCGTAATTTTCTGACCATCATACCTGTAGATGGCAATATCTATAATGCATTCATTTCTATAACCTGCACCATTACTTTCTATATCTATAATCGAATACATTTAATTTCCCGTTAACTGATATTTTTAATTTAAATTAATAATCCCGTGGTCCTGATATTTTCTTCACCCATCAAGATAACCTGCTAAAGTAACGAAAAATATATCAAAAATGTAGCAGGTCCTCTTTCTTTTCATCTATCTTCTTCTGCCACCGAGGCCAAACATTCCCAGAATAGCTTTTGCCCCTTCTCTCATTAAGGTAGAGGTAAAAGTTCTTCCTGCTTTACTCTGTAATACCTGCTCAAACATACCCGGCTCTTCTTTTACAGGTTTTGTTCTTTGATTGGGTGTAGGATTCTGGGCAGCCTGTTCCATTCTGTTTGTCAGCATTTCGTAGGCTGATTCTCTATCTACAGCCTCTTCATACTTAGCTACTAAAGCAGATTTCGCAGTGAGCTCAGAAATTTCAGCATCGCTCAGAACGTCCATCCTTGATTCCGGAGAAATAAGGTAGGTATGCACTAATGGAGTAGGAATCCCTTTTTCGTCCAAAGCTGTTACAAATGCTTCCCCAATTCCTAAATTCTGAATCAGACTTGAAGCATTATAAAACTCCGTAGTGGGATAATTTTCAACAGCCTTAGTAATTTCTTTTTTATCTTTTGCGGTAAAGCCTCTAAGTGCATGCTGTATTTTCAGCCCCAGCTGTGACAATATATTTTCAGGGACATCTCCTGGAATCTGCGTAATAAAATAAATACCAACCCCTTTTGAACGGATCAGCTTCACCATTGTTTCAATCTGTGATAAAAGAGCTTTTGATGCTTCATCAAATATAAGGTGGGCTTCATCAATAAACAGCACTAATTTTGGTTTTCCACTGTCCCCTTCTTCAGGAAATGTCATATATATTTCTGCAAAAAGCGAAAGCATAAATGTGGAAAACAATTGCGGCTTACTCTGAATCTCAGCTACTCTTAAAATGTTTACCACTCCTTTTCCGTCTCTTGTTGCCAGTAAATCCTGAACATCAAAGCTTAATTCACCAAAAAAACCGGAAGCTCCCTGTTGTTCCAAAGCCACAATAGATCTGAGAATAGTACCTAAAGACGCCGATGCTATTGATCCGTAATTGGCTGCAAGCTCTGCTTTTCCCTGAGCATTATCCGTCACATATTGCAGTACTTTCTTTAAATCATTCAGGTCAATTAATGGAAGACCTTTATCATCACAATATTTAAAAACAATAGACATGATGCTCTGCTGAGTATCGTTCAATTGCAGTATTTTACTTAAGAGAACCGGTCCGAATTCTGTAACGGTGGCTCTTAGCTTTACTCCTTTGCCTCCGGAAATACTCATGAGCTCTACCGGAAATGCTTGTGGAGTATAAGGCAGTTTGGTTTTAGCATATCTCTCTTCAATAATAGCATTCATCTGGCCTGCTTCAGCAATTCCTGAAAAGTCTCCTTTAATATCTAAAACCAGTGAGGGTATTCCTGCATGAGAAAGCTGTTCTGCAAAAACCTGCAGTGTTTTTGTTTTACCGGTTCCTGTAGCTCCGGCAATAAGACCATGACGGTTGATCGTTTTTAAGGGAATTGTTACATTAACTTCAGGAACAACTTCTCCATCCAACATTCCCTTTCCCAGTATAATATGATCCCCTTTTGGAGTATATCTAGCATTTAATTCTTCTATAAATTGTGTTTTGTCTGCCATCTGATCTTTTTTTAAACTTATAAATATAAAAGTTTTTATAAAATATTTAATCATTAAGAAAATATTATACCATTAATTTTTGTTTTTACTTTCTACAAATTAATACCCGTCTTACTCTTTTTAAAAAGAATACCAGATGTATGTAAAGAAGATCCTTTGCAGGAAGACACCAATGGAATTTTATACAAGATATATTATAAGCTGGAATAGATAACAAGTCCGTTTAAACTTAACCATAAAAGTCATAAAAGATTTTTAAACACTTAAGCTATTTAAGTTATATACTTTGTGTATAAAAATTACACAAAAGTTTTGTGGTTTTTGACTAAGCCGAATCTTCGATTTGTAGTTTAGTAAAAAAGTTTAAACAGCTTATATCTTAAGTTTCATTATAAGAACATGATAAAAAACAGCATTTAAAAATTAACATTCTCTAAGGCATTATTTTTGTTGAAAAGAAAGGGATCTACGTATTTATTGAGCTGTTGTATTGAAAGAAACTATGACTCAGATTTAACATTTCGTTTACAATTCATCTAATACTTTGTATCTTTAACTCATTAAAAAAATACCCAATGAAAATTGAACAAATATATACGGGCTGTCTGGCTCAGGGTGCCTATTATATTGTGTCAGAAAATGAAGCTGCCATTATAGATCCGCTAAGAGAGGTAAAACCTTATCTGGATCGACTGGAAAAAGACAATGTCACCTTAAAATATATCTTTGAAACCCACTTTCACGCTGATTTTGTTTCAGGTCATTTAGACTTAAGTGAAAAGACGGGCGCTCCAATCATTTATGGGCCAACTGCCGCTCCTGAATTTAAAGCTATCATTGCGGAAGACAACCAAATTTTTGAAATCGGAAAAATAAAAATAAAAGTACTGCATACCCCTGGGCACACCATGGAAAGCAGCACCTATCTTTTGATTGACGAAAATGGTACTGAAACTGCAATTTTCACTGGAGACACCTTATTTTTAGGTGATGTGGGAAGACCAGATCTTGCCCAAAAGGCAACCAACTTAACTCAGGAAGATCTTGCCGGTATTTTATACGACAGCCTTCAAAACAAAATCATGCCACTGGATGACAGCATCACTGTTTATCCTGCACACGGTGCCGGCTCTGCCTGTGGAAAAAACATGCAAAAGGAAACGGTAGATATTCTGGGGAATCAGAAAAAAACCAATTATGCACTGAACCAGCCTGACAAAGAATCTTTTATCAGAGAAGTTCTGGACGGATTAACCACTCCTCCAAAATATTTCGGAATGAATGTAGCCATGAATAAAGGCGGATATGAAAGTCTGGACGTTGTGATGGACAAAGGTTTAACGCCTGTTTCCGCAGAAGATTTCGAAGCTTTTGCAGAAGAAACCGGTGCTTTAATTTTAGATACCAGAAGTGCTGCAGAATTCCATAAAGGATTTATTCCAAACGCTATCAATATTGGAATAAAAGGTGATTTTGCCCCTTGGGTAGGAACTCTTATTGTGGATGTAAAACATCCTCTGTTATTGGTAACAGATGCAGAAATGGAAGAAGAAGTGATTACCAGATTAAGCAGAGTAGGTTTTGACAATGTTGTAGGCTATTTAAAAGGAGGTTTTGAAGCCTGGAAAAATGCAGGCAGGGAAACAGATGAGATCAAAAGAATTACCCCTGCTGAATTTGCTGATCAGTTTACAGAAGATGCCACCGTTATTGATGTCAGAAAACTGAGTGAATACTCGGCTGAACATATTGACAATGCTTATAACAAACCATTAGACAGCATCAGTGAGTGGGCTAGCGGTATTGATGATTCAAAACATTTTTTCCTTCACTGTGCAGGTGGATACAGAAGCATGATTGCAGCCAGCATTCTTAATTCTCACGGGATTAGAAATTTCACAGAAATTGAAGGAGGCTTTAACGGAATCAAAAAGACAGAAAAATTTCCTACAACGGATTTTGTATGTCAATCCAAAACATTATAAATTCATGAAGATTAAATTCTGGGGGCTTATTTTCGCTTCTGCTTTTCTATTAAGCTCATGCAAAACAGCCAGTATAGCAGAAGCTCCAAAGGCTAATATTAAAGAAGTGGTAAACAGTTCGGACGTAACATTGGTAGATGTAAGGATTCCGGAACAATATACTGCAGGAACCGCTAAAAATGCCATCAATATTCCTCTGGCTGATATTCAGAATAATATTGAAGCCTTAAAAGGCAAAAAAGTAGTGGTATTCTGTAACAAAGGAATTCAGGCAGACCAGGCCATGGAAATTTTAAAGAAAAATGGCGTAGAAGCTTACGATGGAACATCCTGGAAAAATGTAAAAGCAATCCAGAACGAAACTGACAACAAATAATTTGAATAAGCTAAAAACTATGTCACAAAAATTTCAGGAAATTATAAACTCCGAAAGACCGGTACTTATTGATTTTTTCGCAACCTGGTGCCAGCCTTGTAAGGTACAGTCTTCGGTGCTGAACAGTGTAAAAGAAAACATTGGTGAAGGGGCCAGAATTATAAAAATAGATGTAGATCAATATCCGGCTATTGCGTCTCAGTACGGAGTTCGGGGTGTACCTACATTAGCCATCTTCAAAAATGGAGAGCTTTTATGGAAAGAAAGTGGGGTACATGATGTCAATACATTGACTACCCTTCTCCAGCAATATATTTAACTAAGGCTGAGATTGAGGCTGGGCCTTATTGCTTAAAAACTCAGCTTCAATCTCAGCAATTTCTTATAATTGAATGGAAAAATCATCCCGGTCATTTAAAAACTGGAAATGCTTTCTAAAATCTTCCAATTCATTCATATCCAGTTCCGCAGATACCCTATTCCCGTTTTTATGGGAAATTTCTTTTCCATCGGCAAAAAAACAATGAGAACTTTCCTGATAAAAGAGATTATTGCCATCCGTTCCTATCCTGTTTAACCCAAAAACAAAAGACAGGTTTTCAATAGCTCTTGCTTTTAAAAGATGCTCCCAGGCTCCTACCCTTTTTTCCGGCCAATTAGCTACATATAAGATCGCATCATAATCGTTATTGTTTCTTGCAAAAACAGGAAAACGCAGATCATAACACACCTGAAGCAGAAACCTGACTCCTTTATAACTGACAATAACCCGCTCTTTTCCTGGAGTATACACTTTATCTTCTCCTGAAAAGGAAAATAAATGTCTTTTATTATAAAAGACAGTCTCTCCATCCGGCTGTACAAAGTACATCCTGTTATAAAAGTGCCCATCCTGCTCTACCGGAGCACTTCCACTGAAAGCCGTATTCTTTTCTTTTGAGATTTTTTTTAAAAATTCCAGAGATTCTTCATTCCTGTCTGAAACTTCAGAAGCATCCATACAAAAACCTGTTGAAAACATTTCGGGCAAAAGAAAGAGATCAGCTTCCTGATTTTGAAGTTCTTTTTCTATTGCTTTAAAATTTCCGCTTTTATCTTTCCAGATGATATCTGAATTAAGCCCTGTCACTTTCATCTTTAATTACTTTTAAATTATTTTCAATCCGATTTATAAAAATACAGCTTTTATATTTACAAACAGATAAAGAAGAGTTATATCCTCTATTCTTTACCCTGAATAGTTACTCTTTTAAAACTTTCTATCAAAATATTGAATTTCTTAATAATTCATAAAGTCTTGTGTTTTTACAAGATTAATGGTTTTCGGTTTCATTTTTGATGGTGATAATTTTTATTAAAATCATTAAAAATTAGAAATTTATGAAGAAATTGGTTTTTATGGTGATGGTACTCTTTTTTGGAGTGGCTGCCAATGCACAGGCATGGACAGGAAAAGGAGACCAGAAAATTCAGTTGGGTTTAAGTGCCTGGGGATACGGAACAGGTATTACCGGAACCTATGATTATGGACTTAACAAAATGATATCATTGGGAGCCGGTATCAATGGTTACTTTGACAATTACAAAGATAACGATAAGGACAACCGTGTTTTTGTTTTCGGAAGACTGAATTTCCACTTACAGGAAGCATTGAACCTTCCTTCCAAATGGGATATCTACCCGGGAGTTGACCTTGGAGTGCTTGGAAAAGACTTTGGAATAGGAGCTCATATTGGAGCACGTTACTTTTTCACAGAAAAAATCGGCGTTTTTGCAGAGGTCGGTAATAATGGAAGTCTTGGAGTTTCGTTCAATTTATAACCAATCGTCTTTAAATATGACAAAGCTTCTCGTTTCGGGAGGCTTTTTTATTTGGCATAGTTTTGATAATTGTTACCTTTGCAAATTAAAATCTAAAATTTATTAATGGAAATAGCAATCAAACTCTTTCAGTTCATTCTGAGTATCTCTATACTGGTAGTTCTTCATGAGCTTGGGCACTTCTTACCGGCCATATGGTTTAAAACAAGAGCCGAAAAATTCTTCCTGTTTTTTGATCCTTACTTTTCAATTTTCTCAATGAAGAAAATCAATGGTCAATGGAAGTATAAATTCTTCTCAAAAAACCTGCCGGATACTGAAGTAACAGAGGTGAATGGAAAGAAGGAAGAAGTTCCTATCGATATATCAAAACTTCCGGACAGCGACTGGAGAAAACATCCTGAGCAAACTAAATACGGAATCGGATGGCTTCCATTCGGAGGGTATGTGAAAATTGCCGGAATGGTAGATGAAAGCATGGATACCGCACAGCTAAAAAAGGATCCGGAATCCTGGGAATTCAGAGCTAAACCGGCTTGGCAGAGACTGATCATCATGCTTGGTGGGGTTACTGTCAACTTTTTCCTTGCATGGATCATATTTTCAGCATTGGTTGGAAAAAATGGAGAAAACATCTTTGAAGCTGATAAAATCACAACTCCTCTTCATTATACGGAAGCTGCAAAAAAAATGGGCTTTCAGGATGGAGATAAGATCTTAAAAGTAGACGGAAATGTTCAGAAAGATTTCAAAAAATTAGCACTTGATGTTTTATTAAGTGATGAGATCACTGTTTTAAGAGATGGAAAAGAGGTTACTTTCCCAACAAATGACGACGGAAAGGCTTTTGCATTTCAAGATCCTGAACCTAAAGCATTCTTAACACCAAGAATGTCTCCTGTTGTAGATACCATTGTAACAAAATCTACTCTGGATGCAGGATTAAGAATTGGAGATAAAATACTTTCTGTAAATGGAAAACCTCTTAATTATTACGATGAAGTAAAACCTTTGGTAGTTCCTAATGCAGGAAAAGTGACAGACTTTAAAGTATTGAGAAATAATCAGGTTGAAGATTTAAAAATCCCGGTATCTAAAGAAGGAACAATTGGAATTTTAGCGTTTAAAGAAATTCAAAAATATTCCGTTCATAACGACTATAACTTCTTTGGATCAATCAAAAGGGGATTCACACTTACTATTGAGAGTTTAACGTATCAGATCAAGCAGTTCAAATTAATCTTCAATAAAAAGATTAAAGGTTATAAAAAAGTGGGCGGACCTATCGCTATTGTAAAAAACATGCCTGTAAATAAAGATGCTGCAGGACATGTTTCCATTGACTGGTCAGCGTTCTGGGGCTTTACAGCAATGTTCTCTGTATGGTTGGCGTTCCTTAACCTTATTCCAATTCCAGGACTTGACGGAGGTCACGTTTTATTTACCTTATATGAGATCATTGTAGGAAAACCTGTACCACAAAAAGTATTGGAAAATGCTCAAATGGTGGGAGTTATCTTCCTGTTGGGATTAATGGTACTGATATTCGGAAGTGATATTTTTAAAATGCTTACCGGAGGTTTATAATTTTTTCGAGAAAATCATTAAAAATATTTGCAGGGTATAAATATTCGTCCTATATTTGCACCACTTAAAAACAAGGACATTCCTCCTTAGCTCAGTTGGTTAGAGCATCTGACTGTTAATCAGAGGGTCGCTGGTTCGAGCCCAGCAGGAGGAGCCAAAAAAGACTTACAGAAATGTAGGTCTTTTTTTATTTACATATATTTTGCTTAATCCTTACACCTGATCACACAAATGTCCATAATAAATTTAAAAGTTCTTAATATGAAATCTATATTTTTAAAAAGCTTGTTTATAATAAGCATATTTTTTATACATAACTATAAGTCTCAATCCGTAAATGATTATATCTCATTTTATAATGGGGTTGTCCCTAAATTGAATGCAATTGCCTCTAATAAAACGCAATTCTACGGACATAATTTTTCAAACTTCTATAATGAATTATCACAAAAAGGAATAGACGTTGTAAATTTATCATATGACAGCAAAACAGATACTGGTATAAAATATTACATGCTAGCATTGTATTTTTGTGATAGTAGTATGGATAAACCAGCATTAGATAATAAATTTCAAATCCTGTGGTTTGGATAACTTTTGAAAGCGAAATCCCTTCTCAAATAAAAAATATGGTACAGGAATATAATGGAGTATGGACTAGCATTTTTACACAGTTTTTTGCGAATATGAAAATAGAAAAGATTGAATTTGGGGGAATAAATGGATATAACAGTAATGATTGGTCTGGTAAATAATCGATCGAACAAAAACAAAAGTTATAAATTTACTAAACAATAATATAAACTATTTATAATGATTGGTTCTACCGCAGCCAGCTAAAGCCAATCATCAATTAATCTTTATCAACTTTGGTAAAGATTTTTATTTACATTTACATAAAATCCCAAAAAATGTAAGTCTTTTTTTATTTGCATATATTTTGCTTACCAGACATTAATATTATGTAACTATATAAACAATGCCCTACTTATCCCGTATCTATTTAAAAGATAACCACCCGAAAGATTTCCCCTTCAACCTTCCTTTTTTGAGTAAAGGTTTGGATCTAAGGCTTAAAAGCAATGTTACTTTTTTCGTTGGGGAAAACGGAATCGGTAAATCGACCCTACTGGAGGCTATTGCGGAAAACTGTGATTTCAATGTGGCCGGAGGAAACCGAAACCATCATTATAACTTCCATAAAACAGAATCGGGATTATCTGAACACCTTGTTCTCTCCTGGAGTACTAAAACATCACAGGGGTTCTTCATGAGAGCTGAAAGCTTCTTCAACTTTGCCACCTATATTGATGAAGTAGCTAAAGAAGACAGCAGGGTTCTGGACGCTTATGGAGGCAAATCCCTGCACCAGCAATCACATGGCGAGGCCTTCCTATCATTATTTCATAATCATTTCCAAAAAGGAATTTATATCCTTGACGAACCTGAGTCTGCCCTGTCGCCCCAAAGGCAGCTTTCTTTGTTATCCATCATCCACAAATTGGAGAAAGCGGGAAAAGCCCAGTTTATTATTTCAAGCCACTCTCCCATTCTGATGAGCTACCCGAATGCTGAAATCTATTTAATAGATAACAAAATTCAGCGTATCCCGTACAAAGAAACAGAACACTATCAGTTGACAAGGAATTTTTTGGAGCATCCTGAGAGATATTTCAGGCATTTATTCGAAGATATCTAAGATGATATTAAAAATAAGTGAAATATTTCTTACTGAAATTCAACATATTTAGTGTAAAACCATCGATAATTGGGGATAAAACTTGACTGATATTAATATTCCTCTTATATTTGCATCACTTAAAAATAAGGAAAATTCCTCCTTAGCTCAGTTGGTTAGAGCATCTGACTGTTAATCAGAGGGTCGCTGGTTCGAGCCCAGCAGGAGGAGCAAAAAGACTTACAGAAATGTAGGTCTTTTTTTATTTTAAGCAAAGAAAACTTAGCTTTAGGGTGGCTATTTTAACAATTACAGAGGGCTCCAATACACCATTTTCACCTTAGTATAAGTCGTAAAAACTGTGACTTTTCATCTTATATTTAATCTCCTGATTCATCACATTTTAAGCACTTAAAATTCGTATCTGATTTTTAATAATTTGTAGTATTATTTTCGTTACATTTGCGAACTTATAGGGAATAATAATTTTTTCTATTTTTTTTCTATTTTTTGAATAAACTGCATACTTTTTGTTTGTGATAATTGCTTGAAGAAACGAATGATGTTAAACAATAACCCTAAACACAATTTTTTATTTTTTTTCCTGCTTTTTACCAGCTTTTCGTTGGCTCAAAATAGAGTAAGCGGAAGAATTGTTGATGAAAAAAATAACAAAGAGCTTAATCAAGTTGATATCTTTATCAATGACAATAAAACTCCGGCGCTTACCACGACTTCCGGAAGCTTCGTTATTCAGTCTGATAGTATTATCATCATTACATTAAAATTTTCCAGAAAAAATTATACTTCCCAAACCCTGGAGGTGACTCCTGCCACCGCTGAAAATATTTTTGTACAGCTATCACAGGCAAAGGTGAGCAGTATTCAGGAAATTGTTATCAATACCGGGAAAACCAAATACAAAAGCAAAAAAGAAAATCCTGCGTATGCTATTATGCAGAAAGTCTGGGCACGTAAAAGAAATAATGGGCTAGAAAAGTTTGATACGTATTCATATAAGGAATATGAGAAGACCCAATTCGACCTTAATAATCTGGACAGTACATTTATGAAGAAAAAAATCTTCAATAAGCTGGATTTTATCTTTGATTATGCTGATTCTACAGCAAGTGGCAGATTAGGACTTCCCATCTTTCTAAATGAAGCTGTTTATGAAAACTATGGTAAGAATAAACCCGAAAAAGACTCTAAAAGAACACTCGTTGCTCAAAAGACTTCAGGGTTTCAGGATAATCAGGTCATCACCGTTTCAGCAAAGAACCTTTACCGTGAAATCAATATCTACGATAATACACTTAATTATTTCGATATAGGATTTCAAAGCCCTGTAGGATCAGACGGTTTCAGTACCTATGATTACAGCCTTGTAGATACTATTGCTATCCGCGGGGAGAAAGCTTTCCATATAAGGTACCAGCCTAAAAGAAAGGACATCCTGGCTTTCCAGGGGAATCTTTATATAGACACAGATACCTATGCTGTTATAGGAGCTACTTTAAAATCAACACAAAAAATAAACGTCAATTTTGTCAATAGTGTTTCCACCCAGCTGGAATATGACAATCCTGATGAAAACACATTCCTACCTAAAAAGCTGGTTACAGAATTCGAAATAAGTCCTTTTTCAAAAAAGAAAGGATCTAAAAGTATTATTGCTAAAAGATCTGTAGATTATTCAAATTACGAATTCAATAAACCTCTGGACCCAGCTGTATTCAAGAGAAAAGAAGAAGAATACGAAGACGAGTTTGTCAAAAAAGATGATGCCTATTGGACGAAAGCCAGGCCTGACACATTATCCAAATCTGAACAAGGGGTTTACAACATGCTTGATCAACTTCAGCAGACTCCAAAATTCAACCGAATGGTTAAATTATTTGAAACCCTGGGCTCCCGTCATTACAATGCCTTTAAAGGGGTAGATATCGGTCCTATTTTTTCGATATACGGAAGAAATAAAGTAGAAGGAGACAGAATAAGACTGGGTGCAAGATCTTATTTCGGATTAAACGATACGTGGAGAGTACAGTTTTATACAGCATATGGATTTAAAGATCAACAAGTAAAATATGGTGTTGACGCCAGGTATATGTTCAATAAACTTAACCGGTTTATGATAGGAGCAGGAACCAGCAGGGATATTGCTCAGCTGGGAGGACAGCTGACCAGTGGAGACGGCCTGACAACCGGTCCGCAATCCACCTCTACATTCTTTGCAAGAGGTGAAAATAATTCTTTAAGCTCTGTAAATCAAACCAGAGTATTTGCAGCCATTGAACCCTGGAAAAACATACAATTCAGAGTTGATGGGGTAATGCAAAGTATTAAATCTGCTAACCTGGAGCTCTTTAATCTAATGTATTACAAAGACGGAAACTTAAGAAAAACAGTCAATGACTCTCATGTTACCTTCAGTATAATAGCAAAACCGGGAGCTAAATTTTCCCAGACAGGAATAGACCGATACCAGGCAAGAAACCTTGCCCCAACCATCGTTTTACGCTACACAAGGGGAATCGAGGGCCTTTTCAATGCTGATTTTAATTACGATAAGCTTCAGTTTATGCTTTCCAAGCCATTCCTTATCGGAACTATAGGTAAAACGATTGTCAATCTTGAGGCCGGAAAAAACTTTAATACCGTTCCGCTGGCATTGCAGAATATAATCCCGGCTAACCTTTCCTATGGATTGGTTCCCAACACTTTTTCACAGCTTAATTACTATGAATTCGTAGCCGACGCTTATGTTACCCTTAACCTTGAGCATCATTTTAACGGAAAAATACTTTCTTACATCCCATTGATCAAGAAATTAAAATTTAGAGAAGTTGCTTTTATCAGAGGAGCGTACGGATCATTAAGTGATGAATCTAAAGCGATCAACGTAGAAGGATTCAAATATTCTGCTCCCAATGAACATATCTATTATGAGTATGGATTTGGAATTGAAAATATTGGAATTGGAAACCTTAGAATTTTTAGAGTTGATTTCAACTGGCGAGGAAATTATCTGGACAGACCGGATATCTCAAAATTTGATATTAAAGCAGGATTTCAATTTGGATTTTAATACGATACAAATAATCCGCAGCTTCTCCGAAGCTGCGGATTATTTTTTCAATTTTATCTAACATTCATCGTGCATAGAAGACTTTGTATAAAACATCTAATGCATCTATTCATATTAACTAGTCAAAACATTCCGACAAGGTGCATGGCTCAGAAAGCATACAGTTTGACTGCTGCCATGAGTTCCATCTGCACCACTCAAAACATGATTGAAACATAGAAGGGCACGTTGCCGCGACTTCTCCACTTATTTCCTTTAAACTCTTTTTAGTTAATTTTTTCAGATTCTTCATTTCAATGCATTAATGGTTAAATCATTTATATGGTCAGCCAGCTAGCACACACAAGGCTCTTCATAAGTATTGGTGAGACAGTGTATTTTCTGCCATGCACTCCATCCGCACCATACACTGCAAGAACTTGTGATAGGCGGGCATTTTTCTGTACCTCCCTGAATTACTTTCAAATTCTTCTTTGTCAGTTTTCTTAGATTTTTCATTTGAATGTATACTGATGGTTATGGTATTAATTACATGAACAAGACTGTTCTACATAGAATATACAACGAAATTTCTCCAGTGGAGATAACCCACACCATACGTCGCAAGATCTGATAGGTGCCTGAGGGCATGACCCGGCTCCACCATTAATTGCTTTAAGACTCTTTTTTGTTAATTTTCTTAGATTTTTCATGTTAATTAGTTTTATTTTTTGCCTACTCTATATGCTTTTCGGCTTCCGCAATTAACTTATTGTATGACATTTAACAAATATATAAATATTTCACAAGCAATAGAATATTAATCAAAATATTTTTACTCCCCCAGAAAAAATATTGCCCTGGCCCTATTTCCCAGGATGCAACAAAACAAAAAAACCTCAGCAAATGAATGCTGAGGCTTAATTTTTTATAAAACGCTTAAGTTATTATGCGTTTGCTTCTACAGATACAAAAGATCTGTTGTTTGCTTTCTTTCTGAAAACTACTTTACCATCTATTAGTGCAAACAAAGTGTGATCTTTACCGATTCCCACGTTATCACCTGGGTGGTGCTGAGTACCTCTTTGTCTAACAATAATATTTCCGGCAATAGCTGCTTGTCCTCCGAAAATCTTCACACCTAATCTTTTAGAGTGAGACTCTCTACCGTTCTTGGAACTACCGACTCCTTTCTTGTGTGCCATTTTATTATTGGATTATTTATTAAGTGCTTTAAATTGATCGATATTCTTAATGATAGCAGCATCTACTTCTTCATGAGTAAGAATATTCTTTTCTAATTCAACTTTAACTGCTTTTCCTAAAGTAATTAAAGTTTCTCTGTTCTCTTTAGACTGAGACAAGTTGTTTTTCTTCAAGTGATAGTTCAGCTCGTGATCTTCACCAAAGTTAACAGTTGCGTTGTCAGAAAGAACTTCTCCTTTCACAGTTTCTTTTTTAGCAGCTTTTTTTGCTCCTGCTTCAAAACCAGTAATACCAGTGATTACGATTTGAGTTAAAGATTGTCTGTGACCGTTTTTCACTTTGTAACCTTTTCTTCTTTTCTTTTTGAAAACGATTACTTTATCAGCTTTTACGTGGTCTAGGATCTCTGCTTCTACAGTGATTCCGTTTACAGCTGGGGCGCCTACAGTGATTGCTCCGTTTACAGTAAGAAGAACTTTATCGAAAGATACTTTTCCTCCTTTATCTCCTTTTAAACGGTTTACAAACAACTTCTGGTCTTGCTCAACTTTATATTGAAGCCCTGCTATTTCTACAATTGCAAACATTGTTTATAAAATTTTTAGTTATTTCGAGGTGCAAATATACAAATAAAATTCTAAACCCCTTACAATCAAAACAATGTTTTTTTTACAAATAGCCTATTCACTATGTTTTGAATAATTTTTTACAATAAAGTATTCATATGTAAAAGATAATTTTATATCTTCGTTTTACCAAACTAATATTTTTATGAAAAAAAACCTTAATTTCTGCTTATTAGCAGGATTTATTGCTGCATTTTCATTGACATCATGCAGCGATGACAAAATGGAAGAAACGGTAGTACCGGAACAGGCTTCAAGTGCAAAAATTGATCAGCCGGGTGATCTTGAAAAGATTTGTTATTATGTAGACAACAACTGGAACTCCACTGCAGTATTGAAAACATCATTACAAAACTCTACCGACACCAACTTCATGAATGCCCAGATGACTAAAATTGCCAGTCTTTGGGGAAGAAGCAATCCTACTCTAAGGTTTGTGGACGATCCATCCAATTACAATTCAACGTACAATGCCATTTCTTATTCTACAGGGAAAATTTATTATGGCTATGCAATCTATTATGATGCAAAATCAAAAGGCGGAGATATTGTTAATGCCATGATTCTTGCACATGAGTACGGCCACCAGCTTCAGTACATCTTTGGACTTCCTTCTGTCAGTGAAAACACCGCAAGACCAAACGAATTGGAAGCAGACGGTTTTGCCGGCTATTATTTAAGAAGACCCAATGGCTACAACAAAACCAATTTTACAGAAATTGCATCAGCCTATGAGTTCGCACAAAGCATAGGTGACTATCAGACCAATAGTCCGGGGCATCACGGAACACCAGCCCAAAGAAGATCTGCTGTACGTTTAGGATTCCTTTTAGGACAATACGATCTTAATGCCGCTAATTTTGACTATAACTTCTTCTATTATTATCAAGGCGTTTTAAATGGCACGTACAAAATGGCTAAAAACACAGTTAATCCTGAAATTGACGCATACATGAGTCAATATATTGATGAACTGAAAAAAATTCAGACCGGAGAAATTTCTGCTGAAGAGTTTAAAAATCTCAAATAACACAAACATTCACTTTTAGTATATTAAGAAAGGAGGCCGTCTCACAACTCGTGAAAACGGCCTTTTTCATGAAATTTCCTGTACTCCTATATGAGAAGGGTTTTCGTTTAAACGATTCTCAACCCACATCCTCTAGCTGTGCTACGTCTTCTTTTTTATTCACTTGAAAAATAGCGTAAGTTTATTTACTTTTGATTCCACATCCTACAACAATGAACAGAGACCTCTATATTGATTTTGCCAAAGGACTGGCTACCCTCTCTATTATATTTATCCATACCGCTTTCTGGTCCGGGCAATTTTACATTCCGGCAGAGGTGCGGGTATTTTCTCTTGTCTTTGATGTAGCCCTTTTTTACGCTCTGAGTGGTGTTACTTCAGGAGCCAACATTGAAAAAACTCTTTACAGGCTATTGAAACTGCAGATCACGTATATGATTTTTGTAACATTCCTTTTCTTTATAGATTATTTCTTTAAAGTCTTCGGACTCATTTTCTTTTCCTTGGAATGGCTTCAAAATTTTTATTCCACATTCGGTTCGAAATATGCCACTACCAATATTTCCACAACACCGCAGTGGCAAAATCTTGGAAACTGGTACCTCCACCAATATACGAATGCTGATACTTTCCCCGTAGTAATAGGGAGCTTCTGGTATCTGAAGGTTTATTTTATCCTGACTGTTTTTGGCGTCTTAATTTTGAGATTTTTTCCAAAGCATATCAATTGGTTGATAGGAATTTGTATTTCCTTAACCTTATTATTCAATATTTTTCCTGAATATTATCCTACGGGCCAGGTTGGCTATGTAGCATTTTATCTCTCTGTATTTTTAATAGGTAACAGAATGCGTGGAAAAAAAATTCCGGGAAAACTTATTCCTGTATTGTATATTCTTGTTGCAGGAAGCTTATTATGGATGTTCTGGTATTATGGAGGTGAGATTTTTTACAAAATAAATAAAAACAAATTCCCCCCAAAAATACCCTATATCATCTGGACATTATTTTCTCTTGTCACCTTATTTGTTCTTTATAACAGATTAAAAATTACAAAAGAAAATTTCGTTACCTACATTGGTAAAAATGCAATCTTCTTCTATTTTGCACAGGGTATCAGCTCATCCCTGGTCTATTTTCTCGTGGTTCCTTTACAGGAAAACATGCCTTGGTGGTCACTGATGCTGCTTATTTACGTTACGAATATCATATTGGCATTCATTATTTCTGCAGGTTTAAAAAAAGTAGATACTACAGGGTGGAATATTTTGGAATTCTTAAGGAGAAAGACCGCATCTTAGCATTTTAGAGGTAAATTTGAAATAAAAATAATCATTCTTCCCTCAATTTGTTTTAATTTTACAAAAATTTATAACATGTTTAAGTTGAAACTTCCTACCGATCCAAGGTGGGCAAATATTGCGGAAGGAAACATTGAAGAAATTTTGACAGATCATGCGTGGTGTGAGCAAAAAGCAGCTACCAACGCCATTACGCTGATTACAATGCTTCCGGAATATCCCGAAATGGTTACAGAACTTCTGGCTATTGCCCAGGAAGAGCTGGATCATTTTAACCAGGTTCATGAAATCATCAAAAAAAGAGGCTATACTTTTGGGAGAGCCAGAAAGGATGATTATGTCAACCAATTAGCAAAATTTATCGTTCAGGGATCCAGAGACGAACTCATTATAGATAAACTGCTTTTTGCAGCAATGATTGAGGCCAGAAGTTGTGAAAGATTTAAAGTACTCACAGAAAATATTAAAGATGAAGAACTTAAAGTTTTCTATAGAGAACTTATGATATCCGAAGCCAACCATTATACTTCATTTATTGGTTTTGCAAGACAGCTTGGAGATCCGGAAACCGTAAACAGACGCTGGGAAGAATGGCTGGAATATGAAGCTGATATCATTAAATCCTATGGAAATAAAGAAACCATCCATGGGTAAAATTAAAAAATAACAGAGTAAAGACGATACATTGAAGAAACCTAGCTTTGAAAATATTGCTAACCTTTTTCTGAAGAACTTTTTTCAGGGGTTAGTTATTATAGGTCCTATCGGGCTTACTATTTTTGTGATCTGGTATATTGTCAGTGCTATTGACAATCTCATTCCGTCTCTTGCAAAACAGATCCCCGGGCTTGTTTTCGTTTCAATTATATTATTTACCGCTATTCTGGGCTATTTAGGAAATAAATTCGTGGTAGGAAGATTCTTTTTTGATACCATGGATAGTTTACTGGAGAAAACTCCGGGAGTAAAACACATTTATACCCCTACAAAAGATGTCATGTCTTCATTTGTAGGTGACAAGAAAAAATTCAACGATCCTGTATGGGTGAAAACCAATGAAAATCCTGAAATATGGAGGATTGGCTTTTTAACCCAAAAAGAAATGTCGGACGTTGATAAGCATAACTATGTTGCAGTATATCTTCCCCACTCGTATGCTATTTCGGGCTGGGTAATTGTTACTGAAGAAAAAAACATCAAACCTGTAGTAGGAATGAATGCAGCTTCTGCCATGAAGTTTGCAGTAAGTGGCGGTGTAGCCGGTTTCCACTCCGATGAAAATATATTTAAAGCCCCTGAGTAATTCCCCGCTCTCTCTTTACATATATATTGATGATTTGAAATTATTTTCAAAGCAATTTTCTTTACAAACAATTTAAAAACATACTTTAACACATGAATTTACCTTACGCGGAACCTTTCCGCATTAAAATGGTGGAGGAAATCCGCCAATCCACCAGAGAAGAAAGAGAACAATGGCTTAAAGAAGCAAATTATAATCTTTTTAACTTAAAATCTTCGCAGGTTTTTATTGATCTTTTGACAGATTCCGGAACCGGAGCGATGTCAGACAGACAATGGGGAGCCCTGATGACCGGAGATGAAAGCTATGCCGGATCCCGCTCTTTTGAACAACTGCAGCATACAGTTGAAAAAATTACTGGTTTTAAATATTTACTTCCAACACATCAGGGAAGAGCTGCTGAAAATGTTCTCTTTTCAGTGTTGGTAAAAGAAGGAGATGTAGTTCCGGGAAACTCTCATTTTGACACTACGAAAGGGCATATAGAAATCAGAAAAGCACATGCTGTCGACTGTACCATTGACGAAGCTTTTGACATCAATGACCTTCATCCTTTTAAAGGGAATATCAATCTTGAAAAACTGGAAGAAGTCTATAAAAGCCACCCTAAAGAAAATATCCCTTTCTGTCTGATTACTATTACCTGTAATTCTTCCGGTGGCCAGCCTGTTTCTTTAGAGAATATGAAGGCGGTAAAAAAACTTTCTGACCAATATGGAATCCCTGTATTCTTTGATTCAGCGAGGTTTGCAGAGAATGCATATTTTATAAAAAAAAGAGAAAAAGGCCAGGAAAACAGAAGTATTAAAGAGATCTGCAAAGAAATTTATTCTTACGGTGACGGAATGACCATGAGCTCCAAAAAAGACGGACTGGTAAACATCGGAGGATTCATCGCCTTGAATAATGAAGAACTTTTCAGAAAGGCTTCAAGCTTCACCATTATCTTTGAAGGCTTTATTACTTATGGAGGAATGGCAGGAAGAGACATGGCTGCATTGGCTGTAGGGCTGGATGAAGCCACTGAATTCGCTTATCTTGAAAGCAGAATTTCTCAGGTCGAATATCTTGGTAATAAGCTGATAGAATATGGAATACCGGTTCAGAAACCTATTGGTGGGCACGCTGTATTCATTGATTCGTTAAATTTCCTTCCTAATGTTTCCCGTGCTGAATATCCGGCTCAGACGCTAGGACTTGAAATTTATAAAGAAGCAGGAATCAGAACTGTAGAAATCGGTACTTTATTGGCAGACAGAGATCCTGAGACACGGGAAAACCGCTATCCTAAACTGGAGTTGGTGCGCTTAGCCATCCCCAGAAGGACGTACACCAACAATCATATGGATTATATTGCTGCAGCAGTCAAAAATGTATATGAGAGGCGCGAAGAAATAGCAAAAGGATATAAGATCACCTGGGAACCGGAAATTTTAAGACATTTTACAGTTCACCTTGAAAAAGCATAAAAATAAAACCGGAATTTATTCCGGTTTTTTCTGTTGTATGGATAATTTTTCATTTTTCATATAAACGGATGAAAATGTTCAACTTAAAACATAAAAAATGCTATGCTTTTCATTTAATTTTTCTGAAATTCAAAATTAAATTACTTTATTTTTTTCAAATCATGAATGTTTTTGATTTACATTTGCACCAATCTAAAAAATAGATTGCAAAAAGTAATTAAACACCAACTGAAAAATCCGTTATTCCGAAATGAAGAAAATTGCTGTCGTGGGCGCTGGTATTTCCGGCTTAAGCATGGCGAATTACTTAGAAAAGCACAATATTGATTACCATATTTATGAAAGAAGGAAAAAAGAAGATTTAGCAGGTCACGGGTTCCTTATCCCACAAGAGGGAATTGAACATCTTTCCCAGATTATTGACCCCCAGCTACTTTTTAACCATGGAAATTTTCTAAAAAAATACATACAATATTCTCACAAAGGAAAGATCCTTGCCGAAAGAGATCTTAATGATGTTTTTGTTATTTCAAGGCAGGCATTAATCAATATTTTAACTCAAAATATTTCTCCCGACAAAATAACATACGAAAAAACGTTAACTTATAATGAAAAGGGAAAACTAAAACTTCCTGACGAAACCTTTATTGATTCTGATATTGCTGTTATTAGTGATGGCTCCAGAAGCCGAATCAGAAAAAATATTTTTAAGGATGAGAAATTGAGACCTGTAAGGGAAAATGAGATTGTCAATATCATTCAAAATGAAAAAATAGCAGCCTGTATTGAAAATAACTTTATGAAATTCCATCTCGAAGAGGGCGGGCTGACATTCGGAATTCTAAAGCTTTCCAAAGACTCCGTTCTTTGGTATTCGCAATTTGACAGTGAAAAGTACAAGATCAGTGAAGAGTGTTCCACAGGCAGTCTTAAAAAATATATGACTGAACTTTTTAAAGACTGGAGCCCTTTAGTTTTGTCCATTATCAAAGAATCCAGCTATAAAAATGTTCATTTGTGGCAGGTATACGAACTGGAGGAACTTACCCCTTTTTATAAGGACAATATAGTCTTTATCGGAGATGCAGCACATCCGCTGATCCCTTTTACAAGCCAGGGAGTTACCTCAGCACTAAAGGATGCATTCACCCTGACTAAATACTTAGCCGAAGAAAAGGATATGAGTGAAGCTTTCCGAAAATATGAAGCAGAACGAAAGCCGGAAATTGAAGTCCATATTGCCAACGGCAGGGCTTTACTTAATCAGTTTTTGCTTCCGCTGGACCAACATTCAAAAAATATTTTACCAATCTCTTATAAATAAAAATATGTTCACCAATAACGATATCAATTTTGAAGCTCTGAAAAGAAAAGCCTACAACGGAAGGTGGGCAACCCTGGAAGATGGAATTATCCCTTTGACAGCAGCGGATCCTGACTTTAGAACAGCTCCTGAAATTGAACAAGGCATCATTGAATATATCAAAGATGGCTATCTGAGCTATGGTCCTTTTTCCGGCCTTCCCGAGTTTAAAAAGAATGTAGCTGAACATTTCAATACAGAGAAATTTGGAAATTTCATCCCTGAAAATGTACTTGCTGTGAACAGTGCAGCACAGGGAATGTTTTTGATAGCCTCCTATGTTCTGAAGCCGGGAGAAGAAGCTATTATTTTGGATCCTGTAGATTTTCTATTTAAAAAATCCGTGGAAACAGCTGGAGGAAAGGTTGTATTATGCCCTGTAGATACCGTAACCGGAGCTATTGATTTTGAAAAAATGGTTTCACTGATTAATCCAAAGACGAAACTTATCAGCATATGTAATCCGCACAATCCATTAGGAAAGGTATATTCTAAAGAAACGCTTAAAAAGATTTCTGAGATTGCTTCTTCTCATAACTTATGGGTGATGAGTGATGAGATATGGAGTGATATCGTCTATGATAATAAGGATTTTCACACCTATTCATCTGTTTCAGAGGAAGCAAAGAAAAAAAGTTTTACGGTATATGGATTTTCGAAGTCGTTTGGTATTGCAGGGCTTAGAATTGGTGCTGTTTTATGCAATGATCAGGAAATTTTTGAAGATTTTGTAGAAAAATCGAATTTCAACTCAACGATAGAGGGGGTTTCCACATTATCACAGATTGCAGCAAGTGTAGCCCTGGAAAGAGCAAAACCATGGTACAGAGAATTTTTAACGCATCTACAGCATAACAGGGATCTTGCTTTTAACCTGTTAAGCCAGTCTGAAGTCCTGAATCCTAATCTTCCGGAAGCTACCTTTGTATTATTTCCCAGGATTAAAAACGGAATGTCTAGCGATGATTTTACCCAACATGTTCTTGATCATGGTAAAGTAGCCATCGTACCGGGATCAGAAAGATGGTTCGGAAAAGGAGCAGAAGGACACATTAGAATTTGTTTCTCTACTTCACAGGAAATCCTGGAAGAAGGTTTGAATAGAATAATAAAATGCTTTTAATATTAAAAATATTCATTAAAAATACATAAAAAGTTATTTTTTTTCTAAAAGCAATACAGAATGTAATAAATTTAAAATATCCATAACAAATAATTAATTTTAATACTGATTTAAAAATAAAAATTAATAATTTTGAGACAATCATCAACCAAAGTCTCAAATATGAAAATAAAATACATCAGCGTCATTTTTCTTAGTGCTTCTTCATTATCCTATGCTCAGCAAATACAAGATACTATTGCCAAGGAGTCAAAAATAGAGGAAGTTGCCATTACGGGAAGCCGGAATAAAAAAAGAACGGTCATTAATACACCTGTTCCTATAGACGTCATTGACATTAAGCAGGTAAGCCAGGCAACAGGGCAGGTAGAAGTCAACCAGCTGCTGCAGTTTGCGGCACCTTCTTTTAATTCCAATAAACAATCCGGATCAGATGGCGCTGATGCGGTAGATCCGGCCACATTGAGAGGCTTAGGCCCTGATCAAACCTTGCTATTACTCAATGGAAAAAGATACCATCAATCGTCGTTAATCAACCTTTTCGGAACCAAAGGAAGGGGAAATACAGGATCTGATATGAATACCATCCCCATTGGTGCCATCAAAAGAATTGAAGTCCTTCGTGACGGCGCTTCGGCACAATATGGTTCAGATGCCATTGCCGGGGTGATCAATGTCATCCTTAATGACCGTGATAAAGGTTTTGAAGGGAACGCTTTTTATGGGATGAATCTTTTTAAAAGTCCCGGAAGTAATGATGTAGTATCCGATGATAAAATTGATGGTACAACCCTTGATTTTAGCGGAAATCTGGGAACAAAAATTGGGAACAAAGGAGGTTTTGGAAACTTTACTGCTGAATTTATTAATAAAGATCGCACCATACGAAATGCAAATCCGGAGAGATATTCATCTCCAAGAGAAAAATTTGGAGACGCAAAATCTCAAAATATTTATTTCTTCGGAAATATAGAGTTACCACTATCTGACGGACTAAACTTCTATTCCCGTCAGGGATTTTCTTACCGAAAGACCAACGCATACGCGTGGACAAGATCTGCAAAGGCTGATGGAAACATCCCCGATGTGTATCCAAACGGCTTTAATCCTATAGAAAACACCTCTATTACAGATTTCACGTTTGACAATGGATTAAAATTCAAAGTTGCAGATTGGGATATAGATTTTTACAACGCATTTGGAAGCAATAGATTTACCTATCAGATCGATAACACAATCAATGCTACGTTAGGAATAAAATCACCAACAAGTTTTAACGCAGGGGGGCATTCTCTTCTACAAAATACGACAGGGTTTAATGCTTCTAAACAATTTAAAGTATTACAGGGATTAAATATTGCTTTTGGATCCGAGTTCAGATATGAAAAATTTGAAATCATTAAAGGCGAAGAAGCATCTTATACTATGTATGATATCAATGGAAATATTGTTAACTCAAGTACACCTGATAACTTATTAGTAAAGAACCCCATTACAAATAATATTAGACCCGGAGGCTCACAAGGATTTCCAGGCTATTCACAAGAGGTCAATAAAAACAGAAATAATTTTGCCGCTTATATAGACACTGAATTGGATATTACCAAAAACTGGATGATAAGTGTTGCCGGAAGATTTGAAAATTACAATGATTTTGGAAGTACCCTGAATGGTAAATTCGCTACACGATACGCTATTACTCCTCAACTTGCACTTAGAGGATCTGTTTCCACGGGATTTAGAGCACCGTCTTTAGCACAAAAATATTATAGCCTACAGTTTACAAATTTCCAAGGGGGGAATTTGGTCACAATCCAGCTGGCATCTAATGACAGTGATCTTGCAAAAACCGTGGGAATTCCACAATTGAAACAGGAAACTTCATTAAATGGAAGTGCCGGGTTTACTTTTAATACCGGAAAATTTACAGCAACAGTAGATGGTTATTATATTAAGGTAAAAGATAGGATTGTCCTGACTGGAAACTTTAATCAGGATGATGATGCTATAGGTGGAATTCTAATTGATAATCATATTGACCAGGCACAGTTTTTCACCAATGCGATAGACACAAGAACAAAAGGTATTGATATTATCTTAAATTATACTGAAAATATTGGTTCAGGAAAACTTTCTGTAACATTAGCTGGAAATTATAATGAAATGGAAATTACCAAAGTAAATACTTCGGAAAAACTGAAGGGAAAAGAAGAAACCTATTTAAGCCCTAGAGAAAGAGCTTTTATTTTGGCTTCTGCTCCTAAAACGAAAATAAATCTGAATTTAAATTATAAGATCAGTAAGTTCAATGCTAATGTCCAACTTGTAAGATTTGACAAAGTAAAACTGATTGGTTATAACGGCGCAGATGACAATCAGTCTTATGGTGCAAAAGTGACAACCGACATTTCTTTTGGCTATGAACTCTCTAAAAATTTCAACATTACAATCGGAAGCAAAAATTTATTTAACCGCTATCCAACTTTGCAGACAGCACATGTAGATGGAAATACAGAATCCGGAGGTATTTTTGATCCTGTACAAATGGGGTTTGGAGGAAGACAGGTTTTTGCCCGACTAAACTTTAAGTTTTAATGAAACTTAAATGGAATAAGCCCTCATAATTTTCCTCTTTTGATTCTTACAACCAACAACTCCTGAAATGAGTTCAGGAGTTGTGGTTTATTTTTTTGAAATTTTATAGAGCTTTCCACTGTCTGTCACTGCGTACAGATTACCATCCATTCCGTTTAAAACATCCCTGAACCGTTCTTTTTGATCTGCCAGAAGGCGTTCTTCACCTACCACTTTATTATCTTTCATTACAATTCTGTTGATGTGTTCTCCACTCAGACATCCTATAAATAAGTTTCCTTTCCATTCGTCAACATTTCCTGTATAAAAGGTGATTCCACTGGGAGAGATCACAGGATCCCAATAATAAACAGGCTGCTCTGTATCTTCTCTTTGTGTAATTCCTTCACCTACTTTTTGCCCGGAATACTCAATTCCATAGGTTACATCTCCCCATCCGTAGTTCTTGCCGGGCTGTATAAGATTAATTTCATCTCCACCGCGTGGGCCCATTTCCACATCCCAAAGTGTTCCGTTCGGATCAATAGCCATTCCCTGCGGATTTCGGATACCATAGGCATAAATTTCAGGTTTATATCCCTGTTTGCCGATAAAAGGGTTGCCGGGAGCAGGCTTTCCGTCTTTTGTGATTTTTAGTATTTTACCTAAATAATTATCTGTTTTTTGAGCGAAGACCCTTGTTACCTTATCTGATCTTTCTCCTGTACTTACAAATAAAAATCCATCTTTATCAAATGCCAGCCTGCTTCCATAATGCTTGTCACCATCATAGGATGGTTCTGCTCTGAAAATCACCTTAACATCTGAAATAGTCTTAAAATCCCCAGACAGCCTGCCTTTTGCTACAGAAGTAAGATTTCCCTTTCCGAAAGGTTCCGAAAAACTGAAGTAAATGATAGTATTGGTTTTAAAATCCGGGTCAAGTGCAACATCCAGCATGCCTCCCTGCCCTTTTGAATCTACATTCGGAAACCCTTCTATCTTAGAAACCTGCTTTCCATCCTGGGATACAAGATTCATATGTCCTCTTTTATCCGTAATAAGAAATCTCCCGTCCGGCAGATTAATAATACCCCATGGTTTTCCGAGATCTTTGTTGATAACCTCTGCTTGATAGGGAGTTACTGTCTTTACAGCTTTAATTCTTGTCTGTCCTTTAAATGCAGGCTTATAGTCAGAATTGGGGGATTCTGTTTCTACACTGCCATCTGCTCCCACCTGCTGAGCATTCACATGAGCTTTCTTACACGAAGACAAAACAAAGAAAACACTCAATAATGGGATGTAAAATTGATTGATATTCATAGCATTATGGATTAGGTATTAAAATGAATGGAAAAATAATGCCATAAAATTTGCATAGTAAAACTTTTATTCTACATTTGTAGAACTAATTGCGATATTGTAGAATGAAAGAAATAAAACTAACTGATTCAGAAAAAGCTCTTATGGAAATTCTTTGGGAAAAAAAGAAAATTTTCATGAAAGAAATTTTAGATTCTTATCCTGAGCCAAAACCGGCCGCAACTACGGTCGCCACACTGCTGAAAAGAATGCAGAATAAAGATCTGGTAGGATATACATTGTATGGAAATTCCCGCGAATACTATCCAAAGGTAGAGAAAGGGGAATATTTCAAGGAAGAAATGACTTCCATGATTGACCGTTTTTTCAACAGCTCGGTGACACAGTTTGCCTCTTTTTTTACTTCTAATGCCAAACTGAGTCAAAAACAGCTGAAAGAACTTCGTGAAATAATAGATCAACAGATAAAAGACTAAAAAAATGGTTGCTATTGTTCTAAAAATAATGATCTGCTCTTCACTATTGATCGCGATATACCACTTGTTTTTGGAAAAAGAGAAAATGTATGGATTTAACAGGTTCTATTTACTGTTCTC
The DNA here is from genome assembly GCF_918698085.1 of Chryseobacterium sp. Bi04. Classification (GTDB taxonomy): domain Bacteria; phylum Bacteroidota; class Bacteroidia; order Flavobacteriales; family Weeksellaceae; genus Chryseobacterium. The sequence goes on from NZ_CAKKLP010000001.1 coordinate 233,805, forward strand.
CCTTGTATTTTCTTATACGGTACCTTTTGTTTCAATTACAACCTCCTTTCAAAAACCAGAAAAAACTGCTCAGCTGACTATTGAAGAAACGGCACAGCAGATGATCATGACACCTTCCGGACAAAGCTCTTTTGACTGGATGAATATGATGTGGATTCTTTATGCAGCTATCAGTATTTTTCTACTGGTCAAAAGCATTCTGGCTATCCGGACGATAAAGAAAATAGAAGGTGAAAGAATCATCTATCTGAATTACCATATTATATCAACAGAAAAAAGAATTTCTCCATTTAGCTTCTGGAATACGATTTATTTGGGAAAAAATTATATTACCAACAATGTCATTGATTCAAGGATCTTTTTGCACGAAAAGAGTCATATTGACCAGAAACACAGTATTGATATTGCATTCATAGAAGTATTAAAAATCTTCACATGGTTTAATCCTGTTCTTTTTCTATACAAAAAAGCCATGGTTACCAATCATGAATTTCTCGCGGACGAGGCCGTTTTAAAGAATAATTTTAATGTTAAAAGTTATCAGTCTTTAATTTTAGACGAAATTATCAACAGCCAAAATCCAACACTGACCCACTCATTTAATTTTAACAACACCAAAAAACGTTTTATTATGATGACCACCAAAAAATCAAAATTTATTGTCTTAAAAAAGGCTGCAAGTGTACCTGTTTTTATCGCTGCCTTTATGGTATTTGCTTCGAAAACCTATGCCAATAATCCCATCCAGGCAAATACAGAAACACAACCGCTACAGCCATCAAAAAAAGTGCAGCCACAACAGATAACTAAAGTAATATATTCTTCTGAGAAAAGTATTAAAAATGAGGAACAGATTCCGGTAACATTACGTCTGAAGGAAAATTTCAAAACCACAACAGACACACTATCTCCTAAAAAGAAAACAATAACAGAAGCCAATGAGGGTAAAAACACACTAACCGAGAAAACTTTAAATTCCAATGATCATACTATTGAGCCACAATATCCTGGTGGAAGTCAGGCCCTTCGCTCAAAAATTGCCAACACCATGGATGTAAGCAAAATGAAAGCTTTCAAAGGAGTCATTAAGTCAGTTGCCTATATTTACATTGATGAAAATGGAAAAACAACCAAAGTAACCACGTCAGGTGACAATGAAATATTTAACAGTGAGCTTCTTAAAACCCTCACGGCCTTAGGTAATGAAGTAACATGGACGCCCGGCACTCAAAATGGAAAGGCTATAGCAGCAGTAGTGAAACTCCCCGCCGCACTCTCTTTTTAAAAACCATAACATACAAGCGCTAAATATATAGCGCTTTTTTTTCGGAAATCATAAGGCACACAAATGATCAGAAAACTCAAAAGCAGCAGCTCCACAAATAAGAAAGAAACGAAAGATCATCAATAAGTTAAAATTTCACAATCAGGATATTCGTCTTCAAAACTTTATACTGTCTAATAATTTCTTTCGTATTTTTGTTGTATACATTCTTTTCTATGGATTTTAAGCTTCAATCAGAATATAAACCTACCGGAGACCAGCCACAGGCTATTGAAAAACTTACTGAGGGAATCAATATCGGCGAGAAATACCAAACTCTTCTCGGGGTAACAGGTTCAGGAAAGACCTTTACAGTAGCCAATCTGGTACAAAACGTACAAAGACCCACTTTAGTACTAGCTCATAACAAAACGTTGGCAGCTCAGCTTTTCATGGAATTTAAAGAATTCTTTCCCGAAAATGCTGTTGAATATTTTGTCAGCTACTACGACTACTATCAGCCGGAAGCCTATATTGCGACCACCGGAACATATATTGAAAAAGACCTGAGTATTAATGAGGAAGTTGAAAAATTACGTCTTTCTGCCACGGCCAGTCTGCTTTCGGGAAGAAGGGATGTTTTAATTGTAGCATCGGTTTCCTGTATTTACGGTATTGGAAACCCCACGGAATTCCACAAGTCATTAATTTCCATTGCAATTGGTGAAAAAGTAACCCGAACGGCCCTTTTACATTCTTTGGTGAGCGCGCTATATGCCAGAACCTTAAATGAATTTCAAAGGGGAACATTCCGGGTAAAGGGTGATGTTATAGATGTTTTTCCTGCTTATGCCGACAATGCACTCAGGATACAGTTTTTTGGAGATGAAATTGAAAAAATCCAAAGTTTTGATCCTGTAACCGGAAATGTAGATTCCAACTTTGAGCAGATTCAGATCTATCCTGCCAATCTTTTTGTTACTTCTAAAGAAACACTGAATGGAGCCATCAAGGATATTCAGGATGATATGGTAAAGCAGGTAGACTTTTTCAGTTCCATTGGAAAACCTTTAGAAGCTAAGAGACTTCAGGAAAGAACAGAGCTGGATCTTGAAATGATTAAAGAACTTGGCTATTGTTCGGGAATCGAAAATTACTCAAGATATCTGGATGGCAGGCTTCCGGGCACGAGACCTTTCTGCCTGATTGATTATTTTCCGAAAGACTTTTTAATGGTTATTGATGAAAGCCACGTTACCGTACCACAAGTTCATGCTATGTACGGGGGTGACCGTAGCAGAAAAGAAGCATTAGTAGAATATGGCTTCAGGTTACCTGCAGCAATGGATAACAGGCCGTTGAAATTTGAGGAATTTGAAGCGATACAGAATCAGGTAATTTATGTTTCTGCAACTCCTGCAGACTATGAATTAGAAAAAACAGGAGGAGCCTATATTGAACAGATCATCCGTCCTACCGGGCTTCTTGATCCTATTATCGAAGTAAGACCCAGCCTCAACCAAATCGACGACTTAATGGAGGAAATCCGGAAAAGAGCTGACGCTGATGAAAGGGTACTGGTGACTACTCTCACCAAAAAAATGGCTGAGGAACTTACCAAATACTTTGTAAAATTCGGAATCAGAACACGATATATCCACTCTGATGTTGAAACCCTGGAGCGTATTCAGATCATGCAGGATCTGCGTTTAGGTCTTTTTGATGTTTTGATTGGTGTTAATTTATTAAGAGAAGGTTTAGATTTACCCGAAGTTTCATTGGTAGCTATTCTTGATGCCGATAAAGAAGGAATGCTGAGAAGCCGAAGATCAATGATACAAACCGTTGGGCGTGCTGCAAGAAATATTAATGGAAAGGCCATTATGTACGCTGATAAAATCACCAAATCTATGCAGGCCACTTTAGATGAAACCGAATACCGCCGTGCAAAACAAATGCAGTACAATGATGAACACGGTCTTAAACCAACAGCCTTAAACAAAAAAATATCTGAAAACCTTGTAGGAAGGAGCAAAGACTTCCCGGACGAAAAATATACCCAGAAAGAAATCCTGCAGAAAGTAGCTGAAGTAAAAGCCAGCTATGCCGGGGAAGATATAGAGAAAATGATCACGCAAAAACAAAAAGAAATGGAAGCAGCAGCTAAGAATCTTGACTTTATAAAAGCAGCCAAATTAAGGGATGAAATTGCAGCTTTGAAAAGTTAACAATCTGAGTTAATAGAGAATAAATATAAAAACTTAAGGCGGCATCTTCGATGCCGCCTTAAGTTTATCTTACAATTTACGAGTATTATTTTCCATTTCTCACCGCGGCTCTGATCGGAATCAAAAGATCCGTCAATCCATTCAGCTTGATCTCATAAACGGTTGAAAGCTGCATCCCTAGTTTTCCTTTAGGCATCCCTGTCCGGTTAAACCATTCAAGATAGCTTATAGGAAGATCGGCTAAAGTGGTCCCCTCGTATTTACCGAAAGGCATTTTAACCACACAGATTTCTTTTAGTATTTCTGAATTTACTCCTTCCAATTTTAACTTATTAAATTAATTTATTCTCTCCTATTTCCTGATCAGGTATTTCCAGATCCGGAGGGGCATCTTCATCCGAAAATTCATTTCTGTACACCTGAACCAAAAGTAAGGTAAGCGAAATCAGAATCGGCCCAAAAATAAGCCCCATAAAGCCGAAGAGATTCATTCCCATAATAATTCCAAATACTGTATTTAAAGGATGAATATTTTCCAGTTTTTTCAGCAATGTAAACCGCAGTAAATTATCCGTTAAACCAACGACAACGATACAGTAAACTGCCAATCCAACCCCTTGTCCGGTATCTCCTACGGCGATCATATAAATACAAACAGGAATATACACTATGGCTGCTCCTACTACAGGAATCATCGACCCGGCGGCAGTGAGTGCAAAAAGCAAAACAGGGCTTGGCGCACCAAAAATAAAATAACCAATTAAGGCTACAACTCCTTGTCCGATGGCTACAACAGGAATTCCTATTGCATTGGCAATAATAAGCTTTCTCATCTTGTCGCCAATCAAAGAAACGTTCGCTCTCTTTAAAGGTGCTGATGAGGTAAGTATTTTCTCAAATAACCTCGGCTTCTCAAGCATAAAATAAAGAATAAAGTACATGGACATAATCACCGTAAGGGTATTAAAAGTTCCACTTACAGCAACCGTAGAGATTTTCCCTACTGATCCTTTTACTTTGTCCATATTTTCTTTGCTAAGGATATCAAACCCAAATTTAGTATCGATATAAGTATGTATTTTTTCCAGAAATACATTGAACTTAGCCATATATGCCTGTGCATTCCCTATTTTATCTATCAGAAGGTCGGCTATAAAATAAATTGGCAAAATTAAAATCACCAAACTGGCCAACATTAAAACAAATGATGCCAACCAGGGCTTCCATTTTTTAACTTCCTGTAAATAAAAATTATACTTGCGGCATACTACATAAATTGTGATAGCACCCAATACCGAAGGTATAAAAAGTGCCAGGTTAAAACAAATCAGCCCTGCCAATACCAATATAATAACAAGCAGAAAAACCTGCTTTATAGCAACACCGCTTATTTGTTTGTCTTTATTCATCATTTATTACTGCTGTTTTTATTGCTTATACATGATTTGTCTCGGCTTTCCCAGGAATGCACAGTAGGTAGAGTACATGACAATCATCATAAATGGAGCAGTCAAAATAATTCCAATTCCACAAAGAATAATTCCCGCAATAGAAATAATACCTCCTAAAAGTGTTACCAATAAGAAAACAGCATAGTTTTCTTTTGCGATATTAAAAGACTTTCCTAAAGCCTCAGTGGCTGAAGCATTTTCAAATAATAGAATTGGATATCCTAATAAAAGAAACGGATACACAAAAATAAGTGGGAAAAAGCATAATGCTGCTGCAATAGAAGAAATAATCCCTGAAAGGATACTGTAGATCAATATATTTACAAAATTCTGACGATATCCTATAAACAGATCCGAAAACTCAATCTGACTTTTCGTATTGAATTTATTAACAATGTAGATTAATCCTACATATAAAGGAGCTAATAAAATACCAAAAAGACCGGAGAATGTCATATACATCGGAAATCCGGGAGCATTCCAGTAATTAAAGTCACCTCCTGAATCTCTTATTTCCTCCATCATGGAAGCAGAATTAAATCCTGTAAGTGTTTGTATAATGTATCCTCCGATAAGATAAATTATCATGGCAACAATTCCATAACCGAAAACACCCTTATACATGTCAAATGCATGTGAAATTATTGATCCTGTATCTTTGTTAGGTACAGAACCCTGTTGATCAAATTCGTTAAATTCAGACATAGTTTAATATTTTAATGGTTTTACCAAATTTAACTTATTTTGGTAAAAAACACACTAAACCCTATTGAAATTTATTTTTGTTCGGAAAAAGCTGTTTTATAAAGAGAATAAATCATTGCATTCCAAAAAGGAAAAGTAAAAAGACCTCCTACAAAAAACAACGCAAAACCGATGTATTTGAAAAAGACAGCCACTATAGCACAAACAAATATTTCAAGAAAATATATTCTCAGTGCTTTAAAGTTTAAAGAAATCGCTTCAAAAATTCTTTTATCAGTAAAGAACATTATCGGGGCCACAAACAGAGTAACCAGCACCCAGACGATACCCAAAATAATGGTCTGAAATGTATAGGCAAATACAAAAACCCAGAATATATAATATCCTATATATTTGAAAAAATTAATCCCGTTATATCCAACAAGCAAATCCTTTAACTCCGGTTTTTCATTAAGATCCAGCTTTCTGTATATCTGATAAAATCCAAGGTTCAGGGGGTAGAGAAAAATGGTAGTTCCTATAATAGCCCAGGAAAATTTTTGAAATCCATCATTGAACATCATTTTCGCTAACTGTGCGGAATACACCTCCATTCCGTCTTTTGCATATTGTGCAGCCTCTGCATATTGGCTTAGAATAGCATATCTTGAATCAAAGAAAAAAAGTACCGAAAGGAAAATTCCAAAATAAAAGATCGAAAACATCAGCTGGAATAAAAGCGTTTTATTCCAATAAAAAAAAGCCTGCTTCAATATAAAATCTAGTCCCGGTTTCTGAGGATATTTATTCTGCATCATAAAAATTTTATGCAAAAGTAAACATCAATAAGTATTTTTGCCGAATGTTTTCAGTGAATCATCAAAAATTTCTAGAAATGGATGAGCTTTCTCTTCAGAAGGTTCCTTACTTTTTCGTTATCGACTTCCTATCCGAGAATGTCGAAATATACAAAGAAGACGAAATAGAAAAATCAGGCTTACTTATTGATTTTCAAAGTTTTTCAACCATAAAAAGTAACCAGGAATTACTTGAAAAAATTGAATGGAAATCATTTCCGGAAACGCTGGAAAGCTTTAAATTAGGTTTTGAAAAAGTTCAGAAAAATATTCATCTGGGAAATTCTTATTTGGTAAATTATACCAGAAAAACTAAAATTCAGACCAATTTAAGCCTAAAAGAAATTTTTTATCATTCAAATGCAAAGTATAAAGTTTTTTATAAAGATTTTTTTGTATTTTTTTCTCCAGAAACTTTTGTCAGGATCATCGATGGTAAAATTTTGACTTATCCCATGAAAGGCACTATTGATGCCTCAGTGGAAAATGCAGCAGAAATTCTGAAGAATGACAAAAAGGAAAAAGCAGAGCACTATACCGTTGTAGATCTTCTCCGGAATGATCTGAGCATGGTAGCAGATGATGTAAAAGTAGATCAGTTTCAGCAAATTGATTTTATTAAAACTCAGCAAAAAGATCTGTACGCCATGAGTTCTGAAATTTCAGGTATATTAAAACCTGAATTTAACGGGAAGCTGGGAAGTGTAATGCAAAAATTACTTCCTGCAGGATCAATTCTGGGAGCTCCAAAGCCCAAAACCCTGGAAATCATACTGGAAGCAGAAGGATATGACAGAGGGTATTATACAGGAGTCTGCGGTTGGTTTGACGGCAAAAATGTCGACAGCTGTGTGATGATACGTTTTATTGAAAAAGAAGGCGAGCAACTTTATTTCAAGAGCGGAGGAGGCATCACACACATGAGTAAATTAGAAGACGAATATCAGGAAATGAAAAATAAAATTTATGTCCCAATTCATTGAAAGCATTAAAATAGAAGATCAGGAAATTTTCCTGCCGGATTTACATCAAAAACGTGTCAATCAGACTTTTTCTCACTTTGGGAAAGAAGATCCTATTGATTTGGTTAAAATTTACAAAAATCTGCATCATGATGAAGACGGCCTGTTTAAGCTAAGAGTTTCCTATGATCTGGATAAAAAGGTCCGGACTCAAATGATTCCCTATGCAATTCCTGAAATACATGATTTTCAGCTGGTAGAAAATAACAGCTTTGATTATTCTTTTAAGTTTGAGGACCGGAAAGAGCTGGATAAAATGAAGATGAAGTCTAAAGCTGAGGAAATCATTATCGTTAAAAACAACCATATCACCGATACTTCTTTTTCCAATCTTTTATTTTTAAAAGGTAAGGAATGGTTTACCCCAAATACCTATCTTTTAAATGGTGTACAGAGACAACATCTTTTAAAGCACAAAAAAATCAAAGAAGCGGAAATTACCCTACAAAACATAAAGCAATTCACACATTTTCAAATCATTAATGCTTTAAATGATTTCGATGATATGTTTATTTATCCTATCGACAGAATTATGAATCTGCCGGGAAATGAAGAATACTTGGATCTTTAATTTTATTTAAGAAAACTAAAATAGTCCTTTAATACATCTGCACTGTTTTTCCCGTGGGTATTTACTTCCAGGATTTTTGGCTGTGCATCCGGTTTGAAGAAATTCTCCAATACACGGTCTAAGGTCAGTTCATCTTCCACTCTGATATACGAGAAACCAAAGTGTTTCGCTAAATGTTCCGCATTTTTACGGTGCTTTGTAGCAATAAACTCATCCAAAGTATTGGGATTGGCATTTCCCGGACCTGGAATAATTTTAAAGATATTCCCTTCCCCGTTATTAAAGATCATAATTCTTACAAACGGTGGAATATATTGATTCCACAGGCCATTGATATCATAGAAGAATCCTAAATCTCCGGTAATCAACAATGTAGGATTCTCATTTTTGATTGCAAAACCCATTGCTGTAGAGGTAGATCCGTCAATTCCGCTGGTTCCCCTGTTGCAAAACATTTTCCTTTTGCCAAAATCAAACAGCTGAGCATATCTTATGGCTGAAGAGTTACTGAAATGAATATTATAGTTCTCAGGAATCGACTGTGAAGCTTTATTGAAAAAGTAAAAGTCAGAAAATCCGACAGTATTTAAAAACTGCTGATGTTTTGCATCTTTTTTATCTCTCAGCACATCCCATAGGTTGAAGTAAGGTCTGGGCTCCAGATTAATGAAATTTAAAAGTTTAGAGAAGAAAACCTCAGGCTTAACCTCAATTTTTTCTGTCAGAGAGAAATAGGTATCCGGCTGCCACACTTCATCCAGGTGCCAATGCTGTTTTGGACGTGCGCTTCTCAAAAATTGTTTTACTTTTTTAGAAACTACATTTTGCCCCACAGTAATCAACAGGTCCGGAGCATAGGTCTTATAGTCTTCTTCTGTAAAATTAAAGATCAGCCGGTCAATATGTCTGAAGAATTTTTCATGATGCAAATTCGAATTGGCTTCACTTAAAACAACTACCGAATGGTTTTTCACCAACTGAGACAGTTGGTTTTCCAATTCAGGACTGTAATCTCGTGTCCCAACCAACAACATAATTCTTTGCGAGGTATGCCATCCGGCAATCAGATGGGAGGGAATTTCATACTCTTTATGTCTGATTGTTTTTTCAACAGAAGGAAAAGCCGGAAGTTCTGAAACCAGTTCATACAAAGGCTCTTCTAAAGGTATATTGATATGCACCGGGCCCTGCTTTTCAAAGCAAAGCTCGATAGCTTTTTTAATAATATCGAAATTAATATCTTCTGCATTTTCCTTACTGTCTTCCAAAAGCTGGAAATCACCGTAGGAATGCTGATGAAAAACATCTTTCTGCCTGATCGTCTGCCCATCGAAAATATCAATAAAATCCGTTGGCCGGTCAGCAGTTAATACCAAAAGTGGAATATTCTGATAAAAAGCTTCTGTAACTGCCGGGTAATAATTGACTACTGCAGAGCCGCTGGTACAGGTAATTGCTACCGGTTTCCTCTCACTTTTAGCCATCCCCATTGCTACAAATGCTGCACTCCTTTCATCTACAATACTGAAACAGTTGAAGCCATCCACTTCTGAAAAGTGAATCGCTAAGGGAGCATTTCGTGATCCCGGCGAGATGACAATATCTGAAATTCCATACTGCTGAAGAAGATGTGCAAGTATCTGAATACTTCTCTTAGAAGAATATTTTTTCATACCGCAAATTTAACTTATAAAAAATGATTTTAAAATCATTTAATTTAAAAAAAATGTAATTTTGCTGTTCGTAAATTTCTAAAAATGGATAAAATACCTAGTGTAGACCTGCGTGATTTCCTTTCGGACAACCCGGAACGCAAACAGAAATTTGTAAATGAAATCGGAAAAGCTTATGAAGAAATTGGTTTTGTTGCCTTAAAAGGCCACTTTCTTGATGACAACCTGGTAGATGAATTGTATGGAGAGGTAAAAAACTTTTTTGAACAGCCAGTGGAAACGAAACACAAGTACGAGATTCCTGGAATTGGTGGCCAAAGAGGCTATGTTGGATTCGGTAAAGAAACGGCTAAAGGTTTCAAAAGAGGAGACTTAAAAGAGTTTTGGCATTTCGGACAATACCTGTCTGATGATTCAAAATACAAAAAAGAGTATCCTGACAATGTGATCGTTGAAGAACTTCCAAAATTCAATGAAGTAGGTAAAGAAGCATTCCAGATGCTTGAAAAAACAGGCCAGTATGTGCTAAGAGCTTTAGCTATTCACCTGGGTCTGGATGAATTTTATTTTGATGATAAAATTGCAGAAGGAAATTCTATCTTAAGACCTATCCATTATCCGCCGATCACTGAAGAGCCGGATGATGCAGTAAGAGCAGCAGCACACGGAGATATCAACCTTATTACTCTTTTAATGGGAGCACAGGGTAAAGGTCTTCAGGTTCAGAACCACAACGGGGAATGGATTGATGCTATTGCAGAGCCGGATGAATTGATGATCAATGTTGGAGATATGCTTTCAAGACATACCAACAACAAATTGAAGTCTACTATTCACAGAGTGGTAAACCCCCCAAGAGAATTATGGAGTACTTCAAGGTATTCAATTCCTTTCTTTATGCACCCTATAAGTGCCATGTCTTTAAATGCACTTGAAAACTGCGTAGATGAAAACAATCCAAAATTGTATGAAGATACAACAGCAGGGGAATTTTTACATGAAAGACTGATCGAGCTGGGCTTGATTAAAAAATAATACTATAATAGTCAATAATTGATTTGTTTTGAATGTTATCTTTTTGTATAACAGCAGGTTAATTATTGACTATTTTTTTTCTATACTATAGATCTCCAACTATTTTCCCTTCCTGGTTGCCTGCTTTTCACGAAAACAGAATGCCATGCTTAAGCCCTTCAACTATTTTTTATTTTTTTACATACCACATCGATATTAGTTAAAAATATTTTGTATAAATTTACATTACTATCAAATTTTTAATTAAAACAGTATGAAAAATTTAAAAAAACTAAGAAAAGACCAGCTGAAAAGTATTTCCGGAGCAGGAATCAAACTTCCGGAGCCTGAATTTTGTATGTATTACTGTAATGGTACTGTCATCTGTGCAGGCTGCAGTGATGATTTCAAATGTCCGGACGACTCAATGTAAAATTGAAGTTCAAACATAATTAGAAACTGAAACCACTCTTTCCCGAGTGGTTTTTAATTTCCACACCTTTCTTATAATACTATGAATCAAATCCTTAACAAAATTTTTGCAATAAAAAAAAATAATTCCATCATGGCTGATTTATAAGTATTTTGATTATCTTTAGGCTAACATCAAACTAAAATAATATGAAAAATTTAAAAAAACTGAGTAAAGAGAAACTGAAAAGTATTTCTGGAGGAATAAGCTATCCTTTTCCCGGAGACTGCTTCTATGTATGTAGCGACGGAATAACGTATAAGGAATTGTGCAGGGCAGAGTTTATCTGTCCGGATGGTGAACAACCTGTTATCTATTAGCAACAACCTGTACCTTACAAAAACCGTTCTTAATTTGGGCGGTTTTTTATTTCCATTAAAATCAATTTAAAATTAATCAAACAGCCGTAATTGCTGATCTCTGCTTCCGGTAAAGTTTGCTGTAGAGAGTTTTGGAAACTCCTTTTTTCCATCAAAAAACTTTTTCCGGCCAATTTTAAAGGTATTATGAATCATTTCAGCAATATTTCCTTCTCCCCGCTGCCTTTCAAAATATCTTTTATCTCCCAGCTTCCCCCCACGCATAGAACGGATCAAATTCAAAACCTTTTGAGCTCTGTCCGGAAAATGTGCTTCAATCCAGTTGACAAAAACCGGTTCTACCGTATCATTTAAACGTACCAAAGTATATCCGAATCCCAATGCCCCGGCATCAGAAATCGATTTCAATATAGATAAAGGTTCGTCACTGTTTAATCCGGGAATAATAGGTGCTACCATTATATGTACCGGAATTTTATGTTCAGAAAGAACTTCTATCGCTTTCAGTTTATTAGGGGCAGAGCTCGTTCTGGGCTCCATTTTTCGCCTAAGATCTTCATTGATAGTCGGAATACTTAATGACACAGATACCAGATTCTGTTCTGCCATGGGCTCTAAAATATCCAGATCCCTCAATACCAATGCATTTTTTGTAAGGATATTGACAGGATGTCTGTAGTCAAGACAAATTTGCAGCAGTTTCCGGGTAATTTCAAATTGCCTTTCAGCAGGCTGGTAACAATCTGTATTTCCGGAAAGCAGAATCGGAGCAGCTTTGTATCCTCTTTTTTGGAAAAATTTCTCCAGCAGGTCCGGAGCATTCTTTTTTACCATGATTTTTCTTTCAAAATCAATCCCGGCACTGTATCCCCAATACTCGTGGGTAGGTCTTGCAAAACAGTAAGAACAGCCATGCTCACAACCCTGATAAGGATTCATGGAATATTCCATCGGAAGATCCTCGCTTTTAACCTGATTCACAATAGTTTTGGGAAAAACTTCAGTAAAAGAAGTCTTCACTGCCTCGAAATCTTCATCTTCAGGCTCATAGGTATACCTGTCGAAACGGTTGATAACGTTTCGCTGCGCGCCCTGACCTTTTTTGAAATTTTCGTTTTGCATTCTGATGTAAAATTAAAATGGAATTGACATAAAATAATGAGTTTTAACACTAAAGTTTTCCACAAAGAAAATCCAACACTTTCAAAAGCGTTGGATTTAAACATAATTAAATATATTATTTTACTACTTCAGCGCGAATAATTCTACTCCATGATTTTCATCATCCTGGTTTTTTTCATCAAAGTGTCTGTGATAATCTGAATAACTATCACTATATTTTTTATCTTTCTTCGTTAATATTTTTTTAATGCTTATAAAGCTTAATACTGCCAAAAGACCAACTCCCCCTGCCAGTAAAACTCCAACTTCTTTTTTCATATTTTCTTTGATTTATTGCTTTTACCATTGCAAAAAGTATACCTATTTGAATTTTCTGAATTATAAATTTTGTTAACATTAAACTTTATTTTTAAGGAAATTATAATTCGTTATTTTTCTTATATTTAGAAATGTAATGGTTTAATTATTGTATTAATTAAGGAAAATATTATTATGGAAAATCCGGAAAACATCGACAGAATGACCACTTTAAGCCAAGTCATGAAAACACTCTCTGAAAGAGGAATACATAGGGAATTCAGAATGAATGAAAATTGCGAAATGAAGTTTGAAAATTCTGATAAAATCTATCAGCCATCTGAATTAACCATCTTAAAAACATACCGTTTCGAAGGAGACAGCAATCCTGATGACAGCGCCGTTCTTTACGTCCTGAAAGACAGTAACGGAAACCGTGGAATGATCATTGATTCCTATGGTGCAGACAGCAATTATCCCGGGGAAGAATTTGATAAATTTTTGAGAGATATTCCTGTGCTGGAAAGTGACGAATTTAATTTTTAAAACATATTGAGCTAAATATTATTTTTTAAACCATTACAGCCATTTTGATGAAAAAAATTTTCTTTCATTAATGGGAAAATTCTATTTTAATCCTGATGATATCGTAATGGTTTAAAAAATTATTCCGTTCCAGAACTATCCTTCTTTTTAAAGACATTATGTAAAAAGCCTTTCTTTTTCTCACGTTGCGGTTTAGGATCCGGCTGTTTGTCTTTTGAATCTTTGATTTTATTTTTTATTTCTTTAACAGACTGCTTCACGTCTTTCACAGAAGAAACGGCATCCTTCACTGTTTTTTCCGTTTTTTCAACATTCTTACCAATCAATGTTTTTTTCAAACCCAGCTCAATTCCTTTCCAAAAAAGATTAAAAAACGACTTCGTAGGATCTCTTTCTACATTTTCTACCGTCACCGCCTCTGGGAAGCTTCCGGAATTGGATTTTAAGAAAACATTTGCTACAGCCGTGAGGAAACCTTTCTTCTCATGATTATCTTTGGTAAGAACAGCAATCTTCAGGTCTTTATGTTTTAAATTAAATGTTCCGTGTAATCCAGCCGGATTTCCCTTAAAACTGAAGAGCATTTCCTGAATTGTTCCAGCAGTAGCCGTTACATGAAGATAAGGCCTGATAAACGGATTGATTCCACTTGCAGGAAGATTCGCCGTCCTGCCCGAAATCACAAATCCATCATTCTGATCAGCAACATCAAAGTTCCAGTTCACAGCAAGCGGTGCCAGATTCATAAATGAACAATTGATTTTAATATCAACTTTGGTAGGTTTTCCTTTTGCTTTGGCAGAGTTCAGGTTTTTGACGTTCATATTGAAATTACTGAATATCAGTTTCCCCGGCCCCATACTTTCGGGAGTATCTTCTTCATACACCAAAACAGAGTTCTTCAGGTCCAGATTGGCAATATTCATCGGAATTTTAACGGACCGCAACATCCTGGAATATAAAGCTTTCACTTTAGGGTCATCTTTTGGAATCTTACTTCTGAAAATATTAGCATCAGCAGAATGAATGGTTACATGGGATGCATTGATAAATTTTTGGTGAGAGAAAAGATCCCAGCTGCCTTCTGCAATAATCTGCCCTGCTTTCAAATCATAAAGGTCTCTTTCTACAGGAATCATTTTGATAAACTGGGCTCTCGAAATGAGAGGCTTCATAGCAAAATTATTAACCTGGATTTTATTTTTATTTAATTTCAAAAGTCCGAGACTGATATGGTAGAACTGAGTTTTATAAGCCAAATTACGGGTCGTCAGAAAATAATCTTTTACATTCAAAGAAAGTCCCTGATTATTGGGCTTAGGAGTAATTTCGATACCATTTACCGTAGCGTTCAGGTCATGAAATGCCAGCGGCTGTTTTCCTTTATCATAAATAATCTCGGAGTTTTTTAAAGAAACTTTTCTTACAATTACAGAATGGATAATCCCTGGCCTGGGATTTCCAGGTTTTGTATGACTTCCTGCCTTAATTGTTCCGTTTACATTTTCTATAAGGACATCTTTAAGATCCAGCATCAGCTTTCTATCAATAAAATTAAATTTATTAATATTAAATGCAATATGCTTGGTTGTTACGTCCATTGTTATCCGCTCATTTACAGGAGCTGCCGGTGTTAAAACAACATTTCTGATTTCTCCGCTTGTTGGCTTTAAGGCTACGCTTCCTATCTTAATATTCTGATGATTAGAATAGACAATATTTTTTCCGGAAAATGTGAAATCTTTATATCCGAGAGGAATAACCTTTTCAGAAGTTTCTTTGGTGAATACCAGCTGATTAATGCTTAAATTAAGATTTCCGGCAGACAGAAGATTTTTTCCGTCCGGTTTATTAATCTTAACCACAGCATTATTAAGTTTTATATTTTCTAAGTCAACTTCAAAGTTTGATTTCTTTTCAGTCTTATGAGTCTTTATTCCTGTATTATAAACTGTTAAAACAGGATTTTGGAAATCAGCATTGGCAAGAGAAACCTTATTTTTATTTAAAACGACATCTTTAAAATCCATCCTGGGAATGGTAAATTCAAACAACCGCGTTTTCCTGGGGTAGAACTTTTTAAACTGATCAAAAGACAGAAGCGGAATCAGTTTAAAGTCTTCTACCGACATCTGGCCGTCTGCTGTATTAATAGAATCAATGGTAATAGCATATACTTCATCTGGCCGGAAAAAGAATTTTTGCCCTTTAATACTGTAGCGGTCAAAAACCACGGGTAGCTTGCTCTCTACGGATTCTTCTGTCAGCTGTAAGTTTTCTACAAAAAGATCCAGATGCTGTACCGATAAAAATTTTTGCTTGGTAGGTCTGAAAATAGCTATTGTTCCATCATTAATTCTGATGTTTTCAAATAAAAACGGATTTCTCTTTTTCCCTGTGTTTTGTTCAACAGGTTTTGCAAGAACCACATTCAAATTAGGTTTTGCCAACAGCAGATCTGAGGAACTTATCTTTTTATTGAAAATAGCATCATAAATACCAAAACGGCTTATTTTTAAAGTATCAATAGTTCCCTGTAGCCCTATAACATCAGTGTTTTGTGGATTCTTACTGTTTACGGAAAGAGCTGTCGCTAAAATATTTCCTGTACTGAGATCTACATCCAGCGTCTTGTAGGATACCTTATAGTCCGTATTCTTTTTAATATAATCGGGAAGCTGGGTCTTAAGCCATATGTTCAGTCCAAAATTCGCGACAAGAAGAACTCCCGCCAAAATCCCCAGACTTATTAATAACTTTTTAATCCATCTTTCCATATTGTGATTTTAGTTTTAGCCTAGCTTAAAGATAAGACTTATTGATGCATCTGCTCTCTTTTTTGAATTCCTGTGCTTATAATAATTAATCCTTGATTCAGAAACACAAACCATTTACCTATAGATTCTTAAGACCAGACAAAATTTATATTGAAACCCTTAGCGGTTTTGCTGGAAAGAGTTTCAATACTATTTATATTCCGAGTTCAATTACATATCCCTCGTGTCCTCTTATATTTATAAAATTACCTCCTTCAAATCCCAGATACTGCCCTTTTATTCCTGTAAGCTTCCCTGCAAACTCCGGCTTTTTATCCAATGTAAACGAAGTTACTTTTTCAGGTTTTTCAAAAGGGTAATCGAATCTCCAGAGATTTTCGCCTTCGCTATAGAATTTTTGAAAGTCTTCGGGGAAATATTCTTTAATTTTCTCTCTGAAATCAGCAAGATCTATCTCATCTTCAAAATCATCCTGAAGCATTTTTCGCCAATTCGTCTTGTCTGCCAGATGATCTTTTAAGGCAACTTCTATCATTCCGGCTTCATAACGGTTCTCTGTTCTTGCAATGGGTAAAGCAAAAGTAGCTCCCTGATCAATCCATCTTGTCGGGATCTGAGTATTTCTTGTCACTCCTACTTTTACATCTCCAGTGTAAGCAAGATACACCGTATGGGGCTGCAGCTGAATTTCTTTTTCTACCTCCAGATCACGTTCTGCTACTCCCAAATGCGCTGTAGAAAGCTCCGGCCGGATAATGGTATCACTGGCATAAGGACTTTCAAAAAAACAATTCTTGCAGAATCCCATTCTATAAATCGCCTTATCCTTGCCACAATTTACACACTGGAATCCGATATGTTTGATGCTTACCTCTTTTCCAAACAACTCATTCATATGGATGAGATCCCCCGAAAGATTGAGGTAGTATTGGATTGGTTTTGCATCATAGCTTGTCATTTTTAAAATTTGCCCTTGAAACTGCATACTTGTTAAGTTTATAAGTAAATATAAAGATTTTAATTTATTTAATTTTATTTTGAGTTTTTAATTGGACCATCTCTTCTTTCAAGGCTGTTATCTGGCTTTGAAGTTTTTGAATTTCGGTATGCTCCGCGTTTTGTATATGGGGTGAATATTGCCATATTAAATGAATGTCCCTAATCAGATCGTTATGCTCTTCAAGCCTTTTCTTACTGATTGTGACGCTGTCATTCAGAAGCGTGATTTTTAAAAAATCCTTTTCATCTTTTTTAAAAGATTCATAATTAATAATAGCCAGCTCAGGATGATTTTCTTTGATACTTTTAATATAATGCTCTGAACGTTCTTTCAATTTTTCTTTTTCCCATTTCTTTTTTGTAAGCACAATACTCGGTAACAAAATAATGATTGAAATTAAGCTGATCAATCCGGAAATTTTACGACTCTGAACCTTATCTTTTTTCCTATAATATTGGGGATAACCTAGCATCAGGCTTAGCACCCATGTTCCAACTGCTATAAAAAAGCAGTTGATCAGATAAAAGTAAAAGCCACCCCAAAAATATTCCCAGTTTGCATTGGCTATTCCAAATCCCGCTGTACAAAGAGGCGGAATACATGCTGTAGAGACTGCAACACCAGCAATAACCTTTATTGCTTCTTTTCTTATAATCCCCAGAAACCAGGCCAATCCTCCCAGAAATGCCAAAAAACAATCAAAAATAGTAGCTGTTTTAAAGCTTTCCAGTTGTGATGTTTCGGCATGAAAAGGTGAAATAAAAAAATATAAAGCAGAAGAGCACAGTGCAACAACAATCATTAAAGCCCAATTAATAACCCCTAATTTTATAAGTTTCTTATTTCCTATCGAAAAACCAAATGACATTCCCACAATTGGTCCCATTAAGGGTGAAATAAGCATAGCACCAATCACTGCGGCCGGGCTGTTGATATTCAGTCCAATACATGCAATTCCCATAGAAATGACAAGAAGCCACAGATTGTGTCCACGAAAATAAATTCCCTCTTCTATTTCCTGGAAGGTAAATTCTTCCTCTTCTTCTTTGGGAAGAACAAATAGTTTTTGGAAATTAATCATTATTTTTATTTTCAGACAAAAGTATAAAAACAGCATTCAAGTATTATTAATAAATTTGACAAATAAAAAACAAAGGATGATTTATCTTGTAACAGGAGGAAGCGGCTTTATTGGTTCTCATTTAATTGAACAATTATTAAGAAATGGACATTCTGTCATAAACATTGACAATTTTGATGATTTCTACAGTTATCATGTTAAAATCAAAAATACTTTAGAGTCTATTGGTGTAATTTCTGATTTTGAGTTTTCTGACAAAGAGACCGATATTCAGCGTTTGATCAGCCTCTCTCATTCTGACACCTATTCGCTTTACCATCAGGATATTAGAGATAAAAAAGGACTTGAAAACATCTTTAAAGATCATACAATTGACATGGTAATCCACCTGGCGGCACTTGCAGGTGTTCGTCCTTCCATTGAAAAACCTCTGGAATATGAGGAAGTCAACGTCCGGGGAAGTATGAATCTTTGGGAGCTGTGTAAAGACTTCAATATTAAAAAAATCATTTGTGCATCCTCTTCAAGTGTGTATGGAAATAATGTTAAAATTCCTTTTGCAGAAACAGACAATGTAGACTGCCCTATTTCGCCTTACGCTGCTACGAAGAAATGCGGCGAGGTTTTAGGCCATGTTTACCATGACCTTTATCAGATTGATATGATTCAGCTTAGGTTTTTTACCGTTTACGGACCAAGACAAAGACCGGATCTTGCTATACACAAGTTTACAAAACTTATTGTGGAAAATCAGGAAATTCCTTTTTATGGTGACGGAAATACGGCAAGAGATTATACGTATATTGACGATATTATTGATGGGATTACAAAGTCTGTCTTTTATCTGGAAAACCACTCTGATGTTTATGAGATCATTAACCTGGGAGAAAACCAGGTGATCACTTTATCTGAAATGGTTGCTAGCATAGAAGGAGCACTGGGAATGACTGCCATAAAAAAAAATCTGCCAATGCAGCCGGGGGATGTCACAAAAACAAATGCAGATATTACCAAAGCCAGGGCTTTAATAGGCTATCAGCCAAGCACAGACTTCCAAAATGGCATAAAAAAATTTGTGGAATGGTTTTTGAGAAAACGACATTAGTAAATTGCTGACATCACTGTAACACAGTTTATGACAGGCAATCATCAAAAAAATTATAAAAAGAATTGAAAATCAAGTATAAAAAAGCTTATTATATAACCTATTTTTATACTTTTGCAAAAAATTAGAAAATTATGTACTGGACATTAGAATTAGCCTCCTATCTAAGTGACGCACCTTGGCCAATGACAAAAGCAGAGCTTATTGACTACGCAATCAGAACTGGTGCACCTATGGAAGTAGTAGAAAACCTTCAGGCCATTGAGGACGAAGGAGAAATTTATGAATCTATCGAGGAAGTCTGGAGTGACTATCCTACTGATGAAGATTTCCTTTGGAACGAGGACGAATATTAATAAAGCGATAAGCTTTAGGCCGCGTGCTTAGAGCTTTTTTGCCCTTTTTATATAGTAACACGATAAGCGTGTCATTTAAAACGCTTAAGACATCTTGTATTAAGCATAAAGCAAAAAATTTATGAGTTTTTTAAACAAAGTTCTTAAAGGGTTTTTGGGAGACAAAAAAGCGCAGGACCTAAAAGAAGTAAAAAAAGTTGTAACAAAAATCAAAGCTGTAGAACCTAACATCCAACAATTAACGGATGATGGGTTGAGACAAAAAACTGCTGAGTTTAAAGAGAATATAAAATCTGCAACCAGTAAGATTACAGCTCAAATAGAACAGATAAAAGAGCAGATAAAGAATTCAACAAATGTTGACGAGAAAGAAGCTCTTTTCTCAAAAATTGAGTCTTTAAAGAAAGAATCATACGAAATTGAAGAGAAAGTTCTTGCTCAGATCCTTCCGGAGGCTTTTGCATTGGTAAAAGAAACGGCAAGAAGATGGGCTGAGAATGGAGAAATTCGTGTAACAGCCAATGACTGGGATAGAGAACTGGCTGCTGCAGGAAAAGATTTTGTAGAAATTCAGGGAGACACAGCTGTTTGGAAAAACTCATGGGATGCTGCCGGAACTCCTGTAGTTTGGGATATGGTCCACTATGATGTTCAGTTTATCGGAGGTATTATTCTTCACGGAGGTAAGATTGCCGAAATGGCAACCGGTGAAGGTAAAACCCTGGTAGGAACATTACCTATTTATTTAAATTCGCTTCCTGAAAGAGGGGTTCACGTAGTAACCGTGAATGACTATCTTGCTAAAAGAGACTCCGCATGGATGGGGCCTCTTTACCAGTTCCACGGAATGTCTATCGACTGTATAGACAACCACCAGCCGAACTCAGACGGAAGAAGAAAAGCATACAACTCAGATATTACCTACGGAACCAATAATGAATTCGGTTTCGATTACCTGAGAGATAATATGGTGGCTTCACCTTCAGAATTGGTACAAAGAGAACTTAACTTTGCTATCGTGGATGAGGTAGACTCTGTATTGGTAGATGATGCCAGAACACCATTGATTATTTCCGGACCTGTTCCACAAGGAGACAGACAGGAATTTGATGTTTTAAAGCCTTCTATTGACAGAATTGTTGAAGTGCAAAAGAAAACGGTTTCTGCTATTTTTAATGAAGCAAAAAAATTAATTGCTGCAGGAAATACCAAAGAAGGAGGATTCAAATTGCTTCAGGCTTACAGGGGTCTTCCTAAAAACAGACAGTTAATCAAATTCTTATCGGAAAGCGGAAACAGAGCATTGCTTCAGAAAGTGGAAGCTCAGTACATGCAGGATAACAACCGTGACATGCCGATCGTAGATAAAGATCTTTACTTTGTTATTGAAGAGAAGAACAATCAGGTAGACCTTACAGACAAAGGTGTTGAATACATGTCTCAGGGGAACTCTGATGCCAACTTCTTCGTACTTCCTGATATCGGGACTGAAATTGCTGAAGTAGAAGCTAAAAACTTGTCTAAAGAAGAAGAGTTTGAAGCTAAAGAACAACTTTTCTCTGATTTTGCCGAAAAATCAGAACGTGTACACACGATGAGCCAGCTACTGAAAGCCTATACATTATTTGAAAAAGATGATGAATATGTGGTGATTGATGGTGAGGTAAAAATCGTTGACGAGCAGACAGGCCGTATCATGGAGGGACGTCGTTATTCAGACGGTCTTCACCAGGCCATTGAAGCAAAAGAAAATGTAAAAATTGAGGCAGCAACCCAAACTTTTGCAACCATTACGCTTCAAAACTATTTCCGTATGTACAACAAGCTTACGGGGATGACGGGTACTGCTGAAACAGAGGCGGGTGAACTTTGGGAAATCTATAAATTAGATGTTGTGGTCATTCCTACCAACCGTCCTATTTTAAGAAATGACAAACAGGATTTAGTTTTCAAAACTAACAGAGAAAAATACAATGCTGTCATTGAAGAAATTGAAAAATTAACCGCAGCAAGAAGACCTGTACTGGTAGGTACAACTTCTGTTGAAATTTCTCAGTTGCTTTCAAAAGCACTTCAGCTAAGAAAAATTCCGCACCAGGTACTGAACGCGAAACTTCATAAGAAAGAAGCTGAGATTGTTGCAGGAGCAGGACAGCCGGGAGTTGTAACCATTGCAACCAACATGGCAGGTCGTGGTACGGATATCAAGCTTACTAAAGAAGTAAAAGAAGCTGGAGGTTTAGCAATTATCGGTACTGAAAGACACGACTCAAGACGTGTTGACAGACAGCTAAGAGGTAGAGCGGGACGTCAGGGAGATCCGGGAAGTTCTCAGTTCTATGTATCTCTTGAAGATAATCTGATGCGTTTATTCGGATCAGAAAGAATTGCTAAAATGATGGACAGAATGGGTCATAAAGATGGTGAAGTGATTCAGCACTCTATGATCAGTAAATCTATCGAAAGAGCTCAGAAAAAAGTAGAAGAAAATAACTTCGGTACAAGAAAGAGGCTTCTTGAATATGATGACGTAATGAACAAACAGCGTGACGTAATCTATAAGAGAAGAAAGAATGCTTTATTCGGAGATCACCTGAAATATGACATCACCAATATGATTTTCGATGTTGCCAATTCTATCGTTACGAAAGGAAAAGCAAATGGAAGTTATAAGGATTTTGAATATGAGATCATCAAAACGTTCACGATGGAATCTCCTGTTTCTGAAAGCGAATTTGGTAACAAAAACATTCAGGATTTAACGAATATCTTATTTAAAGCTGCTCAGGAAGATTACCAGATGAAACTGAACCTATTGAAAGAAAAATCATTCCCTATTATTGAGAATGTATATCAAAATCAGGGTTCAATGTTTAAAATGATTCAGGTTCCTTTCACAGACGGTCATAAAACAATGACTATTGTAGCTGATCTTAAAGAAGCTTATGATACTCAGTGTGAAAGCCTGGTTACTGATTTTGAGAAGAACATTACCCTGTCTCTTATTGATGAAAACTGGAAACTTCACCTTCGTGAGATGGATGATTTAAGAAGATCTTCACAAGGAGCTGTTTATGAGCAGAAAGATCCGCTTGTAATTTATAAGCAAGAGTCCTTCCACTTATTCAGTGAGATGATTGACAAATTAAACAAAGAAATTATTTCGTTCTTATACAAAGGAGAAATTCCAGCGTAAGAAATAATTCATACTATTATAAAAAATCCGCTTCAGCTTTGTCTGGAGCGGGTTTTTTTATGTGAATATTATCATTATATGACAAATATCAATCATTTAATTTATTTAGAACAGTTAAAAATAATATATTTGCAGAAAATTTGACTTTCATGAAAAATGTACTGATCTGTGCTTCTATGCTGGGCTCGATGCTGGTCTTATCCCAAAAAAAAGACACTATCAAATCCAACGATATTGAAGAAGTAGTTGTTAACGGAAGATATTATCAGAAATACAAACTCAACGAAGTTTCTGGTTCATTGAGAATCCAGACTCCCATCCTTGAGCTTCCACAGAATGTACAATCTATAAGCTCACAGGTTCTTGCCGATCAGCTTACATTGAATATGTCTGAGGGCATTGTTCGTAATGTGAGTGGTGCAAGAAAAGTAGAACACTGGGATAATGTGTATTCCAATGTTTTTATGAGAGGAGCAAGTATTTCCACTTTCATGAACGGAATGAACGTTTCTTCTACATGGGGACCTATTAACCCTGATGCATCTATTATTGACAGAATAGAGTTTGTAAAAGGACCTGCCGGATTTATGGGTTCTATGGGAGATCCTGCCGGATTTTATAATGTGGTAACCAAAAAACCAACCGGGAAATTTGCCAACAGTGTACGTTTCACTACCGGAAGCTATAACCTTTTCAGAGGTGAAGCGGATCTGGATGGAGTTCTTGTGAAAGACGGTGTTTTAGATTACCGTATTAATTTAATGGGAAGTTCTAACAATTCCTGGGTTGAAAATGATAAAACAAGCAAAATTATTGTTGCTCCGTCCATTACTTTCAGACCAACAAAGACCACTACATTTACTGCACAGTACAATTATCAGTATTTAAAATTCAACCAGCCGGGAGCCTACCTGATGTCTAATGACGGATATGCTTCGCTGAATGTACATACTAACTTTAATGATCCAAACTTCAAGAAAACTGAAGTAAAAGATCAGAGTTTATTTTTAAGCTTAGACCAGAAGCTTTCTAAAGACTGGGTTTGGAGCACACAATACGCTTATATGGACCTGAACTATGACGGAGGATCATGGTGGGGAACCTTTGATCCGAAAAATAAGGATGTTTTAAACAGAACGTTAAGCAACTGGCAGGCGAAAGGAAAAAATCACATTTTCCAGACCTATGTAAGAGGAAAGCTTACTACAGGAAATATTGTTCACAAAATTATTGCAGGATTCGATTACGGAGACAGAAAATACAATGCTGACTTTTCATCTTTTGCAGGAGGGCCTTTCCCAATCAATATTTATAATGTGAATTACGGAGTGGATCCTTCAAAACTTCCTTCCTCAGATTTTTATACCTTAAACACTTCTGCTCCATTTTATAATGACCAGGGAGTAAAATATACTTCTTATTACGCTCAGGATCAGATTGAAATGTTTAACAATAAGCTAAGAATAACATTAGCGGGAAGATACACAAGCGGTAAAACCTATTCGGCATATCCTAACCTGAGTCCTGGAACTCCTATTGTACCTGATACAGCAGGAGAGTTTACACCAAGAGTGGGAGTAAGCTACTCTATTGATGAAGATTTCTCGGCCTATGGTATCTATGACAAAACTTTTACACCACAGTCCGGAACTGGGATTAACCAAACTAAGATTACAGATCCTTTCAGAGGTCAGAATATTGAATTCGGATTGAAGAAAGACTGGTTCGGTGGAAAATGGAACACGACTTTCGCTGTGTACGAAATCAGAAGGCAAAATATTCTTGTTGCCGGAAATTCAAATGAAAACGGTGGTGTAGCTTTTCAAGTTCCCACCGGTGAACAAAGAGCAAGAGGTTTTGAAACTGATATCAAAGGAGAAATCATCAAAGGGATGAACATTGTTATCAACTATGCTTATACAGATGCAAAAACCATCAAAGACACAGACCCTACAAGAATTGGAATTCAGTCTCCGGGAAATGCGAAAAATGTACAAAATACTTGGGTAAGCTACAGGTTTGAAAATGGCCCTATGAAAGGATTCGGAATTTCAGCTGGTTATCAGTATCAGGGAGGAAGACAATCCTGGTTTGGAGTAGGAGCAACAAAAGATCAAAGCCTTCCGGATTATTTTGATACCAACTTCGGAGTTTCCTATGTTGCCAAAAAATTCGATGTCAACCTAATATTGAATAATGTCCTTAACAAAAAGCTTTACAGTGGATACAGAGGAGATGCCGGCGAATATGCTTGGATCTACAATGCTCCTCGTAACTGGAGACTATCAATAGGATATAAATTTTAAAAATTAAGGTTAACCCTCTGGAGGGTTAACTTTTTGCTATGAAGAAAAAGCATCATAAAAAGAAGGTTTCTTCAACAAAGAAATGGTCTGCCAAACTGCATTTGTGGTTTGGCTTATCCGTTGGTATTATTGTTTTCATTGTTTCTCTCTCGGGAACATTATATGTTTTTAAGGATGAAATTCAGAATAGCCTCCGCAGGGAAGCCATTTATGTGAAGAATGTTGATGCCGGAAAAAAACCTTTATCAATTAATCTTCTTCGCGAGAAACTGAGCTTAGAACTCAATGAAAAATACCCCATAAGTGCTGTTGAAATTCCCCTGGACAAAAATAAATCCTACCGTTTTTTCTATTATGAGAAAAGTAAAAAAGGATGGAACTATTTCCAGCAGGTTCTCATCAGCAAGCAGGTCTATATCAATCAGTACACCGGGCAAATTCTTGCGGTATATAATGAAAAATATGATGTCTTAACCATTCTGAAATACATTCACTGGAGTCTTTTGCTCAATTCTGAATGGGGCCCGTATGTGGTAGGAATTCCCACTGTACTTTTCATCATTATGCTGATTACAGGAATCATTTTATGGTGGCCTAAAAACAAAAACGCAAGAAAAGGACGCTTTTGGTTCAACTGGAAAAATATAAAAACCTGGAAACGAAAGAACTACGACCTTCACAATGTATTGGGATTCTATGCTTCATTCATTGCATTATTACTGAGCGTTACCGGAATTTACTTTGCCTATCCTTACGTAAAAAACGTTTTTAATTTCGCGTTATCCGGATCAGTGAACCTGCCTAAAGAAAAAGAAATCAAGTCTCCGGATTCGTTAATGGTGAAAAATGAGAATATTTTTGATCTTGCAGCAGCACAAACAGAAAAATTATATTCAGGATCAGCCAGCTTCAGAATTTCTTTAAACGGAAAAAACAAAAAAGGAAAAGAACTTAAAAACTTACCCGTTACCATTTACGGGCAAGAGGGACGGTTTAGTGAAAGGAGCCTGCTCACCTTTGATAAATACTCCGGAAAACTATTAGCCGATAGATCTCATCAAAAACTGACCATCGCCGAAAAATATTCCAATGCCAATTATGATATTCATACCGGATCTTATTTCGGAATCGTTGGAAAAATTATCTGGTTTATTGCCGGGCTCATGTGTACATCACTCCCAGTTACCGGATTTCTGGTATGGTGGGGAAAAAGAAAGAAACAAGGAAAGAAAATATAATGAAAAAAGCGCTTTTATCTGCTGCTTGCCTAGGAACGACAACCGTTTTTGCCCAGGTTAAAGATAGTTTACAAACCAAAAACGTTGATGAGGTCGTGATGACTGCTTCAAGGAAGAAGGAGAACATTAAAGAAGTTCCCAGCTCCATTACTGTTGTTGCAGAAAAGCAGATCCAGTCTCAGCTGACCGTCAATTCAGATATTACAAGTATCCTTCAGTATACCGTTCCAAGTTTAGGAACTAATTCGGGGCAAACTTCCAACACAGGACAGACATTAAGAGGGCGCCAGGTATTGGTATTAATCGACGGAATTCCACAGTCTACCCCACTCCGGAATGGTGCAAGAGATTTAAGAGTGATTGATCCGTCAGCTATTGAAAGAATTGAAGTGATAAAAGGGGCATCCTCCATCTATGGAAATGGTGCAGACGGTGGTATCATCAATTATATTACGAAAAGAAGTAAAACGGATAAAAAAATTTCCGGAATCTCGCAGATCGGTATTACGGGACAGCCTTATGGAGGGACTTTAGGCGTAAGAGCCAGCCAGCTTTTAACCGGAAAAGTCAGCAAATTTGATTACACTCTATCACTGGCCTATGAAAGAACGGGTTATATGAAAGACGGGGACGGTGTTATGCTAAGTCCGACTTACAGTACCGCAAAAATGGATAACTATAACGGAATGCTGAAGCTAGGCTATGATATCAATGACAATCAGAGAATTGAAGCATCATATATCGGATATTCATCAAGATCAAATCTTAATTTAGGATTAAATACCGGTGTTTACGGAATTGAGCCTACCATTGGACAAGGAGAAGGAAAAAGCCTTGAAACAACTCCTCAGGGGACACCAAAAAATCATAATATCAGGGTAAGTTATGACAATAAGAACTTATTTGCCGGAACAGCCTTAAATATTAATTTTTATTACCAGGATTTTAAAACGGTTTACGGATACAGCGATACTTTTTTTAATGGAGGGCAATCCAATGTTATTTCTAAAAAAGCAGGCGCCCGGTTTAATTTTGATACCCAGCTTTGGAATTCTCAAAATTCTCAGGGAGAGATTATATATGGGGCTGATATTTTAAATGATCAGACCGTACAAAAGCTGGAAGACGGACGTTTCTGGACTCCCAATATGAGTATGACCAATATTGCGCCTTTCCTTTTGGTGAAAATTGACCTTCTTAAAAAGCTAACCATTAAAGGAGGTCTCCGCTATGAAAACATCAAAGTTAATGTAGATGATTTCAATACCCTTTCTGTTATTAAAAACGATGGAACATTTACCAAAAGTATTCCTGTAAACGGAGGAAAACTAAGCTATAATGCCTTAGTGGGAAATATAGGTCTCCGATATAATATTGAACCTTATATCAATCTTTTCGGAAGCTTTTCACAGGCCTACTCTATCAATGAGCTGGGAAGAATTCTAAGAACCTCAACTTCCGAGACGATTCAAAATCTTGAAACAAAACCCATCATTGTTAATAATTACGAGCTGGGGGCAACAGGACAGCTTTCCAGCTGGCTTCACTATGAGCTTACGTCCTACGTAAGTACATCAAAACTGGGAGCAACCTTTGTACAGAGTGCGGACAGAGCTCTAACTATTAAAAGGGCTCCCGAAGTAATTTATGGGGTGGAAGGTTTTTTACATTTTACGCCTGTCAAATGGCTTCAGTTCGGAGGAAGCTACAGCTGGATGGAAGGCATCACTTCTCCGGACGACAATGGAGATTATTCTGCAAAAATCAACAACAGTAGAATTTCAGCACCTAAAGTACTGGCGTATGCTCAGGTAAGGCCTATTCCGACATTATCTGTCGGGGTAGATATGCTACATTCATTCACGCAGAACAGATTTGATCCTAATGTAAAAACAGGGCTATATGCTTATGGGGAAGGATATGTTCCGGACTACACTGTTTTTAACTTAAAATCAAGCTACGAGGTAAACAACAACTGGAAGGTATCTTTAGGGGTTGAAAATATTCTCAACAGAGTTTACCAGCCATCAATTGCCTGGTGGGCAGCCAGAGACAGTGATTTCACCAATTCTTTGGGAGCAAGAGGAACTCTCATGATTGAATATAAATTTTAATTAAACTAAATAAAACTAAAACATATCTTTGCTTTAGTTTTCCATTGCGATATGAATAAAAAGCATCATCATAAAAAAAAACCGGGATTCTTTAAAAAATGGTCTGCAAAACTGCATCTGTGGTTTGGACTCGGAATAGGGTTTTTGATTTTTATTATCTCCATTACCGGCGCATTGTATGTCTTTAAAGATGAAGTGGAAAATTTTACCCGTAAAGATGTCATTTACCATCAGGAACAAAATATTGAGCAAAAGCAGGTTCTTCCCATCAGAGTGATGGAAAAATCTGTTGCAGAACAGGTACAAGAAAAATATCCTGTCCATTGGGTCAATATTCCTATCGATAAAAAGCTGTCTTATGTGTTCTACTGGTATGAACACAACACGGATGCCTGGAATTATTTTGATGAATTTCCCGTCTATAAAGCAGCCTATGTCAATCCTTATACAGGAAAGGTACTGAGGGTATATGACGAAAAAAACGGCTTTTTCAATATTGTAAAAATGATCCACTGGAGCTACCTTTTAAAACAGGACTGGGGAACTTATGTGGTAGGAATACCGGTTATTATCTTTATCATAATGCTGATCAGTGGGATTATCCTGTGGTGGCCAAAGAATAAAGCAGCAAGAAAACAACGTTTTGCATTGAAGTGGAAGAACATCAAGAGCTGGAAAAGAAAGAACTACGATCTTCATAATGTCTTAGGATTTTATGCTTCCATCTTTGCTTTAATTTTTTCTATAACCGGCTTATTTTATGCTTTCTTTGTGGTTCAGGCTATGATCTACGTACTATTCTCCGGAGGGGAGACAAAATATCCTGATTTTTCACACATCAAAACAAAAGCGCCTATTGAGCTGAGAACAGAGGGAACTTTGGATAAAATCATCAGCACTGTACAACAGAAATATCCGGATTCTTATGGATTTGCTATAGATCTTGGCCACGAACATATGGATGACCATGAGCATCCCAACTTTGAGGTATACGTAAAACACCTTAGTTATTCTTACCACAAAAGCAGCAGTCTGATCTTTGATGAAAACTCCGGAGAATTGCTCCATACCCATGATCAACAAGATAAAAACTTCGGTGAAAAAGTAGTGGGATCCAACTATGATATTCACGTGGGATCCATTTTAGGTCTTCCTACCAAGATTATTGCATTTATTGTCAGTCTTATCTGCGCATCACTTCCGGTAACAGGATTTATGATATGGTGGGGCCGGAAAAAGAAAAAACCGTTAAAAACAGTCTAAATTTTTAAATAAAATTGAGTTCTTAATCCATTAATACAATCTTTTTTATAATTTTAGCCCCTAGAATTTAATAATAGAGATGTCATTAATAGATTTATCAAAACAAGTTGCCCTGGGAGTTGATATCGGCGGAACCAATACCAAATTTGGAGTAGTCAATCATCGTGGAGAAGTTCTGGACAAAGGAAACCTTAAAACCGATGCCTATGACAGAGTGGAAGATTTTATCGATGCTTTATATGAACACGTTTATCCTTTAATGGAAAAACACGGGACGGAAAAAAATTTCGACGGAATCGGAGTAGGCGCACCTAATGCGAACTATTACAAAGGCACCATAGAACTGGCTCCCAATCTACCCTGGAAAGGAGTTATTCCTTTTGCTGAGCTGATGACAGCCAAGTTCAATTTACCCTGTACAGTTACCAATGATGCTAATGCAGCAGCGTTAGGTGAAATGCTTTTCGGAGCAGCAAGGGGAATGAAAGATTTTATCATGATCACGCTGGGAACAGGTGTAGGAAGCGGAATCATTGCCAATGGAAGCTTAATCTACGGACATGATGGCTTTGCCGGGGAATTGGGACACACCATTGTAAAACCAGGTGGAAGAAAACATTGGAGTACAGGTTCCGAAGGAAGTCTGGAAGCCTATGCCTCTGCCACAGGAATTACCATCACGGCTAAAAAAATGAGGGCAGAATTTGCAGAGTCTATGCTGAACCAGTATCCTGAAGAGGAAATTAATTCTAAAACAGTATACGAATGTGCATTAAAAGAAGACCCTATTGCTATTGAAGTCTTCAGATATACAGGACAAAAATTAGGTGAAGCTTTGGCCAATTTTGTGATGTTCTCTTCACCACAGGCCATCCTTTTATTCGGAGGGGTAATTAAGGCAGGAGACTTTATTTTAAAGCCCGCAAAGCTTCATATGGAAAGAAACCTTCTTCCTATTTTTAGAAATAAAGTAAAATTGGTATTCAGTGAACTGGACGAAGCAGATGCAGCCATCTTAGGGGCAAGTGCTTTGGTTTGGGAAAAATAACTGAACAAACATTTTATCATACAAGCAGTCCAAATGGGCTGCTTTTTCTTTTTTAGGAACCATAGATGACACTGATTCTTACACATGATTGAGGTTTATTTTTTGTACTCGTTGGGGTCAATGAGACTTAAAATCATTTGCTATATCTATAGTTGTAATTTGAGTTTAAGACGTTAAATTACGCTCAAATGAAAAACTTTTTCATAATTTTGATTTGCTTTTTTAACGCCCTTCACGGGTAAAGAAAAGAATATTTAAATGACATAATTACCCTAACAATGGACAACAATAATTTAGAACAGATCATCTTTGGTGGCGGATGTTTCTGGTGTGTAGAAAGCTGCTTCAATATGCTGAAGGGTGTTGAGTCTGCTATTTCAGGATATTCCGGCGGACACAAGGAAAATCCCACTTATGAAGAAGTATGTACCGGAACAACTGATCATGCTGAAGTAGTACAGATTACTTACGACCCTGCCATTATCTCTTATGAGCAACTGATGGATGTTTTCTTTTTCCTTCACGACCCTACCCAGCTGAACCGTCAGGGGAATGATATCGGAACCCAGTACCGTTCGGTGATTTTCTATAAAGATGATGCTGAAAAGGCTAAAGCTGAAGAAGCGATCAAAATATCTCAGGGATCAGGAAGATGGCCAGGAACCTATGTTACTGAACTGGCCCCATTCGAGAAATTCTGGCCGGCAGAACAGTATCACCAGGGATATTATAACGTCAACCCTAATCAACCTTACTGCAGTGCTGTGGTAGGTCCTAAAATACAGAAATTTAAAAAACATTTCGGAGAACTGGGAATGCTGAATATCGAGTAACCAAAACAGAGCGGAGAGAAATCTTCGCTTTTTTTGTGTAAAATATCTGTAAAAACTATTCCAATACCTCTATAGAATCTTTATGCTCACCTGCATATTTATAGATGATGAAAGGAGTAGATTTTCTCAACTCTCTCCCATTATCGGGGTCTATACCATCCTCCGTAAAAAACTCAACCCCATTATTGTATTTGGAATACCATGTTTTCCCAAGTGCGTTGAATTCCGTCAGGGTATCCTTTCTGGTGATTTTTTTAAAATACTGGAATTTATGCTCATTCATTGCTACAATAGTAAGCCCCGGCCTGATATAGCTGCTGTCCGTTCCCATATATCTTTCTCCATCCCAATACATATATTTTTTCTCAATACCCGGTTTTACAGGAGCTAAAAATGAGAGCCCTGCCTTTTTGTTATTAGAAAAAACAACACTTCCCGTAACAAGACATAATAATAGGGCAATTTCCATAATTCCCAACCCATTCTGCTTGATATACTCAGGTATTTTAAAATGCTGTTCATTGGTAATATTGATGACAAGCTTGGAAATTTGTTCCGATATAGATTCTTCATCTTCATCCACCTTAATCTTTATCGTGGTTTTATTAGCCTGTTCATCTTCTTTCGTGAAAGTCCGGGAGAAGTCTGCAAAATCTTTATACCCCAGGTACTGACTGAGCTTGTCAAGCTTAAAGGACTCAATATTTATTTTATCCTTAATTTCTGCCACATAGGCATCATAATACCTTACAAGAGTTTTATCTGCAATCGTAAAATAGAGTGTTTCCTCCAGGTGTACGCTTAAAAAAAGAGCTATTCCATTTTTCTTTTCCTTTCCGGAATCCTCTTCCCCCTGCCTGAATACCTCATGAATTAGTAGTTTTATTTTGGACATATATAGTTTTTATCAGTCTTTACAAAATAGATGATTTCCCATCATACCACATTACGGATTTCCGTAAGTCTATCCTGTCCATTTTCTGTCTATCGATGTCTATGTCTTGTCTAACACCTGCTTCACTTCTTGTCGCATCTTTGCTTCAGAAAATCAGTGATAAACAAAACATTACAAAAACAAATTTACAAAACTGATTTCAAAATCACCAGATAAAACGGAGGAAAACTCCGGGTTGGGAAGCAGATGTTTCTCCTCCGTTTTTGAAGGTTCACTTCCCAAAAAATTAAGAAGCGCTTCGAAATTTTAATGTGTACAGCCTGAGATCAAGATTTCTCAGGAGGAAGAAAAACAATTTCAACTTCAAAAATTTTAAGGAAATGATCCAGATTATACTAATGCTATTCGGTTTAGCATTCTCAAATAATAATGCACATACAGCAACAGGTGATAATGACGCAACAGTAATAATGTCAATAACAGAAGACCCAATTACAGACGGAGGCGGAAACGGAAATGGTCACGGAAACGGAGGAAACACAGGAGGAAATACAGGACAAGTTCCACCCCCTTATAGCCAACCTTAATCATTATGAAAGAACAGATTGTACAATCTGTTCTTTTTCTTTACTTTGGATACTACAAAGTAATCTCCATGAAAAAACTCTTTACTATCTCCTTATCAATCCTATTACTCTCCTGTAATAGCAAAAAATCAGAAAAAGAAAGTATTACAGATGCTGAAGTTTATTATAAAATAGCTAAAAGTGACACAACTGGTAACCCATTCTATTACTTTAACATGGCTAAAAACTTGTATTTTGAGGCAAAAGACTCAACCGGAGTTGCTAGAGCATTGGTAAACATGGCAATATTACAAGAACAAAAAGGAGATTACTATGGAAGTATTGAAACCTCTCTTGAAGCCGATCGTTATTTAGAAAATAAAACAGACAATATAAGTTTGCGAACATCAGCTTCAAATTTTAATAACATGGCGATCTGTTCCTCTTATCTTTATGACTTTGATAACTGCATCAAATATTATAAAAAGGCTATTCAATATACCAATATTAAAGAAGATAAGTATATGTTTCAAAATAATCTCGGAGCAGCTTTGATCACTTTAAAAAAATATAAAGAAGCGATTAAAAACATACAGCTAGCGCTGCCAACGACAGACAGTCTAAAATACGCAATGGTCATCAATAACTTAGCAAGAGCAAAATATTATGATGATAAAAACTACAATCCTCTTTTTGAATTTAATAGAGCGCTGGAAATAAGGAAAAGAAATAATAGCAGCATAGATGAGAATTCAAGCTATGCTACATTAGCTAATTATTATTTTTATTCTGACAAAAAGAAAGCGTTGTACTATGCTCAGCAAATGCTGAATACTGCTAAAAAAAATAAGAGTTTCGAGGATCAGCTCCAGGCATTACAAAAAATAATAAATCTAACTCCTAATAATAATTTGGTCTATTTTGAAGAGTTCCAAAAATTAAATGATAGTGTACAAATTGCAAGAAATAAGGCAAAAAATCAATTTGCAACAATAAGGTACGATGTAGAAAAAAAGAATACAGAGAATCAAACATTAAAATTCCAGAAAGCAGAGAAAGAAGTTCAGCTCCTCTATCAAAATATTGGTATAGGTGCTTTGTCTTTATCCTTAATTGGTGGCTTATTTTGGTATAGAAGGAGGAAAAAAAGGCTTCAGCAGGAAAAGGAGCTTGAAGTAAAAAACACGCAACTGAAGATGTCTAAAAAGGTTCACGATGTGGTAGCCAACGGGCTTTACCACATGATGATTGATGTTCAGAATAACCCTAACATGGACAAAACAAGAATTCTTAACGATATTGAAAAAATGTATGAAGAATCCAGAGATATTTCTCATGAGAATATGGCAGAGAAAGATTTTGCATTACGCTTTATCAATATGATGACCTCCTATTCTTCTGATGTGCAGAAAGTTTTACCCGTAGGATACAAAGAGAGCATCTGGGAGAATATTTCATATAATACACAGCTTGAGGTTTACTATATTTTGAGAGAGATTCTTGTAAATATGAAAAAACACAGCCACGCAAAACTAGCTTCTGTAAAATTTGAGAAAGACAATCATTGCTTAAAAATAAGATACACAGATAACGGCATAGGAATCAATGATTTAAACTATCAAAAAGGGACGGGAATCCATAATACGGAAAACCGTATTGAAAGCATAGGAGGAGATATTATTTTTGAAAAAAATCCTACAGGTGGATTAATTGTTCGAATAACCATTCCAATACAACCAAAATATGTTTAAAAAAATCCTTATAGCCGAAGATCACGAAGTCAGGAATCTAGGAGTTGTAAATACACTTACAGAATTACAGATTCAGAATTTTGATTTTGTAAATTATTGTGACGATGCCTTACAAAAAATAAAAACAGCAGCTACAAACAATATTCCTTACGATCTGTTAATTACAGACTTATCTTTTGATAAAGATCATATAGAGCAAACAATCAATTCCGGTCAGAGGTTGATCGAAGAGGTAAAAAAAATTCAACCTGGTTTGAAGATTATTGCATTTTCGATAGAAAAGAAACCTAAAATCATTGATGATCTTTTTAAAATACAGAATATCAATGGTTTTGTAAGCAAGGGAAGAAATGACGGTAAAGATCTAAGAAATACAATTAAGAAGGTTTTTTCCGGTGAAACCGTTATTCCACAAGAGATTTTAAATTCTATCCGAAACACATCCTTTGGGTTTACAGAATATGATGTAACCCTTATTGAGCTTCTTTCTAAGGGGTGGAAACAAAGTGAAATTGAAATATATTTTAAAGAAAATAAAATAACCCCTGACAGCAGAAGTGCCATAGAAAAAAGGTTAAATGATCTCCGCTTTGAACTTGGAGCCAAAAACAATATTGAATTGATCGTTATATGCAAAGACATTGGCATTATATAACTTGTTATTTATTAAAAACTAAAAACCAACCTTTCAGCATTTCTGGAAGGTTTTTTTATGAAGTAATTTCAGTTTATGGTTTTCCGTAATGGATCAAGATGTAATGCTCATATTTTTGAAGTGTTAAAACAATAAACAATTATGGAATACAAAGTAATACCATTTGTTGCAACTGCCAATCAACAAAATATGAGTGCAAAAAATATTGCAGAGCAACTTGACAATTTAATAAAAATTCATACCAATAACGGCTGGGAATATGTAAGGTTGGAAAGTGTATCTACCTATATACAACCTGTTGATGGCTGCTTTGGTCTTGGTCAGAAACCAGGCTATATGACTTCATATCAAATGGCTGTTTTTACAAAGGAAGAAAATGAAAAGCCTGCTAATTCTTCTTATTAAAATGTATTGGATGGTAATTCCTCCAGCAAAAAGAAGGAAATGCATTTTCAGAACCAGCTGTTCCAAATACGTCTACGAAAGAACAATCAATGATGGATTTATTTCAGGTTTAAAAGCGTTCAAATATCGTTTTAAAAACTGCAGATCTGGTGCTTACATCATAGAAAATCTTTCTGGAGAAATTCAAATCATTTTACCTAATCAAGAAGTTCTTAATGAAACGGAAGTTTCAGAAAGATTCATTAAAAATAAAAAATAGTAATCATGGGAAAATTTGTAATCACACAAAGAGTCAACAACGAGTATCAATTCAATATGAAAGCCGGAAACGGAGAAATTATTTTAACCAGCGAAGGATATGTCCAGAAGGCGTCATGCCAAAAAGGAATAGAATCTGTAAAAGTCAATTCACAGGAAGATTCAAGATATGACAGACGCGAGGCCGTAAACAACAAAGATTATTTTGTTCTTAAAGCCAGAAATGGAGAAATTATTGGTAAAAGCCCGTTGTATAGTACAAAATCTGGTATGGAAAACGGAATTACTTCTGTAAAAAATAATGCAGCTAACGCAGAAATCATTGATGAAACTTTAAAAAATTAAAACCATGGATCTTAAAATAAAACTGGAACAGTTACATCAAAAAGTAACAGGCCTAAAGGAGCAAATTGGTACTGAAGAAGCTACAAAAAATGCCTTTGTGATGCCTTTCATACAGATCCTGGGTTATGATATTTTCAATCCTACTGAAGTTGTCCCCGAACATGTTTGTGATATCGGAACAAAGAAAGGAGAAAAGGTAGATTATGTAATCAAAAATAATGATGAACCCATTTTCATTATTGAATGTAAACATTGGAAAGAAAGTGCTGATGCCCATAATTCTCAGCTCCATAGGTATTATCACGTTTCGAAAACCAGATTTGGAGTTTTAACCAATGGAATAGTTTACAACTTTTATACAGATTTGGAGAAGCCCAATATCATGGATGAAAAACCGTTTTTCACTATTAATATTGAAGACCTAAAAGACAGTTCCATTAAAATTCTGGAAAGCTTCACAAAGAAAGATTATAATCTGGAAAGCATTCTCGATTCTGCAGAAGCATTAAAATACATCAAAGCCATCAGAAAAGAATTCGAAAAAGAGATCGAAAATCCGTCTGATGAAATGGTAAAGCTTTTAGTGAACCGTTTTTTTGAAAAGCCTTTAACAGCAAATAGAATGGTTTCTTTCAAAGAATATGCTAAAAAAGCTTTAATGACTTCTATTAATGAATCCATCAGTTTTCGGTTAAAATCCGCATTGAGCATTAATGAACAAATAGAAAAAAGAGAAGATGATATAAAAACATCACAGCCTATCGATGAGAATAATGATTCTAAAATTGTCACCACAGAAGAAGAACTGGAAGGATTTCAAATTGTAAAAGCCATTCTGAGAGAAAAAATTCCGTCTTCGAGAATTGCTTACAGAGATACTTTATCCTACTTCGGGATTCTGTTGGATGATAACAACAGAAAGCCACTTTGCAGATTACATTTTAATACAACGAATAAATATTTAGAAACTTTTCACAACGGAAAGGAGGCGGGAGAAAAGGTTCTATTAAATACTCTTGATGAAATCTACAATTATAGGAGCCAACTTCATCAGACATTAGAAAATTATTCCTAAAAAATGATACCCATGAAAAAATTAATCCCATTCATCGTACTTTCTTTCAGCTTATTTCTTTTAAATGCTTGCTTTAAAGCCAATGACAACATAGGACACTTTGGAAGATGTACGGGTTCGGCCTATTGCACCGCCTGTTCAAATTGTTCAGGGTGCGGGCACTGCAACAGTGGTGGAACTTGTGGTGTCTGTCGTGGCGAATCTTCTGGAAGAAACTCATCTTCAGGCAGCTCCACTAAAAGTAAATATAAAAAACACAAATCTTCAGATTCTTATAAATCCTCAAAAATTGAATCTGGTAAGCCGCCAAAAGTATTTATTGATAAGGTTAATATTAGCTCCAGCAACAGATATATGGCGGGAATTGAAGCGATAAATATTTACGAAAGACCATCATTTAAATCTAAAGTAATAACAACTGTTCCCAAAAACACCCAATTGATTCAGCTTGCAAAAGAAGGCTCTTGGTACAGGGTGCAGGTAAAATCAAGTGAAAAAAAAGGGTACATCTTCAATAAAAACATACAATAATCAAAAAACAAAATAATATGAACTTAAAGAAATTCTTAAATGAAGAACAGGATCCTCAAGCTGTTGAAAAGCTTTTAGGAAGAATCAACAGCCTTCTCACCTTACAGGAAGCTGTAGAATATATAGCTGTTCAAAAGAAACCTGTTATCAATTTATCTCCTGATTGTATTGCCTTAACTAACAGAAGAATTATTTTCTGCAGGCCAAAAACCTTCGGCTTATCAATGGATTTTCAGGATTACAGCTGGGTAGATGTAGCGGATTGCCACATCAAAGAAGGAATTGTTGGTTCTACATTTATCATGAGAACAACAACAAACTATACCAATACGATGGATTATCTTCCAAAAAATCAAGCCAGAAAACTGTATCAGTTTGCACAGGAAGTGGAAGAAAGAATGCGCGGTTTACGAAGAGAAAAAAATATTGAAACTTTGAGAGCTTCTGCAGGAGGCGTAACCGTAAACAATGTCACTCCTATTATCACACCATCTCCACAATTTCAGCAGGAAAAAAAGACATTGCTGATAGAGAATGAAGATCCTTTTGCCTTATTGCAGAAATTAAAAGATTTAAAGGAGAACGGAATAATTTCTCCTGAAGAGTTTGAAATAAAAAAGAACGAAATTTTAGCAAGAGTTTAAATTATGAAATCTACCACCGCATTACTTGCATTTTTCCTGGGAGGATTAGGCATTCACAGATTTTACTTAGGCCAAACTGTTATGGGATTACTTTATCTGGTATTTTGCTGGACTTTCATTCCCGCATTAATTGCATTTTTCGATTTCTTCATTTTTATTTTTATGTCTGAAAACCGGTTTAATTCTAAATATAATCTCAAAACAGGATTTTAAATATGAAACCATTTCTCACCTTCTGTGCGCTTTGTTGTTTCATCGGTATTTTCAGACTTCCTATAGAATATTATACTTTCCTCAGAATTCTTGTTTCCATCGGAGCTTTACTGGTTTTATACAATACTTTAAGCCTTAAGCAGCATTATTTCAGTATAATTTTTCTTGTCATTCTCATTCTTTTCAATCCTGTGTTTCCGATTTATCTGTATCGGAAAAACATTTGGATACCGCTTGATGTTATAACGGGAGTTTTATTTTTATTGATCAATTTCGTGAAAAAAGCAGAACACACAGAGGAAGAAGAAGCTACCGAAGAAATCTCAGAACAATCGGCGCCAATACATCAAAGAACTGTTTCAAGAGACAGAATCATTAATCCTAAAAAAACAAAAGAAGAATAACCATCATGGAAAACAATCAAATAACGGAAAACCTCAAAGCTCACTTCTTAAGGTTATATCAAATGGCCATCTGTGATGATGATTTCAGTGCTTTAGAATTAAAAATGCTATACAAATGCGCGGAAGAAAGAGGAATTTCATCAAAAAATCTGGACGAAATCCTTTTAAACCCGATCAATTTAAAATCATTAATTCCGAAAACTATTGAAGAAAAAGTAGATTATCTGTATGATCTCACAGTAATGATATGGGCGGACGGAAGTGTTTCTCCGAACGAATATTCTGCAATGCAAAAGTATGTTCTGATGTTTGGTTTTTTGGAAGAAAACGTAACGGCAATTGTAGATTATCTCATTGAAGCCGTAAAAATCGGAAAGAATAAAAGTGAAATTTTATATGAATTAAAAAATTAACTCATCATGGATACCATCAGTATAAAAAATTTATTTAAATTAAAGTCTGTTCCCATAGAGCCTAAGGAGGAACTGTTTTCTAAAAACGAAGCCGCTCTGAACGAAGAATCTTCCGAAGAAAGCAGGAAAAGAACCTATCATGAATCCGGGTACAGAGACAGTTCGCGGACCAGCGGAAACCACTCTACTCTATCCATCTGTCTTGACGCCGTTTACTCAAAATTTCAGAATGAGGAAAAAGAAATGGTTGAAAAACAACAAAAACTGAAAGAATCTTATGTCAACGAACAAAAAAACAGAGAAACAGAAATCAAGGCATTAAGCGTATCACAAGAGACAAAAGAGGAACAGCTGAAAACAAAAAACATAGACATTGAAAATCATCAGCACACCATTGAAGCCTTAAAGTCAGAAATCCTTGATCTTCTGAGAAATCCCGAAAAATACAATGTAAAAGCAACAAGAGGTGCCTCCACAAAGTTTTGGATTGGAGCAATTCTTCTGTTTCCTATTAGTTTGTATTTGTTCACGTTTTATATTTCAACTTCCTATTCCGCTTTTTTTAAAAATTTTGATGCCAAAAGTACCGTAATCCAAAGTGTTTTGGATGCACAGGCTTTCAGCAAAGCATGGAATGAAGGAGTTATTGAAGGAGCATTTGTTACATTAATTCCGTTTGTATTTTTGGGATTAGGTTTTTTGGTTCATATGTTCGGTGAAAATAAAACAACGGCCAATTACATCAAATTGGGATTATTATTCATTGTTACTTTTGTTTTCGACTCCATTTTAGCCTATGAAATTGAATCAAAATTATATGAATTAAATAAAACTTTTAATTCTCCACCTTTCGATCTTACTATAGCTTTTACCAAAATTCAGTTTTGGGGGATCATTTTCGCAGGATTCATTGTATATATTATCTGGGGAGTCGTTTTCGATTTTGTAATGAAAGAACACCGTGAAAAAGACAAGATCAAAAACGAACAGGAAATCAGACAGAAAAAAGTTGAATTCTTTCAGGAGAAGATCAGTGTTTTGAAGAAGGAAATTGAAGAAATTCTTGCCAACATCGGAAGTATAAAAGAATCTGTTATCAAAACACGGGGTAGAATTGAAGAACTACAGAATATCATTGACGGAGTCATTATTCCAACTAAAGACTACAAACTGTATGCTTCAGAGTATGTTCAAGGCTGGATAACTTTTATTGGTGAAAAAATCGCAGTATCAAGAACGGAGAAACAAATAATGATTGATGACTGCATTGCAGCTTACAATACCAATCTGGAAACTGTGGGTGCTAATTCCGACAATCAAAATTTAGTTTATTTATCATCTTTATAATCGTAAAATATGAAAAAGATATTCTATTTATTAATGATTATTTCTTTGGTTTCCTGCTGTAAAGAGAAAAAAATTGGGACAAATGAAGAAAAGAAGAATTCTATTATTGTTGATTCAAACAATATCAATGTCAGTATATTAATTGATTTGTCAGATAGAATTGATCCTGAAACAAATCCGAACCCTACAATGGAATATTACCAACGCGACACGGAATATATTAAAGCTATTGAAAGGGGATTTTTAAATCATATTAAATCAAAAAAAATAATTACTTATGATGATCAGATGCAGGTTTTCTTTAACCCGGAACCTTCTGACCCGAAAATGAATGACTTCACAAAAGACTTAAAAGTTTCTTTCAACAGGGATATTCCAAGAAGTTATTTTGATTCCGTAGAGAAAAAGTATGCAGAGCTACCCTTAAACATTTATCAGTCGGCTATAAAAGACAAATCATTTGTAGGTTCTGATATTTGGGAGTTTTTCAAAAACAAGATCAGCGATTACTGTATTAAAGATGATCACAGAAACATTCTGTTTATACTGACTGACGGATATATGTATCATGATGATTCTAAATTTTCGGAAAAGTCAAAAACCTCTTATTTAACACCTAACTTAATAAGGTCACAGAAGCTTACTGCTTCTGATTACAAAACTGTCATTGAGAAAAATGAGTATGGCTTTGTAAAAGCAAATGATAATCTTAAAAACTTAGAAGTAATTGTTCTCGGCATCAATCCAAAGAAAGGCAATCCATTTGAAGAAGGAGTGATTAAAGAATACTGGGAAAATTGGTTTAAAGAAATGAAAATCAAAAAATACCAGATCAAATCTGCCGACCTTCCGTCCAATCTTGAACCCATTATCTTAAAGATTATTTCAGGAAATTAAAAACACGCCTATATAGTTAATTATCTAAAAAAGCGAAGAATAAATTTCTCCGCTTTTATTTATTTTCTAATCATTTCCGTGTGCGGAATATCATCTTCAAGATATTTTTTTCCCGTATCCACAAACCCGAATTCAGAATAAAATCTCAACAGGTAATCCTGAGCTGAAATTTTAATTTCAGAGGTATGAAAACGGTTTTCTATGGTTTCTACAGCATATTTTATCAGCAGTTTC
Organism: Chryseobacterium sp. Bi04; assembly: GCF_918698085.1. Lineage (GTDB taxonomy): Bacteria > Bacteroidota > Bacteroidia > Flavobacteriales > Weeksellaceae > Chryseobacterium. Next base: position 276,276 of record NZ_CAKKLP010000001.1, read on the forward strand.
CCAAGGCTCTTTCCTCTGGCCTGTTCTGTGGTTAAAACCCGTCCAAATGAAGTCTCATCATACTTGATCCCTTTATCAAAAACACGGCAGTATGCAAGGACCTAGCCTTCTTCTTCGGCCCAGATATGCACTGCTTTTTGATCATAATTATCCAGGTCAGGATAAGGGCAGTTCTGCTCAATAACAAAAACATCGATGCGTGCTTTTAATACTGAATACAACTCAGGAACCGTAAACTCTTCAAAAGTTTTAATTTTCCAGATTATATTACTCATCGAAACTTACATGATTATTTATTAAAAATTCATTCGTTTTTTGGATGAAATTCAGAATCTCATCGCAGCCTGATTTCTTTTCCGCAGAAGTCACATAAAGTTCCGGTAAATCTGCCCATGTTTTATACAGCTCATTTTTATAGTTCTCTACATTCTGAATGGCTACATTAGGTTTCAGCTTATCAACCTTTGTAAAAACAATAGAAAACGGAACTCCGCTCTCTCCGCACCATTGGATGAATTCCAAATCAATCTTTTGAGGGCTGTGTCTGGAGTCTACCAATACAAAAAGATTAACAAGATTTCTTCTGTTTAAAATATAATTGGTAATCAGCTTTTCAAAATCTTTTCGCAGAGATTTTGAAACTTTAGCATAACCATACCCCGGTAAATCCGTAAGATACCAGTTTTCATTCACAAGAAAATGATTGATAAGCTGGGTTTTTCCCGGAGTCTGTGAAGTTTTAGCCAGATCTTTATGATTCATCATGGCATTGATCAATGAGGATTTTCCTACATTAGATCTTCCGATAAAAGCATATTCCGGAATATTCGGTTCAGGGCATTCCTGCCATTTTCCACTACTCTTTACAAAATCTGCTGTCTTAATAATCATTTTGAATATATTTTAGAAAAATAAACCATTAAGAAGTTCTTAATGGTTATTTATGTATTTAAACTTTATCTTTTACCCAGCTATAGAGAATTTCGTTGAATTCATCTGGCTTTTCCATCATGGCAGCATGCCCACACTGATCTATCCAAAATAAATCTGAATTTGGGATAAACTTGTGCATGTCTTCGGCTACTTCCGGAGGAGTTACGTTATCCTGTTTTCCCCAGATCAGACAGGTAGGTGTCACTATCTTGGGAAGATCATTCAACATATTGTGTTTAATAGCACTTCTGGCCAGCATGACGGTTTTTATTCCCTTCATTCTGTCATTAACTACCCCGAATACCTCGTCTACAAGATCTTCAGTGGCAATTTTAGGATCATAAAAAACTTCTTCCGTTTTCTTTCTGATATAAGAACGGTCATTTTTTCTGGGAAAACTATCCCCGAATGTCCTTTCATACAATCCTGAACTTCCAGTCAGAACAAGATTTTTCACCAGATCCGGTCTTGCCAATGTTAAAATAAGCCCTACATGACCTCCCATTGAGTTTCCTACAATAGTTACCGGTCCCGAAATATGGCTTTCTATAAACTTGATAATATATTTTGCTATGGTGGTAAGATTCGTATTGAGTACCGGCAGATCGTAGATAGGCAATTGAGGCACGTACACCTTAAAACCCCTGTCCGAAAAAAAATCTACCATTTTATCGAAATTACTCAAACCACCCATTAATCCGTGCAACAGCACCAATGGATGTCCTTCTCCCGCCTCTACATAGGAATATTTCTTTTCTTTTTTTGTACTAAATATCATAAAACGCTTTAATGAAGCTTTGCAAAAATACAAATTAAACCTCAAAAATATTTTGATTATCCTAATTTAAGATAAAAATAATATAATATTCTCCTTTTTAACTTTTTTTTTCGAAACCTCTTTATTATGGCCTGAATAACACATTTAGCAACCCATTCCAGGTCAGGCATTTATACAATCGAAATTCAATCTTTAATAAAACTTATTAACATTGAGTCAAAAAGTGGGGAAAAGTGGGAAATTTTGGAAATTATTATATAAATTTGTCCCAAATGAAAAGTTTCATTGGAACATATGAGTGTAAAATTGACGACAAAGGCCGCCTAAAAGTTCCTTCATCTTTAATCAAACAGATGGAAAACTTCGACGATAAGGCGTTTGTAGTCAAAAGATCTGTGTTTCAACCTTGTCTGGAAGTCTACCCTATGAATGCATGGGATAAACTGATGGGCAAAATTAATAAACTGAACAGATTCATAAAAAAGAATGCTGATTTCATACGAATGTTTACAGCAGGCGTAAAAACAGTAGAGTTGGATAATGCTGGAAGATTACAAATTTCAAAAGACCTGACCCATTTCGCAAATCTTCAGAAAGATATTGTGATTACCAGCGCCGGAGAGCTTTTTGAAATTTGGGATAAAGAGGCTTATGAAAAGGTAATAGTCACCAACGAAACTGATTTTGCAAGCCTTGCTGAGGATGTAATGGGCTCTTTCGATGAAGAATAGCTGTGATGGTTATTAGTATATTTTAATAAAACACAATTAAGCATGTATCATAACCCCGTTTTGTTGAAGCAGAGTGTAGATGATTTGGTGACGAATCCTGACGGAATCTATGTAGACTGCACCTTTGGAGGAGGTGGCCACTCAAGGGAAATCCTAAGCAGACTTTCTGAAAAAGGAAAACTGTTTAGTTTTGACCAGGACCTGGATGCACTTAAAAATACAATTGATGACCCAAGATTTACATTAGTGAATCAGAATTTCAGATTTCTGGAAAACTCATTATTAATGTATGGAGCTCCTCAGGTTGATGGTGTTTTGGCAGACTTAGGTGTTTCATCTCACCAATTCGATGAAGCAGACAGAGGATTTTCTACCAGAAGTAATGCTCCTTTGGACATGAGAATGAATGTTATGCAGAATCTGGATGCCAAAAGAGTGATCAATGAATATGAAGAAGCAGAGCTTGCCGATCTTTTTTACCATTACGGAGAATTAAGAGAAGCCAGAAAACTGGCAAGAGAAATCGTTCATCACAGAAAAACAAAAACCATAGAAACCACAGAGGATCTGAAAAAGCTTTTCAGCTATATCCCTCCTCATAAGGTCAATAAATTCTATGCACAACTTTTTCAGGCGATAAGAATTGAAGTAAACCAGGAACTGGAGGTTTTAAAAGAAATGCTGGTTCAGGCTTACAATGTTTTAAAACCGGAAGGAAGACTAGTTGTTATTTCTTACCATTCTTTGGAAGACCGTCTGGTAAAAAGATTCCTGAAAAATGGAATGTTTGAAGGAGAACCGGCAAGAGATATCTACGGAAATTATAAAAAGGCATTTGAACTGATCAAGAGTAAAGCGATTATCCCCGATGAAAAGGAGATTGAAGAAAACTCAAGAGCAAGAAGTGCAAAAATGAGAACTGGAATAAAAGTATAAAAATAGTGAATGGTTAATGGTCAGTTTTAATAAAATAAACATTCAGCCATTAACAAACAAAGTGGATTCACTGCGAAGCAAATTGACATAATAATAATTTGGCAAAAAGAACAACAAATCGCCCACAGAAGAAGCTCACCTTTATAGATATTATAAAAGGAAACTTCCTCAACCGTGATGAAATAAAAATACATTACCGGTATTTCTTATTGTTGTTTGTGCTGATGATGGCCATGATTTACAGCAATCATCTCGTCAACAAGAAAATTAAGATTGTCAATGCCTTAAAGGAAGAAACAGAAGAATATAAATCGAGAAATGCTTACGCCCAGAGTAAGCTGATCAAAGTAAAAATGGAATCGGAACTGGGGAAAGAAGTCGCAAGGGACTCATTAATGACCCTCGAAAATCATCCTCATAAATTGCTAATAAAACTGGACAGTACAGATGCAAAAGCAAAATGAATACGACAATAAACGTAAAAAAACGTTAAGATGGGGCTACCTCTTCGCAGTGGTGGCTTTGTGCGTGTTTGTAATGTTCTTGGCAAGGATCGTAATCCTCCAAAATACTAATGTTCAGGAAATTAAAGACGATTACATCAATAAAAACTACCGTGAAGCCACTTTAAAAGCGGCACGCGGAAATCTATTTGCCTCCGACGGCTCTATCCTCGCTACAACTGTAATGCGTTATGATATTTATCTTGACTTCAAAACGATGAAAGATACTATCTACAGCAACAATATCGGGGCACTCACAGATTCTTTAAGCAAAATGTTCGGAAAGTCCAGAGGAGAATTCAGACAGAAATTTGACGAACAGAAGAAAAAGAAAAACCAATATTATACCTTGGTAAAGGGGCTTGATTTTGACCAGTACGACAGGATCAGAAACTTCCCGATCTTCAAAAGAGGTAAAAATAAAGGGGGCTTTATCGTTGACAGAAACTACAAAAGGGAACTTGCTACCTCAGAAATCGGTTCAGGAACGATTGGTATGGATAACGGAGAACTTAAATCCGGACTTGAAGGAGCCTTCTCAAAATATTTAACAGGAACTGACGGAAAGAGGCTGGAGCAAAGAATTAATTCTTCCCAGTGGAAACCGATTGACTTCTGGAAAGTTCAGGAACCCGTAGACGGCGAAGATGTTTACACTACTTTAGATCTTAGAATTCAAGATATTGCACACTCTGCACTGGAGAAACAGTTGATTCACTTTGAGGCTAAACATGGCACCGTAATCGTCATGGAAGTGGAAACAGGAAAAGTACGTGCACTCGTTAATTTAAGAAGAACAGAATCAGGAGAGTATGAGGATTCTTACAACTATGCACTGAAAGACAATATCGAACCGGGGTCTACCTTTAAGACCATTTCTCTTCTAGCCGCAATGGATGACGGCTTTATTGATGAAAATACAACTGTAAACGTAGGAAACGGAGTCTGGACGTATGCAAAACAAAGAATTTCAGACGGGCATGGTGGAGGAACTTATGACATTAGTGATGTTTTAGCTAAATCCAGTAACGTGGGAACCTCAAAACTGATTACAAAATACTATGCTGAAAAGCCGCAGATTTTCCTTGATCATTTAAAACGTTGGAAATTATTCGACAAAATGGACATTGAACTTCCGGGAATCACAAAACCGAAAATTGTAACGCCACAAAACAAAAGATGGAATGCCGCAACATTAGCTTCTATCTCTTACGGATACTCTTCAAACATCAACCTGCTGCAGTTAACCACTTTCTATAACGGGGTTGCCAATGGTGGTAAAATGCTTAAACCTTTATTCATCGACAAAATTATGAAAGATGGAAAGGTAATGTATAATGCAAAACCCGAAGTAATGGTCAATAAAATGGCTTCAGAAAAAGCGATTAAAATGATGACCAATGCCCTAACCAAAGCGGTAGAAAAAGGAACAGGTAGAAGTATCTTCACCCCGAACCTTAAAATGGCCGGAAAAACAGGAACCGCAAGGTTTGAATACTGGCTTCCGGGACCTATGAAATACAGGGCTTCATTCGCAGGATTCTATCCCGCAGACGCACCAAAATATACATGCTATGTAATGGTAAGTGAGCCCAATACCTCCATAGGATTTTACGGAGGACCTGTAGCCGCACCGGTGTTTAAAGAAATTGCAGGAAAAACATTCCTGAAAACACCTCAAAATATTGAAAAAGAAATGCTGGTGGACAAAAAGGTTAACCTTAATAAAATGGTGGAGCCTAATGTAAAAGTAGCCGTAAATAATAAACAAATGCCCAATGTAGTCGGATTAATTGGTAAAAATATAATCCCGCAACTGGAGAATTTAGGATACCGTGTAGACTATAAGGGAGTGGGAAGGATAAAAGAACAATTCCCATTAGAAGGCACAACAATCAGTAAGAACCAGAGAATTTATTTGTCTCTGCAACATTAAATAGAAACAGAGTCCCAAAGGGACGATTTAACAAAAGATAGGATGAAATCCTGTTGATAAAAAATGACAGTAACAGAATTAGTAAACAGAATCCCAGTAATAGAAATCCACGGTGATAACAACCGTGAGGTTAAGGAATTGGTGTTCGACAGCAGAAAGATTACAGAAAACGCTCTTTACATAGCTATAAGAGGAACAGTGGTGGATGGTCACTCATTCATCACATCCGCTATTGAAAAAGGGGCCACCACAATCGTCTGCGAGGAGTTTCCTGAAGTATTGGCTGAAAATGTAACTTATATAAAAGTAAAAGACGCTTCTAAAGCTTTAGGTCACTTTGCTTCTAATTTCTATGGAAATCCTTCTCAGAAACTGAAACTGGTAGGCGTTACAGGAACCAATGGTAAAACTTCTGTTTCCACCCTTCTTTTTGATGTTTTCAAAAACCTGGGTTATGATGCTGCTTTATTGTCAACTGTTGAGATCAGAATTGGAGAAGAAATCATTCCGGCAACCCATACGACCCCGGATGTGATTACTATTAATAAAATTTTAGCCGATGCTGTTGAAAAAGGATGTGAATTTGCCTTTATGGAAGTAAGTTCCCACGGAATTGCTCAAAACAGAATTGAAGGCCTACATTTCAAAGTAGCAGGCTTTACTAATCTTACCCATGATCATTTAGATTACCATAAAACGTTCGAAGAATATTTAAAAACAAAAAAAAGATTCTTCGATCAATTAGAAGATACCGCTATTGCCATCACAAATGTAGATGACAAGAATGGCTCTGTAATGCTTCAGAATACAAAGGCACAGAAGAAATCTTATGCTTTGAAAACAATGGCAGACTATCACGGAAAAATCTTAGAAGTTGATTTCAACGGAATGCTGCTGAATTTTAACGGAAAAGAATTCTGGACAACCCTGACTGGAAAATTCAATGTCTACAATCTGCTGCTTGTTTTCGGAATTGTACAAGAGCTTGGTTTTGAACAGGATGAGATCCTTCAGGCGATCAGTACATTAAAAAGAGTTTCCGGAAGATTTGAAACCTTCAAATCAGATGGTGGAATCTTCTTTATCGTAGATTATGCTCACACTCCGGATGCATTGGAAAATATTCTGGACAGCATTAACGATATCAGAACAAAAAATGAAAGATTAATCACTGTTTTTGGCTGTGGTGGTGACAGAGATCACTCCAAAAGACCTGAAATGGGAAATATCGCGACTAAAAAATCAACATTGGCTATCATCACCTCAGACAATCCGAGGACTGAAGAGCCAGGACAGATTATAAAAGAAATTGAAGCAGGTGTTGAATCTCAAAACTTCAGCAAATACACTTCAATTCCCGACAGAAGAGAAGCTATAAAAATGGCTATAAAGTTTGCAGAACCTAAAGATATTATTTTAGTTGCCGGAAAAGGCCACGAAAATTATCAGGAGATCAATGGTGTAAAACATCATTTTGATGACAAAGAAGTAATTAATGAGCTTTGGAAATTAATGAGTAAATAAATTGAAAGATTGAATTTATTTAAAAATTTAAAAATTTGATAATGACAAAGAATTTTGAAAATTTCCCTGTATATATCAAAAGTTTAGATCTTATTGAAAAAGTCTATATATTCCTTCAAAATCAAAGTTTTGAAAAAGAATTTGAATTTAACAACCAGATAAAAAGAGCGAGTTTTTCTATTAGTAATAATATTGCGGAAGGCTCTGAATATAATAACAACAGACAATTTATTAGATATTTAAAAATTGCAAAAGGCAGCTGTGCTGAAGTTAAAAGCATGCTGATTGTAAGTAAAAGATTAAAATTAGGTGACGAAAGTAAAGCTGAAGAAATTATTGCCCTTTCAAGAGAAGTTTCTTCAAACATATCAAAATTCATTAAGTATTTAAGTGAAAATATTGAGAAGCCCAATCTTTAAATCTTTAAATAAATTAAATTTTTAAATAATAAAAAACAGAAACATGCTATACTATCTATACGAATATTTAACCAACCATGGAATCCATGTTCCGGGATTAGGAATGTTGAAATACATCTCCTTCCGTGCCGGAATGGCTGTACTTTTGTCTCTGATTATTGCTCTTGTTTATGGAAAAAGGGTCATCAACTACCTGAGAACAAAACAGATGGGAGAACTGGTACGTGACCTTGGGTTAGATGGCCAGAAACAAAAAGAAGGTACTCCTACCATGGGAGGTCTTATCATCATTCTGGCAACCATTATTCCCGTATTACTGTTTACAAGAATTACCAATGTTTATATTGTCCTGTTATTGGTTTCAATGTTCTGGATGGGAGCCATTGGTTTCCTCGATGATTATTTAAAGAAAATCAAGAAAAATAAAGACGGGCTGAGCGGTAAGTTCAAAATTGTAGGCCAGGTTGGATTAGGATTAATTGTGGGGGTTACCATGTATTTCCACCCTGATATCACCGTTAAAAGAAAATACGCTGATGCAAAAGTAGTCAACAGAAACAATGTAGAGCAAAACTTTATGCCTACTGAAAAAATTACTGTTTCCACCGTACCTTTTGCAAAAAACAACGAGTTCGATTACAGCGGAATTTTGTTTTGGATGAATGATAAAGATGCCCACGAATGGGCATGGGTTGTCTTTATCCCTATCGTCATCTTCATTGTAACCGCCGTTTCAAACGGAGCCAACATCACTGACGGAATAGATGGTCTCGCAGCAGGAACAAGTGTGGTCATACTCCTCACGCTGGCCCTTTTTGCCTACCTTTCCGGGAACATCATCTTTGCAGATTATCTCAATATCATGTTCCTCCCGAATATGGGTGAAACCACCATTTTTGCCGTTGCAATGGTAGGAGCGGTTATTGGATTTTTCTGGTACAATACTTACCCCGCACAGGTCTTTATGGGAGATACCGGAAGCTTAATGCTGGGCGGAGTTATTGCCGTTTTAGCTATTATTTTAAGAAAAGAATTATTGATTCCCGTATTATGTGGAATCTTCTTAATTGAAAATCTGTCTGTTATGCTTCAGGTAGTTGTTTTCAAATACAGAAAGAAAAAATATGGGCTGGAATATGCCCAAAACAATAGACTATTCAAAATGTCACCATTACACCACCATTATCAGAAAGATGGCTTCCACGAAAGCAAAATCGTGAACAGAATGATCATCATCGGTGTAATACTGGCTATTGTATGTCTGATCACCTTAAAAATGAGATAAATATTGTCAAGCGTAGAAAGTATTAATCTTAAAAAACCAGATTACATTAATACATTTTTACATTGTACATTTTACAAAAAAAGAATATGAAAATAGTTGTTTTAGGAGGAGGAGAAAGCGGATGTGGAGCTGCATATTTGGCTAAAAAGAAAGGTTTGGAAGTGTTTCTTTCAGACAAAGGAGTCATTAAAGATAATTACAAGCAGTTTCTTACCGAAAATGAAATTGAATTTGAAGAAGGATCGCACGACGAAGAAAGAATTCTCAATGCAGACTGGATTGTAAAAAGCCCGGGAATTCCTAAAAAGGCTGAGATTATCTATAAAATTCATGAGAAAGGAATAAGACTTTCTTCTGAAATTGAATTTGCTTCTGAATTTACAGACGCTAAGATCATTGCTATTACCGGAAGCAACGGAAAAACAACTACTACCTCTCTGATCTACTATATCCTGAAAAATGACGGATTAAATGTAGGATTGGGAGGAAATATCGGGTACAGTTTTGCCAAACAGGTGGCCGATGAAAATTATGAATATTATGTTCTGGAAGTAAGTTCTTTCCAGTTGGATGATATCCAGAACTTCAGACCTTATATTTCTTTATTGCTGAATTTATCCCAGGACCACCTGGATCAGTATAACTACAATTATGAAGAATATGCATTGGCAAAATTCAGAATTGCTGAAAATCAGGAAAATGACAATTTCTTCATCTATAATAAAGATGATGAAATGAGCAAAAACCTTCTTGAAAAGCTTGAAATAAAAGCCAAGATGATTCCTTTCTCAACAAAAGAAAAACTAACGGAAGGGGGATTCATCAATGATGACAGCATTGTAGTAAAAGTAAAAGATGATTTCTCAATGAAAATTGAAGAATTATCTCTGATGGGAAACCATAACGTTGCCAACAGCTTAGCAGCATCAATTGCCGGTAAGATATTGAAAATCAACAATGAAAGTATAAGAAACTCATTAATGACTTTCCAGGCGGTAGAGCACAGACTGGAGTTTGTTTCTGAAATTGATGGTGTTAAATACATCAATGACAGTAAGGCAACCAACGTCAATGCCACATACTACGCTTTGGAAAGTATGAAAACCCCAACCGTATGGATTGTGGGCGGATTGGATAAAGGAAATGACTATACCGAAATTGAGGATTTAGTTAAGAAAAAAGTAAAAGCAATTGTTTGCTTAGGAATCGACAATAAGAAGATTATAGATTTCTTTAAAGATAAAAAAGAATTTATTTATGATACTTCAAGCATGGAAAAAGCAGTGGAAATATCAAAATCACTGGCCAAAAAAGGCGATACCGTCCTTCTGTCTCCATGTTGCGCAAGCTTTGATTTGTTCAAAAGCTATGAAGACAGAGGAAACCAGTTTAAAGAGCAGGTATTAAAATAAAATGTAGGCAGTACAAAATACATGGTACTTTATACATCAAGACAATATTATGGACGAACAGAACACAGAAAGCAGATTTGAATTTCTAAAGGGCGATAAAGTACTTTGGATGGTCATTCTTGTGATCTCCATTTTCTCTATTTTCCCCGTATACTCTGCTAGTTCAAATCTGGAATATATCGTTAATAACGGGACCACTACAGGCCACGTTATCAAACATATGTTCTTTGTAGTCTTAGGATTAGGAATCATGAGACTGGCAGGAACCGTAAAATATGAATACATCGGAAAGCTCAGCAGTATTTTACTCGGCCTGATGGTTGTTTTATTGGTTGTCACCATGTTTACCGGTCAGACCATTGATGGAGCCAGTGCCTCAAGATGGCTGAAAATTCCCGGAACACCTATCTCATTCCAGCCGTCATCATTTGCCTTTTTAATGCTGATTATCTATTTGTGCCGGTATTTAACAAAAAAGATAACAAGAGAAAGACTGCCCATAGAAAATATCATGTATATTTTCGGACCTATTCTTCTTGTTTTTGTACTCGTTGCGAAAGATAACGGATCTACAGCATTAATGATCTTAATGGTTTCTGTAGTTGTTCTGGTCATCGGACAGCTTCACTGGAAGTATATTGCAGGCTTTATTTCAGCTTCATTTGTGGCTATAGTATTATTTCTGCTGATTGCCTTAAATACCAATATGATTGGAGGAAACCGTGTTCATACATGGATGAGCCGTGTAGAGACCTTTACATCAAGCAAGGCAAAATCAACAGATACCGATGATGAAAGTGTAAAAGCCAAAAATTATCAGGTAATGCAGGCAAAGGCAGCCATCGTACACGGTGGAATTACCGGAATGGGACCTGGAAAAAGTGCATTAAAACAAATGCTACCACAGTCTGCTTCCGACTTTATCTTTGCCGTTATTGTAGAAGAATATGGTGTCATTGGGGCCGCTTTCCTGATCAGCCTTTATCTCATCATGATGATAAGGATTGTAATGATAGCCAGCAAGATGCCGGCATTCTTCGGATCATTGCTGGTCCTCAGTCTCGGAGTAATGATTTTTATACAGCTCGCCGTAAATATTGCCGTAGCTGTGAATCTGATCCCCGTAACAGGACAGCCTCTGCCACTAATAAGCTACGGAGGAACCTCCATGCTCGTTACCTACCTGCAGCTAGGAATTATTCTGAATATAAGCTCAAGAATACAGATTTATGATGAGGAAGGAATGGGCAAAAAACAAAGCATAGCAGAAATAAACGATATTGCGTAATGTCATTGCGAGGAGCGAAAGCGACGAAGCAATCTCAAAATTTATATAAATGAACAAAAAATTAAAAATAGTATTATCAGGCGGAGGAACAGGAGGACACATCTTCCCGGCTATCGCTATTGCTGATGAAATCAAAAAAAGATTTCCTGATGCAGAATTTTTGTTCATTGGGGCCAACGGAAAAATGGAAATGGAAAAAGTGCCGCAGGCTGGCTACAAAATAGAAGGAATTGATATCGCCGGAATCGACAGAGGAAACCTGTTATCCAATTTGGGACTGCCTTTCAAAATTCTGAAAAGCTTATCCCGCTCCAAAAAAATAATCAAAGCCTTTGCTCCTGATTTTGCAGTGGGAACCGGAGGATTTGCCAGCGGCCCTGCCCTTTATGAAGCAAGTAAAATGGGAATTCCCATCTTCATACAGGAACAGAATGCCCACGCTGGAGTAACCAATAAAATTTTAAGCAAGAAAGTCAAAGCCGTTTTTACAGCCTATCCAAAAGTAGAAGGTTTTCCGGCAGAAAAAATAAAATTCCTGGGCAATCCAATCCGCTCAGCTATTATTTCAGGAATGCAGGAAACAGCTCAGGCAAAAGAAAAAATGGGATTGAATACAGACAAACTTACCATTCTGTCTGTAGGAGGTTCTTTAGGATCCAGAACATTAAATAATGCCTGGAAATCTCATTTAAATGAAATTGTAAACAAAGATTATCAGCTGATCTGGCAGACAGGTAAGCTTGATTATAAAAATATTATAGAAGAAACAAAGAATGTGGACACCAGAAATATTCAGATCCTTGAATTTATCAAAGATATGGAGCTGGCCTATTCTGCAGCAGACATTATTGTTTCCAGGGCCGGAGCAATCGCCATATCAGAACTGGCGGTAGCACAAAAACCGGTGCTGTTGGTTCCTTTCCCTTTTGCAGCGGAAGACCATCAAACAAAAAATGCCATGAACCTGGTTGAAAAAAATGCCGCCAGAATGGTAAAAGACTCAGAAATGCAGGAAAAATTCTGGAATGTTTTATCAGAGATCTGCGAAAATGAAAGCTTGAGAAAAGAAATGTCTGACAATATGAAATATTTTGCAAAACCTAATGCTGCAAAAGAGATTGTAGACGAAATCTTTAATGTGATAACAGGATAATTGAGAAAAGGAAATGAAGAAATTAGAAACATATCAGAATTTTTACTTCGTTGGGATCGGAGGGATCGGAATGAGTGCTCTCGCACGCTATTTCCATGCATCCGGTAAAAAGGTACTGGGATATGATAAAACCAATACCAAACTTACTCAGAATCTGATGAATGAAGGTATTGATATTGTTTTTGAAGACCTTACTGATGAACGAATAACCACCCTTAAAAAAGAAGATACACTGGTTATCTATACTCCGGCTATTAAAACACTTGGAATTTTGGATTATTTCAACCAAAATCAGTTTGAAGTATTGAAACGGGCTAAAGTTTTGGGGTTGATTACAGAAAATACAGATTGTATTGCAGTAGCAGGCACACACGGAAAGACCACAACATCTACCCTTGTGGCACATTTGTGCAAAGAAGCAGATCTGCCTTTCTCATGCTTTTTAGGAGGAATTTCTGAAAATTTTAAATCCAACTTCCTGTACAATGGCTCTACCTATTCTGTAGTAGAAGCCGATGAATATGACAGAAGCTTCCTGAACCTGTCTCCGGACTGGGCCGTAGTAACCTCTACAGATGCAGACCATCTGGATATTTATGGAGATAAAAGCCATATTGAAGAAGGCTTCAGACAGTTTGCAGCATTGGTTCCCGAAGATAAAAAACTCTTTGTAAGAAAAGGGATAGAAATCGGCAGAGGACATCAGACTTATGCTGTGAATGAACCTGCTGATTATTATTCAGACAACCTGCGTATGGATCATGATAAGATCTATTTTGATTTTCATACCCCAACAGAAACAGTAAAAGATTTCGTCTGGGAAATCCCGGGCATCCATAATGTGGAAAATGCTACTGTAGCATTGGCTATTCTTCACAATTTGGGCGCAGATTTTGATACGCTGAAAAAGGCAATTGCCAATTTTAAAGGAATTAAGAGAAGATATACCAAACATTTTTATCAAAACGGCAAAATATATATTGATGATTATGCCCACCACCCTACAGAAACAAATGCTGTAATAAGCTCTATCAGAACATTTTACCCTGATAAAAAGCTATTGGTTGTCTTCCAGCCGCACCTGTTCAGCAGAACAAGAGATTTTGCAGACGGATTTGCGGAAAGCCTGAGCCAGGCAGATGAATTGATTTTGCTGGATATTTATCCTGCAAGAGAACTTCAGGAAAACTTTGAAGGTGTCACGTCAAACTGGCTGCTGGAAAAAGTACATTTAGAAAAGAAAGAAGTATCGGCCTTATCCGCTGCTTTTGAAAAAATAAAAGAAAAGGATTTTGATATCCTTCTTACAGTAGGCGCAGGAAATATTGATACCCTGTATGACCCTATCTGTGAGTGGTTGTCCTCTGTACAAAGTACAATGTAAAAAGTATAATGTATAGAATTATTGGTAAAGAGATTAGTAAATAAAATACGTAAGTACATTGTACTTTTTACATTGTACATAAAATATGAAAAATAAGTACAGAATATTAAAAATTGTTGTCACCGTAATCATCCTTGGGTTGTTACTGAGTTTCTCATTGAAGAGATTCGGAAATCAGCAGATTACCGACAGTAAAATTTCTGTAAAAATGAGTGAAAAAACTCCGGTTTACTTTGTTGACGAAAAAGATATCCGGGAGATTGTAAAAAAAGAAAACCCATCGGGAAAGGTAGGTGAACTTAATATTCCTTCACTGGAAAAAAAGATCAATGCTCTGCCAGCCGTAGACAGCGCCAATGTTTATTTAAACTTAAATGGGAAGCTTAATCTGGATATCAAGCAGAGAGTTCCTGTCTTCAGGCTAAATAAAGATGGAAAAGACTTTTATGTAGATGAAAAAGGAATCGAGTTTCCTATTTCAAGAACCTATTCTCATCCCTGCATGCTGGTAACAGGTAATATTCAGCCCGATGAATATGAAAAACTGGCAGAGCTGGTGGAAAAAATTGATAAAGATGATTTCAGTAAGAAGTATTTTATTGGAATTTCAAAATATAAGGACAGCTATAATCTCCTGACAAGTGAGGGGAATTATAGAGTGGAAATTGGTGATTTAGATAATATAGATTTTAAAGTAAAAGGATTTAAAACTTTTGTGGAAAAATACCTGGTATATCAGGACCCTCAAAAATACAGCATGGTTTCTGTAAAATACCAGAACCAGATTGTGACCACTTTAAATCCTTATTTCAAAGAAAACGACAGTCTTCTGAAAGCAGGAAAACTTGAACTGGCAAAAGCACCGTCGCTAACGGCTATCGCTAAAAAAACGGACGCTAAACCCAAAATAGCTGAACTAAAAAAAACAAGCTCAACAAAACCAAAGGAAAGCACAAAACCTAAAACACAGGCAAAAGAAAAGAAAAAAACAGAGAAAAAAACACAGGCTCCGGTACCGTCCAAGCCTAAGCCCAAATCAAAGGTGAAAATAGAATAAAAGTCCCCCAAAAGACATTTTAACACAAAATAGGAGATATCCTATAATGGAAAAAAGTAGAAAAAATCAAATCGATATAAAAATGGAAAATCAAGAGTATTCAGTAGGTCTGGACATCGGAACAACAAAGATTGTTGCGATTGTCGGAAGACGGAATGCACATGGGAAAATAGAAGTTCTCGGTGTAGGAAAAGCTAAAAGTCTTGGTGTTCATAAAGGAATTGTGAATAATATTTCACAAACCATTAATTCAATCAAGGCTGCAGTATCCGAAGCACAATCCAGTGCAGGGGTGCCTATCCGTAAAGTAACGGTAGGTATTGCAGGAAAACACATACGTTCTCTGCAGCACTCCGATTATATTATGCGTGAACATCCGGATAAATTTATTACAGATGATGACATTGAAGCATTAAAAGATCAGGTCAAGAAGCTGGTAATGCTTCCTGGAGAAGAAATAATCCATGTACTTCCTCAAGAATATAAAGTGGATTCCGAAGGTGAAATTCAGGAACCTGTCGGTATGCACGGAAAACGTTTAGAAGCGAACTTCCATGTTGTAGTAGGTCAGATGGGAAGCATCCGAAATATTGCAAGATGCGTCCGTGAAGCCGGGCTGGAAATGGAAGCCCTTACTTTGGAGCCACTAGCATCGTCAGAAGCTGTTCTTACCAAAGAAGAAAAAGAAGCTGGTGTAGCCATTGTTGACATTGGTGGTGGTACTACCGATATTGCTATTTTTAAAGATAATATCATTCGCCATACATGTGTTATTCCTTACGGAGGCGGAATTATTACAGAAGATATCAAAGAAGGCTGTTCAATTATTGAAAAACATGCAGAACAACTGAAAGTAAAATTCGGTTCGGCTGTTCCCGAATTGGAAAAAGACAGTACTTTTGTAACTATTCCCGGGCTTCACGGAAGACCGGATAAAGAAATTTCTTTAAAAACTTTGGCACAGATTATCAATGCAAGAGTGGAAGAAGTCCTGGAAATGGTAAACACAGAGCTGAAGGCTTATGGTGCTTTTGAACAAAAGAAAAAGCTGATTGCCGGAATTGTTCTTACAGGTGGTGGTTCCAATTTGAAACACCTTCGTCAGCTTGCCAATTATACCACAGGTTTCGACAGCAGAATCGGTTTTGCCAATGAATATATTGCGAACGATAAAAATCAGTATCTGAAAGGCCCTGAATTTGCTACTTCTATCGGGTTATTGATGGAAAGTTTAAAAATCAGGGATAAAAAACAGACCGCTGACGAAATGGAAGAAGTTGCCCATGAACAGCCTCAGGCTGAAAAAGCAGCTCCCCAGGCAGAAACTGTTCAACAGGTTCAGCCTCAGGCAGCAAGCATTCAGGAGCAGGCTGTAGCCAACGAACAGCGGGAAAACAGAAGGGCAAAACTGACTTTTGGACAGTCGCTTATGGAAAAAGTAAAAAAATTCTTTGAAGAAGTAGAATAAGTTATCAATGATAGATGATAATGATAAATGATTTATCAACCATCACTCATCATTCATCAATTGTAAAAAAAATAGTTATGGAAAATATAGGTACACAAGGATTTTCATTTGATTTACCAAAAGGAAATTCATCGATCATAAAAGTAATCGGTGTAGGAGGCGGAGGAAACAACGCCCTGAAACACATGTACGAAAAAGGAATTCACGGGGTAGATTTCGTGGTCTGTAATACGGATGCTCAAACTCTAGATAATAACCCTGTTGCTAATAAAGTTCAGCTAGGAACTACCATTACAGAAGGTCTCGGAGCCGGTGCTGACCCTGAGGTTGGAGAAAAGTCTGCAATAGAAAGTATTGAAGACATCAAAGCAGCTATGGGACAGAACACTAAAATGGTGTTTATTACTGCCGGAATGGGCGGTGGTACAGGTACCGGGGCAGCTCCTGTCATTGCTAAAGTAGCAAAAGATATGGGGATTCTTACGGTAGGTATCGTTACGGTTCCTTTTAGCTTTGAAGGAAAAAGAAGGCTGGACCAGGCTGAAAACGGTCTTGACAAATTAAAAAATAACGTTGACTCATTAATTGTGATCAACAATGATAAACTAAGACAGCAGTTCGGAAACCTTGGATTCAAACAGGGGTTCTCAAAAGCTGATGAAGTGTTAGCCAATGCCGCAAAAGGAATGGCAGAAGTTATTACCGGTTATTTTGATGTAAACATTGACTTTAGAGATGCTAAATCAGTGCTTCAAAACTCCGGTACGGCTCTTATGTCTACGGGTACAGCTTCAGGTGAAAACAAAGCTGAAGAAGCGGTAAGAAAAGCCCTTGATTCTCCGTTATTAAATGACAATAAGATTACCGGTGCCAAAAATGTATTATTGCTGATCAGAAGTGGTGCAGAAGAAGTTACCATGGATGAAATAGGAATCATTATGGACCATATCCAGAAAGAAGCCGGAAACACAGCTGATATCATCTTTGGGGTGGGTGCTGACGAAGAATTAGGCGATGCTGTAAGTGTTCTTGTGATTGCTACAGGGTTTTCTAATGACAACAAGAAATTTGCAGGTCCTACAGAAAAGATCAGAATCAGTCTTAATGACAATTATGAATCTCAAAAATCTTCTCCTTTTAAAACAAGAGAAGAAAGAGAATCTGCTCCAGAAGCGTCTCATGATTTCAGCAGAAAAAATCTTTTTAGATTAGATGATGAAGACCATGATACTCCACAGTTCGGGGCTACATCTATTGAAAAAAAAATGATTATTGAAGAAGAGGAAATTAAAACAGAGATAAAATTTACTGACAGACAGCAAGAAACGCTGAACACTCCTGAGCAAAACTGGAGAAATGAAGAGGAAAATGATCAGGATGGCTTCAGCTTATTTTCAATTGATGACGAGAATGAAGATCCAAACGATTTGGAAATCCAGTCTTTCTCTTTTGATTTTGAAAATAAAAAAGAAGAGCCTCAGTCTGGAAGTACGTTTAACAATTCTTTTTCAGAGGAAAAACCTGTTGAGTTCAATTTCTTTGTCAATGAATCCAACAGAACGGAGCCGAAGACAGATTTTGGACAGCCTAAAGCGGAATTTAACGCACCTGCCAGTGCTGTAGCTGAGCCTGCACAGAAAATTGAAACGTTCTTCCAGAAAGAAGAAACCAAAGCAGAAACAAAGCCTGCATTTGAAAGCAAGGCAGAAATTGAAACTCCAAAATCTGAAGAATCAGAATTCACTTTCGTGAATAAAGCTGTAGATCAGGAAAGAGTTTTTGAAAGAAGAAATAAATTAAAAGAATTCAATTCCCGTTATCAAAGTTTTGACAGCACCAGTGAATTTGAATCTATTCCAGCTTTCAAAAGAAAAAATATTTCTATTGACGGAACCAATGCATCAGACCAGAATATCAATACATACCTGTCTGATAACAATGGCTCTATGCAGATTAAAGAAAACAGGTTTTTAAATAAAGACGTAGACTAAATAATATAACAATATAGAAGTGTACCAATGTAACAATCTTTACCGCTATCAATTATTGGTAAACTGTTACATTGATACATTGTTAAATTTGAAACCATGAGTTTAGAAAATATAATTAGCGAAGCTATAAAAACAGCTATGAGAGAGAAAGACAGAGTCGCTTTGGATTCTCTCCGTGCTGTAAAATCTCAAATTCTTCTTCTGAAAACTGAAGCCAGAGGTGCTGAAGTTTCTGCAGAACAGGAAATTGCGATTCTTCAGAGAATGATCAAACAGCGTAAAGATTCTTTTGAACAGTTTACTGCTCAGAACAGACAGGATCTGGCAGAAGTAGAGGAAGCACAGATGAAGGTCATAGAGAAATTTTTACCTAAACAACTTTCTCCTGAAGAATTAGAAGCAGAAATTAAAACTATTATTTCTGAAACCGGAGCCGAGTCTATTAAGGATTTAGGAAAGGTAATGGGAACTGCTTCAAAAGCATTAGCCGGAAAATCTGACGGAAAAAGTATTTCCGAGATGGTTAAAAAGCTTCTTTCATAACGGGATCGGTTTCGGGTTTCGGTTTATCCCGATCTCGCAAACGTTTTCTCACAACTAAAGGATATTCAACCTTTGCATATCGATTTGATTAAAGAATCCCGGGACTGTAAAGTCCCGGGATTCATTTTTGGATATTTAAGTTTATTATTCAGTTCAAATTAAACTGAAAAAAAGAATATTTAACTGCGGTTTATGCCGAGTTAAATAATTTGTTAGCCTGAGGGAAAGCTGCAATTGTTTTTTTCATGGTCGTTTGTTTTTTCAGAATCATTTCAAATTTAATAAATATATTTTATTATTCCTATTTTAAATTCAATTATTTTTAAATATTGTTAAAATATTAATATTACATTAATTTTATATGACTAATCCAGCGATAGTTATTATATATTGATCAAACGTAAAGAATTGTTTAACTTTGTAGCGATAAAAAACAAAATATATGTATCCAACAGATTTAGTAATGCCTATGAAGGCTGAACTTACAGATAAAGGTTTCCAGGATTTAACTTCTCCTTCTCAAGTAGAAGAAGCTTTAAAGCAATCGGGAACTACACTATTGGTAATCAATTCAGTATGTGGATGTGCTGCAGGAGCAGCAAGACCTGGCGTGGTATACTCTTTGACAGGAGATAAAAAGCCCGACCACTTAACAACTGTTTTTGCGGGATTTGATACTGAAGCTGTAGCAGAAGCAAGAAAACACCTTGCTCCGTTTCCTCCAAGCTCTCCTTGTGTTGCTCTTTTCAAAGACGGAGAATTAGTTCATATGCTGGAAAGACACCACATCGAAGGGAACCCTGCAGGGGCTATTGCCGCTAACCTTCAGGCTGCTTATGATGAGTATTGCTAAGAAACAAATAAGCTAAAAAGCAAACCGTTACAAAATATGTAACGGTTTTTTTATTTAACATCATAAAAAATTCTCTGAAAAATCAAATATTATTATATTTGTTGGAATGGCAACCAAGGCACTTTTTAATACTGTAGTCAACTGGTTTATCCGTCAAAGGATAGATCAGATACAAAATTTCATGGATCATCCCATTGAAACACAGAAGGGCATATTATTTTCCCAACTGTTTCATGCAGAAGATACGGAATACGGTAAACTACATGGATTCAATTCTATTTCGAGTTATCAGGACTTTAAGAATAAAGTTCCGATTGTCACCTACGAAGATTTTGAACCTTATATTGAAAAAGCAAGACAGGGATATAAAGACGTAAGCTGGCCAGGCCTTATTAAACATTTTGCCAAGTCCTCAGGAACCACCAACGCCAAGAGTAAATTTATTCCTATTTCAGCGGAAAGTCTTGAGTACTGCCATATGAAAGCAGGAAAAGATATGGTTTCTATTTACGCAAACAACCATCCTGAAAACCAGCTTTTCACCAATAAAAACCTTCGTTTGGGGGGAAGCTCAGAGCTCTATGCTGATTTTAACACCAAGTTTGGGGATCTGTCTGCCATTCTTATTGACAATCTTCCTTTTTGGGTTGAAATTACAACCACCCCAAGTAAGAAAGTTTCTCTGATGTCTGAATGGGAAAGTAAATTAAAAGCCATTACCTCAGAAGTGAAAAATGAAGATGTAGGCAGCATTCTTGGAGTACCGAGCTGGATGATGGTTCTTCTGCAGAGAGTATTGAAGGAAACGGAGGTCGGCAGTATCTCGGAACTATGGCCTAATTTGGAGGTGTTTTTTCACGGCGGAATCAGTTTCAAGCCCTATCGGGAGCAATACCGCAATATCATCGGAAAAAACATCAATTACTACGAAATTTACAATGCTTCTGAAGGCTTCTTTGGTATCCAGGACAGATCCGATAGTGATGAAATGCTTCTTATGCTTGATTATGGCATTTTTTATGAGTTTATTCCAATGGACCAATTCCATTTTTCCAATCCGAAAGTAGTGAACCTGGAAGATGTTGAAATTGGTAAAAACTATGCTATGGTGATTACAACCAATGGTGGATTATGGAGATATTTGATTGGCGATACGGTAGTCTTCACTTCTGTTAATCCTTTCAGAATAAAAATAACGGGACGAACGAAACATTATATCAATGCGTTTGGCGAAGAACTGATGATTACGAATGTGGAATCTGCGCTTTCGAAGGCCTGTGAAGCTACAGGCGCTCAGGTTACCGATTTTACAGGCGCTCCTGTTTTCATGAAAGAAAATGAAAGCGGCGCTCATGAATGGATCTTTGAGTTCAGCCACTATCCCGATAACTTAGACCTGTTTATTGATGCTTTTGATCAGCATCTGAAGACCATCAATTCGGATTATGAGGCTAAAAGATACAACAATATAACCCTGAAAAGACCGGTAGTTCACATTGCCAAGCACAACTTATTTTATCACTGGCTGGAATCTAAAGGAAAGCTTGGAGGACAGAATAAAGTACCAAGACTGAGCAATGACAGAGAATATATAGATCCGTTACTGGAACTTAATAAGTAGATTTTTTTTCAGGACACAAGACTCAGCATAAAAAAACCGCAGTTTCCTGCGGTTTTTATTATTTACTTAAATCTTCTTTTACTTTTTTGGCAGCGTCTTCAACTTTTGAGGCTCCTTGTCTTGCGGCATCTTTTGCATCTTTTCCTGCTTCCTGCACCCCGCTTTTTATATCCTTTCCTACCTTATTAAGGTCCTGTTTGGTCTTGTCAGCTGTTGCATCAATCTTATCTTTCGCTTTCTGAGCTGCGTTATCAATCTTATTTCCAGCTTCATCCACCTTTGTTTTAATGTCTTCTTTTGTCTTATTGACTTTTGAACTGTCAACAATATCAGAAGGGGTCTCTGTGGTGGTAGTTGTAGTGGTGGTAACTGATCCGTCAGGATTTTCTACCTGTTCAGTTTTCTTTGTCGATTTTGTGCATGCTATTGTGAATACTGAAATCACTAATGCTGCTAAGATACTTTTTTTCATATTGTATACTTTAAATAAATGATATTATTATTCGGTTTTGGTTTTGGTATCGGGTGCAGATGATGCTTCTGAAACTTTCTGTTTCTTTTCAGCATCTGTTTTTTTCTTATCTTCTTCCTGCTTCTTTTTGGCCTCCTTATCCAGCTCTTCTTTAAGTTTCTTTTCTTCTTCCTGAAGCTTTTTAACCTGTTTTACGGAGTCCAGATACTGTGGAGAAGACATTCTTATCTTTCTGGCAATATCTACAGAAACAGCACCCGTAGAAAATGAATCTATTGCCGTTGTATCATACTGTATTTTAACTTCCTGTTCATTACTAAAGCCCGCAGATTCTTTTTTGGAACATGCGATGAACAGAATGATAAAAATAAAAGCAGCAAACCCTAAATTTTTCATGGAACTAATTTAGCAGAAATTCTGCAATTACAGGATAATGATCCGATAATTTCACAGATTGATCCACTTTATAGCTTAGAGGAATAATTGATTTTGAAGTAAAGATATAATCTATTCGCAAAGGTACCTTATAATCATGAAAGCTACTTGCACTTCCTTTTCCCGCCACCAAAAAGGCATCCTGAAGATCTTTCCCTAAATTATAATATTCATAAGAATTGGGAACAGAGTTAAAATCTCCTGCTAAAATAACAGGATAAGGAGATAAATCTATTATCTTTCTTATTTTCTTAACCTGATCTTCATGGGCTTGAAAAGTAGGAATCATGTGGGATAGAAGAGCGGATATATTTCCGGCACCAAAAGCATCAAGCTTCGTAAACATTGATTTATGAAGCCGGAAGGGTTCCAGGTATACATTGACAATCCGTACAATTTTTCCATTGATATCTATATCTGCATAGAAAGAATTGCCTCTTGCTTTCTCTTCAATAATTTCAGCCTGACGTACGATTTTATGTTTCGTTTTAAGGATAACCGAAGGATATTTTACAAGATCCTGTCTTAATTCACGGTTGGTATCTTTCTCCTGAACCAGGATAATATCTGCATTTTGCTCTTTAATATAATTTTTCACTTTATCCCATCCATAATCTCCATATTTTACATTAAAGGTTAAAACTTTGATATCTCTTATGGTCTTTACATTCTCTACTTTTGGAGAAAAATTAACCCATCTTCTTATTGGGTTATAGAATAGAAAAATTCCTAAAGCAAAAGCTATTGCCACTTTTTGCTTCTTAAAAATCCATACTACTGTAAGAATAATATACGCGAACATCAGATATGGGAAACCCAGAGAAAGAAGATTAAGGTTCCCAAAAATATTTGGAGGAACCCATGCATTTCCCAACGTGCATAGCAATAAAACAGCAATAACAATATGTATAAATAGCAGTATCTGGTTCGGCTTCATGAAAAAATGGTCTTGGTACGTATTTTTTTAAGCAAAAACCCTACCAAGCACCCATATTTAACTTTTTTTATGATTATTTACTACCTGAAGAAAACTCAGAAATGACAGGATAATGGTCTGAAAAACTGACAGAACGGTCCACTGCATAGGAAACAGCCTTCACAGACGGAGAAGAAAAAATGTAATCAATCCTTATAGGAAATTTATAATCATGGAAGCTGGTAGCACTTCCTTTTCCGGCATTCACAAATGCATCTTCAAGTCCGGATGACAGGTGGTAATACTCATAAGAATTGGGAACCGAATTAAAATCTCCAGCCAGGATCACAGGATATGGTGAGCTTTCAACAGCATTTTTAATAAGCTCAACCTGTTTTTGATGGATTTTAAAAGTAGGAATAAGCCTTTTTACAATATCCTTCATCTTTTGCTCATTGGCATCAGAATTTCCGTTAAGGGTCACCATCTCTCTTTCAAACTTAAAAGGATGAAGATAAACATCCACAAACCGGTATATCTTTCCTTTTATCTCAATATCAGCCTGTATTGCCGGGGGAATTTCACTTTTTTCCGGAAAATCGAGTTCTTTACTATCCAACACCTTATGTTGTGTAAGGATCGTTCCCACTCCCGAAAAATTCACTCTTTTATAATCTTCAAGGTGTGGAAAATCTCCTCCTCTGCCTTCCTGTAAAAGTATGACATCTGCTTCCTGCGATTTTAGATACTTTCCGATCTCCTCTTTCCCCATAATTCCTCCCTTCACGTTAAAGGAAACTATTTTAATATCTGCCTTCTCTTTTTTATCAGAAGAAAAATTAATGATCCTTTGTATCGGACTGATAAAAACCAATCCCATCAGCATGAATACAAAAGCCCTCTTTTTCCAGCTGAATATCCAAAAAACAGTCATCAGAATATAAGCAATCATCAGGATAGGAAACCCTAACGAGAGCAAATTAAACCATGGAAATATCTTAGGCGGAACATAGGCATTCAGTAAAGAAGCCAATAAAAGGAACAAAATTCCTACGTGCAGAATCAGGATGATAAGTCGAAAAATCTTCACAAAGCAGCTTTAATTAAATCTGTATAAATGTTTTCTCCAGTTTCTGGCCAATAACCATCCTACCAAAGCTCCTCCAACGTGAGCTAAATGGGCAATACCTCCCCCATTTCCTGAAACACCAAGATATACCGAAACTACAATAATAATGGGCATAAGGTACTTCACTTTCATAGGAACCGGAATAAACATTATTCCAATTTTTGAATCAGGATACAATGCGGCAAAAGCTGCTACTACTCCAAAAATTGCACCAGAAGCCCCCACCATAGGAGTTGCTACAATACCCTTCAGGCTTTCCAGTAATTCTTTTTGTCTGACAACAGTATCTCCACTTCCAGCAAATTCTACATTTGCTCCGGACAAATATGAGCTTACATTAAAGCCTAGTTGCTGTAATTCATTAGAAATCTGCTGAACTTCTACAAAATTCCATAAATTAAAGAGAAAAAAAGCACCTAATCCGCTCAAAAAGTATAGTATCAAATATTTTTTATCCCCTAATGTCTGCTCGAGAATAGGTCCGAAACTATACAGGGTGAACATATTAAACAAAATGTGCATAAGACTTCCATGCATAAACATATGGGTAATGATCTGCCATGAATGGAAAAATGGAGAAAACGGATAAAAGCCGGCAAGATAGCCAATCACCTGATTTCCCATAAAATACGTCACAGCAAATACTATCACATTAATAATGATAAGATTTCTTGTAATCGGTGGTATATTGTTAAACATATTTTTTAAAATTTGTTTTTAAAATCATTAAACGGAACTTCATAGAAACATCTTTTTCCGTCCGGTAAAAATTCTGGGAATCCTAATGCTGTAAAATCTTTAATAAGCTGCTCCGCATCTTTTTTATAAAGGAAGTCAAATCTTGACTTCGAATGCATTTTGGCCCATTGATTCTGATAATACTGCATAAATTCTTCTTCTGTCTTATACTCCAGGATCTCAAAAAGGTTCTCCAGAAACTTCATAGCCTGTGTTTCTTTCAGTCCTTCGGGAAGTGAATCTATTCTCAGTACACTTTCATGAGCAATTTTCATGTCAAACCCGAGTTCCGGAAGATATTTTTTGATAGAATTATATTTATTCTTTTCTATTTCGTTCATGTGATACTCCAGGGAAAACAGGAGGGCATGGCTGTTGGTATTGGATTTCTTTGATGCAGATTTATTATTGTTTTCAGAAACCACAAGCCTGTGCATTCTTCCAAGATCCAGCATCAGAGTCATATCTCCTTTATTGAACACCCAGTATCCGTTGGGAAGCCTCATCAGGTCTTCATCAAAATCTTCATCTTCAAATAAATTGATTTTGGAAGGTTCTGCTGTGATATTCTGGCTGTACATTTCTGTAAGATTCTGAATCTCCTCCGGAAGTACAATATTTTTTTCTTCCAAAAACGGATTATAGTCTTTATCAACAATAATTTCAGGCATTTTTATAATTCCTCCGCCGCCGTTTCCTTTACTGGGAATAGGTTTATTCATCATTTCGTCTAAATCCGGATCTCTGTCAAAATCAAGACTTGGAGAAACATTATAAATTCCCAACGATCTTTTTATCGTGGAACGAAGCAACGCAAAAATAAGATGCTCATCTTCAAACTTCACCTCAGTTTTCTGTGGATGTATATTAACATCTATTTTTTCAGGGTCCAGCTCCAGATAAAGGAAAAATGATGGGACATATCCCGGTAGCAGGAGCCCTTCAAAAGCTTCCTGAACTGCTTTATTGAAGTACGGACTCTTGAAATATCTTCCATTCACAAAAAGAAACTGTTCGCCTCTGTTTTTCTTGGCTCCTTCCGGTTTTGCTACAAACCCATGAAGCTTACACCAGATAATATCTTCTTTGATAGGAATAAGCTGGGGCTGCAGTTTTCTTCCGAAAATATCTACAATACGCTGCATCTGGCTCCCTTTTCTGAGCTTGAAAACCGGTTCATCATCATGAAACAACGAAAACTCCAAACCTTCATGTGCCAATGCAATACGCTGAAATTCATCGATTACGTGCCTGAATTCAATATTATTATTTTTCAGAAATTTTCTTCTGGCAGGGACGTTATAAAATAGATTCTTCACTAAAAAATTGGATCCGTCCGCCGTTTGTATCGGGTCCTGAAACTGAAAAACTCCACCTTCAAGGTAAATATTGGTTCCAATGGATGCGTTTTTCTGCTTTGTTCTCAATTCAACCTGTGAAACGGCCGCGATGGAAGCCAGCGCTTCACCCCGAAATCCTTTTGTAACAATTTTAAAGATATCTTCCGTTCCCCTGATTTTGGATGTAGCATGTCTTTCAAATGCCATTCTGGCGTCTGTTTCAGACATTCCTTTTCCATCATCCACTACTTGAATCAGGTTTTTCCCGGCGTCCCTGAGAATCAGTTCGACCTTAGACGCATCTGCATCAATAGCGTTCTCCAAAAGCTCCTTCACAATGGATGCAGGCCTCTGCACCACTTCTCCTGCTGCAATCTGGTTAGCTACATGATCCGGTAAAAGTTGAATAATATCTAACATAAAAAACGTAAATCAACTTACAAAAATAGACAATGAAATTGGGAATTAAAACATTAAAAGAGGGAATTAATATTTAATTATCAACATTTCAACAATGCAGCTTTTTACAGACTGAGCCTCAAACCATTCACTACAGCAGTTTTATATAAAGATCAATCCCCTATTGTTCTTACACAAATAGAGGATTGATTCACAGCTAGTTTATACAAAAAAAATTAATAGTGATATTTATTTATCATTCCACATTCAGTCTTCAAAGGCCAGTTTTCTTTTCTTTTCTCTTTCTGGAATTCCGTGGATCTTCTCATACAGATAAGCCAGAAGATTGGGTTTTTTATAAATCCTGTTGTATCTGTATTTGGTATTAAAATGTCTCATATGAATTTTATAAGCATCGTATCCTATCACAATTAAAAGACACAGGCTGATCACATAAAACACTCTGAATTCCAGATAATAATAAGTAAGCCCCGAGAATACTGCTCCTAAGACATAGGCAATCATGATACTCAAGAGTAATTTTGCCCTTCCGATCAGCTCGCCGTTTTTTCTATATTTTTTTTGGGTAAACATAGAAACCAGAATTCCCAGGTCGGTAGTTGTTCCGGTAAGGTGAGTTGTTTTTACTGAAAAGTTTGATATACTGGCCGTTAAGCCATTCTGAAGACCTGTAGCAAAAAGCATTAATGCTACCAGATATTCTGTTTCTTCCAAAGTTTTCTGATAATAAAACTGTCCGTATACACCTACGAAGAGAAGACATATAATCTCCAATACAATAGGCATGGAATGGGCAAAATATTTGCTTTTTTTATTGAAATTAATGACAATAAAATTGGATAGAAAGCTTCCGAAGAAGAACAAAAAGATCCATCCAGCCACCACTCCCACCTGTGCCCAGTTGGCCTTGCTGATTTCTGCTGCCAAAACAGCGTAATGTCCCGTTACATTCGATGTAAAAGAGAGAAATATTAATAGGGATGCTATATTTATAGTACCTGCTGTAAATGCAGTCAGCGTCCCCAATCTGATATTATCCCCCAGTGTCCTGCTGTTACTATAATTTCTTAACATTTTTTTATTTTTTTAGTTTGTGTTTATTTTAGACCTCTACAAAGATCTCTGCAAGCCTTCCTCTTTCCGGAAGCCTTTCTCTAACCTCAACGGCAATTTCATGAGACTTCAGCTCTTTGCAATTCTTGATATAAGGAATAAGATCAAACTTTCCTTTACCCTTACTTTTAATAGACGAAGAATAATAAGCTTCTTCTATATTCTCTGCGCTCACGTACTGATTGAATGTTCTCTGAAAGCTTCCTGTAAAAACATCACAAATAATCTTATTGACCAGATGAGGATATTTATTCTTCACGATTCCGTAAGCATCGCAAAACTCCGCCGGCCTGATCTTATTGAAAATGGATGTTTTGGTATTGAATAAAAGATCTCTGATAGAATCTCCGGAATCATATCCTGATGTAAGCAGGATATCATATTGGTTTTCGTCATTCGCAGCTTCTTTCTCTTTTAGCACTTTTTTCAATATGTTTAATGACTCAAGAGAGTAATCCGTTGCAATTAAAATTGTTTTAGCCATGTTCTTTTATTTTGTTTTGTGTTTATCTTTTTTGATGATACAAAACTAGAACGACCAAATTAGAAGACCTTTGGAACGGAATTAAAATGTGATTAAAGAGATTAAAATGAGATTAGAAAATTGTTAAGAGAAATTAATGTGGGGAAAAAACAAAACAGTAATTTTGCATAAATAAATGATATTCAGTCTATTATATATCCAACCTGTATACTTTGAATAATTTGAGGGATTAAGCGCCCTCCTGCTGTGTGCTGTAGAAATTAGGGAAACGCATCTGAACCGTAGTTCCCTGATTTTCGTGCGAGCTTACAATCAGCTCACCGTGATGCATTCTTACGATATTTCTCGCCAATGGAAGCCCAATTCCATAGCCTTCATAATTGTTGGTATTGGAAGCCCTGAAGAACGGATCGTAGATTTTATTCATTTCTACCTCCGGAATCCCGATTCCATTGTCCTTTACAATGATATAGACATCTGTATCCGTGGCTCCTAAAGAGACTTTTACCTGCTGGAAATTAGAATATTTACAGCCATTACTGATGATATTGGCAACCGCAAGATGCAGCAGCTGCTCATTCCCCTGTACTTTTAGCTTCTTTGGATTATCAGGAAGCATACTGATATCGAGATAGATATTATTCCTGGAATCTATTCTTCTTAGCGTTTCAATCACATCCCACAGCAGCTGGTCAATTCTTACCTTATCCATTTTCTGGATCTTAC
This sequence comes from Chryseobacterium sp. Bi04, assembly GCF_918698085.1. Taxonomy (GTDB): domain Bacteria; phylum Bacteroidota; class Bacteroidia; order Flavobacteriales; family Weeksellaceae; genus Chryseobacterium. Next base: position 305,864 of record NZ_CAKKLP010000001.1, read on the forward strand.
CGTCAAACCCGGTTTGGGCAATCATTAATAAAGCTTTGATCTTTTTATCCAGTTTTTCTGCCTCATCAAGGATGATTTCCAGCGTTTCTTTATATTCTTCAGCGGTTCTGTTGATGGAAAGTGCTACATCCGCCTCTCCCATAATGGAAGTAAGTGGAGTTCTCAGTTCATGGGAGACATTGCCAATCAAATGGTTCTGGGTCTCAAAAGAGGTTTCAATCCGGTTGAGCATATCATTGAAAGTGTCTACCAGTTCATTCAGTTCCTTGTTATCCGGTTGAGACTCCAATCTTAAGTGAAGGTTTTCAGAACTGATTTCTTTTACTTTTCCCGTAATTTTTAAGATCGGCCGGAACAGTGTCTTGGATAAATAAAAAGAAAAAATCATACTGAAGAACAAAGAAAGCACAATACAGGTGAGCAGTGTTCTTTTTAAAAAACCAAGATAATAGACCACATAATGGTTCTTGGCAGAAGCAATAGCGATATAGTCTTTATCTTCATATCTGAAAGTCTGCCCGATATAATAGAATTCCTTATCATTATAATTAGCCTCTCCCTGCTTGATAATATTTTTAAAAAAATAAGATGGAATATGAACTTCCTGGGATATCTTCTTGAAATTGGAATCTGTAGGGACTGCAAAAACATAATCTTTTTCCATGGGAAGCTCTTCATCATTCAGGCTACTGAGGACATAGTTTTCCGGAAGATCAAGATGGTCTTTGCTTTTTTCTATCTGCACAATAGTTGCTGTACGGATCTTCAGCAGTTCATAAAATCTCTGATGTGAAAAATTAACGATCGAAAAATAAACCAATCCACTGAAAAGCAATATAATGACAGTAAAAACCAGCATTAAAAGCACCATCGTTTTGGTCTGATTTGTGATCACTTTATTAAACATTCATTACGATTTTTTCAGGACGTAGCCCATTCCTATTACTGTATGAATCAACTTATTATCATCCTGGCTATCCAGTTTCTTCCTTAAGTAATTTACGTAGACATCTACCACATTGGTTCCCAACTCATAATTGACGCCCCATACTGCATCCAGAATTTCCGCTCTGGAGATCACCTTTTCGGGATTCGTAAGGAAATAGACTAATAATTTATATTCAGTAGAGGTAAGCGTAATTTCCTCCCCTCCACGGGTTACTTTTTTTGTATAGTCGTTCACGATAAGATCAGAAAACTGAAAAACATGCTCATTATCCGGTTCCGGTTCAACTGTTTCCTGCGGCCCATTGTTATTGCTTCTTCTTAACAGAGATTTCACACGGGCTACCAGCTCAATGAATTTAAACGGCTTTACCAGGTAATCATCCCCTCCGCTTTCTAACCCCAGCACAATATTTTCAGAAGTTCCCAATGCCGTTAAAAACAGAATAGGAACGCTCTGATTGGTTTTCCGGATCTCCTTACAGACATCCAGCCCATTCATTTCCGGAAGCATAATATCTAAAATCACCAAATCGAAATCATTTGCCTGAACCAGCTGTACTCCGGTACGCCCGTCAAAAGCGACAGAAATTTCATATCCGTTTTCCTGAAGTCCCTTTTTAATAAAAGACACCACGCTGGTTTCGTCTTCGATAAGAATAATTTTTTTCATAAATGAAATAACGAGTTTTACAAAAATAGGGAAATTTTGGGATGAACAAAATTGCTCTTCTCCCCTCAATAATAATTTTAAATGAATTGAGACCCTTCCTTATCCAACCTACATAGAATAATACTACCTTTGTTTTTCATATAATGACGAAAATAATTTAGGTTAAATTGAATACAGCATGAATGACTTTTTAATAGGTATCGGCAAGCGATTAAAGGATATTAGAAAAAAGAATAATTTAACCATTAATGAACTGGCATTCAAAGCCAATGTAAGCAATGGCCTTGTTTCCAGAATCGAAAACGGCAGAACAATACCTTCTCTTCCGGTGTTACTTGACCTCATCCAGTCTTTGGAAATTGATGCAAGCTATTTCTTTGAAGGGGTAGAGAAAAAATCCCATGCAAAATTCATTTACGTGCCGAAAGAAAGCCAGCAGCTCATAGAAAAAGAAGTGGAAGCTGAAGGTTTTAAATACATGCATATCTTCAGTAAAAGTCTTCATTCTTTAGGCTTTGAAGCGGTATTGCTGACTCTTGAACCTAATTCTAAAAGAGAAAAAGTGATCACAGATGCCTGGGAGTTCAAATTCGTCCTGAAAGGTGAAGTAAAATATGTTATTGATAATGAAGAAATCATTTTAAAAGAAGGCGATTCTTTATATTTTAACGGAAAGTTTCCACATGTACCCGTAAGCATCAGCAATGAAAGCTGTGTAATGCTGGTTCTTTATTTTTATACTGCATAGATTTTCACAACTTCATGTAACACAAAACCTTACCTTCTGTTTCTAATATTATAAAGAAGTGAAGGTGGAAATATTTTCTCTTTACTTCCCATCCTCCATTTCTTACGAGGTTATATAAGCTTGTACCCTAACCTGTTCTCCGTTTTGTTCTTTCAACTTCTAAAGTTGACAAGCAAAAGTTTACTATTTGTAAACTTCTAATTTTCTTATTTTGGATAAAATGAACGTAATGTTAATCAAAAACACCCTTCTCATATTCCATTTAAAAATTAAATAAAAACATCAAAGCAACCTCATAAATACATTAAAATAAATAGTTTAATATAAAGACTAAATCAAAATATTCTTTTATACAAATATTTTTAAGGTAAAATAAAAGTAACAAACAGCCTTGATTTATTAAACAATACTTAACATCAAATATTTATATATATTAAAATTATTAGCGTGATTTGCATAAAAAATTTAATATATGTAAAAATGAGAACAAACTTAGAGAAATTACTAACCCTTGCTTCTGTCTGTATTGTCACTTCTGTTGCAGCACAAAAGCAGCTCATTATAGGAACTGTTCTTGATAACAGCCAGCCCCTTCCCGGCGCCACTGTAAAAATAAAAGGTTTATCTAAAAATATAACGACTGATATTGACGGAAAATTTACGATCAATGATATTAAAGAAGGTCAGTACAATTTACAAATTACCTACATAGGATATGAAACAGCAGATATCATTATTACGCTAAAGCCTGATCAAACTGTAGATCTAGGAACCGTTATGCTTTCTCAGCCCCGAAAAAATATTGATGAAGTTGTGGTTACCGGTACTTTGAAAAATACAGAAGCAAGAGCTTTAAATCTTCAGAAAAATGCCATCAATATCACCAATGTCATTGCATCAGACGGAATTGGAAAACTTCCGGACAGAAATGCTGCAGAAACCGTACAGCGTGTACAGGGTGTCTCTATCGAAAGAGATCAGGGAGAAGGAAGGTTTGTTTCATTAAGAGGACTTCCTCCTTTCTGGGCCTCCACAACCATCAACGGAAACAGGCTTCCCACCGCAGAGGAAGAAACAACTTCCAGAGCTACGGCATTTGATTTTTTCCCAACAGAGCTGATCTCTTATGTACATGTCAATAAGTCATTTACCCCGGATATGGAAGCGGATGGAATTGGTGGTGGTGTTAATTTCATTACCAAAACTCCTCCCATGAAAACAGAGTTTAAAGCAACATTGGGAAGCGGTTATAATGCCAAAGCGGATAAAGGAGTTTATAATATCGGCCTTTTGTATGGCGGAAGAACAAAGGATAAAAAATTCGGATACTTATTCAATTTTGCCCATTTCATCAGAAACTGGTCTACTGACAATTTTGAAGCGAGAAGAAGTGGTGACGAAGGGGTCTTCAGAATGGAGCTTCGCGATTACAACGGTGTAAGGAAGACAACCGGAATTAATGCTGCCTTTGAATATGTTCTTTCCGCCAAAAATACCATCTATGTAAAAGGAATGTACGGCACCTTGTCTGATGATGAAACCCATTATAAACACAGGGTTCGCTTTGACAAATTCAGCAGTACCAATAATACGGCAAGAGTAGAACTTCAGAATATCCATAACTTACTGATCACAGAGCTTACTTCTGTTTCATTAGGGGGAATTCATAAGTTAAATAAAGGAAAAATCGACTGGGATCTTTCTTATTACGACAATCAGTTCAAGTATGGGAATATCCCTGACAAGCAGAACAATTCTTATTATGTCATCAAGTATACCCAATCCGGAGTAGGAATCAATCCTGATTATATTTCTGATCATGGGAATGGTCCAAGAGCCTACTGGAAAGCCGATGGCGGAAAATTGGATTACAAAAACCCTGATGCCTTATTTGGCTTCTACAGCGATCCTAATTTTAAAATGGATGCTTCACAAATGAAATTTACAGACCTTGAATTTTACAAAGTCTTTGTTCAGGAAAAAGATAAGATTGTTGCGGCCTTTAACCATGAGATTAATGCTTCTGATAAACTGACCCTGAAATATGGTTTTAAGTACAGGGATAAAGAGCGTAATGCAAGGTTTTCAGATATTTTTTACACCTGGAACAGCGGAGCGGCTCCTCTTTTATCAGAGTATTCCCAATTCATTACTTCACAACCGAACGGAACCAAGTATCTCAGTGAAATGAACGCACACATCGGAAACACTTTCGGTCCGGTACTTTCTACCTCAGGAATGAACCAGTTCTGGTTTGACAATCAAAAAAACCTGAAGATCAACACTGCTGATTCCGAGGCTTTAGAATATAATAAAGCGTTAGGAAGAAACTTTGATGTTCTGGAGAAACATGCTGATGCATTTGGAATGGCAACCTATAAAGTGAATGATAAGATTACAGTTTTAGGAGGAATAAGATTTTCCAACACCAATACCAAGGTAAAAGGCTATAGCGTGATCGATGATGTACTGACCCCTGTTGAAAATACTAAAAATTACCTGGCAGTTCTTCCCATGATCCATGTAAAGTATACATTAAACGATAAAACGAATCTTCGTTTTGCTGCCACAAGAACTTTCTCCAGACCTAACTTCGGAGATCTTACGCCGGGAGGAACGTATAGTGAAGCGGATAATGAATTCAAGGGAGGAAATCCCAACCTTAATCCAACATATTCATTAAACTTTGACCTGATGGGAGAATATTATTTCTCCAATGTAGGGATCCTGAGCGGGGGTGTTTTCTATAAATCCATTACAGATCCTATTTTCCAGGATTCATTCATTGGAAATTATAACGGGATCAATGGGGTCCAGTTTACAGCCCCAAACAATGGAAATACAGCATGGCTGGGAGGTATTGAACTGGGAATCAACAAGAGGTTTGATTTCCTTCCGGGCTTCCTTCAGTATTTTGGAGCCCAGGTGAATGCCACTTTTATGACCTCAGAAATGGAGAAGCCAAGCGGAAGAAAGGTAAAACTTCCTTACCAGGCCAAAGAACTTTATAACATACAGCTCTTCTTTGAGAAAAAAGGCTTCAATGCAAGACTTGCTTATAATTATAAAGGAAAGTACGCTGTAGAATATGCTGAAGATGATACTAATGACTCTTATTATGGTAAATACAGCAGCCTGGACTTCGGAGGTTCTTACCAGTTTACCAAACATCTAAGTCTGTATGCGGATATCAACAACATCCTCAATAAACCCCTGATCTATCACTTTGGAGAAAATGAAGACCGTCCTGAACAGGTGGAATATTATGGGGTAAGATGTAACCTTGGAATAAAACTGAACTTCTAAACCCAAACAATGGCCAGAACAATCAATCCAAAAACACTGGTAACACTGAAAGCTGCTTTTGCCGCTTTTGGTGTTTACTTCTGCATGTACGGTTTCAGAAAACCTTTTACCGTAGCCTCTTTCGAAGGACTATCCTACTTCGGAGTAGATTATAAAATCCTGATCATCATTGCACAGGCTGTAGGGTATTTCATTTCGAAATTTATTGGAATTAAATTCATTTCCGAATTAAAACCTGTAAAAAGGCTACATTATTTATTTTCCTTTATTGCCATCGCAGAATTATCATTATTAGGGTTCGCGGTCATTCCCGCTCCCTATAATATCCTTTTCATGTTTCTCAATGGTATTCCACTGGGAATGATCTGGGGTATTGTTTTTTCCTACATAGAAGGCCGTAAAACAACTGAAATTATCGGATTATTTCTGTGCTCAAGCTTTGTGGTTTCTTCGGGGTTTACAAAGTCTGTAGGAAAGTTTTTGATGGATACTTTTACTATTTCAGAATTCTGGATGCCTTTTTCTGCCGGGCTGATTTTTATTGTCCCTTTGCTTATTTCAGGAATTCTTCTGGAAAAGATTCCGAAACCTACTGAAGAAGATATTCAGCTTAAAAGTAAAAGAAAGCCTCTTAACGGAAAAGAAAGGAAAGAACTTATCCGCCAGTTTTTTATCCCTGTTGTCTGCATAATTTTTCTCTATATCTGTTTAACGGTCCTAAGGGATTTCAGAGATAATTTTAACCGCGAGATCTGGGACGGTCTTCACTTTACATTTGACAGTTCTGTATTTACATTGACAGAAATCCCCATTGCCATCATGGTTCTTTTGATTTTAAGCTGTATGGTAAAGGTTAAAAACAACAAAAAGGCTTTTGCTTATTATCACTATATCCTCTTTGCCGGAATTTTAACGGTGGGGCTTTCCACCTATCTCTTCCAGCAGAATTTATTATCGCCGTTTTTATGGATGACGATCTCCGGATTTGGAATGTATATCTGCTATATTCCTTTTAATGGAATTTATTTTGACAGGATGATTGCCGCATTTGATATTAAGGGCAATGTAGGCTTTCTGATCTATATGGTAGATTCCTTTGGGTATCTGGGAAGTGTTCTGATCTTACTGTATAAGAATTTCGGTTCTGCACAGACTTCATGGCTAAGCTTTTATATCAGTCTGAATTATATCATTACGGTCAGCGTTTTAATTCTTTCGGTTATTGCCTTTCTGGCTTTTAAAAAAAAGGCAAAACCCAATTCTAATTCTAATCAATACATCAATTTCGATACTTCGAAAATCTTATAAATTATAGTAAAATGAAAACAAAATTTGATTTACTCATTGTGGGAGGCGGAATCTTAGGAACATTCCATGCCTATCATGCCCTGAAGAAAAATCTGAAAGTAGCTTTACTGGAAAGAAATGCGCTGCCCCAGGGTGCAACGGTAAGAAACTTTGGACAGGTAGTACCGTCCGGAATGGATCTTAAATGGCAGAATTTCGGGAGAGAAAGCCTTGCTATATATAATGAACTTCATGCTCAGGCAGACCTTACTATCAGGCAAAACGGCTCTGTATACATTGCTTCTGATGCTGAAGAGCTTCAGCTTATTGAAGAACTCTATGAAATCAACAGAAACAACGATTATGAATCTGTTTTATTATCTAAAAATGACTGTATCAAGAAGTTTGACGGCCTACGCTCGGATTATTGCAAAGGAGGGTTGTTCTTTCCCCAGGAGCTTTCTGTAGACTCTGCAGATATGATTGTAAACCTTCACAAGCTTTTACAGGAAAAAATGGGGCTGGAGATCTTCTACAACACCACAGTTATTGAAACAGGTGAAGATGACCGGAAATGTACTGTGATCACTGCTGAAGGAACAGAATTTTCTGCTTCCCGGATTATCATCTGCGGGGGACATGAATTTAAAACATTATACCCTAAAGTATTCAATGAAAGCGACCTGGAAGTAAGCAAACTGCAGATGCTGCAAACCAAACCCCAGGGAATTTATTCTCTTCAGGGAAATATTCTTACCGGACTTTCCGTCAGAAGGTATGAATCATTCAGTGAATGTCCTTCTTTCCAAAAAATCAAATCATTGGAAGATCCTCATTCATTTGAGAAGAAATATGGCGTTCATATTCTTTTTAAGCAAGCTCTTGACGGCTCTATCATTCTTGGTGATTCCCATGAGTATGCTGATGCTAAAAATGCGGACGACCTTGGATATGATCTCAATATGGAAATTGATGAATTCATGATCCATGAAGCAAAAAAAATAATTGACCTTCCTACGTATGAAATTCAGAGAAGATGGTTTGGAGTGTATTCCCAGTGCAAGACGAAAGATATTTTCGAATACAGCCCCTCTCCGAATATCCACATTATAACGGGTATCGGAGGAAAAGGAATGACCGGAAGCGGAGGATTCTCCAAGTTTAACATAGAAAAAATTTACGCATAAAATTCAATGAAAAATATAGAATTACTGGTTCTGGATATGGCCGGAACAACAATTGATGAGGACAATGTAGTGTATAAAACCTTAACAGAGGCTGTCAACAGCCACGGTTATTCTGTGAGCCTGGAAAAAGTTCTTAGAACCTGCGCCGGAATGGAAAAGCTGGAGGCCATCACAAGTCTTTTGAAGGATATTAAGGGTAGTGGAAATGATGCCCCTTTTATTTTTGAAAACTTTTCCGAAAAATTAAAGGAAGCTTACCGTGATCTTGATGTAAAACCCATCAACGGTACAGAAAATTTTCTTCTTGCCATGAAAGCCCAAAACAAAAAAGTGGTTCTCAATACAGGATATACCGCTGAAATTGCCCAACAGCTCCTAGACAAATTGCAGTGGAAAGAAAACGTACATTTTGATGCTCTGATCACTGCTGATGATGTTTCAGAAAGCAGACCGAGTCCGGAGATGATCAATCTGGCTATGAAAAAATTCAATATCACGGAACCCAAAAAGGTCTTAAAAGCTGGTGATTCCGTGATTGATATTGAAGAAGGAAAAAATGCAGGATGCGGGCTAACCATCGCCGTGCTTTCCGGTGCCCAAAGCAGAACAGAGCTGGAGAAAGCAAAACCCGATTATATCCTAAATACAATCTCTGAAGCTGAACATATTCTTTAACAACTTCTTTTTCAACTTTATGTAATACAAATGACACAAGTGTTTTGTGTCGTTTGTTTTTTAATAAGTAAAAAGTGAACCGCTCCGTCATCACTCCGGAAAAGGGGGAATTTTAGTTCCTTCGATTGGCTATTTATAAAAAATGTTTGATTTTTCTACTTATTGAGATTACATTTTATAAACTATTTACTTATCAATTAATTAATTTTCCGTTTACATATATTTACAAATAGTAAACTAATTTTACAATAGTTAAAAATAAATTACTATTTGTAAACTTTTCATTAAATCCTTATCCCATGAAAACAAAACTATTCTCAATGGCTGTTGTGATGAGCTGCTTCCTTGGAGCTCAGACCAAAAAGTTCTTTTTATTGGTATCGACGGATGTCGGGCAGACGTCATGATGTCTGCCAATACTCCAAACATCAAGAGCCTCATCAACCAGTCTATTTATTCTCTTGACGGGCTTTGCGCTGCTACTACATGGAGCGGAAACGGATGGAGCACCATGCTTACTGGCGTTTGGCACCCCAAACATAATGTGCAGGATAATAATTTTACCAATCCCAATTATGTAAATTATCCTGACTTTTTGACGAGAGCAGAAAGCCACAACCCTAATTTAAGAACAATTTCCCTCGCACATTGGGCGCCTATTAATGATAAAATTATTCAGAATGCAGATGTGAAGTCTAATCTGGCAACGGATCTTGCTGTGAAAAACGCAGCAGTTAATGCGCTGCAAAATGACAACCCTGATATTCTGTTTGTAGATTTTGATGATGTAGACCATGCAGGGCATTCTTATGGCTTTTCTTCAGCTGTTCCGCAATATGTATCTTCTATTCAGACCACAGACTCATATATCGGAGAGATAGTGAATGCAATGAAAAACAGAGCCGGTTATCAAAACGAAGATTGGCTGGTTGTTTTAACTACAGATCACGGTGCGGTAGATAGCTCGCATGGCGGGGGAAACCTTTCGGAGAGAAATATTTTTACCGTGTATTCCAATCCAGGATTTACTCCTCGACAGATCAGTAAAACAATTTTAGAGTCCAATAAAACTTTCAATCAGCTGAGTTTCCCGGCTGGAACTTATGCAAAGCCAACAAATCAGAATCTTTTCAACTTTGGAGCAAACCAGGATTTTACCATTGAATTTTGGGTGAAACCCAATGCTGCCTATTCCAGCGATCCTGTCATGATTGGGAATAAAAACTGGGCCAGCGGAAAAAACAAAGGGCTTGTGGTCTCAGGATATTCCGGACAGACATTTAAAATGAATATCGGTGACGGAACAAACAGAATTGACCTGGTAGGAGGAAAGGTAGAAACCAATAAGTGGAAGCATATTGCCGCCAGTTTTGATAGAGATGGCCTTGTCACTTTATATGAAGATGGTGTTCCGGTCACTTTTGCCAATATGAATACCATCGGAAATATTGATTCCGGTCTTCCATTAACGTTAAATCAGGATGGAACCAACACGTATGGACTCAACCTTCCCGCATCTTATAAAGACATCAGAATCTGGAAATCTGCTCTTCCGAATAATGTAATCGTTAACTGGGCCCATCAGGATATTACCCCTTCACATCCTTATTATTCTCAGCTGCTGGCCAACTGGAAGTGTGATCATACCTCAGGAAATACCATCACAGATTCAGGTCCCAATTCCAATCACATGACCATAACAGGATCTCCGGCTTATAGTGTCAATACCTCCGCCAGTTTTAAAATCTTTGACTACACCTCTACAACAAGAGAAACAGATCATTTTCCAACGGTACTGAACTGGTTGTGTATTCCGGTACAATCCACTTGGGGAATTGATGGGATAAACAGAATTCCAGTTTGTTCAAACGGTGTTTTAGGAGCTAAAGAAATAAGGAGAAATACTGGTGATTTCACCATCTATCCCAATCCTGCTTCAGCAAGCATAACCATCCTATACACCTCTGAAAATAAGGAATCTAAGGCAGAAATCATTGATGCTAAAGGGATGATTATTTCAAGTCTTCATTTGAAATCTTCCAATGGGTATTACAACGAAAAAATAAATATTGAACCCCTTCCGGCTGGTATATACTTCATTAAACTTAGCGGAAGTAAAAACTCACTGACAAAGGCCTTCATTAAGAAATAACAGTAAAGCAATTAGATTTAGTTTTGATATTAGAACTCGGATATAATGTCCTTGTTCTAATATTTTTTTATAATCAGTTTTTAAGATCTAATTCCATCTGTACATCCACACGGTCATATCCTGCATTGGTAACCGGCATATGCTTAAATCCAAGTTTTTCATACAGTTTTATGGCTGGAACCAGAATTGAATTAGTTTCCAGAAACACTTTCTCAGCCTTTAGCTCCCTAGCTTTCTCTATTAAAGTATTTCCCAGCAGATATCCAATTTTCTTTCCCTGTGCTTTTGGACTTACTGCCATTTTTGAAAGTTCAAAAATAAGGAGCTCATTACTGTTTCTTACTAATGCACATGTTCCCACGGCTTCTCCATTAAGCAGAGCAAAAGCAATATGACCTCCTTTCTGCAAGATATGTTCTTCAGGATGATCCAACAGTTTATAATCACCGGGCTCCATCACAAAGAAATTACTGATCCATTCTTCATTTAAAGCTCTGAAAGCTTCTTTATATTGAGATTCATAGGCTATAATTTGTACTTTATTATTATCATTCATCTCTATGGGTGTATTAAATTTTATTTTTTATCATTTTACCAAGTTTCTCCAGGTCACTTTCTACACGGTCTGTCCATTCCAGGGCATAATTCAGCCTCATACAGTTCTGATACTGGTTATATTGTGAAAACATTCTGCCAGGGGCAAAGTTTACTTTCTGGCTTAATGCCTTATCATAAAGGTCTTCCGTACAGATCCTCTGATCCAGTTCCAGCCACAGCATAAAACCTCCTTTCGGTTCTGAAATTTTGGTGTTATCCGGAAAATATTGGGTAACAGATTTCTGAATCTGCAGGTAATTGGCATACAGTTTTTTCCTGAACATTCTCAAATGATGGTCGTACCGCCCATGTTCAAGGAAATCAGCAATGACATCTGAAAATAAAGACGGACTGGAAACTGTCTGAACCAGTTTCTGACGGATAATCTTATCTTTAAATTTCCCCGGGGCTACCCAGCCTACACGATATCCCGGGGCCAACGTTTTAGAAACAGATCCCACCCACATTACAATTCCGGCTTCATCATAGAATTTACAGGGCTTGGGTCTTCCTGCTCCAAAGTAAATATTTCCGTAAACATCATCTTCCACCAAAGGAACATTATATTCGGTAAGCATTCTTACCAGTTCCTTTTTGTTCTCATCAGGCATCTGAAATCCCAGCGGATTATTATAATTAACGACAAAGCAGCAAGCAGAAATCTTTGGCAGTACTTTTTTTAAAGCATCCAGATCTACTCCGGTGATAGGATGCGTTGGAATTTCCACCGCCTTCAATCCCAGCAGATGAATCGCCTGCAGTATTCCAAAATATACGGGACTTTCAATGGCTACGGAATCCCCGGGCTGGGTAACCGCCATCAGACAGTTATAGACTCCGTTCATCGCTCCGGAAGTGATGACAAGGTCGTCCTCTGTAATTTTCCCTTCCATTACAATCGACCATTTGGCAATTTCCCGGCGAAGATTTTCACTTCCCTGTACCGGTTCATAATTGGTCCCGCTATCACTGCTCTTCTTCATTACGTTAATCATACACTTCTTCATTTTAGCCACAGGAAGAAGGCTTTTTCCGGGAATACCCAGTGCAAACTGAGTAACATCTGTTCCGGCGATGGTTCCGAATACTTTGCCAATAAGGTCTTCCGGTGTTTTTTGTCCTTCTGAAACTTTCATTTTTGCAATAGAAGGTAAGGCCAGTTTTCGCTGGGAAGTCTGGCTTACGTAATAACCATATTTTGGGCGTGATTCCACCAGAGACCGGCTCTCCAGCTCCATATACGCCTGTTTTACAGTGTTTAAGCTAACATTATGCAATTTCTGGGCACTTCTTAGCGATGGCAGCCTGTCTCCAAACTGCAAGGTTTCGGTTTTAATCTGTTCGGTAACAGCATTGGCTATTTTTAGATACAAAACATCTTTAGACATTGATCAGGGTTTTACGTAAAAGTACACTTTTATCTATGCTTTATTAAAAATCCAGCCAGCTAATCATGCTTTTAATGCTGCTTTTTAACTGTTCCGGATTTCGAAAATTGGGCGTTGTATTCTTTTTGAAATAAGCTTCCACTTTTAAAGAAAATCTTTTCTTTTCTGCCTCGGAGATTCCCTTTTTATCATAGATTTTAAAGGCAATTTCTCCTTTTGTATTTATAATAAGACTGGCAAATGAAACAATTTCATCACCCTTTTTTGCCAGGAAAAACGGAACTCCAAAATCCGGACTTATCTTTGAAGTGTTCTGTGTCTGTAGAAATATTTTTTTCAGCGCCAACATATCTGAAATATAAACTTCAGCATATTGAAGCTGCCCGTGATGTTGAACGGTTGTTTCCATAATATCATGATTTAATGAAACAAAATTATGGAGGATTTACCTTTGGATACAGATACAGAAGAATGGAATATTACGGGTACAGATATGCTGCAAATCTCCAAATGCAAATGTTTTTATCCATCATATATTTTAAAATGCTCTATTTTTGCAAAAAAAATTAGACAATTTGAGTTTTTTTGGAAGTAATGTAAAGAAAATCAGACAGGCAAAAGGATTAAGCCAAAAGGCATTTGCCGATTTATTTGATTTAAGCAGAGGGGTAATAAGCTCTTATGAAGAAGGCCGCGCTGAGCCTAAAATAGAAACGATACTAAAGGTTGCCAACCATTTTAACCTTAGTCTTGATAAGCTTCTCATCGAAGCCGTACAGGTACATCAGTTAGCCAATGTTTCAGATATCAATCAGCTGATGCTTTTCCCGGAATTAGCTATAGAGGATAGCGATGAAACAAAAGCACCGGAAAACAATATTCAAAATACAACGGTTTTGCAAAAAATATTAGCATCGGTAGATTGGCTGTATGAATTTACGACTGAAAATCAGGTGTTATCACCCTATCAGTATGGAGATATTTTATTCCTGAATAAAGCAGATGTAAAAAGTGATTTGAACAGCCGTTTATTAGTACATACCAATGGCTGTTTACAATATGCTGTTGGAAACAATCCAGACCATAGAGGCAAACAGGAGCTTTATAAGATTGTGGGCTATGTTTCCACTGCTGAAAAGAATATTTTTGAGAGTATTTTTGAGAGACTGGAAAAACTGGAAAGGAATATACCACAATTATGAGGTGAGAATGAAGCCGAACAATTAATTAAAAACTATGAAAAGACTCTTCAATATACTCCTTATGCTTTTCTTCTATTCCTGTCGAGAAGCAGATTGTAATCAAGTAAAAAAAGTATACTATCCTGATGAATATTATATTTTCGTCACACAATCAAAGGTAGATCTTACATGGATAAAACTGGAGGGGTATGTTCCGGAAACCAATGGGCGGGCAAGCGTTATGGTTCACAACAACTGGGGTGTTGGTACGGATGAAATAGATTACGGTGATATTATACTAAAAAGAAGGGGAGAATTGCCACTTACCATCCATAAAAAAGATACAATTATCACTCATGATTGGTATTGCAGAGGAAAACCCTATCAATAATAGTACAATAAAAAACCCTCCGTATATATTACAGAGGGTTTTAGTACCCCGGGCGGGACTTGAACCCGCACGTTCTTACGAACACAGGATTTTAAGTCCTGCGTGTCTACCAGTTCCACCACCAGGGCGGGTGTGGAGCGAAAAAAAAGATTCAAACCTGAAGTTCCAATCTTTTCAAAGGCTGTAGACAACCTATTGAGTATTTCGCATAGTGCGGATGAAGGGACTCGAACCCCCACGCCTCACGGCACCAGATCCTAAGTCTGGCGTGGCTACCAATTACACCACATCCGCTGGTTGTATTGCTCTGTTTTCACAGATACAAACTCTATTTCTTACAAATATAAGACTTTATAATTACATAAGAGTCTCTATAAAAACAAAAAACCCTCCGTCACAAAGTACAGAGGGTTTTGTACCCCGGGCGGGACTTGAACCCGCACGTTCTTACGAACACAGGATTTTAAGTCCTGCGTGTCTACCAGTTCCACCACCAGGGCAGGTGTGGAGCGAAAAACGGGATTCGAACCCGCGACCCCAACCTTGGCAAGGTTGTGCTCTACCAGCTGAGCTATTTTCGCATAGTGCGGATGAAGGGACTCGAACCCCCACGCCTCACGGCACCAGATCCTAAGTCTGGCGTGGCTACCAATTACACCACATCCGCTGGTTTTTTTGTATTGTAAGTTTTAAAGAGCTTGCTTCGTTTTTGTGAGTGCAAATATAGGACAATTTACTTTACCTCCAAACTTTTCAGGAAAAAAAAATATTTTTTTTACATTTTTTTTCCCCGGCAGCTATTATTACGATTCATTTTCTTATTTTTACATCGTTAATATTTACGATATGGAATTACAAGGAACGGTAAAGAAACTTTTTGATGCTCAAACATTTGCGAGCGGATTTCAAAAAAGAGAAATGGTTATTTTAACTCAAGAACAGTATCCACAGCCGATAAACATAGAGTTTTTGTCTGATAAAATTAGTTTATTAGATAATCTTAAAGAAGGAGAGAACGTAAAGGTAGGAATCAACATCAGAGGTAGAGAATGGGTTTCTCCTCAAGGTGAGACTAAATACTTCAACTCTATTACGGGATGGAAAATAGAAAAAGTTTTTGATAATGGATCAGAGCCTACTCAGGCTATGCCTCAGCAGTCAGCTTCTCCTGTTTCTAACGAGAATCCGTTTGCCGGAGATGACGATGATGATTTACCTTTTTAATTAAGAAATAAAGATCAACTATAAATCCTGCTTTTTAAGTGGGATTTTTTTCTACAATGGTTCGATTAGACGAAAATGAGATTTCATTTCCTGACCCTGAAACGTATGACGGTCAGGATGGGTTAATTGCCTTTGGGGGCGATCTGTCTGTGGAACGGATATGGTTTGCTTACCAATTGGGGATTTTCCCATGGTATAACCCCGGAGAAGAAATTCTATGGTGGAGCCCTGATCCAAGGTTTGTGTTATTTCCTGATGAGATAAAAGTGTCTCAATCTATGCGGAAGATACTGAACAGAAATGTTTTTACGTTTTCAGAGAACCGGGACTTCAGAGGTGTCATTAAAGGCTGTCAGCAAACCAGTCGAAAAGGACAGGACGGAACCTGGCTTTCTGACGAACTGATGGAATCTTTCATTAAACTTCATGAATATGGCCTCGCCAAAAGCATAGAAGTCTGGCAGAATGACGAACTTGTAGGTGGGTTTTACGGATTACAGATCGGGAATTTATTTTGTGGTGAAAGCATGTTTGCCAAGGTAAGCAATGCTTCAAAGGCGGGCTTTATTCACTTTGTTCATAACCATAAAGATACTATTGAATTAATTGACTGCCAAACGCATACAGACCACCTGGAAAGCTTAGGAGCCCGTATGATTTCTAAAAAAGAATTTTTAAAAATTTTACACAAAAATAATGAACGCAGATAAAGAAAAATGGGTTCTTCTGGTTATCCTGAGTATTATTTGGGGGTCGTCATTTATTCTGATTAAAAAATCGCTGGAACATTTCAATCCGTTTCAGGTAGGATCATTAAGAGTTCTTATTGCAGGCCTTATTCTACTTCCTGTTGCTATTTCCAATTATAAACTTTTCCCGAAAAAGCACCTAAAATGGCTTATTCTTGCTGCTTTTACAGGAAATTTTATTCCTATGTTCTTATTTCCGATTGCAGAAACAGAGGTAAGCAGCAGTATTGCAGGAATTATCAATTCCATGATGCCTATTTTCGTTATTATTGTGGGTGCACTGATATGGAAGTTTGAAACGACTAAAAAACAGATCTTCGGAACATTGATAAGCTTCACAGGAGTTTGTATTCTGGCTTTTGGAGGTGGCAGCAGTGGAGAATTAAAAATAATTCCTATTTTGCTGTTATTACTGGCTACTTTATGCTACGCCGTAAGTACCACCACTGTAAAATCAAAGCTCATGGAAGTATCTTCCACCATCTTGTCGGCTTTTGTTTTTTCATTTGTCTTATTTTTCCCTTCCCTTATTGCTTTAACAAGTACAGGATTCTTTTCTGAATTTACTTTTTCGAAGGACAATATGCTCGGGTTATTATTTGTCAGTCTCTTATCTGTCTTCGGAACAGGACTGGCCATGATGATGAACTATCGTTTACTGAAAGTTTCTACTCCTCTTTTTGCATCTACGGTTACCTTGGTAATGCCAATTGTTGCTATTATCTGGGGAATTATAGATGGTGAACAGCTGACTTATATGCAGTTTATAGGAGCAGGGATAATTATTGCCGGATTGATATTCCTGAGAACTATCCCCAAAAAATAATTTACAACGGAAAACAGTATTAGATTTGAACGAAAATTTCCTCAATACTTCTTCTGACAAACGTATTTACGAATACGGCCGTTCATAAAAAATCCCGCATTGCTGCAGGATTTCTGTTTATATTAAGATTAAATGTAAAGATTATTCAACCGAACCCGGGGTATCCCTGATTCTTTTCGTTTAATTCTTCTTAACCTTACTGGCTTTCACTTTTTTCACTTCGTCTTTAATGAATGGATATTTTTTCTGCATATCCTTTGCCAGACTTGGGTCCAGGTCTAATGCTTTCTGAAGGGATTCCATTCCTTTATCCTTTTCTTTCAGATTGAAAAAACAATTACTTAACTGATAAAATAATTCAGCTCTGTAGTGTTTTTTAATCGCATTGTTTAAAATGGTTACTGCTTCTTCATATTCACCTAAAAGCATCAATACTTCCGAATATGCATACCAGTTGTAAAATCTTGAAGGTTCATCCGCTACCAGCTTCTTAAGACAGGAAAGGCTCTCTTCGAATTTTCCTGAATCAATGAATAAAAACGCCAATCTTTTTTGATAATCAAGGTTATTTTCATTCAGTTGAGTCGCTTCTTTAGCAAAATGCAGCGCTTCGGACATTCCTCCCATTTCTTCATACAGATAAGACTGCTCCATCATCGCAAGATAAAACTGAGGGTCTTCTCTTAGCGATTTCTGAAATGAATTTAATGCTAAAATAGGCTGTTTTAAAGCTTTATGGCATAATCCGATCTTATAAAAGGTGAATGCTTTTGTATATTCCAGCTCAAGCATTTCCTCATATACTTCAATTGACTTCTGATATTGCCCCAATGCTTCATAACAAGCAGCCTTATTTGCATATACTCCCACAGAACTGGAATTGATTGCCAATAGGTAATCATATCCCCTGATCGCTTCTTCGAAATTCTTTCTGTTAAAATAGAACTGACCATATTCGAACCAAGCGGTTTCCGAATAGGAAAACTCATCTAAATATTCATTAAGAAAGGCAATAGCCTCCTCGCTCTTATTCAAATCACTGAAGCACACCATACAGTTTTCTAATGCATATTCATCAGTAGGATCTTCTTTCAATGCTTTTCTGTAGTGTTTAAGAGCGTTAAAAGGGTCTCCAAGATTCACATATTCATCTGCAATAAAATTGTGAAGGAAGTTTTCTTCTTCCCCCAGTTCAAGTGCTTTCTTACAAATTTCAATGGATTTTCTAGGATTTCCTAAGTTCGAATAATATTTGGCATAGCAAACCAAAAAGTCTGTATGCTCCATAGAGGAACCTTTCAGCTCATTGATAAGCTCTTTAGCTGTAGTATACTCTTCCCACTCCAACAGAATTTCAAGCTTTTTAATCTTGATATCTAAAGAATTGGGATGAAGTTTGAGACCAAAATTAACCGCCATATCAGCGTAATTAAAATCTCCCAGCTCCAAATAATACACAATAATGTCTTCCAACTCTTCTGTGTCAAAGTAGAATTCATCATTATTTTCCATCATTTCCTCGAACTTCTTTACAAGTTCATTTCCAAAATACTCTTCCAATAGTGTCCTCTTTGTCGGTCCGATGCCTGAATTTACTTACAGACCTCGGCAAACTTATTAATTAATGATACATCTGAAACTGATATTCAAATATTTATGCAAAGTTGCAATTTTTTTTTGAATTTTCCATTTCGTAATTTCTATTATAAAAATAGTAAAAAAAGAAAACAGATAAAAGGATTGTGGATAAAAAAATCAAATTGTTATTAAATTCTTATCACCAGTCTCTTTCCATTTTGAATTTCTTTATTCCAGGCAGATTCAATATATTCTAAATCAATAACTTCTGTTTCTATTTTAATTTTTCCTTCAGTAGCGGCCTGAAACATTCCCGGAATTATTTCTGAAAATAAAAGTTGGGACTCTTCTTTTGTCCAGCTTCCCAGCCCTGATCCTGAAATCTGAATGTCTGTTCCTCTTAAAATCTGTGAAGATAACTGAATATGGTCTCCACTCATTCCTCCTACAGAAACCAATTTTGTCTTATGAGAAAATGTTCCGTCTCCTTTAAGAGCCGTCAGGATCATTTCTACAGACTGTCCCCAAATATAATCTAAGATGACATCAATAGGGGTTTCAGCGTGGATCTCTTTAATTTTCTGTTTAAAACTTTCATCATCACGCAGTAAAGAAACAGCTTCATCGGCTCCCAGCTCAAGCAGAGATTGTAGTGCGGCTTCGTTTCTTCCGGTAACAATCACTTTTCCTGCTCCGTATAGCTTCGCAATCTGAACGGCTATCCTTCCCGTAATTCCGGTTGCACCATTAATTAAAATGGTATCTCCTTGCTGCATTTCCGCTTTGCATTTTAACCCCATTGCCGAACCCATCACTGCATTGGGCAATGCTGCAGCTACAGAAAAATCAAGGTTTTCCGGAATGGGCACCACCAATTGCCGGTCTGCCACAACTTTCTCTGCCACACTCCCCTTTTTACTGAAAAAATATACTTTAGTTCCGTTTTCAAGATATCCTACACCATCTGAGCCAATAATTTTAGGATGGAACACCTCGTTATCAGCAGAATAGTGATTTCCACTGGCTCTGGCTTTGTCCAGGTTTTTAATAGATGCAGCCTTCACCGAAACTAAAACGTCGTTATCTTTTATGATTTCCGGTTCCGGAAAATCTGTGTATTGAGGAATGCTTCCTTTTTCAAATACTACTGCTGCTTTCATTGTTTTAAATTTTATACAAATTTATCTCGTAAGAAAGGCTTAGAGCAATAACATTTGTTATCAGATTGGAATAATTGCGCAGAGAGCCGGAGGTAATTATTGTTTTAAAATAATCCCTGAAAATAGTTTTCAGAAAGGTTTATCTTTCAGTATTTTGCTTTTTATCCTGCTGAGATGAACCGTTGTAATCCCGAGATATGAAGCAATATAATGCTGGGGCACTCTTTTGATGATCTCAGGCTTTTCTTTCATCAGATTAAGATAACGCTGCTGTGGGGTATCTTTAATAAATGAAAAGAAGTGCTTCATATAATCAAACATTCTTTCAAAAAAAGCGTCCATCAACAGGGTCCTAAGTTCAGGATATTCATACACTTCTTCCAGAAAAGCATCTACATCAGGCTTTCCGATTTTATATAAAATACAAGGTTCTATTGTTTCGAAAGAAACCATGCTTGGAAGTCCTTTTTTAAAGCTTTCAAGAGAAGAAAACATTGTATTTTCAAGAAAAAACTGAAAGGTAACATCTTTACCATCATTATTATACCATGCCCGGACAACCCCTTTTTCAAGATAATATGCATTACAGGAGACTTCATTTTCTTGTAATAACAGCGTTTTGACCGGAACTTCGATCCTTTCAAAAGTGTTCAGAGACTTCCGCCATTTTTCTTTAGGGAAGGGAAATTTGTCTTTTATATGCTCAAACATGGGATACAAAAAAGAACGGAGCTAGATGGCATCCGTTCTTTAGGTTTTATTTAAATTAAACTTTTGATCTTAGCGATGATATCATCTCCCAATTTATCGGCTTCCTCCTGAGATTTAGCTTCTGTATAAATTCTGATAATCGGTTCTGTATTGGATTTTCTAAGGTGAACCCAATTGTTTTCAAAGTCTATTTTAACACCATCCACTATAGAAACTTCTTCGTTTTTATATTCCAGCTCCATTTTGCTTAAAATATCATCTACGTTGATCTCCGGTGTAAGTTCTATTTTCTTCTTCCCCATAAAATAACTTGGATATCCTGCTCTCAATTCAGATACTGTTTTATTTTCTTTTGCCAGATGGGTTAAAAACAATGCTACTCCCACTAAAGAATCTCTTCCGTAATGCAGTTCAGGATAGATAATTCCTCCGTTTCCTTCTCCTCCGATCACTGCATTTTTATCCTTCATTAAAGTAACTACATTTACTTCTCCTACGGCACTTGCAAAGTATTCTGAATGGTGGGTTTGAGCTACGTCTCTCAAGGCACGACTTGATGAAAGGTTAGAAATTGCCACTCCATTTTTATGTTTCAACAGGTAATCTGCTACAGCCACCAAAGTATACTCTTCGCCGAACATTTCTCCTTTTTCATCAATTAGGGCCAATCTGTCTACATCCGGATCTACAACAACTCCCAGGTCTGCTTTTTCTTTAATCACCAGCTCGCAGATATCTCCCAAGTGTTCTTTTAAAGGTTCCGGGTTGTGTGGAAACTGTCCTGTAGGTTCACAATACAGTTTAACGGTCTCACAGCCAAGCTTATCTAATAACATAGGAATAGCGATCCCACCTGTAGAATTTACCGCATCCAGTACCACTTTAAATTTTTTAGCTTTAATGGCCTCTACATCTACCATTGGCAGCTCCAGGATCTGCTGAATATGGATATCAAAAGCATCATCTCTTGTTTCGTAATTCCCAAGATCATCTACCTCCGCATAGTTGAAATCTTCACTTTCTGCTAAAGCAAGTACATCTGCACCGTTTTCTCCACTGATGAATTCTCCTTTTTCATTCAGTAATTTCAGGGCATTCCATTGTTTTGGATTGTGAGAAGCGGTAAGGATAATTCCTCCGTCGGCTTTCAATTCCGGTACCATGATCTCTACTGTAGGTGTTGTAGAAAGGCCTAAATCTACCACATTGATACCCAGCCCCTGTAAAGTAGCGGTAACCAGAGAAGAAACCATCTGACCGGATATTCTTGCATCTCTACCGATCACAAGGGTTAAATTTTTTTTATTTTTATTATTCTGAAGCCAGGTTCCGAAAGCCGAAGCAAATTTCACCACATCAAGCGGAGTCAGGTTATCATTTACTCTTCCTCCTATGGTTCCTCTAATTCCTGAAATAGATTTAATTAACGACATTATATTTTGATTGTTTGATTGTTTTCTTTCTATATTTTTCTACGCAAAGATACTTAAAAGACTCTTGAACTTATAAAACAGGAATCTTTTTTTGAATTTTATCATAGGTATTTTTTACAACTTTCGGAGGGGCAAAACGATACCCTATATACAGCAGACCATAGAGGTTATTATTTTCCACAGTCTGGTTATTTTTCTGATCATAGGCATAGGCACTGAAATTCATTTTTCCTCCGAATAAAAAGCGGTCTGTATTGTATCCTATATGAAGTCCTCCTTCCATCCTTATGGTTACATACTGCGCATTGACCCGCGATTTATCACTCAGGTTTTCATAATAACTGGAGAATTTTCCACCGAGGCCTAATGCTAAATAGGGAGCAATATGCACCTTTTTACCAATCACCCAATTGTAGAAATATCCCATATTGGCTCCGATTTTATATTGGATTTCTTTGCTCTTCTGCCCATCTGTTATATTGGTAAAAAGGCTTATATCATAGTCCAGGAAAGGAACCCAGCTGCCACTGCTTTTTTTCTGCCATTCTCCCTGGGTATAGATACTTTTGGCTGAGAAATTTTCATTGAGAACATATGCGGTAGATCCTCCGAAACTTTGTACCCTGAAGTCCGGGAACTGGATATATGCATCTTTCCCTTCCTGCCAGCCGGGAAGAAAATCTTTCATGTTTTCCAGATAAAATCCTTTTACGTTTTTATAGTAGAGGGTCTGAATAAATTTTTTGGGAAATAGCCGTAAGCTAAAGTCTGTATAAGAACTCTTTCCTTTCAGCTCATCATCGTTATTGCCTGAAATAAAATGGGGTGAAAAAGACAGGGTGCACTTATTATTTTATAGTCAACAGAGAAGGAAGTCCTTGTTTTGTTGTTGATTGAAAATGTCATTTGGTTTTCATTTTTTCCTTCTCCCTGCGAAAAAATATAACTTTCAATATTGGTATCAATATTGGCACGGATCATCACCTGATCTGTATAGGATTTTATATTCGTGGTATCGCTTTGTGCTCTTCCATAGAACGCAAAGAAAAGAAATAAGAAAACAAAGATTGCTTTTGAAAGCTTCAAACTGAATTTCTAAATTAAAAAAATAAATTTACTACATTTTTTTAATTAATTATTTTAATTCAATATTAAGAACAGCCGCAATCTTTATCACAATTTGTTCTTTTGGAACTGAATTTTTTGGGTGCAAAATTCTTTCTGAGTATCTTAAATAAAGAATAACAGGCAAATGCTACTATTACAAAGATAATGACGTATTGAAAAACTAATGATGAATCCATTATTTTAAAATCTGATATGCTATCATCGACACAAAATATGCCAAACCTGTCATCATGACTACCTGAAAGCCGGTCCACTTCCAGCTTTTGGTTTCTCTGTAGACTACTGCCAGTGTAGAAACACACTGCATTGCAAATGCATAAAATAAAAGTACTGAAACTCCTGTAGCAAAGCTAAAGACTTTTTCTCCGTTTGGCTTTACATCCCGTCTCATTTTATCAATTACTTTTACCTCCGGCGCATCATCTTCAAGACTGTATAGTGTAGACATTGTTCCCACAAAAACCTCTCGTGCAACGAAGCTGGTAAGAATTCCAACTCCCATTTTCCAGTCATATCCAAGCGGAGCAATGACAGGCTCTATTCCTTTACCCATTTTTGCAAGGTAAGAATGGTCGAGCTCTACATTGGTTGCTACAAATTCATCAGGCTGCTGCTTGGGTCCGAAGTAACTCAGGAACCATATAATGATACTTACAATGAAAATAATTTTACCTGCTCCGGTAATAAAGTCCCAGACTTTACCTAAAACCATCTTAAGATCATATCCGAAGAGCGGTTTTTTATAAGCCGGCAAATCCATTACCAGATAGGTTTTACCTTTATGCTTAATAAATCCTTTAAGAATGGCTGCAGAGAATAATGCTACCAGAAAGCCCAGAAGATACATCCCCATCAGCACCAATGCCTTATATTTTACCCCTAAAAATGTTCCTTCAGAAATAATAAGCCCAATAATGATACTGTATACCGGAAGCCTTGCAGAACACGTCATAAAGGGAGTCACCAGGATAGTCAGCAATCTTTCTTTAACGTTTTCAATATTCCTTGTAGAGATCACTGCAGGAATTGCACAAGCCGTTCCTGAAACAAGAGGAACAATACTTTTCCCATTGAGTCCGAATGGCCGCAGAAGCCTGTCCATCAGGAATACTACCCTTGCCATATATCCTGAATCTTCCAGTAGGTAAAGGAAGTACAGTAGAATTCCGATCTGGGGTGCAAATACAACAATTCCTCCTATACCCGGAACAATTCCGTTTGAAATCAGTGAATTGACAGGTCCTTCCGGAAGATGCTCTGCTGTAAAGGCTGCAAGCCATGAGAAAGATTCCTCAATCCAGCTCATAGGATATTCTGCCAGGAAAAATACACTTTGAAAAATAACTAATAAAATGGCTAAAAATACTACATATCCCCAAAATTTGTGAACCAAAACCTTATCCAGCTTTTCCGTTAACAATTCTTTGAACTGAGGTTTTTTAGTAATTACATTTTCTAAGATTTTATCTACATTCTGATATCTCCTAACTGTTTCCTGAACCTGTAATCTTTTAGGTACCAAACTTTTAGAATCTGCTTCATTAAGCTGATCCATTACAGATTCTATTCTTCCCAGGTCTGTACCTAACGAAAGGCTCATCCATGCTTTATATTCGTTATCAAAACCTTTATGTGAAGCCAGTTTCCGTATAAAATCCCTGTGTTCGTTCGGTGTTTCAAATGAAATCTTATCTGCTTTTACAAATTGGTTATTGTAAACGGCTTCTCTTACTTCATCTATACCAATATGTTCTTTGGCATTTGTCTGAATGATCGTAATACCTAAGGCTTTGGAAAACTGTTGAATATCTATATTAATCCCTCTTCTTTCCGCCTGGTCAATCTGATTGACAATCAGAATCATGGGAACGCCGAGATCCTGAATCTGCTGAAACAAAAGAAGGCCTCTTTTCAGACTTAATGCTTCAAGAATATAAACAACTCCGGCATAGTTTTCCTGTTCATCGATAAGATATTTTGAAAAAATAGCCTCATCTTCAGAACTTGGATACACACTGTATGATCCGGGCAGATCTACTACCTCAACATCTTCATTTTTATAGGTATAATTCCCGGAATAACTGGCAACAGTTACCCCGGCATAATTTCCGGTCTTCTGCTTTTTATTACAAAGTGTATTGAAAACCGTAGATTTTCCTACATTCGGGTTTCCTACTAAAAGTATTTGTTTTTTCTTGTTTGCCTGCATTAATTCAATTCTTCAACAATGATGTAATCTCCTTCTTCCTCACGAAGAGCAATCCGGCTTTTCTCTACTCCAAACTCTACATACATTGGCCCATTGAATGGAGCCTGATACAAAATCCTGAAAAAAGTCTCCGGAAGAAGCCCCATTTCAATGATTTTATTGGGCATTTTCAGATGGTCATTATCATAGCCCAATATCTTCCCCATTTTGTTTTTGGGAAATCCACTTAATTTATGTAATCCTTTCTCTTTCAAAGCCTGATTTTTAGTGTTGCAAATATACGTTATTTAAATTTAATCTAAATAACAACAGATATGAAAGAAATCAACCCAAATACATTGCTGT
Source organism: Chryseobacterium sp. Bi04 (assembly GCF_918698085.1). GTDB lineage: Bacteria > Bacteroidota > Bacteroidia > Flavobacteriales > Weeksellaceae > Chryseobacterium. The sequence goes on from NZ_CAKKLP010000001.1 coordinate 331,757, forward strand.
ATCTGGGTTGATTTGAATATAATTTAGTTGATATGAAGTCTGTTCTGATTTTTATTTTTCTGCTTTTTCTACAGCTCCTACGCTTAATTTGGTGTAAGGAGGCTCCACAGGGTTATCATTAGCGTTATAAAAGTCTTTATACTGTTTTTCCTGCTTTTTCATCATGTCTCCAATAGTCCCGTCCATACCCGGAATTGTTTTAGACATCATCTCCTGGGTAATCATTGGCCTTACAGAAGCAAAAGGATCCTTCTTAAAATCATTGAATGTTTTTTCAAACTTTTCTCTAGGCAGATCTTTAACCTTTCCTCCTGAAGCCTGCATCAAATGTTCAATGTAAGAGAACTCTGTATAATCTTTCACTTTTTTATTCCCCTGTAATACCCATGAATAATTTTTCTCTGAATCTTCTATTTTTACAATAAGCCCTGGAAGACCATAAAACTTGTACGGTCCGTCCTGGAAAGGAATATCTGTTGTAAACCATGCCGTCCATTTTCTATCACCAAATTCTGTAGTGGCCTTCTGGGTATTGTACTCACCTATCTTTTGTTTGTCGCCAAGAATCTTCCAGTTGAACTTTAAGTTTTCACTATATCCAATATTGGTAGGTGTAAAACCATTTGCAATTTTGTCAACATACTGAATTCCCATACCTGGATACGTTTTATATATCCTTGCTGAAATCTTTGGCGTTTTAATGGTTTTTGAAAGGTCTTTCATAGTCCCGGCCTTCTGCATTGCCTCTATTTCTATTTTCATAATAGAATCTTGTGCAATAACGGTATAATCCTGATAAACAGATCTGTTTTTATCTGTAATATCCAGGATAGTAATCACTTTATCCATTTTTGCAGAATCTTTCTTGGGCTTAAAGGTAAGCTCATAAAAGAACCGGTTAGCTGTTTCCTGTGCACTTGCTGCTGCAAAAAGAGCTATAAAGAATATGGAAAATAGCTTTTTCATTTTAATCAAGTTTATTAATTAGTAATCGGATGTGAACTTTTGTTACAGTTTTTCTTCATTTTTATTTTCATGAGGGTTAATTTTCGCCTGATCAGAAAGGCAAATTATAAAAATTATGATTTTGTTAAAACATTTCAAGTTTTAAAAGAAGTATCTTTAATATTCTAAAAACCAAAATATTATGGACACTTTATCACAATTAAAATCCGAACTGGAGGGAGAATTTCAAACAACAAAAAAATTCATTGAACTCTTTCCTGAAGGGAAAAATGATTATGCTCCTCATGAAAAAAGTATGAAAATGATGCCTCTTGCTACACATCTTGTGGAAGTTTTCGAATGGCCGAATACTATTTTAAACACTTCGGAACTGGATTTTGCCAAGGGAGGATACCAGCCCACTGTTCTTTCCACAAAAGAGGATCTTTTAAAGAAACTTGATCACGATTATCAATCCGGAAAAGCAGCTTTAGAAAATGCCTCCGAAGACCAGTTAAATCCAAGCTGGACGATTAAAAATGACGGGCATGAACTGGCAAGCTGGAGCAAGTATGGAGCGATCCGTCATGCTTTAAACCAGATTACTCATCACCGGGCACAATTGGGAGTTTATTACAGGCTCAATAACATTCCTCTTCCCGGAAGCTATGGCCCGTCTGCAGATCAGCAAAGCTTTTAATACTTCAGTATATCTCAACAAAAAACCAATCCGGTTCGGATTGGTTTTTACTTTATTTAAAGTTGAATTTTACTGTAAACATTACCTGGCTGGGGCGGAGCTGCATTGTAGTCTGTGTAATCGTTGCATCCCCTACATTGATCCTTTCAAATACCTTTCTGTCTCCAATATTCATCCACTTTAGTTCAAAGTCTACTTTTTTCTTTGCCCAGCTAAACTGATAAGAGACATCAAAAAAGCCATTATTTAATTTGGTCTGTCCTAATTTTGAGTTAATCTGATCCCAATAGAAGCCTATGGTATGATTTTCCAACGGATAGAAAAACACATTTAAATTATGGGTATACCCTTCAGTTTTTCCAAGATCATCCTGAATAATACCATTGGATTGTTTATTCCATGATTTTGTCATATTAAAATCGACACTCATCCACGAAAAATAGGTGTTGTTTAATTTAAACCCTAATGTATTTCCGTCAGTTCTGGTATTAATGTCCTGTTCATTTCTTCTTGACTGAGACTTTGAATTTGTATTGTTATAATTCAGGGAAGCATTTGTTTTAAATTTAGGAAAATACTTTCCAATTTCTGCATAGTAACTGTTGCTCGTTCTTTTGTTCTCGCTTTCAATATATTCAATAACACTGAATCCGAATTCATTTACTGCACTTGAGGCCAACAGGTTGTTCTTAGCATCACTTAATCTGTATCCTGCATTAAAGAAAATATTGTTTAATGGATTTCTATACTCTAATCTTGCTCCTGCACTTTTTGTCGTCGTTTGGGGTATTGGGTTTTTGGGATTCATTACATTAAATCCACCCGGGCTGGTTAAAATATATCCTGCATAAGCGGTTTGGATATCTCCAAAATTATTACTGATACTTCCGTTCAGGCTTGCTTTAAAAAATGAAGCAAAAGAATATTGAGCAAAGACATTAGGGGTAAATGTTGTTTTATTTAATGATTTTGAAACATTTCTGAATGCATCTTCAGCTTTAATATTATTGAAATTGACAGGGAAATTAGCAAATAAGCTCCAGGCTTCAGATTTATAATTAATCCCCACGGATGCATTTGGATTGATTTTCGTGAATTTCAGATCATTTTCATAGGCAAAACCTGTAAAATCCGGTTTATTATCATCAGTAATTCCATCGAAGTTTGTAGTCAGCCTATCTGTTGAAAAATCAATTCCCACCTGTGGAGTAAAAGTCCAGCCTTTTGTTGAAAAACTGATGTTTGCAGAATGTGATGTATCTAAAGATTTAATTCTAAAATACTGTAAAGCTGTACTTCCTGGAGTAAATTTAATGGTAGCTAACTGAGCAGTATCTGATACTTTGTAGGGAAACTGCAGGTACTCAGCAGGAGAAATTTCTAAGATCTGCTTGTCATCCTGATAACTGATATAAGACTTAAAATTGACCATTTTTTCTTTCCATGGAATAATCGTACTTAAAGAGTTTTGAAAAGATGAAGTTGGAGATTCCAATGCTTCATTTCCAATGCTTCCTCTTCTTTCTGCCAAAGCTCTGTCGGCATTCCAGAATTGAGAAAATGTAGTTGTATTTTTAAAGAATCCTTTTTTAGCGTTTTTAGTAAATATCAATTCTCCTTTTACTTTATCTGTATAGAAGTTGTTCAGGAATTTTGTAGTGTATTTCGTTCCCTGCTGGATATCCGTAATGGTACTATTGGACTCTCTTTCCACCGCATTGTTAGTATAGTTTGCATTGGCTTTGAGTTCCCACTCCTTCTTTTTATCAATATTGGTTAGGTAGTTCGCTGAGAGGTAATGAACACTGTTCATCAGATATCTTTTTACCGGAAGATCAGGAACGCTGGCATTTTCAACATCTAACCAGTTATTTTGTGAGATATTACTTCTTCTTCCCTCCCATCCGCTTCCAAAAGCGAGAATATTACCTTCATTTTCCACCTGTTCCCCCATATTATTGGTTTTATAATTGACTACCCACTGGCTTTTCTGACCAAAAAACATGGGAGTCAGCTTTACATTCCAAAGCCAGGGATCTCCAAAACCTGTTCCCACTTCTCCTCTTCCGGTCATGGTTACAGAATTTTTAAGCTTAATATTAATCGCTGCCTGATCTGAAGGGACTTTATCCTGAAGAATTTTAACCGGCTGGTGATTTTCAAGAACTTCTACTTTCTGTACAGCATCTTTGGGAAGTGAATTGTTGATCGTTCCATATCCACCCTCCATTAAATCCTTTCCGTTAACGTAAAATTTATTGATCGCATTTCCCTGATAAAGGATCGTCCCATCTTTATTGACTTCAATTCCCGGGATTTTTTTCATTACATCCGCAAGCGTTCTGTCGTTTTTGCTATTAAAAGCTTTAAGGTCATAAGAAATGGTATCTCCTCTGGCGGTGATCATTTTTGTCTTCAGCTGCACTTCTTTGATTTCTGTAGCCTCCGACTGCATTTTAAAACTCAGGTTCTGGTCGGTATTGCTGATCTGTTTGGTAACCGGTTTTTGGTTAAACGCTTTCACCTTAAGATCCACATTAGATTCTGCAGAGGTAAATGTTACTTTATATTCTCCCTTAGAATTGGTGATCCCATATGCCAGAATAGCATCTTTACCGGGTTCTTCAATGGTTACACTTGCGCTGGGTATGGCTACTCCATCATCATCGGTAATTTTTCCTGACACCGTTTTCTGTGCAAAAGTGAACACAGAAATAAAGATCATCAAAAATAAAGAAATATTTTTTTTCATACTTATGTATTTACCCAATTAGTTAATCATTGTTGAATTTCGTTACACTTTTCATAAAGATCATTTTTAAATCGAAAAGTTAAATCAATATCACTACAAATATAGTTATATTTTAACAAGATAAATACTTTGCATTTAAAATCCGGATATTCATGGATAAGAATGCTGGGGCAAAAATACCCTATTCTTAAAACTATATTATCAAATGGATAGAAAAAGAGATAAGCCAACCACAGATTATAAATATTTCAATAATCCATCCATTTAATTTTTGGATTAATAAAATTATACTCTTATCCATATTTGAATATTAAAAGTAAATTATAATTTCTATTATCAGAATTAAAATAACATTATTACAAAATTTGAAATATTTTATTAATTTTTATATCATTTTGTTTGTCAGATAAAAGAGATACATTAGATGCAGGAATGAACTCTTATTCATTTTATTTGTGTTTTATTGCCCTGTGATTATTTATAGGGCAATTTATTTATGCCTTTTGAAAAAAGTTAATAAAAAGGTATTAAATGGTATTTTGCTATTTTTATTTAGTCTAAACAGCTGGAAATAATTTCAATCATAGATAAAAATAATTTTCTTAGTCTTCTCATTATACTTTAATTTAATAATTTTGTAATATAAAATTTACATAATGGGAATAAATTTAAAGCCTATAGATATTGTAGATGACATTTCCAAAGAGGAATTCTACGAAAAGTATCTAAAGCCAAGAAGGCCCGTTGTCATCAAGAATATGGCAAAAAAATGGCCGGCGTACCAAAAATGGACGATGGAATATATGAAGGAGGTTGTAGGAGACGTGGAAGTTCCGCTATATGACAGTTCAAAAGCAGATCCTTCTGCCCCCATCAATTCTTCCGCCGCAAAGATGAAGTTTGGAGACTATATAGATCTTATTCAGAAGGAACCTACCGACCTTAGAATTTTCCTTTTTGATCCGATAAAATTTGCCCCGAACCTTCTTGAAGATTATATTTCACCTAAAGAACTAATGGGTGGTTTTTTAGATAAATATCCCAATATGTTTTTTGGAGGTAAAGGTTCTGAAACCTTTCTTCATTTCGATATTGATATGGCCCATATTTTCCATACTCACTTTAATGGAAGGAAACACATTCTTCTTTTCGATTATAAATGGAAAGAAAGGCTATACCAAATTCCGTATGCAACTTATGCCCTGGAAGATTATGATATTGAAAATCCGGACTTCACCAAATTTCCGGCACTGGAGGGTGTAGAAGGTATTGAATGCTTCCTGGAGCATGGGGACACACTCTTTATGCCTACAGGATGGTGGCACTGGATGAAATATCTGGATGGCAGTTTCTCTATTTCATTAAGAGCATGGGATAAATCATGGGCCGTAAAGGCACATTCTTTATGGAATCTTACGGTACAGCGTAAATTTGATGATATTATGAAGTCCAATTTCAAAAAAGAATATATGGACTGGAAAGAAAAGTTAGCCGTTAAAAGAGCAGAACTGGCCTTACAAAGAGGTCTTCCAAAATAAAAAAAAAGACGTTTCTGGCTGAAACGTCTTTTTTAGCTTATTTATTCATTATCAAAACATTACAAGACTCTAAATACAGGATACTGTCTGAATGTTTTTTCTTCAAAGTAAGGTGAATGTCTATAGACCCAGTCTAACTGCATTTCACCATCTTCAGAAAGTTTTTTATCTGATAATTTTGCCTTATCAAGAGCGTCTTTCAGATTTTTATCTTTCTTTAACAGCTCTGCAGCCGTATCTTCAAATATATAGGCTGAATAGTATTCTTTCTGAGCTAAGATTCCATCAAAAAAATTCCAGTTGAAAAACGAGTCTAAAGCCTCAGGTTCAAGGGTTTCAATAACATATTTTACACCAGGCTGATGAGTAGAAACTAAATAATCACCTTTAGAAAAAACATGTTTTTTCTCTGCTGCTTCTACAGTCGTTTCATAGTGCAGATAATGCCCTTCGTAAGGATTTTTAACTGTTTTAAAATCTTTAATCTTATAAGACTCTACTGCTATAGTACTGTCTTTCTGAAGCGGCTTCATCTGAATTCCGTTTCTTTTAAATTCCTCAATGACTCTATATTGAGTCTGTGGAATCACATAATATCTGGGAATTGTAATGTAACCGGTAGGAACTGCTGTGGTAAACAGCTTTATATTCTTTGTAAAAGGTTTATTCCTGTCGTAATACAGTCTTGGTTTCCCTGAAATTTCGCTGGGTTTATATTTTCCTTCATACCCTTTAAAATCCATGGTAGAAAACTTTGTAGAATCTATTTTCCAACGGATTCCATATGGTTTTCCTGCCTGATACTGCTTCAGGTTTTCCAAACGGAGTTGTTTTATTTTACTATAATCCTTATCCAGGTTCTCCAGATTAACCAGCATATATTTGTAAGTGGCATCTACCCTTTTATCATACGGCTTCAGCATATGGGTTTCAGGAACTGTTCCCAATGAATTGAACAAAGAGGTATATCCCGTTGAGTATCTCGGAGAGTCTTCAAAAGAAGCAAAGCCCACTTCCGGAACATCCCCGTGAATATTCACATAAGGAGTGCTTTCATAGCCTAACTTTTCCATCTCATTAAGGTTTTTAGCCTGATAATCATTGTAGAAATAAGTTCCGAGGGTATTTCCCAGGCGTTCTTTAAAAGTAGAGATATAGGTAAATGTATATTGATAGTCTGCTCCGTTACTCACATGATTATCGATAAATACATCCGGTTTCAGCCACTGGTAGATTTCCTGAAAGCTTCTTGCATTTTTAGAATCTGCCTTGATAAAGTCTCTATTCAGATCATAGTTTCTTGCATTTCCTCTAAAGCCATACTGTTCCGGGCCGTTCTGATTGGCTCTGGAATAAGAGCCTCTGTTCAGCATTCCACTGATGTTATAGGCAGAAATAGCGGCAATGATAAAATTTTGTGGTGTTTTAATTTTCTTTGTTGCCAAATCACGCATCAGCATCATCGTAGCATCTATACCATCCGGTTCTCCGGGATGAATTCCGTTATTGACAAAAAGAATTGCTTTATCTTTTCTCAGTTTTTCAACATCTTTTTCAGCAAAAGGATTGTATACCACGACATAAATAGGTTTCCCATTGTCATCTTCTCCTCTTTTAAGGTATTGAATGGTGTTAAAATTCTTCGCCAGATTCTGATAATAGGTATTCATTTCGTCATAGGTAGCCGTTTGGTTACCATTTCCTTTTTCAAAAGGAGTCTGAAAAGATTTCTGGGCAAAGACTAAGCTGGAACTTAAGGTGAGTAAAAGGTATTTCAGTTTCATTGATATTTTATTTTCTGGCCTAAAATTAGTTAAATATGATTATGGCAGAAAAGCAAAATAGTAAAAAGGCAAAAATGACCCTCTTGATTATGTAAAAACAGCCATAAAAAATTAAAACCTCATAGGTTTTGTACACCTGTGAGGTTAGATTGCAGACAACATCTTATTCATCTTTTAATTTTATACATTTCTTCCTTTTTCATCAGGATATAGCAATGGAAGCGCATCACTTTGCCAGCATTCTTTAGTTTCAATATCCATAACAGACAGAGCCCCTGTAAAAGCGGCTCCGGTATCCATATTCCATATGTTGGCTTTATTGACAGGTGTTTTACTTCCAATATAAAGTGTTGGAGTATGTCCTATAAATATTTCATGATATAAAAGCAGTCTTTTAGGATAGAGTTCTGAGTTTTTTGACAGTTTTTTATCCATTGCTGCCGCAGTCTCCCACAGGGTTCTGTCCCATCTATAATTGCTGGAATACACTTCCTTTTCAGGCCCGTGCATAGAAGAATATCCTGCATGAATAAACAGACGGTTTCGACTATCCACATGGTAATTTTTCATTTCCCGAAAGAAATCAAGATGAATTTCTTTATCCTGGTGAGAAAAGTCTGCGTAGCTTTCTACGGTACTTTGTCCGCCATTGAAAAGCCAGACCTCTGGTCCGGTTCCTGCAGAAAGCCAATCTTCAGCCCAGGCATCATGGTTCCCTTTGATAAAAATACATTCCTGTTTTTTCGAAAGCTCAATTAAAAACCGGATAACTTGTGAAGATTCACTCCATCCGTCAACATAATCACCCAGAAAGATCAGCTGATCATCATCCATGACTTCTGCCCTTTCAAAAACCTGCTGTAATGCTTTAAGTCCTCCGTGGATATCCCCTATCACTAATGTTCTTCCCATTTTTATTTTGAAATGTATTTTGCCTCTACAAAATCTGTCAGCCAGACTCCATTAGCCGAAAGATAAAAAAATAATCCGTCTTCATGCATTTTTCCGGTTCTGATGGTGAGAATAACAGGTTTTCCGTGTCGCATTCCTACCTTTGTAGCGGTCTCTTTATCAGCACTTAAATGAACATGCTGACGGCTTCTTTTTTCTATCCCTTTATCTAAAATGGAGGAAATATTGCCTTCCGCCGTACCATGGTATAAAAAGTCAGGAGGCTGGCGGGTTTCCAATGCAAGATCTATATCAATAGAATGCCCCTGACTTGCTCTGATCATGGTTTTATCTTCATTAAGGGCAAACCTCTTTTTATTATTGGTTTCTACTACCTCATCTAATTCTTTAGGGGTAAAATATATTCTTTTTTTTGCTGATTTCTCTCTCAACTCATCTATGTGAGCCCAGCCGTTTTCATCCAGCTTCAGGCCGATAGTTTCGGGTTGGTGCCTCAAAATAAGGCTTAAAAATTTACTTATTTTTTTCTTTTCTATTTCGTTCATAGGTGTGTTTCATTAACAATTATAAAATTCCGGAGCAAAGGTTACTTTTACTCCTAAAGCTCCGGAGATTTTAGCCGCATATGTATCAAAATTATAAGTGTAAGAAGCGATGGAAAGGATCAAATATTTACTGTTAGGTAAGCAAACTGAAAAATAAGACTCACCTGGTCCTTTTCCCTTCAGTACGTTTTGAATTTCAAATCCTTTCACATCACGCAAAGGGATTATTAAGCTTTTTTCATTATTTGAAAACCCAAGCAAATTATTCCTTTTATCGACCCAAAGTGAAGTATTGTTATTTAAAATCTTCAATATTTCATCCGGTGTTTGAAATGAATAATCCGGAGAATAATGAACACGACAATTTCCTACTTCTACCACTTTATTAATTTCAATTCTTCCTTCATATTTCTGCAAACCTGTATCCGGAATATCATTATCAGGATCGTATTTGGAAAACATTTCGGTAAGGATTTTTAGCAAGGACTTCATTGGTTTATAGTGTATTTATTGTCTAGCTTTTCACATAGTTTTTCAATATCATCTTTTCTCACCAGTTCATCAATCCATTCCTTAGGAATATTTTCAAAACCATAATAGATTCCTGCCAATCCTCCTGTAATGGCCCCTGTTGTATCTGTATCTTCTCCCAGATTCACCGCTTTCAAAATAGCTTCTGAATAACTTTCCGAATTAAAAAAACACCATAAAGAGGCTTCCAGACTGTGTAGCACGTAGCCACTTCCTCTGATTTCATCTTCGGAATAACCTGAAATATCATTTTTTAATATTCTTTGGAAGAGTTCAGTCTCACTTGGGTTAAAACCTTGTAATTCTGCATATTCCAAAACCATCTTTTGCATATACTCATAAGCTTCTGCTTTGTTTTTCCCTTTTATTAACTGGATCGCATAAAACACATAAATGAAACAGGCAAAAACAGAACGGAAATGTCCATGGGTAACCGTTGATACTTCTTTTACTGTTTGATATATTTTATCAATATTATTTTCATCTTTAAGATAAAAAGCCAAAGGAAGAATCCTCATTAAAGAACCATTCCCATTATCTTCTTCAAAAATATTTCCTGAAAATCTGGCACTCTCTCCTTTAATTAGTCTTGCAATCGCTTCCCGTGTAGTCCCTCCAATATCGAAAAGTCTTCCGTGGGCAGTCCAATGACCATATCTCACCCATTTTACGAAGCTTTGGCCGATCTTTTCCAGATCGTATCCTTTTGTAAGTTCTTCAGCAAGGCACAGTGTTAGAGAACTATCATCACTCCAGGTCCCTTTGGGTTGATTATGCGAGCCAAATTCCTGCATTTCTTTAACAGGAAACCTTTTCAGATATTCTCTGTTTTTAAATTCAACAGGAACACCTAAAGCATCTCCCGTACAAACGCCGAAAATTCCGGCTTTAACTACATTTTTCATCAGGCAAGATTAACCAGTTTATCAAACAACAGTTTCATTCCCTGTGTAGCTGTTTCCTTCATAACCACTGCTCTTTTTCCATATCCGAATTCTGTTTCATTAGGGTTGATAACAATTAGAAGGCAATTGTCGCTAATCTCATGAATCAGCCCGGCAGCAGGATATACCTGTAGAGAAGTTCCGATCACCACTAAAATATCGGCTTCTTTTACGACTTCTCTCGCCGTTTGATACAACGGAACATCTTCCCCGAACCAAACGATAAACGGCCTCAACTGAGCGCCATCTTCGGCTTTATCTCCAAGGTTGATATCGCCTTTTTGTTCATAAATCAGGCCTTTATTGTTGCATGAACATGATTTGAACAATTCTCCATGGATATGAAGGATATTGGAAGATCCTGCTCTTTCATGAAGATCGTCAATATTCTGGGTAATAATCTGTACCTCAAAATGTTTTTCCAGCTCTGCCAGCAGCTTATGGGCTTCATTAGGCTGTACCTCATGAAGCTGGCGTCTTCTCTGGTTGTAGAATTCTAATACCAGAGCCCTGTCTTTTCGCCATCCTTCCGGACTGGCCACATCGGTTACATTATGATTTTCCCAGAGACCATCTCCGTCTCTAAAGGTTTTTATTCCGCTTTCGGCACTGATTCCCGCACCGCTTAATATGGTTAGTTTTTTCATTATTTTTAGTCTAATAGTTTTTTGTAAATCATCGCATTTTCATCATCAAAACAGACAAAAATAATTTTTTCTATGGTCTCTGAATGAAATTTTCTAGCCTCATGTACAGCAATTTCTCCCGCCAGTTCTTTGGGAAACCTATAAATTCCCGTGCTGATATTAGGAAAAGCTATTGTTTTCACCCCAAGGTTTTCTGCCAGCTGTAAAGAATTGATATAGCAATTCGATAGCAGTTTTGAGCATTTCTCTGCATCATCATTCCAAACCGGGCCTACAGTGTGAATAACATATTTTGCAGGAAGATTTCCTGCAGTAGTTACCACCGCTTCTCCAGTATTACATTTGCCCTGCCTGTTTCTTATCGCTCTGCATTCCTCCAGAATTTGTGGTCCTCCAGCACGATGAATGGCTCCATCTACGCCTCCACCTCCCAATAAAGAAGAATTAGCTGCATTGACAATGGCATCGGCTTCAATCTTTGTAATGTCTGTTTTTATTAATTCAATAGTTGGTTTCATTATATTCCTTTAAATAGATTGAACACCTCTTCATTCTTGGTCAACACCGCAAAAACCACTCTTTTAAACTTATTTTTATATTTCCCCTGGAGATGTTTTCTGAAAAGCCCGGCAATATCTTTTGGGTCATTTCTGAAAACTCCGCATCCCCATGCACCTAAAATTAAGACTTCATTTTTCTGATGTACTGCGAGAGACAGCATTTTACCCATTCTTATTTCCATTGCATTCATGATGTCATCTACTCTTTCTGGCTCCTGTCTTTTTACGACTCCTGCATTAACTGCCGCAGAAGTGATAAAATTACATACAACAGGTTTTTTGAGCAATTCACCCTTATCTTTTCTGAAAACAGGAACTTTGGGACTATAAATCATACTATCTGTATAGAAACAAGATTTCATATTACGGTGTGTTTTATAAAAATCTTCAGCCATTAATTGCGTTTCATACAATGCTGAAGTTCTTGCCAGGCTTTCTTCCTGCGCTTCTGCTCCGCTCATAAAACCACCTCCCGGATTTTTTGCTGAAGCAAAGTTAAGACACATCAGTTTTTCCTGATTTTCTTCTTCTATTAATCGTAAAATAGCTTTCAAAGAGCTGCAGTTCCAGGCTTCAATCCGGGTTTCAAAATTTACGCCAAGGATTGGAGCTTCTGTCAGTACATTAAGTTGTTCAGGACTGAATAATACTGTTTCTTTTTTACAGGTTTCCAGTTCTTTTTTTATATCTATTCTTTCGTTTTCTTCATTTATATAATATGTATTGGCTAAGATATTCAATGTGTCTTTTGCCATTCCTTTGTTTGTCATTATTTCTTTTTTTACATCATTGATCCTATTGTATGAGCAAGCTCAGCAGATACAGGATACGTTTTTTCTACCGGCAATATCTTTTTTGCCTTATCATATTCTCCTGCTTTTGTAAACTCCAATATCTTTTTTACCAACGGCGTGTAATCTTCTATTTTTACAATCCAATCTTCATTAAATTCTTCTATCAAATGGCGGCTAATACCTACCTGTATTGAACGATAGTCTAATTTACTTCCTTTAATATTCCTTTCCGGATCCCACTGTACATACACTTCGGCGTTGCTAAACTCTTTTTCCCAATTTTCAGGATTGGGATAGACTCTCTTTTCAGGAGAGGTTAAAACAGCCATACGCAAAGCTTTTTCCCAGGACTCTCTTTTGATATGTATTGCCAGAGTACATTCCTGATTGGATTTCTGTCCATAATTGCTGCGTTCCATCATCCAGAGAAAAGAAGGCTTAATCCATGTCATCCTGCTGAATGAAAAAGGAGCGCTAAACTTCTGATGTTCTACTGCTGCTTTTGCAATGGCTTTATTATAAGCCTGATATACAACAATAGTATCACGGGTATAATCTGCTCTTATTTCAAATTCTTTCATTGTACATTTTTAATTAAAATCATAAACATAGACTTCCACTTCATTTTTCAGCAGTATTTTTTTTATGTTATCTTTTCCTTCCCTAAAAATAAAATTAATGTCTCTATTATCTGCTGATTCTTTCTTTAAGCGTTAGAAAACTTTTTGAAATCCTGTGAATATGGGGAATAGGAACCATACACAGTGTCAAAATCAATATTCAAATTTTCAGGTTTAAACTTTTCATCTATCTGTTCCCATTTTCCGCCAGCCAAACCACATCCAATTCTCGGCATATGTACTGAAGCATTTCTTTGCAAAGCTTCATGGGTAAGCTTCAATAGACATTCCTCTGCTGCCATATATCTGATAGGTGGAACCTCTGAATGCGTAATAATCTTATGCTGAGCAATCATATTGCAAACCCAGACATCTTCTTCCGTCCGAACCATCTGAATTTCTCCCAAGGTAAAATTTTCTTTGCTTCTAAACCATTCTCTGTATTCTTTTTCCGGATGTTTCCATCTTTTTGATACAGCCGTGACAAAACCTTTTCCCCAGCCTCCTATATCATTACATATATGGGCAATTATTTTATTTCCTTCAGTATTGGGAACAGCTGCATCTCCTTTTATATATTGTATTGTTTTCATGTGTATCTTTTTATGTTGCCTGTTCCTTTCCTAAAAATAAAATTAATGTCTCTATTATCTGCTGATTCTTTCTTTAAGCGTCAGAAAACTTTTTGAAATCCTGTGAATATGGGGAATAGGAACCATACACAGTGTCAAAATCAATATTCAGATTTTCAGGTTTAAACTTTTCATCTATCTGATCCAGACAGGTTACTACAAGATTCTTTTTTGTTGCTTCCACATAGGCTCCGTCTAATTTCAAAGCATAGTTTAAAAGGTCATAATCTAACCCGCCAAATCGAAGCCCTTTCTGATACTCATTAAAGGTACAGGTTTCCTCTTCATTATTTCTCAGGATCAGCTCTTTTTCATTACTCATCCAGCCATTTCCATGTCTTGTTGCATAGCTTCTGGTCACATAATACATTTCTATATTTTCTATTTTCAATAGTTTACAGATTTCATATGCGTTTTTTGAGGTGGTATTGGCATACGTTACATTAGGAAATACACCATGATTCATATCCAGCAGGACTCCCTGGCTTCCTTCAAAAATAAGGCTATCAAACGATTTTAAAAAATGATAATCATCTATTTTCCAGTCTATCTGATCAATGGCTTCTAAAAAAAATTTCAACTGCTCTTCTATTTCATTTTCATCCATAAGACCATAGTAATAAGCAATACCTTTCAGCTTTTCTATCAGCATTTCTTTGGGGGCAATCAGGTCAATGGCAAATAGTTTATAAGGGCTTTCATTCCTTTTCATGGTAGCTCCTACTCCTTTTCCGCAGGTTCCGTGCTTCAGATTCTTTATATTGGTTCTGTTTTTCCAGACATCAAAAGGAGTCGTTACTTTTGCCAATGGATGAATATGAAGCTCTGTATTTCCGTTTTTTGCTTTTAACTCTTCCCTTTCATTGAATAAAAATAGAGGATGAATCGTGCAATGTTCCGTAAAATAAGAAGGTAATCCCCGAAGTGCTCCGCTTGCAAAACTGGAATGAACATGTTTCCTGTCATCAATCATCACTGTATGAGCGGCCTGTTGTCCTCCTGAAAACCGGATCACCACTGAATCCGGGCTTTGGCAAGCCAGAAAATCTGTTGTTATTCCCTTTCCTTCATCACCAAACCCTAATCCTATCACTATTTGTGCCTTTTTCATATGTAGATTTTTTTATTGTTCTAGAGCATTTACCATTGTCACCTATGCCTCTCTGAAAATGTAAGTTTCCTCGCTTAAAGCATTTGAATATGATCCTAACCCTTCCTGCCCTTCTGTTCCAAAAGTTTTGTTTTTACATTGGTCGCAGATAATTTTTTTAATTACGTCAGGAATATCTCTGTGATCTTCTATGGATATACAGTTTTTGCCTAATAACTCCTTCCAGCCTCTGTCTGCTCTTATGGCCTGATCGGAATGTAAAACACTGATGTGGTATACTTCGTATCGTTTTTTAGCTTCCTCCAACAGTTCATCATGAGTATAGGTTTGTTGTCCTGAACCCATAATTTCTCTGATGGCTGATCCCGGAAGTACCTTTAAACAGGGTTCATCTCCTACGGTAAACAACAGCCCTTTCTGCTTTCTTTTTTCAAAGGCATCTGTTCTGGTGTGAAATGCTGCAAAATACCATGCTAAAAGATAGCTTTCTCCTCCATTTCCGCCACCTCCGGATTCAATATAAGTACGGGTAAGCCACATATCCAATTCTTCATCCCCGGATTCAAACTGCCCCACCTGTAACGGGTAGCTGTCGCATTCGTGATCTCCGATTCCTAAGAACAGTAAGGCCGGATCCGGCACTCCTCCCTGGATAATACCTCCCATCAGCTTGGGTAATCCTTCTTTGATTAGCTCATGAGGAATATGTCCCATACTTCCTGTAACATCTAATCCTAAAATAATCGGGACCGAGTTAGGATGAACCTCAGAATCTCTGGATTCCCTAAAAGAAACACCTTGAGGATTCATAGATGGGTGAGCCTGTCTTTTTGTATTCTGAGTGAAAATCTCACTTGCGGATTTTGTTCCGTATCCTGCCTTACTGGCTCTATCGTAACGAGCATCTATATCGTATCTTGTACTTCCCATAATTAAAATGTTTTTCCGAATAAATATTCAAATCTCTTTTGACTTACTTCGAGCTGGATATTTAAATTTCTGATTGTTAATGATAATTCTATGTCTTTCTGAACAAAGTCTTCGGTGTTGAAATCTGCAAAAGTTAAACTGTTCCTGTCTAAAGGGCTGATATCAATAAGTCCTTCCTGTTCACGCTCGAGTCTCTTTATTTTTAACTCGATATCCTCTACCTTGCGCCTGTAGATCAATTCTGAATCTTCTCCGATCGTTCGCGCACGGTCTTCTCTGATCTGATCATTGTTTCTTTGTAATGATTCGATAAATCTTGGTTTTAGCTCATCTTCCATAATCATTCTTTTGTGTTGTTATTACGCTAATTAAAAAGAGCATAGTTATGCTTCATTCCTGCATTCATTTTAACAGGAATACATTATATCAGTTCTTAAAACATATTTTAATCCGCTTATCAGTGTTCTTCCTTCGTGTCTTAAGGGATGGTAAAAGATTAAGGCAGTCCCTTTTTTAGGAGCTACCGTGAAAAGGTTTTCAAATTCTGTTTCTCCCCCTTCAAAATCATCGTTCAGATAGATTAAAAAGGTATAGAAACTTTTCTCTTTTTCATTTCTGATATAACTTCCGTCACGGTGCATTTTAAATTGCTGGCCTGGAGAATACTTATAAACCCTGAACATCTCATTAAAATTCAGAAGTTTGTAGTTTTCATGTTCCTGTGGAAGAAATTCAGCTGCTTTTTTAAAAAGATCCTCTGCCAGATTATTATCAAAAATCATCAGCCTGTCATTGTTTCTGATCCCTTTGCTCATCAGTTGGCGTCCACCGACATTGATTTTGGCTTCTTCAAAATCTTTTCCTTGTGATAAAGCGATGTATTGGTCACATTCGGCTTCCGTAAGAAAGTCTTCAATTAAAAATATCTGTGGATGTAGGTCTGTTTTTTCCATAGTTAGTATTTTGTGACTGGTTATTGTGTTTTTACCCTCTTAATTCATCCCGTACTTCCATCAAGACAAAACCTAAAAGGTTTTCTCCTTTCCATAATAAAGGATTTTCTGCTCTTGAGTCTGTTTCCAGCATCCCGATTCCCCAAATGGTATCATAAGGGCTGGCTTCTACAAGAATCTTATCGTTGGTTGATAAAAGAAAGTCTTTATATTTCTTGTTCTGTGAAAATTTTAAAAGATTTCCCTGTTTTACAATCTCGTATTTATGTTCATCCCAACGTTTCGGATCAAAATTCTTTACTTTTCTTCCCAGGCTTTTAACCTGGTTGGGCGTGGATGCCTGCACTATTTTTTCTAAAGTTTCGGGATCATTGAATAACCTTGCTTTACCAGCCATCATATAATGTTCTGCTGTTTTATAAGCAATACCGTTTTCTTCAAACTTTCCTGCAAACCATTGGCTAAAGCATGACTTGGTGACCTCATCTTTAACCGTATGTCCCCAGAAAAACAAAAACTTTATCCTTTCTTTTTTCTGAAATCTGTCTTTAATAATTTGTATAGTGTATTTCATGATTGCGTTATTATTACACAAATGTAAGTGAATTCCAATTTATATACCAAATTTATTTGTGTCATTTTTACACTAACATACATAAAACATTGATTATCAGCGATAAAATTTTAATTAATAAACACTACTGCCACAAATATTTTACGCAAACGACAGGTGTCTGTTGGGTCTAGGCTAAAGCCGATGGAATGCTGGTATATAAAAAAACGGGCTAAAGCCCGTTTCAATTGAATATCTTCTGAATATCTTTGCTTATACAATAGATTTTAGTGTAGTTTTAATAACATATTGAGTAAGTGCATTTGTGATTATTAGTGTAAAATATTGTCTGATTTGTGGTTAAAAAACTATTTGATTTCAAAATAAAATCCCTGCTCCTCCAGTTCTTTGTATTTTTCCTGATTGAAGGTAAAGAGCTTTCCAGGTCTTCCGCTTCCTTCTTTTTTAACGTTATTGGTTTCATTAAGCAAACCATAGCTCATAATTTTTTTACGAAAATTTCGGCGGTCAATTTCCTGTCCTACAATGGTTTTATAAAGGTTTTCAAGGTCTGAAAAAGGAAATTCCTCATTGAGAAGATTAAATCCAACCGGCTGATACTGGATTTTGGTACGAAGTCTCTTTAATGCTGTATCAATAATTGTTTTATGATCGAAAGCTACAGAAGGGAGCTTGTGGACACTGAACCATTGTGCATCGTCAGCATCAGAATCAGCAAACAACTCATGATAAGAAGGGTTCACGAGCCCCAAATAAGCCACGGAAACCACTCTATTCCTCGGATCACGCCCAACATTACCAAATGTATAGAGTTGTTCCAAAAAATCGGGCTTTATACCTGCTTCTTCGTGCAGTTCTCTCTTTACCGCATCATCCAGGTTCTCATCATCCAATACAAGGCCTCCGGGAAGTGCCCATCCGCCTTTAAAGGGTTCTATGTTTCTTTTGATTAAAAGAATCTGAAGGTCTTTTTTATCAAAATAGCCAAAGATAACAGCATCTACAGCCACTTTTATATCCTGTAATTTTTTGGGAGATTCCATAAATTAATTTGCGTTACGAATACACAAAGTTACAATTTATCATAACAATAAAAAAATTACATATAATAAAAGTTACTATCTTTAAGTTATTACTATAACCAACTTAAAATTAAATATTTATGAAAAATTTACTAACAGTTCTTTCTATGGCTTTTTTACTGACAGCTTGTGAGAAAGGAAAAACAACAGCAGCCGGTAATGCTGACAAAACGGATTCCACCACCGCAAAATCCGAATGGAAACCTGTAGATTCTGCTACAGCAACCAAAGCGTGGATGGAATTTGCTACTCCGGGAGAAATGCATAAAATGCTGGCAAAATTTGATGGAAACTGGACCGGTGCTACCAGCATGTGGATGGATGAAAGCGGAAAAGCATCCACCAGCACTTCTGAATGCACTAATAAAATGATCTTTGAAGGCCGTTATCAGATAAGCAATTATAAAGGAAATTTTATGGGAATGCCTTTTGAAGGGATGAGCATTATGGGATATGATAATGCCAGGAAAAAATTCGTAAGCACCTGGATTGACAATATGGGAACAGGATTAATGCATGCCGAGGGAGACTGGAATCCTGCTAAAAAATCTATTGATTTTAAAGGTAAAATGACGGATCCCAGCCAGCCCGGAAAAGAATGTGAGGTAAGAGAAGTCTATACCTTTACCGATGATAATAACCATACACTGGAAATGTACGGTCCCAATCCTAAAACAGGAAAGGAAATGAAAACAATGGAAATAAAATTCACCCGCAAGAAATAAAACAAAATCTGCTTCGTTTGAAGCAGATTTTGTTTTATTTCTTAAAAGGCTTTTTAGTTTGTTTCAAAACTTTCTTTTCATCTCCGTCTAATTTTCTCTGCAATTTTCTGACATCCTCCGCAGAAGGTAAATTTTCAGGAATTATTCCTCTGTTAGTAAGCATATTCCTAACAGCAACATTATTATCTATATGTTCTTCTTCAATTTTTGATTGTCCTTTTAGATCTTTACTTTGAACATTCAATCCTGTCATTTCTGCAGCTAAATCTTTAGCTTTAATACTAATAGTAGGTAAAAAATCAGCAACTGGCCTATTTTCAGGAATACCCATTTTTTTCTTTAGCATTTGGGTGTTTAACCGGAAAAGCGCTTGATCTCCTTTACTTCTTATAATAGCAAATCCCTGGCTATCAACTCCTCTCTCATATAAAACTCCTGAAAGTTGTTTTTCGGTTTGACTTAATTTTTCACGGGCTTTGATTCTTTCATACTCCAATAATCTTTGCTCTACTAATTCTGCTCTTCTTGTTTGAACTGCAAAATAATTTTGTGCAAAAGAAATCTCTTGTTTTCTACTATCCCCATTCTGTGCGATTAAATAACATCCGTACCTTGTTAATAGAATATCATCTATCTCTTTTTCAGCTCCTTTCGGCATCTGTATCGTTTTCCTGATATCAGGAAAATGATACTCGATTAGCTCCCCAACATTTTTGCAAGCATCTTTTGCTTTTATAATTACTTTTTCAAAGTTTTCCCATTTACTATATCCTAACAAAATTTGTAAATCCCTTGCACTCCAGCATTCTATTCCCTCTAGTTCAGAGGAGGCTTCTTCAAATTTATAGAATAAGTTTTTTATTTCTTCTGATTTCATTCAACAATATGTTTTTATAAAAATACAAAAAAAATCCTGTAGCTTTCTAAAGCGCTAAAATCAAAGGCAATAAAAAACCGCTTCGAACGAAGCGGTTTATATTTTTAGTCATTAAGCTTTAATACAGCCATGAATGCAGACTGTGGTACTTCTACCCTTCCAATCTGTTTCATTTTTTTCTTACCTTCCTTCTGTTTTTCCAAAAGCTTTCTCTTTCTGGAAATATCTCCTCCATAACATTTCGCGGTAACGTCTTTTCTTAATGCCTTGATTGTTTCTCTGGCAATAACTTTCGCTCCCAATGCTGCCTGAACTGCAATATCAAACTGCTGTCTAGGGATCAGTTCACGAAGTTTTTCACACATCTTTTTACCAATATAATAGGCATTACTCTCATGAATCAGTGAAGAAAGGGCATCTACCATATCTCCATTGATCAGAATATCCATTTTAACAAGTTTGGAAGAACGCATTCCTATTGGTGAATAATCAAATGAAGCATATCCTTTAGAAATAGATTTAAGACGGTCATAGAAGTCGAAAACAACTTCAGCCAAAGGCATATTGAATGTTAATTCTACCCTGTCTGCCGTTAAATAACTTTGGTTAACAATCTCTCCTCTTTTTTCAATACAAAGCGTCATAACCGCACCTACGAAATCGGATTTAGTAATAATGGAAGCTTTTATATAAGGCTCTTCAACTCTATCCAAAAGATTGGGATCAATCATTTCAGACGGATTGTTGATTAAAATTGCGGTTTCAGGTTCTCTTTTAGAATATCCATGGTATGAAACATTGGGTACCGTAGTAATAACGTTCATATCAAATTCTCTATCAAGACGTTCCTGTACAATTTCCATGTGAAGCATTCCTAAGAATCCGCAACGGAAACCAAAACCAAGTGCTGCAGAACTTTCAGGTTCAAAAACCAAAGAGGCATCATTTAATCTTAATTTTTCCAATGAGAATCTTAGTTCCTCAAAATCTTCAGATTCAATAGGATAAATGCCGGCAAAAACCATTGGCTTTACTTCCTCAAAACCATCGATGGCAGCTTCTGCAGGATTCACAAAAGAGGTAATGGTATCACCCACTTTAACTTCTCGTGCATCTTTAATTCCGGAAATAATATATCCTACGTCACCACATTCAATAGTTTTTTTCGGAACTTGTTTTAGTTTCAAAGTTCCTACTTCATCAGCACCATATTCTTTTCCTGTAGCAAAAAATTTAATTTTTTCGTTTTTAGAAATACTTCCGTTCACCACTTTGAAATAAGCCTCAATTCCTCTGAACGGGTTGTAAACAGAGTCAAAGATCAATGCCTGTAACGGAGCTTTAGGATCTCCAACCGGAGCAGGAATTCTATTCACAATCTGCTCAAGCAAATCATGAACTCCTTCTCCTGTTTTCCCTGAAACTCTAAGAACATCTTCATATTTGCACCCTAAAAGTCCCATAATTTCGTCGGTAACTTCTTCTGGGTTTGCAGATGGAAGATCTATTTTATTAAGAATTGGAATAATCTCCAAGTCATTTTCCAATGCTAAATATAAATTACTGATTGTTTGTGCCTGAATACTTTGGGCAGCATCCACAATAAGAAGGGCTCCTTCACAGGCAGCAATAGAACGGGAAACCTCATAAGAGAAGTCTACGTGTCCCGGTGTATCAATCAGGTTTAAAATATATTTTTCTCCTTTATATTCATAATCCATCTGGATCGCGTGAGACTTAATCGTAATCCCGCGTTCTTTCTCCAAATCCATATCATCCAGCGTCTGAGATTGTAGTTCTCTTTGAGTAACTGTATTCGTATACTCTAAAAGACGATCTGCCAAGGTACTTTTACCATGGTCGATATGAGCGATTATGCAAAAATTTCGTATGTTTTTCATTTAAGAATCTTGTAATTTGCAAAGATAAGAAAATGCAAGAGAATTTTATATTCTTAATTTTTTCTTTTAACTAAAACACAAATAATGGTAAAAAGAGAAGCAAAATTGTCTCTTCTTTTCCGATATGTTATTTAGTTTTACCAAAGTTTTCAGGGAAAATATAATCTCCTGTAAGCGTATCAATTCCTACTCTATAATACATTGCATTCTGTTTGCGGATCTTTGTGGCAGTAATATCTATTACAGCAACGACCAAACCTCCAATAATACCTCCAACTCCAGCCCCTGCATAAATAGCAGCATTAGACCTTGGAAAAATTTCCTCTTCGGATGCAGTTATAAAATAGCCTTCATCATCTTTCTCTATCTCAATAATACTTGTGGGTGTTTTTTTATAAGCAATTCCGTTATCGATGATTGCAAAAACATCTTTACTAAGATTATCATAACCATCAACTCTTTTCACTCCTTTAATCACGCCCTCTTTATTCTTCTTTACCGTAAGTTCTTTATCAGGTTTTTGTTCTGCAAATGATTTATAATCTCTATAGACTCCATCTGCAAAAGACTGGGAGCTATAAACAGGTAACTGCTCAGATATTATTTTTCCGTAGTTGTCAAGATCGGCCTCGGAAACAGGAATATTCAAACCACTTTCAGCATATGAATCTTTTACAATATTGGTTAATTCCGATGATATTTTGGCTGCTATAGCCCTTGTAATATAAGCATGATCTCTCTGTGGATAATCTTTCGAAATTTTAATTTTTTTTAAAAAGTAATATTTATTATTTCTTTTTAAAAAGGTAGACGCCTGCATTTCAAGATGTCCTGCGACTGATCTTTCGCCTGGTATATCTTTAACTTTTAAATGTTCCAGTACAAGGAAGTATTCAGTCTTTCCCAGTTTTTTATTATTCTCTAAAAACCAATCTGAAAATAATTTTTCCAGGTCTTCTTTTTCAAATTTTACCTCGTAAGGCTCTTTCCTGTGTGAAACTATACCTATTGTTTTATCTTCTCTTCTGTCAAGCAACGTAAGAGATTGGGCGGCATGATTTCTATCTTTTATATTATTTCTAAGTTCTATAAACTGGTTTTTCTGACCGTATAACACTACTGAAAGCAATAAAAGGAAAAGTGTTTTTTTCATAATTGATGTTTTCGGTAAAAGTAGAATTTTTTAAAACATAAATTAAACGGCTCTCACAAAAAAAGATTTGTAAGAGCCGTCCAACATTAAAAAAATAAACTATTATGGGGTCTGTTTAGGTCCTGGATTATTATTTCCGTGAGGTTTCCTTTCATTCATTTTATCTCTCATCATTCCTTCAGACTGAAACAGCTTTAAGACTTTTTGACAGGGAATTACCTGCTGCATTTTATCTGCGTATTTTTTTCTGTTATCCAATAGCTTCTGCCCTATTTCAAAGCTTTGCTGAAGTTTAACTTTGGCTTCTTCATCTGATAATGTTTCAGGATTAAAGCCAGGATCGAACTGTCCTTTTATCTGCTTCTGACTTTCCAGGTATTCATTATAAAGCTGGGTAAATTCTGCTTTATCATCCTGGTCAATATTCAGATTATCCATGATCATGTTGTTCCTGAACTTCTTAAGCAGTTCTTTCCTTTCTTCAGGAGAAAGATTGTTAATGACTTCCTTCCGTTGTTTTGGATCCATCTTTTTCCAGTCATAATCCGTCCTTTGAGCATTCAAGCCGAAACCATAAATAATAAAAAACGTCAATATTATCTTTTTCATCTTTATTAATTATATAAGTCCAAATAAACGTCTTGTGTCGAGTTACTAGCCAATTCTGCAATTTCAGAATTAGAAAACGAATCCAGGTAATCATTTATTTTGGTTTCGTCTTTTTTAGGTTTGGCTTTCACTGATTTTGGTGACGTTTCTGTTTTTTCTTTTTCGTTTTTTAAAGCATAGTTAACATTATCCGCCTGATTTACACTTGTTTGATTATTATTATCAGCAAAAGTTAAATCAGATTTTAATGTTTCATAAGCAAGTTCACTTTCTGTTTTGAGTTCTCCTTTATTAACTGCATAGGCAGCATCTGAAGTTAGCCCTTTTTCAGCGGAATCATTATCAGAATTTAAAACATAAGTCATTCCAAAAATTAAAGCTACTGATGCCGCGGCAGCGTACAGCCAGTTCAATTTAAAGATAGGCGCTTTTTTGCTTGTCTTTATATCATTCATAACATTCTCCTGAATGTTTTCAAACAAATGATCAGGGACTTTGTAAATATTTTTACGTTCTAATTTTTCTATGTCGAACTCTTTCATTTCTGTTTTTTCAAAAATTATCTTTCGTAATTTTCTTTAATAAATTCTTCTATTTTCTGCTTGGCATAATGATAATTTGTTTTTAACGTCCCTACAGACATATCTACAATCTTAGATATTTCTTCGTAAGGCAAATCATCATAATACCGCATCATAAATACCAGTTTCTGCTTTTCTGGCAGACTTTGTATAGCGTTCTGTAACAGGATTTGTATTTCTTCGGCACTTCCTTCGGTATTGTCGGCGACAAGATTCTGCATATGATACTCTGCGTCTTCATCAGTTTTTTTCATTTTATTCATTTTGTTGACTTGTTGTAATGCTTCGTTGGTAGCAATTCTGTAAAGCCAGGTGTACAACTGACTGTCATTTTTGAACTGATGAAAATTCTGATAAGCTTTAATAAATGTTTCCTGCAAAGTATCCTGAGCAAGATCTCCATCCACGATAATTCTTCGAATGTGCCAATACAATCTGCTTTGATAAGCATCCATCAAGGCACGGACACCTTTTTCCTGGGTCCGTGGATTCTGCATCAACGAAATAATTTCCGCGTCCTTAATCTTCATAAGATGCTTTCACTGTTTTGGATTACAAAAGTAACTGAAAGTTAAATTACTTCTTCAATTTTAACCTTAAAAATCAAAATAATATGAAATTTTTTTGGGTACTAAGCTTTAGACTACACGCAATAAGTATGCCTATCCTTACTATCCGGTTTCCCCATCCCCTTTCTTTTTAGTAGTCGGCTTAAAATCTTATATTTGTTATATGCAAATTGTAATTATCGGTTCCGGAAATGTTGCTTATCATATGGCAAAGGCTTTCAGTCTGAAAGATATTCCTTTGGTCCAGATTTTTGGAAGAAACGAAAATGAATTAAAGAAAATAGCTGAAGAACTGAATCTTCCTTATTCTACAGAACATTTGAAGGATGCAGATCTGTATTTGATCTGTGTAAGTGATCATTCTGTAGAAGACGTTTCCAAGATCATCACTAAGAAAAACAGTCTGGTGGCCCATACTTCAGGATCCCTTCCTAAAGAAATCCTTTCAGGAGAATACCGGAAGGCCAGTTTTTATCCGTTGCAGACTTTTTCAAAATCTAAAAATCTGGAATATCAAAAGATTCCTTTTTTTATAGAAACTGAAAATAAAGAGGATCAAAAACTTCTTTCTGATCTTGCTTCTGTGGTCTCTAAAAATGTAATGGAAAGCACCCATGAAAAAAGAAAATATATTCACCTGACAGCCGTTTTTGCCTGTAACTTTATGAATCATCTTTTTTCAAGAGCCAAAGAAATTTCAGATTCTCAGGAGATTCCTTTTGATTATTTCTTGCCTTTAATTGATGAAACGGTCCAAAAAATCTATGAAATAGAGCCTAAAATGGCACAGACAGGCCCTGCGGTAAGAAATGATGTAAGAATTTTACAGCTGCACGAACAGCTATTAAAAGACGAAAGTCTTGAAATTTATAAAACAATGAATCATTCTATTCAAAAAATGTATGAGTTATAAAGAGAAATTAAAAGATATAAAAGCATTTGTATTTGATGTTGACGGTGTTTTTACAGATGGCAGTGTTTATCTTCTTCCCGGAGGGAATATGTGTAGGGTAATGAATGTGCTGGATGGTTATGCAGTCGTTAAAGCTTTAAAAAACAATTATTTAATTGGGGTCATCACCGGTGGAAATGATGAAATGGTAAAGCATAGAATCAATTATCTTGGAATTCAGGATTATTATCCGAAATCCCATAATAAATTATCTGATTTTGAAGATTTTAAAAAGAAATACAATCTTAAAAATGAGGAAATCCTGACTATGGGAGATGATCTTCCGGATATTCATATCATGGAAAACTCCGCGATAGCAGCATGTCCTGAAAATGCAGTTCCTGAAGTAAAAGGAATTTCCAGTTATATTTCCCCGCAAAAAGGGGGGAGTGGTGCTGTGCGAGACGTCATAGAGCAGGTAATGAAAGTTCAGGGAAACTGGCATGATGATAATACTCAATCTGTATAATATTTATGAAATTACTTTTAGCATCTCAATCCCCGAGAAGAAAGGAACTTCTTTCCAGCCTTGGCTTTGAATTTGAAGTGGTAAAAACCGATTGTGAAGAAATCCTTCCTGACCATATAAAAATAGAGGAAGCCGCGGCTTATTTATCTCTGTTAAAAGCAGATACCTTCAGAAACCTTATCGATGACGAGGTTTTATTAACCTCTGACACGGTAGTAGCTATTGACCATCAAATCCTAGGCAAACCGGCCAATGAAGACGATGCCCGGAAGATGCTTCGCCAGCTGTCCGGAAAAACACATCAGGTTTATACGGGAATTACGGTGAAAACCGCTGATAAATCCATTACAGAGACCGATGTAGCTGATGTAACGTTTGATGAGATTACCGATGAGGAAATAGATTATTATGTTCGGGAATACAAACCTTTTGATAAAGCCGGAAGCTATGGTATTCAGGAATGGCTGGGTATGGCTAAGATTAAAAGTATGACCGGAAGCTTTTATACTATTATGGGGCTACCTACTCATTTGGTTTACAAAATTTTGAACGAAATATAAATATTATTCATTATAAAATTTTATTATTTTTACAAAATCATCAAACTGCTGATAATAAAAAGCAGATTAGCTAGTTATATTGAATAATGAAAAAGAATATATTGTTCCTTTTAGTAATGTGTATCGTTGCTTCATGTGCTACCAAGACAAAAAAGCCAGAGCAGCGGTCTAAGCTATTGAAAGGCTTTTCCACATACTATAACACCCTTTTTAATGCGAAGGATGCATTAAACAGTGAATTTACAACCAGAGATAAGGGACATAAAGATAATTTTTATGCTCCTTATATTCCTATTCTTACTTATGAAGAACAGCCTTTGGGGAGTGATCTGGGCCAGTCTGCAGCATTTGCAGAAAATTCCATGAAAATGGCTGAAGTAGCGAACTCAAAGCCATCGGGAAGAAATAGTTCCGGTATCCCGAATGTCCCGGGAATGCAGGGAAATATGCCTGGTAATACCCAGGATAATCAGGATGACGGTCAAAATAAAGGGGCTACAACTTTGGAAATTGCTGAAGCTAAAGCACTGAAGGCCATCAATAAATATTCAGTGACCAGAAATGGGGAAGAGAAGAATAAACAAATTTTTGAGGCATATATGATCCTGGCGCAATCCAGAATTTATCAAAATAAGCCTTTGGAAGCTCTGGATGCCCTGAATTATGTTTTCACACATATGAAAGATGATAAAAGGCTGCCTTTGGCTAGAATTTATCAGGGATTAGCTTATGACAACATCAAAGATTATCACAGAGCTCATGAAACTTTTGCCAAGCTGAAAGGGGAGAAGCTCAATAAGACCTATGCAAAACTCCTGAGCATTTATTATGCTGAGTCTCTGCTGGATGCAGGGAAGAAAGAAGAGGCTGCTAAGGAGCTGGATGAAGCATTTGAACTGAATGGTAACAGAAAACTTAAGAGCAGAATTGCTTATCTCAGAGGGCAGGTACAGGAAAATCTCGGACAAAATGAAAAGGCAAGAGACAGCTATGCTGCAGCCTATAAATATGCCAATGATTTTGAATTTGAAGTAAAATCTCAGATTGCTATTGCCAAAACATTTAATGGAAAAGGAGACTACAATGGTGCAAAAAATTATCTGGAAAGCATCAGTAAAAAAGGGACCTATGGTTCCCGAAAGAATGAATTTTACTATGCCTTAGGCTTAATGGCCAATAAGGCTGGAAAAAAAGACGAAGCCCAGCAGTTTTTCAGAAAATCCTTATTTGAAAAGGTTTCCGACCCTCAAATCAGAGGTTTGGCATACTACGAAATAGGGAAGAGTTATCTTGAAAAAAACGACTATATCGGTGCCGGAAGTTACTATGATTCAGCACTTGTTGTAATGACTTATGAGCCTTCCAAGGTGTTGCTGAAAGATCAGTCTGAGTACATTAAAAAAATCTCTAAAAATTACTACCTGATTAAAAAAAATGACAGTATTCTTTCTTTAGCCAAGATGGATGAGGGACAGAAAACCGACTTTTTCTCCAAGTATATTGCTAAGCTAAAAGTTAAAGAAGAAAAAGAAGAGCAGGAGAGAAGACGTGCAGAAAGAAGCAAAGGTTTTGATACCGGAGACTATAATGCCAATTCTATTTTCGCCAATGACGTCAATGCTTTTGAAGACTTTGGAGTTACTACAAAAGGTTTTTATTTCAGTAATACGGGAACTGTAAGCAAAGGAACATCATCCTTTAAACAGGTCTGGGGAGACAGAGCTCTTGCTGATAACTGGCGTTTTTCAAAAAAGATGGTTTCTATTGAAGATATGAAAAATGAAGCTTTAGGAGTATCCGCTGCCCCTAACCCAAGACGTTTTGAACCGGCTTATTATATTGAGCAGATCCCAACAGACCAGGGTAAACTGTCCCAGCTGAAAAAGGACAGAGATACAGCTTCTTTAGGCCTGGGAATTATGTATCAGAATTATTTTACTAATACTCCTTTAGCTACTAAAACGCTGTATGATCTTGTAGATGTAAAGCCCGAAGAAAAAGTAATGCTTCAGGCATTATATGAGATTTTTGCAATGAATTACGAGAAAAATCCTCAGATATCAGACAGGGCGAAACAGATTCTTTTAAAGGATTATCCTTATACTTCATATGCTGAATTTGCAAGAAACCCTAAAAACGTTTCATTTGTAAAATCTACGGAAGATGTTGAGAATGAATATAAAAAGGCATATGCTTTATTTGAATCGGAGAAGTTTGATGACAGTAAGAATGTCATTGACCAGACAATCCAAAAGTTTCCAAAAGATGCTTTAGTGCCTAAACTCTATTTACTCAATGCCTTTAATGCAGGAAAATCCAGTGGAAAGGAGGTAATGATCCTGCAGCTTGAGCAGATTGCACTGAACTATTCTAAAACTCCGGAAGGAGTGAGAGCTAAAGAAATGCTGAATTACCTGAAAAGTGACCTTAGCTTCCAGGCAACGGATAATAAAGGAAATTCTGTTCCTAAGCAGCCCGGAGCCCCCGTTCAACCTAATAACAACTCCGAACCTGTACAGGAGGGGTTACAGAAAGCTGACCTCAACAACAACAATTTAGAGAGCTTAGAGACAGCCCCTTCTACAAAAAAGCCCGGCGGTGACAGCCAGCAAAAAAAGAAAAGAGCCACACAGCAGCCCACGGAATCCACCATTCCTAAAAGGCCTCAATAAAATAAAAAAGCGAAGATTAACTCTTCGCTTTTTATATGTAATAGCCTATTTTTTATGATCATATAGAATCTGAGGATTTCTTTTTCTTCACTCCGTGGAAATCTTTTAAATAAAAAGGCTCAAAGTAAGCAATATCTTCAAAGTCTTTATGTTCTATTTTTTCTAATGATTTTTTGATAAGATATTGAGCAGAAGGGTAGACATCTTCTCTAAAATCCGCCTGGGGAAGATTTAGAATCTCTTTTGCTTTCTTCGCTCCGTCTCCTACAAATATCACTTTCTTATCTTTAAACTCTTCAAAAGAGGTTTCATCTAAAATCTTAGCTTCTGTATTGCTGAGTTCAATTCCCGTCAAGCCGTCATAAACTGCCGTATAAACCTCCATTCTTCTTGCGTCGACTAATGCCACTACAAAATCATAGTTGTGCCCCAAAAAAGGCTCTATCATGCTTTCCATAGAATTTACGGCAACCAATGGGATGTTCAATCCGTAGCAGAATCCTTTTGCCGAAGCGGCGCCAATTCTTAAGCCGGTATAAGATCCCGGTCCTTTTCCCAGTGAAACGGCCTCAATATCTTTCAGTGAAATTCCCGCCCCCTCCAATGCCCATTCTACAAATGTGTGCAGGTTTTCAGACTGTTTATAGTTTTCAGAAACTTCTTCGGAAAGACACAATAGTTTTTCATTGTCTGAAATTGCTACAGAACAGTTTTTAGAAGAGGTTTCAAGATATAAAATTTTCATTTTCTTATTTTAAGCTAAACCGCAAAATTGCTTTTTAAATATGCTGCAAATTTACGCCTTTATTTTGAGACTATTTTCTGTAGATGGTTCTTGGTTCTGCCTGAGCACTTGGATAAATGGTCATATCAGAAACAGTAACATGCTTGGGGGCATTTATACAATAAGCGATAGCATCTGCAATATCTTCTGCTTTTAACGGTTCATATCCGGCGTATACCGTTGAAGCTTTTTCACTGTCTCCTTTAAACCTCACTAAAGAAAAATCAGTTTCCACAGCTCCCGGCTGAATATTGGTCACTTTAATTCCAAACTCTGTAAGCTCTAATCTCATGCCTTCAGAAATCACGTCGACAGCCTTTTTGGTAGCGCAGTAAACAACTCCATTGGCATAAGTTTGTCTTGCTGCCACAGAACTTATATTGATAATATGACCTAAATTTTTAGTTTTCATAATTGGGATGATCATTTTAGAAACATAGAGTAATCCCTTTACATTTCCGTCGATCATAGAATCCCAGTCATCAGTCTTACCGGCAGAAAGAGGATCTAATCCATGCGCATTCCCGGCATTATTAATCAGAACATCAATATCTTTCCAATTCTCAGGAAGGGAGTTAATGGCTGCTTCAACTTCTTCAAGGTTTCTAACATCAAACATTAAACTAAATATTTCGGTAAATTCAGATAATTCTGTTTTTAAAGATTCTAATGCTTCATTTCTTCTCCCGCAAATGATTATTCTGTTACCTTGTTTTGCCAAAAGTTGTGCTGTGGATTTTCCTATACCGGAAGTAGCTCCGGTTATTACTATTGTTTTCATACAATTAAAATTTTAATGTAAAAGTGTCCAACTATAATAGTCTTTCAATACTTGATTTTTTGATATTGGATGATTCATTTATATGCTGAAACACGTATTGATCAATTGGCATCCAACGCCTGAAAAGCGTCGATTATATGGTCAATACTTAATTTTCTTTTTTCATCAGGAAGAACTGAAATAATATCAAATCTTACCTCATTCTTTTTATCTGTTTCCTCTAAATAATGGTTAGCTGCAGAGACAATCGACTTTATTTTTGTTTTGGTAACGGCTTCCTGAGGAAGCATAAAAGCATCAGTAGACCTTGCTTTTACTTCTACAATAATGATTACATCTTCTTTCTCAGCAATAATATCAATCTCCGCTTTTTGAAAACGAAAATTCCTGGCAAGAATAGTATAGCCGTTTTTCTGAAGATAATCAGCGGCCATGTCTTCTGCTATTTTGCCAAAATCATTATGGTTAGCCATAGTCTGGATTTGAGAATCAGGGATATTTTAGAATTCAATTTTCACTTTAGTCTCCATTTTTATTGTAGCAGTTCCTCCAATTAAAAGAGGTCTGTTGTCTTTAATGTGTCCGTTTGGGAAACCAAAAATTATAGGGAATTTATACTTTGAAAGTCTTTCTGAAATCAGTTGGTAAGCAAATTCATCAAAACTCTCCTCATAACTTTTATTATCTTTTTCATCACCCATATTGGTCATTCCTCCTACAATAAGCCCTTTAATTTTATTAAAAACCCCGGCCAGTTCAAGGCTCATAATCATCCGGTCTAAAGCATAAAAGTTTTCTCCGATATCTTCAATGAATAAAATTTTATCTTTAAATTCAAAGGAATACCGGGTTCCCAAGAGAGCATAAATCAGGGCTAAATTTCCACCCACAATTTCGCCTTCTATATTCCCTTTCTTATTCAATGAATGCGCACTCAGGTTGTATTTTGGGGCTTTTCCCTTTAAAATATCAAAGATCATATCATAACTTTCTTCCGTTACTCCAAAGCTTGATGTTTTGATCGTCTGCCCGTGAATGGAAACAAATCCTTTCTTCAGCAGGTAACTTTGGATCACCGTATTATCAGAATATCCGATATACCATTTCGGATTTTTGGCGAAGTTTTTCAATTTCAGATGCTGAATCAGATGCTGGCAGCCATAGCCTCCTCTGGAAGCCCATATAGCACCAACTTCTTTATTGTTTAAAGCCCAGTTGATATCCTGTATTCTTTCCTGCTCTGTTCCGGCATAATTATACCCATTTGAAAATTTAGTGTAAAGATGTTGTCCCAAAACAGGTTCAAATCCCTTATTTTTAATCATTTTTATTCCCTTTTCCAGCTGGGATACATCTACAGCTCCCGCAGGGGAAATAACGGCTATTTTAGCTCCTTTTTTAAGGGGTTGTGGAAAGATATTTTTTTTCATTCTGTTTTTTGATATTTGACTTCTTTCTTTTCAGCTTCCTCTAACTGTCTGTCAAACTGATTAAACTTTTTAAAACTTTGGAGGAAGATAAAGAAACTGAAAACAATAAGAATTACCCCAACAACTCTTCTGATTTTATTAGCCAGTTTCTGGGTAAGTTTATCGTGAAATTGCTTGGCAAGAAATATTTTGGCCAGATCAATGGAAAGATATGTTGCGAGTACAATGCCTATATATAAAATAAAACTACTGGTGTTAGGATATTGATTTCTCACAGAAATTACCGTTACCAGCCAGAAAAGGATGACTCCTACATTTAAAAGATTAAAGAAAAAACCATTAAAAAAAGTTTTAAAATAATTTTGTCCGATAATTTTTTCCTCTCCGGGCATATGCATTTTGGTTTTGGTAACCAGCATCACAATTCCATACACAAAAATAAGGATAGAAGTTATTCTGTAGAACCCGGGATGTTTATCAATTAAAGTGACAATATCCGAACTGGCATAATATGCCGCAACAATACATAATAGATCTGCACTGATTACTCCCAGATCTAAAGCCAAAGCATGTTTGGGGCCTCTGGAAAAGCTGGTTTCAATTAAGAGGAAAAATATAGGCCCTATAAAAACCAGACTCAGCATGAATCCTAATATAACGGCAGATAGTACAAGTTCAAACATTTAATATGATTTAAAATGAAAAAGATTTTCATTCCGTTTTATACAAAGTTAGACTTTATGATTTAATTATTCAATAAAGTTGTTATATATCAACTCTAATTACGGCAAGTTTAAGACACGCTATTTTTAAGAAAAGAAATTGGAAACAAGAGGGAAAATCTTACTGAAGTCCGGAGAGAAGGGGCAAGAAAAAAATCAGCCCTATCTGAAAAATTGTATAAAAAAAGAGGCTGCTCTTGTACAGAACAGCCTCTCCTTTATTATTATTTTAAACGACCTGAAAGTCTAATTGTTTTTGAATAAGATTGGCTTTCACAACCTTAATGCGAAGTTCATCTCCCAACTGATATCGATTTCCGTGTCTTACTCCATATACAGCATGTGTTTTTGCATCGTATGAATAAGAATCATCCACAAGGTCTCTTAGTTTGATTAAACCTTCAGCACCGTTTTCAGGTATTTCAACCCAGAAACCAAATTCAGCAACTCCGGAAATCACTCCTGTAAATGTTTCTCCAAGGTGTTTTTCCATAAACTTCACCTGCATAAATTTGATAGAATCTCTTTCCGCATCAGCCGCCAATCTTTCCATTGAACTGCAGTGTTTCGCTTTTTCTTCCAGCTCCGGTCTGTTTGGCGATTTTCCTCCATCCAGATAGTGCTGAAGAAGACGGTGAGCAATCAAATCCGGATAACGACGGATAGGAGAGGTGAAGTGGCTGTAATACTCAAAGCCAAGACCATAATGTCCAATAGGATCTGTAGAATATACCGCCTTAGTCATACTTCTCATAGCCAGCGTTTCAATCATATTTTCTTCGCCTTTTCCTTTGACATCATGAAGTAATTTATTCAAGGATTCTGCTACTTTTTTAGTATTGGCAAGATTCATTGTATACCCGAAAGTAGATACAAAATCTCTCAATGCTTCCAGTTTTGCAGGATCCGGATCATCATGGATCCTGTAAATAAATGTATTGTTGGTGATTTCACCTTTATTTGTCAATGAAACAAATTCAGATACTTTTTTATTGGCTAAAAGCATAAATTCTTCAATCAGGTGATTGGAATCTTTACTTATTTTAAAATAAACTCCAACCGGTTCATTATTTTCATCCAGGTTGAATCTTACTTCACTTCTGTCAAATGTAATAGCTCCATTTCTGATACGCTCATTACGCAGAATCTTGGCAAGTTTATCCAGGGTATTTATCTCTTCTGCCAGATCACCTTCGCCTGTTTCTATACGTTCCTGAGCTTCTTCATAGGTGAATCTCCTGTCTGAATGGATAACCGTTCTTCCAAACCACTGCTTTTGGATTTCCGCCTGATCATTCAATTCAAAAACGGCTGAGAATGTATATTTATCTTCGTTGGGACGAAGGGAACAAACATCATTACTTAATACTTCAGGCAACATCGGAACAACTCTGTCTACTAAATAAACAGAGGTCGCCCTTTTATAAGCTTCATCATCCAGAATAGTTCCCGGAACTACATAATGGGATACATCCGCAATATGAACTCCAATTTCCCAATTTCCATTTTCTAACTTTCTTATGGATAAAGCATCATCAAAGTCTTTAGCATCTTTGGGGTCAATAGTAAAAGTACAGATATCACGCATATCCCAACGCTTTGAAACCTCTTCATCCGTAATACTTCTGTCAATCTTATCTGCATCGGCTTCAACTTCCGGTGCAAATTCATATGGAAGTCCGTATTCTGCAAGAATAGAGTGGATCTCTGTCTCATGTTCTCCAGGAGCACCCAATACCTGAATGATTTCACCCTCAGGATTTTTATCTCCAGGTTTCCATTCGGTCATTTTAACAACAACCTTATCTCCATCCTGGGCATCATTGAATTTTGTTTTCGGGATAAAAATATCGGTATTGATAGATTTTTTATCACAGACTACAAATCCAAAATCTTTATGGGCCACCTTTTGAAAAGTTCCTACAAATTCTGTTCTGCTTCTTTCCAGAACTTCCAATACAGAACCTTCCAGTTTCTTTCCTTTATAATGGTAAGTTATAATAAGAACCTTATCACCCTGCAAAGCATCTTTCACATTTTTGGCATGAACAAAAATATCATCATCCACACCTTCTACACTTACATAGGCATTTCCACTTTGGTTGAAATCGATAATTCCGGACATTGTTCCTGCAATTTTCAAATTCACAATATATTTACCTTTTTCCACTTCCTGAATCTTTTCCGATGCCTGAAGTTTATGGAGTGCCTGAATGACAAGTTCACGCTGTCTCGGGTTTTTATAATCTATCCCGTCAGCAATCTGTTTATAATTATAAATTTTTGATGCATTAGCATTCATAAAACGAAGGATCAGTCTCCCGATTTCCATCATTTTCAAATCATTTTTATGACTTATATATTTTCCTTTTTTTGGCATTTTATTTTTTTTTAATTGTTCTTGGCTTTAATTCAATTAAAACCTTTTTCTAAGTTTCCATTATACTTACTATAAAGGTAACCAATTTTACTATTCAATTTCTTTTAGTCAATCAACAGTAATTTCCTTTTTAAATCAGCTATAACGGAATTTTTAGTTTTGTATAAATTTAATACAAATATGGAGAAGAAAAGAGAAAACCTTTTGTTAAATATCTTTTTATATATCAAAAAAGGTTCCGAAGAATAATAGAATGTAATTTCTATTGAATATTGCAAATGTACGAATAAAAAATAAATAAGGCTTGCAAATGAATTTACAAGCCTCGGTATACTTAGCAAACTGCTATTTTATCAACTCTATTTTGGTGTCTTCCACCTTCAAAATCTGTTGTAAGAAATTTTTCTACGATATCAATAGCCACTTCTTTGGATATAAACCTTGCTGGCATGGATATCATATTAGCATCATTATGCTGTCTTGCCAGTGTTGCAATCTCCGGCATCCAGCAAAGTGCACATCTGATCTTCTGGTGTTTGTTTGCAGTGATCTGAACTCCATTTCCGCTTCCACAGATCAAAATTCCCAATTCATTTTCCCCATTTTCTACAGAGGTGGCTGCAGGATGTACAAAGTCCGGATAATCCACACTGTTTGTGGAAAACGTGCCAAAATCCTGAACTTCAAACCGTTCTGAGAGATAGTTCTTAACAATCTCCTTATATTCATAGCCTGCATGGTCTGCTGCAATAGCAATTTTTCTTTTCATAGTACTTGTATTAAGCTTTATTAGATTCTATTTCCTTACAAAGGTAAGAATAATAACAAATAGTGTTAGTAAACCGGGGATTAATTGTGAAAAGGTATGTTAATAAGTGTGGAAAACTTTCATCAACTTTCTATTTTTAAAGATGAATTTATTTCGTAATAGAAAACCTTTCCGGAAATTTCAACCACAACTTTCCGATTGTTTTCTTCAGTTAATCCAAACTTTTTCCATAAAAAAATTACTAATAATTGATATTTACTGAAGTTATCAACATCTGTTAATAAGTACCAGAATAAGCAGGTTTACAATGATTTATAATGTGAATTAAATATGAATTTAACAAAAGCTATTTGTTATAAACTTTTAGCCTAAAACTTATCCCCGAAACTAACAACACTCAACAACAACTACATTATTCTTTTCTTTATAAGAGAAAAAATTGTTGATTAGTGAGTGAATGGGGATGGGGAAAGTTTTTGAAAACTTTTATTTCAATGGATCTGTTGAAAAAGTTTAAAACCTTACATTTGTGAAACGAAAATTCAACGATATTTATGAAAACAATCAATGATTTCAATTTTAAAGATAAGAAGGCACTGGTAAGAGTGGATTTCAATGTTCCACAGGATGACCAGCTTCAGGTAACAGATAACACAAGAATTGTTGCGGTGAAACCGACAGTAGAGAAGATTCTTAACGATGGCGGATCTGTCATCTTGATCACACATCTTGGAAGACCTAAAGGAGAGGTGAAAGATGAGTTTTCTCTAAAGCATATTGTAGGTGAAATTTCCAATGTTCTTGGGCAGGAAGTTAAATTTGTTGATGAATCTATTGGTGAGAAAGCAGAAAAAGCAGCTTCAGAATTGAGACCTGGGGAGATCTTATTATTAGAAAATGTACGTTTTCATAATGAAGAGGAAAAAGGGGATGAAGGTTTTGCTGAGCAACTTTCAAAATTAGGGGATGCTTTTGTAAATGATGCTTTTGGGACGGCACATAGAGCACATGCTTCTACTGCTGTAATTGCAAAATTCTTTCATTCGACTAAATTCTTCGGTTTTTTAATGGCTAATGAGCTTAAAGCGATTGATAAGGTATTAAAAAATGGTGAGAGACCTGTAACTGCTATTTTAGGAGGTTCTAAAGTTTCAACTAAAATCACCATTATAGAAAATATTCTTCCTGCAGTAGATAATTTGATTATCGGTGGAGGTATGGCATTTACTTTTATTAAAGCTCTTGGAGGAAAAATAGGTAATTCTTTAGTAGAAGAAGATAAGCTTCCATTGGCTTTAGAAATTTTAGGTAAAGCAAAAGAACATAAGGTAAAAGTGTATCTTCCTTCGGATGCTATTATCGCTGAGAGTTTTAGCAATGATGCTGAAAGAAAGGAAGCTGATATTTATGCTATTCCGGAAGGATGGATGGGACTTGATGCAGGCCATAAATCAAGAGATCAGTTTAATGATGTACTTTTAAATTCAAGAACTATTCTTTGGAACGGTCCAATTGGAGTTTTTGAAATGTCAAACTTTGCCGGAGGAACTATTGCACTTGGTGACAGTATTGCTGAAGCAACAAGACTTGGTGCTTTTTCTTTAGTTGGAGGAGGTGACAGTGTTGCTTTTGTTAAACAATTCGGATACGGTGAGAAAGTAAGCTATGTTTCTACCGGTGGTGGAGCAATGCTTGAAAGTCTTGAAGGTCTTGAGCTTCCAGGCGTAGCTGCAATTAACAATTAATTTAAGTTTTAAAATACTAAACCTGCTAATTCTATTAGCAGGTTTTTTGGATCCGAATTATTTTTTTGGCTCTATAATTTTAGGATGTAGTGCTATTTTTATGAGCAAAGAAAGACTAAAATAACAATTTATTTAACGTGTTTTTAGTACAATTGAGCTTGTAAAAAATCTTAATGCTTGTTATATTTTTTACGTTATTTCTATGTATGAAGATTCATTTTTATGATTATGTTAATACCTAATTGAATTGATTGGATATTAAATATATATTGAATGTTGTTATAATTAGTGAATATAATAAAATATATAGTAAATAAACTGTTGTCCAGTGAGTATATTTGTTTGAATATTCTGCTTAAAAGCTATATTTTTTCAATGTTTGCTTTATTCTTATCAAAGCTTTTTTGCATGGATTGACTAATAGATATTACTTATAGTTATAATAAAAAGTTATAACTTAAAATGAATATTTTGCCTTTATTCTACATGCTTTTTTAAGCAAATTATGTTTGTGTTATGTTATTTTTTTCTGGCTATATTTTTATTTGCGTCAATTTTTGACGGCAGCGGGAGATACATTTTTAGTACCAAATTGAAATAGTATGATGTATATAAATGAATTTTTTACAGTAGGAAATTCTGCTCATAATGATAATCTCGGTTAGTTTATTGATAACTTTAGTGGAGAGTGTCACCTTTCAAAAAGTAAGCAGATGGATTGATGAACTTTCTTACTTCCGATTGATAGTAGAGTGTTAAAAGATGAAATTATTTATCGTTCAGAGGAAATAATAATTCATGGGAGTAATTCTTTATTCTCCAGTAACAAGTTTACAATTATACGAGAATGAATTTTGTAGCTGAGTTCAAAAAGAAAAAAGAAATATCACCAATATTTCAATTTCTGATAAAATTGGTGAGGTATTAAAAATACTATTTTCAATCGAGTACTATGATGTTCTGTATATTTCTAATTAACCTAAAGTTGAATGTACTTCTTTATCTGTATTTTTAGCGGATCCATAAGCTCAATATGTTTTACTGGTAAAAATACCTTTGCCTGTTGTCAATGGAGGATCATTAGTTTTAATCAGCCTTGTACTTTCCAATAATTAGAAGAGAGTAGGGGTGTATACTATTCAGCCGATGTATTAGGTTCCTGAACTTTTCATACTTTTGTGCGGGTGGAGTTTCAGATGTGAAATTTAACGTGGCAGCACAACAATTTTTATTATTCAAGGAAATGTAAATTTTATAAGTAATTGGATTGTTAATCCTATAAAACATGATAGGTATCTTTCGGTCTTTTTTTGAATAGAGAGGTAAGTATCTTTTTTTAGATCATTTAAGGAAAACTTGAATATTTTGAAATTAAAAGTAGAGAGAAGAATTTTTAAAAAATCTTACGGTATGAAATTTTTTTATCTCTTTTGAACTAAAAATTGAAAATCATAATATAAACTGATAGTGGTATAAATTGAAAAACTCAGGAAAATTTCCTGAGTTTTTTATTTTTTAGGTAAAAATGCTTAAAATCGACCTTCATAAATAGCTTAAAAATCGATTTTCTACTTTTTTTCGATAATGTATATCAAACTTGAAAATTCGTTTGAAAAAAGGGCTTTTACGTTCGAAATCGTTCCGTAGATCGTTGCTTTTAGCCAAAAAAGCGAAGATTTTTTGTATTTTTCGCTTAGCATGGAGATATAATATGAATCCAGGACGAGTGGTTTTATTTTTCTCATTTTCCAATCTGATTTCTTTGAAATTAAATTTTGCATTCCATTTTTAGAAAAATGATAGATATGTCTTGGTACATCATAAGCTGCCCAATGTTCTTTATAATGTTTTGCATCATAAGAAGTAGGGTTGGGAACAGCAATTATTAAAAGACCTTTTTCTTTCAATTTCCCGTGAAATATATCCAGCATTTCATCCTGGTTCTCTATATGCTCAAATACATGCCATAATGTAATTGCATCTAGGCTTCGATCTTCAATTGCATGGATATCGTCCAGAATTTTGGCTTTGGTTATTTTACTTTCCGCTGCTTTTCTTGCATCAACATCAGGCTCGAAACCGAAAGTTTCAAAATCATTTTCTACATACTTTACAAATTCTCCTGCACCGCATCCATAATCCAAAACTTTCGA
This sequence comes from Chryseobacterium sp. Bi04, assembly GCF_918698085.1. GTDB lineage: Bacteria > Bacteroidota > Bacteroidia > Flavobacteriales > Weeksellaceae > Chryseobacterium. The sequence goes on from NZ_CAKKLP010000001.1 coordinate 372,143, forward strand.
TCCTTTTTTGATTCTATCAACGAGGATGTTTTTTTTATACTGAAGATTAAAATACTGAAGAAATTTATATAATTTTTCTTTCAGACTTCCGGAATCCTGATGATGGGAGATATAATCTTCGCTTTCATAATATTTGGAAATATGGGATGGAATAGGGGTGGTTTTAAATACTCCCTTGGTTTGTGTTTCTTTAATTTCAAATATTTCCTGTGAAAGAAAATGATCTTTTATTTTCATTGAAGTCGTTATCTTTATATTTGAAAATTAAGATATCTAAAAGCTGAAATACGCTCTTAAATACCTTAATTTTAGCTTTAACTTTTTAAATGTTTCACGTGAAACATTTATTTTTTTAACGTCCTAAATACACCAGTAAAACGTTTATATCGGATGGAGATACTCCGCTTATTCTTCCAGCTTGCGCTATAGTCTTAGGGCGGACGTTGGTCATCTTCTGTTTGGCTTCTGTAGAAAGGCTGGATAGCTTTGAATAATCAAAATCTTCTGGGATTTTAATGTTTTCCAGTCGGTTTAGCTTCGCTACATTTTCCTTTTCTTTTTCTATATATCCTTTGTACTTGATATTGATCTCCGCCTGCTCTCTTACCTCTTCGTTATATTGAGAAGAAAACTCCTTGATGGCTTCAATTTCATCCAGTTTATGTAGCGTCATATTCGGTCTGGTAAGGATCTGAGCTGCTCTGTAAGCCTGATCTACAGGATTACTTTCTATAGATTCCAGAATAGGGTTGATCATTCCTGGTTTTAAAGAAGTTTCTCGTAAGAATCCTTCAAGTGATTGACTGTCAGTTATTTTGGCTTCTACTTTCTTTAATCTTTCTTCTTTTGCCAGTCCTAATTGATATGCTTTTTCTGTCAATCTGATATCTGCATTGTCCTGTCTCAAAAGAAGTCTGTACTCGGCACGTGAAGTAAACATTCTGTATGGTTCTTCAGTTCCTTTTGTAATCAGATCATCTATTAATACCCCAATATACGCTTCATCTCTGTTAAGGATGAATTCATCTTTTTCGTGAACTTTATTGTGTGCATTAATACCTGCCATTAAACCTTGACCTGCTGCCTCTTCATATCCTGTAGTACCATTGATCTGTCCTGCGAAATATAAATTATCAATTAATTTTGTTTCTAAAGTATGTTTCAATTGGGTAGGAGGGAAGTAGTCATATTCAATAGCATAACCCGGACGGAATACTTTTACGTTTTCGAATCCTGGAATATGTTTCATCGCTTTAATCTGTACATCTTCAGGAAGGGAAGAGCTGAATCCATTTACATAGATTTCTACTGTTTTCCATCCTTCAGGTTCTACAAAAAGCTGATGTCTGTTTCTTTCTGCAAAACGGTTGATTTTATCTTCGATACTTGGACAGTATCTTGGACCTAAACTTTGAATCGTACCATTGAACATTGGGCTCCTGTCAAAACCTTCACGCAAAATATCATGTACTGTTTCGTTGGTATATACAATATGACAGCTTAGTTGTTTTGTTAATTTTGGGGTATCAAGATAGCTGAATTTTTGAGGATTTTCATCTCCTTTCTGTTCTTCCATTTTGGAATAATCCAAACTTCTTCCATCTACTCTTGGTGGAGTACCGGTCTTCATTCTTCCTGCTTCAAATCCTAAAGAGACGAGTTGTTCGGTAATACCAAATGCTCTCGGTTCTCCCATTCTTCCTCCGCCTAATTGTTTATCACCAACGTGAATTAATCCGTTAAGAAATGTTCCGTTCGTTAAGACTACAGATTTTCCTTTTACTTCTATTCCTAAAGAAGTAACCACTCCTGTTACTTTATTGTTTTCTACAATAAGTTGTTTTACCATATCCTGAAAGAAATCAAGATTGGGAGTATTCTCTAATGCTAATCGCCATTCTTCTGCGAAAAGCATTCTGTCATTTTGGGTTCTTGGAGACCACATTGCGGGACCCTTTGAAAGATTCAGCATTTTGAATTGGATAGCTGATTTATCTGCTACAATTCCGGAGTATCCTCCCATTGCATCAATCTCTCTTACGATCTGTCCTTTTGCGATTCCACCCATTGCCGGGTTGCAACTCATCTGTCCGATGGTCTGCATATTCATAGTAACGAGTAGGGTCTTTGAACCCAGGTTCGCGGCTGCGGCTGCGGCTTCACAACCTGCGTGTCCGGCACCTACTACTATTACATCATATATTTCTGAAATCATTTTTATCTCGCTTATTTTAAGCTTTACACTTTGTTCTTATTACCAATGTTTCACGTGAAACATTTTTGGAGAATGCACTCTAGGTAAATGTATATTACAGCTAGAATAGAGCACTTTAGATATATAGCTTTAAGTAATTCTTTAATTTTAATTCTTTAAATCCTTATATCTGGATAAGTACAAATCTTCCATTCTCCGCATCTCTTTTTCCTCTTCCTCAGTCTTATCTTTATAACCTGAAAGATGAAGAATGCCATGGGCCAGAACCCTTCTTACTTCTTCTTCATAATCTCGGGATAGGGTAGAGGAGTTGTCGGAAATGCGCTGCAAAGATACGAAAATCTCTCCGCTTATTGTTTTCCCTTTTACATAATCAAAAGTGATGATATCTGTATAATAATCATGTTGCAAATAGTCCTGATTGATCTTAAGAAGATATTCATCGTCACAAAAAATGTAATTGATTTCTCCCTGTTTTTTTCCTTCTGAAAGAATAATATCTTCCAGCCATTGTTTGTAATCTGTACTTACGCTTTGCGGTAAGTTTTCGTAAAAGAATTGTATCATTGTTTTAAAACCAGTGTCCTAAAATAACACTGAATATGCCTTTTTGATTATTTTTAAGTGAGTGGCTAAAGTTTACTTTAATTTGTCCAAATGGAGATTTATATCCTGCTGTTATTCCCAATGAGCTAAAATTTACTTTCACTGCATCTTCGAATTTAAGATCATTAGAAAGATTGGCAAAGCTGAAATTTCCACTAACAAAATAGCTTTTGTTGAATTTAAACTGTATATCATTTGAGGCTAATATCACATTATTGCTATGAAGCTGTGCGAAATAAAAACCTCCAAAACTTTTAAAGTTGATGATATTCTGTTCAAAAACCCCACCAAGTCTGTACTGATAATACTGAGGAAGATTTTCACCAATGGTAAGTCCACCAAACAGATTAAGACGATAGGTAAATTGTTTACCCAACGGAATATTAATTCTTAGATCTGCTTTTATCTGGATAATTCTCTTCTCAACTTCAGATTTTAACAGATCTACCACCTTTCCTTCTGCAGCGAAATAGACCCCTTTTGTAGGGAATTCTTTGTCATCCTGGGTATCGGTCTTCAAAAAAGCATAGGGGTTCAAAAAACGGCTGTAACGCCTGTTTTCGCCATTAAGTTCAGCCTTGAAGTAATCATGGCTTATACCACCTCCAATTGCAAATTTATCCTTCCATATCGATTGGATGTAGGCTTCGTTTCTGATCCATTCCCATTTATCTACGATGTTATTATCCATATTCTTAAGATCAAAGCTCATTCCGGAAGAATAAATACCAAATCCGGGAATATATCCGTTATCAATAAAATAATTAAGGTAGTATCTGAGCTTATCCCCAACAACAACATCTACTGAAAGGTTTGAATTTTTAAATAAAAGTCTTTTTGCGGAATAATTTAATAGGAGTCCTGTTTTGAAAATTTCATCATAATGAAGTCCAAATTTTACAAAATGCCGTGCATCATCTTCGGTAACGTATAACTTCAGATAATTAGTGTCATTCTGCTGAATAATATCATAGTTGATGAATCTGTAGTTATTGGTGGCAACAAGCTTATCAATCATCTTGTTAATATTTCCATACGTTTGTAAAGAGGGAAGGCGTAGTCCCAATTTTCCTAAAACATAGTTTTTACCATATATTTTGCCTCCTTCTATCGCAAGACTATCTATTTTGTAGACGTTGGAATATATTGGGTTTACACGTTGTCTGAGGCGGTCAAAGGACCGTTTGGGTAATTGATCCAGGACATTGACATATTTCATTCCCTCTACATAGCCGCTATCAAGAATCTTTTTTTTCTCATCATAGCTGGTGGCTGTCATTCCCTTTAGATTGGGCTTGATGTTAATATCAGTATATTTATATTGTTTTCTGGTATCTCTTTTTATTCCAAAGTCGATCACCTGGTTCAGGATTGAAATAATATTGTTTAAATCTTCTCTTTTTGAAAGGTCCTGGTTCAGGTCCACTCCAATGACGATGTCAATCCCTTTGTCCTTTAAAGGTTTTGAGGGGTAATTTACGGTCATGGCTCCATCAATATAAATACTGTCACCTATTTTCACAGGATCCATTAAAGAAGGAAATGCTGAACTTGCCATGATTGACTGTACGAGGTCTCCTTTTTCAAAGATCTGCATATTTCCACTTTCCAGATTGGTGGCCACACAAAAAAAGGGAATAGGAAGTTTAGAAAAATCATCAATGTTGGAAACATTTTTGAAAAGCTCTTTAAGAAGATAGACATTCCTTTGTCCTGTACTTATAGAAGAAGGAAGTGTTATTTTTCCATTTTTTAACGGGATAGATAAAAGATATTTATCCACGGATTTATTGAAAAATGTAGATTCCTGCCGGGATTTGGGATCCATAATCAGAGAATAGAAATCCGTATCCATAACAATTTTTTCTATTTCCTTTCCGGAATATCCGGCAGCATAAAGGCCGCCGACAATGGCTCCCATACTTGTTCCGCCAATATAATCTACTTTGACTCCCAGTGAATCTAAAACTTTAAGTACTCCGACATGTGAAAAACCTTTGGCACCACCACCGGCCAGCGATAGTCCTATTCTTGGGTTTTTGGGAATTACCAAATCCTTTTTTACTTGTGACTGGATTAAAAGTAATTGGAATACGAAGAGAATGATCAGGAGTTTTCTCATAGTTAATCTTTAATATAAATCCGTTTCACCCGAGGGGAAATGGAGGTTAATACTTCATAGGTAATAGTTTTGCAGTAAGCTGCGAATTCTTTTAAACTGGGGTGAGCGTTGAAAATGGTTACTGTATCCCCCTCTTTTACATTAGGGATATTATCTACATTGAGCATCATCATATCCATGCATATATTTCCTACAATAGGAGCAAGAGTTTTATGAACTCCCAATTTTCCGATTTGATTTCCTATTAATCTGGGAATACCGTCAGCGTATCCTACCGGAATAGTAGCAATATTTGTCTGATGATCTGTTTTATATTTTCTGCTGTAGCCCACAGATTCACCGTTTTCAACCAATGATATCTGTGAAATCACTGTTTTAAAACTTACTACAGATTGTAATTTTTTTTGTATTTCACTATATGGTGACTCTCCCAGCATTCCAATTCCAATTCTTACCATATCATACTGATAATGGGTATAGTTTGTAATTCCGGAAGAATTTAAAATATGACGGATAGGAGTATAGCCAAGCTTTTCTGTTAAATAGCCTGAGTTTTTTTCAAAAATCTCTAATTGGCTCATGGTAAATTCTTTTTCTTCCGGCACATCAGAGGAAGATAAATGGCTGAACATACTTTGAACCTTAAGATTTTTATGTTGTAAGGTTTCACTTAACCGATCTAATTCAAAATCTTTAAATCCAAGACGATGCATTCCTGTTTCCAGTTTGATATGAATAGGATATTTCTGATCATACCCGGACTTCTGAACTGCTTCATAGAAAAGGTCCAACACCCTGAAACTGTAAATTTCAGGTTCCAGATTATAATCTATAATAGTCTGATAACTGTGCTGTTCAGGATTCATCACCACGATTGGGGTGGTAATTCCTTTTTTACGGAGTTCTGCACCTTCATCGGCGAAAGCTACCCCCAGATAATCAATATGATGGTGCTGTAGAAATTCTGAAATTTCATAGCTTCCCAGACCATAAGCATTGGCTTTCACCATGGCCATCATTTTCGTTCCCGGCTTCAGCAGAGATTTATGATAATTGATATTATGAAGAATTGCGTTCAGGTTGATCTCCAAAACGGTATCATGCTTTCTCAGTTCAAGGATATCTTTAAGCCTTTCAATTTCAAATTTTCTGGCTCCTTTTAAAAGAATGATTTGATTTTCTAAATCTGTAAGTCGTTTACTTTCAATAAGTTCTTTTGTGTCTATGAAAGTATATACTTTAGATTTAAATAATTCACTGAATTTTGATATTTCATCACCAATTAAGAATACAGAATCGAAATGCTGCTCATTAACCAGTTCTGAAACTTCTTCATACAGCTCCTGTGAATTCGTATTCACCCCTACAATATCCGTTAATACCAAAGATTTTTTAGGCTTATTGTATTCTTTTAAAAACTGTAGGGCAGTCTTCAGTGAGTCCAGATCCAGATTGAAAGAGTCGTTGATTACGATATTGCCCTTAATTCCTTCAATAGCTTCAAGCCTCATTTCAACGGCCTTTAAAGTGTTGATTTTTTCAACGATCTTTTGATTTCCGATGTTCAGCTCCTTTAGGACTGTGATAAGCGCCAGAGCGTTGGTTAACGTGGCTTCATCTCTTTGATGGGCCGGAAAACTGATTTCTTCACCAAAATATTCCACAATGATGTTTTCACCCTTCGAAATATTGTTTTTAATGAAGACCTGATTTTCTTTTTTAAACCCGTAAGAGATTAATTTTTTATCTGAGTACAGCTCTTTTATTTTTTTACTTACCAAAGAATGGTCACCATTATAAATGATCACCTCAGAATCTTTAAAAAGTTTGAGCTTTTCATCAATAAGTTCTTCTTCCGAAGAAAAGTTGGCAGCATGAGCTGTTCCTATATGGGTTAACAATCCGATTTGAGGATGAAAAATATTTTCTAAATTTTCCATTTCGTCCGGTTGGGAAATTCCCACTTCAAAAATCCCAAGCTTATGGGAAGCATTGATTTGAAGGAGGGAAAGAGGAAGGCCAATTTGGGAATTAAAACTTTTAGGGCTTTTTACTGTTGGAAATTCATTCCACAGACATTGATACAGCCATTCTTTTAAAATAGTTTTCCCATTACTTCCTGTAATTCCGATGGATTGTAAATGGGAATGTTCGAAATGATACTTTGCCAGTTTTTGAAGAAAATCCACAGAATTCTCAACAATAATCCAGGTTATATTTTCAAACTGTGGATATGGATGTTCAGAAATAATTACATGGATACCTCTGTCTATAGCAGATTCAATAAATTTTTCACCAGAGTTTTTATGGGTATTTATAGCAATAAAAGCAGTATTCTTTGTAGAATATATAATTCTGCTGTCAAAAGCTATATTTTTGATCATTACATCTCCGTCTCCAATAACCTGTGCATTGGTGATTTTTGCAATTTGTTGTACTGTATAGTTCATTGGTACCCTTTCTGCTTATTTATGTAAAGGCAAATCTGTTTATTTTAGAATTTGCCTGTTAGTTTTTTATATTATTTTTCTTTGCAAGAACTTCATCCATAAAAACACGGCGGCTTACTGCTTCATAACTTTCTGTTTCACCCAATTCCACCAGGTTATTGCCCTGAGAAATCCTCATGGAATAATTGGCAAGATTACCTGTTCTCTTACAAATAGCATGCACTTTTGTTACATACTCGGCAGTAGCCATCAAATTAGGCATAGGACCGAAGGGACGTCCCAGGAAGTCCATATCCAGCCCTGCAATAACTACTCTTACACCACTATTGGCAAGCTGATTGGCAATCTCTACAATGCTTTCATCAAAAAACTGAGCTTCATCTATTCCTACCACATCACAGTTGGAAGCCAACAAAAGAATTTCATTAGGATTTTCTACTGCTGTACTTCGTATTTTATTCTGATTATGAGATACTACATCATCTTCAGAATACCGGATATCCAGTTTCGGTTTAAAAATTTCTACATTCTGTCCCGCCATTTCTGCTCTCCGCAATCTTCGGATTAATTCCTCAGTTTTACCGGAAAACATAGAGCCACAGATAACTTCCATCCAACCGCTTTGTTTGGAATGATTAATTGTATTTTCTAAAAACATTTGTTAAATTAGCCGTATATTTTTAACATCAAAAGTAAGCAATTTTAATAAGAATCTTATTATGCAGAATATCCAAGATTTAAAGGAAAAATTTTTTTTTGAATCCAAGAATATCATTGATAATCTGGACAAAATAAATAACGTAGACGAATTACTTTCCAAGCAAGATCTTGTGGATGAGCTTGCTAACAGGATTTCTTTTTTGAAATTAATGGAAAAAAATATAGAATATTTCATTACTGAAGATCCTGTTCACCATTTTGAAAATAAGCATCATTCCTTTACATCCGGAGATATGGAATCTCATGATTCCGGAAATGAGGTAACGGAAGAAGAAGCTATTTTTAATAATGAACTGAATGAGATTGATGAAAATGAAAATGATAACTTTGCCGCTGGAATTGAAGAAGAAGCAGTATTCAATAACCAGCTGAATGAAATCATGGAAAATGAATTCCATGAAAATATCATCAGCTTTGTGGATGAAAGCTATGAATACAAAAATGCAGATCAGCAGGAAACCTCACAGCATGGAGTAACAGAAGAGGAAACTGTTTTTAACAATCAATTGAATGAAATTGACGATAATGAGATCTCAGGAAGTGAAGCGGCAGTTTTAAGTTTTATAGATGAAGAAAAAGTACTTGCTAATGCTATTCCGGACTATGATGAGGATATTGATGATAGCATCTTTAATGAAAACATTACGGAAGAAGAAGTACGGTTTACTAATGAGCTGAATGAAATAGAACGTTCTGAAGAGGAGGATGCTCAACAGGAAGACGAGATAAAGGATGAAGTATTTCTGGAGGAGTCAAAAGGGACTACAGAAAGGATCCCAAGTATTTTTGATACCGAAACCCTGGAAGACGAAATGTTGATTGAAGAAACTGAAGAAGAGTTTATTTCCTCAAAGACTTCAATAGAACAGGGAGAAATGGCTACAGAAACTTCCAATGTAGAGAATATTATAAGTGAGATAAAAAACGAACATCCTGAAGAAGAAAAGGAGGAGCAAATACTTGCAGAAGTTTATGACAGAAGAAAAATTGTTGAAATAGACAAGCCTATCCCTGAGGAAACAGAAAAACATCCTTCTGATGAAAGTTTTGAAAATTTAGATGCTTATCATCAGGAGAAAAAAATAAAATTAGCCAATATCAAAGGACTAAAAGCCGTTCAGTCTCTTTTTGACGATGACCCGTTAGAAAGAGAAATACCTAAAGAAGACCAGGCTCCGGTAGTGAAGGAGGAAACAGGAAGCATTTTGAAATCCAATATTCCTACCAATTTTATGGAAGCTGACAAACAAAAACCGGAATTCAAGCTGGATTTGAATGACAGAATTGCTTTTTCAAAGATGCTGTTTGATGGAAGTCAGACAGACCTTAATGAAACGGTAGCCCAGCTCAACCAGTTTAGAAGCATTGAAGAAGCAAAGGAATATCTGAGTGATCTTTATTATGCCAGAAAATGGAGTAAGGTGGATGAATATGCTCAGAGACTTTGGATATTGGTGGAAAATAAATTCTTATAATTTTGAGCGGAATCTTATATTTTGTTCCTACTCCTGTAGGAAATTTGGAAGACATGACTTTTAGGGCAGTGAATGTTTTGAAAGAAGTTGATTATATTTTATGTGAAGATACTAGGACTTCCGGTATACTTTTAAAACATTTTGAGATCTCAAAACCTTTGAAATCTTATCATTTGCATAATGAACATCAGGCAACTGAAAAAGTGATTGCCGATCTTAAAAGCGGTCAGAATATCGCCATTATTACAGATGCAGGAACTCCGGGAATTTCAGATCCCGGCTATTTACTGGCAAAAGCCGGAGCAGATAATGGCATAGAAATGATCTGTCTGCCGGGAGCTACGGCTCTGATTCCTGCTTTGGTGGTTTCAGGACTTCCCAATAATGAATTTCTCTTTGCAGGGTTCCTGCCCCAGAAAAAAGGGAGACAAACAAAGCTGAAACAGCTTGCTGAAGAAAAGAAAACGATTGTTCTGTATGAGAGTCCTCACAAGATCAATACTACATTAGAACAGATCAAAGAATTCTTTGGAGAAGAAACCAAAGCAAGCTTAAGCCGTGAAATCTCTAAAAAATTTGAAGAAACTAAACGGGGGACTATCAATGAATTAATTGAATTTTCCAAGAGTAAAACCTTAAAAGGGGAGATCGTTCTTATCGTCAATAATTCTATTTAATTGAAAAAATTAGTTTTCGTATTGTGCTCCACTATTTGTGCAGCACAGTCTCATCAGTACACTAAAGTTCTTTTATCAAAAAAGATTGGAAAAGAGGTTAGCTCCTATTCGGAAGGATACGGAACGGTATATGATGCTGCTACCAGGAAACAGGGAATTGTAGACTCGTTGGGAACAATTACATTTGAATCTCCTTACAGAGGCAGTATTTATCATATTTTCAAAAACAGATTCGTTCTGCGGTCTGAAGAAGGAAGTAAAGCTACATCAGGAATTATTGATGAAAAAGGGAATGAGCTGATTTCTTTGGATGAACAGGAATTTAATACGCCGTGGTTCAGCAGAGAACGGATTATTTCTTCCGGAAAGGATAAGGAAGCTGTTTATGATTATAATGGGAAACAGATTATTCCTTATTCTGATAAAATAAGATTTGCAGCCAGGAACAGGTTTTTTGTTTTACAGAATAAGAAATGGCTGCTTTATGATTTTAATGGCAGGCAGGTCACTGAAAGAGAATTCAGAGAAGATTACCACTTTGAAGAGGATAAAGCTTTGATTGTGAACGAAGAGGGGCAAAGTGAAATTATTGGATTAGATGGAAATACGCTCCATCGGTTTTCAAAGAATATAACAGATATCAACGCGTATCCCTATCTTATTACAAAGAACAAAAATACAGGAAAATATGGTTTAATCGATCTCGATGAAAATACCATTGCTGAAGAGATTTACTCTGATATTACCCCTGAATATTTTGGAAAGAAAGAATATATCTATCTTAGAAAGAGCAATAAAGCAACTATTTTTTTTAAGAAGGACCAGAAACTCTATCCCAGCAGTTTCAGGGATCTGGCTCCTTTATTTGATCGTCTTTTCAGTGTGTATAATGATCAATCAAAGAAATCAGGAATTGTTGATGTAGAAGGTAATGTGATTATTCCTCAGGAATATGACTTTATCAAAAGTTTTGTCATCTCTGGAAATGATTTTATTTATCTTAAAAAAGGAAATGAAGAAAAACTGCTGGATAAGGACCTTAAGAATATGCTACATGATGGTGATCAGATCCTTGGTTTTTATCCTAATAGCTTAATGATCAGAAAGCAGGATAAGTATTACAGGTTTTCATTGGGCAACCAATCGATGACAGAATTAAAGGATATTACCATGATCAAAGGCTTGGCTACAGATTATTTTAATCTGCTTAATCAATATTCAAAACCGCTTGTATGCAAGAATAAAGATAATCTGTTTGGTATTTTAGATGAAGCAGGCAAAGAAATTGTTCCTTTTATATATGAAGATATTGTAGTATTTGAAAACTATGAAAATGAAATTGTTGTGAAGAAAGACGGCAGATACGGTGTTCTGAATTTTCAAAATGAACCTCTCCGGGAAATTATTTATGATACTTATTTTTGGGAAAAAGAAGTATTGAGGTTAGATAGAAACAAAAAATCTGACTTTATCTATTTTACAAGGTTCAAAAATACGGCTACCCAACTTTAATAAACTGAAAACTGATAAAAAAAGACAGTAATTTAATGATTTGAATGCGTTGCATGACAATTTATAATATCTTTGCAAACCGTTTAATTCTGGAAAAGAATTATAGATTGAAAATGAGTCAGCATTCATAAGCTGAATGAGTTATAAAGAAAATAATTGTCAATAAATATGAAACTATTAGAAGGAAAAGTAGCACTAATTACCGGAGCTACAAGAGGAATCGGGAAAGGGATTGCTGAAGTATTTGCACAGCATGGTGCAAAAGTAGCATTTACTTACGCCGGCTCTGTAGACAAAGCTAAAGAATTAGAAGCATCTTTAAGTTCTGTAACCCAAATTAAAGGATATCAGTCTGATGCATCGGATTATGATGCTGCCCAGCAATTGGTAGATGATGTAATGAAGGAGTTTGGGCAAATTGATATTTTGATAAACAATGCCGGGATTACAAAAGATAACCTGCTGTTGAGAATGTCTAAAGAAGATTGGGATCAGGTGTTGAGAGTAAATTTAGATTCAGTTTTTAACCTTACAAAAGCAGTGATTAAACCAATGATGAAGGCAAGAACAGGATCTATTATCAATATGACTTCCGTAGTCGGAATAAAAGGACATGCAGGACAGGCAAACTATGCCGCTTCTAAAGCGGGTGTAATCGGATTCACAAAATCTGTTGCTCTGGAACTGGGATCCAGAAATATCAGATGTAATGCTATTGCTCCGGGATTCATTGAAACGGAAATGACGGCTGTTTTAGACGAGAAAATAGTCCAGGAATGGAGAGAAGGTATTCCAATGAAAAGAGGAGGACAGCCTGCAGATGTTGCTAATGCCTGTGTATTTTTAGGAAGTGACATGGCTTCTTATATATCCGGACAGACGCTAAACGTTGACGGGGGTATGTTAACTTAAAAATAGTAAAAAGGCTGCACATCATGTGCAGCCTTTTTTTATTCTTCCACTGCTCATCCGGCAGTCTCTAAAAATGATAAGGATCAGTCTTTAAAAACCTGGTTTTCCTGTTCCTGAACTCTGATAAAAGTAGTTCTTTTGGAAAGCTGCTTAAGTTTGGAAGCCCCCACATAAGTACAGGTAGATCTTACCCCTCCTAAAATATCTTTTACGGTTTCTGATACAGGACCTTTATAGGCTACTTTCACCGTTTTTCCTTCAGAAGCACGATACTCTGCAACCCCTCCAGAATGTTTATCCATAGCTGTTTTTGAACTCATACCATAAAACAAACGGAATTTCTTACCATTTTCCTCTACCATTTCGCCACCGCTTTCATCATGTCCGGCAAACATACCTCCAAGCATCACAAAATCTGCTCCGCCACCAAAGGCTTTAGCCACATCGCCGGGAACCTTACAGCCTCCGTCTGCTATAATGTGTCCTCCCAGACCGTGAGCCGCATCTGCGCACTCAATGATAGCTGAAAGCTGAGGATATCCTACCCCTGTTTTTACTCTTGTTGTACAAACTGAACCGGGGCCTATTCCTACTTTAATGATATCTGCCCCTACCAAAAGAAGCTCTTCCACCATCTCTCCGGTGACCACATTTCCCGCTATAATAATTTTGTCCGGAAAATTGGCTCTTGCTTTCTTCACAAATCCAACGAAATGCTCCGAATAACCATTAGCTACATCGATGCAGAGAAACTCAATTTTTGGATGCTTTTCAAGAATCTGTCTGATTTTTTCTTCATCTGCTTTTCCCGTACCGGTACTTAATGCGATATACTGATAAATACTTTCAGGCTGGTTTACAAGAAACTCACTCCATTCTTCAGTGGTATAGTGTTTATGAATGGCTGTAATTATTTTTTCTTTTGCCAGTTCCACAGCCATTTCAAAAGTACCAACCGTATCCATATTAGCTGCGATAACGGGAACTCCATTCCATTTTTTCTGAGAATGCCGGAAAATAAATTCTCTTTCCAGATTAACTTCTGACCGGGACTTTAAGGTAGAACGTTTGGGACGGAACATTACATCCTTGAACCCCAGTTTTATTTCATATTCTATACGCATTTTATAATTATTTGTCAGAATAAAGGTAGTAAATAATCTCAAATAGATTATTTTTGAAGCAATGGATTTTCCTGTAACTTTTCATATTTTCGGTACAACAATCCTTGCACATCCTCTTTTTGAGACCGCCGGGATGTTTTTGGGTATGCGGTATTATTTTTACCTTAAAAGAAAGTCTAAAGAAAAGCTTAGTTTCAATATTTCCGCTGCTGTATTAATAGGGGCAACAGCAGGAGCTTTAATAGGTTCCAAGCTGATAGGAAACCTCGAAAATCCTTATACATTATTCGAAAATTTCAGCTTTAAAAGATTTTGGTCCAACAATACGATTGTGGGTGGCCTTGCTTTTGGGTTAATAGGGGTGGAGCTGGCAAAAAAAATAATAAAACATAAAGAAAGCACCGGAGACTTAATTGTTTTTCCTTTAATGCTTGCCATAATGATCGGAAGAATCGGTTGCTTCCTTACGGGAATTCATGAAGAAACCTATGGAATTCCTACCGATTCAATCTTTGGAATGCATTTGGGAGACCAATATCTAAGGCATCCTGTAGCGCTTTATGAGATTGCATTTCTATTTATTTTATGGATAGCTTTACACTATATTCAGCGCTTGAAGAAATACCCTTCAGGATTTGTTTTTCAGGTTTTTATGCTGAGTTATTTTACTTTCAGATTGCTGCTGGATTTTATTAAGCCCAGAGTAGAAATTGCCGGAAATTTGGGAACAATACAAATTGTGTGTGTATGTGTAATTATTTATTACATTTATATTATCAAAAATACCAAATCCTTATATTAAAAATATTCACGATGAAATCTTTAACAATTTTAGAAGTGGGCAATATGGCCGGTGTCGTCATCATGATCATTGGAATGATTATTTTGGGTGCTTTGTTTATTTCTCTGGTAGTCACTTTGATCACGAAAGTAATCTATGAATGGAAAGGAGACCGGAAATTCAGTAAAAAACAATTTATACAAACTATGGTAATCTGTATTTTAATCTGCGGTTTGATTAGCGGATATATCTGCGGAGGACTTTAACATTAAAATATGCCAGTAAGAAACTATACGTATTACGATTATACGATAAGCCTTTGCCCCGAATGTCTTAAAAGAGTAGGAGCTAAGATTATTATTGAGGATGAAACTGTTTTTATGACGAAAAGATGTCCTGACCATGGCTTCTTTAAGACAAAAATAGCCTCGGATGTGCAGTATTATAAAAACATAAGAAACTATAACAAAGCTTCGGAAATGCCCCATCATTTCGGAACAGATGTGGAGTACGGATGTCCTTATGACTGCGGACTTTGTGTAGATCACGAGCAGCATAGCTGTCTTTCTATAGTAGAAGTTACGGACCGGTGTAATTTAACCTGTCCTACATGTTATGCCATGTCTTCTCCTCACTATGGAAGCCACAGAAGTCTGGAGGAAATAGAAGCGATGTTTGATATTATCGTTAAAAATGAAGGCGAACCGGATGTTGTTCAGATTAGTGGAGGAGAACCCACCATACATCCTGAGTTTTTTAAAATTATGGATATTGCCAAATCGAAACCCATAAAACATTTAATGTTAAATACCAATGGGATAAGAATAGCCAATGATCCGGGGTTTGCCGAAAAACTGGCGACCTATGCTCCGGAATTTGAGGTATATCTTCAGTTTGATTCATTTAAGCCTGAAGTGTTGGAGGACTTCAGGGGAAAAGACCTTACGGCGGTAAGAATGAAAGCCCTGGAGAAACTCAATGCACTTAACCTTTCCACCACACTGGTTATTGTACTTCAAAAAGATAAAAATATAGATGAGATCGGTAAGATCATTGAGTTTGCTCTGAAACAGAAATGTGTACGAGGAATTACTTTCCAACCTGTAGAAATTGCAGGAAGAAACAGGGAAGATTCTTCCCATGAGAAAATTACCTTAACAGAGGTAAGACAGGAAATTCTCAATCAGTTCCCGCTATTAAATTCTGATGATATCATCCCTGTTCCCTGTAATCCGGATGCTCTGGCCATGGGATATATTTTAAAATTAGAAGGAGAGACAATCCCTTTAACCCGATATATCAATCCTGCTGATCTTCTGAATAATGAATCTAAAAACACCATTGTTTACGAACAGGATGAAGGACTTCAGATGCAGCTGCTGGATATATTCAGTACGGGAATTTCAGTAGATAAAGTAAAGCCTAAAGTGAACCAGCTACTCTGCTGCCTTCCGGAAGTATGTGCTCCCAATTTTGATTATGATAACCTGTTCAGAATTATCATTATGAATTTTATGGATGCCCATGATTTCGACGTCCGTGCGGTAAAAAAATCCTGTGTACATATTGTCAATAAGGATCTGAAATTGATCCCATTTGAAACAATGAATCTTTTCTACCGAGATGATAAGAAAAATTATCTGGAAGAGCTGAGAAAAGAGGATAAAGTATTGTTTTAACTGAATCGGAAAAAAATAAGAGACGTAAAATCATTTTACGTCTCTTTTATATGTTTTTAAAACTGTTCGTAATAGAAACTGTTATTTAACTTCCGGAATAGGGTCAAAAGTCATTACCTCTCCGAGTGTATTCATATACTCATAGGCTGTCATGTCAAATTTCACCGGTACAATAGAAATATATCCGTTGGCCAAAGCTGTCTCATCGGCATCTTCAGATTCATCCATATTATTGAAATATCCTGTAAGCCAGTAATATTTTTTTCCGTGTGGATTTACTCTTTCATCAAAGCTTTCTTCCCATTTCGCATGAGCCTGTTTGCAGACTTTTATGCCTTTTATTTCTTCCGCCGGCAGTTTGGGAATATTGACATTCAGTACAATTCCTTTAGGCATAGGCTTTTCAAGAGTCCTTCTGACTATATTCTGAATAAATTCTTTAGCCTGGGTAAAATCTGCCTCCCAGCTGAAATCCAGTAATGAAAATCCAATTGCAGGGATTCCCTCCACTCCGGCTTCCACAGCAGCAGACATCGTCCCCGAATAGATCACATTAATAGAAGAATTAGCCCCGTGATTAATTCCTGAAACAACAATGTCCGGCCTTCTTATCAAAATTTTGTCAAGAGCCATTTTTACACAGTCTACAGGAGTTCCACTACAGGAAAAATCTTTCTGTGGGCCTTCAAGGGTAACTTCTTCGTAGCTTAGGGTAGAATTAATGGTAATAGCGTGGCCTTTTCCACTTTGGGGAGAATTAGGGGCTACAACAACAACTTCTCCGATTTCATTCATAAAATTTACAAGATTTCTGATACCAGGAGCTGTAATTCCATCATCATTAGTAACCAGAATAAGTGGTCTTTCCATAAAATATTTTAATTTTTTAATAATATGAAGTGCAGTTTGTCCAATTATTTAATCAGGACAAAAAGAAATTTCAACACATCAAATGTAGTTAAAAATAACCTGTTATAAAATATCTGCCGAGTTATAAATACATCATATTTTTAAGAAAAAATTAAAAATAGTCATAAAATGGGGTGTTTTCTGACAGGAAATATCAGAAAAGGGTCAGTACGAAGGGATGCCTTTCAGTGAAACTGTAACAGATTTTATCTTTGAAAATAATATCCATACAATCTCACCGAAATTTACATCTTTTTAAAGTTTAATAATTTGAGTAAGGCTTAATCAAGAGGTTTTCTCCCTGATATAATATTGTAAAGAATAACAATAATAGCAATGACCAAGAGAACATGAAATAAATATCCGGTACTGATTCCCGGAACCACTCCTAACATTCCTAAAAGCCAAACAACGATACAAATGACTGCTACTAACCATAATATACTTCTCATAACGTTACATTTTTAAAGTTATCTGATTAAATATCAGCATAATTTGTGCCTTTATGTCTTAAAATTACTTTTTGTGGTACCTGTTTTTTTTTATTAAATAGGCAAAACCATGTTTAAAAGCACTTATAGAAAAGGAAGTTTAAGATATTTTTACCATATAAGAAAAATTTCTTTTCGTAGAAATATAGAGAAGCGGATTTATTATTTGCATAGCTCTTTTGATAAAAAACACTAAAACTATACGATATTTGTAAATAAGGTATTAAATTTGATCGTTTGTAACAATACGGGTATTTTATGTTACTAATTGATATACTTATTTTTAAAAAAATTAATAAATACAAGACAGTTTATGTGGAAAAATTTCAAACTGAATAAATTTTTACTCCTAATTCCATTAACCAGTCTAATGTTTTGTTTCAACTCGCCAAAGAATGACGATGAAAAGATGCAAACAATAATGGTGAGCGTAAAAAATACACTTTCTTATCTTCATTATAGCCCAAAAACTATTAATGATGCCTATTCTAAGGACGTTTATAAGCATTATTTCGAATTGGTAGACCCTGCAAAAAGATATTTCCTGCAATCTGACATGGATGAATTCAGCAAGCATGAGACAAAGCTTGATGACTATATCAGCCAGGGCGATCTTAGCTTTTATAAACTTACGATAGACAGACTCTACCAAAGAGTGGATGACATTGATAAGATTACCCAGGATATTTTCAGTAAACCGATTAATCTTCAGGAAGATGAAGCGCTTACTCTAGAACCCAAGCTTAAAAAAATTCCTGCCAATAAGCAGGAACAGTATAACGAGTGGAAGAAGTTCATTAAATATAATATCCTTCAGGAGATTGAATCCATGAACAGTAAAGAGGAAGCTCAGAAAGAGAAAAAAGATTCTGTTCAGAAGTACAAACTTAAGGATACGATCAATTTTAAGGTTCTTACTCAGGATGAAAAGATTAAGAAGGCTACAGATGAGGTAAAAGACCTTGTGAAAGATACCTTTACAAGATTCAAAAAGAGAAAGAAAATGGATTGGTTTACAGTGTATATGAATGCATATACGGAAGTATTTGATCCACACACGAATTATTATTCACCAAAAGATAAAGAGGATTTTGACAGCCAGTTTACCGGAAAAGTAATCGGTATCGGAGCCATTATTCAGGAGAAAAAAGGAAATCTTTTCCTGGGAGCTCTTACTATTGGAGCCCCGGCATGGAAATCTAAGCAGCTTTCTGAAGGAGATAAGATTTTAAAAGTAAAATCTAAACCTAAAGATGATGCAGTAAACGTTGTGGGAATGCTTTCTGATGAAGCGGTAAGGCTGATCAGAGGGGAAAAAGGAACGCCGGTAACACTAACGGTTCAGAAAAAGGACGGATCTATAAAGGACGTTACTATGATCCGTGAAGAGGTAGCTATTGAAGATACTTTTGCAAGAAGTATTGTGGTGAATACACCGAATGGAAAGAAATACGGATTCATTAACCTTCCAAGCTTTAATGCTGATTTTGAAAATGCAAAAGGAAGAAATGCTTCTGACGATATTAAAAATGAAATTGTAAAACTTAAAGCTCAGAATATTGAAGGAATTATTCTTGATCTGAGAAATAATGGTGGAGGATCTTTAACGGAAGTTGGGGATATTATGGGCCTTTTCATGGATGCTGGTCCTTATGTTCAGGTAAAAGATGGAAACGGGAAAATCCAGACCTTAAAGAACAAATATGAAGCTCCTATATGGACGGGACCTTTAGTCATTATGCAAAATGAACTTTCAGCTTCAGCTTCAGAAATTTTAGCAGGAGTAATGCAGGATTATGGAAGAGCAATGATCATCGGATCACCACAGTCTTTTGGAAAAGGTACCGTACAGACTTTTGTTGACCTGAATAGATTTTTAAATACTGAGGATGATTTCGGATCTTTAAAACTGACGATTCAAAAGTTTTACAAAATTACCGGTGAATCTACTCAGAGAAAAGGAATTGTTTCTGATATTCAAATGAAAGACTTCTTTACCTATGCTGAAGTAGGAGAGAGATATGATGATTACGCATTGGCCTGGGATAAAATTCCACCTACAAAATTTGAAAAGCTGAACTATTTCAACATTCAGGCTCTTGAAAAAGAAAGCTCTGAAAGAATGGCTAAAAACAGCAATTACCAATTGTTATTAGAATCAGCTCAATGGAGAGAAAAATTGGATAAAGAAGAAAATATCACGCTGAATATCAATAAATTTAATGAATTGATGAAGCATAGGAAGTCTCAGATTGAGAAGTTTAAGGTGCTGACTAAATTTGAGAACGGACTTCAGTTTATTATGTATCCAAGTGAAGTTGAAAGAGAGAAAAAAGATGAAGCATTCAAGAAAAAATCTGAAATGTGGATCAAAAATCTGAAAAAAGATCTCTACCTGCAGGAGGCAATGAATATTGTAGCAGATATGGAAACAAAATCATAATCATAAAAAAACCGCTAATGAAAATTAGCGGTTTTTTATTGAAATAAACGGGTTATTTGATTTCTACACATCCAACTCTTCCTCCTGCATTCCCTGTAGGCTGAGTATGGAAATCATCAGCCGCAGCGTGTACGATAAGACCTTTTCCAATGATATTTTTAGACTCATCTGTACAGGAAAGACACCATTTGTCTGTCTTAAAGGTTAAAGTGGCATTTCCACTCTCGTCTGCAATCAGGTTGCCTATATCTCCCATATGGAAATGTTCAGCACCCCATTTTCCATGGTCATCTTTACCGGGATTCCAGTGTCCTCCGGTAGATGTTCCATCCGCTGCAGAACAGTCTCCTTTTTCATGAATGTGTACTGCATGGATTCCAGGGGTCAGGTGATTGACATCAAGCTTCATAATTACATCGCTTCCCTGTTGGGTAAACTTTGCCGTTCCTCCTGTTTGTGTTCCGCTCTTGGCATTTACTTCGTACGTTTTTACAGTGCCACAAGAAGCAGCTAAAAATGCACATCCAGCCAATACTGCTAATGTTTGTACTTTCATTTTTAAATGATTTATAGTGATTATAGGTTAAAATTAAAAAACATTTTCCAAAATGCTTTATGATTCCAGTCTTTTTTTCTGAAAAGCCACTTAATGATGCCCTGTATCCATATTGATTGATGAGCAGATACAGTTTCCTAATCGAAAATAAATAATAAGCTTTAAAATAGGTTTGAAAAAGAAAATGACTATTTTTAATGTAATTTATTTTTGATGATTATTCTATATTCGTTTATTGATGAAAACAGACACAAATTTCTGATGGACAGGTATTTGAATGCTTTTCCGGAAGATTTTAAGAAAGATATTCTGAAGTACAGGAGATGGCAAGATGCCCAGCTTTCTCTGTTGGGAAGAGTTCTTTTAGAGCATGGGTTAAATGCTCATTATGGAATCAGAGGCGCAGAAATTGGAAGATTATCCAACAATAAACCTTTTCTAAAAGGGCATACCGTTCATTTTAATATATCTCATTCCAAAAATCTTGTGGCTTGTGCTATAGCTGATTATCCTATTGGAATTGATATTGAGTTTTCAGATGATTCCATCAATTATTTGGATTTTCAATTCCAGATGACGGCGGGTGAATTTGAGGAAATTCATCAATCCGAAGACAAAATAAATAGTTTTTTTACCTATTGGACAAAAAAAGAAGCGGTCTTAAAAGCAGAAGGTAGTGGGATGATGATTCCTCTTGATTCATTTGAAATTTTAAATAATGAATGTCTTATTGAAGGAAAAAAATTCTTCACGAAAGAATTTTTTATAGATAAAAGATATCATTGTTGCATAGCATCTGAGGAATTTACAGTCGTAAATAAATCTATTTGTTTTGAATTGTTCCAAAACTGATTAACCCTTTTTAAAAGCGTTGTGTGCCCTATTTTATTATTTTTTTTTCATAAAAAATACACCAAATAAATCATTTATAGGGGATAAAATAAGATTTTTTTGCAAAATTTACTTTGTGATTTCAAAATTAACATATATCTTTACGCAGAGAAAAAAATTATTTCAACACTAAAAATTCACAATGAGAAAAAAGTTATTGCTGCAAATCAGCATTTGCTTCAGCGTACTTACATTTGCACAAGTAGGTATTAAAAAAGAGAGTCCCCATCTTAGTACAGATCTTGAGCTTGGTTCGAACAACAAGGCTTTAATTTTGAACAGAGTCCCAAACACAAGTGCAATTCCAAATCCTGCCAATGGAATGATGATTTATGATCTTTCAGAGGAATGTGTAAAAGCATACCAATCTGGAAAATGGTCGAAATGTTTAGGCAAAAATCTAAGAGCCAAACAGGCTTCTGACCCACTATCTTTATCAAAAGGTTCTGTAGACCTGCCCCACGATTTTATTGCTTGGCAATTTTATCGCGAACAAGACATTACGTATACACAAGGGAGGAGAACTTTTGTGAAAGACGAGATATTGAGATCAATGAATTAGTGATAGCATTCCCGCGATAATTTTCCCGGCAGGTAAAAGAAGCTTATATTATTCAGTACAGTATTTCAGCCAAAGCATATATTCTGACAATTAGGGTTTCATTGGCATACAACAATTTTTGACCTGAATAGTACGATTCTTTCCCTTCCTTGAAAATGAGTTTCAGGCAAAAATTTCCTGAGAATTATATTAGATTCAATAATTACTTTATAATGATGTAAATAGTAACTGTTGTAAGAAGACTGTGCCTAAAACGCAAAGGTTAATTATTATATTAAGTTACTGTTAATTAATTATTTAGATTGTCTATTGTTTTCATTGTCTCTCAACCATATTCTGAATCTCGGTGCCCGGGCCTACCATTACTTGATTTTTCACAATTTCAAAAAATAAGCACATTTATATAACCCAAATTCATTTATTAAAAACGAATATTTTAAGATGAAAAAACTATTATTATCGATTTATTTCTGTATCAGTTCTTTATCCTTCGGACAGGTAGGGATTAATACTGCAAATCCCCATTTAAGTGCTGATCTGGAATTGGGATCCACAAACAAAAGCTTATTATTAAACAGGGTTCCCAATACAGGAGCTATTGCTAACCCGGTTAACGGCATGTTAATATACGATGTAGCAGAACAGTGTGTAAAAGCTTTCCAGGGAGGTGCGTGGTCGTCATGTTTCTGGCAAGAGAACAATTCTTTTGCTTTAACATGTGCTTCTGCGGTATTTGCTCCCGCTACAGCAACTCAGGGACAAGCTTACACAGGAACCTTAACAATTCCTTATACTGGTGGAGATGGAAGTGCATATCCGGGACAGACTATTCAGTCTAATGGATTGACTGCTACATTGGCGCCAGGTACTTTTGCTACCGGGGCCGGAAGTTTACAGTTTTCTGTTGCCGGCTTTCCTATCACTTCAGGAAGTGCTGTATTCAGTATTACTGTTAATGGAAGTACATGTACTTCTATTAGTCTTCCTGTAAATCCCGGAACTCCGGTAATTCCACCAAATATTACATTAGAAGGAAGATACTTTATTGCTTCTGTGTATGATCAGGATTATTCTCCGTTTACAACACCTACAGGACCTGCTACTACTGCCAGACCTGTTGCTGCGGATGGAGTAAATGAAACACTGGTTGATCTTCAGGGAGTGATTCCTACTTCAGGATTAACAGTCTATATCCCTGCAACAGCTACAGGAAGTGGAAGCATTGGCTCTTTCAGTCAAACAATAAATGTTCCGGCTAATCTTACCGAAGATGGTATTTCCAGAAATATTACACTTTCCTGGAGTTCCCAGTCCTATAACAGTACCACTAAATCAATTACAGCCACCCTTAAAGCTGAAGGAGGTACATTGAATGCCCGCAAGCTGGACGTGAATGCAGGAATAGGAAATGATTACCTTGGTGTGCTGTTGGGAAGATTTCTTATGCCTAATGCCGGGGCTCAGAAAGGATATGATGTCCGTATAATAGCGGCAATTCCTGACAGAATGTTTAATCAGCCTGATATTGATAAAAACTTTAGCCACAACTTCCTTTATCTTCCGATACAGGCCGAAGATGGTAACGTATGGCTGAATCATAACTTAGGAGCAGATTACACGAATGTAAATGATCCGAACTTCAATCTTGGAAAAAGACCGACTTCTGCATCAGATTATCGTGCTTATGGTTCGCTATTCCAATGGGGAAGGAAACCGGATGGCCATGACCTGATTAAATGGTCAGCTTCTAATACAGGAACACCGGTTAACCCTATTATTACCGGTACCGCGAATGATAACCCCACAGATACCAGATTCATTGCTACAGGAAGCGACTGGAGAGTAACCGGCAGTACTACGCTATGGCAAACCAGCACTTCTGCAAATAATCCGTGTCCTATAGGATTTAAAGTTCCTACACAGGCACAGATACAAACTTATCTAAGCGCTTCTAATATTACCAATGGTATTAATGGGGCAGCAGCAAGTAAATTAGGTCTTACTGCAGCAGGAACCAGAGATGCGGGTCTAGGAAATATCTCAACTGTTACAACAGGAACTTCCGGACTTTACTGGAGCAGTACAGCCGGATCAATATCCAGCCCAGCTGCCGCAGCTTTACAGATTTCTCAATTTGGAGCTCCAAGTGCTACTTTTTTCCCAAGTAAAGCACAAGGCATCTCAGTTCGTTGTATTAAAGAGTAAAAAAATAAATTTTAAATAATCACTAGGGTAGTTGTCGACTTTGTTAACAGCTACCCAACGTGGTTAAAATACTTCCCTATAATTGGAATTATTAGCAATAAAAGTAGCCCTGTTATTACAAAAATAGCAAGACAATTAAAAAACACATACTTCTCATCATGAAAACCTAATGACAACTTTTGAAAACCAAGAAATATTTGAAGAAAATCTGAAAAAAAATCCTAACCTAACACCATATCCGAAAGGATATAATCCCCATGAATTTAACACCTTACCAATCTACCTTTTACAATGAATGGATCCTGAATCCATCCAGAAGTGACTACAACATTATTTTTGACCAGTCAATGTCCGGATATATAGATATTCAGAGACTGAATTCAAGCTTAGTCCGGTTTGTCAACAACAATTTACTGCTCAACAGTAATGTTATTGGTGAATCGGGAAACTTAGTCTGGAAACACAGACCGCTGCTCTCTGAAGATGCTCAGATATTAACGTTTATTGCCAAAGAGCCCAGCTCTGAAGAGGTACTAAAGCTTGCCCTACAGCCGTTTGATCTTGAGAAAGACCAGCTGGCAAGATTTTATGCGATTAAACTTGATAATGGAGGATATAGGATTATTCATATATTTTCTCATATTCTTGTTGATGGTCTAAGTGCTAACAGTATTTATGCAGAACTCAGTACCTTCTACAATGATCTTAGCTATGTAAACCCGATTAGCCTTGCAGAGCAGAAAAAATTATATGAAAAACTGAGAAGTCAGTTTGATGATATATTGACAGGTGGGAAAGCCGAAATGTCTAATTTCTGGGAGAATAGTCTGAAAGATGTAGAAAATATTGGATTTAAATTTTTACAGACCTCAGAATTAGTTCGTTCAGATCTTGAACAGAAAGTTCCGGTTCTTACCAATCCGGTAAGTGAACTCCGGTTTAATTTTCCTGAGCCTGTATTTCTTAAGGTAAGACAACTAACATCAAAATATAAACTTACGCCCTATACATTTGGGCAATTGGTGTTAGCTGTTTTGCTTCATAGAATTTCCGGAATAGATAACCTGGTGATCAACTATCCTGTTGGTATTACCGAGGGGCAGGATTTTATTTTTGGAGCCCACATCAATACTATTGTGAAGGGGTATAGATTTCATAAAGAATCTTCTCTTCAGGATCTTGTAGAGCAAAATTTAGAGTATACCCATCTGCTGAAGAAAAGTAAGGCCAGGTATCTTCCTATTGAAGAGCTTATCAGCCACGCACCTACATCAAATATATTGGAATTTGGATTTGTTCAGACCAGTCTTAAGGATGTGGTTATTCATTATGAAGGAGCCAGCAATGTAATTATTAATAGTGACCTGAATGTTGATTTAGTAGGAAAATTATCATTTGAGCAGGAGGTAAGAGATGGACAGGTTAATTTTAAAGTCCGTTATGCCAATCAAAAACTTGATGTCAGACTGGTTACAGGATTTGTAGACATTTATAAGGGGCTGTTTATTGAAATACTGGAAGATTTACTGGAAGGGAAAGTAGAAAAACAGATCACAAACTATGAACTGTTAAACCATGATTCTTACCAAAATACAGTTACTTTCTGGAATGTGATAGATCCTGTTGAATCTGATAAAACCCTTCATGAGTTATTTGAATCTCAGGCATCAAGGACGCCTGAAGCGATTGCGTTGGTTTATGGAGATGCTAAACTGAGCTATAAAGAGCTTAATGAGCGTTCGAACCGTTTGGCAAATTACCTGATAAAAACTTATGCACTTCAACCGGATGATCTGGTTCCATTATGTTTGGAACGTTCAGAACATATGCTGATTGCTATTTTAGGAGTATTAAAATCCGGAGCAGCCTATGTTCCTATGGATCCCTCTTATCCTTCAGACAGAATAGAACATATTCTTAAAGATACAGGCAGCAAAATTGTTATTGCCGAAGAAAGTACTATAGAAAAAGTGACACCTTCAGTGACACCAATTTCTATAAACGATTCTGTTTTCCAAACCATTCTGGCAACACAGGAAATATTGAACCCGGTTACCGAAGCTAAAGGTGATAATCTGGCGTATGTTATTTATACCAGTGGTACCACGGGACTGCCAAAAGGAGTGATGGTGGAACACGGAAATGTAGTGAATGTAGTTTCTCAGGTAAGAGAGGCTTATGGTTTCAGTGAAGGAGAGAAAATAACGGCTTATACGTCGTATGTTTTTGACGTATCCGTATCCGAGTTTTTCAACAGTTTACTGTATGGCAACGAACTTCACCTGCTGGATGAAGAAACGAAGAAAGATGCCGATGCCATCAGCAGATACCTAATCTCTAATGATATTGCTTACACCTATTTACCACCGGTCATGCTGTCGGTTCTACCCCGCGTGGATTATCCTTCATTAAAAGGGTTATTATACGCAGGAGAACCGTGTGATTATGAAACGGGAAAATACTGGTCAGAAGAAAAAGTGTTGTATAACCTTTACGGACCAACCGAAGCAACGATCTATGCCACTTACAAACAGGTAGAACATGGCGATGTACATCTGATCGGCCGTCCTGTAGGAAACAGTTCCGCTTATGTGCTGGATGGAAATCTTCATTTAGTTCCTGTGGGAGCCGTAGGCGAGCTTTACCTTGGCGGAGTCGGAATAGCAAGAGGCTATTTAAACAGACCTGATCTGACCGAAGAACGTTTCATTGTCAATCCATTCCAAACGGAAGAACAGAAAGGGAAGGGAGAAAATGGCAGACTGTACAGTACAGGAGATTTAGTACGCTGGCTTCCGGATGGCAATATAGAATACATTGGGAGAAATGACTTCCAGGTAAAGATCCGGGGTTACAGAATAGAATTGGGAGAGATCGAAAACCGTTTGTCTCAATATCCTGAAGTAAAACAGTCGGTAGTCTTAGCCAAAGAGAACAGTGCAGGGATGAAATACCTTGCCGGATATTATGTATCAGAAGAAGATATTGATAATGAAATTCTTACGGAATACCTGTCAGAATCTTTACCGGAATATATGGTACCGAATGTTTTTGTTCATTTAACCTCTTTACCATTAACGATCAATGGAAAGCTGGACAGAAAACAGCTTCCTGAACCGGAATTCAGCGGAGACAGAGAATATGTAGCCGTAGAAAATGAGTTACAGAGAACATTATCCCGAATCTACGGTGAAGTGTTGGGGCTTGCCGCTGAAAACATCAGTGTCCACGATGATTTCTTCCGATTGGGAGGAAACAGCATCATGGCGATCAAACTGATCAGCAAGATCAAACAAGAGATGAATGTTCAGGTGAATGTGGCCATGGTATTCAGCCATAAAACAGTCGCATCATTGTCTCATATACTCAATGGAGAAAGCAGTCAGGCTGAAGAGATTGTAATCAATCCTGTACTGGTATCTTCACCCGAAGAGCAACGCTTATCTTTTGCTCAGGAAAGACTTTGGTTTATAGAAACCTATGAAGGAGGAAGCAATGCATACAATATCCCCATGATCTTCATGTTGGGTGAAAATGTTCAAACTGAGCTTCTTCAGGAATCTTTTAAAACACTGACTCAGCGCCACGAAGTGCTGCGAAGCCTTATTCGTACCACAAAAGACGGAGAGGGATATCAGGTTATAACCAGCCAGGAACCTCCCATCTATACGAGAAAATTAAACTCCAGAGAAGAGCTTGATGAAGCCATTAACTATGCAGCAAATAAAGTTTTCCGCCTGGAAGAAGAGCTCCCAATGAGTATCAATGTTTTCAATCTCGAAAACCGTAATTATCTGTCAGTTGTAATTCATCATATTGCTTTTGACGGATGGTCTACTGATATTTTTATCAAAGAATTATGCAGTATTTATCAGTCTCTTTCTGAAGGGAAAAATCCTGATCTCCCTGAATTAAAAATACAATACAAAGACTTTGCATTATGGCAGAGAGATTATTTGACAGGGGAAAGACTCGATCAACAAATCGTTTACTGGAGAAATAAGCTTGCTGGTTTCCAAACACTGGATATTCCTCTGGATCTTAAAAGGCCCGCCCATATTTCTTATGCAGGGGCGACACAATACTTTGACCTGCCGGCAGATCTGGTATCAGAACTGAGAAATCTTTCAAAAGATCTCGGAGTGAGTTTATACAGTATGATGCTAAGTGGCTACTATCTGATGTTATCTGCCTATTCCGGGCAGGATGATATTGTAGTGGGAAGCCCTGTTGCAAACCGTCACCATGTGGGTCTTGAGGACATCATAGGGTTCTTTGTAAACACGCTGGCTTTAAGAGAAAAAATTAATCCTGACCAGACGATTGAAGACTTTATTCTACAGGTGGCCCAGTCGGTTACAGAAGCTCAGTCTCATCAGGATCTTCCTTTTGAGAAACTGGTAGAAGAATTAGGAGTAGAACAGGATATGTCCCGACACCCTGTTTTTCAGGTCATGTTTGGGCTTCAAAGCTTTGATGGCGGAACCTCTTTTAAAAATCATGAAGCCGTTCTCCAGCCTTTTGATGGGAATATAGACTATCAGTCGGCCAAGTTTGACCTGACCATGATGATTGATGATCATGGAGACAATATCCAGGGAATTTTCAATTATGCGGCATCTCTTTTCAGCAGAGAAACGATTATGCGCATGATAGATTCGTACTTGTTTTTCCTGAAGCAGCTTGTTAACATTGTAAATAGAACAGAAAACAATACTGTAAAGAATCTGACCCTTATAACAAAAGAGGATCATCAAAAAATAACGGGAGAATGGAATACGGCTGGGGTGGCATATCCTGAAGAAAAGACAATACATCAGTTATTTGAAGATCAGGTAGAAAAAACACCTGATCATATAGCTTTAGTATATCAGGATAGTAAGCTTTCTTATCGTGAACTGAATCAGAAAGCAAACCAACTTGCTCATTATCTTATTGAAAATTATAAGCTTACATCAGATGATCTTGTTCCTCTTTGTTTAGAGCGTTCAGAAGACATGCTGATTGCAATTTTAGCCGTATTAAAGGCAGGTGCAGCTTATGTGCCTATGGATCCGGCATACCCTGCAGACAGAATAAAACATATTCTTGATGATACCGGAGCAAAAATAGTCCTTACCCAGGAAAGAACATTAGAAAAGGTAAGAAGATTAGACCAGGTAGCAGGAATATCTATTGATGAGGAAACATTCAAAACCTTTATCGGTAAAATAGATGCAAAAAATCCGGTGACCACAACCGGGGCAAACAATCTAGCCTATGTCATCTACACCAGTGGAACGACCGGAATGCCTAAAGGAGTAATGATAGAGCACAGAAATGTAGTGAATGTGATGAGCCAGGTAAGAGATGCATACGGATTCAGTGAAGGAAAGAAAATAACAGCTTATACTTCCTATGTTTTTGATGTATCTGTATCAGAATTTTTCAATACTTTATTGTTTGGAAATGAGCTGCATTTGCTAGATGAGGCTACTAAAAAGGATGCAGATTTAATAAGCAGCTATCTTCTGGATCATCAGATAGCTTATGCTTATTTACCACCGGTAATGCTATCCGTACTTCCAAAAATACAATATCCGAACCTAAAAGGATTGCTCTATGCAGGAGAACCGTGCGATTATGAAACCGGAAAATACTGGTCTGAGCACACCACCCTTTACAATCTTTATGGACCTACCGAAGCTACAATTTATGCTACTTATAAACAGGTATATCATGGAGATGTACATTTGATTGGACGTCCTGTTGGAAATACCTCTGTCTATGTACTGGATAACCTGTATCGTCCGGTTCCTCCAGGAGCCGTAGGAGAGCTTTATATCGGTGGAGACGGAATTGCCCGCGGATACCTGAACAGACCGGAACTGACTGCTGAGCGATTTATTTCGAATCCTTTCCAAACGGAAGTACAGAAAATCAGAGGAAAGAATAATAGAGTATACAAAACCGGGGACCTTGTTCGCTATCTTCCCAATGGTGACCTGGAATATCTGGGACGTAATGACTTCCAGGTGAAAATCCGTGGCTATAGAATTGAGCTGGGAGAAATTGAAACCGCATTGCTGGGGTATCCCGGAATTCGCCAGGCAGTTGTACTAGCCAAAGAAAACACCGCCGGCGTGAAGTATCTTGCCGGATATTATGTATCTGATACTCCTATAGAATCTTCTTTGCTTTCGGAATTTCTGGCAGAATCATTGCCTGAATATATGGTTCCCCATGCTTATGTACATCTTGAATATCTTCCATTGACTATAAATGGAAAACTCGATAGAAAACAGCTTCCTGAGCCAGAGTTTACAGCAAGTATGGAATATGCAGCGCCAGAGAATGAGTTGCAGGAAAAATTATGTCATATTTATGGAGAGGTATTGGGATTAAATAGTGATACTATTGGTATTCATGATGATTTCTTCAAGTTGGGTGGTAACAGTATCATGGCGATCAAGCTGATCAGTAAAATCAGGAATCAGTTGGAATTCCAGATTCAGGTGGCTTCCGTATTCAGCCATAAAACCATTGCATCTTTGAGCTCGGTGCTGGAATCAGACTCCAAAGTGAATGAGCAGCTAATTATTATACCGATAGTATTTTCTTCACCCGAAGAGCAGCGTCTGTCATTTGCCCAGGAAAGACTGTGGTTTATAGAAGCTTTTGAAGGAGGAAGTAGTGCCTATAATATTCCGATGGCTTTCAGCCTGGGAGAAAAAATAAAATTAGATTTTCTTCAAAAGTCTATAGAAGCGGTGGTAAAGCGCCACGAAGTGCTTCGTTCTGTAATTCGGACTACTGAGAAAGGAATGGGCTACCAGGTGGTTACAGACCTTATTCCTGAGTTTACAATTACAGAAGTAGAGACCAGGGAAGCATTGGAAGAGAATATAAACAGATCGGCCAACAAGATTTTCCGTTTGGAGCAAGAACTCCCTGTCGATATTAATGTTTTCAAGCTGAAAGAGCATTATTACCTGTCTGTAGTTGTTCATCATATTGCTTTTGACGGCTGGTCAATAGATGTATTTTTAAAGGAAATACAGGCAGCTTATGAAGCTTTTGAAGCAGGTAAGGACTCTCAATTGCCAGGCTTAAAGATTCAGTACAAAGACTTTGCGCTATGGCAGCGTAACTATCTTGCCGGAGAGGTATTGGAAAAGCAGATCAAGTACTGGAAAAATACCCTTGACGGTTTTGAATCTCTCAATCTGCCTTTAGATCATAAAAGGCCTTCCTATATTTCTTATGAAGGGGCTAGTATGTACTTTAATCTTTCTTCTGAGACTGGTTCT
This sequence comes from Chryseobacterium sp. Bi04, assembly GCF_918698085.1. GTDB lineage: Bacteria > Bacteroidota > Bacteroidia > Flavobacteriales > Weeksellaceae > Chryseobacterium. The sequence continues at coordinate 403,762 of NZ_CAKKLP010000001.1, forward strand.
GGTCTGAGAAAGCTTTCCAAAGATTTGGGAGTAAGTCTGAATAGTGTCATGCTTGGAGGATATTACCTGATGCTTTCTGCGTATTCGGGGCAGGATGATATTGTATTGGGAAGCCCAATTGCCAACCGTCACCATGCAGGTCTTGAGGACATGATCGGATTTTTCGTCAATACATTGGCGTTAAGAGAAAGTATTGATCCTGAACAGAGTCTTAAAGATTTTATTCTTCAGGTATCAAAATCTGTAACAGAAGCCCAGTCTCATCAGGATCTTCCATTTGAGAAGCTGGTGGAAGAATTGGGTGTAGAGCAGGATACCTCCAGACATCCTGTCTTTCAGGTGATGTTTGGAATTCAGAGTTTCGGAGGAAATTCTGATAATAACGAAACTTTATTTTCTCCTTTTGATGGAGAAATTGATTATCAGGCTGCGAAGTTTGACTTGACCACCATGATAGATGATGGTGAAGAAAACATCCGCGGAATGTTTAACTATGCTGTATCTCTTTTCAATGGAGATACCATTATAAAATTAAAAGATACTTATGTGTGGCTTCTGGAGCAATTGGCCCGGATGAGTGATGCAGAAGCTAAAAATACCAGAATCAATGATCTTCGTCTTTTAGAGGAAAATGATTATAAAAAAATAACAGAAGACTGGAATAATACGGTTTCTGATTATTCATCTGAAAAAACCATTCATAGGCTGTTTGAAGATCAGGTTGCAAAGACCCCAGATCATATTGCTTTAGTCTATCAGGATATTAAACTGTCCTACAAAGACCTGAATGAGAAAGCAAATCGTTTGGCCAACTATCTTATCCAAACTTACAATCTTCAGCCTGACGATATTATTCCTTTATGTTTAGATCGTTCTGAGAACATGCTGATTGCAATGTTAGGAGTTCTGAAGTCGGGTGCAGCTTATGTCCCGATGGATCCTTCTTATCCTGCAGACAGAATAAAACATATTCTTCAGGATACTGACGCAAAACTTGTCTTAGGTCAGGAAAGTACAGCCGAAAAGCTGGGAGATGTGGGGGTAGATTTTATCGCTTTAGATGAGGTAAATATTAAAGCACAGCTTGAACTCACAGATTCAAGTAATCCTGTTACCCAGGTGAATTCAGGTAACCTTGCCTATGTCATTTACACGAGTGGAACAACAGGACTTCCTAAGGGAGTAATGATCGAACATAAAGGTGTTTCCAACCTGACCAAGCAATTTGCTAAAGATCTGGATCTTATTTCTGATGGAACGGCTTACAAAAACTGTCTATGGTATGCCAATTACGTCTTTGATGCCCATGTTGCAGAACTTTATCCTGTGATTACCCATGGTCACAGTATTTATGTATTGGATAAAGAGAGACAGACTGATATTGCAGGATTACAGGAATATATAGCAGTAAATAACATCAGCATTGCCACAATACCACCGGTTCTATTGACTAAAGACTATACCTTACCTTTAGAAAAGCTTATGGTAGCCGGGGATATAACAAATCCACAATTGATGGCTCTTTACCAAGCCGAAGGAGTGGATATTATTAATGCCTACGGTCCAACCGAGGGCACAGTGTGTGCAACATTGCATTATTATAAGGAAGATGGTAACCCGTTGAATATTGGAGGTCCTATTGGGAATATGACGACTTATGTGTTGGATGACCATATGCGACCGGTTCCAGTGGGCGCTGTAGGAGAGCTTTATATCGGAGGAGCCGGAATTGCCAGAGGTTATTTAAACCGCCCGGATTTAACAGAAGAACGTTTCCTTGATAACCCATTCCAGACATTATCCCAAAAAGCAAGAGGCGAAAACAGCCGCTTATACAAAACGGGAGACTTAGTACGCTGGTTAGCTAATGGCGAGCTGGAATATGTTGGTCGAAATGACTTCCAGGTAAAAATCCGAGGCTACAGAATTGAATTAGGCGAGATTGAAAATACCTTACTTCATTATCCGGGAATTCGTCAGACGGCAGTATTGGCGAAAGAAAATAAAGCAGGCTTAAAATATCTTGCAGGATATTATGTATCAGATACAGAGATTGATTCCAATTTACTCTCAGAACATTTGTCAGAGCGTTTACCGGAATATATGGTACCAGGTGCTTTTGTACACTTAACAGCCTTGCCATTAACGATCAATGGAAAACTGGATAAGAAACAATTGCCGGAACCGGAGTTCACAGGAGGCAAAGATTATGTTGCTCCCCAAACCGATCTTCAGGTTAAGCTATGCCAGATCTATGGTGATGTTTTGAGTCTTGATGCTACAGGGATCAGTATCGAAGACGATTTCTTCCGATTAGGAGGAGACAGTATCATCAGTATCCAGCTGGTAGGAAGAATCAGACAACAATTAAATATCAGGCTGACAGTTAGGGAAGTATTCACTACCAGGACTATTTTTTCTCTGTCTTTACTTATAGAAAGTAAAGAAGATACTGAGGATATCCGCATTTTGACGGAACAGGGAGTGCTGGAAGGAGAAGTTGCTCTTTTGCCAATTCAGGATTGGTTCTTCGGTCAGAAAGAAGCAGGCTTTCTGGAAGATTTCAATCACTGGAACCAGGCCTTTTTACTTTATGTGCCTGTTCTAAAGAAAGAACTTCTGGAAGAATCAGTGAAGTGTCTGATCGAAAGACACGATGCACTTAGACTTCAATATCATAGAGAAGATGGAAAATACATTCAACAATATGGAAAAGCAGATGTTCCTTCAGTCAATTATCTGGATGCTTCCGGATTAAATTCAGAAGAACGGTCTCATGTATTTACAGAGTGGCAGTCTCAGTTTGATATTGAAAACGGATCATTGTATCAGATCGGCTATATCAGCGGTTATCAGGATGGCAGCGCAAGGATTTATTTTGCCTTTCACCATTTGATTATCGATGCCGTAAGCTGGAGGATTATTACCGAAGATTTAAAGAATATTTACCAATCCCTTGAAAAGGAAGATACAGAATATATTGCTGCCCATACAAAAGGGACAAGCTACAGACAATGGGTGGAAGCTGTGCGAAGCTATAAAACAGAAAATCCGGAATCCAGAGCCCAGGAACTTTTATTCTGGAATACAACAGCAAATAATGTAGAAAAGAACAACAAAGGTCTGGATCAGTTCATGATCAAAGATCAACACTACAGTGAGCTGAAATTATCCAAAGAGATGACTCAAACGCTGATTAGAGGAACCAATCATGCATACCATACGCAGATCAATGATTTGTTACTTTCAGCTTTATCCGTTACTCTTTCAGAATTAAGTGGAAAAGATATTCATCCTGTTTTATTGGAAAGTCATGGTCGTGAAGAAATATCAGGTAATCTTGATATTACGGAAACCGTAGGTTGGTTTACCACGATGTATCCATTGCTTCTGAAAAGGGAAAAGAATCTAAGAGATACTGTTGTTTCCACTAAAGAAGCTTTGAGAATCATCCCGAACAACGGAATTGGTTACGGTAGTTTGATAGGCTATACAGAGCGTGAGTTACCTAAGGTTAGCTTTAATTACTTAGGGCAGCTGGATCAGGAGCTTGGTGACAAAAACTGGACGATTGCTTCCGAAGATAGTGGTTTGAGTGTTGGAAAAAGAAATAAAGATAATAATCAGATCAGTATCAATGGAGCTGTTGTAGACGGACACCTTAAATTTGGTGTTGCAGGCTACCTTCAGGAAGAAGAGATTAATCGCTTTTCAGAACGATTGAAAGCCAATATAGAAACTATTGTAGATCAGCTTTCAAAGGAAAGTAAAAGCATTCTGACTCCATCCGATATAGACTATATTGTAGAGCAGGAACAGCTATTTGGTATTCAGGAGAAAGGGGAAATTGAAGGGGTTTATTTAGCGAACAGCTTACAGGAAGGCTTTGTGTACCATGCGTTGAACCAGGGCGATAAAGATGATGCCTACAGAGTACAATTGATCTGGGACTACCATAGTAAAATTAATGAAGAAAAGTTAAAAGAATCCTGGAAACGTACCCAGGCTGCATATCCTTCGTTGAGACTACGTTTTGACTGGAATGGCGAGATCGTACAGGTTATCGATAAAGAAGGCGAAGTAGACTGGCGCTACCAGGACATTAGTGGAATGAGTAAGGAATCTCAGGAGTCCCTGATCGGAGAAATTACCCAGAAGGACCGCTTTGAGGTGTATGACCTTACCAAGGGCAGTCTTTTCAGGGTGTATCTGTTCAAAAGAGGAGATAGCCATTACAGCTGTTTATTCAGTAATCACCATGCGATTCTAGATGGCTGGAGTATGCCTGTTATCCTCAATAGCATTCATGATCATTACCTGGGTCAGCTTAAAGGGAAGGAGATCTCACTGGCTTCCGATTCTGCGTATGCTTTAACCCAGCAGTACCTTCAAACCCACAAAGAGGACGGTGCAGAGTTCTGGAATACGTATATGGGCTTACTGGAAGACCAGGAAGATCTGAGCAGTTTAGTAAAAGAAGACCAGCGTCATATTGATTTAGGAACTTACCGTCATATCCAGGATCATCAGCATATAAAAATGCAGATCGAGGGAGATCAGTACCATACGTTGAAGGCCTTCACTAAAGAGCAAGGCTTTACGGTGAATGCTGTTTTACAATACCTATGGCATAAGCAGCTGAGTATTTACAGTGGCTTAGGAACAAGTGTTGTAGGGACAACGGTTTCAGGAAGAAGCTTACCTGTTGATGGAATAGAATCTTCAGCCGGATTATATATCAACACACTGCCATTGATTGTGAGCCATGCAGATGGCCGGGTTGTGGATCAGATCACAGAGATTCAGAATAGGATCAGTGAGCTCAATACGCACAGTGACATTAACCTTGCAGCATTGCACCATGATGGACGCAGGATCTTCAGCAGTTTATTTGTGTATGAGAACTATCCTGTACCTAAAGGAGGTGAGGGTAATGAGTTAGGATTTGTATTCATGGACTCTGTAGAGAAGCTTGATTATCCGTTGGGAATAGTAGCCTATGAACGCGGAGAAGAAGTTTCCCTGACCCTGAATTTTGAAGGATATCTTTTCGATTATTCTGTGATGGAAAGGCTTATCGAAGGAATGAAAACAATCCTTAGCCAGCTTTTGGAAAATCCTGAAATCGAACTGAAAGACCTGTCTTATATTACATTGCATGAATCTGTAAAAATAATGGAGGAGTGGAATGATACAGACTTTTCCTATCCAAATACATCTACAGTTCCTGAACTATTCGAGATTCAGGTTGAGAAGACTCCTGATAATATAGCATTACTATATCAGGAGATTAAATTAACTTACCGTGAGCTTAATGAAAGAGTAAATAGGTTAGCAAATTATCTGATCAAGAGATACGACCTTCAGCCGGATGATTTAGTTCCGTTATGTTTGGAACGTTCTGAGGATATGTTGATTGCTATTTTAGGGGTAATAAAAGCAGGAGCAGCCTATGTTCCAATAGATCCGTCTTCTCCTTTAGACAGAATAAAATATATATTGGAAGACACGAACGCCAAAGTAGTTTTAGTTCAGGAGAATACCCTGAATAGGGTACAAAATATAGAAAATTTAGAAGCTGTATCCCTGGATGGAGAGGCATTCAAAAAAACAATTAAAAATGTAGACTCCGGAAACCCGATCACAAAACTTACCTCCAGCAACCTTGTCTATGTCATCTACACCAGTGGAACAACAGGAATGCCAAAAGGGGTGATGGTGGAACACAGGAATATAATAAATTTGATTAAGGATGTGTATTCCCGCTATCAACTGCGAGAATCAGATGTTATTTATCAATTTGCTAACTATGTATTTGATCCATCCATAGAACAGATATTAATGGCTGTTTTAAATGGAAATCCTTTGTTGTTTATAAAAGATAAAACTTTTTTAAATGAAGAAGTATTTTTGAAAATACTTAATGATAATAATGCTTCCTATATCAACCTTACACCTTCTGTATTACAGAATATTGACATTACCAGGGTTAAAAGCCTTACAAGACTAGCGTCTGGGGGAGAGGCTCTTACCAACGATCTGTATGCAAAATTAATAAACAAGCATTTTACGCTAATCAATTGCTACGGACCAACGGAAACGACGGTCACGTCTGTAATTAATACGGATCAAAGTATGAACAGTATCGGGCGTCCTATTGGAAATATGAAGGCCTATATACTTGATAAGCATATGATCCCGGTTCCTGTAGGGGCTTTGGGAGAGCTTTACATTGGGGGAGCGGGTATCACAAGAGGGTATTTAAACCGCCCGGAACTTACCCAGGAACGTTTCATTACAAACCCTTTCCAGACAGAAGACCAAAAGGCTAAAAATACGAATGCCAGACTTTATAAAACAGGAGATCTTGTTCGTTGGCTTCCGGCTGGAAACATAGAATATATTGGTAGAAATGACTTCCAGGTGAAGATAAGAGGATACCGTATTGAATTGGGTGAAATTGAAAACAGACTTCTTCAATATCCGGGAATTCGTCAGGTAGCAGTTCTTGCAAAGGAAAATAATACCGGATTGAAATATATTGTCGGATATTATGTGGCTGATTCTATAATTGATTCAAATCTGCTTTCAGACTTCCTGTCAGAAACCTTACCTGAATATATGGTACCTGTGGCTTTTGTACATCTTGTAACCCTTCCTGTTACTGTCAATGGAAAACTTGACAGAAAACAGCTTCCTGAGCCTGGATTTATCGGAGGGGGCGAATATACCGCTCCTGAGAATGAACTTCAGCAAAAGCTTTGTCAGATCTATGCAGAAGTACTGGGTATTAATGCAGATAGTATCAGTATCCATGATGATTTCTTCCGTCTCGGAGGAAACAGTATCATGTCTATAAAACTGATCAGCAAAATTAAACAGAACCTTGCGTTACAGGTAGATGTAGCCATGGTATTCAGTAATAAAACAGTGGCCTCTCTGGAAAAAGTTCTGAGAGAAAATAGTATTGATGAACAGGTTATTATCACTCCTGTAGCCATTGATTCTCCGGAAGAACAACGATTATCTTTTGCACAGGAAAGACTTTGGTTCATAGAAACGTATGAAGGAGGGAGCAGTGCGTATAATATCCCAATGACAGCACTTCTGGATCAGAAAACGGATGTTTCAATCCTGTGTAAAGCTCTTGAAGCGGTGATCATGCGCCATGAGATCCTTCGTTCGGTAATCCGGACTACAGAAGATGGAACAGGATATCAGGTGGTTACAGATCTTATTCCGGAATTCAAAATAACGGAAGTAGAGACAAGAGAAGAATTAGACAAGCACATATATAAATGTGCCAACAGAATCTTCCGTCTGGATGAAGAAACTCCTGTAGAGATCAATATTTTCAAGCTCAAAGAGCAACATTATATGTCGATGGTAATTCATCACATTGCTTTTGACGGATGGTCTACTGATATATTCCTCAAAGAGATACAAACGATTTATAGATCTCTGATTAATAAAGACAATGCTTCTGAGCTGCCTGCGTTACAATTTCAGTACAAAGATTTTGCTTTATGGCAGCGTAATTATCTTGCAGGAGAGCTTCTTGATCAGCAGATTGGTTACTGGAAAGATCAACTTGATGATTTCCAGAACCTGGATTTGGCTACAGATTTCAAGAGACCTTCTAAGATCTCTTACGAAGGAGAAAATCTATACTTCAGTCTGAATGCTGAACAGGGAGAAAAATTAAAAAATCTTTCAAAAGAACTTGGGGTAAGTCTGTACAGTGTAATGTTGAGTGGATATTATCTGATGCTTTCGGCGTATTCCGGACAGGATGATATCGTAGTGGGAAGTCCTATTGCGAACCGTCACCATGCCGGTCTTGAAGATATCATCGGTTTCTTTGTCAATACATTGGCACTACGAGAAAAAATAAATGCCGAGCAAAGCCTTAAAGACTTTATTCTTCAGGTATCAAAATCTGTAACAGAAGCCCAGTCTCATCAGGATCTTCCATTTGAGAAACTGGTGGAAGAATTAGGAGTAGAACAGGATACATCCAGACATCCGGTTTTCCAGGTGATGTTCGGATTGCAGAACTTTGGAGGAGATGCTTCTTCTGAAAATAACGGAGATGCTTTATTTTATCCTTTTGATGGAGAAATAGATTATCAGGTTGCGAAGTTTGACCTGACGACAATGATCGATGATGGTGGAGAAAATATACATGGAATGTTCAATTACGCTAAAGCGGTTTTCTCAAAAGAGACCGTCAGTAATATGATCCATTCCTATGAATTTTTACTGAATCAAATAGCAGAGGCGGAAGGACAGAAAGATATCAGGCTTTCAGAGCTCCATTTTATTCCAGAGGAACAGTATAAAAAAGTAACGGAAGAGTGGAATACCACACATAAAGACTATCAGTCAGAAATGACGGTACATCAGTTATTTGAAAATCAGGTGTTGAAAACCCCGGATCAGACAGCGCTGGTATATCAGGATGTTACACTTTCTTACAGCGAGCTGAACGAGAGATCAAACCGCCTGGCTAATTATCTGATCGAAACGTACAATCTTCAGCCTGATGATATTATTCCTTTATGCTTAGATCGTTCAGAGCATATGCTGATTGCGGTTCTTGCAGTAATGAAAGCGGGAGCTGCTTATGTGCCAATGGATCCTTCGTATCCTGTGGACAGAATAAAACATATCCTTCAGGATACTAATGCTACAATAGTTCTTACAGAAGAAAAATCTGCAGAAAAGATAAGTGGTTTAGAAAATATAGGGCTATTATCTCTGGATAATGTCAGTCTTAAAGCACAGCTTGAAATAGCAGAGTCTAAAAACCCTGTTACTAAAGTCAATTCCGGCAATCTGGCCTACGTCATCTATACCAGTGGAACAACGGGACTTCCTAAGGGAGTCATGATAGAACATTCGGGAGTGATAAACCTTATAGAATCAATGATTAAGGCTCACCGACTTGAAGAATTTCAGGAAGTGGGCTGTTACTCAAATTATGTATTTGATGCTTTTGTGTATGAGGCCTTCCCGGTCTTGTGTAATGGAAATACATTATGGCTTTACAGCAATGATCTTAGAACATCAGTAAGCGGGCTTAATGAGTATATTAAAGAAAATAATATAGAAGTTTCATTTATTCCACCGGTTTTATTGAGAGAAGTGGTAGACAACGGAACCAACCTGAAGCTGATTTTTGCCGGAGGAGAGAGTTTCCCTGCTTTGGATAAAAATATAGAGGATATCATTCTTGTTAATGAGTATGGACCTACAGAAGGAACGGTCTGTGCTACATTACACTACTACAAAGAAGACAACAATCCATTGAATATCGGTGGGCCTATAGCAAATACTACAGCATATGTTCTTGACAGCCAACATCGTGCTGTTCCTGTGGGTGCTGTAGGAGAGCTTTATATAGGGGGAGCAGGTATTGCCAGAGGTTACTTAAACCAGCCAGAGCTGACAGAAGAACGCTTCCTTGACAATCCATTCCAAACGCTAGCGCAAAAAGGAAAAGGAGAAAACAAGCGTTTATACAAAACGGGTGATTTAGTACGCTGGTTATCCAATGGTGAGCTTGAATATGTGGGTCGAAATGACTTCCAGGTGAAGATCAGGGGGTATAGAATCGAACTAGGCGAGATTGAAAATATATTGCTTGATTACCCTGGCATCCGTCAGGTCGCTGTTCTGGCTAAAGAAAATAAAGCAGGATTAAAATACCTGGCAGGATATTATGTATCAGAGGTAGAGATTGATTCCAACCTTCTTTCGGAATATCTTTCCGCGAGCTTACCGGAATATATGGTGCCAAGTGCTTTTGTTCATTTAACAGCCTTGCCATTAACAATCAATGGAAAACTGGACAGAAAACAACTTCCGGAACCGGAGTTTACAGGAAGCAAAAATTATGTTGCTCCTGAAACCGGATTACAGACTAAACTATCTCGTATCTATGGCGAAGTATTAGGGATTGATGCTGAAAGTATCAGTATTCATGACGACTTCTTTAGATTGGGAGGAAATAGTATCATGGCCATAAAGCTGATCAGTAAGATCAAGCAGGTGCTGGATATAAGAGTAGAAGTAGCCATGATTTTCAGTCATAAAACAATTGCTTCTCTTTCCCATATTTTAGCAGATGAAAATACCAGAGGAGAACAGATTACGATTACTCCTGTAGAAGTCAGTACTCCGGAAGAACAAAGACTGTCTTTTGCACAGGAAAGACTCTGGTTTATAGAGAATTATGAGGGTGGAAGCAGTGCTTATAATATCCCGATGATCTTCCGTTTGGATGAAAAAACAGATATTTCAATACTGTGTAAAGCTTTAGACGCTATCATAATGCGTCATGAGGTACTTCGTTCAGTCATTCGTACTACCGATAACGGAATAGGATGGCAGTCTGTGGTAGATGATATCCCAGCCATACATCAGCATGAGGTGAAGACAATGGCGGAGCTTGAAGAAAAAGTAAGCAGTGTAGCCAATAAAATCTTCCGTTTGGAAGAAGAATTACCGGTAGATATCCATATTTTCAAATTAGAAGGGTCTTACTATCTGTCTGTTGTCATACACCATATTGCATTTGACGGGTGGTCTACAGAAGTATTCTTAAAAGAATTAATCCATATTTACAATACCATTACAGAAGGGAGACCGCATGAGCTTCCTGATTTAAAAATTCAATATAAAGACTTTGCTTTATGGCAGCGTAATTATCTTACAGGAAAACGTCTTGACCAGCAGATCAGCTATTGGAAAAATAAATTAAGCGGATTCCAAAACCTTGATTTAGCAGCAGATTTCAAGAGACCGTCACAAATATCTTATGATGGAGAAAATCTGTACTTTAGCCTGGATGCAGCACAGACATTAAGGTTAAAAAACCTTTCGAAAGATCTTGGGGTAAGCTTATACAGCATAGTATTGGGTGGATATTACCTGACACTTTCAGCCTATTCCGGACAGGACGATATCATAGTAGGAAGCCCTATTGCCAACCGACACCATGTAGGACTTGAAGACATGATCGGGTTCTTTGTGAATACGCTTGCATTAAGAGAAAACATTGATCCGGACCAAAGGGTAAAAGATTTCATCCTACAGGTGGCTCAGTCGGTGACAGAGGCCCAGTCTCATCAGGATCTTCCATTTGAAAGATTGGTGGAAGAGCTGGGAGTAGAACAGGACACCTCCCGTCATCCGGTTTTCCAGGTGATGTTTGGTCTTCAAAGCTTTGGTGAAGAAGCTGCTCCGTCTGAAAATGAAACGACGATACTTCATCCTTTTAACGGAAATGTAGACTATCAGGTGGCCAAATTTGATATTACCACGATGATCAATGATATAGGGGAGACTTTACAGGGAATGTTCAACTATGCTAAAGCTGTTTATTCAAAAGAAACAGTTAAAAATATGATGAATTCTTATCTGTTTATGCTTGATCAGATCGCAGGAATTAATCAGCAGGAAAATCTTACATTATCTGAACTCAACCTTATTCCTCAGGACCAATACACCCAGTTATCAGGGTTATGGTCTACAGAAAGTGATTATGCGAGTGACACAACAATTCAGGCATTATTTGAAGCCCAGGTTGAAAGAACTCCGGATCACATAGCCGTAGTTTATCAAGATGTAAGGTTGTCTTACCGTGAGCTTAATGATCGTTCAAACCGTTTGGCTCATTACCTTATTGAAACTTACGACCTTCAGCCTGATGACCTTGTTCCATTATGTTTAGAACGTTCAGAAGATATGCTGACGGCTATTCTGGGAGTTTTAAAAGCCGGAGGAGCGTATGTTCCTATGGATCCGTCATATCCTGTAGAGCGAATCCGTCATATCCTGGAAGATACCGGGGCAAAAATAGTCCTGGCTCATAGCATTGCAGCATCAACAGTTCAGGAAGCCTGCAGTGGAATTGATACTTCAGTACTTGTGCTGAATGACTCAGAACTGGAAAGAACCCTTGCTAACAGCAGTGCTTCCAACCCGGTTACCCAGGTCGGTCCTGACCACCTTGCCTATGTGATCTATACGAGTGGAACCACAGGAATGCCAAAAGGTGTAATGCAGATTCACCGAAACGTAGCACGTTTGTTTAGTGCCACCGATCACTGGTATCATTTCAATGATCAGGATGTATGGAGTTTATTCCATTCCTATGTGTTTGACTTTAGTGTATGGGAAATCTGGGGTGCCTTTTTCTACGGTGGAAAACTATTGGTACCATCCTCAGAACAGACCAAAGACACGAATTTATTCTTCAGTTTATGTCTGAAAGAAGGTCTTACGGTGCTCAACCAGACGCCAACTGCCTTCTATCAGTTTATCGATACCGCTCTTCAGCGCGAAGAAGACCTAAGCAGTCTTCGCTATGTTATATTCGGAGGGGAAGCCTTAAACCTGGCCTCCTTAAAACCTTGGTATGAACGTTACCGTTCCGCACCAACCCTCATCAACATGTATGGTATTACAGAGACCACAGTCCATGTAACCTATAAGAAGCTGAGTGTAGAAGATTTAGACAGAGCATCTCTGATCGGAGAGAATATTCCGGATCAGGGGATGTATATTTTAGATTCCCATCTTCGGGCAGTTCCTATCGGAGCTGTAGGAGAACTGTATGTAGGAGGATCCGGAATTGCACGGGGCTATTTAAACAGACCGGAATTAACCGCCGAACGTTTCATTGCGAACCCATTCCAGACTTTGGAAGAGAAATCGGTAGGCAAGAATGGGATCCTGTATAAAACGGGAGACCTTGTCCGTTACCTTTCCGATGGCGAATTAGAATACATTGGTAGAAATGATTTCCAGGTCAAGATCCGTGGGTACAGGATAGAATTGGGCGAGATCGAAAACAGACTTCAGGAATATGCTGAAGTAAGACAATCCGTAGTATTGGCTAAAGAAAACAAAGCGGGGATGAAATACCTTGTGGGGTATTATGTATCAGACACTTCTATAGACACCGGTCATCTTACGTCTTTCTTATCGGAAGCCTTACCTGAATATATGGTTCCTGCTGCGTTTGTCCATTTAACCTCTTTACCATTAACGATTAATGGAAAACTGGACAGGCGACAACTGCCTGAGCCTGAGTTTACGGGAGGCAGAGAATACACAGCACCGGAGAATGAGTTGCAGGAAAGACTGTGTCAGATCTATGGAGAAGTTCTGGGTCTGGATGCAGCAACAATCGGAGTCAATGATGATTTCTTCAGATTAGGAGGAGACAGTATTATCAGTATACAGCTTGTCAGCAGAATACGGCAGCGTCTGGATATAAGAGTAAGTGTTAAAGATGTCTTTACTTCAAGATCTGTACTGAAGCTTTCTGAGCTGATCGAGATCAAAGAAAAAGAAGAGCAGACTCATATTCTGACAGAACAGGGAGCGTTGACAGGAGAATTATCCTTCCTTCCTATCCAGGAATGGTTCTTTGATTTGGTAGAACAGGGATATGTAGGAGACCTTAACCATTGGAATCAGTCCTTCTTGATTAAAGTTCCTGAGTTAAGTGCAGAATTACTGGAAGAGAGTGTAAGATTGCTCATTGAAAGACATGATGCGTTCAGGATGTATTATCCAAAAGAAAATGGAACTTACACCCAGCAGTACGGAATAGAAACAATATCGGATATCAAGTATCTGGATGTGTCAGGACTCCCATCAGAAGATCTTCCAGGAATATTGACGGAATGGCAGGCACAATTTAATATAGAAAAGGGGCCATTATTCCAGATAGGATATAGTAAGGGGTATGAAGACGGAAGCGCAAGAATTTTCTTTGCTCTTCATCACCTGATTATTGATGCGGTAAGCTGGAGAATTCTTACCGAAGACCTGAAGAATTTGTATCAGACTCTTGAGAAAGGAAATAAAGTTGAACCCCCTGTAAAAGGAAGCAGTTACCGTCAGTGGGTTGAAGCCGTAAAAGGATATAAACAAGATAACCCGGCATCCAGAGAAGAGGAACTTACTTATTGGAATAACACTATTGATACTGTAGGACAAAGTAATAATGCCCTGGCAGAATTATCTTCTTCAGAATATCATTTTGCCAATCTTATGTTGGATCATGGATATACCGAGAAGTTAATCAGAGAAGTGCATCATGTCTATCATACACAGATTAATGATTTGCTATTGTCAGCCCTTGCTTCGGCTCTTTCAGATCTTACAGGAGAATCCCGGCATGCTGTCCTTCTTGAGGGGCACGGTCGTGAAGATGTTTTCAATAACCTTGATATTACAGAAACCGTAGGATGGTTTACTTCTATGTATCCATTATTACTGGAAACAGGTAATGATGTAAAAGACACGGCTATTCTGACCAAAGAATCGTTGAGAAGTATTCCAAACAATGGAATTGGTTACGGCAGTCTTGTAGGCTACACAAAATATGCTCTTCCAAAAATCAGTTTCAACTATCTTGGACAGCTTGACCAGGAGGAAAGTACCGGAGAAAAAACATGGTTTATTTCCGGAGAAAATAGCGGAAATTCCATGGGAAGTCAAAACCGGGATAGCTATATGATCAGTATAAACGGGGCGATTGCAGATGGTCAACTTCGCTTTGGACTCTCAGGATATCTTTCACAAGATCAGATCAATCTGCTGACAGAAAGATTTAAAGAATATATAAAACAGACGGTTGACGAACTTCTGGCAGAAACCAGAAGCTGGCTCACTCCATCAGATACAGAAAATATTGTTGGGAAAGAACAGCTGATGTATATTCAGGAGTCAGGAGCTGTTGAAGGAGTATATCTTGCCAACAGTTTACAGGAGGGGTTTGTATACCATGCACTCAACCAGGGAGATAAGGATGATGCCTACAGAGTACAGCTGGTATGGGATTATATGTCCGGAATGGATTTGAATAAGCTTAAAGACGCATGGATATACACGCAGGAACAACTTCCTACCTTACGATTAAGATTTGACTGGAGTGAAGAAATTGTTCAGATTATCGATAAGAAAGGAAACCTGGACTGGCGTTATCATGACATCAGTGAGATGAACGATGAAGATCAGGAAAACCTGGTCAAAGAAATGACTCAAAAAGACCGTTTCGAAATATACGACTTATCTAAAGGAAGCCTCTTCAGAGTGTATATTTTCAAACGTTCAGACAACCATTATAGCTGTCTCTTCAGTAATCATCATGCCATTCTTGATGGGTGGAGTATGCCTATATTCCTGACGCTTATTCATGAGGCCTATCTTAAACTTGTTAAAGGACAGGAGCTTTTACCTGTTCCGGATAAAGCGTATGCCGAAGCTCAGAAATACCTTCAGGAAAACAAGGACAGCAACAGCAGTTTCTGGAAAGATTATATGGGACTTCTGGAAGATCGTGAAGATTTGGGAAGCTTAATCAAAGAATCTCAAAAACAGATTGACCTTTCGGAGTATAAACAAATAGTAGATCACCGCTCGATAAAAATGTCGATAGCAGGTGAACAGTATCAGGAGCTGAAGAAATTTACATCCGAAAACGGATTTACAATCAATGCTGTACTTCAGTATTTATGGCATAAACAGCTTGGTATCTACAGTGGAGGATCCACAACGGTAGTAGGAACTACGGTATCCGGACGAAGTTTACCGGTGGATGAAATAGAATCCTCTGTAGGACTTTATATTAATACTTTACCTCTTATTGTAAATCATACAGAAGGTAAAGTGGTAGATATTATATCGGAGATTCAGCATAGAATCAGTGAGCTGAATACCCATAGTAGTGTGAATCTGGCCAGCCTTCAGCATGATGGACGCAGAATTTTCAGCAGCTTATTTGTCTATGAAAACTATCCTGCTCCAAAAGGAGGAGAAGACAATGAATTATCATTTGTTTTTAAAGGTTCAGTCGAGCGACTCGACTATCCATTAGGAATAGTGGCTTACGAAACCGGAGAGGAGGTGACTTTAAATATCAGTTATGAAGGATTTTTGTTCGATGAGAAGATGATCAATCAACTGATCGGAGGAATGAATACTGTTTTAGAACAGATTCTTGAAAATTCTGAAATTTCATGTGATCAATTATATTACCTGACCAAAGAACAGCACACTCAGTTATCAGGGTTATGGTCTATGGAAAATAGCTATGCGAGTGACACTACAATTCAGGCATTATTTGAAGCCCAGGTTGAAAGAACTCCGGATCACATAGCCATAGTATATCAGGATGTAAGGATGTCTTACCGTGAGCTTAATGATCGTTCAAACCGTTTGGCTCATTACCTTATTGAAACTTACGACCTTCAGCCTGATGACCTCGTTCCATTATGTTTAGAACGTTCAGAAGATATGCTTACAGCTATTCTGGGAGTTTTAAAAGCCGGCGGAGCGTATGTTCCTATGGATCCATCGTATCCTGTAGAGCGAATCCGTCATATCCTGGAAGATACCGGGGCAAAAATAGTGCTTGCTCATAGCATTGCAGCCTCCACAGTTCAGGAAGCCTGCAGTGGAATTGCTACCTCAGTACTTGTGCTGAATGATGCAGAACTGGAAAGAACCCTTGCTGAGAGCAGTGTCTCCAATCCGGTTACCGAGGTAGGTCCTGACCACCTTGCGTATGTGATCTATACGAGTGGAACGACAGGAATGCCAAAAGGCGTAATGCAGATTCACCGAAATGTAGCCCGTTTGTTCAGTGCTACCAATCACTGGTATCACTTCAATGACCGGGATGTATGGAGTTTATTCCATTCCTATGTGTTTGACTTTAGTGTATGGGAAATCTGGGGCGCCTTTTTCTATGGTGGAAAGCTATTGGTCCCATCCTCAGAACAGACCAAAGACACAAATTTATTCTTCAGTTTATGCCTGAAAGAAGGTCTTACGGTGCTCAACCAGACGCCAACTGCCTTCTATCAGTTTATCGATACCGCTCTTCAGCGCGAAGAAGACCTAAGCAGTCTTCGCTATGTTATATTTGGAGGAGAAGCCTTAAACCTGGCCTCCTTAAAACCTTGGTATGAACGTTACCGTTCCGCACCAACCCTCATCAACATGTATGGTATTACAGAGACCACAGTCCATGTAACCTATAAGAAGCTGAGTGTAGAAGATTTAGACAGAGCATCTCTGATCGGAGAGAATATTCCGGATCAGGGGATGTATATTTTAGATTCCCATCTTCGGGCAGTTCCTATCGGAGCTGTAGGAGAATTGTATGTAGGAGGATCGGGAATTGCACGGGGCTATTTAAACAGACCGGAATTAACCGCAGAACGTTTCATCCCGAATCCATTCCAGACTTTGAAAGAAAAAGAAGCCGGCAAGAACGGGATCCTGTATAAAACGGGAGACCTTGTCCGCTATCTTTCCGATGGGGAATTAGAATACATTGGCAGAAATGACTTTCAGGTTAAGATCCGAGGTTACAGGATAGAATTAGGAGAGATCGAAAACAGACTTCAGGAATATGCTGAAGTAAGACAATCCGTAGTCTTGGCTAAAGAAAACAAAGCTGGGATGAAATACCTTGTAGGATATTATGTATCAGATACTTCTATAGACACCGGTCATCTTACGTCTTTCTTATCGGAAGCCTTACCTGAATATATGGTTCCTGCTGCGTTTGTCCATTTAATCTCTTTACCATTAACGATTAATGGAAAACTGGACAGGAGACAACTGCCTGAGCCTGAATTTACGGGAGGCAGAGAATACACAGCACCAGAGAATGAGTTGCAGGAAAGACTGTGTCAGATCTATGGAGAAGTTCTGGGTCTGGATGCAGCAATAATCGGAATCAATGATGATTTCTTCAGCCTTGGAGGAAACAGTATCATGGCTATAAAATTGATTAGTGGTATCAAACGTACGTTGAATACTCAGGTGGGAGTTGCTGTAATATTTGGTCATAAAACAGTAGCCTCACTTTCAAACGCATTGGCCAATCAGAATAATGATGAGCAGGTAAGTATTACTCCTGTAAAAGTCAATTCTCCGGAAGAGCAGAGATTGTCCTTTGCTCAGGAAAGACTTTGGTTTATAGAAACCTATGAAGGAGGAAGTAGTGCTTACAACGTTCCGATGACTGTTCGCCTTAATGAGAAAACAAACATTTTAGCACTTTGCAAAGCATTGGAAACCATTGTAATGCGTCATGAAGTTTTGAGAAGTATTATCCTTTCTACAGAGGAAGGCAAGGGCTATCAGCTGGTGACAGACCGTGTTCCGGAAATGCATAGGCATCATGTAGAAACAAGAGCAGAACTTGATGAGGTGGTCAACAGAATTTCAAATAAAGTTTTCCGTCTGGATGAAGAGCTTCCTATAGAAGTGAACACCTTCAGCTTAGGAGATGAACATTATCTGTCGGTGGTAATCCATCACATTGCTTTTGATGGCTGGTCCACCGATATATTCTTACAGGAAATACAAACCGTTTACGAAGCTCTTATCAATGGAAAATCTCCTCAGCTTCCGGAATTAAAGATTCAATATAAAGACTTTGCTTTATGGCAGAGAAACTATCTGACAGGGGCTCGATTGGATAGCCAGCTTGGGTATTGGAAAAACAAGCTTGATGATTTCCAGAACCTTAATTTACCTGCAGATTTCAAAAGACCGGCTCAGGTATCCTACGAAGGAGAAACTATTAATTTTATTGTTGATCCAAAAGTTGCCCAAAGTCTTAGAAACACATCCAGAAAACTGGGAGTGAGTTTATACAGTGTCATGCTGGGTGGATATTACCTGATGCTTTCTGCCTACTCGGGACAGGACGATATTGTAGTGGGAAGCCCTATTGCCAACCGTCATCATGCAGGACTCGAAGACATTATCGGTTTCTTTGTCAATACCCTTGCATTGAGAGAAAATATTGACACTGAACAGAGTCTCAGAAACTTTATTCTTCAGGTATCAAAATCGGTAACAGAAGCCCAGTCTCATCAGGATCTTCCATTTGAAAAGTTAGTGGAAGAATTAGGAGTGGAACAGGATACATCCAGACATCCGGTCTTCCAGGTGATGTTTGGTCTTCAGAGTTTTGGTAGAGATACCCATGATGGGGAAGCGTTGTTTTCTCCTTTCGAGGGAGAAGTAAACTATCAGGTCGCGAAGTTTGATCTGACGACTATGATTGATGATGGTGAAGAAACCATCCGTGGAATGTTTAATTATGGCAAGACTATTTTCGCTAGAGAAACGGTCAATAATATGATCGGTTCCTATCAGTATATTCTTGAACAGGCTTTTGGTGCTCATGAGCATACACTTGAAAATGTTAAGCTTTGTGGCTTTCCTCTAATACCCGCAGACAGTAAGAAAAAAGTAACGGAAGATTGGAATACGACAGCATCTGCATATGAGGAAGAAACCATTCATAAGCTATTTGAAAATCAGGTTTCAAAGACTCCTGATCAGATTGCTTTGGTTTATCAGGATGTTCATTTATCCTACAGAGAATTAAATAACAGGGCAAATCGTCTGGCGAATTACCTTATAGGAACTTACAATATTCAGCCTGATGATATTATTCCTCTGTGTTTAGAGCGCTCTGAGAATATGCTGATTGCAATTCTCGCAGTACTGAAATCGGGAGCGGCTTATGTGCCAATGGATCCATCCTATCCGGTGGAGAGAATAGAACACATTCTTCAGGATACAGGAGCAAGATTAATTCTTGGTCAGGAAAGTACAGCAGAGAAAGTACAAAATCTGGATGTAGAATCCATTTCCTTAGATGACATTTCCTTTAAAGCACAGCTTGAACTAACAGATTCAAATAATCCGGTCACTTCAGTTACACCTGAAAACCTGGCTTATGTCATCTACACCAGCGGAACAACAGGACTTCCAAAAGGAGTAATGGTAGAACACAGAAATGTAGCCAACTTAATACAGCAGGAAGCCAAAGAATTTGGGTTGATTTCTGACGGGCTTAAAAACTGTCTTTGGTATGCTAATTACGTGTTTGATGCCCATGTATGGGAGTTGTATCCTGTCATTACTCATGGTCACAGTATCTATATTTTAGACAAAGAAAAACAGACCGATATTGCTGCTTTACAACAGTATATAGAAACCAATCATATCCGTATTGCCACCATACCGCCTGTTCTTTTAACCAAAGATTATATTCTGCCTTTAGAAAAGCTTGTCGTAGCGGGAGATGTAACAAATCCACAACTGATGGCTCTTTATCAGGCTGAAGGAGTAGATATCATTAATGCTTATGGTCCCACAGAAGGAACCGTTTGTGCCACACTGCATCACTATAATGAAGATGGAAATCCATTAAATATTGGAGGCCCTATCGGAAATATGACAAGTTATGTACTGGACAACCATATGCGGCCGGTTCCAGTGGGTGCTGTAGGGGAGCTTTATATCGGAGGGGCAGGTATTGCCAGAGGCTATTTAAACCGTCCGGATTTAACCGAAGAACGATTCATATTAAATCCGTTCCAGACCGAAGATCAAAAGACGGGAAGTCAGAATGAACGCTTATATAAAACAGGCGATTTAGTACGCTGGTTAGCCAATGGCGAGCTTGAATATGTAGGTCGAAATGACTTCCAGGTAAAAATCCGGGGCTACAGAATCGAATTAGGGGAGATTGAAAATACATTGCTTCATTACCCTGGTATCCGTCAGGTAGCTGTTCTGGCCAAAGAAAATAAAGCAGGCTTAAAATACCTGGCAGGCTATTATGTATCAGATTCAGTGATTGATTCCAATCTCCTTTCTGAACACCTTTCTACAAGTTTACCGGAATATATGATACCGGGTGCTTTTGTTCATTTAACCTCTTTGCCATTAACAATCAATGGAAAACTGGATAGAAAACAGCTTCCTGAACCAGAATTCACGGGAGGTAAAGATTATATTGCTCCAAAAACCGATCTTCAGGTTAAATTGTGCCAGATCTATGGTGATGTTTTGGGTCTTGATGCTAAAGGTATCAGTATCGAAGACGATTTCTTCCGTCTAGGAGGAGACAGTATCATCAGTATTCAGCTGGTAGGAAGAATCAGACAGCAACTGGATATAAGAGTAAGTGTTAAAGAAGTATTTACGGCCAGAACTGCTGCTGCTTTGTCTTTACTTATCGAAGAGAAAAGTCAAAATGAAGCAATCCATATTTTGGCAGAACAAGGAGTATTGGAAGGAGAAATTTCATTACTTCCAATCCAGGAATGGTTCTTCAGTCAGAAAGAATTAGGATATCTGGTGGATTTCAACCACTGGAATCAGGCCTTCCTGATCAATGTACCCCAGCTAAATAAGGAGCTTTTGGAGAAAAGTGTCCGCCTGCTCATTGAAAAGCATGATGCATTTAGAATTCATTATCCAAAAGAAAATGGATTGTACTCCCAGCAATATGGATTAGAAGCCACTCCGGAAATCAGCTATCTCGATACTTCGGATATGACAATGGAGGAGCTTTCTCAGCTCTTTACCCAATGGCATGCCCAGTTTGATATAGAAAAAGGACCATTGTACCGTATTGCGTATATAACAGGATATGAAGATGGAAGCACCAGAATCTTTTTTGCATTCCATCACCTGATCATCGATACAGTAAGCTGGAGAATTATTATAGATGACTTAAAAAACATATATCAGACTCTTGAAAGAGGAGAAGACTTTAAAGTAGTCCAAAAAGGAAGCAGCTACCGTCAATGGGTGGATGCTGTAAAAGGATATAAAAAAGAAACTCCGGAATCCAGAGAGAAAGAACTTGCTTACTGGAATAAAACGACAGAAATAGTCCATAGAATTAATAAAACATTGGAGGCTATTTCTATACCGGAAAGCAACCATGATATTCTTCTTTTAGATAAGGAAAATACAGAAAAGCTTATCAGAGGCAGCCATCATGTATATCAGACAAGGATTAATGATCTGTTATTATCGGCATTAGCTTCAGCCCTTACAGAACTTACAGGAGAATCCCGTCATGCGGTTTTGCTGGAAGGTCATGGTCGTGAAGATGTTTTCCCTAGCTTAGATATTACAGAAACAGTAGGATGGTTCACCTCAATGTATCCGTTATTACTGGAAACGGGGAAAAAGCTCAATGATACGGTAGTATTGACTAAAGAGGCATTAAGAAGCGTTCCAGATAATGGAATTGGCTACGGAAGCCTTGTAGGATATACAAAACATGAACTTCCAAAAATCAGCTTCAACTATCTTGGGCAGCTTGACCAGGAAGAAGGGGCTGCTGAGAAAGCATGGTTTATTGCAGCAGAAGACAGTGGACTTTCTATCGGAGCATCAAATAAAGAAAGCTATATTATAGGAATTAATGGTGCTGTTGTAGACGGTCAGCTTCGCTTCAGCGTTTCTGCACATCTGTCTCAGGATCAGGTAAAACGGATTACTCAGAAGTTCAAAGATTATATCATTGAGATTATAGATGAGCTTTCCAAAAATACACGAAGCTTCCTTACCCCTTCAGATATAGAGAACATTGTAAACAAAGAACAGCTTGACGCCATCCAGGAAAATGGAGAAGTGGAAGGAGTATTCTTAGCTAACAGTTTACAGGAAGGGTTTGTATATCATGCTCTAAAACAAGGGGATACGGATGATGCGTACCGGGTACAGCTGATTTGGGATTATAGGTCTGAAATGAATGTTGAAACGCTTAAAAAAGCGTGGTTCTATACTCAACAACAGTTCCCGGCATTGAGGCTCAGATTCAACTGGAGTGGAGAGATTGTTCAGATTATCGACAGGGAAAGCCCACTTGACTGGAGATTTGAGGATCTAAGCGGAATGGAGGAGAGTCAACAGGAAGAATTGATCCGCGATGTCACTCAGAAGGACCGTTTTGAAGTCTATGACCTGTCAAAAGGAGGATTATTCAGAATATACTTATTTAAATGTTCAGATAAACATTACACCTGTCTATTCAGTAATCACCATGCTGTTTTGGATGGATGGAGTATGCCTATCGTACTCAAAAGTATCCATGATATCTATCTGAACCTTATCAAAAAACGGGATCCGGGCTTTGTAATAGATCATGCCTATGTTAACACTCAGAAATACCTTCAGCAGTATAAAGACAGCAGCCGAAGTTTCTGGAAAACCTATATGAGCCTGCTTCAGGATCAGGAAGACTTAAGCAGCCTGATGAAGGAATCCCAAAGACATATTGACCTTGGAACCTACCGTCAGATACAGGATCATCAGTTTGTAAAAATGACGTTGGCAGATGACCAGTACCAACAACTGAAAAAATTCACTACCAAAAATGGATTTACGGTAAATGCTGTTCTGCAATATCTGTGGCATAGCCAGCTGGGTATGTATAGCGGAGTAGAAACAACAGTGGTAGGGACTACAGTGTCTGGACGAAGCCTTCCTATCGATGACATAGAATCATCTGCGGGACTGTTTATCAATACACTTCCACTTATTGTAGAGCATACGGAAGGTAAAGTGGTGGATATTATTTCCAATATCCAGCAGAGAATCAGTGAGCTTAACACACACAGCGATGTCAGCCTTGGGGAGCTTCAACATGATGCACGATGTGTGTTCAGCAGCTTATTTGTGTATGAGAACTATCCGGTACCGGCAGGAGGAGATGACGGTAATGAATTAGGATTTGTTTTCAAAGGTTCTGTAGAAAAATTGGATTATCCGCTGGGAATAATGGCTTATGAACAGGGAGAGAGCGTAACGATGAAAATCAATTATGAAGGAGTTCTTTTTGAGCAGCAAACCATGGAGCAGCTGATGGAAGGGATGAAGTCTGTTTTAGGACAGGTATTAGAAAACTGGGAGATCACTTCAGATCAGCTTTCATATGTTTCTGAAAATCAGTTGAACCTGATAAAATCCTGGAACCATACAGTTTCTGATTTTTCTTCAGATAAAACGATTCATGAACTGTTTGAAAACCAGGTTTCAAAAACGCCTGATCACATTGCATTGGTATACCAGAATGTTAAGTTATCCTATACTGAGCTAAACAATAGAGCTAATCGACTGGCTAATTATCTGATCAGGACTTATGATCTTCAGCCAGATGATCTGATCCCATTATGTTTGGAAAGATCGGAACATATGCTTATATCAATATTAGCTGTATTGAAGACCGGAGCCGCTTATGTACCCATGGATCCTTCATATCCGGCAGACAGGATAGAACATATTCTTCATGATACAGGAGCAAAACTGGTTCTTGGAGAAGAGGAAACAATAGATAAGCTACAGAATACAGAAGCAGATGCTATTTCCTTAGATCAGACTGCTTTCCGGGATGTGATTAAGAGAGAATCTTCAGAAAATCCTGTGACTACAGTTAAATCCCATAACCTGGCTTATGTAATTTACACCAGTGGAACAACAGGACTTCCAAAAGGAGTTATGGTAGAGCACAGAAATGTAGCCAACTTAATAGAACAGGAAGCTAAAGAATTTGGATTGAGATCTGATGGAGGGATCCATAAAAACTGCCTGTGGTATGCGAGCTATGTATTCGACGCCCATGTATGGGAATTGTATCCTGTTATTACTCATGGCCATAGCATCTATTTACTGGAAAAAGAAAAAAGGATTGATCTTTCCGAATTACAGGAATATATAGAAGAACACAATATTAGTATAGCGACTATTCCGCCAATCCTTTTGACGGATGAATATATACTTCCTTTAGAGAAATTGGTAGTGGCTGGAGATGTAACGAACCCTCAGGTAATGAAGCTTTATAAAGAATATGGAGTAGACATTATCAATGCCTACGGTCCAACCGAAGGAACAGTGTGTGCCACATTACACCACTATAACGAGGATGGTAATCCATTGAATATTGGAAAAGCCATCGGAAATATGACGGCTTATGTATTGGATAAGAATCTTCGTCAGGTTCCTGTAGGGGTAATAGGAGAGCTTTATATCGGAGGAGCAGGTATTGCCAGAGGATATTTAAACAGATCGGAACTTACGGAAGAACGCTTTATGCTGAACCCTTTCCAGACCGCAGAGCAGAAGAAAAGAGGTGAAAACGGACGGTTATATAAAACCGGTGATTTAGTACGTTGGTTATCTAATGGAGAATTAGAATATATTGGACGTAATGACTTCCAGGTAAAAATCCGAGGCTACAGAATTGAATTAGGAGAAATTGAAAACAGATTGCTTCAGTATCCTAATATCCGTCAGGCAGCAGTATTGGCAAAAGAAAATAACGAAGGGATGAAATATCTGGCAGCCTATTATGTGTCAGACTCATCCATAGATCCAGGTCTGCTTTTTGACTTCCTGTCAGAAGTTCTTCCGGATTATATGTTGCCGGGTGCTTTTGTTCATTTGAATGTTTTACCATTAACAATCAATGGGAAGCTGGACAGAAAGCAGCTTCCGGAACCTGATTTTACAGGGAACAAAAAACAGATCATTCCGGAAAATGAATTACAGGCGAAACTATGTGATATTTATGGTGAGGTACTGAAGGTTGATCCGTCCAATATAAGTATCGATGATGACTTCTTCAGGCTTGGAGGAAACAGTATCATGGCCATAAAACTGATCGGAAAAATTAAGCAGGAACTAAAACTTCAGATAGGAGTCACTGAGGTTTTCAATCATAAAACGATTGCTTCTCTTTCAACTGTTTTAGCAGATGAAAATAATACAGGTGAACAAATCATCATTACTCCTGTAAAAGTAGACTCTCCTGAAAAACAAAGATTGTCTTTTGCTCAGGAAAGGCTTTGGTTTATAGAATCTTATGAGGGTGGAAGCAGTGCTTATAATATTCCTATTACGACAATGCTGGATAAGGATATACAGCTTGATCTTCTTCAGAAGTCTCTGGAAATGGTGATTATGCGCCATGAAGTGCTACGCTCGATGATCCGGACTACAGAAGAAGGGGTAGGTTACCAGGTGGTTACAGGCCTTATTCCGGAATTTAAAATCACAGAAGTAAAAACGAGAGAAGAATTAGAAGAGAACATAAACAGGTGTGCCAACAAGGTATTCCGTGTAGAGGAAGAACTTCCTGTGGCAGTAAATGTTTTCAGTTTAGAAAACAATCATTATCTGTCTGTTGTTGTTCATCATATTGCTTTTGACGGATGGTCTACAGATGTCTTTCTGAAAGAGCTTGCAACAATGTACTATAAGCTTTCCGGTAGAGAAATCGCAGAGCTTCCTCCATTAAAGGTTCAGTACAAAGACTTTGCTTTATGGCAGCGTAATTATCTTGCAGGAGAACGTCTTGATCAACAGATTGACTATTGGAAAAATAAGCTTGATGATTTCCATAATTTAGATTTACCTACGGATTTCAGACGACCGTCTCAAATTTCTTACGAAGGGGAAAATCTATACTTCAGTCTGGATGCAGAACGGGGAGAAAAATTAAGAAACCTTTCAAAAGAATTGGGAGTAAGTCTGTACAGTTTGATGCTGGGAGGCTATTATCTGATGCTTTCTGCCTATTCAGGACAGGATGATATTGTAGTAGGAAGCCCTATTGCGAACCGTCATCATGCTGGGCTTGAAGACATCATTGGTTTCTTTGTTAATACATTGGCGCTAAGAGAAAGTATTGATCCTGAGCAAACCCTTAAAGACTTCATTCTTCAGGTTTCAAAATCAATCACAGAAGCGCAGTCTCATCAGGATCTTCCATTTGAGAAGTTAGTGGAAGAACTAGGAGTAGAGCAGGATACCTCCAGACACCCGATTTTCCAGGTGATGTTTGGCCTTCAAAGTTTTGGAGGAGGAGATGCTAAAGTAAATGATGAAGACGTTTTATTCTATCCTTTTGATGGAGAAGTAGACTATCAGGCGGCAAAATTTGATCTGACGACAATGGTTGATGATCATGGAGGAGACCTCCGTATCATGTTCAATTATGCAAAATCACTGTTTAAAAAAGATACAATTGTCCGTATGGCCGGATCTTACCAGCTTCTTTTAGATCAATTGATTCAGGTTGATATTCATCATACAAGAGTTTGCGGACTTTCTCTGCTACAGGAAGAAGAATATAAAATGACCGTGGAAAGCTGGAATGATACGCGGGAGGAATATGCAAAAGACCTGACAGTTCATCAGTTATTTGAAAATCAGGTGTTGAAAACCCCGGATCAGACAGCGGTAGTATATCAGGATGTCAGACTTTCTTACAGAGAGCTGAATGACCGATCAAACCGCTTGGCCAATTACCTTCTTGAAACGTACAATCTTCAGCCTGACGATATTATTCCTTTATGCTTAGATCGTTCGGAGTATATGCTGATTGCAATTCTTGCTGTAATGAAAACAGGAGCAGCTTATGTTCCAATGGATCCGTCTTATCCGGTGGACAGAATAAAACACATTCTTCAGGATACCGATGCAAAACTTGTTTTAGGGCAGGAAAGCACAACAGAAAAGTTGGAAGACCTGGGGGTAGAATGTATCGCTTTAGATGAGGTAAACATTAAAGCACAGCTTGAACTCACAGATTCAAATAATCCTGTTACCCAGGTAAATTCAGATAATCTGGCCTATGTCATCTACACCAGTGGTACAACAGGACTCCCTAAAGGAGTAATGATTGAACATTCCGGGGTGATAAATCTTATAAAATCAATGATTAAGGCTCACCGACTTGAAGAATTCAAGGAAGTGGGATGTTATTCAAATTATGTATTCGACGCCTTTGTCTATGAAGCTCTCACGGTATTGTGTAATGGAAACACCTTGTGGGTTTACAGCAATGACCTTAGAACATCTGTAGGAGAACTTAACGAATATATCAGAGAAAATAATATAGAGGTATCGTTTATTCCACCAGTTTTATTGAGAGAAGTTGTAAACAATGGCACCAACCTGAAATTGATTTTTGCCGGAGGAGAAAGTTTCCCTGCTTTGGATAAAAATATTGATGATATTATACTTGTCAATGAGTACGGTCCAACCGAGGGCACAGTGTGTGCGACGCTGCACTATTACAAAGAAGATGGTAATCCGTTGAATATTGGAGGTCCGATTGGGAATATGACGACTTATGTGTTGGATGGCCATATGCGGGCTGTTCCAGTGGGAGCTGTAGGAGAGCTTTATATCGGAGGAGCCGGAATTGCACGAGGTTATTTAAACCGCCCGGATTTAACAGAAGAACGTTTCCTTGATAACCCATTCCAGACATTATCCCAAAAAGCAAGAGGCGAAAACAGCCGCTTATACAAAACGGGAGACTTAGTACGCTGGTTAGCTAATGGCGAGCTGGAATACATCGGAAGAAATGACTTCCAGGTAAAAATCCGGGGGTACAGAATTGAATTAGGCGAGATTGAAAATACCTTACTTCATTATCCGGGAATCCGTCAGACGGCAGTATTGGCCAAAGAAAATAAAGCAGGCTTAAAATACCTGGCAGGATACTATGTGTCAGATGTTGAGATTGATTCCGATCTTCTTACTGAGCATTTGTCCGCGAGCTTACCGGAATATATGGTACCAGGTGCTTTTGTACACTTAACAGCCTTGCCATTAACGATCAATGGAAAACTGGATAAGAAACAATTGCCGGAACCGGAGTTCACAGGAAGCAAAGATTATGTTGCTCCCCAAACGGATCTTCAGGTCAAACTGTGCCAGATCTATGGGGATGTATTAGGGCTCGATCCATTAACCATCAGTATCGAAGACGATTTCTTCCGCTTAGGAGGCGACAGTATCATCAGTATCCAGCTGGTAGGAAGAATCAGACAACAATTAGAAGTAAGACTAAGTGTAAAAGAAGTCTTTACGGCCCGCAGCGTATCATCATTGTCGTTACTCATAGAAGAAAAGAAACAGACAGAAGGAGAACATATCCTTTCCGAGCAAGGTATATTAGAAGGGGGAGTTTCCTTACTTCCTGTTCAGGATTGGTTCTTCAGCCAGAAAGAACAGGGTTATCTTGGAGATTTCAATCACTGGAATCAGGCCTTTTTGATCAATGTGCCAGAGCTTGATAAAGAGTTACTGGAAACCTCCATCCATCATTTAGTGGAAAGACATGATGCGTTCAGACTTTATTATCTAAAAGCTGATGGTGTTTATACCCAGGCATATAGCAGTGAGGAATCCGTAGCGAGTATCAATTACCTTGATGCTTCAGGATTAAGTGCAGAAGAATTGTCTAAGACTTTCACGGCCTGGCAGTCTCAATTTGATATTGAAAACGGATCATTGTATCAGATCGGCTATATCAGCGGTTATGCAGATGGCAGCGCAAGGATTTACTTTGCCCTTCACCATTTGATCATTGATGCCGTAAGCTGGAGGATTATTACCGAAGACTTAAAGAATATTTATCAGTCTCTTGAAAAAGGAGATACAGAATACATTACGGGTCATGTAAAAGGGACAAGCTACCGCCAATGGGTGGAAGCTGTGCGAAGCTATAAAACAGAAAACCCGGAATCCAGAGCCCAGGAACTTTTATTCTGGAATGCCACGGCTGAAACCGTAGAATCTAACAATGCTGCGCTAAGCAGTTTCATTGGCAAAGAGCACCACCACGGTCATTTGATGCTAAGTAAAGAGATGACCGAATCGTTGATCAGAAAGACCCATCATGCATACCATACCCAAATCAATGATCTTCTTCTCTCAGCGTTATCCCTTTCGCTTTCAGGATTAACCGGAGAGGAAAGCCATTCCGTATTGCTGGAGAGCCATGGTCGTGAAGAAGTCTTTGGGAACTTGGATATCACCGAAACTGTAGGTTGGTTTACCACAATGTATCCATTACTGCTGAAGAAAGGGAAAGACCTTTCGGATACAGTGGTATTGACTAAGGAATCCCTGCGACGTATTCCAAATAACGGAATTGGTTATGGTAGTTTGATAGGCTATATAGAACGTGAGCTACCTAAGATCAGCTTCAACTATCTTGGACAGCTGGACCAGGAAGATATCTCCGGCGAAAAGAGCTGGTTTATCGCAGCTGAGGACAGTGGATTAGGGGTAGGAAGTAATAACCGCGACAGCCATTATATCAGCATCAATGGAGCTGTTGTGGATGGGCAATTACGCTTTGGCGTTACCGGTTACCTGAGTGAAGAAGAGATTACTTTACTGTCAGAAGGCTTTAAGAGCCATTTGGAATCTATCATTACCTTGCTTTCCGAAGAGGATCGAAGCTACCTGACTCCATCTGATATAGACTATATTGTAGAGCAGGAACAGCTATTTGGTATTCAGGAGAAAGGGGAAATTGAAGGGGTTTATTTAGCGAACAGCTTACAGGAAGGCTTTGTATATCACGCGTTGAACCAAGGCGATAAAGATGATGCCTACAGAGTACAGTTGATCTGGGACTACCATAGTAAAATTAATGAAGAGAAGTTAAAAGATTCCTGGAAATGTACCCAGGCTGCATATCCGTCGTTGAGACTACGTTTTGACTGGAATGGCGAGATCGTACAGGTTATCGATAAAGAAGGCGAAGTAGACTGGCGCTACCAGGATATCAGTGGAATGAGTAAGGAATCTCAGGAGTCCCTGATCGGAGAAATTACCCAGAAGGACCGCTTTGAGGTGTATGACCTTACCAAGGGCAGTCTTTTCAGGGTGTATCTGTTCAAAAGAGGAGATAGCCACTACAGCTGTTTATTCAGTAATCACCATGCGATTCTGGATGGCTGGAGTATGCCTGTCATTCTCAATAGCATCCATGATCATTACCTGGGTCAGCTTAAAGGGAAGGAGATCTCACTGGCTTCCGATTCTGCGTATGCTTTAACCCAGCAGTACCTTCAGTCCCATAAAGAGAGCAGCGGGAAGTTCTGGAATACCTATATGGGCTTACTGGAAGACCAGGAAGATCTGAGCAGCCTGGTAAAAGAAGACCAGCGCCATATTGACTTAGGAACTTACCGTCATATCCAGGATCATCAGCATATAAAAATGCAGATCGAAGGAGATCAGTACCATACGTTGAAGGCTTTTACTAAAGAACAAGGCTTTACGGTGAATGCTGTTTTACAATACTTATGGCATAAGCAGCTGAGTATTTACAGTGGCTTAGGAACAAGTGTTGTAGGGACAACGGTCTCAGGAAGAAGCTTACCCGTTGATGGGATAGAATCTTCAGCCGGATTATATATCAACACACTGCCATTGATTGTGAGCCATGCAGATGGCCGGGTTGTGGATCAGATCACAGAGATTCAGAATAGGATCAGTGAGCTCAATACGCACAGTGACATCAACCTTGCAGCATTGCACCATGATGGACGCAGGATCTTCAGCAGTTTATTTGTGTATGAGAACTATCCTGTACCTAAAGGAGGTGAGGGTAATGAGTTAGGATTTGTGTTCATGGACTCTGTAGAGAAGCTTGATTATCCGTTGGGAATTATGGCTTCGGAACAGGGAGATAGTGTAACCGTTAAGATCAATTATGAAGGCGTTCTTTTCGAAGAACAAACGATACAGCAGTTGATTGAAGGAATGGAAACTCTTTTAGATCAGATTCTTAAAAATAAGAAAATCACATCAGATCAACTTGCTTATGTTTCTGATAATCAAATAAAGCTCATCCAATCCTGGAATGTGATAGATCCTGTTGATTCTGATAAAACCCTTCATGGTTTATTTGAATCTCAGGTATCAAGGACGCCAGATGCGGTTGCCTTGGTTTATGGAGATATTAAGCTCACCTATAAAGATTTAAATGAGCGCTCCAACCGTTTGGCAAATTATCTGATAAAAACACATGCCCTTCAACCGGATGATCTGGTTCCGTTATGCCTGGAGCGTTCAGAACATATGCTGATTGCTATTTTAGGGGTATTAAAATCCGGAGCAGCCTATGTTCCTATGGATCCCTCTTATCCTTCAGACAGAATAGAACATATTCTTAAAGATACAGGCAGCAAAATTGTTATTGCCGAAGAAAGGACTATAGAAAAAGTGACATCTTCAGTGACACCAATTTCTATAAACGATTCTGTTTTCCAAACCATTCTGGCAACACAGGAAATATTGAACCCGGTTACCGAAGCTAAAGGTGATAATCTGGCCTATGTTATTTATACCAGTGGAACCACCGGACTGCCAAAAGGAGTGATGGTGGAACACGGAAATGTAGTGAATGTAGTTTCTCAGGTAAGAGAGGCTTATGGTTTCAGTGAAGGAGAGAAAATAACGGCTTATACGTCGTATGTTTTTGACGTATCCGTATCCGAGTTTTTCAACAGTTTACTGTATGGAAACGAACTTCACCTGCTGGATGAAGAAACGAAGAAAGATGCCGATGCCATCAGCAGATACCTAATCTCTAATGATATTGCTTACACCTATTTGCCACCGATAATGCTATCTGTTCTACCCCGCGTGGATTGTCCTTCATTAAAAGGGTTATTATACGCAGGAGAACCGTGTGATTATGAAACGGGAAAATACTGGTCAGAAGAGAAAGTGTTGTATAACCTTTACGGACCAACCGAAGCAACGATCTATGCCACATACAAACAGGTAGATCATGGCGATGTTCATCTGATCGGCCGTCCTGTAGGAAACAGTTCCGCTTATGTGCTGGATGGGAACCTTCGATTAGTTCCTGTGGGAGCCGTAGGCGAGCTTTACCTTGGCGGAGCTGGAATAGCAAGAGGCTATTTAAACAGACCTGATCTGACCGAAGAACGTTTCATTGTTAACCCTTTCCAAACAAAGGAACAGAAGGAAAGAGGTGAGAATGGCAGACTGTACAGTACGGGAGACCTTGTGCGTTGGCTTTCTGATGGGAATATAGAATATATTGGGAGAAATGACTTCCAGGTAAAGATCCGGGGTTACAGAATAGAATTGGGAGAGATCGAAAACCGTTTGTCTCAATATCCTGAAGTAAGACAATCGGTAGTCTTAGCCAAAGAGAACAATGCGGGGATGAAATACCTTGCCGGATATTATGTATCAGAAGAAGATATTGATAATGAAATTCTTACGGAATATCTATCATCCTCTTTACCGGAATATATGGTACCGAATGTTTTTGTTCATTTAACAGCTTTACCATTAACGATCAATGGTAAACTCGACAGAAAACAGCTTCCTGAACCGGAATTCAGCGGAGACAGAGAATATGTAGCCGTAGAAAATGAGTTACAGAGAACATTATTCCGAATCTACGGTGAAGTGTTGGGGCTTGCCGCTGAAAACATCAGTGTCCACGATGATTTCTTCCGATTGGGAGGAAACAGCATCATGGCGATTAAGTTAGCCAATAAGATCAAGCAGGAGCTTGGTATACAGGTGAAAGTAGCTAAGGTACTTACTCATAAGACGATAGCTTCCCTCGCCAATGTGTTAAGTGGAGATGATCATGTGGATGAACAGGTAACCATAACCCCGATAGTAATATCATCACCTGAAGAGCAGCGTTTATCTTTTGCTCAGGAAAGACTTTGGTTTATAGAAGCGTATGAAGGAGGAAGCAGTGCATACAATATCCCAATGACTGTTATTCTGAATCAGAAAACGAATGTTTCTGTTCTGTGTAAAGCTCTTGAAGCGGTAGTAATGCGTCATGAAGTGCTCCGCACATTGATCAAAACGAATGTAGATGGAATGGGCTATCAGGTAGTTACAGATCTTATTCCTGAATTTAAAATAACAGAAGTAGAGACGAGAGAAGAACTGGATCAGCACATAAATAAATGTGCCAATAAAGTCTTCCGTCTGGATTCAGAAATTCCTGTAGAGATCAATATCTTCAGATTCAAAGGACGGCATTATCTGTCTGTTGTGATTCACCACATTGCTTTTGACGGATGGTCTACAGAGGTCTTTTTAAAAGAATTGAGCAGTCTTTATCATACATTATCATTAGGAATAGCTTCTACACTTCCTGAATTGAAGATTCAGTACAAAGATTTTGCTTTATGGCAGCGTAATTATCTTTCAGGTAAACGTCTGGATAGCCAGATTGAGTATTGGAAGGTTAAATTCGATGATTATCAAAGTCTGGATTTGCCAACGGATTTCCATAGACCTGCAGACATCTCTTATGAAGGAGAAACGATTAATGTTGATATATCAGGAGAAATATCCGAAGGGATCAGAGATCTCTCCAGAAACCTTGGAGTAAGTGTATACAGTGTCATGCTGAGTGGATATTATCTGATGCTTTCAGCCTATTCCGGCCAGGAAGATATAGTCGTGGGAAGCCCTATTGCCAATCGCCATTATGCTGGTCTTGAGGGTGTTATCGGATTTTTTGTCAATACATTGGCGCTAAGAGAGAAAATTGATTCAGAGCAAAAAGTGAAAGACTTTATTCTTCAGGTAGCAGGCTCGGTAACAGAAGCACAATCTCACCAGGATCTCCCATTCGAGAAGCTGGTAGAGGAACTTGGAGTAGAGCAGGATACCTCCAGACACCCTATCTTCCAGGTAATGTTTGGGCTGCAGAATTTTGGAGGTGGAGATTCAGCAGTGAAGGAAGAAGAAGCTTTATTCTATTCTTTTGATGGTGAAGTCGACTACCAGGCGGCGAAGTTTGATCTGACGACAATGGTGAATGATGGTCCGGAAGCGATACAGATGACTTTCAACTATGCAACCTCTCTGTTTAGAAAAGAAACGATTGTCCGTATGGCCGATTCTTATCAATTCCTTCTGACCCAGATGGTAAAATCAGGAACAGGGAATACAAAAATTGATGAACTTTCTCTGATCGCGGAGAAGGAAAGCAAACAGATTGTAGAAGTTTGGAATAATACCCAGAAAGCATATCAGGATAAGTTTACGATTCATCAGCTTTTTGAAAACCAGGTTGAAATGACCCCGGATACTACAGCTTTAGTATATCAAAATGTAAGATTATCCTATCGTGAATTGAATGAAAGGGCCAATCGTTTGGCCAGTCATCTTATCAATGAATATCATCTTCAGCCGGATGATCTGGTACCTCTATGTCTTGAGCGTTCTGAAGATATAATTATAGCAGGTCTTGCTGTAATGAAAGCCGGAGCGGCTTATGTTCCTATGGATCCATCATATCCGGTAGATAGAGTTAATCATATTGTAAAGGATACTGCAAGCAAAGTTATTCTTACCCAAAAAAGTGCAGTCAATAAATTAATAGAATCCTCTTTAGGAAAAACAGATTTAATTGTACTGGACAGCGAAAAGGTTATAGAAAAGCTTGATCAGTCAAATGCTGATAATCCTGCTGCCAAAGTAAGCTCAGACAACCTGGCTTATGTGATTTATACCAGTGGAACAACAGGACTTCCTAAAGGGGTAATGATTGAGCATTCGGGAGTGATCAACCTTATAGAATCAATGATAAAAATTCACCGACTTGAAGAATATCAGGAAGTAGGATGTTTTTCGAACTATGTATTCGATGCCTTTGTCTATGAAGCATTTCCGGCATTATGTAACGGGAATACCTTGTGGATTTACAGCAATGATCTTAGAACATCAGTGAACGAACTTAATGACTACATCAAAGAAAATAATATAGAAGTTTCCTTTATACCACCGGCTTTATTGAGGGAGGTTATAGATAACGGAACCCATTTGAAATTGATTTTTGCAGGAGGGGAAAGCTTCCCCGCCTTAGATAAAAATATTGATGATATTATCCTCGTTAATGAATATGGGCCAACCGAAGGAACAGTCTGTACAACACTTCATTATTATAAAGAAGATCGCAACCCATTAAATATCGGGGATCCTATCAACAACATGACGGTTTATGTATTGGATGCCCATTTCCGTCCTGTTCCTGTAGGGGCAGTAGGAGAGCTTTATATAGGGGGAGCAGGTATTGCCAGAGGGTACTTAAACCAACCTGAGCTGACCGAAGAACGCTTCCTGGACAATCCATTCCAGACATTAGAACAAAAAGAAAAAGGAGAAAATGGTCGACTATATAAGACCGGTGATTTAGTGCGTTGGTTATCTAATGGAGAACTGGAATATATGGGAAGAAATGACTTCCAGGTGAAGATCCGCGGCTATAGAATTGAACTTGGAGAGATTGAAAACAGGCTGCTCCAGTATCCCGGAGTGAAGCAGGCAGTCGTTATGGCCAAAGAAAACAGAGGAGGAATGAAATATCTTGCCGGATACTATGTTTCTGATCCGGTTATAGATCCGCATATGATCTCTGAATTCTTATCAGAAACACTTCCGGATTATATGATTCCGAATGTGTATATCCATCTGGAACGTCTTCCTTTGACCATCAACGGAAAAATAGACAGAAAACGCCTTCCTGAGCCTGAGTTTATTGGAATCTCAGAATATGCTGCTCCTGAAAATGACATGCAACGAAAACTTGCCGGTATTTATGGAGAAGTATTGAATCTGGATCCGGAAGCAATTAGTATTCATGATGACTTCTTCAAATTGGGAGGAAACAGTATCATGGCTATTAAACTGATCAACAGGATACATCAGCAGCTGGATGTTCAGCTTAAAATTGTAGAATTGTTCAAAGAGAAAACGGTAAGTAAACTTTCCAGAACGGTGATGAGCTATGGAAAAGAGTATAAGCCAATCGTTGCTTTTAATCAGGAGAGCAACAATCCGAAAATGTTCCTTATACATCCTGGAAATGGAGGTTGTGAAGTCTATCAGTCATTGGCAGAACAATTGAAAGCAGAATATGACTGTTACGGAGTAGATTCCTACAACCTATACAATGAAGAGAAGATCAGTAACCTGAAAGGGCTGGCTCATTATTATCTGGCTCATATTGATGACATACAGAAGGATCATCAGCAGGAAGAATATATCCTGTTAGGATGGTCTTTGGGAGGAAATATTGCTCTGGAAATTGCTGCAGAGCTTGAGAACAGAGGACATCAGAAAATTACAGTTTATCTGCTGGATACTATTTTTTACGCCTCTGATCAGAAGCTGGTGGAATACCTTTCGTTCCCTACAGATGAAGAGCTGAGTGAGAAGCTGAATGTTTCTATTGATGACCGTCAGTTTACAGCCACTAAAAACTTTATGTCGGCAGAGTATACGATTATTAAAGAAAATATTTCAAACAATCTGAATTCAACAAAAGTGGTTTTATTCAAGGCAATGCTTGAGGGAGAAACCTTTAATGAGTCATTTAACAGCCATGTACAGGGATCAGCCTATAACAATGTAGATTCAGTCATTGAAAACCGTGATTTATTATCTGTTTATCCTATTAATGCATCCCATCAAACGATGCTGGAGCAGAAAGAGCATATTATTGACCTTATCCTTAAAACAGCTGCCAGTAATTAAAAAAAACATGGGAGATGGTAAAAAGTCTCCCATGTTTATCAACTACACACACTAAAGAAAACCTATGAACAGAACAACATCATATAAACCACAAGTATTTTTACTGCATTACGCAGGCGGAGACAAAAATTCTTTTCGCCCGCTAATTGAAGGCCTAGAACCCTTTTTTGAGGTAGAAACCCCTGAGCTTCCGGGTAGAGGAGATCGTATGGCAGAATCCTTTTTAAAAAACAAACAGGACGCTGTAGCAGATC
The DNA here is from genome assembly GCF_918698085.1 of Chryseobacterium sp. Bi04. Taxonomy (GTDB): domain Bacteria; phylum Bacteroidota; class Bacteroidia; order Flavobacteriales; family Weeksellaceae; genus Chryseobacterium. The sequence goes on from NZ_CAKKLP010000001.1 coordinate 441,237, forward strand.
TGCTGAGTCAGGTAAAAAAAGCACGGAAAAAAGAAGTTCCATATCTCATATACGGACATAGTATGGGAGCTATTTTAGGACATGAAATTTGCTTTGCAATGGAAGAATCTATGGATGCTCCCGCTTATTTTGTCCCCACAGGATATCCCGGACCCAAAATAAAAAATAACCCGCCTATTGCCGGACTGCCAAGAACAGAATTTTTTGCCGAAGTACGAAAATTGGGTGGACTTTCGGATGAAGTCATGGAATTTGAAGAATTGCTGGATTTTTTTGAGCCCGTACTCAGAGCAGACTTCGGACTGCTGGAAGACAAGGAAAATATTCCGTTTGATGAAAAAATAAAGACTCCTGTTTTTGCGGTGATGGGAAAAAATGAACGATATGCATTGAATATAAGAAACTGGAACCATTATACTGAAGCAGAATGTGAATGCCAGATCGTAAATGGGAACCATTTCTTTATCAATCAAAACTTCAATTACCTGGCACAAGTCATTAAAAATCTAATGAATGCAGCGACGGCGAAATCGTAAAATATTCATACTTACCTTAAAAAATAACCCTGCTTATGCAAACAAAAAAAGATTACGCATTAGTTTTTATTTTTATTACCATCCTGATTGATATCATTGGAATAGGGATCGTTGCTCCCGTGCTGCCTACCCTTATTTTAAAGCTCTCAAACGGAGATTTAAGTACTACAACACAATATATAGGCTGGTTTATATCCATATATGCTTTAATGCAGTTTATATTTGCCCCAATCCTTGGGAATCTCAGTGACCGTTTCGGACGGAGACCTGTACTTTTATGGTCTCTATTGGGACTCGGAATAGATTATCTGATTCTTGCATTTGCACCAAACCTGATGTGGTTATTTGTAGGACGGATAATAACAGGAATTATGGGATCCAGTATGACTACCGCTACCGCATATATTTCAGATATCAGTACTCCTGAAAAGAAAAGTCAGAATTTCGGAATGATAAGTGCTGTTGCCGGACTTGGTTTAATCATAGGACCTGTGATTGGAGGACTGCTGGGGCAATATGGTGAACGAATCCCTTTCTATGCCGCCGCCGGGCTGAGCCTTCTTAATTTTATGTATGGCGTTTTTGTTCTCCCCGAATCTCTTAAAGAAAGTAACAGAAGGCCTTTTTCCTGGAAAACTGCCAATCCCATAGGAGCTATTAAAAGTATTAAAAAAGAGATACTGGCCCCAACATTGATTATTGCATTTGTATTCATCGCTTTGGCTGGTCATGCAATGCAGAGCACCTGGAATGTGTATGGGATGGAAAAGTTTAACTGGAAGGCGGATATGATAGGATATTCATTAGGGTTTTTTGGCGTTTTAATGGTGATATCCCAGGGATTGTTTATTGGATTATTTATCAATAAGCTGGGGCAGAAGAAATCGATCATAATTTGCTTGTTTATTTACTGTGTCAGTCTGTTATTATTTGGTTTAGTAAATAAATCTTGGATGGCTTTTGCCGTCATGGTTCCTTATGCATTAGGAGGGATGGCTACCCCCATACTCCAAAGTGTGATTTCTTCAAAGGTTCCCGACAACAAGCAAGGGCTCCTTCAGGGAGGGTTGTCGAGTATTGGCAGTATTACTGCTGTTTTTGGACCTTTGTTAATGACCAATGTATTCGCCTATTTTACATCTAGCCATAGTCCTGTGATCTTCAGTGGAGCTCCTTTTGTCTTAGCTTCTGTTTTGGCCTCAATTGGGAGTTTCTGTGTATATGCTGCAATAAAAAATGAAAAATCTTAGGATAATTTCAGTAATATCATGACAGCTTCAGATTTATCTTTTTAGAATCTATTCTTTCAGTTTTAAAGAACATCCCGAAGGAAAAATGGTTGTAGATTTCTGTATCCTATTCATTAATTTTCCATTCAGTAAGCAAACAATGCCTTTCAGTAAAAATTTTTTTACAAAAAGGCATTTCTTGTGATATTTTTGATCCAGAAATTATAACCATGAAAATACAAGGACAAAAATTACTATTCCTATTTTTCTTTTTAGCTTTTATAATGGCATATTCCCAGGTAAAAGTTTCAGGGAGGGTAGCTTTTAAAAATAAGGGAATAAATGAGGTAAACGTTACACTCAAAGATACTTATGATGGAGCTACAACAGATGGGCAGGGAAATTTTTATTTTGAAACATCCGAAAAAGGAAGCCATATCCTCACCTTCACACATCCAAAATACGAAACCGTTGAAAAATCAATTGTTATTGAAAACCAGGATGTTGCTGTAAATGCAGATCTGAAGGAGCAGATCAGTGAAATTGATGCGGTAGTTGTTTCTGCAGGATCTATAGAAGCAAGTGACAAGAAAAGAGCCACAGCATTGCTTACTCCTATTGACATTTATACCACAGCAGGAGCAGATGGGCAGATATCTTCAGCACTAAACTATCTTCCGGGCGTTCAGAAAGTAGGTGAATCCGGAGGCCTTTTTATCAGGGGAGGAACAGGAACAGAATCCAGGATTTTTATGGATGGAAGTCTGATCAATAATTATTTTTCTAATTCTATCCCCGGAATTGCAGGAAGAGACCAGTTTAATACTTCTCTTTTTAAAGGAAATATATTTTCAAGTGGCGGATACTCTGCTCTTTACGGGCAGGCTCTTTCCGGAGTGCTGATGCTGGAAAGTGTTGACCTTCCCGATCAAAGCTCTTATGATATTGGGATTTCTCCTATTTTTTTGAGCGCCGGATTTCAAAAATTGGGAACCAATAAAAACTACTCTTTTGGCGCCTCAGTAGGCTATTCAATTTTAAGCCTGATGCAGAAAGCTCTTAATTTTAATACAGATTTTATTGATGCTCCCCATGGACTTAATGGTGACTTAAATTTTAGAGTTAAAACAAAATCAGGAGGCTTTTTTAAGTATTACGGAATGTACAATTCCAATACAATGGGGGTGAGGTCAGAAAGTCTCGAGCCGGAATACGATTTTGGGCTGGTAAGACTCAAAGGAAAGAATACCTATCATAACCTGTCCTTCAGGCAGAAATTCGGGAAATATCTGTTAAATGTAGGAGGATCCTATTCCTATAACGAATCGAACCTTAATTTTTCTACAGAAACCCATGAAAATGAATCAGATAGAACACAGCTGTTGACAGATGGAAACTATATCAATTTTAAAGCGGTCCTCGAAAGAAAAATTAATAAGATCAGCGCAGTAAGAGGAGGGTTTGAACTCAATAATGCAGATGAGAAACTCAATTTTGAAAGTGTACAGAAGAATTATAAAGACCTGATTTCTTCAGCTTTTGTAGAAACAGACCTTGGATTCAGCAATGCATTGTCTGCAAAAATAGGAGTGAGGGCTGAGCATTCTTCTTTCCTGGGAAAAAGTAATATTGCGCCCCGTTTTGCATTGGCTTACCGCCTTGCAAGAGACTGGACAACCTCTTTGGCTTACGGCCTTTTTTATCAGAATCCCGAAAGCAAATATATCAATGGCCCGGCAGAATTAGGCTTTCAGAAGTCACAGCATTTTGTTTTCCAGGTTCAGAGAAGTTCAGAAGGAAGAAGCCTGCGTCTTGAAGCTTTTTATAAAAAGTATGATCAGCTGATTAAAACATTTAATATAACCCAGGGAAATCAGCAGAATCAGACGGCTTTAAATAATGACGGTTACGGATATGCAAAAGGATTAGAACTATTTTGGAGAGACAACAAAAAGACATTCAAAAATATTGATTACTGGATTACCTACTCTTTTCTGGATTCAAAAAGAGATTTTCTTAATTATCCGGTAAGTTTAAAACCTAATTTTGCCGCGGAACACACCCTTTCAGCTGTTGTTAAAAGGTTTATTCCGGAATGGAAAATGGGAGTGAACCTCTCTTATACCTACGCCAAAGGACGTCCATATTATGATATTGCTTCTACGTTTGATAACGGAAAAGCCATTAATTATACCAGAAATGAAGGAAGACTGAAGGATTATAACGCACTTAATTTCAGTATCAACTACCTTCCGAATCTTGGGAAGAAAGATGGAAAAGCATTTACTGTACTGGTATTAAGTGTTTCCAATGTTTTAGGATCGAAAAATGTATATGGGTACAATTTTTCCATGGATGGCTCACGAAGTTCAGCGGTGGTTCCCCCTGTTAATACTTTTGTATTTGTGGGAGCATTTATCAGCTTTGGAGTAGATAAAACAGAAGATGCTATCAATAATAACCTATAAAAGTATACCTTAGACCAACAATATAACTAACCTTTAAAAAAATAATATAATGAAAAAATACTTTTTAAGCTTTGCTTTAGCTTGTATGAGTTTAACCGCTTTTGCTCAGACAGATTACGAAAAAATAATGACTGAAAAAATTGGCAGAATAGAAACCTGTAAAACACCGGAGGATTTTCAGGTCCTGGCCAACGATTTTGAGAGAATAGGAAGTAAAGAAAGCTCACAGTGGCTGCCTCCCTATTATGCCGCTTTTTCCCAGATTCAAAAAGGAAGAGTGATGATGAGAAACGGAAATATGCAGGAGCTTGATGGAGTGGCATCGCAGGCAGAAAAATATCTGGGCCTGGCGCAGAGTCTTGCCGGAGCTGATAATGCTGAAATTCATCTGCTGAAGAAAATGGCTTTTTCCCTGAGAATGATGGTCAATCCTGCGCAACGTTTTATGACAGATGGAGCAAGAGCTTCAGAAGAGCTTAATATTGCTGAAAAACTGGATGCCGCTAACCCCAGAGTTGCATTGATCAAAGCCGAAGACATTTATTTTACACCAGAACAGTATGGAGGAAGTAAAACAAAAGGACTGGAAATGTTCAAAGAAGCATTGGCTAAATTTAATAATTATAAGCCTAGGACTGCACTGGATCCTAATTGGGGAAGATCCGAAGCTGAATATTTTATCAGTCTTCCCGTTGAGAAAGCTAAATAAAAAGCAACGGGAAGAGAGCTGAAAATAGCTGTACTTTAAGTCCCAAAAACTAACCATTCAAAAAACCTTCATCCCATGAAGGTTTTTTGATACCATTCAGGATGAAAAACAGGCCTTTCGGTAAGAAATAATTTTTGATACCTTTAATAAAAACTAATTTTGAGCTAAGAAAACGATCATGAAGCGTAATAATTTTATAACACTGTTTTGGGTCTCTCTGGCCGTATCTATGTTTTTCTTTTTTGCCTTTACATCAGAAAAGACCATGGAGAATTTCCTGTATACAATCCTTATTTCTATGCTGTATTCTTTCGTGTTGGGAGGAGGAAACGGAATGCTTAACAGCTTTCTGAATAAAAAAATTCCCTGGGCAGAAGCCACCACGAAAAGAGCAGTTTTAAGTATTGCCTCTATTCTTATCCTGAATTTTGCGCTGGTTTATTTTTGTAATTATGTCAATTTTGTGCTGATCCAGAAAGCGGTGACTACAGAAGTTTTTTTTTCGGAGAAATATAATTTTATCAATTGGTTTACCATCAATGTAGCCCTGCTTATTTCGGCCTTTCTCCATGCAAAAGGATTTATGGAGGAACTGAAGAAAACTTCCCGGAAAGAAGTGGTGGAGCAGAAGCTTATTGCAAAGTCTGCCAATGCACAGTTTGAGAGTTTAAAAAACCAGCTGGACCCTCACTTTCTTTTTAATTCATTAAATGTCCTCAGTGCTCTGATTGATGAGAATCCACAGCAGGCACAGAAGTTTACCGCTTCAATGTCAAAGATTTACCGGTATGTACTTGAGCAGAAAGATAAAGAGCTGGTGACGGTAGAAGACGAAATAGAATTTGCAAAAACCTATTGTAATCTTTTAAAAACAAGATTTGAAGACAGCGTAGATTTTGTCTTCGATGTTGCCCAGGAAGACTATCAGAAATATGTAGTTCCACTGTCGCTCCAGCTATTATTGGAAAACTGTATCAAACATAATTTTGCTACTTCCTCAAAACCTCTGGTCATCAGAATATTTTCGGATGGGGGAATTCTCTGCATTGAAAATAACCTTCAGTTCAGGGAGCAGATCAAAGAAAGCTCGGGGATAGGACTTTCCAATATTGTACAGCGGTATGCTCTCCTTACCAGAAAGAATGTTTTTATTGAAAAATCAGATGATTATTTTAAAGTAAAACTTCCGATGCTTTCCGCTAAGCCTAATATTGTCAGTGTAAAACCTGATGATGAAATAAAAGCATACAAAAGAGCACAGAAAAGAGTAAAAGAAATTAAAGGATTTTATACCAACCTGATTTCTTATTGTATTATTATTCCCTTTTTAATCTTTATCAATCTCTTTACAGGAAGCCGCAGCCACTGGTTTTGGTTTCCGGCACTGGGTTGGGGAATTGGCCTGGCTTCCCACGCATTTCAGGTTTTCGGAATCGGAGAATCCTGGCAGGAAAAGAAGATTAGAGAAATTATGAATCAACAAAAAAACAGAAATAATGGAAACATTTGACGAAAATGATATTCAATACCAGCTCGCTAAAAAACAGGTAGACAGATTAAGAGGCTTTTATGGTCATCTATTTGCTTATATTGCTGTCAATGCGATGATTGTTGTGTATAATTATGCCAATCTGAAGCCTGGAGAAAGTTATTTTCAGTTTAAAAACTTCTTTACAGCAATATTTTGGGGAATTGGTCTCTTAGCACATGCTGTAACGGTTTTTATACCCAAAACTAACTTTATGAAAAAATGGGAAGATAAAAAGATCAGGAAACTGATGGAAAAGCAGCACCCTAAAGAAGACTGATCATGGGGAGGGTATAAATATATCTTAATCCTAAAAAAATAAACAAAATGGATACACTGCAAATCGTATTTAATGTTTCTATGGGTATTTGGTTTCTGAGTGAGTTCTTGTATAAAAACATATTGAAATCCAATAAAGAAGATCAAAAGAATAAAGATAAATCTACTTTGAACATTTTGTGGCTGGCCATTCCCTTCTCAATAGCTTCTTCCATAATGATTTCCCATTATATCCATCTTCCGGTGGTTAAAGGAAGCTGGATACTGTATATAGGGGAGTTATTTATTATTACCGGAATACTTTTTAGGTTCATCATCATCAGGTCCTTAGGGAAATACTTTACCGTAGACGTGACTATAAGACAGGATCATCAGATCAAAAAAGAAGGATTTTACCAATACCTGAGACATCCTTCCTATGCCTTTTCCTTGTTGACATCTTTGGGATTAGGATTGTATTTAAACAATTGGATTTCATTGATTTTTGCTTTTATTCCTCCGTTTTTAGCCTTTGCTTACAGAATAAAAATTGAAGAACAGGCTCTTGTAGAACAATTCGGAGAAGAATACATTGAATACAGAAAAAGAACAAAGAAGCTTATCCCGTTTATCTATTAATCACCACTCTTATCATTTCTCCACGGTTTTATTGAATCCAAACTTCAATCCTGAATCTTTCTGAATGAGCGAGATCCCTTTGTAGTCCCTCGTTTTCCAAATAATATCTTTATTAATTCCCGAACTTCTACCATTCGGTTAGCATTTTCTACCGTTCAGTAATATAAAGTTGATTCAGGGTTGTTTTCCTTCATACATTTGACCCAACAAAAACAAATTACTAACCTTAAAAACAATACGTTATGGAAATTTTATCATCCGGTAAAGAAACAATAGCTTACGAAAAAGCTTCAAAAAGAGTAAAAGAATTAAAAGAATTCTATGGTAACCTTAGTTCGTTCTGCTTGGTCATTCCTTTTTTGGCAGCACTGAATCTTTTAACGGCTCCCGGGTATCTATGGTTTTTATGGCCAATGTTGGGTTGGGGAATTGGAATAGCTTTTCATGCCATCAGTGTATTCGGAATCGGAAAAAATTGGGAAGAAAAAAAGATCAGAGAATTAATGGCTGAGGAGAAAGGAAAAACAAAAACACTATAATAATTTAAAACATTTAAGAATCATGGATTACAATACAGCATACGAAAGAGTTAACAAGATCAGAAAGTTCTATAAAAGCCTTTTATGGTTTGGTATCATTGCAGGAATCATCCTTTTTAATGATTTTTTGAAAGATCATTTTGTAGGAATTAACCTATTCAGCGGGCATATCTTTCTGGTGATATGGGCGGTAATTCTTACAGTAAAAGCAGTAAAGCTATTTGTTTTTGATGCTGAATGGGAGAAAGAACTCATCCAGAAAGAGCTTGGAAAAAACAAAAAGCCTATAGATTTTTAAAACTGTCTGCTTTTATTTAACTTTATTTCCTAAAATCTGAATTAAAACGAATAACCCGATGATCAGAACTGTCATTATCGAAGATGAAAAACCTGCTTCAAGAAAATTAGAAAGAATGCTAAGTAACTTTACTGATATTGAGGTAGTTGCTAAAATAGAATCTGTGGAAGAAGGGGTTGGCTGGTTCACGGAAAATGAACATCCCCAGCTGATATTTTCAGACATTGTTTTAGGGGATGGGCTGTCTTTCGATATTTTTGAAAAAATACCCACCAAAGGTTTTATTATTTATACAACAGCTTTTGATCAGTACACCCTGAAAGCATTTAAATTAAACAGTATAGACTACCTCTTAAAACCTATATTGGAAGAAGATCTTTCAGGAGCTGTGGAGAAATTTAAATCATTTATTCCGGCAGACAATACAACAGGCTCCCAAGATATCAAGCAGCTGATCAAAAAGGAAAAATCTACCCTTTCCAGAGTGTTGGTAAAGATCGGATACAACCTTAAGATTGTGCAGACAGAGGAAATAAGCTGCTTTTTCAGTGAAAACAAAATTGTATACCTCCAGACCCAGGAACGGACCTATCCTTCAGATTTTACATTGGATGAGCTGGAAGATATTCTGGAAGATAAAAAGTTTTTCAGAGTAAACAGGCAGTTTATTGTCAATTCTGATTTTATTAAAAATATCCATACTTCACCATATTATAAAGTGGACCTTACATTTCAGCCGGAGGATGAAATTACAGTAAGCAGAGACCGGGTCAAAGACTTTAAAGATTGGCTGGTAAGTTAGGCCTGTTTAATCCTGAAACTTGAATTTTTGAAATAAAACGGTAATATTTTCAGGTGTTTACAGGAACTTTTTACGTAAATTTTTAACCAACTAAAAACATAGCCATGGACCTTATTATTTTATTTTTTAAATTTTTCCTTGAGATCTTTTATCCTCAAAGTTAACCTTTTACTGCCTTTAAAAGTATAGATTTTGATGAGCTTATTGCCCGTAAAAATCACTGGCTGACTTTACAAACTCGTGAAACCCTTTAGTAACTTCTTTCTTATTTTTATGAGTGAGTGGGAAAGGAACCATGTGAGAATATTCAAAAGGGAAATCTTTTATTTCAACCTCTACATCAATATCCCTGTAACCACCTTGTAGCGTATTCAAAGCCTCAATAGGAGGGGCAACGTCATCCTGTTTCAGTACATATACCTTTATCTGGGACTGAAGCTCCCGGATTCTGTCTTCCCTTTCTTTTTGGAAATAATTATATCTGAGCATCTTTTTAAACCAGCTTTCCTGTGGATGTAAATCCTCATTTTGGTAATGCTTTAACCGTTTGTCAGTCTTAAAATCTGAAATTAATAACTCCGTAAATGCAGACTGTACTTTAATGGCTGCCTGAGCATCCATAATATATTTTGAAATCGGAAACATTCTGTCAATGGTCATTCCTCCACAGAAACAGAAAAGCCTGGACTGGGAAAAGTAGCCTCCAGGATCAGCCATTTTAATAATCATGGAAAGAAACGAGCCTATAGAATATCCAAATAAGTCTAAACCGGCATCCGCAGCAATACTTTTTATTTTGTTGTTTTTAATGTCTTTTATCACTTCAATGATATCTGAATACGTCTGTAATCCTGACCAGAAAATTCTTTGCGGATGGGCTTCCAGCCTGGAACTTATTGCTGCATTTACAAAAGAATAATTAGTGTTTTCAGGATATCTTTTTCTCCTGAAATTGACAATATCTGTCATATGCTGGCGGTCACTCCAGATAGGATCAGCACGGTTCATATGAAAGGCTATGGGAAACAGAATAACTGCCTTATGAGTTCTTTGAGCCAGTTCATAAGCCCACGGCAGATATTTATCCCATTTCTTTTCATTAAGCCCGTGAAAAAAAATAATACTTCCTTTCGCTGTTTTTATATCGGCCCTTTTAAGAATATAATATTCAAAACTTTGATTACAGCTGATGTCAAAATCCTTTGTATCTATCGATGGCTGATGATAAACCAAATATGCATTCTCATTGATCTCCGGTTGAGGGTGATGTTTCAGGCATTCAGCAGTAGAAGATCCATACAGTAAACCTGAGGCTTTTGATAAAAAGGGGATAGACTCTATGGTCACATTTAAATCCTTTATCTCTGTAAACCCTTTTTTAGAATCAAAATGACTTTTCAAAACCTCATATAATTCATAATATTCCATAATAAGATAATTAAGGCTTATAATTAGAACTATTAATGTATGTAATTATTACTGTAATACACAGATTGTAAGCGTTTAAATATATTCTAGGCATAGAAGAACAGTCTTATACTGTACCTCCAGACCTAATCTCTTATCCCGGATATCAGGCCCTGTATTATTTCGTTTAACTATCTGTAATCAATCCTGTTAGCTTCAGTGTCTTCAAGCTGTTTTACTATGGTTTCGGGAATCTCGTCACTGTCTATCGGAAAGCTGATGGAGTCTGTAATGAAATTTTTCCGGTCTGCTTTCCTGAAAATTTCAAATAAAGCAATGGGTTCCTGATTAAAACTGATACAGGTGCTGATAAAGTGAAGTTCATGCAGTTTATAGTCAGGGTTTTTAAGCTTTTCCTTGATATCTTTAATTCTTGAAACGAAGTGTCTCTGCCGGATAAAAGTATTGCTGTTCATAATAATAAAAACATAATCCGAATAAGCGGTCACTTTCCCGAAATACTTATGGTGGTCACCTCCGCTTCTCTCAACAAAATATTCTCCCGTAGTTTCAGATTTGTAGATCTCTGTCGCAGAACGCCAGATTCTGTCTTCTTTTGCCTGTAAAGGGTTCTCAGGAAGATTTCTGTTATAAGAATACCAGCATCCCACTAAATGGTCTAAAAGAGTGGTATTCAGAGCTGCATTATTCATATCAATTTTAAGATCATTAAAATTGAAAGCTTCCGTATTGGAATTAATGAAATCTATGTAATTTGAATAACCCAGAACTCTGACAATCAAACTTATTTTTGCCAGATTGGGACGGCTTAAAACGGCATTTTCATTGTGATGGTATTTCTTTAGTTTATTGATAATCAGATGCTCATAAAGGTAGTTTAACCCCAGGAGGTCAGGGTTTTTTTTGATCTCTTTTTCAGCATAATCGTTGATAACCAGATCGTTAATTTCTGCACTGATGTAAGACCATTCCGTTTTGGTAACGTCTTGCCAATGGTTTTTCTTTAGAAACTGCCGGCTTAAGAAGTTCATGAGCTTCTCAAGATGTAAAATATCTTCTTTTTTCATCTGTTTATTTTCTTTGTTCGGGAGTCAGATGGACTTCGAAATTCTGCAAGACTAATTTAAGATTTTTATCGATTCAAATGAGACTATTGAAAGACTTTTATATTTTAAAATCAATTGATATTTGAGTAGAAAAATTAAAATAAAGACAATGGAAACAAAAATGGTATTACAAGACGAATTTCTTTGGAACAGGATCCAGGGATTTTCCTTAGATGCTCCTGATGCCGATTTTCCTTTCTCAAAAAAGCTGGCAAAAGAAGAAAACTGGACTTTGGATTTTGCCCGAAAAGCAATTGAAGAATATAAAAAGTTTGTTTACCTCTGCTGTATTCTTCCCAATGGAGCCTCTCCAAGCAAAATAGTGGATAAAGTATGGCACATGCATTTGATTTACACCCAAAATTACTGGGATGAGTTTTGTCCTCACATTTTAAAAAGAAAGCTTCATCATCATCCTTCAAAAGGAGGAACAAAGGAAACAACAAAACACCGGGATTGGTTTTCAGAAACCCTGAAAAGCTATAAAGAGATTTTCCAATTGGACGCCCCAGCCGATATCTGGTTTCAGCAAAGAAAAAAGCAATATTGGAGCAGCTGGTGGAAGAGGCTTCGCTTCATACCGTTACTGATCATTCTTACAACACTGTCATCCTGTCTTGGTGAGATTGTCATCACACTGGGGTCGGTGATACTTTCAATAGCTGTCATTTTTATCATCAGTGCCATTGCTAACACATTTCAGGAAAATAAAGCTAAAAACGGCAATGATTCCGGAACAGGTTGTGGCGGAAGCAGCTGTAGCGGAGGAAGCAGTTGTGGAGGAGGCTGCGGAGGCGGTTGTGGTGGATGCGGAGGATGTGGCGGGTAAAAGTATCAATTAAAACAGTAATTATGAAAAAATATATCATCCATTTAGTTCCGTTTATCATCAGTTTTACATGGCTTGTGGAAGAATGTCAGACATTGAATCCCATTTTTTTAAAAGGTCCTGAATTTCTAAAATTATATATCTTTCTTTTACTGGGATTTTATGCTTCCATTTCTATGCTGAGGCTATTTCATGAAGCTGTTTCAAAAGTAACTTTTTATGGGCTGGCTTTCATTTTTGGATTAGGCATTTTAAAACTGATCAGGGGACTGATGCTGGGTAAGCCTATTGGGTTTTTAGTGATGATCCTGATCATTGAATGTATTGCAGGAGCATCAGTTATTCAATATTACTTCAAGAATAACACGAAGTAGTTGACTTAAAAAAATAAACCCGAAAACACAATAGCTTCGGGCTCATCTATATGACTTATTAAATGTCTTTCTGTTCTTTCCTTGTTGAGTGGTAGCCATATTTTCGGACCATAATAGAAGTAAGAACCATCAAAATGATACTTAATCCAATATTTGAATGGTCGGGATGTACAATGGCCTGATACAGGTTGTAGCCAAAAACGGTAGATACCAAAGAGATTAGAATATGGTTTGCATAAGCATACAGTTTTTTTGCAGTCGTTTTCATAGGAATATTTTTTAATGTTATTTACTCAGTAAGTACAACAATTTGACAAACGTTACAGAAAAAAAAATCTCTTTTTTCATTACATCATTATTCTTCTCTGAAATACGAATTTTTATAGCCTCGCCTTGATAATTTTCCTTCAGAAATGGCATTTATTTTTTACAATAAGACAATTTTAAGATCAATATAATTCTGAAAAACATAAAAAAAAGACTTTTATATTTTTAAATCAAAAGACATTTGAGTAATAATACATAATAAAAAAATTATGATCATGGAAAATATTTTACAGTCAGTATGGTTTATCCCAGCAGTTATCATTCTCTTTGGTTTTGTTTTCTACAAATTCATACTAAGGGTTTTCTTTGGATTGGTAATTGTGCCGGAAGATAAAATAGGGTTGGTTACCAAGAAGTTTGTTTTGCTGGGAAGGCAGGAATTACCGGAAGGACGTATCATTGCGACCAACGGAGAAGCAGGATTTCAGGCTCAGACACTGGCACCCGGGATTTATTTCTGGAAATGGATATGGCAGTATTCTATTCACTTTCAGTCTTTTACTATTGTGCCGACGGGGCAGATAGGACTTATTTTGGCCAGAGATGGACATGAGCTGGAAACAGGCCGGATTTTGGGCAGAAAAGTAGAATGTGATTCTTTTCAGGATGCCGAAGCCTTCCTAAAAAACGGAGGCCGGAAAGGGCGACAAACCGCCATCATTGCTCCCGGCTCCTATAGAATAAATACCTTATTGTTTGAGGTTTCTCTTACGGATATGACTCAAATTCCTGATAACGCAGTAGGCATTATCACAACTTTAGAAGGAAAACCTCTTGAAGAGGGGCAGATTGCCGGAAAAATAATCGGCGAGCATAATAAATTTCAGGATGTAGATGTTTTCTTAAACAGTGGCGGATATAAAGGTCTTCAGGAGCAGGTGATTCTTGCAGGATCTTATTTCCTGAACCCCTGGTTTGTAAAACTTGAAATGGTAAAGATGACTGAAATTCCGATTGGTTCAGTAGGAGTGGTCATCAGCTATGTAGGAGAAGAGGGAAAAGACTTGAGTGGAATAGAATTTAAACACGGCAATATAGTGGAAAGAGGCTATAAAGGAGTTTGGGGTGAGCCGCTAGGACCGGGAAAATATCCGATAAATCCTTATATTATGAAAACAGAACTGGTTCCGACCACGAATCTTGTATTGAACTGGGCATCAGCGAGGAGTGAAGCTCATCAGCTGGACAAAAACCTTTCGACCATTACCGTTCGAAGCAAAGACGGATTTCCTTTCGACCTGGATGTCTCCCAAATCATTCATATCCCTTCCAATGAGGCCCCGAAAGTGATCGCACGCTTTGGAAATATGATTAATCTTGTTGGGCAGGTTCTGGAACCTACAATAGGAAATTATTTCAGAAATTCTGCTCAGGACAGTGATGTAATTGCTTTTCTCGGAACCCGTAAAGAACGGCAGCAGTCTGCCAGAGATCATATCAGCAGCGTTCTGGAACAATATAACGTTTCAGCAGTTGATACACTGATAGGAGATATTGTTCCCCCGGAAACACTCATGAAGACCCTCACAGACCGAAAGATTGCGGAAGAACAGAAAACAACCTTTGAAATGCAGAAACTGGCTCAGGAAACACGACAGAGCTTAGAAAAAGAAACTGCGGTTGCCGATATACAGAAAGAAATTGTAACGGCAGATCAGGGGGTATTAATTGCTGAAAGAGTAGCAGCAGCAGTGGTGAAAAAAGCCAATGGTGAAGCAGAAAAAACAAGGCTGCTTGCCAAGGCCAATGCTGAGCAGATCTCATTAATGGGTAATGCTGAAGCAGAGAAAATACTCGCGATTGGTAAGTCGAATGCTGAATCATATAAGCTGTCTGTTGATGCAATGGGTGACGAAAATTTCACACAATTAAAAATTATGGAATCTATTGCCAATCAGAATGTAAAAATAATGCCGGATGTATTGATCGGTGGAAGCGGAGATGCAGCTAACGGAGGAATCAGCGGATTGCTGGGACTGAAGATTCTGGAACAGGTAGAAACAAAAAAAATGATGACAAAAAAGCCTGAAAAAAGAAATTTTGACGATATGTCGACATAAAAAACTGTAACTAAAAAAAGAACCCCGGGATAATTACCCGGGGTTTTATACTTTTAAGAGTGTGGTTAAGATATCACACCACTTCCGATAAGTTCGTCATCTATATACCAAGAGGCAAACTGCCCTTCAGCAATGGCAGACTGAGATTCCTCAAATTCAATATAAAAAGCATCTTCAAACTGATATAAAGTAGCCTTCTGCAAAGACTGTCGGTATCTGAATCTCGACATTACCTCCATAGATTCACCATTTTTCAGTTTCATGTCTTCACGTACCCAGTGCAGCTCGGCATTGTCTATTTTTAACGCTTTTTTGTACAGTCCTGGAAAATGGCTTCCTTCACCTACAAAGATGATGTTGTTTTCCATATCTCTCGATACAATAAAACAGCTTTCTTTATGACCGCCTATTCCAAGACCCTTGCTTTGTCCAATGGTGAAAAACTGAGCCCCCTGATGCTTTCCGATTACTTTTCCGTCCGCTTTTTTATAATTGATTTTTCTCGACAAAAATTGAAGCTCTTCCTCTTTGGAGGAAAATTCCGGTATTTCTTCTGAAAATAAAGGAGAATCTTTGAAAATTTCTACAATCTCCCCCTCTTTAGGCTTTAGCTGTTGTTGTAAAAACTGAGGAAGACTTACTTTTCCAATAAAACATAATCCCTGAGAATCTTTTTTATCGGCTGTTACCAATCCTATTTCTTTGGCGATTTCCCTCACCTGAGGCTTTGTAAGCTCTCCAATTGGGAACAACGCCTTTGACAGTTGGTCCTGGCTCAGCTGGCAAAGAAAATAAGACTGATCTTTATTATTGTCTTTTCCTGCCAAAAGATGGAAAATTTCTTTACCGTTTTCGTCAAAAGTGGAATTCACTCTTGCATAATGTCCCGTAGCTACCTTATCAGCACCTAAAGACATGGCTGTTTTCATAAAAACATCGAACTTTACTTCTCTGTTACACAAAACATCAGGATTCGGAGTTCTTCCTTTCTCATATTCCGCAAACATATAATCTACAATACGTTCCTTATAAAGCTCGCTCATATCAATCACCTGGAAAGGAATCCCCAGCTTCTGAGCGACCATTAATGCATCATTGCTGTCCTCAATCCAGGGACATTCATCTTCTAACGTTACGGAAGCGTCATTCCAGTTCCTCATAAATAAAGCCACAACTTCGTGACCTTGCTGTTGCAGCAAATATGCTGTAACACTAGAATCTACACCTCCGGAGAGGCCTACTACTATTTTCATTTTATTTCAATTTTACGAAACTCTTAACGGGAGTTCTTAGTTTGATGCGGCAAAAATACAATTAAAAAAATTCGTAAAAAAACCATAATTTTAAACATTGATAAAAACGATGTTAAGATAGAAAACAAGACTAACGAAGTTTTTAACACTAATGCAGGAGGAAATTGATAAATTACCTTATACAAAATATAGATACATATGAAAAAGTTTATTATTCCATTGATGCTGATATGCTCAGGATCAGTTTTTTCCCAGATTTCAGTCGGAACACCCACTCAGGAAACCAACAGATGGACTTTTGGAGGAGGAATAGGTGTGGGTTTTGGAAGCAACAGTTCTTTTTACCTGCAGGCATCTCCAAGAGTAGGATACAGGCTTACCGAAGATCTTGAAGGAGGAGTTGTAGGGAGTGTTTCATGGCAGACTTCAGATTATTATAAGTCTACGATGTTTGGAGTAGGCCCGTTTGTGAATTATTATATTGCAAGATCGTTTTATCTGGGAGCCAATTTTCAACATTATTTTATTAATTATAAAGACAAATACTACGATTATAAATACAATGAAGAAGAAAATGCGCTCTATCTTGGAGGAGGATATATGCAGAGAATAGGTAATAATTCTTTTATGCAGATCGGGTTGATGTATAATGTGCTTTATAAAGAAAATTCAAGTGTATTTTCAAGCGGGCTGATTCCTAATATAGGATTTGTAGTGGGGTTATAATGATGCTTATCTGCGAATGTAAAACCATATAGACGTTTGTACTTTCTTACCTTTAATGAAAATAGCCATATCAGAAAGGATGTAACGAAAACTTACGAAAAAACAAAAAGCATCGGAAATTTTCCGATGCTTTTTTATAAGTGTTAAATTCATTTATTTTAAGACTGGGGAGAAGACTTTTCAGCCGCCGTTTTCTTAGGCTTTGAAGTTTTTCCAATTAATCCGTCCTTGGCTTCGTTAACTTCAAGGACAACGGTTTCTCCTTCATTCAATTGTTTATTCACAAGCATTTCTGCCAGTAAATCCTCAATGTATTTCTGAATTGCCCGTTTCAATGGTCTTGCACCGAAATCTTTATCCCATCCTTTTTCAGAAATAAAGTCTTTAGCCTCTTCAGTTAATTCTACTTTATAACCTAATTTTTCAAGTCTGCCATAAAGCTTGTTAAGCTCGATATCAATAATTTTCTTGATATCATCCTGTACAAGAGAGTTGAAGATGACAATATCATCGATTCTGTTTAAGAATTCAGGAGCAAATGCTTTTTTAAGGGCATTTTCAATCGTACTTCTTGCTCTTGAATCTGTATTGGTCTTTTTAGCTGAAGTTCCGAAACCTACACCATCACCGAAATCTTTAAGGTCTCTGGTTCCGATATTGGAAGTAAGGATAATGATCGTATTTCTAAAATCTATTTTTCGACCTAAGCTATCGGTAACGTGACCTTCATCCAGGATCTGTAACAGAATATTGAATACATCAGGGTGAGCTTTTTCAATCTCATCCAGAAGAACCACAGCATAAGGCTTTCTTCTTACTGCTTCCGTTAGCTGGCCGCCTTCCTCATATCCAACGTATCCCGGAGGCGCTCCAACCAATCTTGAAACGGCAAATTTTTCCATGTACTCACTCATGTCGATTCGGATCAGAGATTCATCAGATTCGAAAAGTTCTCGTGCCATTACTTTTGCAAGCTCCGTCTTACCAACCCCGGTTGTTCCAAGGAAGATAAAAGTACCAATTGGGCGGTTAGGGTCTTTAAGACCGGCTCTGTTTCTTTGGATAGCCTTCACTACTTTCTTCACAGCATCTTCCTGACCAATCACTTTTCCGTTCAGTTTCTCATCCATCTGAGCTAATTTATCAAGCTCATTTTTGCCCACTTTTGTTACAGGAACACCGCTCATCATAGAAACTACTTCCGCCACATTTTCTTCTGTTACGGTTTCCTTCTTCTCTTTTACATCTTTGTCCCATTTTTCCTGTGCTGCATTCAGTTCCATCTGAAGACGTTCCTCTTCATCCTTAAGCTTTCTTGCCTCAAGATAATCCTGTGCTTTTACCGCTTTCTGCTTCATTTCTTTGATATCCTCAATTTTCTTTTCAAAATCAATGATCTCAGTAGGAACTTTCATGTTCTTAATATAAACACGGGAACCTGCTTCGTCCATAGCATCAATGGCTTTGTCCGGTAAAAAGCGGTCTGTAATATATCTTGATGTCAAATTGACACACGCCAGAATCGCTTCAGGAGTATAAATGACATTGTGATGCTCTTCATACTTATCTTTAATCTGATTCAGAATCTGAATGGTTTCCTCTATAGAAGTAGGCTCCACCATTACTTTCTGGAATCTTCTTTCTAATGCTCCGTCTTTTTCAATATACTGACGGTATTCATCCAGGGTAGTAGCCCCGATGCATTGAATCTCACCTCTTGCCAACGCCGGTTTAAACATATTGGAAGCATCTAAGCTTCCCGTAGAGCTACCTGCACCTACAATGGTATGAAGCTCATCAATGAATAAGATGACATCTCTGTTTTTTTCCAGCTCAGTCATAATCGCCTTCATTCTTTCTTCAAACTGACCACGGTACTTTGTTCCGGCTACTAAACTTGCCAGATCCAAAGTGATCACACGTTTTCCGTAAAGAACCCTGGAGACCTTTTTCTGCTGAATTCTTAAAGCCAGCCCTTCTGCGATAGCAGATTTACCAACTCCCGGCTCCCCGATAAGAAGAGGGTTGTTCTTCTTTCTTCGTGATAAGATTTGAGAAACTCTCTCAATTTCTTTTTCACGGCCTATCACAGGATCTAATTTTCCATCTCTGGCCAAAGAAGTTAAGTCTCTACCAAAGTTGTCCAATGTAGGCGTTTTACTTTTTGCAGAGCCTAAATTTCCTGTAGGCTTTCTCATCTGCTCAAATTCCTCTCTTTCATCATCATCATCATAAGCACTCATCTGTGGTGCCTGTCCGGAATTTTTAAGCATAGTCTGGTACTCTCTTGAAACACCCTCGTAGTCGATGTCATAAGCCCCTAGAATATTTGAAGTAGGATCCTCATATTTATAAAGAATGCCCAAAAGCAGGTGAACGGTATTAATTTCATTGCTTTTATACTGTCTGCATTCTAACTCTGCACGCTTAATAGCATGATCTGCCATCTTGGTGAAAGAAATATTGGTAACCTCCTCAGAAATAGGATTAAGACTTGCTGTATTTAGAGTTTCAATTTTTCTTCTGATTTGTGTTAAATCCGCATTAAGGTTTTGAAGGATTTCTTTTGCAGAGTTTTCCGTTTTTATAATACCTAAAAGTAGATGTTCTGTATTGAGAAATTCACTTTTCAGCCTTTTAGCTTCGCTTTTGCTTTGTTTGAACACCTGGCTCAAACCTTGTGAAAACTTATAATCCATAATATATCTCATTAGAATAAAAGCAACGTTGCTTTTTATTCATTATCTAAATTACAAATATTTTACCAAAAATCAATTAATGACTTTATGGCAGAAAAAATTTTATTATCTTATTGAAAATGATTAAGTTTGTTAATCGTAAAAAATCCCCATGAATCCCGAGATAACTACTTATATTGGCTATTCTGCTTCCGTTTTTATTGTATTGAGTTTCATACTGAAAGATGTAAGAAAAATCAGAGTCGTTAATATGATTGGCTGTTTTTGTTTTATTCAGGTCTGCCATTTATTGTTTGGGAAGAAAAGCTGATGAATAAAAAAATCATTATATCTGCTTTCAGTAATTTATATACCGATCAGCGCATTGAAAAAATATGCAGAACGTTGTATGAAAATGAATATCAGATAGATTTGATAGGGAACGATTGGAACGGAGCAGTAAAAATGGAGCGCCCATATTCTTTCTCCAGAGTACATCTGGGTTCAAAAAGCTTAAAAACAGCTTATTTTGAATTCAACTGGAAATTGTACCACCAGATAAAGAAAAAAGCAGATCAGAATACCATTCTGTATGCTAACGATGTGGACGCCTTGTTTCCTAATTATCTTCTTTCTCAGAAATTAAATATTCCATTGATTTTTGACAGCCATGAAATTTTTTCGGAAATGCCCGCTGTTCAGGGTAAAATGTCACAAAAGCTATGGCGGTATCTGGAAAACACAATTATTCCAAAGCTGAAATTTATGATTACAGCGAGCGGAAGCTATGCGCAATGGTTTCATAACAAATACGGAATACTTCCCGTAGTGATCCAAAATGCCCCAAGAAAAATGGGGTTTGATATTGAAATTCCTGAAAATAACCCTAAAATGCTTTTGTACCAGGGAGCAATCAATCCATTTCGTGGAATAAACAAAGTGATTCTTGCCATGCATCATCTTGATAATGTAATATTACACATTGCAGGAGATGGGCCGAAGAAAAAAGAATATGAAAATCTCGTCATTAAAGAAGACCTTCAGCATAAAGTAAAGTTCCTTGGAAAATTAATACCTGATGAGCTAAGAAATATTACGGTAATGGCAGATTGCGGAATGAGTATTGAAGAAAATGGAGGTGACAGCTATCTCTACTCACTACCCAATAAAATTCTGGATTGCATTCAGGCCCGGGTTCCTTTAATTCTGTCAGATTTTCCTGAAATGCAAAATATTAAAAATCAGTTTGATATAGGGGAGATTATTCAAAGCCATCATCCTGAACATATAGCTGCTGCTATTAAAAAGGTTTTAAACAAAGGCAGAGTCAATTATCAGCAAGAGCTTGAAAGAGCTTCAGAAGCTCTATGCTGGGAAAATGAGGAAATAAAATTACTTCAAATCATCCAAAAGGCATCTCAATAATTTTTTAAAACATAGGGACTATCCTATTTAATTTTATATTTTTATCATATACAGCAATGATTTATTGATCAGATACAATGAAAATTGAATTAAAAAATTAAAAGTCTAAAATTAATTATCTTTGCAGAAAGAAATAGGATTAAAAATGACCATTAAAGAAAAACAGCAGGAAATTATCGACGAATTTGCGTTTCTTGAAGATTGGGAGCAGAAATATGAATATATCATTGACCTTGGTAAAGAACTAAAGGGGCTTTCAGAAGATAAGAAAATAGACGACAACCTTATTAAAGGCTGCCAGAGTAAAGTGTGGATTGATGCTGAGTTTAAAGAAGGAAAACTTTTCTTTAATGCAGACTCTGACGGAATATTGCCAAAAGGAATTGTTTCTCTCTTAGTGAGTATTTACAGTGGTCATTCTACCCAGGAAATATTAGATTCAGATTTTGAATTTATTTCAGAAATAGGATTACAGGAATTCCTTTCCCCATCAAGAGCCAATGGATTGATGGCAATGACCAAACAAATCAAATTTTACGCTGTTGCTTATCAATTGAAATCATAACCGTGACCAGAATTTTAGCATATCGTTTTTCTGCATTTGGAGATGTTGCCATGACGGCACCTGTTTTCAGAGAGTTTCTGGAACAAAATCCTGATGTGGAAATTATTATGGTTTCCAGGAAGAATTTTGAAGCCTTATTTGCAGGAATTCCGAATGTGATATTCAAGGGAATTGATCTGGATGAGTATAAAGGTTTTTTTGGGTTAAGAAGATTAAGTAATGAGCTGATCAAGGAATTCAGTCCGGATTATATTGCCAATCTTCATGATGTGATCAGAACTAAAGTCTTAGATAAATTTTACGCAAGAAGAGGCCTGAAAGTCTTTAAAATAGACAAAGGAAAGGAAGAAAAAGAGCACCTTACAGATGTCTGGAACCTGAATAAAGTACAGCTGAAAAAAACAGTGGAACGGTATGCTGATGTATTCCGTGCTATGGGCTTTCAGGTAACGCTTTCAGAAAAGCTGAGACCTCTTTCCGGAGATAAATCGGGGATAGGTTTTGCTCCTTTTGCCCAACACAGAGGAAAAATGCTTCCTTTGGAAAAATCATTTGAACTGGCTAGAATACTGGCGCAAAAAAATACCGTCTATTTTTTTGGGGGAGGAAAGAAGGAAACAGAAACGCTTGAAAACTGGGAAAGTCAGATCCCTAACACGAAAAGCCTTTCCGGAAAGTTGAGCCTTACGGAAGAACTTCATAAAATAGCAGGACTGGAAGTGATGATTTCTATGGATTCTGCCAATATGCACCTGGCAAGTCTTGTAGGGACAAGATGTGTTTCCATATGGGGAGCAACGCATCCTTACGCCGGATTTTTAGGATTTGGACAAAGTGAAGACGACGTGGTTCAGGTAAAAGATCTTACCTGCAGGCCATGTTCTGTTTTTGGCGATAAAGAATGCTACAGGGGAGATTGGGCATGTCTTGAAGAATTTAATATCCAAAAAGTGATAGACAAAATCTGATGACATGGAGCTTTCAATATGTATTCCCGTATTTAATTTTGATGTCCGTGAACTCGTCGTTGGGTTAAAAAAAGAAATTGATATCAATGGCATTGATGCGGAGATTATTTTGATTGATGACGCTTCAGAGACTTCTTTTAAACAAATTAACACTTCTCTTCAGGATCATGTTCATCATTTGATTTTTCTGGAAGAAAATATTGGAAGATCCAAAATCCGGAATCTTTTTCTACAATATGCGCGAGGAAAATATCTTCTGTTTTTAGACTGTGATGTAAAGATCGACAGCAAAAAATTTCTTCAGAACTATTTGTACCAACTAAAAAAGCAGCCGGATATAGAATTGATATACGGCAATTTTAAAATTGCATCTCAATACTCCAACACACTCAGAAACAGATACTCTGTGGAAAGAGAGATTTTTTCGGGAGATCAGTCGGCTGATTTTTCACTGTTTAAAACCGTAAACTTTATCATCAAAAAAGAGGTTTTCGAGAAATTTCCTTTTAATGAAGAGCTGACGGAGTATGGCTACGAAGATTTTATTTTTGCAAAACTCCTTGAGCTGAATAAGGTAAAGTTTCTGGCGATTAATAATCCTGTTATTCATTTTGATGATACCAGTAATGAGGTTTTTCTAAGAAAAGCATCAATAGGTATGAATTCTTTGTGTAAGCTTTCAAAAGGCAGCCAAAATATTGCTTTTATAAAAGATATTAAGGTATATAGGGCGGCGATGAAATTAAGGCAATTAAAACTGGATTCTCTATTTCTTCTTATATATGGGATCTTTGAAAGAAAAGTTAAAAAGAACCTTCTTTCGGAAAACCCTCACATGAAGTGTTTTGATTTTTATAAACTGGGTGTATTGCTCAGGAAAATGAAATAACCTTTTATCCTTAAAATAAAAAAATCTCCCAGTTTCCTGAGAGATTTTGTGGGCCCTGAGGGATTCGAACCCCCGACCCTCTGGGTGTAAACCAGATGCTCTGAACCAACTGAGCTAAGAGCCCTGAACTTTTTTTGAAAGGCTTCAGTTACCTTTGTGTGGGCCCTGAGGGATTCGAACCCCCGACCCTCTGGGTGTAAACCAGATGCTCTGAACCAACTGAGCTAAGAGCCCCTATACTTGTTTCCTCGTTTAGAGTGGTGCAAATATACGACTTATTTAGAAATCTCCAAATTTTTTTCTAAAAATTCTCCAACTACAAAGTTGCTTCCGCCGATAAAAATCATTTCTTCATTTGTACACCGCTCTTTTGCAGAAAGATAGGCTTCCTGTACAGAATTGAAAATTTTATAAAAAATTTTTGCTTCGCGCAGTAGATTTTCATAATCGTCCGGGTGTCTTCCCCTATTGATAGATGGTTTTGCAAAATAAAATTCAGAATTCTCGGGAAGTAAATCCATCACTTCATCTATCTTTTTATCGTTCACAAATCCCAAAATGACATGCTTATGCCTGTCTATAGAATTAAGTTGTGAAAAAACATACTCTAAACCGGCCTGATTATGTCCCGTATCACAAATAGTAAGCGGATTCTTTGAAAACTCAAACCAACGGCCAATGAAGCCTGTATTTTGATGAACACTCAGCAGGCCTTTCTCAATGGCTTCATCTGAAATTTTAATACTTAATTTTTTTAATTCTTCAATCATAGCCAATACCACACGGATGTTCTTCTGCTGATAATTTCCCTTTAAATCTGAGGTAAGGGTAGTAGGAAGTAATGTGGAGTCTATAAAATGAGCATTTTCCCGTGCCGCTTTTTCTCTGATGATATCTTTTACCAATTCGTTTTCATCGCCTGAAATAATGGGGGTATTGGGTTTGATAATCCCTGCTTTTTCTCCTGCAATCTCTTCAATAGTGTCTCCCAATATGTTTTGATGATCAAGCTGAACATTAGTGATAGCGGAGATCAGAGGTTTTATAATGTTTGTTGAATCCAGTCTTCCGCCTAATCCAACTTCAATAATGGCAAAATCTACCTGCTGCTGGGCAAAATACTCAAAAGCCATAATGGTGGTAAATTCAAAAAAAGAAGGAAGGATATTTTCAGGGAGCTTTTTAAGTTTTTGAATAAAATTAAAAACAAATTCCTGATCACAGTTTTTACCATTAATTTTGATACGTTCTGTAAAGTCGATAAGGTGGGGAGAATTGTATAAGCCAGTTGTATAGCCGGCCTCCTGCAGTACAGAAGCCAGCATATTGCTTGAAGATCCTTTTCCGTTGGTCCCTCCGATATGGATACATTTTAACTTCTCCTGAGGGTTTCCGAAAAAAGCGCAAAGTTTAATAATATTATCCAGTCCCGGTTTATAAGCTTTCTGCCCGTCTGTCTGATAGTTGGGCATCTGTATGAAAAGCCAGTCTATAGCTTCCTGGTATTGTTCATGTGTCATGGTGCAAAATTCTCAAAAGTTTTACTAAAATGAAACAATAATTTTTTCAATCTGTAACTTTTTTATATTTAGTTCGTCTAATAGGGAAAAATCTTAATATGAAATCGTTGTGATTTACAAATTACAATACTGATGAAGATGACACGATTCCATATGACCATTAAGAACAAATAAACATATACATATGAAAAAAGTTTGGATTATCGTTTTTGGATTAGGCTGTTTGGGATTGAACGCTCAAAAGAAATGGTCCTTAAAAGAATGTGTAAGCTATGCAGTGGAGCATAATCTTCAGGTTATCCAAAATCAATATACCAAACAAAACCAAGAATACAACCTTAAAGCAGCAAAAAAAGACTATTTGCCTTCCGTATCGGGGAGTATTACGAGTGGGGTGAGTTTCGGGCAAGGATCATTAGGAGCAGGAAGTTATAGAAACGATAGATTCAATAACAGTGTTGGTGTAGGTGCCGATATTTTGGTTTATAACAATGGGAGATTGGAGAAGAATGTAAGAAAACTCCAGTTTGATGTAGAGGCCAGCCAGTATGATATTGAAGCAATTAAAAATGATATTTCGGTACAAATTGCACAGCAATATTTAACCGCTTTATTGAACAAAGAAATTGTTAAGATTTCTCAAAGCGCTGTAGAAAATGCTAAAAAACAGCATGACAGAGCAAAGATAACCACTCAGGTTGGGACTACCGCACAGACTGTTTTAGCGGAAGCAGAGGCAGCCTGGGCGAGAGAAAAGCAAAATCTTAAGACCGCAGAGGTTAATGTAGGAAGAGCTCTGTTTGCGATCGCTCAGCTTTTGCAACTTTCAGATTATAAAGATTTTGATGTGGAAAATGTAGATATTCCTGAAGCACTAGATTCACAGTTGGTAACGGCTGACGAGGTTCTTACAAAAGCCTATGATATACAACCCCAGATAAAAGCAGCCGAAAGCAGGATAAGATCTGCTGAAGCACAAACTGAGGTAAGTAAAACGGCATTCTGGCCTACATTAACAGCAAGTGCTGGTCTTAACACTTTCTATAATAGGCAATTTAATGTTCCTCCAGGTGTGGTGCAGGGAACATTTTTTGAACAATATAAAGATCAGTTTGGACAAAATGTAGGATTATCACTTAATATCCCTATTTTCAATAAAGGGAAAACAAAATTACAGGTTGAGCAGTCCAAATTAAATGAAAGTGTTAGCAAAATTACCCTTGAACAGCAGAAACAAACAGTAAGACAAAATATACAGAAAGCCCAGTTTGACGCAGATGCCAATTATGAAAATTATCTGGCTGCTGTAGAAGCAGAGAAAAGCTCAAAGCTGGCTCTTGATTTTGCTGATAAAAGCTATGCTGCAGGAAGATCAACCATTTATGACGTAAATGTTGCAAGAAATAATTATGCAAATGCACAGGGATCAGTAGCACAGGCGAAATATAATTATCTTTTCAGCCTTAAGCTGTTGAATTTCTATGCAGGAATTCCATTAAGTTTGTAAAATGCCGATTAAATCATTAGAAAAATATTTACCACCAAACACGCTTACGTATTTAAGAGTCTGGTTTTCAGATTATTATATTCATATAAAAGTTACAAGAAACCGGAATTCCAAACTGGGAGATTATAGAAAGCTTCCGGACAATTCCCATGAAATTACAGTAAACTCTACTCTTACTCCACAGCTTTTTTTCTTTGTGCTGACGCATGAGCTGGCACATTTAATTGCTTTTGAGAAATATGGAAGAAGAATTTCTCCCCATGGTAATGAATGGAAAGAAACATTTAGAAAAATGCTTATTGAAAGTCTTGATATTTATGATGAGGATCTAAAGCCGATCATTGTAAAGTTTTCAAAAGCACCTAAAGCAAATTTTATGGCTAGCCCTGATCTTGTAAGATATTTTCATACTGAAAAACAAGATGATAGCCTGCAGTTTATTGAGGAGCTACAAAAGGGAGAATTTTTTATATACCGCAACGAAAAGTATTTATTAGAAGGTCTGGTTAAAAAAAACTATCTTTGTAAGAACCTGGCTACTGGAAGAAAGTATTCTTTCAAACCTTTAGCAAGGGTAGAAAAATGTAGCTAAGAATGTTAAAATCAGATAGATACTGTGTGATAATGGCGGGTGGAATCGGTAGCCGGTTTTGGCCGATGAGTACACAGAAATTTCCAAAACAGTTTCAGGATATTTTAGGAGTCGGGCGTACTATGATTCAGCAGACTTATGACAGAATCAGTAAGCTTATTCCTAAAGAACAGATATTCGTGATTACGAATAAAGAATATGTTGCACTTTCCCAGCAGCAGCTGCCTGAGATTCCTGAAGAAAACATTGTAGGTGAACCCCTGATGAAAAATACAGCGGCCTGTAACCTGTATATGGCTAATAAGATCGCTGAAATTAACCCTGATGCCACCATGATTGTTCTTCCGGCAGATCATTTGATTCTTAAGGAAGATGTACTTTTGGAAAAAGTAGAGCTTGCTTTTGACCTTGCTTCAAAACATGATTACCTGGTAACGCTGGGCATTACTCCTACAAGACCTGATACGGGATATGGATATATTCAGTTTGTAGAGAAAAAAGGCTCAGAATATTTTAAAGTAAAAACATTTACAGAAAAACCTATTCTTGAAATTGCCCAGAATTTTCTGGAAAGTGGAGACTTCCTGTGGAATGCAGGAATATTTATCTGGAATATAAAAAGTATTCATCACGCTTTTGAAATGTACCTGCCCGAGATGATGCAGCATTTTATGGCCTGCGAATATAATTCTGAAAATGAAAACAGCTGCATTGAAACCATTTACCCTAAAGTACAGAAAATTTCCATAGATAACGGAATTCTGGAAAAAGCAAAAAATGTATATGTAATTCCTGCCAATTTAGGATGGAGTGATCTGGGTACATGGACCTCTGTATACGAAAATACGGATAAAGATGAAAACGGGAATGCTGTAAAATTAAAGCATTTACTGACCTACAATTCTAAAGGAAATATTATCCGTCTCAAAAACAATAATAAGGCGGTCATTATTGATGGCCTGGAAAATTATATCGTTGTAGATACCGATAAGGCCCTTCTTATCTGCCCACGCGATAATGATCAGCTGATCAAGGATTACGTTCTCGATTTAAAAAGCTTTAAAAAAGGAGATAAATTTATGTAAAAAATTGGTATATTTCTGCTGATTTCTAAAGTATGATAAAAATTACCACCCAATTCACGATTCTTGTATTTGTACTTTTAGGATTCCTGGGATATGCTCAGGAAAAGAAAAAGTTTTCAAACATTCCAAATATTCTACAACGTATAGAACCCGATGACAAAATAGATTCATGGGTGCTGGTATATAATAGCTATGGCAAGGGCCAGGAGCTAAAAACTTCTGGCGGAAAGATAAGCTACACCCCTCAGTTTTCAGGTTTTAATCTGTTTCCAAGTGAAGACAGCTTTTATTATATTGCTTACTCGGCAGGAGGTAAAATCAGCTATATTATGGATGTGGATGGCCTGAAAAAATTTGTAGGTAAGATCGATAATGCTGAAGAGGCAGCTGTTGTGCTGACCGCTGACGGATATCTTGTAGATGAGGAATTTAAAGATCTTGCAGGCAATTATCATGAAGACCGCACCAACTATTATTTAGATCTGGGAAAACTGACATCAAAGGAATGCCCTTATCAAAAAACTCATTATACATTGACCGTAAATAAATCTACAGGAGAAATAGCCAATGTAAAAGATAATGGGACCTATATTGAGCTTTATAATAAAAAATGTGCTAATAACCCCCGTCTTTTAAAGATCGAGAAAAAAGAAGAACCGAAAGATGAGCCAAAAAGAACTACCAAACGAAAATAAATCTTACGAAACTGAACGATTGATTCTCCGTCCAATGTCTTTAGAAGATAAGGAGCTTATCTTTGAACTTTATAACAGCCCAAAGTTTATCCGGTATATTGGTGATCGTAATATTAAAACAGTTGATGCTGCTGAAGATTATATCAGAAATAAATTTATTCCGCAGATTGAAAGATTAGGCTACGGAAATTACCTTGTCATGACTAAAGAAGGGAATAACAAGATTGGAGGAGTAGGAATCTTTGAAAGAGATGGTCTTGATGTTGTGGATATCGGATATTCTCTGTTGGAAGAGTTTGAAGGTCAGGGATATGCTTATGAAGCGGCTCAAAAGGTTAAAGCCATTGCAATGGAAGAGTTCGGATTGTCGAAAATATCTGCCATTATTTCAAAAGATAATCTATCTTCTCAGAAGCTGATTGAGAAACTGGGGCTGAAATTTCAAAAACATATTACTCTTCCCGGTGAGGATGAAGAATTAAACTATTACGAAACAGACTAATAATCACAATAAAAAAATACAAATAGATTCACAAATGATATTCGTGAATCTATTTGTATTAAAAGACTATCCCTCCAAAATTTGCTCGGCAGCTGTTTTTGAAGTTACTTTGTCAATGAGTCTTGTGCAGATTCCGTTTTCATCAAAAATAAAAGTTGTTCTTACAATTCCCATATAGGTTTTTCCGAACGTCTTTTTTTCCTGCCAGACTCCAAATTTTTCAATGATATCATGATTTTCATCAGCAATAAGATCATATGGGAATGCAAACTTACTATGAAAATTTTTCTGCTTTTTTACAGAATCCCCACTTATTCCCAATAACTGAAAACCGGCCTTCTCAAGCCTGGAATAATTATCACTCAGATTACAGGCCTCTACAGTACATGTTGGGGTGTTCGCTTGAGGATAAAAGAAAACAATCAGCTTTTTTCCAATTAATTTTGATGAGGATACTGTTTCTCCATCTTGATTTATTCCTTCAAATTCAGGTAATTTGTCTCCAACTTTCAGCATAATGATTTAATTTTGTTCAAATTTAAGGGTTACATGACAAAAAAACAAAGAGCCGAGCTCGTTCAGATAGAACTGGATAAATTATATCCTACCACACCTATTCCTTTGGATCATACTGATCCTTATACATTAATGGTTGCAGTGGCACTTTCTGCCCAAACGACAGATAAAAAAGTAAACCAGGTGACTCCCGATCTTTTTGCCGTAGCAGGAACTCCACAAAGAATGGCAAAACTGGAAGAATATCAGATCAAAGAACTGATTAAAGAAATAGGACTGTCCAATACCAAAGCTAAAAACCTGAAAAGGATGGCCGAGCTTTTATTGGAAAGACATAATGGAGTGGTCCCTCAAACATATGAAGAATTGGAAGCGCTTCCCGGAGTGGGGCATAAGACCGCTTCTGTAGTCATGAGCCAGGGATTCGGATTCCCGGCATTTCCAGTGGATACACACATCCATCGTTTGATGACACAATGGAAACTGACATCAGGGAAAAATGTAGTGGTAACAGAGCGTGATGCAAAAAATCTGTTTCCCGAAGAGGTTTGGAATAAACTTCATCTTCAGATCATTTTCTATGGTAGAGAATATTCACCGGCCAGAGGAAAGGGGGACAAGGATTTCATTACCAAAATGATGTTTGAGAAATAAAAGACACCATTGATATCTATCTGAACTCAGAAATAGTTGGCTATTCTGATGTATTTTACAGCCCGTAACCTTATAGGTTTCAAAAATCTATAAGGTTTTGGCAAAAAGATCAATGTGCAAAGAAAGGGTTTTCGAAAACAAATTTTTCCAATAATCATAAACTATTTTAGGATATGTTTTCGGACGCCTCTTATTTCATATGTTTAATTTGGGCATCAGACTTTTACGAATTATCAATTAGTAAAACTTAAATATCCAGCAGTCTTCTATGATAGTTAATTTGCCCCAAATGATAATCCAAATGGGTAATCAGGTGGATCAAAAAATAATCTGTGGTCATTTTATATCCTAAAGGTTCAAGAGGATATTCTTTTTTCAAATCATCATCAGATAGTTGGCCTAATACGGAATCAGCCATTATCACAGTAGCTTCAACTTTTGCAATAAGCTCAGCTTTTGGAATGTTTTTCAAAGAAAATTCGAGGTCGCGTTGTCTTACATATCCGGTCTTTCCAAGCTCTGCTCCAATGAAACTGTTAAGGTTTCCCACCAGATGAAGACAAAGATTGCCTCCGCAATTGGCAATGTTTTTATCAGTCTTCCATAGATTTTCCTCATTTTGATAAGCTTCAATTTCTGCTTTTAATTTATTTAAATCTCTATTGTAAAGAGATCTCAGACTTTCTATAAACATATCTTATTTTATTTTTAAAATTATTGAAATTTCCTGAATGAAAAAAGGTGCTGTTTAATTCAGCACCTTTTAGTGTATTTAGATAGAGAATCTATTTTTGTTTTTTAGCCCAAAGCTCCATTTTTCTGTTCAGAACCTCCAGTGGAAGGCATCCCTGGCTTAGTACTTCATCATGGAAGCTGGCCAGGTTAAATTTATTTCCAAGTTCTTTTTGGTATTTTTCTCTTAATTCACGGATTCTTAATGAGCCTATTTTATATCCAAGAGCCTGACCAGGCATAGCCATATATCTTTCCACTTCTGCAGTGGCAGATCCTTCATCATAAGAAATATTACTTAAGAAGTATTTAATGGCTTCTTCTCTGGTCATTTTTCCGGTATGGATGCCCGTATCAACTACCAGTCTTACCGCTCTCAGCATCTGATCACTCAGATATCCCATTTTCTGATAAGGATCTGTATATAATCCGAATTCAGGTCCCAGGGTTTCACAATAATGTGCCCAGCCTTCTCCATAGGCTCCAAACCATCCGAATCTCATGAACTTGGGAAGGTTTGTGTTCTCCTGTTGAAGAGAAACCTGATAATGATGCCCGGGGATCGCTTCATGAAGGAAAAGGGACTCCATTCCCGAAGTGACATTAAATTGTGAGGGATCCGGAAGAGGAACATAAAAAATCCCTGCCCTTTTGCCATCCGGAGTTCCGGGAATATATTCAGCACTGGCACTGGCTTCTCTGAATTTTTCCGTTTGCCTGATTTCAAATTTTGTTTTCGGGGTAACGTTAAACATCGTCTTAAGCTTCGGGGTAATCTTTGCTAAAATGCTGTTAAAGCCTTGTAAAACTTCTTTAGAGGTTTTATAAGGCATTGCTTTTGAGTCTGTTTTAACAAAATTGATAAATTCTTCCAGTGTTCCGGTGAAGCCTACCTGTTTTTTTACCTTTTCCATTTCGGCACGAAGCATGGCTACCTGCTGCTGTCCGATTTTGTTGATCTCTTCCGGTGATTTTTTGGTGGTAGTCCAGCTTTTTACATAATAGCCGTAAATTTCGTTTCCATTGGGAAGGCTGTTGTAGCCATCATTATCTCTTGCTTTTGGAAGGTATTCCTTTTCTAGGAAATTACCCATTTTAGTATAGGCAGGAATAATTTTTTTGGTAATGGCCTCTTTATAAAGTTCTGAAAATTTATCTTTCTGAGCCTGGGTGAAACTTTTCGGGAAGTTTTTAATAGGTCCGTAGAAAATGTTTTTTTCCATATCAGGAGTGATAATTTCCTGAAAGGTCATTTGGGGTATCATTTTGGCAACCAGTTTTTTAGGGAGAACGATTTTATTGTTTATCCCTTCATGGAAGTTGTCTGCGGCGGCATCCATCCATGCCGGGAATTTTTCCATTCTTTTTAGCCAGTCGCTGTAATCTTTTTCCGTTTTAAAAGGTTGGCTTCCCTGTCCGCTTCCATACAGCGGAAAATTTAAAGGAAGACCTCCAAACTGAGTAAAAGGAATATATTCCGGATGATAGGCATAAGCCTCTATTTTATCCTTTAAGGTATAATCCAGTACATCATAAACGACTTTATCTTCATCGGAAAGGCTTTTATAATCTACATTGTCCAGTTGTTTTTGTACCGAATTATAGAAAGCAACTTCTCCTGAAATAAAATCTTTATCAATAGTAATGGGAAGCTGGTCATTGTATCTTGTATCTCCCTGTGCTGTAGCGTCTAAAGGGTAAAGTTTAAGATACTGTTCATAATAATTGGAGGCAATAGAATCCAGATTGGTAGGAGTAACTTTGGTAAGGGGAGAATCAGACTTCCTGCAGGAAGCAAGGCTTATCATCAATCCCAATCCCAAAATACTTTTTGATAAAACATTTTTCATTTTCAGAATCTTTATGAAACAAAAGTAAGTATTATTGGGTGATTCAGACTCATCATTAAACTTGAATTAAAAAATTATTTTCAAAATCCTTTTAACTTTCAATCAATTTTTTATCTTTGTCTAAAGCATTTAACAATCATATTATTACAGTTCTTTTTTTAAGAAAAAATGAAAGGGATTTTAAAAATTTACCATCCGGACGAAACATTAAAGTACAATATCCGAAATACTTATTGTAAACCAGTCTACAGCAACCAGCAACATTTTTTAGAGGTTGAAATTATAACGGATGACGGTTTGGATCATGTAGATGATGATTCATTACAGTACAACTTTCCGCAGCTTTCACTCGAAGTTTTCGATTTTCCTATTGAATCAGCGGAATTAGAAGGCAAAACGATTACAATCAGTGATTCTGATGAGGAAACTTACACAGAAGTAGACCTATTCGATGATGAAGATGCCTACATCTATGATAATGAGCTTCTATTTGAGAAAAATGAAGAGGACGTGCTTCAGGTTATCTGGAAAGGAACTATTGATGATTTCTACACAGGATCAGATACGCCGATTCCTTTCAGACTAAAGTGCGAATTCAGCCAGGATGATATTGTGGTAGACGAAGACTAAACATCGCTACTCTCAATTTTTATATCAAATTTCTTTTCAAAATTTCTTTTGGAAAGAAATTTGCTGTTTATATCTGATAACAAACTTTAAGTTGTTTTTAAGCAATTTTTAAGATATCATTTCATAATATTCCACTACATTTGTCGTTAAAACTTTTATAAAAAAATTCACATTAATGCTGTTAACGGAACTTACTCAGATTTTATTTGCGCAAATTGCTACACCTGCAGTTGCTACAGACAATTTAGAATTTTCATTTTGGAAGATCATGTTCCACGGAGGAGCTTTCGCTAAAATAGTGATGGCAATTGTACTGCTGTTGGGAGTGTTTTCTTTATACCTGTTTTTTGAGAGGTTTTTCTTTATTAAAAGATTAACATCAAAAACAGATTCCAATTTCATGAATAATATTGAAGACTTTGTGAAAGCAGGAAAGATTGAAGCGGCTGCAGATTATTGCAAAACGCAAAACTCTCCGGAGGGAAGAATTTTAGAAAAAGGAATTTCAAGATTGGGCCGTCCTGTTTCTGATATTGTAAGCGCAATGGAGGCTCAGGCTCAGGTAGAAGTGGCCAATATGGAGAAAAACCTTAATCTTTTGGCTGTGGTTCCAAGTATTGCTCCTATGTTAGGGCTTTTGGGAACGGTGATCGGGATGATTATTGCATTCTTTAATTTATCACATGCAACGGGATCTTTCTCTCCTAAAACACTTTCAGAAGGTATTTATACCGCTTTAGGACAGACAGCTGTAGGTTTGGCAGTTGCTATTCCTGCTAATTTTTGTTACAATATTCTTTTAACAAGAATTGACAAGTTTGTATTGAAAGCTCAGAATATGTCTGGTGAATTTTTAGATCTTATCAACAAACCTTTATAAATCTTTCTTATGAAATCGCTGCCAAAAAACCTTTCAGGAAATCATTAAGTGAGCGATTCCATCTGACCATTAACCTATTAGAAGAAACAGATGAAAATTCAAAGAAGAAATAAAGCGAATCCGGAATTCAGTTTAGCAGCGATGACAGATGTTATCCTGTTGATGCTGATCTTCTTTATGATAACATCCTCTGCCGCCAACCAAAGTGCCATAGAGGTGAATCTTCCAAAAGCCGGAGCTACTGAGGATAATATTCCTAATCCTTTGACGGTAAGCATTAAACCTGATGGTTCATTTTTTGTAGATGATAATCCGGTAAATAAAGGTGATCTGGAGCAGATTATTGTTAATAAGCTAGCTAATCAGACCAATAAGTCTTTTACCATCAGAGCTGATGAAAATACACTGCATAAGGATGTGGTTTTTGTGATGGAAATTGCTGAAAAAAACAAGCTTAATATTGCTATTGCAACCGTTAAAGATAAATAAGTAAGAATCATTGAAGATGAGAAGCTATACTGCAAACAAAAACGAAGAAAATAAAGACAGGGTAAAGAGTGCTTTGCTTACTGTCCTTATTTGGTCCGCCGTTTTGCTTTTTGTTTTTTTATATAAATTAAAACCCGAACTGGATAAAGATCCCGAGGTTATCACAACCATGCTTGTTAATTTCGGTGACAATAGAAACGGAAAAGGAATCGAAGAACCGGCTGACCAACCGGGCAGCTTAGCTGCTGCTACGGAGGAAGTTACTCCCGAGCCGGCAGAAACCCCCGTTCCTGAAACAAAAACTGTAGTAAAGCCAGAACCTGCGCCTGAGCCCAAAAAAGCTGAAGTTAAGGAAAGGGTGATCACAGGAAATAACTCGAAAACAACAGTTCCCAAAAAGGAGGAGTCAAAAAAAGCAAATAAAAAAGAAACTACCAGCACCAATGCCTCTAAAAATACTAAGAAAGCAGGGGCAGCTACTGCAAATTCCAAAACAGGAAATGGGGATGGAAAGGGGAATGCCGCTATCGGAAACCTGATCAAAGGAAGAGGTACAAAAGCAGGAAGCCAAGGAACTGGTGAAGGCATTGGAAACGCCGGAGATCCTTTAGGCGGAGACGGAAATGGAGACAGTAAGGTCGGAATAGACAGAAAGCTTGTTGGTTATATTCCCGGAACAATGGGTAGAGGAGGAGCTCAGCCTGCTCATAGCTGTACTGCAAGTGGGTCTATTACCATTGCTTATACCGTAGATAAAGCAGGAAATGTAGTTTCTGCAAGAAGAGTAGGAGGGGTCTCAGATCCTTGTGTATCTTCAACATCCGTTACATGGGTTAAGAAGTATGTAAAGGCCGAAAAAGCCAGCACATCTTCAACCGGAACGTATAAAATAACATTCTAACATACAAAAAGCACTTTATTCAAGTGCTTTTTTTATTTCATTAATTCTGTTGATGACAGGAAGAGCAAAAATTCCACTGGTCTGAAGATACAGCTCATAAAATGTTTTTGCTTTATCCAGAAAGTCATTGTTTTGACCTTGTTTTCCTGTGAAATAGAAAAGATTACCCAGCATTTCGTAATAATCTTTATGGTCCCTTTCCTGTCTTTCATTGACTATTTCTATCAGCTCTTCTTTAGTCTTTGAAGAGATTTCGGTAAAACTCACCTTAAAAATATCTCGCATGAGTGTATCAAAATCCAGTTCTTTCTGCATTAAACTTTCTTCCGGTTTATCTAAAATAAGCTTTTCCAGTGCCTGGGTCAATTGACGGATGAGTCTTAGGGTAAATTCTTTATCTGTAATCATAATGGGTTATTTTTGTTGCTAGTTGCTAGTTGCTAGTTGCTAGTTGCTAGTTGCTAGTTGCTAGTTGCTAGTTGCTGATTATGTAGTTATGTTCGCCAGCTTAGCCGGACGTATTTTATAAAGTTGTTAATTTTTCCTCCTAAGAGTTTGTATTGCTCGGCTTTTTCTTTAAAGCCTGTACTTAATTCCGGGTAAAGCCTTATTATTTTTGATAGATGGCATACTGTTTCATCACAGCTGGCTTGAGAGTAGGTAAGAAATCTTGATAAAGTCTCCTTTGTAATTATTTCTTCCATATCCTTCAGCAATATTGGTCACAACAGAATCTGCGGGCCGTCTTAGCTGGCTGCCCAGCTCATATATCTCATATTTTGGTAATATAAGAGAAAGCTGGTGTGTTTCAATAAACAACTCAAAAGCAATATTATAAATATCAAGTTTTTCGTAGCTCATTAATAACTTTTTAACAGTTAAAACTAATACCTGGCAACTATCAACTGGTTATGCAAAAAACAAATAAGCTAGAGCAATAGACGTAATAATACCCACAAGATCGGCGAGAAGCATGGCAATTACCGTGTATCTCGTGTTCTTTACCGCTACGGCGCCAAAATAAACGGCGATTACGTAGAATGTGGTATCAGAGCTTCCCTGCAGAACGGCAGCAAGCTGTCCCTGGAAGCTGTCGGGTCCAAAAGTACTCATGGTATCCACCATCATTCCTCTTGCTCCGGAACCGGATAGAGGTTTGATGAGTGCTGTTGGAAGTCCATCAACAAATCGGGGATCAAGGCTGGCAACGTTGGCAACCCATTTCATTCCGTCGATGATTACATCAAAAACACCGGAAGTTCTTAATAACGAGATGGCAATTAACATTCCCACTAAATAAGGGATAATCTTTACACAGGTGGTAAAACCTTCTTTTGCTCCTTCAATAAAAGCATCAAAAACATTGATTTTCTTATAAACGGCACCCAGTACAATAGCCAGGAATATAAAGAGAATCAGTCCGTTGCTCAATACTTTGCTGAAATCGTCCAGTTCATCCTTGCTTAGCTGTACGAGATAAACTACCAGTAAAGCAATCACTGCAGAAATTCCTCCTACATAGGCAATAACTACCGGCCGAAGCAGATTGATCTTCTGATATAAAGAAACGATAATCATGGCGGCCAATGTTGCTGCAAAAGTAGCAATCATACAGGGAAGAAAGATATCAGTAGGTGTTTTTGAGCCCATTGATGCCCTGATAGCGATAATGGATACGGGAATCAGGGTCATTCCTCCGGCATGAAGGCAGAGAAACATGATCTGAGAGTTGCTGGCAGTATCTTTATTGGGATTTAAGCTTTGCAAACTTTCCATGGCTTTTAACCCAAAAGGCGTTGCCGCATTATCAAGTCCCAAAAGATTGGCACTGAAATTCATCAGCATATGTCCGAAAGCGGGATGATTTTTAGGAATATCGGGAAAGAGCTTTGAGAAAAAAGGTTGAATGAAACGGCTCAGAAGATTAATTCCTCCTGCTTTTTCAGCAATGCTCATGAACCCCATGAAAAGGGTCATGATACCAATAAGGCCAATACATATTTTT
Source organism: Chryseobacterium sp. Bi04 (assembly GCF_918698085.1). Taxonomy (GTDB): domain Bacteria; phylum Bacteroidota; class Bacteroidia; order Flavobacteriales; family Weeksellaceae; genus Chryseobacterium. The sequence goes on from NZ_CAKKLP010000001.1 coordinate 479,429, forward strand.
ACGGCTGTTTCCGAAGTTCCAATGACACCATCAGCTTCCTGAATACGGTAAACCTTTACATTCTGCGTTAAAGAGTCTGTCTTATAGTGAATTCTGCTGTCTGCAAAATCATTTTTCTTCATCAGGCTGTCTCTGACAATGGGAGTGAGGGCGCTCATCTGCTGTGATGCAATTTGAACTGTATCTCCACCTTTCCCTACCACCATATCATTGAAAATGGTTTTGTAGTGACTTGATGAAATGTATTTTATACTTGCAATGGCTATGGCGATGATAATAAAAGCCGACCAAATTCTGCTGAGAACCATCCGATTTAATTAATTGTTTAAACTTATCAAAAATACTTTAAACCACAAAGGGGATAAAAGAATTAAACACTTTAGTTTCTGTAAAATAAATATCATGCAGCTGAGAAAAGTCCTTAATCTTTAAAAATCTTTGATTTCCACCTTTTGTATGCTGATTTATTTTAACGCTATGTTCGCCAAGATTTTATTGGGAAGTAAAAATTACGATCGCAGCGGAGTTAGCACTTAGCAGAGTTCATAAGTTAGAGATCCTTGCTGAGCGAAGTGCCTTTGCGACCGAAAATATGCATAAGGATTTATCATCCCTTTGCGTATTCTCTGCGTTTAAAACAAAAAATATTACTCTTCAAGATAAACCAGATGACCTTCAAAATCATCATCCAGATTTTTCAGTACTTTGGCATCGTCCATTTTTTTTACCAACCCATCAATGAAGAAACTTTTTTCAAAGAACTGACGGTGAATACCAGGCAGGAGCTCCATGAAATAATCCATTCCGATTTTGTTATTATGAAGGTCCATTTTGGTTTCCAAAGGTTTATTGGGAAACAGTTCTTCATGCATATCCGTCATTCTTTTGCAAAAATCCAGTGCTTTTTTAGGGGAAGAAACCTTACAGCAGTATGAGGTGATGAAACAAGACCATAATGCATGCCTGAAGGCATTTCCTATGCCATTATTAGAGGCTGTTTCAGGGAATTTCTTCTGTGCAATGGCGAAAGCCTGAACGGTAGCATGAAAGCTTAATATGGCAAAAAGAGGATGGGGGAGAACAAGCGATAAAAGACGCATAATCTTTTTAAAGCTCATACTCCGGATGGTATCAAAAATTATTTTAAAAGTCCTCATAAATAAAAATCTCTCCCCAATTAGAGAGAGATTGTATTGTTTAGATTAAAGATACTATGCTTTTACCGCTAAAAAATTAACTGTTTTAGCTACAGTATCCTGAATTTCAGTTCTTTTTACAATAAAGTCTACAAATCCTTTTTCCTGTAAGAATTCTGATGTCTGGAATCCTTCCGGTAAATCTCTTCCGATCGTTTCACGGATAACTCTTGGTCCCGCAAACCCGATAAGAGCTCCCGGTTCAGCCATGATGATATCAGCCGTCATAGCGAAAGAAGCTGTAATTCCACCAAAAGTAGGATCACAAAGGTAGGCGATATATAAAAGCCCCGCTTCTGAAAGCTGAGCTAGTTTAGCCTGAACCTTAGCCAGCTGCATCAAAGAATAAGTAGCTTCCTGCATTCTTGCTCCTCCAGACTGACAGATGATCATATAAGGAAGTTTGTGCTGAATACAGTAATCTACTGCTCTTCTGATTTTTTCACCCATTACAGAACCTAAAGATCCTCCTATGAAAGCAAAATCCATACAAGAAACCACCATTTCAGTTCCTTTTACAGTACCTACAGCATTTCTGATGGAATCTGTAAGTTTTGTTTTAGCTTTTACTTCTTTTAAACGGTCTTTATACGGCTTTGTATCTTTGAAGTTTAAGATATCAATACTTTCAACATTAGCATCCAGTTCGGTAAATTTACCTCCGTCAAAAAGGATGTCAAAAAATTCTGCACTTCCTATTCTCACATGAAATCCGTCTTCAGGAGAAACATAGTTATTTCTCTTTAGTTCATCGTGTTCCACAACTTTTCCAGATGGAGTCTGATGCCAAAGGCCTTTTGGAACATCCTTTTTTTCATCAGTAGAAGTGGTAATGTTTTTTGCTTTTCTTTTAAACCAGTCGAATGCCATTTTTTATTTGTATTAATGTACGATGTATCATGCAAAATGTATAAAAACAGAGTGTTATGATTACCCTGTACTTTATACATTTTACTTTTTACAAATTTATTTTAAAGTATTTACGTTATTTAAATCTTCAAATGCTTTCACCAATCTTGTAGAGAATGTATCCTCACCTTTTCTTACCCAAACTCTTGGGTCGTAGAATTTTTTGTTAGGTTTTTCCTCTCCTTCAGGGTTTCCGATTTGAGCTCTTAAATAATCAATATTGTTTACCATATAATCTCTTACTCCTTCTGTATATGCAAACTGAAGGTCAGTATCGATATTCATTTTGATGACTCCATAGTCGATAGCTTCTCTGATTTCTTCTAAGGTAGATCCTGAGCCTCCGTGGAATACAAAGTTGATCGGCTTGGCAGCAGTTCCGAACTTTTCCTGAACATATTTCTGAGAATTGTCAAGGATTTTTGGAGTAAGAACTACGTTTCCTGGCTTGTAAACTCCGTGTACATTACCAAATGCAGCTGCAATAGTAAAGTTGTCAGAAATAGCTTTTAGTTTTTCATACGTATAGGCTACATCTTCCGGTTGAGTATATAATTTAGAATTATCAACGTCTGAATTGTCAACACCGTCTTCTTCTCCTCCTGTAACTCCTATTTCTACTTCAAGCGTCATTTTAAGTTTAGCCATTCTTTCGAAATATTCAGCTGAGATGTGAAGATTTTCTTCCAAAGATTCTTCAGAAAGGTCCAGCATGTGAGAAGAGTAAAGAGATTTTCCTGTCTGCTTGAAGAATTCTTCGTTAGCATCCATTAATCCGTCGATCCAAGGAAGTAATTTCTTAGCACAGTGGTCTGTGTGTAAAATTACCGTTGCTCCGTAAGCTTCTGCCAGCGTATGGATATGTTTTGCTCCTGCGATAGCTCCTAAGATGGCAGACTTTTGTCCGTCATTACTTAATCCTTTTCCTGCATTGAAAGCAGCTCCGCCATTTGAAAACTGGATAATTACAGGAGCATTTAATTTTGCTGCTGTTTCCATAGTAGCGTTTACGTTGCTTGATCCAATTACATTGACTGCAGGTAATGCAAATTTGTTTTCTTTAGCATACTGAAAAATATCAGTAACTAACTGACCTGTGGCAACTCCTGCCGGAAAAATTCTGCTCATGTTTTACTTTTTATTATAAATTTATTAGGTGTTTTTATTCCTGTAAAGGTAATCATTTTTAGGAAATGACTAATTTCTTTTGTCTCTTCCCCAAAGTAGCTTCTGGCGAATGGTTTCGTAGAAACTTAAATTATTCGGCTGTACCAGAAGAAGCTGAAAACTTGCCTTCCTGATGATGATTTCCTTATCTGTTTCAATGTGTATCAACCTGGAATCTAAGGAAAGAGAATACTGTGGTACACGGCTTTCCACTTTGAATTTTATTTCCACTTTATCATTCACTACTAAGGGTCTCACATTCAGGTTGTGAGGAGCAATTGGGGTAATGACAAAGTTTTCATTATTGGGAGAGATTATAGGGCCTCCGCAGCTTAATGAATAGGCAGTAGAGCCGGTGGGTGTTGAAATAATCACGCCATCTCCCCAAAATACATTCAGAAATTCATTATTGATGAATGAATCTACAGTAATCATTGATGTTGTTTCCTTTCTGGAAACGGTAACGTCATTGAGTGCATAAGGGAAAGAGTCTTTCAGCTTTGGAGAAACCACTTCTATCACAGAACGGCGGCTTGTTTTTACATCTCCTTTTAAGATAGAATCTAATTCTTTGAATGCTTCTTCTTTGGTGAAAAAAGCTAAAAATCCCAGTCTTCCGGTATTGACTCCTACGACAGGGATCTCAAGATCTTCGATAAAGGTTAAAGAATTAACAATGGTTCCGTCTCCACCAAAAGTGAAGAAAAGATCCACTTCTTTATCCACAAGATCCTGCTTATTGTTAAAAGTTTCGAAAATTTTCGAAAATTGAAGCGCTTCAGCCATTTCATCATACAGAACGGATTTTACACCTCTGCTTTCAAGCTCAGAGATAAACTTGCTTAAGTATAAAAAAGTATCAAGATCTTTTTTCTGAGAATATATAGCTGCCTTCATGTTATATTTCTATAAATTTTTGAAAAAAACCAAATCGGTCTTTAAACAGATCGGATTTCTCATCAGAATAATATTTCTCAACAATTCTGTAATCATACCGGTCAAAAGTAGAATCTATCGAGGCCAGGTTTTCATTACTGATCTTTATGGTGATGTGAATGACCTCATCAGACATAAAGCTTATAAATCCGCCATAAAATTTTGAGTTATTGCTTTCAATAATATTGGCGATCTCGGTCATTGAATATTTTCTGGCAGGAGTTTCTATGGTAAGAATAGCTCCGGTTTCTGAAAATAACGGATATCGGGAAAGGTCCTGAAAAACATCTTCACAGGTAATATACCCTAAATATTTTTCATTCTTATTGATTACAGGGATCACATTAGAGCTGAATGTATAAAACAGCCGGATGCTATCCATAACATTGCTGTCTTCCAGAATGGCAAACCGCTCAAGCTGGTGTTCAAGATCCTTCAGCGTGCCTCCATCTTCCTCATAAAGGAAGTCTTTGGCGATGGCCCCATAAAAATGGTGGGATTTTTTAATGAAAATATGGGAATATCCAAAGTCTTCCAACATATTCCTTGCTGACTCTATTGAGTCAGATAAGCTAAAACACGGAAAGTCTTTTGAGATATAGTCCTTGATAAACATTGTGCTAATTTATAAAAAATTAAATGAATCTTTTTCTGAAAACGCGACTTTTTTTGTGATCAGTCAAAAAAAATGACCTCAAAATTTGTTCGTGCCGAAAAAAAAAGTACCTTTGTCGCCTTTCATTTTTACTTTTTATTAGATTTATTTCAAACTGCACTGTCTATTAATGACATATGCAGTTTTTTTATTTTAGGGCTTTTGCAAATTCCCACATGACAATTCCCCCACATACACTTACATTAAGAGAGTGTTTTGTACCAAGCTGTGGAATTTCCAGAAAAACATCAATATTGGGTAATGCCTCATCACTTATTCCTTCTACTTCATTTCCTAAAATAAGGGCGTATTTTTTTGACCGGTCAATGGTAAAGTCTGTAATGATCTGACTGTTGGTAGTCTGTTCAATCCCTATAATTTCGTAATCTCTGCTTTTCAAATCAGCAATAGTGATATTAATATCCTTTTCATGTGCCCAGTCTACACTTTCTGTAGCTCCTAATGCCGCTTTATGGATCTCACGATGGGGTGGCTGAGGAGTGATTCCACAAAGAATTATTTTTTCAATCAGAAAAGCATCTGCTGTTCTGAAGGTTGCTCCTACATTATGCATGCTTCTGAGATTATCTAAAATGATAACCAATGGAATCTTTTCTACTTTTTTAAATGTTTCAACATCTATTCTGTTAAGCTCTTCCAGCTTTAGTTTCTGTACCAATTGTATTATTTTGTTGAGATTAATTTTCCGTCTCTGTAGACCTCTGTTTTTTCAATGCTTCCGTCTTCCCGGTAATAAATTCTGTTGCCATTGCGTTTATCATTGACTAATTCCGTTTCCCGTTCTAGTTTTCCGGAGGGATAATACGTTTTCCATTTCCCTTCAGCCAGTCCTTTTTCATGTTGCCCCACCTGTTTTATCGTTTTTCCGTCTTCGTGATAAAGGGTGCTCGCCCCATCCAGTTTCCCGAATTTATAATTGGAAACCTCATTTATTTTCCCATTGGGAAAGTAGAATGTAGCGGTAGAACTATCATCATAGATATTTTTTTCGCCGTTTCTGTAATATTCTTTAGAGGTAAGAATGCCATTTTTGTCGTAATACTCCCAGGTTTTATATTTATATCCTTTTTTATTTTCTCCCTTGGCCTTTACTTTACCATTGTCGTGGTAATAAACAGCGTCACCATCTATCTTTCCCTTTTTCCATTCTACCACATTTTTTACCTGTCCATTTTCGTAAAATTCTTTACAGCTTCCTTCCTGTAATCCGTCTTTATAGCCGCAGGGTTTCTGAGCTGAAAGAGCAGCAGATGCGGAGAAAAGTAATATAAAAAAGTATTTCATAGCTATTTTTATTTCAAAAATACTAAAATACTTATATTTGGTTCAAAAATATACTATGAAAAAATTACTTACTTTATTCATATTGATGCTGGGCTTTATTTATTTGCACGCTCAGAATACGTATTATCCCCAAGCTTTTTTTGATAAAAAACTTGCCAGAGATATGTTGGCATTTGGAAATTCTACCATTGAAGGAGTAGCTTCTACAAAGCAAAAAACGACGTTTGGCATTAAGCCCCTATTGGGAGAAAAGCATTATGCCAGACAAGGAACGGTGGTTATGCTTTTTCCGGTAACCCCTTATTTTGAGGAGTTTTATAATATGAGAAAGAAGTATGAAAATAAAAAAACTACCGTTTATATGTCCGAAGATGCTTTTAAATACAGAGTAGAAGCATTAACAGATGACCGGGGTAGATTTAAGTTTGAAAAACTGAAGCCAGGAAAGTATTATCTTGAAACAATTATCAATTTTACGGCAACGGCAAATTATCAGAAACAAACAGGCACAACAGATACTTACAATGGTATGGGAGGCTATATGTATTCTACTCCTATATACAATACATTTTTCTACGGATATTCTGCGGCTAACCGGGAAAGTAAGTTTGTTGAAATTAAAGCAGACGGTGAACTTAAAGAAATCAGCCTTTAAAAGGTTGATTTCTTATTTTCTACCCATAATCTGATGAACATTTTTTTCAATATTCTGTGCCAGCATCTCCATAGGAATGTCATTTTCATCATTATTAAAAGGATCTTCAATTTCTTCTGCAATAAGCTCTAAACTCATCAGGACATAATATACAAAGACCGTAAGGGGAATCATAAACAGCCCGATAGTAATGACATACGCAATGGGAAGGGCAAAGACATACAGAATAATAAATTTCTTAATAAAAGAGGAATATGAATAAGGGATAGGAGTATTTTTAATTCTTTCGCAGCCTCCGCATACATCCAAAAAGCCAGATAGCTGAGTATCCAGATAAACCATTTCAATCTCTGAAACTTTACCTTCTTTTTTTAATTGATTCAGTTTATGGCTTAAAAGGATAACAATTTCGCTTGGCCCATGGTTTTTTAATGATTGTTCAATCTCAGAATAATCCTCATCCAAAACCAGCCTTGTAGATTCTTTGGAAAGATGTTTTGCCAAAAAGTGAGGGAAAAATTTTAAATATCTTGCGATCTGCTCAGCATCCTGACGGCTGTCACCCAGAATTGTATTTATTTTTACCGCAAAATTTCTGGAATCATTCACCAGCTTTCCCCATAATTTTCTTCCTTCCCACCATCTGTCATACGCGGTATTGGTCCTAAAAACCAATAAGAGCGATAGCACAAACCCCAGTAAGGAGTGGATCATTCCTACATTACTGATCCCTGATTTTGAAGTCAGGTGAAAATATTCCACTTCTAAATATTGAATCCCCCAGGAATATAATCCTATAAGAATCATGCTTGGGAAAAGTATTTTTAAAGTGTCACTTTTGTGTAAGCTGAAAAGTATTTTAAGGAAATGTTTGGTATTATATGCTCTCATAAATTCGCGTATACTACAAATATAATTTTTTTTCAATTAGTGTTCACGTACGGGAAACCGTAAAATATATTCTGATAAAGCTCTTTATTTTGTTAAAAAAATAAAATGGGCTATTATAGAAAAGGGCATTTCAAAAAAAATGGAACATGGGTGAGTGGGCATTATGTAAATACTTTTGGCAGAAAAAAAGGCTCTGGAAGTCCTCAGGGCTGTGCTGTTATTATTTTTGGAGGAATAATTTCGGTGTTACTATATGTATTAAAATAAACGATTGTAATTCATTCTATCCTTTTTCTGGCAGGCTTATGTAATGGATAAATAGTGTCTCTAATCTTCTGTCTCTTTGTTATTTGTCATCTTTACTTTCTATAACGTTTCCGCAGGTTTCAAAAAATCACTATTTTTATTTCGCACAAAATATCAAAATAATGATCCTCGAAAACGTAGATGTAGTCAATGATATCAGTAAAGAAGATTTTCAAAAGAATTATTTTAAAAAACAAAAACCTCTTCTGATTAAAAATTTTGCCAGCCGATGGGAAGCTTTTGATCAGTGGAATCTGGACTATATCCGTAGAAAAGCCGGTGAGCAGGAAGTTCCGTTATATGATAATAAACCGGCTGATGCTGCTAAAAATTCAGATGCTCCGGTAACAAAGATGAAAATGAAGGATTATATTGATACCATAAAAACTAAGCCTTCAGATCTTCGCATTTTTTTTTATATCATTACAGACAGGCTTCCGGAACTGCTTAAGAATTTTACATATCCGGATTTGGGGATAAAGTTTTTTAAAAGACTTCCTACGCTTTTTTTTGGAGGAAGTGAGGCACATGTTTTAATGCATTATGATGTGGACCTGGGAGACTTTATGCATATTCATTTTGAAGGGAAGAAGAGGATTTTATTATTTGATCAGAAGCAGTCTGCCTTTTTATATAAAGTGCCGTTATCTGTTCATACTATCTATGATCTGGACTATGAGAATCCGGATTATGAAAAATTTCCGGCATTGAAATATGCGGAAGGATATGAAATTTTCATGGAACATGGTGATGCCCTTTTTATTCCGGGAGCATTCTGGCATTTCAACAGATATCTGGAGCCTGGCTTTTCATTATCCCTGAGGGCACTTCCCAATAAGCCAAAGGTTTTTGCCAATATGCTGTACCATGTTTTCATTATGAGATATACCGATAAACTTATGCGTAAACTTTTTAAGGCTGATTGGGTAAATTATAAACAAAAATGGGCGTATAAAAAAAGCTCTGAAGCCTTGGAAAAACATTTGAAAACTGAAAAGTAACCTATCGAAGTTTAGAATGTTTGGTTTTAACGCTAAGCTCGCAAGATTCTAATATATTAATTTTATAAGGGTTCGCAAAGGCGTTACACTCAGCTAAACCATTATAATACTTTGATAAGTGTAACGCCTTTGCTGACGAAAAAAATGCTGAAAATTAGTTTCTTTGTGATCCTTGCGTTTTATCTTATCTTTTACTTTAAATTCTGGTTATTTATTGATCAGTCCAAAAAGTTTCGCATCCACGAATTTTCCTTTTTCAAAGAAATAGTCTTTTAAAGTACCTTCTTCATTAAAGTTTAAGGAAGATAAAAGTTTTTCGGAAGAGATATTCTCCGGATCGATAAAAGCATCTACACGGTGTAATTGCATACTCTCCAACCCGAATGTTAAAATAGGAAGAATAGCTTCCTTCATATAGGATTGTCTCCAGAATATGGGATTCAGTTCATAGCCAATCTCTGCTCTGAAATGTTCCGGATACCAGTTGTGATAGCCACAGGTGCCTATTACCTTATTTTCAGATTTCAGTTCCAGCGCCCATCGGAATCCCTTTCCTTTTTCAAATTCACTGTTAAAGTGCCGGATAATGTTTACCGCATCTTCTTCTGTTTTGAATGCTTCCAGATCATAATATTTCATTACTTCCTCCAAAGAAAAATACTCAAAAAGGTCTTTTGAGTCTTCAGGGGTAAGTTGGCGCAGCAGAAGTCTTTCAGTTTCTAACACAGGAAATTCCATAGACTGTATTTTAAGGTGAAAATACAATTAATTCCTGATAGGGAAAAGTATATCAGAGATTAACCGATAAACAATTCTGTAACCATGGATTTATTTCTTTAAATTTGGGGCTCATTTTTTACTATGGCAAAATTGAAGAAGGAAACTCCGTTAATGACTCAATATAATACCATCAAGGCTAAATACCCTGATGCACTTTTACTTTTCAGAGTAGGGGATTTTTATGAAACTTTTGGGCAGGATGCCGTGAAAACCTCTCAGATTCTGGGAATTGTCCTTACAAAAAGAGCCAACGGGGACGGAAGCATAGAATTGGCGGGATTTCCCCATCATTCCGTAGACTCTTATTTACCCAAACTGGTAAGAGCAGGGATGAGAGTGGCAATTTGTGACCAGCTGGAAGATCCGAAAATGGTAAAAGGAATTGTAAAAAGAGGGGTAACGGAACTGGTTACTCCCGGAGTGACATTCAATGACCAGGTATTAAATTCAAAAAAGAACAATTTCCTGCTTTCTTTACACAAAGAGAAAGAGAAATATGGAATTGCGCTGGTAGATATTTCTACAGGAGAATTTTTGGTGAGTGAAGGGAATCTCGAGAAGCTTTTACATATCGTCAGTACCTTTGATCCCAGTGAAATTATATACCAGAGGAGTGTCCAGATTCCGGAACAGTTTAAAAATAAAAATGCTTTTAAACTTGAAGACTGGGCTTTCCAATATAATTTTGCCTATGAGAAATTGACGAACCATTTTAAAACGTCTTCTTTAAAGGGGTTTGGGGTAGAAAACCTGCCTTTAGCCATTACTGCAGCAGGGGCTATTTTTGCCTATCTGGTAGAAGATACCCATCATAACCTGCTTGCTCATATTACCAAACTTCAGGTTATTCCTCAGGAAGATTATCTGATGATGGATAATTTTACCTTAAGGAATCTGGAGATTGTGTATCCAAGCAATCCACAGGGGAAATCACTGTTGAATATTATAGATAAAACGTCTACTCCCATGGGAGGGAGGCTGTTGAGAAGGAGAATTATCCTTCCTTTAAAATCTGTGGATGAGATTATGAGAAGACTTTCCCTGATAGATTTCTTAAATGAAAATGACGGGTTGAAATATGAGATCTGCCAGCTATTAAAATCAATTTCTGACCTGGACAGGTTAATGGGAAAGCTGGCGGCTGAAAAAATCTCTCCGAAAGAGCTGGGCTACCTTCGTCAAAGTTTAATCAATATTCATACAATAAAAGGGCTCCTGCATCCACATGCCGATGTATTGGCCTGGCTGGAACCTCTGTATGACCTGGAAGAGCTGATTAAGTTTTTACAGAATAATCTTAATGAAGAACTTCCGGTAAGCATAGCCAAAGGAAATGTCATTAAAAATGATGTTTCTGAAGAGCTTGACAGATTGAGAGGTCTTCAAAACAAAGGCCGTGGATTCCTTGATGAAATGTGCCAGCGGGAAATAGAAAGAACAGGAATTACAAGTCTTAAAATTGATTTTAACAATGTTTTCGGATATTATATTGAAGTCAGAAATACCCATAAAGATAAAGTTCCCAATGACTGGTTAAGAAAACAAACCCTTGTGAATGCGGAGCGGTATATTACGGAAGAATTAAAAGAATATGAAAGCCAGATTCTGGGTGCTGAAGAGAAAATAAGTGTCCTGGAGAATGAGCTTTACAGAAATGTTTGTGCTGAAACAATGGTTTATATTGACCAGATTCAGGAGAATTCCAATATCATTGCTCAGCTTGATGTAGCTTCCGGGTTGTCGGAACTGGCTGTTTCTGAAAGTTATACAAAACCTGTTTTGAATGACGGATATGCTATTGACCTGCAGGAAGCTAGGCATCCGATTATTGAAAATGCACTTCCTTTAGGAGAAAAATATATTCCGAATGATATTTTCTTAGACAAAGATTCACAGCAGATCATTATGGTTACAGGGCCTAACATGGCCGGTAAATCGGCAATATTACGTCAGACGGCCATTGTATGTCTTTTGGCACAGATCGGAAGCTTTGTTCCTGCGAAACATGCTGAAATCGGGCTGTTGGATAAAATTTTTACCAGGGTAGGGGCTACAGATAATATTTCTGCGGGTGAATCCACTTTCATGGTAGAAATGAATGAAGCGGCTAATATCCTGAACAATATTTCCGAACGAAGCCTTATTCTTTTGGATGAGATCGGACGCGGAACATCTACTTATGATGGGGTTTCTATTGCCTGGGCTATAGCAGAATATCTTCATCAGCATCCTACACAGGCTAAAACCTTATTTGCAACCCATTATCATGAGCTGAATGAAATGACCGTGAATTTTGAAAGGGTGAAAAATTTCCACGTTTCTATTCAGGAAAATAAAGGAAATATTATTTTCTTAAGAAAACTGATTCCGGGTGGAAGTGAGCATAGTTTTGGTATCCACGTTGCAAAGCTGGCGGGAATGCCTGCAAAAGTAGTCAACAGAGCCAATGAAATACTGAAAACCCTTGAAGCAAGCAGAACTCAGGGCGGAGGAACATCTGAGAATATTAAAAGGGTAACAGAAGAAAATATGCAGCTTTCTTTCTTCCAGCTGGATGATCCTGTTTTGGAGAATATCCGTGAAGAACTGACGAAAATAGATATCAATACACTGACACCTATTGAAGCTTTAATGAAACTGAATTCTATAAAAAAAATGATTGGAGGGTAATCCAATCATTTTTTTAAATTTTATTGTCGTTAGCAGCAGTATCCATCTGCACCTCTAGGGCCAATAATTAAAAAATGGCTTACTCCTCTAAGTTTACATAGGCCTTCTGCACAAGCAGCGGCACCACCATTGATTTCTTTCAACTCATTCTTCGTGAGTTTTCTCTTTTGAATGTCTGAACTTTTCATAATGATTTGGATTAAAGTTATAGGTTTACATGTTCTTGTTTACGCTGAGATAATTAACAGCAAGGTCCGTCCTGAATGCCGTACACTCCAGACATTTCCTGTCCTGTATTCGGGTCAAAACAGCTCAATACCAATGGGCAGTGTGGTCTTGCTCCACTGATTTCTTTCATTTCTTTTTTTGAAAGTTTTCTTTTTTGAAGGGTTGATTTTTTCATGATAATTTTAATTTGGTTGTATGCTAATATACAAATTTTATCAATTAATTCTACTGATTGTGAGTAAAATAGCTATTCTTTGCAATAAAAAAGAGAGCCTAAGCTCTCCTGTATTATAAATGATTGTATTCATAAGTGGTGACTTCTGTATTGGTAACAGAGCTGCCCGTCTTATCATAATATTTCCGGGTATCTTTTATAGGATAGCCACTTGCATTGTAAACGTAAATGGAGCTGAATATGGTCCATTCGGTTCCTGTAGAAATAGAATATTGGATCACATTTTTGTAGTCTGTGACATTATGGGCTGATCCGTTTTCATCTTCCTGATCCATCAGTTTCAAATACCCTGTTACATTTTTGAAAGGAGCATTTTTTGTATCATAAACGATAGGTTGTAAGATGCCATTTCCTGTATCAAATCCCCCTGATGGGAGTGGGCTTGTCACAGTTTCTGTCCAGTTTTTAATTGAACCATCTGCATTTAATATTGCATTTCTGGTATATGCTTTTGTCACACTGGATCCACCTGTAGATAAAGTAACCACCATTTTTACATTATTGGGTGATGGATAAGTATATATGATTTCTGTAGTGGATGAAAGGTTAGTAGCTGTATGTACCGTTGCTTTTTTACTTAATCTGCTGCTGCCATCATAAGTGTAAGTCGTAGTATAGGTAGAATTGGATCCAGAGGTAACAGACTTCGTAATCAGATCTCCTGTATAGAAAAAGGTTGTAACAGTTCCGTCCGTGAGGTTTTTAGATTCAGATAATTTGGTTCCGTTATAGGTATAGGTAGATACATCTCCATCTGCTACCATCTTGGTGACCAGAACAGGGGTATTATTATTGTTATTGTTATTATTGCCGTTATTGAGCACTGCTTCAATATCATCATCACTGCTGGAGCATGAAGCCAAAAAGAAAATTGGCAGAAGTAAATAAGTTTTTTTCATTATCTTTTATTTAATGAGTGTAAAAATATCAAAAAAAAGAATCTGATCGTAAAAATAAAACATCAATTTGTGTGTAAAATAAAAAATAGAGAATTAAATATGTGTAGGCTGAGCAGAAGACTGATTTATAATATTTTATTACATTTGGATATGAAAAATTTAATAACAATAATAACTTTGTTTCTATTTGTTTCAATTTTCAAGGCCCAGCAAACGGAAGTGAAAGTAATGAAATATGAAGAGCTTGAAAAACGCATTCATCAGGAGGATTCCCGGTTTCTTATTGTTAATTTTTGGGCAACTACCTGTGCTCCCTGTGTAAAAGAGCTGCCTCATTTTATGGAAGTGAATAATCAGTATGCCGGTAATCCGAAATTTAAAATGATTCTGGTTTCATTAGACAGGTTGGTAGATAAAGAAAGGGTTTTAAAATTTATTAAAACTAAAAACATCACAGCCGAGGTTGTTTTGCTTGATGATATTAAAAGAATGAATACCTGGATTCCGAAATTTGAAAAAAACTGGGATGGAAATATTCCGGTTACTATTTTTTATAAAAATGGAGAAAAAGTGTATTTCAATGATGGAGAAATGGGTAAAGAAGAGCTTGAAAAAATAATTACAGAAAATCTACAATAAATAATTGAATATGAGAAATTTAAAAAATTTATTAGCAACATTCGCCATTGGTTTGGGACTGCTGAGTTTCACCACAATGAATGATAAGAATCATTCCTCTCAGCATGAAAAAGTAAACTCAAAAGGGTATGAAGTAGGAGACGAAGCCGCGGATTTTAAGCTGAAAAATATTGATGGCAAAATGGTCTCGTTAAGTGATTTTAAAAGTGCTAAAGGCTTCATTGTAGTTTTTACCTGCAACCATTGCCCCTATGCAAAGAAGTATGAAGACCGAATTGTAGAACTGGATAAAAAGTTTAAAAATCAGGGGTATCCGGTAATTGCCATTAATCCCAATGATCCTAATGTGCAGCCTGAAGACGGTTATCAGCAGATGATTGAAAGAGCCAAACAGAAAGGGTTTACCTTTCCTTATTTAGTGGATGAAGGTCAGAAAATTTATCCTCAGTACGGAGCAACAAAAACACCTCATGTTTTTGTACTGCAGAGAGAAAATGGAAAAAATATTGTAAAATATATTGGTGCCATCGACAATAATTATGATAACCCGAATGATGTATCTGAATATTATGTTCAGGATGCTGTCAACGCTTTACTCAAAGGAGAGCCGGTGAAAATGTCAAAAACTGTTGCTATCGGATGCACGATCAAAGTAAAGAAATAATATATTTGCCTAAAATTATGATCGGTGTTCATTGAATGCCGATTTTTTATGGCCTATATTTTATAATAATAAAGGCTGCATCCAGTATACATGATCCATATGAAATTTAAATTGAACCTGAAATATCTGTTTCTTAGTATTTTTATTTTCCTGACAGAAGTAGTAATTGCTACCGAACTGAAGAATGTCTTTTTTATTAGGGCCTATCTCGGTGATGTTATTGTAGTAATACTTCTTTATACCCTCGTAAAGAGTTTTATAAAGGTAAGCAATGACCGGAAGCTTATTCTCGGCATCCTGGCGTTTTCCTTTGTGATAGAATTTGCCCAATATTTCAATATTGCAGAAAAACTGGGTTTCAAACCCGGAAGCCTGATGTATATTGTGATCGGAAATTCTTTCTCATGGATTGACATTTTGTGCTACGCCGTAGGCTGTCTGTTTCTATATGTCCTTGTACAAATAAAGCCCTCAAAAAACTGAAGGCTTTCTATTGAGATTGATGCATTTATTTTACAGTCTTAAAAATCAGGGGCTGTCTCATTCTGATCCTCACTTTTTCACCGTCTTTTTCACCGGCAATCCATTTTGTATTGATTTTTTTGAGCGCTTTTAGGAACTCATCCCTTATGATTTCATTTTTGTAAGCTTCTATTTTTATATCAGACATGCTGCCATCCTTTTCTACAACAAACATTGCCGTAGCGGAAGCTTCTTTAATCCCCGATGCAAGTAAAGTCTGTGTTTGAAAGTTGCTTACAAATTCCTTTCGAAAAGCTTGTAATCCGCCTGGAAACTCAGGATTTTTATCTTTTGACTGAGCATGGGGAGAAGAAACAGAATTCGCCTTTGGACGTGTGCTAGTAAGTAGGTCCTGTTGTGCCTCGGCAGAAAATAAACCTAAAAACACAAGTGATAAAAGCAGATATTTTTTCATGAGTTTACTTTTATCTTCCAAAACTGTCATATTTATCTTCAGCATACTTGGTAAAGCGGTTTAATAAGGCAACATTTTCTTTTTCCATGGGAGAAAGTTCGTTATCTACATTACTGGAAACAGGGATATACCAGTCTGTTTGTTCAAAGAAGTTTCTATAGGTTTCCTTTTTGAAAGAATAACCGTGTCTGGCAAATACAGAATTTTTGATGATCTCAAGATCCAGTTTTCTTAAGTTTTTAAGATCCTTTTCTGTTAGTTTCTGCTTGGAAGCATTAAGCCTGAATATGGCTTCAGAGGCCACCCTGTTTTTAGAGGTTTTATAGCTTTCTGTTTTTCCGGTTTCCTCATCGGTGTACTTTTCTACAAAGTCTTTCGGATTAGACCAGTCTACCAGATTGGAATCTTTATCCAGCATGAAATTCGGGTTATAAACAAATTCTTTTTTTGCTAATTTCAGGGTTTTAACAGGTGCTTTTACGGCTGTTTTATTGAAAGCGTTCCATTTTCCGGTTAAGCTGTCGCCATTGAGCTTTACTTCAAACCGGCCATCAGTCTTATCATTTCCCGGCTCATCCAGGACAAATAATTTTGAAGCTTCATTAAAGACCCCTCTGAAAGGACGTTGGTTTCCACTTACAATGCTTTGCCCATAGACACTATCCTTTGTTATCTTGTTGATTTTTAAAGAAATCCTCTTATAAGATCCTCCTTCGTACTCGGAACCATCCGACTCGTCAATCATTTTCTCCATGCCGGCAAATTCACCGGTATAAATTCCATAGTATTCTTTATAGATCTCCGGGATTACCACAGAATCTTTTTTTGCAGTTAGAGAATCTTTTCCTGATTCACTGGTTTTTCCGTCCTTTTTACAGTTCATTAAAGAAACTGCCAATAAAGCGGTAAGGGTGTAATTTAAAATTTTCATATCTGTTTTTTGGTAATTAAATATTCAATCAAAAGGATATTGGGAATCCAGCCCAGCCATGCAATGATCTGATAGACATCCATAGGATTGGGATGGAATAAATATACAATAATAACTTTCCACATTCGTAGGGTAATCGCAGATAAAGTAAGGGCAAAACTCCGCCACATCCATTGCTTATGTTCTTTAAACTTTTTCTGTTTTGCAAACTGATAGGCTTTATACGTAGAAACCCACCAAAGACTCCCTAAAATAACGAAAGAGATTTTGGAAAGGTAGCCTCCGTTGGCAAAAAATCCCATGTAGATTCCAGAGGGTGCAGCCAGAATCAGGATTAAAAAAATATAGACTTTTCCAATATTCCTGTGAAAGTTTCTTATTCCGAAATCCTTTCTGAGAATAGCCAAAAATCCGGTAAACAGTAAAAAAATACTGGTATACACGTGGATGTAGAAAAAAACGAGATATTCCGGTCTGTCCTGAACTTCCGTCTGTTTGATCATCAGAAAGCTTACATTTGGATTGAAAGGAATATATTCAAGAGTGATTTTCAGCATCAGCCAAAAGAAATATCCGAATCCTAAAATCAAAAGGATCTTGAAGAGTTTTGAACTGTTTTTTTTGGCAGAAAGCATATTTTTTAATCAAGGCTTACTGATACTTGTGTGGTATACCAATACTCAACCGGTTTATTCTTATAAGTGGCAGGTTTCCACTTTCTGCTGATAGTACTGATGGCCCGTACCACTTCTTTATTAAGACCTTCATGATCTCCAGTTGCGTTCACAGAGCTGATCTCTCCTTTGGAATCAATTAAAAATATAGCTTCTGACTTTACTGTTCCGGTTAGTGATGATAAAGCTTTAAAATTCAATTTATTCATAACAAGACTTCTGAACGAGGCGATCCCTCCGGGAAATTCAGGTTGCGTATCTGCTTTGTTGGTGTAAGTTTTTGTAGAAGTCTGTTCGTGCTGTATTTGAGAAAAACATAAACCAAATGCCAGCAATACAACTAATATTGATAACTTTTTCATAATTCTAAGGTATTTAAGTCCTGTGCGATCAGCCAGCTTTCACTCCAGCATGCCTGAAAATTAAAACCTCCGGTAACCGCATCTATATTGAGAACCTCTCCGGCAATATAAAAATTGGGAAGGATTTTTGAGGACATATTTTTAAAGTTAATTTCCTTTAAATCAACACCTCCTGCGGTCACGAACTCATCTTTAAACGTAGATTTTCCTGTAACCTTCAGCTTTTTTTTGCAAAGGTTTTCAAGGATTTTCTGCATTTCTTTTCCAGAAATATTAGAGACTTGTTTATTAAGATCAACTTTTGAAACATCCAGTACTTTTTGCCAGAACCTGTTGGTAACTTCAAAGATCTTTGCCTGCCCAATCGTCTTTTTCGGATTGGATTGTTTAAAATTCTGGAAACTTTCTTCCGCTTCATCCATAGATCTTGAAATAAAATTCACTTCGATCTCAAAATGATACTTTGATTTGGCCAGACTTATGGCTTCCCACGCAGAAATTTTTAAAACGGCAGGTCCCGAAAGGCCCCAATGTGTAATAAGGAGAGGTCCGCTTTCCTCTGTTTTTAATGCAGGAATCGAAATCTCTGCATTTTCAAAACTGGTCCCGGGAATATCCTGTAAAAGCTCATCTTTACTATTGAATGTAAAAAGGGATGGAACAAGATCAACAATTTTATGACCCAGATTTTCAATGATCTTTAATGATTTTGGAGAGCTTCCGGTAGCATAAACAATATAATCTGCTTCAAAATCTCCTGAACTGGTTTTTACAATATACTTTTCCTCTGTCTTCTCAATCTCTTTTACCACACATTTTGTCTTCACAGAGACATTTTTCTTTTGGGTTTCGTTCAAAAAAGTATTGATAATGGTCTGCGAAGAATTGCTTTCAGGAAAAGTTCTGTTGTCGTTTTCAATTTTCAGGGGAACGTTACGCTGCTCGAACCATTCCATGGTATCACCCGGCTGAAATTTGGTAAAAACGCTTAATAATTCTTTATTTCCACGGGGATAAAACTGTACCAGCTCTCTCGGATCAAAACAGGCATGAGTCACATTACAGCGTCCGCCTCCGGATATTTTCACTTTCTGAAGGACATCCGAGTTCTGTTCAAGAATGGTAATATTATATTTCTTTTCGTCAAGGTTCGATGCACAGAAAAAGCCTGCGGCACCGCCTCCGATAATAATGATCTGTTTCATGTATATGCAATCCTATGCTGAAGATTATTTTTCCAAAAGTACAATTTTTATAAACCATCTTATTTGAGTATTTTTGGAGAATATAATTTTATGATCTTAAAAACGATTTTCAAATGATATTTTACCATAAATTCGAAGTACGATGGAGTGATCTTGATGCCAACAAGCATTTAGCCAACTCATCATACGTACAATACTGTGCTCAGGCCAGAATGGCCTTTATGACCAAAGAGAAAATGGGAGTTACCCAACTGAGCAGATGGGGAATAGGCCCGGTGATCCTGCACGAAAGATATTCTTTTTTTAAAGAAATCTATGCAGATCAGACGGTTATCGTAAGTCTGGAAATAGATGGATGTTCAGAGGATTCCTCTATTTACCGCTTTGTACATAAATTCTATACTCCCGATGGTGCCCATTGTGCAACCTCTGAAGCAACAGGGGTATGGATTGATATGATGCTGAGAAAAATGACCACTCCACCGGATGACGTGATGGAGGCCATGAATAAATATAAAACCCCGGAAACAGTAGTGCTGTCAAAAGAGGATTTCAAAAAATTCCCTTTTCACCCACATAATATTGATCCGGCGGAATTTAATCAATAATCAAAGTTCAGCGTTTAATGTCGTTAAAATATGACTTCATTGAACTTGGTACAAAAAAGAAATTTTATGTTTGAAGATAAATCACAGGAGCTGACTCCCATTTCAAAATTAGGCGAGTTTGGTCTTATTAAACATCTGACAGAGTATTTTCCACTATCCAATGAATCTTCGGAACTTGGGGTAGGAGATGATGCGGCAGTTATTAATCCTGAAAATAAAAAAGTAGTTCTTACAACAGACGTTCTGGCGGAAGGAGTGCATTTTAATTTGGGATATGTTCCATTAAAGCACTTAGGATATAAAGCCGTTGTGGTAAACCTGAGCGATATTGCAGCTATGAACGCTGTTCCTACTCAGATTCTTGTATCCCTTGCTGTTTCCAACCGTTTTCCGGTGGAGGCTCTGGAAGAAATTTATGCTGGAATTCAGGCAGCTTGTGCAAGATATAAAGTCGATTTGATTGGAGGCGATACCACGAGCTCCAACTCAGGGCTGGTCATGAGTATTACTGCTGTAGGGATCGAAAATGGAGAGAATATTGTCAAAAGAAGTGGTGCAAAACCGAATGACCTTCTTGTGGTGACAGGTGATTTAGGAGGTGCTTATATGGGGTTACAGATTCTGGAAAGAGAACATGCTGTTTTTCTTGCTGATCCTAATATGCAGCCGGAGATGGAAGGCTATGATTATATCCTAGAAAGACAGCTTAAACCTGAAGCAAGAACAGATGTGAAAGCTATTTTGGAACAACTGGATATTAAACCAACTTCCATGATTGATATTTCAGACGGTCTGGCTTCTGAGATCCTGCATCTTTCAGATCAGTCAAAAGTAGGATTCAGACTCTATGAAGAAAAAGTACCTATGGATAATCTTACCATTACTACGGCTGATGAAATGAATTTAAACCCTGTAATGACGGCATTAAGCGGAGGTGAAGATTATGAATTGCTGTTTACAATTTCTCCTAATGACTTTGATAAAATCAAAAATCATCCGGATTTTACGATTATAGGACATGCTGTGGAAAAAGAAGACGGAAACTTTATGGTAGCAAGAGGATCCAACCAATTGGTGGCCCTTACAGCTCAGGGCTGGGATGCTTTTTTAGGCAGCCAGCAGAACGGATAAAATTTATTTAATTGTAAATATTGTAGGAGACCGCAGCTTTTTCGCTGTGGTTTCCGTTTATATACTCATTGTTTTTGCTATGAACTCATCAGAAAAAAATATCCCCGTTCATCATCTGACTTCTGAAGAATTTCAGCTGAGTACCCTGCAGACAGGACATCCTGAAAATTTTAATGATATCCACCGGCATAATTTTTTTGAAATCATATGGTTTAATAAGGTTCCGGAAAACAGCCGTCTGGAATTGGACTTTGAAAGCCACCTTCTTTGTAACGGACAGATCTGTATTATTGCTCCGGGGCAGGTGTTTAATATGAAGTTGCAAGGTGAAAAAGGATACGTTCTTGCGGTGACAAGAGAAATATTTAAAGAAGCCTGCGCTATAGAATCTATACTGACTGGGGGAACGGCTCCTTTTTCTTTAGATATTCAGAACGAAAAGGCCTGTAATGCCATTATATCACTTATGGAACAGGAGTATAAAAGAGCTTCACGAATTGAACTGCTTAAAACGTATTTGAAAGCATTCTGCATTATCATTGCAGACCAGATCAATTTACAGGATCCTTTAATGAAAGACAGACAGCGGATCCAAAAACTTATCAATCTGATAGAAGAGCATTATACCGTTCACAGGGATACCGCTTTCTATGCAGATAAAATAAAAATCAGTTCCCATCACCTTAATGATATTGTACGGTTATCGAGAGCAACTACGATCAAGAAAATGGTTGCCCAGCGGCTTCTTCTGGAAGCAAAAAGAGAATTGAGTTTCGGAGCTTTAACGGTTAAAGAAATTGCGTTTAAGCTGGGATTCAGTGATGCTTCCTATTTCTCACGATTTTTTAAAAAGCATACGGGTGATAATCCTGATAGCTTCAGGTCCGGAAAAGTCTAATCTTCAGAATGTTACTTTTTAATTGCTTAAAAATAGCTCTAAAACACAGCGCGTTAAAAATAACCCTCAGTTTGTGCTGGTCTTTCTTCAGTTCCTGTCTTGGGTGTTTCTACTTTTTAAAGCAACTTTGCAGCCAGAAAAAACGCCTGTGAAGGCTTATACTATTTATGAAGAATTTGAATATTGTAGTGTTTATCCTGGCGCTACTGAACACCCTGGAGTCACTGAGTATAGATCTTTATCTTCCTGCTTTCCCAAGTATGGCCCAAATTTTTAACACGGATATCGGGCATATACAGATCTCAATTTCTGTTTTCTTTGCCGGATTTGCCTTTGGCCAGTTATTATGGGGACCTTTGTCTGATAAAAAGGGACGTAAACCCATGCTGTATTGTGGCCTTTTACTTTTTATTGTAGGCGCAACAGCTATATTTTTCACATCAGATATTTATGTTTTATGGGCAATGCGTTTTCTGCAGGCCTTTGGAGGAAGTGCGGGCATTGTTATTGGACGTGCAATAGTTATTGACCTTTATGATAAGCAGAAATCCGTTACTATTTTCTCCCAACAGTCCCAGATCAGTGGTATTGCTCCCATTGTAGCTCCATTACTGGGGAGTGTATTTCTTAAGTTCTGGGGATGGAACAGCTCATTTGCTTTTTTAGTTATTATGGGAATCATTACCCTCTTTATGGTGTATCAGTATGTTCCTGAAACCAATGCTAAAATCAACCTTCCGGATCAGATTGAGAATGAAAAAGGGTTGAAGGATCAACTGAAAATGATCATCACCAATAAAGATTTCATCAACAGTACCATGATCGGGAGTGTAGCCTTTGCTTCGCTTATTATTTACATTTCTAACGCACCATTCCTGTTTATGAAGATCCATGGATTTTCCAGCGGTGTTTTCAGCTTCATATTTGCTTTTAATTCATTAGCGCTGATTACTGCCGCCTACATTACTCCAAAGTTGATTAAAAGAATAAGCAATGCAAAGCTTTTATTGATCGCTACA
Source organism: Chryseobacterium sp. Bi04 (assembly GCF_918698085.1). Lineage (GTDB taxonomy): Bacteria > Bacteroidota > Bacteroidia > Flavobacteriales > Weeksellaceae > Chryseobacterium. The sequence goes on from NZ_CAKKLP010000001.1 coordinate 502,330, forward strand.
CTTGTGTTGTTGTGTACCTGTGTGCTTCATATCCTGATTGCTGCCGGAAACCTTTCTGTTGGGTTGGAAATTGCGATGCTGTATGTTTCATTACTGGCTATAGGAATTTTATTTCCTCTTACTTCAGCATATGCTTTATCTCCATTTAAAGAGGGACGGGGTACAGCTGCGGCTTTACTTGGATTTATGCAGCTGATGGTTACCTTTTTAATGTCAGCATTGGTAGGTTTCTTAGAGGCAGATTCCATTATGCCGATGGTGGTTGCTCGTACAGGAATCGCGGTGATTGCTGTTTGGTTCGGCTATCGTATTTTTAAAACCCAGAAAAGTGCTGTTTAAAAAATACAGCAATTATTTTTTCTCTGCCATGATAGGGGTAAAGAAAGACATAAAATCTTTTTCCTTCTCTTTACCCAGAGAAATGGCACCATAAGTATTAAGGTGGGAGTCATTATAATACATCAGCGTATCCTTGTAAAAGGGCACGCTTTTAAATATCTCCCCTTTAGACAAGTCATAGAAATAGACATTCTTATACGTGGCAGCAAGCTTTTCCAATGCCAGCTTATTTTTTTCTTTACCGATGATTTTAAATGAGGCTGAAGTTCTTTTGATGTAATCCCGGTTTACTTTTACAGGATCCCGGTTAATAGACGGAAAAGTATTGAATACAACCAGCTTTTGATCCGGCCGTAATGATCCCGCAAGTTTTTCCAGAGATTCATAAGCGGACATGGGTTCTATAAAGGAAGAACTGTTAATCAGGATAATCCTGTTTTTTTGGATATTCTGCTGGGTAAAATCCACAAGCTGCTGGGCAGCATCATAAAACTTCACTTCATTGCTGGTGTAATCCTCTCTCTTTACTCCTTTTAAAGCAAGAACTCCATCAGTAGTCACCGTGGAAAAAGAAAAATTATTTCGCTTTCCTATATAGTCTAAAAAAGGTTTAATAGTAAGTGCATGGCTGTCGCCGATAAGTAAAATGTGATTGTTTTTTGAAGTTTTATTTCCAAAAATTTCAATATTTTTCTCATTATGGGAAAGCATGCCGAATGTGGGCGAAGTATATACTTCCGGAATTTGATAAACAGCAGTTGCTTTCGGAACTAAAAAAGCCATAAAAATCAAGAGGATCCCTCCTGAAATAGAGTACCGGATGAGGGTCGTATTATTCTTTTTTCTAAAGAAATTCTCAATAAACCGATAGGAAAACCATGCTGAGGCAAAGGTTAGAATACACGTAAAAATAACTTCACCGGGGCTTAAAAAATATTCATCATGGTAATATCTTATAAATGAGATGATAGGCCAGTGCCATAAATAAAGTGAATAAGAGAGCTCTCCCAAATAAACGGGGATTTTCTTTGCAAAAAAATCAGAAATAAAATTGTTGCCGGTCACCAATAAGTTTGCTGTGGCTATCGTCGGAATTAAAGCAATTACTCCCGGGAAAAAAGAATCTTTACTGATAAAAACAGCTGATAATATCAATACCAACAGGTTCAGCGAAGCGAAGATCGTATTGCCCAATCTGCTGAAATTAATTTTGTTTTTAAAACTAAGGCTGTAAAAACTTCCGATCAGGAACTCCGGAATTCTGGATACTAATGAAAAATAAGTTGAGGTATTGCTGTTTTCCATATACATTGAAATGCTTGTATAGGCTGTAAGAACAATAATGAGTAATACTATGGCTGCAGATAAATATTTTCTTTTAACCCAAATAAGAAGCAAAGGAAGTAACAGATAAAACTGCATCTCAATAGCCAGAGACCAGGTATGAAGAAAAGGATTTTCATTCAATGCTGCCCCGAAATAAGAGTCTCCACGGGAAAATAACAGGTTGGAAAGAAAGACCACGGAAGCCCCAGCAGATTTTTGAAGTGTCCAGATATCCCTTGCCAGATAAATAAAAGACCCTGCAAATGTAGCTGCAATAATAAGAAAAAGATAAGCAGGAAAAATTCTTTTCAGACGCTTCCAGTAAAAATCATAAAAGCTGAAAGTATCTTTATTCTTTTGATCAATAATGATGGAGGTCATTAGGTATCCTGATATGACAAAAAAAACATCTACTCCAATAAAACCACCCTGCAGCCAGGTGTGGTTTATATGAAAAATAAAGACTAAAAAGAAGGCCAGGGCTCTTATACCCTGTATATCATTTCTAAACTGCATCAGATGTTTTTATAAAGACAAATATAACAGAATATAAAGACTTCATTTCAAAGGTTTGCTGTTTTCTTAATCCTGCTATTTGATCCTGTCGTCATACTATCCCGGCACTTAATCAAGTAATTTTTGTGAAGAACAGCCAAAGGGCTCTCTTTGCGTAAAATTTAAATTATGAAGAGAAACCTTTTGACGGTTTTCTGCTGTGTATTGCCATTAGGATACTGGATCAATGCCCAATCCGGAATATCCGGTGAGCTTAAAACAGAGTATATTGCTTCCTCCAGTTATATCCGTCCGGAAGACAGCTTAAAAACAAATTCTAAAAGTGATTTTAAAAGAGTAGACCTGAATCTAAGTATCCCATTATCTGTAAAAAAAGACAGCAATGGTAAAGTAAAAGCCTGGTCTATGCTCCTCGGTGGATCCTATGCAAAGATGACCCACAAAAATTATGAAAATCAGCTATTTCCCAATCAGATGCTGAATGCCCAGATTGGAATACAGCACTTGAGACCATTAGGAAGGAAGTGGAGCATGATGATGACCGCATCAGTAGGCGTATATACCGATATGGAAAACATCAGTTTTGATGATGTACTGGGGCAGGGTGGAATTCTTTTTATCAGGCATTTTAATCCTAACCTGGCACTTGGTGGCGGCCCTGTACTTACCACAGCATTTGGAGTTCCTATGATTATGCCATGGATTTACTTCGATTGGAAGACCAATGGGAAAATTAAGTTCAATATCAATTTCCCGGAAGGAATGGAAGCCGGCTATCAGTTTACCGATAAATTTGCATTAAAAGCAGTGGTAAACCTCAGCGGGATGTCTGTAGAAAGGAATAAGGATGGAAAATCTACCTTGCTCGGCTATCAGCAGATCACGGCAGGAATAAGACCTGAAATAAAGCTTAATGATAAACTGAGCCTTCATCTTACAGGAGGAACAGCCTTATTGAGAAGTTTTAGCGAAAGTGACAGGAAAATCAAAAGCATCTTCAGGGAGAAAAAGATAGCTGATCCCAAATTTGCAAGCACATTTTACGTGGCTCTTGCCTTACGCTGGAATTTACCATAAAGGATGAAACAAGAAGATAATAGGGACAGAAATGGGTCCCTATTATTATTTCTTTTACTTATGCTTCGTGATTTTTTACGATAAACAACAGAAGCTTCATGAACGATATACTTCCAGCACATACTCTCCGTATTCCACTGTTTACTCATAATTTTTAGCCCAAATTCAGGGTAAATGTCAATAAAACAGCTTTTCCTTTTATTTGCTGATAAGCTTCTTATATACCACCTGATTGAGCAGTTCCTCTTTTCGGGTACGGGAAATAGGAAGCTCTATTTTATTGATAAACAGACGGCCTCCGGAAATCATGTCAATATGGGTAATATTAATCAGAAACGATTTATGGATTCTGAAAAAATGTTCGGAAGGTAAAGATTCTTCAATAGCTTTCATGGTCTGATGAATGATCAGAGACTTATCTTTAAAATGAAGTTTGGTGTAATTCTGCATACTTTCAACATATAGAATATCCACCCAGGAAACTTTGATAAAAGAATCAGACTGCCTTACATACAGAAAGGGATCATCCAAAGGCGTGTTTTTTTTCAGTTTCTCACTGATGATAAACTGTTGCTGGGCTTTATTGACGGCCTGATAAAAACGGTTAAAAGCAATAGGTTTTAAAAGATAATCGGCTACCTGCAGCCGGAATCCTTCCAGTGCATATTCGGAATACGCAGTTGTAAGGATGCATAACGGTGGGTTTTCGAGCTGTTCCAAAAATTCAAGACCACTTAAATAGGGCATATTGATATCCAGAAAAAGAAGATCTATTTCACTCTCCTTTACTTTGGAATCTGCCTCTAATGCAGTTGCACAAGTGCCTTCAACGGATAAAAAATCTATCTGGTCTGCCAGTGCTTTAAGATGGAATCTGGCTAACGGTTCATCATCTATGATCAGACATTTCATTTTAGGTATATTATTGCTCATTCAGATAATTGTAAGGTTAAAGTGACTTTATAAACATGGCCGTCAGATTCAATTTTTAAATCATGAGAGTCCGGATATTGTAATTTTAAACGCTTTTTTACATTTTGAATACCAATTCCGCCGGTTCCTTTCTTCTTTTTATACATCACCCTGTCAGAATACGAGTTTTCTACATATAATAAAAGGCTGTTATTTTCTTCTTGACATGAAATTCTGATATATCCAATTTGTCCGGGAAGTCGGCAAACATATTTAAAGGCGTTTTCAATAAAGGATACCAATAGCAGAGGAGCAATAGAAGCTTTTTTATGGTCAATTTTCCAATGGGCATCAACCTCCAGTTCATTTCCCCATCTTAATTTCTCCACTTCAACCAGGTTTTGCAAATATTCAATCTCTTTATCCAGAGGCACCAGGTTTTGATTACAGTGATAGAGCTGATACCTTAAAATATCTGAAAACTTCATCAGTAAGAAATCAGCAAGCTGGATATCTGTTTTCATCAGAATATGAATGTGGTTCAGGATATTGAATACCACATGCGGATTGATCTGATCCTGCAGCAGCTTGAGCTGATTTTCCAGGTGAGCCTGCTGAAGAAGAATATGATCCCGCTCTATTCTTCCGTGTTCCTTATAAAATTTAATGCCACAGGCTGATCCGTTAATCAGAAAAGAAGCGGGAAGCGCCATATAAAATCCTTGCCATAAAATAGGGAGATGTCCCTTAAAAGTGGGCGGAAGATCTGTTTTGGGAGCAACTTCCAGGTAAGTGAATATGACAGAATAAATGATACTTAAAAGAAGAATAACTATAGCCGCCTGTATCAGAAATCTCCTCATTTTTTTTAAATGTAAAGCCTTGGGAAGGAGTTTGGCAGTCAAAAAATGAGTGAACATAAAAGAACAGATGGTAATGATTACCGATTGAATCACAGCCAGGTATGTTTCTGTAGCAATCTGGAAATTACACCATAATACAATCGCAAAAACAAGCCAGAAAATAAAAGTGAAAATATATTCTTTAACAATAAAAGGTTTTGTCATGAGAAGATGTAAAGTAAAGTTATAAAAAAATAGAAACTGCAGAGTAGCAGTTTCTAATGGTAAAGATAATTTAAGTTTTTTAAAATAAGAAATAGCCTATTCCTAAGCTGAAACTGTGGGGTTTGGATTTAAAATCTTTGCTGATGCTTGAAAGTCCTGTTTCATACCTAAGGTCTACGGTGAAATTCTTATAATCTACACCTACACCTCCCGTAAGCCCTATATTGGATTTGTCAAACTTTTTAAAACCCTCCTGAAGAGCTTGTGAAGTTGATATTTTATTATTAAAAGCATAACTGTACACTCCACCGGCAAATACCCTTAGGTTGATGTCGTCTGTTTTTATTACTTTATATCCCACTACTACAGGAATATCAATAGCATTCCAGCTCAGTTTTGCTGAACTTCCGTTTTTTGCTTCGTAAGATGTTTTTCTTTTGTTGAATAATGCTTCTCCTTGTACATAAAGACGGCCAATATCCATTCTTGTCATAATTCCTGCCTGATAACCAAATCCGTATTTTCCTTCCAAGGAAGATTCCGTTGAGGTTTTTGTAAAATTTGTGCCTCCCTTTACTCCAATGTGAAAAGCCGGGGTCTGCTGTGCCTGAGTTTCTATGGAGTAGGTGATGCATAATAACAGGGAGCTGATTGCTAAAAATTGATGTTTCATAAATTGATTGTTGTTAAAAACTTGATGCAAAACAACAAATCAGAAAGATGAGGTGAAACTTTATTTGATGAACGGTAGAAATGTTATGATAAGTCTCCTTTTTTGAGAGAAGTAGAAAAGGCAGGGATAAAAAAAATCGAAAGATCTTTCTTTCGATTTTAAATATTTAAAAAGGTTGCTCTTCACAAATGATTGGTGGAAAACATCCGCCTCCGCCGCCGCCTGGAGTTCCTCCTCCCACGGCAATACATTGTCCGGGGCTGCCATCCTCATACATTTCACAGGCTTTTCCATAAGCACATTGGCAGTCACTCTGGCAATTATAAGAATCTCCACCCATATGGCAGTTGTCTATTCCGTTACCAAGAATTGTTGAGAGGTCTTTTCTCAAAAGTTTTTTCATTTTTTTCATAATGCAATTTGATGTTAAAAGTTAATAGTCTTTTTTGTATGTGAAAGTAAATATAATGAAAAATCAAATGGGTTGTACTTTTAAGTGCCTGTTAATAAGTGTAATGTCTGAATTATGCTTACTCCTTTAGAAGAAAAAAATAAACCCACTGTGTAGCGGGTTTATTCTGTTATTTTTTAAATGTTAGCGTCAAAGGAATAGAGACTGTAGAAGATACCGGTTTCCCGTTGTTTTCGGCAGGTTTCCATTTGCCTTTATCTCTGATACGGTAGAAGGCGGCTTCAATGAATGCATTTACATCTTCATTATTCCCCTTTACCTGTGCATCAAGAGCGTTTCCTTTAGAATCTACTACGAAGCTCATTGTTGCTTTGTAAGAATCTGAAGCAAAATTTAGAAAATCAAGGTCAGCTGCCTCATGCAGAAGCTGATGAAAAGCTCTTTTTCCCTTTTCATATTCTGCTTCCTTGGTAACTTTACCTTTTGTAGGTGGGTCTAAAGCAATTATTTTCTTGTCTTCAGCGGAAAGCTGATCTAAAGCATTTTTGTACGATGTTATTTTATCCTCAGTAAGAAGCCACTCCTTCTTGGTTCTTAGATCATTAGGTTTAGGATATTTTTTATACAGAGCCGTTTTCTTTCTGTCATAACGAGAGTCTGCTCTCTGAAATTCAGAAATTTGGGCACTGCTGAAAACAAAAACAAAAATGAATGCTAATGCTGAGAGTTTTTTCATCAGTAATTAAGCTTTTACAATATTAATGATTACTTCAGTTGCTTTTTCCATACTTTCCAAAGCTACATACTCATAAGGTCCGTGGAAGTTGATTCCTCCGGCAAAGATATTGGGACATGGAAGGCCCATATAAGAAAGCTGAGCTCCATCTGTTCCTCCTCTGATCGCTTTGATCTTAGGTTCAATACCTGCTTCTGTCATTGCTTTCGCAGCAAGATCTACAATGTGCATTTTGCCTTCGAACTGCTGCTTCATATTTCTGTATTGCTCCTTGATCTCCACTTCAGCAGTTCCTTCACCATGTTTTTGGTTGAATTCAGCTACTTTTTCTTCCATGAATTTCTTTCTGGCTTCAAATTTATCAGCATTATGATCACGGATGATATACTGAAGTTTAGCTTCAGAAATGTCAGCAGTGATATCCATTAAATGATAGAAACCGTCAAAACCTTTAGTGGTAGCAGGCGTTTCATTTGCCGGAAGGCTCTGTGCAAATTCGGCAGCTAAAAGCGCTGCATTGACCATTTTTCCGTAAGCATAACCAGGGTGTACACTTAATCCGTGGATTTTCACTACAGCTCCTGCAGCATTGAAGTTTTCATATTCAAGCTCTCCAACTTCTCCGCCATCCATTGTATAGGCCCATTCTGCCCCAAATTTTGCCACATCAAATTTGTGCGCCCCTCTTCCGATTTCTTCATCAGGGGTAAACCCTACAGCAATTCTTCCGTGTTTAATTTCAGGGTGGGCAATCAGATATTCTGCAGCCGTTACAATCTCTGCACATCCTGCTTTATCATCAGCACCCAGAAGCGTGTTTCCATCTGTTGTAATTAACGTTTGGCCGATATATTTTTTTAAACTTTCAAATTTTGAAGGAGATAAAGTGAATCCTGTGGTCTGGTTCAGCAGAAGATCATTTCCATCATAATTCTTCCAAACCTGAGGATTTACATTCTCTCCGCTGAAGTCCGGTGAAGTATCATAATGTGAAATGAATCCAATAGTAGGTCTGTCGTCATTTTCCAGGTTAGAAGGAATATATCCCATAATATAACCATTCCCATCAATGGAAACATTTTCCAAACCTATGGTCTTCAGTTCTTCAGTAATATAGTTGGCAATATCCCACTGTCTTGGAGTGGAAGGTGTTGCTTCACTCTCGGCATCACTGGTTGAATATATTTTTACATAACTAAGAAAACGGTTCAGTAATTTCTCTTTCCACAAAGGGTTGAATTCTATTGTACTCATTAGATTAATCATAAATTTTAACAAAGTTAGCAAATTTGCTGCTCAGAATAGGTTATTTGCGATTGAATATCAGTTATTGAAATTTTAAATCGGATATAAATCTTTGAAAATCAAAATAATGTTAGATTTGTATGTACCGTATACGAACTGGTTTAGTTTTATTATATTTGAGAAAATGAAAAGTACCAATGTTTCTAACTGAATGCCCAAGAGATGCCATGCAGGGATGGGGAGAGTTTATCCCCACTGATAAAAAAATAGATTATATCAACTCTTTAATGGATGTTGGTTTTGATGTATTGGATTGCCTGAGTTTTGTTTCACCGAAAGCAATTCCGCAGATGGCAGACTCTGATGTGGTTGCTGAAAATATTGATAAATCCCGTTCCAAAACCCAGGTTTCTGCTATTATCGGAAACTACAGAGGCGCTGAAAAAGCATTAAAACATGCTTCAGTAGATATTCTTGGATTCCCTTTCTCTATTTCTGAAACATTCCAGCATAGAAATACGAATAAAAGCCAGGAAGAAGCTTTTGAGGAAATTATCAGAATGCTTGAGCTGACCAAAAGTGAAGGAAAACAGCTGAACATTTATTTCTCTATGGCCTTTGGAAATCCATATGGAGAAATGTGGAAATGGGAAGATGTAGACCGTTGGGCACAAAGATTTTCAGAAATCGGAGTGAAAGATATTCTGCTTTCTGATACAACAGGAGTAGCCACTCCCGAAACAATTGCTCTTTTATTTGAAAAAATTCCTTCAAAATATCCTGAAATCAATTTCGGGGGACATTTCCATAACCGTTATGAAGATTCTTATTCGAAATTAAAAGCGGCTTACGATCAAGGTTGCAGAAGATTCGACAGTGCAATTAAAGGAATCGGAGGATGTCCTATGGCTAAAGACGATCTGGTGGGAAATATGCCTACTGAACAGGTGATCAATTTTATGAGTGTTGAAAAAGCAGATCACAAGCTGAACCTCCTAAACTTTGAAAGTTCTTACAATAAGGCTAAGGATATTTTTCATTTTTAGAATGAATTAATAGTCAAATATCCAGCAGATTTGAACAATTATACAGACTGTATAAACGGCGTTAGGTTTGTCATTCCGTAAGAATCTCAATTTTTACTAAATATAATGGCTTAGATTCCTGCGGAATGACAAAAATACCGTTTGAGGCTACTAAAAGCAATTTCTATTGATCTTATAAGATAGAGTTCAGACTAAAATGTATTGAAATTACCCTTACGGAATAAATGGATACCCCGCTTTACTATATTCAAATATCAATGGTTTTAACCAAAATGTAATTATAATTAACTCAAAAAATCAACAAAATGTCTCCAATAATTTCACCTTCCGAATTAAAAAGCTTCCCTACAGGCAACCTCATCATTCTTGATGCAAGAACCGGAAAAGATGTTGCCGGGAATTACCTTGAGAAACATATCAAAGGAGCATTATTCATCGATTTGGATAAAGATTTGGCGGAGATAGGAGAGGATGCCGCTTTTGGGGGAAGACATCCGCTTCCTTCCATAGAAAAATTTGCTGAAACGTTATCAAACCTTGGAATCTCTGAAGATTCCCACATCGTGGTATATGATGATAAAAACGCTTCCAATGCAGCAGCAAGAGCTTGGTGGATGCTCAAATCTTTTGGGTTCGAAAATGTACAGGTTCTTAATGGCGGAATGCAGGCAGCGGAAAAAGAAGGCATAGAATTTTCTTCTGGAAAAGAGGAGGTTAAAAAGGTTCCATTGATGAAAAAAGATCACTGGTTTCTGCCTGTTTCAAAACTGGAAGAAGTTGAAAATGAATTGAAAAATACTTCTGCTACTGTTATTGACGTAAGGGATGCCTACCGATACAGGGGAGAATCGGAACCTATTGATCTGGTTGCCGGGCATATTCCGGGGGCAATCAATATTCCTTTTTCAGAAAATTTGGATGAAAACGGATTCTTCCTGAAACCTGAGATTTTAAAGGAAAAATATAATAAATGGTTAGAAAATAAGCCGGAGCATTTGATTATCCATTGTGGATCAGGCGTTACGGCATGTCACACGATTTTAGCGTTAGATTATGCCGGGTTTAAAATTCCCAATCTGTATGTAGGTTCATGGAGTGAGTGGAGCAGGAGAGAAGGAAAAGAAATTGCAAAAGACATTTAAAAAACATAAACCTCAGAAATTTCTGAGGTTTTATATTTTATAATGATTAAAGCATTCCCAGTTCAAACTTAGCTTCCTCGCTCATCATATCCTTGTTCCAGCTCGGTTCAAAGGTAAGCTCTAAATCAACACTTTTTACATGTTCTACTTCCCCAACTTTATCTTTTACTTCTTGTGGAAGGGTTTCAGCCACAGGGCAGTTGGGAGTAGTAAGTGTCATTACAATTTTTACGTCTACATCATCGGAGATTTGTACATCATAAATCAGCCCTAATTCGTAAATGTCCACCGGTATTTCAGGGTCATATACGGATTTCAGTACCTTGATGATTTCTTCACCAATGTCAGCAATTTGATCGTCTGTAAATTTCATTTTTTAATCTAGATTGATATTCCTTTTCAACAAATCTTCCTGACGCATGCGCCGGAAAATATTTGCCAAAGTTAAGACATCTTTTTCACAATAATCAACTATTCGCTGCAAGTCTTTTTCTATGTAGTAGATTGATGAAACCATTGACCCGTCTATATCGTCTTTTGGAGTAGGAATTCCAAAGACATGGGCAAGCAGTTCAAGGGAGACAAAACTTTTATAATCTCCAAATTTCCAAAGCTCCATGGTATCGATATGAGGAATCTCCCAGGGCTTTTTTCCGAACATTTGAAACGGAGCCGGAGGCTGCATTCCGTTGATCAGGTATCGTCTGGCAATCCAGGGAAAATCGAATTCTTTTCCGTTGTGGGCACAGAGAATGACATCCCGGAGCCTTGGGCTGTTGAAAATCTCCCCAAACTCCTGAAGCATTTTTTTCTCATCATGTCCTGAGAAACTTTTGATTTTTAATGTTTCATTCTTTTCTACCATTCCGATGGTAATGCAGATGATTTTTCCGAACTCAGCCATAATACCGGCTCTTTCATAAAAGTCTTCTGCGGAAATATCTTCTTTTCTCTGAAACCTTGTTTTTTTGTCCCAGAGGTATTGGTCAGTTTCTGATAATTCATCCCAGGAACCAGCCTGTGGCACAGTTTCGATATCAAGAAACAATATTCTTTCTAATGGTATGTTCTGTATCATATGTGTTTTTTGTTTATTATCCTACCTGCATTCCGTTTTTGGTAGGTAAGGAAGGAGCCAGAAGAGTGACATCCTGCTTATCTTCACCATATAGCCCTAATACAAGGCATTCGCTGAAAAAGTTGGCAATTTGTTTTTTAGGGAAATTAACCACGGCGAGAATCTGTTTTCCTACCAGCTCTTCTTTCTGATAGAGAGAAGTGATCTGTGCTGAAGATTTTCTGATTCCTAAGTCGCCAAAGTCTATTTCCAGCTGATAAGAAGGGTTTCTTGCTTTTTCAAAATCATTGACGGAAAGAATGGTTCCGCATCGGATATCTATTTTTTCAAAATCTGCCCAAGTGATGTCTGGTTTTACGGTCATGGTAATACGTTAATTAAATGTTCTACTTCAGTTTTCTGTTCTTCATATTTTTGCTGTAATTCTGAACCTTCCCCCATTCTTCTGTAATATTCAAGAGCTTTTTCTCCAAAGAATTTTTTATGAAAGTCTGAAACTTCAGGTACCTGTGGAAAAGCTTTATGAAAAAGCATTTCGTAGTACGCCTGAAATTCCCGCTCATTTTTATCTTCTATTACCTGTCCCGGAGCTTTTTGTCTCACATGAAGCATCTCGTGGGCAATCATATTCAAGACAAGGTTCAGATCAAAATCGAATAAATTTTTTGGGATCATTACCATCTGCGGACCTCCCAGTTCTCCTTCTGCCGTAAGAAGCATCGAAGTAGGGGAAAGCTCCTGCCTGAATCCAAACCCCGCAAAGTTTTCATGCTCCAGATGAAAAGAGTGGATCAGGTATTTCGCTGCATCCAGGATCTGGTCATGTTCCTTATAAGCTTCAAGATGGAGGTTGATCTGCTCAAAATTCATGCTGAATAGGTTTTATAACAAATGTATTAAAATATTGAGAATTGTGAGGGTATTCTACAATTATAATGTTGAAGGATAGTATATCGATCGAATGAAGTAGAGTTTAGTCTCGAAATCTATGAGTTTTTTTTACTAATAAAATTTTTTCAATATTTTTGTCCAAATTAAAAGGCTCGATTGTCATTACGTAATAAACCCATAAAATGATACATAATGAAAATTACAGTAATTGGTGGTACTGGCCTTATTGGTAGTAAACTTGTTAACAGTCTTAGAAACTTGGGACATGATGTTCTGGCAGCATCTCCCAACTCAGGAGTCAATACTATTACAGGAGAAGGTCTTGACCAGGCTTTAGAAAATGTAGATGTTGTAGTAGATGTTGCCAACTCTCCTTCTTTCGCAGATGATGAGGTAATGAAATTCTTCAAAATATCAGGAACTAACCTAATTGCTGCAGAAAAAGATGCAGGAATAAAGCATCACATTGCTTTATCTGTTGTAGGCACAGAGCGTTTACAGGAAAGCGGATATTTCAGAGCGAAACAGGTTCAGGAGGATCTTATTAAAGAATCAGGAATTCCTTATACGATTGTTCACTCTACACAGTTTTTTGAATTTGTTGGTGGGATTGTTCATTCAAGTACAGCTGATCATAAAATAGTTGTTTCTCCAGCTTTGATTCAGCCTATCGCCTCAGATGACGTGGTAAAAGCAATGACGGATGTTACGATCAATTCTCCCAAAAATACCACAGTAGAAATTGGAGGACCAGAAAAAATAAGATTGAATGATCTGGTAAGAAAATATACATCAATAATGAAGAATCAGGATGAAGTAGTGACTAGCCCAGCTGCAACTTATTTCGGAGCCCCATTGAATGACAGTACCCTTGTACCCAACAACGACGCAAAATTAGGAAGCATCCGTTATGATGAGTGGATTGCAAATCCGGAAAACCAGAGATAAAATCAAAAGTTATTATTAAATTTATAGAAGCATTATATTTAAAATTTTCAAATCATGAATGAATTTTTAATTGCCATACACAGAGATATCATTAATAAGGATGCCAGCCCCTCACCAGAACAAATGCAGGCATCTATTCAGCCTTTCCAGGATTGGCTAGGAAGTATTGCCGCACAAAATAAATTGGTTTCTCCTCCTAAAAGATGGGACCTCGATGGAAGAGTTGTAAAAAATGATTTAGTTACTAATGGACCCTATGCAGAGATTAAAGAATCAATTGGTGGAATGTTTATCATAAGAGCTGAGAATTATGACGAAGCTGTAGAAATAGCAAAAGGCTGCCCTATACTTCAGTGGGGAGCAAGTGTAGAGGTTAGAATGGCTATCCCACCGGCTCAATAAATTATGTAACCATATAATGCAGGAACAGGCATTAATACCTAATTTATTCAGAACAGAGTATAGGAAAATTGTTTCTGTGCTCTGTTCTTTATTTGGTATTGATCATATTGAAATCGCAGAGGATATAGTAAGTGATACTTTTCTTACAGCCACTGAAACCTGGAGCATTAATGGAATTCCTGAAAATCCTACAGCGTGGCTGTATACCGTAGCTAAGAATAAAACTAAAAATCACCTTAAAAGAAACTCCTTATTTCAACAAAAGATATCGAATGAAATAAAATATTCGTCTCGTAATTATGAAGAATTTGAAATAGACCTTTCTGACAAAAATATCATTGACAGCCAATTAGCCATGATGTTTACTATTTGTAATCCTTCTATTTCAAAAGATTCCCAAATTTCTTTAGCTCTAAATTTACTTTGCGGATTTGGAATACAGGAAATTGCAGATGCTTTTCTGGTTACTAAAGAAGCTGTTTATAAAAGACTGAATCGTGCAAAAGAAAAATTAAAAACAGAAGGAATAAAAATTGAACAGCCCTCAGTTTCACAGATTCTTTCTGGCTCAGAAACAGCATTCACAACACTCTATTTACTATTTTCAGAAGGATATTATTCAACATCGCAACATACAGTTCTTAGAAAAGATCTTTGTCTTGAAGCGATAAGATTAACCTTATTACTACTCGAAAACAAACTGACAAATGTCCCCGCTACTCATGCATTGCTATCTTTAATGTATTTTCATTCTTCGAGATTCAATGCCAGAATTAATGACAAAGGAGAAAACATTTTATATGAAGAACAAGATGATTCACTATGGGACGTTGAGCTGATAAAAAAAGGAATCAAACACCTTAACCAAAGTGCTACAGGAGATGCTTTAACCAAATTTCATCTCGAAGCTGCTATTGCCTATTGGCACACAAAAAAGAAAGATAATGATGAAAAATGGGAAAATATTTTGCAATTATACAATCGGCTTTTACAGATTGAATACTCTCCTATGGCTGCCCTTAACCGTACTTTTAGCTTTGCAAAAGTAAGAGGAAAATCTGCCGCAATTATTGAGGCTGAAAAACTAAAGCTTATCAACAATCCTTTCTACTATTCCCTGTTAGGTTATCTTTATACTGATATTGACAGGTCAAAAGCAATACAGCATTTTGAGTTCGCCATAAAAATGTCTAGCTCGCAGGCCATCATTAATACTTTTAAAAGATATATTGATACGCTGGAAACTAAATAACTAAAGACTTCACGATAAGAAAAAATATAAGCGGACTTTTTTCAGACGTTACTCTTTTACAAAAATTCAATTACTGTTTATTATGTAGTGATACAAGTTACAGGGAATAGTCTAAAATTGAATAACTCTTATATTTAGTTTTTCTATGATATAAAAACAGCTTTATTGCAAGATATATTTTTCAAGCTTTTTTATATGTATTTTAGTTCCTGCATATGAAAGGTGATCATCATCAAAATAGAGTATATCATTTTTATATGTAATTCTTACTTTTCCATTTGAATATATATCGCTATAAATATCTATAATCTTTATAAGGGAGTTCTTTTCTTGTAATTTTTTCAGGTACTCATTTGCTTTTGCTGCGGAATTATCTTTTGCTTTTACCATATGATATCCGTTAAATGGTTTTAACCCTAAGTAATTAAAATATTGCGAAGCATTCTGATCTTGAAAGAAATGTAAAACCGGCGGCTGATTTATAAGAATAATTTCTATTCCTTCTTTACCCAAAAACTCAAGCAGTTCTACAAAATGATTACGTTCATAAGTATCTAGGGTACTCCACCTACAGGAGAAAATAACTTTTTTAGGTTTCCATTTTTTAATATTGGAAATCATAGATATAGCAAATCCAACTCTTTGTTCTTTTGTAAAATAAGGATTTGGAATTTGATCCTTAATGTTGGAAATTGAGATAAAAGGTCTTGAAGCATTTGTAGTGTAAAATGATCTTGAGATATTTTTCGTGTCAGCTATTTCATCAATTATTTTAGCCCACATTACTCCATGAGAATCTCCTATTAATACTATTTCAGGATCTTTATTGCCTTTTTTTACTATAAAACCCTCCTTTTTAAAAGCGGTTGACAAAGAATCAGGTCTTACGGGCATGTTAATATTATAAAGCAAAGGATTATCTTTTTTTATCTTTACT
Source organism: Chryseobacterium sp. Bi04 (assembly GCF_918698085.1). Taxonomy (GTDB): domain Bacteria; phylum Bacteroidota; class Bacteroidia; order Flavobacteriales; family Weeksellaceae; genus Chryseobacterium. The sequence continues at coordinate 518,329 of NZ_CAKKLP010000001.1, forward strand.
TGTGTTGGCGAGATATCGTAATATCTCAAATAGTAGGAAGTTTTATTAAATTTATCCTTATAATAAATATTAAATAAATCTGATTTAAAATAAAAGAATAATAAAATAATTCCAAGAATACCGGAAAAAACAATTTTAGGTGTATGTTGATAATTTTTAGTCTTTTTTTCAATAAAATAATAGGATATACAAGAAAGTAAGAATGTAATGACCAGAATGCAGATGTATTTCTGTAAGTTGCTCCAGCTCTGAAGCTGAAAAGTAAGATTCTTAAATAAAATGATTACCGGCCAGTGCCATAGGTATAATGAGTATGAAAGCCTGCCGATAAAAATAAATAGCTTTGTAGAAAGGATTTTACCTAAGATATCTTCAGTACTGCAAAAATAAATGATCAGCATAGTGCCTAATACAGGCAAAAGAATGTAATAGTCAATTGCAGAGCTGCTAAAAACATAGCTGATAGCAATAAGTAAAAGTCCAAATAAAGGAAGCAAATTTCTAAAAATGTTATCTTTTACTCTCTTTATTGGTAAACAACTTAAAATTCCACCCGCAGACAATTCCCATAATCTTGTTGGTAACATATAAAATGCAAATTCCCTGTCAGCTTTTACTAGAAAAAGAAATGCGAGCAAACTCACTGTAGTGAGTATTATTAAAGGCTTTAGAAAACTTTTAAAATATTTATAGGATACCAGTAAAAATGGAGGATATAATAAATAGAATTGCTCTTCTACTGAAAGCGACCAGGTGTGCAAAAAATAAGAATTTTCAGCTCCACGGCCCCAGTAATCACCAAAATTGAAATAAGCATGTATATTAAAATAGGAAAATAATGCAGGAAAGATATCCGAGAGAACATCTTTAAAATAAGGCTTGAAAACAAATTGAGGAATAATTATCAATACAGTGATAATAACAGATATAAGTAATGGTATTAACCGTTTTACACGTCTGATCCAGAAATTCAACATTGAAAACTTATTACCTTCTATACTTTTAATAAGTATACTGGTAATCAGATAGCCCGATATTACAAAAAAAACGTCTACGCCATAAAATCCACCTTTTAAGAAATATGAATTGAGATGAAATATGATAACAGCCGTTACAGCAATGGTACGTAAACCGTCAATTTCCGGTCTGTAATTCATGTTATAAGTTTTCCGACAAATATATTAAAACAAGATTATAACAAGGTGTAATTATTAACAATTCTGTTGTAATTTAATTTAATTGAATTGTTTTTGATAGTTTTAATTGTACCCTTCCAATTAAAAAAATCTGTGTCTCTGCTTATCCACGCATTCTTTGCAACTTTATATAAGATAAAATACATAATAACAGACGCATGAAAATCACAATAGCAGGCTATAAAAAAGAAGAAAGACTGTCACAGGGAGTGGCTAATGATGAAGATACAGAGCTGATTAATTTTTTAATACATAAAGGGCTAGACGTTGTTCCAACCATTTGGAATGATAAAAGTGTAGAATGGAGCAGCTTTGATGTAGCCATTATCAAGTCTCCATGGGATTATCATAATCATCTGAATGAATTTCTGAACTGGCTGGATCATCTTAAAAAGCTGGGCGTTAAAGTATTAAACTCCACAGAGATTATCAAGTGGAACAGTGATAAACATTACCTGGGAGATCTTGTAAAAAAAGGATTGCCGGTGATTCCTGCAGAATATCTAAAAAAAGGCTCTTCTTTTGACAATCGTTTCTTCAATTATTTTAATGCTGATAAACTGGTGGTAAAACCCTGTGTAAGTGCCGGAGCACAAAATACAGTCACTGTTGACAGAAACAATTGTAACGAGCGTTCAAAAGAAATAGACCGGCTTCTGAGGGAACAGGGTTATATGGTACAGCCTTTCGTAGAAGAAATCAAAAATGGAGAATGGTCATTTCTGTTTTTTAATGGAAAATACAGCCATTGTTCATTAAAAACTCCTAAGCAGGGAGACTTCAGGGTACAGCATTATCATGGAGGAAGCATCAGCTACCCAACTCCTGATCCGAAACATATAGAACAGGCTGGAATTTATGTAGAAAGCCTGCCTGAACCAACACTGTATGCAAGAGTGGATGGAGTGCTTATCAATGATTCATTTAGTTTAATGGAACTGGAACTCATAGAACCTTATTTATTCCTGAATAGTAATACTCTTTTACTGGAAAATTACTACCAGGCTTTGATCGCTTTACTGTGATAAAAACAGGACCGGAGAAAAATTTCCGGTCCTGTTAAACAAGATTAAGTGTAAAATTTAGCCTTTAAAGGCAAAAAGGATAATTCAAATGTGTGCAGATTTTTATTGATTCTTAATCTATGTTTAAGGGAATTGATAATAAAGGGACTTTGTTTTTGTAAGCCATTATTATTGTTTTGCTTCTGTGGAAAAGAGATTCCACAAGATTGTATTTATAAGGAACCATCGTCAGTAAATCCGAATTGGTAAGTTTCACTTCCTCTTCAATCGCCTTGATAATTTCTATAGACTGGATCATTTTAAAGCTGTATTTAATATCATCAAGATCATATCCGGAGTTCAGATCAATATCATGGATGACCTCTGTAAAATCTTCCAGTCTCTCACTTACATTGAACACTTCAATTTCAGCTTTGAATTCATTGATGAAATTGTAAATATCGTCCATCGCAGACCAGGTCATGCTTTTGTGGGTGTCATAGGCAAAAAGAATTTTTCTGATTCCTGTATATTCTATGTGAGCCGGAATGATTAGTACAGGTTTTTTGAGCCGGTGGATGGTTTTGGTGACAATATTTCCGAGCAGTCTTTGTTCAAGTGTTTTCTCCGCCATACCCATGACCACAAAATCACCGTTATTTAGCTGGATACAGTTTTCAAGTTCCTCAATAAAGTTCCCTGAAGCCAGATAATACTGTGTTTCCAGATCATATAAGCTTCCCAGCTCAGCAGCTTTCTCCGAAATTTTCTTTTGATTTTTAAGCGTTTGCTCATGGAAAAAATCAGCAGAGACCTGGGCGTTTAAAGCATGAATAGAAACGGTCTGTAAGTGGAACAGAACGATTTTATACTTATTTTCTTTAGCCATAGAAGCTGCATAATGAGTGGCATTTTCTGCTTCTTTGGAAAAATCTGTGCAGACAATTATTGTTTTCATTGTACCAAAATTGATTCTGTAAAACTATAAGACAAAACCTTTTTATGGTAGTAAAAAGATGGTGACATTGCATAAAATGATGATGAAATGTCTTTTTAAGGTGATGAACCGTTAGCCTCCATTTTAAGTCGTCTATTTTACGCTTCAGGTACCGTTTTGTCCGTCTCGTCTGAAATGGAAGATATTCTTATAAAATCTATTTCTATATTTACAGCCGTAAAGCTCCCCATATGAACAGGATTTCTACATTCAGAAAAAATATAGTACGGAATAAAAAGATTCTTTCTGCAATGAAAAGAAGGCTGGCTATATGGGCTATAGCGGTTATTACCTTTTATGTTTTTTCCTATCTGATTGATCCGTTTGATCCGGCATGGCAGATCTATTTGAAAGAACCGCTAAAGGTGATTGTGGAAGATATTCTGTGGATATTTCTCTTTTCCGTTGTTATCTCCGAGGTCAGTATATGTATTGACAGAATGCTCAATAGGCTGCTTCCATGGAGTAACAGAACGGTAAAACGTCTACTTCTTCAGTGTATTATACAGATTGTGGGAAGCGTACTGATCGTTATTATCATTAACTTTATTATTGACTGTACTTCAGCCAATTTACCGGAAATGGATGCCCGGAAAGAATATACGTTATTGGGACAGTGGATTGCTACCAATATTGTAATATCACTTACCATCAGCGCATTTAATACAGTGGATTATTTATTGGAAAACTGGAAGAAAACAGCCGTGGAGGCGGCTCAGCATAAACTGAGGGCTTCAAAACATAAACAGGCTGCTATGGCGGCGGAACTTCAGGCTCTTAAGCTGCAGATAGATCCCCATTTTATTTTTAACAACCTCAGCGTTCTTTCTGAGCTTATTCTGGAAGATCAGCAGCTAGGCTATGAATATTCGGAAAAATTTGCGAGGGTATACCGATACCTTCTTGTAAACTCTAAAAAAGATATTATAGCTCTGGAAGAAGAACTGAAATTTTTAGAATCCTATATTTTTCTAATTGAAAAGAGGATTGGAGAAGGAGTTGTGTTTAAAATTGACATTCAGGAAGAATACAGGTCCATGTATACTCTTCCGCTATCGCTGCAGCTATTGGTTGAAAATGCTATTAAACATAACCAGACCTCAAAAGCAAATCCTTTGGAAATACAGGTGTATACAAATTCTGATAAAGAACTCGTTGTTGCCAATACATTTCTGCCATTAATTAATAAACCGGATTCTTCAGGGGTGGGGCTTGCCAATATTGTTGCCAGATACGAGATCTTGGGATATATAAAACCCATCATAGAAAAAACCGAAAATCAATTTATTGTAAAACTCCCACTGATATGAAGCTCAATAAAATTTTAATAATAGAGGATGAAAAGCCTAATGCTGACAGGTTAAAAAGGCTATTGCTAAAGCTGAGACCTCATGCGGAAATAGTATCTGTAGAAGAGTCGATTATCTCAGCAGTAAACTGGCTTGAAAATAATCCTGCTCCAGATATGATTATGATGGATGTAAGGCTGGCAGATGGATTAAGCTTTGAGATATTCAATAAATTTGAGATAAGAAGTCCTGTAATTTTTACAACGGCATATGATGAATATGCAGTACAGGCTTTCAAATACAACAGTATAGATTATCTTCTGAAGCCTATAGAAGAAGAAGAACTTGAGCTGGCTTTAAGACGTTACGAGACTTTTATAGAAACAGTGCCATTTGTGGGAACAGCCATTGAAGGACTGCTTAATTATATCCAGCCTAAAGACTACAGGAAGCGTTTTCTTATCCCACATCGGGATGGTTATAAAACGGTTTTGTCTGAAGATGTTTTATACTTTTATACAGAATTGGGAATCAGTAAAGCCATGCTGAATACAGGGAGTATTGAAAATGTTCCCCAGACCCTGGAAGAACTTGAAAAACAGCTTGATCCGAAGTTCTTTTTCCGGGCCAACAGGCAGTTTATTATTCATATAGACGCTGTGAAACAGATTTTCAACCATTTTAACGGAAAGCTGAAGCTGGAATTGAGAAAGCAACCTGAAATAGAGGTGGTTGTGAGCCGGGAGAAAGCTTCTGCATTCAAATCCTGGCTGGATTACTAGTCTATAGATTATTGAAAAATATAAGGTTGCTTTTCAGAAAAGCAACCTTTTTATTTGGTGAAAATTGACAGGATTGAAATGAATCAAGCGCACTTACATCAATACACCTTCTCTTGACGCAAAGTTCCTTTTATTACGCTTGATTTAAGTGAGCCAAGAATGAATCGATAGAAATCGATTTTGATAAACTAACTTTTTTATATCGTTTATTCAGCGACAAAGTCGCCCTTCTTTGCTTACTTAAAATAGAACATCCGAATTATTATTCCTTTGCGTAAATAAAAGATATTTCCATCCTATTTTCAAGTCAAAATATAAGAATTACATATTTTATTTATGTGTACAGGTTTCTGGATGTCATCCAAATAAGAAGTTTTAGATTTAATCCAATTTACTTAGTTCCCCAAGTTTATAACCTGATCCGGTGAAATTCCGGAACGTTGAAGTTTTTCCACTAAAAATATTCTTTTTATGGTTTTCATTACACAAAAACGCTCTTTCTTTCATTTTTAGTATCATACACTTCACCTGCGATTAATTACGTTTCACTTGATTTCTACATGAATTCCCTGGGTATATGCATTTATTTTGCCCCTGTAAAATTTAAAATCAAATGTTATGAATTACAGAAAAGGATATCTGGTACTTTCACTTACAGCTGCAGCAGTATTATATTCTTGCGGTTCAGGTAGTCAGGAAAATACCCAGCAGACGCAGGCATTACCTACGGATTTTATCCAGGTGAAGTCCGGAAATGAAGATGTTTCTATAGGATATCCCGGGAGCATAGAAGGACAGGATAATGTAGAAATTAAAGCTCAGGTGACAGGATATCTGGAAGCAGTATATGTGAAAGAAGGTCAGTATGTGAGCAAAGGTCAGACCCTATTTAGAATTAATCCTTCTGTGTACAATGAACAGGTGAATACCAATGCGGCAGCATTAAAATCAGCATTGGCAGCTCAGGAAACAGCAAGATTGGAAGTTGAAAAACTGAGACCTCTGGTAGAGGGAAAAGTGGTTTCCGATATGCAGCTGAAAACAGCTCAGGCAAACTTTAAAGCGGCCTCTGCACAGGTAGCACAAGCACAGTCTTCATTGGGTTCATCAAAGATTAATGCCAGTTTTACTCATATCAAAGCACCGGTAAGCGGATATATAGGAAGAATCCCTAATCGGGTGGGTAATTTAATCAACCCTTCCGATGCTTCACCGCTGACAACGCTTTCCAATATAACGAGTGTAAATGTTTATTTCTCCATGAATGAGGTAGATTTTATAGCTCATAGCCGGGCAGCTGCCTCAGGAAAAAACACAGAGAATGTAGAACTTATTTTAGCCGATGGCTCTGCCTATTCTTACAAAGGAAAACTGGAGAATGCCAGCGGAAATTTTGATAAAAATACAGGAAGTATCCAGATGAAAGCCGTATTCCAGAACCCGGATAAATTACTGAGATCAGGAGGTACAGCAAGAGTTATGATCCACAACGATCTGGATGGTGTTATTAAGCTTCCGAAAATATCGGTAAAAGATATTCAGGATAAATTCTTTGTATATAAACTGGAGGGTAAGGATAAAGTAAAAATGTCCCAGATTGAAATTTCAGGAAGTACCTCTCAGGATTACTTTGTAAAAGAAGGCGTACAGGCAGGAGATAAAATAGCGGTTAACAGAATAGACGTCCTTACAGATGGGGCTCCCGTAGCCGCTAAAGTGGTTCCTTCAAAATAGTTTTCATAATCATTCTTAGAAAATTCGAAAATGTTAAAAAAGATAATTGACCGTCCGGTACTGGCGACGGTAATATCCCTGATCATCGTGATATTAGGGATCATAGGATTAAACCAGCTGGCCGTGACCCGGTTTCCGGATATCTCACCACCTACAATCACGGTTTCAGGATCTTATCCGGGAGGGAACAGTGAAACGGTAATCCGTTCTGTAGTTACTCCTTTGGAAGAACAGATCAATGGGGTGGAAGATATGCAGTATATGAAATCTACCGCGAGTAATGACGGGACATTTACCATCTCTATCATATTTAAACAGGGCGTTAATGCGGATCAGGCAGCGGTAAATGTTCAAAACAGGGTACAGCAGGCTACCCCGATACTTCCCCAGGAGGTCATAAGAATGGGATTGACGACTTCCAAGCAACAGAACAGTATGGTGTTGATTTTCAATATCTATACAGAAGACAATAAGCAGTATGATGAAACCTTCCTGCAGAATTATGCCAATATCAACCTTATTCCCCAGGTAAAAAGGGTAAAAGGAGTTGGGCAGGCTCAGATTTTTGGAATTAAGGATTACTCTATGAGAATATGGCTTAACCCACAAAAGATGTCTTCCTACGGACTTGAGCCCTCAGATATATCGGCAGCCATTGCAGATCACAGTTTGGAATCTGCACCAGGTAAACTGGGGGAAGAATCTAATGCAGCATTGGAATATGTAATCCGATACAAAGGAAAAAAGAATAAACCGGAGCAATATGAAAATATTATTGTCAAAAATGACGGAACCAATGTCATCAGGCTTAAAGATGTTGCCCGTGTAGAATTTGGATCCATCTCCAACAGTGGCGATAACCTCTCTAATGGGAAAAATGCGGTTACTGTAGCGATTATGCAGACTACCGGATCTAACGCCAATGAAATTGAAATAGGAGTTAATAAAGCCATTGACCAGCTGTCAAAATCATTTCCTCCAGGCATAAAATATACAAAGGTGCTGAGTACCAAGGAAAGGCTGGATGAGGCGACGGGACAGGTGAAATCTACTTTGATAGAGGCATTTATCCTTGTATTTATTGTAGTGTTTATCTTTTTACAGGACTTCAGGTCTACGATTATTCCGGCCATTGCAGTTCCTGTAGCGATTATCGGGACGTTCTTTTTTCTTTTGGTATTAGGATTTACAATCAATGTACTGACGCTTTTCGCGCTGGTTCTCGCCATCGGTATTGTGGTTGATGATGCCATTGTAGTAGTGGAAGCTGTTCACAGTAATATGGAAGGAACAGATCTCTCGGGAAGAGAAGCTACCCATAAAGCGATGAGTGAAATTACGGGGGCAGTTATCTCTATAACCCTGGTCATGTCTGCCGTATTTATTCCTATCGGGTTTATGTCCGGTTCAGCAGGAATTTTCTATAAGCAGTTCGCTTATACCCTTGCTATTGCAATTATTATTTCAGCAGTTAATGCTCTTACTTTAACTCCGGCTTTATGTGCCGTGTTCTTGAAAAATAATCATGCACACACAGGAGAAGGCGGGAAGCCAAAAGGATTCGGACAAAGATTCGCTGTAGCGTTTAATGCAGGGTTTAATAATATGACGAACCGTTATGCAAAAGGAGTAAAGTTTTTAATAGAAAGAAAATGGATTGCAGCAGGATTGATCGCTGGAATTATCGGCCTGTCGGCCTGGTTGCTGTCGAGTACTCCCAAGAGTTTTGTACCGATGGAAGATGACGGGTTCTTTATGTACTCATTAAGTATGCCTCCCGGAACAGGGCTCACCAAAACAACAGAGGTTTCCGATAAAATTAATACGATTTTAAAAAGTGTAGACGCCGTTCAGGAAAATACATCCATTACAGGATATAACCTGTTAAGTAATAGTGCCGGCCCTGCTTATGCAATGGGGTTTGTGAAATTGAAGCCTAAAAAAGAAAGAGGCGCCGTTCAGGATATCGATGAGATCATGAATGTGGTGAGTGGAAAGCTGGCTGAAATTAAGGAAGGAAGCGTAATGAGTTTCAGAATGCCTCCGGTAGAAGGATACGGAGTAACGAATGATGCAGAGATTGTACTTCAGGACCGTATGGGTAGAGATCCTCAGGTTCTGAAAGCAAAAGCAGATGATTTGATTGGCCAGCTAATGAAAACCCCTGAAGTAGCCTATGCTTATACCATGTTCCGGGCAGATTATCCACAACTGGAACTTGAAGTTAATGAAGATAAAGCTAAACAGCTGGGAGTAAGCATCTCCAATTTATTGGGAACGGTACAAACGTATTTCTCAGGAGATCAGTCTCAGAATTTCTCAAGATTTGGAAAATTCTATAGAGTCAATATCAAAGCAGACGGAGTTTTCAGAATGGATGAGCAGGCCTTCAATGATATTTTTGTGAAGAATAATAAAGGAGAAATGGTTCCTGCCAATACCTTAATTACTTTGAAAAAAGTATATGGGCCCGAGTCTGTGAACCGATATAATCTTTATAACTCATTAAACATTAACGTTGTGCCAAAACCGGGAGTGAGTAACGGAGAGCTGATGGGCAAAATAGAAAAAACACTGGAAAAGCTGCCTTCGGATTACAGTTATGAATGGACGGGATTAAGTTTAGAAGAAAAGTCGGCAGGAAATCAAACCGTTGTAATTCTTGGGCTGTGTTTACTTTTCGTGTACCTGCTTCTTGCCGCCCAGTATGAAAGTTATATTCTTCCTTTAGCTGTGATGCTTTCCATCCCAACAGGAGTAGTAGGAGCTTTCTTAGGAATAAAAGCGATTGGTTTTGATAATAATATCTACGTACAGGTAGGTTTGATCATGCTGATCGGTCTCCTCGCGAAGAATGCAATCCTTATCGTAGAATTTGCAATCCAGAGAAGGAAGGCAGGACTCTCTATCCTGGATTCTGCACTGGAAGGCGCTAAGGCAAGACTGCGTCCTATTATTATGACATCACTGGCTTTTATTGTGGGAATGATTCCCCTGATGATTTCCACTGGTGGAATGGCTTCAGGAAATAAATCGATCAGCGTAAGTGCTGCGATAGGAATGTTGAGCGGAGTGGTTTTAGGAGTGTTTGTAATTCCTGTACTGTATATGTTCTTTCAGTATCTCGATGAGAAGTTTTCGTCCAAAAAGAAGTATGAAACGATAAAAAATGAATTGACAAATGAGAATATGTAATATAAAGAATTTCCTTATTTCAGGCGCAATGGCATCGGTACTGGTGTCTTGTGCCGTGGGAAAACCTTATACAAGAACAGGGCTTCAGGTACCGGAACATTATAAAGAAGCTGTACAGGTAACCGGAGATACGGTAGTTCTTCCGTGGAAGACTTTCTTTAAAGACCCTAAGCTGATAGGTTTAATAGACAGGGCGCTGACGAGAAATAATGAAGTACATGTAGCCCTGAAAAATATAGAACAGCTGGATCTGATCTATAAACAGGCTAAGTTGTCCCTTATGCCAACACTGGACCTCTCTGCAGGAGCCAACAGAAGCTGGGCTTCTACCAATACCCTGAACGGATCACTTAATGAACAGTTTGCGGGAACAACGCATATGGATGATTTCAGTGCCAGTCTGAGGCTTTCCTGGGAAGTTGATATCTGGGGTAAGGCAAAAATGCAGAAGGAATCTGCTGCAGCCGAATATTTTGGCCAAAAGGAAAACCTGAATGCCGTGAAAAGCAGAATCGTTGTCCAGGTGGCACAGGCTTACTATAATCTGATAAGTTTAGATGAACAGTTAAAAATAGCTGAACAAAATATTGAGCTAAGTAACAATACCTTGAAAATGATGAATCTCCAGTTTAAAGCCGGGCAGATCAATTCATTGGCGGTTCAGCAATCGGAAGCTCAGAAGAAAACGGCAGAGCTGCTGATTCCTCTGGCAAAACAGAATATTTCTATTCAGGAAAATGCATTGAGCATTCTTTGTGGAGGATATCCGGATAAAGTGGAAAGACAGGGAACACTAAAAACAATGATTCCTGAAAATAAACTGTCTGAAGGACTACCGGCGCAGTTATTGAGCAGAAGACCGGACTTGAAAATGGCAGAACTCAATGTAGTCAGCCTGAATTCAAAAACAGGATTAGCGAAAGCAGCCATGTATCCAAGCATCAGTTTATCTCCCCAAATAGGGGTGAACTCCAATAAGTTCAGCTCATGGTTTGATATTCCCGGTTCTATCACCAAGGCAATTGCGGCTAACCTTGCGGCCCCTGTTTTTCAGAAAAAACAGCTAAAGACAGCATATGAAACAGCCTTGATAGAGCAGGAAAAAGCTGCGATCAGTTTTAAACAGTCGGTAATGACCGCCGTTGGAGAAGTATCTGATGCCATGGCAAAATCTAAAGGATCCTCTGAAAGATTACAGCTTTTAGAGCAGAGGACAGCCATTTTAGATAAAGGAATTAATGATGCACTTAAGCTGTACAAAAGTGGTATGGCAACCTATTTAGAGGTAATAACTGCCCAGAATAATAAACTTCAGAATGATCTTGAAGCTATTAATGTTACCCTTGAAAAGTTAAACGCTGAGGTAGATCTATACAGAGCATTGGGCGGAGGAGTAGAGTAGAAAGTAAATGAGTGATCAATACGAGAGGAAGCTATATCATATGGCTTCCTTTTGTTTTGTAGAATCAGCAAGTGTAAGTTTTTGTTTTTGATAATCAGTGTTTTATGAAAATAGTATTCTTTTTTTTGAAAATTCATGCAAGATTTTAAAAGAACGGGATTTATATAAGTGAGTACTCAGAATAAAAAATGTTTAATGTAAAAAATAATGTAATGAAGAAATTTACAGTACCCAGAATTTTTATGACTGTTTTAGCAGTATTAGCAGGTCTCACTTTATTTTCGTGTCTTGATAATGACAGTCCGGAGATACCTCCTGTAAAGTTGGAAGACCTTAAAGGAAACTATAAAGGAAGATTGATCACTGTACAGGGTAATTCTAAAACAGAGAAAATAGTAGATTTTAAAGTAAAGAAAGATACCATCTCGTTTGCTGAATTTCCCATCAAAGAAATTGTAAAGTCTGTAGTGAAAGACCCTGCAAAAACAGAAACGGCCCTAACGGCAATTGGAAAAGTGAAATATGACCTGCAGTATACCGCAACTGTGAATACCAATAATAATGTTGTAGAACTTGTTTTTACTCCTAAAGTATTGGAATTTAAAATTCCGGTAGATGGCGTAAATAAGAATACGACAGTTGTATTAACAGCCAAGCAGAAAGGATTTTTTGTAGGAATGGATCACTCATTAAGATATGCTTTAGCTGCTGAAAAGATTACAGTAGACGGCGTGATATTGGATCCTTTTGAGACTATTAATTATAATTTTCCACTCTGTATAAAGAACTAATTAATAAATATTACCAAAAATGGATTGTGTTTTATATGATGCAATCTATTTTTGCTTAAAAATTTTAATCAATACCCAATCGGATACGGCAGCTCTACATGGAGGAAAATAAAGAACAGATTTTGGTAAAACACCTTCTTATGAAGGAGGAAGCCGCATGGAAAGAGCTTTTTGGAGCTTACTCCGGTAGCCTTACCTATATCTGTTCCCGTTATCTGGCTGAAAAGGAGGATGTTCATGATGTACTGCAGAACAGTTTTATCAAAATGTTTCGCTCAATAGACTCTTTTGAATACAGAGGAAACGGTTCTTTGAAAGCATGGATGACCCGGATTGTGGTCAATGAATCTTTGAAACATATTAAACAGAATACAGATACAAAATCAAAAGTTGAGATAGAGGATCTCCCGGATCTCCCGAATGATGAAGAGCCTGATTTTGAGGAAATTCCAAAGGCTGTTATTATGGAAATGATACAGTCGCTTCCGGATGGATATAGAACGGTTTTTAACCTGTATGTATTTGAAACAAAAAGCCATAAAGAAATCTCCAGGCTTTTGGGAATTGCAGAGAACTCTTCTGCCTCACAGTTTCATCGGGCAAAAGGATTGCTTGTTCAGAAAATAAAGGAGTTTAAAATGTCAAAAAAAGCACAATATGAATAATGAATGGTTAAATAACCTGCGAAGCAGAATGGACGACCATGAAGAGGATGTTCCGGAAGGATTGTGGGATGACATCAGAGATGAATTATTCTCTGAAGAAGATAAAGATAAGATGATTGCCGGCTTTATTCCTGAAGAGCAACATGAAATAGGAAAGAATAATGGCCGCAAAATAATCGACAAACGTTTGTTTTACCGTATTGGTGGTGCAGCGGCTGCAGCCGTATTGCTGTTTTTTGTGCTGCAGATTGACTCCCATATTGAAAGCCCTGAAAGAATTTCAAAGAATGCAGATGGCTTTAAAGAAAAAGGAAAAAACAATATTGAGACAGGAAATGCAAAAGGTGGTGAAGGTTATATTGTTGAAAATGAATCAAATAAAAAGGTTTCGTTGGCGGAAACAACTATAGAAAGAACTTTAAAAGGAATACATAACATACAGTTCTTCAACAAGGAAGTGAAGAGCAATGCAGAAGTGGCTCAGGATGCAGTAAGAGTTCCGGAAGCAAAAGCGTGGCCCCAGCAGGAGATCGGAATTTCTCAAAAACCTCTTTTAGTTGAGAAGACGGCAGTTGGGCCAATGAAAGAGAAAGAAACTGATGAAGTACTCTTCAAGCCAGAAAAGGAACAGGAAAAATACGCGGAAAACAAAAAACACAAATCTGATCAATCATGGATGCTGAGCATGCTCACAGGAAATGCATCTTCGAATGCTGCAGAACAACAGTTTCCGGGTTATGCTTCTATGAGCGGAAAACCAATGAATATTGAACAAGTATGGACTGCCTCCACTTATGATGATAATCCGCTTACCGAAGTATTGCTGGCCAACCAAAGCCAACCCGTAGAAGCGAAGATCCGTCATAAAGTACCGGTTACTCTGGGGCTATCCCTTTATTATAATTTAGGGAAAAGATGGGGAATCGGAACAGGGCTGAATTATACAAAACTGTCCTCAGAACTTCATTCCGGAAGCAGTACCAATTATATAAAAGGAGTACAGACGGTGCATTATATAGGAGTACCCGTTCAGGTTAATTATAATGTAGTTCAGAAAGGCCGGTTTACAGGATATGTTACCGCAGGTGCACTCGTGGAAAAACCTGTTGGGGGGAACCTTACAACAAGCTATGTGGTAGATGATGAAATAAAGGAGACTACAAAGGAAAGCATTGATAATAAATCTCTTCAGTTTTCAGTAAATACAGCGGTTGGACTTCAGCTGAAAGTTATTGACAGATTCGGAATTTATGCAGAACCGGGGATTGGATATCATTTTAAAGAAAACAATGCCCTGAATACGGTTTATAAAGAAAAACCTTTACAGTTTAATGTAAAGTTCGGGATCAGATTGCTGCTCGATTGATTATAGACTATTGATCACACCTAACATCAACTTAAATGTATAAATATGAAAACAAGACTAATTTTTTTAACATTTTTAGTATTCAGTGTGCTGAGTATCAAAGCACAGTGTAACCCTACGATTACCAGCCCAAGGCTAGGCGTACAATTCCCGGACAAGATTTTATTCTGTAATGTAGAAGATGAAATACTTTCTACACAGGCATTCGGCAGCTATCAGTGGTACAAACAGGAATGGACCTGGCAGACTCCCAATAATAATCCGTGGGTAGCAATTCCAGGAGCAACCTCACAACAGCTAACGATTAATGGAAATGATCAGTTGTTTTATTTTAAAGTAGCCGTTACACAAGGGGACTGTATCGCAGAAAGCCCGGCAATTATGGCAGATGGATTTGTGTATGGCCTTCCGGCGATGATGTCTACCTATACGCCAGGAACTTATGAGGAAGTGGATCTTGGAGTAGTGAACGTATGTAACGGGGCTTCTGTAAAGTTTGATGATATATTTCCTGTTGTATATGGCAATCATACCTGGTTTAAATGTGTTCCGGGCAGCAATCCTCCGGTTCCGGGAGATCCCTGTATTATCGCTGGGGCGAACGGGGATTCTTTGACCGCTACAGAAACCGGAAAATATGGATTCTATGCCTGCACAGAGTACTGTCCGGACCAATGTGAAATGTTAGATCCTTTTTCTTTCGTACAGCTGAATTTCGGAAACTGGGATTTCTGCGAAAATTTAGGAACTGGAGAAACAAAACAAAAGGATAATAATCTGAAAATATATCCGAATCCTACAGCACAGTTCCTTTATATCGGAAAAGAGTCTGATAAAGGTTATAAAGAAATTACCATTATAGATATGTCCGGAAAACTCGTGCTGCAGAAAAACGATCACAAATACAATCAGGCCATTGATGTAAGCCATCTTGTCCCTGGAAGCTATATCATTGTTTCTAAAGCTTCAAATGGCAACATTTATAAAAATAAATTCATAAAAAAGTAAAAGATTAAATAATCTTTTTTGTTAGTTTTAAAGTGGAGGATCGGTACAATTTATTTGTACCGATTTTTTTAGGGCCATGTAATCTGAGCCCATAAGAGAAGAACATTATATTTGTGACATATCGATTATTACGGACTGTTTTCATTGCTGTCCGGGATAATAGGGAAATGACTTCCCGCATTTTTTTGCCATTAGGTATTTGGAAAGCTTGTAGGAAGAATAATTTAAAAGCTAAGTTCAATATTAAAAATAACATATAATACGTCGGGTTTTGACGCTTCTGAGTGATAGGTTTGTATTATGAAACTTAATTGAATTTTCATGTTAACCTCTAACCAATTATTAAATTTTTAAAATGAATTGTATAGAATTAAATGATCCACTTACAGGAGAATGGACAGTTTTTTTGGAAACTACAGAAACATATAACGGTAGTCCGATCACAGATATTTTGTGTAGCGGATTCAGTGAAATGTATAAAAAAATTAATGCCAAATACCACAGGAGAGTACTTCACGACAGTAAAATAAATGTTAAATGGTTTGGTGCTGTGGGTGATGGCATCAATGATGAGGCCGGCTATTTCAATAAGGCATTACAATTTATTTCAGATATCGGAGGAGGAATTTTATTTGTTCCTGCCGGAAAATATAAGCTAAGCCATGTGGATTGTGAAACAAAAAAATATTCAAATATTACCATATTGGCTCATGGAGCAGAGTTTATTCAGCTTGTTCCGGAAAAAAAAGACAGAATAAGTTTTCCAGCACCTATACCCGGAGACCCTAACCGGGTAATTTATACTTATGGAAGGTACCGTGCTGCAGATGGTATGTTTGTATTTGATGCTAAAGTAACCAATCAGAAGGATGATTCAAATTCCATTAAGAATATTAAATTTATTGGAGGAACATTTATTTCAAATGTTGCACAATACGGTTTTGATGAGTTATTACATTTAGTTTGCTTGCATGGAGTTTCCAATGTAACTTTTGAATATTGTTCTTTTGTAGGGTTTTTAAGTGATGGCGTCGCTGTTTGCAGAGGACTTCGTGAAGATGGTGTAAGGGATGCATATAATAGGGATGTTAATTTCTATAAATGTAATTTTGATGGAGTAAACAAGGACAACAGGCAGGGCATTTCAATTTATTATTGTGACGGATTCAGTATAGATTTCTGCAATTTTGAAAATATATGCAGGCCTAATATGATAGGTGCCATAGATATAGAATCAGACACAGAGAGCACTATTTCAAGGAGAGGAATTATTTCTAACTGTAGCTTCAAAGATATTGGTGGTAGCTGTGGAGCTGTTACAATATTTTTAAGAGATTATGAAGGAACAACAGAAAAGATTTCTCATTTAGGATATATTATTGATAATTGTGATTTTGAAACTGTTTTAACTCCACTGTCTGTAATAGGAAATAATAAGGCTATGATCAAAACTTCAAACTATGGAGTGGTATTTAAGAATAATCGTTGTTTAAATATGGATGGAATTGCAGATTTACGACAAGCATATGGTGTACTTTTCTACAACAATCTTTTCAATAATGTTACATCTGATACTTTAACTATATTGCGTAATACAAGTGGAAACAATATAACTTTTGAAAAAAATACTTTTGATAACTTCAAGCATCCCGCAGGATTAGCGTTTGATGGTGTTGCTAAGAATATTAATTTCATTGAAAATCAATTTTATAACTTTTCAGGGACATTTATTACCATTAATGATCCAAACGGAATTGGAAGAGTTGTAGGAAATGAATTCGCTTCTTCCGCTGTAACCGTTCCCTTTCCTCTCGTTACCGGCGATTCAGCATCTCCTGAAAAAGTAATAAGAGCCATTATTAAAGACAACATTTATGGGGCTAATATTTCACATGGAAATTTATATTTTTTCCTAAATGGAAATAATCTGCCTACATTAGATACTATTACTCCTAATAAAGTAATGTACGGAGAAAGCCTATGCCTCATGGCTGGAGGAACTATGCCGACAGGTTTTACCGGAGACCACAGTGTTATGGTAAAAATGTCCCGCGAAAACTTAGCAAATAATTATTATCCTCATGTTTATCAGACCGTGTATCCTTCACCTAATAATAATGGTAAAATTTGGAGAAGACAGGCAATAAACCAAACAACCTGGGGGGATTTTATTGAAATCTCATAAGTGCATAATAAAAAGGTTCCGGATGATTTATCCGGAATTTTTTTTTGCATGTATTTCGTTGATATGTTTTAGTTATCTCTATTTTTTTATAGAATATTATCAATATAAAATTCAATTTCCTAAAATAGCTTATTGGTTATATTTACTTTAAAAAACACACCCATGCTGATAAAAATTTATGGAAGTGCCATTCATGGAGTTGCTGCCCAGACAATTACCATTGAAGTGAATGTAGATACCGGCGGGGTGGGATATCACCTGGTGGGGCTTCCCGATAATGCAATCAAAGAGAGCAGTTACAGGATATCCGCGGCCCTTAAAAATGTAGGCTACAAAATCCCCAGAAAGAAAATTACAATTAATATGGCACCTGCAGATCTCAGGAAAGAAGGATCTGCTTATGATCTGAGCATTGCCATTGGTATTTTAGCTGCTTCTGATCAGATTCTGGCCGAAGAAGCCCAGCATTATATCATTATGGGCGAACTTTCTTTAGACGGAAGCCTTCAGCCGATAAAAGGTGTTCTTCCTATTGCAATTCAGGCCAGGGAAGAAGGCTTTAAAGGCATTATCCTTCCGGTTCAGAATGCACGTGAGGCCGCAATTGTAAGTGACCTTGAGGTGTATGGAGTGCAAAATATTAAAGAAGTCATTGATTTTTTTAATGAGGGAAAACCCCTTGAAAAATTAACATTAGATACCAGAAAAGAATTTCAGGAGAAAATTAATGATTTCCCTTTTGATTTTTCTGAAGTGAAGGGACAGGAAGCGGCGAAAAGAGCTATGGAAGTTGCCGCAGCAGGAGGACATAATATCATTATTATCGGACCTCCGGGAAGTGGAAAAACCATGCTTGCTAAAAGAGTTCCCAGTATTTTACCTCCACTGACTCTGAAAGAAGCGCTGGAGACCACAAAGATTCATTCCGTAGCAGGAAAAATTGGAACAGAAGCTTCATTAATGACTGTCCGGCCCTTCAGATCCCCACACCATACTATCTCAGACGTTGCTTTAGTTGGGGGAGGAAGTTATCCTCAGCCGGGAGAAATTTCCCTTGCCCATAACGGTGTGTTATTTCTGGATGAAATGCCGGAATTTAAACGGACCGTGCTGGAAGTGATGAGACAGCCCCTGGAAGACCGTGAAGTCACAATCTCAAGAGCTAGATTTACCGTGAATTACCCTGCAAGTTTTATGCTGGTTGCCTCTATGAATCCCAGCCCAAGCGGGTTCTTTCCGGACGATCCCAGTAATACGTCTTCCGTTTACGAAATGCAGCGGTATATGAATAAACTTTCCGGACCGCTTTTAGACAGGATTGATATTCATATAGAAGTACAGAAGGTTGAATTCGAGCAGCTTTCTGAAAAAAGAAAGGGCGAAAAAAGCAAAGATATAAGAGATCGTGTGGTAAGAGCAAGAGATATTCAGAATAAAAGGTATGGAAGCCTGAATATCAGCTGTAATGCTCAAATTGGTCCCAAAGAAATTGAAGCATTTTGTGAGCTGGATGAACCCTCATTCGGTCTCATCAAATTGGCCATGGAAAAGCTAAACCTTTCTGCCAGAGCATATGACAGAATCCTGAAAGTTGCCAGAACGATAGCCGATCTCGAAGAATCTGAGAAAATACTTTCTTACCATATTTCCGAAGCTATACAATACCGAAGTTTGGACAGAGAGTTCTGGAATGGATAATTCCAAAATGAAGCTTTCTATTTATATTGCATTATAAATTCTTTCTCAATATGATTGTTAAGGGCTTTGAGCTCCCGTTGTTTTTCTAATGTCATCTGTCTGTAATCATAAGCCTCTTCATTTCCATTCTCGTCAGTATACGATGTTATTTTGTCATTGATCATGTCTTCAAAAGGATTGTTGTATCCTGTTTGCTTCAGCTTAATGTATTTTTGCATATCAATGAGTAGGGGGTTTTCTCCAAAATGGGTTTCTACAATCCCTGAAGTATCATATTCTTTATCTAGCCTTTTATTTTTAACCAATATAAAATGAAAATAATTATTGCTGTCATATATTTCTAGGATCATACCCGGAAGCCCCCGAAATTTATAAGGTCCCTCGGGAATTGGAATTGTGTCTGCAAACCATGCTGTCCATTGCCTGCCTCCAAAGTTGGTTGTAGCTGCCTGTACTTTTAGCTTATCCAGCATTTTTGTCTGTGGCAGAATGTTCCATTTCATGTTATCGCTGCTTTTCATTTTAGCAGTTACATTTCCTACAATAAAATAATTTGTGTTATTAAAACTATTTCTTTCTCTACTGATATAGTGATATAATTTTGTTCTTTCATATTCTGAATCTGAGCTTGGATTTTTCATTATACTGTCATTTTTTTGATCAATTAATGAATAATATTTTACAGATTTAGGATTAATGTCGGTAATGAAAAATTCCTTTACTTCATAAGCAGCAATGGTGTCAGGCTTAAATTTTAATTCGTAATAGAATCTATTACTTTGAGCATTTACACTTGTGCCTAATAACAATAAAAAGAGAAAAATGAACCTGTACATGATATGCTGATTTATAGTAATTCAACCAAAAATCAAACCCCTTTTTTTCTTATTGTATCTCTTTAATAGAAAGGAGCTGAATAAAATTAAATTTCTGCATTTTTAACATGTTTTAGTTTAAAAAAATTACCAGAACAAATGAATTTGTATGTTTTGTGTTTTCATAAGTTTCATTCTACAATAAGGTAGCTAAGTTGTAATTATATAACAATTAATAGATTTTATTATGTTAAATTTGATTACGTAATTATTAATCATAATAAATTATAGAAACATTAATATTGTATTATTTGATTTTTTAGTGTAATATGTGGAATAAATGAATGTATTTATTTTATATGTTGTTTTCGAAAGTAATAAATAACGCGAAAGCTTTATTTATAGTTCTGCACAATATGCAGATCGCTTGAATTACTGTTATATACCTTTCCATTACAAAAACTCCCAAAAGTGTTGTATGCATTTGTTTCTGTTGAGAAAACCGATGCGCAAAATTATTTATGTATCGGTTTTGATAGGTCTCTACAGGTGATAAGAGCTGTGAATATAATAAACTTTTAACCAAACCAACTTAAAATGTTAAACACAAGATCCACAATAGCGGAGCTGTCAACAGGTTCTGCTGTATTACTATCCTCTGAACACAGAGAAAAAATTCTATATAGATTTAATAAAACCGGCTGGGACTACCATGATGAGGAGACGCTGGTTTCTCTTTTTTTGAAACAGGTAGATCTGCACTCTGAAAATACGGCTGTTGTCTGCCAGGGAAGGGAGATCACTTATAAAGAGCTAAACAGGAGAAGCAATCAACTTGCCAATGTTCTGCTGGAAAAAGGAATAAAAGAGGGCATGTATGTTCCGGTATGGCTGGACCGATCCCTGGAATGGGCTGTCGCCATTCTCGCCATTCTCAAAACGGGAGCGGCATATGTTCCGATAGATCCTGCTTATCCGGTAAGAAGAGTAGAATATATGCTGGCAGACACCGCGGCTCAGATCATTATTACCAATCATTTATTGGGGAAACTCTTATCAGAAAATGAAAATGCTGCGGTTTTTGTACTGGATCAAATGGAAGATCTGGATCATCTATCTTCTCAACAACCGGATATTGTAATTCATCAGGATGCTCTTGCCTATACAATTTATACTTCGGGATCTACAGGGAAGCCGAAAGGGGTAATGATAAGTCACCAGGCTATCCAGCATCTTGTGACCTGGCATAATCACCATTTTCATGTGGACTATACTTCAAGACTAACCGTTGTAGCGGGGTTAGCATTTGACATCTCAGTGTGGGAAGTATGGTCCGCGCTTACCTCAGGGGCAACTGTTTTTATTGCTGATCATGAAGAAAGGACAAATGCGGCTGCTTTGGTTGGCTTTTATCATAAAAACCGGATTACACACGGTTTTGTACCCACCGTTTTAGCGCCTGCAGCTTTGGAAGAAACCATGAAATATAAGGATCTGTCATTAAAATATCTTTTTACAGGAGGAGAGAAGCTTAAGCCTGTTCTGACCTCTGAATTAAGTTATGAGCTGGTTGATTATTATGGCCCTACTGAATGTACTGTATTTGCTACTTTCAAAAAGGTAAAAGACACAAACGGAAAATATCGCTCTTCAATAGGTAAGCCGATAGCTAATGCAAAAGCCTATATTTTGGACGAAAAGATGGAACCCTTACCTGTGGGAGCTGTAGGGGAATTATATATAGGAGGTGATATATTGGCAAAAGGCTATCTCCATAACGAAGAACTTACCGCAACAAAATTTATCGCCAATCCGTTCAGCGGAATGGGAACACTTTACCGTACCGGAGATTTGGCGAGATGGCATGAGGATGGCGAGATTGAGTTTTTAGGGAGGATAGACAACCAGGTAAAAATCCGGGGATTTCGGGTTGAATTAGGAGAAATAGAGAGAACGCTTACCCGGCAGGAAAATATCCGGGAAGCCGTAGTGATTACAAAAGAAACAGTGGGCGGTAATAATAAATATCTTGTTGCTTTTATCGTACCGGAAGCTTCTGTAGAAAAGGATGTTACTTTGATCAGAAGTCAGCTGAAAGAAGAATTGCCAGGGTATATGATTCCTTCACAGATTATTTTTATTGATACAATACCCATAACGGCAAATGGAAAAACTGATACCCATGTTTTAAAAGAGCTGGCGGACAAAGAAGCCCGGGAATTCGTCTCTTTTGAGCCTCCTACAAACGAAACAGAAAGAATAATTGCTGATATATGGTCTGCAGAACTGGAAAGACCGGTCATCAATATGTCAGATGATTTTTTCGATATAGGAGGGAATTCTCTTCTGGTGGCTGTAGTAGCCGTAGCATTAGAGAAAAGGCTTAATGTAAAAGTATATTTAAGAGATATTTATCAATATCCCGTATTACAGCAGCTTTCGGAGGTCTTGATCAGCAGGTCTAAAGAGATGCAGGAATCTGCTCCTGTAGAAGATATGGAGCCTTATGTAGAACTTCAGAAAGATGTTTATCTTGCTCCCGGGACGGTATTTGCAGGAGGCTTTGACCCTAAACAGGTGGAAAATCCATCTGTACTATTTTTAACAGGTGTTACCGGATTTGTAGGGATTCATTTGCTGCAGGAGCTTCTGGACACTACAAAAGCCGATATCTACTGCCTGGTAAGAGCGCAGGATGAGTTTCATGCGATGGAAAAGATAGACCACAGCTTCAAACAGTATCATATTTCTCAGAAACATGAACAGAAATCAAGAATCATTCCTGTAATTGGTGATCTCTCCTTACCCTCATTGGGCCTTTCGGAGGATGTATTTACAATGCTGGCGAAGAAAGCTGACCTTATCTATCATTCAGGAAGCTCCGTTAACTTTATCGAGCCGTACTCTTATATGAAAGCCCCTAATGTAGAAGGCTTACGGGAGATTATAAAACTTGCAGGAGCAGAAAGAACCAAATGCCTGGCCCTATTATCTACTATTTCGGTGTACAGCTGGGGACATATATTTACCGGTAAAACAGTAATGCTGGAAAGTGATGATATCACACAGAATCTAATGTCGGTAAGTAAGGATATTGGCTATGTAAGAAGTAAATGGGTGATGGAAGCTGTGGCCGACCTGGCGGCAAAAGAGGGATTACCGCTAATAACCTACCGTCTCGGATATGCAATGTGTCATAGTGAGACCGGGGCAAGTGCTCCTTATCAGTGGTGGTCGGGATTAGTGAAAAACTGTGTGGAATTTCAATCTTATCCTGCACTAACAGAACTGAGAGAAGGCCTTATCACAGTAGATTATATGACGAAAGCTATGGCTCATATCACAAAAAATAAAGAGGCGGTAGGTAAAAAATTTAATCTGATTGCCAGCCCGGAAACCAATTTAACCCTGGAAGATTTCTTTGGCTTACTGAAAAAATATTATCCTTTTTCACTAAAGGCTCTTCCTTATAAAGAATGGCGAAAACAATGGGAAGATAACAGTAAAAACCGTCTGTATCCTCTTACCAGCCTTTTCAAAGATAATATGCATGAAGGACTGTCCACTGTAGAGCTTTATCAGAATACTTACGTCTGGGATTGCTCGAATGTTATTCAGTTTCTGGAGGGATCTGGTATTAAAGAACCCGTATTTGATAAAAATATGTTGGATTCCTATTTGAAATATCTTGAAATTCCAACTCCATCATATTGATTAAAAATAAAGATCAGGCAGAGAAATGCCTGATCTTTTATTCAAATTTTGAAAAATATTAGTTCAATGTAACTTTTATCACATTTTGCACTGTAGGAACAGGATATTGGTTTCCTACTTTTGAAATAAGCATACTTTCAGCCTGTGGAGTTCCTCCAAATAATGCCTGGTGGTTTCCGGCTCCCGGATATTGATCAATGCCGGTTCCGGAGTCAAATAAAGCTGTACCAGAGGTTACATCTCCTTTTGTGCTGGCATCAATAATTTGCTCATTGGCATAAAACCAGTCATTGGAAAAGCCAAACATCGTTACATAAGCGATCCTATCACCAGGTTCTGCTTTAAAATTAGTCATCACCTTGCTGCCGGGTGCTACCGGAGCATTTCCTGCAATAAATACTCCTTTCACGTTTGGTAAAGATTGTAAACTATTCTGAAGTTTCGTTACATTTCCCATCTGTGCAATTTCTTTTAACCCCACTCCGTTATCCTTTTTTCCTGCTTCATAAATAGGGTTTTTATCTCCGCGATACACCACAACTAATGCTGGTGAAAGCCCTGTCATAATGCCTGTTTCATTATTAAGCTTGGCTTTCATTTTTGCAATGTCTCCCATTTGTGCTATATCCGTAATCTCAGGATTTGATAAAGCGTTGGGTGTAAAGAAAGGCGCTGTATTCAACAGCTGCGAGCCATTGTAGTTGGAAACGGCCCAGACTCCCGGAGAGAAAGGTGTTTCATGAGCTGTTCCGCCGGAAGTGTTGGCAATCGTTAAGGTAAATTCAGATGTCACATCATTAAAAGCAAGATTAAGCTTCATAAGCTGCGCTGCATTTACTGCAGGAACCTGCATGATAGGTTTGCTTTCTGCCTGCCCGGTCATATTATCTTTGGTTCCGTTATCCCATAAAAGGACTTCAGAAGAAACATCACCTGTTATGGCAGTCCCATTGTTGTCAAATAATTTTATTCCGGGTTGCTTAGAAGCAAAGAACCAGTCTTTGGAAGCACCGTACATGGTTGAAAACATTAAAGATTGGGCTTTTCCAGCGCTAAATTTAATAGAAACTGATTGTCCTGGTAAGATCACCGGCTGCCCTGTTCCCTGAAAGCTGCCACTTTCTACAAAGTCCTTAGGGGTAACCACATTTTCGAAGGTAATAGTTCTCTCAAAAGACATATCCCCCATCATGTAATTGTCTGAATCGTCACATGAATAAAGAGTCAATGCAGCGATAAGACCTGCTGCTGTACATTTTAAAAAGTTCTTTTTCATAAGTTAATTTTTTATAGTTATAACTGTGCTAAAACTATAGTCGGAGACTTTTTAAAATCCTGACAAAAAAATAATTATTTTTTTTATGAGTTGGTTTTTAGTAAATAATACGTCGAGTTTTGTCGTTGGACAGGGCAATATTTGCAGCAGAATAAAAATAGATGTGACAAGACATCTCCTGACTTAAAAATTAACTTATAATCAAAGAATATTCAATGGATAATTTTATTGTTTTAACCAAAAGCTTTGCAGCCAATGAAAGTACCGTGGTAGATATTAAATCATTGGGATTTGGAACTGCACTGAACTCACTGGTGTTTCAAAATAAAACAGGCCAGTCTGCCACATTTGTATGGCAAAAAAATGTAATGCCCGACAATGCTGAGAAAATAGGCTACTTCAAAGAAATTATCAATGAATTAGGGGTGAGAATAGCCCATTATGATGGATTTATAACCGTTACCAATGGAGGAGGAGTTCAATATCTGAAGGCCGAACTAAAAAGGTGAAAGTAAAAGAAGGCATTATATTCCCTTTTTACCATCTAAGATCATCTGTATCATCTTGATCTTTCTCTTTTCTCTTGTTTCAGGCTTCTTAGCTTCTTCAATCCAGCGGATATATTCTTTTCGGTGTGTATAGCTCATCGTATCGAATATTGTTCTGGCTTTAGGATTTTCATTAAAAATGGAAGCAATATCTTCTGCAATATCTACAGTTCTTTCCTCTTTATCTTCAATAAGAGAAACGGAAACCTCATCTCCAAAAGTTTTTCCAAGCTTTTTTCTCACCTCCTGGGTTAATCCTAAAAGGTGGCAGCCAGTTTTCATTTTGGCAAGGCTTCCCCGGTATTCTACCTGGCCATCAAAAACAGCTTTGATCCTGACCAGTCCTTTTTTTCCAAATAACTCTTCGGTAGAAAAGGGAAACTCTACATAGGCGGCATTCATTTCTCCATTTTGTTGTATGGTGGCTGTAAACTCTATTGTTTTAGAAATCATGATGAAGGATTTTATTATTCAAAAATAAAAAAACCGTGAAACTAAATTTCACGGTTTAAAAAATAGATCAAAAGAGATTACTTTTTCTTTGTTTTCTTAGGTGTTGTAGTAGTACCTGAAGTTTTAGATTTTGTATCAGCAGGCGTGTTTTCACTTCTTACAAGTTTTAACTCATCCACTAATCTTCTTGCACCAGCATATTTGTCGATAGTCCAAAGAACAAAACGAACATCTACGTTGATTGTTTTCTGCCATTCCTGTTCAAATACGATATCTCCGCTTAATGCCTCGCTGTTTCCGTCGAAAGCGATACCGATAAGGTTACCGTCACCATCAATTACCGGAGAACCAGAGTTACCTCCTGTAATATCGTTGTTAGAAAGGAAGTTTACAGGCATATACCCTGCAGCATCAGCATATTGTCCGAAATCTTTAAGGTTATAAAGATCGATCACTCTTTGAGGAAGGTCAAACTCTTCATCACCTTTCTTGTATTTTCCTACAAGACCAGTCATGTCTGTATAATAGTTATCTGTAATACCGAAATAATTTCTGTCATTTCTGATAGGAAGTTTATCTACAGTACCATAAGTTAATCTCATAGTAGAGTTAGCGTCCGGGTAGAATTTTTTCTCAGGCATTGCTTTCATTAATCCAGCTAAGAACAGACGGTTGTTTTTTGCAAAATTATCATCTACCTTAACATATCTTTCAGTGCTCATTTTTTGATCTGCCATAATTCCGTTAGCTGTTTTCCAAAGTGGATCAGCATCAAGCTTTAATGCATCCGGGTTCAATAAGAAGTTCGTAGCAGAAGTCTTGTTGGCAAAAATTGAAGAATAAGCAAGGTTAGAAACCGTTTTAGCATCCAATCCTAAAATAGTAGCAGAAGCAACATCTTTATTTTTAACTCTAGCCTGGTAAAGACTTGTCATAGCGGCAAGCATTTCTCCTTCTAACGCAGGGTTGAAGTTTTCATAAGCTCCTTTGATAGCAGCCTCTGTTTTAGCCTTCATGGCCAATCTTCCCTGCATATCCTGAGCAGCATAAGCCTTAAGAGCAGAACCTACCTGTAGAGCAAGAGAAATATATTTTGTGTTTCTTGCAAACTGTGATGCATAGTTTCTTTCAACATTTCTGTCTGAAACCTGCGTGTAATAAGCTCCAATATCTTCCAGAACGCCATCATAAGCTTCGTTTCCTGGCATTGCAGCCCATTTTTTATAAGTCTCTTCGATCTTTTGCTTGTCAGAGATGGTTCCGTTTTTATCTACAGCATCAATGGTTCCCTGTCTGTTTTTCCAGTAGTTCGCTACAGAAGCATATTGAGAAGCATAGTTAAGCTGGGTAGCCTTATCCTTATTCATATACTTTTTCATTACATCCATAGCCACTTTAGAAGCTTCCACCCAAGCCGGGTAGTCTTTGTTTACCATTTGCTGAATTCCGTAAGAAGTCAGGTAACGGTTGGTTCTTCCAGGGTATCCTAAGATCATTGAGAAATCACCAGGCTTAATTCCCTTAAGAGAAACCGGAAGGAAATGCTTAGGCTTCAAAGGAGTGTTACTTGGAGAATATTCAGCAGGATTTCCTGCAGCATCAGCATATACTCTGAAAACGGTGAAGTCAGCAGTGTGTCTTGGCCACTCCCAGTTATCAGTATCGCCACCGAATTTTCCTAATGAGGAAGGTGGCGCTCCCACTAATCTGATGTCTTTATAATCTTGGTATACAAAATAATAGAATTCGTTTCCGTTAAAGAAATCTTTTACAATTACTGTATATTTTCCGTTTTCAGAGTTTTCTGTTTGGATGGCTTTTGTTTCAGCATCAATAACAGCTTTTCTCTCTGCTCCGGTCATATTGTTGTTTAGTTTAGAATTGATTCTCTGTGTAGCATCATCCATTCTTACTAAAAATCTTACATAAAGATCCTTTGCATTGAATTCATCTTTTTGTTTCATTGCCCAGAAACCATTCTTCAGATAGTCTTTTTCCGGTGTAGAAGCAGCAGCTACAGCGCCATAACCACAGTGGTGATTGGTAAATATCAGTCCTTTGTCAGAAACAATTTCACCAGTACAGAAACCTCCAAAGCTAACAATAGCATCTTTTAAGCTCGAATTGTTTACTGAATAAATTTCTTCAGGCGTCAGGTGTAGACCTTCTTTTTGCATATCAACACCGTTAAGTCTTTTGATGAGCATTAGCAGCCACATCCCCTCATCCGCCCTCATCTGAGCAAAGCTCAGCAAGAAAGTGAATAGTAGAAATAGTCTTTTCATTTTATAATATAATTTTTGTGTCGCTAATTTACTAATTTTTACGATATTCAGTCCCAGATTGGTATGAAAATGGAATGATAATGCGCATGAAAAAAATACTAGTATCAGTTTTCGCCGTTTTATTTCTGGGTCTTGTTTTAAATTGTTCGGCTATGCCGGATAAAAATCCTGCCCTTCAGAGACAATGGATGTTGATTTCTTTAGATGGTTTTTCTAAAGATCAGCTGATTGCCAATAAAGCGGAAATCAACCTTACAGGGAAGATGGAAGACGGAAAAATCCAGGGAAGTGCCTATATGGGATGCAACAGGATGTCTTTTGCTTTAGCATTTAAAAAGGGTGGAAAAGTAAAAATATCAAATGGGGCGAGTACCATGATGGCCTGCCAGAATATGGAGCTGGAAACTTCTTTTCAAAAGAAATTTGATACGATGACTAAATACACCGTAGAGGGGCATTTTCTGATACTTTCTGATGAGAAGGGAAATGCAATGAAGTTTGTAGCTGCTGATTGGGATTAATTAGGATAATATATCCAATATATAAAAGTCCGCCAACTTGGCGGACTTCTTTTGTTTAAAAAATCCAGATGGGTTACCCGCTTTAAGTTATCAGTTTTCGGGAATTGTTTTTTTTATTTGTTCCAGCGTTGCTGTATTGGGTAGTCCTGTCGTATTATTTGTGTTCCTAGAATTCGTTGTATTGCGGGATGCCTGTCTGTTGGGAATTGTTGTTTTTATTTCTTCAAGGCTTGCTGTGTTGGGAAGGAGCTTCCCGGAACCAGATGGAGCCTTAGGTTTGGGTTCCTGTTTCTTCACTTCCAGTCCCTGATCTGAAGCCAGCGCAGTTTGGGAAGTTTTTTTCTCTGTTTTTTCCTGGTTGTCTTTTGCTATTTTTGCTTCCTGCTCTTTTGCCTGTTTTAAAACCTGAGCCTGATCTTCTGTCGGTGCTGCTTGTTTATTTTCCTGGGCATAGATAATGGAGCTTAAAAATAATAACACTGTGATATATACTACTTTCATGACGGTTTATTTTATGTTGACTAATACCTGAATTTTTCCAATTTCTTTCTGATCATAATCCTGAAGAGATTTTCCGATCACCTGTCCTATTTTTACCTTTTTAAGATTGGCCTTCATAGCGACTCCCGGTGTTGAGGAGGTCACCAGTAGGTCGCCCCTTCTGATTTTTCCGTTTTCCAGGCATACTTTTGTGGGAATCACTCCAATTACACCCATGGGAACTTTATCTGAAATGTCTGTATCAATATGCTCTTCCGTAAGAAGTACACCAGGTTTGGTAGCATATACGCCAGCAACAAGATTGGAGTAGGGTTTGGAGGATTTTTCTACGGTTCTGTCTGAATTTATCGAGATCACTAGAATATCTCCGGTTTCATATTCAGAAATGTTTCCTTCCACATCAAATGCTTCGGCGACATCAGCACCACTGGCTTGTGTTCCTCCATTAAAAAATCCTCTTCCCGCTTTGTTGATTCGGGCTACATTGGTTGAGGCACTCTGGTAGACGGCAATATCACCCGACGGTCCCTGATGGTTGACAAGCAGGGTAGAGCCTGTACCCGTAGTGGTTACATGTACTACCGGCTGGCCGTTACTGTTATTGAAGTTGGCAAATCGACCCGCTTTACCGGTGCCAAAATTGGGTACAAAACCTGAAATAGCATTACCATTTCCATCGCAAGAAGCTTCAATACCATCACCGTTTCCTCCGGCATTGGCAGTAATTCCATTTCCGTTCCCTTCTGTTAAGGCTAATAATGCAGGGCCATTTCCTGATGGGTTTGATGAGTAGAATAAACCTCCAAATCCTCCTGTTCCGGATGATAAACCATAAATACCGGCTGTTCCGAAATTGGAAAATATTGAATTGACCTCCCCTTTTACTGCCGGGGAAGTTCCCTGAGTTTTGTCCACTTTAAAGTTTCCTGCAATACCGTTTCCTACAGTAGTTACGGTAATTACATCACTGGTGTTGGCCTCATTGAAGATATTGAAACGCCCCGCACGCCCTGTTGCAAATGTAGGCACCCAGGCATAAAGAGCATTTCCGTTACCATCAATATTAGTTTCCACACCATTCCCGTTTTTGCTTGCGTTGGCTGTGATTGCATTTCCGTTACCATCTGTAATCGCTACCAATGCAGCGCCGTTACCTGAAGGATTAGAGGCGTGAAATAAACCAGCAAAACCTCCCGTTCCGGAAGAAATACCGAAAATACCTGCTGCCCCAAAGTTTCCGAAAATAGTTTTAACCTCTCCTCTTACTGCTGCTGCCACACTATTGGTGTTGTCCACAAGAAAAGAAGCGGCATTTCCCTGTGCATTATCAGGAATGTTTCCATTGCCATTGGTTTCTACCTCAAAAGTATTATTGGTGGTATTGGTTTGGTTCAGGTTTTCAAAACGGCCTGCACGGCCTGTGCTGCTATTTAGGCCTACCTGTCCATATACTCCTATACCCGTTCCGGAGGCATTGGTAGCAATGAATCCTCGTACGCCATATCCACCTCCGTCATTCCTTCCTACTACAGCTCCGGCAATGTCACTGGTTGTTCTCCCCACTACTGCTTCACCGGCGCCGTTATTATCACCTATGATACCTGCAGAAGTTTGGGCAGAGGTAATACCATGCACTGCAAAACCGTTTCCTGTTGAGCTCAAAATACCGGCTCCGTTTCCGGAAGAAGTAACATTGATGACGGTTCCGTTTCCTAGTGTAGAAGCATTAAGGACATTGTTGTTATTAGCATTGTTGAAGATAGCAATGTTGGCAGCAATTCCGCTATTACTGGTAGCATTGAGGCCGGTTCCTGTGTTACTGTTTGCGTATACCCCATATCCGCTTCCACTGGAGTTTCCATATACTCCCAAGCCATTAGGTGTAACCCCATACACTCCCCATCCGCTTCCGTTTTGGCTTCCCCAAACTCCTACGCCCAGTCCTCCGGTTCCGTTATTGATGCCGCGAACTCCTGAAGAAAATCCTCCAGGGGCAGTATTGGTAACAACTCCCCGCACTGCAGCAATACTTGAAGTGGTGGTATTATTAGTTCCCTCTAAAGAAGTTCCGTCTCCATCATTTGTTAATGAAAACAATGTAGAGGCATTATTTACGGTATTGGTATAAGGAATGGCAAAGGTACCGCCACTCGTTCCTGCAGCCTTTGCATACATAGCGTAGGGAACACTTAGCAGCTGGCTGGTTCCTGTGATGGTATAATTGGTGCCTCCCGCAGGGTCAGTTTCTGTTTTTAAATAATAGCTTCCTGATGACCAGTTAATCGAAGCAAATGTTCCTGTAAGAATGGTTCCCGTTCCTATTTCAAGGCTGATAAGACCATTGGTGTTGGTGTTTCCGGTAAGCCTTTCCGAATAAACTGCTGCTCCGGCAGGAGATCCCTGCAATACACTTACTTTGACAGCAATAGCCTGGTTGCTTAGCAGCTGTCCTATACCATTTCTCATGACAGCCTGATAGCTCATTTTTTCCGGAGCCTGTGAAAGCCCCATAAAGAAGCCCAAGAGTATCCAGGACAGTAGTAATATTTTTTTCATGGCATTTATTTTTTAATGATTTTAAAAGTTTTAATATTTTCTCCATTCCTGCTAATCCGCATAATATACATGGCGGAAGGCAGAGAGGAGAAATTAAGCTCAGATTTTGATTGTAAAATCATGTCTTTTTTGATCAGTTTACCCTGAGAATCAAATAACTGATACTCTGAATCCTTGTAGCTGTTTGTGGTAAAATCCAGATACAAGTATTCCTTGAAAGGATTAGGGTAAATAAGAATGTCTTTTTGATCTTTCTGGCCTGATGAGGGATCCTGAGTGGAAAGTGTAGTGATTTCGAACCCCTGTTGTACTCCTTCAAGAAGCTGAATAGGGGTGCCTTTATTGAGGTATGCAGTCTGGCCTATACTGTAAGAAACAGAACCATTGCCTGATGACGCATCGGTTCCGGTAGCTACAAGTGCTGACTGAGCCCGAAAGATGACGACAGAAAATACAAGCAAGGTGAGGCAATAAATAGATTTTTTTTTCATGGATAACTGTTTTTAGGTGATTAGCAAAGTTTTTTTTAAGGGCAAATTTTGGAAGACTAAATTACCACCTATGCTCATCAGATTATAGAAAAATAGACCAACGGCAGAAATAATCGACCAATGGCGTTTTGTGAATTATTGTTGAAAAAAGTCTGTGTTTTTAAGGCTCGAAAAAGGAGAGGTTGTTCTTGTATGCTCTGCCTATGGGAAGCTTAATCTGATGGGTTAATTCTATTTCATGGCAGCTTTTACTACGGATAAGATGTCTCGGTACTGCATAGCTGCGGTGTATTCTTACAAAAGAATCAAAAAAGTTTTTAAGGAGCAGATTTCCTAACGAATCTAAAATACAGTGATTTTTTTTCAGGGTAATAATCCGGGTATAGTCTTTTAAAGCTTCCAGATATAAAACATCTGTCTTTCTGATCTGAGAAATATGACCACCTTCTTTTATTTTAACAAAATTTTCCCCGAAAAGAGCATCGTAGCAATCGCATTTTTCTTTTACTTTAAAAAACTCAGAAAGCCGTTGCATGGAGTAATGGAAGCGCTCTGCCGTTAATGGCTTAGTAATAAAGTCCAGTGTATTGATTTCAAAAACAGAAGCTGCCAGTTCAGGATGGGAGCTGACAAAAATGCAGGTGGGTATTTTATGAGCCAGTTTTCTAAATTCAAGACCGTTCATTCCTCTTAAATTGGTTTCAATAATAAGAAGGTCAACAGGAAGTTCAAGGTAGGAAATTGCTTTCTCTGCCGAATCAAAAGAAGCGACAATTTCTATGTTTTCGTACTGTCTTATATAATGTTGAAGAACAAGCCTGTCCAGTTCATCATCATCAATAATCATACATTTGATTGGTGTCATCATGATTCTCTGGCAATTAGTTTACTATTTTAATTTAACGATTTAAAAATCAGAAAATTATTACCTAAAGTTATTGATTTTTATGAAACAATAATTGATTATACTTAAAATTATATTAAAAAGTGTTATTATATAAAATTTGATTTTGTTTTTTTTCTGAAAAATATTATCTTGTAAAAATCATAAACATAGATAGAACTTCATGTTAGAAAAGAAAGAACATAATTATGAGAAAGCGGTCTTGGTGGGTCTTATTACACAGCACCAGGATGAAGAAAAACTAGTGGAGTATATGGACGAACTGGAGTTTTTGGCTTTCACAGCAGGAGCAACCGTACAAAAACGCTTCACTCAAAAATTAACACAACCTGACTCCAAAACCTTTATTGGAAGTGGAAAGGCAATTGAGATAAAAGAATACGTAAAAGAAAATGAGATAGGAACCGTCATTTTTGATGATGAGCTTTCTCCTTCGCAGCTTAAAAACCTGGAAAGAGAAATGGAAGTTAAAATTTTGGACCGAACCAACCTTATTCTTGATATTTTTGCCCAGCGTGCACAAACTTCATATGCGAGAACTCAGGTGGAACTGGCACAATATCAGTATCTTTTACCACGTCTGACAAGAATGTGGACTCACCTTGAGCGTCAAAAAGGGGGAATCGGAATGAGAGGTCCCGGTGAAACGGAAATTGAAACTGACCGCCGTATCATTCGTGACAGGATCTCCTTATTGAAAGATAAGCTGAAAACTATTGATAGACAAATGGCTACTCAGCGTAATAA
This sequence comes from Chryseobacterium sp. Bi04, assembly GCF_918698085.1. Lineage (GTDB taxonomy): Bacteria > Bacteroidota > Bacteroidia > Flavobacteriales > Weeksellaceae > Chryseobacterium. The sequence goes on from NZ_CAKKLP010000001.1 coordinate 552,452, forward strand.
TCGTGGTAAAGTGGTTCGTGCAGCGTTAGTGGGCTACACCAATGTGGGAAAGTCTACACTGATGAATTCACTTTCAAAGTCTGAGGTTTTTGCTGAGAATAAATTATTTGCAACGCTGGATACCACGGTACGAAAAGTGGTCATCGGAAATCTACCGTTTTTACTTACCGATACCGTAGGGTTTATCAGAAAATTACCTACTCAGCTTGTAGAATCATTCAAATCCACTTTGGATGAGGTTCGTGAAGCCGATCTTTTGATTCATGTGGTAGATATTTCCCACGAAAGCTTCGAAGACCATATAGAATCTGTAAATAATATCTTAATGGAAATCAATGCTCATCAAAAACCGATGATCATGGTTTTCAATAAAATTGATGATTTCAGCTACGAGAAAAAAGATGAAGACGATCTGACCCCAGGTACAAAGAGGAATATTTCTCTTGAAGAATGGGAAAAAACATGGATGGCAAAATCTAAATATCCTACCGTTTTCATCTCTGCACTGACGAAAGAAAACTTTCCGGAAATGAAAAAGATGATTTACGATGAGGTGATGAAAATTCATATTTCCAGATTCCCATACAATGATTTCCTTTTCGAGTATTTCGATAACGACGAGGAAGAAAGCAGCAATTGATGAAATATCACTTTTTCCTTCTGTTCATCTTTTTTTCGGTTTTTGGTTTCAGCCAGAAATCAAAAATTGATATGAAAGCTATTGAGAAAAGTCTGAGCAACAATGGTTCCCCGTATAATTATGATAAACTTATTTTCAAGTATAAGGGGCTTCCAAGATCTTTAGACAGTATAGAATCTCAATATCTTTACTATGGAAGAAATTTCAGAACGGATAAAATCATCACTTCGGATGAGCGCTTCAAAAGTCTGGCAGAAGCTTTTAAACAAAATAATTTTGAAGATTGTATAAAGCAGGGAAAAGCCTTATATGGTAAAGATCCTACCAATCTGGATATTCTGCTGATTCTTCTCAGGGCCTATGATTCTCTAAAGGATGGGAGCAATTTTATGCACCATCTTAATCAGTTCCGCTCATTAGCTGATGGCATAAAAAGCTCCGGAGATGGTAAATCTGAGAAAACAGCCTATCTGGTTAATTCCGTAGGAGATGAGTATATTTTGCTGAATATTTTGAAAATTGGACAGGATTATACCAGAGGTTCAAAACCTTCCAAAGACGGAATGTTTGACATCTGGGAAAAAGAAGGGGTTAAAACCTATATCAAAGTACTTTATTTAGACACATAAATTAATTTAAAAAACACTTAGTGGAGTTATATTATTCATTCTCAGCATTAATCGTATTAGCATCAATATTTGCCTATCTTAACTATAGGTTCCTTAAACTTCCAAGTACCATCGGAATAATGGTTATCGCCATTGTAGTTTCTATTTTCCTGGTATTGTTTGGGGAAACAGTTCTTCCAAGAACGTTCGGGCATCTTCATAACCTGATGAACAGTATTGATTTTACAGAGGTTCTGATGGGAGCAATGCTTAATTTTCTTCTCTTTGCAGGAGGAATTCATATTAACATCAATGACCTGAAAGAACAGTTCAGACCGGTATTGATATTTTCTACGGCGGGTGTTGTGATTTCCACTTTTGTAGTAGGTTTTGGAATGTTTTACTTACTGCCCTATGTAGGAGTTAAACTTCCTTTTATTTACTGTCTGGTTTTTGGAGCATTGATTTCCCCTACAGATCCTGTAGCGGTTCTGAGTGTTCTGAAACAGGCTAATGTTTCCAAATCACTGGAAACAAAAGTGGCCGGAGAATCTCTTTTCAATGACGGTATGGCGGTTGTAGTCTTTACAGTGGTTTTACAACTGGCAGTGGGAAAAGAAGTAGACTTAAGTGTCGAAAATATAGGATTGCTTTTGCTTCATGAAGCTGGAGGAGGTATTTTACTTGGGGTTTTACTGGGATGGATTACTTCCAGGCTGATGCGTGAAGTGGATGATTATATTATTTCCGTTTTGGTAACGCTTTCTGTAGTGATGGGTGGGTACCTTATTGCAAGACAAATGCATATTTCCGGCCCGCTGACAATGGTTGCAGCAGGTTTATTTATGGGTAATTTTAACAGGAGTTTCAAAATGAAATCCGTTACGCAGGATTATTTGATTAAATTCTGGGAACTGATTGATGAGATCCTGAATGCTGTATTATTCCTGTTTATCGGGTTCGAACTTTTGATGATTAAAGATCTGAAACACTATATGATTCCCGGAGTATTGGCAATTATTGTAGTCCTGCTGGCGCGGTTTATTTCCATCTGGGGACCTACAAAGTTTACCTCTTTGAGACGAAGCTTTAGCCCGCAGACCGTAAAAGTACTGGTTTGGGGAGGAATCCGTGGTGGAGTATCTATCGCATTGGCAATGTCTATTCCGAAAAGCGAATACAGTGAAATTATTCTAAGTATCACCTACTGCGTGGTAGTATTCTCTATTATTGTTCAGGGTCTTACTATTGCCAAGGTTGCCAATCCCAATAAAATTGCCAAGGAAGAAGAGGAACAGGAGACTGTAGTGCTGGAAGATAAAGCTTAATATGTAACACACTAACAGCGTTTAGAATGAGTAGTATTGTTAAGGAAATACAGGAAGCATTAGCCGTTTTATCAATTCCCGAGAAAGCTGAATTCTTTCCAAGGTTCTTCAAAACCGGAAAGGGAGAATACGGCGAGGGAGATTTGTTTTTAGGGGTAACTGTTCCGGATCAGAGGACTGTAGCTAAAGAATACTATTCAAAAATCAATTTAAAGGAATTAAGCGGGTTGCTGGCTTCAGGATATCACGAACACAGGCTCACAGCTCTTTTTATGTTGATTTCAAAGTTTGAAAAAACAAAAGAGCAGGCAGTAAAAGATGAAATAGTGGCTTTTTATCTTTATCATCTTCCCTATATTAACAATTGGGATCTGGTAGATTCAAGCTGTTATAAAATCCTGGGCAGATATGCCTTTGAGAACGGAAAAGAATATCTTCTGAGAGACCTTTCCGAGTCTGAAGTAATGTGGCATAAAAGAATTGCTGTGGTGGGAACCATGCATTACGTAAAAAAAGGATCATTTGAACTCACCAAAGAATTGGTGACCAGAAATCTGAAACATACCCACGACCTGATGCATAAAGCAAACGGCTGGCTGTTAAGGGAAATGGGAAATAAAAATGAAGGACAATTAACCAGTTACCTGAATCTGTACTATAAGGAAATGCCGAGAACCTGTCTCCGGTATGCTATTGAAAAATTGGACGAGGACCTCCGACAGAATTATTTGAAAGGACTTATTTAAAAAAATAAAAGCAATAGTAGTACTGTTTCATATCTTGAAAAACTACCTGAAAACAGCTATTTATCTCCAAAAAATCAAAGATTGTAGGGATTTAAGACGGGAATTGAGTAGTTTTGTTGTTTTAAACTCAATCATGAAAAACATTCTTAAGTTATGTCTTCTATTTCTGCCTTTGCTGGTGCTGACAAGCTGTTTCGATATTTTAGATAAGATTAATCTAAAAGCTGACGGAACAGGAGAATATACTGTTATTCTTAATGCGAGTAAAAGCAAAACAAGACTCGCTTCAATTTCTAAAATGGAAACTATTAACGGAAAAAAGGTTCCCAAGAAGTCTGAAATTGAAAGCAAAATCAATGAAGCCTCTAAAATTTTCAAAGAGACACCGGGAATCAGTAATGTGAAAACCTCTATGGACTTTGATAATTACATCATCAAACTGAGCTGTAATTTTAAGAAAATTGAAAATATCAATGCCGGACTAGAGAAACTAAAGGCTCAGAATATACTGGGTAAAATGATTCCAACACAGATATACAGCCAGAATCTTGAAAAAAAGGTATTGACGAGAAATAAATTGAATACATTCAAAACGGATTACGACAAGATGAGTAAGGCAGACAAAGAAGTCTTTAATGGTGCCACATATACTTCCGTAATGCAGTTTGAAAACACTGTAAAATCCCAGACCAACAGTGTCTATCTGCTTTCTCCAAATAAAAAGGCCGTAAAGATGGACGCGAGCATCTTAGATGTAATTCTTCAGAAAAAGCAATTACAAAATACAATCCTTTTCCAATAAATTTCTAACATTAAACCATGAAATCTATAGTATTAAAAACACAAAAAATTATTTTCTTAGTCTTTGGCTTTAGTATTGTTTTAGCGCAAAATAGTATGAAAGTCCCAAATGATGCCGTATTTTATATGGAAGTCAATGGGAAACAGCTTAACAACAAAATCAATTGGAACAAGCTTAATCCTTTACTGCATGAACTAAGCAAAAAGAGCAAAGAAAAACCTTCATGGACAGATTATTCTAAAACCGGAATTAAATATGATGCCATCCAGTATCACTACGCCAGTTTTAATGACTCCATCAAAACCTATCATACTCATTTTATCATCGATAATAAAGAGAAGTTCCAGGAATTCATTAATTCCATTAAGAAAAAAGGACAGGAAACGTCCGGAAAAAATAACTATTCTTACGTTGATATAGATGATGATATTTTTGTTGCATGGAACGGAAGCCGTGCAGTGCTTAGCCTGATAAGCTATACGAAACCTTATAAAGATCTTTGGGCAGATGAAGCTGCAACCGTGGCAGACAGTGTTGCCGTGGCGGTTGATAGTGTTTCGGTTGACTCAGTGTATGCCGAAGAACTGGAGAAACCATTTGATTATAAAGATGAAATAAAAAACCTGAAAGAGGATATTAAATACCTGAGAGAAAGCATTAAAGATAACAACACGGAGATTGCAAGGATTCAGAAGGATATCAAATACCTGCAAAAACATCACCAATATCCTAAAGAAAAAGAGGAGGTTTTAGTCCCGGAACCAGAAGGTGAGGGGGACTATGGTTCGGAGTATGATGACTCTGAGTCTGAGAAAGCTTACCAGAAAGAACAGGATTCTATCCGCAGGGAGAACTTCAAGGTTGTAAAAAAATATGCTGAAGATCATTTTGACCAATATTTCAGTTCCAACCTGGAAGTGGAAGCTTCTAAAGAAATGTTGACCTTCAAAGATGTGAATTCTGACGTTTTTGTGTATACAGACTATGGAAGGATCGTCAATGACGGAATCTACGGCAAAGCGATGAAACGCTACGATTTCGGACAGGTTTTCCAGAATATGTACAACTCAAATTCTGCTTACAATCTATACTTTGACAAAGATAAAGTAAAGCTGATCAATAATTACCAGCATAAAAATGCTGAGATGCAAAAAAATATCTCGTCAATTTATAAAGGAAAAAAGAACAGAAAACTGCTGGACCTTATCAATGAAAAAAGTATTGGCTATTATGCCGTTAATATAAACGGAGGAAAAGTTTTTGATGCGATATACAGTCTTATTCAGGATTCGGGAGAAGCCAAGTATAAAAAAGAATTAGAGCTGATCATGGAAACAATGAAAATTGTTTTGGATGAAGAAGCTATTACTAAAATAGCACCGGGAAACGGAATTTTTGTTTTAAATGAGTTGAAATCAAAAAAAGTAGACTATACTGATTATGAATATGATGACGACTATAATGAAAAGGAAGTAAAGAAAACCAAAGATGTAGCAGTTCCTAATTTCACTTTTGCTTTTGCTACGGAGAATGAAGGGTACTGGAACCGTATTTTTAATGTGTTGACAACGAATAAAAAGCTGGCTAAAAACTTCTCAAAAGTAGGGAACTTCTATACTTTTAAGGATGATAAAAAAGAAGGATATCTTGATCAGCTGTTCTTTACTGTAAAAGATGGCGTTGTTTACCTTACGAGTTCTACAGATAATATCACCACTGCTCACAGCCAGTCTGAAGTATCTAGGAAATGGGCAAAAGATTCATCCAGATATCCCTTATCCGGAAGACTGGATCTTCAGACACTTTTAATCGGTTTAGATAAAGAGTTCGAAAGTCCTTCGGAAAGAAAAACATTGGATCTGTTCAGAAAAAATGTAGGGGAGCTGTATTATAAAACTGAAGTAAAAGAAGAGAGTATACAAACAGAAATGGATTATAATATTAAAAATTCTTCTGAAAACAGCCTGATGTATTTCTTTGATCTGTTTAATGAGATTTTTAAAATAAAAGATTCCGAAAAAAAACCACCGGTATTGTAGATGAATAAAAAGAAAGGTATTGCCTCGTTAATTCTGTTACTGGCTGTTACAGCTTATTTTGTGCTTTTTTATAAGGATAAGAAACTTAGGTTCATTCCTGAAAATGCCGATGCAGTAGTTTTAATAGACGTAAAGAATCTGACGAGGCAATATCTTTTCAGCCTGATCACACATCCCTCACAATGGGGCAGCAAGACGAAAGGGAAAGGTTCAGTTTCTCTGAGGGAATCGGGAATTACAATCCCGGATTTTTTACAGGTTTTCCATCTTAAAGGAACCGGAGCTTCGGAATGGTACAGTGTTTTAGAACTTAAAGATCCTCAGAAATTTATTGCGTTTTTAAAGCAGCAAAATTTTGCGAGTAAAGGGAAGAATATTTTTCAAAAGGATCATATTTTTCTTAGCATAGAAGGTGGAAACTGTATTGTAGGAACTTCCGATTCGGGTTTTGGAGCCATAAACAAAAAGCTTTTTCAAAATTCCCAAAAGAACATTTTAGATGCAGATCGGTTTATTCAAAATACGGCAGGGAGCATTTCTTTTCTTTCAGGACAGAAGATCCACAATTTCTCCATTGAGTTAAAAGATGATGAAATTGAAATAAAAAACAACTCAACTCCGGAAATCGTAGATGCCATTGTCTCGAAATTACAACAGGGGAACCATTTTCTGGAAGCGGAATTAAATGCTGATAATATAAAAAACTACACTCATTTTTTCAATATAAACAACGGAGATTCACTACAGATCAGTCATTTTAAAGCTACTGCTGATCTTGAGCAGGTAAATGATACCATCATCAGTTATGGTTATGATGATAACTTTAACGAAATTGAAAAGAAGACGTATCAGAAGATTATACAGCCGAACTATATTATTGATTTTCAAAGCCCGGTTCCCGAAAAAACATGGGACTATTTTCAAACTAAAAAATGGATGAATGCTCAAAACCAATTCACGGCAATTCCTTTTCAGCCCAATGATGTCAGCAGAAATACTGCCGGATTTGTTATAAAATCTACCCGAAACCCAATACAGCAGTCTCCAAAACTGGAAAAAAATTATATTTTCATCAGAAACAGTGAAATGCTGTTCTCTTCTCTGAGTACGTTAAGTAAAGCTGAAAAAAGGATTATTTCCGATATAGACTATGTGTTTTATGGTAATGAAGCTCAAAATTATTGGGTCAAAGTAAAGGCTAAGAATGGAAAATTACCCTTAATTTTGCGGTGGTAAAATATTTCATCTTAAAAATGACCCTATATTCATGGCTCCATCAGAAGTTGTCTTGCTAAAACAAATCACACATTATTCTTTACACCTGATTTTTCCGGTGTTTATTGCACTGGTTTTTTTTCGTAAAAACTGGAAAAAAGCGTACCTGATTATGTTAGCTACAATGCTTGTAGACTTGGATCATCTTTTTGCCAATCCGGTGTTTGATCCATCCAGAAATAGTATAGGCTTTCACATTTTACATTCCTATTATGCAATTGCAGTATATGTTCTGATGCTGTTTTTTAAAGGAAATATTAGAATTGCTGCCGTTGGGCTTTTGTTCCATATGCTGACGGATTTTCAGGACTTTACCCTCTGGACTCATTAAAATAACATTAATATTACCTTTTAATCTTCCGGTTTTTATAGATTTTTCGTATTTTGTAATCACTTTATGAGATTCAAAGAATTTTTACATTATACTTATATTTTTCCTGTCCTTACAGTCGGTTACTATTTTTCCGGACTCATGGGAGGCGGTGTTATATATGACATCATTGCAGGTGTTTTTCTTATTGGAAGCGTTTTATCGGCGGTACATCATGCCGAAGTAGTCGCTCATAAAGTAGGAGAGCCTTTTGGAAGTATTATTCTGGCCCTATGTATTACCATTATTGAAGTGGCACTTATTATCTCACTGATGGTTGCCGGCGGAGATCAGGCGATCACGCTGGCCAGAGATACCGTTTTTGCCGCAGTAATGCTTATCCTGAATGGAATTCTAGGTATATGTATTCTGGTAGGCGGCGTAAAATACCATGAACAGTTCTTTGCAAGAACTTCTGCCACCACTTATCTGGTAAGTATCGTTTCCATTTTAGTGCTGACCCTTGTGCTTCCTAATTTTACTTCCAGTGTCAACGGCCCTTTTTATAATGAAGCACAGCTTATCTTTATTTCCATTGCCTGTCTTGCTATCTACGGAGTATTCCTGATGGTACAGACGGTTCGCCATAGAAGTTATTTCATCGTTCCTGATGAACATCCTGAAGAACATTATATTCCCTCATTAACGAAGACATTCATAAGCTTTGCCTTTTTGGTGATTTGTCTGGTGATTGTGGTTCTAATGGCTAAAGGCCTTTCCGATACTATTGAGGGTATGGTACAAAGCCTTGGTGCTCCAAAGTCCCTGGTAGGAGTGATTATTGCCGCCGTAGTGCTTCTTCCTGAAGGGGTTGCAGCCATACGTGCTGCAAGAGCCAATCAGATACAGTCAAGTTTAAACCTGGCATTAGGTTCAGCACTTGCAAGTATAGGACTGACCATTCCGGCAGTATCAGCGGTATGCATCATGTATGATATCCCATTGGTGCTGGGACTGGATAAAAAAGATATTATCCTGCTTTCCTTATCCGTGTTTATTGTCATGCTTTCGTTAAGCAGGGGAAAAACAAATATCCTTTATGGGACTGTCCTTTTAGTCAATCTGGCGGCCTATATCTTTACGGTAATCGTTCCTTAAAAAAATAAATATCTCGAAATCTTGTATTCCAAATACAAACTCACTAAAGTCTTCTGGCCAATTCCATTTTAAATGCCATTAATTTGGCAATATTTTCGGATTTGTAGATGGCCATATCCGCATTTTCACCCACAAAATTTTCCTCAATAGTCGTTCGCCAGAGTTTTAGCCATTGATCAAAGTGCTTTTGTTCCATGGCTTGCTTCTCATTGATGGGAAAATGTACGCCCATTGGATTTCCTTTATACGTCATCTGCCCAAAAAGAATAGAATCCCAAAAAGAATACATCTTTGGAAGATGTTTATCCCAGTCTACTTTTGCAATATCATTAAAAAAGAACCCAATGGTCTCATCTTTAACCACTTTGGTGTAAAATGAATTGACAAGGTGTTCAATGTCTTCTCTTGACTCCAGCTTTTTCATATTTCAAATGTACTGCAAAATCAATTTAAAAATCAAATCACAAGATTGATAAATTTCATGAAAACAATATTTTATCTTTGTACCGAAGTAAAGACGAATAGAAAATTTGCCGATTCACAAATTCCTGAAGTTCTTTAATCAAGAAAAAATACAAAAATGACAAGAGGATTCAGAAAAAAAATACGTCAGAAAAATACTGAAAACAGTGGCTTCGGAAGTAATGCATCGGGAAGATTTATCAATAAAGATGGCCTCCCGAATGTTCAGAGAATAGGAGTGAATGTTTTCAATAGGTTAAGCTGGTATCACACGATGCTGAACTTATCTTCATTCCGCTTTATTTCCTACCTGGTTGTGGCCTATATCCTGATTAATCTGGTCTTTGCTATGATTTATTATCTCATTGGAGTAGAACACCTGACCGGAATAGATAAGAGCGATCCCCTCAACGAATTTATTGATGTATTCTTCTTCAGTTCGCAAACATTTACAACGGTAGGGTATGGAAGGATTGCCCCTGTAGGTTTTATGGCCAGCCTGGTGGCTACTTTTGAAGCTTTTTTGGGATTGCTTACCTTTGCTATTGCTACCGGACTTTTTTATGGGAGATTTTCAAGGCCCCGGGCGTATTTAAGATTTTCTGATATCGCTGTGATCGCTCCTTTTCAGGAGGCTACAGCATTGATGTTCAGGCTTGCTCCATATAAAAATAATGCCCTTACAGATGCTGATGTTATTGTATCTGCTGCTATTGAAGTGATTGAAAATGGGGTTCCCAAAAGTAATTTTTACCGATTAGAGACCCATTTAAGCAAAATCAATACCTTGGCCTTAAACTGGACTGTAGTACATAAAATAGATGAAAATTCACCGTTTTATGGGTTTTCAGAAGAAGATTTTAATGCTACGGATATTGAGCTTATTGTTCAGGTGCGTGCATTTGATGAAGTTTTTTCCAATACAGTAGTTCAGAGGTCTTCATATGTGACAGGAGAAATTATTTATGGAGCCAGATTTATTCCCATGTATTATCCGAATAAAGATAACCAGACCACAATTTTGGATCTGGATAAAATTAATGAATATCAAAAGGAAGAACTTACCGCTTCGGTAAGAAATAAAGAATAAATGGACTTAGATTTTTATAAAAAACAGGCTTTACAAAAGCAGAAAGAACATAAAAAGTTTTTGGATGGATTAAAGAAAAAACCTCCCAAAAATCTGGATTATATTGTTCAGGAAACCCATGATGAAGTCTTTGAAGAGATCGACTGTTTGCAATGTGCCAATTGCTGTAAAACAACGGGACCTTTATATACTGAAAAGGATATTGAACGTATCGCAAAACATTTGCGAATGAAGCAGGCCGATTTTGAAGCAAAATTTCTGAGAGTGGATGAAGATAACGATAAAGTACTGCAGAATCTTCCCTGTTTTTTTCTGAATAATGACAATACCTGTTCTATCTATGAAGTGAGACCGAAAGCCTGTAGAGAATATCCTCATACCGACCGCAAAAAGATCTACCAGATCAATCATCTGATGCTGAATAATACAGTGATTTGCCCCGCCGCTTTTGAATTTGTAGAAAAAATGATGAAAAACGTTACAGAATAGAATATTTTGCTAAATCCTCTTAAATAATTATAAAGTACGTTAAATAAGACCTTTATGAATAATTTTATAAATGATGTGTCGTTTAGTTTAAACAATCATTTAAATATTACATTATGAAAAAGTTATTTTTAACGGCAGCGTTTACATTAGTCGGAGTAATCGCAGTATCGGCTCAAACACAAACTCAGAAGCCGGCCGAAACTACTACTAACCAAACGACAACTCAAACACAACAGCAGAGTCCGCAGACTAGCACAGACTGGACTACCTCATCAACAACCAGCGGGCAAAAACAAACCACTACAGCAGAGGCTTCTACTGCTACCCCTGCAGCAGATGCTACAGTAAGCACCGGAAGCACTGCGGAAGCGACTAAACCTGCAGAAGCAACTAAAGAAGAGAAGAAAAGTAAAAAGAAAAAGTAAAGCATTTTAGTAAACACCGAAAGAATCCTGAAATCTAGTATTTCAGGATTTTTTTTGATCAATTTCTCTGATTCTGAATGTTACTATCCTGCGGACTAAATCAAGAGGTAAATCCTTTGTAAGAGGAAACTGCACGGCTCCTTTCGAAAACTTATAATTTCCTTCTTTGAAATCCTCCTCAAAAGTCTTTATCCCTTCAGCACCAGGATAAAAACCAATATGATTCTTATAGGCTGCAAAATAGACCAATGGTTTACCTTTATATCTAAAAGCTGGCATTTGATAGCCTATATACTCTTCCAGGTCTGTGAACTGAGTATGGATGGCTTTTCTGAGTTCCTCTAATTTTTCCTGAATTTCTTCCGGAAACAGCAGGAAGTATTCATTACTATTTTTGAAGGTATTTGTCATGAAATAAAAATAAAAAAAGTGCTGCATATAGCAACACTTTCTCCTTTCACTTTTTACTTTTTTCCCATTATCCCGGGAACAGGCTGTATCAAAAAAGGTCGGGATTTTTTCCCAACCTTATATTTTTATGTTATACAACTCCCTGAGCCAACATTGCTTCTGCTACTTTTACGAAGCCGGCAATATTTGCACCTTTCACGTAGTTTACATAACCGTCTTCGTCTTTTCCGTAGTCTCTACAAGCTTTGTGGATACCGATCATGATTTCTTTTAATCTTGCGTCTACTTCTTCAGAAGTCCAGTTTAAACGGATAGAGTTCTGAGTCATTTCTAATCCTGATGTAGCAACACCTCCAGCATTGGAAGCCTTACCAGGAGAGAATAATACTTTATTATCAAGGAAATAGTTGATGGCATCCAGTGTAGAAGGCATATTAGCCGCTTCAGTTACACACAGACATCCGCTTTCAACCAGTTTCTTAGCGTCATCTAAATCTAATTCATTCTGAGTTGCAGAAGGGAAAGCAACATCACACTTGATGTCCCAAGGACGTTTCCCAGCGTGGAATTCAGCAGAAGGATATTTTTTAGCATAATCTTCAGCTCTGTTGTTTCCTGAAGATCTTAATTCTAATAAATAATCAATTTTTTCTCCGCTAATACCATCTTTATCGTAGATATATCCGTCCGGACCAGAGATGGTTACTACTTTAGCACCAAGTTCCGTTGCTTTTTTGATAACTCCCCAGGCTACGTTTCCGAACCCTGATACCGTTACTGTTTTACCTTTGAAATCTTGTCCGATAGTCTTAAGCATCTGCTCAGCAAAGTATACTACACCATATCCTGTAGCTTCAGGACGGATCAATGAACCTCCATAAGCAAGACCTTTCCCGGTAAGAACTCCTGTAAATTCATTTCTGATTTTCTTATACTGTCCGAATAGGTATCCGATTTCTCTTGCCCCTACACCGATATCTCCTGCAGGTACATCTGTTTCAGGACCAATGTGCTTACATAATTCTGTCATGAAAGCCTGGCAGAAACGCATTACTTCCATATCAGATTTACCTTGTGGATCAAAATCTGAACCTCCTTTACCACCACCCATTGGAAGGGTTGTTAATGAGTTTTTAAATACCTGCTCGAAAGCTAAGAATTTAAGAACAGACAGGTTTACTGTAGGATGGAAACGGATTCCTCCTTTGTATGGTCCAATAGCAGAGTTCATTTGAATTCTGAAACCTCTGTTAACCTGGATCTCTCCTTTGTCATCAACCCATGGAACTCTGAAAATAATAATTCTTTCAGCTTCAGCCATTCTTTCAAGCAGCTTCATTCCGGTATATTCTTTTTTGGTAGCAATGAACGGAATTACAGTTACGGCAACTTCTTTTACAGCCTGTAAAAATTCCGGTTCGTTAGGATTTTTTGCTTCAATTTTTGCAATAAACTCTTGGATTTTCTGGTCAATATTATATTGTTCCATATATTAAGGTTGAATATTATTGTCAACAAATTTAATTTTTTTTTCAAGATTCACAACACTCTATTTTAACATTGTTGAAAATTAAATAATAATGTTTCAAAATATTATTAAATTAATAATTTGCTATTAAATTTTATTAAAAATGAAATGTTATGTATGAAATAATGCAGTATTAAGAAATCGTTAATTCTTAAATTGCGATAAATTGCCTCCCGGAAAATGATTTTACTTTCCCTAAAAGCTCCAATTCTAAAATGACTGGTAAAATTTTGTGAGTTGAAATTTCAATTTCCATCGAAAGATCATCCAGGGATATTTGTGGATTCTCTTTTATAAATTGATATATTGTCTGTTGAAAATCAGTTAATTGTACCATTGATTCACTATACGGGAAAAGCTCTTCAATTTTCTGCTTAGGATGGTTCCATCCCAGCAGATTGATAAGGTCTCTGAGGGTGGAAATGGCGGTTGCTTTATGATGGAAAATCAATTGATTACAGCCTTGGCTATAAGAGTCAGTAATTTTTCCCGGAAGGGCAAAAACATCCCGGTTATAGTCATTGGCAAAAGTTGCCGTACTTACAGATCCTCCTCCGAATCCTGTTTCTACAACAATGGTAGAGGGCGAAATTCCAGCCACAATTCTGTTCCTTTGAATGAAATTTTCGCGGTCCGGTTTTCTGGCTGAGCTGAACTCTGTAAGTAATACTCCTCCTTCCTGAAGAATTTTTTCTGACAGTCTTCTGTTGTTGGCCGGATATAAAAACTGGAAACCGTGAGCAAGTACTGCTGCTGTAGGTTTTTTGTGCTGAATAGATTGTTCATGCACTTCTTTATCAACACCCAATGCAAGGCCGCTTACCGATAAAAAAGGAGCAGACTGCGTTGCTTCAAAAAAATCATGGATGAATTGCCGGCCATAAGCCGTCATATTCCGGGTTCCTACGATGCTTACCTTCCGAAGTGAATCATCAAGTTTTCCTTTTTGATACAATATGGCAGGAGCATCCGGGCATTCATGAAGGAGATTGGGAATTTCTTTAAGGTGTCTTAGCTTGATCTGGATATTATTCTTTTCGCAAAATTTTAATTCTTTTTCTGCAAAATCCAGATGTTCTTTATTTCCAATGCCGGAAACGGTTTTTTGTCCCATTCCTTCCAGTTTTTTATATTCCTTTTTAGCCCTTTTCCAAGTTTCTTCTGCACTTCCAAAAGTCCGGATAAGTTTATAAAAATTAATGTCACCAATCTGGCCGCATTCGCGAAGGGCAATTGCATATAAATATTCTTCGGAAATCATGTGTGTTTTTTTTCAAATGTAGTGAAAATAAGTTTTTATTTCTTCCTTAATTCCTCCAAATGATTCCAGATATCATCTCTCTTCTTATAAGGTAATTCCAGGAAATCTTCAGGGTGATTTTCTTTATATTCCTGCCACAATTTGTCATCCTTTTCACTGTAATAATTAGGGAATTCCCAGATATATTTTTTCTTTTTTTCACCTACATTTTTAAAGGCAAAAGCAATAATACTCCCTACTACCGCACCGGAAAGATGAGCCTGCCAAGAGATCTTACTCGGTTCTTGCATGGTGTAGAATAGCTCCTCAGGAAGCATACCCCAAACCAAACTTCCATAATACAGAACGACAAGCAATGATATGGTAAGCAGCTTTGTATTCCACTTAAATACTCCGCTGAAGAAAAGGAAAAATGCAAGAACGTAGACCACACCGCTGGCTCCAATGGTACAGGTGTACATATAATCACCGGTGAGAATATCTATAGGGGGCAGAAGCCAGACCAGAAGTCCTGTGGCCAGCCAGCCAATGAAAAACACCTTATTGGCTACTAAAGGATAAAACTGATACAGCAGAAACATCAGGGCAGCAACAGGAATGGAGTTTCCTATAATATGATCTATATTTCCATGTAAAAGGGGAGAAGTGATAATCCCCAGCAATCCCTCCGGCACTAAAGGGATAATAGCTCCAAAGCAACTTCCAAAAAAGCCGCGCATCTGTAAAAAGTATCCGAACCACATTGCCGAAAGCATCAGCAGGGGGTATATCATTGCTTTTTTGGAAAGTACATTTTTAAACATGCAGATGGTACGTCAAATCAAAAGCCAACGATAAATTTCGGAAAATTTGTCGATGAATCAGATTCTACTGATCTGATTTTAAGACAAAAGGTATCAATTTATTTTTTGCAACGAGTATTTTGGCATTGAATTTATTCATATACTACCTTATTAAGGTTGAAATCTGATGAAAAATGAACTTTTTGGAGATCAATTGACCTTTAAGAAAAATTATATTTAATATTTTTGCATTGAAAATTTTTAGAAAATGAAGCGGTTTTTATTAATTCTTTCCTTTTTCATAGGGATTTATGTAAGTGCACAAGAAGAATTGAAAAAAGATTCTGTAGTGGTAGACACAGTAAAATACTGGTCTGTGTTAGGGAAAAACACAGTAATGATTAACCAGGCTGCCTTTTCCAACTGGGTGGGTGGTGGAGCTAACAATGTGGGCTGGCTTGCCGGTATCAATTACAATATGACTTATGAAAAAGAAAATGACCTTTGGGAAAATATCGTTATCTTGGGATATGGACAAAATGATACTAAAGGGCAGGGAATAAGAAAAACCCAGGATGTTATGAATATTTCTACAAACTACGGGAGAAAGTTTTCCAAAAGCTGGTATTTTTCTTTAGGAGCTGGTGTACAGTCTCAGTTTGCTCCGGGATATGAAGATGGTAATAATCCAGATGCCAAGAAAATATCGAATTTTATGGCTCCCGGGTATCTGAATGTCGGGATGGGTATTACGTACCGGCCCAACGATGATTTAACGGTGACCTTGCGTCCTACCAACGCCAGATGGACTTTTGTATTGGATAAAAACCTTCAGCTGGCGGGAAATTATGGGTTGAAAAATGATGGGGATTCTTCATTACTGCAGTTTGGTTTTCTGGGAACGGCTATATATAAAGTGAAAATTATGGAAGATATTCATTTAACCAATACAGCTTCTGTCTTTTCCAATTACCTTGACCGCCCTGACAGGCTGGTTCTTGCTTACGGAGCCATTTTGAACCTGAAAGTCAACAAGTTTATTTCTTCTAATATAAGTTTAGATTTGCTGTATGATCATAATCAAATAGAGAAAACTCAGCTAAAACAAACGCTGGGGATTGGTTTCGCCTACACGCTGGATAATGGTGTGAAACGCTCTGACCGTAAAGACAGCCAGTGGTGGACTAAGAAATAGATGATCACAAAATATATAAAAAAAGTACTTCTGAAAGGAGTGCTTTTTTGTGTATTAGTAAGATTTTATTTTAAGTACTTTTAAGTTTAAGGTTTTTTGTTTTGATGCCGGTGAGTTTTAAACTGTTTATCTTTAATTGGTTATAAATAAAATTTTGTTGTTGTAAAATTCAAATTAAAGTGAGTATTACCAAGGCGTAAATTATTATTTATACATTTGCAAGGAAAATAGTTAATTATGAAAAAACTTTTATTGATGGCTTCCATTTCTTTTGGGGCTATTGCAATGGCACAGGAAACTAAAACTGATGCTCCTGCAGCAGATACTGTAAAAGCCTGGTCTATTCAGGGGCAAAACACATTAATGCTTAATCAGGCTGCCTTTTCCAATTGGGTAGGAGGAGGAGCCAACAACGTGGGATGGCTTGCCGGTGTCAATTACAACCTGACTTATGAAAAAGGCAAAGATCTTTGGGAAAATGTTATTATCCTGGGATATGGCCAAAATAATACCCAAGGAACAGGAGTAAGAAAAACCCAGGACGTTATCAATCTTTCTACTAACTACGGTAGAGAATTTGCCAAAAACTGGTATTATTCTATGGGAGCAAGTCTTCAGACTCAATTTGCTCCGGGATATGAGGATGGCAATAATCCTGATGCCAAAAAAATATCAAACTTTTTTGCACCGGGATATTTAAATTTAGGAGCCGGTGTTACCTATCGTCCTAATGATAATTTTACGATGACACTGCGCCCTGCCAATGCAAGATGGACTTTTGTTCTGGATAAAGACCTTCAAAAAGCAGGAACATATGGTCTTAAAAATGACGGGGATTCTTCTCTTTTTCAATTCGGTTTCCTGGGAACAGCTATTTACAAGCTGAAAATCATGGAGAATATAAGCCTGATCAATACGGGTTCTGTTTTTTCAAATTATCTTGATCATCCGGACAGACTGGTTCTTGGATATAGTGGAGTGCTAAATATGAAGATCAATAAATATATTTCTACCAATGTAACACTGGATTTATTATATGACCACAACCAGATCAAGAAAACCCAGCTGAAACAAACATTAGGAGTAGGGCTAGCTTATAATATTGATAACGGAAAGAAACGTTCAGATAACAAGGATAACCAGGGGTGGCTTAAGAAATAATCTTAATCACTATACATAATAAGAAAGCACTTCAAATTGAAGTGCTTTCTTATGTATCAATTATATAAGTCTTAAAATTCTAAATCAACTTCTAATTTCTCCGCCAATAGCTTTGAAATTTTTTCTTTTAGAGGCTCTATGTCGATATTCTGCATCGCATCATTTGCAAATGCATATAAAAGAAGTGCCTGTGCTTCTTTTTTAGAAATACCTCTTGCTCTAAGATAGAACAGGGCATCTTCATTAAGCTGGCCTACTGTACATCCGTGAGAACATTTTACATCATCCGCAAAAATTTCCAACTGAGGTTTTGTATCAATACTTGCCCCTTCGCTTAATAAGACATTGTTGTTTTGCTGGTAAGCATTCGTTTTCTGGGCAATTTTGTCAACAAAAACTTTCCCATTGAAAACACCGTGTGCATTACCGTCAAAAATACCTTTGTAGTTCTGATAACTTTCACAGTTCGGATAATTGTGGTGAACGGCTGTATGGTGGTCTACCAGCTGATCTTTTCCGATAATGGTAATCCCGTTCATAAATGAATTGATATTTGATCCATTATGAATGAAATCCAGGTTATTTCTTACCAGTTTACCTCCAAAAGAGAATGTATTCACCGTCGTTAAACTGTCTTTCTCCTGTTTTGCGAAAGTGCTGTCAATCAGGTAAGAAGTATTATTGTCGTTCTGAAGTTTATGCCAATCTGCTTTTGCATTTGGAAAGGTGAAGATCTCAGTCACAGAATTGGTCAGCACATAAGTGCTGTCAAAATTATGGTGGCTTTCAATAACCTCTACTTTTGCTCCTTCTTCTACGATCAATAGGTTTCTTGTATTGTAGAATGTATTTTCCTCCTGGTTTTGAGAAATATAGAAAACATGAATCGGTTTTTCAATCACTACATTTTTAGGAACTTTTAAAAAGAATCCATATTTGCAGTAGGCAAGGTTTAAGTTTGTGAAAGCTAAATCCTTAGATGCAATAGTGTTAAAGTATTGATCAAAAACTTCTTTATGCTGATCATCATTCAATGCGTAATTGAATGAAAGGAATTCTACGTTTTCTATAGAAACCTTAGAAAGCTCTTTGTGAAGCTTCCCGTTTACAAAAACAATCCAGTCGAAATTTTCCTCTCCTAAGTGCAGTTGGTCAAACTGCTCTTTAGTGATGTTATGGTTCTCTTTTGGAAAGAAATTGTAGTCTTTCTCTGTGATCTCCCTTAGATTGGTATATTTAAACTCTTCGTCTTTTTTGGTAGGAAAACCTGTTTTGGCAAACTCTCCTAAAGCCTGAACTCTCGTTTCATCCAAAAAACGGTGACGAAGTGTACTGAGAAATTCGTTATGATTATTTAAAATTTGTTCGTTTAAACTCATTGTTTATTTGAAATTTGAGATTTGAGATTTGAAATTACGGACGGTTAAATTTATTGCCATTATGCTCGATAGTTTTTAAATATCTTATAAAGCCGGAAATCATCTTTGATAAATCCGTATAATCCTTTTTCAAATCATTAAATTCATTTTCGGTAATAAAATTTCTATCAAACGCTCTGATTAATTGAGATCTTACTTCTCCACATGAACCTTTTGACATAGATAGAAAATTAATAAATTCTTTATTTCCCTCCCTTTCAAAACCTTCTGCGATGTTATCCATTACAGAAGCCGATGAACGGTCTATTTGATTTTTAATGTTTAAACTGCAATTTGAATTTTGTACGAGTGAGATGAAAATTTTATGGCATAATTCTCTGGATTTTTTCCATATTTCTAAATCCTCAAAATTATTTATAGTTGCCATAATCTCAAATCTCAAATCGCAAATTTCAAACTAGTTAAGCAGCCAGTCGTAACCTTTCTCTTCAAGCTCTAACGCTAAAGATTTATCACCTGTTTTGATGATTTTTCCATTCGCTAAAACGTGAACAAAGTCAGGCTGAATATAGTTAAGCAATCTTTGATAGTGC
Source organism: Chryseobacterium sp. Bi04 (assembly GCF_918698085.1). Classification (GTDB taxonomy): domain Bacteria; phylum Bacteroidota; class Bacteroidia; order Flavobacteriales; family Weeksellaceae; genus Chryseobacterium. The sequence continues at coordinate 572,134 of NZ_CAKKLP010000001.1, forward strand.
GTAATCAAAAGAACTGCATTTCCTTCATTTTTAAAGTGATTTACTCCATCTGCTACAATTCTTAAAGCATCAATATCTAATCCTGAATCTGTTTCATCAAGAATAGCCAATTTAGGATTAAGCATCATCATCTGGAAGATCTCATTTCTTTTCTTTTCACCTCCAGAGAATCCCTCGTTTAATGATCTTGAAAGGAAATCTTTTTTGATCCCTAATTTTTCAGATTTTTCACGGATTAATGCAAGCATTTCTTTTGCAGGCATTTCTTCCAGTCCGTTTGCTTTTCTGGTTTCGTTTAGAGCGGCCTTGATAAAGTTTGTTACAGAAACTCCCGGAATTTCCACGGGATACTGGAAAGAAAGGAAGATTCCTTTGTGTGCTCTGTCTTCAGGTGCATCTTCGCTGATGTTTTTTCCTTCGAAAAGAATTTCTCCATCAGTCACTTCATAATCCTCTTTTCCTGCAATTACAGAAGAAAGTGTGGATTTACCAGCTCCGTTTGGCCCCATGATAGCGTGAACTTCACCTGGCTTTATTTCAAGATTAATACCCTTTAATATTTCTGCGCCATCCTCAATTTTGGCGTGAAGGTTTTTAATTTCTAACATTTTATTTGCTTAAACAAATTATTTTTGAATTCTATATACTAAACTTTCAGGTTGACCAGGGACGTCATTAAGCTTCCCAATTTGTATCATTCCTGCCTTTTCCAAAACTTTAATAGAAGCTATATTGTCAGGACGAACAATTCCGAATATTTCTTCTTTGTTCATATCATTACATCCAAAGTCTATAGCCTTCTTTGTGAACTCTGTGGCGTATCCTTTTCCCCATGCTTCTGGGGCAAAACGATATCCAAGGTTCAATTTTTCTTCCTCTCCATAGAGTTTATAGCTCAGCCCTCCAAAACCTATACTGTTTTCAGGGTTGTGTTTTTCAACGATAGTCCAACCTCCAAAATTATGCTTTTCCCAATGGTCAAGCATTCTGGCAAATGTATCTTCTGCTTTTTCAAGACTCATTGGCCCGCTTGGGTTATGCATATTGGTTTTAGGATCATGATTAATTTCAAAAAATCTTTCAAAATCTTTTTTTACAGGTTTTTTTACAATTAATCTTTCTGTAGCTATCATATCTTTTTATCCTACAGATCCTTCTAATGAAATTTCCAATAATTTCTGTGCCTCGATAGCAAATTCCATAGGAAGTTTATTTAAAACTTCCTTACTGAAACCATTTACAATCAGTGCAATGGCTCTTTCGGTATCAATACCTCTTTGGTTACAGTAGAAAATCTGATCTTCTCCAATTTTCGAAGTGGTTGCTTCATGTTCCAATTGTGCGGTAGGGTCTTTGATCTCGATGTAAGGGAAAGTGTGAGCTCCACATTCATTACCCATCAATAAAGAGTCACATTGGGAAAAGTTTCTTGCCCCTTTAGCAGTAGGCATTACCTTTACCAATCCTCTGTATGAGTTTTGAGATTTTCCGGCAGAAATACCTTTTGAAATGATCGTTGACTTGGTGTTTTTTCCAATGTGGATCATTTTTGTACCTGTATCTGCATACTGGTGATTGTTCGTCACAGCAATAGAGTAGAACTCTCCGATTGATCCGTCACCTTTCAGAATACAAGATGGGTATTTCCATGTTACTGCAGAACCCGTTTCCACCTGTGTCCATGAGATTTTTGCATTTCTTTCGCAAAGTCCTCTTTTTGTCACAAAGTTGAAAACTCCTCCTTTTCCTTCTTCATTACCTGGATACCAGTTCTGAACAGTTGAGTATTTAATTTCTGCATCATCCATTGCAATCAGTTCCACAACGGCAGCATGAAGCTGGTTTTCGTCTCTTGACGGAGCCGTACATCCTTCCAGATAAGAAACATAACTTCCTTCATCAGCAATCACAAGAGTTCTTTCAAACTGTCCTGTTCCTGCCTGATTGATACGGAAATAAGTGGAAAGTTCCATTGGGCATCTTACTCCCTTAGGAATATAGCAGAAACTTCCGTCAGAGAATACTGCGGAATTCAATGCTGCATAAAAGTTGTCTCCTCTTGGAACTACTTTTCCAAGATATTTTCTTACCAAATCAGGATGGTTTTTAATGGCCTCAGAAATAGAACAGAAAATAATTCCTTTTTCAGCCAATGTATCCTGGAAAGTGGTTTTCACAGAAACTGAGTCTATTACAATATCTACAGCTACTCCTGAAAGTCTTTTTTGCTCTTCGATATTAATCCCTAGCTTTGCGAAAGTTTTCAATAACTCCGGATCTACTTCGTCAAGACTTTCCAATTCAGGTTTTGCCTTTGGAGCAGCATAGTAACGGATTGCTTGAAAATCCGGCTTTTCATATTTGATGTTTGCCCATTCAGGTTCCACCATTTTCAGCCAGATTTTGAAAGATTCCAAACGCCATTCAGTCATCCATTCAGGCTCTTCTTTTTTTGCAGAGATAGCACGGACGATATCCTCATTTAAACCAATTGGGAAGTCTTCATAATCAATCTTCGTTTCCCAACCGAATTCATATTTTTTATTTTCTAGATCGACTCTTAAATCGTCTTCAGTGTATTTACTCATTATTTTTTTTTAGATTTCAGATTTTAGATTTCAGATTTCAGAATGGTCTGATGTCTGATATCTAGTATCTAATGTCTTTTCTCTAAAGACTAAATGATTCTCCGCATCCACATGTTCTGGATGCATTAGGGTTATTGAATACAAACCCTTTTCCGTTCAATCCTCCTGAGTACTCAAGAGTTGTTCCTGCTAAGTATAAGATAGATTTTTTATCAATAACAATTTTAATGTTATTATCTTCAAAAATCTGATCTGTGTCTGTTTTTTGGTTGTCAAACTTTAAAACATACTCTAAACCAGAGCATCCGCCGCTTTTAACTCCAACTCTTATATAATCTTCAGCAGGGTTAAAACCATCTTCTGTCATCAGCTGAATGGCTTTTTCCTTTGCGTAATCTGATACTTTTATCATTGTATTTATTTAGAATGATTTAATTATGCAAAAATACGAACTAATTTCCGCAATCTCAAATCGAAGATATCTATTTTAATGATTCTGATCTTAATACAATATTTTTAACACTGAGTTAACGTTAAAAGATATATAAATTTTCGCTTATGAATCTGAATATTTTTAACCTTCAATTGTATTTCCTATCTATAAAGGAAAGTGATAATGAAACAAAAAGTACTGCTTTTTTATTATTATTTTTAGCTGTAATGCCCTATAGAATACTATAAAATATTTCTATGAGGCCTTTTGGAACCCGTATTAAATTAATTTGTGAGTACGGAGGTTGAAAAATTTTAGGTATCAAAAAAACTGTTTACTATTAATCGGTGAAGATAAAGTGAAAAAAAGATTCTCTTTTGTGTCTTTTAGATTTGAATTAAAATAAAAATATAAATGAAAAAATTAGGTATTATTGTTTTTGCCGTTTTTATACAGCATATCTCTGCGCAAACCAACAGATTTGTATATCAGGTAACTATGAAGCCGGATGCAGAAAATAAAACGGATATTAAAACTGAAAATGCGTATTTGGATATTTCCCCTGAAAAATCAGTCTTTTACTCTGAAAACAGGATCAAAAGAGATTCTATTATGCAAAAAGCATTTCAGGGAGGTGGTGGTAGAGGAAGCATCAACAGAGATCAGATGGAAAATCTGAGAACGAATATCAGCTATTCTGTAGAAAAAGATAAAACAAATCAGAAGACGTACTTTAAAGATAGAATAGGGAGAGATAGTTATTCTTATGAGGAAGACAGACCTCTGAACTGGAAAATTTCTTCAGAAACCACAAAAATTGGGGAATATAAAGTCCAAAAAGCAGAAACTGATTTTGGCGGAAGAAAGTGGACCACCTGGTTTACTACAGATCTTCCGTACCAGGATGGTCCTTATAAGTTTGGGGGGCTTCCCGGGCTGATCGTAAAAGTGGAAGATGATAGAGGAGATTATTCTTTTGATTTGATGAAAAATTTTAAGATTGCTGAATTTCCTGTTCTGAACCAGTTTGGATCTCCTATAAAAGTAAAAAGAGCCGATTTTGTAAAACAGCAGCAAAAGTTTAAGACTGATCCAGCAGCTTTTATGAACCAAAGCGGAGGGCAAGGTGGGTTTTCTACTACGATGAGAGTTGGTGGCGGAAGAGGCCCGGGTGGAGGTGGAAACCAAAATCCTGCTGATATGAAAAAAAGAATGGAAGAAAGGGTGAAAGAAGAAGCTAAGAAAAATTCTAATCCAATCGAATTGCAGTAAATAAAAAGGTCCTGAAGAAATTTTTCTTCAGGACCTTTTTTATATTCTATCTATTTATTTTAAAAGCTGGTTGAAAGTGTCACCTTGTCTGATATCACCGCTATTATAGCCCTTCATAAACCATTCTTTACGTTGTGCTGATGATCCGTGGGTAAAACTCTCCTGATTAACATATCCCTGAGCTCTTTTTTGGATGTTATCGTCTCCCACAGCCTGTGCTGCATCTATAGCAGACTGTATATCTCCCGGTTCCAGTATATGTTTGGAATCATCCGTTTTCTTGGCCCAGACTCCGGCATAGAAATCGGCCTGTAATTCTGTAGCAACAGACACTCTGTTCATCTCTGCTTCCGAATATCTTCCGCTTCTTCTGAGAGCATCTACTTTTTGTGTGGTACCCAAAAGAGTTTGTACATGGTGTCCTACTTCATGAGCAAGAACGTAAGCCACTGTAAATTCGGTAACCTTTGCTCCGAATCTCTGTTGAAGTTCATTGAAGAAACTCATGTCCATATATACTTTCTGATCAGCCGGGCAATAGAAAGGTCCCATTGCAGATTCAGCAACACCACATGCAGATCTGGTTGTATTTTCAAAAAGTACTACTTCAGGTGCAGCATAGGTCATCCCATTTTCTTTAAAGATCTGATCCCAGGTTAAGATATTCCATTTGGCCATCATGTCGACCATTTCACCGATCTGTTTTTCATTGGCAGTAAGTTCTCTTTTTTCACCGGAATTTCCTGAAGACTGTACACTGCCGGAATTCAATATACCGGAAGGGTCTCCTCCTAAAAAGAACACAATTGCTGCTATAATTAAAGTTCCGAGTCCGCCGCCTACGATCATGCCACCTCCTCCGCCTCCGGAACCACGGCGGTCATCAACGTTTCCGCCTCTGTCGTCTGTCCATTTCATACTAATAATTTTATGGGTAAATTTAATTAAATTAAGTTAAAACTATATCAGTCAATATTTTAAAAATACATAATGTTTTATCTGTTCAGCTGTTTTGTTTTCAGCCAATAGGATGTAGACTGATAGGCTGAGATGGTTTCATCTATCAGTTTCTGATCGGTATTCTTTAATAGTTTTTCGTTATAATACAGCTTAAATTCCGGTGCAAGATCACTTTTATCCAGTTCTAAAGAATATTGTTTTGCTTTTTTTACCGGAGAAATTACCGTTAGATGTCCATCCTTTATAAAGCCCAGATCCTGATACGTAGCAACATAAGCTTTAGGCTGGAATTCTTTTGTGAAAACATCCTGACCCAAGAACTTAGACTGGTAACTGAAATTCAGAAGCCCTAAAACCGTAGGCATTATATCGATCTGGGACATCAGTGAATTAAACTTTTGAGGCTCGATAAATCCTTCCGAAAAAATCATGGCTGGAATTCTGTATTTATCCATCGGAAGTTCTGTTTTTCCTGCACTGGAAGCGCAATGGTCTGCAATGATAACAAAGACTGTATTTTTGTACCAATCCTGTTTTTTAGCCATATCAAAGAAAAGTTTAAGCGAATAATCTGTATATTTTACACCGCCTTCACGGGATTTTGATGTTCCCGGAATATCAATCCTTCCATCAGGATAAGTGAATGGTCTGTGATTGGAAACGGTCATCCAATGATTAAAAAACGGTTTTCCTGATTTTGCTTCGGCATTCATCACCTGGATTGCTTTTTTAGCCATATCTTCATCCGCAACGCCCCAAACATTGGCAAAACTGATTTCCTCAGGTTTAAAATTATTTCTGTCTACGATGCCATACCCATTTCCTTGGAAGAAGTCCTGCATATTATCAAAATAGCTATATCCTCCGTAAAGAAATTTAACATCATAGCCTTTAGATTTAAAAACATTTCCTGTTGTAAATTTGTTTTTATTATCATCTCTTTTAATAATACTTTCTCCTGCTGTTGGAGGGATACAAAGGGTTAAAGCTTCCAGACCGCGTACGGTTCTGTTTCCTGTAGCATAGAGGTTGGTGAACATCAATGACTTCTCTGCCAGGCTGTCTAAGAACGGAGTGATTTTTTGAGTATTTCCATAATGTTCCATAAAATCTGCAGAAAGGCTTTCAATGGAGATCAGGACTACATTTTTCTTTAGCTCGGGCTGTTCAGCTACAATATTTCTTGCCAATGCAGGCGGTGAATACTGGCTTAAGAAATTCTTTTCTGCCTGCTGTTGATTGATCTGTGAATAAAACTGGAAATAGTCTAGCTCATTATGGGTAAAGGCCCAATAGAACTTAGGAATTCCATTCGCTTCAATTTCATTTGCAAAAACATTGTCAGACTTAATCTGCATCAATGAAGGGATTACCAATAAACTAGTTCCGCAAAGAACAGCATAGGAGCCCAGCAAAATCATTTTTTCCTTGAAGTTTGGAAGCTCCAAAAGTTCATTTTTTGTTTTTTTATAGATGAACCAGGTAATAGATAATGTTACAATAAGTATTGCCGAAAATAAAGGAACTACAGGGTAGCTTTCCATAATATTTCCGATCACTTCATTGGTGTAGATCAGATAATCTACTGCTATGAAGTTATAGCGTACTCCAAATTCATTATAAAAGAAGTACTCACTTACTCCATTAAAGATGATGGAAAGTACATATAATAAAAGGGTAATAAAGTATAATGTGTTACGAATTTTAATCCTTTGAGTAGGAAGGAAGAGCATGAGTCCAAAGAAAAAGGTCTTTATTCCTACAAATGCCAGTGCAACTTCTGTTATAGAGCCTCCGTACTGCTTGAAGATATTGTTCGGGATGAGCCATATATAAAGGAAAAATAAGACTAATATTCCAAAAATAATATAGCCGTAGGGCTTTTTATATTTTGAATTGGAGAGAAATAAAAAGTAAAGTGCAAGTAATGCACTGGCCAGTATGAAGACAAAGAAATCATTCAAAAGGCCAACTAACAAGACTTTTATTATTTCAAAAAATCCAAAACTAGCGGTTGTAATAGGGTGAAAAAAGAATACTGTCCTTATTATTAACGAGATAATAATATAGAAAACTCCTAAATATAGGAACGGTTTTATTTTTTTTAAAAACATGGAGATGCTGTCTATAGTAGTTTGCACAAAGATAGTTTTTGTGTGTAACTTTTAATAGAAAAAAATAAAAATATAGCGTTTATGGGTAAGATTTAGGAATTAAAATAATAAATTTTCAATCTATTTATTTTTCAGTTGTTCTGTATGCTTTTGTAACAATTCAATAAAAAAAGGACTATTAAAAATAGCCCTCTATATGTTGTATCAAATTAGGAGTGCCCGAATCCGATATTTCCTTTTTTATCCGATAATTTCTTTTTGAAATCAATCATTCTTAAAGCGGTTACTGCTGCTTCAACTCCTTTATTACCTAAATCACCACCACTTCTGGCAATAGATTGTTCTTTGGTATCATCAGTCAATACGCAGAATATTGTAGGGGTATCCGTCATGATGTTACAGTCTTTGATTCCCTGTGCTACTGCAGAACAAACATAGTCGAAGTGAGGGGTTTCTCCACGGATTACACATCCGATGGATATCACGGCATCATATTTTCTTTCTTTGCAAAGCTGCATGCTTGCATAGTTCAGTTCAAAAGCTCCGGGAACAGGAAAAAGTTTAATGTTCTCAGGTTTTACCCCTTCTTTTTCAAGTATTTCTAAAGCTGCATCGCGAAGATTGTATGTTACAAAGTCATTCCACTCAGAAAAAACAATGCCGATAGAAAAATCTTCGGCATTAGTTATATGAAGTGGCTTGTAATCGGAAAGATTAACTGTTGCCATTTTTTAATAATATTTAGTCATTTCAATATAAGAATCAGACATTCCGTTGTCATAGTCCTGATATTTCTCGTCAATTGCTGAGAAGTATTTTTTAGCTTCCGGATTTTTCTTCAACCCTAATGCTACGATCCCTGCTTTTCTTGTGAAGAAATAAGTAGTGTAAGGATCATCAGAAGCTGTTGCTGCCTTATCTAATAAAGCTAAAGCCTCATCGTTTTTGTTAAGACCTGATTTCGCATCCGCCATAGCCCCGTATTTCATTGCCATTAACGTTTTGTTATCAGATGAAAACTTATCTAAAAGGTCGTAAGATTCCTGGAATTTGCCTTCTTTAAATTTCAATAATCCGGCATTGTAAGCAGAAAGCTGACCTACGCTTGTTCCTGAATAATCGTTATATGTACCTACAAAACCTGGATTAGCTGCAGATTTTCCACCTAAAGCCTCTTTATCTTTACCTTCTACAAGGTTTTTTTGAGCAGCAAGGAAACTTTTTACAGCTTCAACATTCTTAGGAGCAACTACAAATTGCTTGTACCCAAAGAATCCTAGAACGCCTAAGATTAAAACTCCAAATACAATCCCTAAAGGTTTTGAATATTTTTCAAGAAATCTCTCAGTGTTTAAAGCCTCTCTGTCAAGGTCTTTAAAGAACTCAACCGTTTCTTTACCTTCTTGCTCATTCTGAGCATTCTTTCCCAATTTTGCCATAAGTTTTTAAAAATTGAACTGCAAATTTAATTGTTTCTGAATGATTTACAAAATACTTTATCAGTATTATTATGCAAATGTTATGAAATAGTATCTGTTTATCATAAAAATGCTTCGACTCCGCTCTGCAGGCTTTTTTTAAACCAACCTTTTGTTGATGTTGTCTCGCTGAGCGGAGTCGAATAATTTATAAGTAAAGTTCTTAGTATTCTAAGATATGATAGATTTCGGCACCGAACTTTTTAAGTTTTTCATCTCCCCCCAGGCCTTTTAAGCCAATAAGGAAACTGAACTGAGAAACGGTAGCTCCTTGTTTCTCTACCAGTTTGGCAGCTGCTTCGGTAGTACCTCCGGTAGCCAATAAGTCATCATGTATCAGTATTCTCTGTCCTTTTTTGATTTGTCCTTCACGGGTTTCTATTTCAGCAGTACCATATTCCAGGTCATATTTCTCTGAAATAATAGGTGGCGGAAGTTTTCCTTTTTTTCTGATCAGAATGAACGGAACTTCCAATGCCACTGCAATGGCGATTCCAAAAAGGTAACCCCGGCTTTCTATTCCGCATACAGCGTCTATTTTTCCTTTGCTGAAGGTAACCAGGTCGGCTATTACATCTTCATATAGTTTTGGGTCTAGAAAAATAGGTGAAATATCCTTAAACTGTATTCCTGGTATTGGAAAGTCAGGGAAATTTTCAATTGTTTCTTCTAGTCTTTTGATCAGTTCTGCTGAAGCCATTTATGGGTTTATTTTATAGCTGGAAATTTTCCAGTCTCCGTTTACATTTTTAAGTCCGAAAGTTACTTTTAGAGATGTCGTTTTACCATTTTTATCGGTTACATCATACGTTGCATTTACACTGGCTCCATTAGGATTGGTAGCACTTGTAGTGATGTTTTTTACGCTTACATTTTTTACAGATCCGAAACCTGAAGTTGGGTTTGAGAAAGACTCATAGCTTCCCCAGCTTGGGTTATTGGAGGCATCGTATGCTGCTTTTAAATTTTGAGAGCTTACGCTGTTCAAAAACTTACTTACTGTATTTTTAGGATCTGCGGCAGGTTGCTTTGGAGCAGCCGGTGATGTTGGAGTTGCAGTACCTGGTTCTGTAGTGGTAGGTGTTGTTGAAGGATTATTCGGATCTATTACAGCACTTGGCTGCTGAGTTACTGCTGCAGTGTCTGTTTTAGGAACGGCAGGAACTTTAAGGGCAGCAGCATTTACATCAAGCCCTATTTTTGACATCTTGAATGTTTTTGCTGTTGTTTTTACTGAAACAGTGATGTCTATTTTATTATCAACTACTTTTGAAGCCGGAATAGAGGAGAATTTAAGGTTAAATCCTTTAAAGTTATTATCCTGCATCAGGTTTTTGGCTGTAGAAAGTCTCACTCCGTTGCTGAAAACCTCTAATGTTGCCTCTAGTCCTGCGCCTGTAAATGATACCGGATTTCCTGCAGCATCTACAAGCCTTGGAATAATTTGTATTGATGTAGGAGCTCCAGTTCCGTCATCTCCCGTTGGTCTTGTAACAAGGCTTAGCGCTCCTGCTTTTACATCATTAGGGTCACTTTCCTTGGCTTTATCATCTCCGAAGATATTCATTTCTCCCAATGAAGGCGGGCCGGTACTTGCCCATTCGATTCCGTTTTTCTGTGCAATTTCGTCTGCCAGTGTCAGGATCTCTGGCACCTTTTTTCCGTCAATCAGTTTTCCAAGTGCTTTTAGCTCGTTCACATCACCATCTGCTTCTACACCGAATGTTTTAAGGATATAAAGAGCTTCATTAAACTTTATCTGTTTAATGGTTGATAAGCTGGCCGTCATATCATTGATACTCGACTGCAGTGTTTTAGTATTCGTAGCATCTACATGATCTTTCTTACATGCTGTAAAAAGCAACAGACTGAAAACAAGTAGAAAAGAAAACTTTTTCATTTTTATTTGGTTTGTTGCAAATTTAATAAAACCTTTATTAATAGTGGATTTTATTTTTTATTTTGTTTTTCCTTCAAGTTGTCCTTGAAAAAAGAGCTAAAAATGGTCTGCATATTGGGGAATGAGGAATCTTGCCAATACTGGGTTTTGTAGTTGCTGTAGTCTTTATTAAATTTTACTTCATCAGTATCGTTCACTGAAGCTGATTTCTGAAGGATAAAGATTTTGATAAGAAATAATCTGGTTGTAGTTTTCCTCACTTTTATGCTTTAGTTTAATAAAAAGGATTTCATTAAATTCCAGTAAGTCTTTGAGTGTTTTTTGAGAATCCTTTTCAAAAGCGATATTCTGAATTCCTCTCAGATCAAAAAAACGGAATCCAAACAGGGCAAATTCTTTTTGCTGCAGGTATTCACCGGTAACCTCCATTTCATCTTTGCTACTGCTTTTAAGCTCTTTTATTTTTATGTTTTTCTTTTTGTATTCATCAAGATTTCCCACCTTTTTCATATTGGGGATTCCCAATGAGCTTCCATAATCCCAAAGAGCGGTCTGGTTCTTTTCTTTCTTAGGATCTATAAGTCTGTCCGATATTGTTCCACCCGGCTGCTTTTCAGCTTTTTTGTTTTATTATCGAAGATATAGGTTACAATTCCATCGGCATAGGCATTCAGTTTATTGTTGACGGTAACATAAGAATTAAAATTTCCTTTTATAAGAATGTATTTTGCAGGTTTATTATTTTTAATGACTACGGTTTCTATTTCTTTTACCTGATCATTGATCTTAATAAATGGCTGGTCAAAATCTGAATAGGAGAGTGTGGCTACCAGAAAATTATTATATACCAGCTGGAATTTTTCCTGAGCCGGGGATAAGGATTGTTTATCAATTTTCCCATCAATATCAGAGTAGGCGAGTATACTACCGTCTTTACCAAAAACAGAAACCTTTGGAAGAGGAATATTGCTTTTTTCGGAAACGAAAGTAATGGTCTGGGCATGGGTGAAAATGGAGACCAGGCAGAATAGCAGGTAAACCAGATACATTTTTTTCATAGCACTATATTATTGCGATTAGACATCAGGCTTATGATTATGCAGGAAATTAATCCTAACACGACAGCTATTTGGGTTGACTGCATAAAAAAAGACTGATCGTTTACCAATCAGTCTTTTATAATTTTATTTTGTTACAAGTCCTTAGAAAGGATACTCATAAATTTCAGATTCGTGTAAGTAAGGGTTTCCTGTAGGAATCAGCTTCAGTTTAGATAAAGCAGAAAGTACAGTAAACATAAACAATCCAACTACGAATAGGAGAGCTCCCAGTATTAATAAGAATACTTCAGGAGTGTTCCAGTATGGTCCTACCGTTCCAGGCATTACCATGTTGAAGTAATCCAGGATGTGTCCTAAAATAACTACTACAGCCATTACTGTTACTACTTTGTAGTTTCTCTTGATGCTGCTGCTCACTAATACCAATAATGGTAATAAGAAGTTTACAATAAGCATTGGTAAGAATGTAGTACCATAGTGCTGGAATCTTCCAAAGAAGTAGTTAACCTCTTCCGGAACGTTGGCATACCAGTAAAGCATGAACTGAGCGAACCATGTATACGTCCAAAGCATACTTGTAGCGAAAAGGAATACTCCTAAATCGTGTAAGTGGTTGTCATTGAACTGAGGTAAGAAACCATTTTTCTTAAGATAAACACTTAATAGAATGATTACAGCAATACCACTTGAAAGGCAGCTAACCATTGAATACCAGATATACATTGTAGAATACCAGTGAGGATCAATAGACATTAACCAGTCCCAAGCCCAAGCAGCAGAAGCAAATCCGAAGAATGCAATATATCCTACTGCCCATCTGTAAAGCATCTGATATTCAACTTTAGATTTAGTTTCATCTACTTTTTTAGACTGAGCTTTCAGTTTCCATGCAAAGAATGAAGCACCTACTACATAAATGATCGTTCTGATAGCATAGAAAGGTATATTTAAGAATCTTTTCTTTTCGAATAAAATTACGTCAAAGTGTGCAGATTCAGGATTCGTTAATTCAGGATCCATCCAGTGGAATAGGTGGCCATTGTGCGTGATATTCAATATCATCATAATAACCAGAATTGCACCTCCGTAAGGAATATAAGAAGCAATAGCTTCCATTACTCTTGTAATAATAATTGGCCAACCAGCGTGGGCAGCATGCTGAATACAGTAGAAAAACAATACAGCACAACTTACTCCAAAGAAAAAGACAGCTACAAAGTGCAGCGATGCTAATGGCTGGTTGTGAACCTGAAGCTCGGCATGCTCTAAATGAGCCGCGTGATCCTGTGGTCCAACCATTTCACTTGAGTGGGTAGGAGCATTATGACCTGAAGCATGAACAGCTTCCATCATTTGTTCTATTTTCTCAGTAGAAAGTCCTTTATTCATAAAGAAGCCAATACCAAACAGAACTAAACCTACAACAAGAAGTATTATAGAAGTTGATTTTAATTTTGGTGAAAAACTATACATTTCTTTTCTTATTTTTTAGTTTCGGTAGTCGTTTCAGTTGCTGGCGCCGCTGCTGTAGCTGCTGCCGGTGCTGCTGCTCCTTTTTTGAAAGCACTCATCACATACATTGCCACTCTCCATCTGTCTCCTGCGTTCAGTTGTCCCGCATAAGATCCCATTGCATTTCTACCGTTTGTTAATACATAATGAACAGATCCTACCGTAATTTCTCTATCAGAATAGTTGGGTACACCAGAGAAAGCACCGGTTTGTACAATTGGACCTTGTCCATCACCTCCTGTTCCATGACATGCAGCACAAGTACGGTCAAACAACATTTTTCCTCTTTCAATATCTTTGGCAGCGTTTGCCGGATTAAGAGGAGAGGTTGTCATATTCTTGGAAGCGTCATATCCTGCATTGTATTGATCTACATTTTTAGGAAGTAAACCTTCTTCAAAGATTCCGTCTTTATTTTGAGCTACTGAACCTTCTACGGGAGCAAGACCTGTTGCAAAGCTGTTTTTTACAAATGCAGGGATTTCATTCTCATGATCTGAGTATGCATCCTGAGCTTTCATCAATGGGTCATAAGCTACCGGAAAATACATGTCCGGAAAATATACCAATGGAGCATTGTCTTTTGGTCCGCAAGAATTAAGTAAAACTGTAGTTAAACCTAAAACTGCTGTAATTTTTAATACATTCTTTTTCATTTTAAGCATCTTTAACAGTTATTTCTTCAACTCCAGTTTCAATAAGTAACTGTTTTACAGATTCTACATCTTCAGTTACAAATTCCATCATGAATTTATCATCAGTAGTTCTTGGATCTGGGTTCTGAGCGGGAGCTCCTGGATACATTTTGTTTCTAACCAAGAAAGTTAAAGACATCATGTGAGCTGCACAGAATACCATTAATTCGAACATTGGAACTACGAATGCCGGCATATTGTGTGCCCAGTCAAAAGCTGGTTTACCACCAATATTCTGAGGCCAGTCATGGTTCATTACATACCAGGTAACCGTAGCACCGATAGTAACACCATAAAGAGCATATAGAAAGGCCGCATCAGAAATTCTTGTTTTCTTTAATCCTAAAGCTTTGTCTAGTCCGTGAACCGGAAACGGAGTATATACTTCGTTTATTTTGATTCCTTTATCGTTGAATGCTTTAACGCCGTTCATTAAATCGTCGTCGTCAGCATAAAGTCCGTATACAATTTTAGTGGTGCTCATCTCCTTCTTTTGCTTTATAAGTTTCACCTGAAATTTTCAGAATCGATTTTAATTCAGCCTGTGCAATTACAGGGAATGTTCTTGCGTATAATAAGAATAATACAGAGAAGAATCCGATTGTTCCTAAGTATACACCCACATCAATGATCGTTGGCTTAAACATAGTCCAAGATCCTGGTAAGTAATCTCTTGAAAGGTTGATAACGATGATATCGAAACGCTCAAACCACATACCGATGTTAATGATCAATGCAACAATGAATGTCCAGATAATATTGGTTCTTGCTTTTTTGAACCAGAAAGATGCAGGAACAACAAGGTTACAGATAATCAATGACCAGAAAGCCCACCAGTAAGGTCCTACTGCAGCACCTGGTGAAAGGTACGTAAAGTCTTCAAATCTTGATCCGGAATACCATCCGATGAAGTATTCAGTAGCATAGGCTACCGTTACCATACCCCCTGTTAAAACGATTACAATGTTCATAATTTCGATATGATACATAGTAATGTAATCTTCAAGGTGACAAACTTTTCTGGCGATCAACAATAGGGTCTGTACCATTGCGAATCCTGAGAAGATTGCACCAGCTACGAAGTAAGGAGGGTAGATTGTAGAGTGCCATCCTTTAATAACTGAAGTTGCGAAGTCAAAAGATACCGTAGTGTGTACCGAGAATACAAGTGGAGTAGCTAACCCTGCAAGAACCAAAGAAAGTTCTTCGAATCTTTGCCAGTGTTTTGCTTTACCACCCCAACCGAAAGCTAAGAATGTATAAATCTTCTTAGTCCAAGGAGTTTTTGCTCTATCTCTGATCATTGCAAAGTCAGGGATTAATCCCATAAACCAGAATACAGTTGATACTGAGAAATAAGTTGAGATCGCAAATACGTCCCATAATAGCGGAGAGTTAAAGTTCCCCCAAAGAGAACCGAACTGGTTTGGTAAAGGGAATACCCAGTATCCAACCCAAACTCTACCCATGTGAATTACAGGGAAGATTGCTGCCTGCACCACCGCAAAGATCGTCATCGCCTCTGCAGATCTGTTTACAGACATTCTCCATCTCTGTCTAAATAATAATAATACTGCTGAGATTAGGGTCCCGGCGTGACCGATACCTACCCACCATACGAAGTTGGTAATATCCCAACCCCAGTTAATAGTTCTGTTAAGCCCCCATGCTCCAATACCTGTCCCGATAGTATAAGCGATACAGCCGAATCCATAGATGAATAGAACTAGTGCGGCATATAGTGAAATCCACCATAATTTACCTGCTCTTTCTTCGATAGGTCGTGCAATATCTTCTGTGATATCGTGATAAGTTTTGTGACCAATAATCAGAGGTTCCCTTATCGGAGCTTCGTAATGTCCTGACATTTTTTACCTATTTATTATTTAAACTTTATTTTTCTACTCTGTTTCTTACTTTAGTATGATAGAACACATTTGGTTTGGTTCCGATCTCCTCTAGTAAATAATATCTTCTGTTGCTAGAATATAAATCTCTAACTTCAGATTCTTTGTCATTCATGTCTCCGAACGTCATTGCTCCAGTAGAACAAGCAGCAGCACAAGCACAAGAGTTTTTAAACTCAGCATCTGTTACTTTTCTGTTGTCTCTCTTAGCTGCTAAAATAGTAGCCTGAGTTTCTTGGATACACATTGAACATTTCTCCATTACCCCTCTAGTTCTTACAACTACGTCTGGGTTAAGTACCATTCTTCCTAAATCGTTGTTCATGTTGAAGTCGAACTTGTCATTTAGGTTATACGTAAACCAGTTGAAACGTCTTACTTTGTACGGACAGTTGTTTGCACAATATCTGGTACCGATACATCTGTTGTAAGCCATATGGTTTTGACCTTGTTTACCGTGTGAAGTAGCCGCTACCGGACATACAGTTTCACATGGAGCGTGGTTACAGTGCTGACACATTACAGGCTGGAAGATTACATCCGGATTGTCTGCAGGGTGGTTTAATGCACCTCCTTCTTTATTGAAAGCAGTACCGTATAATTCTGGTACAGCCATTCCTTCTTTTAATCCTTCATATACCTCTACTTTCTGTCTTGAAGAATAGTAACGGTCAATTCTTAACCAATACATATCTCTGGACATTCTTACCTCTTCTTTACCTACTACAGGAACGTTGTTTTCAGCCTGACATGCAATAACGCAAGCTCCACAACCTGTACAAGAGTTTAAGTCGATAGATAAGTTGAAGTGAGGACCATCTGTATCATCAAAAGCATCCCAAAGGTCAATTTTTCTTGCTGGAAGTGCTCCACTGATGGTGTGGTATTCCAAAGGCTTGTTCCATCCTTTGTGCTCATCATCAAAAGGTACGCTGATGAATTCCGCTAAAGGAACTTCCTTAGCAATTTCATAACGTCCCATTAAGGTGTTTTGAAGCTGGATACCTGCAAATTCGTGATCTTCTCCTGTCTTTTCAATTTTAACTCCTGAAAGAGCCAGGTTAGAACCATCAAATAATGGATAAGCATTTACCCCTGTATCTGCAGTAGCTCCTGAGTTCTTTTTACCATAACCAAGCGCTAGACCTACAGATCCTTCTGCCTGACCGGGTTGAATGAATACAGGAACATCTTTTATTGTTACTCCGTTTACAGTAAGGTTTACGATAGAACCATCCAACTGCATTCTTGCATTAAGATCGTTATCAATCGCAAATTTCTCTGCATCTTTAGGAGAAATTGTCAAGTAATTATCCCAAGACATTCTGGTAAGAGGATCCGGTAATTCCTGCAACCAAGGGTTGTTTGCCTGAGTACCATCTCCCATTGAAGTCTTAGTATATAATACCAATTCTAATTCGGAAGCTTTAAAGTTTCCTAATTCAGCAACCGCCTGTGCAGCGTTTCCACCTGTATAAGATAATGTTGTTGCGTTGTTAGAAGTAACAATACCGTTATATAAAGCCTTATTGAAAGAAGTAGCACCTAAGATAGAAGCTGAGCTGGCTTTTAAATAATCATAGTAGTTGTTAGCAGCATTGTTTTTTCCATTCTTCCAAACCAATAAAGATTCTTCAATCTGTCTTGACTTGTAGATTTTCTGGATCGTAGGCTGCATTAATGAATATACTCCTGTCTGAGGTTCAATATCACCCCAAGATTCTAGCCAGTTAGCTACAGGAATTACAGCTTTCGCTGCTTTGTACATTTCATTTTTCTTATCAGCAACAGCTACTACACAAGCAACTTTTGATAAAGATTTTTTGAAATCTTCTCCTTTTGGATGAGAGTAAATAGGGTCTACATTGTTTGCGATTAATACGCCAACCTGACCTGCATTTACCCATCCTAAGAATTCCTGGTATCTTGCTTTATCAAATTCTTTCAGGAAGTTTGCTTTACCAGTGAAAGCTACTGATCCTAATTTTTGGTTGATTAAGTGTGCTAAAACCTGTGCTCCTTTAGAACTGTCAGCTAAAACAACAGCTTTACTGCCTTTTGCTTTAAGTTCGTTAGCAATTTCAGTAGCCGTCTTATCAGAAGTACCACCACCTACAATTGCATTGTAAACTTCAACTAAAGTTTTGTTTACTGCACTTGGCTTTAATCTGTATCTTGAGTCAGCATTAGCACCTGTCAATGACATGTTAGATTCCACCTGGATGTGTCTCAACATGTTTGGACCCGGCTTTCTTGCTGCTGCGTAAGAAGTTTCTAAGCTTGAAGCATTATAGTCTCCTAAGAAGTCAGCCTGAAAAGAAACTACCAATTCAGAACCTTTAAGGTCATATACTGGTAATGCTCTCTGTCCGAATACTTCCTGAGCTGCATCCAGAGACGCAGAGTAAGGGAAAGCATCATAGGTTACTAATTCTGCTGTAGGATATTTTGCTTTGAATTCAGCAAATAGCTTTTTGAAAGTTGGTGAAGCAAAAGAGTGTGACAAAAGCACAATCTTTTTACCTGCAGCTTTCGCATCTTCCAATCCTTTAAGAACAAAGCTGTCTACTTTATCGAAAGTTTCGTCCTTACCATCCAGTTTAGGCTGCTTTACTTTATCATTATCATAAAGAGAAAGTACACTTGCCTGAGCTCTTGCATTAGTTTTACCTAAATCACCAGCTGCTGGGTTTGGATCAATTTTGATAGGTCTACCTTCACGGGTCTTTACTAAAACACTGGCAAAGTCGAAACCATCAAAATAAGTGGAAGCGTAATAATTGGGTACTCCCGGAATAATATCATGTGGCTTTACCACATAAGGAATTGTTTTGATTACCGGAGCTTCACAGGCAGCTAATGTAACTGCTGCTGTAGAGAATCCTAAAAGCTTTAGGAAGTCTCTTCTTGAAGTACTTGATCCGTTGTTCTCAGCATCTCCAAGGAAATCTTCTACCGGAATTTCTTCCTGAAACTCTTTCTGAGCCAGCTTATTATTTAAAGCTGGGTCTTTAAGTTCATGAATACTTCTGAATTGTATTTTGTTTGAAGCCATTTATACTTCTAATTTTTTAGTTATTAATAATGACATTTACCACACTCAAGACCTCCAATTGCATCTACAGTGATTTTACCTCCATCCTTAGGATATTGTTTTTTCAACTTGTCATGTAGATTTTTGAAGTACTCTTTATTATAACCGTTGTTCATATCAACTTCAGTCGTTCTGTGGCACTCGATACACCATCCCATAGTAAAGTCGTTAGCCATTTGAACAACATTCATTGTATCAATTTTTCCGTGACAAGCTTTACATACAACATCAATTTTGTTGTCAGGATTCTTTTTGTTGAAAGAATTGATGATTGCCTGCTCACCAGCTACTACGTGCTGAGAGTGGTTGAAGTACACGAAGTCTGGCATGTTGTGGATTCTTGTCCATTCAACCGGCTGAGTTTTTCCTGTGTACTGTTGTTTTGCAGGATCCCAACCTGTTGCAGCATAGATCTTCTGGATCTCTCCGTCATAGAATGCCTTGTCTTTTCCTGGCTCCATGTAGTGATCTGCGTTGTATTCAGAAATTGTTCTGTGACAGTTCATACAAACGTTCATAGAAGGAATTTCAGATACCTTTCCGTATTTGGCACTGGAGTGACATAGCTGACAGTCAATTTTCTGTTCTCCAGCGTGAATTTTGTGAGAGAAGTAGATAGGTTGTTCTGGTTTGTATCCTTTGTACACCCCGATCCACATTAGCCAGTTCCATACTCCGTAAGCTGCAAGAATAGCCAGAATAGTTAAAGCTATCTTCCCAACGTAATGGAACTTCTCATACATTTCCTTGAACGAACGAACCCTTGTTTCATTAAGACCCGCTAATTCTTCAGACTGACCCAGTGTTACCAGCTGTCTTAGTTTTACCAAGATCCAAACTAATAAACCTGCAATCGCTAAAAGAGAAATGATGACAATGTTTGTAGTAGTTTTGTCTGCAGGTGCTGCCGCGGCTGCGCCAGTTGCAGAAGTTGCTTCCGGTTTTTTCTCTTCCGGAGCCGGAGGATTAGTAGTGAAAGCTAAAATGTCATCAATATCCTTCTCTGTAAGATTAGGAAACTGTAACATCTCAGTCTTATTATACTTTTCAAAAATCTCATTGGCGTATTTATCCCCAGAAGCTCTAAGAGCTTTGTTGTCTTTGATCCACTTGTGAAGCCAATCTTTGTCTACACCACCCTCTGTCTTTACACGTTCTACAACCCCTTTTAATGGAGGTCCAATAACCTGTTTGTCCAGCGCGTGGCATGCAGTACAATTCGCTTTGAAAAGTTTCTCTCCGTTTTTAGGATCGCCGTCTTGCCCGTAAAATGAAGCACTGGTTGATAGCAATAAGCCTATTGCGATCAACGTTTTTTTATAATGCTTTCTCCAACTAATCATTTAAATTATCTTATGTTAGTAAAATATTGAACATATCAATCCCGCAAAAATAATATTTTTAACACTAATTTAACGGCATATAAAAAGGGGAAAATGTCATTTAAGGTTAATTTGTATTGATTCTAAATAACCTGTTTGGTATAGTTTTTTAATTTGTATAAATTTGCGGAAACAAGTTTAAATGAGAAATCTGATCAAAATATTTTCAATATTATCATTATTAGGATTTTATAATATTGAAGCACAGCAAGTTGTTAAAAAGGATACGCTTTCGGGAACGGAGCTTGTCATGACTATGGATTCTAAAATTAATACTGCCTTGGAAGGAATTGAAGGCAAATGTTCCAAAGTTGCGAGTAATATTCCAACTAAAGATTCTAATAATACCGATAATGGTATTTCTACTGGAGGAATCACGAGGCCACCTAAAATTTATGTTCCAAATAGAGAACTTACAAATGCTGAGATTTGTAAAAAGAATCCTAGAATTTTAGGATTTAAAATTCAGATTACAACGGTTAAAAGCAATGAGGAAGCTAATGAGGTGAAGGCTTATTTCAGAAAGAGATTCCCCAATCTTAAGGTGGAAACCGATGCTTCTTTAAGACCAAATTATAAGATTTTAGCTGGAAGTTACTTTACAAAACAAAGTGCTGCGGGTGATCTTTCAAGAATCAGAGAATATTTCAAATCTGCTGTTGCTGTACAGTACAGAATTTTCTGTGCGGAAGCAAAATAAAAGAGATTTGATTTCACAAATACTAAAAAGAAGCTGTCTCACAACTAAACGATGTGGGTTGAGAATCATTTAAACGAAAACCCTTCTCATATAGGGGTACAGGAAAATTTCATAAAAAAGGCCGTTTTCACGAGTTGTGAGACGGCCTCTTTTCTATTGGTAATACGTTTCCAGGAACCAGAAAAACTCAGACATTCTATACCAGTTGTTGGTCAGCAGGTAAACAAACAGCAGAGCAACGATTAATGTTAAAAATGCGGATATTTTTGGGGATGATCTGTAAGCATAGAAAAGCCATCCTATGAGCAGTGGGTAGACAAAAACAAAATGCCCTCCATAGATATAGGAGGTGTGAAGACCGAATCTCATAACACAGTGAATGATCATATCAACAAAAAATGAGATCATAATAATCTGGACCCATTTATTTTTAAAATTCTTAAAATAACTCCAACTTATCAGTGCCAGTAATACACCTACGAAAATATATGAAAACACTGATGAATACGACTCCATATAAAGTGCTTTGAAGGAAAAGCCTTTCATATTATGTTTGTCAGATATGATAAAACCTGGGAATAAAATGTTACCGCCAAAAAAGAAAGAAAGGATCATATCCCATGTAGGTATGGATTCTACATTAGAGAATTTTTCATACTGCTGGTTGGTTTTTGAAAAGATGTTCTGGTATTTAAAATCAATCCGGTTCAGGTAGAGTAGTGCATAGCAAATAACAGCAATTGTTCCCCTCAGAATTGCATTACCTAATTTTTTCCAATCCCGGAAAAGACCTTTTTCAAAAAATACCGGAATGAAAACCTTTACAAGATTGGTTATAGTAAGGCCTCCAATGCCAATGACTGCCAGTGATAACGCTGCTGTGGGTGTTTTTTCCTGTTTTCTTAATTTGATGGCCGCATAGTGGTTGTATAGGCTAAGTAAGAATAGAGTGTAAGTGAAGTTTTCAGGAGTGAATGACAGGATGATATTCGTTGAAAAAATACCAAAAAACAGGATGATGAGTACATTAAGTGATAAAGGAAGTCTGATAATATTTTTTAAGTATTTAAAAACCTGAACAATATTCAATGTGATGATGATGTTGCTAAGCCATGCCAGTGTAAGCCTGAAATTAGTATCCATTTTACCTCCTGAAATAAAAAGTGAAAATTCTCTGACCCAATTGAAAAAATAATAGGACAGGGGGTGTCTCTCGAAGCTTCCTCCGGTCATAAGAATGGATTTGTTATCAAAACTAAAGTACGCATCCCATGGAATTCTGCTGTCAAATATTATTCTGTAGTTGAGGGCTATGTAAGATCCGAGGATTCCATAGCAGGTGATAAAAAATAAAAAAACGGCCACTTCTGTATAAGTGGAAGGAAATACCAGCTTTAAAAAATGAATAAGTTTTGTTTTGATCAAAGACACGGGTCAGATTTTTTGCAAAAGTAGAAATAAAAAGCTCACCATATTAGGTGAGCTTCTAAGATTATATAAATTTAAATCGCTTAGTTTTTTACTACTTTTCTTGTAGAAGTACTTCCGTCCGTAAATACCACCTTTACTAAGTATGTCCCTTTTGGGAATGAAGATATATTTGGATTTTCGGAATTTGTCTGTAGTAATGATTTTCCTGTCATATCAAAAACCGAAGTAGCTTTTATTTTTTTATCAGTTTTGATATTGATTTCTCCTTTAGTAGGATTAGGATAGATGTCTAAAGATGCTTTTTTTGAAACGGCTTCATGAGTGGCTAATGTACCGCTGGTAAGAACCTGAACGTCATCTAAAGAAACTGCATCAGCATCTGTTGCTGTGTATTGGAATCTTATTTGAACATTTGCCTGTCCAGCATAAGCAGATAAATCTTTTTGAACTTGTACAGTGTTGTATAAATCTGTAGCTTCGTTTCCATCTCCATCATCTGTGAAACCTGCTTCTGTATCTTCATCCCAAAGAGTTGTCCATGTGGTTCCACCATTTGTTGATATCTGTGCAATGAGGTTTCCGTTGTCTAAATCGATCATATAAGACCATCCTACTACCACTTTAAATTTTAATGCAGGATTTGTTGTTCCTACCAAGCTGAAAGATGGGCTTATCAGGTTGGCAACATTGTTTGATGCTGAATAGTCTATTGCAGCAGAAGTTGTTCCATTAATGGAATAGGTTGTTACTGCTGCTGCTCCACTTGATGGGAAAGTACTAGCTACATTAGACGGTCCCCATGGTCTTGAGGCTAAAGTTGCTGATCTTGTCCATCCTGTAGGGGGGAAGGTTCCTTCAAAACTTTCAGACAGTACTGTCTGCGCGCTGCTATAAAAGCTTGCTAATAATGCAAAAGATAATAGAGTTCTTTTCATGAGAATATTTTTTTCTAAAATTAGGAAAAATATTTTAATAGCATAATGAATATTCAACAAATAAAGAAAAATATTAGATTTTCACTAAGAACTACAGGAAAGTGTAGAACATCCGGTAATGTCATCATAGCTGTTTGGGCGTTTGGCTGAAAACTCCGGATGCCTTTCCTCATAAGGGTTTTCTAGTGCTTCGGTTAGTTTTTTCAGCATGTCTGTTCTCCCAATGCTGATCTCTTCAATACATTCATAGAGCAGGTAGTTTCTGAGTGTGAATTTAGGATTTGTTTTTTTCATTAAAGCTAAAGAATCCTCTCTTGAAATGGTGTTTAGATTTAAACGGGAGTTGTATGTAGTAAGAAAATCTTCCAGTTTTTTCAGTTTTTCTTCATTAACCGGAGTATAGGAAACCTTGTTGAAGAAGTCTTTTACATCTGTAGTATAAGGGAGTTTTTCAAGATAATTGAAAAATAAAGTGTAATCCAGCTGCAATTCCTGCATCAGGCCCTGCCAGTTGGTAAAAAAATCTTCATCCTCTTTACGCAGCTCATCAAAACCGAATTTTCTACAAAGCATTGCATCATGGCTCTCCCAGAAATAGGTCCCAAAATGATTTAAGGTATCTTCTAAAAATTTTTCGTCTTTAATTATGGGATGAAGAGCATTGGCAAGCTGCCAGAGATTCCATTGGGCAATCTGGCCCTGTTTTCCAAAAGCATATCTTCTTCCCGGAAGGTCAGTGGTATTTGGTGTAAAATTCAAATCATATTCATCCATCATTGAATAAGGCCCGTAATCTATGGTTAATCCCAAAATTGACATATTGTCTGTATTCATTACTCCATGCACAAAGCCTACTCTGAACCACTCAACTATTAAATTTGCAGTTTTTGTACAGACGTTTTCAAAAAAATCTTTATATCTCTGAATGCCTGATGAAGAGATTTCGGGAAAGTAATTCTCAATGGTAAAATCTACCAGTTCCTGTAAGGTTTTATATTCCCTTTGTGCAGACATGAGTTCAAAATGACCAAAACGGAGAAAGCTTTCCGCTGTTCTTATGACCACAGCTCCTTTTTCCAGTTGTGGATTTCCGTTATACATCATATCACGAACCACATCTTCTCCTGTAAAAGCCAGGCTTAAGGCTCTTGTAGTGGGAACACCCAGATGATACATAGCTTCACTCATCAGATATTCCCGGACTGAAGATCTTAATACGGCTCTTCCGTCTGCATGCCGTGAGTAAGGTGTTGCACCTGCTCCCTTCCATTGCAATTCTGTCTTTTGGCCTGAATTATTTTCAATTTCCCCTGCCAGAATTGCTCTTCCGTCTCCAAGCTGTCCTGCCCAGTTTCCAAACTGATGTCCGGCATAGGCTGTGGCATAGGTTTGAATATTTTCTGGAAGCTTGTTTCCAACCAGAAAATCAAGATCTTTTTCTTCAAATGCTCCTAGCCCTATTTCTTCAGAAAGTGTTTGATTAAAAGCTATTAGCTTAGGTTCGCCAAATCCTGCCGGGCTAATGGTAGCAAATAAAACCTTGGGCGTATTTCTCTGCATAAGGTTGCCGGAAAAATCTCCTGGAAATTTCTTGATGAAAGGTTGTCTGATGCGTTCGATATTCATACACCAAAGGTATTAATTATAAAAGAAAAGACCTTTCAAATTCTTGAAAGGTCTTGTGTATTTCTAAAAGAGAAATTATTTATTAAAATCTACCTCATCGTTTGAGTGAAGATTCTCATTGATGTTTTCCTCTTTCTTTTCTGTGGTTTTCTTTGGACTAGGGTCTGCTGCTCTTGGATTTTTAATTTCGTCAATTGTTTGAAGACTTCCATCATCTCCATAACCTCCGCTTAAGCCCCTAAGGTTTGAGCAACCGTCTTTCCAGTCTGAAGGCTTAATAAACTTATCATCCGGAGATACTCCCAGGGTTTTATCTGCCCATACCTTTTTCATGTAGATAGCCCAAATTGGCAATGCCATTCTTGCTCCCTGACCTTCACCGGTACCAAAGAAGTGAGTGGCTCTGTCTTCCCATCCAACCCATGCTCCGGTTGCCAGTTTAGGAGTGATTCCCATAAACCAACCATCAGAGTTGTTCTGTGTGGTACCTGTTTTGGCGGCAATTTCCACTCCTTTTGAAATTCCTCTTCTTCCCAGCTCTCCTGAAGCTGTTCCGTACTGTGCCACACCTTTCATCAATTCGATCATGGTGTAAGCGTATAGTGGGTTCATTACCTCTTTTGGTTCTACATTTACTTCTTTGATTACTCTTCCGTTGGCATCTTCAATTCTCCAGATCATTTCCGGTTTATTGTGATTACCATAATTCGCAAAAGTACTGTAGGCACCTAGCATTTCATAGATGGTAATATCTGATGAACCCAGGGCAATAGTATTGTTTCTCGGGATATCTTCCGTTACACCAAGATCTCTTGCTGTCTGGATTACAGCATCTACGCCTGTCATCTCAATAAGTCTTGCGGCAATAGGGTTTTGAGAGTGTGCCAAACCATCTTTTAAAGTAAGCATTCCCCCTCTTCCCGGCACATGCCATCCATTGTGATCGTAAGTTCCGTTGGAAACTGTTGAGCAAGGTGTCATTCCAAGTTTCATAATAGCGGTAGCATATACGAAAGGTTTGAAGGTAGATCCTACCTGTCTCTTACCCTGCTTGATATGATCATATTGGAAGTGCTGCCAATCAATACCTCCTACCCAGGCTTTGATTTCTCCGGTTCCCGGAACCATGGACATTAGTCCTGCCTGTGCAATCTGCTTGTGATATCTGATAGAATCCCAAGGTGACATTTCCACCTCTTCTTCTCCGCTCCATGTAAATCGTGATGTTTTGATAGGCTTTTTAAACTCCATCATGATAGAATCTTCAGGCATACCATCAGCTTTTAACAGCTTATATCTACCGGTTCTTTTCATGGCCTGAAGCATTACCTGACTGATCTGTTTGTCCGTAAGATAGTAGAATGGCCTGTTTTTTCTTCCTCTCTGTTCTGCATCAAATCTCTTCTGAAGATCTGTTAAGTGTTCTTTGATTGATTCTTCGGCATACTTCTGCATTTTAGAATCAAGGGTAACATATATTTTTAAACCGTCTTTATAAAGGTTAAGCTTTTTACCGGTTTCTTTTTCATATCCTGCCAGGTATTTTTCAATTTCCTTTCTTAGGTAAAACTTATAATACGCGGAATATCCGTCAGTAATACTTTTAATAGGGTGGAAATCTACTTCTACAGGCGTATTGATTGCTTTTTCATACGTTGCCGCATCAATATATCCGGTTTTTTGCATCTGATCCAATACAACATTCCTTCTTTCCTTTGCTTTTTCAGGATATCTATAAGGGTTGTTTTTTCTTGGGTTTTCGAGCATAGCTACAAAAGTGGCAGCTTCAGGCAATGTAAGTTCCGAAGTTTTTTTATTAAAATAAACTCTTGAAGCCATCTCAACACCGTTTGCATTGAAAAGGAAATCAAATTTGTTGAAATATAAGGTAATGATTTCTTCCTTGGTGTATCTTTTTTCAAGACTTACTGCCACTACCCATTCTTTAAGCTTTTGGAAAGCTCTCTCTATTTTGTTTTGAGAAGCTGTTCCGGTAAAAAGAAGCTTTGCCAGCTGTTGGGTAATAGTAGAACCTCCTCCACGGCCTCCTCCGTAAGCAACGGCTCTGGCAATAGAGTATAGGTCAATTCCTGAATGTTCTTTAAAACGTTCATCTTCTTTAGCCTGTAATGCATAAATAAGATAAGGAGGAAGATCCTTGTAAACAATAGGCTGTGTTTTTTCTTTTTCAAACTTACCCAGCGTAACGCCATCTGAAGAGATAATTTCAGAAGCGACAAAGATATCCGGATTTTCAAGTTCTTTTACATCCGGCATTTCTCCAAGGAAACCCTGAGAAACAGCGAAGAAAAGGCCTGAAATTCCTAATACTACTGCAATGAGCCCAATCCAGATAAATGAAACCCATTTTTTCCAAGAGGTATTTTTCTTTTGTTTGGGAGGCAGAGGGAAAGTTTTCCCTTTGTTTCCTGTATTTTTTCTGTTTTCTTCCATTTATGATTACGGTTTAGCCGTTTCTAATTTTATCCCAATATCTTCAATTCCCGGAAGGTTGTCATTCCTCATAGCTTGAGTCAGCCCGATTTCATATTTACCTTTTCCTGGAAATCTATAATTCAATTTATACTGAAACAACGTTTCCTTTGTATCACCAAAGCCTGTACCAAGCCATTCTCCATTGGGTTTTGCCAAAACATAATTCAACGTGTCGGTTTCCTTCTTTTTATTCTGGAGATTGGTAAAATTGACAATGAATCTTATATTGCTGTAAGGATAATCGTTATTATTCCTTACAACAAATATAATATTTTTAGGATTCTGAGGATCTGAAATTTCAAGATTAAATTTTTGCTCACTTTTCTTATTCCATTTGTTATCAACGGAATTCATAATGACATCTTCTCCTGAAGAAGAAGTACAGCTAAAGAAAAGGATAAGGGAAAATAATCCTAAAATGTTACGCATCATTATCTTTTTTTGGAGGAAATTTCTTTTTAAATTTCTTCTTATTTGGGTTCGTTTGTGGCTTTTTCTCAGCATCAGCACTGTTTTCTGTCTTTTCCACAGGACGTTTTTGCTGTGGATTAGGTTTTTGTTGTCTGGGCTGCTGATTTCCTGATTGAGTATTTGGGTTTTCCGGTTTTTCAGACCTTTCGGGTCTGTCTTGTCTTTCCGGTCTGGTTCTCTTCTGACCCTGTCCTTGCCCTCCCTGTTGAGGGTTATTTGGCTTATTCTGGTTATTTCTGTTTCTGTTTCCCCGGTTTTTCTTTTCGAAACGGTCTACATTGTTTTCCTGAATAAGGTCAATGCTTTGAAGGGGTAAGTCAGGTTGTTTTAAATCTTCCAGTGGAAGGGTTCTTTCGCCTCTTTTATTTTTTGAAATCAATTTTTTTACAAGATCAATATCAAAATCATACCAGGCAATAGAGCTGTCTACATAAGCAAACCACATTTTCTTTTTGAAAACGTCTATTTTAATACAGAATGCTCTCCCTTTTTCTGTTTCCAAAACGGTGGAAGAAGACGGGAAATTGCTTAATGCATCCAGATAACTGTCCAGTTCATAGTTAAGACAGCATTTAAGCTTTCCACATTGTCCTGCCAACTTTTGAGGATTGATACTCAGCTGCTGATATCTTGCTACATTGGTATTTACAGATCTGAAGTCGGTCAGCCAGGTTGAGCAGCAAAGCTCACGTCCGCATGACCCTATTCCTCCTACTTTTGCAGCTTCCTGTCTGAAACCGATCTGTTTCATGTCAATCTTTGTTCTGAAGGAGCCGGCATATTCTTTTATCAGCTGTCTGAAATCCACTCGGGTATCAGCAGTATAATAAAATGTAATCTTTGAAGAATCACCCTGGTATTCTACATCAGTGACTTTCATTTCAAGTCCTAATCTGTGGGCAATTTTTCTTGCTTCAAGTTTTACTGCGTCCTCTTTTTTTCTTGCTTCCTGCCATACCTCAAGGTCTTTTTGGTTGGCTTGTCTGTATATTTTTAGTGCTGATTCTTCAGATGCTTTTTTCTTTTTCATCTGGATTTTCACTAATTCTCCGGTAAGGCTTACAACACCTACATCGTGTCCCGGGCTAGATTCTACTGTAACTACGCTACCAATATGTAAAGGGATATTGTTTACATTTTTATAAAAAGATTTCCTGTCATTTTTAAACCTAACTTCTACAAAGTCACACCTGTTAGATGCTGGATTGTTGATGTTAGAAAGCCAGTCAAAAACACTTAATTTATAACTATTCCCGCAGGTATTTACATTTTCACAACCACTTGCAGTCTTCTTGGGACCGCAAGAATGTGCAGAATCGCCGGATGTTTTGCATCCACAACTCATATTACTATTATTTATAATCTTGCAAATTTATGTATTTTTATCTTTATGCAATTCTAAAATATTTAAATATTCAATAACCTTATTGTTTAAGGTTAAACAAAATAATTGAATATGTTTATATAGGCTCTTAAGTATTTATAAACAATGGTTTTATGGGTAGTTTTATCTAAAGTGTTATTTTAAACATAGTTTTCTTTAAGTATATTGTTTAAAATATTGGGAAATATTAACAGACGTATTCAAAATAACTTTATATTTGGATTATATAATAATAGTCTATGAAAAAAATATTAGTATCAACTGCTTTATTGGCGGGGGTTTTATCTTACGCAGGGGGCTTCAGAGTTTCTTTGCAGGGGGTAAAACAATTGGCAATGGCGCATACTAGTGCTCATGCCGAAGACGCGAGTGTGACATTCTTTAACCCCGCGGGTATGTCATTTATCCCTTCCAAACTGAGTGTAGTGGCAGGAGGGTTTGGTGCAAGTAATAAAGTTACTTTTCAAAACTTAAATACTTTACAGAGTACAGAAACAGATAATCCTCTGGGAACACCTATCTACGCAGCGATTACTTATAAACCAATAGAAAATCTATCCGTAGGGTTAAGTTTTTCCACACCTTTTGGAAGCACTGTTCAATGGCCGGAAGATTGGGAAGGCAAAGAGTTGGTGCAGAAAATGGAGCTGAAGAGTTACTATTTTCAGCCTATGATTTCTGTGAAACTGGCTCCTTGGTTGTCTTTTGGTGCCAGCTATATTTATGCAAGAGGAAAAGTAGATTGGGATAAAGCGGTAACGCAATTCGGAGGACAGGTTAACATCAATGATGAAAAAGCCAGTGGCCACGGATATGGATTCGGATTCTATTTCAGACCTGACCCTAAGTTGGATGTAAGTATAGCTTACCGTTCAGCAATAGATATGAAAGCTAAAAACGGAACAGCTACGTTCAAGTTCCCTACACAGTCTCCTTACTCTCTGTTAAAATTAAATGCAGCAGGGCAGGATGGATTTTCAGCAACGCTTCCATTGGTTGAAGAATATACAATTGGTTTGACCTATAAAGTGACTCCAAAATGGCAGATTTCTGCAGATTTTAATTACCATGGATGGGAAAGATATAGCAAATTGGTGTTGGATTTTGACAATGCACCACTTGCCCCTAACAATCCTTCAGATCCGACGGTTTTAGTAAATCCTAAGAATTTCAGAAATTCCAAGACATTCAGATTGGGAACTCAATATGCATTCACCAATATGATCTATGGACGCTTGGGAGCTTATTATGATGAGTCTCCTTACTCCAATGAAAACTTTATTCCTGAAACCCCTTCATTTAATACCTATGTGGTGACCGGTGGGGTAGGATTCAAGTTGAAAGAATTTGGAATTGATATTGCCGGAGGATATGCAATGCCTCAAGCCAGAGATGTAAACAATTCTGCTATTGGGCTTTACGGACAAGCGAAAGCAAAAGCATTCTACTTCGGTCTAGGTTTATCTTATAATCCTTTTTAATTAAAAGACTATGAAAAAAATTATAATATCAACAATTGCTGTCTCTGCACTTCTTTTCACTGTAACGAGCTGTAATACAGATTTCGATACGGATGTGAAAGATATTCCGGTAACGAAAGGAGACGCAGATTTTTCAAAATATATTTCTTTAGGTAACTCTCTTACTTCCGGATATCGTGATGGGGCACTATATAGCAGCGGCCAGAATGAATCCTATCCGAGCATGATTGCCGGCCAGATGAGACTTGCGGGTGGAGGAGATTTCAAACAGCCTCTGATGCCTAATGACGTAGGAGGGTTTAACAATCTTCCTGGTTTTCCTGGAAAATTAAACCTTCAGATGGTTAATGGATCCCCGTCTCCGGTACCAAGTGCTCCGGCAGCGGCATTGGATCTTTTGCCTAGCGGCAGTTCTTATAATAATATGGGGGTGCCGGGAGCGAAGTCATTCCATCTGGTTGCACCCGGATATGGTAGCCAGGCAGGTCTTGCTGCTGGAAAGGCTAATCCTTATTTTGTAAGATTTGCCTCTTCTGCCACAACAAGTGTTTTGGCTGATGCGATGGCTCAGAAAGCAACATTCTTCTCTCTTTGGATAGGAAATAATGATGTATTATCATATGCTACCAATGGAGGAACAAATTCGCAGACAATAGGTGGAGTTACAACATATACTACTGCTACAGTTCAGACAGGAAATACTGATCCGACGTTATACAAGTCAAATGATATTTCTGATCCGGCGGTAGTGGCGGGTTCTATTAAGGGAGTTTTGGACGGCCTTAAAAGTGTAGGAACAACTAAAGGGGTTATTGCAAACATTCCTTATGTTACCTCTGTGCCTTTCTTTACGACAGTTCCTTACAATCCTTTGACACCTGAAAAACTGGGTGCTAATTTAGCAACACTTAATGCGAGTTTATATGGTCCTTTAAAGCAGGCGCTTACCGCTTTTGGTGCTGGAGACAGAATTAATCTTCTTTCTTCTACTTCTTCCAATCCTGTTTTAATTAAAGATGTAGCCCTTACGGATTTATCGGCTCAGCTTACAGCAGCTTTAACTCCTTCTTTAGGACCGGTGATGGCTGGTGCTTTCGGACAAATCTTTGGACAGGCAAGACAGGCTACGTCAAGTGATTATATCCTGCTTACTACAAGTTCTGTGATTAGTACTACTGCACCTGGTGTGCCGGCTCCGGTAAATGTATATGGAATTTCTTATCCTCTACAAAACCAACATGTATTAACAAAAACAGAGGCTGCTTATGTAAAAACTGCAACAGATGCATACAACGCCTCTATAAGATCACTTGCTGATTCATATGGATTGGCTTTTGTAGATGCAAATGCTAAAATGATTGATTTGAACGGACAATCCGGAATTTCATTTGACGGCGTAAAATACTCTGCAAAATTTGTTACGGGAGGAGCTTTCTCTCTTGATGGTGTTCACCTTACAGGACGGGGATATGGTGTTATAGCCAACGAGTTTATTAAATCTATAAATGCAAAATACAGATCTACATTACCACAGGTAGATCCAAACAAATATGATGGTGTTAAATTCCCGTAATAATTGATAAAATAAAAACTTAGAGACCACAAGAGTAATTCTTGTGGTTTTTTTTTAAATTTGCAAAATCTTTTAAAAAGTAAAAATGGCCGATCAGTTAAGTTATCTATTTTGTACAAGAACCAGCAGGGACTTGGCAGAGAAAATTGCCCAGCATTATGGGAAAGAATTAGGGAAAATCAACTTTCAGGAGTTTAGCGACGGGGAATTTGAACCTGTTTTAGACGAATCTGTAAGAGGAGGAAGAGTTTTCTTAATAGGATCTACGTTTCCACCCGCAGACAATCTTTTGGAGCTTCTCCTAATGATTGATGCAGCGAAAAGAGCTTCTGCAAAGAGCATTACCGTTGTAATTCCTTATTTCGGACTTGCGAGACAGGACAGAAAAGACAAACCAAGAGCGCCGATCGGTGCTAAGCTAGTTGCTAACCTTCTTACTGCAGCAGGGGCAACAAGAGTAATGACAATGGATCTTCACGCAGATCAGATTCAGGGATTCTTTGAAATTCCTGTAGATCACCTTTATGCTTCCTCTATTTTCGTGGATTATATCAGATCTTTAAATCTTGATAATCTTACCATTGCTTCCCCGGATATGGGAGGTGCAAAGAGAGCTAAAAACTATGCAGGCCACCTTGGGGCAGAAGTAGTAATTGCTTATAAGGAAAGAAAGAAAGCAAACGTTATCGAAGAAATGTTCCTAATCGGAGATGTTACAGGTAAAAACGTAATCCTTATTGATGATATGATTGATACTGCGGGTACGCTTTGTAAAGCTGCAGACATCTTAATTGAAAAGGGTGCAAAAACAGTAAGGGCGATGGCCACGCATGGAGTGCTTTCAGGTAAGGCTTACGAGAATATTGAGAACTCTAAAATCTTGGAAGTTATTGTAACTGACTCAATTCCTGTTAAAAATAATTTGTCAACTAAAATAAAAGTGCTATCTTGCGCCCCATTATTTGCAGATGTTATGACAATGGTTCATGAGCATAGATCAATTAGTAGTAAATTTGTTATTTAATTGATTTTTAGCGACTTGCAAATTAAAACTACAATAATTTTTTAAATTTTTATAAATGAAATCTATTACAATTCAAGGTACAAAAAGAGAAAGCGTGGGCAAAAAGTCTACAAAAGCTTTACGTGATGCTGAATTAGTTCCTTGTGTTGTTTATGGAGGTGGTGAGCCTTTGAACTTCTCTGCTGAAGAGAGAGCTTTCAAAGGATTAGTATACACTCCTGAAGCACACACGGTATCTATTGAAGTTGATGGTCAAACAATTCCAGCAGTTCTTCAGGATATTCAGTTTCACCCAATTACAGACAAGATTCTTCACGCAGACTTCTATCAATTAGCTGACGATAAGCCAGTTGTTATGGAGGTTCCTGTAAGAATTACTGGACGTTCAAAAGGTGTTGTTGCTGGTGGTGCTTTACGTCAGTCTTTCAGAAAATTGAAAGTAAAAGCTATTCCTGCTAACTTGCCGGACGAAATAGTTGTAGATGTTACTCCATTAAGAATTGGTAACAAACTTTACATCGGAGGTATCAAAACTGAAGGATATACTTTCATGCACCCGGACAATGCAGTTGTAGTAGCTGTTAAGATGTCTAGAAATGCAATGAAAGGAGGTGCAGCAGCAGAGGACGATGATGAAGAAGAAGTGGCTGAAGAAGTGGCTACTCAATCTCCTGATGTTCCAACAACAGAAGAAAAATCTGCAGAATAAGAATTGCTTACTATGCAATGGTATAAGAACCTGTCAATTTATTGGCAGGTTTTTTTTATGGGAGTAAGGTAGATATTAAAGAAAAACAGTAGGTAATGAATTTATTTGTTACTTCTCAATTTCAATCTTATCCATCGAATATTTCTATTAGCTGACAACAATCAGGAGGCAGCCGGATGTATCCTTTCGGAAAAAAAGCCGTAAATTTGAAGTGTTCTAAATAAGGACGTTTTAATTTAAAATGTAAATAAATGTTTGACATTCAGGAAATAAGAAGCCAGTTTTCTATATTGGACAAGGAAGTGAACGGTAAGCCATTGGTTTATTTGGATAATGCAGCTACATCTCAAAAACCAAATTCGGTGTTGGAAGTCTGTCATGCATATTATACAGAACTTAATGCTAATGTTCACAGAGGAATTCATACATTAAGCCAGCTCGCTACAGAAGAAATGGAGCTTTCAAGAAGAAAGATTCAGAAATTCATCAATGCTGAACATGACTTTGAAGTTATTTTTACAAAAGGAACTACAGAAGGGTTAAACCTCATTGCTTATATTTTAACTCAAAAATTAAAAAAAGATGATGAGATTATTATTTCCTATCTGGAACATCACTCGAATATCGTTCCATGGCAAATGCTTTGCGAAAGAACCGGAGCAAAACTGCGTGTAATTCCTATTGATGAAAACGGTATTCTGCAGATGGATCAATTTGATCAGTTCCTAAGTGAAAAAACCAAAGTGGTATCTGTAAACCAGGTTTCCAATGCGTTGGGAATTGTAAATCCTATTGAAGAAATTATATCAAAAGCAAGAAAAAATACAGACGCCTATATTGTTATTGACGGGGCCCAGTCTGCTCCTCACTTCAATATAGATGTTCAGAAAATGGATTGCGATTTCTTTGTGTTTTCCGGCCACAAAATGTATGCTCCGATGGGAACAGGTGTTTTATATGGGAAACGTGAAATATTAGAGGCTTTGCCGCCATTTCATGGAGGAGGAGAGATGATTGCTACCTGTTCTTTTGATGGAACTACCTATGCAGGGCTTCCATTTAAATATGAAGCAGGAACACCAAATGTAGGAGGGAATATTGCATTGGGAGCTGCCGTGGATTTTATGAACAAAGTAGGACATGAAAATATTCAAAACCATGAAAATGCGTTGTTGCAATATGCTCAAAAACAGCTTTTAGAAATAGAAGGAATTAAAATATATGGTGAAAAAGCAAAAAGAACAGGTGTTGTTTCTTTTAACCTGGAAGGAGTAGGGATTTCTTCCGATGTAGGAATGATTCTCGATAAAATGGGAATTGCCGTAAGAACAGGGCACCACTGTACGCAGCCTATTATGAACTTCTTTAATATTGCAGGGACAGTAAGAGCCAGTTTTGCTGTGTATAATACTTTTGAAGAAATTGATGCTTTGGTAGAAGGTGTTAAAAAAGCGCAGCGAATGTTAAGCTAGTATATATTACTTTTCAATATATCAATAAAAAAGCAGCTGGACAGCTGCTTTTTTCTAGTCAGGTTCACAGGTACATCGACCGTTGATAATAACCTGATGATAGCCATCAGCACATGGAAGACAGATTTCCCCTCCTGCCATTATATGCTTTAGGGTTGTTTTATTAAGTTTTTTCATAATAATGGGATTAAAGTGTTAGTTACCCGAATATAAGATAAATAGTTGATAAAATATTATGCCGGCGAGATTCTTTAGCATATATTAATTTAAAAGCCCTGACGGCAAACGTCAGGGCTTTTATGTATCATAAAATTGCATTTGAGTTACTACAGACCCGGTTTCCAGTCAACAACGGCTCTGATGAATGCTTCTGCATTTTCTACAGGAACGTTAGGTAAAATTCCGTGTCCAAGGTTAGCAATATATCTGTCTTTTCCAAAACGGTTGATCATCTCGGTTACCATTTTTTTGATAGTTTCAGGAGTTGAATGAAGCCTGGCAGGATCAAAATTTCCCTGTAGGGTCATCGTATGATTGGTCAATGTTCTTGCAAATTCCGGCTTAATAGTCCAGTCAACACCAAGAGCTGAAGCTTTAGACATTGTCATATCTTCCAGTGCAAACCAACATCCTTTTCCAAATACTACCACGTGGGTAAGAGGGCTTAATGCTTCAACGATCTGGTTGATGTATTGCCATGAGAATTCCTGGTAATCAGTAGGAGAAAGCATTCCTCCCCATGAATCAAATATCTGTACTGCAGAAACTCCTTTTTCTACTTTTCTCTTCAGATAAGCAATAGTAGTGTCTGTGATTTTCTGAAGTAATAAGTGAGCTGCTTCAGGCTGCTGGAAGCAGAAAGATTTTGCAATATCAAATGCCTTACTCCCTTTTCCTTCCACACAATAACAAAGAATGGTCCATGGAGAACCTGCGAAACCAATTAAAGGGATTTCATTATCTAATTTTTGAAGAGTAAGCTCAATAGCATCAAAAACATAACCTAATGTATCATTCACATCCGGAGTTTCAATATTCTGAACCTGTTCCATTGTTCTGATCGGAGTATCCAACCATGGGCCAACAGATTCTTTCATTTTGAAATCAATTCCCATCGCCTGAGGAACTACCAGGATATCTGAAAACAGAATCGCAGCATCCAAAGGAAACCTGCGGATAGGCTGTAGTGTAATTTCAGCAGCAAGTTCAGGGGTCTGACATCTTGTAAAGAAATCATATTGGTCTCTCAGAGCAATGAATTCCGGCAGATATCTTCCAGCCTGCCTCATCATCCAGACAGGAGGTCTTTCAACGGTTTCTCCGCGAAGTGCTTTTAAATATAGGTCGTTTTTTATCATAGTTTATTTGAAATGATATTGCCATCATATTGCTTGCTGACAATAAGTATTTTTGCAGGGAGTATAGTATAAGAGTTTTCTGTACTTTCCTCTTTTACAGCATAAGAGAGAACGATATTTTCTTTCTCTTTAACAAGATTTTTAACTAAAAAGTCAGTAGATTTATTAGTCTGGGTTCCAATTAATGCAATTATATAATTTTTTGAGAAGTCAATATTGGTAGGCATTCCGTTGGGTCCCATGGTGGTGGCAGCTCCAAAAATTTCGTCAAATTCTTTTTGAGAAGCTATTTTTTTGATAGCTATCTCATTGCTTTGGTATGTATTTTTTACGAAATAGTTTTTTGCTTCTGAATAGGGAACTTTTAAGGTTGATGTTTCTTTTTGTGAAGTACAAGAAAACATAACCATTAATCCTAATAATAAAAATGCTAAATTTTTCATATTTGTTTGTTTATATAAATTTCCTGTACCATATTCAAAACTGATACCAGACTGTTGCCTTCAGAAGTATAAATTTTTTCTTTAGTATATTTTCTCAGCTCTCTGGAAGTGGTTTCTCCGATCGAAAAAAGCGTCATATCCTCCAGAGAATTTTGCTTTGCAAAACTACGAACTCCACTCGGACTAAAAAATACTGCAGCATGATATTTTTCAGTTATTAAAGGATTGGTTTCCTCGGTGTTATATACGACGATTTTTTTGTACTTAATGTTTTGCAGCGGAAGCTCATTATCCAGAACATTAATAGCAAGATTGCCACAGAAATGAATAAATTGCTCATGTTGGCATTTCCCGATGATAAATCCGGAGAGTACTTCTGCATTTTTCAGCACTTTAAAAGTTCCAAAACCGTGTTTTCTAAGTTCTTTTTTTGTTTTTTCACCTACACAGTAGATCTTATTGTAATTTTTTGCCGTAAAATCCTCGTTAGGCTTGAATCCGTTTTCGAAAAATGAAGATACTCCATTGACACTGGTAAAGATCAACGAATAATTTTTAAGATCAAATGGGCTGATCCTGATCGATTGTGTCTTAATCACCTCAATGCAGTCAACCAAAATATGCTCTCCTAATTCTTTGGATATAATCGCTTGGTCTATATTTTTGGTAAATAAGATTTTCATGACTTTACATTTGAAAATGAAAAAAGAGAGGATAAAAATATAAATTTAAAATCTATACTTTGAAGTGATCTTAGATCTGGTTTTTGATTTCTGCCATTAATTCTTTTCCACCGTTTTCGAGAATCACTTTAGCATACTTTTCTCCAAAATTTTCTGTAGTGTTGTATTCGAAATTTTCATCAACTGCAATACAGTTTTTACCATCCAGAGAACAGAGTGCAGCTTTGAAACGGATCTGATCACCGATGATTTCTGCAAAAGCGCCGATAGGTGCAGTACAGCCGCCCTCCAAAGTGCTCAAGAAATTTCTTTCAATTTCTACGCAGATTTGAGTGGGTGCATGATTGATCTGTTTTAATATCTCATTGATCTCCGGTTTGTCAGAATGTCCGGCTACGGCAATAACACCTTGTGATGGTGCCGGAATCATTAATGGAAGCATTTCATAATCAATTTCCATTTTCATTCTTTTGATGCCTGCTAAAGATAGAAGGGTAGCATCAAAATTTCCATCTTCAAGCTTTTGAAGACGGGTCTGGATATTTCCACGGATATCCGAAAACTCAGTATCAGGATAATATTTTAGCCAAAATGCCCTTCTTCTTAAGCTGCTTGTGGCCAGTTTAAGCTCATGGAATTCTTTATTTCTTGAAGATTCCTTTCTGATCAGAATATCCTGGGGATAATCTCTTTCCAGATAGCTCACCATCTCAATGTTTTGAGGTAATTGGGTGGGAACATCTTTTAAAGAATGTACGGCAATATCAATTTTGTCATTCAACAGGGCAACATCCAGGTCTCTTGTGAAAACCCCTGTAATTCCTAAAGAATATAATGGCTGATTAAGATTCTTATCACCGGAAGAGACGATAGGAACAATGTCTGTTAAATAATTGCGGTTCTGAAGGTGCCTTGCAACCTCTCTAGCCTGCCAAAGTGCAAGTGCGGAATTTCTGGTTCCAATTCTAATGCTTTTCATTGAATTCGTTGTTTGGTTGTTCAACTAATATTTCGTGCATTAATTTACTAATTTCTTCGGCTTTTAAAGGGTTGTCGATGATATATTTTGCAAAACGGTTGGTGATTTTCTGGATCATTTTGTCAGAAAGTTCCATGTCCGTGATGTTTATGTATTTATTCTTTTTATAAAAATTATGCATTTCATTGCGCTCCATATTCTTTAAAACAGCTTTGAAATGATGAATATTGGGTGCCAGCTTTCTCTTTTTTTCCCATTCAATAAAGTCTTTCATCAGCTCCTTGATAATCTTTTCAGCTTTTGGAATCTCTTTTTCCCGTTGCTGAATAGTTTCCTGGATTTGTTTTGAAAGCTCGTCAACGTCAATTAATGTCACATTTTTATTCTCAGTGACATTTTTTTCAACGTTATGCGGAATAGACAGGTCAATAACCAATGTTTCCCTTCCGTTCGGGAAATGAGATTGATTGATAATAGGATGTTTTGCCCCCGTGGCCACAATGAGAATATCCGTTTCCTTTAATTCCTTGTCCACATCAGAATAATCAACATGTGGAATATTATATTTCTCAGAAATCTTTTCAGCTTTTTCCTGAGTTCTGTTGGCTATCTTGATTTTAGGCTGGTAAACGTGTTTTACTAAATTTTCAACAGTATTCTGTCCAATTTCCCCCACCCCTAAAAGAAGAATGTTCTTTTCATTAATTCTCTTTTGGCTGTTCAGGATATAGTGAACCGCAGCATAAGATACAGAAGCAGCTCCGTTGGAGATCCCCGTTTCATTTTTTATTCTTTTCGAAATCTGAATAGCAGCATTAATTGCCCTTTCCAGATAAGGATTGGAATTCTGTCTTTCTTTTTTAAAACGGGTATAAGCTTTTTTGATCTGACCTATAATTTCAAAATCCCCGATAATCTGGCTTTCAAGTCCGGCGGCAACTCTGAAAAGGTGTATCAGAGCTTCTTCTTTTGTCAGAATATTGGCAAACTGAAGAAAATCTGTAAGATGTACTCCAATTGTTTTACAATATTCTTCAGCCACTAAAAGATAATTGGAGGAAGTAGTGTAAATCTCAGTCCTGTTACATGTAGAAACCACAAAAGCATCACCAAGATCTTCCTGATGGACCCGGGAAACAAAGTTTTTGATGTTTTCATCAAAGAATGCAAATTTTCCTCTCGTTTCTACATCGGCCTTTTCGTAGCTTATAGAAAGCACGGCAAAATTCGATGTTTGATGGATGTTGGAATACTGTAACATAAGCAGTCGCAAATTTACGCTTTTTTTAATTAATCAACCCCTGATAGTGTATATGATAATTATCGTAAAAAACTATAGAAACCATCCGGAATTTATTGTGCTGAGCAAATTTAGCTGTTTTGAAATCTGCTTTTTACTTATTTTTAACCCATAATTTCCCCTGTTAATTTTAGTTTAACTCAAAGTCTGTAAATATCTAAAGTAAAAGTTAATAAAGAATTATAAATTTTAATAAAATTTTAACCAAATTATGTTGGTATGAAATTTCTTTAGTAGTGTTAAATTTATATCTTTGTAAACTTAAAATCAGAAGAAATATATGAGTTTATTTGATATGTTTACGCAAGAAATTGCGATAGACCTGGGAACAGCTAATACCCTTATCATCCATAATAATAAGATTGTTATAGATCAGCCGTCAATTGTAGCAATTGAACGTTCTACGGGTAAACCCATTGCTGTTGGTGAACAGGCTAAACATATGCAAGGTAAAACTCATGAGGATATCAAAACAATCCGTCCTTTGAAAGATGGGGTTATTGCTGATTTCCACGCTTCTGAACACATGATCAAGGAATTTATCAAAAAAATTCCTGGAATTAAAGGTAAATTCATTCAGCCTGCATTAAGAATTGTAATCTGTATTCCTTCTGGCATTACTGAAGTTGAAAAAAGAGCGGTAAGAGATTCTGCTCAAAAAGTAAACGCAAAAGAAGTAAGGCTGATCTATGAACCAATGGCAGCTGCAATTGGAGTTGGGATCGACGTACAGAAACCTGAGGGGAACATGATTATTGATATAGGTGGAGGTACTACAGAAATTGCAGTAGTAGCGTTAGGAGGTATCGTATGTGATAAATCTGTGAAAATTGCTGGTGATGTATTTACAAATGATATTGCGTATTACTTAAGAACTCACCATAACCTTTATATTGGCGAAAGAACTGCTGAGAGAATTAAAATTGAAGTAGGGTCTGCAGTAGAGGATCTTGATGTAGATATTGAAGATATTCCGGTACAGGGTAGAGACCTTATTACAGGAAAGCCTAAAGAAATTATGGTTGGATATAAGGAAATTGCACGTGCACTAGACAAATCTATTATCAGAATTGAAGATGCTGTAATGGAAACGCTTTCTCTTACTCCGCCGGAATTGGCTGCTGATATTTACAAAACAGGTATTTATCTTGCTGGAGGAGGAGCGTTGCTAAGAGGCCTTGCGGACAGAATTCACAAAAAAACAGGTCTTCCTGTATTTGTGGCTGAAGATCCGTTAAGAGCTGTTGTTCGCGGAACTGGTATTGCCCTTAAGAATATGGATAAGTTCAATTTCTTAATTAAATAATTTTAACTTTTTACGACTATATATCTGAATGGGATTTTTGCTGAGATTATTTTCGAAGAACACCCTTTTCGTCTTCTTTATATTCCTGCAAATTATTGCTTTGGTTTTGATATTCTCAAGAAACGCCATGCAGAGATCCTGGATAGCGGGGCAGACGGCTGCGCTGAATTCCTGGGTTTCCGGATATATTGATGAGGGGGTTACCTATCTGAAGCTTAAACAGATCAACGAAGATCTTGTTATTCAGAATAAAGCCCTTATGACCGAACTTTATGGAAAGGAAGGCGGGAAAAATCCTGTCTTCAAAAAAGTTCATGATACCATAGGAGGCGGCCAGATCTATACTTTTGTTGATGGTGAAATTGTTTTTAACAGCATCAACCGTAGAAATAACTATTTTACAATCAACCGCGGCCGCAGAGACGGTGTTTTCCCACAAATGGGGGTGATGGCACCAAGAGGTATTGCGGGAATCGTTATCAATTCTACCGATAACTATGCATTGGTTCAGTCTGTATTAAGTGTAAACAGGATCAGAATTAATGCGGCACTTAAAAATTCCGGGTACTTTGGGACGTTAACATGGAACGGAGATAATTCACGCGTGATGCATCTTGCCGATATTCCTAAATATGTAGCGTTGAAAGTGGGAGACAGTGTGATCACAGATGGAAAATCTGCCATCTTCCCGAAAGGGGTTATGATTGGGACTATTGCCGGTTATTCGGTAGATAATAAGACAGGCTTCTGGGATATCTCGGTGGAGCTTAGTGAAAAAATGGGTGCGTTAAATAAGGTGTTTGTAGTAAAGAATCTTAAAAAGGCAGAAGTGCAGAAGATTCAGGATACTATGCAGGCTGTAATAAAAAAAGAAAATGATTAGCAGGACTTTATTTACAGACATATTGATTATGATCTTCCTGGTTGCATTACAGATATTTGTACTGAACAGGATTACGCTGTTCGGAAAATATACGCCGGTGCTGTATCCTGTGTTTGTTATGTTCTATCCTTTTTTCAGAAATAAATTTCAGTTCCTGGCATTAAGCTTTTTAATTGGGCTGGCCATAGATGGATTTCACTATTCCTGGGGAATCAATGCATTTGCTACCACCCTCATTGCTTATTACAGAACGTTGATATTCAGGACTTCCACAGATACTTCCACAGACTTTTTCTCTTTTCAGTCCTTACAATGGGCGCAGTTTTTGCTGTTTTTATTTTCAAGTATTTTCCTGCATCAGCTTTTCGTACAGTATATAGAGTTCTTTAAGTTGAGCCGGTTTTTTGAAATATTGTTTAATGTGTTGGTGACTAGTGTAATTTCATTTATATTTATAGTTATTTACGCATTAATATTTAAAATCAAACAAAAAGTTTGAACACACGTTATTTAAAAATCTTTTCCGTCCTTGTTGTTATCGCTCTTATTTTTGTGGCGAGGCTGGCTTATTTGCAGTTATTTACAGACCGCTACGCCTTGAACGCGGCCAATACATCCATTAAAATTGAATACGTTATTCCGCAGCGTGGGGTGATTTTTGACAGAAATGGGAAAATCATGGTAGGGAATCAGCCTGCTTATGAGATTTCTTTTACCCAGGGACTAATGAAACCCGATTTTGATACATTAGGCTTTTGCAGCCTGATGAAGATCAGTAAACAAGATTTCATCAACAAAGTCAATATCATTAAAAAAGAAAAATATTATTCCAAGCTGACCCCAATGACGTTCATAAAGGACCTCAGCAGAGAAGATATTGCAAGAGT
Source organism: Chryseobacterium sp. Bi04 (assembly GCF_918698085.1). Lineage (GTDB taxonomy): Bacteria > Bacteroidota > Bacteroidia > Flavobacteriales > Weeksellaceae > Chryseobacterium. The sequence goes on from NZ_CAKKLP010000001.1 coordinate 615,671, forward strand.
GCAGGAGATTATTTTTAAGTATCCCGCATTTACTATTGTACAGCGACCTCAGCGTCAGTATGAAGTTTCTACTTCCGGAAATCTGTTGGGATATACCAGTGAAGTAAACGAAAGAGATATTAAAAAAGATTCTGTTTATTACCTGCCGGGAGACTTTATCGGAAAAACAGGAGTTGAAAAATCTTACGAAAAAGAACTTAGAGGAGTAAAAGGGATGAAGTATATCCAAAAAGACATCAGACTCCGAAATATTGGTTCTTATAAAAACGGGTCTCTGGATAAAGATGTTATTACCGGGAAAGATATTACCTTAACTATTGATTATGATCTTCAGAGAACTGCTGAAGAAATGCTCGTTAACAAACATGGAGCCATTGTAGCCATAGACCCTAATAACGGAGAAGTATTAGTGGCTGCAACAGGACCGGATATTGATCCTAATCTTTTCACCGGGCCCAATAAATCAAAAAATTTATACGCTTTATCAAAAGATACACTTTACGAAAATAAGCCTACATTCGATCGTTCTTTACAGGCGGGCTATCCTCCGGGATCCACTTTCAAATTATTAACTGCTTTGGCTGCAATGCAAATGGGAGTAATGGATGAAAAAACAGTTTTCCCTTGTGGTGGTGGGTTTTTCTATAAAGGAAAAAGAATTAAGGGCCACGGTGGAGCCGATCCGCTGATTCCTTCTATTCAGGTTTCCAGTAACTGTTTTTTTACCTATGCATTTATTGCAATCATCAAAAAATATCCGGGAAATCCTTCAAAAGGTGTTGATGAATGGAAGAAGATTATGAGCAGCTTTGGAGTGGGAGAGTTTTTAAATAATGATTTTGCGGTGGGTGCAAAAGGGAGAATTCCTTCCGGTGATTTTTATGAGAAAAGATTTAAAGCCATCATGAAAGCGAGCGGTTCCAAGAGAACCGATTTTAAAAACTGGGATGAAATGTCTACTGGAGCCATTTATAACGGGATGGGGCAGGGAGATGTATTGGTAACGCCAATTCAGCTGGCCAATTATGTTGCTGCTATTGCTAATAAAGGATGGTACTATACTCCGCATATTGTAAAAGCAATTGACGGCAAAGCCAATCCTGATAAAAGATTCAAGGTTAAACATAAAACCCTTGTAGATCCCAAGCATTTTGAACCTGTTTTAAAAGGAATGGAAGCGGTGGTTCTAAGAGGAACGGCAAGAAGCTTGAAATCAAATGATTTCACCCAGCTGGCCAAAACAGGTACAGCACAGGTTCCGCAAGGAAAAGATAACTCCATCTTTGTACTTATTGCTCCTGCTGATAAACCTAAAATTGTAGTAGTAGCAGTAATGGAACATGCTGGGTTCGGGGCAACCTGGGCAGGCCCGGCGTGTACTGTAATTGCCGAAAAATATATTACCGGTGATCTGAAGAGAGAGAATCTCTATAAAAAAATGATCGGCGCAAGCTTTATGCCTGAGTATAAAAGGCAGTGGGTAGCAGACCTTAAACGTAAAGGCTGGTATGTAGATCCTAAGCCGGACTCTATTAAGCGTAAAAAAATGCTGGACAGTCTGGAGCTTGTGAAGCAACAGAAAGCGAAACTAAAAAAGAAAATAGAAGAAGAAACTAAAAAAACCAAATCTGCAAAGCCATGAAGTGGACAGAAGGAATAGATAAACTTGGACTTGGGCTGTATTTCCTGCTTTGCATTTTTGCCATTGCCAATATTTACAGTGTAGACCAAAAATTGGGTGAAAAACAGTTGGTTTTTTTCTGCATCTCTTTATTTGTGGGACTGATGATATTCTTTAGCAGAAGTAAATTCTTTGAGAATATGGCCGGTATTATTTACATTGGCGGGGTTCTCCTGCTGATAGGGCTTTTTCCTTTTGGGAAAGAAATTCTCGGGCAGAAAAACTGGTATAAATTCGGAAGCTTTACCATGCAGCCTGTGGAATTTGCCAAGATTGGTACCGCGCTGATGCTTGCCAATTATGTTTCAGGACCTGATTTTAATCTGAAAAATAAAAAATCCTTGTGGACTACCCTGGCTATTATAGGAATTCCTGCGGCGGTAGTACTTGCTATTCCGGATGTAGGATCTATGCTGGTGTTCATTGCGTTTTTTATTGCTTTATACAGAGAAGGTTTAAGCGGGCTTTTATTTGGGATAGGATTTATGTTTGCAGGAGTTTTCCTGGTTTCATTAGCCATACCTCCGGTGTATGTGGCCGCTGCAATTGTATTGATTGCCGGGGTGCTAATCGCGATGAATTATCACAGAATGTCCTGGGATGTGATCTCCATTTCCGGAATAGCCGGATCTATCCTTTTGTTGTGTGGATTAGCTTTCGGTTCTCCTTACATTTTAGAGAAACTTCCAAAACACCAGAGAGAAAGAATTGAGGTTCTTTATAAAGGTGAAAAAGCATTTAGAGATACTTCAGGGTATAATTTATTATACTCCAAGACAGCTATCGGATCAGGAGGACTTTTAGGAAAAGGATACCGTGAAGGATCTGTTACTCAGGGTAAGTTTGTCCCAGAACAGGAAACCGATTATATCTTCTGTACCGTAGGTGAAGAATGGGGATTTGTAGGAAGTGCAGTGTTGATTTTGTGCTATATGGTTTATATAGGACGGATCTACTATCTTGCAGAGCAGCAGAAATCCACTTTTAACCGCGTGTTTGGGTATTGCTTTGCTTCCATTCTTCTGATGCACTTTTCAATCAATTTAGGAATGGTTATGGGGCTTTTCCCAACGGTAGGGATTCCTCTTCCGTACTTTAGTTATGGAGGGAGCTCTTTGCTTGCCTTTTCTATGATGACTTTTATTTTCTTTAAACTTAATTATTCAGATAAGAACAGTTTGGTGTAGACGGAGGATTAAAAAATGTTCTGTTTACTTTTTATTATCCATAGAAAACCATGGACGGAAAGTTGATTCCCGAAAAATTATTACAGCATATGAAAGAGGCTTATATTGTAGATCAGAATTTTGAAAATACAGACTTTACACAGTTTCCTTTAGAAAAAGGGGAATATGAGAACTGTACATTCAGGAACTGCAATTTTGAATATGCAGGGCTGTCAGCATTTAGTTTTACAGACTGTGAATTTATAGAATGCAACCTGAGTATGGCAAAGCTTATTAAAACTGCTTTCCGTGAAGTTATTTTTAAAGAGTGTAAGATGTTCGGGCTTCAGTTTAATGACTGTAATGAATTTGGGCTATCCTTCACCTTTGACGGCTGCTCGCTGAACAATTCCGTATTTTATCAGACATCGGTTAAGAAAACCGTTTTTAAAAACTCCAGACTGATTGAAGTTGATTTTGCAGAATGCGACCTGTACAATGCGGTCTTCAGTCATTGCGATTTGTCGGGTGCTGTTTTCGACAATACAAACCTTGAAAAAGCAGATTTAAGAACATCGGTCAACTATTCTATAGATCCTGCTTTAAATAAGCTTAAAAAGGCCAGATTTTCACTGTCTGAAGTTTACGGACTCCTGTATAAATTGGATATAGAAATAGACAGAACCAACTAACACCTGGCGATTGGATGCCAGGAAGCAGAAATAGTTTCCGTGTTTTTTGCGCTTACACTACAGAATTTGGCTTTATTAACTTTTTTAAGCCTGTTGCCTATTTTAACCACATGGCCGCTAAAACTGATCAGATATTCCCTCCTTCAGCTTCTGGGCTTGCCTTTGTTTGCTTTATACCGAATTCAGGTTAAATAATTAAACTTAACAACAATAGGTAATAATTTGCTATTCAGTGAATTAATACGTTTTTCAATTGTTTCATTACTTGATTTTGTATCTTTATCATTAGTGAGATGACCAATTCTTTATACTATTGTAGAGGAATATAAAACGCAAATAATAAATACAAATGAAGAAAACTTTAATTATACTACTGCTGACGGCGAAAGCTTACGGGCAACAAAAAAGTTTTGTACCTATTACCAAAACAGATGACGAAAGTACTATAATAGCAAAAGCAGCCAATGTTGTGCCTTCTCCCAGGCAACTGCGATGGCAGGCTCTGGAGCTGACGGCATTTTTCCATTTTGGGATCAACACCTTTACCAATCAAGAGTGGGGAGACGGAAAGGAAGATATATCCAAATTCAATCCCCAGTTGCTGGATGCAGAACAATGGGTTAAAGCCATAAAAGAAGCAGGTTTTAAACAAGCTATAATCACAGCTAAGCACCATGATGGTTTTTGCTTATGGCCGAGTAAATTTACTGAGCATAGTATAAAAAATACACCTTATAAAAATGGTAAAGGAGATATTGTAAGAGAGGTTGCAGATGCCTGTAAAAAATATAAAATAGGATTTGGAGTGTATCTGTCTCCGTGGGATCGCAATAATCCCTCTTACGGATCAGAAGCATATAATACTTATTTTGTAAACCAGTTAACAGAATTGTTAACCCAATACGGTAAGGTAGACGAGGTGTGGTTTGATGGAGCCAATGGAGAAGGTCCAAATGGTAAAAAACAAATCTATGATTTTGATGCCTGGTATGCTTTAATTAGAAAGCTTCAGCCTCAGGCGGTTATTGCTGTTCAGGGACCGGACGTACGGTGGGTTGGGACTGAAAGCGGTGTTGGCCGTGAAACAGAATGGAGTGTATTGCCAACCTCTGAAAAGGATCAGGAAAAAATTGCTTCTTTATCACAGAAAGAAGTAAATGTCATTCCAGCATTATCAGGTTCTTATGAAGACCAGGATCGGGGTAGTAGGGCTAAGTTGATTAATGCAACAGGCTTGGTCTGGTATCCTGCAGAAACAGATGTAAGTATCCGTCCGGGATGGTTTTACCATGGTAATGAAGATGCTAAAGTAAAAACGCCCAAACAGTTGATGGAAATTTATTTTACTTCGGTGGGGAGAAATGGTGTTTTACTTTTAAATATCCCTCCAAATACCAATGGAAAGATAGCAGACAATGATGTCAACAGTCTGGCTGCTTTTGGTAAGGAAATGAGAAATATATTTTCAAATAATGTAGCGAAAGCGGCTACTGTGAAGGCTACTTCTGGTAAGGAGCTAAAGGCCATGTTTGATGGCAGATTGAGTACCTATTTTACGACTCCTGAACGAGAGACAGCTACAACCATTGAATTAAACTGGCCTAAAGATGTCCGCTTTAATGTATTGTCGTTACAGGAAAATATTGCAGTTGGACAACGCATAGAAAAATTTGAATTAGCGTACTTTGACGGTAAGCAATGGATTAATTTCACCTCTGGTACTACTGTTGGTTATAAGCGATTATTAAAATTTGATACGATTACCGCAAAGAAAGTGAGATTCAAAATTTTATCTTCAAGATTGAACCCAACACTTGCAGAGTTTGGATTGTACCTTTGGAATGAAAGTAAATAAAACTGAGTTCTTCCTGGAAAATCCATTTTTGAATGCTAAATAGATTACCACCGGCTTTTGAAGGTTGTATGTATTTCCGCAATAATGTTCCTTTCCCATGAAGGGATGAATTTCAGATAGAGCTAAATAAAAAAGCCATCAGATTCTGATGGCTTCATTATTTAAATCAATTATTTATAAAATTAAAAATTTGCTGGTGTAGCTGGAGTAATTGCCGCTAAGTTATTATAAGCTTCTCCTTCTTCGTTGATTACTCTTTTTGCGAATCTGAATTTAGGTCCCCAGTAAGAATCATTAAGTGAAGAGATCATCACTCCTTTTGATGTTGCTGCATGGATAAATTTAATTTCACCCTCTTCAGAAACACTTTCTACAATACCTACGTGAGAGATTCTTCTTCCATGAGAAAAGAAAATAAGATCTCCTTTCTGTAAGTTACCTTTTTCAATTCTTTCTCCTTCCTGAGCCTGAGAAGCTGCTACTCTAGGTAAACTAAGACCTGCTGCTGCTCCGAAAACGGAAAGAACGAAAGCTGAACAATCAATACCGTTTCTTGTTGTTCCTCCATATCTGTAAGGAGTTCCCAAGTACGTTTCTGCCTCTTCCAGGATACCGTCAATTGTTTTGTTGTACTTCACAACTTTTGCAATCTCAGAATTCTTAATAGCTTTTTTAGCATTAGCTATGGTTGCAGCCTTTTCAGAAAGAAAAGAATCGATAAGTTTTTGCTTATCCTGCTCCATTTTTTTGCTGTCTATAGAGGCTAGTTTGGCATCTGTTTTGTATTCTCTAGTGTAAGTAGCTGGTTTTGAAACCACATAATTGGTAGCACACGATTGCATTGATACTGTAGTAACTAAAGCAACTAAATAAAACAAAACTCTTTTCTTCATATATATTTGATTATCCGTGTTAAAAAGGAATATTTATTTTCAAAAGCATTACAAAAGTAGAGATTCCGAATAAAAGACCCCTGATATGATAATTGTCAGGATCTTATTTTAACACTATTTAACATATTAATTACATATGTTAAAGAAAAATAAACCGCAACTGCCTATTTTTGGCGAGTGTGCGGTTTTTTTTATTATGATTCTTTAACAAACGCTATCGATTTTCTTCTATAAATCAGATTTTGTAATTTAAAACTCTAATTTTCCTGTTGTTAATAAAAACCAAAAAATTCCCCGGAAAACCGAGGAATTTAAACTAATATGGAACTTTACAGATGTTATTTTGTAAACAACATTTCTCTGTATTTTGTCATTGGCCAAAGCTCATCATCTACCATCATTTCAAGATCATCAGAAGCTTCTCTGATAACATCAAATAAAGGAATTACTTTAGTACAGTAAGATTCTGCCTGCTTTTGGCTATTGGGTACAGCTTTCGCTGCTTCTCTTGCTTTAATAAGATCTTCTACGCCAAGTTTAATTTTGGAAACATTTTCAGAGATATTCGTGATCAGGCTCATTTGCTCTTTCGCCAGTGTTTTGAATTCTTTATCTCCAAAGATGTCTTTCAGCCCTTTTACGTTTTCAATTAATCGGTTCTGATATTTTAAGGCAGAAGGAATGATGTGGTTTCTTGCGATATCACTTAAAACTCTTGCTTCAATATCAATTACCGTAGAATATTTTTCTAATTTGATTTCGTTTCTTGCTTCAACCTCTCTGTGAGTAAATACTCCGATTTCTTCGTAAAGGCTAACAAATTTTTTATCCATTTCCTGTTTAAGAGCTTCAGGAGTGGTTTTTAAGTTATTTAAACCTCTCTTTTTAGCTTCTTTAGCCCAATCATCAGAATATCCATCACCTTCAAACATAATGCTCTTGCACTGCTTGATGTATTCTCTCAATACATTGAAGATTGCTTCATCTTTTTTAAGGCCTGTCTCAATAAGAGCGTCCACTTCTTTTTTGAAATCGATTAATTGCTTTGCAGCGATTGTGTTCATTACCGTCATAGACTCTGCACAGTTAGCAGAAGATCCTACTGCTCTGATCTCAAATTTATTTCCTGTAAATGCAAACGGAGAAGTTCTGTTTCTGTCCGTATTATCTAACAGGATTTCTGGAATTTTTCCAACTACATTTAATTTAAGATCTGTTTTTTCGTCCGGAGAAAGTTTTCCTTCCGTTACTTTTTCAAGTTCTTCCAATACTCTGAACAGCTGGCTTCCGATGAATACAGAAATAATTGCCGGCGGAGCTTCGTTGGCACCTAATCTATGGTCGTTGCTTGCAGAAGCAATGCTTGCTCTTAAAAGGTCAGCGTATTCATACACTGCTTTGATTGTATTCACGAAGAATGTTAGGAACTGTAAATTTTTCTTAGGATTTTTTCCCGGGCTTAGAAGGTTTTCACCTGTATCCGTTGCTAAAGACCAGTTGTTATGCTTACCGCTTCCGTTTACTCCGGCAAATGGCTTTTCGTGGAATAAAATATGGAAATGGTGCTTGTGAGCAATTCTCGCCATGATGTCCATCAATAAAGAGTTGTGGTCTACGGCAACGTTTACTTCTTCAAACATGGGAGCCAGCTCAAATTGGTTAGGAGCAACCTCGTTGTGTCTTGTCGTTACAGGAATACCCAGTTTCATACATTCAATTTCCAACTCTTTCATGAAATTCATTACTCTTGTTGGGATAGAACCGAAATAGTGGTCATCCAGTTGTTGTCCTTTCGCCGGAGAATGTCCCAGCAATGTTTTACCTGTCAATACAAGGTCCGGACGTGACTGATATAAAGCTGAATCTACAAGGAAGTACTCCTGTTCCCAACCCAGGGTAGGGGTTACCTTTGTAACATTCTTGTCAAAATACTGCATGACGTTGGTTGCTGCTTCATCCACAGCATTCAAAGCTCTCAAAAGAGGAGCTTTATAATCTAACGTTTCTCCTGTATAAGAAATGAAGATGGATGGAATACATAATGTAGTTCCCATGATGAAAGCAGGAGAAGTAGGGTCCCAGGCTGTATAGCCTCTTGCCTCAAAAGTATTTCTGATACCTCCGTTAGGGAATGAAGATGCATCCGGCTCCTGTTGGATCAATAGATTTCCGCTGAATCTTTCGATAGCTCTCCCTCCTTCGATAGGCGTGAAGAAAGAGTCGTGCTTTTCAGCAGTGGTTCCTGTTAAAGGCTGAAACCAGTGTGTATAATGGGTTACCCCTTTGCTCATAGCCCAGTCTTTCATTGCTACAGCTACCTGGTCAGCAATATGTCTCTGGATTTTAGTTCCTTTTTTTACAGCATCCATAATAGAATTGAATGCTTCTTTTGTTAAATATTCTCTCATGGTCTCTTCCGAGAAAACATTGGTACAGAATAATTCTGACAGTTTTGCAGGAACCTCAACAGAATTATCTTTTCTGAAGTCCTTAAATGGTAGGGTTTCTAATGCTTTGAATCTTAAGGTTGACATATTAGGGTGATTTTTACAGGGCAAATTTACAAAAAAAATGAAATGAAATCATTTTAACCCTAAAAAAATTAGGGGTGTTTTGAAAAATTATATAATTTAAACAATGGTTTAACGTTTTTGTAAGGGGGTGAAAAGATATCCAATGCTTAAAATTTAATGTCTAAAACGCTTTTTAAGGCTCAAATACTGTAAAAATACGCTGTATGAGGAATTTCTTATAAGATACAGTATTATATGGATTAAACGACTTGTTAAAAGATAGTTAAAATAAAATGGACAAAGATTTTGTATATTTGTGTGAAATTTATTTTATGACAAATTCTAGAGCAAGAGAAACAACAGAGGCTATTGAAAGATTATATATTTCTATGAGACACTTATTTTATAGAGGATTTTTCAAGCCAGGAGGAGTTTCAGGAGAAAGCATTAGAAGCTTGTTGAAAACAATCAATCCAGAGATTTATGGTACCATGAATATTCCAAATAAATTGGAGCTTGATGGTTTGATGTATGTTTTAGACAGGCTTCCTGAAGGGATTGAAGAATGTGCTTTTATTCATCTTACATCTGATGAAGGGTTTGATAAAGGAAGTTTCGAACCTATTGTTCCTAAGAAAAGAAGAAGAAACTGTTATAGAATAGACGAACACCAGATGAATATTGAGGTTCTTTTGGGGCGTTCCGAAATTTATGACATTCTTACCCACCTTACCTTCTTATTTATAGAAGCTGATAAAATCCGTAATCTGGCCTTCATCCAGGATGAAAACTGGAAGCCGACCCGCGCCTTTAAAATTATTGAAGAGGTAGTGAAAGGGGAAAAGAAATTCAGCAGAAGAGAAAAAGAGGTGGCTATTATTCATCTGTCATCTTTAATAGGAAGAACTTTTGATGAGACGTTGAGAGCTTACAACACTTTCGGGGATGATCATAATCCTGACCGTTTATTCAAAATCATTTACAACTTAGGAAAAGTAAGTCTTGAAGATGCAAAACAGACCAGAGAGAGAGAAATTCATTTCAGTGCTATATTAAAGGAAAGAGTGGGACATCACTACTTTGGAGAAAAGTGGGCTAATAAAGTGAAGGAGGTTTTATTTGAAAATAATCTTCATATGCGTCCGTTACATATTATTTCTGCCAATATGCATTCGGTGAAAAATATGCTGTACGGTAATGAAGCTCTTAAAAAGAAGCATCATCATGATGTGGACTATAAAATGTATGAAGAGATTTCAAACAAAAAAGAACTTCGTGATAAAGTATCAAAATATGCTTTAGATGAAGGAATGATTCATATTGCTGATAAAAGCGGAAGTAATATCGATGTTCAGATCATTGACCTTAGTAAAACAAATCTAAAGAATACTCCTTTTGGTGATATCAAGTTTGGCGGTGATGATGTAGTCATGGTATTTGATTATGCTTTCGGAGAACAGGCTTTTGAGGTGATGGACGAGCTGCTGAGACCTTTCGAACATAAAGGAGAAGTCTATATGATGCATGTAAGATCTGTTTCCATTATGGGTAAAGCAGGAATTCTTACAGGAGAAAAAGGAGATATTATGATTCCTACCGCTCATATATTTGAAGGAACAGCAGATAATTATCCTTTTGAAAATGCATTAAAGCTTGACGACTTCCACGATGAAGAGCTGAAGGCATTTGAAGGGCCTATGATTACTGTTTTAGGAACTTCACTTCAAAACAGGGATATCCTTTCTTATTTTATGAATACTTCATGGAAGGCAATTGGTCTTGAAATGGAAGGGGCACACTATCAGAAGGCCATTCAGGTAGCATCGAAGATCAGACACCATATTGCACCGGATCTGTTTGTATGTTATGCGTATTATGCTTCGGATAATCCTTTGGAAACAGGAAGTACATTGTCATCAGGAGGGTTGGGTCTTACCGGAGTGAAACCTACGTATCTGATTACCTTAAGAATTCTTGAAAAGATTTTAAAAAGTGGAAAAAAAGAAGTTTCGGCTAAGAAATAGCTTGGATTTCCTATTATAATATAAGCCTCAGGTGTCTGACATCTGAGGCTTTTTGTTTCTCAAACACAAATGACAGTCTTCTTTTTGTGGCTAGAATCCACTGCGAAATCATTAAGGACAATTATTTAATTACTTACCTTTAAAGAAATATAAAACAACCGATCAATGAGCTCTGCAGCACAATTATCAAAAAGATTCAGAGAGGTTTTGCTTGACGGCCTCTGGATTGCCAATACCAATTTTAAAGACCAGCTTTCCGGGGTAAGCCGGGAGCAGGCTGTTGCCAAAGTTGGGACACTGAATACCATCGCAATGCTTACTTTTCATATACATTATTATATAGCAGGCATTATAAATGTCTTTGAAGGGAGAGGTCTTGAGATAAAAGACCAATACAGTTTTGACCTTCCCGCTATTGAATCTCAGGCTCAATGGGAAGAGTTGGTAAATCAATTATGGGCTGATGCTGAAAAGTTTGCGGCATTGGTTATGCAAATTCCTGATGATCAGCTTGATGAGGTTTTTGTAGATGAAAAATATGGAACCTACAGAAGAAATATAGAGGGAATGATTGAGCACAGCTACTACCATTTAGGACAGGTCTCCTTAATAAAAAAGCTGTTGATGAGCCAGTAGACTTATGTTCGTTAAAAAGAGGTAATAAAGTGAATTAAAATCAATCCAAAACCACATTAAGCAGAATAAAACCTCGTTACAGCTCCTATTTGAGGTCTTATTTAAATTACATACCTTTAGAAAAAAAATAAAATTTTAAATGAGAAAATCGGCTGCAATCATTTTTGCGTTTATCATTTCACAATTTCATGCTCAGCAAGGAGCTTATTATCAGCAGGCTGCAAAGTACAAGATGGATATTGATGTTAATGCTGAAAAATTTACTTATCAGGGAAAACAGACTTTGGAATACACCAACAATTCACCGGACGAGTTGAATGTGGTTTATTTTCATCTCTACTGGAATGCTTTTAAGCCGAACTCCATGATGGACCAAAGAATAACTTCCCAGGGGAAAAATGGTGACTCAAGGTTGCAGAAAGATGGGATCTCAAGATTGGCATCTATTCCGAAGGATCAGGAAGGAGCCCAAAATATTCACTGGATCAGACAAAATGGAAAGGATTTGAAATTTGAAATCCAGGAAACCATCATGAAGGTGTATCTGGCTGAGCCTATAAAACCTAATTCCTCTACAACGTTTACCATGGATTGGGATGCTGTGATTCCGCAGCAGATCAGAAGAAGTGGAAGAAACAACAGGGAAGGAGTAGATATGACCATGACTCAATGGTATCCGAAAATTGCCGAGTATGATTATGACGGATGGGCAACTTTTGATTATATGGGAAGAGAATTTCATGCACCGTTCTCAGATTTTGATGTTAGCATTAAAATCAACAAAGAGTATGTAATAGGAGCAGGAGGAACCCTTGAAAATCCTGCTGATGTAAAAGGATATGATGGCAACGCAAAAATTAAAGCGGAAAAAGATAAAAAAGTAACCTGGAAATGGACGGCTAAAAATATTCTTGACTTTGCATGGAGTGCAGACAGGGATTACGTGGTCAATGGTTTTGATGTTCCGGAAGGTCCAAAAGTATATTTGGTTTATCAGAAAAACGATAAAACAAAGGTTTGGGAACAGGCACCGCTTTATGTGACCAAGTATTTCGAGATCATGAATGCCCATTTCGGAAAATATGTATACCCTACCTATGCTTTTATCCAGGGTGGTGACGGTGGAATGGAATACGGAATGTGTACCATGATTCTTGGAGAAGCTAAAGATATTAAAGGCTTGATGGGGTTAATGGCTCATGAAGGCTCTCACTCATGGTATCAGCAGATGCTTGCCACCAATGAATCTGTACGCCCATGGATGGATGAAGGCTTTACAAGCTATGCAGAAGGCTACACCATGCATCAGCTATTTCCGGAAGATCTTCCGAACCCTTTCGTAAAAACATTGGATGCTTACAGAAGCTTTATTAAAAAAGGAATTGAAGAACCGGCTGTCTGGTTGGGAGATCACCATGATAACGGAACTTCTTATACCTATTCATCTTATGTGAAAGGTGAATTGTATCTGGTACAGCTGGGGTACATTATGGGTGAGCAGAAACTTGCCGAAACATTAAGACAGTATTATGCCCAGTGGAGTATGAAGCATCCTTCAGACAGAGATTTCCTTCATATCGCCCAAAAAGTTTCGGGGATGGACCTGAAATGGTTCCACAATTACTGGATCAATACGACAAAAACTATCGATTACGGGATCAAGGATGTGAAATATGATGCAAAATCTACAACAATTACCCTGGTAAATAACGGACAGGTTCCTATGCCTGTTGATTTCAGTGTAATGACGATGGAGAAGAAAATTGTAACCTACCAGATCCCATTAAACATGACTCACACATGGAAAGAAAGTGATATCTATGGTAATTTTAAAACTATGCCTTACTGGCCTTGGACTCAGAAAGAATATACCTTTACTATTCCTTATCCAAAGTCTCAGTTATCAGTCTTAGGAATAGACTTCAGCCAAAGAATTGCTGATGTGAATATGGCAGATAATTTTGTACAGGTGAAATAAGAAAAGATAAACATATAGAATAAAAGGAGTACTTGAGAATACTCCTTTTATTTTTTTATAAATTTGGGATCAGAATTTAAAATTTTAGCCTGTTAAAAAAAATCAATGAATTCAATTGTAATAAACGTAGGAAACAGCAATATCAGATTTGGCCTTTTTAATGGAGATAACTGTGATATTTCATGGGTAATTAATACTAAACCCTACAGAACCGCAGACGAGCTATATGTACAAATGCTGATGCTCTATCAGACCTATAAAATTGATCCCAAAGAAATAAATAAAGTAATCATTGGATCTGTAGTTCCCCAGCTTACCAAAGTGATGAGCTCAGGAATAAAAAAGATCCATGGGGTTACCCCTGTTATTGTGGACCGAAATACCCCATCAGCAGTTCAGGCCAAATCTAAGCAGATGGGAACAGATATTTATGCCAACCTGGTTGCTGCCCATAATCTATATCCGAACAGAAAGAAAATTGTTATTGACTTTGGAACCGCTCTTACAGCCAGCTGTGTGGCAGAAACAGGCGAAACTTTAGGGGTGATTATCGCTCCGGGAATTGTGACTTCTTTAAATTCACTGATCAACCAGACGGCACAGCTTCCTGATATTGAGCTTAAAAAACCGAAATCAGTGCTGGGATTGGATACGGTAACCTGTATGCAAAGCGGAATGGTATATGGTTTTCTGGGAATGGTAGAAGGTTTTGTTGACCGTATTAATGATGAGGTAAATGACGATTGTTTTGTAGTGGCCACAGGAGGGGTATCTCATGTTTATAAGCCTTTGACAGATAAAATCCATGTAATGGACAGGCTTCATACCCTGAAAGGACTTTATTTCCTTGGTAAAGATTTGTAAGGGTAAATTAAATGATTAACCCTATTTTAGCCTAAACCCTTTATATAATGAATGAATTTCCAATAATAGAAACAGAAAGACTTATTCTCTCCCAGCTTGAAGAGAAGGATATTCCTTTCATTACAGAATATCTTCAGCACAGAATATTTTCAGATCTCACTTCTAATATCCCTTATCCATATACAGAAAACGATGCTCAGCTCTGGCTGAAAATGTCAAAGGAAGCCTTTGAGGATCATACAGGATATACCTTTGGAATCCGTAATAAAGAGGGGCATATTATAGGAGCTATAGGTCTTCATGACCGGGATGATGATAAAGCTGAACTGGGATATTGGATAGGGATGTCTTACTGGAACAAAGGCTATGTAACAGAGGCGGCTAAAGCTATTGTACATTTTGGTTTTAAAGAACTGAAGTTCAATAAAATTTTTGCTACCCATCTTTATCAAAATCCTGCCTCCGGAAAAATTATGGAGAAGATTGGTATGGAAAAAGAAGCCGTTTTGAAACAGGATGTTAAGAAAGGCGGAGAATATTTTGATCTCGTAATGTATTCTATTTTTAATGATATGAAATAAGATACACTAACGTATTGATTTTAACCCGGAAAAATAAAGAGGAACAAGTATACATTGTTCCTTTATCTTTTACTTTTAAAGAATTCTTTGACGATCATAGAACATTCATTTTCCATAACTCCTGTGACGATTTCCGTTTTTGGATGCAGGGAAAGATGTTTGTTGATAAAACCTCTCTGCTCGTCTCTTGCTCCTATCACTACTTTTGAGATTTGCGACCACGAAAGTGCTCCGGAACACATAACACAGGGTTCTAATGTGACATAGAGTGTACAGTTTTTAAGGTATTTGCCGCCAAGGAAATTAGCAGCGGAAGTTATGGCCTGCATTTCTGCATGGGCAGTAACATCATTTAGGGTTTCAGTAAGGTTGTGGGCTCTTGCAATAACACGGTTATTAGAAACAACTACACATCCAATAGGCACCTCGTCTTTTTCCAAAGCGGCTTCTGCTTCCTGCAGAGCCATTTTCATATAATATTCGTCAGTAAACATTGATCATTCCATCGTTAATGTTAAAGGAAGTCTGAACTGGAATCTTGCGGGATCCCCTTTAGCCATAGCCGGAACAAATTTTTCAGAAAGAGAGTATAAAGCAATTTCAGCCTGCCTGTTAAATGTGAAATTATCACCCTGTGCATGAACATTACTGATGCTTCCATCTTTTTCAACAATAAAAGCCACACTTGTTTTGATCATTTTTACTTCAGAATACACTCCGTCTGTATACATAAGATTAGCCACTTCCTTCCTTAATGTATTGAGTCCTCCGGGATAGTTGGGTGCTGTTTCCAAATCCACAGATTTGTCAACAGTATCTATGGAAATATCTTTCGGTATTTTTATAGATTCCAGGTCTTCCAGGTTTCTTACCCGTAATAAAGCTCCTACTAAGGCTGTATTTTCAATACTGTCCATTTTTTTCATAAAAAAAAGAAAATCTCCTTTTATAGCAGCCTTTTTAAAGGTATTGGACTCTGCATCAAATTTTTTCCTGAATTCTTTATTCAGCATAGTTCTATGCTGGTTGTAATAGCCTTTCACAGCCCTGAATTCCTCTTTCTGCTGGGAAAGAAGAAACGAAGAAATAAAGCAGCTGATGCCAATAAATAAAGCTCTCAATACAGGTATATTTATGTAAATATAATTAAAAAATATGAGATAGAATTATTCCCGGTTAGCTTTCAAGATAACGGTTCAGAGACTCCTGAAGATGGGTGCGTATGTCATCAACTAAACATTTAGGTTCTAAAACAGTCACCTCCTTTCCATAGGAAAGAATTTCCTGCATAAAGTCATACGTAGGATGAAGGAAGAACTCAAAATAGATCTCTTCCGGCGTTTCTTTGGTTTCCTTCTGCGACTGGTGAAGAGGGAAGCTTCTGATATATTCCCCTTGATGGCGGCTGCATTTCAACACAATGTTTTGCGGTTTCTGTTCCGTAAGATTCATCACCCCGAATGCATTTTTGAAATGCTCTCTGAAATTGTAACTGTATTTCTCACGGAATTTATTTTTGCCCACATCCAGATAATTAATCCTGTCCAGTCCAAATGATTTTAAGGCTTTATCTTTTGTATCAATAGCAATAAGATACCATCTGTCTTTAGACTCCTTCAAAGCGAGTGGGTGTACCTTTCGGGAGGTCATCAGCTTGTTTTTATAATTGTAATGTTCGAAACTAACCACTCTTTTATTACGGATAGCAAAGAACAGATCATAAAAATGCTCCACACCGGTTGGTTTTCTGCTTTCAAAAAAGATAAAATTTGAAAAATCCGGGTGAAGATTCAGGGCATTGCTTACCTGGAAAGACTCCAGTAATTTTTGGTTGTATTCATCCACCTCCATGATGGGGCGACTTTCAATATAATACCGGTTATCTCCCTTTTTTTTGTTGTGAATAGAAAGATTAAAAAGATCTGAAATCTCACGGATATCCCTTTGCAGCGTGCGTATGGAATAACTCTTGATTCCGGCATCCTGAAACTCAAAAGAATTTAAAAGGTATTCCTCCAGCTGTGAATAAGTAGCTGGGGAACTTTCCAATCTTTTAATGATTAAGGCATATCTCGTTAAATAAAAATCTTTTTTCATGGTAAAATTTTGTACCACAAATATATGGGCTTAATGCGACAAAACGTGTCGTGTTATATTTTTTTGTGAAATTTCCGAAAGAAAAAGCGGCCTTAGAATGATAAATATTCTGCTATAGAAGGTTAGCGTTTACTGAGCATCACTATTATTTTTAATACTGTGAGGAAGGTTGCCAACCTTTGTATAGGTATCAGATAAAAGAGAAACCAGCTATTTCCTGTTATGGATCAGGTAAGCTGCTGGTTTCATAAATGTAAGGTTATTGATATAAAAATAATTGCCTACACTAAGCTGTATTATTAAATGATTCGGTGTTGTTTTTATAACACAGTTCTGGCTGCCCATTCGTTTGTGATGGTGAATTCAAAGGCTTTTTGAATATTGGCGAGATTGCAGTGGATGCATAAAGGATGGTGGGCAGCTTCAGAACGTATAGTGTTTATGTTATATTTATAGTGTATCTTCTTCAAGAACATCATTTTCAAAATCTTGTCTGAAGAAGTTTTCAATGTCGTTGAGATAGTTTTCATAATCCATCTCCGCATTTTCGATGTCACTCCATTCTATAGTGTAGAGATCTTCATCGAAGATGATGTCTGTGTGGTGATTGGGTGTCTCCATGTTTTGTGTTTTAAGGTGTGGGTTAATTTTTGAACATATTTCGGGCTGTTCAGCATAGATCAATGTTGAATTCAAGGGCTTTTTAAAGTTTTTTATTAATTGTTTTTGTGTTCTTGTTTATATTTCAAAAGTAATCGAAGGAGGCGTCAAAACTTGACGCATAAAAAAAATAACTCAAAAAAAATTTTGAGCTATTTTAGTTTTAAGAAAAATCTTTGATATCTATTTCATCAGCAATAAGCATAATGATGTCCATTTCAGAAAGCATGGATTTGAGCTTGATTCCACCTAATTTTAAATCATCATCCGAAATAATATGCAACCAGACTCTCTGTATAAAGTCCTCGAATGTAATTTCTGAGGTATAAAGGCTGTTTGTCGTTTGTGCAGCTAAAGCCAATATTTGTTTGGTGATATCTCTGCATTCATTCATTTTTGTTTCATGAGGCAGCAGTACATTAAGCACGCAGTTTTGTGCATCATGAAGAAGGTTTGCAGTAACCTTGAGTTGATTTTTTTTAGCATTAAAACTTCTCTCATCGCTGATTTTGCCTGCCAGGATCTTACTTCTGAATCCTGCTATTTCCGAAACTTCACTGATCGTGTTTGTAGAGAGA
The DNA here is from genome assembly GCF_918698085.1 of Chryseobacterium sp. Bi04. GTDB lineage: Bacteria > Bacteroidota > Bacteroidia > Flavobacteriales > Weeksellaceae > Chryseobacterium. The sequence continues at coordinate 633,889 of NZ_CAKKLP010000001.1, forward strand.
ATATTTTCTACAGACTTAAGCCAGGAAAGCATTTTCTCAACAAAAAAAGGGTCTTTTTTCTCCAAAGAAGAAACAATACCCGGAAATTCCAGCAGCTGATTCTTTAACTGGGAAACCAATATAAACTGTGACTTTTTCATTCTATTATTCAGGGATAAGCGTTTCTATAATATTTCCATTGATATCTTCATATCTTGACCACTCCATTCCTGCTTCGCTCACACTCATTTTAGCATAAATCAGGCATTTTGCATCCAACTGCATCAATTTGCTTGCCTCTACAATAATCTCGCGGTCATCTGTTTTCTCAATAACCCTTCGGGCCTCGGAAACAATTCTGCTGAAAAGACTTTGCTGCAGCAACTGAGGATCTGTGTTATTCCATGTAAAATTGGGAAGGGAACGACAGTATTCTACAGTATATTTTGAAATAGGCTCAAAATACTGTATCTGTGAATCGGTGAGGGTAGGTTTGTTTTCAGCTTTGATCTTCGTTATATAATCATTGTAACTAAGCTCCTGATTGGCTAGAAAGTTCCTTAAATTCTGATCATTTTTTGGGTCAGCAGGATTATAATCTGTTGAGGCTACTTTTGTAATCTCGTCGTAAGAAAAGTCTCTGAAAAGCAGGACAGGGGAACTTCCGGCGGCTGCAAAAGGAATGGTAAGGTCTACTGTTCCCACTTTCATTCTTGGAATGGAAAAATGTTTCAACAGGTCATCTTTAGCATATTCTTTTGCTATTTGTACAGTCTGTAAATCGGTCATTTTTCTGGCTGCAGCAATTTCAGAGACAATACCTCCTAAATATTCATTCAATTTTGGCATGATAAGTTTTTTTTAATTGATAAAAATTTTTAAAAGGATGGCTGCCGGAGCAGCCATCCTGAAAATTATTAAGAAGTAGCCACGGGTGTTGCGGAAGCAACAATAGCATCTTCTAACATATCCATAATTTTTGAAAGCCCTGCAGGTAATTCATCATTTACAGCTTTTACGTGTACTCCCAACGTATATGTTTTTTCTGTCGTTGAGGTACTTGAGTTGGTTTTCTTATAAGAAGCTGAAGCATTGAATTTAACCTTCCAGAACTTAGCACTGATAGAAGCGCTTCCCTGGAATTCACTGGCAATACTCTGAGTTTCTACTGAATTAAGTTTGGCGTTGAAATCAATCGTCATTTCATCAATTCTTAAAGCCGGAATCGTCAGCATAGAAAGCAATGGAACGCTTAATTTAACTTCTGATTTTACTACGTTATCACTGTTCTCAACGGTGCTGGGAACTGACTTTGTATACGTGAAATCCACATACTTAAGCTTTTTAGCGCCTCCTTCTGCGGCTTCTTCCTCAAAACCGACCTCTTTAATGAAGTTTACCTGTGACATAGATGCATCATGCTGAGCTTTGATAGCAGCCTGCATAGGCCCTCCGATGTAAACGCTGAAATCTAAACTGTTTAATTCTTGTACTAAATTTGCCATAATTCTAAAATTGTTAAGGTTATTAATTGGTTAATAATATATAGTAGTGCTAGCAGACTAATATTCAATATTGAGCAATAGCTATCCTGTTCAGCATTTATAAGCTGAAAAATTATTATTAAAAATAATTGGGATATTGTAAGTTTGGAATAAGCTTATTTAGCTTTGGTTTTCCTGGTTATTTTGTTTATTTAAAGATAGTTGGCCGCAGCGTCAAAACTTGTCGTGTTATAATTTATTTTCACTTTTATTTAATTTTTTATGAATATTATAAACTAACCTGGCCAACTGCTTTAATTCAGTGAGAATTTTATAATATAAGCTTTTAAGCTTATTTGGAGGCATTATAAGTTTTTAAGCTTATATTTTGTTTCTGATGAGCTTTTGAACAATCTGGTTTAAAACTTCCCTGTTGTCATCAATATAACTCAGGCCGGCCTGGATCAGGTTTTCAATATTGGAGCGCCTTACATTATCCATTGCCGGTGAAGCATTTTTCAGAGACGGGTTCAGACGGTAATAGTTTTTCTGATTTCTTAAACCTAATGTCTGAAACATTTGGGACAGCTGATAATCTACCGTTTCTGCATTGGCAGACATCAGAATATCAATGATGGGATTTACCCATCCTATTTTTCCTGCTTTTTCTAATCTTTTAAACGGATAAGGGCGGGATTCCACTCCCGTGCCTATAGAAATGAGGATCATATCATTGACGCCGGGATGATTGGCTTTCTGATGGTTTCTTAAAACTTCTGCAAAAGGGATCTTTCTGGCTTCTGCATAAGCACAAAGAGCAGGATTGTTCGCAAACATTCCTCCATCAATCAGGCTGAAGATCTGTCCGTACATCGATTTGATCTGTACAGGGCTGAAATAGGTAGGAGCTGCCGCAGTAGCTCTGCAAATGTCTTTTACATAAAAATTATCAGTACTGAGATTGGCTTCCCAGGAATTGAAAAGCTTGGCTCTTCTGTTTTCTATATCATAACTTGTAATTAAACATGGTTTTATTAATTCTTTTAATTCTAAATTTCCAAAAAAATCATTCAGATTTTTTTCAAGTGCTTCCTGGGAAATCCTTTCGTTCAGCAATCCAAATGGATTAACCAGTTTTTCCCAAAAAGATACCTGAAAGATGTCTCCACCCTTTTCAGCATATAATTCTAAGCCTTTCTGGATAGAATATTTTGCCTTTCGGGTTTCGTCGGGGCATAAGATAATAGAAGCAATCAGACCTCCTGTGCTGCTGCCTGCTACCAGATCAAAATAATCCCCGAGCCTTGCAGTCGGTTTATCATAATACTGGAGCTGTTCTTCTATGTAACGTAGAATAATACAGGTGATAATTCCCCTTATTCCACCCCCGTCCAAAGAAAGAATGGTTGTCTTTTTCATGTGATGTTTTAATTGTTTTAAAGGGACATATGCAATTTTAAATCTATAGAATCCTTTATTTACTGGGAAAATTAAGATTCTGTATTTAGGTTTTTCATTGCTTTTTTAGTTGTTTTCTTGTCAGGTAAAGGTAGGCGGGGGAAGCGACAGAACATGTCGTATTATAATTATTTTAAATAAAAGACAATTAAAATAGGATATAATTCTGTTGATCTCTGGGCATTTTTAAAAGGGTTTTCCAATTGATTTTAATAAGGTCTTTCCCTGAAGGGATATTCTTTTTCTCAAAGTGGGGAAGGTCTTTGAATGATTTCCAGTTTCCACCCCAATCCCAGCCGTGTCTGGCAAATATTTTTACACATTCGTACCAGTCGGCAACCTGATCATTATCCCAGTCTTTTGCAGTATCCCAGCTTACGGTTTTTCCATCAGTAATCATACAGATATCTACAGCAAGACCATAATTATGAATACTTTGCCCGGCTTTGGCATTAGTTACTTTTTTTCCTGAAGTAAGCCTTCCAATGGCATAAAGCCTTTCCTGTTCTTCAAAAGACCTCAGACCCTGGGTGATCCTTATTTTTGCTCTTCCGGTAAGTGCTTTGTCACATTCTTTAATGATCTGCTTTACTTCATCCCTGATCAGTGGGTGAAGTGTCTGGATTCTTTCTGATGTTACTTTGTCCATATTTTTTACTATTATAGAGCAAAGGTATAGGACGGAAGCGACGAAACTTGACGTGTTTTAATTGATTTTTTACTATTTTAAATCTCCTTCTTTATGAGAAAAGATACTGTTGGGATATTATTATACAACTTCTAATTAAGTTTTGATAAGGTTGAAAAAATGGCTCCGAAAATGCAGATTGATTGTATATTTGTAAGAGAATCTGTCTTCAGATAATAATGAAGATAACAGATGGAAAAATTAAAAAAAACACAATATCAATGCACACCGTTTTACCCTTTTTATTGGCGATGATAGCCGCTATTGTATTATTAAATATGTGGGCTGTTAAATTAAAAATTGCTTATCCTATCTTACTGGTTGTATTTGGACTTCTTGTCAGTTTTATACCCGGTTTACCTGCTGTAAAGATCAATCCGGATCTTATTTTTTTTATATTCTTACCACCACTGTTATTTGAAGCCGCCTGGTCAATTTCCTTTAAAGAAATGAAGAGATGGTGGCGGATTATTGGAAGCTTTGCTTTCCTTGTGGTATTTTTTACCGCATTTTCAGTGGCCATTGCTGCCAATTATTTTATTCCGGGATTTACTATTGCTCTGGGGTTTTTATTGGGAGGCATTGTGTCTCCACCAGATGCCGTAAGTACAGGTGCCATTATGAAATTTGTGAAGATTCCCAATACAACGTCAGCTATTCTGGAAGGAGAAAGTTTACTTAACGATGCTTCTTCACTTATTATTTTCCGTTTTGCATTAATCGCTGTAGGAACCGGACAATTTGTATGGCAGGATGCTTCTTTAGATTTCTTATGGATGATGATTGGAGGATCAGGAATTGGATTATTACTGGGCTGGATTTTTGTACAAGCCCACAAACGTCTTCCTACGGAGGCTTCTTCAGATATTGCACTCACTTTAATTGAACCTTACTTAATGTATTGGGTAGCCGAACAGTTTCATAGCTCCGGAGTATTGGCTGTGGTATGTGGTGGATTATATATGTCAGGTAAAAGATTGATATTTTTAAACAGTACCAGCCGCATAAGAGGATATAGCGTCTGGGAAAGTTTTGTATTTATTCTGAATGGGATTGTATTTTTAATTATCGGATTGGAGCTTCCGGAAATTGTAGGTGGGCTGCGTTCCGAAGGAATAGCCTTAAAGACTGCTATTAATTATGGAGTATTAGTAACCGTCATTCTTATCGCTGCCAGAATAATAAGCTCCTATGCCGCAATGATTGCCACGATTATTTTTCGCCCTTCTGTAGCTCCCAGGGCATCTTCCACGGGAAGGCGCCTGATGATGCCTCTTTTACTTGGATGGACGGGAATGAGGGGAGTAGTATCCCTGGCAGCAGCACTTGCTATTCCTATAAGTCTTGAAAATGGGACCCCTTTTCCAAACAGAAACCTTATATTATTTATCACTTTTGTAGTGATATTGCTTACCCTTCTGGTACAAGGACTTACATTGCCTTATTTTATAAAATATGGAAAGGTATTTGAGGATTTTATAGATGAAGAAAAAGAAGAGTTAGCCCGGAAGGAAGTCAAACAAAAATTAAGAGAACACGTTTATCATTTTCTTAAAAATAAGCATGAAAGTGAACTTCACAGTCATGCAGGAATAGAACGGCTGTTGAGACATTGGGAAGAAAAAAATAAAGCCAATGATGCAGACTGGATGAACGAAAAATTCAAAGCTGTTTTTATTGAAATGCTTGAAAGTCAAAGGCAGTTTCTCACAGAGCTTAATAAGGATATTTCGATTGATGAAGAAATCATTCGTCATCAGCTTTTTCAGCTTGATCTGGAAGAAGAACGTCTGAAAATGATCTAAGGCTAAATATGCAACGGATACTGTTTTTGAAGACCAAATTAAAGCGCTGATGCGACAAAACCTGTCGTATTATAAAAAAATAATTATTTAAAATACAGTATGTTAAAAGTGATGTTAATGTTTAACTGAAACTGATTTTATACTTTAAAAGTTATAATTTTGCAATATATATTCACACTTCATCATGTATGCCCTCGTAGATTGCAATAACTTTTTTGTTTCCTGTGAAAGGACTTTAGACCCTTCCCTTGAAAACAAACCCGTTGTGGTTCTTTCCAATAACGATGGATGTGTGGTATCCCGGAGCAAAGAAGCAAAAGAGCTGGGAATTCCTATGGCAGCTCCTGCTTTTAAATATAAAGAACTCTTCCAGAAGTATGATGTGAAAAGCTTTTCGGCAAAATTTGAATTGTACAACTACAAAAGCCAGCAGGTGATCAATATTGCTAAATCTTACGTTATTGAATACGAAGTATACAGCATTGATGAGCTTTTCCTTGATTTGACAGGCTTTAAGTATATTGATATCCATGAATATTGCGATAACATCAGAAAAGAAATTGAAGAAAAAGAAAATATTCCTGTAAGTATAGGAATTGCCCCCACCAAAACGTTGTGTAAAGTGGCCAACAGAATCGTTAAAGACTTTCCTGCTCAGTTTAAAGGGGTATATATTCTGGATACGCCTGAAAAAATTGAGAAAGCCCTGAAATGGCTCAATATAGGTGATGTATGGGGAATAGGAAGGAAGCTGGCTGTAAAAATGAATGACAATGGGGTTTACAAAGCTTGGGATCTTCTTCAGAAACCTGAAATGTGGATCCGCAAGATTATGGGAATTCACGGAGTAAGAATGCTTAACGAGCTGAAAGGAATCCGCCAGCTGGAACTGGATGCTCCATCGCCGAAAAAATCTATAGCCGTTACCCGAAGCTTTATGGAAATGCTGACACAAAAAGAGGAGGTACGGGAAAGAGTAGAAACTTTTGGAATGTATTGCTCGGAAAGACTGCGAAAACAAAGCACATGCTGTAAAATGATCACCGTTTTTGTGCAGACCAATCGTTTCAGAAAAGATCTTCCCGAATATAGAAATGCAGTGACCCGGATCCTTTCCAATCCTACCAATTCCTCCATTATAATAGGAAGAGTGGTGAATGAGCTTTTTGAATCAATTTATAAAGATGGTTTTCATTATAAAAGAGCCGGCGTTATGGTCAATGATTTTGTTCCCGAAGATCAAAGACAGATTGGTCTTTTTGAAGAAGATACCCAAAACCAACACCTTCCTGTAATGAAAGCCATGGATGCTATGAACAGGAAGTTTGGAAAAGATAAAGTGCGTCTTGGAAGTATGAGCGGCGAAAATACCTTTGGCCGGGCACAGCTGTCCCCTGAATATGAAGCTTTCTTAAAGAAAAATACACTTCCTGAAGCTAATTTTAGGTTTCATTAGTCTTTATTCCTGTCTTATGTTTAAATGTCTTGAAAATTCTGTTTCTTTCCCGAAGTCTCTACTTCCTCTCATATTTCCAATTCCGCCCTTTCCCTTCTGCAATCCATTCAAGGGCCTGTTCCATCCTTTTATTCCGGGTGGCTTCAGTTTTAGCTTCAGTGATCCAGGTGATGTATTCTTTTCTGAAGGACGGTGAAGCTTTCTCAAAGACGTCCAATGCTTTTGCATTAGCGTGTAAAGCATCATGAAAATATTCCGGAACCTCCATCTCTGTTTTAGAAGGAGCTGCTTTCTTCATGGTAACTCCCATGTCCGTAAGCTCCATAGCCTCTTTAATGGCTTTTTTAAGTTGAAGTTTTGAAGGAAGATCTTCCATTTTGGTGATCTTGCCCAAGCTGAACATCGAACTCTTTTCGGCTGTAGTTTCTATTTCCTTTAAAGTTTTCATTTCCTGGTGTAGCCAGAACCCAAGACTGCAATAGTGCTTAAAAGAAGTAATAGAGCAGAGAATCTTTCCTTTATACATGAAGGTGGGAAACTTCCATTTGATGGCTTCTTCTGCATCAGGGCAGGCTTCATGAATTATTTCACGAAGATAAATTAAGACAGGTTGAGCAAAATCCGGGGATTTATCGATATATTCATCAACTTTGATGCTGTATTTTTCCATGTTTTTATTGAAATAATTGTACGGTTTCATTCACCAGGAACCCTACCTGGTCCGGCCTTCCTCTGTCATTTTTAGGACTGTTGAAGTAGCTTCCCGTTCTTACAATGACCATATTATGTTCAGGGATTATAATGATATACTGCCCCTGAAGTCCCAGAAAATAATAATGTTTGATTGGGTTGTCGTGATTGATCCAAAGGCCCATTCCGTAAATGTTTTCAGACTTTTCTGTAGGAGTTCTCATGTGTTCAATAAAATCTGTATTAAGAATCTGCTGATCCCCAACTTTGCCATCATTCAGAAATAGCTGTCCCAATTTGGCAAAGTCTCTCGCATTGGAGTGGATGCAGCAGTATGCTTTTTCTATTCCGTGGTTGTCTGTGCTCCATTTGGCATTTTGTTCCATGCCCAACGGAATCCAGAATTTTTCAGAGAGGTAACTTGCCAGAGGTTTTCCTAATGCTTTTCTTACCGCAAAACCCAGAAGCTGTGTAGATCCGCTTTGGTATTCAAACCTTGTTCCCGGCTCTTCTTTAAAATTTCTTGTGAGCACGGCTTTTACAAGATTTTTCCCGTAATAGGCTTTAGCGTTGGGAAGGAAAGGATTATTGTAATTCTCATCCCAGTCAAGTCCGGCTTCCATTTGAGCCAGATTTTTAAGTGTGACTGTATTTCCGAATGTTTTCTCTTTGAGTTCAGGATAAAATCCTGAAATTTTTTCATCAATACTTCCTATAATACCTTCTTCCAGAGCTTTCCCCAGAAGCATTACCGTAACGGCTTTTGCCATAGAGAAAGAGTTGGTCTGTGAAAGCTGATTATAGCCGGCCCAATACTGCTCGTGCAGAATTTTACCATTTCGGATCACCACAAAAGCAGCCGTTTTAGACGTTTTTAAATTATCAATTAAATGCTTCGGTAATTCCTTTTGGTTGTAACCGGAATCTTCTTCCCAGAGCTCGGGTGCTTCAGTATCAATAGGGTTGCTGGGGAAAAGATCTCCGTCATCAATATAGGCGCTTGATTTTCCTTTAAGGTAGGTTTTGGAAATACCACTAAACAAATAATCATATCCCAAAAAATAAGCTGCCACAGCACCTGCTGCCGCTCCACCTATCATATACTTTAATATTCTCATATTCACGTGAATCGGTCTCTAACAAATTTAAAATAATTTAGTTAGAAAAATGAAAATGAATCAGTAAATCATCGAAATAAAAAAGCCCTGAAATTATTCAAGGCTAAGTATGGTAATAAATAAGATCATTACTTGTTGTACTCATAAAGATAAGTATGCTTATTGGTTCCCAAAGCAGAACTGGTATATGTCATAACCGATTTGGTAGGATAATCGGAACTGTTAAGCGTATGAACCCCGGTGGTTCCACGTGTTCCACTTACGGTTCCTGAATAACTTCCGTTGTAGCTTAACAGGTTATTGTAAGCCATTTCACCATCATCAAGCGAAAACATCTCCATTTTTACGAAACCTTTTACATTTTTCATAGGATGGTTATTGGAGTCATACATAAATGTGGCATTGTATGTAGTTCCATTGCTCGTATAGCTGGAAGAAGCTATATTCCCGTTAGAATTAAGATAAACATCTTTCTGAACGTATTGTATATTGGAATAAGTTCCTGTTGACGGATTATATGTAGCGGAGCTATACTTATTATACCTTACATGGTTATCGCTCAGGTACTGGTAGTTTTCTGTATATACCAACGTTCCAGCCTGTTCTTTATCAGTCACTTTTTCAGAAGCAAGCCTTCCGTTAGAATAGGTAAATTCTCTCATGAATTTCATGACTCCATTCCTGAACAATTCAGTTTTTACGATATTATCCCCGTCATAAGTGTATACTTCCTTTTCGTTGTCTGTAACGTCAAAAGACTCAGTTATTTTATTTCCGTCGTACTTATATTCTATAACATAAGATTGTCCGTCCTGAGTAACTTCGGTAAATTTTTTTAAAAGATAAGGGGTATTGTCATTAGTATTGTTGTTGTCTTCCGGATTATCGTTGGATGAGCTGCAACTTACGATCACTGCCATAGCCAGTGATGAAATAATTAATTTCTTCATAGTTATTATTTTTTTAGTTTTAAAAGTTCTCCAAAAATAATAATTTCCGTAATATATTCATCTATTGTGTGTAAAAATAAAAAAGCCCTGAAAAATCAGGACTCTTACATTATATTTTAGAAAGTAAATTTCTGAAGTTGGTTTTCTCATCAATGATCCTTCTAAGTTCAGAAACAGGAACTCTTTCCTGCTTCATCGTGTCTCTGTCTCTTATCGTTACGGTGTGATCCGTTAGAGAGTCATGATCAATGGTGATACAGTAAGGCGTACCAATCGCATCCTGTCTTCTGTATCGTTTTCCGATCGCATCTTTTTCTTCATAAAATAAGTTGAAATCATATTTCAGGTCGTTGAAGATATTTTCTGCATACTCTGCTAAACCATCTTTCTTCATCAATGGAAGAATAGCTGCTTTAATTGGTGCTAAGGCTGGTGGTAAAGATAAGACCGTTCTCTCAGATCCGTCTTCCAATACTTCATCTCTTAAACAATGAGAGAAGATGGAAAGAAATAATCTGTCTAAACCTACCGAAGTTTCCACCACATAAGGAACATAGTTTTCGTTTCTTTCAGGATCAAAGAACTGAAGTTTTCTTCCTGAGAATTCTTCGTGAGCCTTTAAGTCGAAATCCGTTCTTGAGTGAATCCCTTCCAATTCTTTAAATCCAAACGGGAAGTTGAACTCAATATCAGCCGCTGCATTCGCATAGTGAGCCAGTTTCTCATGATCATGGAATCTGTAATTGTCATTCCCTAATCCTAGAGCCAGGTGCCAGTTCAGGCGTTTTTGCTTCCATTGTTCGTAGAACTCTAATTCAGTGCCGGGAGTAACGAAGAATTGCATTTCCATCTGTTCAAATTCACGCATTCTGAAGATAAACTGTCTGGCAACAATCTCATTTCTGAATGCCTTACCAATCTGTGCAATACCAAAAGGAAGTCTATGACGTGAAGTTTTCTGAACATTCAGGAAGTTAACGAAAATACCCTGAGCTGTTTCCGGTCTCAGGTAAAGATCCATAGCACTGTCTGCGGAAGCACCAAGCTTAGTTCCGAACATTAAGTTGAACTGTCTTACTTCCGTCCAGTTTTTAGAACCCGTATCAGGATCAGCAATTTCAAGCTCTTCAATTAAAGATTTTACATCAGCAAGATCTTCGTTTTCCAAAGATTTTGCCAGCCTTGAAAGAATAGCCTCTCTTTTTGCTCTGTATTCCAAAACTTTTGGATTGGTAGCTTCAAACTGAGTTTTATCGAAAGAATCACCGAATCTTTTCGCTGCCTTTTCGATCTCTTTATTCTCTTTATCTTCAATTTTAGCGCAGTAGTCTTCTACCAAAACATCTGCTCTGAAACGCTTCTTAGAATCTTTATTATCAATCAATGGATCATTGAAAGCATCTACGTGGCCCGATGCCTTCCATGTAGTAGGGTGCATAAGGATTGCCGAATCAATACCCACAATATTTTCGTTAAGCTGTACCATAGCTTTCCACCAGTATTGTTTGATATTATTTTTAAGTTCAGCCCCGTTCTGTCCATAATCATAAACAGCGGATAAACCATCATAGATCTCACTCGATGGGAAAATAAAACCATATTCTTTAGCGTGAGAAATCACTTTCTTGAAAACATCTTCTTGCTTTGCCATAATTTTTTTAACGTCTGATGTGCAAAAATATGAATTTGAATTCCAATTCCATGAAATTCAACAAAAAAAGCAGTAAATAAAAGTTCAAAAATTTACATTTTAATTTCCAGGAGCCGGGAACCTGCTTTCACTACTCGCTATTCCTACAAAATGAGCTCAAACATACCACTCAATCAGGGCTAGATCAGTCGAAAATTTCTATTTTTGTTCCATGTTAGAAATTCTTTATCGTGACGAGCATATTATTGCCATCAATAAACCCAGCGGATTACTGGTTCATAAATCTTTCTATGCGGGAGAAGCTGACACTTACGCTATTCAGGAGCTGAAGAAACAGATTGGACAAAAAGTGTTTCCTGTACATCGGTTAGACCGAAAAACTTCAGGTGTTCTGCTGTTTACTTTAGATAAAGATACCCTTAGAATTATGAGCGAGCAGTTTGCATCACGCGAAGTGGAGAAGAAATACCTGGCAATTCTTCGTGGTTGGACAAAAGAAGAAGAAACAATTGATTATGATTTAATTAATGAAAATGAAGTCAAGCAAAATGCAGTTACCTACTACCGTCGTTTGCAGACTTCAGAAATAGATTTACCCTTTTTAAAACATCAGACTTCGAGATATTCTTTGGTAGAAGCCATTCCTGAAACGGGAAGATTTCACCAGTTAAGAAAACATTTTAAGCATATTCTGCATCCTATTTTAGGTTGTCGTAAACATGGCTGCAATAAACAAAATAAGTTGTGGCTTCAAACATTTGAGATCAGCAAAATGACGCTTCATGCCCATCAATTGATTTTTAATCATCCTATTTCTAACGAAAGAATTGCGGTAAATGCTACTATAGATAATGAATTTGAAAGAGTAGGGAAAATTCTGAACTTTGATTTGAGTGCCTATTCTTAAACATTTTATAAAGGAATCTTCAAGATAGAGCCTTGGCAAGGCTCCGTTACCACATCACCACAAAGTTTGTCATCCTGTAAGGATCTCAACATTGTATTAGAAAATAGTATGGAAAGATTTAGGTCTGGATTCCTACGGAATGACAGACTTTGTGGTTATTTCATCATGTTGAAATAAAAGACTGCAACCTTAGCCCCGATTGTAATGAAAATCCTTTTTTGCAAAAAAAGATTGCAATGAAAAGCGGGAAATAGCTTCAATTAAAAATTTTTATACCACTGTATCTTGCAGATATTCGTGCTTTATAGATACTGTTTATCAGATATTTTGATAAAAGATCATAGGCTAATCCACGATTAATTTTAAAATGAGTAATTTTGTAAAACTTTTTTTCAATGTACAAATCGCTCATTCGTCCGATTCTTTTCAAATTTGATCCTGAAGAAGTACATCACTTTACTTTTTCAATGCTCAAGAATTTTGGATTTCTCACCAAATTATTTCTCCCAAAACCTATCGAAGACAAACGTCTGGAAAGAGAGGTTTTCGGATTAAAATTTAAAAATCCTGTAGGACTGGCTGCCGGTTTTGATAAAAATGCTGTTTTATTCAATGAATTGGGAGACTTAGGTTTCGGGTTTGTGGAAATTGGGACGGTCACTCCAAAAGCTCAAGCTGGGAATCCAAAGAAAAGATTATTCCGTTTAATAGAAGATGGCGGAATCATCAACAGAATGGGCTTCAACAATGATGGTCTTCAGGCAGCAATCGAAAAATTAAAATCCAATAAAGGAAAAATAATCATCGGTGGAAACATCGGAAAAAATACCGATACAAAAGCTGAGAACTATACACAGGATTATCTGGATTGTTTTGAAGGTCTTCATCTTCATGTGGATTATTTTGTACTGAATGTAAGCTGCCCGAATGTGGGAAGTCATGCCAAGCTTGAAGATGTAGAATACCTTCGTGAGCTGATTACAGAAGTAAAGAAAATCAATCAGTCAAAATCTGTACAAAAACCTATATTACTGAAAATTGCTCCGGATCTTAATCACACTCAGTTGGATGAAATTGTTGAGCTGATTGCTGAAACAAAAATTGATGGAGTAATCGTTTCCAATACCTCAGTAAACAGAGAAGGTCTGAAAACCTCTCCTGAAGTTTTAGAACAAATAGGAAATGGAGGTTTAAGCGGAAAACCAATTCGTGAGAGAAGTACAAAGATGATCAGATACCTCTCTGAAAAAAGCAACAGAGCTTTCCCTATCATTGGGGTAGGGGGAATACATTCTGCAAAAGATGCCATTGAAAAGCTGGATGCCGGAGCGAGCTTAATACAGCTATATACCGGGTTTATTTACGAAGGGCCACAATTGATCAATGATATCAATCAGGAACTGTTAAAAAGAGCAAGCCGATTGCCAAGATAAATATAAAAGAGAGTTTGAACAGCTCTCTTTTTTTGTTTTTATATTCCCGTTACTTTGATTTGGAGGCCGAAGCATTTTTTATATCCACGGTCAGAATATAAGGAGCAGCAGCATATGATTTTTTAACCTTAAACTGTAATACATTGGGGTCTTTAGTCTTTATCTTTTGTGTTTCAGATATTCCTTCCAGACAACTTTCAGTAAGGAATTCTTCATAGTTTTTATAATTCCAGTTCTTGGTAAAATACAAAACCCTGTATCCTTTTTCTCCATCACTGGCTCCGCACATTCCGCAAAAATTAAAATTGGATAGGTTTTCGAAATAAAGCAACACCCTGTTTCCCGTACTATAAGCGGCTGTTGCTAACAGTGTATTTCCTCCCAGCCGGTTCATAAAATCAAAAGTATTGAGTTTCTTATTGTCCGGAAGAAGTAAATAGTTGTTATACCGGTAGATTGTCGGATTGCTGGTGTATAATTTAGCGGGTTGGGATTGCTTTCCCATATAAAAAGTTCCGGAAACATCCTGTTTCGTATCATTTTTTTCAAATAGCAACGCTTCTTTGGGCTTGAAAACACTGGCAATACTGTCTGTCTTTTCTACTTTACGCGGAGAAGTGATCACTTTCCTTAATTCCTTCGTATACAATGAATGTTTATTTCCAAAATTATAGAGATAAAGCGCTCCCAGATCATAAATTCCTGTGAGTGGAATTTTCTTTTGATATTTGTCATAATAGTACCATCCTTCTACAAAATGTTGATACTGATTACAGTCAACGACTCCTGTGTAATTAAGCTGCATGGTAACAGGAACTCCCGAAATTTCTCCTTTGAAAACCTGGGAAGAATCTGTTACAGCTTTCAATTCAACTTTTTGACTCATGCAAAAGATGAAAAAGGGTAGGAATACTGCGGTGCATATTTTTTTCATGGCTGGAAGATGACGGTTTTAATTTTTAAATAAAAAAGGTGGCAATGGTATAGATGACCAATCCTACTAAACCTCCTACCAGAGTACCATTTACCCGGATAAACTGCAGATCTTTTCCTACTTCCAGTTCCATTTTTTCACTCAGTTCTTTTCCCTGCCAGTTTCCTACGGTTGTACTGATGAGGTTCCCGAATTGGTGGGTGTTTTTAAGAATATATTTATAAGCGGTGACACGCACCCAATGATCAATTTTATTTTGAAGGTTTTCATCAGTCTTTAAGTTTTGTGAAAATTCATCCAGATTTTTATACAGATAATTTTTCAGTGCTGACTGCTCCTCCTGAAGCTCTTTCATGAGTGTTTTCTTGATAGAAATCCAGATATCACTGGAATATTCATCCAGCTTATCATTTTTCAGAAGTCCGTTTTTGATCGTTTTAAATTCATCATCCCATTTCGGGTCTTCTTTAAGATCAACAGAAAATTCATATATCTTTTGTGTGATTAATGCCCTGACTTCATGTTGGGGGGTTTTTTCAATTTCTCTGAAAAAATCAGAAAGCCCATCCGTAATCTTGTCTGCAATTTTATTATCCACAAAAGAAGGAACAAATGAGTAGCTTCCCTGCTTTACCCTCTCTTTGATCATTTCATCATTTTCAATAATATAATCTTTGATCTGTTTAGAAAGATTGGTAATGATTCTCTGATGGTCATTCTTTTCCAGAATATAATGAATTCCGTTTCCTACAACTTTGTTGAGCTTGATATCATCCGTCATGTCAGATACCTTCTTACTGATGAATTGACTTACCGTAGAATCATCAAGCTTATTAAGAATATCCAGTACGATATCTGAAATATTTCTGATCAGGATATCCTGGTTTTTTTCTTTGCCCAGCCATTCGCCTACGAAGTTTGAAACCTTAATTTTTTGAATATAGGGGCGTATATTTTGAGGCGAAAGAAAATTACTGACCACAAAACTTCCCAGATTATCACCGAGCCTTTGTTTGCTGTTTTCAATAAGGTTGGTATGCGGAATCGGCAGCCCAAGTGGATGACGGAATAAAGCCGTTACGGCAAACCAATCTGCCAGTGCACCCACCATTGCTGCTTCAGCAAAAGCTCGTACATAGCCAATCCAATGAGAATGGTTAGATTTATGTAAGACTGTGGTAATAATGAAAATAACGGCCATCAGAACAAATAATCCCGTGGCAAATGCTTTGTATTTCCTTAGCTGTTTTCTTTTTGCTTCGTCATTCATATTCTCAAATTTACTAAATTTGGCTATTAAACCATTCAATATTTAAACCACAATAGACACAAAAGTTTTATTTTAAACACCTTAAAAGATTTAAAATGGAAGGTTGCTTTTGTGTTGAAGATATAAGAAATTAAAATTTGCGATGAAATTTTTAGTTTCAATCATCATATTAATTTTTCTGCTGGGATAAGCAGAAACATCAACCTATTAAAATTACTTCTATGGAAAATAAAGAAGCAAAAAACAATCCATATTATTCAAGAACTGATACCGCAAAACTGAACATTTCCAATGAGGAATGGCGAAAAATCCTGGCTCCGGACCTGTATGCAATATCCAGAGAAGCCGCAACAGAAAGAGCTTTTACCGGAAAATATAATGAATTTGATGAAAAAGGAGACTATTATTGTGCCGTTTGCGGAAACCACCTGTTTCGCTCTACATCAAAATTTGCAAGCAGCTGCGGATGGCCAAGTTTTTTTGAAGCAGATAAAGAAGGGGTGTATTACAAAAAAGATCAGACCTACGGAATGGAAAGGGTGGAGGTGCTTTGCAAACGTTGTGACTCCCATCTGGGACATGTTTTTGATGACGGCCCAAAACCTACCGGATTGAGGTACTGTATGAATTCTATCAGCCTGGAATTTGTTCCGGATTCACAACAATAAAATCATTTTTATCCACTTGCTATGGGAGAAGAGAGTCTGGAAAACAGAAAACAAGTCTGGATCGCTCTGACAGAGCTATATCTTGATACTGAGCTTCAGGAGTCTGATTTCAGATATATAGCAAAAACTCTCCTTGAAAGCCCTTTTACTTTTGAGGAAGTAAAAAGAATTGACCAATATGAAGTTTTTCCGGTCCTCTTTTCAAATTTATTAAGTCCGGCAGGAGAATGGGCAGGATTTAATGAATTATTATTGGTTAAAAATATTATGAAATGGATTGAAACAAGAAGTAAGCTGGATATTTTCGCTGTCAAATACATTTACCTTTTCTATGATAAGATAAATAGGAGTTATTGGAAAAGAATAGAAGAGATTTATAATCAGGCAGATGGAGGAAGCCCCGTTAAAGTTTCTTAAATTGCGTTAAACTTTTTAGATTTATAAGTGTCTGATAGCTATGTTTTTATAATTTTGCCCCACTAATTTGGAATTAATATATTATTGAATGAAAGGATTTTATGGCCTGATCGGCCTTGTATACATGGTAACGACTTCATTCTATCTTTCTCCAAGACTGGCGGTAAAGAATGAAAACGGTATTACGACAAAAACGGAAAAAGTAGCTGACACGAAATCTGAGAAGAAGGCAGCAGCATCTTCATCAGAGGTATTATACCAATCAATTGCATTTGACCCGGAACATGAATTAAACTATGAAGTGTTCTCAAAAGCATTGACGGGATTTGAAAATTTAAAGAAAGCAGGATTGCTTACTGAGGAGTCGCATTTGTTAACGATCTGCGATTTTTCTATGTCTTCCAATATGAAGAGACTTTGGGTAATTGATCTTAATGACAAAAAAGTGCTGTTCAACTCTCTGGTTGCTCACGGAAAAAATACAGGTGAAGAATTTGCGACGAATTTTTCTAACAGGGAAAGTTCGTTGCAGAGCAGCCTGGGATTTTATATCACGGATGCAACATATCAAGGGGACAACGGATATTCTCTTAAATTGTTAGGAATGGATAAAGGCTTTAATGATGCAGCGTACAGAAGAGCAATTGTACTGCACGGTGCCAATTATGTAAGTGATGACTTTGCTGTAATGCATAAGAGAATTGGAAGAAGCTGGGGCTGCCCTGCTGTTCCTAAAGAACTTACACAGCCGATCATCAACAGCATAAAAGGGAGAAACCTTCTATTCATTTACTATCCTGATCAGAATTACCTTTCCTCCTCAGAATGGTTAAAAGCATAAGAGAAAAGCAGTCAATTTTGACTACTTTTTTTATAAATTCTGTGAAATCTTCCGGGTATGAAAATTATGTGGCGACTTCCTGTTTTATAGTAGGAAATGGTTGTTTTTATTTTTAAATAATTAAATTTATCAAAGCCAACTATGTAAGTATTGACGAATATGAATGCAGAGCACGAAAATAACCTTAATATAAGCCCGACCTCGGAAATTTTTACAGAATTTATTCCCGCTGTAAGGCTTTTGAATAACTCTGATGATTCATGTACATTCGAAAAAGGGAAAATGCCCAGCCTGAAACTTATACCCACTACAGGATTTTGGTTCAGTACGAGAACCGAAGAATGGGAGAAAAACTCACATGTTGCTCCCCGAAAACAGTACGTCATTACAATCAAAGGAAATATAAGATTTAAAGTAAGTGATGGTTCAACATTTATGATTGAACCGGGAATTGTTCTTTTAGCAGAAGATCTTAAAGGAGACGGACACAGTTGGGAGATGGTAGAGAGTAATGAATGGGAAAGGCTCTATATCCCAATGACAGAAAGTACTGAAGATTTTTTTATCCCGGATCCAAAGTAATAAGCTCTTATATGGTAATCTAACCAATCTGCAATAAAAAATAAAATCCCCTATATATTATCATGTAGGGGATTTAAAATTATTTTTAGTTGAAGGCTAGCTGAATTTCTTAAATACAACAGTTGCATTGTGACCTCCAAATCCAAAGGCATTACTTAGTGCAAAGTTGATCTCCTTCTCTTTTGCCTCTCCGAAAACAATATTGATATCCCTCGGAATATTTTCATCAATACTATGAAGGTTGATGGTTGGAGGTATAATACCGTTTTGAATAGCCTTAATAGAAAGGATAGCTTCAACAGCTCCCGCAGCACCTAATAAATGCCCGGTCATTGATTTAGTAGCGCTGATATCAAGGTTTTTACTTCCTTTAAATGCATTGTTGATTGCTTTCAATTCAACCAGATCTCCCAATGGAGTGGAAGTTGCGTGGGGATTGATATAGTTGATATCTTCCATATTGATACCGGCCTCTTTCACTGCCAGTTGCATTGCTTTGATAGCTCCGGCTCCTTCAGGATGAGGGGCTGTCATGTGATAAGCATCTGCAGTCATCGCTGCCCCTGCCAGTTCTGCATAGATTTTGGCTCCTCTGGCTTTTGCATGCTCATATTCTTCAAGAACCAAAGCGCCTGCGCCTTCACCCATTACAAAACCATCTCTTTCCGCATCATAAGGACGGCTGGCTGTAGCAAAATCCTCATTTCTTGTAGACATGGCTTTCATCGTAGAGAAACCACCAATAGAAGCTGGCGAAATAGCTGCTTCAGACCCTCCGCTGATGATCACTTTTGCTTTTCCGAGACGGATATAATTAAATGCATCCATTAATGCTGTGTTTCCTGTAGCACAAGCAGAAATAGTGGTGTAATTAATTCCCTGAAGTCCATATTTCATGGAAATCATTCCCGAGGCCATATTGGCAATGAACTTAGGAACGAAAAATGGATTGAAACGCGGTGTACCATCACCCTGAGCAAAATCCATCACCTCTTTTTCAAAGGTCCACATACCGCCTTGTCCTGTACCCCAGATGACTCCGGTATCAAAAGGATCCATTTTTTCAAGCTCCAATCCGGAATCCTGAATGGCTTCTGAGGATGCATACAGAGCATATTGTGTAAACAGATCGCTTCTTTTTACTTCGTTATGGTTCAGGTAAACTTTCGGATCAAAATTCTTAACCTCACAGGCAAAGTGTACCTTAAATTTTTCAGTATCGAAATGAGTGATTAATCCAGCACCGCTAACCCCGTTAATACTGTTTTGCCAAAATTCTTCGACATTATTTCCTAAAGGCGTCACGGCGCCTAATCCTGTAATGACAACTCTTTTCATATCTAGTTACTAATTTTAAATAGGCAAAATTTCTATAAACTACTATCAATGTATCTACAGTCTATTTTACTTCTTTATTGTATCAATTTAGTTTTAACTTGCAATATTAT
This sequence comes from Chryseobacterium sp. Bi04, assembly GCF_918698085.1. Taxonomy (GTDB): domain Bacteria; phylum Bacteroidota; class Bacteroidia; order Flavobacteriales; family Weeksellaceae; genus Chryseobacterium. Next base: position 653,668 of record NZ_CAKKLP010000001.1, read on the forward strand.
CAATTTTCTTTCGCTATACACGAATATTTAGATATATTATTTGTGGCATAGCAAAAGAATTTTTGCCGTTAAAAACTCTTTTATTATTGTATTTTTACTTTTCTAAAATCATTGTGATACCCTGTCCACGGGCGGCGCAGATAGAAATAAATCCTTTTCCGCTTCCCTTTTCATTAAGAAGTTTGGCCAATGTGGCAATAATTCTCCCACCGGTTGCTGCAAATGGATGTGCTGCTGCAAGGCTTCCTCCTTTCACATTCAGTTTATTCCTGTCAATCTTTCCTAAAGACTTTTCTAAGCCGAACTTTTTAGCAAGCTCATCATCTTCCCAGATTTTTATAGTGGCTAATACCTGAGCCGCAAAAGCTTCATGAATTTCATAATAATCAAAATCTTCAAGGCCCATCCCGGCCTTTTTAAGCATCCTTTCTGCTGCAAAAACAGGAGCTAAAAGTAGATTCTGTTTGTTTTCAACATATTCTATCCCTGCCAACTCTGAAAAAGTAATATAGGCTAAAATTGGAAGATAATTGGCTTTGGCCCATTCTTCACTGGCCAGCAAAACGGCGGAGGCTCCATCGGTAAAAGGAGTGGAGTTTCCGGCTGTTAGAGTGCCATTTTGCTTATCAAAAGCTGGTTTTAGCTGAGAAAGTTTTTCCAGGCTGGTATCACGGCGAAGATTATTATCTTTATCCAAACCAAAAGCTGGAGTAATCATATCATCAAAAAATCCTTCGTCATAAGCTTTTGCCATATTTTGATGGCTTTTAAATGCCAGCTCATCCTGTTCCTTTCTGGAAATTTGATAATATTTGGCCGTAATTTCAGTGTGTTCACCCATGACAAGTCCTGTTTTGGGTTCCTGTCCTTTATAGGGGACAGGCATCCAGTCTTTCAGTTTCGGGCTTAGCAGGTGTTTCAGTTTCCCAAATGCAGATTTTTCTTTATTGGCTTTTAAGAGTGCTTTTCTTAATCTGACAGAAGACTCAAAAGGAATATTACTCATAGCTTCTACACCACAGGCAATACCGCTTTCTATCTGACCAAGGGCAATTTTATTTCCGATATAAATGGCAGCTTCAATCCCTGTATCACAAGCCTGTTGAAGGTCACAAGCCGGAGTAGCAGGATGAAGAGAGGTATTCATGACGGATTCTCTGATGAGGTTACTTTCTGAAATATGCTTGATCACAGCACCACCAGCAACTTCTCCAAGAAGCTTATCTTTTAATTTGTAGCGGTCTATCAAACCATTGAGGGCTGCCAGTAAAAGATCCTGGTTTCCCTGTTCTGTATAGGCTGTATTCATTCTGGCAAATGGGATTCTGTTGTATCCTACAATAGCCACTTTTTTTGTTTCCATGTGGTGAAATTTATGATGGAAGAATAGTTAATTCATGATCAATCATGTGGGTAATTTTATCCAGGGCATCATTCAGAAAACTTTGGGTATCCATGGTTTTTGAAAGCAGAATTCCACCTTCAATAAGCATAATAAATAGAGAGGCATATTTCTCAGCATCTACCTTCTCATTAATTTCTCCGTTTTTTTGGCCTTGTATAATGACTGTTGATATTTTTGCCATCCATAGTTCAAAAGAACTTCTGACATGGGGCTTAAGAGCCGGAAAAGAGTCATCTGCTTCTGTGGCAGCATTCATCAGGGGACAGCCTCCATTGGAAAAGACAACAGGCCAGTTTTTTCTGTAAAAAGCGACAAAAGCATGAAGCTTTTCAGCTGATGTAGGATATTCATCCCCAAAAGAATGCTGGATTGTTCTACTTAATAGTCCAGCATTGTATTTGTAAACTTCAATAGCCACTTCATCTTTATTTTCAAAATTTCCATAAATACTACCTTTGGTAAGACCGGTGACTTCTGTAATATCCGATAGGGATGTAGAAATATAGCCCTTTGTGTTAAATAAAGTTGCTGTTTTTTCGATGATATGCTGTTTCGTTTTTTCTGCCTTCGACATATTGGGGTATAATTCTGAATACAAATATACAAAAATATACCACTCGGTATATTTTGTTTGAAAATTAAATCTGAGAACTTATAAGACTCAGATTTAATATATCATAAATTTGAATTTACTGTTCTAAAGTAGCATTCAAAGTAATCTCAAAATTGAAAGCGGCACTTACAGGACATCCTTCTTCAGCAATTTTAGCATATTTCTGGAATTCTTCTTCAGAAATTCCTGGAACTTTAGCTGTTAAAGTCAATTCAGATTTTGTAATTTTCCCAATGTTTGGATCAAGAGTGATTACAGAAGTTGTTTTAAGCTCTTCAGGATTGTAGCCGGCTTGTGAAAGTTCTGCGTCTAGCTTCATCGTAAAGCATCCTGCGTGAGCTGCGGCCAATAATTCTTCAGGATTTGTCCCCACGCCATCAGCAAAACGGCTGTTGAAAGAATATTGAGTCTGGTTTAAAGTAGTGCTTTGTGTTGTTAAATGTCCTTTACCTTCTTTGATGGTGCCGTTCCAAACGGCTGTTGCGTTACGTCTCATAATGTTTGTTTTTTATTTTAATATGAATTGTTTTTGATGTTACAAAGATATGCTGGTGGTATACCATTTTCAATAGATAAAAAGACTTAAATATTGTACTTTTTTCCCGAACTGTAATTTTTCTTGAAATTGGAGGGAGTGCTTCCCGTTTTATTGGTAAAAAGCCTGTTGAAATAGGCAGGATCTTCATATCCCAGGTTATAGGCGATTTCTTTAACGGGTTTATCAGTATAAAAAAGGAGCCTTTTGGCTTCCAATAAAATCCTGTTGATAATAAACTGGTTGGGAGAATCCAACTGTAAATTTTTAAACTTATGGGTTAACGTTTTTGGAGCAATGTGCAGCAGCTCTGCATAATCTGCTACAGTATGTTTTTCTCTGAAATGAATTTCCAGATGTCTGCTGAAGTCTCTGAAAATATCAAGCTCACTGCCCGGAATTTTTATAATATCATTATTTAAATTTTGCTTTTTCCATTGTCTGGTAGCCCGGATAATAATCTGTTTTACATAGGTTCTGATCATTTCTTCAGCCGAAGAGTCTTTCCACTCGAGTTCGCTTTGGATGTTTTGAAACAGGTTTTTAATGATCCCGGTTTCTTCACGGTCAAGTTCTACAAAAGGTATTTCAAAGACATTATGAAAAAGAAGACCGTCACAGGCTACTTCTTTATCATGAATCTGGATACAGTAAAAATCGCGGTTATAGTACAATAATACAGATTCTTCTTTTCCTTTTTCTATAACCAGGTGCTGATTGGTAAGAAAGAACAGGGAAGACTTTTGTGTGCTGTAATGATTGAAATCTACCGTAAGCTCATATCCTGCAGGAATAAAAAAGACTTTAATATCTGAACTGAACTGATTCCCGTTTACGTCTTTCAGATTCTTTTCTGAGAATATTTCCAGTCCAAGTCTTTTATAGTGATCTTCAAAAATAAGCTGTTGTGGCATATTATAACTTTAATTTTAAAGATACAAAAAAGCACGATTTCAAAAGGATTAATTATTTGAACAGTGCTGTATTGTGATATCGGAACCATTTTGCGAATAAAAAAAATTAAAAATATATTTTTACATTGATATTATTTTATCACTTTTACAAAGATTTGTACTACGCCTTTATTATTTAATTATTTTCAAAACTGCTGCATGAGTGAATTAGAAAATATTTTGAGAGAAATAACTCCACTCTCTCCGGAAGACAGTTTTCTTGTATTCGACAGGATCAAGGCTTCCTTTGATTTTCCCTATCACTATCATCCCGAAATTGAAATCAATTTTATCTATAAAGGAAAAGGATATCGAAGGATGGTAGGAGACCATACCGGGGAAATAGGTAATATCGAATTGGTACTTATAGGTCCCAATTTGCCGCATTGTTGGGCAAATCATAATTGTAAGAACAGGAAAACGCACGAGATCACCATACAGTTTAATCAGGATTTCTTTAGCCAGTCTTTAATGCAAAAAAATATCCTGAAACCCATCAGTAACCTGGTAAAGGATTCCATCAGAGGAATTCTGTTTTCTACTGAGACGGCTGAAAAACTAAAGGACTCGTTTCTTAACCTGTCAAAAATGAACAGCTTTGAATCTTTTATAGAAATGATGAAGATCCTTAATGAACTGGCAATTGCGGAAGATAAAACGTTTTTATCCTCTTACAGCATAGAGCTTGAAAGTTTTGCGGATAATGATAAAATGAAGATTGTTCATGATTTTGTTCACAAAAATTTTGAAAATAAAATAACTCTGGATGATGTCGCTTCCCTTATCAATATGAGTAATGTTACTTTTAACAGGTTTATTAAAAAGAGGACAGGGAAAACTTTTGTTAATTACCTTAATGAAATAAGAATCAGCTATGCTGCCCGCTGGCTGATGGAAAAAAATCTTACCGTTTTTGAAATCGCTTTTGAGGCAGGGTTTAATAATATTGCCAATTTTAATAAAGTCTTTAAATCTATTAAGAAAACAACTCCTACAGAGTTTAAAGAGCAGTTTAAGGGAGTTAAAAAAATTGAATAGTCTATTAAACTTAATAAAATACTTTATCAGAGATCCGGATTTGATTATCGGATCTTTTTTTTAAATAAAAAGTGAAATAAAATCTCTTTAATTACATGCTTTCAGAGTATTGTATATTGTTGTAAATCACTTATTTGTGATAGGAATTTAAAATTGTATGAAAGAATAATATCGTTTTATGACAAAATAGTATTATATCGGACTGCCAACAAAATTTAGATTTGCTAATATGAATTAAATCTTAACAAAACTTTAAATTATTTAATACATAAAGAGCATTTTATTGCTTAAAAAATAAAAGAATTTTGTATTAAACACTAAGGAACTATTTAAAGGGATGTGATTGATTTTCAAATAAATCTAACTAATCTAAACCTTATGAGAAAAGCAGTTATACCGGTTCTATTAGTTTTTTCCTTTTTTGCAAGCGCACAGGAGAAAAAAGCAGCCGACACCACGAAGGCAACCGATATTCAGGAGGTCGTTGTCACTTCTTTGGGGATAAAAAGACAGGCTCGGTCTCTTACTTACTCCAGCCAGCAGATTGGTGGAGATGAGCTTACAGAAGTGAAAACTCCCAATCTTTTAAATTCTATCAATGGGAAAGTTTCTAATGTGCAGATCAATAGAACAAACGGAGTAGGAAGTTCTGTAAGGGTGATTATGAGGGGGAATAAGTCCGTTTCTAACAGCCAGCCATTGTATGTAATCGATGGGATTCCTATTATTAACGGATCAGGGAAATCTGCGGATATAAGCCAGTATTCCAATATGCCGGATCCCGGAGATGTATTGAGCTCGATCAATCCGGACGATATTGAAAGTATCAATTTCTTAAAAGGGGCTTCTGCGTCAGCATTGTATGGTTCTGCAGGAGGGAATGGAGCCATATTGATTACCACAAGAAAAGGAAAAATAGGAAGGAGTTCTATCTCTTATAGCACCAGCTTAACTGTAGAACGTGCATACAGTCTTCCAAAACTGCAGCACAGCTATTTATCTTATGATCCATCTGTATCTGGCCAGGTTCCGGGGGATAATATTGAGAGTTGGGGTGCAAAAGGAGGTTCCAAGGATTACCTTAAAGATTTCTTACAAACAGGAACGACATGGGTTAACAGCCTTTCTTTTCAGTCAGGAAATGAAAAATCAACCAACTACTTTTCTATTGGAAATACAACCAATAAAGGAGTTATTCCAATGTCATATTTTGATCAGTATAACATCTCTTTCAGAAACTCAAGCAAGTTCTTGGATGATAAATTAACATTGGATGCTAACTTCATAGGCTCTTTACAGGATTCTAAAAACAGACAAACTCCTGGGGCTTCTTTTTCACCGTTGGTAAGTTTATATTGGTTGCCGAGAGGAGTGGATTTTGATCAGTATGGCCCAGATAATTATTCCTATTTAAATAAAAGCAGGCTATTACCTGCACAAAACTGGTGGGAGGTAAAACCTGACGGGGCCTTTAAAGGGAATCCGGAAACACAGAATCCCTATTGGATTTTAAACAGAAATCAGGTAGCAGTTAAAAATAAAAATGCATACAGTGCAGTTACGTTATCTTATGAAATCAATCCATGGTTGACGGCAAGGGTAAGAGGAAACTATAGCTGGAATAGTTCGGATAGCCAGCGTGATATTTCTGCATTTTCAGCACCAAGTTTGTTGGCTGGAGGTGAAAATGGAAGAATTCTTAAGAATGTATATGAAAATTCTTCTACCTACGGCGATGTTTTGCTTATCGGTAGCCCGAAGTTAAGTGAATCTATTTCTTTGGACTTTACGATAGGAGGAAGTGTAAATTCTACCAGTAATAAAGTAACACAGGTTGATAATGCTTACTTGGCAAATCCAAATTTGTTTGCATTAAACAACCTGCAATGGAACGTAGACAGAAGTCCAGGGGATGGATACCACAATATTTATTGGAACCTAAAGAAACAGGTTCGATCAGTTTTTGCAAGTGCTTCTGTAGGATATAAAAATATGTTCTATATTGATATGACCTTTAGAAACGATTGGGATTCTACTTTGGCATTAACCGGAAGAAGTGGGTTTGACTACGAATCTATAGGTGCTAATGCTATATTATCTTCAGTTTTTAAGCTTCCGGAAATATTTAATTTCTGGAAAGTAAGGGCTTCTTATGCCAGTGTGGGGTTGGGGTTACCAGCGAATATATCTAATGCAATGGTTGCTTATTATAATGCCTATTCTTATGGAGTAGATGCAGGAACTATTGTATATCCAAAAAGTTCGTTTGTTACCGACAGAGCAGAACTGATACCAAAACCGGAACTTAATAAAACATTTGAGGCAGGAACGGAACTAAGAATGCTTAATAACAGGTTAAATTTTGATATTACCTATTATAATTCCAATGCTACCAATCAATTGTTAGAGACCACGATAGGTTCTAACTTTGGAGGAATTCCATCAGGTTCGTATTACATTAATGCCGGAAAGATACGCAATACAGGTTTTGAATCATCCGTATCATACAAAGTGTTTAATACAGAAAAATTTGGTTGGACAACTACATTAAATGCTTCAGCAAACAAAAATGAAATTGTTGAATTATTTCCATCAAGTTTACCTATTTCAGAAAAACAGCTTTTCTCACTAACAGGAGGAGGAGATTTTACAAAGCTTAGGCTGGGAGGGTCTTTTGGAGATCTTTATGGAGTTAAATTCCAAAGAGATGATCAAGGCCGTGTTTTAGTAGATGCCAATGGAGTTCCATTAGGCACTACAGGAGATCCGCAATATTTAGGTAATCCAAATCCCAAATTTATTCTAGGGTTTAATAACTCTTTTAATATTGGTAAACTGGGAATATCTTTCCTTATTGATGGTAAATTTGGAGGTAAAGTATTATCTCTTACGGAGAAAGCAAATGATTTGTATGGTGTAAGCCAGACTACTGCTGATGCAAGAGATGCCGGAGGAGTGTCTATCCCGAATGCTGTTTATGCTCCGGGAACACCTTTGGCAGGACAAGCCTATACTGGAATAACCGATCCAAAAGCTTACTATAAAAGAACCGGAGGTGCCGGAGGTATGGGCACCGGAATTGATGAAGCCTATATGTACAATGCTACAACAGTTCGTCTGCGTCAGGCATCTATTTCATATACTTTTGATATTAATACAAAATATATGAGAAATGCTACCGTAAGTTTGGTGGGAACTAATCTGTTCTTCTTCTATAAAAAAGCACCATTTGATCCTGAACAGGTATCCGGAAATACACCGGGGGGAGTGGGAGTTGATTCATTCGGACTTCCTATTACACGATCTATCGGACTATCATTAAAGGCTAACTTCTAATTTAACGAAAATGAAATTCAATAATATTAAAACATTGGCATTCGGAGCAATAGTATTGTTTTCCGTTTCAGGATGTGGTGATCTAGACCAATATAACCAGGAAAAACTGGGAGATCCTGAAAACTTTTATGCAGATTATAATGCGGTTGTAAATCCTCTGAAATCCATTCAAAGAGGTCTGCAATCAGATTATCAGCTGTATCCCAATCTGAGTGCAGATATGTTCAGTGGCATGTTCAGTACGGCAACTCAGTTTAATGGGGGAAAAAATAATATGTCCTACTTTATGATGGATGGGTGGAATAATAGGATTATTGCAAGACAACAGGATATTTTTAATTATTCTATCATCATTGACAATGCTGCTAAAAATTTCTACCCGGATGTAGACTTTACCGCTACATTTGCGGTTAAAAAAATATTAAAAGTATTCACTGCTGCAAGAGTATCAGATAACCATGGCCCGGTAGTATACAGTAAATATGAAACACCGAATGCTAACGGAGTAACCGATTTTGACTCCCAGCAGGATGCATACCAATATTTTATCAATGACCTTAGTGCGGCTATTATTAATTTGCAGAAAGTACAGAATATGCCTGCTGGAGAAAATGAAGGAGATAAATCTGCACTGAAAAGAGCAGACTTGGTGTTTAATGGAAATATTGGCCAATGGGCAAAATTTGCAAACTCTCTTAAGTTGAGATTAGCTATGAGAATGAGCTATGCCGATCCTGCAAAGTCAAAGCAATATGCTGAAGAAGCGCTTGCATCATCTGCAGGATTGATTACTGATAATGCTGATAATGCCTTGATCAGTGTAGGACAATCTGAATTGAGTTTTATCATCTACTCTTGGGGAGATTGTTTGATAGGAGCTCCTTTAATGGCCTATATGAACGGGTATAATGACCCAAGGCTGCCTGCATATGCAATTCCTGCAACAGACAGCCAGGTTCAGGGAAAATATATCGGAATTCGTCAGGGAATAGATTTGTTAAATGGAAAAACTACTTACGGAGGCTTTTCTCAGCCACAGGCAAAATCAGCTAATGGAGATTATTTCTCCGGAACAAATGGAAAACTTAAATTATTTACTGCTGCGGAAGGTTGGTTCCTGAAGGCTGAAGCTGCTTTGAGAGGTTATGCAGGCGCTGGAGATGCCCAAACCAATTATGAAAGCGGTGTAAAACAATCTTTTGGAGAATGGGGTAAAAGTGCAGATGTAGCAGCTTATCTTACCAACACGACGGCTACCGAAGCGCCTTATATTGACCCTAAGAATGCTGCCAACAACATCAATATCGGAGATACTCAGCTGAGCACCATTACCATTGCCTGGAACAATGCTGATTCTCCTGAAAGAAAATTAGAAAGAATTATTACCCAAAAATGGTTATCCCTTTATCCCAACGGACCTGAAGCATGGGCTGAACAAAGAAGAACGGGTTACCCTATTTTGTTCAAAATCAGACAAAATGATAGTGGCGGACTGATCAGTACAGAGGCAATGATTCGAAGAATTCCTTTCACTACAGATACAAAAACGTCTCTTTATAATTATCAACAGGCTTCACAAATGCTTAATGGACCAGATAATGGAGGAACAAAATTATGGTGGGATAAGAAATTATAATTAATCAGAATCATTTATATACAGAGGCATCTCAAAAAATCAGTTGTACCTGAGTAGTCATTTCGTAAGGAGAGGAGAATCTCCGACAATTTATTCTTCTATAGTTTCGTTTTAAGTCGGAATGAAATTTTGAGATGTCCTCTTTTTCTTAGAATCTTATTTTAATATGGGAAAAAACAACTCTGTAACCCGTTCGATACAACCCATCCTTTGGATATCCACATTATATTTTGCAATGGGAGTGCCCTTTGTAACCATTAATGCAGTTTCCGGGATTATGTATAAAGATATGGGAGTTTCAGATGCTCAAATTACATTTTGGACAGCTCTTGTTATGTTCTCATGGACGTTGAAGCCTCTTTGGAGTCCTTTTCTGGAGATCTATAAAACCAAAAAGTTCTTTGTTGTGGTTACCCAGTTTGCGATAGGAATTTTATTTGCTTTGGTGGCATTAAGCCTTCCTTTGCCGGATTTTTTCAAATACAGTATTGCTCTTTTTGCGGTTATTGCCTTTTGTGGAGCTACTCATGATGTGGTAGCAGACGGAACCTATATCAGTTTCCTGACCAATAAAGAGCAGGCAAAATATATAGGCTGGCAGGGAGCTTTTTACAATCTGGCCAAAATTATCAGCAGTGGGGCATTAGTTTATTTTGCCGGAGTTTTAGAAAAAACAAAAGGGGTAACCCATGCATGGATGATCATTATGGTGATTTATGCTTTATTGTTTTTTGTATTAGCCATATATCACTACCTGATCCTTCCAAAAGAAACCAAAGAAGTATCAGAGGAAGATAAAAAAACAGCAGGAAATGTCCGTAAAGAATTGCTGGAAGTTATTACTTCCTTTTTTACAAAGAAGAATATCCTATGGTCTGTACTGTTCATTATTTTGTACCGTTTTGCTGAAGGATTTGCTATAAAAATTGCTCCGTTATTTTTTAAAGCACCAAGATCTTCAGGAGGATTAGGATTATCAACATCAGATATTGGACTTATTTATGGAACGTATGGTTCTGCAGCATTTATTTTAGGATCTGTACTGGCAGGCTATTTTATTTCAGCCCGCGGATTGAAAAGATCATTGATATGGCTATGCTCGGCATTCAATATTCCATTTATAGTCTATGCCTTATTAGCATACTACCAGCCTGCAGACCTCTTACCGGTAGGAATTGCGGTGGTGGTGGAGTATTTTGGATACGGCTTTGGATTTGTGGGACTTATGCTGTATATGATGCAGCAGATTGCCCCGGGGAAACATAAAACTGCCCATTATGCATTTGCAACAGGGATTATGAATCTTGGGGTGATGATTCCGGGAATGTTCAGTGGAATGATCAGCGACTGGATAGGGTATAAAATGTTTTTTATCTGGGTACTGGTGGCCACTATTCCGGCATTTCTTGTCACATTATGGGTGCCGTTCCCGTATTCGGAAAATCAAAAAGAACAATAAATCAATTAGTAAACAAATTTAAATAAAAAAGTAAAAATACTTTATGACAGCTCAATCAGTAATGATCCCATGGCAGGATCGCCCGGAAGGTAGCAATGATATCATGTGGAGGTTTTCCGAAAACCCGATCATTAACAGATATGCAATACCAACGTCAAACAGTATATTCAACAGTGCAGTGATTCCTTTTGAGGATGGATTTGCAGGGGTGTTCCGTTGTGATAACAAAGCGGTACAGATGAATATTTTTGCAGGTTTCAGTAAAGATGGAATCAACTGGAAAATCAATCATGACCCAATTGAAATGAAGGCCGGAAACACAGAGATGATTGAATCTGACTACAAATATGATCCCCGCGTTACTTTTATCGAAGATCGTTACTGGATTACATGGTGTAACGGATATAACGGACCTACCATCGGAATTGGATATACTTTTGATTTTAAAGAATTTTTCCAGTGCGAAAATGCTTTTCTGCCGTTCAATAGAAATGGAGTGCTTTTCCCTGAAAAAATCAATGGAAAATATGCGATGCTGAGCCGCCCGAGTGATAACGGGCATACACCTTTTGGAGATATTTATATCAGCTACAGTCCTGATATGAAATACTGGGGAGAGCACCGTTGCGTAATGAAAGTAACGCCTTTTGAAGACAGTGCATGGCAGTGTACAAAAATCGGGGGAGGTCCGGTTCCTATCAGAACAGAAGAAGGATGGCTGCTTTTCTATCATGGGGTAATCAATACCTGCAGAGGGTTCAGATATTCAATGGGAGCGGCATTACTGGATCTTGAAGATCCTACAAAAGTATTGTACAGAACAAAGCCTTATCTGCTGGCTCCGGCAGAAGTGTATGAACTGACAGGAGACGTGCCGAATGTGGTTTTCCCATGTGCTGCACTAACTGAAGGGGATAAAGTAAGCGTATATTATGGTGCTGCCGATACAGTGGTGGCTATAGCGTTTGGATATATTTCAGAAATTATTGATTTTATGAAAAAAAATTCAATCTAAATGAGGTTCTTTAATATGTTGATCAGCTTAATTCCCTTTATTATTGGGATCTTTGTAATGGTTTTCATATTTTTAAACCAATTTTTAAAATAAAAAAATACTGATACTCTTATCATGAAAAAAGAATTGCTTATCTGTTTTTTTACAGTCCTGGTTTCTACGGTGAATGCCCAACAACAAAAGGGTGATATCTTGTCCTGGGTAGATCCTTTTATCGGAACAGGAGGCCACGGCCATACGTTTCCGGGAGCTACCACACCGTTTGGGATGATTCAGCTAAGCCCCGATCAGAATACAAAAAGTGGAGACTGGGACTGGTGTTCCGGTTACCATTACAGCAGTAAGACGATCATGGGATTCAGTCATAATCACCTTAGTGGAACAGGATGGGCAGATCTTGGAGATATTCTGGTTATGCCTACTGTGGGTCAGGTAAAGATGGTTCCGGGATCAGAAGATAAGCCTGAGACAGGTTACCGCTCAAAATTTAGCCATGAAAAAGAAACGGCGGCACCGGGATATTATTCTGTAATGCTTGACAGCTATGGAATCAAAGCCGAGCTTACCGCTTCCCCAAGAGTGGGATTTCATAAGTATACATTCCCCAAGAGTGATGAATCCAATATCATTATTGATCCGACCAATAAAATTTTTGGAAATATTTACCATACCCTGGTGAGTGTAGAAGGCAATAATAAAATAAAAGGATACTGCTACAGCAATGGTTGGGGAGGTAAGCGATTTGCTTATTTCGTGATGGAGTTTTCAAAACCGTTTAAATCTTACGGGGTGTATGCGGAAGGGAAAATAAAAAATAACGAAAAAATTGCCCTTGCTAAGGACGCGAAAGCTTTTGTAAGGTTTTCTACAGAAGATAATGAAAGTATCGAAGTGAAAGTTTCTTTATCTCCGGTAAGTACAGAAAATGCACAGGAGAACTTTGATGCTGAGGCTACGAATGTGGATTTTGCAAAAGCTAAAGAAACGGCACAAAAGACATGGAGAGACCTTATCGGAAGATTTCAGGTGACAGGAGGTACAGACAGTCAGAGAAAGATTTTCTACACAGGGGTTTATCATACATTTATAGCTCCTAACCTTTATATGGATACCAACGGAGATTATGTGGCAGCTCAGGAAAACATGAATACCAAATGGTTTACCAACTACAGCACCTATTCTTACTGGGATGGCTTCAGAGCAACCCATCCTCTGCTGACCATTATGGATCAGAAACATACCAAAGAATTTGCCAATTCCCTGATCAGCAGATATACAGACCGTAAAGACCATATGCCCATCTGGGAACTATGCGGATATGATAATTTCTGTATGCTTGGCTATCACAGTGTATCGGTCATTTGGGATGCTATTTCAAAGGGGGTACCGGGTATTGATGCTGAAAAAGCGTTTGCTGCCATGAAAGATGCTTCTTTAACAGATAAAATGAGCAGCAGTGACGGCGGAGGAGGTCTCAACGATTATATTAAGCTGGGATATTCTCCTTCAGAGAACGGAGCTTCTGTTTCTGCCACTCTTGAATATGCTTATGATGACTGGTGTATTCAGCAGCTTGCAGAAAAACTGGGTAAAAAAGAGGATGCAGAAGTCTATAAAAAACGTTCCATGAACTTCCTGAACACCTTCAATAAAGAAAATAACCATTTCTGGCCAAGACAGAAAGATGGAAAATTCTTAGCAGATTTTGCACTGAACGACTGGAAAAAGCTTCAGCCGCATTGGGTTTCAGGGAATATCTGGGCATATGATTTTTTTGTCCCTCATCAGATTGATGAAATGATGAACCTGTACGGAGGGAAAAAAGGTTTTGAAGAAAAACTGGATAAAACATTTACAGAAGCTCTTAATATGCAGGGAGAACAGCATGTGGATATTTCAGGATTCATCGGTTCTTTAGGATTTGGAGACGAACCGGGGCATCATGTTCCATATCTGTATAATTATGCGGGAAGTCCTTATAAGACTCAGAAAATGATTAAATATATCCGTGATAATATGTATGCAGCTAAGCCTGATGGAATTGTGAATAATGAAGACTGCGGACAAATGTCAGCATGGTATATTTTCTCTTCATTAGGATTTTATCCGGTGACACCGGGGAAACCAGTCTATGCAATTGGCGCTCCTCAGTTTCCTAAAGCTTCATTGCAGCTGGAAAATGGGAAAACATTTACCGTGGTAGCGGACAAGATATCCGATAAAAATATCTATGTTCAGAAAATGTTCCTGAATGGGAAAGAGTACAAGAGCTGGGAATTGAACCACAGTGATATTATGAATGGCGGAGAGCTGAGATTTGTAATGGGAAGTAAGCCTGTAAAATAAGACTCATAAAAATAAACGAAATAAAAGTATCAATGGAAAGGAGAAATTTTATTAAAACAAGTGCACTGGCAGGAGCCGGATTGCTGTTTACACAGAATGTTTTTGCTAAGAATCTGGTTATGGACGATTTTCCTATTGTTCGTGTTCCAAAGGATAAAAGACATTTTACCAGTGAATCCGTAGAAAGTGCTATTGCAGCTTTTAAAAAGAAAGTAAAAAATAAAGAATTAAACTGGCTTTTTGAAAACTGTTTTCCGAATACATTAGATACGACTGTTTTTTACAGTGAAAGCAACGGAACTCCGGATACGTATGTGATTACGGGTGATATTGATGCCATGTGGCTCCGTGACAGCTCTGCCCAGGTTTTTCCTTATCTGCAGTTTTCAAAGAAGGATGAAAAACTTCACAAACTTATTTCAGGGGTTATCTATAAACAGACGAAGTTTATTCTTAAAGACCCTTATGCCAATGCATTTTATAATGATGACAAAAAAATAAGTAAGTGGAAAGAATATGATCATACAGATATGAAACCCGGTACCCATGAAAGGAAGTGGGAGATAGACTCATTGTGTTATCCTATCCGTCTGGCTTATCATTTTTGGAAAACAACAGGAGATACAAAACCTTTTGATGCTAATTGGCTGCAGGGCATTAAACTTACGCTGCAGACATTTACAGAGCAGCAGAGGAAAAAAGATCTGGGGCCTTACAAATTTGAACGTACAACGGCTTGGGCTACAGATGGGGTTCCTATGGGAGGATATGGATATCCTACAAAACCTGTTGGGCTGATCAGCTCTATGTTCCGTCCAAGTGATGATGCTACGATTTATGGATTTTTAATTCCTTCTAATTTATTTGCGGTAATAAGCCTACGTCAGGCAGCAGAGATGGTTTCTCAGATCAAAAATGAAAAAGGATTGGCTCAGCAACTTACAAGCCTTGCCGATGAGGTGGATGCTGCCATTAAAAAATATGGAATTTATAATCATCCTGAATATGGAAAAATATATGCTTTTGAAGTCAATGGCTTTGGAAGTTATAACCTGATGGATGATGCCAATTGCCCTAGTTTATTAGGTCTGCCTTATTTAGATGCCGTAAAAGCAGATGACCCTGTGTATATGAACACAAGAAAATTCGTCTGGTCAGAAAATAATCCATTCTTTTTCAAGGGTAAACTGGCAGAAGGTATAGGAGGACCACACATTGGACTTGATATGATCTGGCCGATGAGTATCATTATGAAAGCACTCACCACCAAAGATACGGGTGAGATTAAATGGTGCATAGACACCTTACAGAAAACGCACGGTGGGACAGGCTTTATGCATGAGTCCTTCCATAAAGACAACGACAAAAAATTCACCAGAGAATGGTTCGCATGGTCGAATACTTTATTTGGAGAATTATTATGGAAAACCTTTAATGAAAACCCGGAGCTGCTGACATAGCCCCCTTATTTTATATTGCCTTTCTATATTAGGTATGTTTCTTTAAAATGGGCATACCCGGGGAGTAGTATATAAAATCCAAACACCAAAAACATCAAAATAATTTTATACTATGAAAAAAAAATCCTTTTTTATGGCGCTGATGGCAATGATGCTTCAGTCAGGTTCTCTTCTCAATGCACAACAGCTTAATAATCCTGTCGGAATATGCTATGTGGAAGTAAATAACAACAATATGCTGAATGCAGGATCCTATACCCTGCAGAACAGTGGAAAACAGCTCTTTGATGTCGCTATTATTTTTGCAGCCAACATTAATTATGATGTGTCCAAAAGCAGAGCCTACATCTCAAACAATAACAATGTTACTAAAGTATTGAATGATGTCAATACGTATGTGAAACCTTTACAGCAAAAAGGAATTAAGGTGTTACTTGATATTCTGGGAAATCACCAGGGAGCCGGGATCTCCAACTTTCCGAATAGGGAAGCTGCGAAAGATTTTGCCTTACAAATAGCAAATACTGTTTATACATACGGCCTGGATGGGGTAGACCTGGACGATGAATATGCTGATTATGGAAATAACGGAACAGGACAGCCCAACAGCAGCTCTTTTGTAATGCTGCTGCAGGAGCTTAAAGCGGCAATGCCTGATAAACTGATTACCTTCTATTATCTGGGCCCTGCAACTTCAAGACAGAGCTACAATGGAGATCAGGCCGGGAATTATATTGATTACAGCTGGAATGCCTATTACGGGACATACAGCGCTCCCAGTGTACCTCCTCTTACCAAAGCTAAGCTTTCTGCTGCGGCAACATGGATCAATAATACCTCTACTTCTACGCTTTCCAGTTTGGCTACCAATTCAAAAAATGACGGCTATGGCGTATTTATGTGGTATGACCTGCCGGGAACGAACATGGCCAGCTATTTAAGTACAGGATCCAATATATTGTATAACCAAAATACATTATTGTCTGGCCAGCTTTATTCATGGACTCAGGGAGCAGCCTGTGATCCGCCGCTAGGATTAGGAACCAGCAATCTTACAGGAACTTCTGCAAAATTAAACTGGACCTCCAGCGGCTTCCAGACTTACAATATAGATTATAAGCCGGCCGGTTCAACAACCTGGACGAATGTAACAAGTAATTACACGGGAAGCAATATTGTGGTAAATAATCTGACAGCTGATACAGAATACGACTGGAGAATACAGTCTAACTGTTCTTCAACGTCAAAAAGTACCTACATTTTTGCCCCAAGATTTAACTCAGGAAACGGATGTGCCACTCCATCCAATTTAACGGCATCCAATACCCTTGGAACGACCACCAAATTATCCTGGGATACCGTAGGAACAGCAGCTTCCTATACTTTACAATATAAAACTTCAGCAGCCACAACATGGACAACAGTTCCCAATATTACCACCAATACATATACCCTTCAGAATCTGACTGCAAACACTAACTATGTATGGAAAATACAGTCTGTATGCGGAGGAACAACCACCAGTGCCTATTCAGCAGATACTCCATTCAATAGTGGGATCGTTCCTGTTACCAGTCCTGGTCCGAGATCTCTTTCTTTTAACGGCAGCAGCCAATACCTTAATGGCGGACAATTTAATCTCAGTGGAAATGCTGTGACCTTTGAAGGCTGGGTAAAAGTAAATGCATTCAAAACCGCCTTCCCTTATATTTCGTCAGTAATCGGAATTGAAGTGGGAGATAATAATTCCGCAATACTAAGATTGGGAGATGCTAATCTTGCCAACAATAAACTGCAGTTCACCTTAAGTTTTGGTTCATCCCAGATAAAATTGAACGGAAATACAGCTCTTAATGCCAATACATGGTATCATGTGGCAGCTACTTATGATGGTGCAGCTATGAAGCTCTATGTCAATGGTAATCTTGATGCAAGTACTGTGGCTACCGGCAATTTTACAGCAAACGGTATCCTTTATATGGGCAGAAATTATGATAACTCCCGTGCACTTAACGGATCGCTGGATGAATTCAGAGTATGGAAAAAAGCATTGACCGCTCAGGAAATCCTGGATAACAAATGTGATATTGCGGCTAGCTCAACGAGCCTGGAGGCCAACTGGAAAATGGATGACGGAAGTGGAAACGGAGCGGTAGATGCTACTCCAAACGGTCATTCCGCTACTTTAATCAGTATGTCGGATGCGAACTGGAAAACAGAAGTTCCTTGTCCTTCATCTTTATCTGTAAAAACAGCAAAAGGAATTGAAAATAAACAGGAAAGTACAGCTTATCCGAATCCTGTTAAAAGAGGAGAAGATATTAAGTTTAGAATTGACGACAGTTCTGCAAGCGAAATATCAGTGTATGGAGCTTCCGGAACATTGTCTAAAAAACAGAATATCAATCAAAATAATAATGTAGTTAATACACAGGATTTGCCAGCCGGTACTTATCTTTACAAAATCACATCAGCCAATGGTAAGGTGATATCTTCCGGTAAAATACTTGTGAAGTAAAATAAAATATAATAAAAAAACTGCGTTATGTTCTTATGGCATAAGGCAGTTTTACCTGTTTTACCCGTTGAAGTTTAGAAAATAATTTAAAAAACCAAATCATGTTAAAAAAAGTACTATTAATAACACTGATGATGAGCTCTTATGTAGGGTTCTCACAGCAGAAAGACCAGCCTTCGCAGGTTAATCTTAAAGCAAGAACAGAATTTCAGAATGAAAAGTTTGGTATGTTCATCCATTTTGGATTATATAGTGAATTGGGCAGGGGAGAATGGGTGATGAATAATGATAATATCCCGGTGAATGATTATGCTAAACTGAAAGGTTTCTTTAATCCTATTGAATTTAATGCCAAAGATTATGTTTCAATGGCTAAAAATGCAGGGGTGAAATATATTACACTGGTTACGCGGCATCATGATGGATTCAGCATGTGGGATACCAAGTATTCAGATTTTAATATTATGAATACCCCTTTCAAAAGAGATTTGGTAAAAGAACTGGCGGATGAATGCCATAAGCAGGGGATAAAAATAGTCTTTTATTATTCACTGCTGGATTGGACAAGAACTGATTATTCTTACTGGACGGGCCGCACCGGGAAAGGAACCGGCCGTACTGAGAAAGGCAACTGGGGTGACTATATCCGGTTTATGAAAAATCAACTGACGGAATTATTAACCCAATACGGTGAGGTTTCCGGAATCTGGTTTGATGGATATTGGGATCAGATGGAAGAAGAGAAGGCAGGCAGAAACGAAAAAACGTATGTAGATTGGAAAATGCCGGAGATCTACGAACTTATTCATAAGCTTCAGCCTCAGTGTCTTGTAGGGAATAACCATCATATTAGCCCTTTGGCGGGAGAAGACTTTCAGATGTTTGAAAGAGATATTCCGGGAGAAAATAAAGGTGGACTTAGCTTTCAGAAAACCTCACAGCTACCTTTGGAAACCTGTGAAACTTTAAACGGCTCCTGGGGATTTGACTTAAAAGATAACAAGAACAAAACAGGGAAAGAGCTTTTAGACTTATTGGTCAATGCAGCAGGAAGTAACGCCAATTTACTCATGAATGTAGGACCTATGCCTAATGGTAAAATTCCGGAACCTTTTATTCGCTCATTTACAGAAATCGGAGATTGGATGAAAGTTTATGGAGAAAGTATCTATGGGACAAGAGGAGGATATATGCCTAAACAGAAATGGGGAGCAATCACTCAGAAGGAGGGTAAAATCTACGTTCATATTCTTAATAATAATGGAGGAAAAACAATTACGCTGGAGAAATTTCCATTTAAAAAGATTAGCTCTGCTTATTTGCTGAAAGATAAAAAATCAATAAAATATAATTTAAAAAATAATATCTTAACATTTGATAGTTACTCTGTGGATAATGAAAACCCAGATGTTGTTATAGCTTTTGAAGGAAAATAAATTGGAAAAATAATGCAAAATATACTAGGAATAGATATTGGAGGATCTCATATCACGCTGGCTCAGGTAAGTCCTGAAAAACGCGAAATCATTTCTTCAACATATGTGCGGGAGCACGTCGATTCTTTTGACTCTAAAGAAATTATTTTTTCTGCATGGGTTTCAGCGATTGATAAAGCAGCTCATGATTTGAATAAAGAGGATCTTTTATTGGGAATTGCAATGCCCGGACCTTTCGATTATGAAAATGGAATATCCCTGATGCAGCAAGGGAAATTTATAGACATCTATCAGGTTAATATCAAAGAAGAACTGGCCAAAAGATTGTTTATTTCTCAGGATCGGATACATTTTGTGAATGATGCTGCGGCCTTTATGGAAGGTGAAGTTTTTGGAGGTTGCGTGCAGGATTTTAACAAGGTTTTTGGAGTAACATTGGGAACAGGATTGGGGACTACTTTTTATAATGGGGAATTTGCGACTGATGAAGATTTGTGGGATTCACCGTTTAAAAACTCTATTTGTGAAGACTATCTGGCAACACGTTGGTTTGTTAATTATTACGCTGAATTAACGGGGGAGCAGGTTTCAGGAACCAAAGAACTGTTAGATAAACCTATTGAAATACAAACCAAAATATTTGATGAATATGCAGATTCTTTTTCCGAATTTGTCGTAAAATACGTGAGCCATTATGAGCCCGAAGTTTTAGTAATAGGAGGGAATATTGCGAAAGCATATCCTTACTTTGAGAAACGGTTTATTCAGAATTTAACAAAGAATAATATTAACTTGCCCGTTAGAATTTCTGCTATTTTTGAAGATGCAGCCATCTTAGGTGCAGCTAGTTATGCTTTGAAAAAGCTTAAATAAATAATAAAACGATACAATGAAGTCTCTATTTTCTACTTTTTTTCTTTTATTACAGGTCTGTGCATTCAGCCAGAACGTATCTCTAGTAGATTACGTGAACCCGTTAATGGGAACTCAGTCTAAGCCTTCTTTATCCAATGGAAATACCTATCCGGCAGTCGGGCTTCCCTGGGGAATGAACATCTGGACTCCACAGACAGGTAAAATGGGTGACGGATGGGCGTATACTTATGATGCCGATAAAATAAAAGGATTTAAACAAACCCATCAGCCTTCTCCATGGATGAATGATTATGGCGCTTTTTCTATTATGCCGGGTGTTGGTCAGCTAAAATTTAAAGAGGACGACAGAGCAAGCTGGTTCAGCCATAAAGCTGAGGTTTCAACCCCTTATTTTTATAGTGTATACTTAGCTGATATTAATGTAACTACTGAAATTACACCTACAGAAAGAGCCTCTTTCTTTAAGTTTGATTTTCCTAAAACAGACAGTGCTTACGTAGTCATTGATGCTTTGAATAAAGGCTCTTACATTAAAATTCTTCCTAAAGAAAAAAAAATCCTGGGGTATACGACCAGATATTCAACAGGGAAATATGAGAATTTTAAAAACTATTTTGTGATTCAGTTTGATAAAGATTTCGAGCTGACAAGAGCCTGGAAAAATGATAAACTGGTCAATGATCAGTTAGAAATTACCAGTGATCACGCTGGTGCAGTAGTTGGATTTAAACTCAAAAACAAAGAAGCTGTTTATGCAAAAGTAGCCTCTTCATTCATAAGCTTTGAGCAGGCTGAGCTGAATCTGAAAAGAGAAATTGGCAGCAAAAATTTTGAGCAGGTAAAAACCGAAGCTAAAAATATATGGAACAAAACATTAGGAAAAATAGAGGTGAAAGGAGGAACGGATCAGCAGATGAGAACCTTTTATTCTTCTTTATACAGAACCTTGTTTTTCCCACAAAAATTATATGAGGTTGATGCTCAGAATAAAATAAAGCACTGGAGCCCTTACAATGGCAAAGTGCTGGATGGGAAAATGTTTGCAGGAACCGGTTTCTGGGATACATTCCGTGCCTTGTATCCTTTCCTGAATCTGGTATATCCGGGGATCAATGTTGAAATGCAGGAAGGATTGGCCAATGCCTATAAAGAGGGAGGTTTCTTACCGGAGTGGAGCAGTCCGGGATATTCAGATATTATGATTGGAAACAATTCTGCATCCGTAGTGGCAGATGCTTATATAAAAGGACTTCGTGGGTATGATGCAGAAACCCTTTGGCAGGCGGTAAAACACGGAGCCAATAATGAAGGACCTATAGAAGCTGTAGGACGCGCAGGTGTAGAGTATTACAATAAGCTGGGCTATGTTCCTTATGATGTAAAGATTAACGAAAACGCAGCCCGGACACTGGAATATGCCTATGATGATTTTTCTATCTACCAATTGGGTAAAGCATTAGGAAAACCAGCTTCAGAAATTGATATCTATAAAAAAAGGGCCTACAATTATAAAAATGTGTTCGATAAGGAAGCGGGCCTAATGCGTGGTAAGAATAAGGATGGTAACTTCCAGAAACCCTTCAATCCCTTCAAATGGGGTGATGCCTTTACAGAAGGAAACAGCTGGCATTATACCTGGTCTGTTTTTCAGGATATTGATGGCCTTGCCACATTGATGGGAGGCAAAAAGAAATTTGAAGCCAAGCTGGATGAGGTTTTCTCTCTGCCACCGGTTTTTGATGACAGTTATTATGGAAGCGTGATCCACGAAATCAGAGAAATGCAGATTATGAATATGGGACAGTATGCCCATGGAAACCAGCCTATTCAGCATATGATTTATTTATACAATTATGCGGGCTCTCCCTATAAAACACAATATTGGGTAAGACAGGTTATGAATAAATTATATATGGCAACACCTGATGGGTATTGTGGTGATGAAGATAACGGGCAGACTTCCGCCTGGTATATTTTCTCAGCATTAGGTTTTTATCCGGTAACACCGGCCACAGATCAATATGTTTTAGGGGCTCCATTGTTCAAAGAAGCTACTATTCATCTTGAAAATGGCAAAAAAATTGAAATAAAAGCTCCAGAAAATAATTCCAAAAACCTGTATGTAAAATCATTGAATGTAAACCAACAGCCCTATTCCAAAAACTGGTTAAGCCATAAAGAACTGATGAAAGGTGCTGTGCTGGATTTTAAAATGGATAGCCAACCTAATAAAGAAAGAGGTTCCCAGGAAAAAGATTTTCCATATTCAATGTCAAAAGAAGAATCAAATAAATAATTTTAACTTACAAATACAACTGTATGAGTACAGAAAAGAAAGAAATATTCGATAGAGTAGAAAAAATGCTGGCGACGCAAGGATTTAATCTTGCCGCAAAAGATGATACAAGACCATGGGGTGGTTTTTTTGTGATTGATGAAACCCAGGCACAGGATTTTGCCAACCAATATTTTGATGGAATTGATGTAGACCGTTTAAGAATAGGAGGAAAATTAAGTCCTAAAATTCTTATAGTGGCTCCTGCAGCAAGATTAAGCTGGCAGTATCACCACAGAAGAGCCGAGATCTGGCAGGTAGTGGAAGGAACAGTAGGTATTAAAATAAGCAATACCGATGAAGAAGGAGAATTGAAAACATATCATCCGGCAGATCAGGTAAAGCTTCAGCAGGGAGAGAGACACCGTTTGATCGGTTTAGAGGGTTGGGGAGTTGTTGCTGAAATCTGGCAGCATACCGATGCTTCTCATCCTTCTGATGAAGATGATATTGTAAGAGTACAGGATGACTTCGGAAGATAGTTCAGGATAAGTACAAATAAATATCCCATTTTAGCTGATCATTTGATGTCTAAAATGGGATATGTTTATTTCATTCAGTGAAAAAAGATCAACTTAAGTTTTATTTTCCTGCCATGTATTCTCTATTTCTTCCAGTGTCTTTCCTTTGGTCTCCGGAATCCTTTTCCAGATAAAAAGAAAAGTGACTAGAGAAATCAACATATAAAATCTCAATCTGTGTTCTTTTTAAATTAATTCTTTCAAATGATTAGCCAGATATGTTACAGAGTTTTTGTTCTTAATGTAGCTACTCTCAAACTCATCTATTATTTGAACATTTTTGATTAAGTTATAGCTTAGTTCATCTCCCAAAATATTTTCTAATACAATATCTACAACTGTATATTGGTCATCTTTTTTTAAATGATTAATATTTATTGGCTTAAAAATAATATCAAAAGTATTGTCCTTAAATTTCAATAACACATACTCCCAACTACTCACATCAATACTTTTATTATCCATGCCGCCTTCTTTATCGATATCTTTCTATTCTATATAAAGTCCATGTCCTGATTTATATCAACTCAAAGTCACAGACTTTGAGCTTGCGGGGAGTTGACTAGAACTAGCTGTTTGTTGTGGAGTTTTTTAATCAATCCAACATGGATTATTTAATCTAGCTTTACAATTTGCGCAAGAAATAATTCCCTCTCTCGATAAGTTTTCGAATGCATTATTACAAATAGGGCATAAAATCCAATTTTCTTCCATTATGATAGCTGAATCTAATGACTCATCGGGATATTCATTATCTATTAATTTCTTATAGCTCTGAAAAATATCGTTTGCTCCATTAATGCCTTCAAACATATCCTCTTCAAAATATTTATTAATTTTCCATTCTTTAAAAGTTATTATGTTTGGGTAAATCGGGTTTTGTATAGGATATAACTGATTATCATTAGTCCGTTCCCAGTATTTTGACATACAGGGATCACTTATTTCAAAGAATTCAGAGGGATAATTACTGGGATAAATATTCCCCCCTTCATCTAATAAGAAAAAATTAATTTTTCTTTCATCTGTATATTCAATGGCATATACTGTATAATTCTTACCTTGAATTAAAGGAAAATCAGAAAAAGGTCGTTGCCAATTAATCTTATAACTTACATTTTCAGGGGAATCTATTTTAATATATTTTACTCTCATAATTGCTGATAATATTTATTATTAATATCAAGGGTAACGAGATCCACGGCTACTGGCATTAGTATCGTCCTTAATTTTGAATCCGCTTCTCTCTCCGGTTGCTCTATTTTGATCGTAATGTACTTCTGTTGAAGTCCCATCTCCATGATCGTGATTATGCTTCATTTTATCATGAGTTCCTTTTATATGATCATATTTAGGATCCCTTAGTTTACCTTCCATAAATTTATCACCTTTACCACTTTTTGCTTCCTCTAATGTTAATTTTTCTTATATATCTTTTGGATTTGTCTAGCTCTTTTATAGCGGACAAAATAATAGAAGCGAGTAAGCTTGATACAATAGAAAAAGCGTGGTACTTTGTTTACTGCTCTGGAGGTACTGGCTTACCCGACAAACAAATAAATAAGCCCACGCCTAGCGTGAGCATTGCCTATCCTTGTTTGCCTTTGAAAAGTGCCAGTTTTCCAGAACAAGGAAGCTAATGCTTTATATTTTTTCCGTTAAATATATATTTTTTCTTAGGTCGAAACCATTTTAAAAAGTAACATCCAATCCTACATAGAAATTAGCTTTCATAATAGGAGCGTACACCATTCCGCCATCAAAATAACTTCCAAAAGGATTTTTAAAATCAACAATTGCATTTTTCTGATAATATGAAGTAAGGTTCTCTCCACCTACATAAGCTCTGATCTTTTTATTGAAGTTTCTTGAAATCTGTGCATTAAGTATGGCATAAGATTCAGAATACACTGGTAGCTGGAATTCTGCGGGATTACTTGATGTATCCGGAAGTCTCTGTTTTCCTACCCAGTTTAAAGTAGTGTCAAAACTCCAGAATCCGCCTTTATCATTTTTATTGGTGGCATAGGCTAAATTCACAAATCCTCTGTGTTTGGCCATAAAAGGAATTTCTCTTCTTCCACCGATATAATCTGCCTGCACATCGTAATATTTATAAGCTAGTCTTATATCAAAGTTTTTGAAAGGGGTAAGATCCCATTGCGTTTGGAATGAGTTGGCAAAAGACTTGCCTTCCAGGTTATAAAATGTAAGCTGCTGAGGCGATTTATCCAAATCTACCAACACCTGGTCCTGGAAATCCGTTCTGAAGAAATCTGCAATAATGGTTGATTTTCTCCCGAAAATTTTGAATTCCTGTTGCAGGCTTACTCCATAATTCCATGCTATTTCCGGTTTTAAACCATAGATGTTTCCTCCGTTTGATAGAATATTAATGGCTCTGTTGGAAGCAAAATACTGTTGGTTTTCTGCAAAAACATTAGCTGTTCTGAATCCTCTTCCCGCAGAAAGCCTTAAGATCGTCTGGGGGGTGAAATCATATTTAAAATTAAGTCGGGGGGTAAACTGAGTTCCTGCCAAATTATGAAAATCAGCTCTTGCTCCTGCTACTAAGGTATATTTTAAGCCTGTTAAAGTATATTCTGCAAAAATTCCCGGAACAATTTCGTTTCTCTTAAGATGATCTGTCAGGTAATTTTCTTCATAGCCATCATATAAAAAACTTGCCCCGGCCTTGTATTTGTGGTTGGTATTTCCAATAATACTTTCAAAAATTAAGTTGGAATAATAGGTATGCTGTTGCCCGTTATAATTTCTCAATCTGAAAAAGCTGTCCTGTTGGTGATACACATACTGGTTCATCCATCCAATGCTCTGGTAAGGCTTTCCTTTAAAAACATATCCTGTTTTGTTCCAAACCTGGAATCTTGAAATATCAATACCCACCCCATACAGATACTGCTCATCCTGAGCCCGTTTTTTATCAAAGCCTACTTGCCCGGCAGTTCTCTCATCTCTGATAAAATTAATTCCAAAGTGAGATCCGAATCCGGATTTTTCCAGATCATTATAATTAAGAAGGTAAGCCGCATTGATCTGTGTCCCTTTCGGCCTGTCCAGGAAGCCGTCATCATTCATATCTGTATTTCCGAAAGTTCCGTTTCCATGAAGTAAAAATGTCTGTGACCATTTCTCATTGATAGGAGAAACACTTGTAATATTGGCTTCAGCTCTTCCATTGAAGTCAGAAAAAAGATTCAGGGACGTTTCGGGTGTTTTTGCATTTTTCAGAAGCTCGGTATTGATCTGCCCGGTAATACTTTCATACCCATTGGTTACCGTACTTCCTCCCTTTGTCAGCTGAATACTTTCAATCCATCTTCCTGGGATGAAATTCAGCCCATAGGCAGAAGCTAATCCTCTGATTTCGGGCAACTGCTCTTTTGTTAAACTGGTATATTTCTGATCCAGTCCCAACATTTTTAACTGCTTGGTACCTGTAACTGCATTACTGAAAGATACATCTACCGTGGCATTGGTTTCAAAACTCTCAGAGAGATTACAGCAGGCAGCTTTTAAAAGTTCTTTTTTATCAATATTAAAAACAAGTCCGGCTTCTTTCTTACTTAAAGATGTCGCGGCTTTATACCCTGTTACCACTACACCGTCAATATTCTTTTCATGCTGGCTGTGATCTTCGGTATTGGCTTGTTGCTGATGCTCTTTATGATCCTCATGCTTCGTTCCTTCTTCATAATGCACATTAGGATTTGCTTCTCCAAACGGAATAGCTCTGTCATACAGGCAGCATCCCGGAAGGTTTTTGTAAATGGCATCGGAAGTTTTATACTTTTCATTATCATGACCTGCATCAGCAATTGCTTTTAAAATCTTATCTGATGAGGTTTTTGAGGCATCAAAATCCATCGTTACGGTTTGTTTTTCTGCGCTCCATTCCGCCGATCCGGCTCCCGCATCTTTAGCTGCTTTTTCAATTCTTGCTTTACAGGAGGCACAGTTTCCTTTTACATAAAACTCGTTTTCTTTCTTAGGAGCATGATGGTTGTGAGATTCCGTAGCAGCAGGCTGAAGATCTCTATCGTAATGACAGCATCCCGGAAGTCCTTCATAGATATCATTGGAAGCTTTGTATTTTTCATTATCATGACCTGCATCAGCCACTTTCTTTAAAATTTCATCTGCTGAAACATGCTCTGTTTCTAATGTTAAAGTTTGTAGATCAATTGAGTATACGGCGGTTTTTGCCCCTGCTTTTTTAGCGGCTCCTTCAATTCTGGTTTTGCACATTTCACAGTTCCCTTTTACTTTGAACTGATTTTTTGAAAGACCCTGAGCAGCCATAAATTGTGTAAACAGGAATAAGGTACCAAGCAGTAACCTGGAAATATATAATTTCATTTTGTTTAAAAGTTTAGATTAATTAAAAAACGGTTCATTACATCATGTAATGAACAGGCTCTGTTTAATTAACCTATTTTAGGCGGCTGCCAGATTTCTTTTAAACGGTCAGAAAGATAAGGATCTGAGTGTTGAAACTGAGGATTTTTATTGGATTTGTAATAAGACAGTTCCAGACGTAAATTTTTTGAAAATGGAGTTTCTATAAAAGTATAACAGGCAACACATGATGAGCAGCAGTCGTCATTACAAGATCTTGTTGTGCTGTCTTTGCTGTCTTTTTTGGAAGAATGATTTTTGCAGCAGTCGCTCTTTTTAGATTCTGCCTTACAGCAGGTATCCTGCATGGATTGGGCATAGAAGCTGTCTCTAGGAACCAAAAAAATTCCTAAACAAAATACTATTATAAATAGGTGAAGCAGCTTCATTCCTGCAAAAATACAAAATTTATGGCAAAGGATCACCAACTTTTACCGCGCAGTTATGCCAGGGCTCACCATGAGCAGGGTTGGCCTTTGGTTTTTCTCCCATAGCCAGGTTCTGCGAGGCCGGACCCGGTGCTGGAGTTGGAATAGTCTGTACATTAGCCGGTGGCTGAGGAGCCGGTGCCGGCTTACTGTTTAAGGGCTGTCCGACAGGAATATCACATCGGTGCCCCGGCTCCCCATGAGGAGGATTCATCCCTGGAGCGGTTTTTACCTGCTTACCGTTATTGTCAATGGTAATTTTTCCGGGAGATACAGCATTAGGGTCAATTTTAATGGCATTATTTCCGTTTACTGTTATGTTTTGAGAAGCCGGAGTAGGGCTGTTGTTTAAAGGCTGTCCTACAGGAACATCACAGCGATGTCCCGGCTGTCCGTGTGGTGGGTTCATTCCCGGAGCTGCTGCAATAGGAGAAGGAGTGGGGTTAGATTGAATTCCTGCCTGATTCAGCAGGGATGCTTTTGGAGAATTCAATGCTACTTCAGGCTGAGAGCCTGCTTCTTTTATATAGGTTGCTCTTTCATCCTTTTTACAGGAAACAATAAGTAATGATGCGGTCATTAAACCTACAAATGTATTCTTCATATCCATGGGTATGAAACAAAATTAGCAAAACATTTTGAATTGTTTTGCTAATTTTATATTTATAGTTTGATTTTAGAACTAATTTTTCACTAAAAGTCTGAAACCTTCTCCGTGAACATTGATAATTTCCAATCCTTCATCGTCTTTTAACAGCTTACGAAGCTTTGCAATATATACGTCCATACTTCTGGCCGTAAAGTAATTCTCTTTCTTCCAGATTTTTCTTAAAGCAAGATCTCTCGGCATGAAATCATTTCTATGGATACAAAGAAGTTTTAACAGCTCATTTTCTTTTGGAGAAAGTTTGTACTCTTTGTCACCTACTTTTAGCTGTCTCAGCATAGAGTCAAAGAAAATATTACTGATTTTGAACTGTTCCTGTTCTTCATTTTCAAGGGTAGAGCTTCTCTGAAGAATAGCTTTGATCTTATATAAAAGAAGTTCAGTGTCAAAAGGTTTGGTGATATAATCATCAGCTCCCAATTGGTATCCTTTCAAAATATCCTCTCTCATATTTCTTGCCGTAAGGAAGATTATAGGGGTGTTTTTATCAATCTTTTTTACATCCTCAGCTAATGAAAACCCGTCTTTTTTAGGCATCATTACGTCAAATATGCAGATGTCGAATTCGTTTTCTGTAAACTCTTTAAGTCCCTGCTCTCCGTCAGTGGCAAGGGTAACTTCAAAATTATTGATTGTTAAATAATCTTTAAGCACCGCTCCAAAACTCTGATCGTCCTCTACTAATAATATTCTGTTGCTCATAATTTCAATAATTAAAAATTAATAATAAGAATGAACTTTCTCACTCTCTCTTCTATATTTTGTTATTTGATTTTTTACTTCATTTAATGCTAGCTCATGGGCAGCTTTATGGTGAATGTGCTTCCATTTCCTTTATTGGAATCTACAATAACCTGTCCTTTGTGCAGCTCTACAATTTTCTTAACGTACGAGAGACCTAATCCCTGCCCTTTTACGTTGTGTATATTTCCGGTTTCTTCCCTAAAGAATTTTTCGAAAATCTTGGTTTTGTTCTGGGTATCCATTCCCATTCCTTTATCAGAAACTTCAATAATATACCAGTTT
Source organism: Chryseobacterium sp. Bi04 (assembly GCF_918698085.1). Lineage (GTDB taxonomy): Bacteria > Bacteroidota > Bacteroidia > Flavobacteriales > Weeksellaceae > Chryseobacterium. The sequence goes on from NZ_CAKKLP010000001.1 coordinate 683,690, forward strand.
CCTTCATTTTTCGTTTCTACATGAATTTCAGGAGCTTCGGGAGAGTATTTGTTGGCATTATCCAATAGATTAACCAGCATATTGGAGATGTGAAATTCATCTATTTTAAAAGTATAATGCGTCGCTGTAAACTTCTGGGTAAGTGATCCATTCCTCTGTCCTACAATAAGATTGAAGGATTCTGTAGTTCTTTTGATGAGTTCCCTTACATTGGTTTCCTTCAGGAACAGCTTGACTTCATTTCTTTCAAGCTTAGACATATTAAGCACATTTTCTACCTGCTTTTTCATCCTCAGGTTCTCCTGTTTGATCAGTTCCGAGTAATATTTTACCTTATCGGGATTGGTGGCAATTTTATCATTGGCCAAAGAATCTGTAGCTACAGAAATGGTTGCTAAAGGTGTTTTAAACTCATGAGACATATTATTGATGAAATCTGTCTTTACTTCAGCCAGTTTCTTCTGTCTCATCATATAGTTGATGGAAATAATATAGATCCCGAGAATCGTAAGTAACGATAGAAAAGTTCCCAGCAGCATAGGCCAGTTATTCATCGCCAGGGAGTATTCTTTTTTAGGAAAAACCAGGGCAAGACTGTATAAGGTATTCTTTTTGTCTGTAAAAAGTGGATAGTTATACGTATTGCTGTCTTTTTTCTCTTTATATGTTTTATTGGCAATACTGGTGAGCTTATTGTTTTTGTCAATAACTCCATATCCAAATTTTGCTGTAATACCTCTTATTTTCAATTCTTTTGCAATAACGGAATCCAGAATAACGGGATCCACTCTCTTCGCAATCGGTAAGTTGCTGCCGTATACTTTTACAAACTCTTTAATGGCATAGTCTCCATTTTCAATATCTGTATTAAGATCAGCCGTAAGAAGTTCCCGGTTGGTGGTATCTCTCTTGATCTTATAGGCTGCCTCGTCAGTATATAAAGTAGTCAGCTTTACGGTGTCTCCTTTTTTAGAAATCGGAAGCTGGGTATTTGAAATAATATTTTTAGAGTAGATGATCTGTCTCTGGGTGCCAGAGTCCTCTACCTGTTGAATAGTTGTCAAAGAAGGTTGGCTACTGTTGGCAAGAATTGTTTTTCTGTTTTCTTTATTCAGGTATTTATCAGCTTCAATTTCTTCAATATTCTTGGATACGTTTTCCAGAGCTGAATAAACTTTGTTTGAAAAGTCCTGCTCAAGAGTGCCGTAATAACGTTTCAGCCAATAAAATTGGAGCGTAACGAAGACAATCAGTGAGATCGTCATAAACACCGAAATTATTGGGATGAATTTATTATTCATTATTTTATTTTATATGTTTTGGAAAAATGAATGTTAAAATTAATTGTTTTAAGACAAGGTAAACAAAAAACGAGCCAGAAAATTGTGTTTTTTTTCTTAAAAGGATGTTTTTTAACAATTATTTATGAATTATATAATCCTTGTCATATGAAAAGTACGGTAAATAAATAAAGAAGTAACTTTATTAAAAATAATTAATTATGGAATCAACGATCATTTTCAACAAAGATTTTGACTCAAACGCTGTCTATGTAATGAAAATTTACGATGCAGATGTTTCAAAAGTATGGAACTATTTTACTCAATCCGAATTATTGGATCAGTGGTGGGCGCCCAAGCCATGGAAATGTGAAACAAAAAAGCAGGATTTTAAAGAAGGTGGAATTTGGTTATACGCTATGGTAGGCCCGGAAGGGGAAAGACATTATGCGCAGGTAAAATATGGTGAGATTATGAAACATAGAAGTTTCGATGGAGTGGATGCTTTCTGTGATGAAAATGGCAATATTAATGAAAATTTCGGGCAGTCAAAATGGCTTATCGGTTTTACCGGAGTAGAAGAAGGGACAAAAGTGACTGTCAATATTCATTTTCCGTCGGCAGAAGCATTGAAACAACAATTGGAAATGGGCTTTGAAGAAGGATTTAAAATGGGCCTGAATCAGCTTGAGGAAATTTTAAAATAATTAAAGATTTAGCTGTTAAGAATCTAATATGGCTGTGTAAAATCAGTGTTTTTCTTTATGAAGCTGGTGAGTAAAAAAAGCTTGGAAAATATCCAAGCTTTTATCTTTATAGCAATTCTTCATCCTGAAAATACTGAATAATCGCCTTTTTCATAAGCAGAGACTGCTCGTTAGGTCTTAATTCAGGCAGGCCTTCTACTTTGTCAAAATGGGGCCATCCATCTTCGTAATGCGTAAATTTATAATACCCAAAAGGTTCTAATAATCTGCATACCGCAATATGAAGGATATTCAGTTTATCGTCTTTCGTATATTTTTGCTGACCACTTCCCAGTTCCTGAAGCCCAATCAAAAACAATATCGTTTCAATTGGTGGATTTTTTTCTGTCTGGAAATTGTCTTCAAAGAATTGTTCTATTTTTTTCCAATATTCGGATTCGTTCATACCTTTATAAATGATAAATTATAAGTGCTAAATGATAAAGTTAATTCTTTAGCATTTTTCTTTAGGAAGAAATAATTTTTAGTATTTCTTCCGTTTTGTTTTTTATATCTGTTTACTATCTCTTTTTAGATCGTAATATTTTTTTATGACCCAAAAAAACTTCGTTATAAGAGTTTTGATAATTCCTTTAATGATGGTGATGGCTAACTGTTTATTTAAAGCCGAAAATTTTGTTATAATCTACACCATCCATCATTTATAAACTATCATTGATTTTTAAAAGAAATGCATATTCCAGCGCATCTTCCTTCAGTGATTCAAATCTTCCACTTGCTCCTCCATGTCCTGAGCTCATATCCGTTTTGAACACTAAAATATTATCATCTGTTTTTAATTCTCTCAGCTTTGCTGTCCATTTTGCAGGTTCCCAATACTGTACCTGTGAATCATGAAACCCTGTGGTAATAAGCATATGTGGATAATCTTTTGCTTCCACATTGTCATAAGGAGAATATTCTTTCATGTAATGATAATATTCTTTATCATTCGGGTTACCCCATTCATCATACTCCCCGGTTGTTAAAGGGATGGTATCATCCAGCATAGTTGTCACTACATCCACAAATGGAACCTGTGCTACAATTCCATGGAATAACTGAGGTTCATAATTAACAACAGCTCCCACTAAAAGCCCTCCGGCGCTTCCACCCATTGCAAACATATGTCTGGATGAAGTATAATTTTCTTTTATTAAATATTTTCCGGCATCAATAAAGTCAAAAAATGTATTTTTCTTAAAGAGCATTTTTCCATCTTCATACCATTCTCTTCCCAGATATTCGCCACCTCGGATATGGGCAATAGCATAAATAAATCCTCTGTCCAGAATTGACAATCTCACATTGGAGAAGCTGGCATCTACGGTATGCCCATAACTTCCATAACCATACAGAAGAAGGGGTGTGTCTGCAGATTTTTTGGTGTCTTTATGATATACCAGAGAAATTGGAATTTTTGTTTCCCCATCTCTTGAATCAGCCCATATTCTTTCGGAAATATAATTTTCAGGGAAGAAATTTCCGCCCAAAACTTCTTGCTGCTTAAGAAGTTTGGTTGTTTTTTCTTTCATATTATATTCATAGGTAGAGCTTGGCTGCGTCAGTGAAGTATAGCCATAACGCAGAATCTCGGTGTCAAATTCGAGATTCACACCAATATAGGTAGTGTAAGTGGGATCTGAGAAAGGTAAATAATATGATTCCTGCGTTTTTTCATCAATAATTTTGATTTGCAGCAATCCTCTTTCTCTTTCTTCAAGAACCAGATAGTCTTTAAAGATTTCGAAACCTTCCAATAAAACTTCAGCACGGTGAGGAATTACATCAACCCAGTTTTCCATACCACAATTGCTGATCTTTGTTTTTACGATTTTGAAATTGAAGGCATCATCAGCATTGGTAATGATATAGAATTCATCTTCATAATGCTCTACAGAATATTCAAGATCATCTATTCTTGGCTGAATGATCGTCCATTCTGCAAATACATTATCAGAAGGAATGAAACGGTGTTCATCAGAAATAGTGCTTGAGCTTGCAATGAAAATATATTCTAATGATTTTGTTTTGAAAACATTTACGTCAAAAGTGTCATCTTCTTCATGGAAAATCAAAATATCTTCTGATGAATCAGTTCCCAGCTCATGTCTGTATACTTGAAACGCGCGGAGGCTTTGATCTTTCCTGATATAAAAAACATGCTTGTTGTCATTGGCCCATACGGCCTTTCCTGTGGTATTGGGAATACTGTCCGGAAGGATCTCTCCTGTTTCCAGGTTTTTAAATTGCAGAGTGTAAATTCTCCGCCCTACATTATCCGCAGAAAAAGAAGCCAGCTTATTATCCGGGCTTACTGCTACACTCCCCACTTCAAAGAAGTCTTCACCTTTGGCAAGTATGTTGACGTCAAGTATAATCTCTTCCTGATTGTCCAGGCTCTTATGTTTTCTACAGAAAATAGGATATTCTTTACCCTCTTCATAGCGTACAATGTACCAGTATTCATTAAAGAAATAAGGAAGAGACTCATCGTCTTTTTTGTAACGGGCCTTCATTTCTTCAAAAAGCGCTTCCTGAAGTTCTTCAGTGTCTTTCATGATGAATTCTTCGTAAGCATTTTCCTCTTCAATATACCGGATAACTTCAGGATTCTCCCTTTCGTTAAGCCAAAAGTAATTGTCGGTCCTTTTATCGCCGTGAGTTTCTAATATTTTTTCTATTTTTTTTGCCTGTGGAGCTTTCATCCGAATATTTTGATTTTTTACTGAAGAAAATAAATCCTGATACCTTTCATTTTGAAAGGAGCTTTATACGGACATTTCATTCAATGTTAATTTTTATTCAAATATAAGAAAGGCTATCAAAAATCAGATAGCCTTTACCATTAATATCGTTGAAGAAATTATTTTTTTATGGTTTTTATGGTTTTTGAAGTTCCATCTTCCATATTTAAAGTGATTAAATACATTCCTTGTTTTAAATCACCTAAATATATCGAAGATGAAGGTTTCTTAATTACCTTGGTTAATCTTCCTGAAATATCTGTTATATGAATAGATTTTACGTGAGATACATCAGAAATATTGAGCAGGTCAGTAAATGGATTTGGGAATATTTTTATTTTTTCTTTTTGATCAGAAACTTCATGGGTTGATAATAACGTGTCATCATAGGCTGCAATCTGGAATTCCCCACTGTCTGTAGTGTCACGATATTTCCAGACACTGATATATAAAGTAGTGCCAGGAGTTTGCCCCGTTAACGAAAGAAGTGAAAAATAGTTGTCACCACCGTCCTCGTTACAGCTAACTTCCGTTAAAGAACCACAACTTCCACTGTAAGCTGTAAGTACAGTGTCATCAAAACCGGAACCGGAGGCTTCCTTCGTTTCTATCTTAAGATTTCCGCTTTGTGGTACTACAACTTTAAACCATACGTTTTCTACAGCATATGAATTGCATGTAGGCAAAGAACCGTCAGTAGTTGCTCCTGTGTTATTGGAAGTAATTGAACCCGACGCAAAATCTGTTCCCACGTTTAATGGTGATGCTCCTGAACAATTATCATTACTAGGAGGAATAAATTCATAGGCTGAGATTTCGAATTCTCCATTATCTGCATAGTCGTTAGATTTCCATACACTTATGTATAATGTAGCTCCCGGTGTCTGACTTGTTAATGAAATGGAACCAAAATCATCTTTACAGGCAATTTCTGTCAGTGAATTGCAGTCTCCGCTATAAACAGAAATTGTTGAGTCATAAAATGCAGAGTTGAAAGTTTCTCTGGTTTCTATGGCAATATTTCCACTTGGCGGAACAACTGCAGTAAACCAGACATTTTCAATAGCATCCGGATTACAGGAAGGGGAAGACTGATCAGTGGAAGCTCCTGTGTTATCGGAAGTAATTGCTCCTGAAGCAAAATTTGTTCCAACGGTTAGAGCGATTGCTCCTGTGCAGTCATCATTGGCTGGTGGAATAGGATCATAAGCTGAGATTTCGAATTCACCATTATCTGCATAGTCGACAGCTTTCCATACACTTATATACAATGTGGTTCCGGGAGCTTGTCCGGTTAATGTAATAGGCGAAAAATAATCTTCACAGACAATTTCTGCCAGTGAATTGCAGTCTCCGCTATAAACAGAAATTGTTGAGTCATAAAATGCAGAGCTAGAAATTTCTCTGGTTTCTATGGTAATATTTCCACTTGGCGGAACAACTGCAGTAAACCAGACATTTTCAATAGCGTCCGGATTACAGGAAGGAGAAGACTGATCAGTGGAAGCTCTTGTGTTATCGGAAGTAATTGCTCCCGAAGCAAAATTTGTTCCAACGGTTAGAGCGATTGCTCCTGTGCAGTCATCATTGGCTGGTGGAATAGGATCATAAGCTGAGATTTCGAATGCTCCATTATCTGCATAGTCGGCAGCTTTCCATACACTTATATACAATGTGGCTCCGGGAGTCTGTCCGGTTAATGTAATGGGAGAAAAATAATCTTCACAGACAATTTCTGTCAGTGAATTGCAGTCTCCACTATAAATAGAAATTGTTGAGTCATAAAATGCAGAGTTGAAAGTTTCTCTGGTTTCTATGGCAATATTTCCACTTGGCGGAACAACCGCAGTAAACCAGACATTTTCAATAGCGTCCGGATTACAGGAAGGGGAAGACTGATCAGTAGAAGCTCCTGTGTTATCGGAAGTAATTGCTCCGGAAGTGAAATCTGTTCCAACAACTAGAGGGGTTGCTCCTGTACAGTCGTCATTGGCGGGTGGAACAGGATCATAAGCTGAAATCTGAAAATCACCACTGTCTGTAGTGTCACGATATTTCCAAACACTGATGTATAAAGTAGCCCCTGGAGTTTGCCCGGTTAACGAAAGAAGTGAAAAATAATCGTCACCACCATCCTCGTTGCAGTCAATTTCTGTTAAAGACCCACAACTTCCACTGTAAGCTGTAAGTACAGTGTCATCAAAACCGGAACCGGAAGCTTCCTTTGTTTCTATCTTAAGATTTCCGCTTTGCGGTACTACAACTGTAAACCAAACGTTTTCTACAGCGTCTGAATTACATGACGGTAAAGAGCCGTCAGTAGTTGCTCCTGTATTATTGGAAGTAATTGCTCCTGAAGCAAAATCTGTCCCCACATTTAGTGCTAATGCTCCTGAGCAGTCGTCATTTTGGGCATTTACAAATATAATTGCGAATAAAAATAAAGAGAATAATATTTTTTTCATAATAAAATTTTTAATAAATATAATTATAAAAAATCCCAATATTGTGAAAAAGAATAATGTATTAAATATTTGATTTTAAGTAATATATTTTTTTGGTTTAATTACTTTTTAAAATAAAAAACCACCTTTTCGGCATCGAAAAGGTGGTTTTTTTTAATTCTTATTAAAGGCTATTTATGTAAAGCTTTAACATATTTTTCCAGAGCCATTGTCATGGACGGAGTTTCTTTAGTGGGTGCCATTAGATCTACCTTTAAGCCCGCTTCTTCGGCTGCTGCTAAAGTAGTGTTTCCAAAAACACCGATTTTTGTTTCCTCTTGTTTGAAGTCAGGGAAATTTTGCTGTAAAGATTTAATTCCTTGTGGGCTGAAGAAGATCAGCATATCATAATCTTTAATGGTGATATCTGTCAGATCACTGCATACCGTACGGTACATAATAGCTCTTGTCCATTCTACATTGGAAGAATCCAGAGTTTTTACAATATCCGGACTTAAAACATCTGAAGATGGCAGCAGATATTTTTCAGTAGGAAATTTTTTGAAAAGAGGAAGCAGGTCTGAAAAATTTTTCTCTCCAAAGCTGATTTTTCTCTTTCTGTACACAATGTGCTTTTGAAGATAGTTGGCAATGGCTTCGGACTGACAAATGTATCTCATCGTGTCCGGAACTGCAAAACGCAGATCCTCTGCAAGTCTGAAGTAATGATCAATCGCATTCTTACTGGTAAAAATAATCCCGGTATATTGCGTCAGATCAATCTTCTGAGTTCTGAGTTCTTTATTGTCAACTCCTTCGACGTGGATGAAAGGGCGGAAATCAATCTTTATTTTTTCCTTCTTCGCTATATCCAAATATGGAGAAGACTCACTAGGCGCTGGTTGAGAAACCAATATAGACTTTATTCTCATCATTGACATTTATTAAAAAAATAACAACTTCCAAAGCAGTAATAATGGTGCTATTTGGAGGGTGCAAATATACAAAAATTTATAATACCATTTCTCAGGAAGAATCTTGTTCTTGTGAAATAAATAGAAAAAGACCTTGAAAATGAACACGAAAGAAAAGAAGAAAAAATAGTAAACAAATATTTTATTTCTGTCAATAGGGAAGTAATAGTGGGTTACACAAAGAATTATTAATAAAAATGACAGGATAAAATAAAATTTAGTGGAGGTAAAATAAAAAATAGACCATTTTTTTCCATCTCCTATACTTTGGTAAAATAAAAAGCCCAATGCAGATTTTATGAGATAAAAAAACAGAACCGCCAGTAATGTATACCCAAATTTATTGAGCTGATATCCTAAGAGCTGTACATCTGCAATATATTTAGGCACCAGCGGAATGTACTGGGAAATTAAAACAGACAGCGTAAGCGTTGTTACACATGATGTAATAATCCAGCTTGGCAGGTTATTGCTTGCGTCAAAATACTTTTGAAGCAGAAAATCTTTAAGGCTAGCATCTCTTTCTATGATATTCATCATAAAAACATATAAAAATATGCAGCCTACAAGAATGAAGATGACCCAGTCATTATTCTCGGGTATTCTTACTTGATTTATAAAGTTTTGTGACGATAGCAAAGTTTATTTTTTTTAATTTTTATGTAACCACAAATAACACAGCTTGGCACAGATTTTTATTATTATTTCATCTGTAGCTAAAATATATTCCTCCATAATATTATATATAATTCAGGTTTAGTGAATATCAAATTCGGTTAAACCTGTGAGAAGTATTTTTTGCAAAATTATAGATTATTTTGTATAAAATAAAAAGGTTAAATAAACTATCTTTGCAAACTGAAATGAAAAAACTAGTCATTATCCCCACTTATAACGAAAAGGAAAATATTGAAAATATTATTTCCGCAGTTTTTGCATTGGAAGATGACTTTCATATTTTAGTGGTGGATGACTCTTCTCCGGATGGTACTGCCGAGGTGGTAAAAGAACTTCAGAAAAGATTTTCCCATCATCTGCATTTGTCTGTAAGGCGTATAAAGGACGGTTTGGGAAAAGCATATATCCATGGATTTAAATGGGCCATCGAAAATAAATATGATTACATTTTTGAAATGGATGCCGATTTTTCTCACAATCCGAATGACCTGCCTAAGCTTTATGAAGCCTGTCTTCATGCAGATATGGCGATTGGATCCCGTTATTCCAAAGGGGTAAATGTAGTCAACTGGCCCATGGGAAGAGTGTTGCTTTCTTATTTTGCTTCAAAATATGTGAGATTTATCCTGGGACTTTCAATTCATGATACTACAGCCGGCTTCGTTTGCTTTTCCCGAAAAGTATTGGAAGATATAGGCTTGGAGAATGTGAAACTAAAGGGATATGGGTTTCAGATAGAGATGAAATTCAGAGCTTATAAAAAAGGCTTTAAAATTGTAGAAGTTCCTATTATATTTACCAATAGAATTTTAGGAGAAAGCAAAATGAACGGTGGCATCATTCATGAAGCTGTATTTGGTGTTTTAAACTTAAAGTGGAAATCAATTATCAACAGATTATGAAGCAACGCATGACCAATTCTTCTCATACAGAGGGAAATTTACATGTGAAGCTCCATCAGATCGTTAAAAAATATAAAAATAAGCTGATGAAAAAGCTGATGTTTATTTTCGTTTTGTTAAGCATGTTCTCATGCAACGATTATATCGATAAGCCTAAAAATCTGGTCGATAAAGATTTGATGGCTGAGATTCTGGTAGATCTTACGATCAATGACCAGGCAACTTTTATGTATCAGAACAGTAATTTAGAGGCAGGTACAAGATTCATTCTTAAGTCTCATAAGGTAAAACCCAATGATTTTGTTGAAAGTTTTAAATATTATGTGATCAAAGACGAGATGCAGGATATTGCCAATAATGCTCAGGAGATTTTATTGAAAAAAGATCCGAAAGCAGATAAATATATAAAAGATAAGCAGAAGAATAGTGGAATTCCACCTATCATGAAGTAGTGATGGTATTGGAATCCCTATTTGATAAAATTATGAATTACTGACCCGATCAGTTAAAAGTATACTAATGAAATTTTTTAATATAGAAAAAACCTCCGAAGGAAAGGCCAGAGCAGGAGAAATTACCACAGATCATGGGAAAATACAGACGCCCATTTTTATGCCTGTGGGAACAGTAGCGAGTGTAAAGACAGTTCATCAGAGAGAATTAAAAGAAGACATTAAGGCCCAGATTATTCTGGGAAATACCTATCACCTGTATCTTCGTCCGGGTATGGAAACAATGCAGGCTGCAGGAGGGCTGCATAAATTCATGAACTGGGATCTTCCTATTCTTACAGATTCAGGAGGTTTTCAGGTATTTTCATTGGCGAGCAACAGAAAAATGACGGAAGAGGGAGCGAGATTTAAATCTCATATTGACGGAAGTTATCATATGTTCTCACCGGAAAGATCAATGGAGATCCAAAGACAGATCGGAGCCGATATTTTTATGGCTTTTGATGAATGTACTCCTTATCCTTGTGAGTATAATCAAGCCAAATTATCAATGGAGCTTACCCATCGCTGGTTAAAAAGATGTATAGAATGGACCAATGATAATCCTGAATTATATGGGCATAAACAAAGGCTTTTCCCTATTGTACAGGGATCTACCTATTCAGATTTAAGAAAAATTTCTGCTGAAGTTATTTCAGAAGCCGGAGCAGAAGGTAATGCTATTGGAGGTCTTTCTGTAGGAGAGCCCGAAGAGGAAATGTACCGGATTACAGATGAAGTTACGGATATTCTTCCAAAAGAAAAACCAAGATACCTGATGGGAGTGGGAACTCCCTGGAATATCCTCGAATCTATTGGATTAGGAATTGATATGATGGATTGTGTAATGCCTACAAGAAATGCAAGAAATGCAATGCTTTTCACATGGCAGGGGGTAATGAACCTTAAAAATGAAAAGTGGAAACAGGACTTTTCTCCTTTAGACGAGTTTGGAACAAGCTTCGTAGACAGAGAATATTCAAAAGCGTATCTTCGTCACTTATTTGTATCCAAAGAATATTTAGCAAAACAGATTGCTTCTATCCATAATCTGGCATTTTATCTTGATTTGGTTAAAGTAGCGAGAGAGCACATCCTTGCAGGAGATTTTTATGAGTGGAAAAACTCTGTAGTTCCGGTTCTCAGACAAAGACTGTAGAAGACTATGCTTAAAATAATAGACAGATATATCATCAAAAAATATCTTGGGACCTTTAGTTTCATGCTGATACTGCTGTCTATAGTAGTACTCGTTATTGATGTTCAGCAAAAGATTCCAAGGATAGAAAATGCAAAAGCTATTGATGCTAAGCTGGATCTGGTGTACTTCCTGATTCATTTTTATCCTTTCTGGATTATTAATCTTGTGGTAACATTTCTCTCTATTCTGGTGTTTATTACAGTGATTTATTTTACATCCAGAATGGCCAATAATACGGAAATTGTAGCCATTATAAGCAGTGGGGCCAGTTTTCACCGGTTTGCAAAACCTTATCTTTATACTTCCATTCTGATTGCCTTGATGTCTCTGGTGGTCAATCATTTGGTTCTTCCGTGGGCTAATATCAAGAAAAACGAACTGGAGGCATATACCTATAATGCTGCCAATAAAGAAAAGATTTTAGGAACAGCTCCGGCATCTTCACAGCTTAGTAAAACTGAATATATTTTTGTTGCTTCATGGAATAAAAGAGATAAAAGAGGGTCCAGTTTTATATATCAGAAGTATGATAAAGACAGAAGAATGGTTTATGAGCTGAAAGCCAGTGAAGTATATTGGGATCTTGCTAAGAAGCAGTTTGTGCTGAACAATTATCTTGAAAAAACCATTAATAAAGACAATACCGAAAAACTTGGTAATGGAGTAGAGCTAAGGAAAAACTATGGGCATTCCCCGGAAGAGCTTTTCCCTAATGAGCTTTTAGGACAGAATAAAACTACACCGGAGCTTTTAAAATTTATTGATAGAGAAAAAGCCAGAGGAAACAGTAACCTGAATTCTTATCTGAATGAGCTCTATCAAAGGACTTCTATGCCTGTTTCTATCATTATTCTGACTTTTTTAGCACTTTCATTATCTTCGCAGAAGAAAAGAGGAGGGCTTGGAGTTAACCTGGCGATAGGAATTTCATTAGCATTCCTTTTTGTGTTTTCATTTGAAGCTTTAAAGGTGGTTTCTGAGAATAAAAGCCTGCCGCCGGCTTTAGCGATGTGGCTTCCGAACCTGGTATTCCTTCCGCTTACTCTTTATTTATATATCAAAAGAGCCAATCAGTAATCAGTAAAGGAGTTTAACTTCTTTGTGGTAAAAAGAGCGTAATCCGTTTTCTAGTTCTATCCAAAGTTCACCTTTTTCGTCTGCATTGCGGATAATGCCATTTTGGCGTTCTTTTTCAATTTCAAAAACTGAGATCTCATCTTTCCGGAACAGATTTGCATTGAACAGGTCCAGAATTTCCTGATCTGAAGGAATATTTTTCAGTTTTTCAGATACATATTCATGAAGGCTTACCGCTACATTTTCGAGGTCAAATAGATGTCCTGTTTGCGTGAGAAGTGATCCTGCATTGGATATTGTATCAAACTTCTCCTGAAGGATATTAATTCCGGCTCCGATAATGAAATAATTATTTTGATTAATTTTTTTCTTTTCAATCAAAATTCCAACGATTTTTTTACCTTTAAGGATAATATCATTTGGCCACTTTATTCTGATGTCATGATCAGCCAATTTGGCCAGGAAATCCCTGATAATAATTGCGGTATAATAATTGAATATAAAGTCAGAGCACAAGATGCTCTGAGACTTTACTGCCAGCGTATAAGCCAGGTTTTTTCCGGCAGTTTGAGTCCATACATTTCCATACTGACCGCGGCCTTTCGTTTGGTTAAAAGTATGAAGTCCTATAAAATCTGAATTTTCGTAAAGTAAAAACTTGGATATTTCGTCATTAGTAGAAGAACATTCTTTCAGGTAGAATAGTTGGCTCATTTAAGAAAACTTTAAGACATTAAAGGGGTAAAAGTAAGGGTAAAGTAAAGAAAAAACAATAAATTTGCAGATTATAGTATTTTTTTAATGAATAAAACAGCAGAAAAACAAGCATTATTAGATAAAATCGTTGAAGCTATCCAGGATGTAAAAGGAGAAGATATCATGATCTTCGATCTTTCAAACATTGAAAACTCCGTAGCAGAGACGTTCGTAATATGTAGTGGAAACTCAAATACACAGGTATCTGCATTGGCAGGAAGTGTAGAGAAGAAAGTAAGAAACGAACTTCAAGATAGACCTTGGCACGTAGAAGGTACGGAAAATGCAATGTGGATACTTGTAGATTATGTTTCAGTGGTAGTTCATATATTTCAAAAAGATGTACGCGAGTACTATGACATAGAAGAACTTTGGGGTGACGCAGTCATTACCAAAATAGAAAATGAATTTTAAAATTTTAAAAAGTATAAATGAATAATAAAGGATTCAACTGGTTCTTTCCTATTGCAATCATAGCTCTTTTGCTATTTTTCGGCTCCAATTTTTTAGGAGGAGATAGTGCAAAATCTATTGATGAAGATGGTTTCTTTAGAGAAATGCAGGCGGGGAAAGTCCAGAATGTAATTATATACAAAGACACAGAGAAAGCAGACGTTTTTCTTACAAAAGCAGCAAAAGCAGCAACGGTAACTAAATTTGCCAATGAAAGTAACCCACTTTCGGCGTTGGAAATGGCTCCCAAAGCAGATTTTTCTGTTAAATATGGAGATCTCCAGCTTTTCCTTCAGAAATTTGATCAGGTTAAAGCAACAAACCCGGCTATTAAGACGACAAAAGATTATGGAGCAGGTAAAAACCCGTTCATGGATATCTTAGTGTCTGCGTTGATCTGGATTGCGATCTTAGGATTATTTTACTTCCTTCTTTTCAGAAAGATGGGAGGTGGCGGAGGCCCTGGCGGACAAATTTTCTCTATCGGAAAATCTAAAGCTAAACTGTTTGACGAAAAAGAAAGAATTCAGGTAACATTTAAAGATGTTGCAGGATTGGAAGGAGCTAAGGAAGAAGTTCAGGAGGTTGTAGACTTCTTGAAGAACTCTGAAAAATATACCAAACTGGGAGGTAAAATCCCCAAAGGTGTTCTTTTGGTAGGCCCTCCGGGAACCGGTAAAACATTATTGGCAAAAGCTGTTGCCGGTGAAGCTAAAGTTCCGTTCTTCTCGCTTTCAGGTTCTGATTTCGTAGAGATGTTTGTGGGAGTAGGTGCTTCAAGAGTAAGAGATCTTTTTGCCCAGGCAAAGGCAAAATCTCCGGCGATTATCTTTATCGATGAGATTGATGCCATCGGACGTGCCAGAGGAAAAAATAATTTCTCAGGAGGTAATGATGAAAGAGAAAATACCCTGAACCAGCTTCTTACAGAAATGGATGGTTTCGGAACAGATGTGAATGTTATTGTAATGGCAGCGACCAACAGAGCAGATATCCTTGATAAAGCTTTGATGAGAGCCGGACGTTTCGACCGTTCTATCTATGTAGACCTTCCTGAATTGCATGAGAGAAGAGAGATCTTTGATGTTCATTTGAAAAAAATCAAGCTGGATGATAATGTAGACAGAGACTTCCTGGCAAAACAAACTCCTGGATTCAGTGGGGCGGATATTGCCAATGTTTGTAATGAAGCAGCTCTTATTGCAGCAAGATACAACCATACCTCTGTTACAAAACAGGATTTCCTTGATGCTGTAGACAGAATCATCGGAGGTCTTGAAAAGAAAAATATGGCCATTAAGCCTTCTGAAAAGAAAAGAGTGGCTTATCATGAAGCGGGTCATGCTACCATCTCATGGCTGGTAGAACATGCCTCTCCACTTTTAAAAGTAACGATTGTCCCAAGAGGACGTTCTTTAGGGGCAGCATGGTATCTTCCGGAAGAAAGACAGCTTACCACTACGGAACAGATGCTGGATGAGATGTGTGCTACATTAGGAGGTAGAGCGGCAGAGCAAGTCATCTTTAACAATATTTCTACCGGAGCACTTTCAGATTTGGAAACAGTGACGAAAAGAGCTCAGGCAATGGTTACAGTTTACGGATTAAGCCCTAATATTGGTAATATTTCTTACTATGACAGTTCAGGGCAGTCTGAATATTCTTTTGGAAAACCTTATTCTGAAGATACGGCTACGAAAATTGATGCTGAAATCAAAATGATTATCGAAAATCAGTATGAAAGAGCCGTAAGAATTCTTACAGAAAATAAAGATAAGCTTGATGCTTTAGCCAATAAGCTTTTAGAAAAAGAAGTTATTTTCCGTGAAGATCTGGAAGACATATTTGGAAAAAGAGCTTGGGATCCTGAACTGACAGAGAAACCTGTGACCAATACAATTCCTGAAAAAGATCAGCAAGCAACTTTGGATATTCCTCCAATAAAAGAGAAGGAAGAAGAGAGCGAAATACAGGCTCCGGAAAGTCCAACACAACTTTAAAAATCTTAAAAATAAGATAAATACAACCTGACAATTTTAAAATTGTCAGGTTTTTTCATATTTAAGGAGATATTTTGGAATCTATTGTAATTAATTTTCTATTTTTGTATAAAGTTGACTAAAAATAGATTAAGTTGAATTTATTCAAGAGAATTGTAAGCAAACTTACCAACCAGCCTGAAGAAGAGGACAAACAGAGTCTGGAGAAGCTTGGGGACTCGCTGAAAAATGCGGATCTCGACTATAAGTTTGCGCAATTATTTACGCATTCGGGGGGATTTTTTAATTATTGTGCAGATGAAGCGGAGGCTCTACAAACTTTAAATCAAATTATCAAGATAGAAGGTATTGATAGCCTGTTCTGTTGGGATAAAGAACTTCAGAACTTTTTGAACGTTGTGAGGTCTTCTTATACATCAGAGCTACAGCCATCCAACAACGCTGCATTTATCACTTGTGAATATCTGATTGCCTATGACGGAAGAATCATGCTTTCACACAATAATATCCTTCACTACCATTCTTCAAGGTTGCCTGATAAGATTATTATCATTGCCAATGTTTCACAGATTGTGAACAACCTTAATGATGCAATGGGAAAAATAAAAAGGAACGGAAATATCAAGAACCTTACTTCCATTAGTGGAGGGCAGTCAAAATTAGACGGTTCTTCTTCCTCCAGTCCTAAACTGTTTCTATTACTGCTTGAAGACTAAGCACGCAATTCTAAATTTTAAATTTTGGACAAAAACCTTATTCAAAGAACGATCTCAGGTATTGCTTATGTAGCTATAATCATTCTTTGTACCACTCCGATTGGAGCACAATTGATCAACAATATTTCCCCGGGACTTATTAAACAGCAATACCTTTACCATGGGCTGATGAGTCTTTTATTGGTGGTAGGATCATGGGAATGTATTAAAGTTATGAAGTTTGGAAAAGGATATGAGAAATGGGTGGTATTTCCACTGGTCATTTTTATATTTTATATTTTTTCCAAGCGGTATTTCAGTCATGATTTCTTTTTTGATTTCAGGTTGAGTGAAATACTGGCCCTTGCTTTAATTGGGATTGCTGTAGTCACCCTATTTAAATATCCTAACGAATTATACTACGATAGCGGAAAACTGATTTTTACGGTCATTTACGTGGCTTTGCCGTTTAGTTTTGCATTGGGACTGCCTAAGTTCTCCAGCTATAACGATACGTTTTCTCTGGAGGTGCTTTTTTTGTTTGTCCTGATCTGGAGTAGTGATACCTTTGCTTATCTGGTAGGGAAATTCTTTGGAAAACATAAGATGGCTCCTAAAATTTCTCCTAAGAAAACCTGGGAAGGTTATGCTGGAGGCGTAGTTTTAACATTGGTTTTATCATACTTCATAGAACAATATCAGCCGGAACTTAGAGGGAATTGGATGATAGTAGGATTTCTGGTAGCTGCTTTCGCTCCTCTAGGTGATTTGGTAGAAAGCCAATTGAAAAGAAATTTCGGGGTGAAAGACAGTGGAAACATCATTCCCGGGCATGGAGGAGTATTAGATAGGCTGGATAGTTTCATAATCTGTGTTCCTGTCGTATATTTGTACTTTATTTTAGAAAAATTTATTTAGTCTCATGAAATTACATAGAGAATCAAAAGGAACGATTACCGTAGCAACCCTGCTTTTTATTGTATTGGGCGTGTTAGCGATTTACTTTCTTAAAATCTGGTCATTAGTGATCATTATGCCTTTATTGGTTATTTACTGTCTTATATTCTGGTTTTTCAGAGTTCCGGACCGAAGTATCCTTGATCATAAAGAAAATGTAATAGCTCCGGTGGACGGAAAAGTAGTAATGATTAAAGAAGTGGAAGAAAGCGAATTCCTGAATGGAAAAGCGATCCAGGTTTCTATTTTCATGTCTCCTCTTAATGTTCACATCTGCAGATATCCGGTGACAGGGAAAGTGATCTACAAAAAGTACCACCCAGGAAAATATCTGGTAGCATGGCATGAAAAGTCTTCTACAGAAAATGAAAGAACTACCGTTGCTGTGGAAACGCTGACGCATCATAAAGTAGTCTTCAGACAGATTGCAGGATATGTTGCAAGAAGGATTGTTTTCTACTGTAATGAAGGAGATCAGGCGAAAGCAGGACACGAGTTCGGATTTATTAAATTCGGTTCCAGAATGGATGTATTCCTGCCGTTGGATACTGAGATTACTTGTAAGATCGGAGATATAACAACAGGAGGCTTGGATGTAATCGCCAAACTAAAACATTAAGATTTACAATACATCATATAAATGAAGACCGTTCAGAAGAGAACGGTCTTTTTTATTTTTAAACACAAATACCACGAAGGGGTTTACAAATGTCATAAAAACGGGATAGCTTTCCGTCTTTCTTTTTATATCAAGCGTTTTGTAATCTTTCTTATCTGCTATCTGATATGTTGTTTAATCTCATTAAGCAGGCTCAGTATAAATTCCAGGGGTAAGTCCTCTTCCACATCAATTAAAAGGATTTTAAACTTCTTTCTGCCATCCTGAGTAAGTTCGGGATAATCCAGTTTATCCCCATGATAAAAACTGATATAGTGTTTTTTATATTTCTTGCTGTAGTAGAAATAGCACAGCATCTTCTTTTTGTATTTGATAAAAGGAAGCCCAAAGCTGAAAGTCTCAGTAATGTTTTCCGTATCCGATGCTAATATTTTTTCACGCAAAAATAAAAGAGTACTTCTTTCAGGCTCTTCGATTCTGTAGAAGTACTCTTGTATAGGGTTCATTTTAAATTACTTAAAATATTTAGTCGAAATTTTGAAGCTCCACAAGCTTATTGTACATTCCTTTTCTGGCAATAAGTTCATGGTGGGTTCCCTGTTCTACGATATCACCTTTTTCCATAACTACAATCCAGTCTGCTTTTTGGATCGTTGAAAGCCGGTGGGCAATAATAAGGGAAGTTCTGTTTTCCATCATTTTTTCCAGGGCATCCTGTACGAATCTTTCAGATTCCGTATCCAGGGCAGAAGTGGCTTCATCCAGGATCATGATCGGTGGGTTTTTCAGAACAGCCCTTGCAATAGAGACCCTTTGTTTCTGACCTCCGGAAAGCTTACCGCCATCATCTCCGATATTTGAATCATATCCTTCAGGAAGTCTTGTGATAAATGCGTCTGCATTGGCAATTTTTGCTGCGGCAATCACTTCTTCTTTTGTAGCATCAGGCTTACCCATCAGGATATTATTGTAAACGGAATCATTGAATAATACAGATTCCTGCGTTACCATGCCTAAAAGCTTGCGATATTCCTGTAATTTTAAATTTTTAATATTGGTTCCGTCAATCATGATTTCTCCTTCAGAAACATCGTAGAATCTTGCTAAAAGATTGGCAATTGTTGTTTTGCCGCTTCCACTTTGCCCAACCAGAGCGACCGTTTTTCCTTTTGGGATAGAAAGTGAGAAGTTTTTAAGAATCGTATGATCTTTATCGTAGAAAAAGCCAATATTATTAAACTCGATTGAATTATTTAATGTTGATATAGAAACAGGATTTGCTATTTCGTCAATTTTCACATCAGCATCAAGAATTGCTAGAACTCTTTCAAGAGAAGCTTCTCCCTTCTGCACATTCGAAATTGACTGAGACAAACTTTTCACAGGAGGTAAAATCTGGAAGAAAATACCGAGGAAAACCAAGAAATCTGCAGGTGAAATACTTTGTTCTACAATGATTTGTTTTCCACCGTACCAAGCGATAATTAAGAAAGTAACCGAACCTAAAAATTCGCTCATTGGAGATGCCAATTCTTTTTTTCTTCCTAAGCTTATAGAGCTGTTAATCCATTTCTGCATTGACTGCATAAAACGATTGTCCATTATTTTTTCTGCACTGAAAATCTTAATCACCTTTGTAGACTTTAATGTTTCGTCTACAATCGAGAAAATATTTCCCATTTCATTTTGAGCTTGATGAGAGTCTTTTTTCAGGCTTTTTCCTATTAAAGCAATCATCGTCCCCATTACAGGTAATACTAGAAGTGAAAAAAGAGTCATTTCTGTACTTAAAAAGAAAAGAGTAACCAGTGTGCTTATCAGCATAAAAGGTGCATTGATTAATTCAACTAAACTTCCCAAAATATTACCTTCAACTTCACCCACATCATTTGACATACGAGACATCAGATCTCCCTTTCTGCTTTCTGTAAAAAAGGAAACAGGCAAAGAAAGAATCTTTCTGTACATTGCTCCACGAAGGTCTTTAGTAACGCCTACGCGATAATTGATCAATAAAAATGAACCTAAATATCTGAAAAGGTTTCTCAGTAAAAACATAAAAGCCGTTATCACACAAAGCCAAGCCAAAACGTTAAGTGCACCATGCTCTGTTACTAAACTCTGAACATAATAATTGGCATATTCTTTTGCGTAAGAGAAAAAATCTAAAATTTCTCCTGAATAAACAGGTGCTTTGCTGTATTTTTTAGCCTCAATGGTTCCGAAAAGCATCCCCAAAACAGGTAAGATAGTTCCCAGGGAAGCAATCTGAAAAACAGAGTACATAAGGTTGAAAAATAAACTTCCGTAGATGTATTTTTGGTGAGGTCTTGCGAACTTCAGTATTTTAATATATTGGTTCATTCAATGAAAAAATTGGATAGCAAAATTACGTAAAATTAAAAGATAAGACGTTCTTAATCCTATTTTACTTTATCTTATATGTTTCAAAAAATACCTTTTTGTTACACCAGGGAAATGTTCTCTTTTATTTTTGAAGCAAAATAAGGGGGATAATACTATGGAAGTATTGAAATGAAATGACGGTATGATAAAAAATAAACCGCCATTACGGCGGTTTTATTGCTGTTAAAGATTAGTTAAATTTAACCTGGTCATTATATTTCGGAGTGAAATTCTTAGGATTTAACTGGTCTAATGTTTTTCCGAAGTTATTGATGATCTGTGTCATATTATTAAAATCAACAATGTTAATATCATCATTTTCATGATGATAGTGTGATGCTTTAGTCATGTCAACCGTTGAAAATGAATGGGCAATAATTTTCTTTTTTACAAAGCTCACATTATCTGAACGGTAAAAAAGCTGTTCTTCTGCATAGGGGTCTGGTTTTATTGCCAATCCATTTACGGCATTTTTATTGAAAAGTTCATCTAAGTCTGAGAAGCCGTCGCCGGTCATATATAATGCATTTTTCCCCCATTGAGATTCGGTGGCTACCATTTCAAAATTGAAAAGAGCGGTCATTTTATGATAGATCTTATCCAGATTTTTATCTTCAGAAATTGCTGTGGAACCGAGCATTCCTTTTTCTTCTCCGTTAAAGGCCATGAAAACCATTGAAAACTGAGGTTTTTTATTTTTAAAATAATCGGCAATACCTACCAAAGTTGTAATTCCACTGGCATCATCATCAGCGCCGTTATAAATATTATCGCCACTTTTATTGCTGGTTCCAATATGGTCAAAGTGTCCGGAAAACCCTAAATACTGATCTGATGTTCCTTTTTTAACCCCACATACATTGTATGCTTTTTGGCCTTTGTATTGAAAAGGAATCAGGTAAGAGTTTCCTGTGCAGTATTCAAGATTATTCTCTTTGAAAAGTGCGGCAATATAGTTGGCTGCATTTTCATTTTCAGGAGTTCCTATTTCACGTCCTTTCATTTCGTCTGACGCAAGGGTAGAAAGGATGGTTTTCACTCTTTCCTGTGAAACGTCCTGTGCAAAAGTACATATAGAGAACACTGATAGAGCGAGGTAGGTTAGCTTTTTCATTATTTTTTTATTAATATTATTATGATCTGTCGTGCATTTAAGTGAAATGTTGCATGAGATTACATCAATAAAGATAATTAATTTGTAGAAATTGTTTTATAAGAGGCAGAACCTGGTTCTGATAAAAAAAAACAGCTCCTAAAAAGAAGCTGTTCTCACTCAAAAAATCGTTGTAAGGTTACCGAAGTCTGTCTACAGATTTCACGAGCCTCTCATCTTTACGGATGTATACATTTGCAATAAGCAAACAGATCACCGCGATTAATGGGAAAATCGGCTCAATACCCTTCTCAGGAAATTGAATTCCTCCGGATAAGCTTAGCAGCCAGTACGCCAATACACCAATCAACAAAACGTTTATAATGATGCTGACAGAATTCAGCAAAATTTGTCTTTTTCTGTTTTTAAAACTGAAAATACTTAATGCTCCGGCTAAAACCAGCAGGATACACCCTATAGTAAGCACCGGAATATTGTTCAAAATAACAACATCCTGTCCTGTAATGAAAAGAAAAACAGCAGATAAAACTGCCAGTAACGTCCATATGGTTTGTATTCTCTGTAGCATTGAATATTAAATTCTTGGCAAAAATAACATAAATTTTGCACAATTCAAAAATAAGTGTAGATTTGCATTATACAATGTACTTGAAAACCAAAGTCACCGGACTTACTTTTCTTACTCACAATTAATTACATTTTTACATTAAGTATGTTTAACATAGAAACGTTAAGGTCAAAATCCGTAACGGAACTGACGAAAATCTTAAAGGATTTAGGCGTTAAAGTTGCAAGAAATAGCAATGAGAATGATAAAATCTTTGCAGTTCTTGACTTTCAGGCTTCCAACCCTAAAGTTGCAAAAGATTATTTCAACGCCACAGAAACCAGTCCAAATACGGAAGAGGCCACAGCAGATAAACCTGTAAAAGCCCCGGCAAAAAAAGCTGCTCCAAGGAAAACGGTAGCAAAGCCAAAAGTGAATGCCAAAACTCCGGTTGAACCGAAAGTGGAGCAAAAGGCAGAGGAAACGGTTCCTGTTTCTGAAGAAATAAAACCCGAAGAACCTAAACCCGAAGCAGTGGTAGCCGCAGCAACAGAAGAAGTGACTGCTGCATCACAAGCTAAAAAGAAAAGAAAAAGGGTTTCTGGAAATACAGGTGATACAGAAGTATCTCAGGAAAGAACAGAAGCTCCTAAAAATACAGAATCTCCATCTCAGGAGCCTGCCCAGGCAGAAGAGAAGCCTAAGAATCCTCAGCAACAGGCTAACAGATCCCCAAAAGGACACAACCATCCGCAGAACAGCGGAAATCAACATAGAAATCAGCATCAGCAACAAAATCAACAACAACAGCACCAACACCAGAACCAGAATCAAAACAGACATTCTGAAAAGGCAGAGGAACAGACTGACCATAAGAAAGAATTTCATTTCGACGGTATGGTAAGTATTGAGGGGGTTTTAGAGATACTGCCTGATAACTATGGATTCCTTCGTTCTTCAGATTTCAGCTATATTTCTTCACCTGATGATGTGTATGTTTCTACAGCACAGATCAGAAACTTCGGTTTAAAAACCGGAGATACCGTGAAAGGAATTGTAAGACTTCCGAAAGAAGGGGAAAAATATTTTTCTTTGCTAAAACCTACGGAAGTAAACGGACGCGATCTTGCTTTTATCAAAGACCGGGTTGCCTTTGAATATCTTACACCACTTTTCCCACAAGAGAAATTTAATCTTACAGGGAGCGAATCTACCATTTCAACAAGGATTGTAGATTTATTTGCACCTATCGGAAAAGGACAGAGAGCAATGATTGTTGCACAGCCTAAAACTGGTAAGACCATGTTGCTTAAAGATATTGCCAATTCTATTGCAGCGAATCACCCGGAAGTATACATGATGGTTCTTTTGATTGATGAACGTCCTGAGGAGGTTACTGATATGGAAAGAAGCGTGAATGCAGAAGTAATTGCTTCTACATTTGATGAAGCGGCTGAAAAGCATGTAAAGGTAGCTAACCTTGTTCTTGCAAAAGCTCAGAGAATGGTAGAATGTGGGCATGACGTTGTTATCCTGCTGGATTCTATCACAAGGCTGGCAAGAGCATATAATACCGTGACTCCGGCTTCAGGTAAAGTTCTTTCCGGGGGAGTTGATGCGAATGCACTTCACAAACCGAAAAGATTCTTTGGAGCAGCGAGAAAAATTGAAGGAGGAGGTTCTTTAACGATTATTGCTACAGCACTTATTGATACCGGTTCCAAAATGGATGAAGTGATCTTTGAAGAATTCAAAGGTACCGGAAACATGGAGCTTCAACTGGACAGAAAAATTGCTAACAGAAGAATTTATCCGGCTATTGACTTGATTTCTTCAAGTACACGTAGGGATGATCTTCTTCTTGACGAGGTTACCTCTCAGAGAATGTGGATCTTTAGAAAATATCTTTCTGAAATGAATCCTATAGAAGCTATGGAATTTGTAAATAAGAACATCAAAGGAACTCTTAATAATGAGGAATTCCTGATGTCTATGAATAAATAAATTTAATTATTGTTAAATAGAAAAAGCATGGATCCTGTTTTAGGATTCGTGCTTTTTCATTTTTAGGAGGGGTAATAAGTACATGCGGGTATTTTATTTTAAACTTTAATTCATTCTAAATCAATATATCAATGTTAAAGATTTATTAAAGTAATCCCCAAACCTTGATAATACCTTAAATATTGGCTAATTTTGGATATAACATTAAAAATAAAGATTATGTCATTTGAATTACCAAAACTAGGATATGCATACGATGCATTAGAGCCAACTATTGATGCAAAAACTATGGAGATCCATTATACAAAACATCACCAGGCGTATATTGACAACTTAAATAAAGCAATTGAAGGAACTGAGCTGGCAGGGAAAACTATCGAGGAAATCTGTAAAACAGGAACTGATAAACCGGCAGTAAGAAACAATGGTGGAGGACACTTCAACCACTCTTTATTCTGGACTATTTTAACTCCTGGAGGAAGTAAAGAACCTGTAGGAAACGTAAAAGCTGCTATTGAAAACTATGGTGGTTTAGAGAAATTCAAAACTGATTTTTCTGATGCTGCTAAAACAAGATTCGGTTCAGGATGGGCTTGGCTAGTGAAAAATGCTGACGGTTCTGTATCTGTTTCTTCTACTCCAAACCAGGATAACCCGTTAATGCCTGTTGCAGACGTTAAAGGAACTCCGGTTTTAGGATTAGATGTTTGGGAGCATGCTTATTATTTAAACTACCAAAACAGAAGACCTGATTATGTTTCTGCATTCTTCGATGTAGTAAACTGGGATAAAGTAGAGGAGTTATTCAACAAATAATTTTCAGCTATTATAAACAAAAGGTTCAGAAATTTCTGAACCTTTTTTGTTGTGTATTATTTTAAGATAACGGTTTTACTCACCTGCCTCTTTTCAAGATTTATTTTTAAGAAATAATTACCTTTTAAAAGATTCTGAACATGGGCTTCAGAAGTATTTCCTTTCAGTACCATCTTTCCGGAAAGGTCATACATTTCCCATGAAAGAAGTTTTTCGTTGCCTGTACTTATTTTAAAATACCCTGAGGCAGGATTGGGATGGATTTTAATCTCTGCCGGTAATATTTGAGTTTCAGAGGTCCTCATTGAATTTACAGGAGGGATTTTGGTAAACGTATTGTTTTCTTCGCAGGGGCCGATATATGCATGAAATATTCCAACATCCTGGCCAGTAGCGTAGGAGCCTGGCAATAGATGAACCTGATATCCCGCTCTATAAGTAACTTCAAGGTTAGGATAAATCTGTGAGCTCGCATAGATTCCTCCGCTTGCCTGAAAAGTTTGAGACGTAACTACCTTTTCATTGATGTACATTTCTTCAAAACATGGGCTGTTACAGTTTTTAAATGAAACATCGGGACCAGGAGGATTGGTGTAGTTGGCCGAAACTTCCGGCTGGTTAATTCCTCCCATATTATAAACCATTCTTACCCTAAAGTTGAACTCTGTATTAGAGGTCATTCCGGTGGGGTAAAAGGAGTAACTACTTACATAAAAACTGAAGCTATTAGTATTTGGAAAGTTGGGAGAAATTAAGGTCGTTACAAGATTTCCTGTGCTTGCTTCTAAGATATCTAGCTTAATGCCGGCT
The DNA here is from genome assembly GCF_918698085.1 of Chryseobacterium sp. Bi04. Classification (GTDB taxonomy): domain Bacteria; phylum Bacteroidota; class Bacteroidia; order Flavobacteriales; family Weeksellaceae; genus Chryseobacterium. Next base: position 709,407 of record NZ_CAKKLP010000001.1, read on the forward strand.
CCGGGCATTTGAAACGTTGCATTGGGAGGAAGTTGATAATTACCCGTGATATACATAGGGTCTTCGGGACATCCTGTTTGGTTTCGGGGATGAAGATTGATTGTTCCAACAGTAGGAATATTGCAGTTAGGAGGCAGCCCGCAGAAATCATCAAAATAACCATATCCGTAATGGCCGCTGTTTCCACAGTTTGACATAATGATTTCCAGTGTTACAAACTGCCCCATATATTGTGAAGTATCAATGTTTTCACATCTCCACCCTGAGTATAAAATATTGTTTGCCGGATTATAATTGAAAAGAGGATTGGAGACTCCGTCAACGGTTCTTTGGTATACTATATTTCCACTGCTGTTTTTAAGTCTTACCTGATAATAGGGATATCTCGTATCGTTTGTGTGGCCTCCGTCTGCAGGATTTTGGAAAAATAAAGCATAGGCATAGCTGATGCTCCTCTCATTAACAATAAACTGCCTTCTTAGCAATGAGGCTCTTCTGGACAACACACTGGTAGGCTGGTTGAGCCTAATGGCATATTTTCCGGAATATACCCTGGGAATACTTGGAATGTTGGGATCTGCAGAACTGGTATCTACTAATGTAACGTTGGAGTTGGGCGCAGGGTTGACCACAGTGGTCGGTGTAAGGGTGTATTGTGCCCAGGTAGACTGATCATATACATCACTGGCAAATCCATAGCCTGCTGTAGAGCCGCCATTATCTTCAAAACCTCCATTGGTACACTGCTGAAGAACCTGTGCGAAATACAGGCTTACTTTTTCAGGATTTCTTTTGAAATATTCATTTCTTAGCTTTTGCCGCTTTGCCGTATTAAGTGCAGTGTTGTAGTCTGAGACAGAAAGAGGCTGTCCGGTTTCTTTATTTGTAGTATCTGTAGCGTTGATGACTTCTGTAAAATCAAATGTATTGATATTCTGAGTGATAAAGTTTTCAATTTCTATTTCAATAAGAGCTACTTTATCAAGCCTTTTCTTCTCATCTTTCAGATAAGTTTCCTCATAACTTTGTGCGGTAATCTGAATTACAGCCAGGCACAAGGTTAATAGTATTAGAATTTTTTTCATAAATAATACTGTATAGGTTATTTTTTAGCTTGTTCTAAAGCCTCGATTCTTTTTTGCTGTTCCTTAATCAGCTTATTCTGTTCAATCGTATAAAGAGTAAGTTCTTCAATTTTCTGCAACAGTAAATTGGACATTTCCCCTATATTCAGTCCTTTTTCCTGTATTTCTTTTGCCGATGGAATATTCGGAAGATGGTTGTTTTCCCTGGTGAATTTTTCTACATCTTCAAGAGTAGGCATTGTATATTCCGGTTGTAAGCTGGAAGCTCCTGTGTAATATTTCTGGAATACATAATCAGCAGGCACGTTAAGATCCACTTTTACCTCTTCAGCATGGATCTTTCCTTTTACCGTTAACTTGGCATCCGGATTTAAGGAACCCATTCCAATATTTCCATTGTCGTGAAGGAATAGTGGAGCATCACAGATTCCTGTTGAGCAGGGAGAAATAGCATCATACCTCATGAAAGCTAATCCTTTTGCCCATTGATTTCCTTTCCATATTGCCCATTCTTTTACAGTTCCCTGCTGAGTGTAAGAATCATCAATAAACCTTAAGCCGGTGGGAATATACCCGCCGTTTCCTCTTATTATGGGAATATTTCCATTAGCATTAATATCTAATGACCCTTGGGGAGTTGAAATGTTAATTCCAACATTTGTATTCGTGGAAGCAGACAGTGTTCCCGGAACATAAAGCTGAGCGCTTAGCAGGCACACGGATAGCACAGACAGTGCTGAAAACATTTTCTTCATGAGTTAAATTAGTTTTATAGGTTATTAGTTCACTGAAAATCAAAATTCAGTGATATACAAATATAATTAAATCTTATGATGAATTTCTAGATAATTTATTAATTTTATTCTGAGATTATAGATGATATGCTGTGTAATGAGTGGTTTAAATAAAAAAAGTTCAGAAATTTCTGAACCTTTATTATTTTATTGGATGTTATTATCTTATTGCATCACTTCCGGACAGGCCATTCATTTTGAGGCCGTATTTCCAATTTACGTATGCAAAGACCTGATACAGTTTATATTCAAATTTTATCCCGTAGTTTTCCCGTGGATCATAATCTATTCCTGATTCTATAACATTTCTGTATTTGCCGGTGTTGTAATAACTATTCCATTCATTGACCAGGAATGTATTCTTATTTTTCAGATAAGATTCTGAATACTGATTCATAGGTTTGGCAATAGCATTCAAAAAATAATCAAACTGGGTATCTATGACAACAATATCCCACTCTCCATCTTCATTTTTAGAAGGTTTCATTTCTGCATGTTCTTTATTATTTTTAGGTGTATTCTGAGAATAGCAACTGTATGGAAGAATGGCCATAAGCAGCAGTAAAACAAAATTTTTCATGATTCAATTATTTATACTAAAAAAGCACTCCAATAAGAGTGCCTTTCTATATTTATTTTTTAATATATTCTTTCTGAACTACAGAAACCGCAGGGAAGTGGTCACTGTATCCACCTGTGAACCGGTCTCCATCCCAGGAACGTAATGGATATCCTTTCCATTGTCCTTCCTTGTTTACAAGATAAGGCGGAGCATAGATCTCTGCTTTATAGATGGTATAGGTAGGCGTTATTTTTTCCGGTGAATAAAGATTTCTTGAAACGATAATCTGATCAAATAAGTTCGGAGCATCTCTGTATGCCAGTGAAGCAACGCCAGCTTTATATAATTTATACATCAGGTTATAATAAGGAGTCTTATCTGATAACTCACCTGGATCACCTACGGCAGCTAAGTGTTTTTTCAAACTCGGGCTTACAGGGTCGTCGTTGTAATCACCCATTGAGAATAGCTTGATTCCCGGATTTTCAGCAGTCACTTTATCCATTTCACTTTTCAGGACAGTGGCAGCTGTATTTCTTTTGGCAAGAGAAATTGCCTCACCACCTCTTCTGGATGGCCAGTGGTTCATAAAGAGACCTACTTTTTCTCCATCCAGTAATCCAATAGCGATAACAATATCTCTGGTATATTCTCTTCTTCCGTTTTCATCGTAAATTTTGATCTCTTTTTTATAAGAATCCAATACGGAAAATCTTCCTTTTTGATAAATAATGGCTACATCAATTCCTCTGGAATCATAAGAATTAAAATGAACAATCCCATAATTGCTTTTTGCCAAAGCCGGCTGTTTGATTAAATCTTCAATGACCTGTCTGTTTTCAACCTCTATTAATCCACAGATAGCAGGGTTGTCATTGGTGTATTGTCTTCCCAGTTCCGAAATCACCTTAGCCTCATTAGCCAATTTCTGATTATAATATTTTGTTCCCCATCTTTTAGGGCTGTTGGCTGTAAAGTCTTCAGATAAAAACTGTTTTCTGATCACTTTTTTTCCAATCAACAGATCATCGCTCCATTCTCCTTTATAATCTTCCGTTGTTTCAAGAAACTTTAAAGAATCTACAGGTACACTTCTGTGAAATTTAGGATTAGAAAGAGGAAGAGTTCCATCAATATAATCTGCAGAAGGAATGGTATCCCAAAGGTTTTCTACGTTCAGGAAGGCAATAGCTGCTCTTTTGACCTGCTTTTGTTGTGAAAAAGCAGAACTGAAGCAAAACAGAGCGGCGATGATTAAATATTTTTTCATATTCTTAGTATATTCAAAAAAACTGAGGGGGTAAAATTACTAATTTTATATAAGAATAAAGACTAAAATAATTTGAGTTTAGTTTAATAAGAAATTAAGGATTAGGTTGAAAGCCAAAGCTGGAGCTAAGAAAAGCTATTATTTTACCTTTCCCGGCTTCCGGATTTCTTATATTATATACGAAAAAAGGCCTTCATTTTTAAGATAAGTTTAACTATAAGAATATTATTATTCTATTTTTTGTAATCGATGGAAATTAGCATATATTTTTATGATAATACCGGGGCGTTAAGAAAATTTAATAGAATAAACAGCTAAAACTGTTTGACTTAATGAAAATAGTTCTAAATTTGTTGCCCCTTAAATAAAGAAGGAGTTAAAAATAAGTTTATTATGATTAAAAAACTATCCCTAATCTCTTTATTTACTTTAATGCCTGCATCTTTTTATTTTGCGCAAACCACTGTATATGCGTATGTTAAAGATCAGGATGGTAAGCCTTTGGAGAAAGCAGAAGTAGATCTGGCACAATCCGTTGACGATGTGACTGCGGATAAAATTGGATACTTCCAGTTTGTAGATTTAAAACCTGGACACTATCTTATTACAGTGGCAAAACCAAACTTTGAGTCAAAAATCTTAGAGTTTGATGTAGCTGAAAATGAGAAGAGAAAAGACTTAGGTGTTATTACACTTAATTACACTTTGGGATCAGACGCAGGAGTAATAGTCATTGATGACTCTGCAAGTGATTCTGAAGACGGGGGCTCATCTATGCAGCCTACTGTAGGACTTTTAAGCTCAGGAAGAGATGCTTTTCAGAATGTTTCTGCTTTTGAACTCGGTGCTTACTGGTTCAGACCAAGAGGGGTAGACAACAGATTTGAAGATGTTCTTTTTAACGGTGTATCCATGTCTAAGAATGATGACGGAAGAATAGACTTCAACAATTGGGGAGGGATGAATGATGTGACGAGATATCCTTATGAGAATGTAGACAATATTACTCCTTCAGAATATACCTTTGGTAATTTAGGTGGGGTAGTATATTATAATACCAGAGCTTCCAGCTATAGAAAACAAACTTCATTAGCCTATTCATTTACGAACAGAAGTTACCTGCACAGAGCCATGGCTACCTATTCATCAGGTCTTACTAAAAACGGATGGGCTGTAACTGTTTCTGCAAGCAGAAGATGGGGAGACAGGGCAATTATTGATGGTGTTTATCAGGATGCCTATGCTTATTTTGCATCTATTGAGAAAAAATTCACGGATAGACACTCCATTAATTTAACAGCCTTTGGGTCTCCTACGTACAGGGCTTCCAACGCTCCGAATACTCAGGAAGTATACGACCTGATGGGTAAAAATTATAATTCGTACTGGGGATGGCAGGATGGAGAGAAAAGAAACTCCAGAATCAGAAATGTTTTTGAACCTATGTTCATCTTAACAGATTACCTGAAAGTGGGTAAAAACTCTAACTGGACAAACACTGTATCTTATCAGTTTGGTAGCGATGCAAGAAGCAGACTCGACTGGTTCCATGCTCCAGATCCAAACCCTACTTATTACAGAAAACTGCCAAGCTACGGACTTCTCTCTGCTGATGAATTCAGACAGCAGTCACAAATAGACTGGAATTCTCTTTATAATGCCAACCGTCTTAACCTTGTTGATGGTGAAGGAAAGCCAAGAGGAGCTGTTTATACTATTGTAGAAGATGTTAATAAAGATAAAACATTCAACTTTTCATCTCATTTTGATACAAGGCTGAAAGATAACTGGAAATTGAATGTAAACTTCAACTATCAGAATTTAAAATCTGATAACTTCAGAAGAGTTAAAGATTTATTAGGAGCTAATTTTGCCAGTAATCTCAATGCATTCAACGGTGATACAAGATATGATGCAGATAATACTAATGCAGAAGTAAGAGAAGGAGACAGAACTCAGTATTCTTACGAGCTGACAAGAAATCATTATTCACTGAACATTTCTTCTGAAATAGATTTTAATAAATGGAATGTAGTGGCTTCTGTATTCTCTTCTTATTCTGAAGCATACAGAGAAGGGCACTTCAGAAGTGGAATTGCCAGATTCAGAGACAATTCCAAAGGTAAAAGTACAGTATATGATGCCTTGGATGCCGGGGTTAAAGGGAAGATTACCTATAAAATCAACGGTAAGAACTTTATTGTTTACAACGGGGCATTCTTTAGCTTAGCACCTACGCTTAATGAAATCTATATCAACCCTAGGATGGTGGATTACCAAACTCCGGGAGTTACCAACCAGATGATCAATTCTAATGATCTGAGCTACGTAATGAGAGGACAGATTTTAAAATTGAGACTGTCAGGTTATTTAACGACGATTCAAAACGCTACGGAAATTTCAAGATATTATGCTGACGTAAACGACGGTACCCTTGGAAATTCTTTTAGTACTTTGGTTAATGAAGCGATGAGCGGAGTTAATAAAAGATACATGGGACTTGAATTAGGTTTCGATGTTAAGATTACACCTACCTTAAATGCAGTAGGGGTAGCCAGTGTAGGAGAATACAAATACACCAACAATCCTGAAGTATCCACTTTTGATGACTTAAACGGGTTCAGAGGAACAGATGTTTGGGGTAAAGCTAATGTTAAAGGATATAAAGTAGCCGGAACACCTCAAAAAGCATTCTCTTTGGGATTAAAATATAATTCTCCGAAATACTGGTGGGTAGGAGCATCTGCGAACTACCTGATGGATCAGTATCTTGATTTCTCAGCGTTGAACAAGACGCCTTATATGTATACGGACCCACAGACTAATGATCCTTTTGCCGGAGTAACTCCTGAACTGATTGAGCTTATTACCAAGCAGAAAAAATTTGATAACCAGTTTATGCTGAATGCCAATGCCGGAAAATCTTTCCAGTTTGGAAAATACAGAATGGGAATCAGTGTTTCTGTAAATAATATCCTGAACAACAGAAATTATGTGACCGGAGGATTTGAACAAGGACGAAATGTAAACTTTAGTGATGCACTTGCTGATGCGCAGAGAGAAACTCCTTATTTCGGGCCAAAACTTTGGTATGACAGAGGAATCACTTTCTTTACTAACGTTTATTTAAGATTCTAAAAACGACTACAATGAAAAAATATAACTCAATTTTAAAATATATTTTTATCACAGCAGCTTCCTTGTTCATAACGACAGGATGTGTGCATGATGATAAATACGACCAACCCAATCTTGACGGGTATGACTGTGCCGACAAAAATGGGATTGTAATGCCTTTTGCCGACGTTAAAGCTAAGTTTCAGAGTAATGTAACCTATGTTTTCCCGGAAGATACCACACCTAATAATGAGGAAGATGATTTATATATGGTAGGGTATGTTTCTTCTACGGATGAAACAGGAAATATTTATAAGACGATCTACGTTCAGGATGCACTGGAAAATCCTACACAGGGATTTACCGTGAGTGTAGATGCAGTAAGTACTTATACCAAATATCCTCAGGGATCAAAAGTATATATCAAGCTTAACGGCCTTGCTGTAGGTGCTTATGGAAACCTTGTACAGCTTGGTATGAAAACAGGGGCGGAGACCACTCCTTCGTCTGTATCAAGAATTCCTGAAAAACTTGTTGGAAAGCATATCTTCAGATCTTGTGCTCCAAAAGGAAAGATTGTACCGAAAATAATGAAACTGGCTGACATGGTTCCTGCCAATGACCAATATTTCGGATGTCTTATTCAGGTAAATGATGTAGAATTTGATGCGAGAGCTTTATGTACTACGTATGCACCCAATGGAGTAACGGTAGATAAAACAATAGGTGAAGGATGGGCAGCTGGAAAATATGCAAAAACTGCGGTGGTAAGAAACAGTGGATATGCTGCATTTGCAGGTCAGCTTCTTCCTTCTGGTAATGGTAAATTTGTAGGGATTTACAGTAAATTCCAATCTGGAAATACACCTACTTATCAATTATATGTAAACAAGTCGGAAGATCTTGATATGAAGAAGTTCCCACGTTTAGACGGTCTTACAGAAGGACCATGTGACTTTAATCCAGGTTCACTTACCGCTAAAACAGTGGCCGATGTGAAACAATTGGCTGCAGGAACTACAAACTGGGTACAGATCACTTCAGATTCTTACCTTAAAGCTCAGGTGGTAGCTAATGATGAAACAGGAAACCTTTATAAGTATTTGTATGTAGAAGATGCTACAGGAGGAATCAGAATAAACATGAACAAAACGAACCTGTATCTTGACAGCAGATTCAGATTAGGTAAGGATGTGAATATCAAACTTAAAAACCTGTATGTAAGAAGTGTGAACGGAGAAGTTCAGTTAGGAGCTTTATTCAGTAACAATACACAGTTCGGACAGATAGAGGAGGTAGATATGTACAAATATTTCTTCGACAGCAATACGGCTTCAAGACCGGTAATACCTACCGAAAAAACAATTTCTCAGCTAACAGGCGGTGACGTAGGTAGATGGATTAAAATTAAAGACCTTCAGTTTGTTGATGGAGACCTGGGAAGAACACTAACTGATGGAAGTGCCGTAACAAGCAGAACGCTTCAGGATTGTTCAGGAAATACTGTTGTCCTGAGAACAAGCGGACAGGCAAAATTCGGTAATGTTGCTCCGGGAGGTTACGAAGTAAAAGGAGGAAAAGGGGATGCATATGCTATTTTAAGTATCTATAATGGAACTTATCAGTTGTGGATCACTAAGCTGGCGAATATTGACTTTGATGCACCAAGATGTGACGGAAGCGTGTATACACCACTTCCGGTTGTGTACAGTGAAAATTTTGCAGCAGGTGGATTCAGCTCAGACTGGACGGTAAAGAATGTGATGGGTCCTCAGGTTTGGCAGACATCTAACCAAGGAAACGGACAGAATTACTACGCAATGATGAATGGTAATGCCGGAGGTGCCGGAAATAATATTGTGAACGAAGACTGGTTGGTTTCCAAAGCGGTGAGCCTGGTTGGAAAAACTAAAGCTGCAGTAAGCTTTTCAACAGACGTAAGATACACAGGAAATGCTTTACAGGTGTATGCTACAGATAACTATACCGGTGATCCTGCAACCACAACGTGGACTCTGTTGCCGGCTACTTTAGATACCAACGCCAATGCATTCGGCGACTGGGTTGGGTCTGGTAACGTAAACTTAAGTGCTTTCCTAGGGAAAAACGTAAGAATAGCATTTAAATATACTTCTACTACTGCTGCCGCAGCAACATGGGAAGTAGATGATTTCAAGATAAAAGCACAATAATCATTGCTTATGATATGAAAAGCCGGCTCGCAAGAGCCGGCTTTTTTATGCAGTATAAATAATATGTGCTACTTAACCGTAATTGTAGGGTCCCAACGACAGTAACTATAAAGATTTTGTTTATCACTGTTTTCCGGATCTAAAGTATATAAAGCAAAATAAATATAATAGCTTCCCTGTCCGGTACTGCCTACCCTTGCATCCAGACTTTGGAAAAGAATATTGGCAGGTACAGCAGGAAGGCCATCGGCTTTTGTATGATCAGGTATTGCAGCTTGCTTTCTGTCTACGCCCTCATATTGAATAGTATTGCCATTAAATACATCCACTCCGGCATAGTTTTGAACATTGTAGATAATAATAGCATCATCTGAGTTCTGATATATCGAACAGCCTCTGAAACATACAGTATCTCCTGCTCTTGCGGTGAAGTTTAAGTCTCCTGTTGCCTGCCCACCGGCAACGTTGGCAGTGGGAACGATCATATACTTGCCTGCATGATCAATAGGTACCGCTTTAGTACTATCATCTGTACAAGGGGCAAGCTTATTAGATCTCATGTATTCTTTTACGTAATCAGTGTCTATTACGACCATAATGTCTATTTCCTTACTTGATGCTAATTGTGATGTGTCCATGTGATTTGTTTTTTAATGATTGTTTTTCCTACTCGTTTGGCTTTTCAGATTCCGCCCCGTTTTTTATATGATGTCGGCTTCAACATTGTAATTACATCACAAATGTAGGACGTTAAAAAGACGTGTGTTAGCGTATAAGTGCGGAATTTGCAGTCAGTATTTTTACGCATTAATCCCTTGTTGGTGATTTTTATTATAAAAAAATACCCTGAAAGTTTAACTTCCAGGGTACTTATACTGGTTAAATTTAATTCTTTTTAAAAAGAAACCTCGTTCACTTCTTTTCCTCTCTGGAAGTTCATTGTTTTCTGGCTGCCTTTATAGGCGATGTTCACCAGGTTGATTTGCTTCGGAAAGGAGCTTAAAAGGATCGTGTTTTTAATTTTTAAGGTGTTAATATCTGAAACTCCTGTGGTTTCAAAATACACCCATACAGTTTCTCCGCTTACCTGACTTCCGGTGAAGGTTATTGTTTTGGGAGCACCATTGACAAATACATCAAAATTGTTATTCACATATTTTTTAACTTCAGCTTCAAATCCTGCTGTGTTAGGATTTATTTTAATAGCGTCAGAGATATGGCTTGTATTCATTTTTGTGGTAAACTTCAATGTTTTGCTTCCATCAATATAATCCACCTTGGTCATTGAAGAGAAAAAGTCTACATACATAAAACTCATTAACACAAAAAATGTTAAAATTCCTGATATATATAAAAGTTTTTTCATCTTAATTAATAGATTTACAATCATACTTGCTATTTATAAGTCACAAATAATATGCCAATTAAAAATTAACATTTACAGAATATTTATCATAAAATGCTTTAATATGCGCTACGGCCTCATCTGCAGTGTCTACCACCCGGTAAAGATCCAGATCATCTTCGGCAATCATCCCTTCTTTCAGTAAGGTTGCTTTGAACCAATCCAGCAATCCGCCCCAGAATTCACTTCCTACCAGAACAATGGGAAATTTCCCTATTTTATTGGTTTGAATCAGTGTCATTGCTTCTGTAAGCTCATCTAAAGTACCAAAACCTCCCGGCATAACCACGAAGCCCTGAGAATATTTTACAAACATTACTTTTCTCACGAAAAAGTAATCAAAATTCATGGAATAGGATTTATTGATGTAAGGATTGAAATGTTGTTCAAAAGGAAGATCAATATTAAGTCCTATGGATTTCCCTTTAGCATTGAAAGCTCCTTTATTTCCTGCTTCCATGATTCCAGGGCCTCCTCCGGTAATAATTCCGAATCCTAATTTGGTGATCTTTTCAGCAATTTCTACAGCCATTTCGTAGTATGGGCTTTCCGGTTTCAGCCGGGCAGAACCAAATATCGAAACACATGGGCCTATCCTGGCCAGTTTTTCATAGCCGTCTACAAACTCAGCCATGACCTTGAAAACCATCCAGCTGTCCTTAGCGATTGTTTCGTCCCAGGTTTTTTGCCTGAAACTGTTAAGCAATTTTGTTTCGTTAATGTCGAGCTCTGGATTTACTAAACTTTCATCCCTGGTTCCCTCAATTTCCATGTGCAAAAAATTATTTAAAATGTTTTTCGGCTTCTATTACAGATTCCGGTCTTCCGACATCTACGAGAATACTGTCATGTACAAAACCGTGAATATGTTCGGTAAGCATCAGATCCAGATATTCTTCCATAACAGAGAATTTGCCTGTTCTTTTTATTTTTTCAAAGATAAGAGGGTTGATGCAGTGAACACCACTGAAGGCAAGAGCTTTAAATCCTTTATTGAATTCTGCCAGCCTCTGCTCTCCTGTTTGTACATTCAGCCAGCCTCGTAAAACCATCTCATCGTTGAAAAGGAGTTTTCTCGAACTTTCACGGTCCGAAACTGCTAAAGTAGCAAAATCTTTTATCTTTTTATGATATTCTACCAATGTATTGATGTTTATATTGGTTAATATATCAGCGTTCATGATTAAAAAATCTTCACCATGATCAAGAAATTTTCTTGCAAAAATTAAGCCGCCTCCGGTTTCCAGAAGTTCATTGGTCTCGTCAGAGATTTCTATCTTGCAGCCGAAGTTATTGTTTTTATGTAAAAAATCAACAATCTGATCTCCAAAATGATGAATGTTGATTACAAAATCCTGTATTCCAAAACTTTTTAAATATTTGATATTTCTTTCCAAAAGAGGAATGCCATTCACTTTGGCCAAAGCTTTCGGATGATGGTCTGTAAACGGTTTAAGCCTTGTGCCTTTTCCTGCTGCGAAAATAAGAGCCTTCATAATAGTATGAGTAATGAGTTAATAGGTAATCGAAAATAGGAAATAAGGTATTCCTGATGCTGATTATTGATTACCAATGTTCAGTTGATGTTGTTCATCATGATGAAGGCTTATTTCTGTCCCTTCAGGATATTTCTCTTTGATGAATTCAGCAATTTTAATTGCACAGTATACTGATCTGTGCTGTCCTCCGGTACACCCGAAATTGATCTGAAGATTTTCAAACCCTCTAGCCAGATACTCCTCGATATTAATGGAGATGATGGATTTTACCAATTCTAAAAACTTAGGCATTTCTGTCTTTGTTTCCAGGTATTCCTGAACTCCGATATCATTTCCGGTCTGTATTTTATATTCTTCAATTCTTCCGGGATTTAAAATTCCTCTGCAGTCGAAGGCGAAACCACCTCCGTTTCCTGAGCTGTCTTTTGGAATTCCTCCTTTTTTATACGAAAAGCTGTGTATGTCTATGTGTAGCATTTTTCTTCTTTTTTATTTTTTTACCATTAAGGTATTTAAAGTTTTTAAGATAAGTTAAGATTTTGATCCATCAAAAAAACATTCTTAATGGTTTAAATTTAAAATTTCCTTAATTTTTATTTTTGATTTTTCATGGGATAAGTGTTGAATAACCTTTTTAAGTTCAGGATAATTTTTCATACCCTCCCAGGCATCAGCAAGCTGAGTGATATTTTGGATTCCTTTTTCCAGGCTTGCCATAAAATGCTGTTTCCTTTGGATTAGTCCCCGGAATCCATACGCTCCCAAAACCTGTAAAAACCGCATCATCTGAATAGGTTTCACAGCATTGTGCAACTGAGTCCTTGTCTCCGGATCTTCAAACTGCTGAATATAATACGCTAGCATTTCATTTTTGAAATCTTCTGGAAAATCAGCTTTTGCCTGATAAAGAAAGGAGATGACATCATACATCAAAGGACCTTTCATGGCAGACTGATAATCAATGAATGAAACTTCATTTTTCTTATTCACCATAATATTTCTGGCCTGAAAATCACGGATCATTATTCCTTTAGGCTCCAGATTTTCTATAAGAAGGGCAATTTGCTTGAATTCCTTAAGCAAGGTAGATTTGTTGTACTCCAGCTCTAAAATATCTGCTACAAAGTTTTTAAAATAGTATAAATCATGAATAACAGGGAGTTCATCATAATTTTCATATTCAAAAGTTTTTGTAAAATCAATTCTTCCCTGGGTTTGAATCTGCAGTCTGAACAGCTGTTTCAAAGTCTGTTTTACAAGGTATTTTACATCAGGCGATAGCTGCTCTTTTGTAATCACCTCCGAAAGGGTCTGCTCCCCCAAAAACTCCTGTATATACATTTTTCTGTCCTCTGAAACCGCCAAAATCTTTGGGGTATTAAGGTTTAGTTCAGAGAAAACACTGGAATAGTAAAGGAAACTTTCGTTTTCGGGAATGTTTTCATTATAAGTGATAATGTATTTTTCAAGGTCTGTTGTAGCCAGAAAATTCACCCTGGCAGAGCCACTTTGAGCTAATGTGACGAATTCGGAAGATTTTTTACCACAATGGTTTTCAAAAAATTGTTTTGCGTTTTCAGAAGTCATAATATAAAAACAAATATACTAATTTAACATGAGTTGGAAACAAGAGATTATTACGGCTTCCCATCTTAACTTTTTTCATTAGTGTTCAGGTTATTACAGCCTAATTTTTATCTTTGTAGTTATGTTAAAAGATTTCAAGCCGGTTTTAGGTATTTTGCTGCGATTCATCATCGTTTATCTGGTACTGCTTCTTGCCTATCAGTTTTATCTGAACAGTGAGGAAGATCATGGGCTGGATTCTTTTTCACGAATGATCGGAAACCAGGTCAGCTATCTTCAAAATATAGGAGGTTATGAAACGGCTCTTTATGATGATGTAAAGAATGAGCAGGTTTGGTTTTATGTAAAAGGGCAGTATGTAACCAGAATGGTGGAAGGCTGTAATGCTGTTTCGGTAATCATTCTATTTATGTCTTTTGTTTTTGCTTTTTATAAAGGATCGAAAACCTTTGTTTTTGTGGGAGTAGGATTGGTTTTACTCTATATCATGAATCTTCTGAGAATTGTAGGATTGAATATTGTGATGTCAGATTATCCGGAATATGGGAAGATGTTCCATGATTTTATTTTTCCGGCTATAATTTATGGGAGTGTTGTGGTGCTTTGGTTAATCTGGATTAAATTCTTTGCTTTAAAAAATGAAAATTCTTAACTGGCTTTTGGTTGTACTCGGCATTTGTGGCCTTATAGGAATAAGAGTGCTTGAGGACAGCCTGTTTTATGATCCTTTTCTTGCGTATTTTCACGAAGCCAATAAAAATATTGAGTTCCCGGAATTTGAATGGGGAGAATTAATTGTAGGATACCTGTTCAGGTTTATTTTAAATCTTCTTTTTTCATGCCTGATTGTTCAGGGGTTATTTGAAAACAGACAATGGACATTGCAGGGCGCTGTTTTAATGAGTATTGTTTTTATTATTACTTTTCCTGTATATCTATACTGTATCCATAACAAATTTGAAATAGGATATCTTTTCTCCTTTTATATGAGACGGTTTGTGATCCAGCCCTTGATTATACTATTAGTGGTTCCTATATTTTATTATAGGAAGCAGATGAATAAAGTAGACTGAGCAATAGAGTAAGTGTTCGCCTATTTATTCCTATTCTGCGGTATGCTTATCTGCACTGGTTACATTTTCGGGGGTCCATTCCACACGTTTTACGAAATCTTTTTCACGAACAGGGCAATCTTTAATCTGGCATACCGGACATGAGATCGGTTTACAGTCATCCATATGAAAATTAAACTCTATGCTCCGTTTCATATGTTTTGCCAACAGGAGGATTACTTTTTCCATCTCATTGTGAGCATCGCGGAGACTGTAATACCAGGGAAGGGTAATATGGGCATCAATATGAAGAGAGGCACCAAATTGCTGGATTTTCATATTGTGTACATCAATCCATTCTGTCCTTCTGTTTTTTTCAAGGATCCTAATGATCTGGTTTAATATTTCAGGATCTTGTTCATCCATAATACCGCTTAAAGACTTGCGGACAATCTTATATCCTACAACAATAATATAAAGACCAAAAATTAAGGCTACTACAGAATCCAGCCAATAGATTTTTGTAAAATAAACAATCACTAAACTGACAACAACTCCCAGTGTGGTAATGGTATCAGACTGAAGATGTTTTCCTGAAGAAATCAGTACCAGAGAATTTTCCCTTTTTCCCTTTTTTATCGAAATATAGCCCAAAAGATAATTAACAATAGCTGTTGCGGCAATGATCCATATTCCCAGATCAATTTTGCTCAGTGTTTTACCTACAATAAGACTGTTAATTCCTTCATAGATGATCATAATTCCTGCAATGGCAATTAGGGCACCTTCTATTCCGGACGTTACAAATTCTACTTTCCCATGGCCATATGGATGGTCTTCATCTTTAGGTTTTGCAGCAAGATGAAGAGAGTAGAGGCCCATAAATGCACTGATGACATTGACTACACTTTCCATGGCATCAGAAAATACAGCATCAGAATTGGTCAGTTTCCAGGCAATAATTTTTCCGACAAAAAGGATAACCCCAAAGGCAGCAATGATCTTTTGGAATCCTATTTTTTCTTTGTGAGTGTTTTTCTGGGTATTCATATGGAGTTTGATAAAAAAAAGAATCTCAATTTGAGACTCTTTTTTATTTTGTTAGTTTATACTAAGTTGTTTGCTACTAGGTATTCTGCGATTTGCACGGCGTTGGTTGCCGCTCCTTTCCTCAGGTTGTCTGCTACAATCCAGAGGTTAAGCGTTTTCGGCTGTGAGAGATCCCGTCTTATCCTTCCGACGAAGACTTCGTCCTTCCCTTCCGAATACAGAGGCATTGGATAGTGGTTGTTTTTTACATCATCCATTACGACTACTCCCGGAGTCTCAGATAAGATTTTTCTTACTTCATCCAGCTCGAATTCGTTTTCAAATTCAATATTTACACTTTCTGAGTGCCCTCCCTGAACAGGAACTCTTACGGCTGTTGCTGTTAAATTAAATGTGTCATCCCCTAAAATTTTCTTAGGTTCTTTCATCAATTTAATTTCTTCTTTAGTATAATCATCCTCCGCAAATACATCACAGTGTGGCAATGCATTTTTGAAGATCTGGTAAGGATATACTTTAGCAACAGAATCATCACCGCTGATCTCACCATTTAACTGGTCAACCGCTGCTTTACCTGTTCCTGTTACGGATTGGTACGTAGAAACAATTACTCTTTTTAAATCATATTTTTTGTTCAATGGCCCAAGAACCATTACCAACTGAATGGTAGAACAGTTTGGATTGGCAATAATCTTGTCTTCCTTTGTTAGAACATCAGCATTGATCTCAGGAACCACCAGTTTTTTACCAGGATCCATTCTCCAGGCAGAAGAATTGTCAATGACTGTTATTCCTGCTTCTGCAAATAAAGGCGCAAATTCAAGAGACGTAGAACCTCCGGCAGAGAAGATCGCAATATCCGGTTTGGCAGCTATAGCGTCCTTCATGCTTACAATTGTAAATTCCTTCTGTTTATACTTCACCTTCTTGCCTACAGATCTTTCGGATGCTACCGGAATTAATTCTGTTACAGGGAAGTTTCTCTCCTCCAAAACTTTAAGCATAACTTGTCCAACCATTCCTGTTGAACCTACTACAGCTACTTTCATTGATTTAATTAAAAATTTAAAGATTAAACTATTTATAAATTATAACGCATAATGTATAATTTCCTTATTGTATTTTATGCCCCGAAAACTCTTGTCCAAGGGAAGGCAAATGCAAATAAACCTGCGGCAATCAATCCCATAATTACGATTCCTAAAGAAATAGTATCATTGGATTTTACCTTTTTATTGATAATGGTCATCAATACAGCCGCAATAAGCATAGAAAAAGGGTGCTCAACAAATGTTTGTCTGCTGTAAGCATCCTTCATTAAGGTTCCTGCATCTAAGGCTGCTTTGAAACCTGGAGAAAATATGAATAACAAGCATATTCCTATTAAAAACTGAACGTGAAAGAAAATCATCGTGAATAAAGTTGTTTTCTTTAAAAACTTATTCACTTTTCCACTGAACCCGAACATAGTAGCTAAAAGTGCAATGATAAATAATGCAACTAAAAGGAGTTCTAAATATCCAAATCCTTTGTGTGCACTAAGAAAAATCTTGTAAAAATCCATAATCCTATTTTTTTGTACACAAAGATAACAAAAATCCCGGCTCAAAGCCGGGATTCATATTTATAAAATCTAATGCTGTTATATTATTAGAAGTTGAATGATAATGTTGCTGCCCAAGTAGTTCCGAAACCGAAGTAAGCACGGTTACCAGTTGCAATACCATTGTACATCATACCTAATTGTTCGTAAGTCTGATTTTTAGAGTTAGGTGTTTTTCCATCAGCTAAAAATCTTGGCTTGTCATCAGAAAATACACTTGTTGCAGAATCAGAGATATAAACTTTGTCAAATAGGTTGTAAACGTTAGCTCCAATAGTAAAATACTGAGCCTGGTCTCTTAATCTAATTTTATAAGAGAATCCTACATCAAATAAATTGAAGTCAGGTAACTGTAATACACCTCTTTCCTGTGCAGAAACATTGGTAAATGTTCCAGCATCTACAGTAGAATATAGTTTACCTACATATCTCCAAGTTCCGAAGATATTAAGATCTTTTACCGGTTTTACAGTTACACCCAATGATGCGGTCATCTGAGGGATACTGTTGTTACTTGTTCCACCAACTTTTACTTTATCAAGATATAATGTATTTCCTGAAGCTCCAGCTAAAGTAAGTGGATTGTTGTTATCATCAAATGATGCTACGCTAGCATTTCCTTTGTAATAGTAATCTCCCCATGAGAACATCCCCTGGAATTCCAAGAATGTAGTTGGTTTGTAAACTCCGTCAAATTCTACTCCTTGGTGAACTTCAGTAATACCGTTGATTTCAGAATAACCTGTTGTTGTTGTATTGTCAGGCAATGTAAATGTTTGGCTGGTTTTTCTTAACCATCTGTCTTTCCATTGTGTTCTGTACACGTTAACGTTTGCACTGAATTTTGCAGATCTGAATCCATAACCAATTTCAGCAGAAGAAATCTTCTCGTTAGTTAAAGTTGGGTTGATAAGTTGTTGGTTACTTGGATAAACTGTGTTAAGGAAGGGCTGTTTGCTATAATAACCAATGTTTGCAAAAACGTTATGCTGTTCATTAATGTTATAGTTAGCACCCGCTTTGATGTTATATCCAAAAAGGTTTTTGAATCCTGTTTTAGTATTAACTGTTTGCCCTTTTAACGTACTTCCGTCTACTACATAATTATCAATTCTTTGATAAGCCTGGTTTGAAACGGAACCTTGTAAGAATGTAGATAATTTATCTTTAGTATATTCTACCTGTGCAAATCCACTATACCAAAGAACCTCTCCGTCATTGCTATATCCTACCTGATCTTCAGCTGGGGCCATTTTACCTCCAAAAGGATTCCATGCAAGTTTTTTGTAATCATATACATTGCTTACAATTCTAGGTGCTAGATTTTTGTTAGCATTATCTTTATATCCTGCAGCTCCGTAAAGGTCAGTAAGAACCTGATAGTGGTAACCATAGTAATATCTGTCATCTGTACCTACTGAGAAGTTCCAGTTGTCATTGATTTTATGCTGGAAGTTTGCCAGGATACCGTACCAGTTGTGAGAGTTAATGCTTGATCTACGAACGATCGTACTTCCTGCACCTGCTGTATTTAAATTAACTGCTGTGTTAGCTGCAAAAATAGCATCATAGTTAATGTGTCCTGAGTTGTCAGTAAAGCTCACATCATTGATGGTTTTAGTTCCAAGTTTCCCTAGGTCACCAGTTCCACCACCTCTACCATTTGACATATATAAAACAGTACTTAACTTAGATTTTTCGTTCATTGTCCAGTCCCAGTTCAACATCATTACCGGCTTAGAGTAATAGTTGGCTCTGTTGGCTAGAGCAACTTTGTTACCTGCAGCATCTGTGTAGTATCCGAAGTCAGAGTTATATTTTCTGTAAGGACTTGTTCCATCATATTCAGGATTGTAGTTGATATAATTTTGAATTGTTGGAGCAAATGTTCTTTGATCGTGCCATTGAGGAGCAGAAGTGATCGTAAACTGTAAGTTATGTTTTGGATTGATTTCATATCCTAGTGCTAAAAAGTAAGCATAGGATTCATAATCTGTATTTTGGATATAAGTACCTCCTGCTTGTCTGCTCATTAAGAATGATGCAGAAACTCCGTTTTCGGATTTTCCGGTGTTATAAGCAAAAGAAGTCTTTAAATAATCATTGTTACCAACTCCTAATCTTATTGCTCCTCCTTTCTTCATATCCGCTGAACGGGTAAGGAAGTTTACTGTACCTCCTACAGAAGCAATTGCTAATTTAGATGAACCAAGACCTCTTTGAACCTGTAATGTACTTGTTACATCAGATAAACCAGTCCAGTTAGAGAAATAAACAGAACCACCTTCCATGTCGTTAACCGGCATACCGTTTACCATTACTGCAATGTTTCTTGATTCGAAACCTCTAATGGTAAGACCTCCATCACCAAAACCACCTCCGGATTTAGTAGCATAAACAGATGGAGTCGTATTCAAAATCTCAGGTAATTCCTGATTTCCTAATCTTTCTACCAGCTGCGCTGCTTTGATTGTAGATGCAGCAACGGGTGTTTTTCTATCTTTGGCGATATCCGTAACACCTCTTAGGATTACCTCATCAATGTCTTTTGACTTGGCTTGCACCGTATCCTGAACTTGTTGAGCGTAATAAACACTAGCTGTAGATAAAGTAATAACCGCAGTTAGTATCGATTTGTTGATTAATTTCATAATCGTTAGTAATAGTTAGATTTAATTTTCTGCAAAATTCGCAAAATAAAATTTAACCATTATTAACTCAATGTTAATTTTTAATCAATCTTAATAATATCAAGTACTTGATTCTCAATATTATAAATAAAAATTGAATTTTTGTATGAAAAAAGTCATGTTATTGTATTTTTAACAAAGTAGGGTTGTTTTTGTTAAAAATACAACGCTATTTCACAGCTTTGAGACTCAGATCAATATTTTCAGCCGAGTGTGTAAGGGCTCCGGCAGAGATAAAAGTAACTCCTGTAGAGGCAATTTCTTTTAACATATCGCGGGTAATTCCACCGGAAGCTTCCGATTCACATGATCCATTGATCATTTCCACGGCCTGCTTCATCATCTCCACATTCATATTATCAAGCATGATTCTATCCACTTTTGCTTTGATGGCTTCCTGAACTTCTTTAAGGTTTCTGGTCTCCACCTCAATTTTTAATTTTTTCTTAGTCTTTTTAATATAATCCTTTGCCATCTTTACAGCATTGGTAATGCTTCCGTTATAATCAATATGGTTGTCTTTAAGCATAATCATGTCATAGAGCCCATATCTGTGATTGGTTCCGCCTCCGATGGCTACAGCCCATTTTTCACATATTCTGAAATTGGGAGTGGTTTTTCTGGTATCCAGAAGTTTAGTTTTCGTACCTACCAATCTTGAGTCCCAATCATGGGTAAGGGTGGCAATGCCGCTCATTCTTTGCATACAGTTAAGGATCAGTCTTTCAGTAGAGAGAATAGACCTGGCGCTTCCGGTTACAATAAGGGCGATGTCTCCCACTTTTGCAGCATCTCCATCTTTAAGGAAGATTTCAACTTTTAAATCTTTATCAAAAGTTTTGAAAATAAACTCAGCCAGCTCCACACCTGCTAAGATGCAGTCTTGTTTTACCAGAAGTTTAGCACTTTGTTTCAGATCTTGGGGAATTGTGGACAGAGTGGAATGATCACCATCCTGGATATCTTCTTCCAGCGCATTCTTTATAAATGTCTTTAATGCTTTATCGGTAACGTAACTTGGTTTTTTCATTATGTATGCTTTTTTAAGCTAAATCTTTATTGTAAAATGCGCCCTTATTTTCTGTCATTTCCATAGACTGGGTAATGATAAGATGGGCCACAGTAGTTAAATTTCTTAGTTCTGAGAGTTGGGGAGAAAGAATGGAGTAGTGGTAGATCTCATCTACAGCTGCTGCAATTTCCTGATGCTTCTGCAATGCCATATTCAGACGTCTGTTGCTTCTCACAATTCCTACCAGGTCACTCATCATTTCCTGGAGTTGTTTTCTAAGGTAGCTGATGATCACCATTTCATCCATGATTTTCATTCCTTCCTCATTCCATTCAGGAACGGCCTTCAGATCGTCAAAATTGAAATTGTTTTCGTTCAGCAATGCCATTGTTTTCATCGCGGCATTGTGTCCGAAAACGAGTCCTTCAAGTAAGGAGTTGGAAGCTAGCCTATTGGCTCCGTGTAATCCGGAATTGGTACATTCCCCTACGGCAAAAAGATTTTTAATAGAAGACTGCCCGTCTTTGTCTACTTCAATTCCTCCCATCAGATAATGGCAGGCAGGAACTACGGGTATCAATTGAGTGAACGGATCTATTCCTTCATCTTTACATTTCTTGTAAATATTCGGGAAGTGTTCCAGAAATCTTTCCTGGTTCATCTCATGACAGTCAAGACCTGCATATTCGTCCCCTGAAATTTTCATTTCGTTATCAATGGCTCTGGCAACGATATCTCTTGAGGCTAATTCTTCACGTTCATCATATTTTTGCATGAACTTTTCGCCTCTTTTTGTTCTTAATTTGGCACCATCACCTCTTACGGCTTCAGAAATAAGGAATAACATTCCGTCAATCTTACTGTACAAAGCTGTAGGATGAAATTGATAGTACTGCATATTGGAAACCTTCCCCTTCGCACGGGCCACGAAAGCAATTCCATCTCCTGTTGCAATCTTGGGATTGGTTGTGTTTTTATAAACATGTCCGGCACCTCCGGTGGCTACCAATGTTATTTTAGAAGTGATTTTTTTAATCGTTTTGGAATTTTCATCCAGAATATAGGCCCCATAGCAATGGATATCTCCTTCGTTCAGTTCTTTTCCGGGAACATGATGCTGAGTGATGATATCAATGACATAGTGGTGGTCTAAAATTTCAATATTAGGACTGTTGTTGGCAGTTTCCAATAAAGCCCTTTCAATTTCAAATCCGGTGATATCTTTATGATGGACAATTCTGTTTTCAGTGTGACCTCCCTCTCTTCCCAAAGCAAATTTGCCGTTTTTCATGTCGAATTGGGCTCCCCATTCTACAATTTCATTGAATCTTGCAGGAGCTTCCCTGACTACCATTTCTACCACATCCCGTTTGTTTTCTCCATCTCCGGCCCTCATGGTGTCATCAATATGCTTCTCAAAATTATCATTCTGAAAATCTGTAACTACAGCAAGTCCGCCTTGAGCATATTTGGTATTGCTTTCGTCTTCATCAGATTTTGTTACAATAATAATCTTGGCATCAGGGAGCTGTTCGGAAACTTTAATGGCATAGGAAAGTCCGGAAATGCCGGAACCAATTACTAATACATCCGCTTTTATCATATGCTTGCTTTAGGTACAATCGTTTAAATATTACATAAATTTAAACAATTTTTCGTTTGGTTTTCTTACTTTTTTCATGTGTTGGAAGTAATCTTCTTCAGAACGGTAGCCTAAAGCGAGGGTAACGGTTACTTTTTCTGTTTCTGGATTTATGTTGAGAATTTCTTCTATGATGTCCTGTCGGAAACCTTCCATTGGACAAGAGTCAATATTTTCTATAGCCGCTGCATACATTAAGTTGGCCAGTACTATATAGGATTGTTTCTCTGCCCAGTTGAAAATTTCATCCTGTGTTTTCTGTACAATATGCTGGTTAATACTGTTTTTGAATGGCTCAAGCTTCTCGAGAGGAGTTTCTCTTACCTCAGAAATATGATTGAAATATCCCCGGATATAGCTCTCATCAATTGTTTTTTTTGAAATGATTACAATAAGGTGAGAACAGGTGGAGATTTGTGATGGATTATAGAAAGCCGGAATCAGTTTCTTTTTCATAGCTTCGCTTTCAACGACTAAAATTTTATAGGGTTGAAGTCCCAGTGAGCTGGCAGAAAGTTTTCCCGATTCAAGAATGTTATAAAGTGTTTCCTGAGGAATCACCTGATGATTAAATTTTTTTACAGAATATCTTCTGCTCAAAGCTTCCAAATAATTCATAAGGCAAATTTAAGAATTGAATATGAATAAAATGGGTTTAAAATGAAATATATCCTCTTAAATAATGCCAAAAATCACTCCCGATAGAGGAGTGATTTTTTTAATACGGGTCAGTTATTTTTAATCTCTGTTTTTTACCATGATCCAACCGGAGAATTGTATCGGTGTATTTTTCTGGTTGTTTTCATTCCATGTTACAGAATACCAGTAGTTTCCTGTAGGAACTTTTTTGCTCCCATGGATGGTTCCATTCCATTTATATCCGTTAGATTGATCGGCCTGGAATATTTTATAACCATACCGGTCAAATACTGATATTTCGAGATTTCGTTTGCCTGATAATGCAGAATAGTCTACGAAATCATTGACGCCATCATCATTAGGGGTAATTACATTAATGAGATTAGGAACAGTAATGGTGATTTCAATAGGTGTACAGTTATAGCTGTCTTTTACATAAACTTTAGCCTCACCTCTGGCAATATTGGTAAATACGTTGGAATCCTGCCAGTTAATATTATCCATAGAATATTGGTAGGGAGGCGTTCCTCCGTTAACGTATACTGTGACAGTTCTTCCTGATACATCAATACTCGTTACTACCGGGTTTTCGGAAGCGTATACTTTTACAGTTTGTGTGACAATACAGTCTCCGGTCTTTAATTTTACCCAGTACGTACCTACTCCTACATTATTGATAGCCTGCGTAGTGGCGCCAGTGCTCCATTCATAACTTTTAAACCCGGGCCCTGCATCTAAAGTCGTTTTGGTTTCTATACAGATAATCTTGTCTTCTAAAATAGTAGAAAAGGTTGGTGGTATAACAGTTATGTTAATTTTAGCTATTGCATAACATCCGTTTGAGTTCGAAACTTTTACATACACAACACCGGTAGGGGCTATGTAAGTAGATGCATTGGTGATCTCATTGGTTTCATTGATAGCATCAGTTAACGAAGGATAATATTTTTTTGTTGTTCCATTTTGAGTGGTCACTACAGCTCCGGTAAGGTTAAATGAAGCCATTGACGGATTGCTTTCTATAAAGCAGGACCTTATATCAGTATCATTAACAACAACTACCGGGTGAATGTTCAATGTGATCTTGGAAGAGCTTACACATCCCTGGGGAGTCGTCACTTTTACATAGATAGTTGCTGCTGCAGAAGCATAAGCTGTAGGGTTGGTTATTTGATTGGTTCCGGCGTTCATATCAAACAGGGTAGGGTAAAACTCTTTAATGACTCCGGGGATAGAAGTTACCGTTGCTGAAGTAAGGTCAAAGGTAGCCGTACCTGCATTGTTGTTATTACATTCTGTAAGACTGGCATTATCTGCGGCAAATGGTGTCGGATTAAGCTGTATAATTCCATCTCCGTTGTCACAGAGAGTGGAAGTAGGGTCTTTAACGATTACCTTAATGGTTGTATTTCCTGAATACTGAAAGCTGGCAGGATTGGCAATAGGTGTTGGACTTCCTAAAACATAATACGTAAAAATATAATTTCCGGGATTATTGACAAATTGAGAATTATAAGAAGTAAGGTCCACAACGCCATTTCCTGTTGCCGGGTTGGTGCAGACAAAAGGGGTGATCGTGTTGCTTAATATAGGCACTTTGTCTACGAATACCTTTGCGTTTTTAATAGAATGTCTGGCGCTGGCTCCTCCTGTTGCCGCGGAAAATCCAAAATAGCCCTGCGACATTCCTGCTGCTGCACCGGAAGGAGCAAAAGACTGGTCAACAATAAGAACTCCATCTATTTTTATTTTGATGATCCAGTTGGTAGGGTTAGTAAGATCTGTTTCTCCATTCACTTCAACGTGTTTATAGGTGTCACCCACGAAAGGTTGGGTAGCGTTAAGGTCAGGTGAATGAAAGGTGCTTCCGGCAGTATTGTTAAATTCTATATTGTTGCCTGCTGTATTGTTGGTTCCATATAAGAGGTGCACTTTGCTCATCTGACCCTCGGTAGTATTGTTGAAAATGTCAAATCCTACCATCAGTCCTGATGCATTGGCTGGAATCCCTAATCCTGCTCCTGATACAAAACCTGTGGGTGGGTTAGCAAGATACCAGAATGTGAATCCGTCACCTCTTCCAAACTGTGTTGTTCCGTTTCCGTCAATTCTGAAATCAAATTCTACTTTCCACTTGTCACAGTAGCTTAGCGTAATGGGATCTGCCAAGGTTATAGCGCCAAATCTACTTGTTTGGTCGGTTGTAAGCCTTATAAAATCCGTACTTACAGTAGCATCTGAAACCAGATTCCAGCCGGCTGTATTAACCGGATTTCCTGCAAGCTGATAGGTTTGGGAATATATTGTGCCGGGTAAGCAAAATATGAAAATAAATAAAAAAACAAGTATATCTTTTTTCATAATCTTTTGGTTGTAATTATTAGTGATTGTAAAGTGGAAGGGTGCTTTTTTCATGTAAAAAACTATCCCTTTAAAAAGGATAGTTTTTAAAATTTATTCTCTGTTTTTTACCAATACCCATCCTGAGTATTTGGTTTCAGTATTGTTTTTATTATTTTCATTCCAGGAAATAGTATACCAGTAAGTTCCTGTAAGAATTTTTTTCCCGGAAGCAGTACCATCCCATTTGAAGTTTCTTGTTTTGCTGGCTTCATAGAGTTTGTTTCCGTATCGGTCATAGACCATGAAAACTAAGTTTCTCTTATAAGCCAGTGCGGAATAATCAATAACATCATTGATGTTGTCTCCATTGGGAGTAATGGCGTTGATCAGATTCGGAACTGTGATCTGTACTTCAACAGGAGTACAGTTGTAGAAATCTTTCACAAAAACTTTAACTTCACCTCTTGGAAGACCGGTGAAAGTGTTGGAATCCTGCCATGTAGTACCATCCAGAGAATATTGATAAGGAGGTGTTCCTCCTGATACATTTACAGTAATACTGTTATTATTGATGTCAATCGTTGAAATGACAGGATTGGCAGAAGGAATTACTTTTACAATCTGTTTGGTAATACAGTTTCCTGTTTTCAGAAGTACCCAGTAAAGTCCTGCGGTCACATCTTTTATAGATTGGGTTGTTGCTCCGGTGCTCCATTGATATCCATCAAAGCCTGGCCCGGCGTCTAAGTCTGTTTTACTGTCTATACAGATTATTTTATCTTTTAGAACAGCAGAAGTAACAGGTGGCAGTACGATGAGGTTGATTTTAGTGATGGCAAAACACCCATTTGCATCCGTTACTTTTACGTAAACAGTAGTGTTTGGTGAGATATATTGAAGGATGTTTACAATCTCGTTGGTTCCGTCTAGTGCATTGTTTAAAGTAGTGTAATATTTCTTGCTTGCCGTTGTTAACGGAGTGACATCAGCTGATGTAAGGTCAAACTGGGCATTGGTGATATTATTTTCAATAAAACATGACCGGAGGCTTGCTTCTTTTACTTCTGTTTCAGGATAGAATGTCAGAGTTATTTTTGCTGTACCTACACATCCCTGTGGAGTTGTTACCTTTACAAATACGGTTCCGGGAGCCGATAAATAATTATCAGGATAAGCAATTTCATTGATATCGGCGTTCAGGTCATTTAATGTCTTATAATATTTTTTTACAGCACCCGGAACACCCGTTACATTAGCTGTAGTTAGATTAAAAACTGCAGTGCCGGCTTTATTATTGTTGCATGCCGTAAGTGTTTTATCTTCTGCTTTAAAAGGAGCCAGAACCAGTAAAATCCGGGCATCGGGATTATCGCACAATATTCCTGCATTATCCTTGATAACAACGGTAACAGTAGTGTTGGCATTGAATTCATAATTGGCGGGAGTGGCAATTGGAGTAGAGCTGCCAAGGGGATAATAGGTGAAAGTGTAGTTAGCGGGATTGCTGACGAACTGAGAATTGAATGTTGTTAAATTTACATTTCCATATCCTGTAGTTGGATTAGGACAAAAAGACTGAGTTGCCGTGTTCTGCAGAATAGGAACTTTATCCGTGTAGATTTTTACATTTTTAATGGAATGTCTTGATCTTGCCCCTCCTGTAGAAGCTGAAAATCCAAAATAGCCTACTGTCATTGCCGCGGCAGTACCCGAAGGAGCGAAAGACTGATTGCAGATTAAAGTGCCGTCAATGGTTATATTAACAATCCAGTTGGTAGGAGCGGCCGGATCTACTTGCGCACTTACTTCAACGTGCTTAAAGGCGGTGCCTTGAAAAGGGAGTGTGGTATTCATATCCGGTGAGTGAAAAGAACTTCCCGGAACATTAAAAAACTCTACGTTGTTGGTGTCGGTTGTATTGATAACCTGGCCGTACGCAACATGAACCTTACTCATGGTAGCGGTAGTTGTATTGTTATAGGTGTCAAACCCTGCAATAAAGCCAACTGCATTTTGGGAAACCCCAAGACCGGACCCCAGTACACTTGCAACCGGTGGATTGGCTAGATACCAAAAAGCAAGACCGTCTCCATTTGAAGTCTGATTAGAATCCATTCTGAAATCGAATTCTACCCTCCATTTGTCACAGTATTTTAAGTTTATGGGATCATTCAGCCGGATGGATCCGGATTGGTTGTTGGTATCCGGTGTGAGCTGAATAAAATCACCATTTACCTGGGTGGGAGAAACCATGGTCCATCCTGTGGTATTGACAGGATTTCCGGTAAGCTGATAGGTTTGGGCGAAAGATTTTCCCGGTAAACTGACTAATAGGAGGATAAGGAAAAAAAATAAATTTTTATTCATTTAAATGGGAATTTTAATTAATAAGTAAAGATATTAAATCCCAGCTGAATAATGTGTATTTAATGTTAATTTTGTTAAAATTTGTAGTTTTTATTCAAAATATGATGTAAATTTATAAGTAATAATGAATGTTTTTAGTAGGTTGTTGAACTTATGTTGATTGAATCAAAATAGAGAATTGTTTTCCAGGCCCTCAAAATAGGTGTCAATTTCCAGATTTTGGGAAGCTGCAGCCGCAACGGCCAGCTTATCGCAAAGTTCATTTTCAAAATGTCCCGCATGTCCTTTTATCCAATGCATTTTGGGTTGATGCTTGTTATAAAGATCAATGAATTTTTTCCAAAGATCAGGGTTTTTTACATTTTTCCATCCTCTTTTTATCCATCCTGAAATCCAGTTTTGATTGATAGCATCCGCTACATATTTACTGTCGGTATAAACATGGATGTCGTTTTCTGCAGACTTTAACTTTTCCAGCGCTGTAATCACTGCCATAAGTTCCATTCTGTTGTTGGTCGTCTTTCGGAAGCCCATGGAAAACGTTTTCTGATAATTTTTTTCAGGAACACGCATAAGAATGCCATATCCTCCTTTACCGGGATTTCCACTGCAGGCTCCGTCCGTATAAATTTCGATTTTCAAATTGATCTTTTTAAATTGATTTGCTTTCTAAAGCTAAGCTCTGGTTTTAAAACGGAAAATCATCATCGTCATCAAAATCATTCATTGACGATCCTGAAAGTTTTGAACTATCCGGCAAATCAAATGCTGCGCCAGGCTGGATGGTTGTTTTAATTTTGTCGAAGCCACTTGGGTCAGGAGAACCAAAATTGGAAGGATATCCTCCGCCGGCACCATCAAATGCTGCTTCAATATCACCAAATTTCGCAAAATGCTTCAGGAAAGATAATCGGACATCAGCCGTAGCACCATTTCTGTGCTTGGCAATAATCAGCTCAGCCTGATTTTCTGTAGAAGTCTCCTGTCCTTCATCATCATTATCCCAAACCGTAATTTTATAATACTCAGGTCTGAAGATAAAAGATACAATATCCGCATCCTGCTCAATAGCTCCGGATTCCCTCAGGTCAGAAAGCTGAGGTCTTTTTCCCGGGCGGGCTTCCACACTTCTGGAAAGCTGAGAAAGTGCAATAACGGGAACATTTAATTCTTTTGCAATAGCCTTTAGTGAACGGGATATCATAGAGATTTCCTGTTCACGGTTTCCAACACCTTTCCCACTGCTTCCGGCTGTCATCAGCTGAAGGTAGTCGACCATGATCAGTCTTACTCCGTGCTGCATAACCAGTCTTCGGCACTTCGCACGGAAATCAAAGATTGAAAGTGATGGAGTTTCATCAATATATAGAGGTGCATTTTCCAATTCGGAAACATTAGAAAACAGCCTTTGCCATTCTTCATCATCAAGAGTTCCTTTTCTCAGTTTTTCAGATGAAATTTTAGTCTCGGAAGCAATCATCCTGGTGATAAGCTGTACCGAGGCCATCTCGAGAGAGAAAAGGGCCATTGGGATCTTGTGGCCTACTGCAATATTTCTTGCCATGGAAAGAAGGAATGCTGTTTTACCCATTGCGGGACGTGCAGCAATGATGATAAGATCGGAATTCTGCCATCCCCCGGTTTCTTTATCAATATCTCTAAAACCAGACGGAACTCCGGAAAGTCCTTCCTTATCTTTTAATGATTTAATGGTATCAATAGCTTGTTTTACTAATGAGTTGGCGGTGTCGAATCCTTTTTTTATCGTTCCGTTGGTGATCTCAAAAAATGATTGTTCCGCTTTGTCTAAAAGCTCAAAAACATCAGTGGATTCCTTGTATGAGGAATCAATCACATTAGCAGAAACATTAATCAGACTTCTTAAAATATATTTTTCAAGAATGACACGAACATGGTATTCAATATGAGCCGATGAACTCACACCCATCGTCAGATCTATAATATAATGGTCTCCTCCTGCCTGGCTAAGCTTATCCACTTTTTTTAAATCCTGGATAATCGTCATTAAGTCTACAGGATGGTTACCCTCATAGAGCTTTAAGATCGCGGAAAAGATGACCTGATGTCTCGGGTCATAAAAAACTTCGGGAGTAAGGAGATCAATGGAATGATCCAATCCTTTTTTGTCAATTAAAAAAGTTCCGATAACGAGTCTTTCGAAATCCACTGCATTGGGTGGCATTTTTCCATCCGCAATAGACAGCTCTTTTGCAAAGTTTCCGTGTGTTAAGGATGATAATGTTTCTTTCTGCGCCATGGTGCAAAGATAGCTTATTTAGAAAATAATTAAAAAATAGTATTCAACAAATTATGATCAGTTGTCAGGAATATACTGTAAACAGGCGGTTCATTATGTTGATAAAAAAAATCACCCCGGTCCGGGGTGATTTACATAAGGTTATGAATAAAATTTATTCTTTATTTTTCACCAATACCCATCCTGAATATTTGGTTTCGGTATTGTTTTTATCGTTTTCGTTCCATGAAATGGTGTACCAGTAGGTTCCGGTCGCTATTCTTTTGCCAAATGCGGTTCCATCCCAGGTAAAGTTTCTGATTTTGCTGGCTTCATGAAGCTTGTTTCCATATCGGTCATACACAATAAATACCAGATTTTTCTTGTATGCCAATGCTGAATAGTCAATAACATCATTAACGTTGTCTCCGTTGGGAGTAATCGCATTGATAAGGTTAGGAACCGTCACGGTAACCTGAACCGGAGTACAATTGAAAGAATCTTTTACATACACGGTGTTTTCCCCTCTTGGTAACCCTGTGAATGAATTGGATTCCTGCCAGTTTATTCCATCAATAGAAAACTGATAAGGAGGAACTCCGCCTGTAGCAGTAACTTTGATGGTGTTATTGCTTATTTCAATATTGGAAATCACCGGTTGTAGGCTGGGACGTACATGCACTTCCTGGGGAGTAATACATTCCCCAGTTTTCAATTTTACCCAATATGTTCCTATTCCTACATTATTGATGATTTGTGTGGTTTCTCCGGTACTCCATTCGTAACCGTCAAATCCAGGTCCTGCATCCAATGTAGTTGTTCCTTCAGCGCAGATCACTTTATCTTTCAGCACGGTAGATTTTACCGGTGGGAGAACTTTCAGTGTGATTTTGGCAATGGCAAAACATTGCTGTGCATTGTTCACTCTTGCATAGACGATCGTACTTGTTGAAAGATAAGCATCAGGAATAGCAATTGGATTAGACTGGCTTAAAGCGTCATTCATCGTTTTGTAATACTTCAAAACATTTCCTGCAGGCAGTGGATTCGGCATACCAATGTCTGCGTGGGTAAGATCAAATGTTGAGAACATGATGTTATCCGGGATATAACAGTTTTCCATCTGGGCATCTCTCAGTACTACTGTCGGGTGAAACTGTAATCTGATGGTAGCAGTAGCCATACACCCGAATACAGAAGTTACTTTTGCATATACTGTTGTTTCCGGAGAAATATAATTGGTAGGATTTGTAATTTCATTGGTTCCTGCATTCATATCATCAAGAGTGGGATAATATTTAATCACTGCTCCTGCGCCTCCAAATACATTGGCTGTGGTAAGATCATACTTTGCCGTACCTTCCCCATTGTTGTTGCATGAAAGTAAGGTGACATTATTAGCTGTAATGCTGGCATTTACAAATTTGAATTTTCCATTGATGAAACAGCCGTTCATTGGATTATCCGGATTGGATGGATCATGGTAAACAACTCTGTAATAGTAGGTAGTTGTGGCGTTTACAGTTGCTGTGGTAAGCGGATTTTGGCCGGTAAGAACATCATTGATCTTATCATGGTAAGTTACCTGGAAATTACTGCTGTTTCCGTTGATAATCCCTGCACTCAGAGAAAGGAAATTAAACTGAGTAGGAAGTCCACATACCATAACCGTACTTGGCTGTGCAGGATCTGCAGCAGGAATACCCGGAGTAACAAATGGGTTAGGTGTAAGATTAGGATCGTTGAATGCTGAGCTTAAGCTTGCGGTACCGGTCCATTTCATTGAAAATCCATCAGGTGATCTTCTGTGGTTGTTGATTACCAGATAATAGGTTTCTCCGGCTAATGCATTGATATAAGGGCTCCATTTATCAGCATTCATGCTGGATGTCTGGCCCGGAGGATTGACAGGAAATACTGCAGGTGGATTTAGAGTCAGGTCAAGCCCGGTATCTCCACCGGTCCCTGAATAATTACATCTTAAAGGCTGTATAAAAATATTGCCGGGAGTTTGCAGGGAAGCACATCCTCCATTCGTAGGCCCATACACTGCAAAATCATAATCGTCTGACTGCACGTTGGGTACAATGGTAAAGGCAAGTGTTCCTGAAGTAGATACGCTGAAAGTGTACCATACTGTAAAAGTTTCATTTACGGATAAACATCCTCCATGCTGATTGAGGGTTTCCAGTATACTTCCAGGGCCTGATGGGGTATAGGAAATATCGGAATCCCCACATATTGGAATGGCTGTGATGCAATCCGATTGCGAGTAAAATACCTGGGATATAAAGAAAATTAGAATAAGTAGTAATTTTTTCATTGTTGAAATGATTTTTTTAAAACAAAATTGAAGGGGGGGTAAAAAAACAAAATGGGAGCAGTTCTGTTGGCAGGTGCTCTTTGTTTTTTACGTCAAAAATAAAAGTAGTAAAAGTTTATTCATAAGCGGATATTTTGTGTAGCAAATATAGAAAATTATTAACGTTAAATTAAAGATTTTGAGATATATTTAAAGAAAGTGATGGTTTGATGTTTAAAAAAGCAATATCGTTTCGGAGCCAATATTTATGGAAATAAAAAAACAAACCCAGAATAGAATCTCTATCCTGAGTTTGAAATATGTCTGTGGGTAGATCACTAGGTAATCAGTGTATTATTCTCTGTTTTTTACCATAATCCATCCTGTGAATTTGAAAGGCGTATTCTTTTTATCATTTTCACTCCATGTTACAGAATACCAGTAGGTTCCTGTAGGTATTTTTTTACCGGCAATAGTTCCGTCCCATTTGTATCCGTTAGATTTGTCTCCCTGATGGATTTTTGTTCCATATCTGTCGAAGATGTTCAGTATAAGATTTTGTTTATCTGCCATTGCAGAATAATCTACCACGTCATTTACCCCATCACCGTTTGGAGTAATAACGTTGATGAGATTAGGAACAACCACGGAAATTTCAATCGGATCACAGTCATAAGAATCTTTTACATATACTTTATGATTCCCTCTTGATATATTGGTGAATGTATTGGATTCCTGCCAGTTGATGTTGTCCATAGAATACCGGTAAGCAGGAGTTCCTCCTATAACATTGATGCTTATAGTACTGTTGGAGATATCTATACTTGATACTACAGGCTGCTCTGAAGGATATACTTTTACTGTTTGTAAAGTAATACAGTCTCCGGTTTTCAGTTTTACCCAGTAAGTACCTACCCCTACATTGGAGATGGATTGGGTGGTGGCTCCGGTGCTCCATTCATAGCTTTTGAATCCAGGTCCTGCATCTAAAGTTGTTGTATCTTCCATACAGATGATCTTATCTGCCAAAATATCAGACTTTACCGGAGGAAGTACCGTTAAAGTTACTTTGGCAATAGAATAGCAGCCTCTGCTATCAGATACTCTTACATAGATCACCCCATTTGGAGCGATATAGTCTGTGAAGTTTAATATTTCATTAGTTTGGTCTATAGCATCAGTCAGTGATGGGTAATACTTTTTTATAGCACCCGGCTGATTGGTTACTAATGCATTATTAAGGTTGAACGAGCCTGTAGAAGGATTAGTTTCAATAAAACAGGTTCTGAGCTCTGCATCATTTACAACCACTACCGCATAAAGATTAAGATTGATTTGTGCTACATCGGAACATCCCTGCGGAGTAGTTACCGATACAAATACTACATTCGTTGAAGACAAATAAGCGTAAGGGTTCGTAATTTCGTTAGTTCCTGCATTGAGGTCAGCCATGGTAGGATAATATTTTTTTATCGCTGTACCTGCCGGATCATCAAATACATTGGCTGTTGTGAGGTCAAAAGTGGCAGTACCTGCACCATTATTGTTACACATGGTTAGTGTGGCGTCGGTAGCGGTAATATTTCCCTGCTTGAATTTAAACTTACCAATTTGCCTGCATGAATTTATCGGATTATTCGGATCGGTAGGATCTTCATAATGAATACTGTAATAATAGACGGTTGTTGTATTGACAGTCTGAGGTGTTAAAATGGGATTGTTTCCTGCTAGAGCATCATTTTGGCTGGTGTGGTAAGTAACGAAAAAGTTAGCATTACCATTAACAATTCCAGCTGTTAAACTGCTAAAATCAAAAACAGCAGGATCAGTACAAATAACTACTTCATTTGGATCAGCCGGATTGGCATTAGGAGCTCCAGGTGTAATGAATGGGTTGGGAGTAAGTGCCGGATCGTTGAATGGAGAAGCTAAAGATGCTGTACCTCCCCAAGTTAAAGAGAACCCTGTGATGTTAAAGCTATAGTTATTTACGAGTAGATAGTAAGTTTCTCCCGGTAAAACATCCATATATTTTGCCCAGCCATCAGCATTGGAACCTGGCTGTCCAAAATAATCATAAGGATCAGTTGAGGTCATATTCAGACCTGTAGCTCCAGTTCCACCTGGTGTTGAACATCTGATTGTATTTCCTTTGTTGGCACATGTTATATTAGGTCCCCATACATACCAGTCGTAGTCAGATCCAGTAGCCGGTGTGATTGCAAAAGTTAAAGTTCCTGCAGTGGCTACGGTAAACTTATACCATACAGAATATCTTTCTTGATAAGTACCGCAGTTTGATTCAGGTAATTCCTGGATTCCCGGTCCATCAGGAATGTAGGATATATCAGAGTTTCCACAAACAGAAAGCGCTGTGATACAATCCTGTTGTGCTGAGACGGCCTGAGTAATAAATAATATTAGAATCAGTAGATATTTTTTCATTTTGATCAGTTTAAAATTTTCAATCCTTATCTATTGTTTAGGTTTAAATTAGCTGTTTTCCCCAACCGGTATTTGCCGGAAGTGGTCAATTGTTCATCTGAGTGCTTGGAGGGAAGTGCGTGCTGAGGTCTGTTTATTTCTATGTTGCCCTGCTTGAATTCAGGAGATATGGTATATTTTCTAACCTTAGGATTGAAACTAAAGACCCGTCATATTTGCTGATTAAATGTGTTGATTTATCAACTTGTAAACCAGTGATTTGAATGGTTTTGTCTGAGGTGGCATAGCCCCGTGCTCCAAAACTTGCTATGAAAAAGCATAAAATTAGTAAAGGTTTATTCATAAGGGGATGTTTTATCAGCAAATATAAAAAATAAATAACGTTAAATTAAAGATTTTGAGATATTTTTAATGAAAACGGGATTTAATGTGTAATATTATATTTATTATTTTTAGACCAACGAAAACGTGTATGAATGTATTTTTAACCTGATAAAGCTGAGATCAGCAGCATCTGTTTTTACACCTTATTATAGTAGAGGTACAAAAGGATTAGCTATTATTAATAATAAAACTACTGTAAACAGGAGGTTCATTATGTTGATAAAAAAAATCACCCCGGTCCGGGGTGATTTACATAAGGTTATGAATAAAATTTATTCTTTATTTTTTACCAATACCCATCCTGAATATTTGGTTTCGGTATTGTTTTTATCGTTTTCGTTCCATGAAATGGTGTACCAGTAGGTTCCTGTCGCGATTCTTTTGCCAAAGGCTGTTCCATCCCAGGTGAAATTTCTGATTTTGCTGGCTTCATGAAGCTTGTTTCCATATCGGTCATACACAATAAATACCAGGTTTTTCTTGTATGCTAAAGCTGAATAATCAATAACATCATTGACGTTGTCTCCGTTGGGAGTAATCGCATTGATAAGGTTAGGAACCGTAACGGTAACCTGAACCGGAGTACAATTGAAAGAGTCTTTTACATACACCGTGTTTTCCCCTCTTGGAAGCCCTGTGAATGAATTGGATTCCTGCCAGTTTATTCCATCAATAGAAAACTGGTAAGGAGGAACTCCGCCTGTAGCAGTAACTTTGATGGTGTTATTGCTTATTTCAATATTGGAAACCACCGGTTGTTGGCTAGGACGTACATGCACTTCCTGAGGAGTAATACATTCCCCTGTTTTCAATTTTACCCAGTATGTTCCTATTCCTACATTGTTGATGATTTGTGTGGTTTCTCCGGTACTCCATTCGTAACCGTCAAATCCAGGTCCTGCATCCAATGTAGTTGTTCCTTCAGCACAGATCACTTTGTCTTTTAGCACGGTAGATTTTACCGGTGGGAGAACTTTTAATGTGATTTTTGTAATGGCAAAACATTGCTGTGCATTGTTTACTCTTGCATAGACGATCGTACTTGTTGAAAGGTAAGCATCAGGAATGGCAATTGGATTAGACTGGCTTAGCGCGTCATTCATTGTTTTGTAATACTTTAAGACATTTCCTGTAGGCAATGGATTGGGCATGCCAATGTCTGCATGAGTAAGATCAAATGTTGAGAACATGATGTTATCCGGGATATAACAGTTTTCCATCTGGGCATCTCTCAATACTACTGTCGGATGAAACTGTAACCTGATGGTAGCCGTAGCAATACATCCGAATGCGGAAGTTACTTTTGCATACACCGTTGTTTCCGGAGAAATATAATTGGTAGGATTTGTAATTTCATTGGTTCCTGCATTCATATCATCAAGAGTGGGATAATATTTAATCACCGCTCCTGCACCTCCAAATACATTGGCGGTGGTAAGATCATACTTTGCAGTGCCTTCCCCATTGTTGTTACATGAAAGTAAGGTAACATTATTAGCTATAATGCTGGCATTTACAAATTTGAATTTTCCATTGATAAAACATCCATTCATTGGATTATCCGGATTGGCTGGGTCACGGTAAACAATTCTGTAATAATAGGTAGTTGTGGCGTTTACAGTTGCTGTGGTAAGCGGATTTTGGCCGGTAAGAACATCATTGATCTTATCATGGTAAGTTACCTGGAAGTTGCTGTTGTTTCCGTTGATAATCCCTGCACTCAGAGAAAGGAAATTAAACTGAGTAGGAAGTCCACATACCATAACCGTACTTGGCTGTGTAGGGTCTGCGGCAGGAATACCCGGAGTAACAAATGGGTTAGGTGTAAGATTAGGATTGTTGAATGCTGAGGTTAAGCTCGCTGTTCCGGTCCATTTCAAAGAGAAGCCATTGGTAGACCTGCTGTAATTATCAATAACCAGATAATAGGTTTCTCCGGCTAATGCATTGATATAAGGGCTCCATTTACCATTATTCATACTATTTGTCTGACCTGGAGGATTGACAGGGAATACAGCAGGTGGATTTAAAGTCAGGTCAAGTCCGGTATCTCCGCTGGTTCCTGAATAATTACATCTTAAAGGCTGTATAAAAATATTGTTGGGTCCTTGCAAAGAGGCACATCCTCCATTCGTAGGCCCATACACTGCAAAATCATAATCGTCTGACTGCACGTTGGGTACAATGGTAAAGGCAAGGGTTCCTGAAGTGGATACACTGAAAGTATACCATACTGTAAACCTTTCATTACTGCTTAAGCAGCCTCCGTTCTGATTAAGGATTTCCAGTATACTTCCAGGGCCGGATGGAGTGTAGGAAATGTCAGAGTTCCCGCATATTGGAATGGCTGTGATGCAGTCTGATTGCGAGTAAAATGCCTGGGATATCCATAAAATTAAAAAAAATAATATCTTTTTCATTAACTGAGTTTTTTAATGGTGATTTCTAAGCCATCGTATATTTTAAAAACACATCTTTTTAGAGAATTATAGAGCGAATTAATCTCTGTTCTTTACCATGATCCATCCTGAGAATTTAATAGGAGTATTCTTTTTATCATTTTCATTCCATGTCATAGAATACCAGTAGGTTCCTGTAGGTATTTTTTTTCCGGAAACAGTTCCATCCCATTTATATCCGTTGGACTTATCTGCCTGATGGATTTTTGTTCCATACCTGTCGAAAATGTTTAAGATGAGATTTTGTTTATCTGCCAATGTTGAATAATCTATTCCGTCGTTTATTCCGTCCCCGTTTGGAGTGATAACATTAACCAGATTTGGAACAACTACTGAAATTTCGATAGGATCACAATCATAAGCATCTTTTACATATACTTTATGATTTCCTCTGGAAATGTTGGTGAATACATTGGAGTTCTGCCATATTATATTATCCATAGAGTATTGGTAATTAGGCGTTCCGCCTGTGACATTTATAGTTATTGCATTGTTGGAGATATCAATACTGGTCACTACAGGTTGTTCGGAAGCATAAATCTTTACTGTTTGCAGTGTTATACAGTCTCCGGTTTTCAGTTTTACCCAATAGGTTCCTACTCCTACATCTTTAATGGTTTGAGTAGTAGCTCCGGTGCTCCATTCATAGCCGCTGAATCCAGGTCCTGCATCCAATGTCGTTGTATCTTCCATGCAAATTATTTTATCGATCAGCACATCAGATTGTACAGGAGGAAGTACTGTTAAAGTTACTTTAGCAATAGAGTAGCATCCTTGGCTATTGATGACCCTTACGTAAATCAGACCGTTTGGTGCAATATAATTTGCCGGATTTAAGATTTCATTCGTTTCGTTTATTGCATCTGTCAAAGAAGGAAAGTATCTTTTCGTCGTATTCGCTTGTGTGGTTACCAATGCGTTGTTAAGATTAAATGAGGCTGTTGATGGATTGGCTTCAATATAGCAGGCTCTTAGAATAGCATCCGTTACGGTTACTGCCGGATGAAATTTTAAGGTAATTTCTACAGTGGCAATACATCCGGACGGATTGGTTGCTTTTACAAAGACAGATCCTTCAGCAGAGGAATAAGCGTTTGGATTGGTGATTTCATTGGTGCCATTGTTGAGGTCATATAGCGAAGGATAATATTTTAATACATGAGTGGGACCGGCTCCTATATTGGCTGTTGTCAGGTCATACAATGCTGTTCCTGAGTTATTATTACTACAGCTGGTAAGAGTGGTGGGCGTTAGGGTAAAATTGCCATCTCTAAACCTGAACCTCCCTGTAATGAAACATCCGTTGTTGAGGTTAGCAGGATTGGCAGGGTCACGATAAACAATTCTGTAGAAATAAATTGTTGTAGCATCTATAAGTCCTGTTGTAATAGGATTTCCTCCTGTAACAGCATCATTGGTGTTATTATGATAAGTTACTGTAAAATTGGTGCTGTTGCCGTTTATAATTCCCTGAGTAAAGGTCGTAAAATCAAAGGGAACAGAAAATCCACTGCATACTGTCACTTCATTGGGCTCTGGTGGGGTTGATAGAGTGCCTGGCGTGATGAACGGATTAGGAGCCAGCGCTGGATCATTAAATGCAGAATTCAGACTTGCAGTACCGGTCCAGTTCAACAAAAATCCGTTAGCTGATTCGTCGAAGTTGTCTACAATAAGATAATAGGTTTCACCGGCTGTTACGTCCATGTATGGACTCCATTCATTTTGGTTATTTGAGCCGGGAGGTATGGTTAATGATAAGCCGGTATTTCCTGTAGTGGTACCCGGCCAGTAATTACACCTCAATGGAGATACAAAAACAGCGTTGTTCTGTAAAGAGGAGCATCCGCCATTCGTGGGACCATAAACTGCAAAATCATAATCATCGTCGTCGTCATTGGGGTCGATAGTGAATGCCAGTGTTCCCGGGGTTGCTATGGTAAAAGTATACCACACAGAATAATGTTCCCTAGTTAAGCATGAATTCGGACCAACCTGTTCATTGATGGCGCCAGGTCCGGTAGGGGTATAGGAGATATCAGAGTTTCCGCAAATAGGTATTGCAGTTATGCAGTCCGACTGAGCGTGAAATAGATGTGATATAAATAAGATGATAAGGAGTAGTTTTTTTTTCATATAAAATAGTATTTGAGTTTTTATTTATCAGAAAAGGTCCTAAGACTGTTGTTTATAATCATTAGATATTGATATAGTTAGTAATATTTTTTGTTGAAATTTATATATCCCTACTTGTTCAGTTGTTGTTTGAAAAACATTTAAATATTTCAGGTTTTTAGGAGATTATTCTAATGGGCTTGTGTTAATTACAACAGCAGCAGGTACTTTATAAAGAATACATTTAATTATTATAATTTAACAAGGCTAAAATACTTATTTGTTATTTAATAATTAATATTTTAGCCAAATGTTTATAGTATTAGTAAAATAAATGTATTTATTTGCGTGTATTTATTATTTTGAAGAAAATTTTACTAATAAAAAAGCAAAAATCATTTACGGGGCAATAAAAAATCAGCTACGTTTTATAGCTGATGTTATTTTTTTATAGGTGAAGATGAGCTAGTACTGCATTTTTCTCAGCTTAGGATTAGTGCTTCCTACAAGCAGGGCTATCAAAACAGTCATGGTTCCCCCAAATATTACAGAACGTACAACTCCTAAAGCTTTAGCCATTACGCCGCTTTCAAATTGTCCCATTTCATTACTGGACATAATGAATATTGAATTGACACTTAAAACACGGCCCCGAATATGATCCGGGGTTTTTAGCTGAACAATGGTTCCCCTGATTACTACAGAAATTCCATCCAGCATTCCGCTCATCACCAGGAACATAAATGATACCCAGTAGAGTTTAGATAATCCGAATCCAATGATACAGAGCCCAAATCCTGTAACGGCCACCAGAAGAATTTTCCCCTGGTTTTTTCGTAAAGGAACAAGAGCCAGAATAGTAATGATGCACATTGATCCTATATCCGAGGCAGCATTCAGCAAACCGAAGCCTTCCGCTCCCGAATCCAGAATGTCAGTAGCAAATACAGGAATCATAGCCACTGCACCACCAAAAAGTACCGCAAACATATCAAGACATAAGGCTCCTAAAATTTCTTTGGTTTTAAAGATATAAGAAATCCCCTCACGCATACTTTCCACAATATTTA
Source organism: Chryseobacterium sp. Bi04 (assembly GCF_918698085.1). Classification (GTDB taxonomy): domain Bacteria; phylum Bacteroidota; class Bacteroidia; order Flavobacteriales; family Weeksellaceae; genus Chryseobacterium. The sequence continues at coordinate 750,348 of NZ_CAKKLP010000001.1, forward strand.
CTGAGTCCTTTTTATTTTCCGAATATTGCTTGTTCAGCTGCCAGAAAAATAAAGAAGCAATAAAAATTAAAGATAATATAACCACTAATGTCCACTTTACTCCCACATATCCGATGAGAACACCTCCTATGGCATGGCCGCATACCGAAGAGATCAGAAATGTTGCCTGATTCAGGGTAACGGCATTCGGCAGGTTTTCTTTTTTTACTATTCTGGGGATCATAGAAGGAACGATAGGGCCGATAAAAGCCCTTGCTATTCCTGTGAAGAATATAACACCATAAATAAAATAAGTGATCTGATGGCCTGTAAAATGCATTTCTACATTAAGAAATGCAGGAATAAGTAAAAGACCTATCAGGAAAATATAAGAATAATTACAGATCAGAAGCAGGCGCTTCTTTTCATTCATGTCGATAACATGACCGGCATATAAAGCACAGCTCACCGCAGGGATAACCTCCGAGAGCCCGATAAGGCCTATTGAAAATGGATCTTTAGTCAGCTGGTATACCCACCATCCCAATAAGGTGGCAAGCATTCTGAATGCTAAAACAATAAAAAACCTTCCTGTAAGAAGATTTCTGAATTCGATATTTTGTAGGGTTTGTAACGGGGTAAAGGAAATCATGAACAAAAATAGCCCTAAAAATTTATTTAAGGCTATTCATATGTTGATTTTTAAAAGATAAATTAAATATATCCTGAAAGATAAAATCTATTTTAGTCAGCTCTGCTTGCGCTCAGTACTATGGCAGCAACTCCGGCTGCTCCTATAATGGTTGCTCCGGCAGCTATTCTTGCTTTGGATCTGTCCTTTACAGCAGCTACCTTAGCTTTAGGAATAATTACTTCTGTACTGTCTTTTTTGCCGGCTGTTCCTACCAGATTTTCACCCACTACATTTCTGAACAGGATTTTTTGTTTTGGAGAGCCATCCCTCATTTGAACAACATACATTTTTCCTGCCTGAAGATTTGAATAGTTATTTTTGGAGATATCTTCGCTGTATTTTGTGGTAGCACAAGATGAAATGACAAATAAGGAGGTTAATAAAGACGATTTTAACAGTACAGATGCTTTCATTATTTTCTTTTAGTTTTTCAAATTTATAATTTTTTTCGAATATACGTTTTTGGAATTGAAAAAATATCTTTAAAGTTTATAAATTTCTAATAAATCTGCGATATTTCTGTCATTTGCCAATCTTGGAGTTTTGTTTTGTCCACCCAATTTTCCCTGAGATTTAGCATACTCTTGAAATGCATTTTTTCTGAGCCTGGTAATACAGAGCTTTTGTAAAATATTCCCTGAAATCAGGTCGTCATAATAGCTGTTTCTGCTTCTTAGCTGGCGGTCAAGTTCATTTCTGAATAATTCCAGATCTTCAGGAGCTTTTTCAAATTCAATCAGCCATTCATGGTAAGGAAGGCCCTCCTGAGGATTAACCTGAGGGGCAAGATGAAATTCTGTAATCTGTGCCGGGAGTTTTTCCAAAGTAGCCTTCATTGCTTCTTCCACTTCAAAAGCAATGACATGTTCACCAAAAGCAGAGGTGAAATGTTTGGTTCTGCCACTTACTAAAACTCTGTAAGGTTCTTTGTCAATAAATCGTACAACATCGCCTATCGAGTAAGCCCATAACCCGGAATTGGTGGTAAGGATCAGAGCATAATCCTTATGAAGTTCAACTTCTTGTAATGTTAATCTCCGTGCATGAGGTTTGCCGTATTCTTCAAGAGGAATAAATTCATAGAAAATTCCATGATTGGTCAGCAGTAACAATCCTTCTTTAGTATAATCATCCTGGAAAGCAAAAAATCCTTCGGAAGCTGGAAAAGTTTGGATAATATCAACTTTACCTCCCAGAAGATCTTCCATTTTATCCCGGTATGGTTCATAATTGACTCCTCCCGTAACAATGAGCTGAAGGTTGGGAAACAGTTGTTTGATCTTTTTCCCATGCTTCTCGGACAGTTTTTCAAAATACATAATCAGCCATGGCGGAATTCCTGAAATAAGGGTCATATTTTCAGACTCGGTTTCCATAATGATTTGATCTACTTTGCCCTCCCAGTCTTCCATAATATTGGTTTCCCAGCTGGGAAGACGGTTCTTTTGAAGGTATCCTGGGATATGATGGGCCACGATACCTGATAATCTTCCTGTTTTTATTCCAAAGACTTCTTCCAGCTCGGGACTTCCCTGTAGAAAGATCATTTTTCCGTTAACGAAGTCTGCATTGTTTTTTTGAGCAATATAATGGAACAGAGCACTCTGAGCTCCCGCAATCTGGAATGGCATCCCTTCTTTAGAAATAGGAATGTATTTAGATCCGGAGGTTGTTCCGGAAGTTTTTGCGAAATACTCCGGTGTATCGGTCCAGAGAATGTTGGCCTGTCCTTTTTTTACTCTTTCAATATAAGGCTTCAGGTCTTCATAGTCAGCAAGAGGAACTCTATCCTGAAAATCTTTTACAGAATGAATGTTTTCGAAATCATGCTCCCGTCCAAAAAGAGTTTTTTGAGCAGTGTTTATAAGAGAAAGTAATAGATCGTCCTGATTTTTCTCCGCATTTTTTTTGAATTCCCCTGCTTTTTGAACATGTTTTTTTGCCCAAATAAGCGCTGCATTTTTCTTGAAGAAGTTTAACATGCTCCAAATTTATAAATTAAGTAGAGAACTGGAACAATTTTTACAAAGCATGGCATAAAAAAGCCGATAAAACTTGTTCATCGGCATTTCGAAATTTGATTATGAAAATAACAACTATATATGTTAATGTTGTGCTTATTGGTTTACTTTATACCTTTTGTCGGGAGTTCCGTCTTTTTTCAGATGTTTATTGTCTTTGTATCTCTTATCCGGAGTTCCGTCTTTTTTCATTTTGACAGCAGGCTGAGCGGGTTTTACTTCAGCGGGTTTTGCTGTTTTCATGTCAGCGGGTTTTGCAGCTTTTATTTCAGCAGGTTTAGTTGCTTTTACTGTTTTCACCGGTTGATGAGCTGTGCTTGTAGCGGGAGCCGTCTGCTGAGCAGTTGCAAGTCCCAGTCCTAAGATCAGTGACATTGCTGATAATAATTTTTTCATAAGAAATACTGTTTGTTTTTGTTACATAAAGATATGCAAAAAGCGGGCTGAGAATTTTTGGTTTTTTAAACTTAACTAAAGTTTATTACAGCTTAAAAAAAAATTAAAACAATTCCTATCAATACAAAAACCTGTTTCAATGAAAACAGGTTTTTGTAATATAATTATAGTATGAAATGTTTATCGGGTACAATTGGCGGTCCAGGTCTTACCATCTTTAAGGTATAGAATTTTTAATTCGTTGTTGTCAATTCTTATATATGATGTTCCTGTAGAACCAATCATGACAAGGGTATGATCTCCTTTTTGTTCAAACTCAATCCCGTTGAGATCAGGAATTCCGTTTGAGAAAGAAAAATTATACTTGGTACCGCTGGCGATCTTGGTTACGAATACACTTCCGTTATCTGTACTGATGTTGGTAGATCCTCCGTCGTTATAAGAGATGCTTCCTTTATATGTTCCTGCGAAGAAGTCATTATTCGTAGGGTCATCATCATCACTGCACGACGAAAAAGATAATGCCGTAAAAACAAACAGCATTAAGACTCCTAAGATTTTAATTGCTTTTTTCATAATATTATTCTTTAGCGTTTGGTTATAAGCATAAATTTTCAAACATTGTGCCATGGGAATTTTTTTGTTTTTTTTTAACAGGGAATTAAATAAATTAATAAAAATTAAGATTTATAAAAAAACTAATAGCCTCATTTTAAATAGGTATCTATCCGCTTTTATAAATAAGAAAAATTTATTCTTATCTTTGTATAGCTAAAAACGATTTCGGAAAACTCCCGAAATCGCTTTTGTCGTTTATACCATTAGTATTTATGCAGTTAAAATCCATCAATGAAAAGTTTCTTCCTGATCTTTTACAAAAGGAATTCGGGAAAGAAATATTCACTCAGTTAGAAAACGATCAGCATATTGCCGTGAAGGGGAATGCGGGGTCTTCGGTGTCTGTTTTTGTTGCTGAACTTTTTTTAGTTCAAAAGAAAAGTATTCTTTATCTGGTAGATGATAAAGAAGATGCTTTGTATGCGAATGCAGAAATGGAAGATCTTTTGGGAAAAGAAAAGGTGCTGTATTTTCCGGCAACCCATCTTGAACCTTATCAGGTGGAAAAAACTCAAAATGCCAATCTGGTACTGAGAACGGAGGTTTTAAATAAGCTCAGCTCAGGAAGGTCTTCAAAAGTAATTGTGGCCTACGCAGGAGCATTATCCGAAAAGGTTTTAAAGAAAGAAGACTTTAAAGCAATTTCACATCATATAAAAGTAGGAGATCAACTGGATTTTGATTTTATTGACGAGTTGCTTAATCATTATCATTTTCAGCAGACTGACTTTGTCTCCGAGCCTGGTGAGTTTTCTGTAAGAGGAGGAATTGTAGATGTATTTTCCTATTCTTATGAAAAACCATATAGGATAACGTTCTTTGGAAATGAAGTGGAAAGTATTAAAACCTTTGATATAGAAACCCAGCTTTCTATAGATAAAGTAAAAGAGCTCCAGCTGGTTTCCAATATGAATTTTTCCGTGACAGGAAGTAGAGTGTCATTATTACAGCTATTGCCAAAGGAAAGCTTTATTATTTCCAGAAATGGAATGGTTGGAATGCAAAAGATAAAGACATTCTATGAGAAAGCTTTAGAGAAATATGATACTTTAAATAAAGATATTGCCCACAGAACGCCTCAGGAACTTTTTATTTCAGACCAGGAATTTCTTTTTGATTATAAAAAATTCAAGACCGTTGATTTTGGCGGAATAAGCATAGAAGGCCTGAAAGATATTTCTGAAATAAAAATGGAACAGCTCCCACAGCCTTCCTTCCATAAAAATTTTGAACTGCTGATTGAAGATCTTGAGGAAAAGCAGAACGAAGGTTTTGATACCTGGATATCTTTTTCAACAGAAAAACAAAAAGAAAGGCTGGAATCTATTTTTGAAGAACTGGAACATGAGCTTCCTTTTAAAAGCTTTAAATCTGAACTTCATGAAGGATTTGTGGATAATGGACATAAGCTCCTGGTGTATACGGATCACCAGATTTTTGACCGTTATCAAAGGTATAAAGCCAAAAATACATTTGCCAAGTCTGAACAGCTTACCCTGAAAGACCTGATGTCTTTAAAAATCGGGGACTATATTGCCCATATTGATCATGGTATCGGGAAGTTTATGGGACTCGTAAAGGTGAATAATGATGGGAAAATTCAGGAATGTTTTAAACTGACTTATAAAAACGGAGATCTCCTGTATGTCAGCATTCACTCACTGCATAAGATTTCAAAATTTAATGGACCTGACGGAAAAGAAGTGGTGCTAAGTAAACTGGGTTCTCCTGCCTGGAAATCTTTAAAACAGAAAACAAAAGCAAAAGTAAAACAGATTGCTTTTGACCTTATCCAATTATACGCCCAAAGAAAAACAGCCAAAGGTTTTGCTTATACTCCGGATTCTTACCTGCAGAATGAACTGGAAGCAAGCTTCATCTATGAAGATACTCCGGACCAGGAAAAAGCAACATTTGATGTGAAGAAGGATATGGAGGCTGATACGGTTATGGATAGGCTGGTATGTGGTGACGTAGGTTTTGGAAAAACTGAAGTGGCCATTCGTGCAGCATTTAAAGCCGCCACAGATGGAAAACAGGTCGCTATATTGGTGCCTACAACTATTCTGGCGTTTCAGCATTATAGAAGCTTTAAAGAAAGACTGAAAGATTTTCCTGTAAATGTTGGCTATGTCAACCGTTTTAGAACTGCCAAGCAGAAATCAGAGACTTTGGATGCTTTAAAAAACGGAAAATTAGATATTATTATAGGAACTCATCAATTGGTAAGTGCTTCCGTGAAATTTAAAGACTTAGGATTACTGATCATTGATGAAGAGCATAAGTTTGGTGTTTCTGTAAAAGATAAGCTGAAAACTTTGAAAAGTAATGTTGATACCCTTACTTTGACGGCTACTCCTATTCCAAGAACACTGCAGTTTTCTTTAATGGCTGCCAGAGATTTATCGGTTATTAAAACGCCACCGCCAAACAGACAGCCTGTTGATACTCAGCTGATCGGATTTAATGAAGAAACTCTTCGTGATGCTGTTTCTTATGAACTTCAGAGAGATGGGCAGGTGTATTTCATTAATAACAGGATCGAGAACCTGAAAGATATTGCCGGGCTTATCCAGCGATTGGTTCCGGATGCCAGAGTTATTACCGGACATGGACAGATGGAAGGTAAACAGCTGGAAAAAAATGTTTTGGACTTTATGGAAGGGAAATATGACGTCTTGGTTTCTACAACAATTGTGGAAAGTGGAGTAGATGTTCCGAATGCCAACACTATTTTTATTAATGATGCCCAAAGATTCGGAATGGCGGATCTTCATCAGATGAGAGGAAGGGTGGGGCGAAGCAACAGGAAAGCATTTTGTTATCTGATTACACCCCCTTATGATATGATCACTTCTGATGCAAGAAAACGTCTGGAAGCTATTGAACAGTTTTCTGACCTGGGAAGTGGTTTTCAGATTGCCATGAAGGATCTTGAAATTCGTGGTGCCGGAGATTTATTGGGTGCGGAACAGAGTGGATTCATCAATGAGATGGGGTTTGAAACCTATCAGAAATTAATGCAGGAAGCCCTTGAAGAGCTGAAAGATGATGCAGACTTTGAAAACCTGTTTGAAAATGAAGAGGACAGACAGAAGCTGTTCAAATCTGTAAAAGATGTCAATATCGATACTGACCTTGAGCTTATGCTGCCGGATTTTTATATTTCCAATACGGAAGAAAGACTGCTGTTGTATCAGAAAATTGCAGAAATAACGAATGAACAGGATCTTCATAAGTTTGAACTTGAATTAATAGACCGTTTTGGGACTCTTCCAAAAGAAGCTGTAAACCTTTTGAAAAGTGTTGCTTTAAAATGGCTGGCTGCGGATATAGGCTTTGAAAAGATTGTAATGAAAAACGGTGTGTTTTTAGGGTATTTCCCAGGCAATCCCCAGGATAAATTTTACCAGACAGACAGATTCAGACATATCATTACTTATTTAACCCAAAATCCTGCCGAAGCGCAGCTTAAAGAAAAATCAGGAAAAGAAGGTAACCAGCTCATGATGAGAAAGGAAAGAGTGAAAAATGTAGATGAGGTTAATCTGTTGCTGAAAGCTATTATTGCCCATCATTAAAATCTAATTTCCAAAATGATAAAGCTCTTCCGGGAACTGAAAAAACATATAATAACTTAAGTTTTTATATGTTTTTTTGTGATTGTTGTCAGCTTTTTGGTTAAAAATATTCATTAATTAGAGAGTTAACGCAGTTTTAGGCAATATAATATCACTTTTTAATGATAAAAATAAAGCTGTAAGCCTCGTTGTAGAAGGAGGTTGTGAAGAAGCGTGCTTTAAGATGAGCCAATAAAGTATGCTCGTGTAGTAATAATTCTACTTTTGTGTGCGAATAATTCTATCGTGTAATATGTTTATTTCTATGGTGTTAGGTGTATCAGTTGGGACTTTTTGTAGTTCTTAATTTGTACATTTGCAGTCCTTAATTATGAAAAAAACTATTTATTTCGTTGCTGGATTTCTTTCATTCTATGCCAACGCACAGGTGGGAATCGGGACACCTAAGCCAAAATCTACTCTCGATGTCAATGGAAAAACTACTTTAAGAAAAGAACTTAGAGTGGGAGGCAGTTCTACTCAGGCAGGTAATGCCGGGTTGAACGGGCAAATCCTGGTTTCTCAGGGAGAAGGTAAATCTCCTGTTTGGAAGTCGTTGAATGTTTCCTTTATGGAAGAGGGGCAATACAAATTGATCAATTCATATTTGTCATCAGATCAGGTGGGTATCACTACCCTTACAGATGGTATTGCAGGAGATAATGTGTTTAAGAATAATGTAGGGGACAATATCACTGATGCTACTAAAGGTAAATGGGTAAAGATTGCAGGTCTTGAAAATAACTTTAGTATCAAAAATGGAAGAAATAGGTTAACCTATCAGTTTCAGACAGGAGTTGAAATGAAATCACCAACCGCTACTGTGATTAATGATGTGAGATTTACGTGTGGGGTATTCAGAAATGGAAAGCTTGTGGCTGTTCGTCCAGACAGAATAGAGTCTAATAATAATTCTGAAAAAGGAGGTATCCAGGACTATATTTTCACCCTTAATTATACTGAGCAAAATGTACCTGTAGGTGCTCATAAAATTGAAATTGCATGCAGAAAAATTGATGCTTCCAGTACTTCATCTCAATTTACAATAGGACGGAATGTTCAGAGCTCCAATGGGGTGTCTAATGCATTTACACTGGAATCTACGATGAAAATGGATGTAATTGAATTTGTAAGCTATAAAAACTAACAATTGATGAAAAAAATAATATTGACTTTACTCCTTCCGGCAGGATTATTATTGTCTGCTCAGGTGGGAATTAATACAGATTCTCCAAAAGCAAAACTTGATGTCAATGGGGACCTTAATTTAAGAGATAAGATTGCGGTGTATGACTCTTCAGATAATTCTGTATCTCAGGGAAATAATGACCAGTTACTTGTATCACAGGGCGAAGGATATCCTCCTATTTGGAAAACACTTCGTATTCCTGAATATGAACCCAACAAATTTTATCTGATTTTTAACAATTCATTTTCCGATAAACAGGGAGCCAGATTTACTTATAGTGAACAGTCTAATATAACTACTTCCAGAGGCAGTGTTTTTAATAAAGACACACAATATGGTACTTTGAGTAATTTCAAGAAAATTGCCGGACTTTCACAGGATATCAATGTATACAGTACGGTAAGCAAAGCTTATTTTCAATTTGAAACTGTTGTACAGGCTAATTTTGATGCAAACGGGGCTACAGATACTTCCATAGACTATGCTTGTGGAATCTTTGTGGATGATAAATTGGTGAATCTAAGACAGAGAAATCTGAAGGCCATTGGTTCCCTGCAGCCTTTCCTTACCCATACTCAGATTGGAATCGTTGAAAACCTTACAAAAGGAACCCATACAGTAAGTGTAGGATGTGCAAGACTGGCATCTTACGGTAATGCATCAGGCAAAACGCTTACTATTGGAATCAATGCAGCATCTAATATCAACAGCTTTATTGCTCAGTCTTCTCTGAAAGTAGATGTATATGAGGTTCCGGAGGTGTTTAACCCGATTATAAACTAAATCAAATCATGAAAAAAATATTTTTTATAAAATCTCTTTTGTTCGCAGTATGGATAAATGCGCAAGTGGGCATTGATACATCAAACCCTACAAATAAGCTTGATGTGAATGGAGATTTAAATGTCAGAAAAGAATTAAGAACCGGAGGTACAGATCTTTTAAAAGGTTCTGCAGGAACGAGCGGAGATATCTTTCATAACAACTCAGCGATGACAGCTAATGACTGGAAGGCTATAAAAATTGCTGATGGCCAGGGAAGTATGTCTGTATTCTCTATCAACACTGTAGCAGATCAGACAGGGGTTTCTTTTAGCTCCAGCGGGTCAGCTGTCCCTTATAACGAAGGTGACCCTTTAGCCGGAGATTGGACTGTATTGCCAACGGCATTGGATAATTTCTCCGTAACCAATTCAAACAATAAAGTAACATTCTCATTTCAAACTACTGTTCAGAAAGCCGCAAAAGGTTCAGCAAGTTTTGCATGCGGGATTTTTGTAGATGACAGACTGAGAGCTGTAAGAACAGACGTATTGCTGGGAGGAGCCGGAGCTTATAAAATTTTTAATCTGAATGCCACTCTTTCCAATCTTACCCCAAAAAACAAATATGTGGTGAAAGTAGCCTGTATTAAACGTACATTAAGCGGTTCACCAATACCGGTGCTGGGAATAGGAAGAGCCGTGGATACTGCAGTATTGAATAATGATATGGCACAGTCTGTTTTGACAACATCAGTACTACAGCCTTATTAATTTTCATGAAAATATAATAATTAAGAATCTAAAAACGTTATGTTTTTAGATTTTTTTTGTTTTTACGTCTGTTTATTGTGAATTTGTTCGAATGGAGTGTATGCTGTTATCGAAAATTGAATTATATTTGGCATTACTAAAACTAATTTTTCTATGGTAAAAAATTACTTTCTTAAAATATTTACAGGAATTGCTCTTTTAGGAGTATTGGCATCATGCAATACAACCTCTGACCCTACAGAATCGATCCCGAATCCTGATGAAGGAACTGCCCCCAAAAAAATTCTGGAAAAAATCAATAAGGATAATGTTTCTCAGGAAGAATATATTACAACAGCCGGAATTTTGGATCAGGCTGTTTTTAAAGATGATAATTCTAACGCCAGTTATATAAGTACGTTAACATACAATACAAACAAAAAAATTACTAAAATTAATTTTGCAAGCCAGACTCCCGGAAGTTTGTCTTATGAGTTTGATGTAACTCCGGATATTAACGGACAGATTTATAATGCGTCTTGTGTGGCAACAGGATCAACTCCCGGAGCATCATTCATCAGTGATTATGCTTTTACATATGATGTAGCAGGAAAGCTTACGAAAATTCTTGAAAAAAGAAAAGTAGGAGGGATATCTGCCTACAATGCATTCGTAGAGAACGTTTTTGTATATGCCGGAGATAATATTTTTAAGGTAACGAGTTCTAAAGGAATCCTGAATACGAATGGTGCTCCTGATATGACCACAGCTGTTCAAACGATCTATAGTTTTCAAAATTATGATTCTCAGAAAAGCCCTTTTTCTACACTTCCAAGAGTGTTTTTTATCATGCGTGGGCTGATGAATCCGGTCAATTTTTACAAGCTGTCTCCAAACAACCCTACGTCAACGTATGTTCAGATGCCTGCGCCGGCTCCTGGAGTTAATACCACACAAAGTTATACCTATGATCAGGGCTATCCGGTGATTGAGAAAAATCAAAAACTGACCTATAGCTATAAAAATTTGTAAAAGAATTCAATTATTAATCTTATTGGAATATAAATAATTATATAATTTTTATGCAAAAAAAAATTATATTTGTCAAAAAATAATCAATTACCAGAAAATGAAACAACTTTTCTATTTTATTTTATTAATAGCAGGTTTTGCCTCAGTGCATTCCTGCAAAAATCTAGTGGATGAAGAAGGAAATCCATTATTAGACCTGAATAACACGGGAGGATTAACCGGTCCCAGAGCATTATATAAAGAAATTACAGATAAAGATACATTAGCTGAATATCATTACAGCGGGCTTCTTGTGAATACAGTAATTATGGATAGTGCATCAATCACTAACATAATGTACAGTGGAGATAAGATCAGCCAGATCGCCTTTAATGGATTCCTTGATCTTGACGGAAACGGGAGACTGGATAAGGATAGTGTTTCTTTTACCAGACTGCTTACTTATGGAAATACCGGAAGATTGGAAACGATTTCTGAAAACCGTTCTATCTTCAGAAGACCTCCCCCTGTGCCACCGGCTACTGACCCGGGGCCACAAACACTTCTCAGAAAGACAAAATCACTTTATAATGTAAGATACAGTGCTGCGACAGCAAAACTGGATTCTATTATTATGAAAACAGGTCCGGATATTGCAGGAACACCATTTGCTTATGACAACTTCTCAAGAACAGCGTATACCTATTCCGGAGACAATGTTTCCAAAGTTATAAGACATTACGGTCCTATGGCCGGAGGAGTAATGGGAGCGGTTACTACAAAATACAGCTATGAATATTATGCTTATGACAATGAGATCAGTCCGTTCACATTGTTACCATTGGCATACAAAATTTCAAGACTTTTGAATACAGATCTTAATGATAAAGAAAGTCTTATATTATCTCCGAACAATCCTAAGAGATGGTCGTTTACAGATCTTACTCCACCTATTCCTAACCCGGTTGTAAAGAGTACAAATTACGTTTATGATCCACAGACCTATATGACAAAAGGATATGGAGTAAACTATATTTACAAACCGCAATAACATTATTTTTAATAATATGTAAACTCAACCTTCCGAAGGTTGAGTTTTTTATTTTTTATCTCTTAATTTTGCAAAAAATTTCTGATGAAATATTTAATAGTCGGGCTGGGAAATAAAGGCTCAGAATACGAAAATACACGCCATAATATAGGATTCAAAGTTGCTGAAAAAATTGCGGAGACGCTTGATGTTTCTTTCAATACGGCTAATTTTGGATGGATGGCTGAAGGAAAACACAAAGGCAGGAAAGTTTTTGTGCTGAAACCGGATACTTATATGAATCTTTCAGGAAATGCTGTAAGATACTGGATGCAGAAAGAAAATATCCCGTTGGAGAATGTCCTCATTATAACAGATGACCTTGCGCTTCCTTTCGGTACGCTGAGGATGAAAGGGAAAGGTTCTGACGCCGGGCATAATGGGCTTAAAAATATTAATGAAGTATTACAGACGCAAAGCTACACAAGGCTCCGTTTTGGAATTTCTGCAGATTTTTCTGCAGGACGTCAGGTAGATTATGTATTAGGCACATGGAGCGGAGAAGAAGCAGAAAAGCTTACCGAAAGAATTGAAATATTCTCTAAGGCGAGTCTTTCTTTTGTTTTTGCCGGATTGAATAACACGATGTCCGCATACAACGGAAAATAGAGCTTGCTGCTAGTAATGATACGGAAAATGAAAAAGGCCATCGCATTTCGATGGCCTTACTTATAATCGATCTTGAATTAAGTGTTGATCTTTGATCTTAATTCTATGATCATGTTAATCTCTATAACCAGGTTACTGCACCTGTCTCAACGTTGTAATTCGCTCCAACGATTTTAATCTTACCCTCATTCTCAAGGTTACGAAGGGTTGAACTTTGCTTACGGATATCTTCAATGGCGCATCTTACATTCTGCTGATTAAGCCTTTCCAAAAGTGAGCTGTTTTTTGATGAACGCTCTTCGTTTTCCTCAATTATTTGGTTAATGATAGGGTCAAAATGGTTGATAAGGTGGTTGAGGTTATCCATTCCCAGCCCTTCAATCTGTGCTGCATCAAGACCTCCTTTTAAGGCGCCGCATTTAGTATGGCCTAAAACCACGATAAGTTTGGAACCGGCCACATTACAGCCAAATTCCATTGATCCCAGAATGTCCTGGTTAACAAAATTACCGGCAATTCTGATGCTGAAAACATCTCCCAATCCCTGATCAAAAATAAGTTCTGCAGAAGTACGGCTGTCTATGCAGCTTAAAACTACCGCAAAAGGCCACTGTCCCTCACGTGTAGCATTTACCTGCTCCAGAAGGTCCCTGTTAGCCTTAAGATTATTTACAAATCTTTGATTTCCTTCTTTCAAAAAATCTAATGCTTTTTCAGGAGTAATCGTCGATTGGGTTTCGTATGTATGTGCTTTCATATAGTATGTAATTGTTTTTTGAATTTAAATTAAAAAAAAGTTGATGGGCAATGAGATTACATTGCTCTTTTATGGGTAACCAGAATATGGGAATCTTCACTTCTTTCATAATCTCTGTATGAAGTTTTGAAGCCTAAAAGTTCTACCATGATGTCCTGTTCCTTTGCGCGGATATTGGCAAAGTCCTGAATCATCTCCAGCACATCAGTCGCAATATATGATGTACTTCTGGCATCGATAGTTACCGTAGAATTTGGTTTAATATTTTTAAGTGTTTTTTTGATCGCTGCCTTATTTAAAAATGAAACTTCCTCAGCTAATTTGATGTTGATTCCATCGGCATCATCCAGCTTTTCGCGGCTTAGATAATAAGCTCTTTTCATATTTCCCTGAAGGATATAGAAAACAGAGATGGCAAGACCAATTCCCACTCCTTTTAATAGATCTGTTGCTACAACAGCTGCAACAGTTGCTACAAATGGAATAAACTGGAATTTTCCTAGATGCCAGAAATGCTTAAACGTAGCAGGTTTTGCCAGTTTATATCCAACTAAAATTAATACCGCAGCCAACGTAGCTAGTGGAATTAGATTAAGAATGACAGGAATAGTAAGTACACAGATCAGTAAGAAAACCCCATGAATAATAGCCGATATTTTAGAAGTTGCCCCTGCATTTGCATTGGCAGAACTTCTTACTACAACAGAAGTCATGGGAAGTCCACCAATGAATGAACTGATCAAATTCCCTATTCCCTGCGCTTTAAGCTCAAGATTAGTATCAGTAATTCTTCGCTGTCTGTCTAATCTGTCTGATGCTTCAATACAAAGCAGGGTTTCAATAGAGGCTACAATAGCAATAGTTGCTCCTACGATCCATACTTTTGGATTAGTAAAGCCATTAAAATCAGGAGTGACAATCAGGTTTTTAAAATCATCCAGAGACTGTGGAACAGGTAAAGAAACCAAGTGCTGGGTTTCTATAGCCAATGAGCTTCCTGCCATTTTAAACAGTTGATTTAAAATAATACTCGCAATTACTGCAACCAAAGCGCCTGGAAGCATTTTCATTCTTTTCAGTACATGAATTTTATCCCATGCAATAAGAATAGCTACAGAAACTAAAGTGACAATAATAGCCCCGGGCTGGATTGCCCCAAATAATTCTGTAAAATATCCGAAGTTTAAGCCGTTGTCGAAAATAGATTCATGGCCTTCATAATCTTTATCGAATCCTAAAGCATGTGGGATCTGTTTCAGAATAATAATGATTCCTATGGCGGCAAGCATTCCTTCGATAACGTTGTTGGGGAAATAGTTGGAAATACTTCCTGCCCTTACAAATCCTAGAATTAATTGAATCAGTCCTGCAATGATCCCGGCACATAGAAAGAGCTCAAATGCGCCAAGGTCTGTTATAGCCGTTAAAACTATAGCCGTTAAACCTGCAGCAGGCCCTGAAACTGAAATATTTGAATTACTGAGGAATCCTACGACCAGGCCGCCTACAATACCCGAAATAATTCCGGATAAAGGTGGAGCGCCTGAAGCTAAAGCAATTCCTAAACATAGTGGGAGTGCCACTAAAAATACCACGAGTCCTGAAGGAATATTCTCCTTAATTCCTCCTATTAATGATGTCTTTTTCATGATGTGAAGCTGTGAGAAATAACCGGCTTATTCTCTGTGAATAAGTCTGTTATAAAAGTTGAAAAATTTTAATTTTTAAAGTACATGTGTATTCAATATCAAAAAACTGATAGAGAATAGGTATCAAAAAAATCTAACTATGGAGTTAAGCTTCCGGAGGAGGAGAAAATATAGTAAGTAAGGGAGATAGATGAAAAGAATCATCTACCAGCACAAAAGACCTTCCCAGAAAATCGGGTTCCGAAAACTTGAGATAATCAAATACATTCAATGTTTTCGGAATAGCCTTTTCGTAAACAATAAAAGAAGACGGATGAGAATGTGGTTCTTCTTCGTTCACTATTATATTGGTTCTCAGAATATCCCAGCCCGCAACCGCAGCAATGCTTGGCAGCGCTGTAAAATTCAGAAAAATCGTTAATACAATAATACTCCAGAACTTCATTTCACATTCTTTTTAGAAAAACTACTTTGTTTTTCTACTCATGACCCAGTCTGAACTTGTAAGGTTATAAATTTTCTGGATGTCTTTTAAGATTTTCTCAAAATCAATATCCAGATCAATAATTTTACCGGTTCTAAGGTCAAATACCCAGCCGTGTACCACAGGATACTCTTCTAAGATGTATCTTTCCTGTACACAGGCCATTTTGATCACGTTGATGCACTGCTCCTGAACATTAAGTTCTACAAGTTTGTCATAACGTTTGTTTTCGTCTTCAATAGAATCAAGTTCAGCCTGATGCAATCTGTAAACATCACGGATGTTTCTCAGCCAAGGATTTAACAATCCCAAATCCTGAGGAGTCATCGCTGCTTTTACACCACCGCAGTTGTAATGTCCACATACAATAATATGTTTTACTCTAAGATGTTCTACAGCATATTGAATTACTGCTGTAGAGCTCATATCTAAAGTATTGACAACATTGGCTATATTTCTGTGAACAAAAACTTCGCCCGGTTTTGCACCCATCAGTTCTTCCGCTGTGGCCCTGCTGTCTGAACATCCGATATACAAATAGTCAGGATGCTGAGTTTTTGCCAGCTCTTCGAAGAAGTGTGGATCTTCTGATACTTTGGATTCTACCCATTTCTTATTGTTTTCAAAAATAACCTCGTACGATTGTGACATAATTTTAAATTTTTAAAAGTTTATAATTATTTATTTCGTTTAAATTATTTTCAAAATCAATAGACTAAATCAATAATTATACAAAAATATAATTTTTGTCGAAGAATTGATGTGTTTTAACAAAGTTTAATATTAAAATATGCTTAAAATCATGTCTGATAAAATATGCTTTGTCTTACTGTCAATGTAGGCTGTCCTATAATTCAAACGTTTAAATCTAAGTTAAAATTACAAAGTATAAATTAGAATTTTGAATTTGAGATTAAATATTCTTAATTTTCTGTTCCTCAGAAGAACTGCAGGTCATCATATTCAAAATAAATAACCATATACTGTGGAAAAAAGAATAAATTAAGGTCCTGATTTTAACCTTATATTTTCAATGGAGGATTTCGATCTGGGAATATTTTATTGGGCAGGAATTTTTATTGCCTGGTTTTCATCTTTTCTTATCTTGGGAAAGCAGAAAAAGAAAACAGTAGATTTTCTTTTGGCTTTTTGGTTTCTGATTATAGGATTTCATCTTGTTTTTTTTGTGTTGTTCCGTTCGGGAGGCTATTTAAAGTTTCCTTATCTCATTGGATTTGAAATTCCTTTTCCTTTCATGCATGGGCCGATGTTATATTTGTATATTCTGAGCCTGACAGGTAGAAATACGGGGAAAAAGATTTGGCTATTGCATTGGGTGCCTGTTGTGATAATTTATATGATTTTACTTCAGTTTTTGCTGCTGTCTCCACAAGATAGGATGACGGTTTACCAGAATAAAGGTAAGGGGTATGAGGTGTTGAGTGATGTGATCAAATTTTTAATGATCTTGTCCGGAATTTTGTATGTGGGCTTAAGTCTTCTTGCAGTCAGAAAATATAAAAAAGAAATTTCCAATCAATACTCCAATACCGAAAAGATTAACCTGAATTGGTCATATTATCTGATTACAGGGATTGCGTTAATATGGATTGCTGTTATCATAAAGAATGATATTCTTATTTTTTCCATGGTTGTTTTGTTTATTCTGGTAGCGGCTTACTTCGGTATCAGTCGTGTGGGGATTTTGGATTTGCCTGTTGTAGCTGATGTTTCAGGTGAAAAAGAACCTGATGTTGAAGTGGTAAAGTACCAGAAAAACTCTCCGGGATTTGATGTTATACAAGCTATTTATGAAAAGCTTGTGTATAAGATGGAGTATGAAAAGCTGTACAAAGATCCGGACCTGAATCTGAACCATGTGGCCCAGCTGTTGGATGTTCATCCGAACCTACTATCGCAGACCATTAATTCTTTGGAGAACAAAAATTTTTATGACTATATCAACCGGCAGCGGATTGAGGAGTTTAAAAGAATAGCAATACTTCCTGAAAACCAAAAGTACACGATTTTATCACTGGCCTTTGAAAGTGGGTTCAATTCCAAGACCTCATTTAACCGGAATTTTAAAAAATATATGAATTGTTCTCCAAGAGAATTTCTAAAAAGCAAAAATCTTACGTTGGAATAGTAAGTGTCAGTTAATAAGTGATATTATATTTGTTTCATCTTTCATTTTGGAACAGTTGAACCTTTCTTTATGTCCATTTTTACAGAAAATTTAATCAACTGTCATGAAGAAACTCTTATTTGTAATCCTATGTATTTTTGCATTGCTTATGGGTGTCTATCCTTTAATTTATGTTTTTGTTGAACATAAAAATACTTTTCTAGGTTCTAAATCATTGGAGATACTTCAAAATACAATTTGGAAAACTGCATTTTTTGCTCATATTATTTTTGGTGGAATTTCCCTCTTCATTGGCTGGCGTCAGTTTGGGAGCAAGTTCAGAAATAAATATGTAAAGTTGCACAAATTCATTGGAAAATTCTACGTAGCCGCAGTGCTGATAAGTTCTGTTTCGTCTATCTATATAGGAATGTACGCCAACGGAGGAATTGTATCATCTGTTGGATTTGTTTGCCTGGGAATTATTTGGCTGATTACCACTTTGGTAGCAGTAGTCTATATAACCAAAGGTAACGTAGTAAAGCATCAACAATTTATGGTATACAGCTATGCCTGTACCTTTGCTGCAGTGACATTAAGAATCTGGTTTCCTGTTTTAAAGAGTATTACACAGGATCCTGACAATTCCTACATTGCTGTAGCCTGGTTATGCTGGCTTCCCAATCTTTTGGTAGCGTATCTTATTAATAAAAAGAATGTGGTGGCCGGTTAAACTTTATTGTTGATATAGCCGTTCGTCGCCTCTGTAGTAGGGTAGATCTTTCCGGGATTTCCCATTACCATAGAATCATCAGGTACGTCAAAATTGACGTAAGAATTAGGGGCAATCAATACATTGTTTCCAATGTTGATACTCCCTACAATCACTGCGTTGGGGCCAATCCATACTTCATCACCAATCACTGGAAACCCTTCATTCTTTCCACGGTTCTGCTGTCCGATGGTTACACCCTGTGCTATATTGCAGTTTTTTCCAATTCTGGTTTTGGGATTGATAACCAATGCTCCGAAATGCCCCAGATACAGTCCTTCCCCGATTTCAGTCTCGGGATAGATCTGGAAACCGTATTTTATCTGAAAATGCCTCAAAACAATTCTCCAGAATAAACCGGAAATGGCTTTTTTATTGCTTTTCTGGGCTTTTCTAAATAAATAAACATAGTGGAGGTTAGGATTGATACATTTTTTCCAAATTTCAAAAGTAGAAAGCCATTTGCCGCTTTCCCTGTAAAAATCTTTCTGTATTGCTGTGTAATCTGGCATAACAAAATATTATACTTCATCAATAATTTCCTGAAGATGTGCTACCGATTTCTGAAGCACAAATGGAAGATC
The DNA here is from genome assembly GCF_918698085.1 of Chryseobacterium sp. Bi04. Lineage (GTDB taxonomy): Bacteria > Bacteroidota > Bacteroidia > Flavobacteriales > Weeksellaceae > Chryseobacterium. The sequence continues at coordinate 769,463 of NZ_CAKKLP010000001.1, forward strand.
TGCTGCTGCAGTTTCCTTTTCAAACTGTTGTGCAATCTCCTTATTGAGAAGGAACTTTTTCATCCCTTCATAGATTCCGTCTTCTGAATTAGGAGTAATGAGGCCCAGTTTTCCGTCCTGCAGAAGATCTTTGATTCCTGAAACATCTGTGGAAATTACAGGTTTATCCAGGATAAGAGCTTCTGCAATAATGGTAGGGAATCCTTCATGTCGGGATGACATGACATAAAAATCAGATTTTTTAAGATATGGATAAGGGTTACTTCTGAAGCCAAGCATCTTTACCGTCTCATGAAGTCCCAATTGATTAAGCTTTGCCTGGATATTCTCAAAATCAAATCCATCACCAATAATGATGATCTGATGTTTTAATCCTTCATCCATTAATTTTTTATGAACATCCAAAAGCCTGTCATAGCCTTTTTGAGGATACACCGTGCCTATGGTTATAAAGGTTGGAAGATCCTTTGAAAAAGGGTAGTCATTAATTTCAGCTTCAGCTTTCTGGAGAGTATCCTGAGAGTCAATGGGGTTAAAGATCTTAACAACAGCCTGTTTTTCTTTTTCATTACGGGCCAGCTTCTGCATTTCCTCTTTAAGCTTGTTGGAAATAACCAGGATTCTGTCAAATTTGAAAAATTGCCTGATGACATCCGGAGTGTATTCTTTCAGATTAAAGATGTCATTCTGAACCCAGATGATCTTTTTGGAATCCTTTTGCGGGCTGGATAGTACCTCTCTGTACATTCCATGGATAGCCGCTATTTCTACATCGTATTTTTTATTTTTCAGTATAAATGTATAGAGAAGGGATGGGAACATCAGAAACATTTTCTGATAAAGTACTCTGAATGCCTTTACCGGAATTTCATGAGGCCTGTTGGTGGTAATCATTTCTCCTTTCAAAAGGTAGTATAGGTTGACCCATGACGGAATTTCCTTGATGTACATTCCTGTATACAGGTTAATCAAAAGATCAACTTCATATTTATCTTTGGGAAGGTTTTTAAGAAAGTTGGCCAGAACTTTTTCTGCACCACCATGGCGAAGGGAACCGATTCTAATGAGAATTTTCTTTTTTTCAGACATTTATTTTTTTATAGGTTTATAAGTATGTGGGAGGTGCTCACTTACATAAGCTTCAAGTTTAGGTCTGTCTGCTTCGAGCTCTCTTGGATACATGATATTGTTTTGTAATGCTTTATCTCCATATTCTTCAATAGTGCAAATAAATTTTGCAGGAATCCCTGCATAAACCGTTCCGTTCGGCATAGAGGAAGTTAAAATCGAACCTGCTCCCAATACACAGTTATCACCTATTTCTGAACCGAGCATGATGATGGTGTCTGCACCAATAAAGCACTGTTTTCCAATTTTTATGCGCCCGAAAGCTCGTACATCCTTATATTTTTCGAAAAAATGTAAAGCATTATAACCGCCGTCATGATTAATGAATCTAACATTATTAGAAAGTGTTGTTTCGTCACCTATTTCAATTAAAAAAGGTTCTGTACCTAATTCGGGAACTTCTACAAAACGAACATTTTTTCCTACCTTTAATCCCTTAGCAATACAAATTTTGAGATAGATTCTCTTGATAAGGTATTGGTAGGTAGTATGAATTTTTAATATGATACGATAAATAAATATCATTATTCTAAATTTGTTTTTCTCATACAAAGAAAAGAATTTATATGATAAGAATTTCTAAAATAGAATATTATTTGCCTGAATTGGTCCTTACCAACATGGATTTGGAAAAGGAGTTCCCGGAATGGAGCTCTGAAAGAATCCGGGAAAAAGTAGGGATCGTACAGCGTCATATTTCTTCAGAAAATGAAACCGTCCTGGATCTGGCTATACAATCATCAGAAAAAGTTTTTGAGAACTATGATAAAAGTAAAATAGACTTTATTCTTTTCTGTACCCAAAGTCCGGATTATTTCCTTCCAACCACCGCCTGTATTTTGCAGGATAAGCTTGGACTGAGAAAAAATATAGGAGCCATGGATTTTAATTTGGGATGCTCAGGATTTGTCTATGGCCTGGCATTTGCCAAAGGTTTAATAGCCGCCGGAATTGCTAAAAGCGTATTGTTGGTCACTTCTGAAACATATACCAAGCATATCAATCCTAAAGATAAAGGAAACCGTTGTATATTCGGAGATGCCTCTGCTTCAGTAATTATTGAAAAAGATACCAATGTAGGCGATTATAAATTTTGTTTGGGAACTGATGGCAGTGGAGCTGAAAACCTAATCGTAAAAAAGGGAGGTTTCAAAACAGATTTTACACTAAACCCAAATCATGAATTTGATCCTGAAAATCTTTATATGAACGGACCTGAGATTTTTAATTTTACCATAGAAAAAATCCCGGGATTGATTAAAGAGACCATGGATGAAAATGGGCTTACCATGGATGATATTGATTATTTTGTTTTTCATCAGGCTAATTCTTTTATGCTGAATTATTTGAGACGAAAAATGAAAATTCCAACCGAGAAATTCTATATTGATATGGAGACAACGGGGAATACAGTCTCTGCAACCATTCCAATTGCACTGAAAAATATGCTGGATAAAGGCCTGTTGAAAAGAGGAAATAAGATCTTATTGGCTGGTTTTGGAGTGGGATATTCCTGGGGAGCCACTATAATGGACTTTTAATTTTCAAATCATAAAATTTAAAATATATGAAAACTTCCGTTTTTTTAGAAAAGTTACAAGAGGAACTAGAAGAAAAACAAATGCTGAACCGGGACACTAAGTTAAAGGATCTGGAAAACTATGATTCCATAAGTTTACTCTCTGTCATTGCTTTTGTAGATGAAAACTTTAATCAACAGCTTGATCCGGATCAGTTTAAAAATATGGAAACGGTATCTGATCTGATGAATATTATTGGGTTGGAAAACTTTGAAGATGAATGATGATTATTTAATTATCATCATTCACTTTGTTTTTGTTGATAAAGATTCTCAAGGATCTGCTCAACGGCATTGAAGATTTTTTGATTATCAAACTGATCTTCGATGGTAAGAAGGTTCTTTCTGATGTTGGAGATCAATTCCGGATCAGAAAGGAACTTTTTCATAGCTTCATACATTTCGTTGGTTTCGTATTTGATTAGATATCCTGTTTCGCGGTCCTTAATCATGATTCCAACATCGCCGGTATCCGTTGCAATAATTGGTTTTTGAAGAATCAATGCTTCAGCAATTACAAGGGGCCATGCTTCAGATTCGGAAGGAAGAATAAAATAATCTGCCTTCTTAATGTAAGGATAGGGATTCATTTTATTGCCACATAAAATAAACGTATCCTGAACATTATTGGTGTTGATCCGTTCTTTCAGGTTTTCCATTTCTTCTCCATTTCCAAGAATTAAGATACTGTGTTGGAAACCTTCCTCTATCAATCTTTTATGAGCATCAATAAGTTTGTGGTACCCTTTTCTGTGATGAAGTCTGCCTACGGAAACAAAAACAGGTCCCTGAGGGAAGTCTTCTAATTTCTCTTCTGCCTTTTTTTTAATTTCTTCGATAGGAATTGCATTAATGACAACACTTTCTGCAGGATATTTTAAATCCGGATAATACAGATGCATCATTTCTTTGATCCTTTGCGAGCAATAGATCATATGGTCAAACTTTTGAAAGTTGTCTATGATCTCCGGAACTACTGGCTGTAGGGCAGGTAAATTGATCTCGGAGTGAAACCAGCCTATTTTTTTTGAATGTTTATTGCTTGAATTGTTTACAGATGAGAATGTAGCATAAGAGGGAGAGATCTCTATATCAAACTTTTTATTTCCTAAGATACGGTCAGCAATTCTTGGATTTTTTAATATTCTTATCAGTTTTAGTCTTCTGCGGGCCAGCTGAAGTTTATTGATGAAAGGGTTTTTGGAAAAACTCTCTTTGCCTTCAGTAAGGTAAATCTTTTTTACATGACCCGGGATTTCATTTCGAAGTTCTCCCTGATTCATGTTTAGGCATATAGTTAATTCAAATTTATCAGGATTCAGATTGTTGAGCATGCTCAGTACCACTTTTTCTACCCCTCCCATTTCCATAGAGCGGTGTCTGAAAAGAACCTGTATTTTCTTGTTTTCTGACATTATCTTAAAAATTTATGTAAAGTAATGGAGTTTTTTCTTTCCTATATATCCATATTGGTATTTGCAAAAGTGCGAAGATCTCATGATTGGAAGTATTCCGGAATTTTTTACCATTGATAGCTTTGTGGTTTCTCCGCTTCATGTTATCCTATCAGGAAAAAAGCTTCAACTATTAAAGTGAATCGAAAATTAACTCCTGCTTATTGATAACCCTTGTATTCGGAGGGATATCCTGATAAATAGTACATCCGGCGCCTATAATACAATTATCACCTATGGTTACTCCTTTAAGAACTGTTACGTTACTTCCAAGCCAGCAATTACTGCCTATTTTTATGGGAGCTTTATTAAACTTTGATGAATATACTTTAAATTCAGGCGAGGTTTCATAACAATGGTTATGATCATAAAGCTTTACATTCTCTCCAAATAACGTATGGCTACCAATAGAGATGTGTTCCATACAATTAATTGAACAGAAGTTATTCATAAAAAAATCAGTTCCTATCTCTAAAGAGGCGTTTTCTAAAACAAGAATAGAAATGTAGTTCCTGAAATCTGCTGAATGGCCAATATTTACTTTTCTCAGGTTTCTATCCAGGACAAAATGATTGCCTACACCAATTCTTATATTCTGAGAAAATACATTAGGGTGCTTTTTTAAAGAAGACAGTTGTTTTTTTCTTTGAATTTTTTCAAAAAAATTGTAAAGCATATTGTAATTTTTTTTTCACTTTGAGTTACACAAATATAGCCTGTTTTTAGATAAATGAAAAAAAATCTTTATTTTTGCTTCAATTAAAGGCAACACAGTGAGTGAAGTAACTAGAGTTCTCAAAACATTTATCGGGTATTTAAAAAGACCTGATCTTTATCCGGAGTTAGGCCGGAAGATTATTAAAAATACTGTCAACAGGGGCAATGCCTTTAAAGGAAAAGATAAAACCAATTCCTGGGCCGCTGGAAGAGCAGTATCACAGAAAGAAGCCGTTTCTAAGCTTTTTGGGCTTGAAATAGATGCTTTCCGTAACAATTATCAGGAAGTTTTAGCTACAGCAGCAGAAAAAGAAAGGGGATGTCCTGTAAAAATGGGAGGCCCCGGAGCGTTAGAGCTTATCTACTATGCCTGTGAGTTTACCAAAGCTCAGCATGTAGTGGAAACTGGAGTTGCCTATGGATGGTCTTCATTAGCAACGCTTTTATCATTGGTAAAAAGAAACGGAACACTCTACAGTTCGGATATGCCTTACCTGGCACAGGATGGTGATCAATATGTGGGATATATAGTTCCGGAAAACCTTAAAGGAGGTTGGAAATTATTCCGTTTTGCAGACAAGGAATCCTTACCCAGGATTTTCTCGGAAAATAAAGTTTTTGATGTTCTCCATTATGATTCTGATAAAAGTTATAATGGCAGGATGTGGGCTTACGATGAGCTTTATAAGCATTTGAGAGAAGGAGGAGTCTTCATCAGCGATGATATTGGTGATAACTCTGCGTATCAGGATTTTTGTGAAAAAAATAATATTGAAACTACAGTAGTAGAATACGAAGGAAAATATATTGGCGTTTTTATTAAATAAGCTTTATAATAAAACAGTTTGTTCCTTTTTTTATAAGATGGTGAGCGGATTGTAATAAGGTTATTCAACGAAAATAATTCATGACTATACTTTACAGTAATAAAATAAAGGTTTCTGGATAAAGACATTAAATACAATGTATAATATGACTGTTTGGCCGTTTTTATGAAGATAACCCAGATTACTTTTACCCGGTTTCTTGCGGCTATGGCTATTGTCATTTCCCACTTTAATAAAGATATGTTTCTATACAAAATAGATTACATTTCTAATATTTTTCTGAAAGCGAATGTAGGAGTAAGCTATTTTTTTATTCTTTCCGGCTTTATCATGATCATAGCCTATCATAAGAAAGACAGGATCAACTATTTTGATTATTATAAAAATCGGTTTGCCAGGATCTATCCATTGTATGTATTGGGGCTTTTGCTATATCTGGTCACCCGGTATTCAGGGTTTAGTTTTTATAAAGCTTTTTTATACTTGTTGGGCCTTCAGAGCTGGATTCCAGGAGAGGCTATGATCCTTAATTTCCCGGGCTGGTCTATCTCTGTTGAATTTTTGTTTTATCTGCTTTTCCCATTACTCTATAACCATTTTTATTCTAAAGGAAATAAAAGCATCTGGGTGATTACCATTATTATCTGGATTGTAACGCAGGTAATTTGTAGTCTTTATGCTGGGTCCCAATATTATGAAGGACCTCATACAGAGAGTCACGAACTGCTGTATTATTTCCCACTGATGCATATTAATGAATTTCTTGTAGGAAACCTGGCAGGGCTGTTTTTTGTGAAAAATCATAAGCAGAAAAATTACGATGTTCCTGTCATTGTAATTTTCCTATTAATACTATTGGCGTTGATCTTTGTACCTCTTTTCTATCATAACGGCCTGATGGCGCTGCTGTTTATTCCGCTTATTGTTTTGATATCGAAGAATAACGGAACACTGACCAGAATATTTTCATTAAAACCGTTAGAATATTTAGGAGAAGCAAGCTATGCTGTTTATATAACACATATCCCTGTTTTATATATTTTAAGGGAGATTCTGGAACCATATAATCTTGGAATTGACAATATATTCTGGATTTATATGGGTACTCTTATTATTACTTCTGCTTTATTTTATCAGTTTATTGAAAAGCCGCTCAGGAATTATCTTAAAAAAATAAAATTGAGCTGAGGATATGTATTTTTATCTAACTTAAAACGCTCATAATGATCAAAATAAAAAATGTTCCCCCAAAAAACAATATCGAAATAGATGGTTTATTGCTTTATGGGAGGTATTTAAATATCAATAACTTCTAAAAAGGCAATATATTATTTAATTCAATAGGGTTTCTTATCTTTTTACCAATCGTATTCTGTCTTTATTGGTTTGTTTTCAATAAAAAATTTCAGCATCAAAACAGGCTGTTGCTGTTGGCCAGTTTTTATTTTTATGCATGCTGGGACTGGAGATTTCTCTTTTTGCTACTGTTTTCTATTGGTTTGGATTATCTTTCAGGTATTAAGATTGAGAACAGTAAAAATAAGCGGGAAGTCACATTTTGGCTTACATTAAGTATTGCCATCAATCTCGGCTTTCTGGGCTTTTTTAAATACTATAACTTTTTTGTTGGAAGCTTTGCCGAACTTCTTGGTGGATTTGGGTTCAAAGCGAATATCTGGCTTCTTACAATTATCCTGCCGGTAGGTATTTCATTCTATACATTCCATGGTCTTTCTTATGTCATAGATGTGTATAAAAAAAGGATTAAAGCTGAACGTAACTTTACAGATTATGCCGTATTTGTAAGCTACTTTCCTCTTCTTGTAGCAGGCCCAATAGAAAGGGCTACCCATCTATTACCTCAGATACAGAAAAAAAGAACATTCAATTATGAGCAGGCTGTAGATGGCATGCGTCAGATACTTTGGGGGTTCTTCAAAAAAATGGTCATTGCAGATAACTGTGCTCCCTTAGTGAATGAGATCTTTACGAACTATCAGACGGAAAGCCCTGGAAATTTAGTAATAGGAGCTGTATTATTTGCCTTCCAGATCTATGGTGATTTTTCCGGATATTCGGATATCGCATTAGGGGTTTCCAGACTGTTTGGAATAGAGCTCCTGAAAAACTTTGCATTTCCCTATTTCTCAAGAGATATTGCTGAATTTTGGAGGAGATGGCATATTTCGCTTTCTTCATGGTTCAGGGATTATCTTTATATTCCTTTAGGAGGCAGTAAAGGAGGGCTTTCTATGAAGATCAGAAATACATTTATTATTTTCCTTGTTTCCGGGTTCTGGCATGGTGCCAACTGGACGTTTATTATTTGGGGAGGACTTAATGCGCTGTATTTTATGCCTCTTCTGATAATGAATAAAAATCGTCAGAATATTGAAGTGGCAGCACAGGGGAAGGTATTACCCTCCTTTAAGGAGTGTTTTCAGATCTTTATTACTTTTTTAGCGGCTTGCTTTGCGTGGATTTTTTTCAGAGCAGAATCTGTAGCCCAGGCTTTAGATTATATAAAGAGAATCTGCAGTACCGGAATTTTTACTTTACCACATCCATTACCTGTAAAAATACTGGCACTGATTGGGTTTATGCTTTTGGTAGAGTGGATCAATAGAGAAAGTTTCATGGTTTGGAAATAAGAAGATTCAATCCATGGATGAGACGTCTTTTTTATATGGTTATTATTTATATCATTCTCCGTTATGCCAATTTCGGGAATAATGAATTTATTTATTTTCAGTTTTAGCATGAAGAAGTTTTTAATAAAAATAGGACCTTATTTTCTGGCAGTAGCAGCGGTATTTGCTGTACTTGGAAGTTATGCTGACGGAAATACAGATGATAACTATATGCATTTTGCGGTTAAAAAGCCACAGAATATCATTTTGGGGGATTCCCGGGGATCACAGGCAGTTGTACCCAGTGTTTTAAAAAAGAAACTTTCAAGGGAATTTGATAATTTTTCGCTCAATGTTGTTGAGTCACCTTATGGACAGATCTATTTTAAAGCATTAAAAAGGAAATTAGATCCTGAAACAAAAAATGGAATTTTCATTCTGACAGTAAGTCCATGGACTTTATCCTTGGATAAAAACACTAAAAATGCCAAAGATTTTCCGGAAGAACACTCACCACTGAATGATGTGTACACTTATGACAGATCGCCAAATTATGAATACCTGCTAAAACACTATACAAGAAGCTGGTTCAAAATATATACGGAAAGAGCAGATGCAGTCGGGAAATCCAGTTCATTTCTTCATGAAGACGGATGGATGGAAATTAATGTGAATATGCATAAAGATTCTGTGGCTGCCAGAACTACCAAAAAAGAAGTGTTCTATCAGGTTTTAGCCCAACAGGCCGAGTTGTCGCAGGAACGGCTCAAAGCTTTTGATGAGATCATTAACTATTTAAGAACTAAAGGAACAGTGTATCTGGTTCGGATCCCTGCTTCTAAAGACATTATGGCCATTGAAAATAAAAAGTTCCCCCATTTCAGCAAGCTATTACAGGATGTTTCGCGAAAACAGAATGTGAAATTTTTTGATTTTTCAGAGGAGATCGAAACGTATATGTATACTGACGGAAACCATATGTACCGGAATTCAAGTCAGGTTTTTACTTCCAGAATGGCAGACTCTATCAAAGTAGGGAAACGCTAAAATAAATTTTTTCTGAAATTAATATTGTAAATCCCCGAACGTATACTCGGGTAATCTGAGATCAAATGTTTTAGGATCACTCCCCATTTTTGAGGAGCAGCAGTTGTTGCGATCCGGAAACTTCTGTACATTCTGTTAATATGCAGTTTGATATGATCTGGTATTGTCTCTTCATTTTTAGCCCAGTTGTCAACTTCCTGCCATAAAAGAACCCTGGTAGTAGCCGGATTGATTTTTTTCGAATCTACCTGAGTAATCCGGTTATTTTCATGTACACCTCTCATCGCTATAGCTTTATCTAAAATACCGGGATACAGATCAAGATAATAGGAAAGACGGAATAAAAATTCCGAATCCTGATGAAGCCTTAAACTGGCTTTAAATAAAGTACTCATTTTTTTTAGCAGAGAATCTCTTCGTATCGTTAAAGTATCAATACTGAACAGTCCAAAGCTTCCGAGCATATAGATTTGTCCTGGAAAAACTTCTTTTGGACTATGTTTCTTATGCACGGTAGTCAGTCTGTCTCCAAATACAGGATAGTATTGTTCTTTTGCTTTTTCAGTATAATAATGGACGCCAAGTGCTCCGTATACACCTTCTACTTTTGGATCTTTAAAAAGTTCTTTTTCAGCATCAAATCTGTTGGGAAGAAAGTAATCATCTGCATCCAGAAATGCAATAAAATCTCCGGTAGCTTTTTGTATTCCCAGATTCCGGGTAGGGCCGGCACCGTGATTTCCTTTGTCAGGATGCTGATAGAGTTTTATTCTGTTGTCTTTTTCAATAAGTTGTTTGCATACCTGTAGTGCATTGTCTGGAGATTTGTCCTCAATCAGAATAACTTCATACACTTCATCAAACTGAAGGGCTGATTCTACTGCCTGGAAAACAAATTTTTCGGCATTATAAACTGGAATTATTACAGAAATTTTCATTTTTTACTAACTGAATTTTTTTGATCATTTGTGTGATGCAAGATAATCAAATATAAAGACTTGTGGCTTAAAAATTAATTAAAAAAGTGGAAATACAGCTCTGTAAAATAGAATAAGCATAGCAGGACCACCAATCAGATCAGTGAATGCCTGAAGTTAATATTATAGAGACCGGATCTTATACTTTTATAATCTGTAAACAGGTATTTGATAATCATTCCCCATTTTTTGAAAGCCGGGGCTTTTGCAATTTCGAAGCTGCGGTGCATTCTTTCTATGTGAAGTTTGATATCTTCGGAAATATCACCCTCAGTTTGTGACCACGTTTTTATCTCCTTCCAAAGCTCTGTTCTGGATATAGCAGGATTTATTGCACGGGAATCTATTTTTGTTATTCTGTTATTTTCGTGTACCCCTCTCATTGCTATTGCGCTATCAATAATTCCGGGATATAGATTAAGATAATAAGACAGACGAAGCAGAAATTCGGTGTCTTCATGCATTCTCAGATGAGGTTTGAATAAAGGATTCATTTTTTTCGTTAATGCCTCTCTGCGAACTGTCAGGGTGTCAATACTGAACAATCCAAAGCTTCCAAGCATGTGCAGCTGTCCCAGAAAGATATGGTAGGTATCGTATCTTTTATAGACGGTGGTAAGCCTGTCTCCAAATAAATTGTAGTATTGTTCTTTTGCTTTTTCAGTATAATAATGGACACCAAGTGCTCCATATACTCCATCTACTTCCGGATTTTTAAAAAGTTCCTTTTCCGCATCAAACCGATTAGGCAGAAAATAATCATCTGCATCTAAAAAAGCAATAAAGTCTCCCGTTGATTTTTCTATGCCTAAATTCCTACTTGGGCCTGCTCCGTGATTTTTCTTATCCGGATGCTGATAAAGCTGTACTTTATCATATTTTTCAGCAATCTGCTTACATACCTGCAGCGCATTGTCCGGAGACTGGTCTTCAACGAGAATTACCTCATAAACTTCATCAAACTGAAGAGCAGATTCCACTGCCTGAAGGACATAATTTTCGGCGTTATAGACGGGAATAACTACTGAAATCTTCATTTCACCTTTTTATAATAAATTAATTGTGTTTTTTACACTGTCATTTCAAGTACGAAATTTAAGCTTTTAATTCTAGTTTTACAATCCTTAACCTTGTGAAACAGTGAAATATTTATTTTTTTGAATATAATAAAGATTAAAACATCATTTTATACAATATAAGCAAGGTAAATTGGTTGTATGAGATATTTTTTAATATACATTGGATATTAAAAAAGAAAACCTCTAAAAAAATATTAATAGAGGCTTTAAGTTTTTAGGTGTAAGTAATCCTTTCAGTAGAATACTGATGTTACCCAGGACTTATTGGAGGTTGAATTTCATCAATGAGAATAGGTGAACCTGTATTTTGTCCGCAATATATTGGGATTTTTAAGAATAGTGGCCAATAGGCTCGTCATTTTTGAAAGTCCTTTTTTTGCAGAAAGCTCAAATGCTTTTTTCTGAAGGTAGATATGCTGGGCATAATCCGGTTCTAAAGATAATGGCTTAGACCATTCGTACAAAGAGTTCCAGAAAAGATATTGCCTTTGATTGTATTGAGGGGAATATCTTATAATCTTCGTAATTCTGTTGTCATCATGTATCCCTCTCATCGCTACAGCCTGATCTATAATCCCGGACTTTAAATAACAGTGATAAGCCAGCTTAATGATGAAATCAGAATCCTGATGAACACGCAGAACCTTATTAAAGTTTAAAGAATGCTTCTCAAGGGCAGATTTTCTTACAGTCAATGCATTCAGGTGAAAAAACGTACCGAAAGTTTTCGGTGTAAAGCCTAAAAGCCCTCTGAAAACTTCTTTTCCCTCAGCAGGATAATTGACTGTAGTAAGTGTATTGTCGCTAAATTTAGACTGAAACTCTTCTTTTCCTTTTTCAGTCAGGTATTCAATACCCACAGCATTGAATACTCCGTCTACTTTTGGATCATTAAAGAGGGTGTTCTCTGCATCGAACCTGTTTGGAAGATAATAGTCGTCTGCATCTAAAAATGTAATAAGACTTCCGGTTGCTTTTTCAATTCCCAGGTTCCTTGAAGCTGCAGCTCCGTGATTTTCCTGGTCAGGATGCTGAAAAAGCTTAACCTTTGAATGTTCTCCTGCTAATCGTTTACAGACTTCCAGGGAATGATCGGTTGATTTATCTTCGACTAAAATAACTTCTTTAACTTCTTCAAATTGTAACGCAGAGATTACTGATTTTTCTAAAAATTCAGCAGCATTATATACAGGGATGATTACAGAAATATCAAGCATTACAGTACAGATTGGTTATTATCTGCCCAAAGGGCAAGTTGCAAAAGATTCCAATGTTTTTCATCTTTATTCAGATAGCTTTGAGTGGCTTTAAAATCAATAAAATTAAATACTTTATGATTGGGGTTTTTCAGCATGTCATTGGAGAAATTCATGAGGTTTTCTTCGGTAAACCAGTTCTTTACTCCCAATCCAAATCCCTGTTTATGACGCTTCCTGATGGTTTCGGTCCAATATGATCCCATCGCTTCCCGAAGAATAATCTTGTCATTGGTATTGCTTAATTTCAACTGATCGGGTAGCTGTATACAAAACTCGGCAAAATCCAGATCAAGAAACGGAGTCCTTACTTCCAGTGAATTGGCCATAGCCATCCTGTCAGATTTTACCATCATATTAGCCGGAACATAGTTCTCAAGATCGGTTCTCATAATATCATTGAGTGAGTCCGTATCCGGTGTGAAGCTGTAAGGCTGGAGGTAGTCGGAAGAAATACCGAGGTGCTTCCTTTCTTTCTTATTAAAGTCATTTCTTACAGCATTCAAATGGAAATCCAGAATAGAATCATATTGTATATTTTTTTGAGTAATAAAAGAAGTGGTTCTTAGCTTTTGATATAATTTTAATCCAAATTGAGCCATTATATTTTTATAGCTGAAATGCTGTTTCATCTTGTTTTCAACGGTATAAAAATGATAACCGCCAAAAAGTTCATCTCCTACATCTCCGGATAACACTACAGTAAGGTTCTTCTTAGCTGCTTTACAGATCTCATAATGTGGGATAAAGGAAGCATCTGCAAAGGGCTCATCAAAAAAAGGAGTGATCTTTAAAAGAGAAGTGACAAGATCTTCTTTTTTCTCATGAACCTCTATATGGTTGGTTTTATATTTATCTGCAATTTCTTTAGCATATTTTAGCTCATTATCTTTATGGTCATATCCAAAACTGATGGTGGTCTGCTGAGGTAAAAATTCATCTACCAATGCAACAATGGATGAAGAATCCAACCCTCCGCTTAAAAAACTACCTACTTCTACATCTGCAATAAGCTGTTTTTTTACTGCATTTTTGAGGAGATGCAAAAATTCGTCTTTAGCATCAGAAAGACTGATCATTCTGTCTTTTGCCGGTAAACTGTAATAGCGTGATACACTAATTTTACCTTCTTTCCAGATCAGCTGATGGGCAGGAGGCAGGGTGTATATATTACTGTAAATACTTTGGTATGTACTTACATATCCATATTGAAGATAATGGGAGAGGGCATCAGAGCTTACTTTGGGTTGAATAAGACCAGAGGCCAGGATAGCTTTGATTTCCGATGCGAAAATAAACTCGTTATTGTTCCCAATAGCATAGTAAAAAGGTTTTTCTCCAAAACGGTCTCTGGCACAGAATAATTGTTTTTTCTGATTATCCCAGATGGCAAATGCGAACATTCCCGGAAGCTCGTGGATCAGGTTTTCCTGCTTCCTCTGATACATAGCAAGGATAACTTCTGTATCAGATTCTCCATGGTAAGGATATTCGGCATATTGCTTTTTAATATCCTGATATCCGTAGATTTCACCATTCAGAACAATACATTCTTCTTTAGTATTGGAGAACATGGGCTGCTTTCCATTTTCAGATAAATCTATAATGGAAAGTCTGCGATGGCCTAATGCTGCATTGTCATAAAATTCATAATGCGAAGAATCAGGACCTCGATGTATCAGGGAATCTGTCATTTTTTTGATTTCTTCCTGATAATTTCTGGCATTACTGCTTATAATTCCCGCTATTCCACACATAGATTTTTATTTTTCATCATTAATTTTCATTTTTTTGTATTGGCTAATTTACGACAGATTAAGAAAAGTAGGACCTTTCTGACTCAGCTGATTTCGTAAATCTGTTAATGTTTCCCCGTCTCTGGATATTTTTTTATACTTCTTTGAAAGCTGTTTATATTGACTGATATTGCCCGTCATTATATTTTTAAGCATGCTTTGCTTAAGGGCTTTTTTTTCAAGTTCAAGAGCATTGGGAAGATTCGGATTCATAATATTGACTTCAATACGGACGTCTTCATACTTTGTGAAGTCAATTTTATGAAGTGACTGAACACCGTCATGCACCACCTTACTGCCGGGGACAAGTAATACTTTCTTCTGGTGAAAATGAATACGGTTCACGTACTCATCATCTTCTCCATAATGGAAAAAATAAGGATTAAAACCACCTACTGTCTCTATTGTTTTTTTGGGCAGCAGCCAATGGGCAGCATTCACAAATTTGATTTCATAAAAAGGCTTCAGGGTCTGAAAATAAAGGTCAGAAATCAGCCTGGTTTTTTCATAATTCTTAGCGATATACTGGTCTAAAAAAATATCCAGATATTTTTCTGAACCATCTATGTGGAAAGGGCTGATAATCCCAATCTCGTCCTTGTTAGGGTGATGGTTATAAATATCTAGCATTTTTTCCATACTGTCCTGATAAAGCCATGCATCCTGGTTCATCAGATAAAAAAAATCTGCACCTTTTTGGTAGGCTTTTTCAATACCTATATTATTGGCCTTTCCAAAGCCCAGATTACTGTCCGCTTGAATAAAATCAGCTTCAGGAAAGTGGTTTTTTATATATTCCTGTGTACCATCTGTGGACCCATTATCAATAATTATACATTGCACAGGAACAGAAGACTGTTTTAAACTTGTAAAACATCTTTCGGCCCACTTCATGGCATTGTAAGTAACAATAATAATATAGACGTTAGGCATTGTAAATTTTTAATGAATTATCTTGTAAAAGTATATTTTATTATTTTTAATAATTGACTGATGCCAGTCCCCCAGTCCCTGGAGATTGAAAAACGTTCAAAAATTGCAGTATACAATTTGTTGTTTACTAGGGGAGAAGCAAACTCTTTTTCATAATAATATTTATTAATGAGTTCATCCAGATTCTTTACGATCTGCTGATCCGCTCTGTTGTCATTATTGACTTTCTTGATGTTTTTAAAAATATTAATTGAAGTACGGAATTTTTTTTCATTTTCCAAAGAACTGAAAACACCTCCGCTGTGAAGCCGGTATACTCCAACAATAGTATTGAAACTTCTGCCTTTTCCAAATTCGAGGGCATGGTAAAAATAATATAAATCCCTGTAATTTGGGTAAACATCTATCCATTTGAGATCTACAAACTTTCTCCTTATAAGATAGGTAAATGTTTGTGTAGGACGCTGTACAAAAAAACTGTCCTGCGTATAATCAATATGTTCCTGATTTTTAAACATATAGTCTTTTCCATCCTCTGTAAATTTATTTTCATCCTGATGGAATAATAAATTTCTGGCAGTAACCATCACATAGTCCGGATTAGCTTCCAGAAAGTCATACTGAAACTGTAATTTTTTCTGATCTGTCCAATAATCATCACCTTCACAGTAGGCGAGGTATTTCCCTTGTGCCTTGCCGAATGCAAATCTCTGATTTTCTACAAATCCAATATTTTCTTTATGGTTAAAATACCGGATGAGGTCCGGAAACCGGGTTGCATACTCTGAAATGATGGCATCAGAATAATCTGGTGAATTGTCATTACAAATGATCAACTCAATCGGGAAGTCTGTTTTCTGTGCAAGTACTCCTTCTATAGCCTGTTTCAAATAAGGAGCATGCTTATAGGTAAGCATTATTACAGAAACCAGTGGTATTTTATTTTCCATTATTATTCGAAGATACTATCTGTAAATTATATATTTAAAAAAGAATGTTGTTTCTTTTTAAGTGTTTCTCGGGAGTTCATGATTTCTTCAAATCTGTTTTTATGATACTTGTATTCCTTAAAAATACGTATTGCAGCTGAGAATTTTCCCATCACCGTTTGCTTGATGATATCAGGAATGAAGTCTTTTTTTAAAACAGATCTGCTAAACTCTAGCCGGGGATCCAGGTAACGCTGTTCTCTCTGTACCCTTTTGGCATTGATATGGCTTGTTTTATTAAAGTCTTGTCTGCCATCATGTACTACTTTACTTTTAGTACATACCAATATTTTTTTGTCAAAATAGGCTACCCGCTGAACATATTCATAATCTTCGGAATAATGAAAAAAGTAAGGATTAAAACCTCCAATTTCTTCAATCGTCTTTCTGGGTAAGAACCAGTGCGCTGCATTTACAAAGTCAATTTCATAATATTCCTGTTGTGTGTTGGTAAAAGTATTTGAGAAGATCCTGTTGACATGGGTATTTCTTGCCAGATACCTTTCAAAAAAAATGTCGAGATTCTTTTCCGTACCATCCAGGTGCATAGGACTTAAGATACCTATTTTTTTTGGGTCAGGATAAGTGTTGTATACATCCAATAGATGTTGAAAACTGTCTTGAAAAATCCATGCATCCTGATTCATCAGATAAAAGAATTCTGCTCCTCCCCTGTACGCTTTTTCAATTCCTAGATTATTGGCTTTTCCAAAACCTAAATTTTGAGGAGACTGTATAAAGTCTACCTCGGGAAAGTGAGTTTTAATATATTCCTGTGTACCATCTGTAGAACCATTGTCTACTACAATACATTGTATCGGTACTGAAGAGGTTTTTAAGCTTGAAAAACATCTTTCTGCCCATCGCATGGCATTATAAGTAACGATAATTACATGAACAACAGCCATTCTTAAATATACTTTCGAGTTAATGTTTCAAGATAATTTTCCGGGCTTATTCCTGAGAAGAAAGTGATGATCTCTTCCTCAAAATCTACTTTATAAAAGTCTCCTTCATCTACTTCTGAATAACAGGCTTTTTGATAAGTCTCTTTTTCAATCGCACGGATAATTTCTTTTAAATCAAAATTGTACGGAAATGAAAAATTAATAATCTTATTATTAACATGTAAGCATTGTGATTCTAAGAACCTGGAAATATCTTCTATATCCAAAAGCAGTCTTCTGGCTTTAGTATGGAGTGTAAATTCAGTTTTGTTCGCGATCTGTGTTTTAAGAAAATTAAAAAGGGTATTGGGATTTCCGCCTTTACCCACAATATTTCCGATTCTTAAAATTACATAATCCTCAATATTGTTCTTTATATAGTCCTCAATCTTTTTTTTATGAATGACGTAGAGACTCTTCTGTTTGGATTGGTCAAGAATGCTTAAGGTGGAGAAATAGACCATTTTTTTTCCTTTATTTTGTTCATATACCGTTTTTAAAAGAGAAAATTCTCTTTCAAACTCGGATGTTCGTGTTTCCAAAGAGTTGGAAACTCCTGATGCAAAATATAATATATCGTTTGTATCAATATTCATTAATGAATTGGCAATAAGCCCTGTTCCTATAATCATATTCTATTATATTTTTTCTTCACCATAGTGAAAGTAATAAATTTTTAGTTCTCAGTGTTTGTGTTTATCTTTCTGTTGATACTCTTGTGGTATCTAATATATTTAAAATACTTCTTTGTAATAATCAGATGATCATTAAAAGTAAGTTTTTTAGGATAAAATTTTAAAGTAAATACTATGTTTTTTGTATTTATAGGATAATAAGTGAAATAGTTATATAAAAAACCAAGGAAACTCTTTTTTTCAGTTTCAGAATCTGATTTTTTTTGGAAAGTTAAGTGATTGTTTTCCCTTACCAGAATAGTATTGTCCAGCCAGAGTTTATCCCGATTTCCCTTTGAAAAATGCTCTATGAGAATATCATCTATCACATAATTCTGAAGTTTTTTTGACACTCTGAGGCTGAAGTCCAAATCATATCCATGAAAACCCTTTAATACAGTTTCGTTAAATTTGAATTGAGCATAATTTTCTTTTGTAATGGCCATAAAAACACCATCTACAGCAAAAACTTCTTCTCTGTTTCGTTTGGTGGAGTGGATTAGAAATGAATCTGTATTGCTTTTATTACCTTGTAATATATGTACGAAATTATATTTCTCTGAAACTGTCCAGCTTGAAGGAGCAGAAGGGACATATGAAGATCCTGCAACGCCTATGATTCCTGTGTTTTCTTTACTTAAATGTTTATTAAGCTTTTCTCCCCAACCTTGAGTATGGAATAGAATATCTTCATGTATAAAAAGAAGATTTTCGTATTTTGCTTTTTCAGCTCCTTGGTTGTATGCCTTGCAGATCCCCATTAATCCAGGGTTGTCAATTTTAATTAGTTCGTAGGAACTGCCAATAGTTTCCTCTATATTTTTTTCGAGAGCAGAAAAAAACTTCGGAAGATAGGAGGAGATAATAATGGAAATCATTTTTTAAAGTAAGCTATCAATTATAGTGAAAATTTTACCGGCCAGTTTTTTATCAGAATATTCATTTTCCAGTCTGTGGTGAATGTTTTCTCCATAAGTTTCCCGCAAGCTGGAATTGAGCATAAGGGTAACTACTTTTGCTGCCATCACCTCCAAATCCAGATACGGAATAAGAACCCCATGATCATTTTCTAAAAATTCTACTGCGCCACCACTTTTTTCAAAAGCTATAATGGGCTTTTTAAGTTTCGCTGCAGTAAGCATTACCAAAGGGAAAGGGTCTTCACGTGACATCAGAATAAAAATGTCAAAAATATTGATATAGTCATTAGGGGTCTTGTTATGATCAATAAAAATCATACTATTTTCTATTCCTAACTTTTCTGCATCAAGCTTTGCACATCTTACGGCAGGACTTTTTGAATTACCACCGAGATTGATGAATTTAAACTCGAGATTGGTTTTTTGTTTTATCTTCTGAACCAACATAGGAACCATGTCCGTTCCTTTCCTTAATTCCTGAGAACTTGCAATTCCAATGATTAATTCATTATTTTTAATATTTAACTCACTTCTTAAAGTGTCTTTGTCTTTTTGGATGGTAAGAGCCGTATCAACAAAAGAATGTACAGCAGTGACTTTTTGAGGGTTTGCGTTGTACTTAGTGATGAGGTTGTCTGCAACGGCTTGTGAACCTGCGATGATTTGTGTGATGTTTGAAATATTTTCTAAAACAAATTCTTTAGAATATGTACTTTCAATTCCAAAACTCAGCTCATGAATAGCAACGATTGTCGGAATATTCTTTTTGAAGAAAGGGAGTGTCCAAATCAGTGACTCCATTGTATTTCCATAAACCAGATCATAGTTGTTCTCAAGAAGTATATTGGTGATTTTATCAATTTTATCTTGTTGCGTTTCTGTTTTCCTGAAAACAAGGGAATGAATTCTTTTTAAATTTCTCTTAAGAAATGAGAAGGATTGCAGATGATAATGTGCTACAACAATCTGGTTTGATACTTTTGCAAATTCTTCATATAATTCTCCGCCTCTGATCAATAAGACATCAATGATATAGTTTTCCTTTTCCTTCTTTAATCTTTTTATTAAATCTAAAACAAGAATCGGAGCGCCTGATAAAGAGGCTTCGTGGGAAATGAATAATATTTTTTTATGAGAAATCATAAATGAACTTTTTATGAGCGATTATTTTTTAGAAAGCCTAATTTTTTTGCAATTTTTAATCTTGCAATTTTTAAAAGATTATTAAAGTCAATAATTTTTTCTATATAATGATAATCTTTTATTTGTAAAGATAGTTTTTCTTTATCTTCGATAGGTTTGGAAAGAGCGGTATAATATTCATCATATTGTACTTTTAAATTTATAATTACTGGTTGATTTTGCTTAAAATGCTCTATTAAAAATTTTAAACAAAACATGACATTGATCATTTGATAAACCTTACTTTTTGTACTCCATATTCCACTACCTAATCGATATGCAGCCATACTGTTCGGGAAATATTTTATTAACCCAAAAGAAGCATTAATCATATGTAGCGGATAATCTCCTATTGGGCAATAGTTGATCCATTGTGGGAGCTCTTGTATGTTTTTTCTAAAAACGACTGATGGTGTATGAATAAAATTTCCCTTGGCCAAATCCTCTATTGAATAGTCTTTTTCTTCATCAGGATTATTAAAAATAATAGGTTCAGTTTCATCAGGGCTTATTCCTGTAATTTTATGAAAACTAAGACTGTACTCCGGGTTTTGTTCAAGAAAGCTAACCTGTTTTTGAAGTTTTAAAGCATCTGTCCAATAATCATCTCCTTCGCATATTGCTATATATTTTCCCATGCAATTTTTGAATACCTCATTTTGATTGCGTGCAGCCCCTATATTTTGGGGGTAAAGGAGAAGTTTAAACTTTCCGGGATATAATTTTTGGTAAGTAAGTAGTATTTCTCTTGAGTTATCTTTTGAGCAATCTTCTCCTATGACAATATCAAAATTGAAATTCGTTTTTTGTGTTAAAATATTATCAATACATTCTTTCAAATACTCCGCATGATTATATACCATTATAAATACACTTAGTGTAGTATTGGGAAGATCAGATAGTAGAAGCGACATCTTTAGCTGTTCGGAGCTCTCTTCAGTAACAACAAAATTATTATTCCGGTAAGATTTTATTGCGGCGATGTTCTCGGGTTTAACAAACAGATAAACTTCATTAAGCTTTAAAACTTCTTTAGCATAATATAATATTTGATAAGTTGCTAATTGAGAGATCCCTTTTCCCCAAAAATCTTTTTTTCCTATAAAAATATGAAACTCGGCTGAATCACTATTAATATTGGTAAGCTGTACATTTCCAATGTATTCTTCATTGCATATAATAGCAAATCTTTTGCTGCTATTATCTTGAAGGACTTTTTCAATCCACTCGGATTCTATTTCCTTTGTTATTGTTATATTGGGTTTTGAACCTGTAAATTGCCATATCTCATCATCATTTCTCCATTGATATGATGTCAATGCGTCTTTCTTAACAAGAGGTCTTATTAAAACATTATACATTCTAAAATTTTTTTCATTTCATTAATTGAATACCTCTGATCTATTGGTAATGCTATAATTTCTTTTGCCAGGTTATAAGCATTATGATCCTCATCACACCAATCAAAAACATTGGGCCAGTAAGTAGCACAATATATTCTTTCATTGATCAGCTTTTGTCTAAGGTTTTTATCATGTGTTCTGAAAGGATATACCATTGGGATTGCATCTTCAGACAATTCAATCGGAAGAATGTTTTTTTCTTTCAGTACTTCATGTAAAAAAAAGAAATTTTCTCTTCTCTTTTTTTTAACATGTTCATAGTCAATCCCTGACAGTATTCTTTTTGTAAGGTTTGACATTGTCTTAATAGGCTGTCTCTCTAGGGATTTATCATTTTCACTGAAATCAGAATACCCCTGTTCAGCAGACAAATCAATCCGCTTTAAAAGATGACTCATTCTTTCATAGCTTTCATCTTTTTCAAAATGTAAATCAATTTTTTTATCGGTATATAGAAAGCCACCGTCAGAAACACCAACGAATTTTCTTGGAGAATAAAATTGATCAATATTTTTTATTATAGGAGAAAAAAGAGCTTGAGCATTATCAATAATTATATTCCTTGTTATATTTTGAACCAAATTCCTGATAAATTGATCTTTAATGCCAAAATAGTTGGTATATAAAAAAGCTTCATTATCTTGTATACCAGAATAATCAAATATAGGCTCAAGATTGACATCTACATCATAAAATTTATAATCAATATTTAGCTTTTGAATAGGCTCTAAAATGGCATCACAAGTGTAATAAGGAATATAAATTTTTGTGAATTTCTTTGCTGTCAATATATACTCTAAACAATTTCTTGCAGAGTTTAATTCAATAAAACAATTCCCCCAAAAAAAATGATCATTGGGGAGTTCAAGTTCAAAATATCCTCCTATAGCTCCTGTTTCCATTTAAATCAGCTCATAATTGTCTAACATTTCTCTTATTTTCTGAGGCGAATTGAACATTAATATATCAATAATTGAAAGCCAAGGTATAAAACTATCTCCAAACTGGATATAATTATCTTTATTAGATTTAATAAAAAATAATTTCACATTATTTTTTGCAAAATATTCTTTATCATATAGGTCTTGCCCTCCTAAAGGATTAATATAGGTGTCAGCATTTTCTTTTTTACAAATATCAATTAGTCTTTCTTCTTTTGACAATTCTGAATTCTGATAAATTGTTGATGATTTTTCTATATGTGTAGCGATTTCAAGATAATTGCATATTTTTAAAAGACTGACATATATAAGGTTGTTGACCTTATTAGGGCAATCAAGTAAATCTTCTAGTATTGGGATTATGCTTGTATAAAAAGGGGCTTTCTTATAAGCAAGCTCAAGAGTTTTAAAAAATTTGATTTTCCATTTTGGGAAAAGCCCCTGATTAATCTCTATATCATTAATTTTTTTAAAAGAACTGGCATCTTTTAAAGGAATAGAAAATAAATAACTTTTACCATTGAGCAAGATATTATTCCTGTTAATCCAGCCTTGTTTTATATAATTTACGTCATCATAAATTATAAACTTATCCACTGCCTTTATTAACTGAAAATACCCAATGTATGGCATGAAATAGGGCTGCATTACGGCTACTCTCATACTAATTATTTTGAATTCTTAGCATAAGTCTGGCAATAAACTCAACTTCTTCAAAAGTTAAATCATAGTAAAATGGAAGACATAGAGATCTTTTGGAAATCTCTTCAGTAATTGGCAATTCCAGCTTTGGAAGATAGGGTAAGGCAGATGCTAAGCTTGGATAGAAATATCTTCGTGTAAAGATTTCCTGGCTATCCATTTCTTTTTTTAATTTTAATAACAGTTCTTCACTTTCTAAAACGATAGGATAGTAGGCGTAGTTTTCTGTGGCTTTAGGATGCCAAAGAGGCCTTACTGCTTTTAAATTTTTAAGTTTTTCGTTATAAAGCTCAGCAAGGGCTTTTCTTTTATGATGTATTGAAGAAATATACTTCAGGTTTGCAAGTCCCATTGCAGCGTGGAATTCCGAATTTTTCCCATTGATTCCAAGTTCGGAAAAAGAATCATATCCTGAAATGCCAAAATTCCGGATAGAGGCTAATTTTTTTAGTATATCTGGATTTTTAGTAATCAATAAGCCTCCTTCAACGGAATGATAAAGTTTGGTAGCGTGTAGTGAGCATGTAGAGATATCTCCATATTCAAAAATAGATTTACCATTGACTTCTACTCCAAAAGAATGAGCTGCATCATAGATTACTTTTAAATTATGCTTTTTGGCAATGACTTCTATAGCTTCTACATCACAAGTATTACCATATACATGAGTTGCCAGGATAGCTGTCGTTTTTTCTGTAACAGTCTCTTCAATTTTTACTGGGTCTATGCATAGGCTTTTAGGATCGATATCTACAAAAACTGGGGTGCAGTTTTCCCATACAATACAGCTTGTGGTGGCAATAAATGAGAATGGAGTAGTGATTACTTCTCCGGTAATCTCCAATGCTTTTATAGCCATTTGTATGGCTACCGTACCATTGGTGACAAATAATAAATGCTGTACTTTAAGATGATCTTTTAGCTCCATCTCCAGTTGGCTTGCCAATGGTCCCATGTTTGTAAGCCAATTTCTTTTCCAGATACCATTTAGATATTTTTCATATTCTTCCTGTGGTGGAAGAAAAGGTTGCGTTACAGGAATCATAATTTATTGTATTTTCCAGTTAAATTCGGGACGGATAAATCCTGGCTCCCGCCCCATGTATACTCCAATTTCTCTGTTACCATCAATGACTGAAAAAGAAACAATGTCATTTTCAACAATCAGAGCCTGTTTTCTATCTTCTATTAGGAAAAAACTTAAGTAATAATTTCCTGATTGAAAAAATTTCTTGGGGAAAGTACAGGTTAAAGAGTTTTTACCTTTATTATATTTAATATCTGTGCTAGAGAACGAAAACAATGCTTCACCATAATCATTTTTAAGATGATAAGTAATATGATAACGTTCCGGTTGATCTGTATCCAGAATGAAGTTTGTGATAAACTCTATTTCTTGGTTTTCATCCAAAGGCTCATTTATACTTTTTGACGGATTTTTCAAAATGATTTCTTCAAGAGCAAAAAAATCATTTTTGATATTCTCATATATAAAATGATTAGTATTATAAGAGTTATTGCTTCCTAAATATCTTAAAACGGTTTCATCAATATTCCCTTGATAAGTTACTTTTCCAGTATCAAGTAATACTCCTTTAGTACAAAGTGTTTTAATGGCAGCCATGTTGTGACTTACAAAAAGAATAGTCCTTCCTTCTCCTTTGGTTACATCACTCATTTTGCTTAAACATTTTTTCTGAAAATCAGCATCTCCTACCGCCAACACTTCATCTACAATTAAAATTTCGGATTCCAGGTGGGCTGCAACAGCAAATGCAAGTCGGACGTACATTCCTGAAGAATATCTTTTTACTGGAGTGTCAATATATCTTTCAACACCTGAAAAATCTACAATTTCATCAAATTTACGTTTGATCTCTTTTCGGGTCATTCCTAAAATGGCTCCATTGAGGAAAACATTTTCACGACCCGTCATTTCAGGGTGAAAACCTGTTCCTACTTCCAATAAAGAGGCTATTCTTCCATTGGTATATATTTTTCCTGTTGTAGGCTTTGTAACTTTACTTAAGAGCTTTAGGAGGGTAGATTTTCCGGCACCGTTTCTTCCGATAATTCCTATAGCATCACCCTGTTCAATTTCGAAATTAATATCGCGGAGAGACCAGACGTAATCGGAATTGCCTTTGGAAGCTCTGTCATTAGTTTCACCAATTTTTAAATATGGATCTTCTTTTCCTCTTACTTTATGCCAGAACCTGTTGAGGTCATGTGATAAAGTACCGGTCCCGACTTCGCCCAAGCGGTATTGTTTTGATATGTTTTCTGCTTTTAAAGCTAGCATGTTTTAGAGTTTTAAATTTTTTTATTCAAGTGTTTTCATGTTCACTTATACTGTATCCATAAATGTTTTTTCAACTTTGTTAAAAGTAACTACTCCTACCACAAGAAGAATTAAAATGATAACCGTACTGGTTATTAGCATTACGGGAGAGAAATCACCTACTCCCAGCCAGCCATATTTGAAACATTCAAAAATACCGGTTAATGGGTTGAATTTTGCTAACTGCTTAAAATATCCGGGAAGCATAGATACAGGATAAATAACCGGAGTCGCATACATGTATAAAGTGATCCCAAAAGCCAACAGCATGCTTAAATCTTTATATTTTGTAGTAAGAGCTGAAAAAATCATTCCCATTCCCAATGCAAATAAAGCCATGAGAATGAGTAGAAATGGAGTTGCCAGTATCCATAAATTAGGTGAAATCTCATGATTAATAAAATAGTATGCCCAGACCATAAGGAATAAAATAAACTGAACACTTAAACGCATCAGGTTTGAAATGACAATTGAAATAGGGGTTACTAACCTTGGAAAATATACTTTGCCAAAAATATTGGCATTTCCGGTAAACGTTGCTGATGTCCCTAATAATGCCCCGGCAAAATAATTCCACAAAGTAACTCCTGCAAGATAAAATATTGGACCAGGAGCGCCATCTGTAGGAAGCTTTGCAAACCTTCCGAAAATAATCAGATAAGTGATCGTGGTAAAAATAGGATTGATAAAAAACCAGATCGGTCCTAAAATAGTCTGCTTAAAGCTCGATATAAAGTCTCTTTTGACAAACATATAAATCAGATCTTTATATCTCCAGACTTCTTTAAGCTGGATATCAAATAAAGAATGATTGGCTTCAATTGTTTCTGTCCACTTTTGCTGTGGTTCATTCATCTGTGTAAGTTTTTACAAATTTATAATAATTAATTCTTACTCTATTTCTTCGTTTTATGAATAATTGTTCACATAAAAGCGAAAATCAACAACTAATATATTGATATTTGTTGTTATAAACAAAAACTATTGGCTATAAAGCCAATAGTGTGTGGGATTTACAAATTGTTTTTTTATTTACGGATAAGCTGTTTCAGGTATTCACCATAGCCGCTTTTGCCATATTTAGCTGCTGTTTCCAATAGCTTTTCTTCGTTGATAAATTTATTTCTGAAAGCAATTTCTTCAATACATCCGATCTTGAAGCCTTGTCTTTTTTCGATAACACTTACAAATTCTGAAGCATCATGAAGGGAGTCAAAAGTTCCTGTATCCAGCCATGCGGTACCTCTGTCCAGTACACCTACTTCAAGATTTCCCTGACTCAGATAAACATTGTTTAGATCCGTGATCTCCAGTTCACCTCTTGCAGAAGGCTGAATGTTTTTAGCAATGTCTACTACACTGTTATCATAAAAATATAAGCCGGGAACAGCATAGTTGGATTTTGGCTGTAAAGGCTTTTCTTCAATAGATATAGCTTTAAAGTCATCATCAAATTCTACCACACCATATCTTTCGGGGTCTGCTACGTGGTATGCAAAAACAACACCTCCCTCCGGATTGGTTTTATTTTTTAATAAAGTTCCCATCTCAGAACCATAGAAAATATTATCACCAAGAACTAATGCAGCAGGATCATTGCCAATAAACTGCTCACCAAGAATGAAAGCCTGTGCCAGCCCGTCCGGACTTGGCTGTACCACATATTCTATATTACATCCTATCTGGGACCCGTCACCTAAAAGTTTGACAAATCCAGGCTGGTCATGAGGAGTGGTAATGATCAATATATCCTTAATTCCTGCTAAAAGAAGCGTAGAAAGAGGATAGTAGATCATAGGTTTATCGTAAACAGGCATTAACTGTTTGCTTACCGCAATGGTTAAAGGGTATAGTCTTGTTCCGGATCCTCCGGCTAATATTATTCCTTTCATATTATTTTTTGTTTTCTACTGCATAGCCTGTGTAATTTTAAATCAACAGGTCGGTGATTTTAACCTTTTTCTATGCTTTTATAAAATATAATCAGTTCTTGAGGCCTTCTTTTTAAAATATATAGAAGAGTGATCTGATCAAATTTTAAAATTGTTTTTTTTATACGTAGTTCCTTTGGTGTATGGATACTAGCTATATTGTTTTTCGTAATATTTTTGGTAATCTCCGCTGGTTATATTCTCAAGCCATTCTTTATTTTCAAGATACCAGTCTATTGTTTTTCCCAGACCTTCTTCAAAGGTTACCGAAGGCTTCCATCCCAAATCTTTATTAAGTTTAGTAGCATCAATAGCATAACGCTTGTCATGGCCAGGTCTGTCTTTTACAAAAGTGATCAGTTTTTCAGAATGACCTTCCGGCTTTCCTAATTTAGCATCCATTTGTTTGATAAGCTCTTTTACCAGATCAATATTCTGCCACTCATTGAATCCTCCAATATTGTAAGTTTCCCCTGTTTTTGCTTCATTGAAGACCTGGTGGATAGCTCTGGCGTGATCAATTACAAAAAGCCAGTCTCTGGTATACTTTCCATCACCATAAATAGGTAAAGGTCTTTCATTAATGATATTTGAAATACATAAAGGAATCAGTTTTTCAGGAAAGTGATTGGGTCCGTAGTTATTAGAACAGTTGGAAACGATGAAAGGCATTCCATATGTGTTACCATAAGCTCTTACCAGATGGTCAGAAGCTGCTTTTGATGCAGAATATGGAGATTGAGGATCATAAGATGTTGTTTCTAAAAAGAATCCTGTTTCCCCTAAGCTACCATATACTTCATCGGTAGATACGTGGTAGAATAAGTTTTTTCTTTTTTCATCCGGAAATCTTCCATGGGTATGATCCGGGTTTAAAGTCCAGAATTCCTTACAAAGATTAAGAAGGTTGGCTGTTCCGTTTACATTCGTGTTAATGAATGCCATGGGGTCCGTAATACTTCTGTCTACATGACTTTCTGCAGCTAAATGTACCACTGCATCAGGATTGTATTTTTCGAAAACCCTTCTTAATTCTTCAGGTTCTGTAATGTCGGCTTTTTCGAAAACATAATTAGGTTCATTTTCAATATCCTTTAAGTTTTCTAAATTTCCGGCATAGGTAAGAGCATCAAGATTGATGATCATACTATCCGGGTTATTCTTCACAAATTCTCTTACAACATGCGAACCGATAAATCCGGCGCCCCCAGTGATAATTATATTTTTCATTTTGTCTATTTTAAAATTGTTCTTCTTCCTATACTTTTATAATAAAATCCATTCTGCTCAGGAACTTCTAACGGGTACATGTTTCTACCGTCAAAAATAGCTTTATTCTTCATTTTTTTCGACATGAGTTCAAAATTGGGATTTTTAAACTCCGGCCATTCTGTAGAGATAAATAGAGCGTCTGCACCTTCTAAAGCATCATACATTCCTTTGGCGTATTGTATTTTATCACCAATTACTTTCTTGACGTTACTTTCTGCAACAGTATCATAAGCTATGATTTCAGCTCCCTTTTCCAATAACAGGGCAATATTATCTAAAGAAGAGGCTTCCCGGATATCATCCGTATTGGCTTTAAAAGCTAATCCCCATATAGCAATTTTCTTGCCTTTAATATTTCCTCCGAAATATTTTTCTATTTCAGACACGAGAATTACCTTCTGTGCCGTATTTACATTTTCTGTAGCTTCTAAAATCTGGAAATTGAAATCTTCCTGCTTTCCGGATTTAATAAGTGCTTTTACATCTTTAGGAAAACAGCTCCCTCCATAGCCGATACCCGGAAATAAAAAGCGGTGTCCGATTCTGTCATCACTTCCCATTCCCAGTCTTACCTTGTCTACATCTGCGCCTACTTTTTCACAATAGTTGGCAATTTCATTCATGAAAGTAATCTTTACTGCTAAGAATGAATTGGCTGCATATTTGGTAAGTTCTGATGATTTTTCATCCATGAAGATGATTGGAATCCCAGTATTGGTAAAAGGCTGGTAAATTTTAGACATAATATCCTTCGCTCTTTCAGAGCTTGCTCCTACAACCACTCTTGATGGGTTCATGGAGTCTTCCACAGCAAAACCTTCTCTTAAAAATTCCGGATTTGAAACTACATCAAAAGGAATGTTTGTTTTGGAAGATATGACGCTGCTTACTTTATCAGCAGTTCCTACAGGTACTGTACTTTTATTGACAATAACTTTATATTCTGTCATCATCTCACCAATATTATTGGCTACCTGAAGAACATATGAAAGATCTGCTGAACCATCCTCGCCGGGAGGAGTGGGCAGTGCCAGATAAATGACCTCACTTTTGTCTAAGGCTTCTTTCAGATTGGTAGTGAAAAATAATCTCTCAGACTGTATGTTTCTTAGAAACATTTCTTCAAGATTTGGCTCATAGATGGGAACTACGCCGTTTTTCATACCTTCAACTTTTTTTTCATCAATATCAACACAGTATACTGAATTGCCAAGTTCTGCCAGCGTAGTTCCTGTAACTAATCCTACATAACCTGTTCCTACAATCGTTATATTCAAAATGTTTGGTTTTTAAAATTCAAGACAAAAATAATAAAAATACTTTCATATGCTCGTTTAATTTAAGGTAAATAGAATTTATGCTATTTGCTTGATAATAAGATAATTTTGCTTTTTTAGAAAAAAAGCGTATATTTGCAATGGATTTACGGGAAAAATGAGAAGGCTTCGAAAGAAAGCCTTTTTTCGTACTATAAATCAAGATAAAACAATGTATGGAGTTTAGAAAAAGAATTGAAGAATTATTAAATGAATTCCTTGAGACCAGAAAAGATCTGTTTCTTATTGATCTTAAATTTTCTGCAGGGGATGACATTACAGTGATTTTAGATGGCGACAATGGAGTTTCTTTGCAGGATTGCCTTGATGCAAGCCGTGCAGTGGAATTCAATATGGATCGTGAGGAACATGATTTTAGCCTTCAGGTGATGTCTGCAGGACTTAGTGAACCGTTGTCTATCCCAAGACAGTTCAAAAAGAACTTAGGACGAGAGATTGAAGTGATGTTGGAGGACTCTTCTAAAATTGAAGGAGAATTATCTAAAGTAGATGAAGAGAAGATTACCCTTGTCTTACGTTATCGTAAGCCGAAGGATATTGGGAAAGGGAAAGTTGATGTAGAGGAGGAAAAA
Organism: Chryseobacterium sp. Bi04; assembly: GCF_918698085.1. Taxonomy (GTDB): domain Bacteria; phylum Bacteroidota; class Bacteroidia; order Flavobacteriales; family Weeksellaceae; genus Chryseobacterium. The sequence continues at coordinate 800,097 of NZ_CAKKLP010000001.1, forward strand.
GAAATTCCTTACTCTGAGATCAAAAAAGCATTGGCAGTAATTAAATTTTAAAAAAGAAAAAAGAATAGATGGATAATATAGCGTTGATTGAATCCTTTGGTGATTTTAAAGACGAAAAAGGGATCAGTAAGATTGATCTTATGGCAATTATTGAAGACTCACTGAAAACTCTTTTGAGAAAAAGATTTGATTCGGATGATCATTTTGATGTGATTGTAAACCCTGATAAAGGAGATTTTCAGATATTTTTAAATAAAACAATTGTAGAAGACGAAATGTCTGAAGACGATGATCTGGAGATTGAAATTTCTGAGGCTAAAAAAATTGATCCTACCTTTGAAGTAGGAGAAGATTTTACAATGGAAATTCCTGTTGCGCAATTAGGAAGAAGGAATATTCTTACCCTAAAGCAAATTTTGGCTACAAAACTTCAGGAGCACAATAATGCAATGCTGTATGAACAGTTTAGAGATAAAATCGGGGAAATAGTTGTAGGGGAAATTCACCATATCCGTCATAAGCACGTGATTTTGTTGGATGATGAAGAGAATGAATTTATTTTACCGAAAGAAAATCAGATCCCATCAGATTTCTTTAAAAAAGGTGAGAATATCAGAGCTATTGTAGAAACAGTAGACTTTAAAGGTTCTAAACCACAGATTATTATTTCCAGAACTGCACCTAAGTTTCTTGAAAAGTTACTAGAACTGGAAATTCCTGAAATTCAGGACGGAACAATTATCTTGAAGAAGGCCGTTAGAATTCCTGGAGAAAAGGCAAAAATTGCAGTAGATGCTTATGATGACAGAATTGATCCTGTAGGTGCCTGTGTAGGTGTGAAGGGATCCAGAATTCATGGGGTTGTAAGAGAGTTGAGAAATGAAAACATCGATGTTATTCAGTGGTCTAAAAACCCTGAGATTTTGGTGAAGAGAGCTTTAGGAAATGTTACAATTAATAAGATTGAAATCAATGAGGATACTAACTATGCATTGGTATATACTCCGGTTGAGGAAATCTCTAAAGTAATTGGAAAACAAGGTCAAAATATCAGACTGGCTTCTTGGTTGACAGGATATGAGATTGATGTATACAGAGAGTCTAGTGAGGATGACGACGTTGATTTGAGAGAATTTAATGACGATATCGAGCAGTGGATTTTGGATGAATTTAAAAAGGTAGGTCTTACTACTGCAAAGTCGGTTTTAGATAAAGAAACTGAAAGTCTTTTAAATATGGTTGATCTTGAGGAAGAAACTATTGAAGATGTAAAACGTATTTTAAGAGAAGAATTTGAAGATTAAGATTTTAATAAATTTTAATAAGCAGTAAAAAGAAATACTTTAATTTTAAAAATTAAAAAAATAGTAAATAATATAGATGCCAAAAATAAGATTAAATAAAGCGGTTAAGGAATTCAACATTTCGATGTCTAGATTAGTGGAGTTTTTACAAGCTAAGGGAATCGAGGTTGAAAGCAATCCTAACGCTCAATTAGAAGAAGCGGCATATTCTGCATTGGAAGCTGAGTTTGCCAAGGATGGTGAACAACGTAAAGCTTCCCATGAGGTGGTGATCACAAAGGTTCCGGAAGAGAAACTGGAAATTGAGAAATCCCCTGAAGTAATAAGAGCTAAAGCTAGTAAACCAGAAACTAAGATTTTAGGTAAAATAGACTTGGAGGCTAGAAAGCCTGAAGTTGAAGAAGCTCCTGCAGCCCCTGTAGCAATACCGGTTGAAGAAAAGAAAGAAGAAATAGTGAAAGAAGAACCGGAAGTGAAAACAGCGCCTGAGAAGCAGGAATTTAAAGTTTTGGATAAGATTGATTTGTCTCAGATAGAATCTAGAAATAGACCTGTGAAAAAAGACAAACCAAAAATGGAGGAGAAAAAAGAAGAAGTGAAACCTGTGGAACCAATAAAAGAAACTCCAAAACCGGTTGTAGAGGAGAAAAAAGTGGAAACTCCAAAAGTTGAGGCTGAACCGGAGTCTCAGGAACCACAAAAGATTGAGACAGTTTATCAGAAGCTTGACGGTCCTAAGATCGTTGGAGAAAAGATAGACTTAACTCAGTTTGCGCCAAAACCAGGTTCTGGAGCAAAAAAGAAAAGAAAAAGAATTGAAAAACCCGGTGGCCCGAATAATAATCAGCAAGGTCAGGGGAATAATCAAAATTCTGGAAACAATAACCAAGGTGGTCAAAACCAAGGAAACCGTCAGAATAATAACAATGGCGGACAAGGTGGGAACCGTCCTCCGGGTCAAGGAGGCCAAGGAAACCGTCCTCCAGGACAAGGTGGTCAGGGTGGTGGAAACCGTTTTGGAAACAACCAAGGTGGCGGAAATCGTCCGGGTCAAGGTGGTGGCTTCAAAAAAGGAGGTCAAAACAACAGACCTGGTCAGCGAGTTATGCCAGTTGAGTTAACTGACGAACAAGTTAAAAATCAGATTAAAGAAACTCTTGAAAAACTTACCAATAAAGGAGGTAAGTCTAAATCTGCTAAACACAGAAAAGACAAGAGAACGTATCGTAGAGAGCAGGATGAGCGTCAGCAGGAGCTTGAAGCACAAGACAGAACGCTTAAGGTAACAGAATTCATTACAGTAGGTGAATTGGCCAGCTTAATGAATGTTTCACCAACAGAAGTTATTTCTGCTTGTTTCTCATTGGGGGTAATGGTAACCATGAACCAGAGATTAGAAGCTGATACCTTATTATTAGTAGCAGATGAATTTGGTTATAAAATTGAATTCTCAGATGCTGATCTTGAAGAAAGCGAAAGCGAAGATGAAGTTGATAATGAAGAGGATTTAGTGAGCAGAGCTCCAATCGTTACAGTAATGGGACACGTTGACCACGGTAAAACTTCATTACTTGACTACGTAAGAAAAACCAATGTAATTGCAGGAGAATCCGGAGGGATTACTCAGCACATAGGTGCTTATAATGTGAAACTGGAAAACGGTCAGAGAATTACTTTCTTAGATACACCAGGTCACGAAGCATTTACGGCGATGAGAGCCCGAGGTGCTCAGATTACGGATATTGCTATCATTGTAATTGCAGCTGATGATGATGTAATGCCTCAGACGAGAGAAGCTATTTCTCACGCTCAGGCAGCAGGAGTACCAATGATTATTGCATTGAACAAAGTAGATAGACCAAGTGCAAATCCTGATAATATCAGACAACAGCTTTCCGGGATGAATATCCTTGTAGAAGAATGGGGTGGAAATGTTCAGGCGCAGGAAATTTCTGCAAAATTTGGTAACAATATGGATGTTCTATTGGAAAAAGTATTACTTCAGGCAGAAATGCTTGATTTAAAAGCTAACCCGGATAGAAATGCTCAAGGAGTTGTTATTGAAGCTTCACTAGATAAAGGAAGAGGATATGTTGCCACGATGTTGGTACAAACCGGTACTTTAAGAGTTGGAGATTATGTAGTGGCTGGTAAAAACCACGGTAAGGTAAAAGCAATGCTTGATGAAAGAGGAAGAAACCTTACAGAGGCGGGTCCATCTATCCCAGTAACTATTTTAGGGTTGGACGGAGCACCAACAGCAGGTGATAAGTTTAAAGTATATGAAGATGAAAGTGAGGCTAAAACTATTGCCAATAAGAGAGAACAACTTCAGAGAGAGCTTTCAATCAGAACGAAGAAGCATACTACGCTTGAAGAATTAGGTAGAAGAATTGCTTTAGGAGACTTTAAGGAATTAAATATTATTCTGAAAGGTGACGTGGATGGTTCAGTTGAAGCATTATCTGATCAATTACAAAGATTGTCTACTGGTGAGATTAACGTTAATATTCTTCATAAAGGAGTAGGTCAGATCACAGAATCTGATGTTAATTTAGCGGCTGCTTCAGATGCTATCATTATCGGATTTAACGTAAGAGCTGGTGCTAATGCTAAAGATCTTGCGGATAGAGAAGAAATTGAAATCAGAAACTATTCTGTAATTTATGCAGCAATAGAAGAAGTGAAAGAAGCTATGGAGGGTATGCTTTCTCCTGAAATTAAAGAACAGGTCATCGGTAATGTTGAGATCAGAGAGGTGTTTAAAATCTCTAAGGTTGGAACAATTGCCGGTTGTATGGTTCTTTCAGGAAAAGTAGCCAGAAACTCCAAAGTAAGAGTATTGAGAGATGGTATTGTTAAGTTTGACGGAGAGCTTGAAAGCTTGAAGCGTTTCAAAGATGATGTAAAAGAAGTAACCAAAGGTTATGAATGTGGTCTGAACCTGAAAGGATATAACGATATTGAGATCGGAGATATTCTTGAAGTTTATGAACAGGTAGCTGTTAAAAAGAAGCTAAAATAATATCATAAATAAATATATTATTAACCTGCCGTTTCTCTGAAACGGCAGGTTTTTTTATGGTGTTTCATTTCAAAAATACTATCCGATGTTGATTTTATTAACCATTAATGGATTATAGATTTATATTTTTTAGTTTGATTAAAAACAACGGTCAAGGTCAATTTTTTCCTTGCTGGATAGAGTAATTTGCTTATATACTTAACTATATGGTGAATTATAAAGGATGCATTATTTTCTATTGATTCAATTTATTTTTTAAGTATATCCCTTATTTTGGGTTTTCCACTATGATTGTGGTTTTCTGTAATGTGTTGGAAATGTGGGGTGAATGGATGGTTTTAGTATTTTTATAGTCATTTTAACCTTAGAGAAAGTAAGTTTTGGTAATAAAATAATTTAGAATCATTATAAATAAAAAAAAATAAACTACGGATTGATTATTTAGAGTGTGTTATTTTTAGTATATTTTAATTTTATGGTATTTTTTTACTTTAAAAATTGTTAAATATTTATAATTTAAGCTCAATACTATGTGAATTGTTAAAATTATACTATTTAGTCAAAGTGAAAAATTTGCTAGTGTTAATATTTATTAACATATTTGTTGCTAAAATATATTAAAATTTGTTAATATGAATGTTAAACTATGTGTATTGAGTGTGGGGGCTTTGTTTTTCTTGGGACAAACTGCTTTTGCACAGACAACAAAAAAAGATACAGCAAAAACTAAAGTAATTGATGAGATTGTTGTAGTTGGGGTACAAAAAAAGAAAAAAAATGAAATTACCCAGGCTGTTTCTGTAGTAGGTGGTGAAGAGCTTACTAGAATGTCCGCTTCAAGTACCGGTATTACAAACATGCTTCAGGGTAAGATGTCTGGTTTGCAGGTATCTACCAACTCTGGTAAACCAGGAGAACCAGGGTCCATCAGAATTAGAGGAGCTGTCAATGTTTCTGCTACAATAGGAGCTTCAGATCCATTGTTTGTTGTAGATGGTATTTATATGACTCAGCGTCAGTTCAACTCCATTCCTGCAACAGATATTGAAAGTGTTACGGAATTAAAAGATGCCGCTTCAACTGCTGTATATGGAGCTAGAGCTGCTAACGGGGTTATTGTAGTGACTACAAAAAGAGGTAAGTCTGGAAAACCAGCGATCACTTATGATACAAGATTTGGTTTTGCTTATAAGCCGAAAGACAAGAACTTCACAATGATGAATACTGCTCAGAAGATTCAGTTTGAGAACGAGATGTCAGGATTAGGAGTGAATCCAAACCCGGTTTATACTCCTGCAGAAGCTGCAGAATTAATGGCACAGGATCATGACTGGTCTAAAGATATCTTAAGAAATTCAGCAATTCAATATCATAACCTATCAGTAAGAGGTGGGGGAGAAACTAACTCATACTACGCTTCTTTGGGATATGATTCAGATTCTGGTATCCTACAGGAATTAGATGGATTTAAAAGATACAATGCCCGATTCAACTTTGACCAAAAGGTTAGTGATAAAATGAAATTAGCTTTTGATTTTGGTATCATTAATGTTAGAACACAAGATCAAAGATATTCTTATAATGCATTAAGCCCATTTTATTCAATTTATACATTGAATTCATATGAGCCTATCTATAATGCAGACGGTTCTCTTAATCCTACAACCAACTCTATTAACCCAATTGATCTTAGAAGAAATGAGGTTACTACAGACTGGAGAACAAGAATTTCAGGGCAAATATCCGGTTCTTACGAATTCTTTAAAGGGTTAACATTCAAATCTACGTTCGGAAATATTTATGATCTTAGAAAGAATAAGTACGTAGTGAAAAAAGGGTCTGATATTGCTAAAGTATATGGTACTCCAGATGGAAGTATCAGAGATACAAGGTCAGATTTCTGGACGTATGTATTTAACAATAGATTTGACTTCTCAAGATCATTTGGACAGCACAAAGTGTCAGCAGTTGCTGCATTTGAATATAGCCAGGAACAGTTCGGAAGTTTATCAGGAACAAAAAGAGTAATGTTAGGACCTGATGTTACTGATGTGGGTTCTGCTTCTACTCCGTTTGCTATTACGGGTAGTACAACAACAACAAGATATGTGAGTTTATTAGGAGTAGTTGACTACAACTATGCTGGTAGATACTTATTATCAGGATCTATCAGAAGAGATGGAAACTCAAGACTAGGACAAGATAATAAATATGGTAACTTCTGGTCTGCTTCAGCAGCATGGAATTTAGCAAAAGAATCTTTCTTTGATGTTCCTTTCTTCAATGATATTAAATTTAGATATAGTATTGGTACAACGGGTAATATATCTGCTCTTGCAGATTACCAAAACCTTATTACTGTCGTATCAGGTGATTATGGTACAGATCCTACAGCGGGTCCATCGAATGCTTATGGGCAGCCAAACCTTAAATGGGAGTCTAAAAAATCTCAAAACTTAGGGGTAGATGTGGCGATGTGGAATAACAGAATCAAATTAACTGCCGAAGTATTTAAAGATGACAGAAAAGATTTCTTATATGCAATTCCTAATACACCACTTGAAGGAGGAGGTTATATTTATTCCAGTGTTACCAATGCCGGAAATATTGAAATTAAGGGGCTGGAGTCTGAATTAAGTATTGATATCATCAGAAGTAAAGATATTGACTGGTCTGTAAGAGGGAATATCTCTATGCTTAAATATAATGTAAAAAGTTTATATGGAGATGCTACCCAGCTTAGCTTAGATGGTACTACATTTATGCGTGTGGGTGATGAGCCTACCGTATTCAAAATGGTTAAGAGTGCTGGTGTAGATCCTACCAATGGAGATGCATTGTATTATAAACTGGATGGTTCGGTGACCAATGTATATAGCTCAGGTGATGCGCAGTTCCTATCAGGAAAATCTACTTTACCAAGTGCGTATGGTGGTTTTGGAACTACATTCAGATATAAAGGATTTGATTTAAATGCAGATTTTTCCTTCCAGACTGGAGGATATAGCTATAATATTATGGGGCAAAACCTTTCAGATTTCTCTGCATACAACCAAAACTTGAGTACGGATGCGTTTAATTACTGGAAGAAACCGGGAGACACTAATGTGTTGCCTAAGCCAAATGTTAACGGTCTTCAATCTACAGATGCATTTTTACAGAAAACAGATTTTGTAAGATTGAGATCAGTGGAAATAGGATATACTTTTGATAAGAAATTCCTAGGTGAGTCCCTTCCTGTAAATAGTATCAGAGTATATGGTTCTGGTCAGAACTTAGCGCTTTGGACTAACTATACAGGAGATCCTGAAGTTGCTTTAGCCTCTGAGACACAGGCGAATGGAGCGTTTATTCCAGGATCTATCAGTTTATACAATTATCCAAATACAAGAACATTCCTAATGGGAGTGCAAGTTAACTTCTAATTCAATTTTCTCATGAAAAAAAACATAGTAAGAATAGTATTATTTACATCATTAGCTTTTACTGCTGCATCATGTACTGATGACTTAACAGTATTGCCGAATGATAGATTGGTTTCGGATACCTATTACACAACTGAAAGTGATTTTAGAAAAGGTGTAGATTATGCTTATGATGCGTTTAAGATTTCAGGATATTATCAGCAGGATTATACACAATTAATTGTTCCTGACGTAGTTTCGGATAACTTAATTCAGAATCCTCAGGGAAGAAGATCAAATAACGATGCATACAATTTCAATTTTGCAGGAGATGTGGATGCAGTTGTTTCTGTTTATGGAGCAGGATATGCTGTGGCGGCAAGAGCCAATGCAGTTCTTGATAAGATTGGTAATTTAGCGCCGGGTGCATTCAGAACTAATATTGAAGCAGAAGCAAGAGGTATTCGTGCTATAGCTCACTTTGATATTGTAAGAAGATATTGTAAAATACCTACACAATCTGCTGATGCAGGTACTTCATTAGGTATTGCTTACGTAGAAAAGTTTGACCCATTTCAGTTAGTTACAAGAAACCTGAATGTAAACCAGGTATATGATAAAATTATTGCTGATTTACTTTTTGCAGAGCAGAATATTACTCAGACTGCCAACGTAGGTAAGCTTAGAAAGCCTGCTATCCAAGGGATGTTATCAAGAGTATATTTGTACAAAGGTGATTATGATAATGCCATTCTTTGGGGACAGAAAGCTTTAGCTTTAAGCCCTAGCGTAGGAGCTATCGGTACATTTAAAAATATCTGGAATGACACATCAAGTGATGGAGTATTGTTCAAAATACTTAACTCAAGTATTGAGAATATCAAAACAGGTTCGGCTTATAACCAAACTGTTGGTGGGCAAATTAAATCAGAGTATGTAGTAGATTTCGATTTCTATAATAAGTTCGCTGCTACAGACATCAGAAAAAGTTCTTATATTACTACTTCTCCATTCCTTACAAAAACGTATAATAACGTTATTAAATACAAGCAGGCTACTGATAAGCCGATTGAGGCGGTAGATGTAAAGTATTTAAGAACTGCTGAAGTTGTTTTAAATGTTGCAGAAGCAATGTTTAAGAAAGGAAATGAAGCAGGAGCTCTGGGATTATTAAATACTTTAAGAGCGCAGAGATATACTGGATTTGTACCTGGTACAGAAGCCGGACAAGCTCTTTGGAATGCAATTATGTTGGAAAGAAGATTAGAATTAGCATTTGAAACAGACAGATTCTTTACATTAAAAAGACTTGCTCTTCCAATTCAAAGGTCTAACTTTGGTCCGGAATCAACTGGTGCAGGGAATCCGGCACCTGTGTTGAGTCTTCCTGCTTCCAGCCATAAGTGGCAGTGGCCAATCCCTCAAACTGCAATAAACAATAACCCACAGATTCAACAGAATCCTGGTTATTAATAATAATCATCAATTGTTATAAACAAAAAAACCTGCTCTTAGTAGGTTTTTTTGTTTATAATTTCTTTACATGGTATAAATAAAGTATATATTTTGCTGTTTTTAATTCTTGATAGGATTTTATTAATTGACATGTAATATTTTAAAAAATTTTATAATCATTAAAACTGCTATTTGTGTTTATTTTTTTCTTAATAAATTATTGTATTATGAAAAATAATTAACATAAATTATCAAAAGTTAAATTTTTTTTTAGTTAAAAAATAGAAGTTGATGTGCTTGGAACGGCCTGTAGAGGGCAAAAGCTTGTGGATGTTAATATTTATTAACATATTTGTCGCCTTAAAATTTATTAATAAAATTTGTTAATATGAATGTGAAACTAAGAGTATTAAGTGTTGGGGCTTTATTTTTTTTAGGGCAAACAGCTTTTGCGCAAAAGACAACAAAAGACTCTGCTTCGAATGAAACGAAAATTGAAGAAGTAGTCGTTACAGGGTATCAGAAGAAGAAAACGGATGAAATTACTCAGGCTCAGGCTGTAGTAGGTGGAGATGAAATCAGAAGAAATAGTCCTACTACTTCTATTGGTAACGCTATACAGGGTAGAGCTTCAGGGGTGTTTGTACAAAGTACTAATGGACAGCCGGGTGCTGCTGCTACCATTCAGGTAAGAGGTGTTGGAGGTGTTGGAGGTTCTTCAGAACCTACGTATGTAGTGAATGGGATGTATATGACTGCAAGACAGTTCAGTGCAATTAACCCTGCGGATGTAGAATCTATTTCAATTCTTAAAGATGCTGCAGCTACTGCACAATATGGTGCAAGAGGGGCTAACGGGGTAGTTGTAGTAACAACTAAAAGCGGAAAGGCTGGAAAAACTCACTATTCATTCGATACTAAATTCGGATTCGCTGAAAGGTTGAAAGATAATAACTATACCATGATGAATTCAAGAGAGTTAATGGACTTTCAGAATCAATTAGGGTACCTAGGGTTTAAGCCAAGATCCCAGCAAGAGATGGATAGACTTGCTGCTTATGATCACAATTGGCAAAAAGACCTGTTGAAACCTTCAACCATTCAATCATATTTGTTCAGTGCACAGGGGGGATCTAAAGAAAGTACTTTTTATTACTCATTAGGATATGATTCTGATAATGGAATCATCAGAGATATTGACGGACTTAAGAGATATACAGGTAACTTCGGTTTTACCAATAGGCTGAGTGAAAAACTGAATGTAGGAATCAACCTTGGAGTTCAGTATCAGGTTACACAGAACTTCAGAGATAGAAACAATACACAGAATCCATTTGGAGCAATGTATAAGTATGCTCCATATGAGCCAGTCTATAACCCGGATGGAAGTTATAACCAGACTATGAGAGCCGGTTCAAACGTTGTGGAACAGATTCGTAACTATAGACTGGAAGATCAGAGATTGAGAATTCCGGCAACCTTATTTGCGGAATATAAAATTATCGATGGTCTGAAGTTTAAAACCAATTTCAATGGACTTTTCGATTGGTTTATGGGAACTCAATGGTTGAAAAAAGGGTCAAACCTGGATTTAACGACAAACAAAGTTCCTACAGGGGCATTGAATAAAAATACATTCTATGGATTTAACTATACTTGGAATAACTCAATCAACTACAAAAAATCATACGGAAGCCACAATTTTGATTTCTTAGGATTTATCGAATATAATGATAACTTCAACGAAACAACCAATGGAGGTGCTTACGGATTGAAGTCTCCAGTATTAAATGTTCCTTCAATTACAACACCTTCGGAAAGAAATACATTTACCGGAATTAAAACAAGAAACACTTTATTCAGTTTAGCAGGTTTGTTAAGCTATGACTATGCTGGTAAATATTTGGCAACAGGATCATTAAGAAGAGATGCTTCTTCGAGATTTGGTGCAAATAATCAAAGTGGTATTTTCTGGTCTGTAAGTGGTGCATGGAATATTGCGAAGGAAGACTTTATGAAAGGAGGTTTTATTAACGATTTAAAGCTTAGAGGATCATATGGTACTACGGGTAATGACGGAACACTTCCTGATTATTATAATGTAACCAATATCAGCTACGGTTTATATGGTTCTAATGCAGCTCTATATCCTGGAACATTTGCACAAAGCAGTTATATTATCGGTAATGAAAATCTTAAATGGGAATCTAATGCGATTACCAACGTAGGAGTTGATTTCACCATGATGAACAGAAGAATCCGTGGATCAGTTGAAGTGTATCAAAATAAGAGAAAAGATTTTGTGCAGCTTGTACCTTTAGATAAACAGGAAGGATCATATTTCCAGTATATCAATGCAGGGGATATGTCTCAGAAAGGCCTTGAGGTAGAACTAAGTGCAGATATCATCAAGAAGAAAGATTTCCAGTGGAACTTACATGCTAACATCTCTTTCCAGAAATCAACTCTTGATAAGTTAGCAGACGGTCAGACTGAAAGAAATTTGGGAGATACTTATCTTAAAGTAGGAGAGCCTTCATATTTATTCTATAACGTTAGATTTGCCGGGGTAGATCCAAATAACGGAGATGCATTGTATTATGATAAGGCAGGAAATATAACCAATGTGTATAGTGCTTCTGATGCAGTGCCTATTACAGGTAAATCTCCTATACCAAAAAGTTTTGGTGGATTCGGAACTACACTTCAGTACAAAGCACTTGATTTCAGTGCAGATTTTACATTCAAGCTAGGAGGATATACTTATAACAATATGTATGCTGCTGCTGTTGATCCAACTCTTGCTGTTGCGGGTAGAAACATGGCACAATCTGCTGCTAATGTTTGGCAAAAACCAGGGGATACTAATGTTTTCCAGAAAGTAGACTCTAACGGTATGCGTGATTCTGATCAATGGATTGAAAAAAACGATTATTTAAGATTAAGATCCCTTACATTAGGATATACGTTTGATAAAGCATTCCTTGGAGAAGGATCACCGATTAATAAGCTTAGAGCATATGTACAGGGACAGAACCTATTTACTGTAACTAAATTCCATGGAGAGCCTGAGGTTTCAGTGGGATCTGGTGAGTCTACTGCATTATTTGTTCCAGGATCATACAACCTTTATACTTACCCTACTGTAAGAACAATCATAGTGGGAATGCAATTAGAATTTTAATATTGAATAGCTTTATGAAAAAGAATATAATAAAAATAAGTTTTGCTGCGTTAACTGCCTTTGTTACGTTGACGTCTTGTGATAGAAATTTAGATCAGGTTTCATCTATTAATGAGCCTGTGGAGCAAGCAATGGACAGACCTGAGTCATTCAGACAAGCTTTGGATGGTGCATATACATCACTAAAAGGAGCTGGGTATTATAATGGAGATACAGGTAGCCAGCTTATTATGGGAGATCTTACTACGGATAATTTAATACGTACAGCTTCAGGAAGAAATTCAAATTTTGCAGCATCAAACTTTGAGTTTTCTTCAGATAATTCACAGACAACAGGATTGTATAGTGCGGCTTATCTTGCCATCAGCAGAGCAAATTTTGTTTTGTCACATATCAATAACGGGGTATTATCAGGTGCGCAAAAAACAAATGTAGAAGCAGAAGCGAGAGCATTGAGAGCAATCGTTCATTTTGATATCGTAAGAGCATATTCTCAAATTCCAACACAGTCTGCAGGAGCTAAAAATTCTATTGGAATTTATTATTCAGAAAAATATTCTCCATTAAGTAATACTGCCTCCAGAAACCTAACGGTTGAACAGGTGTATGATAAAATCATTGCAGATTTATTATTTGCTGCTGATAATATTACACAGAATGATGCTGATAAAGGAAGAATGAGCAAGGCTGCTATTTATGGATTGTTATCAAGGGTAAACCTTTATAAAGGAGATTACGCTAATACCATTAAGTACGGAGAATTAGCTTTAGGACTTTCACCAAGCATCACCGCAATGGATAACTTTACCAGAATATGGAAAGAAAATGAAGGACTGGCTAAAATTACTGATGGAGTTTTATTCCAGGTATCTAATGCACCGGCTGAATCTAATACTGTAGGATCAGCATACAATCAGGCAGTCCCTAACCTTAGATCAGAATTTGTGGTAGACTATGATTTATATACGGCATATACAGCTAATGATGTTAGAAAATCTGCTTACTTTACAACGAGTATATACAGTGGTGAAAAATATAATCACGTTACAAAATATGCTGGTAACGGCGGTCCTGCTAACATAGTGCCTATTAAATATTTAAGATCTGCGGAAGTATTGTTAAATACTGCAGAAGCACATTACAGATTAGGTAATCCGGCTTCAGCTCTTACTTTATTAAATAAATTAAGAAACGAAAGATATTCTTCATTTACTCCGGGAACAGAAGCAGGACAGGCTCTTTTAGATGCTATCCTGAAAGAAAGAAGATTAGAACTTGCCTTTGAAAATGACAGATGGTATACCCTGAAAAGATTAGGTTTATCTGTTCAGAGATCAGGTAAAGGAGATATTTTCGATGGTACAGGAGCACCGGCTGTTAAGCAGACTCTTGCTGCCGGAAGTACGAAATGGCAATGGCCGATCCCTATTACAGCGATCCAGGCTAATCCTAACATTAAGCAAAACGACGGTTATTAATTATCGTACAATTCTATAGCAGAGGCTATCTCATTTTTGAGATAGCCTCTTTTATTTCTTATTATTTCTTATTTTTGCTGTACAATAATGAATAATGAAGTACATCCTTTTCATACTCATCTTCTTTGGTTTTGTGAGCAAAGCTCAGGTTGTGGATAAAACAGATCCTAGCAAATCAACTCAAAAAGAAGAAGATACCCTGGTCATAGACTCCGGGAAAAAAGACTCCTTAAAAATTTTTAAACCTACCATCAACGATTATCAGTATCAAACCCAGTTTTCAGAAAAGAAAGTTTTTGATACGGTAATGACTTTTGATAAAACCCATATCTTTTCACAGTATAACAACCGTGATAATTTTGGAAGAGCCCAGCCTGCTAACATCGGAGCCGGCTTCAATCCACTCGTATTTGAAGTAAATCCCGAGCAGAATTTATCTTTACTCCCTTCCAATAAATCTTATATGATTCTGGGAGCTGATGATGTGAAATATTATGATGTAAAAACGCCTACCGCCTCATTCATCTACCATACGGCAATGAAAAACGGTGCTGCATTAAATTCAACCTATACCCAGAATATAGGGAAAAGATTCAATTTTGCTATTGAATATATGGGACTGCGCTCTCAGGGGTTTTACAGGAATTCTTTAGCGGCAAATAACAATACTATATTTTCAGGGCACTATACCTCAAAAAGTGGAAACTATGAGCTATTTGCCCATTATCTTCACCAAAATGTAAATAACCAGGAAAGTGGAGGACTTGTAGAAGATAATCTGTTTCAAAACGGAGACAGTAATTCTAACAACAGGCAAAATATGCAGGTGAATCTGGCTTCCAGCAGCTCGCAGTTTGCTTATAGAAGGTACTATCTGAGCCATCAGTTTACTCCATTTAATGCAGAAAAATTTCCTTTCAGCATAAGGCATACCATTTCCCACCAGGGAAACAAATATTATTATAACCAGGGAGCTCTGGAGCAGTATTGGTATGCTGAACCAACAGATTTAGTTAATGGATTTCCTTTGGCAACCAAAAAATATTCGGAGAACTTCAGCAATACAGTAAGTCTGGTTTTCAATAATGAAAAATTCAAACTGGATGCCGGAGTTCGTTATCAGGTTCTGAAATTTGGAATTAATGACGCTGTTATTGCCAATGGGGTACCTTTCCCAAATGAGCTTAAAGAAAACAGGATTGGAGCTGTCGGAAATTTACAGGTAAAACTGTTGGATAAGATACAGCTGAATTCATTTTTAGAATTTTCAAACGGAAGCCAGTTTAAAAGCTATCTTAAAACGACGAATAATCTGAAATTTGAGCCTATAAAAGATTATTTTGTCAATGCAAAAGTAAACTTCCAAAGTGCTTACCCTTCATTTAATTATTTATTAAATACTTCTGTTTACGGCAAATATAATTATTATCTTGAGAATGCCAAGAATCAGTCGGTAACGGAAATTGGAGGAAGCATCAATCTGAAGTGGTTCAAGACGGAAATTTTTGCTAATTATTTTAGAATTGATAACTACACTTATTTTGACAGCAATGCTAATCCGAAACAGAGCGAAAGTTCATTGAACATTTCTCAGATCGGAGGAGATGCAACCTTCAGCTACGGTAAATTTCATCTAAATACAAGACTGCATTTCCAAAATGCATTAACGAATAAAGAATTGCTTCCTATGCCTGGTTTTATCGGAAGAGCTAATTTCTTCTTTCAGACACAGGCATTTAAAAAAGCTGCAGAAATTCAGGCAGGAGTTAAAGTGTATTACTTCTCTAAATTTGCATCCCGGGAGTATTTTCCAATCCTTAATGAATATATTCTGCCCAATGCAAATTCATTTTCCATTGGTGGGCAGCCTATTGCAGACCTTTATGTGAATATGAAAGTTAAAAAAATGTTCTTCTTTATTGAAGGACAGCAGATAGGAACTGTTATTTCCAATAACAAAGCATATGCATTTCCACATTACCCTGTATATGACTTCAGGTTAAATATCGGAATTGTGTGGTATTTGTTCAACTAAAAACAAAACAAGTTGAAAACAATTAATAAAATATCATTTAACGATATAGAAAGCATTCCCCAATTGATAAAAGATTTTTTGAATCAGAAAATTGAGGGTTTTGAAAATAATACATTTTCTTTAGATCATTTCAGAAATCAGATTGAACTGAAGAAAGAATCATTCTTATCCGGACAGAGGCAAATATTGTATAATGTATTAGAAAAACAGCTTTCAGATCTCAATCTTTCTTCAAAACAAAAGGGAAATCTGGAAAATCTCAGACTTCCCAATACATTTACCATTACAACCGGTCATCAGCTGAATTTATTTTCGGGACCTGTTTTCTTTGTCTATAAAATTCTACAGACCATTAAAACCTGTACTTACCTGAAAGATAATTTCCCGGATTTTAACTTTGTACCGGTATATTGGATGGCTTCGGAAGACCACGATTTTGCTGAGATCAATCACTTTAAAACTGAAAACAACTACTACGAAACCCATGAGAAATCAGGTGGGCCTGTAGGAAGAATACAGATCACGGATACCTTTTTTATCACGGAATTTGAAAAAGAATTTAAAGATTCTGTTTTCGGTACCGAGCTGATCTTAATGCTAAAAGAATCCTATAAGCAAGGAAATACTCTGACGGAAGCTATTAAAACATTGGTTAACCGTCTTTTTTCAGACTTTGGTCTTATGATTTTAGATGGAGATTCTAAAGAGTTAAAGAATCAGATTAAAGATGTTTTTAAAGATGAGCTTCTCCACTGTAGTTTACAAAAAGCGTCAAAAAATAAAGTAGATTTCCTCACGGAAAAATATGGAAAAGTACAGGTAAATCCAAGAGATATCAATCTTTTCTATCTTACCGAAACAAGAGATAGAATTGAATATAACGGGCAAAAATATACTATTGTAGATACAGATATTCAGTTTACACAGGAAGAAATATTAGCTGAACTTGAAAATAATCCTGACAGATTCAGTCCGAATGCTTTGATGCGTCCTGTATATCAGGAAAAAGTATTGCCAAACCTTGCCTATATTGGAGGAAATGCTGAAATCATGTATTGGCTGGAACTTAAAGACTATTTTTCAATAATTAATATTCCTTTTCCTATTTTGATTCCAAGAAATTCAATGCTTTTCCTGAAAGAAAAAACACTGGGAAAAATTGAAAAGTTGGATCTTAGCATAGAAGACTTTTTTCAGAATTTTACTATCATTACCAACCGTAAAATTTTAAATGATAATACCATTTTAAAATTACTGGAAGAAAAGGAAGAGCTTTTAATCCATAGTTTTTCGGAGCTGAAAGCAACAGCATCTACCACGGAGAAATCTTTTGGTAACCTCGTGAATGCTGAAGAAGTAAGACAATTGAAATCATTTAAAAGAATGAAAAAACGTTTGCTTCATGCCGAGAAAATAAAACAGGGCGAATTGCTGGAAAGACTTGAAAATCTGTTCCTCAATGTACATCCTTCCAAAACCTGGCAGGAGCGGGTATATAACTTTAGTACATTCTTTTCAGATGAAGGATATTCATGGCTTGAAAATTGTTTGGAAGAAATGGTGGTTCAAGAATCCAAATTAATAATTGTTGCCATTTAATTTTAAAGGAGTATTTTTGTAAATTATAATTATCGAATATGATAAAGAGGTTTTTTATTCTATCTAGTTTATGTATGGTTTTGGGCGTTTCAGCTCAAAAATCTCATACGGTTGTACAAGGTGATAACCCTTACAACATCGCAAAAAAGTATGGAATAACTGTAGATGAATTGCTGAAGCTAAACCCAAAGTTTAAAGACGGCAAATTGGCTATTGGAGATATTTTAACAATAAAATCAGATAAAGTAACAGCTCCTGTTGTTACCAAAACTGCCGTAGCTGAAAAAGTAAAAACCAATACAAATGCTTCGCTTGGAAAAATTGTTTTACAGCCAAAGCAAACGATCTATGGAATTACCAAGCAATACAGAATCTCGGAAACTGATTTAAGAAAACTGAATCCTGAATTGGATTCTCACATGAAAATCGGAGATGAGATCACATTGCCTCTTACAAGCATAAAAAAATATGGAGATGGCCAGCAGGTTATTGCTACTGAAAAACCGGTAGAAACTCCAGTAGAAAAAGAAGGTACTGCAACTCCTCCAGCTGTTGCTGTAGAAGGAGAGACCTATGTAATTCAGGCTAAAGATAATTACTACAGAATTACCAAACAGTTTGGAATCACGCAGCAAGACCTTTTTGCTTTAAATCCCGGATTAGAAGAAAAAGGATTAAAGCCCGGAGACTCCATCAAAATAAAGAAATCAAATACATCAGATACCGTTGCTGAACCTGTCAATCCAAAGACAAAAATAGATTCAGGAAACGAAAAATCTTCATCATCCAATGTGGTTGTAGGAGATGACTATGTAACCTATACTGTTCAGCAGGGAGATACTGTATTCTCTATTGTTAACAGGTTTGGAGTGAGTATTGATGATTTGATCGCTCTGAATCCGGATCTTTCACATGGACTGAAATCAGGAATGGTTTTAAAGATCAAAAAGCAGGATCCTGCTTATGTGAAGAAAAATGGAGATGCTTTGAGCGTAGTGTTGATGCTTCCGTTTGGTTACAGCACCAACGAAACTCAATACCGGGGAATGGCATTAGACTTTTTAACCGGAGCTAAACTGGCTATTGAAAGAAACGCAAGAGGTGGTCAGAAACTGGATATAAAAATAGTGGACTCCGGAAACGAGGCTTCATTTAAAAATTCTCTGACACAGATTAACCCGGACAATACCGATTTGATTATCGGCCCATTCTTTAAGTCTAATGTAATTGACGTTTTGGATTTCACCAGAAATCAAAAAATTCCAATTGTAGCACCATTCGCTAATTCTCCGGAATTATACAATTACAGCAACCTGATTATTGTTGAAACAAACAATCAGACGTATGCCGATAAAATTGTTGAAGAAGTAAAAGCAGTATATTCAGATCAGAAAATATATGTGGTTGCAGATCCTAAGAAAGAAAATGCAAACTATATTAAAGCAGGTCTTGAAAAATCTGTTAAAAATCCAAATATTGTTATCGTTAATTCTCCGGCAGAAATTCAGCTGGATCAGAATATGATGACAGGGCAGTCTGCCCCGGTTATTGCTGTTTTAGCTAATGATAATGATAGTATGGGTGATGCTTTTGCCAACAGAATGATTGCTCTTTCTAAAGAAGCACAGGGAGTGAAAGCTTTCAGCTTATTCTATTCTCCGGTTTTTGAAAAGAAAGTAGATGAACTGAGCCAGGCAAACCTTGTATACCTGATGGATAGAAAGATCAATACTGACGGAGGATTTGAAAAAGAAATTCTGGCAGCCTATAAAACAAAATACTGTAAAACACCTCCAAAATATGCAATTGTAGGTTTTGATGTGGTGAATGATATGCTGACAAGAGAGAATAAAAAAGGAGAAATCTTTAAGCAGATGAATAAAGTTCAGACTCAGCTTGCAACAAAATTTGAGTTTGTAAAATCTAAAGCTAACGGTGCTTACGTAAACACCGGATACAGAGTAATCAGGCTGGTTCCCTAAATGATTTATATCTCTTTAACAGTATATTGTTAACAATATAGTTATATTTGCATAATATTTAATTCAGTACATGAAAGCACTTGTATTTCCTGGGCAGGGTTCTCAGTTCGTAGGAATGGGAAAAGAATTGTATGATTCTAGAAAAGATATCAAAGATCTGATGGAATCTGCCAATGAAATTTTAGGTTTCGATATTCTTTCCATTATGTTTAACGGAGCAGATGAGGATCTTAAGAAAACAGAGGTTACCCAGCCTTCAATTTTTATACATTCAGTAGCAGCATTAAAAGCAGTAAACGGTCTTGGAGCTGAAATGGTAGCAGGACACTCGTTAGGAGAGTTCTCTGCATTGGTAGCTAACGGAGTTTTATCTTTTGACGATGGTTTGAAATTAGTATCTGAAAGAGCTAAAGCTATGCAGGAGGCTTGTGATGCAAATCCAAGTTCAATGGCAGCTATTCTAGGACTGGAAGATGCCAAAGTAGAAGAAATCTGTGCTCAGATCAATGGAATTGTAGTTCCTGCCAATTATAACTGCCCGGGGCAGCTTGTAATTTCGGGAGAAACGCCTGCAGTAGAGGAAGCTTGTGCTAAATTGAAAGAAGCAGGAGCAAAAAGAGCATTACTACTGGCTGTAAACGGAGCTTTCCATTCGCCATTAATGCAGCCTGCACAAGAAAGGCTAGCTGCAGCCATTGAGAAAACAAAATTCAGAAAAGCTACTATTCCGGTATATCAGAATATTACCACTACAGCGGTAACAAATCCTGATGAGATTAAACAAAACCTTATTGATCAGCTTACCGGTCCTGTAAAATGGACACAGTCTGTTCAGAATATGATCAAAGATGGAGCTTCTAATTTTGTAGAAGTTGGACCTGGAAAAACCCTTCAGGGGCTGATCAAAAAAATTGACGGATCTGTAGACGCTGTTTCTGCAATCTAAAATAAAAAATATGAACGCGATATTTTCACCGGGCAAGCTTATGCTTACTTCAGAATATTTCGCGATAGACGGAGCTCTTGTCCTGGCGGTACCTACCAAGCTTGGACAAGAGTTTTTTTTTGAAGATAGAAATGACCACAAATCCCTGATTCTTTGGGAAGCATTTCATCAGAACAAATTATGGCTAAAGGCTGTTATAGATTATAAGAATTGGCAGATTCTTGAAGCCAATATTCCTGCAAGCGCTGAATTTATTCTAAAAACATTAAAGAATGTACAGCAGCTTTCCGATATAAAATTCAAAAACGATTGTACTTACCATTTAAAAACAAATCTTCAGTTTCCTGCGGATTTTGGACTTGGAAGCAGTTCTACCTTAATGAATAATCTGGCAGAATGGGCCAGAATTGATCCTTTTTATTTGAACTCCATCAGTTTGGGAGGAAGTGGATATGATGTTGCAGTCGCAAAAGAAAAATCTGCTGTTCTTTTTCAAAGTAAACCGGAAATCAAATATGAGAAGGTAACTTTCAGTCCTCCTTTTAAAAATGAATTGATTTTTATTCACCTGAATCAAAAACAAGATAGCAGGGAAGGAATCAGTTTTTACAAGTCAAAAAAGAGATCTCCGGAATTGGTTGATGAATTTTCAGATATCACAAAGAAAATTTTGTTATGCAGTGAATTGCAAAATTTTTCTAAGCTAATGGTGATTCATGAGCAAAAAATTTCCAATTTTCTTGAAATTCCTACAGTTAAAGAGAGATTATTCTCAGACTGCCCTTGTTTTGTCAAAAGTTTGGGGGCATGGGGTGGAGATTTCGTGATGAGTGCTAAATTTGGGGGCTATAAAGACTATTTTTGGGAGAAGGGTTTTACTAGTGTTTTTGAATGGCAAAATATAATTAATTTATAATCAGTAATTTACAAGCCCCTTTTTTTATTTGCGATTCTGACTTATATCAGTATATTTAAACCACCTTTAACAAATAATTAATATTATTTTTGTTGAACTCAATAAAGAAATAGAAAATATAAGTAAAATGAAAAACACTAAAATCATCCAGGATTTAGAGAAATTAGGGATTAAAGGAAACTATGAAGTAGTATATAATCCTTCTTATGAAGAATTATATCAGGCTGAAGTTTCTCCTGAAAATCAAGGATTTGAGAAAGCTGAGCTTACAGAATCTGGCGCGGTATCGGTAAAAACAGGAATTTTCACAGGTCGTTCTCCTAAAGACAGATATATTGTTCAGGATGATGTTACAAGAGATACAATTTTCTGGGATGGTAAAGTAAACTTACCTACCACTTCGGAAATTTTCGGGTCTTGTAAAGAACTAGTGATGGATCAGCTGGCAGAAGCAAAAAAAATCTATGTGGTAGATGCTTTCTGTGGTACAAATGCTGATACAAGACTTAAAGTAAGATTTATTGTTGAAGTGGCATGGCAGGCACATTTCGTGACCAATATGTTCATTCGCCCTTCTCATTTTGAGCTTGAGAACTTCGGAGAGCCTGATTTCACTGTAATCAATGGTTCTAAAACTACGAATCCAAATTGGGAAGCTCAGGGTTTAAACTCTGAAAACTTCATCATGTTCAACCTTACTGAAAAACTACAGATCATTGGTGGTACTTGGTACGGAGGTGAGATGAAGAAAGGAATGTTTGCAATGATGAACTATTACCTTCCATTAAAAGGTATGGCTTCAATGCACTGTTCTGCAAATGTAGGAGAAGAAGGTGACGTTGCTTTATTCTTTGGTCTTTCAGGAACGGGTAAAACTACTTTATCAGCAGATCCGAAAAGATACCTGATCGGTGACGATGAGCATGGATGGGATAATAACGGAGTATTTAACTATGAAGGAGGATGCTACGCTAAGGTTATCGATTTATCAAAAGAAAAAGAACCGGATATCTTCAGAGCAATCAAGAGAGATGCACTTCTTGAAAACGTTGTTGTGAACAATGGAGTGGCAGATTATACAGACGGATCAATCACTGAAAACACAAGAGTTTCTTATCCAATCTATCATATCAACAAAATTGTATTGCCATCTAAGGCAGGGCACGCTAAAAAGATTGTTTATCTTTCAGCAGATGCATTCGGAGTACTTCCTCCGGTTTCTATCCTGAATGAAGATCAGGCTCAGTACCATTTCCTTTGCGGTTATACTTCAAAACTTGCCGGAACAGAAAGAGGAATTACAGAACCTCAGCCATCTTTCTCACCTGCATTTGGTGAAGCATTCCTTACATTACACCCTACAATGTATTCTAAAACGTTGATCGGTAAAATGAAAGAGCACGGTGCTAAAGCTTATTTAGTAAATACAGGTTGGAACGGTACAGGAAAAAGAATTTCTTTAAAAGATACAAGAGCAATCATTGATGCTATTATTGACGGTTCTATTGATAACGCTCCTAAAACTCAGGTTCCCATCATGAATCTTGAAATTCCTACCGAACTTCCAAATGTTTCTGCAGGTATTCTGGATCCTAGAGATACTTACGGTAATGTTTCCGAGTGGGAAGAAAAAGCAAAAGACCTTGCTTCAAGATATATTAAAAACTTTGAACAGTACTGTGATACTGAAGCCGGTAAAAAACTAATTGCTTCAGGACCTCAATTACAGGGACAGACTATCTAATAAGATTGCTTACAACATACACAAAAGCCTCATCACTGATGAGGCTTTTCTATTTTCAAATAGATGAATTGCTTATTTTTTCTACAACGCAATCATTTGCAGAATTTGCTAAATCTGAGGAGAAACTGAGAAATTATTTTAATCCCAGTAATGCCAATCTGTATCCCTCCATTCCGAAGCCAGACAAAACAGCATCGGTATTGGCGGCAGTCACAGACTTTTGCCGGAATTCCTCTCTTTTATAAATGTTGCTGATGTGAACTTCCACTTTAGGTTTCTGAATATTTTTTAAACAATCTGCTATGGCATAAGAATAGTGTGTGAAAGCACCTGGATTGATGACAACAGCATCAAAATCATCTTCCTGAAGCCTGTTGATAAGCTCTCCTTCAATATTTGATTGATAATATTTTAATTCATAAGAATGAAACTCGGATTTTAAATTTTCCAAATAAGTTTCCATGGAGATTGTTCCATAGATTTCCGGTTCTCTGGTGCCTAAAAGATTGAGATTAGGCCCGTTTATAATTAAAACTTTCATTCTATAAAATTAAAACTTTTTCCTTTAAAGAGTAGAATTTTATTTTTTTTCATTTTTCTCCTTTGCATTATCTATAATGATATTTGTCATGTTTGTTAAAGTGCCAATTTTTATAAGTCCTTATTTTACCGGCTTTTTAATAAAATATTAAGTTAATTTTTGAAAAATTATCATGAAAAATTATAAGTCTACTTGTTTTGTAGACTAAATATTTCTAGATTTGCAGTCATATTTCGATCGGCTTATAAAGAAAGATGGAGGGAACTGACCCAATGAAATCTTAACAACCTGCTCTTGTGCAAGGTGTTACATTCAGCCTTTAAAGGAAAAATAAGCATTAGGTTTATCGTATTTATCGATGCCCTTTGCTGTATTATCTGCAAAGGGCAAAATTTTAATATATGATAAACAAAATTGATTATGATTAATAAAAATTTGATTAGCTCAAAAATTTGGATTCCCCCTGTAGCGGTATTCTTTTTAGGAATTGGAAGCATACACGGGCAGGATACCAAAGCTAAAAAAGATACACTCAATGAGAAGGAACTTGATGAAGTGGTAGTGGTAGCCTACGGAAAGGCTAAAAGAACCAGCTATACCGGTTCTGTGGCAACTATTTCCAGTGATAAGATTAACAACAGACCTGTTACCAATATTACCAAAGCATTGGAAGGACAGGTGGCGGGAGTACAAACAACAAGTTCTTCCGGACAGCCGGGATCTACAGCTACAATCAGGATCAGGGGAATTGGCTCTATCAGTGCATCCAGCGATCCTTTATATGTGGTAGACGGTATTCCTTTTGACGGAAATCTGAACTCTATAAGCCCTAATGATATAGAATCAATCAGTGTGCTGAAAGATGCTACGGCAAGTGCTCTTTATGGATCAAGAGGGGCTAATGGGATCATCATTATTACGACCAAGTCCGGTAAAAAAGGAGAAGCCAGAATCAACTTTAATATAAGCCAGGGTTTTTCCAGCAGAGCGGTAAAAGACTACGAACAGGTAAATACAGATCAGTATTTCCAGCTGTATTGGGAAGCATTGAGAAACGGATACAGATCCAGTCAGGTCAATGGGCAGCAGGCAGCCCAGATGGCTACCAATAATCTTATCTCTGAACTGGGTATTAATCCTTATGGTGCTAATTATTCAAAACCTGTAGGTACAGACGGGAAATTGTTACCCGGAGCAACACCATTATGGAATGATGATTGGAGAGATGTTTTACAGAGAGTGGCTTCCAGGAATCAGGTAGATCTGGATATCAGTGGAGGAAGTGAAAAAAGCAATTACTTTTTCTCATTGGGATATCTTGATGATAAAGGGATTGCCATTGAATCCGGATTTAAAAAATACAGCACAAGGTTAAAACTCAATTCTGAAGTTAAGAAATGGCTGAATGTAGGGGTGAATTTAAGTTATACCAACAGTATTCAACAGGCTCCTACGTCTTCAGATTCCAATACAAGCAATGTTATCCAGGCAGCAAGATCTGTTCCTTCGTTTTATCCTTATTATGAGAGAAACCCTGATGGATCATATATATTGGATGGTGCCGGAAACAGAATTTACGATTTTGGAAAATACAGACCTACCAATGCTCTTCAGAATCAAAATTTAGCGGCAACTTTACCTTTAGATAAAAATGAAAATAAAGAAGATAACTTCTCCGGAAAAGGTTTCATGGACTTTACATTCTTACCGGAGTTGAAGTTCAGAACAAGTTTTTCCGTAGATTTAGTCAATTATAATGGACATTATTATTCAAACCCACTTATTGGGCAGGGTAGTGAGATTGGAGGATCGGTCACAAAGTCAAACAGCAGAACTTTATCTTATACCACGAGTAATATTCTGACGTTTGATAAAAAATTCGGGAAGCATCATTTTAATGTGTTGGCAGGTCAGGAATTTTATAAATATGATTATCAGACAATCTCGGGTACCCGAAGTCAGTTTTCACTTCCATACTATTATGAGCCGGATGCTGCAGCCTTGTTGGGGAGTTTCAGTGGAAACAGTGATAAGGTCAGCCTGCTAAGTTATCTTGGAAAAGTGGAATATGATTTTAACAATACCTATTTCCTGTCAGCCTCAGGAAGGGCAGACGGTTCTTCAAGATTCTTTGAGGATAACCGTTGGGGGAAATTCTGGTCTGTAGGAGGTTCATGGAAGATTTCTAACGAGGAATTTATCAAAAATCTGAATTTCTTTAATCAGCTGACACTTCGTGCAAGTTATGGAGGGCAGGGGAATGATAAATTATTACAGCCTAATAAACTACCTCTTTATTACGCTTACCAGGAGCTTTATAAATTTTATAACAACCTTGGTGAGCCTGGTGCCGTACTTGAGAAAGCGAGAACCAACGGCTTAAAGTGGGAGACGAATCTTAATCTGAACGTAGGATTAGAGTTTGCGGTTCTTAATAACAGAGTGAAAGGAAATATCGAATATTTTGAGCGAAAAAGCCAGGATCTTCTATTTAATATGCCAGTAGCTCCGTCTTTAGGGATTAATGATTTCCCGGCCAATATCGGAACCATAAAAAACACAGGTTTTGAATTCTCCCTTTTTACGACGCCAATCAAGACGGATGATTTCCAATGGAATTTAGACCTTAACCTGAGTACACTGAATAATAAGATTACGAAATTACCTAAAGGTTCTATCCTTACCGGAACGAAGCTGCTACAGGTAGGAGGTTCTGTATATGATTTCTATATTCCGGAATGGGCAGGGGTAGATGAAAGTAACGGAAGACCATTATGGAAAACCATTGGTACAGATGCTAATGGAAACACAGTGGAAGGAACTACTTCTGAATATGCAAAAGCAACAAGAACATTGCAGGGATCTGCATTGCCAAAAGTAACCGGAGGGCTTAGTACAAGTATTACCTATAAGAATTTCGACTTCTCGGGATTGCTGACTTTCAAAATCGGAGGTAAAATTCTTGATACCGATTATACCTCAATTATGCATAACGGAAGCGCCGGAGGTCGTGCGTGGAGTGTAGAAATGTTAAACAGATGGACACCGGAAAATCCTAATACGGATGTACCTGCATTGAGTACAATTACCAATAACTGGACGTCCAATTCTTCAAGATTCTTATATTCCGGAACGTATGCAAGACTTAAAAATGTAAGTCTGGGATATACTCTTCCTTCAGATTATTTTGAAAAACGTGGACTTAAAAAGTTCAGAATCTATGTTCAGGCAGAAAATCTTCTGACCTTCTATAAGCATAAAGGAATGGATCCTGAGCAGGCATTGGACGGTACTACTTATTACAGGTATCCTGCCATGAGAACAATTACTTTTGGACTTCAGGCAACTCTTTAACTTTTAAAATTGAAACAATGAAAAAATTAAAATATTTATCTTTTGCCTTACTTACAGCATGGTTATTGACCAGCTGTGAAAGTGACCTGGCAACAGCTCCTACCGATCAGGCTAATGATGTGGAAGTTTTTAAAACTGCTGAAAGTGCAGAAACAGTAATCAACGGAACCTGGGCCAGATTCAATGATGACGGAACTACTTATGCCAATATCGGGTATTCAACTGTTTTAAGAGCAAGTGATGCTATGGGAAGTGATGTGGCTGTACTGACTAATAAATATGGTTTTTCTTCTACCTATACATTTACAGAAATGGTCAATAATACAGCAAGCCGTCCATTATTTATCTGGTCGATGTTCTATTCTGCCATTAATAATATGAATAATGTGATTGCAAGGATTGACGGAACAGAAGGAAGTCAGGAAAAAAAGAATCAGGTGAAAGGCCAGGCAAAGGCTTTACGGGCTTTCTGTTATCTGAATCTTGCCAGTTTTTATCAGTTCAGTTACCTGAAAGATAAGACGGCATTAACAGCTCCAATCTATACGGAACCTTCAACGATAACTACTGTAGGGAAGAAAAGAGCAAGCCTGGAAGAGATCTATGCTTTAGTGAAAAATGATCTTACAGATGCTGATGATTTATTGAAAGATTATACGAGAAACAATAAAGATAAGATCAATCGTTCTGTAGTAAACGGGATCTTGGCAAGAACTTATCTGAATACAGGAGAATGGAGTAAAGCTGCAGCTGCAGCAAAAGTTGCAAGAGAAGGGTATTCTTTGATGGCTCCAGAGAAATATAAGGATGGTTTCAACGATATCAATAATGCTGAATGGATTTGGGGACACGGACAAACCCAGGAGCAGTCGGGGGCGAGTTATGCATTCCATTACCTGGATGTATCTTCTTCCGGAAGTTATTATTACAGTTTTATGGCTGATCCTTATTTTAAAGACCTCTTTGATGCTAATGATATCAGATATCAGCTTTTCTCATGGGATGGCCTTAAAGGGAGAGAAGGGTTGCTGAGGTATGCTAAGTTTAAATTTAAATCAGGGC
This sequence comes from Chryseobacterium sp. Bi04, assembly GCF_918698085.1. Taxonomy (GTDB): domain Bacteria; phylum Bacteroidota; class Bacteroidia; order Flavobacteriales; family Weeksellaceae; genus Chryseobacterium. Next base: position 828,126 of record NZ_CAKKLP010000001.1, read on the forward strand.
TTATTGCTGATATCGTCTATATGAGAGCTGCTGAGATGTACCTGATTGAAGCGGAAGCAGAAGCAAGAAACGGAAATGTATCCCAGGCAGTCACTATTTTAAATCAACTAAAATCTGCAAGAAATGCTAATGTTTACAGTGGTTCTTTAGCTCAGAATAATGTGGTAAAGGAAATTTTAATTGAAAGAAGAAAAGAATTATTTGGAGAAGGTTTTTCTCTTTCAGATATCATCAGAACACAGGGGACAGTAGTAAGGAAACGTTTCGTAGATGCCAATGGAGAACCTGTTAAAGTTCAGGTTACCACACCGAACGGAACGGTAAAAACGGTTGATGGAAGAGGTCATACTAATTTTGCATTCCCTGATCAAACAGGATTTGTTCCGAATAGCAGGTATTACTTATTCAGCATTCCACAGAAGGAATTTGAAAATAACCCGAATTTATAGTTTATAACCCAATAATTAGATTTGATTTTTTTAAGCCACTGCACTTGCGGTGGTTTTTTTATTTTGATAAATGATTTGGTTGATAAATTTATAAATTATCTATGGTTAACAAATTATTTCCCCCTGGATCTATAATATACTAAAGAATCAAAAGTGTGCATAAAATTTTTAAAACTTTTAGTTTTTACAGTATCTATACTCTCTTTTTCGTTAAGAAAATGGCGAAAGTTTATTGATAAGGACCTTTTATTTGTTTTAATTATAATTGTATCATCAAGTTCAATAGAATTTGCTCTTTCTCCTATCTTTGTATTGTTATTAATAAGATAGATTTTATTCTTATCAAAACTTTTTCTTAAAAAAGTCCAATCCTTATCTGTTAGTTTAAACTTAAGCGTGTCAGAGGTATCAGGCTCGATCATAAGACTTGTTATGTAAATATCAGTTCCATTAACAGTCGAAAGATTTCTGTTTTGGTTTAAGATTTTAATGTCCTCGCTTAATATCTCTTTTTTTTCACAAGAAAATAGGATTGAACAAGTCAATGATATAATTAATGGCGTAGCAAAAAAAGGTTTCATTCTAATATAATTTTATTACTTGATTAGAGGGGTTTTTTAGAATATTTAAGTTATAATAATTGTCAGGATTTAAAATGTATTCAATGTAGTGATTGTTTTTTTATTTCATTATCAAACTTAGAATAATCAGAAACATTTCTGTATTGCATATTAAATATCCAAGGAGATGATCCATTTTAGAAAAAAGCTTTACCTTTGTAACAATGAATCTATTAAGATGGATACTGGCAATTTATTTCATGGCGTTATCATTAATGCCATGTGAAGATGTGTCCGCATCATTTGATTCAGGAGAAAAGAAAATATCATTAAGTATCCATGGAACTCATTCTACAGAGAAAGGAGATATCTGCTCGCCACTCTGTGCATGCAGCTGTTGCCAGATTGCAGTTTCCACATTTAAGATGGATCCTTTATTAGAGATTCCTGAGCAGATTCCTGCTTATTTTTCAAAGAAAATTCTGTTTCAGAAGAATGACTTTGCTTACCAGGTATACGATCCTATCTGGCAGCCTCCCAAAATTTAATTTTTATTGATCTTTAGAAAGTGATACTTTCTAAACATTACCTGAAACTTTGCAATACCGTTGCAGAGGTTTTCATGATATTTTTGCTGCAGCTTATAAGCTGCAGGCATTTCAATAAAATTCAATAAAATCGTGTTAGATAAAATCATAAAATTCAGTATTAAAAATAAGGTTGTGATTGGTATTATGACCTTGCTGCTGATCATCTGGGGAACCTGGAGTGCTACCAGATTACCGATAGATGCTGTTCCGGATATTACCAATAATCAGGTGCAGATTATTACAGCCTGCCCTACATTGGCAGGTCAGGAAGTGGAGCAGCTGGTGACCTTTCCTATAGAGCAGAGTATTGCCAATGTTCCGGATATTCAGGAAACGAGGAGTATTTCAAGATTTGGCCTTTCTGTGATTACCGTCGTTTTCAAAGAAGATGTCGATATTTACTTTGCAAGACAGCTTATTAGTGAACAATTAAAAAATGCCGTAGAAGAAATTCCTAAAGGAATAGGAACTCCTGAGCTGGCTCCGGTAAGTACGGGGCTAGGAGAAGTATATCAGTATATTCTCCATCCTAAAAAAGGAAGTGAGAAGAAATACAATGCTAAAGACCTTCGAACGATGCAGGACTGGATTGTCCGCAGGCAGCTCAACGGAACTCCGGGAGTGGCTGAAATCAACAGTTTTGGGGGAGAACTGAAACAATATGAAGTTGCTATCGACCCTAACCGCCTTAAAGCAATGGGAACCAGCATTACTGAAATATTTACAGCTTTAGAAAAAAACAACCAAAATACAGGAGGGGCTTATATTGATAAAAAGCCTAATGCCTATTTTATCCGTGGGATTGGTCTTGTGACTTCTCTTGAGGATATAAAAAATATAGCCGTTAAAAACGAAACCGGGAGTGTGCCTATTTTTATCAAAGATGTGGCAGATGTTCGTTTAGGAAGTGCTGTACGTTACGGAGCTTTGACCTATAATGGGAAAGTAGATGCTGTTGGAGGCGTGGTGATGATGTTAAAAGGTGCCAACAGTAATGAAGTGGTGGAAAATATTAAGTCGAAAATTCCGGTAATTCAAAAATCACTCCCGGATGATGTTGTCATAGAACCTTTTCTGGATAGAACAGATTTGGTAGATAGGGCAATTGGTACGGTTGAGAAAAACCTTATTGAAGGGGCTTTAATCGTTATTTTCGTGCTGGTGGTTTTTTTGGGAAATCTTAGAGCAGGACTTATTGTTGCTTCAGCAATCCCACTTTCATTGTTGTTTGCGTTAGGAATGATGAACGTCTTTGGCGTAAGCGCCAATCTGATGAGCCTTGGAGCCATTGATTTCGGGTTGATTGTGGATGGCGCAGTAATTATTGTGGAAGCTACTCTGCATCTTCTTCATCATAAAAAGTTTAATGGAAGTCTCACCCAGGTTCAGATGGATCAGGAAGTGGGAGCTGCTGCCTCTAAAATGATGAATAGTGCAATATTTGGACAGATTATTATCCTTATCGTGTATGTTCCTATCCTTACATTAGCAGGGGTAGAAGGGAAAATGTTTACGCCAATGGCTAAAACAGTTGGCTTTGCCATTATTGGAGCGACCATCTTGTCCGTTACTTATATTCCAATGATGAGTGCTTTATTTCTGTCTAAAAACATCTCTCATAAAGAAACTATTTCAGATAAGATGATGAACCGTCTGCAAAGGATCTATGAACCCTTACTGAAGAAAGCTATTAAAGTAAAATATGCCGTGGTTTCAGCTACAATACTTGTTTTTGTATTGGCTGCTTTCATCTTTAAAAATATGGGTGGAGAGTTTATCCCGCAGCTACAGGAAGGAGATTTTGCATTCCACTGTATACTGCCGCAGGGAAGCTCACTAAGCCAGAGTATAGAAACTTCTATGCAGGCTTCCAGAATTATTAAGCAATTTGATGAGGTGAAAATGGTCGTTGGAAAAACCGGTTCAGCTGAGGTTCCTACAGACCCTATGCCTCCAGAGGCGACGGATATGATTATCGTTCTTAAACCACAGGGCGAGTGGAAAAACAAAAAATCATATGATGAACTGGCAGATGAGATCAGTGAGAAACTGGAAACGATTCCGGGAGTCTTTTTTGAAAAAAATCAGCCTATCCAGATGCGTTTCAATGAATTAATGACAGGGATAAGACAGGATGTTGCCGTGAAAATATTTGGTGAAAACCTTGATTCATTAGCAGTATATGCAGATAAAGTGGGAAAAGTAATTCAAACGGTTGATGGGGCTACAGCTCCTCAAATCGAAAGGGTAAGCGGTCTCCCACAAATTAATGTACAATATGACAGAACAAGGATAGCGAATTACGGATTAAATATTGAAGATGTTAACAATGCCGTAAGTACAGCCTTTGCTGGGAAAGCTGCAGGACAGGTTTTTGAAAATGAAAGACGTTTTGACCTGGTAGTAAGGCTTGACAGTCTTCACAGAACAGATATTACAGATGTTAATAATTTAATGATTACCTCAAGTACAGGAATTCAGATTCCATTATCGCAGGTTGCGGATATAAGCTACAAACTAGGCCCTGCACAGATCAGTCGTGAACAGGGAAAACGTAGAATTGTGATAGGCTTCAATGTAAAAGGACGTGATGTAGAAAGTGTCGTGAAAGATATTCAGGCAAATCTGGATAAAAAAATAAAGCTTCCATCCGGATATTACTTCACCTATGGCGGACAGTTTGAAAATCTTCAGGAAGCGAGCAAACGTCTTACGATTGCTGTTCCGGTGTCGTTATTTCTTATTTTCATGCTATTGTATTTTACATTCCGCTCATTCAAACAGGCGGCTTTAATTTTTACCGCAATTCCTATGAGTGCCATTGGGGGAGTATTTGCTCTTCTTTTAAGAGATATGCCTTTCAGTATCAGCGCAGGAATCGGGTTTATTGCTTTATTTGGAGTGGCTGTACTTAATGGGATTGTTTTGATAGGAACTTTTAACCAACTTGAAAAAGAAGGGGAGAACGATATTCTGAAAAGAGTATTTGAAGGAACAAAAACCAGGTTAAGACCGGTTTTGATGACGGCTACAGTAGCTTCATTAGGATTTTTACCCATGGCTATTTCCACCGGAGCAGGAGCAGAGGTTCAGAAACCTTTGGCAACTGTGGTAATCGGTGGTTTGGTAACAGCTACCTTCCTTACTTTATTTGTCCTTCCTATGCTGTATATTATTTTTAATACCAAATTTTTTAAGCGGAAAAATAATAAAGCAGGAACATTTACCATCATTGTTCTCATAGGGTTTATGATGCTGGGACAGACATTCAAAGCACAGACCAGACCTATCTCTGTAGACCAGGCAATAGAAATGGCGGTGGATAATAACTTGGCTTTAAAATCAAAAGATTTAAGTATCAGGTCGGCAGAGGCATTAAGGCCTACGGCTAAAGAACTTCCCAAGTTGAGTGTTGAGACCCAGCTTGGACAGTACAACAGTCCGAAATTTGACCAGTCTTTTGCCATTTCACAAAGTATTCCTTTCCCAACGCTTTTTAAAGCAAAAAAGGAATTGATTAGTGAGAATATCAAGAGTAAGCAAATTGACAGAGAAATTACGGCCAACGAGCTGATAAGACAGGTTCGAACCTATTATTATCAGATTGAGTATTTTCAGTACAATAAAGCACAGCTTACCAATCTTAGCACTGTCTATGATGATTTTATAAGAATAGCCACCGTGAGATTTAAAGCCGGAGATATTAAAAAGATTGAAATTAATACGGCCGAAACTCAAAAAGGAGAAATTAACCTGTTGCTTAAGCAAAATGAAGTATATTTAAATAATGCGTATAAAAGTTTAAAAACACTTCTAAATACGTCAGATAATATTGAAGTGCCGTTTACAAAAGACTATGAACCTCTAAGGGCGGAAAATGTGCTGGATAGTGCTGCGGTAGCTAATAATCCGTCAGTAAGAGTTTTTTACCAGGAAATGGAAATGGCAGAGAAGAATAAAAAAGTTGAAAAATCTTTGGGATTACCGGACTTTAGCTTAGGGTATACGAACCAGTCGTTAATAGGTCTTCATACGATCAATGGGCAGGAAAATTTTTATGGATCTGGCAAGCGTTTCCAGTCTGCAACAGTAGGTGTGGCAATTCCTTTAACATTTGGAGCTACAAAAGCCAGAATTCAGGCTCTGGAATATGATAAGCAGGTCGCAGAAACCAATGCAAAAATGCAGCAGAAACAACTTTCTGCACAGTTGGAAAATGCTTTCAGCCAATATCAGCAGGACATTCAGCAGTATGACTATTATGTAGGCCAGGCACTGCCGAATGCGGAGAAAATTGTAAAAGCTGCCCAATTAGGATATAAAACGGGAGAAATCTCCTATGTGGAATACCTTTTTGCACTGCAGACAGCAACGAATATTCAGTTAAAATACCTGGAATCTATCCAACAGGTTAATCAATCTGTAGTGACCATTAATTCAATCATTAATAAATAATATGAAATCGCTAGTAAAAAAATTTTCCGGAAAACAAGCCTTAATAAAGCTGGCGATTACATCTGATCTTAGACCAAGTAAACATTTTCATATGAAGCTCAAATATAACATTATAGCCCTTACCCTTTTCTCCCTGTTGATTACAAGCTGTGGAAAAAAAGAAGCAGCAGTGGAAAAAACTGCTGAAAAAACCGCACAGAAAGAGCAACCTAAGGAAGAAGCTCCCGAAACCATAGCCTCACTCACAGAAGAACAGATGAAATCTGTGGGAGTAGCCCTGGGAACCGTAGAAATGAAAGAACTGACCTCAACGATTAAAGCAAATGGTCTGCTGAGTGTTCCCAACAGTAATAAAGCAACCATTACTTCTCTGTATGGAGGGATTATTAAAACATTAAATGTCCAGGTTGGAAGCATTGTGAAAAAAGGGCAGGTGATTGCTACCATTGCCAATCCGGAATATATACAGCTTCAGGAAGATTATCTCACCACAAATAGTCGGATTACCTATGCAGAGCAGGAATACAGAAGACAAAGAGAGCTTTTTAATAATGATGCAGGAGCTAAAAAGAACCTTCAAAGTGCTGATGCAGAGCTCAACACACTAAGAACCAAAAAAGCTTCTCTACTCAAACAGCTCCAGATGATGGGAATAAGTCCTGGAAAGGTAAGCAATGGGAATATGAGATCGGGTCTGGTAATTACTGCCCCAATCAGTGGGACAATCAGTGGTATTACAGCACAGATAGGAAGCTATGTAGATATTTCTTCTCCTGTGGCTACTGTGATTGATAATGGATCAATTCATCTGGATCTTCAGGTTTTTGAAAAAGATCTTCCGAAGATGAGAGTAGGACAGATTGTTCACTTTAAACTGACAAATAATCCTGAAACAGAGTACGATGCAAAAATTTACAGCATAGGATCTTCTTTTGAAAATGAGAGTAAAACAATTTCTATGCATTGCGAAGTGATCGGAAATAAAACCGGCTTAATTGACGGAATGAATATCACGGGAATTGTGAGCCTGGATAAAAGCACTACTCCGGCAGTGCCCACAGAGGCTATCGTAGAAGCAGACGGTAAATACTACATTTTTATTCAAACCGATAAAAAAATAGAGGAAGTGCATGAAGAAAAAGGGAAGCCTCATCCTAAAACTTTGAATTTTGAAAAAGTAGAAGTAGTAAAAGGAACATCAGATATGGGATACACTGCCATTACAGCCATTGGGAAAGTTCCGGACAATGCAAAAATTGTGACGAAAGGTGCCTTTTTTGTGAATGCTAAATTAGTTAATTCCGGAGAGCACGAACATTAATTAAAGTGATCGGAATCAGGTAAATATGGTTTTTTATGCTTAATTTAGAACTAATTCCAGCATCGTTTTTATACCCTTGTAAAAGCCGCCTGAAGGTGAGAAGATAAGCTTTATTGTATTTAATAAATGATGAATTATGTTATTAAACAAAAAAATATCAGTCTGGTATTTCATCCGCGAAATAAAATCTCAGATTCTGTTTATTGGGATATTCGCTGTTGCCATAGGCCTTTTGGATATGCTGCCTGGGTTTAGAAAAATATCACTCCCTTTGAATATTCCCGCACTCTTAGGAACTGCAGTGTCTTTACTGCTGGCTTTCCGGACTTCCCAATCCTATGAAAGATGGTGGGAGGCAAGAACTGTTTGGGGGGCTGTTGTTAATGATTCAAGGACGTTTGTAAGGTTGGTCATTCAGTTTATGCCTGCCGGAGATGATAAAACGATAAAAGATTTTGCCGAAAGACAAATCACCTGGACCTATGCGCTTGGAGAATCTCTGAGAAAGCAGCCCTTCTCTGAAAAAGTTCAGGAATATCTGGACAGAAATCATATCAACGGAATGAATATACCCAATGCGCTGCTGGATGCTCATTCTAAACAGCTAAAGGAAATTGCCCCAACGAAAGAATTAACAGATTTTCAGCAAATGCAGCTCAATGATATAGTTACAAGGCTTTGTGACAGCATGGGAAAATGTGAAAGATTGAAAAATACAGTTTTTCCCAGGTCTTACAGTATTTTAGTACATATTTTGATCTATGTATTTGCCGCCATACTTCCTTTTGGGCTGGATGATTCACAGCTTGTTGTGGAGATTGCAATTACATTCCTGATTCCGATTATGTTCATTGCTATTGAAAAAACATCAATCATTATGCAGGACCCTTTTGAGAATGGTCCGGTGGATACTCCAATGACGTCTCTGGCACAGACCATAGAGATCAATATCAGACAGATGATTGGTGAACAAAATGTTCCTTTGAAAAAAGAAAATACGTCGTATTATGAAATGTAATTAAACCATAGAGATCATATGGAAAACATACCGACACAAACACCCTCTGCAGCAAGCAGACATAAAAAGAACCTTCTGATTGTACTGGGCCTCAGCGGAACCTATCTTATTGCTGAGGTTATTGGAGGAATAGTTACCAATAGTCTTGCATTATTGGCAGATGCAGCCCATATGCTGACAGATGTTGTGGGACTGCTTTTGGCATTTATTGCCATAAAAATTGGAGAAAGAAAAGCGGACCCTTCCAAAACATATGGATATTACAGAACCGAAATATTAGCGGCCGTTATTAATGCGGTTGTTTTACTGGGAATTTCTGTCTATGTATTGATTGAAGCCTATAAGCGTTTTCAGAGCCCTCCGGAGGTACAGAGCAAATCGATGCTGATTGTAGCAGGAATAGGATTAGTAGTGAATATTATCGGGATGATGATCCTGAGAAAAGATTCAGAAGGAAGCCTGAATATGAAAGGCGCTTACTTTGAAGTACTTTCAGATATGCTTACCTCCGTAGGAGTAATGATTGCAGGGGTTATTATGCTTACCACGGGCTGGTATTATGCCGATCCTTTGATCTCTGCAGCCATCGGATTTCTGATCTTCCCCAGAACCTGGAAACTGCTGAAAGAAGCAATCAATGTTTTACTGGAAGGTACTCCCAAAGATGTAGATATTCATAAGCTGCGTCAATCATTGGAACATACTCAGGGAGTGAAGAGTATTCATGACCTTCACGTGTGGTCGCTTACTTCAAGTGTTAATGCGATGAGTGCCCATATTGTAAAGAATGAGAGTGTTTCTCAGAATCAACTGTTGAAAACATTAACGGAGGAGACGGTTAAAAACTTTAAAATAAGCCATACCACTTTTCAAATAGAGGAGGAAGGATATGAGGAAACAGAAGTACATCTGTAACATTAAAATTGTTGACAATGAAAAAAGATATAGAAAATAAGCTCATTGATAAAAATACCAAGCCTACCAGCATGAGAATTCTGGTCTATGATTTTTTAAACTCTCAGGAAGCGGCATTGTCTCTTTCTGAAATAGAAAATTATTTTGATAATGCAGACAGGATCACAATTTACAGAACATTGAAAACCTTTGAAGAAAAAGGAATTGTTCACAGTATACAGGAAAATACAACTACCAAATATAAGTTATGTGAGGATGACTGTGATGAAAAAACACATAAAGACTGGCATCTCCATTTCTATTGTAAAATATGTAAACAAACCACGTGTAAAGAAGATATTTCCTTCCCTGAAAATATCCAGACCAGTTTCAGGATTGATGAAATAAGGCTGTTTGCCAAAGGAATCTGTGAGAATTGTCTTGAAAGTTTGCAATAGTATTGCATCCGTCTCATCATTAAATTTGTATAAAAATATCAGTTATGGAAAAATGCTGTAGTACGACCCCGGAAAAACCAGTAACAAAAAAACATAATCATTCAGAAGGAGATGGGCATGACCATGACGGTCATGATCACTCTCATGATTCCGGAGATCAGACGGTCTTTCAGATGTTTCTTCCGGCTATGATATCATTTGCCCTTTTATTGTTAGGAATTACTTTTGATAATTATATAAAACCCACATGGTTTACCGGATGGGTACGTTTAGTATGGTTTCTGGCAGCTTATATTCCTGTAGGAATTCCTGTATTGAAAGATGCTTATAAAAGTATCATTAAAGGAGATGTTTTTTCCGAATTTTTCCTGATGGGAATTGCTACCATTGGCGCTTTTGCTATTGGAGAATATCCGGAAGGAGTTGCCGTAATGCTGTTCTATGCCGTAGGTGAAGTTTTCCAGTCTATGGCGGTAACCAGAGCAAAAGGAAATATAAAGGCTCTACTGGATCAGCGTCCTGATGAGGTAACGGTTATTAAAAATAATCAGCCCAAAACCATAAAAGCGAAAGAAGCAAAAATAGGAGATGTTATCCAGCTGAAGCCTGGTGAGAAGCTGGCTTTGGACGGCGAATTGCTTTCGGATGCAGCCTCATTCAATACGGCAGCCTTAACAGGAGAAAGTAAACCTGACACCAAAAATAAAGGGGAGACAGTGCTGGCAGGGATGATCAATATGAACAGTATTGCACTTGTTAAAGTAAATACCGCCTATGAATACAGTAAGCTAAGTAAAATACTGGAGCTGGTTCAGAATGCTACCGCCCAAAAAGCACCTACAGAATTATTTATCAGAAAATTTGCCAAAGTATATACTCCAATTGTTGTATTCCTGGCTATAGGAATCTGTTTATTACCTTATTTTTTCGTCAATGACTACCAGTTCAGAGATTGGCTATACAGATCCCTGATCTTCCTGGTAATTTCTTGTCCTTGTGCATTGGTTATTTCCATCCCGTTGGGCTATTTCGGAGGGATAGGAGCAGCAAGCCGGAATGGAATTCTGTTTAAAGGAAGCAACTTCCTGGATAGCATCGCAGAAATTCAAAATGTGGTGATGGATAAAACAGGAACGATGACAGAAGGGGTTTTCAAAGTTCAGGAAGTAAGCATTACCCCTGGGCTTAATAAAGATGAAATCCTTCAGATGGTCAATGTCCTGGAAAGTAAAAGTACTCACCCTGTAGCCACTGCTATTCACAATTATGTAGGAGATATCAATCATTCTATTCCTTTGGAAAATGTAGAGGAAATTGCAGGACATGGCCTTAAAGCTGTGGTCAATGGAAAAGAGCTTTTAGTGGGGAACTTTAAATTAATGGATAAATTCAGCATCAGCTATGATGTCAACCATGCCAATATTGTATACACTATTATTGCTGTAGCGTACGATCGTAAGTTTGCAGGATACATCACCATTGCAGACAGTATTAAAGAAGATGCGAAAGAAACAGTTGACAAACTCCATAAAATGAATGTAAAAGCCACCATGCTGAGTGGCGATAAGACTACAGTGGTAAAATATGTGGCAGATCAGCTGGGTATCGACAATGCATACGGAGATCTATTGCCTGAGGATAAAGTAAATAAAGTAAAAGAGATCAAAGCCAAAAACCAAACGGTAGCTTTTGTAGGAGATGGCGTGAACGATGCTCCGGTAGTTGCTTTAAGTGATGTGGGAATCGCTATGGGAGGCTTGGGAAGTGATGCAACCATTGAAACGGCAGATGTGGTGATCCAGGATGATAAGCCCAGCAAAATCCCAATGGCGATCAATATCGGTAAGCAGACAAAAAAAATCGTTTGGCAGAACATTATTTTAGCCTTTGCCGTAAAAGCTGTTGTTTTACTCCTTGGAGCTGGAGGACTGGCAACTATGTGGGAGGCTGTTTTTGCAGACGTAGGGGTTGCATTGCTGGCTATTCTGAATGCGGTAAGGATTCAGAGAATGAAGTTTTAAAGACAACTCAATTATATTCATAAGCTCTGCTGAAGATTCAGTGGAGCTTTTTATATGATATTTCTTTGAAAATACTGGATATAATGGCCTTTACGTTTGGCTATAACAATAAAAAAGCCCTACCAAAATACATCAATAGAGCCTTTTAACAAGATTAAATTTTATAAAGAACTAATATTTTTCTTTTGACAGTACAAAAAAATCGAATATTTCCTTTCCTATGCTGAACTGATGTTCTCCAACCTTAGAGAATCCGTTTTTATAATAAAAATGTAAAGCCCGTTCATTCGAATGTAAAACTGAAAGCCAAATATGAGTCTGGTCGGAAGTATTAAAAGAAGACATAAGCTCTTCCATTAATACCTTTCCTGCTTTTTTATCCAAAAACTCTTTCAGCACATAGATCTTTTGCAATTGTGAAACCGTGGAAGAGCCGATAAACTCAGAAGTAGAATGCACTTTCAATTTTGCATACCCAATAGGCAGCTCATTCCAAAATACAATCCAGTATTTGTTATTGTTGTTCTTTATACTTGCTTTTATTTTAGATACTGCGAAAGTCTGCTCATAATAATCGAACAGATCCTGTGTATCGCGGAAATATTCCGAGAATGTTTCGGTGAAAGTAACTCTTCCCAACAATGCAATATGTGGTGCATCTTCAGGGATCGCTTGTCTTATCTGAAGCATGGTATAAATTATGAGGCTTACTTCAAAGGTCGGAAAAATATAATTATAGCAACAGATACAGTTTTATTATTTTTATAGGTAACAGTATATTATATTCATAAGAACCATTAATGACTTTCATCATAAATAAGGCTTAAAACAGTTTTGAAATAGTATATTTGTATCACAGAACAGAATAGTTGAAGTTATTCATTTCCATATTCATCATTTTTACCGTTGCATTACGTCCCGTTTTGCCATTGGTCAATTACGCTGTTAATTATGATTATATCGTAAAAAATCTTTGCGAAAAAAGAGATATACCCCAGTCGACCTGTAAAGGGAAATGCTATGTGGAAAAAGAACTGGCAAAAACAGAAAAACAATCCAATAGCTCTCAAACAATAAAGATTGCCGGGCTTGATGTTTTTCTTTCCAATGAAATCCTTTCTTTTTCATATAAAAAAGAACTTGATCTGTCTGTGAAAACTCCGCATACAAAGGATGTTAACTTTCACCCTTCGGGATATTTTTCCAGAATATTCCATCCTCCGTTAGCGTAAATTTATTTTAAACTATGTTTTTAGTTTATGTGGTTGAAAGTATTCCTGAACTTAATACTGAGTTCTGATTGCTTTCACTAATGTTATGCTTTACAATAGCTAACAATCTATTCCGTTTAATAGTATTATTAATTTCAATTTATATCAAAATGAAATCTCCGATTATTTTGACAGCGTTGTTGTCAATATCATTATTAGCATGTGCTAAAGAAACACCTCAGGTGAAACATAAAAGCAGCATGAGCTCTTCTAAAGAGAATATAAAGAATATACAGGTAGTGAACGGGGAAGACCCGATCTGTCATATGAAAACCGCAGAGTTCCTGAAAGACACTGCTGTATATAAAAATAAAACCTATGGTTTTTGCAGTGCTTACTGTAAAGATGAATTCAAAAAAAGTCCTGAGAAATATGCCAAAAAATAATAAAGCTAACAATAAAACAAAGATTATTATCCCCATTGTGGCCTTTGGGTTGCTTTTTCTGGGTATTGGGGTAGGAATGGGATATTTTAAAAAAAATCTTTATACTGTTATGAAAGTTCCTGATTTTAACCTGACTGATCAGAACAGTAAAAAAATCACCAACAGAGATATGCTGGGAAAAGTATATCTGGTAGAATTTTTCTACAGTAAATGTCCTACCATATGTCCTGTGATGAATACCAATATGAAGGCCATTCAGAATCAGATTAATAATCCTGATTTTGGAATTATTTCCATAAGTATTGATCCTGAAAATGATACTCCGGAAGCTTTAAAAGAACATGCTAAAAGAATTGGGGCTCAATCTCCCAACTGGCATTTTCTGACGGGAGACAGAAAATATATCGGGGATCTTGCAGATAAATTCAATATTTATGTTGGAGATCAGGAGAATGAAGGGGAAAGTCTTAATCACAGTGGAATGATTGCCCTGGTAGATCAGGAAGGAAATATCCGCTGCCGATACAATAAAGAGAATATGCCGATCCTCTATTATTCAGGATTGAATTATGAAGATCCAGATGGGAAAAGCCCAAAGCTAACAGGGAAATATCACCCTGACCGCGAAATTCTGATTGAAGATATCAGGAAATTATTGAAATAGGCTGGAAGATGGAGTTCTGAAGTGCCTCTATGCAGATATTTAGTATGTATTTGTCTGCTAATTGAGATCAACTAAATTACTTCCAGCCCTAAGCTTCCTTATTAATGAAAATATTGTTTAACCATACAACAAAACGTTATGAAGATTATGAAAATAGCTGCTTTAGGAGCAGTATTGGCGGCTCAGTTTACACTGGCTCAATTTAAGCAAACTCCTTTACCTTATGCTTATAATGCATTGGAAGGATCAATAGATGCGCAAACAATGGAGATCCATTATTCAAAGCATGGTGCAGCGTATGCCAGCAACCTGAATAAAGCGATTGCAGGAACTCCACAGGAAAAAGAAACCTTAATTAAGATTCTTTCTGAGACTTCAAAATTAAGTCCTGCAGTAAGAAATAATGCAGGAGGGCATTACAACCACGAGCTTTTCTGGACGATCCTTACTCCTGAAAAAAATACCCAGCCATCAGCAAAGTTAGCGAAGGCTATCAATGAGTCTTTCGGAAGTATAGATGCTTTCAAAGAAAAAATGAGCAAGGCCGGTGCGGATCGTTTCGGTTCCGGATGGGCTTGGCTGTCTGTGGATAAGAACGGAAAATTATTTGTTTCTTCAACTCCCAATCAGGATAATCCTCTAATGGATATCGTGGAAGAAAAAGGAACTCCTATCCTGGGAATTGATGTTTGGGAGCACGCTTACTATCTGAAGTATCAGAACAAAAGAGCAGACTATCTTTCTGCCATCTGGAATGTACTGAACTGGAAAGAAGTAAGCAGAAGGTATGATGCCGCTTTAAGCAAAAAATAACCCTATGAAATTATTTTGCAGCATACTCTTTACTTGTTATATGGTGTTCAGGCCTCTGATACCTATAGTGGAGTATGCTGTAAATTATGATTACATTGTCAATACCCTGTGTATTAATAAAAGTAAGCCAGAGATTCATTGTAACGGAAAATGTTTCCTGAGCAAAGAGCTGGCAAAAGCTAATGATTCCGAAACGTCGCCATTTAGTAAAGCGAAAAATTCGGGGCAAAAAATTCTTGATATTTATATCCTTCCTGGCATCACAGAGATTTCAGTTACCGGGAAAATTCCTTTTTCCAATGGTCAGTTTATCTATGAAGCAGCCTATTCTTTTCTGTTTCTGAATCCTATTTTCAAACCTCCGGTTTTTTAAGTTATACATCATTATTGAGCCACAAAAGCCCAGATAAGTTGAAAATCAAAAGATTTTCAAAAACTTAAGTGCCCTTACTATGCGCAAAACATATCACTTAAAGAACTTAAGTGTAAGAAGCTTTGTGCCTTTTGCGGTAAAAAAGAATGTTTTCACATTCAAAACAGCACATTCAAAAATTGTATTCAACTAAAAAAATCAACAATGAAAATTTATAAATTTTTATCATTACTCTTTATTGCCTTAACTCTATTTTCTTTTTCTGCTTGTAGTAACAGGGATGACGATAATCCTCAGGATACAACACCCGGAAATCTTCAGATAAAATTTGAAAACGGTTTCAATAACTTAGGAGATATTGTTTTAAACCAGACGACACAAACTTCCTTACAAGGGCAAAAACATAATTTTTCCACATTGAAATATGTAGTCAGTAATATTGCATTGATTGATGAAAGCGGAAACGAGTTCAAATACAATGAAAATAATCCTGACAAAGGAGCATTTATCATAGATCAGGCTGATGCTGTAGCCGGAATTGTCTATCTGAATCTAGAAGGCATACCCAAAAACAATTATAAAAAAATAAAATTCGGTTTGGGAATCAGCCAGAAAGCATATTTACTCGGACAGGACGGACAGGCTGAGTTCTGGACTAAGGCTAAGCAGAAGGGAATGTCCTGGTCCTGGGCAGCAGGCTACGTTTTTGTAAAACTGGAAGGGAAGTACGGAACGGGATCTCCCACTACTGAATTTATGAACCATACAGGGAACATGGGAAATGTAACAGCTAATAATACTCCTGATCTTTACAGGGAAATTACACTGAATTTACCGACTACGGCCAGGGTTACAGCTCAGATCAGGCCATCTGTCCATATTCTGGCAGATCTGAATCAGTTTTTGAGCGGTGATAAGCAGCTTATGCTTACTACGGCTAATGATATGATGATGGGTTCAAGCCAGCATCTGGCAGATGTTACCAACAACCTTACAAAAATGTTTAAAGTAGACCACGTTCACAATGATTAATTTTTTTTTAAAGACAGTATTATTTCTGGTGATCTTACTGATGAGCGTTATTTCCTGTTCTGATGAGGTGATTCAGCCATTGGAGAAAGATGAAGTCTATCGTCTTCAGTTTCCTTCTTATTTTCCTGAGATGAGTTTTGATCAATCGGCCAATCCGGTAACAAAAAATGGAGTAGAGTTGGGAAGGAAACTATTTTATGAAGGAAGACTTTCCCGTAACAATACAATTTCATGTGGTTTTTGCCATATTCAGGAAAATGCTTTTACCCATCACGGTCATACGGTAAGCCATGGTGTGGATGACAGAATAGGAATCAGAAATGCTCCGCCCATTCAGAATATGGCATTCCTGAAAAGATATATGTGGGACGGCGTGATTCATAATTTAAATGAACAGCCTATTATTCCGATAACAGATGTAAATGAGATGGACAGTTCTATGCCGGAAGCTATTTCGAAAATAAAAGATGATCCGAAGTATAAAAGGCTTTTCAGCGCAGCGTATGGAGATGAAAATATTACCGGAGAAAGGGTTTTAAAAGCATTATCCCAGTTTATGGCATCAATGATCTCTGCTGATTCCAAATACGACAGATTTAGACAGGGAAAGGAGGTTTTTACATCCGCAGAATCGCAGGGAATGGCCGTATTTAATCAGAAGTGCGCTTCCTGTCATAGTGGGGAACTGTTTACTGATGAAAGTTTCCGGAATACAGGGATGTATTATAATACCCAATTTAAAGATGCGGGGCGTTATCGTGTGACACTTGATCAGATTGACTGGATGAAGTTTCGTGTACCCAGCTTGAGGAATGTAGAATATACAGCTCCTTATATGCATGACGGAAGATTTTATACGTTAGATGCCGTGCTTAATTTTTATACCGATGGGGTAGAAAATCATCCTAATCTCGATCCACAGCTGAAACAGAATAACCATATCGGAATTGCAATGAATACACAGGAAAAACAATTCATCATCGCCTTTCTGAAAACACTATCAGACAAAAATTTTATATCCAATCCAAAATTTGCAGAATAATTTAAATTGACATGAAGAAGATAATTTTAATTGTAAGCTTGCTCATAGGTACTGTGATTCAGGCGAAGATAATCAAAGACAGCGCTTATATTCCCCAAAAGAGTTTTAATACAATTGATTTTGATTTTGATGATTGTGATGCCTGTGGCTGTGCGGCGGGAAATGGGTCATCCGGTTTTGAGTCATTACTAAATCCTCAGTTTATCGGGATCAAGTATTTTGCCCAGCATTATAAAGCAAAGGAAAATTTATTTGTAAAAGATCTGACGCAGGATCAGTATTTTAATACCATACAGCTTTGGGGAAAAATTCCGTTGACAAAGAAATTCAGTGTTTATGCAAGCCTTCCATTTCATTTTCACGAAAAGAAAACAATGCAGGGCGATATCAGGATCAATGGGATCGGTGACCTAAATGTTATGGGAATTTATCAACTGATGCGTTCGAAAGATAATTTCCATCAGCTGAACGGTGGATTGGGCGTAAAAATTCCTTTGGGTAAGTTTGATGAAAAAGGAATTTCAGGAGTTAATCCGAGTTTTCAGCTGGGAACAGGAAGCTGGGATTATCAAGCAGCTTTGAATTATAAATTTCAGAAGAATAAAATTGCGGTATTGCTTAATACAGATTATACCATTAAAACAGAAAATAAAAAGAAGTACCGCTTTGGAAACCAATGGAATTATGCAGCAACAGGCTTTTATCAGGTTGCGGGAAATGAAAAATCTATATTTTCTTTAAAGACAGGGGTTCAGGGAGAAGTGTATGCTCAGAATAAACAGTTTGATGAAGCGCTGCCTAATACTGCCGGAAGTGCATTATATGGAAAGTTGGGCTTTGAGGCTTCCTATAAAAAGTTCAGTCTTGGAAGTGAAGTTATGCTTCCTGTTTATACCCATCTTGCAGGAGGAGATATAGAAGCAAAATCAAGGTTCAGTATTTTCCTGAATATTGGGATATAGTTGATCCTTAACGCAAAGTTTAATGTTTATCATACTTATTCAGATGGGAGATATTTAAACTTTGCGTTTAAAATCATACCTGTAATTTTTACACGAATTCTATTGTACTTTAGTATTTTTCTATTCAAAATTTACCTTTGGTACACATGCTTTTATAATATTGTAAATCATTTTGTTATTTGTGAATATATATTAATTATTTTCTATCTTTGCCGAAATTTGGTAAGCTGTAAAAAGCTTTTAAAAGGGAATCCGGTGAGAATCCGGAACAGACCCGCTGCTGTAAGCTCCACACCAAAATTTTTGAAGATTATATCCACTGTTTTTTAATGGGAAGGATTTCAAAAATGGAGTAAGTCAGAAGACCTGCCAGACCATAAACGTTTGACGCTTTCGTGGAATAAAGCTTTAGGACAACAATGATTTTGTGCAGTGACCACTGTGCTTTGTCGTTGCTTTCTTACATCCATTAGCGTCATCATTATTCATAAATGAGCTAATGGTGGCAAAACTGACTACATCTCAATTTCATAAAGTTGTTTTCACAATATTGGTGTTAACATCACAATTCTTGTTTTCTCAAACAAAGAAAAAAGACACCTTAAAGGAAGAAGCTATTAAGGCTGTCAATATTTATAAAAAGAGCTTTAAAGAAATCGTTCCTGCTCAGATATTGCAGGGAGAAGAGCTTGAAAGACTGAACAGCCACTCTGTTGCAGATGCCTTACGGTATTTTTCCGGTGTTCAGATCAAAGACTACGGTGGAATTGGAGGCTTAAAGACCATTAATATCCGAAGTATGGGAAGCCAGCACGTAGGAGTTTTTTATGACGGAATTCAGCTGGGAAATGCGCAGAACGGCCTTGTGGATCTTGGAAGATATTCTTTGGATGATCTGGAAGAAATATCATTATACAACGGTCAGAAAAGTGAGATCTTTCAGCCGGCAAAAGATTTCGGATCATCAGGTTCTATTTATTTGCAGCCCAAAACACCAGTATTTACCGGAACAAGAAAAACAAATCTTGTTTTGAGGGCAAAAAGTGCATCCATTGATTTATTCAATCCCTCTTTCCGTTTGGAACAAAAAATATCACAGAGAACTTCTGCCAGTTTCAGTGCCGAATTTCTGCAAAGTGATGGTATTTACAAATACCGTTACGAGAAAAAATATCCTAATGGAGAGCAGGCGTATGATACGATTGCTAAAAGAAGAGACTCTGATATTAAAGCAAAACGTTTTGAAACCTCCTTGAATGGAACTTTAAATAACGGAAACTGGAATATCCGTGGATATGGATATATTTCAAATCGGGGTATTCCTGCTCCTGTTGTTAACAGCCGTTTTGATGGGCGAGGGGCAAGGATGTTTGATGAGAACTATTTTGTACAGGCCAATCTGAGGAAAAAGTTATTCCCTAAATTCGAAACTCAGCTTAAAGCAAAATTTGCTTACGATTATACCCGTTTTCTGGATACGGTACAGTCTCAGTTAGTTAAATATTCAGATAATACCTACATTCAAAGGGAGCTTTATATATCTTCTTCCAATTTATATACAGTGAGTTCCAATTGGGATATTAGTTTGAGCGGGGATTTCCAGTACAATAATCTGGATGCAGACCTGTATCAATTTTCTTATCCTACCCGCTATACCACATTGGTGGCTTTGGCTACTACCTATCAATGGAACAGGTTTAAAGTTTTAGGAAGTTTGCTGGGTACTTTTACTTTTGAAGAAGTAGAACGGAATAAAAGACCTGAGGACAGAAGTGAATGGACTCCTGCTGTTTTTATGAGCTACCAGCCGGCTACTGTTCCGGAGCTTACTTTTAGGGCTTTCTATAAAAAGATTTTCAGACTCCCCACCTTCAATGATCTTTATTATACCAATATTGGAAGTACTTTTCTGAAACCGGAGTTTACTACGCAGTATGATGTAGGATTTACCTATCAGAAAAAATATAATCATCCTGTTTTTAAAGCTTTTTATGCGAAGGTAGATGGCTATTACAACCGGGTAAAAGATAAGATAGTTGCGGCACCCACAGGAAATATGTTCCGCTGGATGATGATGAATCTTGGGTTGGTTGATATCATAGGAGCAGATGTAAATGTTCAGGCAGAAATGATGTGGGGCAACGTAAAAATCAAACCATTACTCTCTTATACCTATCAAAGTGCGAAAGATATCAGTAATCCGGGAGATGATATCACCCCGGGCGATACCTTTTATAAAAAGCAGATCCCCTACACGCCCTGGCATAGTGGATCTTTTACACTGATGGCAGACTACCGTGACTGGAATTTCAACTACAGCGTGATCTATGTTGGAGAACGTTACGATGGGCAACAGGATAATATTCAGTATAATTTTGTCCAGCCCTGGTATACCCATGATTTATCTGTTCAGAAAAGATTTGACTACTCAGGACATCAGTTTAAGCTAAGCCTTGAAATGAATAATATTTTCAATCAATATTATGACGTGGTCAGAAACTATCCCATGCCGGGAAGAAATTTTAAAATTAGTCTAAACTTCACCTTATGAGAAAAATAAACTTTTGTCTCCTGCTCTTCATATTGGTTTTTTTTGTGGCCTGCCGTACCGATGATATTATCGTCCGTCAGGAAGTGGTGGAAGGGTTGGCAGCACCTGAGAATACTGCTATTAAAGGCTTTTACGTATTGAATGAAGGGAATATGGGAAGCAATAAATGTACCCTTGACTTTTTCGACTATACCAAAGGAACTTACTATCGGAATATGTATGCAGAAGTGAACCCTAATGTGATCAAAGAATTGGGGGATGTAGGAAATGATATTAAAATTTACGGAAGCAAACTGTATATCGTGGTCAATGTTTCCAATAAAATTGAAGTGCTGGATGCTAAAACAGCCAAACGTATAACGTCCATCCCCTTACAGAACTGCAGATATTTAACATTTAAAAACGGAAAGGGCTATGCCAGCAGTTATGCAGGCCCTGTAGATATCAATCCTAATGCACCCAAAGGTAAAATAGTGGAAATAGATACAGCTTCTCTGGCTATACAACGCCAGGCCGCAGTGGGATATCAGCCTGAGGAAATAGAAATTGTTGGGGATCAGCTTTTTGTAGCCAATTCCGGAGGATATATGGCTCCAAACTACGACAGAACAGTCTCTGTAATCGATTTAAATAGTTTTACAGAAACCAGAAAAATAGATGTTGCCATTAATCTTCACCGGCTTAAAAAAGACAGTTATGGTGACCTGTATGTAAGCTCCCGGGGAGATTATTATTCAGTGCCCTCCAGTTTATATCTGATTGACGCTGCAACAGGGACGATAAAAAAAGACTTTCATATGGCGGTAAGCGAGATGACGATTGTGAATGACAAACTTTATTTCTATGGAAATGAATTCAATTACAATACCCATACCTCTCAAAAAACATTCGGGATTATTGATGTAAAAACAGAACAGATTATTTCTGACAGAATTTTTGATAAGGAATATGAAAATGTTATAAAAACCCCTTACGGAATTGCTGTGAACCCAATTACAGAGGATGTTTATATTACTGATGCCCGGAACTATGTTGCAATGGGCTTCGTGTACTGTTTCGATAAAAATGGCCATTTCAAATGGAAAACCGAGGGAGGAAATATCCCTGCCCATTTTACTTTTCTATATAAATAATTAAAACTGATAAACATGAAGATCAATACTTTCACCTACTTAAAAACAGGTTTTTTATCATTTCTTCTCATAGGAATGACAGCCTGTAAACATGATGATGAGGATAATTTTGTATTTAACGGGTTGGATGACTCTTATACTATTGAACGTTTTGAAGTTCTGAGCATTCCCACCAATATTTCAGGAAACTTTACCTGGAGTGTGAAAGATTCCATTATTTCTCAAAGTTCAGAACTTGAATTTATCAGTCCGGTAGTTGCTACTTATCCATTGACACTTAAGATAGAAAGTAATGGGAATGTTCATACCTATCATTCTAAAATAATAGTGGAAAAAGAAGCGGCTACCTACAGCAAGTATATTGCTGAGGTTTTTGAGTATCGCCCGGCTCCCGGACAGTTTATGAATAAGATTCCCGAATATGAACCGGGAAATACTGCTGAAAATATGCTTCAGAAAGCAAGAGAATCTTTGATAGGCTCCAGTTTTCAGGAAATAAGCCTTGGTGGTTTTGGAGGCTATGTCGTTTTTGGATTTGATCATACGATTCCCAACCTGAATGGAAGAGATTTTAAAATCCTTGGAAATGCCTTTTTTGGAAATACAGCTGCTGACCCCCGTTCAGGATCCTGTGAACCGGGAATTATTGTAGTGGCCTACGACAGAAACAAAAACGGAAAGCCTGATGATAATGAATGGTACGAAATTGCAGGAAGTGAGCATTTTAAAAATACAACCGTAAAAGATTATAGCATAACTTATTTCAAGCCCGCTGAGAATAAACCTCCTGTTTCTGGAAGTTTAGGCTGGCAGGTTGACACAGAATACATCAAATGGCAGGATAATCTTGGGAATAATGGATTTAAAACAAAGAATATGTTCCATTTACAAAGTTATTATCCTTTATGGTTTTCCGATGCTTCTTACAGTTTTACAGGGACTAAGCTTAAAGATAATTATTATGATCAAAGCGGAACAGGATCGTATTGGGTAGGAAAATCATATGAATTTGGCTACGCAGACAATGCTCCCAATAAAGATGATGCTTCTAATATTGATATTTCCTGGGCGGTAGACAGGAATGGCAGATATGTAAAACTTCCGGGTATCGACTTTGTCAAAGTATACACGGGAATCAATCAGGAAGCCGGATGGGTAGGCGAAGTTTCTACAGAAGTTTCAGGAGCTTATGATTTATACTTTAAATAACAGTAGACCATACAATAAATTTTAAATTAATAGAAATGAAAAAGTTTTATCTTTTTACTCTGCTTTTTCTATTTGCATTTTTTACCAATGCACAGATAAAAGTTCAGGGTGTTCTCCGAAATGATATTCAGGGAACGGAAACAAGTCAGCTTAGAGCAGCTGTAGCACCATCAATCAGTTTTTCCGAGATTAAGTATTGGGTAGGAACAGGCTCAAACGAAGCTGCTTTTGTAGTACAGTGGAACGACAGTAAAAATCCGGATGCCCTGGTTTGGGGATTCAGATGGAACGGAACTGCTACAGGCGCAGACATGATTAAAGCAATTGCTAAAGAAGATCGTAGACTTTTTACACTGCTTTATCAGGGAACACCACAGGGAACAGCAGTTGGAGGTTTTGGTTTCGATCTGGACGGGCAAAATCTCAATGCCCTGTATTATAACGGAAATACAGCATCTCCGATTTCTCCGGTAAACGGAATTGTTAATACCACAGCATATAATTTTGATAATTATACCGGAGTGGATGCTAACGACCACTGGCAGTCCGGATGGGCAACTAAAGGATACTGGTCTTATTGGATAAAAAATCCTGCAAGCGCTAATTTTGGATACTCCGGGGTAGGAGCATCTTCCCGTACGTTGCAAAACGGTTCATGGGATGTATGGAATTTCAATCCTTCATTCACTTCAGTTCCCATTTCTTCTACGATGACTCCGGTTTCTCCTTATGTTGCTTCTGCAAGCCTTATGAGTCTGATGAACCCTGCTAATCGTTTTAATCCGACAAGTTTTACAGAGGGTTTCTTTATCGTTAATGAAGAATGGTTCGGCCATACAAACGGATCGGTAAACTTTATAAATAATAACGGACAGATCAGTTACCGTGTATATAGTGAGGCTAATAACAACCATGCTTTTGGAGCCACTACCCAATTTGGAACCATTTATGGGGATAAGTTTTACTTTGTATCAAAGCAGGAGGCAGACCCTGGAGATGTTCAATATACACCTGGAGGAAGACTGGTGGTTGCCAATGCGCAAACAATGCAGAAACTAGCCGCATTTGATAATATCGGAGGAGGTGATGGAAGATCATTTGTAGGAGTAAATGAGCATAAAGGATATATCGGAGCTTCCAATGGAGTCTATTTATTTAATATCGATAACCTTCAGGTTGGAGGATTAATTCCAGGTACGGCAGGTGCAGGAGGACCTTACAGTGATCAGGTGGGAAACATGATCCGTACTTCACAATATGTGTTTGCAGTAAAACAGGGAGAAGGTATTTTAGTCATTGATCCTAAAACCGATACCCTTGTTACTACCATTACCGGAGACTTCTATTCTGTTACTCAGGCTAAAGACGGAAGTATCTGGGCCATTAAGAGTCAGGCGGTAGTAAATATCCATCCTACTACTTTTGCCACTCAGTTCTATGTCATTCCTACCACAACATATCCTGATCCTTGGGGAGCATGGAATGCAGGAAGTTTTTCAGCAAGCAACACAGAAAATACACTCTACTGGTTTATATCTGCAGGTTGGGGTTCCGGAAACAGGATCGTTAAATTTGATGTAACGGCTAAAAGCTTTAATGAAAATTTTATTACCATTCCGGGACAGACGGGAACTTACAAGCAGACTCCTTATGGAGCAGGATTACGTGTAAATCCAGTGACGGGAGAACTTATTGTAAATACTACCGAAACAGGAGGCCATTATCAAAAAAACTGGGTTCATATCTATGATGCTAATGGTAGCCTTACCAGTACGAGAATATTGAGTGACTATTACTGGTTCCCTGCATTAACGGTATTCCCGGATAATACAGCTCCGGTGGTGAACAATACGCTGCCTTCACAGGTTACTGTAGGAAATGTGACTACAATTGATTTGAAAACAGGGGTTTCTGATGAAGACAATAATACAGCTTCAATTGTGAAGACTATACAGTCAAATGACAATCCGGCAGTAGTTTCCGCAGTAATTAATAATAATGATGAGCTGGTATTGACTCCTGTTGCTTCGGGAACAGCCAGTATTGTTATCCGTTTTAATTCTAATGGTAAGACGGCAGAAAAAACAATCACAGTAAACAGCCTTGGTTCTACGTTAGCTACCGCTGAGGTGAAAAAACTGGAGTTTAGTATTTATCCGAACCCGGTTACAGATATTCTTATGATCAAAACTCAGGAGAAAATTGTAACTATTTCTGTGTACGATGCTTCAGGTAAATTGGTGAATACGCCATTCAGCAACGGACAGATCAATATGAGTATGTTACCAAAAGGAATGTATATTCTAAAAGCAGTAACGGATAAAGCAGTATATCAGCAAAAACTGATTAAAAAATAGTTTTAGCATAGCTATTTTGTTTCATTTAGCCCCGGCCAATTTTGACCGGGGCTTTTGTATAATAAGAAGAGCGTTGATGCTGCTTTACAAGAATGGAAGATCATAAATGGGAGTATATAGGAAGGCAGGCTGTTTAGGCCTGCCTTCTTATATGAACTAAATACGATGAGTTTTATCTTGTTAAGATAATTTTACGGGTATATACTTTTTTGTCTTTCGTTTGTAAGGTAAGAATATACACACCTCCTGGCAAAGTATAGGGAAGATCAAACGTTTTTGAAGTGAATTTCGAATGGTATACTTCTTCTCCGGATATATTTCTCACGGAAATATCTGAATCTACTAAAAGCATGTTTCCATCCAGGGTAATCTGTCCGGTAGTAGGATTAGGGGTTACAGTGAGTATTTCATTGGTGATTGCTCCTTTATTTGTAGACGGAACAGGTGAGACTGGAATATTATAAGAATTGTATAATACTTGTATGTCCAGAGGAGGAAGTACTCTGTCATAGAGGACTAACTCATCAAGTTGTGCCCCATTGACAGAAATTTCGAAATACTTTTTAGCTATAGGATACCCTATCCATTGTAAACAGTTTTTTTGGGGGTCTATTGGATCAGTAATATAGGCTGGCTGCCCGTTAATATATAAGCATACTCTGCCACGCCTTAGGATAGTACCACTTCGAAACCATTCATGCTCAAAAACCATTGTATAAAAGTTAAACTTACCAGAAGTGATGGGGAATACAAGGTCATAAGGAGAATCAACACCATACCCCAAATGTGCATTTTCAGGTTTTATCTTAATATGTCTTCCGAAAGCTTCTAAATTAAGAAAAGGTGGTGAAAACCCCTCTTCAGGGGCATCAACACGTGCCCAAAATGAAATGGTTTTTGGTGTTGTAGGAATAGATGTAAACATTGGAGGGCTTTGAAGGTTATAACTTTGATCTGTTAAAGGTATTGGTCCTAAACCTTGATTACATACCTGATTGTTTTTGAACGCAGGGTTATTGTTTACGGTATGTAAGCTAACACCTGATACGGTGTCTGTTGTATTTCCGTTAAAAGGATAATAAAGAAGTGGATTAGGTGGAGAGGAGCATATTGGAATATCCATACGATAGGCATAATAGATTCTGAATTCATCATTTAAGGTTAGAAGTCCTGAGTTTAATGTTATTCTAACACGGTCATAGGGAACAGTGATGTAAGGAAGCTCAATAATTCCTCTTTGTGGATCTTGGGTACTAATCTTAAGAAGGTTACTGCCTATGTTTATAGCACCATAATAAATATCATTTCCATTCATTAACTCTACTGTAACTCCATTGAGAAGGGCTATTGAGAGCGCACTGTTGCCAGTGCCTATACCAATGACAAGTTTTGATAATTTTGTACTTGCTGGAAAATATAAAACTTGTCCGAGTTTATTGGCTATTCCTAATGGAATTTTCAGGGAAGAATAATTGTCTTCATTGTTTCCAACAGCATTGTTGGGGTTTTGAACATTACATCCTACGCATAATCCTTCAGAAAACACTGCTTGTGAACTTGCATAGATCTTGTTTTGTGCATAGTACAGAGAAGTACTGAGGATCAGCGAATAGGCCCAGATTACCGTTTGCATGAAACGATAGCCT
Source organism: Chryseobacterium sp. Bi04 (assembly GCF_918698085.1). Taxonomy (GTDB): domain Bacteria; phylum Bacteroidota; class Bacteroidia; order Flavobacteriales; family Weeksellaceae; genus Chryseobacterium. The sequence continues at coordinate 855,331 of NZ_CAKKLP010000001.1, forward strand.
GAAAATAAATAAGTTTTCATATTTTGAGAGTTTTGGTTGTTGTGTTTAAATAAGTTTATATTAAAAATAAGGCAGAGCTAAGCTGTCTGCCTTACTATATTATTTTCTACCGTGTTAAAATAATCTTACGGGTATACACTTTCTTATCTTTTGTCTGTAGACTAAGGATATAAACTCCTCCCGGAAGGGTAACTGGGAGATTAAAAGTTTTTGAAATGAATTTCGATTGATAGACCTCTTTTCCGGATATGTTTCTTACAGAAATGTCTGAATCTACTAAAAGAATACTTCCATCCAGGGTAATTTGTCCTGTGGTGGGGTTAGGTGTGACGCTGAGTGCTTCCTTTTCCGGGATTGCTTTTATTACTGAAGCCCCAGAGGAAATGTTGGATAAGTTAGAACTAATCCCTTTGTATGAATTGAATAATATTTTTATTTCATCTGTTGTAAGAACTTTGTCATACACCACAAATTCATCTATTTCTGAGCGGTCAAGGATAATAGTGTTCGTAGCTTCGGTTATTAAATTAAGTATTGTCTGATAATTATTCAGGTCCAGAACAACATACCGATTATCAACAAAAAGTAATTCCCCATTTTTGTAGATTCTGAGAATCCCATCATTATTAATTATTATATAATGATTCCATTCCGTAGCCGGAGTAATACCCCAATTATCAGAAAGGTTATCAGTGAGCCCAAAATTAGGAGGTCGTAACATAAGTTTTATACTATCTGGAGCTATGCGGACTCTTTCAGGAGTTGTATCAACCATTAGGGCAGGTGATGAAGAACCAGCCTGTCTTGGCTCTGTTTTAGCCCAGAATGCTATAGTATGATTAAGGATGACCTCGGAAAGAGCCTTGCCATTTAAGTTGAATCCAGCTTTTAAACTGTAAGGAGATCCTGCTGATGCTCCGAGCCCTTTACCACATATTGTGTTATTTTTGAATAGGGGAGTAGCGGTGCTGGCCATATTAAAACCAGCTATCATATCATTGATATTACCGTTGAAGGAATAATATTGTACAGGATCAAAAGCAGGAAAAGTACAGCCATCAGGTATATGGTAGGCATAATATATACTAAGCCCGCTGTTCAGATTAAGCAATCCACTGTTTAAAGTTACTCTTACGCGATCATAGGGTTTGGTGGCAATAAATTCTATTGTTCCTTTACTTGGGTTTGATATATTAATTTTGAGAAGTTCACTGTTTACAATTTTATAATCATTGTTTGAAACGTTTCCGTTAAATGTTTCTATTGCTACCCCGCCAAGCAGCTGAGCAGATAAAGAAGTTTGACCTGTTCCAATACCAATAACAACTTTATTTAATTTTGTTGTTGCCGGAAAAATTAATGTTTGTTCTATTCTTGCAGCAATACCCAATGGAATTTGCATCAAAGAATAATCGTTTTCATTAGATCCGACGGCATTTTGTGGATTTTGTAAAGAACAGAGTAAGCATCCTCCATAGATTTGCGAGTTTTGATTGCTGACGTACACTTTTTGTGCAAAAGAAAATGTGGTCATTAGAGACAGCATAGAAATTAGTGACCAGGCTTTCACCAGATGGTGCGCTGAAAATAAATGTGTTTTCATATAGTGGGATTTGATTTTTTGTTGTAGAAAAGTATGACACCATCAGGATGATGTCATACTGTATTTTTCAAAAAGATTATCTTGTCACGATGATCTTTCGGGTATGAACTTTTTTATCCTTTGTCTGCAGGATAAGTAAGTAAACTCCTCCTGGGATTGTAGAAGGCAAATCGAAAGTTTTAGAGGTAATCTTTGCATGGTAAACTTCCATTCCCGAGGTGTTTCTTATAGATATATCAGAATCTGCCAGAAGAATTTTTCCATCAAGAGTCACTGTTCCGGTAGTAGGGTTCGGAGAAATCGTAAGCGTTTCTTCTGCAGGAATTGTTCTCATAGCATCTGTATTTGAAACAGAATTTGCAGAAGAGCTGTTAGGTCTTTCATAGGAATTAGCCAGCGTACGGATTTCTCCTGGATTAAGTGCCCTATTATAGATTATCAGCTCATCTACTTGTGCCCGGTCCAGAGCAAGTTTTATTTTTTTATGAGTGTTTCGGTCGGCTTGGTTCCAGGTGATACAATCTACATCTTCATCATCAGTTTCTCCTCCCAATACACCATTAATATATAAGCACGCTCCTCCATCTGTATTATCAGGATTTTCTTTTAATACAAGAGTATAATGAACAAAATGATTAGGGAAATTTTGTTTCTCGATTTGAGGTTCGTCAGCATCCATACCTACCTTTATTATTTTAGGACTGATGTTAATTTTTTGCCCGAATGCATCCATTGTAAGAAAAGGCTGTGGTCCGGTGGGTGGAATGGTTTCATCTGGATCATCAGGATTAGGGATATCTTTATCTCCTTCATTGATACTGGCCCAAAAAGAAATACTAATATCACCTGTAAGCAGCGAAGCAGGAATTTCAGGGCTTTCAAGAGTGTATGGAGGGGAAAGCGAAGTAAGCGCCTGATTGCAGATCATATCGCTTTTGTAAACAGGAATAGAAGAAGAACTAAAATTAAAGCCGGGAACCGTACTGTTTGTATTTCCATTAAAGGAAAAATAATAAAAAGGATTAAACGGAACATGGGAACAGGCATTAAGATGAAGAGACTCCTGATATGCATAATAAATCCGTAAATGATTCATATATAAGTTTAACCTTATACCGTCATAGGGGAGTGATGTCCAGAATTCGATGGTTCCCCTGCCAGGATTTAATGGATCAATCTTTATTTCTGGTCTCATTCTTTCGTCAAAAGGGGTTGAACCATTCTGTAATATATGTATGCCCAGCCCGTTTAGAGAAGAGGAAAGAGGAGGTGTATCTGTTCCGATACCAATCACTACTTTTGTAAAAGTTTTTACAGCTGGAAAATACAGATCCTGCTGGACATCAATCACACCTGGTTTTTTCCTCAATTTCATATAATCATTTTCATTCGGGCCTAGGGCATTCTGTGGATTTTCTACACATTCAGGGCAAGGTTCTCCAAAAGCCAGATGACTCTCGCTGTTTACATATACCTTGTCATCTACCGTTTTATAGGCATAATATACTCTAAGGCCTCCATTGAGATTAAGTAGTCCTGCGTTAAGGCTTATTTTTACCCGGTCAAAAGGTTGGGTTGTGGTGACTTCAATAGTCCCTTTGGAAGGATTTGTAAATCCCACTTTTAACAGGTCATTGTTTACTATTTTGTAATCATTATTGGAGGTATTCCCATTAAATGTTTCTATGGAAACTCCTGCCAGAAGCTGTACAGATAAAAGAGATTCACTTGTCCCAATACCTATTACAATTTTCTTCAGACTGGGATCTGTCGCCGGAAAGTTTAATGTCTGTTCTATTCTTGCAGCAACGCCCAAAGGAATAAGGAAAGTAGCAAAGTTATCTTCATTGTTTCCAACGGCATTTTCTGAGTTCTGTATACCACAGTTTAAACAGATGCCATAAACCTGATTGGTCTGGCTGTTTGCATACGTTTTTGTCTGTGCAAAAGCTGATGGGTTTATCATGAACAGGAATAAGGCCAGCAATACTGTTTTTACCAGACAGTGGCCTATCAATACATGTGTTTTCATACTTTGAGATTTAGGGTTATAGTTTTTTTAATTTTATTTAATCTTTAGCGATTAACGTTTTAAATATACTTTCTAAAATAAAACGGCAGGCTTTAAAGCCTGCCGTTATGATTTCTTATGAATTTTATTTCATCATAATTTTTTGAGTATAGGTTTTTCCTTCCTTCGTTTTCAAAGTCATAATGTACAAACCTTGTGGCTGTCTTGATTCAAAGGTATTGGAAGTCAGTTTAGAATGGTAGACTTCTTTTCCGGAAGTGTTGGTTAAAGTAATTTCCGAACCCTCCAGTGGAAGTTTTTTATCAAGGGTAACCTGCCCTCCTTCTGTATGAGCCATCAGGTTAATAAAAGGGTCTTTGTACTGATAGGTATAATAAACACGAAGTTCACCACCCAGATTCAGTAACCCTGAATTGACGTTTATTTTAACACGGTCGAAAGGAATGTTCATGGTAAGTTCAATTTCACCTTTGCTTGGGTCTGCACTTCCCAGCTGGAGAACATCATTGTTGATATTTTGATAGTCGTTGTTAGATACATCTCCATTAAATGTTTCAATGGATACACCTCCCAATACCTGAGCAGATAGTGGAGTGCCATTTGAGCCGATTCCGATCACAAGCTTATTGGTGTTATTGGCAATGTTGGAGGTAGCGAAGATCAGGGTCTGTTCTGTCCTTGCCAATAGACCTATTGAAACCTGTAAAGTAGAATAATCATTCTCATTACTTCCTATTGCGTTCAGTGGATTTACTACACCGCATCCTATGCAGAGTCCGGTAACCGAATTGGTTTGGCTGCTCGCGTACGTTTTTACAATTTGTGCAGTAGACATAGAACTCATCAGGAACAAAAATGTTGCAGACATGGCTGCTTTAATAGCACGTTGTCTCAATAATAAATTAGTTTTCATATGTAAAAAATTTTGATTCTTAGCTTTATGTAAATTTATAAATAAAATTATTATGTTGATAATTTTATTTCATATTATGGTGATTATGTAATAATTTGTTTACATAAATATAAATTTTTGTTTTTTATTTAATAATCGTAGTACTATAAAACAAAAAAATCCGGCTGGATTTGCCCGGCCGGATTGAAATATAAAAATAGACTTATTTAATCATTATTTTCTTGGAATACATTTTCCCGTCTTTTGTCTGCAGAGTCATAATGTACACGCCTCCGGGTTGTCCGGATTCAAAAGTTTTTGATCTCAGTGTAGAGCGGTATACTTCTTTTCCGGAGGTATTGGTTAAAACAACTTCTGAACCCTCTAATGCAATATTTCCATCAAGGGTAACCTGTCCGCTTTGGCTATGTGTCATCAGGCTGATTAAAGGATCCTGGTAAGCGTAATATATTCTGAATCCGCCACCAAGGCTAAGTACACCACCTGTTAATCCGATTCGTATACCGTCGTATGCTTTTGTCGGTTTGAATTCTACAGTCCCTCTGTTAGGAGTTGCTCCCAGCTTAAGAAGACTTATATCTATAGTTCTGCGGTCTTCGTTTGAAGTTCCTCCATTCATAGTTTCCAATGTTACGCCGCTTAACAATTGTACAGATAAAGGAATATTGTCTGTCCCGATGCCTACTACCAGCCTTGTATCTGACCTAAGATCCGGGAAAATTAAAGTTTGCTGGATTCCTCCTAATAATGCGGTTCCCAGCGACATTGTAGAATAGTCGTCCTCGTTATCTCCAATTGCATTTTGGGCATTTTCTACACGGCAGCCTAAACAGGCAACCCCAAAAACACCGGAGCTCTGTGCGTGAGCATAAATTCTGTTCTGTCCAAATGATAAAGCGTTTGCTGAAATCAGGAATAGCGCTATTAAAGTCTTTTTAAATGAGAATTGGCCTCTAGATAGTAAAATAAATTTCATGGAATTGGTTTTTAAATTAAAAATTTAAGCGAATTTAACGATTAAAAAGAAAAGTAAGAAATAATATTTCCATTTATGGTGATTTTTTTAATAAAATTTAATTTTAGGAAAATGTAATCCCCTAAAACGGAGTGTAGGGGGATTTTTTCTTGAAGTACGAAGAGATAGGGTACGAAGGTGGGAAGAGTATGCTGAATTATTGAGGACAGGTCTTTCTGTCACAGATGGACTGGCAAAGTATCACGCTGTGTTGCTTCATTGGTTAGATTTGCGTAATCTTTTAGTGGAAGAATTTGGATTAGTATAAATGTGTTGTTCAGGATCAGGTGCAAAAGTTGAGGGATAGCATAAACTTACATCAATACAACTTCTCTTTGACGCAAAGTTCTATTTTTATTATGCTTGATTTTTAAGTGGGCCAAGAATGAATCGATTAGAAATCGATTTTGATGAAGCTAACCTTTTTATATCGCTTATTCAGCGACAAAGTCGTCTTTCTTTGCTTTCTTACAATAGAGCATCCGAATTATTTTTCCTTTGCGTGAATAAAAGGTTATTTCCATCCTATTTTCAAGTCAAAATATAAAAATTACATATTTAATGTCATCCAAACAAGAAGTTTTAGTTTAATCCAATTTACCTAATCCACAACTTTTGAGATTGATCCATCCGTTGTTCTATCTTTGGTAAAAGCTTTTATTCATCACGGATAAATAGGGTATAAAACAAAAAGAGAAGACTTATATTAAGTCTTCTCTTTGTAGCCCGTAGGGGAATCGAACCCCTCTTACCAGAATGAAAATCTGAGGTCCTAACCGATAGACGAACGGGCCCTCTATCTTCCATTACCAAAGTAACGTGTTAGCTTTTGTTTTTATAAGTATCAACTCTTAGTTTGTAGCCCGTAGGGGAATCGAACCCCTCTTACCAGAATGAAAATCTGAGGTCCTAACCGATAGACGAACGGGCCTACTATATTATTACGCTAACTTATTAACGTGCTTTGTCAATTTGCTTTTCAAGTTAGCCGCTTTGTTTTTGTGGATAATATTTTTCTTAGCTAATTTATCCAATAAAGCGATAACCTTTGGCAGTTGTTCCGTTGCAGCAGCTTTATTCTCTTCATTTCTCAAGCTTTTAAGCGCTGTTCTAGCGGTCTTGTGGTAATATCTGTTACGAAGTTTTCTAGTTTCGTTTTGTCTAATTCTCTTTAGTGCTGATTTATGATTTGCCATATCGTTCAAATGTGAGTGCAAAACTATAAACTTTTTTTTAAACTACCAAATTTATTTTCTGAATTTTTTAATTTTCTTCCGAAAGGTACTTTTTAAGTTTATTTATTGCTTGTTCTATTTTTAAATTTTCTTGTTCCTTTTCTATTTTTTTGATTGTGTTTCCCAACATAATCATCGCGTTGTTCCATTCCCCAGTAGTATTGGTGAAAGTAAGTTCATCTATTGTTACTTCAAAAGCAACCCTTTCTCCTGTCCTGTAAAGCCTGAAACTTATTTTATCATCCCTGCCTGTAATCCCGTCTTCATAGATTTGTAAATCATAACTTTTTGGGTTAGAGTGGATTTTATTAAAAAGCAATTTCGCTTCTTGTATTTTTAAATCCGGCATGATATCAAATTTGGTAGCCTATAGGGGAATCGAACCCCTGTTGCAAGAATGAAAATCTTGAGTCCTAACCACTAGACGAATAGGCCAAATTTTGAGGTTGCAAAAGTAACGATTAACTTTTTAACTTCAAAATTATTTTTAACTATTTATACACTTTTTGTATCACTGTATTCTTAATTCCTTTGTTCTCAAGTTCTTTCTGAAGTTTCACTGCTTCCTCCAAAGTAGCTACTTTTCCATAGGTATAGTAGAAAACACCATTGTCTTTCTGTCTTTCCACATCTTTAAGGTTCTGAAGAATATAAGAATTTCCGTTCAGTTTATCGCCGGCATACAGCTCTATGGTATAGTATCCCATGCTTATTTTTTGGTTAGGCATGAACCCTACAGCAAAGGCATTTCTAAATCCTGCATCCTTGGCAGACTTCAGATTAATGTCTTTCACAGAAGCCATATTAGTGACTGCATAATAGTATTTGTACTGGCCATTTTCTTTAATGGTAAGAATATAACCCAATCCTTTCATTGCAGGATCTCCCTCATTGTATTTGGTAGGAGAGCTCATCAGTAATATCCTGAAATCATTTTTCAACGGTGTTTCTGCCGGTTTTTCAGGTTCCTGCTTTTTAATGGTGAACGTACCTCCGCTTTTTCTGTCGATTGCTTTTTTATAATCAATAATAGCATTGTAAATACTTTCTGCAATTTCAGCCTGCCCCTTTTCAGAAGCTATATAGTGGCTTTCTTCCGGATGATTGATAAATCCGGTTTCTATCAGTACAGAAGGCATAGCGTTCATACGCAGAACGTGAAGGTTTTTCTGGAAAACCCCTCTTGAAGATCTTTTGTCTTTATTCACAAAGTTGTCTTCCACCAATCCTCCTAAAAGAAGACTGGATTCCAAATATTTACTCTGCTGAAGTTTTAACGCAATTAAAGACTCCGGAGAATCAGCGTTATAAGAGCCGAAGATCTGCTTATCTTTCTCATCAAGAAAAATCACATCGTTTTCCCTTTTGGCAACTTCAAGGTTTTCGTTGTTTTGGTTAGGTCCCTGTACATAAGTTTCTGTACCGTAAGCGGTAGGCCTCTGTGAAGAATTACAGTGAATAGACACAAATAAATCGGCCTTGCTTCTGTTGGCAAGATTAGTCCTGTCCGATAAAGATGGGTATTCATCAATTTTACGGGTGTAGATTACTTTGAAATCTCTGTTTTTTTCAAGCATTGCGCCTAATCTTAAGGTAATGGCAAGGGTAACATCTTTTTCTGCGACTCTTCCAATGTCAGAATAGGACCTGTTTGCCCCATGATCACTTCCTCCGTGTCCCGCATCCAGAACGATTGTAAGCTTCTTTTGAGCAAAAATAAGGTTACTGATTAGAATAAGGAGAAATGATAAAATTATTTTAAAATTTTGTTTGTGCATCTTACAGTTATAAAAATTATATTAATTTTGGGCCTTAATTATATAGAATAAAATTGGCCAAAACCGTCTTCAAAAATATATTACAAATTTTAATTATCCTAATTTTTAACAATTTTTTAGCACAAGAAACGCCCGAAAAATTGCCTAAAAATGTGGTTAATGATACTATTTCCAAAAAGGATACCATAGTTGTAAAAAAAGAATCTTTAGATGATATTCTCCGCACAAAAGCAGAAGATCAGAGAAGAGACATCCCTAAAAAGATGACTTTTTTAAATAAAAATGCCCAGGTAGTATATCAGGATATGCAGATTGATGCAGATTATATTTCAATAGATGATAATAAAAATCTGATTTATGCCCGCGGAAAACAAGACTCTTTAGGGAAAATTATTGAACCCGTAATTACTACGCAGGCTGGGAAAAAGTATGAAACCAACGAATTCAGCTATAATACCAAAACCAAACAGGCTATTGCCTACAATGCCAGAACAGAGGAAAGCGAAGGGGTAATCATAGCTCAAAAAACAAAAAAGTATAATGACTCTGTGTTTGCAATGAAAAGAGCAGATTATACTACCGATGATTATTTTATTAAGAAAAAAGATACTGCGGCAGACTACTTTATGCGCGCTTCCAATATCAAACTGATTAAAACAAAGAACAAGTCGCAGATTGTGACAGGTCCGATTCAAATGTACATTGAGCGGGTTCCTACGCCTCTTATTATGCCTTTTGCCATTCTTCCGTTTTCAGATAAAAGAGCAGCCGGTATTTTGATCCCGAGTTTTGGAGAAAGAGAGGATGTAGGATTTTTCCTTAATGGAATTGGGTATTATCAGCCTATTGGAGAACATTTTGACCTTAAAGTGCTTGCCGATGTGTATACAAAAGGAAGCTGGAACCTGCGTCCGCAGATGAATTATCAGAAGAAGTACAGGTATTCAGGTAGCTTTAATGCAGATATCGGAACTATGGTAAGAGGAATTAAAGGACTGGATGATTATAACAGGAATAGTACCTATAGAATCAACTGGACCCATTCGCAGGATGCAAAATCTAATCCTTTTCTCACCTTTAGTGCATCTGTGGATATTGTAAGTACAAAGTTTTATAATAATCCGCTGAATAACAACTATATTTTTAACCAAAATGTATTGAATACACAGCAGAACTCCACGGTAACACTTACCAAGAGATTTCTGAAACTTCCGGTAACCATCACCGGAACGGCATCTTATTCCCAAAACTTTGCGACAGGGCTGGCAGATCTCCGTCTTCCGCAGATGAACGTTGCCATAAACCAGTTTTACTTATTTAAATCTAAAACAGGAGTAAGACAGGGACTTCTTGAAAACATTACGGTAAACACAGGGTTTAACCTTACAAACTTTGTGAACACACAGGAGAATGAGCTCTTTAAGAAGGAAATGTGGGACAAAATGCAGACAGGACTTAAAAACAATATCGCACTGGCAACAAATACCACTTTGGCAAAATATTTTACATTCAGCTTAAGTGCAAATATTGACAATGCATTGACAACAAAAACATTGAACAGATACTATGATCCTGTAAAAAATGTTACAGTAGATGAGATTGACAAAAATCTTGCAGGATATTCTACATTCTCTACTACTGCGAGTCTTCAGACAACACTGTACGGAATGCTTAAGTTTAAAAAAGGATCTTCTGTTGAAGCCATCAGGCATATGATGACCCCAAGTATCGGGTTTACCTATTCTCCGGATTTCTCAAGTCCAAACTTTGGATATTACAAAAACTATTATAACGCAACCGGGGCCATTACTCCTTATTCTATCTTTGAAAAAGGAATTGTAGGAAGCCCGTCCAGCGGATTGGTAGGAGCTTTAGGATTTAATGTGGGGAACAATATTGAGATGAAAGTAAAGTCTAAGAAAGATTCCACAGGAGTAAAAAAACTTAAGATTTTTGAATCCTTAAATCTTTCAGGAAGCTATAATTTTGCTGCTAAAGATCACCCATGGTCCATCCTTTCAATCAACGGGCAGTCTTCTTTCTTCAACAGTAAACTTACCGTCAATACAAGCCTTACCCTTGATCCGTATAGAATTGCATTTATTCCGGGGCAGGACACAGGGATCAGAACAGAAGAATTCGGACATTTTAGTGTACAGGGCTTCAATATCCAATTGTCTTATCCTCTAAGCAGTGAAATTTTTGGTGAGAAAACTGATTATGGTAAAAAATATTCCTCGAAAGGAGAAGTCCGAAATGAAAACTATTATTTTGATGACGATAATTATGCTCATTTCGATCAGGCATGGACTTTGAATGTCAATGCAAACTATGCTTATTCAAAAGGTCTCAGCAGGTTTGGAAGTAAAATTGCATCCATAGGATTGGACGGTAGTATTAAGCTGACACCTTACTGGAATATCAATGGAAGCACGCATTATGATATGGTCACTAAAGAACTGGCGTATACGAGAATAGGATTCTCAAGGGATCAGCGAAGTTTTACCATTAACTTTAACTGGGTTCCTTTCGGACAGTATAAGGTATACGACTTCTTTATTGGGATAAAAGCCAATATCTTAAGCGATGCTCTGAAGTATAAAGACAGAAGTTTTACTCAGCCCAATGCACCTTTCTAATATCAGATTGGCATTTGAGAATATAAATTTTATATTTGCAACCAAAATATATTCTAATGAAATCGCTGTTGACAGAATTTTCAATCAAGTACATACAGCAGATGGTGATTGCAATATGATCTAAAAAAAATAAATATCCACTTATGAAACAAATAATAAACACAGTTAATGCACCTGCAGCAATCGGACCTTATTCACAAGCCAATATGGCAAACGGAGTATTATATATCTCCGGACAGATTCCTGTAGATCCTGCAACTGGTAAATTGGTAGAGGGAATTGAAAAAGAAACTCATCAGGTAATGAAGAACCTGGAAGCTATTCTTACTGAAGCAGGAATGACTTTCAAAAATGTTGTAAAGGCTACAATCTTCCTTAAGAATATGGATGATTTTGCTGTAATGAATGATATTTATGCTTCTTATTTAGATGCAGAAAGCTTCCCGGCACGTGAAACGGTACAGGTTTCTTGTCTGCCTAAAAATGTGGATATTGAAATTTCTATGATTGCACATCAGGATTAATGAATTTTATAAGAAATACAATTGCGGTGTTGGTAGGTCTGGGGATAACCGGGCTTATTATTACTCTTGGTATAAGAGCTTTTCCGCAATGGGTTACTTTTGAAGCTTTTGCTCCGTTTGAGCATTGGCAAAGATTCCTTTTCAGCATGAAAGATGATAAGGCTTTCTTTGGATTCCTGTTGTTTGTTTCCGGATTGGGAACTACCATAGGCGGTGTTGCAACAGCAATCATTGTTAAATATGCCAAAGTAGCTTATGCTATCCTTATAGGCTTTATTATGCTGTTTATAGCGATGTTGGATATTATTATATTCCCTTATCATCCTACCTTTTATAAGATTTCTATCTTTCTTACTTTTTTTCCGTTTTCCTGGATTGGCGGTAAGATTGTAGAAGTAATTTATGAACGGAACAAGAAAAAAAAGATTGCTGAGAAAATGAATAAACCCAAATAAAATAAAAAAAACGCTGCAGATTTCTGCAGCGTTTTTTGTTAATATGGAAAGACTATTGTCTTTTTTCCATTATGGCATTTTGAATCCTCTTTGGTAATTTCTTCCGTAGTCGTCCATATATTTTATCTGTATAGTTCCTGAGAACTTATTCAGTAAACTTTCCACATCTTTCTGTGAATTTACAGGCTTACCATTGATTTCTGTAACGATATAACCGTCTACAATTCCTGCTTTAGCCATCTCGCTTCCTTCTAAAACATTTTTAGCAATCACTCCACTATTTAAGCCATAATATGCTTTCGTTCTTTCATCAATGCTTTGGAATTCAGCACCTATTTTTTCAGTTACACTAAGATCTGCCTTGGTTCTCGTTGATGTTCCTCCTTTTTGATCTCTAAGGGTTACCATACTGGTGTTTTCTTTACCATTTCTTATGTAGGTTACCTGAACTTTATCACCAGGACGTTTGCTTCCAATAGACATAGAAAGATCAGCAAAATCTGTAATGGCATAATTATCTATTTTAGTAATAATGTCACCCTTTTTCAGCCCTGCATTCTCTGCGCCGCTGTTATCTCCAAATCCTGTAACATACACTCCGGCACCTGCCTTCAGATCCGTTTTGTTTTGCTTATTATACAATAAAACCTGCTGGTCATTGGAAAGGTCTAAAGACTGAACCCCTAAGAATCCTCTCTGAACAATTCCGAATTTTTTGATGTCCTCAACAATTTTTCTGGCAAGATTAGCCGGTACAGCAAATCCGTATCCCTGATAATATCCTGTTGTAGACTGAATTGCTGAGTTAATACCAATCAGTTCTCCATTGGTATTGACCAACGCTCCTCCGGAGTTCCCAGGGTTAATGGCAGCATCGGTCTGAATAAAACTTTCAATAGGATTGGCTGCTTTACCCTGGCTTCCTAAAATACCGATTCCTCTTCCTTTAGCAGAAACAATACCTGCTGTTACGGTAGAGTTTAATCCCAGTGGATTTCCTACAGCAAGCACCCATTGTCCTACATCTATATTATCTGAATTGGCAAAGTTTAAGTAAGGAAGTCCTTTCTCTTCGATCTTTAATAAAGAAATATCTGTATTGGGATCGGTTCCTATTAAAGTGGCTATATATGATTTCTTGTTGCTTAATACCACTTCAAGTTTGTTAGCACCTGCCACTACGTGATTGTTTGAAATAATATAACCGTCCGGAGAAATGATCACACCGGATCCCATTCCTGAAGGCATATTGTCCGGAACCTGCTGCTTCTGTCTTTGCTGGCCTCTTCCTCCGCCTCCGAATGGATCTCCAAAGAAAAAGTCAAACAGATCCTGCTCTGAAGCTCTGCTGGAAGTTCTGCTTTGATAATTTTTAATAGTGACTACAGCTGGAACAGTTGTTTTAGCTGCTTTTACGAAGTCATCTCCCACTGCGCCAGTGTTCATCCCTGCAAATGTAGTGTTAGGGGCTGATGTAGTGAAATAAGATTGATCTCCGTTGTTGGAGTTATGTCCAAAATATTGTATTGCTCCAACGGTAGTAGCACCGGAGACAACTCCTACTACTGCAAATGGTAATAGTTTTTTTAAAGTACTCTTCATTGTATATCTTTCTTGTTTATTAATTAATTTCCTTTTTTTGTTTTTGAGTAAACAAATTTAATGTTAAATAAGTAAGCAATTAGTATGCTATGTTTCAATTTTAACTAAAATTTAACGGGTATTATGTCATTTTATATATTATGTCATAATCTTCGGCGTTCTATTAACAAAACTTAAAAAATTATTAAAGAAAAAATGTGACATTTTGTAACCTGTCCGGAAAAAATAATGCCTGTTTAAGATACAATATTTTTATTTAAAAAAGATCTTCAGTATCCATTTGTCTGAAATTTCTTATTCAGCATTTAGAGGTCTGGTTCTCACTGGTCATACACTTTATTGAAAAATGATTATCTTTGCAAAAATATTTTTCTCACTTAAAACGTTTATAGCATGCAACTGTATAACACCTTAAGCGCAGAAGAAAGAGCTCAACTTATTGATGAAGCTTGTAAGGATCGTCTTACACTGTCTTTCTATGCGTATGCCAACATTGAAGATCCCAAAAAATTTCGCGACGAACTGTTTATAGCCTGGAATGCCCTTGATGCCCTTGGCCGTATTTATGTTGCCCATGAAGGAATTAATGCTCAGATGAGCGTTCCCGCGGATCAATTTGAGGCTTTTCGGGACACGCTGGAAGTCTATGATTTCATGAGGGGAATTCGATTAAATGTAGCAGTAGATCAGGATAACCATTCTTTTTTAAAATTAACCATAAAAGTCAGACATAAAATTGTAGCTGATGGTTTGAATGATGCTACTTTTGATGTTACCAATAAAGGAATTCACCTGAAAGCACAGGAATTCAATGATCTGCTTGAAGATCCCGACACTATTGTAGTGGATTTCAGAAATCATTACGAAAGTGAAGTTGGGCACTTTGAAGGGGCAATTACTCCGGACGTAGAAAATTTCAGAGAAAGTTTGCCCATTATCAACGAACAGTTACAGGATTTTAAAGAAGATAAAAAACTGTTGATGTACTGTACCGGTGGAATCCGTTGCGAAAAAGCCAGTGCTTACTTCAAGCATCAGGGTTTTAAAAATGTTTTCCAATTAGAAGGAGGAATCATTGAATATACCCGCCAGATTAAAGAAGAAGGGATAAAAAGTAAATTCATTGGTAAAAACTTTGTATTTGACCACCGTTTAGGAGAACGTATTACAGACGATATTATTTCGCAGTGTCACCAGTGTGGTAAGCCTTGTGATAACCATACGAACTGCTCTAATGATGCCTGTCATTTATTGTTTATTCAATGTGACGACTGTAAAGCTGCTATGGAAAATTGTTGCTCTACAGAATGCTTGGAAACCATACATCTACCTTTGGAAGAGCAAGTGAAGTTACGAAAAGGGTTACAGGTAGGAAATAAGGTTTTCAGAAAAGGAAAATCTGATGCCCTGAAGTTTAAAAAATCAGGTGATCTGCCCCATAAACCTTTAGCAAAAGCGGAAACAAAAAATATCCGTCAGAAAATTACGGTAAAAAAAGTACAGGTTGGAAAAGCAGAGCATTATTATTCAAAATCAAAAATCGGACAGTTTTTAATAGAGAATAAAGAACTTTCCGTAGGCGATAGAATATTAATTTCGGGACCTACCACGGGAGAGCAGGAACTTACCATTACAGAAATTTATGCCAATGGAGGTCCTTGTGAAACGGCTAAAAAAGGAGATCAGATCACTTTTGAAATTCCATTTAGAGTTCGTTTGTCTGACAAATTATATAAAATAGTACAACCTTCTGAAAATGCATAATCATTATGCTGAAAGCAGATCTTAGAAAAAAATATATGCAAAAAAGAAAAGCCTTGTCCCGTGATGAGGCTTTCTTGTTATCCGAAAAAATACTGGCTCAGTTTTTAAACTTCTTTACGCCTTATGAAGGCCAGAAAGTACATGTTTTCATTCCCATTGAGAAGTTTAATGAGATAGATACCCAAATCTTCATCCAGTATTTTTTAGAGCAGAATATACATGTTTATGTGCCTAAAGTAGTAGGTGATCAATTGATCAGTGTCGAAATTTTTAAAGATACTGCTTTTGAAACCAGTGCCTGGGGGATTGCTGAGCCGGCTTCCAATGAAGATTCCGGAGAAATCTGTTTTGATTATGTTATTACTCCCTTACTGTATTGTGATAAAAAGGGGAATAGAGTAGGCTATGGCAAAGGATTCTATGATGCTTTTTTTGAAAGTGCATGCAAAGAATTAAAAAAAATCGGAGTCAATTACTTTGACCCCGATGAATATATTGATGACGTATGGGAAAATGATATTCCCTTAGACTATTTGGTAACTCCTACAGAGGTGCTGTCTTTCTTAAGCGGTTTAGAATAAAAATCCAGGAAATAAAATTTAAACTCTTTTTTTAGCTTAGGTGTTGATAGCAGGATATACTGTGCATTCTTTTCAAAATTCCCTAAAGATTTATTCTTACTGTCGAAGTATTCTACATTGAATTTGGCATAATCCAGGGTATCCTTTTTATAAAATTCTTTATAAACACTGAGGTTATTCACTTTAATTGATCTTACCTTCATGCTGTCCAGTTCCCTGAATAACCTCTTAAAAGTTAAAGAATCCGGCTTGTGGAAATAACTTTGCATCTGGGAATAGATCACCGTGTCTATTTCCGTATTTCTGTTTCCTGACAAATAGAGAGTAGACAGATCCATTAGCTCCTGAACTTTTTGTTTTGTGATTGAATTGATAGCCTGCATGCTGTCCATCTGTACGGCAGGATAACTTTTGGCATTGTTGCTGTTTCGAAGCTTATCGAGATCGCTTACTTCTGTTTTTTTATTGTTACAGGCTGTAACTGCTAAAAAAAGCACTGCAAAAATTAAAAAATTATTTATTTTTTTCATCTGTGGATGCGATTTTAAATTTAATAGATATAATCTTACCGTTGTTGTCCTTTTTCATTTCTATAACATTCAGGTTTTTCAATGAAGTAGTGGGAGTGGTCACCAGGGTAATGTATTTTTGTTTGTCCAGTCTTTCTATACCATAAGTATCGTTGTCGTATACCTGATATATCACCGCATTACTGCTGATCAGGTTTTCTAACTGATTTCTTTTTTGCTTAATGAGTGCTACCTGCTCTTCGGGGTTTCCGCCTTTAATATCTTTAATGGAAAAATAATAAGCAGCCATTTTATAATCATCGGGCTTTAGCTCTATTTTTTCTTCTTCAGGTGCATTTTCAAGATTTCTGTTAACATCCAGAGGTTCATAGAATGGAGCACTGATCCGCATTTTCAGGTTCTTATCCTTTGTTGAATATAAAAAACAGTCGCCAGGTTTTATTTTATACATAATTGGAGACTCATTTTCTTTAATCACCATAATGTCTAATGTATTGATGACATTCACACTGCGGTCCTTGTCAATAAAACAATATTTATAAGTTTTTGAAAAAAGTACATCCTTGAAGCCTAGCACCCCCGTTATTGTTATCAATACTGAAGTGATAAGTGCCCATGCATTTTTTTTGAAGAAATTTTTCTTGGGAACATCTGGTGATTGAACCTGTTCCTGAGAAATAGTTGTTATTTTATTAACTGATTGATTGTCAGTATTTGTTTTTTGTAAATCAGTAGTTTCAGGTGTCTTAATTTCTGTTTTTTGGACAGGAATTTCAGTTTTTGGGAGTTCCGGAGCTATTTGAACAGTTTTTTCCAATTCTTTAAGTTCTTCGTCCTCCAGATTTTCAATTTCCTGCAGTAATTCTCCAGCAAAAAGATGTTGCTTTTTGAATTCATACCAAGAGTCGTAACCCGCATAAATGCTCAGCAAATTGAGCATGTCAATTCTGGGTAATTTTGTAACCGGTGAAGTTTTAAAGTAAGTGTAAAATGACTTTTCACTGATGTTGCCTTTGGCTTTTTTCCGCAGGTCTTCCTGGAAATATATAATGTCTATACCCTTCCATTTTGAAATATCATCATGCGAAGGGGTATATTCTTTTAAGTATTGACCCTGAACATCCTTTTTTAACTGTTCAAAGTGTAATAAATCTAAATCTGCCAATTTTTAAAATAATAATTAAATTGTTGATTATCAGTTATGTTTTTTTGTAAAACTATTTTACAAAGTTATTACAATTATTTTTCATAAACAAGTTTTCTATCTGCTATACCTTTGTCTTGTTCAAATAACAGAACAGAAGAAAATTTTATAAAACAATATTAACAAAATTAAATTTAATTTATTATGAAAAAGTCATTATTCGTAGCTGCTATCGCTGCAATCTCTCTAGTTGCTTGTAAAAAAACTGAAGCTACTGCTACTGAAGGTACTACTGATTCAGCTGCTGTAACTGCTGATTCTGCTGCTGTTGTAGTTGATTCTGCTGCTAAAGTTGTTGATTCTGCTGCTACTACTGCTGTAGATGCTACTAAAGATGCTGCTGCTGCTACTACTGCTGCTGGTGCTGAAGTTGCTAAAGATGCTGCTAAAGGAGCTGCTGACGCTGCTAAAGGAGCTGCTGATGCTGCTAAAGGAGCTGCTGATGCTGCTAAAGATGCTGCTAAGAAATAATTCTAGCATAAGCTTAACAATAAAAGAACCGTTTCACCCAGTGAAACGGTTTTTTATGTCTTGTTTTAATCTGTCATTGTAAACCCAAAGGTAAAGCAACTTCAGAATATAAAATATACGGAATTACTTATAGCGTAAATCTTTTATCCTTTTTTCTGTTTCAATGATTCATAACAGGTGATGGCTACCGCATTGCTCAGGTTTAAAGAATCAATACTTCCAGCCATTGGAATCAGGGTGTTCTGTCCTTTTCCCATCCAGAAATCACTCAATCCTGAATGTTCAGTACCAAACAATACCGCGGATCGCTGTTTGAAATCTTTTTTATAAAGATCTTCCGCACTTTCATCCATCAGAGTAGTATAGATGTTGAATTTGTTTTGCTGAAGAAATTTCAGTGTTTCTTCATTTTCAGCCTGATAGACTTCCATACCAAAAAGGCAGCCTACACTGGATCTGATGACATTGGGGTTATAGAAATCTGTTTTTCCGTCTGCTACAATAAGGGCATCAATTCCAAATGCCTCACAGCTTCTTAAAATTGCTCCCAGGTTTCCAGGTTTTTCTACACCTTCAACAATAATAACCGTAGCGTTTTCTTTCGGAACAAATGATGATAAAAGTGTTTCTTTAGCCTGATAAATACCGATAATCCCTTCAGAGCTTCCTCTGTATGCTATTTTTTCATATACTTTCTCACTAACGTAATGGATTTTTCCATCAGGTGTTTTTCCTTTAAAGATATTTTCACAAATAAAATATTCTAAAGGCTCGAAATGATAGTGTACAGCTCTTTTATTTTCCTGCTGTCCCTCTACAACAAATACGTTGGATTTTTTACGGAATCTATTGTCAGTAAGGAGCTTAGTGACGTTTTTTACTTTATCGTTCTGAAAACTTTCTATCAACATAGTGCAAAATTATGCAAAATTTATGATTGAGCTTCTGTGCTTTATGTAAAAAGGTTTTTTTCGGATGATATAGCTGTGTTTTTCATAGCAATTAATTTTCAGGGTCTAAAATATTGCTGTTATCAATAAGACTTGGTGGAAGATCTTTTTTGTTTTTGATGCCCAGAGATTTAAGCTTTTGAGTCTGAATGATAAGATTGTCGTTACCCGTGTGAAGCTGTTTGTAGGCATCATTATACACATTTTTGGCCTGGTCAAGATTCCTTCCTACTTTCTCGAGATTCTCCACAAAACCTACAAACTTGTCATAAAGTTTAGCACCCCGTTCAGCAATTTCCAAGGAATTTCTGTTTTGATATTCACGTTTCCAAAGATCAGCAATAAGCTTCAGAGAGGTGATCAGATTACTTGGATTCAGTAACAGAATTCTCCTTTCGTAAGCGTAATTCCAAAGGTGCTGGTCTGCCTGCATCGCTGCAATATAGGCGGGTTCGCTCGGGATAAACATCATTACAAAGTCTAACGATTTTCCATAATCATCATAGGCTTTCTGACTAAGCTGTGTAATATGGTTTTTGATGGATCCCAGATGCTGGCTTAGTTTTATGGCGTATACATCCTGATCGGTTTCGTCTACCAGATCTGTAAAAGCTGTGAGTGAAACTTTAGAATCAATAATTACATTTCTTTCATCAGGATATTTTATAACGGCATCAGGACGCATTTTCTTACCTGAAAATTCGGAAAACAGAGCATTGTTATCTTCATCGCGAAGTTCATGTTCAAGAAAATATTCCCTTCCTTTTACAAGTCCTGATTTTTCAAGGATACTTTCCAAAATCATTTCACCCCAATTTCCCTGGGTTTTACTTTCCCCTTTCAGAGCCCTGGTCAATTTTTTAGCATCCTCAGAAATCTGCTGATTAAGCTCGGCAAGTTCTTTTACTTTTTCGGCCAGTGAGAAACGTTCTTTATTTTCCTTTTCATAGGCTTCATTGACCTTATTTTTAAGCTCAGCAATTTTTTCCTGGAAAGGATCAAGGATATTTTTTAAGTTATTTTGATTCAGTGTGGTGAATTTTTCTGTCTTTTCCTCTAAAATTTTATTAGCGAGGTTTTCAAACTGTAATTTTGACTCTTCCTGAATTTTTGTAATTTCTTCTTTCTGGGTATCCAATGATTTTTGAAGCCCCTCATTCTTTGCGGAAAGCTCAGCATTTTTAGCAAAAATATCCTGCTTTTCCAAAACCAGTGTCTCGATATAAGAAGTCTGTTTAATGCTAAGCTGCTTCAATTCCTGATATTGCATACTCAGCGACGAATACTCGGCAGAGACTTTTGCGAATTCATTTTTCAGATCATTCAGGAGATCCTGGTGCAGAAGGTTTTGTTCTTTTTCTTTTTCCACCTCTTTGCCCAGTTCCTGAATTTTCAGTCCACTGTTGGAAAGGTCGGAATTATTTTTAATATATAAATTATTCAATTCATCATAAGAGCTCCTTGAAACCATTGACGATTTCAAAGCAAAATATAAAACTACGGCTCCTAATAAACCACCTATAATAAACCCAATAATTAAATAGATCATCTCCATTTTTCAAAATTATGAAAAAAGGCTGGAAGTTACTACCGGATAATGAATTCCCGGAAGCGCTGCTCTTTCAATCTTCAGCCTTTTTCCTAAAGAATACTTATATTTATAGGAAATTTCAGGGCTATATGAATATTTTGTTGGTAGAAGATGATCAGAGAATCAGTAACTTTCTTATAAAAGGGCTTACCGAAGCAGGCTACAGTATGACACTTGCTGATTCCGGTGAAAAAGCCCGGGAGCTTTTTACCACGTATAATTTTGATATTATTTTAATGGATATTATGCTTCCCGGTTTAGACGGAACGCAGCTTACCCAGTTGATAAGGTTTAAAGGAAATTATACCCCGATTATTATTCTAAGTGCATTAAACAGTCCTGATGATAAAATAAAAATGCTGGATCTCGGGGCCGATGATTATTTATCCAAACCTTTCCATTTTGAAGAGCTTATTTCAAGGATTAAAGCATTGACCAGGCGAAATAAACTGAGTTACCAAAAAGAAAATCAACTCCTGTCCTGTGGTAATATTGTGATAGATACAGATCTTCATAAAGTGTCCCAGGGCGATAAGGAAATTGAGTTTTCTCCTACTGAATATAAACTTTTTACTTTCATGATGGAAAATAAGAATAAAGTAGTCAGCAGAACCCAGATTTTACATAATGTGTGGGGTATTGATTTTGACAATACAACAAATGTGGTGGATGTTTATATTTCCTATGTCCGTAATAAGATTGATGAAACCGATCAAAAAATTATTCATACGGTAAAAGGAACAGGTTATTTAATTAAAGACTGAAGATGACACTCAGAAACAGGTTTACTCTTATTTCAAGCCTTTCATTCGGCATTGTTTCTATTGTCACATTTGTGGTGATATTCTTTGCTTATTACGACAGTACCAAGATCTTTTATTTTGAAAAGCTTAGAAATACGGCTCTTATTTCTGCGATCTATTATCTTGAAAAAGATGAACTTCCGAAAGACAGACATGCCCAGATTAAGCAAGAGTACAATCACCTTATCCAGAATAACCGGGTGGCTGTTTACAATCAAAATAATGAAGTTACATTCGGTCAAAACCTGGATGATACTAATATTAAGCTGCAACATATCCAGACGGCAAGAAATAACAAAGGGGTGCAGTTTATGTCGGATAACAGTTTTTATTACGGGATTTTTTATCCTGATAACCAGGGAGATTTTGTTGTTTTTGTAAAATCACCTAACGATTCATTCCAGTCGCAGATGATCAGGCTTTCGGTTATTATGCTTGCTGTTCTTGTGCTTGGTTTGCTGGCTATTTATTTCCTCAGCCGCTATCTTTCAAAAGTGGTGTACAAGCCGATTTCCAATGTGGTAGAGCGCATTAATAATGTGGATTACAATAATATTTCCACAGCAATTACCTCTACCAATACCAATGATGAAATTGAAGACCTTATTAAATCTTATAATAAATTATTCGGAAGGATTTCTGAGAGTATGCTGCTTCAGCAGAATTTCATCAATTATGTTTCTCATGAATTTAAAACACCTTTAGCAGCGATCTCCGGAAATCTGGAGGTATTTGCACAAAAAGACAGAACTCCGGAAGAATACAAAGCAGTGGTCCGGGAATCTTTAAATAATGTATATGAAATTGAAAATATTCTCAACAATCTTTTACTGATGTCTGGAATGACGAAGCTTGAAACGTCCCATAAACAGGTGAGGGTAGACGAACTGATCTGGAAGATTTATGAGAAGCTTGAGCCGAAAGCAAAAGAAAAACACTCATCTATTAAAATAAAGCTTCAGGTGATAAAACCTGCCTTATTGGAGATTCCGGGAAATGAAACTTTGCTTTATCTGGCCTTATATAATATTGTAGAAAATGCTGTTAAATATTCTCATGATACTCCTGTCAGTATTACATTATCAGAAAAAGATAGCTGCCTGAATATTGAAGTCAGTGATCAGGGAAAAGGAATTCCGGCAGAGGATCTTGCAAAAATTACGGAAACATTTTACAGAGGTAAAAATGTAGATACTGTGAAAGGAAGCGGAATTGGTTTATCACTTTCCAAAAGTATTTTTGATCATCATCATATTGTGATGAAAATTGATTCTGTCATTAATATCGGAACAAGCGTTCTTCTTAAATTTCCGTCCCATTCATAATTGTGCTATTCGTGAAAATATTCGTGTTTTTCGTGTTTTAAAAAAGTTCTAATCAAACTCTAATGTTAGGCTAATTGAATTTTAATTTGATTCGAAATTGGGTCTAATACTAGAGGGATAGCTTTGTGGTCTTAAATATGAGACCTTTGAAAAAGATTATTTTTACCCTATTTTATATTCACTGTTTTAGTTTCTTTTCTGCACAGATTTCCGATACCGTGAAGATCGGCAGAAAAGAAGCTGAAACAGTTTTTCTTGCTAAAAATCTTGATCTTATCGCCCAGAAACTGGAGATTTCCCAGGCAGAAGCCCGTGCTCTTCAGGCAAAATACTGGCCTAATCCTACATTAAGCATCAGTGAGGTCAATCTATGGAGAACTTATGACATTGAAGAGCAGCCTGCACTTATCGGAAATTGGGGAAAGAATACCCAGATTTCTGCTGAAATAGAGCAGGTGATTCAGACAGCCGGTAAGAGGAGGAAAAATATAGAATTACAAAAGATTGAAGTAGAAGGAGAAAAGTATGAGCTGCAGGAAGTATTCCGTGAGCTTAAAAAGACACTGAGAAATACGATCACTGAAATTCTCTATAACCAGGAACAGCAGAAAATCTATCAGGGGCAGATCTCTTCTATTGAGAAACTGACAAAATCTTACAACAACCAATTGAACCTTGGAAATATCAGTAAAGCAGAATATGTCCGCTTAAAAGCACAGGAAATTGAATTCAAGAAAAAGCTGATTTCATTGAAGCAGGAAATTGGAGACCAGCAGGTGGAACTGAAAGCTTTACTGATGATTCCCTCTCAGTCTTATCTTATTATTTCAGATTCTTTTATAATGCCGGAAAAGCAGCTTTCCGAAGTGGAAATGGTACAATGGATAGAAAAGGCAAAAGAAAACCGTCCGGACATTTTGATTTCCAGAAATAAAGAGAAACAGGCTGATAAAAATCTGGAAATACAGAATGCCATGAAGACTCCGGATATTGCCGTTTCGATAGGCTATGACCGCGGTGGAAATATTATGAAGGATTTTATAGGATTGGGATTATCCTTTGATCTTCCCATTTTCGACCGAAATAAAGGGAATATTCAGGAGGCCCGGCTGGAAGTTCAGAAAATGAAAATTGAAACCCGAAAGAATATGCTGAAGTCTGAAAATGAAATTGTTTCTGTTTTCAGAAATTATATCCGGACACAGCAGATTTCAGAAGAAATAGATGATACGTATGAGTCTACTTTGGATGGCCTGTTGGTGAGCCACGAGAAAAATTTCAGGTTGAGAAATATCAGTATGCTGGAATACATGGACTTTCTGGATACCTATATTGGTAATAAAATGATCATCCTGGATACTAAAAAAGAGCTTAATCAATACTACGAAAACCTGCAATATGTTGTAGGACAGGATTTATAATACTTAGATATGAAAATGAATATTACCAGATACATTGCCGCAATTTATCTTTCTGCATTGGTTTCCCTTACTGGCTGTAAAAACCAAAAGCAGGATAACGAAGTTCAGAAACCCTATTGCATCAGTAAAGAACTTAAGAAGGATATTAAACTTGTTCAGGCAGAAATGCGCCCTATTGAAGAAAGTATTACACTTACCGGAGAAGTGGAAAGCAATTCAGACAAAACAGTTCCTTTTGTAAGTCTTGTAGATGGAGTGGTTACAGAAACGTACTTCTCTTTGGGAGACTATGTGAAAAAAGGGCAGGTTTTAGCAAGTGTAAAAAGTACGGCTGTCAATGAAATGCAGGATGATACCCAGACGTTGCAGGCTCAGCTGGCAGTGGCCAAAAGAAAGCTGTCTTCTGTAGAAGCGATGTATAAAGATGATATTGCCTCTCAGAAAGACTTGCAGGAAGCCAGATCCGAAGTGGCGATATTGCAGTCTAATATTTCCAAGACCCAAAAAAATATGCAGCTGTATTCAGCAGGAGGGAGCATGATTCAGATTAAAGCTCCCGCAGACGGATATGTTGTTTCCAAAAATATTTCCAAAGGAATGCCGGTTACAGCTGGAGGTGATGAGCTATTTACCGTTTCCAATCTGGATAAGGTTTGGGTAATGGCTAATGTATATGCTACCAATATGAGACATGTGTATGTAGATCAGCCGGTAGTGGTGAAAACCCTGGCGTATCCTGATGATAGTTTTTCAGGGAAAATCAACAATATTTCACAGGTTTTTAACGAGAATGAAAGAGTCCTCAAGGCGAAAATCATTATGGATAATAATGGCATGAAACTAAGACCTGGAATGTCAGCAGATATTGTTCTTCCGGTCAATTCACAAAACAGAACTGCACTGGCAATTCCTGCTAAGGCTATGATCTTTGATAATAATCAGAGTTATGTAGTGGTGTACAAAAAAGACTGTGAACTGGAGATCAGGCCGGTAACGGAAATCACTTCTAACAGCCAATATATTTATGTGGAAGGAAACTTAAAACCTGGTGAAAGTGTTATTGCTTCCAATGGGCTGCTGATCTATGAAAACCTGAAAAACCAATTAAATAACTCCACCAAGTAATGCGAAAATTTGTACAGAATATAGTTTCCTTCTCTTTAAAAAACTCATTGATTGTTCTTCTGGGAACTTTCCTTTTGTTGGCTGGAGGAATCTATTCCTATATGCACACTCCCATTGAAGCATTTCCGGATGTTACCAATACCAGAGTAAGGGTGATTACCCAATGGCCGGGAAGAAGTGCCGAAGAAATAGAAAAATTTGTTACCCTGCCGATTTCGAAAGAAATGAATGCGATCCCGAATAAAACATCGGTTCGGTCTATTTCATTGTTTGGATTATCGGTAGTTACGGTAATTTTTGATGATCATGTAGATGACTTTTATGCCCAGCAGTATGCCTCTAATAAGCTGGGAAATGTGGAGCTCCCCAACGGTGCAGAATACAGTATCGAGCCTCCTTCCGGGGCTACCGGTGAAATTTATCGGTATATTATCAAAAGTAAGCTGCCGATCAAAGAAGTCACAGCGATTCAGGATTGGGTCATTGAAAGGGAGCTGTTGGCAGTTCCGGGAGTAGCTGACGTGGTCAGTTTTGGTGGTGAAGAAAAAACATATGAAATAAAAATTAATCCTACGGAATTACACAATTATGACCTTTCCCCCCTGGATGTGTATGAAGCAGTTTCGAAGAGTAATATCAATGTAGGAGGAGATGTAGTGGCCAAGGGAGATCAGGCTTATGTAGTGCGGGGGATCGGTCTTTTGGAAAAAAAGGAGGATATTGAAAACATCCAGATTGAAGTAAAAGGTTCTACGCCTATTTTGGTAAAACATGTGGCAGAAGTAAAAATCTCGGCAAAACCAAGATTGGGACAGGTAGGATACAATAAAGAGAATGATGTAGTAGAAGGAATTGTGATCATGCTTCGTGGTGAAAACCCAAGTGAGGTTATTGCGAAACTGAAGGATAGGATAGAGCAGCTGAACGGAGGAGAACTTCCGGGTGATATTCAGATTGTCCCTATTATTGACCGTACGGAGCTGGTGAATACAACCGTTCATACCGTTTCCAAAAACCTGATTGAAGGGGTGATCCTGGTTTCTATTATAGTATTTATATTTCTGTATAACTGGAGAACGACATTCATAGTGGCTTCGGTGATTCCTCTGGCTTTTCTTTTTGCTATTATAATGCTGAGGATTCAGGGGCTTCCTGCTAATCTGATTTCTATGGGAGCATTGGATTTCGGATTGCTACTGGAGGGAACATTGGTTATTGTAGAACATGTATTTGTGGCTCTTGAGCTTAAAGCCAGGAAAATAGGGCTCCGAAGGTTCAATAAGATTTCAAAACTTGGGATCATAAAAAGAAGTGCCGGAAGTGTGGCAAGCTATATTTTCTTTGCATTGCTGATTCTTATTGTGGCATTGCTGCCTATTTTCTCTTTCCAGAAAGTAGAAGGAAAAATGTTCTCTCCTTTAGCATTTACCTTGGGATATGCTTTGTTAGGATCATTAATCTTGAGTTTGACCTATGTGCCTGCAATGTGTAAACTGTTGCTGACTAAAAATATAGAAGAAAAGGAGAACTTTATATCAAGATTCTTCAGGGTGAATATCTATAGAATTTATGAATTCAGTGACCGTCATAAAAAAGGATTTATGATCGGGTTTATTACTTTATTAGCGATTTGTGGCTGGAGATTCTCCAATTACGGATCTGAATTTTTACCTAAGCTGAATGAAGGAGCAATCTATGTACGTGCAACACTTCCTAATAGTGTAAACCTTGATGAATCCGTACGTCTGACGAAAGAAATGAAAGGGATTCTAATGAAGTATGATGAAGTGAAATTTGTGATGACCCAGACAGGCCGTCCAAACGATGGAACAGACCCTACCGGATTTTTTAATATTGAATTTAATATTCAGCTGAAGCCGGAAAATGAATGGAAGAAAAAAATATCCAAAGAAGAACTTCTGGAAGAAATGAGAGGCTCTCTTGAAAAATATCCGGGTATTAACTTCGGATTCAGCCAGCCGATTCAGGATAATGTGGAAGAATATGTGGCAGGAGTAAAAGCCCCATTGGTGATCAAAATTTTCGGAAATGATCTGTTTGAACTTGAAAACTATGCCAATCAAGTAGCCAATTCCATTAGAACGGTTCCTGGAATTTCAGACGTAAATGTCTTTAAAAATATAGGACTTCCTGAGCTTAGAATACAGCTTCATGACTCAAAAATGGCAAAATACGGTGTTTCTACAGCAGATGCACAAGCCGTTATTGAAATGACTATTGGAGGACAGGCAGCCACCAAATTTTATGAAGAGGAAAGAATGTTTGATGTTATGCTGAGATTTGAAAAACAATATCGTGATACCCCTGAAAAAATGGGGGATATCCTGATTCCTACTCAGGATAATAAAAAAGTACCGCTGAAAGAAATTGCAACGATTGATTATCATACCGGTCCGTCTTTTATTTACCGTGAAGGAAACAGCAGGTATATTGGAGTAGGATTCAATATTGAAGGCCGTGATTTGGGAAGTACAATCAAAGAAGCCAAAGCCAAAGTTGAAAAAGAAGTAAAACTTCCCAAGAGTCATAAAATGACCTGGGCCGGAGAGTTTGAAAGTAAAGAAAGAGCGGCAAAACAGCTGGCAATGGTAGTGCCCATTTCTTTAGTTCTTATTCTGATGCTGCTGTATTTCAATTTTGGGAATGTAAAAGATACACTGATCTCTTCCATTACATTGGCGTTTGCATTTATCGGAGGGTTTTTGTCTCTCTGGTTTACAGGAACCATTTTCGGAATCTCCGCAGGGATCGGTTTTATTATCCTTTTTGGAGTAGCAACTATTGACGGTATCGTTCTGATTGGAGTGATGAAGGAGAACTTACAAAACAGGATACCTCTTAAAAATGCGATTGCTCAGGGGGTGCAAAGCAGAATCCGTCCGGTAGTAATGATTGCCTTAATGGGATCTATGGGACTTTTACCGGCAGCAATGTCCAATGGAATGGGGTCTGAAATCCAAAAACCGTTAGCAATTATGATTGTAGGAGGACTGATTATCTGTATGCTTCTGTCGTTTACCATACTGCCGATTATATTCTATTATGCCTATCGTAAAAAGTACAAAGAGGCCATATAGTTTCTTTCATTTTTGTTCATTATGTTAACCGGGATTCTTGAGGGAGATCCCGGTTTTTTATTCCGTTAAGTGCTTTTTGCAAACTCTGATATTTCAATATTTTTTGCCACATCATTTTCATATCGGTTTTGGTTATTTAAAGGTAATAAAAACCTATGATCAACGGTATATTTCTTTGAAAATGAATAGAATGATCTTTTCAATAATAAAAAAGTGAGCCGGAAGCCCACTTTATTTGTTGTTCATTAGATTATGGAGTAATTATAATGGGATCTGGAAAAGGTTCAAGAACCAATGGTTTGCACATTGCGGCCGGTTGGCAGGTTCCCCCCATGCATATAAAATTAGTCATAGTGGTGGAGCCGTCAGGACATCTGATCATGGCTTCACCATGGCATCCTCCGGGACATTGTGCAGGATACAAAGTTCCTCCAAAGACATCTTTCAAATCTGTTCTTGAAAGTTTTGATACGTTCATTTTCATGGTTTAATTTTTTTTGTTTAGTAAATTAATTTATTCTTAACACTCTTATAATTAATTAAGTAAGCTTAAAAATATTGAACTAAAATAGTAAATTATTCTATGATAATTGAATTAATTTATGATAAATGTTAAAATAAAGGTTAGATTTTTTAAAAATGCCAAATAAGTTTAAAATAGAAGAATGTCAATTAGATTTGAAATCTAACTATGAATAGTATAGTGATGTGATTTCTGTTTATTTGTGCTTTGTTTTTGCCTCCAGTTTAGGCAAGTCTTTTTTATATTGTTCAGCATCCCATTTAATTTGCCAATTCTTTACATACTCTGCCAATGGAGGAAGTCCAACATCTGTGCGTCTTTTATCTACATTATCAGGATCTTCTAATGGGGATACATAATATATTTGTGTTTCAGGATCACGTCCGATCTGGCTGCCGTAAATTTGTCTTTTACCTTGTCTCAGGGCCACCCTGTCTTCGAGAAGGGCCAGACTGCTGCTTTGTGCTTTACCATTTTTTACAGCATCTCTCATCATGGGTAAATATTTTTCCTGTGTTGCCTGATCTGCATGTTGGATAACAAGAAATAATGTAGCACTTCCCTGTCCGCCCACAATATCAGGACCCACCCAGCCATATTTATCAAGAATGGCTTTTACCTCAATAAGATTTAGTGAATCTTTTTTATTGATAAGCTGCCAGTGCTCATTCATTTCTTTTGATTCCCTACCGTATTTTTTTTCAATATCATCGATTTGTTTTCTGTACTTTTGGTCTTCATTATAAATGTCACCAAGCTTTGCGGCTAAGGGTTTATTCAAATTTGCTTCTGCTTTCTCCTGATTCTGTTTTATTTTTTCCATTAGAGACTTCCATCGTTTATCACTATGTAAAGAGCTAAGGTCTGTATCCGTTGTTATATGGTTATAATTACTGAATTTTACTGCAATCCTGTCAAGTTGGGAAAATGCACTGTCTGGCACTGATGCCATTGCCCAAGAGCATGCTGCGTTATACCTATCATTTAGAGACGCTTTCCAGCCGTTAGATTTAAATGCTTCTGAATAGTGGGTGGCAGAGTTCTTGAAATCCTTGGCACGGTAAAGTGATTCAGCCGTTTTTACTTTATCAGTGTATTCTTTGGAAACAGTTTGTCCGAAGAGCAGTTTTGTTGATACTAAAAAAAGCAAAACGAATAGTCTTATTTTCATGGAATTAATTTTTTGTAGATTTTAATTTGTATGGTATTGAAAATGAGTTTCTAATATAGTAAAAAAACAAATCACTATATCGTCATATAGTGATTTGTTTTTATTTTTTTTATAATGTTAGAAAATCCCTTTTCCTTATAATGATTAACAAAGTATATTCTATTAATCTTTTTTATAATTCATTTAATAATTTTTCTGAATCCCATACAACAGCAAATTCATCATTTAAATTAGCAAGAGTAGTGAGGTGTATTAATTCTGAATCATATTTTTCTCCGTTTATTCCAAGTCTGTCGAATGCTGCAGTTGCATCAGAAATTAAGTAGGTTTCATAACCATAATTTCCAGCCATTCTTGTCGTAGTGGAAACACAATGATTTGTAGTTATTCCAACAATAACCAAAGTCGTTATATTTTGATGGTCAAGTTGCTCCTTTAAATTGGTTCCTATAAAAGCACTGTTTACAGTTTTTGTAATGACAGGCTCATCGTTTTTGGGCAATACATAATCATTAAATTCGAATCCGGTATGGGTTTCATGTAATTTTGAATTGATGTTGGATGAGCTGTGTCTGATGTGAAAGATAGGGAGATGTAGCGCTCTCCATTTCTCTAATAATTGTCCACTGACTTGCTCTGCTGTTTTGTTATTTCTATTTCCTCCCCAATAGTCTTCATCAAGAAATCCCTTTTGAATATCAATTAATACTAAAGCTGGTTTTTTATCTCTAAGTTTCATGTATTCAGAATTATATAGGTGTTTTTTAATAATGGTTAAGGATTTTCCTTCGAAATTTCTTCGTGATGTTTAAGATATAGAGGCAATGCCGCCGATCCATACCATGGGAAAATTTCATAACTAAAGACTCCGGCTTGTACAGCGGGATCTGTCTTTACCCACTGCTCTGCTTCTTCTTTAGATTTTGTATTAAAGATGAACATACCGCGGTAGTTTTCTTTATTTTTTTCCAGAAAGGGTCCTGCTACAATAATTTTTCCTTCATCAGCCAGTTTCCCGATATTGGCCATATGACCTTTCATGACTTCTCCCATTTTGGCTTTGTCATCTATTTTTGTGCTTCCGGAAGTAAGCATGACAATGGTGTAGGCCTTCATCCCGTATTGATCTGCACCAAGTGAGGTAGCCAGTTCCTGATTGAATTTTACTTTTTCCTTTTTATTCTCCTGGGCGAAGGATAAAGTGGTCAGCAAAACAGTAAAAGGTATAAAAATTTTTAATTTCATAGATGTTTTAATTATAATGTGGATATCTCAGATCTGACATCTCTATCTGAAATCTGTCTAAACCCTAATCTTTTATTCTTAAAAATTCCTTGGCAAGCTCTATCATTTTAGGATCACCCGTATATTTTCCATGCTCATCAGAAAGTTTTACTGTTGGGATCCATTCTTTGTTAGGAGCCTGTACACCAATAAGTTTCATAACAATATTCATTGGTTTTACCCCTACATCATTGGTAAGGTTGGTTCCTATTCCAAAAGAGATGCCTATTTTTCCTCTGCAGTAGCTGGTAATTTCCCCTACCTTTTCAAGATTCAGGGCATCAGAGAAAATAATATACTTAAACATTGGATTGATGCCG
Source organism: Chryseobacterium sp. Bi04 (assembly GCF_918698085.1). Taxonomy (GTDB): domain Bacteria; phylum Bacteroidota; class Bacteroidia; order Flavobacteriales; family Weeksellaceae; genus Chryseobacterium. The sequence continues at coordinate 887,288 of NZ_CAKKLP010000001.1, forward strand.
TTATTCTGATAATGCGCAATGGTTTTATCGGCAAATTCAAGGGCGTCACCGCTATCATGACGTACCCCATCAAAAAGCTTGGCGAATTTTTTATCAAACTGCTGGAAGAAAACATCTGTGGTATACGTATCTGAAAGAGCAACTCCAAGGTCCCCTCTGTATACATCTACCCAATGTTCCAAAGCGAGTTCATTGGCCATTTTGAAACCATATTCAGCAGCGTGGAACATAAACCATTCGTGAGCATGGGTTCCAATTGGCTTTACACCATACTTCATGGCGAAATGAACATTAGAACTTCCGATAAAAGTAGAATCTTTTTTCTGTGTTAAAGCTTCCATTACCAGGTTCTGTACTTTATAAGAATGTCTTCTTCTGGTCCCGAACTCTGCAAATGTTACTCCAAGTTCTCCCAATGAATCTGCCTTCTCCAGCGTTTTACTCATTACTATTTCATTGGAATCCCTTTCCATATGATTCATTTCGTAGTGAAGTTCACTGATCAGTGCCAGTAAAGGAACCTCCCAAAGAATCGTTCTGTACCAAAGTCCTTCCACTATTACAGAAAGATCACCTCCTTCCTGATGGATTTTTACTTCAGTAGGATCATAATGATAGCCTTCTAAAAAATCCAGGTAAGGAAGATCAATATAAGGACAGGTTCTTGCCATGAATTTCTTCTCATCTTTGGTAAGCTTAAGTTCTGCCATCTTATTAACAGCCTCCCTTAACGCAGCATCAAAGCCTGGCGGAAAGTGGTGTTTTCCTCTATTGATAAATTCGTATTTTACAATAGAACCTGGGAAAAGTTTTACCACTGCATTCTGCATGGTTATTTTATAAAAATCATTATCGAGAATTGAGTTGAGTCTTACGTCGTTCATAATATGTGTAATTTTAACGCAAATATAGAAATAAAAAATAAAATCGCCTAAATGTAAGGCGATTTTTTTGAAATATTTCAATGCTTGCTATTGCGCTATTTTCCAAGGTAAGAATTGTACATCCAAACTTCTTTCTCCTGTTCTGTGATATAGTCGCTCATTTGAGAGTTTGTACCTTCATCACCTGCTTTATCCGTAATGTCTAATAAGTCTCTCTGAAGATCAATAACCACCTTGAAAGAGCTTAAAATCAATTCAACACTTTTTGTACCATCTGTCACTTCTTTTGTCTCTTTAATGGTAGCTACTTTCAAATAGTCGGAGTAATTGTGAGCCGGGGTAGCTCCCAAAGTCAAAATTCTTTCTGCAATCTAATCAATTTTTAAAACCAGGCTATTGTATAGCTCTTCAAATTTAGGGTGAAGGGTAAAAAACTGATCTCCCTTAATATTCCAGTGAGCCCCTCTGGTGTTTTGATAGAATATGGAATAGTTGGCTAAAAGTGTATTTAATTTTTCTGAAATTTTTTTACAGTCGGCTTCTTTAAGACCGATAATACTGGCGTTTTTCATATGTATATATTTTATATTTAATTGTTATGAGATCATATGGAACTGTCTTCCTCACTGCGGTTTTGGCCAGGAGATGTTTATAATGGCAGTTTCATAAGTTATCTATTTGAATCTATCAAATTTACGAAATATTGTGCCGGAATGTCCTCTTTATTAATAGATGATAACTATAAGAAAATTTTAAAAAAATAGTTTGGAAGTAGTATTATTGCAGAGATGAAAAGTTTTCTGATCACAGCAGCAGTATTTTTTGGGATATGTTTTATTTATATCCTGATTATGCTTTCTACTACCGGGAATTATTTTACTTATCTGTTGGATGATGCCTATATTCACATGGCAATTGCTAAAAACTTTGCAGTTCATGGTATTTGGGGAATAACCAGGTATGTTTTTTCCTCTTCCTCTTCATCCCCGGTTTTTACCCTTATTTTAAGTGCATTGATTTCTCTCTTTGGAGATCATGCTTTAATTCCGTTGATTTTTAATCTGGTTTCAGCCGGATTGCTTATTGTTATCCTTAACAAATACTACTCCCTGTTTTTCAATCAGAACAGATCTATAGTTTGGGCTTGCTTGTTTAGTCTTTTCTTTGCGGTGCTGCATGTTCAGATTGTAACAGGGATGGAGCATATTTTACAGACATTGATGATTGCCATCAATATTTACTGCTTTAAAAAATGGTTCGATAATGATGGTAAGGATAGGACCTCTCAATATGGTTTCTATTTTACGCTCCTGTCATTAGGCCTGATAAGATTTGAAAGCATGTTTTATTTTGTCTCCCTTGCTTTTGTCTTTATGCTGATCAGGAAATGGAAGTATTCAGCACTTGTGCTGGTTTGTGGCTTTATTCCTATTTTTCTCTTCGGATACTTCAATTATCCTAAAAGTGGATATTTTTTTCCCAATTCAGTTGTTGCCAAAGGATCACTGATAGATTTCTCGGGGAATATACCGATACAGATCATTGATCTCATACTGAAAAAAGTGATTTTCAATATCAGTTTTTATAAGCTTGGATTATTTCCGTTATTCATCAGTATTGTTTTATTGTATAGGGATTATCAAAAAAAAGTAAGCTTTCAAAAAATCATTGCAAACAACTTTCTCATTATAACCTGGAATTTTACTTTTATCCTGCATAGTCTATTTGGGGAAATAAAAGGGCAATTCAGGTATGAAGCTTATCTTTTGGTTGCTTTTGCAATGGTTCTCATTCCAAAGTTGAAATCTTTTTTCGCCCAGCCATTACAGTTTTTTAGAAAAGAAAGAATCATAGGAATAAGTATACTGGCGAATGTATTATTGCTGGTATATAAGTCTGGTCATGCTCATATTTTGATAACCAATGGAAGTGCCAATATATATGAACAACAGATTCAGTCTGCAAGGTTTTTGAAAAAATACTATAATACCTCTAAGGTGGTGGCTAATGATATTGGTGCGATATGCTACTTTACGGATATCCATTTACTTGACTTCATGGGATTAGGGTCTAAAGAAATGCTCCCTTTCAGAACGAAAGATAAAAGGCCTGATGATTCATTTGAAAGCTTTTTGACACGAAGTGCTGTTGAAAATCAGTATCAGCTGGCTATCGCTTATGAAGAATGGCTGGATGGGCATACCCCAAAGAACTGGAACAAAGTTGCCCGTCTGGAGGTAGGAGGAAAGAATGTCGTACTGGGTGAAAAACACTTGTTCATATATTCCATTAACCCTGAAATTCATAATTCTTTAAAACAAAATATTAGAAACTTTAACTGGAATAAGAATGTTAAGGTTACAATCATTGAATAATTAAAGCAAGCTATTGCTGTAATTATCTTAATGAATAGATAATAGTTTGTTAACCGGACTGACAGATTGTTTTTTTTAGCTTTATCCCCAAAACTGATATGGCAGGTCTTGGGACTGATCTTTTAAAAGGAAAAGCAATAAAGGTTGCTTTTAAATAAAATTTTATTTTTTTGAGTGAATCCTGAAGGTTCAATAATGAGGCAATAACATGAAAACCAATAGGGTTGCCGTAGGGTATAAAAAACAAATAAAAAGTTTTTTTAAACAAATAAAAATATATAACTACTTGTCAATTAAAAAAATATTAGTATTTTTGCACCCTAAAATAAAAAGCAATTAAATGCCTACTATTCAACAATTAGTAAGAAAAGGAAGAGCCACGCTTGCCAAGAAGAGCAAATCGGCTGCCCTTGATTCTTGTCCACAAAGACGTGGTGTATGTACGAGAGTATATACTACTACACCGAAGAAACCTAACTCTGCACTTAGAAAAGTAGCAAGGGTAAGACTTTCTAACGGTAAAGAAGTGAATGCCTATATCCCGGGCGAAGGACATAATCTTCAAGAGCACTCGATAGTATTGGTTAGAGGCGGAAGGGTGAAAGACCTACCGGGAGTACGTTACCACATCGTAAGAGGTGCATTAGACACAGCTGGTGTAAATGGAAGAACTCAGAGAAGATCTAAGTACGGAGCTAAGAGACCTAAACCAGGACAAGCAGCTGCGGCTCCTGCAAAAGGAAAGAAAAAATAATCATTAAATAAGGTACAGAAGCAATGAGAAAGACAAAAGCGAAAAAAAGACCGTTGTTACCAGATCCGAAATTTAATGATCAATTGGTAACTAGATTCGTAAACAACTTAATGCTTGACGGTAAGAAGTCAATCGCATTCAAAATTTTCTATGATGCATTAGAGATCGTAGAAACTAAAAAAGGAGATAACGAAAAAACTGCACTTGAAATCTGGAAAGATGCACTTACAAATGTAATGCCTCACGTAGAAGTACGTTCTAGAAGAGTAGGTGGAGCTAACTTCCAAATCCCTATGCCAATCAGAGCTGACAGAAAAATTTCTATGGCAATGAAATGGTTAATCAAATATTCTAAAGCTAGAAATGATAAGTCTATGGCTTTGAAATTAGCTAACGAAGTGGTAGCTGCTTCAAGAGAAGAAGGTGCTGCTTACAAGAAAAAGAGTGATACTCACAAAATGGCGGAAGCTAACAAAGCGTTTTCACACTTTAAATTCTAATCTGAAATGGGAAGAGATCTTAAATTTACAAGAAATATTGGTATTGCTGCGCATATTGATGCCGGTAAAACTACCACTACAGAAAGGATTTTATTCTATACAGGGGTAAACCACAAAATTGGAGAGGTTCACGATGGTGCTTCTACAATGGACTGGATGGAGCAGGAAGCTGAAAGAGGTATCACAATTACTTCTGCTGCTACTACTTGTTCTTGGAACTTTCCAACTGATCAAGGAAAAGCTTTACCTGAAACTAAACCTTATCACTTCAACATCATCGATACACCGGGACACGTTGACTTCACAGTAGAAGTAAACAGATCTTTAAGAGTATTGGATGGTTTGGTATTCTTATTCTCTGCAGTAGATGGAGTAGAGCCTCAGTCTGAAACAAACTGGAGACTTGCTGACAACTACAAAGTAGCTAGAATGGGATTCGTAAACAAAATGGACAGACAAGGTGCTGACTTCCTTAACGTGGTAAACCAGGTTAAGACTATGTTAGGATCAAACGCAGTTCCTATCGTTTTACCAATCGGTGCTGAAGAAGATTTCAAAGGGGTTGTAGACTTAATTAAAAACAGAGCGATCATCTGGGATGAAGCAGGACAAGGAGCTACTTTCGAAGTAGTGCCAATTCCTGAAGATATGAAAGATGAAGTTCTTGAATATAGAGAGAAATTAGTAGAAGCTGTTGCTGACTACGATGATACTTTGATGGAGAAATTCTTCGAAGATCCGGATTCAATCTCTGAAGAGGAAATCAACGAAGCTCTAAGAAAAGCTACTATCGATTTATCTATTATCCCAATGACTTGTGGTTCTTCATTTAAGAATAAAGGAGTACAGTTTATGTTGGATGCAGTATGTAAATATTTGCCTTCTCCATTAGATAAAGATGATATCAAAGGTACTGACCCTAGAACTGACGCTGAAATTACAAGAAAACCAGACGTAAACGAGCCTTTCTCGGCTTTAGCATTTAAGATTGCTACTGACCCGTTCGTGGGAAGATTAGCATTCTTCAGAGCATACTCTGGAAGACTAGATGCAGGTTCTTATATCTTGAACACCCGTTCAGGAGATAAAGAAAGAATCTCAAGAATCTATCAGATGCACGCTAACAAACAAAACCCGGTAGAATATATTGAAGCTGGTGATATTGGTGCTGCGGTAGGATTCAAATCTATCAAAACTGGTGATACAATGTGTGACGAGAAAAATCCAATCGTTCTTGAATCGATGGTTTTCCCTGATCCGGTAATTGGTATCGCTGTTGAGCCTAAAACTAAGGCTGACCAGGATAAAATGGGTAACGCATTAGCTAAATTAGCTGAAGAAGATCCTACGTTTACGGTTAGAACTGATGAGGCTTCAGGACAAACGATTATCTCTGGTATGGGTGAGCTTCACCTGGATATCATTGTTGATCGTATGAGAAGAGAATTCAAAGTTGAAGTAAACCAGGGTCAACCACAGGTAGAATACAAAGAAAACTTAACAAAAGTTGCCCAGCACAGAGAGGTTTACAAAAAACAATCTGGAGGTAAAGGTAAATTTGCTGATATCGTATTTGAATTAGGACCTGCAGACGAAGGTAAAATTGGTTTAGAATTCATCAATGAGATCAAGGGTGGTAACGTTCCTAGAGAATTTGTTCCTGCAATTGAAAAAGGCTTTAAAGCTGCAATGAAGAACGGTCCTTTGGCTGGTTTCGAAGTTGAAGGTATTAAAGTTATTCTTAAAGACGGATCTTTCCACGCAGTGGATTCTGATGCTCTTTCTTTTGAAATGGCTGCTAAATTAGGATTTAAAGAAGCGGGACGTGCTGCTAAGCCAGTAATCATGGAGCCTATTATGAAACTGGAAGTTGTAACTCCAGAAGAATATATGGGTAACATCATTGGTGACCTTAACAAAAGGAGAGGTACGATCAGTGGTCAGGAAGAAAAGAACGGTGCTGTTGTAATCAAAGGTTCAGTTCCACTTTCTGAAATGTTTGGATATGTAACGACTCTAAGAACACTTTCATCAGGAAGAGCTACTTCTTCTATGGAATTAGAGAAGTACCAAGCAACTCCACAAAACGTTGCTGAAGAAATCATTGCTAAAGCAAAAGGTTAATTTTTAAATTAAAGAAATGTCACAAAGAATCAGAATAAAACTAAAATCTTACGATTACAACTTGGTAGACAAGTCTGCTGAGAAAATCGTAAAAACGGTAAAGGCTACTGGTGCTGTTGTAAACGGTCCAATTCCATTGCCAACGAATAAGAGAATCTTCACTGTGTTGAGATCTCCGCACGTAAACAAGAAAGCAAGAGAGCAGTTCCAATTGTCAGCTCACAAGAGACTGATGGATATCTACTCTTCTTCTTCTAAAACTGTTGATGCTCTAATGAAATTAGAACTTCCTTCAGGTGTAGACGTTGAAATTAAAGTGTGATAACTGCATACTTTGCAATGATTATACAATCCGTTCCTTTTTAGGAACGGATTTTTTTTTTTTGCTATCAACCTCTCCATACTACGACCTCCATTTTTGAACAAAAAAATTTATCTTTTTTCAGGTTTTACTTTTTATAACCATATGCCGGCTTTGACATGATACTACTAATGATGCTATGTATCTGTTGGCATATTGTAAGCAGACTGTTGCGTTGGTTGTTGATCCGGTATTGATTAGTCTTTTGCAGGTGACATATGTCAGTGTGATTCATTTTATTTAGAATCAATAAAAACAATAAATTTGCAAAAAAAATTATTGATGAAAAAAATCGTGTCTTTTTCTCTACTTGTTTTAGGAGCAACTTTTGTAAATGCCCAGAAAATAAAGGATACTTTAAAAAGTAGCAATATTGATGAAGTCGTAATAACAGGAGCAGGATATGCACAGAAAGTTAAAGATGCTCCGGCAACTATTTCTGTAATAAGCCAGGCTGATATTAAAAAGAGAGCTTACAGAGATATTACAGATGCTTTACAGGATATCCCCGGAGTATTTATTACAGGTGGAGGAAGTACCAGCGATTTTTCAATAAGAGGAGCGGAATCCGGCCAGACTCTGGTATTAATAGATGGTAAAAGAATTAATACCAGAGAAACAAGACCCAATTCTGATGGACCTGGGATTGAACAGGGGTGGATGCCTCCATTGGAAACCATCGAAAGAATAGAAGTGGTGAAAGGACCGATGTCTTCATTATATGGTTCTGATGCTATGGGAGGAGTTATCAATATCATCACTAAGAAACTTACAGACAGATGGAAAGGATCTGTAGGAACAAGCCTTATTCAGCAGGTTCATAAAGAATCCGGTAATACCTACCAGATTGACGGCTACGCTGCCGGTTCTATAGTAAAAGATCTTCTTCAAATGAAAATTACGGGAAGCTATTCCGACAGAAATGAAGATACATTTGTGGGTGGATTTACAGAAAGAGTGATTAAAGCTTTTGGAACAGAATTGAGCCTTACCCCTGATCAGAAAAATGTTTTCAAGTTAAACTATGACTTTAACCGTCAGGAACGGAACCAGACCCCGGGATATTCTTTAGCTCCCAATGCAAAAAGCTCACGTAATAATTATGAAAGAAATGTTCTTTCATTAAGTCATAAAGGTGATTATTCCAACTTTCATACGAATTCTTATCTGCAATATGATAATACCAATAACCCTAACAGGGATATGAGGTATCAGACTTTCGTTGCCTATAGCCTTAATAATTTCAATATTAAAAAGCATGTTATCAGTTTTGGTGGCGAATATAGATATGAAAAACTGATTGATTTCGGAAATAAAATTAAATCGGAAGGAGAAATCATCAACGAGCTGACCCGTTGGAATTGGTCTGCTTTTGCAGAAGGAAACTGGAGCTTGTTTGATAAACTTCACTTAGTGACAGGTGCACGTTTGGATAATGATCAAAACTATGGTTCCAATTTTACACCAAGAGGATATTTGGTATGGAATGTTACCAATAACTTTACTCTAAAAGGAGGTACCTCCTGGGGATATAAAGCTCCGGGACTGAGAGCCGTAAACCCAGGATGGGGACAGGTAACAGGTGGAGGAACTTCAGATGGTGTGATTATCGGAAACAAAGATCTTAAGCCGGAAAAAAGCTTTAACCAGGAAGTGACTGTTATGTTTGAAGATAATAAGAAAGTGATTAATTTAAGCGTGACAGGTTTTAATACAGACTTTAAAAACAAACTGGTAGAAGTAAGAAAATGTAATAACACTGAAGAGTGTAAACAGTTTGAAAACATATACAATCATGTGTATGATTTTATTTCAACAAGAGAAAATTTAGGGAAGGCTAATAGCATGGGAATAGAAGCTAACCTAGGTGTAAATGTGACGAAAAGTATCGTGTTAAAAACGAATTATACATATACAGATACTAAGATTAAATCCGATGAGATTCCTGCACTTTACAATAAACCATACGCAAGAATTCCTAAGCACATGGCTAATGTAAATCTTTCATGGAAAGCAAACGATAGCTTTGAGTTTTGGTCAAGAGGTAATTATAGAAGCGAAAGCCAGCCTGGAGTAAACAGAGGTAAGGCCCAGGAGTATCCTATACCCTCATACTTCTTATGGGATTTAGGAACCGTGTACAGATTGAATAAAAATGTGCGTTTCACCTTTGGAGTGTACAATATTCTGGATAAAAATATTCGTAATGATGCCTCTGATCCGGCTAGTAATTTCGGTTTCAGGATTGATGGAATCAGATATCAGTTTGGCGCTAATTACCTCTTCTAATCATTGACAAAACCATAAAATAAAATATAATGAATAATACGTATATCAAAACTATTGTAGTAGCAGTAACAACATTATTGGTTGTTTCATGTTCCGGAGACAAAAAGAAAGGAATCGATTACAACCAGTTTAAAACTGAAATACAGCTTACACCGGATCAGACGAAAAGCTTTGACGAGATCACTAAAAAATACCAGGATCTTCAGGAGCAGAACTTCCAGGCTGCAAAAGCTCAGGGAGGAAATATGGACCGTGTAGCTTTAGGAATAAAAAATGAAGAGCTGAGAGCACAGCAGTCTCTTGAGATGGCTAAAGTTTTAGATGGCCCGCAAATGGAACAGTTCAACAAATTCGTTGATGAAAACTCCAGAAAAAGACCAAGATATGACAACGCCCTTTTAGAAAGAATAAAAACAGAAGCACAGCTTTCCGAAGACGAATTTAAAGTAGTCAATGCAGCGAATGATGCATTTGAAAAAGCATTCAACGATGCCCACGATGTCTATCATGGCAACAATGATTTAGCTAAAGAATACTGGGAAAAATTTGATGCACAGAGAAAAGCAGCAATTCAAAAAACACTTACTCCTGAACATTATACGAAATTCGAAGAGATCGTAAAAGAGGTTCAGTTTAAAGGAAGAAAATAATTTGATCCGGATCCCGTCCGGAGAAGGGGAAACTAAGTTCTACCCGTATCACAGAACTTTTTTGTAAGACTTATACAGGTTATCATAGCTGGTTATTGAGCTACATTAATTTGCAGGTCACCCTTTAAAATTATCAATCATTCATATCAATTTTAATTTAAAAAAACATTAAGGTGACCCAACCATCTTAATGTTTTTGTTATGAGTCCAAATGAAGTTATTGTTTAAAAGCCTTTACCGGAAAAAAAGAAAGAATGAATCGGTCACTAAATATCTGATGTGGCTTATTCATCTTTGGTTGGGACTTTTATCTTGTATCATCGTTTTTGTGATGTGTCTTACCGGTTGTCTGTATGCATTCAAAAACCAGATTATAGAATTTACGAACAGAGAAAAAGTATATATCAGCTCAGCTTCCGGAAAAATTAAAAGCCCTGATCTGATCCGGTCAGAGTTATTACAGCAGAACAAAGAACTGACTTCTCTTCTGATTCCGGATGATAAAGGAAGAAGCTATGTTATTGGATATCGGGAGAATCAATTAGATAAAAGTACCTACTACAATCAGTATACAGGAGAAATTCTTGGGTCGGCAGATATAGGAGCGAGCTATTTCTTTGAAGTGGTACTTGATATTCACAGAAACCTTATGATGGGAAATGCCGGACGCCAGGTGGTAGGAGCTTCGGCTCTTATATTTTGTGTGCTGCTGATTTCAGGATTCATCCTCTGGCTTCCCAAAAAGCTGAAGTTTTTAAAGCAAGGCCTGACTGTCATGTTGAAAGCAAAGTTTCAGCGACTGAATTACGACCTGCATAATACCCTGGGATTTTACAGCTTCCTGATGCTTTTCTTTATTGCTGTTACAGGATTGTATATCACCTATCCATGGGTGAAAAATGGTCTTATTGTGAGTCTCGGAGGATCTTCAATTGATCATATTTCAGATAATAACGAAGATGGGGATGATCCGTTCAGCGGGCTTATGGAAGATATGCTTCAAAAGCAGGATGAAAAGAAAAATTTTAAAAATGCAGCTTCAGCCTCCATCGATACAATTTTACAGCTTTCGGACCGGTATCTTCCTTATACTGCCGTTACAAGCGTAGAGTTGCCTAATAAGGATAACCCCCGATATGTGATCATAAAAACAAACAGGCAGAATCTGCTGGGAATGATGCTTCAGGATGAAGTGACATTTGATAAAACCGGAGTTTTTAAAACCAGGGAATTATTCTCTGCCAAGCCTCTCAATAAACAGTTTACGGCACTTGCCAAACCTTTACATACGGGAGAAATCATGGGGTTGCCCAGTATCATTCTATATTTTGTAGTATCTCTTATTGGATGTTCTTTGCCGGTTACAGGATTTCTGATCTGGTGGCACAGGCTGAAGAAAACAAAATAAAAGATACCACTTCTCATTTGAAAACTCAACTTTGTTAATCCCGGTTCATGTTAATTTTATACATTTATTATGTAAAATAACTTCTATCATGAGTCACAAGAATAATAATTTTTTTGAAAAGTTTTCAAACGGGGCAGTAAAATTTACGGGAAGCCCTGTTGCATTTATCGGTGCTATGCTCCTGGTGATTGTCTGGGCGGTAACAGGTCCGTTTTTCGACTATTCGGAAACCTGGCAGCTTGTGATCAACACAGGAACTACTATCATTACATTCTTAATGGTATTCCTTATTCAAAAAGCCCAGAATAAAGATTCTAAAGCCATACAGATAAAGCTGAACGAGCTGATAGCTGCCCACGAAAAGGCCAGTAACAGAATTGTAGATATCGAAGACCTTACGGAAGTGGATCTGGACCAGCTCCACCATTATTACGAAAATCTGGCTCAGTTTGCAAAAAAGGATGCGGATATTCATACTTCACATTCTATTGATGCAGCACAGAGAAATCAGAATTACAAGCATGAATTTTTCAAAAATAAACATGAAGAATGGCTGAAGAAGAAAGAGCAAAAAAAGGAATCAGAATGATCCCTTTTTTAATAATATTATTTGCTGGTATATTCACCTTCTACATACCCTCCATTTATATAACGGGAGGTGTCATTTGTATGCCAGGCATATACACCGGCTACCATAATGCCAAGATCCTCTACGTAATTTCGGACCATATCCTGCCATTGGCCAAAAGAAGGCAAATGTTCCTGCAATATCAAAAATTCCTTTAAATAATTATCATGTACTTCCAGAGCCATCATATAGGCCTCTTTTATTGACGTTTTATGCTCTTGCTGCAATACTTTCACCAGATTCATCGTATCCTCTTCTCTATGCAGTTCTTTTGGTAAAGAAATAATATCATTATGTATTCCGATCATCAGAGAACAAATTGTATGAAGGCGTTGAATGTGTAAATGCTCCAATACGCTGTCAGGGAGCTGACGATAATCTTTTTGCATAGCTACATACTTACAAAAAGGCTGTACTCCGCTTGTCGCTTCGCGAATTAATAAATAAACAGGCAGAGGAGGGATGGTATTTGATCTGTAGTATACTCTTTCGTCCGCATATCCGATAAGCACTTCGTGCAGTGACTTTAGAAATTTTTTATAGTGCCGTTCCGGCATTTCACATGCAATGACGTTCTGTCTTAATATCCAGAATTGATGAAATATACCATTGTTAGTTGGTTCATTAGGATCATCACCAGTGAGTAAAGCCATAATACGAGTCGCTATTTCTGTCATTTCATCATGGGAGCAGCGATCAAAATAATCGTCCATCATGGCCCCATCAGCAGCATAACTGGCTAATGGCCTCAATTCCGCCAGGTTCTTTAAAAAAGGACAACCACGTGCTGCAATGTCAGTCAGGTTGTGTTGCTTGTGTTTTTCACGGGCTTCTTTACTGTGAAAAATATACTCCTTGTCAATCCAATCATAATATTCTTCTCGCTGAAGTTGAAAATCAGGATGTATAGAATCGGGGAAAGGATACTTGGGCTTGGGTAATTGTTGTAATCCTGCGTAAAATTCATTATCTGAAATTGTTGCTTTCATGGTTTTTATTAATGGTTTTAGTTTAATAAATCATTATTAGTAATGATATTGTGAAAATAACAATAAAAATGAGTATAAAGTAATTGTATGTTGTGAATTTTTAGAGATTTTTAATATGTAAGGCCTAAAAACTGGAATATATAAACGTACGATATAAAATAAAAACCTCTGATGATTCAGAGGTTTTTTTATGCAGTGATATTATCTCATAAAGTAACTGAAATAAGAACAGCTTCCCATCAGCGCTTTTGAGGTTTCAGTATCTGAGTACTGTGTTTTCAATTGTGCAAAATAGGTTCTGTATTTCTGATTTCTCAGATTGTCCAGTTCTTTTTGGTGGGCATCAGATTTTTCAGACCACTTAGGATCAGAATAATCATAATCCATCTGGTTTTTTGCTTCATATTGATAGTATTTCCCTTGCTCAGCACTAGCCATCTGGAAAAGAACTCTTGCTTTTTCTTCTTTATTATTGGAAAGCTTCAGTGCTTTTTGATAATAATTAATCGCCAGGTCAAAATTGTCAGGCTCAATATAAGAAGTGTCCAGAAAGTTTTTGTAATAATATTTATAAGGGTTCTTTCTGTCGGTATTCCAGAAATTATACTTTCCGCCGTTACTATTATCGATATCCATGACGAAGAGTTCTCTATAATATCCTAAAATAGAAGTGTTGTAGAGTAGATTTCCAATAAGCTGGTTGGCTTTGGCAGCTTTTTCATCGGCACCATTTCCGATCTTTTTAAGCTGAATCAGTACATCAGCAAGTTCAAGTTTATTCATACTGGTTTTGATGAAAGAGAAATCAGTATAGTTTTCAGCTTTCATGCTTTCAGTATCAGAACTTTGGAAACTTTCCCAAACATTGTGGCCAAATACAAGATTTGAAATATTATCAAAACCGTCATATTCAGTAGGTGTATATTGTTTGGCAGTGATGGTTTGACCGCTTTTTTCTGACCAGTCGTAATTGACTCTTGGGATTCCGGCAAATTTCTGTGCTTTTTCGTAATAGGATTTAGCCTTTTCAAAATCGGCAAGCCTCATGGCTCTGTCTCCATAGATGGTATTGAAAAATGCATCAATATTACCTACACTGTCCATGTTTTTGGCAATAACCTGCTGCTCAAACTGTGTTTTATCTGACTTTCTGTAAAAGTCTTCCACACTTTTTACCAAAGTTGAGTTCGGGTTGTACTGAAGATCAGAAAGCTTATTATTCATTAGGAATGATTTTCCATCCTCACCCTGAAGAAAGTAGCGGTTAGCCAGAACGTCTTTAAGGAAATCAGCAGTAGATGGTCCTTCCCCATAATAATCGAAATTATCCGTGGTGGCAGTATCTTTCTTCACTGGTTTTTCCACAAAGTATTCAGGATAATCTTTCATTAAATGATCCTCATATGCTGCATCTATTTTGGGCTGGGAAACAATATCATTCAGAACTTTCATTCTCTTGATCTCCTCCTGATACTCGGGATTGGTGGTTTTGATGTCATTAAGAATTTCAGAACTTGCTTTATAGTCTTTTTTCAAAAACTTAAGGTAAGCATTGGCAATCTGCCAGTATTCATCCTTAGATTTCTCCCTTGTTTTATCCGTGAATTTTTCCAGGTTATCAAGGAAGTCCTGTGTTTTCTGATCATAATAATAGCCTGTCCGGGTATAGAAAGGGATCCTGTCCGGATTACTGAAGAGCTCATCATCACTTTGACCAGCTTTAGCTTCGTCACCGGTTTTCCCAGACTTAGAACCTCCGAAAAGGTTTTTAAAGAATCTTACAATCTTTTGCCAGAAAGAAAGCTTTTCCTCTTTTACCTCTGTGGTAGTGGTACCTGCTGTATTGTCATTTGAAGCTTTGGTATCCGTTTTTCCTCTTTGTACAGAAACTCTTCCGGAAGCAGCGTCGGTATAATAATAAGTGGGAAGATAACTTCTTTCCAGCTCATTGATACTTCTTACGGCCATTACTTTCAGAATTTCAGAATCAGGATTAATATCATACATTTTTTCCATAACCGGAATAGGGTTGTTGAAATCCTCATACCCTAAAAGAAAATAAGCCATGTTTTTTTCCTCATTGGTATTGGCCCTTTTCATAATATTGCTGAAAGAAGCCGTATCCGAAAGCTTCATGGATACAAAAGAAGATTCCTTACGGTCTTTAGTGTTCATGAATACCTGGAAGAAGTTCCAGTTGGCATCACTGTTCATCTCAAGTCCCCTTTGAGCACCCGCCATTTGATCCAGTGCCATAAAATAAACAGCGCCTTTGAGCTTGATCGGCTCTATATAGGTTTTGAATGCCTGCAGTGAAGCATCATAATTTCTTGTGTAATGATTGAGACGTACCAGCTGATATCCGTAGCGCTGTTTAATCTCCGGATTTCTGGCAGCATTGTATAAAGAAGTTAAAGCAGCAATGGTTTTGTTGTAATCAAGAGCGGTTGCATTCTTTCTGTCGGCATTTCTGTCATAGTAAAATGAGTTTTCACTTTCAATATAATTGATGCTCATATAAGGCTCCAGATATTTGGCCTCAATTAAATAATCTATTCCCTCACGGTACTTCTGGTAAAATCCTGAACCCAGCTTTTGGAGAAGAGGATTAGAAGGATTACCATTTTTAAGACCATTGAGGTCATTCATACTGATCTTATAAACCAGGTCATAAGCTTCAGCATGATTAAGCTGGTTGCCAAAATACTTCTTCCATGTTTCCAGATTGTCATCAGGAATCAATGAGGTTTTATAGCCCGTATAAAATCTGCTGGAATAGTTGTGCAGAAAAGGAAGATAAGATTTATCTTTAATAATACTCTGGGTAAAAAGATTGAAGTATTCATAGTCAGGATCTGACCAGGCACAGGCATCAGATTTCGTATAGAAAAGAGAGGCCACTGCAAGCGAAAGAATATACTTTTTCATATGTAGAGTGGTGTTTTTAATTTTTTTATAATGATTAATAATTTAAAGTCTTGCAGACACTCATGCAATGCCTTCATCGGTGATGATGATTTAAAATTTTCGATCTATCACAAATTTACTATCTAATTGATAATAAATAATATTAAAATGGGGTATTTTTTTCTCAAGAAAATGGATGACATCTTCCAGCTGCTCACTTGAAATTTCCTCTACCTTTATTTTAAAACCTTTATTCAGGTAGCTTCCAAAGTAAAAACCGTCCTTTAAAACTTCAGCTTCATTTTCAGAGATCTTTTTAAAATGTTCATTTTGCAGATCCTTTTTCGATAGTGCATTAATCAACTTATGCTTTTCCAGATGATTGGTAACAATTCCCCATGAATAAATAGGGAGCGCTACTTCAATAGTTTTGATGGGATAATCTTCCATTCGGGAAAGATAACTTTTTAATACAGCCACATCCAGAATCGAGTTTTTATCAGATTTTTCTAATGGGGAAGAAGTGGAGTAGCACATCAGATATACTTTTTCTACCGGCGGAATTCCGGTTTTCTTTTTATCTTTAACCTGATGAAGACGCAGAGTACAGGTGATATTCTTTCCGGAAACCCTTTTCAGCTCTTTTAGAAATGTAAAGTAATCATTACGTGTGCCGGCTGTCCAGTCGCAGTCGATCTGAATCTCATTGTTGATTTTTAAATGATATTCTTCTGCTTTCCTCTGTACTAAATGATGAATACTTTCCGCCAGGAATTTTATCTCCTCCGGAGAAATATTCAGTAAAGTCTGATTCGTGAGAAAAATAGTAGGTACAATCTGCTTATCGGTTTCAAAACTCTGGTCTTTGGTGATGACAGCCACAGGTTGAAACTTTCCTCCTATTTTATCAACATCAAAAAAACGGGTATATAAATAAGGAACAGAAGTATGTTCCAAGACTTTTTTCTCTTCCTGATTCAGTTTCAAATTGGTTTTCCAATAATAGAACGTATAAGGATGGTGCTCCTTCTTGCTACATGAAACAAGAAGAAAAAATATAAATAAGATTTTTAAAACTTTCATTGATGTAAAATACCTTCATAGTCACAATTCAACTCAGCCATTCTGCAATCCAGACAGCATTCGTTAATTTTTTCAAAATTAAAGATATTTAACCAATAAATAAGCCGTAAAATCCCGGTGATTCCTTATTCCTGACAAATGCCATAATCTCAAATTTCCTTCGCAACAAATCCTAACAATTCTTATAGCCATTCTCCTCCACTGGATAAGGGGCGAAAATGCAAAGAATTTTTGACGGGGTGGCCTTTTTCATTCCATTAAAAAAAACAATGCAAAGGAGTGGCACTATATGATCTCATTATTCATACAGCTCACTTTCACAGGTACAGGTTTCCTTATCCATACTCTCACTGGAAGAGCAGCAACCCTCAAGATTCTGAATATTCCCCTTTTCATCGGTCATAAAGATTTTATTTTTATCAAATTTCACAAAGAAGGTCTCATTAAATTTTTTGAAATGTACTTTCATGACTTTGTTTGTCCCATATTTACCTGCATTTATTTCTTCAGTAGTTTCCTTTCCGTTAGCCTGGTTCACCTGAACATACCCAAAAAAGACATCACCGTTTTTTTTCACATCCAGATAATAGTGAGGCGTGCCGGTGCCACTGTAGCCCTGCATAATATCAAAACTTCTATGTCCCGTAAAAGGAACTTTTACCTGTGCAAAAGACAAGATGCTGATACACAAAATCATAATACTGAAAAGTTTTTTCATAGTTCTTTTTTCTTCAAAAGTAAAAATATTTACTTAAATGATAAACCGTAAAATCCCGGTGATTGGAGGTAAAGCTATTATTAATCTCAGGCTTATGCTTCTACTATGTATAATATTCTTATAACTATTCCCCTCCACTGGTGGGGCGGCAAATCAAAGATTTGACGGGGTGGTTTAATTTGGCAGGATAGTCATTGTCATCCATAACAAAAAATCACCCCATAAGGAGTGATTCTATAGTCTTGTGGCAGCTATCCTGTTAAAAAACAGTAGCAGCAAGCTGAATCCTTGCAAACTTATTAGAAGGATTCCACATGGCCATCATATAAACAGGAAGGCTGTAATGGTCAGTAATTTTAACAACTTTACCGGCTTTTACACCTATGTTAACAATGTCGAAACTGTTTTTACCATTTCCATACAGAAAGTTTTTATCATTAAGAGCAAAGCCAGCCCCTACAAAGGCGTCCAGATTCACTTTCTGACCCTTTATTACCGGGTAACTTGCCTGAACATAGGTAGAATATTTATTCTTTTTATAACTTCCGTCCGGCTCAAGAACAACCTCTCCTGCATTGGCGCCCCCATAAAGCATAATATCTGCTTCAATATTAATAGGGAATGAAGGCCCGAACGTATAGTTGGTTCTTAAATCGATAATATGTGCCGTTCTCCTTTGTGAATAGCTGAAGATGTCGTCTGCAGCCACTGCGGTATTGATGTTTCTGGAGTTATAAAGATCCCAAAGCCCAATATAAAAACGTCCGTCAGAATATTGAACATAATAATTGATCTCTTTATAATGGGTATTGTCTTTATCATCTGCTAAAGCGGATGCTCCCCAGATTCCTATTTTCCATTTTTTTTCTGCATCCAGGGCATAGGAGAGATTCCCCATTACAACAGGCTTATCAGTAATGATTAAACCTCTCCATAAATGGTTGTTCTGAATGTTGGCAGTGAAATCAAGTCTGCTTTCCTTGGCCTCAGTGTTTTCCTGAGAAAATAATCTTCCGGAGGCTAACGCGAGGAGGAAGATTCCTTTTAAAATTTTCATCATCTGTTTTTTAAGTTAAGAGTCCATATAAAACAGCGGCAAGCACAGCTCCTATTACAGGTCCTGCTACAGGTATCCATGCATATCCCCAATCACTGCTTCCCTTTACAGGCAGAATAGCATGCATAATTCTTGGGGCAAGATCCCTTGCCGGGTTAATCGCATATCCTGTAGTTCCGCCCAGAGACAAACCTATTGCCCAGACAAGGAATGTAACAGGAAGAGCTCCTACAGTACCTAAGCCTACTTTTGCCGTAGGATCAGTAGCAATAGAAATACTGGGATCCGAAAAATGAAAGATGACAAATACCAGTACAAACGTTCCTATGATCTCACTGATAAGATTGGAAGAAGTCTTTCTGATAGCTGGTCCTGTACTGAAACAGGCAAGCATTCCCGGTTCATCTTCTGTTATAGCAAAATGATCCTTATGGAACAGCCAAACCAAGAAGGCTCCAAGCATTCCTCCGATCATTTGAGCGGCTATATAAGAAGGAACCAGATCCCAGGAGAATTTTCCTGCAGTGGCAAGACCAATGGTGACTGCCGGGTTCAGATGGGCGCCGCTTACAGGTCCGGCTACAGTGACGCCGATAAAGACAGCTAATGCCCATGCTGTTGTAATTACAATCCAACCGGAATTATTTCCTTTGGTTCCTTTTAAGACAACATTGGCGACAACGCCGTTGCCCAAGAGTATAAGAAGCATTGTTCCTATTAATTCTGCGATAAATGGTGTCATATGTGTATTTTTAAGGTCAGCGGGTTAATCTTCTATCCAGTTTTGAGAACGTGATACGGCTTTCTTCCACAAGTGGATCATTTTATCAACGCTTTCTTTATCCAACTGGGGATGGAAATCTTTGTCCACGATCCATTGGGACTGTATTTCATCAATATCTTTCCAATATCCTACAGCAAGGCCAGCCAGATAAGCGGCTCCCAATGCAGTGGTTTCAAGCGTCTGAGGTCTGGTGATTTTAAAACCAAACAGATCAGACTGTATCTGCATCAAAAGGTCACTTGCCGAAGCTCCTCCGTCTACTCTTAGTTCAAGACTTGCTCTTCCGGAATCTGCTTCCATAGATTTTACAATATCATAAACCTGGAAAGCAATACCTTCCAGTGTTGCTCTGGCAATATGTCCGTCCGTTGTTCCGCGTGTGAGGCCTGCAATAGTTCCACGTGCGTACTGATCCCAATGTGGTGCTCCTAATCCGGTAAGGGCAGGAACAAAATATACACCGCCATTGTCCTGAACAGATGCCGCCAGCTCATTCACTTCTTCAGAGGAACGAATAATTTTAAGACCGTCTCTCAACCATTGGATGGCTGCACCTCCTACAAATACACTGCCCTCCAATGCATAATTTACTTCTCCATTGATTTTCCAGGCTACGGTTGTTAGCAGGTTGTTTTTAGAAGAAACAGCTTCTTTTCCTGTATTCATTAACAAAAAGCAGCCGGTTCCGTATGTGTTTTTTACCATTCCCGGAGTGATGCACATTTGCCCGAATAAAGCTGCCTGCTGATCACCTGCAATACCTGCAATAGGAATTTTGGTAGAAAATAAAGTTGTGGCGGTTTCTCCGTATATTTCGCTGCTCTGTTTTACTTCGGGAAGAACAGCTCTGGGAATATTGAATAATTCCAGCAAATCATTATCCCATTCTAAGGTATGAATATTCAGAAGCATTGTTCTGCTGGCATTGGATACATCAGTGATAAACATTTTACCACGGGTAAGTTTCCATACAAGCCATGTGTCTACAGTTCCAAAACATAGTTTTCCTGCTTCTGCTTTGGCCCTTGCGCCCTCTACGTTATCAAGGATCCATTTTAGTTTTGTTGCAGAAAAGTAAGCATCTAATACAAGACCTGTTTTTTCTTTAATAACTTCAGCGTGACCCTTTTCTTTTAGTTCGTCACAATATTTAGAAGTTCTTCGGTCCTGCCATACAATGGCATTATAGATAGGTTCGCCGGTTTCTTTGTCCCATACAACAGTGGTTTCACGTTGATTGGTAATACCGATAGCGGCAACTTCCAGTCCGGAGATACCTGCTTTCGCTATCGTTTCTGCTGCTACGGAGATTTGTGATGACCAGATTTCATTCGGATCATGTTCTACCCAACCTGGTGTCGGGAATATTTGTCTGAAATCTTTCTGTGCTACAAATTTAATTTCTCCACTGTGGTTGAATAAGATCGCTCTGGAGGAAGTTGTCCCCTGGTCTAAAGCGAGAATTAATTTTTCATTCATAAAAGTGTACTAGTTAAGATTGAACTTTAGGTGAATAAGGCGTTAATAAATATCCTCTTGCTAAATCAATAAATTCATTTTCGTGTTGTTGCGTCCATTCTTCAGAATATCCTTTTTCCTCAGCAATTATTTTTGCAACAGTGTGAGCACTGTCTATAGCGGCTCTGGCATCTAAGAATAATAAACGGACCCTTCTTGATAATATATCCTCAATGGTTTCTGCCATCTCGTTTCTTATAGCCCATACAATTTCTGCAACGGTAAAAGGGTGTTCCGGATGTATTTTCTGAGAATAACGCGGGTTGCTTTCCTGTAAAGTTTTTATAGCCGGAATATCAGAACCGTAAACATAAAGATGGTTACTTCGGTCTACCTGTTCCGGTTTTACATTACCATGAATGGAAAGGTGCTCTGTTTTAGATGTAGTGTTTCCTAATCTGTGAACTTTCATTGCTTCATCTATAGTATCTTCCGCCATTTTACGGTAAGTTGTCCATTTTCCACCGATAATGGAAATAAGCCCTGTTTCAGAAGCAATAACTTTATGGCTTCTGGAAACCTCTTTTGTGCTTTTGCTTCCGTCTTTAGGAGCTGCCAGAGGACGTAATCCAGCGAATACAGATTTTACATCTTCACGGGTTGGCTTCTTGGCTAAATACTGTCTTGCTGTATTTAAAACAAAGCTGATCTCTTCTTCCAAAGCACGGGGCTCAAAACTTTCATCCTTTAAAAGCGTATCTGTAGTTCCTACCAAAGCTCTGTCGTGCCAGGGAACAACAAATAAAACCCTGCCGTCTGATGTTTTTGGAATCATGATCGCATCATCACTTTTCAGGAATGATTTATCAAGTACCAAATGGATTCCCTGGCTTGGAACAACAAGTTTACCATGCTTAGGGTTATTCATATTAAGGATGTCATTGGTAAATACCCCTGTTGCATTAATGACTACCTTAGCGTGAATCTGATATTGCTGCTTGGACAGTTGATCTTCTGCAACAACACCAATTACTTTATCAGCACCATCTTTCAGAAGATTGATCACCTTTACATAATTGATTGCGGTTCCTCCCTTTTCAATAATGGTTTGAGTTAAATTCACAGCAAGTCTGGCGTCATCGAACTGCCCGTCCTGGTAAACAACACCACTCATCAAATGATTTTGTTCAATAGTAGGGAGTTTTTCTACGGTCTTTGCTTTGCTGATGTATCTCGTTTTTCCCAGGCTCAGTTTCCCTGCAAGGAAATCATAAACAGATAAACCTATTTTATAATAGATTCCTCCCCACCAGGTATAGTTGGGAATAATAAAAGATTGATTTTTTACAATATGGGCTGCATTTTTAGCAAGAAGGCCTCTTTCTTTTAGCGCTTCTTTTACCAATCCTACATCTCCCTGTGCAAGATATCTTACTCCACCATGTACTAATTTTGTACTTCTGCTGGATGTTGCTTTTGCAAAATCATGAGATTCAAGCAATAAGGTTTTAAATCCTCTGCTTACTGCATCTAGTGCCGAACCTAAACCACTGGCTCCTCCTCCTATGACTATAAAGTCCCATTCCTTTACATTGGTTAATGTACTGAGTTCTTCGTTTCGTTTCATAAATGTTTCGTTTATGTTTCGTTTTCAAATATATAAATTAAAAATGAAAGCAAAAAGAAAATAAATGAAATTTTAGAGTATGAAAAAAAAACGCTAATTTTGATGAAACGAATAAAATGGAGAAGCTAATACCAAGGCATGATGAAATATTAAAAGAGCTGGATGAAAAAGGCCATGTTCTTGTACAGGATTTATGTGAAAAACTGAATGTTTCTTCGGTTACGATCCGAAAGGATTTGAACTATCTTGAAAGTTTAGGGCTTCTTTTTCGTAATCATGGGGGAGCAAGTAAGCAGGTAAGATATGCGTATGAAAAAAATGTAGGGGAGAAGGAGAATATTAATGTGGAAGCAAAACAGGCGATAGCAAAAGCGGCATTAGCGCTGATTCAGGAGAATGATTGTATTATATTAGCTTCCGGAACTACCATGCATTATCTTGCCCGGATGCTGGTGAATTTTGGTCCGCTTACGGTACTTACCTCTTCTTTGAGGGTGGCTATTGAGCTTTGCAATAATCCTAATATTAATATTATTCAGTTAGGGGGAGAAGTTCGTAAGAGTTCTACTTCTATAGTAGGATCTATTTCCGAAGGAATTCTCAGACAGTTTTCCTGTAATAAGCTTTTTCTGGGAGTAGATGGTATTGACCTTGAATTTGGAATCAGTACCTCTAATGCCGCAGAAGCCCATCTTAATCAGATGATGATCGACTGTGCTGATCAAACGGTGATTCTTGCAGATTCTTCAAAGCTCAATAAAAAAGGCTTTGGTAAAATCGCTTCATTAGATAAAATAGACTACCTGATTACAGATGCAGGTATTTCTGCTGAAGATGAGGCAGGATTGGAAGAAGCAGGCGTAAATGTGATCATATAAACAGATCCTCTTTCTAAATTCTTTTTTAAAATCAAAATAATCCATTGGAAAATTTGTTCCGGATTTTCTTAAAAAGTTCTAATTGATTAAAAATCAAAATATTTTACTTGAAAAATTTGTCAGTAATAAAATTATTCATACATTTGCACACTCATTTTAGGGGCGTAGTATGCCTATATCAGAAGTAGAAATTACTTTAGTCCTCCTGAAAATGGTGATAAAGAGAAAGATAAATTTTATTATAATATAAACAATGTCAGGTATTATTGGTAAGAAAATCGGTATGACATCTTTGTTTAACGAAGAAGGAAAAAACATTCCTTGTACAGTTATCCAAGCTGGTCCATGCTCGGTTTTACAGGTCAGAACCTTAGAAAAAGACGGTTATAAAGCTGTTCAATTAGGTTTCGATGACAAGAGTGAGAAGAACGTTGGTAAAGCGTTAGCTGGTCATTTTAAAAAGGCTGGTTCTGCTCCTAAAGCTAAATTAGTTGAATTCTACAGAGAATTCGTTGATGAAGTAAAAGTAGGAGAAGAAGTAAAAGTTGATCTATTCACTGAAGGTGAGTATGTTGACGTAACAGGTACTTCAAAAGGTAAAGGCTTCCAGGGTGTTGTTAAAAGACACGGATTTGGAGGTGTAATGCAGGCAACTCATGGTCAGCACAACAGACTTAGAGCTCCAGGTTCTATCGGTGCTGGTTCAGACCCTTCAAGAGTATTCAAAGGGATGAGAATGGCTGGAAGAATGGGAGGTGAGCAGGTAACTGTTCAAAACCTTCAGGTGTTAAAAGTTGATCAAGAACAAAATCTTTTAGTAGTAAAAGGTGCTGTTCCGGGAGCTAAAAATTCTTATGTAATTATCAGAAAATGGAACTAGTAGTATTAAATACATCAGGAAAAGAGACCGGAAGAAAAGTAACTCTAGACGAAACAGTATTCGGAATTGAGCCAAATCAGCACGCGGTTTACTTAGAAGTTAAACAGTACCTTGCTGCACAAAGACAAGGGACTCATAAATCGAAAGAAAGAAGCGAAATTACGGCTTCTACTAAAAAGCTTAAGAAGCAAAAAGGATCAGGATCTGCTAGATACGGGGATATCAAATCTCCAACTTTCAGAGGTGGAGGTAGAGTATTCGGACCAAAACCAAGAGACTATAGATTCAAATTGAACAAAGCTCTTAAGAGATTAGCTAAGAAATCTGTTTTATCTCAGAAAATGAGAGACAACAGCATCAGAGTTTTGGAAGATATGAGCTTAAGCGCTCCTAGAACTAAAGATTTCATTACTGTATTGAATGCTTTGGCATTAAACGATAAGAAAGCTTTATTCATCCTTCCTGAAGCTAACAAGAATGTGTATTTATCTTCAAGAAACTTACCTAAAGCTAAAGTAATGAACTTCAATGAAGTAAGTTCTTACGATTTAGTAAATGCAGGTGAAGTTGTATTCTTCGAAGGTGCAGTTGAAAAATTCCAGGAAAATCTAAAGAAATAAGTCATGTCTATTATTATTAAACCAGTTATCTCAGAAAAGGCTAATTACCTTACAGATTTAAGAGGTTCTTATTCTTTCTTAGTTAATCCTAAGGCGAATAAAATCCAGATTAAAAAAGCTGTAGAAGCGGCTTACGGTGTAAAAGTAGCAGACGTTAACACAATGATTTATGCTCCGAAGGTTTCTTCGAAATACACTAAAAAAGGTCTTCAAGTAGGAAAGACAAACAAATTGAAAAAAGCGGTAATCAAGCTTGTTGAAGGTGAGGTTATCGATATTTTTGCTGTAAATTAATTATTAATTATAAATAATAGTAATGTCTGTTAGAAAATTAAAACCTATCACCCCGGGACAGAGATTCAGAGTTGTAAACAATTTTGAGGAAATTACTACCAACAAACCAGAGAAGTCTCTAACCGTTGGTATTAAAAAGTCAGGTGGACGTAACCAAACAGGTAAAATGACCATGCGTTACACCGGAGGTGGACACAAAAAGAAATACAGAATTATTGACTTCAAAAGAAACAAAGCAAACGTTGAAGCAACTGTAAAATCTGTAGAATACGATCCAAACAGAACTGCATTTATCGCTTTATTAGAGTATGCTGACGGAGAGAAGAGATATATCATCGCTCCAAACGGTATCAAAGTAGATCAGAAAGTAGTGTCAGGAGAAAGCGTTGAACCAAACGTAGGTAACGCAATGAAATTGAGAAATATTCCATTGGGTACTGTAATTTCTTGTGTTGAAATGAAGCCTGGTCAAGGTGCTATTTTAGCAAGAAGTGCTGGTTCTTCAGCTCAATTAACTTCAAGAGACGGAAAATACGCCATCATTAAATTGCCTTCAGGAGAATCTAGAATGATCCTTACTGAATGTATGGCAATGATTGGTTCAGTTTCCAACTCTGATCACCAATTAACTGTATCAGGTAAGGCTGGTAGAAGCAGATGGTTAGGTAGAAGACCAAGAACTAGACCGGTAGTAATGAACCCTGTAGATCACCCAATGGGAGGTGGTGAAGGACGTTCTTCTGGAGGTCACCCAAGATCTAGAAACGGTATGCCGGCTAAAGGTTACAAAACTAGAAAGAAAAACAAAGTGTCTAACCGTTACATCGTATCTAAAAGAAAATAATTATGGCAAGATCACTTAAGAAAGGACCGTTCATTCATCATACTTTAGATAAGAAGGTTCAGGCAAATATAGAGTCTGGTAAGAAGACAGTTATCAAAACTTGGTCTAGAGCATCGATGATCTCTCCGGACTTCGTAGGACAAACTATCGCTGTACACAACGGGAAATCTTTTATCCCTGTATATGTTACAGAAAACATGGTAGGTCACAAGTTAGGCGAATTTTCTCCAACAAGATCTTTCAGAGGTCATGGTGGTAACAAAAACAAAGGAAGCAGATAATCATGGGATCAAGAAAACAAGATAGCGCAATCGCAAGAAAAGAAGCTAACAAAGACGTTGTAAAAGCTTCATTAAATGACTGCCCATCATCTCCAAGAAAAATGAGATTAGTTGCTGATATCATTAGAGGAGAGCAGGTAGATAAAGCTCTTTATATCCTAAAATATTCTAAAAAAGAAGCCTCTAACAAATTAGAGAAATTACTTCTTTCTGCTATGGCAAACTGGCAGACGAAAAACGAAGGTGCTGATATTGAAGAAGCAAACCTTATCGTTAAAGAAATCTTCGTGGATAGTGCAAGACAATTAAAGAGACTAAGACCAGCTCCACAAGGTAGAGGGTATAGAATCAGAAAAAGATCTAACCACGTTACATTAATCTTAGGTAATAAAGAAAATTAATCAAGGTATGGGACAGAAGACAAATCCAATTGGTAATAGATTAGGTATCATCAGAGGATGGGATTCTAACTGGTTTGGTGGTAAAGATTATGGAGACAGAATCGCTGAAGACTACAAAATCAGAAGATACCTTGAGGCTAGATTATCTAAAGGTGGTATTTCAAAAATTTATATTGAAAGAACATTAAAATTAGTAACAGTTACAATTACTACTGCTAGACCGGGACTTATCATCGGTAAAGGAGGTCAGGAAGTTGATAAATTGAAAGAAGAATTGAAGAAACTTACAGGTAAGGATATTCAAATCAACATCTTTGAAATCAAAAGACCTGAACTAGATGCAGTTTTAGTTGCTGATAGTATTTCTAAGCAAATTGAAAACAGAATCTCTTACAGAAGAGCTGTTAAAATGGCAATGGCTAGTACTATGAGAATGGGTGCTGAAGGTATCAAAGTTCAAATCTCTGGAAGATTGAACGGTGCTGAAATGGCAAGAAGCGAATCTTTCAAAGACGGAAGAATTCCTTTGTCTACTTTCAGAGCTGATATCGATTATCACTGGGCTGAAGCTCACACTACTTATGGTAGACTAGGTGTAAAAGTTTGGATTATGAAAGGTGAAGTTTATGGTAAAAGAGAACTTTCCCCATTAGTAGGACAACAGAAAAAAGGAGGTCAGTCAGGAGATAGAAACAGAGGAGGAGACAGAGACAACAGAAGACCTAGAAAAAATAATAACAATAATAACAATAATAATTAAAAATTTTAGATTAGACATTTTGAATTTTAAATTACCGTTACTTTTTTAAAATAAAAAAAATCTAAAATCTAAAATCTAAAATCTAAAATTTAGAAATTATGTTACAACCAAAAAGAACCAAATTCCGTAGAGTTCATAAAATGAAGATGAAGGGGATTGCTCAAAGAGGTAATCAACTTGCTTACGGAACTTTCGGGATTAAAGCTACGGAAGGAGCTTGGATCACAGCTAGACAAATTGAGGCTGCACGTATTGCTGCAACTAGATATATGAAGAGAGAAGGTCAGCTATGGATCAAAATCTTCCCAGATAAGCCAATTACTAAGAAACCAGCCGAAGTAAGGATGGGTAAAGGTAAGGGTGCTGTTGAATATTGGGTGGCTGTAGTAAAACCAGGTAAAATCATGTTCGAAGTAGGAGGTGTTCCTTACGAAGTAGCGAAAGAAGCTCTTAGACTTGCGGCGCAGAAATTACCAGTAGTTACTAAATTCATCGTTGCTAACGATTTTGTTAAACCTCTATAATCTTTGAATACAATGAAAAATGCTGATATTAAAAATTTAAGCGCGGGTGATATTCAAGCTCAATTAACTGAAGCAAAAGCTCAATATTCTAAATTGAAATTGGCTCATGCAATCAGCCCAATTGAAAACCCGATTCAAATCAAAGATTTGAGAAGAACAATCGCAAGACTAAACACTGAGTTAACTAACAAACAATAATTTCATTTTACAATGGATAGAAATTTAAGAAAAGAAAGAATCGGAGTGGTTTCCAGTAATAAAATGGAAAAAACTATTGTTGTTAGTGAAACTACAAGAGTAAAGCACCCGATGTACGGTAAATTCGTTTTGAAAACGAAAAAATATACTGCACACGACGAGAACAACGAATGCACAGAAGGTGATACAGTTCTGATCCAGGAAACTAGACCTTTGAGCAAGAGCAAGAGATGGAGATTAGTAAGAATCATTGAAAAAGCTAAGTAATAATGTTACAAACAGAATCAAGATTAAAAGTTGCTGATAACACAGGTGCTAAAGAAGTATTGGTTATCAGAGTTCTGGGAGGAACCAGAAGAAGATATGCTTCAGTTGGTGATAAAATCGTTGTTACTATCAAGGATTCTACACCATCAGGAAACGCTAAGAAAGGTCAGGTATCTAAAGCTGTAGTAGTAAGAACTAAAAAAGCAGTTAGAAGAAAAGATGGTTCATACATCAAATTCGACGACAATGCTTGTGTATTGCTAAACGCAGCAGGAGAAATGAGAGGAACACGTGTTTTCGGACCAGTTGCTCGTGAGTTGAGAGATAAAGAATATATGAAAATCATTTCATTAGCTCCTGAAGTACTTTAATTTTTAAAATTTTTAAAAGAAAATGTCAAAGTTAAAAATAAAAAGAGGAGATAACGTAATCATTACTACTGGTAAGAAAGATATCAAAGGTAAAACTGGTGAAGTTATTGAAGTGATCAAGAAAGAAGGAAGAGACCCTAGAGTAATCGTTGCAGGACTTAATATCGTTAAAAAACACGTTAAGCCTTCAGCTTCTAATCCTCAAGGAGGAATTACTGAGAAGGAAGCTTCTATTCATATCTCTAACGTAGCTTTAGTTGGTAAAGACGGAAAAGCTATCAAAATCGGTTACAAAATCGAAGGAGATAAGAAAGTAAGAATTAACAAAAAAACGGGGGAAACTTTATAATTTGAATTAACACATGGAATTTATAGCAAGACCCAAAAAAGCATACAAAGAGCAAATTGTTCCTGCAATGATGGAAGAATTTGGGTACAAGTCAATCATGCAAGTACCTAGATTAGAGAAAATCGTTGTATCACAAGGTTTAGGAGATGCTACTGCAGATAAGAAAATCATTGATTATGCTGTAGAAGAATTGACAAACATCACAGGTCAGAAAGCAGTAGGTACGATCTCTAAAAAAGACGAAGCGGCTTTCAAACTAAGAAAAGGAATGCCTGTAGGTGCTAGAGTAACTTTGAGAGCTCACAGAATGTATGAGTTCTTAGACAGACTTACTTCTTCTGCTTTACCACGTATCAGAGATTTCTCTGGTATCAAGGCAGATGGTTTCGATGGTAGAGGTAACTACAACTTAGGTATTACTGAGCAAATTATCTTCCCTGAAATCGTAATTGACAAAGTGAAAAAAATCCAAGGGATGGACATCACTTTCGTTACTACTGCGAAGACAGATAAAGAAGCTAAAGCATTATTAACTCACTTCGGTTTACCATTTAAAAAGAACTAAGAAATGGCTAAAGAATCAATGAAAGCGCGTGAGCGCAAAAGAGAAGCACTTGTTGCTAAATACGCTGACAAAAGAAAAGCTTTAAAAGAAGCAGGTGATTACGAAGGACTTCAAAAGTTACCTAAAAATGCTTCTCCTGTAAGATTACACAACAGATGTAAACTAACAGGTAGACCAAGAGGATACATGAGAACGTTTGGTATTTCCAGAGTAACTTTCAGAGAAATGGCAAACAACGGTCTTATCCCAGGTGTAAGAAAAGCCAGTTGGTAATAATTACTAATTAAAATCGGGACAATTAAGTTGTCTAGATACTAAAGAATATAAATATCAGACTGAAGTTTTCTGAAGTCTGATATTTTCCTCTTCAAGTCTTTTCAATACTGATTGTCTTTAACCAATAATTTATAAAAGAAAAATGGTAACAGATCCAATTTCAGATTTCCTAACAAGAGTAAGGAACGCACAAAGCGCAGGCCACAAAGTGGTGGAAATTCCTGCATCGAAAATCAAAAAGGAGATTACTAAGATCCTATTTGATCAAGGGTATATCTTAAACTACAAGTTTGAAGATAACGCTGTTCAAGGAGTGATCAAAATCGCTTTAAAGTACGATAAGCAAACTAGCAAACCTGCTATTAAGTCTATTCAAAGAGCTTCTAGACCAGGTTTGAGACAGTACAAAGGTTCTACTGAACTTCCAAGAGTACTAAACGGTTTGGGTATTTCTATCATCTCTACTTCTAAAGGAGTAATGACTGACAAGAAAGCTAGAGAAGAGAAAGTAGGCGGTGAAGTAATCTGCTATGTTTATTAATTTTTAATCAGAGGAAAATGTCAAGAATTGGTAAAGCAATTATAACAATTCCAGCTGGAGTTACAGTCACTGAAAATAACGGTGTAGTAACTGTAAAAGGAGCAAAAGGAGAACTTTCTCAAGAGCTTACAGCAGGAATTACTTTAGAACAAAAAGATGGTGAGCTTAACGTAAACAGACCATCTGATTCTAAGCAACACAAAGCGCTTCACGGTTTATACAGAGCGTTGATCGCCAACATGATCGTTGGGGTATCAGAAGGTTTCGAAAAGAAACTAGAACTAGTAGGGGTAGGATACAGAGCTTCTCACTCAGGTCAAAAACTTGAGTTAGCTTTAGGATTCTCTCACGGTATCGTATTAGAACTTCCAGGTGAAGTAAAAGTTGATACATTGACTGAAAAAGGTAAAAACCCAATTATTACTTTAGCGTCTCACGACAAGCAACTTCTAGGAATGGTTACTGCAAAGATCCGTTCTTTCAGAAAGCCTGAGCCATACAAAGGAAAAGGTGTAAGATTCGTAGGAGAAATTGTTAGACGTAAAGCTGGTAAATCTGCTTAATAAATTATAAGTATTATGGCATTAAGTAAATTAGAAAAAAGAATAAGAATCAAAAGAAGAGTAAGAGGGAAAATCTCTGGATCTTCTGAATTGCCAAGATTATCTGTATACAAAAGTAATAAGGAAATTTACGCTCAGTTAATCGACGATAAAAATGGTAAAACTTTAGCATCAGCTTCTTCTAGAGAAAAAGGTGTAGACGCTAAAGGTACTAAGACTGAAATTTCTGCTGCTGTAGGTAAAGCTATCGCTGCTAAAGCGGTTGCTGCAGGAATCGAAAGTATTGTATTTGACAGAAACGGTTTCGTATACCATGGAAGAGTGAAAGCTCTAGCTGATGGTGCGAGAGAAGGAGGACTTAAATTCTAATCATTAAATTTCGGAAAATATGTTAGGACTAGATAATATAGAAAGAGTAAAACCGGGAGGATTAGAATTAAAAGATCGTCTCGTAGCTGTTAACAGAGTAACAAAAGTAACTAAAGGAGGTAGAGCTTTCGGATTTTCTGCTATTGTTGTAGTAGGGAACGAAGAAGGTGTTATCGGTTTTGGTTTAGGAAAATCTAAAGAGGTTGCTTCTGCAATTGCTAAGGCAGTGGAAGATGCTAAGAAAAACCTTGTGAAAGTTCCTGTAATGAACCACACTATTCCTCACCAAACTACTGCTAGATACGGTGGAGCAGATATCTTCTTAAGACCTGCTTCTCACGGTACAGGACTTATCGCCGGTGGTGCGGTAAGAGCGGTATTGGAATCTGCAGGTATTCACGATATCCTTTCAAAGTCTAAAGGATCTTCTAACCCTCACAACGTAGTGAAAGCTACTTTTAAAGCGTTATTAGATATCAGAAGACCTGAAGAGATCGCTAGAATGAGAGGAGTTTCTCTAAGTAAAGTGTTTAACGGTTAATATTAGAACAATGGCAACAATTAAAGTAAAGCAAGTAAGAAGCGCTATTGGTAGAACAAAAACCCAAAAGAGAACGCTTGAAGCATTAGGATTAAAGAAACTTCACCAAGTTGTAGAACATGAAGCTACTCCTTCTATCTTAGGAATGATAGCTGCAGTTAGTCATTTACTTGAAGTTCAAAAATAATTTTTAAAAAAGAAATTAAAATGAATTTAAATAACATAAAACCTGCTGCAGGATCTACTTTCAATTCAAAAAGAATTGGTAGAGGTCAAGGTAGTGGAAAAGGAGGTACTGCTACAAAAGGACATAAAGGACAGAAAGCAAGAGCTGGTTATTCTCAGAAGATCGGTTTTGAAGGAGGTCAGATGCCTTTACAAAGAAGATTACCTAAATTCGGATTCAAAAACGTAAATAGAAAAGAGTTTAGAGGAGTTAACCTTGATACTATCCAGACTTTAATCGAGAACAAATCCATCACTGGAGATATCACGAAAGAAGTTTTAGTAGAAAATGGTGTAGTTTCTAAAAACGAATTAGTGAAAATTATGGGTAGAGGAGAATTGAAATCTGCGGTTTCAATCTCTGCTGACAAGTTCACTAAATCTGCTGAAGAGCTTATTGCTAAAGCAGGTGGAAAAGCAATTACCTTATAATACTTACTAATGAAAGAATTTATACAAACACTTAAAAATATTTGGAGCCTAAAGGAATTAAGAGATAAGATTATCTTCACTTTAGGTATTATCCTTGTGTATAGATTCGCATCTTATATTTCACTTCCTGCAATTAACCTTGCAGAGGTGGGAGATCTCTTAGAGCATTATAAAAATCAAGGCGGTAACAAGCAAGGAGCAGGTCTCCTTGGCTTGCTTTCGTCGTTTACGGGGGGAGCTTTCAGCCACGCTTCCGTAATGGCGTTGGGAATCATGCCTTATATTTCTGCTTCTATTATTGTTCAGTTGATGGGGATGGCTATTCCTTATCTTCAGAAGCTTCAGAAAGATGGAGAGTCAGGTAGAAATACATTGAACCAAATTACAAGATGGTTAACAATCGGAGTTTGTCTGGTACAGGCACCTTCTTACTTAACTTCTATTACTCAATTATTCTTACCCTATGCTCAATTCCAGTCTGCATATTTTGTAGAGCCAAATTCTATCATGTTCTGGCTGCCAAGTATTGTAATCTTGGTGGGTGGTTCAGTATTCGCAATGTGGTTAGGTGAAAAAATTACCGACAAAGGAATCGGAAATGGTATTTCCATCCTTATTATGGTAGGGATTCTTTCAAGATTACCTGAAGCATTCGTACAGGAGATGGCCGTGCAGAACGGAAAAGGAGGAATGGGATCTATCATGATCCTTATTGAAGTATTATTCTGGATGGTGGTGGTTCTTTTAGCAGTTATACTATCTGTAGCTGTTAGAAAAATACCAATTCAGTATGTAAGCAGAGCTCAAGCAAGAGGAGGTGTAAACAGAAATCTTATGCAGGGAGCAAGACAATGGATTCCATTGAAGGTAAATGCTGCTGGTGTAATGCCGATTATCTTTGCCCAGGCATTGATGTTCGTACCAGGACTATTAACAAAATTCGATGAGTCTAACACTTTTCTTGCAGGTTTCAAGAATGTTTTTAGCTGGCAGTACAATGTATTGTTTGCGCTATTAATTATTATCTTCTCGTTTTTCTACACTGCAATTACAATTCCGGTGAACCAGATGGCTGATGATTTGAAGAGAAATGGAGGTTTAGTACCGAAAGTAAGACCCGGTAAAGAGACAGCTGATTATTTAGATGATATTTTATCAAAAATTACCTTGCCAGGTGCAATTTTTTTATCTATCTTTGCAGTCCTTCCAGCAATTGTGCATGGAAGCTTTGTTCAGACAGATGCGTTTGCCCTATTTTTCGGGGGAACGTCATTATTGATTATGGTGGGAGTAATTTTAGATACTGTTCAACAGATTAATACATATCTGCTGAACCATCACTATGATGGTTTAATGCAGTCTAAACTGTCTAGAACGACTGGATATTAATTTATGGCAAAACAAAAACATATTGAACAAGACGGCGTTATAACGGAAGCACTTTCGAACGCTCAGTTCCGTGTAGAACTTGAGAATGGGCATATACTTATTGCTCATATTTCCGGTAAAATGCGAATGCATTATATTAAACTTTTACCTGGTGATAAGGTAAAACTAGAAATGTCTCCCTATGATTTAACGAAAGGGAGAATTACATTTAGATATTAAACAAAATAGCCAAATGGAAGAAACATTCCATTTGGCATTTGTTAAAAAATAAATACTATCAAAATGAAAGTAAGAGCATCAATTAAAAAAAGAAGCGCTGATTGCAAAATTGTACGCAGAAAAGGTGTCCTATTTGTAATCAACAAGAAGAACCCAAAATTTAAACAAAGACAAGGCTAACATTAAATTATGGCGAGAATTGCAGGTATTGATTTACCAAAAAACAAAAGAGGTGTTATCGGTTTAACTTACATCTATGGAGTAGGAAGAAGTACTTCTTCTGAAATCCTTAAAGCTGCCGGTATCAGCGAAGACAAGAAAGTCAACGAATGGAATGACGATGAATTGGCTGCAATCAGAACATATATCTCTGACAACGTAAAAGTAGAAGGAGAATTAAGATCTGAAGTGCAATTGAACATCAAGAGATTGATGGACATAGGATGCCAACGAGGAATACGTCACAGACTAGGATTACCTTTAAGAGGCCAGAGAACGAAAAACAACTCTAGAACCCGTAAAGGAAAGAGAAAAACAGTTGCTAACAAGAAAAAGGCAAGTAAATAATCGTTAGGAATTATGGCAAAACAAAGTAAAGTAGTTAAAAAAAGAAAAGTAAAAGTTGAAGCTATTGGTGAAGCACATATTCAAGCTTCTTTCAATAACATCATCATTTCTTTAACAAATAAAAGTGGAGAGGTTATCTCTTGGGCGTCTGCCGGTAAAATGGGATTCAGAGGTTCTAAAAAGAACACTCCTTTTGCTGCTCAAATGGCAGCTGAAAATTGCTCTAATGTTGCTCACGAAGCTGGATTAAGAAGAGTAAAGGTGTATGTGAAAGGTCCTGGTGCAGGTAGAGAATCTGCTATCAGAACAATCCACAATTCAGGAATTGAAGTTAGCGAAATCGTTGATGTGACGCCAATGCCACACAATGGATGTAGACCACCTAAAAGAAGAAGAGTTTAATTTTTAGAATTTACCCATTATGGCAAGATATATTGGACCTAAAACTAAGATTGCTAGAAAGTTTGGAGCTGCAATCTACGGAGATGATAAAAACTTCGAAAAGAGAAAAAACCAACCACCAGGACAGCATGGTCCTAACAAAAGAAGAGGTGCTAAAAAATCAGAATATGCAATTCAGTTAGCTGAAAAACAAAAAGCTAAATATACTTACGGTATTTTAGAAAGACAGTTTGCTAACCTATTTGAAAAAGCACACAGAAACAAAGGAGTAACAGGTGAAGTTCTTTTACAACTTTGCGAATCAAGATTGGATAACGTAGTATACAGATTAGGTTTTGCTAAAACTAGATCTGGTGCTAGACAACTAGTTTCTCACAGACACATCACTGTGAATGGAGAAATTCTTAACATCCCTTCGTATTTGGTAAAAGCTGGTGATGTAATCGCTGTAAGAGAGAAATCTAAATCTCTTGATGTGGTAACAAATGCATTAGCTTCTAAAGCAAATTATGAGTGGTTACAATTCAACGATGAGAAGAAAGAAGGTACCTTCATTTCTGCTCCTGAAAGAATCCAGATTCCGGAAGACATCAAGGAGAACCTTATCGTCGAACTTTACTCTAAATAATTTTTTAATCAAATTTTTGCTCAACCCAATAATATGGCAATTTTACAATTCATAAAACCCGATAAAGTAATTTTACTTAACTCTGATGAATTTAAAGGTCAATTTGAATTCAGACCTTTAGAACCAGGTTTCGGGCTTACAATAGGTAATGCTTTGAGAAGAGTGTTACTTTCTTCTCTGGAAGGATACGCTATTTCATCTATCAAAATAGAAGGTGTAGAGCACGAATTTTCAACTATTCCAGGAGTAATCGAAGATGTTACCGAAATTATTCTTAACCTTAAGCAGGTAAGATTAAAAGCTACAGCAGAAGGCCAGGCTAATGAGCAGGTTGTTGCTAAAGTTTCAGGTCAAACGGTTATTACTGCTGGTGATTTAGGAAAGTCTATCAACGGATTTGAGGTGCTGAACCCGGATCTAATGATCTGCAACCTAAATAGTGATGTAACTTTCGAAATTACTTTCAACATTGAAAAAGGTAGAGGGTATGTTCCTTCAGAACAAAATAAGTCAAACAATGCACCTATTGGTACTATTGCTATTGACTCTATTTTCACGCCAATCAAGAAAGTTCAATACAGCATTGAAAATTATCGTGTAGAGCAAAAAACAGACTACGAAAAACTTGTACTAGATATAGAAACTGATGGTTCCATCAGTCCTCAAAATGCTTTAACAGAAGCTTCTAAGATATTAATTTATCACTTCATGTTATTCTCTGATGAGAGAATCACTCTTGAAACTGAAGCTGTAAAAGCATCTATCCAGTACGATGAAGAAACTCTTCATACAAGGCAGCTACTTAAGTCTAAATTAGCAGATATGGATCTTTCTGTAAGAGCCCTTAACTGTCTGAAAGCAGCTGAAGTAGAAACTCTTGGAGAACTTGTTTCTTACAGTAAGTCTGATTTGATGAAATTCAGAAATTTTGGTAAAAAATCTTTGACAGAACTAGAAGAATTAGTGCATTCAAAAGGTCTTAACTTCGGTTTCGACGTTGCAAAATATAAGTTAGACGCTGATAAATAATTAATAATGAGACACGGTAAAAAATTCAATCACTTAGGAAGAACAGCTTCTCACAGAAGTGCTTTACTTTCTAATATGGCTTGTTCTCTAATTGAGCATAAAAGAATCAACACTACTGTAGCTAAAGCTAAGGCTTTAAGAGTATATGTTGAGCCTCTATTAACAAAAGCAAAAGAAGATACTACACATAACAGAAGAGTAGTATTCTCTTACCTTCAAAATAAATTTGCGGTTGCTGAATTATTCAGAACTGTAGCTCCTAAAATCGCTGAAAGAAACGGTGGTTATACAAGAATCATTAAGACAGGTTTCAGACCAGGTGATGCTGCTGATATGGCTCTTATCGAATTGGTAGATTTCAACGAGCTTTACAACCCTAATGCTGAAGAGAAAAAAGCTACGAGAAGAAGCAGAAGAGCTACTACATCTAAAAAAGTTGAAGCAGTAGTTGCTGATGCTCCAGTAGTAGAAGAAAAAGTAGAAGAAGCAAAAGCTGATACTACTGAAGAAAAAACTGAAGAATAATATTCATTCAGATATAAATAGAAAACCATCCGGACTCCGGATGGTTTTTTTTATTATATCAAATTTATATATGCTGAAACCCGAAACCTGGATTACAATTTAGATCTTCGTTCTTTTCAGTTCAATAATATTATTGCCTTGTTCAAGGTGGAGACTGTCTCCTTTTACCCTGGCTGTCATATCATCTTTTTTATAGATGGTTTCACCGTCTTTGGTTTCCGTTTTAGGCAAAGTGAAAGTTTTCTTGTTGCTGGTGATAGCTACTGTATTTTCCTTAGGATCATTTTTGAAAACTACTTTTACCAATGTCCCGTCTGTTGCCTTATAAACAAAATCGGTTTTTTCAGTTTTTTGACCATTCACCTCTATTGTTGATGAGCTTTGCGTTACTGAATCCACTTTTCCGTTGGTATCCGTTACTAAGGTTTCCGAACTGTCTGCTTTGATAACGCTTTTGTTTCCGCTTTCACTTGATTTTTTACAGCTAACTAGCGATAATGTCAGTATAACATTTAGTGCAATGAGACTTTTTTTCATGATTCTTTAAGTTTGATATTAAGCATGATTTTTATTCTTTATATTTACAAAAATCATGCCTCACAAATATGAAAAATCTTAGTAAATACCTGTACGTAATTCTATTTTTTCTTTCCATAAATCTAATATTTTCTCAAAAAGGAAATTTTGAAGTTAAAAATGGTCAATTTTTATTAAATGGAAAACCATTCACCATTTATTCCGGTGAAATGCATTACCCGAGAGTGCCATCACAATATTGGAAGCACCGCCTTCAAATGATGAAAGCAATGGGGTTGAATACTGTTACTACATATGTCTTTTGGAATTACCATGAAGAAACTCCCGGCAAATGGAATTTTTCCGGTGAGAAGGATTTGCAGAAATTCATTAAAACAGCAAAAGAAGTAGGATTGTATGTTATTATTCGTCCCGGCCCTTATGTCTGTGCAGAATGGGAGTTTGGTGGATATCCCTGGTGGCTGCAAAAGAATAAAGATCTTGAAATAAGAACAGATAATAAAGCCTTTTTAGATGAATGTGAAAAATACATCAATCAGCTGGCTAAACAAATTGTTCCCCTGCAGATTAATAACGGAGGCCCTGTGATTATGGTTCAGGCAGAAAATGAATTTGGATCTTATGTTGCCCAAAGAAAAGATATTCCTTTAGACCAACATCGTAAATACAGCCACAAAATAAAAGATATGCTTTTGAAGGCTGGGATTTCCACACCCTTATTTACTTCAGATGGAAGTTCCCTTTTCAAAGGAGGATCTATTATCGGAGCTTTACCTACTGCAAATGGTGAAAGTGATATTGATGTTTTAAAGAAAAGCATCAATGAGTACAATAACGGAAAAGGGCCTTATATGGTTGCGGAATATTATCCGGGATGGTTGGATCATTGGGCAGAACCATTTGTAAAAGTTTCCACGGAACAGGTGCTGAAACAGACAGAGCTGTATATAAAAAATGGAATTTCCTTTAATTACTATATGATTCATGGAGGGACAAATTTTGGTTTTACAAGTGGAGCTAATTATGATAAAGACCACGATATTCAGCCTGATCTTACAAGTTATGATTATGATGCACCTATCAATGAAGCAGGCTGGGCTACTCCGAAATATAATGCGTTGAGAGAAGCTTTTCAGAAAATCAATCCTGATCATCTTCCGGAAGTTCCCAAACCCATGAAAGTAATTACAATTCCTGAAATTAAGTTTTCAAAGCTCAATAGCCTGTTTGATATAACTGACCAGCAGAAGCCTGTTGTTAATAATCAGCCACTCACTTTTGAAGACTTAAATACCGGACATGGGTACGTTTTGTACAGAAGGAAATTCGACAAAGATCAGAAAGGCATATTGGAGATAAAAGGATTGAGGGATTATGCCAATGTCTACATAAATGGCATTTGGAAAGGAGAGCTTAACAGGGTTAACAAAAAATACGATCTTGATCTTGAAATAAAAGCCGGAAGCAGGCTGGAGATTTTGGTGGAAAATATGGGTCGGATTAATTATGGAGCTGATATTGTTCACAATACAAAAGGCATTATCAGCCCGGTAAAAATGGGAGGCACTGAAGTTTCCGGAAATTGGGAAATGCTTCCTTTACCTTTTGATACATTTCCAAATCTTTCTGACAAAGTAAAAAATATAGCTTCTCATTCCCCCGTGATTCAGGAAGCTGAGTTTATGCTTAACGAAACGGGAGATACTTTTCTTGATATGCGGAAACTGGGTAAAGGAATCGTTTTCATCAACGGAAAAAATATAGGACGCTATTGGAGTAAAGTGGGCCCTCAGCAAACATTATACATTCCCGGAGTCTGGTTGAAAAAAGGCAGCAATAAGATTCAGATATTCGAACAAATTTTTGAAAATAACAATTCGATAAGCAGTATTGATCATCCGATTCTGGAACAGCTTGTGAAATAACTGATGATTTTTCGGCTATAAAATTATTATTAATTCAACGTTAAGTTTATTTAATTGAAATTATTATTAAATAATTTATTTTTTAAAGCGAAAAATTAGTTAAATTTAATAAAACTAAAGACTGAACCATAAATGTAAACTCTGATTTTAAAATTATCCAAAGGGGTAATTGATTCGGCTTTGTTTTCTATTGAAATTTGTTTCAAACAAAAAGGACATGAGTATTTCTATAGCCATAGTAGAAGACGAGAAGAACTACAACAATGCGTTGAAGAAGGTAATCAATTATCAACAGGACATGAAAGTAATTGCTCAGTTCTTTGATGGCAATGATGCCCTGAATAATCTCGCCAGTATTTCTCCGGATGTTGTGATGATGGATATTCAGTTACAGGATATGCTGGGAATTGAAATCATACTCAAGTTGCGTAAAGACATGCCCAATACTCAATTTATCATGTGTACAAGCTTTGAAGAGGATGAAAAAATCTTCAATTCCTTAAAAGCAGGGGCTATGGGATATCTTGTAAAGGGGGAAAGTATGGATAAAATTCTTTCCTCTATCCGGGACGTACACAACGGAGGCGCTCCCATGAGTTTCTCTATCGCCCGCAAAGTTCTGCATCATTTTGAAAAAGAATCTCCTGAGGTTGAAGGCTTTGATGAGCTTACCGAGCGCGAAAAAGAAATCCTGGAACTCCTCTCACAAGGGCTTCTGTACAAAGAAATTGCCGATAAAACATTCATCAGCATGGATACGGTAAAAAAACATGTTGGAAATATCTACAGAAAACTTCACGTCAATAATAAAGTGGAGGCCATCAATAAACTCAACCAAACTAAAAACTAAGAAACCATGAAAACTATTAAAATTTTAAAAATTATTCCGCTAATAACACTGTTGTTGTTAATAACGTGTAAAAAGACCGGAGATACCGTAGTGTCAGATACAAATAAAAATGTACTGACAGATAAAAAAGGGAACCTTAAAATAGATTTTCTGGACAGGATTTCGAATGAAGAAATAATAAAGGGTAAAGAGAATTTTAAAAAACTGAATCTAAAATCTGATCTTAAAATTAATTTAAACTACAGTGACTTTGAAAAAATGATTAATGGCACTCAAAAAAAATATGCAAAGTTCTTTTTCCTTACAGATGAACACGACTCTTTATCTTTAGGAATGACCTTATCAGATGATAATGCTTTGAAACATGATAAAGATGTGCTTTATACTTTATCAGGTGACCATTTTATACCGGATGCGAATAATACATTTAGAGATAAAAAGAAAAGATTTGATCTTTTCAAAACTAATCTGGTGGACCATGTTAGCAAAAATGATCCTTGTGACATGATTGTATATACCATTGATGATATAAAAAAATATCTTCAGATGACACGCGAAATTGAAAAAATGACGCTGCATAAAATTATTGATCTTCAGTTTGAATACATTCAGTTTAAAGATTTTACCAGAAAAGACAGTACTTTAATAGACTACACCAAAAATAAAGACTCAAGAATTTCATTTGCTGTAAAAACGAATTACGATGATACAAGTGCGGCAAGGGATGTGAATATATCAAGTGATATTATCAACTTTTATTATGATGCAGGTGACTTAAAACCCTAATCAAAATGCTGATAGGAATTATATATAAGATACTATTATTATTTCCTTTAATAAAATCTTTTTATCTGGGTAGAAAATATTCTTTCTCTGCCCAGAATTATCTTTTTGTTTATTTTCTCATCACTTTTATGAATGAGTGGCTTTCCTTCACCAGAGATCAATGTAATCCGGATGTAAAGGTAGGGCTGCAGTACAATCTTTATTTTATCTTTTGTATTGTATTCTTTTATTTTTACTATTCACAGCTTTTTAAAGGTGTTTTAAAAAAAATAGCACTGTTAAGTACATTGATATCATTAGGTTATATCATTTTTTGTACTCATTTTTTAGAAAATGATTTTGATAAGAGAATAGGAATAACAATTACCTTATTTTATATTATTAATGCAATGCTCTGGTTTTATCAGAAAATATCCTTTTTTGATGAGCATAAAATTACAAATGATCCTGTTTTCTGGATTTCTACTGCACTATTGATGTGGAGTTGTTTTTTTATTTTCAGAGTAACCCCAATGTTTTTTTTCGCAGAGAATGATAACGAATTTCTGCAGTTTTTAAAAGTTGGACAAAATATTATTAACATCATGATGTATAGTATGTTTTATATATCATTACTTACATATGAAAGACAACAATCACATCAATGACCCATATTCAGGATGATATCAAATTGGCTTACATTATTGCAATTTCAGTAATGATGTTCTTTGTCTGTTTTATTGTTTTTGTGGTGTTAATGTATAATAAGAGACAGCTTTTATACCTCAAGGAGAAGCAACTTAAAGAAGCTGAACATCAAAACCAGCTTCTTCAAAAAGAACTCGAAAAACAAAAGTCTATAGAGCAGGAGCGGGAACGTATCTCCCATGATATGCATGATGATCTTGGAGCAGGCATTTCGGCCCTTAAACTTCAGGCTGAATTCCTAAAACAGAAAGTGGAAAACGATGATGTGCAGGATGATATCAATGAATTGCTGAAAACCTCTGAAGAAATGAATATCTCTATGCGGGAAATGCTTTGGAGCCTGAATTCAGAAAATGATACGTTGGGTAGCTTTATAGACTATGCAATTCAATATGCTGATCATTTTCTTAAAAAGACCCAAATAAAACTATGGTCAGAAAGCATAGATATTGTATCAGAAATTCCCATCTCTACAGAACTGAGACGGAATCTTTTTTTATGTTTGAAAGAAGCGGTTAATAATGGGTATAAGCATAGCCGCGCAGATGAACTGAAACTTTCATTTTCCCAGGAAAAAAATGTCTTTACTATGAAAATATCAGATAACGGGATTGGAATCTCCGAAGGGCAGCGGGAAGGAAATGGCTTTCGGAATATGAGAAGAAGGATGAATGAACAAGGTGGTGAGTTTGAACAGTCCTCCGGAGAATCGGGAACCTGCTTACTCTTTAAGATAACACTGTAAATAATTATTAGCTTTTTTTGAACAGCATCATTTTAAATGGTGCTGTTTTCTTTTTATAATCACCCTTTTGGGTAATTGACAGGCGTGTTTTTTAGGCGGAAATTTGAGATATAAAACAAATAGCCATGAAATTTCTTTTACAAGATCGTTAACTCATTCTCCCAATAAACAATAATTAAAAACTAAGATCATGAAAAAATTAACCATTCAAGGAACATGCACAGGTGTAAATAATATGGCAATAATTGATGTATTCAGTTCTAATGCCACCAATAAACCCTATGATGTAAGAAAAGTATTCTACAAAAGTTTCATTTTTGAGCTTGATGACCTGGAGCCAGGGACTTCATACATTGTGGATATTACAGGATTTACGTTTGGAACATTTGAAATGAACATCACAGGTGATATTGCAAAACCTGTTCAGGCTTCATTCTCAAATACAGATTTTTCACCAGGATATATCATAAAAACAAAGAAATGAAAACAATAGGTAATATCATAGTATTTGTGTTTTTATGTTTCAGCTGTTGTATAAAAGCACAAAAGAAAGAGATAGAAATATTATCAAAAGATAAAGCTGAGATCAATAAAGCTATTAATCTTTACAAAACAGATAATACAAAAGAAATCCTGACAACATTTCTTAGAACGGC
This sequence comes from Chryseobacterium sp. Bi04, assembly GCF_918698085.1. Classification (GTDB taxonomy): domain Bacteria; phylum Bacteroidota; class Bacteroidia; order Flavobacteriales; family Weeksellaceae; genus Chryseobacterium. The sequence goes on from NZ_CAKKLP010000001.1 coordinate 931,008, forward strand.
ATTGAACAACATTACAAGTGAAGAGAAATCATTCAGTATTAATACAACATTGTATGCCATTGATTCCTTATTCCATCTTTCAAAAGATGAACCCAGTGATTTTATTAAGCAAACCTCATTTGATTTTAAGCTAAAAGCCAACGAACAAAATTCAGTATCGAGTATTTATTTTGGATTTACAACTGCAATTGTTAATAATAAAGATTTAAAAACAAAAAAATTGGATTCCAAAGATTTTGCAGCCCTTGAAAAGAATGTGTTTATACAGGCTGATATTAAAAAATCACTGTATGCTTTACTCCTAAAAAAAGAAGAAATAAGTAATCAGAAAATTGATTCGGTAAAAGCGCAGATCAATACGATATTGCAATCATTACATAAGAGCTCAAAATATGAGGATACATGCTTTGCCCAGACAAAAATAAGCAAACGATTACGGGCTTTATTTTCAAAGGTGAATTTAAGCCATGAAGAAAGCCAATCGAAACAAGTAGAATTTGATGATGTATTGGAAGGGTTAGAAGATAAGGAAATAAGCAAAGTACAGACAGATATAGATGGGGAACTGGAAGCACTAAAAGACTATATCAATACTAAAGAACTGGAATCTTTAAACAAAAAATGGGACGATGCTAAAGAAAAAAGCGATTTTATGGCGCTTACAAATGATATTAACCAAATTAATTTTGATGGTGATGTTTTTAGAGAAGTCACAAAAGATGAAGATTATAAGAGAATTGTAAAAAACTACCGGGAAGGAAAAGACCCTCTTAAAATGCTGCATAAAGAAGTTGCTGAAACCTATTCAAGAAGAATGCTCTGGACCGTTTCTCCGGCTATGGAGTACGACAGAGAAAATAAACAGGGAATTTATAATATGGCAACAAAAATGACGGTAGGGATTTCTAATAAACTCCAAAGAAAACCCTGGGAAATAGAAGCCAATGCCACATTTAAAGTTTCTAAAGATACACTGAACCAAGCCACAAATTATGATAATCAGGTAGGTTTAATCAATTTTGGGATGAATAAAGTGTTACTTGAGAATAAAGATAACGAACCCAAGATGGAATTTAAGTTCTTCACTCAGTTAGAACACCAGTTCGGAAAAACTTACAATTCTCCAAAAAGTATTTTCAGTCTCAATTCTACTTTAAGAATAAACCTGTTCAAAGCTGTTTGGCTGCCGATAACAGTGAAATATGATCCGGATAACGGAAATCTTTTTGGCTTTTTTTCCATAGCAGCGAACCTGTCTGACTGATAGTTGTTAGTGTCTTTTAAGTCTATTCTGAAAAAATGGAAAATTAGAAAAAGTGTAAGTATGATAAAACCTTTTTTGAAACAAATCAAAGAAGGTTTTTTTCTTGTATTAAATGGGACGGGGAATAAAATTAGGAAATGGTTCTCCCGTTTTTGAATTCTTACTTATCATAATATTGAAATTAACTAAAATTTAACTCAGAATAATTTTAAAATAACACCTCGAAATACCCCTAAAAGTTAAATTTTGATTAAATTTGTATAAACTAAAAAAATAAAAAATGAGTGCAATTTCTTATATAGAAGCAAGACAAATTTTAGATTCCAGAGGTAATCCTACCATTGAAGTGGATGTATTTACAGAAAGCGGAGCAATGGGACGAGCAGCTGTACCTTCGGGAGCATCTACAGGAGAACATGAAGCAGTAGAGCTGCGTGACGGCGGTTCAGAGTATTTAGGAAAAGGAGTTCTGAAAGCTGTTGAAAATGTAAAAGAAGTAATTGCAGAAAATTTAGTTGGACAGCCGGTTTTTGAACAGAACTATATCGATCAGATCATGATTGATCTTGATGGAACTCCAAACAAAGGAAACCTAGGAGCTAACGCCATTTTAGGAGTTTCCTTAGCCGTAGCAAAAGCTGCTGCTGCAGAATTGGGAATGCCTTTATACAAATATGTAGGAGGAGTAAATGCAAACACACTTCCTGTTCCTATGATGAACGTAATCAATGGTGGATCTCACTCTGATGCTCCTATTGCGTTCCAGGAATTTATGGTGATGCCGGTAAAAGCTGATTCTTTCTCTCATGCATTGAGAAAAGGAACTGAGATTTTCCATAACCTTAAATCTATTCTTCATTCAAGAGGTTTATCTACGGCAGTAGGTGATGAAGGTGGTTTCGCACCTACTTTCAAAGGAACTGAAGATGCTTTGGATACTTTACTTCAGGCTATTGAAAAAGCTGGATATAAGCCAGGTGATGATGTGATGTTAGCATTAGACTGTGCTGCTTCAGAATTTTACAAAGATGGAGTATACGATTACAGAAAATTCCAAACTCCGGATGCTGCTCAGTTCTCAAGCAGTGAGCAGGTTTCTTACTTAGCAGAATTGGCCGCTAAATATCCTATTATTTCTATCGAAGATGGTATGCAGGAAAATGACTGGGAAGGATGGAAAATGTTAACAGATAAAATCGGTGACAGAGTACAATTGGTAGGTGATGATCTATTCGTAACAAACGTAGAAAGACTCTCAAGAGGAGTAAAAGAAGGAATTGCAAACTCAATTCTTGTAAAAGTAAACCAGATTGGATCTCTTTCCGAAACAATGGCTGCAGTACAAATGGCTCAGAATAACAAATTCACTTCAGTAATGTCTCACAGATCAGGAGAAACAGAAGATGCTACTATCGCTGATCTAGCGGTAGCTATGAACTGTGGACAGATCAAAACGGGGTCTGCTTCAAGATCAGACAGAATGGCAAAATACAACCAGCTGTTGAGAATAGAAGAGGCTTTAGGTGAAACAGCAATTTTCCCGGGATTAGAGGCTTTTAAAATTAAAAGATAATTGAATTTATAAATAACGGCAAGCGATAATTTTTGTTTGCCGTATTTTATGGAAAGTGGTATATTTAAAAAAAATAATAAATAATGTCAGACAACAAAGTAATATTGAATTACGACGGTAATTCATATGAATATCCTATCGTGGATAGTACTATCGGAGACAGAGGGATTGATATTTCAAAATTAAGAGACCAGACAGGTTTAATCACTCTGGATTTAGGTTACAAAAATACAGGAGCTACTATTAGCGACATCACTTACTTAGACGGAGATAAAGGGGAGCTATTCTACAGAGGTTATCCAATCGAGCAGATTGCTGAGAAATCTAACTTCACAGAAGTAATGTACCTTTTATTACATGGAGAATTACCTACTCAGGATCAATTTACTTCTTTCGACACCAATATTAAAAAATATAACTTCATCGCAGATGAGATGAAAAAGATCATTGATGTTTTTCCTCGTTCTGCTCACCCTATGGGAGTTTTATCTTCTATGACTTCTGCATTGACAGCTTTTAACCCTAAAGCCGTTAACGTAAACTCTAAAGAAGAAATGGATCACGCTGCTGAGCTGATGATCGCTAAATTCTCTCACCTTTGTGCTTGGACATACAGAAAAACTCAAGGTTTACCATTAAACCACGGGGATAACAATCTAAGCTATGTAGAGAACTTCTACAAAATGGCATTCAGATTACCAAACGCTGATTTCGAAATCGATCCGGTAGTAGTCAATGCATTAGATAAATTATTAATCCTTCACGCTGACCACGAGCAAAACTGTTCTACTTCTACAGTAAGAATGGTAGGTTCTGCACACACTGGTCTTTTCGCTTCTATCTCTGCTGGAGTATCTGCACTTTGGGGACCTCTTCACGGTGGTGCTAACCAGGCAGTAATCGAAATGCTTGAGCTTATCGAGAAAGACGGTGGTGATGTATCCAAATATGTGGCTAAAGCTAAAGATAAAAATGATAACTTCCGTCTAATGGGATTCGGACACAGAGTTTACAAAAACTTCGACCCAAGAGCGAAAATCATTAAAAAAGCAGCTGACGATATCCTTACTGCACTGGGGATTCAGGATAAAGCTCTGGACATTGCCATGCAGTTAGAAAGAGTAGCTCTTGAGGATGAGTACTTCATCGAAAGAAAACTATATCCAAACGTAGACTTCTACTCAGGTATTATCTACAGAGCATTAGGAATTCCTACAGAAATGTTTACAGTAATGTTTGCATTAGGAAGACTTCCGGGATGGATTTCCCAATGGAAAGAGATGAGACTGAAAGGAGACCCAATCGGAAGACCAAGACAGGTTTACCAAGGAGCTCAGGAAAGAAACTACATCGATATTGCAAGCAGATAATCTTTCATTTTATCATATTAAAATCCCAAAGCACGCTTTGGGATTTTTTATTTTTTCAGGATCAGAAGCTATTTCCCGCTATCCACTCATACTCCTCACTCCAATACCTTATCACCCCCATATCCTCCGGCTTTCCAGCTTATGTTGCGGGGTAACCGTTACTATAGGGGCTAAGAGTATAGAGGTGAGTAATAGGTAATGAATAATAAGTGATAAATAATCAATACAACTATTCTCATTATGACCCTTAGTCTTTGTCTATATTATATCTTTTCCGGCCCAAGGATATAAATAATGTTTTATCCATAACGTTTATCATTCAATAGAAACGGGCTTTAGCCTGTTAATAAATAGAAAAAAATCCACTGGCTTTAGCCAAAACCTAAAAAATATTTATCTATTTGAATTTCAATTCAATAATTTATTAAATTTACTGACTAAAGCTAAATGAATAAGCTAAATGAATTAAAACGAACTTAAAGTTTATTTCTATGGGTGGCTTTGTAACCTATTTCTGTAAAAAAATAAAAATTAGTAAATCATGACCTTTGGACAACAGATGTTATTTTTCTTCAGTGCAGTAGGAGCCTTCAATGGGCTTTTGCTTGGAATTTACCTGTTGTTTGTCAAAAAGCTGAAATATCTTCCGGATTTTTTCCTGGGGCTTCTGCTGTTGATGCTAAGTCTAAGAGTTGGAACTTCAGTAGGTATCTATTTCTATCCGGACTTACCGAGGATTATTCCACATTTGGGACTGTCAGCATTGTTCTTTACAGGTCCTGCCTTATTGTATTACATTAAATCTTCCTTTCAGCAGGAAGACTTTGATTTGAGAAGCTGCCGGCGGTTTTTTGGAATATTAACCCTTATTTTAGGAGCTGTAGGATTACTGTATTTATTCTTTCCGGTTACATGGGATCATTATTTTGGAACTTTTATTTATACAGCCTGGTCAGTATTTGTATTTCTGGCCATATACCAGTATTATATATTGTCAAAGCAGAATAGTAAAACTGCCAACAAATTTGTTCTTCCGGTACTGATCAGTAATGTGATTATCTTTTTGACATATCAGCTGATCTCTACAGGTTGGGTGGCGATCTATTGTGCAGGAGGAAGCCTGGTGTTTTCATTTGTATTGTATGCTAATTTTCTCATTTTATTTAACAAAAACCATCAACAGGTTTCTACCAAAGAACTTAATAAGTATTCTAATAAGAAAATCTCTGAAGAACGGGCAGACAGTTTTGTTTCAAAGCTGGAACGATTGATGAATTCAGAAGAACTGTATAAAAATCCAAATCTGAAATTAAGTGATCTCGCTTCCAGAATGAATATGTCTGCTCATCAGCTCTCCCAGTTGCTGAATGACAATCTGGGAAAAAGCTTTTCCACATATATCAATGAATACAGAATTGATGAAGCCTGTGAAAAAATTGAAAATGGGTCCTGTTTAAAGATTGAAGAGATAGGATATGAAGTGGGATTCAATTCCAAGTCTACATTTTTCTCTACATTTAAGAGATTTAAAAATACTACGCCTCTTTTGTATAAGCAATTGCAAGCCCCTTCTGATTCTAAGTTTCAGAGTTCAAATTTATAATTTCGTACTGCGGAATTTAAACTTCAAAACCCTATTCTTACTGCAAGCCAATACTTTTGATTCATAAAATTTAAAATTTATGAATATCAAATTATGGGTGCTTCTGTTGCTTGTGTTTCTGTCAACTTCTGGAAAAGCTCAGGATGTTTTAAAAGGAAAGGTCTCAGATTCTCTTACTCACATAAAATCTGCAACGACAAATATTTCAGAAGTGATTATCCAATCTGCTTCACGAAATCTAAAGTTAAATAATGGAAATATAGTGATGGCTGTTTCCGGTAATAAAGATTTTAAAACATCAACAAATCTTCTTGAAGTTCTTAGGAAAACTCCGGGAGTTTCGGTAGATCAGGAAAACGGAATTTTTATTGGGGGAAGACTAACCCCCGCAATATTTATTGACGGAAAACCTGTAGTGATGAGTAACCAGGAATTACAGGCGTATCTACGGTCACTGTCACCAGAAATGGTAGAATCAATAGAAGTCAATTCCAATCCTTCTTCAAAATATGATGCTGAATTCAAGGGTATCATTGATATTAAATTAAAAAAGAATACCAATCTTGGCTGGAAGGGAAGCTATAATGGAAATCTTTATGTCAATAAATTCAGTTTCCGGGAGAATTCTCTGAATTTAACTTATAATACAGAAAAGATTGCTTATAATTTGCAAGCAGGATACACTGACGGAATCTCAAGATATCGTTATCAGGCACTGCAGCGGCTGGCCAATACGAACATTATGCGAACCAATACCGATCAGGAAGATATGGGAACAGTCTATAGCATTCAAGCCGGCGCAGATTTCAGGCTGAATGATAAGAACCGGGCAAGTGTAAATCTAAGAGGGAATTTCCGGGAAAATGACCGTATCCGTTCAGGATCTTTATATACCACTGACAAAAGTGAAACGAAACTTGTTTCTCATACCGAAAGTGAAAATCCAATCGCTTATTCCCAGGATAATTACGGGATAACAGCCAGTTATTCTTTTCAAAATAAAGGCTTTAAAATTGATCTTTTGGGTAATTATCTCTCCGTTAAGAACAAACAGCAGGACGATTTTATCAATAGAAATAAAGGCTCATCAGAATTATTATCCTACTGGAAATCTGATCTTTTTAATAAAATTGGTATTTACACGGGCCAAATTGATGCTTCCCAAAAGATTGGAAACGCAGATATAGAAGCAGGAATTAAATACAGTCAGTCCGATACCAATAACAATATCAGGTATGATACCTTATCAGTAGCTGGACAGTTTACATTTGACCCGGCAAGAAGCAATATATTTTCGTATAAAGAGAAAATATGGGCTGGTTATTTGGCTTACAGGCAAAAATTTGGAAAGCTTCAGATCAATGCAGGAATACGGTTTGAAAACACAAACAGTATTTCTAATGCAGTTACGGTAGATTCTATCGTCTCAAGAAATTATTTGGAATGGCTGCCTTCTTTCAGTGCAAGCTATACCATTGATACCTCTAATGAGCTGTCTTTTTCTTACAGCAGAAAAATAACCAGACCTGTTTTTTTACAGCTTAATCCCTTCCGGTTTTATTTCAGCCCGTTGAATTACTGGATAGGAAATCCTTATCTGTTACCTTCTTTTACTAGCCAGATCAAGGCTACTTACCGACACAAAAACTGGATCACAAGTTTTACCATTGGAAAAGAAAAAGATGTAATGACACGATATCCGCTGTATAATCCGGAAACCAATGTACTGGAATACTTGGGAACCAATCTTCCTTACCGGAAATTTGCCGCTCTGGAAACCAGTTTTCCCGTTAAAATTAATAAGTGGTGGAGCGTAACAAGCCAGTTTGCAGGATACTATAACTATGAATTCAGACCCTATCTTGACGAGGTTTTTGCATTGAAGATCTATAATTATGAAATCAGACTGAACCAGGTTTTTACTCTGCCTAAAGGATATACCATTACTCTGTTTGCGAATTATGAATCCAAAACCGGTAACAGCCTTTACATCATAAAACCACGTTACACAGTAGATCTTTCAGTCCAAAAATTTTGGCTGGATAACAAACTGAACACCAAAATTGGTTATAATAATATTCTTGATTCTTATGATCAGCGCCTGGAATTCCGGCATAAACAGATTATGGATAATCGTTTTACCCATTGGTGGGATAGCAGCCGCTTCTTTCTCTCATTGAGTTATAATTTTGGAAGCTCAAAATACCAGAATAAAGAAATTCAGAAGACAGAAGAAGAGAATAGGGCAAGATAAAAGAAAACCTGCTTGAAAAAGCAGGTTCTTAATTTATTATGGACATTGGCATCTGTCGCACGTCCATATAAAGCATACTCCATTTTCGTCCCATTCGCAGCATCTTCTGCCAGTTGAGATAGGAGCTCCTCCCATAACGGATTTTTGTTGCTCTCTTCCTAATTTTTGTGCATTTTTCAGCACTGGATTGTTCTTGTTCATGATTTTGTTGTTTTGATGTTAAGTAGTTAAGTTTTAATTATAATTTCGCGAGAATTATATCACTAAGGTATGAAGATATTCTATGATTATACTATTTTTTTTCATTCTTATGTAGATGAAATATAGCAGGTTGTAGATCATATGTAATGAGAGATTTTGATTTTATTCCCGGATATCGGGTAAAATAGTAAGAAGGAAGTGAAAATTCCTGGTGGAGTTATTGTATTAATAAATTCAAAATTGCTGGATAAAATAATGCAAAAGTTTTGCAGGTAGAGTCCTTTACTTATATTTGTAGTATTGCATAAATCTTTATGAGACTAAACATTAAAAACGAAACGGGAAGGCTGAAGTCAGTAGTTCTAGGCCAGCCTAATTCTTTGGGACCCGTTCCCACATTAGAAGAAAGTTATGACGCCAAGTCATATTACTCAATCGAACACAATATCTATCCTAAAGAGGTGGATATTATCAATGAAATGAACGCTTTTGAAGCGGTATTGAAGAAGTATGATGTTGAAGTACTTCGCCCTAGCATTATCGAAGACTATAATCAGGTTTTTTCACGGGATGTAGCCTTTGTTATTGATGATAAAATGATTATTTCCAATGTGATTGCTGACAGAGCAGATGAGCAGGAAGCATACAAAAGCGTTTTTGAAAAAGTAGCCTGGAGAAAAATTATCAACCTTCCGGAAACAGCACATATTGAAGGCGGAGATGTAATTGTATGGAATGATTTTCTTTTTATAGGAACATGCTTCAGCGAAGATTATAGAAATTATAAAACGGCAAGAACGAATGAATATGCCATAGAAATTTTAAAAGAATATTTTCCCAAGAAAAGAATCATTGATCTTGAATTGAAGAAAAATGATAAAATTCCATTTGAAGGAATTTTGCATTTGGACTGTACCTTTAACCCGATTGGAGAAGACAAATGTATCATCTATAAAAACGGATTCGTAGACGAAAGCGATTATCGCTTAATTATTGATATTTTTGGAGAAGAGAACTGTTTCCATATCAATGACGAAGAGATGTTTGAAATGTTCCCGAATGTTTTCTCTATTTCGCCCGAAATTGTAGTTTCCGATAAAGCTTTTACCAGAATGAATAACCATTTGAGAAACGAATGGGGAATGATAGTAGAAGAAATACCTTACCGAGAAATCTCTAAAATGGGTGGTTTATTGAGATGCTCTACAATGCCCCTTGTGAGAGAATAATTGAGTTGTAGGGTAGTAGAGTTTAAAAGTGTGAGAGAATTTTTAATCTTTCAATCTTTTAATTTTTAAATTAAAAAATATGCAGACAACAGATACCGTATTAATGATAGAGCCGATAGCATTCGGTTATAACGCAGAAACTGCGAAAAACAACTATTTTCAGATTGAACAGACAGGGGTTGATATCCAGTCAAAGGCTTTGGCTGAGTTCAACACTTTTGTCGGAAAACTGAGAAATAAAGGAATCAACGTGATTTCCATAAAAGATACATTGGATCCTCATACCCCGGATTCTATATTCCCTAATAACTGGGTGAGCTTCCATAAGGATGGAAAAGTGGTTTTATATCCGATGTTCGCATCCAACAGAAGAGTGGAAAGAAGAGAAGATATTATTGAAAGCATCAAGGATCAGGGATTCGATGTTGCTGAAATTGATGACTGGTCATTTTCTGAAACTCAGGGACATTTTCTGGAGGGAACAGGAAGTATGATTTTCGATCATGATAACAAGATTGCTTATGGATCTGTCTCTCTAAGGCTGGATGAGCAGTTATTCAGAGACTTCTGTGCAAAATATGATTTCACACCGATTGTTTTTCATTCCTATCAGACCGTAGGTACAGAAAGGCTTCCCATTTATCACACCAATGTAATGATGTGTGTGGCAGACAAATTTGTGGTAATCTGTCTTGATTGTATTGATGATGAGCTGGAAAGAGAAAAAGTAATTGAAACCATCAAAAACTCCGGAAAAGAGATTGTAGAAATTTCTGAAGAACAAATGCAGCAGTTTGCAGGAAATATGCTTCAGGTTCAAAATAAAAATGGAGAAAAGTTCCTGGTAATGAGCCAGACAGCATATCAGTCTTTACATCCTGAGCAGGTAGCAGCCATTGAAAAGTATTGTGAAATTATCTATTCCGATCTTAATACCATTGAAGTAAATGGTGGTGGAAGTGCGAGATGTATGCTTGCTGAAGTTTTTCTGCCAAAAAAATAATATATTTACAAAAAAAATTAATTGAAACCATTATCAAGTAAAGGTTTACATATTCTTCTGACTTTGGAAACAGAGTCAGAAGATTTGTTAATAGACAGCAAGGGTTTTCTGGAATTTACGGAAAGTATCCTGGCCACTAAAGATGTGGAAATTGTAGGAATTACCAATCATATTTTTGACAATCAGAGCTTCACGGCTGCAGTATGTCTCAAGGAGTCCCATCTTTGTATTCATACCTGGCCGGAATTTAAACAGCTTACTTTTGACGTTTTTCTTTGTAACTATACTCAGGACAATACTTCAAAGGTAGAGCAGATTGCAGATGAGGTAATTCAGTATTTTAAAGCTAATACCATTCAAAAACACAAAATTAACAGATAAAAATGCATTATGTCTGCCCTGCATGTGATTCAGAAAATAAATTAGACCTTACGTTTCCTGTCAAAGAATACGTTTGTCAAATCTGTTCTCATCTCATTGACCTAACTACTAATAAATCTTCAAAACACCTGAATGTTCCTACAGAAAATGTAGTGTTGGACGTTGGGAAAAAAGGGAAAATTGAAAATGTAGAATACACAGTCGTTGCTATTATAGTCAGAAAATATGGAGCCAATATTTTTTGGCGTGAATATTATCTGAAGAACAATAAAGGAGAAGGTGCTTTCCTGAGTGAAAGTGATGGCCATTGGGTATTTCTTACCCCCATGCATCCTAATGATTTTAAGAGTAAAAATTCTAAACTGGCCACTTATGCCGGTAAAAACTATCGTTGGTACGAAACTTCTCAATGCAGTATTCATGCAGCAACAGGTTTTTTTGAAGATAAACTTGATTTCACCCTGGCTACTTACAAAGAATATGTAAATGGGACTCATATGATTTCTCAGGAGAATTCAGGAAGGGAAACAAACTATTTTTACGGAACTCATATTTCAAAGCATACTATTAAACGGGCCTTTACGCTTTCCCATATGCCGAACTCTTCAGGCATTGGAATCGTTCAGCCCTATTATGTGAATATGAAGGAAGCTGTTAATATCTTTTGCGTAGCGGGACTTTTAATATGCCTGTTCCAGTTGTATGTGTATACTTCCAGAACCAATGAGACGGTTATAGAGCAGACGGTTAATTTTTCAGATGTACGGGATAAAGAGCTTATCAGTAAAAGCTTTACCCTTTCAGGAGGCTCAGCACCCCTAAAGGTAAATGTTTTCTCGAATGTTGATAACTCGTGGGCAAATGTTCAGTTGAGCCTTGTCAATGAAAATACCAATGAAGCGGTATATACCTCGAAGGATATAGAACAGTATCATGGTTATGAAGATGGTGAAAGCTGGTCTGAAGGAAGCCAGTCTGAAGAATTCAACCTTTGTGGAGTAGGAGCAGGGAAATATCATTTTGTAATTTCAGCAGAAAATGAAGGATCTTACCCTGTATTAACCAATTTCCAATCACCGGATTCAAAGGTGACAATCTCTCGCGATAAAATGGGAAATATAGGGGTTACAGACAATTTTAAAGGACTTTCTACAACTTTTACAGACGGAAAAACGCTGGATAAAGATTCATCGGAAACAGCAAAACTGATGAGAGAATCTTTTGGAACACAGAAACTGGATTCTTTAATTACTGCTGAAGCCATCAGGTCTTCCGCCGGCCTATCTTCAGATAATTCTTCTGTTCAGATCAAAGCGACATGGCTTCCCGTTTCATTCTGGAATTTTACATTTATATTAGTCATCATGATTATTCTTTACGTGCTCATGCGCGTTGGAAGGTATTATTTTAATTTTAATAAGTGGAAAAATAGTTCAAACTCACCTTACCAAGCATGATTACAAATATTTTTAACTATATAAGAGAAAATTGGCTCCTTTCGCTGGTAGGAGGGCTTTTCCTGAGCTGGTTTGTATACCTTACTTATCAGGGAAATCAGGTTTGTGACTGCCAGAAAACAGAAACTTACCGTGACGGAACTACCAGAGCCCATTCTACCGGAAGAGGATTTTACAGATATTATCACAAATAAATTATAAACTATGGACAACTTCAATGTATTACCCATAATCAATTCGGTTCTCTATTCATTTTTAGGAATCGCTATTTTACTGGTGTGCTATTTCATTATAGAAAAACTGACCCCTGAAAAAACATGGCATGAGATCTCTCAGAATAAAAATATCGCTTTGGCCATTGTATTCGGAGCATTTATCATAGGAATTTCAATGATTATAAGCGCCGCAATTCATGGATAAAAAGAGAATCTCTCATGAATTACTCTTGCTGTTTTCTGTATTTGTCATCGCTACCTGCGGACTGATTTACGAATTGGTTGCCGGAGCTTTGGCAAGTTATCTTTTGGGAGATTCTGTTAAACAGTTTTCTTTCATTATTGGAGTCTACCTTTTTTCAATGGGAGTAGGTTCCTATCTTGCGAAATTTGTGAAAGGAAATCTCATCGATAAATTCATTGAGATTGAAATTTTGGTGGGAATCATTGGCGGAATAAGCTCTGTTGTATTGTTTGTTCTCTTTAATACATTAGCTCATTTTGAAAGTGTTTTATATCTTTTTGTCTTTTTTACAGGATGCTTAGTGGGGGTGGAAATTCCATTGCTCATGAATATTTTAAAAGACAGGGTTAAATTTAAAGATTTAGTTTCAAACGTTTTTGCTTTCGACTATATTGGTGCCTTATTGGCCTCGATCCTTTTTCCTTTAGTCTTAATTCCGAAGTTGGGAATTGTAAAAACGCCTTTGTTTTTTGGACTGATTAATATTTCTATCGCCATATTTTTATGCTTTTATCTTAAAAAAGAATTATCAAAACCGATTTCTTTAAGGATAAAATCAATAGCAGCATTTGCTTTGTTGATAGGCCTTTTCATTTTTTCAGATACCATTTTATCCTATTCTGAAGAGAAGTTATATGGTGAAAATGTGGTCTACACCAAAAGTTCACCGTATCAGAGAATTGTTTTAACAAGAAATAATCATGAATTTCGGTTATACTTAAATAATAACTTACAGTTTTCTTCCACAGATGAGTACCGTTATCATGAAGCGCTTGTGCATCCCGCGATGTCTATGGCGAAAAATATTGAGAATATTCTGGTGCTGGGAGGAGGCGATGGTTTTGCAGTCCGTGAAATACTGAAATATAAAGAAGTAAAAAAAATTAGTCTTGTAGATCTTGATGGAGAGATGACCCATTTCTTCAAAACCAATGAAACCATGCGCGGGCTGAATCAAAGTTCCCTATCCAATCCTAAGGTGGAAGTGATTAATAAAGATGCTTATATATGGGTAAAAGAGAACAAAAAGAAGTTTGATGTTGTGATTATCGATTTTCCTGATCCATCCAATTACAGCCTGGGAAAGCTGTATTCCTTACAGTTTTATAAAGAACTTGAAAGATTGACAAAGCCGGAGACTAAAATTGTAGTGCAGACAACATCACCCTATTTTGCTCCCAAATCTTTCTGGTGTATAGAGAAAACAATGAATCAGATATTCCCTTTTACTGCTGCTTACCATACCTATGTTCCCTCATTTGGAGAGTGGGGATTTTCAATGGCTTCCTATGAACCGGTAAACAACAGGATTTTCAGAAAGCTTCCCAATTTAAAATATTATGATTACAATTTTTCACAGTTATCCTACTTTAATAAGGATATGAAGGTGAAAGAGGTAGAAGTTAACCGTCTGGATAACCAGATTTTAGTTCGTTATTTCGATGAAGAGTGGGGGAAAGTTCAGTAGGAAGGATTTTCTTACAACAGTATTGCTGGGCAGTTTGATGCTTCCTTTTCTACAGTATTGTGGAAAGAAAGTGAAGGCTGTGCTTCTTCATATTACCGGGACCAATCATATTTTGGGACATAAGTTGTGGGCAAAAGATTTTCCACAATTTTCTGAAGTTATCCACACAAAATACCTTATTGTGGGTAGTGGGATCTCCGGACTTTCAGCCTGCCGATTTTTCAGCCAGAATAACGAGAACGATTATCTTATTTTGGAAATGGAGAATCATTTAGGGGGTAATTCCTCCAACGGAAAGAATAAATTCTCCAAGTTCCCTTTGGGAGCCCATTATCTACCCTTACCCAATAAAGAAAATATTGAAATCATTGATTTCCTGGAGGAATGTAAAATATATCTGGGTACAGACGAGCACGGTGAGCCTGTTCTTGATGAGTACCAGATGACTTTTCCACAGCAGGAGAGATTGTTTTTCAAAAACTCATGGCAAAATGATATTGTTCCTCAAAAAGGAATCTCCACAGAAACCCAGAAAGAACTTGACCGGTTTTTCAAAATGATGGATGGTTTCCGTCTGAAGAAAGATGCACTTGGAAAATATTGGTTTGCTATTCCTGTTGAGGATTCCAGCAGGGAAGATGAAGTAGTAAGGCTGGAAAATATGCTGTTTAAGGATTGGCTGAAAGAATATTATTTTCAGTCTGAAGAGCTTTTGTGGTTGCTGGACTATTCATGCAAAGATGATTATGGTTTAGGGATTGAGTTTGTTTCTGCATGGGCCGGGATTCATTATTTTGCAGGCAGAAAAAATAACTGGAGCCAAAAATACAAAGATCAGGTTTTCACCTGGCCGGAAGGAAATGCCAGACTGGTACAGCATTTTTCCAAATATACCAAAGGGAAATTATTACCTAAAAATTTAGTTTTTGATATTAAAATTGGTAATTCCGTTGAAGTATTGAGCTTTGATAATACAGAGAAGAAAACCAAAAAGATCATTGCTGAAAAGGTTTTATGTGCAGTACCTCAATTTGTAAACGAGAGAATTTTCAATCATAAAAAAGCATCATCATTTAACTATGTTCCCTGGTTACTCACTACCATTACATTGAAAAATGAATTTGGAGGTGATGAAGAACTGGCGTGGGATAATGTGATCTACAGGTCAGCCGGCTTGGGTTATATTTATGATCAGCATCAGAATGTTAATCAGATTATGGGTGAAAAGGTGATTACCTATTACAAAAGCTTCTCTACCAATGACTGCAGAAAAGCCAGGAGGAAACTGTATGCAATGAAAGAAGACGAGCTTAAATCTTCTGTACTGGAAGATTTAAAGAAAGCCCATCCGCTGATAGAAGACTTTATTCTGGATATGCAGTTTCATAAAATAGGACATGCCATGATTGCCCCTGTTCCCAGCCAGATCTTTGGGGAGGCTGCCCAGGCAGCAAAAGAACCTATAGACGGCAAAGTTTTCTTTGCACACTCTGATCTTTCCGGAATATCTATTTTTGAAGAAGCGTTTTATCAGGGACGAAGAGCTGCCGGGCAAATGATATGAAATCGCTTTTGACTGATAAAACCTCAGGACAAATGACAATGCTGAGACTATAAATGACTATTTAAAAACAAATTAATATCCACATGAAACAGCCCTGGATACATAATGCAAAAACAGACTGGTGGTTTATTTTGTCCCCACCATTCCTTATTCTGCTGATCATCTTCCTTTTTCAAAAGCAGATTCAGGAACTCGAAAGCAGTTATTCTTTCTATACCTGGCTCTTCCTTATTGTTTTTGTGGATGTTGCCCATGTTTATTCCACCTTATTCAAAACTTACCTGGTAAAAGGCCGGGTTCAAAAAAGAAAGCTGCTGTATTTGGGAATCCCGATGCTAAGCTGGTTGCTGGGGATTGCCTTATTTCAGTTTGGCAATCTGACGTTTTGGTCGGTGTTAGCATTGGTGGCTGTTTTTCACTTTATCCGTCAGCAGTATGGTTTTATGAGGATTTATGTCCGCTTTGAACCCGGTAATTGGAGTAAAAGAATAGATGAGGTTGCGGTGTATGCTGCCACCATTTATCCAATGCTGTATTGGTTTAAAACACCACGTGCCTTCACTTGGTTTGTCAGCAATGAATTCGATTGGTTTAAAAGGCTCCCGGATTATACTGGTCTTATAACCGTTTTATATGTTATTATCCTTCTAATATGGATTTCAAAGACTGTTTTTGTTGCGGTGAAAAATAGAAAACTGAATATTCCCAAAACATCACTTATTACCGGAACCTATCTTTCATGGTATTTTGGAATCGTCTATTTTAATGATGACCTTATTTTTACTTTTCTAAATGTTATTTCCCATGGAATCCCTTATATCGCATTGATCTATATCCGTGAAATCAAACAGAAAGATGATGAGCAGTTGAATAGATTGCTGATCTTTAAATCTGTAACAGGAATCTTTTTATTTGCAGGAGTACTTTTGGCTTTCGCTTTCTTTGAAGAGCTTTTGTGGGAAACGTTGGTCTGGAATGAACACTTCTCCCTGAACTTTACAATATCAGAGAATATCCTTTCATTTTTGATCCCACTGCTGGCAGTACCACAGCTTACCCACTATCTTTTGGATGGGTTTATTTGGAGAAAACCAAAAAAAGTTAACTAAATTTGCTTGTAAGGCAAAAAATATAAAGATGCGGCACTACTTATTATCATTGGCTATTTTCCTGGGAATATGGGCTGGAGGTCAGCAGAAAACATTCTGTAACCCTATTAATATTGATTATGGTTATACCCCTTTTGAAGCTTTTTCAAAACAGGGAAAACACCGGGCTACCGCTGATCCGGTAATTGTCAATTTTAAGAATAAGTTATTTCTTTTTTCTACCAATCAGGAAGGATACTGGTACAGTGATGATATGCTGGATTGGAAGTTTGTAAAAAGAAAATTCCTCAGAGACAACAAATATATTCATGATCTGAATGCTCCGGCAGTCTGGGCTATGAAAGACACACTCTACGTCTATGGTTCTACATGGGAGCAGGACTTTCCCATCTGGAAAAGTACAAACCCTACCCAGGATGACTGGAAAATTGCAGTAGATACTTTAAAAGTGGGCGCATGGGATCCTGCGTTTCATTATGATGAAGATAAAAATAAGCTTTATCTGTATTGGGGATCAAGCAATGAATGGCCGCTGTTGGGAACAGAAGTAAAAGTTAAAAACCTTCAGTCAGAAGGTTTTGTAAAGCCGATTATTAAATTAAAACCTGAAGACCATGGATGGGAACGTTTCGGGGAATACAATGACAATGTTTTTCTTCAGCCTTTTGTAGAAGGAGCATGGATGACAAAGCATAATGGGAAATATTATATGCAGTATGGTGCTCCGGCTACAGAATTCAGCGGATATTCAGATGGGGTATATGTCAGTAAAAACCCGTTGGAAGGGTTCGAATACCAGCAGCATAATCCGTTTTCCTATAAGCCGGGAGGTTTTGCAAGAGGAGCAGGCCATGGCGCTACTTTTGAAGATAATTACAAAAACTGGTGGCATATTTCGACCATTTTTATTTCTACTAAAAATAATTTTGAAAGAAGACTCGGAATCTGGCCGGCCGGTTTTGATAAAGATGATGTAATGTATTGTAATACGGCCTATGGAGATTATCCTACTTACCTTCCCCAATATGCCCAGGGTAAAGATTTCACTAAGGGCCTTTTTGCAGGATGGATGCTGCTGAATTATAATAAACCTGTTCAGGTTTCATCCACTTTAGGCGGTTATCAGCCCAATTACGCAGTAGACGAAGATATTAAGACCTACTGGAGTGCGAAAACAGGAAATTCCGGCGAATGGTTTCAAACCGATCTTGGTGAAGTTTCTACAATTAATGCAATCCAGGTTAACTATGCAGATCAGGATGCTGAATTTTTGGGGAAAACTTCAGGAAAAATGCACCAGTATAAAATCTATGGCTCTAATGATGGGAAAAAGTGGAAAGTAATTGTTGATAAAAGTAAAAATACCAAAGATGTTCCCCACGATTATATTGAATTGGAAAAACCGGCACAGGCACGATTCCTTAAAATGGAGAATCTTAAAATGCCTACCGGAAAATTTGCATTAAGTGGCTTCAGGGTATTTGGAAAAGGAGCAGGAGAAAAGCCTAAAAAAGTAGAAGGTTTCGTGCCTTTAAGAGCCGATCCGAAGAAATATGGTGAAAGAAGGAGCATCTGGATGAAATGGCAGCAAAACCCGGAAGCAGACGGCTATGTGATCTATTGGGGAAAATCTCCTGACAAGCTCTATGGAAATATTATGGTGTATGGGAAAAATGAATATTTCTTTACAGGAGCTGATAGAGCGGATGCCTATTTTTTTCAGATTGAAGCTTTTAATGCCAACGGGGTTTCTGAAAAAACAGAGATTGTAAAATCTGAATAATTAAAACAATAAACCAACGATATACCATGAAAAAACTAAAAACTATTGGGTGTTCCCTTTTTCTGCTTGCTTCCTTAGGCTGTGGAAAAAATGATAACGAGGATTACCGGTCAAATCTTGATACAGCCGTAAAGGATATTCACGCTAACCTTCAGAAAGAATTAAAGACTGATGTTCCTTCACTGAGCGTTTATGTAGTTTCACCAAAAGGAACTCTTTTCAGTACGGCTACCGGAGTAAATGGTATTCCGGTAACCAAAAACACTTACTTCCGTTTTGCCAGCAATACCAAAAATTTTACTTCTACGGCAATTTTAAAAATGATGCAGGAAGGCTGGCTCAACCTGGATGATAAAATTACAGCTATGATTCCCGGAACAAATGTCCCTTATACTCCCGATGGAGCAGCATGGGACTTTCCCCACAAATCGCAGATAACTATTCGCCAGCTTCTACAGCATAATGCGGGAGTCTATGATATTACCAATGACACCAGCAAATATAATATAGATGGGGAGAGCTATACCGATTATATGCTTGAGCATTTCCCGGATCACCAGTTTTCCACTTCGGATTATGTGAAAATTTTAGCAGAAAAAAGTCTTACCTATGGAGCACCGAATATGGTGTATCATTATTCAAATACCGGATATTCTATTCTGAGTGAAATTATAGCCAGAATTTATTCTCAAAAAACAGGAGCGAACAAAACCTATGGTAATTATATGTACGACCATATTGTAGGGCCCGGAACAAAGGTTCCGCTGGAAATCAGGTTTCCAGAGCTTGCTTCGGATAAGCAGCTGCCTATGCCATATGTGACAGGCTTCATTAAATATGATGACCACGATGAGGTTACCCATCTTAAAAATGCCAGCGCTCATATAGGGGAAGGAAACGGAATCGGGACCATGAAATTACTTTCCGATTATATCAGGAGCACAATGAAAGCAGAGAATGTACTTACTGCTTCAAGTATTGAACAAATGAAAACCAGTAAGGGGCCGGCAACGGCTGTCAAAGATCATGATTATGCATTAGGATGTTTTCACCTTCCGGGAGTTGGCTACGGTCATAACGGAGCTACTGAAGGTTACCTTTCCATGATGCTTTATGATCCTGAGACCGATTTTTCAGTGATTGTATTGTTGCCGTTCTGGGATCTCAGAAACAATATGGAAAACTTTCCGAAATGTATGAATGCCCTGAATACTGCGGCTACTGAAGCTAAAAAAGCATTGGGATACTAAGAATAAAACGCTTTGAAACTTTCAGAGCGTTTTTATTATGTATCGGTCCTCTTAAGGAACGTTTCAATTTTTTTAATGAGGAAAGTATTATTTGGCTTTTTATCCCAATCCAGATGTCCGCCATTGAACTCATAAGATTCATTGATCACGTTATTTTTATTTAAAACAGAATCTAAAATCCTTTTCTGGCTCAGAGGAATGACACGGTCTGTATTTCCATAGTAAGAGAGAGTAGATGGGGTATTGGATGTAATCCATTGTACAGGACTGGAAAACCTGTTGGCGGTCATGCCCGCAGGAAGAATTTTAGGATCTATAAGATGTTTTTCCACAAATGAATACTCTTCATAAGTTTTAAAACCTTCATCAGAAAGATCAGCGGGTCCTACGATATTAATAACAGATTTTACATTTTTTAAAGGATCAAAATGATAGGCATACATCATGGATAAATGCCCACCGGCACTGTTTCCCAGAAGAATGATTTTAGGATTATACTTTAATTTATTTTTTAAAAATACGGTAGCTTTTCTAATATCTTCCATTTGATTAGGAATACCGTACCGATTGACCGAAGCCAATCTGTAATTGATATTGGCAAAAATATAATCGGGAAATTTCTGCATCATAGAAAGGGTAAAGAATGTCAGCTGAGATTTGTTCCCGCTGCGCCAGCCTCCACCATGTATAATGATAAAAGCAGTTCTTTTCTTTGAAGGGTTTTCATGCGGAAGATAGAGATCCATTATCTGGTCAGGATCATTTCCATAATGAATATTTTCCTCTTTGTCAAAATGAATACCGCTACCGAGACTTACCTTTTTTTCTTTGCAGTTCAGGAGCAGACATAATATATGGAGACTTACCACAATGAAAATTAAATTTTTTCTCATACCTCTAAAGATAAAAAACCCGCTGATCAATCAACGGGTTATAATACAAAATAATTGAGTTGAATATGAAGAAAGATAATTTTTTATCTTGTTCTGCTTTTAATAGAATCGGAAGCGCCTTCAATATCTCTTACTTTTTTCACTTTTTGATTTCCGAAGTTATAGGTAAGACTTACTGTTAAGCTTCTAGGGTACTGGTTTTGATGAATGTAGTTGTAGTTACCGTTTGCCTGGAAGTCTTCAATCTTAATAATGTTCGTTCTTAAAATATCATTTACATTCACTGCAAAGGTCCATTCATTCCATGTTTTCTTGATACTGAGATCTAAGCTCATTAAGCTTTTCAATGTACCAAGCTCAATCTGCTGTTTGTCCACAAAGAAATAATTAACACCCAAAAACCAGGTTTTCTTTTTATCCAGACGGATGGTATTGTTGGTTTGGATCAAAAGACTTGTAGAGCTCGTTTTATTGGTATATACGATATAGTCTCCCTCTTTATTTCTGAATCGGTCTCCGGTTGTAGGATCAGTATCGAGACTTCCGTTGTTAATATTATGCTGTACTCCAATATTGAAGTTTGTAGTCAGATATTGTTTGAAAAATGACTTTTGAATTCCTACCATGGCAGACATTTCCTGTTTATCTCCGAAATTGGTTCTGATATATCTTAATACAGGGTTTTTTCCAATATTTCCATTAGGTGATTCAGGATATCCCTGTAAAGGAACCTGAGTGATGGCATCCTTAAAAAACGAATGGCTAAGAATCAGGAAATAAGAGTTTTTGTACATATAGGTCAGCTCCTGATTATATGTTGAAGATGCCTTTACAAAAGGGTTGTTTTGGGTGTAATTATCGTCAGTCAGGATGTTTCTTACCGGATTTATTTCCCAGAAGCTAGGTCTTCTCATTCTGCTCGAAAAGGAATAGGATAGATTGTTTTTATCATTAATAGCATAATTAAAGCTTAAATAGGGAAGGATATTGTTATAATTCCTTTTTATCCTTTTCAGCTCTTCTGTAGGTGCATTGTCTGAAGTTCCCAGGCTGTTGGTGATTTCATATCGGGTACCTATTTTCCCTGAGAATTTATCCGAGAATTTTTTTTCTGCGGTAATATAAACACCATATATGTTTTCATCATAAATAAAGTGATTAGGTGCTGATTTTGAAGCTACAGGATCAAAAAAGTAAGTATCGCTTTTAGAATCGTTGTCTGTTTTCGTTTTATTATAATTTCCCCCTACTGAAATAGTAAGATCGTTTTTAAACTTCTGGATATAATCTACCATTCCGGAGAAATTATTAATGATCTGAGGGAGATCCTGAAATACCTGTGTAGTTTTATCTCCTATCTCTCCGTTGATACTAGAGGCATACGTTCTGTTATCCGTAAACTGAAATCTTTTATAATTCAGGTAAGCAGCATTTACATTTAATTTACTGCCCAGAGAATCAGTTTTTAACTCATAATTTAAATTTAAAGAGTTGTTATATGACCTTGAATCCTCTTTGTTTTTTGACCATGTATATTTTGTCTTCCCTCCATTGGTTATAGTATTAAACAAACTTACTGTGGAATTATAACTCTTGTTAGCCCAGGTATTCCAGGAAAGAGCAAGATTACTGTTGTCCGTCAGCTGGTAATCAACATTGAGATAGCCACCTATATTTTTGTTCGGGTCATCGATATTTCCGGTAGATTCATTGGATGTGTCAACCGTTCCGTTTCTTAAAGTATAAGTCTGAGCCTGAATATTTTCACCACCGTTGAGGTTGGCACTGATGCCCAGTTTATTCTTTCTGTAATTGGCGGAGAAGCTGGTCTGGCTTGCATTATATTTACTTTGTGTATTGGAAAATCTCATGTTCCCGCTGAGACCATCACTCATCTTTTTCTTTAAAACAATATTAATGATCCCATCTGAAGATTCTACCTGATACTCACTTCCCGGAACCGTAATAACCTCTATTTTCTGAATATTCTCAGCAGGTGTGTTTTTAAGGAACTGCACCAGGGATTCAGCGTCCATATTGGTTTTTCTGCCGTTGATGTAGATCAGTGCATTGTTTTTACCGGCTATCTTCAGGGTTTTATCATCTGTAGAAGATAAAAGCGGAGTTTGTTTCAATAGATCAAAAGTAGTATTTCCTTTAGCAACAGGAGAAGCTGCAACATCATATACAAAACGGTCGCTTTGCTTTTTAAAAACCTGTTTTGTTATGGTAATTCCTTCAATGCTTTTTGTCTTTGTAGTGTCGGTTTTCTTTTCCTGAGCAAAAACAAAAGTTCCGAATATAATAGCGATGGATAAGAGAGTGCGTTTCATGTCTGTTTTCTTTAAATGTGAATGATGTGTAGTAGTTTTAAAAGCTTATGTTCTCGATTTTACAGCATCGTTCGCTGATTTCATTTCCCTTGCTTTTTTCAGTTTCTGATTTCCGAAATTGTAGGTAACTCCGATACTCAGTAGCCTTGGATAATTGAAGTTGGTTATATTATTGTATTGCCCGTTAGGCTGTATTCCGTTAACCCTATAAAAACTTTGATTAAACAAGTCATTTACTTCCGCTATAACAGTCCAGTCACCTATAATTTTTTTCACACTGATATCGAAGCTTTGTCTTGCGCCAATCACACCACCTTCCATTGCCACTTTACTGGCAAAAAAGTAATTGACTCCTAAAAACCAGTCTTTTTTGGAAGAAAGCCGAACCGTATTATTGATGGTAGCAGACATATTGTAATTTTTAACATCAATGATGTAAGGTTCAAGGACTTCCGTTTCTTCAGGAGTCGGTGCGGACGTAGGATCTTCCAATACTGCACCTTTATAAGTAACATAACCTAAGTTGACAGAATAATTAGTAGTCCATATATCTTTGAACCATGATTTGTTCATTCCAAGAGTTAAGCTAACTTCTCTGTTGCTCCCATAATTGGTTCTTATGTATCTTAGAAACTTTGTTGTTTCCATGATCTTATTGCCATTATTGTCATAAATGATATTGCCATTTTCATCCCTTTTAGGAGCCGTTACGGTTCCCTGCAACGGAAGCAGATCAGAAGCAGAAGCATCTTCTACCATATTAAAACTTAAATTAGCATAGTAGGCATTCTTATACATATAATTCAGTTCCTGATTATAGAACTTTGAAGCCAGTATAAATGGATTGTTCTGGGTATAATTCGTAGGAGTGAAATAGGTTCTGGAAGGGTTTAGCTCCCAGAATCTTGGTCTTCTGATTCTGCTGGAAAAAGTATAGCTTAGGTTATGGTCTGAACTGATTGCATAATTTAAATTCAAATAAGGTAACAGGTTATTATAATTTCTTTCGAATCCTGTTTTGTCAAGGATATCACCTGTACTTCTGGTCATTTCATAACGGGCTCCTATTTTTCCGGATAGCTTTTCAGTCAGCTTTCTTTCATAGTTTAGATAAATTCCTAAGATATTTTCTTTATAAATGAAATGATTAGTCTGCTTGGGGTCTATTACAAAATCACCGTTTTTAAGTCTTTCCTGTCTGGTATCATTATCCGTATTGGTGTGATTGTAGCTGATTCCCATCAGCCAGGTTGCGCCTTTAGATGTTTTTTTCAGATAATCTATGTTGGCAGCATAATTATTGATGATTTGTGGTACTGACTGGTACAGGGCCGAATAGTTGTTATCAGGGTTGCTGTCTAATGGGAAGCTTTCATTAAAGCTGGCTTTATCTCTGTTGAACCAAAGATAAGATATATTAGAAGTAAGCTTACTGCCCAAAGAATCTGTCTTTATTTCGTAATTTAAATTAAACGTATGATTCCTTGTCTGTGCATCCTCATTATTTACCGTTCTGTTGGTTAAAAGGCCATTTTGCCAATTAGTTATATCAAGAACAGAGTTGAAACTTTTGTTGTATCTCATATTGTAAGAGAACCCGATACTTTGTTTCTTATTGATCTCATAATCCACATTGAAGCCTCCACCTAAGTTTTTGTTGGGATCATCATTGTATCCGAAAGACTCATTTCTAAAACTAGGGTCACCGTTAGATAAGGTATATTTTTGTCTCTCTGTCCAGCTTCCCATTCTGAAATTTGAGTTTCCGGACCATTTACCCTGCCTGAAATTAAAAGAAGCACCGGCTGACGGATTGTTGTAATACCCCTGTTCATTATTCATCTTCATCGTTCCGTTGTAGCCATTATTTTTATTCTTTTTCATGACGATGTTGATCACACCTTCCTTAGATTCCACCTGAAATTCACTTCCTGGAACAGTAATCACTTCAATTTTCTGAATATCCTCAGATGGAGTAGACTTTAGCATTTCAATTAATGCCTCAGAATCCATATTTGATTTTTTGTTGTTGATATAAATAATCGCATCAGATTTTCCTAAGATCTTCAGTGTTTTTCCGTCTATGCTGGAAATCATTGGAGTTTGCTTCAAAAGATTGAACGTATTGGTTCCTTTGGCAATAGGAGAAGAGGCTACATCGTAAACAAGGCGGTCTCCCTGTTTTTTGAAAACTTGTTTCTTGATATTGACTGCTTCAATATTCTTTACTTTCAGACTATCCTTAGATTGCTGGGCATTAACGAATCCGCTGAAAAATAAGGCTGCAATTAGAATTTGAGTTTTCATGATCATTATTTTTTAATTGGTAATAGCTTGTATGTGTTATTATTTAACATAGCAAAGATATGTAATAAAAATAGTATTATGCAATACAAAGTACTTAAAAATAATATTAAACAAATGTAAGTATTTGATTATCAGTTGATAAAATTTAAATTATTTTTTTATTGCTTTGCCTTTCTACGTAATAAGACAACCATAACAATGATTTTGTTACAGGAAAATTTGAAATTTTATGAAAAATAAAGTTATTCTCTGTCGAAACGGGCTAGTTTTTTGTCTATCCAAATTGTGGCAAATGGAAAAAATGCGGCAATTAATGCGAAAACGCTATCTTCATCATCCCATTTATATATTTTTCTTATGGCAGGTAAAAATATCAGGTACAATGTAAAGAAAAAACCATGGATACTGCCGATAGTACTGATGTACACAATTGGAAATATACCTTCCGGATCAATACGTATCCAGGTCATTGCTGTGAATAAAAAAAACCATGAAACAGCTTCGGCCAGGCAGATCTGCTTAAACCATCTGATTACTTTTTCCTGAGGATATTTTGAGAAAATTTTTTCGAGAAATTCCATGTTGTAAAGTATAAGGTAAGAGTTACAAATAGAGAATGCAACTCTATTAACTTCTAAATTCTAGCTTCTTATTTGCAAAATTACTTATAAAAACTGCTTCCGTCCAAATATTCAAATACTTCAGGAGGCAGCATAGGCCTCACATTTTTACCGTCTTTGAGCATACTGCGGATTTCCGTAGCCGAAAGTTCTACTACGGGAGCCTTTATCAGTGAAATGTTTTCATGCTGCAGGTATTCAGAATCTTTCTTTTCACCTTCAAATACTCTCGGATAAACAATAATATGATGATTTTTAATAAGGATATCAGAGTTTTTCCATTTATGAAGATTATCCAGATTATCCTCTCCCATAATGAGACTGAAAGAATATTCCGGATACTTTTCATGAAGATAGGTTAGTGTATCGATGGTATAGCTTGGCTTTGGAAGAGAAAACTCAACATTAGAGACTCTCATATTAGGGTAATTTTTTACCGCAAGCTGTACCATATCCAGTCTGTTATGATCGTTAAGCAGCGATTTCTTTTCTTTAAAAGGATTTTGAGGGCTTACCACAAACCATAATTCATCCATATCAGAATTTTCCAAAATGTAATTGGCCAGAATAAGATGTCCGATATGTATTGGATTAAAAGATCCGAAAAATAAACCGATTTTTTTCATTTTTTGTAAAGTAACAGGTAGCAGATAATAGGTTATAGTAAAAAAGTTATCAATATAATAGGCAGACTATTTGAGGTTTTGCAGGGAATTATTAAATGTTGGTTTTGTTACTTAATAATCTAATCCTGCAGCCTATTAATCTCTAAACTTCACATCCTTTATATTGAGATAGTGGGTCACATTACCTTTCCAATGGTTTTCTTCCAGGGTGAAGGCAAGATCGAAATTCTTATGTTTAAAATCTTCCGCAAAAGGTCCCAGTTTAAAGCCTACACATTCAATATTCCGGCCTGTGGTTTCCTGTTTAATATAAAACTTAAGGTGATTGTTATCCTTTCCCATAGTCTTCACATAGCCGGCAAGTTTCTGGTTGGTCAGGGTGAAAATAGGTTTCATATTATGAGGCCCAAAAGGAGCTAATTTCCGGTGGAAATTGATAAACTCTCTGTTGATTTCATTAATATTAATCTCACAGTCTATACTAATGGAGGGTTCCTTTTGATGCTCCTGTATCTTTTCAGAAACAATTCTTTCAAATTTTTCCTTGAAAGCATCAAATTTATCTTTTTCCATAGAAAGTCCGGCTGCTGCATGATGGCCACCGAATTTCAGAAAATATTCAGAGCACAGATCAAGGGCTTCATGTACATCAAAATCCGAAACAGATCTTGCTGAAGCTACCATTTCTCCATTGTTACCATTTGTAAATACCAAAGTGGGCTTGTAGTAAGTTTCAATAAGCCTTGAAGCCACAATACCGATCACTCCCTTATTCCATTCAGGATGATAAACAATGGTTGTATGTTTTGTTTCCTGCTGAGATTCAATGATTTGATTCAAAGCAGAAAGTGTAGAATTCATATCCAGTTCACGCCTTTCATCGTTAAGATCCATAATGTCACTCACAATTTGGTTGGCATGCTTCAGATTATCAGAAACCATAAGCTCCACTGCGGCTTTACCATGAGATATTCTCCCTGCAGCATTGATCTTCGGAGCAATTTCAAAAACAATATTTGAAATTTCAAAATGAGAAAGTTTATCTTCAGGAATAAGTAACCTTAAGCCTAGATTTCTGGTCTTTCTGAGAATTTTCAGCCCCATTTTAGCCAGTACTCTGTTTTCTCCCGTCATAGAAACGATATCTGCAGCAATGGAAATAGCAAGAAGGTCAGTAAGCTCAAATAATTCCGCTTCCGGAAGTTTATAAATGGTATTAAGTCCCTGGCAAAGCTTAAATCCTACACCACATCCTGAAAGTTCTTTGAATGGATACCTGCAGTCATTTCTCTTAGGGTCCAGAACAGCCACAGCATTGGGAATTTCTTCTCCGGGAAGGTGATGGTCGCAAATGATAAAATCAACACCAAGATCTTTGGCATATTGTATCATATCAATAGCTTTGATACCACAGTCTAATGCAATGATCAAAGAAAATCCATTCTCTTTGGCAAAGTCTATTCCTTCCGTAGAAATTCCATATCCTTCAGAATTCCTGTCCGGAATATAATAGTCCAGATATTTTTTCTCTACAATTTTGCTGAGGTAAAGATACATCAGAGCTACTGCCGTAGTTCCATCTACATCGTAATCCCCGTATACCAGTATCTTTTCTCCATTTTCAATAGCGGTTGCAATACGCTCTACAGCTTTTTGCATATCTGCCATTAAAAAAGGGTTGTGTATATCATTAAGGTTCGGTTTAAAAAATTCTCTGGCCTTTTGATAATTGTCAATTCCTCTTAGAACAAGAAGCTTAGATTCAAAAGTACCAAAACCAAGTGACGAACTTAGTCCGTCCACAACTTCCTCATCGGGTTCGGGTTTATAAATCCATTTTTGACTCATTTCACAAAAATAAGGAAAAAAAATAGCATTCTGAAATGATGGGAAGTGAAGTTTTTACATTATAGTTGTTAAAAATTGGCTACATTTGCCTTCCAAATTTTGAATAGTTATGAAAAAAATTACTCTATGTTTATTGTTTTTAGGAACAGCGTATTCTGTCAATGCCCAAAAAATTAACCTGGGAAAAGCAGCCGGTATTGTTTCTAATGGTGCCAAGGCTTTATCTTTTACCAACGAAGATGCCGTCAAATTATCCAAAGAATCTGTAGATTGGATGGATAAAAATAATCAGGTAGCAGGGCCAAAAGACCCCTATACTGTAAGATTGAATAAATTGTTTGGAAAGCACAAATCTCAAGACGGGCTAAGTCTGAATTATAAGGTGTATAAAGTGAAAGATATCAATGCTTTTGCTTGTGCAGACGGAAGTGTTCGTGTGTTTTCCTCATTAATGGATATCATGTCAGATAATGAATTATTAGCGGTTATCGGCCATGAAATTGGTCACGTGAAAAATCAGGATACAAAAGATGCTATGAAATCTGCCTACCTGAAAGCAGCTGCACTGGATGCTGCATCTTCAGCATCTTCACAAGTGGCTACTCTTAATGATAGCCAGGTTGGGAAAATGGCTAATGCATTTTTAGATGCTTCTCACAGTAAAAAACAAGAATCCGAGGCTGATACCTATTCCTATGACTTTATGAAGACTAACAAGTATGATGTTGTAGGAGCATATACAGCTTTTAAGAAGTTAGCATTACTTTCACAGGGAAGTACACAAACCGGTTTTGAAAAAATGTTTAACTCTCATCCTGACAGTGAAAAAAGAGCACAGGCTATTAAGAAAAAAGCGGAAAAAGACGGTTTATGGAAAGACCCGGGAACGGTTTCTATTCCAACGACAAAACTGACGAAATAATTATTTTATTTATTGTTAAAAAAAATACCTCAAAGAATTTCTTCGAGGTATTTTTATATCAACACGAATGTTGTTTAGATTAAGAATACATTTGCTCTCTTAATTCTTTTACTTTCTTATCACTAAGATACTCATCATAAGTCATTTCTCTGTCGATAATTCCTTTAGGAGTAAGTTCAATGATTCTGTTACAGACTGTTGAAAGCATCTCGTGGTCATGAGATGACAACATGATATTTCCTTTAAAGTTGGATAAGGAGTTGTTTAATGTCGTAATACTTTCAAGGTCCAAGTGGTTAGTAGGCTCATCCAATAAAAGGATATTGGCTTTCTGAAGCATCATTCTGCTGAACATACATCTCATTTTTTCTCCCCCTGAAAGTACCTTACAGGATTTCAACGCTTCATCACCGGAGAAAAGCATTCTTCCTAAGAACCCTCTTACGAATTCTTCATGACGCTCTTCATCGTTTTTGGTGAATTGTCTTAACCAGTCAACCAAACTAAGATCTTCCTGGAAGAAATTAGTATTGTCTAAAGGCATGTGAGACTGAGTAGTAGTAACTCCCCAAGCCACAGCACCTTTATCAGCTTCAGTATTACCCGCTAAGATTTCAAAAAATTCTGTTATTGCTAAAGAGTTTTTAGAAAGTACCGCTACTTTATCACCTTTCTTAAGGTTTAAGTCAATATTGGAGAATAATAATTCGCCGTCTTTTGTTTTTTCAAGACCTTTTACATCTAAAATCTGATCTCCGGCTTCTCTTTCCATTTCAAAAATGATGGCAGGGTATCTTCTTGAAGATGGCTTAATATCATCAATATTTAATTTATCGATCATTTTCTTCCTTGCAGTAGCCTGTTTAGCTTTAGCAACGTTTGAACTGAATCGGGCAATGAAATCCTGAAGTTCCTTTTTCTTCTCTTCAGCTTTTTTGTTGGCCTGAGCCCTTTGTCTTGTAGCTAGCTGAGATGCCTGATACCAGAAAGAGTAGTTTCCTGTATAAAGGTTAAGTTTAGCATAATCTAAATCTCCGATGTGCGTACAAACGGTATCCAGGAAGTGACGGTCGTGAGAAACCACAATTACTGTATTTTCGTAATCAGCAAGGAAATCTTCTAACCATGAAATGGTATCAATATCAAGGTCATTCGTAGGTTCATCCAGAATCAATACATCAGGGTTACCAAAAAGAGCCTGAGCTAAAAGAACCTTTACTTTGTCTTTGTTCTCAAGTTCACTCATCATTTGCCAGTGCATATCATCTTTAACACCTACATTGGAAAGCATGGTCTGTGCATCAGATTCAGCAGTCCACCCACCCATTTCGTCATAAATTACGCCCAGCTCACCAGCTTTAATTCCGTCTTCATCAGAGAAATCTTCTTTTGCGTATAACGCATCCATTTCCTCCTTTATCTCAAATAATTTTTTGTTTCCTCTCAAAACAGCTTCCAGAACAGTATATTGATCATAAGCAAAGTGATCCTGCTCTAAAACTGACATTCTTTTTCCCGGCTCCAGAGATACATGTCCTGTTGTTGGATCTTGCTTTCCTGTTAATATTTTAAGGAATGTAGACTTTCCTGCACCGTTTGCTCCGATGATCCCGTAGCAGTTTCCTTTGGTAAACATAATATTTACCTCGTCAAAAAGAACTCTTTTCCCGAATTGTAAAGATAAGTTAGATACTGTTAACATATAGTTTTGTAAATTTGGCGCAAAATTACGAAAAGAATTTGGGTATTTTGTAATAATATAATAGTCAAGTTTTTAAATGTATCGTATTTTTTCTATATTTCATTAACGAAATTTTAAAATGATGAAGATTGAAAAAACAGTTAGCATATTAAATAGAAGAGCCCGTTTTGAATATGAAATTCTCGAAGAATATGAAGCGGGAATGGTTTTGACGGGTACGGAAATAAAATCTTTGCGTTCTTCAAAAGCATCCATCACAGAATCCTTCTGTCAGTTTATTGATGGGGAGTTATACATCATTAACATGATGATTGATGAGTATAAATTGGGAACTTTTTATAACCACAAAACAAAAAGGGAACGGAAATTGCTCTTGCACAAAAAAGAATTGCAAAAACTTGAAAAAAAGTTAAAAGATGCAGGGAATACAATTATTCCATTAAAATTATATATCACTGATAAGGGGAAAGCAAAGGTGCTGATTGCGTTAGGTAGGGGGAAAAAACTCTTTGATAAAAGAGAGTCCATAAAAGATAGAGAAAATAAACGTAACCTGGACAGAATATTAAAGAAAAGTTAAAAATCATTTGAAAAACTTTGTATATAAAGAAAAATTATATTTATTTTGCATTATCAATTATTTAATCATTTAATTCTATGAAAAATCTAAAATTAGGAATTTCAGCATTGGCGCTTACTGTAGCCTCTACTGTTTTCGCGCAGACTACCAACAATCCGTGGTTAATCGGAGTTGGTGCTCATGCAGAAAACCATGTAGCAGCAAGAGGTAACTTCAGTAATACGTTCTCTGCTAAAAATTTGACAAAGAGTATGTTCAATATGAACAACTTCTCTATTACACCTCCATTATCTAAGTTGACAGTTGCTAGAAACGTTGGAAAAGGTTTAGTGATTGACTGGCAAACTTCTGTTGGAAATGTTGAAAACAAAAGATTCAACATGGGGAAAGAATTTTTCTTGATGACAGGTCTTGGTTTCCAGGCTCACGCTGCAGGTCTTTTATGGAACGAAGAATCTTGGTTTGATCCATACTTAAGAGTTGGTGCTAACTACCTTAGACATGACTATACTGCACTTTCTTTCCCAAGAATGAGTGTAGATGCTAATGGTAACCCAATCGAAACTGTTGAAAACGGAAAAGATGGAAACGAGAATGGTAAAGCTAACCACTTTGCTGTAGCTACAGGTGCTGGTGCTAACTTCTGGGTAACTAAGAACTTCGGTCTTGGTATTCAAGGTGACTATGTATCAACTCCAGGTGATAAATCTACTGTTGCTAACTTCTGGCAAGCTTCTGCATCTATCTTATTCAGATTCGGAAACAGAGATAGAGATAAGGATGGTATCCTAGACAAAGACGATCTTTGTCCAGATACTCCAGGTTTACCAGAATTCCAGGGATGTCCTGATACTGACGGTGACGGAGTTCCAGATAAAGACGATCAATGTCCAGATGTTGCTGGTCCAGTTGAAAACAATGGTTGTCCTTGGCCAGATACAGACGGTGATGGTGTAATCGACAAAGATGACGCTTGTCCTACTGTAGCAGGTCCTGCTGAAAACAACGGTTGTCCTTGGCCAGATACAGACGGTGACGGTATCTTAGATAAAGATGATGCTTGTCCTACTGTTCCAGGTCTTCCAGAATACAACGGATGTCCTAAGCCAGAAAAAGTAATCAGTGAAGAAGCTACTGGTGCTCTTAAAGGAATCTTGTTCAACTTTAACAAGGCTACTATCAGACCAGAATCTAATGGTAAATTAGATGAAGCTGCTAAGATCATTAAGCAATCTTCTAACGGTACATTCTTAGTAACTGGTCACACAGATGCTAAAGGTGCTGCTGCTTACAACTTGAAACTTTCAAGAGAAAGAGCTGCTGCTGTAGTAGGTGCTCTTGAGTCTAGAGGAGTTAACGCTAACCAGTTAAAATCTACTGGTGTTGGTTCTAGAGATGCTCAAGTTTCTGCTAAAGCTTCAGATGCTGACAGAATGGTTGACAGAAAAGTAGTTGTAGAAGCTGTAAATGGTGCTGCATGGGATTCACTTAAGAAATCTGATCTAGAAGTAGTAGAGAAGAAGACTGTAGTGAAAAAAGCTAAAAAAGCTCCAGTTAAGAGAAAAGCTACGGCTAAAAAAAGAAAATAATTAATTTTTCTAAATAATGAATACCTCCAATTTGATTGGAGGTATTTTTTTTTTGTTGACTTTTAGTTAATTTTGTTGAAAATTTAAAATTAAAATGGGAAGAGCATTTGAATATAGAAAAGCTTCTAAAATGGCCAGATGGGATAAGATGGCCAAAACATTTTCCAAAATAGGTAAAGATATTGCACTGGCTGTAAAAGCGGGTGGAACAGACCCCGAGGCTAATCCGGCCTTAAGAAGATGCATCCAGAATGCTAAAGGGGCTAATATGCCTAAAGATAATGTAGAAAGAGCTATTAAAAAAGCGAGTGGTGCTGATGCTGAAAACTACGAAGAGATTACTTATGAAGGTTACGGGCAAGGAGGAGTTGCTTTTTTTGTAGAATGTACTACAAATAATACAACGAGAACGGTAGCTAATGTAAGGGCTATTTTCAATAAGTTTGACGGAAACCTCGGGAAGAATGGTGAATTAGCATTTATCTTCGATAGAAAAGGAATTTTTACCCTTGATCTGGCTCAGGTAAAAATGGACTGGGATGATTTTGAAATGGAAATGATTGATGGGGGAGCAGAAGATGTGGAAAAAGATGAAGATGAAGTAATGATTACAACAGCGTTTGAAGATTTCGGTTCCTTATCTCATAAATTAGATGAACTTGGAATTGAAGCTAAAAGTGCAGAACTTCAAAGAATTCCAAACAATACAAAAGAAGTAAACGAAGAACAGTTCAAAGCTAACATGAAGATGCTTGACCGTTTTGAAGAGGATGATGATGTACAAAACGTTTACCATAACATGGAAATTACCGAAGAGCTGATGAACTCTTTATAAAAAATAATATAGCATTCATATACAGTTAATTTTCAATTAGTTTCTTTGTATAAAACTATGAAAAGAAACGTTGAATTAGTTGTTATATCGGATGTTCATTTGGGAACTTATGGATGTAAGGCTAAAGAATTGTTGAGATATCTCAATTCTATCCAGCCCGAAACGTTAGTTTTGAATGGTGATATCATTGATATCTGGCAATTCAAAAAGTCTTACTTCCCTAAACCTCATTTGAAAGCGATCAGAAAAATCCTTTCATTTGCTACCAAAGACACAGAGGTTTATTATATTACAGGCAATCACGATGAAATGTTCCGCAAGTTTACTGATTTTGAATTGGGAAAACTAAAGGTCTGCAATAAAATCTGCCTGGAAATAGACGAAAAAAAAACCTGGATCTTTCATGGTGATGTGTTCGACGCATCAGTTCAACATTCCAAATGGATTGCCAAGCTTGGCGGAAAAGGATATGATCTTTTAATTATCATCAATAATGTTGTTAATTGGTTTTTAGAAAAAATGGGTAAAGAAAAATATTCATTTTCAAAAAAGATCAAAAATAATGTGAAAAAAGCGATTAAGTATATCGGAGATTTCGAGCTTACTGCTTCTGAGCTGGCTATAGATAATCATTACGATTATGTTGTCTGTGGCCATATTCATCAGCCCCAGATTCGGGAGGTCGTTACTAAAAAAGGATCCTGTACTTATTTAAATTCCGGTGATTGGATAGAAAATTTATCGGCATTGGAATATAATGAGAAAAAATGGAGTATCTTTTACTACGACGAACATAAACATCTGCTGAAAGATGACGAAGCTGAAGAAATTCAGGAGATGGACAGCTCTGACCTTTTAAAAATCGTAACCAATTTCACTTAAATGAAAATTCTGTATGCATTTCAAGGAACCGGAAATGGCCATATGGCCAGGGCACAGGAAATAATTCCTATTCTTAAAAAATATGCTTCGGTAGATACACTGATCAGTGGTCATCAATCCCAATTAAAGGCTGATTTCGACATCAACTTCCAACATAAAGGCATCTCTCTGCTTTATAACAAAACAGGCGGTCTATCCTATCTCAAAACATTTACTGAGAATAAATTCCTGGAAGCTGTCAAAACAATAAAGGAACTGGAGCTTTCTAAATATGATTTAATCATCAATGACTACGAGCCTCTAACGGGATGGGCTTCCAAATTGAAGAAACTGCCGATGATAGAACTGAGTCATCAGGCATCAATGAGCTTTTCGGAGACCCCAAAACCTGAAAAGAAAGATTTCCTCGGAGAAATGATCTTAAAATATTATGTTCCCAGCGAAAGGAAAATAGGTTTCCATTTTGAAAATTATCATCCTCAGATCAAGAAGCCGGTTATAAGAAAGAAAATCAGAAACCTGAATCCTTATAAACAGGGGTATTATGTAGTTTATCTTCCCAGTTTTGCAGATGAAAATATTATTAAAGTTCTTAGAAAAATTCCGGTAGAGTGGAAGGTATTCTCTAAATACAGCAAGGTACAGGTGAAAGTAAAAAATGTTGAAGTATTTCCTATAGATGAAAGCCAGTATCTGAAATATTTTGAAGGCTGCGAGGGGATTTTATGCAACGCGGGTTTTGAAACTCCGGCTGAGGCACTTTTTATGGATAAAAAATTATTCGTAATCCCTATTCATAATCAATATGAACAGGAATGTAATGCCTGTGCTTTAGATAAAATGGGAATTCCAAATTCTAAAGTTTTAAATCTACAGGAAATTATGGAATGGGTAGCTTCTGACTATCACTTAAAAGTAGACTACCCCAACAATATTGAGGAGATTCTGTTGAATGAGGTTCTAATTCTTTAAAAGGATATCATCTACATCACTCATTCTCATCATTACTGATCTTGCATAGGAACAGTGAGGATATACCTGCCAGTTATTTTCTCTGGCAAACTTTATGGCTTCTTCTACCAAATATTTCCCCATTCCTCTTCCCTCAAATTCAGGGTGAACCAATACGAAAGAAATAATCAGCTTATGGTCTTCAGGGAAAATGGTATAAGTAAGTCTTCCTATTTCCTTTATTTCATTATTTAGTGTCAGAACTCCGCCGTTTCCGGATTTATTGTTTTCAAAATTCATGATGTAAGGCTTTAGGACTAAAGATGCAAAAATTGCACCACTGGTTACTATGAGTATGAATGATCAGTAATGAGTAATTATAGATAAGCTTTATCTTGAGTTTCTACAGGGTATTTTCAAATTGACGATTCAACTGCATCGCAAAATTGCCAATTA
This sequence comes from Chryseobacterium sp. Bi04, assembly GCF_918698085.1. Classification (GTDB taxonomy): domain Bacteria; phylum Bacteroidota; class Bacteroidia; order Flavobacteriales; family Weeksellaceae; genus Chryseobacterium. The sequence goes on from NZ_CAKKLP010000001.1 coordinate 967,520, forward strand.
TTGCTAATTGTCATTAATTATCCTTTCCTGTATAGTAGTTGTAATCTTTGATAATTACATTAATAAACTGTCTTTCCGTCATTTGGGTAGCGTCTATCTCCAGTTTTAAAATACTCTTGATCTTATTGGAAAGCTTAGTGATAATCTGACGGTCATCTATTTCCAATGCTTTGGTGTAGTTGTCTTTAATAATTCTCATATCGTTATCACTTAATGCAATAACCTGAGGAAAAGAGGGTATGTAATCCTCGTGGATATTTTCCAGAATAGTATGAGAGATATTAATATTGTTTTTTAAAGAAATTACTGCTGTTCCGGAAGCGATATCTCCCAGTCGCTGATTGTTTTTGGTGATAATCATTGAAACTAAACCTACTATTCCGGCAAAAGAAACATCAACGAGCCTGAAAACCCAGCGGATCATATAATCTCCAAAGCTGGCCTGGTAACCATCAATCTTTACCACTCTTATTTTCATCAGTTTTTTACCGGGAGTCTGTCCTTCTGTCAAACTCTCAAACACTACAGGATAAATGTAAGTTGGGAAGGTAAGAACAATATAAACAGCCATCATAGACCACTGGTCAAGGCCACTTAATAAATATCCCAAATCTAAAATATTAAAAAAAGTATAAAATACGATAACAACAAAAGCAACTCTTATCAAAAGGTCAATAATAAATGCAAGCATTCTTTCTCCTACACTGGCCGTATTGAAGTTAATATTTACATTTTGTGAAGTATTTATCGCAATTTGAGACATAATTTTTATTATTTTAGCCTTACAATTATGAGAGAAGTTTATTTCATTAAACAAAATAAAGAAAAATGGTTGGGAATAGAACAGGTTATTCAAGGAAAAATTAAAAAAAATCCTGATGACCTGTCTTCACTGTATATTAATTTGATCAATGACCTGTCTTTTGCACAGACATACTATCCTAAAAGCAATACAACTGTTTACTTAAACCACTTGTCGTCTCAGATTTTTCAGAAAATTTATAAAACAAAAAGGGTAGAAGAGAACCGGTTGATTTATTTTTTCCGAACAGAAGTTCCATTATTGGTTTATCAGTATAGAAGATACCTGATGTATGCTTTTCTTTTCTTTATTCTGTTTACTTCAATAGGTGTGCTCTCTGCCGTCTATGATAAAGATTTTGCAAATATTATCCTTGGGGAAAGCTATGTAAATGAAACTATTGAAAATATAAAGAATAACAATGCTGTAGGAATTTATCAAAGCGGATCTACATGGGGAAGTACCATAGGAATTATTTTTAATAACATCCAGGTAGGAGCCAAATTATACATGTATGGTATTGCGGGAGGAGTGGGAACGCTGTTTGCTCTTCTTTCCAACAGTGTCATGTTAGGTTCTTTTCAGTATTTTTTCTATGAATATGGAGCTTTGAAGGACAGTGCAAGAGGAATATGGCTCCATGGGGTCTTTGAGATTTTTGCTATGGTAGTAGAAGCCATGTGTGGATTAATTTTAGGAGCTTCTATTTTGTTTCCGGGAACTTTTTCAAGGTTTAATTCTTTTAAGAGGGGATTTAAAGATTCATTTAAAATATTTTTGAGTACCATTCCATTCACTATTTGTGCAGGAATTATTGAAGGATATGTGACAAGGCATGCGCTGAAAATGCCTTTGGTTTTGAACATAGCAATTATTTTCAGTTCACTTGTGATTATTGGATTTTATTATTTTGTATATCCGTCAATCGTCAATAAAAAAATTAATAACCAAATCAATGATACAGTTTTATAAAAAAAGGGATTTTGGAACTTTTATAAGTGACAGTTTCAATTTTTTCAAATTATACGGAAAAAACTATTTCAAAAGCTATCTTTTGATTAATGGCTTATTGTTAATTCTTATGGTAACTGTCGTGGTTTTCGGATATAAAGAGCTCTTTTCTCAGCTTTTCGGATCCAATCTGGGTGGTGATACGTACTATTTTGAGCAATATTTTTCAGAAAACGGAGGAATGCTGATTGTAGTAGGGCTGCTTACGTTTTTACTTTTTATGGTCCTGGCCATCGTCAATTATCTGTTTCCTGTTTTCTATGTGAAAAGAATTGCCCAGGGGGCAAAAAATATAAAAACCGATGAAATCCTGAGTGATTTTAAAAACAATGCCGGAAAAATAGTGAAGTTATGCCTTGGAATTATTTTTATTGTAGCACCGCTGGCCCTGTTTGTGATTGGATTTTCCTATCTCCTGATATTTATTGTAATTGGTTTTTTCCTGATATTTCTTGTGTATCCTACAATATTTAATGTCACTACATTTCTGATGTATGATTATTTTAATTCAAACAGAGGTTTTTTTGAAAGTTTGAGTTATTCAATGAGGGCACAGTTTTCCTATCCGAACGGAAGTGAAAAATCTCCATACTGGAAGTATTGGGGAGCGGCATTTGTGATGGTGATTATTATCTCCATTGTGGCTTCATTTTTTACCTACATTCCGATGATATTTTTTTACGGATCAATCCTTACCACTGCTCCGGATGCAAACTTTGAACAAAATCCCTTTACAGGTGCAATAGGTATTGCCTTTTTTGTTTTTTATGGTATTTCAATGCTTCTCTCATTTTTCCTTTCCAATCTGATGTATATTAACGGAGGGCTGATGTATTATGACAGCAGAACAGATCTTCACCAGAAAGTGGAACTTGAAGAAATAGACACCATTGGTAATAATGAATAAATTTCTGTTTTTCATACTGTTTTTTTTGTCCCTGGAATTGATTAATGCTCAGGAAAATATTCCTGTGGATGACTATCTGGGAGATTCTTTGAGTAGAAATCATTACCACAATATGCTGCGTGCAGATTCTGTATTGATGAAAAATCCTGTATCAGAAAATAGGGTATATTCAAAGGAATTTAAAGAAAACATTCCTTCCAGATATAAAGGTAAAGAATACGACTATTCTGTAACCAAGCCAAGAGAATCTTTCTGGCAGAAGCTAATGAGAAAGATTGGACAGCTTTTGCAGAGTATTTTTGGAGAAACAGCTCTTTCCAAATCTGCAGAGCTCACTACAGTTCTCATTCGGCTATTTGCCATTATCCTGGTAGGATTTCTTCTCTACTTTATCATCAGATATATGCTGGGAAAAGACGGAAGCTTTATTTTTGGTAGAAAGAATAAAAAAATAAATATTAAGGTAGAAGAACTTCATGAAAATATCCATGAGATTAATTTTCCTGAAAGTATTGCAAAGTTTGAACATGAAGGAGATTACCGTTCGGCAGTACGTTATCAGTTCTTGTTTATTCTTAAAAAATTAAGTGATAAAAAACTGATCGACTGGAACCCCGAAAAAACGAACAAAGATTATACAATGGAGCTAAAAGCAACCCATCTGAAAAACGAATTTTCAAGCCTTGCCTATATCTTCGATTATGTATGGTATGGGGAATTCAATATTGAAGAACAGAGTTACAGGAAATTTAAAAACCAGTATCAGGTGTTTAAACCATAATTAAAGATTAACCATGAATAAAACTTTCAAAATATATGCTGTAATTTTCATCGTTGTGATGGTTATTCTGGCGTTGCTTGAAGTTAACAAAAAAGAGACTACAAACTGGCGCAAAAACTTCGATATTAACGAGAAGTCTCCTTTCGGGCTGTTTGTTTTTAATAATGAAGCAAAGGATCTCTTTAAAAATAAGCTCAAAAAAACTGAGCAGACACCTTACGAGTATTATAATCAACATAAAAGAGGAATCCATAATATTGTTGTTATCGAAAACAATATTGACAAAGAGTCATGGAAGAAAATCCTGGATCAGGTATCCAATGGTTCCGATGCGATGTTGATTATGGAACGCAGCATGCCCAAAGAAATATCCGACAGTATTGGTTATTATGACTCAGATATTTCTTTTGAAGAAGAGAATGTGCTGAAGCTTACCGATAAAAAATATCAGAACGATTTTATAAAACTGGATAAATTTCCGTCCGGAAGAGGTTTTTCATTTATTAAGCCCCAGATTGAGATACTCGGTAAGACAGTGGAAAGAAAGAATACGGATCAGGCCAATTTTATTAAAGTAAAATTTGGGAAAGGTAATATTTATGCTCACTGTGAACCGCTTTTCCTCACCAACTACTATCTTCTGAAGCCCGGAAATGTAAAATACACACAGGATGTTTTTTCTTATCTTCAGGATAGGGAAACGGTTTGGTTTGTACCAAGCAGCACTAAAGCATCACGCTTCTTTATGAGGTTTGTATTGTCAAATCCTGCTTTGAAATATGCCTGGTGGGTTCTTTTAGGCGGACTTACCCTGTTTATTTTCTTTAATGCTAAAAGAAAGCAAAGGGTAGTAGCCGTTATAGAACCATTGAGAAATACCTCTTTAGATTTTGTTAAAAGCATAGGGAATCTTTATCTTCAGGAAGGTGATTTTCACGATATGATGGCCAAAAAAGCCCAATATTTCCTAAATAAAGTGAGAATGGACCTGCTGATTGATACCCAGCAATTAGATTCGGAATTTGCAAAAAAACTGCAATTGAAAACCGGAAAAACAATAGAGATGATAGATGAGGCAATAGGGCTTATTAAAAAAGCTCAGGACCCATATGCAAGTGTCATGAAAGAAGACCTGGCAAGGATCAATAAACTCCTTGATGAGATTCTTAAATAAAGTAAAGTCCTGATTGGACAATGTAGAGATAGAACGAAGCCTGTCAAAAAACCAAAGATAAAATTATGGAAAACCTTGATAACGAAAACATAGAAAATCAAAGCACGAGAAACCTTAATAAAAGCGAAGACCAGTTTCAATCCAGAATAGATATGATTGAACTTCGTGCAAGCATTGATAAAGTAAAATCTGAAATAGGAAAAGTAATTGTAGGGCAGGAGAATATGATAGAACATCTGTTGGCTGCATTACTCTCAAACGGTCATGTTTTAATTGAAGGTGTTCCGGGAGTTGCTAAAACAATTACTGCAAAACTACTGGCAAAAACGATTGATGTAGGCTTCAGCAGAATTCAGTTTACCCCGGACCTTATGCCTTCCGATATTTTAGGAACATCGGTTTTCAGTGTGAAAAATTCGGAGTTTGAATTTAAAAAAGGACCTATTTTTTCCAATTTCATATTAATTGATGAGATCAACAGGTCGCCTGCAAAAACACAGGCTGCTCTTTTTGAGGTCATGGAAGAAAGACAGATTACAATGGATGGTACCCGTTATATAATGGATGAACCTTTCCTTGTGGTGGCTACCCAAAACCCAATAGAGCATGAAGGAACCTATAGGCTTCCTGAAGCTCAGCTGGACCGTTTCTTATTCAAAATTAATGTGGGATACCCTAATCTTGAACAGGAAATAGCCATTATCAGAAATCAGCATGAAAGTAAAAAAGAAGATAAAACCGAAGGCGTAAATCATGTAATTACAGCAGAACAGCTGAAGAGCTATCAGCATTTGGTAAAAGAAATCATTGTGGAAGCACAGTTGATGGAATACATTGCTAAAATTATCATCAATACCAGAGAAAACCAGTTTTTATATCTGGGCGCCTCTCCCAGAGCTTCATTGGCGCTTCTCACAGCCTCAAAAGCATTTGCGGCATTGAGAGGAAGAGATTTTGTAACTCCGGAAGATATTAAAGAAGCAAGTTATGCTGTTTTGCGACATAGAGTGATCGTTTCTCCGGAAAGAGAAATGGAAGGTCTTACGGCAGATGAAATTATCCGTCAAATCTTAGAGGGAATAGAAATTCCGAGATAGGTAGCAATAAATGATTGTGATAAAGCTAATAAACACTCACCTAAAACCTGTCATCTGCAACCTAAACAATGAAAAACTTATACATCAATACACGTTTCTTCTTTACGCTCATCGGAGTGGGGGTTCTGTATGTTTTGGCATTTTTCTTCCCGGCATTGATGTGGGTTGCCCATATCGTGTTACTGGTATGTTTTCTTGCGGTAATGGTTGATTACCTACTTCTCTTTAATCAGAAAAGTGCATTACAGGCTCAAAGAATAGTGCCGGAGAAATTATCCAATGGCGACGAAAACTTTGTGAAAATTGATATTAAAAACAATTACAGTTTTAAGATTACCACCAAAATTATTGATGAAATACCTTTCCAGTTTCAGAAAAGAGATTTTTTAATTGAAAAACATATTCATTCCGGGACAAATACTTTTTTCCAATATGCACTGGAACCTAAAGAAAGAGGAGAATATCATTTTGGAAGTCTGAATGTATATGCCTCTTCACCATTGGGATTGGTTTCCAAAAGATTTAGTTTTCAGAAGGATGCGATCTTACCTTCCTATCCATCCTTTATCCATCTCAGAAAATATGAACTGATGGCTTTGCAGAGCGAATTTATGCTGGGAGGAATTAAGAAAGTCAGAAAGTTAGGGCATACCATGGAGTTTGAACAGATCAAGGATTATGTTCCGGGAGATGATATCAGAACCATCAACTGGAAAGCAACGTCCAAAGCCAATCGCTTAATGGTTAACCAGTTTCAGGATGAGAAATCACAGCGTATTTTTATACTGATTGATAAAGGCAGAACAATGAAAATGCCCTTCAATGGACTAAGTCTGCTGGATTATTCTATTAATGCTGCCATGGCATTGTCTCATATTATTTTGAGAAAAGGAGACCGGGCCGGAATGATGACTTTTTCAAAAAAAGCAGAAAATAAAATTGCTGCCGATAATAAATCCGGACAGTTGAAAAAAATCTCAGAAGCCCTTTACAATATTAAAACAGATTTCTTTGAAAGTGATTTCAACCGGTTGTATCAGGATGTAAAATATTCGCTCAACCAGAGAAGTTTAATTTTGCTTTTTACCAATTTTGAAACACTGGACGGATTAAACCGCCAGTTGAAATACCTTCGTGGAATTGCTAAAAATCACTTGCTGGTAGTGGTATTTTTCAAAAATGCTGAGCTCCAGGCGCTGATCAATAAAAATCCCGAAAATATGCAGGAGATATATGATGAGATCGTCGCTGAAAAATTTGAATTTGAAAAGAAACTAATTATCCAGGAGCTGCGTAAATATGGAATTTACACCGTATATACCCTTCCTGAAAACCTGAATATTGATGTTATCAATAAATACTTGGAGATAAAAGCGAGAGGAATTTTATAACTTTGCAACAAGCAACAAGCAACAAGCAATAATGAAAATAACACTCAACAGAATAAACGACGACTTTTTATTTGAATGTACCAACTCCCAAGGAAACTCTATTCTTTTGGACAATACTTCCCAGCCGGGAGCTAAAGGTGTTTCTCCAATGGAAAGTGTCCTGATGGCTGTAGCAGGCTGCAGCGGAATTGATGTGGTTTCTATTTTAAAAAAGCAGCGTCAGGATATTAAAAGCTTTCAGGCAGAAGTGGAAGGAGAGAGAATTCAGGTAGATGATGCAAAGCCTTTTAAATCTATTAAAGTAAAATTCCTTTTGGAAGGAGAAATTGATCCTAAGAAAGCATTAAAAGCAGCAGAATTATCTTTTGAAAAATACTGTTCCGTATCAAAAACGTTAGAACCGAATGTAGAAATCGGATACGAAGTTTTTGTGAATGGAGATAAAATTTAATTCTATTGTCTTAAAAAATAAAAAAACCCGGATGTCTCATCCGGTTTTTTTATGATTCACAGCCTATTAAAATGTCAGCCTTGGTTTAATAAGTTTAGCTACGGTAGCAGTCCATCCTGTCTGATGGGAAGCCCCTACGCCACGTCCATTGTCTCCATGGAAATATTCAAAGAAAGTGATATAATCTCTAAAGTGTTCATCATGATTAAATTTCGGATTTCCGCCGTTAAAAGCACGTTGGCCATGTTCATCCTTTAAGAAAATAGAGCAAAGTCTTTTACTGATATTTTGGGCTACTTCATCAAGATTTTTTTTATCCCCACTTCCTGTTGGAAACTCTACTTTCAGACTGTTCCCATAATAATAATGAAAACGCTGTAAGCTTTCCACAATCAGAAAATTAATAGGAAACCATATAGGGCCACGCCAGTTGCTGTTACCGCCAAACATTCTGCTGTCACTTTCTGCAGGAGTATAATAAACTATATTTTCCGTTCCGTGAACAGAAAATATAAAAGGATTTTCTTCATATACTTTAGACATGGCACGAATTCCGTAAGAACTTAAAAACTCCTTTTCATCAAGCATTCTTGTTAAAACTTTTGTCAGTCTGTTTTTACGAAGGATACTCATTAAGTGTTTCCTTCCATGTCCTTCCTCATCCCAATGAGAAACAAGCTTAGTAAGTTCAGGTTTGTTTTTTAAGATCCATTCCATTCTGCTTCTGAAGTTCGGCATCTTTTCCAGTAATCTGTGGTCTACGATTTCAACAGCAAAAAGAGGAATTAATCCCACAATACTTCTCAGCCTTAAAGATACACTGTCTCCGTTTCCAAGTTGAAGAACATCATAGAAAAAACCGTCTTCCTCATTCCAGAGGCCTTTGGTTCCTTCACCCAGATTTTCCATTGCTTCTGCGATATAAAGATAATGCTCAAAAAATTTAATAGCCATATCTTCATACACCTGGTAATATTGGGCCAGTTCCATTGCAATGCGCATCATATTTAAAGCGTACATAGCCATCCAGCTTGTTCCGTCAGCCTGTTCAAGATGCTGCCCGTCTTTTAAAACCATATTCCGGTCAAAAGCACCAATGTTATCAAGACCCAGGAAACCGCCCCCGAAGATATTCTTTCCATTTTTATCCTTTCTGTTTACCCACCAGGTAAAGTTCAGGAGAAGCTTCTGGAATACTTTTTCCAGAAATAAAAGATCAGGTTTTCCATTATTTTTCTCATCAATTTTAAAAACCCTGAAGCAGGACCATGCATGTACAGGTGGGTTTACGTCGCTCATATTCCATTCATAGGCAGGAAGCTGCCCATTAGGATGCATATACCATTCCTTGGTCAATAGCAAAAGCTGTCCCTTGGCAAATTCTGCATCTATCATGGATAAAGGAACACAGTGAAAAGCCAGATCCCAGGTAGCATACCAGGGATATTCCCATTTATCAGGCATGGAAATAATATCCTTATTGTGGAGATGATTCCATTCTGTATTTCTTACGTATTCATTAAAGTTTCTGGGTGCTTCAAAATTAGGATCACCTTTCAGCCACTTTCCAATATTGTAATGATAAAACTGTTTATTCCAGAGAAGCCCGGCAAAGGCCTGTCTTTGAACATTCCTTTCATCTTCATCAGTGGTGTCATGTTGAATTTCGCTGTAAAATTCTTCAGCTTCAGCTTTCCTGGTATTGAAGATCTCATCAAAGTTTTGAAAAGGTTCATCAGTTTCGTCAGGACACAGTCTGAATTCAAAAATCTTACATTGTCCGCCTTCAATAAGTTCGTCAATCAGAAAAGATGTTTTTGTTCCTCTTTTCTCAGGATTTACAGTGTCTCCCTTGTGAATAATAAAGTCATTAATACCGTCTTTGAAGTAAGTGTTTTCAATCTTGGGAGCTCCGTAAAGCTTGGAAGTATTGGTTTCATTATCACAAAATACCCGTTTTGCATTCCCATTTCTGGAATATAGCTTTTTAATCGAAATACTGTCATGACCAATGCTGATACTCCCATCATGAGAAGAAGTCATTTCGCCTTTATAGGTATTATATCCCCATTTCCAGTTGTTTCTGAACCATGCCGTTGGTGCTACCACAATTGGTGCGGCGTGCTGGCTTCGGTTACATACCGTAACCCTTACTAAAATATCGTTATGGTCAGCCTTACAATATTCAATGAAAATATCAAAATATTCATCGTCGTTGAAGATTCCGGTATCAAAAATTTCATATTCCGGTTCCTTTTTGCTGCGTTTTCCGTTTTCTGTAAGAAGCTCATCATAAGGAAATGCATTGATCGGATACTTATAAACCATTTTCATATAGCTATGAGTAGGAGTATTATCCAGGTAATAGAAAATTTCTTTGATATCTTCACCATGGTTTCCCTGAGGATTGCTCAACCCAAAGAACCGCTCTTTTACAATTTTATCTTTCTTGTTCCAAAATGAAAATGCAAAACAGAACAGCTGCTTGACATCGGAAATACCTGCAATACCTTCTTCTCCCCAACGGTAGGCATAGCTTTCTGCATTGTTATGATTGGTAAAGTTCCACGCATTTCCGTTTGGGCTGTAATCTTCACGTACATTTCCCCATTGCCGGTTGCTTACATAAGGTCCCCAGTTTTTCCATTTGGAATCTTGTAATCTTTCTTTTTCGGAGGTCATATCACATCATTTTTCTATACGAAGTTAGTTTTTTTGAAAAGTAATTCCAATTCCTATCATCTGAATAATTCTTAATATACCCTTGAAATACTTGTATTTATTGGGGATATTAAAATATTAATTTTTTTTTTTTTGAAATTAAAAGAAAAAAACTACCTTTGCATCATTCGTTCATTCAAATATTGAAAATGTTATCAAGAAAGGTTGAGGGATTAGACCCTATGAAACCTTAGCAACCCTTTGTGCAAGCAAAGAAGGTGCTACGTTCTACCAAAATAATTTTGGACAGATAACTTACTGAAGTTCTTTTCAGCCATTTCCTGTGGCATTTTCAATTGTATTAAAAATAATAGAATTGAAAACAGAACTAAACTATATTAATCTTTCGTATCAAACCAATTCCCAAAAGGAATATTATATCCCGTTGAGCTATGAGCTTTTCGGGACAGACCTGTTTACTGCACCCATTATTTTAATCAATCATGCGCTAACCGGAAACTCAAATGTATCCGGAGAAAAAGGATGGTGGAAACAATTAATTGGTGAAAATCAGGTAGTTGATACAAAAAAATATACAGTTCTGTGTTTTAATATTCCCGGAAACGGATATGATAATTTTTTAATTGAAGATTATGAAGATTTCACCCCGGCAGATATTGCCAATATCTTTTTGAAAGGGCTGGAAACTTTACAGATCAAAAAACTATATGCCATTATTGGAGGCTCTCTGGGAGGAAGCATTGCTTGGGAAATGCTTACAAAGCAGCCTAAACTGGCGGAAATATTTATTCCTATAGCCTGTGATTACAGAACTCACGATTGGCTGCATGCACAATGTCTGGTTCAGAAGTTTTTATTGAATGATAAAGATGAACCTCTGCAAAAAGCCAGAATTCATGCTATGTTGTGTTACCGGACTCCACAATCACTCAATAACAGATTTCAAAACAAATACAATAAGGAGAAAAAAAGCTTAGAATCGGAAGATTGGCTGGTTTATCACGGTAATGCATTAAACGATAGATTTAGTTTAAAAGCATATAAGCTCATGAACCATCTGTTAATGAATATCAATGCAGATGAATCAATGCTGGATAAAATCCAGGCACGAATGCACATGATCTCCGTTGATACAGATTTATTCTTTCCTGCTTCTGAGATCAGGATGTGTTTTGAAAGAATGGCAGAGAAAAATAAGAATGTTTCTTATCACGAGATCCAATCAGTACATGGGCATGACGCCTTCCTAATGGAATACCAACAATTAAATACTATCATAAAAAATATTTTATATACTCATGAAAAATGCTAACGAAATAAAATTTTTGAAGAACAGATCAATCATTAAATTTGAAGGAGAAGATTTCCTTGGAGAAATCGGAATTGACGGACGAATTTTCAAAGCGCTCACTTTAGCGCGTATCAGTGTAGGGGTAATTTCCCAGCAAGCTATAGAAAACGGAATCTCTATTTTGGTTCAGGAAAATGATGCAGAAAAAGCAGTGGCTTGTCTTATCGATGAATTTGAAGCAGAAAGAAAATCGGGAAAAGTTTCCCAAATCTACAGCATCAATAATGTTTCTGTACTTGGATTTGTAGCAGAAGATTTTAATAAAGTCCTTGCTGAGCTGGCCAGAAATAATGTTTTTCCATTGCTTTTAAACCAGGTTTCAGGAGAAAACAGAGTAAACATCGTAGTAACATCGTCACAGGATGAAAAAACCAGAAATATCTTAGAATCTGAAATATTCAAAAAACCAAAAACGGTTCACCTGGCAATTATAGGCCATGGAAATGTTGGAAAAACATTAATTGAACAGGTTCTTGAATCTTCAGAAGAAATTAAAAGACGCAAGAAAATAGACTTAAAAGTAGTTGCAGTAGCGAATTCAAAGAAAATAGCTTTCAATAAAAAAGGATTTGATGCAAATTGGAATGATGAGGTTCTAACAGCAGAACATTCATCAGATGTTCAGGAACTGATCAGATTCTCCAATGAAAATCAATTAGAAAATCTGATTGTCGTGGATAATACGGCGAGTAAGGATTTTGTAAAAAACTATCATGCCTTAGCCGAAAACGGATTTGACCTGGTTTCTTCCAATAAGATCTTCAACACACTTCCTATTGAAGAATATCGTAAACTAAGATATACGTTGAGTAAAAACAACAGACGGTATTTGTATGAAACAAATGTAGGAGCAGGTCTTCCGTTAATTGATACCATTAAATTATTACACCTTTCAGGAGAAAATATTACAAGAATAAAAGGCGTATTCTCGGGGTCTTTAAGCTATATCTTCAATAACTTCTCTGTAAGAAACGATAAGTTTTCCAAAGTTATCGGAGAAGCAATGGAGAAAGGGTACACAGAACCGGATCCGCGTGAAGATCTTTCTGGAAATGACGTAGCAAGAAAACTTCTGATTTTGGCAAGAGAGCTGGATCTGATCAACGAATTCCAGGATATTAATATTCAAAACCTGATTCCTGAAAATCTTCTGGCTGTAGAGAAAAATGAATTTATCTCAAGGCTGGAAGAACTCGATGAAGAATATCAGAAGATTAAAGAAAACCAGGAGCCTGGGCATGTACTGCGTTATGTAGGAGATCTGCACGGAAATCTGCAGGAAGAAAAAGGACAGCTTGATGTCAAGCTAGTTTCTGTACCGGGAAGTTCAGCATTAGGGCAGTTAAAAGGTTCAGACTCCATATTTGAGATTTATACAGAAAGCTACGGTGAAAATCCAATTGTTATTATGGGAGCCGGAGCCGGAGCGCAGGTAACTGCCAGAGGCGTTTTCGGAGATATTTTAAGAGTAAGTGAAATAAAATAAAATTAATGTAACAATTTGACAATGTAAAGTTTACCAATATTTATAAATGGACGTTCTGAGCGTAGCGAAGAATCTCATTGCTATATTGTTAGACTGCTATATTGGTAAATTAATTAAAACTATATGGAGAATTTTGAAACATCAGCAATAAGAACCCAAACTGAAAGAACCCAGTTTGACGAGCATTCCACGCCATTATATCTTACATCCAGCTTTATTTTCCAGGATGCCGAAGATATGAGAGCAAGCTTTGCCGAAGAAAAGCCTAAAAACCTATACAGCCGTTTCTCTAACCCGAACGTAACGGAATTCACAGATAAAATTGCTAAAATGGAAGGTGCAGAAGCAGGATATGCATTTGCGACGGGAATGGCGGCAATTTATTCCACATTTGCAGCATTATTGAATGCCGGCGATCATATTGTAAGCTGCCAGTCGGTTTTTGGATCTACCCATACCTTGTTTACCAAGTATTTTCCAAAATGGAATATTGAAACCACCTACTTCAAGGCAGGCGATGCTGAAAATGTAGAAAAATATATCAAGCCTAATACAAAGATTCTATATCTTGAAACACCCACCAATCCTGCTATTGAGATTCTGGATCTGGAGTTTTTCGGGCAGATTGCTAAAAAATACAATCTTATTTTCATTGTAGATAACTGTTTTGCAACACCTTATCTTCAGCAGCCGATAAAATATGGTGCAGATGTTGTTGTACATTCAGCAACGAAGCTGATTGACGGACAGGGAAGAGTTTTAGGAGGAATTGCAGTAGGAAAGGAAGAGCTGATCAGAGAAATTTATCTTTTTGCAAGAAATACAGGACCTGCACTATCTCCTTTTAATGCATGGGTATTATCAAAAAGCCTGGAGACATTGGCAATCCGTGTTGAAAAACATTGTGAAAATGCATTGAAAGTAGCCGAGTTTTTAGAAAGTCACCCTAATGTAGAACTGGTAAAATATCCATTCCTGAAATCCCATCCGAACTATGAAGTTGCCAAAAAACAGATGAAGCTCGGAGGAAATATCGTTGCTTTTGAAATAAAAGGAGGAATAGAGGGCGGAAGAAATTTCTTAGATAAGATACAAATGTGTTCACTTTCCGCTAACTTAGGTGATACAAGAACGATCGTTACTCACCCGGCTTCTACAACGCATTCCAAATTGTCTGATGAAGAGAGAAACGAAGTAGGGATTACGGCAGGTTTAGTCCGTTGTTCAGTAGGGCTGGAAAATGTAGAAGATATCATTGTAGACCTGAAGCAAGCCTTAGATTAATTGATAAAGCCCTGAAGGGGCGATTTAGTACAAGATAGGACATGGTCCTATTCACTCATCAACTATAAGAGACATGACAAATATAGAATCATTAAATAAAGCCTTAAAAGAGCGTATCCTCATCCTCGACGGTGCCATGGGAACAATGCTTCAGCGTTACAAGTTTGAAGAAGAAGATTATCGCGGAGAGCGATTCAAAGACTGGGAACATCCGGTAAAAGGAAATAATGACCTGCTTTCTTTGACACAGCCCCATGCGATTGAAGAAGTTCATAAAAAATATCTGGAAGCAGGTGCTGATATCATTGAAACGAATACGTTCTCAGGAACTACGATTGCAATGGCAGATTATCACATGGAAGAACTGGTTTATGAACTGAACTATGAGTCTGCAAGAATTGCCAGAAAAGCCTGCGATGAATACACCGCAAAAAATCCTGATAAGCCGAGATTTGTGGCAGGATCTATAGGGCCTACAAACAGGACAGCAAGTTTAAGCCCCGATGTTAATGATCCTGGGTATAGAGCGATTACTTTCGAAGAATTGAGAGTAGCTTACAGGCAGCAATGTGAAGCACTATTGGATGGAGGATCAGATATTTTGTTGGTAGAAACCATCTTTGATACACTGAATGCCAAGGCCGCCTTATTTGCCATTGATGAACTTCAGGAAGAAAGAGGAATTACAATTCCAATCATGGTTTCAGGAACCATTACCGATGCCTCAGGAAGAACTTTGAGCGGGCAGACAGCAGAAGCCTTTCTGATCTCAGTTTCTCATTTGAACCTGTTAAGCGTGGGCTTCAACTGTGCTTTAGGAGCAGATCAGCTGACACCTTACCTGGAAACGCTGGCCCATAATTCAGAATTCTATGTTTCGGCTTATCCGAATGCAGGCTTACCGAATGCTTTTGGGAAATATGATGAGACACCGGAAGATATGGCCAGACAGATTAAAGAATATGTAGAAAAAGGATTGGTCAATATTATCGGAGGATGCTGCGGTACTACTCCGGAACATATCAAGGCAATTGCTGATATGGTAGAAAAATATCCGCCAAGAAAATTGAAGGAATTTGTGTGATTTGATAGATTTTTTTAATCAAAATCAAGAATGTTGGCTGGATTGTAAATATTAACTTTAAATAAACCATAAAGTTTAATGTAATGGAAAAGCCGAGTTACTTAAAAAATTCAGACGATGCGAAACTGTTTAATGAACTGAGAAAGAAAGTGAACCAAAGGGTAGAAGCAATTCCTGAAAACAGGGATATTTATATTCAGGTGAAGGCTGTTATCCTGCCATTGATCTATATAAGCTTATACTTTTCTGCAGTTCTCAACGCAGAAAAGCCTTGGATGTATATATTGAGTTTTATTGCAATGGGCATTTTTTTGGTTTTGATTTACTTAAATCTAATTCATGAAGCAGCTCATAATAATATTTATAAAAGTAAAAGACTGAATTTTCTGGTTTTGCACATTTTTGATTTTGTGGGAGCTAATTCCTACATCTGGAAAAAAAGGCATATAGCAAGTCATCATGCCTATCCGAATGTGGACGGCTGGGATACCGATATCGAGCAGAGTGGTTTGCTGTTAATCATTCCCTGGATCAAAGCAAAAGGAGTACAGAAGTATCAGGATAAGTTTTTCTTTTTAGTATATCCGTTGTATTTATTCAACTGGATGTTTATAAGAGATTTTAGAGACTTCTTTGATAAGGAAAGGGTGATTTTGAAAACCCAGGGAAAAATACCTGCGATAGAAAAAATAAAAATGATAGGCTATAAGTTGTTCTACTTTTTTTATCAGATTGTAATTCCTGTTATGTTCTTTAAAGTATCAGTAGGCTTGGCATTGGGAGCATGGTTTTTACAGGTGATTTCAGCAAGTATTTTTGCCTTGTTTGTTTTATTGCCCCTGCATCCGCTGCCTGATAATGCTTTTCCGAGATTAGACAGGAGTAATGGACTTCCATTCAGCTGGCTTCGTCACCAATTTGAAGTCACTAATGATTTAAAAGAAAACAATTGGCTGGTGAGAAATGTGTTGGGGAATTTTAATTTCCATGTTGCCCATCATTTATTTCCAAATTATAGCTATATGTATTATAACGAAATCACTGAGGAGATAGAAAAATTTGCTAGAAAGTATGGTTTAGCATACAAAAGGTTTCCACTGATCACTGCTTTAGCCAAGCATAGAGATTTATTAAGGCAGAATGCAAATAATGCCTATTATATTTTAGAAGAATAAAATTAAATGAAGTATTTAAGATTATCGGGCCTTGAGCCTCTTATCATAACACCGGAGAGTAATTTCATCAATGTTGGTGAAAGAACCAATGTTGCCGGCTCCAAAAAATTTTTAAGACTTATTAAAGAGGAGAAATTCTCTGAAGCATTAGATATTGCCCGCCATCAGGTGGAAGGTGGGGCACAAATTCTTGATGTCAATTTTGATGATGGATTGATTGACGGAAAAGCGTCCATGATCAAGTTCCTGAACTTAATTGCTTCCGAACCGGATATCGCAAGAATACCAATCATGGTGGATTCTTCCAAATGGGAAATCTTAGAAGCTGGTCTTCAGGTGGCACAGGGGAAATGTGTGGTAAATTCCATCAGCTTAAAAGAAGGAGAAGAAGAATTTATCAAACATGCAAAAGCCATCAAAAGATATGGTGCTGCTGTGATTGTAATGGCATTTGATGAGGTAGGGCAGGCAGATAGTCTTGAACGGAGAATTGAAATCTCAAAAAGGTCTTATGATATTTTGGTGAACCAGATTGGTTTTCCTGCCGAAGATATCATTTTCGATTTAAATATTTTTCCGGTGGCTACAGGAATGGATGAACATAGAAGAAATGCCATCGATTTTATTGAAGCAACACGGTGGGTAAGGAATAATCTTCCCTATGCATCTGTAAGCGGAGGGGTGAGTAATGTTTCTTTCTCATTCCGTGGAAATGATACCGTAAGGGAAGCCATGCATTCCGTATTTCTTTATCATGCCATCCAGGCCGGAATGAACATCGGAATTGTAAACCCTGCAATGCTGGAGGTTTATGATGAAATTAATAAAGAACTTCTGGAGCTCGTAGAAGATGTCATTCTTGATAAGAGAGAAGATGCTACAGAAAGACTTTTGGATTATTCCGAAAAACATAAGTCGGTAAAGAAAGAAAAAACAGAAGATTTAGAATGGAGAAACAATCCTTTGCAGGAAAGAATTACGTATGCACTGGTAAAAGGTATCGACCGTTTTATTGAAGAAGATGTAGAAGAAGCCAGACAAGTTGCCGAAAAACCGCTTCATGTCATAGAAATTAATCTGATGACCGGAATGGGAGTGGTAGGAGATTTATTTGGAAGCGGAAAAATGTTCCTGCCACAGGTCGTAAAGTCGGCAAGAGTAATGAAAAAAGCAGTTGCCTATTTACAGCCTTATATTGAAGCTGAAAAAGACGGATCAAGACCTGCGAATGGGAAAATTCTAATGGCAACAGTAAAAGGAGATGTTCACGATATTGGTAAAAATATTGTGAGTGTAGTTTTAGGCTGTAACAATTATGAAATCGTTGATCTTGGAGTGATGGTGCCTGCCGAAAAGATTATTCAGACAGCCATTGCAGAAAAAGTAGATGTCATTGGATTAAGCGGGTTAATTACTCCAAGTCTGGATGAGATGGTATATATCGCTTCAGAATTAGAAAGACAAAACTTAGATTTTCCTTTATTGATCGGAGGTGCTACTACATCAAAAGCACATACTGCTGTGAAAATCGATTTAAAATATAAAAATGCAGTTGTTCACGTGAATGATGCTTCAAGAGCAGTAAATGTAGTAAGTTCATTATTGGGTGACCGAAATAAAGAATATGTTTCAGATCTAAAGAATGATTACTCAGATTTCAGGGAAAAATTCCTGAACAGACAGGTTGATAAAGACTATGTATCAATTGAAGAAGCAAGAAAAAATCATTTTACAATTGATTGGGAAAATGAAGAGATTTTTACACCGAATAACTTAGGTATAAAAGTTTTTGAAAACCAGGATTTGCATGAGCTTCTTCCTTTTATAGACTGGTCGCCGTTTTTCAGAAGCTGGGACCTGCATGGGAAATACCCTAATATTCTAGAAGATGAGGTAGTAGGCGTTCAGGCTAAAGAATTATTTAAGGATGCCCAGGTTATTTTAAAAAGAATTTTAGACGAAAAATTATTAACAGCAAAAGCCATCTTCGGAATTTTTAAAGCCAACTCCAATGAATCTGACGATATCTTAATCTTTGATGAGAATAATAATGAGCAGGCTAAGTTTTTAACTTTAAGACAGCAGGCTCAAAGATCAAAAGGAAAAGAATATTTGGCTTTAAGTGATTTTATTGCTCCTCAGAGTTCAGGAAAAACAGATTATGTAGGAGCTTTCTGTGTGACCACAGGCTTTGGAACAGATGAATTGTCCGCTGAATATGAAAAAGCCAATGATGATTATAATGCCATCATGGTAAAAGCATTGGCAGACCGTTTTGCAGAAGCTTACGCCGAGTTTTTACATAAAAAAGTAAGAACCGAGTACTGGGGCTATGCCAACCAGGAAAACTTAAGCAACGAAGATCTGATTGCCGAAAAATACAAAGGAGTTCGTCCTGCACCCGGATATCCGGCTTGCCCTGACCATTTGGAAAAGAAAACAATCTGGGATCTTTTAAAAGTAGAAGAAAATATAGGCGTTTACCTTACCGAAAGTTTAGCCATGTTTCCTACAGCAGCGGTTTCCGGATACTATTTCGGAAACCCGCATGCAAAATACTTCGGTTTAGGAAAAATTACAGAAGACCAGCTTAAAGACTATGCTGCAAGAAGAGGGTGTACCATTCAGGAAGCAAGAAAATGGTTGTCACCCAACTTAGCAGATTAAAAAAAGTTTATAGTTCATGGGTGAGAGCTGATAGTTTGTTTACAAATCAAGACTCTTAGCTATCAACTATCAACCAACAACTAAAATATAACATGAAGATAACAGAACACATTAAAAACGCAAATGGCAAAACTTTATTCTCCTTAGAAGTTGTTCCGCCACAGAAAGGAATCGGTATTGAAGATCTGTATACGAATATAGATCCGCTGATGGAATTCAAACCCCCGTTCATTGATGTTACCACTTCAAGAGAGGAATATATCTATCTCGATAAAGGAAATGGGCTGGTGGAACGTCGTATTACAAGAATGCGGCCGGGAACGTTGGGAATTTGTGCCGCTATTCAACATAAATATAATGTAGATACAGTTCCACATTTGCTGTGTGGAGGATTTACAAAAGAAGAAACAGAATATCTTTTGGTAGACTGTATGTACCTTGGAATAGATAACGTTATGGCATTGAGAGGAGATGCAATGAAAGGACATCAGTATTTTGAACCTACCCAGGGAGGGCATGCCAGTGCTATGGACCTTGTCAACCAGATTAATAACCTGGGAAGAGGAAAGTACCTTCATGACGAAGATCAGATTTGTGATGAGCTTAATAAATTCTGCATAGGAGTGGCAGGATATCCCGAAAAACATATGGAGGCACCCTCCATGAATTATGACCTGAAATGGCTGAAGCAGAAAGTAGATGCCGGAGCAGATTATATTGTGACTCAGATGTTCTTTGACAATAAAAAGTATATTGAATTCGTTCAGAAAGCAAGAGAAATGGGAATTACCGTTCCTATTATTCCGGGAATTAAACCTATTGCTACCAAAAGGCACTTGAAACTGTTGCCACAAGTATTTAAAATAGATCTGCCGGAAGAATTAATCAATGAAGTTGAAAATGCTAAAAATAATGAAGCCGTAAAACAAATCGGAATAGAATGGGCCATTGCCCAATGTAAAGAACTGCTGGATTTTGGAGTTCCTGTTTTACACTTTTACTCAATGGGGAAAAGTGATAATATTAAAAAAGTAGCCGGTGAGCTATTCTAATAAAAGTACCAAAAATGAAGGAATCCCTGTTTATATATGGCAGGGATTTTATTTTTAATCTGAAGCAAAACTGAATCTTTGGTCTTCAATAACTTCCATCTTGCAGACCCAGGCTTCCTCATTTTAAAGGATAGGATGTCTTTCAAACTCTTTATTTCTATCAAATAAATATCGGTAAGTTGCCAGTTTTCTGGTCACTGTAGTATCAAGAGCTTCTGCAATTTTGATCATCTTTGGATTAAAATCACCAATCCACTGCAGTTCAGTAGTTGTAAAGTCCGTATGCTCCCTTAAATGCTGGGTCCCTTTCCAGATCATATACCCATCAATACCTTTTTTCTGCCATTCTGGAACTACCCCGAAAACCAGACCAACCATTTTTTCATTCCTTTTAAACTCCTTTAGCCATAAAAATTTAAGCTTTTCAAAAATTCCGAATTTTCCATTGAGATATTTAAACCATTGATTAAGATCTGGGAGATTAATCCACATCGCAATCGGTTTTTCATTTTCATAGACAAACCATGAGATATGTTCATTGATAATAGGCTTCATCGTATTAAACATTTTCAGGACCTTAGCTTCCTCTATATGTTTTCCTTCACCATGGGAAGCCCAGGCTTTATTGTAAACCTCCGTAAAATCTTTAGCAAACTTTTCAAGGTTATTCTTTTTCATAGGTTGGGCAGAAATAGCAGGATTTCTCCTGTTTCTCTCATATGCAATAGTGAAAACCCTCGAAACCTCTGCAAAAATGGGTCTTGTAAAACAAAATTGTTCAAAATAAATCTTAAAACCATAATTTTCAAAAAGCTCTCTGTAATAAGGTGGGTTGTAATTCATACCAAATAAAGGTTCAGTAAAACCTTCAACCAAAAGACCCCAGAATTTATCCCTTTCTCCAAAATTGATAGGCCCATCCATCGCTTCCATACCTTTTTCCTGAAGCCAGCTTTTACAATGGTCAAAAATAAAATTAGCCGTTTGCTGATCATGAATACAGTCGAAAAAACCAAAACCTCCTGTTGGCTGCTTCTGTTCATAACAGGTGTTGATAAAAACAGCGACTTTACCCACTGTTTTGTCATTCTTTTTAAACAAAAACCTTTTACATTCTCCATATTTGAAAAACTTACTCTTTCGGGGATCAAAAATTTCTTCAATATGTTTATCTAAAGGGCGTATATAATGGTTGTCGTGGAGATAAAGTTGTGCAGGGAATTCCAGAAATTCCTTTTTATGTTTTTTATTTTGTACTTCTTCGACAATAATCATAGGTTTTTTAATAAGACTGGTTATAAAAGATAATATTTTTCGGTCTATTTTAAAATAAATGAATTAATATTATCCGTATTTTTGCTGCAAATTAAATAAAAATGGTTGATTTTACTGATAACGACGATGATATTTTCACAGGAAAAGAACATACGCCTATAAGGGAAAATGCTTTTGATAAATCGCCACAGGAAAAAATTGAAAAAATTACTGAGCTGTTTGGTGAAATTATGGAAACCCTTGGGTTAGACATGACAGACGACTCTTTAAAAGATTCTCCGAAGCGTGTAGCCAAAATGTATGTGAATGAGATTTTCGGCGGATTACTGCCGGAAAATAAGCCGGGTATTTCTACCTTTTCCAATAAATATAAGTACCGTCAGATGTTAGTGGAAAAAGATATTACCGTATATTCTTTCTGCGAACATCATTTCCTTCCGATTATTGGAAGAGCACACGTAGCCTATATCTCAAACGGAGAAGTAATAGGTCTTTCAAAAATTAACAGAATTGTTGATTATTATGCAAAAAGACCACAGGTTCAGGAAAGATTGACTATGCAGATTGTAGACGCCCTGAAAGAAGCTTTAGGAACAAAAAATGTAGCCTGCATCATTGATGCCAAACACCTTTGTGTAAACTGCAGAGGAATTAAAGATACATCAAGCTCCACCATAACAGCTGAATTAAGTGGTATTTTCAGAACAAACCCTATTACAAGACAGGAATTCTTACATTATGTAGGAAGCCATGCAAAACTAGATTATTAGTAATGAATTATCAGGTTCTTAAACATATGGTAGATGCCGGACTTCAGAGATTTCAAACAATTTCCGAAGAAGAATGGAATTATAAAGCTACACCAGAAAAATGGTCTAAAAAAGAAATTATAGGACATCTTTGTGACAGTGCTTTTACAAATATCCGTAGATTTGTAGTCACTCAATATAAGGAGAATGAGAATATTGTATACGATCAAAATGAATGGGTGAAAATCCAGAACTATCAGAATGTTCCTACTGATGAGGTTATCAGCCTTTGGAAGACGTTGAACTACCAGATTGTTCGTGTGGTTGAAAATATTCCTGATGAAGCACTACAGAGAACTTGTGATACCACCAAAACAGAACTCCAGGTTTTTACATTGGAATTTATTATCAATGATTATGTAGAACATCTGCAACATCATTTAAAAGCGATTTGATTATGATAAAATTTAAAAAAGTTTCAGATAAAATTTATATCACAACAATTATTTGTTGTGACAGAATATTATTTTAACTAATTTTTAAATCTTAAACTATTGAATCTTTAATAAAAAATAAATGCAACTAAAAATATATAACTCGCTTACAGCAGAAAAAGAAATATTCAAACCTATTTTAGAAGGTAATATCGGAATGTATGTCTGTGGGCCTACCGTTTACAGTAATGTACACCTGGGAAATGTAAGAACTTTCCTTTCTTTCGATTTTATCTACCGTACCCTAATGTATTTAGGGTATAAAGTGAGATATGTAAGAAACATTACCGATGCCGGACACCTTACCGATGACGGAAACGTAGATAATGACAGATTTGTAAAACAGACCAGACTTGAAAAGCTGGAGCCTATGGAAATCGTACAGAAATATACCGTAGATTTTCATAAAGTGTTAGAGATGTTCAACCTGCTTCCTCCCAATATCGAGCCCACAGCTACCGGTCATATTGTAGAACAGATCGAACTGACACAAAAACTGATTGAAAGAGGTTTCGCCTACGAAAGCAACGGTTCAGTATACTTCGATGTATTGGAATACAATAAAAGAGGACTTAATTATGGTGAACTTTCAAAACGTAATATAGAAGAGCTTTTTGCCAATACCCGTGATCTTGACGGACAAGGTGAGAAAAAGAACCCACAGGATTTTGCCCTTTGGAAAAAAGCCTCTCCCGCTCATATTATGAGATGGAACTCTCCCTGGGGAGAAGGATTCCCGGGATGGCACCTTGAATGTACAGCGATGAGCACAAAATATCTTGGAGAAACTTTCGATATTCACGGAGGAGGAATGGACTTGAAATTCCCACACCACGAATGTGAAATCGCCCAGGGGAAAGCCTGCAATGACGCTGCTCCGGTAAATTACTGGATGCATGCCAATATGTTGACGATGAATTCCCAGCGTATGAGTAAATCTACAGGAAACTATATTCTTCCTATGCAACTGGTTACAGGAGATAACGACTTCTTTGAAAAGCCTTTCCATCCGTCAATTGTTCGTTTCTGCTTCCTGCAGGCACATTACAGAAGTGTTTTGGATATTTCCAATGATGCGATGATAGCCAGCGAAAAAGGATTTATCAGATTGATGGAGGCTGTGAAAGTATTAAACTCAATCGCTCCTGACGATAATAAACAGTCTGCTTTCAGCCTTAAAGAATGGAAAAACAAATGTTATGAAGCATTAACCGATGATTTCAATTCTCCAATTCTGATTGCTCATTTATTTGAAGCTGTAAAATACATCTTTGCTTTAAATGATGCCAAAGAAACTATCTCTACACAAGACCTTGAAGATTTAAAGGCAACTTTGAATGCTTTTATCTTTGATGTATTGGGATTACAGGCTGTAGAGGAAAATAACAATGAAAAACTTGATCAGACATTGAAAGTTTTAATTGAACTTAGAAATCAAGCAAGAAAATCCAAGAACTTTGACCTTTCAGATCAGATAAGAGACAAGCTACTGGCTGAAGGTATCGAATTAAAAGACGGGCGAGACGGAACATCGTATGTTCTGAATTAAACCATATAACTTTACTTTATAATCATTCCGTGAGAATCTTTAACAGCTAAGATTTTCACGGAATGTTTTTTTTGTTCACTCCCAAACCCCTCTCCAACTCTCGAACTCTCGAACTCAAGAGGAGCTTTTTCCCGCTATCCACTCATACTCCTCACGCCATGGCTCCCTGCGCTGTATCCCTCCATTTTCCAAGCTATGCTGCGGGGTATCCGTTACTATCGGGGCTAGGGTAGGAGTGATACATTACAAAAGAAGCCTGATAAAAAGGTAGTAAGTGAACGGTCAATGGTCAATAGCAATAGTGAATGATCAATGATCAATAGCCAGCCGCCAGTAGCCAGCCGCCAATAATAAACCCATTCTTTCCAGAACACCTGTTCAATAGGAACATATTTTAGCCCATCCACATAAAACAACCCCATCCATTGGCTTTAGCCAAAACCAAATCCAGGATTTTCAGATAAGACAACCCGATCATATAAAAGTAATATATAGTAAAAGAACAATACCATATATATGGAATAACTTCCATCACCCATTACTCACAACTCATAACTCATCACTTATAACTTATAACTCCTCAAACATTTGTTTAAAACTTTTCACCTTACCTTCCAGGGTGTTAAGATAAAAAATGAACGGAATATGAATTTAGTGTTACATAAACTTGTTTGGTATAGGTAAGTTGGCTTACCTTTGCCGCACTGAAAAACGAAAGAAGATCAGTAAGCGCAGAAGGGCTTTTAGATAAGCAGAAACGATATACTCGAAAAGAAAATAAGTCTAAAAAAAGACTTCAAAATTTTTAGAAATAAAAGTTGCGGAAGTAAAAAAGATTTGTATCTTTGCAGTCCCAATATGGGAGCGCAGGAGTATAGAAGATTAAGGGTTATAGAAGGAGTTAAGGTTATCAAATAAACTTTAAATTTTCTTTCGAAAACATTTGGTCATTACGAAATAAAGTTTTACTTTTGCACTCGCAAATATGGAGCGCCACTGACAGAGAGAGTGCTTCATTATAAAGCGAAAGATATAAAGATCATTGACATACAATATAACAACCAAGTAAGGAAAAACTAAAGCGTCAAAACTTTGAGTGAGTCAGACAAACATACAATGGAGAGTTTGATCCTGGCTCAGGATGAACGCTAGCGGGAGGCC
>NZ_CAKKLP010000002.1 GCF_918698085.1 Chryseobacterium sp. Bi04
GCTCTATAGGCTGGGGAAGTCCTTACTGGGGCGGATATTATGATCCATTCTGGGGCGGATACTATGGTAACCCATATTGGGGCTATGGAGGAGGCTACTGGGGTGGTGGTTACTACAACAGACCATACAGAAGAAGTGGTGCTGACGGCAGAGGATTTGTTGGTAATCCGGGTATAACAAATAATGTGTACAGACCAAGTACAGGAGGATTCAGAAACGGAAGTAGCAATGGATTCAGAGATTCCAATACAAACGGTGGTTTCAGACAGGGAAATACCGGAGGTTTCAGAGGCTCTAATACCAATGGAGGCTTCCGACAAGGAAATACCGGAGGCTTCCGAGGTTCTAATACGAATGGGGGATTCCGACAAGGAAATTCCGGAGGATTCCGTAATTCTTCGCCACAACCAAGACCTGAATACAATCAGCCTAGATATAATAACAGCGGAGGTTTCAGATCTAATGACTCCGGAGGCTTCAGATCAAGTGGAGGCTTCAATTCCGGAGGCGGTGGCTTCAGAGGTGGATCTGGCGGCGGAGGCGGCATGAGATCCGGAGGCAGCGGAGGCTTCAGATAATTTTCAAATTAAAAATAAACTATTAATAAATAATGTTAAAAAAATCTTTAGTATTAATGAGTGTTTCTGCAGCTTTCTTTGCGCAGGCACAGGATGTTTCCGTGATAAGGAATACTGTAGATGTTTATTCCAGCTCTCCTATGGTGGGATCGGCTAAGTTTAATGCGATGGCAGGTGCCAATGGAGCATTAGGAGGAGACGCGAACTCGTTGCTTACCAACCCGGCAGGTCTGGGAGTCGCTATTTCCGGAGAAATTTCAGGAACTTTGTCTGTGGCCGGTAATAAAAACAGCAGCACTTGGGCAGGTTCTACCTTAGATTATAACAAAACAAAGACGGACCTCGGAAACGTGGGAGGTGTTATTGCATTTCCGTTGATGACTGAAACAGGATGGAAGTTTATCAATATAGGGATCAATTATTCTAATCAGTCTCTTGATAATACAATTGCTTCTCCGGGTAATGATAATGTTGTCTATCTAACAGATGTAAATGATCCTGATACTGCCAGAGCACTTGCAGGACATGTCTATAACAGATATGGAAATTTATCTAAAATGAGTTTTGGGGTAGGAGCTAACTATAATCATAGTTTTTATGTCGGAGCTGGATTGAATTTTTTTAGTGCTGATATTGATCAGTTTGATAGATTGCTGTATCAAAAGCTTCAAAATAATACCCTAGAGGAATACCAAAAGCAAAATACACCCTACTCTGAAAAGTCTTCAGGATTTTCAGCTTCATTAGGGGTTATTGGAAAATTAAGTCCTAATTTCAGAGTAGGTTTATCTCTTGAAACACCTACTTTCTGGACTATTGACAGAGACTATAATTATTATAATGATATCAATACAGGAGATGGAGCAGGGTATGAAAACAGAAAGCTTACAACGCCGTTTAAGGCAACAGTAAGTGCTGCGTTTGTAGCTAGTAAGAATTTTTCACTAAACGTAGACTATACACTGGGACTTACAAAACCTGATTATAAAGTATATGGAGCTGCAGAAAGGGAACTGAATGATTTCTTCAAAGAAAACTATAAGAATGTTTCAGAAGTAAAAGTAGGGGCTGAATACAGAATACAGCAGTTTAGACTAAGAGGTGGATATTCTTATATGTCTAATCCTATGGATGCACTTACAATTAGTAGATTTAATGATGCTGGAGATGTGGGAGATCAATCATATAACAATCTTATGTTGAATGATAGAAATCTGGCTTCTTTTGGTATAGGATATGATTTCAAATCATTCTATATTGATGCTTCTTACCAGAATATAACATCAAAGTACAGTAATCCTTTTATGAGAGGAATTCTTACCAATAATGTGGATTCAGCTTATTATTCAGCTTATCCTGATATTAATCCTAATATTATGACGAGCG
Source organism: Chryseobacterium sp. Bi04 (assembly GCF_918698085.1). Classification (GTDB taxonomy): domain Bacteria; phylum Bacteroidota; class Bacteroidia; order Flavobacteriales; family Weeksellaceae; genus Chryseobacterium. Next base: position 1,965 of record NZ_CAKKLP010000002.1, read on the forward strand.
ATGCTTATGCTGTTTCCAGTGTGAAAAATACCAGAAATAATTTCTTCCTTACTTTGGGATGGAAATTCTAAGTTTCTGATCATATACATAAAAGCTCCGAAAATATTCGGAGCTTTTTATTTTTAAAGGTATATTTAATGGGGATGCTGGTGGAAAAGATGCATGAAAAGCGCCAGTGAAACACCCAGGACTACCAGTCCTATTTTTACCCAGTCTATATTGTGGTTTTTATTGCTCTCGAAAATGATCACTGAGGAAATATGAAGGAAAATCCCTCCTACGATAGCCAGAAAATAAGGCTGCAGATTTGGGTTGAAATAATTCCCTAACAGCATTCCCATTGGTGAAGCCAGTGCAAAAAGTGCTACAATCAGTAAAGAAGGATAAGATGATTTACTTTTAGACTCTTCATGCCTGTTGAACAAAAATGCTCCCAGAATAAAAGATATCGGTAGATTGTGAAATACAATCCCCAGAAGATAAGGTGACAATTCATGCTCTTCATTAGCGAGAGGAATTCCCTCTATAAAAGCATGAATAAATAATCCTACCATTAAAGCAACAGGAAGGATATTGTGTTCGCTGTGGTGGTGAAAGTGTCCGTGCTCAAAACCTTTGGTTAATGCTTCCAGAACCATCTGCAGAAGAACTCCTGCAATCACAAATATTCCCAGGTTATTGCTTTCTGTGGAAGTATAAACCTGTGGAAAGACTTCATTCAGGCATATTGTAATCAAAAAACCGGCACTTAAGATCAAAAGATTTTTAGCCAGTTTTTCTTTTTTACCAAAGTGTTTTCCCAGAAATACGCCTGCAATTACACTTAAAATCAGTAAAAGTACTGTGGTCATTATTTTTTCTTAAATAAATTGATACAACGTGGGGAACTCTCTCTGTTAAATTCATTCAGCTGATAATCTCCCCAGATTTTTATTCTTTCAAAACCGCATTCAGAAGCATAGGCATTAATGGCTTCTAAGGTGTGGAGCTTTACTTTTTCAAAGAAATGAAAAGGTTTGCCGTCTGCTTCAAAACAGATATCTTTAATTACATGTCTTCCTTCAATTTTTTTCAGAATCTTAAAATCAATGTCCCCACGTGTAATTAACGTTTCAGGAACTATATTTTTTCTTACATATTCTTCATTAAGATAATCCAGCACAAAATAACCTCCCGGTTTTAAAGCATTATATACAGACTGAAAAACTTTTTTGTCGTCATTTTCATTATCAAAATATCCGAAACTTGTAAATAAATTGAAAACAGCGTCCATAGGATCTGCATCAATAGGATTTCTCATGTCGTGAACATCAAAAACCAGTGTCTGGTTTTCAAATGGCTTATCAGATTCAATACTCTGTCTGGACAGGTCGAGTCCTAAAACATCATATCCCAGTTTGTTTAGGAAAACGGAGTGTCTTCCCTTGCCGCAAGCAAGATCTATAATTTTTGAATTAGGCGGCAGCTGAAGGTCCGCAGTAAGCTTTGTGATGAAGTTTTCAGCTTCAGTATAGTCTCTGTTGCTATAAAGCAAATGATAATAAGGGGTATCAAACCAAGATTCAAACCATTCCATAATGCAAAAATAACTAAATTTGTGCGGTTAAAAGCAAAGTATTTTACAACATTAAAAGATTGAAAAATTCAATTGATCAATACGTTGGATAGCTAATCTTTTAATTATTAAACCTTTATACTTTTAATTTTTACTTATGGACACAGAAAATATAAAAATTCAGATAAAAACATTCTTCGGACTGGAGCAGATTCTGGCGGAAGAAATCAAGAAATTAGGCGGAAGAAATGTCGAAATTAAAAACAGAGCGGTAAATTGTGAAGGAGATCTTGGTTTTCTTTATAAAGTTAATTACTCAGCAAGAACAGCATTAAAAATCTTAGTGCCGATTCATGAGTTTAAAGCTTTTAACCAGCACCAGTTTTATGACAGACTTTTTAAATTTCCGTGGGAAGACTTTTTGAGTGTCGACCAGTCTTTTGCTATTGATTCAACCGTAAATTCTGAAACATTTAAGCATTCCCAGTTTGTGACGTTAAAAATGAAGGATGCTATTGTGGACTATTTTCAGGATAAATTCAAGAGACGTCCTAATGTGGAAACAAGAAATCCGGATATTAAATTCCATCTTCATATCGACAGGGAATTGGTGATGATTTCACTGGATTCTTCCGGAGATCCTTTGTTTAAGAGAGGGTATAGAAGAGAGCAGGGAGAAGCACCTATTAATGAAGTACTTGCCAGCGGAATGCTTCAGCTTGCCGGCTGGGATGGAAGAGGAAACTTCCTTGATCCTATGTGTGGTTCAGGAACATTATTGATTGAGGCTGCTATGATTGCCTTGGACCTTCCGGCACAGACTTTCAGAAGAGGATTTGCTTTCCAAAACTGGAAAAATTATGATGCTGAACTGTTTTCAAAAATTAAAGAGTTCAGAATTAATAGAGTGAAACAGTTTGATGGAAAAATTGTGGGATATGACATTGATGGCAAAATGCTGAATGCCGCCAAAATAAATATAGATGCGGCGGAAATGGAAGATGTGATTGAAATCAAAAAACAGAATTTCTTTGATTCCAAGAAAGAGCTCTTCCCATTACTGATGGTATTTAACCCTCCTTATGATGAGAGAATCTCAATCAATGACGATGATTTCTACAAAAAAATAGGGGATACCTTTAAAACAAACTATCCTAATACCTTGGCATGGTTAATTTCATCCGATTTGGAAGCTGTTAAAAAAATAGGATTACGTCCTTCCAGAAAGATTAAACTTTTCAACGGAAAACTGGAAACCAGATTTTTGCAGTATGAAATGTATGAAGGAACAAAAAAAGTACACAAACTCGAAAATCAATAAAGATTTATAAACCCTTCCTGCTGTGGAAGGGTTTTTGCTTTCTAATATTCAAAATTTTGTTTAACCTTTAAGTTAATCTATGTCCTGGAATATTTTTGATATAATAGGTGTTGTTTTTGATGCGCTGGAGTTGTTGGGAGGTTCGTCGACTTCCAATGAGGAGAGCCATCAAAAGCCCAAAAAGTGAAGATCCAAATATAGGCTAGAGTAGATAAGTATTGGCTTTTCACTCTATATTTTTGGATTGTTTTATTCCAGAAGCTTATTTTCTATGATTTTTTCTGCTGCTGTTTCTTCTTTCAACAGCTTTAGTTATCTGCTTATACTTTAAATCCGGTTTGTTTTTTTAGAATGCCTTGTTTTTTTGAAAAAATCAAGAATTTGCTATGTGTTTCGTATTTTTATTTACTATTGTTTGTCTTATTTATTTCTTTTGATAAAATAGTGTATGATTTTGATAATTTATCATTAATTGTTTATTGAGTGTTATTCTACATTTGAAATAAACAATTTTATTATGAAAAAAATTAGCTTACTATCATTATTTATTTTATTAATTAGCATGCTCAGTGTTGTTTCATGTAATTCTGACAGTTTAGATGACTCTACCACTCCAAAAGAACAATCCTTATCAGCCAGTGGGAATTTGAATTCCAAAGTGGCTGCTTTTGGAAAAAATCCTCTTTCTGTTATGTATGTTGAGGTGAATAACAATGATATCCGGGAAGTAGGTAAATATAAACTGGCAGATGGAAGGCAGCTTTTTGATGTGGCTATTATTTTTGCAGCCAACATCAATTATAATACCTCCACTCAGAAGGCGTATTTACATTTTAATGACCAGGTTACCAATGTACTTACTAATAAAAATACTTACATAAAACCTTTACAGGACAAAGGGATTAAAGTGATGCTGTCAATCCTTGGGAATCATCAGGGAGCCGGATTTGCTAATTTTCCAACTCAGGCTGCTGCTCAGGCTTTTGCTCAGGAATTAGCTGATGCTGTAAATACGTATGGTTTGGATGGTATCGATTTTGACGACGAATATGCGAATTATGGCGCTAACGGAACAGCTCAGCCTAATCAGTCTTCATTTGTTTATCTTGTGACTGCCCTTAGGGACTTACTTCCAACCAAGATTATTTCTTTTTATAATATTGGCCCTTCCGCAAGCAATCTTTCTTATAATGGGGTAACTGTAGGATCGAAAGTAGATTATGCCTGGAATCCATATTACAGTACGTATTCAGCTCCCAACATACCAGGTCTGGATAATGCTCATAAAGGTGCAGCAGCAGTAAATGTAAATTCGGGGACTTCTTCTTTTACAAGCAGTTCTACAGCGATAAACTTTGCACAGAGAACTAAAACTGACGGATATGGTGTTTTTCTGTATTATGATTTGGGAGCTACCAATATAGCGTCCTATTTTTCTGGTGCCACCAATGTGCTGTACGGGCAAAATACAGTGTATGAAGATGGAACAACAACGCCCACAACAGGAATTATATCCGGAGCTACCTATCAATTGGTTTCTGCCACTAATGGTACTAGTGTATTGGATGTTTTGAATGCAGGGACAACAGACGGAACAAAAGTTCAGCTTTGGGCTGCCAATGGTAATACCGCCCAAAAATGGAAAATTACTGATGTGGGTGGAGGATACTATAAGCTACAGCCTCTTAATGCTCCCACTAAATCTTTAGATGTATCCAATTCAGGTACAGCCAATGGAACTCAGGTACAAATATATACAGACAATGGAACAAATGCCCAGAAATGGAAATTAACATCGCTGGGGAATGATTATTATAGTCTGTCTCCCGCTCATGCGCTAAGTTCTAATCTTGATGTCAATAGCGGTTCTGCAGCCAATGGAACAAAAATCCAGATTTGGGCAGCCAATACCGGCAATGCCCAAAAATGGAAATTAGTAAAATTATAGTTTCTATTTTAAGAACAAATTTCAAACTGAAATTTGTTCTTTTTTTTGCAGGAATCTTTTATATTTCCATGAGTGTCATATGTTCCATCTATTTAAAATATCAATTTATTTACAAAGGGAATTACTACCTCGGGAGCTTATGATTAAAATGCCGTCTAAAAGTATCATGGTGTTAATTTCGGAGAATACCTGTTAAACTGTTTGTGAATTCCTTTATGAATGGTTATTTTTGACAAATTTTCAATTTGAAACCTAGTATTTCCATTATTGTTGCTATTTACAACCGAAAAGATGAACTTTTTGAGTTGCTGACCTCCCTTACCCAACAGACGGATAAAGAGTTTGAAATTATTATTGTGGATGATGGCTCTGTAATAGACCTGAAACCTACAATACATCATTTTGACGAAGTCCTGGATATTAAATATTTCAGGAAAGATAATTCCGGACCGGGGCTGACCAGGAATTATGGATCAGCAAGAGCGGCTAATGAATGGCTGGTTTTTGTGGACAGTGACGTCATTGTTGAGAAAGATTATATCGGGCATATTAAAAAAGATATTGTTACCATTCCGTGTGATGCATTTGGTGGGGCAGATAAAGCACATAAAGGTTTTAATCTGATGCAGAAGGCTATTTCATACTCTATGACTTCTGTTTTTACAACGGGAGGAATCAGAGGCAGTAAAAAAGCAGTTTCAAAATTTCAGCCCAGAAGTTTTAATATGGGTGTGAAAAAGGCGGTTTTTGAAAAAGTAGGTGGATTTTCAGAAATGAGGATAGGAGAAGATCCTGATTTATCAATGACGCTTTGGGAAAATGGTTTTACCACGGCCTTTTTTGATGATATTGCAGTATATCACAAAAGAAGGGTAGATTTTGGGAAATTCTCCAAGCAGGTCTACCAGTTTGGTTGTGCAAGGCCTATTCTCAACCAAAGACATCCTGATTACGTAAAGATTTCTTTTGCTTTTCCTACCTTATTTATGCTGGGATATATAATGGGTTTTTTAGAATACTTTGTGCTGGGAAGAGGCATTATCCTTGCTTTTTATGGACTGTATACCTTTTTGGTACTTTTCCATGCCTTACTTCTTACTAAAAATATAAGTATTGCCGGTATGGCAGTTATTTCCACTTATATCCAGATGTTTTCTTACGGTTACGGCTTCCTGAAGTCCTGGGTTTTACTGAATGTTTTTAAAATGAAACCGGAGGATGCTTTTCCTCATCATTACCATAAAAAATAAAAGCTGTCGATTTTGACAGCTTCTATTATAACAATAAATTTAGAGTATAGGAATGTTTTCATGGGTAAGAACGCCTACTTTAAGCATGCATTCTTTCATTTTTTGATACGTTCGTTTTATATCGTGGTCTAAACCGATAGAGAATCTGATCAGGCCATCAGAAATCCCTATGGAAGCACGTTCTTCTTCCGGAATTTCAGAAGAGGTAGATTTTCCGGAGCATGAGAATAAGGTTTTATAAAACCCTAAGCTTACGGCCAGATAACCCAGATTTTCTGTCTGCATCATTTCCATCAGCTCATTAGCTTTTTCCGTAGTTCCGGCATCCAGCGTCAATAGTCCTCCATATCCATATTCTTCATGAATCATACTTTTCATTAATTCATGGTTTTTATGAGACTCCAGACCCGGATAGGAGATTTTCAATCCGTCTTTTTCAAATCTTTCGGCAAGGTACATTGCATTGTAGCTGTGCTGTTTCATTCTGATGTGCAGGGTTCTCAGATTTTTTAAGATACTGGCAGATCTGAAACTGTCCATAGTAGGACCAAGAAGCATACAGGCTCCCGAGTTTACATTTTTGGTATCGTTAATGAATTCCTGGGTTCCACAATAAACACCACCTACAGTATCACTGCTTCCATTAATGAATTTCGTTAAACTATGGATAACGATATCTGCTCCCAGTGACGTTGGCGAAATGGAAAGAGGTGAAAAAGTATTGTCGACAATCAGTTTTAAATGATGTCTTTTACATATCTCTGAAAGTTTTCTAAGGTCTGCCACTTCAAGAAGCGGGTTGCTTACACTTTCACAGTATATTACTTTAGTATTAGGCCGTATGGCGTTTTCTATAGATTCAAAATTTTCGATATCTACAAAAGAGGTTTCAATATGGTAAGGAGGCAGAAAGTTTTTTAGAAACGCATAGGTTCCGCCATAAATTGTTCTGCTGGAAATAATGTGATCTCCGCCTTTGCATACCTGCATCAGAACAGAAGTAATAGCACCCATTCCGGAAGCTGTTACATTGGCTGATTCTGTATTTTCCAATTTGGCAAGTGCTTGAGCCAGATAAAGATTCATTGGAGAGGAGTGTCTTGAGTACAGATAACATCCTTCTGCATTTCCTTCAAAAGTATCAAACATTGTTTTTGCAGAAAGGAAAGTATAGGTAGAGCTGTCTGAAATGGAAGGATTTACTCCCCCGAATTCACCAAAATACTGAAGATCCTGTATTTCATTGGCTGCATTGAAATTTTCCATAAGCGTTGTTTTTATTTTATGGAACCAAATTGCATCATTTTCATAATTATTACAACATAAATTTGAATTTATAGAATATAAAACTGCTAATGTTTGTTTATTTAGAAAATATATTTAGTATCTTCGGAGATATTAAATTTTGACCAAAAATTTATCTATGGAACTTGACGAAACTGACAAAAAACTGCTCCTGTTTTTACAGGAAGACTGCAAACAAACAACCAAAGAGCTGTCCGGTAAGCTTGGGTTATCTGTAACAGCTGTCTATGAACGAGTGAAAAAGCTGGAAAATGCAGGTGTTATTTCTAAATATGTAGCCTTGTTGGACAGGAATAAGATCCACCGGAATTTCATTGTTTTGTGTCATGTAAAATTAACACAGCACAAAAAAGAATTTGTATTGCAGTTCGAGAAAGAAGTGATGAATCTTGAAGAAGTTACGGAATGTTTTCATGTAAGTGGAGATTATGACTATATCCTCAAGATAGGGGTCAGAGATATAGAAGATTACCGTAGCTTTATGCTGACGAAACTTACGACCCTTCAGCACATCGCCAGTACGCACAGCTCATTTATGATCTCTGAAGTAAAAAATACAACAGCGATTATTTTGTAAAAGGCAGTATATTATATTAACTGCCTGTATATCTATTTGATTATCAATTTATTTGTAATTACACCAGGACTCCGTTTTTAGAAGCAATCGGATCAGGCAGATCAGTTTCACCGGTCATTTGAAGCAGGTCTATTTCTATCGTTCTGCAGATGGAAAGCATAGGAACATCAAACATAAGCCCTGCAAAAGGGTTTTCAGAATAATCTCCAACCAGCTCCATAATAATATAGATCCAGCCAATGGTGATACAGAAAGGAATGGAGGTCCAGATGCCCCAGTCTCCAAGTTTGGCAAATTCATTCACTAATCCAAGAGGCAGCAGCATGATAAACAGAATGTTAAATACAAATGCGGTACTGGCAAACTGTCTTGGGGATGGGAACTTCTTGATTCTTTCTGCCTGCCCCTGGAAACCATAGAACTCATTCAGTGAATTTTGAAGTTGTACCTGGTTGAAATCGGTGATGGCATTTATGTTTTTCAGCTCGTTAATATCTTTTGCCTGTTGAGAGATCAGATACGTAGCAAAGTTTTTATATTCACTTTTAAGTTCGTATTCTTCTTCGGAAAGATATTTATGCAGGAAAATAGGAGCTCTTCCATAATCCGGAAATCCTGCCTTAATCAGTCTGTTTCTTCTTAGGTTGATTCTCCCTAACTTGTTTTCAGTATTAATGTGTTCCCATTCTGCAGGGATGAGAAGCTGCTCACGGAAGGTATATAACCACGCAATATGACGGTAAATAATTCTTTTTTTCCGGTCTTCCAGATCAAACACACCTATTTCTTCATTCTTGGTATCAAAGGCCTGTACCATGGAAGCAAATGACCGGCTGGAATTCACAATTCCGCCCCATATTTTTCGGGCTTCCCAAAGTCTGTCGTAGGCCTGGTTGTTTTTAAATCCTACTAAAAAAGCTTCTGCCGTACCAATCAGTGCAACAGGAACCCAGGGAATAGTCATCCACTGCCAGTTGAAGAAATAAAACAGAACGGCAATCAGTGTACACCAGATAGAAATTAAGATGAGGTGCGTTCCCGATAGATTAAGAACCTGTTTATAATTGACGTATTTTGTAGTGATCATAAAGAAGAATGTGTTTTTGGTGTGCCGACAAAATGAATACCAAACTGTAATGTACTTTTATCATAAATGGTCTGTCAGTAATGATTTTTAGTTTTCTCTGGTTACAATGGTCTGGGATTTAGATGGATAATCTTTAATAAAAGTAATGAAAAAAAAGCATAAAAAAACCTCTAAAAAAAATTAGAGGCTGTTATTTATATAAGCTTAATATTGAAGCATTTCTTCGATCTTTTTGGAAAGCTTCTCCGCGTTAGGTAGCATTTCTTTTTCCAGTATCAGATTGATGGGGACAGCCGGAACATCTAAAGATCCCATTGTTTCTACCGGAGCATCCAGATATTTGAAACAGTTTTTCGAAATACGGTGGGCAAAAGCTTCTGCGAAGGAATTGTTAAGCTGTTCTTCTGTCAGAACAATACATTTTCCGTGAGCTTTTACCCTTTCAAAAACAAGTTCTTCATCTAATGGGATTAAAGTTCTTAAATCAATCACTTCCACTCTGCCGTTGAAATTTTTAACCGCTTCTTTAGCCCAGTAAATACCCATCCCATAAGTAACAATCAATAAAGTTCTGCCTTTTTCGGTTTCATTCTGGTCAGCTTCAATGATTACTTTTCCTTTTCCAAACGGAAGAATATAATCTTCAGCAGGCTCTATTGTTTTGGCATCTTCAGTTCCCGGAACCTTGCTCCAGTATAATCCTTTATGTTCCAGCATTATTACCGGATTGGGATCGTAATAGGCTGCTTTTAACAGCCCTTTGAAATCTGCAGCATTACTTGGGTAAGCTATTTTAATTCCTTTAATATTGGCCAGGATGCTTTCAACGCTGCCGCTGTGGTAAGGTCCGCCACCACCATAGGCTCCAATTGGAACACGGATAATATTGCTGACAGGGAACTTTCCGCCACTTAGATAACTGGATTTTGAAATTTCGGTGATCAGTTGATTGATTCCCGGATATATGTAATCAGCAAACTGAACTTCTACGATAGGTTTTAATCCTACAGCACTCATTCCTGCTGTGGACCCAATGATATAAGCTTCCTGAATAGCAGTGTTGAAAACTCTTTTACTGCCGAATTTTTTTCCTAAGGTCACTGTTTCACGGAAAACCCCACCAATTCTTTCTCCTACATCCTGCCCGTAAAGCAGCGCTTCAGGATGTTTCCACATAAGCTCCTGTATAGCATGGATGGCAGCATCTACCATTACGATCTTTTCTCCGTTGGCTGGTTCGCGGGTTCCTGCTTCTTCAGTAACAGGAGTAGGCGCGAAGATGTGCTGCATTACGGTTTCCGGTTTTGGATCTTCCGCATTTTTAGCTCTTTCAAAAGCGTCTTCAGCTTCAAGACGTGCCTTTTTTGTGATTTGTTTTAAATGATCCTCATCTATACCTGCTTCCAGTAATTGTTTTCTAAGGATTTCTCCCGGATCTTTAGCCCTATGTTTTGTTAAATCTTCTTCGTTTCTGTAAAACTCTCTTCTTACGCCGGAAGTATGGTGGCCAATCAGTACTGTTTTTGCACAGACAACTAAAGGCTTTCTTTCCGTTCTTACGAAATTTACAGCTTTTTTCATGGCTTCGAAACTCTCTATGAAATCAGTTCCGTCCACTCTCATTCTGCTTAATCCTGTAAATCCTGCTACAAAGTCATACGCATCACAGGTTCTTGCTTCTTCTTTGGTTACAGAAATTCCCCATTCATTATCCTGAACCAGAAATATGATTGGGAGCTGATGTAATGCGGCAAATTGTAACGCTTCACTTACTTCACCTTCCGTTACCGAATTGTCTCCAAGGCTGCAAACTACCACAGGATTATTTTCAAAATGCTGAAGATTAAAGTCCTGGATGTATTTTATTCCCTGAGCAACACCGGTTGTAGGAATAGTCTGCATGCCGGTAGCAGAGCTTTGATGGATGATCTTTGGTTTATCTTCATCCCTGCTTGACGGATGAGAATAATAAGATCTACCTCCTGAAAAAGGATCCTCAGCTTTAGCCAATAATTGAAGCATAAGCTGGTATGGCTCAAAACCAATTCCTAAAAGAATACTTTCATCTCTATAATAAGGGGAAATCCAGTCTTCTTTTTTTAACTGATAAGCAGTTGCTAGCTGAATGGCTTCATGACCTCTTGAGGTGCTGTGTACATATTTACAGACATTTCTGTTTTCTTCGTAAATATCGGCCATTGCCTTAGCCAGCATCATATGATTATACGCTTTAAGTAATATATCCTGAGAAACTTTTTCGTGAAGTGTATTTTCCATAGGAAGCAAATATACATAAAAAAACAAAATACTAACAAGCGTTAGTATTTTGTAAAAAAATTATGATTTTAGTGACTATTCTCTAATTCTTTTTTTCAAAATACTGCCATATGATTCCTTATTTCCATAGAAAAATTACAGCCCAGATTGAATTTTAATTGCTGCGAATTAAAATTGCTGATTTTGATTTATTTATGAAAATCTATTTTAAAATTAAAACACAAACCTTTTATTTTCCTGTTTCAATTTAACAATTATTGGTTGTTTATATGATTACTTTAAAGTAGTATTAGAAAAAAATGAAGTAACTTTACATTCTCTTTTTTAAAAAAGTTAGAAAATTATATGTACTTAATTTTTGACACAGAAACAACCGGTTTACCAAAGAATTTTAATGCTCCGCTTTCAGACTCAGATAACTGGCCAAGAATGGTTCAGATTGCTTGGCAGGTTCATGATGATGATGGGAAATTAATTGAAAATCAGGATTATATTATAAAACCTGAAGGCTATGATATACCCTTTAATGCTGCAAGGATTCACGGGATTACTACAAAAATTGCCAATGAAGAAGGTCGTGACCTCCAGGAAATTCTCGAAGAGTTTTCAAAAGTTCTTGAAAGAGTAAGAGTAGTTTCCGGACATAATGTTGAATTTGACTACAATATCGTAGGAGCAGAGTTTTATAGAAAAAATATAGAAGATAATTTACAGGCAAAACCCAGGGCAGATACCATGATCCTGGGAACAGACTTCTGTAAGCTTGGCGGAGGCCGTGGAGGCAGATACAAATCTCCGAAACTTGAAGAATTATACGAAAAACTTTACGGAAATAAATTTGATGAGGCGCATAATGCTGCGGCTGACGTAAATGCCACGGCCCAGGTTTTCTTCGAAATGATGAGAATTGGTGTGGTTCCGGCTGAGATATTGAAGATATCAGAAGATCAGCTGGCCTATTTCAAAAGCCTTTATCCTGATCCTATCCAACCTTTTGGAATTGTTATACGAAGACAGGTTGCTGACTTTAATAATAAGAAAAAGCAGCAGGATTTTGGAAGTATAGACGAAATTGATCTTGGTAAATATTTCAATTTTGATAACCACAGTGTGTTTTCTACATTGACTGCCACTTCAAGTATCAATGACCTGATTAAAAAAGCTTCTGATGAAAATTTCCCTGCCGTTGGAATGGTCGATTTGGGAAATATGATGGGTGCCTTTAAATTTGTTTCTGCGGTGGAAAGCACTAACGCAGACAGAGCCAAAAAACATAAAGAATATCTGGCAAAAAAACAGGAAGCAGAAGAGAAGGGCGAGGAATTTAATGAGGAAGAACCTGTTTCGGAACCACTGATTCCTGTGGTTGGATGCGAATTTTATATTTCAGAACGCTACGAACAGAAGCAGTTTACTAAAGATGATCCCGACAGAAGAACCCAGGTTGTTCTTCTGGCAAAAGACTTTAACGGATATAAAAACCTGGCCAAGCTTTCCAGTATTGGATTCCTGAAAGGATTCTATTTTGGGGTTCCCAGAATAAGCCGTGAGCTGATTGCTCAGTATAAAGAAGGTATTATTGCATTGACGTCGGGAATTCTTGGAGATATACCTGATGCCATTCTAAACACAGGGGAACAAAAAGGGGAAGAGCTCTTTAAATGGTGGAAAGATACTTTCGAAGATGATTTTTATGTTCAGCTTCAAAATCATCAGCTTCCTGAGGAAGAGCATCTTAATGAAGTTCTATTATACCTGGCAGATAAATATAATGTTAAGATTTTAGCCCAAAACCAAACTTTTTATACCAATAAAGATGATTCCAATATTCAGGATATCGTAAGCTGTATTAAAGATGGTGAAAAGCTTACAACCCCTGTGGGTAAAGGATTTGGTAAAAGAAGAGGATTGGCTACAGGAGAGTATTACATCAAAAATTCTGATGAAATAAAAGAAGCCTTTCTTGCCTATCCTGATGCCTTTGAAGCCTATGAGGAATTCTTTGCAAAATTTAAACCTTACACCCTAAAAAGGGATGTCCTTCTTCCGAAATTTGATATTCCTGAAGAATTTATCCATGCAGAAGATGATGTAGATGGAGGGAAAAGAGGAGAGATGGCTTACCTTACCTATCTTACCTATGAAGGAGCTAAAAGGAGGTATGTGGATACAGGGATCACAGACGAGATAAAAGAACGGCTTGATTTTGAGCTGGAAGTAATTGCCAATACCGGTTATCCGGGATATTTCCTTATTGTTCAGGATTTCTGTAATGAAGCCCGTAAAATGGGAGTCTGGGTAGGTCCCGGAAGGGGATCAGCAGCTGGGTCAGCCGTTGCTTACTGTATTGGAATTACCAATGTAGACCCGGTAAAGTATGATCTCCTTTTTGAGAGATTCCTGAATCCTGAAAGGGTTTCCATGCCCGATATTGATATCGACTTTGATGATGAAGGCCGGGACAGGATTATCAAATGGGTAATTGAAAAATATGGACAAAATCAGGTGGCTCAGATCATTACCTATTCCGTTCTTGGTGGAAAATCTGCCATTAAAGATGCCGGAAGGGTTTTGGATGTTCCGATTCCTGATACCAATAATATTGCTAAGCTTATTCCTTCCACACCGGGGATGAATATTGCAAAAGCATTGGCAAAATATGAAAAATTAAAACCGGAAGAACAGATGCTTGTTGATGAGATGAGGTATGTTCTTAACAGTCCTGATGATGCCCGGCATGGAGTACTGGCAAGTGCCAAGAAAATGGAAGGATGTATCAGGAATACCGGTATTCACGCCTGTGGGGTAATTATTACACCGGAGGATGTAAGTAATCTGGTTCCTGTAACTATTGCGGCGAAAGATGCTGATATTTTGGTGTCACAGTTTGATAATTCGGTGGCAGAAAGTGCAGGTCTTTTGAAAATGGACTTCCTGGGGCTTAGAACGCTGACCATCATTAAAGATGCTTTAAAACTGGTAAAGGAAAGACATGGGATTGATATTGATCCTGATGAGATTCCCCTGGATGATACCAAAACCTATCAGCTGTTTAAAGAAGGAAGAACGGTCGGGATTTTCCAGTATGAAAGTCCTGGGATGCAAAAATATATGAGGGAGCTTAAGCCAACGGTTTTTGCCGATCTTATTGCCATGAATGCTTTGTACCGTCCGGGTCCTATTAAATATATTCCAAACTTTATTAACAGGAAGCATGGAATTGAGGAGATCGTTTATGATTTACCGGAAACGGAAGAGTATCTGAAAGAAACTTACGGAATTACGGTTTATCAGGAGCAGGTAATGCTTCTGTCTCAAAAATTAGCCAACTTTACCAAAGGTGAAGCCGATACGCTGAGAAAGGCAATGGGTAAAAAGCAGATTGATGTTCTTAACAAAATGTATCCCAAATTCATAGAAGGAGGTAGAAAGAATAATCTGAATGAGGAGAGGTTGGAAAAGATATGGAATGACTGGAAGGCCTTTGCGGAATATGCCTTCAACAAATCTCACTCTACCTGTTATGCATTTATTGCGTATCAGACAGCCTTTTTGAAAGCAAATTATCCAGCCGAATACATGGCGAGTGTAATGAGTAATAACATTAACAATACGGATTCAATCACTATGTTTATGGAGGATTGTAAAAGTATGGGTGTGGATGTTTTAGGTCCGGATGTTAATGAATCACAATATAAATTCTCAGTAAACGAAAAAGGACAGATCCGTTTTGGACTTGGAGCCATTAAAGGTATTGGTGAAGGCCCGAGTGAAGGGATTACCAGGGAAAGGGAAAACGGCAGATTTAAAAATATTTATGATTTCTTTGAAAGGATATTACCTTCCCAGATGAATAAAAGAGTGGCAGAAAGTTTAGTGCTGGCTGGCGCTTTTGATGAGCTGGATTCTTTCCACAGAGGTCAGTATTTTGATATCGATATGGCGGGAAGAACGAATCTGGAAAGATTAATCAGATACGGGCAAAGCTTTCAGGAGAGTAAAAATGAGATGGAACATTCCCTGTTTGCTGATTTTGCAGAAGAGGTTCAGATTGAACAGCCAAAATTACTTCCTTGTCCGGAATGGCCCAATATGCATACCTTAAATAAGGAGAAAGAAATCATTGGATTCTACCTTTCTGCACATCCACTGGATGAATTCAAGTACCAGTTCCAGTTTATCCAAGGGCAGCTTTCTAAGAAATCGGTGCTGGAAAAAGAGGGAGAAGATAAAACGGGGACTGATGAAGTGCCTGTTTTAGAACAGGATTCACTGGATGAAACGGTTGATCTTACAGAGATTGTATCTGATGACGTCGTTGCAGGTGAAGAGGAAGTGATAGAAGAAGTGACCAAAAAAGCAGAACCAAAAGGGACTTTTTCATTTTTAAATCTTGATGAGGTAGATGCTTATAAAGAGCAGGCTTTCGCAAATAAACAGGAGGAACTGTTTGAAGAAAAAAAGAAGGACTGGAAAACACTGCAGAAAGAAAGAGAAAACGGAGGTGGCGGAAAAGAATACACCGTAGCAGGTTTAATTACGGAATATAGAGTTCAGGATGGCTTCAGGAGTGGGGAAAAAGTCGCTTTTGTGACCCTTGAGGATTATTCCGGATCATATTCTTTCAGGCTTGGAGACAGAGATTATATGAGGCTGAAAGAAAAGCTCGAGGTTCAGAGGTTTGTAATTTTTAAGATCAAATTTGCCCAGGTAAAAGATGGTCGGGTTTTCGTGAATGTAAATGATGTGATTGAGCTTCAGGAAGCATTTGAAAGATTTGCGAAAAGCATATCTCTGGTTATGGATGTAATGGATGTAAGACCTGAAGATCTCGATTTCTTCAGAACGGTTCTCGAAAGGAATAAGGGAAATCAGAAGTTGAAATTCTTTATTAAAAATATTGATGATGACTCTCACATAGAAGTTCAGTCTATGAAACATTCAGTAGACCTCAATGGAGATCTTATAAAAGAAATTCAGCTGCTTAATAAGTATGAATTTTATCTTAATTAAAAGAAAATAGCAAATAAATATTTGTAAAAGTGGCTTTTTAGCCACTTTTTTTATTGAGTTTTATTTAATTTGGTGATTTTTTTTCAAAAATTATTTTATGTTAAATAGCAATCTGTTTATTCTGTTGCTTTGTTAGTGTTGTTTTTAAAGGTTTGATAATCAATATTTTATAATTTTTCATCAATTGATGAAAAAATGTTAAAACTAAATAATTGTTTAATTTTTGTTATAAATAATGGGTATTTATTAATTTTTAATTATTGATTTAAATTAATTTATGATTTTTAATTTAATATTTATTTAAATTTACCCTCTAATTTTTATTTACTATATATGAAAAAATTTCTACTCACGTGCATGGCTGCTTTTTTTTATAGCGTATCTGCACAGGTAGGTCCTCCACAAACTGCAAATCCTAATACCAATAATGGATATGGATTTGTTCAGAGTCTGGGTACCTACACTCCGTTATCTGCAGGTAAAACGGTCTGGCAGTCAGGAACTGTTTTGAATACAGATGCTGCTTCTGCAGCTATTAGCCTGCCCGCTCCATTTAAGTACAATGGTAAAACGTACACCAGTATTTACATCAGCAACAATGGGTATATTACCTTTGGTATTGCTCCTTCAGCCGGTAATACCAGTGTTCTGACTACCAATACCGCTTTTGAAGGTGCTGTAGCCGGATTTACAGCTAATTTAAGAGCTGCTAATACCACTACTTCAGAGATTGCTTACGAAACAATCGGTTCCAAGTTTGTCGTTCAGTATACAGATCTTCAAAGTAACAGTGGCTCTTCTGCCCAAAAGTTAAATTTTCAGATTGTATTGGATACAACAGACAATACCGTAGAGATTTTGTATGGTGATTGTACTTCCGGAACTTCTACGTTAAGTGGACAGGTAGGGTTAAAAGGAGGAGAGAGCTCTGATTTAAATAACAGGGTAGGAACCGACTGGACGAATACTGCTGCTGGGGCAGGATCTACCACTACATCCTGTACCTTAGGAACTACTAACGGAAATACGGTTCCGGCTTCCGGTCTTAGCTTTAAATACACTCCGGGAACATGGGTGGGTACTCCATCATATGCTTCTATGCCTTATACTGAAACTTTTTCGGCCTGGGGTAATGGAAATTCTGTGGGTGATCTGCCCAATGCTTCAAACTGGAGGTCATGGCCTTCCAGAGGAGATAATTCATGGAGATCTACCGAGTTGACAGTGGCTAATGCCGGCTTTACAAGCGTCTCAGGATGGAACGATGTCTCAGAAACTACTGCCACGCCTATTTCTTCTCCGGCAACAGCTCCTGCGGCAAGATTCCATTCTTACCACGTTTCTGCAGGTCTTTATGGATATATGGATCTGTATATTGATTTATCTTCCGGAACAGGGGAGAGGGTGCTTTCTTTTGATTATGTGAATGCTTCCGGTACAGATAATTTAAAAATACAGCTTTCAACCGATGGTGGTGCTACCTTTACAACGGTAGGAACTGCTTTCGGAACTTCTGCTACCTGGTCTAGTAAAAACGTTGTACTAGGCTCCAATAGCTCTACTGCAGTGATAAGATTTCTTGCGACAGGAGATTTTGGAAGTGATGATATATTCATAGACAATGTTAAAGTGGGCGCTATGAACTGCCTGATGCCGGCAACGGTTACTACCGGAACCACAACAGCTACCACTGTTCCTGTCAACTGGACGGTTACTACTGCAGCTCCTACTTATGATATATATTACAGTACCTCAGGAACAGCTCCTACTGCTGCATCTGTACCAACCTTTACAGGAGCTACTGGTACAACTCAAACCCTTACAGGACTTACACCGTCCAGTACCTATTATCTCTGGGTAAGGTCCAATTGCGGAGCTGATCAGAGTATCTGGGTATATGGGTCTACGTTTTCAACCAAGACATTCTGTCCTAGTGTATCTGCACCTTCTTCATCTGCCACCGCAGTGGCTTTGAAACCTACATTTACATGGGCAGCCAATGCTGACGCTACCGGCTATAAATTATCTATAGGAACAACTGCAGGTGGAACTGATGTGTTAAATGCTTTTGATGTAGGAAATGTTACTACGTATACGCTGCCTAATGAGCTGGCTTATAATACAAAATATTATTATACAATCAATTCTTATAATGCCACCCAAACTTCTACGGGTTGTACAGAAAGGAATTTTACTACCTTATCAATTTGTCCTACAGTGTCTGCACCGGCATCTTCTGCTGCTGATGTTTCGTTATCACCCACCTTTACTTGGTCTGCTGTAACCGGAGTTAACGGATACAAATTAAGAATAGGAACCACTCCCGGAGGAACTGATGTGATGAATAATGTAGATGTAGGAAATGTAACTACCTATACCTTACCTACCGTTCTTAATAATTCAACAACCTATTATTATTCAGTAGGTGCCTATACAGCTACACAAAGTTCAACGAACTGTACAGAAAGAAACTTTTCGACTGTTTGTGGTACTGTTACATCTTTCTCTGAAAATTTTGATGGAGTAGCAGCAGGAAGCTGGCCTGCATGCTGGGGCAAGGTAGGAACAGCTGGAAGTGCCAATATTCAGACCAGTTCAATGGCAAGTGCTCCCAATGTCCTGTATATCTATTCTTCTACCACCAGCAATATCGCGGTAGTGAAAATGAGACCGGTAAGTGCATTAGATACAGGTCTTTACAGATTGAGATTCAAAGCGAGATCAAATTCTACCGTAGGAGGAAAGGTTGAAGTGGGATATTTAACAGACCCAACAACAGCATCTTCTTTTGTAAGTCTCGGTATTTTTACAACTACCAGTATATCTGTTCTGGATAATTTTATAATAAATAATATTACCGCTCCGGCAGGAACTACCACACTTGCTTTCAGACATACAGGAAGCCCTGCAAACAGTATTCTTATTGATGATGTAAACTACGAACCGATTCCTGCATGTTCAGAACCCACAGCATTAGTGGCATCTGCTGTTCTTGCTCAAAGTGCTGATATTTCATGGACAGCTCCGGCAACTGCTCCGGGCAGTGGATATGAAATTTA
The DNA here is from genome assembly GCF_918698085.1 of Chryseobacterium sp. Bi04. GTDB lineage: Bacteria > Bacteroidota > Bacteroidia > Flavobacteriales > Weeksellaceae > Chryseobacterium. The sequence continues at coordinate 21,357 of NZ_CAKKLP010000002.1, forward strand.
TTATTCTACCTCCAATGTAGCCCCTACTGCAGCAACTGCAGCAACAATAACTAATATTACGGCTACTAGCAGAACTTTATCAGGCCTTACCCCTAATACAACCTATAATGTTTGGGTAAGATCTAACTGTAACGGCACAGATAAAGGAGCATGGGTAGGTACGGCAATATTTACCACGGCTTGCCTGGCGGTTGTTCCTGCTTATACCAATGATTTTTCTACATTTCCGGGAACGTGTTGGTCACAGGCTTCCGGAGGAACGCCTGCTACAGGTCCTACAGGAGCTTCCGCATTATGGATTGCAGATGGATTCCTTAATTCCGGAACTACGGGTGCTGCTAAAATGAATATTTACAACGACAACAGAGTTGGTTGGCTTAAAACTGCAGCATTTGACCTTTCTGCCGGAGGATATAAAGTAGAATTTGACTATGCTGTGACAGACTATGCTGATACTGTTTCATCTCCTATGGGAAGTGATGATACCGTGCAGTTTGTGGTTTCAACAGACGGCGGAACTACATGGACCGTATTGAATACATGGACAGCAGCCAACGGGCCTTCCAATGCATTAAATACTTATTCTTTAGACCTTACCGGATATACCAATCCTAATACAATCTTTGCATTTTACGGTTCTTCGGGTACGGTAGATGATCTTGAAGACTATGATTTCTTCATAGATAACTTTAAAATTTCAGCTGCACAGCTGGCTACTTCTGAAACAAAGGTTAAAGAAGGGCTTAAAGTGTACCCTAATCCGTTTACTGATAATATTAATATTTCAGATGTTTCTCAGGTGAAATCTGTTTCAGTCATTGATTTGGCAGGAAGGGTAGTGAAAACTATAGAGTCTCCTTCTTCTGTCCTTCAATTGGGAGATTTAAACCATGGAATGTATTTGGCTGTATTATATATGAAAGATGGATCCAAACAGACTTTTAAAGTCATAAAAAAATAAAATTCTTTATTTTTCACTTATTAATTAATCAGTAGCTTTATAGCTGCTGATTTTTTTTAATAATTTTTTAAATTTTTTAACATTGTGTTGAAATTATTGTTAATTTGGTAATCAAGTTAACACTAAATTAAAAAAATATGAAGAAAGTATTACTTTTATGGCTGCTTACAATAAGCATGATACTAAATGCTCAAATCAACCTTGGAGAAGGGAGCACTGAGACCGGGAACGCCCCGGTAGATCCTTATTATGAATATTCATATATTCAGCAGATCTTTACCAAGCAGGAGATTAACGCGAATGCGGCAGGAAACATCACCGGCCTTAAATTCTACCTGGATGCTTCAGCGTCTATAGATAACTCATCAGACTGGATTGTTTATCTGGGCCATACAGCAAAAACAAATTTTACATCTGAAGATGACTGGATTCCTGTAACCCAGCTGACTCAAGTGTATGCGGGAACCGTTACTAATGCCAATGGAGTAATAGAAATAACTTTTGCTACCCCATTTCCATACAATAACACACAGAATTTAGTCATTGCAGCAGAAGAAAATGCACCAGACTACGATGATGATAACATATTCTCTGTATTTAAGTACGGTTCTGTAACAGACCGTACCCTTTCTTACAGCAGTGATTCAACAAATCCTGACCCTGCAAGCCCGCCAACAGGAGAAATGTTGGATTACAGGTCTGTAGTGAGCCTTATGGGTCTTACTATCAATCCTGTTCCTGCCTGTCCTATGGTTGGGTATCCGGGAAATAATTCAACCTTTATACCGGTGTCGCCAGATATTACCTGGAATGCCCCTCAGGGAGCTACAGGCTATAAGATTTCTATAGGGACCACACCTGGAGGAACTGATATTGTTAATCAGCAGTCTGTAACTGTCAACAGTTTTACACCTTCATCCCCATTAGCTATTGATACGGATTATTATCTTAAAGTAACAGCAGTAGGTACAGGAGGTGAATCTGTAGGATGTTCCGAGATTAAATTCAGAACAGCTCCTCCTGCTTCTGCTAATGATGAATGCGCAAATGCCATCGCGCTTACAGTAAATCCAGATATGAACTGTGGCACTGTAACATCCGGATACACTTTGGGAGCAAGTGACTCAGCATTACTTACTGATCCGTGCTATGGTGAGGCAGATGATGATGTGTGGTTTAAATTTACAGCAACAGCTACCAGTCATGCAATTACGCTCAGCAATGTAGCTTCTATTGGAAGTGTTTTTAATGAGGATGCCTATTATCAGGTTTTTAGCGGAGATTGTGCAAGTCTTGTCAGTACGCTGTGCGGATATGGAGGAATGGAAATTCTTACCGGTCTTACGGCGGGGGATACTTATTATGTAAGGGTATACAGCTATGGAGGAGCAGGGGAAGCTCAGAGCTTTAATTTATGCATCGGAACCATACCTCCGCCACCAGCTAATGATGAGTGCTCAGGTGCTTTAACTGCCGCTGCATTCCCATATAGCTATACACAGTCTGATGCTGCAGGAGCCAGTAATAATGGAGCATACCTTGAAGAGTGTACGAATGGGATGAATGATGGAACATGGTTTACTTTCACAGGGGATGGCAGTACTTTTGATATCACCGTAACAACACCTGCAGATAGTTATTTTGATTCTCAAATCGGTGTATTCAGTGGTGCATGTGGCAGCTTAACTTGTGTGGATACTATAGATGGAAACGGAGCTGGAGAAACAGAAACAATTTCTATCCCAACTGTTGCCGGAACGGCCTATTATGTGAATGTAGGAAGTTACAGTACATGGTCTGACGATTTAGAAGGAACATTTACGATTTCTATTAATAAAGAAAACCTTGCAACTTCAGAAACTTCTAAAGCTAAAAATACAGTTCAGGCCTATCCGAATCCATTTACAGAAGTACTGAATCTCTCAAAAGCTGATCAGATAAAATCAATTTCTGTTTCGGATGTATCCGGAAGATTGATGAAGAGTATTGATCAGCCGGCTTCAGTTCTTTATTTAGGAGATCTGAAATCAGGAATGTATTTAATAACGCTACACATGAAAGATGGATCTAAGCAGACTATTAAAGCGATTAAAAAGTAAAAAGAACAGCTTTGATTTCTTATCATAAAAAAAGGAAGAGTGAAATATTTCGCTCTTCCTTTTTTATGGTGATATAGAGTATTTATGACTCATTATTTATTGGGTACTGGTTGTATATCTCCTGTATTCATCATATCAAAAACTGTGGGAAAGAACATGACAAGAATAAAGTAGATGATAATCATTAGTACAACTAATGCAAAAAGGATAATGACTAAGCTATTGGGCTTGTTTTTCTTTTGTGGTTCCATGATTTTGTGGTATTTGGTTGATAAATTAAATGAATATAAAATATCAAGCTAATTTCTTGCCACATTGTTTGCAGTATCTGGCATCATCATCAATATCTTCGTTGCCACACCGCTCACATACCTTTTCCAGATTCTGTCTTTTATTGCGCATTTCTGCTGTTACAATTCCGGTAGGAACTGCAATAATAGAATAACCGGCCAACATCAGAACCACTGCAAAAAACTTCCCTAAAGGTGTAATAGGAGATACATCTCCATATCCTACTGTAGTTACAGTAACCACAGCCCAATAAATAGATTGTGGAATGGTTTCAAACCCCGGTCTTCCTCCTTCCACCATAAACATCAGGGAACCAACAATTACCGAAAAAATAATTAAGAATAAAAGGAAAATGTAAATCTTCCGGGAGCTGTTTTTTAGGGCTCTGACAATCACGGAACCATCATTCATAAAGTCCATAAGGTTGAAAACCCTGAAAACCCTGAGCATTCTCAACATTCTGAAAATCAGGAAATATTTCGTTACGGGAAAGAAGAAGCTTAAGTAAAATGGAACCAGTGCAAAAAAATCAATAATCCCAAAAAAACTGAAAATATAGTGTTTCTTATTTTTTACCACGGCAATCCGCATGGAATATTCAATGGAAAAGAAAATAGAGATAATCCATTCCAGGATCAAAAACGTATAATGAAATCTTTTGTCAAGCTGAGGTACACTTTCCATCATAATGATAGCAGTACTGGCAAGAATTAAAGATAGTAATATGATATCGAAAAGTTTTCCGAGCTTAGTGTCGGACCGGTAAATTATCCTGTAAAGGTATCTTTTCCAGAGGGAGTCTTCGGGAACAAGATTGTGTTCTCTTTCCATTTAAAATCGGGTTATTTTCACAATGAAGATAATCATTTTTATGAAGTATGAAGTAAAGATAGGATTGTTAAAAGGAAATTCCAAATATTACCATCTGGCATTATTATGGATCAGTAGGTTCTTATTGAGGCAGAAATTGTTTCGGAATCCTTGTAAAATTAATATCTTCGCTGTAACTGTAAAAATAGACTAATGAAGCTAAGAGCTGTAATTTCAAAGATTGAAGAGGAAATAAGTATCAGACAGGCAGAAGATTTTGATAATGTGGGATTGCTGTGTGGTGTTCCGGATCGGGATGTGAGTGGAATTCTGGTGTGTCATGATGCATTGGAAAATGTAGTGGAAGAGGCGATCCTGAAAAACTGTAATCTGATTGTCTGTTTTCATCCTATCATATTTTCAGGGCTAAAATCCTTAACCGGTAAAAATTATGTTGAAAAAGCTGTTTTAAAGGCTATTGAAAATAAAATTGCCATTTATGCTATTCATACAGCATTTGATAATGATTTCTTTGGAGTGAACTACGGAATATGCAGTCAGCTGGGATTAAAGAACATGAAAATTCTTCAGCCTAAAGAAAATAACCTGAAACAACTGACGGTTTTTGTACCTAAAGACTATTCTGAAAAGGTAAAAGAGGCTATGTTTTCAGCAGGAGCCGGAAATATAGGCTTTTATGATGAATGCAGTTTTACAGTCAACGGGAACGGGACATTTAAGCCGGTAGAAGGTTCCAATCCATTTTCCGGAGAGCAGAATATCCGTGAGAATGCTGATGAGGATATGATTTCCGTAATTTTTGAATCCTATAAACAGGGGCAGATCATTGGTGCAATGAAAGCTGCGCATCCATATGAAGAGGTGGCCCATCAGGTGTACAATCTGGATAATAAAAACCATCATGCAGGACTTGGAATGTATGGAGAGCTTGCGGAAGAAATGGATGAGAAAGATTTTCTGCAGTTTGTAAAAGAAAAATTCAGTCTTGAGGTGATAAAACATTCTGCCTTTACTCATAAAAAAATAAAAAAAGTAGGCGTTCTCGGAGGATCCGGAGCCAGTGGTATAAGAGCTGCAATGTCCAAAAAATGTGATGCTTATCTCACAGGGGATCTTAAATATCACGATTATTTTTTAGCTGAGTCTAAAATGCTGATCTGTGATATAGGCCATTATGAATCAGAACAATTTGTAAGTCAACAATTATTTGAAATTTTATCACAAAAATTTAGTACATTTGCAATTTCAAAATCTATTGAAAAAACAAACCCAGTAAATTATTTCATTTAACATATGGCAAAAACCAACGATATTTCAGTTGAAGAAAAATTAAGAGCTTTATACGATTTACAGATCATTGATTCAAGATTGGATGAAATCCGAAATACTAGAGGAGAATTGCCAATTGAAGTTGAAGATCTTGAAATCGAGATTGAAGGTCTTGAGAAAAGAGCTGAAAAATTTCATGCAGACATCAAAGAACAGGATGATCAGATTAAAACCAAGCATGAAGTTATTAACCATGCAAAAGCTTTAATTGAGAAATATAAATCTCAGCAGGATAATGTAAGAAACAACAAAGAGTTTGAAGCATTAGGAAAAGAAATTGAATTTCAGGATCTGGAAATTCAGCTTGCTGATAAGAGAATTAAAGAATTCGGGGTTAAAATTGCTCACAAAAACGAAACTTTAAGCGAATTGAACGCAAAGATTGATGATTTAAAGAATCACTTGAAATTCAAGAAAGAAGAATTAAATGATCTTGTGTCTGAAACTCAAAAAGAAGAAGAATATCTTTTAGAGCAATCTAAAGAATTCGCAGGTAAAATTGATGAAAGATTATTGGCTTCTTACAACAGAATCAGAACAAACTCTATCAACGGTCTTGCAGTAGTAGGATTAGAAAGAGGGGCTCCAAAAGGATCTTTCTTCACTATTCCTCCTCAAAAGCAGATGGAAATTGCTCAGAGAAAGAAAATCATTATTGACGAACACTCTGGAAAAATCCTTGTAGACGATGAGTTGGTAATGGAAGAAAACGAAAAAATGAAATCTGTAATTAAATTCTAATTATCGATTTTAAATAATACAAAAGCTGTTTCAGAGATGAGGCAGCTTTTTTTATAGTCTTTTTGAAATAGATGTTGCTTTTGGGAGATGGTTGTAAACACTGATGGCACAAATGTTTTCACAAATAACACAAATGCTTTTTAAACAGAACTTCTTCGCTGTTATGAAAATGCTGGTTTAGATTCCTTCGAAATGACAAAACAGGACGTTGGGTGGTTTGAAATACTAAAATATTCAATAGAAACGGACTTTAGTCCGTTTATTTTAAGACCCCTATTCCAATGGCTTTAGCCTAAACATTAAAAACATCATAATCTTTTTTTAAAGCATAAAAAACCGCTCCAAAAGAAGCGGTTAGTGTTTTATTCATGATGATCATACATCTTATTGTAGAGGGACATAAATTTCTCTTTTACAGCCTTTCTTTTTAGCTTTAAAGTTGGAGTAAGCAGTCCGCTTTCAATACTCCATATTTCAGGAGTCAATTCAATCTTTTTGATTTTCTCCCAGTTTCCAAGGTGCTCATTAATATCCTCAATTTCTTTTTCTATCCTCTGTTTCAATTCAGTGCTTTTAGCAATCTCTTCAGGGGTAGCGCCAATATTTAAATTATTTCGCATGGCCCAGCTTTTTGCAAATTCAAAATCAGGCTGTACCAACGCACACGGCATTTTTTCACCATCACCCACAACCATGATCTGTTCGATGAATTTAGATGCCTTTGCTAAATTTTCAATAGTTTGAGGTGCTATATATTTCCCGCCTGAAGTTTTGAACATTTCTTTTTTACGGTCTGTAATCTGTAAAAATCCATCACTGTCAATATGCCCGATATCTCCTGTTTTGAAAAATCCGTCTTCAGTAAAAGCTTCTTTGGTCATTTCTTCATTTTTGAAATACGCTTTGAATATAGAAGGTCCTTTTACTGTAATCTCGCCATCTTCCTGGATTTTTACCTTTAAATTATCTAAAGGTACCCCTACGGTTCCCACTTTCATTTTTTCAAAGCTGTTCACCGAAATTACCGGAGATGTTTCCGTTAAGCCATATCCTTCCAAAATAGGAATTCCTGCATTCTGGAACATAAGGTTCAGTCTTGTAGATAAAGCTGCTGATCCGGAAACTAAAGTGACAATTTCACCTCCCAAGCCTTCTCTCCATTTAGAAAAGACCAGTTTATCTGCGATGATTTCCTGTATTCCGGATGGTTTTGAAATTTCTTTCTTCTTACTAATCAAATTTAAAGCCCAGAAGAATATTTTTGATTTCAACCCACCTGCAGAAGAACCGGTATTATAAATCTTATCATACACCTTTTCTACCAGTCTCGGAACAACAGTCATATAATGAGGTTTCACTTCTTTTACGTTTTCTCCCATTTTTTCGATGCTTTCAGCAAAATAGAGTGAAAATCCTTTGTATTGGTAAAGATAAAACAGCATTCTTTCAAAAATATGACAGATAGGCAGGAAGCTTAATGCTCTTGTTTCCTTGTAGTCAAGGCTTCTTTTCTTGGGAATCCTTGGAATAGATCCCAATACATTAGAAACGATGTTATTGTGGGTCAGCATCACCCCTTTAGGTCTGCCGGTAGTTCCGGAAGTGTAAATAATCGTTGCCAGGTCTTCGGTATTGATAGCATTGGAGAGATCTTCTACTTCAATTTGTGTAGATTCATCCTTACCGAGATCCAGAATTTCTTTCCAGTTGGCAGCACCGCTTATATTGTCGAAAGTAAAGATCCCCTGTAGGCTGGGAATATTGTGTTTTACTTTCATTACTTTATTCAACAGCTCTTTGTCAGAAACAAAACAATACTGTATTTCTGCATTATTGAAGATGAATTCATAATCTTCCGGGGAGATACTGGGATAAACCGGTACCGAAACAACACCGATCTGAGACATTCCGAAATCCATGATAGCCCATTCCGTACGGGAATTGGTAGTAATCAATGCAATCTTATCTCCTGGTTTTATTCCCAGTTTCAGTAATCCTCTGGATATCTTATTTCCTTCATTAATAAACTCTTGGGTAGAAGTTTTTTTCCATTCACCATGGTATTTGGTGACAAACATATCCGCTTTAGGATATTTTTCCAAAGCGTAGTGAGGAATATCGAATAATCTCTTTATCGTCATGATTTTTTAAGTAATTTATAAAGAAATCTAAATATAAGCATTTTTTTTAATTTTTGAAGTTTGAATGAGATAATTGAATGTTTACCATAATATATTGATTATTTTATAACGATAAGTCGCTTTGAAGTCTACTTTTTTTAACTAACTTCTAATCACTCTATTCTAACTTCTAATTTATATTTCCAGATTTGCTTAAAAAGTGTAAATTTACGGCTATCTAATTATTTTTTTATGAACTTTAATTTATCAGAAGAACAGTTGATGATTCAGCAGGCGGCAAGAGATTTTGCACAAAATGAATTATTACCTGGAGTTATTGAAAGAGACCGTGACCAGAAATTCCCTGCAGAACAGGTTAAGAAAATGGGTGAGATGGGTCTTCTAGGAATGATGGTTGATCCACAGTATGGAGGGGCAGGTATGGACAGTGTTTCTTACGTTTTGGCAATGGAAGAAATTGCAAAAATAGATGCTTCAGCTGCTGTTGTAATGTCTGTAAACAATTCATTGGTTTGTGCCGGTCTTGAAAAGTTTGCTTCTGAAGAACAAAAAGTAAAATACCTTACTCCTCTTGCTAGCGGAAAGGTAATCGGAGCATTTGCATTATCTGAGCCTGAAGCAGGTTCTGATGCAACTTCTCAGAAAACAACGGCAGAAGATAAAGGAGATTACTATCTTTTAAATGGTATTAAAAACTGGATCACAAACGGTGGAACAGCTTCTTATTATATCGTAATTGCTCAAACTGACCCGGAGAAAAAACATAAAGGAATCAATGCTTTTATCGTAGAAAGAGGATGGGAAGGTTTTGAAATCGGACTGAAAGAAGACAAATTAGGAATCAGAGGAAGTGATACCCACTCTTTGATCTTTAATAATGTAAAAATACCGAAAGAAAACAGAATTGGTGAAGACGGATTCGGGTTCAACTTTGCAATGGCCGTGTTGAACGGAGGAAGAATCGGAATTGCTTCTCAGGCATTAGGTATTGCCTCGGGAGCATATGAATTAGCTTTAAAATATGCTAAAACCAGAAAAGCTTTCAAAACCGAAATCATCAACCACCAGGCAATTGCTTTTAAATTAGCTGATATGGCTACTCAGATTACTGCAGCCAGAATGTTATGCTTCAAGGCAGCATGTGAAAAAGATGAAGGAAAAGACATTTCCGAAAGCGGGGCTATGGCGAAACTATATGCTTCTCAGGTAGCGATGGATACTACTATTGAAGCAGTACAGGTCCACGGTGGATACGGATATGTAAAAGAATATCACGTAGAAAGATTAATGAGAGATGCAAAAATCACTCAGATCTACGAAGGAACTTCTGAAATTCAGAAAATCGTGATCTCAAGAAGTATCGCAAAATAACTATTTTTAAAACACACATTCTATGAAAAAATCTTTGTGGATCACTCTCGGTGTCGTACTGCTATTGTTAGGAGTATTTGTATGGTATAAGTACTTCTTCGTCTTTGGAGAAGGCGTGAAATCCGGATACCTGAATTATGCCATGAAAAAAGGCTATGTCTTCAAAACGTATGAAGGTAAACTGATTCAGGAAGGATTTGGAAAAGGTAAAGCAGGAGGTATTACAAGCTATGAGTTTGAATTTTCTGTGGATGACCCTGAAGTTTTCAAACAACTGGAAACCAATAGCGGTAAAACCTTTGATCTCCATTACAAAGAATACAATGGGGCACTTCCCTGGAGAGGAAACACAAAGTTTGTCGTAGATAAAGTAGTGAATATGAAATAACAGAAAGGCTTCCCATGTGGAGGCCTTTTAATGTATAATGTATAATGTGAACATTAAATACCTTCTACATCAATAGAAACGGGCTTTAGCCTGTTTTTTTGAAAGAACCATCCAATTTGGCTTTAGCCAAAACCTAATAAGTAAAGAAGAATAGAAATCAACGCAACGCTGATTATTTAAATTCAAATTTCCAGCAAAAAAAATCTATCACGGGGATAGATTTTTAATTCTAGTGAGAATCGTTACCAGGAAGGTTTTTATTCCTTTTTTTGTAAAAATAATATCCAATACCGCCAATCAGGAATAAAGGCCATAAGGGAAGGATAAACAAGAAAATAGAAGCAATAGCACCCCAACCGGATGAAATGGCTGCCAAAGATTTCTCTCCGAAGTTTTTAGGCTCTTTTTCAGTTTCTGTTTTGTCTGTAAGGCTTACTGAGATACTGCAAATAGCATTATCCGTATAGTCATTTCCTGAAACCTGAATGTTTTTACTCTCAATATCACCAATACTATTGTTTAAAGCATCCATTAAACCGTCAAAATTCTGAATAGGAACTTTAATGTCCATAGTATATACTTTTTGATCTTCACGTCTGCGGTCTGCAGATTCTATATAAGAAAGATCTTCACTTTTGATATACCCGTTGTTTTTAAGGGCCTCTTCCTTAATGATTTCTTTTACCGTTTCGGCATTATCTGCTTTAATGGAGATCTGACCGGATTTTACCATTCTGTTTTTAGGCATGTTCAGTTCATAACTGTCATGTTTTGGCTTGTCTTTATAAATCACTTTGGTTTCTTTGATCACCTTGGGAGCTGGAACATTAACTACTATTTTTTCAGACTTCTTTGCAGCAGAATCCTTTTTCTCCACCTTAGATTCCAGTTTTGTAGAGGCAATTTTATCAGATAAAGAATCTACAACCTTTGATGTATGTTCTATTTTTTGCTGGATCTCGTTTTTGGTATTTTCAAAATCTTTTATTTTGATATTGGCAGAATCAAGAGTTTTGCTGATGGTATGGCTGGCATTGTCTATAGCTTCTGTAGCAACACTAGAAGCACTGTCTGCCGTCTGTATTGTTTTTTCAAGTTGAGATTGCGCAGCTTCTCCTTTTTTACACATAATAAAGGTGCTTGATATAGCTACCAGTAAGATGAACTTTTTCATAACATTAATTTTTGATGAAGTAAAATTAGGAGGAGAGTGCCTGAAACCCTTGTAAATAGAATGTATTATGCTGGTAAAACGATAACTGCTATATTTCCAGTGTTTTGTATTTGTTTTACAAGAGATTTACAAAGCCGTTTTGCAGATCCCATACTGCTTTTGATGGGATTTTACCAGGATATATTTGAATCTGTCAGACTTTATAGCTGAGTATATCTTTATTGATCCGAAGACTGAAGAGATTATGTAGATTTTTATGAAAATAAATAAAGGAAATAATCTTGGCTTAAAGCAAGACCTTTTTAGTTCCTCATAATCTTAAAGGAAAAGTATTCTTCTTTACAGAATAAAAAATCCGCAGAGAAAAACTCTGCGGATCTATGTTTTTAGCGATTCTGCTTATTAATGATCTTTAAACTCACTGATGAAGTGCAGTTTTACATTCGGGAATTTTTCCTGCGTCATATGAATCGTAAATGAAGAGTCTGCTAAAAATACAAGCTGGTTGTATTTATCTCTGGCAAGGAATCTTTGCTTTAATCTTGCAAATTCTTTAAACTCTTCTGATTTTTCATCAGCTTCTACCCAACATGCTTTGTGCATAGATAGAGGTTCATAAGTACATTTAGCACCATATTCGTGTTCCAGACGGTATTGGATAACTTCATACTGAAGGGCTCCCACTGTTCCGATAATTTTTCTATTGTTCATTTCCAGCGTGAATAGCTGTGCAACTCCTTCGTCCATCAGCTGATCGATACCTTTTGCCAACTGCTTGGCCTTAAGCGGATCATTATTATTGATATAACGGAAATGTTCCGGAGAGAAACTAGGAACTCCTTTGAAGCTAAGTTTTTCACCACCGGTCAGGGTATCACCAATTCTGAAGTTTCCTGTATCATGAAGACCTACAATATCACCGGGAAAGCTTTCCTCCACTACTTCTTTTTTATCAGCAAAGAAAGCATTGGGAGATGAGAACTTCATCTTTTTACCTTCTCTTACCAGCAAATAATTTTCATTTCTTTTAAAGGTTCCCGAAACAATTTTTACGAATGCCAGTCTGTCTCTGTGTTTAGGATCCATATTAGCGTGGATCTTGAACACAAAACCTGTAAAATTGCTTTCTTCCGGTTTTACTATACGAAGGTCACTTTCTTTAGGTTGCGGCATAGGAGCAATTTCGATAAATGCATTCAATAGTTCACGTACCCCAAAGTTATTTAATGCCGAACCGAAGAATACCGGCTGAAGATCACCGTTCATATACTCTTCACGATTAAATTCAGGATATACGGATTGAATAAGCTCTAGTTCATCTCTTAATGTTTGGGCCGCTTTTGGACCTATGGCCTCATCAATAGAAGGATCATTGATATTATCGAAAGTGATGGATTCTCCTACTTTTTGTTTTTTCTCTTCCAGGAATAACTGAATATTGTTTTCCCAGATATTATAAATACCCTGGAAGTCACTTCCCATACCAATTGGAAGGGAAAGCGGAACCACTCTTAATCCGAGTTTTTGCTCTACTTCATCCAACAGATCAAAAGCGTCCTTACCTTCACGGTCAAGTTTATTGATGAAAACAAGCATAGGAATGTTTCTCATTCTGCAAACTTTCACCAGTTTTTCTGTCTGTTCCTCAACCCCTTTTGCAACGTCAATTACAACGATTACAGAATCTACAGCAGTTAAGGTTCTATAGGTATCTTCAGCAAAATCTTTGTGACCTGGGGTATCCAGGATATTGATTTTATGATCTTTATATTCAAAAGCCAATACGGAAGTGGCTACAGAGATCCCTCTCTGTCTTTCAATTTCCATAAAGTCGGAGGTAGCTCCTTTTTTTATTTTATTGGATTTTACCGCACCCGCTTCCTGGATAGCTCCCCCAAAAAGAAGTAATTTCTCCGTAAGGGTAGTTTTTCCGGCATCCGGGTGGGAAATAATCCCAAAAGTCTTTCTTTTTTGTATTTCTTTGAGTAAGTCTGACATATCGTATTTTGAAGTTGCAAAAATCGTGATTTTTTATGAGGTTTTCAAATAAAATACGAGAATGTTAGTTGTAAGGTTCAGGTTGCGGAGTTAGAGGGTTTCAGAGTGGGGAAATAGCGTTAATCGTATGGATGGCTACTCCTTGCTTTTGTTGTCCGGATCAAGCATCAGTTTCGCTCTGTCAGATAGGTAATTTTATATCTAAAAGTTACTTTACATCAGCAGATTGTATGTTTTATTAATTAATTCTTAAAATAGAGCCAGTCCGTTACATAATCATTGCAACCGCTAAATAAATAAGTATCAAATGCTAATTTAAATCTATATTTTTGCTTTTCTTTAAATGCCTTTGAAATTCTTCCGGGAATAATTGTAGCTTTATATTGTTTAGATTCTCCTTTCTTGAGATCTGTCATTTTGCCAAAGCATTTCTTTATATTTAAACAATTTACTCCATCAAAACTGTATTTTATATCCTGATATTCTTTTTTTTTATCATTATAAACCTGTATATCTGTTGGTCTTGCCCATATATCAGGATATTGCTTGGGTATTTTTATTCTTTTATCCTCTTTATTTGTCATTGTAAAGATTATTTCTCCATTTTCGGAAAGTGAAGTATTTGAAAAAGAAAGTTGACAAGTCTGTTGTGCGGATAAAAAACTGGCTAAAAATAGTAAAAGGGACTTATACATAATTAATTTTTTATTTAAAGAAACCTGATTTTTCAAAACCTTCTGCACAAAACCTATAAAAGAGAATGTTATTGGTTTTATTTTTTTTTAATGTGCTAATCTTAGAATATAAGTAAACTTAGGTATTATACTTCATATAAACAAATACCATAAAACAGATAAACCCAACGCAGATAAGAGCCAGCAGAATGAAAACCCAGGTTGTCAGTGCACTGCCTTTTTGGTTGATCTTCCATGTTTTTGTATCAATAGAATAAGTGGAAAAAACGATGGGATCTATCTTTAAATCGGAACGGAAAACAGTGATTCCTCTCAAAAAGTGGGCATATAAAGCTTGTTTATTCTTTACAGCAAAAAGCGGAAGATTCATATCGATACGTCTTGTTGTCTGGTCGGTTTTTTCTGATTGTATAATGACTTCAAGCCACGGAATAATTCCTGAATTTGTAGTACTTACTGTCCGGATATCAAAGTCCTGCTCTGAAGTCCGAAGATCGGTATAGAGTATTTTATCTACAATTTCGTCCTGCGAATTATAAAATAAGAGGCCACTTTGGTCAACAATAATTTTACAGGCCATTTTCTTGCTTTTTACAATGTAGTGCCAGGTAACAGGAATTAATATTGGAAGCGAAAGCCCCCAGCATAGCAAGGTTGGATAGAACATAGTCTCCAATCCTCTTTTATAAATTCCATACACGGGACCCAAAACGAAAAGAACAAAGAAGAAAAAAAGCAGGCCAAAAAAAGTCACGTTCAGAATAAGAGTGATCAATCGGTTTATTGTAGATTCAATACTGGGAAATGGAGATTCTGTCTTCATTTTTTATACTATTATGGTTATCGGAGCGAAAATAAGAATTTCCTTTTTTAGTTGCCTGTGGCATTCAAAAAAATTATCTTTGTTTCCATAAATTTTACAGAGAAAAGAATGGAAAATAGCAAATATCCAAAGTTTACTTTCACATGGCTAGGAGGGCTTACTTTGGTAGTGGGACTGTTTGTAGGAACAATGGCTGTTTCTTTATTCAGTACTTTTTGGAAAGTAGCTTTCAAAGAAAACCTTGAACTAAAAGACTGGTTTTTGATGGTGGCTAATTCTGTAGGATTTCTAACTGCTATTGCCTTTTTTGATTTTTTCATTGTAAGGCGTACTACCAAAAAGAAACTCAATTTCAACCTTTCTTCAGTTAATTTTTATACCTATCTTCTGATTTTCCCCATGATGGCCGGGATGATGTTTATTGCAGAGTTTGTTACCTCTTTAATCCCAACTACAGGTCCTGTTTTTGGAGACTTTTATGAATATTTTATTCAGCTTATGAACCAGTTGACGGATGATCCGGTAGTGATGATTATTATGACTGTAATGTTAGCCCCTATTTTTGAAGAAATTATATTCAGAGGAATTATTCAGAAAGGGCTTATCAATAAAGGAGTTAAACCATGGAAAGCTATCGTGTATGCTTCCATTATTTTTGGAGTCGTTCACGGAAACCCATGGCAGTTTATCAGTGCAGTGATACTGGGATGTATACTGGGTTTGGTATATCATAAAACAAAAACTTTATTGCTTCCCATACTCTTGCATGCATTCAATAACCTGAGTCTCTCATTATTGGTGCTTTATGGTAAAGATGAAAGTTTTGCAAAAGTTTTTAATGTTTCAGAATGGCTTATCCTGGCCGTTGGACTTGTCCTTTTTTCATTATTCTACTACCTTTTTATGAAAAAATATAAAGTCCATTATTCTGAAATTTAAATAGATACAGCTAGAAAATAAAATTGGAAAATGAATATAGAAATGGAATTATTAGTAGCCACACACAACGAACATAAGAAAGAAGAAATCCAGCAGATCTTAGGAAGCGAGTGTATTGTGAAAAGCCTTACGGACTATAATATTCATGAGGAAATTGTAGAAGACGGAGATTCTTTTCATGCCAATGCTTTGATTAAGGCAAAATACTGCTTTGAAAAAACAGGAGTTCCAAGCTTGGGTGACGACAGCGGTTTGGTTGTGGAATCTTTGGACGGAAGGCCCGGAATATTCTCTGCACGCTATGCTGGAGATCATGATTTTGCTAAAAACATCGAAAAAGTTTTAGCAGAAATGACCGGTATCGAGAATAGAAAAGCTTACTTTGTTACTGTTTTGTGTTACTATGATGAGAATGGGGCTCAGTATTTTGAAGGAAGAGTTTATGGAAATCTACTGACAGAAAATAAAGGATTCAAAGGGTTTGGCTATGACCCTATTTTTGTTCCGGAAGGCTATGACAGAACCTTCGCAGAAATGGCTCCTGAAGATAAAAATAAAATCAGCCACCGCAGACAGGCATTAGATCTTTTTATGGATTTTTTAAAGGTGAAAGATTAATATAAAGACAAGAGTTTGCGATCCGGGTATTTGCCATCACACATGGAAGAAACTCTGGATTTGTTGAGCTAGTCTTATGCTTTTCCTATTTAAATTGGACGGTAAAATCTACGTTTTAGATTTTCTGTTGTACATTTGTTATAATAAATTATTGATTTGAGTACTTATTTAACGATATTAGGCTTTAATTCAGCAATACCGACTATCAATACTTCACCCACTGCTCAGCTGCTGGACATGGAAGAAAGACTTTTTCTTATTGATTGTGGTGAGGGAACACAGGTGCAGTTGAGAAAAGCAAAAGCAAGATTTTCAAAAATCAACCATATTTTTATTTCTCATTTACATGGGGATCACTGTTTCGGGCTTCCGGGACTTATTGCATCTTTCCGTCTTTTAGGAAGAGATAATCCGCTCCATGTGTATGGGCCGAAGGGGATTAAGAAGATGCTGGATACTATTTTTGATATTACAGAAACACACCGTGGCTTTGAAGTGGTATACCATGAACTGGATAAAAACTATTCAGAAAAAATTTATGAGGATAACAGGGTAGAAGTATATACTATTCCCTTAGATCATAGGATTTATTGCAATGGTTACCTTTTTAAGGAAAAACCAAAGGACAGGCATCTTAATATGAAAGAAATTGCCAAATACAGTGAAATTGAAACCTGTGATTATCATCATATCAAAGCAGGAAAAGATTTTGTGCTAAGTGATGGTTATGTTCTTAAAAATGAGATTTTAACGCTTGATCCGGCACCGGCAGTATCTTATGCTTTTTGCAGCGATACCCGTTATCTGGAAAGTGTACTTCCGATTATTAAAAATGTAACCGTTTTATATCATGAATCCACCTTCCTTCATGATTTGAAGGAAATGGCAGATTACACAGGGCACTCAACCGCTTTGGAGGCGGCAACTATTGCTCAGAAAGCTCAGGCCGGAAAACTTATATTAGGACATTTTTCCAACAGATATGGTGATCTAACGGTATTTACAGATGAGGCAAGAAATGTTTTCCCCAATACGTTTTTACCTAAAGCATTGGAAAGTGTAAAAATTTAAATTGAATATGTTGAAGTTTGAAGAATTAAAAAGTTTCCTGGACGAAAAGGCTGACCGGTATAATACTCCAGACTTTATTGAAAATGACCCCATACAGATTCCGCACCGTTTTTCTTTACAGCAGGATATTGAGATTGCAGGATTTTTAGCAGCTACAATTTCCTGGGGAAACAGAAAGTCAATTATCAGTTCAGCTGAGAAAATGCTCGGTATTATGGGAAATTCTCCCTATGATTTTGTGATGAATTATTCAGAGAAGGATTTGGAAGATATTCAGAGTAAAAGTATCCATAGAACTTTTAACGGTCAGGATTTTGCTTACTTTATTAGGCAGTTCAACAGGATTTACAAAGAAAATGAAAGCCTGGAAAATCTGTTTGAAGTGAAAGAATCGGAAACCAATTTTCTGCATGCTATTGAAAGATTTAGAAATAGTTTTCTGGAGACGGAAAAGCACAGAAGTCATAAACATATCAGTTCTCCCGGTAAGAATTCATCTGCAAAAAGGATCATTATGTTCTTACGATGGATGGTACGCAAAGATAAACGGGGAGTAGATTTTGGAATCTGGGAAAACATAGATCATAAATATCTGTCAATTCCACTGGATGTTCATACAGGGAATATTTCGAGAAAGCTAGGGTTGATTTCAAGAACCCAGAACGACTGGAAAACAGTTGAAGAGCTCGATGTAGCCATCAGGAAGTTTGATGAAAATGACCCTGCAAAATATGATTTTGCTTTGTTTGGACTTGGAGTAACTAAGGAACTCTTGTAAAAAAAATGGATGAAAAAATATAATGAAAAAACAGAAGTTCTTGAAAAAATAGCAGATAATATTACATCATGGATAGGTTCTATTCCATCTTTGATAGTACACACTCTGCTTTTTATCACTTCATTTCTGCTTCCTATTCTGAATATTGTGGAACTTGATAAGATGCTTCTTATACTTACCACAGTACTTTCTTTAGAGGCAATTTACCTGGCTATATTTATTCAGATGTCTGTCAATAAAAATCACGAGAAAATTGAAGATATCCAGGAAGATATTGAAGATATCCAGGAAGATATCGAAGAGATCAGTGAGGATATTGAGGAGATCAATGAAGATATTGAAGATATTCAGGAGGATCTGGAAGAGATCAGTGAAGATATTGAGGAGATTGCTGAGGATGAAGAAGATGAAGATCATAGTGAAAGAGCAAAAAATGTAATATTGAAAAGCAATGTGAATTCCAATAAAAATGAAATAAAAGCTTTAAAGGATATTATCAGCCAGTTACAGGGTGAAATTGATCAGTTGAAAAAGAATTGATTTCTGATCATCGCAGGTGTCTTGAAATAAGGCTATACTATTTTATATTGTCATACAGCATAATAACAGATCAGTAAACATTGATCTGTTTTTTTTATGGATAATTATTTTTCCTGATTAAATTTATTGCTGTAGATTTATGAAAAACATAAAAATAAAAGCATTTGTTGTAAATTTTGATATTAAAATTAACATAAAGGTTTAGAAGAGTGAATTTGATATCTGTTTTTTTTTATTACATTTGGGCAAATAAAATTAAAATGTTACATTATAGATCTAAAAACTATTTTTTTCTTTTAGTATTTTTATTGACTTCTATTGCTGTATTTTCTCAGACTTCACCTAGGAGAAAACCTCCAAAAGTGAAACCTTCTGCAGAAAGTCTAAGAGCAGGAACATTTATAGACATCAATGTACCTCCTTATGCGGCCTCCAATTATACTCCTGAATTATTGGTAAAGAATATCCTGATTAACGGAGGAACTAACTGTACTACAGCGAATGTATCCAATGTTACGGTATCACCCAATCAGGGGTTGGATAATGTAAACAGATTCTGGGGATATTTCAATAAAGGAACAGCTAATTTTCCTTTTACTGATGGTATTGTACTAACTACAGGGTATGCAAAAGAAGGGGGAAATACTTTCAATAGCCACCTTGGATCATCTCCCGGTTCAGGAAGTGATCCCGATCTTGTAGCAGCTATTAATCCACCCTATAATTTACAGGATGCGGTAGCTCTTGAATTCGATTTCGTTCCCAATTCTACTCAGGTGAAGTTTAATTATATATTTGCTTCCGAAGAATATGCTTCCAATTATCCGTGTACTGACTATACAGATGCCTTTGCTCTCCTATTGAAAAAGGTGGGAGATCCTACCTATACAAATCTTGCGGTATTGCCGGGTGGGGCAGGGCCTGTAAGTGTAACCAATATTGTCCCTGCGGGAAATGGTTTTTCTTGCGGTCCCATCAATGCCACTTACTTTGGAGCCATGAATACTCCGCATGTTGGGATTAATTATAACGGTAGAACAACTCCTTTAACGGCTGTTGCTGATGTAATTCCAGGGCAGACCTATCATTTTAAAATGGTGCTGGCAGATGCGAGAGATCCGGGGTATGATTCGGCAGTTTTTTTAGAAGGAGGGTCTTTTGATATTGGAATTAAAATTGTAGACGGAACAGGAACTGCTTTACCCGGTACAATTAATATGTGTGATAATACGCCACAACAGCTTAAAGCACAGGTGGCAGCTATTCCCGGACTGACCTTCCAATGGTATAAAGATGGGGTTTTAATTCCCGGAGCAACCAATGCTATCTATACGGCAATCCAACCGGGAGTTTATCTTGTAAAAGTAATGATTCCGGGGAATCAGTGTCCGGGAGAAGCTACTATTACGATTATAGGAGGAACCAGCCCAACTGTACAGAATGCAGAAATGAAACTCTGTTCAACACCTACACTTAGTACATTCAATTTGGAAAATGCCAAGCCTATGATCAGTACTACACCGGGAGCTGTATTCCGTTTTTATACCACCCAGGCTGACGCGCAGGCTCAGAATAACAACTTCATTACGAATCTTACAAATTATAACGGAACTGATGGCCAGGTTTTATATGTAAATGTTTCCAACGGAGCATTCTGTAGTAAAATAGCCACACTTACTTTAAGAAAAGAAGAAACTCCTGTTGCCCTGCTTAAAGCTTCAAGATTGAAAATCTGTGTAGGAGAATCCTTGCTGCTGACGGCAGAAGGCGGGGTAACCTATCAATGGAATGATAATTCCGGGGCAGGAGCCATAAGAACAGTAAGTCCTACTCAGACCACCACTTATACAGTGTATGCGATAGGAGCTCAGGGATGTAAATCTTTGCAGACGGCTACAGTGACCGTAGAAGTGGTGCCTGCTATAGTTTCTTCATTAAAAGGTGGGCATATCTGTCAGGGAGACAGGATTCTCTTAGATGCAGGTTCCGGACCTTCATATACCTATGAATGGAGTACAGGAGAAACCACCCAGGCTATTACAGTGGATACACCGGGTGAATATACGGTGACAATAAGTAATGGAGTGTGTTCCGAAGTGTTTAAGACTCAGGTAATTCGTGCTGTAATCCCGGCAATAACAAAAGTAGATTTTAATGAGAATGGTACTTTGATTCTTACCGCAAGCAATCCGAGTAACGGAACTCTGGAATATTCAATAGATAACGGAGTGAGCTGGCAGTCTTCCAATGTATTTGGAAATGTACCTAAGAATAAGCTTATTTCCATTAGGGTTAGAGTTAAATATACAAGCTGTGAAGGATTCCTGGAGTATTTTACTTTTGTTATGAAAAATGTAATTACTCCAAACGGAGATAATATCAATGATGTAATTGACTTCAGAGGGGTGAGCAGCTATAATGGATTTAGTGGCTTTGTTTTTGACCGCTATGGAAGAGAGGTTTATAAGGCTGAAAAAATAAGACCTTATTGGGATGGTTATTTCCAGGGTAAACGACTGTCTACGGGTACTTACTGGTATCAGATAACTTATGAAGATCCCGCCAGTAAACAGCCTACTGTAAAAACAGGCTGGATATTGCTTAAAAATATAGAGTAATTGAATTATCATTGAAAGACTGACTGTTTTGTCAGTCTTTCTTTTATTATTTTGAAATAAATAAAGTTGATATCCTATAATAAATAAACTTGCGTTAGTAATAATGTAAATTGGATTAAACTGAATTTTAATCAAAAAAAATAGTATTTTTGTTTAAAATAATATAAAATGTTAAATAGGAGGAAAGGAAGTTTATTTTTTGCGTTATTTTTTATTTTTTTAGGAATCTTGGTCTCTTCTCAAAACAGAGATAGAGCAGAGATAGCCGTAAAACGGAGTTCTGCTTCAATGAGGGCGGGAGCTTATATTAACGTAAATACACCAAACTATCCTGAATCAGGCTATAATATTACACAGTTGGTAAAGGATGTTCTGATATCCGGAGGCGGATGTACGACTTCTACCGTAAATAATGTAACAGTATCTCCTAATCTGGCTCCGGGAAATTCGGAACGAAGCTGGGGATATTTTAATAAAGGTACTACCAATTTTCCTTTTAATAAAGGGATTATTCTTTCAACAGGATATGCAAACAAGGCAGGAAATGACTTTCAGGCAACACTGAGTGATGCGCTGCCTTCCGGTGGAGATAATGATCTGGCTACTGTATTGAATATTCCTAATAATCAATTGTTTGATGCTACCTCTATAGAATTTGATTTTGTAGCTTCCTCTACCGAAATTTCATTCAGATATTTATTTGCATCCAAAGAATATCAGCTAAATTTCCCCTGTACCATTACCGATGGATTTGCCCTTTTATTAAAAAAAATGGGTGATCCTACCTATACCAATCTGGCTGTGCTGCCAGCTGGAGCCGGACCGGTAAGTGTAAAAAATATCCACCCTGCTTATCCCAATTGCGGGCCTATAAACGAAGCTTATTATGGTGGAACGAATACTGCTCAGATTGAAACTAATTTTAACGGGCGTACCATTCCTTTAACAGCAAAAGCAACTGTTGTTCCGGGGCAGACTTATCATTTTAAAATGGTGCTTGCCGATTTCCAGGACCGTAATTTTGATACTGCCGTTTTTCTGGAAGCAGGATCATTTGATATTGGAGTAAAGATCCTGGATCCTGCAGGAGTACAGCTTCCTGCCTCTGTGAATATGTGTGACAATTCTCCACAGACCTTTACAGCATCTGTTCAGGGAGCTAACGTGACTTATCAATGGTTTTTAGGTGGCAATGCTATTGCAGGAGCTACGGGAGCCAGCTATACAGCTACACAACCCGGGGTATATTCTGTGAAGGTTTATATCCAGGGAAATACATGTCCGGGAGAAGCCAGTATTACCGTGGTAGGAGGAACATCTCCTACAGTGCAGAATGCCAGCTTAACTGCTTGTTATACTGCTGGAAATGCTATATTTAATTTACCATCGGCGCAAACATCTATAAGTACAACCCCTGGTGCTACTTTCCAATATTATACTACACAGGCTGATGCGAATGCCGGAAATGCCAATACAATTCCTAATCCTACAACGTATCCAAGCGCAGGAGGTCAAACGGTTTATGTTCTGGTTAAAAACGGTTTCTGTTCCAAAGTGGCTCAGCTCCAGTTGATAAAAGCACCGCAGATGACCGGAACTATTGCTCCTCCAGTGGTATTAACCTGTGTTAACTCACAGACCACATTGGATGCATCTGCATCTGTTTACCCTGCTGGGGCTACATTTAACTGGACTACAACCGGAGGTAACATTGTGTCGGGAGGAAATACACTCACTCCCGTTGTCAATGCAGCCGGTACGTATACTTTAACAATATCTAATACTTTTCAGCCTGGAAATACTATCTGTACGGCTACCGCTACAGTGACTGTGACAGGTGACAGTGCTCCGCCGGCAACAGGCCTTACAGCAACTAAATTAAATATCTGTAACGGAGATTCTGTAGTGTTGACGGCCTCCGGAGGTACTACCTATAACTGGGTAGGTCTTCCCGGAACAGGAAATACACAAACGGTATCACCTACCACTACTACCACATATTCGGTAACCGCGGTAGGAGCAAATGGCTGTGTATCTCAGAATCCTGCCACCATAACCATAGTGGTCTCTCAACCGTTTACAGCGCAAAATGCAACACTGCATAAATGTTATGAACCCGGATTAACCTATGATCTTACAGAAGCACAAACTCAGATTACAACTGCGACAGGAGTTACTTTTGTTTATTACGTAAATCAGGCTGATGCCAATGCGGGGAATGCTAATTTTATTGCAACTCCAACAGCGTATTCACCACCGGGAAATCAAACGATATACGTTTTGGTAAGTAATGGAGGATGTAGCTACGTAGTTTCCCTGCAATTATTAAGAACAGCAGTAACTACTCTTACCATAGCACAGCCACAAACAGTTACCTGTACAACTCCTCAGGTTACTTTAAATGCTTCGGCTTCAGTAATACCTGTAGGATCTACCATCACATGGACTACAACTGGAGGAACTATTGTATCGGGAGCTAATACGCTTAATCCTGTAGTAAGTGCGGGTGCTACTTATACACTAACTGTGACCAACGTGTCCCAGCCAGGTAATTTAAGCTGTACCTATACTTCGAATGTGACAGTTCCTCAGGATACCACATTACCCACTGCTGGTGTTACTTCTTCGCAACCCCGTATATGTTTGGGGGAATCCGTAACATTGACAGCTACCGGTGGTGCTACTTATAACTGGACAGGACTTCCCGGAAACGGAAGTACACAAGTAGTTTCTCCGGGAACAACAACCGTATACACGGTTTATGCAGTAGGGGCTAACGGATGTGTTTCTGCAACACCGGCTACAGTTACTGTGGAGGTGGGACCCCCTATTGCGGGAATATCAGCTTCAAAGTCAAAAATCTGTGAAGGCGAATCTGTTACATTAACAGCTACGGGAGGAATTACCTATAATTGGGTAGGTCTTCCCGGAAATGGAAATACCCAGGTAGTTACTCCTCCAGTAGGCACTACTGAGTATTCTGTTTATGCATTGGGAGGAAATGGATGTAGCTCAGTAAATCCTGCTACAATAAAAATTGAAGTGGTACCTGCTATAGTGTCTACTTTAAAAGATGTTTATGTATGTGCCGGAGATAGTGGTATTTTAGATGCCGGAGCCGGACTTAATTATACTTATCTGTGGAGTACTGGTGCAACTACCCAGACAATCTCTGTTAATCTGCCGGGAACCTACAGTGTCACTATAAGTAATGGAACGTGCTCCAAAGTATTTTCAGCTCAGCTGATTAATCCTGATCTCCCTCAGTTTACGAATATAACCTATGAAAACCATGTTCTTACCCTTACAGCGAGTAATCCGACAGGAGGTATTTTAGAATATTCTATTGATGGTGGGGCAACATGGCAACCCTCTAATATATTTTATAATACTTTAAATAATACAAACTATCACCTGATGGTACGTGTAGTTGGTGCAAAATGTGGTACATCACTGGATTACTTTACATTGGTTATCAGTAATGCCATTACTCCTAATATGGATGGTTTCAATGATACCATAGATTTTACAGGTATCAGTGGTTATAAAGATTTTGCTGCTTCTATTTTTGACCGGTACGGAGCAGAAGTATTTAAGGCAACAAAAGATAATGCAGTGTGGGTAGGTTCCATGAAAGGCTTAAACCTTCCTACCGGTACCTATTGGTATAGGGTACAGTGGGAAAATCCGGCCAGTAAAAAGCTGGAGCAACGTTCAGGCTGGATCTTATTGAAAAACAGGAATTAATAATATTATAAATGATACAGAATAACAAAATCTTTCGGAAACGGAAGATTTTGTTTGTTTTTAGAAGTCATACCGTGATTATATAGGTATGCAAATTCATACAAAAAATTAAAACAGAGATTTAGATTAATAGGATGTATCGGATCATTATGTTTTAATTCTGAATACTTTCTTTACCGCTATTTTTAATGGAATAAAGATGCGGAAGTTATTTATTAGCAAATAATAAATATTATCCAAAATAGCTTATGATAAGCTTTTATAGATGTATTTGTAGTTTTTTTATAAAAAAAAATAAATATGTATGTAGGATATTTAAAAAAAAATTAAATTTGTTGAAACAAAGTATTATGCGAAGAAGATATCTACCGTTTTATTTATTCTTTTTAATTGTTTCCAATTTTTTATACTCACAAGTACACGGACCCAGAAAGATTATTAAAAGTGTAAGGACCGAAGAATCCAGAAGGGCGGGTGTTTTTATTGATGTAAATGCTCCAAGTTATACTGAAACCAGTTATACCATAGAAAAGCTGGTGAAAGATGTTTTGATTTCATCAGGAACCAATACCTGTGTAACTCCCAATGTGACCAACGTAAAGATTACGCCTAATCATGCTGTAGGAGATGCTAACAGGTCTTGGGGATACTTTAATAAGGCTACTACCAATTTCCCTTTTAAAGATGGTATTATCCTTTCTACAGGATATGCCAGTAAAGCAGGGAATAGCTTCGATGATTATCTTAGTGATACCAACGGAGGAGGTACTGATTCCGACTTGGCTCAGGCTACAGGAGCAACAGGAACACTGACTGATGCTGTGCTTTTGGAATTTGATTTCGTACCCACTACTTCTCAGATAAAGTTTAATTATATCCTGGCATCTCAGGAATATACTTCTACTTTTCCATGTAATTATGCGGATGCTTTTGCAATATTGCTAAGACCTACTTCGGGAGGACCTTATACCAATATGGCTGTACTTCCCAATGGTGCCGGACCTGTAAGTATTACCAATATCCGCCCTGCAATTCCTGGAGGAGGAGGCTGTGCTGCTGTAAATGAACTATACTTTGCAGGATATAATACAGCCCATATTGAAACAAATTTTAACGGAAGAACAATTCCCCTTACCGCTACCGCTACCGTAACCCCAGGGCAGGAATATCATTTTAAAATGGTAATTGCCGATTACGGACCTTATGGAGCCGATCATTCATATGACTCTGCGGTATTCCTTGAAGGAGGTTCTTTTAATATTGGAGTTGAGCTGCTGGATCCAAGCGGAGCTACATTGCCTTCTGATATTAATGTCTGTGATAATGTACCACAGGTGATTACAGCTTCTGTAAGTGATCCTAATTTGCTATATCAGTGGTATTTGAATGGAGTAGCGATTCCTAATGCTACAAGCAACACTATTACTGCTACACAACCGGGAAGTTATACTATTGAGGTAAGCGTTCCCGGGAATCCGTGTCCCGGAAAAGCATCTATTCAGATTCATGGTGGAACTACCCCACAAGCACAGGATGCAACTTTACTCCTCTGTACCACCCCGGATATTACCACCTTCGATTTAAGTACGATCATGCCTTCAATAAGCCCAACACCAGGTGCTGTATTCAAATTTTATGTTGACCAGGCAGATGCTATTGCCCAAAACGGGAATAATATCCAGAATATATTGAATTATAACGGTACAGATGGCCAGATTTTATACGTAGTGGTTTCAAACGGAGGTTTCTGCAGTAAAATGATAGAGCTGAAATTGCTAAAAGAGGCAACACCTACCGCAAAATTAAAATCATCCAAGATAAAAATATGCCCGGGAGAATCTGTGACGCTTTCTGCTGAAGGAGGAACAACTTATTTCTGGGATAATTTCCCAGGTACCGGAAGTACACAGACTGTTACATTGCATCAGACTACTGTTTTTACCGTTTATGCAATAGGACCAAAAGGATGCAGATCCCTGAATCCTGCAACCATCAGAATAGAGGTTACTCCTGAAATTACTACTCCTTTGCATGATGTGGAAATGTGCGTTGGTGACAAAGTAACTCTGGATGCCGGAGCAGGTCCTAATTACAAATACCTTTGGAGTACCGGTGAGACCACACGGAGAATTGAAGTAGACCAATGGGGAATTTATACCGTAGAAATTGATAACGGAATCTGTAAAAAGTTATTCTCTGTTAAAGTGATGGGGGCGGCTACACCTTATGTTACAGCAGTTAATTATGATGGGGCTAAAAAAACAATGGTGATTATAGCTGAAAATCCTCCAATGAATAATACACCAAGCAAACTGGAATATTCTATAGATGATGGCATTACATGGCAGGAATCTAATGTTTTTACAGGACTTTTAGATAATACCACGTATACTATCCTGGTAAGAAGAGTAGGAACTCATTGTGTGGGAACTTTAGACTTCTTTACCTTTAAAATCAATAACATTATTACTCCGAATGACGACGGAATAAATGATGTGCTGGATCTTAAAGCTCTTGGGGAATTTAAGAACTTCACAGGTTCTATTTATGACAGATATGGCGTAGAAGTATTCAGGTTCTCAAAAGAAAATCCTGTATGGAATGGAACTGTTGTAGGAAAGAGACTTCCAACAGCTACCTACTGGTATAAGTTTAATTTTGAATACCCTAAATCCAAAGCTCAGATGAATTCATCAGGGTGGATTATGCTGAAAAACAGGGAGTAAAAAATAAAAATATATAGCCAAAAAAGCCTTTCAGTACATCTGAAAGGCTTTTTGCTGTAATCAAAATAGATCAGGTTGTTTATATTAAACTAAAAATTAATTACTATAAAACATTGAAATATAACCTATTGATTTTCTTTCCAAAGTTTGGTGAAGCTTATAAAATCTGCGACACTAAGCTCTTCCGCTCTTTTGTCTAAAAATTCATGTGTTTTTAAAGCTTCAGGTATATTCAAAACTTTTAATGCATTCGAAAGTTTTTTTCTCCTCTGGTTAAATCCTGCTTTTACAATCTGTTTAAATAAGACTTCATTACCACTTAAGCCTTCCTTCGGATTTCTCGTAAGTCTGATAACCCCGGATTTTACCTTCGGTGGCGGGTTGAAGACGTTCTCATGAACTGTAAACAGATAAGTGACGTCATAATAGGCCTGAATCAAAACAGAAAGAATACCGTAATCTTTAGTTCTTGGTACAGCTGCCGTCCTTTCGGCAACTTCTTTTTGGAACATCCCTACCATCTCAGGAATGAGCCCATAATAATCCACGATTTTAAATAATATCTGAGAAGAAATATTATAAGGGAAATTTCCAATGATAGCAATCTGCTCATCCTTGATAAAATTAAAGTCCTGTTTCAGAAAATCTCCTACAAAAGTATTTTCTGTAATACTGGAATAGTTCTTTTTCAGGTATTCAATAGATTCCGTGTCTATTTCTGCGAGATAAATATTCTGATCTTTTTCAAGAAGATACTTGGTGAGAACTCCCATACCGGGGCCTACTTCCATGATGTTGGTATAGTTCTCAAAACTAAGACCTTCTACTATTTTTCTTGCGATGTTTTCATCTGTCAGAAAGTGCTGACCAAGATGTTTTTTTGCTTTTACACTCAAAGTTTTTTATGATTTTATTAACAGTGATTTTCTCTTTTTCGTCCCAAATTTCGGAAGATTTTTTCTATTTTAGCCAAAAATTTTAATATTAATGGCTAAATCTGTAGATGATTTTAATAAGAAAAGGCTTCGGTCCAGCAATATTACAGTAGTGATAAGTATTGCCTTAGTGTTATTTTTGTTAGGCTTAATGGGGCTTATTCTGATTAATGCCCAGAAGTATTCTGACTATATTAAAGAACAATTGGTAGTGAATGCCTACTTTGATGAAAACTATGACGCTAAAGATTCTGTAAAGATTGCAAAACTGGAGGAAGAAACTTTAAAAAAGGTACAGACCTTAGCTCCTGTAAAAAAAGCTACCTATATTTCCAGAAGTATGGCTGCAAAAGAGGCCAAGAAAAGTATGGGTATCGATAGTGACGCATTGTTTGAAGAAAACATTTTCCCTTCATCTGTCGAAATTGCTTTAAAACCTGAATATGTAGATCCTGCAAAAATTGATGAAGCCATTAAGGCAATCAAATCTGTGCCTGGTATTGTAGATGTTAAAAATGACAGCACATTAATGGTAGATGTTTACAATAACCTGAGCAGAATCTTAAAGTGGATCTTAGGATTTTCAGTTCTGTTCCTGGTGTTAGCTGTTGTACTGATCAACAATTCGATCCGTCTGAAAATATTTTCCAAGAGATTTATCATTAAGACCATGCAGCTGGTGGGTGCTAAAAGAAGATTTATTCTTAAGCCGTTCATTATAGAAGCTATTGTCTTAGGCGCTATTGGTGCTCTGATTGGTCTTTTAGCTTTGTTTGGTGTTTGGTATTACTTTACCAACCAGATTGGATCAGCATTTGTACAGGATAATCAACAGTATGTATGGCTTGTATTATTGGTATTCGGAGTAGGAATTTTTATTACTGTCCTAAGTACCATTATTGCAACCTGGAGATTCTTAAGATCAAACGTTGACGATTTATATTACTCTTAACAATGAGCAAAAAAACAAATAAATTTTCCGCTACGGAGTTCGGCCGGGAAGTGGAAGCACCACAGGAAAACTCCTTTTATTTCGGACAGCAGAATTTCAAATGGATGCTGATAGGTCTGGCATTTATAGTAGGTGGTTTTCTACTGATGATGGGCCCGGATGCTAATACAGTAGACGGTAAACTTGATCCCAACTCATGGAACGATGGTATTTTTTCCATCAGAAGGATCAGGATAGCACCTCTGTTTGTAGTCATTGGTTTTGTAATAGAAGTATATGCTATTTTAAAAAGAAAATAGAAACAATTTATATTTAGAGATTAAGAGATTTGGGAATTTAGAATCATGTATTCTAAACTTCAGGATCTCTTAATCTTTTAATTTTTTGAAAGAATATGGATTTAATTAACGCAATTATTATTGCCATTGTAGAAGGTCTTACGGAATATCTTCCTATTTCTTCTACCGCCCATATGGGATTTACCGCAAGCCTGATGGGACTTCCTGAGGATGAATTTTTGAAGATGTTTCAGGTATCTATTCAGTTTGGAGCTATTCTATCTGTGGTGGTAGCGTACTGGAAAAAATTCTTTGATTTAAAAAATCTTCAGTTTTACTTTAAGCTGGGTTTTGCCGTAGTACCTGCTTTGGTTTTAGGGTATTTATTTGATGATAAAATTGAAGCTATCCTTGGAAACCAGATTGCGATCTCTTCAGTATTAGTGCTGGGAGGTGTTATTTTACTGTTTGCGGATAAATGGTTTAAGAATCCTAAAATTGATGACGAAAAAGGAATTACCATAAGAAATGCAGTGACCATTGGATTCTGGCAATGTCTTGCGATGATGCCTGGAACAAGCCGCAGTGCAGCTTCTATTATTGGAGGAATGGCACAGGGGCTGACAAGAAAAGCAGCTGCAGAATTTTCTTTCTTTCTTGCCGTTCCCACTATGTTGGCGGTAACAGTGTACTCTGTGTTTGTGAAAACCTGGGGGAAAGGAACTGGAAATCCACAAAAAGGATACGAAATGATTATGGCTTCACAAGATCACATCATGATCTTTATTATAGGGAATGTGGTGGCATTTATTGTTGCTCTTATTGCTATTAAGGCTTTCATTGGAGTGCTGAACAAATATGGTTTCAAACCTTGGGGCTGGTACCGTATTTTTGTAGGTGTAGCCTTGCTTATTTATTTTTATTTTTTTAAATAAGAAAATATTCATTCATTATTAATTGCTTAGTAGCTACCATTCATGACCGCTGAAGAACTTAAATCAGGATATACCTTTTTATTAGACAAACCCCTAGACTGGACGTCTTTCCAGGCTGTCAATAAAATGAAATATAAACTTAAACGTGAATTTGATCTTCCCAAGAAATTCAAGATTGGCCATGCCGGGACATTAGATCCCAGAGCAACAGGACTTCTTATTGTATGCTGTGGAAAATTCACGAAAAATATTCCCGAAATCCAGGATGCCCCAAAAGAATACTGGACAGAAATTAAAATTGGGGTACAGACAGAATCTTACGATACAGAGAAGCCGGAGATTCTTCAGCAGGATATCTCAGCGATATCAGAAGAGCGGGTAAAAGAGGTACTTGATAAATTTGTGGGAGAAATTGAGCAGAAACCACCCGTTTATTCTGCCATAAAGATTGACGGTCAAAGAGCTTATAATCTTGCCAGAGCAGGAGAGGAAGTTGAAATGAAATCCAGAAAAACAACCATTCATTACATCAAAGATATTAAGATTGAGTTTCCTTTGGTAAGTTTTATGGTGGGTTGTTCAAAAGGTACCTATATCAGAAGTCTGGCCCACGATATAGGGCAGGAACTTGGAGTAGGAGCCTACCTGACACAGTTGAGACGCACAAAGATCGGGGATTATAAAATTGAAGATGCTACAGATCAGTTTTTGAACAATAACTTTAGATTTGAAGGGTTGTAAAAAATGAATAAGGCATACCTATTCAATGGCAATAAAAATGATACCGGCTACGGTATAGACTAATGGAAAAAACACGTATTAATAAATATTTATCAGAAGTAGGGTTCTGCTCAAGAAGGGCAGCAGATAAACTATTGGAAGAAGGAAGGATAACAATTAATGGCAAAATTCCTGAACTGGGAACAAAGGTTTCAGATGAAGATGTTGTAGAAGTAGATGGTAAGCCTGTCAGAGAACGGGAAGATAAGCCTGTATATATTGCTTTTAATAAGCCCGTAGGCATTGTTTGTACTACAGACACCAAACGTGAGAAAAATAACATCGTAGACTATGTCAATCATCCTAAAAGGATTTTCCCTGTCGGAAGATTGGATAAACCCAGCGAAGGACTTATTCTTCTAACCAACGATGGTGATATCGTTAATAAAATCCTAAGAGCGAGAAACAACCACGAAAAGGAATACATTGTTCGTGTAGATAAACCTGTCAATCCAAGGTTTCTGGAGAAAATGAGAAATGGGGTTCCTATTTTAGATACAGTTACCAAAAAGTGTGAAGTAGAGAAAGTTGATGACATGAACTTCAGGATTGTCCTTACGCAGGGACTGAACAGACAGATCCGAAGAATGTGTGAATATCTTGGCTATGAGGTGAAGAAGCTGAAAAGAATCCGTATAATGAACATTAAACTGGATCTCCCTATTGGAAAATGGAGAGATCTGACAGATGAAGAACTTAATACGCTAAACTGTTTACTGGTGGATTCTAATAAAACAATCGACTAAGATCTATACATATCTTAACGGTTCCACTTTCTTTTTTTTGATTTTTTCCTGCAATACTTACCAAGTTTTGTAGTATACCTATATTTTATTGTGCCAAACCTTATAAGTTTTTAAAACCTATAAGGCTGTGAGTTGTAAGATATTTCTCTTCATAATCTCAGGTGTTAATTATTTTTCACTTAACAGTGTAATATATTTTATTTTTTAATAAAATTGCATTATATTTATAATAATAACAACTATAACCTGAAAATCATGAAATTACAATTTAATGTAGTCTTTTTGTTTATTATTCTGATAACACTTACTAATTGTCACAATGATAACCACAATTCAAATCACCCCCATGATTCTTTGTTTTATATTGACTACAGAAGTTTACAGGGATTACCGGACGGAATTGCTGTAATAGAACTAGATCCTGAAGCTCCCAATTTTGGATATATTAGCAGCAAGCTTGAATTGGGTATCGGGGTATTGCCTCACCACATTTATTATAATCATAACGAAAAAAAAATGTTCACAACTGCTTTGGGGGGCAGCTATCTCTATCAGATAAAAACAGAAGATGATCAAAATGGGCAGCCCAAATTAGTTAGTGCAACACCCATTGATACAGGTGAGAATACGGTAGGAGAAAATTTGTTTTTTACCAATGACGGAAGATATTTTATGACCTTTATGGGTGGGGCAGGAGGTCCAAAAGATGGCAGTATAGGTGTTTTTAACGCGGATAATAATCAGCTTATTAAAATTATTAAAGCACCCATTCAGGATAATCCAAATCAATTTATAATGTATCCGCATGGCATCTCCGTTAATGAGGAAAAAGGATTAATGATGGTAACCTCAACTATTCACCCGGATCTCAGTACAGGCATGGGAAATACTTGTACCTTACTAGATCTCAAGACCTATGAATTAAAGGAGACCTATCAGTTAGCAGACTCACCAACAGATATGTCTGCTCCTGTTGAGGTTTTATTACTACGTGGAAAATTTCCACAATATGCTCTTGCTACTACAATGCTTGGAGGCGATATCTGGATGGCTCCCTACAATGCTGTGACCAAAAAATATGATGCTTTTACTAAAATATTCGAAGGAAGTACCCAAGGATTAGGCTGGGCACTCGAAATGTATATTGATGATACAGGCAAACTCTATGTAAGTTTTGCAGATCCCGGAAAAGTACTTGTCTTTGATTTAAGCAATCTCCCTCAAATAAAGCTTTTGAAAACTTTTGATGCAGACAAAGGAGCACATCATATGGCTTTCTTCAAAACCAAATCAGGAAAAGAGGTGGTAGCCGTGCAGAATAATTTACTGAATATTCCTAACTTAAATTCGGGGACCATTAGTATAATTGATATCAATACAGGAAAAAACTTAGGTACCGTCAATTTACGTACCCGATATGGGATATTACCGGAATCCATTGAAGGAACCAATGGCCCAAGCAATTATATGCATCATTAAAATTGATCAATATTCAGATTATAAACTATTCCGGGAAACAGATGTTTTTTGGAGTAGTTTATATCGAAATCTACCTTTTAAAACCGATTAGACTATGGTCAATGTGTAAGCGTTCAATTTTTATCCATACGGTGTTATTTGACATATAATTTCATTCTTTCTTCATATTCAGGCTTTAACTTCAGAAACTTCCATATTTTTTTATCATCAGGATAGGTGATCCGGTAAAATATAATTTTATCTGCTGAATACTTAAAGTAAGGATGGTTTTTCAGCCAGTCTTCGGGCGCATCTGCTAAGCTGTATTTGGCAACCGCTGAAGCGTCCAGGGGACATATGGAAATCAGTTTTTGAACCAGTTCTTTATCAATATTGTAGGTATCCAGGATCTGCTGTTTATTGATGAAGCCACCCAGCTTTTTTCTAAATCCAATGATGGATCCGGCACTTCTTTCATCCAATCCAAATTCTAAAAGCTGCTTAAAGGTAATAGCGTTAAGGTTCGTTTTTGAAAAATCTGTCTGTTCCTGTTGCTTTACATGCTCTTTTATTTGGATATAAGGTTTTAATTCCTGAAATTTTTCCGCAGAAATTACAAAACATTTTTGCAGATCCTCTGCTGTCCTAAAGCTTCCTGCCAGATTGCGGTTTCGATAATTAACAATAACATGGGCTTGCTTTTCGGAGAATCCAATGGCCATCCAACCTTCTGCATCCAGCGTGTTGGGATCAAAAGGATGATAAGATATTTTGGTTTTCAGAGCCGTATTTTTACTGATATTTTGAAAATTTCCAGGAGTTTTTACCGGTAACAAGAGATAGGGCTCCAGTTTACTATAGTTTTCGGCAGAAATGATAAAGCATTCTTTAAATTTCTCTTTACTGATAAAACTGCCTCCCAGGTATTTTTTATATTTTAAAATAGCCTCAGCCTGTCTTTCGCTGAATCCCATTTGTATCCAGTGGTCTTCAGAAAGCTGATCCGGATTGAATTTTCTGGAAATTATAAGGGATTTCTTTTCAAAACCTTTAAAATGATATGATTTTGCATCTGTTTGCGTTGCCGGAAGCAGAATATAAGGTTCAAGCTCCGTGAATTTATCTGCGGAAATGGCATAACATTTTTTAAGCTGTTCCTTTGAAGTAAATTGACCCCCTATGATCTCTTTATATGTAAGGATAGTAGAAGTCTGTTTTTCAGAAAAACCAAGTTGCTGCCATTGTGCTTTATCCAATATATTAGGATCAAAATCAGATAAACCGGCAGGAGCAGAAGTCTCCATAATAAATTTCACTTCAGGAAAAGAAGCTTTTTCTCTGCTGGTATATTTCTGATACGCAAATAGGATGGTCAGCAGCAAAACCATAAATGCCAGTTTCCGATAATAGCTTTTTCTCATCATAAGGTAAACCTATTGATAAAAACAAGATCAGACAATGGCTGGCTGTTAAATGAGTGATTTTACAATATAAATTCATTTTAATAGCTTTTAAAATACATATAAAGCTCTAAAAATGAGAATTATTTAAATAAAAAAGTATCTGTGAAGATACTTTTATGAGGATAAAAATTATTCGGAATCTTTTTCTCCCAAAGACTCTTTTAGCTTTATAAGTTCAGCCTTTACAAATTCAAGTCTGTCAATAAGTGTAATGGTCTCTGAAATTTTGCTGTTTGTGGTCAAAGCAACACGGGCACCGTCCAGAGTATATCCTTTTTCTTTCACTAAATGATAAATCATCTGGAGGTTCTTGATATCTTCAGGAGTAAAATAACGGTTACCTTTTCTATTCTTTTTAGGTTTGATAATGGGGAATTCCTGTTCCCAATAACGTATTAATGAAGTATTTACATCGAATGCTTTTGCTACTTCTCCTATAGAATAATACAGTTTGTCAGGTAAATTTATTTTCATTTTACAACTCCTAGACCTCAAAGATAAAAATTTTTTAAAGTTGTATCCAAATATATCTTTAAAGTGCTGAAGTGCTTTTGTCTTATATGAAGCCACACGGATGAAGTTGGGAAGGGAAAATTGGTCACTTTATTCAAATTGTTATGAAGGCGAATAGGCTATTTATAAAATATAAACGGTTGGATGGATAATGATAGAGATTTTGTACCTGATTTAAGAATTTCCAATTCAAAATTTCTGAAAAGATAAGGATAAAATATCCATTATAAAATTATTATTGAGCTCGTGATATATATTGTGGTGATATTGTATGTTGTTTATTATCAGTCGTTTTAGTTAATGGAGTATCTGTGTAGTATATTCTTTTTTTTGAGAATTAATATTCTTAATTACATTTAGGTCTGATTGAAAAATTTCGAATAAATAATCTATTATATTTTTTTTGAATTTCTATAATAATACAAAATATGAAGTTATGAAAATAAGTTTTTTATTATTATGTATACTGGCATATGCAAATTTTTTTGGGCAGATTGGTAAAGTCGGTATTAATACACTAAAGCCAACCCGGAGTTTGGATATCAACGGAAATATTAGAATACGTTCACTTACTGATAAAAAGGACAGTGCCAATGTGTATGACCGGGTTCTTGTAGGGAATAGTCAAGGGGACATCGATTTTGTTCCTATTGGAAGTTTTGATGTTGAAACACCTGCAATTAAAACAATAAAATTTACAGTAAAAAATGTTAAAATTCCCAGCACTTATAGCTATGTTACAGAAGCGGTGAATATAGGAAATGTATCAATAAGATATAGAAATAATTCATCTTGTATTGGCATTAATTGTGAAAATAGAATTGGGGGTAAACTGGAATTCAAATTTTTTAATGCAGCAGGTGCGGGCAGTGTTTGGACAGGTAGCTCTATGCTGGTCAGGAGATCAAGTTTTTTGAATAATGATGATACCACGTCGCCGACAGCTCAGAGTGGGGAATATAGAACAAGGTTTTATGCAGGAACTATAAAAGGAGTTCCTCTTGATGATACAACTTCTCCATATACTGTTCTTGATTTAGAATATAACCCGGAAACAAGAGATACTGGCAGTACGATGTTGTCAATAAATTCAACAGGAGACGTATATAGAATATCTATAATGTTCAATGGCAGTTTACCAGCGGTTGCTGCAGATAATATTGCTGCATTACCCAGGCAGGCAACTATATTTATTGAACGTTTGACAGATGATTAGAACATCAATATGCATATGGTACTTATGAAATCCAGTTGAGACATAGGTACTTTAATTAATATATAATTTATTTATTCATAATATCGTGAAAAAAAATATAATCAATTACTTTTTTATGTAACTTCGTGAAACACAAAAAACTACAGTGAAAATGAAACATTATTTCTTTATTTTTGCACTGCTGATTCCTTTTTTAGGGTTTTCACAGTGGACAAGAGCTGAGTTGGGATCTCAGAAAGTAAAAAAATCTCAGGAAAAGTTAGAATTTTCAGGCCTCTATTCGTTGGATGCCAATAAGCTTAGACAGACATTACAAAAAGCTCCTGCACGTTTTTCAAATGAAAAAGGAGTTGTCATCTCGCTTCCTACTGCTAATGGGAAATTAGAAAGGTTCCAGGTTTGGGAATTTTCCAATATGGCCCCTGAACTTCAGGCAAAATTTCCGGATATTAAGTCTTATGTAGGAACCGGTGTAGAAGATCCTTCCGTATATCTGAGATTCAGTCTTTCTCCGGTAGGGTTTTCCTCAATGATCACCCGATCAGGAATATCAGAATTTATAGAACCTTATACCGAAGACAGAACGGTTTACGCTGTATTTGATTCCAATGCAAGAAGAGGACAGGATAAAGAACCTTTTGAATGTCTTACTCCTAAAGATTTGAACGGGAAGACTTTCGAAAAAAAAAACGATGCTGCCAATAAAAAAACAGCAGGTTTTAATGTTTTCAGAATGGCACTTACCTGTACAGGAGAATATGCAGAATATCATTTGACAGCGGCAGGAACTCCGGCGACAGCAACCGATGTTCAGAAAAAAGCGGTGATCATCGCTGCTATGAATGCTACTTTAACAAGGCTTAACAGTGTTTTT
The DNA here is from genome assembly GCF_918698085.1 of Chryseobacterium sp. Bi04. Lineage (GTDB taxonomy): Bacteria > Bacteroidota > Bacteroidia > Flavobacteriales > Weeksellaceae > Chryseobacterium. The sequence continues at coordinate 59,386 of NZ_CAKKLP010000002.1, forward strand.
GAAAAAGATTTGTCATTACATTTTAATCTGATTGGCAATAATGATGCTATTGTATTCCTGGATTCGGCAACAGATCCATTTGATGAAACGGATGCAGATAATACCAATGATTATAATCATGCAGGTTCATATTATGCTATAGCTGCTCGTATTCCTGAGGAAGACTATGATATGGGACATTTGGTTGACAAAAGAGATGGAAATGGTGTAGCCTCATTAGGTGTAATATGTGAAGATATAAAAGCAGCAGGCTATACTTCGTGCAATTTCCCGGAAGGCGATACTTTCGATATAGACTATGTAGCTCACGAAATGGGACATCAGCTGGGAGCAGGACATTCCTATACTTACAGATCTTCTCAGGCAAACCAAAAAGTAGAACCGGGAAGTGGTAGTACAATAATGGCATACACAGGTATAACAGGTGATTCAGATGTACAATTTAATTCCAATGATTATTATCATACCAATAACATTACACAGATAAAAGATATAATAAATGGGGTTTCCTGTGGTGTCAATACCCCTTTTGCCAATCCGGCTCCCAATATTAATGCCGGAGCAGACTATACAATTCCCATATCTACCCCATTTGTATTAAAAGGAGTTACTGCTGATGCCGGAAATTCATCCTATACCTATGCATGGGAACAGACTGACCAGGCAGCTGCAGCTCAAATTGGAGCAGGAGATATTTCTGCAGCTTATCCTACAAAACCAACAGGACCTACTTTCAGATCTTTCTCACCGGTGAATACACCAGTAAGATACTTTCCTGATTTTAATAAAGTACTGGGAGGTGTTTTGTCGACACGATGGGAATCGGTTTCCAGTATAGCAAGAGACCTTAATTTTACGGTTACGGTAAGGAATAATAATCCAACAGGACCACAGACTGCTAATGATGCAATGAAAGTAAGTATTAATGCTGGAGCAGGTCCTTTCCAGATAACATCTCCTGCATTCGGACAGTCCTTAAATTCAGCAGGTACATTTAATGTAACCTGGAATGTTGCCAATACAAATCAAGCTCCGATTAGTACAGCAAATGTTAATATTAAGCTATCTACAGATGGTGGGCAAACCTTTATTACGATTGCAGCCAATACTCCTAATGATGGCAGTGAGCAGGTAAATATTCCTATAGGTTCTACATCGTCCAATGCCTATATTTTGATAGAAGCTGTCGGAAATATTTATTATGCAGTGAGTCCTAGTTTTGTGATTGATTATACAGTTACCGGTGAGAGCTGTACTACTTATACGTATAGCGGAGCCCCGGTAGCAATTAAAGATGGCCCTGGAGGATCAGGAATATCTTCTCCTAGGGTGATAGCTCCATTAATGGTCAATAATAATGGAACAATCACTAAAATTAAAGTTATTCCGGCTATTACACATACTTCTGTAAGTGATCTTTCAATTGGAATAGAAAGTCCGACGGGATCATCTGCACTTATCTGGAATAGGTCATGTGGAACAAATTATTTTTCAGGAATAACTGCAACATTCAGTGATACTGGAAATGCCGTGGCCTGTGCATCACCTATTCAAGGAGAAACAAAATCGTATGAATCTTTAGCTATATTCAGAGGTCATAAAGCTCAGGGAGAATGGAAACTTTTTGCATCGGATAATTATCCTCAGGATGTGGGAACTATTACAGGCTGGTCTCTTCAGGTATGTACTCAGGAAACCCAAAATTTAGGAACCAAAGAACTCACTTCTGCGTTAGGTGATGATATCAAAATTTATCCTAATCCTAGTGATGGACATTTCTTTGTGAAGTCCAGAAACTTAAAAGGAGAAGTGAAAGTAAATATGTTTGATTCAAGTGGAAGATTGATTTATTCTTCAGCTTATCAAAGTGGGGAAGATCATACTAAAGAGTTTAATGTAAATGTACCAAAAGGAGTGTATGTTATAAGCATCAATTCTTCAAAAGGAGTATACAACAGTAAACTGGTTATAAAATAATAATCATTAAATAATATAAAAAGGATCGGCAATAGTCGGTCCTTTTTTGTATTGGATTTGTAGCTTGGCTTTATTTATAGTAATTTTATCCTCCATTTATTTATAGGATGAATTCTATTTCCGTTCTTCATATTGATCTTTTTCAGGGTAAAAATTCCTCGGATTTTTATTTTAATACAATGAAAAATCATCTGGTTGTAGGGCACCGTCATATCGAAAAACCTCACAGGCATGATTTTTATGCTGCTGTTCTTTTTACAGGTGGAACAGGATTTCATGAAATCGATTTTCAAAAATATGAAGTTTCAGAGGGCAGTCTCTTCTTTCTGTCTCCCGGTCAGATTCATAGCTGGGAGCTTTCCGCAGATATTGAAGGATATATTTTCTTTTGTTCCCAGGAGTTTTATGAAATGCACTATGTAAATCAGAAGCTGAGAAATTTTCCATTTTTCGGATCTGTATCTTTTCCAAGAAAACTTCAGCTGGATACCCTGGAACTCAAACAAAATATACACTTATTCCAGGAGTTGGAAAAAGAATATCAGGGAAAAAATATTATGAAAGAAGGGTTGATGCTTTCATTGATGTCTCAGATCTTTATCAATGCTACAAGGTTGTTTTCAAAAGATTTTAGCAGGTTGGATTCCTCCGCCGGACTTTCTTATTTTAAACATTATCAGGATTTCGAAAATTTAATTGAAGAGCACTTTCCTGATGAAAAATCGATTGCTTATTACGCCTCTTTATTAAACATTTCACCCAAGCACCTCAATAGAATAGCTCAAACTGTTGTTCAGAAAACAGCTACAGATGTCATCACAGAAAGAGTAGTGCTGGAAGCTAAAAGAATGCTGATGTACCTTGATGAAAGCCTTGTTGAAGTCGCTTTCAGATTGGGATATGAAGAATATTCCTACTTTGTAAGAGTCTTCCGGAAAAATTCCGGAATGACCCCTACTCAGTTTATCAAGGAATACAAGGTGTAATTTTATAATATAAAGTTGCCGGTGACTCTCAACTTCCTGATTCAGCCATCATCAGCCACCAGCCACCTATAACACAAGCTTAAATGGTCCTTCAAACGTAGTTTCAAATGAATCTACCATTTTTCCTTTTTCATCAAAAACTCCAATGACCATATTCTGTTTTGAAAACTTAATGTCTTCCTCAGGAAAGGTGATATTGATGTTTCCTTTAAGAATTTGATCTCCTTTCAAAATGATTTTTTCAGATCCAAAATAAGTGATCTCTGCATGGGCAGGCATTATGACTTTAATCGTCAGTACCTTTTTATCGTTAGACTTATTCAGAAGGGTATAAATGAAAGTATTGGTAATTTTACCGTTTTTAATAAAGAATGTAGATCCTGCCGGTTTGATGAACTTGGCTTCCATAGATCCTCTGTCGTACATTAAAAATCCAAGGAATCCAATGAGTAAAGCCAGAAAAACGGTAGTAGCTTTCATTCTTGAAGTGAAAGTAAATTTTTCCTGATTCTCAATTTCTGCTTCTGTAGCATAACGAACCAGTCCTCTGGGCAGTCCTACTTTGTCCATTACTTCATCACAGGCATCAATACATGCAGTACAGTTGACACATTCAAGCTGCTGGCCATTTCTGATATCAATTCCTGTAGGGCAAACCACTACACATTGGTTACAATCAATACAGTCTCCCTTCCCGGCAGCTTTTCGGTCTTCATTATTTCTCCATTTTGAGCGGCCTTCTCCTCTTTTAAAATCATAATATACATTGATCGTCTGCTTATCAATCAGAACGCCCTGAAGTCTTCCGTACGGACAAACCAATGTACAAACCTGCTCACGAAGCCACGCAAAAACAAAATAAAACGTCATGGTGAAAAACAGCATGGCGGTAAACTTGAGTGAGTTTTCGGCCGGGCCTTCACCCATAATACGGAAAACCTCTTCATACCCTACGATATACATGAACATAAAGTGAGAAATAGCAAGGGATATTAAAAGGAATACCGACCATTTTGTGAGCCTTTTTCTTATTTTTTCTGTATCCCATTCCTGTCTGTCGAGTTTCATCTGCTTATTTCGGTCGCCTTCAATCCAGTATTCAATTTTACGGAAAATCATTTCCATAAAAAGAGTCTGGGGGCACAGCCAGCCACAGAATATTCTTCCGAAAACCACCGTGAAGAGCATCACAAAGATAACCGACGTTACGGCACCTAAAGCAAGAATGAAAAAATCCTGAAGATAAAAAGACTGTCCGAAAATAAAGAATCTCCCATCAATAACATTAATAAGAAGAAAAGGGTTGTTATTGATTTTTACAAAAGGCAGCCCGAAGAACAAAGCAAGCAAAACGTAGCTGGTGTAATTCCGGTAATTGGTATATTTTCCTTTGGGTTTTCTCGGGAAGATCCACTTTCTTTTCCCCGTTTCATCCATTGTTCCTACTGAATTTCTAAAATCTTCATTTTCGATTTCCAAAGACTTGATGTTGTTGGACTCTGCACTCATTATCGTATGCTATAAAAGTATTATGGTAATATTGTATCGTAAAATCAATTTTGTTTTAGGACTGTTTTTTTTGTGAAAAAACTTATTGATCCTACTACTGCAAAGCTCCGGATTATATTTTTCCACTACTAATATGATCTACTTAAAAAATAGGACAATTGGGACATTTTTATTTTAAAGTTATAATAGATCAAAATGATAAAATAACTTTGAATCCTATCTTGCAAGTTGTAAATTGCAGTTTTAAAAATGAAGTATGAAGAATATCTGTAAAATAGGACTGATTGGTTTGGTTTTCGCATTGATAAATTGTCAATCAGTAAATTATAGTAAAATGTTTTATGAAGGAGTAAAGCCTGAAAAGGTTTCAGACAAGTTTAGTTTTACGGAAGGACCGTCAGCAGATCATGAAGGAAATGTTTATTTTACGGATCAGCCTAATGATAAAATCTACTATTGGGACTGGAAAAGCAATCAGGTCATAGAATTTCTGGATAAGACAGGAAGGGCAAACGGAACTCATTTTGATAAGGACGGTTATCTGATTACCTGCTCTGATGATCAGGGAGAGATCTGGAAAATATCAAAAGATAAAAAAGTAGAGGTTATTCTGAAAGGATTTGAAGGAAAAAGACTGAACGGACCCAATGATGTATGGAATGATGCTTTAGGGGGAATGTATTTTACAGATCCTTTGTATGAAAGAGATTACTGGACTGATTTTAAACAGGAATTAGAGCATAAAAGTCTCTACTACAGAAATAAAGAAGGTAAAACTGTCAAGCTGGAAACCTTTACACAGCCCAATGGAATTATAGGAAGCGAGAAATTGAAAAAGTTGTACCTCTCAGATATTGATGCTGGAAAAACCTATGTTTATGATATTCTTGGAGAAGGAAAGCTGTCAGAAAAAAAACTCTTCTGCGAAATGGGATCAGATGGAATGACTTTGGACAAACACGGAAATCTTTACTTAACAGGAGATGGCGTACATATCTTTAACCGGGACGGTAAGAAAATCTATCATATTTCCATTCCTGAAAAATGGACCTCCAATGTAACGTTTGGCGGAGAAAATAATGATATTTTATTTATTACAGCTTCAAAATCTGTGTATATTTTTCCAACAAGAGTGAGAGGAATTAAGTAGTCTTACTTATCATATTTTACCACAAAAGTCACAAAAATTTTATTCCTAAACGCTTTAGTACACTTAAGCGAGTGTAAAAGTCTATGGATAAAATAACGTTCACATAAAGAGAAAATCAAAGATTTTCAGGAAACTTAAGTGTACTTTTATCCGCAAAGCCAGTCTCTTACAATAACTAAAGTGTTAAAAACTTTTGTGACTTTTGTGGTTTAAAATGTTAACAAGATATAGTTCGTACTAGGATTTATTTGGTAGAGAAAATAATAATATCTTATTACTGCTCAACATCTGTGTATATTTTTACCACAAAAGTCACAAAAATTTTATTTCTAAAAACTTTAGTACACTTAAGCGAGTGTAAAAGGCTACGGATAAAATAACGTTCACAAAGAGAAAATCAAAGATTTTCAGGAAACTTAAGTGTACTTTTACCCGCAAAGCCAGTCTCTTACAATAACTAAAGTGTTAAAAGCTTTTGTGACTTTTGTGGTTTAAAATATTAATAAGATATAGTTCGTAATAACATGTATACCTGATCTTAATAAGCAACCTCCATTTTTACCTTTTTCCCTTTCAGCTTTTCATTCTGAAGCTTTCTCAAAACAGCATTCACTTTATTTCTGGAAACAGCAACATAGGATGTAGTATCTTTTACTTCAATTAAGCCTATATCTTCTTTTTGGAGTTCCCCCTTTTTAATGAGATAACCAACTACATCTACTTTATTTACTTTGTCTTTCTTTCCGGCGCTGATATAAATGGTTTGAAATGGTGTTTTTTCCGGAACTTTAGTAAAGCCGGCTACACTTTCTTCAGGTGTGTTATTTTTGATGAATGGGAAATTCTCATCTTCAGTCATGATAAGATAAGCAAAACCTTTGGCGTTCATTCTGGCGGTACGTCCGTTTCTGTGAATAAAGGCATCCTCTTTTGGAGGCAGCTGGTAATGAACAATAGATTCCACTTCTGGAACATCAAGTCCGCGGGAAGCCAGATCAGTCGTAATAAGAATTCTTGCAGAATCATTTCTGAATTTCAGTAAAGCACGCTCTCTCTCATCCTGTTCCATTCCGCCATGGAAGGTTTCCCTGTCAATACCTTTTTCTCTTAAAAGCTCAGAAATCCTGTCAACAGCTTCACGGTGATTGCAGAAGATCAATGTTCTTTTATTTCCGATCTTGCAGATTAAATTGAATAAAGTATCTAACTTTTCCTCAGAAATAGTCATCACTTTCCGTAGTTGGATATCCGGCTTTACTTCATTTAATTTTAAAAAGTCAATGGTCTTTTCATTCTTTAAGCCTGTAAACTTTGGAATTTCATCCATTGCTGTAGCTGAGGTCAGAATTCTTTGTGAAAGACCTTTCAGTGAGCCGGAAATAAACTCCATATCCTCATGAAATCCTAATTCCAATGCTTTATCAAATTCATCCAGTACCAAAGTCTGAATGGTTTTCGGATCAAAATTATTATTTCTTATATGGTAGGCAATCCTTCCCGGAGTTCCGATTAAAACAGCGGGAGCCTCAATTAAATTATTGACCTCAATTTTTTTATCATGTCCACCATAGCACACAGAAACTTTGAAATCTGTTCCCATTGCTTTGAAAACCTGTTCAATCTGTAATGCCAGTTCTCTGGCAGGAACTAATAGTAAAGCCTGCACACCCTGCACATCTTTTTTCAGATTTCTGAGAACCGGAAATAAAAAAGCAAGAGTCTTTCCTGAACCGGTAGGAGAAAGCAGGACGATATCGGTATTGTTTTCAGAGGCAGTGTATGTAGATTTCTGCATTTGATTCATTTCCTGAATCTGCAGTTTTTGATAAATTGATTCTAATTCCATGGTGCAAAGGTAAGAAATTAGGCGGTAGGTTGTAGTGGTGGGAGAGGTGATGGTTGATAGTTAATAGTGGATAGTTGATAGTTGCGCGGCTCCTGTCACTAATCTCCAATCTCAAAGTCTCTTGTCTTTATTCTTTGCTCCCTTTATCTAATCCGGCTGAGTATTTCTTTTCCCCGTATTAAAGTTACTTTGTAGGAATCTTCCGGGTTGGAAACAGATTTATTATAGTATTCTTTTGCCGTTGTATGATCTCCTTGTATGAGATTGACATATCCATACATTTCGTAAATGAAATTTTTAAGTTTGAGATCCGGATTTTCTTTTTCGGATAAATAATTAAAAATTTTTTCTGCGGATGTAAGCCTGGCATCCTGATATTGCTGTATTTCATATCCTTTTGGAAAACTGAACCAATAATCCCACATTCCGCCATGAGTATGCTCATTCCATGAATATTTTACAAGCTGTAAGGCGACCTCTAATAAAGCTGAGTCTAAGTTTTTGTTCTGAGGAAGCTGTTTGCTGCTTTCTGCAAGATAATAATCAATGGTTGAATCTGTGCCTTTTATTTTTATCTCCTGCAGGATAGATTCCTTTGCATATAATGAGTGATTTTTTGAAAAACTTTCGTAAGCAAAAGAAACAGGAAAATGGTCGGCCAGATTTTCAATACGATATCCTTTTTTCAGTTCAGCTTTTAGATCAATTGTATATACATTATTATAATCATGGAAAAGATAAACATAGATAATTCCTCTTTTTAGATCGCAGATCGTAGAGTATAGGGTTGGAAGGTCTCCTTCCTGGTGGGTTTTGTTTAAAATATTCTTAATAAAATCCAGACTGATATTCTTTGAGGAAGAAAGTTCTTCGTTTACAATTTCCGGTCTTCTGCATGATAATTTCCCATTAATGCTATTGCAGTTGGCATTAACCTGAAACTCACCCTTTTTTTCAATAATGCCTTCAGGATTGATCAAAATAGAGTGTCCTTCTTTGTCAGCCAACAAAACCTGGGATGGAGAATTGTAATCATACTTTTTGATGATAGCTATTGCTTCTTTTACATTTTTACATTTCCCTAAAACTTCCCACATCAGAAATCCTTTGAAGATGTTGAGCTGTTTCAGTTTGCTGATGTCATAATTGGCTGCAGCAAAATCAAAAAACAATCCATATTCATTCATTGCAGAAGCTACCTGCATATCAGGACCTCCAAAACAAATGGATCCATACCTGTCTTTTGTGGTTGGGTTATACCATATCCTTGTAAATGGAGTAGTGTCGTCTTCATTAGCGGCAGCAAATACTTCCCCTCCTCTGGAGCATGAAAAAATAGTACAGGCCTCTAGAGTGTTGATACTATAAAATAGTATACCGATTAAAACAAGAAGAATTTTTTTTTGCATGGTATATTTTTAGTAATGAGCTTTCTTAGCATGATGTTCTTATAGTAAACAATTCTGATGACAAATGTATTACACTACAACTTCAAATCTATTGATATGTAATGAAAAACAGTCTGGGAATACATTGTTCATATTAAATAAATTCCTTATCTTTGCATCCACTTTTTGTGGGAGAGGTTTGATAAGGTAAAATATTAAAAATTAATTACTTCCGTATTTTTTAAATCCACATTTATTCAAATCATTAAAAAAGAAGGAATACAAATTTTATTAGAAAATGTCAAAAGAGACAAATTCAGCAGAGGTTATTTTAAACCAAAACGTAGCACCAGAACAATTTGATTGGGATTCTTTCGAATCAGGTCTTGATGCAGATGCGAGAAAAGAAAAAAGTGACTTAGAAGAAATCTACAACGGATCTCTAAACAGCCTAAACGACAATGATGTTTTAGTAGGTAGAGTAGTAAGATTAACTGATAAGGAAGCTATCGTAGACATCAACTTCAAATCAGAAGGTGTTATTTCTCTTAACGAATTCCGTTACAACCAAGGCCTAAGTGTAGGTGATGAGGTAGAAGTAATGGTTGACAAAAGAGAAGACAAAACTGGTCAGTTACAGTTATCTCACAGAAAAGCTAGAACGCTTAAAGCTTGGGATAAAGTAAACGAGCTTCACGAAACTGGAGAAATCGTTAACGGTTTTGTTAAGTCTAGAACTAAAGGAGGTATGATCGTTGACGTTCACGGAATCGAAGCATTCTTACCAGGTTCTCAAATTGACGTTAAGCCAATTAAAGATTACGATCAGTTCGTAGGTAAAACTATGGAGTTCAAAGTTGTGAAAATCAACCCTGAGTTCAAAAACGTAGTTGTATCTCACAAAGCATTGATCGAAGCAGATATCGAAGGTCAGAAAAAAGAAATCATCGCTCAGCTTGAAAAAGGACAAGTTCTTGAAGGTACTGTTAAGAACATTACTTCTTACGGTGTGTTTATCGACTTAGGAGGTGTAGACGGATTAATTCACATTACAGATCTTTCTTGGTCTAGAGTGAATCACCCATCTGAAATCCTGGAAGACGGACAAACTGTAAAAGTGGTAATCCTTGATTTCGATGACGAGAAAACAAGAATCCAATTAGGTATGAAGCAATTAGAAGCTCATCCTTGGGATGCTCTTTCTGCTGACATGAAAGTAGGAGACAAAGTAAAAGGAAAAGTAGTAGTTCTTGCTGACTATGGTGCATTCGTAGAGATCGCTCCAGGGGTAGAAGGATTAATCCACGTTTCTGAAATGTCTTGGTCTACTCACTTAAGATCTGCTGGTGACTTTGTGAAAGTAGGTGATGAAGTAGAAGCTGAAGTATTAACTTTAGATAGAGAAGAAAGAAAAATTTCTCTTGGTATCAAGCAATTATCTAAAGATCCATGGGAGAATATCGAGGTTAAGTACCCGGTAGGATCTCAGCATGTAGGAACTGTAAGAAACTTCACTAACTTTGGTGTATTCGTAGAGTTAGAAGAAGGTATCGACGGATTAATCTACATTTCTGATCTTTCTTGGACTAAGAAAATCAAGCACCCATCTGAGTTCTGTGCAGTAGGTGATAAATTAGACGTTGTAGTTCTTGAATTAGACATTCAGGCTAGAAGATTATCTCTAGGTCACAAGCAATTGACTGAAAACCCATGGGATAAATTCGAAACTAAGTATGCTGAAGGAACTATCCACGCTGGTAAAGCTGTAGAAGTTCACGATAAAGGAGCTTCTGTACAATTCGAAGATGCTGAAGTAGAAGCATTCTGCCCATCAAGATTATTAGAGAAAGAAGATGGATCTAAAATCAAAAAAGGTGAAGATGCTCAATTCAAAGTAATCGAATTCAACAAAGAATTCAAGAGAGTAGTAGTTTCTCACACAGGAATCTTCAGAGATGAAGAAAAGAAAAATGTGAAAGACTCTTCTTCTAGAAATGTTTCTTCTTCAAACAACGAAGAAAGATCAACTCTTGGAGATATCGATGCATTAGCAGAATTGAAAAGAAAAATGGAAGAAGGTAAATAATCTTTGAAACCATTGATAATATGAAGCCGCTCATTTGAGCGGCTTTTTTTTATGGAGACCTTAAAAAAAATCCTTTGTTATTTGAAATTATTTTAACGTTAACGATTGGTTAATGTTAAAATATTTCATTTAATACAATTTATTAATGTTTATTTTTAATTAATCCTAATTTAAAAGTATTGATTTATGAAAAAAACATTTTTACTTTTCCTTTTTGCATGGCTAATGCTTGGGAATTTTTTACAGGCACAGACAGACTATATTATTTGCCTGGACAATGGTTCCTCAGTTACTAATGCACGCTTCAAAGAGATGCGGCTTACTGCCGCCAAATTGATTGAGCGTCTTATGGCTTGCCATTCTAAAAACAGATATGCCGTAGTTCATTATGGAGCAGGTTTAAATAGTGGGCCCAGCTTAGGTCTTGCACCCAGAATATATATTGAGAGTGATTTTGTAACTTCTATATTTCCAGAACCCTATCTCGTAAGAAGACTTAATTATGGGCAGCATTTTCATGAAGCGCTAGGATTGATGGGAAAAGCACTGGATGGAGTCTATAGCCCGGAAATTGTAAGTCCTCAGACTTCTTTGCATAAAAATGGAAGCTCCAAGCTTGTAGTTATAGTATTTACCGATAGTTCCCGGAATAGCGGTGATTTATCCACAGGTTCATATTTAGCAAATTATTATGATACAATACTTAATACACCGGGGGCTTTTAAAAATGTAACCAATTTTAAAGCAGTTAGAGGCGCTAAATTCGTAATGATACATATGAGTCCGAACAGCCAGTCTTCTGCAACAGGAGCTTCTATTGCGAGTGCCGGAGGATCTTATACAGGTAGCGTTGAAAGTAATGTAGATGATCCTGATTACGGAATACTGCCACGGCTTTATTATCCTAGAAATCAGTCTTTTGTTTTTAGCTCTGTTACCGAGATGCCCAAATTTGATGAAATAGTTAATGCTATTTGTATCCCTCCGTCATGGGGAGGAACTTTAAAATTTTTCTATGAATTTAATAGCTGTGGTATGCCGGGAGATTTTAATATTACCGGTGAATACACTTTACCTGCAGGAGGTGTTCTGTTGAATAGTAAGCTGGTTCTCCGGGATATTAGTACCGGTCTGGATTATGGGATCTCTACAACCCCAACTTATAATGGAGGTAATTATGTTAATTTTCATTTTTATCCTTCAGATATTAATATTCCTCAGGGATCAATGGCCAAATATAAATTTGTGATGACAGTACAGTCTAGCACTCCTACAGGGACTGTTGAAACGATGAGCTGGAATCATTATCCATTCTATCCTTACGATTTGGATGCTGTATGTTCGAGAAATGCTTCTGAAACAGCGATGGGTACTCTTACTATTACACCTAATCCTACTGATGGCAGATTTAAAGGAGCTTTGGATAGAGAAATGGGATCAGGAAAGCTTGAAATATTGGATTTGAATGGTAATGTAGTGCTTACAAAAACGATAGAAGGAAAAACATTTGATGCAGATTTGAAAAACAGGCAGCAGGGTATTTATATTGTAAAAGTTACATCAGATAAAGGTGAAATAAGCGTAGGTAGAATTATAAAGAAGTAAATAACGATAATGAAACTGTCCGTGAGGGCAGTTTTTTTGTTAGAGTTCAGGATAAATATGGAAGCAAAAATAATGAATATGATAGCTGTATGCCGTTCCATACTCTTGTAAAAGACTATAGATTCTCTTTATTGAGAATTATCTAATTGCTGTTTTTAACAAAAAAAATATCTGTATCAATTTATTTTAATTGAAAAAATAATAAATAAGCTTTTGTTTTGTGAATTATTTGTAGATTAGCGGCTTTAATAATTGACATGAAAAATAAAACTTTACCTCTTTTGTTTGCTGTGTTTTCAGCATTTCCGGCTTTTATGTTTGGACAAGATAATGAAAGGTTGATTAAGGATTATATTTCTCAAAACAAAATAAGAGAATATAAGAAATCTGACCTTACGAATTTTATTGTAGATAATGTAGATGACTCAAAGTCACTGAATGGAAATGTTGTAAAATTTGTACAAACCTACAATGGCTTACCAGTGCACAGTTCGGTAGGAACGGCACTTATTAAGGACCATAAAGTGGTGTACTTTACAGACAACTTTATTAAGGATTATACTTCAGCAACATCAAGTGTTGCCGTTATTAATAAAAGTACTGCCCTTCAAAAGATTGCAGAGGAGCTAAATAATGCTGATATTGCCCATTTTACTATCCTGGAATATCTTGAGAAAAATAATAAGAAAGGAACCGGATCAGCCAATCAGAGGCTGGCATATGCCAATGATGGAAACGGAAACTTACGTCTTGTATATGAATACAGCCTGATGGAACCCAAATCTCCAAATTACTGGAATATTTTGGTAGATGCTTATAATGGGAATATTCTGGAGAAAAATAATTTAACATTATCATGTAATTTCCGTCCTGATGCATACGCTTCAGAGGTTGGACATGATCATAGTGAGCATCTTGGAAATTTATTGATAGGTCCTGAGAATAAAACAGTTCAAAACAGCTCTTTCTTATTACTTCCGGACAATGCTTCCTATAATGTTTTCCCTTTGCCTATTGAGGCACCTACTTTTGGTTCGAGATCAATTATTTCCAATCCTTGGATTTCAGCTGCTTCTCCGGAAGGATGGCACTCTGATGGTGTTAATCACTATACGGTAACGAGAGGAAATAACGTTTTTGCTTATGAAGATGTTGCAGGAACAGCTTTAACGGATCCTGATTATCTTCCCGGAACACCGGTAGATGGTGGTGTAGCAAGAAGCTTTGATTTCCCTTTTAGCATCAATGGAACTCCTGTTGCTAACAGAAATGCGGCGATCACTAATTTATTTTATCTTAATAATAGAATTCATGATGTTTTCTATCAGTTTGGATTCACAGAATCTGCTAAAAACTTTCAGCAGAACAACTTTGGAAAAGGAGGGGTAGATGATGATTCTGTATATGCGGAAGCCCAGGATGGCGGCGGTTTAAATAATGCCAATTTTTCTTCTCCGGAAGATGGTTATAACCCTAGAATGCAGATGTATTTATGGAGTAAAGTAAATCAGCTGTTCTACTACAATACTCCTGCCGGTGCTGTTATACGTAAACCTTTAGCTGGTGTATCAGAATTTGGGAATCCATTGGATGCTACCGGAGTTACAGGAAATGTACAGTTGTCTTCGGTTCCGGAAGGATGTACTGCTTTACCTGCAGGATCACTTACAGGAAAAATAGGATTGGTAGAAAGAGGGACATGTTCTTTCGTTATCAAAACAAAAAACCTTCAGGATGCCGGAGCTACAGCTGTTATTATTTATAACAATGCTGTAAATGGAGAATCAATAGGTAATATGTCGGGAACAGATCCTATGGTAACCATTCCTACGGTTCTTGTTGCTAAATCTGAAGGAGATTATATCAAAGGTCAGCTTGCTGCTAACGTAACGGTAAATATTACCCTTAAGAATGATCCGGCTACCAGCGTAACACCGGATGGAAGCTTTGATAACGGTATCGTAACTCATGAATATGGACACGGTATATCTAATAGATTAACAGGAACGGGATCTAGTTGTTTAAATGCAAACGTTAGCAAGGAACAGATGGGTGAAGGATGGTCAGATTTCTTTGCTTTAATGCTTACCAATAAAGCGGGAGATAATGCATCGGTGCCAAGAGGAATGGGAACCTATGTAGGAGGTCAGCCAATAACCGGTGGAGGCATCAGGCCTGCCAAGTATTCTCCGGATCTTACCATCAATAATTATACGTACGGAAGCACTAATGGTATGGTGTACAATAACCCAAGTGGAGGAGTGTCTCTTGATGTTCATTCTATTGGATTTGTTTGGGCAACCATGCTGTGGGATCTTCACTGGAAATATGTTGAAAAATATGGCTATTCATCTGATGTATTGGCAAACAGTACTAACGGAAGCAGCAGAGTATTACAGTTAGTTACCGATGCATTGAAGCTGCAGGGCTGTAACCCTTCATTTATAGATGGAAGAAATGCTATATTAGCTGCAGAGGCAGCAACAACCCAAGGTCAGGATAAATGTATGATCTGGAATGTTTTTGCAAGAAGAGGGCTGGGGGTGAATGCTTCAGCAGGACTTAAAAATAATATCAATGACCAGTTGGAAGATTTCTCAGTACCTGCAGAATGTACGCTGGCTACAAATGAAGTGAAATCTGTGAAAGACAGTAAGATTTCTATTTATCCGAACCCTGCCAAAGATGAGTTTTATATTAACTTCCCAAGCAACGCTCTTGGAAAAGTAAGTGTAGAATTGTATGATACAAGTGGTAAACTGGTTTCTTCTGAAGAGAAAATTTCACCGGATGTTAAAAAGGCAATTTCTACCACTCATTTAGTGAATGGAGTATATATGGTAAAAGTGAAAGGGCTTGGTTTTGAAGCTACTTCCAAAGTAATCGTAAAAAAATAATTAATTTTTATCATCAATAATTTCAGAGATCCTCACAAGCTTGCTTGTGGGGATCTTATTTTATCTGTTAAGACTAGCTTCCGAGATAGTTTAATTTATATGTCGTAACTTTGCAGGCTGTAAAAAAATTATGAAGAAGAAAAATATACTAAAAGGTGTTTTATTTGTAGGAATTGGAGCTAGTATATATGGTATGTTAGCCACTTTTGTGAAAATGGCTTATCATGACGGTTTTACAACCTCAGAAGTTACTACTTCTCAGTTTGTATTGGGGCTGCTTGGTTTGCTGATCCTGAATTTTATCCAGACGATTACCTCCAGACAAAAATTATCACTACCGAATTCTAAGGAAGTAAGAATGTTAATACTTGCAGGAACTTCCCTGGGAGGAACCAGTTTGTTTTACTATATCGCTGTACAGTATATCAATGTTTCCATTGCTATTGTGCTGCTGATGCAGTCGGTTTGGTTCAGTGTGGTAGTAGAGAGTATTCTGGCAAAAAAACTGCCTAATGCAAGAAAAGTAGTTTCCGTAGTGATTGTATTGTTGGGAACAGTACTGGCTACCAATCTTATCAATATGGAAATAGAACTGGACTGGCATGGAGTATTCTGGGGATTGATGGCAGCTGCTTCATACACGCTGACGATGTTTACGTCCAATACACTGGCTACCCATCTTCCGGTGTTCAGAAAGAGTATTATTATGCTGGCGGGAGGTTCTGTTGTGGTTTTCACATTTTTATTCTTTGCGCAGATAGGTCCCATGTATTTTGATAGCTTACAATCACTGTATTTAAACTTTACAGAAAATACGGAACATATTCACTCCTTTAATTATTCAATATTCTGGACATATGGATTTGTTTTAGCGCTGTTTGGTACCATTATTCCACCAGTCTTATTCAATATTGGTTTCCCGAATGCAGGGTTAGGACTGGGAAGTATTGTTTCGTCTCTGGAACTTCCGGTTTCGGTAACGATGGCTTTTGTTTTGCTGGGTGAAAAAGTGTTTTTAATACAATGGGTAGGTATCGTTTTGATTCTTTTTGCCATTGTTTTAATGAATCTGCCTTCCAAAAAACAAAAGGAAATTTCCGTTGCAGAATTATCTTAAAATAATTTTAAATAAAAATAACAGTTGAAAACCGCTTCTTTTGAAGCGGTTTTTTTAATTTTAATAGTTAAAGTAAACATTCATGAAATATTTCAGAAATATAATTACGATGCTGCTATTAAGCATTAGTCCGGGAGTGTTTTCCCAGGTAAAACCGTTAGATGCTGTACT
The DNA here is from genome assembly GCF_918698085.1 of Chryseobacterium sp. Bi04. Taxonomy (GTDB): domain Bacteria; phylum Bacteroidota; class Bacteroidia; order Flavobacteriales; family Weeksellaceae; genus Chryseobacterium. The sequence continues at coordinate 76,118 of NZ_CAKKLP010000002.1, forward strand.
TTCAGAATATAAATATCCCTACGAAGTTCATTTTTTGAGCTTACAATCTCAGCATAATGATCTAAAGATGGCTTATATGGATGTAAAACCCCAACAACCCAACGGGAAAGCAATTATGCTTCTCCATGGTAAAAATTTTAATGGGGCCTATTGGGAGCAAACCGCTAAAGATTTATCTGCTAAAGGTTTCAGGGTAATTATTCCCGACCAGATAGGATTTGGTAAATCATCTAAACCTCAAAGTTACCAGTTTTCTTTTTCACAGCTGGCAGAAAATACCAAGGCCATTTTGGATGAATTAAAGCTTGATAAAGTTATTGTTTTGGGACATTCAATGGGAGGAATGGTGGCTACAAGGTTTACCCTTCTTTATCCTGAGAAGGTTCAGAAACTGATCCTTGAAAATCCCATAGGTCTTGAAGATTATAAAACATTTACAGGATATCAGACCATAGATCAGGCATACCAGACAGAACTTAAAAATACAGCCGAAACCTATAAAAATTATCAGCTGAAATTTTATTATGACAATAAATGGAAAGACGAATATCAACCCTGGCTGGATCTGATTGCCGGATGGACGCTTCATAAGGACTATCCAAAGGTAGCCTGGGATGCTGCCTTGACTACTGATATGATTTATAACCAGCCGGTTTGCTATGAATTTAAAAATATAAAGACTCCAACCTTACTGATCATAGGAACCAGGGATAGAACAGCAATAGGAAAGGATAGAGCACCTAAAGAACTTCAGCCTAAAATGGGGCAATATCAGGAATTGGGAAAGAAAACCCAGCAGGAGATTTCCGGTTCAAAACTCGTGGAGCTTGACAATGTAGGTCACTTACCGCATATCGAAGTCTATCCTAAATTTTTTGAAGCTTTATATGACTTTATACAATAGGATAGAAATGGAAAGGCTTAGTATTTCACATATTTTACTGTTTGAAATACTAAGAGCCTGTTTAAATTTCTAAATTTGATTTTTTGTATACCATTCAAATCTTTATCCAAATCACATTCTTTAAGGATTTTTTGATTAAAAAGATAATGTACTGATGAGTGTTTTCCTAACGTATTTTCAGAGACCAAAGGATAGAATCAACTTCGTTGATTCGTCGAAGCGTATGGATAAGCATACATCTTCATCAGCGAAGAAGTCGCATCACTTTGCCTACTTACAATAAAGCGGAATTATTCATAAGCTTTGCGTTAATCTTTTTGATCAAAAAATAATTTCAAACTGACCTATTGAGTCTTGTCAACAAAATATATAAAAATTCCTGAATAAAATTTAAAAAGGCTCTAAGCTTTTAAGCTGTAAAAAAGTTAATAACCGGGATTTGTTATTTGTATATATTGTTAGTAATCATATTTTTATAATGGTATTCCACATTAGATTAATTCTTTTTCTCACTAAATATAAATAGGGCAATGACTCCGATTCCTGAAAAAATGAGGGAAGAAAGCCCTAAGTTCTGAATATATCCAACGCTTACCAGTCCTGCTCCTATCATACTATAGTAGATAAGGCCCAGCAGGGCTCCGGCACTTCCTGTTTCATTTTTGTACTGTACCAATGCGGTACTCAGGATATTGGGAATGGCAATACTGAATGTCATGACAATAAAAAAATAAGGGAGTAAGAAGTATATTCCTTTACCTGCCAGCACCCATACAAAAGCTGAAGCAATGCATGATCCGAATGTGCTTATCTTAACTAAAGTTTTGGGTGTAATATTTTTAAATAACAAAAAGCTGTTAAGCTTTGCCCCTATAAAGGTTCCTGCAGCAAGTATAATACTGCTGTATCCAAAAGCATAGGAAGAATAATGATTTTCTTTAAAAATAAAAGGGGCCAGCGCATAATAGGAGAATAAAAGTACATTAAAACTCATGATTAGTAAACAGCATTTGATGATTTCACGGTCTTTTAACATTCGTTTTAATAGATCTGCCAGGGTTCTCCTATTTATTTCTTTTTCCGGATGACGGGTCTCAAATACCTTTCTTCTGGAAAGGATATAAAATAAAACAGCCAGCAGGTATAAGGTGATGAAAATGCCCTGATGCCCTGTAGTAGAAGCCAATACAGAACCTGTAATCATACCGATAACCGGGCTGATGGATAAGCCTATTCCAATCCAGGAAAACACTTTACTGATGTTCTCTTTATCATAGCTGTCACGCAGAATAGTTTGGGTGGCAATAGATCCTACAGAAATTCCGAACGCAGAAATAATCCTGGCAATAAGTAAGATTGTGAAATTGGAGGCTAAGACAGCGGCCAGACTTCCTATTCCATAAGTGATAAGCCCATACTCCAATGATTTTTTCCTTCCGATCCTGTCGCACTGAACACCCCAAAATGCCACTCCCAGCGCAAATGCTATGAAATACAGGCTGATAGTGAGTGCTGCCGACCCTTCTTTTACTCCAAAATGTTCCTGTACCAGCGGTAAAGCAGGACTGTATATGGTCTCTGCAAACTGCGGAAGCATCACCAGTAATATCATCAGCCAAAGCGGATTTGTCTTTTTCATTTTTTTCTGCAAAGTTTTGAAAAATTGAATGTATATTTATAATGATATAAAAACAAAAAATATCGAAAATAGGACATGGCTATATTAAAGCAAGATCAGGAATTTGATGCAGATACCATTACCGGAAAAGTAATAGGAATTGCTTCGGATATGGTTTTGCATGATTCCGGGTTTCATTCTCATCAGACTAAAGCCCAGTTGCTGTATGCTCCTTCAGGCTGTATGACGGTTACCACTTCTGACAGGCAGTTTGTCCTTCCGCCGTTCAGAATGCTATGGATTCCGGCTCATGAAGTTCACAGGGTGAATTTTCGGAATATGGTAGCCTACAGATCGATCTATTTTGATGAAAGCTATGCTGAAAGTCATATGAGTACTGGTCTTAAAGTTTTACATGTCAATGCTTTATTGAAGGAAATTATTGAAAGAATTTGCTTTTGGGAATGGACTGCTCCTGATCGTAATAAGGAAAATATTTTAAGTGTATTCTGGGATGAAATGATTGCTGCTCCTGAAGAAAAACTGGCGCTTATTATGCCGCAGGACAGACGGTTAAAAAAAATAGTGGAAAACTGGACGCTGCGTCTTTCTATACCACCCATGTTGACCAACCTTGCTAAAGAAATTGGCGCCGTTGAGAAGACAATAAGCCGTATTTTTAAAAAAGAAACCGGGCTGTCTTATCAGGAATGGAGACAGCAATGGCGTCTTCAGAGATCGATTGAACTTTTAGTGGAGGGAAATTCTATAGGAGAGGTAGCTCATGTATTAGATTTCTCGTCAGATAGTGCATTCATAGAGTTTTTCAAAAAACATACAGGATCTACGCCTTTGCAGTATCTGATGAAAAATGAGTGAAACTTACAGTAAGTATTGCTGTTGGATACATGATCATTTCCTTGTCTAGTGATTCGACTAGACACATTGATAAAAAAAGAGACTGTCTACATGTGTAAACAGCCTCTTTTTGTATGTATTGTTGTCTGAATTATTTCTTCTTGTAAGCAGCGTCTTTAATTCTTGCTTTTTTACCTCTAAGGTCTCTGAAGTAGTAAATTCTAGCTCTTCTAACTCTACCTCTTCTATCAACTTCAATTTTTTGAAGTGCAGGTAAGTTAATAGGGAATACTCTCTCTACACCTACATCACCACTCATTTTTCTGATAGTAAAAGTTTTTGTAGATCCAGCACCTCTTAATTGGATAACTGTTCCCTTGAAGAACTGAGTTCTTGTCTTTTGTCCTTCTTTAATTTCGTAATACACAGTGATGGTATCACCTGCTTTGAATTCAGGGAATTCTTTTTTTGTAATGTACTTGTCTTGTACGTACTTTAATAAATCCATTATTAATAAATAAAATGTTAAAGCTAAGCAACTTACACGCTTTTCGTCAGAGGTTGAATAACAGGTTGCAAATGTACAAAATAGTTTTTAAATAATCCAAACAAATTATATACTAAAAACTATAATTTTTTCACTGAGTTTTTGTTGAAAAGTTAACATTTTCGTTACGATTCCATCAGCCAGAGTTTATATGGGAAGTCTACTTTTGCCCGAAATAAAAATCTGAATAAATATTTTTAAAATACTGATTTACAATTTAAAACTCTATATGCTATTTTAAAATTACCACTATGAAACATTATTTCTTCTTTTTTTGTTTCGCGGTCCAGATGGCATTCGGGCAGGCTTTGTTTCCCTATTTACAAAACCCTACCCCGAATTCTATGATCGTCAATTGGAAGACAGCTTCTAATAACGAAACAACCGTAATTTATGGAAACTCTCCAACAAACCTGAATGTAACCGTAACGGGGACAACCAATATCTTCTCGGATACAGGATATAATAACAATTATTATTATCACACGGCAAAAGTGGCCAACTTACAGCCCAATACAAAATACTATTATAAGATAAAAACGGGAACCAGTGAATCTGCGGTTTATAATTTCAGAACGCTTCCCTTGCCGGGACAGCCTGTAACGGCTGATGGGAAAATCCGTTTTCTGATCATGGGAGATAATCAGATCAAGGCAGAACCAAGATATGATAGTCTTACTTTGAATGCTTTTAAAAAATTAAAGCAAAAGTATGGTGCAATGGCTGATCCTTCGGATAATATTGCCCTTACATTTATGGTGGGAGATCAGGTAGATGTAGGAACATTGGATCATTATGAAAATGTTCATTTTAAAAAGAATATCAAATTATCACCTTACCTGCCTATTCAGACAACCGTAGGAAATCATGAAACCTATGGAACTTTAGGAATGAATTCTTATTATGCTCATTTTTATATTGATGAGATTAAATACAAGAATATCACTTCCGGAAATGAAAATTATTATGCCCAGCAGGCCGGTAATGTATTGTTTGTAAGTTTGAGCTCTGAACATACCGGAGCAGCACAGCAGACCTGGCTGCAGCAGATTTTAAATGAAGCCAACAATGATCCTACGGTAGACTGGATCATCTCTTTAAGCCACAGGCCTTATCAGGCAGAGCAATATGTAGGAGATATTTCTACTTGGGTAAGAAATAATGCAGTACCTCTTTTAGTGACTTCCGATAAATACTTAATGCACGTAGGAGCTCACCATCACCTGTACCACAGAGGACAGCTGAAAAATACACCAAACTACCAAATCATTTCCGGAGGAACTGCCTGGGATCAGTATTGGGGAATGTCTAATGAGCAGGATTTTGATGATGTTCAGAAAACGTTAACAGACTGGACATACCAGATCGTAGAAGTAGATGTACAAAGCGGGAAAGTAGATGTAGAATGTTACTCTATCGGAGGAATATACACGAAGAAAAATAATGAACTGGTAGATTCTTTCCACAGGTATAAGAACCAGCCGAAACCGGCGAAACCATCTGTTACCAATACTTTTACCGGCCCAATTACCTTACCTTTAACATTGAATGGAAGTGCATTTTCATCTTCAAACGGGGAACTTTTAAATACTACCCAGTTTCTGATCAGTAAAGCAGCAGATTTTTCTGTTATTGAAAAAGAAGTCTACCGTGATTTTGAAAACTGGTTCGGAAAAGACGGAAACGGAAATCCGGATAAAGCTAAAAACCTTAATGATGGAGTAGATATTACAAAAGTAATGCTGGCGACTAATTCTATCCCGAATGGTACTTATTATGTGAAAACACGTTACAGAGACAGAAACCTTGAATGGAGCGACTGGAGTGATGTAAAACAGTTTGAAATCGTAGGAAGTGTGGTTTCCAATCCTACATTTGCTTTAGATAAAACTGAATATACCCAAAACGAACCGATAGTTGCCACTTTCACAGGAGGCCCTGGAAATCAGCAGGATTGGGTGGGGCTTTATAAAAAAGGACAAACTCCAGCCACTACAACTTCTCAAGGATTTATTTATACCAACGGACAGACTGCAGGAACAGTTACTTTTAATAATGGCTTAGCTGCTAAAGGACAATATTTTGCAGGCTTTTTTGCCAACGGTGGCTATACTGAAATTACAGGAAGAAAAAGCTTCTATGTAGGTCCGAAAGTTCAGCTGCAAACCACAGCTGATGCGTATCCTGTAGGAGGTACAGTAGTTATTAACTTCAGCAACGGACCCAACCTGGTGAAAGACTGGATTGGTATCTACAAAATGGGACAGACTCCGGGAACCACTAATTCTTTAAAATGGAGCTATGTGACAACGGCGTCAGGAACCCTCAACTTTACGGGTCTTCCAAAAGGGTATTATTACGCTCAGTATTTATTGGAAGATGGCTATACCGGAATTGGAGAAAAAGTATTCTTTAAAGTAGGAGATATTGTTACTGAATTATGGACCAACAAGCCGGTTTATACCCTTGGAGAAAGCATCACCGCATCATGGACAGATTCTCCGGGGATTATTAAAGACTGGTTAGGAATTTATCCGCAAAATATTCAGACTCCGGATGATAATTTTGTTTCTTATACTTATTTTGATGGGATTACACAGGGAACAAAAACGATTCAGGGAACGGCAGTACCTGCCACACCAGGAAATTATTATATGGTGATGTTTACCAATGATTCTTATACCGAGGTTTCAAACAGGGTACAGTTTCAGGTAACTTCACCCACTTTAGGAACAGAGGAGACAAGAAGTACCGAAAAAAATGTAGTGTTATATCCAAACCCTACTAAACCGGGAGAGCCTACTTTCATTAAAAGTGATTATCCGATTGAGAAAATTGAACTGGTATCTGCATCCGGCGAATTGCTGTATGTATCAAAAAATATCAATAACCAACGTTTCTCTTTAGTGAATGAGAATCTTCCGAAAGGAGTATATTTTGTAAAAGTACATGGTAGAAAATTATTTACTTTGAAGCTGATTATTCAGTAAAAAGGAAAATCAACATAAAAGATAAACAGGCTGTCAGAAACGACAGCCTGTTTTTTTAGCATTGAGGAAGAATAAGAGAGTATACATTCACCCTTATATAAAAAAAGCAGCCTCAAAAAAATGAAGCTGCTTTTTGATATAATAAACTAATTGGTGTTTTATTCAACATCTGGGTGTAAATACTCTTCGAGAATAAAAGTTTGATTATCCGTAGCAAAATAATTATCCCCGGTATCTGCCAGAATCTTAGTATCCTGAAGAAGTTTTCCTTCCGGGCTGTAAATTTTTAATAAGATCCATTTTCCGCTGCGCTCAAGCTCCCTTGCTCCGCTTGCTAATTTGAATTTGATTTTTCCGCTCTGAAGAATGCCGGCTTTTACAGAAGCTTTATTGGCAGGTTTCCCTTTTACATACTGTACAACTTGTGCTGTAAAGCTGTAATCATCGTCTCCATCTTCACTTAATGGTTGGCTATAAGTGTACAAAATAGCTCCTTTATCATCATAAACGGTTGCATCGTAAGCATCCTGTTTAGAGTTTAATTTCTTTTCAGATTTCAGCTTTTTCTCCTCATAATATACCTTGCTGCTGACTAAAACAGCATCTTTATACAGCTTTTCGGTAAGCCCATCGTAGGAAGTTCCGTTAAAAGGCAAATCATCTTTATACGTTAACGTGGATTTTAATTTTCCATCCGGCGAATAATATTTAATTTCCTGGGTAGAACCGTCATTTAGGGATGTTTCTGTAGAAAGCTTCCCGTTTTCGTCAAATATCTTATTAAGTGTGGTGAGTCCGTTTTTATAAACATCAACAGTTGAAATAGAGCTGTAATCATAGCTAAACTGATAGTCTTCACCATCCATTGGTTTATAGGTATCATTTTCTTTATCATATTGATAGATTAAATGAGCTGTTTTTTTTCCGGATTCATCATATGTGGTTTTATAACCGTCTTTTTTATTTCTCTTTTGCTCCTGCAGAATTTTTCCATTTTTTCCATAGATAACGCCTTCTTTTATGCTGCCGTCACCTTTATATTTTTCAATTTTGGAAACCCTCATTGGATTATAGTAATATTCTACCTGTGTACTTTCGCTGCCGGACTCAGAGGTTGCGCTGCCAATATATTTACCTTTTTCACCATAATATTTATTTTCATAGCCCCCATTCTTATTGATAATGGATTCAGATCTGATACCTTTGATATCTTCGTCATAAATAATCGTTTGGGTTGGTGTAGAGTTTTCATATAGAGTGAGAGAGTTGTAGTAGTACTCACTTTCCGGGTCTTTATAGCTAAAGGATTTTCCGCTGAACGTACCGTCAGCTTTATATACTACATCTTCTATCAGTTTACCGCTGGCATCATAGGATTGAGAAGGGCCTGCCTGCCTGCCGTTAGAATAGGTGACGAAGTTCATGACTTTTCCTTCAGGAGTATACCAGGTCACTTTTCCTTCAAAAATTTCACTGCCTGGAGTGGTATCAGAGGCAAGACCCTCCATTTGCAGCGTTCCGTTTTTATAAAAATCTTTGATGAGTGTAAGTTTGCCTTTCGGATATGCTTCACGGTAATATTCCATATTAGCCTGGGTGGTTTTTTCCCAGTTTTCATCAAAATAAGTTTTTTCCTGTGCATATACGTTGATGCTGAGTACTAAGGCAAGTAATGCTGAAGTAAATAATTTTTTCATGCTTTTTTATTAAGTTTATGGTTGATGTCCTGACTAGTGTGTTTGCATATTGAAAATAGATAACCTTAAAAGGTTGAAAAGGATCGTAAAGGCAGTAAGCTGCCAGGAAATAATTTTAGATTGAAGTTGTGTCTACATAAATTACATGCGAAGTATAAGATATAATATTTCTGAATTTACAGCTTCAAATATAAATCAATTTGATGAGAAATATGAAAAAAATGAACAGGTCTGTTCGTTTTTATTGATAAATATTTGATTATAATGGTTTTAAATATTAAAAAATGCTATTGAAAAAAAAACAGGATTTCAGTATCATTTCCAATCATCATATATATGGGAAAATTTATTAAATTTAGCCAACAGAAAAATCTAATATTTCATGATAGATAAAAGAGTAAAAAATGCAAAGGAAGCCATCGACGGAATTAAAGATGGAATGACACTGATGCTTGGCGGATTTGGGCTTTGCGGTATCCCTGAAAACTCAATCAATGCTTTGGTAGAAAGTGATGTAAAAGAGCTGACTTGTATTTCAAACAATGCAGGAGTAGACGATTTCGGATTAGGATTATTGCTTCACAAAAGACAGATTAAAAAAATGATCTCTTCTTATGTAGGCGAAAATGCTGAATTTGAAAGACAGATGCTTTCAGGTGAATTGGATGTGGAGCTTACGCCGCAGGGCACTTTAGCAGAAAAATGCAGAGCAGCTCAGGCCGGAATTCCAGCTTTTTATACGCCGGCAGGCTATGGTACTGAAATCGCAGAAGGAAAGGAAGTAAAGGAATTTAACGGAAAACCTCATATTCTGGAACATGCTTATGATGCAGACTTTTCTATTGTAAAAGCATGGAAGGGTGATCATGCCGGCAACCTTATCTTTAAGGGATCTGCCAGAAACTTTAACCATCCTATGGCAGGAGCCGCTAAAATCACCATTGCTGAAGTAGAAGAATTGGTGGAACCGGGAGAGCTGGATCCTAATCAGATTCACATTCCGGGAATCATGATCCAGAGAATTTTCCAGGGAGAAAAATTTGAAAAGAGAATAGAGCAGAGAACAGTGAGAACTAAAGAATAATTTCTGATTCTATTTCTATTGACCATAAAAAAAACAAAGCGCTGAATGTAATGTATTTTCAGCGCTTTGTTTTTATGCTTGTGAAATAAGCGTTTTCCTTTCTCCGATTTGTTGCCGCCACATGGCATAGTACAACCCTTTTTCAGAAATTAAATTCTCATGAGATCCTGTTTCCACGATTTGCCCACGTTCAAGAACATAAATTCTGTCTGCATGCATGATCGTACTTAAACGGTGAGCAATGAGAACAGTAATTTGTTCCTTTTGTTTTGAAATATCTTTTATCGTAGAAGTTATTTCTTCCTCCGTAATACTGTCCAATGCTGAAGTGGCTTCATCAAATATCAATAGATGAGGTTTTCTTAAAAGTGCTCTGGCAATGGCAATCCTTTGTTTTTCACCACCACTAAGCTTCAGTCCTCCTTCTCCAATTACGGTTTCTATACCTTTTTCTGCCCTTTCCAGCAATGCGGTACAGCTGGATTTTTGCAAAGCTGCGGCCAGCTCAGATTCTGTAGCTTTCGGATTGACAAAAAGAAGGTTTTCCTTGATGGTTCCGGCAAAAAGCTGAGTGTCCTGCGTCACAAAACCAATCTGATTTCTCAGTTCGTCAAAATCAAATTCTTTTCCATTGATCGTATTATAAAAGATATTTCCTTCCTGAGGCCTGTAAAGTCCCACCAGTAATTTGACCAATGTACTTTTCCCGGAACCGCTTGGCCCCACAAAAGCAATGGTTTCTCCATTTTTAACATCAAAAGAAATATTATTCAGGGCCTTATATTGTGCAGATTGATGCTTGAAAGATACATGCTTAAACTCCAATTCTTCAATAGCGCCAATTTGTTTAGGGTGAAGAGGCTTTTCTTCCACGTCTTTCTTCATTAAATTGTCAAAATTGAAGAGAGAAGCTTCAGCTTCACGGTAAGAAATAATGATATTCCCGATTTCCTGCATTGGCCCGAAAATGAAAAAACCATAAAACATCAGAGACAGATATTGCCCGGGAGTGACAACGTTTTTAAAAATTAAAAATAATAAGGTCAATGTGATCAGCTGTTGAAGAAAATTGACCATCGTTCCCTGAATAAAACTTAAAGAACGGATACTTTTAACCTTTCTGAGCTCAAGCCCTAAAATTTTGTAAGTATTATTGTTCAATCGGATCACTTCCTGATTGGTGAGTCCTAAGCTCTTTACAATTTCGATATTTCTTAAGCTTTCCGTTGTACTTCCCGCTAAAGCCGTAGTTTCAGAAACAATATTTTTCTGAATGCTTTTTATTCTCTTACTCAATAAATTGGTGATAAATGCGATCAGAAATATTCCGCAGATATATACCGGCATAATCGACCAGTGTAACCGGATAGCATACACAGAAACGAAAATGATACTGACTAAGATTCCAAAGAAAATATTGATGAAATTGGTGATGAATTTTACAGAATCTTCTCTTACTTTCGTTAAAATAGATAAAGTTTCACCACTCCTTTGGTCCTCAAATTCCTGATATGGCAGGGCCATTGAATGTTTTAAACCATCTGTGAAGATTTTTGCCCCAAATTTCTGGGTGATAACACTTACCACATAATCCTGAAAAGCCTTGGCAATTCTGCTTACCATTGCTGTTCCTATAAGTAATCCTAAAAAATAAAAAGCACCATGGTAAACTGAAGTTCCATATAAATATTCATTCAGGTTTCTGGATAAGAGCTTTTCCTTATCAAAAAAATTAGGGTGAGTGACCAGCTGGTCCAGGATATTACCTGTAATTGCCGGAGCAAATAACGAGAAAACCTGGTTAATGGTTGCCAACAGCAAAGATATAATGATCAACCATTGGTAAGGTTTAAGGTATCTTAAAAGTATTTTCATTCTAGTAAATAATATTGCAAAATTAATGATATTATTTTAACTAACACTGTTAATTGTTAAGCTCAACAAACACCTTTTGTATTCAGTTGAAAATAATTAAATTGCAGTCTAAGTTTTTATTATGCTTACAAAAGAACAAATTGCCAAAAGAATTTCAAAAGAACTGAAAGATCGCTATTATGTAAACCTGGGAATAGGAATTCCTACATTGGTTGCCAACTATGTTCCGGATGGTATTTCCGTAGAATTCCAAAGTGAAAATGGAGTTTTGGGAATGGGACCTTTCCCTTTCGAAGGTGAGGAAGATGCAGATATCATCAATGCCGGAAAACAAACAATCACTATTTTAGAAGGAGGTTCATTCTTCGATTCTGCATTCAGCTTCGGAATGATCCGTGGCCAGAAGGTAGACCTTACCATTCTTGGAGCGATGGAAGTTTCAGAGACCGGAGATATTGCCAACTGGAAAATTCCCGGGAAAATGGTGAAAGGAATGGGAGGAGCTATGGATTTAGTAGCTTCCGCCGAAAATATTATCGTAGCCATGATGCACGTCAACAAAGCTGGAGAAAGCAAAATCCTGAAAAAATGTACACTTCCACTGACAGGAGTAAACTGTGTAAAAAGAGTGGTTACTGAATTAGCCGTTTTGGATGTAACACCGGCAGGATTTAAATTGATAGAAAGGGCTCCTGGTGTTTCAGTAGAACATATTATAAAATCAACTGAAGCAGATTTGATCATTGAAGGAGAAATTCCTGAAATGCAATTCTAAATAAAAGCACCTTGCCACTGACAAGGTTTTTATACTTTTTAAATTGACTACATCAAATCTTCAATTTCAAAATAGAAGAAATTAAAGTCAAACAAAAAGACTGTCTCATAATGAAACAGTCTTTTTATATTGTAATGCTGAGGTTTGTATCAAGCTAATTTTTTATTTCCCATCCTGTGCTCCGAAAACTTTCTGCAAAATACTTGTAGTTCTCATTGCCGGAGTGTTTCGTATTCCACTTTCCTTCTGAGCCACCATTTTGAAAACCCCGTTGATGGTTTCCGTAGTCACATATTCGTTAAGGTCAGTAGTTACAGCCTGTCCTGTGAAGGTATTATATTTTGAAATAAGGCTTTTCCATACTGTGTCTGCACCCACTTTTCCAAGAGATGCTTTTACTTTAGGCTGAAAAGCCGTAAATAGCTGGCTCTGAGTTTTACCTTGAAGATAATTGGTTGCAGCATTATCAGTACTCAACAAAATATTTTTAGCATCTGTAATTGTCATGGAGGTAATTGCAGTGGCAAAAATAGGGGCAGCTTCCGTTACCGCATCTTCAGCAGCTCTGTTTAATAATTTTACTCCTTCATCAGCAAGACTTCCCATTCCCAGAGAACGCAATGTAGTATCTATTTTTCTTAATTTTTCAGGCATTAAAATTTTTACAGCTTCATTCTTGAAAAAACCATCAGTTAAAGCCAGTTTCTTTACTCCATCGGTCACTCCCATGCTTAAAGCTTCTTTTAATCCTGATGAAATCTGTGAGGAAGTGAGATTTCCTAGATTGGCTGTTGAAGTAGCGGGTATCTTCGTAGAAGTAGCAGGTGTGGTTGTGGTTGCAGAACCTTTTGTTTTTACAGGAGCATTCAGATCAACACCTGTTTTATCTTTCACTGTAGATTTTAAAATATCTAAAAGCTGAGCCTGTGTAGAAATTGAAAATAATAACCCGGCTGCTATAAAAATGTTTTTTTTCATCGTATTTTTTTTACAAATTTAAATGTTTAATTCCTTAATTGCTTACACTTATCAAAAAGTAAACCAGAAAAAAAAACGAATTTTTTATTTTAAATGTTTAGGTAAGTTTAAAAAAATAATGTAAAAGAATGGAAGCAAAGAATTTCAAAAACTTAAGCGCTATTTTAATAACTAAACAACTAAAGGCTTTTAGAAAAAAGTTATATTAGCTAAAACATTAATACACCTTCAATGAGAAATTTTATTCTTGTGCTTTCAGCTCTTTTTTCAACTGTTTTTTACGCCCAGAAAAAGCCTAATTTAATTCCCTATCCCCAAACTGTAAACATAACAGAAGGGGAATTTATAATTCCTGAAACATTGGTATTGAATGACAAGCTTCCAAAAGAGGAAACAGACTATTTCAAAAAACGTCTCGGTTCACTGGTTAAATTTAAATACAGCAGTAAAACAGAAGGGGCCCACCTTACCCAGGCGCTGGTTCCACAACCAAAAATTCCTGTTACTACTGAAGATGTTAGAGAAAAATATACACTTACTATTTCTCCAAAAGGAATTTTTATCAGTTCCTATACAAAACAGGGATATTTTCTGGCGCTTCAGACATTGATTCAGCTTTTTGAAGAGCATAGAGAAGATAAAAAAATTCCAGCCTTAAGAATTGAAGATCAGCCTAAATTTGCATGGCGTGGAATGCATTTAGATGTATCAAGACATTTTTTTACTGTTGATGAAGTAAAGCAATACATTGATTATCTGGCCATGTATAAATTAAATACTTTTCATTGGCATTTAACCGATGATCAGGGATGGAGAATTGAGATTAAAAAATATCCAAAGCTTACCCAGATAGGCTCTAAACGTAAGGAATCCATGATTGGTGCTTACGCTGATAATACTTTTGACGGAAAACCTTATGGACCTTACTTTTACACCCAGGAACAAATAAAAGAGGTGGTAAAATATGCACAGGAAAGACATATAACCGTTGTTCCGGAAATAGAAATGCCGGGACATGCATTGTCTGCATTGTCAGCATATCCTGAATTGGCCTGTACAAAGGGACCTTTTGAATCAGCAACAAAATGGGGCGTTATGGATGATGTTTTCTGTCCCAAAGATGAAACATTCACATTTTTGGAGAATGTCTTAGATGAGGTGATCCGGCTGTTTCCTTCTCAGTATATCCATATTGGGGGTGATGAGTGTCCGAAAACAAGATGGAAAGAATGTGCCCATTGCCAGGAATTGATTAAGAAAAATAATTTAAAAGATGAGCATGGCTTACAAAGCTATTTTATCCAGAGGATTGAAAAATATGTGAACAGCAAAGGCAGAAAGATCATCGGATGGGATGAGATTTTAGAAGGAGGATTAGCTCCTAATGCGGCGGTAATGAGCTGGACCGGAGTAAACGGAGGAATTGAAGCAGCAAAAGCAAAACATTTTGCAGTGATGACACCGGGAGCATACTGTTATTTTGACCATTATCAGGGAGATCCACAATCAGAACCCAATGCTTTCGGAGGCTTTACTCCATTGGAAAAAGTGTATTCTTATAATCCGATTCCTGCAGAACTGAATGCAGAACAGGCAAAATATATATTGGGAGTTCAGGCCAATCTTTGGACAGAATATATTGATAATTTTAAGCAGGTTCAATATATGATATTCCCGAGGTTGATGGCCCTTTCAGAAGTAGGATGGGGAACATCAGATCCTAAAAATTATAAAGAATTTGAAAACAGAGTGATTAGTCAGTTCAAAGTTTTGGATAAAATGGGTGTTAATTATGCTAAAAGTATTTACAATATTACCGGAAAAATAGTTCCCGGTAATAACGGCATTACCTATGAATTATCCACTTCACAAGATGCAAAGGGAGTAAGATATACCTTAGATGGAACAGATCCAATGATCAATTCAAAAAATTACCAGGGGCCCATTTCAATTCCTAAGTCTATGACTGTCAAATCAGCTTATTTTGAAAATGGTCAATTGAAAAGTTCAATATCTTCACAACAGTTTACTATTTCAAAAACTACGGGAAAAAAAATAACTCTTGAAAATCAGCCGAGTGAAAATTATTCATTTGGTGGCGCTTCCACTTTGGTAGATGGGATTATAGGCAATATGAAACAGCTTGGTAAAACATGGCTGGGCTTTGATGGGAAAGATGTGGTAGCAACCATAGATTTTGGACAGAAAACAGGTTTTTCAGAAGTTTATTTTAATACCCTTGAAAATAAAGGAAGCTGGATTCATCTCGCTAAATCGGCTAAAATTTTTGTTTCCGATGATAATAAGAATTTTAAACTCATAAAAGAGATCGGAAAAGAAGAGATTCAAAATGCCAAAGGAAAAATCAAATTGAATGCAGGTTCTCAAAATGCAAAATACCTGAAGGTGATCATAGAAAATGCAGGGATTATTCCGGCAGGAAACCCCGGAGCAGATTCCAAAGCATGGCTTTTTGTTGATGAAATTGGCGTAAATTAGCCAAAATTGAACTAACAATGCAGGAAAGTGTACTTTCTTCAGAATTCTCATCATTACCGGATCTTGTAGAAAAGCTATACCGGTTGGGAACAACGAAAAATTACAGTGAAGGAGATATTATTTTAGACGAAAATGCTTCCATTCGCGCTATTCCTATTGTAATGAAAGGAATGATCAAAGTGATCAGGACGGAAGAAGACGGCCGGGAAATCCTGCTGTATTATATCAAATCCGGGGAAAGCTGTATTATGTCTTTCCTTGGGGGAATGCACAATGAGAAAAGTATTGTTAAAGCTGAGGTAGAGGAAGAAGCGGAGATTCTTTTCCTGCCGGTAGATCAGGCCTCTCTGTTTATTAAAGAACATCCGGAGTGGTTAGATTATATTTTCAGACTTTATCATAAACGTTTTGAAGAGCTGCTGGATATCATCAATGCGATTGCTTTTAAAAAAGTAGATCAAAGATTACTGAATCTTCTCTGTAAGAAATCTGAAATTACTGGTTCTGAAACGATCATTACAACTCATGAACAGCTTGCCAACGAGCTGGGAACAGTCAGGGTAGTGGTATCGAGACTTCTTAAACAGCTGGAAGAAGAAGGAACAGTAAAACTGGGCAGAAACAAAATCCTTCTTCTGAAAAAAGACAATTTATAGCAAAAATCCAAGTTAATAAAAAGTACTCACATTCCCCTCCGCTGGAGGGGTGGCGAAAATTCAAAGAATTTTTGACGGGGTGGTTATATCCATGAACTTTAACGTTCACGTACTGTCCAGGCTTCCTCCTAGTAATGGCTTATCTTACTATTTGTATCTCTATTCATCTTTATGTAACAAAAGTAGCGGTATAAAAAATTAGAAAGCAGGAAATTTGTATCAGGCAAACTGAAAAAGAAGCTGTGATAAAGTAGGTTTAGATCAGGTTTTAGGTTTTTTAGAAGGTTTTAAAGCCTGGTAAAAGGTGATTTTGTGTGTCAGACTAAAGTTTTAAATAAATTAGATTAAAAAAATAAAGATGTTGGAGATTATAAAAGAACCATGGCCCTGGTATATTGCAGGTCCGTTGATTGGGCTTACCGTTCCCGCTTTACTGATCATGGGAAATAAATCCTTCGGGATAAGCTCTTCGCTGAGGCATATATGTGCTGCCTGTATACCGGCCAATGTGAGCTTTTTCAAATACGACTGGAGAAAAGAGGCCTGGAATCTGTTTTTTGTACTGGGAATTTTCTTCGGAGGTTTAATTGCCGCCAATTTTTTAATGAATCCCGCAGAAATAACCGTTAATCACCATCTGAAAACAGAATTGGCCGGATATGGAATTACAGATTATAGCAACCTTGTTCCCGTACAGCTGATGAATTTTCAAAGCTTATTTACCCTGAGAGGCTTTATCATGATGGTGGTAGGTGGGTTTTTGGTAGGATTCGGAACCAGATATGCAGGAGGATGCACCAGTGGACATGCTATTATGGGACTTTCCAATTTACAGTGGCCGTCTTTAGTCGCTACCATCTGTTTTATGATAGGTGGATTTTTAATGGCCAATCTGATTCTGCCGGTAATCCTTTCTTTATAAGTCTAATTTTAGAAACAGAATTAAAATGAGAAAAAAAATAGGAAAAAATAGTTATAGAGGTGATGTGAAAAATATCAATATGAATGACAATGAATATAAATGGTATTATAACCTGAAATATCTTATAGCAGGAATAGTATTCGGAATTATTTTTGTGAAGGCCGAAGTGATCAGTTGGTTCAGAATACAGGAAATGTTTCGCCTGCAGTCTTTCCATATGTACGGAATTATTGGAAGTGCTGTTCTGGTGGGAATCATTTCAGTATGGCTGATCAAAAAAATGAATATAAAAACAATTGACGGAGAGCCTATTACACTGTCCCCTAAAAAATTTAATAAAGGTCAGGTCTACGGAGGGGTGATTTTCGGTTTTGGATGGGCGATTACGGGGGCGTGTCCCGGGCCACTCTTTGCTCAGATAGGAACAGGGGCTGTAGCCGTATCCGTTACCCTTTTAAGTGCCATTGCAGGAACATGGGTATATGGATATTTCAGAGATAAACTTCCACATTGATGTCGAATATAGACAACGGCCAACTTTATACATCACAGTTGAAGACGTGATAATTCCTAAAGACTTGATGGGTATTGAATAAAAAAGACTGCTGATTCTATCAGCAGTCTTTTGGTATAAAATTATGAAAATATGAAGTTTCCTGCTCCTAAAGCCATATAGAGGTTGATCCGTTCTATCCTGTACTGAAGTTCCAGATTGATGAGATTCATTTCATTTTTAAGAAGATCCCGCTGCTTCCGAACCAGTATAAAACTATTACTTGAACCCACTTTTATCTGTTTTTGAGTGAGCTCAATATTGTTTTTAAGTTCATCGATGGCACTTTGGTTATAAAAACGTTGTTTTTCTATAGAATGCAGGTTAGCTAAAGATGATTCTACTTCATTCAAACCATTAAGAACTGTTTTTGAATATTCTTCTACAGCTTGCTTTTGTTGGGAGTTTTTTATTTCTACATTTTTTTTAAGCTTTCCATGGTTGAATACCGGGGAAACCAGCCCGCTGCCTACTTTTAATAATGGATTGGAAAACAAAGAATTGATAGACTCAGCATTACTGCTGGCTGTTCCTAAAGAAGTATTGATGCTCAATGAAGGAAGCCTTGCCGCATTAGCCTGCTGTACCTCGTAAAAAGCTTTTTCTATTTGGAAATGGCGAGCCTGTATATCTGACCTGCTTTCTAAAAGCTGCAATGGAAAAGATAGTGGGATATCATTCTTTAAGGGAGTAAAAGAATTTTGTGTACTTAGTTTTCCCTCCGGATATTTTCCTGTCAGTAATTCCAATGATCTTCTGGATTGGGTATTCGCATTTTTGATCTTTTCAAGATATCCCTGTAGTGAAATAATTTCTGCAGATATATTGGATAAATCTAATGCATTAGCTGTTCCAACCCTTTTTTGAATCATATATAGCTTTTCCAGCTCTTTTGATTTTTGAATATAAGTTTCAATTTTATACTCCTGGATATTTCCTGCAATATTTAAAAAATAAGCTTTAGCTATCATCATGGCTATAGATTGATGCAAGAGGATATTTTGGTATTTTGCAGAAAAATAATCACTTGTACTCGCCATTTGTGAAGCTTTATTTTTGCCCCATAAATCTATTTCCCAACTTGCTTTTAACGCCAGACGCTGGATTTGCCTTTCGCTCACCAAATTATGAGATGTATTGGCAACAGCACTGATACTGGGATAAAGATCACTTCCTGCAATTTCCATAGCCAATTCAACCTGATTAAGCTTTTCTTTAGCGATGATAATATCTGCATTATACAGCATCCCTTCATTGATAAGTGTTTCTAATTGAGGTGTCTTTATATCTGTAATCCATTCATAGGAAAGAGATCTTGCATTTGCTTTTCTGTCAAAAATCCAATCATCCGGAATTTGAATGTGAGTAGCAATTTCACTGTTCTCCTTGAGTTGGGCCATATTTTCTTTAGTGGGCTCTTTATAGCCTATACAGGAACTTAAACTTATAGAAAGTATTCCCAATAAAATTAATTTTTTATACATTTTAATGAAGTTTGGGAATCAGGAAGTTAATTTTACTGCTTACACGAACCATCACTTTTCGGATAAGGTGCAATGGTTTGATATGATCAGAATAAATGACCGCAGTTCCTCTTGCTCCTACAGTGAGTTGTTCCTGGTTTTCTTCCAGTACAAATTTTGCAATAAGCTTTCCGTCTGTTTCCGGTAATTGTCTGGCAGTATCAGGAAGTCCGGCTGTAGAACCATTTCCTCCCAGCATTCCTCCCGCATTATTCATAATCCCCTGGCTGGTTGCATCAATTACATATTCAAGTCTGGCTTTCACCACCTTTCCCGGTTCTGTTTTAAGGGCTAGCTCTACTTCATCTCCTTTTTTCACCGTTTCCAATTCATTCTGAGCAAAAAATCCGATAATAGACTGTTGCTTTTGAATTAAAACAAATGCTGATTTAAAAGGTGCCATAATTGCCCCTTCATTAAGCTGAACATTAGGAATGATTCCCTCTGTAGGAGCCAAAACAACCGTTT
Source organism: Chryseobacterium sp. Bi04 (assembly GCF_918698085.1). GTDB lineage: Bacteria > Bacteroidota > Bacteroidia > Flavobacteriales > Weeksellaceae > Chryseobacterium. The sequence goes on from NZ_CAKKLP010000002.1 coordinate 96,065, forward strand.
GAGATAAATTCCATTTTGCCTGCTCCAGTTTAGCCTGGATTTCAGATACAGAAGAATTTTCTCCGTTGTAGGAAGCATTGGATTTGGTTTCCAAAGACTGTTGCTGGGATTGTGCTGCACTGATACGGGATTGTAAATCACGTGCATTGGTTACAGCTTGTTCAAGATCAAATCTATTAGCTGCTCCAGCTTCTACCAATTCCTGATATTGCCTCACTCTTTTGTTGGCAAGATCCAGCTGTGATTGTAAACCGGAAATGTTTTTCTGGGAAGCAGAGATATCAGTATTATAAGAGCTTACAGTAGCTTTCATATTACTGAGTTTGGCTTCCAAAGATTTGATCTCCTGTAGATAAGGTTCTCTGTCAAGAACAAATAATGTATCTCCTTTCTTTACTTCCTGATTGGTTGCTACATATACTTTTTTTACCTTTCCCAGAACCTGGGTTGTTATATCTACACTTCTGTTTCCTACTTTAACATCAGAGGTAATAGGACAATAATAGTTAAGGCTTAATATTAAAGCGATGCTTCCAAAAATAGGAAGAGAATAAACAACCACCTGTGTGGTGAATGTCCAGGGAATAAGTTTAAATTTTTTGATAAGCAGCCAGCAGATTCCGGCATATATGGCGATGAGTAATTCCAGCATAAGTGTTAGTTTTCTGTCGTATTAAGTTCTTTTTCAGGTTCCGTAATGTCTGTTTCTTTTTTTTGATTACCATAATCATAGTTGGCCCAGATTAAAGCAACCGGCCATAATAGACCTCCGAAAACAAGGGAAAGGAGGCACATACTTTTTATGGCATTCAATTGAGGATGATTCTTTTTTTCTGCTACTTTTTCCGGATAGATATGAGCTTTCCAGAAAAGATAAATTCCCGCAATGGGTAGAATAAATAAAATCAGCCATGAAGCGGCATTCGCTATATTGTCTTCCATATTGCCCGTTGATGCCTGTATCAAATTACATGATAACAACAGGCAAAGAAGTAAGGATATTCTTTGCATAAAATAATTGAATAAGGTTTAGTGAAAATTAAGTGTAAAACAAGGTTGTAACCTTACCATCATGAATATCCGGCCGGCCACTTTGAATCTTTGGGAAGATTAAAGATTGTTCAATAGTATACTTTTTTTATGGGTGATATTTTTCTCATTCTGCTTACTTATTTTGTGTACTAGTACTTTGAGTAAACAAAAGTAGGAGGAATAAAATGAGAAAAAATATTCCTAAGTTATTTTTTTCTTTCGTTCCTTTTTTTATGAATCCTTGCGGTCATACGGGAAAGAGAGTTGGGGGTAATTCCCAGAAAGTTTGCAATATATTTTCTGTTGGCATTTTGAGAGGTAAAAGGACGGTTCTCCAGAAAATCTTCGTAACGGGAATGGGGAGAAGTAGAACAGAATTGTTCAGTGCGTACTTTTAATATACCAATAATCTGTTTTAAAGATCTGAGGTACATGGTATAGATTCCTCTATACTGAAATGCTGTTTCTTCAAATTCACTTTTATTAAACAGGAAAAGCTGCGTGTCAATGACAGCCTCAATGGTGTATTTTCTGTTGCTTTCCTGTAAATAAGATTCCGGACTTTCCATAATAGCGGCTTCTTTTTCTGAAGGTAAAAAGAGATTCGTTTCAACCCCGTTTTCATCATCAAAGAAAAATCTTAATAACCCATGGGAAAGTATGAATAAATGATTGAAAGACTGACCGGGTTCTGCCAGTTTTTCTTTTTTCTGAAGGAGTTTTGGAGTACTGATATTGACCAAAATAGTAATTTCCTCATCAGATAATTCCTGAAAGAATACAATATTTCTGAAAGTTTTGAATAAGTCCATTACAAAGGTAAAGATAATAAAAATAATAGACGAAGCTCTAGTTACACCATTTCGAGGGTGTCATTGAAGTTTTTTTTAGATATTTGCGTCGTATTATATAATTTTGAATACAATGAACAATAACCGAAGAAGTTTTATCAAAAAACTGGGGATCGCAACAGCTGCACTTGCGGTAAATCCTTTAGACTTAATGGCTAGTGAATTACCGGAAAATATCAAAGTGGTAAACAAACCTATTGTCCTTTCTACATGGAATTTTGGTCTAAAAGCCAACGAAGAAGCCTGGACTGTTCTTGGGAAAGGAGGAAAAGCTTTAGATGCGGTTGAAAAAGGAGTTCGCCTTGTAGAGCTGGATCCTAAAGAAAGAAGTGTAGGCTATGGTGGCCGCCCGGACAGGGATGGTAGGGTAACGCTTGATGCCTGTATTATGGACGAAAATTATAATATCGGTTCAGTAGCCTGCCTGGAACATGTTAAAAATCCTATTTCTGTGGCCAGAGCGGTAATGGAAAAGACCCCTCACGTAATGCTGGTAGGAGATGGAGCCCTGCAGTTTGCCCTTTCACAAGGGTTTAAAAAAGAAAATCTTCTTACTCCCGAATCAGAAAAAGAATGGAAAGAATGGCTTAAAACCAGCCAGTATAAACCTATTGCCAATATTGAAAATCATGATACCATAGGAATGATAGCCCTGGATGCACAGGGAAACCTTTCCGGAGCCTGTACTACCAGCGGAATGGCCTTCAAAATGCATGGAAGAGTAGGGGATTCTCCAATTATCGGAGCCGGGTTATTTGTAGATAATGAAGTAGGGGCAGCAACAGCAACCGGTCATGGCGAAGAAGTGATCAGAACCGTGGGAACACACCTTGTGGTTGAGCTGATGAGACAGGGTAGAAATCCACAGGAAGCCTGTAAAGAAGCTGTAGAGAGAATTGTAAAGATCAATCAGAGAAGAAACAAAAATTTAAAAGATATTCAGGTAGGATTTATTGCCCTCAATAAGAAAGGAGAATACGGATCTTACTGTATTCAGGATGGATTTAACTTTGCGGTATATGACCAGAAAGGAAACCGTCTTGAGACCCCCGAATTTGCTTTGAAATAAATGAATTTGGAATATGCAAAGACACAAAAATTTTAAAATAGTAAGCTGTTTTTAAGTTGTAAGAGAAAATCAAATATGTTCAGCAAGAAGTATATTTTTCTCTACTAAACACTCATCAATTTTATCGGAGATAAAATCTTTGCGTCTTATAAACATACAAATGAACAAACTTTTGCGTCTTTGCGTATTCCAACAAATAAGTTACAGTTATATTGGCTTTAGCCAAAACAAAATATAGATTAAACAAAAATATGAAAAGAACGATTATCGCTTCCTTGTTTTTAATTATAGCATGTAAGGAAGAAAAGAAGGAGAATGTAATACAACCCGAGCCCCAGGTAAAAGAAGAGGTAGTTCAGGATGCAAAATCTAAGGTTAATGAAGACGTAGAAGCTCAAAAATGGTTGGAAAAAAGCATTGAAGATTATTTTAAAACTGATCTAAGTAACCAGGATAGGGAGATGCGGAAAATGACGACAGAAGATTATTACGATTATAAAACAGACGCCATGAATGTTGATATGGATGTGGATGGCAGTCTTACCGAAAAAGAGTTTCAAGATAAGTGGAGAAAGAAATTTGATGTTCAGAAGGCAGGAATTGGTGCAGGATTTCTAATAAGCGGACAAGACTGGGATGAAGTCAAAGTTTCAAGTTGTAAAATACTTGCAGAAAGTGAAAAAGACTTTTTGTTTGCTATTATTCTTTCGGATAAAAAACTCAAAGCTGAATATCCAATCAAGATTAATGTAATCAAAGAAAACGGTTCTTTTCTGATTGCGGATGTGCTGCAGGAAGAAACTAAGTTTAACTAGTAGATAAAAGTAAAAATGTCAAAAATAGAAATAGCATGTTTCAATCCGGAATCAGCAATAATTGCTTTTGAAAACGGAGCCGACAGAATAGAATTATGTGATGGTTTAAGTGAAGGTGGAACCACTCCTGATTTTCAGATAGCCCAAAAACTTCGGGAGAAAATAAACATTCCGATTTTTGTGATGATCCGCCCCAGAGGAGGTGATTTTACCTACTCAGAAGCAGAATTTGAGCAAATGAAAAATGACCTGACTCACCTGAAATCTTTAAAAGTTGATGGTTTTGTTTTTGGTATTCTGGACGAAAATGATGAGGTGAATAGTGAGCAAAACAGCGCTTTGGTAGAATTGGCAGCACCACTTCCATGTACTTTTCACCGTGCTTTTGATAGAGCGAAAGACCTGGAAGAGTCTTTAGAAAAAGTAATAGAATGTGGTTTTACAACCATTCTCACTTCAGGTCAGAAACCTAATGTGTCGGAAGGAAAGGAAAACCTTAAAAAATTGGTAGAACTTTCCAATGGAAGAATAGAAATACTTGTAGGTGGGGGACTTCGTTCCTCAAATATTGAAGAAATACGGGCGTTGACCAATGCCGGTTATTTTCACTCTTCTGCAATTACTGATGGCGGTGCTTTTGCTAATGCCGATGAGGTTGTTGCTTTGAAGGCTAAGTAATTGTGGTAATATAAAGTTCGTTTTGTCATTCCGAACGTACAGAGGAATCCCAACCTACATCATGAGATTCCTTCGTTCCTCGGAATGATGACAAAATTACTACACATTTCTTAATGTAAATAAACTTATTGATGAATAAAACTATCTTTTTTGCTCTCTTTTTCATTCAGAATATTCTTTTTGCACAATCTTCAGCAAGAGATTTGTCTGCTGAGCAGTGGCAATTTAAAAACTCAAAAGATAAAAACTGGCTTCCGGCAAAGGTTCCCGGGACGGTTCATCTGGATTTAATGAGTAACAAAATTATTCAGGATCCTTTCAAAGATGAGAATGAAAAAAAGGTACAGTGGATTGAGAATGAAGACTGGGATTATCAAACCATCTTTAGAGTTTCACCAAAAGAACTGGAATACCATAATATAGATTTGGTTTTTAATGGACTGGATACGTTTTCTGAAATTTATCTTAATGGGAAACTGTTGAAAAAAACGGATAATATGTTCAGGAAATGGGAAATTCCGGTGAAACAGAACTTGAAAAGTGGTGAGAATATATTGCAGGTTAAATTTAAATCAGCAGTCGCAACAGGAAAGACTTTGGCTCAGAAAGTTCCTTTTACAATGCCGGAATCACCAAGAAGTTTTGTCAGAAAAGCACAATATCAGTTTGGATGGGATTGGGGACCCAGGCTTGTCACTGCCGGAATATGGAAAGATGTGAAGCTTGCATTCTGGAATACAGCCAGATTGGTCCATGTGAAGATTGAGCAGAAAAGTTTGTCAGATAAAAATGCGGATCTCAATATTCATACCTTAATATTTGCCGATAAAGAGGGAGAATATACGATGAATATTAATCATGACGCAAATACTGTACATTTAAAAAAAGGACAGAATAAGATCAGTATTCCTTACCCTATTCAAAATCCCAGACTTTGGCAGCCCAATGGCTGGGGAGAACCTTATTTATACAATATAGATATTACATTGCAGAAGGATTCAAAACTCTTGTCTGATGAAACACTGAAGATCGGTCTGAGAACAGTAGAACTGGTACAGGAAAAGGATGGAAAAGGAAAGTCTTTCTATTTTAAAGTTAATGGAAATCCACTGTATATAAAAGGGACAAACTGGATTCCTGCAGACAGCTTCTCTCCAAGAATTACCAAAGAAAAATACCAAAAACTGATCAGGGATTCCAAAGAAGCTCATATGAACATGATTCGTATCTGGGGAGGTGGAATCTATGAAGATGATGAATTTTACAAAGCTTGTGACGAAAACGGAATTTTAGTGTGGCAGGACTTTATGTTTGCAGGAAGCTTTTATCCGGCAGATGCAGAATTTTTAAACAATGTAAAAGAAGAAGTAAAAGATCAGGTCAACAGACTTCAGAACCATCCGTCTATAGCTTTATGGTGTGGGAATAATGAAATTGACGAAGCCATTGTCAACTGGGGATATCAGAAGCAGTTTAAATATTCCAAAAACGATTCAGTACAAGTTTGGAAGGACTATAAAAAACTTTTTCATGACCTTATTCCAAGTACATTAAAAGAAAACCTTACAGCAGATAAAAATATCTATTGGCCAAGTTCTCCGTCAATCGGGTGGGGTCATAAGGAAAGCCTTACAGAAGGAGATTCTCATTACTGGGGTGTCTGGTGGGGCGAACAACCTTTTGAAATTTACAATGAAAAAGTAGGACGTTTTATGTCTGAATATGGATTTCAGGGAATGCCCACGTTAGAAACTACAAAATCTATGTTTAGCGGAGTTCCGGATTTGAATTTGCAGAATCCAGCAATTAAGGCCCATGAAAAACATAGCCGGGGTTGGGAGATTATTAATGAATATATGCAGCGCGATTATAAAATTCCGACTGATTTTGTAAAATATAATTATATTTCTCAATTGCTGCAGGCTAGAGGAATGCAGATTGCTATTGAAGCCCACCGCCGGGCAAGACCTTACAATATGGGAACTCTATACTGGCAGCTTAACGATTGCTGGCCGGTGGTTTCATGGTCTTCCATTGATTATCTGGGGAACTGGAAAGCATTTCATTACCAGGCAAAAAGAAGTTTTGAACCTACATTAATATCTGTTTCTGAAACAAAGGAAGCTTTTGATATTTATTTTGTCAGTGATTTACTTGATGATTTAGAAATCAGGTCAGGAGCAGAGCTGATGGACTTTGAGGGTAAAGTTCTTTGGTCTGTGGATACCAAAGATCAGTTATTGGCCAATTCAAGTAAAAAGCAGTTGGAAATAAAAAAAGAAAACTTTTCAAAATTCGATTTGTCAAAGTCTGTTTTAAGGATTTATTTTGTAAACGGTTCAGTACAACAGGAGAAGCTGTTCTTTTTTAATAAACCAAAAGATATAAAACTTCTGAAGCCCACCATTACCGTTAAGAAAATATCATCTACCGAAATTGAACTGTCTACTGATGTCTTGGCAAAAGATGTTTATTTAATCGGAGATACTCATTTCAGTGATAACTATTTTGATCTGTTACCTAAAACGTCAAAGAGAATTATCCTTTCAAAACCTTTGGATACTATTGAAATATTGAGCCTTTGGGAAGTGATGAGAGATTAAAAGATACTTACTCAGTTTTAAGTTAAAAGGATTGGCAGATAACCAGTCCTTTTTTTGTTTTTCATCCGATGATGAGGTGTATTTTAAACAATTTCCTGATCACTTATTCAATAAATGGAGTACAGCAACAGGATTCTTACTAAATAATCAACCTTATAGGTTTCTTAAACCCGTAAGGTTATAAAAATGAGAAACAATACTCAAAAAAATATAAGTTTTACCCTTCCAGCTCAAAAATCAGCCGTAAATTTGCGCCATATTTCGCTATTGTTATGATAAATTTTGTTCTGATTGCAGTATGCATTATTGCAGGAATGGTATTCAAAGCAACAAAATCTATCCACCCTGATGCCCATAAGGGAATCAATACCTGGATTCTTTATCTTGCTCTGCCGGCAGTTTCATTTAAATATCTTCCAAAAGTAAAGTGGACGACAGAAATGCTGTTCCCAATTGTGGCGACTTTTCTTATTTCTGTTTTCTGTTTCTTTTTTATGATGTTCTACAGTAAAAGCAAAGGATATTCAAGGCGCTCCAGGAGTACCTTAGAACTGGCAAGCGGGTATAGCAATACTTCATTTATCGGCTTTCCTTTGATTAGCGCCTTTTATGGAGAAGGACTCTTAAGCATTGCTATAATTTGTGATCAGACTATGTTTTTTGCCCTTTCAACACTGGGTATTATCGCTGCAGTGAAAGGAGGAAGCAGGTCAGGAAAGCTGAGTGCTCTGTTTATTTTAAAACGGTTAGTGACATTTCCACCATTAATAGGCTGTATTTCGGCGTTAATATTATCACAGTTTATAGATTTTACAGCAGCGGAACCTTTCTTTGATAAGCTGGCAGCTACAGTAAGTCCTTTAGCTTTGTTCTCAGTAGGATTGCAGCTAAAGTTTAACGGCTGGAAAAAATTGATTCCCCAGATGTCAATGTCTATGCTTTATAAATTGATTCTGGCACCGGCAATGGTCTTTGGATTGGCTTTACTGTTAGGAATAAAAGGAGATATAGCCAAAATTACCATATTTGAGGCTGCAATGCCTACACTGGTTACTTCAAGCATTATTGCAGAACAGTTCAGGCTGAATACAAAACTCACGAATCTTATTATCGGAGTCAGTATTGCTGTAGGCTTTTTTACTTCTGCATTCTGGTATGAGATGGCAGAACTGTTTTTTTAGATACGTGGTGTCTACATATAGGTTCTGATAAAGAAAACAGTGGTAATGATAAAATTAAAAATTACAATTCCGGTTCTTAACTTCAACGGATCAATTTTTTTTGTGAAATGTGCTCCAAAATAACCTCCTAAAATTGTTGCTGTCATCATGGTACAGGTTTCCGGCCAATATATTTTTCCTGCTGAAATAAATAAAATAACAGCAGCCGCATTTGCTATTCCTGTAAAAAGTGTTTTATTAGCATTAATCACTTTAATATCGGATAGTCCAAATAATGACCATATTGCCATCATCATAATTCCTACTGCTCCACCAAAATAACCACCATATATTCCTAAAATAAATTGAGATCCTAATACCAGCCCGGAGCCAATATGTATTTTTTTTCTAAGCCAATTACCCATTTGTTTTCCAAAGGCAAAAGCAAGTGAACCCAATAAAAGAAGCCATGGAACAATTAAATTAAAACCTGCTGATGGAGTATATAAAAGCAGTATCCCACCTGCACACCCACCCAATAAAGTAAGGATAACCATTGCCTTTATTGAGATAGTAGGAAACGGCTTAATATATTCTCTGAATTTCCATGCGCTGGCCAGGCTGCCGGGAAACAACGCTACTGTACTTGATGCGTTGGCCTGAATAGGGGGAACTCCTGCATAAATAAAAGCAGGAAAAGTAATGAAAGACCCACCACCTGCCACTGCATTAAGGGCTCCTGCTATAAGTCCGATTAAAAATAATAAAATATAGTTTTCCATGAAAAAGAATAGTAAATAAAGATAAAACAAAAAGAAATGAATCATTAATAAAAGATTGCAGTTCTCTGAAGAAAAATTTAATTTTACACTTTAAATATTTCCCTTGCAGTACGTCCAAATTGTTTTACCTCTGAATTTAAAAGGATCTTTCACATACAAAGTTCCGGAAGACCTGATGCCGGAAATCCAAATAGGAATGCGGGTTTTGGTGCCTTTTGGAGGAAAGAAAATTTATACGGGAATTGTGTTTGAACTTCATGATAACGCACCGGAAAATTTTGTAGCAAAAGAAGTAATAAGTCTTCTGGATGATAAACCCATACTTCCGGAAGAGCAGGTCACGTTCTGGAATTGGCTTTCGGATTATTACTTATGCAGTTTAGGCGAAATATATAGATTGGCGTTTCCCTCTTCTTTAAAGCTGGAAAGTGAAACATATTTAAAATTAAAGCCTGGCGCTGTAGTAAACTTTGAAAATCTGGATGTTAATGAGATGTATCTTATCCAGGCATTGGAAGTACGCCAGCTTATCAATTTAACAGATATTGAAGCATTTATTCCCAAAAAAGATATTATCAAAACCATCAATTCACTGATTGATCTGCAGTATATTGAAATTGATGAGAAAATTGCTGAAAAATATAAAGCTAAGGAAGTTGCTTACGTAAGAATTAGCGGGGATGTTTTAAACAATCAAAACCTTACCGAAATCCTTTTAAAGCTTAATAAAGCTCCTAAGCAGAAAGATCTGTTCCTTCTTATTTTGGAGAAACAGACCGAACACCCTGACCTTCCTGTTAAAAAAGCTGAACTGTTTGAAGATGGCTATTTTGGAAGTTCTCATTTCAAAGCCCTGGCAGACAAGGGGTTGGTTGAGGAGTATTATATGCAAAAAGATAGAATTGAAAGCTATGAAGGAGAAATAGAGGAATTGGAAGAGCTTTCTGAACAGCAGAAGCTTGCGAAATCTGAAATAGATGAAGCTTTTGAAGAAGGGAAAAACGTCTTACTGCATGGAGTCACTTCATCAGGAAAAACCCATATTTATTTAGAGAAAATAGAGGAGTGTATCCAGAAAGATCAGAATGTATTATTTCTGCTTCCTGAAATTTCCCTGACCAAGCAGATTACCCAAAGATTAGAAAAAAAATACGGCAAGCAATTAGGATTTTACCACCAAAAGCTGACTGATTTTGAAAGAGTAGAGGTTTGGAGACGGATCAGGCAAAATGATATCCGGATTCTTATTGGTACCCGGAATGCTTTATTTTTACCCTACCAGAATTTAGGGTTAATTGTAGTGGATGAAGAGCATGATTCTGCGTACAGACCCAGAGAAGTTACCCCTTATTTCAATGCTAAGGATGCCGCGTTAGTGCTGGGAGGTTTCTATGAAGCGGGAGTGATATTAGGCTCTGCCACCCCTTCCGTGGAAAGCTATTACCGCGCCAGAAAAGATAAAATGAAATACATTTTCCTCACTGAAAGGTTTGGAAATGTAAATCTTCCTGAATATGAGCTGATCAATTTTAAAGAAGCCCAGGACTCCAAAAAGGTTTTCGGAAATTTTTCCACAAGGCTTATTGACGAGATCAAAAGAACCGTAGATGAAAAAAATCAGGCTATTGTCCTTCACAACCGCCGGGGTTATGCCAATGTTGTGGAATGTGAGAGCTGTGGTTATGTAAACTATTGTTCCAACTGTGATGTGGTAATGACCTATCATAAAGCGGCCAATGAAATGAAATGTCATTATTGCGGCCAAAAAGCTTCAAAGCCTAAAACGTGCCCAAAATGTAATTCTGAAAATATGAATGAACGGGGAGTCGGTGTAGAGCAGATTCATGAGGAGGTTTCCAAATTATTCCCCGAGAATGAAGTGGATAGAATGGATGTGGATTCTATGCGTAAAAAGTTTGCCTATGAAAAGCTCTATGAAAAAATTGAAGAAGGTGAAACTGATATTGTAGTAGGAACGCAGATGATCTCCAAAGGGCTTGATTTTGATCATATAGAACTGGTGGCCATTCCCAAAGCCGATTCCTTGTTATATGTTCAGGACTTCAGAGCTGAAGAAAGAGCTTACCAGCTGATTACCCAGGTTTCAGGAAGGGCAGGAAGGGTTTCCGGAAAAGGAAAGATACTGATCCAGACCTATAATCCGGAGCACTCCGTATTTCAGCTGATCAAAATGAACAACCCTGCCAAAATCTATAAATATATCCTTACAGAACGGCAGAAATTCCATTATCCGCCTTTTACAAAGCTGATTATGATAGAGCTGAAACACAGAAGAGATGATAAAGCAGACCGTGCTTCTCAGTTTATGAGATCTATCTTAAGAAAATACCTGCCTGAAGATTGTGTGTTAGGACCGGAAAGAGCCCAAATTGCAAGGCTGAATAATTTATACCAATTTCAGATTTTACTGAAACTTCCCCGTGGGAAAAACTATGAAAAGTTCAAGAGTATGGTTTTGATAAGTTTGAAAGAATTTGATGAAATTACTGCATATCAAAGCATTAAAAAAAGCATTTTTGTTGATTTTTAACAATTTTTAACAAACTTTAGCCTCTTTTATAACGGGAGGATGACCCGTTTTCTGACAATAATATTTACTTTTGGACGTTGATTAAGTGTTTGGTCGTTTTATTGAATGATATAATTAATCATTTTTTATAGCGTCGAAACTATAGAACAAAAAAAGATAGATGGTAAATTTCAGAAAATGTATTTCAAGTGCAGCGGTATTGGCTTCTGGTTTTTTCCTGGCTCAATCTACCGTTTCTACTGTTCTTTACTCACAGGCCTATGACAATCAGAAAAACAGTTTAAATCTGCCCTCACCCGTTAGCTCGGTGGTGGAGAAAACAGTGTTGTCGGCTAAAGAATTAGTAGATATTAATGTAAACACAATGATGGCGGATCCTGTGCTGAAAAATGCATCCTGGGGATTCGTAGTGTATGATCCGAAAACGAAGAAGGTAATCTCTTCGTACAACGAGAATACTCCATTAGTTCCGGCTTCTACCACGAAGCTGCTGACTACTGAAACAGCCTTAAGCTTACTTGGAGAGAACTACCGCTGGATGACCCAGCTCGAGTACTCAGGAGCTGTGGATGAAAATGGAGTGTTGAATGGCAATCTTTATATCATAGGAAGTGGTGACCCTTCTTTAGGAACCAATAAGGCAGGAGCCTGGTCTTACAGGGATATTATTTCAGATTTCGTAGGGGGTCTTTCACGTGAAGGGATTAAAAAGGTAAATGGTGATATTATTATTCAGACAGCGCTTTTCAAAGGCAATATTTCAATGCTTCCGGAAAATGTTGTATGGCTAGAGAACAATAATTATTATTTGCCTGTAGGTACAACCCGTGGAATAAATCCTGCTAATGAAAAGCTGATCGTAAAAAAAGCGAATTTCTCTCCCGAGAAGAAGTTTTTCTACGTTTCTCCTTATGCAAACCAGATGGTATATGCCGAAAAATATGAAGGAGAGGGTGCTTTAACAACAAAACTTCCTGATGCACCAGCTTATCTGGCCAATTCTTTCAGAACAACTTTAACAAAAAGCGGAATTCCTGTTACCGGAAAAGTTACTCCTAAAATGACAGATGCCGCTCCGGAAAGCAGAAAGATGATTTCAGCGTATAAATCGCCAACTTTAGGGGATATTATTTATTACACCAACCAGCACAGTGATAATTCATTAGCTGAGGCCCTGTTGAGAACTGTAGGGTTTCAGAAAATGGGAGATCAAACTTCAGATTCAGGAAGAATGGTAGTAACAGGTCATTTAAGAGATGCCGGTTTTGATATGAACGGTCTGAATTATATGGATGGCAGCGGACTTTCAAGAAGTAATAATGTAACTCCCATTTCTCAGGTTAAGTTTTTAACGTCTTTAATGGACGAAAAATACTATAAGTCTTACCTTACTTCACTACCGGTAGGAGGACAGTCCGGAACATTAAAAAGAATGTTTATCGGAGGAGGAAACGGACAGGTATTCGCTAAAACAGGAACTTTAAATAAAGTTAAAACTTTAGCCGGTTACCTGAAAACGAATTCAGGAAAAACGTTGGTTTTCTCTTTAATGGTGAATAATTATTCAGGATCAGTAGATATGGTGAAGAAAAGAATGGAAAAAATTCTTGAACCGGCTCTGGACCTATAGAAAAATATTTTAATATTATAAAAGCCTTTTAATCAATGATTAAAAGGTTTTTTTTTATATTTGAGTCTTACAATATTGTACCTATGAGAAAATTTTACCTCCTGATGTTGGGATTCTTAGTGTCTCAACCGTTTTATGGACAAAAGCATCACCAAAATACTGAGATGAAAGGGCTCATTGAGAAGGAAATGAAATCCTACACCAATAAGATGGCTGCAGGAAATATCAATCCCAATACCCTGAATTATGACCTTCAGTACCAAAGAATGGATGTTGTCCTGGATCCCGGTATTAATAGTATTGCAGGTTCAGTGACCTCTCATTTTAAGCCGAATCAGAATATGGGAAGCATATATTTTGATCTATCGAATGTTTTGACTGTTTCTCAGGTACAATATCACGGAACAGATCTTAGTTTCCAGCAGCTTCCTACAAAGGAAATAAAGATCAATTTTCCTTCCGCTCTTTCTGCTAATACCCTGGATTCACTTACCATTCACTATTCCGGAACTCCGGATCCTGTATACAGTACGGTTATGTTTGGAACTCAGGGAGCCAATATGCCCGCCATGTCTACTCTTAATGAGCCTTATGGTGCACAGGACTGGTTTCCTACAAAGCAGAGCCTGAATGATAAGATTGAACGTTTTGATTTTAAAATCAATACACCCCTACAATTTAGTGTCGCTGCCAATGGAAAGCTAATGTCTGAAACTCCTATTTTAAATGGAAGAAAACTTACATTCTGGAGAACCATGTACCCTACACCTGCCTATCTGATAGCATTGGGTATTACCAATTATGTAAAACTGAATGATACTATCGGAAACCCGCCGTTTCCTTTTGTGAATTACATATATCCGTCTACCAATGCAGACCCTAACAGTATGGCCGGCATTGAATGGACCAAGCAGATTATGAATACTTTTGAAACATATTTCGGTACCTATCCTTTCCGTAATGAGAAATATGGGCATATGGAATATCTCAATGGAGGAGGAATGGAGCATCAGACCATGTCGTCCATGAGTGGATGGAGTAAAACGCTGATTGCTCATGAACTTGCTCATCAGTGGTTTGGGGATAAAGTCACCTGCGGTGCATGGAATGATATCTGGCTGAATGAAGGTTTTGCTACTTTTGGAGAACATGTAGCCTACGAAAAACTGTTGATGTCAAATCCTGAATTCCTGAATTACTTATCAGGCCAGGTTAATTTCATAACAGGCAATGTTGGGGGAAGCGTAAATGTTCCTGATGCGAGTCTTTCCAGTGTAGGAAGAATATTTGACGGAAGGCTTAGCTATGCAAAAGGGGGATATGTTTTGAGAATGCTGAAATGGATTTTAGGTGATGATGCTTTTTATCAGGCGATTAAAGAGTATCATTCCAGACCCAATTTAGCTTATAATTATGTAAGAACATCAGATTTTAATGCCTCTCTGCTCCAGTCTACGGGAAAAGATTTTACGGAATTTTTTAACGATTGGATCTTTGGGGAAGGATATCCTACGTATGCCATTAAATGGAGACAGCTGGGAAATGAGCTTGTGTTTAATATCGGCCAGACCCAGAGCCACTCTTCGGTAAGCTTTTTTGAGATGCCATTACCTATAAAAGTAACGGGAACGGGAGGGCAGGTAGTTTATCTTGTCCTGAACAATACTTCTAATAATCAATATTTATTTGAAACAGTAACTTTTCCGGTAGCAAGTGTGAAGTTTAATTATGAATACCAGATCCTTGAAAGAAATTCTACGGTAACGCAGGATAATACCCTGAGCGTTGCTTCTGTAGACAAAGAAAACTTTGGTTTGTATCCTAATCCTGCGAAAAATGAGCTTTATCTGAAAGGAATTACAAAAACAACAGATTTCTCCATTCATGCAATAGATGGAAAATTACTGAGAAAAGGGACCTATCAGCTTGGTAAAGCAATAGGGATTTCAGAATTGGTTCCGGGAGCCTATATCTTTACCGTTCAGGAGAAAAATATTAAATTTATCAAGCATTAATAGAGATGCGGAAAAGATTATACTATTTACTGATACTAAAAACAGAGAAGCTTTCAAATTTGAAAGCTTCTCTGTTTTCTGGATGCTTTTGCTCCTCTTGCCTTCGCAATTTTTACTTTGTAGGTAAACCATTTTTCGTTAAAGAGATTACGCATGATATTATCAAAATTCCTTGTCACAACTAAGTTTTTAAAGCCTCGCCATTTTTCAAGAAGACTGGAAGGAAGTGCTCTTATTGAAACAGAATAGCCTTCGGTATCATATTGTATATAATGCCACCATCCGGATGGGATATACAGGGTCTCTCCGGGATGTAAAACAGCTTCATAACCATTTAAATAGAGTAATGCAGGGTATTTTCTGTAATCCGGATCTTTAATATTGGCCAGGCTATGGAAATTATATGGCAGCTTATACATAAAGTCAGACTGTTCCCAGGGGAAAAGCCAAATTCTCTTGATTCCCTGGAATTGTGTAATGAAAACATGAGACATATCTATATCAATATGGTTTCTGGTCACAGAGCCTTCGCCTCCAAAAAACATAAAAGGCAGCCATTTTAATATCTTGCCTCCGGTGACATCATTATACATAATATCTTCTTTAAGCTCGGGTTTAACGGTCATTAAATTAAATAGAAAAAGACGGTGGTCCGTTGGCTGGGATTCTATAAGATTCAGGTATTCTGAAAAAGTAGTCTGTCCGATAGGGCTGCTTGCTACCCGATCTATAGAATCAAGCTCACTTCCATAGATATTCACCTTATTGTTACCTGCTATTTCCTTAAAATAATCATAGTTCCATTTTTTAAAGGCCGGGCTTTTGGGATCTGCGAAATCATCAAGAATAATGGGAATCCGCGGCTTCATATACTTATTGATAAAGATTCTTGAACTTATTTTCTTTGTTTTTTCTACCGGGATCAATCTCATATTCTCTAAATTTTAAACAAATATAAATATTATCCTAGTAAATTAGTAGACTAATGCTGTTAAAACTGTTTTTTACCTCAGATTTTTAGAATAAAATTTATAAAAGGTTTTATTTTACGGCCTTTTTAGTAAATTAGCACATCTAAAAAATTACTAAAAATGATCTCTGAAAAATACCTTCAACATCTACAGAATGAACTTCAGAATATTGAGAATGACGGACTTTACAAAAAAGAAAGAATCATCACTTCTCAGCAGAGTGCGGAAATAGAAGCTAATGGAAAAAAGCTTTTAAACTTCTGTGCAAATAATTATTTGGGACTATCCAACGATCCGCAAGTGATGAAAGCTTCACAGGATATGATTGAATCTCATGGCTATGGAATGTCGTCTGTACGTTTTATCTGTGGCACCCAGGATATTCACAAAGAATTGGAGAAAAAAATTGCAGATTTCTTAGGTCTTGAAGATACCATCCTTTATGCTGCTGCTTTTGATGCTAATGGTGGTGTTTTTGAACCATTGTTTACCGAAGAGGATGCTATTATTTCTGATGAACTGAACCATGCTTCTATTATCGACGGGGTCCGTCTTTGTAAAGCAGCGAGATACCGTTACAAAAACAATGATATGGCAGATCTTGAAGCTCAGCTGATTGCTGCTTCTGAGAAAAATCACCGTTTCAAAATCATCGTAACAGACGGAGTTTTCTCAATGGACGGTATTGTGGCAGACTTAAAAGGAGTTTGTGACCTTGCAGATAAGTATAATGCTTTGGTAATGGTTGACGATTCTCACGCTACAGGATTTATCGGAAAAACAGGCCGTGGAACTCATGAAGCTAACGAAGTAATGGGTAGGGTAGATATTATTACCTCTACATTAGGAAAAGCCCTTGGAGGTGCCTTAGGAGGATTTACTTCCGGTAAAAAAGAAATCATTGATATGCTGAGACAGCGTTCTCGTCCCTATTTATTCTCGAACTCACTAGCGCCAGGAATTGTGGGAGCAGCTTTGAAAGTACTGGATATGATTTCTGATGATACTTCACTTCGTGATAAAGTAATGGAAAATGCAGACTATTTCAGAACGGAAATGAAAGCAAAAGGCTTTGATATTCCTGATGGCGATGCTGCTATTGTTCCGGTAATGCTTTATGACGCTCCACTTGCTCAAAAAATGGCTGAAAAGCTAATGGATGAGGGGATTTATGTGATTGGATTCTTCTATCCGGTAGTACCGAAAGGAAAAGCCAGAATAAGAGTTCAGCTATCTGCAGCCCATACGAGAGAGCACCTTGATAAAGCAATTGTTGCTTTTGAAAAAGTAGGAAAAGAACTGGGAGTGATCTCTTAATATTGGATCAGAGTAAAGAAAATATAATGTTCGGCTCGGGCAGCTTTGCTGCCCCGAGCCGAACAATTTTTTATATAAATCTATTTTGATTATATTTTCCTGATCAAAAGAAAATTATTTTTATCAATTATATAATAAGCTTATCTTTGCTTTTAATTTTTTCTGAATGCTTTATACAATAATCAAAGCGCTGCATATTATTTTTATGGTAAGCTATTTTGCGGGAATTTTTTATCTCGTAAGAATTTTCGTTTACTATAAAGATACTGATGAATTTCCGGAAGAAAAAAAGAAAATTCTCAGAGAGCAGTATACCTTCATGGCCAGAAGGCTGTGGAATATTATTACCGTTCCTGCCGGTGTTATTATGGCAGTATGCGGACTGGTGATGATCTTTTTGAATCCCGGGCTTATGAAAATGCCATGGTTTCATTTAAAACTGACCTTCCTTATCGGTCTGGCAGCTTACCATTTCTGGTGCTGGAAGAAGGTGCTTCAGCTAAAAGCGCTAAGTGGAAATACTTTGGAAATTCCTAATATTAAACTAAGACAGGCGAATGAGATTGCTACATTTATTCTGTTTCTGGTTGTATTTACCGTTATTTTAAAATCTATGGTAATTGACTATTGGTGGCAATTAATTGCAGGATTTTTCGTTCTTGTATTTCTGATCATGATGACTGTTAAACTCGTTAATAAGAATAAAAAAAACAAATAATTGTGGAGTAGGATGTATGCGTTAATCCATTACTACTTTTTACATTTTACAAAAAAACTATGATTGCAATTTTAAAGAAAGAACTTTGGAGTTACTTTGGAAACTGGAGCGCATGGATTATTATTGCTGCATTCAGTCTGATAGCCACTCTTTTTCTGTTCTTTTTCGACAACGATTCTAATATTTTTGAGATCGGGATGGCATCCTTACAGAGCTATTTTGTATTGGTTCCTTGGCTGCTGATGTTTATCATTCCGGCACTTTCCATGAAGACTTTTGCGGAAGAGCAACAAACAGGAACGCTGAACTGGCTTTTTTCACAACCCTTAAAAGTTTCCGACCTGGTAGCCGGGAAATTCCTTTCTGTATGGATTGTTGGGGTTTTATGCCTTATTCCATCACTGATCTACCTTTATACGGTGTATGTCTTAGGAGTTCCGGAAGGAAATATTGACCTTGGCATGACCTTCGGAAGTTATATCGGATTGATTATTCTGATTGCCGCATTTTCAGGTGTCGGTATTTTAGCTTCTTCGCTTTCACAGAACCAGATTATGGCCTACCTCTTAGGGGTTTTCATGTGTTTTATTATGTATTTTGGAATCGAGCAGCTGGCGAGTTATAAATTATTGGGAGGAGCAGATTTTATCCTTCAAAATACAGGCTTTTATCAGCATTTCTTAGGTTTCACCAGGGGTCTTATTGATGCTAAAGATATTGCCTATTTTGTACTGGTTATTGGTGCTTCATTAGTATTGTCCAATCATTTTATTAACAAGAAGAAGTAAAATTATGAAGAAGTTCAATGCTAAATCTCCATTGGGAATTTTCTTAATCATGATCGTTCCTTTGGTTGTAATCCTTGCCTATTCAGGAATCAGGCTAGACTTAACAAAAGAAAAAAGATATACCCTTTCCGACAATACCATTAAAGTACTGGAATCTGTGAAGAAGCCGTTAACAGTTGAAGTGTATCTGGAAGGTGATTTTCCGGCAAGCTTCAAGCAGCTTCAGGGAGAAACGAAATTTATGCTGGAAGAATTCAGAAAGATCAATCCAAAGATTGACTTTAAGTTTATTGATCCCATTAAAACAAAAATGTCTCAGGATACCCTGATGGCAATGGGAATGCAGCCTTCCATTCTTCCCGATGTTAAAGACGGGAAAATTTCACAGATCACGCTTTTCCCTTATGCGGTGATAAAATACGATAAAAATGGGGTTTCTATCCCTCTGGTCGTACAGCAGGCAGGTATTGATGCAGATCAGCAGCTTACAAGATCTATTGAAGGATTGGAATACAGCCTTGTTTCCAATATTAAAAATATTGCCACAGCCAGGAGAAAGAAAGTCGGTATCCTGGTGAATCATGATGAGCTGAATCCTGATGAATTTCAGGGATTCGTTCAGTTAGCCATGGAAAACTATGATGCAGGCCCTATCATTCCCAAAAACCAGACAGAGCTTACCTTGGAAGATATTCCCCTGCTGAAGCAGATGAGCGCCCTGGTGATTGCAAAACCACGTAAAGCTTTTACAGATAATGAAAAAGTTATCCTTGACCAATACATCATGAATGGTGGGAAAACACTTTGGATGATTGATGCGGTAAATGCTGAAATGGATACGTTGACAAGATCTAAAAAAGTAATGCCTTTCCCGGTTGATATCAATATGACAGATTTCTTTTTCAATTATGGGGTAAGGATTAATCCGGCCCTGGTAAAGGATGTGAAGAAGTTTGCCCTATTAAGACTAGTAACAGGAGAGGTGAGTGGAAACCCTCAGTATACAAGCCTGCCTTGGCCATATTATCCGCTGGGAATTGCTGAAAATAACAATCCGATTACTAAAAATATCAATCCTGTAAAATTTGAATTCCCCACTTCCATAGATACGTTGGGAGGCAGAAAGAATATTAAAACAAAGGTCCTTTTTGAATCCAGTGAAAGAACATTGCTGAAACAGGTTCCTAATTATGTGGATCTGAAGGAGATTGCCAGCGTAGACAGTCTTGGGCAAATGGAAAAGCCAAGCACGCCAAAGATTTTTGCTGTAGCACTGGAAGGGAAGTTTAACTCTGCCTATGCTTCAAGAATTGAAAGAAAAGGCTATCCTGGCTTCAAAGCGGCCAGCCCTGAAAATAAAATGATCGTTATTGCTGACGGAGACGTTGGAAGAAATAAAGTGATCAAAGGAAAACCTCTTCCGTTGGGGGTAGATCTATTGACTAATGAACAGTTCGGAAATGAACAGTTCCTGAGAAATGCTTTAGATTACCTGCTGGATGACAGCAACCTGATGGAACTTAGAAACAGAAATATTGAAGAAAGACTTCTGGACAGACATAGAATTACTGATGAAAAAACCAATTGGCAGTGGCTGAATTTATTGCTTCCACTGATTATTATTGGCCTTATCGGAGGATTATTTTTCTGGTTGAGGAAGAAGAAATTTGGATAGAAAGTAAAAAGAGAAGCTCATCAGCTTCTCTTTTTTGTTTTTAGCAGGCTGTCAGTAGAGTATCATAAAAAAAGAAGCCCGAAAGCTTCTCTTGTTTTTTACAGTATTAATCATGTTTTATTTCGGCTGTTTCCGTTCCGCCAAAATAGTTGAGTAGTTATTTTCCATATGGTCTTGATTGATCATGGAGAGACTACTATTTTTGAAATGCTTCCTGAGGAAGTAAATCAGCTGTTTTGTAATAGCTGATATCCATATCAAATTTCGCCTGCAGATCCTGGAAAGTATCATAATCAAAATGTTCCCAGTTCTGTTCATTTTCAGGGTCAGAAGTTTTATCTACTGCAAGTTCCAGTTTTCCGTCTTCCTGGTAGCTGCATTCAATAGCCGCATACTTTTCCCCATTTTCATCAGTAGTATACCAGCATTTTACAGTCTTTTCAAGTTCCGGCTCCTGGGTTTCATTATTGATAACCTGAGAACAGATGAAATTTTCAGGATCATCATTATTGAAAACCGTTCTTGAAATTAAAGGCTGATCATCTACTGATAATGAATAGAGCTTGTTGGTAGAAATAATGAAACCATCCACAGCATCCTTTTTCTCAACATCAAAAAAGTCGGATTTTTCCTTCAGGTAATCGAATACCTGGTTTTCATTCTCGTCTTCACTTATGAAATAATTGATGTTATAGATACTGTCTTCACTAATAAACTCAATTTCTTTCAAGACGTCTGAATCTTTCTCGTAATAATAGAGATGATATTCATCTTGCTTCACAGCATTACTTTTGGAAATAACTTCTCCAAAAATGTTTTTGTACACTTTTCTCATTTTTTAGCACGTTAATTAGTTTCATTATTAGTTTAAGCGGGTGTGAAGCAAAGATAAGTTTCTTTTTTTATTTTAACGGTAGGCTTAAAATAGTATTTATTTCGTAAGTATTTCAAATATCCTTTATAAAATCCTCATATTCAAAGTAAAATCTTTCAAATCCATCCATTTTATTAACAAAAAATTCAAAAATTTCCTGCCATTTATTTTTATTAAAAATTGAAACTCCCTGTAAATCAACCCATATACGGCTTATTACCTTACCGTTTTCCAGTGTAAAATATTCCTCTTTTTGAAAATCACCTATAAAATCTTTAAGAATATCCTCCAAAGACCAGATTTTTTCAAAATATGCATTTCTAAAGACTTCATCCTTCATTTCGATATCTAGAGAAACCTCCGCTTTTTTATTGTCTGCAGAAAATTTGAATGAGAGATCTTTTACCTTGGTATCATATAAGATCCATTTTCTGGGAAAAGACTTCCCGAAAGCAGTCCAAAATTCCTTCTTTAATTGTTGTGCTTCTTGTTTACTGAACATAAACACAAATTTAATGATTTAAGGCAGAAAGACAAAATAGGGCCATACCACAAATTAACAGACCTGGCGATAGTCTTTCATTTGGGATTATCTATATTAAACAATTTTTGTATTTTTGCTGTAATGCTTTCAAAAAAATCTCAATATGCGTTTAAAGCACTTTCATTTCTTGTAGAAAAAAGAAATGAAGGTCCTATTCTTATTTCCGAAATTGCGGAACACAAGAGGATACCCTTAAAGTTTTTAGAAAATATCCTGCTTGAATTAAAAAAAGCAGATATCCTTGACAGTAAAAAAGGCAAAGGAGGAGGCTACTTTTTGAAAGAAAATCCGGAAAATGTAAAATTGGCCAAGATTATACGTCTGGTTAATGGCCCTATTGCTATGCTTCCTTGCGTAAGCCTGAACTTCTATGAAAAATGTGAAGACTGTAATGAAGATCACTGCGGCCTCCATGATGTACTGATTGAGGTGCGGGATGCTTCACTGAATATTCTTGAGAAAAAAACTTTAATGGATCTGGTCGACTGACCTGGTCCTTTTTTTTTGAATTGTTAGTCTACTTATTTGGTAGGATAATATTTTTATTAGATATTTGCATAACTTCAAATGAATAGCCTATGATTTCAAAAGAAGATGCAGACCTGCCGGAACAGCTTGAACCATTGGATTTTAATATTTTTAAAACCTTAGAAATAGGGGAGATGCTGTTGAAGTGATAAAGATTTTATACTATGGTGATTTCAAGAAAAATTCAGATCAGACTCAATATACTTTTTGTAACCCTTGCAGCATTATGTATTGGTGTTTCTTTAATGTATGAATGGGGGTATCTTGATGAACTTTTAACCATTCTGGCTAAAGACCATTACATTTTTTATTGGATGCTTCTGGTGGGAGTTTTTGCTGAAGTTGTAGCCGGCTCAATGGGAATGGGGTACGGAGTTATCTGTACAACCACTCTTATGTTTCTGGGGATACCGCCCCATATTGTAAGTGCCAGTATACATTCTGCAGAAAGTTTTACTACAGCCGCAGGGAGTATAAGTCATATTAAACTCAGGAATGTAAGTAAGACTTTGGTGAAAAAATTAGCCATTCCAGCTGTTATTGGAGCAGTCATTGGAGCAGTAAGTTTAACCTATCTTGGAGAATATTATGCTAAGATTACTAAAACGCTTATTGCCTTTTATACTCTTTATCTTGGATTGCAGATCCTATCAAACGCCTTTAAAGGAAAACAGAATAAAGCACTTAAAAAAAAGACTAATCTGACAAGACTTGGAGTGATCGGAGGTTTTATAGACTCCTTTGCAGGAGGAGGATGGGGCCCGCTGGTAACAGGAACATTAATTAAAAATGCTTTCACTCCAAGATTTGCCGTAGGGAGCTCTACGGTTGCCAAATTTATACTGACAATAACGGCAGCGATTACTTTTTTCCTTACTCTCGGCATCCAGCACTGGAACATTATTTTAGGGCTTTTAATCGGAGGAATTATTACAGCGCCCTTTTCTGCAATGCTTACTGCAAAGCTTCCTGTGAAAAAAATGTTCATAGTTATAGGTCTGCTGGTGATTGTCATGAGCTCTATAACTATTTATAAATCAGTATTCAGTTAAGATTTATGACCTGATATTGAAAAATAAAAGGTTCAAAAGTGTATTTGATTTTGAAAATATTTTACTTTTACATCACTAAATAATTAAAAATGAATTTACATATCATTGCACTTTTTAAGTTTAATGAAAATTACCTGATGGATGCTGTAGAGCTGTTTCAGAAACTTGTAAAAGAAACAAGAAAAGAAGAGGGCTGTCTGCAGTATGATCTTGTTGAAGATAAAGACAACAAAGGAACTTTTTTCCTGATAGAGCTTTGGGAAAGTGTTGATCATCATAACAGGCATATAGGGCAGGATCACCTGCTAGACTTTCGCAGGGACACTTCCAGAATGATGGAAAGCTCAGCAGAAGTATACAAAGGATTTAAGATCTATTAATAAAATAAAAGGCGGTTTCAATATTCTGAAACCGCCCTTTTATTAGAAAAAATAGAAAGTATTAAAATAAATTATTTCACGATAAGTTTTTTTGTTTCAGTACTACCACCGTAAGTTATTTTTACAAGGTAATTTCCTGAAGTAAGGTGAGATAAGTTAATATCCTGTTTATAGAAACCTGCCTGGTTAGTCAATTCTGATGAGTAAACCTGTTTCCCGGTAAGGTCGTAAACCTCTACGCTTCCTTTGTTACCTGCTCTTTCTTTGACGTCAAAGAGAACCGTAACTTTCTTGTCAGCTGAAGTAGGGTTCGGATAAATCCCGAAAGAGGCCTTTTTACCTACTTCCGTTATTCCCAGGGTCGCTGTAATTTTTTTGTATTTGAAATACATATTTCCGGTAGTTGCGCCCCCATTGGTTACAAAATACATTCTGTAGTAGTCACTTCCTTTTTTAATATAATAAACCACATCACTTTTCACAGTGCTGATACCCTTCCATGAGTGGCCAATTGTTGTAATATTGGAAGAAAAGCTTGTACTGGCAGGGATCGTATAGGCCGAAGTAGCCTGATCTTCCGGCTGTACCATAGCCACTTTGATGTTTGGACTCTGGATAGGTCCGGAAAGAGGATACATCTGTACCCCCATATAGAACGTGTAATATTTGGTAAACATTAAGTCCCAGGCGCTTCTGGAGGGTTCCATATTGGGAACTTTAGCACCGGTGTTAAATGAAAAATAATTAAAAAAAGTGTCATCCGTTCCATTAGCCAGCGTTCTTGTTTCGGTAGGTCCCCAGGCACTTCCATCCCATTTTGAATATTTAAAAGTATAGCCGTTATAAGCATCTACAATGGCAAATTTGATATAAGCCCCTGTAGGATATTTTAAAACAAAAATTGCTTTTCCATCGATATGGTGAGTGATACCATTGTACAGACCCCAGCCTGTTGATATCTGATTAGGAGTTGATGGTGTCACGGGCCCTGTTCAAAAGCTCCCTGACTGATATCAGTGGTCTGATCCGGGTTATAAAGAGGTTCACCCCATGAAGATTCATTATTCAGGTTAATATTATCCCAGTCAGCTAAATTGGTTGAAACTGCATATACTTGGATGTCAAGAGCATCATTAATTCTTGAGCCGAAAGCGAAGGCTGAGTTTCTATAAAATGCAATATCCCACGTGTTGGCTGGCTGGGAAGTCATATTAGCATCTGCAAGATTAAAAAATACCCTGTTTTGGTATTGATTTCCCATCGTCATATTTACCTGAGAGTATCCCAATGCATCAGTTTGTGCTAAAACAGTCTGCTGAACAGAAAGAGCCAATACTGAAGCCAATAATAGTTTTGTTTTCATACTTTATTTTTAAATCATTATTTATAACTATTCCACAAAAGTATATATATTATTTTTAATCAGTCTAAATAAAAACATGATTTATGTCTTGTTTTCCTTTAATTTCTGATTGAAGTGAAGTCATAGTATAAAAAAAGCCGGAAGGAATAGTTCCCACCGGCTTTATAAAGGTAATAGTCTAATAAACCTTATTTTTTTATGAATTTTGATTTGATGGTTTTTCCCTCAGCTGTTTCAATGATGGTGTAATATACCCCAGTGTGAAGCGTACTGATATCAAAACTTTGTCTGTCTAATTTTCCTTCAGCTGCTTTTTGACCTGAGGCAGAATAGATCTGTATGTTTTTAGGGTCTTTCTTTGCCACAAACTCCAATGCTGTATTACTTGTATTAACTGCAAATCTGATTTCTTCATTAGATTTCGTGTTTTCCGTCACCGCAAGAGTTGCATTATTATAGACTACATCATCCATTTGAATAGCCGTGTGCATGGCACTTCCGATAATTTTAAAAGCTATATACTGATCCGAAGAAGCAGGTACTGGTAAAGAATATTGTGTATTCGTTGGGTTCAGGTTGATTACACTGGCTATCGGAGTAAATGATGTCATATCAGAAGTACTGTTTACAAAACCAACTTCTATGGTTCCGGTAGCGCCCGATGCAGATCCCGAAGTAATTGCAGCTGTAAATGAAACCGTTTTTGTGCCATCAGGAGCCACAATTTGAGGAGAGATTAGGTAACCTGCGGTATTGGATGAGCTGAAGCTATAATACTGAACCGTTTTATTAGTTGTGCCGGCTGCATATACCCATGGACCAGTCGTATCATTCTGAACTCTGTTCCAGTTTTTTTGTGGCCATGCCGCAGCAGGACCTGCCGGACCCGCAACAAAGGTATCGAAGTTTTCGTTGATAGTGGCTAGCTGTGCATTCGCTGTAGCAGCTGTAAACACTAAAGTTCCTAAGAGTAATTGTAACTTCATAACATTATTTTTATTTAGAATTATTCCACAAAAATATATAATTATTTTTAACTATTCTAAATAAAGCATTATATTTGTCGAAAATTTTTTGCCTTTATGAAGAAGAAAGTACTTTCAATACTGTCGCTGTCAGCCATTTTTTTGGTGAGTGCCCAACAGCAGGATTCTCTTAAACAGAAAAAAATAGAAGAGGTAGTTGTTACAGGCCAATATACACAGCAGTCTATTAATAAATCAATATATAAAGTTGAAGTTATTAATGCAGAACAGATTAAGAATATGGCAGCTACCAATGTGGCAGATGTTCTTAACCAAAGTTTGAATGTACTTATTATTTCTGACCGTCAATCAGGAAACTCTACAGCCAATCTGATGGGACTTGGAGGAGAGTACACTAAAGTTCTGATAGACAATATTCCTGTTGTAGGAGATATAGGCCTGGGAAATAACATAGACCTTACCAAGCTTAATGTTAATAATGTTGAAAGAATAGAAGTAGTAAGGGGCTCAATGGGAGTTGATTATGGCAGTAATGCTGTTGCCGGAGTAATCAATATTATTACCAAAAAAAACAGCCAGAAACCCCTTACCCTGAATGCTTCTGTACAGGAAGAAACGGTAGGAAAAGAGTATGATTTTAAGAAAAAAGGAGAAGGAAGACATATCCAGACATTGAATGTAGGATACAACATCAATGACAGCTGGTATGTAGGAGCCAATATCAATCATAATGATTTCCAGGGCTTCAAAGGAACTCAGGAAGGCTATAAATATTTTGAACAGGACGGGAAAAGAGGCTATCTATGGCAACCTAAAGACGTCCTGAATGTAGACGGAGTGATACGATACAGTAAAAATAAAACTTCCATCTTTTACAAATTTGGTTTTGTGAATGAAAAACTAAACTATTATAATCCAACAGTAGGTGAACATTTTTACAGTGTAACTGACAGAACGTACTTTTCTAACGACAGAGATTATCAGACCACCCGATATTTACACCAACTTAATGTACAGACCAAATTGGGTGCAGTAAACTATACCGGAGATTTTTCTTACCAAACTCAGGACAGAAAATACAGGGATTTCAAATACGATATTCCTAACAGAAAAGTAATTGGCGAGAAAGTGGCCTACCAGTCTTATAATAAAGCGGATGTTTTCTATTCAAGAGGGGTGTTCAGTAACTTTTTAGACAGTAAAAAGATTGATTTCCAGTTAGGATATGAGTTGGATCATACTTCCGGATATGCCGGTAATATTGCAGGAACCTTTCAGGGAACGGATAATATAAAAAGAAAAATATTTAACTACGCCAATTTTATGTCCATCGAATGGAATGCTACAGATTGGTTATCATTACGTCCGGGATATCGTCTGGCACTGAGTGATAAGTTTGATGCCCAGCATAATTATTCATTGACTGCAAGAGTGAAAGCGACTGAAAATGATAATTTCAGATTGGTCGTAGGAAGCGCCAACCGATTCCCGAATTTTGATGAGCTTTATACCTATATGGTAGACAGTAATCATGATATCAGAGGGAATGAAAACCTTACACCGGAACAAGGAATGACAGTTTCCCTAAACGGAGAAAAAAGAATAGCTACAGATTCAGGTTGGAACTTAGGGGTAGGAGCGAGTGCTACTTATCTTCATGTGAAAGATAGAATAGAGTCTGTAACAGTAAGCAGACAGCCTTTGAAATATCAGTACCTTAATCTGAATACATATGAATCCTATTTATTTGAAGCCAATTTCAGAGCACAGAAAAATCAGCTTGCTTTAGCTGCCAATGTAGCATACTATGGGATTGCTAAGCAGTTAAAAGACGGAGGCGCAGTTTCACCTAACGATTTCTTTTATACACTGGAAGCTAATGCAGTAGTAAATTATACGGTTCCGAATATCAATACTACACTTTCTTTATTCTATAAATATACTGGGAAAACTCAGGAATTTGTATTAACATCTGACTTGAAGAATCCGGAATACAGAATTGGAGAAAGAGATGATTTCCATATGATGAATTTCATTGTAACACAGCCTTTCTTTAAAAACCAGCTGGAATTAAGCCTGGGAGTGAAGAATATTTTTGATGTATCTGCAATAAAAGATACAACACTGCCGGGAAATACACATGAAGCTGCAGATCCGAATATTAATCTTTTCTATGGCCGAAGTTATCTGGCCAGAGTAAGCTACAATTTTTAAAATTCTAAAAATGAAAAAAATACTATTTTATCTTATGCTGGGAGTGTCATTGGTATCGCAGTCCTGCATCAATGATAACGAAGATCCGGTACCTGTAGTTCCTTCCGAGGGAGTATCTGTAAAGCCGGATGTAAGAGGCTCTGCACAGCCGAATCAGGTATGGATAGATTTTAGTGATGTAGATCAGAATGGACAACCAAGACAGACAGTGAACAGCCGGACAGACTGGGATCTTGCATTTTATTCAGGGACTGAATTTAAAGTGGTTTTAAATACATCCATCATGATGGCTGCAGCCAAAATTCCCAATATTGCAGATATTGCATCTGTAAAGGAATCTGATGTGAGCAGTCTAAAAGAGGTAGTACAGGTTGCCAATTTTGATACAGAAAATACCATTTATATTGACGATGTGAAAGGGAACTATCCTTCCAGTCAAACCGCGATAGCCGAAATAGATGCTGATCCTGCTAAAAATGCAGTTTATCTTGTGAATTTAGGAAAAGATATCTACAAAGGAAGCATTGCTGTAGGATCTACCATAGCTGGAGGAGATGAAAGAGGCTGGATGAAAATACAGGTGACAAGACAGGCTAATGATTACAAAGTACGATACGGAGATATCAACGCTGTTGGCAGTGCAATAAAAGAGGTTATAATCAAGAAAAATAATGCCTATAACTTTACTTTCTTCAATTCAAAAACAGGTAAGGAAGTAGCGATTCAGCCTGAGAAAGATAAATGGGACATCAGTTTCTCTGTATTTACCAATATTGTTCAGGGCGCAGGAAGCTACGTGAATTCAGATTTTGTAACCATTAATAACGTTGCTAAAGTAGGAGCTTATGAGGTGAAATTAACATCCGGATCCGCTGTAGAAGTTTATAATAAATTTAAAAAAGCTGATGTGGATGATTCAAAATTGGTGTATAACGAACAGAGAGTAATCGGAGGAAACTGGAGAGAAGTAGGACCTTCCGGATCTAAAGTAAAAGGAGATGTGTTTTATATCATTAAAGATGCATCAGGAGCTTATTTTAAGCTAAGATTTGTACAACTTACCGATGACAAAGGAGAAAGAGGACATCCGATGTTCCAGTATAAAGCATTATAAGAAATCAAATAATCATATATCATGAAATTGTCATTAACGAAATTCTCCGGTAAACAAAGGAAGACGAGGATGGCAGTTGCATAGACCTAGAAAAAATAAATCTGTACATATGAAAAAATTCATCCTTGCAGCTTCTGTTCTTATAGCAGTATATTCTTGCAAAAAAGAAGAAGGAGCTAAAAAAGAAAATACAACGGAAGCTGCATCTGAAGCTCCAAAAAGTAATAATAAAATTGTAACATTAAGCGGTGGAATCACCGAAATCGTAAGTGCTTTAGGGCATGAAAAAGAAATCGTGGGAACTGATGTTACCAGTACATATCCTGAAAGTTTAAAAGCTACAGCTAAAAACCTGGGCCATGTAAGATCAATGACTATTGAACCTATCATGGCGGTAGGCCCCACTTTAATCCTGGCTTCTGATAAAGATATCAATCCGGAATTATTGGGGAAAATCAATTCTTCAGGAATCAAAGCAGAAGTATTCAAGCAGGAGTACTCGGTAGACGGTACCAAAAAGCTGATTGAAGAAGTGGCAAAAGCAATTGGAAACACAGAATACCAAAAGCTGAATGACAAGATTGACGCAGATCTGAAACAAGTACAGCCTATTGCTAAGAAACCTAAAGTATTATTTATCTACGCAAGAGGAAACATGCTGATGGTAGCCGGTAAAAATACACCAATGGCTTCCCTGATCAGCCTTGCAGGAGGAGAAAATGCAGTTACTGAATTTGAAGATTTCAAACCGTTAACTCCGGAAGCTGTGGTAAAAGCCAATCCTGATGTATTATTTTTCTTTACAACAGGTTTACAGGGAGCAGGAGGAAACGAAGGAGCACTTAAGATGCCGGGAGTATCCCAAACCACTGCAGGGAAAAATAAAAAGATCATTGCAATGGACGGAGGTTTAGTTTCAGGTTTTGGGCCGAGACTAGGAGAAGCAGCAGTTGGATTAAATAAACTTTTAATTGAGAACACAAAGTAAACTATACTTTTATCTTACTATTAGTGCAGTGCTGCTTGCTATAATAGCAGTACTGTCACTTAATACGGGAGTCTATGACTTTGGCGGAAATTCTGCATTCAAAGTACTGTGGCAGTTTATAAAAGGAGATCCCAATTTATCTTTAAGCGATAAATATGTGGTTTGGGATGTACGGGCAGCCAGAATTATTATGGCTATTTTAATAGGAAGTATGCTGTCAGTTTCAGGAACAAGTCTGCAGGGGCTGTTCAAGAATCCTCTGGCAACGGGAGATTTAATAGGGCTTACATCGGGAGCTACACTACTGGCAGCAATTGCGATTGTTTTAGGAGGGCATTTCAAAGAATATCTTCCTGAAGCCGTACAATTCTCACTGGTAGGAATCTCGGCTTTTATAGGATCTTTTTTATCAATGATGTTGGTGTACAGGATTTCAACAAGCGGAGGAAAAACCAATGTGGTAATGATGCTGTTGACGGGAGTTGCCATTACGGCAATTGGATTCTCTATTACCGGATTCCTGATCTATATTTCAAAAGATGAGCAGCTAAGGGATTTGACATTCTGGAATTTAGGAAGCCTGGCAGCAGCTACGTGGACGAAAAATATTATTTTGGGGGTCGTTTTAATCATTGCTTACATTATTCTGCTTCCAAAAGGAAAGGCTTTCAATGCCATGATGCTGGGAGAAAAAGATGCGCAACATTTGGGAATCAATGTAGAAAAGCTGAAAAAGCAGATTATTATTATCGTAGCTTTGATGGTGGGAACCTGCGTTGCATTCTCAGGAACCATTGGTTTTGTAGGTCTTATTGTACCTTATATTTTAAGACTTTTATTCAAATCCAATTATGCATTTATTCTGCCATTATCAGCCCTATGTGGAAGTATCTTACTTTTAACAGCAGATACCTTCAGCAGAAGTATTGTAGCACCTTCAGAATTGCCGATAGGAATCCTTACCGCTTTAATGGGAGGACCTATTTTTATCGCTATTTTAGTTAAATTTAAAAAAGCACTCTAATGATCAAGGCCCATCAGATTAATTATAAGCATAAAGATTTTCATATCCTGGATGGAGTAGATGTCTCTCTGGAGTATGGCGAATTTCTGGCAATTGTAGGTTCAAATGGAGCCGGAAAGTCCAGCCTGCTAAGTGTTTTGGCAGATGAAGTGAGAGTCGGAAAACAAAAAGTCTTATTTAAGAACAAACCCATCAGTGAATGGAATGTAAAAGAACTTTCAAAGCATAAGGCCAAATTTTCCCAACACAACAGCAATGATATTCCTCTGGAAGTAAAAGATGTTGTAATGATGGGAAGATATCCCTACTTTGATTCCCAACCCGGAAAAGAAGACCTTGAAGCGATGAATAATATGATGTACGAAACAGATGTTTTTCACCTTAAAGACAGGGAATATAACACGCTTTCCGGAGGAGAAAAACAACGGGTACACCTTTCCCGTGTGATGGCTCAGCTACAGAATGATATTGCTCATACACTGATGTTTCTGGATGAACCTTTGAATAATCTGGATGTAAAACACCAGTATAAAGCGTTAGATATTATCAAAAAATTTACACAAAAAGCCAATAGTGCGATTGTTGTTTTACATGACCTGAACCTTGCTGCACAATTTGCAGATAAGATTTTACTGATGAAATCAGGAAGAGTTTCTGCGTATGGAACACCACAGGAAGTTTTTACAGCTGAAAATATAAGCGATGCCTATAATTTCCCGTGTACCATCTGCGAACATCCCATTACTAATAACCCAATGATCATTTTTGGATAACCATGGAAAAAGAAGAATTAAAAATCCTCGCCCATAACCTTGCCAATCCCCAAGGTGAAAAAGGCATTGAAATCGGTGAAATGATGAATGCTTCCAATATAGGGATGACCCTGGAAAGCATTAAAGCACTTGTGATAGAAGATGATGAATGTATTCTTGAGATCGGACATGGAAATGCTGCACACGTGAAGAGTATTATAAGCTTAGCTCATAATATAAGATACACAGGAATTGATATTTCTGAAACAATGTACTACGAGGCCAGAAGGCTCAATGAAGCATTTGAAGACCAGGCAGATTTTGTTTTGTATGAAGGCAGCATACTCCCTTTTAAAGATCAGACTTTTAATAAAATATTTACGGTCAATACCGTTTACTTTTGGGAGAATCCTGTAGCATTTTTAAATGAGATCTACAGAGTTTTAAAAGACGACGGAACCTTTGTTCTTACGTTCGCGCAAAAAGATTTCATGGAAAAATTACCGTTTACAGCTTATGATTTTAAGCTCTACAATAATTCAGAGATGGAAGAATTGATTTCCCAAAGTCATTTTAAAAGAATGAAAACTTCCGAAAAAGAAGAAGAGATAAAAAGCAAAACAGGAGAAGAAACAATACAGAGAATTTATACAGTTTTAACCATAAAAAAATAAATAAATGAGCACAATAGTTAATGACTTAAAGGAAAAATGGGAGGCTCTGAAAGCAGAAAATCCACATGTAAGAATAAGAAATGCAGCCGCTCAATTGGGAGTAAGTGAGGCAGAATTATTAGCAACCGGTGTAGGTGAGGGAGTAACTGTTTTGAAACCGGAATTTCCAGGTATTCTGACAGAAGCCGGCCAGCTGGGGAAAGTAATGGCCCTTACCCGTAATGATGAATGTGTTCATGAAAGAAAAGGAACTTATCTGAATGGTGATTTCAGCAGTCCGCACGCACAGCTTTTTGTAGGTGAAGATATTGACCTTAGAATTTTCCTGAACCACTGGAAATTTGCTTTTGCAGTAGTGGAAGGAGATAAAAAAAGCCTTCAGTTCTTTGGTAAAGACGGATTGGCACTGCACAAGATCTATTTGACTAAAGATAGTAATGACTCAGCTTTTGATGATATTGTTGAGAAATTTAAAGCTGAAGATCAGAATCAGGCTTTTGAATTTGAAGCAGTAGTACCGAAACAGGCAGAAAAAGCTGATGCTGAAATTGATGTGGAAGGATTTAAAAAAGCATGGACAGAATTAAAAGATACTCACGATTTCTTTATGATGACAAGAAAATTCGGAGTAAGCAGAACACAAGCTTTACGATTGGCTCCGGAAGGATTTGCCAAAAAAATTGACAATTCTAAAGTGGTGAATGTTCTTGAAGATGCTTCTGAAAAAAATACACCGATCATGGCATTTGTAGGAAACAGAGGAATTATTCAGATCCATACCGGAAATGTAAAGAAAACACTTTGGCATCAGCAATGGTTCAATGTAATGGATCCAGATTTCAACCTGCACCTTGATGTAACGAAGATTGCAGAAGCATGGATCGTGAAAAAACCAACTGAAGACGGTGAGGTAACAGCAATTGAAGTATTCAATGCAGACGGAGATTTTATCGTTCAGTTCTTTGGAAAAAGAAAACCGGGGATTCCAGAATTACAAGAATGGAAAGACCTTGTTGCAGAATTAGAAAAGTAATAATTAGATGATTTGAATGGGCCGTTTTGTTTTGTAAGATTCAAAGCGGTCTTTTCATTATGAGTTTTGACAGCACGATGAGAATGCAAAATAAGTAGGCTTTCAAATTTACTTTTTTACGATTCTTTGTGCCAAAATATTTGTGTAATTTGTGGTTAAATATATAAAATGAAGAATATTCTTATGGCGATTTTGCTTTCAGGGTTCTGTACACTTAGTGCACAGGATTTTAAAGCATATCAGTTTTATGATAAAAAAAGAAAGGAGGTAAAGACCGATAAAATAGTCAAAGAACTGGCGGATTATGATGTGGTCTTCTTTGGTGAAAACCATAACAGTTCTATCAATCACTGGCTTCAGCTGAAAATTACCGAAGCTCTGTTTGAAAAGAAAAACGGACAGCTTATTTTGGGAGCCGAAATGTTTGAAAGAGACAACCAATCTCAGCTCAACCAATATTTAAATGGGAAATTAGATGCTAAAACACTCAAAGATTCAGCCCGTTTATGGAATAACTATGCCACAGATTACAAACCTCTGGTTGATTTTGCCAAAAATAAAAAGCTGAATTTTGTGGCCACTAATATTCCAAGAAGATATGCTTCCCAGACCGCAAAAGAGGGACTTGAGTCGTTGAACAAATTAAGCGAAAAAGAAAAAATGTATATTGCTCAGCTACCGATCAAAGTAACACTGGATACTCCGGGATATCAGGAGATGAAAGCGATGATGGGCGATCATGCCGAAGGAACTAAAGTGATGAATTTTATTTCAGCACAGGCTACAAAAGATGCTACGATGGCGGAATCTATTCTGAAAAACTTTCAGGCCGGAAAAACCTTTATCCATTATAACGGAAACTACCATAGCAAAGAGTTTGGTGGAATTTATTGGTATATCAAACAGAAGAACCCGAATCTTAAAATGGCGGTGATCTCAGTGTTTGAATCTGAAAATCCGGAGCTTAAAGTTCCCGAAAAAGAGTATGTCCCGACAGATTTTAATCTGATTATCCCAAGTGATATGACGAAGACTTTTTAATTTCTGGTAAATCGTAAGGATTTAATCAGAGTCTTTGTCCTTCCGTAGGAATCCAGCCTGAAAGAATAAGCGGGATTTAGATTCCTATGGAATGACACACGTCATGTAAAGTTTTAATTTGTAAACTCAAAAATAGATCAATAAAAACGGGCTTTAGTCCGTTTTTATTACTATGTAGTACCGTTCATAGGATATTAATTATTAAGATTCTACCTATGCATAATCTTTGTTCATTCTGTAGGAATCCAGCCCGAAAGAATAAAGCGGGATTTAGATTCCTATGGAATGGCACACGTCATGTAAAGTTTTAATTTGTAAAACTCAAAAAATAGATCAATAAAAACGGGCTTTAGTCCGTTTTTATTACTATGTAGTACTGTTCATAGGATATTAATTATTAAGATTCTACCTATGCATAATCTTTGTTCATTCCGTAGGAATCCAGCCTGAAAGAATAAGCGGGATTTAGATTCCTATGGAATGACACACGTCATGTAAAGTTTTAATTTGTAAACTCAAAAATAGATCAATAAAAACGGGCTTTAGTCCGTTTTTATTACTATGTAGTACCGTTCATAGGATATTAATTATTAAGATTCTACCTATGCATAATCTTTGTTCATTCTGTAGGAATCCAGCCCGAAAGAATAAAGCGGGATTTAGATTCCTATGGAATGGCACACGTCATGTAAAGTTTTAATTTGTAAAACTCAAAAAATAGATCAATAAAAACGGGCTTTAGTCCGTTTTTATTACTATGTAGTACTGTTCATAGGATATTAATTATTAAGATTCTACCTATGCATAATCTTTGTTCATTCCGTAGGAATCCAGCCTGAAAGAATAAGCGGGATTTAGATTCCTATGGAATGACACACGTCATGTAAAGTTTTAATTTGTAAACTCAAAAATAGATCAATAAAAACGGGCTTTAGTCCGTTTTTATTACTATGTAGTACCGTTCATAGGATATTAATTATTAAGATTCTACCTATGCATAATCTTTGTTCATTCTGTAGGAATCCAGCCTGAAAGATTAAAACGGGATTTAAATTCCTGTGGAATGTTTATTGTGTAAGGTTTTAATTTATACAACCAGAAAAAATATCAATAGAAACAGGCTTTAGCCTGTTTTTTTGTATACAGATTCCAATGGCTTTAGCCAAAACTTAAGATTACATTATTTACCTTTGTACAACATTCAATCCATATGAAAAAACTGTCCATTTTAGTTGTGTTTTTTGTAGGGCTGCTACAGGCACAGACATTATCATCCAATGAACTTTCCATTATCAATCAGGGTGATATTAATGCTGCACTCCCCATTTATCAAACTACAGATACCCATCAACACAAAACATTGCTAAGTTTTTCTGCAGAAATCAATCCTACAGATCCTAATACAGCTGTTTTGGTAAAAAGGATGAAAGAATCTCTTCTTTCTACAGATGGGGGTGTAGGAATTGCTGCACCACAGGTTGGAATCAATAGAAAGATAATCTGGGTACAACGTTTTGATAAAGAAGGAACTCCGTTGGAATATTTTATCAATCCCATGATTGTATGGAGATCTGATCTTCAAAATCTTGGACCTGAAGGAGATTTATCTATCCCTGATTTCAGAGATCAGTTTTACCGAAGCAAAGTTATTCAATTGGAATATGTAGATTTAAAAGGACAGAAATATTCTGAAATTGTAGAAGGATTTACAGCGGTCATTTTCCAGCATGAGATTGACCATCTTTTTGGAATCCTCATTTCAGATAAAAAAGAAAAAGAGAAAAATGATTCTTATAAAAAGGTAGATGCGTACCAGAAAAGTGATTTGAATAGAAGGTAAATGATGAGTTATAAGTTATGAGTAATGAGTGCAGCGAAGCTGCGAAGAAGTTTGCTTAGTCAAATCGATGTATCGATTCATTCTTTGCTTACTTTCTTATCAATCCTATTATTTTTCTTTGCGTTAGAAAACACCAAATGCACTAATGGTTACACTAAGATCACAAATGATGCATGAGTAATGAGTAATGAGTAATGAGTGCAGCGAAGCTGCGGGGAAGTTTGCTTAGCCCAATCGATGTATCGATTCATTCTTTGCTTATTTTCTTATCAATCCTATTATTTTTCTTTGCGTTAGAAAACACCAAATTGCACTAATGGTTACACTAAGATCACAAATGATGCATGAGTAATGAGTAATGAGTAATGAGTGCAGCGAAGCTGCGGGGAAGTTTGCTTAGCCCAATCGATGTATCGATTCATTCTTTGCTTATTTTCTTATCAATCCTATTATTTTTCTTTGCGTTAGAAAACACAAATTGCACCAAAGGTTACACTAAGATCACAAATGATGCATGAGTAATGAGTAATGAGTGCAGCGAAGCTGCGAGGGAGTTTGCTTAGTCAAATCGATGTATCGATTCATCTTTTGCTCACTTTCTTATCAATCTTATTATTTTTCTTTGCGTTAGAAAACATAAATTGCACAAATGCTTACACTAAGATTACAAAATAAAAAGGAGCTGTTTTATTTCTAAAACAGCTCCTTTCGCTATAACTATGCTTAAAAAAATTGGATTAGTCGTTATTGGTTACTGAAAGTTTAACCTCAATATTGTTTCTGGTAGCATTAGAATAAGGGCAAATCTGGTGTGCCTGATCCGTTAATGATTGTGCTTCCTCCATAGAAACTCCCGGAATATTGACATCCAGCTCCACAGCAAGTCCAAAACCTCCGTTTTCAATTTGTCCTATGCTGACCTGAGCAGCAACAGTAGTTTCACCGGTTTTTACTTTTGCTAAACTGATCACTCTGTTGAGTGCACTGTCGAAACATGCAGAATATCCGGCAGCAAAAAGCATTTCAGGATTGGTAAAGTCATCATTGGCTCCTCCTAAAGCTTTAGGCATCCTTACTTCAAGGTCTAAAACTCCATTTTCACTTTGTACATGACCGTTTCTTCCGCCTTGGGCAGTGACTTTTGTTGTATATAATGTTTTCATTTATTTTTCTATTTTCTTTAATATTTTTAAGACTGTATCTTTAAGGTGTAGCAGCTCTTCAGGCTGTATCCCAATTTTTTCCTGGATTTTCCCCGGAATTGCACAGGCCTTTTGTTGTAATTGTTTTCCAGCTTCGGCTAAAAATACTTCAACCACTCTTTCGTCCTCTTTTTTTCTTTTTCTTATAATGAAACCCTTAGTCTCAAGTCTTTTGAGAAGAGGGGTTAAAGTACCACTGTCCAGAAATAGCTTTTCTCCGATATGCGTTACGGTAAGTCCGTCACTATCCCATAATACCATCATAACAAGGTATTGAGGATAAGTGATGTCCAGCTCATCAAGAAAAGGACGGTAAAGCCCGGTAATCTCCTTGGCAATAACATATAACGGAAAACAGATCTGGTTTTCTAGTTTGGGTGTATTTAAATTTTCCATGATTTTCGGGTACGAAAGATTCGATGAAGGTATTACTTTTTTATGATAAACTCATCCATTGGAACACGGACTTTCTTCATAGAAGACAACCAGTCGTTTGCTTCGTCACGGTATCCAAGGTATAAAAGACTTACACTTTTCAATCCTAATTCTTTTAATCCCAATACTTCATCTACTACTTCATTGCTGAATCCCTCTGCAGGAGTACTGTCGATTTTAAGTTCTGCTGCCTGTGCAAGGGCAATTCCTAAAGCAATATAAGTCTGGCGGGCAGTATGTGCAAAATGTTCTTCAGGAGTCTGAGCTCCATACATTTCTTTAATTTTATCTGTATAACTTCCAAAACGTCCTCTTGGAAGATCTCTTACATCCGTATGATGATCATACACTTTATCTATTTTCTCATTAGAATAGCTGTCCCATGCTGCAAAAACCAAAACGTGAGAAGAATCTCTCATGACCTCAGGGTTTAAAGCTCCGGCTACCATTTTCTCTTTCAATTCCTGGCTTTCCACTACAATAATGCGGAATGGCTGTAGCCCTGATGAGGTTGGGGCCAGTCTTGCAGATTCTAAAATGGTGTTTAAGTCTTGCTCCGATACCTTTTTGGTTGGGTCATATGCTTTTACTGCATGTCTCCAGTTTAAATTTTCTATTAATGACATTTTCTGATGTTTTTAAATTATATACTTACTTATTATCTGTTCCCTAAATTTTAAGTTGTGGAACAAATTAACACTGCAAATATATAATAATTTTAAATTGTGTGCAATTTAATTTTGAAAAATTTTATTGCTGGCAATTTTAATAGAATATGATTAATATGATTTTAAGCAAGATTCGGATTTTTTCAAAGCGGTGATATTCCAATCTTTGTCCTATCATTTTAAACAAAAAACAATGCAGAGATTTAAAAACAAAACAGCCTTAGTTACAGGAGGTACCAACGGCATGGGATGGGCCACGGCAGAAAAATTTATAGAAGAAGGAGGTACCGTAATTATTACCGGACGAACAGATGAAACGGTAAAGAATGCCTTGGCTAAGCTAGGAGAGAATGCTTTTGGAATTGTATCCAATGCCGGGAATATGAAGGATCTGATGAATTTGCAGGGAGAGGTAAGGAAGTATACAGACCAGATCGATGTTATTTTTGCCAATGCCGGTTATGGAAAATTTGCTCCTGTTGAATACGTAGATGAAAACCAGTTTGATGAGCTTTTCAATGTATTGGTGAAAGGTCCTTTCTTTACCGTTCAGCAGATATTGCCATTGATGAAAAGGGGAGGTTCAGTTATCTTTAATACCTCAGTAGCTACAGATATTGCTATGCCCAATTTCTCAGTGTATTCTGCAGCAAAATCGGCAACACAGTCTTTTATTAAAACATTTGCGGTAGAGCTTACAGAACGTGGTATTAGAGTGAACGGAGTAAGCCCGGGACATATCAGAACCAATATTTTTAATAATACAGGCTTAACCGCCGGGCAAATAGAAGAAGCTGTCCGGGATATCATTCCTACCATTCCTTTTAAAAGGCAGGGAGAGCCGGCAGAGATTGCTAATGTAGTTTTATTTCTTGCTTCAGAAGAGGCTTCCTATATTCATGGAGCAGAGATCAAGGTAGATGCAGGGATTTCTGTCATAAGATAATTAATACATTATTTGGCTTCTTTGACCTGTTTGATGATATTCGTATTATTTTCAATACCAATATCATATGCTTTTCCATTTTTATAGCTCTGATTTACTTTTTCGATCAGAACCTTGTAATCCGGTGATTTTTTTGAAAGATAAAATACCTGAGCACTTATTCCGATAGCCACCCGTACAAGATCGTTCGGCTTGTCCGGATCTTCGGTGATATCTGAAATCGTTGAGTTATTATACCAGGTTAAGTTCTGTGAACTGGAATTACCGGAGCAGGATGTAATCATAATAAAAAGTAATAATATATGGGTCCAGGCTTTCATAGCAAAAATGTATTAAGTAAAAGCTCCTGCAATGTATGTAAAATAAGTGCAGGAGCTATTAAAAGTTAGTTAGAATCCACAACCTCCTACGTTAGGTGCAGGAGAAGGAGAACATCCTGATAAAGATGAGAATATATTCAATACACAATTGGTATTCACATAATTATTGTCATATAGTAAAGAACCGGCTGGGCTTCTGTAGTAAACATTCCCTGCAGTATTGGCAAAAGATGAAACATAAGCAGATCCACAAGACGTATTCGTGCAGGCAGTTCTCCACGCCGTATCAGTTACTGGTCCGCTGGAGAATAAAGAAGGATCTATAATTCTTTTTTCTACCACTCCGGAAGCATTTTTAAAGCTTACAAGGATAGCAACATGGTATACCCATGATACACAGCAGGTACCTGTAGAAGCCCTTAGATTTCCATAGACGAATTGTTTTTCACAATCGTAACCCGCATTGATCAGTATTTGTCTCATTTTATGAGCTCTTGCATAGCAACCGTCTACAGGATATCTGAAAGTGATACAAGGGGAAGAAGCTGTAGAAGTTCCACATGCCTGATTTTTAATCTGAGCAAATAAACTGTTTAAAGTAGCTAAATTAGGGATAACGCTGGTTAATCTTCTTGCTTCTACCTGTACATCTTTCGTTAAAACAGATTTGAAATAACGGACATCTTCCTCTGTTGCTTTATCTACTTTTACAATTTCATGGCTATTAGGCTTTAAAAAAACATGAATTGGAGTTTCATCAGCTACAGCCTTTCTGATCATGGAAATATAGTTTTCATTTTCCTTGCTGTCCTGAATTTCAAAAGGCTGAGCAGTAATGATAAATGATACTTTAAATTTTCCGTTTTCTTTCTCTATCCCTACCGGGACAGTTCTTCCGAAATCTTTCAGAGCAATTTCTTTAGACTCTTTCGGGTTCATGCTTTCTTGGTTTGCGTTCGTGTCTGAACAGGAATTGAATGACAGTACTGATACAAATACCATCATTGATAGCAAAAATTTTTTCATAATTCTCATAAATTTGGTGGTTAAAAATTTGTTCTTTACCGTGAAATTAGTTCACTTTAAAGTGATATTAAAAGTATAAAAAAATAAAATATCACCAAATTATTTTTATGAAAATTTTAAAAAAATATAAAATATTGGTTTTTTAAGTTAATTAATAAGCTTAAATAGACGTATATCAATAATCATATGGTTTAAAATATAGTTTTTTTTAATTTTGAAATAGATATTGATTTTTATTTGTTTCAAAAGAAAATCCAGTTTCAATAGTTGAAACTGGATTAAGTTTTCTCAAATTGTATTATAGAAAAGATACGCAGGGAGTTGATATCTGTTTGATCATTATTTATAGATCATTTCAGCTTGAAAAACATCTGCAAAATGTTTTCTGATCTTTGCTTTCAGCTCTTCCACCTCTTCCGGTGTCAGTTCTCTTTCAAGTTCTCTTTTTAAAGAAGTGACCTGCTTATCTTTAATTCCACATGGAATAATATATTCAAAATAACGCATATCCGTATTGACATTCAAGGCAAAACCATGCAGTGTTACCCATCGGGAAGCTTTCACTCCCATAGCACACATCTTTCTTGCATAAGGTTTTCCTACATCCAGCCAGACTCCGGTTTCACCCTGAGAACGTTCTCCTTTAAGGCCATATTCTGCAATAGTTCTGATAATAACTTCTTCCAGATTTCTCATATATAAATGAATATCCGTAAAGAAATTTTCAAGATCCAGAACCGGATAACCAACGATCTGTCCGTATCCATGATAGGTAATATCTCCTCCACGGTTAGTTTTTACGTAGGTAGCTTCTATTTCTTTCAGTTTATCAATCCCGGCGAGCATATTTTCCTCATGGCCGCTTTTTCCTAAAGTATACACATGTGGATGTTCTACAAAAAGAAGATGGTTGGGGGTAGTAATGTGCTGTTCTGCAGGAAGATCACGGTTTTTAATTTTAGTGTCAATAATACTCTTCATCAGTGTTTCCTGATAATCCCAGGCGGGTTGGTATTCCTTGATCCCTAAATCTTCAAATTCTACTGCTTTATTTTGATTTGTATTCATTTCAATTTTTAGACATACAAATTTAGTGAATTTTAGTCTTTTATGGAATGGATAAAATCTATAGCCTTTTTCGTCCAGTCTTTATGCTGTAATAAAATATTTACAAAGGCTGTTCCAATGATTCCACCATTTGCTTTTTCGGTCACATTTTCAAAATCTACTTTAGATTTGATTCCGAAACCGATCATAACAGGATTTTTAAGAGGAAGAGACGCTAATCTGGTCAGATAATTTTCATTCTTTACCACAGCATTTTCATTTCCTGTCGTAGAGGAAGAACTCACTGCATACAAGAATCCTGAACTTAAAGAATCTAAATAGAGAATTCTCTCATCAGATGTTTCCGGAGTAACCAGAAAGGTGAAGTTGAGATGGTATTTTTGTAAAATATGCTGATAATTTTTCTCAAACTCAATAGGAGGGAGATCAGGCAGGATAAGTCCTGAAACACCACTTTCTGAACATTCTTTACAGAACTTTTCAAATCCAAAACTTAAGACTGGATTAATATATCCCATCAAAATAATCGGAATTTTTATTTCATTTTTTATGGTTTTTAACTGAGAAAAAAGCTTTTCTATAGTCATTCCGTTTTGCAATGCGAGCTCGTGTGCCTGCTGAATCACCGGTCCGTCCGCCACCGGATCAGAGTAAGGCATTCCGATTTCAATCATATCCGCTCCGGAATTCTGAATTAATTTTATAATTTCAGGAGTATCTTCCAGTTGTGGAATCCCTGCTGTGAAGTATATATTTAATTTTTTCATTTCTTATTGTATTGAAGTAGAATAGATACATTCTACATCCGACATTTTACAGATTTTTCAAATACGTTTCCATATCCTTGTCTCCACGGCCGCTCAGACAAATAACAACAATATCATTTTCTTTAAATTTTTTCTTGTCCAGAACAGCTAAAGCATGGGAGCTTTCTAAAGCAGGAATAATACCTTCCAACTTAGTGAGGTCAAAAGCAGATTGTAAAGCTTCATCATCATTGATGCTGAAGAATTCTGCCCGTTTTTCCTGAAACAAATGAGCATGGAAAGGTCCGATTCCCGGGTAATCAAGTCCGGCAGAGATAGAGTGAGGTTCTATGACCTGCCCGTCTGCAGTTTGCATCACCAGGCTTTTGCTTCCATGAAGAACTCCCAAAGTTCCTAAAAAGGTAGTAGCAGCAGATTTTCCGGAATCTACTCCAAGACCTCCGGCCTCTGCAGCAATGATTTTCACGTCTTTTTCTTCTACAAAATGGTAAAAAGTTCCTGCAGCATTACTGCCTCCTCCCACACAGGCAATCACATAATCAGGATTTTCCCTTCCGATTTTCTCTTTAAGCTGCTCCTTAATTTCTTTTGAAATAATACTCTGAAACCTTGCCACAAGATCCGGAAAAGGATGAGGTCCCACTACACTTCCGATCACATAATGTGTCGTTACAGGATTGTTGATCCAATCTCTTAACGCTTCATTTACAGCATCTTTCAGTGTTTTTGAGCCTGATATAGCTGCAATAACCTCTGCACCAAGCATTTTCATCCTTGCTACATTGGGAGCCTGTCTCTGAATATCTATTTCTCCCATATAAACGATACACTCAAGACCAAGAAGCGCACAGGCGGTAGCAGTAGCAACACCATGCTGCCCCGCACCGGTTTCAGCAATAATCCTGGTTTTTCCCAAACGTTTTGCAAGCAGAACCTGCCCTAAGGCATTATTGATTTTATGGGCTCCGGTATGGTTCAGGTCTTCTCTTTTCAAATAAATCTGAGTATTGTATTTTTTACTTAAATTTTTTGCAAAATAAAGCGGAGTGGACCTTCCTACATAATGGGTA
The DNA here is from genome assembly GCF_918698085.1 of Chryseobacterium sp. Bi04. Lineage (GTDB taxonomy): Bacteria > Bacteroidota > Bacteroidia > Flavobacteriales > Weeksellaceae > Chryseobacterium. The sequence goes on from NZ_CAKKLP010000002.1 coordinate 140,629, forward strand.
AGCAGGTCCTGATACTCATTCTGAAAATCTTCAGACTCAATAATTTCAAGATAGTTTTTTTGAAGTTCATCTACATTCGGATAGAGCATTTCAGGGATGAAAGCTCCTCCAAATTCTCCATAATATCCGTTTTCATCGGGGTTTTTATAATTCATTTCTTTATTCTTTAGTAATTAAATAGGCATTATTCTCTGCACTCAACTGACTGAGCTGTTCTTTTCTTTCTTTTGAAATATTAAAAATTAAAATATCATCGTCATCAGAATTGATCCATTCTGAATCCTCATTCTCTTTGATTGATTTTGCCTTATCATACAGAATTTCAATATCACACTTCTGATAAAAAGGACGGAGTTCCTTATGACAGAACCCAATGGTTTCTATATTTCTCTCACTCACATTATCTTTAAAATACCGGACAAGTTGGGCTCCATATCCTTTTTTCTTATGAGCTGAAACAAGTCCTACAGCCTCAGCAAAGGAAATTTGTTCTTCGGATATTTCTAATGTAAAATCAAAGTTATTACGGATAACAGCCAATATAGATTCATCCATATCCAACAGAAGATGAAATTCTGAGTCTTTAAAGAAAGTCCGGAAATAGGTAGGTTTCATAGTGCTCCATACTGAGATATCCCAAAGCTGAAGAATATGATCTATTTCAGCTTCCGTCAATTCTTTCGTTTGTTTTATCTGATACTTCATGAATTTAAATTATAATTAAAACAAAGAGTCCCGAAGAGGCAATTTAATCAATAGCAAAGGATAAAATCCTCCTGCTTTTGCATTTTATCAATCCCATAAATATTTTTCGTCATATTCCATCTTATGTTTTTTTAATATTTCAATGAGTTCATTTTTAAAATTTTGTTTCTGATGGTGCTGACGTTGGTTTTGGATATAATTCATTACAATACTAATATCTTTTTCTCCAACCGAGAAAGCTCCATAACCATCCTGCCAAAAGAAATTTTCATATTTCTTACCTTTTGTTTTGATCCATTTTGATGAATGTGCCTTGATTTCCTGAACTAATTTCATCAATGCAATTTTTCGGGACAGTTTACAGAGAATATGGATATGATCATCTGTGCCTCCTATTTTTAATGCCTGGCTTTCAAAATCTTTGCACAATACAGCAATGTAAGAATGCAATTCCTTTTCTATTTTTTCATCAACAAAATCCTCTCTGTATTTCGTGCTGAATACGATGTGAACATAATTTTTGACTAATGATTGTGGCATTTTTTGTGTTTTTGGTTAATTGGACTGTGTCCAATTCTATGGTAACTCGTCCCGTTGGGACTCTTTCTTGTACAATATTGATGCAAACCGTTTAATTCTGTTGATATCTTTATTGCCGGGTTCAATTTCAAATTTTGAATTGATGTCTAAAGCAAAAGGTTTTTGGTGTAATGATTTAATATTTTCTATATTTTCTTCTGAAATACCGCCACTTAAAAAATAAGGGAGAGGGATTTCAAATGCATTCAGTAAGGTCCAGTCGAACTGTTTTCCGGTTCCTCCAAAGGCTTTGCTGTCTGTGTCAAATAACAAATAATCGAGGGCTGAGAGTGGAGAATTGATAATCTGCTGTATTTTACTCTTATTTTCTACCGTGTCATTGCCGATTCTTATGACTTTAATGATTTTAATTTCCGGACTTAGCTTTTTTCTTAAATCAATGATAAAATTCTGGTTTTCATTGCCATGAAGCTGGATGTAATTTAAATGGGCTTTCTCAGCTATTTTCAGAATTTGATCTACCTCTTCATTCACAAAAACACCCGTTTTTCCTGAATGTTCAATGTTTGCAATATCTTGAAGACTCAGATGATTCAGCACATATCTCGGGGATTTGTCATAAAATATAAAGCCGAGAAAATCTGTTTTCATATCAATCAGCTCCTGAATCTGTTCAGTATTTGTTAAGCCACATACTTTGAGGTGAGGGTGCAGGTTCATTCAGTATATATTTTGTTGTTACTCATTTATTCTCACATTCTCAAACAGCTTTATTGGCCGATTTTAATGCTGAACTCTTGAAATGCTTTTGTTGGATTAGAATTCTTCATAAAATATTCACCCATCAGAAAGGCATCAAATCCTTTTTCTTTTAAATAGCTGAAGTCTTCAAGACTGTAAATACCACTTTCTGCTACAGATAAAACGTCTTTTGGAAGTAAATTTTTTAACTGTACAGAATGTTGTAAATCAACTTTAAAATCTTTTAAATTTCGGTTATTAATTCCCACCAGGTCAATATTTGAATGAAAATGTTTTAATTCTTCCTCGGTATGAATTTCCAGTAAAACCTCCAGGCCTAGCTCATGGGCTAATTCTGTGAACTCCTGCACCTGATTGGGCGAAAGACAGGATGCAATCAGTAAAACAGCATCCGCTCCAATGCTTTTTGCTTCGTAGAACTGATACTCATCAACCATAAAATCTTTCCTCAAAATAGGAATATTGATTTGATTTCTTACAGTCAGAATATCACTGAGATCACCCCCGAAAAAATCTTTATCTGTGAGGATAGAAATTCCGCTCGCCCCGAAATTTTCATAGGCAGAAACTACCTCTAAAGGAGAATTCGTGTTGTTGATAATTCCTTTTGAGGGAGATTGCCTTTTAAATTCAGCTATAATTCCGTTTTTATTTTTTACAGATTCTTTCAGAGAATAGGCCTTTCTTCCAAAAAATGCTGCATCTTTTAATCGGTCAACAGAAATATTGGATTTTGCAGCCGCAATCTCTTCTTTTTTTCTTTCAATAATTTTATCCAGTATAGTCATTTTGATTTAGATAGAAGTTATAATGGTGGTTAAACAGCTTTGTGTTTTACTTTCAATTTATTAAAAGTTCAAAACTCTTCAGTGCTTTTCCGCTTTCCAGGCTTTCTTTAGCCAAAAGAAGACAGTCTTCATAAGATCCAAACTTATGGGTGTGATGAAGCGATACGGAAGCATTGGCCAGCACTACGGAATTCTGCTGCTCTGTACCTTTGCCCTCCAGAACATTTCTGAATATCTTTGCGGTTTCCTGAATGGTATTACCCGCTTTAATACCTTCCAGTGTTAAAGGATTAAAGCCTAAATCTTCTGCAGAGTAGATGCTTTCACCATTTTTAGTGATAATCTTAGTGTCATCAGTCAGGCTGATCTCATCATAACCGTCTAATCCGTGAACGAGCATGAAATCACGATCTTCTTTTTGCAGGAGATACTGATATATTCTTGCAATTTCCAGGTTGTATACTCCAATGACAGAATATTGTGGCTTTGCAGGATTTACCAAAGGTCCAAGAAGATTGAAAAAAGTTCTCAATCCCAATGATTTTCTCAATAATCCAACGGATTGAAGGGCAGGGTGAAAGTAAGGAGCATGCAGAAAACAGATATTAGCCTTTTCAAGATCTTCATTCAGCTGATCTGAATTATTTTTAAACTCATATCCAAGTTCCTCCAGTACATTGGATGAGCCTGTAGTGGTTGAAGCTCCGTAATTTCCATGTTTTGTTACCTTCTGCCCGGCTCCGGCCACTACAAAGCTGGCCAATGTTGATATATTGATTGTGTTTTTTCCGTCACCTCCTGTTCCTACAATATCGATGGTGTCTTTAGCCTCTATATTTACCGGAACAGCCATTTGCAAAAGAGCTTCTCTGAAGCCTTCCAATTCTTTTAATGTAATATTACGCATCAGAAAAACACTGACAAAGGCAGTCACTTCTGCAGCATTGAATTTATTCTGGGCAATTTCAATCATGGTAGCTTTTGCCTCAGATTTTGATAACGTATTATGATTAAACAGGTATTGCAGTATTTCTTTCATTTGGGGTGTTTTTATTGTTGAAGAGATTTCCGTTGTTTTCATTGTAAAAGAAAGTTTTTAATGATGGTTTCTCCTTCAGGTGTTAAAATACTTTCCGGGTGAAACTGTACACCATGTACATCATAGGTTTTATGCTGTAAAGCCATGATCATTCCGTCTTTATCTACTGCGGTAATTTCCAGTTCTTCAGGGAAATTTTCAGGATTCACTGCCCAGCTGTGGTATCTTCCTACTTCAAGACCTGAAGTAATCCCTTTGAAAACTATAGTGTTTTCTTTTATAATTTCAGTAGCCGTTGCCACTCCATGAAAAATCTCAGACAGGTTGATGAGGCTTCCTCCGAAAGCTTCTGCAATAGCCTGCTGACCAAGACATACACCCAAAATACTTTTGGTAGGAGCATATTCTTTGATGAGATCCAATAGAATTCCGGCTTCTTCAGGAATTCCGGGGCCAGGAGAAAGAATTATTTTATCATAGGCTCCAACCTCTTCTAATGTAATCTTGTCATTTCTTATTACATCCACTTTTTGATCCAGAATTCTTTCGATGATCTGAACAAGGTTATAAGTGAAGCTGTCGTAATTGTCGAAAACTAAAACTTTAGATTTTGAGTGTTGGTTATTTATATTGTTGTTCATTTTTTTATTTTTTTTGATTGGCCAATTGTTGGTGAGTTGTCAGGTTAGGTTTACTGTTTATGGTATTTGTTTTACCTTGCCATTTTTAACTTTTAACTATTTTTTCTGCTTTTTCTACCGCTTTTTTCAGCGCATTCAATTTATTATTCACCTCCTGTAATTCATTTTCAGGGACAGATTTGGCCACAATTCCGGCTCCCGCCTGGTAATACAGGGTATTGTTTTTGCTTAAAAATGTCCTGATCATAATAGCCTGATTACAGGTGCCGTTCAAGCCTATCATCCCAATACATCCACCGTAATATCCACGGGAATCTTTCTCATATTGATTGATAAGCTGTAAAGCTCTGTGCTTGGGTGCTCCGCTTAAAGTTCCCTGTGGAAAAGTTGCAGAAACCATTTCAAGAGGATTGATGTTTTCGGGTAGATCTGCTGTCACTTCACTTACCATATGAATAACATGGGAGAATAATTGAATTTCTTTAAGTTTGGTAACGGTTACATTTTTTCCAAGCTTTCCAAGATCATTTCTTGCCAGGTCTACCAACATGGTATGCTCTGCATTTTCTTTTGGATCGGCTTTTAATATTTCGATAGATTCAAGGTCCGTTTCAAAATTTCCTGTTCTTTTGGATGTTCCGGCGATTGGATGAATAATGGCCTTGTTGTTTTTAATAATCAGCTGACTTTCTGGGCTTGATCCGAATAGTTTGTAATTTCCGTAATCAAAATAGAATAAATAAGGAGAAGGATTGATATTTCTTAAAGCCCGGTACACGTTAAACTCATCACCCTTAAACTTCTGCTCAAACCTTCTGCTTAAAACCAATTGAAATACATCCCCTCTCATGCAGTGCTTTTGAGCTGTTTTTACCAATTCGATATAATCCTCGTTAGTAATATTAGAGGTTTCCTGGCCGTTTTTTTCAAAAGGATAAACCGGGGTGTTCTGATTTTTAATAATATTTTCCAAAAAGTGAAGCTCAGATTTTATACCGTCAATCTGATTTTCAATAATATACATCTCATCATTAAAATGGTTGATGGCAATCACATATTGATACAGTCGGTATCTGAGGATCGGAAGCTCTACTTCCGGGCTTTGCTCCTTTAGATTTACATTTTCAAAAAACTGTACGGCTTCAAAACTTGTATATCCAAAAAGACTTTGAGCAGTTTGCTCGATGGGATCATCTGTTTTTTCACATTTGAAAACAGTGCGAAAGCTTTCAAAGATCTCAATAATATCACGCTCCATGATCAATTGTTTTACAGGAGCGGAATTAGGAAGTTTAACTTCAAATTCGTTGAGGTTTTTCACTTCAATTCCTGCAATAGCATTGATGGCAATAAAGGAAAAGTTGTTGTCAATACTCTTTGAATCAGAACTTTCCAAAAGGATGGTGTCCCTGAATTTATCTCTGATTTTAAGATAAATATTCATTGGAGTATGAAGATCTCCTAATGTTTTTTTCGAAACAGTTTTTATTTTGATAGTATCAGTAAACATCTGTAGTTTTATTTTTTAGGTGAGAGTAAGGAATAAAAAAAGGCTTTAACGGAATCCGTCAAAGCCTATATATTGTATTTTAAATTAATTCTGCTTATGATTAGCAACATGACAATACCTCCAGACCCGACGAAGAGTTTGAAAGCCACCACCAAATATTGTTGCTCATATTTAACATGGGACAAATGTAGAAATTTTTTTAATACAAAGAATAAAAATTTGAAAAAAATAAAAAAAGAAGTATTAAAATTTATTATTTCGCCTGTTCAAGCTCCTGTTTGAGTTCTTTTAGCTTTGTTTCGTAAGTTTCATCATCATAATCTTTTAGATAGTTTTCTAATGCTGAAATATACTCCCGGATAAAATCTTTATTGGTTCTGTCTGCTTCATATTTAATCTTTGCAGAATTAACCGGAGCAAGCTTTGAATATTTAACAGCCATCTTTCCTTCTTCAGATTGATTATAAAGAATGACTATGTTTTTTTCATATCCCGGGATATATTTTACCGGAAATGGTTCTTCCATCCGGGGAATTCTGATGGCATTTTCAATAGGGTAGATTGAAGCGGAAGTGGTAGAAAAATAGGTGGAAACATATTTTCCGTCCTGCTTCTTTACAATAGCTTCATAATCATGAATATACATTTCATTCAATGTAGAATTGGTTTCCACATCAGAAGTGATAATAGCGGTGCTTTCCACACCATATTTATGTAAGAACCAGGCATTCAGAAACTGCCCGCCAAATCCGTTTAGAATGGCCAAAGGGAGAATAGGAGCCAGAAACCATGCTTTTCTTGTCAGATAGGAGAGTAACCCAAAGAATAAAATGATGAGGATCACAGTATAAAAACCATGATGACTGGTAAAAAACAGAATTTTTGATAGTAAAATCATAGCTTAAATTTAATAATATCTTTTTAATATCAATTTAGAATGAATAGTAAATTTCAAAAATTCTGTTCAAAAAAAATCATTTAGTTCACCGGTTCTGATAAAGGAAGGTCTGTGGTTCCACTATAGAAGACTATTAAGGTGGCCCCTTTTTCTCCGGTCTTGCCTCTGTGGGCGATGTTTACCATTTCCGGAACTACCTGTCCCTGTTTGATCCACTGGGTTTTGCCGTCTTCTTTTCTCTCGATCTGGATTTCTCCTTTTTCTATGTAAGCTGCATTGATAACCGGATGTTTGTGCCAGTTCAGTGCTTTATGAGGAGGAACTGAAATTCTGAGAACTGATATTTCCGGCTGTCCGTTCGGATAGTTGGGATATAGTGTTCCATCCCATGATTTTGTTGTTTTTAAAAGGGTTACAGATTCTATTTCATCGGAGTATTCTGATTTCTGATCATCATGCGATGAATTGTCACAGGATAAGGTGAGGGAAGTAAGTACAACAAATAAGATTGTACTCAATGCGTTTTTTCTAATCATAAATTTAAATTAATAATATTGCTTTTGATTTCGGTAATTATGACTGCAAAAATACTAATCAAATTTAAATATCCCTAATTAATGAATTATTTATCATCACTAATTTTAAATTTTTTCTTTGAAAAAATATTTTCCAAAGAAAACATTTGTCATAAGTTTAAAACTTTATTTTTTATACTTTTGCTTCCAAATTAGAAAACAATGAAAAAAGTATTAGCTATCGCATTTATCGGAGGATTATTAGTCATAAACTGTTCAAAAAAGACAGATCATTCATTACAGGACAGCAACACCATGCTTCCGGAACCTGAAGTAACAACTGTAGTAGATTCTACGGCTAAAACTGCTGCTCCGGCTGCTGCAACTCCGGCTACACCCGCTCCTGAAGCTGCTAAAACAGACTCTACAGCAAAGAAATAATGAAAAATATATTTTTGGCAGGAGCCTTAGGTCTTTTGATCTTTTCCTGTTCTAAAAAAGAAAATACAGCAGATGTGGCTGCATCTTCTGAAACCGCTGTTGTTTCAGAACCTGCAAAATCTAATCTTTCAGGTGATCAGATCATCGAAACATTGGACTGTTCAGGATGTCACTCTGTTACAGAGAGAATGATAGGACCTTCTTATCAGGAAATAGCTGGTAGGTATTCTGAAAAGGATTTGGATATGCTTGCTTCCAAGATTATAGAAGGCGGAAGTGGAGTTTGGGGAGGTGTCCCTATGGCTGCCCATCCACAGGTATCTAAAGAAGATGCTAAAAAGATGGTGGAGTATATTTTAAGTCAGAAGAAATAAAATATGTCTACTGAAAAATCCAGTTTGCACACAAGAAATCTGCATCGTAATCCTTATGATTTTGATCAGCTCATTTCTTGTGTGCCGGAACTGAAGCAGTATGTTTTCGTTAATGCTTATCAGACGGTAACCATTAATTTTAGTATTCCTCAGGCGGTTAAGCTGCTCAATAAAGCATTACTGTTACATTTTTATAAGGTTAAAAACTGGGATATTCCTGACACTAACCTATGTCCGCCTATTCCGGGACGGGCAGATTACGTACATTATATGGCAGACCTGTTAGCTGAGCACCAACGTGAAGTTCCTACCGGAGCTTTTGTAAAAGGTTTAGATATTGGAGTAGGAGCGAATCTTGTCTACCCCCTGATCAGCCATAGATCTTATGGATGGACCATGACGGGAACGGATATCAGTGAAGATTCCTTGGCTAATGCTCAGTTTATTTTAGATCAAAATCCTGATCTTTCATCAGCTATTCAGTTAAAACATCAAAAAAACTCCGAACATATATTCAAAAATATCATTAATGTAGGGGACCGTTTTACATTTTCAATGTGTAATCCCCCTTTCCATGATTCTCAGGAATCTGCCATGAAGGGAAATATAAGAAAAACAAAAAACCTTAATCGTTCCAGGAACCAAAAACCATTACTTAATTTTGGAGGACAGCAGACAGAATTATGGTGTGAGGGTGGTGAACTTGCTTTCATTACAAAAATGATTAACGAGAGTTCACTGTATTCATCACAGGTTCTTTGGTTTACATGTCTTGTTTCTAAAAAAGATAATCTCCATAAACTTACTTCGCTTTTAAAAAAGATAAAAGTAATGGAATTTAAGATCATCGATATGGCTCAGGGACAAAAAATAAGCAGAATACTGGCCTGGACATTTATTCCTAAACAGAATCGTAAAGACTGGTTTTAAACTTCAATGGTCAATTTGCGGTACAACTTGATCTATTTTCACGATAAAGCAAATTCACTAGGAGGGGCAATGTTCAGAATTGGAATTCTGTAACAGTGTAAAGAGATTGGCAATTCAGTTATCATCTCAAGTCTCCAAGTCTCATGTCTCATATCTCTAAGTCTCTTGTCTCTTGTCTTTACTCTTATCTTCTCGTATCTTAGTTACAAAATTTACCATTCATCCTCACAATTTGAAAAAATTCTTGAAAAGCGATTGATGGTCACCTCAAAAATGACTAAATTTGTACGCTTTTAGAAAAATAAGAAATGCAATTATCAGAACAAGAAATCATTAGAAGAGAAAAGCTGAACAAGCTTACTGAAATGGGGATTAATGCGTTCCCTGCGGAAGAGTATACTATTACAGATACTACAGAATCTATAAAACAGGATTTTTCTGAGAATAAACAGGTGAAGATCGCTGGTAGATTAATGTCCCGCAGAATTCAGGGGAAGGCTTCTTTTGCTGAATTGCAGGATTCTAAGGGTAAGATCCAGGTATATTTTAACAGAGACGAGATCTGTCCGGGAGAAGACAAAGAATTATATAACGAAGTGTACAAACACCTTTTGGATATTGGTGATATTATCGGTATTGAGGGTACTTTGTTTACCACTCAGGTAGGAGAGATGACCGTTTTAGTGAAAAACTTTACCCTTCTTACTAAGGCTTTACGTCCTCTTCCTCAGGCTAAAACTGATGATAACGGAGTAGTACACGACGGATTTACGGATCCTGAATTAAGATACAGACAACGTTATGTAGATTTAACAGTAAATCCACAGGTGAAAGAAATTTTCGTAAAGAGAACAAAGCTGTTCAATGCGATGAGAACTTTCTTTAATGATGCCGGATACTTTGAAGTGGAAACTCCTATTTTACAGTCTATTCCTGGAGGAGCAGCAGCAAAACCGTTTATCACGCATCATAATGCTTTAGATATTCCATTATATTTAAGAATTGCCAACGAACTATATCTGAAAAGATTAATCGTAGGTGGTTTTGACGGAGTATATGAGTTCTCTAAAAACTTTAGAAATGAAGGAATGGACAGAACTCATAACCCGGAGTTTACCGCAATGGAAATCTATGTTGCCTATAAAGACTACAACTGGATGATGAACTTCACGGAGAAATTATTGGAATTCTGTGCTATCCAGGTGAACGGAACTACAACAGCTACTTTTGGAGAGCATAATGTAGATTTCAAAGCTCCTTATCCAAGAGTTTCAATGACAGAAGCCATCCTGAAATTTACAGGTTTTGATATCACCGGAAAAACGGAGCAGGAATTATATGATTTTGCGAAGTCTATCGGAATTGAGGTGAATGAAACAATGGGTAAAGGAAAATTAATCGACGAGATTTTTGGTGAAAAATGTGAAGGAAACTTCATTCAGCCAACATTCATTACCGATTACCCGATTGAAATGTCTCCACTGACTAAAAAACACAGAAGTAAAGAAGGTTTAACGGAGCGTTTTGAATTAATGGTATGTGGTAAAGAAATTGCAAACGCTTATTCAGAGCTTAATGATCCTATTGATCAGAGAGAGCGTTTTGAATCTCAAATGGCCTTATCTGAAAGAGGTGATGATGAAGCGATGTTCATTGATCAGGATTTCTTAAGAGCTCTTGAGTACGGTATGCCACCAACTTCAGGATTAGGAATCGGGATGGACAGATTGATTATGTTCTTAACGAATAATGCTTCTATCCAGGAAGTTCTATTCTTCCCTCAGATGAGACCGGAGAAAACCGTTCCTCAGATTGAATTGGGAGAAGATGAGAAAGTAATTATTGAAATTCTGAATTCTCAGGAAGATGCAATTGCTTTGGCAGAAGTAAAAGAAAGAAGCCAGTTATCAGGAAAAAAATGGGATAAAGCTTCTAAGACTTTGACCAAGAATAATCTTGTGAAGGTTGATAAGATTGATGAAGTTCTTTTGATGAAACTGGTATAAGTTTTAGCGAAATAAATAGTAAAAACCGGTACAGAATTAGTCTGTACCGGTTTCTTTTTTCCATTTTCGCAATTGAGCTCTGAAATTTTTAAAGGGTGCTACGGTATTAATGTGCACCCATTTCCAGACCGGCCACTTTGCAGGTGTTGTTGCCCATTTTCTTTGCTCAGGAACAAATAATGTTTCGTGGTCAAGATGCTCTAACCATTCTATAATTTCATGAACCTGCTTTTGCAGTATCTTTCTTTGCTGTTGCAAGCTGTATGAACCGTACTGATCATAAAATGACTGATATAAGCCTTTTAAATTATTCCACTTATATTCAGGGGTAGGTGTTTTTACCTCTATTCCTTTCTTTTCGTCAGACTCCCATTTTACGAGTAAATGGGTCCATCCGATCTGATAAGAAATATTTTGTGATGGTGTTTTATCAATTCCAGGTTTCTGAAGGTCTTTTTGCTCTTCTTTAATATCATCAAACTCCTGATCATAGAGAAGATAGTTTTTATTTAGTGTTTCAATAAGCTCACTGGTATTATTATACTGCTGCATTGCTTAGTATTTTATTTTCTCAACTTACTAAACGAAGCCATCAGATAAAATAAAAATGGCAGGATAAATAAAGAGCCAAGCATCAGCGCCCATCCCAATGCAGAAATGGTTTTAGCCGGAGCTGCAGTAGTGAAAAGTGAAAGATGCTGTCCGTTTGCCAGTAAAATAATATCAGGATTATGCTGGTAGGTTGCTGCTACAAGGATCATCACAATCTGAAAACCGGCAAGCGCTCGCACGGGCAGTAATTTCTGCCGGTTCATAGCCTTGAAGATGAGTAATAAAGCGATAGTGGCAAAAGCAATAGCCATAATTCCTAAAGGTTTTGAAAATACCCACATTACAAGGGGAATGTCAGAAATATAAGCTGTGAAAAACACAAGAATTCCGGTAATGACTACAAAGATCATAGTTTGTTTAGATTTTCTGATCATCAGTAACAGATCTGCCTTATCTCTTGTCTCTCTTAATGAAAAGATGGAAGCAAGGTATGCACAGAGTGCTACGGTAAATAAGCCTACAGAAACCCCAAACCAGTTTAACCAGCTGAAAATATAGAGATCCAGAAAATTGGTAGCGTCAGGATTGATGGAATGAGAAACTGTAGCTGCAGCTATTAACCCCAGGAAAAAAGGAGTTAAAAGACTGGCGTAGTAAAATATCTGGGTATATAAAACCTGCCAGTTATCTTTCACAGCATCATAATGCCTGAATGTAAAAGCTGTTCCCCTTGCAATAATACCTAAAAGCATCAGTACTAAAGGAATGTGGAGATAGGTAGACATGGTAGTATAAATCTCAGGAAATCCTACAAAAAGGATAACAATGGCAATGATAAGCCACATATGATTGGCTTCCCAAACCGGGGCAATAGATTCATACATGATTTCCTGGGTCTTATGACGGGCTTTTTTATTGGTGAAAAGCTCTACAATACCCGCTCCGAAATCAGCGCCTCCCAGAATCATATAAAGACAAATGGAAAGCCATAGAAAGCCTATAACAATGTAGATCATGATTTTTTGTTTTTATCGTTAAACTGTGGGTCTGTAGGGTCATAAATCTTAGGCACCATCTGTATCTGTCTTTTTAACAGGAAAACAAGAATCAGTGATAATGATACGAAAATAGCAGTGAAGAAATAGAAGGAATATTGTATTCCCGGCATTGGTGTTACAGCATCTATGGTTCTCATGATTCCGTAAATAATCCAGGGCTGCCGGCCTACTTCAGTAACTGTCCATCCGGCTTCCAGGGCAATATATCCGAAGGGCGTGGCAATTAAAAATGTTTTTAACAGCCAGGTTTTCTTCAGCCATTCTTTTTTGAAGAATGAAGCATATAAGTAGATAACCCCAATACAGATCATAATCACTCCAAAGAAGATCATAATCTGAAATGCATAATGGGTAACGGCTATTGGGGGCCATTCATCTTTTGGAAAATCTTTAAGACCTTTTACTTCAGCATTGAAATCATTGCTCACTAAAAAACTCAGGACCTTGGGGATTTTTATTGCGTATTTTATTTCTTCCTTTTCTTCATCAGGAATTCCACCGATCACAAAGGCGGCTCCTTTTTCCGTTTCAAAATGAGCTTCCATTGCAGCCAGCTTAATAGGCTGTCTTTCTGCTACAGACTTTGCCGCAATATCACCACTTAAAGGAGCTCCAAAAGCACCTATAAGGGCAAATCCAACAGCAATTTTAAAAGCTTTGGTATGAAATTCCACATTCCTTTTCTTAATAATCAATAAAGCATGCACCCCGGCCACAGCAAATCCTGTAGCACAAAAAGCAGCTACAGTCATATGAAGGGCCTGTGGAAACCATGCGTCATTAAACATAGCTTTGATAGGATCAATATTCAGATACTGCCCGTTAATATAATCGAAGCCGGTAGGAGAGTTCATCCAGGCATTGGCCGCCACTACCAGAATTCCGGAAGCGAGCCCGCTTACCCCTACAAGGAAACCACAAAACCAGTGAAACCATTTATTGAATCTTTCCCAGCCATATAAAAAGAAGCCAATGGCAATAGCTTCAATAAAAAATGCTGTTCCCTCCAAGGAAAACGGCATTCCAAAAATAGGACCTGCATGCTTCATGAATCCCGGCCATAGAAGCCCCAGTTCAAAGGAAAGCATAGTTCCGGAAACAGCACCAGTAGCAAATAATATGGCTACCCCTTTACTCCAGGCTTTGGTAAGACCTTTATATACTTCATTATTTGTTTTTAAGTATTTCCAGTGGGCAAAGGCCATAAGGAAGGGCATTACCATACCCACGCAGGAGAATATGATATGAAAGCCCAAAGAAAGTGCCATCTGGGCACGTGCAGCAATAAAATCATCCATAATATCAACTTTTCAGTAAATAAATTTACGTATAAATTATTGATGTTAAGTATGATTTAAAACAGCTGATTATTCAGGTAGACCAGTTAATTTTGAATCTTTTACCAGTCCGCTGTTATTTAAGTTTTCACTAAGAAAAGTCTACATTTTTTGACACATTTTAACTTTCATAATTCGAAAAAAATCACGATATTTGTAAGTCTTTGCATATAGCAAGATTTTTAATATTTAATATGAGTCAGAAACAATATACAGCTAGTAGTATTCAGGCATTGGAAGGAATGGAGCACGTTCGTATGCGTCCTTCAATGTACATTGGTGATGTAGGGACAAGAGGTCTTCACCATTTGGTTTATGAAGTAGTAGATAACTCTATTGATGAAGCGTTGGCAGGATACTGCGACACGATCTTTGTGGCCATTAAAGAAGGAAACGGAATTGAAGTAAGTGATAATGGTAGAGGTATTCCGGTTGATTTTCACGAGAAAGAGCAAAAGTCCGCTCTTGAGGTTGTAATGACAAAAATTGGAGCCGGAGGTAAGTTTGATAAAGATTCTTATAAGGTTTCAGGAGGTCTTCATGGAGTAGGGGTATCGTGTGTGAATGCACTTTCCAACGAAATGATAACTACCGTTTACAGAGACGGAAATGTTTATCAGCAAGTGTATTCTAAAGGAAAAGCTCAAACGGGAGTAGAGGAAATTGGTAACAGCGATAAAAGAGGAACAAAACAGTTTTTCCAGCCGGATGATACTATTTTTACAGAATTAGTTTATAACTATGATACGTTAGCGAGTCGTTTAAGAGAACTGTCGTACCTTAATAAAGGAATTACAATTACGCTTACCGATGAAAGAGAGGTATTGGAAGATGGCTCTTTTAAAACCGAAATTTTTCATTCTGAAGGAGGTCTGAAAGAATTTGTTGCCTATATTGACGGAAGCCGTGAATCTATTATGGAGCACGTGATTTTCATGGAAGGTGAAAGAGATGATATTCCGGTTGAAGTAGCAATGCGTTACAATACATCTTTCAACGAAAACTTACATTCTTACGTTAATAATATTAATACTCACGAAGGGGGTACTCACCTTGCAGGTTTCAGAAGAGCTCTAACAAGAACTTTAAAGAAATATGCAGATGAATTGGGGCTTCCGGCAAAAGAAAAAGTAGAAATTACGGGAGATGACTTCCGTGAGGGATTAACAGCTGTAATTTCTGTAAAAGTAATGGAACCTCAGTTTGAAGGACAGACCAAAACGAAATTAGGAAATTCCGAAGTTTCTGGTGCTGTTGATAAGATTGTAGGGGAAATGCTGACTAACTTTTTGGAAGAGAATCCTAATGAAGCTAAGATTATTGTTCAAAAAGTTGTACTGGCTGCAAAAGCAAGACAGGCAGCAAAGAAAGCCCGTGAAATGGTTCAGAGAAAATCTCCAATGGGAGGTTCTGGTCTTCCGGGAAAACTCTCTGACTGTTCGTCCAAAGATCCGGCTGAATCTGAGATCTTCCTTGTAGAGGGAGATTCCGCAGGGGGTACAGCTAAACAGGGAAGAGACAGACACTTCCAGGCTATTCTTCCGTTAAGAGGTAAAATTCTAAACGTAGAGAAGTCTATGCTTCATAAAGTATATGATAACGAAGAGATTAGAAATATTTATACTGCCCTTGGAGTTTCTGTAGGAACTGAAGAAGACAGCAAAGCATTGAATATGGCTAAGCTGAGATACCATAAAGTTGTAATCATGACCGATGCCGATATTGACGGATCTCACATTTCTACCCTGATTCTTACGTTCTTCTTCAGATATATGAAAGAACTTATTGAAAACGGATATATTTATATTGCTCAGCCACCTTTGTATTTATTAAAAAGAGGAAACAAAAAAATGTATGCCTATAATGAAAAAGAGCGTGAAGAGTTTACATTGGAAATGTCTCCGGACGGAAAAGGAGTAGAAGTACAACGTTACAAAGGTCTTGGAGAGATGAATCCTGAGCAGCTTTGGGAGACTACTCTTAATCCTGAACATAGAATTTTAAAGCAGGTAACTATTGATAATGCTGTAGAAGCAGATAGTGTTTTCTCAATGCTGATGGGGGATGAAGTTCCGCCAAGAAGAGAATTTATTGAGAAAAATGCTAAGTATGCAAAAATTGATGCATAAGAGTATTTAAAAAGATACATTTAAAATATACAAGAAAAGCTTCTAATTATTTAGAAGCTTTTTTTATATTTGAGGAAACTAATAAAAAAAATTAATATGTTAACTATTTTACAAACAGACCCTTATGATGGGGTAGATGCGGTGTCCGGAGCAGCGGCAGCCGGATTGGGAATCGGAACAATGTTCATAAGTTTACTGGTCTATATATTTTATGGATACTGTATGTACAAAATCTTCCAAAAAGCAGGAAGGGAAGATGCATGGGCTGCATTTGTTCCTATTTACAATATCATTGTTTTACTGGATATTGTAAAGAAACCTACTTGGTGGATTATTTTATTTTTTATTCCCTTTGTTAACCTTTTTGCAAGTTGGGTAGTCAACGACAGATTAGCGAAAGGTTTTGCAAAAGAGACACCTTTATATACCCTTTTGTTGTTTTTCTTAGGATTTATTTTTATCCCGGTTTTGGGGCTTGGAAGTGATCCCTATGATAGCAAAAGAATTCCTAACGATTAGAAATAAAGATAAAATTTATGTAAAGGCTTCAGAAATGAAGTCTTTTTTTATGATTATATAAATAAAGATATCTTTTAGTTCTATGTAATTATATCATATTCAAGTAGATACAGATTTGCCTTTTTCCAAATTGTTAAATACTTCACGAAGTAGAGTATTTTTTTAAATAAAAATTTAACATTTATTAAGATTTTCTTATGTTTGCATAATTTTAATAGCCATGATGAAAATATTCTTGATTGGAGCATTATCTGCCGCTTCAATGTATTTTGCCCAAACATATCCTGTTTCTGCAATTCCTGAAACCTTAAAGAAAAATGCAAATATTGTTGTCCGAAAAGACTTTACAACGGTACAGATTAACAAAATTGATGAAATAAAATATCAATATAATAAAGTAACAACAGTTTTAAATAAAGATGGTGATAGTAAAGCTGTAGCTTATATTCCTTATGATAAAGGAAATAGTATTTCAGATGTAAAGGTCACAATTTATGATGATTCCGGAAAAAAAATAAAAAGTTATTCCAAATCTGATTTTAGTGATTTTGCCAATAATAATCAAGGTGTATTTTACTCTGATAACAGGGTTTTGGTTTTCAATCATACACCCATCCAATATCCATACACTATAGATTTTTCTTATCAGATATCAGATAAAAATACCATTTTCATTCCTGATTTTGTCCCATTTTTTTCTACTAATACATCATTGGAGGAAGGAGCGCTCAAAATAATCAATACATCAGGCATTGAGCTTCGGACTAAAATCTATCCTTCAAAATATAATTATACTTCTGTTGTGGAAACTGGAAGTGGTAATGAAAAGACTTATTCTTATAAGAATGTTTCTGCAATTGATGATATTTCATTAATTCCGCAGCCTGTAAAGATTTTGCCTAAAGTAAGTTTTGCGTTAGCAAAATTTAATCTGGCGGGTAAACAGGGATCTTTAAATAACTGGACAGATTTTGGAATTTGGTATTACAACAATCTGGTACAACCTGTTGCTGTTTCTACCCCTACAATCAAAGCAGAAATAGCTGCGTTACAACTGGAAGGATCAGTAGAAGATAAAGTAAAGAAAATTTATCAGTATATGCAGACCAAAACCCGATACATATTTGTGGGATTGGGAATTGGAGGATGGCTCCCTATGCTGCCTGAAGAGGTAGATAAGAAAGGTTACGGAGATTGTAAAGGACTTACCAATTACATGAAGATTTTATTGGATGAAGCAGGAATACCATCCCATTATTGTGTGATCAATTCCAGCCCTTCCCAAGTATCATTTGATCCTGAGTTTCCAAAAATGGGGGGGAATCATGCTATTTTAATGGTCCCTACTGAAAAAGGAAATATATGGCTTGAAAATACATCACAGCAAATCGCATTTAATCATTTAGGATATAGTACCACGGACAGGAATGTACTTTCCGTAAAGAAAAATGGTATAGAGCTGATTGATACACCGGTCTATACTGCTGATCAAAATAAAGAAAAGCAAATCTTGAAGATAAAAGTAGGTGAAGATAACAGTATTTCAGGAGAGGGAAGCTTCTATTATACAGGAAGCCAATATGATTATACTTTAGGGCTTACAGGACTTAATCCAAAAGAAAAAAATGATGCGTTGAAAAATTCGTTAGATATTTTAAACTTTGAAAAAGTTGAAATGAAAAACTTTGTTAATGATAAAGATAAAGCTATTATAACATATGATATAGATTTCAAAGCCAATAATTTCGCAAAAAAAGCTGGAAACAGCCTTATATTCAGAGTTATTCCAATTTATAATAATACGATTTATAAAACAGATGAAAGTCGTGAACTTCCTTTTGAGATCAGACAATCTTTTGAAGATGAATATGAAATTAATTTTACTATTCCTAAAGGATACAAAATTGATGAGGCTCCGGATGATACCAATGTAAAATCTGAATTTGGATATTATAATTTGAGCTTTATTAAAAATGGAGAAGAAATTAAAGTAAAAAGAAAAGTACAGGTTAATAAAGGAACGTACTCAAAAGAAAAATACAATGAATATGTAGGCTTCAGAAAAAAAATACTAAACATGGATAATTCAAAAATTTTAATTACAAAAATATAAAGATGAAGAAAATCATACTGCTGATTGTTTGTTCAGCTAATATTGTGGTTTTAGCTCAAAAACATGAGTTTTTAAATACCCCGAAATTTAATGATGCAGATTTATCAAAGACAAAATCTTTATTAGACGAAAATGCACCTGCTGAAATTTTGTATAAATCTGTTCATTTTATGATTGATACAAATACAGGCTTGCTACACAAGAAATTTTTCTACAGAGTGAAGATCTATAATAAAGATAAAGCCGAGGAATGGTTAAATCTTGAAGTTCCTATTTATAGTTATGGGGGAGGTAAAGATCAGGAAGAGTCACTGTCCAAAATGAAGGCATTAACCTATAATCTGGAGAGCGGAAAAGTAGTTCCTGTAAAAGTAGAAAATAGCTCTAAATATAAAAGTAAAGAAAGCAAATTTGTTACGGTCAATAAATTTGCATTTCCGAATGTAAAAGATGGATCTGTCTTAGAATATCAATATGAAGTAATATCTCCGGGTTTATTCGCCATTCCTGAAATAGTGATTGAATCTGATACTCCATCACTTTATACAGAATATATTTTGGATACACCTTATACTATAGATTATAATATCAATTATACAGGTGATTTAATGCCAAAATACAGAGAAGTAGAACCCCGGACTTTATATGGCTCTCAATATAAAACCTATAGATTTGCTTTTGAAAATGTAAAAGGTTTTAAAAATGAAAAATTTGTAAGAAATAGCAGAAATTTCCGTACAAAAGTGAGTACCGAACTTAACTCTACGAATTTCCGTGAGCTTAAATTATATTCTTCTTCCTGGGAGCAGATCCGAAAAAGACTTTATGAAAATAGCTACTTTGGAGACGAACTGAAAAAAACAAAGCTGGCCAAAGATAATATGCCTGCCGGGATTTTAGAAATGAAAAGCAGTGCCCTTGATAAAGCAAACGCCATTTTTACACATGTTCAAAAAACTTTCACCTGGAATAAAGAGCGGGGAGTGTATACTGAAGATGGAATTAAAAAACTGCTAGATACAAAAACGGGGAATGCTGCAGAAATTAACCTTTATCTGGTAATGCTCCTTCGTGAAGCAGGAATTAAGGCAGATCCACTTGTTATTTCTACTGTTGATAACGGATGGGTAAATCTAATATCACCTAATATATCAAATATGAACTTTGTATTAGCTGCCATTGAAACAGCTGGAGGTATTCATATTTATGATGCTACCTCAAAACAGTCTTCTGTGGATGAACTTCCTTTAAGAGACTGGAATCAATATGGTATCCTGATGACAAGCGATAAGATTGTACAGGTTCAGATGGCTAACAATAAACCAAGTAATACCTATCTTACAGTAGATGCTAAAATAAACGAAGACGGAAGTGTTTCAGGGACGTATTCTGATAAAGATACCGGGGCTTTTGCTATGTATGTTAAGGATAGTTATGATGAGAATCCTGATAAATATAAAAAACAGTATAAAGAAAATTTTTCGGTAGATTTTACAGGAATTGATTCAAAAGTATTGGAAAACGGCGGATTTGAGAGTACAATGAAATTCGAATCTACAGATATGATAGACCGGGTGGGGAAAAAGATGATTATCAATCCCATGTTGTTTTTGAATAAAAATTCTAACGATTTTGATCAGGTGGAGGCCAGGAAACATCCTATTGATTTTGGAGCAGCTTCTACAAAAGTGAAAAAAGTTATTCTTGAGATTCCGGAAGGATATACAGTGGAAGAAATACCTAAAAGTAAAAAAATAGTTACAGAAGATAAAGAAATAGAATACAGCTATGTAGTGGAGCAAAAGGGGAATAAGCTGGAAGTAACCGCTACTACAAAAGTGGCCAGTCCGGATTATCCAAAAGAATATTACCCGGCTTTCAAGCAGATTTGGGGCGTTGCTTCAAAACATGAAAATCAGGTAATAAGCTTAGTGAAGAAATCCTAAGTAGTTGATTTTTAATATTGATCAATACGATTAATCATATTTTTTTAAAACCATTCAGCTTTTGAATGGTTTTTGTATTAGTATCAAAAAATTATAATTATGAAAAATATGATTGCCGTTTTAGCACTATCTTCATTCTTTGTGTTTACCGCCTGCAAGAAAAATGAGAAGGCAGGACCGGCCACCGAAAAATCAGACAACAAAGAATCCGGAAAACTGATAGTAGATTCTGTTAAAGTAAGTGATTCTACAAAAATTACAGACTCTTTAAAAGTTAAATATACTTCAAAATTGCTGGTCTTCCCGGAATTGAAAGATAAAACGTTATTAGACAGTATTTATTTTCAAAATAAGGGGAGTAAAGATTTTTCCAAAACCGGACTTCAGGCTTACTTGGAGAATGAGAAAAACAAATATTTCTCTTCTGTAAAAAATGACAGTAAAGACTGGATTTCAGATATTACCTATGCTCAGGATTGGTATTCAAGTTCTCACATGAACCTTATATCCAATATCAACGGGTATATGCACATTCAATATGCAGGAAGTGGTTATGAAGGTGGAGCCCATGATAATTACGGATTTTCCGAGAGAGTTTTTGACCTCAAGAATAATAGAAAACTTGAACTGAAGGACATCACTTCAATGCCCAGTACTAAAATCGAGACTCTTCTGATGAAGAATATCAATACTATTAACAGCGGAACAACAGATGCTGAAGGAGAAGTTAAAAACTCCGAAATGCTGTTAGTGGAAAAAATTCCGGCGAGCAATAATTTCTATTTTGATCAGAAAAACCTTTATTTTCATTATAGCCCGTACGAAATTACTGCTTTTGCAGCAGGAGATATTATCATTCCTATTTCCTGGGAAGAATTAAGGGGTACATTGAACGCAGAATTTAAAGAAAGAATGAAAATTAAATAAATAAATGCTTCCGGTTCAGGAAGCATTGTTTATTTTTGCGGTAATGGAAAAAGTAGCTTTTATCATCAACCCTTTTTCGGCCAAAAAAAATTATCAGCCGTTTCTGAATGAACTTAAAGCAAAGGTTGGAAATCCTTTGTATTATGTCTCCGAATCTATTCCGGGAACAGATGAGTTTATTAAAACCCATTTTGATCATGTTGATATTTTTGTGGCAATTGGTGGTGACGGAACTATTTCTACAGTGGCTAAGAACCTTATTTCTACAGACAAGATCCTGGCTATTTTTCCAGCGGGCTCCGGAAATGGATTCTCCAACGAAACACGTTTCAGTAAAAATTTGGATGAACTTTTAGAGAAAATAAAAGCAAAGCAATCCAGAAAAATAGATACATTTACGGTTAACGACAGGCTTTCGATCAATGTTTCAGGAACAGGTTTTGACGGGAAAGTAGTTAAAGAGTTTGAGAAAACAAGCCGTGGATTCAAAAATTACATTAAAGTTTCCCTAAAAACATTCTTCAATTACAAACCGATCAAAGTGAAGTTTTTGGGTGAAGACTATCAGCAGTACAATGGCAGGTATCTTATGCTGAATATTGCCAATACCCGTCAGTTTGGTAATAACGCCTATATTGCCCCAAAAGCAAGTAAAAGTGACGGTTTGGTTGATATGGTTCTGGTAAAGAAATTTCCCCTGACCTATTCTGCACTGTTCGCCTTCAGAATGTTTACCAAAAGATTAAAGGACGATGAGTATGTTACCTATCTTCCAGTTTCTGAAATTTCATTCCAGGTAAATACCAAAAACTGGCATCTTGACGGTGAGTTTAATAAAATAGAATCACCCATCCATGTTAAAGTACAGCCTGCAAGCCTGAATATTCTGGTTTAAAGATCTGTTATCTATAAATTATTTCAGACTTCCAGTTTTTTCTCAACTTCCAGTGGATGATCAAGACAGTATTGTAACTGTTTCTTATCAAGCTGCTTTTCCCAGTTGGCAACAACTACAGTGGCTACAGAATTTCCTATGACATTGGTGAGTGCTCTGCATTCACTCATGAATTTGTCTATACCTAAAATTAATGTCATTCCGGCTAAAGGAACTTCAGGAACTACTGCCAATGTAGCAGCCAGGGTAACAAATCCGGCACCTGTGACTCCGGCAGCACCTTTAGAACTCAACATTGCTATTAGCAGAAGCATAAGCTGTTTTTCAAGAGGCAGATGGATGTTCAATGCCTGAGCAATAAAAAGTGAGGCTAATGTCATATAAATATTGGTCCCGTCCAGGTTAAAAGAATAACCGGTTGGGACTACCAACCCTACAATCGCTTTTGAACAGCCTGCTTTTTCCAGCTTTTCCATAAGACCGGGAAGAGCTGATTCGGAAGAACTTGTTCCTAATACAAGAAGAAGTTCTTCTTTAAGATAATACATGAGTTTAAAAATACTAAAACCATTGTACCATGCCACAGCGCCCAGAACGAGAACAATAAAAAGAATAGACGTGATATAAAAAGTAGCTACCAGGAAAATAAGGTTTAACACAGAGTGAAGTCCGTACTTTCCAATTGTAAAAGCCATAGCTCCAAAGGCTCCGATAGGGGCAAGCTTCATAAGCATATGAACAATCTTAAAAACAGGAGTAGACAAATCCTGAAGAAAATCAGTCACTTTCTTACTCTTTTCTTTAGTGAGGACCAAAGCAACACCCATTAAAATAGCTACAAGGAGAACCTGAAGTATATTGTCACCCACTAAAGGACTGAAAAGTGTATCCGGAATGATATTCATAATGAAACCGGTAAGCGTAGAATCATGAGCCCTTTCTTTATATTGAGAAACATCTCCTGAAAGAGTAGCCGGATCAATATTTAAACCATGGCCAGGCTGTAAAATATTACCGACTATAAGCCCGATGATGAGTGCTAAAGTTGAAAATGTAAAGAAATAAACCATTGCTTTTATTGCAATTCTTCCTACTTTTTTAAGATCGGTCATATGAGCAATCCCCAGGGTAAGGGTAATGAAAATAACCGGAGCAATAATCATTTTTACCAGCTTAATAAAACCATCGCCCAATGGCTTCATCTTTTCTCCCAGCTCAGGATAGTACCTTCCTAAAAGGATACCTGCAATGATGGCTATAATAACCTGAAAATAAAGCTGCTGATAAAATTGTTTTGTTTTCAATAGAAATTGTTTAGAAAGGGCGAAATTATGAATTTTTTCTAAAAACATGATGAATGTCATTGAAATAAAAAAATACCGGATATCATGTAGCATTGAAGATGTCTTTGTATATCTGCCTCTGATAAAGAAAGGGATACATTATAAAATCTTCAATAAAAAATCCTGCTTTAAAATAATTAAAACAGGATTTTTTATGTGAGCAGGACAGCTGCTTACTTATTCTGTTGCTACAGAATCGTCACCACGGCCATCTGCCACAGCGTGAATATTACCATTGTCATCCAGAACAATCATTTCTGTTTTTCCGATTTGTTTTATTTTTTCAATAACATAATTCTTGCTTTTCAGCTCGGAAATAGTGCTTTCAGGAAAGTTGTTTTCTACCGTTATAACCTCCGGAAGCCACTGGTGATGAAACTTGGGTGTATTGACGGACATATTGGCGTTTAATTTAAAATCAACAACATTGACGATGGATTGGTATACAGAAGTGGGAATGGTTGTTCCTCCCGGAGTTCCAACCACCATATACGGCTTTCCGTTCTTCAGTAAAATAGTAGGCGTCATAGAGGAAAGCATTCTTTTATTGGGCTGAATGGCATTGGCTTCCCCACCTACGGCCCCAAACATATTGGGTACACCCGGTTTGATGGAGAAATCGTCCATTTCATTATTTAGAAAGAATCCTGCTCCTGAAACCAGAACTTTGCTTCCGTAATATCCATTAAGAGTCGTGGTTACAGAGGCTGCATTTCCGTCTTTATCCAGTACAGAAATATGGGTAGTCTGAGTTGACTCTTTCGGTTGCTCTATAATTTTACCCACTTCGGCACTAGGAGTGGCTTTATCAAAACTGAAACTTTTCCATCTGTCTTTTAAATAAGCATCAGAGATCAGGTAAGCCATTTTATCCTGGATAAAATCAGGATCACCCATATATTCAGCTCTGTCTGCAAAAGCCCTTCTTTCAGCCTCTGTCATAATCTGAACAGCCTTTGTAGAGTTCTGCTGGTATTTTTCAAGGTTTTCAAAGCTGGCCATTCTAAGCATTTGAGCCAGCAGCAAACCTCCGCTTGAAGGTAAAGGCATAGACACTACATTGTTTCCTTTATACTCAAATTCTAAAGCTTTTCTTTCTGCAACTTTATAATTTTTAAGATCTTCCAGACTAATGATTCCATTGCCTCTTTTCATTTCAGCCACCAAAAGATCTGCTGTTTTTCCTTCATAAAACCCTTTTGCCCCTAATTTCTGGATAAGCTTTAAAGTCTCTGCCAATTCTTTCTGAACTAAAATATCACCGGCTTTCCAAGGGCTGTCTTTTACGAAAATAATAGAAGACTTGTTATGCTTCTGAAATTTTTCTTTATTGTTATTCAGCATGTCAGCTTCCTTTTCTGTGATGGTAAAACCCTGCTCTGCCAGATCAATAGCTGGCTGTATGATTTTTTCCATAGGAAGTTTACAATACTTTAAAGTAGCAAAGAAACCTGCCACACTACCCGGAATACCTACTGCAAGTCTTCCGTTTTGAGACAGATCGGTATCTGCTTTCCCTTTTTTATCGAGATACATATCCCGGGAAGCTTTTTTGGGAGCGGTTTCCCTGTAATCTAATGTGAATTTTTCACCATTACTTTTTACGCCCACCAAAAATCCACCACCACCAATATTTCCTGCCTGAGGATATACAACGGCCAATGCATATTGTGTGGCAGTAACGGCATCATAGGCATTTCCTCCCATTTTTAGGATTTTTGCCCCTGCTTCACTGGCTAAAGGATGGGCAGATACCACTACACCCTTCTTTTTTACCTGTACTTCCTTTACGATGCTGATATCTGTAAACTGAGCCCAGCCGAATTGACTCGCTAACAGGACCGAAACAATTAAAAACTTCCTCATATGATTTTCTTTATAACAAAAATATAGTTTTTTTGTAAATCATTGCCGATGATAGCCTTATGAATTGTGTTTTAATTTTTTCACTAAAGCTAGCTTAATTATGGATATTTCATTTTGGTTATTTGGTGTTAAATTTTACTAAATTGACTATCCAAAATCAATAATTATTGTTTTTTATTGGTTTATTTTAATGATTTGTGTTGTTTTATTGATAAAGTCTGTGTTGTTTTTAAAATGATTTGTACATTTGAAAAAAACACATGAAAAAAAACAATCAAAAAATTGTCTCTTTGGGGGCATTATTCTTTATTTCTGTAAATTTTTATGCACAAACCGGAGATTCAATTAAAGTAAAAACGGTGGATGAAGTTAAAATTACAGTGGGATCCAGAAACAAAAGCAGGGTGGCTACCGATACACCGGTTCCTGTGGATGTGATCAATATTGGATCACAGTCAGTACTGAGCCCTCAGACAGATCTTAATCAGATTTTAAATTATGCGGCACCATCCTTTACCTCCAATTCTACCACGGTTGCAGATGGTACGGATCATGTTGATCCCGCACAGTTGAGAGGATTAGGTCCCGATCAGGTTCTTGTATTGCTTAATGGAAAAAGAAGGCATACTTCCTCATTGGTCAATATCAATGGCTCACCGGGAAGAGGTTCGGTAGGGACAGATCTTAATGCAATTCCGGCCTTTGCGATCGAAAGATTGGAGGTGCTAAGGGATGGTGCTTCAGCACAGTATGGCTCTGATGCTATTGCAGGCGTTATCAACGTTGTTATGAAGAAAAGTACAAATAATCTCACCGCAGCCATTACAGCAGGAAGATATAATTCGAAAGGTTCTAATGACCATAGTGGCGGCTGGGATGGAGAAAAATATCAGCTGGATCTTAACTATGGTGCAAAGCTGGGAGCTACAGGGTTTTTGAATTTTACAGCCAGTTTTCTGAACAGAACTGCTACGGAAAGAGCGGGAACAGCTACAGGTGATATTTTCAATGCCTACAACGCTATTGAGCAGAGAGCACTTGAAAACGGAGTTAATATTAATTCTTTATTTGGTAATATTACAAACACTTCTAATACGCAACAGATCGTTAATTACATTCACCAATATGCTCCTTATGTAAACTATTTCAGTCCTGGTCTGCTGATGAGTATTCAGAATGCCAATACAATTCCGGAACTGCAATCGATTTTAAGAGCAGATGTTACAGCTAATGAATTAGCTTACAGACGTCTTGAGAGAAATGATTTTAATATGAGAGTAGGACAGTCTAAGCTTGGATCCGGGCAGGTTTTTATGAATTCCGAATTTGATATTTCTTCATCAGTACGTGGATATGCATTTGGAGGGATTTCTTATAGAAGCGGAAATGCTGCAGGATTTTACAGAAGGCCTAACCAAAGCAGGACTTCTACTTCATTGTATCCCAACGGTTTTCTGCCTGAGATTGCATCTGATGTCATTGATCTTTCACTTGCTGCAGGTTTTAAAGGTAAAGTAGGAAATGTGAATTATGATATCAGTAATACTTTTGGACAGAATACATTTGATTATACTATAAAAAATACAGCCAATGCATCCATGCTGTCTTCCATGCAAAGGGAGTTTAGAGCTGGAGGATTGGGGTTCTTACAGAATACGGTCAATGCTGATTTTGATACTAAATTTGATTGGCTGCAGGGCTTCAATATGGCATTTGGCGGAGAGGTGAGATTGGAAAGATATAAAATAGAAAGCGGAGAAGAAGCCTCATGGGCTCTTTACGATATTAACGGAAATATTCAGAATCCGGAAACTCCTGTTTCACTGAAGCCAACGGATTTTATGGGAGCTACAAGACCAGGCGGGGCACAGGTATTCCCGGGCTTCAGACCAGCGAATGCATTGAAAAAAGGGAGGAGCTCTGTAGCAGCTTACCTTGATACGGAATTGGATGTTACCAATCGTTGGTTGGTGAGTGCAGCATTTAGGTTTGAAAATTATTCAGATTTTGGTTCTACATTCAATTATAAGATTGCTTCCCGATATAAACTGACAGACCATATTAACATCCGGGCAGCCCATTCCACAGGATTCAGGGCACCCTCTTTACAGCAAATTTATTTCAATGCAACGGCTACCCAGTTTGTTGGGGGGACAGCATATGAAGTCGGAACATTTTCCAATGATTCTGATGTGGCAGGTATTTTGGGGATTCCACAATTGAAGCAGGAAGAGTCTAATAGCTTTTCTGCGGGCTTTACGGCTAAAATACCAAGTGCTAACCTGACATTCACGGTAGATGGGTATTATATTAAAATAAAAAACAGGGTAGTATTAACGGATCAGTTTTCAAGACCTTCAGGGATTTTTCCGGTAAACAGCCCTGAATATAACCTTCAGAAAGGCTTTGATCAGGCTAATGCCACTGCCGCAACATTTTTTGCCAATGCTATCGATACCCAGACCAAAGGTGTAGAAGGTGTAATTTCTCACAGGTTGAAAATCTCCGAAAAGGTTACTTTGAACTCTGATTTGGCAGCAACGGTATCCAAAACCAATAGGGTGGGAGATATTCATGGTTCAGATATTCTGATTCAGGCTGGCCAGGTGAACCGTTATTATTCCGAAACCAGTCGTGTCTATCTGGAAGAAGCCGTCCCAAGGTTTAAAGTTTCATTGAATAATGCTTTAGAGCTTAATCATTTTAGTATCCTTGTAAGAAACGTATATTTTGGAAAAGTGACCGATCCCAATACAACAGACGTGAATGGCGATGGTATTGTCAATAGCAATATGGTCAACGGAAAGGAGGTGCCTATCGAGCATCCTGTTTGGGGAGGTAAAATAATTACCGATTTGTCTATTGGATATAAATTTACAAAGGGCTTAAGGCTGACCATTGGTGCTAATAACCTATTTGATATTTATCCAGATAAGAATTATGGACCCAAATCTTTGAAAACACCATCTGTAGACGCTTCTGGCAATCCAATTAACAGTATAGATCTTTCTAATCAGGATCAGTTCGTATACTCCAGAAACGTCTCACAGTTTGGAATGAATGGAAGGTTTCTGTTTGTAAGAATGAATCTGAGCTTATAAATTTTAATTCAGATATAGAAAAGGGAGTTAGAAGTTGTTGGTTTACAAGACAGAAATGCCTTATCCTGAGTTCAGTATATAAATAATTTTCTATAACAATCCATGGGTGTATTTTTAAATACACCTTTTTTATTATGGTTGACATGTTTTTTTTACTTTTGTACAATTCTAAAAAAAATCTGAAAAATGGAATCCTATACGGAAAGAATACTGATTACGGGTGCTTTGGGACAAATAGGCACCGAACTTACCAATAGACTTGTTGAGATCCACGGAGCGGAAAATGTAGTTGCTTCGGGCCTTGACAGGTGGCAGGAGGGAATTACCTCTGCAGGATATTATGAAAGAATGGATGTTACCAATACACAATTGGTGAGACAGGTGATTAAAGACTATGACATCACTACAGTGTATCATCTGGCTTCTCTTTTATCCGGAACTTCGGAAAAGCAGCCTATTTTTGCCTGGAAACTGAATCTGGAGCCTCTTCTGCATTTTTGTGAAATGGCAAAAGAAGGGCTTCTTAAAAAGATCTTCTGGCCAAGTTCCATCGCTGTGTTTGGAAAAGGAATTCCAAAAGAGAATGTAGCGCAGGATGTTGTTTTAAATCCAACAACTGTTTATGGAATTTCTAAAATGGCTGGAGAGAAATGGTGTGAGTATTATTTTGATAAATATGGTGTGGATGTAAGAAGTATCAGATATCCCGGATTAATCTCATGGAAGACTCCTGCAGGTGGAGGAACAACAGATTATGCTGTTGAGATTTTCTATAAGGCAATAGAGGAGGGGAAATATACAAGCTTCATTTCTGAGAACACCGGAATGCCGATGTTGTATATGGATGATGCGATCAATGCCACGCTAAAACTAATGGAAGCTCCAAAAGAAAGTCTGACGGTTCGTTCCTCTTATAACTTGGGTGGAATGTCATTTACTCCAAAAGAACTGGCTGAGGAAATTACCAAAGAAATTCCGGATTTTACCATCGATTATAAACCGGATTTCAGACAGGCAATTGCAGATTCATGGCCGGCATCAATTGATGATTCAGTGGCTAAAAAAGACTGGGGACTGACGTATGATTTCGGAATTTCTGAAATGACAAAAGACATGATCAAGAATTTGAAAGTAAAATTAGCTAAGGATTAATAATGTAAAGTAATACTTTAATTAATATTGCTTTAACTTCTGATTTTTAATTTATTATAACTTTTATATAGAATTTAATTTAAATGATATTATTGACTTTTAACTTGGTAAATATTGATGCTGATCCAAAAAATGGGATTCAAATTACCGATGAAGAAAGGTTAAGAATTACAGAAGATAACACTAAAGCAATTCTTAGAATTTTAGATATTCACGATATCAAAGCCAGTTTTTTTGTGGAGATTTCTCTCTCTGGAAAACTGCAGAATCTTATAAAAGCAATTTCATCCAAAGGGCATGAAATTGCTTTTTATAATAAAGACTCCAACCTTACAGAAATTGAAGATGCCAAGAAAGAAATTCAGGATCTTCTGGAAAAACAGATCAGAGGAATTCGTCAGAAGGAGGTAAAAGTGCCCCAGGAAAATTTGAAATTATTGGAGTTTAATTATGTTTCCAATATCGATAATGCAGATATACTTTTCCCTTTCAAACGTCTGAAAAGAGATACGGAAATTACAGAAGAAGATGGATTAAGTATTATCCCGGAAAGCATCTCTCCATACAGTCAGCTCCCATACAATGATTTTGTATTTCAGATTCTGCCAATGAAATACTATCAGAATATGGTTTTAGAAACCCTGCAGAATGAAGAATTTGTGCTGATTTATCTGAACTCATGGCAGTTTACAGATTTTAAGAAATACTGTTTTGACATTCCTTTTTACAGAAGCCTGTTTTCAGGCAAAAAAATGGAGGACAAATTAGATGCCCTCCTTACTTTTATCAACGAGAAAGAACTTGCTGTTTCCCGTATGAAAGATTATATTTTTTAGATTGCGGGTGTGGTGGGTAGTCGGGATTGTGTGAAAGGTTGAAATGATGGTCTTTTGATTTGGATTTTGAGTTGTAAAAACAGGAATCAAGAGCCAAGAATCAAGAATCAAGATTCTAGATGTCAGACAACAGACGTCAAACATGAGGCGATTACTCATAGGCTTTACTGTTATAAGCTCGTAACCAACAACTTGCAGTTTGTAAATGAATAGGGTCAATTGTGAATTTAAAAACCTATAATCTCAAATCTTAATAACCCGAATCACGAAACTAGTAACTAGAAAACCAGCAGCCCTCCTTCAAACTCATTCACTCTAAAACTCTCAGACCCTCTCACTCTCAAACTCAAAACTAGCTCAGCTCAAAAAGAGTAATCTCCGGCAATACGCCAACTCTTCCGGGATATCCAAGTACTCCAAAACCTCTGTTGACATACAGGAATTTACCTTCACTTTCATATAAATCGGCCCATTTTGGATAACGGTATTGGACCGGTGACCATTTGATGTTCTTTAAATCCAGTCCAAACTGCATCCCATGTGTATGTCCTGAAAGCGTTAAATGGATGTCTGCCGGGTGTTTTTTTACCACATAATCAAAATGGGTAGGGTCATGGCTCATTAAGATCTTTGTAGCGGATTCCGGGACTCCTTTCAACGCGTCATCAATCTTTCCGAATTGCGGAAATGGTTTCAATCCCCAGTTTTCAACCCCCAGGATATATAATTTTTCCCCGTTTTTTTCAATAACCCT
The DNA here is from genome assembly GCF_918698085.1 of Chryseobacterium sp. Bi04. Taxonomy (GTDB): domain Bacteria; phylum Bacteroidota; class Bacteroidia; order Flavobacteriales; family Weeksellaceae; genus Chryseobacterium. Next base: position 172,306 of record NZ_CAKKLP010000002.1, read on the forward strand.
GTTTTCATTTCTCAGCATATCAAACCCTGCCTGCTTCTCATAGTCGATCAGCATATCCAGGTTTTGCTTTTTGGCATCAAGGGAGCTCCAACTTACATAATCACCGTAATCATGGTTTCCCAGAACTGCAAACTTGCCATCTTTAGCCTTTATTTTTGAAAAAAGAGGAATGAAGGGTTTGAATTCATCAGCAACATTGTTAACCATGTCTCCTGTGAATAAAACCAAATCAGGCTTTTGTTCATTGATGAGGTCTATAGCATGCTTCAATTTGTCCGGATCAGAGAAACTTCCACTGTGAACATCAGAAATCTGAATGATTTTATACCCTTTGAAGCTTTTTGGAAGATTGGCGAACTTTACCTTTACCCTTCTTACCGTATGACGATACTTACCGAAAGTAATCCCGTCTATGAAAAGGGCTGAAAGCACACCTCCCATTCCCAGGCCTACAAGACTAAGGAATTTCCTCCTTTCCGGAAAGAAATTATCTGCAGAACTCGCAAATCCGACCACATAGCTTCCGATTCTGAAAATGTCGTCGATTAATAGAAACAAGACCACAAAAATTTTAGGAAGTATACATATAAGTAAAAGAGAAATCATGATCTGGGCTCTTACCATACTGCGGTCTGATCTTTGGTAATGGGTTACTTCGTAGGCGAAAATTCCATAAATGATTAAAGACACCACCCAATAGCCGATTCTCAGCCAAAAATTATCGGTCAGCGTTCGTACAGCCTGATAAATGTAAATCTCCAAAAACAGGAAGATTCCGGCAATGATTAAAAGATTCTTTTGCATAATCTGATGTAAAAAAAGCACAAAGAAGATTTCCCTTGTGCTTTTATATTTTTTTATTGTTTAAATATTATTTTTAAGGAAATCTGTAAACGAGAGCATTGATGTTCATTCCGGCACCTACCGAAGTCATAACAATATTCCCATTATCTTTAAACGATTGACCACCCATTTTTCCTTTAATTATTAAATCATACATGGTAGGAATGGTTGCTACAGAGGTATTTCCTAAATCCTGAATCGTCATTGGAGAGATTGAATGATCATATTCTTTGATGTCATACAGTCTGTGAAGTCTTTCGATCATAGCGTAATCCATTTTGGCGTTGGCCTGGTGGATAAGGATTTTGTCTATGTCTTCAATAGACAGTCCCGCATCTGTAATCGTATCTTTAATGGCCACAGGTACATTTTTAAGAGCATACTCGTAGATTTTCCTTCCCAGCATTCTTACATAAAGACGTTTTTGGTCTACTTCTTTGTTGATGGAAGGTGCATTTTCAAGATAATTTAATTCAGGACCATTGTCACAAATTGTATTGTGGGCAATAATTCCTACATTTTCGTTGTCAGTAGCTTTTACCACTACTGCTCCGGCACCGTCAGCGAAGATCATTCTGTTTCTGTCGTGTGGATCTGTAACACGGCTTAGTGTTTCTCCTCCGATTACTAAGATGGTTTTTGCGACTTTAGCTTTAATTAAATTATCTGCTAAAATCATTGCTTCAACCCATCCCGGGCACCCGAAAAGCATATCGTATGTTACACATTTTCTGTTTGTTATGCCTAGCTTATTCTTTACTCTTGCAGCCATAGTAGGCATGAAGTCAGCGTATCCATTCTCGGTAACTTCTCCAAAATTGCTTGCGTAAATAATATAATCCAATTCTTCACCATCCACCTTTGCATCTTCAAGGGCAATTTTTGCGGCTTCATAACCGATCTGTGAATTGGAAAGACCGTCCTCAATGAATCTCCTGTTTTCTATTTCTGTAATTTCTACAAACTTCGCAATAGTTTCTTCCACAGGCTTTTCTATCTTTACCCCATCCTCTGTGTAGAACTCAGAATTCATGAAGTAATCTCTACCAATAACTCTGTTCGGAATGTAAGATCCAGAGCCAATAATGATCGTATTCGGCATTCGTTTATATGATTTTTTTAAAGATGCAAAGTTAATAATTAATATTAATAACGGAGAATTAAAAATATTATTAAATTTGCAAAAATTGTACTTTACAATCTATGAAAAACAACTCGTCCTTAAAAGGCTTACTCATTGCAGCTGTGGCGTTTATCGTTGCCTTTGGGATCTACTTCCTTTTTTTAGCCAAGAAGAATTATTATGTTGTAGATAATCCTACCCCCAATACGTATTACTTTAAAATCAATAACGGTTCTGAAGGAATCATCTCAGCGGGGCAGTACGTGCATGTGGATTTGAATAAAGGAAAAAACTCTATTCAGGTTTTCGATCAGAATAAAAAAATGCTTTACGATTCAGCATTTGAAGTAAACAAACTTCGTGGTTTGATTAACATTTCCCACCAGGATTATTATGTTAATGATCAGTACTACGGATATAATCTTAAAAAAGATTCGTTACTTTTAGCGCTTGATAAGACTAAAATTGATGGAAAGGATTATTTTGGAGGAGCAAAACGCTTCAATAAGCTTTACACAGAAGATTTCTATTACAATGTGGATGAAGATTACGATAAAGTGATTAAAAATATCCAGAAAGTGGAATCAAGATCCAAAATCTTCAGAAAGCAGGATTACCTAAATTATTATAAAGAATATTACAAGTTTTAAGTTTTGACAAAAGATATCACCAAAGTTACTCCCTACAATTCAGAGGCTACTAAGAAGAGCCAGGTAGAGGATATGTTCGACAATATTGCGCCGAAGTACGACCTTTTAAACCGTGTTTTATCCATGAAAATTGATGTTTTATGGAGAAATAAACTGGTAAAATGGATGAAAAATGATAACCCGCAGGAAGTGCTGGATGTGGCTACAGGAACGGGAGATCTGGCAATTACCATTGAAAAAGGTACCGGCTCAAAAGTAGTTGGTTTAGATTTATCACAACAAATGCTGAATGTTGGCGTTATTAAAATAAAAAAACTTAAATTAGACGGCAAAATTTCCATGCAAAAAGGAGATGCAGAAAATTTACCTTTCGAGGACAATAGATTTGATGCTGTTTCCGTTGCATTTGGAGTAAGGAATTTTGAAAATCTTACCAAAGGTTTAGCAGAGTTAAGAAGAGTAGTTAAGGATAACAAAAGTGTTTATATACTGGAGTTTTCAAAGGTTGAGGGGTTGATGGGACCACTGTATATGTTTTATTTTAAAAATATATTACCTGCCATTGGCAGAATGGTTTCCAAAGATAATAGGGCATACACATACCTTCCGGATTCTGTAAATGCTTTTCCTTTCGGGGAAAAGATGAAGCAAATTCTTTTAGATACGGGATTTAAGAAAGTAGAATATAAAAAACTAAGTTTAGGTATAGCCACAATTTATAAAGCAACAAAGTAACCTATGAATAAATTTTTATTAAGAGCACTGGTTTTAGCCTCAGTAAATATTGCCGTTTTTGCAGACGCGCAATTTAGAACCCGAAACAGAATGGACAAGTTGGAAGACTTCGACGAGCAGAAATTCAGTTGGGGTTTTTATTTGAACGGGAACAAACTGGACTACCGTATCGTATTGCACCCAAGATATGGGATGAACGATAATCAGAATCTTGTAACTTCTAAGGAAAGCTACAGTTTCGGTGCCGGGCTTATTGCAAAATGGAGACTGAATGACTATCTTGACGTAAGAATAGAACCAGGTTTACAGTTTGCACAAAGACAGTTGACTTTTAATACTCAATCTAATGACATCTATGCAGGTGGATCTTTAACTAATCCTCCTTTCATGCCGTTCCCTTTACAGGATAAAGATAAAGTGAGAGAAATCAAATCTACATTGGTGGATGTTCCCGTGCTTTTAGAACTTCATGGGCGAAGATGGTACAATTCAAGGCCTTACATTGCCGCCGGGGTAAACTATATTGTGAACCTGCAGTCTAATGCTGCTTCTACGGATGATAATATGCAGGGAATTTTCAGATCTACAACACATAACTTTGCATGGTCTGCAGAAATGGGAATCCAGTTTTATTTCAACAAATTTAAACTGACGCCTGCCATTAGAGGAACATTTTTTATGAATAATGAAAAAGTAGCTGATAATGCTGAGACACCTCCTTACTGGACATCTGCAGTTTCTACATTACAGACAAGAGCAGTTATGTTTGTTTTGAAATTTGAATAAGAAAAATACATATTAAAAATACAAAGGAGGTGCTTTAGCATCTCCTTTTTTGTGGGTATTCCAAAATATAAGGCTTTTTATTTTTGTTAGTGTTATTATTTTTTTATTTTTGCTTCTAGTTAGAATATACAAACCTGAAATGCTTCAAGATTTAGAAAACAATTTTTCAGAATTAGAGAAAAAGATTTTGGCTCTGCAAAAGAATTATAAGAATCTTACTGAAAGTTTATCAGAACTAAGTGTTGAGCATGAGGAACTGAAAGTGAAATATGATGAGGAAAGACGAAGAAATCAGGTATTAGCAGAAGAACAAAAAAATATAAAGCTTTATTCAGCAATATCAGGAAATCCTGAACACAATAGGTTAATGAAAAATCATATCAACAGATTGGTGAAAGAAATAGATTTCTGTATTGCACAGCTTCAAAACAGTGGATTATAATGGAGGTAAGGAGAATAACCGTAAACATTGCAGGAAGAGTATATCCGCTGAACGTACCCGCAGCAGAAGAAGAAACGTTGCGTAAAGTAGGGAAGCAGATAGAGAATATGATTAAAGATTTTGAACAGAACTTTGACGTAAGAGATAAACAGGATGCTTTGGCTATGTGTGCCCTTAAACTGGGAACCAATGCAGAAGTAGTTTCTGTTAACTACGAAAAAAATATTAATTCTACCAACGAGAGGTTAGCACAGATTAATCAATCGTTGAATGAAATCGGGAAATAGATTTTTTTTCCTGAAAAAGACTGCCTACAATAATTCTAACACATTAAAGGTAAACTCAACGCTAAGCAATTGCCGAACGAATGTCCATTAAATGGCGTGCCGGATTCCCGGATTACAGATAGTGGAAATCAGTTCAAATCGTGTTGATTAGGAGTTTACTCTCAATCCCTGAATTGTTGTAGGTTTTTTTATTTGAATATAAGACAATTAAAACTCAATATATATTATGACAACAGCCATTATAGTCGGCGTTATTTGTTTAGTTATTGGGGCGGTGATAGGAATATTTTTTTCCAGGAGCTCACTCAATACTAAAGCAAAATTTATCATAGATGATGCACAGAAAAATGCCGAAAACCTTATAGAAAAAGCTAACGTACAAGCCGAATCCATAAAGAAAGAAAAGAACCTTCAGGCAAAAGAAAAGTTCCTGGAATTGAAGTCTCAGCATGATGCTGATATTCAGTCCCGCGAAAAGAAAATGCAGGAAGTGGAAAAAAGAACAAAAGACAAGGAACACAAACTGAATGACGAACTTAGTAAGGTAGGAAAGCTTGAAAAAGACTTAGATAAGCAGATTGCTGATTATTCTAAGAAAAACGAAGTTTTAGAAAGAAAACAGCAGGAATTGGATATTGCTACCGCTAAAAAGGTTGAAGTTCTTGAAAAAATTGCTAATTATACCGCTGAAGAAGCCAAAGCTGAATTGGTAGAAACCATGAAAGCTGAAGCTAAAACCAGAGCCCAGGCTCATGTTCAGGGTATTATGGAAGAAGCTCAGCTGAATGCTAAGAATGAAGCCAGAAAGATTGTTATTCAGACGATTCAGAGAATCGGTACAGAACAGGCTATCGAAAACTCAGTATCTGTTTTCAATATCGAATCTGATGAGGTAAAAGGTAGAATTATCGGTAGAGAAGGTAGAAATATCCGTGCTTTAGAAGCGATCACAGGGGTAGAAATTATCGTTGATGATACCCCGGAGGCGATCCTTCTTTCATGCTTTGATCCTGTAAGAAGAGAGATTGCAAGGCTGTCACTTCACAGATTGGTTACAGATGGTAGAATCCACCCTGCAAGAATCGAAGAAGTAGTAGAAAAAACAAGAAAACAAATTGAAGAGGAGATCATTGAAGTAGGAAAAAGAACAATTATTGATTTGGGAATCCACGGATTACACCCTGAACTGATTAAAATTGTGGGTAGAATGAAATACCGTTCTTCTTACGGACAAAACCTACTGCAGCACTCAAGAGAGGTAGCAAACATTGCTGCGACAATGGCTGCTGAATTGGGATTAAATGTAAAATTAGCCAAAAGAGCAGGTCTGTTACACGATATCGGTAAAGTGCCTGAACAGGAATCTGAACTTCCTCACGCTTTACTAGGAATGCAATGGGCTGAGAAATATGGAGAAAACGCGGAAGTAGTGAATGCTATTGGTGCTCACCACGACGAAATTGAAATGAAGTCACTATTATCTCCGATCATCCAGGTTGCCGATGCTATTTCAGGAGCAAGACCGGGAGCAAGAAGACAGGTATTGGAATCTTATATCCAGAGACTGAAAGATCTTGAATCTGCAGCATTAAGCTTCGACGGTGTATCCAGTGCTTATGCAATTCAGGCAGGTAGAGAGCTAAGAGTAATGGTAGAAAGCGGTAAAGTGAATGATGAAGTAGCTAATCAGCTATCTTACGATATCTCCGAAAAGATCCAGAATGAACTTACCTATCCGGGACAGGTAAAAGTAACAGTAATCAGAGAAACGAGAGCTGTGAATATTGCAAGATAATAATCAGATTAAGATATTTTATAAAAACCTTTCAAGAAATTGAAAGGTTTTCTATTTTTATCAAAATTTAAAAATGCAAGAACTGTCCCTGTCTTCAAAAATGAAGTACATTTTCTCTATTCCCGTTATTATTTCTGCCCTGGGCTATTTTGTAGATATCTACGACCTCCTTTTATTTGGAATTGTAAGGATTCCCAGTCTGAAGGCATTAGGGCTCAATCCTGATGCTGACGGAACCTTCATTCTGAACTGTCAGATGGTAGGACTTCTGATCGGGGGAGTATTCTGGGGTATTTTTGGAGATAAGAAAGGCAGGCTTTCTGTACTTTTCGGTTCCATTTTGGTGTATTCTTTAGCCAATATAGCATGTGGTTTTTTACCGTATTTTCCAAAAGAGCATTTAGTGTATCAATATGCCGGGTTAAGGTTCATTGCAGGTATTGGATTAGCCGGAGAGCTTGGAGCAGGAATTACCCTTGTTTCTGAAAGTCTGCCGAAGAGTCTGAGGGCAATTGGGACATCCGTTGTCGCCGGTTTTGGATTAATGGGTGCAGTGGTTGCTCAGCTGACCGTAGAATTATCTGGAGGATGGAATATCTCTTACATCATCGGCGGAGTTATGGGGATCTTGCTATTAGTGCTTAGAATAAGCGTCTCAGAATCCGGAATTTATAAAAATATTGAACATAAAAGTGTTTCCAAAGGGGATTTTCTCTCCTTCTTTACCAATAAAGACCGTTTGATAAGGTATTTAAAATGTATTGCTGTAGGGTTGCCTACCTGGTATTGCATAGGTATTCTGGCCGTTTTGGCGAATCAGTTTGCTCCTGAATTTGGAATAAAGGATCTTAACCCCGGAAAGGCAATTATGTGGGCTTATGTAGGTATTTCTGTCGGTGACCTGATGAGTGGTTTTATTTCTCATGCATTAAAATCACGTAAAATGGCTATATTTTATATGTTGATTTTCACGCTGATTGGAGCAGCAATTATGTTGTTTGGAAATACGAATACAGAAACAAAATATTACCTGTTTTGCGTATGGCTGGGCCTTGGAACAGGGTATTGGGCTATGTTTGTGACATTAGCGGCAGAGCAGTTCGGAACTAATATCAGAAATACGGCAACCACTACCGTTCCGAATATGGTAAGAGGGTTGGTACCTGTCATGATTCTAGCTTTCGACTCCCTTAAAGCTCATTTCTCTGTAATTGGGAGCGCAGCTATTGTGGGAGTAGTTGTATTTGGGCTTGCCTTTTATTCTGCACTTACGATTTCAGAAACCCATGATAAGGACCTTGAATTTACGGAATAGAATTTTCTCCTATAGGGAATGTAATAAGATCTTGGATTATAAAATATTTACATCTGTTTAATAAATAATAAAATATTATTCTTGTATTTTAATATATTAATAAGGTTTAAATCAGTGTATTAGTTAAAATTGTATTAAATTATGTTGCGAATAATTAATATTTGTTTAACTTTGGGAGACAACTAAATTATATTGTTTAATTAAAATCAAATCACATGAACATTATTAAAAATGCTAAAAAATTAAGAAAAGAAGATCTGAAGAATATTACAGGTGGTATTGGAGGTTCCGGAATTGGAACTCCGGATGCTTCACTTTGCGGATGCAGTTGTACAGGGGCTGTAACAGGACCAAAATACTGTGTTGAGTTAATTGGATGTCCACAGGTTATGACTTGCTAACCGATTGGTTATTTTAAGATATTATTCAACTGAAATAAACATTTCCACATTTAACAGGCGGCACCCTTTTGATTTCAAAAGGGTGCCGCTGCTTTTATTGAATGATATAAAGAAGGCTGCCTATGCTGATGGTGACCCAAAGGAGTATGGCAGTAACCAACGGTTTAATACCTATTGTTTTTAAGGTTTGAATAGAAAGGCTGGAGCCTATAAAAAATAAGGTCAGATTCAATCCTGATTTTGCAAAGGTGGTTATTCCACTACTGAAACGGTCCATCAAAGGAAAATAAGTATTCAGCAGGATCGCAAGGATGAAATACCCGATAAACCATGGGATCTTTATTTTTGATTCTTTATTTTTGAAAATAAACATGGTGATCAGCGAAACAGGGATAATCCACAATGCCCTTGCCAGCTTTACGGTTGTCGCAATTTTTAAAGCTTCATCCCCATATTTGCTGGCTGCCCCTACTACAGAACTGGTATCGTGGATTCCCACGGCACACCACAGGCCAAACTGTTCCTGAGAGAGATTAAGCAGATGTCCAATGGCCGGGTAAACAAATAAAGCAATAGAATTTAAGGTAAAAACAATTGCTAATGCCAGGGAAATCTGTTTTGTGCTCGGCTTAATAATAGGGGAAACGGCTGCAATAGCACTCCCTCCACAAATGGCAGTTCCCGCAGAAATAAGATAGGATAGCGGTCTTTCAAGTTTGAATAATCTTCCTAAAAAATACCCTAAAATCATAACGGTCAGAATACTCACTACCGTTAATACTAACCCTGTTTTTCCTGCATGTAAAGCTTCGTCCAGCTTTAATCCGAATCCTAAGCCGACTATGGAAATTTGTAATAGCAAATGGATATATTGATGAAGATGCTTTTCAAAAGGGTTTCCGATGAAAACGGCCAGTAGAAAACCCAGCGCAAGGGCTATCGGAGAGGAGATCAGTGGAGTAAGGCATAATACTGCCAGTATGATAAAAACGATTTTCCGTGTTGTTTCATATTGAATGAAATCTTTCATATTGCGAACTTTAAATTATGCTTCAAAATTCGGCAATATAGTATTACAAAGTAAATTGTATTTTGTTATATTGGATAACTAGAAGTTATAACTTAAAATTCAAATACTTAATCAGGCTACATGATACATTATACATTATACATTATACTTTTTACATTGTACATTATATATTGTACATTTTTACATTATAACTCAGCAAACCTCAGAAAAAGCTTTATCAGCTCAGATTGTTCCCCTTTTGGAAGGATAAAGTGGAAATCCCTTTCAATACTAAAGCTTTTTATATCAACGACGGTTAGGATATTATTTTTCAGTTCATTAAGAATGGTACTGATGGAGAGGAAAGCCATACAGTCTGAATGAAGAAGATAATTTTTGATGCTTTCACTGCTTCCCAGCTGTATAACAGTATTTAATTCATTGATATTAACTCCGTTATCCCTGAGCCTGTTTTGTATAAATTCAAGTGTTCCAGAACCTTGTTCCCTGAAAATCATATTGATAGTGTATAGGTCTTTTATACTTAAAGTTTTGTTGGCTAATGAATGATTGGTTTTTGCAGCCAATACAATTTCATCAGATTTAAAAGACTTATAATCGAAGTAAGAAGATTGAGATTCACCTTCAATGATTCCTAAATCTATTTTTTCTTCTTTTAAAAGAACAGAAATAGCTTCAGTATTTCCTGTAAGAAGCTCAATCTTAATATCTTTATAGTAAGTATTGAATTTTGCTAAAATTTCAGGAAGAATATACTGGGCAACGGTTGTACTCGCCCCAATGATCAGTTTTCCTTTGTGCTGTTGGTTAACCTGGCTGATTTCAAATTCAAGATCCCGATACAGTCCTCTGATTTTTTCAGCATATTCATAGAGGATTTTTCCACTTTGAGTCAGTTCTATAGAAGTTCCTTTACGGTCGAATAATTTTGCAGACAGTTGATTTTCAATCTCTTTGATGTGCTTTGTGACAGCCGGTTGAGAAATATGAAGTTCCTCCGAAGCTTTGGTAAAGCTTAGTCTGGAAGCCACAGTATGGAAAACTTTTAACCTGTAATCGAACATGCTGCAAAGGTATGAATTATACTTATAAGTTAGAAGATACGAGTGCTATTTGAGTTTGAGGGTTTGAGGGTTTGAGAGTTTGAGAGTTTGAGAGTTTGAGAGTTTGAGAGTTTTAATGTGATACTATACAGTATTATTTTTATACATTAGACTTTCACATTTTACATCACAAAAAGTCCGAAATAGATTGATCCTGCCGGCTTTCGAATCTTCTGTTTTTAGCAGCTCCTATTTTTTGTTTACTGTAAATACTGTTATTTCCTGAAAGGAGATAAGAAACAATGCAGGCAATTGCTACATAAACACCACATTCAGCTCCGAACAGCTCAATTCCCATTAATATACAGGCCAAGGGTGTATTGGTGGCTCCGGCAAATACCGCTACAAAGCCCATTCCGGCCAATAACCCAAACGGAAGCGGGATGAATAGAGATAAAGCACTTCCCAGCGTGGCCCCTATAAAGAATAGAGGAGTGACTTCACCCCCTTTGAATCCTGCTGCGAGGGTAACGATGGTAAAGATCATTTTCAAAGCAAAATCATATAAGGGAAGTTGTTTTTCAAAAGACTCTACAATGACAGGAACACCGAGTCCAATATACCTGGTGGTGCCCAGTGCAACAACAGCCAGCGCTACAATAATACCTCCGGCCACCGGACGAAGTGGCGGATACTGAATTCCTGATTTGAAAAACGATCCTGCCCAATGGATAACCTTGCTAAAGCCTGCAGCACAGATCCCAAAAGCTATTCCGGCCAGAATACTGTACAAAATGGGCAGAAATTCTAGCTTAGGAATAAAGTGAATATGATAATGGGTATGCTTAACATTCCATAGATTGGTTGTCCAGTCTGCTAATATAGCCGAAGCAAAAGCTGGAAAAATAGCATTATAACGTATCTTCCCGATAAGAAAAACTTCAAGCCCAAAAACTGCCCCTGCCAACGGTGTTCCGAAAACAGATCCAAAACCTGCAGCAATTGAAGCAATCAGTACTGTTTGTCTTTCATTCCTGTCAAGTTTAAAAGGCTTACTGAGCTGGTCTGCAATAGCGGCTGACATCTGAAGAGCAGTCCCTTCACGGCCTGCAGAACCCCCGAATAAATGAGTGACAACTGTTCCAAGATAAACAAATGGAGCCATTTTAAAGGGAATAGTCTCTTTTGGATTATGGATGCTATCGATCAGAAGATTATTTCCTGCCTCAACATCTTTTCCAAAATAATAGTATAGAAGCCCGATCAGAAAACCAGCTACAGGAAGTAATGCAATCATCCAAAGATGGTTTTCCCTAAAATTGGTTGCCCATTCCAACGACTGTAAAAAGCCTGCCGAAGCAGTTCCTGCCAGAATACCAATAATACTGCTGATCAACAGCCATTTTAAAATGTAAGGCAGTGCAGGGAATTTTCTGAAGAAAAAATGAGTGTGGAAAACGGCTTTTTTACCAAATGTTCTTTTATTTTTTGACATGATAATCCTGATTAGTTATTGTTCATAATCTCTCAATCAGGCGTCATCAGCTTTTATAAAGCGGTTGGGGAAGGAAGAACACCATTTCCTTTTGATGATACAAATATAAAAAGAAGAATCTGTTTTTCAAAAAAAATATTTGACAGGTACAGAGGTATTACAATTTTTAACCATAAAACTGGTACTCCATTTATTCATATGCTTAGCCACTCCGGTAGAAATCTCAACAGTATTATTTGAGAAACAATTCAGATTACTACCGGAATGATAAAGATGGTGTATCCTTTGTTCACCTAAGAATGGCCCATACAATGAACAATAAAATAAACTGAATTTTATCCCCTGAACTCAAAAGAAAAGAAAATCATAGATTTTCAAAAATTATTTGAACTTTTATACAGCACTATTTTAACTGGCTTAAATGAACTAAAGTGGTTAAAATAAAAGCTTTTGTGACTTTTGTGGTTGAAAGGGTTCCGCAATTCGCTCTCTATTTTGGATAATGCACTGCTTTATCAATTTCAAGAGGATTATTGTATTTCCTGATCACTTCCTGCATGCTTTTGGTTTGGGTATTCAGCTCATCAACATTATGGATTTCTTTTCCATTAATATTAATCTTTAAATCAGTATCTGTTTTGCTGAAATTATTTCTTTCAAAGGCAAAAGGATCATTGTAAAAGTCCATGGTCAGCTTATATTTTTGTTTTTCGTTAATGGGAACTGCTTTATTTCCAAAGTTGGATTCTACAAAATTTTCAGTAGAATAGGCATCTGGCAGTTCCTGGCTTTTGAGAAGAGTATACATGAAATTTTTCTTTGTATCTGAGAGTTCAAAAATTAAGCCCGGAAGACCACGAAATTTAAATGGACCTTCATTAAAAGGAATATCCTTACAAAACCAGGCCGTCCAGCTTCTTCCCCCGAATTTTGTGCTGGCTTTTTGCAAGGTATAATTTTCAGATTTTTTAATTTCATTAGAAATGGTCCAATTGATTTTATCCGTTGTCTTAAAAGTATAATATCCTTCCTTGATATTGATGTAATTTTCATTATCAAAAGAGTTGATTTTCCTTTTTATCACCTGGCCGGACATGTCCGTATAACCAGAGTTTCTCCCGAATTTTTTATTCAAAGAATCCGTAATAGCCAGGTTTTGCCCATAAAACTTTACTTCTTTAGAGCCGATATCCAGAATCATATTCAGCTTTTCAAGCCCGTTTTCTGTAGAATCCATCTTATATTGCATTTCATAGATGAACCGATAGGTCTGGGACTGGCATAAAATAATGATCAGCAAAGCAGATAATGTGAAAGCATTTCTCATACTATATATCAAATGAAGTGGTACGGGTATTAATCTAAATAGCAGTTTTTATATGTACTCCTTATTCAGCCTTTTATCCTGTATTACAGAAAAGGCTTCATCTCATCCTCAATCTGCGTTCTCAGCTCCATCAGACGTTTGGCATACTTCTCCTGCTGTTTTTCCTCCTCAGTTTCAGGAATCCATTTAGGAACAGGAAGCTTTTTTCCGTTTTCATCTACTGCAACAAAGACGATGATACAATGGGTTTTTTTATCAAAGGTGGGCTGTTTCAGATTTCGTGAAAAAACGTTGATTGAAATATGCATACTTGAGGTTCCGGTAAAGATGACCTGTGCATCTACTTTTACTACCTCACCTATCTTAATAGGATCATAAAAACGAATGCCGCCCACATATACTGTCACAGAGTAATTTCCGCTCCAGGTTGTAGCACAGGCATATCCTGCCTGATCAATCCATTTCATGACACTTCCTCCATGTACATTTCCCCCATAATTAACATCCGAAGGCTCTGAAATAAACTGAAAAGTAATAGGTTTGTTCTGCATCTTATAAAATTTTAATAAAGTTATTTAATAATTTTCAAAGTTTTAGATTAAATCCTACTTTTGGAAAAGGAAATTCTTACGAATGAGAATTTTAACAATAAAAGATTTGGAAAAATAATGAAAAAAGTATTTCACCTTAATACATGTGATACCTGCAGAAAGATTTTAGCAAAATTTGATCTTAAAGGCTGGGAGCTTCGCGAGATAAAAAAAGAACCAATTACAAGAGAAGAGCTGACGGAAATGCATAAGAGAGCGAAGTCTTATGAGGCATTGTTCAGTAAAAAATCAACCCAGATTAAACTGAGAGAACTGGATCTGAAGTCTTTAACTGAAAAAGATTTTGAAGAGCTGCTATTGGACCATTATACATTCTTAAAAAGACCGGTTTTCCTTACTGATAAGGAGATATTTATAGGAAATGATAAGAAAAATATAGAGGCACTACAAGATTTTTTTTAAAATTAATTTAAGCTACCTATTTTGAAATATATATGCTTTAATATAGGTAAATGATTGATTTTTAATTTGTTTTTGAAATAATAAAGTTTTTGAATCCATTAATTGATTACATTTGTTTTATCAAAAAATTATTACTATGAAAAGCTTTTTAAAGTCAAAGAATCTTAACAGATCAGAATTGAAACAGATAAGCGGCGGAATAAAAATTCCGTTAACCTGCTATACACTTTGTGGAGAAGCTGGTGGTGTAGAATCAGGTCATCCCGGAGTAGGTGATGTGTGTACATCAGACGGATCTTTCTGCTGCTATTGCAGATGATTGTGAAATCTGAAAGTGTAGAGATTGTTTTAATGTACTTTCTCTGTAAAATAAAAAAGCCGCAGTTTAATTAAACTGCGGCTTTTTTGTGTATTGATACTATACAAAAGGAGCTTTCACCACTTTTGCAGGAATATTTTTATTTCTTACCTGAATAAAGATCTCAGAACCTAATTTGAAATGAGGCTTGTCTACATAAGCAAGACCTAAACCTATCTTCTTCATTGGAGACTGCGTTCCGGAAGTTACTTTTCCAATTACATTGCCTTCTTCATCTACAACAGGGTAGTCATGTCTTGGAACCCCTTTATCCTGTAATTCAAATCCAACTAACTTTCTTGTAACGCCTTCTTCTTTTTGTTTTGCAAAAATATCTTTGGAAACAAAATCTTTATCAAATTTTGTAATCCATCCTAAGCCAGCTTCAATAGGAGAAGTAGTATCGTCAATATCGTTTCCATACAGACAGAATCCTTTTTCTAATCGTAAAGTGTCTCTGGAAGCTAATCCACATGGGATAATTCCTTCAGCTTCACCCGCTTTTATGATCTCGTCCCAAAGCTGTTTTGCGCTTTCATTTTTAAAATAGATCTCAAAACCTCCGCTTCCGGTATATCCTGTGTTTGAAATGATAATGTCATTCACTCCAGCCACACTTCCTACTGTAAAATGGTAGTAAGGGATTTCAGAAAGATTAACTTCTGTAAGCTTCTGAAGGATTTCCGTAGCCTTAGGCCCCTGAATTGCCAATAAAGACATCTCATCAGACGCATTGGTCATTGTTGCCCCGAAAGTATTATATTTTGAAATATGATTCCAGTCTTTATCTATATTTGAAGCATTGACAACCACAAAATATTTATCATCTTCCATTTTGTAAACGATAAGGTCATCCACAACACCACCATCTTCGTTAGGAAGACATGAATACTGAGCTTTTCCGTTTTCCAGAGCATCTACATTGTTGGTGGTTACCCACTGTAAAAGTTCTTTTGAACCGGGACCTTCGATGAAAAATTGTCCCATGTGGGAAACATCAAATAATCCTGCTTTTTCTCTTACTGCAAAATGTTCTTCCGTTACTCCTGAATATTGAACAGGCATTTCAAAACCTGCAAAAGGTACGATTTTAGCTCCTAAAGAAACATGAGTGTCGTACAAGGCTGTTTTCTTCATATTTAATTTTATTTCTTTATTTTAAAACTGTTGAAAGTCTCATTAAAAAGGGTCATATAATTTCCGTTCCAGAATTTCTGGCCACAGTTGATCGTTACCAGATAAAGATCTTTGTCTTTTTGAAAAGCTCTGGTAATCCAGAAAAGCTTTTCTTTTTCATCAAAATATTCGTAGAAATATTCAGTATATCCTTTTTTACTTTTATTTTCCTTTATTTTATTCTCAGGATCTTCTGATTTATACAGTGCCAGAATAAATTTTTTCATTTCTTCTTTTGGAAGGCCCAGATCGTGATATTCCGAAATAGTAATAGCTCCGATTTCGTTGGTAGGAAAAATGTTGACAATATCACTGTCATTGGTAGATTTCCAGCCTTCCGGAACATTGATAGAATAATTGGTGCTGTCGTAAGCTTTTGCTTTCTGAGCAAAAAATAAACTTCCGGAAAATAAAGCGGATACAAGCAGTATTTTTTTCATCTTTTAAAAATGGTGTTTGTATTCTTCAAGAATGATCTTAAACCATTCGGTAAAATTTTCAGGAGCTTCAGTCATTTCTTTATCCAGATTTTCCGGAGATATGAATCTTACTTCTTGCACTTCATCTGTATTCAGATTAAAGTCAGATTCAGACTCATGGTTTCCTACGAAGACATGATCGAGTTCATGCTCCCAAAGGCCTCCACCTACATCAGCTTTATAGATAAAATTGAATTTTTCTGAAAGTTCTGTTTCAATACCCAATTCCTCATACAGCCTGCGTTTTGCTGCCTCCAGGTATGTTTCTTCCTTTCTGGGATGAGAACATACAGCATTGGTCCATTGATTGGGGGAGTGGTATTTTCCCGAAGCTCTTTTTTGAAGAAGCATTTCTCCTTTACTGTTAAATAGAAAAACAGAAAAAGCACGGTGTAATAAGCCGTTGATATGAGCCTGCTGTTTTTCCATCAAACCCAGAACTTCATCTTCAGAATTTACTAAAACTACTAATTCTTCCATTTCTACAAATGTAAGCGTAATAAATGTATTTTGGAAATTTTTAGATAAACATCATGCGTTTATAACGAAATTCAGAAATAAGCGATGAGAATAACGTTAAAAAAAATGAAAAAAATCAAGTGACCTCATTTTTAAAGAGAAGCTATTTGTCTGGGGTTTATTTTAAAAAATGAACTTTAAACTTGTTTCTGGTCTAAATATTATATTTCCCAGTATAAAATGAATTTATGAAACGAAAATTTTTAATCAGAAGTGATAAAATGATGAATAAAATGTTTATATTATTCATTAAATAGTGTTTTTTGTAGTAAATTTTTAACATAAACTAAGATTCATGTGCGTGATAGTTGTAAAAACGCTAACTTTGTTCCTTAATGTTAACCGATGGAATTAGAATACATAGAGCACTTAAGTCCTATTCTTAAGGATGGAGTAAAAAATTATTTAATTGATATTGATGGAACCATTACAGATGATGTTCCTAATGAAGAACCCGAAAGAATGGTTACCTGCGAACCTTACCCGGATGCATTAGCAACAGTAAACAAATGGTATGATGAAGGACACCAGATCTGTTTTTTTACTTCAAGAACAGAAAATCTTAAACAAATTACTATTGACTGGCTGGATAAGCACGGCTTCAAATACCACAGTGTACTCTGTGGAAAACCAAGAGGCGGAAACTATCACTGGATAGATAATCACCTGGTAAGAGCTACAAGATACAAAGGCAGATTTACGGATTTGGTAGAAAAGCAAGTGACTATCGAAGTATTCAAAGAAGACGGGGAATAAAAAAATATAATTCGAAGATTTAAAAATTAAATGGGAGCCTATCTCTTTAATTTTTAAATCTTTTTAATTTTAAATATAGTTGTATTTATGAAAGTTTTAGCAAACGATGGCCTGGATCAATCAGGAATTGATGCATTAGCAGAAAAAGGCTTTGAAGTCATTACGGCAAAAGTTCCACAGGAGTTTTTGGTGGATTACATTAATGAGCATAAGATCCGTACTTTATTGGTACGAAGTGCAACACAGGTAAGAAAAGATATTATCGACGGTTGCCCTTCTATTGAAATCATAGGAAGAGGAGGAGTTGGTATGGATAATATTGATGTAGCTTATGCACGGGAAAAAGGGATTCATGTAATCAATACCCCATCGGCTTCCTCAGAATCAGTGGCTGAGCTTGTTTTTGCACATTTATTCTCAGGAGCAAGATTCCTTCAGGATTCCAACAGGAAAATGCCTTTAGTAGGAGATACAGAATTTGCGGGACTTAAAAAAGCATATGCTGCCGGTATCGAGCTGAGAGGAAAAACCATTGGAATTGTAGGAATGGGAAGGATAGGACAGGAAGTTGCCAGAATTGCGCTGGGACTTGGTATGAGAGTTGTTGCCGCTGATAATAACGTAGGAAAGGCCAGTATTAAGGTGAAATTCTATAATAACCAGTTTATCAATGTAGATATAGAAACGGAGCCTTTACAGGAGGTTCTGAAACATTCAGATTTTATTACTTTACATGTTCCTGCTCAGAAAGACGGATATATGATTGGTAAAAATGAGTTTGATATCATGAAAGACGGGGTTGCTGTTGTTAACTGTTCCAGAGGGGGAGTTATTGATGAAGCAGCATTAATTGAAGCATTGGATTCCGGAAAAGTGAAATTTGCAGGATTGGATGTTTTCATTAATGAGCCAACGCCTTCTAAGGAAATTCTGAATCACTCTAAAATCTCTCTGACTCCTCATACAGGTGCTTCTACACTTGAGGCTCAGGATAGAATAGGACTTTCTTTAGCAGAACAGATTTCAAGTATTTTACAGATTCAATAATCAATAAATGAAATAGAAAAGCGGATTCAAAAAATGAACCCGCTTTTTTTTATAGCCTAATTGCCGTATGACAGCAATTAATGTCTTTATTATAGAGTGTTTTTGCTTTTCAGTAAGTCCCTGATTTCTGCTAATAGTTTTTGATCTTCTGTAGGTCCTGCAGGTGCCACTTCTTCCTTCTTGCTGATTTTGTTGGCCCCTTTAATGATCCAGAAAAGAACCATTGCAATACATAGGAAGCTGATAACGGCAGAAAGAAAATTTCCATAGGCAACACCATTCCAGGTAAGCTTAGAGATATTTTCAGCTCCCGCTGCTTTCAGTGCAGGGTTTAGTAATAAAGGAGTGACAACATCCTCCACTAAAGAGGTAACGATTTTACCAAATGCAGCCCCAATGATAACACCGACAGCCAGATCGAGAACATTTCCTTTAAAAGCAAAAGCTTTAAATTCTTTAATAAATCCCATAATTTATATTTTTTTAATTAGTATACACACAAAAATATAATTTAAAAATGTAAAAAACGTTACTTTATAATGTTTTTTATTCTGGAAAAATAAGAATTTAAAGTAAAAGTAATCCTAATTGATGAGGTTTTTAAACAGGCATAAAAGTATGCATATTCAAGGGTTATTATTGTATTGGACCTGATACTTTCTATAAAGCAGTGGAGGAATACCAATTTTTTTCCGAAATGTAAAAGTAAAACGGGATGGTGTTTCATAACCTAACAGATAAGCTATTTCAGAAATTGACCAATCTGTTAGTTTCAGCAAAATCTGGGCTTCCTGCAAGATTCTTTCTGTGATGATTTCAGAACTGGTTTTATTACGTGTACGCTTTACAGCTTTATTTAAATGATTGATAGAAATAGAAAGCTGGGCTGCAAAATCCCGGGGTTTCCTGAATTTGATATAATCTGTTGCTGAGTGCAGTGGAAACTGCATGGCAAGAAGTTCTTCAAAAAGTAAAGTAATACGGTTGTCTGCATCTTTTCTTACAGTAGATTTAGCAGGAACTTTATTCATCTTCATAATAGTATGAATAAGGTCGTAGGTCAGGTTCCGGACTGCATCAAATTTGAAATTGTAGTTTGATGAAAGTTCTGCCTGTATTTTGATCAGCGTATTTTCAAATTCAAGATATTGTATTTCTGATAGGTCAAAAATATTTTCCTGTGTATTCTGAAATACAGGATATTCTTTTATATTTCCGTAATTGCTGAAAAACTCTTCATTAAATAGGCAGAAAAACTCTTCTATGGGTTCATTATTGCTCTCTTCCAGTAAAAAAGGAATAGTGGGATTGATAAACATCAGTGCATATTGGTTTATTTCAATAGTCTTAGCAGCATAATGACACCTGCATTTCCCTTTTATCAATTTGATTTTGTATAGATTTTTTCTGGTAAAGGATAATGACGAAATAAGCTCTTCCCGCCTTTGTAAATCGTTAATTTTTATAACGTCAAAATATCCCGTACCCCATTGATAATGAGTGGGTATATTGATGTTTTTCTTTTTGTAGAAATCATATATGGCGTCAGAATTGTTCATTTTACAAATGTATTAAAATAGAGGATCGGTATATTGATTGTGGATTGATTTTCGATAGACTTGGATTGATTGCAGCTATTCTCATCGTTAAGCTTGCTATAATTTTGGTAAAAACTTTAAAAAAATATTTTATGAGTTTGGCAGATTATAGAACATTAGGGAAGTCGGGATTAAAAATTAGTCCGCTTACGTTAGGTACAATGACTTTCGGTGAAGATTGGGGCTGGGGAACAAATCCCGCAGACGCCCATCAGATTTTAGAATATTATATTCATCAGGGTGGAAATATAATTGATACAGCTAATATTTATACAAAGGGGCATTCAGAAAAAATCATCGGAGACTTTCTGGCTAAGAAAATTATTCGCCGGGATGCATTGGTGTTATCAACCAAGTTTTGGGGAAATATGTTTCCCTACGATGCCAACGGTGGAGGCGCAGGAAGAAAGACTATTATACAGGCCCTGGAGAGTTCTTTAAGACGTTTGAAAACTGATTATATTGATTTATATTGGATGCATGCATTTGATCCGCATACCCCTATTGAAGAAACGATTTCAACACTTAATGACTTGGTTAGAGAGGGTAAAATACGCTATATCGCTGTTTCTGATACACCGGCATGGAAAATAACAGAAGCCCAAATGATCTCCAAATTCCGTGGATGGGCACCTTTTATTGGTCTACAATTAGAATATTCTTTATTAGAACGTTCGGTAGAAAATGAATTAATCCCCATGGCTTTGGAAATGGGATTAGGGATCATGCCCTGGTCTCCGTTAAAGGAGGGCCTTTTGAGTGGTAAATATAGCAGAGAAAATAAAGGACAAAAGATGAGTCAGAGGAATGATAGCAGACTAAATCCTGAGCTTACCGAAGGAACCTATGAAATAATTGACATGCTTCAAATGATATCGAAAGAAAGGAATATTCCTGTTTCTGCCATTGCCATTGCCTGGGTAATGCAGCAGAAAGGTATTAGCTCAACGTTGCTTGGAGCAAGAACATTGAATCAGCTAGAGGAGAATATAAAAGCCTCAGCGCTGAAATTATCTGAAGAAGAATTAAAATTACTGAACCTATTGTCAATGCCTCAATTGCCTTTCCCCCATAATCTTTTACACGGTACAACAGATGTATTACAGGCTGGCACCTCAGTAAATGGTATAAAGTCTAAGGTGGCTGATATTTTACCTCAAAATGATAAAGAAAGATATGAATAAGCGAATGATCATGAAGCAAATAGTCTTTTGAGGTCTTATTTCTTTGAATAAGCCATATGGAAAATCTTTTGTAATTTGCTTACAACTTTAAGGTCTTCTATGAAAATATTTACTACAGAACAAATACGGAATTGGGATCAGGCCAGTATTTCCAATGAATCCATAACCTCGGTTCAGCTGATGGAAAGAGCTTCTATGGCTGTTGCCGGTTGGATATCTGAAAATTGTAAGAACCATAAAAAAGTGGCTGTATTTTGTGGGAACGGGAATAATGGAGGTGATGGATTGGCTGTTGCAAGGATGCTTTACACGAAAGGTTTTGATGTAGATGTATTTGTGCATGATCCCAAAGGAAAATTGTCAGGAGATGCATCGGTGAATATGAAACGGCTCCGGGATTTTTCCGGGATTTCTGTCAGAAAGTTCAGCGATATTGATGATTATTATGATGATAAAACACTGATTGTGGATGCCCTTCTGGGAACGGGTTTATCAAGACCTTTAGAAGGCGAATATAAAATGCTTGTGAAGCAGTTAAATGCAAAAAGGAACAGCAAAGTTTCAATAGATATTCCGTCCGGAATGCCTGCTGATAAAATGTTTAAGGAAGATTCTGTAATTCTGAAAGCTGACTATACCCTAAGCTTTCAGTGCTGGAAGAGAAGTTTTCTGCATCCTGAAGCAGGAAAATATACCGGCAAAGTAATTATTCTGGATATTGGGCTTGATAAGCAATATTATGAAGCAACAGATACCAGGTACTTCGTGGCTGATGATGTAATTGTTGATTCTATTTTTATTCCCAGAGAAGAGTTTTCTCACAAAGGGAGCTATGGTAAAGTGAATATTGTTGGCGGAAGCTATGGGAAAATAGGGGCTGTAGTATTGGCCACAAAAGCTGCCTTAAGGTCAGGAGCGGGCTTAACTTTTACTCTGGCTCCTGAATGTGGTTATGAAATAGTACAAACCGTTTGTCCGGAAGCGATGTTTATAAAAGGAGGCGAGAATTTTATAAAGAATTTTGATACAGATTCAGATGCGGTTTATGGAATTGGTCCTGGCTTAGGAACCGACCCGGAGACAGAAAGAAATTTGTTGAAATTTCTGAAAGACTATTCCAACCCATTGGTTCTGGATGCTGATGCTTTAAATATCCTTTCGAAAGAAGAGAAAAACAGTAGTTTAATTCCAGAAAAATCTATTATTACCCCACATCCAAAAGAATTTGAAAGATTATTCGGGAGTACAAAAAACTCATTTGAAAGATTGGAACTGGCTCGGAAAAAAGCAGAATTACTGAATATTTATATCGTTTTAAAAGATCATCATACGCAGGTTGTTACCCCGGAAGGGAATGTTTTTTATAATATAACCGGAAACGCAGGGCTTGCAAAAGGAGGAAGTGGAGATATACTAACCGGAATTCTCACATCTCTTTTAGCACAAGGATATGCTGAAGAGCATGCATGCATATTGGGAGTATGGCTTCATGGAAAGGCCGCTGATTTTGCCTCTGCCAGACATTCAAAAGAAGCGATGCTTCCCACGGATGTTATTGATGAATTAGGAAATGTTTTTAATGAGCTGAACAAAAGAGCAGCGAAGAACCTTTAAAATCGGTGATCAATTATATAAAAAGGCAAATTTGTAGTTACAAATTTGCCTTTTTATATAATATCTGAGATCTTCAGTATTGGATGCTGCCATCCTGCTGAATAAATCTGTTTTTTTTGCCTTTTAGCTTACTCCGGTTTTCCGTTTTCTTCAGGAGTAATTTTGAATTTTTTAGAAACAATCATGATAATAACTCCGGCGATCATAAATGGAATAGAAAGAACCTGCCCGGTATTCAAACCTCCTATCTGGATAAATTCATCCCCTTGTGGTTCTTTTAAGAACTCTACAAAGAATCTGATCGCCCAAAGAATGATAAAGAATAAGCCAAATAACCAACCCTGTTGGTATTTTTTATCTGTTTTTCTGTACAATACCCATAGCAAAATGAAAAGAGCAAAGTATCCGACAGCTTCAAATAACTGGCTTGGGTAGCGCGGTACTGTAATACCATATTCACTGCTTTGCTGAGGGAAAAGTAAAGCGAAAGGAGAATTGGGGTCTGCCTGTTTTCCTAAGATTTCTGAATTGAAAAAATTTCCCATTCTTACAAAAGTTCCCCCTAAAGCTACTACAATACCCAATCTGTCATATACCCAAAAAGGGTTTTTCTTGATGATTTTAAATGAATAGTATAAAGTAGTCATGATGAGAGCGATAGCTGCTCCATGGCTTGCCAGTCCGGAGAAACCGGTGAATTTTAAACCGTTTTTTGTGCTGATGGGTAAAAATACACTCCAGAAGTCTTCTTTAAAAAGCTCAGGCTGGTAGAAAATAACATGTCCTAATCTTGCTCCAAGAATGGTACCTATCAATGTCCATGTGAAAAGAGGTTCCAGGTATTTTTGGTTTATATTGTCGATTTTGAATATCCTTGTCATTACAATGTATCCGAAACCAAATGCAAAAACAAACATCAGGCTATAGAAATGCAGGGTAAATGAAAAGATTTTAATCCCTTTTGAAGGGTCCCAGATTTTAAAAGGAGTTTCAAGTTCTACTTTATCAGATGCGGTAATTACTTTATCAGACTTTACAGCATATTTATAATCTGTGATATTATCCTGTGTAACCGGGGAATTTATCAATTTAAAATTTTTATCAAAAAACTGGTATCTGGAATCCTTGAATCTTGTTAACGTTTCTGCACTGTAATTAAAATAGGCAGGCTCGAAATTAGACTCATTAAGAATGACCAGAACATTATTGATTCCTTTTTCCGGAAAAGCGTTAAGGTCGCCAGCTTCCGTTGTAGAATAGATTTTTACAGGAACATTGTTTCCGTTTATTTCTAAAGTTCCGTCAGATAAACCTCCCGGATATTGCTGTGCAAAAAGAAATTGTGTGACGAATGCAAGCATTACGAGGTAAAGTCTGAAAAAAATATTATTCATTTCTATTGATTTAATAGTTTGTTTACTGATTTTTATATTTGTGGGGAACAGGATCATATCCGCTTCCTCCCCAGGGATGACAACTTAAAATTCTTTTGAACCCCAGCCAGAATCCTTTAAAAATACCGTGAACCTGAAGAGCTTCCAACATATAATGAGAGCATGTAGGCTCATAACGGCAGTTTTTGGGAAGTAATGGCGAGATAAACCACTGGTAAAATTTTATCAAAATTACCAAAGGAAATGTAATGATTTTATTGAATGTAAGTTTCAAAACAATGCAAAAATAGGGTAAAAAATTTAAAATTAGTTTAATTTTGTTAGAAGTTTCAGGGATCTGAAATCTGAAGTATTGATCTTAAAAAAATAAATTTACCTTGAATCAAAATATTCCATTAGCTGAAAAATTAAGACCCCAAAACCTGGATGAAGTTCTGGGACAGGAGCATCTTACCGGAGAAAAGGGGACGATCAGGAAGATGATTGAAAATAATACCCTGAATTCTCTGATCTTTTGGGGACCTCCGGGGACAGGGAAAACCACACTGGCGGAAATTATTTCTGAGAAGTCAGGGAGAAAGTTTTATAAGTTATCTGCAGTTTCATCGGGAGTAAAGGATGTGCGTGATGTGATTGATGATGCCAAAAAGCAGAATTTGTTTTCCGGAAAATCACCTATTTTATTTATTGATGAAATTCACCGTTTCAATAAATCCCAACAGGATTCATTACTGCATGCAGTAGAAAAAGGCTGGATTGTTTTAATAGGGGCCACCACAGAAAACCCAAGTTTTGAAGTAGTCTCAGCTTTGCTTTCGAGAAGTCAGGTATATGTTCTTAAAGCTTTAAGTTATGAAAAGCTGGAAGAGCTTATTGATACAGCCTCTGACCGGTATAACAAAGATGAGAAAACGGATTTTAAAATTATAGAAAACGAAGCTTTAATACAATATTCGGGTGGAGACGCCAGAAAACTGATCAATTCTGTAGAACTGGTTTTGAATCAATATAAAAACTCAGCAATTAAAGAAATAAATAATGCCAATGTACTTGAGATTCTTCAGGAAACAATGGCTTTGTATGATAAGAATGGTGAGCAGCATTATGATATTATTTCAGCTTTTATCAAATCCATGCGTGGAAGTGACCCTAACGGAGCGGTGTATTGGCTGGCCAGAATGATTGCGGGAGGTGAAGATATTAAATTTATTGCAAGGCGAATGCTTATTCTGGCTGCGGAAGATATAGGCTTGGCCAATCCTAATGCTCTGGTTGTTGCCAATAACTGTTTTCAGGCGGTCAATGTTATCGGAAATCCTGAAGCAAGGATCATATTAAGTGAAGCTGCAGTTTATCTTGCGGTCTCCCCTAAGAGTAATTCTGCATACATGGCCATTAATGAAGCGCTGGCATTGGTAAAACGAACCGGGAACCTGCCTGTACCCCTTCATTTGAGAAATGCTCCAACAAAGCTGATGAAAGATATGGATTATGGCAAAGAATATAAATATGCCCATTCTTATGAAGGAAATTTTGTAGAACAGAATTTTCTTCCGGAAGAAATAAAAGATATAAAACTTTATGAGCCCGGAAATAACTCTACAGAAAAGAAGATCTATGAAGAGCTTAAGAAAAAATGGAATAATAAATATTAAAATAAAAAGGATACTGTAGCACAGTATCCTTTTTAATATCATTTAAATTAACGGCTGGTATAAATATACAATGTTTTCTGGCCGTTATAGTCTTTTACTTCTGATCTTCCAAGAATATCTCCGTATACCAGAGTATTGGTATCTGAGAATTCATAGCCTTCAATAAATACATGATTCGTCTCCGGAAGATTATTTTGCTTATTCAGAGAAGCTAATGAAATTCTGTCTAGCCCATAGTTACTTTTAATTTTGTATTCTGTAATACCATTTTCTGAAATAAAGCTGTATTTTTTCAGATTTTGAGGTAGGCTGGCTGGAGTATTATACACTTTTGAGCTTTGAATAATGCTTTTGTTCGCATTAAACATATCTACTGTCCCGATGATATCATGTGCAATTGCAAACTTTGCAGATGTGTTTTTCTGTGCAAATAACATTGCAGATGAAAGAAGTAAAAAAGAGTAGAGTATTTTTTTCATAATCAGAATATGTAACTGTTAAAAACGTGATAAATATAGTTCTTTTTTGTGAAATGTGGATGTAATTTCAAGATGTTTTAAATTTTGTTTACCGATAATGAAGTTTATTCAGATGGCGAATCTGTTTCATTAGCATTTTTATCTTTGTTATCCACTATTTTCACGATCATGTTTTTAAGACGCTGAAAGGTAAATGAGCTTAATAATAAGATTATTCCAAGGATAATAAATGCAATCACCCTGGAGATATTGTCCATCTGCCATACATCATAGCCATACAGCTTCAGCACCATAATGCCAATAAGGGCAAAACCTATTTTACTATATTCCTGAATATTCTTTTTTAACCCTGCATAGATGAAAATACTGGCTAAAATGGTCCATATTATGGGTAAATATAAAATATTGAAATGCTCTGTTACCTCATAAGAGTGTAGCATATCCTTGGCGTTAACAAGCAGATAGGAGTGATGAAGGCCACAGCTAACGGCAATGATCAGTGCCAGCGCAAAAATCCAGTAAGAGATCTTTGTCCTGTTAAAGTTTGATGATGGAATTATACTGATACCTATATAAATAAAGGGAATCCATTGCAACAGATGAATGAAATAAAATCCGGTCTGAAGTTTTTTTGACAGTATTGCAGTAACCACCGATAGAGTGGAGGCAGACGAGGTGATGATCAGTAAAAAAAGGAAAAAATAAATAAATAGTGTCTGAAGGTTATTTTGGGTATTCAGTTTTTTTCTGAAAAGCAATAAGGTAAAAACGTAATACATACTGAATAATAACGCTGCATTGATGATGGCTTCCCAGGGCATTCCGGAAAGATGGTAGATCATTTCAGACAATAAAGCAGTATAGATGGCACCAAAGCTAATAATGGTTATGAGCTCTTCAGGGACATTGCTGTTTCGTGGTTGTTTTTCCTGTGTTTCTTTTAATAAAAATAGATTGATAATGCTTGTAGCAATGGTTACGAGGCTGGTTAAAAATACAGGATTAAATATAATATTCAGATTTTTTGCATTGAAATATTCTGTCCATGTGATGATCTGGGCAATAATAACAAGAGGAAATAAGATGTAAAAACAGTTTTTGAAAATTTTGTGCCCTGTTTTTTTCCAGATAAAAAGAAGAAGACTTGCTTCTATAGCCCATACACTGGTAATCAGGTGCGCTTCAAACTGAAGAGCGATGGCTATGGTAATTAAGCTTACCGTTATTCCTGCAAAAACAGAATAGGAAATACCTGAATTTTTTCTTCCATATTCCCTGAATAAAAGCAGTGCATTAAGAATGGCAAATGCTATAGGAAAAATGATAACAGGTTCATATTTTAATTCATTAAAAATATAAATAAGCCCTATAACACTGAAGAAATTAGTTAACGCAAGCATTAAAATTCCTGAAGTTGACAGAGTGCTCTTTTTGATATAGTCTTGAAGGGCAAAAATATAAAAGATAATATAGCTGATACTATAAAATACAATACTTAAAAGCTCCGGCTTTTCTGTGGTCCAGGAAAACAAATAAAGGCTGGTAAAAATAAAGGCTGTCCAGCCCACACTTTTCCAGTGCTGAAGGAAAGCGGTAACAAGCATTCCTATATTTAAAAGACTTATATAAATAAAAAGGAAAGTATAATTGCTCTGGCCGCTACTGATCATCAAAGGAGCTGAAAACCCGCCTAATAACGAAAAGATAATCAGTACCTCACTTTTGTAATAATAGGAGAGTGCAATAGAACCTGCTGTAATCAAAATAGTGATAATAAAC
Organism: Chryseobacterium sp. Bi04; assembly: GCF_918698085.1. GTDB lineage: Bacteria > Bacteroidota > Bacteroidia > Flavobacteriales > Weeksellaceae > Chryseobacterium. Next base: position 200,629 of record NZ_CAKKLP010000002.1, read on the forward strand.
GCTGTATTCTGAGTGAAAAGATGGTATTCCCGAAAGGCAATCGTGTCGGTAAAGTACAGAACAGCAATCCCTCCTCCAGTGATAATCGAGGCAAAAGTAGCGTAATTTTTTCGTAGAAAATGTCCGGTAAGGATAATGACAATACCTGTACAAAGCCCTATGCCGGCACGTGCTGTTTCTCCAATCCAGTTTTTATCAATAGCATACTTTACAAAATAACCGATTCCCAGGACAAGGGTGAAAATACCTACAATGGTGAGTGCATTTTGTTTTAAAAATTCAAAAACCGGGCTAAACCAGTCTTTTTGAGTAGCACGTGGATCCTCACGGATTATAGTAACCGGGCTTTCTGTGTTATAAATTTCATGGGGCTGAATTTGCTGCGGAGAATTGCTTTTTTCAGAAGAAATTTCTTCCTGAACAGGCTGAGAATGATTTGATAACGGGTTAATTTTGGAATTAAGATCCGATACCTCTTTTTCAAGTTTTCTGATTTTAGTATTCAGGTTGTTGAAAATAACTGCAATGATAATAATTAATATAGCAAAGAGATATTCATTCATTTCATAGTTTTTATCAAATATAGCTAAATGTTTGAAATCACCTGCAAAAATTAATCCACCACAATTCATGTGATGGATTAACTATATAAATAACTAACAATATGTTTTTTTATTAATTCGATACCTTGTAGATATAGAATGAAGCGACGCTGGATCCTAATAATCCTACATCTAAAGCTGTTGATCCTACAAGGCCAAACGAAACTTTATCTCCTGCCTGGAATGAATACACTGAGTTAAGAGAGCTTTCAGAAATGGTCAGACTTAGCAGGATAAGATTGGCTCCGCTAAATGCACGGCTGTCAATAGTAGTGGATACTCCGGCTCTTGTTCTTACAATACCAATTCCGGGATTGTTTGCTAATATAGAAGCTTGGAGTCCTGTTCCATAACGGAAAGCAAATCCTATAGCATAAACACCCGTTGATGGAATTGTAAAGGTGTTGTCTGTATCACTGAACAATGCTGCTGATCCAATGGTTCTTTCTGCCGCCAGGAAGTTGACTGCTCTGAATCCTGATGGAAATAATCCTAAGCTCAAAAGGCTGATTCCTGCAGTTTTCTTTGCAGCATAAAGAGAAGAGTTGGTGTTGGCTCCGGCGTAGAGAAGCTGAGGGTCTATGCTGGCCATCTCCGAAGTTGTCGTGTTAAGACCCAGGACCTGATATCCTGTTAATGAAGGCGCTGCGGGAGTAATACGTACTTTCGCATTTCCATTGACATCTAATGTTGCTGTGGGAGCTGATGTGTTTATACCAACCTGGGAAAATAGGGGTAAAGTAGAACACGCTAGTAATAAGCTGTAAATTTTAGTTTTCATGATCGAATTTTTTTAATTAGTTTCTTCTTTTTTGGGTAAAAGCAGTAATTTGCTTTGGGTTGATGATTATATAAGTTTAATATTAATTATTTGATAATATATTAAACATATAATTATATCATGTCTTAGTATATTCCATAATTTGGTTACGGTTTTTGATTCCTTAAATTTTACTGTATCAAATTTAATAAAAAATATAATATATCTTGATGTTTTGAATTGTATTTTTTTTAACACTGCTTTTAAAGCTGAGGATTGGTATTTATATCTTTTTGATTATCAGTGGTTTTCAGTATATTTCACAACAGAAAACACTGCCATAATGACAGTGTTTCGTGCTTTTTTGTGCTGAAAATTATAATGTTAGCTTTCTAATAGAAATTCTTTGTAATTCCCCAGAAAATCCACTTCTGCATGAATAGATTCAAGTTCTCTAAGTGCGTTCCCATGAAGGATTTCTTCCCATTTACCTACCACATTGATAAAGAAGAAATAATTACCCAATCCTGTTTTTAAAGTTCTGGATTCAATTTTACTAAGGTTCATCTTTCTCCATGCAAAAACCGATAAAACCTGATGCAATCCTCCGGCATGATCTTCCGGAAGAGTAATAAGCATACCTGACTTTTCACCTAAAATTTCAAGACGATCACTCTGGTACTGGTTCTGTTGTTTGGAAATAATAATAAACCGGGTATGATTCTGTTCAAAATCCTGGATATTACGGTTGATTATTTTCAAACCATATAAATTGGCAGCAAACTGATTGGCAACTGCAGCAATCTTAAGGTCTTTATTTTCTGAAACATATTTTGCAGCAGCAGCAGTAGAGGAAAAATCCTGTTTGGTGATTCCTTTATAATGAGTATCCAGAAAATGGAAACTCTGTGCTAAAGCTTGCGGATGAGAGTATATTTTTTCTATATCCTCTATGGTATTCCCGGGATGAATCATCAGATGATGAGCAATAGGCATTACCGCTTCTGCTTCTATTTTAATAGACGGTGTCTTATATAAATAGTCCAGTGTCATTGAAACTGTTCCTTCTATGGAGTTTTCCAATGGAACGACTGCTTTTACAGCTTCACCGCTTTCCACTGCATTAAAACAATCCAAAATGCTGGCCTGAGGTAAAATTTCATCTTCCGGAAAAAGCTGGGCAGCCGCAAGCTGTGTGAAACTGGCATGAGGTCCCAAAAATGCAATCTTCATAAATTATATAAGGTTTTGTTTAAACTGAACTGCAAAGGTGCAAATTAATTCAGATATAAAAGAGCTAAAATGAAGGACTGATTATAATATTAAATTTGTAATCATGGAATAGAAGCTGTTTTTTGCCATCTATACCCTGAAAAAGGACGCTTTATGATCTTAACATCTTAAAAAAAACAGGGGGTGGAATTGCTAAAATTTCTCCCTTACATTAATTAGACACTTTGTAAATATAAAAAGATGATGTACTGGATCCTAATAGTCCTACATCTAATAAACCGGAACCTATAAGCCCAAAAGAAATTTTATCACCAGCCTGCAAAGTATACAGTGAATTTATCGTAGATTCTGAAATGGTTACGCTAAGTAATATCGACAAATTGATGCCACTGAAAACACGGCTGTCTAGTATAGTCGCTGTGTTTGCTCTTGTTAGTACTATTCCGATACCCGGGGTGTCGGCTAATAGTGATGCCTGTAATCCGGTACCATAACGAAAGGTATAGCCTATAAGATATACTCCATTGGATGGAGCAGTATAAGCGCTTTCTGCATCAGAGAATAAAGTGGGATTTCCTGTTGTTTTTTCAGTTGTTGTAAAATTTACGGATCTAAATCCCGACGGAAAAATTCCCAAACTTAGCAGACTGATACCTGAAGCTTTTTTTGCTGCATACACTGATGGATTTAACGTATCTGAAAAATTTATGTTGCCCGGACTTATTTGGGATACTTCTGAATTGCTTTGATTCATGAGTAAAAATTGATATCCAGGCAAGGTGTTTGTTTGAGGAACTTGCCTTATGACGGTATTCCCATTAACATCTAGGGCTGCTTTGGGATCCTTTGTAAGGATTCCGATCTGTGCATATTGAAATATAACAATAAAAATGCAAATTAATTGGAAAGTTTTTGTTTTCATTTGATATATTTTTAAATTACAATAAAAATATAACAATTATTCACAAGTTTTTGAATTATTATTTCGTTTTAACTTACTTGCTTTTAAGGAATTTTTATCTGATTTTCAATAATATATTTATATTTTTTAAAAGAATAAATAGTTGCGTTTTCTTTAGAAGCTAAAAGAAAATTTCACCATGTAAAATATTAATATTTTACATGGTGAAATTTTCAGGTATCTGTTATAGAAAAGAAGAGTAATGCTTATTTTTAGTTTCTGTTTCCTTATATTTTAGTAATATTTTTAATTCCCGAAAATAAGCTCTTTGCAGTTTCCTTGAAAATTAATTACTGTATCTTTTACCTACAGCCTATTTCCAGTTGGCTTCAATAAACTTCATTAAAAAATCAGGACACTTTATGATCTTATTGGTTTTAGCATCTAAAAAGAACAGAGTAGTGGAAGCTTCAGTAATTTTAATATCTTCTTCATTGTAAATTTCGTACTCAAATTCAATCCTTACGCCCGGAATTTTTTTAATGTAGGTATGGATTTCTAGTTTTTGATCATATAAAGCCGGACGAATATATTTAATTTTGTAGTCTGAGACAGGTAACCAAATTCCTTGGTTTTCAATTTCATCGTATGAAATTCCTATGCTTCGGAAGAGCTCCACTCTCCCTATTTCGAAATACTCTGCGTAGTTCCCATAGTAGACATATTTCATAGGATCCGTTTCTCCGTAACGTACTCGTATTGAGTGTGTTGTGTGTATCATTTTTAATGGTAAATTATACATACAAATATATTTTTAAATAATCAATACCTGCAATATTTTTTTTTAAAAAGAAAATATTGGACCTTTGTCATCCTTCTAAAAACAATACTAACAAAACAATTAATCGGGGCCCAAATATGGACGAAAATTTAATGATGATATGGCAGAGGTGTCTTCAGTTTATGCGTGATAACTTAAACGCAGCTGAGGATGATTCTGATTTGAAAAAGCTTGAAAAATCTTTCGACCTGTTATTTGATAAAGTACAGCCACTGACCCTTGCTGACAACAACCTTACATTAATTGTTCCCAGTGATTTCTACAAAGAATATATAGAAGACAACTACTTATCCCTTCTTTCTGCAGCCCTGAAAAAAAATATCGGAAAAGGAGTGAAATTATGGTATTCGGTTATGGAAAACAGACCAAGCGGACTGGAAAAACCTGTTACCATGAATATGAAAGGGAAAAGTGTTCCTACCCCAAAAGTACAGGAAACTATGCCTCAGGGATTTTCTTCCAATATTGTAAACCCTTTTGTAGTTCCCGGAATTAAGAAAGTAAATATTGACTCTAATCTTAAGGCAGATTTTTCTTTCGATAATTATGTGGAAGGAGAAAGTAATAAATTTGCCGCTACAGTAGCCAGATCAATTGCAAAGAGACCGGGAGCAACCGCTTTCAATCCATTATTCCTATATGGAGGTTATGGTGTTGGAAAAACCCACTTGGGACAGGCTGTAGGTCTTGAAGTAAAAAGCCAGTTTCCGGACAAAGTGGTGCTGTACTTATCCTCAGAAAAATTTATTCAGCAGTTTATTTCTGCTGCTAAAGCACATAAGCAAACAGAATTTGCAAACTTCTACCAAATGGTAGATGTATTGATCATAGATGACATTCAGTTCTTATCAGGAAAATCAGCAACTCAGGACAGCTTCTTCCATATTTTTGATCACTTGCATCAAAACGGAAAACAGATTATCCTTACTTCTGATAAAGCTCCTGCAGATATTATGGATATTCAGGACAGGATTGTTTCCCGTTTCAAATGGGGGCTTTCTGCAGAAATTAAATCCCCGGATTTAACAACACGTAAAAGAATTATTGAGAATAAACTGAGCAGAGACGGAATTGTCCTTCCTGACGATATGCTTGAGTTCCTTGCTTCGGAAGCGAAAACAAATGTAAGAGAGCTTATTGGTATTATCAACTCTGTAATTGCTTATTCTACGATCTATAAAACAGATCTAAGCTTAGAGCTGTTAAAAGAAACCATCAACAGGATTGCTGCCAACCAGAAGAAGATCATTAATATTCCTTATATTCAGGAAGTGGTATGTGACTATTTTGGAATCAAGAAAGAACAGCTTTTATCCAAAACAAGAAAAAGAGAAATTGCCCTTCCAAGACAATTGGCCATGTATTTCTCAAAAGAATTCACTAACTCTACATTTAGTAAAATTGGTGAGGAAATGGGCGGAAAAGATCATTCAACGGTAATGTACGCTTGTGATACGATTAAAGATGTATCCAAAATAGATAAAGAAGTGAAGAAGTATGTAAAAGACCTTACAGAAAGAATCAAACAGTAGAAAATAATCATTGATTAAAATAATAAAAATGAAGAATAGGTTTATTCTTCATTTTTTATTTAGTTTTGCTAAAATAAAGGGATCTAATACTTAATTTTTTTTTCAGGATGAAAATATTAATGGTTTGTTTGGGAAATATATGCAGAAGCCCTTTAGCAGAGGGGATTATGAAAACAAAAGTTCCTGAAAACTTTGTTATAGATTCAGCAGGAACCATTTCTATGCATGAAGGCGAGCATCCCGATAAAAGAGCAATACAAACAGCTGCCAACCACGGAATAGATATTTCTAGGCAAAGATCAAGACCTGTTACCAGGGCTGATTTTGAGACCTTTGATAAGATGTACTGTATGGATATCGATGTATATGCCGATGTGGTCTCGAAAGCTGAAAACGCAACCGAACGCCGGAAAGTAGCCCTGTTTTTAGAAACCGTTGGAGATCATAAAAATGCAGAAGTTCCGGACCCTTATTGGGGGGATATGAAAGATTTTGAAGATGTTTTTCAGCTGTTGGAAAAAGGTTGTAATGCTATCATAGAACAAATACTAAAATAATAGTCATGAAAAAACTGCTGCTGTTATGTCTTTTGAGCTTCAGTTTCTCTTTTGCCCAGACGAAAAATGAAACCGAAATCCGTAAACTGATGGATGACTTTATGACGTGCATCAAAACAAGGGATGAGGTTAAATACCTGTCTTTATTCCAGGAACCGGTACTCTGGACAGGGATTTATAAAGAAAGAAGCCAGGCAAAACGTCTGGAAAAAAGCCCCATAGCCGAAGCTTACTTTGCCGATGATTATAAGACCTTTATCAAGAGTTTTTCGGATGACAAATCTGAAGAAAAATTTGATAATATTAAGATTATTGAAGACGGAGCCATAGCATCTGCCAATTTTGATTACAGCTTTTGGTATGACGGCAAAATGGAAAACTGGGGAAAAGAGATCTGGACACTCATGAAAATCAATGGTGTCTGGAAAATTACTTCCGTTACCTTTTCTATGGAGCTTACCAAATACTTCCTACAACCCTCACTCAACGAAAGAACAAAAAAATAATACAATGCTTTTTTTACTCCCAGCTTATTTATCAGAAAATACCTCTATTAACCATTTTTCGCCTGTTTTAAAGGATTATATCATGCAGACGGACTATTTCTTTGTAGAAAACGAAAAAACAGCAAGAAAGGTTATTAAATTCTTTGCTCCGGAAAAGAAACAGGCCGATCTGAAGCTGTTTTTATTAGATAAATACACAGAAGGGGCTGATATTAAAGAAGCACAGGATCTGATGCTAAAAGGACAGGACTTTGGACTGCTTTCAGAGGCTGGACTGCCTTGCATTGCTGATCCGGGCAACCTGATTGTAAAATGGTGTCATGAGAAGAATATCAGAATAATTCCTATTTCCGGACCATCATCCATTATCCTTGCATTGATTTCAAGTGGATTCAATGGACAGGAATTTACGTTCCACGGTTACCTTCCTATTGATAAAGGAGAGAAGAAGAAACAGATTATGCACCTGGAAAGTTTGGTGCAGAAAACGGGGTATTCACAGATCTTTATGGAAACACCCTACCGGAACAATCAGCTTTTTGAAGATCTGACGAAATTCTTGCCATCCAGCACAAAGTTGTGCATTGCTGCCAATATCAACGATCCTGAACATGAATTTATAAAAACAAAAACAATAAAAGACTGGCAAAAACAAAAGCCGGAACTCCACAAAATTCCTGCTGTATTTGTGCTGGGTAAATAGTTTTTCACCCACCATTGCAAGGTGAAGCCATCTCTACAGTTAATTTTATTTAGCCTTAGAAATTACTTGGTTATATTATACTGAGCCTTTCAACGAGAGAATAGTAAAATAAATATAAGTCTGCAAAATCACTTCACAGCCTCATGAAGAATATTTAACAGCTATTAACATCCTCTTTGCACCATTCTTGTTGGATGTAGCTCATAACACCAAAAAATAAAATTATGTCAGACAAGAAATTAGCCGGGCTGTGGATAGATACAGAAAAGGCAATTGTTGTAAAAAACCATGATGCTCAGAATGCGTTCAAGTTTTTCCTATGCAGCCCTGTAAAAGCAGAAATACAGCATGGGAATTCAAGTGAAAATGCAGGAAATAATGCAGAACGTACTAACAGAGTAAAATTTTTTAAAGAAATAGAGCATCTCCTGATCAATTCCCAGGAAGTTTATATTACAGGCCCGGGAACCATTCAGGAAGAGCTTAAGAAGTATCTCCATGATACGGCCCAATTTAAAAACCTTAAGATAACATTAGATACAGCACAGAAGATGTCAGAGGAACAGGTGCTTGAAACTGTTAAAGATTTTTATAATGCTTAAATCATTGAAAATGCAATAAAATTCCAGGTATTATAGCTGATACCTGGAATTTTATTTTGTAAAAAACGTATTTTTATTATTTTGTTTTTCCTGACTTCCATTTTTTCCATAAGAAGATGACTACTGGAATAAGAAGCAAAAACGGCCAAAAAGAAATAATTCCCAGGAAGAAATTTACAAAACTATTCCAGCCTTCTGCCAGGGAATCTACAAATCTGCTCCCAAATCCTATGTTGGAGGTCGCTGAACTTCTTACTTTTTCTTTATATAAAATTACTTCCAACGTACTGTAATTAACCCGGTCGCCAATAAAACGAAGCCTTCCTTCCGCTACATCAATTTCATCTTCCAGTTCCCGGATATTTTCCTGGATTTCCAGCATGTCTTTTGTAGTGGCAGCACTTTTAAGCATGTCGCGGTATTTTTCAAGATATATTTTCTTATTGGCCAGTTTTATGGTAATGTCAGTGTATTCTTCAGTAACGTCATTGGATGAAATATTTTTGGAAAGAACAGAACCCACTCCATTTGAAAAAGAATTAACAAGTTCATCAAAACTTTTATGAGGAACACGAATGGTAAGGTTCAGATGATCATCAGTATCTGTATTCTGGAACTGCTCTTTCTGAATATAAGCATTATTCTTTTTTAGAATATCATTGATTTGAGATTGTGCTTTTTTAATATCGCCAACCTGGATTCTCATATCTCCGTTTTTGATCACTTTCCTTGAAATAGTATCTGTTTTTTTTGGAATGCTGGTAGAGGTTACTGCAGATGCTTTTGAAATTTCAGCAGGAGCAGGTGGTGGAGGTATTGCGACATCAGAAACAATCTTATCTTCAGAAATAACTTCCATTAAATCAGCATTCACAGCCTGCTTGTCAGCATTTGACTTGCTGCAGTTCATAAAGACAAGAAAAAATAAGGGTAAAAACAGAGTTCTCATAATTAGTTTATTAAGATGGTATCAAAAAGCATGCTTGAAATACTTATTTCAAAGGCAATACTCTCTATATACTATAAAAGATGACTTAATTGTTGTAAAGGTTGTAAAGGGCTGGAATTATTTTAATAAATAATACTTTTACGGAACTTTGGAAGGAGAATAGAAGTTATCCGGGTTTTAGTGTACGTTTTGGAAGATTAATACCGGATTCCTGTTTTTTTAAGGATGAAACTCAGCAGCCAGATAGGCCCTACCAGTAAAAATTGTAAATCTTTTAAAAAGGAAGGCTTTTTACCTTCAATTTTATGTCCGATAAACTGGAAGATCCAGGTAATAATGAATATGGTAAGATAGATGATCCATGATTGTTTTCCGAAATGAACATTGGTAAGATAGATAAAGTGTTCTGTTACCAGCATCATGAAAACCATGATGATACTGATCAGAAGGGAGAGCCGTAGATAGAAAAAGGTAACCAATAAAACAGTAATCATACTTACAATACTGATGCATCCAAAGTAAGAGAAGCAGAAATGAGGCGATGGAATAAGGGAAATGAAGCCCAGAAGAGCCCAGAAAATCAAAGGTACACAGATCCAGTGTATCAATTTGTTGGTTGCGTTTCTATGGCTCTTGCTATATTCTGCAAATAATAAATCAACCTTTCTCATAGTATAGTGAATTTGGTAAACGCTAAAATAATAAAATTTTGTAATCGGTAATAAGTTTGCTTAAATTTGTGATATGTCTGCCCTAGAAAAATTCGGAGTTGAAATTTTTACCCAACGCAATATCTTTGAGAGAATTGCTGTTGATAAACCATTCCGTCCTGAAAATCCAGCATTTATTTTTATTAAATCCGGAACCCTAAAGCTTAGGCAGCATTTCAATGACCTGGAACTTTCATCCAATATGTTTATGGTGACCGATCCACAAACGATTTATGAAGTAGTAGCGGTGAGTGAGGATTTCCAGTCCCGGATGGTTTCCTATAAAAGAGAATTTATTTCTACTTTGTCATTGAAGTTTAACCGCCTGATTACTTACCGTTATTTCAGGCAGCAGATGAACAAAGGAGTGCCTTTTCCGGAAAACGAAATGGAGGTAGTATGGAAAAGTGTCAATTTCCTAAAGTATATTTTGGATTCTGAAACCGAGATGCTGTACAAAAAAGAAATGGTGGAGCATCTTTTTTCTGTTTTCTGTTACCAGATGGCGGGAATTATCTCCAAAGAAGATAACAACTCTATGAATCAGATGTCCAGGCAGGAAGAGATTGTTTTTGTATTTCTTACCGATCTTGCAGAGTACCACCTTACAGAAAGGAGCGTAGAGTTTTATGCAGAACGGCAATCCATTACAACCAGACATCTTTCTTCGGTGGTGAAGTCCGTTACAGGGAAATCTGCAAGCCAAATCATTGCTGCTATTGTCATCAATGAAGCAAAAGTGCTTTTAAACTCTTCCAATAAACCGGTTTCAGAGGTTTCTTCTATCCTCGGATTTAGCGATCAATACTCTTTTTCGCACTTTTTTAAAAAACATCTTGAGGTAAGCCCTAAACAATATAGGCATCAGTTTGAAAACTAAAATCCTACATTTGAACATCTTTTTCCAAGAATCAAACATTTGATTGATTTTGTTATTGCCCTAACTTTGTATTCGTAAAACAAGGTAAAATGACAAAGAAAATAAAAACAGCACTATCTCTTTTGATAGCAGCTTTTCCTGCGCTGTTTTTTTCTCAACAGATTAAACAGATGACTGCCGATGAGGTTGCCGAACTGGCAGTTCGAAACCACCAGCAGTTAAAAGTTTCTGCTCAGAATATTGACATCGCCAAACAGAACACTAATGTTGTAAAACTTCAGAAATTACCCACCATTACGGCTTCTACAAGCCAGTTCTACTTGGGAAATGCGGTAGCTATTGACAAAGATTTTTCAAATTCCACCACTATTCCTATGCCCCATTACGGAAGTTCATATGCGGTACAGGCAACACAGCTGATTTTCAAAGGAGGATTGGTGAGTAAGTCTATTGAAATGGCAGGTCTCCGGGAACAGCTTTCTGAATTGGATCTGGAGAAGAATAAACAGGATGTGAAATTTTTAGTGATTTCAAATTATCTGGATATATACAAAACGTTGAATCAGGAAGAAGTATTTCAAAACAACAAAAAGCTGGCTCAGGAACGTCTTAAAAATATCCAGAAGTTCTATCAACAGGGCATGGTGACACGAAATGAGGTGATTCGTGGTGAATTGGCTATTAAAAACCTGGATCAGGGGATTTTAACCCTTTCAAACAATAAAAAAATCCTTAACTATAATTTAAATATCGCATTAGGTTTATCATCCGACACAGAGATTGTTCCTACTGAAAGTATTGAAAATAAAGAGTCAGGAATCGGGATGGATTATTATATGAGCCTGGCTCACGATAGTAACCCTTTGATGAAATCAGCACAGAAAAACAGAGATATAGCAGATAAGAATATCGAAATTATAAAGACCGATAATATGCCTACTATAGCTGGATTTGGTGGCTATACTTTGCAGAGGCCAATTACCACAAGAAACCCTGTTTTGGATATGTATTCAGGAGGGTGGCAGACGGGGGTTTCCCTTAGCTACAATATAGATACACTGTATAAAACAAAAGAAAAGGTAAAATTAGGTGAGCTACAAAAGAACCAGGCTAATGATGCCATAACACTGACAGAGCAGAACATCGATATGGGAGTGAATGCTGCCTATACAAAATACCAGGAGGCAATTCAGCAGGCGGATATTCTGAACGATTCAAAAAGACTGGCGGAAGAGAACTATAAGATTACGGAAGCCAAGTATCTGAACCAATTGGCCGTACAGGCAGAAATGATTGATGCCCAGAACCAGAAACTGCAGTCAGAACTTGATTATGCCAATGCGGAGATCAATGTTTTGTATCAGTATTATAACCTTTTGAAATCTACAGGAACTCTTTAATTTTTAAAACTGAAAACACCACAATGGAAAACAAGGAACAAACGACTCAAAATACACCTCAAACTCCTGCAAAACCAAGCGGGGAAGGTAAAAAGAAGCAAAATAAAAGAAATAAAATCAGAGCAATCATTTCCAACATCATCGTTTTTATGTTGATTGGTTTCGGGCTGTTCTGGTTAATCCGTGAATATTTCCATATAGGAAATAAAACCTATACAGAAGCCGCTCAGGTTGAAGAGTTTATTAATCCAATCAATACAAGGGTTTCTGCCTATATCAAAGACATTAAGTTTATCGAACACCAAAAGGTAAAAAAAGGAGATACCCTGGTGGTTCTTGACAATCGTGAAATCCTGACACAATTGGGACAGGCTGAAGCTGCTTATCAGAATGCAATAGCTCAGAAAACAGCTACAGGCTCTTCTGTAAATACAGTTTCCAACAACATCAACGTAATGGAATCCAATATTGCCGGTGCTAAAGCCCGACTTTGGAATGCCGAACAAAACTTAAACCGGTATAAAAATCTTTTGTCAGCTGAAGCGGTGACAAGACAACAATATGACCAGGTAAAAACAGAATATGATGCTCAGAAAGCAGCTTATGAAACGTTGGTTAATCAGAAGCAGTCAGCAAATCTATCTACAACGGAAGTGAAAAGCAGACTTGGGATTAATGATGCAGAAATCAAAAGAACGAAATCTGCGTTGGACATGGCAAAAATTAACCTTTCATATACGGTAATCACGGCTCCTTATGATGGGGTAATGGGAAGAAGAACGATTTCCGAAGGCCAGCTGATTCAGCCGGGGCAGCAGGTGGCTACCATTGTTTTGAATGGTCAGAAGTGGGTTACTGCTAACTTCCTTGAAAGTCAGATGCCTACTATTAAAATCGGTGAAAAAATAACAATGTCGGCAGATGCTTTGGGGGGTAAAAAGTTTGAAGGAGTGGTGACAGCAGTGTCTGCGGCCACCGGATCAAGATATTCAAGCGTACCTACCGATAACTCTACCGGAAACTTCATTAAAGTGCAGCAAAGAATTCCTGTAAGAATAGAATTTACAGCTTCCAATAAAAAAGAAGATATGGATAAACTAAGTGCAGGAATGAACATGAATGTGAATATTAATGAAGACTAAAAGATTTCAGATGTCAGATTTCAGACTTAATGTTCTGGAAACTGAAGATGAATGCTGTTATCTGATATCTATTATCTAAAAAAAACATGTACAACAAAGGATTATATAACGACTGGGTACCTAAACCCGTACAGCTGCTGCTGATTGTATTACTGCTTGCAGTGGTAATGCCGCTTGGCGGGGTCTATACTGGGAATATCAGCCATTTGGTGAGCGGTACCGGAGCGTTAACAGAATATTTCATGTGGGCCAATTATGCCACTACCATTGGGATGGGAGCATGTATGCCGGTTGTTCTCAGAATGAAAATGAGATTCAAAGTACGAGATAAAATGGTATTGCTGCTTGTGCTTTTAGGGCTGTTGAGCTATGTGAATGCCACCACTTTAGAGCCAATGATTTTTGTATCTACCTCTCTTCTGATTGGATTTATGAAAATGATGGTCACTATAGAATTGTTCCTGCCACTCATGATGATGATTGGTAATCGGGGAATGTTCTATGGGCTGTTCTATACATTTGTTTTGGTAATGAATCAGGTAGCAGCCTATTATGCTGCCAAATTTGCCCTTCTGTATAACTGGCAGCAGTTTTACATCTTTATTTCAGTTTTATGTTTTGCGTTGGCACTTATTCACTGGATCTTTATGCATAATAAATATTTTGCGCTGAAAGTCCCTTTGCACTACATCGACTGGTTAAGTATACTGCTGTTTATATCCACTTTTATGTTTTCGGCATATGTGTATGCTTTTGGAAGACAACAGGATTGGCTGAACTCAAAACATATTATTAATGCTAGTATTGCAGCTTTTATAAGCTTTGCATTGCTTAGTATCCGTCAGTTAACCTTAAAGCGACCTTACCTTTCATTTAAAATATTTACAAAAAATAACGTGCAGCATGGTTTGTTTATGTTGTTTTGGCTGGGAATGTTTTTAGGAACAGCCTCTCTTCAGACTACTTTTGCCGTTGGAGTTTTGGGATATGATCAGGTGACTAATGCCGGGCTTAGTTTACTTATGATTCCCGGAATTATATTAGCCGGGGCTATTGCCGTATTCTGGTTTAAAAAAGAAAAACCACTGAAGATGTATATATTTTCAGGTTTTGCCGGGATGATAGGATATGCAATCATTATGTATTTTTCGATGGTATTGGAATTTAGTTATGATCATTGGTATCTGCCGATGTTCCTAAAAGGCTATGGAATGTGTTCACTGTTTATTTCAGTATGGTTTTATACTTTAGATAAACTTGAAATGGATGAAATGCTTGCAGCAATAGGACTTGTGTTGGTATGGCGAACTTTTCTTGCAGTAGGTATTTTCTCAACCCTGTATTCCTGGTTTCAATACCGGTTTCAGATTACAGCAGTAGGAGATCTTGCCGTTTATATGGATGGTATGACGGTTACTCCTCAGAATGTTGCTGCCAATATGAAGGCTATCCAGCTGAATGCTATTATTATCGCCACCAAGAAGATATTCGGGTATATCATTATGGTGGGATTCGGAGTACTGTTGTATGTAATCACCCATCATTTTGGAGCAAAACGTTTCCAATACCTGAGATTTGTAAGAGTGATTGGTGGAAAGTCCGTTATTGCTAGAAGAAGACTTCATGAACGGAAAAAATTATTAGAAGAAATAAAAGACGCAGCCGGACCTGCGGTATAAAAAATAACCTTGTTTTTCACGAGTAAAATCCCGGACCTTTTGCAGGCTGGGATTTTACGTTTTTCATGAACTTTATAAATGAATTCTATGCTCTTTGGTTTTTAAAATCATGAATAATTTCAGCTTTAGTTATTTTTATTTAGAAGTAATAAAAATTATCTTTGTGGGATTATAAAACTTCGAGTAGAAAGAATGAAAAAGCAGTACGCATTCATAGGTCTGTTGGCTTCGGGATTACTATTTTCCCAGACCGCTAAGGATTCTATAGCCTCTAAAGGTATTGACGATGTAGTGATCGTAGCCTCCAGAAAACCGACGAAAATCTCTGAAATTCCCGGAACAGTCTGGGTAGTTCAGAAAGAAAAAATTCAGGAACAGGCCAAAAGCGGAGTTCCTATTAAAGAAATGCTTTCGATCCTAATTCCAGGTATGGATATAGGTCCACAGGGAAGAACCAATTATGGACAGAATATGAGAGGACGTTCTGCGCTGGTAATGATTGACGGAGTTTCATTAAACAGTATCCGTGCCATCAGCCGTCAGCTGGATGCCATTGACCCCTTTAATATTGAAAGAATAGAAGTACTTTCCGGAGCCAGCTCTATTTATGGAGGTAATGCAACCGGTGGTATCATCAATATTATTACAAAAACACCTTCCAAAAAAGGAATCAGTGGAGAAACTGAACTGGGAGCACGCACAGGATTTATGGGGAAAGATGATCATGACTTCCGTGCTGCACAGTCTATTGCAGGAAAAGGAGAGAAGTTCTTCGGAAGATTGGGAATTGCTTACCAGCAAAATGGCGGAGTGTATGGTGCAGATCAGAATCAGCTTTTTACCGATATTACCCAAACTGACCTTCAGTACAACCAGTCTGTAGATATTCTGGCTACAGGAGGATATCAGTTTAACAATAAACATAAAATAACAGCTTCCCTTCAGTATTATAACTCCAAGTTTAATGGAGACCGAAGTCTTTTTTTAGGTGAAAATTTAAGTGCTTTCACTACAAAAAATGCTTCTTTGCTGGAAATGAGAGACGGGTTTTCTTCCGATAAAAATGTAGGAACAGAACGTTATATGGGAACGGTAGCCTATACCGGAAACGGAATTCTTGGCGGACAGGACTTATATGTACAGTTTGCTACCCGTGGTGAGAAATTAGGATTTTATCCTTTCCCCGGAAATGTGACGCTGCAGAGCGGAAAAATAGCCTACATGTCCTCTTCACAGCAGGATACTTATTATTCCGGGATAAAAGCTTTATTATCAAAATCATGGAGAGGGCTGAATATTACTTATGGAGCAGACATAGATTTTGAAAAGTTTGAAGGAAACCAGTCGGTTTATGATATGGCTAAAACAATGTCAAGCGGTGGATTGATTAATGAAACAAAATACAGGTTAGGAAGATATCCTACCAACCATTCTCAGAGTTATGCAGGATATGTTCAGGCAAAGTATAATATCCTTCCCAAGTTACAGGTTAATGCAGGAGTCCGTTATCAGAACATCACTGTAAAAATGGATGATTTTGTGGGCTCTGAGCAGCAGACTCAAGTAGCAATGGGATACGGAGCATCAGCATCTGCCATTCCCGGAGGGGAGAGTTCTTACAATGTAACCCTTGCGAATGCCGGATTACTGTATAAATTCAATGAACAGCACCAGGTTTGGGGAACATTTTCCCAGGGGGCAAGTTTGGCAGATCCAGCGAAGTTTTATGGAATCGGTACTTATAAACTGAATGGAACGAACTGGGATGTGGTATCAAGTATCAATGTGAAAGACCAGCCATTACAGGCGATCAAAACCAACCAGTTTGAAGTGGGATACCGTGTCAATAAAGGTGGTTTAAGAGCACAGATTGCAGGATTTTTAAGTAATTCTGATAAGAGTGTTGCAGTAGATAAAAAGACGTTTCAGATCCTGGTGAATGATTTGAAATTAAGGAATATGGGAATCGAAGCTGAGGTTTCCTATGCCTTAAGCAATGGCGTTTACTTCGGAGCCAGCGGACTTTTGATTAAATCTGAGGTAGACAATAAAGGAGAATGGCAAAAACAGGAGATCTATAATGCTTCACCATCAAAATTAGTAACTTATATCGGGTACAATATTAAAGACTGGTCGTTCAGATTCCAGTCGCTGCAGAATTTCAAACAGAAAGATGAGCTTAATAATGTAGTGGAAGGATATAATACCTCCGATTTAATGATTGGATACAGATTCAACTGGGGTAAATTCAACTTAGGAATCCAGAACCTGTTTAATACAGATTATCAGACGATTTGGAGCAAGCGTTCTCAGGTTTTATATTCTTCTTACGGGCTTCCGGAACTGTTTAATTACAAAGGAAGAGGAAGAACATTCAATCTGTCTTATACATTTGATTTTTAAAAATAGATTAGGGTATACAGCCTTGATCTGAATGATATTTTCTTAGACATCCGGTTTCTGACATTAGTTGGAAACCGGATATTAATTTTAAAAAAAAATTCAGTTATGGTGAAAATTTCAACAGGGCAGATTGTTGCCGAAGTGACGAGAAAAGAATACATCACTGACCATTTTATCAGAGTTTATTTCTATTCACCTGAAGTTCATTTGTTCAAAAATACGGTAGTAGGAGATAACAATAAAATAGCAGTTCCTCCAGCTGGTTTAAACGAAATTCATTTTCCAATTTTGGATGAAAATCAGCAGTGGGTATATCCTGCTAAGGAAGTTGCCCCGGCTATCAGGACGTATACGCACAGAGGAATTGATCTTGAGAAAAATGAGCTGATCATTGATTTTGTAGATCATGGAGACGGTGGACCCGCCTCGAAATGGGTGAGGAATGCGGAAGCAGGCTCAAAACTGGGAGTCATGATGCGTCTGGATGGAAAGGAGTTGTATCCTGAAGCTGATTGGTATTTGCTGGCGGGAGATGCTACGGCAATTCCTGTTTTAAGTGCTATTTTAGAAACCCTGCCTCCAACTGTAAAAGGAATCTGTATCATTGAAGTTCATGGAAAAGAAGATGAACAGATCTTAGCAACTCAAGCTGATATTGATTTTAAGTGGCTTCATAATGCACAGCCTCAAGCTGGTAGTAAGATGCCGGAAGCAGTAAAAAATATTGACATTCCCGAAACCCGGAAGTTTGGATATGTGGCCTGTGAGTTTTCAAGTGTTAAAGAAATCCGTACTTATCTGAGAAAAGATAAAAACTGGACTTCCCAGGAACTGTATGCCTATTCTTACTGGAAAGCAGGAGTTGCTGAAAATGAGTCCCAGGCGGACAGACATCGGGAGAAGAATTCGATGGAATAGTTGATAGGTCATAGGTGGTGAAGAGAAGATTATACTTTTTACAGGAGAATTAGTATTGAAATTCAATATAAAATTCAATAGAAGCGGACTTTAGTCCGCTTACCATATCCATCAAACGTCATCCGGCTTTAGCCAAAACCTAAAGTATTAATTATTCTACTCATCTTTATCATCGAAAGACCGAAGTAAAACTTTGATTGACGATGTTGTAGATGTTGTATTACTGAGATTGGGACGGTAGATTTTCAATTTTCAACTTTTAATTCTCCATTTTTAACTTGTATCTTTGCACTATGAAAGATTTAATGGGCAGAGCGATCTGGGATTATTATCACAATGACAATCCTGAAGATCTGCAGACTGAAACATCAATTTCTGAACTGGATGAACTTCCAGTAAATTACTTATTCAGAGATTTTGAAGAAATGAATAATATTGAGCAGAAGGCAATGAAGCTATCCGAAGGAAAAGTTTTGGATATAGGGGCAGGGGCCGGTTCTCATGCTTTGTATCTTCAAAATAAAAAAGGCCTTGAGGTGATGGCACTGGATATTTCACCAAAATCTGTTGAGGTTTGTAAACTGAGAGGGATCAAAAATGCTGTTTGTGAAAATATCCTTGATTTTTCAGGAGAAACTTTCGATACTGTTTTATTATTGATGAATGGCACCGGGGTTTTTGAAAGTCTTTCTAAAATAGATCCTTATCTTCAAAAATTACATGCTTTATTAAATGATAATGGACAGATCCTGATCGACAGCACTGATATTCTCTATATGTTTGACCGGGATAAAGACGGTGGAGTGTATATTCCTGCCGGCGGATATTATGGGGAATTAGACTATGTAGTGCATTATAAAGGTGAATCTGAAGAACCTATCACATGGCTGTACCTGGATTTCGATACCCTGAAAAATGCAGCGGAGAATAATGGTTTTCTCATAGAAAAAATATTGAAGGATGAGGATTCTTATCTGGCAAAACTGACTAAGAAATAGCAATCATCGGCCTACAAAGTAATTTTGTCGATGTTCATATATATTGTTATTCCGTAAGACTGGATCTTACGGAATAATTTTTTAGCCCCGATAGAAACGGTTACCCCGCAGCCAGATTTGGCCTGTTCAGCTTAGGCGCGAGGAGTAAAAGTGGATAGCGGGAATCAGCTTCTAAAACGTATGTATATTTTATCTGAATAAACGGATAACCCTAAGCAGCGGGGAAATAGAAAACCAATCCTGATAATAACAGGACATCAGAGCAGCCGTTCCAATGCATAAAATGACAGGGAAAACATAAGATTTGGCTCTGTAAGGCATCTTTTTGGGAATACTTGCGACCCAGATACCAATCAGGCTTAATGTTCCGGCGGCTATAACTGCCATTGCCGGATTGTATCGTGATGTGGTGTTGAAATCAAAATAAGATTGAAAAACGTGTTCCTGCAAAAAGAAAAAAAGAAAGCCGAATATCAATGTAAGGAGAGCCGGGAAATATTTTTTTAATTTTATCAAATTCAGGCAGAGTAAAATAGCTCCGGGAATGGTACCCAGAACAACACTGCTTACAAAAACGGTCGTTCTCGAATACAGCTTGATAGCAGCAGGGTCTTCTGTGATATGGTCTTTCCAAAGCTCCTACTCTTCTGTAAGCTTTGCTTCTTCTGCATTCTTTTTACTTTGAATCAACTCCTGAACTGCGGATTTTTCCTCTTCCGTAAAAATCCGCCCTCGTTCTACTAATATCTCAAAAGCCATTGAGACAGCTTCCGGAACAAAACGGTTGTCTTCTTTTATATATTTTTCGAGTTCGAAATCTGAGAGTTTCCTTAATACGCTTTTGCTAACCATATATTATTTCTAAAAAACGTTTCAATATTGAAGTACCTGCTTCATCCTGTATTGATTAATTGATCATCCGGATTGTATAGAATCAAAAAGAGGCTATCTTGAAAGAAAGCCCCTTTAAATATTGATTTATGGGTAATTATCCAATCTCAATACCGTTTTCGACATTGCTGTCATCCGGTGTTACGAAAGATAATTTCCCGTCTGGTTTAGTTGTTAATAGTAACATTCCCTGAGATTCAATTCCTCTGATTTTTCTTGGAGCAAGGTTCAGTAAGATCATTACCTGCTTCCCAATCAATTCCTCCGGAGTGAAGCTTTCGGCAATTCCCGAAACAACAGTTCTTACATCTACTCCTGTATCTACAGTAAGTTTCAATAGTTTATCTGCTTTTTCTACCTTTTCAGCTTCTAAAATGGTTGCTGTTCTAAGGTCTATTTTAGTAAAATCATCAAAAGAGATCTCTTCTTTCATAGGATTTGCGTTAGGGTTTGTTTTTTTATTGTTTTGTTTGGTATCTTCTAGTTTTTGAATCTGAGCTTCAATCACATCATCTTCAATTTTTGAGAAAAGAAGGGATGATTCGTTGATTTTGTGTCCGGTTTCAATTAAAACAGATTGGGTTTCAATATCATTCCATGTTTTATTTTCCACATTGAACATATTCAATAGCTTTTCGGAACTGAAAGGCATGAAAGGTTCACACAACTGAGCTAAAGCTACAGCAATCTGTGCTCCCACAAATAGAGACTGTGCAGCCTTTTCAGGGCTGTCTTTAATAGTTTTCCAAGGCTCTTCAGTCTGAAGATACTGATTTCCAAAACGGGCAAGATTCATTAATGCTGATAAAGCATTTCTAAATTCATAGTTTTCCAGGAATCCTGAAATTTCTTTTGCTGCTTTGTGTATCTCCTGCAATTCAGGACTGTTTACATCCCCTTGCGGAATAACACCATCATAATATTTATGAACAAGAACTGCAACTCTATTGATGAAGTTTCCGAAGATCCCTACCAATTCAGAATTATTCTTAGTCTGAAAATCCTTCCATGTAAAGTTATTATCTTTTGTTTCAGGAGCTGAAGAAAGAAGCGCATATCTTAATACGTCCTGCTGGCCAGGAAAATCTTCTACATATTCGTGTGCCCATACCGCCCAGTTTCTTGAGGTTGAGATTTTATCATTCTCAAGGTTCAGGAATTCAAAAGCCGGAACATTGTCAGGCATGATATAATCTCCGTGAGCTTTCATCATCGCTGGGAAAATAATACAGTGGAATACAATATTATCCTTTCCGATAAAGTGTACCAGGTCACTGCTTTCACTTTGCCAGTAATCCTTCCAGTCTTTTCCGTTTTTCTCAGCCCATTCTTTAGTGAATGAAATATACCCGATAGGAGCATCAAACCAAACGTAAAGTACTTTTCCTTCTGCATTCGGAAGAGGAACAGGAACTCCCCAGTTCAGATCTCTGGTCATTGCACGTGGTTTCAGTCCGTCATTTAACCATGACTTAACCTGTCCGTATACATTCGGTTTCCAGTCATCTTTGTGCCCTTCAATAATCCATTCATTTAAGAAGTCTTCATATTCATTTAAAGGAAGATACCAGTTCTTCGTTTCTTTAAGGATCGGAACATTTCCACTGAGCATGGATTTCGGATTGATCAGTTCTGAAGGAGAAAGGGTAGACCCACACTTCTCACACTGGTCACCATAAGCGTTCTCGTTGCCACAGTTGGGACAGGTTCCTACAATATAACGGTCAGCAAGGAATTCTCCCGCCTGCTCATCAAAATACTGTTCAGAAATTTCTTCAGTAAATTTTCCTTTTTCATAAAGAACCTTAAAGAAGTCCTGGCTGGTTTCATGATGGTTCTTAGAAGTTGTTCTTGAATATTCATCAAAAGAGATTCCCAGATCTGAAAAGGATTTTTTGATGATCTCGTGATATTTATCTACGATATCCTGTGGGGTAACCCCTTCCTTCTTAGCTCTTATGGTAATAGGAATTCCGTGCTCATCTGAACCACAGATAAACGCTACATCTTTTCCTGATCTTCTCTGAAATCTTGCATAAACATCCGCAGGAATATAGACACCTGCCAAATGCCCTATATGAACCGGTCCGTTTGCATAAGGCAAAGCTGCCGTAATCATCTTTCTGTTTGACATTTATAGTAAAGTTTTGACTGCAAAGATAAGGATTATCTCTTGAATACCGCTCTTTGTGGAGTTATTATGCCTTACTCCTTTATTTTTTTCCATGTGGATATGAAATAAAGTTAAACAAATGTTTAACAATTTGCTAATTTAGTGTAAATACTATGCTATGCATAAGTCGTTGTAAAATATTGGAATTTAAAATTTTAACTAAAATAGGTTTCGTAATATACATAATTTTAACTAAAATTATATTAAATTTATAATAATTCTATTTTTTTTATAAATTGCGAGTCTGGCTTCAAGCCAAAATATGACTGAAAAAACGAAACTATAAAAAAATATGATTGTGAATAACTTTACAACAGTATTAAAAATCGCGCCCGCTTTTTTATTGGCCAGTACAATAATGCATGCGCAGACAACAGACTCTGTCACAAAGGAAAAGAAAATTGAGGAGGTAGTGTTGATTGGGTATGGAAAACAGAAGAAATCTGACCTTACGGGGTCTATAACTTCAGTTACTGCAAAGGATTTCAATGGAGGAGCTACCTCTGCAGGACAGCTGATCCAGGGAAAGACACCTGGCGTACAGATTACCAATAACAGTGGAGCTCCAGGCTCAGGAACAAAGATCAGAATCAGAGGTACCTCTTCTCTAGGAGGAGAAAACTCTCCATTGATCGTTATTGATGGTGTGCCTCAGGATTTTGTGGGAGTAAATGGAGTGTCAGATCCTTTATCATTAATTAATCCTAATGATATTGAAACGTTTGATATCCTAAAAGACGCTTCTGCAACTGCTATTTATGGTAACAGAGCTTCCAATGGGGTTATTTTGGTGACTACAAAAAAAGGAAGTGCCGGAAAGTTTAAAATTAACTTTTCAACGGTAACCTCCCTTTCAACTAAGATGGGGAACGTGGATGTCTTGAATGCAGATGAGTTTAGGAATTTTGTAAAGACGTATGCATCCTCTAATTACCAGAAAAAACTGGGAAATGCAAATACCAACTGGCAGGATCAGATCTATCAGACAGGTTGGGGAACAGACAATAATGTTGCTTTTTCAGGTGGAATTAAGGGACTTCCTTATCGTTTATCCATTGGTTATAATGAACAGAACGGTATTGTAAGAACAAATTCATTCAAGAGAACTTCTATAGGTTTAAACTTAAATCCTAAATTCTTTGATAACCACTTAGCGGTTAATGTGAATGCAAAAGGAACATTCACTGATAATAGGTTTGTTGATGCCGGAGTAATCAAAGCAGCAACTTATTTTGATCCTACACAACCTATATATGACAATACCAATGTTGTCCCTGGAAATGGAGGATATTATGAATGGTTTCTGACAGAAAGCCAGAATGGTACTCTGGCAAATAAACTGAATGTAAATGCCAATTCTAACCCGGTTTCTATGATGAATGCTGTTCGCGATGTATCATCTGTGACCAGGGGATTGGGTAATATTCAGTTAGACTATAAGTTTCACTTTCTTCCAGACTTACATTTCAATGTAAATGCCGGATATGACTATACCAAAAGTGAAGGACACAAAGTAAAAGACGGAAGATACAGAGCTGGCTATGATGATCGTGGAAGCTCGAATTTCTATTCGATGGAAAAGAAAAATAAGCTTTTGGAAACTTATTTTAATTATACTAAAAATATAACTGCTATCAATACCGGAGTAGATCTTACTGCCGGATATGCATATCAGGATTTTAATATCCTTATTCCAGGGGCTGTTACTTATAGAGGAAATGGTAACGATGTAAAAGATCTGGATTTCGAAACCCGAAATACTCTGCTTTCTTTTTATGGAAGAGCCATTTTTACAATAGCAAATAAATATATTATTTCAGGATCTATCCGTAAGGACGGTTCTTCAAGATTCTACAATGGAACAAGAGATAATGTATGGGGAGTGTTTCCTGGAGTTTCTGTAGCCTGGAAACTAAACGAAGAAAATTTCATTAAAAATATTTCTGCAATCAGTACTTTAAAACTGAGAGCAGGATGGGGTAAAACGGGACAGCAAGAGCTACCTGCATTGGGAATTAACGGAAATAAACCGAATAACTATCCGGCATTAGCCGCTTATAATCCAAGTTATCCGGGAGCTTATTATCAGTTTGGTAATGAGTACTATTATATGTTCCGTCCTGCCAATTATAATCCGAATCTTACCTGGGAAACTACGGTTACAAAGAACATAGGATTAGATTTTGGTTTTGCTAAAAACAGAATAACGGGATCTATCGACCTTTTCAGAAAAGATACTAAAGATCTACTGGTATTTGCAGATGAGCCTGCAGGAGGATTAAGTAATGCAAGCTGGCAGAATATCGGGGATATGAAAAATGAAGGAATTGAAGGAAGTATTACGGTAATTCCTGTAAAAAATGAAACAACAACCTGGGAGGTAAGTTTTAACGCCACTCATTATAAACCGGTTGTTACAAAATTGAAAGACCGGGGCGGAGAGTCCTTTAATATGGAAGTAGGGGGTATTGAAGGAGGTTCAGGTAACAGAATTCAGGCTCATGCCGTGGGATATGCTCCCAATTCATTCTGGGTTTACGAGCAGGTATATGATGGGAACGGAAAGCCTGTTGATGGAGCTTATGCAGACAGAAACGGTGACGGAATTATCAATACAAAAGATATGTATTATTACAAGTCAACTACGCCGGATGCTATTTTAGGTTTCTCTACCAAATTAGCACATAAAAACTGGGAATTTGCCCTTAGTGCAAGAGCAGTATTAGGAAATTATGTATACAATAATGCGGCTTCTAACAGTTCTTTACAGTCGGCTTCTACCAACGAATATTTACAGAATGTATTTTCCTCTGCTCCGGAATATAAATTCTCAGTGCCTCAATATAAATCTGATATTTATGTTGAAAATGCATCATTCTTCAGATTGGATAATGTCAATATCGGATATAATTTCGGAGAAGTATTTTCAAAAGGAAGCAACCTGAGAATTTACGGTATGGCACAAAATATTTTTGTGATTTCCAAGTATTCAGGAATTGATCCTGAAGTATATGGAGGAATAGACAACGGATATTATCAGATGCCTAGAATTTATTCTTTAGGCTTTAACTTTCAATTTTAAATAAGAAGTAAGATGAAACTAAATAAGATTAAACTTAGAAATATAGTATTGCCAATTTCTGCGGCATTTTTGTTGACTACGGCGTCATCGTGTGTTAAAGATTTGGAAAGAGAACCCATCACAGATGCTATATCGTTAAATATATATAAAGATTTCTCCAACTATAAAAATGTTCTGGCAAAGTTATACGGAGGTTTAGCAATGGGAGGTCAGATCAGTGGAGATGGTGATCAGCCTGACAGTGATATTAACGGGATCAATGGAGGTTTTTCTCAGTATACAAGGTTGCTGTACACTCTTAATGTAATTACTACTGACGAAGCAGTTATTGGATGGAATGACGGAAACCTGCATACATTACACAAAATGACCTGGGACTCTTCCAATGAATTCATTGCGGCCATGTATTACAGAGTATATACAGAAATTGCCTACTGTAATGAATTTTTAAGAAATGTTACTGACGAAAAACTGGCAGGTAATAATATTACGGGAGATAATCTGAGCCAGGCAAAAGTAATGAGAGCAGAAGCTCGCTTTTTAAGAGCACAGTCTTATTATCATGCACTGGATATGTTTGGAAACGTTCCGTTTGCAGATGAAAGTTATGTGCCGGGTACACCAAACCCGCCTAAGAGAATAGAAAGGAAGGCTTTATTTGATTATATAGAGTCTGAATTACTGGCCATTGCAGGAGAGTTAAAAGATCCAAGAACCAATGAATACGGGAGAGCGGATAAAGCTGCTGCCTGGGCACTATTGGCTAGATTGTATTTAAATGCTGAAATATATACAGGTACACAGAGAAATACCGATTGTATCACTTATTGTAATAAAATAATTGGTGCTGGTTATTCTTTAAAATCTAAATATGAAGATTTATTCCTGGCAGATAATAATATCAATAACCCTGAGCAGATATTAAGTGTTAATTTTGACGGAATCAATACACAGACCAATGGTGGTACTACTTATATGGTACATGCTGCCGTAGGTGGTAAAATGGCTTCTTCTGATTTTGGAATCAATGGAGGCTGGAGTGGTATAAGAACAACTAAATCTTTTGTAGGGTTATTTCCTAACACCGGAAATGACAAGAGAGGTCGATTTTTTACCATGGAGCAGAATTTAGAAATTAATGATTTAGGCTCTTTTAATGATGGGTATGCCTTTATCAAATATAAAAATATTAAAAGTAATGGATCTGCTGGGGCTCATACCAATTGGGTAGAGGCAGACATCCCTTTATACCGTTTGGCAGACATCTATCTGATGTATGCTGAAGCAGTTCTTAGAGGCGGTGGAGGTGGAGACCAGGCTACAGCGATCAGCTATATCAATAAGCTTAGAGAACGTGCCTATGAAAATACCGGAGGAAATGTAACCTCTATCAACCTTGATTTTATTCTGGATGAAAGAGCCAGAGAATTATCTTGGGAGTCTACAAGGAGAACTGACCTTATCCGTTTTGGTAAATACACTACGGCTGCTTACCTATGGCCTTGGAAAGGAAATGTAAAAGATGGAAAAGCGGTAGAAAATTACAGAAACCTATTCCCGATTCCGGCAAGAGATATGGTAGCTAACCCTAATCTTATTCAAAACCCGGGATATTAATAAATTATAAGATTAATTGAGTAAAACGCTGCTCTGTGCAGCGTTTTCTTTTACTAAAGTTAATAAATAGTCATTATGAAGAAAATTACAGTTGGAGCAGTGTTGCTCTCCAT
This sequence comes from Chryseobacterium sp. Bi04, assembly GCF_918698085.1. Classification (GTDB taxonomy): domain Bacteria; phylum Bacteroidota; class Bacteroidia; order Flavobacteriales; family Weeksellaceae; genus Chryseobacterium. The sequence goes on from NZ_CAKKLP010000002.1 coordinate 227,821, forward strand.
GATGTTTGTAGGTGTGAAAGCACAATCCTTAAAATCTCCGGATGGAAAGTTTGAAATGAATTTTCAGCTGAAAGATGGAGTACCTTACTATAACCTTACCTATAATGGGGGAGTAGTAGTTGAAGATTCTAAATTAGGATTAAGATTATTTAAAGACACAGCCATAAAATTTGCTTCCGAAATTGCTAAGCCGGAAGATGCAAAATTCGACTTAAACAACGGTTTTGCAAAGGTAGATGAAAAGAGAGATTCTAAAAATGAAACGTGGCAGCCGGTTCTTGGGGAAAAGAAAAACTACATCAACAATTACAATGAGTTGGCGGTTACTTTGAACCAGGCTTCTACAGATAGAAGTATTGTGGTAAAATTCAGATTGTTTAATGATGGTCTGGGGTTCAGATATGAATTTCCACAACAGAAAAACCTTAATTATTTCGTCATCAGAGAAGAAGATTCTGAAATCGATTTCCCTACAGATATGAAAGCCTGGTGGTTGGTAGCAGATTACGACTCTCAGGAATATCAGTATCAGGAAACAAAAGTTTCTGAGATTCCTGCTAAATGGGATCAGGCATTTGACGCCAATGCATCACAGTCGTTAGTGAAAAATGCAGTTCAGTCACCATTAATGCTAAAAAGAGAAGGGAAAGAACCTTTATACATCAACGTTGCGGAAGCTGCAGTATTAGATTATCCGGCATCCCATCTGGAAGTTGATGCACAGCATTTCAGATTCAAAACACATCTGACAGCAGACAGACAGGGAGCAAAAGGATATATCCAGACTCCGTCAACAACACCTTGGAGAACAATTATTGTAGCTCCAAAAGCGGAACAGGTGATGGATTCTAAGATGATCTTTAACCTTAACGAGCCTACAAAGTATACCGATACTTCTTACATTCACCCTACAAAATACATGGGTGTTTGGTGGGAAATGATCATCGGGAAATCACAGTGGGCATATTCCACAGCGGAGAATGTTCATATTGATAAAACGGATTTCTCAAAACTGACTCCAAACGGAAAACATGCTGCCAACAATACAAAAGTTAAAGAATACATCGACTTTGCCGCTGAAAATGGTTTCCAGGGACTGTTGATCGAAGGATGGAATATCGGTTGGGAAGATTGGTTCGGGCATTCTAAAGATTTTGTTTTCGATTTCATTACTCCTTATCCGGATTTTGATATCAAAATGCTGAATGACTATGCTCATTCTAAGGGAATAAAGCTGATCATGCACCATGAAACATCCGGTTCGGCAGCAAACTACGAAAGATGGTCTGATAAAGCATTCCAGCTGATGAATAAATATGGGTATGATGCAGTAAAAACAGGATATGTAGGAGATATTATCCCGAGAGGGGAGCATCATTACTCTCAATGGACGATCAACCATTACTACAGAATCGCTGAGAAAGCCAACGAGTATAAGATAATGGTGAATTCTCATGAATCTGTACGTCCTACAGGTGAAAGCCGGACCTATCCAAACTATATTTCTGCAGAAGCAGCACGTGGTACGGAATATGAGGCTTTTGGAGGAAATAAGCCAGATCACCAGACTGTTCTTCCTTTTACAAGATGGATGGGAGGTTCAATGGATTATACTCCAGGAATTTTCCAAACCAAATTAGATTATTATTTCCCTGGAGATAAGCGTTTTGTAAAGACTACATTGGCTAAGCAGTTAGCATTATATGTAACGATGTATATGCCGCTTCAGATGGCAGCTGACCTTCCTGAGAACTATAAAAAGCATATGGATGCATTCCAGTTTATCAAGGATGTAGCTGCAGACTGGGATGATACTAAAATCTTATCTGCAGAGCCTGGAGATTACGTGGTTACTGCCCGAAAAGCAAAAGGTACCGAAAATTGGTTTGTAGGAGGTATTACAGACGAAAATAAGCGTGAGTATACTGTAGATTTTTCATTCCTGGATAAAGGAAAGAAATATGAAGCAACAATCTATGAAGATGGAAAAGATGCTGATTATATCGACAATCCTCAAAGCTATAATATCTACAAAAAACAGATTACCAGCAAGTCTAAGATTAATTTTAAAATGGTAAGAAGCGGTGGTTTCGCAGTTTCTATCAAACCTGTAAAATAAATTTTTATAACAATTATAAAACTGCCCCGGCTCAGAGAGCCAGGGCAGTTGTTTTTTAAATAAAGTATTGATTTTCCATTAAATATTTTATTTATCTGAATATTGATATTCTGGTTCTGAAATTTCTATTTTATCGGGTAATGGCTTATTTTTTATCTTTTCGTTATATTCCTTTTGGTATTGTTTTACCGTCTTTCCGGAGCCGTCGTGCTTCCATCCCGGAGAGTAAAAAAGATATTTTATCCTGTCTTTAAAGGAAAGTCCTGGCTGGCGGATATCTTTTCCTATTCTTCTCCATTCATAAAAAAGCATGGTAGCCGGGTCTTTAGATTTTATTTTTGGATATACTCCGTATTTTACAGGAACTTCGGGATCTTCTTTTTCAAATGTTCCGAAGATTTTGTCCCAGATAATCAGTCCCATTCCCATATTACGGTCTAAATATTTGATATTACAGGCATGATGTACGCGGTGATGGGAAGGAGTTACTAAAATGTACTCTAAAAAGCCCATGCTTTTAATAGACTGGGTATGCACAAAGGTACCATAGATTTGTATAGCCGAGTAGGCTACCAAAATATGCCATGGATGAAACCCCATGAATGCTAACGGGGAGAAAAATAAATATCTGTACAAAGGTTGGAATACAGGGCTTCTGAAACCTGTACTGATATTGAAATAATCAGAATTGTGATGGGTAATGTGTACAGCCCAGAAAACCCGTGAGTGATGGTCTACATAATGATGGACATAATAAGCGAAGTCCTGGGCAAGAAATACAGCAATCCAATACCATATCCCTTCTTGCCAGTCAAAAATGCGGTGATGATAAAAAAACATCATAACAAACAGGGAAAAGCCTTTCATGATAATATCCAATCCATAGTTGAGCAGTGCAAAAAGAACATTAGTTGCTACATCCTTGGTTTCATAAATTTTCTCTTTATTAAAATGACTGTAGGCCATTTCCATAAAAATTATAGCAGCAAATACAGGAATGGTCCACGTGTAAACAACGTCTGGGCCCTCAGTATGGAACATTGTACTAAAATCAAACATTTTTTCTGTAAAACTAAAAATAAAACAGATTGTAAACCAGTTTTTTAGAAAAAATATTCTCCCGCATACCATATTTTTTATTTAAATCCATAATAAATGAATTAAAACGGGGAAGTGATGATGTTTTATGAATAAAAGATTGTTGTTTAATAAGAAAAATGAAATCAGTTAAAATATATTTCCAGTTTATATGCTGTTATCTATTTTTAAAACTTTATAAAAATAGGATAATAAAGCTGAGGATGATCATTATTTTGGAATATTTGCTTCAGGATCCAAAATATAGGCCTATATTATGTAAAGTAATGCTTTTTGAATTTAATAAATTGATTTTCAATGTGTAAATGGGTTTTTAAGGCTTTTTTTATTAAATAGGTATGATATTAATTCAAAATTCTTTCTGAAAGTAAAAAAAAAAAATTTTACTTTCAAACCAACTGATTTCTGAACTCTTACTAATTATTTTTTTCTAACAAAATGTCCTGTTTGAAGCTGTTTTCAGTTTTTTATTACAATAATGAAATAAGATTTATTTACTTATTTTATTGGTTTGTAAAGGTTATTTTTTATTAAAATATTGATTTTTTTTAAATTTTTAATGCTCGTTTCATAATTTTTGCTAATTTGGCTGTACTAATAACCCTCATAGAGAATGAAAACTCAGTACCGTTTAAATGTGTGCAGCTGCCTTGCATTGTGCTTAGGTATCTTCTATGGTAATGCACAACTTATTGATCAGAAAAATAAGATCTGGGAAAAAGCAAAACCCGAATCGTTGCGAGAAACCTCGAAATGCGATGATGGTTCATTGCTCAACTTCAACTGTAATATAAGGCAGCATTTTCCGAAGCCTATTACCTACAGTAAAAATGATGCCCAATCCTTAATCGTTGTGCATCATTCAGATGAAGACGAAAACATCTGGTATAATAAAGATATTATTGCAGCGCTTAGCAATACCTCTTTTAAAAGCAGTGGAAGTGATAAACTCATCGAACTGAAAAAGAAACCCAGTATTTTTTCTTATCTGGGATCTAAACAAATTTCCAGCAACCCTAAAGACCGTTTGAATATAGGCCTTGAAGATAAAAATCTTTATGAGGCTATTTTTGTTCCCAGGAAACTTTCAAAAAGTGATTTAGAAAGGGTTCATACCTATTTGTCTATTAAATACGGAATCTCGCTGGTAGGTGTAAAATATTTCAACAGTAAAGGGGATGTGATCTGGGATCCCGAAAAACATAAAGATTTTAAGAACAGACCTACCGGTATAGGTAGGGATGACGCCAATGAGCTTAACCAGAAGCAATCCAGCAACCAGGAGGATAAGACAATCAGTATTGGAAGGGAAAAAATTTCAAGAACTAATTTTGAAAATAATGCTCCGTTAGACAACTATACATTTGCGATATGGTCTGATGATAATAGAGATTTCAGTTTTGAAGAGAAAGAAAACTTAAAGATATTGAAGAGAAATTGGGAAATCAATTTTATCGGCAAGACGATTCCTAAAAAAGGATATGTGCTGCAGATCGCTAAAAAGCTGATGAACCCTGAAAATTCGCAGCTGAATTACTGGATGCTTATTAAAAATGAGGATGGCAGTTTAAAAAAAATACAAGGAAAAGCGAATGATGAAATGATAGAGTATTCAGGGGTGGAATTTCCTGAAGAAAAAACTTCAGCTGTTTTTACTTTTGCCACCAATAGTACCGGAGAAAAGCAACCCGATAAAAACAATATTCATGATCCTGTCCATACAAAAGGACCGGGTGATGCTACTTCAGATTTCCAATACATGCTGTATCCGAATCCTGTGAAAATGAATAATAATTTTACAGTAAAATTCCCGCCGACAGAAGGATTGGAGATTGCCATTTATGATGGCGGAGGAAGAATTCTTTCTACCGAAAAAATAGATTCGAAAATTGCGATATATCAAAACAGCCTCAAGATACAAGGGGCCTACCTGGTCGTACTTACTCAAAACAAAAAACTGATTAAGGCTTTTAAAGTGGTCGTTGATTAATTAATACTATTTCCCTTAATATATGAAAACTAAATTACCCATTAGGTTGAGAAGAAAGCATCTTCTCATCTTAGTATTCTTTGCTTCAGTATTTACTTTTGCAAGTTTTACGAAAGAGGACAGACAGAAAGTGAGGGCTTTCAAACTTCAGCTTATGAAGAAATATGTCTATCATCAAAATGATAGCACTACAGCATCCTCCTTATCCGATCATATTAATCATTCCACTCCTCTGCTGAACAAAATATCGGCAGCTCCTTCTCCCACAGAAGGCTTGAGTGTTCAGAATAAAGGATTCCATGAAATAGTATCCGCACGTATTGAAAAACCGGCGAATGTATTTGAATCGATAGAAAAACAAGGTATTATCGGTGAATTCTCTGATGATGAATCAGATGATGCAACAGATAATTTCTTCACCATAAACCTTCCGGAAGTTAAAAACCAAAATGTTGCAGCATATCTGGAGTATGATCTGTTTGGGCTTGATTCTTACCAATCTGTCTCCAGGTCTATCAACAGAAATATTGCGTTCGGGGGAGATATTATTGTTCCGGGGAATAAATGGAGTACACAAAAAGAAGAGATTAGTTTGAATTCATTACATCAGGGAAAAAATACGATTCTCTTTACTTCTTCATTGAACGGAATAAAATATCGGGTAAAGAATGTAAAAATAGTACTTGAAAAAAATCTGAACCCACAAAACAATATTTCCACACTTCTTTCCGAAGACCATTTATATGTAAAAGGTTCGGATAGCCATTGGGGATCTCAGACTGTAAACATCAATGGTCAGATGGTGGAATCTTCCAGGGGAGAATTCGAAACCATTGTTAAGTTATCAGATGAAGATAAAAAAAGAGGATTTGTATCTGTTACGTCTTCTGTTGGAACAACACAATATCCGTTTTCTCAAAGTGTAGCTTCGTTTAAAATTGTAAATGAAGCCAGGTTTGCACCTTTCATTGTCAATGTATCAAAAGACTCAGAATACAATGAAAAGTATGAGAATGCTATGGTAAGCATTGACAAGAATTCAGTAGCAGAATCCGGGCAGGTTGAAATACTGAAATTGAGAAAAAAGGATTATCCTTCTGTTGTCGGGGAAATTAAAAACCTATCTGTAAATGCTGCTGCGTATCGTATAAATACCAAGTCAGGAAATTTTACCAAAAAAGTGAAACTGTCCTTTCCTTATGATGAGAAAAAACTTGGCGTAAGATCTGCTAAAGAAATTAAAGCATTTTATTTTGATTACAATTCAAGAAAATGGATTGAAGACCCTACTTCTGTAGTGAATACAGAAACAAAAATGGTAACCGTAGAAACTGATGGAGATGGAGACTATATCAATGGAATTATTTCTGTACCGGAATCTCCCCAACTCAGCGCCTCTAATCCTACGGGAATAAGCGGATTGAAAGCAGGTGATGCTGCAGCAGCAAGAAATTTTATTTCTCCTCCAAGTGCGAATCAAAAGGGAGGATCAAATGTGTCGTACCCTATTGTAATTCCATCTGGAAGGAAAGGGATGCAGCCTAATATCAGTGTTTCTTATGATAGTAATAAATCTAATGGCTGGATGGGAGAAGGATGGGATGTTAATGGCATTTTATCGCTCAGTATAGATACTCGTTGGGGTGCACCAAGCTTTGATAGTCAGACAGAAACTGAATTATATTCTTTAAATGGTGAAACCCTAGTATATGACGGTAATTATTTGCCTCATAGGCATAATGATATCAGTGAAACCAGCAGTATATTCACTACTAGGAAGCAAAAACGGGATACTCTGTTAATCGATAATAAAAAGACTTTTTTCCTTAGAAGAAATCACGATTTTTCAAAAATTGAGAGATATGGAACGACTCCTAAAGATTACAGATGGGTAGTTACCAATACGAAGGGAGGTAAAGTCTACTATGGAGGTAATGAATCTGGAGTTATTGAAAATACGGTTATTAAAGATGGCAATGGTAATATTGTTCACTGGGGAGTATGGAGAGAGCAGGACGCTCTCAAAAATTACATTGAATATGAATATGAAAATATAAAATTACAGGGGCTTACTGCTGAAAATGAAAACTTAAACGGAGGACAATATTTCCATATCAGTAAAATCACTTATACGAAGATGGATGGTCAAAACCTCAAGTATTATACCGTTGAATTTGAAAAAGAAAGCAGGATTACCAGACAGGATATCAGTATCAATGCTAAAAGAGGAGTGAAGGAAGTAGAACCCTATAAACTATCTAAAATATATGTAAAATATGATGGCGAGCTGATAAGAACCTATACATTCACCTATAAGGAAGGTCAGTTTTTTAAAACATTATTGAGAAGTGTAGTACACAAGGATACATCTAATGATGTTGCTTACAATAGCTTACTAACCGAACAATTTGACTTTGAATATTTTGATGATATCAAAAGTACACCCAATAGCAGTCCTGTCAATTTTGGAGGTTCTGTAGATATTAATGCCGGAGGTGGGGGAGATGCATTTCCCATTTTACCTAATTTTTTGAAACCTTCTAAGATTTCAGCTAACAATACATTTGAATGGGGGGTGAACGGAAGAGTACCAGGGGTTGGTTTAGACTTTCTTCTGCCTGGTCCTACCAGAGCGTATGGCCATGTAATGGCATCTTTTAATTTGGGCCATTCAGAAGCAGAAGCTAAAAAAGCCCAGGAACTTATGGATTTTGATGGCGATGGAATTCCAGATCTGATTTATAGAAAGCCAAGTAGCGGACTATTTCTTCGTTCAGGAAACCTTTCGGGTGCGAATATCAGTTTCGGACAGGAAAGACCTATACGCTATCTGAACAGTAATTTTTCCCTTACTAAAACCAAAACCCAGAATATAGGTTATGATGCTGGTGTCAACGTTTTTGGAATTGGATTTAACTTCTCACAGATGTGGGCCACCAGTAAAAGTGAAACCTCATCTTTTATTTTGGATGCCAACTCTGACGGAGTGATGGATGTAGCCCAGGATGGGCGGGTCCTTTTCGGAAGAATCAATCCAACAGATGGATTTGTTGAAATGACTCAATATAGTGACAATACAGAAAATATGGTGATTGTTGCAGATACCATGATCCAGCATAATTCTCCACTGGAAGGAACCTGGCAGGATATCTCTAAAAATGATGTTGTTAAAGTCTGGGTAGCTTCAAGAGACGGATACATTAGGTTTGAAGATAATGTGCAGGTTGAGAATGTACCTAATGCTAAGGCACAGTATTCGGTGGAAATTAAAAACCCTGCTACTCCTGATAAAAATGGGAGAATTTATTTAAAAGAATTTACAGCAGGAATGCCGTCAGAATATATATCAATTACCAGCTATAATGCGTATTATTCTCAAATACAGGCTCTGCCACCTTCAAGTACTGATCATTTAGGAGTTAATGATGCTTCAAAATTATACGTGAAATCGGGAGATAAAGTATTTATAAGGCTGCATAAAAATGACAATTACAGCTTTAAAGTGATGTCTAATCCTACGATAAGCTATGTGGGAATTCCTAAACCTATTTCTATAGGACTTTCTCAGGACGGGTTCAGGGCTAATAATGGTGCATACAGTTATAATTTCCTTTTAAATAATCATACCAAACCTATTTCTATAGATACGCCGGGAAACATTAGCATTACAGTTCCAAAAATTACGTTTCCAAATTCTCAGGATGATATTACCTTTAAAATTATTAAAACTACGGCAAGCTCCACTACAGGAGAGGTAATATACTCTAAGACCTATGCTAAAAGTAATATTCCATTTGATACCGTTCCATTATACCCGGGGGTAGCAAATGTAACAAGTTTGTCCTTTAGTACAAATGATGTTCCGGCTACGATCAATTTTGTTGTGGAATCAGATTCCCACACTACTTTTAGAGATGTTAACTGGAATAGAATTAATGTAGATTATTCTCCTACATCAGGAAATCCACAAAATTATACTGCTGTAGCAGGGTATCCTTCTGATGTTATTACAGAATTTAATCCTGTGATAGACATGCAATATCTTAATATCCCAAGTGGTGTGAATACTTATAAAATTGGGATTAATAAAAATATTCCTTCTAATCCAAGTCTTCCTGCGGGTAGCTTTTACTATATTGTTAAAAGCAACGGAGCTATTGCCACTAAAAGAAGGATAATGTCTCCTATGAATAGCTCCGGAAGTATTGTTGAACTAGATATGGTCAATAATAATCAGATAATTTCCGGAAACTCTCCTGCTGAATTTTATACAGGTGATATTTTTAGTGCACCAATAGGTGGAGTCACTTTAAATATTCAGGTATATTGTAAAACTAAGGCAGACTATGATTTTTATAAAGCTTACAGTGCTTTATTTCAAAATAATCCATTTAATATTTATTATGGAGCTAATACATTCATAGCTGCTGTTAACCATACCTCAATAAATTCCTCAGCATTAGAAAATATAGGTCAGTTTTATCATAACTGGAGCCAGTTCCTTTATAATGAATATGCTGATGTAGTTCCTACTGGGAATACTGATGGTTTTATGCTGAATCCGGCAACTCCTTCAGATAATTATGGACGTTTGATCAATCTTGCATCCATGCAGGAAGTGAATATACCGGTAAACCTTAATTTCCCGATGTGCAATAACCTTGCTACACAGGATGAAACAGCACAGTGTATTGCCCAGCAGATCAGCAATACAGGATTCTATCAAAACCCTGCTAATTTTGGACCTAAACCGGTAACGGTATTAAACCCAACTGTATATAAGCAGGTAACAGGTCCAAGAGACAATGAAGTTACTACCTATACTGAAAAATGGATCGGGGTAGGTCCTGAGCAATATGCAATGGCAGATTCATTCAAGGATAATGAAACAGCAAGTGGTTTCTTCAATCCACAGACAGCGAATCCTGACTTACCGGATAATTTGCTTCTTCAGGGTAATGTAGACACCAAAATGTTCTCTATTAATAAAAAATATTACAGTAAATCCAGAACGAATACATTAAGCGGAAGCTTATTTAATTTTGGAATTCAAAATGCAAGCTCTGTTTTAGTAGGAGATGGTAACATTGCTTTACAGGACTTTATGGATATGAATGGTGACGGTTATCCGGATGTGGTGTATAAAGATGCTATGCAGATCACTAATTCTACCGGAGGACATGGAGGATTGCGTAATCCTTTTGTAAATGCTTATATATCTAATACAGACAGTTATTCCAAATCATTGTCTCCACAATATTCAGCGGCTAAATTTATCCAGACAGGGGCTTCATCCAGAAACGGAGAAGTAAGAAGTAATACCAATCAGTACTCGTATAGCCCTAACATAGCAATGAATAGTGGAATTGAGACCTCTGCATCATGGTCTGCACAGGCTTCTGTAAATTATGATTCTAAAGATTCGGGAGAATCTTATTGGATGGATGTGAATGGAGATGGATTAGCAGATAGAGTTACAGGCGGGGGTTCAAGCAATATGAAGTATTACCTTAATTTAGGATATGGTTTGGATAGTGGCTACAGTTATAAAAACGCAGAAACCTTTGCATCGGGTCCTGTAGGATCACTTGGTTTCAGTCTGGGATTTGATTTTGGAGGGATGAGCGGACTGGTAGTAAGTGCGAGTGCGGGTGCATCTGCAGCATTAGGTTCATCTAAAACCACTTTTGAAGATATCAACGCTGATGGGTTGGCAGATATTTTAATTGTTGGAAGTTCTAATACGTATGTAAAGTACAACCTTGGAAACAGATTTTCTAATGCTGTTGAACTGTTTAGAAATGGTGGAGGATTAGACTATAATAACGAATCTAAAACCTATAGAGGGGGAGTTTCTGTAGGAGCAGGCTATTACTACACATTCCCGATTGTATGGTGGCCATTCCCACCAATTCCACTGATCTATCTGAAAATAGGAGGTCAGGTGACCGGAAATATGGGGCTTTCCATTGCTGAAGTAGATAAATCCTTTAAAGATATGAATGGTGATGGCTTCCCGGATCTGGTAGTTTCTAAAGACAACGGATTTGTAGTAAATTATTCAACAATTGGAAGAACCAATAAACTGAAAACTGTTACCAATTTCAAAGATAAAGCGCCATTTAGTGTTTTTGGTTTGGATTACGAGTTTGTGAAACCCACTTATAATGATTCTCATGGAAGATTGGTGATGAAAGAAGTCAGAGTGATGAATCCGGATATCTTCTCACCAACGTATCTATCACCAACAAATAATAAGGATATTGTAAAAACATTTAAATATGAAGGGGGAAAATATGACAGACGTGAACGTGAGTTTTTTGGATTTGAAAAAGTAACTACTTATGATATGTGGTATAGCAATAATATCTACAGGTCACAGATAGATTATTATGAAAATAAGAGTTATTTTCTAAATGGTAAATTGAAAAAAGTTGAGATGTATACAGGTGTAAATGACCTTAATGCTTCAACAGAGTATACTTACAATATTTATAAATTTAAGGATAATAACACACGACTGGATATGAACAGTTCCCTTGCTGAAACTTTTGATACAGGAGGTAAGGAAGGTCGAAAAATGGCCATTGCATTATTGGTGAATACCAGAAAGAAAAATATTGAAAATGGAGGATATACCCAAGTGGGAGAAGGATTAGATTATACGGATAAAGGTTTTGTTAAGCAAATGATGCATTTTAGCAATTCTGCTACTTATAATACCGTGATTGATTATCATAATTATCCGTCTCCTAACAATATTATAAGCATACCTAGATCAATAAAGGTCTATGAAGCATTATCCACATCCAATCCAATCCGTGAAAGATCAACAAAGATAGATCCTAACACAGGTCTAATACTTCAGGTTTCTGCTAAATTGAACAGTTCAGAAATAGCAAATACCGATATTACCTACGATTCTTTTGGAAATATAGTGAACATTATGTATCCAGAGAATGAAAACGGAGAACGGTATATTTTAGATTATCAATATGATACGGATACCCATAAGTATGTAGTGACTACAAAGGATGTTTTTGGGTTTACTTCATCATCAGATTATGATCCAAAATTTGATGTGGTAAGACAAACTACCGATGCTTCTGGGAATACTACCGAATATGAATATGATGCTAAAGGACGTATTGCCAAAATACTGGCTCCTAAAGAAAAAGAAGCAGGGGCACCCTATACCGTTAAATATTCTTATAATACATATGGAACGCCCAATCCAAATTTGGGATATGTTAGTAATTATTATTGGTGTTTAACACAAAATTATAATCCACAGGACCCATCCAATCCGATAGAAACGATGACGTTTTCAGATGGTTGGGGGAAAGTGGTGCAGACTAAAAAAGATATACTGCTGAATGGAGAGGAAAAAATGTCAGTGTCAGGAAGAACTATTTATGACGTGGTGGGAAGGGCTATTTCACAGCATCATCCGATCTTTGAAAATAAGTATCCTCCTAATGATCCGAATCATACAAATGTGTGGCTTAATATGAGTGCGCCTTCACCTTTTTATTCCTCAATCCAAAGAGATACTAAAGATAGAGTTGCAGTTACGGTCGATGAATTATTCCATACAGCTAATACAATGTATTCTGTTGAAAATAATATGTTAAAGAGTACGTTAGTTCTATTTCAGAATAGTAATACTCAGCTTAAATCCGAAACATTTACAAGTTCAGAAGGAAAAACGATGCAGGTTAAAAGTTATCTGAATGGACAGGCATTGACTACGAAGTACAACTATAATACGATTGGAGAATTGAAGTCCACTGAAGATCCAACAGGTATTAAAACATTGTATACTTATGACAAGGGAGGGAGAAGAACCCAGGTGGAACATCCGGATCATGGTGTAAATAAATATGAATATGACCCTGCTGGAAATATGATCAGATTGTTTACTACTAATATGGAAAACACAAGTTCTGCTCAGCAGTATATTCATTATGTTTATGATATTAACAGACTTTCTGATGTGAAATTCCCGGATCTGCCAGGAGCTAATCCTTCTAATGTTCATTATGAATATGGGCCTCCAGGTTCAGGAAATAATGCTGGAAAAGTTATTTTCCAATCAGATAATTCCGGAACAACCAAGTTTGAATATGGAAATATGGGGGAAGTGGTAATGGAGCATAAAACGATTTCAGGATATGGAATTCCCAATATGGAATTCAGGACTTTATTTGAGTATGACAGCTGGAACAGAATCCAAAACCTTACGTATGCAGATGGAGAGCTTGTACAGTATGAATACGATCTTGGAGGTAATCTTAAAAGAATACACAACAAGGAGGGGTATGAATATGTTAAAGAGATTGTTTATGACCAATATGAGCAGAGAGCCTCTATTGAGCTAGGTAATGGTACGAAATCGGAATTTACATACACTGCAGCTGACAGAAAACTGAATACCCACCGTCTTAAAGATTATTATGGAACGGATCTTCTGAGAAATGATTATAAATATGATTATGTAGGGAATATCACAGAGCTGAAAAATACTGCTGGAGTATATAATGAAATGGGAGGGAATTATATTTTCAATTATAAATATGATCATTTGAACAGGCTTACTTCTTCTGATGGAAGCTTTACCGGAGATCCACAGACTCATTTTGGTACAACCGCTTCAGATTTTGAAATGACTATGGCATACAATAATGCTGGTGGAATTGAACAGAAGTATCAGAAACATAATCAGGATGGTAATGTAAATGATTTGAATTCATATGATAACAGATATTATTATGTATCAGGTACCCATAAAGTAGAGCATATTGAAAATGCAAGTACCGGGCAGTATGAAAAATTTGAATACGATTATAATGGGAATGTAACAAGATATAATAAGTATGGAGAATCCGATCAGTTATTATGGGACGAGCAGGATCGTTTGAAGGCTGTTAACAGAGAAAGTCAAGGTGTTTTCCAGTATTATGTTTACGATGATAAAGGAGAAAGAATAATTAAATGTAACCTGGAACAAGGAGCGCAACTCTACCAGAATGGACAGGTTATAGATCCAGGAACAATCCAGGTCAATAGTTTTAAGATATATCCTAATGCTTATCATGTGGAGAATTCAAATAAAATGCTCACAAAACACTATTTTGCAGGATCAGAAAGAGTAGCAAGCCGAATTATGGACTTTGACTTTCCAACCATGAGACAGCAGGCTAACCCCGGGATTGCTTCAAAAGATAAAAATAATGGAGCTGATCTGAAGCGGTATCTTGAAAAAGCAGGAATAGATTTCAGTCAGGTAAAAATTGAATTAGCTAAGGGACCACAACTTCAGGCAGGTGTTTATTATCTGCATGGAGATCATTTGGGAACAGCTACTTTTGTGACGAACCAGGATATGAAACCTACTCAGTTTTTCTTAAATTTACCTTTTGGAGAAACTATGGCAGAGCAGATGACTGGAGCTTATAATAATCCTTATAAATTTAATGCTAAAGAACTAGATGAAGAAACTAGTCTGTATTATTATGGAGCAAGATATTATAATCCTAGGTTGAGTATTTGGTATGGAGTGGATCCTATGGCAGGAAGCTATGCTAGCTGGAATCCATATGCTTATACATTTGACAATCCAATAAATCTGATAGATCCCGATGGAAGAGAGCCTCGCCCTAGATACAGATATGAAAATATCAGTAAAAATAAAAACTATGGTACTGTTTTAGTCCTGCCTTTAAATTATAAATCAGATGCTGCTATGCTGTCCGAATATAAAGCAGCCAAGCAACAGGGCATGCCTATGATTTTTGTATCAGGAATAAATGGCCTTGCCCAGTCAATTAAAAAATTGAAAAGTCAAAATGTGGACTTCAGTGCCTTGTCTGTCTCTCAACATGGTAATCAGGGGTTTTTCCAAATAGGAAGTGAATCTGCATATCATGCAAAAATGCCAAACGGTGGTCCAGTGGAGGTTCAAACACCAAATGGTACAGAAACGAAAATACTGGAGAGTACAAGCTCTCAGTTTAAACATTTAGGTAACTTATTAAAAGGTAAATTGGTGTTTATTGGAGAATGTCTCGTTACAGCCCAGAATGATGCTGATGCGAAAAAAATGATGCAGTCATTTTCAGATATTACACAATCAATGGTGTTTACCTCTGATCATAGTGTACCTTCTGGTTATACCTATAAGGGGAATTCAAGTTATTTAAATTCTCCCGAGGCAAGTGAAGGTGGTGATGTAAATGATTATCATATTTTTTCACCCAATCAAAAATCAAAAGAAGTATATGATTTAAAAATTAGACAAAATGGATGGTTCAATTGGAATAAAAAAGATAGCACTAAGTAATATTCTCGCGCTCTTGGTATTATGTTCTTGCTCCCAAAAAGACAAGAACATAACTAAGGAAGTTAATTATAAGTACTTTAATGAGTTTTCTTTATCAGGTATTGAAAAAATAAATGATATTGATTCCTATAATGGAAATTTTTATCAGATATTTAAAGAGAAAGATTCAGTAAAGACAATCTCAATCAATAAAAAGAATACTACCTTTTATAAATTTGATTCTATTTTATATTTGAATAAAGGGAAATATTGGTATTGTGAACATCAATTACCACTAGCCAATTCTGAGAAAGCTTTTACAAGCTTCTCCAAAGTAGATGTTAAGTATATATTCAATGATAGTATAATGGTATGGTCACGAGATTATTTTAACAGAAATTATGCAGGAAAATATGCAGGACAAAGTGTTCAACTTTTTACTAAAAATGATACTATTAGTGAAATTTTTAAGAATGATCTTACCGGAAAACAAATAAATGGAGATCAGAGACTGGATATTCTAAAAAAAATAATCCTCAAAAAATAAATTCATACCTTCAATAGCATATCATAAAACAGCCAGCTCTCTGAGTTGGCTATTTTATTGATATAGGTTTTAGAGATCATTTAATTATGAAAATCAATTGGTCATTATAATCTGGTAGAATTGAATTGTAAAATTTTAGTCATTATTAAATACCCTCTATTTAAATTTTTAATGCTAAATTGTCCATTACTATGAAGACAATTTATGCAGCATTAGCCCTTTCCGTAGCTTCTGCCGCTTTTTCTCAAAAAACATTGGAAAAAGTAGAGCCGGCATTTTGGTGGAAGGGAATGAAAAACCCCGAACTACAGCTTTTAGTGTACGGGAAAGATATCGCGAATCATGAAATCACCCTTTCAGACGGTGTACAGATTAAGGGTGTTCAGAAAGTTGAAAATCCAAACTATGTTTTTATTACCGTCAATACCGGTGAAATAAATGTTCCTAAGTTTTCTATCAATATCAAAAAAGGGAAGAAGAATCTCGCCTCTTATATGTACGAACTGAAACAGAGAGAACCTAATTCTGCAAACCGCGAATCTTTTACCTCAAAAGATGTCATGTATCTGATTATGCCGGATCGTTTTGCCAATGGTGATGAAAAAAATGATTCCAGACCTGAACTGACGGAGAAAGTAGACCGCAGCTTACCCAATGGCAGACATGGCGGAGATCTTCGGGGAATCATTAATAACCTGGACTATATTCAGAACCTTGGTGCCACAGCAGTCTGGTTAACTCCGGTGAATGAAGACAATGAAAAAGTCTATTCCTATCATGGATACGCCCAAACTGATCTCTATACAATAGACTCCCGATACGGAACCAACGAAGAATACAAAAGTTTATCCCACGAACTGAATAAAAGGAATATGAAGCTGGTGATGGATTATGTGACCAACCACTGGGGAACTTCACACTGGATGATCAAAGATCTTCCAACAAAAGATTGGATCCATTGGTTTAAGGACGGAGATGAAGGCTTCAAACGTTCCAATTATAAAACCACCACACAGTTTGATACCAATGCTTCAGATATTGATAAAAAATATGCGCTGGATGGCTGGTTTGATAAAACAATGCCTGATATCAATCAAAACAATCCTTTAGTTTTAAAATACCTGACACAAAATGCGATCTGGTGGATAGAATATGCCGGATTAGGAGGATTTCGTGTAGATACTTATCCTTATAATGATAAAGAAGCAATGGCGAAATGGGCCAAAGCGATTACCGACGAATATCCCAAATTTAATATCGTAGGCGAAACCTGGCTGTATACACCAGGGCAAATTTCAGCCTGGCAGAAAAATTCCAAAACAGGAGAAGCGGCAGGCTATAACTCCAATTTACCGTCAGTAATGGATTTTATGCTGTTTGCAGATATGCCTAAAGCTTTTAAAGAGAAAGAAAGCTGGAATACAGGAATGATAAAAATTTACGATTCCTTTACCAGTGATTTCCTGTATCCGGATATTAATAATATATTGGTTTTCTTTGAAAATCATGATACCGAAAGATGGAACGAGATCTTCAATGCTGATCCCAAAGCCTATAAAATGGGCCTTGCCATGATTTCCACAGTTCGCGGAATCCCCCAGATTTATTACGGATCAGAAATAGGAATGCGTGGAGATAAAAACAAAGGAGGAGATGCAGATATCCGCAGAGATTTTCCCGGCGGATGGAAATCAGATAAACAGAATGCATTCAACCCATCTTCACAAACCGCTGAACAAAAAGAATTCTTTCAGTTCACCAGCAAATTACTGAACTGGAGAAAAGGTAAAGAGGTGATTCATAGTGGTAAAACTAAAAATTACGTTCCGCAGGATGGTATTTTTACTTATTTCAGATATAACGAAAAAGAAAGCGTAATGGTGATCGTGAATAATAATGAAAAAGATCAGACGTTAG
The DNA here is from genome assembly GCF_918698085.1 of Chryseobacterium sp. Bi04. Lineage (GTDB taxonomy): Bacteria > Bacteroidota > Bacteroidia > Flavobacteriales > Weeksellaceae > Chryseobacterium. Next base: position 245,813 of record NZ_CAKKLP010000002.1, read on the forward strand.
ACCTAAAACGTTTTGAAGAATCACTCAAAGGATTTTCAAAAGGAAAAGATGTTATTTCAGGAAAAGAACTGTCAATACAGAACAGCTTAACGGTACCGGCAAAAACCCCGTTAATCATTGAACTTGAAAAATAAAATTACCATATGAAAAAATTAATAACAGTACATACACTGATCCTGTTCTTATTGGGATTCTCTGTACTTTCTGCACAATCAAAAAATGGGTTTGAAAAAGAAAAGTCGGAAATCAGTACCATGCTTGATGCCTTTAATGTAGCAGCCGCAAAAGCAGACTATAATACCTATTTCAATTATTTTGCAGACGAATCTACATTTATTGGAACAGATGCTACCGAAATCTGGGATAAAAAGGCATTCATGGTATGGGCAAAACCTTATTTCGATAAAAAGAAAACCTGGAACTTTACTGCGCTGAAAAGAAATATATATTTCAGCAAAGACGGAAAGTTAGCCTGGTTTGATGAGTTATTGGATACTCAAATGAAAATATGCAGGGGTTCAGGAGTGGTAGAAAAAATTAATGGAAACTGGAAAGTAAAGCAATATGTTCTTTCTGTAACAGTTCCTAATGAGGTGGTAGATAAAGTGGTTGCCGAAAAAACAACCCTTGAAGATGTGCTGATCCAACAGCTGAAAACTAAATAATATCATCAAATAATGGCTAAAAAAATAAAACCGGAGCTGTCAATTAACCGGATTATCAACATGAGTATGGGGTTCCTGGGAATCCAGATGGCTTTCGGGCTGCAAAATGGAAATGCAAGCCGTATCCTTGCCAATTTGGGAGCCGATGTTCATGAGTTGTCATGGTTTTGGCTGGTAGCACCCATTACCGGACTGATTGTTCAACCCATTATAGGACATATGGGAGACAATACCTGGAGTCCCTTAGGAAGAAGGAAACCCTATTTCCTGATTGGAGCCGTTTTGTGTGCCATAGGATTGGTATTACTTCCTAATGCAGCTTCCGTAACTCAGATGTTTGCTGCCAATGCACTGCTGTTAGCTGTTATTTTTCTTGCCATGATGGATGCTTCTGTTAATATTGCCATGGAACCCTTCCGGGCGCTGGTGGGAGATATGCTTCCGAAACATCAGGGAACATTAGGGTTTTCCATACAGACGATTTTAATTGGTATTGGAGCGGTACTAGGCTCATACCTGCCGGATTGGTTAACCAAACTAGGCGTTTCTAACGTTGCTCCAGAAGGCTTTGTGGCAGATAATGTGATTTATTCTTTTTATGTGGGGGCAGCATTGCTTTTGGCAGCTATCCTATATACCATTATAAGTACCCGGGAATACTCTCCTAAGGAGTTTGCCGAATTCGAAGAAGATGATAAAGAAAAAGAGCATTCCAGGTTTTCAGATATTTTTAAAGATTTCGCCACCATTCCAACCCAGATGAAAAAGCTGGGTATTGTTCAGTTTTTCTCCTGGTTTGCACTGTTTACCATGTGGGTATTTACTACAAGTGCGCTGGCTACTCATCACTTTGGTCTCTCCCCGGAGGATACCCATTCCAAAGAATTTAATAATGCAGGAGATTTAACCGGCAAACTATTCGGAATGTATAACCTCTGGGCAGTTCCATTTGCCTTCTTATTAACTCCTATCGCCAAATGGATTGGTAAAAAACAGACTCATGCATTGGCATTACTTTGTGGGGGCCTTGGACTGATTTCTATGTATTTTATTAAAGATGTAAACAATCTCTGGATCTCAATGATCGGACTGGGATTTGCCTGGGCAAGTATCCTGGCAATGCCTTATGCAATGCTGATAGAAGTGATTCCACAAAAGAAAATGGGAGTTTATATGGGAATATTCAATTTCTTTATTGTAATCCCACAGATCATCAATGGCTTGTTTGGAGGACCTATCGTAAGCAATATCTTTGGAAATCAGGCAATGGATTATGTAGTAGTAGGGGGTGTTTGTATGCTGATTGGAGCAGTGGTTACCATGATTTTTATTCAGTCAGACAACGAAACACCAAAAGAAATTGAAAAAGAAATTCAGCAGGTGCATTTTTAGTTAGGAGTTAGGAGTTAGGAGTTAGGTGGGGTGTTGTAGGAAGAACTGAAAGTACAAACAATAGAATTAATATCAATAGGAGTGGGCTTTAGCCCACTTTCTCTTTAAGGATTCATCATTTGGCTTTAGCCAAAACTTACTATTCAGAATCTATTAATCTCCCACAGATAGCACAGATGTTTGCACTTATTCATATAATCTGCTTAATCTTGGAAAAAAAGCATATTCGGGCTTGAAATTTTATCGCAGATAAAACCCTTGCGTCTTAAAAAATATCGAATGTAGAAAAATAGCGTCTTTGCGTAATCCAACCTATCCTATATTTTCACTTCCTCAGCATTTTTACGCCATAAACTTCCTTTCTTAACCTACATCAACTTTTAAAATACCCGTATCCCGTACATTTGTACCATAAATAATCACAGAAATGAAAACAGTATATCATAAAGCAGATTCAAGAGGCCATGCCGATCATGGTTGGTTAAATTCATACCATACATTCAGTTTTGCAAACTATCAAAACAGAGAAAGAACAAACTTTGGTGTTTTGAGAGTATTGAATGATGATACCGTTTCTCAGGGAATGGGATTCGGAACACACCCGCACAGAGATATGGAAATTATATCCATTCCTTTAGAGGGAGATCTGGAACATAAAGATTCAATGGGAACTACAGCAGTGATCAAAAAAGGAGAGATTCAGGTGATGAGTGCCGGAACCGGTGTAATGCACAGCGAATACAATAAAAATAAAGATGAAGCGGTAAAATTTCTACAGATCTGGATTTTTCCTAAAGAAGTGAACGTTGAACCTAGATATGATCAGAAAAGCATTAAAGAAGGAGAAAAGATCAACGGGTTCCAACAGATTTTATCACCCAATAAAAACGATGACGGAGTTTGGATCCATCAGGATGCATGGTTTAATCTGGCTAACTTTAAAAAAGGAAACGGTAAAAACTATATGCTCAACAAAAAAGGAAACGGAGTCTATGCTTTTGTTTTAAAAGGAAGCGCTAAAGTGGGGGACCGTATCCTCAATGAAAGAGATGGTTTGGGAATCTGGGATACCCAAAGCTTTACTATTGAAGCAGTGGAAGACACGGAAGTATTATTAATGGAAGTGCCAATGGAATTGCCGGCCTATCTTAAATAAAAAACTAAATTCGTATCCTTAAAAAATAAAAATAATATGAAATTACCATCAACGAAAATTCTTGCAGATAGTGATTTCATATAACAGAAAAATAAATACTACATATGAAAATTTTAGCAATAGCGGGAAGTAATTCTGAGGCTTCAATGAACAAGCAGTTAGTGGCCTATGCATCAACATTATTTGAAAATGCAGAAGTAGAAGTAGTGGATCTTAATCCTTTCGAAATGCCTATCTATAAGCATGAGAGAGAATTAGCAGGAGGAGTTCCTAAGGAAGCTCATGATTTTGCAGCCAAAATTGATGGTGCAAACGTATTGTTGGTTTCTTTGGGAGAACATAACGGAACCTATTCCACGGCATTTAAAAATGTGTTTGATTGGGTATCGAGAATTAAAGACAGAACCGTATGGAATGAAGTACCTATGTTATTGATGTCTACATCCCCTGGAGGTAGAGGAGGAGCCGGAGTTTTGGAAGCAGCATCAAAGCGTTTCCCTTTTCACGGTGGAAATGTAGTGGAAACATTCTCACTTCCTTTCTTTAATGATAATTTTGATAAAGCGGGTCAGAAAATTTCTAACGAAGAGAAAGACAGCGAATTAAAAGAAAAAATTAAGAAGATTGCAGCCATTGAATCAATCCTTGAAAAATAGAATTTGAATATTCATTTAAAATTACTATTTTTGCAAAAAGAAAAGAGATGAAAATTCAGACCTCCTATAAACAATGTTTTTCTGATAAAGGGAAAACTGTGGGCTCTGAAATTCTGAGATAAAATAACGGCCGATAATCTGAAAAGATTGTCGGCTTTTTTGTTTTCTAAATTGAATATAAAAAGTAATTATTAAAATAAAATGTACCAATATACTCATGTACCAATTGACCAATTCTCCGGTTTCCAAAGTGAAGCTATTGTTACATTGCTAAACTGATATATTGTTACATTATTAAATTATTAAACATGAGCAACACTTACAAATCAGCAGGAGTAGACAAAGAAGAAGGATACAAAACAGTTGACAAGATCAAAAAAGCGGTCGGTGAAACCCATAATTCCAATGTACTGAATCAGTTGGGAAGCTTTGGTGCTTTCTATGAAATCGGAGGATATAAAAATCCTGTCCTTGTTTCAGGAACAGATGGAGTAGGAACAAAGCTGAAAGTAGCTTTGGATACCAAAAAATATGGCTCCATTGGTATCGACTGTTTTGCAATGTGTGCTAATGATATCCTTTGTCACGGGGCAAAACCTCTATTCTTCCTGGATTATTTAGCTTGTGGAAAGCTGGATTCAGAAATCGCAGCAGAAATCGTGCTGGGAATGGTAGAAGCTTGTAAGGACAACAACTGTGCATTAATTGGTGGGGAAACCGCTGAAATGCCGGGAATGTACCAGCCGGGAGATTATGATGTTGCCGGATTCTGTGTAGGAATTGTAGAAAAAGACCAGATTATTGACGGTTCTAAAATTAAAGCAGGTAACAAAATTATTGCATTACCAAGCTCAGGATTTCACTCAAATGGATTCTCTTTAGTAAGAAAAGTATTCCCGAACTTTGAAGAAGAGTTTGAAGGAAAACCTTTATATGAAACGCTTTTAGTTCCTACAAGATTATATTATAAAGATATTCACAAAGTATTGGAAGAAGTAAAAGTAAGCGGTATTGCTCACATTACCGGCGGTGGTCTTTATGAAAATGTTCCAAGAGTCATTCCTGCAGGCTTATGTGCTTCCATTGACGCTTCCAAAGTGAAAATTCCAAGTGTTATGCTTGAACTGGAGAAAAGAGGAGGAGTGACACGTGAAGAAATGTACGGAACATTCAATATGGGTGTAGGTATGGTGATTGTAGTAGATGCTGAACATGCTGAAAAAGTATTACACCTTCTGGATGATGCTTACGAAATTGGTGAGATCACTGAAGGAGCAGAAAAAATTAATTTATCACTATAATATAGCAATATAACAATGTACCAGTGTATCAATTAAAAACATTGTTACATTGCTAAACTGATACATTGTTACATTATTAACATGAAAAATATCGTTGTCCTTGTATCCGGTTCCGGTACCAATCTGCAGAGAATCATAGATACTATTGAAGCTGGAGAAATCCAGAATGCAAAAGTAGCATTGGTAGTAGCTGACAGAGAATGCTACGGACTGGAAAGAGCAAAAAATCATAATATAGAAACCATACTGATTCCAAGAGGAAAGAATTTCAGCAGTGAATTGGCTAATGTAATCCCACAAAATACAGATCTTATTGTATTGGCAGGATTCTTATCCATTTTAAAATCTGAATTCTGTGAAAACTGGAATGGTAAAATAATCAATATTCATCCCGCATTACTTCCCAAATTTGGAGGAAAAGGAATGTGGGGAATGAACGTTCATCATGCAGTTATTGAAGCTAAAGAAGTAGAGAGTGGTGCTACGGTACATTTTGTAACGCCGGGAATTGACGAAGGAGAAGCTATTCTTCAGAAGTCTTTTGAAGTAACACCGGAAGATACTCCTGAAACCCTGGCTCAGAAAGTTCACCAGATTGAATATGAAATATTTCCGATAGCGATCAATAAGGTCCTGGGAAATTGATAATGTAACAATCTATCAATGTACCGGTTTACCAATCATTTAATTGTTACATTGTTAAACTGATACATTGCTAAATTAGCAAAAATCTAAGTAAAATAAAAGTAAGTTCGGAGGTGAAAGACCCGGACACAGTTTGAAATAGCTGTAAAAAGTAAAAAATCAAAAGTAAAATGAGTAAAAAGAGAGTTTTAATCAGTGTTTCTGACAAAAGTGGATTAATTGAATTCGCACAGTTTTTGGAAGCTCAGAATTATGAGTTGATCTCTACAGGAGGAACGTTCAAACATTTGAAAGACGCTGGTTTAAATCCCATTCAGATTGATGAGGTTACCAATTTCCCTGAAATGTTGGACGGAAGGGTGAAAACATTACACCCTAAAGTTCACGGAGGATTGCTGGCTGTTCGTACCAACGAAGAGCACATGAAAACCGTTCAGGAACACGGAATTGGTCTGATAGACATGGTTATCGTAAACCTTTATCCTTTCTTTGAAAATGTAAATAAAGACATTTCTTTACATGAAAAGGTAGAATTCATCGATATCGGAGGCCCTTCAATGCTTCGTTCGGCAGCAAAAAACTTTGACTCTGTTACTGTAATTACTGATGTGGAAGACTATACAACAGTAAAACTGGAAATGGAACAAAACGGAGATACTTACATTGAAACCCGTAAAAAGCTTGCAGGAAAAGTATTCAACCTTACCTCTGCTTACGATGCAGCTATTTCAAGAATGCTTTTAGATGAGGAATATCCTGCATACTTAAATGCATCTTATAAAAAAGTTTCTGACCTGAGATACGGTGAAAACCCTCATCAGACAGCAGCATACTATGTTTCAACTTTCGAAAACGGTGCCATGAAAGACTTTGAACAGCTTGGAGGTAAAGAGCTTTCCTTCAACAACCTACGTGATATGGACCTTTGCTGGAAAGTTGTTACGGAGTTCAAAGAAGAAATGGCTTGTTGCGCCGTGAAACATTCTACACCTTGTGGAGTGGCGATTGGAACTTCAGCTTTGGAAACTTACCAAAAAACTTTCGAATGTGATCCTGTTTCTATCTTTGGCGGAATTGTTGCAATGAACTATAAAATTGATGCTGCAACAGCTGAAGAACTGAACAAAACATTCCTTGAGATTGTAATGGCTCCGGATTTTGACGAAGAAGCGCTGGAAGTTTTAAGAAAAAAGAAAAACTTAAGAATCATCAAAATCGTAAATCCTGTTTCTGATAAACAGACCTGGGTGAAAGTAGACGGTGGTATCTTGGTTCAGGATAACGATACCTATTTCTCTGATGATATCAAAGTAGTAACTGAAGTACAGCCTACTGAAGTACAGAAAAAAGCATTGCTTTTCTCACAGAGAGTAGTAAAATACGTGAAGTCAAATGCAATTGTTGTTTCCAACGGAATTCAGGCTTTCGGAATCGGAGGAGGACAGGTCAACAGAATCTGGGCAACGCAACAGGCTATTGAAAGAGCAAAAGAAAAATTCTCAGGAGACCTTGTATTAGCTTCTGATGCATTTTTCCCTTTCCGTGACGTAGTGGATTTCTGCGCTCAGGAAGGTATCAAAGCTATCATTCAGCCAGGAGGAAGTGTAAAAGATCAGGACAGTGTAGAAGCTGCCAATGAGCACGGTATTCCAATGATGTTTACTGGTGTAAGACACTTTTTCCACTAATTAAAATAGAATTAAAAAATAATTAGGGATTGTATTTATAGCATTCAAAATTATATATTTGTAAATTAGACTAGATAATAAAAAAAGTATGAGAATATTAATCATAGGTGAAGGTGGTAGAGAATCAGCTCTGGCAGCAAAACTTCAGAATGACCCTAGAATTTCTAAAATGTTTTTTGCCAACGGGAATGCTACTACCGATGTAATTGGGAAAAATGTTCATTTATCGGAAATCAAAGAACTTAGAGATTTCGCTATTAAAGAAAAAGTTGACTTAACGATTGTAGGTCCTGAGGCTCCATTGGTAGCCGGTTTAAAGGATGAATTTAAGCAGCACGATCTTAAAGTTTTTGGTCCTACTCAAAAAGTGGCAAGTTTGGAAGGAAGTAAAGCTTTCTCTAAGAAGTTTATGCAGACCTATGATATCAAAACGGCAAAAGCTGTAGTATTTGATTCATATAACGAAGCTAAAGAATATGTACAGACACAGGAATATCCTTTAGTAATCAAAGCAAGCGGTTTAGCAGGCGGAAAAGGAGTGGTAATCTGTGATACACTTGAAGAAGCAGAAGCTACCATCCATGATTTCATGATCAGAAGAATCTATGGTGATGCCGGTATCCGTTTAGTTATTGAAGAATATTTACAAGGTTTTGAAGCTTCAATTATTGCATTCTCTAACGGAGAAAAATTATTCCCTTGTATTGCAGCAAAAGACTATAAGAAGGCTGGAAAAGGAGATACAGGACCTAATACAGGAGGTATGGGTTCAGTAGCACCAAGCCCTGAATTTACCCAGGAGCATTATGCAGATTTCGAACAGAATATTTTAGAACCTACCGTTAAAGGTCTTAAAGCAGAAGGTTTCAGCTTTAAAGGAATCATTTTCTTCGGATTAATGATCACTAAAAAAGGAACTTACCTTCTTGAATACAACATGAGATTCGGAGATCCTGAAACTCAGGTATTGATGGCTCTTATGGAAAATAATCTTCTGGATGTAATCCAGGATTGTATGGACGGAAAAGATATTGAGCTTAAGTTTAAAGACGAAAAAGCAATATGTCTTGTTATGTGTTCGGGAGGCTATCCAAGAAATATCGAAACAGGTTTCGAGATTACAGGAGAAGATAAAGTAACCCACAGTAAATTATTATATGCCGGTGCTATGAGAAAAGGAGACAAAGTAGTTTCCAATGGCGGTAGAGTTCTGAACATCGTAGCGACAGGAGCTACTTTTGAAGATGCCCGCAAGAAAGTTTACGAAGACGCAAGCCACGTACATTTCGATTATGGCTTCTACAGAGAAGACATCGGAAAGTTCTAATAAAAATCACAAAAAAAGATTTGGAAACATTCCAAGTCTTTTTTTGTAAAACAGTTAATATTTAGAAATAAGAGTTCAGATGCCAGATTCCAGACTTCAGACCAAAAATCTGAGACCTGATGTCTGAAATCTGATATCTTTCAAACAAATCAATCATCAAAAATGAACAACGGTATTATTATTTTAGATTTCGGATCCCAGTACAATCAGCTTATCGGAAGAAGAATCCGTGAGATGGGAGTATACTCTGAAATCTTACCTTACAATACACCTTTACAAGATATTTTAGCAAAACAGCCAAAAGGAATTATCCTTTCCGGGGGACCAAGCTCTGTAAATGCAGAAAATGCGCACCTGGTGGAGAAAGCATTATATGAGCAGGGAATTCCTGTATTGGGAATTTGCTACGGAATGCAGATGACAGCACACCTTTTAGGAGGTAAAGTAAATAAAGGAGAAAAAGGAGAGTACGGTAAAGCAAACCTGGAGATCGTTAAAGAAAGCTCTCTATTAAAAGGGGTTACTCAAAACTCTGTGGTTTGGATGAGCCACTTTGATGAAGTGGGAGAGCTTCCTGCAGGTTTTGAATTAAATGCAAAATCAGGAGTAATTGCTTCGATCTCTAATGAAGAGACTAAAATCTACTGTGTTCAGTTTCACCCGGAAGTTTCTCATACCGAAGAAGGAGGGAAAATGCTGGAAAACTTTGTTTTTGCAATTTGTAATGCAGAGAAAAACTGGAAGCTGACTAACTATATCGAAAAAACAGTTGAAGAAATCCGTGAGAAAGTAGGAGACCACAAAGTGATCCTTGGCCTTTCAGGAGGTGTAGACTCTTCTGTAGCTGCAGTTTTGATTCATAAAGCAATTGGTGACCAGTTGACTTGTATCTTCGTAGATACAGGATTATTGAGAAAGGACGAAGGAAGAAAAGTAATGGATCAGTATGGAGAACATTTCCATATGAACATTAAAATGGTGGATGCTCAGGAAAGATTTCTTTCAAAATTAGCGGGAGTAGATGATCCGGAAGCAAAGAGAAAACTTATCGGAAACGAGTTTATTCACGTTTTTGACGAAGAATCTCACAAAATTGAAGGTGCTAAATTCCTTGCCCAGGGTACTATTTATCCTGACGTTATCGAAAGCCAGTCTGTAAACGGACCATCTGCAGTAATTAAGTCTCACCATAACGTGGGAGGACTTCCTGAAGATATGGAATTCGAATTATTAGAGCCTCTAAGAGAGCTTTTCAAGGATGAAGTAAGAAAGGTAGGTGAAGAATTGGGTATTCCTCATCACCTGGTATACAGACACCCTTTCCCTGGACCTGGGTTAGGAATCAGAATATTGGGAGCCGTAGATGCTGAAAAAGTAAGAATACTTCAGGAAGCTGACGATATTTTCATTGAAGAATTATACAAAAATGACCTTTATGAGAAAGTATCTCAGGCATTCGTAGTCCTTCTACCGGTAAAATCTGTAGGAGTAATGGGAGACGAAAGAACTTACGAATATACAGCAGTAGTTCGTTCTGCTAATACCATTGACTTCATGACTGCAACATGGAGCAGACTGCCTTATGAGTTCTTAGATACTGTTTCAAGCAGAATCATCAACGAAGTAAGAGGAATCAACAGAGTAGCTTATGATATCTCAAGCAAACCACCTGCAACTATTGAGTGGGAATAGTTTTGACTTGAATTTATAATATAAATCCCGCCTTTTTGGTGGGATTTTATTTTTAGTTTGAGGAAAGCATGGGATCAAAAGAGTGATAATACTGGTTTTCTTTCCAGGGAAATTTTGTAATTATTTCATCATTATTAAGGAATTCTCTTAACGAATAATCATCATCCCGGAAATAAACTTCTTCGATAGAATCATCCTGTTTATATTTAAATTCAATATTAGGTATTGTTTCATTCTGGAATTCATAATCAAATACAGAAGGATCACCATAGAAGTTTTTAAATTTTTCAGTTTTAAATCCTGTTATTAGATCTATTGCACAGCCGGCTAATTTTCTATTTTTATTATCAAATACTAAAATACCCTTGCCCAACAGACTGCGATTACGATAAAATATGTACTCCCATTGTGTATCTCCCTGATTGTTCTTTTCTTTATTATAATAGAATGTCCAGGGCTTGCCAAATGATCCAATATCTATATGATTAGTAATGATTTCTGATGATTCTTCCTCAGGAGAAAGATAAACTTCACCTCCTAATTGTTCAATTTGCTGTGTTCTGTAGTTTTTTAAAAACCGTTCTATTTTTTTAAGCTCCTTAGTGGTAGAATCATAAGTTAAGCAGTTAAATTCCGAAAGCTTGTGAAGCTGTTCTTTTGGTATTTCAATATTATTTTCATCAGTGTATTTTATGCAAGTACCCACTTCTATTATATTTTCTTAATTATTTTTCCCTAAATTTAGGTAAAATTACATCAAATGCAAATAGAAACAAGACCCCTGAGCGTTCAGGATTATGATGAACTGGTTGTAACAATGAAGCGTGCCTATCCCCAGATGTCGGAATCAATCTGGTCTAAAAAAAGCATTGAAAAACTTACAAGGATATTTCCCAAAGGTCAAATCTGTATTACTGTAGATGGAAAACTGGCTGCAGTAGCACTTTCCATTATTGTGAACTATGATGAATTCGGAGATGACCACACCTATGTGGATATTACAGGGAACTATACATTTAATACCCATTTGTCAACAGGAAATGTACTGTATGGAATTGAAGTTTTTGTGGATCCGGAGTTTCGTGAGCTGCGCCTGGGAAGAAGACTTTATGACGCCAGAAAAGAATTATGCGAGCTTCTTAATCTGAAATCAATTATTCTGGGGGGCAGAATTCCGAACTATCATAAATACAGCCATGAGCTTTCTCCAAGGGAATACATACGAAGGGTGAGAGACAAGGAAATTTATGATCCCGTATTATCTTTTCAGCTTTCCAATAACTTTCTTCCTATAAGAATTCTGAAAAAATACCTTCCCGAAGACGAGTCGTCATTGGAAAATGCTGTTCTTCTGCAATGGAATAATATCTATTACAGTAAAAAACCGAATACAATGCAGGATAGCATCATCCGGTTAGGGCTGGTACAATGGCAGATGAGGCATTTTAAGAATATTGATGCCTTTTATGAGCAGGTGGAGTTTTTTGTCAATGTAATGGGAGATTACAAATCAGACTTCGTATTATTCCCCGAACTTTTCAATACGCCTTTGCTGGCACCTTTCAATAAACTTTCAGAAAGAGACAGCATGATAGAACTGGCCAAATTAAGTGAGAATATCAAGAATAAAATTTCCGAGCTGGCTATCAGCTATAATGTAAATATTATTTCCGGAAGTATGCCTGTTTTTGACCCTGATAATAATGATCTCTATAATGTAAGCTATCTGTTACACCGTGACGGCCGTATCGATGAATACAGAAAAATCCATATTACCCCGAATGAAAGGAAATATTATGGAATGAAAGGGGGAAATGAAATTAGAGTTTTTGATACCGACTGTGGCAAAATAGGCCTTGTGATCTGCTATGATGTAGAATTTCCGGAATTACCGAGGATTTTAGCAGATCAGGGCATGAAGATATTATTTGTCCCTTATCTTACAGATACCCAGAATGCTTATATCAGAGTACGCCATTGTGCTGCTGCAAGAGCTATTGAAAATGAATGCTATGTAGCCATTGCGGGATGTGTAGGAAATCTTCCGGGAGTTAATAATATGGACATCCAGTTTGGACAGGCTGCAGTATTTACTCCTTCAGATTTTGCTTTTCCTTCAAATGCAGTGAAAGGAGAAGCTACCCCAAACACGGAAATGACCTTAATAGTGGATGTAGACCTAAATTTACTGAAAGATCTTCATCATAACGGCTCAGTACAGGTGATGAATGACAGAAGAAAAGATCTTTATGATACTTACCTGAAATAACGATAAATAAGTATGATACATAAAACCACCTCAATAGCAGAGGTGGTTTAAAACGAGTCTATAAATAAATTGGAGAAGTATAAATAGGGCGCAATTATACCTTTTTATCATGCTTTACAGCATCTATAAGTAGTTGCTCGTTGTCTTTATATGTTTTTAACTGTGATGGGCTCAGGATCGTTTCAAAATCTTTATCCACACTTTTAAATCCATCAGTGATAATGCGGCGCGCTTCCTGATCATTTGTTTTTTTATTGCTGTTATTCCTTTTATCCAGATCATTCTGCATGCCTTCTGCTGCTTTAAGATTGATCGTATAAGCTTTTGGAATCTGCTCATCAGTAAGATCCAGTAAAGAGATCATAACTAAAGTTCTATAACCGGCCAGCTCTTTGATTCTGTTGGCTTCAAACTTTGTCATTTGTTCAGGAGTTAGAATGGTCCTCAATGATTTGTCACGCTGTACCATAATTCCTATTAACTCACTGGAAATAGCTTTGTTATTCAGGATGTTAGAATTGTCTCCAACTTTCTCATCAAGGGCATCCAGAGATTCAGCAGCCACCTTATTAAAATATAAGGCTTTGTTGGTTTGGCTTTCAGTAAGATTTAAATAATCCATTTTAGAAGTCATTGCTGCAGCAATTGAATTTGCCGAGCCCATTTGTGCTTTTACCTGTGGAGCTACCATTACAAAAAAGATGGTAAGCAGACCCGCTGAAATGATTTTTCGCAACATAATTTGGTTTTTTACTATTTATTTTGTTCTGCTACAAATGTATGCTGCGGAAGAAAACCTTTTATTATCCGAAAACCTTTTTTTATTGTTCCAAATTCTCCATTTGTTGATATATATAGCTTGATGAATAAAAAACAATAAATCCGGAGAATTTTCTCCGGATTTATTAACTATTATCCTTTTCAGGACTTGAATTTACTCTTATTTTTATTTCGGACATACTACAGCCGGGCAGATTAATCCCGGACATTGAGGTCTTCCATCAGTAGGACAGCACTGGTATGAACAGTTACCGATGATGATACCATTCCCTGCAATACCTTTTAATTGTTCTCTTGATAGTTTGTTGTTACGTAAATTTTTCATTTTGTAATACTTTTATTGGTTTGTTTTATTATTTTGTACGCTGTAAATATAGAAAAATATATTATGTTTTATCACTAGTGTTAGAATTTTATTATTATGATTGATTTAAATGTAGTAAAATCTTGATTATATGTTTGAAATTTTTAATATATGCTTCAGAATGATTATATTTATTTTTTAATAAAAACTGAAAAATTATGCAAAAAGGAACTGTAAAATGGTATAACACAGAGAAAGGATATGGCTTTATTACCCTGGAAGGAAGTGAAAATACTATTTTTTGTCATCATTCAGCGATTGTCGGCTCTTTAAAATCTTTGTCAGAAGGGCAGGTTGTAGAATTTAATATTGTACAGGGCCCAAAAGGATCTCAGGCAGAAAATGTCAGGGTAGTAGATAATAACTAAAATAGAATGAAAAGATAAATAAATCTAAAAATTGAGTACAAAAAAACTGTCAGTGTTCTGGCAGTTTTTTTATTAAACACTTTTTTTTAAAATAAGGTTGGGAACAGTTTTTGGAGTAAATTGCACTTATTATTAATATATTATGTTTGACAAGCAGCAACGAAAACTGAAAAGGTCTGCCAGGCTCATTTCCGTGTTGAGTAAATACGGTTTTAAAGATATGCTGGCAAGAATGAACGGAGGAAATAAGCAGGAAGAAGTTTCAGCCAATTCAGATGAAATTATTTCAAAAGGAACAGTTTATGAAAGAATCAGATTGGTGCTGGAAGAGCTGGGCCCTACTTTTGTAAAGCTTGGGCAAACATTTAGCAGCCGGGAGGACCTTTTGCCACCGGAGCTTATTCAGGAATTACAGAAACTACAGGACAAGGTAGAAACAGTAGAAATGGATGTGGAAGATATGCTGGAAAATGAGTTTAATATTTCTGTAAAAGACCATTTTCTGGAGATTCAGAAAAAACCTCTGGCTACAGCTTCTATTGCCCAGGTCTATAAAGCGGTCTTGCAGGATGGAAGCTCGGTGATCTTAAAGCTCAGAAAGCCTGATGTACAATCTGTAATTGAAGACGACCTGCTGTTGATAAAGGATTTGGAGAAACTATTATCAGCCTATTCCGAAATAGGAGAGAAACTCAACCTGAAGCAAGCTATTTCTACTTTTGAAAAATCATTATTGGAGGAGGTTTCCCTGATTAACGAAAAAAATAATATCCAACAGTTCCGTCTTAATTTTAAAAATAATAAAGAAACCTACGTTCCCAGAATATACGAAGAATTTTCCAATAACAATATTCTTTGTATGGAATTTATTGATGGAATAAAGGTGACAGATAAATCAGCTCTTTTAGCCAATCATATTGATCCTGTAAAAGTATCTGAAGCAGGATTGAGGCTTTTTGTTTCTCAGATTTTAGATTACGGCTTTTTTCATGCAGACCCGCATGCCGGAAATATTTTAGTGAAAAAGGACGGAAAAATTGTCTTTATTGATTTTGGGGCAGTGGGTAAAATTCAGCCTAATGATAAGGAGATTCTTGAAAATCTGATCGTCAGTTTTGTTGCCAAAAATCCACATAAAATCGTTCGCTATCTCAAAAAAATGGCAATAAGCTATGAGATTCCTGATGAAAGAAGGTTTGAAAATGATGTTGAAGATATTCTGAACTTTGTGCACAGCTCATCACTGCAGGAAATTAATATTCAGGTTATCATCAATAAAATGAAGGATATCCTGAAAGATAACAGGCTTTATATGCCTGATTATTTTTATCTCCTGTTTAAAGGAATCAGCCTGATAGAAGGAGTGGGCAGAAATATTAATCCCGAATTGGATATCGTTAAAAGCCTTCATCCCTACACCAAAAAAATATTCACCAAAAAGATCAATCCCAAGAATATTTTAAAAACAGGATTGGATAAAATGATGAATTTCACGGATAATGTAGATGAAATTCCCCGAGAACTCCGTTCTGTACTTCAAAAACTGGATGAAAATAAATTTACGGTCTCCAGTGAAATCAAAAATATTGAAAAAACGAATCAGCTGATAAAATCCAGTGTGACCAATCTGATTCTGGCGATGATATTGGGTGCAAATATTATTGCTACAGCCATTGTTTTTGCTTCCGAATCGGGACCGCGGATAGGAGAACTCTCTTTGGTTGCTGTGCTGGGATTTGTTTTCTCAGTCATTTTAATTTTAGTTATTTTGCTTAGAATAACAAGGAAATAGGAGAGGAGGAGTAAGGGTTGAAGTTAAGAGTTAAGAGTTAAGAGTTAAGAGGTGGGTTGAAAGTTTTTGGCTTTATCACATATGATCAATAAATTTACACTTCAAAACCAGAAACCATACATCCAATAAAAAAACAAAAATAATCATGAAAACTAGTATTGTATCTGCTTTTATCTTCTGGAGTTCACTGTTTATGGCTCAGGTAACTTCTGAAAAAGGAGTGTTGGGAGATTTTGACGGTAACGGAACAAAAGAAAATGCCTACACTAAAGTTAATGACTGTAATGATGACTGTGATGGAAAGTGTGAAACAACTATTTATTTCAGTGATAAAAAGATAAAGCCATTCATCATTTCTCCGGCCTATGACGGTACTTTATATAACCTGGGAGACCTTAATGGTGATGGAAAAGATGAGATGGGCTTTTATCCCGGATGGTGTACAAGCTGCTGGCACCCTCTGTATGTGTATACATTAGGTAAAACCGGATGGAAGCCTTTGGTTCCTCCTATCTCTACACATTGTAATCAATGGGAGGAAGAAAAATTTCCTATTAAAAAAGACCCGAAAAAGAAAGGATATGTTATCATTACCTCAAGCAAATGGGAAAATGATGATATTAAAGTGAGCAGTAAAAGCTTTAAAATAAATTAAAAATTCTCAGGTTTTTACACAGTTCTGAAATCTGAAATCTCATATCTTATATATCTTTATTCCATTTTCTAAAAACACGATCATTGGCATCAAAAGCTGCTGATTACCGGTTAGTCTCAAGTCTCAAAGTCTCAAGTTTCCATATCCCTCTTCCTCACAGCCCCTTCTGCCTGTCTCCTAAAACCTGATTTTACATTATACATTTTAATACCTATCTTTGCAAAATGGAAAAACTCACTTTTGCAGATTTTGACCTACCGGTTAAAATTCTTGATGTTTTAGCGGATATGGAATTATTTGAACCTACTCCAATCCAGGAGAAGAGTATAAAGCCTATTCTTTCCGGAAGAGATGTAATGGGAATTGCCCAAACCGGAACCGGTAAAACATTAGCCTATCTTCTGCCAGTTCTTAAAGCTTGGAAATACAATAAAGCAGGAAATCCAACTGTTTTGGTACTTGTTCCTACAAGAGAATTAGTAGTTCAGGTAGCTGAAATTCTTGAAAAACTGACTGTAAATACTACTGCAAGAGTAATTGGAATATATGGAGGAAAAAATATCAATACCCAAAAACTGCTGTTCAATAACGGTTGTGATATTCTGGTAGGTACTCCGGGAAGGGTAATGGACCTTGCCATAGATAATGCCATTTCCCTGAAAGAAGTTCAGAGACTGATCATTGATGAATTTGATGAGATGCTTAATTTAGGTTTCAGACCACAGCTTACCCATATTTTTGAAATGATGAGAGAGAAGAGACAGAATATTCTTTTCTCTGCAACCATGACAGAAGCCGTAGATGTAATGCTGGACGAGTATTTTGCTAATCCGGTAGAAATTTCATTGGCAAAATCCGGAACTCCTCTTGAAAAAATAGAACAGACAGCTTATAAAGTTGAAAACTTCAATACCAAGATCAATTTACTTGAGCATTTATTGAAGACTAAAACGGATATGTCTAAAGTTCTGATTTTTAATAATAATAAAAGGCATGCCGACCTTCTTTTTACTAAAATTGATGAGCTGTTTCCTGGGCAGTTTGACGTGATCCATTCGAATAAATCTCAGAACTATAGGCTTAAGGCAATGAAAAGCTTTGAGAATGAAGAGATCAGAGGGCTGATTACTACTGATGTAATGGCCAGAGGTCTTGATATCTCCAATATTACTCATGTGATCAATTTTGAAACACCTGATATTCCGGAACAGTATATCCACAGAATCGGTAGAACCGGTAGAGCAGATAAAGACGGTAAAGCAATCACTTTTGTAACGAAGAAAGAAGAGCCTTTAGTTCTTGATATCGAGCTATTGATGGATAAAGAATTGATATTTCATGACTTCCCTGAAGGAGTGAAAATTAATCCTGCCAAAATTGCTTCTGAAAAAGATGAAGTGGTAATGAAAAACCCTGTACAGGTAAAACTGAATGAAGGAGGAGGAGCATTTCACGAGAAAAAGGATAAGAATAAAAAGGAAAACTGGGGTGGACCTTCAAAAAGAAAAGAGCCAAAGAAATTTGGAGCCAACAGAGCCCAGCAAAAGGCAATATCAAAATCTAAGAGAAAGAAATAAAAATAAAGGTCTGGAAATCCAGACCTTTTTCTATTTGTTGAAAACGATTACAGATTTGTCATCAATTCCATCATCATTGTAATCATCAGTATTTGTTAAAATCTGCATTTCATTATCCGTAAGAGAGTTTAGAACATAAGATTCCTGAGTATTATTAGCATCTAATGTTAATGTTTTGGTCTTGCTGTCATAGGAGTATGTAAAATTGCTGCTATTTTTTAATGTACAAGTAGTTCCATTAAGGTCATACTGGCTAAAAGTAGCTGTATTATCTGCTGCAAATACAAAATTGGACTGGCTTTTACAAGCAGAATAAGGGGTAGAATCAAAAATAGAATTGTCCTTCCCGGAAATATACATCTCTTTTGTCATTTTCCAGGTTCCTAATACGGTAGGCTCACTGTTGTCATCGTTATCACATGAAGATAACAGTAGAAAGGCAGAAACTGCCAGAAATAATAATTTTCTCATTGGTGTGATTTTTTATATTAATCTATCAAAGAAAAGAAAAAAATACAGATCACAGGTAAAAAATAATTCTTTTCTAATATTCTTTATAATTACATGTAAATCAAATAATTAGGATTATTGATAGGTTTTTTATTTCATATAAGGATCCAAAACCTTTTTCCAAATCTGGTATCCTTCGGGTTTAAAATGCAGCATATCTTCCACAAAAATATCTTTCCTTACATTTCCGTTGGCATCTTCCATAGCTTTGGTAACATCAATAAATTCGGCGTTAGGTTGTTTTTTCATAAAATCGGCAATCTTTTTATTGGCTTCTTTCATCTGTGGCCAAAGTTTTTCTCTGCTCGGAGAGTACTTTATTGAGATATAATCCACCTCAATATTTGGAAATCTTTCACGGATTTTTTTGTAGAAAGCCTTGTATCGGTTAACTAATTTTTGAGCTTTCAGCTGATGATTGTCTGCAAAGTCATTTTCACCACAGTAAATAATAATCTGTTTAGGCTGATAGGGCGCTAAAAGGTCATCAGCAAAATCATTGAGGTCTGTAAGCCTTGAGCCTCCAAAACCTCTGTTGATGATTGTTTTGTCAGGAAAATAAGATGCCACATCAGTCCATTTGGTAAAAGATGAACTTCCTAAAAACAAAATAGCATCCTTAGGGGGTGGGTTTTGTTGATTTTCTTTTTTGAAATTTTGGATGTCCTGCCAGAACATTGGTTTTTTTTCCTGAGAAAAGGAAATAGCAAAAAACAGCATTAGAAATGCTGAGAGAATCTTCTTCATTGTTTCAATTTTTAATTTCAGATAAAAGTAATAAAAAACTCCCGATTAATAACGGGAGTTTATCATTTATCTTTTGTAGGATACATACGTCACATCCGGAATTTTATCTCCATCCTGGTCATAGTTACCAAACTGTTGAGCCAATCTAAGTTCTGTACCGGATAAGATATCAACCCTATAGTTGTTGTTCTCATCTTCATCAAACTTGATCCCTAAAATTTTAGCATCAGCATCATAGGTGTATTTTCCTTCACTTTTTCCGTTAACCTGGCAGTCTGCCCCCCCTGTTCCGGAATAAGCAGTATAACTGACATAAAAATCGGTTCTGAAGAAAAGAGTGTTTTTTTGATCGCACCCTTCTGGAGTAGAAGAAGAAAGCACCGTTTTATTATCTTTTCCGGAAATAACTTCTCTTTTGGTTTCTTTCCAATCTCCTTTAATAATATCCATTTCATAAGCTTGCATATCATCATCTTTACAAGAAGTAAGCGCCAAAGCAGAAAAGGCAAATAAAAGTAGCTGTTTTTTCATTTTCACAAATTTAAGAATATGCTAAAATATAAATAAATTTGAAATATTTATAATGAAATCATTATTTTTTAAACAAATGTTTATAAATAAGATAATTTGGAATTATGGTCTGGCTTTAAAGCTACCAAGCCGGCAGGTAGAAAAACAATTCGTTTGAAGATTCAGCATTTTATTATTAAAGTTTGATAGAAAAGAACTTTATTCTCCTTAGAATATATATCAAAAAATCCCCAAGAGACGAACTATTTTCAATGAACATCATCCGTATAATGTGCCTGAAGCTTTAGTAACACCTAAAAAAGCGGACTATAGCCCGCTTTTAATATCATTATTGTTTTCCTGTCTATATTAATAGCTCATTTCCACAATTTTATAAGCATCCTGGGGAGTCAGTTTTTTATATTCTCCAAGACCCAGCCAGTTTCTGTCTGTAAAGGCTTTTTCTACTCTTTCAGCAGTACCTTTGTAGTCTTCTGTGTATTCAGAAAGTTTTGTTTTAATCTGTAGGCTATGGAAGAAGTCTTCCATTTTTTTGATTCCTGCTTCAGCTTTTTCCTCTACAGTTCCGTCTTTAATACCCCAAACTCTTTCAGCGTATTGCGCCAGTTTTCCTTTTTTATTGTCAAAATTATAACGGTAATGAGAAGGAGCAATGATCGCTAAAGTTCTTGCATGGTCAATGCCGAAATAAGCTGTCAGCTCGTGGCCCATTGCGTGTACAGCCCAGTCGGTGATCACTCCTTTCTGGATCAGCCCGTTTAAGGCCATTGTACAGCACCACATAAAGTTTCCGGCAGCATCGTAGTTGAAATCATCAGCCAGTACTTTTGGAGCCGTTTCCTGCAGGCTGATCAAAATACTTTCAGCAATTCTTTCCTGAAGATCAGCAGAAGACGGTGCAGTCATGTATTGTTCCAAAACATGAGTATAAGCATCAGTAATTCCGTTAATGATCTGATTTTTTGGAATAGATCTGATTACTTCAGGATCTAAAACTGAAAACTGTGGGAATAGTCCCGGACCACCGGAAGATAATTTTTCGTTGGTTTCCCTTCTGGAAATTACATAGCCGGAATTCATCTCAGAACCTGTAGCAGGAAGCGTTAAAATACTTCCGAAAGGCATTCCTTCCCCTTCAAAAGTTCTTACCTGTTTTTTCAGTATTTCCCAAGGCTCTCCGTTATAGTTAGCGGCTGCAGAAATGAATTTGGTACCGTCAATTACAGAACCACCTCCTACAGCAAGAAGATAAGTGATGTTGTTCTCTTTGATAAAACTTATAGCTTTAATCAGCACTTCATATTCCGGATTGGCAGGAACACCGCCGAACTCATGTAAGTCATGATCTTTTAAAGCGTCTTTCACCTGGTCATAAACGCCATTGCTTTTGATACTTCCACCACCATAGATCATTAATATTTTGGCGTCTTTAGGAATTTCCCTGGAAATTTTAGCGATTTCGCCTTTTCCGAAAAGTATTTTAGTTGGGTTTTTAAACTCGAAATTAAGCATTCTTTGTAAATTTTTTTATAAGTCAAATTTACAAAATGCAAAAAGAAATTAAAGTTAAGAAAGTGGTAAAATTATGACGATTAACGGTCAGGAAACTATTTTGAAGACCGGGATTTTATTTCGTTGTTGATCTGCCCAAGATTGATAAAGCTGGGTAGAAGTGTAATTAAAGATCCCACGCCTGCAGCTATAAGTACCGGATTTTTACTTTTTACAGATAAAAATAGAAGAATAGCAAAGGCTATCAGGATTACAATGCCAAATCCAAGGGTGATATTCTGTAGATTTTTTCTCTTTGTCTGTAATTCTTCCAAAGATAAATGACTTAATTTGTTGTTTTTCATGTTTTTAAGTTGTATAACGAAATTACAGAAAAATATGATGTAAACTTATTATAAATTAAAAATATCTTTAAAAGTTGAAGCTAAATGACAATGTTTCTTAAGAGGAACTATTACCGGAACCTTTAGATTGTAGAGTATATTTAAAAAACCATTTGAAGACGAAATAGTCCGTTTAACTTTTATCGAAGATAAAATCCTTGCGTCTTATAGCATTAAATTTTGTAAATAACTTTGCGGCCTTGCGTTTTTCCAACAGGTTATAAGACCGAGCAGTCTTCGCTTTTGGAATAAAATTAAAAATGATTCTTTAATAACAGGATAACCTTTAGCTTGTAGAGTATATTTAAAAAACCATTTGAAGACGAAATAGTCCGTTTAATTTTTATCGAAGATAAAATCCTTGCGTCTTATAGCATTAAATTTTGTAAATAACTTTGCGGCCTTGCGTTTTCCAACAGGTTATAAGGCAGAGCAGTCTTGGTTTTTTGGAATAGATTCCGTTACTTTTTGCTTCTATTTTTCTGGTTTTTCCTAGTGATTTTAATAAAAAATGATTCTTTAATAACAAGATAACCTTTAGATTGTAGAGTATATTTAAAAAACTATTTGAAGATAAAATCCTTGCGTCTTATAGCATTAAATTTGTAAATAACTTTGCGGCCTTGCGTTTTTCCAACAGGTTATAAGGCAGAGCAGTCTTCATTTTTGGAATAAATTCCATTACTTTTTGCATCTAATTTTCCGGTTTTCCTATTGATTTTGAGTAAAAATGATTCTTTAATAACAGGACAACCTTTAGATTGTAAAGCATATAGTGAAATATAGCGGTCTTCCATTTTATAAGAGCTTGTGAATCTATTCTTTGTATCAATTGAATACCCATACGTTTTTGCCAATAAAATAGCTTCAGGAAGGTTATCTACACTTCCCATAAAATCCCTGAGCTGCTGTTCATTGGAAAAATATACAGATCTGTCTTTTTTGCATGCCAGAATATATGAAAAACAGTTATTACCAATGCATTTCTGAAAGAAACCTTTCTCAGGAACAGGTTCATTAATGGTCATAAAATCCGGCATCTGACTTTCATAAATAACAGCCTTTTCATAGTCGTTATCATTGCTGAGCACCCGCCAGTATTGGTATTCTTTATCAGGAACAATAAACGGGTACAAATAATCGGCAGTATCCAGGATATCCGGAATTTTTTTATAATCATCCGGAACCGTGATCTGGGCAAAAAACAGATTGGATAAGATCAGGGAAAAGGTGATGATTATTTTCATAAAGGAAAGTGCTTTCCTGCAAATTTAGGAATTAACAATTGATCTGGAGAACTTCATTGCTATAAAAATTTCATTGGATATTCTGAAGTAACCTTTCCGTCAGCAATCATTTTCAGCTTAGATTCTAGCATCTTTTTTGTGAGAGGGTTCAGGCGGTCGGTATATAAAATTATCTGAGTAGGGTCATATTCATGCTGAATAATTCTGGCAGTGGGTCCTATATAGTTTTTGTTCTGTAGCAAAAAATTTTCATCCAGATATTAGGTGTGATTTTCCATACCCTGCTTAACTTTCTACTGTCAAATTTTCTAAGCTTTAATTTCAATGGGAAGCTTTTTATTTAGTAAATGATAATTTCATCTGTAAAGAGATAACCTTTCATTGGATTAGTCGCTTTTATACGAACAAATCTAGTCGCTTGGCTGTTAGGTAATTTCAATTCAAATTTTTTGAATTTTAATTTGGAATCATCTGTGCCAACGTCATTCTTAACAGTTCCTATATCCCGGAAGGTCTTTCCGTTGTCAGATACAGACACCACAAATTCGCCAGGGAAATATACACCCGGCCCTGGCATTTGCATAAAATTCATTGCTATACTTTTGATCTCTTCTTTTTTTTCAAAATCGACGGTCACATCTATATCTTTTGTAAAACCCTGCCATTCTCCATCGCTATAACTGAGTCCTCCTTTTTTACCATTGGTAAGGGTGAGCTCTTTTTGGGCAGGATATCCATCCCATTGCTGCTGGTAAATCACATTTTTGCCGATCCCTTTATGCATATCTAGTTCTATATTCTGTATAGATCCTACCCGTGTAGAATTGAGAAATATAGCTGCTTTGATTGTTGAGGTAATGGAAAGATCAATAGGCTGGCTATAGAGCATCGAATTGGCAGCAGGATCACTTCCGTCCAGGGTATATCTGATCTCCGGATTGATCTGTTCGGTATGCAGGGTGACCAGGTTGCTGTGTTTTTCCGGGTTGAAAGTAACCTCGGATCTGATGGTATAAGACGGACGATAATAGTTGATATCTAATTTTTGTAATAGGGTATAATGCTTTTGTAGCCTGGCTTGAAAATCTTCCCAATTTTTGTCTGTTTTTTTTGACCATACTACTTCCGAAAGGGCTAATGCTCTTGGAAAGGCCATGTATTCTACATGCTGATAAGTCGGCATATATTCGGCCCATAAATTGGCTTGTGCTCCTAAAACATGTTTGGCCTTATCTGTCGTAATAGCAGATGGTATAGGATCATAGCTGTATACTCTATCTAGAGTGACAGGCCCTCCGAATGCTTCAGGCTGGGTACGTGGATCTGTCTGATAACCGTCAAAATATAAATGACTGGCTGGAGTCATAATCACATCATGGCCTGCATTAGCGGCTTTAATACCTCCTTTTTCACCTCTCCAGCTCATAACTGTAGCTCCTTCACTCAATCCACCCTCTAAAATTTCATCCCATCCCAAAAGTTTACGGCCTTTAGATTGCAGGTATTGATCCATTTTTTTAATGGCGTAGCTTTGGAGTTCTTCTTCATTCTTAAGTCCCTCTTTTTTCATGAGAGCTTGGTCCTTGGGACAAGTTTTCCAATGTTCTTTGGAAGCTTCATCTCCACCAATATGGATATAAGGAGATGGAAAGATGGCAATTACTTCATCCAGTACATTTTTAAGAAAGATAAAGGTCTCTTCATTGCCTATACAGAATTCACCTTGTGTATAGGGCTGTCCGGTACAGGATAGCTGAGGGAATAAGGCTAGCACTTCGTCGGAATGGGCAGGCATTTCGATCTCCGGAATCACCGTAATTCCCTTGCGGGCAGCATAAGCAACCAGTTCTCGGGCCTGATCCTGGGTGTAATACCCTCCACTGGCATTAGGTGTACCTTGTTCTACATATTGACGGCCATTGTTCCACCAGTCTTTCCAGTTAGTATGGGTCCGCCAAGCTGCTTTATGGGTGAGTTCAGGGTATTTGAGAATTTGCAATCTCCATCCAGCTCCATCCGTTAAATGCAAGTGTAAATAATTGAATTTGTAGAGTGCCATCACATCTACAAATTTTTTCACTGAACTGAAAGGCATGAAGTGCCTGGAAACATCCAGCATCATTCCTCTGTAGCTAAAACGTGGACTATCTTCTATTTCTATTGCCGGAACAAACTGCGGATTGTTTTGGAGATAAGCAATCTGAATCAGGGTGTATATCGCATTGATCATCAATTTGGTATTCCTTGCCTTTACCATGATTCCATTGTTCCCGACTTCAATCCTGTAGGTGTTGTCATCAAATCTGTCGGTGTCCAGCCCTGTTATGAGTCGTATTCCGGTATTGGGAGTCTTATCCGTTTTTTTTATAATCTTTATTGTATAACCCTGAATTGCAGGATGCTCGGACAATAAGTCCGCTACACCTTTAAATTCTGATACAACATAGAGGGTAGGCTTGGAAGGGATGCTATAACCTCCTTTAAGATAATTGATTTTATTAGGCTTCGGAATGATATCTAAAGCAGGGGCTTGTGCAAAGACTGTCTGAGAAAAGAGGAAGAGGGACAGTAGGGTAGTAATGGTATGTTGAAGCATATTAGCAATGTGTTTACGTGTAAATACTTTAAAAATTGAGTTGACTCTTAAATAACTAAAGAATAGGAACTGTTTAAACACTGTTCAATAATAACTTGATGATTATGAATGCAATGCCTACTTAGATTATTAAGTTTTTTTTAAACAGTTTCTTAAACTAAGGACATAAATATAGTCCTTTTTCATGAACCCAATATGGTACAGTATGAAGATGAATCTTTTTTGTCATTTGTCAATTAAAGATAGTTTCTATTGGTAAGATTATTCATTGTCTTTTAAATAATTGGCCGCATTGGTATTAGCAGGATTAAGGAGTAATGATTTTTTATAGCTCACAATAGCTTCTTTTTTATGTCCTAACGCATCCAATATTTCTCCATAGCTGTCATATACATTTGAGCTGTTGGGAAAAAGTATTGTATTGAATTTAAAAATTTGAAGAGCTTTATCTTTTAGATTTCTACCCATAAATTGGTAGCCCCAGGCATTAATGTCATCTTCAGATACTGTGAAATTTTTCTGTTTTTTCTTTATCTTCTGATAGGCTTTTTCAATATTCTGAAATCCATCCTGTGTGGCCTGATGATAAAGAAGCTTCATATTAGGGCTTAGTCCAAAACCATTTTCAATTTTCATATCAGGAATGTAATATCCTGCAATTTCATCAATAAACCATTCAGGATTTGCTCCCTGCAGATTGGTTAAAACGATAACTGATAAACGATCCTCAGGATATACAAAAAGTGCTGAACGCATACCGCCTACAGGAGCTGCGGCAGGATGTTCAGATCTTACAACTGTTGGCCATCCCAAAGCATATCCATTTGTCAGTTTGTTGAAACCTCCAATACTTCCATCATTGAGCTTTACTGTGGTGAAAAGTTCTTTTAGGCTTTTTTCACGTTGAAATAGTTTTCCATCCTGTAATGCTATAAGCCACTTGCTGATATCTTCAGCAGAAGAAAGAATTCCCGTAGCCGTCCGGAAAAAAATGGGAAAATTAACAAATACATTGTGAAGATTTCTATCATTAATCCATTTGCCGTCTTTATTAATTACTGTAGAATATGCTCCTGCACTGTTCTCAATAATATCGTTGGAGTCTCCAAATTGCGTAATAAGCATTTGGCAGCGTTTGAATTGATTTTCTTCAATAAATTTTGTGAAATGTTTTCCACTAAGTTGTGTGATTATTGTTCCTAAAATATAATAACCGGTTTGATTATAACTGAACCTACTTCCGGGAACAGACTCCATAGGAAGTTTCCTCACCATTTCCCAGTTCTTTTCTTCCGTTCCGTCACCCAATACCTGCTCTTTCTCATCAATGTTATTGGGCAGGCCGGATGTATTACTCAATAATTGTTTAATAGTAATTGTTTTCCATTTCTCCGGGATATCATTAAGGTATTTTGAAATTGGGTCATCTGTTTTTAATTTTCCCTGTTCCTGTAGCTGTAATATGGCAACCCCTACGAATGCCTTGGTCATGGAATTGATGGAAAAGACAGTCTGGTTTTGTGTCACGGCATGATGTTCAATGTTAGCAAACCCATAACTGGTCATTTTCTCAAGTTTCCCATTTCTGATAATCCCCAATTGAAGTCCGGGAATTCTCAGCTGTTCCATTTTACTTTTAATAAAGATATCTATACTGTCGGAGGTATTTTGTGCTGCTTGTCCCGAAAATAGAGATGCATTTAATAATAATGAAAAAAATACTGAGGTTATTAGAATCTTCATGTGAATTGATTTATAAGTAAACACTCTGGAAACCGACTTTATTACAATCCTTCTGTAAATAAATATAAATGGTCAATATATTACTTATATTTCAAATTATCCGATCTGTTTACTTGTGCTGGAATTGAAGCTTATTATATAAATTATACAATGGCACTTAAACCAATTGATTTTTAAGCAAAAAATAACATTAATTTTTGCTTTTTATTCTTAAATTTTTTGTCATTTGTCAATTAATTTAATTCCAAAATCACTTACATTTGTTATATGATACACGACCAACGCGCAGAAAAATTCAGGCAGATTGTGGAAAATAAATTCCAGATTTACAATTCATTATTTATGAGCCTGCCTTATGATAAAATGACCAATATCGGGATGCTTCTTCCGTTTCTTTATGAGGAAAGCAGAACCGGTTATGAAGCAGGAAAAACTCCTGAGGAAATTGTAGAAGAATTTTTTAAGAATCATACAGACCTTCAGACGGAGGAACAAAAACTGGAGCTTCTTTTTAAAATCATTCAATATATAGAAAGACAGGTTGTTTTGTTTGACAGTATTGAGGACGCTGCCTTTCCTAACCTTCATTCCGAAAGTGACAGCGGAACGGTGACCAACCTTTTTGAACGTTCTTTCCAGGATCATAAAATTGAAAAGGTACGCGAAAAATTAAAGGATTTTACGGTCAAGGTTGTATTTACAGCTCACCCTACGCAATTTTATCCGAGCTCAGTACAGAGAATTATTCAGGATTTAAGAGGAGCGATCACCAGTGATTCTGTCACACAGATTGATACCCTTTTGCAGCAGCTTGGAAAAACACCTTTTGTTAATAAGGAAAAACCAACGCCCATAGATGAGGCTCTGAGTATTATTTCCTATTTAAGATATGTGTATTATGATACCATTGGTGAACTGTTTACGAAGATCAAAAAAACTTTTGGAAACGGACATTTCCACCTGCATGAAGATATTATCCAGCTTGGTTTCTGGCCGGGAGGAGATAGAGACGGGAATCCTTTTGTAACAGCTGATGTTACCAAAAGAGTATCGGAAGAACTTCGCTCTGCAATTTTAAAATCCTATTACAGCCATTTGAAATTTATCAGAAGAAGATTGAGTTTTAGAGGGGTTTCGGAGGTTTTGACTCAGCTAAGTGAAGAATTGTATACTGCTATTTTTGATGGTAAAAGTATTACGGCAGAAGATATTTTAAAAAGAGCCGATGAAGCAGAGAAAATATTAATTAATGAGCATAATTCTCTGTTTTTAGATCTTTTGGCGAACTTCAGGGACCGTGTGAAAATTTTTGGAACTCACTTTGCAACTTTAGATATCAGACAAGACAGCAGGATCCATCAGAAGGTAATAGATGATGTTTTTGCCAAAATATATGGAAATGAAGAAGCTGATTCGGAAAAGAAATTCAATACACTGATTCAGATCCCGGAGAAAGTAAATGCAGATGATTTTGAAGATATTGTAAAGGATACTCTGTTAACGGTATCACAGGTTTCGGAAATTCAGCGTCTGAATGGATTAAGAGGTATGAACCGTTACATTATTTCCAATTCTGATGCGGTGAAAGATGTCATGAACGTATATGCTTTCTTTAAAATTTGTGGATACAGAGATGAAGAGATCAATATGGATATTGTTCCGCTTTTTGAGACCATGGAAGGTCTTGCCAACGCTAAAAATGTAATGAGCGAGCTATATCAGAATCCAGTTTATAAAAAGCATCTTGAAAAAAGAGGAAACCAACAGACTATTATGCTTGGATTTTCTGATGGCACAAAAGATGGTGGTTATCTGAAAGCAAACTGGGAAATCTACCAGGCAAAAGAACTTCTTACGAAACTCTCTGAAGAGAATAACATCAAAGTTGTATTTTTTGACGGAAGAGGAGGCCCACCGGCAAGA
The DNA here is from genome assembly GCF_918698085.1 of Chryseobacterium sp. Bi04. GTDB lineage: Bacteria > Bacteroidota > Bacteroidia > Flavobacteriales > Weeksellaceae > Chryseobacterium. Next base: position 275,332 of record NZ_CAKKLP010000002.1, read on the forward strand.
GGAGGAGGGAAGACCCATGACTTCTACGCTTCACAGGGGAAAACAATTGCCAACAATAAAATTGAACTCACTATTCAGGGGCAAACCATTACCAGTATTTTTGGAAACAAAGAACAGGCAAAATACAACTTCGAACAGCTTCTGACCGCCGGAGTTGAAAATGATGTATTTAAAAATGCAAAAAAAGACCTTACCGAAAAAGAAAGAGCATTAATTATTGAACTGGCCAATATGAGCTATCAGAAATATTCAGATCTTAAGGCTCATCCCATGTTTGTTCCCTATCTGCAGGAAATGAGTACTCTGGAATATTATGGAAAAACAAATATAGGAAGCCGTCCTTCCAAAAGAGGAAATGGAAACGAACTGAAATTTGAAGATTTAAGAGCCATTCCGTTTGTGGGATCATGGTCACAATTAAAGCAAAATGTTCCCGGATTCTTTGGTTTTGGATATGCTATGCAGCAGATGAAAGAGAAGGGAAGGTTTGAAGAAGTAAGAGAACTGTATAAAGGTTCTGATTTCTTTAAAACTTTAGTGTTAAACTCTATGATGAGTATGAACAAGTCTTATTTTCCTTTAACCTATTATATTAAAAATAATCCTAAATTCGGTGCATTCTGGAATATTCTTTTTGATGAATATGAACTTTCAAAAGAGATTATGCTGGAGTTAACAGGTTTTAAAATGCTTCAGGAGGAAGATCCTTTATCCAGAAAGTCGGTTAAAATCCGTGAAAAAATTGTACTTCCGCTGCTAAGTATTCAGCAGTATGCTTTAATGAAAATCCAGAAAGGGGAAGGCAATAAAGAAGCCTATGAAAAGCTGGTGACCCGTTCCTTATTCGGAAATATTAATGCAAGCAGAAATTCAGCGTAATGTAATTTTTTACAATACAGTGAAAATAGATATCAGAAAACGGGCTTATGTCCGTTTTTTTTATTTTTAACCTAGGCCTAATGGTTTCAGCCGTAATTTAATTTCTATAATAAGGCAGGACGATATTTATAAGCATTACAGATTAAAAAAATATTATTCTTTTATGAATTTTTCAAAATGAAACCTGTCTTTCAACTGAATTTTAAGGTAATAAACCCCTTTTGCAAAATCTTCCACCTTTATAGATTTTTGTTTATTGTTTTTCCTGATCAGTCTTCCCAAATGATCATAAACTTCCAATGAGGTTACTTCATTTTCAGTTCTTACATTCAGGATATTTTTAGCAGGGTTCGGATAGATGATAGAGTTGTCTTTTTTGGCAGTTTCCGAAGTGCTTAATACTGAATTATATAAACTTCCGAAATTCAGAATACCATATCCCATCTGATCGGTGTGGTTGGGGTAAAGAGAAGCTGTTTGTCTCAGCTTTGTCCTCATCAGATCTCTGTCCATCGTTGGGAATGCCTGAATGAAACAAGCGGTACCACCTGCTGCAATGGGGGTCGCAATAGAAGTTCCGTTGAGAATAATGGTGGTGTTATTATTAACTGTAGTGGTGGCTGTGCCCTGGGCACTTCCATCAGGCTTTATTGTTCCCAAAGAATTAGGCCCATAAGAAGAAAATCCTGAAGAGTTCCCCGAAGAGTCTACAGCTCCAACTGTGAATACTTTCGCATTGTCTGCCGGTGTTAACAGATAATGCCAGGGTTCCAGCCCGGAATTTCCAGCTGCAGCAAGAACAAATATTCCTTTTTCGGCAGCTATTTGTGCCGCTCTTGCAATAAAAGAAGTTGTTCCGTTCATATCTGCATAGGTGTAATTGTATTGGGAATCATCAAAAACACTATATCCCAGAGAAGAGGTGATCATTTCTACGCCCTTTCTGTCTGCTTCCTCAGCAGCCTCAATCCAATATACTTCTTCTTCCGGGATTTCTACTCCAGCCTTTTCACTGCGGTAAAGATAAAAATCAGCATTAGGAGCAGATCCTACAAATGTATTTTCCAAATAACCTCCCATAGCACCCAAAACCACAGAACCATGCTCACTTAAAGAAATATTATAAATGTCATTGGTTTTAGTCACAAAATCATAACCTCCTTTTATATGATTATTGGTCCGCAGCCTTGAGAATGCAGATCCGGTATCTACAAAAGGAAATCCTGCATCAATAACAGCTATGGAAATTCCTGTTCCTGTATATCCTGCCAGATGAAGGGGTCTTATATTGAGCTGGTCTATCTGTGCTGTTCCTGATCCATAATCAAAAGTTGTAAGTGTTTTACCGGTGCCGGAAGTATTTTTCCATTTATCAACAGGCTTTATTTTAGGAACTCCGGAACTGTTTCTTGCAAAACTTTGAACCGATAAAACAAAGGGCTGTGCCTGTAAAGTTGCTATTTGAGCTGGAGTGGCATTCACAGCGGCTCCGTTCAGCCATTTGGAATAATCGGTAACCGTGAATCCCAGATTTTGCAGATTCTGGAGATAAGAAAGTTCAATAGGAGCGTCCTTATCATCAAGCGATATTCCCAGTGCAGTACGTCTGTCAAGGGATTTTTGAGAAAGTTCTGAAAGTGGATTGGCAAAAAAAGCGGCTTTATTGGGCTTATCTGTGAAATATACAAAAACGAGTTGTGTTTGGGCCTGAGAAATGGAATAACCTGCTAATAAACAAAAGAGTAAAATTTTATTCATCGTATTATTTTGTATAAAGATAAAAACAAAATCAATAAAATTTTTGATAGGATTTTAAAATCCTTATTTTTACACAAATATTTATTTATGAAAAAAATTCAGATGGTTGACTTGCAAAGTCAGTATTACAAAATAAAAAATGATGTAGACAATGCAGTTTTAAATGTAATGGATTCTGCGGCTTTTATCAACGGACCTGAAGTAAAGTCTTTCCAGAATGAATTGGAGTCTTATTTAGACGTAAAACATGTGATTCCATGTGCGAATGGAACAGATGCTTTACAGATTGCCCTGATGGCATTGGATCTGAAAGAAGGGGATGAGGTCATTACTGCTGATTTTACCTTTGCAGCAACGGTGGAAGTGATACACCTTCTTAAATTAAAATCTGTTTTGGTAGATGTTGATTATGACACTTTTACAATCTCAACAGAAGAATTGAGAAAAGCCATTACGCCAAAAACAAAGGCCATTATTCCTGTACATTTATTTGGACAGTGTGCCAATATGGAAGAAATTTTAAAAATTGCTGAAGAGCATAATTTATATGTTATTGAAGACAATGCACAGGCAATAGGTGCAGAATATACATTCTCTGACGGTACAGTAAAGTATGCAGGAACCATGTCTACAGTGGGAACAACATCTTTCTTTCCTTCAAAAAACCTGGGATGCTATGGTGATGGTGGTGCTATTTTCACCAATAATGATGAGCTGGCACACCGTTTAAGGGGAATTGTAAACCATGGTATGTATGAAAGGTACTATCATGATGAAGTAGGCGTAAATTCCCGTTTAGACAGTATTCAGGCGGCCGTTTTAAGAAAAAAACTTCCTCACCTGGATTCTTACAACGAAGCGAGAAGAAAAGCCGCGGATTACTATGATGAAGCATTTGCAGGAAATCCCAATATTCTTACTCCCAAAAGATCCGAAAACTCTACTCATGTTTTCCACCAATATACATTAAGAATCCTGAATGGAAAACGTAATGAACTTCAGAAATTCTTAACGGAGAAAGAAATTCCGGCTATGATCTATTATCCGGTAGCATTGAGAAAGCAGAAAGCCTATTTCCAGGAAAGCAATGATGCTGATTTTGTGAATACAGACAAGCTTTTGGATCAGGTAGTTTCTCTGCCAATGCATACAGAATTAGACGAAGAGCAACTGAAGTATATTACAGATGCTGTGCTTGAGTTTATGAAGTAATGAAAAAAAAGATATTTAAATATAGGCTGGTTTATTACTTAGCGGTAGCAATGAGTCTATTATTTTTTATAATATCATCATTTTCAATTCTGAATTTATTTGATGATTTCAGCATATTTAAAACGATGTTTATTGGTACTTCAATTGTTATTAATTTATTTGCATTTATTAATTTGATTGAAAAATATAATAAAGCTGTTTTATTTCTAAATCTTAGCTTATCTTTAGCTATAGTTGCGCTGGGATATCCTATACTATTAGTGGCTTTAAGTGGAAGATATTATGATGTATGGAATTTCAGATTTAAATTTTGGATTTTATTTATTCTTATTTTAGCCATTGTCAATATATTTAAAGTGAGAGTAAACAGCGGAATTAACGAAATAGAAAACATAGGAAAACACGAAGATTAAAAAATAAAAATGGCAATACTTGTAACAGGAGGACTTGGATATATTGGTTCCCACACAGTGGTAGAACTTCTTAATAATGGCTTTGAGGTCATTATTGTAGATGATTTGTCCCATTCAGAGAAATTTATTTTAAATAATATTGAGGAAATTACAGGTAAAAAGCCGGTTTTTTATCCTTTTGATTTAAAAAGAAAAGAACTGCTTCATCAGGTTTTTGAGGCTCACCCTATTGAAGGCTGTATTAATTTTGCTGCTTATAAGGCGGTGGGAGAAAGCCAGGTAAAACCTGTGGATTATTATGAGAATAATCTGTTTACTCTTATTAATATCCTTCAGGAGTTTAAAGATAGAGAAATTTCCAATTTTATTTTCAGTTCATCCTGTACAGTGTATGGGCAAGCTGATGTAATGCCAATTGATGAAAATACTCCTTTAAAAATGCCTGAAAGTGTATATGGCAAAACAAAACAAATGGGTGAGGAAATCCTGATTGATTTTGCAAAGGCCTACCACAGAAAAATATCATTATTGAGGTATTTTAATCCCATTGGAGCACATCCCTCTGCAAAACTTGGCGAACTGCCTATTGGAGTTCCCAATAATTTAGTCCCGTATGTTATGCAGACTGCTTCAGGAATCCGTGAGAAACTAAGCGTGTGGGGAGATGATTATCCAACAGAAGACGGAACTGCGGTTCGTGATTATATCTATGTAGTTGATCTTGCAAAAGCCCATGTTTCTGCCTTAAGAAAACTGATAGAGAATCAATCCGAAGAAGCCGTGATAGATATTTATAATTTGGGAACGGGAAGAGGATCATCTGTTTTGGAAGTTGTCAAGGCTTTTGAAACAGCAAATGATGTAGAAGTTCCTTATCAGATATGTGCCAGAAGAGAAGGTGATATTACAATTGCCTATGCTGATCCGGGTAAAGCCGAGAAAGAGCTTGGATGGAAGTCTGAAACATCCCTGGAAGAATCTCTACGGACAACCTGGGAATGGCAGAAGTACCTGAATTCTAGAAATTAACTCTTAAAATCACATACTATGGCCTGGAATCCTGAAGTGTATGACCAGTTTAAAGATGAGCGTTCAGCTCCCTTTATTGATTTACTGAAACTCGTTGAGTCAAGATCAGGTTTATCCGTTATAGATTTAGGTTGCGGTACCGGAGAACTTACTTCTAAGCTTTTAGATTACCTTGAAGATTCCAAGGTGTTGGGAATAGACTCTTCTGAAGAGATGCTGGAGAAAGCTGCTCATTTTGAAACAAGCAGACTGAGATTTGAGAAAAAGAGTATCGAAGATCAGCTTCATCTTTCCGAGAGGTATGATCTGATTATTTCCAATGCAGCGATTCAATGGTGTGATAACCATAAGGAGCTTTTTCCAAGGATTATAAGTAAAATTAAAGAAGGTGGCCAATTAGCTGTACAGATTCCATCCAATCATGAATATGTAGTGCATCAGCTGCTTAGAAAAACAGCAGGCAGGGAGCCTTATAAAACAGCATACAATTCCTGGGAAAGAGCATATACAGTTTTACCTATTGAAGACTATGCAAGAATATTATTTGATCATAAAGGCAGAGAAATCACCGTTTATGAAAAGGTATTCCCTCATGTTCTGGCCAATGCCGATGCTGTATTTACATGGGCTTCAGGAACAGCTATGCTTCCTTATATTGAGAGGCTTCCCGATGATATGAAAGAACAATTTAAAAACGATTATAAAACCGAATTACAAAACATCTTCCCTGAATCACCGGTCTTTTATCCATTTAAAAGAACATTTATTTCAGCGAAGTTTTAATTTTAAAATTAATATGAAGACACAGAGAATAGGTATTACATTTTCCTCATTTGATTTATTACACGCTGGGCATATTAAGATGCTTGAAGAAGCTAAAACAGTATGCGATTATTTGATCGTTGGGCTTCAGATTGATCCGTCCCACGACCGTCCGAACAAAAATAAGCCAAGTCAGACTATCGTTGAACGATATATTCAGCTGAAGGCTGTGAATGCTGTAGATGAGATTATCCCTTATTATACAGAAGAAGATCTGTTGGATATTTTGAAATCTTTTGTTATCGATGTAAGAATTATCGGAGACGATTATATGGATAGAGATTTTACCGGGAAAACTTATTGTGAAGAAAAAGGAATAGAGATCTTTTATAACAAAAGAGACCACCGGTTTTCTACCAGCGACCTTAGACGAAGAATTTATGAAGCCGAAAAAGAAAAAGATACAAAGACAGAATCTGTAAAATAAAACAATAAAAAATCCCGAAAAGTACTTTTCGGGATTTTGTTTGTATTACATCGGACCACCTTGCTGGTCATCGCCGGTTTCATTGGCATTGATGTCTTTTTTCTTCTTAGTCTGTTCTATTTTTTCTCCCTGCTTAAATCTATAGGTTAAAGAGATAGAAAACTGTCTTGGCTGCCACTGCATATAGCTGCTGCGTGTATAGTCATTACTGTAGTTAAATGTCTCCATACCTCTTGTATTAAAGATATCCTGAATGTTGAAGGAAATAGTTCCGTCACCTTTCCAGATCGTTTTAGATGCTCCCAGGTTTAATGCGTACATATCCTGTCTGTTCTGGCTGGCTGTTTTTTGTCCTCCTCTGTAGAAACCTTGCAGCTGTACACTTAATGTCTTATCAAGTTTAAATGTGGTATTAAGACGTAATCTTGTAGAGAAACCACTTCCTGTAAAATCCAGTGAGCGTACCTGCTTAAGACCGTTGATGTCTCTTGTTTCATAAGATGCGATTCCGGTAGTTTTATATCCGAAAAGATCTACACTACCCATAATCTTGAACCAGGCAAAAGGATCATAGGTAAAGTTCAGGTCCAAACCATAGCGATCATCATTACCCAGGTTTTCCGGCTTTGTATAGAAAACTCTCTGTCTTTCATCCGGTCTGTATACCAGCATCTTTGTATCATCTGTTGAATGCCTGTAATATAGGGTAGGGTTGATGGTAAATTTCTTTCTGGTAATATTATAACCTACTTCATAAGAATCTACGTACGATGGGTTAAGGTCGATATTTCCTTCAAAAATATTTTGGTTATTGGTATAGTTGGGGAAAGGAACCATAAAGAATGATCTCGGTCTGTCTATTCTTCGGGAATAGTTTACTAAGATCTGGTTATTCTTGGATATATCATAGCTTAAGAATACACTTGGAAATAGATTATTGTAATTCTTGTTTTTATTTAATGGAGGCTTATCAAGGTTCTGACTGATGTAATTGATTTTAACATTTGAAAGCTCGTCTCTTAATCCTACCTGATAACTAAGACTTCCTATTTTACTTTTAAACTGTAAATAGAAAGCATTGAACATCTCCCTGTAATCCGTATTGTTATTATAATTCGGAATAAGAGGGTTATTAGAAGTACTGCTTACAAAATTATCATAAGTATTATCATTGATATCCAATCTGTAGCCGGCTTCAAGTTTGGAGTTTTCTCCTATTGGTAATTCATAGTCTGCTTTACCTATGATGGTTTTGCTTACAGAATGTCTTCTGGTAATATCCTGTACAGAAGGTACATAATCAACACTTTCCAGAATATCAGCATTATTATTGCTTCTGTTTCTTTGTAAACTTACAGATAATGATAAATTTTGCCCTTTATCATCAAATTTATGGTCTAAACCTACATCTCCCTGGAAGGCAAGATTGTTAAAGGTCGTTTTTGAATCTCTCAGGGTATAAGGATTCTTGAGATTCCAAAGATTAGAAGCGTCTCCTGTATATCTGTAAAAAGTATCGTAAGTGTTTACAAGTTCATTTCCGTCACCGTCAAAAGTTCTCACTAATCCTGTCAGATTTAATGATGTTTTTTCAGAAATATCATATACAAAACCGGCACTTATATTATAGTTTTTGTTGTAAGTTTTGTTGACAGAGTTTTGCTGCTGATGTACAGGTACATCCTTTGGTGCTACACCAGGAACTATATCAGGGAATACAATATTATGATAGGTTGTTTCTGAGTTACTCTTGGTTTTGTTTTCCGTGTAGCCTCCGCCACCGTTCATAAACCAGGTCCAGTTATTTTTTCTCCAGCTTAAATTGGCATTCAGAGATGTTCTTGGGAAATATCCTAAAGCACCCACTACACTTCCGTTAAATCCTACTTTTTTACTCTTTTTAAGAATAATATTTAAAATACCCGAAGTTCCGCTTGCTTCAAATTTTGATGAAGGGTTGGTAATGACTTCAATTCTTTCGATCTGATCAGCAGGAATACTCTGTAATGCATTAGCTCCGTCATCAATTCCCAGAAGAGAAGAAGGCTTTCCGTTAATGAGGAATTTTACATTGGTACTTCCTCTCATAGAAACCGTTCCATCCGTATCTACGGTAACAGAAGGAACATTACTTAAAACATCCTGAAGACTTCCTCCCTTACTTACGATATCCTGTGATGGGTCATAAGTCTTTTTATCCAGCTCTACTTTGTAGGCTTTAGTGGCTGCTGCTGTAATAACAACACCCTGCAGCTCCTGAGTTTTGCCATCCAGAGTAGTAGTTGCTTCAGGTTCTATGGAGAGCGCACCAATATTTCCGTTTGCTGCTATATTTTTACTGACTATGCTTTTCTTATAGTCTATTGCTTCTACTGTAATGTCATACTCTCCGGGAACAAGCTGCAGCTTGTATTGCCCTTTTTCATCAGTGAGTACAGCGTCGCTTAATGTTTTATTAGCTTTATTGCTAAAAGTTACAGAAGCATAAGGTACAGGCTGGTTCTTCTTATTGACAATAATTCCTGAAATATCTGATTTCTCCTGAGCAAAAGCCATAGCAGCTGCCGAAAGAACCAGAGTAAGCCCTAGTGTTTTTTTTGTGAAAATATTGACAATTTCCGTCTTATTCATAGGTTATTTTTTGTATAAAAATCATGAAGGGATACCCCTAATACCATAGATCTTCAGATTGCTCTGATTCTCATGATATTATGATTTGTGTATTATTTTTTACTGTTTAAGTTTTTAAATGCTTGCTTTGCCTATTTTATATTTTTTGAATTAAGCCAATCCTGATAGGCTTTTGCATTTACAGCATGCTCTTCTGCACTTGCCGTAAATTTATGATATCCAAATTTTGCAGGATCAGCACACATAAATATATAATTATTGTTTTCTGCGTTTAAAACAGCATCTACAGAATTCTTGTCCACCACACAGATAGGCCCTGGAGGGATACCTGCATTTGCGTAGGTATTATATGGAGAAGGAGTTGATAAATGCTTATATAAAACCCTTTTAATGGGTTCTTTAAAATTAGTCTGCTTATTGATGGCATAGATTACCGTAGGGTCAGACTGAAGCTTCATTCCTTTTCGGTAACGGTTCAGGTATAATCCTGCTATCGTTTTCATTTCATCCTTCTTTCCTCCGGATTCTTTATACACAATAGACGCCAGTGCATAGATCTGATCTCTTGTTAAAGCAGACTGCTGCTCCTTATTTTTTCTTTCACCGGTCCAGAATTCATTATACTGATCTTCAAATTTTGCAAAAAACTCTCTTGGGCTTACCGTCCAGAAGAAGTTATAAGTATCTATGAAAAAATATTTTTTTAAATCTTCAACATTTTTATACCCTTTTTCCTGTGAAATACCATCAAGGTCTTTTACGAAATGTAAAGAATCCAGTTCCGTTTTTTTAGTCACTTTGCCAATCATCTGGTACATATCTCCAAAATCTCCGATTCTGAAAGAATTGGCTGTTTGATTACCTGCTTTAATCATGTTCACAAGATCAGAGTTGCCTTTACCCTCCTGAATATGATAACGCCCGGCTTTAAAAGCGGTAGTAAGACCTTTATCTTTAGCCACTGCTTCAAAAGACTCCCTATCTTTTAAATGGGGAGCAATAGAATCCATGATCTGTTTGAAATCCGCTTTATGAGGAATCAATACATATCCTTCTTTTTCTACGTTGTTTCCGAAGTACTTATTATAAAATCTCAATCCAAAAAAACCTGCGATTACAAAAACCAGCAGAATGACAATGAGAATAGCTTTTTTCATTCTTATACTATTGATTAAAAGTTTATGGTTTCTAAAGAATATCTATCTTACCTTTAAAAACCTGCTTTGCAGGACCTTCCAGCCAGATGCTTTGAAAGGAGTCTCCGTTTTTTTCAGCATATACCTTCAGATTTCCTCCTAACGTTTTAACTTTTACAGAAGTTAGATTGTCTTTTTGTAGAAAAGTTAAAGCAGAAGCTGTAACTCCTGTTCCGCAGCTGTAAGTTTCATCCTCAACGCCTCGTTCATAGGTTCTTACAAAAATTTCATTATCGGAAATTTTTTCCACAAAGTTGACATTAATTCCTTTTTCTTTATAATTTTCTGAATTTCTGATCCCGTTCCCTTCGGCATACACCTTATAATTTGCTAAATCCTCTACATATCTTACATAATGAGGAGAACCGGTATTAAGAACAGAATCATTGCCGTCATGAGAAATGGCATTTACATCAATCATTTTTAATTTAACGATCCCGTTATGGATTTCCGCTTCATGCTCACCATCTATAGCAATAAACTTACATTTATCTTCAAAAATATCTAGGAAAAAAGCAAATGCTACCAGGCATCTTCCTCCGTTTCCACACATAGTACTTTCTCCACCATCAGAATTATAATATACCATTTTGAAATCGTAATGATCATCGTTTTCCAATAAGATAAGGCCATCAGCACCAATTCCAAAACGTCTGTCACATAGTTTTTCAATATTCTTTTTGTCTTTAGGAAACTGAAGGTCACGGTTATCTACCATCACAAAATCATTTCCAGTACCCTGATATTTATAAAATTCCATACCTTTTTATCTAATTTAAAGAAGCAAAATTAATATATTTAAAATGAAAAACGAACAGTGTTAACTGTTCGTTTTCTTATTTATAATCGTTTTACCTAACCGTTTTTATCTAAATCCTCCGGTGTTCTGTCTGTTTGTGCTGCCTGAGCTATTTGAATTGCCCGAGCTGCTGCTGTTACTGGAACTTCCTCTGAACCCTCCGCTATTTGAAGAAGGTGGAGGCGTACTGTTGTTGCTTCCTGAACTTCTGAATCCACCGCTGTTTGAGCTTCTCTGAGGAGCCTGATAAGTGTTGTTCTGATTTCTGAACCCTCCGGAATTGTTGGTTTTTTGATTTCCCTGATTATTCTGGCTGTTGTTGTTTCTAAAGCCTCCACTGCTTTGGTTTCTAGTACCCTGATTATTGTTATTCTGGGAATTGTTGTTTCTGAAACCACTGTTATTGTTATTATTACGGTCGTAATAAGGCTCTCCTCTGAATCCGGTATTCGGTCTTGTAGAGTTATTATCTGATCTCCTTTCTACATATACCTTTCTTCTTGAGTTATTCGCATTATAGTAATAATAAGGGACACCATTGTCATAGTAATAATTAACATTGTCCCTGTAATAATACCCATCATTACCATAATATCCACCATTTCCATAGTATCCGGATGGTGCATAATAATATCCATTATTATAATATGGATCACCATAACCGCCATTATTGGCATATCCGTCTGAGTATGCTAAACAAGATGTCAAACTTGCAAATGCAACAATACTAGCTGCTATTTTTAATAAATTTTTCATGACTTTATTGTACTTTTTTCTCTTTAAAACTTTTTTTCCAATTAAGGTATCCTAAGATAGCCATTATAGTAAATACCAAATATTGAACCGAAGTGATGCCAAGTCCCTTAAAAATCATCATAGGCATGCAAATAAAATCTCCGATAATCCAGAAAATCCAGTTCTCAATGCGCTGTTTGGCCATAAACCACATTCCTACTAAAAATATGGAAGTGGTAAAAATATCCAGCCAATTTGCCCAATCCAAATGATATAATCCGAAATTGGTTTCTTCCATTTGGTCAATATAAGGTTTATAATAATAAATCAAAGTAACCAGCGCTAAACTAAGGATAAAAAGAATACCCGCATAGATCCATTCCTTTTTTGTGGCCCAGGTAACTTCTATATGAATATGATCTTTAGAATTCTTAGACCATAATATCCATCCGTAGATACTCATTACAGTATAATAGACATTGATCAGGCAGTCTCCCAATAATCCGAAATTAAAAAGAATATAAACATAGATCAATGTAGAGATAATGCCGGTAGGGTATACCCAGATATTTTTTTTGATAGAAAAATAAACGCTTAAAATACCAAAAACAGCCCCCGAAGACTCCAGCAAAATCTGTGCTGCTGTATAGTTTTCATACGGCTTCACAAAAAGATCATATAAATTCATGTGATCAAAAATAAACAAAATTTAACACGTAATAAAATACTTTGAATAATGTGTCGGTCAGGTTTTTAGATTTTTTTATTTAAAATAAATGACGAAAGTTTGTCAATAAACATGAGAGTACGTAAAATTTTTATATTTTCGTAAATCCTTAATAAATAAAAAAACATGTCTAAAATTTGGGTTAAGAAGCCGCTAAGTGCCTATGAGGCTGATATGAAGAAAAGTGAGCTGAAGAAAGTCCTTGGAAAATGGAGTTTAACAGCAATTGGAGTAGGTGCTATCATTGGTGGTGGAATCTTTGTACTTACCGGAACCGGAGCTTATTATCATGCAGGGCCGGCTCTTGCAATCTCTTTTATCATAGCAGGTATAGCCTGTGTTTTTGCAGCATTATGTTATGCGGAATTTGCTTCCATCATTCCTGTTGAAGGGTCTGCTTATGCATATGCGTATGGAACGGTAGGGGAAATTTTTGCCTGGGCAATGGGGTGGTGTCTCATTCTGGAGTATGCCATGGCGAGTATGGCGGTTTCCGTGAGTTGGTCCGGGTACTTTACCAAATTTTTAAAAATATTTGGCGTTCATTTGCCAACATATCTTACTTCAGATCCTGCCAGCTATACAGGAGATGGTTTTTCAATGAATCTTCCTGCTTTTATCCTTGTATTACTGATTACCGCATTGCTGGTAAAAGGGACTAAGGAAGCTGCCGGCGCAAATAACCTGATCGTATTAATGAAAACTTCTGCCGTTATTTTCGTAATCATTGCAGGTGTTTATATTATCTTCTCTAATACAAATCTTTACAATGCTGTAGATGGAGTGAAAAACTGGAATCCTTTTATCCCAGATCCGATAAAAATTAAAAATTCTGAAGGAGATCTGGTCTCTGCATATGGTATAAAAGGAATTATTTCCGGAGCAGCAGCTATCTTCTTTGCGTATATAGGTTTCGATGCTGTCTCTACACAGGCAGGGGAAGCTATTAACCCTAAAAAAGATGTGCCTTTCGCCATTATTGCTTCATTATTGGTTTGTACTGCATTATATATTTGTGTATCTCTTGTATTGACAGGGATGATGCACTATACAGACTTTAACCCTGAAGGAAAATATCCTGATGCAATTAAAGCACCGGTAGCGTATGCTTTTGAAATTGCCGGAAAACACTGGGCAAGTAATGTGGTAACGATTGCTGCTACAGTAGGTTTGATTTCTGTAGTAATGGTAATGATGATGGGACAGTCCAGAATCTTTATCGGAATGGCAAAAGACGGTTTGATTCCTAAATTTTTCGGAGAACTTCACCCAAAAACAAAAACTCCTTACAAAGGAATTATCCTGCTAGGAATAATAGTAGCGCTTATCGCTGCATTTACCCCAATTTCAACATTGGCAGATATGACCAGTTTCGGAACTCTGTTTGCGTTTACATTGGTTTGTATTGCGGTTTGGGTGATGAGAAAGAAAGAACCGAATTTAATCAGACCTTTCAAGGTTCCTGCGTATAAAATCGTTGTGGGATTAGGAGTATTTATCAATATATATTTAATATTTAACTTAAGTGCTCATGCATTGGAACTTTCTGCTGTATGGCTTTTCTTGGGAGGGTTAGTATATTTCCTTTATGGAAAATCAAACAGTAAACTTAATAATCCGGAAAAATATAAAGACGTAGATTAATTTAATATAAAACCGCTTCGGCGGTTTTTTTGTTTGTATAGCTTATGAAAAAGATTTTCTCTATTCTATTCCTTTGTGTAGGAATTTGTGCATTTTCCCAGCAGGTGGAAAGCATTGAAAACATTTTTAATGATAAAATAAGTATCAGAGCTCTTGAGCTGTATGATAACAAAGTCTGGTATAGTGGTACAGACTCCAAATTTGGGTTTGTGGATGTAAAAGATCCGAAGAATCAAAAACAGATCAGATTATCAGAAGACAAGCTTCAGTTTCGAACACTGGCACAGGATCAACATTCTTTTTATGCCATTAATATTGAAAGCCCTGCTCACTTCTTTAGAATTGATAAGAAAGATTTAAAAGCTCAGGTTGTTTTTACAGATACTACGAAAACTGCATTCTATGATGCGCTGCATTTTGTAAATGATAAACTGGCTTATACTTTCAGTGATGCAGATAAAGATCATGCCCTGAAGTTAGCGGTGTACAAAGAAGGGAAGTGGAGTATGCTTAAAAATACCATAATTTTGAATGAAGGAGAAGCGGCTTTTGCAGCCAGTAACACCAATATCTCTTCCACCAAAAACTTTGTATGGATGGCAACAGGAGGTAAGGCTTCAAGAATTATAAGACTAAATTTAAAGAATGAAAAATTTGAAGTGTTCAATACCCCATTTATACAGGGGGAATCTTCGCAGGGAATGTACTCCATAGATTTCAATGATGACCGTTTCGGAATTGCAGTGGGAGGAGATTATACAAAGCAGGATGCCAATATCAATACTATTGCTACTACAAATGATGGAGGTGAAACCTGGCAGATTCAGGCATCAGGACAGAATGCAGGATATACTACCTGTGTTAAAATTAAACCCGGCTCAAAAGGAAAAGACATCATTGCAGCAGGAGATCAGCACATCAGTTATTCCTCGGATTTTGGGAAAACATGGAAGAAGATTTCTGATGAAAAAGGCTTTTTTGTCTGCCAGTGGATAGATCGTAACACTGTTGTCTTTGCAGGAAAAGACAGAATTGCGGTGATGAAATTGAAATAGTAAAGGATTTAATAAAAATAATAAAATACTAAACGTAAGAAGGATCTTCTTGAGAAATGGATACATCTAAAAAATAAATAGTATATATAGAATTTATCATTATTAACGAAAGGCCTTACAGACGATATTTAGACTCATTATAAAATAAAACCTAATATATTTCATAGGTCAAAATTCATAACTTATAGTTAATTTTGTACAATGAAGTTATAAGATTCTTAAATTTCATGACCTTATAAAATTTTAATTTTCGAAATGAATTCTTTAATAGATAAGTATAATATTCCCGGACCACGCTACACCTCTTATCCTACAGTTCCATATTGGGATGAAAGTACATTCTCACCGGAAAAGTGGAAAGAAAGCGTAATCAGGTCCTTTCACGAAACCAATGCAGAGGAGGGGATTTCTATTTATATCCATTTGCCTTTTTGCGAGGCATTATGTACATTCTGTGCGTGCCATAAACGTATTACAAAACAGCATAGTGTTGAAGTTCCATACCTGGAAAGTGTTTTAAAAGAATGGAACCTTTACCTTGATCTTTTCAATGAAAGACCCAAACTGAAAGAATTACACCTGGGAGGAGGAACCCCTACGTTTTTTTCGCCTGAAAATCTGAAAACACTTCTGGAAGGGATCTTTGAAACCGTAGATATTGCTGAACATCCTGAATTTTCTTTTGAAGGACACCCGAATAATACAACGAAGGAACACCTTCAGACATTGTATAATCTGGGCTTTAGAAGAGTAAGTTTTGGTGTTCAGGATTACGATCCTAAGGTACAGAAAGCGATCAATAGAATTCAGCCTTTTGAAAACGTGAAAAATGTTACCGAATGGGCTAAAGAAATTGGTTATAGAGGAATCAGCCATGACTTGGTTTTCGGGCTTCCGCATCAGAACTGGGAAGCGATGGAAAATACCATCAGAAAGACTATGGAGCTAAAACCGGACAGGCTTGCCTTTTACTCATATGCACACGTTCCATGGGTGAAAGGAGTGGGACAGAGAGGATTTGATGAAAATGACCTGCCTAGTGGAGAAGAAAAACGAAGATTATACGAAGATGGTAAAAAACTGCTTCAGGATTTAGGCTATATTGAAGTGGGAATGGATCATTTTTCCCTTGAACATGATGATCTCTACCAGTCTTTGATTCATAAAAAGCTTCACAGGAACTTTATGGGCTATACTTCAAGCAATACTCAGCTAATGATAGGACTTGGAATGTCTGCTATTTCAGATTCTTGGTACGCTTTTGGGCAGAATGTAAAAACGGTGGAAGACTATCAAAGATCTGTAGAAGAAGGGGAAATTCCTGTGGTGAAAGGCCATGTCCTGGATGAAGAGGATTTGAAGGTAAGAAGACATATCCTTAACCTGATGTGTCAGCTTGAAACCACTTTCCATACTCATAACTCTTTCCCGGGACTTGAAAACGCGTTGGAAATGCTGAAGGAAATGGAAAAAGACGGATTGGTTGAAATTAATGGTCATGAAGTTAAAATTACGGAAGCCGGAAGAGCATTCACAAGAAATGTTGCCATGGTTTTTGACCTTAGGATGATGAGAAATAAACCCGAAACGAGAATTTTCTCGATGACGATATAAAATAAAAAAGCGGTTCAGTTTTGAACCGCTTTTTTATGTATTTAAAATTTTAGTTGAAATACTTTTTATGAAATTTTTATTCAGTTTGTATGAATCTTTTGCGGCATATTGCGTTAAAAGTATAGCTGATAGAGTATGTTAATATAATATTCCTTATTTAATAATTAATTTCTGACTGTACGATTTCAGGTTTCCTGATTTTATATTGATGAAATAAACTCCGGCAGGCAGGGTGGAAATATCAATACTTTTATCATTGATCACTTCATCAGTTTCCCAGATTTTTCGTCCTTCTGCACTCATAATTTCTGCACTTACTTTTTTATCCTTAACACCAGTAATGAAAATCTCTTTGGATGCGGGATTAGGGTAGATGTTTATTTTACCTAAAGAATTTTCTTCCTGTACACCTAAAGTTCCCGTTGAGATTTTAAAAATTTTTCCACTGCTTACTGCTGCTACATACAGTTCCTTTTGAGAATCCTGCCCGAAGGTAGAGAAATTATTTCCACTGTAAGCAGACGACCATGTGATAGCATTGTTGGTATCCAGCATACCGATTTGTGTAGAGCAGTAATCAGCAAAGAAATATTTGCCCTGAAGAGACGGATATTGGGATCCCCTGTAAACATATCCTCCTGTGATGGAACATTTCCCCCCGGAATGATCATACACCGCAATGGGGAATGTCATAGTTCCGGTACCTGGGCATCCTGCAGTATTATAAGCTGTATTTCCTTCATAGCAACGCCATCCGTAATTAAGCCCGGCCTGGGTGATGGGCATTCGATTGATCTCCTCGACTGCTCCCTGGCCTACATCAGCAATTAAAGCATTCCCATTGGTTAGGTCAAAAGAAAATTTCCACGCATTTCGGAGTCCATATGCCCATATCTCATCAGCACCGTCAATACCCACAAAAGGATTGTCTGCAGGAATATTGTAAGGACCGGTAGCGTCTACATCAATCCTCAGCATTTTTCCCAGCAGTGAATTTTTATTTTGTGCATTATTATTGGGGTCTCCGGCACTTCCTCCGTCTCCGGTAATGATCCAGAGCTTTCCGTCGGGTGCAAAATGAATGCTTCCTCCGTTATGGTTCGCAAAAGGTTTAGGAATATTCAATAGGATTTTTTCGGAGTTCGGATCGGCGATGTTCGGATCCGTTGCACTTACACTGTATCTTGCTACAATAATATTTCCTGCAGGGTTATTATAATAAACAAAAAAATACCCGTTGGTAGAGTATTGAGGATGAAATGCAAGTCCCAAAAGACCTCTTTCTCCGCCAAAAATAATTTTTGAAGTGATATTCAGAAAAGGAGTGGTATTAATAACTCCCGTTGGCTGGATAATTTTAATAATACCATTCTGCTGTACTACGAAAAGACGGCTGTCATTAGCGTTTGTAATCTCTACCGGGCTGGTAAGTCCGGTCACAAATTCTTCCAAATTAATACTTTGAGAATTAACGAATAAGGAAGAAAGGATACTCATAGTAAAAAGTAACTTTTTCATAATATTGTGATAGTTAGTGTGTTGGTGAATGAATGAAAATTTTATACCAATTAAAATTTGAAAACTTCACTAAGATACCATGAAATAATTGTTAAATCTTAAATAGAAGTCGAAATACCAATATATCTGAAAATAAACCATTTCTGTTGTTAAAAATTCATAAAATACCAGAAAATCATTATATTTGCCGACTTAATTTAACGTAGTTATAACAAAATGCAAGGAAAAGGACTTATTACAATTGTTGCTATTGTCCTGGGGTTGATTTGCTTAAACGAGCTATTACCAACCTGGTACGCCAGCAAAATTGAATCGCAGATAGAAGCTGCGAAAGGAAACGAGAAAGAGATCAAACGCATCAAGGAAGATACTCTTAATCTTGGGTATACAAAGCTTTATTATTCAAAAGCTAAAGACAAGGAGATGAAGCTTGGTCTTGACTTAAAAGGAGGGATCAACGTTCTTTTGGAAATTAACCAAAGAGATCTGGTAAATGATTTAACTAATTATTCTACCAATCCTATCCTTATTGAGGCTTTAAACAAGACTGATGAAGTTCAGAAAAGCTCAATAAAATCTTACATCGACAACTTTTTTGAGCAGTTCGATGCCATCAACAAAGCGAAAGGTACAAACCTGAAGCTTGCAGATCCGGATCTTTTCGGAAATACAAATTTATCTGAAATCAAGTATAACACTACTGATGAGCAGGTAAGAAGTATTGTAAAAAGAAGAATTGATCTTTCTGTAGGTACAGCTTTCGAAGTAATCAGAACAAGAATAGATAAGCTTGGAGCTATCCAGCCAAATGTTCAGAGAGTACCTGGTACTGCTAGAATTTCTGTAGAAATGCCTGGTATGAAGGATATTGACAAGGTTAAGAAAATGCTTCAGACTTCTGCAAAACTTCAGTTCTGGGAAGTACAGCAGGTTCCTGAAATTGCGCCTTATTTCCAGACTTTGACAACTATGATCGGTGCAAAAGGAGATTCTATGGGAGTGGCAAAAAATGTCAACTTCATGAAGCTTATTCAGCTTGACAAATTAAGAAGTAATGGTGTTGCTAATGTGAAGTTATCTGATACTGCGGTTGTTAATAAAATTTTAAACAGCAAAGTAGGTCAGGCTTTACGTCCTGCAAACATTAAATATACACAGTTCATGTGGGGTTACAAACCTGAAGCTACAAGTCCGGACGATTTGGTATTGTATGCAATCAGAAGTAACATCAATCAAAAAGCTCCGGTAGACGGTGCTGTAGAAACGGCAAGCATCAGCTATGACGAACTTGGAAGAGTAGTGGTAGACATGCAGATGGATTCTAAAGGAGCTAAAGAATGGAAAACTCTGACAGAGAAAAACGTTGGAAAGCCGGTTGCGGTAACTCTTGACGGCAGAGTATATACTGCTCCTAATGTGGTAAATGCTATTCCTAACGGTAGAACTCAAATCTCTGGTAACTTCTCTCAGGAAGAAGCTAAAGAACTAGTTGACGTTTTAGGAGCAGGTAAATTGCCTGCTGGTGCTAAAGTAGTTCAGGCTACGCAGGTAGGTCCGTCTTTAGGACAGGAATCTATCAACGCGGGTATGATTTCATTTGCTATTGCATTTTTAATTATCATTGTTTATATCATTTTCTATTATGGTGGTGCGGGAGTATACGCTGTAATTGCAATGGTTATTAACCTTTTCTATATTTTCGGAATTATGGATTCCGGAGACTTTACGCTTACCCTTCCTGGTATTGCCGGTATCGTATTGACGATGGCCATGGCAGTGGATACAAACGTAATTATTTATGAAAGAACAAAAGAAGAATTATTTGCCGGTAAGAATATCTTAGAAGCTTATAGAGACGGTTTCAAACACGCATTAAGTGCGATTATTGATGGTCACTCAACTACGTTACTGACCGCTGTTGTGTTATTCTTCTTCGGTACAGGACCTATCAAAGGATTTGCTTTGACATTGATGATCGGTATTATCATGACATTATTTACTTCGGTATTACTTTCAAGAGTAATGATCTTCAGTAGATTAAATAAAGGAAAACAC
This sequence comes from Chryseobacterium sp. Bi04, assembly GCF_918698085.1. Taxonomy (GTDB): domain Bacteria; phylum Bacteroidota; class Bacteroidia; order Flavobacteriales; family Weeksellaceae; genus Chryseobacterium. The sequence continues at coordinate 295,846 of NZ_CAKKLP010000002.1, forward strand.
CTTTCAGTATGGACGCCTCCAACGAAAAACCTATTCAGAAATACATGGATTGATTTTATCGGAAAGAGAAAATATGCTTACATTATCTCTGCAGTTTTAACAGTGATCTGTCTTGGTTCTATGTTTACCAACGGATTCAAATATGGTATTGATTTTACAGGAGGTAGAAACTATATCGTAAGATTTGATAAAGATGTTAATGCTAATGATGTTGAAGAAAAATTAGTAAAGATTTTCAAAACTGAAGATGGTAAAAACTCTTCTGTAGAGGCTAAAACTTTTGGAAATGCAAATCAGCTGAAAATTTCTACAGATTACCTTATTGAAGATGAGTCTTTAAAAGCTGACCAGACTATTGAGCAGAAATTATTTGAAGGGTTAAAAGGAGATCTTCCGGCTACTCTTACACTTCAGGATTTTAAATCTGCGGATAAAGACCATGCAGGGATTATTTCATCTGAAAAAGTAGGTCCTACAGTAGCTGATGATATTCAGACACATGGTATTCTTGCCGTTGTTGCTGCTCTTGCAGGTATCTTCATCTATATCTTGTTCAGATTTAGAAAATGGCAGTTCTCTTTAGGTGCTGTAGCAGCGTTATTCCATGATGCGGTTATCATTTTAGGAATGTATTCATTACTTCACAAATACATGCCGTTCAATATGGAAATCAACCAGGATTTCATTGCTGCAATCCTTACAGTATTAGGATACTCTATTAATGACACGGTAATTATCTTCGACAGAATCAGAGAATATCTGAGAGAGAAGAAAGCGTTAACATTGGCAGGATTATTCGATGATTCTATTTCAAGTACTTTAGGTAGAACATTTAACACTTCATTTACTACGATTTTGGTGATCCTTGCGATTTTCATTTTCGGTGGTGATAACTTGAGAGGATTTATGTTTGCGATGTTAATCGGTATTGGATTCGGTACTTATTCATCCATCTTTATTGCATCTGCAATTGCTTATGATTTCCTGAAAAAAGGAAAAGAAGAAGAGGTACACGGAAAAAGTACTTCTGAAAAAGAAGTGCTTGCTTCAAAGTAATACAAACTACAATAAATAAGTAAAAAGCCTTTCGGAAGAAAGGCTTTTTTGTTTTTTGGCAATGGCCCGGCAAACGAATTTTAAAGTTGGGGATAATATAACTTACACCAATACAGATTTTGATGAAGCTCACTCTTTATATCGCTTGTTCAGCGGCAAAGTGGCCATTCTTTGTTTTCTTAAAATAGAACATCCGAATGATTATTCCTTTTGCGTTAAAGTAAAAAGTTATTTTCATCCATTTCTCAAGTCAAATAAAATCACATATTTTATTTTAATGCATCAGATTTCTGAATGTCATCCAAACAAGAGGCTTTATATTTAATTCAATTTGCTTAGCCCGAATTTATAACCTGATCCATTTAATTAAATAACTCAGAAAGTCTTTTTATAAAATGGGTACCCAGCTTTTTGTTTATTATTAAACTTTTTGGATGGCTAGTTTCATATTTAAAGTATTTTTTTTAATAACTGGGATTGCAGTGTTAAAAATTTTCATATTATGAGGGGTAAAAATATATTTTTTATAGGTTTTTCACGTGTTTTTGTATTTTAATGAAAAAAAAGTAAAGTAATATGTAAATGTGCATTAAATTATTATATATTTGCAAAAAACAAAGCAAATATGAAATTTAAAAAATTATTCATTGCTGCGGCATTAATTGCCAGCAGCATTACCTTTGCGCAGGTAGGTATTGGTATTGCTAATCCTGATAAAAGCGCAATGTTAGATGTCACTGGTTCTAATAAAGGAGTATTAATCCCCCGCATTTCTGATCTTACCACAATACCCACTCCCGCGAATGGTTTATTGGTCTATGATCTTAAAAGACAGGCTTTAGCTCAGAATATTGGAACACCTGCCAGCCCAAACTGGGTTCCGATCAGCGGAAATATAGTGAAGTTCTTCTATATGCCATCCATCAGTATTGATACTGCAACTACTGGAACAGGCAGAACGCTGGATTTATACCAATTGTATAAAACACAGTTTTCAACCCCGAAAGTTGTAAGTGCGGGAGCCCCCGCTGCAATTCCTTTTTTCTTGAATGCTTCGGATCTGTATTATTATGTAACAGATTTTGATGCCACTGTTTTAAGGAATGTGAGTATTGATGCCAATGGAATATTACGCTATGATGTCATTGGGACAGCTACAGCATGTTCTTTTGTTAATATTGTATTTGTAATCAAATAATTTTAAGTGACATAACGTCACGCTATCATCCTTACACAAGGGTGAGTATTCTTCCGTGTATAATTTAATTGCTTAAAATTATTAATGATGAAAACAAATTCGATATTACGCTATATTTTTATAGCAATATGCTTTTTTGTGTCTGGCAAAATGGCATCTCAGGAGATGGTTTCCCTTCCGAATGGCGGTTGTGGCAGGCTGCTGGATACTAATACTTCCAGTGCCAACAATGGTGGACTGCTATGCTTCCGGCTGGGAAAAGAAGCAGCTAATCCTGCTAATATGACAGATATTGATGTAAACTCTTTTGCGTCTTTAAAACCGGGTACAGGAGCAGGTCTTTTTTGTAGTATGCATGTGGGCGTAGGAACAACAGGAGCCGATTTTCCGGCCAATAAACCTATTTATATAGATTTTGCTTCAGATGGATTCAACTTTAATCCCAGTTTTAACGGTGGTGAGTTTGTTTTTTACAGCAATGGTCAGGAGATCTATCGTACAGGTGTTAACGGACATTTTTTCTTTGATTTCGGAGACAACCAGGAGCGGCGGATCATCAAAGTAATTCCTCCTGTAGCATGGGATGAAGTGCGGTTAACGTTTGCAGAGGTGATAGGTATCGGGTTTTCATTTAGCCAAATGAGAGTTTATAATATACTTTCAGAGTATTATATAGATCCTATGACCTATTTGTCTCAGCCTTCTGATAAAACTGTGGCAGTGGGTGGATCTACCACCATGACTGCGGTTATTAACAATACTCCTACAGATGAGACCCCTGAAAATGTTACTTACCAATGGCAGGTCCTGAATGGTAGCACGTGGACAGATCTTGCAAATGGTCCTAACTATAGTAATGTGACGTCTTCAACGCTTACTATCAACAATGTTCCGATAGGTTTTAACAATAATCAGTACAGGGTGGTTGCAAAATCAAGTTTTTATACCTGTTCATTCCAGGCCATTTCTACTATAGGAAGGCTTTTTGTAAATTCGGTAAATAATCCCGGAACTATTGCTGCAGATCAGACATTATGTAGGGATATCAACAATGATCCGGCAGCATTTACGCAGGTTTCAGCTGCCCAGGTGACCGGAACTGCCGAATACCAATGGCAGAGTTCCACAGATAATATAACATTTGTAAATGTGGCCAATGCAACTTCTGCAACGTATGATGCTCCACCAGTTACGCAGACCACTTATTACCGTCGCGGTGTGAGGTCTGTTCTCAATGGAAATGTAACGGCCTATCAGTTTACCAATGTAGTTAAGATTACAGTTAAGCAGAGCTGTTTAATTAAATGTATTATAACCAACAGGATGATTTATACAAAGCTTAACAGCAACTAATACAGTATTCACAACTTTTATAATAACCTATTTCATACGGATGTTGAAATAGGTTTTTTTATCATCTGTTGCTGGAAATATTTATTCTTTTTCTGCTAATCATTAAGATAAAAGCTTTTTTAGGTACTCATCTATTGTTCAGGAGTATATTTATTTAATATAATGAAATTTAGAATCATTATTTTTAAGATTTGATTAATTTTGCAGAATCATGGAAAAATCAAAAAAAAATACAGCGATAAGCTTTATATTTATTACGTTACTTATTGATATTACAGGCTGGGGAATTATTATTCCCGTAGTTCCAAAGCTAATAGAGGAGCTTATTCATGCTGATATCAGTGAGGCTGCAAAATATGGAGGATGGCTGGGATTTGCCTATGCATTTACACAATTTATATTTTCTCCGATTGTAGGAAATCTGAGTGATAAATATGGACGCAGGCCTATTATTTTGATTTCTCTTTTTGGGTTTGCGGTGGATTATATCTTTCTGGCATTAGCCCCAAGTATTTGGTGGCTGTTTTTAGGAAGAATCATTGCAGGGGTTACAGGAGCCAGTATTACAACTGCCAGTGCCTATATTGCAGATATTTCAACAGATGAAAACAGAGCTAAAAACTTTGGAATGATAGGAGCTGCATTCGGGCTCGGATTTATTATTGGTCCTGTTCTGGGAGGTGTATTAGGACACTACGGAGCCAGAGTTCCTTTTTATGCGGCGGCGGGTTTATGTCTGCTTAATTTCCTTTATGGCTATTTTATTCTTCCTGAAAGTTTGAGCAAAGATAAAAGAAGGGAATTTGACTGGAAGCGTGCAAATCCTGTAGGCTCATTCAAGTTCCTGGGAAAGCATGCTGAAATTTCAGGATTGGTATTTGCACTGATTCTAATTTATATTGCAGGCCATGCTGTACAGAGCAACTGGAGTTTTTTCACCATGTATAAATTTGACTGGACAGAAAGAATGGTAGGGATTTCCCTGGGAGTAGTAGGTCTATTGGTAGGGTTGGTACAGGGAGGTTTAATCAGATGGACTACTCCAAGGCTGGGAGAGGAGAAAAGTATTTACTATGGATTGGCTTTTTATGCTGTGGGAATGCTTTTATTTGCTTTCGCATCTGAAGGGTGGATGATGTTTGTATTTTTGATTCCATATTGTTTGGGAGGAATCTGTGGACCCGCTCTGCAATCAGTTATCACAAAGAGTGTTCCAGCTAACGAACAGGGCGAGCTTCAGGGAGCATTAACGAGTCTGATGAGTGCCACTTCAATTATAGGACCTCCGATGATGACCAACCTGTTCTATTTTTTCACCCATGATGAAGCTCCGTTCAAATTTTCCGGAGCACCATTTTTCTTAGCATTTATCTTGATGGCTATCAGTGTAATTGTTACTTATTCTGTTTTTCATAAAAAAAAGAAAATCTAAAACTTTGCATTTTTAAGAGAAGGCCGGAAGGAATAAATCATTACTTTTAAGATATGAAGCGTATTCCTCAATATAAGCCGGATGAATTTAAACCGATCCTTAATCTGGACTGGGCAGGGAAGGCTATGTTGAAAAAAGGGCTGAACGAATTCTTTATAGAGCCACTTCAGGTTCTCAGCGAAGCAAAAACTCCTTCCCAGCCACATCGTAAAACGGTAAACGATTTTGTGTTTATAAAAAAAGGATTTCTTGAAAAAATGGTTTGTTCAGATACGTTTTCTGTACAGGAAAATATGATGATCCTTCTTCCTCCGTACAAGATCCGTACATTTCTTAAAAATACACCGGATATTGAAGGGTTCTACTGTCATTTTTCCGATGATTTTATTGCAGAAGGTCCCGGGTTGAAATATCTGCAGGATATTCTGAGTTATACAGAGGTTAAAAACAATCCTACACTGTATCTGGATGAACAACATCAGGAAAGGATTTACCTGATTTTGCAGCAGATGGAAAGCCTTTATTCGGCCAATGATACTGTGGAATTGCTTAGATTGTATCTTTTTACCTTACTGGGAGAGATCCGGCATTTTATAGAAAAGCTTCCGAAGCAGAATCTCTCGGTTAATGAAACCATTGCATTAAAATTCAGAAGGTTGATAACCAGTCAGATTCAGAATTTACACGCTGTAAAAGAATATGCAGATCTGCTTAATGTTTCCCCCAATCATTTGAATAAAACAATAAAGAAAGCAACCGGAAAAACGGCTTCTGAGATTATCACTGAAGCTCTTTTGATGGAAGCAAAGGCTTTACTCTCCTTACCGCAATATACTGTTTCTGAAGTCGCTATGGCCTTAGGAATAGAAGATATTTCTTATTTTTCCCGTCTATTTAAAAAGCATACCGGTATCAGTCCTTCAGAGTATAGAAAAGGGATTGATTTATCCTACTAATGGATGCATCTGTTCTAACCTTATCTTATTGTATTTAAGAATTTTGTAAGTACAATTATGATGGTTTAGAAAATGAAACAAATATTACTTTTCAGTATTGGAATAGTGCCCATATTATTTTTTTCTCAAAATAATAAACAAGCTCCCAATCCTCCTGTTGTCTTTGAAGCTTTAGCCGGCAATAAGGGAATTGCTAGCCAGATGACAATCAATAAAGGTTTTCAGGAGGTCAGAGGGTTGGGGTTTTTCAGTGCTGCCAATATTTCTTCAAAATGGAATGAAGACCGTTCCAATGATGCGATGATTCAGGTGAATATAACTTATGAGGTGATAAGAAATATCCGGGTGCTGGGTGGAATGCATTACACGCCTACTACCGGGCTTAGACCCACCGCAGGATTATTATACTCATTAAGCACTCCCGAATTTTTACTGATTGTCAATCCCCGATTCATTGGGTTTTCCGAAAAGAGTATTGCAGAAGGGATGATATTATTGGAATATAAGCCCGCAATCAACAAAAACTGGAAAGGATATTCGCGGGTTCAGGCCCTTTATTCGGAAACTATAAAAGATGGAGCACATGCCCGCAGCTATCTGATGCTTCGGCTTGGTGTAAGTTATAAACCCCTCACTTTTGGACTTGGCGCCAATTGGGATCGCTATGGACCCTTTAAGGAAAGTAAACAGAACTTTGGGGTATTTGCCGCCATCAGGCTATTTAACTAAAATATATACATTTTTACTCTAATTATTTTATTCTTATTACTATGAAACATTTAATTTTTCAAACGAATAATACCTGGACCGGGACTTTGCTGAGATGGACAATAGGTATTGTATTTATACCTCACGGGCTGCAAAAAACTTTGGGTTTATTTGGAGGAATGGGATGGAGCAAAACAATGGATTTTTTTACAGAAAGCTTACATCTTCCATATTTTGTAGCGTTTACGGTAATTTTGGTGGAATTTTTGGGCTCAGTATCACTGTTACTGGGTTGGGGAACCAGATTCTGGGCTTTATCATTTATAGGTTTATTGACCGGAATTATGTTTACTTCTCATTGGGATAACGGATTTTTTATGAACTGGTTTGGTACCCAAAAAGGTGAAGGATGTCAGTTTGATATTCTTGCGATTGGAATAGTTGTAGCTTTGCTTATTGAAGGAGGAGGAAAATTATCCGTAGACCGTTGGATTTCTTCTAAAAATATCCTGAAAAAAGAATCATAAATGAAAGTCATGAATCAGTTAAAATTAGAAAAATATCTGGAAAGAATCCATTTTTCCGGAATCCCGGAAATGAATATGGAAACACTGAAAAGAATCCATCAGCTTCACCCTCAGTACATTCCTTTTGAGAATATTGATCCTTATACCGGAAATGTTCCGTCTCTGAATCCGGACGATATTTTCAACAAATTGGTGAGTGAATCAAGAGGAGGCTACTGCTATGAGCAGAATTTACTTTTAAAGGAAGTTTTAACTTTTCTGGGATTTACGGTTGAGCTGCAGCTAGGAAGAGTGTTATGGAAGAGAGAGGAAAATGCTAAGTCTGCCAAAACACATGCATTGCTGACTGCTGAAATTGACAATCAAAAATATCTTGTAGACTGTGGTTTCGGAATAGTAACACTTACAGCTCCCTTGCTTCTAAATAATAAAGAACCCCAGGAAACCCCGAATGGTTTGTTTAAGGTTTCTCAGAAAGATGGATCTTATATGCTTTGGATATGGAAAGAAAAATGGCTTCCGATCTATCGTTTTGCTCTGGAAAACGTAGAACCTTTAGATTGGGAGATTGCCAACTGGTATCTCTCTACTTATCCCGAATCTATGTTTAAGAAAAACCTTGTACTCTCAAAAGTGGATGAAGAGGCAAGATATACTTTTAGCGATCACACATTGAATATACGGAGAGAAACAGAAGAAAAAGAATCAGTAGCCATAGAAAGTGATGAACAGTTATTTCAGATATTGAAAGACATTTTCGGATTACAAGAAAATGCAGTGAAGCTTTTAAAACAAAAAATAACTAGTGAATAATTTACAGAGCAAAAGGAAGTCCATGGACTTCCTTTTACCTTTTAAAAATTGAATTCTTATGAAAATTAAGGGTAGAGTGATTTTGTACCATTGCTTACAATATTGCTTCCCAATCCTGAAAAGGATACTGAGAAATTGCTTGTATTAAAACTTAAAGATCCGGTAGGAGTACAAAGACCTAAAGCATACCGACATTGCCCGTATGCCCCGGTTCTTTTAATAACTTTACTTTCGCTTTTTGCTTTTCCTAAACTGATATTCCCCCAGTCGCTTACATCAACATTTGAAACAGTGGAACCTGAATAATAGATGGTAATCTGATATCCGATTTCTCCTCTTTTAGAGCCCCAAAGCCAATTGGCAGTCCACCATTGTTTATACCATTTGGAAACCACTCTTGCCGTTGAGCTGTTTGATACCTCAGAATTTCCTCTTGTATCCATCAGGACCAATCCACCAAAGACATTATCCCAGACAATACCCGAGTCATTATAAAAACAGAGTGTAGTAAATTTTCCATTTTTACCATCCCATGACACTTCCATGACATTAATACCTGCTTTTATCTCATCGGTAGCCATTTCTTTTAATCCTTTCTGAGCAGTGATCAGGGGATCTCCTGAATATAAGTCTCCAATTTTACCAATTTTTACAGAAGAAGGATCCGCAATATTTCCCAACCCAATAAACTGATCCTTATCAGAAATCAGGTTTTGAGAGATTTCAATACCTTTTTGGGTGGAAATTTTTCCCAGAACACTAATTCCTGTGATCTGAAGGTCATTGTTTAAATGTTTTGCAAGATTTTTTTTGGATTCATCAAGCTGTATCTGCACCGTTTGGGGAACAGCCTGTACACCGGGAATAATTTCTTTCTTAAGATCAGTTACAGAGATTTTAGCCTGAGCTGTTTCCTGTTGTGAAACTTCATTGCTTTCATTCTGGCAGCTGCTTAGTGCCAAGACTGACAAAACAGCAAAAAATTTAAAGGGAGTTAGTAATTTTTTCATATAAAAAGTATTTAGATTGTGTAGGGTAAATATACTAAAACAGACATTAAATCTCGTTATTTTGAATTAATTATTTGTTAATATGTTGTTCTCAGGGCGAAATAATTCAGGAATCGGAAATTGAATATGGGGGAGGAAACAAGAGGTAAGAGACCAGGAGACGTAGAGAGTGGAGATGAGAGATGAGAGGGTGGGTGTAGCTGATACCTATAAATTTCAAACTTTAAATGGTGAACGTTAGGATATGAAATCTTAAAATTTGTTTAAAATTTTAAATTACATTAAAGAGATGTTATAATCTTTCGTAATTTTACAGCATGGAATTAAGCATTGGAGAAATGGCACTCATTGCCATTGCAATCGTTGTATTATTCGGACCGGATAAACTTCCTCAGATTGCACGTGATTTAGGATCAGGTGTAAGAAAAATGCGTGGAGCAGTGGAAGATATCAAAACTGAGATTATGAAAGAAACGGATAATCCTGTTTCCGAGATCAAACGTGAAATTGAAAAGGTAAAAGATGCTGCCAAAGATTTCAACCCGGTTAATGATATCAAAAAAGATATTTTAACAGAACCTCTTGCATCTAATGAGCCTCCAAAACTAAAACCTTCTGAAGATGAAACTTATGAAGGACCTGTAAGCAGATAAGTATGGAGGAAATTATTCAGGAAGATAAAACGGTATTTCTGTACCTTAATAATTTGGGAGACCCTTCTTTTGATCAGCTCTGGATGTTGATTTCCAGTACCTGGATCTGGGTACCTCTTTATATTATATTCCTTTATTTTTTATACAAAAACTATAAGCTTAGATCTTTAGTTTTTATTCTGATATTTTTGGCATTGGGAGCAACGGTTTCTGACCAGCTGGCCAATGTTTTCAAATTTGGGGTTGCCAGGCTGAGACCTTGTCATGATCCTACGCTGGAACATTCTATGAGGATTGTGAAATGTGGAGGGCAGTATGGATTTTATTCTGCACATGCTTCCAATACCTTCTTTCTAGCGGCTTATCTGGGAATTTTATTAAAAAAGAAAATTAAATGGTTCCCATATGCTATATTTGTATGGGCTATAGTGGTTTCCTACAGCCGAATTTATTTAGGAGTGCATTTTCCGATAGATATTTTGGTGGGGGCGTTTGCTGGTTCTTTATTGGGAGTGATATTTGGTGCACTCGCCAAAAAAGTGATCAACAAACAAAATATAACACCATGAAAAAACCTTTATTACTTTTAGCTTCTATTTGTTTCTCCCTCAATTTCTATGCCCAGGATAAAAAAATAGCTGAGGAATGCTTTAAAAAAGCGGATTATAAATGTGCTGAGGAACAGTATTCAAAATTAGCTGAAAAGGAACAGATCCAGAAATTTCAATCCGAATATTACAATAGCCTTGGAACAGCGCAAAGAAGGCTGGGAAAGGCTACAATGGCTTTTAAATCCTATGAATCTGCGCTGATTGCCAACCCCATGTCTGCTCCTGTCTATGTCAACCTGGCGTCATTACACAGCCAGAAAGGAAATAAAGCAAAAGCACTGGAATATGTGGAAAAAGGTCTTCAGGTAGATCCCGAAAATACGGATCTGTATCTGACACGTTCCAAAATCTACGACAGCCAGGGAAAAAAGGATCTGGCTATTAAAGATCTTAATCAAATTCTGACCTTTGCACCGGATAATATTTTTGCGAAAACGGGATTGGCAAATCTGAAGAAGAGCAGTGGCGATCTTGACGGGGCTTTAAAAGATTATAACCAGCTTATTGCTGAAAAGCCGGAATCACTTTTATACAATGGACGCGCAGATGTGTATCTTAAAATGAAAAAGTACAAAGAATCCCTTACAGATGCCAATAAAGCAATTTCCATTGATCCCAAATTTGCCCAATCTTATGTAACCAAAGCATTGGTCTTATTTGATACTGCCAAACCTAAAGAAGCTTGTGAGAATCTTGATAAAGCAGTAACCTTTGGGTATGAAAAAGCTGTACTGGCAGATTATTACGCTAAATGCATCAGGAAATCATAATCATTTCAATATATATTTCATTTCCCGATCATGCATTATGATCGGGTTTGATTAATAATTCATTTAGCCTGTTTAATTAATTAAAATTGAGTCACAAATGTTGAGTGAAATGCTATAAACACTTTAGCTTATTTTAAGTTTAAGCTGATTGAAAATAAAGAGTACACTTAAGCAAAAAATCTTTGATTTTTTTTAAACTTACGTGAGCTTTAGTAAGCTTATTTTCACAGCTTTATTAAACTTAAGTGTTCATGACTACGTCGAATCTTCGATTTGTGGTTAAAATAAAATTCATCAATAATAAAGTGTACTTCTGAAAAGTGAATGAAGTAGATAAAGAAAAATAAATGTTAAATATTGTTTTAGTAGAACCCGAAATACCCAATAATACGGGTAACATAGGAAGATTATGTGTAGGAACGCAAAGTAAATTACATTTGGTTCACCCTTTTGGATTTGTGATTAATGATAAAAACCTGAAACGTTCAGGATTGGATTATTGGGTGCATCTTGATGTTTCCGAATATGCAGATGTAGAAGAATGGATAAAAAATATCCCGGATCTTTCACGGGTCTTCCTGATGAGCTCGCATGCCGAAAAATCATATCTGGAAACTGATTTTCAGGATGGGGACTGGCTGGTTTTCGGAAAAGAAAGTAAAGGCCTAAGTAAAGAAGTTCTGGACCGTTTTGAAAATCATTTAACGATTCCCATGTCAAAATTAATCAGGAGTTTTAATATTGCCAATTCTGTTGCCTTTGTAGTAGGTGAGGCTAAAAGGCAGATTAATTCAAAAGCCCAATAAATTTATATCCGGTAAAGAATGTCAAATAAAACTGTTGGTTGCGGGAAAAACTAAAACAGATTTCTACAGTAGAAAACTCTTAGTCATTATGATAGGGCTTTCCCTGCAGGATCTGATCAGCCCTGTAAAGCTGTTCAACAATAAATAACCGGATCATCTGATGGGTAAATGTCATTTTAGATAATGACATTTTTTCATTGGCCCTGCTGTACATTTCTTCTGAAAAACCGTAAGCACCACCAATCAGGATATGTACTTTTTTCACAGAGGAATTCATCCAGTTATCAATTTTCTGAGAAAATTCACGGCTGGTAAACTGTTTTCCTTTTTCATCAAGGATGACAACAAGGTCGTTTTTGTCGATATGGTTGAAGAATAGCTTAGCCTCTTCTTTTTTTAGAAGATCTGCAGATAAGTTTTTTGCATTTTTAACATCCGGGATTTCTGTAATTTCAAAATTCCAATGCTTGGGCAGGCGATTGAGATAGTAATTGATCAGGGAAGTAATTTCTTTATCGTCCGTCTTGCCGATACAAAGTAAACTGATTCGCATTATAAGAAGTTTGAGGCCGCAAAGATAAGTCTTTTTAATTTATCCGGGATTCTGATGCTATCTCTTACGCTGTAAACTCCTGCTAACAACCCATTACTTTCACACCTCCAGTCCCATATCTTCAGTCTCCAATCTCAAGGTCTCCTGTCTTTACTCTCATTCCACATCAATCCATAACACGGCTTTTATATCTGTTCCTGTAATCTGCGGGGGTTAATCCTGTAACTTTTTTAAACAGGGTTCTGAATGTTTTCAAATCATTATAACCGATACTGTAGGTGACATCAGCAATATTACCTTCGCCGGACTCCAATGCCTTTTTTGCTGCCTCTACTTTTATCCGTTGAATGTATTCTATGGGATTCAATGTAGTAGCGGTTTTAAACCTTCGGATGAAGTTCCGTTTGCTCATATTCACCTGGCGGGCAACATGTTCAACAGAAATATCTGTTTTGAATTTTTTTTCGATATAGGTTTGCGCCTGATGAATTTCATGATCATTATGAAGACGCTGCCCCGAAAAAATAGTAAAAATGCTTTGAGAAGTCCGTCCGTAATCCAAAGCATAATACTTACTGAGTTCTATAGCAATTTCTTTGCTGCAATTTTTTTCGATGAAATATAACAGGGCATTTAATGAGGAAAAGCCTCCGCCCCCGGTAATAATTGCTTTGGAGTGAGTAACTACATGATCGGGTTTAAAATCTATCTGTGGATACCGCTTTTGTAAATCTTCCATAGCTCCCCAATGTGAAGTAGCCGGCATGCCGTTGAGCAAACCGCATTCAGCCAAAAAGTAAGCACCGGTACATAAGCTGATAATCTCGGCTTTTTCCTGATATTTTTTTTCTATCCAACCGATCAGTGAATGGTTTTGCGCAAGCAATACATCTATTTGCTGAAGGTCCATACTTGTTGGCGGAATAATAATGACATCAGTATCAAAATCATCTGATATTGTTTTTGAACACTGAAATTGTATGGGAAGATTGGATTGTACTGTTTTCTGATGAACTCCAATTAACTCTATAAGAAAAGGAGCAGGCATACCTCTTTCTACCGCAGCTTCGTTTGCACTGGACAATAATGCTGCTGTAGTGGATACGGCAGTAGACATGATATGATCATACACTATGATTGAAATATGTTTCATGATAGGATGAATAGATATCTTAAAAATAAGCAAATTTTGGCACAAAATACACTACAGAATGTCATTTTAACGTAGGGACAGTCTTTAAGAGGTGTTGTAATTTTACAAAAAGATATATTATGAAAACTATATTTAATAAACCGGAAAGGGAAGAGCTGATGGAAAGAATCAATACACTGAATTCCCAAAATACGGCCCAATGGGGTAAGATGAACCTGTATCAGATGATGAAACACTGTACCCGGTGGAATGACTGGGTATTGGGAAACGAAGCGTATTCTTACAAACAGGAGTTTTTGGGGAAGCTATTTGGAAAAGTGGTTTTAAAAGGGATGGTAAAAGATGATAAGCCAATGAAAAAGAATTCGCCTGCCGGTATCTTTACAATTAAAGAACAAAGTGGAGATATACAGCATCAGAAAAAGATATGGCTTGAGCAGATGGCTGCTTATGAAAACTTTTCAAATCCGGAATTTATCCATGATTTTTTTGGCAAAATGAAAACAGAGGATATCGGTATTTTTGTCTACAAGCACATGGATCATCATTTAAGACAGTTTAACGCCTGAGGCTAAAAACGTCATTTGTATTATTTCAAATCCTTTTCACCTGGATTAAAAAGTATTGTATCAATAACGATGAATATTTTATGATTTTAATACTTCTTGTTTATCAACCTCAGTTCTATACAATTCAGTGTTGGAAGCAGGAGGCAGAAAATGTTTATATTTGTAATGAGATATGGATGAAATTTATGAGATACTTATTAAAATGAGTGTTTCAGTTTTTTATTGCTTTCTTAATTACCAAATTATAACATAGATGAGTATAAAGGTTCCCAAATTTATCCTGAAAGTTCAAGAGTTTTTTGATGACATTCATATTCCTGTTTTGGGAATATCGCTGTGGCAGATGTTTCAGATCTATATCTCAGGAATTTTTAAAGGTAAAATAGGAAGAAAAGCAGCTGCTATTTCCTGGAGCTTTACCATCAGTTTATTTCCATTCCTTCTGTTTTTGCTTTCGGTTTTACCTTATATGCCACATTATGATAAGCTTCAGTTTTATATTTTTGAAGTATTGATGCATAATGTTTTTCCTTCCAATATGGAAGGGGATGTCAGGGGATATATAGAAACCAACATTATTCCCAATATGAAGGGGATCAGTAATCTTACCATTGTACTGGCGTTGGTTTTTGCTACCAACGGTACATTTTCCCTTATCAATGGATTTAATGAAAATACGGATGAAAAGCTCAGTGATGTTAAAGAATTTATTCTTTCATTTTTTATCACCATTGGCTTTATTACCATCGTATTTCTGGCTCTGTTTGGAGTTTATTATGTGGAAGTGGTGATGAAGCTTTTTACACCTGCCTATGATGTTACGTGGCTGGTGGATAACCTTTCCAGTATTATTGGATTTGTGTCCTTTCCTCTGTTTTATTTTATTCTACTGACCTTATTTTACTGGCTGGGAACAGTGAAAATTACCCGTTTCAGACAGGCGGTTCCCGGAGCGGTTCTTACAACGATATTATTTGTCCTTACGACTTATATTTTCGCTATTTATGTCAAAGATATAGCCCGTTACAATGTGCTTTACGGCTCGATTGGAAGTATGATCCTGCTGATGGTTTGGGTGAATGTGAATGTCTATCTTCTCCTGTTCGGAAACGAACTCAATATGGCTATCAGAAAGCTTAGAATAGAGAAGCTGTTGTCTGATGAAATTCAAAAAGAGACCACTCATTATCACAGCCAGATTACAGAACCTGATTTTGAGAATAATAAGGAACACCAATGGAAAATGGAAAACCGGAAGAAAGATTAATTTTCTTCCAGTTCCGGATGTTCTTTAGAGCTCATGCTTAATATGGTATATCCTAACACTGCAGCTAAGAATGAAGCGATCAGAATAGCAAATTTAGCTTCATCCTGGATCGGAATTTCGTTTTTAAAGGACAGCAATGCTATAAAAATAGACATGGTAAATCCGATTCCGGCCAGTAAACCTACACCAATCATTTGAGTCCAGTTGCTGTTCTGAGGTAAGGAACTCAATTTCATTTTGATCGCAATGAAGGAAAATAAGTTTATTCCAATCAGCTTTCCTAAGATCAGCCCGCAGATAATTCCCAATCCCAACGTACTTGTAATGCCGGCAACCATTTCGCTGGAGAAAGTAATATTGGTATTGGTTAATGCAAAAATAGGCATGATCAGAAAACTTACAGGGACATGGAGCTGGTGCTCAAGCTTTTCCAGAGGTGAAATATCTACATTGGAAGCATTCGTAGGAATTGAAAATGCGAGTAAAACTCCCGCTATCGTTGCATGGATACCCGAATGATGGAGGAAATACCATAAAAATAATCCCGGAATAATGTAAAATATAATGCGGGTAACTTTTAAAAAGTTTAGCAGGAAAAGGAGAGCCGTTACTCCCAGTGATAATAGAAGATAGCTCCAATGGATTTGCTCTGTATAAAAGATGGCGATGACAAGGATGGCTCCAAGATCATCTACAATAGCTAATGCCGCAAGAAATATCTTAATTGAATTGGGAATTCTCTTTCCCAACATTGAAATAATAGCCAGTGAGAACGCAATGTCTGTAGCCATAGGAATACCCCAGCCGCTGCCATATTCCGTTCCGGAATTGAATAGACTGTAAATAGCTGCGGGAACCAGCATTCCGCCTACCGCAGCAAAAATAGGCAGTGAAGCATTCTTAAAAGAGGATAGCTCGCCTTCTACAAGCTCTCTTTTTATTTCAAGACCTACCAAAAGAAAAAATACAGCCATCAGACCATCATTGATCCAGATGCTGACAGGATATTCCAGTCCAAATAGGTGAGTTCCCACTTCCTTGTCTAAAAAGTGCTGAAAAGCTTCTGCAGTTGATGAGTTAGCAATTAATAGTGAAATAAGCACACAGAAAATAAGAATAATTCCTGAAGCTTGGCTGTTGTTGAAAAATTTTTTAAAATAAAGAGATAAATTCATATTTATGATTGAAGGCGTCTTACAATGGAAACGCCGTTAATACTTTTAAGTTTTTTGAAAGTTTCTTCCAGCTGACCCTTGTTTTTTACTTCAAGGTTTATATTTCCTGTAAAAACTCCGTTGTTCGATTCAATAGACATGCTTTTCATATCCATTCCCATACTTCCACTGATGACCGCAGTAATATCATTAATCATTCCCATCCTGTCTAGCCCTTCAATTTCGATCTTTACTCTGTCTTTGAAGCTTTCTGCATTCACCCATTTGGCAGGGATCACACGGTAGTCGTATTGGGCTCTGAGGTTGATGGCATTTGGACAGTTGTCACTGTGCACTTTGATTCCGTCAGAAATGGTAATAAATCCGAAAATTTTGTCACCGGGAATTACCGTACAGCATTTTGCGTAGCTGTAGTTCAGTTTTTCTTCATCCTTACCAAAAACAATCATATCCAGGTTTTGCTCTTTCGGCTCTTCGAAATGTAGATTTTTTGTCGGAGATTTTCTGAATCTTGAAAGTAAATTATTGAATACATTTTTACTTTCAATATATTTTCTTAAGCTGCTTACATCCAGTTCATTACTTTGGAATTTAAGGAAAAGCTCCTGTGATGATTTTAAATTAAAGAACTTTTGAAGTTTATTGATTTCTTCATCATTAAAGTTGATCTTCGCATGACGCAGTTTTCTTTGTAAAATTTCTTTTCCGTCTTCTACCAGCTGATTCTTCTGGGAATTCAGGTAACTTTTAATCTTGGATTTGGCCTTGGAAGTCACTACAAATTCCAGCCAGTCAGATTTTGGTTTCTGATTTTGTGAAGAAAGGATATCTACCTGATCACCGTTTTGAAGAGTGTAAGAAATCGGAACCAGTTTCCCATTAATCTTAGCTCCCAGACATTTCATCCCTAAATCCGAGTGAACGGAAAAAGCAAAATCCAAAGCGGTCGCATTAGTCGGAAGAATCTTGATTTCTCCTTTCGGTGTAAATACAAATACTTCTTTAGAATATAAATTTAGCTTAATATTATCCAAAAGTTCAGAAGTAGAAAGGTTCTGCTGCTGTTCCAGCACATCGCGGATCTCCGTTACCCATTTTTCAAAATTCCTGTCATCGGAGCTTTGTTTATAGCCCTCTTTGTATTTGTAGTGGGCAGCAACTCCTTTTTCAGCAATTTCATCCATCCTTTCTGAACGGATCTGCACTTCGATCCATTTTTTATCAGGCCCCAGAACAGTCAAATGTAAACTTTCATAGCCTGTGGAACGCGGTTGTGTAATCCAGTCCCGCATTCTTGACGGATTACTGTGGTATACATCGGTAACGATAGAATAAATCTTCCAGGCCAGGAATTTTTCGTTTTTGGCATCAGATTTATAAATAATTCTGATCGCATAGTTATCAAAAACCTCTTCAAAAGAAACCCCCTGCTTCAGCATTTTCCTGTAAATAGAGGAGATTGCTTTCGCACGGCCTTTGATAGTGAAATTTAGACCTTCTTCCTTGAGTCTTTCTGAAACCTCGGTCTTGAATTCTTCAATATATCTTTCACGGTTTTCCTTAGCCAGTTCCAGCTTTTCTGTAATTTCGTTATATACCTCCGGATTGTTGTACTTTAATGAAAGATCTTCCAGCTCAGATTTAATGTTATATAAACCTAAACGGTGGGCCATTGGAGCATAAATATAAACTGTTTCTGAAGCTATTTTTTTCTGCTTATCCGGAGCCATGCTTTCCAGGGTCCGCATATTGTGAAGGCGGTCCGCAATTTTAATCAGAATTACCCTGAAATCTTCAGACAGTGTCAGTAAAAGTTTTCTGTAATTTTCAGACTGTACAGAGATGTTCTGATGGTTCATGATGGATATTTTGGTCAATCCATTCACGATACCTGCGATTTTTTCTCCAAAGATTTTCTTCAGATCTTCATAGGTATAATCGGAATCTTCAATAACGTCATGAAGAAGAGCACAGGCAATGGAGGTAGCTCCCAGGCCTATTTCAGTCGCTACAATTTTAGCAACGGCAATAGGGTGGTAGATATAAGGTTCTCCGGATTTTCTCCTTTGATCTTTATGGGCATCCAATGCAATGTCGAAGGCTTTTCGAATGAGTTTGTTGTTTTCCTCATCCAAAGTCCTGTAGGTGTTAGAAATCAGATCTTTATATCTCGCAAGGATTTCTTTATTCTCTTGTTCTAAGTCGTAACTCATTTGTGTAAATACCTATATTTAGACGAAAATACGAAAAATTTTACGTTTTTCAAGCATAAAAAATCCGTAGAATATTTCTACGGATTCCCGGTTACTAGGTTTTATGTTGATTAGAACTTCACTTCAGAATTCATACCGTCACTTGACATTTTGAACTTAATGTCAGGACTGTTATGAATTTCAGCCCTGTTTCTTGCATCTATATATTTTTTTATAGTATCGTAATGGGCCTGATCGATGCTCATATTTTCAAACAAATACGTCTTTAAGACAATGTGCTGGTCGAAAATATTCCGGGCACTGTCTGTCTGGCTGCTATCTTTCACCGCCACACTTGCCAGATATTGTGCGTGATTATTTTCATTGTTAAGGTATATGATATAATCCGAATTTTCGAATCCTGAGTTTTCCAGATCATTTTCCAGTTTTTTGTAATCGCTGTTGTGCTCAAATAGCCCAGCTAATATATTTGACATAATTAATGGGTTTTAAAGTTGTTATTAAAGTTAGTAATAATTTTCCGATTTATTTGAATAAAAATCAATAAAATTTATCTATTATTATTTTATCTATAAAACATTGTTAAAATATTTGAGGATATCTATTGAACGCGTGTTTAATATTGTGATTGAAATAATGAAATAGCTCAGGGTAATTAAAAAAAACGCAAGGCTCGCCAAGTTCACCCCTTGGTATGTTTTTTATTTTCGATCGCAAAGGCTTCGTTCAGCAATGTGATGCATTCTTAGCTAAATGTCATGGCTCTGCGATCTTTTTTACAGTAATTTTTTTGTAAAACTCTTAGCGTTTCTCTGCGTGTAGAAATAAAATACAAATAACCTGAAAAGTTTAAGGTAAGCAATATAAATAGAGAGACCGTTTCAGCCATTGAAACGGTCTCTCTATTTATGTTCTGAAAGTAATTAAATTCTTTCATTCTTAATTTCCTCTACAATCTCCGGGTTCAGTAAAGTACTGATGTCTCCGAAATTGCTGAAGTCACCTTCTGCAATTTTTCTCAGTATTCTACGCATAATTTTTCCGGAACGGGTTTTAGGAAGTCCTGAAACGAATTGTATCTTATCGAGCTTGGCAATAGGCCCGATCTGATCTGAAATCAATTGGTTGATTTCTTTCTTAAGGTTTTCCTTATCACGGCCTTCTCCTGTTTCTTTAAGGGTTACATACCCATAAAGTGCATTTCCTTTGATATCATGCGGATACCCTACTATTGCTGATTCTGCAACGGCAGGATGCTGGTTGATACTGTCTTCAATCGGTGCTGTTCCCAAATTATGGCCGGAAACAATGATGACATCATCCACACGGCCTGTAATTCTGTAATATCCCACCTCATCTCTCAAAGCGCCGTCTCCGGTAAAATATTTTCCGGGGAAAGCTGTAAAATAAGTTTCTTTATACCTTTGGTGGTCTCCCCAGATCGTTCTTGCGATTCCCGGCCATGGAAAGCGGATGCAGAGGTTTCCTGTCACCTGATTTCCTGTAATTTCGTTGCGTTTGTCGTCCATTAAAACCGGCTGTATTCCAGGTAAAGGAAGAGTAGCATACGTAGGTTTTGTAGGAGTTACAAATGGAAGAGGCGAAATCATAATTCCTCCTGTTTCAGTTTGCCACCAGGTATCCACAATCGGACATTTTTTCTTTCCAACATGATCATTGAACCAGTGCCATGCTTCATCATTAATAGGTTCACCTACAGAGCCTATTACTTTTAAAGAGCTTAAATCATGCTTGTCTACCCATTCTGCACTTTCTTTGGCTAAAGAACGGATAGCTGTAGGGGCGGTATAGAACTGGGTGATCTTATGTTTTTCAATCACCTCCCAGAAACGGTCCGGTTCAGGGTAGGTGGGAACTCCTTCAAAGATAACGGTAGTGGCTCCGTTTAATAACGGTCCGTAAAGAATATAAGAATGTCCCGTGATCCATCCGATATCTGCTGTACACCAGTAAATATCATTTTCTTTATAGTTGAATACATTTTTAAAAGTATAGGCGGTGTATACCATATAACCGGCGCAGGTATGAAGCATTCCTTTTGGCTTTCCTGTAGACCCGGAAGTATAAAGAATGAAAAGAGGATCTTCGGAATCCATAATGACAGTCACAAAATCAGGAGATGCTTTTTCGTACAGGTCGGCCAGCCAATGATCTCTGCCGTCCTTCATTTTAATCTCGTTATGGGTTCTCTTTACTACCAGTACATTCTCTACAGTCGGAGTTTTTTCCAATGCTTCATCTACAATGCTTTTTAAATCCAAAACTTTATTCCCCCTGTAGCTTCCATCCGAAGTAATAACCATTTTAGCGCCACAGTCATTCACCCTTGAGGCCACAGCAGAAGCAGAGAATCCAGCGAAAATAACAGAATGAACAGCTCCTAATTTGGCGCAGGCCAGCATGGTAACCGCTAATTCAGGAATCATAGGAAGGTAAATACAGACTCTGTCTCCTTTTTCAATTCCCATATCTCGTAAAACATTGGCTGTTCTATTGACTTTGGTGTAGAGTTCATTATAAGATATATGTTGTGCTTCTTCTTTAGGATCATTAGGTTCCCAGATTATAGCTGTTTTGTCTCCTCTTACGGCAAGATGTCTGTCTATGCAGTTTTTAGTGATATTGAGTTTGGCATTTTTGAACCATGTGATCTTAGCTTCATTCATATCGTACTTAACAACCTTGCTCCATCGCTGATACCACACGAAGTTTTGATCAGCTACCTTGTCCCAGAATTTTTTAGGATTTTTGATAGACTTTTTATAATCTTCAAAATATTGTGGTAAATCTTCTATTAAGTAATTTCTCATATCCCTTTCGTTTTTTTGAAATTTTATTATACTTTAAATTTATGTTTAAATTATCGTTTAAGCTTTATAAGCCTCGATTTTTTCCTGAATTTCTTCAATAGTTTTCTCATCGTCAATGGTAGATGGAATCTGAAAATCTTTCCCGTCAAGTAATGTTCTGATAAGCTTTCTTAAAATCTTTCCGGATCGTGTTTTGGGTAAGCGATTGACCACCATGGCGTTCTTTAAAAAGGCAACCGCACCAATCTTTTCACGAACCATTCGGATGATCTCTTTTTCTATTTCTTCTTCTGATACCGCTGTTCCGTTTTTTAAAACCACTGTTGCAAAAGGAATCTGTCCCTTTAAATCATCGTCAATGCCCACGACGGCACATTCTGCTACATCGGGATGGGAGGAAACAATTTCTTCCATTTCCGAAGTGGAAAGCCTGTGTCCGGCAACATTGATTACATCATCCACTCTTCCGGTAATAAAAATGTAACCGTCTTCATCCTGGATAGCGCCGTCTCCCGAAAAATAATAACCGTTGTATTGGGATAAATAACTGTCCTCAAAGCGTTCATGATCTTTCCATATTCCGAGTAAAGCACCCGGAGGAAGGGGAAGCTTGATTACAAGGTAGCCTTCATGATGTGGGCCAAGTTCCAATCCGTTTTCATCAAAAATTTTAATATCATATCCCGGAATAGGTTTTCCTGCAGAAGCTCTTTTGATGGTGTACTGATCTGAGGTCAGTAATCCCAGCATGGGCCATCCTGATTCTGTTTGCCACCAATGATCAATGGCCGGAACTCCTATATGCTCTGCAAACCAGTCCAGTGTTGCTACATCACAGCGCTCACCTGCTAAAAACTGTTTTTTAAAATGGAAAAGATCATATTTTTTGACTAATTCCCCATTGGGGTCTTCTTTCTTGATAGCTCTGATAGCGGTAGGAGCCGTAAACATAGCGGAAACCTTATATTCTGAAATAATCCTCCAGAAAGTTCCTGCATCAGGCGTCATGATGGGTTTTCCTTCAAAAATAATAGTCGTATTTCTATTGATTAGCGGCCCATACACAGAGAAACTATGCCCAACGGCCCATCCGAAATCCGAGGCTGCCCAGTAGGTTTCTCCCGGTTCAACTCCATACACATATTTCATAGAGAATTGTAGGGCTGTAGCATAGCCCCCGGTATCACGAACGATCCCTTTAGGTTTTCCTGTGGTTCCAGAGGTATAAAGAAGGTAAAGAGGGTGGGTGGATTCCACTGAAATACAATCAGCCGGTGCTGACTTCTGTACAAGCTCTTCATAATCAGTCAATCCGTCAAACATTTCATGCTGATTATCCACTAGTTTTCTATTGTAAACGATAATATGTTCCACTTTATCCTGTGCCAGTTCAATTGCTTTTTCTACCAGAGGAAGATAAGGGATTCTTTTAGCGATTTCTATGCCTGCTGTTGCGGTGATTAGCACTTTAGGTTTGCAGTCGTCAATTCTTACCACCAATTCATGAGGGGCAAAACCCCCGAAAACCACATTATGAATGACCCCAATTCTTGCACAAGCCAGCATGGCAAAAAGAGTTTGTGGAATCATGGGCATGTAGATTACTGCAGTGTCTCTTTTTTTTAATCCTAAAGAAGATAATCCTCCTGCAAGCTTTGAAATTTCTTCCTTGGCCTGGTTGAAAGTATAGGTTTTCTTTACACCTGTTACGGGTGAATCATAAACAATGGCATCCTGATCCCCAAAACCATCTTCAATATGCCTGTCAATGCATAAATAACACATATTGAGTTTTCCGTCAGAAAACCATTGAGGATAGCCGTTACTATCTTTTGAAAGGATCTTTTGCGGGAACTCAAACCATTGTATTTCTGCGGCCTGGTCTTTCCAGAAGCTTTCTTTATCTTCTATGCTTTGTTTAAATAACGTATCTGTCTTCATAAGAATAGTCGTGTGTTTGGTTTAATACGCTTGTCAAGGTTTTAAACCTTGACAAGCGTAAGTAGTCGTTTTAGTGTGATCTAAAGGTGAAACAGTCCCTTCTTTTCATCTCATGTCTCAGATCTCATATCTCGTGTCTCTTATCTGAAATCCGGCATCTCACCTCTATCCAAACATTTCCTCAATCTGCTGCATCAGTTTCTTAATCGAATAAGGCTTCGTCACATAGGCGTCAGCTCCCATTTCAAGACCTTTTTCAATGTCTCTCGGGTTATTTTTGGCGCTGAGAAAGATGACTTTTGTGTCTTTCATTTTGTCATCCTGTTTGATGAGATCCAGCGTGCTGTATCCATCAAGATTAGGCATCATGATATCGAGGAGGATTACATCGGGAACCATTGTTTTTAAGAACTCCAGAACTTCTGTTCCATCGCGTGCAATATAGACGTCATATCCGTTTTTCTTAAAGCTGTATTCCAGCGACATTAATATTTTGTGTTCGTCATCTGCAATGATTATCTTTTTCATAGGTGCTTTTTAAGAATGTTCAACTTCATTTTTAATCTCTTTTATTATTATCTCGGGAATGCTGATGGTGAAAGTGACACCAAGTCCGCTGTTTTCAGCTTTGATACTTCCGCCGTGAGCCTGTACAATTTTTTTAGAAATAGCAAGCCCGAGTCCGCTTCCTGTAGGTTTTAAAATATTCTGGTTTTTAGATTGATAAAACTTGTCAAAGATCATTTCCAGGTCTTCCTCAGGAATATGTTTTCCTGTGTTGAAAATAGAAATGATTAACTGGTTTTCCTTTTCAAAAAGTTTGGTTTGTATAGTACCTTGTTCATCAGTGAATTTCAATGCATTTCCCCAAATATTCTGAAAAAGCTGGATCATCCTTGCTTCATCATATTCAAATATAAACTGATTCAGAAGATTCACTTCACTTAAATGAATATTTTTCTGCTGGATCAGGTGGAGGAGAGGGTTCAATGCTCTTTTATAAGTCTCGATGATGTTATTTTCCTGAATACTTAGCAGGATTTCTCCATGTTGTAGCTTATCAAGATAAAGAATATCGTTGATGATTTCACTTAATCTGTCAGATTCTGTGATGATATTATTTAAAAACTCCTGTTTGATATCAAAAGGGATATCGTCGTCATCCGCTAAAATCTCTCCGGCGGAACGGATAGCTGTAATCGGAGTTCTCAGTTCATGGGCAACAGAATCCAGAAAATCGTCTTTCTGGCGGTCTTTGACAATCAGGCTTTCGTTGGCGGTACGCAGATCATCAGAAAGTTTCTGGAGTTCTTCAGACTGCTCTGTCAATTTTTTATTTAAGCTGATATTTTCCTGTGATTCCTCAAGGATATTCAATACCTCTTTTAAAGATATTTTATCCTCTTTGGTTACTCCTTCAATCAATATTTTTGCAGAGGCGGTACCAATTCTTCCTGCTAAAAGGTTTTCCGAGAATTTAATAAACCTTGAGTCTGCCGTTTCTGTATTAGAATCGATATTATATTTCAAGTTGAAAATCCTTAGAGCCTGCTCTGTTTTACTTTTACCTAAAAACCTTTCGAGGATATTCTGAATGTCGGAAATATAGGCTGTTCCCCGCCATATAAAAGCGTTTTCATGATTTTGAATATATTTGTCGATATCTACATACAGTTCCGCAAAGTTCCTTTCCCTGTAATTTCCTTTGGTGCTGACGGAAATAATGGTAAATAAGCCTGTATTTACCAAAATTGACCAGAAAAAGATCTGTGGAATTCTTCCTAAATAAGGAATGGTGAAAAAACCGAAAGCATCGTACATTTCTCTCAATACTCCTTTGAACTCCTGGTTGTACGAAAAATAGTACTGAGGAATAATCAATCCGAAATAACAGATTGCCAATCCGGCGATAAGCCCAATGACAGCACCTTTATAGCTCCCTCTTCTCCAGAATAGAGCACCAAAAAATGAAGGTGCCAGCTGGCCGATCACTACAAATGAAATTAAGCCTACAGAATCAAGAGAGGTCTTCAGTATAAAATATTTATAGAAGGCAAAAGCCATGATAATCAGTGCGAAAATGCTGAATTTCCTGATGTTGGTAATATTTCTTGTATTCTGCTCTTCACTTTCGGATTTGAACTTTCCAAGCAAGCCATAAGGAATGATCAGGTTATTGGATAACATGATGGATAAAGTAATAGCTGAGATAATGATCATTGAAATGCAGGAGCTTAACCCGCCAAGGAAAACCAAGACCGTAATCAATGTGTTGTCAAAATGTTGTGGAATTAAAATAGAGTAGAACTCCGGATTTACTTTCTGTCCATCAAAAATCAACCTTCCGCCCCAGGCGATTGGAAAGATAAATACAGTGAAAATCAACAGGTAAAGAGGGAAAAACCAAATAGCCGTTTTAATGTGTTTTTCCTGTCTGTTTTCTACAATAGCAGTATGGAATTGTCTGGGCAAAATACAGATGGCTGTAGCGGAAATCATGCACAGAAGCATCCAGTTCATAGCGCCCTCAGTTCCGTTGAATGTATTTTTTTCTTTAAAATCTTTAAACTGGCTTGCCTTCTGATAGATATCTGAAAAACCATCAAATACATAATAAATGACAAAAAATCCAAGAATGATAATGAAGAATAATTTTAAAAAACTTTCCAGGGCAATGGCTGAAATAATTCCCAGCCTTTTTTCTGAGGCATCTACGTATCTTGTTCCGTAATATGAGGCAAATAAAGCAATTAAAACAACCACAAAAGTAGCGTTGTCTGTAAGGATGTCTTTTGACATCGGTGTTTCTGTAACCAAATGGAAGGTCTCGGAAATCGCTTTGATCTGCAGTCCGATATAAGGAACAATACCAAGAAGGCACACTATTGTAATAATAGCACTGAAGCTTCTGCTGTTTCCATATCGCAATGAAATAAAATCTGCAAGACTGCTGATTTTATTGACTCTTGAAATCCTTACAATCCGTGTATTGATATAAATCCACGCAGGAATAATCATGATGGGACCGATGTAGATCGGTAAATAGTTTAATCCGCTTGTAGCCGCTACACCAATACTTCCATAGTAAGTCCATGCCGTACAGTATACAGCAAGAGACAAAGCATAAATGTAAGGATTGTTGATCCAGATCTTGCTTTTCTTCTTCTCTGCCAGATAGGCAACTAAGAACAAAAGGGCCAGATAAAACAAGACTACAAAAAATAAAGCGAAACTACTCATCATACTTTTTTACGATTACAAAAGATATCACGATGGAAATCATCCAGACCGCAAACAGGTAGATCAGAATCATAGGGTAGCCCAAAACACTTTTCTCACTGTTGAAAATCAATGAAATGGGAATGCTGAAAGCAATCATCAGCCCGATGCTTAAGATAATAAGTTTCTGTTCGTGTCTTTTTTTCATAAATGATGATTGATAAAAGATAATTGATGAATGCTGCATCCATCAATTATCCATATTATTTTTTAAATTTTGTCGTCCGAATATTCTCCCGTTAACGCATAATAACCGAAAACGGCCATTCCACCCGAGACAATGGGCATCAGTACAAACAAAATGATGATGCCGAAAACCAGGTCTTCCTGTTTTCCGGAAGTGATTTTGGGAATTCCCATTACCGTGGTTCCGAAATATCCTACGATCACAGCAATTGCGATCCAGAGAATGCCTAATATTTTTTTTAGTCCGTTCATTTTAATAGTTTTAAAATTAATAAAAATTTGATTGATTCCATGCCTAATCGTGAAGATTATTGTTCTTATTTTTAAGATAAATTAATCCGATGAACAGACAGACTGCTGCCACTCCGATGGGATACCATAGTCCTTCAAGATACCATGTTGCATGTCCAGCTTCTTTTCCTGTAGTCACCAGATACGTGGCAACTGCCGGAAGAAGGCCTCCAAATACCCCATTTCCAATATGATACGGCAGAGACATGGAAGTATAGCGGATTCTTACAGGGAACATTTCCACTAGGAATGCGGCAATAGGCCCATAAACCATGGTTACAAATATCACCTGGATAAACACCAGGAAGACCAGGTACCATTTCGTGTCATCACTTAATTTTACGGTTTGGGATACTTTTGCTTCTTCAGCTTTTCCGTCTTTCATAACCGGACCGGTCGGTGACCAGTGGACAATACTGTCTTTTTTAACTAAGGTTCCGTCTGTAAAAAGGGTCTCTTTATGAATGGTAACCAAGCTGTCTGTAGCAATGTCATTATGGATTTTGGCTGTTCTTTTTTCTGTAATTCCATTGGCTGCTACGGTTTTATTTTCAAGATTTACGCTTTTAAACATGCTGTCGTATATTGGTCTGTATGCTAAAATAGCGACAAGCATTCCGGTCATCATGACTGCTTTTCGGCCTATTTTATCAGAGAGCCAACCGAAAAACACAAAGAAAGGAGTTCCTAAAAGCAAGGCTGTTGCCATCAGTAAATCTACTTGGGAAGATTCCACATTCATTACCTTTTGTAAAAAGCTCATAGCATAGAACTGCCCGGTGTACCAGATGACCCCTTGTCCCATTGCAGCTCCAAATAAGGCAAGCAGAACAAATTTGAAGTTAAACTTATTGCCAAAGCTTTCTTTTAAAGGATTTTTGGACGTTTTTCCCTCGCTCTTGGCCTTGGCAAAAAGCGGAGATTCTTTCATATTTTTTCTGATGATATAAGAAACACCTACCATGAGAATAGAAATCCAGAAAGGAACCCTCCATCCCCAAGTGTCGAAATCTTCAGGAGAAAGAGTTTTTCTTGTGATCAAAATAACAATTAAAGAAATGAAAAGTCCGGCAGTAGCTGTAGTTTGGATCCATGAAGTCCAGTAACCTCTTCGATGAGGCTGTGCATATTCTGCGACATACGTTGCTGCACCTCCATATTCACCTCCAAGCGCTAAACCCTGTAGTAGTCTTAAGATTAAAACTAAAACCGGAGCCATAAATCCAATGGTTTCATAACTTGGGATACATCCGATAAGGAAAGTGGAAAACCCCATAATCAGTAAGGTGACCAGGAAGGTGTATTTTCTTCCGATAAGATCTCCCAGTCTTCCAAAGAATAAAGCACCGAAAGGCCTTACTACAAATCCGGCAGCAAATGTTGCCAATGTAGATAAAAAGGCAGCGGTGGGATTATCTGCAGGGAAAAATTTTGTTGCTAAAACGATGGCTAAACTTCCGAAAATGTAAAAGTCATACCATTCTATCAGGGTTCCAAGGGATGAGGCTGTAATAACGCTCCATATGGTGCGGTTTTTCTGCCTGTCGGTCATATTTTCGTAGCTTTCGTAGTGCTTTTCGCTCATATTGATTAGTTTTTGATATTAGTAGAAAATGATAATAATTCAGTGAAATTTTTTATCAGGTTATATTGTTTTCATTGCCTTAATGTTGTACTGTGTTGGCGGTGGATTATAGATAAATCTGAAACTGTACAATGAACTCACCTTTTGAAGAAGGGCTTTCCGTGGGGCTTGTATAGACCGGTCGTGTTGAATACTGTGTGGTGATTTTTGCATGATGACCATCGATAAACCAGTTGGCTCCAACATCAAACTGGGAGGAAGACTTGTCAAATGCTTCAAAACTTTTGTGTGTGTAAGCTGCAAAAGGCTGTATTCTGATTTTTGGTTTCTCAGCCTGGCTGGGTAAAAGTAAACCAGCCTGAGCGTAGATAATATTACCTGTTCCAATAGTAGGCTGTAAATTTCCCGGTCCTGCAATGGCTTTGTTACCTATAAAATTGGGGTCTGTGGCGGCAATGTTCATTGTTCCCAGATTTCTTATATAATTGGGTCCGAAATTGTAGTTGTAATATCCGGCATACGCAGAAACGGCCATTTTATTTTTGGCTTCTCCCAATGGAATATCTGCAAAAGCATCTACAGCGAAAAGAGTGATATCGTGTTTCTCAATATTGGAATTAATGGAAGTTCTTGTTCCGTCTGCCTGATGATAAAACCCAGCCCCTACATTGAAAACTTTCTTTGTTCCCAGATAAGAACCTACTTTGAAAGGTAGTGTATTGGACTCTTCATCAAGGAATTGATATTCAAGATAACCTGCCTTTGAAAAACTTGGATTTCCATTATTATCTACCGCTACAGCTCTCGCAGGATCAGTGACATTCACTGGTGTCAGATCTGTTGCAAAAGGTTTATTTAAGCTGAGGCGATATTCCAGTTTTCCATATTTTCCCTTGGCAAACATTCCAAGCTGTCTGGCAAACTGGTCTGAATTGTCAATCAGAGGCCATGAAAAAACAGGGGAGTCTACAGTCAGGAAATTAAGGGTAGAAGCCATCGTCATTCGGGAAAGTCCCATATAGTAATGGAGCCCTGCCCCTAAAGATAAACTGAATTTTCCCGCTTCTCCAGGTAAAATAACTGCATATTCATTCCAGGCATCATGGAAAAACAGCTGGGTTTTCTTTCCGTTTCCGTAACCTCCTGTTCCTGAAGTTCCTGTTGCACCTCCGTTGATGAAGGTCTGATTGTTAATTCCGAAATGAAGGAGGATCATATATCTTTTGGAGATCTGAGCATACGTTAAAGCCCGTAATCTTCTGTTTCCTATGCTCCAGGAATTGTTTGTAGGTTCACTTCCCACCATACTCCCGGGGTTCATAGAGGTGTTTCTTAACCAGAGCTGGTCCCATAAAATAAATCTGATGAACTTGTCTCCGTCCGGGTTGAGGTTGACTTTTAATCCGCTGCCGTAATCAGGAGAACCTTGCGAGTATAAAGAACTGCTGATTAAGGCTACTCCAATGAATGTAAGTAATTTCTTCATAAATTATCAATTTTTGGCGTTGTTTTTTGTGAATGCCAAATTGGAATTAATAATTTATTTATAAAAATTTAATATATATTAGTGGTAATGATATAGTTTTTTTAGTTGACGGTTAATAGTTGACGGTTATGAGTTAAGAGTTAAGGGTTAAGAGTTATTAGTTAGGGGGTAGGTGTTTATTGAAATGCAATAATTTGTAAATCAATAAATTTAAGGTCTCAAGTCTCCTGTTTAATACCTGATGTCTTTATTCTTGGCTCTTGGTTCTTGGTTCTTTGTTCTTTGTTCTCTTCTCCCTTCTCCCTTCTCTCTACTTCTTAAATCTCTCCCATTTGATCAGCATGTACTTATCGGCAAACTGGGTGATAATAATTCCGGAGTTTTTAATGTTTTCTTCCTGGGCAATATATTCAATTAATTCATTCTGTTTTAATATTTTATAAACAGGATGGAATTCAGAATGGGGAGGTCTGGTAATATTGTATTTTTTGATCCATGAGCTGATCGTAACATGGGAAACCCCGATAATTCTTTCTATTTCACGGTAGCTTAAACCTTCCAGGTAGAGCTGCAAAGCTTTGGTTACATAGTAGTCGTCAATCTGCTTTCCCAGTTTTTTGACCGTGAAATAATACTTGCAGTTCTTGCAGTGGAACCGTTGTTTTTCATTGATGATCCCGCTTTTAACTACTTTATTACTACCGCATTTAGGACATGTATTTTCCATAGCTATACTTTTTTAGCAAATATATAATAAATTAGCAAATATATAATTTCTCGTAAAGATAATTTTACCTGTATAATTTTTTAAAACAAAAAAAATATCTTTTTTATTTGGTTTTTATAGAAATTATATTTTAAATTTGCCAAAAAAATTAGATAAATAAATGGAAATAGAAATTTCCTCATGCGAACATCTAATGTATGTGAGTGAAATACAGCAGGAAATGTATGATTCTGCACAGCGCAGAGGAACGGGTATCGCAAAACGTTCCATCGAATATTTAAGTAAAAAGATTTCAGAGGGCAATGCTGTGGTAGCTACTGAAAACGGCGAGTGGGTGGGTTTCTGCTATATAGAGACCTGGTCGCATGGGAAGTTTGTTGCCAACTCAGGATTAATTGTATCTCCGAAATTCAGGAATGGAGGAGTAGCGACGCAGATCAAACATAGAGTGTTCCAGTTATCTAGAGAAAAGTATCCGGAAGCTAAAGTATTTGGGCTGACTACAGGGTTGGCTGTAATGAAAATAAATAGTGATTTAGGATACAAACCGGTTATCTATTCTGAGCTGACTCAGGATGAAGAATTTTGGAGCGGTTGTAAAAATTGTGTCAATTACGAAATTTTAATGAAAAAGGAACGTAAAAACTGCCTGTGTACGGCAATGTTGTTTGTTCCGGAAAATATAACAAAAAATGAAGCTGTGAATGATCAGCCTAACAATAAATATGATGAAATAAGCCAAACAGGATTGGGGTATTCTGCTCAAAGTTCTCCTGGTGAATTTCATCTGGCCATTAACAAAAATAAAAAGAATTCAGATGAAAAAGAAGGTCATCTTAGCGTTTAGCGGAGGTTTAGATACTTCCTACTGTGCGAAATATCTTAGTGAAACACTGGGGTATGATGTATATGCAGTAACTGTAAACACCGGAGGTTTTTCTAAAGAAGAAGAAAAGGAACTGGAGAAAAAAGCCCTTAATCTAGGAGTGAAAACATACAGGTGCGTAGATGCTCAGGAAGATTATTATAATTCTTGTGTGAAGTATTTGATTTTTGGGAATGTATTGAAAAATAATACCTATCCTCTTTCTGTAAGTGCTGAGCGCACTATTCAGGCACAGGAGATTGCAAAATATGCAATTGAAGTTGAGGCAGATGCTATTGCTCATGGAAGTACAGGGGCCGGAAATGATCAGGTTCGTTTTGATTTGATATTTCAGGTAATGTGTCCAGATGTGGAGATCATTACCCCGATCCGGGATATGGCTTTATCCCGTGAAGAGGAGATTGAGTTTTTGAAAAGCCATGGCTATGAAATGGAATTCCATAAAGTGCAATATTCAGTGAATAAAGGGCTTTGGGGGACTTCTGTAGGAGGAAAGGAGACTTTGACATCAAGAAATTACCTGCCGGAAGAAGCGTTTCCTTCTCAAATTCAGGAAACTCAGGCTTCAGAGCTGGAGATCGAATTTAAAAACGGAGAAGTGGTTGCTGTGAATGGGGAGAGTTTTGAACATTCCGTATATGCTATTCAGAAAATAGAAAAATTAGCTTCTGTGTATGGTATCGGCCGGGATATCCATGTGGGGGATACTATTGTAGGGATAAAAGGAAGAGTGGGTTTTGAAGCAGCAGCAGCTTCAGTAATTATTAAAGCACACCATTTATTGGAAAAGCATACCCTTTCAAAATACCAGCAGATGATGAAATCTCAATTGTCCGATTGGTATGGAAACTGGCTTCATGAAGCATTGTTTTTAGACCCTGTGATGAGAAATATTGAATCTTTCTTAGTAGATTCTCAAAAAACAGTAAGTGGAAAGGTATTTGTAACCCTTCATCCTTACAGATTTGTTTTAAATGGAATTGAATCTGTTCACGATTTAATGTCTGATCAATTTGGAAGCTATGGAGAAGCGAACAGAGCTTGGACAGGGGAAGATGTAAAAGGGTATACAAAAATTGTAAGCAACTCTTTAAATATATACCACCAAATTAACCAAAATATCAACTAGTTCCGAAGGAACGATTTAACCCAAGATAGGATGTAGTCCTATTAGTTTGAATATGAAGAAAACAGTAGGAATTGTAGGAGCCAACGGCTATACAGGAAGTGAGTTGATACGCTTACTGGCTTTTCATCCCCATGTGACATTGAGTTTTTTATATAGTCGTTCGAATTCGGGAACAAGAATATCGGATTTGTACCCGGATTTGACGACGGTTTGCGAACATGTTTTAACAGATCAGCCTGAAGAGGTGGATATTCTTTTTCTGTGTCTTCCCCATAAGGAAAGCCAGAATTGGTTAACCAAAAATCCTGTGAAAGAGGAGACTTTGGTGATTGATCTGGGAAATGACTTCCGTTTGCAAGGAGATTTCGGAAACAGAGATTTTATCTACGGATTGCCTGAAATCAATAAAAAACAACTGTCAGGGTCAAAGAGTATTGCCAATCCGGGATGCTTTGCAACCGCGATTCAGTTAGCTCTTTTACCATTAGCTGAAAAAGAATTGCTGGATGAGGTTTTTACAACAGGAATTACAGGATCTACAGGAGCAGGGCAGTCTTTACAGGCGACTACGCATTTTACCTGGAGAAACGATAATGTCTCTGCGTATAAAACGTTATTTCATCAGCATGTGGATGAAATTTTACAACAAATAGTTTTGTTTAATCATAAAGAGGTCAGCCTGAATTTTGTACCATGGAGAGGGGATTTTGCAAGAGGAATTTTTACAAGTTCTACGTTAAAAACAGATTGGGGACTTTCTGACCTATATCAGTTGTATCAGGATTTTTATGCAGGAGCGCCTTTTGTAAAGGTAAGTGAAAAAGCAATTGATTTAAAACAAGTTGTCAATACCAATCGCTGTGTGATTCAGATCGAAAAATGTGGAAATGTAGTAGTGATCCACTCAGCGATTGACAATTTGTTGAAAGGCGCTTCAGGACAGGCAGTACAGAATATGAATATTGCCATGGGCTGGGAAGAAAATGAAGGACTGAATCTGAAGCCGATAGCTTTTTAATGTACAATGCATAAAGTACAAAGTAAAATGTATATAAGGTTGGTAGATGATAGATCATAAGTGGCATCAGACTACTATTTTCGATAACAGGTCCTGTTAACTCTCAACCATTAACCATCAACTAACAACTAGTAACAAAAATGAATTTATTCAACGTATATCCATTATTCAACATAAACCCGGTTAAAGCTCAGGGATCTTTCCTTTGGGATGATAAGGGAGAACAATATCTTGACTTTTACGGAGGTCATGCGGTAATTTCCATTGGACATAATCATCCTCATTATCAGACAAAGCTAAAAGAGCAGTTAGAGAAAATTTCTTTTTATTCTAATTCTGTTCAGAATGAATTGCAGACTGAGCTGGCAGAGAAACTTGGGAGGCTTTCAGGCTATGAAGATTACAGTCTTTTTTTATGTAATTCCGGAGCTGAGGCGAATGAGAATGCCTTAAAACTAGCTTCTTTTCACAATGGAAAAAGCAAAGTGCTTTACTTCTCCGGATCATTTCACGGAAGAACTTCTGCAGCGGTTTCTGTAACCGATAATCCCAAAATTGTGGCACCGGTTAACTTTTCAGAACGATTTATCAAATCGGAATGGAATGATATCGAACAGCTTGAAAAGACTTTTGAAGTATCTGGAAATGAAATCTCTTCTGTAATTATCGAAGGAATTCAGGGTGTGGGAGGAATTATGATTCCAACGGCGGAGTTTCTATCTAAGATTAAAGAATTGTGTGATCAGTATGACAGTGTTTTGGTTTTAGATGAGGTACAATCCGGATACGGAAGAAGCGGATATTTCTTTGCGCATCAGGAATTCGGAATACAACCGGATATGATTACCACAGCAAAAGGAATGGGGAACGGTTTTCCGGTGGGAGGTGTTTTAATTCATCCTAAATTTCAGGCAAGCTATGGTTTGTTGGGAACAACATTTGGCGGAAATCACCTGGCTTGTGCAGCGTCTATTGCAGTTCTGGATGTTATGAAGGAGGAAAACCTTATCGAAAATGCTCAGCAAATGGGCGAATATATTGAAAATGAAATTAAGGATTTACCACATATTAAATCAATCCGAAGGAAAGGACTGATGATCGGAATAGAACTCGACAGGGATTGTTCGGAAGTAAGGAAAAGCCTGCTGTATGATCATCATATTTTTACAGGAAACTCAAATGATAAAAGTGTTTTAAGGATTCTTCCGGCACTTACTATCAAAGAAGAGGAAACCGACCTTTTCATCAATGCTTTGAAAATAGTATTGGAAAAAATTTAAACCAAAACTGCAGAGAGCAAAATTGCAAAAAGCCTAAGATCCAAATTATAATGCAAGTTTGTCATTCCGTAGGAATCTAGGCGAAATAGTCAAAACCTGAATTGAAAATATGTTAACCACAAAAGTCACAAAAGACTTAACACTTTAGTGATTTTAAGTAACAACTAAGCGTTAATAAGAACACTTAAGTTCTTTGAAAATCTTTTTTCATCTTATGTAAACTTTATGTTTTCAAGGTGTTAAGTTTTTAAAAATTAAGTTCTCTTAAGTGTTTAAATAAAAAACTTTTGTGTCTTTTGTGGTTTAAGTTATCACAATTAATAGGTCAATCAATTTTTAAAAACATTCATTCAATGAAGAATTTTACCGCCGTAAGTGATGTTGAAAACTTACAGGAAATCATAAAAAAAGCTTTAGAGATAAAAGCAAACCCGCTTTCAGAAACAGAAAAAGGAAAGGGGAAAACTATAGGACTTGTATTTTTAAACTCAAGTTTAAGAACCCGTTTGAGCAGCCAGATTGCAGCGCAAAATTTAGGGTTAAATGTTTTGACACTGAATGCAGCACAGGAAGCATGGAATCTTGAATTTGCTGATGGAGCGGTAATGAGCGGAGATACAGTGGAGCATATTAAAGATGCTATTGAGGTATTAAATCAATATTGCGATATTATTGCTGTGCGTTGTTTTGCAGGAATGAAAAGCAAAGAAGATGACGTCAATGAAAGTATTTTAAGCCAGTTTCAGCAGCATGCCAAAGTTCCTGTTATCTCTTTGGAATCAGCAACCCGTCATCCGTTGCAAAGTTTGGCAGACTGTATTACCATCACCGAAAACTGGAAAAAAGATCATAAACCAAAAGTAGTGCTTACATGGGCTCCGCATATCAAACCCATTGCTCAGGCTGTAGGAAACTCTTTTGCAGAATGGATGCAGGAAATGGATGTTGAATTGGTGATTGCAAATCCTGAAGGCTATGATCTGGATAAAAATTTCACAAAAGATGTAAAAGTAATCCATGATCAGAATGAAGCATTAAAGGATGCTGATTTTATCTATGTGAAAAACTGGTCTTCTTTCGATGATTATGCAGCCATGCCGGAAGTACAGGAAGATTGGATGCTGACGAATGAAAAACTGACCAATACCAATCAGGCAAAAGTAATGCACTGTCTCCCTGTTCGCCGTAACGTAGAGCTGAGTGATGAAGTAATGGACGGAGCGCATTCTATTATTTACCAACAGGCAAAGAACCGTATTTTCTCGGCACAGGCAGTGTTCAGTGAAATTTTAGGTGAATTAAAAGCCAAATGATCCTTGCCAAGGTTTTAAACCTTGACGAGGATAAAAAAGAACAGGTATCTCAAAACGTTTACAAAATGAAGGAAAAGTTATACATCATAAAAATTGGAGGAGCTTTAATTGATGATGAGGAATTATTAACTCAATTCTTAGAACAATTTTCTGAAATCCAGGAAAAGAAAATCCTTGTTCACGGCGGTGGTAAATTGGCAACAACTTTGGCTGATAAACTGGGTATTGAGCAGAAGATGATTAATGGAAGGCGGATTACGGATAAAGATACATTGGATATTGTAACGATGGTATATGCGGGAGGGATCAATAAGAATATTGTTGAAAAACTGCAACAAAAAAACTGTAATGCAATAGGCTTTTCCGGTGCGGATGGCAATTTAATTAAAGCTAAAAAAAGAGAACATCCGGATATTGATTTTGGTTTTGTAGGGGATATTAATAAAAAAAGTGTGAATAAGAAATTGGTTTCAAAATTCATGAAGCTCGATCTTATTCCTGTATTTTCAGCGATTACCCACGACAAAAAAGGAAATCTTTTCAATACCAATGCAGATACCATTGCATCAGTGATGGCACAGGCTTTATCATCGAAATTTGAGGTCGAGCTCTTGTATTGTTTTGATAAAGAAGGTGTCCTGGAAAATGTAAATGATCCGGAATCATTGATCAAAAGTATGAACGGTGAAGACTTTGATGTGTTGAAAAAAGAAGGAAAGCTGCATAAAGGGATTTTACCCAAACTTGAAAATGCTCTTGGAGCGATAAAAAATAACGTAAATAAGGTGTTTCTGATTAAAGAAACCCAATTGAAAAATCATATAGAGAATCATCATGCAGGAACTGAAATCTGTTTATAATAAAGAAGAATTGCTGAAAAATGCAGTTGAATTGCTGAAAAATCTGATTGAAATTCCTTCATTCAGTAAAGATGAATTCAATACATCGGTGGAGATTGAAAATTTCTTCAAAAAACATCAGATTCCGACCAAGCGTTTTAAAAATAATATTTGGGCAGTCAATAAAAATTTTGATGCAGGTAAACCCTCTGTTTTACTGAATACCCATCATGATACGGTAAAACCTAATAAGGCTTATACTTTGGATCCGTTTGTGCCGATCGAAAAAGACGGGAAACTTTACGGACTGGGAAGTAATGATGCCGGAGCTTCTCTGGTTTCTATGGCACAGGTTTTCCAGCATTTTTATGATAAAGAAGATTTAAAATATAATCTGGTAATTGCTTTAACTGCAGAGGAGGAGATTTCAGGATTTGATGGAATAGAAGCTTTATTTCCACAGTTACCGAACATAGAATTTGCTATTGTAGGAGAACCCACACAGATGAATTTGGCGATTGCCGAAAAAGGACTGCTTGTGATTGATGGGGAAATGAAGGGAACTCCTTCCCATGCTGCTCATCCTAATCATGATAACTCGATTATAAAATGTATGCAGGATCTGCAGCATATTTTAGAATTTAAATTCCCAAAAGTTTCAGAATATCTGGGAGAGGTGAAAGTGACTTTATCAGGTATTAATGCCGGAGTACAGCATAATGTGGTACCTGAATCCTGTCATTTTACACTGGATGTAAGGGTGACAGATGAATACTCCAATAAAGAAGCTTTTGAAATGATTCAGTCTCAAATGAAATCAACACTTACAGCGAGATCTTTCAGACTCAATTCTTCGAAAATCGAAATGGATCACCCGTTTGTACAGGCAGGTCTTGAAATTGGCAGGACAACATATGGTTCTCCCACCTCTTCGGATCAGGCCATTATTCCATGTACATCAGTGAAAATAGGCCCCGGAGACAGTAGGCGCTCTCACACTGCGGATGAATTCATCTATATTCATGAAATAGAAGAAGGGATTGCGATCTACATCCAAATTCTGGAAAAAGTGTTATAAAGATATCAGATACTAAATCTCAGATCTCAGATACAAATCAAAGAGTCTGACATTTGAATATCTAAAAATATATGTTTTGACAACGCTCAGCAGGTAGAAAGTTTAAGTTTTTAATAAGGATTTATGCAAAAAAGAAAATTAAAAACGGAAACTTTTATTGAGGAAATGTTTTTTTATAGTTAATAGTAATTTTAAGGAATGCCTGCTGGGCATGTCAAAACCAATTAATATTTTAAATAGTTACATATGAAAAAGATATGGCAGAAGGATAACCTTGCCACCAATATATTAGTCAATCAGTTCACCGTAGGAAAAGATCTTGACTTTGATGAGCGTTTGGCAAAATACGATGTAAAAGGCTCTATGGCCCATTGTAAAATGCTTGCAGAAACAGGGATTATTTCCGATGAAGAATCAGAGCAGATGTTATTTGTTTTGAATGAAATTTTAGAAAAAATTGAAAAAGGTAGTTTTGAAATTGATAAAGAAGCTGAGGATATCCATTCTCAGGTAGAGGCTATTCTCATTGAAGAATTAGGGGATACAGGAAAGAAAATCCATACCGCAAGATCAAGAAATGATCAGGTGTTGCTGGATATCAAACTCTATTTACTGGATGAGATCCGTGAGATAACAGCGCTTACAGATGAGTTTTTTCAGATTTTAATCAAACTGGCGGATCAGCATAAGAATGTTTTGCTACCCGGATATACCCATCTTCAGATTGCTATGCCTTCGTCTTTCGGGCTTTGGTTTGGAGCTTATGCAGAAGCCCTTTTAGATGATGTTGAAATGCTGTTTTCAGTGAAAAATATCATCAATAAAAACCCTTTGGGATCTGCGGCAGGCTATGGCTCGTCTTTCCCGATTAACCGTGAGAGTACGACGTATAATCTAGGCTTTCAGTCGATGAACTATAACTCGGTGTATGCACAGATGACCCGTGGGAAATCTGAGAAATTACTGGCAATGTCAATGGCAACTTTGGCAGGAACACTGGGGAAGTTTGCTTATGATGTTTGTCTGTATTTGAATCAGAATTTTGATTTTATAAGTTTTCCAAAAGAATTTACAACGGGCAGCAGTATTATGCCCCATAAAAAGAATCCGGATATCTTTGAATTGGTTCGTGCAAGATGCAACAGAATACAGTCTCTTCCGAATGAGCTTATCCTGCTAACGAATAATCTTCCGTCGGGATATCACAGAGATGTACAGCTGACTAAGGAAATTCTTTTCCCGGCGATTGACTCTCTAAAAGAATGTCTGGAGATTTTAAGCTATACCTTACCTAATATCCAGGTAAAAGACGGGATTCTGAAAGATGAAAAATATAAATATCTTTTCAGTGTCGAGAAGATCAATGAAGAAGTGAAAAACGGAAGTTCTTTCCGTGACGCCTATGTGAAAGTAGGACAGGAGATTGAAAATATTGCATTCGATTTTGAACCGGGAAATCTTGATCATACGCATCAGGGGAGTATAGGAAACCTCTGTCTGGATAAAATAGAATACCAGTTTAATAAGCTGAAAAATAAATTATTGGGTTAGAATCTAAGCCATTGAGGTCATCAAAAACTTAAGCAAAAAAATCAGTAGAATTTCTAAAATTATTTTAGCCTGCTGCCTTTTCGTTGTGAAAGCCTTAATCTTATAAATCTTATCTGCTTGAGTGATCTTAATGGTTAGATTTTATTCCGCTCTTTGAATTTGATGATTGATAAACTGAACCATTAAGGTAGATGAAGACTGTAAGGTAAAGTTAAGAAAATCTGCGTTTTTTTAGCTGTATAGTTTTAAAATTCGTTTGCGAATTCCTTAATTATCCTTCACCTCTTAAAAGTTCTTAATGGTTTAAATTAAAAGAATTTATTCCAGATCAATCTTGAATTTGGTGGATTTTTTTACCTCATGAAGAACAATGGAGCTATGGTATTGTCCGATATTGGGAAGGTTTGAGATGACATTGACTGCAAATTCATTATAAGAGTTAATGTCTTTCGCAATAATTTTTAGCATATAGTCATATTCTCCGGAAAGGCTGGTGATTTCCTGTACTTCATCATATTTTCCAATGTTTTTCTCAAAGGTTTCCAATACTTTCTTGGATTGCTCTTTAAGACGGACATTACAATAGACTATGATATTCAAACCCAGTTTTTCACGGTTTAAAAGACCTACATATTTTTCAATAATTCCGTGCTTCTCCAGCTGCTTGATCCGCTCATAGGTTGGAGTAAAGGTAAGGCCTATCTTTTCTGAAATTTCCTTAACAGATAGAGTAGAGTCTTCCTGAATAATGCTGAGAATCATTTTGTCTTTTAAATCCATAAACTAATTTGAGTGATAACAAAAATATTAATTTAAAATGAGAATAGGAAAATACTGAGGTTTTAAATTTTTTTAAAACTTTGTTTTTGTAGATTCGTAAAAATACTGTATCTTTGCACCTAATGAATAAAAAAGCATTTATATCATTAGATTTACCGGGCGAAAGCGCCCTTTACGATATTTATTGTTATTAAGCGAAGATCTTGTCTTCGCTTTTTTTATGCTCAAAAATTAAGAATTATGTTTACGATTACAGAACTAAGCACCGAGAGAATCAACAGTATACTGACAGAAGCAATGGCTTTTGCGAATGGAAAAACTGCTAAAATTGAAGGAGAAGTTTTTTGCTCAAACCTTTTCTTTGAAGACAGTACAAGAACAAAGACGAGCTTTGATATTGCAGAAAGAAAACTGGGACTTCAGGTTGTTCCTTTTGATGCTTCACACAGTTCGGTAAACAAAGGCGAGAGCCTTTATGATACGGTGAAGACCATTGAAAGTATAGGGGTAAACTTAGTCGTGATCCGCGATAAAAAGGACAGATACTTTGAGGAATTGAAAAATATTAAGATTCCTGTGATCAATGGAGGAGACGGAACAGGAAATCACCCTTCACAGTGTATGCTGGATCTGATGACGATCTATCAGGAATTCGGAAGGTTCGAAGGATTAAAAGTAGGGATTGTAGGGGATGTAAAACACAGCCGTGTTGCCAATTCAAACGCTGAAGCCCTAAGAAGATTAGGAGCTAAAGTATACTTCTCAGGACCGGAACAATGGTTTGATGAAGGAGCTTTGATTAACGGAACTTACCTTTCAGTAGATGAACTGATTGCTGATGTAGATGTTCTGATGCTCTTAAGAATACAACACGAAAGACATGATGACGCGATGAGCTTTACAGCTTCCGACTATCATAAAAGATATGGCCTCACCAAAGAAAGGGAGCGGGCGATGAAAAAAGAAGCAATTATTATGCATCCTGCACCTATCAACAGGGGGGTAGAAATAGATTCGGATCTTGTAGAATGTGAACGTTCAAGAGTTTTTAAACAAATGCAGAATGGCGTTTTCGCAAGAATGGCGATCCTGAAGGAAGCGCTGGAAGAAAAAGGATTTACGTTTAAGTAAATTGTAAAAAGTATAATGTACAAAGTAAAATGTACAAAATACAGATCGGAGAAAAGTACATTATACATTGTACACCCGACATTGTACAAAAAAAAATAATATAGAACAAGGAAGTCTGACTTCTAAGTTCTAAAATCTAATATCTAATTTTTAAAAATGAAGAAAAAATTAATACTGGAGTCCGGTGAAGTGTTTCATGGAGAAGGTTTCGGAGCAGAGTTGGAAACTGCAGGAGAAGTAGTTTTCAATACCGGAATGACAGGGTATCAGGAATTGATTTCTGACCCGTCGTACTGCGGTCAGATAGTTTGTATGACCTATCCGCTTATCGGAAATTATGGTATTAACCGTGATGATTATGAAAGTATCGAGCCTGCAATTAAAGGACTTATCGTAAAAGAACTTTGCGATCTTCCTTCTAATTTCCGTACTCAGATTACTTTAGATGAATTATTTAAAAAGAAAAACCTTTCAGGAATCTCAGGAATTGACACCAGAAGACTGACAAGAATTCTTCGTAACTATGGAGTAGTGAAAGGTAAAATTGTAAATGCTGATGCTGATGAAAGTGCAGTTGCTGCAGAACTAAAAACTACAAGTTTCCCTATCAACCAGGTGGAAACAGTTTCTACAAAAACACCTTATGCTAACCCTAACCGTGGGTTCAAAGTAGTCTTAGTAGATTTTGGAGCTAAACTGGGGATCATCAGAGAGCTGTCACAAAGAAATTGCGACATTATCGTTGTTTCTCAGGATACAACAGCAGAAGAGATCTTACTGATGAATCCTGATGGAATTATGCTGTCAAATGGTCCTGGAGATCCGGAAGATGTACCACACGCTTTGGATATGATCCGAGGTTTACTGGGGAAAGTTCCCATCTTTGGAATCTGTTTAGGACATCAGCTGATCGGATTAGCTTGCGGAGCAAAAACCTTCAAACTAAAATTCGGACACAGAGGAGGAAACCACCCGGTATTGGATCTGGAGAAAAACAAAGTGGCTATTACTTCTCAAAACCATGGGTATGCAGTAGATCAGGAAAGCTTAAAAGGAACAGATCTGATTGAAACCCACATCGCCTTAAACGACAGAACAAATGAAGGATTAAAGCACAAAATCCACCCTTGTTTCTCCGTTCAGTATCACCCTGAAGCGAGCCCAGGCCCGGAAGATGCAAACTACCTTTTTGATGAGTT
The DNA here is from genome assembly GCF_918698085.1 of Chryseobacterium sp. Bi04. Classification (GTDB taxonomy): domain Bacteria; phylum Bacteroidota; class Bacteroidia; order Flavobacteriales; family Weeksellaceae; genus Chryseobacterium. The sequence continues at coordinate 339,199 of NZ_CAKKLP010000002.1, forward strand.
CATTGATCTAATGTACCAATTTAAAAATGTACCAGTTTAACAATAATTAAAATGATCAATTTCGAAAACAATCCTTTAATTGAAAAAACTGTTAAGTTCTCATTAGATATTATAGAGTTCTGTGAATTATTGGAAAGTAAGAAGAAATTTGTTATTGCTAAACAATTATTGCGTTCAGGAACAAGTATTGGCGCAAATTCTTTTGAAGCACAAAATCCCTACAGTAAAAAAGATTTTGTGAATAAAATTAAAATTGCTGCTAAAGAACTTGAAGAAACAAAATATTGGCTATATCTGTGTAAACATTCTCAAAGTTATCCATTTGATCAAAAACTAGAAACACAGATTATAGAAATTGGAAAGATTATTTATAAAATTTTAAGCACAAGTTTATCAAAAGACAACGGTTTGTAAATATTGTTACACTGTTAAATTGATAGATTGTTACATTTTAAACCCCTATGAAAAGAAACGATATAAAAACAATTTTAGTAATTGGTTCAGGACCTATTATCATTGGTCAGGCAGCTGAATTTGATTACGCAGGAACGCAGGCTTGTCTGTCTTTGAGAGAAGAAGGCTACAAGGTAATTTTGATCAATTCAAACCCTGCAACAATTATGACGGATGTGGAGATCGCAGATAAAGTATATATTGAGCCGATTTCATTACAGTTTGTAAGCCACATCATCAGAAAAGAACGTCCGGATGCATTATTACCAACACTGGGAGGTCAGACAGGACTGAACATGGCGGTAGAACTGGAGAAATCGGGAATTCTTGAAGAATGTAAGGTGGAAGTATTGGGAACAACACTTTCTGCAATTAACAGAGCGGAAGACAGAGATCTTTTCCGTGAGTTGATGAGAGAGCTGAACGAACCGGTTCCAGAATCTGATATCGTGAATACAGTAGAAGGAGCAATTGCTTTTGCTGATAAAATCGGATATCCCGTAATAGTTCGCCCTGCCTTTACCATGGGAGGAACAGGAGGTGGTATCGCATCCACGGAAGCTGAATTGAAGGAGATTGCTGAACTGGGATTGAAATATAGCCCTGTAACACAGTGTCTTATTGAAAAATCAATTGCCGGATTTAAAGAAATTGAATATGAAGTAATGCGTGATGCAAACGACAATGCAATTGTGGTTTGTAACATGGAAAATATAGATCCGGTGGGAGTTCATACCGGAGATTCAATCGTAGTAGCACCTTCTCAGACCCTTTCAGACAGAGAGTATCAGTTATTGAGAAATGCTTCTTTAAAAATCATCAGAGCATTAGGAATTGAAGGAGGATGTAACGTACAATTAGCGTTGGATCCACATTCTTTCGAGTACTATATCATTGAGGTAAACCCAAGAGTTTCCCGCTCCTCAGCGCTTGCAAGTAAAGCAACAGGATATCCTATTGCAAAGATTGCGGCAAAAATTGCTGTAGGATTGACACTTGATGAAATTATGAATCCGGTGACAGGAAAGACATATGCATGTTTTGAGCCGGCCCTGGATTATGTAGTTACGAAATTCCCAAGATTCCCATTCGATAAGTTCGAAACTGCTGACAGAAGACTTTCTACTCAGATGAAAGCAACGGGTGAAGTAATGGCTATCGGAAGAAATTTTGAGGAGTCTTTACAGAAAGCAATCCGTTCATTAGAAACAGGAATCAAACACCTTGGATTAAAAACAAAACAAGCTGAGGCTCTTACAGCAGAAGAAATTGAAAGAAGAATCAGAGTTTGTGATGACGAAAGATTGTTCATCATCGGAGATGCTTTAAGAAGAGGATACGATTGGGAACAGATTGTAGAATGGAGCAAAATAGACAAGTTCTTCATCTGGAAACTAAAAAAATTAGTTGATTTTGAAAAAGTGATCGCTGATCATAAGTTTGATAAAGAAACTTTAATTCAGGCTAAGAAACTAGGTTTTGCAGATATCAATATTGCTGTTCTTTGGGATGTAACGGAACGTGAAATTTTCAATTTCAGAAAAGAAAACGGAGTGATGCCGGTTTACAAAATGGTAGACACCTGTGCCGCAGAATTTGAAAGTGAAACGCCTTATTTCTACGGAACCTATGAAGAAGAAAATGAAAGTGTTGTTTCCAATAAAGAAAAGATCATTGTGCTGGGATCAGGACCTATCAGAATCGGACAGGGGGTAGAATTTGATTATGCTACAGTTCACTCGGTTTGGGCAATCAAAGAAATGGGTTACGAAGCGATCATCATCAATAACAACCCTGAAACAGTTTCCACAGACTTCTCTATATCTGATAAATTATACTTCGAACCTCTTACGGAAGAAGATGTAATGAACATCATCGACCTTGAAAAACCTAAAGGAGTAGTGGTTCAATTCGGAGGGCAAACTGCGATCAACCTTGCAGATAAGTTAGCATCTCACGGAGTACAGATCTTGGGAACTTCCCTGGAAGATCTTGACAGAGCTGAAAACAGAGATAAATTTGAAAAAGCATTACAGGAGCTTGGAATTCCTCAGCCAAAAGGAAGAACTTCAACCTCAAAAGAAGAAGCAATAGAAATTGCCAACGAAATCGGTTATCCGGTATTGGTACGTCCAAGTTATGTTTTAGGGGGTAGAGCAATGGAAATTGTATACACAGAAGCAGAGCTTGCACACTATATGGAATTCGCGGTTGAAGCAAGCCCAGAACATCCCATTTTGGTTGACAAGTACATGGTAGGAAAGGAGATTGAAGTAGATGCAATCTGTGATGGTGAAACAGTAATAATTCCCGGAATTATGGAGCACATCGAAAGAGCAGGAGTTCACTCCGGAGACTCTATTGCAGTGTACCCGCCACAAAATATTTCACAAAGCGAAGTTGATACTTTAGTAGACTATACAAAAAGACTGGCAAAAGGACTGAAGGTTATCGGATTAATGAATATCCAGTATGTACTTTTCGAAGGAAATGTATATGTAATCGAAGTGAACCCGCGTTCTTCAAGAACAGTTCCTTTCTTATCTAAAATCACTGAGGTACCAATGGCTAACCTTGCTACAAAAGCAATATTAGGACAAAAGCTGACAGATCTTGGTTACAAAGACGGGCTGGTTCCTAATAAAGAAGGTGTATTTGTAAAAGTTCCTGTTTTCTCTTTCTCAAAACTAACGAAAGTGGATATCTCTTTAGGACCTGAAATGAAGTCTACAGGAGAGGTTATGGGTAAAGATACAACGCTTGAAAAAGCACTTTACAAAGGTCTTGTTGCAGCAGGAAGAAAAGTTCCTATGCATGGTTCCATCCTGTTTACAGTAGCAGATAAGCATAAAGGAGAAGCCGCAGCTTTAGCAGCAAGATTCCATGAAGTAGGATTCAGAATCTGGGCTACAGAAGGTACTGCGAAGTTCTTCGGAGAAAAAGGAATCCCTTGCAAAATTGGATACAAGATCGGAGAAGAAAGTGTCAACCTTATCGACCTGATCCAGAAAGGAAAAGTTCAGTATGTTGTGAATACCACTACAAAAGGTAAACAGGCAGAAAGAGACGGCTTCCAGATCAGAAGAATGAGTGTGGAGAACGGTGTTCCTTGTTTAACGTCAATGGATACGGTAGAAGCTATTCTGAAAGTAATTGAAAGCATGAGTTTCAAAATGGAAACGATGTAATTTTCAGAAAATATAACACTATAAACCTCATAGATTTTTGAAATCTATGAGGTTTTTTTATCTCAATCAATTATATATCAACGCTAGGTTTGCCAGAGCTCTACCTTACCTAATTTTTACTTTCTGTTATTGTGGCTAAATCTTCAATGAACAATACGTTTATCCAAATCAATTTGTTGATTTATTTCTTACATAGACTTCTGCAACAGAACTTTTTACTTTTAATTAAAACAATCTCCTGTAAACTATTAAAATTTGATTGTTGAAATACGTAAATTTGAGAACCATAAGTACACAACCTTGACCTGAAAGAGAGAGAGAACTGCACTTGAAAAATTGGGAAAATATAAAAATAAAGCTATTAAAATAGCCCTGATAAGGTGACGGCTGAACCTGGAAATAAAAAACACCAGTTAAACCATGCTTTTGAACTGCATTGAAAAGATTGTTTGCTTAATTTGTTGAAATTAAAGTATATATCTGATACTTTAAAAGCCATGTAAATTAAAATGATATGAATATAATGGGAAGATATAAGATTTTATTTGGAATTATTTTTCTCTTTGTACTATTCGGTTGTTCAATACAAACGGATTTTTACATCCAAAATTTTACCCAAACCAAAAAGACGGTAAAAATCAATTATAAAAAAGAAGTTTTAAAGAGATTATCCAGTGATTATTATGGTGTTTACAGTTTCAATTCTATAAATGATATTGTAAAACCTAAAGCTTTTAAAAAAAATAAAAATCTAAAATCAGTTGATAAATCGGTTGTGGACAGTTCCGGTATTATCTTGGAAATTGCTCCGCAATCAACAGTAAGAATTGAAAAAAACACATAATTCCCAATGGTATTGGGAAATTGATAATGTTGAGATAAATGGTGAAAAATTTAGCATTCAGGAATTAGAAAAAAAGTCTGATAAAATTAGAAATGATTACGTTTACAAAATCAAATAAAAATTAATGATAATTTTTAAAAACACCATGCAAAGACAAATTTTACAACCTATTTTGATTATTATTTCCCTGATTTTAACCACAAACTCTATAGTTGGTCAGAAGAAAGAATTCAGGGATACTCAGGTGGATAGCCTGACTTTTTTAAATAACCGGAAAGTTGTAAACAGTTTAAATACTGAAGTTTTCAGGAAAAAAATATTCTCAAAAGATAGTATGCAGATTCCTTACAGGCTTTTAACTCCAAAAAATACTGCTAAGGGTAAGAAATACCCGTTAATCATCACTTTCCACAATTCAACCAGAATTGGCAATGATAATGAAAACCAGCTTGAACCGTTTGCCAAAATGTGGTTAAGGGACGAGATTTACAGTAAATACCATTGTTATGTAATAGTACCACAGTTCAGTAAGCGCTCTTCAAATTATGAAAAGAACAATGATAGTATTCAAATTTCAAAACCTTCTCATGAAGTTTTTGCTTTATTGGACTTGATAAAAAATGTAGAAAAAGAATATCCGGATATTGATAAAGATAGGATTTATTTGATAGGGTACTCTATGGGGGCATCAACGGCACAAAACCTGATGAATATTCAGCCGGACAAATTTGCGGCCCTGGTATCGGTAGCTGCTGTTCCGGATTTTTCGAATCTTAGAAAGATAAATAAGAAAAATATCTGGTTGATTCACGGAGAAAAAGATACTGAAAATCCGTACATCGGAAGTGTAGAATTATTTAACAGGATGTCTTCAGATCCTAATCTAATTTTCACCACCTTCACTTATCTCAATCACAATACTATTGTTATTCCGTTTTTACTGACGGAAGAAATTCCAAAATGGTTGTTTAAAAAACATAAATAGAAAACTGTAGATAGATATAAAATATAGTAAATTCAATTCAAATAAATGCTGTTAATTTTCTTTCAGTCTTTCGATTTTAAGATAGTTGGCTTGCTGAAAGCATATTTAAATTTCTATTTTTTTGTGTTTCCATAAGAATATGTTTTCTGGTATATAAAACATCTTATATTTTTTTTGCTGATTTATGTAAGAGGTTGTAAATTAGGGGGTCATAAATACTTTGTTTTTAAATATATTTTAGAAATTAATAAAAACTCCACCAAATCAGAAATAACCATGGCAGAATATCTTGCAAAATCAAATAATTCTTTATCCTTTGAGGTGACACAGGGTGGCCAGTTGATAGGAAAACTTACCTACGGAAGCTGGTTTAATTTTAATGCGATAGCAGAAATTGCAAACGTAACCTATCAGATTGAGCCTAAGGGTTTTTGGGGGACCACTATTGAGCTGAAAGATAATGAAAAAGTACTCTTAAAGTTCAGAATGAACTGGAACGGAGAAATTGTAGTCCAGACTTATTTTAATGGGATAAAAAATGGACTTCTTTTTAAACACAGAGGTATTTTTAAAGAATCATTTGTATTGACTGATCAGGAGGGAATTGAGCTTTTAGTAATGAAGCCCAACCTCAAATGGAGTACCTTAAATTACGAATATGATATCACAACCTCTGATGCCTTTGAAACATTTCCTGATAAAGAAATTGTACTGATCAATGCCTTACACTGTGCCAATTATTATATGTCGATGATGATGTCTGCAATAATATAGCAACATAACTACAATAAATATACTGAAGATATTATTATACTTACTCCATTCATTATGGAACAAACAAGAAAATATAGAATTAAATATCATCAAACGATGACATAAAGGGTTTTTGAAATTTCAGAAACCCTTTATTTATGGCCTTTTTTATTCAGAAAATTTTATGATTTGTATCATATTTTTATTTAGAATTAATAAAAATAATATAGTTTTGCAATACTAAACTTAATTATACAATGAAAAGGACAATTATTTCTGCGGCTTTATTAGCCGTATCTATGCTGAGTGCTCAGGAAAAAGATACGGTTAAAATAGCTGAAATTCAGACAGTATCTCTGCAAGGGACTCACAATTACAGAACCAAGAAATCAGAATCAGTAGCAAGGCTTCCATTGGAAAATCTTGAAAACCCTACTGTTTATAACCTTGTTCCGAAAGAAATTATCAGTGAAATGAGTGCTGTGGATTTCAATACAGCAATGGCTTCAGCTCCGGGAGTGGTAGTGAATAACAGTGTGAACGATAGTGGAAATGATATTTTCCTGAGAGGGTTCAGTTCTTCTGCGAATTTTAGAAACGGGTTGATCCAAAACCTGAGAGTACAGTCTGAAATTGCTAATATAGAAAGAATAGAAGTAATCAAAGGACCTTCAGGAACGCTGTTTGGAGGAACATTAGCTAATTATGGAGGAGTAGTAAATGTAGTGACTAAAAAGCCACAGGAAAATTTTGGTGGAATCATCAACTATACTACCGGAAGCTGGGGAATGAACAGAATCACTGCAGACATCAATACTCCGTTGAATAAAGAGAAAACAGCTTTAGCAAGATTTAATGTGGCTGCCTATTCTCAGGACTCTTTCCAGGATGCAGGGTACAATAAAGGATTGTTTTTCTCAGGAAGTATTTTATATAAAGTAAGTGATAAAACTACCGTAACATTGGATACCGAATTCCATTCGCCGGAGAAAACACTGAATGCCTACGTGAGGCAGTCTGAAAAGCTGACCTTTCACTCTATGAAAGACCTTGCAGCCATTCATGGCAGATCATTTACAAGCAATGACATAGGATCAAAAAGAACCAATTTTGTTACCATGGCTGAAGTTACCCATAAATTTAATGATCAGTGGACTTCCAGAACCTCTTACCAGAGAGGAGAAGCTAACGAAAACGAATCTATATTTTTAGTATTGAACTATTTAAATGACAATTCTGTAAGCAGAAGTATCCGCCCTTTTGATAATTATAAAATTACCACAGATAATATTCAGCAGAACTTTATTGGAGACTTTAAAATAGGAAAACTGAGAAACCGTCTGGTTGTAGGATTTGATTATTTCCACCAGAATAGTAAAAATCAGTATCCTATTTATAAAGTGGGTAAAAATGATTCTTCCGTATTCGTTCCGTATCCTTTAAACGGAGTCATTGTAGACAAAGATCAGCCTCAGCCTACAGACGTCGTTTTACTGAATGGAACTTCTGACTGGACTTCAATTTCCCGGGATGTAGTGAAGGCACTTCCAAGAAATGGCACCAAATACGAGATATCACAATACAGTACGTACAGTGCCTATGTTTCCGATGTTTTAAATATTACAGATAACTTCCTTGTAATGGCAAGCTTAAGAATGGATCATTACAAAAATGATGATAGTAAAAGAAACGGGGTTCCCGGAAATGACGGGTACAATCAGACCCAGTTTTCCCCGAAATTTGGGTTAGTCTATGAAATCAAAAAAAATGAAATTTCGTTCTTTGCCAACTACGTAAATGGTTTTAAAAATATAGCCCCTTCACCCAACCAGGATGGAGTCCTTACAAAATGGAATCCTGAGCAGGGAAATCAGTTTGAAGCCGGTTTTAAACTGGATTTATTCGGTAAGAAATTACTTTCAACCATTACCTATTACAATATGAAGGTTAAAAACAGGGTGATTGCTGATCCAGGCGGTTTGGGAAGCAGGCAGGACGGAAATATCAAAAACCAGGGGTTTGAAATGGACGTGGTCATAAACCCGGTGAAAGGATGGAATATCGTAGGAGGATACGGGTATAACGATAACCGTTATGATGACAGAGGTAAAGATGCCGGAAAAAGAATTGCGTGGACACCTAAACATGTAGCCAATTTATGGACCAGTTATAAAATTATGGATGGTGCTTATGAAGGCTTAGGTTTCGGAGCCGGGTTCAATTTTGTAGATAAAACTTATATCAATATTACCAACCATTTTATGGCACCTTCATACACTTCTGTAGGTGCTACTATTTTCTATGATAAGAAGAAATACAGAATTGGTCTGAAAATGAATAATGCCCTGAATGAGACTTATTGGAACTTTTATGGCCAGCCACAGAAGCCAAGAGAAGTTCTTGCCAACTTCGCATTTAAATTTTAATTAAAAATAAAAATTATTTAAAAAAGATATAGTTTGTTGGAAAACGCAACGGCGGTTTTCTATAGGAGATGGAATTATGTATTCTTCAAGGAAATCTTGATTTTCAGGCGTCTTAAAAGCTGTATGCATGGTAACCCCTGCGTCTTTTCGTTTTCCAACAATTATAATTATAGAAAACAGGATAATTAGATATGGATAATAAAAAAACTAACCCCAAGAAAAAACAGGGAAAATCCCTGACCAAACGAATCACAGGCTGGCTGCATCTCTGGCTGGGACTTGTTTCCGGAATTATTGTAATGACTGTAACACTTTCAGGAACAGTATTCGTCTTTTGTGACGAAATTATAGATCTGTGTGGTGGAAGTGCCAAATATGTTCAGGTTCCTGCCGATGCAAAGAAAAAGTCTCCTGAAGAACTCCTTGCCCAATTTCATCAGCAGGTTCCGGACCGCAATGCATTTTATTTTGATACCTATAAAGAAGCAGACCGAAGCTTTAGAGTGGCTTCTGCCACCAAACCTCCTAAAGATAAAAATACAGAAAAAGCAGGAAAACCAAAAGGAAAGGGCCGTGGTCCCAGAGGAGTATTCGCCTATCATTACCTTGATCCTTATACCGGAAAAGTGATGGGCTCTACAAAGAGCTATGAGTTTTTCTATGTTGTTGCCCACATCCATGCTCAGCTATTGGCCGGAAAGTTCGGGAAAACGGTGGTAGGAATTGCTTCTATTATATTTTTTATCCAGCTTATCGGTGGGCTTATCCTTTGGTGGCCCAAAAAATGGAATAAAACCACCAGGACAACTGCATTTAAAATAAAATCAGGAACAAAATGGCGCAGGAAAAATTATGATTTCCACAACGTATTCGGTTTTTATTCATTGCTCCCGGCAGTATTTATCACAATCACAGGGCTTATTATGGCTTATAAAGTGCTTGCAGATCTTACACAAACCGTTTTTGGAGGCGTAGCTGATGCCCATAAAATTGCTGAAAAATTTGATCCTAAGTTTGATCCTGAAAAAAAAGCATTGCCTTTTACGGTGTTTATAGATAGAAATTTTAAAGAAATTCCTGAAGCAAAACAGATCAGGATGAGTGTTCCAAGAAATGACTCAGCGACTGTTTATAATGTAGTGGCAGCCCAATTTATCGGCTTAAAAAGTATTACAAACGGTAAAAGCAGGGAAATCAATAAATATACAGGAAATGAAATCATCTATCCGAAAGAAGTTCTGATGCATGAAGCGATTGAACATATGAATTTTGACCTGCATGTCGGCTATTGGGGCGGAATGTTTGGGAAAATCTTCACTTTCGTTATCGGAATCATCTGTACAAGCCTTCCGGTAACGGGATTCCTGATCTGGTGGGGAAGGAAAAATAAATCAGCGAAAAAAACAAAGGAAATCAAAACTATTCATCAACACACAAAAGACGAACATCATGAACAACTGGTTTAAATTTTTATGCCTTTCCCTATTTTTAATTCTTACTTCAAAGGCCAATGCCCAGGAAAAAGTAATAGTGGGAGAGAAGCAGGTTTTATTTTCAAAAATTTTAAATGAAAACAGAGAAGTTTGGATTCATCTTCCTAAAACCTATGACGACATCACAATTAATCCTGCAAAATATCCTGTAATCTATCTTTTAGATGGTGAAATTAATTTTGAATATTATGTCGGGATGACTGATTTTTTAGCCCGGACACCTTATGCTGATATTCCGGAATGTATTGTGGTAGGAATTAAAAATACAGAACGCACAAGAGATCTTACCCCTACAAAAGCGCAAAAGAAAAGTCCGGTAAACCCTAATCTTACCCTTTTTGCCGACAGTGGAGGAAGTGAGAATTTTGTGAAATTCATGCAGGAAGAACTGAAACCTTTTATCAGTAAGAATTACAGAACTCAGGAGTATTCTTTGCTGGTAGGCCATTCTTTTGGAGGACTGTTCGCCATTAATACTTTTCTTACCCATCCCGATTATTTCAATGCCTATGTTGCCAACGATCCCAGCTTATGGTGGGATAATAAGGTGTTGATCTCCAGAACTAAAGATTATATTGAAAAGCATAAGAAATTTCCGGCGAAGAAGTCTCTGTTTGTATCCCAGGCAGATAATGAGGAACAGCAGAAAAACTGGAACTCCGATATGACCCAGGCCATAGAAGAGTTTAAAATAATAGTGGAAAACAATGGTTCGCTGAATTATAAACACCGTTTTTTTGAAGGAGAAGTACATGGCACCGTTTCTTATCCTGCAAATTATGAAGCCCTGAAGTTTATATTTAGAGGCTTCAGAACAGATATTAAACAGCTTGCCAAAAATCCGGAATTGTTGGAAAAAGACTATAAAAAGCTGTCTGACAAAACAGGAACAGACTTCATACCATCAGAATCTTATCTGAATGTAGTGCTTAAATTTATGAAAAGTAATGAGTTCAAAGAATCTGAAACGTATTTTATAGATCTGAGAAGCAGGCTTTATCCTAAAGTAAAATAATGCTGGGCGGATAAGGAATTGAGTTTAAATAATTGTAAAAATAAAAGAGGCCGTCTCACAACTCGTGAAAACGGCCTTTTTTATGAAATTTTCCTGTACCCCTATATGAGAAGGGTTTTCGTTTAAATTATTCTCAACCCACATCGTTTAGTTGTGAGACAGCTTCTTTTGTCATTATTAGATAATTATAATAAGTTTTGGCTAAAGCCGATGGATGATTAATAAAATATAAAACGGGCTAAAGCCCGTTCCAATTGATAAATATGCTGTAATGACAGAATTTCTCATAAATACTGCTGAGTAAATTACTAATGTCTGTTATCACAATTTATTGTAAAATCTTTCTGATTTTTATCTAAAAATGTAATGGAAGGGCAGCCAAAAGACTGTGCAATAAATCCAAAAATTACAGGAGGTTTCTCTTTGAACAGATAGCCGGTCCATTGAGAAGTATTGCCTTCATCATTACTGATTCCATTAAGGGGAGTAAATTCTGCCCCGTCACCACCGGCTGTGGTAATCGTTTTTTCAAATGTTTTTTCATTGCGGGCATTGACTACTACCAATTTGCGCTCCTGAACCATTTCATCCTGAAGATAGTCCTGCAGATAATAGGTGAGATCCTCATATTTCGCCTGATAGGTATCTCCGGGTGTAAGCTTGGAAGGCGTAAAGTATTTCTTTGAAATGTCCGCACTTGCTTTCTTCCATTGAACAGGCTTCATTTTATGCTCAACAAAAGGGTTTTTATTCCCGAAATAGGCAACAGCATTCTCATATTTATTTCTAATATCCGGTTCTTTGTGAGCTTCAATCTGAAATCCTACCATGTATGAAGTACCATCTACTTCTTCACCTTCCATAGAATAGAAATCTAAATAAGCAACTGCTTTAAGCTTGTTTAATGGAAGTTTTTCCAGTTTGTTGAATTGATAATTGTAAAGGTAAAGTGAATCATTCTCTGTAAGATGAAGCCCTTTCAGTATTTTATTTCTGTGCTTTGAATCAAGCTCAATATACTGAAGCTGCTCAGGAGAAACATTTTTCTGATTGCTTAAAGCCTCTTTCTGTATAGCTTGGGGATCGGTATAAATATCTGATACAGAAATAAAAATATCTGACAGCGCATCTTTCTGTCCGGAGGAAATTACAGTGACACTGTAAATATTAAAATTTTTATAATCTATTTTTTCTTCCGTTGCTTTTGGAGTTTTTACAGAATCATTAGTAGCAGTAATTGCTGTTTCGGTGGGCTTCTTTTCATCCTTCTTGCAGCTGATAACCGCCAGTTGGGAAAATAAAAGTGCTGCGAAAATCCTAATCTTCTTCATAATTTTTTATTTGTAATGTTTTAGATCCTGTTTACATTTTATTCAGGAATTCTTATATATTTTGTTGACAAGACTCAATAGGTCAGTTTGAAATTATTTTTTGATTAAAAAGATGAACGCAAAGTTTATGAATAATTTCGCTTTATTTTAAGTGGGCAAAGTGATGCGACTTCGTCGCTGATGAAGATGTATGCTTATCCATACGCTTCGACGAATCAACGAAGTTGATTCTATCCTTTGCTCCCTAAAAATATAGATAATGAAGCTAAAGCTTTGCGTTAGAAAAACACATGTTTTAATTTATTTTATAATAAGGTTCTGAATAATACTTACTTGGCTTGATATAAGCTGTATTTCTGTCTGCGTCAAAGATCCATATAAATCTGCGCAGCATATCAGCACCAAAATAGCTGACATTTTGTGTTTTAAGATTTCCTGAGAAAAAAGCCACGGAAATATCTTTGAAAACAAAGTCTCCTAATTTTAAAAAAGGAAGAATTCCCTGTTTGATAGCTAAATTTTGTGCATTGGAATTTTTAAGTGTTTTTTCTCCTATTATTTTTAATTTTTTTTCCAGTTCTTTCTCTTCAGTAAACTCATTACTATATAATACCCCGCCTGAGTATCCGGATTGAAGAGCAAAATAAGACTCCTGTTGTTTCTCACCATCAACCACATTATCGGCAGCCACGATGAATACACCCTGATCCAGCATAATTTTAAGAGGTTGATAACCTGTAAGATCAGGGTTTTTGTCATAGATTACAAATTGACTGTTGTCATAATCAATTTTAAAAGTCTTTCCTTCAAATAGACTGGTTCCTATTTTTCCGTCCGATTCATAGCCTGAGAGCTGGTTGTCAAAAAATCGGACATCTTTCAGGGTTACCGGGCCAATATCCACCGTATTATGATCACTTATTTCTTCTTTATTGAAAATAATATGGTCTGCTTTTCTCTGCCGTTCCGGAGAAATAGAGCCATCTTTCATGGCAATCTGAAACATCAGGTCCAGTGAGTCTTTTTTGTTGACTTGGGACTTTACAATGATATTATTGTATTTTGTAATTCTGAAAGGGATGGTCTGCTGTGCCTGAATGCCAAGATAGCCGGCAAAAAGAAATAATAGGAGATTTGTTTTTTTGAGCATTGTTAGTAGTGATTGGTGTTAAAACTTTAAATTTACCCATTATCTTTGGATCGGCAAATAATATTGTGAAATGGTTGAAAAATTACTTCAAAGCGGACTTCACTGGGAAAAGAAAGAATTCAGGAGGAATGAGTTCCTGAAAATTGCAGGAAGTACAGATACCCATATCTATTATATAGAAAATGGGAGTGTCCGGATCTTTATGACAGATGAAAATGAAGAAAGGATCATCCGTTTCGGATATACCAGTAATATTATTGTTTCCCTGGATTCTTTTCTTTCCGGAAAGCCATCCGACTTTTATATTCAGGCCCTTAAAAAGACTAAGGTGAAACGAGCCTCAAAACAAGATTTTTATGAAGTTATTCAGTCGGATGAAGAGCATATGAAGATGTGGATACAGGTCCTGGAAGAGCTGGTTTTGCAACAGCTGGAAAGAGAAAAGGATCTGCTGATTAGTTCTCCGCGGGAACGTTATGAAAGAGTTTTAAGAAGAAGCCCCAAGCTGTTCCAGGAGATTCCCAATAAATATATTGCAAACTATCTCAGGATGTCGCCGGAAACATTATCCAGGCTTAAAAAATCTTGAGTTCAATCAAGATTTAAGAACCCAACGATCTGGATATTTGCATAAAAAAATGACTATGAAAATTTCAACTTCACAATTGTTGAATGAATTGAAAAATAAGACCCAACAACATCTTCAGTATGCAGAAATGCTCTTACGGAAAACTGAAGATGAGTTAAATTTCAGGATATCAGCAGATAGCTGGAGTGTCCTTGAATGCCTGGAACATCTCAACCGCTATGGAGAATTCTATATTCCGGAAATCAGTCGTAAAATTTCTTCCTCTGTCACTTCTTCCCAATTAACTTTTAAGCCGGGTATTTTAGGAAATTATTTTGCTAAAACGATGCTTCCTAAAGAAAAAATCAATAAGATGAAAACACTTAAAGCGATGAATCCCATTCATAGTCAGTTGAATAAAAGTGTTATTGACGAGTTTATCAGGCAGCAAAAACAGATGCTTGAACTTTTGGAAAAAGCCGGACATATTGATCTGGAGAAAACAAAAACAGGAATCAGTATTTCAAAATGGATCAGCCTGAAATTAGGGGATACCTTTCGATTTGTTATTTATCATAACGAAAGACATATAATGCAGGCCGGAAAAGTTTTGAAGAACATTTGAAACATTGATTGATGAATTCTAAAAAAGTAGTAATTTTAAACTAATGGAAATCATCTGTCAAAAAACCATACAAACTCCGCTTGGAGAAATGATAGCCTGCGCAGTAGATCAGGGGATCTGTTTACTTGAATTCACAGACCGGAAGAATATTGAAAAGCAGTTTAAATCTCTGTCAAAAGTCCTGAATGCTGAAATAGTAGAAAAGGAACACTTCCATTTCATACAGCTGGAGAAAGAGCTTAAAGAATACTTTGATGGAAAAAGACTGCACTTTGAAGTTCCACTATTCATCACAGGAACGGAATTTCAGGAAAAAGTATGGCAGCTCCTCCGTGAAATTCCAATGGGAGAAATAAGAACCTATAAACAGCAATCCGAATTTTTAGGAAATCCGAAGGCCATC
Organism: Chryseobacterium sp. Bi04; assembly: GCF_918698085.1. GTDB lineage: Bacteria > Bacteroidota > Bacteroidia > Flavobacteriales > Weeksellaceae > Chryseobacterium. The sequence goes on from NZ_CAKKLP010000002.1 coordinate 354,433, forward strand.
CGTGCAGTAGGAACAGCCAATGGTATCAATAAAATTGCCATTTTAATTCCGTGTCACCGCGTGATTGGCTCTAATGGCGATCTGGTAGGCTATGCGGGAGGAATCTGGAGAAAACAGAAATTATTGGAACTGGAGAAAGCTATTTTGTTTTAAGAATAAAGAATAAAAATGGTTAATAATACTGAGATTTCCTGCTTAGCACTAGTCTTCACATATTTTCTTTGCTTCAAAAATACTTGTTCATTTTTCGGTTGCATACCGCCTGGCAATATTGATACATTTGAAGAAAAATAATAATGATCAGTTTTAAAGAGTTACATCAGGGTGAAGAACCGTTGTTATTAGGCAATGTATGGAATGTACAAAGTGCCGGAATATATGAAAAATCAGGCTGTAAAGCATTGGCGACCTCAAGTTCGGCAATGGCTCTGAGCTTAGGATATGAAGACGGGGAGGAGATGAGCTTCGAAGAGTACTTTTATATCATTAAAAGAATAAAAGAGTCGGTTTCTATTCCTTTATCTGTGGATCTTGAATCCGGATACGGAAATACAGAGGAGATCATTGTATCTAATATAATAAGGCTTCTGGAAATAGGAATTGCAGGAATTAATCTGGAAGATACCTATGTGGTGGATGGTAGAAGACAGCTTTTGAATAGAGAAGTATTTGCAGAAAAACTGAAGAATATTTTCTCAACACTGAAAGATAGAAGGAGTGACGTTTTTATCAATATAAGAACTGATCCTTTTTTGTTGGGAATGGAAAATGCATTGGAAGAAACTTTAAAGAGAGTGAAGCTCTTCGAAGAGCTTAAAGCTGACGGAGTCTTTGTACCATGCATTAGTAATGAAAATGATATAAAGGCAGTGGTAAGCGCTACCCAGCTTCCTGTAAATGTTATGGCAGTACCAGGACTCCCGGATTTTAGTGTCCTTAAAAAACTAGGGGTAAAAAGAATTACTTCCGGAGCTTTTTTAAACAGATACGTTTACCAACAGCTGGAAATAATGAGTGAAAATATTAAGAACAATAAAAGCTTTGCTACTCTTTTTGCTTAATCATGGAAATAACTGATCAAATAATGTATGAGGCTTCTTTTCATAAAGACTCTTCATTTGAAGGGATCTTCTGGATGGCGGTAAAGACCACTGGAATTTTCTGCCGGCCAACCTGTACGGCACGCAAACCCAAATTTGAAAATGTAGAGTTTTTTACCAATACAAAAGACGCTATATTAAAAGGATACCGTCCGTGTAAAGTATGTAAACCACTGGAAAATCCTGATGTAACCCCTGAGCATATAAAAAAACTGTTACAGGAAATTTCTGAGGATCCATCGTTAAAACTTAAAGATTATGATCTGGTGAAAAGAGGGTTGGAGCCTGCAACTGTTCGACGGTGGTTCCTGAAACATCATGGAATTACCTTTCACACCTTTCAAAGAATGTCCAAGCTGAATACCGCATTTAAAAAACTTCAACAGGGGGAATCAGTTACAGAAGTAGCATTTGAAACTGGATATGAGAGTCTTAGCGGCTTCAATGAAAGCTTTAAAAATATTTTCGGTGTATCTCCTAAAAATAACAGAATAGAAAAGATTATTGATCTCAAAAGAATTGAAACCATGCTGGGAACCATGATCGCCTGTGCTGATGAGAAGGGAATCTGCCTCCTGGAGTTTTCCGATAGAAAAGCACTCCCTACAGAGTTGAAAAGTATTTCCAAACATCTTAATGCCAACATTGTACAAGGGGAAAATCCTCATTTTATCACCCTGGAAAAAGAACTTTCCGAATATTTTGAAGGAAAAAGAACCGTATTTACTGTTCCTCTTTCCCCCGTGGGAACCACCTTTCAGAAGCAGGTATGGGATATCCTGCAGACCATTCCTTATGGGATGACAAGGAGTTATCAGGAACAGGCCGATATTTTGGGAAATCCTAAGGCTGTGAGGGCTGTAGCCAATGCCAATGGCTTTAATAAAATATCCATTATCATCCCCTGTCACCGTGTAATTGGAAGCAATGGTCAATTAACGGGTTATGGTGGAGGAATCTGGAGAAAACAAAAATTATTGGAATTAGAGAAAGCTATTTTGTTTTGATTTTCGTAATTTTAAACAAAAATTTACACGTGAAAAAGTTATTAGTTGCACTTTGCATCTCTGTTTCAGCATTCAGTTTTGCACAGGATTATTCCGTACCGGCAGCAAGCCCGCGTCAGAAGGTAGAACAGCAGTTTTCAATGTCTAAGATCTCTATAGATTACGGAAGACCGGGAGTGAAAGGACGTAAAATCTTCGGGGAATTGGTTCCCTACGGACAAGTTTGGAGAGCGGGAGCTAACTCGTCTACAAAAATTACATTCGGACAGGCCGTTAATTTTGGCGGAAAAACAGTTCCGGCAGGAACTTACGGATTATTCATCGTTCCTACAGAAAAAGAATGGAAAGTAATTTTGAATAAGGACTTCCAACAGTGGGGCGCTTATACTTACGACCCTAAACAGGATGTAGTAGATGTTACCGTGCCTGTTAATAAATTAGCAGATAAACAGGAGTGGTTTGAAATTACCCTGAATCCTACAGATGAAAACTCAGGAAATTTAGTGATCAAATGGGACATGGCTCAGGCAGAAGTTCCATTGAAGCCCTCTAAACTGGATACCGTGATTAAAATTTCTGATAAACTGAAGGAAATCAAGAAAATAGAATCAGATTCTACTAAAAAAAGTTAAACTATGAATTTTTCTGTTCAGCCTGTTTTAGAGAATAATGAACTTCAATTAATCCCCTTACAGCAAGGGGATTTTGAATCTTTATATGAAGTAGCTTCCGATCCTAAGGTCTGGGAGCAGCATCCCAATAAAGACCGTTACCAGAGGGACGTGTTTGAAAACTTTTTTCTGGGTGCTATGGAGAGTGGTGGAGCTTTTAAAATCATTGAAAAAGCTACCGGAGATGTGTTGGGAAGCAGCCGCTACTACAACTTTGATGAAAATGACAGTCATATTTTTGTGGGCTATACTTTCTATGGAACAAAATCCTGGGGAAAAGGAATTAATCCGCAGGTTAAAAAGCTGATGCTGGATTATATTTTCCAATACGTAGATAAAGTTCATTTCCATATCGGAAAAGAAAATTTCCGCTCACAAAAAGCATTAGAAAAATTGGGAGGTAATAAAATAGCAGAAGAGGAAGTTGCCTATTTTGCTGAACCTACAAGAACCAACTTTGTATATGAAATCAAAAAAGAAAATTGGACATGAAAAAATATAAAATCCAGCAATCGCCATTTATAGTTCCTACTACAGATGGTAAGCTGATTGAAGAGCACTGGGGGAACTCAACCGGAAATTCCAATGTTTCCATTGCTCATATGGTGGCACCTCCGGAGTGGAGCGAGCCTCATCAGACTCCGGAGTTTGATGAATTTACCTATATTATTTCAGGAAAGAAACAATTTGAAATTGATGGTGAAATTGTAGAACTGGAAAAAGGGCAAAGCATTCTTATTGAAAAAGGAGCAAGAATACGTTACAGTAATCCCTTTTCAGAACCTTGCGAATATCTGGCTATTTGTCTTCCTGCATTCTCTATGGAACTGGTCAATAGGGAAGTGGAAGGAGTAGATTAGAATATAAACACTTAGAATCTAATAAAGCAATCTCAATTTTGAGATTGCTTTGTTTATTTAAATACCTGTTAATGCCGGATTTTTCACAATAGTAGTGCTTGTTATCTCTAATTATTTTGTAAGTTCGCGGACTTAAAAAAATAATAACTATTTAAAATATATGAAAAACAATTTATCAATTGTATTACTGATGGGTATTGCCCTTTCTGCCACTTCATGCGCAAGTATGTTTACCGGTACTAAGGATAAAATCACTTTCAATTCCAGCCCTGAAGGCGCAAAAGTATTCCATAAAGGAGTGGAAAAATGTATGACCCCATGTACTGCTGAAATCTCAAGATCATTGAGTAAGCAAACCGTAACATTTGAAAAAGAAGGTTTTAATAATAAGGAGATAAAACTAACGAAGACTTTTAACCCGGTCACTTTGCTGAACATCCTTTTGGGTGGAGCTATAGGGATTGGAATTGATGCTGCAACAGGTTCCTTGACCAAATATTCTCCTAAAAAATATGACGTTGAACTGGAAGCTAAACCTTAATGAATTAAAATAAAAATAACAAAAGGCAAATTCGAGAGTGAATTTGCCTTTTATATGTACTGTATTAGGTTATTTCTGTTGAACTAATGGTTTACTTCAGGATCTCTTTCAAAAACATCAATGTGTGATTCCATGCTCTTTTGGCCATCACTTCATTGTAATCCGGAGATTTCGGATCTGTGAAAGTATGTTTTGAATGGGCATAAGTGATGATCTGCCAATCGGCATTTCCTTCGTTCATTTCTTTGATCAGGTTATTATAATCATCGGGTGTTACGCTTCTATCATCTGCCGGATTTTCTACCAGAATTTTAGCCGCTAGCTTTTCATTTTTTCTGGTCTGATCTCTTCCCAAACTTCCATGAATAGAAACAACTCCTGCAACAGGTAAATTACCTCTGGCAGATTCTAAAGCTCCTGTTCCTCCAAAACAATATCCAATCACTGCTGTCTTATCGGAAATAGCTCCGTTTTTCTTCAGCTGGTCCAGTGCTAATCCGATTCGTTTTTGATATTCCTTATAATTCTGTTTATAATACCCTGAGCTTTTAGCGGCTGCATCGTTGTCAACAGGGATCTTTCCCTCCCCATAAATATCAGCGATGAAAGCAATGTATCCCTGTTTTTCAAGCTCTAAGGCTGCCGTTTTAGCTTCTTCGTCAATACCTTTCCAGGCCGGAAGAATTAAAACTCCGGGCAGTTTTTTTCCTGCATTGGAAGTGATTAAACCATTCAGTTTTTGGGAGCCGTCCTGATAGGAAATGGAGGCAAGTTTTTGGCTGAAAAGCGTTCCTGAAGCCATAATCAATGTGGTTAATAAGATTGAACGTACCATATTTTATAATTTAGTCATAATATACTTTATAGTGAATTGCGGATTACAAATGAGGCTGTTTCATTATTTTGTTCCTTACAATGTCAATAAAAAAATCCTCAACTAAATTACTTAAAATAACTTAATTGAGGAGATTTATATTTTATTCGGAAGACCTTATAGGGTAACTCCTAAACTGGCAAGTTCCTGTTCCAGATTGGTATCCGGGGTAACATGAATAGTGATAAAACCTAGATCTTTTGCCATTTCGATGTTCTTAGAATTATCATCAATGAAAACAGATTCGGCAGCCTTGATATTATATCTTTCCAATAAAACGTGCCATATTTTAGGATCCGGTTTAATCAGTTTTTCCGTTCCGGAAACGACAATTTTTCCTTCAAAAATTTGAAAGAAATCATAGTTTTCCAATGCGTAAGGGAAGGTTTCTTCAGACCAGTTGGTCAGTCCGAAAAGCTGGTAGTCTGTATTCTTAAGCTTTCTCAGAATTTCTACGTTCTGGGGAATGTCACTTTTCAACATGACGGTCCAGTTATCATAAAACGCTCTAATTTCTTTTTCCCATTCCGGAAATTTCTTCACCTGGATTTCTGTTCCTTCTGAAAGGCTTCTTCCCCGGTCCTGTTCGATATTCCACTCGTCCTGAGCAATGTTTTCAAGGAAATATTCCATTTTTTCATCGTCATTGAAATAATCTTTGAAGAAATACCTGGGGTTCCAATCCATCAGTACGCCTCCGAAATCGAATATAATGTTTTTTATTTTCATATGAATTAATATTTTTGTGAACCTCCGTCAAAGATTCTTTGAATTTTCGCCACCCTTCCAGAGGAGGGGAATTCTCACGATTACAACTGTATTATTCGTGAGGAGGGAGTGATATTATAGTTTTTACGCAGTATTTATCTACTCTGGTTTATAAAACCGATACTGTCCGTCTTCATAATAGGCATTGATGTGTTGAAGCCCATTGGTCAGGATAATTTCTTTGGCTCCAATAACGGAATTGTACCGGGCTGTTTGCTCAAATGTTTTTTCCGTCAATTTAATTTGCGGAGCTTTACATTCAATCAGGATGACAGGCTCTGTTTTTTCTGTAATAAGAAGGTCAATCCTCTTGGTAAGTCCATTTAAAATGATCTTTTTTTCTGTAATAAGGGCTGATGCAGAATAGGCTTTTACAGTGAGATAATAATGTACCCAGTGCTGCCTTACCCATTCTTCAGGAGTAAGGAGAAGATAAGTTTTACGAATCAAATCATAAATAAAAAACTTATCTTTGTCTTTCTTGAATTTAAAATCAAAAGTTTCCTGAAAATTCAGTTTTGGAAGTTCCATTAATAAGATGAAAGAATTAGATTTAATCCTCAAAAATATTAAAAATAAAGAAGTTTTACCTATTTATTTTTTCCACGGAGAAGAAGCCTACTTTATTGATGTTGCTGTAAAAGCCCTTGAGCATAACTTTTTGGAGGAAGATGAAAAAGCTTTCAATCAAACGGTTACCTATGGAAAAGATACTTCTTACCAGGAAGTTCTTTCTCTGGCAAGGCAGTTTCCGATGATGGGAGACAAACAGGTGATCATCGTTAAAGAAGCACAGGATCTGAGGTTGAATGAAGACGAAAACCGAATTCTGGAATCCTATGTTGAAAACCCGGTACCTTCTACCGTACTGGTTTTCGCACACAAACATAAAAAACTGGACAGCCGGAAAAAAGCAGCTAAAGCTTTAGATAAAGCCAAAGTTCTTTTCCTTAGTGAGCCTGTAAAGGAAAATAATCTTCCGAAATGGATTGCAGATGAGTGCACAAAACTTAATATAAAAACAGCTCCCAATATTTCACATCTCCTTGCAGAGTATCTGGGAAATGATCTGTCCAGAATTGCCAACGAGCTGAATAAATTAAAGATCATCCTTAAAGAAGGGGAAGTACTGGACGGAACGATTGTTGAAAACCATATTGGAATCAGTAAAGAATACAATGTTTTTGAACTTCAGAAGGCCTTGGGAACAAAAAATGCCAATGCAGCCTTTAAAATTGCCCATTTTATGGGAAAAAACCCTAAGAATAACCCTTTTGTAATGCTGCTTGCAAGTCTGTATAACTATTTTTCCAACGTTATTATTTATCAGACCATGGCTGGGCAGCCCCCGCAAACTATTGCTTCACAAATGGGAGTTAATCCGTATTTCATTAAAGATTATGCGGAAAGTGCCAGGTTATATCCTTTAAAACATGCCACAAGAGTGATATCTATTTTAAGAGAATTTGATATGAAAGGAAAAGGTCTTGGTGCGGTAAATATGGGGGAAGCAGAACTCATTAAGGAACTGGTGTATAAGATCATTAATGTAGATAAAATTAAGATGAAAGTCTAAATTTTTACGAATTAGGGGAATTTGAATTTTACAGGATATTTTTAGATTTTAAAATATAGGTGATGCGAAAAATTATTTTTCTGATAGTTTTATCTGTGATTTTCCTAAGCTGTACAGCAAAGAAGGTTGAGGGCCAATTTATAAAAGGAGATCATTATGAATTGAAAAAATCTGAAAATCAAAAAGCGGTTTTGGTTTTATTTCCTTGTTTTCCTTGTGATATTGAGCATACAAAGATGGAAGCAGGCTTCCTGAAAGATATAGAGAAAGATGGAATTACAACGCTGCTTTTAGGCTATAATCAGAAGCTCTTTTTAACGGAAGCTGAAAAAGAAGAATACTCAGAAACTTTACTTTCTATATTGGATCAACATAACGTTGATAAGAAAAATGTTTTCATCGGTGGTTTTTCCGGTGGAGGTAATATCGCGTTTTTACTTTCAGGTTATTTAATAAAAAATAATAATTCTGTTCAGCCCAAAGGGATGTTCGTAATAGATTCTCCTATTGATCTGGAACAGCTGTATTATAATGCTCAAAAGGATATTTCAGCTAATATAGATGCTGATGCCGCTGAAGAAGGGAAATTTCTGGTTGAGCTTTTTGAAAAAGAACTGGGGAAACCTTCTGAAAATCAAGGGAAATATAAAACAGCTTCACCTTACCTGATTTCGTCTAATTCAATTGAAAATATTCAATATTTAAAAGGAATTAAAACAAGGTTCTATTGCGAGCCGGACCTGGAATGGCAACAGCAAAATAAAGGTAGAAAATGGGAAGATCTTAATGCGTTTGTGCTTAAAAAAGCTAATGAGTCATTACTCAATCTTGGAAATCAAAAGTCAGAATATATAGAAACCAAAAACCGTGGAATAAGAGCTAACGGAAAAAAACACCCTCATTCCTGGAATCTTGTGGAGCGTGGAGAACTGGTGAGATGGATGCTGCCGTGAGTTGGAAAACAGGACGTTGAAAAAATGGAGAATGAAATTTAACCAATAATTTCTTTAATTAAAATAAATACCGGACATTCTGTATTTTAACTTTGCACTATCAACTATCAACTATCAACTATCAACTATCAACTATCAACTATCAACTATCAATTGACAGCCGATATATCTGTTATTGACAAGTATCATTAAAATAACTTTAAAAAGACCATAAAAATTCCGAAATTAGCAGTCTTAATTTAATTAAATCTTTTCGAACAAGTAAATTATGGAGCAAAACATTTTAGATTGTGTGATCGTTGGATCTGGGCCTTCTGGCTTCACCGCTGCTATCTATGCAGCAAGAGCAGACTTGAAACCTGAATTATATACAGGTTTGGAGCCGGGCGGACAATTAACAACCACTACAGAAGTTGATAACTTTCCAGGGTATCCAGCCGGGATTACAGGTCCTGAAATGATGATGGATCTGCAAAAACAGGCAGAAAGATTTGATACCAAAGTTCATTATGAAATGATCACTAAGGCTGAGTTTTCTAAGGAAGTAGGTGGTGTTCACAAATTATATGCAGGAAACAAAGAAATTCTTGCCAAAACAGTAATTATCTCTACAGGAGCTACAGCAAAATATTTAGGTCTTGATGACGAGAAAAAATATGCAGGAGGCGGGGTTTCCGCTTGTGCTACATGCGACGGATTCTTCTACAGAGGAAAAGATGTAGTAGTAGTAGGAGCAGGAGATACAGCCGCTGAAGAAGCTACTTATCTGGCTAAATTATGCAGAAAGGTAACCCTATTGGTGAGAAAAGATGTTTTCAGAGCTTCAAAAGCAATGATCCACAGAGTGGAAAGCACTCCTAATATCGAAGTGAAGTTCCACCATGAGTTAATCGGGATAGAAGGAGAGAACAGCTTGGTAGAAAGAGCCGTAATCATTAATAACCAAACTCAGGAAATTTCTAAAGTAGAGGTTGAAGGAATTTTCATTGCTATTGGTCATAAACCCAATACAGATATCTTTGCAGGTCAGGTAGATCTTGACGAAAACGGATATATCTTAACTGAAAAAGGTTCTTCAAGAACGAATCTTCCGGGAGTATTTGCTGCAGGAGATGTTCAGGACCATATCTACAGACAGGCTATCACAGCTGCAGGAAGTGGATGTATGTCTGCAATGGATGCTGAGAAATATTTAGCTGAATTACATTAATAGTATTCAGTTTATAAAATACAAAGCGTGCCGTGAGGGTGCGCTTTTTTGTTTGTTATGTGGATTCTTAATATAGAGCGTTTACAAGGATATGGCGGTATCAATTGTATCTGAGATATAATCTTTGCGCCTTTGCGTATTCCAACAATTACTTCGCAATTAATATCAAAAAATTAATTGAATAATAAAATAGGTAATAAAACATTGATATATTTGTGAAACTGCAAAAATATATGAATTTGTATTCCATTTAAAAGAAATTAACAAAAACTAAAAAAAATGAAAAGAGTAACAGCCATCGGAGGAATTTTCTTTAAATGTAAAGAACCGGAACAAATCAATGAATGGTATAAGACCCATCTGGGATTGGAAACCAGCCCTTACGGAACCAAATTCGACTGGAAAGAAGTGGATTCGGATAAGAAAGGGTATACGCTGTGGAGTCCTTTTAAAGAGTCTACCCAATATTTTGAGCCTTCAACAAAAGAATTTATGATCAATTACCATGTGGAAAATATTGAAGCATTGGTAGAAGAGCTGAAAAAAGAAGGGGTAACTGTTCTGGATGAGGTGGTCACCTATGAATATGGAAAATTTGTACACATCCTGGATCCTGAAGGAAATAAAATTGAATTGTTCGAACCAGCAGGAGAGTAGACTGCTTATAGACAAACTTTCCTGATTTGTCATTTGTTAGGAATCCAGCCTGATTGGTTAGGATTTTGAGCTTGATGCTGTTTTTATTAAATAAGTAATAGAATTGTTTAGATTCCTGCAGAATGACAGAATGGAAATGTTGATTTTGTACATACAAACACCTCTCACGTAAAGTAAAATACCTAGATTTGGATTTCAAACTTTAAAAAAATAATATGGACAAAAAGATTATAAAAATCACCCATGTCACAGGGACGTATACTATTAAGATTGCAGAAGGAAGGCTTAATGAAATGAAAGCCCAGTTGGATAAATGCCTGAACGATGAGCAGGCAGCCATTGTAGTGAAGGGAGACGATGGAGATCAGTTTGTATATCCGTCGGATTTTATCAAAAATAGTTTCATTGCCATCGTAGACGGTGAATAAACTCTATACGAAATAAGGCCTGAAGACTTTTAAAGACTACGTTTTTAGTTGTAGAATATAATGACAGAGGTTTTACGGACACAATGAGTGAAAATAATTCACCTGATTTTAAGCTCCTTATTGATTTTTGTTAGAATTTGTGCGGTAAAAGTTTTGCAGAAATTAAAAATCGTTCTATATTTGCACCACTGAAAACAACGGTATAGCCGGGGTTTAAGGAGAGATGGCAGAGTGGTCGATTGCGATAGTCTTGAAAACTATTGACTGTAACAGGTCCGGGGGTTCGAATCCCTCTCTCTCCGCAGAAAAGGGTTAAATCAATAGATTTAATCCTTTTTTATTTTGAGCATTTCATAATCAATGGGATCAGGCTTGAAAACGGATCAGGCGCAAAAGTTGGGGATCATTCTCAAAAGTTGTGGACTAAGCAAATTGGATTAAACTAAAACATCTTGTTTGGATGACATTAAATATGTAATTTTTATATTTTGACATGAAAATAGGATGGAAATAACCTTTTATTCACGCAAAGGAAAAATAATTCGAATGCTCTATTGTAAGAAAGCAAAGAAAGGCGACTTTGTCGCTGAATAAGCGATATAAAAAAGTTAGCTTCATCAAAATCGATTAGAAATCGATTCATTCTTGGCTCACTTAAAATCAAGCATAATAAAAATAGAACTTTGCGTCAAAGAAAGGTGTATTGGATCAGGTGCAAAAGTTGGGGGCTAGGCAAAAAGTTGAGTTAATCTGAACAGAAAGAAAGTTCTATCTTTTACTCCTCTAAGCTGCATCCTGAAGTTTTTAATTTTAGCATTGAATGATTCCGCAGCCGCATTGGTACTTCTTTTATCAAAATAATTTAGAATCTCTCTGTAATGGATCATTATTGTTCTTTTTAAAGTGGAAAATGATTTAAAATCGGCTTCTTCAATATTTCTAAACCAGTGTGCCAGTTTAGTCATAGCTACCGACTTTGTAATTTTCTGATTATAGATCTTTCTAAGGCCATCGGTTAGATGGTAAGCCTTTTCCAGATCAGGATATTGTGTAAAAAGGATGGCCGCTCTGAGTCTTTGAGATTCACTCCATTTTTCTCTACTTTTGTAAAGTAAATAGCGGCTCCTTGCCAAAAGTTGTCTCCGGGTATCTCCATTTTCAAAAGTTTCTATATCTGCCGATGTTCCTTTAGATGACTCTTCAATAGCGTTATTCTCCATTTCAATAGCTTCCCAACGATGTTTGATTCTGATTTCCTGAAGTGCCTCTATGGCAAGCTTTTGAACATGGAAGCGATCTATCACCTGAGAAGCATTAGGGAAGCATCTTTTAGCAATAAGCTTCATCGAGCCGGCCATATCCAAAGTGATTTCTTCAACCCTGATCCGAAGCTTTCTGTCTATTTTTAGAAGATGTTCTATTACAATATCGCTCTGAGTACCTTTTATAATAGCAACAATATTGCCTTTTCTACCTTTTGCTTTTTTAGAGGTAAGAACAGTATAAAGTTCCCCATCTGACAGAGCCACTTCGTCTAAGGATAAAGATTCTGAAAGATTTTCAGGATAAACAACCCAGTCCTCAGCATGAACTCTATATTTCCAGTGTACATATTCACTGAGCTTATTTTTATATTGTCTCTGAAAAGTCTTACCATTAACTCCAAAGAGCTCTGCAATAACCTTCAGTGGAAGAGCCTTAGTATCGGCTAATTTTTTTTAAGAATCCTGCAAAGTCCTTGGTCATACGTGTTCCTTTGGATATAAGCTGCCAATCTCTTTGAAGGATTTCTCCTGATGATTTATCTGTCCATCTTCTTCTTTTCACATGAAGTTTTACAATTTTACCCCTTAATGGGTAGTCATCCACAATAATTTCAGGTAAAAAGCCCTTCGACTCCAATAGCCTTTCATTAAATTCACAGGGAATGCTACTTTTTTCTTCAAAATAAATATGAAGTTCTGCATCATGTTGTTCTGCTTTGGTTATATCAAAGTGTTCAACTAAAAACTCGGGAAGTAATAATTTAAGTAGTTCGTGATCGCTTAGCATAATACAAAGATAAGATTACTAAATATTCCCCCCAACTTTTGCTCCTGATCCGTTAATCTGAACAGAAAGAAAGTTCTATCTTTTACTCCTCTAAGCTGCATCCTGAAGTTTTTAATTTTAGCATTGAATGATTCCGCAGCCGCATTGGCTTAGCCCACGGTTAGCTGAATAGAGATCCATTTATTGATGATGAAGAAAAGTATTACTAAACTTTCCTATAAAATTTCCTGACAGTCTTATTAATTTTTGCTAAATAGTACTATATTTAAAAACCCTGACAAATAATTAACTATGGCTAAAACAACACAAATCATGATCAAACCCTGGAAATAAATGCACGAAAAGCATTAGCAGCAATGGTAGCAACCGCCGGCAACTCGACAAATAAGACACAATAAGGGATTAAAAAGCCCATTGCACAGCAACTTTTTTAGTCCACACTATTGACACATTTGGTTTTGCCAAACACTCAAGCCAGTGTTTTGCAGTTCAAAAGATTCATTCCCATACAGAACAAAACTTAGATAACGCAAAAAGATGAGCTATACAGCAAGTGTTATTTGAGCCATACAGCAAATAATATTTCTGACTTTGTCTTGAACTTTACAGCAATAAAAAAATACAAATGGAAAATTCAATTTCAAAAGAAAAAGTTTACTTCAATGCAGAAGGAGTAAAATTATGTGGTAATTTATATAAGCCGGCAAATTTCGACGATACAAAACAATACCCTTCAATCATTACGCAGGGGTCTGCTTTTTCAATTAAGGAGCAAATGTCGGGAGGCTATGCCCGGAAAATGGCAGAAAATGGATTTGTTGCGTTGGCATTTGATTATCGTACTTATGGGGAAAGTGAGGGACAACCCCGCCAATATGAAAACCCCGAAATCAAAAGAAATGATCTGGAAGCGGCCGTCACCTTTCTGATTTCTTTACCATATGTCAATAAGGTAAATGCTCTTGGCGTCTGTGCTTCAGGCGGCAATGTTGCTCATTTGGCAGCAACCGATGATAGATTAAATGCGATTGCTATTGTAGCAGGAATGGTGGGTGGACCTTCCGAACTTGGAGAAGCAAGAGGAAGTAATGAAGAAGAAATGAATGCCTTAATCCAATTTATTCAACAAGCCAAACAAGATTATGAACAAACAGGAGAAGCTAAAACGGCTACGGGATATAGTAGTACAGACAAAAATGCTTTTTATTATAATGAAGTGGATTATTATGAAAACGAAAAAAGGGGTAATATAAAAGAATTTAAAAATGAATATGCAATTATAAGTCTCGAACCTTTGTTTCAATTTGACCCAATGAGTAAAGCGGAAAATATAAATATTCCTGCCATTGTTTTTCATTCAGACAATTGTGTACTTCCAAATGCATCTAAAAATTTTTACAGCAAGCTAAAAGGCGAAAAAGAATTGGTTTGGGGAACAGAAACACAATTTAATTATTATGATAAACCGGAACTCGTAAATGATGTAACAACTAAGGCTACCGAATTTTTTAAAAAATACTTAAATTGATTTTCACAAAACAATAAAGATGGAAGGGAAAGAAAACAACATTAGCGAATTAACGGCTGAGCAACAGCAAACCCTTATTACTTTTACGAATTTTTTGCCAAGCCAATTCGTACTGAAATTGCCAGAAATCCGGCTGAGTATGGGTTAGCATATGAAGAAGCTAGCTTTCCGGCAATGGATGGAATAGAAATTAAAATGTTGTTTATACCCACTGAATCCGATAAACTCCTTATCGTAAATCATTTTCTTGATGCAAACCGCTATGGCTATCCCGGATACAAAACCCCGAATGATATTGTCGGTTTTGAAGTCAATCAGGTAGCACAGTATAAAACACTACATGATACAGGTTATAATATTTTGGCTTACGATTTACCTAATCATGGCGAAAGCGAATCTGCTCATGATGGTTGCGGGGTAGTGGAGTGTATGAACACATGGATGTTATTGGCTATGTACGCTACGCCAAATCAAGAAAAGATACTGCTCAGATGAAAACTGCGCTTTATAGCATATGCTATGGATGCAATTCTACCTTTGTAGCCTTCAGTAAGCACCCCGAAGAATTCAGCCATATTAAGCAATTGGTTGGATTGCAGCCTGTATCAGTATATATTATGATGGGACAACCTCGGTATTGACAAAAAGGCTGGGGTAGCTTTATCAGAAAAGACGATGTATGACATAACAGGTTTAAATTTCGACCAGTTATCTCCAGTTGAGCACGCAAAATCGGTAACTATACTCATACTTATAGTACAGGTACATAATGATTCAATGGTTTATCCATCAGATATACAAACTATGTTTGACAACTTAGCATCCGAAGATAAAAAACTGTTTTGGATTGAAGATACTTCCAACTGCTTTCACGGCTATACCTATTTTAATGATAACCCGGAACTTTTATTAGAGTGGTTTAACAAATATATCAATGATTAAATTTATTTTTCAAGTGGATTGAAAATATTGTTTGACAGGAAAATTTATTTTCCTTTCTAAAATAAAGCATTTTTTGTGGAAAAATAGACAAGCTATTAGAAAATTCTACGAAATGGTACCATTTCGTTGCAGCATTTTTCGCTGGATTTTTTTTAACCAATGCCATACCGCATTTTGTGAATGGAATATCGGGTGATGCATTTCCATCACCATTCGCTGATCCTCCCGGGAAAGGTATTTCCTCTCCATTGACCAACGTTTTTTTTGGATTATTTAATATTTTCATAGGTTATTTACTTTTTAGAGCCGGAAAAATAAGCGCAAAAATAAATTGGGACTGGCTATCTTTTTTGTTGGAATGATTACCATTCGTATTCTCTGTGCTGCTATCTTTGAAAATGAAGTGAATTGAATGGTCAAATAGTAAAATGGGAGAAAATAAAAATGACATATTTAGCAACCTGCTATTTTCCTGTGCTTGTGAAAAATACAGGTCGGATGAGCAAATTTTGCCTGAACATTTTTTAGCTATTCATCTTTCGGGCGAAACACACATGCAAATAACCGGTAAAAACTTAGTATTCAAAGAGGGCAGTATAATTTTGGTTCGTAAAAACCAATTGTTCAGGGCTGTTAAAATACCTGGAAGCAACGGCGAATACAAAGCAGTTGCCATTTTTTTAAACGAGGATGTATTGCGTAAATATGCATCACTCCATAGAATTCCCGAACAGGAAAGATATATAGGTGAAAGCACAATAATTATCAAAAAAAATCCTTTCATACAAGGTTATTTTAAGTCGTTACTCCCTTATGAAGACAGTACGATAAAAAAAACACATTCGCTTTCCGACATAAAAATTAATGAAGCCATTGAATTACTGTTACAGTACAATCCCGATTTTAAAAAATTCTTGTTCGATTTCAGCAAACTGCACAAAATTGATATTGAAAAATTCATGTTGCAAAATTATAAATCCAATGTTCCCATTGAACAGTTTGCTAAGCTAACAGGACGAAGCTTAGCTTCTTTTAAACGCGATTTTAAAAAAACATTTGGACAATCACCCCGACAATGGCTACAGGGACAACGGCTTACGGAAGCTCACCGATTAATTACAAAGGAAAATCAAAAACCCACAGATATTTATTTAGATCTCGGTTTTGAAAACCTATCGCACTTTTACTTTTCTTTTAAACAAAAATATGGAGTGACCCCTACAGAATTAAAATGAACTTTGCCAACCTACACAAAGGAATGGTTAAAGGATTCCATTGTTAATATTGTTATTCATGTCAATCAAGACTTTTAGCCTCCAGCTCTAAACCCTTTGCTTTCTTAACCGAACGTACGTTATTTAATAAACTGTACATTTTGTACATTCCATAGTTTATGTTATTTTAGTAAAAAATATAGCTCTTTGATGTCAAAAAGAAAATTTATTCTGTTGTCTATACTTAAAACATGGTTTTTTGCTACGTTTATTTCCGTTGTTTTTCTAATCGTGTTTTTAGGTATTACCAGAGAAATCATAGAAGAACCTAGGAATTGTGATATGAGTGGTCTCGCCTATGGCTTTATCATCTTTTGGCTGTTTTTCCTGAGCTTAACTTCCTTGAGCAGCTTATTTTCTTTTTTAAAACAATTCCAGGGAAAAATACAAGTAGCTTTGTGTTGGTTTTTACTTCCCGTTATTGCTTCAGCTTCTTCATTTTTTTTCATTTTAGATAGGGAAATTGATGGGCAGGAGATTATGGTTTTTCTGATTATTAATCTACCCTGGCTGGCCCTATGGTTACTTTATTATTATAGATTTAATTCTTTATTCAGGTAATTGTATTATAAAAATATAAAAGTATATCCCGGAATTTCCGATTTCTTCAATCCAATTCAAAAAAAATCATTACCAGGCAAGACCGTAATAGAGAAATATCAATGACACGGAGCTTCGATCAGTCTGGAGCTTTTCATAAGCTCAGCTTGTAATGTTGCTTTAAAACGGATTTTTGAAGGCTGCTCTAATTCGGCCGTTGTTTTAATATTTTCAGTCTGAATAATCCTCCATTATCCGAGGCGATTACGATAAAAACTTCATTGTTGAAATCTACTTTTTACGATGACCGAATTGTTTTGGCAGCTTCTTTATATCATGGTTATTGATAACAGTAAAGGAGTTTTTTGATAGTTTCTTTAAAGCTATCTTCAAACCCATCTTGTATCGATCTTCTAAAATGGTACAATCATGAAAATCTTTTCGCAAAAGTAAATCACGGTATTTTGAAAACTGCTACACTTTTGTGTAGATTTGTGGTACCAAAGCTAAAACTACTCCTTTGTGTAGTGTGTAGATTTGTATTTAAACCTATGGAAGATATTAATAGATTTTTTAATGATAAAAATGAAGTCGGTAAAGATGCGGATATCGACTTCAGCCAGTCCGGAGATTATCTGGAGGCCGTAAAAGCATTGGCAAGAACCACTTATCAGAGTCTATACGTTATTAATTATCAAACGAAAGCATTTGAATATGTTTCTGAAAATCCTCTTTTCCTGTGTGGAAAAAGCTCTAAGGAAGTAAAGGAGCTGGGCTATGCTTTTTATTTTCAGAATGTAAAACCTGAAGATGTAGAGATGCTGATTAAGATCAATAAAGCCGGATTTGATTTCTATGAAACCATTCCTGTAGAGGAAAGGAAACTGTATTCCATCTCTTACGACTTTTATCTTATCAACGGTAAAAAGAACCTTATTCTTGTCAATCATAAACTTACCCCGATGTTTCTTACAGAAGAAGGGCAGGTGTGGAAAGCTTTATGTATCGTTTCACTCTCTAACAGCAGCTCTTCCGGGAATGTTGTCCTTAGCAAAGAAGGATCGGATACCCTATGGAAGTATGATTATATAACAGATATCTGGGAAAAAACCGAAAAAATAAAACTCTCCTCCAGGGAATATGATATTTTAAGTCTATATGCAAGTGGTTTGACGATTAATGAGATCTCTGAAAAACTTTTTATTACTGCCGATACCGTGAAATTTCACCGGAAAAAGCTTTTTGAAAAAATTGGGGTAAATAATATTGCGGAAGCGTTAACTTATGCTAAAACCAATAAATTGTTGTAAAAAATATACTTTATTACCGTTTTTTTACGGTATTTTCTATAATGTCTTTTTTGATTCGATTTTAGGTCTGATATTTGTACTGGGTAGTCAAACTAAGTGACCTAATTTATTTATGAAGAACATGTCTGTGAAAAAATTATTTCTATACGCATTCTTATGCGCAGTATTTCTTGTTTCCTGTAAAAAAGAAGTAGAAAAAATAAGTGATACTTTTAAAGATACAGTTTCTTCCGTATCGGGAAATCCTGACGCGGAGACTGATTCCATCAAGAAAGATTCCGTACCGGTAGTTAAGAAAGAATCTGTACCACCGGTGATGCAGGAAAATGGATTCTACAATGCTTTCGTTATTCCAAAAGATAAAAAAATGAGGGATTCCCTCTATGCGGAATTCAGCAAAAAATACAACGAAAAAGAACGTACCGCTATTTTAGCCTTAAACAGATTGGATTCTAAAAGTAAGTGGAATGCAGATACCTTAGTGGTTCCTGCAAAAATAGATACCACCCTGATGGCTTATTCACCTTTTCCTATGCAGCTTGATGTATTAAGCGGTGTAAAGAAATTTGTCATCTTTTCATACCCTATACAGGCTTATGCTGTCTATTCTAACGGAAGTCTGGTGAAATGGGGCCCTACAAGTATGGGGAAAAAAGCAGCGCAGACAACAAGAGGACTTACTTTTGCCAATTGGAAAAAGAAACTCTCTATTTCTACTGTCAGCACTGAATGGAAACTTCCTTACAATTTTAATATCCATAATATTGGAGGAATCGGATGGCATGAATATACGCTTCCGGGATATCCTGCATCACACTCATGCTTACGGTTATTGAGAAAAGATGCCCAATGGTTGTATTCTTATGCAGATACCTGGATATTGAATCCGGGAGGTGCTACCACAAAAGCCAAAGGAACGGCAGTAATGGTATTTGGTGACTATAATTGGGGAGGAAGAAGACCTTGGAAGAAACTACTGGACGATCCCAATGCCAATAATATTTCTGTAGAAGAGCTGACCAAATTATTGGAACCGGATGTGCCCAAAATGCTGAAAGAACAAAGCAACAGAGAAAAAGTAGCCGATTCTATCAAAGCGGCTAAAGCAATGGCGACTCCGGTTGATAATGAAAGTCCTGTAGAACCCGAATCTAATTAATCTTTTTTTCAAACTGTAACGTAGATTCTTCAGCGAATCTTCTCAGTTTAAGCATCTCTTCTTTTCCTTTATGCTGCCCGAATCTCGCTGCAGCATAGGTAAGCAGAATAAAAAATAACATAACAAAAGAAGCGCTCAGTGCCCACGGGTATTCGGCGCTTTTTATTTGCTTTTCTACATAATACATTGTAAAGAAAGTCATCCACAGAATGGAAAAAGAGAAATAAAGAAACATGAAAAATGTCCAGACTGCTGAGCTGGGACCAAATACTCCACGGATTACCGTATGGTCATCTTCCATTTCTACCCGCAAAGACAGGCGTGGTTTCCAATAATTGTCATATTCTGTTTCTACACAGATGGTAGCAACCTCTTTGTTAATGTTTCCGGAAAATTCATCCTTATGTCCGGCAAGGTATGTTTTTAAATTTTCCGCATATTCTTCTTTGGTAAGATGTGTAAACATTTTAAATCTCGGCCGGGTTCTTATCCTGTCTAAAGTAGTTTCTTCTGTTTTCATATTAATCTTGATAAGGTATTGGATCTTCTAAAGTGAAACTTATTTTTAATGTTTCATTTTTTCTTTGAACAACAATGGTAATATCACGGCCTTCAGAAGATTTCATTAATTCAATAATTTTTTGTAATGTCATATTTGATGCATTTTTACCGTTGATGCTGATAAGTCTGTCATCTGTTTTTAAACCTGCCTTATAGGCGGGAGAGTCTTTTCTGACCCCTGCAATTGAAAAAAGAGGTTTTAAACTGAAATTATACTGAAACGATTCTGCTTTATAGGTTTCATTCATAGAACCGGCATAAGGTTTGGGTTCAATTTTTACTCTTTCTTCAGCCCATTGCATACCGTCTTGCTTGAAATCAAGTCCGCTCATATTAAAATGAAAAGGATCATCAAAATTTCTATTTTTTTTAAGGTATAACTTTTTATTATTATAATCAAAAAAAATGGTAAAACGACGCATAATTTCTCCACCTATAGATCCTTTCCGGTCTTTTACAAGATTCACATGCTGGACAGAAAACTCATCGGGCATTGCAGTCAATGGTTTTTCAAACTGAAATTTTCCAATATAAAAATTATGAATTCTGCTTCTCTTACCATAGATATCTCCATTAAAGCCACGCCCCAGGAAATCATCAATATTGGGTCTGTTATAAACAAAGTTTTTAATGAGAGAAGGGAATAGCCATATGGCATCGCTGTTTCCGAGGTCAATTAATAATTTTGAACTTTTCTTTTCATTGGTCATCTCTATATCGGTATAGAGATAGGGTTTATCTTTTTCTATGGTAATCGGAAGTTCTTCAAATTTTTTGATTTTCTTTTTAAACAGGCCAGTATCTTCATATACCGTTAGTTTCTTAGCCAGATAATCTATTGAAACCGGATGGTTTTTGAAAAAATGGTACCCAATCACTCCGTTTACAGGGATCCCTACATGGGGTGAAATGTTGAATTCTTCATTGGTAACAATATAAAGAGACATAGAGGTATTGATAATAGCATCACCTATTCTGGCAGTATTGCGTTCAGACTTGAATCCATCAAGGCTTAAACTTCCGCCCAGGCCTGAAAACTTTATTTTTTCAACGTTTTCAAGCTTTATTTCCTTGTTTTCCAGACTGAAAAGCATGGTTTCAGACACTCCCGTATCTACTAAAAAAGTAAGCTCTGCCCCATTGATATTAATAGGAATAAAGATCAGATTATTGATAAGTTTAAAAGGAATAACCGCTTTTTTAGCGTTGATTAATTCAAAAGAATTCTGTGCATTACCTAAAATGCCAAAGAAAAGAAATAATAAAATAAATTTTAATTTCATTTACTGAATTTAACGAAATTATCTTAATTGTAAATAAAAACATTCCAAATGATGAATATCTACAGGGATTCAGAGCTTTTTATTTGTTTTCTACATAATGCATCGTAAAGGAAGTCATCCTGAGAATGGAAAAGAGAAAAAGAAAGGTGTGATTTACCTGCTTTGCTGGTACTTCCGGAAACTCATCCTTATACCCGCATATTTTTCTTTGGTGAGAGGTGCTTCCCCGGTTTTTATATATTAATCTTGATAAGGTATTGGATCTTCTAAAGTGAAACTTAAGGTTAGGGTTTCATTCTTTCTCTGAACAACAATGGTGATACTTTGCCCTTCGGATGATTTCATAAGCTCTATGATGGCCTCCAGGGTCATGTCGGAAGCTTTATTTCTGTTGATGCTGATTACTTTATCATCTTTTTTGAGACCCGCTTTATCGGCTGGGGAGTCTTTTCTTACTCCTGAAATTGAAAAGAGAGGCTTCAGAGTAAATTTATATTGAAAAGAATCCCCTTTATAAACCGAATTTGTACTGGTAGTGGATGAATGAGTTTCAATTTGTACTCTTTCATGTCCCCATTCTAACCCATCCTGTCTGAAATCTAATCCACTCATATTAAAATGAAAAGGATCATTGAAATTTCGGTTTTTCTTTAAAAATAATTTTTTGTTGGCATAATCAAAAACAATACTAAACCTCCGCATAATTTCTGAACCCACAGAACCTTTTCTATTATCCACTAAATTAACATGCTGGATAGAAAATTCATCCGGCATAGCAGTCAGTGGTTTTTCAAACCGAAAGTCTCCAAGATAAAAATTATGTATCCTGCTTCTTTTACCATAGATATCTCCATTGAATCCGCGGCCCAGAAAATCTTCAATATTAGGTCTGTTATATACAAAATTTTTGATAAGAGTAGGGAAGAGCCATATCGCATCGCTGTTCCCAAGGTCAATCAAAAGTTTTGAGCTATTCTTTTCATTGGTCATCTCTACATCAGCATAAACATAAGGTTTATCTTTTTCAATTGTGATAGGGAATTCATCATATTTTCTTATTTTCTTTTTTAGCAGGTCTGCATTTTCATAGATGGTAATTTTCTTTGCCTGGTAATCTATAGAAATAGGATGATTTTTAAAAAAATGATATCCAATGACTCCATTTACGGGAATTCCTACATGAGATGAAATATTAAACTCTTCATCAAGAATAATATAAAGAGACATCGAGGTATTGATGACTGCGTCACCAATGCGGGCTGTGTTACGCTCAGATTTGAATCCATCAATACTTAGGCTTCCTCCAAGACCTGAAAATTTTATTTTTTCAACATTTTCGAGCTTAACCTCTTTGTTTTCCAGGCTGAAAAGCAGTGTTTCCGCTACACCCGTATCCACCAGAAAGGTTAATTCTGCTCCATTAATGGTGATAGGAATGAAGATAAGGTTATTGATAAACTTAAAAGGGATAACAGCTTTTTTGGTGTTGATCAGCTCAAATGAGTCCTGGGCATTTATAAAAATGCTAAACAATACACCCAGTAAAAGAAGCTTGAATTTCATTTACTGAATTTAGCGAAATTATCTTGATTGTGAATGAAAAAACATTCCAAAAGCAGGAATGTTTATATAAACTACAATAATGTAGTGTTTATCTTGAAATTATTTCAAATAAGATTATGCGTTTTTTGAATAAAAATCCATAAGGTCCATATAATTTTTTTGATTGACACCGTGTCCGCTCATATACTCCCTGAAAGTAAAATAACAGCTTAGATCATACAACAGGTCGGCAGCTTTTCTTCCCCATTCTAACGGAATGACCGCATCATCTGTTCCATGTGATATGAAAAAACGTAATTTTTCAAGTTTCTTCTTATCTTTTACAATACCATCTAACAGTTTCTCTTCCGGATATGAACTGAGACAGGCAATATTATTAAATAATTCAGGGTGCTTCAACGCCAGGGCATAACATAATATTCCTCCCTGGCTGAAACCACACAAATGAACCTTACTTTCTGTAAGACCATAATGATTGATAATTTTCAATATACTTTCCAATGCACCATCCAATGATTCTTTAGCCTGGTCCACATCAATGAAATTTTCTGGGTTGTTGAAGTCAATATCAAACCATGAATACCCTTCAAATTGGGTGTCTCTGGGTGCTCTGAAACTTATGATAAGCCAATCAGCAGGTAATGTTTCTCTGAAACTGAAAAGATCCTGTTCGTTGCTGCCATATCCGTGGAGCATAAAAAGAATAGGAGTACTGGCTGTAATATTCTCTGGTTCTCTTACTAGATAATCTAAATTCATACAGCAAATATAATTAATAAATCACATTGTAATCCTACCTTTTATGATTCGTTTGGGCAACTTATCAAAGAATATATTGTATGTGTAATGATTAGCTGGTTGTGCTGTATTATTACGTTTTACAGATTTATTTTAGTTTTTATTGATTTGATATTATTTACAATTTTTTATTGGAAATTTTTCATAAAAGTTATTTTTATATTAATAAAAAACTTATATTTGAAACATTAAAAAATCTATTTGAAGAAATGAAGCAATTTTACAAATCAAAAAGTTTACTTAGACTTTCTTTTTTATTCGTTTTATTATTTTCTGTGATTACCGTTGTAAGTTCTTGTAAAAAAGATGACGATGATGAATTTCAGGATCATGTGGTTCAGTTCGAAGTGAAAACAACTACCGGAGGAGTACTTAAAACTATTGTAACACAGGTGGGTACTAATAAAACCGATATTTTTGATCCAGTAGGAACCTCATGGAAAAGCGAAGAGTTTTTCGTGAATTCCAGTCAGGCACAATTGAATCTGGATGCCAATGCGTTACTTCCCGAAGTGGATTCAGAATTGACCATCAATCTTTGGATAGACGGCGAAATTGTAAGAACCAGCAAAAAGAAAGGAAAAGGAGTTTTAGTAGCTTCTATTGATTACAGCTTCTTAGAATTGTAAATAAAAATATTTAATATATCATTTAAAACCGCTTTTAAAGCGGTTTTTTATTTTCAGATCATATTCTGCTGTACAGCAATATTGATAAGTTCGGTAGAATTTTTTGCCTGAAATTTCTGTAATAGATTTTTACGGTGGGTATCTACAGTAAGAGGACTCAGAAACAGTTCATCGGCAATCATCATGCTTGTTTTTCCTTCTGCTACCATCTGCAGGATCTGTTTCTCTCTTTTGGTAAGTCTGGGTATAGGATGGTCATGTTGAGAAGGTTTACTGATAATCTGTCTGGTTTCATTACAGAAAACAATATTTCCTGAGTGGGCTCCCTGTATACAAACCACCAATTCATCAATCGAAGTATTTTTAAGAATATAACCACTGGCACCGTTTTGAAGGGATTGCATAATGATGCTTCTCTCAGAACGGTTACTGAACATAATGACTGAAGTATCGGGGGATATTTTTTTGATTTCCCTGCAGAGCTCCGTCCCATTAGCATCAGGCAGCGTAATGTCTAAAAGGATAATATCAACTTTATGAGATCTTATAAAATCAATAATTTCCGAACCGGAAGTAAAACTTTCTGAAACTGTAAAATGCAGCTGATTGTTCAGCATCATTTTCAATCCTTCAATAACGATAGGATGATCATCTACAATGACAATATTTATTTTTTTATTCTCCATCAATATTAAGTTCTATGTTTATCGTTGTCCCTTGAATATCTGAACTTACCTCCATTTTTCCTCTCAGGTAATTGACCCTGTTTTTTAGATTCAGGAGTCCCATACTTTTACTGGTCTTTTCTATATCTTTTTCAAATCCTTTTCCATTATCCTCAATAGTGATCAAAAAGCTCTTCCCCGATTGTGAACATTGCAGCAAAATATTACTGGCTTCAGCATGTTTAATGGCATTAGCCAATAGCTCCTGAACAATACGGTAAATATTAAGCTGAATCGTTACTGGCAGATTTTTTTCAATACCAATAGCCTGGAAATCAATTTCGAGGTCTTTCCTGATATAAAACTCACAAAGATCCTGTAACGCGGTTTCCAACCCAAAATTAAGTAAGGATTCCGGCATTAGGTTTCTTGCCACATGGCGGAGTTCACTCACAGAGCTATCTAATTGTCCCAGAATTCTATAAAACTCCTGATCTTTTTCAGCATCTAAATGGCTGGATGACCACGTGGAAAAATTAATTTTAACGCCGGCAAGCATGCCGCCCAAACCATCATGAAGATCTCTTGCAATACGTTCCCTCTCTCTTTCTTCACCATCCAGAATGGCTTTGGTGAGTGATAGTTCTTCCTTTTGTTTAATATCGTTGATCTTTTGCTCAGATATTTTTTTGTTTTTTCTGAATAAGATAAAAAAGAAAATTAAAAGACTTAACGCTAATGCCAGGATGAGACTCAATCCCCATAAGTAGGAATTTTTCTTATTTACTTCTAATTCTTTTTGTTTTTTTTCAGCGTTTAACGTGGCTATTTTTCTTTCTTTTTCAGCCGTATTAAATTTTGATTCAATCTTATTAATCTCAAGCTTTGTATTTTCGGTATTCAAACTGTCACTAAGACCGGAATATCTTTGTTCCCATACCAGCGCTTCCTTCGCATTTCCCATTTCTTCACTGAGTATGGAGAGCTGCTTATAAATAGTCTTTCGGTTATTAAGGTCAAGAGCAAGTGATTTTTCTGTTAAAATACCTTCCAGTACATTTTTAGCCTCATTGTATTTCTTTAATTTTCTTAGAATATCATATTTGTTGAAATAGAACATTTGTGCCAGCAGATTCTGATTGAATTTTTTCGCATAAAGAATGCCTTTTTCAATCACAGGCAGTGCTTCAGTATTTTTTTGTTTGGTAATGCAATACAGTGTTTTGCTGTAATAATAAAATGCATTGACGGAGGATTCCGGATAAGGGCTGATCAGCTTTTCGGCTTTATCCAAACATTTCTTTGCTTCATCTCCATTAATCTGGTAGCAGAAATTGTTGGCAGCATTGAGATAGGTGAAAAATAGTTCTGAAGAATTCGGATAATTTTTTTCAAGAATTTCTAACGCTTTAGTATTATAATTTTCAGCTTTTTTTAATTCGGCATTATACATGAGAACGACGGCAAGTTGTGTATATAGAAACCCGAGACTTCGGCTGTTTTCATATTTTTTAGCCAGCGGAATGCTTTTTTCAAGGATAATCTTAAGCAGGAAAGGGTAGCCCTTTTTATCTTTTTGTGCTACTCCATAGCTATACCATGCCGAAGATTGAAGGAGATCCGTTTCTTCAGTCCTGAACTTCGATAATCCTTTAATGGCCTGCTGATAAAAAAGAGCTGCTTTTCCCTTATTACGGTCCAGGTAATATTGCGCTTTATAAAAATCATATTTTGCCGAAAGCAAAGCATTGTTTTTGATGAATGTTTTCCCGTTTTCCAGGTACTTTCTGCTCAGAAGAGAATCAATATTCCTGTAATAATTGGACAGCAGAAAGTAAGCATCGGCTTTTGGAATATGGGAAGTCTGAGTTTTTGTAATGTTTTGCAGACTGTCTAAATAAGGTTGTTCATGAAGAGGAATAATTTGCTGTGACCGTAAACCGAAAGACAGGAATAAGCTTAATAGGATAAGTAATCTCTTCATGATGGAGCAATTCTGTATAATATTTTAAAAAATGCTCAATTTAATTAAAAATTTCAGCAAAAAAAATACCTGAATTTAGGTAGAAAAAATTACTCATTTTTCAGGATTGATAAAGTTTAGCGACTCTAATAGCTTTGCAGTTATCAAATCAATGATCATAGAATATTAAATATAGTAACTAAAATTTAAACAAAAAGATTATGAAAAAAATGAGAATGAGTCAACTGTTGAGAGGTACATTCGTGGTATTATTGGCAACCATGTTCATCGGTTTTGTTTCATCTTGCAGTAAAGATGATGACGACGATAATGTTCCTGGAAGTGGGAAAAGCCATAAAGTGGTTTTTAAAGCGATTGCTTCTACAGGAGCTGACATTGATGTAGCGGTATACGGAATAGATGGTAATCCTACAACGGCTTCAAGTCTTAGCGGTACAACCTGGACAAGTCCTGAAGTAACCTCAGAATCAGGAGCTTATAATGCTAATGTTGCAGTAAATGCCATTGGGGCAGATGCTTCTTCAACGTTGAAAGTTCAAATCTGGGTAGACGGAGAATTAAAAAAAGAAGGTACTTCCAGCGGCCAGTATTTATCGGCTTCTGCAAGCTACACATTTTAAAATCAATTATTTTCGAACGAAAAACGGCGCTGAGATAAAATCTCAGCGCCGTTTTAATAGTATATTCAGCATTAAATTACTTTTACAATAAAGTAGCTTTTTTTACCTTTTTGAAGTAACAGGAATTTACCGTCAATAAGGTCGCTTTCGCTAGCTGCAAAAGTATCATTTACTTTTTGTTTGTTTACAGAAATAGAATTTCCTTTTATTTCTCTCTGTGCTTCACTCTTAGATTTTAAGAACCCTGATTTTTCAGAAAGAAGATCAATGATGTTGATTCCCAATACCTCTGCCTTAGCAACTTCTTTTTGTGGAACACCTTCAAAAACCTCAAGGAAAATTTCTTCATCAAGGCTTACAAGATCCTCAGCGGTAGAACGTCCAAAAAGAATTTCCGAAGCTTTTAATGCCTTTTCATATTCTTCTTTTCCGTGTACCCAAATAGTAACTTCTTCAGCTAGTTTCTTTTGAAGTTTTCTCTCATGGGGAGCTGTTTTGTGTTCTTCAATTAAAGCTTCAATTTCTTCTTTTCCTAAGAATGTGTAGAATTTAATGAATCTTTCAGCATCCGTATCAGTAGCATTCAACCAGAACTGATAGAATTTGTAAGGTGAAGTTTTCTTTTTATCCAGCCAATAGTTTTCTCCACTTTCAGATTTTCCGAATTTAGAACCGTCAGCTTTTGTAATCAAAGGAACGGTTAATGCAAATGCTTCACCCTGCGCCTTTCTACGGATCAGTTCTGTTCCTGTAGTGATATTTCCCCACTGGTCAGAACCTCCCATCTGAAGTTTTACATTATTGTTTTGGTACAGGTGAAGGAAATCATATCCCTGGATCAGCTGATACGTAAACTCAGTAAAGCTCATTCCGTCTGCACCTGCTTCTCCTGAAAATCTTTTCTTTACAGAATCTTTAGCCATCATATAGTTGACCGTGATATTCTTTCCGATATTTTTAGCAAAATCAAGGAACGAAATATTCTTCATCCAATCATAGTTGTTGACTAATTCTGCTTTATTAGGTTCGTTTCCATCAAAATTTAAAAACCTTGAAAGCTGGTTCTTTAAACAGTCAACATAATGTAAAAGCGTCTCTTCATCTAAAAGATTTCTTTCTGCAGATTTTCCTGATGGATCTCCAATCATACCTGTGGCGCCTCCTACAAGAGCAATAGGTTTGTGTCCATGCTGTTGGAAGTGAGCAAGAATTTTTATCTGGATAAGACTTCCGATATGTAAAGAGTCAGCTGTCGGATCAAAACCAATATATGCAGTAGTTACCTCTTTATTCAGTTGTTCATCGGTTCCGGGCATCATATCGGCATAAAGACCACGCCATTTAAGTTCTTCTATAAAGGAATTCATTGATTTTTTCTTTAAAAATTTTACGGGGCAAAGATAGTAAATTCAGAAGTATGAAGGGGCAAAAGGGGAAATTTGCTGATTGATATATTTACCAATTCAGTTTTCCTCTCTCTTTGAATTTTCATCCAAATATGCTATATTTGTTAGTAATGAACGACGAACAGCTATTTCTGCTCATTCAAAAAGCCAAGGACAAGGACCAAAAGGCTCAGACTAAACTCATTAATGTTTTTTGGGTGGATGTTTTCTCTTTTGTGATGAAAAAAGTAAAAGATGAAAATGATGCTGACGAAATTACCGTGAACGTCTTTTCCAAAGTCTTGTCGAAGCTGGATATGTTTGATCCTCATTTCCAGTTTAAAACCTGGGTGCTTACCATAGCACAGAATACGGTCATTGACTTTTGGAGAAAAAGAAGCCGTGAAAATGAGGATGCCGTTGAAAACCTTGATGAGGTTAAAAATCAATATGCGAAATCTCCTGAAGAGCTGATGATTTCCAATGAAGAGCAGAAAAAGATTATTAAGACTATAGAATCTTTAGATGCCAACTACCAGGATATTATTAAGCTGAGATTCTTTGAAGAGAAAAGCATTAAAGAAATTGCGGAAGAACTTGGCATTTCTGTTGCCAATACCAAAGTGAGGGTGATGCGTGCCAAGAAAGTATTGGCCGAGCTGCTTAAAAATAATGAGTTTGACGACAACTAAACGCTATCTGTCTTTTTAAGAATAAGTAAATTAAATATTTCAATTATAAATTACCCATTCCTGAACTCGGAGTGGGTTTATTGTGATAAAATATAGTGAGAAACTCCTCCTGAAGACTTAATTCATTGAAAAGGCTTATGGTATATTATAAGATTCAATATGTAATGGCTGTTTATTGGGAAATTAAGTAATAATAACAGATTATTACGGAAAATAGACGGTGGAATTGATCCTTCGGGTTCTATTTTTTCGTAACTTTCGGTGTTTTAAAAATGAAAAGAATGACTTCAAAGGAAAAAGTTGCTGCGCTTCGTGAAGAAATGCAGAAAAATAATGTTGATGCATTTATAGTATATTCTGCAGATCCCCATATGAGCGAGTATCTGCCCGAAGAATGGCAGGAGAGAGCCTGGTTGTCAGGATTTCTTGGTTCTGCCGGTTTTGTGGTAGTAACCAAAGATAAAGCGGGACTGTGGACAGACGGAAGATATTTTACACAAGCTGTGGATGAACTGGAAGGCTCGGGAATCGAACTTTTTAAAGACGGAATAGAAGGAACTCCTAATTATATAGATTGGATCATTTCGGAAATTCCTGCAGGAGGTAAAGTGGCCGTCAATGCTTTAGCAGCTTCTCATGCTAACTGGGAACTACTTTCTCAAAAATTTAATTCAAAAAATATTGTACTGGCTGATATTCCTCTTTTAAAAGAAGTTTGGAAAGAAAGGGGTACACCATCAAAAAATCCAATCTTTGTACATCCTGTAGAAAGAGCAGGCCAGTCTGTAGCGGATAAAATTTCTGCTATCCGTCAGAAAATGGAGGATCAGGATGCAACTGTTCACATTATCTCAAGTTTGGATGATGTAGCATGGACTTTAAACCTTAGAGGAAGTGATGTACAGAGCAATCCTGTATTTTTAGGATATATTGTGATCACTAAAAATGATGCGGTTTTATTCACAGACCTTGATAAAATGGAAGTTGCTGCCAGAAAGCAAATGGATGACTCTTTTGTGAAAATGATGCCTTATGAAGAATTATATAATTATCTGAAAGCATTCAAAAATGAAAAAATACTGGTTTCTCCAAACACAAACCAACAGATTTTTGAAACTTTAAAAACAGATAACCAGTTTATCAAAGCTCCCGTTCCCGGAAATCTGATGAAGGCTCAAAAAAATGAAACTGAGCTGGAAGGTTTCAGAAAAGTAATGGCGAGAGATGGAGTCGCTATGGTGAAATTCCTTTACTGGCTGACCCATAATGCAGGAAAAGAAGCCATGAACGAATATTCTATCGGTGAAAAACTGAGAGGCTTCCGTGCGGAAGGAGAAAATTTTGTGGGCGAAAGCTTCGGTTCCATTATAGGGTATAAAGGTAATGGTGCTATCATTCACTATTCTGCAAAGAAAGAAGGAAGCAAAGACGTGACTAATGAGGCAAGTATCCTGGTAGATTCAGGAGGACAGTATCTTGAAGGCACTACAGATATTACAAGAACTTTTGCTTTAGGAACTGTTTCCGAAGATTTCAAGAGAAATTCAACATTAGTATTACAGGGGCTGATCCGTTTATCCATGGTAAAATTCCCGAAAGGAACCAAAGGTGTACACCTTGATGCCATTGCCAGACTTCCGCTATGGATGGATGGTAAAGACTACAACCACGGAACAGGACACGGTGTGGGAAGTTTTATGAATGTTCATGAAGGACCTCAAAGTATCAGAAAAGATCTGAATCCACAGGATCTTCTTCCGGGAATGGTATGTTCCAACGAACCAGGATATTATCTTGAAGGAGAATACGGGATTCGCCATGAGAATCTGATTGCCGTAAAAGAAGCAGAAACAACAATTCACGGGACTTTCTATGAATTTGAAACACTGACATTCTGCCCGTTCTTTAAAGATACCATAGTGAAAGAAATTCTTTCAGAAAGTGAAATTGCATGGTTAAATAGCTACCATAAGACCTGCGAGGAAAAGATCGCTCCTTATTTGGAAGGAGAAGTTAAAGAATGGTTCCTGCAGTTGGTAAGCCCTCTTTAGAAATTTGTGTTGATAAGGAATAGCCTTCAGCACAGCATTTAGCGTTAACAGAATAATTGTTAGATACATTTAAAGTCCTGTAATTTTGTTACAGGGCTTTTTTCTTTTATACAACCGTATTTTTACGGATAAAACTTTAGTGATTCCCCTGATAGAAGGCAATGAAGAGCTGCCTATATTTGCATCAACATAAACATCATATCTTCATATACATAACTCAATCAGTTTTTAAACGGTAGTAAAATCATTCCAGGATGGAATGGTTTTACTTTTTTGTAAAATATGACGATTCATAATGGGAGTTCATTTTATTTTTCTTTATAGTTTGTAGTCCGGTAATTTTATTTTCATCCTGTTTTTATTTATTTTCGCTGTATTCAAGTGGGAGTGGCAATAATTTTAAAAAACTATGATACAGGATTATTTTCGAATGTTTAATATATTTTCAGAAAATGAAATTGAAGAGGTGTTACATCTTTTTGAAATAAGAAAAGTAGAAAAGAACGAATGTTTTGTTCGGGAAGGTGATAACTGTAAAGAAATAGCATTCATAGAATCCGGAATTTTCCGTTCGTATTATATTTCTGATGACGGCAAAGATACCACTTACTGTTTCAGGTTTCCCAACGACCTGATGGCTTCCTATTCCTCATTTATTTCAGGTGCTCCAAGTATGGAAACTATGCAGGCTATCTCCAATGCCGATCTGCTTATTTTGAGAAAAGATAAAATAGAAGAACTGGTTCGTAATAATCCGAATTGGACATTATTTTTAAAAGCAATAGCCGAGCAGGAATATATGGAGCTTGAAAGAAGATTCTTCCAGCTACAACGCAATAATGCTGCCCAGCGGTATGCTGATTTACTTAAAAACCAACCGGACTATATCCAGAATATTCCCCTGCAGTTCCTTGCTTCTTATCTTGGCATTACTCAACGGCATTTAAGCCGTATCCGAAAGGAGATTTCTTTTTAGACATTTGTCCTGTTTATTGATTCGTAAGCTCTATAATTTTGTAAAAAAAATAGATGGAGCATAATATTCTGATTATCGGTGGAACCGGATTGGTAGGCAAGACAATTGCCCGTATTTTAGAAAAAAGAAATCCTCATTTCAACATTTTTATTGGAGGACGTAAAGGAGGAAAAACTGATAAAGATTTAAAGATTGATGTCACAGATCCTGGTTCTTTTAAAGTTATTTCTGAGAAAAAAATTAATCTCATCATTCTTTCTGTGAATGATAAAACGGATCAGGTTCTACGGTTTGCCATTGACAATAGTATTGATTATTTAGATATCACCAAACCTACTCCTGATCTGGTAAAAGCATATGATGTGGCAAAGAGTAGTAAAGTCAATAACAGGATTGTATTCAGTTCAGGATGGATGGGAGGAATTGTCCCGGGATTGGCAAATACACTTTCAGATGGCACGGAAGATATCCGGGAGATCAAACTTTTTGTCTATTACTCTATTAAGGATCTGGCCGGAGAAAGCTCTGCTCATTTTATGGCAGAAAATGTAGCGGTTCCTTTCAGCCACTATAAAAATGATAAACCTGTTTCTATCAGACATTTTTTAAATACTGAGGTTTTTGATTTTTCTTTTGGAATAGGAAAACGGAGTGCTTATAATTTTGATGTTCCTGATCTTTATATTTTAAACCGGGTAGAAAGAGTTCCTGATGTCAGTGTAAAAATGACTTACAATTCAAAATTTATTACCTGGCTGCTTGGTTCTTTTCAGTACCTGAGGATATTCAGTATCTTATCTTTAAAAGAGAGAAAGATGATCTTTGGATCCAGTGGAAATGGGGACCAGTCTGTTTTTGAAATTGTGGTAAAATACAAGGGAAAGTACAGGAAATTAAGCTTGCAGAGTACAAAAGGACAAGCCGAACTGACTGCCTTATCAGCGGTTCTGCATACGGAAGAGCTCTTGAGGAACCCTCATGAAAATAAGGTTTATTTTGGACATCAGCTGCATGAACCCTTATCATTACTGGCTCAGCTTAATGCCTATGAAACCATTACTATAAACGTAACGCAATGAAAAAAATAGCCATTATCAATGGGCACCCGAATAAAGATTCGTTCAATTTCGGAATTGCTGATGCGTACAGAAACGGAGCAAAAGAAGCAGGGGCAGAAATACAGGATATTACAATTGCCGATCTCCATTTTAATCCTAACCTGCAATTCGGATATCAAAAAAGAATGGAGCTGGAGCCGGATTTACTGAAAGCCTGGGAAACCATCCAATGGGCAGATCATTTGGTATGGATACATCCTGTTTGGTGGGGTGGTCTGCCCGCCATAACAAAAGGCTTTATAGATAGGCTTTTCTTACCCGGAATGGCTTTTAAATATAGGGAAAACTCTGTATGGTGGGATCGGTTTCTGAAAGGAAAAACAGGACATATTATTACAACCATAGATCAGCCGGGCTGGTATTACCATTTGTTTTTCGGTAGGCCCAGCGTTAACCAGCTTAAAAGGTCTACTCTGGAATTCTGTGGTGTGAAGCCGGTAAAGGTGACTTATGTTGGAGTAATCAGGGGATCCAGGGAAGAACAACGGCACCAATGGCTGAAAAAGGTTAGAGTACTCGGGGAAAGACTGAAATAGAAACGTTGCTGCTGTTCCCATATTTTAATTTTATCTGACAATTATAGACTCTAATTGTCAGATAAAATTTTGAGCAGGACTTATAATCCTTTCTTTCCTTCTATCCAATATGCCTGTGACCTGATGCATCTTGGAGGTATTCCTTTTGATTTTAGGAATTTTCTGATGAGTGTCATTGTATTTCCGTTTCCTGTTAAATAGAAAATAACATTATCATTATATATAGCCTTTTTTTCTTCCCTTAAAAAATCAGTTAAGGATTCAATAATGACCATGATATTATTCTTTGGAGCATGGTACCCATATAAACCCAGGATTTCCAGCGCTGAAGGATCTTCCAGTTCATGGAGGCAGCCAAATAAAACGTTGTTTTCTTCTGCAGCTTCCTTAATGGCAAGAGAACTTCCCAGGGATGTTTCATCACCAATTGAGAAATGCATTATCGCATCGGGATCAAAAAAGCGTTTTCCCCTGGGGATTAAAATTTTTATTGAATCTCCTGCTGAAAGCTTACTTATGAAATTACTTCCCGCAGCTGCTGTATCATGAATATGAAAGAGAATGTCAAATGTACCTGCCTCTCTGTTGAAATTAAAAGGTGAGTAGTTACGGAAATCCCTGTCGTTTACCCTTATTCCTATGGCATAGGCCGGTTCGTAATGAACATCCTGCAAATCTGTGGCAAAGCGTATACAGTGAAGCTCATCAGTAACTTTCTTTTTATCGATAACAGTACAGTCTTTAAACTTTGAAGACCATACATTTTCTACAGTATCATTGATCCATTTTGGTAAGCTTGGCATACATAATTTTTATAGCAAAGGAAGCTGTAAAATTAAAATATAGCGATAGCTGTTTCAGGGAATTAGTTGGATTATTCGTGGATTACTTTCCGTTTTTATTTTTATCCCGAAATTCTGACGGGGGTTGGCCTGCCAGTTTTGAAAATAAACGGCTAAAATAAGTGTGATCACTATATCCCAATTCATAGGCAATTTCCTTTACTGTGAGATGGGTAAAGGCTAATAATCTTTTTGCTTCTATGATAATTTCCTGATGGATCCAGTATTGTGCGGGCTTTCCGGTCACTTCCCGGATAACTTCAGTGAGATATCCTCTTGAAATATTCAAAAGTTCAGCATATTCTGATGGACTTTTCGTGGTTTTATAATTTTCCCTTACCCTAATTCTGAAAGCTCTTGCCAGCTGTAAAGAACGGTTTTCACCGGATGCTTCAGAGGCTGTTTCACGGGAATATATAAAAGCAAACATGCCTACAAAAGCATTCAATAAAGATTGAATAATCAAAAGCCCTTCTTTAGAGGTAAATGTTTCTTCAGTAAAAGAAGTCTGAAGCATAGCGGCAGATGCATTTATTTTTTCTATCCAGTTTTTATCAATTATAATGGGTTTCACCTCTTCCAGAGATTCTTCAAAAACAGCCCGTACGGTATCCGGAACCCAATCTGCCTTTACGGCTACAAACCAACCGTTCACGTCTTTCATTAAGAGTCCCTGATGTACCTGATTGGGTAGTATACAGAAAATGGATGTATCCTGAGATTCTATAATTTTAAAATCAACCATCATTTTTACATGGCCGCTTTCCATACAGGTGAAAATATAATGACTGTCACGGTGGATTCCTTTATCAAAAAGAAGATTTTCCGGATGTTGATAATGCTTATCCATTCTTTTAATAAAAAAATGGTGCTCAGAAATATCGCTTAAGTCATAGGTGGGTATGGTATGCTTCATCTTTTATTTTGCCTTCGAGAATGCCATCTTTATGGCTAAACAGGTCAGTACACTTGCCATAAACCACTTTTGTACTCTTATCCAGGCGGGGTTGTGGGCAAAGAATAAAGCCACTCTTGCCGCAGTTAATATGATTAAAAAGTTAACGCTAAAACTTACCAGAACCTGTATAACACCAAGCTCCAAACTCTGGATCAGTACTGATCCATATTCAGGTTTGATAAACTGTGGAAAAAGGGATAGGTAAAAGACAGCTACCTTAGGATTGAGCATACTGGTTAAAAAGCCTATACTGAAAAGCTTTTTAGGACTGTCATGAGATCCGTTTTCATCTACTTCAAAAATGTTTTTGCTCTTAGGTTTAATGGCTTGATAAGCTAAATACAAAAGATAAATAATTCCTACTGTTTTAAGGACGGTATAAGCGATGGGGACCGCAAATAATACGGCGGTAAGCCCAAAAGATACCATAACGATGTGAAACAGAAATCCACAGACTACCCCAATCAATGAAATAAACCCTGACTTTTTCCCCTGCGTTATTGATTTGGATATCAGATAGATCATATTGGGCCCCGGGCTGATTACAAGAACAAGTGCAGCCAGGATAAAGAATAAAAGCTCGTGGAATGGGATCATAGTTTAAAGAAGTTTTAAATGAGATCGTTTTGTAGTACAAAGATACATACTGATTGTCATGTTTTTTGAAAAAAAATAGATGGATATTAATTTTAATTACGTTGTATTATGTTTTCCACACAAAAGTGATTTAAAAATAAATAGGAGTGTGTTTTTTTTGTAAATTTCAACACATAAAATAATTATCATTCACAAATAGCTATTATCATGACGACCGAAAACATCTTTGAAGCCATTAAAAAATGGCAAAATCTTATTGATTCTTACAAAAATGGAAATGATAAGGATGGAGAAGAAATTTTGAATTATTTAAATCAGGGAACTCATTTCAGTGTTTCAGGAGCAGAAATTGAACACTGGAAAAGAAATCTTACAACAGAGCACAAAAGAATTCATGCTTACGTAGGTATTCATGGGGAGCAGCTGAAGTTTTTTCTGATTGATTCTAAATGTGATAAAGACGCTGATTTTAATTCAATTTTTATTAAAGAATTTTCCCGTGGTTTTGCAGAAGAGAAAATGGAAAGCAGTAATGATACTGAAGTAAACCCACCTTCCATTACTTCTGAATCGGCTATAAACCGAAACTTCAGATGGAATATGTTTGGTACTGCCTGGCTACAGGCTCAGCAACCTGAAGATTTCTTTCAATTGATTTCTATTCCATTTTCAGATTACGAAAAAATGGGGATTACAGGAAGTCAGACGTGCATTTGTTTCTTTGGGCTTACGGATAATTTAGAAAAAAAAGATTCTGATTTTCCTTATCATATAGAAATTATTACTGTAAAAAGTTTAGCAATTAATCACATGAGCGAAACTGCAGAAAATTATTCTACGCCACGGCCTCCATTTACTGTTGATAGTCTCAGTGATTATCAACTTTTGAAGCAAAGCACCGGTGTTTTCGTATAACAGCCTATCCCTGTATTTGCAAATTATGATTAATCTTGTTTTACTGACAGGGTTGATTGTACTGATAAAAGAAGGGATAAAAACAAAGTTTCCTGTGATCCTACTGCTTTCAGGAGAACTGATACTGGAGATGACGGACTTAACTGGCCGGCTGATGAAATTAAACACCTTCAATACCTATAATTATGCACTCAGCCAGTTTTTTGGTTTGGTGGCCCTTACGGCAGTTTATAGCAGTTATTATATTCAGCTTTCCCGCGAAATCAGATGGATAGTCTATTGTTATGCAGGGATATTGCTGATCGGTAATATATTATACATACAAAATGGTACATCGGTTACTTTCTATTCTAATATCATAAGCAGCATTATTATTTGCAGCTATGCAGCTTCTTATTTCATGAAAATCATCAGAGAAGGAAGAGTTGAAAAGAGTATGTTTATTGTAAACATCATTGTTTTTTTATTCTTTTCTGTTGAATGTGTGATCTCTACTACTTTTAATTTTTTAATCAGCAACCATCTGGGTTGGGTAGGGCCCATCTGGCTTTTTAGAGGCGTTTTGTTATTGGCTTTTTATATTGCTTTTATTAATCTGGGATGTGGCGTTGGGAAAATCAGAATCAGGTAGTTGTATGGATATGGATCGGTATCGGACTATTTTTTTTAACAACATTATTCATCACGTTATTGATTATCAATTATTTAAAAAGTATAAAAAAAAACAAAAAGAAAGTGGCGGCACTCGTCCGGAATACAAAAAAAGAATATGGAGAAAATATGCTGAGTTTACAGGAACAGGACAGGGAGCGCCTGGCAGAAGAACTTCATGATAATATTATCTCACAGCTGAATATTATTCGTTTGACTATCAATGAGAAAAGTACGGAAGAGCTTAGTATCGATTTAAAGAGGTCTATGCAGCTGGTACGGGAGCTGTCTCATAATCTGACTCCTCCTGATCTCAGTGAGATTGACCTGGCGGATTTAATTGCTGATTATCTCAAACAGATAAATAAAAATATAGAAATAATTTTCCGTCATATTACTGTAGAAATACCGATCAGTAATCCCGTAAAACTGAATCTCTTTAGAATTGTTCAGGAATTAATTACCAATATTCTGAAACATGCTGAGGCCAGCAGGGTTGATGTTTCCCTGAGGATATCTATAAATTACCTGATGCTGACCATAGAAGATAATGGTTGTGGTTTTATCGTAAGCAACCATTCAGGTGGTATAGGGCTGAGAAATATTCAGTCAAGAGCACAAAAAATTAAAGCAATTTATAAACTTAAAACACAGCCTGAAAAAGGAACAAAATTTATAGCCTGCATGGCAATACAATAAAAAAAATAAAATGGAACATTCAAAAATTAAAATAGGTATTGTAGATGATGACCTGCTGTTTGTACAGCTTTTAAAAAAATATATAGAAAGTTGTGACGATTATCAGGTAGTCCTGACATCTACAGGGGGATATCATTTTCTGAGTAAACAGGAGACAGTAGCCTTAGATGTTCTGATCCTAGATTTACGGATGGCGAACGGAGATGGTATGGATGTAATGTCTGCCTTGCTACAGCGAAAAACAGAAACTAAAATCGTGGTACTATCCAGCTTTTATCGACGTTCCTTTATGGGGCAGATGCTGAAAATGGGTGCCCATGCTTTTTTATCCAAAGAGATTGAACTGGAAGAATTATTGAAGGTCATCAGTACAGTTTATTACACAGGACATTATTTTTCCGACGACCAGCTTGATATAATGAGAACCCAGCTTTCCAATAAGCTTCCGGAATTTCATGCACTCTCCAGGAATGAGCTCACCGAAAGAGAGATTGATGTTTTACGATTGGTCTGCCAGCAGTTAAGTACTAAGGAAATTGCAGATTCACTGTTTATTTCTCCCAAAACTGTAGAAACGCATAAAACCAATCTTATGATCAAAACGGGAGTTAAAAATATGGCAGGGCTTGTTATTTATGCTGTACAAAATAAGGTCATAGATGCCAACGAAATTGTATTATTTGATAAATAACTCTGATATAAAGAATCAGGGAGCACAAAGATGTACTCCCTGATCACAAGAAATCTAAAAACACTATAATTTAGGATGCAATATCTTAGCAATAGAAACGGCATCTGCTACCGTATCCAGGCTGTAGATCTGGATAACCCCCTGTGTAGTGGCTGCCTGACCTAAGATGTTCTGTTGGTTTTGTGCATTTACCGCATTTTCAAACATAATTCCTGTAGAATGTGCAGCAGATTGGTATACGTTGGCTAAGGCCATTGCAGGAGATTCTCCCACTACTTTTACGTTCGATTGCGTTACTGCGTCTGTGATTTGTTCGTTTACTGGCATAATGATTATTGTTTATTTTGTTTAAAAAACAACCGGATTTTCCGGTTGCTTGAGTCATGTAGGTAAGCTGTCCGCAAAAAAGATTACGGATTAAGAATTTTAGCAATAGAAACGGCATCTGCTACCGTATCCAGGCTGTAGATTTGGGCAATACCTTGTGTGGTAGCTGCCTGGGTAACAATATTCTGTTGGTTTTGGGTATTCACTGCATTTTCAAACAGGATTCCTGTAGAATGTGCTGCTGATTGATACACGTTAGCTAAAGCCATTGCAGGAGATTCTGCTACTACCTTTACGTTCGATTGTGTTACTGCGTCTGTGATTTGTTCGTTTACTGGCATAATGATTATTGTTTA
The DNA here is from genome assembly GCF_918698085.1 of Chryseobacterium sp. Bi04. GTDB lineage: Bacteria > Bacteroidota > Bacteroidia > Flavobacteriales > Weeksellaceae > Chryseobacterium. The sequence goes on from NZ_CAKKLP010000002.1 coordinate 394,780, forward strand.
TTGGGTTTAAAAACAACCGGATTTTCCGGCTGTTCGGATAATGGTATGTAAGCTGTTCGCAAAAAGAGATTACGGATTAAGAATTTTGGCAATAGAAACCGCATCGGCTATCGTATCCAGGCTATAGATTTGGGTTACTCCCTGTGTAGTAGCTGCCTGAGTTACAATATTCTGTTGGTTTTGGGTATTTATAGCATTTTCAAACATAATTCCTGTGGAATGTGCTGCAGACTGATATACGTTGCTTAGCGCCATTGCAGGAGATTCTGCTACTACTTTTACGTTCGATTGCGTTACTGCGTCTGTTATTTTTTCGTTTACTGGCATAATGATTATTATTTATTTTTGGTTAGAATAACCGGATTCCGGCTTTATAAAATTGATTTATTCTGCGGTCTGCAAAATGGATTAAGGTTTAAGGGTTCTGGCAATAGAGATAGCATCAGCGATGGTATCTTTGCTGTAGATTTGAGTAATACCCTGAGTAGTCGCTGCCTGGGTAACAATATTATGTTGGTTCTGAGCGTTTATCGCATTTTCAAACATAATTCCTGTGGAATGTGCTGCGGATTGATACACATTACTTAACGCCATTGCAGGAGATTCTGCTACTACTTTTACATTAGACTGCGTTACCGCGTCTGTGATTTGTTCATTAACTGGCATAATGATTACTGTTTATTGGGTTAAGGACAACCGGGCTTTCCGGATGAGGTCGTTACTTTTATTAAAAAAGTTTAAAAATTAAGGCTTTAGGATCTTCGCGATAGAAACTGCATCGGCTACAGTGTCAAGACTATAGATTTGAAGGATTCCCTGAGTAGTGGCTGCCTGGCCTAAAATATTCTGTTGGTTTTGTGTATTGACAGCGTTTTCAAACATAATTCCTGTTGAATGTGCTGCAGATTGATACACGTTAGCCAAAGCCATTGCAGGAGATTCTCCTACTACTTTTACGTTCGATTGCGTTACTGCGTCTGTGATTTGTTCATTAACTGGCATAATTGTAATTTGTTTTTGTTGAGATCTGATCTCGGTTAATAATTATTGAGGTAAACTAGTTTTACATTTTAATTTTAAACTCACTACAGATCCTGCAGATGAATACCTTTCAAAAGCATTGGTATAGACAGGTAATGAATAATTGGATCTGAAGGGTGGCTCTGAATACAATGGTTGAAATACCATCTGTAAAATCTGCATGAGTTTAAATCATATCTTTTGATAAAAGGATGCGGCCATTTTTAAGATCTGTCTTAAAAATAAATTTCTGCTGTAGGTATACCGGCAATGCTGAACTCCTTCGGGCTGGAATATGGATTCTGAATAATTGCTTCTGTACATTGACGGCATCTGAAAGACGGTGCAAAAAATAGATGTTGGCTTGATTGTATATATGTTGAGGGCATCGGATTTCATCTTTACAGAGAAAATAAGCCGCATCCGTAGTTTGTAAGAGCTGTATTAAAAACGTTCTTTTTTCAATATTTCCAACTCTTTGATTTTTATATTTTTGGGACTCATCTTTTTTAAGCCCATGACATAATTACTGATTCCGGCCATGGCATTCCTTTGTTGGTTTAAGGCAGAATTCATCTGCATTAATCCTGTGGAATGTGCACTTACCTGTGTAGAAATAGCTTGAGGTACAGCGGTAGACATTCCGGTAATGAGTACATTGATTTCGTCCATACGGGTTATATTTTGTAGTTTGTATTATGAATGGATATTACCCAATCTTGAATTCAGCTTATTCATGCGTTCCATGATTTTGAGTTCTTTCTCTTTCACTTTTGCCGTTGAGGCTTCCTGAAGTTTTTTCAGCTGTTCTTCATAGTTCATCACAGGCGTATCAGGAGGCGGTGGCGCAGCAGCAGGCATTGGGGCAGCTTCTTGCTGTTTAACCGCTTCTTCCAGTTTTTCCAGTAAAGGAGCAAGAGATTTCATTGTTTCCTTAACTGCTTTGTCCTTGATATAATTAATAATCTCATCTTCATGTCTTAATACAAAAGGCATGATCTCTTTTCCGATGGATTCTGGCTCTGACACTGGTGCTTGAGAATTGGGAGCGGGGGCTTCTTTACGGATTCTTCTGCGCATACATGTTGTTTATATTTAGAAGTTAATGCTACGGTTAAAGCAGATTATTAATAAATGCAGACGCATTCCTCCAGTCCCGGTTGATATCCCTTACTACATTATATCCTGTAATCTCCAAAGCAATACAAGCTGAAATAGCACTGGCTGACAACATTTCTTTTAACTGGTTGGGAGGAAGGGTCAGGATATAATCATCCGGAATTACCAGAGACTTACCATTTGGAGGGTTTTCATTTACAATAATACTCAGGATTTCCTGGAAATAATGGGCAATAAGTTTGGAAGCCTGGAATTCCAGTTCTCTTTTCAATTCAATTATTCTATCCTGGGTTACCAATTCAGAAATAGATGCTACATCCACATCATGTACAGAGTACAGAGCTTCTCCCGTATCAGATGCCGTGATCGTAATATCCGCTTTGAGTGTCCATTTTGATTTTTCAAGATTGATGGTAAGAAGCTTTGAGTCAAGATCCGGAACAACAATTTCGCTTAAAGTTGTAAATGGTAAAATTCTCACATTACAATAAAAGGCTTTCGGATCGTCCAGCTTGATCATTATCACGGCTATTCCCGTTGATTTATCTTTAGGTTCCACAACGAAAGACTGGAAATGATTATATCTTTTATTTCCTCTGTTGATACAGTTGACCAGTCTTATAGATGGCTGAATATTAATGTCTGATGTCTGAAGATTAAATACAATACGTTCTGCATTATGATCCGTCTTTTTGGTTTCCAGATAGAGAGTATCGCTGCTTCTGGTCAGGTAAAGTCGTTCATTTAAATCATGTAAGCTTTCTAGATTTAAAATTTTGGCGGGTTTGGTTACTGAAGAATAATTCATCTTTTATTTATTTTAATTTTTTCAATGAGTTGGGTTATTATTGTTTTCTTCTTTGGTTGTACTTCAGGTTCTGCTGAAGGGATTACGGCTTCTTTAATTTCTGGTTTTACGAGTGGCTGTGTCAGTTTTATCGACTTTAATACTAATTTTCCCCCATGATCAGCCGAGATAAAGTTTTTTCTCATATCTTCCTTTTCTGAGGTTTCTTCCGGAATTGCTTCTGCTATTCGTTTTTTTTTTCAGAATCTTCAGTCTCAGCGGAAACCTCCGTAAATGAGGGAGAAGGGGGAAAGTCATTGGAAACCGGAGGCGTGTTGACATTATAGATCGTATTGGAAATTTTAGCTTTCACTTCAGCATAGTCACTTACCATTTTGAATAAGTCTTTCATCATTTCATTTCCTTTTCCTGCATCCTGACTTTGTGGCTGCTCTGCCATCATACCGGCCGTTTCTTTACTGCCCGGCGCCGGGCCGAAAGTTGTTCCATAGGTCAGTAAATTATTGGCAAGCCTGCTTAATGCAATAAGACCTACCTGCTCAAAACCTTTTAAAAAAGACTGTAAATCCTGAACCATCATTCCTGTAGACTGTTCTATCATTACTTTTGTTACTCCGGTCATTGGGGAAGCTTTAGGCGGAGCCAATACCTCACTGTTCACAAATACTACAGCTTTCTCCGCCGGAGTGGTAGCATTTGCTGCCTGGGATTGTTGGGTTTCACTGTGGTTTTCACTCATGATGGTAATGTTTTATATTATCCTTTTAAAATTTTAATGGCATCAGCAACAATCGCAGGGTTAAGTTGATTTAAGTTCTGCTGGTTCGTTACCGAATTCTGAATGGAAATTCCACTGGCGTGTGTAGCCATCTGGTAAAGCATACTCATGGCCTGTGCGGGAGATTCACCAAGCACGGTAACATTCGTCTGCGTTACTGCATCTGTAGTCTGGTTGTTTACTGTATCTGCCATATTCTGGGTTTAATTTGGTTACTGTTATTTTACTTGTCATATATCTTCTTTCAAAGATTTTCTTTCGACCCAACCTCTATATTATTTTTGATTGAATCTCAACGGTAAGATTGTTTGTCTCTTTTGTCTGTTACAAATGTCATCAAACAGAATAAGTCTTCATTAAGGGAAAAAACTGAATTTTAAAAAATAAGGGAATTCTCCTATGAGTGAAATGTGGAGGAGGTGAGTTGTATTGATGTGTAAATTATGAGTTGCGAGTTATAAGCTGGTTATGAGTTATGAGTTATGAGTTTTGGAAAATAAAGGGTGGGTATGGAAATTTAAATTATGAAAATATCGCATGATGGGTATTCAGGATTATAGACCGGTGAATACATGAATATACAAATACATCATTGGCCGATACGGGTAAACCCTGAATTTCTGAAAATGGGTAGATCCCCTCTATACTGACCGCAGCTTTACCCTGAAATTTGTCTTTTAACCCATTGAAACATTAAAAAACCATAATATGAACCAAGAAGACGAAAGATATTTACCGGAAAAAGCTCCTATTATCATTGTGCAGCCAGGCTATGCCACCGGAGATATGTTTGCTATTGCTGCAACAATGATAAACAATAAAAAATATCATGTATTGATATCAACCACGATGGATAATGATGGAAATGCAAAAGACCCTTATGATAACAGCAAAGCGATCATAGAATTCTACAGGAGTTCCGGTATACATCAGGACAGGATACATCCGGTTTCCGTTGACGGAATGAGAAGCCCAGGACAGGCAAGCCTGCTGAAGAAACAAGCTATAAGCCTTGTAAGGCCCTATGGTATCCCGGTAGGAGAAATAACCAGAAACTATTATAAGCCTGTAGGGGAGGGAACCCAATATATAGCCAGAAATTTTTCTGAGACAATGAGAAGTGAATTAAGAAATGCATGGGACATAAACGAAAGCCAGGATAAAGCGATAAAAATATGGCTGGAAACACAGGGAATACCGACAAGCGGAAAGAGTTTGCTGATTTTATGGTCCCGTTTCAGCGGGAAAGGAGGAGATATCCATATAGAACATGATACGAGTTACTGGGGGATTAGACAGATTATACACAGGGTGGCTGATATGTATGATGCCATCATTATTACCGGAGATAAAGGATATGTGAAAGAAAGAGCATCTAAATATGATGAGACGGCAAATCTGATTAATAAATACTACGAGTCCGGAAAAGTATTTAATATTACAGAATTCTGGCGGGGAGACTCTCCCAAACTGAAAGCATGGGGAGGGAACACCCGGTTGGGGCAATTTAAGTTGTACGATTATTTTCAGAGGCACTTTGATCATGTAAAGCATCTGGGATTCCGAAGCGGGAACCTTGAAGTAATGGCCATGCTGGGATATAAGGTCCGGTATATGGAAGAAGAAGGAAGTGAAAGTGGAAGCAGAATGACGATATGGTTCAATAAAGGGGACGGTGAAACAGTGGAAGGCGGTAAAGCAACCGGATATGAAAGGCTTTTATTAAGAGAACCTCCTACAAGGTCCGGTAAATATATTCAATACCAGATTAACGAAATAAATAGAAACACAAATGAGAAAACAAGGCCACTGGCGGAAGAACTTAATACCTTAAAAAACAACGGTGAAAGTCCTGAAAGCCTTTCGCGTATCAAAGAACTGGAGAAAAGAATAAAAGAAATAAACAACGAAGGTGAGGCCCAAAAGAAAAAATATGCCGGATCTGACCTGGCCCCCTACCGTAAAGATGACAAACCTCCGGCACCTATATCAAAAAAAGATAAAAGCATTTATTCAGTGGGGTTTAGTGATGTTGATATGGAAACTATTGTGGAATATTTACGACCTGCAGGTTGGGTGGAAATACCAATGAAATATGAGCGTAGAATTCCACAAAATAAGAAAGAGTATCAAGAACGGTTGAATGACACTGAAAGCTCATATCGGGATGACAGGGATAAGTGGATGAAAAATTAGTATTTTAACCCTTCCGGTTTTCAGAAAATATAATCTGAACTGGTTTACACTTTTTATTTTAACCACAAATCGAAGATTCGACGTAGTCAAAAATCACAAGTTTCTTGGAAACTTTAATTTAATAAAGCTGTGAAAATAATCTCACTAAAGCTCACGTAAGGTTAAAAAAAAAATCAAAGATTTTTTGCTTACGTGTACTTTTATTTTCAATCCGTTTAAACTTAAAATAAACTAAAGTGTTTATAGCGTTTCACTCAGCTTTTGTGACTCAATTTTTAATTAGTTTAAACAGGCTTATCTATAAAGAATAATAAATTTTTTAAAAAAAACAGAGCGTTATAATCATATAGCACTCTGTTTTTTTTATGTTAATTATGGATTGGCGGTAAGGAGATTGGAATCTGCAATTTTCTGTTCCGGCAACTCCTTTCGTTTTCTCCAGAAGAAGTACGCTACGATAGCTGTAGCGATGGGAAGAGCAATACCAAACTCGTCGATATAATAATTGGTATGCCCTTTGTCTACCGTAAGAGGTGTGAAAATAGCCTGAATAAAAAGGTTATGGCTGGCATGTAAAATAGCCGCCGTCCAAAGGCTTCCTGATTTTAAGCGCAGCCAGGTGAAGATAAAACAACATGCAAATATCATAACTGTAAAACAGGTTAATGCAAGCCATTTGGGTCCGCCTGTATTGTAATTGGAAAAAAGAAGAAGAGGATAATGATAAAGTGACCAGATCACTCCCATCCATAAGGAAGTTGCTGTATAGGAGTTTATTTTCGCTAATTGTGGAGTCAGAAGTCCCCTCCAGCCAATTTCTTCGCCCAGGGCAGAACCAACAGAACGTACCATTCCAAAACTGCTCATCAGGAGAATATACAGGATAATGGTTACTCCATCAGGAAGGTTCCAGCCCATCCCTTTTCCTGTTTCAGCTACAAATTCATGATTATAAAAACCTCCGGCACCACTTATCCAGATGATAAGGTAGGGGATAAGCGAATACAGCAGAGGAATACAATATGCTATCAGCTGATACTTGGTGAGGCCCCATTTCCAGCCCAGGGAAGCAATAGGGATTTTTCTGATGCGGCAGGTCAGCAGGGCTGCAATTGCAGGACACCACATAACAATGGTTGCATAAGATATAGCTCCGCCTCCCAGTTTTCCGGTAACAATACACATATAATAAACAGGCAGGCAAAACAGCAGGGTGAGCCCCAGATAAGTGGCGATATTTTTCCTGATATCCAATGGAGAGGCTGAGGTGTTTTCCATAAACAGATTAGTATTTTGGGTTATATTAAATAATGTTTTATTGATTATCAATAAGATATGGTAAATATTTTTATTAAAATTACATTTATTTATAATACGATGGCCAATTTTTATAGGAATTACTTGCCTGTTATAATGCTTCAACCTTTACTACTGAAAAATATGTAAATTAGCCCGCGAAAAATAATGAACATTTCTTTATAGAATAATCATACTATGTCCAAATTAAAAGCCGTAAGAGAGCAGAAAAACCTGACCCAGGAAGAATTATCAGAGAAGTCAAAAATTTCTGTACGCACGATCCAGCGGATAGAAGCGGGTACAGAGCCTAAGGGACATACACTCAGAGCGCTGGCACAAACCCTGGATATAGAAGAAAGCGTATTGCAGAATGCTGTCACAGTAAGTTCTTATGAAGAAATCACGGAGAGTATTGAAGAATCACAAGAAATAAACTATGCTCTGATCAAAATGATCAATCTCTCTTCACTTTTATTTGTTGTGCTGCCACCCCTTAATATTTTGGTTCCCCTGCTGCTGATGTTTACAATGAAGCAGAAAAACAGTTTGGCGAGACAGATCATTTCGGTTCAGATGTTGTGGACGGCAATAGCCCCTATTGTATTTATGTTGGGAATCTTTCTAAAGCTCGGAGGTCCGTTTACCCTGATCCTCATGATCCTGATTGCACTCTCTAATGTATTTATTATTCTACGTAATGCAGCGGAAATAGATAGGAATAAGAAACTGTATTTCAAGCTGAATTTCAGTATGATATAAAGCCTGTCAGGGCTTTGTCGGGTTTTTGTCGGGTTCATTTTGTGTGCTGAAACATACTAAAATCCAATCTTTGTCAAAAATATTAACAATGACAAAGTATACTCATTTTATACTTCCTTTTTTCATCTTTTTCTTTAGCAATACACAAGCACAAATAGAAAAAACTGACGCTTTGTACAAGACCATTATGTCCAGAGACAGTCTGCTTTTTTCAGTAGGATTTAATACCTGTAATATTTCTCAAATGGAGAATATTTTGAGCGACCGGCTGGAGTTTTATCATGACAAAGACGGTATGTCTGATAAAAAGAAATTCATGATTGATTTTAAAAACGGACTGTGCAAGGCACCGGAAATGCGCCAGGTAAAAAGAGTTTTAATAGAGAAAAGTTCCGAAATCTATCCGATGTACCAAAACGGAAAACTATATGCCGTTATTCAGAATGGTAACCACCTTTTTTATGAAAAAGAAAAAGGCACACCTGAGAAATTGGGCGGAGAGGCTAAGTTCACCAATTTCTGGATGGTAGAAAATGGCAGCTGGAAACTGGTAAAATCCCTAAGTTTTGATCATCATGCAAAATCAGCAATTCAGGAGGATATTCCTGAAGATGACCAGGCGATTGAAAGCTGGTTGAAAGAAAATAAAGTCCCGGCACTTGGGCTGGGAATCATTGAAGAAGGAGAACTTAAACAGATAAGAGTTTTTGGAGAAATAAAAAAAGGAGTTCCGGCACCCTATAATACCTGTTTCAATGTGGCCTCACTTACCAAGCCTGTAACAGCAATGGTAGCACTGCGTCTGATCAGTTTGGGGAATTGGAATCTGGATGAACCTCTTGATCAGTACTGGGCAGATCCTGATATTATAAACGATCCAAGACACAGCAAACTGACGACCAGAATGATATTGAGCCATCAGACAGGCTTCCCAAACTGGAGATGGATGAATCCTGATAAAAAGCTGAGCTTTCAGTTTGAGCCGGGAACACAATATCAATATTCCGGAGAAGGTTTTGAATACCTGCGTAAAGCATTGGAAAAGAAGTTTGCGAAACCGTTGGACCAACTTGCCAAGGAACTGATTTTTCAGCCGCTTACCATGAATGATACCAATTATATTTGGGATCCTAATACAGAAGAATCTAGATTTGCGGTAGGATATAATAAAGAAGGAAAGCCTTATCCAACGGAAAAAAACAAAGCTGCCAACGCGGCGGATGACCTGCATACTACCATTCAGGATTATGGCAATTTTATGGTCAGTGTTATGAAAGGTAAAAATCTAAAGCCGGAAGTTTTTCAGGAAATGACTAAAAATCAGGTAAAAACAAAAGAACATAAATATTTTGGATTGGGTTTTGAAATCTATGACCTCGGGAATGGCGATTATGCCTTATCCCATGGAGGAGCTGATCTTGGAACACGCTGTATTGCCTTTGTACTTCCAAAATCAGGAAAAGGAATTCTAATATTTACGAATGCAGATGATGGATATAAAATCTATGAAAAGCTGGTGGTTCATTATTTGGGAGAAGAAGGAAAGAAAATTGCAGCTATAGAAAACAGATAATGTGAACGATTATAAACAATGAATCCATGCTTTTAAAGTGAGAAGCAGGGATTCATTGTTTCAATATTTATGTAAAATAGAAGAGGATATCACTTTTATTTTACCTTTTCTAAAAGATAGAGCTTAGCTCCGGAAAAAGCCAGTTTAGGCATCACATTACCTTCCAGAACCATTGTTTTGTTGTTGACATCAATAACTGAAATATAGTTGTTGGAGTTGTACTCTATATAGTTTTCCTTTTCCTTAGTTAAAGGGTTTTTTCCAAATTCAAGAGAATATTTTACCCAGTCTTCTTTCTCGGAACTGCAGTGTACCGGCTGGAATTTAGATTTTTTGGCCTTAAAAATAATCTGATCATAACTCTCTGTACAATCTGTACTGAAAGAACTTTCCGGATTCTGATCTTTTGAAAAATCTTCAAAAGAACCACGGTACACTCCTACGACTTTCCAGGTTCCGTCCAGGCGGTCTTCATCTATTTTTCCTTTGGCTTTACTTACGGCCCAGCTAATCCCGTTTACTGTTCCTTTTACCGCTTTGTAGCTTACATTGACCGCTCCCTTTACCACTTTTGCGGCAGTAGATACTACACATGAATTTAATACAAGAACGGCTGAGGCCAGGAATATTATTTTTTTCATATTGTCAGGTTTTTTTATTTGCTGCGAAGATAATGTTTTTGAAAAGGATGGTTTAGAAATTTTCATCATCATTTTCATTCCTTTTGGTCAGGCGATTCAGGCCTCTTAAAACTATAACCCAGATCATAATAGATCCTGTTTTCCTGCCTGGTTTTACCCATTGCCTGTATTTCTTCTCCAGGGAGCAGCCGTTTTTTCTCGATCAGGTTTTTCTTATATTTCTGTAAAGTAGGGAGCAGATAAGATATGGAAGTGACCTGATTCTGAACATTGGCATGAATAAACATCCATTCATCAGACTTTTTATTAACATAACAAGACAAAAAACCTCCTTGTTTTTTGGGACCGCTGTACTTCATTTTAAACCCTTTTTGGACCAAAAGGCTGTCTCTGTTAAGTTTCCCGGGCATGATATCATACCAGATTCCGGATGAGGTAAATGTCTGGGCAAAAGAAATACAGGTTCCCGCAACAAGAGCAATACCTAAAAGTATTTTCTGCCTCATCGTAATTGTTAGAATTAAAGTAAATATATTGCTTTTCATAACTTTTATTTAAATACCGGAATGTATTCCGGAACGTAGGCCTTTTCTTTTTTCAGAGTTTGAATATATTCTTTGCTGTATATGGCGAGACGGATGTTTGAAATATCAATCATTTTAGAATTTTTGTTTCCTGAATGATCGTATGAGAGGATCTCTTCCTCCTTTCCCTCTTTTTTAGACAGAATGTAGTAGAAATTTTTATTTTCCCAGCAGCTTACTTCTTCAGATAAGCTGTCCCCAATAGGTATACGTTTGCTGTTTTTTTGTAGAAAACTCAACAGGTCTGAAAAATCATTTTTATTTCGTGAGGCTTTACTGGCTCGTAGATACGCAAACTCTCCTTTATTGTTTTCCGCCATGTCCAAAGAAGGAAATACCACTTTATTTAAAATCGCCAAAGTATCTTTTGCTTCATCATAAACTACTGTTTTATATTGATAGCCAAAATATTTGACAGGTTTCTTTTTCCTGCTCATCCAGTCATTCGTAGACTCCAGATAAAAGTCTGACGGTAACCTTCCTTCCGATGAATAGAAAGCCAAGGTGTCTTTTTCAAACATTGCCGTTTCCAGGGCTTTTAATGCCGTTTTTTTATCCAGCTTTTTGGGATCGGTTGATAAAATTTCATCAGTTTTTTGCAACCGCGATTGGTAGAATTTTGCAACACTAAATGTTTTATCCAGCTGATCTATCAGAAGGATATCCGTATCCTGAGCCTGGCAGGAACTCAAAAACAATAATAAGACCATAAAAGGAAGTATTTTATTCTGCATTTTTTTAATTATAGCTCAAATATAAAGATAGTCCATATAATATCTTTCAAATTTTATCCCTCTATTTTGTGTTTTTTTTTGAACCGTGATTGGATTGGGAAGGTGTCCAGAAAAGAATAATTATTTGTCCATCAAAATACAGAAAACTACTTCCCGTCTACATACCTCTTAAGATCAGAGATACTTTTTATCTTCAGATCATCAGCTTGTTTTCGGCGCATCATTAAGGCATATGCATTATTAAAACCAAGTGGTTTCAGCCATTGAATTCCATATTGTTTTTCAAATGCTGAGTTAACATACCGGTAGGTTTTATCGGCACTTTGGGTAACATTTTTCAGGATTTGTGGCGTAGGCTGTAAGAGGACAAGAAGTCCGGTTCCCGTGTATTCAGGGTAAATATCAATAGCATCATTCATTAAGGCATCAAAACAGATTTTGGTTCCTCCCAAGCCTGTTTTTGTTTCTGCTTTATAGTCTGTATATCCTTCAATAAGCATAGTATACATCTCTGCAAGAATGTATTGTTCCCCAAAGATTTTTGAACCGATTCGCACCGTTCCTGAATTTCCTTTCCGGGGAGTTTTATAGAGGTGATTCCGTATTAAAAAATCCTTTGCAATCTTTTCCGGTGTCTGGTTGAGGTGATCAGACCTGTAATTCAAATCGGTCATAATAGAATCGTTGAACTTACCGGCCAGCAGATTTAAGGTTTCTTCCAGTTCCGGAAATTTTTTCAATGTTTTGGTTTTAATGATGGGAGCTGCAAAGTATGGGGGGAAGATTTTTTTATCATCATCCAGTACATAGAGATCAAAGGCCTTGATCCTCCCGTCCGTAGAATAACCACTGATCAGATCCAGTTCTTTTTCATAAGCTGCTTTATACATAATGGCATCATTGACAACCAATGGATTTACATTAAGACCATATACAGAACGCAGCCCGATATCACCATCCTGTCTTCCCATAAATTCCGGGGTAAAACCGGCTTTTATTTTATGATGTGAAACAGAGGTCAGCAGATAGCCGGCTGCCATGATAACAAGAACAATAGGCACTACATATTTCAGTTTCCGGAATACCAGATACCCCGACTTTTGTATCATGGCAATCACCTGATCCAATACAATGGCCAGTAAGGCAGCAGGAATAGCACCCGCCAAAATCATATTGGTATTATTAAGCGAAATACCCCCAAAGATAAATTCTCCCAGACCACCCGCTGCTACAAATGAAGCTAAAGTGGCTACCCCTACATTAATAACGGCGGCCGTTCTTATTCCGGCAATGATAACAGGCATAGCTAAAGGAAGTTTAACCTTAAAAAGCAGCTGCCTTCTGTTCATTCCCATTGCTTTGGCAGACTCAATCACAGCAGGATCTACACCTGTAATTCCGGTATAGGTATTGCGGATAATAGGTAAAAGAGCATAGGTCAACAAGGCTGCAATGGCCGGTTTGGGGCCGATGCCAAATACAGGAATCATAAAACCCAGGAGGGCAATACTGGGAATGGTCTGCAAAATACCGGCAATACCGAGCACAGAACCGGAAAGTTTTCTTTTTCTGGCAATCAGTATTCCTAAGGGAAGTCCTACTATGATCGCCAGCAATAAAGACAGAAAGGTAAGCCCAAGATGCTGAATGATCTGGGTTAATAACTTTTCATGCTGTTCAGCCATAAACTGCCAAAGACTCTGATGCGTCATACGGTCTGTAATTTTCTGTAATGATTAAATGCTTTGACCAGATTTTCATACAGCCCTGTATGATTGTGATCTGAGCTTAATTTTTGCAGGGCATCCCAGACGCTTGCATTTTCTGAAAAGCCAGATTCGTAGTGCCAATCTTCAGTATTCAGGAAAGGGGCAATATCCTGTAAGGTCGCTACTTTATATTCCAGCAAAAGCCGGCTTTCAGCAAAAAAATCGATGACGAAATTATTTTTAGGATGATAAAGCATTTCTTTTGGAGTACCGTTCTGAACAATTTTTCCCTGATCCATCAGGCATATCCGGTGACCCAGCTCAAATGCTTCCTGTACGTCATGGGTAACCAATACTATTGTTTTGCTTTTAAGCTCTTCCAAAGATTTAAATTCTGAATGGATATCTGCTTTCGTAATATTGTCGAGAGCTCCGAAAGGTTCATCCATCAGTAAAACCGGAGTATCGGCAATCAAAGCTCTGGCAATGCCAACCCGCTGCTGTTGGCCACCACTTAATTCATTGGGAAACCGGGAAAGTACTTCTTCCGAAAGATGAAGCTTAGCTAAAAGTTCGTGAGTCCTTGTTTCCGTTTTCTTTTTCTCCCATTTCAACAGTTCAGGAACTACCGCAATATTCTGTTGAATGGTATAGTGAGGAAATAACCCGGAATGCTGCATTACAAAACCTATTCCCATTCTCAGCTCTTCTGCTTTCTGATCACGGATATTTTTGCCATCAATCAGAATATTCCCGGAATCTGTTTCTATGAGCCGGTTGATCATTTTAAGAGTGGTTGTTTTACCACAGCCGCTGGTTCCTAGGAGCACGAGTATTTCCTGATCATAAGCCTGAAAAGAAATATGATCTACTGCGGTTTTTCCATTAAAACTTTTTGAAACTGATTCAACTGTAATCATGGCAAAAATTATTGGGCAAGTCTGATTCCTGTAAACTGCCATTTTAAATTGGCTTGAAAAAAATTGCGGTAAGTATTTCTGCTATGGCCGGCAGGTGTAGCTATGGAAGCACCACGCAAAACCATTTGATTAACCATAAATTTTCCATTGTATTCGCCCACAGCACCCGCTTCTTTTTTAAAATTAGGGTAGGGCAGGTAGGCCGAATTGGTCCATTCCCAGCGGTCTCCCCAGTTAAAATGATCCGATGCTGCTTCCCATTCTGCTTCCGTCGGAAGACGCATTCCTTTCCAGGATGCAAAAGCAGAGGCTTCATAGAAGTTGATATGACACAGGATATCATCAGGATCTACTTTCTGTAATCCGTTCAATGTATAATTCATCCATGTACCGTCAATATAATGCCAGTACAATGGAGATTCTGCCTGATTTTGTTTCACCCAATCCCATCCTTCAGCATGCCAATGCCTGAAATCTGTGTAACCGCCGGCTTCCATAAATGCTAAATATTCACCATTGGTTACCAGCTGACTGGCTATTTCAAAACCGGTAAGATAGACTTTATGTCTTCCAAGCTCATTGTCAAAACAAAACCCTTCTCCCTGAAAGCCTATTTCATAAACCCCTTCAGGAAACCGAAGCATCTGTGTATCCTCCGCGTAAGATTTTACACTTTGTTTCTCTTTTGTATAAGGTGGGAAGAGTGGGTTATGTCCCAGGATATATTTAATATCAGTCATTAATAATTCCTGATGCTGCTGTTCATGGTTCAGACCCAGTTCCAATAATGGTTCAATGGCTTCCGTCATGAATCTGCTCTGAAGAAAAGCCTTCATCTGCTCATCCACATATTTCCGGTATTGATAGATATCTGAAACAGAAGGCCGGCTGAGGTTCCCACGGTCGGTACGGATTACTCTTGCCCCAATAGTTTCATAATAGCTGTTAAAAACAAAATTATACTGAGGATCGAAAACTTCATAGTCAGGAAAATGAGGAGCCAGAATAAAAGTTTCAAAAAACCAGGTCGTATGACCGAGATGCCATTTCGGAGGGCTTACATCAACGATAGGCTGTACTACATAATCCTCAATTTCCAGCGGGGCACAGATCTCTTCTGAACGTCTGCGGATATCCGTATATTTTTTCACTATATCTTTTGTGGTGATCTCTGGTGTCATGTCTTTTAGTTTTAGTGATGTATTTTATATTGAAAGCATTATATATTTTTTGCTCTCACAGATCTGGCAGATTGTACAGATTTCATTCCAGCGCACAGGTTCTTTATCCTTATTTTACCTGCCAGATACTGTCTACAAACCATTTTTTAGAATCTTTAATCTCTCCGGTTATGGTAAAACCTGATTTCTCTCCCAATGCTCTGATCTGTTCTGCAGAGAACTTCTGGGAAATTTCCATATCGATAAGTTCATGTTCTTCAAATGAAATGCTATCGTCTCCGATCATTACCTTTTGATTTTTAAGGCTTATTAGAAAACTTCTGCAGGCCCCACTTACTGGATCATAGGTTTGGTAATGCTGAAATTGTTCCAGATCAAAATTCCCTTCCAGTTCGTTATTGATGCGTGTCAGGAGATTGAGATTAAAGGCAGCTGTAATCCCTTCTTTATCGTTATAGGCATCCAAAATAATGTGGGGATTTTTTTTAAGATCAAACCCAACCAATACACGATCTTTTGATGACAGGTTTTTATTCAGATGCAAGCAGAAACTTTCAGCTTCCTCCAGGGACATATTTCCAATATTGCTTCCTAAAAATAAAACAACTTTTCTTCGGTCAGATAATGAAGCCACCTTTTGAAGCATCTCAAAATAATCACCTTCCAGGCAGGTTACTTCCATTGCCGGAAACTGACTGCTTAATTTTTTATAAAGTATGGAAAGGATATTCCCCGAAATATCAATAGGCATATACGTAAAGTCAGCTCCTTTTTTGACCAAATATTCAAGTAAATAGGCAGATTTCATGGCATCACCTGCTCCCAATTCAATCAAATCGAAAGGTTCATGTTCAGGAATGAGGAGGTCTGCCAGTTCATTTGTTTTATTTTTAAAAATATCAAGCTCACAGCGGGTAAGGTAATATTCAGGCATAGCCATGATTTTCTGGAAAAGACGATCTCCAATTTTATCGTAAAAGTATTTTGAAGATAACTTTTTGGGAGTGCTTTGTAAGCCATTTAAAACATCCGGACGAAAATAATCAATAGGCTCATTTTCAGTTTTAACATGTGAATCTAACTGTACATTCATAGGTCTTATTTTGTGTGGTTTTTAGATAACTGCAATTATCTTGCCTTTCAAAACATCGAATTCCTCTGATATTTTATTAATTTAAATATAGACAATTTTATTTTTAATAGATTGAATTTCATTATGTTTTTAGAATGTGTGGTACTTTTTTATGGAAAAAATACATGAGATTTCCTGGGTTGATTTGGAAAGTTATAGAGATGTAAAACGCTCTTGTAAAGGGATTTGTAAGGGAGTTTAATAGGGATGTACAGAGGAAGATGAGTTATAGGTTGGGAAACGCAAAGACGCAAAGGTTTTTAAATAATGTGCTGTTTCTAAGACGCAAGGAAATCAAAGATTTCCAGCAAGTATTCGGTGATTTATGTAACGCAAAGGAATAATGATTCGAATGTTTTATTGTAAGGCAGCAAAGAAGAGCGACTTTGTCGCTGAATAAGCTGTATGAAAAAGCATCAGTTCCATTAAAATCGAGTGGTATAGAGTCAATTTACCTGAGTTGCCGGGAGAAAACTATAACCACAAAAGTCACAAAAGTTTTAGGAACACTTTGGAGAATGGAGTTACAAATAAACTGCTGAGAAGTTCACATAAGTTTTTTTGAAAATCTCTGATTTTCTTTTGAAATGTAAGCTTCGTCAAGATCGATTTACTCTTAGCTCACTTAATAGTAAGCGTAATAAAATTAAAGCTTTGCGTTAAAAAACTTTATATTCAATTAGGGTTGGATGGATTTTTAAACGCAAAGGAATAGTGATTCGAATGTTTTATTGTAAGGCAGCAAAGAAGAGCGACTTTGTCGCTGAATAAGCTGTATGAAAAAGCATCAGTTCCATTAAAATCGAGTGGTATAGAGTCAATTTACCTGAGTTGCCGGGAGAAAACTATAACCACAAAAGTCACAAAAGTTTTAGGAATACTTTGGAGAATGGAGTTACAAATAAACTGCTGAGAAGTTCACATAAGTTTTTTGAAAATCTCTGATTTTCTTTTGAAATGTAAGCTTCGTCAAAATCGATTTTTAATCGATTCACTCTTAGCTCACTTAATAGTAAGCGTAATAAAATTAAAGCTTTGCATTAAAAAACTTTATGTATTCAATTAGAGTTGGATAGTTTTTTAAACGCAAAGGAATAGTGATTCGAATGTTTTATTGTAAGGCAGCAAATTAGGGCGACTTTGTCGCTGAATAAACAGCATGAAAAAGCATCAGTTCCATTAAAATCGAGTGGTATAGAGTCAATTTACCTGAGTTGCCGGGAGAAAACTATAACCACAAAAGCCACAAAAGTTTTGGGAACACTTTAGGAGAATGGAGTTACAAATAAACTGCTGAGAAGTTCACATAAGTTTTTTTGAAAATCTCTGATTTTCTTCTAAAGTGTACTTACTAATATGTGATAAGTTCCTGACTTCTAAAGTGAATTCAAGTGTTTTAAAAAAATATTAGAAAAATGTGCTCAATCTGTGGGAGAAAAATTAGTTTTCTTCAACCTTTATCTTATTGATCAGTGGATTGGCATACATCGACAGGAAATGTTCTTTTGAAATGGGATCTGACGGGTCAATACGCATTTCCAGTCTTCGGATAAACAATTGTTTTTCCTGTTCAGTATACTGTGAAGCATAGGTATGGGTATTGTGAAGCAGATCATAGGCTATAAATTTTGTTGGCCATAGCTTATAATTCCGGATAATGGAATCATCAATGATTTGTGCAACAGCCTGCAGCTGCTTATTTTTATTCTCAATGGTAGCTGCAATATCATCCAGTTCTTTGTCAATGACATGACCGGCATGCAGATGAATTCTCTTCTTTTGACCCAATATACCACTAAGCATGGTGGTAAAATCTTCATTTTTACCTTTTATGTATTCCTCTTCCCTGTGTTTGGCCAGAAGTTGGGGCATTTTTAAAGAATCGGTAGGGTCATATTCATAAGAGATGGAGATGGGAACAATCTTTAAAGATTTAAAATAATCCGTCAGGAACTGATCTCCCGCTGCCATTGCCAGCATTTTTAAAACGCCTTGCTGAGTAGCATCATTACCGTCTTTGGCGCGGCCTTCACGCTGGGCAATCCATACGGAACGCTTTTCCTGGTGTAATTGTTGCTCAATATACTCGGACATGATCTGTGAACTTTTAAGCTGATCACGTAGCGACAGTCCTCTCTGAACTAAAAAGTTACGGTTCAGTTTGGCCAATACATTCAGGAACTTTCTCCCAACAAGGTTGTCACCAATGGCTGAAGCCGTCATAATGTGGCCGCTCTCCAGTAAGGCAAGGTTAAGAAGGGAAGTGTCCAACACAATATCCCTGTGATTCGAAATGAAAAGGTAAGGGGTATTTTTATCCAGCTGGTCGAAACCTGAAGTCGTCAAACCGTCAGAACTTTTTGTAAGGATCTGACGAACGGTCTGTGCTATAAAATGCCTCTGAAAATCACTAATGGAATGAATATTTTTAAACTGTTCCAGCCAAATTTGCTCATCCGTATCTGGAAAAGTAAAATTCATCAGCGCTTTCATCATAGGGTCGCGGGATACACTCCCTAACGCTTCATTCACCTCCTGATCATGGAAATACCGGATTTCATCAAACTTCGACATGCAATTATTTAAAATTTAAAACCTTTTTGCAAAAGAACAAAAATTATATGAGAATGCCGTAGAATGTAGATGAAAGTATTATGATTGGCTTAGAAATTGGGGAAATCATTTGGTGAATAGAAATAGACCCTACCATTGTTCTACTATATCTAAACCACAAAAAGTCACAAAAGCTTTTATTTAAAACACTTTAGTTCACTTAAGTAAGTTTAGAAGGATACTGTATAATAAGTTCACATAAGAAGAAAATCATGGATTTTCAAAACCTTAAGTGTACTTCTTATGCGTAAAGTTTGTCACTTGAAATTACTTAAGTGCTTAATTCTTTTGTATCTTTTGTGGTTCAACTATATTTTGAACCATTAAGAATTGTGAAGTTATTAAGGCACGTTAAAGTGAAAATCAGAAATCTTAGGTGAGTTTAGATTCCTGCGGAATGACAAATGCTATGCTTGATATATACGCACACCTTGTCATCCTATGTTTGTAAAATATTAATTTTAGGAATGAATAAGGAAAAGAGAGTAAAGAATAAGGTTACAATTTGTCATTAGTCTTCAAGACCGTTCGGAATGTTAATCCCTTTACTCTTTTTAC
>NZ_CAKKLP010000003.1 GCF_918698085.1 Chryseobacterium sp. Bi04
TTATTTTATATATTTAGTATTTTATCTATGCTAAAATACTAATTTCTTTTAATATTTGCTACTTTATATGTTAAATTTAAATATTATTGATAATTAATAACTCGATGTGATATAGGATTTCAGAAATAAAATGGGATAATTAGCTAATAGTATAAGAAAAGATAGTGTACAGCGAGATGAAAGCCTTTTGATAATTAAATAAGTTTGAAATCTGGAATATGATCTATATTATATTTTCATGTTAGCTAATGGCTGATGTCTTGTGGTGTAATTATGATGCTTGTTAATATCATAAATAAAGGTTGAATTAAATAACCTGCTGCACAATAAAAACCAAGATTTTTCATTTCTTGATGTATGGTAAGGGAACAGAAATAAAGTTTTTTTACTTTTGGAATCTTAAAATACAAACTTTTTTAAAACAGTTCAATATGAAAAAAATTAGCGTAATTGCATTAGTAGGAGTAGGATTGCTTGTAGCATCATGTAATAAAGGAAAATCTGCAGATACTGCGGCTACAGCTCAGGAGCAGACGGTTGCAGAAAGCAAAGGAGAAGTATTGGCAGTAGATGCTGCAACTTCAGTAGTAAACTGGAAAGCTTATCACAAAGGAGGTATGGCACCTCGTTGGGGAACACTTAGTGTAAAATCAGGAGATATCAGCGTTGATGGAGGTCAGGTTTCTGCAGGGAACTTTGTGATCGACATGAACTCTATTAAAGTAGATCCGGCTTCAGTAACAGAGAAGGATAAAAAACCGGCAGATCTGGAAACTCACTTGAAAACCCCTGATTTCTTTGATGCGGCGAAAAACCCAACTTCAGAATTCAAAATTACAAGTGTTGCAGATTTAAAAGAAGCACCAAAAGATGCTGTAGCAGGAGCTAACAAAACGGTAAGTGGAAACCTTACTTTATCAGGAAAAACAATGAATGTAACTTTCCCGGCTAAAGTAGATGTAGTAGATAATACAGCTTCTATTCAGGCTAAATTTACTGTAAACAGAGCGGATTGGGGGCTTAAATTCGGTACTTCAGAGGCAGATCCTGCAGAATGGATGATCAGCAAAGACATCGAGATCGGCATTGATGTAAAAGCTAAAAAATAATAGACTGACCAATAATAGAATACAGAGCTGCTTACTAAAAGCAGCTTTTTTTTTGTATGCATATCTTTAACTTTTTTTAGCAGTTTATAACACACAGGCGGCATTATTTTTTCTCTTTATCAGGGTAACCTTAAAATCGTAAAATCATGTCGAAAAAAATTGCAATTCTTGCCACCAATGGCTTTGAGGAAAGTGAACTGAAATCACCGAAAGAATATTTGGAACAACAGGGATGGACTGCCGATATTGTAAGTCCAAAGTCTGGTACCATTAAAGCATGGGCAGAAAAAGACTGGGGAAAAGAATATGAGGTAGATAAAACATTGGATGAGGCTGCAGCTTCTGACTATGACGCTTTGGTTTTGCCTGGCGGAGTGATTAATCCTGATCAGCTAAGAACAAATGGGCAGGCACTATCATTTGTAAGAGATTTTTTTATACAAAATAAGCCTGTTGCAGCTATCTGTCATGGGCCGCAGATCTTAATCAATGCAAAAGTTGTGAATGGAAGAAATATGACGTCTGTGAATTCAATCAGTAAAGATCTGATCAACGCGGGAGCACATTGGGAAGACCGTGAAGTTGTTGTAGATCATGGATTGGTAACGAGCAGAACACCAAAAGATTTACCAGCCTTTAATGCTAAAATGGTAGAAGAGATCAAAGAAGGACAACATGCCGGACAGGGTTTGTAACCATACTGAAGCACGGTATAAAGGACCCGGTACTTTCAAAGCCCGGGCCTTTTTGTGTTGAAAGGAATGGTATTTATCAGGAGCAATCTTTTTATATTTGCTAAAAATTAATATTGAAAATAATTATCTGCCTGCTGATTGTAAATGTAGTCACATTCTGTGTTTTTGGGTTTGATAAACTGAAGGCAAAGAAAAACCAACGGAGGATTTCAGAAAATACCCTTTTAGGACTCTCACTTGTAGGCGGAATAATCATATTTAACCATAAAACCTCTAAAAAATCATTCCTGATGAAATTTATCTTGGTGGTTCTTGTTGATCTTGTATTGCTTTACAGGTTTGTAAGACACTGATAGGATTTCTTATTGCAAAAGTTGATCGTTCAGTTTTTGATAACAGACCGTTCCCAGGTTATCATTTGTTATAAAGTTGCCCATGATATTCGGAGTCATTTCAGATAAGCATTTATTGTGAGTTATCGTTGTTTTTAATCCGGTATCTGCTTTAATATCATATGCTTTAAAATTCTTGAAAGAATTTCCTCTTACTTCATCATAAAGAGATCCTCTTCCCATAATATTAATGCCTATAGAAGTGGTGTCGTTTTCAGGATGATCATAGAGTAAGAGGTCATTATCCACAATTTTGTTTCCACGTGTCAGTGCTGAACCCTGCGCATTATTATCCAAATATATTCCGTATCCCGGTTGGGAAAGAGCGATGTAATTGCTGTTGATATTCCAGTTATTGCAGTTTTCTGCTATGGTAATTCCACGATGTCTGCAAAAATCAATGATATTGTTTTTAAAATTAATCTGTGAGGCATTTTCGGCATAGATTCCTTCGTAGACATTGCAGATGATCGTATTGGTAATTCTCAATCCTTTTTTCGGGGAAGTGCCTTCAAACCAAATGCCTTTGCTGCCCGGGATATCATAATGGCCGTTAATCGTAATTGACGTGTTGTTAGAGATTTCATTATGGGCAGATAGCCCTTTAACATGGATTCCCACCTTACAGTTTTCGGCTTTTACGGTTTGAATTTGTGAGGAAGACATATCATTGACTTCTAACGCGGTTTGGTATCCTCTGATCGTTAGGTCTCTTAAAAGAATGTCATGGATATGATTTTCCAATGTGCCATTCACTTTAATTCCAGTGATGGTATTGGGAGATGTGGTGTACCATATGATATTATAAATTCCAAATCCCTCAAGAACCACTCCGGAGGTATTGAGAATAATGCCGTCATTGTTGTTGGTGATCAGAAATGGAGGGAAGCTGATATTGCTTTTCACAGAAGAACCTTTAATTTTAATAGCTTTATTGATCTGTAGCGGACTTCGGAGCATATATCTTCTATTGTCTAAACGTAAAACCTGTCCTGTTTCCATTTCATTGATGAGCTGCTGGATTTCACGGGAGTCATCTGTATTGCCATCGCCGTATACTTCCGCAATTCTTATAGAAATATCATGGGTAACAATTCTTTTATAATACACGGTAGACTCATCATTATTGATTTTGGTACGGTACAGATAACGGCCATTGGCAGGAACCGGTTTAGTCTGTTTCCTGAAATTAACAAGTTCCCCGCTGTATTGATCAATCAGTGTTACAATTTCTTTATCTAAATCAGGATCCTGAGAATCAATGAATTCATTAATGGTCAGTATGCTTAAATTATTTGTCATTTTTTTTGTTTTTTTAAAGAGATGAGTATTTGGTGCTGTTTTATAGGAACAAAGGTAAAATTGACCAGCGTCAGAACTTGACGCAACATATTTTTTTAGTGATTATAAATGGGAATTATCTAAATTTCTCATTATGAAATTGTTAAATATTGCATAAACTTTTTAATTAATTCATTTTAAATCACTATTTTTGCACCCGTAAAAATCCTATATGCAAAACATTAGAAATATTGCGATTATCGCACACGTTGACCACGGGAAGACGACTTTGGTTGACAAAATCATTCACGCTACCAATATTTTCAGAGAAAATCAGGAGAGTGGAGAATTAATTATGGATAACAATGATCTTGAAAGAGAAAGAGGGATCACGATCTTATCCAAGAATATTTCTGTTACTTATAAAGACACAAAAATTAACGTAATTGATACTCCTGGTCACGCTGATTTCGGTGGAGAAGTAGAGAGAGTATTAAAAATGGCTGATGGAGTTATTTTGTTGGTGGATGCGTTCGAAGGACCGATGCCACAAACAAGATTCGTACTTCAGAAAGCATTGGAACTAGGTTTAAGACCATTAGTTGTTATCAATAAAGTAGATAAGCCAAACTGTCGTCCGGACGAGGTTCACGATCAGGTATTCGACTTATTCTTCAACCTTGAAGCCACTGAAGAACAATTGGATTTCCCAACATTCTACGGTTCTTCTAAGCAAGGTTGGTTCAATACTTCACTAGAGCAGACTGAAGATATTTTACCATTATTAGACGGGATTTTACAATATGTTCCTGAACCGAAAGTAGCTGAAGGAACTCTTCAGATGCAGATTACTTCTCTTGATTTCTCTTCTTTCTTAGGAAGAATTGCGATCGGTAAAGTAACAAGAGGTGAGCTTAAAGAATCTCAGTGGATTGGGCTTGCTCAGGCAGACGGTAAAATTGTAAAAGGAAAAGTAAAAGAACTTTACGTTTTCGAAGGATTAGGAAAGAAAAAAGTAACTGAAGTACAGGCAGGAGATATCTGTGCTGTAGTAGGATTTGATGCTTTCCAGATTGGTGATTCATTTGTAGATCTTGAAAATCCTGAGCCATTGGAAAGAACGGCTATCGATGAGCCTACTTTGAACATGACGTTCTCTATCAACAATTCACCTTTCTTCGGAAAAGATGGTAAATATGTTACTTCTAATCACCTGAAAGAAAGATTAACGAAGGAATTAGAGAAAAACTTAGCATTAAGAGTTCAGCAGACTGATGATGCCAATACATTCCTTGTATTCGGTAGAGGTATTCTTCACTTGTCAGTTTTGATCGAAACAATGAGAAGAGAAGGCTACGAAATGACCATTGGTCAGCCACAGGTGATCCTTAGAGAAATTGATGGTGAAAAATGTGAGCCTTATGAATCTTTGGTTGTTGATGTTCCTGAAGAATATGCTTCAAGAGTTATCGACCTGGCAACTCAGAGAAAAGGAGATCTTCACATCATGGAAACTAAAGGGGAAATGCAGCACATGGAATTCGAAATTCCTTCAAGAGGTTTGATCGGATTGCGTTCTCAGATGTTGACAGCTACTGCTGGTGAAGCTATTATGGCACACCGTTTCACAGAATATAAGCCTTTCAAAGGAGCTATTCCTGGAAGAAATAATGGAGTATTGATCAGCAAAACTCAAGGTCCTGCTACAGAATATTCAATTGCAAAATTACAGGACAGAGGTAAGTTCTTTGTGGATCCGGGTGAGGAAATCTATGCAGGTATGATCATTGGAGAACAAAACAAACCTGGAGATCTTGTGGTAAACATTGTTGAAGCAAAACAGCTGAACAACATGAGAGCATCAGGAAAAGATAAAGATACAGGAGTTGCTCCAAAAATCTTATTCTCTCTTGAAGAATGTATGGAATATATCCAGGGTGATGAAGCAATCGAGGTAACTCCAAACTTCATCCGTATGAGAAAGAAAATCCTTTCTGAAGAAGAAAGAAAAAGAATGGAAAGATCAGCGAAAGCGTAATCAAATATTCTTATATAAAGTTAAAGCCCCGATTTATCGGGGCTTTTTGCTTTTGTAGCGGTATATTTAAAGATAATGCGTTTTTATTTATCCCTAATTGTTGTGTTTGTTTTTCAGCTATTCCAGGGTGCTTTTTAATGTTTTTTTTATTTTATTGGTTTTTAATATGGAAATAATTGTATGTTTGCTCATGCAGCAATGAAACTACCAAACGCTGCCATAGATAATAAAAACATAGTATAATTATAAAATAATACAATAAATGGACGTTGCAAAAGCTGCCTATAAAAACGATATAAAAACTGTTATTATTGCATCATCTGTAGGAACATTAATTGAGTGGTATGATATGCTGCTTGCTGTAATTCTTGCAAAAGTTCTTTCCATAAATTTATTCCCATCGGAAGGTTCTCACTTCCTGGAGACCCTTGCCATCGTAGGATCATCGTTTATGTTCCGCCCGATAGGATCCCTTATTTTTGGAAATATCGGAGATAAAATAGGGCGAAAATATTCCTTCCTTATTTCATTGGTTTTAATGGGAGCTTCCACATTCTTAATTGGATGTATTCCTAATTTTTCAAGCATTGGCTGGGCTGCTCCGGTTCTCTTACTGCTGTGTAGATTGTTTCAGGGATTAGCTATCAGCGGCGAATATGCCGGCGCTGTCATTTATGTAGCGGAACATGCCCCAATGGAAAAACGGGGATTTTATACCGGATTTATTCAGGCTACAGTTCCCATAGGGCTGTTGGTTTGCCTGGGTGTTGTTTTTATAACAGAAAGTACAATGTCTGAAGCTGATTTTAACCGTTACGGCTGGAGAATTCCATTTCTTTTAAGTGCTGTATTGGTGATTTTAAGCTATTTTATACGAAAAAGACTTCATGAAAGCCCTGTTTTTGAAGAGCTTAAAAAATCCGGGAAAACAAGCAAATCACCGGTTAAAGAAGCGTTTACAACGAAAGGGAATGTGAAAACAATGCTGAAAGCTATTTTCGGAGGCAATGCCGCACAAAGTTCAGTGATGCAGACCAATCAGTTTGTTGTATTTTTCTTTTTGCAGAATACGGTGAAGCTGGAAAATACTACCGTTTTACTGATTACCGGAATAGCCATGTTTTTAAGTGTATATTTTTATCAGTACTTTGGTGCATTGAGTGATAAAATTGGACGTAAAAAAGTGCTTATCGGAGGCCTGGTTTCCAGTCTTATTCTGATTCCGCTGTCTTTTTATCTTTTTATGAAGATAGGAAATCCTCAGGGTATTAATGAAGTGCACTCAGTCAGCACCGAAGCCACATTGAAAATCGTAGGATTGAGCTTTCTGCTTTCAGTGGCTGCAGCAGCTACTTATGGCCCTTTGGGAGCTTTTATGCTGGAAATTTTTCCTACAAAAATACGATATACAAGTATGGGGTTTGCCCAGAATATGGGAAACGGTTTTATTGGAGGTGCTACAGCATTCGTAACAGAATTTATCAAGACCAGCTTTGTAGTAAGCGCATTTCTTTCGCCATTTATAGGATTAGTTTACCCGTTATTTCTTGTGGTTTTAGCCATAATAGTTAATATAGTATTCATTCCGGAAACCTATAAGACTGATCTTACGAAAGTGGAAGAATAAAGCGGTACAGGTATTGCTGACGGTGATTTAAATTCTTTTGTGGATGAACTTGTTCACACTTTTTATTTTAACTACAATCGAAGATTCAACGTAGTCAAAAGTTACAAATTTCTTGAATACTTAAGTTTAATAAAGTTGTGAAAATAAGCTTATTAAAGCCCACGTAAGTTAAAAAATCAAAGTTTTTTGCTTTAGTGTACTTTTTATTTTCAATCCGTTTAAACTTAAAATAAACTAAAGTGTTTATAACGTTTCACTCAGCTTTTGTGGCTCAATTTTTAATGGGTTTAAACAGGCTTGATAGCTAAAACAATGCAGAAATTATTTGGAACATTAAAAAAGATATTTCAAATTCGGATAATCATCTTTATATCATTAGTTTTGCATTTTTAATATCTTAGAATCTTTCTTCAGATCAATATATGAGAATAAATAAATTAAAGCTTATCGTTTTATTAGGAATTTTTGCGTCTTACAGCACCTCATGTTCCGTTCAGAACAATGTTGTAAAGACACCTCCCACTAAAAACAGCACAACAAAACCCAACATTAATACAACCCAGCCAAAAGAACCTGTAGTGGTAACCAAGCCCAAAACAGGAGTTCCAGCAGAAGAAACGTTCAGAACCACTCTTCCGGAAATTAAAAGAGAATTCCGGGGAGCATGGATTGCCAGTGTTGCAAATATCAACTGGCCTTCAAGAAATAACCTGACCGTAGATCAGCAGAAAGCAGAAGCCATCAGTATGCTTGATATGCTGAAAGATAATAATTTTAATGCCGCGATCTTCCAGATCAGACCTTCTGCAGATGCTCTTTATACCAGTAATATTGAACCCTGGTCGTATTTTTTAACCGGTGAAACAGGAGCAGCTCCTTATCCAAACTACGATCCGCTTCAGTTTTGGATTGAAGAAGCTCATAAAAGGGGATTGGAACTTCATGTCTGGTTAAACCCTTACCGTGCCCATCATTCCAACGGAGGTTCGGTAAACAGCTTGTCCATGGCCAATAAACTTTCCGATATTGTAGTAAGATTAAAGAATGGAATGTATTGGTTTGATCCGGCTAATCCTAAAACACAGGGCCACGTTTCCAATGTTGTAAAAGATATTGTGAAAAGATATGATATTGATGCAGTGCACTTTGATGACTATTTTTATCCTTACGCTACGTATAACAGAGGGGCAGATTTTCCCGATAATGCAAGCTGGAATGCTTATATAAGCAACGGAGGAACATTGTCAAGAGCAGACTGGAGAAGAGATAACGTAAATAAATTTGTAGAACGTATCTATAAAGAAATCCATGCTGAAAAGAGCTATGTAAGATTTGGAATCAGCCCGTTTGGAATCTGGAAACCGGGATATCCGGCAGGAATCGTGGGGTCTTCACAATATGATGAACTGTATGCAGACGCCAAATTATGGTTGAATAAAGGATGGGTAGATTATTTCTCACCACAGCTGTACTGGCCGATAGATTCAAAAGGCCAGGGCTTTGAAGCGCTGTTAAGCTGGTGGCAGGCAGAAAATACCATGAACCGCCATGTATGGCCGGGATTAAATACTGTGGAGATCAAAGTTTCTGACCGCCCTGCGGAGATTAAAAACCAGATTGAAATTTCCAGAAACATCCTGAAAAAAGATGCCGGAGAAATCCACTGGAGTATTGCCGGGCTCACAAAAAATCCAAATATGCTTCCGGTCCTTAAAAACGGACCTTACAGTGAAAAAGCTTTAGTCCCTAAAACACCATGGATAAAAGCTGCTCCACTACAGGCTCCTACACTGTTCATTACAGATAACGGAAGTTCTGCACGGGTAAACTGGAGCACCAAAAATATCGGTGAGGTTTTTCAATGGGTACTTTTTACACAGTATAACGGACTGTGGGAAACCGAAATTGTAACACTGGATACCCTTTCCAAAGATATCCCAAAGTTTAAGGATGGAAAAAAATTAAATGCTCTAGCCATCAAAGCTATTGACAGACTTGGAAATGAAAGTGATTATATTGCAAAAAAAATCAAGTAAATTTTTTGATACAAAAGAGCTGTGAGAAGCTGAGAAATATAAAGGATCGTTATATCAATTGATGCCGGTCTATCTTTCAGAGATTTTTGATTTTACTCTACCGTAACAATAAAAATGTATAAAATCTCAGCGTTTTTGTGCTCACTCACAATATTAAACCCGGTTCTGAAATAAACCGGGTTTTATTTTAGAATAACTATAAATTATTAATTTAAAATAATGAAAATCAGTTAAATATAAATATATTTTGATTTTATATATAAAAACTTAAGATATTGTCGGAACCATTTTTGCATTATAAATCCCATAATCACCAAAATATAGCATTATGAATACGAACAGACTTTCCGCAAACATGGAAAAAGCACTTAGTGACCAAATGAATAAAGAAATTCATGCATCACACGTTTTTTTATCTTATGGAATTTGGGCTGATGACAAAGGATATCAGGGGATTGCCAACTTTCTGTACAGACATGCTCAGGAAGAACGGAATCATTCAATAAAATTCATGGAATATATTCTAAACAGAGGAGGTAAGCCAAAAGTAGATGCCATTCCTGCTCCTCCGGCGGATCCTGAAACACTCACCGCGTGCTTTGACGGAGTCTTTAAACATGAAGTGGATAATACAACGGCTATCTACAGGATTGTAGACCTTTCCATGGAAGAAAAGGACTGGGCGACATGGAATTTTATGCAGTGGTTTGTACAGGAACAGATTGAAGAAGAAACACTGGCTCAGAACTTAATTGATAAATTGAAAATTGCAGGGGGTGACAGGGCAACCGACGAATCTTTATTTACTTTAGATAAAACGTTACAGGAAACCCCGAATGATGTGCCATTGGCGCAGAATGCCACGGGAGATAATCCCTGAACCCTGTTTATTAAAATAAAATTACCTGAAAATCTGTCAGAATGCTGGCAGATTTTTTTATTATGAATCTCCCTTTAAAATCACTATCTTTGCACACTCATAATTCAAGGTCCGGTATTCAACAGTAAAAGTTGGAGAAAACTTGAATTACAATTGAACCTTAAACTTTGAATTTTACAATATGAAATGTGGAATCGTAGGCCTGCCGAATGTAGGTAAATCAACTCTTTTTAACTGTCTGAGCAATGCAAAAGCTCAATCAGCAAACTATCCTTTCTGTACTATTGAGCCGAACCTTGGAACGGTTTCTGTACCGGATCAGAGATTGTTTGAACTGGAGAAAATCGTAAAACCTGAGAGAGTTTTACCGGCTGTAGTTGAAATCGTTGATATTGCGGGTCTTGTAAAAGGAGCCAGCAAAGGAGAAGGATTGGGAAACCAGTTCCTGGCCAATATCCGTGAGTGTGAAGCAATCATCCACGTTTTAAGATGTTTTGATAACGGAAACATTATTCATGTTGAAGGTTCTGTAGATCCGCTAAGAGATAAAGAAATTATTGATATCGAATTACAGCTGAAAGACCTTGAAACAGTAGGAAAGGCAGTTGAAAAAGCAAAAAAATTCATCAAGTCCGGAAAGAAAGAAGATTTATTGACGTATGAAACACTTCAAAATCTTCAGAAATTCCTTGAAGACGGTAAAAATGCAAGAGAATTTGCTATGGATGATTTCGCAAAATCAGTGATTTCAGAAGTACAGCTTTTGACCAACAAACCTGTACTTTACGTTTGTAATGTTGATGAAAATTCCATTAAGAACGGAAACGACTGGATTGGTAAGATTGAAGAAATGGCTAAAAATGAAGGTGCTGAAGTTGTTGTTTTAGCGGCTCAGATTGAAGCTGATATTAATGAATTGGAAACTTTCGAAGAAAGAGAGATCTTCCTTGAAGAATTAGGTCTTACAGAACCGGGCGTAAACCGTTTGATCAGAAAGGCTTATGACTTATTAAAACTTCAAACGTATTTCACAGCAGGAGTAAAAGAAGTAAGAGCCTGGACTATCGGACAGGGATGGACAGCTCCTCAGGCAGCAGGAGTGATCCATACAGATTTTGAAAAAGGATTTATCCGTGCCGAAGTAATCAAGTATGAGGATTATATGACTTATGGTTCTGAAGTAAAGATTAAAGAAGCCGGAAAGCTTTCTGTGGAAGGTAAAGAATATATCGTTCAGGATGGTGACATCATGCACTTCAGATTCAACGTATAAGAGAAAAAATATTAAAGTTAGTTTGTAATAAAAAAACGCTTCCATGAATTTGGGAGCGTTTTTTGCATACGCTTGTCAAAAAATGATGATGAAATCTATATATTTTTCTGTTGCTTGTATACTGCTTTTTTCCTGTTCAAAAACTGTAGAAGACAGATGTTTTATAAGCCTTACAGACCAAATATTTGAAGGCTATAAGGAACAAAAATCTTATACTGTAAAACAGATTCTTGATGAAAAACCGGATTATCTTGAAATAGTAAATCTTACAAAATATAGAGATTTTAAGAAAGACAGCACTGAATTGCATGCTTATACTAATTCTGATGAAGAGGAAAAAAAATGGAAAGCGCAGGAAGAAGAATTTAAAATATTTCATGAGAAATTTTCAATGCAATTTTGGTACTGCAGCCAACAAAAAATTGGAAATATCTTATATGGATTAGCAAGAAATAACTTAGGATACTGGTTGCTTAAAATTGAAAATGATAAACCTTCAGCGTATTTTATGGGGTTAAGTTTTAGTCATTATTATTTTAATGTTGTTCAGAAACAGCCTATTATAGACGGAGATTATCTTCAGGTTGAAGGGAGCTTGGTGAAAATTATCAAAGTTCCGGGACTTCCGGGGTATGATGATTATTCGGCAATGGAAGATGGAAAATTATTTAAGATAAAATTAAAATATTTGTTACAGGATTCTGATAAGGACGGTTACAATGATATTTTTGAGAAAAGCTTTGGATTGAATCCTAATAATGCAGATACAGACAGAGATGGAATTAATGATTTTGCTGATACGAATCCTTTATTTAAATCAGAAAAAAATAAATTTACTCAACTTTATGAATTAATGTTGCCGAACTATGGTGATGTAAAACTTGAGCAAATGTATTATAGCTTCGCTGTTTATAAAAATGATTGTGATTATTTTCATCAGATAAATCCTAACCAGAGAGTATTATTTGTACCTGAAAATAGAAGAAAACAAACTGCTTATACCAGGATCACTGATGTTTTTCAAGGGAGTATTTCAAAAATTAAAAAAGATGTAAAAAATCCTAATAAGTTTTATATTTATGTATCAGGAAGCAGTTTCACAAATGATTATGCTGCAGAATATCAGAAAGGAAAATGGGTTATTCGTAATATTGGAGGAATTAGTATTTAGTAATCCGAATATATCTTTATCATAAAAAACGCTTCCATATGGGAAGCGTTTCATTATCATTATATTATTCAAGTTCTATAGGTCCCGGCTGGCACTGTGGCTCTGCACAGCTTAGAGAGTATCTCTTACATTGTAGGTTTGCAAGTAAACACATTTCTTTTCCTCCGGTGATAATTCTTAGTTCTTTTTTGTTTAATTTTTTCCCGTTGTTTAATGTTTGATTTTTCATTGTCTTGATTTTATAGGTTAGTTGTTATAGGTATTTTTTTAAATAGTATTTATATTATGGTAATATTGGACCTGGAACAAATCTGCACTGTCTCTCTGCACAGCTTGCTCCAACGATTCTGCATAAACCTGTCATAAGATCAACACATTGCAGTAAACCGCCAGTGATGGTTCTCAGCTCTTTTTTGTTTAATTTTTTTCCTTTGTCTAAGTTTCTGTTTTTCATAGCATTTAATTTTAGTTGATAGGTTGAATGTATTTTCAGAAGTTGTATGAACTTCACACAATAAACTGTTATATATTATTCTATAAGTTGTGGTCTGCATATTTTTTGAGCACAGCCTACGGAAATCGTTGTATAGTTTCTGGGATCATCCGGTGGATACGTCTCACATGGCCACTCAGGACATAATACAGGCTGCATGCAATCAAGCATACCACCGGTAATCATTTTTAGCTCTTTCTTGTTTAATTTTTTCCCGGCTTGTTAAATTTGGTTTTTCATAGTTTTGATTTTTAGTAAGTTACTGAAGACTAAGGTAGTAAAAATTATTATAGTATATCACTTTATATAGAAAAGAATGAAATAATTATTTTACTTTTATATACATCCAACTTTGTATATTTGAATTTTACAAATCATCTGCTATGGAAAAGATAGCTCATACTTCACTGGAAGATTTTTATAAAGAAATGGCAGCCAAGCTGGGACAGGACCTTGAAAGTATTTTCCCAAAAGGTCTCCATAAAGACATCGGACATTTTAATGTTTTTGATATTGCCCAAACTATTGAAAGGATAAAAACAACCTCAGAAATGCCTTACAATAGAAGGAAGTATTATAAAATAAGCTTTATAAGAGGCAAAAACAGGGCTGAATATGCCGATAAAGTCATTTCAATACACCAGAATGCTTTATTATTTGCAACCCCTAAACTTCCTTACCACTGGGTTCCCGAATCTCCTGAACAGTCAGGAAGCTTTTGTGTGTTTACCGAAGATTTCTTTATAAAAGATAAATCCTATAACAGTCTGGAAGATCTTCCTATCTTTCAGCCGGGAGGAGTGCCTGTCTTTGAAATTGATGATGAGATGGCTGAAGAAATTGAAATTCTTTTTAAAAAAATAAAAAAAGAGATCGCTTCAGACTATATCTATAAATATGACCTGATCAGGAATTACGTACTGGAACTGATTCATTATGGACAGAAACTGCAGCCGGCATCCAATATTTCAACTTCAAACGATGCTTCCATGAGGGTGGTTTCTTTATTTATAGAATTGCTGGAAAGACAGTTTCCTATTGAATCTACAGAACAGAGACTGCAGTTGAAGACGGCCAAAGATTATGCGGACCGATTGGCTGTTCATGTTAATTACTTAAATAAAAAGCTGAAAGAAAATACAGGGAAAACAACTACCGAATTTATTGCAGACCGCATTATCCAGGAGGCTAAAATCCTTTTAAAACAAACTAAATGGAATGTTTCTGAGATTTCTTATGCTTTGGGTTTTGAAGAAATTGCCCACTTTTCAAACTTTTTTAAAAGAAAAACAACATTTGCCCCATTAGAATTTCGTTCATGATTTGAATTTTGCAAATTTCAGATTGATTCAAGCAAACCGTTGACGCTGAAAATACCCCAACTTTGTAACATCAAAATAATCAAAATAAAATGGACACAAAAACAAATATTGCGCTGGTAACCGGAGGAAGCCGGGGATTGGGTAAGAATTCTGCACTTAAAATTGCTCAAAAAGGATTGGATGTCATTATTACCTATAGAAGCAATAAAGAAGAAGCAGAAGCTGTAGTAGAGGAAATTAAAGCGTTGGGAAGAAAGGCAGCCGCTTTTCAGCTGGATACAAAAGATATCAGGAGCTTTGACGGATTCGTAAAAGAAGTTACGGATCATTTACAGCAAAATACAGGAAGTCCAACTATTGATTACCTGATCAATAATGCAGGGACAGCTTTATATTCACCTATTACCGAAGTTACTGAAGAACAGCTTGATGATATTGTGGATATTCATTTCAAAGGTGTATTTTTCCTAACTCAGAAATTTTTACCGTTTATCAATGATGGAGGAGGAATTGTAAATATTTCTTCAGGGCTGGCAAGATTTGCTACGCCGGGATCATCTGTTTACGGTTCTATAAAAGCAGGGGTAGAAATGCTGACAAAGTACATGGCCAAAGAGTTGGGAAGTAGAAAAATTAAAGCTAACGTAGTGGCTCCAGGCGCGATTGAAACAGATTTTGGAGGAGGAAGAGTAAGAGATGATAAAGATATAAACGCCGTAGTTGCAGGGGCTACAGCCTTAGGAAGAGTTGGACTTCCTGACGATATAGGTGGAGTAGTGGCATTTTTATGTACCGAAGACGCAGGATGGATCAATGGGCAGAGAATTGAAGCTTCGGGAGGAATGTTTTTATAAGCACTCTGAAATGATATAAATAAAGAACCAACCCTGAGAGGGCTGGTTCTTTTTTATTTGTAATAACGTTTGAATCTAGTTTATTGGAAATACAGGATCCACTATTTCGATGGGATCAACGGGGGTAGGTGGCTGGCACTGAGGTTCTTTGCAACCCGGTCCGTAGTACTGGCAGCGTGTACCGGAAATGATACATCTTACAAGCCCTCCGGTGATCATTTTCAATTCTTTCTTATTTAACTTCTTTCCTTTGTTTACTGTTTGTTTTTTCATGGTTTTAATTTTAAATGAGTATGC
The DNA here is from genome assembly GCF_918698085.1 of Chryseobacterium sp. Bi04. Lineage (GTDB taxonomy): Bacteria > Bacteroidota > Bacteroidia > Flavobacteriales > Weeksellaceae > Chryseobacterium. The sequence continues at coordinate 15,469 of NZ_CAKKLP010000003.1, forward strand.
TGAATATTATTGGGGTCTGCATATTTTTTGGCCGCAAAAAGGAGAAATCATTGAACAGCCATTCTCATCAACATGAGATTCACACGGTTCAAGATGCGGAGGACAGATTTCCTGAGCAGGCATACAGTTCAGCATACCTCCGGCAATCGTTTTCAACTCTTTTTTGTTAAGTTTTTTTCCTTTCGATAAGATTTTCGTTTCCATAGTATATTTATTTGTTTGATTTTCACTAAGATATGTAAAATAGTTGAAATATATCACATTGTGTGGATAAAATTGAGAGGTTGTCTACTTTTATATGTTATTTTCTGCTTAATGAAAATAAGAGAAAACAAAAGAACCGACTGTGATCAGGCGGTTCAAAGTATGATAAATATAAAGGATAAGCAGCTAAACTTTTGAAAGGTTTTCAATAGCTTTTTCCAGTGTTTCCTGTTTCTTGGCAAAACATAATCTGATGACATTTTCATTGATTTTGTTTTTGTAAAAGGAAGAAAAAGGAACACTTGCCACTTTGTGTTCCACCGTTAGCAGGGTTGCGAAGTCAAAATCATTTTTATCAGAAATCTTATTGTATTTGACGGCCTGGAAGTAAGTTCCTTCACAATCCAGTAATTCAAAAGAAGTCCCGGAAAGGCCTTCTCTCAGAAAATCTCTTTTTTCCTGAAAGAACTGATTAAGGTGAGTATAATGTTCGTCATTTTTCATATATTCTGCCAGGGCAAGCTGAATAGGAGTGTTGACACAGAAAACATTAAACTGATGAACTTTTCGGAATTCATCGGTTAAGTTTTTCGGTGCTGCACAATAGCCTACTTTCCAGCCTGTAACATGGAAAAGTTTTCCAAATGAGGCTACCAGCAGGCTTCTTTCCTTAAGTTCGGGATGCTGGCAGATGCTTAAGTGCTGTTTCCCGTCGAAAACAATATTTTCATAGACTTCATCGCTTAAAATAAGAATGGAAGTATCTTTTACAATGTTGATAAGTTCCTGAATATCATTTTCTTTCAGGATCTTTCCGGAAGGGTTATTAGGGTTGTTAAGAATGATCATTTTCGTTTTCCCGCTGATCAGCTTTTTTGCATCATTCCAGTTGATCTCATAGTCCGGAGCTTTCATCTCAAAACGCTTTACGACACCTCCGAAAAGTTCTACCGTAGGCTCATAACAGTCATAGGCAGGTTCAAAGATAATAACTTCATCTTCTTTTTTTATAAAAGCGGCAATTGCTGTAAAAATGGCCTGAGTACCTCCTGCGGTAATGGTTATTTCTGTGTCCGGATGATAGGTCGCCTGATGGCTGTTTTCAATTTTCCGGGCAATTTCTTCCTTTAATCCAATCATTCCTCCTAAGGGAGCATACTGATTGAACCCTTTTTTTATGAAATGGTCTACATGGTTTAAGAGTTCCATATCAGGCATAAAGTCAGGAAAGCCCTGAGAGAGGTTGATGGCTTCATTCTCATTGGCCAGCTGTGTCATCTGGCTGAAAATGGTAGTTCCCACATTGGAAAGTTTTGATAAAGGAAGTTGTATCATAAAACGATTTTTTCAGTATCGAATTTAATGAAATATTTAAAACAGTTTGAAATGATCGAGAATTAAATCAAGAATTCTCTCTGAATCTGAATTTGATTTGGGTTAATAAGAAGCGCTATTCTCATAGAAACTCAGCTTATGGCGATAGATTTGTAGGTTAGAAATTAAATAAACATTTGTTTAAAAAAAGATGCTTTTTTCTTTTTACTTCGTTGGAAGATACCTACATTTGGTAGACCAATAACCCATTAAACCCATGAAAATGAAGATTAAGAAGATTGACTTTCCGCAAAAATCGGTGTTAGCTAAAGACCAAAAGGATTTTGATTATGTTGACAGCTTTGCGGGTGAAGTAATGAACAGCAAGTCAGATATTGACATCTCAGAAGTTGGGAAAGCTTTTTTTATCAGTGGTCCGCAATGGGGAAAGAAAATGTTTGCCTTCAGGAATAAAGTGGTTGGATTATTTGGATTAAAAACAGGAGCAGATCCTGATAAGGCTCAGGCTGCTGATCACTTTCAGTGTGAAGTGGGGGAACGTATGGGGATTTTTACAGTATTTGAAAAAACAGAAAATGAAATTATACTGGGAGAGGATGATAAACATCTCGACTTCAGAGTTTCCCTGCTGCTTGATAAAATCCAGGATGATAAGACTGAAAAAGCACTGACCATTTCTACGACTGTAAAATTTCATAACTGGCTGGGAATCTTATATTTTTTACCGGTTCGCCATTTTCACAGACTGATTGTTCCGGCCATGCTGAAAAATGTAATCGGTAAGCTGGAAGCCAGATAGAAATTGGGAAGTATCATCTATTGATCATCAGTTCCTGCATCTGGTGATATTGTATTGCTTTTTCTTTTAAAGGATTATTACTCCATTCTTCCCAGATACATGTGTAAGGATCATACCCACATTTCAGCGGTGCTGAGTATATATTGCCAGGTTCATCCAGATAGGCCCGGCAATCGGTACATACATGACGGAATTCGCAGTCTTTACACTTTGAGATTTTATCTTTACTGAGAGTCCAGTATTTTTTGAAATCCGGCTGGGTTATAGCATCTTCCAAAGAGGTATCCTTTATATGGCCAAAACTTTTTTTCATGCTGGGGCAGTTTTTAATATGACCCTTAGTGTCGATACCAATTTTCCGGTTAAGACAACTGTTGAAAGCCAAAGATTCGGTAAAGGTTGTAATATTAATGGAGAATAAACTGCTATCGATAACCCCACAGTGAATTTCGCTGTCAATAATCCTGTCAGTCTGCAATATATAACCAGTTCCGTGACTGCCTTCCTTATAAATTTTTGTTACATTGGTTCCGGTAATGGTAAGACTGCTTATTTTTTTATGTTTCCTGACAAATAATTCGATGCTTTGATAAAAAAGATCTTCATTTTTACAGGGAAGTATAATCTCCACGGATTTTATTTGTGAAGGAGTTATCATACTCATTATTCTTTCTAATTCATTCCAGGATGCTTCCTTAAAGAATCTGAACTGAATAAAATTACAGCAGAGTGCTTCCAACTGCTCAAGAAATTGGGTGTCGAAATATGGAAGTTCATACTCCGCATCCAGAATACAGTGAGAGATATGAGCCGGAAACAACCATTCTTCAGCCATTTTAGGGAATAATTCTATTTCTTCAGAAGAACAGTAGAATGCAAATTCATGTTCTTCTATGAACTCCAGATACTCATGAAATATTTCTTTTTCATCATCATCGAGCTGTATCAGGATTTCAGGGACATTAATATACCTTTCATCTGTAAATAATGACACCAGAGAATGAGGTACAGGATAAATCTTCCTTCTCTGAAGATCGCAGATTACCGAGCGGGAAGCTCCTTTTACGATGATACAGTGACTGTATAAAAGCAGCAAGTGATCCATAGTTATAATATATGCATTTTAGAATAAGGTTTGTAAAAAGGGTCAGCCTCTGCCAGCTCTGCATTGTACTTACCCAGCTTTAAAGATTCCTGGAAATCACTATTTTTTTTACTTTCAAATACATCTATATTCCAGGTGTGTGAATGTAAAGATAGCTGGCTTTTGTTTTCTGCCATCCAGGTTTGTATTTCTTCTTTTATTTTTTCTTGCTCTTCTTTTTTCATATTTCTTCTTTTAATAGATCAAAAGCAATCTGTCGCTCAATATCATAATTACAGCATTTAGACAACCATTGAAACTGCCCTATAGGATTTACTTCCAGAAAGACATATTCTTTTTCAGGAGTATAGATCATATCAATAGAACCGGAATTCATATCAATGCTTTGCATAAATGAGGTTAATTTTACCTCTATTTCTTTGGGTAATTGATAAGGGACACACCGATTTGGTCTTTCATTATCATAGTTTCTGAAATCAGTTTTTGTTTTTTCGTTGGCTTGTGAGAAAATGGCCATAGTATAAAACTTACCTTTCAGATAAAAGATGCGTAGTTCATACTTCTTTTCGGTATACTCCTGGTACATGGAAAAATGGCTGAACTCTTTTCCATTGTTTTGTATGCTCAGATTTTGAATATCGCTTTTTGAAAGTTTGAGAACGGGTTGATGGATATATACCTCTGAACCTTCTGTATAGGTAAACTGAAATGAATTAAATTCAATATCTTTTGTAATAATTGAATTATGTCTCGCAGAAAAGCTTAATAATTCATCTATATTGTTGGTCACTAATGTTTCCGGTATTTTTAATCCTGCATCATTGGCCAGGCTAAGATTATGCACTTTATTGGTAACATTTTCCTGAAATCTGTTTATCCTTCCTCCTTTTTCGAAAGCTGAGTAGACATTGTCAATCATTCTTTCATTTTCTCTTTGAAAATTATCCTGAATCCGGAAAATCATTTGTTTCAACTTAGTGTCGTGCATGGATAATGTAAATCCCTTATTGCTTTTAAAGTTTCCTCTTCTATACCAGAATTTTTTAATTTCCTTGCTGTTAATGTTCCCCTGGTCGGTAGATAACTCCACTGAAAAGCCTTCTGTATTTGATATTTTAAAACTGATACTTTGAATAACTGTTTCATTATTGATACGGCAGATTTTATTTTTATTTTCCAGATAAAAAATCCAGTCCAGCACATCATTAGTGGATCGGTCATTTTTGTTACTTTGGATCAGGTGCATCATATATTTATTTACTTCTATGACAATCAGTTATAATTAAAATGCGGGATACTTATCGCATCCCGCAATAACTTAGATATTACTAATGACCATTATGCTAATCACTAGTAAGTACCTCCATACCATACATCATTAATAAGATATTCCTTGCATTTAAGAACAGTATCTTCTCTATCAGGGCATCGGACCCATGATGTTCCATGGTCTGGAGAATAAGCACCCTGTGTTGCAATAATAGCTCCTCCTTTGAATGTGCTCATTTGGCTTGTAGTCATTTCTTTGAATTTCAAAGACGTCAAACTTTCTAATTTTTTCATAAATTTTGGATTTAGTTTTACTTCTGTCTTTCCGCCATGAAGTAATTGTTCAGCGTATTTTTTTTACACAGATATAACATGCTTACTGCCATCGGTAGCATAGAAGATTTGAGTGAGGAGAGTACCTCTGTCGTTATAAACGTTGATGTCATGAGTCGAAATATCGGGAACACCGCCATTCATAAATGCCCCGGCGTTGGTTGCCACATTCTGACCGCCTCTAATTTTACCCATCAGGTCATTATGTAATGCTCTGAATTTTTCTGATGTTAATTTTTCTAGTTTCATTATTAAATTTTTTAGTTATCTCTGTCTTTCGCCTTGAGACTGTTGTTCAGCGTACAGTATTCTTCAGGTTCAACTGTTATCCTGATAGTTCCTGTAAGAATTAGAATTATGGTTGTATTACATAAAATAGGATATTTCCAACCCTGTTTTTGCATCCACGAAACTTACATGCTGTAAGCCTCCACCGTTGTCATCCCAGATTAATGTATCAGAGCTGGCAGTCCGTATACCTCCTCCCGGGGTTCCAATAAGAGAGCCGGACCCGGTTCTTTCCACAAGACCTCCTTTAATTTCATGCATCGCGTGACTGTCTAATTTTTTAAATTTTTCTGATTTTAAACTTTCTAGTTTCATGATATTGAAATTTAGTTTTTACTCCTGTCTTCCCGCCATGGAGTAATTTTCAGCGTTTTTTAATTTTTTTTGAGTTTCATTTTGTTTTTACCCCGCCGTATCTTATTGATAATGAGTTGTTATTGTCTATACAAGATTAAATATATTTTTAATGGAAATCAATCTTCACTTTGTAAGTGTAATTGGTTTTTCAATAAGTGTATATAAAGACGGATTAAATGAAAATAGAGACAGATATCTTTAATAGAATAATGCTGACTACTCTGGTTTGAGGGTCTGTTGAATTAAGCATGGATGTTTAAAATACTGAATTGACTTTTGGGTATTATGTTCCTAAAGCATACCCGAAGTGTCATACGATAAGTGTATTGGAAGGTTTCATTGAACTGCATCTTGAGCAGTAAAAGAATAAAATAGAAACGGGCGGATCTGTTTTTACTCCATATGTTCTATTTTCGACAAAAAATCATTTTTTTTGCGAACAGAAACATCCAGTACAGAGTTGTCTGTCATGATTACCTGGCCTCCTTTTCCTTTGATGTACTCTTTAAGGTGAGAAAGATTAATGAGGTGCTTATGATGGATTCTGAAAAAATTATACTCCGAAAGGAATTCTTCAAACTCGTGTAGAGTTTTGGAAACAATAATTTTGGTTTTGTCTGCGAGGTAAAATGTGGTATAGCTTGAATCTGCTTCACATCGTATGATGTCATTAATATCTGTTAATTTAAAGCCTTGCAGAGTAGGTAGACTGATTTTATTTTTCTTCGAAGAACCTGCAGGAATTATTTTATTTTTTTTGATATTTTCTAGGGTCTTATTAACCGCAATGATGAAGTCCATTTTTTTTATCGGCTTCAAAAGATAATCTGCAGCACCATTTTTAATGGCCTGGATCGCAAAATTTTCAAATGCTGTAATGAAAATAATCTGGGAATCTATCGATTTGAATTGAGACAGCAGATCAAAGGCCGTCCCATCTTTCAGCTGGATATCCAAAAAAAGAATGTCCGGTGAATTTCTGGAAAGATAAATATAAGCTTCCTCTATGCTTGATGCCTGAAATATAGTCTGAATTTCCGGAAATTCGTTTTGCAGCAGGAGAGCAATATAATCTCTTCCGTCTTGTTCGTCATCAATGATGCAGGCTTGTATTTTGGTTTTCATGGGGGGTGATATAAATTTTAATTTGAGTTCCTTGTTCGTGTTCCTGTCCTTGCTCAGAAAGGTTTTTAATGACTAAAATGATATTAGTCTCAAAAAGCTGCTTAAATGTTTCAATTCTCTTTTGAGATAATTTTACGCCAAAAGAACCGGATTTTATAATCGTCTGATCTTTGCTGCTTATTCCGTTTCCGTTATCCTCAACCGTTATACAAAGTGACGAACCGCTGTAATCAAACCTGATATCTATTTTTCCTTTCCGGTCTGCTAATGCTGAAACACCGTGTTTTATTGCATTTTCAACAAAAGGCTGTATCAGAAGGGAAGGAATAGTCCAGCTTTTGTCCACGGTTTCCGATATATGTATTGAATAATCAAATTGCTCTTTTAAACGAAGTTTCTCCATGTTCAGATACAGGGAAAGGTATTCCACTTCTTCCTGTATAGGCATGAATGTTTTTTCAGAATAATGAAGTGTTTTTCTGATCATTTGTGAGAAAATATCCAAATAGTTCTCTGTTTCTGCATAATCTTTTTTATACAGCAGAAACTGTATAGAATTGAGGCAGTTGTAAATAAAATGAGGGTTGATCTGTGCCTTTATCGCCTGCAGCTCGAGTTCTGCAATCTTCTTCTCGTAATAAAGGTTTTCCAGTTTCTTGTTTCTTTTTTTCTGAAAATATAAAGTGATCAGGATAAAAAGTATTACAGCTCCCAAAACAATCATCAGGAACTTAAACCACCAGGTCTGCCAGAATTTAGGTTCAATTTTAAAATTAACATCTGTAGAGGTATATGACTGTTTTCCGTTATAGCCTAATCCCAATACCTTAAAAGTGTAAGTTCCTGGTGGTAGGGAGTTTAATATGATCTTAGAAGAACTGCTGGTTTCCCAGGTATCATTCAGGCCTTCAATTTTATACTTATAACTTATTTTTCCCTGTGAAGCATAATCCGGGAAACTCAGGTTAAATACAATGTTATTGTTGGGAGTCTGGCTTGTAAGTTTTTGTTGCAGATTGAAGAATTCCTGACTGCCAATCGTAATAGAATTAATGATCACCTTTTTATGAATGAACTTCTTCTGCGATAATAAATTTCTGATTGAAAGTATTCCTAATCCTTTTGAAGTGCCGGCAAAGAGGGTATCTCCTTTTATGACACATCCCGCTACAACATTTGAAGGCAAGCCGTCAGTCTGTGTGAAATTATTGATCTTTATAGCAGTACCTCGGATCTCAACTCTACTTAAGCCTGAATTGGTACTTGCCCAGAAAACATTTTTATTTTCTACTTCTATTTTTTTGATCTGGCTGGTCAGAAGACCGCTGCCTTGTGTTAACCTTTTTAGAATTTTACTGTTGCTGAAGAGGATAATACCATTTAAATTGGTGGCTCCCACATATAGATTATGACTTAGCTTTTTTATATCTGTAAAATAATAGCCCTCCAGGAAGAGACTTTTCTTTTTTGTCCGGGTGTTCATTTTATAGAGGTCTTTAAAATTTCCCACAAACAGACTGTCCGTATCATAGAGCAGCGCTGTATAAATCCTTTCCTGCTGCAGAATTTTAGAATATGTATGCGCATTGTAATTATAAGCAGTCAGGCCGTCATTCGAACAGATTAATACGGACCCTTGGATATATGGCAGAACATTTTTTGGATTATAATCCGATGCATTTAAAATATATTTCTTTTTAGTGGCTGTGTTGTATTGGATAAGGCTTCTGCTTAAACCAAATATTACTGTATTGCCTTCTGAAAATATAGCTTTATGCTCTATCTTCCTGTTTTTTTCAAAAACAATATCCTTTATGGTATGGGAACGGTATATACCGCTTTTTGCCTCGTTGTATCCTAAAAAAATACCGCTGTCATTTCCTGCAATAGCCGTTATATAAGCCGAATTATTTTTGATGGGCAGATGCATATAACTCTTAAGGAACTTGTCAGTAATAAAATAAATCCCATTGTTTTGGGTAGAAAACCAGATGTTATTATCATGATCTGCCAGGATACTGTTGATGACATATTGGTCTAAGAATTTTACCGGATCAGAAAGCTTCCTGCTGTCCAGTAAGGTCTGTTTGAAATGCAGTGCACCTCCATTTTCCAGGCTTAGCCATATTCCGTAATTTTTATCTATAAATACATGCTGGATATTCTCATTCGTGAAGTAGGTCTGGATTTTTTTAAAAGTGAACTTATCGTGTAGTTTATAAATTTCAATCTTTCCCTGGCTTTTAAAAATGTAAAAGCTATCCTTCCTGTATACCATTGTTTTTTTTCCTAATGGAATATTACAGGATGTTTTCTTTCTGGTGACAATGTCATAAGCTTCAATATTCTTTTTTCCACTTTTATCAGCCAAATAGAGGAGGTGGTTAGAAAGATCGAAAGAAATTGCATGAGAAGAGCCGTCTCCATTAATGAATAACGGGATTGTATTAACCTTTCCGTTCCTGTAAATATACATATTCTTAGGATTGCCGGGTGCATACATATAGATTGCATCTTGATGAATATAAATGCTGGGATTATGTTCAAAATGCATTTTTTTGAGCTCCTTATTCGAGTCTGAATTAATAATTCTGCCGTCTTTCAAATACGCAAAATCATTAAGAAAAGATAAAATGAAAATTTCTCCATTCGATAACTGATGACAGGATAAGACTTCAATGTTTTTTAATCCGTCTGCTTTATTATACTGCTTAAATTCTTTTCCATCAAAGCGAAATAGTCCATTATCACTTCCTATCCAGATAAAACCGTTGAGGTCCTGGCTTAAGGTATAGGTATATGAACTGTTCAGTCCTTCCTCTTCACTATAATTTACCAATCCGGGGATTTGAGCAAAAAATATTGATGATAAAAGAAAAATATAAGAAATTACCAGAAAAATAAATAAATTTTTCACGTGGATATGAATAATAATGTAAAGATATAGTTTGAAGGATAATAATGCAAAATATGAGAGAAAATACTAAAAAACAGATTGAAAAAATTCGGATAATTTTGTACAATTTCGTACTTTTGTATGTTTGCTGAAATCATATATGTCACAAGAAATAAATCCAACCTACTCAGAAGATAATATCAGAACCCTCGATTGGCAGGAACATATCCGTCTGCGCCCCGGCATGTACATCGGGAAGCTCGGCGATGGCTCTTCCGCTGATGATGGTATTTACATTTTACTTAAAGAAATTCTGGATAACTCTATAGACGAGTTCAGGATGAGGTCCGGTAAAAGAATTGAAATAAAAGTGGATGACGGTAAAGTTACGATCCGTGACTTTGGCCGTGGAATTCCATTGGGGAAAGTGGTAGATGCCGTCTCCAAAATGAATACCGGGGGTAAATACGACAGTAAGGCGTTCAAAAAATCAGTCGGACTGAATGGGGTAGGTACCAAAGCCGTTAATGCCCTTTCAGACTATTTCAGAGTACGGTCTTTCCGTGACGGAAAGATGAAGGTAGCTGAATTTTCCCGGGGAATGATCACGGAAAACTTTGAGGAAAGAGAAACTTCAGACAGAAACGGTACGGAGATTTCCTTCATTCCTGATGGTGAAATATTCCTGCATTTTAAATACCGAAAAGAGTATATCGAAAGAATGCTCCGCAACTATGCTTACCTGAACCCAGGACTGAAAATCCTTTTCAACGGAGAAACCTATTTTTCTGAAAATGGTCTGAAAGACCTATTGGAAGAAGAACTTGAAAGCGATACCCTTTATCCTATCGTTCATCTGAAAGATGAGGATATTGAAGTGGCGATCACTCATACAGATAAATCCCAGACGGAAACCTATTTTTCATTCGTAAACGGACAGAATACAACTCAGGGAGGAACGCACCTCAATGCATTCCGTGAAGCATATGTGAAGACTATCCGTGAATTTTTCAATAAAAATTTCGATGCTTCCGATATCCGGAAATCTATTATTGCTGCCATCTCCATCAATGTAGAAGAACCTGTTTTTGAGTCCCAGACCAAAACAAAATTAGGGTCTAATGATATAGGACCAAACGGGCCTACTGTAAGAACCTTTATCATTGATTTTCTTAAAAGCAAACTGGATAATTTCCTGCACAGAAATCCTGAAATTGCAGAAGCGATCCAAAGGAAAATATTGATTTCCGAAAGAGAAAGAAAAGAACTCTCAGGAATACAGAAGCTGGCAAGAGAAAGAGCCAAAAAAGTGTCTCTTCACAATAAAAAGCTTCGCGACTGCCGACAGCATTATAACGATCAGAAAGCAGAAAGAAAAGGCGATAGCCAAATATTCATTACCGAGGGTGACTCTGCATCAGGATCTATCACAAAATCCAGAGATGTAGAAACACAGGCTGTATTTTCACTGAAAGGAAAACCCTTGAACTGTTATGGTCTTACGAAGAAAGTAGTATATGAAAATGAGGAATTTAACCTTCTTCAGGCTGCTTTAAATATTGAAGAAAGTCTTGAAGACCTTAGGTATAATCAGGTAATCATTGCCACGGATGCCGATGTTGATGGGATGCATATCCGTTTACTGATGATCACATTCTTCCTGCAGTTCTTCCCCGATTTGATCAAGAACAATCACCTTTATATTCTTCAGACCCCGTTATTCAGAGTGAGGAATAAAAAAGAAACAAGATACTGCTATACCGAAGCAGAAAGAATAAAAGCTTTAAATGAACTTGGGAAAAACCCGGAAATTACCCGATTTAAAGGACTTGGAGAAATCTCTCCGGATGAATTTAAACATTTCATCGGAAAAGATATCCGCTTAGAGCCTGTGGTCATCGGAAAAGATCAGACCATAGAACAGCTTCTGGAATTTTATATGGGGAAAAATACACCGGACAGGCAGACATTTATCCTGGAAAATCTGGTGGTGGAGGAAACGGATATTGATAAGAAAGAAGCTTTGGATGAAATAAGCACCTCTTAAAACTTACAATAAACATGACAATTAATGAGACTAAGTAACCGTAACAAAGCATCGTTGTACAATTTTATCAATACGTTGCTCCTTATGATGGTTGTATTGGGAATAGTCGGGTTTTTAGCTAATGAATATAGGTTTAATGCATTGGGAAATGAAAGCTATTTACTGATTATCGTCCCGGTGCTGATGTTAATCGCCTTCCATCTTAACGGACGACAGATTTTTGAATATGACAGTGATGGAGAAGCCCTGAATTTTAAAAACAGAAATATTATTCCTTTTTTGAATACTCCTCTGTATGATGAGTTTCCAAAATATAAACTGATAAAATATGATGTAATAACTATCCTCTTTATCAAAAGACTATATATTACCATTTCAAGTAAGAATAACGGCTCTACAGTACTGAAGTACCAGATCTCTTATCTGAACGGAAAAGAAGTAAATGATTTAAAACTCTCTCTGAACAAAGTAGTGAAAGCTAATAAAGAGAAAAAAGATTAATAATAAAAATGACAGAAGAATATTCGCATGAGGGTGAAAGCTTAAAGAAAGTTTCCGGGCTTTATAAAGACTGGTTTCTGGATTATGCTTCCTATGTAATTCTTGATAGAGCTATCCCTTCGGTGTATGACGGGCTGAAACCTGTTCAGCGTAGGATTATGCACTCTATGAGAGAACTGGAAGATGGCCGATATAATAAAGTAGCTAATATTGTAGGAAATACCATGAAATATCACCCTCACGGTGATGCTTCCATTACGGATGCCATGGTGCAGATCGGGCAAAAAGAAATCCTGATAGATACCCAGGGAAACTGGGGAAATATCTATACGGGAGATTCTGCAGCTGCTGCAAGGTATATTGAAGCCAGGCTGACTCCTTTTGCACTGGAAGTGGTATTTAATCCCAAAACAACAGAATGGGCAAAATCCTATGACGGCAGAAATAATGAACCTATTGATCTTCCTGTAAAATTCCCTTTGCTGTTGGCTCAGGGAGTGGAAGGAATTGGGGTAGGGCTTTCCACCAAAATACTTCCGCACAATTTTAATGAGCTGATCAATGCTTCCGTAGCCTATTTAAAAGGAAAAAGATTTGAAATATTTCCTGACTTCCTGACGGCCGGTTATCTGGATGTTTCCGAATATAATGACGGTCACAGAGGAGGAAAAGTAAGAGCGAGAGCAAAAATTACCCAGACAGATAAACATCTTCTGGTTATTTCTGAACTTCCTTACTCCAAGACTACGAGTGATCTGATAGATTCTATCTTAAAAGCGAACGAGAAAGGGAAGATCAAAATCAAGAAAATTGAGGACAATACCTCAGATAAAGTGGAAATTCTGATCCATATTCATCATGATGTTTCACCGGACAAGACAATTGATGCTCTCTATGCATTTACAGACTGCCAGGTGACTATTTCTCCCAATGCCTGTGTAATTGTAGGAGATAAGCCTATGTTTATGAATGTTTCGGAAATCCTGAAAATGAATACGGATCATACGGTTTCTTTGCTGAAAAAAGAACTCGAAATTGAGCTTCACGAACTTCAGGAAAGCTGGCATTTTTCTTCATTAGAAAGGATATTCATCGAAAACAGGATCTATCACGATATTGAAGAGGTAAAAACCTGGGATGATGTACTAAAGACAATAGATAAAGGATTAAAGCCTCATACCAAACATCTTTTAAGAGCAGTAACGGAAGAGGATATTTTAAGATTAACAGAGATCAGGATCAAGAGAATTTCAAGATTCGATTTAGATAAATTTAAAGAAAATATTGCCTCCCTTGAAGGTAAAATAGAACAGGTAAAACACAACCTGGCTAATCTGATTCCTTATGCTATTGAGTATTATTTAAATATTCAGAAGAAATACGGAAAAGATAAGCAGAGAAAAACAGAACTTAGAATCTTCGATACTATTGATGCAACAAAAGTAGCCGTAGCAAACGAAAAATTCTATGCCAATTTTGAAGAAGGATTCATCGGAACATCCCTGAGAAAAGATCAGTATATGTTCGATTGTTCTGATATTGATGATATCATTACTTTCAGAAAAGATGGAAGCATGAAAGTGGTAAAAGTGGAAGCTAAAACTTTTATAGGAAAGGATCTTCTCCACGTGGCAATCTGGAAGAAAAATGATAAAAGGACTGTATATAATATGATTTACCGCGAAGGTAGAGATGGTCCTTATTATATGAAACGTTTTTCTGTAACCGGAGTAACAAGAAATACGGATTATCCTTTGGCTTCAGATAAAAAAGGTTCAGAAATGCTGTATTTTTCAGCTAACCCTAACGGGGAAGCGGAGACCGTGACCGTCCTTTTAAAACCGAACCCAAGGATCAGGAAAAATAAAATGGAGATCAACTTCTCCGAACTTGCCATTAAAGGAAGAGATTCCAAAGGAAATCTTGTGACCAAATATGCAGTGAAGAAAGTTGATATGAAGGAAGAGGGTGTTTCTACACTGGCCCCGAGAAAGATATGGTTCGACGATACGGTAAGAAGACTGAATGCGGATGCAAGAGGAACTTTATTAGGCAGCTTCAAAGGCGATGACAAGATTCTGACCATTAATACCAATGGCGAAGTAAAGCTGGTTTCTTTCGACTTGGGCAACCGTTTTGATGATGAATACCTGGTGCTTGAAAAATGGAGGCCCGGACAGCCTATTACCTGTATTTACTATGACGGAGAAAAAGATATGTACTTTATCAAGAGATTCTTATTGGAAAATACCGTTAATGTACAGACTTTTATGCCTTCAGAACATCCAAAATCGTTCATTGAAAATGTAATCGTGGCCAACGAAGCAACAGCTGAGATTATTTTTGCAAAAGATAAAGGAAAAGACCGTGAGCCTGAGACTATCAACATTGATGAGTTTATTACTGTAAAAGGAATAAAAGCAATTGGAAATCAGTTCACGAAATTTAAGGTGAAAGCAATCAACATCACGATTCCAGAACCTGTGGAAGAAGAACCCGAAGTTTACGAAGAGCCGGAACAGACAGGAGATATGGATGAAGATGGAGGGATCATCGGTGATCTGTTTCAGGATGGAGAGAATAATGAATCTGAATAAATAAAGAATTTCAGATCAAAAAAATAGATAAAAAAGACATCAGATGAATATAGTTGTTTTAATTATAATGGCTGTTACATGTATTTTTAGTTACATGGGACTCAACAATACAAGTTTATTTGAAAAATATAAATTTAATGTTGGGGCTATTGCCAATCGGAAAGAATATATCAGGCTTATCAGTTCTGCATTTTTGCATGCAGATTTTATGCATTTATTTTTTAATATGCTTTCTCTCTACTTTTTTCAGGGAGTGGTTATTCATTTCTTTGGAGAAATAGGATTTTTGATCGTGTATTTCGGATCAATGATTCTTGGGAATTTATTCAGTCTGCAGATCTATAAAAAACAACCGTGGTATTCTGCTATTGGTGCCTCTGGTGCTGTGTCAGGAATTATTTTTGCATCTATTGCAATGGCACCGAATGAAATCAGTGTTAACTTCCTTCCGGGATGGTTGTTCGGAACATTATACTTTGGATATTCAGTATACATGATGCTGAATCCTAAACAATGGGATAACCTGGGACATGCCGCTCATTTGGGAGGTGCATTTTTTGGGCTTATTTATTCTATTGTAATGCACCCACAGCTGGCAATGAGTAATATGCTTTTCTTGGGGGTGATGTCACTGCCGTTGATTTATCTGGGATATCAGATCTTTGTCAGGAAAAGAATAGGATAAAATACTATTTTTACTAAAAATATCAAAACCAATGAACACATCAGAATTAAACAGTTTCATCGTGATACTTATCTATGGTTCATTGGTTTTGCTTTCCCTGCTGAAACTCACCAACCCTTTACAAGTTAACAGAAAAGCGAATTTCTGGTTCGGGGTTTTTCTGTTTCTGTGGTCTACCTTTTGGATGGATGAGGTTCTGTTTTTAATCACCGGATCAGTAATTGAGTTCCATTCTCTGTATGTAGTGCGTTTTATCCAGTTTCTAACGCCCATTGTTTTTTATTTCAGCGTATTGTTTTATACCAATCCTTCTTTTACTTTTAAAATTACGGATCTTAAATTTCTACTGCTTCCGGCAGCTTTTCTGGTATGTCTTTTCCTGATAAAATCCGGACTCAGTAATCCATTTGAATATCTGAGTGTTATTTTAATCCTCATTCAGGCCCTGTTTTACACCGGACTTTCTTATATTATCATCAGAAAGCATCAAAGAAAAATTCAGCAGTTTTCCTCCAATACAGAAGGAATTAACCTAAACTGGCTGGAGTATATTATCGTTGTACTTTTTATTGTCAATATTATTTATGTGATCTACAACCTGTTTTATGATCCCACCTCTTTAAATTTCTTCATTAATGCAGTTTTTTTGCTGGTTATTTACTGGGTCGCTTATTATTCTCTGAAGCAAAAGGAGATTTATCCTGTAGAAGAAAAACAACGCCAGGAGCTGATCTCTATTGATGAAGATGCTGATGAAGAAGAAGTGAAAAGAAAGCTGATCTCAGATGAAGAATTAAGTAAGATTAAAATTCAGCTGGAAAACATGATGGAGACCGGTAAGCCTTATTTGGATAGTGAGCTGAACCTGATCAAATTAGCAGAAACACTTGAAGTTTCCAGTCATCAGCTGTCTTATGCCATCAATACCGGTTTTGGAAAGAACTTTTTCCAGTATGTCAACGGATACAGGGTAGAATATGCAAAAGTACTTCTCAAAGATACGGACAGTAAATTTTCAATTTTAGGAATTGCCTATGAGTCGGGATTCAATTCCAAGACTTCTTTTAATACTACGTTCAAAAAACTCACCGGTCAGACCCCTTCAGAATTTAAAAAAATAAGTTCCGATTTATAAAGTTTACCTTTTTAATGTTGATAATCCATTGTAATTCAATATTTTAATATTTTTTGAGTGTTGTCATAAAATGAGTTCATTAAGATAAGTCGGAACATTAAAATTTTACATCTATACTAGCTTTGTACCATAAATTTTGTTTTATGGAAACCAAAGAATCATACGCCGTTATTACAGGAGCCAGCCAGGGACTGGGAAAAGCATTTGCCGAAAATCTGGCCAGGAAAAATATCAATGTTATTCTGGTAAGTCTTCCCAATCAGAATTTAAAAGAGCTTACAGAAGAACTCGAAAAAAACTATCCTATAAAAGCCCATTATTATGAAGTAGACCTTTCCGTACATGATAATGTGATGAAACTTACAGCATGGCTTAATCAATCCTTTGACATTCATATCCTGATCAATAATGCAGGTCTTGGGGGAACCAAAAAATTTACAGAAGCCAGCTCAGACTACATCAATACTATCCTTCAGGTGAATGTGGCTGCCACTTCACTTATTACCCATCAGCTTCTTCCTAATCTTTTAAGGCAGCCGAAAGCCTATATTTTAAATGTTTCAAGCATGGCCGCTTTTTCCCCTATAGGGTTTAAAACAGTATATCCGGCTTCTAAAACCTTTATCCATTCCTTTTCCAGAGGCTTACATGAAGAGCTGAAAGATACCAATGTTTTTGTAAGCGTAGTGAATCCCGGAGCCATGAAAACCAATACGGATGTATGTAAACGGATTGAAAAACAAGGCTTTTTAGGAAGGCTGACCCTTTTAAACCCTGATAAAGTAGCTTCTTACTGTATTCACCAGTTATTTAAAAAAGATTCCGTAATTATGGTGAACCCAATCAGCTGGCTGATCATGAGAATTTTACCGATATGGATAAAACTTCCGCTGATGACCCAGGCAATAAAAAGAGAAATCGAAGCATGAAAAAAATTTGTGTAACCGGAGCAACAGGGCTTCTGGGAACTAATGTTATCATTAAGTTATTACAAAATGGTTATTCTGTTACTGCTCTGGTGCGCAAGAAAAGCAGCTGGCTGGGCGAAGAAAACGAAAATCTGAAATTGGTGGAAACAGATCTTTCATCCGATATCTCATCACATCTCAGCAATACTGACTGTATCATTCATATTGCGGCAGAAACACGGCAGAACCTCCTCAGCTATGAGGAGTATAAGAACGTGAATTATGACACCGTAGTGAACCTGTTTACCCATGCAGAGGTAATGGGAGTGAAAAAGTTTTTGTTTGTGAGTACAGCAAATACATTAGGATTTGGAAATACAGGCTTCTGGGGAAGTGAAAAATCCCCCCAGCTTTATCCTTTTACTTATTCTTTCTATGCTCAAAGTAAGCTGGCAGCGGAAGAGTATCTTTTACAGAACCGTAAAAATACAGAGGTTATCATTGTTAATCCAACTTTTATGATCGGAGCTTATGATAGCAAGCCAAGTTCCGGGAAAATAATCTTCTGGACCTGGAAAAAGAAACTGGTCTTTTATCCGAAAGGAGGGAAGAACTTTGTACATGTGGAAGATGCAGCCCACGGCATATTAAATGCTATCGAAAATGGAAGAACTGGTGAAAAATACCTTTTAGCCAATGAAAACCTAAGCTACAGTGAATTTTTTAAGAAAGTAAACCGAATTACTGATCAAAACCCAATTATGATAGCCATTCCCAATAGAATTTTGAGTCTCCTTGGATTGATTGGTGACGGTTTGAGAAAATTAAACATAAAAACAAGCATCAGCACTTCCAATATGAAAGCCCTGCAGATTTGTAATTATTATTCTAACCAAAAATCGGTAAAGGAGCTGGGAATCAAATACCAATCTATTGATAAGGCAATCGAAGATGCTGTTCAGTATTTTATTAAAAACAATACGTATTGACCTTCATTCCGTAAAAAAATAAAAAACCAGCTCTCAAAAGCTGGTTTTTATCAAATTATCTTGTTATTTTCTGAGTTACATTTTTGTTGGAAATAACACAGGCTTTGCTGCAGTTATTTGCACTTGAAATATTAACCTGTACGAGTGCCGGTAATGATCTGTATTCTTCCGTATTGTAAGGAGCTTCAGTACCATTGCTTCCACCCCCTTTAATATCATATTGTATTTGGGCAACCCCTGTAAATCCAATTGCAGGCCTGAAAGAAAGGGCTCCCGTAGTGGATGAATAGGTCCATGTCCCTTGACTGTTCGTATAAACACCGCCTGTTATATTAGGAATTACAGCGCCATTGCTATCCAAAAAACGGAATGAATTAAAATCAAGGTTGTTGTATGAAAGGGTTGGCGGATTTTGCCCGTTTGCTGAAGAATAAGCCGCATCATTAAGCAAAGGATAATACGTTGATTTTATCCCAGGACATCCCGCGAACAGATCATCTGTTACTTCAGCAGCATAAGGCCTGGTAACCCCTAAGTTTCTCAATAAATGGATGTTTTTAGCAGCTCCTGTAGAAGCGGCAAAACCAATTCTAAAGGTAGAAGGAGGTGATGTATCCAGCGTTCTTACCGTATTGTTGGATATGGTAGTCTCAGTATATTTCAGAGAAGTTGGATAATAATAATTATCAATCACTTTTTCTTTCACAGTTCCATGCTGTATTTCCAGGGTTATATTGTAACCACCGGAAGGGTTGGGAACTAATGTGACATAAGCTTTACGGAATCTTCCATCATTTTCATTGAGAGGAAAGGAAGTTCCACCACTTTCAATGCTGAATTGCTGAAGACCCGTGTTTTTAATACCAATAAACTTTCCTGTTGTAGTATCCAGATAAGCAGATCTGTTGCTGCTGGAAGGGGAGGCGTTGGTAGCTGTACTGTAAAGTAATGGATAGCCATTATATCCCGCAGGCTCAGCCGACGACAGATATTGGTTTCCACGTTTACCTCTTAAAGAAATATTGCTTCGCCCATCGGCTAGTCCCACTCCAAAAATTCCATTTCTAACCCTTTCTCTCTGATTAAAGCTGGTTTTAAAATTTCCGTATTCATCCAGGCCTATTCCTAGATAAGCTCCTCTAAGCCCTTCCGTAGATTCACCTCCACGTATAAAACTATATCCCAATCCTCCACCAAAATATCCGAGATTAAGTTGGGTTTTAGGGATAGATCCGTCTACCAAAAATATAGAGATGCCATCCCCTCCGTTGGTATTTCCTCCATAAATGGCAAATTCAAATTCGAACTTGATTCCCTGATCACTTTTGAATATTTTATCAGCCAGGATTACCCCTCCTGAAATATTATTTACACTTCGGGTCAGTCGTAATCCGTCTGTAGTAAACGTAGCGTCATTCTGGACACCGCTTGTTGCTACTTTATAGGCTTCCTGAGGCTGCAACCCCTGCGTAAAGTTAACAAAATACGGATATCCGGTTCCCTGTTCATTCTGCGCCATGATATTTTGGGAGAAAATGAACAATGAAAAAGTGAGCAAAAATCTTTTGTATCTTACAATTGAGGTCCTTTTTATCATAGCTCAATTATTTGACAACAAAAACAATATTAATAAAAGAACAGTCTGTAGCCGCTGCTTTTACATCATATTTCATGACACCGTCATCAGAAATACTAATATTACTGAATACATTAGGATCAGCATCCGTTACATAATAGTAAAGATCCTTGCTGGATGGGAAAAAAGGAATAGATACCGGAGCGCTGGTGCTCTTTGCCTTTGGAGATCCGAACTGAGTTTTATATAATGTATATAGGTCTTTAGTTCTACCAGCTGCTGTGGTAGAAGTATCAAAAGAAACACTAGGCATGTAAAACATTTTTACAGCATTATTGCTGATACATAACCAATCAGGACTGGAAGGTGTGCCTATATTTTGGCTTAAACATTTTTTATCGGTATCATAAATTAAAAGAGAATTCGCCGGATTGGAAATAGCATCCCTTTTTGCAGTAGTAAGCCTCGGAATCAACATTCCTTTATTTTGGCTATAGACATCTAAAATGGCACTTTGATCAGGATTAGAAGTATTAATCCCTACCTGGGCGAATGTAAAAGAGCTTAGTAAAAAAAATGAACTTTGTAAGAAAAAACGTTTCATCATTAGTAAATTTATTTATGTTAATAATATTTAAGTTAACAACATGGATTGTTAAAAGCATCACTGTACTTTTAAATTAAAAATGGTTTTCGTTTTTTTTTAGTTTTCGGATAACGTATTGTTCCGCAGACAATATGTATAACAATTCCTTAGAATATATTATAGTCAAAGGTTAAGCATGTAAACACAGATATTAACCACAATAATGACCTACAGTCTTCATTGTTAAATGTATTTTTTGCTATTGTTGATTTTGCTAAGAGAATTGAAAATAGGATTAGCAATAAGTCTACTATGTCGGACTTTTAATGGTATGTAAAATAATAATATTCATAATGCTTGTGTTTCTACAAAAGTACGAATAATTCATTTACATCAGTAAATTATTGTGATTAAAATTATATTAAATTATTTTTTTGGTTTAAATATTATTTTTTAATTAATTTTTTACTTATTATGCAATTGTTTGTGTTTTGTCTTTATTGCTATAAGAAATTAATAAACCAAAGTATTTTTTTAAATTATCGATTGGAATTTCACTCCGGAAATATAAACTTAAACATCTTGCAAAATGATCCGGAAATTTGAAGATAAAACAAGCCTCTGTTCTTGCAATATAAAAAAGCAGGTATTAATCACAAAGGAGACTATTGATGATGTAATACTAGATATTAGATAATTAAGTGGTTGACTATCAGAGTGTTGTTTGGGAATCGAGCCTGTTTTATAAAGTTCCTTGTTTTTGAATATTTGAACTCTCAGGAGAATTTTGAAAATATTATCTGCTGAGATTTTCTAATGCCTCTTCCAGCATGACAACAAAATTGATATGTTTTGTCTTATTGCTTTCAAAAATAAAATCTTTCATACTCTGGCTTTGGTATTGGTTGAAATCTCCAACTATGGCCAGTCCGATACGATAGTTTGAGAATTTCTGCAGTATTTCACCTGCCATTTTTGTTTTCAGATCAAAAAAATCAGGAGTAATGTTTTTTTCATACAGAATTACTTTATCGAATCCCTGATAATAAATATTGCCCATGAGATCCAATCCATCCTCTGCAGATTGAATGAGCATGTCATCAGAAATTATTTCCGCTATTTTTATATTGTTGACCGTATGGGATTTGATTAACATAGCTATTCTTTATAATATCAAAGATAATGAATAAGGAAATTTTCATGGGTTATACTTTATGGAAGTAAATGTACCTATTTCCTTCCATAGATAAACCTGTCATTGTCAGACAAATCCTTCAATAGCTCTGCCTTGGAAAAGTCACTATACAATGCCAGGGTTTCCGGACCCAGCTTCTGATTGATTTCTAAAAATAAAAGACCGTGATCATTCAAATGTTTTTTACAGTCTGCTGCAATTTTTCTGTAAAAGACCAGCGCATCAGAAGTAGGAGAGAAAAGGGCCATTTTAGGTTCAAATTCTTTTACTGAATCTGCAATTTCAACCTCTTCCTCTATTCCTATATAAGGAGGATTGGAGATGATAATATCATAACATTCATTAGGCTCAAAACCAAGATAATCAGCGTGTATGAAATTGATATTCAGCTGATGGTACTCTGCATTTTTTTGAGCAGTAGACAATGCTTTTTCAGAAAAATCTACCGATGAAACTTCAGCATCAGGAAAGTGCTTTTTTAATACCAGAGGAATGACGCCACTTCCTGTTCCGATATCCAGAATTTTTAATGCTGTAGTTTTCTTTTTTTCAGCACTGGAGGCATGCCGGGTTTCTTCAGTCCATTTACTGTCCAACCCTTCAGACCTTATATCTCTATACCTTGCATTGGAAATGTATTGTTGAATCTCAGGAATAGCAATTTCGAGCATTTCCTCCGTTTCAGGGCGGGGAATCAGTACATTTTCGTCTACAAAGAATTTCATTCCGTAAAACTCTGTTTCCCCTAAAATCTGCTGATAAGGCCGTCCGGTCTTCAGCTCAGATACTAAGCTGGAAAGTTGGTTTTCATCTTCCATTAAAAGCTCCTGTTCAGAAAATCTTCTTTGCTGAAAATGATCAAAGCCTACAATTTTATGAATAAATAACGAGGATAAAAAAGCACTTTCCGACTCAGTATAAAGGTCGGAAAGTGTTTCTTTGAAATATTTTTTAAAAGCTGAAATTGTCATCTATCTTGTAAAAACCAGTTTTGTATCTGTAGATTTATCTTCGTCAATTCTGTAACCTTCATAATTGAAAGCCTTTACATCATTGAGCGTTTTGGCATTCGTTTCTGCGCAGAACCTCACAACAAGACCTCTTGCATGCTTGGTGTATACTACTATTGTTTTGAGCTTACCGTCTTTCAATTCATAGAAATCAAAATCAATCACGGTGTGATTTAATTTTTTTCTGTCAATCACCTTTCCATATTCATTGCTGGCAAGATGAAGCAGAACTTCTCCTTTTTTCATTTCAGAATTCAGCTGCGCTGTAATTTTTTCTCTCCAGAATTCATACAGGTTTTTATACTCTTCGAACGCAAAAGGGCGCCCCATTTCAAGCCTGTAAAGCATTACCTTATCAGAAGGTTTCAAAAGACCATATAATCCGGAAAGCATTCTATGATTTTTTTGCAGATACTCTATAGAAGCCTTATCAAGGGTTTTAGCATCTAAACCTCTGTATACTTCACCTGTGAAAGCAAACAGGGCAGGTGCAGACTCTTTGGCGGTAGGCTTTGATTTCCATCTTTGATTTCTTTCCCAGTTTTCATCAGCCAGCTTGGTTGATATTTCCATTAATTCAGAAAGATATTTTGGTGATTTTTCTTTTAAATAAGACTGTATAAGTGCTGCATCTTCAATGAATCTTGGAGTAGAAGATCTCAACAGGTCTGTTGAATTTTCTATATTCATTAATTTGGCAGGCGATGTTACAATTTTCATAATGTTAAAATACAGATAAGTTTTTTGAATCCATAAAATTCAGAACCATCACAGAAATAAAGGTAAGCATGCAATGGCATTGAACAGGATGTTAAAGTTTTGAATGTTATTTTTTACAATAGGTCAAAAATTTTCAATAGTGGCAGAGAAAGAATAGGTAAATCATAAGCAACTGGAAGACAAAAAATGCAAATGTAGCCGGATGCTTATAGGCTATGCTGTTGAAACGCTATATCTCAGGTGAACCTGATTATATTATTCCTTTTCCCTGGCGGATGATTTCCGGTTCTCCCGAAGTAAGATCTACAATGGTAGAAGCTACATTATCACCATATCCCGAATCAATGACAATGTCTACAAGATGATCATATTTCTCAGCAATCAGTTCAGGATCTGTAGAATACTCAATAATTTCATCATCATCTCTTATGGATGTTGAAGCAATTGGATGTCCCAGTTTTTCAACGATAAGCTGCGGAATAGGATGATCCGGAACACGGATACCAATTGTTTTGTGTCCTTTATAAGCTAACGGCAAACTTTTATTAGCTTCAAGGATAAATGTAAAAGGTCCCGGCAGATGACTTTTCAGAAATCTGAATATCGAGGTGTCGATAGGTCTCGTAAAGTCAGAAAGATGGCTGAGATCGTTACATATAATTGAAAATTTTGCTTTTTCCAGCTTTATTTTTTTCAATTGAGCCAGTTTTTCCATGGCTTTTATATCAAAAATGTTACAGCCTAACGCATAAATTGTATCCGAAGGGTATATAATAAGCCCTCCGTTATTGAGTGTTTTAATAACCTCGTTTACAAGATTTTCCTGAGGATTGTCCGGGTATATTTTTAGTATTTTTGCCATAAAACAAAGATACAAATAATAAAATAGTTTTCATAAAAGTCCCTTATTTAAAAGAAAAATTAGGATTTTTAAAAAAAAGTCGTACATTTGCAATCCAATATCGCGGGATGGAGCAGTAGGTAGCTCGTCGGGCTCATAACCCGAAGGTCATCGGTTCGAGTCCGGTTCCCGCTACTAAGTTAAGTGCTTTCGGTAAGCACTCTAAAAATACACCGCGGGATGGAGCAGTAGGTAGCTCGTCGGGCTCATAACCCGAAGGTCATCGGTTCGAGTCCGGTTCCCGCTACTAAGTTAAGTGCTTTCGGTAAGCACTCTAAAAATACACCGCGGGATGGAGCAGTAGGTAGCTCGTCGGGCTCATAACCCGAAGGTCATCGGTTCGAGTCCGGTTCCCGCTACTAAGCTAAGTGCTTTCGGTAAGCACTCTAAAAATACACCGCGGGATGGAGCAGTAGGTAGCTCGTCGGGCTCATAACCCGAAGGTCATCGGTTCGAGTCCGGTTCCCGCTACTAAGTAAGTGCTTTCGGTAGGCACTCTAAAAATACACCGCGGGATGGAGCAGTAGGTAGCTCGTCGGGCTCATAACCCGAAGGTCATCGGTTCGAGTCCGGTTCCCGCTACTCAATGAGAGAAGCAATACGTACTGCTTCTCTTTTTTATGTGTGAAAATGAATGGTTACTCTA
Organism: Chryseobacterium sp. Bi04; assembly: GCF_918698085.1. Classification (GTDB taxonomy): domain Bacteria; phylum Bacteroidota; class Bacteroidia; order Flavobacteriales; family Weeksellaceae; genus Chryseobacterium. The sequence continues at coordinate 40,676 of NZ_CAKKLP010000003.1, forward strand.
AAAGACGGAGGATCGGAGGATCAGGGATCAGTCTCAAAAGTTGGGGTCAGATTATCAAAAATTGAGTCACAAAAGCTGAGTGAAACGTTATAAACACTTTAGTTTATTTTAAGTTTAAACTGATTGAAAATAAAAAGTACACGTAAGCAAAAAATCTTTGATTTTTTTAAAACTTACGTGAGCTTTAGTGAGCTTATTTTCACAGCTTTATAAACTTAAGTGTTCAAAAAACTTTGTGACTTTTGACTGCGTCGAAATAACATTCATCGACTGAAAGGAGATAATCTTCCATTTGTGGTCAAAATAAAAAATGTAAACAAGTTCAATATCCAAATAAAAATAAATTGAGATGTTTATTTTTTAATTTAATTCAATTGGATTATTATCATGTATTTTACTTTCTTTTATTTTAACATCTAAATTTTTTAGAAAATTTTGCTTTTCTTCATTGCTTTTAAAAATAATATCGCCAGTAAAAGCTTCATCCCTATATCTTTCCAAAGGACTCTTTTTAGATATCTCTTTATACTCATTTAAAGTAATTTGTTTTGCATCTTTATAAGTGTCATCATTTAAAACAACGTAATTAGATTTTTGTTTTTCTACAGATATAATTTCAAATGAATGAGTGTTTGTTTTATCATATACTTTTAGAATTAGCCGCGGGTAAACCACAAAATTTATAAGGTCCATCGGAAACTGGAAGTTCTGTAGTAAACCAGGCGTTCCATTCTCTTCCGGCAAAAATAGCGGTTGCTTTTTGAGTTGTGTACTCTAATATTTTTTCTTTTTCATCCGAAATTTTCCAATCTATTTTCCTGTCATCTTTAACTTTAAAAACAGTGTTTGGCATATGATTAGGAGTGTAAAAGTATACTATGCCATCGCTATTTTTTTCAACTACATATTTTATTTTCATTGAGGCGTCTGGAAACAGCATAACACCTTTTTTAGACATTACTGCCATAGTGGAGTCAGATATAATATGCTTTAGCCCGGTGAAAATAGACTGCTTTTCTTTGTTATTAAAGTCTAAAACTACAATTTCATCAGTGATGATGCCTCTTTTTAAAGTATCTGTCACAAATTTATAGTTATAGGTCAATCTAATATTCTGAGAAAAATATATAGAAGGTAGAAAAAAACAAAAAAGAAGTAAATTTTTCATGTATTAAAAATTATGAGGGCAAAGTGTATGGAACTCTTCTTCACCTCCAATCATTGTTTTCGTTTCCTGAAATTTGTTTAAGAGGTTTGATAAATATATAAAATAATTTTATTCCCTATTGAGGGTAGATACATTTTATTATTGATGATTTTTCAAGATTGGTTGATTGGCGATTTTCTTATCGCTATCAGCATTTCCGGACTTCAGTTCGATTGCCAGCCTTATGCATATGATGAATAATATTTATAAAAAAACTACCTTTTTAAGGTAGTTTACAGGTTTTTGAGCTCTAAAGATATATCCGTTAATTCAGATTTATTTTTGTACAAAAATACTGTGCGGAATAAGAATATCATCTCCTTCTCTGCCATATTGAGGTACAATAAATCCTTTTGGTTCATATCTGTTTGTACCGGAATTATAATACCAATTGGCACAGCCACTTATCTGTAGTTTTATGTGATAGATATGATCATATGCTGCTTTCTGAAATTCCCCAAAATCGGGAAGCGACTGATGAAGATCATCCAGCTCCTGGCCGTACGCATCATGCAGCCTCATAGCCTCTGTACAGGCTTCCTGATAAGAGAGCTTGTACTGATGACTTAGAATAAAGATGATATTGAGACTTTCAGTTTCTATTTCAAGCTCTTTTTTCAGAGAGGCAAAATCATTCTGGATGACAATAATCAGGGAAAGGAGCTCTCTGCAGCGCTGTACAACAGGATGATTATAAACATGAACTGGCAGTGCAAAATTAGTGGCAGGATCTATAAGGTCACCATAAGGCCACATACCGATTGAATATTTCCGGAAACTGAGGTAATGAGCAAGCAGGGGATAGGTTCTGATTTCAGCTTGTTTGAAAGGTATTTCCTCCGCCATGCCATACATGATAAATTCATAAAAATTGATAGATACACGATCTATCCAGAATTGGGGCATTCCATTCGCCACCCATTCTTTTCTTGCCTGTGCCATCTGCCGCAGAATTCCAATTTCATCCGGATGCGGCTCATCCCCCATCATGACTTCATAGACTCTATCGGCCATTGCTTTAAGTTCTTTTGCCGGTGTTAATCCGAAATAGTCATCAAAAAGTGTGATATAGATCATCAACCTTGCACAAGGACGCATACGTTCTATAGAATCACAAGTCGGATTCATATAAGTAGCAACCCGGGACAGAAATTGAGGTTTACATCTTTTTATTCCTTCTTCAGAAATAAAAGTGTAATCCTCATCATACCAGGTTTTTTCTTCCTCATCAAAGGCATTGGCAATAGGGCTGTTGACTGTTGGCCAGGGATAATGGCATTGGGGAACTATTAATTCTTCTCTCATGGTTTTATTATTATAAAGTAAGTTGATAATCTTATGTTTTGCCTTCAGTTTTTCTGATTTGACATCCTGAACTCCGTGTTTATTTAAGATGATGATTAAGATCAGACAAGCTTATTGTTGTTTTTTAAATTTTTAATCCAATATTCACGGTCAACATGTTTTATCTCTAAATCAAGAGACTGTTCATCAGTACCATATTTGGCAATGGCAAAACCTTCTTGAGTATAGCGTTTAGTTCCCGACTCATAATAGAAGGCATTGAGGCCATGGATCATTATCTTTACATGATATATATAATCTTCTACCATTTCCTGATAAAATCCAAAATCAGGTAAACAGGTCGTTATAGAATCAATTTCCCTAACCATCTCATCATGTATTTTGAGCGATTCTACGATGGCTTCTTCCAATGGAACTTTATACTCATGCATTACAACCAGAATAATATTCAGTGTTTCATTATCTGTAGCCAGTTCTTTTCTTATCGATGCAAAATCATTCTGAATAGCAATGATCATTGATTGAAGCTCTCTTAGCCGGTTCATGGTAGGATGCTCGTGAATGTGTACGGGTAGGGCTTGCCCCATTGCAGCCTCTGTTAGGTTAACAAAGACCTTCTGTCCGATAGAGTACATTCGGATCAATAAATAACGGCCAATCGAGGGATAGGTATTGCTTAATTTAAATGGGGTTTCTTCCATCACACCATAGGTGAAATATTCTTGAAACTCCCTTGCCATACGTTCTATCCAGAATAACGGCATTCCATTTGCAATCCATTCTTTCCGGGCAGCTGCCATTTGGCGGAAAATACCGATTTCATCTGGTTGAGGGTCTTTTTCCAGCATGATTTCATAAGTGCGATCAGCGAAGGCTTTCAGCTCATCCAGCGGCATAATACCTACATAATCATCCATTATGGTATGATAGTAGCCACAACGTAATATGGGACGCATGATTTCAGGATTACTTGTAACAGGCCACATGTTAAAGACAAAATCATATAACTGCTGCTTTCCGTATCTGTTTCTTGTTTTTTCCTCCAAAAAACCATAATCTTCTTTAAGCCATTTCTCCTCTTCGGGAAACTCTGTAAAAGGGCTGAAAACTCTCGGCCATGGATAACTGGGAATAGGGACATATACTGTTTTCATAGTTGTTTTTATTATATTAAATTTTTATGAAAATAATTAATCTGTTCTGCATGTAGATTGATAATGTCGGACCAGAGATAATTACTTCCTGGGAATAATTTGCTTCGTCAAATTCTTCTATATAAGCCTGTTTAAACTAATTAAAAATGTAGGTACAAAGCTGGGTGAAACACTATAAACACTTTAGTTTATTCTAAGTTTAAGCTGATTAAAAATAAAAAGTACACGTAAGCAAAAAATATTTGATTTTTTTTAAAATTTATGTGAGCTTTATTAAACTTAAGTGTTCAAGAAACTTTGCGGCTATGTTGAATCTTCGATTTGTGGTTAAAATAAAAGTTTACATGAGCTCTATTCATAATATTTAAAATCTATTTTAATAGGATGGTTAAGTAGTCAAAATGAAAGCATTTTAGTAAACAATAAACTTAATTTAATTTCAATTAAAGATTGCTGTAGTACATTTTATACTACTTTGCTATTTACTAAATTTAACATGGTTGAGCTTTTCCTTCAGTTCTCTCGCTTCTGGAAACTCCATTGCATTGTAACGGTCCAGTTTTGTAGATATATTTTTCCATCCACTGAGCACCATACTCATATAGTGTACCCAGTTTACAACGGCATCCTGCCATATTCCAAAATCAGGCAAAGAAGCCTGTAGTTCTATGAATTCTTTCAGATCTTCATTATGAAGGCGCAAATCTTCAAGACAGGCTTCTTTCAAAGACATCTGACGTTCATGTTGAATTACCTTTACAATATTGTAATAAATACTGTCGGTTGCCTCATCTTTCAATACAGACTGTACTTCATTGAAAAAGGTAACCAGATGACAGGCCAGTGTCTGTAAACGGATGATCACCGGGTGCTCATGGATCTCCTTCGGAAGAATAATTCCTGTTTCCAGCTCTGTAAGCTGAAGGAAAGGATAAAGGCAGATAGAGTTTTCACGTAAGGCAATACATTCGCTCACACTGGGATAGGCTTTATTTTTCTTGTATTTTAATTCGGTTTCTAATCCTGTAAAATATTTGCTGATCATTTGTGTAAAACGGGAAACCGATTCCTGAGGAATAAACTGCAATAGCTCCTGTCTTAATGTGGCCAGCATAGGTCCTAAAGGTATTCCGGAATCTTCAGCACTGATCTCGCCATTGAGTATGGCAATTGATTGGGCATGTATATGTCCGATATCTTCAGGCTCACTTTCTTCATAAAGGTCATCATTGTAGAGGGTCCACAGCATCAGCCTGCAAATGGGTTTGAACCGTTCTGGTGATGCAGTTGGAAACCATTGGGCCGCAATATGGGCCGTCTTTGTTTTTTTGTACTTTTTGCGTAGATCGGGATTCTGCTCATAAAGCCACAGGTATTCCCCGTCGATCCATTGTTTCTCGGTAATCTCCTGCAATTGTTCGGCATTGGGATTTTTAAGTGTTGGGAACGGATACCTGAACTGATTGCGAAGCAGTTCAAGGGTGTTAAAATTTTCATTGTTCATGTGTGATAGTTTTGTTACTAATATATCATTTTATTTAACATAATGTTAATTTATTTCACATAATATTGATGTTTAATGTAATATATTCTAATATGATAGTATTAATGGGAAATTGAAGAGGTGAAAAAAATTAATGATGCTATGGGTTCAGGATATCTCTACTTATTCTAAACAGATTTTCATCCTTTTTTTCTTCTTTTTTTTATCACGAACATCCATAGAATATGAAACATGGATAATAAACAATTAACATGTGGTAGGCTGCTTGATAAAAAGTAAGAATGGTCCGGAAGATTACTCTAAGGGATCAAACATTTTCTTTGTCATTCCGTCAGGAATCTAGACCAGATAACTCATAAAGTAGAGTATAGATACGACGCTACACTACATTTCGCTCTGAATGACACCTTGTTTGCTTAAATTTTATTAACTCCTTGTGTTAAATAGAATCTACTTATTTTTCCAAGTTTTATATTTTTCTTTCATACACCGCCCACACGGGCGATAATTATTTTGTATTGCTTCCTGCTCAGATACAAAGAAAACCCTGTTTTCCCGGTTCATTCTTTTGCCTGACTTACAATGAAGCAATCCATATATTTTTAGTTTTTTATTTCCTCCAAAACAAATTTTCCGGTGGTGTATGTTACTTCTGAGAACAGAATCTGATAGCTGTGAATGCTGTATCATATTGTTTTAGTTGGCAGCATCATGGAAAATGATTCCCAGGGCGTATCGGTTTCCCTCCTTTACTTCGCTTACCCCATGTTTCATATTAACCCTGTAATAGCCTTTTGTTCCTTTTTCAGGTTTGAAATTGGTGGTAAAAATAAGCACATCACCTTTTCCGGGTTTTAAAACAATAGCTTTAGACTGTGCTCTTGGGACCTGTTGGGTTAATACAAACTCACCTCCGGTAAAATCTTTTTCAGGCTCACTGAGCATGGCAACAATCTGGATTGGGAAATACAGGTCTCCATATAAATCCTGATGTAAAGTATTGAAACCTCCCTTTTCATATTGTAAGATTAAAACAGTTGCTTTCTGCTGACCATTGCTGTGGCACTGCTTCAGGAATTCTGCATGCTCTAATGGAAAGGTTGTATCCATATGTAAAGCCTTGAACCAGGAATTGGCAATAGAAGCCAGATGAGGGTATATGGTGGTCCGTATCATTTGAATCAATGCAGGAAGGGGATAATTAAAATATTTATATTCCCCTAAGCCAAAGCGATGCCGGGCCATAACAACGGTTTTACGATAGGATTCTGAATGGTTGTAATTAGACTTCAGCATCTTACAATCTTCCTCTGATAAGAGATTACGAATAACGGTATAACCGTTTTGATGCATAGCTTCAGTAATAGAGTGCCAGTCTGTATTGTTGATTTTTTGAATAATATCTGTCATGATTTTGTTTATGTATAGCAAAGATCTAATGTTATTCATAAATATAAAATCCAAAGCATGCGGAAAATGGGCTGGATGACCATAATAAATCTTGTTCTGGACTAGCTTTATAACTTTAATCTGGAGTATAAAACCAGTCCTCTTTAAAGATACTTTTGCATCGTTAATATAAATAAAGTATAACGATGAATTACACCATTAAAAAAGCGGGTCTTGAAGATCTGAATGAAACAGCAGAGCTGTTTAATCTTTACCGTATCTTCTACAGACAGGAATCAGATCTGGAAAAAGGAAAGGCCTTTTTAAAAGAAAGGTTTTTAAACAGCGAATCAGACCTGTTTCTTGCCATAGCTGACGGAAAAGCTGTAGGATTTGTCCAGCTTTACAAGCTTTTTCATTACACCAAACTACAGAAACAGTGGCTGCTGAGTGATCTGTTTGTACATCCTGATTATAGAGGGAAAGGGCTCTCTGTAGCTTTAATTGACCGCTGTAAACAATGGTGTGAGGAGACCGGTGCATGTGGACTGATGCTTGAAACAGAGAAAACCAATGATATTGGAAATACCCTTTACCCACGTTGTGGATTTGAATATGACGGACTTCACAATTATTATTACTGGTGGAAATAGATGAGGAGTTATGAGTTATGAGGTATGAGGTATGAGTTGAGAGTTGAGAGTTGAGAGTTGGGAGGTGAGAATGAGGGTGGATAGGGGATGTAAAGTGTTGACCTTACGGTGTTAAAGTATGATATTTCATCTTATATGTTGATAAATAATAGCCGGTAGCCTGATTTGGGCTTTTCATTTTCTAGTTTTTTCTATAAAATAGTAGTATTAGTTCTACATTTATTATTATTTAATTCTACATCTATCCTTTTACTTGTACGAGACATAAAGCTATTTTTGTAAGAGCTCTGAATAATCAGAATTAGGACAGCTGAGTACAGAGCTTATGAAAGAAAATTAATCTCCGCCTCATTTTCTACTTTTTCCCCACGGTTTTATGATTAGTACCACAAAACTGCTTGGCGGAGATTTTTTACTTCAAATAAAAAGAGAACCACATTTGTGATTCTCTTTTGTTTTTTTATTCATTACCTCTGTATTACGGAGCCAATTGAGCGTAAGGAGTCAGCTTATTATCATCAGACATGGTCTGATCCAAAAACTCTCTTTTCTGATTTGCTTTCATCCTTCCGGCAGCCTCATTAGCACTGAAATAAGCTTCACTTAGCTTTGTAGCAAGTTCTGCAGGTTTGAAATCAAATTTTGTATCACCTTCCACTCCCAGGTATCCATTTTTTTTGGTAAGGTTTGTAATATAGTTATTATAGTTGATTAATGTATTTCTCAGATATTGAGTATGATACTCCATACATTTTTTAGCTTTCTTGGAAGAATTATTAAGAATACAGTTCTTCATATTGTTTCTGTATAAAAACCATTCAGATTCCAAAATTTTATATTCTTTACCCACGGCAATTTTTCCGTTTGTGACAATATTATTATCGCTTTCTTTGGTAGCAATGTTCTGAAGATGCTGCATTACCAATGGAACAGTAGCCTCAATTTTAGATTTTGTCTCCTTTAATACACTGAGATCAGCAGCCGGAGAATTCTTCTTTTGTGCAGTTGTTACGTTAAAAATAAGCAGTAATAGTACAATCAATAAATTATATCTTTTCATGAGAAATTTTTAAAGCACTAAAATAAATATAATTTCCCGGTTTAGACAAATCCATTTTAATTTTATTTAATAAATTTTAACAAGTTTTAAGAATTTAAAGGTGAAATCATCACTTTTCTGCTGATTATATAGCTGATAATTTGTTGCCATTAAAAAATATGTATATTTAATGTAAATTTATTTGTCTGATTATCAGAGGTTTAATATGTTTGCATCTCTTATCACTAAAAAAATAGTTGTTAGATTCAATTTTATATCTACATTTGTATAACTAATTTCTTAGTGATATAAGATGCATGGATCATATATCACCTTAATGATAAATGAAAAGGATATGAAAATTCAAACCTTAACCAAAGCAGAAGAACAGGTAATGCAGTATTTGTGGAAAATAGAAAAAGGATTCCTTAAAGATATTCTTGATCTTTTTCCTGAGCCAAAACCACATACCAATACCGTTTCTACAATTTTGAAAGTATTAAAGGAGAAAGAATTTGTAGATTATGATGTCTACGGAAGACAGCATGAATATTATCCGTTGGTTTCTAAAGAACAATATTCGGGGAAAACAATGAAAAGCCTTGTGAAGAATTATTTTAAAGGTTCCTACAAAAGTGCCGTTTCGTTTCTGGTAGAGAAAAATGAAATGACCGTTCAGGACCTTGAAATGCTATTAGATGAATTGAAAAAGAAAAGCTAACAATCATGGAAACACTGCTTCTGTACTTTGGAAAAGTAATTGTATGTTCTGGTGTAATGTTTTTATATTATCAGTTGTCTTTAAAAGACAAGACATTTCATCATTATAACAGATTTTACCTTTTGTCAGCAATACTCATCTCATTATTGCTGCCTTTGATCAGGATAGACGATTTTACGATAGAAGTAAATAATGATATGTATATGCTTCTTGATAAGATTCAGAATTTTAACACAACAAAAAATATAGACCATGGTCACATTTATTTTAACATTATTTTTTCAGCTCTGGGACTGGTTTCTCTCTATTTTATAGGAAAACTGAGCTATGGGATTTTTAAAATCCAGCAGTTTAAAAAACAGTTTCAGAAAGAAAGCTTTGACGGCATTAATTTTTACCGTACAGACCTGACAGAAGCCCCATTTTCATATTTTAAAAACCTTTTCTGGAAGAATGCAATCACCTTGAATTCTGATATCGGAGAACAAATTTTAAAGCATGAAATGGTACATATTGAGCAGAAGCATTCATTTGATAAAATCTTTATTGAAGTGATCACCTCTGTGTTATGGTTCAATCCATTTTTTCACCTTATCAAAAGAGAAATTAATTTAATCCATGAATATCTGGCTGACAAAAAAGCCGTAAAACATTCGGACACCAAAGCATTTGCGCAGATGCTTTTAGCAAGCCACTTTTCCGGAACACAGTTGCCTGCTGCCAGTCCGTTTCTAAGTTCAAACCTTAAAAAAAGACTTAAAATGTTACAAAAACCTAACACCAAATTCGGGTATGCGCGAAGAATTTTTGCATTACCGGTTTTATTTTCAGTGGCTTTTGCCTATATGGTGAATGCTAAAAATAAAGAAATTGAAGAAACGAATATCTCCATTAAAAATGCCGTTTTACAAATTCAAAAAGATACAGTAAGACCCGGAGAAACTGAACAGAAGAAAATTCAGGAAATAAAGGCGAATGATTCTGATGATGATAAAAAGTTGTCTAAAATCCAAAAGAAGATGGATGAAAAAGGAAAGGAACTGGATAAACTGAAACCCGGCAGCAATGCTTTTAATAAGAAAATTGAAGAAATAAATGTACTTGCTTCAGAAATAAGCAAGATTGCTGACCAAAAAGCTCTTAAGGATACGGAAGAATATTTCAAATCTCCTGAATGGAAAAATCAAATGGAAGCGCTTGAGAATATGGAGATTGAAATACCTGAACCTTTGGCAGGACCTACTTCTCCTGATGAGCCTAAAAGTCCTACTGTAATATATTCTAAAAATAGTAAAACGGTATTCTATAAAGACCTGGGCCCAAAAGAAAAAGCAGAAGTCCGAAAAGCGATGAAGGAAGCTAAAAAGGCAATGGAAGAGGCTAAAAATGCTATGAAGGAAAATGAAAAGGCAAGAAAAGAAAATGATAAAGCCAGAATAGAATCTGCTAAAGCAAGATTAGAAAGTGAGGTGGCCAGAAAAGAAGGAGTGAAGGCAAGAATTAAAGCTGAAAAAGCCGCTTTGGAAAATACAAAGAATTTCAGGAAAGTAAGTTTCACCTCAGTAGGCAGCTCTCCAAAAGTGATGGTAATGCAGGCGGATTATATTAAAAAAGATGGTGACGGGAACATTGCCATGAATGGGATAAAAAAATTCAAGGTAAGCGGATGGGATGATCTGAAATACTATATAGATGGAAGAGAAGCATCTAAAGAAGAAGCGGATGCCTTAAAACCTGAAAATATTGCAGGCGTTACTGTTTTCAAAGAAAACAAAGCTAAAGGCACACGGAACGAAATAAGAATTCAGACAAAGAAATAACGTTTCATCAGGCTTTGTCAATATTGATATTGGCAAAGCTTTTACTGACAAATCATTATGAAAAATAAAATTCTGTTCTTTATATTACTGGGGATCTTCGCCAGTGCCCAGACCAATAGGTTTTTTTACGAATACAACTTTATTCCGGATTCCAATCATAAGGAAGAAGTGAAAAAAGAAATGATGTTGCTGGATATTGATAAAAAGGGATCCAGTTATTACAGCCATGATAAATTTGTAGCAGATTCCATAGGAAGAGCCGAACTTGAAAGACAACTGAAGTCCGGAGGAGGAAACATAAGTGTTAACAGGCGGGAAAAACCTGGGCAGGTTTCTTATAAAGTAACCAAAGAATATCCGGATTTTAAAACCTCTCTCTTCAAAAATATTTCTACAGACAGATATAAAGTAAAGGAAGATAAAAAGCCTGAGTGGAAAATACTCCCTGATAAGCAAAAAATTGGAGAATATAATGCCCAGAAAGCAGCAACAAGCTTTGGAGGAAGAGAGTGGACAGCCTGGTTTACTACAGATATCCCTTTTCAGGACGGTCCTTATAAATTTTACGGGTTGCCAGGGCTTATTGTAAAGATTGAAGATTCTACGGGGTCTCACAGCATGACGCTGATAGGTAATAAAACTGTAAAATCTGTAGATGCAGAAAAAGATATGCAGGTTCCTGAAAATGTAAAGATATTAGGATTCGGAAAAGAAATTGAGGTAACGAAAGATCAGTTTAAAAAGGCATGGAAAGCCTATGTGAATGATCCTACTAAAAATATGAGAGAGTTGATGATGAAAAATGGGGGAGACGGTAATACTAAGTTTGCCTTTAAGGTGAAAACCTCCGATGGAAAAGAAATTTCTGATCCCAGTCAGGTTTTCCGGGAAATGGAAAAAAGAACAAAAGAATCGCTTCAAAAAGATAACAATCCGATAGAACCGGACCTGGTGAATTAAATTATATCATTTATTATTGAAACAGAATGTCACCGGCATTCTGTTTTTGTTTTTTAAGGAATCGACCATAGCCAACATCAGAAAATAATATCTGCTGTGTAAAAGAATACTTATTGAACTTGATTAGTTTTAAACAGGCTTATTATTACTATTATTGCAAATATTCTTACCTTTTAAGCAACAAATAAATTTTCAACTTATCATCTTATGACAGAAAAGGAAAAATGTGCAGCCGGACTTTTATATGATGCAAACTATGACAAGGAACTGATCAGCGAGCGTATTGCCTGTAAAGACCTGTGCCAGGAATATAATGAATTGAAGAACTCTGACGCTGAAAACAGAAGCCGGCTCATCAGAAGAATTATTGGAAGTACGAAGGAAAATATTTGCATAGAACCTGTTTTTTGGTGTGATTACGGATATAATATTGAAGTGGGCGAAGATTTTTATGCCAATCACAACCTGGTTATTTTAGACTGTGCCAAAGTAAGGTTTGGAGATCATGTTTTTATAGGTCCCAATTGCAGTTTCTATACTGCCGGCCATCCACTTGATGCAAAGCAGAGAAATAAAGGATTGGAATATGCTCATCCCATTACTGTAGGAAACAATGTCTGGCTGGGAGGAAATGTTGTTGTTCTGCCCGGAGTAAGCATAGGAGATAATTCCGTAATAGGAGCAGGAAGTGTAGTGACTAAAGATATTCCTGAAAATGTGGTAGCTGTAGGTAATCCTTGCAGGGTTGTTAAAAATATTTCCGAAGAAAAATAAGATTACATCACACAAAATAACTAACAATGAAAAAACTAATCACCTTAACGATTCTTTTAGTAGGCATGATAGCCAATGCACAGAATCAGAGATTCATGTATGAGTACCGGTATGTCACAGATTCTACTGCCGGAGATCAACCGGAAACGGAGATCATGCTGCTGGATGTTGTTTCAAAAGGTTCAAAATTTTACAGTAAAGATACCTTTGAAACAGATTCTCTCATTGCTGCAACTATGGAAAAACAGTTTAAGGCCGGAACTAAAGAATTAAATCTCTCAGGTATTCAATATAAAGGTAAAATACGGTATAGTGTTGAAAAGACATATCCGGATTATTCAGTGATTTTTTTCAATAACCTGGTTGCTGACGAATATATGGTAAAAGATGGAAGAAAACAACAATGGACCATTCTTTCAGATAAAACAAAAATAGGAGAATTTACCGTCCAGAAGGCAGTCTGTGACTTTATCGGCAGAAAATGGACCGCCTGGTTTACCACAGATCTTCCTATTCAGGATGGACCCTATAAATTTCACGGGCTTCCGGGATTAATTGTAAAGCTTGAAGATACTACCCACACCCATTCATTTGAATTAAAAGGAAATAAAAAGCTTCCGGCAGGATATGAATGGAAGAGTACTAAAGAGAAAGCACGATTTAACCCGATCATTACGGTGAATGAAGAGAAATATAGAAAAGCTTTTAAAGAGTATCGTGCTGATCCGATGAAAAGCGAAAGACAGATGATGGCCCAGGGGATTGTTGTTAAAGAAATAGATGCATCAGGAAAAATGACCACTGCTTCTGATTCAGAAAAAAGGGATAAAGAAACAAAACGAAGGAATGATATCCAGAAGGAAAATAATATCCTTGAGCTCGACCTGTTGAAATAAGTAGGCTATTAAAACAAAATCCCGGAACATTGTTTCGGGATTTTTATATTTTAGATTGTTGTCAATTTTATGCTAATTTCTGAGAATCTGCAATAAACTGAGCCAGTCCGCTGTCTGTTAATGGGTGTCTTAACAAGCTCAAGATCGGAGGAAGTGGAGAGGTAATTACATCAGCTCCAATTTTAGCACAGTCAATGATATGCATTGAGTGACGGATAGAAGCTGCAAGGATTTCAGTGTCAAACATATAATTATCAAAAATAAGTCTGATCTCCTGGATAAGGTTTAATCCATCAGTAGAGATATCATCCAGTCTTCCTAAGAACGGAGAAACATAAGTAGCTCCTGCTTTTGCTGCTAAAAGAGCCTGGCCTGCAGAAAAAATCAACGTACAGTTAGTCTTGATTCCTTTGTCAGAAAAATATTTTAACGCTTTAATACCGTCCTTGATCATTGGAATCTTTACTACGATATTTGGGTGGATAGCAGCCAATTCGTCTCCTTCTTTGATCATTTCCTCATAAGTTGTAGAAAGTACTTCTGCAGAAATATCTCCGTCTACAAGTTCGCAGATCGTTTTATAATGGTTTTTGATTGCTTCAGCTCCCTGGATTCCTTCTTTAGCCATTAATGAAGGATTGGTAGTTACACCATCCAAAATACCAAGATCTTTAGCTTCTTTGATTTGCTCTAAATTAGCTGTGTCAATAAAAAATTTCATTTCGTTAAATTAAATAGATTTAGTTCTGCAAAGATAGGAGAATTAATTGAGTTCCTGAGTATGAATTTTGAGTTACGAGGTCCGGGGTTCGGGATGCGGGATACGAGTTTGAGGGTGGGAGTGTTTGAGTGTGAAAAACTGAAACTGAAAATCTAGAGAAACTTTATGGGAATTGTTGTTTGAAAGGTAATCTATAAGTCTCAAATCTCGAAGTCTCTTGTCTAATTTCTAAAATCGTACATTTGTTACTCCATGAAAAAAAAGCATTTTACAGCAACACTGGAAATCATAGGGATTAATCCTTTTGTTTTTGTTCCTGAAGAAATTTTGGATCAGATTTTTGAGGATTCAGAAAGGAATAAGAGTCCGATTCCGGTAAAAGGAACAGTGAACGGTAAAGAGTTTAAGCAGAACCTGATGAAATATGTAGGGGAATGGAGATTGTATGTGAATTTACTCATGTTGAAAAATTCTCCGAAAAGAATAGGCGAAACCATTGAAGTAACATTGGAATATGATGATTCCGACAGAAGTGTTGCCATCCATCCTCAGTTGGAACAGGCGATCAGGGACAGTAATCTGGCTACAGCCAATTTTGAAAAACTGATTCCTTCAAGACGGCATGAACTGATCCGCTATATCAATAATTTGAAAACGGAAGCCGGTATTCAGCGGAATATTGAAAAAATTATCCGGCATTTGCACGGCGAAACAGACTTTTTTGGGAAAAGGATTGATTAGGGGAAAAAGAACCAAGAATCAAGAGCCAAGAATCAAGATTTCAGATGACGGATCTTAGATTCTGGTGAGATAATTTATAGTTTCCAATTACAATAAAGAATAAAAATTAGAGGGCAAGAAATAATAAAACCGGAAAATTTTCCGGTTTTATTTATTTTATGAGTTTAAAGTCTTGCTAAGTTTTATAGCATCCTGATTGGTAGGGTCATACTGTAAAGATTTAGCAATATGCTCTTTTGCTTTGCCGGGATCACTTTTTTGTTCTGCAAAAGCTATATAGAAATAGGCATAAGCCAGATTTTTCTTATTCTGCTCTACTTCTTCAGGTTTTACCGTAGCAACATACTTTTCGTAAGCAAGTTTTGCATTGGCATCATCTTTAGCAGACTGGTAGGCATATGCCTGGCTATAATAAGACGGAGCCCAATCCGGTAACAAAGCAGATATTTTTTTCCATGTATCAATCGCATTGGTCCAGTCTGAAGCATCCTGATAAGCCGCAGCCAGTTTTGATAGCGATTCCGTATCCTTTGGATTGGCTTCGATTTGTTTTTTAAGACCTTCAATAGTAGAGTTGCCCGATTGACTCACAGCAGCTGTATTAGCCGTATTCTTCGTACTGTCTGCCTGAGTGGTTTGTGCACTTACTAAACTAGTACCTCCTACTAGAATTAAACCTAAAAATAGATTTTTAATATTAACTTTAACCGTTTTCATAATCTTATATTTAAAATTCTAACTTCTGAAATTCAATAATAATTCCATAAAAACTCAAATTTTAGAAGCTTTAAGTTTTTTTAGAAAATATTAACGGGATTGATGTTTTTTTTAGTTTAATTTTTGATTCATTACCGTTTGAGTTTATCTTTGTAGTTCAGTATTTTTTTTAATAATCAATATATTTTCCCTGTATGAATATCATATTAGCTTCCACATCCACCATTTTCGGTGGAGAATATCTGGAATATTTAAGAGAAGAATTAATCCAGTTATATAAAGGAATTGACGAAATTGTTTTTATTCCTTTTGCAAGACCCGGTGGTATTTCTCATGATGAGTATACTGCAAAAGTACGTTCCTTCTTTGAAACCATCAGCATTAAAGTAAAAGGTCTTCATGAATTTGAAGATAAAGCTGAAGCCTTACATCAGGCTAAAGGTTATTTTACAGGCGGCGGAAATACATTTTTATTGGTTAAAACACTGCATGAAGAAGGGCTGATGTCTGTTTTAAAAGACAATGTGACAGGTGGTAAAGCTTATCTGGGATGCAGTGCAGGAAGTAATATTGGTGGACAAAACATGAAAACCACGAACGATATGCCGATTGTTTATCCGCCAAGTTTTGACTGCATGGGACTCGTTCCGTTCAATATTAATCCTCATTATCTTGATCCGAATCCGGATTTGAAACACAACGGAGAAACCAGAGAAACCAGAATCAAAGAATTTCTTACCCAGAATGATAGTAAAGTAGTAGGACTCAGAGAAGGAAACTGGATCAGAAGAACGGGAGACTCCATTACTGTTGAAGGAAGTGAGCTAACCAGGATTTTTGAAAAAAATAAAGAACCTTATGAAATAGAATCCGGAAGCACACTGTCATGAAACAGGAAGTGATCAATGCTTTCATAGAACGTAATCTGAAAAATTTTCAGGTGAACAGCACCGGATGGAATGCGCTGATCAAACAAATGCTGTTTGAATTTGCCATTGGAGGCTGGAACACTGAAAAAGATATTTTTGGTAAAGAAAAATATGGAGAACTCCGTTGCTACATCTATTCTGAAGATAAGGAGCTTAACACGGTCATTAAAAATATTACCCAAAAGTACACCGCACTTTCTATGGAAACCTGCGAGATTTGTGGAAGTGAAGGAAAAAAAAGATCAATAAATTTCTGGGAAACCACTTTATGCCTGAGCCATTACCTTACCCAGAAGCCGGTTATCGAAATTGACGAAGAACTGAATATCAGATCAAACAATAAAATACTGCTTACTATAAAGGATATTGTAAGAGCTGACATTGAATATGATCTTCAGAAATTACGGGTGTATACAGAAGAACCTGCCTGCGAGATGGAAGGGATTTCTTTTTCCTGGCAGGAACCCAATTATTATCTGCTTATGAAAACTATTCCGTTACAGGTGTTTCCACCGGATAGGCAAAATACGGTTTCAGAATTATTTGAAAATTTACAGCACTGTGA
The DNA here is from genome assembly GCF_918698085.1 of Chryseobacterium sp. Bi04. Lineage (GTDB taxonomy): Bacteria > Bacteroidota > Bacteroidia > Flavobacteriales > Weeksellaceae > Chryseobacterium. The sequence goes on from NZ_CAKKLP010000003.1 coordinate 57,771, forward strand.
AATATGCGGATATAAGGCTGTTTACAAAAGGTCCTGCCTTCGTTGTCATCAGGAACCATGGACTGAATCTGAAGTCTTTATTGAAGATTATGGAGAAAAGGCAAATTATATAAAAGCCTGCCAGATGGATATCTTTATAGACGAAGATGATTATGAGAAATATTTTAAATACGATCGGTCATTTGAAAAGTCACCTGACCACCAGATCCTTTTTAGGCACCATGATCTCAAAGAATATGAGAAGCTTTTATTTTAAGTATATTTGATTAGAATTTGAATGAATAAAAATGTTTTTAGTCCGGTTCAGCCAGTCAATAGTATGATTGAGCCCCGTGATTGAGACATCTTAATAAAGTTTAGAGTAAAAACAACAATGCAATGAGAAAAACACTTGCAGTTCTCACCCTTTCTGTACAGGTTATTTCTGCTCAGAATATAGCCCAGAAATTAGATAAAGCAACCAAAGACCTTATGGACTCTTCAGGAACCATTGCTTCCGCTCTGTCATTTTATGTCTCAGATGATAATGGAAATTTTATATATGAATATCAGGGGAATAAGGGTCTTTCAACTGCTTCTACACAGAAGATTTTTACAGCAGGAGCTGCTTTGGAAACGTTAGGTAAAAATTATACGTATACCACTACTTCCAGTTATTCCGGAAGTATATCCGGGGGGAATTTGAATGGAAACCTTTTCATCAGTTCCAATGGTGATCCTACTTTGGGAAGCTGGCGGTATGATGCCTATAAACCCGAAAGCTTTAAAAAAAAATTAATTGAAGCCATTAAAAATTCCGGAATTACAAAAATATCCGGTGATCTGATTATAGATGATTCTTATTTTGACCATCAAACCATTCCCGGAGGATGGCCCTGGGATGACCTTGGAAATTATTATGGTGCAGGAGTCTGGGGGATCAACTGGAGGGAAAATCAGTTTGATATCAACATCAACGGCACAGATTTTAAAAACTTTTCCTATCCCCTGGAAGGTGTAAAATGGCTGAATGATCTAAAAACAGGAGGAAGCTCAGATCAGAGCCTGATCTTTACAGCTCCTCATTCTGATGTTGCCTTAATCAACGGTATGCTTCCGGGTGGTAAAACAGTCACCGTTTCAGGTTCTACACCCAATCCTCCTTTACAACTGGCTGCGGAAGTACAGCAATGGCTAAAAGAATCAGGAATTGAGATCTCAGGAAAAGCCATAACTAATTCTCAACTTGAAATAGAAGGAAAGAAGGCCTTGGAAGCTCCGAAAAATAATATTATCCTAACTTACCAGTCTCCGACGCTGGATAAAATTGTGTATTGGTTTTTAAGAAAAAGTGTCAATCTTTATGGGGAAACTTTAATTAAAACCTTAGGAAAAGAGAAAAAAGGAAACCCAAGCTTTAAAAGTGGAGTCGCCTACCTGAAGGAATTCTGGAAGTCAAAAGGAATTAATCCGAATATGATTAATTTTGCTGATGGCAGTGGACTTTCCCCTCAGAATTATGTGGCGGCAAAAGCAGAGGTACAGGCGTTGTTATATGCTAAAAAGCAATCTTGGTTTGAAGCTTATCAGGATGGATTTCCGGTTCAGGAGAATGGAATGAAAATGAAAAGCGGAACCATGAGAGATACCAAATCCTTTGCAGGTTACCACACCGCTAAAGATGGAAAAAAATACGTATTTTCAATTATTATCAACAACTATCAGGGAAGTGGAAGTACAGAGCTGCAGAAAATTCTGAATGTTTTAAAATAAAAAACTTTGAGAAAATCCATATTAACCAGACTGAATAACTGGATTATTTTTGTTGTAATGACTGCCTTAGTGGTAGGCATTGTAATAGCATCTACATCACTAATCAATTTCCTCCGAAAAGAAGAAATTAAAAGGATCAGCCTTCTATCCAAAGCCATACGGATCCAGCAGGAAGTGAAAACTCCTGATACCGATGTTTTGGACCTTTTACCGGAGATCCTGAATATCAATAATACCATTCCGTTTATTGTAACCGATAAAAATAAAAAGGTCATCCTTGATTTGGGGTATTACAGGAATATCCCTGAAAATACCATAAAAGATCCAGAGAAACTGCAGGATCTCATCAGGAATATGGAGAAAAACTATGATCCTATAGAAATTAAAGTGCCTGACGGAAATAACCAGTTTGTCTATTATGACAATTCACGACTGCTTAATAACCTTCGTTATTCGCCTTATATTTTAGGATTATTTATTCTCTTATATTTCGGTTTCTCTTTCTGGTTTTTCAGGACGATAAAGAAAACAGACGAAGGATACCTTTGGGCTGGATTGGCCAAAGAAACAGCTCACCAGATTGGAACTCCCTTATCATCTATGATTGGATGGATGGAGATCATGAAGCTTGAAAATCCGGATTCAGAAGGGGTACATGAGATAGAAAAAGATATTGAAAGGCTGAGAACGATCTCTGAAAGGTTTTCAAAAATAGGTTCTGTGCCGGAGCTGAATGATATGAATTTCAATGAAACAATTCAGGTAAATTATGATTATTTAAAAACCAGAATTTCCAGGAAAGTTAATTTTACCCTACAGCTTCCAAATTATACAGTTCTGGTTCCTCATAATAAAATTCTGATGAGCTGGGTAATAGAAAATCTGGTGAAAAATGCAGTAGATGCGATGAAAGGGGAAGGATCTATTACCATGTCCGTTTTTGAAAGAAATAAAAGTATTCTTGTGGAAGTAAAAGACAATGGAAGCGGAATGACAAAACAACAGGCGAGAAATGCTTTTAAGCCGGGCTATTCTACCAAAAAAAGAGGTTGGGGACTGGGATTGTCGCTGGCAAAAAGAGTTATCCATGAATACCATAACGGAGATATTAAAATCTCTCAGACTGAAGTAGGAAAGGGTAGTACGTTTAGAATAACTATAAAAAAAACGTAAGAAAATATCTTGGGAATGTATAAATCATATGCCAAATCATGGTGCGAATTTATATCTTCCTGAAATTCCCTGCATGAAAATAAGATGAATACGGAAAACGTATCCATCAAAAGATTAGAAAGGAAAATAAGGTGTTACTTTTTTATGTTTTCTTTCGGCTGGTAATCCGGATGACCAAGCTGCCAAAGAGCAAAAGAGAAAACATCAGCTAAATTTGAATATTTTTGTTTTAGAAGCTGGTCACGTCCACCGTGTCCGCCTTTATAGTCTACTTTAAGTAATATAGTATTATCAGATATATTATCCATTTGTAATTTTGCTGCAAATTTAGCAGGCATCCAAGGAGCAACTCGAGGATCATTGATTCCAGTAGTAATAAAGGTCGCAGGATATTTAATGCCTTTTTTAATATGCTGGTAAGCATCCATTTCATATAAAGCCTTGAACTCAGATTCAATATCTTTAGAACCGAATTCTTTTACACTATTTAATCCATTTGGCATTGCCTCAATTCTTAGGGTATTTAATATTCCTGCCGTTATAATGGCAACTTTGAATAGATCAGGTCTTTCAGTCATAGCTCTTCCTATAGTAATTCCTCCAGCACTTTGTCCCCAAATGGCTATTTTATCTTTAGATGTATAATTTTCATGGATCATATACTCAGCACAGGATATCAAATCCTTCCAAGAATTTGGTTTAGTATCTTTAAAACCTCCTAAATGCCATGATTCACCCTTCTCTGCACCCCCTCTTACATGAGCAATTGCAACAATTCCACCTTTTAGTGCCCAAAGCATAAATGTCATATCTAAAAAAGGACTATTATTGATTCCATAAGCTCCATAGGCATCAATCAAAAGAGGATTGTTTTTATCTTTCTGAATGTCTTTTCTGTATAGTAATGAAAGAGGAATATCTTGTCCGTCATGAGACTTGACAGTTATTTCTTTTACTATAATATCTTTGAATTCAGGATATTCTACAACCGGAGCCAGATTTTCAGGAATGAATTTTTTTGTTAATTGGTCAAATCTAAAATACTCATCATTATTTTTCCATCCTGTACAATTTATCCAGAAGTTATCGGAATAATTATTTTGAGTAGTTACCGTAATATCACCTGAAGGAAATGGTAATATCAGGTTTTCGATTTTACTATTTTGATAAAGGTATAATTTAGCCTCCACACCATTTCTTGAACTGCTAAAGACAAAACCATTTTTGATTTGATAAAGTCCGTTAATCACTTCATTAGGTATACTAGGAATTAGTATATTAGAATTTTTAAAATCCGGGCTTTTCAGTGATGTCCAATAAACTGCATTAATTCCGTTTTTCTCTGATATATAAATTATACTATCATTTTCTACAATAAAGCCGTTAATTTTTTCTTCTTTAGGAAACAGTAGCTTCCATTGATTTTTTTCATTGATATGACTAACTGGTTTGAAGTATGTATCATTAAAATTTGTAGCTCCTGCTCTATAGCCAAAGAGGTATCGACTTTCTTTTGTAGGAAGTTTTACTATAGGATAATCCTCAGAGTTTATTTTTAAATTGGGATTGTTCTTTTTTGATAATATGACATTTATTTCTTTCGAATTTTGTCCTATTTTATAAACAACAGCCTGCATATTTTTCATAAACAGATTAGAATTTGGATCTGTAATAGGAAATTGAAGATAGACAAAGCTGTTATTGTCTGGAAGCCAAGAAATACCACCACCGTTCGTTGGCCAGCAATTTGTAACAAGATCAGGAAGTATTTTATGGGATTTTAAATCATAGATAACCATTTCAGAAATTTCTTTTCCGCTTTCCGTTAAGGCGATAACTACCTTAGAGCCATCATAATTAGGTTTAATATAATTAATTAAGTATTTTTTATGGGACTTCAAATTGTAATTTTCAGGATTGAAAATTTCTGTTTCTATTCCTTTAAATCCCTTTCTGTAATATAATTTTGCTGTATTTTCATCAGGTTTCTTTTTTAAATAAAAACAAAAATTATTTTCCGTAATATTAATTTTATCTACTGAAAATGATTGTCGCTGATCAAATTCGATTCTTTTATTAATATAATATTCTCTATTGGGAATTTTATAAAGGACTGAATCTGAATAATTGGTTTGAGATTGCATCCAATTAATAACTGAAGGGTCTTTTAAATTTTCTAAATTTCTAAACTCATCTATAATCTTAATTCCAAAATAGTCTTCCGTTATAGATTTTGAAGGAGCTAAATTTGTTTTTTGAGCATTCATCATACCAAAAACAAAGTGAACAAAAAATATGAAAATAGGTCGATATGTCATTATATAAATTTATCTTGTTCTACCTGTACCTGTACCTGTTGTGTCATCTCCGTTATAATCATTCACACCGTTACCTCCTTTTATTGTTTGAGGATTATTAATCTTAACCATTTGTAGTTTTTTCAGTGATAGCTTTTTTTCAGTTTGTTTTTTCTGTTTCATCTTATTTGTTGTCTTTATTTATCTTGCGAATAACGAAATTAATATATAATTATTCAAGAATTATCTGCCGAAATTTATAAATTCCGTACAGATTTTAATTTATTGATTATATGATAAGTAAGAAAATCATGACTTTTCTTTTTCTTTTAAGGCTTTTATAAAATAGGAAGGTAACGTATTTGTAATTTTTTTAAATGCATTAGTAAAAGACTCCACATTATTGTATCCTGCTTCATCCGCAATAGCAGCTATCGTAAATTTTTGTAAATTTTTATTTTTCTTTAATTCTTCAATAATGTAATTAATTCTTAATTCATTAAGATACTGAGGAAAATTTTGCCCTTTCAATTCGTTGACCAGTTTTGATAAATAAGCTCTGTTTGTATTAAGCTCTTTTGATAATAAATCTAGATTGATTGTTTTATCTAAAAAGCGTTTATTGCTCTCAAATTCTTCTAGCTGTATTCTAAGCTGTTTGATTTTACTATCAGATAGATTCAACAATTTAGATTTTTCATTCTTTTGTTTTAGTGAAGGATAAGGTACTTTGTTATATGGCTCATCAACTTCTGAAATAGCTTCTTTTATATCTGGTTTTTCAGTTAGCAAATTGGCTTTAGATTGATATAATTTTATTTTTTTCCTATTTCTTATTTGTAAAACAAACAAACTGGCTATAAGCAAACCACCTGCACCCAATAGCCAAAATAAGGTATAGTTCTTAGAATTTAAGTCTGCAATCAAAATCTCTTTTTCATTTAACAGAAGAGGTGTATCATATTTTTTATTGATTTCTGTTGATAAAAAGCTATAGTTTTTAGTTAAAATACTATCTACAAACAAGAGATGCTCTATATAAAATAATTGTTTTTCCTTATTTCCTGTTTTTTTGTAATAATCAATTAAAAATGGATAAGTATTTCGTAGCTCATAAGAAACATTTTTACTTGTAGTAATAATAGAGTCTACCTTTTCAAATCTATTTATAAACTTTTTATTGTTCATATTATATAAAATTTTTCCTATATAATATTCACTTAGAGCTATATTTTGAATATTGTCTAGGTTTTTTGTAAAAAGATAGGAAGCTCTATCCAGAATTGGTAAAGCGAGTTTATAGTTTCCTTGCTTGAAAGTGTTAATACCTGAAACTAATGATAAGGAGGCATATAGATCCTGATCTTTGCTTTTCAAATTCTTTTCAAGTCCACGTTGGGCATAGTAATTTGAAGAATCTAATTGATTACTTACATGATATGCATATGCCAAATTATATAAGCACTTCTCATAATTGATATGACTTGTGAGATTATTCTTTTCTAAATAATTTTTATAACCTAATAATAAATTTAAAGCTTCGGGATAATCCTGCAATTCAAGCTTTAGTAGACCTATGCAGGAATTGATATTATTGTAAACTTCACCTTCTCTTTTAGCATAACCTCTGGCGATTAAGTAATTATCTAATGATTTAGCATAATCAGCAGCGTAATAATAATAAACACCTTTGTACCGATAAGCTTCTGATAAATATTTATGATTTTGCATTTTCTTGGATACAGTAATCATACTGTCTACAAATAAAAGAGTCTGCGCATCACTGCTTATTTTATATAAAGACTCATATCCATCAGCAATTTTCTCATTATTTTTATTTTTTTTAGCCTTTAGAATTATAGTATTAGCATAAACTTTAGCTTTAGTTTTATTGGAATGGAGTGTTGTATTGAACGAATTTTCTAATTGTTCAAAACTTCTGTTTTTTAAAGAGTCTGGAATACGAAATCCTTTTATATTTTGGGAAAAATATAAATTCTGACAAAGGGCCAACAAACAAATAAGGATCTTTTTTTTCATATTGTGTTTCGATATACAAAAATACATCTTTTTCAAATTATTTTTCACTGTAAGATGAATATTTAGTATTAAAAAATTGAAAATCAATATTTTGAATTATATGTATTTTAGCTGAATTTATAAATTCAATATATTATTGTCCCTGAATTTATAAATCCAGATATGCTTTTCTTGTATTATCAAAAATGCAAATGCATCTTTGCTTCAGGTAAAAACACAAAATTTACTTTTATATGTGTACAGTATAGAGATAAATATTGAAGCACGCTGATCAGCACCTTCCCATGCCAGGGATATATGGCAGACAAAATATTAATTTAAAAAATTCAAAAAAATGAAAAAGTTAACGGGTATGAAGAATTTCTCTTCGTTAGAAAACAAAAAATTGAAAAGAAATGAGCTAAAATCAGTAAATGGAGGCTATGCTGTTAAATCCAATCTTGTAAATTCTGATGGATGTGGTGAATCTGATTTTTATTCAGGGCCAAATGGAACGGGTGAATACATTTCAAGAGGCTGGTTATGTGCTGGTTGATGATTAAAAAAAGTGAGGGTTCTCCCTCACTTTTACTCTATAACACATTTTGAAAATTGATTTGATAAAAAAGATTTTCTTAACAAAATCAATAAGAATGAAAATATTAATTAGTATCTTAATAATATCTTTTTTTGTTTTATTCTCGTGCAAAAAAAACTATATCCCTTATTATAATAAGGTCAATGAGATTGACAGTATATATAGGTTAGCCAAAAAACCAAAACTAGCCATAAAAGAATATCGATCTCTTTTTAAAAAATATATCCCAAAAAATCAGGAACGTATTAAAGAGTATGAGACTTATATTACTCTTGCAGAACAATATCATGAAGATTTTGGAGGAAAGGAGAGCCTATATCAATTAATTTCTCTAATCGCTCCTTACGATAAGGAATATATAAAATATCTACCCCTTTTCAACAAATATGGCATAGATAGTACAGAAGTTCAGCGGAAAATATCAACCTGGAAAAAGGACTTAAACAGGCAATTAATTGATTCGTTTAAAACTGCACTTATAAGAGATCAGCAGGGAAGACCTGACGATACTGCATTAGTCCGGAAAAACGTAGAAAAAAATGCAACCCTTTTTAAATGGACATTTAAAAAGTTCGGATTTCCTTCACAGGATAAAATAGGAAGTTATCCCATGCTTACATTAATCAGTCATATGTCTGAATCAAAAGCTCTTTATCCATATTTAGAAACTAAAATATTAGAATATGTAAAATCTGGAGACTGTCCTCCACTTGATTATTCAATAATGGTAGACGGATATCAGTTCTTACCTGGTAAAGGTACATATTATGGTATGGGAAGAAGCTTTCTAAAAGAAATAGATTCTGCTTCAATAAATCGCCATAGAAAAAGTATTGGTCTTCCGAGTTTAAAACATGCCGCTATAATTAAGAAAGATTTTTTAAAAAAGCTCAAGGAAAATGATACTAATTATATCAAGGAATAAAGAGACCACTACCGATGAAGTTATTAAATGGCTTTCGGCAATGGGTAAAAAGTTCATTCGAATACATGAAGATGAATTTTTTGAAATTAAAGCAAAAGATAAATGTATTTATATTGAAAGCTCCCGAAACAGTTTTTTCATTGATGATATAACCAGTGTTTGGTTTAGAAGGGGAGATCTGAAATTTAAGCGGCTACAATATAAAAACCCTTCTATCAATTCCTATATGTATGAGCATCAGCATTGGCTGGAAGATTATGTGGTTAAAAAGTTAGAATCGAAAAAATGCATTAATAAAAAAAGCAATAGCAATGTCAATAAACTTCACGTTTTGGAATTGGCACAAGAGGTTGGTTTAGATATTCCTTCTTATTTTCTGGCAGAAAATACAGATCAGGTAGTAATAGGAAAAACCATTACAAAGTCTATCACTGGAATTGCGGGTGTGGAATCTTATAAAAATTCAGAGTTATTGATGTATACTTCTATTGTTGAAGAAAGAGAAGATAACCCTTTTTTCATTTCTTTTTTTCAGGAAAAAATAGAAAAAGATTTTGAAGTCCGGAGTTTTTATCTAAACAGAAAAATATGGTCTATTGCCATAATTTCACAGAATGATGAGCAAACTAAGACAGATTTCAGAAAATACAACATAGACAAACCTAATAGGAATATTAGATACAAACTTCCAAAGAATATTGAGGAAAAAATAGATTTACTGATGCAATCTCTAGATCTAAACTGTGGCTCAATAGATTTTATCAAAAGCGGAAGCGAATATTATTTCTTAGAAGTTAATCCTATCGGACAGTTTTTAGGAATATCATTAATTTGTAATTATTCCTTAGAAAGAGAGATCGCAAATTATTTGTAGATATTTTGGCTGTCACATTTAATTCATCCTGAACGTATTCTAACTATTATACTATAATCTATATGAAGAATAATTTTAGAGAAACTGACAAATTACCTCTTACTTTTACCTATGCAGAAATCATTAAAAAAACAAAAAAGCGCCGTAAAAGTGTTTATTTTCTTACATCTAGCAAGTTTCAAACAGATTTTCTTACCAGAGAGCAACCTTACAAATCACTTATAAGGCTATTATGAAATATTTTAATTTATTCAGTAATATTATTATTGCAAAAGGTGCCACCAGAATTCTCATTTCCGATCTTCAGAGAAATCTTTCTGATCTATACCCTTTAGAGCTTTATGATATTATTGAGGAGCTCAAAAATGAGGCTATTGAAAATGTCTTAGAAAATTACGATGCAGAATCTAAACAGCTTGTCCATGAGTATATAGACTTTCTACTTGAAAAGGAATATGGTTTTATAACTAATGAGGATTGGGATGGGAATTTTCTTCCATTGTCCTATGAGTTTCACGAAGCAAACAAGATTTCAAATATTTTCATAGAAATTGATAATGTCCTTGTTCTCGATAAAATAAAAAATTCTATAGACAACTTAGGAGTAAAACATGTAGTAATTTATTGTACTCAAGAACTTTCTATTAAAGAATATCAGAGTATTGACAATAAATTTAAAGGCACTGTTTTAGAAGGTATTGAAATATATTCTCCTTTTCACAATGCCTTAGATAAAGAGTTTTTTCAAATCCTCAACCAATCAACTTCAAGGATTTATAATTTAATTTTTTATAACTGTAAGAAGATCCCTTTTAACACCAAAGAAATATTTAGATTTAATATAAACTTTAGCCATGAAAATTTCAAAATATCCGCTTGCGGAAAAGTAGATCTAAAATATTTCAATACTAATCTTCCAAAAATCCTTGAAGCTATCAATCATAATTCATGTTTACACAAAAAAATTGGAATTGATATAGAGGGTAATATAAAAAACTGCCCTTTGATGCCGGAAAAGTTTGGAAATATCCATCATTCTAGTCTTGAAGAGATTTATATACAAAATGGTTTCAAAAAATACTGGGATCTCACTAAGGATAAAATAGAAATTTGTAAAGATTGCGAGTTTCGTTATATCTGTACTGACTGCCGTGCATATACAGAAAGGACGCACACAAACAAAGAAGGTCTTGATATTTCAAAGCCTTTAAAATGTGGCTATGATCCCTATACTGGAAAATGGGATGACTGGAGCAAAAATCCAATTAAGCAAAAAGCAATAAAATTTTATGGGTTATCAGAATTGGTGGAAAAATAAAAATTATATTTATAAAAAAACATATGATATGAAAAAACAATTACTAAGCTTATGTATAGCTATAGGAACTATGGCATTCGCTCAATCTACAGAGGGACCAAAATTTGGTATTAAAGCCGGAGGTAACTTTTCAAGCATAACAGGAGATGACACCAAATCAAAGTTTGGATTTTATGCCGGAGCATTGGTAAATGTTCCAATTTCTGAGGCATTCAGTATTCAACCGGAGGTTGTGTACAGCCAACAAGTGGCAAACCGCTAGAGCAAAGGCATTATGATGCATGGGGCAGTCTGGTGGCCTTGTCATTTGGAAATCACGGAGCAGTGATCATGGATAAAAACACCATTGATAATTCTGCGTTATTAATAGACAGGGGCTATACCGGTCATGAACATTTTGCTGAGGTAGGAATTATTCACATGAATGGCAGGTTATATGACCCGCTACTTAGAAGGTTCTTAAATGCTGATGAAAACATACAGGACCCTATGAATACCCAAAACTATAATAAGTATGGGTATGTGATGAACAATCCACTCATGTATAATGACCCAAGTGGAGAGTTCTTAGGGTGGCTTATTGGGGCTATAGTAGGAAGCTATTTAAGTGGAGTTCAGGCCAATCATGGAAATTGGAATCCTGTAAAATGGGATTGGCAAAACACCTGGACCTCTGTAATTGGAGGAGCATTCGCTGGAGCAGCTCTTGGTCAAGGGATAAGCAATATTAGTGTATATGGAACAAAATTTATTCAAAATTCCGTAGTGGGAGCTGTTGGAAGTATATTTAATGGACTCGCCAATGGACAAAACATTTTTAAAAGTGCATTAACAGGATTCGCAGGAATAAATTATTCATTTAATTTATCGGGGAATAGTATGATTTCTACCGGAGTTAATGCCGGATATAAATATATTGTTTCTCCTGATTACAATGACTTTTATGCTCCATATCAGGAAAATCCAGCAGCTCCTTGGTATTTTGATAAAAAAGGCGAAGAATTGCTTAATCACTGGCTTGAAGGATCAGGAAAAAAATTAAATTTTGCGTACGACAAAGGTTGGAGTGACTATATGAGTAAAAATGGATTTATACGGGATGAACTTGTCAAAAGAGCAGTGGCAAGAAGTTATATGATGTATTCCGAAAAAAAAGCCAAGTATTCTGAAACGTCAGGAAATTTTGGTTTCGAAATAGATAATACATATAATACTGGTTATGGTATGCTACATGGAACTCAGTATTTTAGTTATTTTATGAATGGAAACTATGTTAAGTCAACTGATTCGTATGTTTTTAATTTTAATTTGAAATGGACTGATCAGATAAACCATAATAATCATGTTTTAATGGATCGGGTTTTCAGTGGTATTACAAGATCTGCTGCCCATCCTGCTGATTATTGGATAACAATTAAATGGACTCAAACAATTATAATAAAAAGTAAAGAATGGGAAAGATTACGATAATTATAGCGTTATTTCTTCTTATTAATTGTAATAAAAATTCTAATGTTACTAGAAATGATAAGAATAGAGCAACATTTGTTAAGACAAATACATTTATAAATTCGCCAGGTATATATTACTTTAGGAACATAAGTATTATTGTAAAAGAATTTAAAGATAATACTATTGTCTATGGAATTTGTGATTATTATAATAATATATTATATCAGAGAAATATTAATACTTCAATTAGTAATAACATGAAATGGGCTATTTACATTGATAATAAAGATCAAATATGGTTTTATAATGTAGATTATCAAGAGACCAGTGTATTTATTATGGAAGGGAAAAAAGGAACTTTTATTAAAGATAAAAATAAATTTCCTCCAATACCTCCAGAGCTTATGAAATTTATAAAAGAATAGTTTTAATGTCAAAATTTGTTGATTAATAATGAAAAATTGAAGACCTCTTCTTTTAGTATAAATATATTGGGTAGAATAATTATATTAACCTTACAATAGCGTATGAATTATCGTACAGTTTTAATGATAATATTTTCCTTTTTCACTACTTTAAGTTGTAAGGATAAAAATGGTAAAGATCTTCTTGATTTTAATGATTACCCATTTAACACAAATGTTGACGGAGAAGGAAGTTTTAATATAGGTTATGTTTTTAGTATTGATAAAAAAAGTTATATAGAAAAAGAGTATGATTTTATCTATTACACAAAAGATTTGAATGAAAGAAAACTTTTAATACCAGGAAGCTTGGTTAATGATGAGTTTTCAATTTATTGGAGAGAAGTTAATCTTCCTTTTAAAATTATTAAGAGAGCAAATAGTGATACACTAGTAATAATTAAAACTAACAAAGAATTTATATTTAAAAGGGTGAGAAATAGTGACTAATTATAAAGTGCTGTAGAGAATCATGGATACAAGTACTCCTGTTTTCAACAACGATCTAAAAACAAATATGAAGAGAATACATTTTCAATATATTGGTTTCGTAATATTTGTAAATAATCATTATTTTAGGCAGTATAAAAACATGCCACCAGTTTTTCCAGAATAACGAAAACAAAATAAACACAAATGATTTTTCCAAAAGCAAAAAAAATAGCTGAAGACCTTGGTTGGTATAAAACAGAGGATGGTGTATTCGGACTTTACAAAGGGTACTTTTTCAACGTTTCAGACGCAAGTTTAATAAGCAACCCTCAATACAAATTTGTAACCGTGACAAGCGGTAACCTAACAGAAGAACAAAGGCTGCAGATCAATACAGAACTGGTCACTAACAAAAAGAGGTTAAAATTTACAAGTTTTGAAATTGGAGATACCGATATTTTCTTTCGGTTTGCAGAAAGCTTTATTTATACTAAGCTTAAGACTGTTTATTCTTTGTTTGACTTTTTAGTTGATCTTTTCAAAAAACTCAATATACCTGAGCAATACAAATGTCATAGCTGTGGAACAAATCAAAAAGTCAACTATTACAACTTAAATGATAATGGAATATTACTTTGTGACACTTGTTTCCACGAAAAAAACAATAAATTCTACGAAATTGAAAAACTAAGAATTTCAAAGGAGAAAAATTATCTGACAGGATTTTTAGGTGCTGTAATATTTTCAATTCCAGGAATTATACTTTGGGTTTTATCTGCCGTATATTTAGGAAGAATTGCCTCCGCAATGGCCCTTATTATTGCTTTTTCTGCTTTTATAGGATATGGCTTTTTAAAAGGGCGTGAAGGTACATTCAAAAAGTATATCATTTTTCTGACAAACATTGCAAGCGTCATTATGGCAAATGTTATGACAGTATTTGCTTTATTAATGAAAGAGGGTTCTACTTTAAAGCAGGCAATTCTGGAGTTTCAAACAAATGAAACCGTAAAAGAAGTATTTTATGTGAATATTATTATTTCTTTTATATTGGGATTGGTTGCCTGGATCTGGATATTGTTTCTCAGGAAAGACGAAAAATTAATGATAAAACGTGCAGATACATTTTAGAAGTAAAAGTATGGAGTATAATGATTCTCTAAAGAATATTATGTCACCGGGAATGTTTGATCTGATACTTTATTAAAATACAATTTATAAAAAAACATATGATATGAAAAAACAATTACTAAGCTTATGCATAGCTATAGGAACTATGGCATTCGCTCAATCTACAGAGGGACCAAAATTTGGTATTAAAGCCGGAGGTAACCTTTCAAGCATAACAGGAGATGACACCCAATCACAGGTTGGATTTTATGCCGGAGCATTGGTAAATGTTCCAATTTCTGAGGCATTCAGTATTCAGCCGGAGGTTGTGTACAGCCAACAGGGAGCAAAGGCAAAGGACGACTATGATTTTGCTGGGTATACCATAACGAATATGAAACAGACCCTTAGTTATATCAATGTTCCTGTAATGGTTCAGTACAATGCCACTCCTGAGTTTTATCTGGAAGCGGGTCCTGAATTTGGATTTCTGGTCAATGCCCAGGCTAAAGGAGATATTAATGGTAATTCTTATGAGGCGAGTAATAAAGATTCATTAAAAACTTTTAATTTTGGACTGGGGATCGGCTTAGGGTACAAATTTACTTCCAAATTAGGCATTAGTGCCCGTTATACTGCCGGTTTAACTGATATTGTTAAAAATGGGGGTGGAGAAACTTCAAAAAATACTAATTTCCAGTTAGGTATAAATTATTTTTTTAAGTAAGAAGTGCGGAAATAGTAAATGCCCTTATGTTCATTAGGGAGAAAGGAATAGATGAACTTATGACCTAATTATTGATTAAGTTTTTAAATTCTTTATAACAAAAAAAGCGAGGAAATATCCCTCGCTTTTCTATTTATTTTTTACCTGTTAGCCATTGGCTTTGCAGTTTCAGTTCTGCCGGACTAGGGTTGGCTTTGAATTTAAGCATTTCCATTGTCAGTTTATCAAGAATCGCTTTTCCTTTCAATTCTACTTTCTCTTTCTTTTCTCCATTACCTCGTAAAACAGTCACGGTAACATTTTGTCCTTCCTTGATTGTTTTAGCATAATTAATGAAATCCTGCATATTCTGAACGTTAATTGTTTTTCCGTCTAATGCAAGAACCTGGTCAGTGATTTTGAATCCGATACTTTTAGCAAAAGGAGATAGGGCGGAGCTTTCATCAAATACAAAAGCATTGTTTTTCTCATCATATCCCGTCTGGTTAGGATCTTTCACGAACCAGAAAATCGGTGGGGTCTCTTGTTTCTGTAATTCTACACCTACCTGACTTAGATATTCAGCGTAAGGGGTCGGCTGGTTGCCTGCGATGTATTTATTGTAAAAATCTTTCACCTGAGGATATCCGGTTACCGTTACCAGTTCGTCAATTAATTTATCATCTTTGAAAGGCTTATTCTCTCCGAATCTCTGAGATAATTTTCTGATCATATCACGGTAGCCCATCTCTCCATTGGAAAGCTTTCTCAGCTCAATATCCAGACACATGGCCAGGAGGGCTCCTTTCTCATAAACATTTCTATACTGATCCTTATAAGGCGCTTTCAGTACATTTTTACTCATAACCGTAAACGGCATGGTATCATCATAATTCTTTGAATTGGTGATTTTTTCGTTAATTCTCTGTAAAAACTCATCTTTTGTAATCAGTCCTTCCTGGATCTGGAATAAATTGGCAAAATATTCCGTACCTCCTTCATACATCCACAGATGCTGAGACATTTTAGGATCTGCATAATTGAAATAGTGAATTTCCTCAGAATGGGTTTTTAAAGGATTCACGGTATGGAAGAACTCATGAGAAACTACATCGGTAATAGTTTTGTCGATGGCATCTTTCGGCATCATTTCAGGAAGTACCACACTTGTTGATTCATGGTGTTCCAGAGCTCCGAATCCTTTAATTTTCGGTCCGTCACCTCCTGAAAGATAAAGCATGATGGCGTACTTTTTATTCGTGTTCATATCTCCCAGGAATTTCTTCTGGGCAATGACCATTTTTTCCAGATTTTCCTTAAAATCGGCAGCTTTATACTTTCCTGTTGGGGAATATACTCCCAATACAAGCTCCATTCCACCGGCATTGAAGGTAATATAATCCGGTTTGGTATACATAAGGGGAGAGTCCGTTACTTTAGCATAATTGGCCAGCGTAAAAGTATCGGTAGCTTCAGACTTATCCTGATCTACCAAAGCGGTAGTTCCATAAAAATCGGTGGGCTTTTGGATCACCAGCTGATAAGGAACATCCTGCATATTATCAATATATCCAATAAAACCATGCGTATTGACCATAAAGATTTTTCCCTGTTCGATATCAGTTCCTGACGGTGAAAATACAGCTTTATGCTTTGAGGTATCCATTTCATCATCAAAGCTGTCATTGACCAGATACGTGATTTTATTTAAATTTTGAGCGTTCTTTAATGAATAGGTATTATCATTCACTTTAGAATAGGTAAGTTCCCTTCCTTTATTATCGTAAAATTTGATACCCTCTATAAATCTTCCGTAATCATCTTCAGAATACGTACCGGGAACGGTCTTTGGAAAATGAAATTTTACATCACCGGATTTCATTTTTGGAAATTCCATGGTAACGGCTACTTTATCATCTTTTACATTGACGAGATCAATGGTAGTCTTTATAGACTGGGCATTCGCTAAAAAAGCGGCAAAAAGGCCTAAGCTAAGTGCTGTTTTTCTCATTACGTTAAATTTTATAGTTAAATAGTTGTTGTTTTTCTCATTTTGTTACGTGATAGGGTATTAAACTTTTCTTAAAATTAATCATCAAGAGTTAAAAAATAAAAAGGCAAATTTGCTGATATGCGAATTTGCCTTTTTATTACTTACTGAACATTTTTATAATTGATATAATAGTTCTTGTTAAACTCAACAGGAGTATTTTTTTTAAGAGTTACCGTCTGCCAGTCTTCTGTTGGGGTAATCGTCTGATCTCCGTCAATTCTGATGGGGAGCTTCAGGTTTTTAACCACATCTGTATACCGGAACTTCAGCGTTGTGCCGTTCTGGGAATACTCAAGAGTAGGGATTTTTACAGTTCTCAGATATTGATCAAAAACAGTGGAGAAATCGATTCCGGATTTTGAGGACAGATAATCTTCAATCTGTTTGGTGGTAACGGTCTGATGGTAAAAATCTTTATTGAGCCCTCTTAAAATCTGTCTGAATTTTTCGTCATTATTGATCACCTGTCTCATCGTATGAAGCATATTGGCGCCTTTGGGATACATATCACCACTGCCTTCATTTCTTACCCCATAGTGGCCGATAATGGGGATGTCATTGTTAATAATACTTCTGATTCCCTGAACATATGTCTCCGCAGATTTTTTGTCCATAAATTTTTCAGTGAAAAGAGTTTCAGAATAGTTAGTGAAACTTTCGTGGATCCACATGTCAGCCTGATCTTTTGCTGTAATATTATTCGCGAACCACTCGTGGCCACTTTCATGAATAATAATGAAATCCCAGTTCAGACCCACTCCTGTCCCTGATAAATCTCTTCCAAGGTATCCGTTCTGGTATCCGTTCCCGTATGCTACATTACTTTGATGTTCCATACCCAGGTGAGGAGATTCTACCAATTTATAGGAGTCTTCATAAAATGGATAGGGGCCAAACCAGTATTCAAATGCTGAAAGCATAGGTTTTACCTGTTGAAACTGTTTTTTGGCTTTATCTAAATTATAGTCGAGTACCCAGTAATCCAGATCCAGTTTTCCTTTTTCACCATCAAAAGTATCTTTGAAGTTTACATACTTCCCGATACTGGGAATGATAGAATAGGCGTTGATAGGATTTTTCACCTCCCAGGTATAAGTTGTTGTATTGCCTTTGGTCTTTTTGTCTATCAGCCTTCCGTTCCCAACCCCTACAAGATCATTAGGGGTGAGAATTTTCATGGTAATACCATTGTCGGGCTCATCACTCCATATATCTTTGGTAGGAAGCCAGATGGAGGCTCCAATCCCTTCGTCAGCAGCGGTCATCCAGGGGTTTCCTTTTTCATCTTTTGCAAATACCCATCCACCATCCCAGGGAGCTCTTTTAGCAATTACAGGATTTCCGGAATAGGTAACATCAATACTGTATTTTTCTCCTTTTTTAAACTTTTTATTGGCGGTAATAAAAATAAAGTCGCCGTCTTGCTTATAACTTTTAATAGAGAAGTTTCCTTCCACTTTATCAGCTTTCATAGGTTGCTGCAGATCAATTTGAAATACAGGATTGGTAACATCCTTAATGATTTCAAAACTAATCTTATTATTTCCTTTGATACTTTTCTGATCAAAATCAGGCTCTACGGAAAGGTCATATTTTTTGACATCCCAAAAATTTCGGAATTGAGTATCCGAACCCTTTAAAGTGTCCTGTTTGGTATAAACCTGGCCTTTTTCAAAGAATTGTCCGAAAACCAATCCTGAAGCAAATAAAAGTGTATATGATAACTTCTTCATTTTTAAACTTTATTAATAATCTTTTCAAAAATAGAAAATTTAATTAACAGCAAAATTGTGAAAAGGTAAAAATGTGCAATATTACAGGAAGATCAATCCTTCAGACATAAAAAAGCCCGGCTTATTGATTGCCGGGCTTGGTTTGAAGAATGCTTATTTTATTTTTTTATGAATTTCAGGTTTGAAGTGGCTCCCTGATCCTCAATTGAAATCACATAAGCTCCGGTGATCAGTTTTGATACCGAAATTTTGTGATCTGTAATCTGTCCGTTCATGACAGTTTGTCCGGCCATATTGGTGATGATATATTGGGCTTTAGCCGAAACTTTAGTCACATTTAATACATCGCTGGCTGGATTAGGATAAATCTGTATTGAGCTGTTATCTTTTGTGATGTCTTTAGTAGCAAGATTTTCTGCTTGAATTTGTACTGGATAATCCTCAATTTCACCATATTGTTGGCTGTTGCATCCGTTGGCAGGTTGTGTATTGTAGGCAAGCACAACCCTCATTATTATATTGCTTCCGACATGTGCATCTACAGGTACTGAGAAGTTTCCTGAAACCGGAGTGATTTTATTAGGAGCACTTGTGAAAATGATTTCAGAATCAGAAAAAATTCCATCCCTGTTAAAATCGATCCATGCGCTTACTCCTTCGTTATACTGACTACCTGACCATTGTTTTTGTACACTGATCGTATTACCGGAAGATCCCTTAATAAGGGTGATCAGTTTTGTAGGATCCGTAGTATAGTTGGTATAAGGTGAAGCAGTGCTGGTATTGGAAATAGGGCTCATTCCTGTAGGTGTTACCGTAACGTTAGAAATAAATTCATCTGAAGAATCTGTTCCGGTCGCAGAACACATGATAAACGGAAGGGTAGTGAAATTAGTAGATGCGGAATAGCTTCCAGTGGTAGATCCACAGACATTCGCCACTTGAATTTCATACTGAGTACCCTCGTTTAATCCGGAGAGATTATAAGAATTTGTTGGTACAGGAACGGTAGTCCATGTGGCAGTTCCTGTTTTTCTATACATTAAAGAATACGTTGCGCCCTGCAATGCAGCCCAGTTTATACTGGCGGAAGTTTTGGTAATTCCCGAGACCGCAATTCCTGTGGGGACCGCTGAAGAGCAGTTTTCTGCGGATGCAGAAACGGTAGCACTGCCAATAGCATAGAAAACATTGTCAATGGCGCTTACCCTGATTTTTACATTGGATCCGGCAGCCAGTGAAGAGAATGAAAAAGGTTCAGCCCCATCATTGGGAGTAGATGGGCTGATAACGGTCCATGTACTTCCATTGTCTGTTGTATAGTCTATTTTAACATTTTGTACACTGTATGGAGCATTGTTGGTATTGACCACGTCCCAGGTAATAGCACCCGGCAGATTATTATAAACTGTAGCGGAAGTTACTTTAAATGGTCCCTCGTTTCCTACATTTAATTTCACCAGACTGCTTTGGGTCTGCTGTTGGGTAATATCAGGATTATTGTCTCTTACCGTAACCTTGAATTTTAGCTGTCTGGGAACATTGGGTAGAAGTTCCCAGTCCTGTACAGTCGTAAGTGTTCCGTTAAGAACTGTTTCAAGCTTAGGAAAATAACGTGTTGGGGATGCTGTAGGCGGCAGTGATCGGAAGTTAGCTCCACTGGTCCGGGTAGCATCCAGATTATTAAACTTAGTAGCTGAAATATCATATTGTTCCCATGTATAGGTCATAGGATCGTTTTGGGCATCTGCGGCACTTGCTGTCAACACAAAAGCAGTACCCTTAGGGATAGCTTTATCAGGAGATGGCTGTATTACCGGTGGTGTATTAGCCACTGGAATAGCGATATCACAATTTTTACTGTTTACATAAGCCTGTATCTGCTCAATATTGATGGTATG
This sequence comes from Chryseobacterium sp. Bi04, assembly GCF_918698085.1. Classification (GTDB taxonomy): domain Bacteria; phylum Bacteroidota; class Bacteroidia; order Flavobacteriales; family Weeksellaceae; genus Chryseobacterium. The sequence goes on from NZ_CAKKLP010000003.1 coordinate 78,578, forward strand.
GAAATAGGCATCAGAATGCATTTGCACATTAGCCTGAGTAATTCCGGCATATCCCATGATGGTAGATCCTGATCCTGGTTCTATTGGAATATCTGTCTGGCCATGAACTACAGACATCGTATGACGTCCCCCAAACTGGTGCCCTAGCTCATGAGCTACATAGTCGATATCGAAAGTGTCCCCAAATGGTTGATCATCTACTGCGGGAGAAGTAATTCCCGCCCCTTTTGAACTATCATCATTGTTATTACTGGGGTTTCTACATACATTTCCTATATCCCCTGCAGATCCACCACCACCTCTGTGTCCGAAAAAATGCCCCACATCATATGCATTATTACCTACACCTGCGGTATTGGTAAATGTTCGCTGGGCTTCCAGATTCCAGTTATCCATACTTGCTACATCTGAATAAGGATCTGTATCTGGATCTATAAAAATCAGTTGCGGAAGATCCTGTACAATCAAATGAATCCCCAGGTCTTTTTCATATACGCCATTTACCCTGTTGATGGTAGCGTTGATGCGGGCTGCTGCACCAGGAACTCCTCCTGCCAGCTGGGTGTATTCACCATTCACGGAAACAGCAATTCTATAAGTGCGATATTTCTGATCGTTATTCTTATTAATTCCTGTTCCGTTTAATCCTTTTTTTGACTGTAACAGTTTTTTCATTTCCTTTTTTGAGCTTTCAGGCTCGGATACTTTACATTCAAAAATACTGCTTCCTTGTGCTTTGTCGGATTTGAAAAAGACTCCGTATATATCTTTTTCTTTAGTTACCGGCTCAATAAATTCATATTGCCCTGTCTTAGTGTCAAAAAGCATGGATTGAAAATCATTAGGAGCCGTACTGAATCTGATCTGCTTATTGGGATGGTCTATGCCCACCCCTGAATATGCTCCAAGCTGGTATCTTTCAGCCATCGATTTTTCAACCACCGGCGAACTGTATACAGAGAATCTTTCAATTTTCCCCTCGGTAGTTGGGAGAGAAATAATTACAGGGTTAGCTCCCTTTCCAGCCTCAGGGGCATTTTTCAAAAGTTCACGAAGTGATGCAAGATCAACTTTGTAAGCATGAATGATGTTAACCTCTTTCCTTATCGGAGTAATCTTCTCAGATACCGGCTCCCAGCGCTGTGCTTGCAGGCTGGTTAAACCAATAGCTAATGCAAAAACGAAAATAATTTTCTTTTTCATAATATTTTTATAAATTGATTTTATGCTTTTCTGTAAAATTAAATATTTTATTGTGAATATTCGTGAATTATGTGTTTGTTTCGTGTTATTTCTTTTCATAAATGAATTAAAAATTATATAAATGATAATTAGATTGATTTTTTAATATAAATAACTTTATTTAAAGAAAAATAATAAGTCGTACTTAAGGGTATAATACAAAAGCACTGGTTTAATTACTAAACCAGTGCTTATATTGTATATTATTATTTGATTATTATTTCTGAACAGCCGGAAGATTTCCGTTGCTTTTCTGCACCTTTTTATAAGTAAAAGTACACATGATGATACTGAATTCATATAAAATAAGCAGTGGGAAAGCGGCCATAAGCATACTTAAAACATCTGCAGGTGTAATGATTGCAGCCACGACCATAATTAAAACAATAGCATGACGGCGATATGTTTTCATAAATTGTGGAGTCAGAATGCCAATACTGGTAAGGAAGTAAATAAGGATAGGGAAAAGAAAAATAATACCCATTCCCAAAATTACCTGTAAAAAGAGAGTAGTATAATCACTAAGGTCATACAGTGGAACAATAATATCCGAAATTTTAAAAATAACCCCAAAGTTGACAGCAAAAGGAAGAATTAAAAAATAACCGCATAGAATTCCTGTCATAAAGAGAATCCACACCGCATTAATGATATAAATGGAATTTTTTCTCTCTCTGGGATGTAAAGCAGGACCTATAAAACGCCATAGCTCCCAAACAATATAAGGAAAAGCAGCCACCATGCCTCCAAAAACAGAAACAGCCATCATCACATTGAACTGTTGGTAAAGTCTCTGTACACGTACAGGGAAATCTTTTGGAAGATGAATACTGTCTTCACCTAAAAGCATTCTTGAAAAGTGGTTCACCACTCTGAAGGTAGGAAAGTCATTTCTTGTTGGCCCAAAAAAGATATGGTCCATAATCCAATTGATATTGAAACCAACTGCAAAAGCAGCAATTACGATAGCAATAATTGAACGGATCAGGTGTCCTCTTAATTCTCCAATATGCCCCAGAAAGGACATGTCTTTATTATTGTCCATATAGTAAAATCTATCCAAACGGCTCACCTGTCCGGATATGCCGTTTAAGTCTGCGAAATTATGAAATAATAATCAGTATTTAGAATTTATTGATCATGATTTTGTTCAATATTGTGCTTATAGACTTGATGTTGTTTTAGGCAGGGGAGTAAGACTAATGCTTGAATAAGCAGGTTTTATCACAAAAAAACAGACACAACCATATAGTCTGTTTTAAATGTTTTATTCTTAGTAAATTGTTTATTTTTCAAGTATTTCCAATACCTTTTCTGCTACGGCACCCCCGGATTGAGGATTCTGACCTGTTACCAGTTTTCCGTCAGATACTGCAAAAGAAACAAAATCCTGGTCAGCTTTTACATAATGAGCCCCTTTGCTTTTTAAAACATCTTCTGTAAGGTAAGGCATATGGTCTGCCAGCTCAGAGGCTATTTCTTCCGAATTTGAAAAGCCTGTTAGTGTTTTTCCCTTAATTAAAAGCTCTCCGTTAGAGAGTTTAATGTTAAAGAGACCTACAGCCCCGTGGCATACCGATGAAATAACACCTCCCTTTTCATAAATTTTTTGAGCTATTTGCTGCAATATTTCATTATCAGGAAAATCCCAGACAACTCCATGTCCTCCGGTGTAGTAAATGACACTGTACTCTTCCGCGTTGATCTCTTCGGGTTTTAAAGTATCGGCCAGTTTTTTTCTGAAAATTTCATCCGCATACAATTTCCATTCTGATGGCTGTACAAACATTTGTAATTAAATAGGTTCCAGTGGAGTATATCCTCCTCTTGGGCTTACAAAATCAATGTCATATCCTTTTTCAAGTAATTTTTCATAAAAATGGACCGCTTCACCCAGCCACAAACCGGTTGCTCTATCCATATCAGGATATTTTTCTACACTTGTCACTACGATTAATACTTTCTTTCTCATTGTTTTTTTAGATTAAATTAAAAGATGAAGAATTTAGTATCATTATCTCCATGACATAGCTCAAAAAAAAGATGTGACCCAGATCACATCTTAAGAATATAGTCTGCTTAATGTTTCCCTTGAAACTCCCAGATAGCTTGCAATAAGCTGTTTGGGAATATGGTCAATAAAGCCCGGATACTGCTGCAAAAAATCTTCATAACGCTCTTTGGCAGATTTACTCATTAATGAAAGAATTCTCTGCTGTAAAGCGATATATCCAAAATTGGACTTTACCCGGAAGAAATGCTCAGTTTTTGGAATTTTTGTACAAAGAAGATCTAAGTCCTCATAGGATATACTGTAAACTTCAGCATTCTCAATGCAGTCAACAGCTACCGAGGACAGACCCTGCTTAAAAAAGGCTGCAAAATCTGAAATCCACCAATTGGGTGCTGCAAACTGAAGAATATGTTCTTTTCCTGTGCTGTCTATGAAGCTGCTCTTAAGAAATCCTTTTTCAATCAGGTATATTTCCTTTACAAGCTGGTTTTCCTGTATTAAAAACTGCCTTTTTCTGAATTTCTGTTTTCTGAAAAGTGATGCTACCGTTTCAAACTCATCATCAGTCAGATTGATAATCTCCTGGATATGTTTTTTCAGAAAGTCCTCCATATAAATATCTTAATTGATGCCTTCATCCAGCAACTTATGAAGGTCAATGATTCCGAAATATTTCCCGTTTTCAGTGACAATAAGCTGGCCTATGTTGTTTTCTTTTAATACCTTCATTGCCTGTTTGGCAAGAGCTTCTTTTTCAATAGTTTTTGGATGGGCAGACATAATGTCTTTAGCCAGAACCTTACTGATATCTTCTCCTTTCAGCAACATTCTTCTCAAATCTCCATCGGTAACAACTCCTATAATCTGATCTTCATGGGTTACTACTGTAATGCCATGACTGGATCCACTGATCGAAATAATAACATCTCTTATGGTGGCATCTTCTGTAACCTGAGGTTTCTGTGAAGAAAGAAACTGCTCCACTCTCGATGTAAGATTTTTTCCTAAGCTGCCTCCCGGATGGAATTTGGCAAAGTCATTGGCTTTGAAATCATTCAGTTCCATTAAGGCTACAGCCAGAGCATCTCCCAATGCCATCTGAATGGTTGTAGAGCTGGTAGGAGCCAGCTTATTCGGACAGGCTTCAACATCAACGTGGGTATCCAGAACAATTTCAGAAAACTCAGCAAGTTTACTTTTTTTGTTGCCGGTCATTCCGATCAAAGCCGAAGAATAGTCTTTTAAGTAAGGAACAAGATTGGCAATTTCAGGAGAGTTGCCGGAATTGGAAATACATAAAACAACATCCTGTTTCTGAATAACTCCCAAATCCCCATGAATAGCTTCTGATGCATGAAGAAACTGTGACGGTGTACCTGTAGAATTTAAGGTAGCCACAATTTTATTCCCCACATGAGCAGATTTTCCTATTCCCACTACAATAAGTTTCCCTTTTGCAGCATGAATAATTTCCACGGCCTCGGCAAATTGGTCATCAATTCTGTTTTTTAATTTTTCAAGTTCCGAAATCTCTATTTCTAAAGTACTTTTAGCGATTGATATAATGTTGGTTCTATCCATTTTACGATGATATGGTATACAAAAAAGTTCTTAAAAAATGTTATATTTTAAAAAGAATATTTAATATAAATTTTATTTTTATAAATTCGTTCGCTTTTATTTTAAGCAAAAATTTTATAACTTTGGGTTATATGCAAATTTAGCAATAGAAAATTAGATGAGCGCAAAAAAAGCCAATTTATCAGGCGAATTGAAAAAGTATTTTGGGTTTTCTACATTTAAGGGTCAGCAGGAGCAAATCATAGAAAACCTATTGGAAGGGAAGGATATATTTGTTTTAATGCCTACAGGTGGTGGAAAATCATTATGTTATCAGCTTCCGGCACTTATTTCCGAAGGCACGGCAATAGTCGTTTCGCCCCTGATCGCGTTAATGAAGAATCAGGTAGATGCAGTGAACGGCCTTTCCTCGGAAGATGGAGTAGCCCATGTATTGAATTCATCATTAAACAAAACACAGACAAAGCAGGTTTTCGACGATATTAAAAGCGGAAAAACCAAACTTTTGTATGTTGCTCCGGAATCATTGATCAAAGAAGATTACCTGGAGTTTCTGAAAGAAGTGAAAATTTCTTTCTTTGCTATTGACGAAGCGCACTGTATTTCAGAATGGGGACATGACTTCCGGCCTGAATACAGAAATCTTAAACAGATTATTGATAAGATCGCAGATGTATCTGTCATTGCACTGACAGCTACTGCCACTCCTAAAGTTCAGGATGATATCCAAAAAACATTAGGAATGACCAATGCATTGGTCTTTAAGGAAAGTTTCAACCGTCCTAATTTATATTATGAGGTATGTCCAAAAGTGAATGTAGATAGGGAAATCGTAAAATTTATCAATCAACACAAAGGAAAATCCGGAATCGTATACTGTCTGAGCAGGAGAAAAGTGGAAGAATTTGCCCAGCTTTTACAAGTTAACGGGATCAATGCACTTCCTTACCATGCCGGTCTTGACCAGAAAATTAGGGTTGCCAATCAGGATAAATTTCTGATGGAAGATGTGGACGTTATTGTGGCCACCATTGCCTTTGGAATGGGAATAGATAAGCCGGATGTACGTTTCGTTATTCACTATGATTTTCCAAAATCACTGGAAAGCTATTACCAGGAAACCGGAAGAGCGGGAAGAGACGGTGGTGAAGGACATTGCCTGGCATTCTACGATCCTAAAGATATTGAAAAATTAGAAAAATTTCTGGCACAAAAACCGGTTTCCGAGAGGGAAATTGGCTTACAGCTTTTAAATGAAGTGGTAGGCTATGCCGAAACTTCTATGAGCAGAAGACAATATATCCTTTATTATTTTGGAGAAAGTTTTGATCCTGTAAACGGAGACGGAGCGAAGATGTGTGACAATTCATCGAATCCTCCAAAATTAAAAGATGCCACAGATGATCTGGAAAGGGTACTGGCGCTGATCAGTGATACCGGTGAAAAATTTAAAGCTAAAGATCTTATTTCCGTAATCGTGGGAAAAGAAACTGCTGTTACAAAATCTTACAAGCTGGAACAAAGCTCACATTTTGGTTTTGGAAAAGAAGAAAAAGACAATTATTGGAAGACCATTCTGAGACAGGCTACTGTTCAGAATTTTTTACAGAAAGATATTGAAACCTATGGGTTTTTAAAATTGGGAGCTAAAGGAAGGGATGTTGTGGCTGGCAAAACCAAAGATGTATTCTTAATTGCTGAAGACCGAGAATTTGACCTTAGCCAGACCAAAGCAGAAAGTGATCAGATCCAGCAGCAGGCTGGTGGCGGACTGGATCAAAACCTTTTTGGCCAATTAAAGGAGCTCAGAAAAAAAGTTGCTAAGAAATATGGGATTCCTCCTTATACCGTATTTATGGATCCCAGTTTGGAGGATATGACTGTTCAGTATCCGATCTCGTTAGAAGAAATAGCAAAGATCTATGGGGTAGGAGAAGGAAAAGCCAAAAAATATGGTAAAGAGTTCGCCGACTTTATAAAAACATATGTAGAAGACCATAATATTGAGCGTACCCAGGATATGGTCCTGAAGCAGGTGGCCAATAAATCGAGTCATAAAGTTTTTATTATCCAGAGTACCGATAAGAAAATTGACCTTGAAGATATTGCAAGAGCAAAAAATCTTTCCATGAACGAATTATTAAAAGAAATGGAAAGTATCGTGTATCAGGGAACAAAATTGAATATTGACTACTATATTGAAGATAATTTTGATGAAGATATCGTTGATGGCTTTATGGATTTCATGACTGATTCTGAAAGTGACAGCATGAAGGTGCTGTTGGATGAATTTGGAGATGAACTTTCTGACGAAGAAGTGAGAATGCTGAGAATTAAGTTTATCAGTGATGTAGCAAATTAAAATGATGATTTTGAACGCAAACGAAATAATTTTAAAAGAAATTCTTCCAACGAAGAGTTTCTTTTTTAATATGACGGAGAAAATTAGGATTGTTTTTTCATTTTTTTATTTAGCCATTTCCATTTTATTGCTTACAACTATGAGTTCATTTTTGTTCATTTTTGCGATAATAATGTTTGGAGCAGGATTATATTTCGCTTTTTTCAGATGGGTTTTAAGGTATTTTGATTTAAAAAATGATTATTATCTAATAACCAATCAAAGAATAATTATAGCTGAAAAATCCAGTAAAGATATCTGGAAATACAAAAAACTGGAAGAAATAGATCAGGTAAATATTGAACTGAATAACCGATTTTTCGGAAATATTATCTTCGGAGAACCGGAAAATATATTTGGAAAAAATGACGAACCTTTTTCTTTGTTTAAAAGAAGAGGGATAAATTTTGATGAGGACAAGTATGTTTTTCTAAGTGTTGAACATATTGACGAAATTATTCCTTTATTTGAAGAGTTAGGTTTGAAGGTTAACAAAACTTTTTACTAATTTTACAGTGATGAAAAAGATTTCTGTTATATTTATTCTGCCGGACTTAGAAACCGGAGGCGCAGAAAGAATTGTTACCACTATTGCGAATCATCTCTCCAGAGATCGGTTTGAACCTAAGATTTTGCTGTTGCGTAAGAAGGGCGGATATCTTAATTTTCTAAAAAAAGATGTTGAAATCATCGACATTAATACGGAAAGGATCAGACATTCTCTGAAACCTATTTTGGGAGAAATTTACAGGAGGAAGCCTGATATTGTCTTTTCGGGTTTTGGGGAAGTGAATGCTTATTTGGCATTATTTATCAAGCTTTTTCCAAGGACGAAATTCATTGCCAGGGAAACGAATGTGGTTACTCAGCATGTGACAAGAAAAGAAATAAAATTTTTCTATAATTTTTATAATAACTATCAGAAGATCATTGCACAAAGTGATGATATGATGAAAGACCTGATTGATAATTTTAATATCAAAAAGAAGAGAATTGTTAAAATAAACAATCCTGTTGATTTCGATTTTATTGATGATAAATTGGCTGTTTCCCTTAAACCTGAAAGCTTTAAATACAATTACAAAAATGTAGTGGCTATCGGTAATTTATCGGCAAGGAAAGGTTTTGACAACCTTCTGAAAGTGTTCTCCCGGCTTAAAAATGAACATATCCTGCTTCATATTTTAGGAGATGGAAAAGATAAAGAAGTCTTGCTTCAGATGAAAGAGTTTTTAGGATTAAAAAATGTAATTTTTCACGGCAGGCAGGAAAACCCTTACCAGTTTTTAAAATATGCCGATTTATTTATTCTTTCATCACGATATGAGGGATTTCCAAATGTTTTATTGGAAGCAGGAGCTTGCGGAACCTACTCTTTAGCCAATAACTGCCCCGGAGGAATCAACGAAATCATTCAGCATAATGTAAATGGAGAAATCTCTAATATAGAAAACTATGAAAACTTTGCTCAGCAGATTATAAGGATCATGCAAAGCAATTACAATCGGGATGCCATCAGAAACTCAATAAAATCAAGATTCTCAAAGAATATTATTCTGGATAAATATGAAAAGGTTTTACTGGATTTGATGAAACCTTAATGACATTATTTGCGTTATGGATTGTTAATTTCTTACTTTTGGAACTATAAATTTTATAAGAAAAAATATTTTTCATTCATGAATAAAATCCAAAAATTAGGATGTGCCTGTGAAAAACCTGGCTACAATTATACAGAATATAGAAGTTCGGAATTAGGTATAGATCATACCAACGGAAGATATGGCGAAGTAACTATTCAACAATGTAAGTTATGCCAAAGAATATGGATTCATTATTTTGTTGAATATGAAAGTTTTTCGAAATCCGGAAGATGGTATAAAGGAATTGTTTCAAAAAAAGACCGTCCTCAAATAACTCCGGAAAATGCAGTGGAATTTTTGGAAAGCCTTGACTGGTATGTATATGGCGGTTCTTTTTTTGAAAGTACCGGTACATTTGGACAAGGAAAATTGAATGTGAGTCTGTAACATTTTATGCTGAAGTAGTAAAATTAAATATCAAATTTATGAAGCCATTGATAAGTTTTATTTTGTAACTGACCTCTGTTGTCATGATGGCCCAGCAGAAGACAATTTCCAGAAAAGAATTGCTGAAAACTGCTATTGATCAGAAAGTTAATTCCACAGAGATTCAGAAAATAACAATGGCCGCAGGACAAGGAGCTCCTGAACATCTGCATCCCTGTCCCGTTTTAGGAATAATCAATTCAGGAGAGGCTGTTTTTCAGATAGAGGGGCAGCAAAAAGTGATACTTCATGAAGGAGATGCTTTTTATGAGCCTAAAAATGTAAAAATCCTTCATTTTGATAATGCATCAGCAGAAAAGCCACTTGTCTTTACCGCAATTTATTTGAAGGAAGGGAGTGAGGAAAATATAAAACTCATAAAATAACATTTTTCATAAAACTAAAGCCTATAATTATCATTTTTAAAATTGATAAAACTCACTTTGGTGCTTGGTAATTTATATGTAAATTTGTGAGAATTAAGATAGATAATAATAAACAAATTCATAATATAACATGAGTCAATTCGATGTTACCGTAATAGGTTCTGGTCCTGGAGGTTATGTAGCTGCGATCCGTGCAGCGCAGTTAGGTTTCAAAACAGCAATTATTGAAAAATATTCAACTTTAGGCGGAACTTGTCTTAACGTTGGATGTATTCCGTCAAAAGCACTTCTTGACAGTTCTGAACATTTCGAGAATGCAAAACACAATTTTGCAAGCCACGGAATTATCATCAATGAGCCGCAGGCGGATATTGCAAGAATCATTGAGCGTAAAAATGAAGTGGTAGATCAAACGACAAAAGGAATCAACTTTTTGATGGACAAAAACAAAATCACTGTTTTTGAAGGATTGGGAAGTTTTGAGTCTGCTACTCAGATTAAAATAACTAAAAACGACGGTTCTTCTGAAACGATAGAATCTAAATATACAATTATTGCAACGGGTTCTAAGCCGTCTTCACTTCCTTTTATCTCTCTTGATAAAGAAAGAGTGATCACATCTACTGAAGCATTAAACCTTAAAGAAATTCCTAAACACCTTGTCGTAATTGGAGGAGGCGTTATTGGTCTTGAATTAGGTTCTGTATACTTAAGATTAGGAGCTCAGGTAACGGTTGTTGAATTCATGGATAAAATTATCCCTGGAATGGACGGTGCTTTAAGCAAAGAATTGACGAAAGTTCTTAAAAAGCAAGGAATGAAGTTTATGCTTTCTACAGCAGTTTCTGCAGTGGAAAGAAACGGCGATACTGTAAAAGTTACAGCTAAAGATAAAAAAGGAGAAGAAGTAGTGGTAGAAGGAGATTATTGTTTAGTTTCTGTGGGAAGAAAACCTTATACAGATGGTCTTGGTCTTGAAAAAGCTGGAGTAGAACTTGATGAAAGAGGAAGGGTAAAAACAAATGATCACTTACAGACAAACGTTGCCAACATCTATGCGATCGGTGACGTTATCAAAGGGGCAATGCTTGCTCATAAAGCGGAGGAAGAAGGAGTTCTTGTTGCGGAAATATTAGCAGGTCAAAAACCTCACATCAACTATAATCTGATCCCTGGTGTTGTGTATACTTGGCCGGAAGTTGCCGGAGTGGGTAAAACTGAAGAGCAGCTGAAAGAAGAAGGAATTGCTTATAAAGTAGGTTCTTTCCCAATGAGAGCATTAGGAAGAAGCCGTGCAAGTGGTGATACCGATGGTCTTGTGAAGATTATTGCAGATGAGAAAACTGATGAGGTTTTAGGAATGCACATCATTGGAGCAAGAGCTGCTGATCTTATTGCTGAAGCAGTAATTGCTATGGAATTCCGTGCAAGTGCTGAAGATATTGCAAGAAGTTCTCACGCTCACCCAACTTATGCTGAAGCTATTAAAGAAGCAGCGTTGGATGCTACAGGGAAAAGATCAATCCATATGTAATATTTGATTAAAAGATGTAATCATTTAAAATATTAAAAAAGAAAGAGAAGCATCCGCTTCTCTTTCTTTTTTTGTGTGCCTCATGGACCGTAAGATATGTGCGCCACATTATAATGGATAAAAAAATGTTCTCCAACAGCTTTTTATTCAATATAAATGGGCTTTCGTCCAAACCTATTTACCAATTACATCATTCTTATTTGATCATAAAACCGGGTATGTTTAGGAGCAATATTGAACTGTATCCCAAAGGTTATTCCTTTAAAATATTTTTCTTTATGAATTGGAAAGGCGTAACCCGTATTGAGAAAGATTGCATTGAATAATGAAATGCCGATTCTTGGCTCCAATGAATATGGATTTCCTGATATTCCAAATAACTTTCCCTGGTCAGAAAGATAAATATGAGCTTCCGGTATAAATTTATCTGTATGATTGATAGAACTATAAAGAAAGGATGGCCCTAAAATAATAGATTTCCCGTGAGTATTCCCTGTTCTGAACTCCAAGCCGGCCTGTAAAACATTTCTCCCGGTATAGCGATAAGCTACATTAATGGCTGTTTTTTCCAGTAATTGGGCATGGGTAGTGATGACGGAAATAAGAAAATGCCACAGCGAAATACTTTTTCATGTTTTCTGGGAGTTTTTATTCAAATGTACAGGTTTTAAAGGCTTCTGAAAGATAAAATAATTCTTAAAAGTATTAAATAGGGGAAATCTTCAAATTTCCGTACCTTTGTCAGCTAATTTTATCTCAAATGCAACTCGGAAAAACTCAAACTTTAAAAATTTCAGAAAAAAATAACTCAGGATGGATCTTGGCAGATGAATCCGGTGAAAAGGCTTTTTTGCCAAAAATTTTCACAAATGACGAAAAAGAAATAGACGACGAAGTAGAGGTTTTTGTTTATCAGGATGATGATAAATTGAAAGCTACTACTGAAATTCCATTAGCTGAAGTAGGTGAGTTTGCCGTAATGAGTTGCGTACAGAGCCTTCCAACCGGAGCGTTTATGGATTGGGGAATCATCAAAGATTTGTTTATCCCGTACAAACAGCAGAAAACCAAAATAATAGAAGGTAAAAGGTATCTGGTATATATCTACGTAGATGAAGATATGGAGCTGATTACAGGAACTACGAAATTTAAGAGAAATCCTCAATATCAGGATTTGCCATTCAAGAAAGGGGATAGTGTAGAGCTGCTTATAATGAATGAAAGTGAACTTGGCTGGAATGTGGTAATCAACAAAAAATATATAGGTTTGATCTATGCTGCCGATGTTTTTAAGAAGCTTTATCCTTTATCTGAAGAAACAGGTTATATTAAGGCGATTCGGGAAGATGGAAAGATTGATGTTTCTCTGCAACCTGAAGGTTTTGAAAATATTGATGAATTCAGACAAAAGATTCTGAACAGACTGGAAGAGAACTACGGGCTTCTACATGTGTCAGACAAGTCTTCTCCTGAAGAGATCAAGGATGAACTTCAGATGAGCAAGAAAAACTTTAAGAAAGCAATTGGAGGACTTTATAAGGATAAGATGATTGATATCTTAGACGATAAGATCAAATTATTATAAAAAAATAAAAGAGCAGAATTTTCTGCTCTTTTTTGTTATTCTCTGTTTTTAACCAGCAGCCATCCGCTGTAGGTTCTTCCATCGGAAACTTTTATGGTATACCAATAGGTTCCTGTGGATATGGGTTGGGAATTGTATTTTCCATCCCATTGAAAAGGCTTTTTACTGATGGTCTCCTTAAAGATCATCAATCCTTTTCTGTCGTATAAATTGATTTCTGTACCCGGATAATTTTCTAGTCCGGCTATTTTCCATGTATCGTTGGTTCCGTCACCATTGGGCGTGATGGCATTAGGAATATTAAATATTGAGAAGTTTTTCTGACCAATAATACAACCTGATTTTGTTCTTACATACACGGTATATTCGCCTATATTTAAATTGGTGAAAATATTGGAATCCTGCCATATAGTATTGTTTAAAGAGTATTCATAATTTCCGGTTTGAGAAAGAATGACTGTTGCTGTATTGTTAACAATATTCACAGATACAATCTGAGCCAGCACAGAATAGGTGATCTGTACAGAATCGGTATTCTCACAGCCAAAACTGTTTGTTACCTTTACAGAATAGGTTCCCGGAGTTGATACAGTAATGGTCTGTGTGGTAGCACCGGTATTCCATAGATATTGCAATCCGGGTCCGGCATCTAAAGTTACAGATTTTCCTTCACAGAAATCCAGCTGATCGGGAAGGTTAATGAAAGGTTTTGGATTAATTGTAATATTGAGCCTTACCACTATAAAACATCCGTCAGCTGTGGCAACTTTTACATGAATTAATGTTGATCCGTTGTTTACAACATAAGCTGAAGGATTGGTAATAACATTTCCAGCCATATCTGTATAAGTAAATATATAGGTGGTTGGATTATTAATGATATTACCTTCAAAAGAATGAAGATCTACAGTCATGGTGTTTCCCGTTGTAGTATTACACAATAGTGGCGCGTAATCTTTGGCCGGAATGTTGTTGATAGAAAGTGTCACAGAAATAGCCAGTTTTTCAGATTCACAGCTGTTTAATGTCTGTGTGACATAATAAGTTTGTCCATGTACAAGAGGAGTGGTAGTAGGTAATACCGTTCCTGAAGCATTGTAAAATACCAGAGATGTTCCGGTTACTGTAAGGTTAGCTATCGTAGGATTGGCTGAAGCACAGAAATCCTGGTCAGTATTGGCCGCTGGTTTAGGAGTAGTATTGACTGTCACCTGAATGGTAACTTTATTACTTTCACATCCGTTAATAGTTTGAGTGGCATAATAAGTCTGGCCATTAACAAGAGGAGTTGTAGCCGCTAATAGAGTTCCTGCAGTATCATACCATTTTATATTCTGACCCGTGATCTGGATATCTGAAATTTTTGGATTGTTTGTAGCACAGAAGGTGGGTGTTAAGTTGATTGCAGTGGGAAGAGCGGGAGACGTAATGAGCACATTTTGATTCTGAGTGGCTGTATTTCCGTTTCCGTCATTGTATATCCAATGAATAATATAGGTTCCTGGGATTGAATAAGACAAAGGATCTGTGGTGGTTGCACTAATCACTCCGGCACAGTTGTCCGTAGCAGTTGGGATGTTGGTAATTGTTGTATGACAATCTCCGGTAACGTCTGCTAGATTGGCAATATCCAGAACCGGAGCGACATGATCACCTACCACAACGTTTACGGTAAAACTTCCATCACAGGCTCCAGATCCGGAAATCTGGCATATATAAGTGCCGGAATTGGCTGCCGTTGCATTGCTGATGCTAGGGTTTTGCAAAGTAGAAGAAAAGCCATTTGGCCCTGTCCAGCTGTATGTGGTGCCTCCCGTTGCATTAAGTTGGAGAGTTGAATTAATACATACCGGAGAATTGGACGTGATTACTGCAGCTGAGGTACAGTCTTGAAATTTAGCTATAAACATGTCATTTCCACCACCAGGCGATTGCTGAAATGTTCCTGGGGTTGCAATGCCGGAGGTATTTCCACTAGACATTCCTGTTAGATAAATAGAACCTTCATTATCTTTTGTAATTTCGCCAAGCTGGGTAGCCCCATTTCCTGTATAATACGTTCCCCATTCTTTTATATCATTTTGATTGTATTTAATTAAAAAGGTAGCAATATACATGGCAGGAATTCCCATATAAGCTCCGGGAGTTGAAATATCTGCTTGTCCAAAATTTTGTAAATGAAGTCCCATGAAGAAAACATTTCCTGAGACATCAGTATAGGCAAATAACTGACCACCTGGATTGAAATCGAAATAACTTTTCGTTATAATATTACTTGTTAGATTTACTCTCCAGACTCCCGGTTTGTTTATGATACCGCCTGATGGAGAAGGTATCGTGTATTCTCCGGCAAGTATGAGTGTATTATTAATAATTCTGGCCTGTCGTATCACATCTTGTCCTACTTCACCATAATAACTGGACCTTATAAGTGTGTTTCCAGATTTTGAAAGTTTTAAATATATCCCATCAGTAACTCCCGCTTTTACGGCTTGAAAAGGATTAATCATTGGAATGTTTACAGATTGTGTAGCTCCCACAATTTCCAGATCATTTACTGAAGAAAATATTTGAAAAATAGAAGTTGAAGAATCTGATCCCCCAAAATAAGTTGCCCAATCTACATTTCCATTTGTTGAATTTAAAGATGCTAAAATCCCATCCGACATACCTGATGGAGTAGCTTTTGTTGGCTGTATGGCATTTACAGTAGGGAAGTCTGAACTAAAAGCATGTCCCCCAATATATACATGATTTTGATTATAAGCAACAGTATAAAGTTTATCTTCTCTACTTGACACAAATTCTTTTTGAAAAATCAAGTTTCCATTATTATTGAATTTTACTAAAACAATATTTTCATTATATAAACCTCTTTGAACACTTCCGCCTGCATAAATATTAAAATTTTCATCAAAGTCAACATCCATAAAATAATCAGTCATTCCGAAACCGTAGTAAGTTCCCCAAAGTTTTTGTCCGGTTTTAGTTAGCTTCATAAGATAGGCATCAGTACCACCTGCTAGATTCTGTTGATAAGTTCCGGAAGTTGCAAAATTAGTGTTGCTGCTGGTTGATCCATGAACATAAACATTGTTTTGGCTGTCAGTTTTAGCTCTTCCATAATCTTCACCTGCTCCACCTGCATAACTTCCCCAAACTCTCGTAGGGACAGGGTCAATTATAATAGTTCTGTTTGAAGAATCTACAGGCGAATTAAATCCAAAAGTCTGATCTCCTAAATCTTTAAATGAAACATTAATATTTTCTCTTCTGAGTCCTTCTATCCAGCTATTAGGAATATTTTCATGAACTTCTCCAAAACGCACATTCATGGCAAGTTTACCGTCTTTTATTGACGTGGGAGCACCGTGGAATTTCATTTTAATATCAGATACTTTACCACCCGGATTGATAACGAAATTATATTCAATCGGTTTTAAACTGTCTTTAGGTTTGAAGAAAACCAAATCTATATGAGGATATATGTTTTTATAATGGATCTTTTGATGACGATACACATTTGTGACCCCTTTATGATGATTTGGAAGATTATAATAGTTGTCGTAATCAGGAGATTTTCCTTCTGTGATAATAGTTGCTCCTTTATTAAAATTGACAAGTTCAATATCTACTCTGTGTATCAACTTCTCATAAATATATTCATCAATATTATAATGGCTGGGACTTGGAAGTTTATTCTCTGTCTTTTTTGAAAAGTTGGGATTTATTATTTTCTTGGTTTCATAAATATCATAAGAAAAACCACCGGAACGAAGCTGTACATTCAGTCCATCAGAATGGAACAGGTATTTTACATCATTATTTTCTTTTCCATCCTGATCTATGATCTGGCCTTTGTTTTCGTAAAAATAGTAGGAATTGTTTTCTGATATCTTTTTTTGTGAAAATAGAAGAACTCCACTCAGAACGGAGAACACCAATAAAATTTTTCGCATCAGGGTATTAATTTTTTGCGGCAAAGATATAAAAATGCCCTTCTCATCAAATATTAAATAACACAAGTTGTTGAATTATATGAAAAATATGACACAAATCATAACAAATTTGTTTAATTAATTTGTTTAACAATTTTGTCAAAAATAAAATTTGATTTACATTTGCACAAAATTGTTTAACAATAATGTCAAATCAAGCAAAAAAAGACCAAACACAGGAATTGATCAAGGAGACGGCGAAGAATTTATTCTTTGTGAAAGGAAAATTTGATGCTACAACGCAGGAAATTGCTGATGCAGCCGGAGTGAACAGAACACTGATTAACTACTATTTCCGCTCAAGAGATAATCTGATTCAGATTATTTTCGATGAAGCGCAGAAAGTGGAACAGGAGAAATCAAAAATTATTCAGACCTCAGACCTTCCCTTTAAAGAGAAAATGAGCGAGTTTATAGAAAGCAGCCTTGCTACAAGCCTACAGTATCCCTATCTGGAAACTTATATTGTTTCTCAGATCAATAAAGGAACCTGTCATCAAAGAGAAATTGAAGAAGATATCCTGGATGCGCTTTACAAGGATATTGAAAAAGAAATGGAACTGGGGAATATTGAAAAAATGGCTCCTGTTCAGTTTATTCTGAATATGGTTTCACTACTTGTATTTCCAAGTGCCATAAGGCCTTTATTTATGGAGAATCTGATGATCAGTGATGAAGAATATGATGAAATTATTTCCGACAGAAAAGAGATCATTATCAATATGCTTTTCAAAAATTAAAAAAATGTTAAAGTATTTTAAGAAATGATTCGTCCTTTAGGAATAAAAACATTTGTGAGAAAAATTACATTAAAAAAATAAACGAAGTATAAAATTATGAAAAGAAAACGTATAACTGCTAATAAGCTAAAAATTGGGATAGCTGCAGCATTTATGATTTTCGGCTTTTCATCCGTATCTGCCCAGCAACAGGTTTCTTTACAGGAAGCCATCAAGCAGGCACTGCAAAATAAGGCAGAAGCCAAAAAAGCAGCATTGCAGATCAAAAAGGCTGAATATAAAATTGATGAGGCCAGAGCTGGAGCTTTACCGCAGATCAGTGCCACAGCAGGCTTAACTTACAATCCTGTTATTCAGGAATCTTTGCTTGAATTCGGAGGAGAAAGAATCAGAGCGCAGCTGGGACAGCCATGGAGCTCAACAGCTTCTGTACAGCTTCAGCAAGCCATATTTGACCAGAGAGTTTTTACCGGTCTTAAAGCGGCAAAATCTACAAGAGAATTCTATGTTCTGAATGCTCAGTTAACGAACGAACAGATTATTGAAAATGTAGCCACAGCCTATTATCAGGTTTTTGTTCAGGAAGAGAATCTTAAAACGGTTGAAGCCAGCTACGCCAATACGGAAAGAACAAGGAATGTCATCAAGAGTTTGGTTGATAACGGATTGGCAAAAGCCATCGACTTAGACCGTACCAATGTTCAGCTGACCAATATTGGTTCAAATAAGCAGACCTTAATCAACTCGGTAGAGCTTTCAAAAAATGCTTTGAAATTTTATATGGGAGTTCCTATTTCTACAGATATCGAGCTTGAAGAAAAAACAATCGAACCCAAACCTGAATTGATAGCAAGCAATGTAAACCTTGATGACCGTACAGAAATCAAAGTTTTAAATAAAAACAGAGAACTTCTGCAGTTTAATAAAAAAGCTACGGAAGCTTATTTATATCCGACAGTGAGTTTGGTTGCCAATTACGGCTGGGGAGGACAAGGTAGAAAATTTCCTCTTACAAACGGGATTAATAATGGAGTCCTTTGGAGTGATTATTCAGCAATTGGTTTGAATATTAATGTTCCGATTTTCACCGGAGGAGCTACCAAAGCCAAGATCAATCAGGCAGAAATTGATATTCAGGACCTGGATTTAGATATTCAAAATACCCAACTGAACTTAAGTTTAGATTATAAAAATGCAATTACCAATATGGAAAATGCATTAATCAATATCGAAAGTATGAAAGATAATGTAGGGCTGGCAGAAAGAGTTCAGAAAAATACTCAGGCCAACTATCAGTATGGGCTGGCAACGCTTACAGAGGTTTTAGATGCTGAAAATGCTCTTACCCAGGCAAAACAGAACTATGCCAATGCTTTATTGGATTACAAACAGGCGGAAATAAAATTAATCAAGGCTAAAGGAGAATTAAACACACTACAAAACCCGTAATAAACTATGAAAAAAACCTTAATATATATCATCGTAGCAGCTGTCCTGATAGGTCTGGCAGCTTACAAGATTGCAGATAATAAAGAAAAACAGACACAGGAAGTAAAAGAAGTTGCCAAGCAGGTGGATAAAATCAACGTGAATGTGGTAACGGTTTCAAGAGAAAATATCGACACAGATTACTCAGCTAACGGAACTTTCATTCCAAAGCAGGAAATGAATCAGTCTTCTGAAATTGCTGGACGTATCGTAAGCGTTTTGGTAAAAGAAGGATCAAGAGTTTCTGCAGGACAGACTTTGGCAGTGATCAAAAAAGATGCAATTGAAGTAGATGTTTCTCAGGCTCAAAATAATTTGCAAAATGCAATTATTGATAACCAACGTTACGAAAATGCCTTTAAAACCGGAGGTGTTACCAAGCAGCAGGTTGATAATTCAAGATTACAGCTGAAAAATGCACAGGCAGCGGTAAGAGCGCAGGGAGTAAGGGTAAATGATACCAGTATCCGTGCAGGAATCAGCGGAACGATCAATAAAAAAATGGTTGAGCCCGGAACAGTGGTTTCTGTAGGGACTTCCATGTTTGAAATCGTTAATATCAACAGTCTTAAACTTTCTGTACTGGTAGACGAAAGCCAGGTGGGAAGAATTCAGTTAGGTCAGGAAGTTCCAATTACGGTCAACGTTTTACCGGATGATTCTTTCAGCGGAAGAATTACATTCATTGCTCCTAAAAGTGATGCTTCTTTAAATTTCCCGGTTGAAATTGAAGTTCAGAACAGAGGGAACCTAAAAGCAGGGATGTACGCAACCGCTTTGTTCAAAACCAATCACGGTGCTGAAACTCAGAATATGTTGACGGTTCCTGCTCAAGCTTTCGCGAACGGGGTAAGCTCAGGACAGATTTTTATCGTTCAGAACGGAACTGCTAAAATGATTACTGTAAAAACAGGAAAAGTATATGGTGATAAAGTTCAGATCATCAGCGGTCTTAATGGCGGTGAGCAGGTAATTACCAGCGGCCAGATCAACCTTGACAACGGTTCAAAAATCAATATCGTAAAGTAAGAGCAGATGAAGTTAGCAGAAATATCCATTAAAAGGCCGTCCCTTGTCATCGTATTGTTTACGATCCTTACATTGGGAGGTTTATTAAGCTACTCCATGATGGGGTATGAATTGATTCCGAAATTTGAAACCAATATGGTAACCATTTCTACGGTGTATCCGGGAGCTTCGCCTGCAGAGGTGGAAACTTCGGTGACACGTAAGATTGAAGATGCCGTAGGTTCTTTGGAAAACGTAAAAAAAGTAGAATCATCTTCTTACGAAAGTTTATCAGTAATTATGGTTCAGCTGAACACAGGAGCTGATGTAAATTATGCTTTGAATGATGCACAGAGAAAAGTAAATGCTATTCTGGCAGACCTTCCTGATGATGCAGATCCACCTTCACTACAGAAGTTCTCATTGGATGATCTCCCGATCATGACGTTGAGTATTTCCAGTAATAAGCTGAATAATAAAGACCTTTATGATCTTTTAGATAAAAAAATAGAGCCTATTTTTTCCCGTGTAAACGGAGTTGCTCAGGTTGATCTTGTAGGTGGACAGGAAAGAGAAATTCAGGTAAGTTTAGATGAAAAGAAATTGCAGGGTTACGGACTTTCCATTGGAGATGTACAGCAGGCAATCCTTTCTTCAAACTTAGATTTCCCTACAGGTGCGCTTAAAACAAGAACTTCAAGATCTACCATCAGACTTTCAGGAAAGTATAGAAGTGTACAGGAAATGAACAATCTGGTAGTTTCCAATAAAAACGGGGCACAGGTTCGTCTTTCCGATATTGCCACAGTTTTTGATACCCAGAAAGATGTAGAAAAAGTAGCAAGATACAACCAGAATGCGACTATTTTACTTCAGGTAAAAAAACAGTCTGATGCCAATGCAGTTTCGGTTTCTGAAGCCATTCAGAAAACAATTGCTCAGGTTCAGGACAATTATAAAGCTCAGGGAGTTAAAATCAATATTGTAGATGATACCACAGACTTTACACTTGAAGCTGCAGACCACGTAATCTTCGATTTATTCTTAGCGATTATCCTGGTAGCAGTGGTAATGCTATTGTTCCTTCACAACATCAGAAACGCATTTATCGTAATGGTTTCTATTCCGATGTCATTGATTGCAACGGTAATCGGGATGTATCTGATGGGGTATACCTTAAACCTGATGAGTTTATTAGGACTTTCATTGGTAGTAGGTATTCTTGTGGATGATGCCATTGTGGTTTTGGAGAACGTTTACCGTCACATGGAGATGGGGAAAAGCAGAATTCGTGCAGCCTACGACGGTGCTTCAGAGATTGGATTTACGGTAACGGCTATTACCCTGGTAATCGTGGTGGTATTCTTACCGATTGCAATGAGTTCGGGGTTGGTAGCTGATATCCTGGCACAGTTCTGTGTTACGGTGGTTATTGCAACGATGTTCTCTTTATTGGCATCATTTACAATTATTCCTTGGTTATCATCAAGATTCGGAAAGTTAGTACATTTAACAGGAAAAAACCCTTTCGAGAAATTTATCCTTTGGTTTGAAAAACAATTGGAGAAATTCACACACTGGATCACAGGAATTTTGGAATGGGCTTTAAAATCAACATTAAGAAGAGTAATGACTGTGATTGTAACATTCATTATCCTGATCTCTTCATTTATGTTGGTTGCTTTTGGATTTATCGGTGGTGAATTCTTCCCTAAAATGGACAGAGGGCAGTTCCTTGTTCAGATGGAATTACCAAAAGATGCTTCTGTTGAAAAAACGAATCAGGTGACATTAGCGGTTGAAAAATACCTTAGAAATGATAAGGATGTAGTAGATATGATTACAACGGTTGGTCAGCAGTCATCAGGTTTTGGTGGAGCGCAGGCAACTTTGTATCAGTCAGAAATCCAGGTGATCCTGGTAGATAAATCTGAGCGTAATGAAAGTACAGATATCAAGTCTGCTAAAATAAAAAGAGCGTTAGAAGAAAAATTCACCGGAGTTGAGTTTAAAACCGCACCGATCGGATTAATGGGAGCAGATAATGCGCCAATTGAAATGGTGGTAACAGCGCAGGATAACGAAACAGCCAATAAGGAAGCAAACAGAATCCTTGAATTGCTTAAAAAAGTTCCTGGTTCTGTAGATGCAGAATTATCAACCGATTCTGGAAGTCCGGAAGTTCAGGTAAATATCGACAGAGATAAAATGGCTTCTTTAGGCTTAAATCTTTCCAGTGTAGGTCAAACGATGCAAACTGCATTCAGTGGAAATACAGATGGAAAATTCAGAGCCGGAGAGTATGAATATGATATCAACATCCGTTTTGGTGATGCCAACAGACAGTCGATTGATGATGTAAGAAACCTGATGTTTACCAATCCTCAGGGTGAGCAGATCAGACTTAGCCAGTTTGCAGATGTAAAAATGGGTTCAGGGCCAAGCTTATTGGAACGTAGAGATAAAGCACCTTCTGTAAAGGTAAAATCTAAAGTAGTAGGTCGTCCGGTAGGAGATGTTGCCAACGAATGGGCTGCTCAGTTCATGGATAACGAAAAGACCAAACCTGCAGGAGTAAGCTATATCTGGAGCGGGGATATGGAAAACCAGACCGAAGGTTTCGGTACCCTGGGAATTGCATTGATGGCTGCTATTGTATTGGTGTACCTGGTAATGGTTTCACTATATGATTCATTTGTTTATCCGTTTGTAGTATTGTTCTCCATCCCTCTGGCATTGATCGGGGTAATGGTAATTCTTGCCATCACCGGAAATTCACTGAACATCTTTACGATGCTGGGAATGATCATGTTGATTGGTCTGGTAGCGAAGAACGCGATTATGATCGTCGACTTTGCGAATATGAGAAAAGAAGCAGGTGCCAATACGCATGACGCTTTGATTCAGGCCAACCATGCCCGTCTTCGTCCGATTTTGATGACAACGATTGCGATGATCTTCGGTATGATCCCAATTGCGATTGCAAAAGGGGCAGGAGCAGAGATGAACAACGGACTGGCCTGGGTTATTATTGGTGGTTTGACATCATCATTATTCCTGACGCTGATCATTGTACCGGTAGTGTATTCATTGTTTGATTCAATTCTAAGAAGAATGGGTAAACATGAAAAAGTAGACTACGAAGCTGAAATGAAAGCCGACTATGTACATAAAGAACTAAGTGAAGACGGATTTACTCCTAAACACATAGACTAAATAACAAACCTTAATTAACCTAAGAGCGCCTCAGATTTCTGAGGCGCTTTTTTAATCTTATTTATACTGTTTGCTTTACTTTTTGTTTCTCCATTTGTTCATTTCCCCAAATCCGCAAATAATCGATGAAAGGAATGAGCTGCTGTCCTACTTCGGTTAAAGAATATTCTACCTTTGGGGGAACTTCATGGTATACTTTCCTGCTGATAAGGCTGTCATCTTCCAGCTCACGCAAAGTCTGGGTAAGCATTTTCGGGGTAATATCGGAGATCGTTTTTCGTAATTCACCATAACGCATGATCGTCTTTACATGCAGATACCACAATATTCTGCCTTTATATTTTCCACCAATTCTCTTAAATGAATAGTCTACAGGGCAGGAAGGTTCGTCTTTTAGATATTTTTTCATGATTTTATTAAAATTATTCCTTTGATAATCAGTAATAGTATACTTTTAGTATGTAGAGTACAAAAAAGTGCATACTTGTCTGTAATATAGCATTAATTTACTTTTGTTTTAAACTTAAAGTAAAAATATAATGAAAACAATTATTTTAAATGAAGCCGGAGGTGTCGATAAGCTGCAGTTGACTGATACGGAAAAACCGCAAATAAAAACTAATGAAGTATTGGTGCAGATAAAAGCAATAAGTATCAATCCTGTTGATGTAAATGCAAGGGCATATGATCATGTTCTCAATTGGATATATGGCGATATGAGGCCGGTGGTCTTAGGCTGGGATATTGCCGGTGAAGTAAGTGAAATAGGGGAGGAAGTAATGGCTTTTAAAGTTGGGGACAGAGTTTTTGGAATGGTCAACTTTTTCGGAAACGGAAAAGCCTATGCAGAATATACAGCGGCTCCCGAAAGCCATCTGACTATGATTCCTGAACATCATACATTTGAAGAAGCTGCAGCGGCTGCTTTAGCGGCAGTAACAGCTTATCAGGCTTTAGTGGATGTTGCTGAAATAAAAAAAAACGATAGGGTTCTTATTCATGCTGCGTCAGGAGGGGTTGGCCATTTTGCGGTACAGATTGCTAAATATTTTGGAGCTTATGTGATAGGAACTTCCTCTGCAAATAATAGGGAATTTGTGCTGTCGATTGGGGCGGATGAGCATATTGATTATACTCAAAAAGATAACCTGGATATAGCCGGAGATATTGATATTGTTATCGATACTATTCAGGGAGATACTCTGCTCAGATCAATAGATATAGTGCGGCCCGGGGGTATCATTGTGACATTGCCTTCGCCTGAAATTCCTCAAAACATAAAGGATAAAGCGGAAAAACAGAATGTAAATCTTGAGTTTATGATGGTGGCTTCCAAAAAAGAAACAATCCAGGCCATTGCAGATTTACTTGAAAATAAGTCTTTGATTCCTCATATCCATAGAATCTTTTCTTTTGAGGAAATGGCTAAAGCCCATTTGGAAATGGAAACAAAGCGGGCAGTGGGTAAAATAGTGGTAACCTTATAAACTAAAAATATCTTTTCCGGGCTCCGGATATAAATTAACTAAAGACTGTATTTCTGATGCAGTCTTTAGTTTTACATATGTCTTTATTTCTTTGATAATAAAAAAATGTTCAGCAAGAACTGAAAGCCTTTGCTTACTTTGTGTGTGGAAAATTACGGGTACCAATACCTGTAACCTGTTAAAATTTCCCGTTGTTATTTTTCCAGTTTTCCTTTGCCGGAATTTCTTCGATAGTATCCCAATGCTCAACAATTTTTTCGTTTTCAATGCGGAATAAATCATAAAAAGAGGTATGTTTTCCACCAAACTTACCTTCGCTGGTGGTGAGTACAAAATTGCCTTCACCCAATACTAAATGGATGGTGTCATATTGCATCGTAATACCCTGGGAAGCCATATATTCCAAAGCTTTCCCCAGACCAGACAGGCCATCGCCTATTTGCGGGTTGTGCTGGGTATAATTTTTGTCGTCAATATAATGGGTTAACTTGTCCATTTTTCCATTGACCAGAATATCCTCTACAAAGCTTCGTACCAATGTTTTGTTAGCTTCTGTTTTGTTTAAGTCTGTAATGGTTGTTGTGCCATCCGTCATGGTGTGGCCGCTTGGGTTTGGACCTGATATTTCCTGAAGATTATCCCAGTGTTCAACAGCTTTTCCTTCTTCAAAACGGAAAATATCAAATCCAATTTTTGGCCCGAAAAAGTTGTAATCTACATGGCAGAAAGCATAATCACCATCTTCAAAAGCTCTTATGATATTTACTTTGGTAGAACCTATGGGAAGCTGGGAAAACAGGGCTTCTAAGCCTGCATGTCCTTCACCTATATTCAGGTTGTGCTGTATGTATTTCTCTTCATTGATGTGATCAAGAGGTACCCGTGTTTCAATACCATTTAAAAGTTCGATTGCTTTTTGTTTGTTTTTCATTTTTTATGTTTTTTAATTAAGAATGGAAGATACAAAAAGATGAAACTAAGTGAAGATAAAAAGTTATAAGTTTAAACTCCTGATTTTTACTGCTGATTGAAAAAACGACAGAATGACAAAAAAAACAGCACCCAATCAGGTGCTGCACTATATTTTTAGATTCTTCAACTTTTCAATAAAAATACATCTTACAACTCTTCACAATTTTTTTTCAGCTTCATAAAAATTTTATCAAAATCTTTGTAAACTGTTCCTTCATCTTCACGTTTTTGTCTGAAGCTGCTGTTGGCACAGTTGTGAAAACTAAGGCCAATCAAATCAATCAAAGCGTAATCTTCTTTTTGAGGATCATTCATTTTAAGATCAAACCTCGCCATTACAGCTTTTGGATCTGCATTATTTTTGCTTTTTAGTTCCGTGAAATTTTTCCATGCCTCAAACATTTTTTCCCGGTCGGGAGAAGATATCGCGTCTATAGGCTCTCTACAGGTGTTATAAAATTTGCTGTTTTTGAGGGTTGCAGGATCAGAGAAAGCCATAATCTCTTCCCTGTTTAATTCATACTCGTTTTCAAAAGTCTGAATAGCATTCTCATACAGATTTTTCCAAACAGGCAAATCGATCACCTTAAGACTATACAGCTCTTCTTTTTTTTCCTGATACTGTTTTTCCAGGTTTTCTAAATGAGCTTCTTTATTTTTGCGGATCTCTTCAAGGCTGGAAAGTTTAAAAATAGGATTCGTATCAAAATGGACCCCATTGAATTTATATAGTAGTTTATTAACGCCGTCTATTTCTTCTTTCTCATATTTGGCAGCATCAAAATATCCTTTGTTGTCACAATTGAATGTCTGATAGCTGTAAGGGGTAAGATTACTTACATTTGAGGGCTTTTTTTGTCCCAAAACAATAACAGACAGGGCCGAACAAAGCCCGATCATCATTTTTTTCATGTGCATAGTTGTTGAAGAATCTGAATTTTCTGAATTTCGCCTCAAAATTAAGGCTTTAAATTTGAAAATTAAAGAATTAGCTGCAATTTTATGTAGATATTTTTCTGATTTAATAAGATTTTAATTTTTTCTTTATTAATCTGCTACTTAGAATGATGATGCTAAACTTTTCTCTATCAGATATATTGAGTTTATACAGACAAATCTATATATATTTAATGTTATATTATTGCTGATTTTATGGGTGTTTTACCCTATTTTTAATTTTGTTTTTTATTTTTGCAAACCAAATCAAAAATTCTGAAGCCTCTAAAGCAGACAGAATATAACTATCAAATTATAGAACAAAATATTAATAATGTACAACAATTTTGAACAGCTGTTTTACCGTGGAGAACTGGAGCAGTGTATTGCTGAGGGCGAAAAATATTTATTATCCAATCCTGACAATGAAGAGGTATTATTTTTAATGGCAGTGGCTCATCATGACAGCGTGTATGAAGAAGGACATGAAGAAGTATACAGTGCTATACATGATAAGGTAATTCCTTATCTCCGCAAAATCCTAAAGCTAAATCCCAACAACCTTAAAGCACTTTATAATATCCTGGATTATCCTTTAAGCAACGAATATACATTGATGCAGATAGGCAGGATGAAAAAACATATTATTGAAGCCAATAAGGCCGAATTCATAGCATATGCGGAACGTTTACTGGATCATGCAGGATACGAAGCCTACGGCTATGACTTTTTAGTGAAAATATATGAATCCCTGGGTGAAAATGAAGCTCTTTTAAACAGTCTTGAAGCTGGAATATATTACTTTCAAAGAGCATTTGCAGACAACCGTGAGCTGAGGGATAAGAATACCTCATTGTTCTGGATCAAAAAAATCTATCTGCTGGACCGCGAAAAAATGATCTCAGGAGAGGAATTAATAAGTCTTATTGAGCAGGGACACCTCACTTTTGTAAGCAGAGATGATTATGATTTTATCAACCTTGCGGATATAGCTTATGAAAATAATGCTCCGGATCTTTCATTGAAGATGATGCTGAAAGCTATTAAAGGGACTAACAGTGCTTTACATATACAGGAAAAGCTCGTAGAATGGCATCATCGTTTTGCAGAATTGATTCAAAAGGGGTACAGCCCATCTGATATTTTCTATTATCAGCTGATCATTGAAAGAAACTATGCTGACCTGCTGAATGTTTCTGAATATTTTTATTATGAGCATGCTCTTGAAGTGATTACTACACATCCGGAACTTTTCTCAGGCTACCATTTTGCCGGAACCTATCTCTATGAAAATAAACGCTATGCTGAAGCCATACCCTTCCTGCAAAAGGCTGTGATATTATCATCAAATGTAACGGCATGGAGACGGAAAGCAGAATCGGAATATCATCTTTATAAAGTGATACCGGCTGAAATTCCTGCATTTTCCGATTTCCCCACAGACATTTACAACGAAGGGGTTTGTATCGATGAGTTTATAGAAGAAATAGAGGATGAAAGTGATAAGCTGCAATGGATAGATGTGAGCCGTATGGTATATGAGCAGGCTGATAAAGCTTTCCGAAGATATTATAAAGAAGGAAAATTTGAAAGCGATTATTACAATGACCTGCATACCAGAGCGATGTGCTGTAATAACTTAGCCATCAAATATGTATTGCAGGGAGATCATGATGCTTCTGCTGCCAAAGCTTCTGAAGGGCTTACATATTCAGAGTTCAGGGAACTTCATCTTGTAAGAATAGATGCTTTATTAGAAGGTGAAAATGATGAAGAGACTGCGGAAGCACTGAACGCCTATTTTAGTCTCTATGATGATGAAGACGAAGACTATTTCTATAAAAATTTATACTATAAAGCACGCCAAATTGAGGTTCATTGCCTGCTGGGATGCGATAATGTTTACAAGAATGCTGAGGAAATGCTTACTTATTTTTATCAGCACACTATGGAACATCCTGAAATTAATGACTACGACTACAGGGATCTGGAGGCAGGAAAAAACGTTTTGGAGGAAATAATGTATCAGCGTCTGGATACCGAAGATCATATAACCAGACAATCTTATTATGAAAAACTTGCCGAACGCTTTCCCCGGGAACCTCATCCACAATATATTCTGATGCAGATCTATAATGAGCACGAAGATTACAGAAAGGTTACCATTACTGCCCATAAATATTTGGAAAGCAAAAAAGATTTTCTGCTGGATGATTTCGACAGGGCTAAAACACTCTATATGATGGTAAAGAGCAACTATTTTCATGGAGCATATCAGGAAGCAGCGTCTGTCTTTAGTGACCATGATGCTTTCAATGCCGAAATCATGGATCCTGAAGATTATGTGCTTTGGCTTAGCTACGGAGTTAGAGTTTATAGTAAACTAAATCATAAAGACCATACTTTATCACTTGCTGAAAGGTTTTCTATTATCTATCATGATGAAGAATGGGGATATGACAAGCTAATGGAGGGAGTAGAGCTGGCAA
Organism: Chryseobacterium sp. Bi04; assembly: GCF_918698085.1. Lineage (GTDB taxonomy): Bacteria > Bacteroidota > Bacteroidia > Flavobacteriales > Weeksellaceae > Chryseobacterium. The sequence goes on from NZ_CAKKLP010000003.1 coordinate 107,724, forward strand.
AGGCCGCAGTTTTGTACCAATCCGGCAATCTTAAGGAAGCACACATTCTATTGGATTATGTGTGTTCATTTCCAGATTATAATTCTATTGCTGATGAATACAGGGCATCATGGAAAAAACCGGGACTGTTTTCTAAATTCGGCTTTAACTGATTAAAGTAATATTGAATATCATGCAGAAAGCCGGCTTTTGCCGGCTTTCTGCATGATATTCAATTAATTAATAAATGGGTTTGACCATTTTTTATCTGTGTAAACATTTTTTCCGGTAAGGGTTTTCATAAAGGCAATAACCGCCTTTTTCTCTGCTGGTGTAGCATTTAAGCCTCTTAACCGAAGGTTGTTATCCAGTTTATTGTTTCTGGGATCTTGTGGAATATTATTATAATGATCTATTACCTGCTCCAATGTAGAAAACACGGCAGAATGCATCATAGGAGCATGAGGCTGCCCATTGGAATTGACAAGATCCCGCATTGAAGGAGAATTGGTAACCGTAAGATCTATATCAGTGCTCCCTATTTTATCAATGACGCCATTATTACCACTTAACGCACTCATTCCAAATTCCGGAGCCAGGTGACAGCTTGCACAGCCTAAACCACCTCCTGCGCGGGTTCCACGCACTGCAACAGGAAATTCCATGAACAGCTTTTTTCCAAGGTTTTCTTCTGCGGTGAAGTTAGGGAAATCAAGAAAATCTGATGCAATCATAGTTCTTCCTTCATCATATTTTGAATCAAAAGAGATGATACTGCTGACAAATTGGGCCAGCGCTTTCTGCATTTTTTCTTCAGTGATTTCCGGGCTGCCATATGCTCTTGTAAACAGTTCTTTATAATAATCCAACCCCTGAAGTTTTGTAATAAGATTATTAAACGACGGGGCTCCGTTCGTACCACTATAACCCATTTCCAAATGATCTTTGATAGGAATGGTAGTCTGGGTATCCAGAGAGGTTGCTCTTTTGTCCCAGAATAATCTGGCTTCCTCTGCAAATCTCACATTGATCAACCTCATGGAATGCCTGCCCGTTGTTCCGTTTACTCCCTGGCTGGCTATTTTATTATCTCCAAATGCCAATTCCTGTTTATGACAGCTGGAACACGAGACGGTATTGTTGCTGGACAGCTTCTTATCATAAAATAAAACCCTTCCCAAGGTAGCCCCTTCATTTGTAATACGATTAATGAACGGAATATTGTTCCTGAATATATACATTGGAATATTTTGATTGGCATAATTGGGTAAACTGTTGAAGTCTATATTATCCCCAAAATAAGCAGATAACGATGAGGCATTTCTGGACATTGATAAAGCTGATACTTGAGCATTAGGTTCAGAAATAGGTTCCATTGTCATACTATCGTTGGAACAAGAATACGTTAGGCTGAGCAAGGCGACTGCCGGTAAGAATAATAATTTTTTCATTTTTTGTTTTTTTTAAGTTAATAGATGGTTTTGATTCAATAGTTGTGTTACTATCTGAGTAAGTAATCCTGCGGTTTCTTCCGGATGCTGCATCGGGAAAAAATGATTGCCCTTTATTGGAAAGAATTCAGTGTTGCCTGAGGTATGAAGTTTCCAGTTTTCATAATAAGACAGGGTAGGATATAGCTCATCATCTTCACCCATGATGACGGCTATAGTATTGGATAAAGACATATCTGCCCAATTATCATTCTGGTACTTTTCCAATATTTCTACATCTTTTTCCATAATGTCCATTCTTTTTTTATAAATCTTTTGAAAAAGGGGAGCCTCTTTATTTTGTTCGTACTTGATAGGTAAAAGGTCAGATAATAATTTATTCTTAGCCTTTTCTGACAAGGTGTGAGGAGGTGACTGGTGGGTAGGCGCTTTCATTCCTGAAACCAATACCCCAACCATATTGAACTGATGTTTATTTAATTTGGACGAAACCAATAGGGCTAAAATAGCACCCATACTGTGGCCCCAGATGATAATTGGTCTTTGCAGAGGTCCCAGACTATCTTTTACATGGGCATAAAGATCATCCACGGCCTCATCCAGAGAGGAGAGTAGCGGTTCTTTATGTCGGAGACCTCTTCCCGGAAGTTCCAGGCACTTAATCTCCAGTCCTTCAATATTGATCAGGCTGGTTATATTTGAAAATGACATGGATGACCCACCTGCATAAGGAATACAGAATAAAATAGGAGTATTCATACTTAAGAAGAGATTTTACTTTTATCAACAGACATCACCGTGATTTTACCTTTTGCACAGACAGAGCCTTCTACGGATGCTTTAACGTTCACAGAACTGGCTGATCCCTTTTTCCAATCTATGCTGACCTCCAGTTCCAATAAATTTCCTGGAAGTACGGATTGTAAAAAGCTGATCTGAACACTTCCCAATACTCCCATTGAAGCCGGTTCAGAAGCCGGAATTCTACTGCCGGCTTGCCAGTCCAGACTATCCAGGACCATCATTAATGAAGATGCCTGAGCAAGAGCTTCGGTAATGAGGACCCCTGGCATGATGGGAAAATCAGGAAAATGCCCTGCAAAATAAGGTTCTCCCATAGAAACAGCTTTAACGGCTTTTAGCCTTTCCTCTTTTACATATTCGGTGACTTTATCTATGAGTAAAAAAGGGTATCGGTATTTTACTATTTGGGTGATTTGATAGGATTCTAAAATGGCTTTCATACTATATGCTGTTTTTTTCTATAATGGTGTAGATTACGGTCCCCGATGGATCTGCCGACAAGACAAGGATGTTTTTTTTGTCTGTTCTGTGAGCGTTTTGCCCATTAAATACTGAAATAGCATAGGCAATACCTAACATTCCACCGGCATTATCCAGATCTCCGAATTTATCCTCAGGATACAGTACTGTTACAGGAAGACTGTTTTCTTTAAATAAACTTTCGAATCTATTGATATGTATTGTAGAAGTTCCGCCGGAGATAATGATCGTATCAGTATCATTTAATTTTATAATGGGGAATAGCATTTCATATAAATAGGTTTCAAAAGGAATAGCATCTTGGGTATAGGTTTCAGAATGCAGCATTTTAATCCGGGCTAAAGGCTTTCTGTTATCTTTTTCTAAAGACTCCTGGCGCTCCAGAATCATAGAGATACCCAATTCCGGAGATTTCTCTCGCTGGTTTTTTTGTATTAGTTTCTGATAGGAATTCCGCACTTCCGTAGAAGCCGTTACTCCATAATCTATAATTCCCAGTTTCAGATGGAGGTAAGCAATATCTAATGCCTGGAGACTTCCTGCCATTCCTGCACATACACTGAAGTTGGGTCCTTTTATTCCGGTCTGTATAGCCATCTGGCTGGCTGCTGCATTAGCTATTGTACTGGGTGCCTTCATAGGGCTTACTCTGTCCGGTCCCTGATTTTTAGCTGTTAAATCGAAAATAAAACAGTCTTCAAGGTTAGACAGTTCCGTCCCGTCATAGAGCCCAATCCTTTCCGGATTGCTTTGTATGTACTTCCCTAAATCCCGGTTATGAATAGACTGAAATGCTGCATTACAGTAAATCAATGTGGCTTTATTCAGAAAACGCTGGCCTTTGGGTCTTAAAAATTTCTGAGGATCATGATCTTCAATGATAGAAGAAGATAGGGGCTGATCTCCCAAATTGTTAAGGTATTCATTTATTTCTGTTCCATACGGGCTGTTAAAGCCAATAGCAGAAATTACAATATCGGTTTTTGGATTAATTTGCATCATATTTACTGAATATTACACTACAGATGTTACCGCCAAAAGCAAAAGAATTACTTAGAATATGTTCTACATGATGCTCTATTTCCGCAGGTGGCTGTATCTGAAAGTTGATATTAAAAGATTCATCGATTTTTTCTGTATTTCTATTTTTTGGAATTTGCTGGTGATATAATGATAGAACTGCACTTACCGCTTCAAGAGCACTTGCTGCTCCCATACAATGTCCCAGCATAGACTTTATTCCGTTCACATATAAAGTATTTATTTCTTCCCCAAAAACATTACGCATTGCTTTTATCTCATGAGCATCATTGGCTTTTGTTCCGGTTCCATGAGCACTTATGTAGGTAATATTTTTTCTGTCAATATTACCTGAAACAAGAGCATTAGACATAGATAATGTAGCTCCTGAACCTTCAGGATCCGGTGCTGTAGGATCATAGGCGTCACAAGCCAGTCCATATCCTTTTATTTCTCCATAAATCCTTGCTCCTCTGGCCAGAGCATGCTCCAATTCTTCAAGAATTAAAACGGCAGCACCTTCTCCTACAATCATTCCTGTTCTATCCTGATCGAAAGGTTTGCAATCATTTTTTGACATTGCCCCTAATCTGTAAAATACAGTATAACATGATCTTGTAAATGGATCTGCTCCTCCTGCAATGATAAGGGGAGACCGGCCTTCCTGAATCATAGAATAAGCTGTTCCTATAGCATAATTCCCGGCTGCACAGGCCGTAGGGATAACCATATTGGTTCCACCCAGACGATAATATTTTGCAATACCGGCACTCAGTTCTACAGGTCTGAATCTATTCAGGGTTTCGGCTGCCTTAGGATCGAGTTCTTCATGCTCCATACCAAGATCCCATTCGTCTACGATACGTTCTACAATATCCTGATTGCCATTCGTTGTTCCCAGGATAATTCCATAGTTATTTTTCTGGCTCAACCTATTTTCCAGCCCTGCATCTTTTAATCCCATATCTACAGCAGCGGCAGCATAAGTAGCAGCCTTTCCATAAGGCCGGAAATGCTCAATGACGTCTACATTTTGATATTCTTTTTCAAGATGCACTTCTGCAGCTCTTGTTATTCCTTTATAATTTGAGGAATCCAGCTTGGTAAGATCACTGACTCCGGTATCTCCATTGAGTATTTTCTTCCAGAAATCATCTTTCTCACAAGCTAGCGGGCTTACAACTCCCATTCCTGTAATAACAACTCTTTTCATATTGGTTTTGTGTTTATTTTATAAGGTTAATCCACCATCAATGACGAATGTCTGGCCGGTCATATAATTGCTTTTTTCAGAACAGAGAAAAGTGACCAGGTCAGCAACTTCCTGAGGAATTCCCATTCTTTTCATGGGGATCATCTGGTCTATTTTTTTCTTATCCTGTTCATTCATTTGGGCAACCATTTCAGTATCTATAAATCCGGGAGCTACGGCATTCACCTGCATATTAAACCTGGCAAATTCTAAGGCAAGTGTTTTGGTAAGGGAGATAATGGCTGCTTTGGAAGCTCCATAATTGGCCTGACCTACAGCACCACGCACACCGGAAACAGATGAAATATTGATTATTTTTGAATTCTTCTTCCGGATAAATGATTTTATAACCGCCTTGGAAAGAAAATAAGTTCCATTTAAGTTGGTATTGATCACGTCTCTCCACATAGTATGGGTCATACTGAAAAATGGTGCATCTGCAGTAATTCCAGCATTATTGATGAGCCCATATAGAGGTCCTAATGAGGATTTTTCTATAGTTTCTATTAATGACTTTGACTGTTCCTCATCTTGGATATCCGCATGGTATAATGCTATCTTATCGGGAAATTCAACAGAAAGTTCCTGTAAGTATTTTTCTGCAGTTTCCCGGCCTTGGTTATAGGTGAACGATACAGAAGCTTCTGAAGAAAGTAATTGCCGGACAATAGCTTTCCCGATTCCCCGTCCACCACCGGTCACCAGGAAATGCCTGCCGTCTAAGTTAATGTGCATATCAAAAATTTAATGTTAATTATAAGTGTTAAAATAGTTTTTATGAAAGGATGATAATTAATCATAATTTTTATCCATTACATTGTCTATATCGCTTTCATCAGCGGATTTCTTTTTAAAAAACCCGATAGCATCTTCAACATCTTTTTCAAAACCATTCGCTTTCCATACTTCTTTATTCTCGTGGTTGCAGACCCCGATTTCTATGAAATACCTCATCATGGGAGCCATGATTCTTGAATTGATTTTTTTTCTGTTTTCAGCATTCAGAACAGTTGGGATAAGCTCTTTATAATTTTTAAATGCTTTATCTTTAAAACCAACTCTGGCGTATACCATTATACTGGATATGGACATGTCCAGCATACTTCTTAGCATGGGAGCTGTAATTTCCCGGGCTTCGTTTAAAAACTCAGGAACAACATCTATAAATTCCCGGATCATATTTTTTCCCCATTCTATATGTCTTGCTTCCTCTTTATGGTGTTCTACAGCTACTGCCCGGGAAAGCTTGGAAATTTCCTTGCTGTTACAGTCTTCCATGGCATTGTTTTCTGCCAGCCATTCTATTAAAATAGTGAGATAGATGGCTTTCAGCGGAAATTCAGACATGGAGGCATTATGGCTGTATATTTCCCGTAAGTTTAAAGGAACAGGAAACGGAGCAATATTGAAATAATTCATTGCTTTTCGGAATACCATGGCATGTACAATTTCTTCTTTACAGAAATGATGTATATATTGTACTACCTCCGGAAATCTTTTCAGAGAACCATGATTTACAATTTTCATATAATATTCCGAAACCAGGTTTTCAAATACAATAAATGTATACCACCAGGCTCCCGTTTCATAGACAGACAGAAGCCTTCTTTCTTCCTCTGATGCAAGATCATAATACGGAGTTCCATAGATAGAAATATTCTCTCTCTTTTTGAGCCATACCTGATCTGTGGGTTCATCCCAAGGATGGTCCAGAAGCAGGCTCATTTGCTTTTTCTCAGATGCTTTATTAAGCTTCTCCAGCAGATCTGAAAATTTTGGACTGAGTGTTTTTTTCTTTAGCGGATTCATAATTTTGTGTTTTTACTCAATAATTTACCTTGTGTAAAGCCAAAGCACATGGCGGTTTCATAACCCGGACCTCCTGCCCAGGTGCTGACTAATTTAATTTTGTCATTGGGGAAGTCACTAAGCAGGTTTAAATTGGTTCTGGGGAGCATTTTATAGGCAAAAGCAGAGCCTTTGGTAGCAAGAGTAAATTTGTAATTTGTTTTTGGTGTTGATGATTCTGTATAGATCAGTTTTCCTTCCAGTTTTGGAAATGTCTTAAGGGCTCTTTTTATAAACTTATCCTGAATTTTTTGTTTTCTGGCAGTATATTCTTCCTCTGAAAGATGAAACCATCGGTCTCCATGATCCAGCATGACAAGCTGGATGACATAGCCGCCGGCAGGATCAAACCTATGGTAATTACTTATGCTCAGGGTAAAAAGATCATAATATCTGTCATTTTCAAAGTCTTCTTTCGTAAAATCGTCTCCTGAATCTGAAACCAAAAGGTATTCGGGTGAAAATATGTCAACTTCTTCCGGAGGAACCGAGATCACAATGTATACACAAAAATGTCCCCAGCCCACCTCAAAATTATTGATAACACTTTGGAAGCGGTCTGTATATTCCTGTTTATTCAGCATTTTCAGCACATCTTCCGGAGGGCAGGTAGCAATTACATTTTTTGCCCGGATCATATTTTTCCGGGTTTTGACGAGCATATATTCATTATGGTCTTCCATTTCATAGACCGGGTTCTTTTTTAACAGAATCCCCCCGCGATTGACAAATTCTTTAAGCAATACATCGGAGAGATGCTGTCCTGTCCCTTTTACATAGGCCTGGCCTCCATAAAACATAGCATACAGACAGTGAAGAAAATAAAAAGCATTCACTTCATTGGAAATAGACCCCGAATAGATGGCAATAGGACTGAGAACTTCAATGATATCATTTCCTTTAAATATCGTTTCAAAATATTGACGTGCTGTTATTTTAGAGAGACCCCTGCTTTCTCTTAAAATATCTTTGTTGATGGTATACTCGTTCATCAGTCTTCTGAAAAACATATAATGTTGGTATCCATGGGTTTCTATGTCTTTAAAAAGCCTTTCTATTCCGGTGATTTCGTCCGGAAAGTATGTTGTAAGAGTCTCTTTAATTTCATTCGGTTCTGAAGGAATTCTGATAAAATTGCCTCTATACACTACGGTTCCGATTTCTTCATGCAGATGAAATTCTTCCAGCAGAGAATGAAGTTCCAGTCTTTTTAGAGTATTCCAAAGGTTGCCTACATGCTCTCTGAGCCCGCTTACTTTATGCTGGCTACAGTCAAAAATGAATTTTCTTTTGTTTCTGTAAAAATTGGTAGCATAGCCGCCTACTTTATGATGTGCCTCGCTAATGACGACAGAGCGTCCCTCTGTGGCAGCTGTTAAGCCGTATGTTAAACCACAGAGACCCGCTCCAATCACCAAATCATCGACATCAATATTGTCAATCATATTTTGTGTTGGTTTGTTACAATAAGTTGATTTTGATATATTATTTTATTCCCTACCTGTTCATATTTTAAACAAAATAGAAATAAAAAGTCAAGATTTTAGCTTGCTAATTCTTCTTCCAAAACTTTAACAATATCCTTTGGGGTAGTCATATTAGCCAAAAGCTCTTCATCAAGGCTGACCTGAAAATTTCTTTCCAGTTCTACCAACACTTCAAGCCCCATGAGGGAAGTCATTCCCATATCGTGTAGCAGATTGGTATCCGGCTGAATTTCCTTCGGATTACATTCCGTAATATCACCTAAAATCTCGTACACTTTTTCGAATAATTTTTCTTGATTTTCCATAATTTATATTTTAATTTATTATAATGAATGCTTTACTATAGCATAAAAGCAATTGATTAGTATAAGTTTTATACTAATGCCGATTGTACAATTATAAGTTGGCTGTATTTATCTTTCTATAATGATTCAAATACTTATAATATGATTATGGATGGGGGCGAGGCTGATGTATTCGTTTTATGAAAACAAACTATCCTCACACCTTGTCATATATGATTTTCTAATAAAAATAAAGGATAATTACAGACTAAACTTACTTTAAGTTGTTAGTGTCTGTTTATAAAAGAATATATTCCATCTGTTTGGGAACCAGATAGGGGGAACTGTTTTTTTTGTGTTTCATTATTTGTTGGTTTTGTTTGACAAATATACTATACTCAAAACAATTGACAAAGAAAATAAGTAACTTTATAGTGAAATAATAACCAAATAAATAAATATTTTTTTGTATCAATTTTTATTTAAGCTGTTTTTTTTAATTGTATTTATTTTTTTCCAAAATATTATAATTTTCAAGTATATTTTTCTTTATAATACAAAATGCCTAATGTTGAAAACAGCATGAATTATGCATGTTATGTTGAAAATTTTACTATAATAATATGCTTGTAGTTATTTGAAATCCGAATCTGTATAATTGCTTACCTCAATGAAGTTCTGATAACCTGAGTGTAGAATTCAACCGTTTTATCAATATCTGCAACGGTTAATACGAGATGGTCTATGTTTTTTATTTCTATAATTTCCTTTTTTAACATCCCTGATATTATTTACAGATAGATATTGTTTTTTAATTTTAAAATAATAGTTTTACATCAATTAATTAATCAAATGAACTGGATCTTGCCCTATCTTTTTTTTATCCTTACCCTTACCATATTTGCGGGAATTTCTTACCTGGTGATGCGTCTTTTTAAAAGATGGACTCAAAAAAGTAAATATGCCTTTTATTTAAATGCTTTGGTATTTATCAGTTCATTTCTTTTGATTCTTTTCACTGCCTTCATTATTTTCTTTATGAATCTTAATCTTAGCCGATAAAGGAGTTTTTTTTCTAAAAACTAAGCATGCGATGAATAAATTGATGAATAGGGCCAACCATACATTGATCCCATAAAAAAGCTCATAATCATGATATTCTTCATTATAAAAAAGGTTTTTAATGATTCTGAAAGTAAGGGCCGTTGTAGTAACGGCATAACTTAAAATCATATAGTTTTGATGGCTGATTATCTTTCCTTTTTTGATCGAAAGAATTGCTGCTATGGTAAAATAGGCCCAGAGAATATCCTGTATCAGAAATCCTGCAATTCCGATTAAACCTCCGTTAGAGAACAGTCCGAGGATAAAACAGGCTGGGACATTGATGATAAGGATATTATAAACATACATCTTGCCTATGATTGTATGGAGTTTTCTGTTCTCAGCCAGGAAACGGCTGGAAAACTGCGTTAAGCCAGCTAAAAGACAAAGCGTAACAGAAAAGACATGGATGTAAAAAAAAGCCAGCCAGTATGGGTTTCCGACTACCTGCTGCTTAAACATAAGAAAGCCCACGTCTTTTTCAAAACTCGTATACTGGGAAATTGTTTTCAGCATGAGAATACTGAAAATAAGTACTGAAAACAGAGCCAGGATTTTAAAAATGGTTATTCGTAAAGCCTTGTTCATTAATACTTAATCGTTGTGCAGGTTATCATTGAAAATAGGATGATTGGGAGTATCATTCTCAGTAATTATTTTTGTTATAAAATACTTTTAATCCGTAAGTGCTGGAGCAACATCATTGTTTTGGCATCATTGATTTCTCCTGAATCTACCATTTTGAGAGCTTTTTCAAAAGACAATTCCAATACTTCAATGTTTTCTCCCTCTTCTTCAAGACCGCCGCCATCAGCGATTTTCATTTCATCAGAATATTCAGCGATGAAGAAATAAAGAATTTCTGTTACAGAACCTGGCGACATATAAGCCTGAAATACTTTTTCAACTTTAGAAATTTTATATCCTGTTTCCTCTTCCGTTTCCCTTTTGATACAGTCTTCGGGGTTGTCATTATCCAAAAGGCCGGCACAGGCCTCAATAAGCATTCCTGTTGAATTCCCGTTAATATAGGTAGGCAAACGGAACTGTCTTGTCAGAATAACAGTATGGGAAGATGTATTGTAAAGCAGGATGACAGCCCCATTTCCTCTGTCGTAAGCTTCTCTGCTTTGGGTTTCTGTAGTTCCGTCCTTTTTTAGAATGGTATAAGTAACTTTGTTTAAAGTATACCAGTTATCTGACAGGATCTCTGTTTTTAGAATAGTAATATTAGGATTTTGCATTGGGTATTTCTTCTGTGTTATAATAAATTTTAAGGCCTTTTTCTTTAGCAATTCTCACATCTTTATCAGCTCCTTTTGAAGCTCCTTGTATCCGAAAAATGGCATCACATTTTTCTAAAATACGGTGAGCCGCCGGATATTGTATCTCCTGCCATGCCTCATCCCCAATCTGGGTAGAGCCCGCAAGACTGATTAATGGCAATGCGAGCCATTCTCCAATGATAGGGATATGTCCTTTTCTGAAAATAGGAAGTGCTGCAGCTTCAAGGTTATGGAGGTTTTGCTGAATCAGTTCCGGATCATCATTTGTCCCACTGCGATAGGGACCTGCAATAAGTATAAGCATATTTTTTTGCATAAAATAACGGAACTTACAAGGTAAAAAAAATAATGTAGATTAAGAGATGTTATTTTTCTGTTTATTTATTTTTATGGTACTTAAAAACTCTGGAGTAACGCCCAGATATGAAGCAATTTGTTTTTTGAGTAACCCGTTGGGCAGCCAGAGGATATTTTTGGAGAAAGCTGTCATATCGTTCTTCTGCTGAAAGAGAAAGGTTCTCAATAATGCGGAGCTGCTCTCTTATATAGGCATTTTGCATCATAATTCTAAAGAATCTTTCAAACTTCGGTATTTTAAGGTACAGCTCATCGAGGCTGTCTTTTTGTAACTGCAAAATAACACTGTCTTCCAGAGCTTCAATGTTCAGCATGGCGGGTTGTTGGTTGATGAAACAGAACATGTCGGTAATCCACCAATCAGAAACAGCAAACATAATGGTAGATTCTTTTCCTGCAGCATCCATATAGAATGCTCTAAGAACACCGGACTGAACAAAACTGATTTCTTTGCAGACTTGTTGCTGTTTTAAAATCAGTTCTTTTTTCTGAACCTTTTTCTCTTTTAATAAGGAAATAAAATAGGAAATTTCCTGTCCGCTAAGTGAAATATGTCTGGATATATTTTTTAGAATTAAAAGGTTTTCCATATAGAACTACTAAAGATTGTTATCGCTTATTTCACTTTAATAAGTCTTTCAGGGCTTCTTTAAGGTCCGGGAACTTAAACTGAAATCCTGCATCCTGAATTTTCTGTGAAGAAGCCCTTGATCCTTCCAATATAGCCGTAGCGAGTTCCCCAAAAAGAAGCTTTAAAACAAAAGCAGGAACATTAGGCATCAGTAAGGGTTTTTTGAGCACTTCAGCGATCTTTCCGGTCAGTTCACTATTGGTGGTATGCTGTGGGGAAACGGCATTATAAGCACCGTGAACAGAGGAGTGGCTTAAAGCAAACTCATACATTGAACAGATATCTTCAATATGAATCCACGGCATATATTGTTTTCCACTGCCCAAAGGAGATCCTATGCAATATTGAATAGGAGGAACCATTTTTTTTAATGCCCCATCTTTTTCAGAAAGTACAACAGCCGTGCGGATTTTAACTACTCTTTCTGCAAGGTTATGCTCTTCGAAATGATCGGCAGCTCTTTCCCATAAAACAACCACCTCACTTAAAAAATCATTTCCCGGCTGATCCTTTTCGGTATATATTTTTTCAGTCGTTTGAGTTCCATAGAAATTAATACCTGAAGCTGAAATAAAGGATTTAAGTTTGATCCCTTTCTTTTTTAAAGTATTCTGAAGCAATGCCGCAGAATCCACCCTACTGGAGATTAATTCCTTTTTTCTTTCATCAGTCCATCGCTTTTCTGAAATATTGGCACCCGCCAGATGAATGATATGGGAGACATTTTCCAAAGAAGACTCATCTATTGTCTTCTTTGTGACATCCCATTCATATTCATTACCGTGCTTCTTTTTTCGGGTAAGAAACCTTAGACTATATTCATTTTCTAATTTTTTTGCGAGTTCCCGGGCAATCATACCGCTGGCTCCTGTAATCAGAACAATTTCTTTCATATTTATATCGTTTGTTGGTGTAGGAAGATTATGCCTGATTTCTTACAATCAGTATAAAATCATCTTCCAAAAGCCTGTATCCGTAATCATAAATAAATTTGTATTCAGATCCGTTTTTATAGACTTTCATATTGGTGAAATAATCGAAGTCAAAACCTAAGCCATCCAGTTTAGATCTTGCTACTTTAGTTTTGCCATCAGTATTTATTTCTACAAGGATACGATAATTCTTGCGGAGCTTGTTGTTTACATTCCGCATCAGATTGGTAGAATCTTTATTCTGTTTATTATTATAGGCGTTCCGGCAGGCATCATTACAGAACTTTTTGTCAGACCTTCCGATGATCTTTTCGCCACATTCCAGGCAGTTCATACTATTTATTTTGTGTGTTTGGTATGTCTTTTCTTTAACAATCTTATAAATCTGCTGTGGGAAGGATAGCTTCTGTTGCGGGTTATATTATTGAAGAATAATGCCACAATCAGCAGGATAATACATCCTGTTAAAACAGGAGAGATAACGTACCAGTACCCTAATTCAGGTATTTTCCCGGTGGAACTTACAGCAATAAGGGCTGTCGCGCCGCCTGGTGGGTGCAGAGTTTTGGTATACTGCATAATGACAATGGAAAAAGCTACGGCCAATGGAGCAGAGAGCCAGATGATATCCGGAACAAGTTTATACACTGTAACACCTACAAGAGCTGATAAAACATGTCCGCCTATCAGATTTCTGGGTTGAGCCAAAGGACTCTGAATAGCTCCATAAATAAGAACACTGGAGGCTCCAAAAGAACCTATAAGGAATATATTTTCTGTCTCAGCTAAAGAATGGGACTGGATGAATGCAATAAGCCCAATCCCAAAAAAGGCACCCAAAAATGACCAGAAATGCTCTTTGTAATCAACCAGCGTTTCTTTATAGATCACATACTTTGAGACTCTAAACGTTCTTTTTATGGTCTTCTTCATTTAGTCTTCTTTATTTTTTATAATTTGAATTAATTTTTCTACAAAAACCTGGGTATAAAACCCATCTTTATCATAATCGGGATCTAAAATGGTGATCTCTATTCCAAAACAATCAGGATGATGAATCAGTGGAATCAGCATTTCCTGCAGATCATCATAGCTTATTCCATCTTCCATTCTGCTGTCTACTGCCGGCATGATTTCATCTTTTAAAACATCCACATCGAAATGGATAAAGAAACCATCCAGCTTTTTTTCAGCTGTCATTTTCAAAAAGTCCTCAGCAGTTTTTCTGAATCCGTTTTTCCTGAGATTTTCAAGGTCATAATAATGAATGTTGGAATTGATGATCTGGCTGACATATTCCTCGTCATCTGTTTCTGCATTACCGTTACAAAAGATGTTTTCTTCAAGGAAGTAGGGCTTAAGACCATCAATATTGGTCAGTTTTTCATGCCCAATCCCAGAAACTATCGCAAGATCCATTCCTGCAACACCTCCGGTTTCTGATAATTGTGGCGTGATAAAATCGGTATGACCATCAAGATAAAAAAGTCCGAAGTTTCCCAGTTTTTTTAATGCAACTGCGGTTCCGATCAGAATACTGCAATCTCCACCAAGAATGATATTGAGTATGCTTTTATCATAATTTTTCAGCATAAGGTCAGCATGCTTTTTAGCATATTCAATAATAGCATCTGCATTTTTAACCCCTGAGTCTTCATCGAAATCCATGGCATATTCTGGAGCTTCCAGTCTGAAAATATGTTGAGGGCCAATTCTTTTATGAAAATCAAATTTTCTGAGCCAATCCGGAAGTTTTCTGACTCCGGGCTCAGTCTCATGATCCTTTTTTGTAAGTCCTAAATTAAGAGGAAACTCAAAAATATTGATATCCCTTTTCATAATGAATTTTGACAAAGGTACGGAATTATCCGTTTGTAAATGGATAGTATTGAGAAAGCTAATTGTTTTCTTTAAGGAAGCTGATTTAAGCTTTTTCTGATTGTAACCCTGAACTGCCAGTACTTCATATTAAATTTTAATGAAAATGACTAAATTCACGTATTATTGAATTATATATAATCATAAAGTAATATGTTAAATTAAATCAAAAGAAAATCACCATGAAAAAACAATTTATTAAACCAGAATTTACTGAGAAGATGTTTGAAATGTTAGGAGGGATGTGGATTACCGGCTGTATAAAGACGGCCGCAGAACTGAATATTGCAGACCATCTGGAAGCTGGTCCTCAAACAATCTCTTCATTAGCAAAAGAAACAAATTCACAGGAAAAACAGCTGTACCGGATTATGAGAGCTTTGAGCAGTGTTGGGATTTTTGAAGAGCTGGAAAATAAAACCTTTCGATTAAATGATTTTGGAGCCACTCTGCTAACAGGAGTTCCCGGGACTGTAAAAGATTTTGTGCTGGCTAATTTAAGAGAACATTTTCCAGGTTTTATGGAACTTACTTATTGTGTCCAAACCGGAAAGATTCCTTTTGAACATGTTCATGGAATGAATCTCTGGGAGTATTATAGAGAATATCCGGAATTAGGCGCCAATTTTGGCAGAGGAATGACAGGACTTTCCAATATGGAGCTTTCAGGAATTATCAAGACCTATGATTTTAGTCCATACAAAAAGATTGTAGATATAGGAGGAGGAAACGGGATAATGATGTATGCAATCTTAAATGCCGCTCCCGGGAGTTCCTGGATTATTTTTGATGAAGAACATGTAATCGAAAATACCACTCAGCTCATTCCCGAAAACCTAAAAACAAAGTGTTCTGTAGCTACAGGAAGCTTCTTTGATCAAGTTCCGGCAGGGGCTGACCTCTATACCATGAAATGGATTATCCACGATTGGAACGATGATGAATGTATACAGATTTTAAAAATATGTTACGAAGCTATGCCTAAAGGAGCAAAACTATTAATTATAGATGCGGTCATTCCCGATGATTCTCAAAATAAACCACATCCGGCTAAACTCCTTGATATTGTGATGATGGCTTGTATTACCGGTCGGGAAAGAACATTGAGTGAATTTAAAGAACTGATTGAAAAAGCAGGATTGCAATGTAATCAGCTTATTTCAATCGGAACAGAAGCCAAAAGCATTATCGAATGCGAAAAGATATAACTTATCCGACAGCAAACGACTACAAGTGAATTTAAATAGTTTATAACCGACTGGCTTGTGGTGACATCGCAATCTTTGCAATAGAGATTTGAGAAAGCAGTGAACGTCTCTTATCTAATTTATTAATCTTTAAAATATAAAAGTTATGTCACTAAGAAACAAAGTAACACTTATTGGTTACACAGGTAAAGAAGTTGAAATGGTAAACTTCGACAATGGAAACGTAAAAGCCAGCGTATCTTTAGCTACCAGCGATCATTACACCAATGCCAAAGGTGAGAAAGTAGAAGAAACACAATGGCACAATCTGATTGCATTTGGGAAAGTAGCCGAAATTATGGAAAAATATGTTCCCAAAGGAAAAGAAATAGCTATTGAAGGAAAATTGATGTACAGATCATATGACGATAAAGACGGCGTAAAAAGGTACATTACAGAGATTCGTGTAGATGAGATCCTTTTGTTAGGAGGTAAATAATTCTAAAAATGCAAATGATGAAAGTAAAAGTTTTTAAAATAAGACTTCCTGAAGAATTTCTCTACAAAGATCAGAAAATGCTTGATGATTTTCTGGAAGTGAATGAAATTATAAAAGTGGAAACGGCTTTTGTAAATGATGAATGTTATTGGTCTGTTATATTGTATTTTGAAGCCTTAAAATTGGTGAAAAATACGGTGAAAGAACCAAAAGTGGTGAAATACTCTGCCGAAAACGATTTTTTGAATACTGACGAAGAACAAATTCTGAATGCTCTGAAACTTTGGAGATCTGAGAAAGCCAGAGAACAGAATCTGCCTACTTACTTTATAGCGAGTAACAAAGAATTAATTTCTGTAGCCAAGTATAAACCGGCTAAAAAAGAGGAACTGCTCGAGATTAAAGGATTCGGGAAACATAAGATCGAAAATTATGGCGAAGAAATACTGGAAATCCTTGAGAGTGTCTGATTTTTCAGCATAAATGGTCAAATAACAACAAAAGCCGGGGAAGGTTACTTCTTTGGCTTTTTTATGCTGTGTAAAGTCCTGGTAATTCCTTATTTTTGCAACTATCAAAATGACATACTAGAAATGAAGCCAAGTTTAGCAAAAGGAACAAGAGATTTTACAGCACAGGAAGTGTCCAGAAGAAAATATATCATCAGTATTTTACAGAATAATTTTGAATTATTCGGATTTCAGCCATTGGAAACTCCAAGTTTTGAAAATCTTTCTACCTTAACGGGAAAGTACGGAGAAGAAGGTGATCGGTTGATCTTTAAAATTTTAAACTCAAGCATCAATGAAGCAAAAGAAGATAAAAAAGAGCTGATGCTTCATGATTTTCAAAAAGCATTGGATAAACCCTTTAATTCGGAATATCTTACTGATAAAGCCCTTCGTTATGACCTTACCGTACCTTTTGCAAGATTTGTAGCCATGAATCATGGGAAACTGACATTCCCGTTCAAACGTTCTCAAATCCAGCCGGTTTGGAGAGCAGACAGACCTCAGAAAGGAAGATTCAGAGAATTTTACCAGTGTGATGCCGATGTAGTAGGAAGTGAAAGTTTATTGCAGGAAGTGGAACTGGTTCAGCTGTATTTAAAATCATTCGCTGATCTTGGAGTTTCTGTAACTATTCACATGAACAATAGAAAGATTCTTTCGGGATTAGCTGAATATGCTGGGATTACAGATAAACTGATTGATTTTACGGTAGCTTTAGATAAGCTTGATAAAATTGGAAAAGAAGGGGTGGTTACAGAATTGCTGGAAAGAGAAATTTCTCAGGCTTCTATTGATAAACTGGACTTCCTGTTTAGTCAGTCTGATGATGCGCTGGAAAACCTTCTTCAGCTTAAGGAGAAATTTGCAGGCAGTGAAATAGGACTGAAAGGGGTGGAAGAGTTGGAATATGTTCTTACCCAATCTCTGAACCTTGGTGTTAATATGCAGAACCTTGTGTTTAATATTACATTGGCAAGAGGATTAGACTATTACACCGGAGCTATCTTCGAAGTGAAAGCGGATGAAGTGGCTATGGGATCTATCGGTGGAGGAGGTAGATATGACAACCTTACAGAAGTTTTCGGAGTTAAAAATATTCCGGGAATAGGGATTTCATTTGGGTTGGACAGAATCTATCTGGTCATGGAAGAACTGAACCTTTTCCCTGAAGAAGCTTCTTCTAAAATAGAATATTTATTTGCCAATTTTGGTGGTGAAGAAGTAACAGAAGCTCTAAAACTAATTATACAGCTAAGAGCAAAAGGAATTTCAGCGGAGCTGTATCCTGAAAATGCAAAACTCAACAAACAGTTTACTTATGCTGAAAAGAAAGGTATTAAAAACCTTGTTTTCCTTGGAGAAGAAGAGATTAAAAATAATACTGTTACTTTCAAAAACCTTGAAGCTGGGGAACAGAAAACGGTTTCTTTAGAAGAGTTTTTAGGATAATAATATTAGACATATATTAAAAACAAATCAACCACAAAAATTGCTTTTGTGGTTGATTTATTTGATGGATGCTAAGATTTAAATACTTTTGACCTTTAATATCGGTTCAGAATTTGTAATTTGGAGTCGATGTTATAAAAACAGGGTGAAATGATACCCCTGTATTCATAAAAAACTTTTTAAACCTAAAAACCAAATGAATACTATTTGCGCATTGTGCGGTACGCCGCTTACGGAAACAGATATGTCTGCAGGTAAAAATAAACTGGCAGACGGTGGTTATTTGTGTGCAGGATGCTTTACTAAAGCCATTAATATCAATAGAGACCTTATTAATACTCTTGATCAGTTTTATTTTGCGGAAATTACAGGAATGTTTCTGAAAAGTAAAATTGAGGGCAGCCAGAATCCGGGAGGATCCCAATATACAGGAAGCAGCCATTACAAATATGATGCCCCTACCAGATTGGATCAAATCAAAGATCAGATAGTGGCTCTTAATGCAAGGCTAAGTGTTTTGGCCAATGAAGAAGTCAATGCATTGGATACTGTGCTGGATCAGAATGAAAATCTTCTGGCAATTGCAGAATGTATATACCTCCAAAATAAACGCGAAGGAATTGTTTTTGCAACACCAAGAAGAGTTGTTTTTATTGATAAAAAGATTTTGGGTGGAGTAGTCAGGAATGAGTTTCCTCTTCATGAGATTGTTTCTATTGAACATACTGAAAATCTTCTGTATTCTATTCTGAAAATAAATATTAAAGGGGCTTCTGCAGAATTTAAATTACACAACAAAAGTGACGGAAGGGCATTTTCAGATGTTCAAAGCAGAAGTATGGCTTATACTGAAAATAAATTCAGACAGGATTCAGCGTCATTACAGGCATTTACTCAAACTATTCCAAATCTGGTACATTCTGCCGATAAGGGAGATTCCGGAGCTATTCTTGAACAGCTGGAAAAATTGGGTAAGCTCAGAGAAAGGGGAATTTTGACAGATGAAGAGTTTGCAGAACAAAAGAAAAAACTGCTTGATAAATTATAAAAGAAAAAGAAATGAGCAATAATTGTGCATTGTGTAATACAGAATTAACATCCATGGATACACTTTTGGGGGCTAATAAACTCTCGGATGGCAATGTTTTATGCAATAAATGTTTAAATAACGCAAGCAATATCAATGACGAATTGCTTTACAAGCTTAATGCATTCAGCATTGATGATATTAATGAAATGCTGGATACCGGGAAAAAAGAAAAGGCTCAGGTATTGGCAGTTACAGAACAGAACCATCCTGCAGCTATAGATTCCGGGTCCCGTCAAATCTCAAAAGAGGTTTATAAACGTAGACATCAGAAAATAAAGCATGAGCTGGAAATGCTGAATGCTAACCTCTCTATGTTTACCAAAGGAGAAATCAAAGAACTTCCTTACTTGATTTCTGAAGATGAAAAAATAATCGCGATTACAGATGCTCAGTTTGTTAATACATTGGCAGCCGGGATATTGGTAGCAACACCCATGAGATTGATTTCTGTATCAAAAGCCATGTTCGGAGCAGCAAAAATCAATGAGTATCCTAACGAAACTATCAACGCTGTAAGTTTTGTAACAGATCCAAGATCGCCAATTATTAAATTACATCTTGATGAGAGAGTGGTAGAGTTTGAATGTTTTATGGATAAAGATGATGCAGAGAAATTCTACGACAAGATAAAAGCTATTTATAATAATCCTAAGGAACAGTCTCTGAAACAAATTGATACTGTAAAAGGTGTTTCAGTTTCATCAGAAGAAGTTCTTAATCAGCTTGAAAAATTAGGAAAACTGAGAGAAAACGGAATCTTAACCGATGCAGAATTTGCAGAACAGAAAAAGAAACTGCTGGAGCAATTAAAATAAAACTTTTAACATTGAATCATGAAGGATAAAGTATCAGTAGAAATAGTGGAAAGCTGGCTTAAAGGATGGTGTTTATCAAGAGAAGTATCTTTTCCTGTACCCTATAAATCAGGATTCAAAGTGATTGTAGGTGATGAAAAACAAAAAGAACGTTTTGTATTTCCTAAACTTAATGATGATTTTTTCCAACTTGCCCATTCAATTGATGAGCCCTGGATTTACCTGAAAGTATCCAGTTCTCCTGATGAATTTATAGAGAAAATCCCTGAAAGATGGAAACTACAGCCACAGGGATATATGATGACCTGTTTTCACCCTATGAATTTCCCGGAAATTAGCCTTGCTAAAGGATACTACTTAGTAGTTTTCTGAGTACAATACGACTTTTGTTGTCAGCATTGTAGCAGAAAATGGCGAGCAGGCTTCTATAGGCCGTGTCTCTCTTATAGATGATATTGCGGTTTATGACAGGATTATTACCGAAAAAAATCACCAAAGGAAAGGACTCGCTACTTTTTTACTGAAAGAACTTGAAAAGATAGCTTTATCAAAAGGATTTTCAAATAATCTTTTAGTGGCTACAGAAGAAGGAAAACTCTTGTATGAAACCTTAGGCTGGAAGATGTACTGCCTGCACACTTCCGTTGTGATCCCCGCAGAAGACTAATATTTTTACTGAATTAAATTTTTTATGACTAAGAAATAGTAATTTAGATCCATAAACTAATAATATGAGTGAAAAATCAAGACTTGACGAAATAAGGGATGAGCTTAAAAAGCTGGATATCAGCCCTACGATATTTGCCCGAAAAGAAATTCATGAACTGCCGGAAATCCTTTTGGCAGATGAAAAAATTGTCTATCTTGTTGAAGGCAGAAACAAATTAAACAATCATCATATTATTTTAGTAGCCACAGACAGAAGATTGATTTTTGTGGATAAGGAATTCATGTACGGATTGAAAGTAGAAGATTTTTCTTATAGCAAAATAAGTTCCATACAATATGAAACAGCATTCTTACTGGCTTCCATAGATATTCAGATTACAGATGATATCGTAGAGATTGATGGAGTAGGAAAGTACCATGCTGAGCTGTTTTGTGAAAAAATAAGAGAGTTCATGTCTCGTCCTGAAGAAACTTTTCAGAACAAATCTGAACCTGGTGTTTTAGACCAACTCGAACAATTAGGAAGATTAAAAGAATCCGGAGTCTTAAGCGAAGAAGAATTTCTGGAGCAAAAGAAAAAATTGCTTGAAAAATAGCGAACCGGGCTTACTACTTAAAGAAAAACAATCATGGAAAATTACTTAGAAATCAATAAAAACTCATGGAATGCCAAAGTAGATCCGCATTTGAAGTCGGATTTTTACTTTGTAGATGAGTTTTTAAATGGCAGAAGTTCACTCAATTCAATAGAACTGGAGCTTCTGGGAGATATACAAGGAAAGAGTATTTTGCACTTACAGTGTCATTTTGGACAGGATTCTATTTCGCTTTCAAGAATGGGGGCAAAAGTGACAGGAATTGATTTGTCGGATAAAGCAATTGAAGCAGCAATCAATTTGGCTCAGCAATGTGAAACCGATACGGAATTTATCTGCTCAGATGTTTATAATTTACCGGATGTTTTGGATAGGCAATTTGATATCGTTTATACAAGTTATGGGACTATAGGATGGCTTCCTGATCTGGAAAAATGGGCCGGGGTAGTCAGTCATTTTCTAAAGCCGGGCGGTCGGTTTATTATGGCTGAGTTTCATCCAGTAGTTTGGATGTTTGATGATGACTTTACAAAAGTAGCCTACAATTATTTCAATGAAAAACCAATTGTAGAAACCTATGAAGGCACCTATGCAGATCAGTCGGCACCTATTGTACAGGAATATGTCATGTGGAATCATTCCTTGGCAGAAGTTCTGGATAATTTGATTAAAAAAGATATAGAACTGAAAATATTTCAGGAATTTGACTGGTCACCATATCCATGTTTCAGGCATGTAGAAGAATTT
This sequence comes from Chryseobacterium sp. Bi04, assembly GCF_918698085.1. GTDB lineage: Bacteria > Bacteroidota > Bacteroidia > Flavobacteriales > Weeksellaceae > Chryseobacterium. The sequence continues at coordinate 130,081 of NZ_CAKKLP010000003.1, forward strand.
GAAAAAGGAAAATGGAGAATTCCCCAGTTCGGAAACAAAATACCATTGGTGTATGCATTTACCGGAAATAAAAAATAAGCGGTTTAGCTTGTAAACCACAAGATCCAGAAAGGTTTTAAAGTTGAAAAGTATAGACAACGAAATCAAAAAAGCCATCGCAATAATTACGATGGCTTTTTCTATATATGAATGTTAAAAAAACTACTTTCTATTTTCTTAGCCTAAAGTATCTTCAGCTTTTGTTTTAGCTTCATCCACTTTACTCTGAACCTGAGAAGCAACGTCATTGGCTTTACTTTTAAGGTCATTTCCCCATTTGTTAAGATTATCTTTTGCTGTATTGATTTTATCTTTTACAGCTTGTTGATCTTCAGGAGTTGAATTCTTATATTTCCAGTAAGCTAAAGCTCCTAATCCTAATAAAGCTAATATGCCTTTTGTTTTGTTTCCCATGATTTCTATTTTTAAAGTATTAATATTAAAATTTGTTATTAATAAGTATGTAAAATACGTGCCAAAAAAATAAATACAATAATAAAAAAATGTTAAAATTAAGAGAAGACTTCAAAATCTTCACCATCGAAACTTGCAAAAACCATAGTAGGGTAGGAATCCTGATGATAGATATTTCCATTGTTGTCTATAGCAATGGCTCCCGCAAATCCATCAATAGTTTTAAGCTCATCAAAAGTTTTTTGAAAGGCTTTTTCAAGGCTCATGCCGTCAGTAACCCTTGTTACAATTTTTGTGGCAGTGGCATTACTTACAATATCTTCTCCCACACCCGTACAGCTTACTGCACAGAATGAATTGGCATAATTTCCGGCCACAGTGGCAGAATCTGAAATTCTTCCCGGAATTTCGAAACCTTTTCCGCCTGTGGAAGTAGCGGCGGCTAATTTCCCTTCTTTATCAATGGCTACACAGCCTACTGTTCCTTTTCCACCATTGCTGAGCTTGGCTTCATATTCTTTCCTTCTTTGTGGAATTTCTGTAGAAAAGTGTTCAAAACCATGCTCTGTAGCATAGATCTTTGCTCCTTTCCCTCCTAAAACACGGTCATCTTCCCCAATCAAATCTTTGGCAACGAGTATGGGGTTTTTTACATCCTGAAGGTTGATGACGCCACTTAATTTCTGGGTATCCCCGTTCATAATGGCTGCACTCATACGGATAACACCATCACTCTGAATTTGTGAACCGATTCCCGCATTGTACAAAGGATCATCCTCCAGAAGAGAAACGGCATAGGCTGCTGTATCAAAAGCCGAATGCGTCTGAAGATACCCGAATGCTTTTTGGGCTATTTCTTTTAAAGATTCCTGTTTTGCGGTCTTTACTTCATGGCTTTGATCGCTTTCAGAGAAAAAACCACCGTGGATAATGAGCTTCATAAATAAAGTTTAGTTTTTACTTTTTAAATTATTATTTGTCTGGAAAAGATTAATAAGGTATTGCAGTTCTTCTAAAATGAACCCTTAATTCCTGACAAAGCTTTGAAATATTTTCTACATTATGTTTTTCTACAATCATCAGCTGTAATTCATCAGAATAACTGTCTGCGAGCTCAATAATTTCCAATGGAGGATTTTCCTGATCAAGTCTGGGCTGCAGCCACGCAAAATAATCTGATACATATTTTACTCCCATTGGAAAATCTCCAATGATATTGTTAAGGCTTTCATCAATGAGCTCGTGTATTTCATCTATTTTGTCACCACGGATCAGAAAAGAAAACAGTTCGTTAGTAACTGAAAACTCAAAAGCACCGTCTTCATCGCTTTCAATTACCCATTCCGCATCATTATCGGCTATATACTGAACTGGGTTTGTATAAGCAAAAGAACAGTTTGAAATGATTTCCTGTTTATTGGCAACGTCATAGCCCTCCAAAAGGAGATCTATAAATTTTTCAATTTTCCCTTCTGCCATTTAGCTTTATTTTTTAACTAAAATAGGAATTACTTTTGAATAATTTTTAGATTATTTATCTTGTGGAATAGGGTTAAACTGAGAATTTTCAATAGTCAGTGTTTTCGTAGTAAGATCATAATGATCGTTCATAGACATTACATGTACCGTTAAATTATCAATAGAGATAGGTTCTCCTAAATTGATATTCGTAAGGTTGGTGTCTTTGATGAATCTGCCATCGACTAAAATAACAAGACCTGAGCCTACAGCAGTCATTACATCATTATGGATGAAAAGTCCTGTATCTTCACCTAGTCCGATTCCCAATGTTCTCGGATTATTAACCACAGCCTGGAAAAGACGCCCGATTCTGCCTCGCTGTACAAAATGAGTGTCAATGATAACATTATCAATTAATCCCAAGCCTTGTGTTGTTTTAATTTCTCCTTTTAACAGGGCTTCAGAACTGCTTCCCTGATAGATCATATTTTCAGAAGCAGCAGCTGCCCCTGCAGAAGTTCCGGAATAAATGAAATCCTGTTCCTGGTATTTTAATAAAATAGTATCGTGAAATCTTGTTCCTCCAAGAATAGAAGTAAGTCTCAACTGGTCTCCACCGGTAAACATCATTACATCTGCAGCATTGGCTCTTGCAACCATGGCATCAGAATTCGCTTCTTCACGGTTATGAATATCCAGAATATTGACGTTTCTGGCACCTAGAAACTCAAATGCTTTTTTGTACTCTGTTCCTACGATCTGAGGAATTTGAGAGGCTGTTGTTACAACCTCGATAACAGAATCTTCCTTCAGTTTAGATTCATTAATAATCTTTCTTAAAATTCCTCGCTCAAAAAAATTAAGGTTCTTCTCGATGTTCTGATCATAATCGGTTTCCGCAAAACTTCCTTTGTTTACAGCGCCTCCGATAACTATTAATTTTCCAACAGGTTTCGTCATGGTACAAAATTAAAAAATAAATAACATTATTTGGCGAAATTCGTGCCATCTTTAGTTGATTTTTAATGTTTTAAAAATGTGAAGAAAAATTAATTTTTTTTTAATAAATCTTTAAATCTGCTATAGTTTCGTTTAGGGTTTTACATTATCTTTGGCTATAAAAGGAGTTATTGTTAACTGTTAAAATGCCAATAGACTATGAAAATCGAAAAGATTCAGGCACTGCGTGGTCCTAATATCTGGAGTATCAGAAGAAAGAAACTGATACAGATGAGGTTAGACCTCGAAGAAATGGAGAATTATCCTACCAATAAAATAGAAGGATTCAGGGAAAGGATTGAAAAATTAATCCCATCGTTGATGACTCACAGATGCTCGGAAGGAGTGGAAGGAGGTTTTTTCCATAGAGTGGAAACGGGAACCTGGATGGGGCATGTCATAGAGCATATTGCTTTGGAGATCCAAACACTGGCTGGGATGGATGTTGGCTTTGGGAGGACCCGTGAAACCAAAACTCCGGGAGTATATAATGTGGTTTTCAATTACATTGAGGAGAATGCAGGAATTTATGCAGCTGAAGAAGCTGTAAAAATTGCTTTAGCCCTAATAGAAGGGAAAGAATATGATATCAATGCCTGTATTCATAAACTGAAAGAGATCAGAGAGCGTGTTCGTCTCGGTCCTTCCACCGGAAGTATTGTTGAAGAAGCAGCTTCCAGAAAAATCCCGTGGATCAGACTGGGAACCAATTCTTTGGTACAGCTGGGATATGGGGTGAATCAACAGAGATTCCAGGCGACTATTACAGGGAAAACAAGTTCTATTGCTGTAGATATAGCATGTAATAAGGAGCTTACTAAGAGAATGCTTCATGATGCTGCCATTCCTGTTCCTATCGGAGATCTTGTCGTGGAGGAAGATGATTTAAATGCTGTGATCAAAAAAATAGGTTATCCTATCGTTTTGAAACCCCTGGATGGGAATCACGGAAAAGGATCATCAATTAACGTAAACGATTGGGAATCTGCTAAAATAGGACTGGAGCATGCTCAGAAATATTCTAAAAAAGTAATTGTTGAAAAATATATTACAGGCTATGATTTCAGGGTGCTGGTTATTGATAATAAAATGGTTGCGGCAGCAAGAAGGGTTCCTGCACATGTGGTGGGAGATGGTGAGCTGAACCTTCATGAGCTTATTGAAAAAGAAAATAAAGATCCAAGAAGAGGATATGGCCATGAAAACGTCCTTACTGAAATAGAAGTAGATAAAGATACTTTGGAATTGCTGGAAAAGCTTCATTATACCCTTGAAACAGTACCTCAAAGAGGAGAAGTGGTGTATCTGAAATCTACGGCAAACCTGTCAACAGGAGGAACTTCGATAGATGTTACCGATATGGTGCACCCGGAAAATATCACAATGGCCGAAAGAATATCTAAAATCATAGGCTTAGATGTCTGTGGTATTGATATTATGGCGGAAAACCTGACCCAGCCTTTAAAGGAGAGCGGTGGTGCAATTATAGAAGTAAATGCAGCTCCCGGGTTCAGAATGCATTTGGCTCCGAGTGAGGGATTGCCAAGAAATGTCGCGGCTCCGGTAGTGGATATGCTGTATCCGCAGGGAAAACCTTCTACAATTCCGATTATTGCTGTAACAGGAACCAACGGAAAGACAACAACGACCAGGCTGATTTCGCATATTGTTAAAAGCAATGGACATAGGGTAGGTTTCACTACTTCAGACGGTATTTATATTCAGAATACCATGCTTACAAAAGGAGATACTACAGGGCCGCTTTCTGCAGAATTTATTTTGAAAGATCCTACCGTAGAATTTGCCGTTCTTGAAACTGCCAGAGGGGGTATCCTGCGTTCAGGATTAGGTTTTTCACAATGCGATATAGGAGTGTTGACCAATATTGAGGAAGATCACTTAGGAATGAATGATGTTCATAATTTAAGAGATCTTACCAAAGTAAAAAGAGTCGTTCTGGACAGTGTAAAGAAAAGTGGCTGGAGCGTCCTTAATGCTGATAACGAATATTCCATGAAGATTGTTAATGATCTGGACTGTAATGTGGCTATTTTCAGTATGAACGAAAACAATCCCCATATCGTTAAGTTTGCAAAGGAAGGGAGAATTACCTGTGTATATGAAGAAGGTTTTGTGACGATAAAAAAAGGCGACTGGAAGATCAGGATAGGAAAAGCAAAAGACTTTCCTATTACCATGGAAGGAAAAGCCAGATTCATGATTGAAAATGTATTGGCTGCAAGTTTGGCGAGTTATCTTCACGGTTTTGGAATTGAAGATATTTCCAATTCTTTAAGAACATTTATTCCGAGTGCACAGCTTACTCCGGGAAGGTTGAATGTTTTTAAATTCAAAAACTTTAAAGTTCTGATTGATTTTGCCCATAACCCTTCAGGCTACGAAGCTATTGAAGATTATCTGAAGAATGTTGAATCTACCAAGAAAATAGGAATTATTTCTGGGGTTGGAGACAGAAGGGATAACGATATCAGGGAGTGTGGAAAGATTGCCGGTAGAATGTTCGATTATATTATTATCCGTAATGAAAAACATCTTCGTGGAAGAACGGAGGATGAGATTAACGGACTTATTATAGACGGGATTAATGAAGCCGGTAAAGATGTAAGTTATGAGATTATTCCTAAGGAAATTGAAGCGTTGAAGCATGCCATGGGAATGGCTGAAGAAGGAACGTTTATTACAGCTTTAAGTGATGTGATTTCTAATGCGATTGACCTTGTACAGGAATATCAGGCAAGAGAATTACTGGAAGATAATAATAACTTTTAAATAGAATTTTGTTTTTAAATAAGCTTAATTACTATTCTGTTTTTAATAAAGCCTTCGAATCTTTCGGAGGCTTTGTTTTTATAATGTTCCGTCCTAAAATAAGTGGACAAAGCAGAAATGCCTTATCCCGCACTAAGGTTGAGTTAAATATTCATCAGGAGCTTAGTCTGCCGAAGCATTTTATTGTTATCATCAGAAAATCCGATGAAATATTTAGTCTGCCATTCCTGAGTTTTTTTTGCCTGTTTACTTTCTGTGATATCCCAATCAGGATATACCCTGATTCCCCGTTTACCGGTTTTTTTTCCATCAGATAGAATTCCTTTTTCTGACAGAATTTTTTTTGGAAAAATAAATATTCCGGAAAGAGAGTCTTTAAAAGCTGCAACCATATAAAAATCAAAATTATCATTCAGCTCAAAAGGAGTGGTTTCTCCCTTTTCGTTCCTTTTCCAGATGGTTACAAACTGCCCTGTTTTGGTAGGGGTTATTTTGGAAATACGAAATTTTATTTTCAAATGATTCACTGTACAATTAAAACCTGAGTAATCTTTGCATTCGGGATCTTCTTCAATAGCTGAACAGACCAATCCAAGTGATTGAAACATCAGCTCTTCAAAGGTTTTTACATTCATTGAGTGGAGTTATTCTAAGGTGGGGTGATTGAGTTTTGAGTTGCAAAATTGATAAAAAATAAATTAGTCTAAGGCAAAAAAAGCATTAGAGCTTCCGATCCAAATAGCATCTTTCTTGTTGAAGTCTACATTCACCATTGCCGCTTTGGTCATTCTTCCCAGATTTTCCAGCAGGATAGGGCGTTCATCATTTTCTCTCCAAATATACAATAACCGGATCTCTGCTTTTGAAAATTCTCCGTTGATATCTTCAAAAATAGGTTCATAGCTAACCTTTCTCTGTAAAATATAGTTTTCTTTATCTTCAATAGCCTCCGTAACCTCCTTTGTTGGGTTCAGATTCACTCCACTTCCCGCGAATGAAAATAAGGGCTTCAATACAAAATCTTCAAGGTTTTCATGTTGGGGAAATTCATGTAAAAAATAGCTTTTGGGAACATACGGATGTTGTAGCAGTGGAAGAAGGTACTTTGATATTTTAAAGAACCAGTTGGGATGTGTGATCCATTTTACATCCACTTCTTCACGGAAATCAAATTCTGTATTAAGATTAGGAATTCTGTCCAGCTCATCAAAAATAACCCGATTATAGATTCTTTTGATCTGAACCAGTTTTCCATTATTTTCATAATACAGTTTTCTGCCTTCTTTCTTTACTTTTGTCAGGCACACGGTTTTAATACCCAGTAACTTTTCCGTTAAAGCAAAATCTATTGCTGTTTTCTGTTTTTCGGGAAAAATTTCCAATAGGATTACATTTTCCGGGTTTTCATCGCCCACAATCAATTCCTTCAGCAGGTTTTTAAAGGTTTCATGGGGCATTGGATTCCTGATCTCCGAAAGAAAAGGGTAGACTTCACAAAATGCATCCTCAAAAGTTTTCTGAAAAGCATACAATGAAGGAAATGCCTGCAGCTCAATCAGCTGAGGTACTATTTTTCCATTTTCACCTCTGCACACTCCAAAATCTATAGTGAAAAAATGAGGCCTGTTGGTATCATTAGGAACCCTGCAGTTCTCAGGAATAGCTTTTCTCAGAGTTTCCGCCGGAAGTGCATTGATTTGGCTGATGATGCTTTCGGTGGCCTCAAGAAGTTTTGTTTCAAATTCTTTGGAAAGAATAATCGGGCTTTCTGAAATCCTGAAGCCAGGTTCTACACCGCCTTTTTCTTTTAAGATATCTTTGAGCTGCCGGTATTTTTCTTGAGAATATTCCTGATTAAACTGTTTTCTGTATTTTGGGATCATATTTTTTCTTTTGTGATGTTAAAAAAATCGAGCATGTATGCCCGATTTATGTATGGTTAGCTACTTAATGTGAGTTCACATGCATGCTGTTCACTATTTTTAAGCTAAAGATTCAGCCTTTTTCAAAATGTTTTTTTTTGCAAACTGAAGGAATCTTGGAAGGACCTGGTTTCTGGTTAGGATGATTTTATCTTCATCATCTATTCTATCTATTGTTTCAAGATATTTTTCCATTCCGAAGTTTTCGATCATGGCTTCTTTGTTTTTATCATCTTTCAGATTTTCTATCAAAGCTTCAGGACTGGCTTCAGGGTGAAACTGGGTGCCGAATATTTCATCTGAAAAGCGGATAGCCATTATGGCCCTTTCTAAATTGATATGAGGACGGGATTTTTCTATAGCAACGATTTTCATACCCAATTTTTCAAAACGCTCATGATCTGGCTCAATAAACTGGTAAGCTCTGGAGTCTACTGCATAAAAAGGATCCTGAAGATTTTTAAATAAAAACTCCTCTTTGCCTTCTTTTGTTTTGTGAACAGGCATGACTCCGAAAGAGTAGGACTTTCTTTTGCAGATATTGCCCAGATTCCAATGAATACTTGCCAGCTGAAATGAATGACAGATCAGGAACAGGTATTTTTTATCTTCATTATACTGATTATGTTCAAAAATGGCGTCTAGAAATAGCGCAAACCTGTTTTCCCATTCAAGACCTTCTCTGTGTGGATTACCGGGACCACCCGAAGAAATGAAGATATCAAAATCTCCAATTTCCGGCATTTCATCTTTAAACCTAATATCAAATGTTTTAATAACTACATTTTCTTCAGAATTCTGTTGGAATGCTTCAGAAATTTCTTTTATGTTCCTAAAGCCTTGATTAACATGGTTGTTATTCATATCCAGCAGAGCGATTCGAATATCTTTCATTACATCATATTTTTTGTAAAGTTACCAAAAATATTATGAAGCAGGCTGGCCGTGTGTGATTCCATATTCTGTTTCTGAGATCATATAATCTACTACTTTCGTCAGATCTCCTGTTTCCTTAAATATTTGAAGCTGTCTGTCTGCACCGGTTCCGTTTTCCAGAATCGTCCAGGCATATTCAACTTCATTCCTGCATCCTAAATCATCTACTACATCATCTATAAATTCTAAAAGTTCTTTTAAAAGATGAGGATACGGAACAGATTCTTCTTTTCCAAAATCAATCAGATGTGCGTCAATACCACTTTTGGAAGCCCTCCATTTATTTTCATTCAAAAGCAGCCTTCTATAGCTTCTGAAACTTAAATTCAGCTGATGGAGCTTGTAAATCTTAGCAACAAGGCACTGCATAATGGCAGCAAGGCAGACTGTTTCGTCAATCCTTAAGGGCATATCACAGATTCTGAATTCTATGGTAGGGTAAAATGGATGAACCCTTAAGTCCCACCATATTTTCTTGGCATTATCAATGGTTCCGGTTTTGATCAGAAGATCTACATAACTGTCAAACTCTCCTAAAGAATTAAAATAACTGGGAATACCTGTTCTTGGAAACTTGACAAAAATTTCCTGTCTGTAAGATTTAAAACCTGTGTTTCGTCCGATCCAGAAGGGTGAATTGGTAGAAAGAGCGTAAACATGGGGAAGAAAATAACGCATGACATTCTGTATTCTTACTCCTTCTTCACGGTTAGGAATTCCAATATGTACATGCAGGCCAAAAATAAGGTTTTCACGGGCAACATCTCCCATATCATCAACAATTTTGATATACCTTTCTCCCTGCGTGATGGTGTTTTCTGACCAATGTGAGAAAGGATGTGTGCCTCCTCCGGATACCCGCAATCCCTGTTCATGAGCGGTATTGATCAAATGCCGTCTTAAATTCGTCAGTTCGGCCCTCGCTTCCTGGATATTCTGACAGATCCCCGTTTCCATTTCGATCATGGATTCGTGCATTTCGTGTTTTAAATTTTCACTTAAAACGGCTTTGCCACCTTCAATGATTTTTGAAACGTGAGAAATAAGATCCCTGCTTTCAACATCAATGATCTGATATTCTTCTTCGATTCCAATAGTAAATTGATGCATTTTCTTGTGTTTTTTTATTTCTTTTTCAATGTTATTTGATTGAATCCTTCACAAAGGTTCCCCAGGTAATATTAGGTTTCCCCGGAACATATTCTTTAGCTTTTTCTACAGCCAGTTTTGCTGCATGTTCTATAATCCAGGCAAAATTTTCTTCTCCTACAGAATTTCTGTCTGCATCCGGAGCCGGATTGCAGAAATCAATAGCATAAGGAATGCCGTCTCTTACCGCAAACTCTACTGTGTTGAAATCATACCCTAGCGCTTCATTCATCTTGATGGTATAATCGTGAATGGTTTTTAATAGTTTTTTCAGCTCTTCACCCTCAGTCTGATGAGTGGTGGCATATCTCAAATGGGGTGCATTTCTGGGCTCATAAGGCATGATGTGAACATATTTTCTTCCCAGACAGTATACCCTGTAATAATCTTCGAAAATGATTTCCTCCTGAACCATCATTACCAGCTGTTCCGTTTCACCCAGTTTATTCCAAAGGTCATCAGGGTTTTCAACTCTGTATACACTTTTCCAGCCGCCACCATCGTGAGGTTTCATATAGGCTGGGAAGCCTACATAATTGAAGATATATTCCCAGTCATGAGGAAACTTAAGGTTTCTGAATGAGGTTTCCGAAGTATCGGAAGGTCTTTCATGGGAAGGCAGCAAAACAGTCTTTGGAAGGGGAATTCCCAATTTGGTCATCAGGGCATTGTTGAAAAATTTTTCATCGGCACTCCACCAGAACGGATTGTTGATTACGTACGTTCCGTTAAGTGCGGCATTTTTCAGGTAAGCTCTGTAAAAAGGAACATCTTGTGAAATTCTGTCGATAATCACTGCATACCCATAATCTGCTCCTTGCTCCAGTTTATCAATGGTTACAGGTTCAGCTACAATCTCTCCGCCACCCAGTTCATTGACCTTGTCTATGAATGCCCAAGGGAATGTATCTTCCATGCCGAATAGAATTCCTACTTTTTTTGTCATAATTTTTGTTTTTTTATTGGTATATATTTTTTACTATTTATCATTCCTAAAACGAACCTGTTAAATCTTTGATTTGACACCTCTCGGAGAAGGTGAATTACTACGTATTTAATTTGATATTCAGGAAGGGTGAAAGTTTTTAAAAACTTAAATGTTACAGCTTTGTAGTTTATAAATCGTTATTTAAGAGAAATAAGCACTTATAAATGTAGGAAAGACCATTCTCCATAATGGCCAGTCATGTCCTATCCATTTTCTTTCATCATACCAGAAGTCTATGCCTTTTACCCTTAGGATTTCTGCCATTTCAATATTCTTGTCTTTACAGATATCCTGATCGGAAGTGCTGAGGACAATATGCATATGTTTATATTTCCAGGCCTCATCATTTTTTATAAACTCCCTTGGGCAGTTGAAGTAAATCAAATCATCAGAATACCCATCCATAAAATTTCTTATGCTGAAAGCTCCCGAAAGACAGAAAAGATGAGAGACTACATCAGGAAACCTAAAGGCAAAGTTAGCCGCGTGATAGCCTCCGAAGCTGGCTCCGGCTACTGCTACCCGATGGGTTTTATGGAGTTTCTGAATGTAGGGAACAAATTCTTTAATGAGGAACTGTACATAGCGTTCATAATTTCTTATTCTCTGCTGTGGCGAAATACTTTCATCATAAAAGCTCCAGCCGTCGATGGTCTGGATATTATACAATTTTACTTTTCCCTGTTCTACAAACCAGTTGATACTTCCATTGAGATGAAAATCGTGGTTTTGGGTATATTGTCCCTGAGAAGTTGGAAACATAATGATAGGATGTCCGTAATGTCCGGTCACTTCCACTTTAAGGCTTATTCCCAGTATATTTGAATAATACTCCGTATGTTCTATATGAGGCATTGATAAATTTTTCTTTAATAATTATGTTTTAATGGCTCAGCTTCTTACTTTTGGCGGTAAAATATTGAGCATTTCTGCCTGGATCTTATCGGCAGCACTATCCAGTTTTTCCTGTATGATAGCAGAATCCTTGGATTTGTAAACAATTCCAACGTGATGATCTATCGGCAGAAACTTCACGACCTCTTCACATTCAAAATTACTGTAATCCGGTTCCTTATCTTTAATCAAAGCAATGATTAATCCCGCATAATACTCTGTAGGAGGAGAAATGGTATAAGATTTACCCCTTAAAAGAGCATCCTCAATTTTGGCCCACTCTCCCCAGATATTAATATTGCTTGATGCTTCCACCAAATCGGGAATGTGTGCTCCACCTACCCTGGAAGATGTTTCCAGGAAGTACCATTTTCCGTTTTCTTTTCCCCGGATAAACTCTGTATGGGTTGCCCCATTGAGCAGTCCGAAATTGGTGAGAACTCTGGCATTGATCTCTTCAAGAGCTTTAAATTCTTCTGAATATCTTCCTAAGGTTTTAGACCTGAACACGCCTCCTTCATGAGAAACCTGCATAGGAGGAGCCAAATATTTTGAAGCTGAGGTAAATACTATTTCTTTATTAAAAGTAAGGCTGTCTACATGATAAACATCTCCGGGCTTAAAGCTTTCCAGTAAAAAAAGGTGACGCTCTTCCCCAAGAAGTTCTAAAGCTTCATGAAGCTGCTCTTTGGAGGTGAGCTTCTTAATTCCCGATGCTGAAGCTTCTGACCGTGGTTTCAATACCCAGGGGGCAGGAACCCTTTCTGCAAAGCTATTCACCTCATCATCATTGAATACCGCGGTAAACTCAGGAACGCTGATTCCTGAATCTTTTGCTTTCTGCCTCATAGCCAGTTTATCCCTGAAATACCGGTGGGTGGTCTGTCCCATTCCCGGAATACGAAATGTTTCCCTGATCAGAGCAGCTTTCTCCACATCGTAATCGTCAAGAGCTACTACAGCATCTACTTTTCGGGTTTTCATCAGATGTGAAAAACCCTGAATTAAATGCTCAAGATTCCATACTGAGGGTTTTAATTCCGGCATATAGAAGGTTTCCTCAATAGCATGCCAGGGCCAGTTTTTTTCTTTAAGGTTTTCTGATGTAACTAAGATTATTTTATTACCGAGTGCTTTCATTTCGTCCATGAAATCGTAACCCTTGTAATAGCACGAAATACATACAATAGTTTTCTCCTCCATATAATGTTTTTTTAAGTTTAGTGAATTATCAAAAATAAAAGCAATTCTTTATTGTTTGATTAATATCAAAAATTGAAATATGCTGAACTTTCGAGAAATCTCTACTCAAGTATACAGAGTTTTTTTGTAAAAAACTAATTTTTAATGATAATTTTCGATTAAATCGGCCAGTAATTGAACCCCAAATCCGGTGGCTGCTTTTTCCTTAGCATACTTCACATTTCCGAAGGCTACTCCGGCGATATCTAAATGAGCCCAACGAGGGTGACCTTCAGTGAATTGCTCTAAGAATTTTGCAGCGATAATACAATCTCCAACCGGCTTCAGAGAGATGTTTTTCAGGTCTGCTACATCAGACTGGATGTCATCTTTCCAAATGTCCCAAAGCGGAAGACTCCACAGTCTCTGATTAGTCTGATCTCCTGTTTTTATTAAAAGATTTTTCAGGTCTTCATTATTGGAGAATAAAGCACCGCAAGTATCCCCGAACATTCTTACGGAACTTCCCGTGAGTGTTGCCAGATCAATCATACAATCGGTTTTATAGTTCCTGGCCAGATAAGAGAGTCCGTCTGCAAGGATCATCCTGCCTTCTGCATCAGTATCAATAACTTCAATTGTTTTTCCGTTGTATGCAGTCACTACATCACTTGGAATGAATGCCTTTTCAGAAACGGCATTATCCGTGATAGGAAGAACAGCTATGATATTGACGGGAAGCTTCATTTCTGCAGCATAGATCAGTGTACCCAGAACGGCTGTAGCACCACCCATATCAGATTTCATATAGTGTAAATTGGCGGAACCCTTGATGGAAATACCTCCTGTATCAAACAATACGCATTTTCCTACTAAACCGAAGGTTTTAGCATTTTTAACAGTAGTTTTATATTCTAAAATGGTGAAAGCTGCATCATAAGCACTCCCTTGATTGACAGCCAGATAAGCACCCAAACCGAGTTCTTCACACTTTTTTCTATTGAAAACAGTGTATTTTAACTCGTGTTTTTTAGCTAAGCTTTTCAGATATGCACTGAAAATATCAGGCTTTTTCAGGTTGGCAGGTTTATTCAGCCATTCCTGGCAGGCGGTCTGCCCGTTGCTTAATGCTTCTGCTTTCTTACTGATTAGATCCAATGTTTTCTGGCTTATATTTTCAGAGTGAAGTTCAAATGCCGGATTCCAGATTGCATGTGTTTTTTCGAAAGGATAATTGTAGGTGCCTGTTAACAATCCTTTTACAAATTCCTCAAACTGTTTCTTGTTGATGAAATCTGCCACTACTAAAGTGGGAACAGCTAACAGCTTTTCTTTTTGTGCCTGAGAAAATGTATTTCCTACCTGCTGTATTTCAAAATCCTGAAGAGAGGTTTTACCTAAACCAATAAAATAAATAATGGTTTTTTCATCCGCATGAACAAAAGTTTCGTATTTCTTTCCGGTAAAAAAGTTGCTTATATTTTTATTGAAATTTGTATTGGATTTTGCCCATTCTTCTTCCGTGAACAATTGAAAAACCTGGGAGTAATTCTTATTTTTTTTATGGATTAATTTCATAAACTTAATTTTTAATGCTTTGTTGCTGAGGTTTTACTTCTACAGGGTTCTCAGTATTGTCATAGAACAGCCACTCAATAGCTCTTGGAAACTCCTGAGACCAGTAAAACTCATTATGGGTGCCTTCGGGGTTAATATTCGTTCTGAATTCAAAATCGAAAAGATTCTTTTTTTCCCACCGTCTTAAATATTCTTCAAAAATATGGATTCTTTTTACCATTTTGGAACCTTCCTGGCCACCACCGTACAGATATATTTTTGTGGTAAACGGAACTCTGAAATTCATCATGGGAAAATTGTTATTAGGCTCTACCCAAAGAGAAGGAGAGAAGATCAGCAGTTTAGAATAGACTTCCGGATAAAGGAACCCACTGTAAATACTGATAAGAGCTCCTAGCGAACTGCCGCCAATACCGGTGTTATCACGGTCTTTTTTTGTGCGGTAATTTTCGTCTACAAAAGGTTTTAAAGTATCTGTAATAAAGCGGATGTATTTTTTTCCTTCAGAGCCATTAGCAATATTGTCATTGTCAAAAATATATTCTTTAATTCTGTCTTCACTTCCATGCTCTATAGCGATGATAATAACGTCACCCCGGCCATATTCTGCAAGGATAGATAACTTTTTGTCAATTTCCCAATTTCCGAATCCACTTCCTTCATTGAATAGATTCTGTGCATCCTGAAGATACAGGACCGGATAGTTTTTATCGGAAGTATGGTAATCAAAAGGCAGTAAAGCCCAAATCTTACGGTAGCGGTCAAGCTGAGGAATATAGAATTCTTCGGAAATCACTTCTGCTATTGGAAAAAATTCCTCTTTAAACGGGCCCCAGTTAAATCTCCATTTCTCTACAATATCAGAAGTCTTTCCATCTGTTTTTTTTATTTTCCGGTTAGGGCTGATATTCCCGTATTTATCAAGTTCTACATTTTCCCATCCTCCTTTTGTGAATTTATATTCAATTTCATCAGGAAGAGAAGGAGAGTCAAGTTCTATAAAATAATTATGAGGATCCACCTGCTTAAGCTGGTAGTTGTAGTCCTTAGGATTCCATTTGTTGAAATTTCCTGTAACGAATACAGGTCTGTCATCTTTTTCTTCGGTGTAAAGTTCCAATCTGATCATATGTGTTTAATTGATAATTATTTAGTTTCTAAATTTATAAAAAAGATTGTTTTAAAATCATAAAATAATGAATAGAAAAGTGATATATTTGATAGATGTGCGAATGAAGAACCCTAACATGCCAATAATTTGATTAATAATTAACCGCTGTTACCGGGATTTTTTGTAGTTTCAGAGAAAATATTAAATACAATCAGACCTTGATGAATTCTGTTAAAACCTATACACTTTTTACTGATCATGATGTGTATCTTTTTAAAGAAGGTAGGCATTATAAGCTGTATACTAAGTTTGGGTCACATGCTGCGGAAAAAGATGGAATGAAAGGAATTTATTTTTCAGTCTGGGCTCCCAATGCTAAAAAGGTTTCTGTAATAGGAAACTTTAATAACTGGAACCACAAAGACCATATCCTGTATCCCCGCTGGGATGAATCGGGAATATGGGAAGGGTTTATTGGAGGATTATCCTGGGGAACCCTTTATAAATATGCTGTTGAAACAGCAAGAGGTGAAATCTTAGAAAAGAGTGATCCTTATGCGTTAAGCTGGGAGCAGAATAAACAGGCAGCTTCACTTATATCTACTACCTGGTATGAATGGAATGACCAGGAATGGATGGAAAGCCGCTGGCAAAATAACAGCCTGAAAGCTCCCTTATCTGTTTATGAACTCCATCTCGGGTCATGGATAAGGAATGAAGAATATCCTGACCGGTTTTTAAATTACCGGGATATTTCAAAAAAACTTGTTCCTTACGTTCTTGAAATGGGCTTTACCCATGTGGAATTTATGCCGGTTATGGAGTATCCGTACGATCCGAGCTGGGGATATCAGATTACCGGTTTCTATGCGGCAACTTCCCGTTTTGGCTCTCCACAGGATCTTATGTATCTTATTGATGAGCTTCACCAAAATGGAATTGGGGTTATCTTGGATTGGGTGCCATCTCATTTTCCGGGGGATGCCAACGGCCTTCACCGTTTTGATGGATCCTATCTGTATGAGCATGAAGATCCGAGAAAAGGTTTTCATCCCGACTGGAAGTCCTATATATTTAATTACGGAAGAAATGAGGTTAAATCTTTCCTTATTTCCAATGCCATGTTCTGGCTGGACCGTTATCATGCGGACGGATTACGTGTAGATGCGGTAACCTCAATGCTTCATCTGGATTATTCAAGAAACGAAGGAGAATGGGAACCTAATATATATGGCGGGAATGTTAATCTTGAAGCGAAAGCTTTTCTGCAGGAGTTTAACACAGCTGTTTATAAAGAATTTGGCGACCATATTATGACTATAGCTGAGGAAAGCTCAGATTTTCCTATGCTTACTAAACCTGTTCATGATGGTGGTGTAGGTTTCGGAATGAAATGGATGATGGGATGGATGCATGATACGCTGGATTACTTCAAGGAAGATTTTGTCAACAGAAAATTTCATCATCACAAGCTCACCTTTGCTTCGGTGTATATGTTTAACGAAAATTATATGATGCCGCTGTCACATGATGAAGTAGTGCATGGTAAGGCAAGCCTGATTTATAAAATGAGGGGAGATGAGTGGCAGAAGTTTGCGAATCTTCGTACCTTGTATGTCTATATGTTTACCCATCCGGGGGCAAAACTGCTTTTCATGGGAGATGAATTCGGGCAGACTGGTGAATGGAATTTTACCCAAAGTCTGGACTGGCATTTACTGGAATATCCAGTTCATCAAGGATTACAGAAGCTTGTAAAAGAGCTGAATCATTTATATACTAAAGAATCTGCCTTTTACGAAAATCAGTTTGATAAAAGTGGTTTTGAATGGGTAGAAGCAGATGATCTTGAAAATTCAGTATATGTATATCTAAGGAAAGGAAAAAGAAAAGATGATGTTTGTATGGTTATTTTAAATCTTGCTCCACAGGTATTGGATTATAAAATAGGAATTCATACAGCAACGCATTGGGAAGTTGTTTTCAACTCCGATGATGAAAAATATAGCGGAAGTGGAGTAGCGGCTGAAATTCTGGATGAAAAGGATGAGGAATGG
Organism: Chryseobacterium sp. Bi04; assembly: GCF_918698085.1. GTDB lineage: Bacteria > Bacteroidota > Bacteroidia > Flavobacteriales > Weeksellaceae > Chryseobacterium. The sequence continues at coordinate 147,601 of NZ_CAKKLP010000003.1, forward strand.
ATGGGACACCCAAAATCATTAACGCTAAAAATTCCTCCGTTGGCTGGAATTATCCTTAGGCAGAAAAAAGATAAAAAGTATAAATTACATAGAATTAAACATAAAAGATAAAAATGGTTGTTTATCATTTAAGTACAGAATGTTATCCTGTAGCAAAAGTAGGAGGTCTGGCGGATGTAGTCGGGGCACTGCCCAAATATCAGAACAAAATAAAAGGCGTAGAAGCTAAGGTAGTAATGCCCTGGTATAATAAATCTTTTGTCTATGATCATGAATTTGATATTGTTTTTGACGGATTTATCCATCAGGGAGAAAATATGCTGCAGGTTCAGATTTTAAAGGAAAAAACCAATGTACTGGGATTTGAGCTGTATATGGTGAAAATTCCCGGGTTACTGGACAGAGAAAATCCTTATGGATATCAGGATGAGAGTTTTCAGTTTCTTGCCTTCCAGCAGGGAATATTGCATTGGATGTGTGCAATGAAGATCCGCCCGGATGTTCTGCACTGTCATGATTATCACACCGGATTGGTTCCTTTTATGATTGAACACTGCCCGGAATTTCAGTTTTTACAGGGAGTAAAAACCATAGGGACTATTCATAACGGAGAGTATCAGGGTATGATGAGCTGGAGTATGGCCAATTATATACCTTCTTTTGATATGTACAAATGGGGACTGATGGATTGGAACGGACTGATCAATCCTCTGGCCAGTATGATTAAATGTTCCACTGCTTTTACTACCGTTTCCGAGGGATATCTGGAAGAACTTTTTATCAGCTTCCGCGGACTGGAAAGTTTGGTGCGTCAGGAATTTGGTAAAGCATACGGAATTATTAACGGTATTGATACCGAAGTATGGAATCCTGAAACAGATCCTATGCTGGATTTTAACTTCAATATAAAAAATGCGGTTGACCAAAAGAAAAAAAGCAAAGAAAAACTGTGTAAAGAATATGGCTTAAAACCTGAGCTGCCTTTGTTTGCTTTCATTGGTAGGTTTGCTACGGAAAAAGGAGCAGATTTGCTGCCCGATGTTGTCTGGAAAAGTATTAAACAGAGCTATGGAGCTTTAAATATTATGATTCTTGGATCCGGAAATACCTATATTGAAAATAAGCTGAAAGAGTATGAATACACCTATACCAATTTTGCTTTGGATCTGGGGTATAAAGAACATCTTTCCCATAAGATTTATGCATCGGCGGACTTTTTACTCATGCCGTCGCGGGTAGAGCCATGTGGACTGAACCAAATGTACTCTATGAGATATGGAACAGTTCCTGTAGTAAGGTATACCGGAGGGCTCAGAGATACTGTGGAAGATATTTCTACCGGAGGAGCGGGACTCAATTTTACCTATGCCGGGGTAGATGATATTGTACATGCGATGAATAGGGCTATGGGAATCTATAATCAAAAAGGTACTATGAAAGATCTTATTCACGCCAACATGAATTTTGACTTTTCATGGGAGAAATCTGCGGAAAAATACATAGCTTTATATAACAACTGATATGATAAGGGTTTTCTTTCTGTGTTTCTGATTAGTCTTGCTTCCTGTAAAATAAAAAATACTAACGCTTATTCAAAAGAAAATAATACCTACCGGGACAGCTCTTATTATACGATTCTAAGCTATGGTTATCCAAATTTGGAAAGGCTGGCACTTATGGAAATAATTTCAGAAAAATGGAAAATAAGGAATATAGAAGCTGCTGGTTGTGAAGTTACCAAAGAATTGATGGATAAAGCTGATGCCGAAAATAAAAAAACATATGCAGCCATAGAAAAGAAATATGGTAAAGGCTGGAGAGAACGATATGAAAAAGACCTCGAAGTGGCAGCAATGAAGCAAGCTGACATAATGGATATTTTAATTACCAATAAAGTCTTCAGAGCACAGCTTAAAAAGGGTAATATAGAAATTGACGGAATTTATAAAGATGTAAAACAGCTGGATTCCGAAATATATGAGACAGCCATATATGGATATACTGAAGACAATAAGAGAATTAATTGTTGTACATTACATATAGACACCAAAAATAAAACTGTATATTTAATAAAATAAAAACACGCAAGATAATTATGAATCGAAATGTAATCTCCATCGTTTTAGGAGGCGGCAGAGGGACAAGATTATTCCCGTTAACGTATACAAGATCAAAACCGGCAGTTCCTATTGCCGGGAAATACAGGCTTGTAGATATTCCCATTTCAAACTGCCTGAATTCGGGACTGAATAAAATCCTGGTTTTAACTCAGTTTAATTCAGCATCTTTAAATTCACATATCAAGAATTCCTATCATTTTGATATTTTTAGTAAGGGATTTGTTGATATTCTGGCAGCCGAACAAAATGTGGAAAATGAAAGCTGGTATCAGGGAACAGCAGACGCCGTACGCCAGTCTATGAAGCATCTTGAAAAATATGACTATGACTATATCTTAATACTTTCAGGAGACCAGCTTTACCAGATGGATTTCCGGGAAATGCTGAATTTTCATATCGAAAACGGAGGTGACCTTACCATTGCTACCATTCCTGTGAATGCCAAAGATGCAACCGGTTTTGGGATTTTAAAATCTGATGACGAAGGAAATATTACTTCCTTTTATGAAAAACCGGACTATGATATGCTGGATGGACTGAAATCTGAAGTTTCGGACGAAAATAAGCACAATGGAAAAGAATTCCTTGCTTCTATGGGAATTTATATTTTTACCAAGACCATTCTTAAAAAAATGTTTGATGAAGGGGCAGGAGATGATTTCGGAAAAGATATCATTCCAAGTTCAATAGGAAAATATAAAACCCTGAGCTATCAATATGAAGGGTACTGGACAGATATCGGAACAATAGAATCTTTCTACGAAGCTAATCTGGATCTTTGCCAGGACTTTCCGCAGTTCAACCTTTTCTCATCTTCTCCTATATACACCAGAGCAAGGATGCTTCCGCCATCAAAAATTAATGGTTCTTACGTAAGCAAAGCCGTATTTGGAGATGGATGTATCATCATGGCTGACAAAATTGAAAACTCTGTCATTGGAAACAGAACAAGGATAGACAAAGGAAGTACCATTGTCAATTCTTACGTGATGGGAGCTGATTTCTATCAGAATACCAAAGAAATTGTAATAAACGACAGGAAAGGACGTCCGAATATGGGAATAGGGAAGTATTGCTATATTGAAAAGGCAATCCTGGATAAAAACTGCCATATCGGGGACAATGTGAAAATCATCGGAGGGAAACATCTTCCGGATGGTGATTATGAAACCCATTCTGTACAGGACGGTATTGTAGTAGTAAAAAAAGGAGCAGTATTGCCACCGGGAACACATATAGGATAAAGATTTCCTAACTTTAAAACAAAAAAAGTACCTCATATTGAGATACTTTTTTGTTTTTATATAAAACTATTCTTTAGCTTTAGATTTCCAGTAAGCAACCTGCTCCTCCAGATCTTTTATGCGGACTTCGTACAGTTCAATCAGCTTCTCAGAAAGCATATTGAAGGTGTTTATACTGGTGTCAACATTTATAACTCCCTCATTTTTTTCAACAGTGTTGATATTTGTTTTTCTTTCATCAAGAATATCATTAATATTTACATCCAGCTCCTGGGCTATTTTGTTCAAAAGTATAGAATTAGGAATACTTTTATCAGACTCTATACTGGAGATCGTAGTTTGGGCTACGTCCAGACGGAAAGCAAGGTCTTCCTGTGACCAGCCTTTAATTTCCCTGTATTTTCTTACTTTACTTCCGATACTCATTTTAGCATTATTTTGCTCAAAAATAGCAATATTTTGGTAATAAATATCACAATGGAAGTTTAGTTTTGTGAAAAAATAATCACTACGCTGTGATTATTAAAAAATTTATATATTTAACCACTTAAAAAAACACGTTTATGAAGAAAAAAATTACTATTCGGCTAGTGTTGCTGGTTGTTATCTTTTTAGTTAGCTCCTGCAGGAATGATTATGTGCCGGAACAAAACCAAACTTTTGCTCCCAATGCTTCAAAATTTAGGATTTTGAATCTTAAAGAGGTTCCTAAAGTAGAAACTTTCATTCACAAAGAATCAGGAAGAAAAGATCTTGTTCTTCCGTTATCAGGCAATAATACAATTTCAGGAAAAACTACAACGGCTTTTGGAGAAACAGATCCTTCTCTTGTGGTACAGCAAACAATAGGGAATGAAATTTATTATGTATTGAAGATAAACGCAGCACTGGAAAATAATGCTATCTATAACCTAGAAGTAAAAGAAGTAAATGGTACTATAGTAAAAGCAGAAGTTATAGAATATACCACTAAGCCAGGAACTTCGTTTGACTTTTGGAATTTCAATGGAACAGTAAGCTCTTACAGCCTAAGAGGAGATCCTATACATTCATCTGATTACGAAGAAGGACAGGGAGACTGCCCTCCGGGTGGTGGAACTAATCCTGATTATAATGGTTCTGATAATCCGAATCCCGGGGGGAATGGCCCATATTATGGTGGAGGTGGCCAAGGAACTGATCCAATACATGATACAACAGGATGTTGGGAAGTCTTGTTGAATTCTGAAAAACCATGGCTAACAGACGGTTATTATAATAATTGTACAGGTGCTACTGTATATTTGAACCGCGCGAAAGGGGCCTCCAGACTCTCAGCAGATTGTGGCGATGGTTCCGGTGTTATAATTGGAGATGAGAATAATCGAAATCCTTGTGAGAAACTGAAAGCACAAACCAATAACTCAACTTTTAAAAATAATATTGCAAGTCTTAAAGGAAAGACAGGAGAAAGCTATGAAAGCGGGTATCGAATTGATAAAAATACAGATGGCTCTCTGCAAAATCAGTTGTTACAAAATAAGCCGGGTACGCAAGAGGTTGATATGAAGGTGTTTTCAAATACTAATACATTGATGCATTCCCACTATGATGGGCTTTATCCTATGTTCTCACCTGGAGATATTATATTTTTTAATCAATGGATTGTCTGGGCTCAAAACTGGAATTCCGTAGCAACAAATACTCCTAAGATTCCTTTAAATAATCTTACTTTTACATTAGTAACTAGTGAAGGAAATTATTCTTTTATTTTTGATGGTGAATATACAGCTTCTTTGCCAAATTATACACAACGGGAATTAGATGATTTAAATGATAAATATATGAGGCTATTAGATGAAGCTAAATCTGTAGCTAATGTGAGTGGAAATGTAAGCTATAATATGGAAAAGCTTGAAAAGCAATTCTTAAAATTTATTGATAATAAAATGAATATGATTGGATTGAAACTGTACAAAACGACAGAAAATGGAAATTCAGAATTAAACTTAATAAATGGAAATAGAAAAGAGACTCCTTGTCCTAATTAAAAATAAATATTATGAAACAAATATTAATAATAATAATTTTAGTTCTTGCAATTTCTTGTAGAGCACAAGAATATCCTTTAAATACTAGTTTGGATAACCTGCCCAATGATGCATATTTAAAAGATACTAATAATGAACTCGACAAATATGTAGGTTTATGGAAAGGAGTGTGGAATGGAAAAACTTTACTTTTAGATTTAAGGAAAGTGAAATATCATTATATAGGAAATCAATCATATTATGAAGATAAAATTTTTGGTGAAAGGAAGGTTATAGGAAATAATGGTAATGTAGAAATAGATAGAATTGTAAATTTTGATCTTCAATCACCTGAATTTAGAGGAATTGGAACGAGTCTGAAAAATGGAAATTGGAAAAGATTATTTTTTAATCCAAAAAATATGTGTAGAAAGACAGGAACTCTAGATATTACAAGCTTTACAGGAAATCAAATGACTTTACATTTTGAGTATTTACCAAGTATTATTGATCCTAACTGTCAGCATAATGCTTATGTAGATCAATATGGAGACTTTCCAATAAATTTCCCTAAAGATATTGTACTTACAAAGCAGTAGATTGGAGCTTCTGTATGAGATTTATTTTCAATTATAGATTATGAAATAGATATTTTAATGCTAGTGATATAGTGAAGTTATAAATGGAGATACTCTATTACTTTTAAATAACCTTCCTTTGCAATTTCTAATGTGATTTTTACTTCCTGATAAAGTAGTCAACAAGACAAACATTAAATTTTGAATTTATTGAAAATGAATAAATTTTTATTTCTTTTTACCACTATTCTATCTGTACACCTATTTTCGCAGAATAAAGTTAAGTTATTTGAAATCAATGGGGAGGAAAGAGATACTGTAATGTATTACTCTGAAGCGGGTAAAATATACAGGTGTCCTTTCAAAAAAAATCTTGGAAAAAATAAATGTGAAATAAAAGAAGAATTGCTTACTGGTACTAAAATCTATGAAGTAGCAAAAGCTACACTAAAAAATAAGCGTGGAGGAATGGTGATTGTTGGGCAAGAAGATCAAACTTATAACCCCAATTATATTTATGACCTTCCCTATAAAAAAGGTGAGGTTTATAGAATCATTCAGGGATATTACGGAAGTTTTTCACATTATAACAGCTTGGCCTTAGATTTTGATATGCCTGAAGGTACAGAGGTTCTGGCTGCAAGAGATGGTATTGTGATGTCTGTCGTCCAGAATAATAACCATGGTTGTGCCACTAATGATTGTATTAGATTCAGTAACTATATATCTATCCTCCATAATGATAATACAATAGCCGGCTATTATCATTTACAGTTCAATGGGGCAAAGGTAAAGTCAGGCGATATAGTAAAGAAAGGTATGGTAATCGGTCTTAGCGGCAATACAGGATGGAGTTCACAACCTCATTTACATTTTATATGTGGAAGAAATATATATAGGAAAGGATGGACACAGGTAAAAACCCTTTTTAGAGTAGAAGATGAAGGGAAAAAGGCAGAATATTTACATGAAGGGAGAAAATACCTAAGGGATTATTAAATGATTGGTATTTATCATATTCATCACAAGTTCGTATTGAAGATTTTAATAAATATTTAATTTTTAAGATAAAATTTTTTTCAAATTCACCCTTTCAAAGTGATCAGCATATTGGTCACTTTTTTTATTTGTATTACTTTTGCATGATGCGTATTTTTAAGATCTTAGCTTTTATTATTGTTCTTTTAGGGGGAGCTTATGCTGCCTCCATGTACTATTTCGTGGATGAAAGTAAAAACTTCACCATTGAAAAAGAAGTTGATTATCCTGTAGATAAGGTTTTTGGACAGTTTAATAATCTTCAGCATTTTACCCGGTGGAACAATTATTTCACCAGTTCACAGTCTATGGATATAGATTATTATATGCCTTATGAAGGACAGGGAAGTGCCATCAGCTATGTAGATCTCAAGAATGATACCAGTGGAGAAATGTTCATCAGGTATGAAAATCCTAATAAGACTTTGAGATACCAGCTTTTTGAAGATGAAAATGAAAATCCAACCTTGGTAGATGTTAAATTTAAACCTGTATCAGCTGAAAAAACAAAAATCATATGGTACGTGCATACCCCCAAACTTTCTGTATGGAAAAGAGTAGGTAATTTTTGGACGGAAGACAGATTTGCTGAAAACATCACCAAAAGTATGGTGAATTTAAAGAATGTTTTAGGAAATAAAGTGGAAAAAGACAATCAGATGGCTGCCATAAAATATGACAGTCTGATGGTTGAAAATGAAGAAGATAAATTGCTGCTGGGTATCAATGTGAGCACCTCCAACAAAAAAGATGCACTCTACAGAAATATCGTTATGAATTATAACAAAATGTATAATTTCGTAACCATGGATCTTGGGAAAAAAGACGATGAATTCGGGTACCCTATCTTAATGACAGATGCAGATAATTATAAAGACAAAGAAGTTTCTTACTTTCTGGGGATCCCACTTTCTAAAAAAATTGGAGTAACAGACAATAATTTCAGCTTCAGAACCGTAAATCCGTCACAAAATTATGTCATGTACTACAAAGGGAGCTATGAAGGGAGAATTAAGGCCATTCAGCAGCTGATCCAGAAAGCAAAGAAGGATGAGATGCGTTTTGGGGATATTCGTCAGACTTTCATTGAACGTCCGATGGAAGGACAGGAGGTAAACATGAAGCTCTCATTATCAGTCTATAAATGATTTTTGTTTTCTTAATTTTTTTTAACGGTCTGAGACTGTTCTAAGTCGGTTTTTTTTATTAAATTTGAAGATTAATTCTACAAATAAATTTTAATAAATAGATAAACTGTAATAATGGACAGATTTTCATTCCTAAACGCAGCTCATTCTCAGTTAATTGAGGATTTATACCAACAGTACTTAAAATTCCCGGATTCTTTAGAACCATCATGGAAAGCCTTCTTTCAAGGCTTCGATTTTGCTTTGGAGAACTACGGTGATGACGATAACATCCAATTTACTCAGGCTTCGGCCAACGCTGCTCCTGCAGTACAACAGATTTCTCAGGCAGTATCAAATGGAGAGGTTCCTGAGCACATCAAAAAGGAATTTAAGGTGGTAAACCTTATTGAGGCCTACAGAACAAGAGGGCACTTGTTCACAAAAACAAATCCTGTAAGAGAAAGAAGACACTATACTCCTACTTTAGATATCGAAAACTTCGGTCTTACTAAAGAGGATTTAAATACAAAATTCAACTGTGCTGTAGAAACAGGAATGAAAGAACCTGCTACCTTAGCAGATTTGATCAAGCATTTGGAAAATATCTACTGCGATTCTATCGGGGTAGAATATACCTACATCAACAATGTTGAAGAAAAAGATTTTATTAAAAAATGGCTTCAGGTTAATGAAAATCATCCAAGCCTTTCTGCGAATGAAAAAACAGAAATCTTATTAAAATTGAATCAGGCGGTTGCGTTTGAAAACTATCTTCACACAAAATTTGTGGGACAAAAAAGATTCTCACTGGAAGGAGGAGAATCATTAATTCCTGCATTAGACCAACTGATCTCCAGATCTTCCCAATTAGGGGTAGATGAGGTAGTCTTAGGAATGGCACACAGAGGAAGATTAAATGTTTTGTCTAATATTTTCGGAAAATCTTATAAACAAATCTTCTCAGAATTTGAAGGAAAAGAATTTGAAGAAGATGTATTCTCCGGTGACGTTAAATATCACTTAGGATCATCTAAAAAAATTAAAACAGCTTCAGGAGAAGAAGTGTGTATCAACCTGACTCCAAACCCGTCTCACCTGGAAACAGTAGCGGCTCTTGTAGAAGGAATCTGCCGTGCAAAAGTAGATGATAAATACAAAGACTATTCTAAAGTTTTACCAATCATCATTCACGGTGACGGAGCTATTGCAGGCCAGGGTATTGCTTATGAAGTAGCGCAGATGATGACACTGGAAGGATATAAAACAGGAGGAACTGTTCATATCGTTGTCAATAACCAGGTGTCTTTCACCACAAACTTCCTTGATGCCAGATCTTCAACATACTGTACAGACATTGCAAAAGTTACAGAATCTCCTGTAATGCACGTAAATGCTGACGATGCTGAAGCGGTAGTTCATGCCATCCATTTTGCTGCTGATTTCAGAGCTAAATTTGGAAAAGATGTGTATATCGACCTTTTAGGATATAGAAAATATGGTCATAACGAAGGGGATGAGCCAAGATTTACACAGCCTAATCTGTACAAAGCGATTTCCAAGCATCAGAACCCAAGAGAAATTTATAAAGATAAATTAATCCAGGACAGCGTAATCTCTAACGATATCATCAAAAAGATGGAGGTAGACTTCAAAGCTTTATTAGATAAAGATTTTGATGCTTCTAAAGAGATCGAGAAAAACGTTATGGATTTATTTATGGCGGAAGACTGGATGAACTATCCTATCGGAAAGAGAGGTGTAGTTCAGACGCCGGTGGATACCAAATATGATATCACTAAGCTGAAAGAATTGGCTCTTAAAATGTCAACACTTCCTGCAGATAAAAAATTCATCAATAAAATTACAAGACTTTTCGAAAACCGTATCAAAGCGATTGAAGGAAACTCTTTAGACTGGGCAGTAGGAGAATGGTTAGCATATGCTACACTTCTAGTAGAAGGGCATAATGTAAGAATCTCCGGAGAAGATGTTGAAAGAGGTACATTCTCTCACAGACATGCTGTAGTAAAAACCGAAGATACAGAAGAAGAATATATCCCGTTAAGACACGTATCAGAAAGCAGATTTGATGTATTCAATTCTCACCTTTCAGAATATGGAGTTTTAGGTTTCGATTACGGATATGCGATGGCTTCTCCTAATACATTAACCATCTGGGAAGCTCAGTTTGGTGACTTCGTAAACGGAGCTCAGATTATCGTTGACCAGTATCTTGCGGCAGCAGAAGAAAAATGGAAATTACAAAACGGATTGGTCATGTTATTACCTCACGGTTCGGAAGGACAAGGTGCGGAGCACTCTTCAGCAAGGCTGGAAAGATTCTTAACACTTTGTGCTAACGAAAATATGGTAGTTGCTAATATTACTTCACCAGCCAACTACTTCCACTTATTGAGAAGACAGTTGAAGTGGGCATTCAGAAAACCATTGATCGTAATGAGCCCTAAATCTTTATTGAGACACCCGAAAGTGGTTTCTCCTCTTGAAGATTTTGCAAACGGTTCATTCCAGCCAATCTTAGACGATCCTACAGCAGATCCTAAAAAAGTAGAAAAATTAGTTCTTTGCTCAGGTAAACTGTACTTCGAATTATTAGCGAAGAAAGAAGAACTGAACTGTGAGAATATTGCATTAGTAAGATTTGAACAGCTATATCCGCTTCAGACAGATGCTATCGAAGCGATCTTCAACAAATACAGCAATAAAACACAGTTGGTTTGGGCTCAGGAAGAACCTGAAAATATGGGAGCTTGGTCTTATATCCTGAGAAACTTCAGAGATACAGGAATTCAGGTAGTATCTCCTGTACCAAGTGGTGCTCCGGCCCCAGGTAGCCACAAAATGTTTGAGAAAAACCAAAATGCAGTGATCAACAGAGTTTTTGATAGAGATGATGCTCCTGCAAAAAGACCTGTTACAGCTTAATTAAAATAATATCCATTAAAAAATAAAAAATACTCGATATGTCAGTTTTAGAAATGAAAGTTCCTTCACCGGGAGAATCCATTACAGAAGTTGAAATTGCAACTTGGCTTGTAAAAGATGGTGATTATGTAGAAAAAGATCAACCTATCGCTGAAGTAGACTCAGACAAGGCAACTCTTGAATTACCTGCAGAGCAAAGTGGTATCATCACTTTAAAAGCAGAAGAAGGAGATGTAGTACAAGTAGGTCAGGTTGTTTGTTTAATTGATATGGATGCTGCAAGACCAGAAGGAAATGCTCCTGCTGCTGAAGCTCCAAAGCAAGAAGAAGCTCCTAAAGCTGCTGAACCGGCTAAACAGGAAGCACCAAAACCAGCAGCTCCGGTTGCTGCTCCACAAACTTATGCCACAGGAGCTCCGTCTCCGGCTGCTAAGAAAATCCTTGACGAAAAAGGAATTAATGCAGGGCAGGTTTCAGGAAGCGGAAGAGACGGAAGAATCACTAAAACTGATGCTGAATTGGCTGCAGTTCCTGCATTAGGAGGAAGTCCTCTTACTGCTACTGGAGCAAGATCTACAACCACAACAAAGCTTTCTGTTCTTAGAAGAAAAATCGCTCAAAGATTGGTTTCTGTAAAGAATGAAACTGCGATGTTAACCACTTTCAACGAAGTTGACATGTCTGAAATTTTCAGATTAAGAAAGCAATATAAAGAAGAATTTGCTCAAAAACACGGAGTGGGACTTGGTTTTATGTCTTTCTTCACTAAAGCTGTTACAAGAGCATTGGAAATGTATCCGGATGTAAATGCATCTATTGATGGAGATTTCAAAATAAACTATGATTTCTGTGATATTTCAATTGCAGTTTCTGGCCCTAAAGGATTAATGGTTCCTGTATTGAGAAATGCAGAAAACATGACTTTCAGTGGAGTTGAGGCTAACATCAAAGATCTTGCTACAAAAGTAAGAGACGGGAAAATTACTGTAGATGAAATGACTGGTGGTACATTTACAATCACTAATGGGGGTACATTTGGATCTATGTTGTCTACACCAATCATCAACCCTCCTCAATCTGCAATCTTAGGAATGCACAACATTATCCAGAGACCGGTTGCTGTTGACGGACAGGTTGTTATCAGACCAATGATGTATGTAGCAATGTCTTATGACCACAGAATTATTGACGGAAAAGAATCTGTAGGATTCCTTGTAGCCGTGAAAGAAGGTATCGATAATCCTGTTGCAGTATTGATGGGAGGTGACGAAAGAAAGGGCCTTGGATTATAAGTTATAATAAAATTATAATAGAAATATATGATCTCGCCTTAAAAAAGGCGAGATTTTTGTATTTGTTAAGAAAATACTACAATGATGTTCTCAAAAATGACTTCTAATATCAAAGTTTCAGTAATACCTGAATATGATAGTAAAAACAGTTTTCCATCCGAGAACCGTTATGTTTTCAAGTATAATATTACGATAGAAAATGACGGAAGCTTTCCTATCAAAGTACTTAAAAGAAAATGGTTAATTTTTGATGTAGGTTTTGGATATACTGAGATTATAGGTGACGGAGTAATTGGATTAACTCCGGAAATAGAAAATGGCGAAAATTTCGCTTATTTCTCAAATGTAATGCTTCGGTCCGGTGTCGGGAATATGAGCGGAAAATACCAGGTTAAAAATCTGGAGACCCAGGAGATTTTTGAGATAGATATCCCAAAATTCAATCTGCTCTCTGAAGTTTTAAGTAACTAAAAATTATTCTTTAATCAATTGATGTCTGTTAATACCACTTTGAGATTTTACTTCTATAAAGTAGCCCCCTTTTAGCAGGTTAGAGACATTGATTTTAGAATCAGAAGGGTTTTGAAGGATGAATTTTCTTTCAGCATATAGACTTTTAAATACTCTTTACTATCCGTAAGTTTATATGATTTGTCTGTGCATACAGTAAAGGTATCATTGAAAAATAAAAAAAATTAAAAGGTTTTAGTTTTTAAAACTATAGTTTTTTGATATATTTTTTCAATACAGATTCATCTATTTCCTCATTGCTGGTGATAATTAATCTTTCAAATGCCAGTAAGGATATTTTTGCACAAACTTCAGCATCAGCTCCAGCCCTGTGGTGATTAAAATTGATCTGATGGTATTCTGCCAGAGGTTTCAGCCCATATTTGGGAAGGTAATTCCATGATTTTTTTGCCAGCTGTATGCTGCACAAATAGTTTAATTTTGGAGGAAACATCCCGTAATGTTCAAAACAGCCTCTTAAAACCGAAGCATCAAAACTGGCATTATGGGCAATCATCAATGTTCCGTACATTAAATCCTGGGCTTCATGCCAAATTTCATCAAAAGTAGGAGCATCCTTTACATCTTCGGGCTGTATACCATGTACAGCAACATTGAATTTGTTAAAATAGGGAAAACTGGGAGGTTTGATCAACCAGGTTCTCGTTTCTACAATTTTAGAATCCTGTACCACGCAGATTCCCATCTCACATGCTGAGCTTTTCTCATGAGTTGCCGTTTCAAAATCTATTGCACAGAAATCCATTTAAATAATTTGATATTTTAAGTTTAAGGTTTGAATTGAGTGAAAAGGTATAAATTTTTTTGATAGTATAATAGTAACCTTTAATATGACAGATATTGGTATTTAATTAAACCGGCCATCTGCAAACTGCTATCTATTCTTTCCACCTAAAAAATGGGTAAAGATTAGCCATTTTGATTGATAAAACTTATCTTTCTGGTGTTTCTGGCGCAGTTTCCAGGTTCCCGGAAGCTGACCGTAAAAACCAAAATGAGCCCTTATTACTGCCCACAGATGAGGAAATCCATGCTTTAATCCGAAATAAATTCCTGCAGCACCATCCAGACAAAGCCGGAAGAATATCAGCCAGATCAGTCTCGGAAAAGGAAGGTTTTTAAGCATCATTGAAAGATTATTTCTGATGTTCAGGTAAGTCTTTTGAGCACTCTGCTTATTAAGTGTTCCACCACCTATGTGATAGACCCTGGATTTTCCTGTATAAAAGATCTTTTTTCCAGAGTTAATGAGTCTCCAGCATAAATCAATTTCTTCCTGATGGGCAAAAAATCTTTCATCAAAACCATGTTGTTCCCAGAAATCTTTTGAGCGGATAAAAAAGCAGCATCCTGAAGCCCAGAAAATCTCTGTTTCATCATCATATTGGCCCTTATCTTCTTCAAGATCATCAAATACCCTTCCTCTGCAGTAAGGATAACCCAGATTATCAATCAGACCACCTCCGGCACCGGCAAATTCAAAATAGTTTTTGTCACTATAGGATAATATTTTAGGCTGAACAGCTGAAATATCAGAATTCTTTTCCAGGATCTCCAATACAGGTTCTATCCAGTTCTCAGTAACTTCTACATCAGAGTTGAGCAGACAGTAATAGTCATTTTTTATTTCCTTTAAACCCTCATTATAACCTCCTGCAAAACCATGATTTTTATGATTTTTAATGATCTTTACTGTTGGAAAATGAGTAGTTAGAAATTCTACGGAACCGTCTGTCGAAAGGTTATCAATGACGTAAATATCTGCATTTTGAGAAAATTGAACCACATTCGGTAGAAATTTTTCAAGCCAGTTTTTGCCGTTCCAGTTTAAGATAGCAACTGCCAGTTTTTTCTGCATGTATATCTATTTTTTTTCAGAATCAAAAGTTTTGATAGAATCCTGGTATTTCCACTTTCTGTGAGACCAAAGATAATTATCCGGATGTTTGTGTAACGTGTTTTCCAACAATTTATGGAACTTTTTTACCACTTCGTGTTCTACAAACTTTTCATGATCCGGGTATATTCTGTGATAGTTGACCTGATAATAGCCTCGCTTTACCTTCTTCATTTCGCAATAGATAAAAGCAAGATCCATTCTTGTTGCCAGCTTGTCATATCCTACAAAAACAGGAGTCCTTTGATTCAGAAATTCCAATCCATAATTGACATGGGAAGAATGAGGGGTTTGATCTGCTACAAACATGTAGATGGAGTTCCCGTCATTTTTATTTCTGAAAATATTAAGAATCACTTCATTGGCTTCCAGTGCCTCATTACCGAACTTGTTACGCACTTTTCTCATCTGGTTTTCCCAGAAGTCACTATTCACTTTTCTGTAAACCGGATGACAGTGTTCCTGGGGAACAATCTTTGCCAATGCATTAATCCATTCCCAGTTGAAAACATGTCCCGCCAGCAGAATGATATTTTTACCCTCCTTCTGAACTTCATGAAATACATCCTGATTAATGTGCTGCATTCTTACCCTGGCCTCTGTTTCAGAGATGCTGAAAGATTTTATGGTCTCTACAAGATAGTCTGAGAAATTCCGGTAAAACATTTTGCGTATTTTTCCAATCTCCTCTTCAGATTTATCCGGAAAAGAGTTCTTTAGATTTTGAGTAATCACATTCTTTCTGTAACCTACCAGATAATAGTTTAAGAAGAACATAACGTCCGAAAAAATGTATAATACTTTAAGCGGAAGTTTGGAAATGAAATATAATATTTTGATCAGGTAATTCATAAAACACGCAAATTTAGTGATAATAAAATTATGGTTCTATTTTTGCAGATGGATAATATTATTTTTTTATTTTTATGTTATGAAAAAAATAGCAATATTGGCTTTTCTGGGATTAAGTATTTTTGCTTTCTCACAGGATGTAAATAATTTACCGGATAAAGGTAAACGGAAAACAGCTCTTATAGTTCCTACAGAACAAAAAGAACTGGAAGCGAAGAAAAAGGCAGCTGAGGAGAAAGCAAAGCTTCCTAAGCCTTATAATCCTAAAGCTGACGCTCAGGCAGATATTAATAAACTGGTGGCGCAAGCTAAGAAAGAAGGCAAAAATATTATAATTCAGGCAGGAGGAAACTGGTGTATCTGGTGTCTCCGTTTTAATAATTTTGTACAGACTACCCCTGAATTAAAAGAAATTGTAGATAAAAAATATCTATATTATCACCTGAACTATTCTCCGGATAATAAAAATGAAAAAGTTTTTGCTCAATACATTAATATTAAAGAACAACAGTTTTATCCTTTCTTTATCATTTTAGATAAAAATGGTAAGAAAATTCACGTACAGCAAAGTGAAGTTTTAGAAGATGGAAAGGGATACAGTAAAACAAAAGTGAAAGAATTTTTAGAAACTGGGAAAGTTCTATAGTTTATTAATAAATAGGGGGTCTCATAAATAAATACATGAGATTAAAAAGCATAACAAAGCCGTACTCACAAATTGCGAAACGGCTTTGCTATTAAACTAAACTCTTATAGTTTAACAACTTTCTACATATATACTCTGTTCATATGAATTATGACAAGCAGCCCCACCTGAATAACTAATGCACGAAGTACATGAACTTATGGATACAAAAGATCCGTCAGAGCAAGTTCCAGCACAAGAGGTTCCCCCAGACACAGTTTTTAATTGTTCACGGGATAATTTTTTAATGTTTTTCATAATGTAATTTGTTTAATAATTTGATATTTATGAAATTACAATATTGTTTTTAAAATTCTCCATTTTGGGATTAATTACATTAATCTTTTAATCCAGCTTAATTTTTTCTCAGAATAGGGTGGATATTTAATATTAGGTTCGCCCCAGGTTGTTTTTTCCAAAACAGATTTCTGATGTGAAAAAGCTTCAAAACCGAACTTTCCGTGATAATTTCCTATCCCTGAATTTCCCACTCCTCCAAACGGAAGGTTGTCATTACTTAAATGCATCACGGTATCATTGATGCATCCGCCTCCAAAGGAAAGCTTCCTGGTGAACAGCTCTTTTTCTTCCGCATTATTGGTAAAAAGATAGGCAGCAAGAGGTTTTTCCAGTTCGGTAATAGCATTAAGAGCTGAGTTAAAGTTCTGAAAACTGATAACCGGAAGAATAGGGCCAAAAATTTCTTCCTGCATACTATTGTCGCTCCAGTCTATATTATTCAGAATGGTGGGTTCTATATACAGTTTTTCTTCATCGAAATGACCTCCGAAATATATTTTCTCCGGATTGATAAGTTTGATCAGTCGCTGAAAATTCCTTCGGTTAATAATTCTTGTATACTGCTCTGAATCCGGTTCGTACTTAAATTCTTTGATATATTTTCTGAGCATTTCCAGAAACTGCTCCTGTACAGATTCTTCAAGAAGCAAATAATCCGGGGCTACACAGGTTTGTCCGGCATTCAGAAACTTTCCCCAAACAATTCTTTTGGCAGCCACTTCAAGATTGGCCTCTTTGGTTACAATCACCGGAGATTTTCCTCCCAATTCAAGGACTACAGGAGTTAAATGCCCGGCAGCAGCTTTATAGATGATTTTTCCAACTTGAGTACTTCCTGTAAAAAATATTTTATCAAACTTTAACTGTAAAAGTGCTGTTGTTTCATCAATACCCCCTTCATATACATACAGATAGTCAGAAGGAAAGTTTTCATTGATGATGGCAGCCATTGCCTTCATCGTATTTTCTGCTATTTCACTGGGTTTTAAAATACAACAGTTGCCGGCAGCAATAGCAGCAATAAGAGGGGAGAGTGACAGCTGATAAGGATAATTCCAGGCACCTATAACCAATATACATCCCAATGGATCTGAATAGATCCTGCTGCTTCCAAGCTGATTGACAAGATTGGTGCCTGCTTTCTTAGGTTTAGAAAGAGACTTCAGGTTTTTTAAATAATAGTCAATATCCTTTAGTAAAAAAGAGAGCTCTGTAGTAAATGTATCAAATTTAGATTTTCCAAAATCTTTGTGAATAGCTTCATATAGCAAATCTTCATGGGTGATGATAAGATTCCGAAGCTTTTCAAGATACATTTTCCGGAAGGCAATATTCTTGGTTTGCTGTGTTTTAAAAAAATCCTTTTGTCCTAATAAAATCTTTTCAATTTCCATACTATGCTTTGTATTTTAAACGTAGATATTTGTTCAGTATTGTTGTTGAAACAATGAACAATAAACTGGCCAAAGTAGTGTGGGCTAAGCTCTGTTTTTTTACAGCATTACATAATATTTCTCACAGCTATTTTTACGGGGTGGTAAAGCAGTAAAAGAAGGGCTGTTATTAAAGCCAGCCAGAATAATCCGGTAAAAATTTCCATATTGGAAAGAAGGATAGATTGGGCTGTTATTTTTGCTTTAAAAGCTCCTGCAGTTATCGATAGGGATTCATTGACCGGAAGTTTTGAAATTTGAGTTCCGAAAACCTGATTCCATTGGCTGTAAAAGATAGGATTGGTATCAGTAAGGTTAGAGCTGAGCGTATCGGAATGTTTTAACGTTAAAAAGAGCATTAGATTCTGCATTAAAGCATATCCTATAGCTGTTGTCCAGAACCTCGTTGTTGTACCTAAAGCTGTTGCATTGTTTACATATTCTTCCGGCATTCCGGAGATTAAAAAGAAAACCAGAGGGGTAAACAGCAATCCCTGGGCAACTCCCTGAAGAAATAAAGGCGGACAGATAGTGGCAAGGCTAGTATCCGGATAAAAAGTATAGGTAAACCATGCACAATCCACTGCCAACAACATAAATCCTGTAAAGAAAACGATTCGGGACGATACTCCGCGCATCAGGCAGATTCCTGATAAAAATGCACCCAATAATGTTCCTGCAACATTCCAGTACTGGATATTGACAATATAATCCCAGGGCCATTTCCAGACCGTTGCCATTATGCTGTATACATTATTTAAGCCTGAACGGATCAAATAAAAAATGAAAAACAGGATCATTCCTGCAATGACATTTTTTGAACTGAAGACTTCAAAATGAAAGAGCGGTCTTTTTGAATTTCTTTGTTTCAACATAAATAACCCTCCGGAAACTAGAAATATGAATAAACACATGATAATGGTATCAGATTCAAACCACATCAGTCTTTTTCCGTAGATAATGGCATAGCCTCCGGATTGCAGACAGACCCACAGCAAAAACCAACTTGGAATATCCAGCTGATATAAAGGTTTTTTAGGGAAAAAGCGGTTTTTGTTGAAAATAGCAATTCCGATGATCAGAACAAAAACATGGAAATAAACCATCATTAAAACCATATGCTGAAAATTATAGTTTTCAATGCTTGATTTTAATAAGGTCGTGGTTACCGTTCCTCCTGTCAGCATAATAGAATACATAAAGAGGTAAGCAAATACTTTGGCATGTTTTGTTTTTAATTCTGCTATGATCAGCGGCAGGAAAATAGCTCCTTCCAATAGTCCGAAAATTCCTTCCAGAAACCGTATCACCAGAATGATATGATAATCATTGGTGACTGATAAAATGTAAAGAATGATTACAGAAATGGAAGACATCAGCAGAACATAATATTTCACACTGAAATAAGCCATAAATCGCTGTAAAACTAAAAGGGTAACCACAAATGTCCCATACATCAAAATCATTAAGTATTGGATGTCGTCTGAATCTACATCCATAAAAGAAGATGTGAAAGCGCTGTTAGAATGTAACAGTGATAACAACATCAGGTGGGGAAACAATGCCAGTACAAGGAGTGGCAGTTTCAGCCATTGTGGTACCCATTTTTGATAAACTGTATTATGTTGCATAGTATAGTAAAAACTAAGAAAGATGAACCTGTTTTTAGTTGGGATAAAAAGCGAAAAGACAAAAGAGCAATGGTGTAAAAGTAAAAGGTAAAATGACAAATAGGCCAAAAAAAATGAGCTGATCTGTAATTTTTGCAGTCTTGCCTTTTCGCTAAAAAAAATCTAACATTAATTTGAAAATTTGAAAATTTGATGATCTGAAAATAAAAAGAATTATAATTTTACACTCTAATACTCTAATACTCTAATACTCTAATACTCTAATACTCTAATACTCTCAAACACAAAAACTCTCAAACTATATCTTCTTCGCACTTACCAGGACATTCATTCCGGAAAGCAGCTTTTCATTGTCTTTATTGTTGTTAAGAATAATTTTCACGGGAAATCTCTGTTCAATTTTCACAAAGTTTCCGGTAGCATTGTCGGGCTTTACCAGGGAAAATTGAGATCCTGATGCCGGTGAAACAGAAACAACCCTTCCTTTGAATTCAATATCGGGATAGGCATCGGCCGTAATGATCACTTCCTGTTTCTGGTCAATTTGCCCAAGCTGGGTTTCTTTATAGTTGGCAATGATCCACTTTTCCTTGCTTACCATCTGTACCAAAGCCTGGCCCTCCTTGATCAGCTGACCTTCCTGAATTGTTTTTTTACCTACCCATCCGTCATAAGGTGCCGTGATTACCGTGTAGGAGAGAAAAAGCTTAGCGTTGTTCAGATTGGCAGAACTCTGCTGGATCTGGCTTTTGGCTGGAGCAACTTTGGTCTGTTGTTCATTGGCTCCTGCCCTCACAGCATTTTTCTGCTGATCCAATGCCATAAGATTGGCCTTAGCCTGCTCATAAGAAGCCTTTACGTTTTCAAATTCCTGTTCTGTAGCGGCATCTTCTGATAGCAGGTTTTTATATCGTTTATAATCTTGCTCGGTTCTCCAGATATCAATTCTTGCTGAAGCTATTTTGGCATCTATGATTTTGGTATCACTTTCTTTAGTATTTACACCACTTTGAATGGTTGCAATATTTTCAGTAGTGGTATGGAGATTGGCTTCTGCTACCTTTACCTGGTTTACAAATTCCCTGTTATCTATAATAATTAATGTATCACCCTTATGAACAAATTGATTTTCCTTGAACCTGATTATTTTTATAAATCCTGAAACTTTACTGGATACAGGAGTAATATATTGCTCGATTTGAGCATCATTGGTGGTTACATTTTTCCTTGAAAACAGATAAAAACTTACCATTCCTGTAATTCCGCTGATGATCAGGATCCAGGCTAGCAGAGTAATGGTCCTGTTGATTCTTTTTTCCTTTTGTGTCAGTACTTTCTTTGCCATAGTTTTTATAAGTTTCCAATCGTATATTGGAGTTGGTAGTATTTTAATTGTCGGTTAATTTTTACAGAAATAAGATTAGATTCAGCTTCCAGATAGGTGTTGTCGGCATCTATGAGTTCTGTGATCAGGCTTAATTTATTGGCATATTTTGTTCTTACAATACGGTAATTTTCTTTAGCCTGATCAATGGCCTCTTCAGCTATTTTTACTTTCTGGTCGGTTTCTTCAAACTTTTTATAGGCTTCATATACACTGTGCCGGATCTTCTCGTCGTTTTCCTCAATCTGGAGTTTGGCAAGGTCAATATTCTCTTTGGTTTCCTGCATTTTGTATTTATTTTTATACAGATTTTCAATAGGATAGGTAAGGTTCATTCCAATCATTCCCAAACGGTAGGCATAAGGCTCGGGAGGAAAAAACATCATATTCGGATATTTTAAGAAATATTCTCCACCTGCTGTAATTTTAGGTAAATAATTGGCTTTAGTGATCTTCCGGTCGAGTTCTTTTAAAGAAAGATTCTTATGTGTAATGTCTACAGACTCATTTTTATGCAAAGCAGTTTCGGTAAGTTCTTCAACATAGGGAATAGCTACTTTATCTGAGATCAGGTCCTTTGTGTCTACATGCATTTCCTGGTTTTCCGGAAGAGAAAGTATGGTTTTCAGCTTATGCTCTGCAATCTGAATATCATTATCAAGTTCCGTCCAGCTCATTTTATGGTTAGATAGTTGTAAAGAAGTTCTCAGGACTTCATTTACGGTAACTACACCATTGGCCTTTAATGCTTTTACCTGTTTGATATTTACAGAATCCTCTTTCATTTTGTCATTGATAAGACTTTGCTGTTCTTTTAAATGGTGAATCTGTAGAAAAGCGGTAATAATCTCCATAGTAAGCTGTCTTTCATCCAGATGTGTTCTCAAAGCTGAAATTTCAGTATCAATAGCTGCTTTCTTTTCAGTATTTTTTATTCTCCCTCCCATATATACAGGAATTGAAGCTGATAAAGTAAAATCGTACATTCCGTTGATAACATCATATTTTGTAGCTTCATTGAATACGCCATTTTGATGCTGAAAAAGATTGGTCACCTGATTATAGCTGGTGTGAAACTCAATGTCCGGAAGCTTTTCCATTTTAAGATCTTTCTCTTTGGTAACAGACATTTCCTGTTTTAAATGACTTATCAGAATGTTCTTGTTGTTTTTCAGCCCAATGCCTACAGCATCCTGCAAACTGAGATGGCGGTAATCGATCACTTGTGTATGTAAAAGATTGCTTGTCAATAATAAGCACAACGCAATGCATTGATATTTACATGCGTTAAATATCATATTCATAATTTATTTAAAGGATTTTTGCTAAAATGATTTTGATGCGGCAAAGTTACGGCGACAGGCATATGACCCTATTTGTGAAAACAGAAAAAGATTTGTTCATTTACGCCAATTTAATTTTTCTTCTTACCTTTACCTCATGAATGACAGCCATTTTAAGGCAGTAGAAGAAGAAGATGCCGAATTTTACATATATCACGTGCTCACAGGAGATGTCACAACAGAAATACACTATCACAGTTCAGCACAGTTGATCTATGCCGAAGGAGGTATTGTCCATGTTTTTACAGATCAGAAACACTGGTATCTACCGGCAAGGTGTTTTATGTGGATTCCGGCAGGAACACCTCATTATATTTTTTCAACCAGTCCGAAAGTGGATCTTTATAATTTTTATTTTAAAAAAGAGGTGGATGAAAATGGCCGTTTTAATGAAATTAATATCTATTCCGTTAATAACTTAGCTCGGGAAATGATTTTATATACAAAAGAATGGGATGGGAAAATCACAAAAAATAACGGATCTAAATATAATTTTCTCAAAGCTTTAAAAGGTGTTTTTTTAGAAAAAATGGATGAAAAACTGGCTTTCCCTGTTCAGCATCCTTTTCCTAAAGATGAAACACTGCTGAAAATTGCAAAATACATTCATGCCAATCTTGAAAAACCCCTTACTATTGAATTTACAGCTAAAGAATTCGGAATGAGCACAAGAACCCTTTCCAGGAAATTTAAAGAGATTTTAGGGATGAATTATGTCCGTTTTTTAAGAGCTTTAAGGATCACCCGCTCTCTTGAACTTATGCTGGAAGGAAAATACAATATGTATGAAATAGCGATGATGGTTGGCTACAATAGCTTATCTTCTTTCAGCAATATCTTCAAAAAAATAATAGGGGTACCTCCTACGGAATATCAGCAGAAACTGAGAGGTGACGGGTAAGTAACGTAAAGTGGAAGCATCTTGGATATGAATACATAGAGATTATATGCAGAGCAATAAGGAAATATATATTGCACAAAAAAACCACTTCAGGTGAAGTGGTTCAGTATATTTTGAAAACAGCTTATTAAGCTTCTTCTTCAGTTTTAGGAGCTTCCTTCTTTGCAGGAGCCGGAGCTGCTGGAGCAGGAGGAGCGTCAGAAACGATATCGAATTCAAAATTGTATTCAACATTTCTGTGTAGTCTGATATTAGCCGTAACTTTACCAGTTCTTTTAATAGTGTTTCCTGGGATTTTGATGTATTTCTTCTCTACAGAAACTCCAGCCTTAGCAAGAGCAGCAGAAAGATCTCCATTGTTGATAGATCCGAATAATTTGTCACCAGAACCTACTTTTGCAGGAATAGTAATAGAAGTTTTCTTTAATTGATCTACTACACCGTTAGCAGCAGCAATTAATTTAGCTTCTTCTTCTTTTCTAGCTTCCAAAGTAGCCTCTAGAGCTGCTTTGTTTTTAGGAGTAGCTAAAAGAGCAATTCCTTGAGGAAGTAAGAAGTTTCTGGCATAACCAGGTTTTACACTTACTGTATCAAACTCAAGTCCTAAGTTTTCTACGTCTTTTTTTAGAATAATATCCATTGTTGTTGTCCGTTTTTTAGTTTTAGAGAAAAGAACAAAGAAAAAAGAAAAAAGACTGATGTCTTAGAAATTATTTCTTTCCTTTAATCTAAAAATCGTTAGAATTAATTATTTATTCAGCAACTTAAAAAAAGAGAAAATGACCGAAGCCTTTTCTCTCTCTTCTTGTTTCTTTTGTATCTTACTTTAATAAGTCAGCTACGTAAGGTAATAAAGATAAGTGTCTTGCTCTTTTAATAGCAGCAGAAACTTTTCTTTGATATTTTAAAGAAGTACCAGTGTATCTTCTTGGTAAAATTTTACCTTGCTCGTTAACGAACTGTAATAAGAAATCAGCATCTTTGTAATCAACATGCTTAATTCCGTATTTTTTGAATCTACAATATTTCTTTTCAGATTTTGTATTGATATCAAGCGGAGTAAGGAATTTTACTTCTGATTCTCCTCCAGCTGAGGCTTGTTTAGCCATTTCATCTATTGCCATGTCTTGTCTTTTTAAAAAATAGGGTTAATAATTAAGCTTTAGCTGCTTTTACTTTAGTTCTTCTAGTTACAGCGTACTCAACAGCATGTTTGTCAAGTTTTGTAGTAAGGTAACGGATTACTCTCTCGTCACGCTTAAATGCTAATTCTAAATCAGCTACTACAGTACCTTCTCCTTTGAATTCGATTAAAGTATAGAACCCGTTCTTTTTCAATTGGATAGGGTAAGCTAATTTTTTTAATCCCCAGTTTTCTTTAGCAACGATTTCGCAGTTCTTTTCTTTGATAAGATCTACATACTTGTTCACTGCTTCCTCTACCTGTGACTCAGATAGAACGGGAGTTAAAATGAAAACAGTTTCGTAATTGTTCATAATGTTAAATGAATTTGTTAATTATTTCGAGGTGCAAAATTAGAGAATATATTTATAATATACAATAGTAGTGGTGAAATAATTGGGAATTGAAAATTGTAATGTGCGGAAAATTGGAATAGAATCTAACCCAAACTAATCCTTTTCTCTGATTTCCGTTAAAAAATTTACCTTCAGTATATCATACAGCGAATGTCTGCTTACCAAAATAGAGGCAATAGAAGATACCATTCCCGCAAGCATTAAATGAAAAATCAATGAATGCCTGTCGGTCATTTCCAGAACAATAATCGCTGAAGTAAACGGAGCTCTTGTAATCCCTGTCAGGAAAGCAACCATTCCGGCGAGAATCACCACATTGGTTTCGTTGGGGGTGAGATGGATAGCTCCTGAGATTACAGAACCTATACTTGCACCTGCGGTGAGAGCAGGTGCGAAAATACCGCCTGCACCTCCTGATGTAAAAGACAGGGCTGGACCAAGCATTCTTAAAATCGGCACATACCAGTCTTCATGTTTATCTTTGGTGAAAAGAACACGCTCCATAATCTCTTTTCCGGAACCCAGAATTTCCCTGTTGATAAAGTAAGCAATAGAGGCAATAACCAGGGCGCAAATGATCAGGAACAGAACAGTGGCTTTATCTGTTTTCAGTTTTTTCTTTTTCCAGCCATTGATTCTGAGCATGATAACGGAAAGCTGGCTTGCCAGAATACCTGCAGTTCCTGCAACAAGTACAATGGGGAACATAATGAGCAAAGAAACATCATGCGTTTTAGGATACCCTAAATAGAGATAAGATCCAGCCAATGTCTGGGCGGTAAGGCCGGCAATAATAACGGCTGTAAATAAAGCCGTTTTAAAATAATTGATATGGGTTTTTGAAAGTTCTTCTACTGCAAATACAATTCCTCCCAACGGAGTATTAAAAGCGGCAGCAAGTCCTGCAGCTGCTCCGGTCATGATCATATTTTTTTTGGAGATCTTTGGCCACCATTCAGGAAGGTATTCATTTACTTTTCTGAAAACAGAACCTGCAATTTGAATTGTAGGACCTTCACGTCCTACAGCACCTCCGCCAATTACTAAAATGACGGAAGATAGAATTTTGAAAAAAATAATTTTAAGACTTAAAAGGCTTCTGATCTTTTTATGTTCCTTCGGATTGGCAAGTTCTACAGCTGCCATTACCTGTGGAATACCACTTCCTTTAGCATTGGGTGCAAATTCCTTTACCAGCCACCAGGAAAGTACAAATCCAACAGGTGCTATAATAAAGATCATCCATGCATGCCAGTCAAAAATAAGATTCATCAGGTTTTCACCCCATGCAAATATTTTGGCATACAATACAGCAAAAAATCCGGTAATAACAGATCCTATCCAAAAGGGAATAGCTTGAAGCAGATTATATTTTAGCTGCTCATTTCGAATATTGTCAAAAGATTTTTTAACGGATCTCCGTATAAAAGCAAGGATTTTCAGCATTTGTCTATTTTCTGGGGTGAAATTACGGTAAAATTTTGAAAATTATATTTAATGAAAACGGATCAGGTGCAAAAGTTGGGGAGTAACATCAACTACATCAATACAGTTTCTCTTTGACGCAAAGTTCTATTTTTATTACGCTTGATTTTTAAGTGAGCCAAGAATGAATCGATTAGAAATCGATTTTGATGAAGCTAACTTTTTTATATCGCTTATTCAGCGACAAAGTCGCCTTTCTTTGCTTTCTTACAATAGAGCATCCGAATTATTTTTCCTTTGCGTGAATAAAAGGTTATTTCCATCCTATTTTCAAGTCAAAATATAAAAATTACATATTTAATGTTATCCAAACAAGAAGTTTTAGTTTGATCCAATTTGCTTAGTCCACAACTTTTGAGACTGATCCATGAAAACTTTAGAAATTAAATTTTTTCATTCCCAACAGTTGTGTTCGATGAATCTGTTACCATAATCAGGTTTCCTATAAAAACAAAATTTCACCCGTTACTAAGTGAGATTCCGATTTTAGTTCTTGATAAACTTAGAGCTTATCTCTCAATCTGATGTCATAAAAACAGGTACCGTTACAATACAAAACAGGCTTCCAAAAATGAAAGCCTGCTGTAGTTTATTTTATGATCCGCCCAAGATGACGGCAGCACCTATTCCATAGATCAATAAGAGAATAAGAGTGAAAGTTAAATTAACATTCCTCAGTTTTAGTTTTTCATTGCCCTGAAGAATAGCCATTTCAATAATGATGAAAAGAAGCCATACAGCATGAAATATCATCATAAAGAAAAGATAACCCAGAACGTCCCAGCCTTTAGCTTGAGTCATTGCAATAAAAAAAACAATACTTCCAAAAATAAGCGCTGCAAGACGTATCAAGATATGATTCTTTACGTTTTGGTCGGCAGGCTGAATGTTTTTTTCTTCGTCCTGTTTTATTTCAAAAAGTTCCCTGAGTTCACGATTCATTCCTTTTGTTTATTGTATAATTTAACGAAAAACTGCAGAATACCGATAAAACAGATAAGGTTTAAAACACCAAAAACGCGGAACAGTTCCATAGAGTAGAACTCAAAAAAACTGGAAATAAACTGAATAAGATCAATAAGAATAATGAGGCTTAGTGAAATTATTGCAATTAAAGTTGCGTTTTTCATGTAATATCTGTTTGAGTGTTGGTTAAACTGTTATTTTCTGGTAAATTTCAAAGGAACTATCTTCTGCTTTTAAACCTCAGTATTCAGATCCCAGTTTTCAAGATAATCATGCACATGCTTCAGCATCATTCCTCCTAAAGATCCGTCTACAACTCTGTGGTCATAAGAATGAGACATGAACATTAAGTTTCTGATCGCAATAACATCTCCATCTGCTGTTTCAAGAACTGCTGGTTTCTTAACGATAGCTCCAATTGCTAAAATAGCAACCTGAGGCTGAGGAATAATTGGAGTTCCCATAAGGTTTCCAAAGCTTCCTACGTTAGAGATTGTATAGGTTGCCCCTTGTGTATCTTCAGGTCTTAATTTTTTGTTTCTTGCTCTGTAAGCCAGGTCATTAATTGCTTTTGCAAGACCAGAAAGAGATAATTGATCAGCATTTTTAATAACAGGCACAATAAGATTCCCATCCGGAAGGGCTGTAGCCATACCAATATTGATATTTTTCTTCTTGATGATATTGTCTCCACTGATAGAAACATTGATCATTGGGAAGTCCTGAATTGCTTTTACAATCGCTTTTACGAAAATAGGCATGAAAGTCAGTTTTTCACCTTCACGTTTTTCGAAGATCGCTTTGTTTTTGTTTCTCCATTTTACAACGTTGGTAACGTCTGTTTCTATGAAAGAAGTAACGTGTGGAGCAATATGTTTTGCTTTCACCATGTTTTCAGCGATGATCTTTCTCATTCTGTCCATTGGAATGATCTCATCACCTGCACTTACCGGAACTGTAGCTGCCGGAGCAGATACTGCTGGTTTCTGAGCAGGAGCAGCCTGTACCGGTGCTGCTTGCTGAGCCGGCTGGCTTCCTCTGTTGGCAACATAAGCCAATATATCTTCTTTGGTAATTCTTCCTTCCAAACCGCTTCCTTTGATAGACTTCAGCTCGGTTTCAGAAATGTTTTCCTGTTGTGCAATTGATTTTACAAGTGGAGATAAATAAAGGTCTCCTGAGAATTCTACATTTGAAGCAGCTACAGTTTGTAACGGCTCTTCAATTGTTTTTAATGTTTCAGTATCTGGAGTAGCAGCCGGAGTTTCCGTTTTTACTTCCTCCGATGCAGTACCTTCTCCTTCAATTTCTAAAATAGCAATGGCTTCACCAACTTTGGCAACTTCATCTTTTTGCTTTAAAATTTTCACGATTTTCCCCGAAACTGGTGTCGGAACGTCTGAATCTACTTTATCTGTTGCAATTTCTACTACAGAGTCATCTTCTTTTACGTTATCACCTTCATTGAATAACCAAGTGATAATTGTCGCTTCCATAACCCCTTCTCCCATGGAAGGAAGCAATAATTTGTATTCTGCCATTTTTGATTTTTAGATTTTGACAAATATATAAAAAAAATCGGTTTTTTTATGAAATATATAATTTTAGGAGAATTCAATATAGATATTCTCGCCTACATTCAATCCAAACAGGCTTTTGGCCCCGTTTTTCTTGCTCCCTTTATAGATGGTAAGTTCCAAAAGCTGACTGTCATTGAAGATTGCAGCAGATTGCCCATGGAATTCTGTCTCCCTTTCCCAGTCGGAAACCACTTCCGTATGGCTTGAAAATATTCTTGACAGGGTGAGATTTCTGAATTTTATCGTAAAACTTGTATAGGCTTTGCCGGCACTTTCAAAGAAATCTTTGCTGATATTTGAAATTATATTTCCGAAATTATCAATATAAGTAACTTCCCCAATGATCATTCCTTCAGACTCATTAAGAACAGGTCTTGGGAACATCAGCTGTTTGGTGGTTTCTATTTTTCTTCCAATTACTTCCGGCAATCCTCCATTAGCAAGATGTACGGCTGCAGGAACAAAAATATCAGTAGAGGTGAAGTCTATAACATCATCAAAACGGTTATTCAGCGTAATCTCATAGATTGCTTCAGGTTTGATATCAAAAAATATGAGGCTCAAAAGACCGTTGTCTGCTGCCAGAAAGTAAGAGCCGTCAGCTTTGTAAAGAATGTTTTTTCTTGATTTGTTGAAAAAACTGTCTACAGCAAGGATATGTATAGTTCCTTTTGGAAAATATTTATAGGCATTTCTTACAATGTATGAAGTTTGTATAAGATTGAATGCCTGGATTTCGTGGGTTATATCAACAATATTAACCTCAGGGTTTAGAGACAGAATCTTGCCTTTCACAGCCGAAACTCTGTAATCTAAATTTCCGAAATCCGAAGTAAGGGTAATAATTGACATGAGCAATTTTAGAATAGTGAAGTATTGCAAAGTTATTTAAAATAAAAAGAATGCCCGAAAGATTGTTGAAAAGAATTTGATATAAATTTGAAAAAAAGCTTTAATTTTAAAATCTAAAATAAAAATACTGCATGTTTGAATTAACCTATGATTTGGAAGATACTGATGTGAAAATCTTCTATGGAGTTAGTAACCAATATTTCAACTTAATAAAATCAAGCTTCCCCACTCTTAAAATTACTGGAAGAGATCATTTTATCTTTGCGATGGGAAATCAGGAGGTTTTAGACATATTGAAGCAAAAACTGGATGATATCGTCCGTTTTATTTCTAAAAACAATTCAATAGAGCTTAAAGATGTTGAAAATATCCTCAATATTAAAGATGAAAATGAAAAACAACTGATTTTTGATCAGGATATTATTGTAAAAGGAGTCAATGGAAAAATAATAAAGGCAAAAACCACCAATCTTAAAAAACTGGTCAAGGAAACGGAGAAAAAAGATATGGTTTTTGCAATTGGTCCTGCGGGAACCGGAAAAACATATACCAGTGTGGCATTGGCTGCAAGAGCTTTAAGAGATAAAGAGGTGAAAAGAATTGTTCTTACAAGACCTGCCGTAGAAGCAGGGGAGAGCCTTGGATTTTTACCGGGAGACCTTAAAGAAAAGCTGGATCCTTATTTACAGCCTTTATATGATGCACTCCGTGATATGATTCCCCATGAAAAACTTGAAGGTTTCATGGAAAAAAAGATAATTGAGGTAGCTCCTTTGGCTTTTATGAGAGGGCGTACCCTTGATGAAGCTTTTGTTATCCTTGATGAAGCGCAGAATACCACTCATGCCCAGATGAAAATGTTTCTTACCAGAATGGGAATGAATGCTAAGTTTATCATTACCGGAGATCCAAGTCAGATTGACCTTCCAAAAAATCAGCAGTCCGGATTGAAAGAGGCGATGAGAATCTTAGAAGGGGTGAAAGAAATTGGTTTTGTGCATCTTACGGAAGAAGATGTGGTAAGACACCCTGTGGTTAGAAAAATTATCCTGGCATATAACGATGAGGAAAAAAGACTAAGAAATGATTAATTGCATGTAAAAATTTTTCCATTAACCTTCTATTAACGTTTGTTTTATTCTATAAAATTTGTTTAATAGAAAAAAATAATTAGTTTTGCAGTCCTTAAAATTAAAGACTAATTAAAATGAAAAAACTTTTACTTATTGCAGCAGTAGCTGTCATGGGAGCAAATGTAAACGCTCAGGAAACAAAATTCGGTGCTAAAGCCGGATATTCTTTATCAACATTGAAAATGAAGGCTGATGGCCAGTCTGAGAGCTCAGATCCAATGCATACATTCTATGTAGGCGGTTTGGTTGAGCATAAATTCGGAGATAAATTCGGTATTCAGGGGGAGGTTTTGTACTCACCACTTGGAGGTAAAGTAGATGAGACAGGTGCATTCGAAGGAGATTTCGACGGAAATGTACGTGTAAAAGCAAAAACGACTTTCGGTACTTTATTGATTCCTGTTTCTGCTAAATATTTTATTACTGAAAATTTAGCTGTTTCTGCTGGTGCCAGCTTTGGTATTATCCTTACTGCCAATGCAAAATATGAAGTAACAGGAGGTGCGGAGATTCCAGGAGAACTGGCTGCTGAATTTGGTTTAGGAGATAAAGTAGATATCAAAGACCAGGTAAATACTTTGAATATCGCTCCTTTCATCGGTGCAGAATATGCTTTGGAAAACGGGTTATTCTTTGATGCAAGATATAACTACGGTGTTTCTAACCTGGCGAAAGATTCAGGAGACGGAAAATTAACGAACAGCTTCTTACAAGTTGGTGTTGGCTTCAAATTCGGAGGAAACTAATTATTTAAGATTTTAACTTAATCAGTATATAAAGCAGAACAAATTTGTTCTGCTTTTTTAATTTGAATGATATCATTCTTAAGATTTTAATTTTATCATAAATAATTAGTATTTTTGCACAATAATTCAAACGCTAGTCAAATAAATGAAAAAGCTATTATTAATTGGTGCTTTTGCACTTTTAGGAGGTGCTGCTCAAGCACAGGAAGGTTTTAAACTAGGTGGACATATTGGTGTTCCTGTATCCGATGCAAGTGATATTTCGTCATTTACATTAGGTGTAGATGCTGCTTATATGTGGAATATTACAAAAGGCCTTGACCTGGGAGTTACAACAGGATATTCCCATTTCTTTGGAAAAGACAATTTTGATGACTTCGGATTTATTCCGGTAGCTGTATCCGGTAAGTATAAATTTTCCGGTGCTCCTATTTTTGTAGGGTTAGACCTTGGATATGGTATTTCTACAAAAGACGGTATGGACGGAGGTTTCTATGTACAGCCGAAATTCGGATACCAGATGTCTAAAGGAGAATTGTATCTGGGATACCAGTCAATAAGCAACAGTAGAAAAGTAGGCTGGGGTTCTTATAGCTGGAATGTAGGGGCTGTTAACCTTGGATATAACTTCTTTTTGAAATAAGAAGGTTTAAAAATAGTATACTAAACTCTGGCCAAAAGCCGGAGTTTCTTATTTCTGATTATCAAGCAAGTTTCTAATGTTCCGGAAGACTCTGATAATTTAGGATATTCTTAAAGTTCTATTAAACTTACTTTCTGATGGTTATTGTGAATTTTTTAATCTAATTTTCAAAAAGAAGAGTTGAGTTTTTATAAAGATTTATAAACAATTGTTTAATTTTTAAGAGTTAATTAATTATATGTTAATATTTTACGTTATTAATTTTAACAAAAATTCTTAGTGGGGTAGTATTTTTGACAAAATTAACAAATTAAAAAGAACAAAGATACTGGACTCTAATTGAAGAATTGTAATTTTTTTATTCATAATATTGTGAAAAAGTCAAAGCTGTTCACCTGATATAATTTATGTTTACAAAAGGTTAATAATTAACAATGATATTAATCACGTTAACAAATTTTAATATTCGTGGAGGTCACTGTAAATTTGCCCTCAGAAAGTATTAAAATTTTTTAAAATGAAAAAAATATTATTAGCGGGTGCTGTTGCACTTTTTGGTTTATCAAACGCTCAGATTGCTAAAGGAACTGCATATTTATCAGGACAAGTAGGTTATTCTCAAAACGAAAATAACAATACAGATACAAAAGTTGAGAGCTACAAAGTTCTTCCAACGGTAGGTTATTTCGTAGATACTAACTTAGCAGTAGGTTTAGGTTTAGGCTACCAAAATGATAACACAAAAACTGTTTCTACAATTGGTGCAACTACTGTAGATGCAAAAGAAACTGTTTCTGGATTTGTTGTAGCTCCATTCGTAAGAAAATACTGGACTGTTGGTGAAAAATTATATATCTTCGGTCAATTAGAAGTACCAATGGTATTCGGTCAAAACAAAGATGAAGCTACTTCTACAACTACAGTTGGAGGAACTACTACTTCTTCATCTACTTCTACTAAAAACAACTTCACTTCTATCGGAGTTAACGTTAAGCCAGGTTTAGATTATTTCTTAAACAAAAACTGGTCTATCGAAGCTACTATCGGTGAATTCGGATACAATACTTCTAAAGTAGATGTTGACGGAGCTAAGAGAGTAAACGATTATAAATTCGGATTGAATTTATCTTCTGTAACTTTCGGAGTTAAGTATGTATTTGCAAAATAATAAACAAAGCATATAGCAATGAAGCCCTGAGAATTTCTTGGGGCTTTTTTACTCTTAAAAAATAATAATCATGAAAAAACTATTAGTGGCAGGAGCTGTAGCTTTTTTCGGTTTGTCAGAAATTACACTCGTATAGGGGTTACTATCAAGCCCGGTTTAGATTATTTCCTAAATAAAAACTGGAGTATGGAGGCTACTTTGGGAGAATTTGGATATAATACATATAAAGCTGATTATGAAGGAGTGGAAAGAAAGAATAATTACAAATTCGGACTGAATTTATCTTCCGTGATTTTTGGGGTTAAATATGTTTTTGCAAAATAAAAACAAAACAATATAAGTAAAGCTGGAAAAGTTTATTTTTAAAGCTTTATTTCAAATAAAAATTAAATATAATAATCATGAAAAAAATTCTTTTAGTATCAGCACTTGCACTGGTTGCAGGGTTGAATGCACAAACAAAATTCGGAGTAAAAGCCGGTTATGCATTATCAAAATTAAATTCCAATGAAGATCCTGAATTTGAAGGAGTAAGTGGAAGCTTAAAGTCTAAATCCGGATTTTATGTGGGAGCTTTGGTGGAGCATAAATTCAACGGAAAATTTGCTGTTCAGGGAGAGGTTGAATACGCTAATTTGGGTGGGAAAGCAGAAGTAGGTTTTCCTTCCAATATTAAAGTAACTGAAAAGCTTAACTTTAACAGGATTTTAATTCCTATATCCGCAAGATATTATGCAACACCAGAATTGGGAATCTATGCAGGTCCCTATGTAAGCTTTAAAACAAATACGACAGCCAAAATAGAAGTAAGTGGAGCTATGGCAGATCCAAGAGCCATCAGAGAAGGAGAGGAGTTCCTTGAAAGGGCTTTTAATGATAATTTGAAGTCTACGGATTTCGGTTTGTTCTTTGGAGCAGATTATAACGTTTATAAAGGTTTATTTGTAGATGCACGTTATAGTTTCGGACTTACTAATATGCTTAAAAATCCTGTTAATGATGAAAAGCTGAAGATGAATTTCTTCCAGATCGGATTAGGATATAAGTTTAAATAATCAGATTTTTGAATAAAACAAAAACTCTCAGAAAAAATTCTGAGAGTTTTTTATGAATATTGTTGTTGTCTGAATTACTTTCCAAGCATACCACCCATTCCCGGCATATTTGGCATTTTGCTCATCATCTGCATCATTTGCTTTCCTTGAGGGCCCTGCATCATCTTCATCATTTTACCCATCTGATCGAATTGTTTCATCAGCTGATTCACATCTTCGATTTTTCTTCCTGCTCCTTTAGCAATTCTGCTCTTTCTTTGCGTATTGATGATAGAAGGTCTTCTTCTTTCGTCAGGAGTCATAGAATAGATGATAGCTTCAATATGCTTGAAGGCATCATCGCTGATTTCTACATCTTTTATTGCTTTTCCAACTCCAGGAATCATTCCCATCAAATCCTTCATATTACCCATCTTCTTGATCTGGTTGATTTGTTTAAGGAAGTCATCAAAACCAAACTCATTTTTAGCAATTTTTTTGTGAAGTTTCTTAGCTTCTTCTTCGTCAAACTGCTCCTGAGCTCTTTCTACCAAGGAAACAACGTCTCCCATTCCCAGGATTCTGTCTGCCATCCTTTCAGGGTAGAAAAGATCTAAAGCTTCCATTTTTTCTCCTGTAGAAATAAATTTAATTGGCTTCTCTACTACAGAACGGATGGTTAATGCAGCACCCCCTCTTGTATCACCATCTAATTTGGTAAGCACAACTCCGTCAAAATTTAAAGCTTCGTTGAATGCTTTTGCTGTGTTTACAGCATCCTGACCTGTCATAGAGTCTACTACGAAAAGCGTTTCCTGCGGCTTAATGAAATAATGTACAGATTTGATCTCGTTCATCATCTGCTCATCAATCGCTAAACGACCTGCAGTATCCACAATGACCACATCGTGGTTGTTGGCTTTTGCAAAATTGATTGCATTCTCAGCAATCGTAGACGGATTGGTAGAACCTTCTTCAGTGAAAACCGGAACATTAATCTGTCCTCCTAAGACTTTTAGCTGATCAATAGCAGCAGGACGGTAAACGTCACAAGCTACCAATAAAGGTTTTTTATTTCTTTTTGTCTGTAAATAATTAGCCAGCTTTCCTGAGAACGTAGTCTTACCGGAACCCTGAAGACCGGCAATAAGAATTACAGCAGGTTTTCCCGAAAGATTGATTCCTTCCTGAGAACCTCCCATAAGATCTACCAATTCATCATGAACAATTTTGGTCATCAACTGTCCCGGAGTAAGAGAAGTAAGTACATTTTCTCCTAATGCCTTATCCTGAACTCTCTTAGTAAGATCTTTTGCTACTTTATAGTTAACGTCAGCATCCACCAATGCTCTACGGATTTCCTTTACGGTTTCCGCTACATTGATTTCGGTAATTTTTCCACGTCCGGAAATATTATGTAATGCCTTGTCTAATTTATCCTGTAAACTATTAAACATATGTATTGTAAATTATAGGTTTGCAAAAATAAGGAATTTTTAGCATATCTAAAGAGTCTATACACGTAATATTATATATAGAGAAAAAATGATATATATCAAATCGTATGAGAATACGATAGAAAAAGTCTATTTTTGTGATCAGCTAAAAGAAACCTTGGGATAAAGGCAAGGTGAAAGTAAATTATAAAATGAAATCTAATCCTAATATTTTAACAGTTGTTCTGTTCTTTCTGACATTTCTGATACATTTTTCCCTTTGGAAATTTGTTTTTCATCTGGATGAAATTATTATTATAAAATTTTATCTTTTTTTAAGTGTTATGTTTATGATGATGGTAACGCTTCTTATTTTAATTAATAGAGTAGCACCGGAGTTTTTAGGATTATCAGTAATCGGATTGATCCTTTTGAAATTCGGTTTGATGTACCTAATCAGAAAAAAACTGAACTTTGAAATGATCCCAGGCTATAAATTTCATTTTATAATCCCATATTTTGTCCTGACAACACTGCTTACGTACTATGCGATCAAGCTAATTAATCATGATAAAAAACAGTAAAATTATTTATTGAAACTAGAAAAAATATCATATTTTTGCACAACGAAAAAAACCTATCAATGTTTAAGAAATTCGCAGTTTTATTCTACAGTATTTTTGTATTAAACTTAGTGTCTGCACAGCACGGTGAGGTTGCTGCTGGGGCGGCTCCTACCCAAGAGCTTTCAGAAAAAGACAAAGCAAGTAAAGAAAACAAAGAGTTCATCGATCATCACTTGTTAGATGCACATGATTTTACATTGATGGTTGATAAAGATGGTCACCATATAGGTTTCCCTCTTCCTGTTATTTTCTATGATAACGGAATCCATGCTTTTATGAGCAACAGCAAAGAAGGTTTTATGCATGGTGAAACCACTGAAGTAGACGGTTCTTATTATAAACTGCACCACGAGAAAATTTTCAAAACAGATGCAGCGGGAACTTTAACACTTGGTGAAGATGGTTTCCCTACTAACGAAAGACCCCTAGATCTTTCTATTACAAAGAGTGTACTTATCCTTTTATTAGTGTCAATCTGTATGTTGGTAGTATTTGCAGGAATGGCTAAATCTTATAAAAAATCTGTAGTTCCTACCGGAGCAGCAAGATTCTTAGAGCCTTTGATCATCTTTGTAAGAGACGAAGTAGCTATTCCAAATATCGGACACAAGTATAAAAGATTTATGGGATACTTATTAACGGTATTCTTCTTTATCCTTTTCCTTAACGTTTTAGGATTGATGCCTTTTGGAATCAATGTTACAGGTAATATTACCATGACATTCTTCCTGGCTATCCTTACTTACCTGATCACAACATTCTCTGCAAATAAAGATTACTGGAAACATATCTTCTGGATGCCAGGAGTACCGGTACCAATGAAGTTAATTATGCTTCCTATTGAATTGTTAGGAACAATTACTAAACCATTTGCATTGATGATCCGACTTTTTGCAAACATGACTGCAGGTCACATTGTAGTAATGAGTTTGATCGGGCTGATCTATGTGTTTAAGAATTTTGCAGCAGGTGTTGCATTCCCATTCTTAACATTAGTGATCTATTTACTTGAAGTATTAGTAGCATTCCTGCAAGCTTATATCTTTACGATGTTGTCAGCTTTATTTATCGGAATGGCAGTACAAGAGCACGAGCATGAGCACGAACACCATGCAGCTCACTAATTGAAATTAAAATTATAGTTAAACAAATTTTTTAAAATTATATATTATGGAAATCCCTAAAATTGTAGGTGCTGGTATCGTAGTACTAGGTGTAGGTATCGGTCTTGGTAAAATCGGAGCTGCTGCTCTTGAAGCTATCGCTAGACAACCTGAGCAATCTGGAAAAATCCAAACAGCTATGCTTATCGCAGCTGCACTTGTAGAAGGTGTTGCGTTTGCTGCTCTATTCGCAGTAAACTAATTAAAATCAAACCATTATCTGTAACGGTTGGTTACAGGTAATGGTTCTTTAAAAAAGTAATAATTATTTATACATTTATATAATGGAATTAATTCATCAGTTTTCATCAGGATTATTTATTATCCAGTCTGTTATTTTTCTAGCATTATTATTTCTGTTAGGTAAATTCGCTTGGAAGCCTATTTTAAAATCTATCAATGACAGAGAAACTTCTATTGTTGACGCTCTTAATCAAGCTAAATTAGCTAGAAAAGAAATGGAGACTTTAAAAGAAGACAACGAAAGAATCATTCGTGAAGCTAAGATCGAAAGAGATGCTATCCTTAAAGAAGCTAGAGAGATTAAGGACAGAATCGTGGGAGAAGCTAAAGATGCTGCAAAATCTGAAGGAGATAAATTAATCGAAGCTGCTAAGCAGACTATCAACGCTGAGAAAAACGCAGCTATGGCAGATATCAAAAATCAAATTGGTACTTTATCTGTAAACATTGCCGAGTCTATCTTGAAACAAAAATTAGACAACAGCGAAGCTCAAAACGAATTAGTTCAAAATTATTTAAACAAATCTAACCTTAACTAATAATGCTTACATCTAAAGTAGCTAAAAGATACGCACAAGGTTTGCTTGACTTCACCAATGAATCAGGCCAAACGGCTACTGTATTTTCTGAAATGAAAGATGTAGTGAAGATCATGATTGAATCTCAGGATTTAAACAAATTCTTCCTTACCCCTTACATTGATGCAAAAAAGAAAATAGAGGTAGCAGACCAGATTTTTAAAGATTTTTCAGTTTCTTCACTGAATCTGATCAGACTAGTGATCAAACACGGACGTGAAAACCAACTGAGAAATATCGCTCAGGAGTTCATCAATAAAGTAGAAGATATCAACGGAGTACAGAGAATCACTCTTACTACAGCGACACAGCTTTCTAAAGAGAACCTTGATCAGATTTTAAGATCTACCAACCTGGTAAAAGCAGATTCAAATTTTGATATCAACTTACATGTAAAACCTGAAATTCTTGGGGGATATATTCTAAGAGTAGGTGACCAGCAGGTAGACGCGTCTGTAAAGGCTAAACTGAACCAAGTTAAAAAAGATTTTCAATTAAATTAAGAAAAACAACCATACAATGGCAGAAATAAATCCGGCAGAAGTATCTGCGATCTTAAAACAGCAATTGGCCAACTTCGATACTCAATCCAACGTTGAGGAAGTAGGTACAGTTTTAACCATCGGTGATGGTATTGCTCGTGTATACGGGTTAGAAAACGTACAATACGGAGAGTTGGTGAAATTTTCTAGTGATGTAGAAGGTATTGTACTTAACCTTGAAGAAGACAACGTAGGTGTTGCTTTACTAGGTGAAAGTAAATTAGTAAAAGAAGGTGATACAGTAAAAAGAACAAACAGAATCTCTTCTATCAAAGTAGGAGAAGGAATGTTAGGTAGAGTAGTAGATACTCTTGGTAACCCTATCGATGGTAAAGGTCCTATTTCTGGGGAATTATACGAAATGCCATTAGAAAGAAAAGCTCCTGGAGTTATCTTCAGACAGCCGGTAACTGAGCCTTTACAGACAGGTATCGTTGCGATTGACTCTATGATTCCTGTAGGAAGAGGTCAGAGAGAGCTTATCATTGGTGACAGACAGACGGGTAAAACTACTGTTGCCATCGATACGATCATCAACCAGAAAGAATTTTTTGAAGCTGGTAATCCAGTATATTGTATATATGTTGCTATCGGTCAGAAAGCATCTACAGTAGCACAAATCGTTAAAACTCTTGCTGATAAAGGAGCTTTAGCTTATACTGTAGTAGTTGCTGCCAACGCATCAGACCCGGTTCCAATGCAGGTATATTCTGCAATGGCAGGTGCTGCTATCGGTGAATTCTTCAGAGACACTGGTAGACCTGCATTGATCGTTTATGATGATTTATCTAAACAAGCTGTTGCATACCGTGAGCTTTCTCTACTTTTAAGAAGACCACCGGGCCGTGAAGCTTACCCTGGAGACGTTTTCTATCTTCACTCAAGACTATTGGAAAGAGCGGCAAAAGTAATTGCTGATGACAACATCGCTAAGCAAATGAACGACTTGCCAGAATCTCTTAGACCAATCGTGAAAGGTGGAGGTTCATTAACTGCCCTTCCAATCATTGAAACTCAAGCGGGTGACGTTTCTGCATATATTCCTACCAATGTAATCTCTATTACAGACGGACAGATCTTCTTGGAGTCTGATCTGTTCAACTCTGGGGTTCGTCCTGCAATCAACGTAGGGATCTCTGTATCGAGAGTAGGAGGTAATGCTCAGATCAAATCAATGAAAAAAGTTTCTGGTACATTGAAGTTAGACCAGGCTCAATATAAAGAATTAGAAGCGTTTGCTAAATTCGGTTCTGACCTTGATGCTTCTACTTTAGCAGTTATCTCTAAAGGGGAAAGAAACGTTGAGATCCTTAAGCAGCCGGTAAACTCTCCACTTCCGGTAGATAGCCAGGTGGCTATGATCTATGCTGGAACTGAGAACTTATTAAGAAACGTTCCTATCAGAAAAGTAAAAGAATTCCAAATTGAATATATCGAATTCCTAAGATCTAAGCACCCTGATACAATGGCTGCAATTAAAGCTGGGAAAATTGATAACGATATTACAAACGTTCTTAAGCAGGCAGCTAACGATTTAGCTTCTAAATATAACTAAAATTAGTTGATGGTTGTTGGTTGATAGTTTATAGAGTTTTCTAAAACTATCAACCGACAACTGACAACCAACAACTAACTCAAATTAATGGCAAACTTAAAAGAAATACGAGGCAGAATTACGTCAATTTCATCTACGATGCAAATTACCCGTGCTATGAAGATGGTTTCCGCAGCGAAACTTAAAAAAGCACAGGACGCAATCGTTATGTTAAGACCATATTCTGAAAAATTACAGGAACTTATCCAGAATGTAAATTCTAGCTCTGATCCTGACCAGATT
This sequence comes from Chryseobacterium sp. Bi04, assembly GCF_918698085.1. GTDB lineage: Bacteria > Bacteroidota > Bacteroidia > Flavobacteriales > Weeksellaceae > Chryseobacterium. The sequence continues at coordinate 188,486 of NZ_CAKKLP010000003.1, forward strand.
TCTGTATATGCTCAGAAAAGAGAGGTTAAAAGAATACTTTTCATCGCTGTTACTTCAAACAGAGGTCTTGCGGGAGCTTTCAACTCTTCTATTGTTAAGGAGCTTAACCTTCAGTTTCAGAACAATTCTCAGTATGAGATTGAAGTTCTTCCTGTAGGTAAAAAAGCATATGATGCTGTAAGAAGAAACCGCTCAATATATACTAATGCAAGTTCTGTTTATGATAATCTGAATTTTGATGTGGTTGCTAATGTTACAGAAGGAGTAATGAGCAGCTTCAGAGAAGGGAAATTTGACGAAGTCTATGTTATTTACAACAAATTCGTTAATGCCGCTACTCAGGAAGTGACTACAGAAAAGGTTCTTCCTATCTCAATGCCTGAAAGTATAGAAGGAGAAGTAGAAACAGATTATATCTTTGAACCTAACAGAGCTGAAATTCTTGATAATTTGATTCCGAAATCTATTAAAACTCAGATTTTTAAAGCAATCTTGGATTCAGTAGCTTCAGAACACGGAGCGAGAATGACAGCAATGCACAAAGCTACAGATAATGCCGAAGCTTTGAGAAATGATCTTAAGATCTTCTACAACAAAGCAAGACAGGCTGCAATTACAAACGAAATCCTGGAGATCGTTTCAGGAGCAGAAGCTTTGAAAAATTCATAAAGAATTATTTTAACATAATATTAAGCATCGATCCTATCGATGCTTTTTTTTGTTATTTATATTTTGTATATCTTTGTAGTCAATTAAATTTATACACTTTCTAAATGGACTCGGACATAGTCAGGCTTTTGCTGGCCTTATTTCTCGTATTACTAAATGGCTTTTTCGTAGCCGCAGAATTTTCAATTGTTAAAGTTCGTTACTCACAAATCCAAATAAAAGCTGCAGAAGGTAATTCTATGGCAAAGCAGGCGGAACATATCATCAAACATCTGGATGAATATCTTTCTGCCACACAATTAGGTATTACATTGGCGTCCCTGGCTTTAGGATGGGTAGGGGAAAGCGCATTGCATCATATCATTGAAAATATTTTTCACTCACTCAGCATCAATATGAGCCAGGCCACCATCACTTCAGTGGCATTGGTAATCAGTTTTGTGTTTATTACCATTATGCATATTGTTTTCGGTGAGCTTATACCCAAGTCAATTGCAATCAGAAAATCAGAAGCTACAACAATGGCAACAGCCGTTCCATTGAGAGTTTTCTATACGGTTTTCAAACCGTTTATCTGGTTGATGAACCTTATGTCGAATACATTCTTAAGACTCGTAAAAATTCATCCTGCTTCTGAACAGGAAATTCACTCTACAGAAGAACTCCAGCTTTTGGTAAAACAAAGTGCAGATAGTGGAGAAATTGAAGAAGAAAACTATGAGATCATTAAAAACGCATTTGATTTCACAGATCATTCTGCCAAGCAGATCATGGTTCCGAGACAGAATATTACTTCAATTGATTTTGAAGAAGATATTAATGAAATGATCAACAAGATCATGGATAGTGGGTATTCGCGTATCCCTGTATATATAGACTCCATTGATAATGTAATCGGAATTTTCTATACCAAGGAAATTATCAGGGAATTTGTTAAAAGAAAGGGAGATCTTGACCATGAAGACCTTAGGGATCTGATGCGTGATGCATTTTTCGTGGTGGAAAGTAAGAAAGTTTCAGATCTGTTGAAGATTTTCCAGCAGAAAAAACAGCACCTTGCCATTGTTATCGATGAATTCGGAGGAACAGAAGGGATTATTACCCTTGAAGATATTCTGGAAGAGCTGGTAGGGGAAATTCAGGATGAAGAAGATGACGAAGAAAAAATTGTTGATAAAATAGCAGATAATACCTATTGGGTACAGGCTACACAGCCTTTAGACGAAATCAATGAGTTCCTTCCTAAAAAGCTTCCTCTTTCTGAAGAAAGCGAGTATAACTCATTAGCAGGATTTATTCTTAATGCACTGGCAGAGATTCCCGAAGAGAACCAGGAATTTGACCTTGAAAACTACCATTTCAAAATTTTGAAAATGAATAACAAGAGCGTAGAACTTGTTGAGTTGGTATATCAGGAGCCCAATGCTTTAGATAATTTAGCAGATAAAATCGGAGAAGTTTAAAAAATAGGTTAAAAATGAATTTTTATAATAGCATAAAAGACTATGAAAATCCAAAACGTCAATATGAAGAAGAAGTTCTCGTTCTGGATGATACGGACGATGTGTATAAACTGGTGCTGCATAATGATGACATTCATACATTTGATTATGTGATAGACAGTCTTATTGAAGTATGCAAGCATACCCTGGAGCAGGCAGAGCAATGCACAATGCTTGTTCATTATAAGGGCAAATGCACCGTAAAAACAGGCTCAATGGATATTTTGAAGCCTATGCACGAAAAATTAATTTCAAGAGAATTAACAAGCGAAATAGTATAAAAATAAAAACCGGTAATCAATTTACCGGTTTTTTTATTAAATCCGGAGATGAAACCCCAGGAATAAGCGTTACATAGCAAGGATAACGGGCTTCCCGGAGAATTTTTCAATTTTTTATCCTTTAATCTTTTAATTTCTCAATATTCTTACATTGCTACATTTTATCTAAAACAGTATATTTGTACCAACTATAAAGAAACAAAAAGGAATGCTTGTAATAGGAATTGCCGGTGGTACGGGATCCGGCAAAACTACAGTTGTTGATAAAATACTTCAACAGCTTGATATTGAGGGAATGAATATCCTCTCTCAGGATAATTATTATCATGATAACCAAAATCTAACCTTGACAGAAAGAGAGGCTCTCAATTATGACCATCCGAAGTCCATCGATTTTGAACTGTTGATAAAACATGTTAAAGCTTTAAAAAATAATGAGTCTATTGAACAGCCCATTTACAGCTTTGTAACGCATTCCAGAACAGGAGATCATGTCACTGTAGAACCTAAAAACGTATTGGTAGTAGAAGGAATTTTAGTTCTTACCAACAAAGAATTGTTGAAAGAATTTGATTTGAAGGTATTTGTTCATGCAGATTCTGATGAAAGATTAATCAGGAGGATCAGAAGAGATACCCAGGAAAGGGGAAGAGACCTTGGAGAAGTATTACACCGTTATCAGACTACCCTGAAACCAATGCATCAGGAATTCATCGAGCCATCTAAGAATGATGCCGATCTTATTATCCCAAATATGAAACAGAATTCCGTAGCGATTGATTTTTTAACTACTGTTATTAAAAACTCGTTGAGAAAACATTAAAAAAATGGAAGAAAACAACCTTATCAAAGATATTCAGCCGAAATCGGAAACATTGAAGCTGATCCAGAAGTATATTCTGAATAAATATACCATTACAATCTGTATGTTTTTGGTATGGATGGTTTTCTTTGATAAAACCTCATTTCTCGTAATTAACGAACTGAATGGTGAGATCAGTAAATATGAAGATCAGCTGGAGTATTATAAAAAAGAATACGAAAAGAATGATGCTTTCTATAAAAAACTGATGAACAATAAGTCGGAAAAGGAGAAATATGCACGGGAAAATTATTTTATGAAAAAACCGAATGAAGAGATCTTTATTTTGGTTGTTGATAGCACAAAAGTCGCCAAGAAATAATAAAAGTTGAATAGGATAGAGCAACACTCAATTCGCTGTGCTTTCGATTTTTTAAATTGAAATTCGCTAGCGAAGCAATGTTCACTATTGGCAGTTCACATCACAAATAAACAAAACTAATGTCAAATAATATACTTCCAAACTGGGAAAACCTGGTAAAAAAGCAACTTAAAACAGAGGATATTTACCCTGTTTTAGAAAAGGAGAATCTGGAAGGGATAGAAGTGAAGCCCTTTTATACAGAAGTTCAGAATCCTCTGGTAAACCTGCCAAAAGTTGAAGAAAGCACCCATCTGGTAGCTTCTTACCACGAAAGCCTGGAAGACGAAGTATTTGCATTTTTATTAGACCGGAATGTAGAAAATCTGGAAGAGAAAACAATTTTTGTTAATAATAAAGAACTTGCCGGCCATATCAGTCCAAAAGAAGAAGATCAATATTTTTCCCTGATTGATGTTTTTAATGAAAAAGATGGAATTATTGATGATCAGCTGGCAAAAGAACTGTTGGCCAAAGATTTTAAAAGAAACATCTGTGTTGATATCTCCCTACACCAGAACGCCGGAGCAGCCATCTATCAACAGCTTGGTATTGCCCTGGCCAAGGCTAAAGAGCTTATTGAGAGTTATGGTCCTGAGATTGTAGGGAAACTGATTTTCAGATTGGCTGTAGGAGGAAATTACTTCTTTGAAATGGCTAAACTGAGAGCTTTTAAAATTATTTTCAATCAACTTTCCAAAGAATATGGCTTAGATGAAGTTCCTTATATTTTTGCAGAGACTTCTTTAAGAAATAAAGCCGTTTCAGATAATGAAAATAACCTGATCCGTTCTACGCTTGAGCTTGCTTCAGCGATGATTGGTGGGGCAGATGCTGTTTTTACCAATAATTACCTTGTAGAAAAAAGCACTGAAAATTCAGAAGAGATTTCTTTTAAACAACAAATCGTTCTGGCCTATGAAAGTATTATCAATGTATTTGAAGATGCTTCCAACGGAAGTTATTACATAGAAGACATTACCAGACAACTGGCAGAGAAAGCCTGGGATCTTTTTGTTGAAATGGAGGATGCGGGAGGCTATCTGGAGCTTTTAAAACAGGGAGTGGTTCAGAATAAGATCTATGACCATGCAGTTAAAGAGCAGCAATGGGTTGAAGAAGGCAAAATAAAACTGATTGGCGTTAATTTATATCCCAAATTAGACGTTAAAAAGTCCATTGAGGAGCTATACAGTGAGAAAGAAATAAAGGCAGTCCGTTGGGCAGAAATGTTTGAATAAACTTTAAACTGTTCCCACAGATTACTCAGATATCACAGATTCTGAGTTAAAAAAAATAATTATAGCAAATGAATGAAAATGAAATAAGCTTTTATATAAGAAAGTCTATATTTTCTGTATACAATGAATTAGGACCTGGTTTATTGGAGAAAGTTTATGAAAAGGTGTTAGCTTTTGATTTGCGAAATAATGGTTTGAATATTCAAACCCAGGTTCCTGTCCCTATAGAATTTAAAGGTATTTCTATTGATTCAAGCTTTATTGCAGATATAATCGTAGAAAATAAAGTTATTATTGAGATAAAATCAATTCCGGAAATAAGTAATGTCCATCATAAGCAATTGTTACTTAAAGCTAACAAAATTGAAATTAGGTATATTGGTGAACTTCAATACTGATTATATTGATAAAAGTATCATTCGAAAAATAAACGGAAATATTAATTAGATATCATCTGTGAAATTTGTGGAATCTGTGGGAAATAAATTATTAAATCAAGAAGTTCAAAAGTACATTAATGCCAATCTGCATACAGATCTACATGCATTGCTGTTAAAAAAAGCTCCATTTCCCGAGGTTTCTATGCAGGAAATCGTACAGCAGATCAAAGGAAGACAGGTGGCGGAGAAAAAGTTTCCTTTTCTCTTAAAAGAAGGCATTATTTTTCCGCCACAGCTCAGTTTAGAGCAGTCATCATCCGAAAAAACAGCCCTTTATAAATCGGAAATTATAAAAGGGAAAAAGTTTATAGATCTTACCAGCGGCTTTGGAATCGATGCGTACTATTTATCTCAAAATTTTGATGACATTACCTTAGTGGAACAAAATGCTGAACTTCTGAAAATTGTGGAGCATAACTGGAATGTTATAGGCAAAAAAGGAAAGTTTGTCAATCAGAAACTGGAAGATTTCTTAATTGAGAATAAGGAGCATTTTGATACCATTTACTTAGATCCGGCCAGAAGAGACCATCAAAAGAATAAAGTCTTTCTTTTGGAAGACCTTTCTCCCAATATCCTTGAAATCCAGGAAAAATTATTATCGATTTCCAACCAGGTGATCATTAAACTTTCGCCGTTGATTGATCTGAAATACCTTATTTCTGTTGTACCGGATATTTTCAGAATTGATATTGTTGCTTTGAAAAATGATGTAAAGGAAATTGTCATATTTCTGGCAAATGAAAAAGTAAACGAAATCAGATGCTGTTGTGTAAATCTTGAAAGTGGAGAATCACCTTTTAATTTTATGTTCCGGGAAGAAGAAAATGCCCGTTCAGAATATTCTGAACCCGAAAAGTTTATTTATATTCCCAATAATTCCATTTTAAAAGCAGGAATCTTTAATTTGATCTCAGAAAAATTTGGACTTAAAAAACTTCATCCTAATACCCATATTTATACTTCAACTGAAAAAAAAGAAAATTTTCCAGGAAGGATTTTAGAAATGGAAGTAGTTGAATCTAAGAGTGTTAAAAAGAAATCGCAGTTTAATATTATTTCAAAAAACTACCCTTTAAAGCCTGATGAAATTAAAAAGAAATATGGCTTAAAAGATGGTGGAAAGCACTATATTATTTTTACACAATCCAAAAAAGGGAAAATAATATTAAAATCACTCTAAAAATGTTGCCGAAAAAAGCAAGATTTCTTAATTTTGGGCAATCAAAAATTTAAGCATGAGAAAATTAGTTATATGTTTAGCGATTGCAACTGTAGCTGTAAGCTGTAAAAAAATCCAGGCTGGGGGCAATAAGGGTACTTTAAAACTGGAAGAAGGGGTAGAGAGATATTCTGATGATGCACAAGGTGGAGAAGCTCACGGAAATGGTCACGAGGCTGCTGCTGAAGGGCACAAGGAAGAAGCTGCTGCAAAACCTGAAGCTCCTAAAACAGATAGCGTTGCTGCAAAATCTGCTGAAGCTCCGAAAACAGCTGAGGCTCCAAAAGCTGAACACTAATTATAAGTATAAGACGTACAAGTGCCCTGTTTCTGCAGGGCATTTTTTATTAAAATAAATGACTGGCTCTTCAATTATCAGACAATAAGTAATTAGTTGGGAAAATCATCTCCTTTTACTTGGCTCTGACAGGCATTTTTTTTAATTTTAACAAAATAAATTTTTACAATGCAAGAGACATTAAATTACATTAACGAAAACAAACAACGTTTCGTTGATGAATTATTTGAGTTACTGAGAATTCCTTCCATTTCTGCAGATCCGGCTTATAAAAATGATGTATTGAAATGTGCGGATGTATGTGCAATGCACCTTAAAAATGCAGGAGCTGATAACGTTGAAATATGTGAAACAAAAGGATATCCTATTGTTTTTGGTGAAAAAATCCTAGACAAAAATTTACCAACAGTATTGGTTTACGGACATTACGATGTACAACCGGCAGATCCGTTGGAATTATGGAGAAAACCACCTTTCGAGCCTTATATTGAAAAAACAGAACTTCACCCGGATGGCGCTATCTTCGCAAGAGGGGCTGCAGACGATAAAGGACAGTTCTTTATGCATCTGAAAGCTTTTGAAGCTATGATGAAGACAAACACTCTGCCATGTAACGTTAAATTTATTTTAGAAGGTGAAGAAGAAGTAGGTTCTGTAAGCTTAGGAGACTTCGTTAATGAAAATAAGGAAAAACTGACGTGTGACTGTATCCTTATCTCAGATACCCATATCTACAGCAATGAACAGCCAACTGTAACCACAGGATTAAGAGGGCTGAGCTATGTAGAAGTAGAAGTGGAGGGGCCAAACAGAGACTTACACTCCGGGCTTTACGGTGGTGCTGTACCTAATCCTATCCACGTGCTTTCCAGAATGATTGCTAATCTGATTGATGAAAACGGTCATATTACCATTGATGGATTCTACGATAATGTAGAAGTAGTATCTGATGAGGACAGAGCTGAAATGAACAAGCTGAAAGATAATCCTGAAGAATTCAAGAAATCAATCGGATTAAGCGGTGTAGAAGGTGAAAAGGGGTATACAACCCTTGAAAGAGCTTCCATTCGTCCTACATTAGACTGTAATGGAATCTGGGGAGGATATACCGGAGAAGGTGCTAAAACAGTAATTCCTTCAAAAGCTTTTGCTAAAATTTCAATGCGTTTGGTACCTTATCAGACACCGGAAGAAATTACGGAGAAATTCACAACATATTTTGAAAAAATAGCGCCGGAAACTGTAAAAGTTAAGGTGACTCCTCACCATGGAGGAATGCCTTATGTATTACAAAGTGATACCAAAGAGTTTTTAGCAGCTAAACAGGCTATGGAAACAGCATTTGGTAAAGAAGTACTGCCTTACAGAAGTGGAGGAAGTATTCCTATTACAGCGATGTTCGAGAAAGTTCTGGGAGCCAAGTCTGTATTAATGGGCTTTGGACTGGATTCTGACGCCATTCACTCTCCGAATGAACATTATGGACTCTTTAATTTCTATAAAGGAATTGAAAGTATCCCATTGTTCTTTGAAAACTATTCAAAATAAGAGACTTATTATATCAGTATCTCAAGCGCTTCTTTACAGGAGCGCTTGATTTTTTTATATCTAAATAAGCTCTTGAAAAAAGAGGATTCAGATTTAGAAAATTCCCCATACAGATCTGAAGGGCAATCCTCAATTAAACCGGAACAAAAACGTTTTTTGCTCCGGTTAACTATTTTTTATTTATTGTAAAAAGTGTAGACAGCTTTCGCAGTAAACACCTTATCCTGCTATGATTTTTAGGGGTTGTAAATTAGTGACAATAATCGGATTTCTGGTTGATTAATGGTATTTTTTTAATTCTTTGAAGTTTTTATTTTTATTCCGAAACTTAAACTTTACTATGAAAAAATACTACTCAATCGCATGTGTCTTACTTTCAATATTTTCTTTCGCTCAGGAGACTGTTTCTTTTGAAGATAATGAAGGTTTTTTAGCCGCAAATATCCATGGACAGAATAATTGGATAAGTACTCCTACAGGAGGAAATCCAGCCCATGTTATGAACCAGGTTGTCAGTCAGGATCATGCCAGTCATGGAAATGCTTCCCTTAAAATTGTCAGAGAAAATACCTATGGGACCCAATCGGAGCCTGTCATAGGAGTTTTTTATAATTTACCGGTACCCCTTCCTTATAACAATTTTTCGGTTTCATTTGATATCAATATCTCTCAGCTTGACGGTTCTGTTTTTGGATTCCAGGGTGTTGACAGTATTGCAGAGCAATTAGTGGTGAGGCTTGATTTTGATAAAACGGGTGTGATAAAGATTTTAAATCTGGTTTCCGGCTCTTTGGAACTTGTTCCTACTCCTGAAACCTGGTCTCCGAACACCTGGTATAGATGTAAAGTTATAGGAACGGCTTCAGATATCAGATACTATCTCAATGATACTTTAATTTATACAGGGCTGGCCGTAAGTCCGCTGAATATAGATCAGCTGCGTTTTGTGCATGATAATGCTTTAGGAACGGCTTATATTGACCAGATTAAAATCAATTCTGAAACCATTTTGGGGGTCAATGACAATAAAGTGGATTATAATATATTATCACTATACCCTAATCCAGCAACAGATTTTATAAAAATAAACGCTGTGAATACATTGGAAAAAGTGGAAGTTTACGATGTTGTCGGAAAAAAGATGGATATAGGATTACAGAATAATACAGTAGATGTAAAGCATCTTTCGCCAGGGATTTACTTTATGAGCATACAGTCAGGAGGTAAAACCTTTACTGAGAAATTTATAAAAAAATAATACCTGATAAATCTTTGAATCAGTAAACGCTCCAATTGGAGCGTTTTTGATATATCTTATACTGTCCTTTGTTATACAATTTAATCATGTTTTATGGAGAGAATACACTGATTAAAGCTTTATCACATTTATAGAGAAAATTATAACTCCATAGTATATCAATTTTTTTATTATATAATATGAAGAAATTTTTTATTTTTATGAGTTGCGTGTTAAAAATATTCTATATATTTTTATAATTAAAGAAAAAAATTAATAACATGAAAAAAACAACTGCAATTTTATGTGCACTTTTGTGTGCCAATTCTTTATTTTCTCAACAATGGACAGGTAATAACACGACTACGGATCCTATTTACAGAGGAGGTTCTGTAAGTGTAGGGACAGCTCAATCTTATGATAAATTTACTTTAGGTAAAGGAAATTTAAGAATGATAGATGGAGCTATTAAATTTGGTTATTTTTCATCAGGAGTGAACCATGATTCTTATTTTACTATACAGAATTTTAGAAGTCTAGCGGGTTCTAACGCTAATGGACTTTATATATATCCATCTCACTCCGGTTTAAACCCAATAAATGATGTTCCTTCCGAAAGCAAGGTTTTCTTTGTTTCTTCTACCTCTAAAATAGGGATGGGAACCAATACTTTGACCTGTGTAGACTGTGATAGCTATCGCTTGTTTGTAAAAGATGGGATTAAAACTGAGAAATTAAAAGTTGAAATTGCAGCTAACAACGGCTGGGCAGATTATGTCTTTGCTAAAGATTATAAACTGATGCCTTTAAAAGAATTGCAGGCCTATATTGATCATAAAGGACATCTGCCGGAAGTGCCCACTACGGAAGAAGCTATCAAAAATGGTATAGAACTTAAAGAAATGAATATTCTTCTTCTTAAAAAAGTAGAAGAACTGACCTTGTATACATTGCAACAGCAGAACCAAATGGAGAAGCAGCAAAAGTACATGGATGAGCAGAATAGACGAATTGAAATGTTGGAGAAAAATGCACGTAAATAATAGATCAACTATTTAAATATTATTTATGAAAAAGCTCTTTTTATCAATGTCTTTGGCAGTGTCACTTTTGGCATATGCTCAAGGAGAAAATAACAATTGGTATTTTGGATATTATGTAGGAATTAATTTTTCAGGGAGTACTCCTCAGTTTGTAAATGGCAGTGCCATGAGTAATTTAAATTCATCGGCGACAGTAAGCGATAGTAGCGGAAATTTGTTGTTTTATAGTGATGGGAATGAGGTCTGGAACAGGGAGCATCAGATGATGCCTAATGGGCTTATTGAGCATAGTGGGCCTCAGCTTGCTACTGTAAAGCATCCTACAAATCCTAATTTATATTATATTTTTGCAGCAACCTGGATGTATACTGGTATAATCCGGTATTCAGTAGTGGATATGTCTTTAGGTGGTTTAGGATCAAATGGGCAGCCTTTGGGTGATGTCGTGCAGAATCTTATAAAAGTTCCTGTTTTAGATGGCCAGGGAAATGAAATTAATGATGCGAGAGCAGTAACAGTTGTTCCACACGCAGATGGTAATTCTTATTGGGTTTTAGTAACTAATGGGAAGAAATTATACGCCTATCGCCTAAGCAGCTCAGGATTAAGTACAACACCTGTGGTGAATGATTTAGGTACTTCAGGTTTTTTTACCGGTTATGACGGAATTTCTATGAAGGCCTCTCCTGAGATAAAGACTTCATGTAATTATTCACACTTTATATGTATAAACAATTCCAATCCCGGTACAAAAGAAAACGAAGGAATGGTGCGCTCTTTTGATAATTTTTCAGGATTGTTAACTACAGATTACAATTTGTCTATTGCCGGAATAGATGCTTTTAATGCCGAATTCAATCAATATGCTAATATACTGTACGTGAGTGGTTATTATGGAGTTGGGAATACTACTACCTTCTATGCTGTAGACCTGCTCAATTCTACGAATTCCAATGTGTTATACACGCCAATTTATAACGGAATGTGGGGAACAAATGGTTTAGGTTATCCCAGTACTATCCAAAGGAACTCAAAAGGAGATATTTATTTTCATATGGTTGGCTATAATGCAGGACGCAGCCTGAGCCAAATAGTAAATCCCGATGTTTATGGGCAAAGCTCAATTAATCTTAATGTCCTGAATTATCCTAGTGGTATGATTTATGTGGGAGCTTCCAACAGCTTTCCTCAATTACTTCCTACACTTTCAAAAAGAACGGGTACTTGTGTTATGTCATATGATTTAACTACTGCAGAGGTGCATAATATACCTTATACCTATCATGCAAGTAATACCATTACTACACAGCTCAATTATAAAGTGAATTCAGCTCAGAATATTACTATGAAGGCCGGGAATAGTATTAATCTTCTTCCTAATACTTATATAGAGAACGGAGCTCAATATGTAGCGGGAATAGAAGATTGCAGATGCTCGGGAGGTGAGGTTGAGGCAAAAAGTCAAAACCTAAAAGATAATATGCGTCTGAATTTAAGGAATATACAATCCGATAAAACAGATGGTAAGAAGGAGCTTATTACAAAAGTGAAGTTATTCCCGAATCCTGCCTCGGATATTCTAAATATTATCACTTCTTCGGATATTAAAAATGTTTCTGTTTTAGATATATCAGGAAAAGTAATCAATGTAAAGCTAGACGGCAATAAGATTGATATAAAGAATTTGCCGTCAGGAAATTATATTCTTAGCATAGAAACAAAAGAAGGAAAAACCAGTCAGAAATTTATTAAAAAATAATACCTGATAAACCTTCCTATTAGTAAACGCTCCAATTGGGGCGTTTTTTTGTTGAAAATCAATTATGAAAAGTATAAGTACTCTTTTGTTAAACCAAATTATTCAAAAGGCATAAGTGAATTTATTAATTAATTTATTATTTTTTATGGAATTTAATAAGTAAGTGATATGGTTTTTGGTTTTTTATTGATTGTTTTATAAACTTTCTCATTTTAAATTTGGAATAGAATATAGGTGTACTTAAACTTGTTGTAAAATAAAAAATTATGATGAGAAAAATTTTACTATTGAGTGCATTTCTAGGTTTAACTTTATTAAATGCACAGACAGTCGTGTTTCAAGAAACGTTTGATACCGCTGCTGGATGGACCGTAATTGATAGAGACGGGGATACAAGGAACTGGGGGCTTTATACAGGAAGTGCAACTTCTGATGGCTGGGGATTTTCTGGGAATGTTGCAGGTTCAGCATCGTGGTTACCAGCACCTGTGGGAGCATTGACTCCTGATAATTTATTAATTTCACCAGCAATAACACTTCCTGCAACTGGGACTTTATCATTGAGTTTTCTAGTAGGATCTTCTGATTCTCAGGCTTTTGCAGAACATTACGCAGCTTATGTGTTGCCAAGTAGTGCTACAGCATTTACAGGTACTGAAACTCCTTTGATTGAAGGAACTGTAACAGCGGGTAGAACAGCAATAGCTAAAACGGCAACGATTCCTAGTAATCTGGCTGGCCAGAGTGTAAAACTCTATGTTAGACATTTTAATACTAATGATCAAAACCTTTTGATAGTAGACAATATTAAAATTACGCAAACAGGAACACTAGGCACTGCTGAAAATAAGATATCTAAGGTTGAGACCTCTCTATATCCTAATCCTGTATCCGATGTTCTTACGATTAAATCTAAAGAAAAAGTAAACAAAGTGGAAGTTTATGATATCAGCGGAAGAAAAGTAGTTGCAGATCTAGACGGAGATAAAGTAAATGTAAGAAACCTGAATGCAGGAAGCTATATCATTAATATTGAAACGAAAGAGGGTAAAACGACAGAGAAATTTATAAAAAAATAATACCTGATAAATCTTAGTATCAGTGAACGCTCCAATTGGAGCGTTTTTGTTATTTTAGAGCATTAAATTTTTTATGCTATGTCAGAAAATAAAACAGCTTATATAACAGGAGGAACTAAAGGAATAGGCTTTGGGATTGCGAAAATATTGCTGGAAAATGGTATCTCGGTGGCATTTTCAGGAAGAAAAAGAGATGATGTTCTGAAAGCTGAAGAAGAGCTTAAGCAGTATTCTGAAAATGTGTTAGGGATTGTTTCTGATGTAAGGAGCTTTGAAAGCGAACAGGAAGCTATACAATATGTTTTAGAAAAATTCGGAAGACTGGACTTTGTTATTGCCAATGCCGGATTAGGTATTTTTAAGCCTGTAGATGAGCTGACAGCTCAAGAATGGAATGATATGATAGAAACCAATCTCACCGGTGTTTTCTATACCTTAAAAGCTTCTGTTGAAGAACTGAAAAAGACAGAAGGTTATTATATTACCATTTCAAGTTTGGCAGGAGCTAACTTTTTTGAAAATGGAGCTGGCTATAATGCTTCCAAATTTGGAGTCGTAGGATTTACCCAGGCAGCAATGATTGATTTAAGAAAATATAATATTAAATCTACCGTCATTATGCCCGGATCAGTGGCCACTCATTTTAATGGAAATACACCATCCGAAAAAGACAGCTGGAAGATTCAGCCTGAAGATATGGGAAATCTTATATTGGATATTTTAAAGATGAATCCTAGGGTTTTGCCTAGTAAAATAGAGTTTAGAGCAACAAAACCAGGAAAGTAAATACTTCTAATGTATTGAATAATAATTTAGTAAGTATTATGCATGCATAATATATTTTTTATTTATATTAGCAAAAATTAATTCAAACAAAATCTCTGCATAAACCGTTGCTGGTTTTGTGCATAAAAGGGAAAAAATAAAATAGTACACATGAAAATATTAGTTTGTATTAGTAGTGTTCCGGATACTACTTCGAAGATTAACTTTACAGCAGATAAATCTGCTTTCGACAAAAACGGAATTCAGTGGGTAATTAACCCTTTAGATGAATTTGCGTTAACAAAAGCGGTTAAGCTTCAGGAATCTCAAGGAGCTACTGTAACTGTAATTAACGTAGGAGACGCTGCTACAGAACCGGTAATCAGAAAAGCTCTGGCGATTGGTGCAAATGATGCTGTAAGAGTAAACCTTGATCCTAAAGATAGCTATTCTACAGCGAAAGAAATCGCTGCTGTAGCTCAAAACGGAGGATATGACCTTATCCTTTGCGGGAAAGAATCTATCGACTATAACGGTGGTTCAGTTCCGGGAATGGTTGCTCAATTGCTCAACCAGCCTTTCGTTAACGCGTCAGTAGGATTAGACGTTAATGGAAGCGAAGCAACTGCTATAAGAGAAATTGAAGGTGGAAAAGAAACTATTTCTGTAAAACTACCGGCAATTATTGCAGGTCAGAAAGGATTAGTAGATGAAAAAGACCTTATCATTCCAAATATGAGAGGAATTATGTCTGCAAGAACAAAACCTTTACAGGTAGTAGAACCTACTTCTTCTGAAGTGAAAGTTCAGGGAGTATCTTATGATAGCGTTCCTCCAAGAGCTGCTGTAAAAATGGTTTCTCCAGACAATCTAGATGAATTGGTAAGATTACTTCACGAAGAAGCTAAGGTAATCTAAAAATTGGGATATGGAAATCAGAAGAAAATACCCAATCTTATCTCTGAATCCAATCTTTTAATCCTTTAATTTTTTAATCTTTAAATTATTTAAAAAATGGCAGTATTCGTATACGCAGAAAATATAAACGGAGTTTACAAAAAAGCAGCTTTTGAAGCAGTGTCTTATGCTAAAGCTGTTGCTGATAAAGCTGGCGATACAGTGACAGCAATCACCGTGAACCCTACCGATTCTTCAGATTTATTATACAAATATGGAGCATCTAATGTAATCAATATCAAAGACGAAGGTCTTAAGAGCTTTTCAGCAAAAGCATATGCTCAGGCTGTAAGTGAAGTATTAGACGGAAACATTATCGTTTTCCCCCATACTACCGATGCTTCTTCAATTGCTCCAATGCTTGCAGTAATGAAGAACTATTCTTTACTTACTAACGCTTTGGAAGCCCCTGAAAGCCTTTCACCTTTCCAGGTAAAAAGAAAAGCATTCTCAGGAAAAGGATTTATGCATGCAAAGGCTGAAGGAAACGGAGTTATTGTTACTGTTTCCCAAAATGCTTTCGGAGTAAAAGAAAATGCAGTATCCGGTTCAGAAGAAGTGAAGAACCTTTCAGTAGCTAATGAAGATACTAAAGTGATCTCTCACGAGCAGAGTTCAGGAAAATTAGACCTTAAAGAAGCTGAAGTTGTAGTTTCTGCAGGAAGAGGTATGAAAGGACCTGAGAACTGGGGAATGATTGAAGAACTGGCTAATGTTTTAGGAGCTGCTACAGCATGTTCTAAGCCTGTTTCTGATATCGGATGGAGACCTCACACAGAGCACGTAGGACAAACAGGTAAAGCTATTGCACCTAATCTTTACATTGCCGTAGGGATTTCGGGAGCTATCCAGCACCTGGCGGGAGTAAACTCTTCAAAAACTATTGTTGTCATCAACAGTGATGCTGAAGCACCTTTCTTCAAGTCTGCAGACTATGGAGTAGTAGGAGACGCTTTTCAGATTATCCCTGCATTAACAGAGAAAATCAAAGCAATAAAAGGATAAAAATGAATGGAAAATAAACCAGTGAGCTCTGCTTGTTAATGTTAATAATTCACTTGCAAAGTAAACCTGACTATTGACCATTGATTGTCATACACAATACAATAAAAGCTCGGCTTCCGGGCTTTTATTTTTGTGTGAAAAAGTAAAATCACAATAAAAAATTAATCTATATTTGTAGCTATGGATTATAAGCAGCTAATTATTCGCGGAATATCGTATAGTCAGACCCAATCGGGGGCTTACGCATTGTTATTGGAGCATGAAGAAACACACATAAAATTACCTGTTGTTATAGGAAATTTCGAAGCCCAGTCCATTTCTTTAGGACTGGAGAAAGATATTCATCCGCCACGTCCTCTTACCCATGACTTATTCACAAAATTTATAGTTTCTGCCAATTATGAATTGGTTTCTGTCATTATTTATCAAATTGTAGACGGTGTTTTCTTTTCAAACATCAACTTTAAAAGTAAAACTACCGAGGAAGAATTAATCCTCGATGCCAGAACTTCTGATGCTGTTGCAATGGCAGTAAGATTTGATGCGCCTATTTTTACGACCCAACAGGTCTTAAATGAAGCCGGAATTTTACTGGAACTGGAAGATGTAGCAAAAGAAGAGCAGGGCTTTTCAGAAACTGTGCAGAATGAAGACAATTTAACATCTCTTTCTATGGAGGAGCTTCAGAAATTATTGGAGGATGCCGTTAGAGAAGAAGATTATGATACTGCTCTTGAGATTCAGGAAGAAATTAAGAGGAGGAAAAAGAAAATTGATTAAAAGAGATACTTTATATAAACTATGAATTTAAAATTACGACTGACCATCCTCAGCTTTCTCCAGTTTTTTGTCTGGGGAGCATGGCTGATTACGATGGCTAACTTCTGGTTTGGCACAAAACATTGGGAAGGAACACAGTTTGGAGCTGTCTTCGGAACAATGGGAATTGCTTCCATATTTATGCCTACCATTACTGGGATTATTGCTGACCGTTGGGTAAACGCCGAGCGTATTTTCTCAGTTTTGCATATCCTTTACGGGGCTATTCTTTTCATTTTGCCACATTCTGCTGACCCTAATTCTTTCTTTTCGGTGATGCTCGTGGCAATGTGTTTTTATATGCCTACCATTGCCCTTGCCAACTCTATTTCCTACACTATCCTTAAAAACAATAATTTGGATGTAGTAAAAGATTTTCCACCAATCCGTGTATGGGGAACTATTGGTTTTATTGTGGCTATGTGGATTACAAACCTTACTGGGAATAAAGCAACCGAAGGACAGTTTTATATCGGGGGAGCAATAGCAATCGTCTTAGGAATCTATGCCCTTACGTTACCAAAATGTCCCCCACAAAAATTAATAGACAAAACAGCTCCGTTATCTGAGCAATTAGGGCTTAATGCATTTAAGCTGTTTGGAAACTATAAAATGGCATTGTTCTTTTTATTTTCAATGCTTTTGGGAGCAGCGCTTCAGTTGACCAATGCATATGGAGATGTCTTTTTAAGTGAATTTGCCCACTTTCCAAAATATGCAGATTCATTTGTAGTACAAAGGTCTACCATTATTATGTCTATTTCCCAGGTTTCAGAAACCCTGTTTATTTTGGCAATACCTTTCTTTCTGAAGAAATTTGGAATTAAGAAAGTAATGTTGATGTCTATGCTGGCATGGGTATTAAGATTTGGATTCTTTGCATACGGTGTTCCGGATGGTTATGGATTATCGTTAATCATTCTTTCCTGTATTGTATACGGAATGGCTTTTGACTTCTTTAATATTTCAGGATCTCTTTTTGTGGAGACTACTACAGATAAGAATATCCGATCTTCAGCTCAGGGATTATTTATGATGATGACCAATGGTTTTGGAGCTGTTTTTGGAAGCTATATTGCAGGATGGGCTATAGATAAGTTCTTTACCCATAAGTTTACCACTGCTACAGATCTTTCTGCGTACTTAGATACAACAGCAGATAATCCTACTTTCTTAGAGATTTTAAAAACAAGTTTTAATGCGGTAGTGAATGCTGATGGAACTCTTTCTTCAGTGGTCATGGTGAAAGACTGGCAGCAGATATGGCTTTCTTTTGCTATTTATTCCCTGGTTCTTGCTGTGTTCTTTGCCATTCTGTTTAGACATAAGCACAATCCGGAAGATCTGTCTTCAATAAAGCATTAATTCAATTAATCATAAAAATAAAAAATTGCGCTTTTGTCATGAATGTGCAATTTTTTATTATGGACCTTTTAGGTAATAAGTTTAGTCTCCATAAATTGCAAATGGGGGCATAAAAAACAGATGATAAATCATAATTTGAATTTTTGTATTTGTTAATATATGCCTTATTTATTTGTGAAATCAATATTTTTGATAAGGATTATTTGTTATTAATTATTATTTTTATATGAATGTTCTGTTTTTGAAATACATCATTTGGAAATGTGTTTTTTTTCGTATTTTGGCACTTTAGTAAATATGAAAAACATTCAGTTATTAGGACTATTATTAGTGGTTATAGGAAGCTTTTTACCTTTGGTACATGTACCTATTATCGGAAATTGGAACTATTGGAAACTTGACCATTATTTAGCCATTACATGTTGGCTTTTGGCAGCATGTGCCGTCTTTGGAATCGTAAATAACAATACGAAAATCGTAAGATTTTTTGGTATTCTGCTGATCCTATTTTTTATATTCACATTGATAGCAGTAAAAATGCAGTCGTTGGATTATTTCAGCTTTTTACCTTTTAAATCATGGAGAGAAACCTTTGCAGGAGTAGTAAAACTGAAATGGGGCTGGGTAGTAGAGTTTCTGGGAGCTTTACTAATGATTGCCGGAGGAAGCAATAAAAAAGTAAATAATAGAACACAGATATGAGACTTTTAAAATTTTTTTCGGTAATGATGGTATTACTGGGTATTTCGCAGGTTAAAGCTCAGAGGTTTGAACTGAAAAAACCGGATAACCCGGCCAAATGTTCCAGTATAAAAGAAGGAAGATTTGTTCGCGTAGATTATCCTGCCGGAATTTGGAATATGACCATTAAAGATAATGTTCAAACGGAATATTTTAATAATGGTAAAGACTATATAAAATCATCGCTTGTTTTTTTGAATGACTGTAGTTATAAAGCCATAGTCATAGAGAAAACAGCTCTAAATGATCGCATAAAGGTGGGTGATGTCTTCAGCAATACCATTACGAAGACTCAGGACAACTATTTACAAATACAGACACGTATCGGGAACTCTCAGATAGAGCTGATATATGCAAAAGCAAAATCAAAATAAAATTATACACATGAAAGAAGTATTCATTGTTTCCGCAGTAAGAACTCCGATGGGGAGTTTTATGGGAAGCTTATCAACCATTCCGGCTACAAAGCTGGGAGTCGCTGCCGTAAAAGGGGCATTAGATAAAATTGGTCTTGATCCTGATAATGTTCAGGAAATCTATATGGGGAATGTACTGCAGGCAGGAGAAGGTCAGGCACCGGCTCGTCAGGTAGCTATTGGAGCAGGTCTTTCAGTACATACACCTTCTACTACTGTAAATAAAGTTTGTGCTTCAGGAATGAAAGCTGTAACAATGGCTGCACAGGCTATTAAAGCAGGTGATGCAGAGGTAATTGTTGCAGGTGGTATGGAAAATATGTCCTTAGTACCTCATTACTATAATGCAAGAGTCGCTGCAAAACTGGGTGATATCAAAATGCTCGATGGTATGGTTCTGGATGGCCTTACAGACGTATACAATAAAGTACACATGGGAGTATGTGCAGAAAAATGCGCTGCTGACTATAATATTACAAGAGAAGAACAGGATAATTTTGCGGTGGAATCTTATAAAAGATCAGCTAAAGCCTGGAGCGAAGGAAAATTCAATGACGAAATCGTACCGGTTTCTATTCCTCAGAGAAAAGGAGAACCTGTCATCTTTGCAGAAGATGAAGAATATAAAGCGGTAAACTTCGACAGAATTTCAACGCTTCCTACTGTATTCAAGAAAGAAGATGGGACGGTAACAGCTGCTAATGCTTCTACATTAAATGATGGTGCTTCAGCTTTAATTCTTGTTTCTAAAGAGAAAATGGAAGAACTAGGGCTTACACCTTTAGCAAAAATCGTTTCTTATGCTGATGCAGCACATGAGCCTGAAAACTTTAC
Organism: Chryseobacterium sp. Bi04; assembly: GCF_918698085.1. Lineage (GTDB taxonomy): Bacteria > Bacteroidota > Bacteroidia > Flavobacteriales > Weeksellaceae > Chryseobacterium. Next base: position 208,930 of record NZ_CAKKLP010000003.1, read on the forward strand.
AACAGCTCCTTCAAAAGCATTACCTATTGCTCTTAAGAAAGCAGGATTGGAAGTTTCAGATATTGATTTTTTCGAATTTAATGAAGCTTTCTCTGTAGTAGGGCTGGCTAACAATAAAATTTTAGGACTAGATGCTTCTAAAGTAAACGTAAATGGTGGTGCTGTTGCACTGGGACACCCACTGGGAAGTTCTGGTTCAAGAATTATCGTTACATTGATCAACGTATTGAAGCAAAATAATGCAAAATATGGTGCCGCAGCTATCTGTAATGGTGGTGGTGGTGCTTCTGCAATCGTGATTGAGAATATCTAATATTCTGTCTGATAATACATTACCATTAAGGAATGGATAATTTTTTTAAAAACTTATTCATTTCTTAATGGTTTTTCTATTTTTGTGCTACTAATATTTAACTGAAATGTCTGAAACTGAGAATCGACAGCCTAAAAACATAAAAAATAATCCGAAGATTATGAAAGCCTGGGCAGTATATGACTGGGCGAATTCTGTATACTCTCTGGTTATTACCTCCACTATTTTTCCTATCTATTATTCTATTCTTACCACTGCGTATGAAAAGAAGGAATATGTAACGGAAACAAAAAAATGGATTGATGTTCCGGTAAGGCACATGATCAAAATTTTTGGAGAAGAATATCAACCGGATGCTGTGTATGGATACTCTTTAACAATATCATTTTTTGTAGTGGTATTGCTTTCTCCATTTTTATCTTCATTAGCAGATACCATTGGAAATAAAAAATCATTCCTGCAGTTCTTCTGCTATCTTGGGGCTACCTCATGTATGGGATTAGCTATGTTTACAGGAATGCACAACGTATTTCTGGGCCTTCTTTTCAGTATAACCGCCAGTATAGGGTTCTGGGGAAGTTTGGTCTTCTATAACTCATTTCTGCCGGATATTGCCACACAAGATAAACAGGATGCCCTTTCTGCAAAAGGATATGTGTATGGGTATCTTGGTTCCGTAGTTTTGGTGGTAATTTGTTTAATACTGATCCAGGTTTTTGCAAAAGGAGCAGCTCAACAATTATTATTTACTAGAATAAGCTTCTTGCTGACCGGAGCATGGTGGTTTGGTTTCTCTCAGTACACGTTCAAACATCTTCCTCAATTTGGAGATGTGAAAGATAAATTACCTAAAGACCTTGTCTTGTTAAACTATAAAAATATCTTTAAAAAGCATGAAGAGCAGGGAGGTTTTTTCGAGGTATTAAAAGACAATATGAGCTTTTATAAAGATATTGCCAAAGAAAGTTTTCATGAATTGTTTAAAGTGGGGGGAGTCCTTTTTAAAGACAGAAACCTTAAATTCTTTTTATCAAGTTTCTTCTTTTACAGCGTAGGGATGCAGACTATTTTCCTGATGGCAACTTTATTTGGGAAAAGTGAAATCAACCTGGCACAGGATAAATTGATCGGTACACTGTTGGTGATTCAGATTGAAGCTATTATAGGAGCTGTAATATTCTCAAGGCTATCCAAAAGAATTGGTAATAAAAATGTAATTTCCATTGCTATCGTATTATGGATTGTAGCCTGTTTGTGGGCCTATTTCCTAAATAAAGAAAATCCTACAGTGGAATATCAGTTCTATGGTGTTGCCGCAGTAGTAGGATTGGTAATGGGTGGTCTTCAGGCTATGTCCAGATCTACCTACTCAAAACTGCTTCCGGTAGACTCTATGGAGAATACCACTTATTTCAGCTTTTATGATGTGTTGGAGAAAATTGCGATTATTATCGGTACATTTATCTTTGCGACTCTTATTGAGCATTTCAATAATATGCGTATCGCTGCTCTATCAATGACTGTGTTTTTTGGAGCAGGGCTCGTATTGATACGATTCCTGAAGGTTAAAATGCGAACAGACAGAGATACTTTATAAAAACATAAAAGACGTTAATTTTAACGTCTTTTTTCTATATAATTTAATTTACTGCATACTATATTTTAGAATATTATTAGAAATTAGCATTTATTTTTCACTATGTTTTGATTTTTTTTGTTTATTTGCTGAGTGAATAAAATTATCAAAATCATGAAAAAAATTCTATTGATTTGCTTTATGCAATGTTTTATTTTCGGGTTTTCTCAGAAATTAAAACCGGTTGCCCAGAAAATTTCAGAATATCATAATGGTAGGATAGAGTCTAAAACGTATGACTTGTTTGAAGTTAATAACAGCACTGATAAGCTGGCAGAATACAGAAAATCTGCAACAGACATTAGCGTTATTTCCCTAAAATCTTCCGAGCTGAAAAGACTCGTTAATGAAAAACCCGATTTTATTGAAATTACATTTCCTTTTGCCGGAGGACGGCAGATTACCGTAGAAATGTATAAAAATCAGATTTTTACCAACAGTTTCAAAGTGGTTACCAATACTGGGAAAACAGTCAGTTATACGCCGGGGGTTTATTATCAGGGAATAGTGAAAGGAAATAATAATTCCATTGTAGCCTTTAGTTTTTTTAATAATGATATTGTAGGAGTAGCTTCTACACCGGAATTGGGAAATATAGTTGTTGGAAAAGCTAAAAATTCTGAAGATTTTGTAAGTTATTCAGACTCTAAATTGACAGGAGTAAATCCTTTTATCTGTGGTGTTGATGAATTGAAAGAAAATAATGACCAAAAAATATCATACGATCCGAACGCCAATAAAAATACAACATTAACTCAAAACTGTGTAAGAGTCTATTATGAAGTATGTTTTAAGCCCTATCAGAATAATGGTTCCAACACCACAACTGTTACGAACTGGCTTACGGCAATTCATAATAATATTGCTACACTTTATACCAATGATGATATAAAAACAGCCCTGAGTGAGATTTATATCTGGACTACCCAGGATCCTTATACAGGAAGCCCAAGCAGTAATTTAAATAAATTTTCAGCGGCCAGGCAAACTTTTAACGGAGATCTTGCCCATTTAATCAATACGCCAAGTACCACAAGTATTGCCTACCTTAATTCTCTGTGTAAAACCTACGCACATGCTTATTCCGGGATTTCCCAGACCTATAACAATGTACCGGTATATTCATGGACTATCCAGGCAATGACTCATGAAATGGGACACGGCCTAGGATCTCCACATACTCATGCCTGCGCGTGGAATGGAAATAATACTCCCATTGACTGGTGTGGCCCCACAGCAATGCCTTCTATTATAAACAGCGAAGGACTTACGTGTACCAGTAATGTTCTGCCTCCATCAGGTACCATTATGAGCTACTGCCATCTGATGTCAAATATTGGGATTAATTTCAGTAATGGCTTTGGTGTTCAGCCGGCAGCTTTAATAAGAAGTACAATAGACTCCAAGCCGTGTCTTGGTACCAATTGTACCACATCATGTGTTCCAAGTATTTCTTCTATAGCCCCCACTTCTACTACACAAAATTCTGCCAATATGTTCATTACGGATGCTATATCTTCATCATGGAAGTATAAAGTTTCTAAATTGGACGGAACTAATGTGACTACAGGAAATACAAATTCTCCTTCGTTCAGTATTGCAAATCTACAGCCGGGAACATACTACAAAGTTGACGCTGTGGGTCCATGTGCTAATGAAACCTATTATCAAAAATCTGGTCTGGTTCTTACAGATGCAGATTGGTGTGGAGGAGTACTGTTTACAGATACAGGCGGTTCTGCCGGAAGTTATAAAAATAATGAAGAACTGGTAAAGACATTTTATCCTGCGTCAGGTTCTTCTATGACCATGACATTTACAGCATTTGATCTTGAAGAGGATTATGATTTTATGTATGTATATAATGGACCTTCTACAACTTCACCATTATTTGCCAATGGAAATAATCTGACAGGAAATATTGTTCCCGGTCCGTTTACATCAACAGATCCTTCCGGTGCTATAACCGTAAAATTTGTTTCAGATGCAGGAGTTACCGCAAATGGCTGGAATGTGAATTTTTCCTGTAATGTTTTAGGAGTGGAAGACCTTAACACCAAAAATAATTCAATAAACATCTATCCGAATCCTGCAAAAAATATGGTGACCATCTCATCTGATGAAACATTAAAATCTTACAAAATCTTTGATGAAGCAGGAAGATTGGTGACTTCAGTTTCTTCTTTGAAGGGCAACAAAACGGAAATCAATCTTTCTTCTATACAGACAGGAAACTATGTAATCAGTATTGAAACAGAAAAACAGACGGTGAATAAGAAACTGATAAAACAATGATATAACGGACTATAATAATGATATAGAATTAGAAATATTTAAATAATAAATAACCCATAGTAGAATTATTTCTGCTATGGGTTTTATATATCTGCTATTCATTATTTATAATTGTTGTGATAACTGGACATTTATTTATATTTTTAACAAAAAATTAATAATGATTAAGAAAATTCTAGTATTTACTGTGTTGTTTTGGAATTTTTTCAGTTTTGCTCAGGACCTTAAACCTATAGCTAAAAAAATCCATGAATATGAAAAATTAAATTACCATGCCCCCAGGTATGGCTTATTTGAAGTGAAAAACCCCGATAATCTAATTGATCTAAGGAAAATAGCACCGGATGCTACGGTTTTTAACCTAGATACACCCAAGCTAATGAGATTACTTGCTGAAAGTCCTGAATTTCTTGAAGTATCTTTTCCTTTTGATGGCAATAAAGAAATCACCGTTCAGCTGTATAAAAAGCAGATTTTCACAGCAGATTTTAAAGTAAAAACCAAAAAAGATGAACTCGTACCTTATCATCCTGGGATTTATTATCGTGGCATGGTAAAAGGGGATGATCAGTCTGTTGTAGCCTTCAGCTTTTTTGATAATGATGTGGTAGGAATTATTTCGACACCAACGTTGGGAAACATCGTCCTGGGAAAGATGAAGAATTCAAACGATTTCGTAAGTTATTCAGAATCTAAGCTGACTGTACAAAACAGTTTTATCTGTGGAGCAGATGAATTGAAGGAAAACAAAATTCAAAAAACACTACCTGATCCCGGACAGCTTACAAGAAGGACGATGACAGATAATTGTGTACGGGTATTTTACGAAGTAGGTTATAAACCCTATCAAAGCAATGGTTCCAATATAAACGCTACCATTAACTGGATGACTGCTATTCATAACAGTGTTGAAACCATTTATTTTAATGATGATATTAAAGTCTCTTTAAGTGAAATGTATGTATGGACAACGCCGGATCCTTATACAGGTGGGAGTGATGCTAACTTGGCAATGTTCAAAAGTAACAGGCCGATTTTTAATGGGGATATTGCAAATTTAATCATTTCGCCCCCAAGCTCAGGAGTAGCTTATCTCAACTCATTGTGTACTGATCTGAAATATTGCTTTTCTCCTGTTCAGGTAAACTATGACCAGTTTCCAATGTATTCCTGGACGATCTTCGTAACCACCCACGAAATGGGACATGGATTAGGATCTCCTCATACCCATGCCTGTGCATGGAATGGTAATAATACAGCTATTGACGGTTGTGGAGCTGCATCTGGATCTCAGGGAAGTGTATGTCCTGGATCACTTCCGGGACCTGGGGGAGGTACTATTATGAGCTACTGCCACTTAGTGTCCGGTGTCGGAATCAATTTTGCGAACGGATTTGGGCAGCAGCCAGCCGAGTTAATAAGGAATACGATTAATTCAAAAGCTTGCTTGGGTACGAACTGTACTTCTTCATGTGAAACCACTATATTGGATCTTAGTATTACGGATATAACGCAAAGCACAGCGAGCATTTTTATTATAGATGGTACTTCCATATCATGGAAATATAGGCTATCTAAAATGGATGGAACCATTGTACAGTCAGGAACCACTAATTCAAACAGTTTTAATTTAAACAGTTTAGCTCCCAATACCTATTACAATTTATATATAGGAACAGACTGTTCCGGGTCCTCAGCCTTCCAAAAACACAGAACATTTTTAACAGATGGAGACTGGTGTGCAGGAGTACGGTTTACTGATTCGGGAGGTACTTCAGGAACGTATTCTAATGATGAAAAGCTTACCAAAACTTTTTACCCACTGTCCAATTCTAAACTGACCCTGGTTTTTAGCGAATTTAATTTGGAAAGCTTTAAAGACTATATGTATGTGTACAATGGACCTTCGGCAGGTTCTCCTTTATTTTCAAATGGCAACAACCTAACAGGTTCTCTTGTTCCCGGACCATTTGTGTCTACAGATCCTACCGGAGCGATTACGGTTGAATTCTTCTCTGATGCTACTGGTACAGCTAATGGATGGAATGCAGGATTCCTGTGTAAATTTTTAGGAGTGGAAGATATCGATGTAAAAGATAATACCATTTCAATCTATCCAAACCCTGCCAAAACAATGATCATCATTTCATCAAAAGAAAATTTAAAATCCTATAAAATTTTTGATGAAGCAGGAAGAGTAGTAACCTCGGCATCTTCTCTGAAAGGGAATAAAACAGAAATAAATCTTTCTTCCATACTAACAGGAAATTATATAATCAGTATTGAGACTGAAAAGCAAACGATAAATAAAAAACTTATAAAGCAATAACATAATAGGTTCTCCTATGATAAAATAATAGCCAAACCACAGTGGAATTATTTCTACTGTGGTTTTTTATACATTGATGATTTTTATTCTTCTTTATGTATGGATATGCAGTGATATGTGTGTATTTATTTATATTTTTAACAAAAAATTAATAATGATTAAGAAAATTCTAATGTTTACTGTGTTGTTTTGGAATTTTTTCAGTTTTGCTCAGGAGATTAAACCTGTAGCCAGAAAAATCCATGAATATGAGAAATTAAACTACCGTGCGCCAAGGTATGGCCTATTTGATGTGAAAAACCTTGATAATCTGGTTGATCTAAAGAAAATAGCACCAGACGCCACGGTTTTTAACCTGAATGTACCCAAGCTAATGAGGTTACTTGCTGAAAGTCCCGAATTCCTTGAGGTCTCTTTTCCTTTTGACGGAGACAAAGAAATCACCGTGCAACTGTATAAAAAGCAGATTTTCACCGCAGATTTTAAAGTGAAAACCAAAAAAGATGAACTCGTACCTTACCATCCGGGAATTTATTATCGCGGCATTGTAAAAGGAGATGATCAGTCTATTGTAGCCTTCAGCTTCTTTGATAATGATGTGGTAGGAATTATCTCGACACCAGCGTTGGGAAATATCGTGCTGGGAAAGATGAAAAATTCAAGCGATTTCGTAAGTTATTCAGAATCTAAGCTGACTATACAAAACAGTTTTATCTGTGGAGCAGATGAATTGAAGGAAAACAAAATTCAAAAAACAGCACCTGATCCCGGACAGCTTACAAGAAGAACGATGACTGATAATTGTGTAAGAATATTTTATGAAGTAGGCTACAAACCTTATCAGGGTAATGGTTCCAATATAACCGCTACCATTAACTGGATGACCGCTATTCATAATAGTGTTGAAACCATTTATTTTAATGATGATATTAAAGTCTCTTTAAGTGAAATGTATGTATGGACAACGCCGGATCCTTATACAGGCAATTATGATCCAGATTTGGGAGTATTCAGAAATGGCAGGCCTTATTTTAATGGTGATATTGCCCAGCTGGTGACCTCACCTACAGCTACCGGATATGCCTACATCAATTCTCTATGTTCAGATTTGAAATATTGTTACGCACCGGTTCAAATCAATTATCAGCAGTTTCCAATGTATTCCTGGACGGTCAACGTAACGACCCACGAAATGGGGCATGGACTAGGATCTCAGCATACCCATGCCTGCGTTTGGAATGGTAATAATACAGCCATTGATGGCTGTGGAACTCAAAGTGGAAATCAGGGAAATGCATGTGCTGGGCCAATTCCGGGATCTGGAGGAGGTACTATAATGAGCTACTGCCACTTGATGGCCGGAGTGGGAATCAATTTTGCCAATGGATTTGGACCACAGCCAGCTGAGTTCATAAGGAATACAATTAATTCAAAAGCTTGTCTGGGTACCAACTGTACCTCTTCCTGTGAAATTACTGTGTTGGATGTAAGTATTACCGACACAACACAGAATTCAGCAAGTGCCTTTATTATAGATGGATTTTCGTCAACATGGAAATACAGGCTCTCCAAAATGGACGGAACTATTGTGCAGTCAGGAACTGTTAATTCCAATAGCTTTAATTTAAGCAACCTGGATCCTAATACCTATTATAATTTATCCATTGGAAGCGAATGTTCAGGTTCGTCAGCCTACCAAAAATACAGAACATTTTTAACAGACGGAGACTGGTGTGCAGGGGTACGATTTACAGATTCGGGTGGTGCTTCAGGAAGATATTCTAATAATGAAAAACTTACCAAAACTTTTTATCCACTGTCCAACTCCAAACTAACCTTGGTTTTTAACGAATTTAATTTGGAAAATTTTAAGGATTATATGTATGTGTATAATGGACCTTCAGCAGGTTCTCCACTATTTCCAAACGGAAATAACCTTACAGGGACTTTACCTCCGGGACCATTTGTATCTACAGATCCTACCGGTGCGATTACAGTTGAATTTTTCTCTAATGAATCGGGCACAGGTAATGGATGGAATGCCGGATTCCTATGTAAATTTTTAGGCGTGGAAGATATAGAGGTGAAGGATAATACCATCTCAATCTATCCAAACCCGGCAAAAACAATGATCATCGTCTCATCAAAAGAAAATTTAAAATCTTACAAAATTTTCGATGAAGCCGGAAGATTGGTGACTTCAGCTTCTTCTTTGAAGGGCAATAGAACGGAAGTCAATCTTTCTTCCATGCAGACAGGAAACTACGTAATCAGTATTGAGACTGAAAAGCAGACGGTGAATAAAAAACTGATAAAACAATAAACTTAAAAATATGATGCAAAAGCCTGATCTGATCAGGCTTTTTTGCTGTGTTTATAACAACATCTTTTCTTTATGAGAATGATGGAAAACGGAAAGCCAGCCTTCAGCCTTAAATAAATCTGAATTCGGTCCAAGTTTTGCTTATATTCAGCAGAATAATTTTAACTTTGCAAAAAGATTTATTGTCAAAATGACGAACCCTCTATTTTATGCAAAAATAATCCTGTTTGGAGAATATGGAATGATTGAAGATTCCCAGGGGCTTGTAGTACCTTACAGCTTCTATAAAGGAACTTTAAAATTTTCAGATTTGAGCTCTGAATTTGAGCTTAAGTCAAACAGACATCTGCAAAAATATGCTGATTACCTTACCGTGCTTAATCTTTCTGATGACTTTAAATTAGATATCGAAAGCTTTAAGACTGATATTTTAAACGGACTTTTCTTTGATTCCAATATTCCTCAGGGATATGGAGTGGGAAGTTCAGGAGCTCTGGTAGCAGCTATTTTTGAAAAATATTCAATCAGTAAGCTGAATGCTGATAGCATCTCGAAAGATAATCTTAAAAAATTAAAAGCTGTTTTCGGAGAAATGGAAAGCTATTTCCATGGTAAAAGTTCAGGAATGGACCCGTTGATCTGCTATATGAATCTGCCTATTCTGATTGAAAATAAAGAAAATTTAGATAGGGTATCAATTCCGGACGGAGAAGAAGGTAAGGGAGCTATTTTCCTTATTGATTCCGGAATAACAGGTGAAACCGGGCCCATGATCCAGATTTTCTTTGAAAAAATGAAAACGGAAGGTTTCCGTAAAACATTAAAAGAAGAGTTTATCCGTTACAATAACGCTTGTATAGAATCTTTCCTTAAAAAAGATATGAATCCGTTCTTTAGAAATTTAAAGAAACTTTCTCATTGGGCATACGAACATTTCCGTCCTATGATTCCTGAAAGTATTTTTAATATCTGGAAAAAAGGGCTGGATTCTAATGCCTATTACCTTAAACTCTGCGGAAGCGGCGGCGGTGGTTATATTTTAGGATTTACCAAAGACTATGAGAAAGCAGAAAAAATGCTTGATGGTTTCCAGAAAGAGGTGATTTACAGATTTTAAACAGGTTGGAATGAATTCTGAAAAAGAAACTTTCCAATCTGAAAATTATATCTCTAAATCTTTATTTTATAGATTTTCACAATTCGTGGGCTTTATGCTCGGAGCTCGCTTTTTTGTAGCTGCCCTGCTGACATTTGCACTCTATGTTTCCACTTTTTTTCTCTTCAATCAGGATGAAACATTCAGAAATTTTGTATTCGATTTTAAAGTTCATGGCATTATTTTCTGTACGGTCCTTACCATTTTAGCCGGTGGAATTATCAACCAGTTTTATGATCTGGAGAAAGACCATATCGTAAAACCTTTCAGAACCAGAATTCAGAGTTTTATTAAGCAGAAGTACTTTTTATACGCGTATCTGCTATTAAGTATTATTTCCCTGGGAGTAGCCTGGATGATTTCCCATAATGTTTTCTTTTTTTTTCTTGTTTACCAGTTTTTTATGTGGTTTTACAGCCATAAACTGAGTAGAATACTGATCCTCAACAATCTCACTTTTGTAAGCCTTACCTTATATCCTTTCTTTGGAATGATGGTATATTATGCAACTTTTTCCAGAAAAGTAATTCTGATGGCTGTGTTTCTTTTCCTGATCCTTCTTTGTATTGATATTGTAAAAGACACCCTTACCAGGAGTGTAGACAAAGCATTCGGGTACGTCACAATTCCCAACTATTTTAAGACTAAAAATACAAAAACCATCCTTATCTCACTGCTTCTGATCACGATGGCTGTTTCAATGAAGATTATTACCAAAACCGGGATAACTGGTTTTATGGCTTATTATTTTGCCAGCGGGTTACTTGTAATGATCATTTGTATTTATCTGCTTTTAAATTCTTCAAGAAGAAGTAACTTCTTTACAATTAATATATTACGTTTTTGGGTTTTTGTAGGAATTATTGCAATGCTTTTGAACGGAATTGAAAGTAAATTATAAAAAAAATTCTTTAAATAAACTAAGGTTATTATTACCTTTGTAAAACTAAATTTAATAAATAGGAATGCCCATTTTTAATGATACTAAAGTTGCATTTGCAGATAAATCTGATGCACAACTGAGAAAGGCTTACTGGATGTTTAAAATGATTGAACAGCCTGCACTTACCAGCCTTGGAACATCTGTCCTTAATTTTACAGTACACAATAATTTTCCTTTCGTAACAGGAATTGTAAAAAACACTCTGTTTGCACAATTTTGTGGAGGTGAAACCCGTGAAGAAAGTATGAAAGTTGTAAAGCAGCTTTTCAAAAGAGGAGTTGGAAGTATTTTCGATTACTCTATTGAAGGTAAGGAAGATGAAGAAACTTTTGATGCGGTTTGCAAAGAAATTAAGGCCATTGTTAGATTCTCAGTGGGAAATCCGGCCATTCCTTTTATCGTATTCAAGCCTACTGCTTTCGGAAGAATTGACTTGTATGAAGCTGTTGGAAAAGGTGCAGAGCTTACCACAAGCCAGAAAGAAGAATGGGAAAGAGTAGTAAGGAGATTTGATGAGGTATGCAGCCTTTGCCATGAAAATGATAAAAAAGTAATGGTGGATGCTGAAGAAACCTGGATGCAGGATGCTGCAGATCACCTTTGTGAAGAAATGATGGAAAAGTATAATCAGGAAAAACCGATCGTTTGGAATACCATCCAGATGTACAGAACAGGAAGACTGGAATACATGGAAGCAAACCTTCAGAGAGCAAAAGAAAAGAACTATTTCATAGGTTACAAGATTGTTCGTGGTGCTTATATGGAGAAAGAAAGAGCCAGAGCAGCAGAAAAAGGATATGCAGATCCTATTCAGCCTACCAAGGAAGCTTCAGATAAAAACTATAATGCAGGAATTGATTTTGTAATGAATCACATGGATAAGGTTTCTGCTTTCTTTGGAACGCATAACGAAATCTCTTCAGAACTGATTATGGATAAGATGAAAGCCAAATCTTTAAGCAGTGACAATCCTCACATTTATTTTGGGCAGCTTTACGGGATGAGTGATAATATCACTTTCTATTTGTCTGATAAGGGCTATAATGTGGCTAAATATCTTCCATACGGACCTGTAAAGGATGTTGTTCCCTATTTGACAAGAAGAGCCCGTGAGAACACTTCTGTGGCCGGACAGACGGGAAGAGAACTGGGACTTATTAAAAGTGAACTGGAAAGAAGAAAAAAATAACACTTATTATCGGTACATATTAAGCTCACAGAAATGTGGGCTTTTTTTATGGTAAGAATACAATAAATATAACAGCTTTACAGTCAATTTATTAAGGTTAAAAAAACAATGCAGATTAGGGATATTAAATCTAATTCTCATTTGTGTTATATATATCGTAAAATAATTTTATTTTTATTGCTGATTTAATTTTAAATTATTATATTTGATTAACAATAAAAAACTGATGCATGAAAAAATTGACATTCATTACTCCAGTCAGGATTATCTTCATTCGTTTTTTTAAATAGTATGTTGGGGTTTTATTCCTGAAGCTATATCCTGATTAACCCAAATAGAAAATTTACAACTACAGATTCATAAAGTTTTAAAAATAAAATAAAGCAATAGCTTTAGTTTTCTTCTTCAAATATTTTTTAGCCTGACCAATTTTCTTTGGTCAGGTTTTTTAGGGCTCAAAACTTTCGAATTTTCCATTTTCATAGAACAAAACAATACGTTTTATCTTATTCGTTTGATTTCCAATAGCTTGGCTGATAATTTGATCCGCTGAATTTTCTAATCGCTGAGAATCCGATATTTTTTCCTGAGCTTTACTTTGGGGCGGTATAACCGATTCTACAGGACCTTCTACGGGAACGTCTGCTTCCATCTCGTCAGCTCCAAATTCATCATCGGTATTCATCATCGTGAAAAGATCGGGTAGAGGTGTTGGCCTTCCTTTTTCTTTTTCATCATCATGAGCCTCATCTTCATCTACTGTTATTTCCGGAAGTTCAGATTTCAGCATTTCGCCCTCACCCGTAACCAGCCAATCCCAAAGAAGTTCCGGGAAGCGCGATTTTATTTTTATGATAAACTCCAGAGAGGGTTTATTTCTGCCTGAAGTAATATGTGAAATGGATGATCGCTGTACATCAATCTCATCGGCAAACTCGGAAGGCGTAAAATTAGAATACTCTATAACTTTTGAAATTCTCTCGTTTAAACTCATAAAAATAAGCTTTTAATTATGTTACAAATGTAAATAATATAATTTACAAAAACAAACTACAAATGTAAATTACAATGAAAACTTATTCAATACAAATGTAAACTACACATAACTATAAGAAAAACAATAATATATATGTTAATTACAATTGTATTAAGCTAATAATTTTATTACTTACAGAGTACAATAAGCTCCATGATATTTCCTATTTTTAACCGTTTTTTCCGATAAAACTTGATTATAAATGTAAATTATGAGACTTTTTCAGAGTACTTATCGGAAATAATTTTCTATTTTCTACTATTTACATTGTTAACTACTATATCCTTACAAAGAATATATAATAGAGCAAATACTGACTTGTAATGCTTTATAACTATGTTTTCTATTGTATACAATGGTAAATTAATAATGTAAATAGGGGATTAATACCACTTTTATAAACTTTTTAGAGCTAAATATCTCCGTGTCCACCAAAGCTATTTTATTTCATTGGATAAAACTCTTAATAATAAAAATTGAACTTCATTTCAGATAAAATTCAGTGAATTTCGATAATTTACAAATGTATAGTAATGTAAAATACGGACTTATCCACATTAGACATGTTTAATAAAATTATGCCTATTTGCTATAAAACAGGTTTTTATTCACTTCAAGTAACTTTATAAATATCATTGAGATAAATTTTATAATACATTGGATTTTAGCTATTTAAATATATTGAATTAAATTATTCGCAATCCACAATTTTACCAACAGACAATATGGCTTTTCATACTGTTTAACAATGTTACATCTGTTAATAGACTTTGATCTCTTTAAATCGAACTATTTCACTTATGTAAACAAATCGATAAGATGAGAAAATTTTCAAATTTTTGCTGTTTTTACAATTGTTTACAGATGTTAATCTGGTTTTTATGCCTTAAAATGGCTAAATTTGATTTTTGTAAACTATTCCAACAATGAATTTTGAACAGATCTATTCTCAACACCCTAATTTTCCTAATCGTTATATTTCCCCTGAAAAATTATTTTCTTACCTACAGACGAATCTCGGCGATTATATTCTGGAGATCGGAAAATCATATTTAGAGAAACCTATATATCAATTGAGCATCGGAACAGGTGATATTCATATTTTAGCGTGGTCGCAAATGCACGGAAACGAATCTAATGCTACCCATGCGATGCTGGATCTTTTGGTAAGTTTAGATAAGGCTCCTGAAATGAAAGAAGACTTATTCAGTAAGATTAGACTTGATTTTATTTTTATGCTTAACCCCGACGGTTCAGAAAGGTGGACAAGGCTGAATGCTGTAGATATTGACCTGAACAGAGATTTTCACAATGAAGCCAGTAGAGAGATTAAGTTTCTTAAGAATGCTGTAGCTTCAAAAAAATATGACTATGCTTTGAACCTTCATGAGCAGAGAACGATTTTTACTACCGATGGTATTCATCCTGCTACACTTTCTTTTTTAGCGCCTTCTGAAAATGTAGAACGTACCGTAACTGAAAACAGGAAAAAATGTATGGCAGTGATTGGAAATGTTTATCATCATTTAAAAGAAATGATCCCTAATCAGATTGGAAGGTATTCTGATGAGTTTTATCCTACTTCAACCGGTGATAATTTTATAAAAGCAGGGATGCCGACTATTTTATTTGAAGGAGGACATTTCATAGATGATTATACCAGGCAAGGCACAAGGAAGTATTATACAGTAGCCCTTTACTATGCTCTGAAAGCAATAAGTGAACTCAATTCTGAAACTACCGGATGGGAGGCTTACTTTGAAATTCCTGAAAATAAAGAAACCCATTATGATATTGTCTACAGAAACGTAAGACTGAATACGGAGCATGAATGTATCCTGGACATTGCTGTTCAGTACAGAGAAATAAAAGAAGATGGAAAAGATGAGATTTCCTTTATCCCTTTTGTCATGGAAGTAGGAGATGTGAAAAAACGAAAAGGCTGGCTGGAAATAGACTGTACAGGAAAGAAATTTATTTCTGAAACTAAATATCCCAAACTGGATGCAGCAGCAAGTTTTACAATAGAAGATTAAAAAATACGGCAATCTCTTGATTGCCGTATTTATTTTTTATATAGTAGAGCAGAGTCTTAGTTAACGACTTTAATTCCGTTAGCTACAAATCTAATCTCCTCTTTAGGCTGAGTGATCGCATCAATTTCTGACTGCGGTTTTTTAGCATCTTCAGCATAATGTTTCTGCTCATTTACAGAAGTTATTTTTCTTTCTGCATTTCCTTCCAATACAACATTTTTACCTTTTAAAGCTGTAGGTACAAAGAATGCATAATCTTTCATTTTCACAAAAAATTTAGAATTGTCTTCAGTCTGAATAGTAAGCCAGCATCCTTTTTTATCGCATACATCGGTTACTTTACCCTTAATAGCTACATTCTCCAGCTTTTTGTTATCTTTTTTAAGCTGTTTACCCAGTTGATCCACGGTGATGGCCTTAGATTCAGTTCCGGAAGCTACACTTGCTCCATACGTATCACCTACTATAGCATTACCTGCCGGAGGTCCCACTTCCTGTGCGAAAGCTAGTGAAGAAGCACTTATTGCAGCTGCAAATATGATGGTCTTGAATTTCATTTTATTATTTTTTTCAAAAGTACTAATTAATATTGAATCAAAAATCAATTAAAAGTTGATATAAAACAGGTGTATTATCGAATTTGTAATAAAATTCAGAATAAAAGACAGATTTGTTTATATTTGACACCTATACTTGACTATGCAAAAAAAATTGAAATTATGGGATGCCATTATGCTGGTAATGGGCTCAATGATCGGAAGTGGGATCTTCATTGTAAGCGCTGATATGATGCGTAACCTGGGATCCGGATACTGGCTGGTTGTTGTCTGGATTATAACAGGAGTGATGACCGTTGCCGCTGCAATAAGCTATGGAGAGCTTTCCGCTCTGTTTCCAAAAGCTGGAGGTCAATACACCTATCTGAAGGAGATTTTCGGTAAAAAGATGGGATTCCTTTATGGATGGGGACTATTTACGGTAATACAAACCGGAACTATTGCAGCGGTGGCAATGGCTTTTGGTAAATTTACAGCCTACCTTATTCCGTCACTTAATGATGCCGCACCTATTTTTCAAAGTGGAGAATTTAAAATTACATGGATACAGATTTTAGCTATTGCTGTCATTCTCTTACTTACCTATATCAATACAAGAGGGGTGCAAAGTGGAAAAGTACTTCAGAATATATTTACAGGCTCTAAAATTATTGCTTTACTGGGCTTGGTTGCTGCAGGCTTTATACTGGTGGATTTTTCGCATATGGCTGAAAACTTCAGCCTTGGTACGGATTCATTTAACAATCTTAAGAAAGACTTTAATGGCAACTTCCTTAAAGAAGGTTGGCAGCCTATTGGTGGAATGACGTTATTGGGAGGTATTGCTGCTGCTATGGTAGGTTCTGTATTCAGTTCTGTAGCCTGGGAAAGTGTAACATTTGTTTCCGGAGAAATTGATAACCCGAAGAGAAATGTCGTGAAATCTATGATTTATGGAACTTCTGCGGTGATGCTTCTCTATATTGCAGTTAATTTTGTCTATTTAAATGCATTAGACAGAGACGGAATTGCATTTGCGACCAATGACAGGGTAGCGGTAGCAGCATCACAGAATATTTTTGGAAGTGCAGGAACAGTGATTATCGCTTTACTGGTTATGATTTCCACATTTGGATGTAATAACGGATTAATCTTAGCCGGAGCAAGGGTTTTTCAGACTA
The DNA here is from genome assembly GCF_918698085.1 of Chryseobacterium sp. Bi04. GTDB lineage: Bacteria > Bacteroidota > Bacteroidia > Flavobacteriales > Weeksellaceae > Chryseobacterium. Next base: position 225,903 of record NZ_CAKKLP010000003.1, read on the forward strand.
TGGCAAAAGATGGAATGTTCTTTACATCAGCAGAAAAAAATAATAAAAATGAAGTTCCTGAAAATGCATTATGGATGCAGGGAGTCTGGGCTTCACTTCTTTGTTTGAGCGGGCAGTATGGAAACCTGTTGGATATGATCTCTTTTGTCATCGTTTTATTTTATATGATTACCGTTTTCGGGGTGATTTATTTAAGAATCAAACAGCCTGGCCTTGAAAGACCTTATAAAACCTGGCTTTATCCAATTACTCCAATTGTTTATTTAGTGATTGGAACAGGCTTCTGTATACTGCTTTTAATTTACAAACAGCAATATACATGGCCTGGGTTGATTATGGTTGTGCTGGGACTTCCGGTCTATTATTTTATTAACCGCAAAAAAACAAACTGATATCATATAAGATATAATAGCAGCAAGGCTTTCAATTCAATTTGGAAGCCTTTGTTTTTGAATAATATTTTAATTTATTAAACATTTATTTAGTGAAAATGTGTATTTTGGTATTTCGTTTTTAAGTAAACCTAACCATGAAGTAAAAAATAAGAAGTTGATTATGGATACACCAAATTACAGAATGCCTTTTGTACCTTCAACTTTAATGACTGAAGGCGGAAGCATTGATACCTGCGATATGGGGGAAAGTATTGCCCACAATATCATGTTACTGATTACCACTAAAAAAGGGGAGAACAGATATGATGAAAATTATGGCAACGACGTTTGGAACCTGGAATTCGATAACGGAGTCACCAGCGCGATCTGGGAAAATGTTTTTGTTAAAAGTCTTAAAAGACAGATTCAGGAATACGAACCCCGCATTGTACAGCCACAGATTGATGCCAATATACAGTTTGTAGAACACAGCTACGATACCAAAGAGCACACAGAAATCAAAAAGAAAGTAAGAATTGCGGTCAATGCAAAAATGGAAGCTACGGGAGAACGTTTCAGTTTTTCAACAGAATTGTTTCTAAGCCCGATGTCTATTGATTAAATATTTTTTTTAACAGCACCAAAAATTTATGAATTTAGATCAGAATATATATTCCAAAGAATCTGTAAAAGCCAGAATGCTTCAGAATGCCACTAAAGTTTGGGGACTCAAGAGCCCGCAATCTTTAGATCCTTTTGTAAAACTACTGATAGATGCATTCAGTACAGAGGTCTTTAAGGCTAATAACGAAATTCAGACGGTCAATGCCCGTATTTTAGAAAAACTGGCAAAACTTCTTACGCCATCTATTTATACCCATCCTATTCCCGCTCACTCTGTAGCTTTTACACAGCCTTATGAGTCTTCCGAAGTTTTATTGGAGCATACGGAGTTTTTCTTCCGTAAGCAGATGACTTCCACCATAAAATCAGAGTCCGACAAACAGTTGAATATTCCTTTCACTCCCGTAGGAAATGTAAGGATCAATAAAGTTCATACTTCCATCATGTTTGTAGGCAATACTTGCTACAGTATAGATGACCGGTTCAATAAAATTCCTATTGCTAGGTTTCCGGGAAAACCCGAAGATTATAGAAAAATTACAGTAGGAGTTGATGTCAGTAAATATACCAACGAAAATTTCCCTAAATATTTAAGTATCTTTTGCTCCAATCCTGCTTTTGAGCATTTGGATTTTGTTTATAAATTATTACCTTATATTACCGTTACCAGTAATGGAAATCCACTATTTGTAAGAGAGGGATTAAGCTACCTTACAGAAAACCAGCCGGACGGTTACGAACAGATGTTCAGAGAGCAGTCTATCCGGAATAAAGTGATTGAAGATATTAAAAGTATTTACCGTCATAAATTTATTGAGGTAACAGGAATTTCCAACAGTTTATTTTCAGAGCCGGGAAAACTTCCGCAAAATCTTGAATTCCTTCACGGAAAAGAGGAGATTGTGAAATATATGGACAATAAAAAGTTCCTATGGCTAACTTTTGAATTTCCACCCCAGTTTTCTGCTGAAATCCTGGATAACTTTTCATTTGTATTAAATGCATTTCCTATCTACAATAGAGGTTGGAAGAAAACAGAATACAGTTTAGATATCATGGGGAATAATATTCCTTTGGTTACTGACGAAGGAGAACATTTTCTATATGTGGATGATGTTCAGGACGGAGACGGAAGGAAATATACAGAAATCCCTTTCACACCGGCTGATGACCTTAAAAAAGGTTTGTATACCGTTAGGAAAGGAGGAATGGAACGTTTTACCAGTAGAAATGCTGTGGATATGATTGCCAATGTTCTGGAGCTGACCCGGGATGAGATTGCTGCTTTTTCCCTTCTGAACAGAGATAATGTAAAAGGGGTATTGAGCGAAATGTCTGACAAAATGAAATCTATGGTACAGAAAGTGAATAATGCCAAGAGAAATATCAGACAGGAACTGAATTATGTCATTATGGAGCCTGTAGAGAAAACAGACCATACATATGCTTCTTTCTGGGTAACCCACTGTACTTTAGCCAATCATATGCGTCCGGGAACAGAGCTGTCTAACCAGCTGAAATCTCAGACCATTGTTTTGCTTGCTGAAACCCTGGGAGGAGCAGAGGAGCAAAAAGGAACAGACAGCATCCAGGCTTATAAATATGCATTAACAACAAGAGATAAGATCATTTCACTTGAAGACGTTAAGAATTACTGCAGGATGATTCTGAAAGATGAAATGAGAGATGTAAGAGTAAGAAGGGGAACCATGGTAAGCAACAGACCTAAAGAAGGTTTTGTAAGAACGGTAGAAGTGGAGATTGTTCCCCAAAACTATTCCTTCTATGGAAGAGCGTATTGGGAAAATATGTCCAATATTCTTAGAAATCAGATTATTGCCAAAGCAATAGACGGTATTGAATATCTGGTGAAAATAACCAATGAAGATGTTGAATTTCAGGATATGTAAAATTAAAACAATACCAAAAATATGAGAAAGATTATGATAATGGCTATGGCCTTGTCCCTGGCAGTAGTGAATATAAGCTGTAAAAAAGGAGCTGATAAACTGGGGAACGCAGTTCTGAATTTGGGAGGAGAACAGGAAGCAAACACTATTATTGATTTTAACAATAATTTTATTGATTCTTATAAAAACACTTCGAAACATGTTGAGAGAATCTTAAAATATGCTGATGAAGCAGTCGTAAGATCAAAAGGCGGGAATGTAATGATGATGCCTGTAATAAATTCAATGGATTACAGCTTTTCAAAAATTAAAGGGGTTCCCTCCGGATTTGAAAAAGATAAAGCCGGAATTGAATCCGATTTTAATATTTACAAAACCAAAAAAGAAAAAATAGAGAAGAAATTTGAAGAGCTTAAATCTTATATGAACTCTGAAGATTATAAAGATGATAAAGGTGCCAAAGCGGAGAATTTAAGAAAAGAGCTTGAAACTGAAGCCGATGCACTCTATTTAGCTGGGGAGAATATTATAATGAAGATTAAGCCTGCAACAGATGCCGCTGAAGAAGTAATCCTTAAAGATCATCCGTTGAAAAACTATATCTTATCTTCCAAAAATGTAATGAATTCTTTAGATTCTGTGGTGGAACTGCTTGGTAAACAATATACAGAAAAATTTAATGAAGCAGAGGCACAGAAAAAGTATAATGAATTCGCCAAAGCTGTGGAAGCCAATTCAAAATTGGTATTCGATGTGAAAGATCCACAGTATGCTTATAAAAAATCTCAGTTTGAAATTTTTAACAAGAATGCTTCCAGCTTTTTAGATACCTACAGAAAACTGATCAGGGATGCTAAGGAAGCCGGAAAAATTCCTGATAATAACATTCAGCAGATCGACTCATCGTATGAATCGGTATTAAGTTCATACAATTCATTTGTAAAATAATAATATACCCTATACACAATAAAGGACCAATATAATCTGTATTGGTCTTTTTTATTTTTCTGAAAAATCAGCAAAACCTTTTATAGATTTCTCTGAGTACTTCTGTATCACTCAATTTAATAAAGATTAAACTTTTATACCTTTTACGGTTAATAAATTTCCATAAAATTCCGTAATTTTGCACGTTGTGATTTTCAGGCAAAGTCACTCTGAATTATGAGCAAATCAACAGAATATATAGAAGTTTACGGAGCACGTGAGCACAATCTAAAGAATATTAACGTTAAAATTCCTAGAAATGAACTGGTAGTAATTACCGGTCTTTCGGGGAGTGGAAAATCTTCACTGGCTTTTGATACCATCTTTGCAGAAGGCCAGCGTCGCTATATTGAGACATTCTCTGCCTATGCACGTCAGTTTTTAGGCGGGTTGGAGCGTCCGGATGTAGATAAAATAGAAGGACTTTCACCTGTCATTGCTATTGAGCAGAAAACAACCAATAAAAACCCACGTTCTACCGTAGGAACCGTTACAGAGTTGTATGATTTTCTACGTCTTTTATATGCAAGGGTTTCTGATGCTTACTCTTTGTCTACCGGGCAAAAGCTGGTAAGCTATACGGAAGATCAAATTCTTGAGACCATCAAGGAAAACTATAAAGGAGAGAAAATAATGTTGCTGGCACCCGTAGTACGGTCCAGAAAAGGACATTACCATGAACTTTTCGTACAGATGGCAAAAAAGGGCTATGGACAGGCTAGAATTGATGGAGAATTACAGGATATTGAGTATGATTTAAAGCTTGACCGTTATAAAACCCATGATATTGATATCGTTATCGACCGTTGGATCATCGGGGAAAGTGCTTCAGAAAGCAGAATGGAAAAATCGTTGCGTACCGCAATGGAAATGGGCGAGGGCATCATCGGAATCCAGAAGCTGGGAAGTACAGCTATTGAATACTTTTCCAAAAATTTAATGGATGCTGAAACAGGACATTCCTTAGCATTGCCGGAGCCTAATACTTTTTCATTCAACTCCCCAAAAGGAAGCTGCCCAAACTGTAAAGGACTTGGGATGATCAAAAAGATCAACACCGATTATTTTACAGAAAATCCAAAACTGTCAATCAATCAGGGTGCATTATTACCTCTGGAAGATATCAAATCAAACAAATGGATACTGGCGCAGATTAAAAATATCCTTGAGATCTTCGGACTGGGATTGACAACGCCTTTACAGGACATTCCAGAAGAAGCTTTGAATTATATTTACAACGGCTGTCACAAAGAATTTAATAAAGATCTTAAATACGCAGGAATTACCAAAAAAATAAAGATCAGTTTTGATGGTCTTATTCCTTTTATGGAGGAAATTATTGAGGAAAGAGAATCTTATGAGGCCATTTTGCTGGAAAGGCATTTTACTACAGAAGAAACCTGTCCTGAATGTAATGGAAGCCGCCTTCAGCCTTCAAGCTTAAGCTTTAAAATAGATGGTAAAAATATTGCTGAGGTCAATGGGTTAAGTTTAGCTGATTTAAAAGATTGGTTAATTGACGTTAAAGATAAATTCTCTGAAAAAAATAAAATTATCGCTCACGAAATTTTAAAGGAAATTGAAACCAGGCTTCAGTTTCTGCTGGATGTTGGTTTGGATTATCTAAGTTTGAGCAGAAGTTCCAAAACCCTTTCCGGAGGGGAATCTCAAAGAATACGTCTGGCAACACAGATTGGGTCTCAATTGGTTAATGTGTTGTATATTCTGGATGAGCCAAGTATCGGTCTCCACCAGAGAGATAATGAAAGGCTTATTCACTCATTAAAGAACCTTAGAGATATCGGAAACTCTGTATTGGTGGTTGAGCATGATAAAGATATGATTCTTGAAGCCGATGAGGTGCTGGATATTGGTCCCAGAGCCGGAAAATTCGGAGGAGAGATCCTTTGGCAGGGAAAACCTAAAGATTTATTGAAAGCGGATACCATAACCGCTCAGTATATCAATGGAAAAAGAAAAATTGCCATTCCTGAGGAAAGAAGAGCAGGAAGCGGAAAAAATATATTATTAAAAGGAGCTACAGGAAACAATCTTAAAAATGTAACACTGGATATTCCTCTGGGAAAACTGGTTGTGGTAACCGGAATTTCAGGAAGCGGAAAATCTTCACTGATCAACGGAACATTATACCCAATCCTTAATAAACATTTCTACAGAGCAGTTCAGGAGCCTTTACCTTATAAAAAAATTGAAGGTCTGGATAATATTGACAAAATTGTGGATGTAGACCAGACTCCCATTGGAAGAACGCCACGTTCTAATCCTGCAACCTACACAGGAATGTTTACAGACATCAGAAATCTTTTTGCAGAATTACCTGAGAGTAAAATCCGTGGATATAAGCCGGGAAGATTCTCTTTCAATGTAAAAGGCGGAAGATGTGAAACCTGCCAGGGGGGAGGATTGAAAGTCATTGAAATGAACTTCCTTCCGGATGTATACGTTCACTGTGAAACCTGTAACGGAAAGCGTTTCAACAGAGAAACGCTGGAAGTCCGCTACAAGGGAAAATCCATTTCCGATGTACTGGATATGACGATTGATGAAGCGGTAGATTTCTTCCAGCCTATTCCTAAGATTTTTGCAAAAGTAAAAACATTACAGGATGTAGGTTTAGGATATATTACTCTGGGACAACAGTCAACAACCCTTTCCGGAGGAGAAGCACAGCGTATCAAGTTGGCAACGGAACTGGCAAAAAGACAAACTGGAAATACCCTTTATATCCTGGATGAACCTACTACCGGACTGCATTTTGAAGACGTGAAAATCCTGATGGAAGCCATTAATAAATTAGTGGAATTAGGAAACTCATTTATCATCATCGAACATAATATGGATGTAATTAAATTGGCAGACCATATTATTGATGTAGGCCCTGAAGGAGGAAAGTATGGAGGACAGATCGTAGCCCAGGGAACTCCTGAAGAAATTGTAAAATCTAAGAAAAGTCTGACAGGAAAATTTTTGAAAAGGGAACTGGAATAATCAGAACATCAATATAAGTATAGGAAAGAATTTGCGAAAGCAGATTCTTTTTTTTATTTAAATACAGGTATTTTCAAGTTGAAGCACCCGATCGGATTAAAAAACAGGTGAAATAGTAAAGATTTAGTATTGTAATCTACCTTCCAATATTAAATTTTCACGTATTTTATAAATTTATACAATTGTTAATCAGATACTTATGTTTTAATGTTAACTCAATGTTAACTGAATGTAAAATTAATATGAATTATTTTTAATAACTTTGAGTAAGAGATAGAGAATAAATCCAAATATAATCTTAAAACCAAATAGTTATGAGAAATAAAATTCAAATATTGACCGCTTTACTTTTTGTTGTTGCATTTTCTGCGGTAATGAATATTGCTCAGGCACAAACTACAGATCATAATACAATCCAGGAAATTCAATTGAATAAAAGTGAAACTTTTAATGACATCAGGTCTCAACTGATCGCCAATTTTGATCTTACCAAGCCTGAATACAGACAGGGAACCGTCAATTCAGTAGTGAAATTTGATATTGCTAAAAACGGAAAAATTGTAAATGTCCATTCCAGTGGCGATTGCAAAAGCGTAAGCAAAGAAATCGAGTCTGTTTTAAGCGAACTTGATTATAGAGTAGACCGCAAAAAAATAAGTGACAATATGGTTGCCTATACCTATGTAATGCCTGTAACCGTAGAAATCAATAACAGATAGTCTTAAGAGTCTATTATTGTAAATAAAGCGAAGTAGATCCTTATACGGATTTTATCTAAAAAGTGTAAATAATGAAAATTTTGAATATTAAATTATAATAATAATTAATAGGATTCGTTTAATTTTGTTTAACCATAAAATTAAAACGATATGAAAAATTTAAAGAAACTGACTAAATTAGATTTAAAATCAGTGTATGGAGGAGAACCTAAACAATATTGCACCTATTGCGAATGGGCAGATAAAGTTTTCTGCAGTGAAATCCCAATCGTTCAGTGTCCATAAAAAAATCAAAACCGCTTTTATAAGCGGTTTTTCTATTAATCTTATGGATTGAGATTGCTGCTCAGCAAGATAATAATAGAGCTTACCAATCTTCAATGATTTTCTTTCTGTGGATTTTCCCCCAATCGATCATCGACATAAATACAGATCTTAATGTAGTGGTATGCCGGGTAGGGATGTACTCAATGACCGTAAGTAAATCATCCTGAATAGTTCTGTTGATAAGTTTATTTTGTTCCAGGTCTCTTAGCTCCTTTGCCAAAACTTTCCCACTGATTTTAGGAATGCTGTTTTTTATTTCTTTGAAACGTTTATTACCATTCATGATAGAAAATAAGACCAATGTTTTCCATTTTCCATGGATTACTTCCAGTGTATCCTGTAAATAAAGCATTCCTGCTTCACAATCCCTATGGGTTTCTTTTTTACTGTTCATCACTCCATGATTTTGTAGTTGAGTTATTATTTAGATTACCTTTTGGTAATCAGCTCATAAAGCATATACAAAAGTAAGTAACTTTATCATATGAAAAGCTGAAGTGAATTATCAAACAGCCTTTTTTTCAAATAAAAAGATCTTATAGCTTAACTCTCACAAAAATAATTTACTAAAAATGAAATCAATAACAACAGGGAAGGTATTCGTAACATTGGTTGCCTTAGTCACTCTTTTTGGAGCATATATTGCTGATTGGAATCATACCCATATTTTCAATCCACGCTGGCCTCCCCATGCAAAATTTCATAATGCACAGACTATGCTCTTCGGTGCAGTACTTGGACTCTTGTCATTGTGGTTTCTTTGGGTCCAGAAAGGTGATAGATGGGTCGTTTTTAGACTCTCAATCATCTTTGCCAGTCTTTATTGGATAACGCAGGCAATGTCTATTTTATTTCCGGGAACAGCCCTGTTTGATCCGGAGTTTTCTTATCATGGGCAGTGGCCTGTACAGTTCATATTAGATGGTGCGATGTTTTTACTGCTTATAATGGCTTATTTTTTAGAATCAAAACATTTAGATAGGTTAAAATAATTCATCATTAAAAAAAATGGAAATCTGATCGTTATTCTTTAAGGGTAGAAAAAATCAATTCAATTATAATAAGGGATGATAAAAATTAATACATTTGAATAGATAAAAAATAGCTGTGGATCCTATTCTTAATGTCGTAGTCCGTTCTCTCTGCGTTTACCTTTTCATGGTGATCGCCATCCGTTTATTTGGGAAAAATCAATTATCTCAGCTTAATGCAGGGGATATTGTTTTATTGCTGCTGATCTCCAATGCCGTTCAGAATGCAATGGTGGGACCGGATACTTCACTTCAGGGTGGACTTATTGCAGCCCTGGTTTTGTTTGTGGCTAATTTTTTGCTAAAAAGACTTATGTTTTCCAACCGCTCCTTTGAAACATTTATGGAAGATGATCCGGTAGTACTTATCAAAGATGGGATTGTAGATCATATAGCCTTAAATAGAGTGAAAATTACCGAAAGTGAACTGGAAGAAGCAATCAGGGAACATGGCATTGACCAAATAAAAAAGGTAAAACTGTCTGTCTTGGAAGTTGACGGAAACATAAGTGTGGTTTCTGAGGATGAGAAAAGCAAGCAGACTCATTATACAAGAATCAAAAGAAGAAATAAAAGAAAATACCATTAAACAGAATGAATTACGAACTAAGAGAGATGCTTCCCAATGATGGGGCCCGGGTACTTGAGATTTTCAGACAGGGAGTTGACAGTGGTATAGCCACTTTTGAAACAGCAATTCCTACTGTGGAAGCCTGGGATATGGAATACTTTAATGCCTGTCGCTGGGTATTGGAAAATGAGAATAATGAAATAGTAGGATGGTGTGCCTTGAAGCTGGTGAGTAAAAGAGAATGTTACAAAGGAGTTGCAGAAGTGAGTATTTATTTCGATACAGACTATCAGGGGAAAGGATTGGGATCAGTACTGCTTAAAAAGATGATTTTGGATAGCGAGGATCACGGATTCTGGACTTTACAGACCAACATCTTCCCTGAAAATGAAATGTCTATTAAATTCCATCAGAAAAATGGCTTCAGAATAGTGGGGGTTCGTAAAAAGATAGGAAAACTCAACGGGGAATGGAAAGATTTGATCATGTTTGAGAAAAGGAGTGAAATAATTTAATGAAATACGAGCACCTATAAAAACGTTTTATCTATTTTAGGGTTTACACTTTATATCCGGAATCTGGAATTTCGAACAATTTGGCATTAACCTTGTTATCTTTTGGCAACTAAGTTTGAAAAAGTGAAAATAATGAAAAGTATGTTTAAAGTGATGGGAGCAGGTGCGGTTATGCTGATGCTAACATCTTGTGTGGTTCATGAGCATCACGGAAGAAGGCTTCCACCAGGGCAGGCGAAAAAAGTGTATGGAGGGAGTGCAAGATATTATGCTCCCGGCCAGGTAAAAAAAGTATATATTTATGAAGATAGAGGTCGAGGTCACCATCATAAAGGCCGCGGTCATGGCCATCATAGATAGTGAAGAAAAAGAGGTTAAAATAATAACCTCTTTTTTTTATGTTCAGACTACAAATAAGTATAGTCCTTTTCTATTGATTGATATTAAAATCTGGATTTTTTAGGATTTAAAAAAGTATTGAAGATGATAACTTCCTGACCGAATTTTGTTTCAACGCGCTCAGCTATATTTTTTAATTCACTTTCAATAAAATCATTTCGGAGTTCATCATTATCAAAGATCAAAAGAAGGTTGTAATTTTTCCCGTCTTCAATATAATCACTGTGTACTTCAGAAAGGATATATTTGTTCACATCCATCAAGTTTTCAGTCATTACCACCAGTGTTTCATCAATATAATTTTCCCATTCCTCGAGATTATTTTTCGTACAGTGGAAAGTTATACTTAATATGCTCATATTTTATGAATTTTTAAGATTTTTTGGATAAATTCTACCACAAAAATCGGCAATTTTTTCGTAAATTAGCCCGTTAATAAAAATTCGAAATAAATAATTTTCAGACATACAGCTAAAGGTCTGGCTATCATTATAATAAAATTTGTTTATGCAAAAAGAAGGAGAAAGACTGATTCCTATCAACATCGTTGATGAAATGAAATCGTCTTATATCGATTATTCGATGTCTGTTATCGTCTCAAGAGCGTTACCGGATGTAAGAGACGGTTTGAAACCCGTTCATAGAAGAGTACTTTACGGTATGTATGGATTAGGGGTTTTTTCTAATAGAAAATATTTAAAATCTGCAAGAATTGTTGGGGATGTTTTAGGTAAATATCACCCACACGGAGACTCCTCTGTGTACGATGCAATGGTGAGAATGGCTCAGAACTGGAGCTTGCGTTATCCACAAGTGGACGGGCAGGGTAACTTCGGTTCAATGGATGGTGACCCACCGGCAGCAATGCGTTATACTGAGGCAAGATTAAAGAAGATCTCTGATGAGATTCTTTCAGACCTTGATAAAGAAACAGTTGATTTTCAGAATAACTTTGACGACAGTCTACAGGAGCCAACAGTAATGCCAACTAAAGTTCCCAACCTTTTGGTAAACGGAACTTCAGGGATTGCAGTAGGTATGGCCACCAATATGGCGCCTCATAACTTATCAGAATCTATAGATGCCATCTGTGCCTATATTGATAACAGAGAAATAACAATTGATGAGCTGATGCAGCATATCATTGCTCCGGATTTTCCTACAGGTGGAATTATCTATGGTTATGACGGGGTAAGAGATGCTTTCCATACAGGAAGAGGTAGAGTTGTTTTGAGAGCTAAAGTAAGCTTTGATGAAATTGGAAACAGAAATGCAATTATTGTAACTGAGATTCCTTATCAGGTGAACAAGGCGGAAATGATTGCCAGAACTGCAGAACTTGTTAAAGATGATAAAATCCCTGGGATCTACGAGATCAGAGATGAATCAGACAGAAACGGACTTCGTGTTGTTTATGAATTGAAAAATGATGCTATTCCAAATGTTGTCCTGAACTTATTGTATAAATATACAGCACTTCAGACTTCTTTCAGTGTTAACAATATTGCCTTGGTACACGGAAGACCGGAACAGCTGAATCTTAAAGATATCATCCATCACTTCGTGGAACACAGACATGAAGTAATTGTAAGAAGAACTCAGTATGAGCTTAAAAAAGCGAAGGAAAGAGCTCATATCTTAGAAGGATTCATGAAGGTGATAGGAACTCAGGATTCCTTAGACAGAGCAATTGCTATCATCCGTCATAGTGCCAATCCTCAGGGAGCAAAAGAAGGCTTGATCGAAGCATTTGAGCTTTCAGAAATTCAGGCTCAGGCAATTCTGGATCTTAGATTAGCCCGTTTAACAGGAATGGAGCTTGATAAAATCCGTGATGAGTATGATGCCATTATGAAAGAAATTCAGAATTTGGAAGATATCTTAGCGAATGAGCCAAGAAGATTCGAAATTATCAAAGAAGAATTGCTTGAAATCAAAGAAAAATATGGTGACGAAAGAAGAACGGAGATTGATTATTCAGGAGGAGAAATGTCTATTGAAGATATTATTCCAAATGAGTCTGTAGTTCTTACAATCTCTCACGCAGGATATATTAAGAGAACTTCACTTTCAGAATATAAAATTCAAAGTAGAGGAGGTGTAGGAAACAGAGCGGCAACTACAAGGGATGAAGACTTCCTGGAGTATATTGTTTCTGCTACCAACCACCAGTATATGCTATTCTTTACAGAAAAAGGAAGATGTTATTGGTTAAGAGTATTTGAAATTCCTGAAGGTTCTAAAACTTCAAAAGGAAGAGCGGTACAAAACCTTATCAACATTGAACCGGATGATAAAATCAAAGCATATATCAGAACCAATAACCTTAAAGATTCTGAATATGTAAACCAAATGAGCGTTGTGATGGTAACTAAAAATGGTACCATTAAGAAAACATCACTTGAAGCCTATTCAAGACCAAGGGTAAATGGGGTGAATGCTATTGAGATCAGAGATAATGACCAGCTATTAGGAGCTTACCTTACAAATGGTACCTCCCAGATTATGATCGCTACTAAAAACGGTAAGTGTATCCGTTTCCCTGAAGAAAAAGTAAGAGAAGTGGGTAGAGGATCCATTGGGGTAAGAGGAATTGCTCTTGAAGAAGGAGACGAGGCAATTGGTATGATTGTTGTGAATGATGTGGAGAACGAAACAGTACTTGTAGTATCTGAAAAAGGATACGGAAAAAGAACTGCAGTAGAAGACTACAGAATTACAAACAGAGGAGGAAAAGGAGTTATTACCCTAAACATTACCGAAAAAACAGGACACCTGATTGCTATTCAGAATGTAACAGATGAAGATGGATTGATGATCATCAATAAATCCGGAGTTGCTATCAGAATGGGAATGGATGAAATGAGAATAATGGGTAGAAATACTCAGGGAGTGAAAGTAATTAACCTTAAGAAGAATGACGAAATTGCAGCAATTGCAAAAGTAGAAATGGATAAAGATGTAGAAGAAGAAATTGAAGAAGGAGCAGAAGGAGTAGAAATTGTAACTGATAACCAGGAAAATGATGAAGTACCTCAGGCTGAAAATGAAACTCCGGCAGAGGAAAATGGGAATTCTGATTCTGAAGAATAAATTGTACAATTAATATAAAATAGTTATTATGAAGAAACTTATTTTAGGTATAGCTATCGTAGCATCTTCTTTTGCTTTTGGACAGAAAAAAGATGTAAACGCTCAGCTTCAGGCAGCTAATACAGCTGCTATGGAGGCCTATAATGCAAAAAATTATGCAGTTGCAGCCCCTAAGTTTGTAGAAGTTTATGACTTATTGAAGGCTAATGGTCAGGATAATAAGATCTACATGTATTATGCAGGGCTTAGTCATGCATTGGCAAATAATACAGATCCTGCAATTAAAATATATACTGATCTTATCAATTCCGGATTTACCGGAGTGGAGACTACTTATACTGCAAAAGATAAGAAATCCGGACAGGTTGTTAATTTAGATAAGGCTACCTGGGAGCTTATGAAAAAAAATACTGATTATTCAGATTTTAAAACTGAACAGTCTAAAAGTATAGAACCGGATCTGTATGAAACTTTAACTTCATTGCTTCTTAATGCAAAGAAAACTGATGAAGCTCTTGTTATTATAGAAAAAGGATTGGCTAAATTCCCTAATAATGCTAAGCTTAAAGAATCTCAAAGCTCCGCTTATTTCCAGTCTGGAAACACGGAAAAGTTTATGGGAACTCTAAAAGAACAGTTGGCTAAAAACCCTACTGATGCAACAAACTGGTATAACCTTGGAGTAATGCAGTCTAAAAATCCAGCCACAACAGCAGATGCTATTGAATCATTCAAAAAAGCAGTAGAGCTTAAGCCTACCATGGCAGAAGCACACCAAAATCTTGTGTATACAACTATTGGGGACGACTCTAAGATTGTAACAGAGATCAATGCTTTGAGAAAAGACAAGCCGGATGAAGCTACCAAACTGATCGATGCAAGAAAAGAGAGATTTGCTAAAGCTTTACCTTATGCTGAAGCATGGTACAAAGCTGCACCTCAAAGTCTGGATGCCGTTTCTGCACTTAAAGAAATCTATGTTGTAACTAAAAATATAGATAAAGTAAAAGAAATGAAAGCTAAAGAAACTGAGCTTAGTGCTAAAACAAAATAATAGCTTTAAGAAAATAATAATAAAACCGGAGCAGAAATGTTCCGGTTTTGTTTTTTTCCGGGATTGAAGAATCCTTATTTTTGTAGCAGAGACCCCTAAATTTCACTCCAAAAATTCTCTGTAATTCCGTATCTTTGGGAAAAATTTTTACAAGATGATTGAGTGGAAAACCGTCAAAGAATACGAAGATATTACCTATAAAAAATGTAATGGAGTAGCAAGGATTGCTTTTAACAGACCGGAAGTACGTAACGCTTTCAGACCCAAAACAACTTCAGAATTATACGATGCTTTTTATGATGTCTATGAAGATCCTTCTATAGGGGTGGTATTGCTTTCAGGAGAAGGACCAAGTCCGAAAGATGGAGGCTGGGCTTTTTGTAGTGGTGGAGACCAAAAAGCAAGAGGACACCAGGGGTATGTGGGAGAAGACGGAAGACACCGTTTGAATATTCTTGAAGTTCAGCGTTTGATCCGTTTTATGCCGAAAGTAGTTATCGCGGTTGTTCCGGGATGGGCTGTTGGCGGAGGACACTCTCTTCATGTAGTATGCGACTTAACTTTAGCAAGTGAAGAGCATGCTATTTTTAAGCAGACAGATGCTGACGTAACAAGTTTTGACGGTGGGTACGGATCAGCTTACCTTGCTAAAATGGTTGGACAGAAGAAAGCCCGTGAAATCTTCTTCTTAGGAAGAAATTACTCTGCTCAGGAAGCTCTTGAAATGGGAATGGTCAATAAAGTGGTTCCCCATGCGGAATTAGAAGATACTGCCTATGAATGGGCACAGGAAATATTAGAAAAATCTCCAACCTCTATCAGAATGCTGAAATTTGCAATGAACCTTACGGACGATGGTATGGTGGGGCAGCAGGTTTTTGCCGGTGAAGCTACGCGTCTTGCCTATATGACGGAAGAAGCCAAAGAAGGAAGAAATGCCTTCCTTGAAAAAAGAAAACCGAACTTCGGAGAAGATCAATGGATATCATAAACTGTAAAAAGTACAACGTAAAATGTATTAATGATTCAACACATTAGACTTTTACTTTGTACATCATACATTTTACATTATACAAATTATGACTGATTGGATAAAAGCCGCAAGGCTAAGAACACTGCCGCTTTCTTTAAGCGGAATTATTATGGGAGCTTTTATTGCAAAATGGAGGCTTTACAGAGAAGGAGGAATCTGGGACTGGAAAATTTTTGCACTGGCACTTTTGGTAACACTTTTATATCAGATTTTGTCAAATTATGCCAATGATTATGGCGATGGAGTAAAAGGAACAGATGCCAGGAGAATCAATGAAGCAGAGTCAAGAGCTGTTGCCTCAGGGAAAATTACGGCCAAGCAGATGAAAAATGCGGTCATCCTTTTTGCAGCATTGTCTTTCATTGCTACAATCGCTTTGCTGTATGTAGCTTTCATCCCAGACTATATGAACGAATTCTATATCTTCATAGGATTGGGAGTCGCAAGTATTCTAGCTGCCATTGGATATACAGTAGGTAAAAAACCTTACGGATACATGGGGTTGGGAGACATCTTCGTATTCATCTTTTTTGGACTGGTTTCTGTATGCGGAAGCTATTTTCTGTTTACCAAAACCTTCAGCTGGGATATGCTGTTGCCGGGAACGGCAGTAGGGATGATGAGCATGGCTGTTTTGAACCTTAACAATATGAGGGATATTGAAAGTGATAAGCTATCAGGGAAAAATAGCTTTGCCTTAAGGATAGGGTTTAAAAATGCAATGATCTATGAAATGGTCCTGTTACAGCTTCCTTTAGTATTGATTCTTATATTTTTAGGAGTTAACGGGTTTATACAGGCTCAGAACTATTACGTATTTATTGTAATGATCCTGTTATTTCCACTTGCGAAATTAAGGAGAAGTATCATGTCGGTAAAAGAACCTAAAGAATTAGATCAGTATCTGAAGCAGGTGGGTATTATGACGTTTATTATGGCAATTCTTACAGCAGCAGGACTTAATTTATTTCACTAAATCTAAAAATATATTATCATGAGTTCTACAATTTTTGTTGAAGCACAAATGCTTATCAGAAAGCCGATTGAAGATGTTTTTGAAGCATTCATCAATCCTGAAGTAACCACTCATTTTTGGTTTACAAAATCTACCGGAAAATTAGAGGAAGGTAAAACCGTAGCCTGGGAATGGGAAATGTACGGCGTAAAATCCGAAGTGAAAGTTCATCAGATTATTCCCAACCAACTGATTAAAACGGAGTGGGGAGAGCCTTCAACGCATGTAGATTATGAATTCAGAGCAATGGAAAAAGGAACCCTTGTTGTCATTAAAAGTTATGGATTCAGCCAGACCGGCGAAGATCTCTTAAAAATAATCAATGATAATACTGGAGGTTTTACAACGGTTTTAGATGGCTGTAAAGCTTATCTGGAGCATGGAATCAACTTGAGGCTGATTGAAGATAAATTCCCGTCAAAATAAGCGAAAATCTTATAAAGAAGATCGCTCTTACATTTAAAGAACACAGATGGCACGAATGCTTTTCACAAATGTCACTAAATTTATATTAGTTATTTGTGAAATCATTTGAGTCATTTATGTTTAATAATAATTAAAAATTAAATTGAAAATGAAAATACAATTCTTAGGGCAAAATTGCTTCTTGTTCACCTATAAGGATAAGACAATTTTGAGTGACCCTTTTTACAATTACAAAAAAACGGAGTCAGGATTTGACATTACCGCCAAAAAAATCGACTATATTCTGTTGACGCATGCTCATGGTGATCATATTGCTGATGTGGGTGAAGTGTTGCAGCATTATCCGGAAGCTACCATAATTGGAGTTCCTGAAGTATGTGGGTACTTTAAATCAGCAAAAAATACAGACGATGTCAACTTAGGAGGGTCGGCAAAAATCGACGATCTTAAAATTTCCATGGTTCCGGCTCATCATACGAGTTCTTTTCCGGATGGAAGCTATGGAGGCGTGCCTGTAGGATATATCTTCAGACTTCCTGAAGGTAAAAACATTTATTTGGCTGGTGATACAGGAGTAATGGCTGATATGGAGCTGTTCCCAAGGTTATACGGAAATATTGATCTTTCTATCCTTCCTGTTGGGAGCCACTACACGATGTGTCCGAGAAAAGCTTCTTTTGCAGCAGCAGAATTATTAAAGACACCAAAAGTAATCGGTTGCCACTTTGATACTTTCCCTGCAATTGAAATTAATCATGAAAGTGCATTAAAGCATTTTGCAGACAGAAATGTAGAACTTGTTTTACCAAAACTGGGAGAGGAGTTCGAATTTTAAAAAATAAGGGTAATCTGAAATTAGAAAATGATGCGTAAGGTATTAAAAACAAAAAAAGATAATTATCAAATTACCTCTCTCAACTTAAACCAAAAAAAAATGGCAAGCTACCTAAATCACACCGCTACGACCAATTACCTTTGCTGCGTTCCCACCCTGGAGGATTCTCAGGAGCTGGTTGTTTAGGACTTGCCGTTGCAAAGGTAGGAATAATTTATAAACTTCAAAACTTTATCAAAGAAAATTTGTTGAAAAAATGCAGTGATAGCGCTAAACAGCTGAAATCTAGGAGAATAATTTTTCAACTTTTTTCTTAAAAAATTAAATATGACGAAAAGTCCATCAACATTAGGAATTATACTTTTTATTGCTACAATGATCATTTTCTTTGTAGTGTATTCATTTTTCTCAGGCATCAATTATTTTGATACTTCACTGAAAGTCAATGCTTTCGTGTTGCCTGTTATCTATGCTGCTACAGCATTCTGGTCTGTAAAATCATACTGGAACAACCATAAACTGGGTTTTAGAGAAGCTTTTAAGAGAGCATTTGTTCCGATGTTTATCGGAGGAATTCTTTCTATTTTCAGTATTTATGCTTTCTTAAATTTTGCAGATACGGATGCTAAAAAGCTGTTAAATTACCAATATGTTCAAAGACAAAAATCAGAATTGGATACAGAATATACTTCTGCGAGAAAGATTTTAAAACATCAAAAGGACATTGATGAGCTGGATCAGAAATACAAAGAGAGGTCACAAAGCTTCACCCCGGAGGCTGTAAAAGGAAAAGATATGCTTACCGCAAGTCATTTTTCAGGATATTTTGCAGCAATTCTTATATTTTACGTAGTTTTGTCGGTGTTTTTCGGGGCGTTTTTCAGAACAAAAACAATTCAGCCAGAAGAAACAAATCAAGCCTAATTTTATTAAAAATTAAATGAATTTATCTATAGTTATTCCGTTACTGAACGAAGAAGACTCTCTGGAAGAGCTTTTTTCAAGAATTGATAAGGTCTGCACAACCGGTAATCTATCTTATGAGATCTGGTTTGTAGATGATGGAAGTACGGATTTATCGTGGAGCATTATTGAGAATTTAAAAGTACAGTATCCTCAGATCCACGCTATTAAATTTTCCAGAAATTACGGAAAATCACAGGCGCTTCATGCTGCCTTTGAAAGAACAAACGGAGATGTGGTGATCACCATGGATGCAGATTTACAGGACTTTCCCGAAGAAATTCCGGAACTCTACAATATGATAATTAATGATAATTATGACATTGTTTCCGGGTGGAAGAAGAAGCGTTTTGATAATGTGATGACAAAAAATATCCCATCGAAACTGTTTAATGCAGCAGCAAGAAAAGTTTCCGGAGTTGAACTTCATGATTTCAATTGTGGTTTGAAAGCCTACAAAAGACAGGTGGTAAAATCTATCGACGTATATGGAGATATGCACCGTTATATTCCGGTATTGGCTGCCAATGCAGGATTCCGGAGAATTACAGAAAAAGAAGTAAAACATCAGGCAAGACCTTACGGAACTTCCAAATTTGGTACAGAAAGATTTATCAGAGGTTTCCTGGATCTGGTAACCCTTTGGTTTGTAAGCCGTTTTGGAGGAAGACCTATGCATTTCTTTGGCGCCGTAGGAACGGTAATGTTCATTTTCGGTTTTCTTTCAGCATTGTGGCTGGGAGTTTCAAAACTTATTGATGTGGCCAGAGGAATTTATGGGCATTTAATTACCAATAATCCGTGGTTCTATATTGCGTTAACGATGATGATCATGGGAACATTGCTGTTTGTTGCAGGGTTCTTAGGAGAAATGATTATCAGAACCAACCGTGAGCATAAGAATTATAATATTGATGATGTGATTTAAAATATTTCAACAAGAACGACCAATATATTAATACTCCTGAAGAGCAATATGCTTTTCAGGAGTATTTTTTTTGATTTCATTAATTTATTTTCTGATATTCGTAATGATGAAAAAATTATAAAAACAATGGACGGCATTAAAATAGAGATCAGGGACTTGGTAGATATTGACTCTCTCTCAAAAGAATATGATATTTCTAAAAATGAACTGATCTCATTTCACAACCGGAACTGTGCACTGCATGAGCTGCTTCCGGAAAGACTTCCCAAGTACATTAACAGTATTTATATTCCCAAAGAAAAATACAAGAAATGGAAGGAAAAACAACTCCCGGTTTCCCGTATTGATGTTCCCGAGGCATCTGAAATGCTTAAATATGGCGTTCTGATCACACAACAATCACAAGAATTAAATATAGATTATCTTATTGATATTCAAAGGTTTGGCGATCGTAAGGTTTCCATTTTCCGGCAGAAATTACAGGTAAATAATAACGAAGTGGATCTGATGGTTGAGAAAATCATGGAAACTGCTGGAAAAGCATTATACCCGATACATATGTCTTTGAACAAGAAAGGAAAACCAGATCGGATTGAAAATGCTGAAGATATACAAACCCGATGGAATGAAATATACCGTCCAAGAATTCAACAGTATTATGTGGGGGAAACAGCAGAAGGGCTTATTACAACATATGACTATTTTTACGAAAATATTGAGAACGGGGTGGGAAGTTTACAGCGTAATGTATTTTATCCCATATTCTTTATTCCTCTTTATGATTCATATCCTGATTATCAGAAAGAAGAACGCTTGAATTTTTATTTTCCTTCTTTTGGGGAAATGGTTTATTATGATACTGTTTTTTCATTGCAAAGAACTTTTTCAGACAGCGGAAGAATTGTTATTCAGGTTAAAGGAGATCAATGCTATGACGAAATAAGTCTGGATGAAGATAAAGGAAAAATAGAGCTTGACTACCAACTGGATAAAGAATCCCGGAATGTGTTTTCGGTAACGGGAACATTATCAACATTCTATGATAATCAAGAAATTAAAATTTATATTGAAATATATCGTCAGGAAGCTTATCTTTGATTTACCAACTCATAAAAAATATTAATATGCAGGCACTTTTCGTCCCCTGAAGCCTTTGGCAGGCTTAATCTATTCTACCATAAATCTGAATCAGCTGGCTGGTCAGACATTACTTTTACAGAAAATAATCCGTTTTTGAAAATGAATTCTTTGCAGTATAGTGAAAGAAATTAAGGTAGAAAAATCCCTCATAAAGCTAATATTTCCCTGCATTAAAGAGACAGCAGAACAAAAAACATTAAAACACAAAAAATGATGAGTGAAAAACATTTGGTTTGCCAGGGAGCAATCTGTAAGTGCCAGTTCGGAACAGCCCCGGATAAGCTTATGGTAAAAACCCAGAGTAAACGCTACATTAACGATAAAGACGGCAGTGATAAATTAATGGCCACCCACGTAGACATTGGAGCAACTTTTGAGAAAAATACTTTCGGAAGCTGTGCCAAAATGAATAATAATCCCTGCACCCCTTCTGTTACAAAATGGGATGGCTACTATGAAAATATCACAATAGAAGATAATGGCGGAAAAGCTCTCCTTGAGGACAGTAAAGCTACCTGCGCTGTAAGTGGAACTCCCAGCATAGAAATTATATTTCATGGACAAACTGCAGAACCCAATCAGCAAAATGTAGATAATGTACGACCGGAAGTGGCAGCGCAGCTGCTGCCTTTGGAAGAGGATAATACAGAATATATCTATTATACTAAAGAAGGGCTGTACCTGGGCGGATTAGAAAAGAGTACTAAAATATATTTAACTACTCAGAAGGAATATGATAAGGTGGAGGCAGATAAAAAATGGTCAGGAATTAATGTTGGAACCAATTTATTAAAAGAGAAAGAGACATTTATTTCAAATGAAAAGTTTGTAGAGAAAGCATCCACTATATATGGCGAAAGTTCAGCATACAGAGGTAATATTGGTATTGAAGATGAGCTTGCTTCAGAAATGCTTGCAATAGCCTCTGTGCATAAAATCAATAAGGTTGCTTATGGAATAAATAGTAAGCAGGCTGTTTTATTCAGAAATACAAAAATTGAAAAAAGAAATGAAACAAAAATGCAGCTGGCGGTGGCAGCAATCATCCGCTCATTGACAACAAATGAAGATCCCAGTAATGGGGCTACGATGTGGGATGGTGCAGAACAGGCTGCTTTTTCAGCAGATGATGATAGATATTCAACAGGAAAATTTGAAATTCATATGAATACAATGGGATGGATAATCTCAGATGAACATCATACCAAATGGCAAACGCGTGTAGAAAGATTAGGCGCTACCTTTAATGCCCCCAAGGAAAAATATACTCCGGGCAAAAATCCTAATAATAAATACGCTACTGAGGATACTATTGCTCTGGAATCAAGAGCAGTGTATTTAGGAACTATTTTTTGGAAAGAATTAAAAAACAGAAAAAAGAAACCTAATGAAAAAAAGAAATAGTCTGTATTTTTTTATCGTGTTCTTTTTTTACCTCGGCTGTAAATCTCAAAAACATGATTATAGAGTAATTCATTTAAGCAATAATGAGATCCTGTCAACGTATTATTTTCATCCTGATCACATTGAATATGCAAGAGTGTATGGTAGTTCTTTTAAGAATGATTCCATAATATTTAACCGTAATAAAGACGATTTGATTGTAAAAGAATTTAACTATGATGAAAAACAGAAAAAAAGAGTAGCTGGAGGAAGCATTAGATACATTAATTACTATACGAGTCTTTCAGATATTATTGTATCAGGAAATCTGTTATCAATGGATGAAGTTCCTGTAAGTAATTTTAATTTTACAAAGAAAGACTTGGAAATTGAAAGTATAATTAAAGAAAATTGCAAATCAACAAAAGAAGGATATAGTGGCTGTGATTTTATTTTCCCAAAAAATAATGGACTTCCCTATTTACCTGAAAGCTCAACAATAACATCAGCCAAAATAAAAAAAGGCAAAGACGGATTAGAAGAAATTGAAGTGCAGGGGAAGTATGAGGATGCTGCTTTTAATTATAAAAGAAACTATTATTACGACAATAAAAAAATTAAAAAAATAATTACTTCTGTGAAAGATAATACCTCCGTGAATTCTTATGAAGATGCTTATTCTGTGAGGAATCAAAAATAATTGTATAGAATAGAGGTAAATGATGAACAAGTTCATTGTTTACGTATATTGTATTCAACAAGAAATAAAAACAAAGATGAAAACTAATTAAAACTGGATTACTATGGTTATTACAGGAGATACACGTCCAATTGCCGGTACAGGCTGCTCCTATTCGCTATCTTCAGAAGGCAAGAAAATAAATGCAAAAGAGTGGAGAATAGAATATGGTGGCAAAGTGTTGGCAACAAATACCAACGGAGTTTTTAAGTTCAATATCAGCCTGGCTGGAAAAACTGTAAAGCTTACTGCGGTAGCTATACAAAATGGCAGGCCGAATGCCTATTCTATTGATCTTACCATTCTTGCAGACCGCCCTAAAATAGTATCTGTAGAATGGCAGGATTTTAATGGAAGAGCCATTGGAAAACGGAAAGTAGGTTATCTGGATAAAATAAAACTTAGCATAAAAACAGCCAATATTCCTAAAAGGGATACCCTCAAAATTTCTGTTTATGAAGATGATTCTACCGGAGACCGTGCCATGGATACTTATACAAGCAGCGCCATAAACGAAAGGGGATATGCCTATTTATATTTTAACCAGCTGAGTTTATACCAAAAAAAGCTGAATGATTCTGATTGGGTAAACGAAAGTGAACATGAATACTATATAAAAATAGAATATAAAAACCATATAGACCAGGCGGAAGAGAAAACACAGCTGGTGGTAGAAAACGAACTGAAAACACATATTGATCAGCCAAAACCTACGAATAATCCTGTAGTGGTAGGTAAAAATGAAGTTAAAGTAAAAACTAAAAAAAGAGCTGTTAACTATACATTTGGAGTTTTTCTGGATGGTACATTGAATAATATGTACAATACGGAGCTAAGGCAAAAGGTAACGGAGGAAGAAGTAAAGAAAGCAGAAGCATCCGGAATAAGCGATATTGAAGCCAAAAAAATCTATAAGAAAAAAGGAGGAGCTGTGGATGATGATCCATCCAAAGGAGAGACCAGTTTCGAAAATGACCTTTCTAATCCTGCGATCATATTTAAGAACTATATTATAGATTCAAAAACCATTTTTAAAATTTATACTGAAGGGATGGGAACCAATACAGCTCCTAAACACTATGGAGATGTATTAGGTATAGGTGATTATAGAGGAGATGACCTGATGATGGGACCTGCTTTTGGAATGGGATCTGCCGGAATTATGGATCGGGTAAGAAAATCGATCGGAGACGTTGCCACAACAATCTTAAAGAATATTAATAAAAACAATCAGGTGATAGGGACTGTGACATTTGATGTTTTTGGCTTTAGCCGGGGAGCTGCGGCAGCCAGGCACTTTGTACATGTAGTGACACAGGGGAGTTACGGAGCACATACCACAGCCTGGAAGGAGGGCTTTATTGTTAAGGATAAATTTGGATACAATGTAGCAGACTCTTACGCCAATAGAATGATGCCTGCCTTTGGGTATCTGGGACAATTGCTCACTGAAGCGGGATTGATGGACGAACAGGCAAAAGTACAGATCCGGTTTGTAGGGATTTATGATACGGTACCCCATCACGGATTATTCCAGTCGAATGACTCTGGAGATCTTGGGCTGAATGATGTCAACAGGGCAGATTATGTAGTACATATGGTCGCGGCAGATGAGCACCGGGCTAATTTCAGCCTGGTCGATATTTCTTCTGTAGCCAAAACGCCACCTGACAGCAGTAAAAAAGGAGGAATTGAGCTGCATTATCCCGGGGTGCATTGCGATGTAGGGGGTGCTTATGTGGAAGGGTGGACAGATAATCCGAAGAGAATTGATGCAACTATTGTGAAGGAATCTCTATATCCTCTTTCTGAAGAACTTATCAGGCAGGGGTGGTTTCTGCCGGGGGAGCTCAGTATTAAGAAAGATCCTTTTTACAGGCTTAATGTTAACAATTACAGGCTGGAAGGGGAGAGAAAGCTCAGCAACCAGTACAGCTTTATTCCATTGCATCTGATGACGGAATTTTGCACCAAAAAGCGTATACCTATTAAAGAAGATGGAGTAACTGATGATTATAGATTTCAAAACAATTGGATTCCCGGTAATACTGCATTTTTAGAAGGGATTAAGGAGAAGCTGAAAAATTATACCTTTAACGGAGGGCCTCCCTTAGTATTTATAGAGCCGGAAGCGTATAAAGAGCCTCCGGTTGTACATGCCACAGGTGACAGAAGAGCGGTTATGGAATGGCAGCAGCGCCAGCTGGAAGGTCAAAAGTGTAATGATGCGGAAGCGGATAAAAAGAACAGGGAAATCAAGTTCCTGAGAAATCATTACCTTCATTGGAATGCTACTTATGGGCAGTCGGGATCTGATCTTGTTACCCAGAAAAATTATCCTAATATTGTAAATGGCAAACGAAAGCGGACGGTATATTAATGAATTTTCTTATTTCAGGAATGATCAGATAAGCTCAGGGTTAAGAAAAAAAAATGGAAGAAAATTAAATAAATGAAAATATATATGCTCTGTATGTTTTGCAGTATATTCCTACTGCAGGCATGCAAAAAAAATGATATGCTAAACATGAAAAACAGCCAACAAGAAAAGTTTTCTTATAGGGTAACGATGACCGCACCGAAGGAATATCCTGTGGAGGTACATATCGGAACATTAACAGATGATAAAAAGGAGCTGATTTGTGGTGTTCCTAAAGCAGGAGTTACGACAGGGAGCTGGCAGTATGATGGGGCTGAAGCAGGTCAGGGAGGCAGTACAATTCCATCACATATGGATCTTACCTATGTAAGTTATGCAGAGAAAAAGTTTTGGCGGGTAGATGCTGATTTACCCAAAGAGAAGATGCTTCAATTGTTTAGGGAAGGTTTTATGATACAGGGAAATCCGGATGGCAATGGTGACTTTCCTTGGGAAGAGAGTACCTATGACGGAATTACGATTGGAGCAGCTCCTGGTGGTGTTGTGATCGTGTGGCTGTCAGGGAACCATCACCGCAGAGAGGTTTGTCGTTTGCAGGCTAAGGAAATCACTGTAGATAAAAATAAATTTAGACCCCATCCACAATATGATGAAACTCAAGAACAATTTTTTGAAAAGAAATATTCAATAAATGTTCCTGACAGCATGAAAACTGAAATTGCAAAAAACGGAATCCCGTATGGTTTATGGGACAAATACAGGGAGAAGTACAATTACCGTTTCAGGCTTCATCCATATGATGGAAAAGATACTTTTGATCAGGTCTACCGCCTGAATTATAATGGCGAATCAGAATATTTAATAGGGGCAAAAGCAGCCGAGATTTATAAAAAAGATGCCATTCCTTACAATGTTACTTTTATGATGCAGAAATATAGTGCAGAAATTGGATTTGATGATACAGAGCTGATGAGAATATTTGAAAATTTCAAAGAAAAACATCCAGGTAAGCCTATAGATATTGTCTTGGTACCCACCTTTATGTATAAGGATATTAAGCTTTATGCGGAATGTGATGGTGAAAAGATTCAGCTGGAAAAAGTGAAGATCGTTGAAATCTGGGGAGGCTAAGTATAATCTGAATATAAACAAAACAATACCTTAGAAATTTTCTGAGGTATTTTTATTTTTGCAGAAATTAATAATCACAATGACAAAGTTGAGACTTCTTTCCGTTTTCTTTCTCCTATTTTCCTGTTCGTCTAACCAACTCATTGGTTCATGGCAATTTGCTGATGTATATGATGGAGAAAAACAACAGATAAGTACATTGATTCAAAAAGGAAAAATTTCCCAATACAAAACAGCGGTTCTTACTTTTCACAAAGACAGGTCTTTTTCTTCAATGGATGATAGCGGAATCTATCAAAAGGAGAATAATATATTGAAAATGAAATATAATGACTTAAAAGATACAGTGCAGATGAAGATTACTTATATAAGCCGTGATTATCTGCTTTTGTTCTCAATGACTAAAAATCCTAAAACCTGGTTTTATAAAAAACTGAATACAAAAAGGTATAAAGAATAGGTTGGCTCCAAAAAAGTCGGAAAAATTGAAAATTATCAGGTATTTTATTGTCAAATGACAAAGTTTTTTAAAAATTTTAATCCTATTTTTGTTACATAATATTATTGCGAGTTCCTGAACCGGTATGAAAAATAGCCTCAGGAAATTCAGTAAGAAATGATCGTGCCTGATCATTACCATTAATATATAGAATATTTTAAAAATAAATATGAAGAAAGTATTGTACACATTGATGCTGGTAGCAGTGGTTTCCTGTGGGAAAGTTTCTCCAAAAGGAAATATTGAGAAGAAAGATGTGGAGGTTTCAGAGTTTGTAAATCTGGATTTGGAAGGAAAATTCAGGGTGTTTTATGCCAGAGGCCCGAAAAATTTTGTGGAAATAGAAACCTATCCCAATGTGGCCAATAATCTTGATGTGGATGTAAACGACAAAACACTTAGTATCAAAGAGAAAAGAGGAACAAAAGGCGTAGATTTTTATAATGTAACCATTTATTCAAAATACAATCTTGAAAAAGTAGCTGTTTCAGACTCTGTAGAAATGAATATTTCAAGTGAAATAAAAACGGATAATTTCAGACTTAGCATGAAAAACAATGCTTCCTTTATGGGATCTGTTAATACAAGAAGGGCTGAAGTGGAAATGCATAACAGAAGCAGAGCCAACTTTTTAGGATTAACCAAAGAAGCGGTGATTAAAATTTCAGATACAGCAAGTTTAATTGCCCCTTACTGGAAAATTACCAATCTGAATATTGATTCTAAAAATGGAAATTATGCTGAAGTAAATGTAAAAGATTCTTTAAAAGGACATGTGCAGAATACAGCAAAATTGGTCTATTACAATGATCCGATCAGAGCTTTTAAAATTGATAAGACAACAAAAGTTGAGAATAAAAAATTAGAGTAATTGTAGCTGGAGGGCAGAAGCTGGAAGATGGGAGTAATGATGTTTTTTTTAACTTCTTGTTTTCCGAATTGAAAATTTTTCCTTCAGACATAAAAAATAAAATAAATAAAAACAAAGCCAGAATTTTGAAGCGAGGCACAATATAACTTCCTGCCTCCAGCTTCCCTCTTCCAGCTTTAAATGGAATATGAGTTTTAAATTTGAAAAGTTAATAATTTGGCAGAAATCTATGGATTTTGGAGAGTTTATTTTTAAAATTTCTCAAAGATTTCCAAAGGATGAAATGTTTAATTTAACTTCACAAATAAGACGAGCTTCCGATTCGATTGCACTGAATATTTCAGAGGGAAGTATTTTGCAATCAAAATTAGAGTTTAAAAAATTTTTAGGATACTCAATTCGATCTTTAGCAGAAACAGTCACCTGTTTATATAAAGCAAAAAATAGAGAATATATTACAGAAGAAGAATTTAATAAATTATATCATGAAAGTTATAATTTGATGAATCAGATTGTGGCTTTTAGGAATCAGATAAAAGAATAGAATAGGTTGGAAGCTTAGAGGATAGGAGTTATATTAGTTTTCATAATCCATATTTTACAAATTGAACATTTTCTTCCAAGTTTTAAGAATAAAAAATAAAATAAATAAAAACAAAGCCAGAATTTTGAAGCGAGGCACAATATAACTTCCTGCCTCCAGCTTCCTACTTCCAGCTTAAAAAAATTAGACATAAATATGACAACAGTAGAAAAAGCACAACTTTGGTTAAATGATACGTTCGACAAAGAAACAAGAGATGCGGTACAATTACTGATTGAAGGCAATTCGCCTGATCTTGAAGATTCTTTTTACAGAGAGCTGGAATTTGGAACAGGAGGGATGCGTGGCATCATGGGAGTAGGAACCAACCGCTTAAATAAATATACATTGGGACAGGCTACACAAGGGCTTGCCAACTATATGCTGAAGCAGTTCAAGGGAGAGGAAATTAAAGTGGCGATTGCTTATGATGTTCGTCACAATTCAAAAGAGTTCGGAAAACTGGTTGCTGATGTTTTGACTGCCAATGGAATTAAAGTCCTGCTTTTTAAAGACCACAGGCCTACTCCGGAATTATCTTTTACTGTTCGTGATAAAAAATGTAATGGGGGAATTGTGTTGACAGCATCTCATAACCCACCAGAATATAATGGGTATAAAGTATACTGGAATGACGGAGCACAGATTGTTCCGCCACATGACGAAGCTATTATCAATGAAGTATACTCTGTAAAATTTGAAGAGATTAAATTCAACGGAAATGATGATCTGATCGAATGGATCGGAGAGGAGCAGGATGATGTGTATATCGATGCATGTATTGAAAACTCTACCTATCAGAACGTGGGAAAAGAAAATTTAAATATTGTTTTCACTTCTATCCACGGAACAACTTATACAACGGTTCCTAAAGCTTTGGAAAAAGCAGGATTTAAAAAAATAGATCTTGTTAAAGAGCAGATGATCCCAAGCCCCAATTTCCCAACAGTGGATTCTCCAAACCCGGAAGAGCCGGCTGCGTTGGAAATGGCTATGGATCTTGCAAGAATTACCAACGCTGATATTGTGATTGGAACAGACCCTGATGGTGACAGACTTGGAATTGCCGTTAGAAACCTTGACGGTGAAATGCAGTTACTGAACGGAAATCAAACCAATACGATCCTTACTTACTATATCTTAAATGAATGGAGAAAACAGGGAAGAATTACCGGAAAAGAGTTCATTGGATCTACCATTGTGACTTCAGATATCTTCTTTGACATCGCTCAGAAGTTTGGTGTAGAATGCAAAGCAGGCCTTACAGGATTCAAATGGATTGGAAAAATGATCCGTGAAGCTGAAGGAATACAAAAATTTGTATGCGGAGGGGAAGAAAGCTTTGGCTTTATGACGGGAGACTTTGTACGTGATAAAGACTCTTGCGGAAGTATCCTTGTGGCTTGTGAAATTGCTGCATGGTGTAAAGCGAATGGAAAAACAATGTACCAATATATGATTGAGATCTATCAGGATCTTGGAATGTACTATGAAGGGTTGGTAAACATTGTAAGAAAAGGAAAAGAAGGAGCTGAAGAGATTCAGAATATGATGAAAAACTTCCGTGAAAACCCTCCAAAAGAATTGGCAGGTTCATTAGTGGAAGAGGTAAAAGACTTTAAGGAGCAGACCAGTTTTAATGTTTTAAAGAACGAAAAAACGGTTATGAATGATATTCCGAAGTCTAATGTACTGATCTATTACACACAGGATGGAACAAAAGTCTGCGTAAGACCTTCAGGTACAGAACCGAAGATCAAGTTTTATGTTTCAGTAAAAGATTCTGTTACTTCTGAAGCAGATTTCAGAGACAAATTAACATCATTAGAAGCCAAAATTGGAGCTGTTAAAACAGATTTAAAACTGGATTAATATCCCATTGACAGCAAATGATAAGAAAAATTATAGCAGTTTGCTTAGTGTCGGCAGCTGTAGTTTCCTGTAAAAAAGAGACTGCAGTTTCTGACATAAAGCCGGTAAACGATTCAATTGCAAAAAAAGAAACCCCGGAAGATCAGTATAAACCAATTGATACAGCATGTTCTTCAGAAAATAAGACTGAGGATTATATTACAGCTTTGCAATGGTATCGTACTAAAATAGACAAAGAAATTGCAGGAAACAGTCCGGAGCAGAACAATAAAGTGTATGAAGATTATGTGAAAATCAGAGACAAATACACGGAATGTTTTAATGATTCTCAAACTGAGATACTCGACAAGTATATTGATTATCATACAGGACCGGATACCTATAATCTGCCGGATAATATAAAGAAAATGGCTGCCGAATTTAGTAAGGTAGGCCTTGAATTTAGGGAAATGGGAGAAGGACTTACGGAAATTCATTCATTGCCCGGATATTATGAGTCTGTTTTCAAGAATAAGGTAACACCTGATTATGCCGCCTACATCTCACAGATGGCAAAAGATAATAAGGAAAATTATGCCGTGAACGGTGGACTTTTGATTACCTGGGAAGAATTGGGAGGCCGATTGATCGAGTGGGAGAATTTTATAAATAAATATTCCCAAAGCCCACTGATAAAGAAAGCAAAAGATAATTATCACAACTACTTGCTGGATTATCTTCTGGGAATGGACAGTGACCGGATATATGATAGCGAGGAAGGAAAAATTTATGATGATAAAAGAGAAGCATATAATGCACTTATCAAAAAATATCCAAATTCCAATACCGCAAAAAAAACTAAAGAACTAATAGCCGCTTTTGATGCCCATATACCTGTGGATCAAATAGGAGAGAAAATTAATCTGAGAAGATAATATTAGTAAATTTTAAATAAATATAAAGTGAAAGTTTCAAAATTAGCAGCGAACCTGATCGGTTCTGAAATTGTAAAAATTGGTAACGAAGTAAATGATCTAAAAGCAAAGGGAGCAGAAATTGCCAATCTTACTATTGGTGACCTGAATTCTAATATCTATCCTATTCCAGCATTGCTGAAGGAAGAAATTCAGAAAGCCTATCAGAATAATCTGACAAATTATCCACCTGCAAACGGACTTTTATCTTTAAGAAAAGAAGTATCCAAAGATTTAAAAACAAGATGGAATCTGGATTATGCACCCAATGATATTTTGATCACAGCAGGTTCAAGACCTTTGATCTATGCTGTTTACAAAACCATTGTAGATGAAGGTGATAAAATTGTATATCCAACTCCATCATGGAACAACAACCATTACGCATACCTTACTTCAGCCAATGCTGTGGAAGTGAAAACAAAACCTGAGACCAATTTCCTGCCTACTGCAGAGGATTTAAAACCTCATTTGGATGGAGCCGTTTTACTGGCACTTTGCTCGCCATTAAACCCTACAGGAACGATGTTTACAAAAGAGCAGCTTTCAGAAATCTGTGAATTGGTGATTGCTGAAAACAAAAAGAGAGGAGCAGATGAAAAACCGTTATACCTGATGTATGACCAAATCTATTCTAACCTTACTTTTGGAGCTGAGCACGTAGATCCGGTTTCTCTTTTCCCGGAACTGAAAGAATATACAATCTATATTGATGGTATCTCCAAATGCCTGGCTGCAACAGGAGTACGTGTGGGATGGGGATTTGGGCCAGCTCATATTATTGATAAAATGAAAGCGCTTCTTACGCACGTGGGAGCCTGGGCACCAAAACCAGAACAGGAAGCGACCGCTAAATTCTATGAAAACCCGGAAAATGTAAATGTTTTTGTGGAAGATTTCAAAGGGAAGCTTGAAAACAGCTTAAAAGTTCTTCATGGGGGAATCCAGGATTTAAAAGGAAAAGGACTGGCTGTAGACAGTATTGAGCCGATGGGAGCACTTTATCTTACCATTAAATTAGATTATATCGGAAAAACAAAACCGGATGGAGAAGTTATTGAAAACTCTTCTGATCTTGTATTCTACTTAATCAATGATGCAGGAGTTGCTTTGGTGCCATTCTCAGCCTTCGGAGAAGAAAAATCTGAACCTTGGTTCCGTGCTTCTGTAGGAGGACTTGCCATTGATGAAATTAAAGTGATGCTTCCGAAACTGGAGGCTGCTTTGAATGCTTTAAAATAAGTTTTAAGTTATGAGTTATGAGTTATGAGTTATGAGTGAAAGTATTGTTGGGAAAAAGAGCTTTGATCTGGCTGTAAATATTATTGCAGTTTATAAAAAGCTTGTTGCGGATAAAAAAGAATTTGTTCTTTCTAAACAAATATTACGCTCAGGAACTTCTGTCGGAGCAAATGTCAGAGAGGCCTTGAATGGTTAGAGTAAAAGAGATTTTGTTCACAAACTCTCCATTTCTCAAAAGGAATGTGATGAAACAATATATTGGCTGGAGCTCTTATTTACTACAGAGTATATTTCTAAAGAAGAATTTGAAGATGTAAGAAACCAGGCTTCAGAAATTTTAAAAATAATACGAAGTATTATATTGACAACAAAAAGTAAAAATTCATAACTCATAACTCAAAAAATAATTCCTTCGACTCTGTCAGTGTAGCATAGTTAAAATTAGTATTAAGTATTAGCAATGTCACACTGCGCAGAGTTGAAGTTTTTTTTACCAACGCAGTTACTATGAAGCTTCCCAGAAAAACTTTTCTTGAAAGTAAGATTTTGTTTTATTCAACACTGACTATTATCAGTCTGGTAATTGCATGTGTTTGGTTTTCGGGAAAAAGTTCTCACCGTTCTTTGTTTCAAAACTCTATACTCTCAACTTCAATTTTGGCAGGATCATTTTTCCTGTTTATCAGCTTGGGGCTGTATTATGGGTTGAAATTAAAAGACAATGTTGGAAGTATCTTAAACAAAGAAAGATTAAAACGATACTCTGATAAGACTCCGACATTTGACGGTTTTGAATTTGATCCGCCTTCTGTAGGTGATGGAATAGGAGGAGCTATACTTTCTATTGTCTTATGGATTGTATTTTCCATTGTCCTTGTATTTCTTTCCTATTTTGTTGGACTCTTCTTTTGGTCTGCATTGCTTTTTTTTACGGCTATGTTATATTGGATTTTCTTTCGTGCTTTACGTCAGGTATTTAAGAACTCAGGGAAATGTAAAGGGGATATATTAAAAAGTTTTGGATTCGGTTTTTTCTACTCTTTTCTGTACGTCTTTTGGATGTACGGAATTATTTATTTGATTAAATACATGAACTAATAACGATTATTATTTTTATGCAAAAAAATTAAATAAATATTAAAAATTGAATAAACATGTTGAATGGAATGAACTTGGAATTACCTTTGAGGGGCTTTATAAGAATAAAATAGGCCTGAAAAAAACAAGGATGAAAAAACTGAGATTTCTGCTATTACCAGCGTCAATATGGGTGTGCTCACAAGAGGTTGATACTTTAAAAATTCAGGAATTACCTGAAGAACAGCTAAAAGTTCAAACGTATACTTTAAAAGACGGTTCTGTCAGAACCTATCCAAAGCCTAAACTGCTGGATTTTGTAACCAAATTACCCCGAAACTTTATCAATACCAATAAAGACTTTGTCGCAAAAGATCATGCCTATTATTTAGGGGGGCACTTGCAGCAACCCTGATTCTGATACCTGTGGATCAGAAATTAACGGATAATTCGAGAGAAATTGCCGGGAAATGGGGGATGAGTGAAGATAATACCTACAGCAAAGTAGGGGGTGTTTTTAAAATTCCTAAAGATATTGGATCTACCTTATACCTGATAGGAAATGGGTCTACGGTAGTATTAGCCGGGATTGGTTTTGGAGTCTATGGTGTAATCAAAAATGATTACCGGGCTCAGGCTACGGCAAGCGGGTTAATGGAAAGTTTAATTCTCTCAGGAGTCTTTACCCAAACGATCAAAAGAGTTACCGGAAGAGAAAGCCCCTTTATAGCAGAAGCAAATGGCAATAAAGGAGGTGCCTGGAATCCTTTTCCAAGCTTTTCAGCATTTGGAAAAAATACTTCAAGCTATGATGCAATGCCATCCGGGCATTTAACGACATTTATGGCCGGGTTAACGGTTATTGCGGACAATTATCCCGATGCAAAATGGATAAAGCCTGTAGGTTATACATTAGCAGGAGCATTATGTTTTCAAATGATGCAGAGTAAGGTTCACTGGGCTTCAGACTATCCTTTAGCCTTATTGATGGGGTATTTCATAGGAAAAACGATTTCAAGAAGCAGGTTCACTGTTTCAGACCCTCATGCTAAACAGACCAGATATAAACTCGATTTTCTTGCATCCCGCCAATGGGAATATAATATAGTAGGAGTGAAAGTTTCTTTTTGATTCAATAAAGCTGAGTTATTGCATAAAAATAGTGCCATAAGAAAGTTTTTTATTATTTTTGATCAGAATATAAACTATTATTCTTCCTCCTTGAGAAGGGAGATCGTAACTTCTTACTAATACTTAATTGTTTACTTAATGAAAATAATCGCTGTCATTCCTGCCCGATATGAAGCAAGCCGCTTTCCGGGAAAATTAATGCAGAATTTAGGAGAGAAAACCGTTATTACAACAACCTATCAGAATGTTGTGGAGACAGGTCTGTTTGATGAGGTATTTGTTGCTACGGATTCTGAAACTATCCTTGATGAAATTGTAACAAATGGAGGAAAAGCTGTGATGACAGGGCCACATGAGACGGGAAGTGACCGTATTGCAGAAGCAGTACAGAATATTGATTGCGATATTGTAATCAATGTCCAGGGTGATGAACCTTTCCTAAAACTGGAACCTTTACAACAATTGATCGAGGTCTTTAAAAATGATAATCAACATGAAATCTCATTAGCATCCTTAAAAATAAAATTACTGGAAAAAGAGGAAATTGAAAATCCCAATAATGTAAAAGTAATTACTGATAATAAGGGTTTTGCTTTGTATTTCAGCCGCTCTGTAATTCCTTTTCACAGAGAAATTTCTTATCACGTAGATTATTTTAAACATATCGGAGTGTATGCATTTCGGAAAGAAGCGTTGCTGCAGTTTTCAAAACTGGAGATGAAGCCTCTTGAAATATCAGAAAAAATTGAATGTATCCGTTATCTTGAATACGGAATGAAGATCAAGATGATAGAAACCAACTTCATTGGAGTAGGCATTGATACTCCTGAAGATCTGGAAAAAGCGAGAAAATTAATTTAAAATTTGAGAATCGAGCCATTTGAAAATGAATAAACAAAACCGGTAGGTTAGTGAATTACCACTGAGCTGATTCACTTTCTCTGCTTTATTAGGCTTCTTGTTTTTTCGGCCAAATCCCCTTATATTTGAATTTATAAATAAAATTAATGAAGAAATTACTTTTTGTATTTGCCCTGATATTCTCGCATTTTTCTTTTGCACAGACCGCAAAAGAAATTATAGATAAAAACATTGAATTGTCCGGAGGATTAACCAATTGGAAACTTTTAAACTCAGTGTTGCTTCAGGGAAAAGTAGTTTTGGGAATTAAAGATGAATATGCGATAAAAATTTATCAACAACGCCCAAACCTTACCAAAACAGTGATTACCATTAATGGAAAAGATACTGCCATTGAAGGGTTTGACGGAAATAAAGGGTATGCAATGAACTATGCTACCAATAAACTTCAGGAATATCCTGAATATGTTTCTGAAAGTTTTGATAATGATTTCATTGATTGGGAAAGCAAAGGTTTCGATGCTAAATACCTGGGGAAAGAAAAAGTAGGAGAGATCTACTGTCATAAAGTTGAGCTTACAAAGAATGTCAATAAGAATATGTACTATTTTGATGCAAAAACTTATATGCTTTTAAAAGAAGTAAAAAAAGATGAAACAATGGTATATTCCGATTATAAAAGAGTAGGAAACCTTACAATGCCATTCAGAATAGAATCTTCAAGTTCTAAAAAAGACGGAGATTATGTGATGTTACTTAATAAAATTGATATCAACAAAGTCTTTCCTGCCAATATTTTTAAGTTTTAAATTAACGCAGTTTAGCTGCAAAAAAATCTATAAAAAATGAAAAATATTTTTTTACTAATGCTTTCTTTTATAGCATTTCTGCAAAGCTGCACGAATCAAAAAAGCGAACTGTCTCAAGCTAAAACCAAAGAACTTATGGGAAAAACAATATATGACTTCAAAGTAGAAAGCCTTGATGGCAAAGAAATCAACTTTGCAGATTTTAAAGGCAAGAAAATCCTTATTGTCAATACAGCCTCAGAATGTGGCTTTACTCCACAGTATGCAGATCTGGAAAAAGTATATGAGCAGTACAAAGATAAATTGGTAATAGTAGGTTTTCCTGCCAATAATTTTGGAGGTCAGGAGCCGGGTACTAATACGGAAATAGGAGCTTTCTGTCAGAAAAATTATGGAGTAACTTTCCCATTGGCAGCAAAAGTTTCTGTAAAAGGAGATGATACGGCGCCTATCTTTAAATATTTAACAGAGAAAGAATTAAACGGAGTGAAAAATACAAGCATTCTTTGGAACTTTACAAAATTCTTAGTTGATGAAAATGGAAAGTTGATAGACACTTTTGTAAGTACTACAAAACCTACGGATGATGCTATTACAAAGTATCTGAAATAAAAAAAAATAAATTGTATATTGAAAAAAGTGGATGTTGGGATCCACTTTTTTATTTATTAATAATAAGCTAACAGATCCTGCAAACTTGTGATGGTGTATGGCAAATTTTTTTAATGGATGTTTTAAAATAAACCTTACCTCTCAGTTATCAACCGCTAACTTTCTACCACCTTTTCTGCAAAGCAGAAAATATTCCCAAGCTTTATGCTGGAGTAGCCGTTGCTTTTTATTTTGGAAGAATTAATCATTGCTTTTGCTAAAATATTTGTAGGTAAGGGCTTCTGGCTTTCCAATAATCCAAGTTTATTCGCGAACTTGATAATACGGCTTCCTAAAACTTCTCCCGTTCTTTCAGAATCTTTTCTTTCAAGCATACCGGGTTTAAAAATAGTTATTTTATTGAAATGCAGTTGTTTTACAGCTTCTTCAAGCTCACCTTTCATTTTGGAATAGAAAATTTTAGATGTTGGACTGGCACCATAAGCAGAGACCAGAATATAATCTTCCACTTCATTTGCTTTAGCTATTTTTGCAAAATTATACTGATAATCAAAATCAACTTTCTTCTGCGCTTCCTTGCTTCCGGCATCTTTTAAAGTAGTTCCCAGACAGGAAAATGCTACATCACCTTTTACCATATCCTGCCACTCTTCAGGCTTTTCAAAGTTAACAACATGAACTTTTAGCCGCTCATTCTGAATATCAACAGGTTTTCTTACAAAAATATCCACTTCCTCAAAATCTTTATCATTAAGTAACTGATTGACTAAATCCTTTCCTGTAGCGCCTGTAGCACCGATTACTAAAGCTTTCATAACAATGGGGTTTGATGTAGTGATATTTTCTTTCTTAAATTTACTAAATTTGAATTAAAGATTAAAAGATTAAAAGATTAAAAGATTAAAAGATTAAAAGATTAAAAGATTAAAAGATTAAAAGATTAAAAGATCTTTGCTAGACATCGACATCCAATACCTATAACTCCCATGAATGCCAACGAAATTTTAGATTATTGCCTTGCTAAAAAAGCTGTTACGGAAAGCTTTCCATTTGATAATGAAACCCTTGTGCTAAAAGTAGATACTAAAATGTTTCTGCTGATGGGCCTCGAAAGACAGCCGTTGTCCATTAATGTAAAAACAGATCCTGAATGGAGTGCAGAGCTTCGTGAGCAATATCCTCAGATTACAGGGGCTTATCATATGAATAAAACTCACTGGAATTCTGTTTTAGTAGATGGATTAAAGAGAGATCTTATACTGAAACTGATCGATCAGTCTTATGAACTGGTATTTAAATCTTTAACAAAGAAGGCTCAGAATGTAATTAATGAGTCTTTATGAGATGAAAAATAGGGTGTTTTATGCGCTTTTAAGGCATGCGTTTTGTTGCCTGTTTCCTATAGTTAAAAATAATTCACAAAATAAATTTAAATGAGAAAAAATCTTACATTACTAATGACTGCAGGAGTATTATCCGTTACACTATTCAGTTGTAATAAGAGTGATAAAAAACCTCTTTCTGAGAATACTGAGGCAAAATCTGAAGAATCAAATCCATCTGATAATCAGGAAAATTTAAAACTAGAATTTACAGGTACGGATAATTTTACTATTAAAAACCCAAAATTGAAGGTGAGTTTATATGGTCATGATCCGCTGTTAGCTGATGCTCCGGCTACATTAATTACAGAAAAAGAATACGAGCAAACATCAGTTCCTTTTACGATTGATCTGCCCGTACCTAAAGATGCTGCAAGCCGCATTGATCCCAAAGCTGCAGGAAGTATGAAATATTATGTCTCAATAGAATGGGATTCTGACGGAAATGGCAAAGCAGGTGAAAAAAGAGATATCTATATAGACCATGATAAAGAATTCCCCAATGTAAAATTGAATGGTGAACTACAAAAGGTCTATTTAAAAATACTAAAATAAAATCTATTGACGAGCTGTTTCATGCATAATGTGTGAAACAGTTTTTATTTAAAAATTAAATTCTTCTGTTAATCTTTTATCCTCATCCAGTCTTTCAATAAGTTTTTCCAGTCCTTCAAACTTGATCTCATCATGAAGGAAATCTCTGAATCTGACGGTAATTTTCTCACCGTAAATATCATCATCAAAATTGAGAATGTATACTTCAACGGTTAGTTTGTCTCCGTTTACTGTAGGATTGGTTCCAATGCTCAACATCCCTTTATATTGATTTCCTTTTACTTCAACTTCAACAATATAAGCTCCTTTTTTAGGTAATAGCTTAATTGATTCTGTATCGATATTGGCTGTTGGATAACCAATGGTTCTTCCGATCTTTTTCCCATGAACTACAGTTCCGGAAACAGAGTAGGAGTATCCCAGCATTTCATTGGCTTCTTTAATATTTCCGGTTAAAAGAGCATTACGTACTTTAGTTGAACTGATATTATTTTCGTGAATATTGATCGCTTCCATTTGCTCAACCTCAAAATCCAGTTCTTTGGATAGTTTTTGAAGCAATTCAAAATTTCCGCTTTTATTCTTCCCAAAAGAATGGTCATAGCCTATAATCAGGTACTTTACATTGAGCTTATCAATTAAAATCTGACGCACAAACTCTTCACCTGTTAGGTTTCTGAACTCTTCATCAAATTCTTTCAGAAATAAATGGGCAATACCATATTTTTCAATAAGCTGCTTCTTTTCTTCCAAAGTATTCAGAAGTTTTAAATCTTCATTGGGGTTAAAAATAAACCTGGGATGTGGCCAAAAAGTAAGAATTGCTGTCTCCAGATTGTTTTCTGTACCTATTGTTATCAACTCATCAATAATGCTTTTATGCCCAAGATGTACCCCGTCAAACATACCTAAAGACAATGCTAAAGGCTTTTGAGAAGAATAATCTGTAAAATTTTTGAAAACTTTCAAAACGGAAAAATTTTGACTGCAAATATAGAAATAATGTGCCAATGTATCAATATAACAGTGTATCAATTATTTCAATGATAAATATTGTTGCATTGGGAAAATATTATCTTGCTACATTACTGAAAAAGCATGATAAAAATCTTTTTTTTACCAATTGTGGGTTTATGAAGAATCACTATATTTGCACCAAGAAAAAATTTAGCAATGGCAAACCAAATTAAAGGTAAAATTTCTCAAATTATTGGTCCGGTAATCGACGTTGTCTTCACAGATGTGGAATCTGTTCCTAGCATCTATGACGCGTTAGAAATTACAAAAGAAAACGGTGAAAAAGTAGTTTTAGAGGTAGAACAACATATTGGCGAAGATACAGTAAGATGTATCGCAATGGACGCTACTGATGGTCTTAAGAGAGGGCAAGAAGTAATTGGATACGGAAATCCTATTACTATGCCAATCGGAGAGGCTGTAAACGGAAGACTATTCAACGTTGTTGGTGATGCTATCGACGGACTTCAGAATATTTCTAAAGAGGGAGGACTTCCAATTCACAGAGAAGCTCCAAAATTTGATCAACTTTCAACTTCTGCAGAAGTTTTATTTACAGGTATTAAAGTAATCGACTTAGTGGAGCCTTACGCAAAAGGAGGTAAAATTGGTTTGTTCGGTGGTGCCGGTGTAGGTAAAACAGTATTGATCCAGGAGTTGATTAACAATATTGCAAAAGGACACGGAGGTCTTTCAGTTTTTGCCGGAGTAGGTGAAAGAACGAGAGAAGGAAATGACCTTTTAAGAGAGATGCTGGAATCAGGAATTATCAAGTATGGTGATGATTTCATGCACTCTATGGAAAATGGAGGTTGGGATCTTTCTAAAGTAGACTTAGAAGCTATGAAAGAATCTAAAGCGGCATTCGTTTTCGGACAAATGAACGAGCCACCAGGTGCAAGAGCTAGAGTAGCACTTTCTGGTCTTACATTGGCTGAGTATTATAGAGATGGTGGAGAAAGCGGACAAGGTAGAGATGTACTTTTCTTCGTAGATAACATCTTCCGTTTTACACAAGCTGGTTCTGAGGTATCTGCACTTCTTGGTCGTATGCCATCAGCGGTAGGTTACCAACCAACTCTTGCTTCTGAAATGGGAGCGATGCAGGAAAGAATTACTTCCACTAAAAATGGTTCAATTACTTCAGTACAGGCGGTATACGTACCTGCGGATGACTTAACTGACCCGGCTCCTGCAACTACGTTTGCTCACTTGGATGCAACAACGGTACTTGACAGAAAGATTGCTTCATTAGGTATTTACCCAGCGGTAGATCCTCTAGCTTCTACTTCAAGAATCCTTTCTCCGGAAGTTATTGGTCACGAACATTATGACTGTGCTCAAAGAGTAAAAGAAATTCTTCAAAGATACAAAGCGCTTCAGGATATCATTGCTATCCTTGGTATGGAAGAACTTTCTGAAGAAGATAAATCTGTAGTTTACCGTGCAAGAAAAGTTCAGAGATTCCTATCTCAGCCTTTCCACGTAGCAGAACAGTTTACAGGTATTCCTGGATCATTGGTAGATATCAAAGATACAATCAAAGGTTTCAACATGATTATGGATGGTGAATTAGATCACTTACCAGAAGCTGCTTTCAACTTGAAAGGAACCATCGAAGAAGCTATCGAAGCAGGACAAAAAATGTTAGCTGAAAACGCTTAATAATTAGACATAAGATTTTTAGACATGAGATGAGAGACATATAATGTTTGTCAAAAATCTTTTAATCTTCAATCTTTTAATCTTTTAATCTAAATTAAATGAATATAAAAATTTTAACACCAGAATACGTAGTTTTTGAAGGAGAAGTAAACTCAGTATTGTTGCCTGGAAAAAATGGTGAATTTCACATCATGCAAAACCACGCAGGAATTGTTTCTTCTTTAATCGGTGGTAAAGTGAAGCTTTTTGCTAATTCAATTGATGAAGCTTTTGCTAAAAACTTTACTAAAGAAAATGAGAAAGACTCTGTTTTTTCTTATTCTATCAAAAGCGGTGTTGTAGAATTTAATCATAATAAAGGAATTATCCTTTGTGAATAATTAAATGAAAAGCTAAATATATTTTCAAGAAAGTGTAACTTTGTGTTACACTTTTTTTATTTTATGTAAAAGGCTGGTTCTATGAAGAAAAGTATCATTATATTCTTTACGCTTCTGGGAGTTTTCCTCAATGCCCAGAATATTAAAACCAAAAGAGGAATTATTAACTTAGACGGAATTCCGGTAGCAAAACTCTCCAATAAATCCAATAATTATACCTTTATGGATTTAAAGGAAACACCGCTATATACGATAAAATTTATTGATAAAAGTATCGTTGACTCGGTGAGAGACAGCTACATAGAAATTAATAGGGTGTATAACAGGGATAAAGTAATAGAACTGGATTATATTTCACCGTCGGCATTTTCCGGGGAAGAAAAATCTGCCGTCTACACCTCTGTGAAGGGGCTTAAAATAATTGATAATAAAGGAATCAATGTAAAAAATCTTGATGAACTGTTTTCGAACATGCCTAAAAGAAAGCTGGACAGTAAAACAAAAGAAGCTTATACCATCAGGAAAAAGATTGATAAACTGAATATTGAGGTCAATAAAGTAGGCGAAATCCTAAGCAATGGTGTTCCGGTGGGATATTTTACCAATTTACCTGTAAGTTTTGGTTCAGACGATACGATCATGGATAAAACTTTTATAGATATTGAGATTTATGATGCTAAAAGTAAATATATCGGACGGTATATTACAACCACAAAACAATTGAAAAGTGCTGGCGGTAAGTCTTTTACAATTTATAAGGAAATGTCGGGCAGAGCTTCTATCTTAAAATTTCCAACTTATAAGGCACTTGCAGAACGCATGGCTATTATGGATCCCAATTTTATTAAAACTCAGGAAAAAGTATCCGTTGGCCCTGTTGTAAAAGATACAGCTAATTAAAAACTTTCAATGGAAAAGGTTCTTATCGTAAGATAGGCTTGGTTTGCAAAATCCGTGAGCGTATTACCTTCAATAAAAATTAAACTTCATCCAAAATCTACCACAGTCTTTGTCATTCCGCAGGAATCTCAACGTTGTTAATATAGAAATACAATCTGGATTCCTCCGGAATGACAAACTGAGCGCTTTTATCGTATAAAGGATTTGATTGATCCGCAAAGCCTGCGCGCGTATTGTCTTCAATAAAAATTAAACTTCATCCAAAATCTACCACAATCATTGTCATTCCGCAGGAATCTCAACGTTGTTAATATAAAAATACAATCTGGATTCCTCCGGAATGACAAACTGAGCGCTTTTATCGTATAATAAAAAAGCTTTGCTTGATCCGCAAAGCCTGCGAGCGTATTGCCTTCAATAAAAATTAAACTTCATCCAAAATCTACCACAGTCTTTGTCATTCCGCAGGAATCTCAACGTTGTTAATATAAAAATACAATCTGGATTCCTCCGGAATGACAAACTGAGCGCTTTTATCATATAATAAAAAGGATTTGCTTGATCCGCAAAGCCTGCGAGCATATGATCTTTCAATAAAAATTAAACTTCATCCAAAATCTACCACAGTCTTTGTCATTCCGCAGGAATCTCAACGTTGTTAATATAGAAATACAATCTGGATTCCTCCGGAATGACAAACTGAGCGCTTTTATATAATAAAAAAGGATTTGCTTGATCCGCAAAGCCTGCGCGTATTGTCTTCAATAAAAATTAAACTTCATCCAAAATCTACCACAACCTTTGTCATTCCGCAGGAATCTCAACGTTATTAATATAGAAATACAATCTGGATTCCTCCGGAATGACAAACT
The DNA here is from genome assembly GCF_918698085.1 of Chryseobacterium sp. Bi04. Classification (GTDB taxonomy): domain Bacteria; phylum Bacteroidota; class Bacteroidia; order Flavobacteriales; family Weeksellaceae; genus Chryseobacterium. Next base: position 269,770 of record NZ_CAKKLP010000003.1, read on the forward strand.
AAATGTTTTTATCATATAATAAAAAAATCTGCAAAATCTACAAAAGTTGTATTCAATAGGAATGGGCTTTAGCCCATTCGTTCATCAATAATTTTAAAAATTAATTGGCTTTAGCCAAAACCTAATAGAGAAGTATTCTATAAATGCATAAAAGAATGGTGCAGACTTTTCCGTACCGTTTTCACTTTTAAAAAAAATCATTTTTATACCTTAAATTGAAAAATCTATGGAATTTTTCAAAATCCCTGAGAAAAAACTGAAATTTTATAAACTCAAAATGACCCCGTTTTCTTTTAATTGCTGCATTGGTTTTGAGAACCAGAAAAGCTCAAAATCCTCAAAATTTTCTTCAAACTGATTCTTAAGTTGTTGAGCTGTAATCTTTTTCGAACTTTCTATAGAGTTCTCCTGCAATACATTCAGTAACCAATCAGCTTTCTCTTGCTCCAGCTCGATCTTCACGATATTGGTTTTTAAGTGGAATGTAATTAATGTGTACGTACCAGAATGTTTCTTTTTTGTTTTTACGCGATTCTCAGCGATTACATTTTTAGTTAAAAACACAATTTTTGAGTTTCCTTTAAAAGCAAATGAATCATCTTCTAAAAGACAGTCATGAATATGATCAGGATGAATTGTTGTTCTTGGAATTTTAAAATCGAACCATTCCTGAAGGGGAATTTCAAAATTAATTCCATGCATATAATTGAAGAGGGATTTTTTTAATCCAAAGCTGAATTTATTATGATCGATTCCTGTTTTATCTTTAAAGTCGATGTCATTGTTTGCGAATAGAATTTCCTGTTTTACCGGAATAACTCCGAAATCTTCGGGATTGATTCCTACAGGTGAATGGGCAGTCATGGCAAACTGATGCCAGAATCCACTTTGAAGAATTCCCATTTCAAACATTTGACGAATCATCTCCAGTGAGTCTATTGTTTCCTGAACAGTTTGGGTAGGGTAGCCATACATCAGATAGGCATGAACCATAATTCCAGCTTCAGTAAAATTTTTCGTTACTTTGGCCACCTGCTCCACAGAAACTCCTTTATCAATTAATTTTAATAACCGGTCACTGGCTACTTCAAGACCTCCTGAAACGGCAACGCATCCAGATAATTTTAAAAGATAGCATAAATCACTGGTAAAGCTTTTTTCAAAACGGATATTGGTCCACCATGTTACGACAAGATTTCTTCTGAGAATTTCCAGTGCAACTTCTCTCATCAAAGCTGGAGGTGCTGCTTCATCTACAAAATGAAAACCTGTTTCACCGGTTGTTTTGATGAGTTCTTCCATTCTGTCTACCAAAATTTTGGCAGAGATAGGTTCATAGATTTTAATATAATCTAAGGAAATATCACAGAAGGTACATTTACCCCAATAACATCCATGAGCCATGGTCAGTTTGTTCCATCTGCCGTCACTCCATAAGCTGTGCATGGGATTGGCAATTTCAATAACGGAAATATACTGGTCTAATTTTAAATCTGTATAGTCCGGAGTACCAATTTCAGCCTGCTTATAATCGTGTCTTTTGGAATTGTTTTTATAGGCAACTTCCTGATTTTCAATTAAAAAAGTTCTTTTATATTCAAATTCTTCTACAGGATGCAATACGTTTTGACAAAGTAATTCAATAGGAAGTTCACCGTCATCCAAGGTGATAAAATCAAAGAATTCAAAAACTCTCTGATCTTTAACCTCTCTTAATTCTGTATTGGGAAAACCTCCTCCCATAGCTATTTTAATGTGAGGAAAGTTCTTTTTAATAAACTGAGCACACTTAAAAGCCGAGTACAAATTTCCGGGAAAAGGAATTGAAAAACAAACCAGTTTAGGCTGTATATTTTCTATTTCATCCTGGAGAATTTTCAATGTAAAATCATCAATAAATGTTTGTGGACCGGCTAATTTTGAATACAGCTCGTCAAAAGAATTGGCACTTTTCCCAAGGCGTTCTGCATATCTGCTGAATCCGAAATCAGGATCATTATTTTCAATGATATAGTCTGAGATATCTTCCAGGTATAAGGTGGCCAAATGTTTGGCTTTATCCTGTAAACCCATATTTCCGAAAGCAAAATCCATATCATCCAGTTGGTTGAAGCGGGAAGCTTCGGGCAGAAAATTCATGCTGCAGATCTGTCTGGCTAATGTTGGATTTTTACCCTGTAAAAAAGAAATTACTTGGTCAATGGTTTTTAAATACTCTTCTCTTAAAGCAAATATTCTCTGTGTATTTTCAGTAGAAATCTGAAGATCAATATTTTTATCAAAAACCTTTTTAAGCCCATCTCTAGAGAACAATTCTAAAATAACATCAATACCCAGATCAAGCTGATAGCTGGAAATATCTTTGGTGTTCAAAAATCCTTTGATATAAGCTGTTGCGGGATAAGGAGTATTGAGTTGGGTAAAAGGTGGGGTGATAAGAAGCAGATCTTTCAACAGAAAATTTTTGCAAAGTTATAAGTTTTAAATCTAAAAGAGCAAAGATTTTTACTGATATTTAACGAAAATTATAAAAGTGTTTTCAAAAGCCTTATTGATAGTAATGATTATGTTTCCAGTGATAATAGGTCCATCCTATACCAAATAATCCGGGATATGTTTCAATATCGAGATAATCTCCTTTTCCAAATTGATTATAAGTTTTGCGCCTTACATTGATTACATCAGGCTTTGTATATTCTTTTAGATAGTAGGAACGCAAATATCCATCACTATTTTTATCCCTGATAATTTTAAATTTTTTGTCAAGAATTTCATATTTCATATTTTGAATAATGAGGAATGTTTTGGTGGGATTATGATGATCAGTTGTTGGATAAATGTCTGTATGTTCCGTTGCTGATACATCTTTCCAAAATGGAACCGGATTCATTTTTTCTTTCGGAATCGTCATAAACTGATAGTTTGTAATTTCAGAATAACCATCCGAATCTGTTTTTTCTTCTGTAGAAATGGCTTTATCAGTAATTAAGTATACTTTCGATAATGGTTTGGAAAAGTCAAAGGATACATTAAGTGCTAAGAAAAAGAGGATAGAATAGAAACTCATAGTCTGTAAGATACTTTGAGAGTTCTTTGACATATCTTTATCTTTCGATTTTATATAAAGCCCTGCTATTACCGGTAAAGAGAATAAAACTAGCTGGGTTATTAAACTGAAATGATACAGTTCAAAGATTTTCCAGGCTATAAAAATATATAAAACAGGTGTGGTAAGAAATAGAAGTTTATAATAAATTGACTGATCGATATTTTTCCTATCTGTGTCATTCATAAAAAACCTGATCCAGGGAATACAGAAAATGATCACACATAGAAATCTAAACTGCAACGATACCGGCTCCGAAAAAAATAAAACTAAACATAAGAATATTCTAGTAATAAAAGAAAAAATGATCTTTTGAATAATTTGCATAGTTATTACCCATCAATTGTTGAGTAAATATAATATAAAAATTTTGTAATGACATAAGTAATTATCAGCAAGCCACTTTAGGCCGTGCATTGATTAATTTTCGACTTCCTGTTGCCGGCAATCACATTAAGGGTAACTGCTAAAAGAATCAGCGTAATACCGATGAACAGATTAGTTGTGAACTTTTCATGAAATATCAGTACACTTACCATTACGGCAACTACAGGTTCCAAAGCGCCAAGTATTGCCGTGGGAGTGGATCCTATGTATTTAATGGCGTATACCAGGCATAAGCTGGAAATAACGGTAGTCAGAAAAGCAAAAATGAGAAAATTAAAAAATAGAGATAGGGAAGGTATCGTTAAAGATCCTCCCTCCAAACCTGTCTTTGTCATAAAAAACAGAGATGTGATAAGCATGGAATAAAAAGACAGCTTAAATCCGGAAACCTTGAGATCTGATTTATTGACAATAACCATATATAATGCATAAAAAAGAGAACTCAGCATGACAACTCCCAATCCTGTAAAGTTGATGTCCAGTCCGTTTCCTTTTAAACATAAAACAATAACGCCTGCAAAAGCAAATAGCAATGATACTATAGACAGCCTGTTGAGCTTTTCCTTATAGAAAAAGAACATAATCAAAGCTACAATAACAGGATAAATAAATAAAACAGTAGAAGCGATACCTGGGGTGAGAAAGTCGTAGCCTAAAAATAAAAACTCCGAAGACAAAGCATAGCAGATTCCCAGAACAGCTAATATCAACAATTCTTTCTTATTGATTTTGAAACTCTCTTTAGAATAGAGGAGATATCCACCTACCAGTAAAGCAGAAAAGAAAAACCTGTAAAATAAGGTTACATCTACTGAAAAATGCGCCTGCTTGATGGGCAGAATAAAAATAGGAATCAATCCATAGGAAACAGCAGACAGCGTTCCCAACATATATCCTCTGAGCTTCATTTCGTTTGTATAGCTTTTATAGTTTTTAAATAAAAAACCACTGAATCAATCAGTGGTTTTTGTATGTTTATGATTAAATCGGCTTAAAACTTAATCCCTGTTCCTGCAGTAAGAGCTGTTCCTGCTCTTTATAGTAACCACTTACTAATTTATCATGAATAGCTTCAAACGCTGCGAGAGTTTCATTAATCTCTGCATCGGTATGAGATGCTGTAGGAATTAATCTTAAAAGAATCATTCCTTTTGGAATTACAGGATATACAACAACAGATGTAAAAATACCGTAATTTTCTCTTAAGTCTTTAACCAATAGAGTTGCTTCTACCGGAGTTCCCTGCATCATAACCGGAGTTACACATGTATTGGTATCACCGATATTAAACCCTCTTTCTTTAAGACCACTCTGCAATTTTTCAACATTCTCCCAAAGTTTTGCTTTGATCTCTGGTCTTGATCTCAATAGTTCCAATCTTTTTAAACCTCCGATTACCATTGGCATGGTAAGAGATTTAGCGAAAATTTGAGACCTTAAGTTAAATTTCAGATATCTGATGATTTCTTTATCACCCGCAAGGAATGCTCCGAAACCTGCCATTGATTTTGCGAACGTAGAGAAGTATACATCGATCTGATCATTACAGTCCTGCTCTTCGCCTACTCCTGCACCTGTTTTACCAAGCGTTCCAAATCCGTGGGCATCATCTACTAAAAGTCTGAACTTATATTTTGATTTAAGATCACAAATCTCTTTGATTTTTCCTTGCTGTCCTCTCATCCCGAAAACTCCTTCAGTAATTACTAAAATACCACCTCCGGTTTCTTCAGCAACTTTAGTAGCTCTTTGAAGGTTTTTTTCAAGGCTCTCTATATCGTTATGTCTGTAGGTAAATCTTTTACCTGAATGAAGTCTTACTCCATCCACGATGCACGCATGAGAATCCATATCATAAACAATGACATCATTTCTGCTTACCAAAGCATCAATGGTAGATACCATTCCCTGGTAACCGAAGTTTAATAAATATGCTGATTCTTTTTGTACAAAATCTGCCAATTCTCTTTCCAGCTGAAGGTGCTGATCTGTCTCTCCGGACATCGCCCTTGCTCCCATAGGATAAAACATTCCATATTCTGCAGCTGCATTGGCATCCGCTTCCTTCACTTCAGGATGGTTACAAAGACCTAAATAGTCATTGGCACTCCAGAAAATTACTTCTCTACCCTGAAATTGCATTCTCGGACCAATGGGGCCCTCCAATCTTGGGAAAATAAAATAGCCTTCACCATAATCTGCAAATTGTCCAAGAGGTCCTGGATTTTCTTTTATTCTTTCAAAAATATCCAACATTATATCGTGATTTTTAAGTAAAAAAGCCTTTGTTGTAGAACACGCAAAAGGCTTGATTTATATTGTGATTATATATTATTATTTGATAAACTCTGTCTTGAAGACTTCATCGTAATTGTGAACACAATTATTAACAAATCCCTGCTCAGCCATCCATTTATCATTGTACACCTTTGTAATATATCTTGAACCGTGATCAGGATAAATCAAGACAATGATATCATCCTTCGTTAGTTCGTGAGATTGGGCATATTGTATTAACCCCTGCGTTACGGCTCCGGTAGTATAACCTCCCATGATGGCCTCTTTTAAAGCAATTTCGCGGGTTCTGTATGCAGCCATTTCATCATTTACTCTTACAAACTCATCTACTTTATCAAAAAGAAGGGCAGAAGGAATTAAATTTTTTCCCATACCTTCAATTTGATAAGGATGAACATCTTCCTTATGGATTTCTCCCGTCTCATGATAGCTTTTTAATATAGATCCATCTGCATCCACCCCAATAATTTTAATATCCGGATTCTTCTCTTTCAAAAATTTAGCGGAACCTGACAGGGTACCACCTGTTCCTGTACATGCAAAAAGGTGAGTGACCTTACCTTCTGTCTGTTCCCAAATTTCAGGACCCGTAGTCTGATAGTGGGCATCAATATTCAGTTCATTAAAGTACTGATTGATATAAATAGAATTAGGGGTTTCCTGAGCGATTCTCTTAGCTACTTCATAGTATGATCTCGGATCATCCGCTGCTACATTAGCCGGACATATATATACAGTTGCTCCTAATGCTTTTAGATAAGCAATCTTTTCAGGTTTCGTTTTGTCGCTTACTGCGAGAATACATTTATATCCTTTGATGATACATACCATTGCAATAGAAAATCCGGTATTTCCGGAAGTAGTTTCTACAACTACAGAATCTTCTTTTAATAAACCTCTCTGCTCTGCATTTTCTATAATATGTAGTGCAATTCTATCTTTGGTGGAATGTCCAGGATTATATGATTCTAACTTGGCATAAACGGTTGCTGGAATATCTTTTGTGACGGTATTTAGCTTCACCATAGGAGTATGTCCTATCAGGCCAAGAATATTATCGTAAACATTACTCATTACTTGTTATTTTCAATAAAAATCTGACTGCAAAAATACAAAAAAATAAATAATTACTAAACTTTTGTTTGATTTCTAGAAGTCAATTTTAGAAAACTTATTTTCTCATTTACAGTTTTAGCAGGTGTATGATCGCAAATTCTACGCCAAATTTTTAAATTTTGTTAAAAACAATATAAAATAATATAAAAGCCTTATTTTCGCATAATTGATTTAATACTATGAAAAATTGGACTTTTAGGCAATGGAACACCGCTTTAGGATGGGTGATTTTCGTCATTGCGTTTTTTACGTACTTGTCCACGATAGAACCCAATTTCAGTTTTTGGGATTGTGGAGAGTACATTTCTTCAGCAGTAAAACTTGAAGTAACGCATGCTCCGGGAGCAGCTTTATTCCAGATTGTGGGTGCCGTGGCAGCCATTTTTGCATTAGGAAAAGGCGAAAATTATTCTATCGTAATTAATGCGATGTCTGCATTGTTCAGTGCACTGACTATTTTATTTTTGTTTTGGACCATTACACATTTTGTAAGAAGACTCTTAAACAAAGACTTTGAAGAGATTACCAAACATCAGGAAATCTCTATTTTATTTGCTGGAGCAATAGGAGCACTCTGCTTTACGTTCTCAGATACCTTTTGGTTTTCTGCAGTAGAAGGAGAAGTATACTCAATGGCTTCCATGTTTATCGCACTTTTGGTCTGGTTGATCACAAAATGGGAGAATGAGTATAAAGCTGCTGACAGTGAGAGATGGATCATCCTTATTTTCTTTATTTTAGGTCTTTCTGTTGGGGTACACATGATGTGTATGCTGGCTATCCCTGCAGTATGCCTTGTATACTATGCAAGAAATTATAAGTTTACCTGGAAAAACTTTATCTGGGCAAACCTTATTACCCTGGGAATTTTGATTATTGTCTTCAAAATTATTTTCCCTTTAATTATGACCATGTTCGGAAGACTGGAGATTTTCTTCGTAAACGGGCTGGGACTTCCTTTCCACTCAGGAACTATTGTTGCATTTATCCTAATGGTAGCGATCTGCTATTTTATTATTAAATATGCCAGAAGAGCCAAGAAAAATGTATACCAGACGGCAGCTTTATCTGTGGTTTTCATGATGATAGGATTTTCTTGCTGGATGGTTATCCCAATCAGAGCAAATGCCAATCCACCTATGAACCTTAATGATCCTGATACAGCTATTGGTATGTTGGATTATTACAACAGAGAACAGTATGGTGACTGGCCAACGATCTACGGACAAAACTATACGGCATTTCTTGATGCTAACGGAATCGAGAAAAATGAAGACGGAAGTTTTAAAACAACGAAAACCGGGGAAATCTACGAAAAAGATGAAAAAACCGGAACGTATAGAAAAACCGGAGATCGTTTCAATTATGTATTCAATAAGTCTCAGATAAGCTTAATGCCAAGAATGTTCAGTGAAGATAAAGATGTAATGGCGAATTATATTGCCATGTATGGAGCTCCTGATTTTACATTCAATTATGGCAATGAAGATGTTGCAGATAACCCACAGGCTAAGCAGATCTTCGATGAGATGAGAACGAAATATGAAGATAAATCAATTACTGCGGCAGATTATCTGAAAGTAAAACCATATAACCTGATCAATGTTCAAAAGCCTTCATTACTCCAGAATATGGATTATTTCATTTCTTTCCAGAACGGATATTACTTTGTAAGATACCTGATGTGGAACTTTGTAGGAAGACAAAATGATCTTGAAGGAAACATGGAAAGTACAAAAGGAAACTGGATTTCAGGTATTCCTTTTATCGATAATGCATTAGTAGGAAATCAGGATAAAATGCCTGCTAAGTTTAAAAATGAAAGTACCGTAGCATTTTTCTTCCTTCCATTGATTTTAGGTTTGATTGGATTCTTTTTCCAACTGAACCGTGATTTCGGAAGATTTTATGCCTTATTATCTTTATTTATTTTAACCAGTGTAGGAATTGTTTTCTATACAGGAGTAAAACCTTTTGAGCCTAGAGAAAGAGATTATGCCATGGTAGGTTCTTTCTATGCTTTCGCGATCTGGATAGGATTGGGAGCAGGTGCTATTCTTTGGTTCTTACAATCCAAAATAAAATCTAACGGTGCTAATATTGCTTTAGGAGTTGTTTTATTGGGAGTACCATTTATGATGGGCTTCCAGAACTATAATGTTCACGACAGAAGCAATAGATATACAGCGTATGACTATGCTTATTCTGTATTAAAATCACTGCCTAAGAACGATATCCTGTTCGTATATGGAGATAATGATACTTACCCGGTTTGGGCTATTCAGGAAACTGAAAGATTCAGAGATGATGTAAAAGTAGTTAACTTTACCCTTGCTTCAACACCATGGAACTTAGATCAGGTGAAAAGAAGAACGTATAATGCAATGGGTATCCCAAGTCAGTTAACACATGATGATTACAGAGACGGTGTCAATGACCAGATCTATATGATGAAGAAAGAAGATTGGGAAGGGGTTTTCTCTATGTTGAAAGAACAGGGCGCTCCTGAAACGGAATTCCAGTCATTCAAAAAATATCTTACTCAGGATTCTTTAACATTGAAGCAGGCTATTGAGTTCATTAAATTCAAGTCTCCTGAAAAAGATCAGCTTTTAAAAATGTATTTCGGAGAAGAGAAATATGAAAAATATAATATTCTTCCGGTTAATAAATTTATCCTTCCTGTCAATAAAGAAAATGCTTTGAAAGCAGGAATCATCAACACGGAAGATCTTCCGAATGTAGCGAATCAGATTATGATCACTTACAAAGGAAACACGCTTTATAAGAACAACCTGATTCTGCTGGACCTGTTGGCAAACTTCGACTGGAAACGTCCGATCAATTTCTCCTCAGGAGGAATCTATGACAGCGAAAATATTTTCTACCTAAATGAATATCTTCAGTTTGACGGATTCAGCTACAGGCTAATACCAATTCATACGCCTCAAACTCCGGATGGAGATATGGGAAGAGTAGATGCCAACTCATTGTATAATGTAGTGAAAAACTTCAGATGGGGGAATTTCAAAAATTTAAATACCCACTTTGATGAGACAGCTACATCCAATATTATCAGCTACAGAATGTCAGCAAGCAGAGCCGCTTCAGCACTTGCATTGAATAATCAGAAAGCAAAAGCATTGGAAATTCTGGATCTTGCAGCCAAAGAAATTCCTGCAGAGAAATATAATGATCCCCGTTCATTAAGTTCAATTGTATCAGGATACATTATTGCAGGTCAGGAGCAGAAAGGTCTTCAGCTGGCAGAAGTACTTAAGAAAGGAATCTTTGAAGAATATGATTATTATTTAAGCCTTTCTAAAGCGGATCAGAGTTATCTGAGAAGACAGATGAGAACAAAACCTATGGAATATTCTCTTATTGTTTCTGCAGTTACAGATGCTTATACAAGAATAGGTCAGAAAGAAAAAGCATATGCTTATCTGGTAAAATCCATTGAACCGATTGATAAGAAATTCAATGTTTTTGTAAAAGAACTTCAGCAGATGGGTAAAGACAAAGCAATGAAGGAATCTGAAAATGTTCAGCAGATCACACCATTCTATCAGTATTTATTTGATATCATGGAACCTTTTGATTCTACGTATTCAAAAGAAAAAGAAAATCAGATTACTACTGCAATTATCAAGGTAACACAATAAAATACTTTAAAAACGGAACTTCGGTTCCGTTTTTTTATTATTGGGAATCCTGAATTTTAAGGCTATATTTGTGAAACTAAAAATACAGAATGTCCGAAACAAAGAATAGCAGGTTCCCCATCTATGCTGTAATTTTTACAGTACTTTTTAAACTCCTTTTTTTATTAACGCACTATATCCAGGAAGATGCATTTATTACCTGGAGGGTCGCTCAGAATTTACTGGATTACGGAGTGATCGGTTTCAATGGAGATACTAAAATCTCGGCTTCTACCACTCATCTGTATGTTTTTGTATCCTATATTTTCAACTTTGTTTTTGGAAAAGAAAACTTTATTGAACCTCTTTTGATTTTCAATTCTCTTCTTTTTACAATAGGGACATTGTTTCTTTCTCATTTGGTTCTTAAAAATCCTTTGCATAAAGCTATTTTCATCTTTTTAATAGGTATTCTTCCTCCTTCCATTAAAATTTCAATCCTTGGAATGGAATATGGACTATTATTTTTTCTGGAGATGTCATTGCTGTATTATGGCTTTTACAAAGGAAAAAAATGGGTGCTGGCCTTACTTCCGGTTCTGATCATGTTCACAAGAATAGACACGGTAATCTTCCTGGGAATTGTTTTTTTGGTTGACCTTTTCTGGAACAAAAAAATCAGATGGATTTATGTCTTTGGTGGGATTTGGGGTGTTTTATTTACCGTAGCCTTCAACTGGTTTTACTTTGGTGAGCTTGTCAATAATACCATCACAGCAAAGAAATTACTGTATGAGCAAAGTTTTACACTGCAGCAGCACATTAATTATTTCTTTGCGAGTTTTGGAAATTTCTGGGGAATGCTGAAAGTACCTGGGAATTTTAATCCTGTAACAGTTGTTGTATTGATTTTTGAGCTTCTGTGCTTCATTTACCTGGTCAGACAAAGAAATAACAGGAATTATTTCCTGTGGATGATTTTTATTTTCGGATGGATAAAACAGATTATTTTTATCTCTCAAAAAAGCTTATTCGATTGGTATTACTGGGTTCCACAGCTTCTGCTTTTCGTGCCTGTTCTTATTTTTATCTTAGAACAGAAAGAGAAAAGAAACCTGTGGCTGTCTTTATTGATTATATTTTATATTGTTCCCATGCTTGCCTTTCAGACTATTCATTCTATTGCGACAGGAAATGGAGAATGGAATTACCGCAGAACAATAGGGGTATTTTTAAACCAATATGAAAAAGATAAAAATCAATGGATCTTGCTGGAACCGGCGGGATATGTTCCTTACTTTTCGGAGTTAAAAACAATTGATGAAGTAGGGCTGGTAGATAAACAGATTCAGGAAGAAATCAAAAAGGATAAAGCGAATTATTGGATCAATACAGTAAAAACAAGAAAGCCAAAATATCTTCTTTCCTATAAAAATCTGTATGAAGGCAATGATGCTAATGCTGTTTATTATCAGACCCATTACAGGCTTCTGAAAGAATTCAGAGTGAAAGATCACCTGAAAAGCGACCACAAAATACTGGAAAAAATCTATCAGCTGAAGCCTTCCGGAACAGATTATAATCTATACATTAAAATAGAATAAAGAAGTTGAAAGGGTAGACGGACTCAAACTCCCAAACTCTCAAACCCTCCGACTCTCAAACCTTCAAACCCAACCTATGAAATACTGTGCTTTTCTCCGTGGTGTCAACGTAAAAGGAACAAACATGAAAATGGCTGACGTATGCCAGGTTTTTAAAGAGGCCGGAATGGAAGATGTAAGTTCCATACTCGCTTCCGGAAATATCGTTTTTTCTTCAGATAAAACTGCTGAAGAATTAAAGATAGTTCTGGAAAAAGCAATGTCCGGGCATTTTTCTTATGAAGCTTTTTTATTTGTTAAATCCAAAGAGGAAGTAGAATTATTCTGGAATGGTATCCCTTTCGAAAAGAGTGATGATCTCCATATTTATGCCTTTGTGGGAGTTCCAGGAATTGAGGATATTTTGATGGAGGAATTTCAAAAAGCTTCCCAGGCGGAAAATGAAAAGGCAGAAATTATCAACAGTTTATTTTACTGGCAGGTTCCAAAAGGAAATACCTTAGATTCTACATTTGGGAAAATTTTAGGGAAGAAAAGCCTTAAAGACCGGTTTACAAGCAGGAATACCAATACTTTTGAAAAAATCCTGAAGAAGATGAACTAAGATTTTTTAGAAGCCCTACTTAACATTGCTTAATTAAAAATTTATTGATTTCTTAATGTACATAATAAACAAACTTTCTTAATGCCTTAATGTTAAGATAAGGAGTATCTGTATACTCAATAGAAATGGGTTTTTAAAAAACAATAAATCCCAATCGGTTTTAGCCAAAACCTGATAAAAACAAAAAAGCTATCCTCAATGAGAATAGCTTTTTGTATGTAATTATTATAATGGAAGCACTACTTATTTAATGATTCTTTCCAATACCCATTCAATCAGGTTTTTCTCAGAAGCATGGTGATCTGCAGAGAATTCTCCACGTCTTCTGTTGGCAATTACGTTATTCACAGTAATGGCTTTATGTCCTAATAATTTTGAAAGAGCATAGATAGCAGAAGTTTCCATTTCGAAATTTGTGATCCCAAGATCATTTAAAGTTTCCAGGAATTGATCATCTACTGCTTTTAAACGAAGCTGTCTTCCCTGTGGAGCATAGAACCCTGGGAATGTAGCCGTATTTCCGTGGTATTTGGCATCTTTATAATAGTCTCCCATTTCTTCTGCCCAATCTGAGAAATAAAGCATCGGTTTGATTTTTTCGTAAGGGAATTTCTCCAGAAAGCTTTTTGAAAATTCGTTCTCAAAATTGTAATCCTGGTAGAAATGCATCAATCCGTCTAGTCCCACTACATTTTGGGTAACCAGCATATTATCAACCTGTACATCAGGGTTTACACTTCCGCAAGTTCCCATACGGAATAATTCAAGGGCCTTATGTTCAGTTTTAAACTCTTTATTTTTAAGATCGATGTTCACCAAAGCATCCAGTTCGTTCATTACGATATCGATGTTTTCAGTTCCGATACCTGTGGACATTACTGTGATCCTCTCTCCGCGAAGAGTTCCTGTATGCGTATAAAATTCTCTTTTATTTTTTTTGATTTCTACCGTATCAAAATATTTTGAAACCTTTGCCACTCTGTCAGGATCACCCACAAGGATAATTTTATCAGCGATATCTTCGGGTAAAAGATTCAAGTGGTATACACTTCCGTCTTCATTCAGAACAAGTTCTGAGGCAGCAAGTTTATTGAGCATAATGTATATTTTTGTATTTTAATTAATGAAAATTGCGTCTTTATAAGGAGATCCGGCAAGTTCAAAGATCGTATCGTATTCTTCAACGATTCTTTTTTGTCCCTGAACGACTTCGTAGACCGTAATAATTGTTTTTTCAAAGTTTTTAGGATCTTTCCGTTGTGAGGTAATCTCATAGAAATGATTATCCTTTTTGAGAACAGAAACAAGCTCTTCCTTAGTTGAGTTGTTGGTTTCCATCATTCCGGGAAATTCCATTACAACATCTTTTAGTTCAGTATAATTTTTATAAGGCTTTGTAACTCCATTTGAGTATACATAGACATTGGGAATATCTTTGCCCTGCTCTAAACGGACCAGGTAATAGTCGTTACCTTTCTTCTCTGCATAAACAGCCATTTCCTGTTGTTTTTTCTTTTGCGAAAAAGCAGAAAGAGAAAGCAGGCTGGCCATGCAAGCAAACAATAACTTTGTTTTCATATTACTATTTTTAGTTTTGATTTGTTGAATTATATTAAAAAATCCTCTCCCAGTAACCTTCACCATTATTTTTCACCGGTTTTTTTCGAAAGAACCGTTCTCCTTAGAATAATGAATTTGATTTCGGGGTTTAAAATTAGTAAAAAATCTGTTACCTATAAATATAAACATTTTTTAATCTCCTATTAAAGTTAAGATAATATTTGATTAATAGATTTGCCGTTAAAAATTAATGAGATCTTACCCATTGCTTGTTGTGATCCTTTTAATAGGATTTGCAGTAATGTCTTTTAACCCGGTTTACAAAGGAAAGGAAAACGAAAATACATTTATCAATAAAGGATTAACAGACTTTAAGGGTAAGCTGGAACAGCTGAAATCAGATGTTTACCGGTTTTCTGAAGATAAGATTTCCCTTGAAGAATTGCAAAAATCCCTTAGCAGTACCAGAAATTCATTCAAGGAAATAGAATTTTATATTGCCTATCATTATCCTGAATTTACAAAAACTCACCTTAATGCAGCTCCTTTATTCCATATAGAAGCAGCCGGAACATCAGCTTATACACTTCCACCGGAAGGGTTGCAGGTTTTGGATGAACTTATATTCTCCGAAGATGCCACGAATGAAAAAGAAAAGATTAAAACCATTACTGATTTTTTATATAAGAGCTATTCAAATTTCTATCTGAGCACCGTAAAAAATGGACTAAGCAGAGGAAATAATAAAACGTTGCCTTTACGTATAGAGCTGATCAGAATTTACACCTTGGGAGTGACAGGATTTGATACTCCGGGTTCTCTGAATACGTCTGAAGAAGCCCGTTCTGCATTTCTGGGAATAAAAAAATATATCAGTGACGATCTTTATTTTAAAAACTACAATATTGGAAAAGCCAATCAGATTCTGACTGAAGGAATCCGCTATCTGTCTTCCCATAAAGATTTTGAAACTTTTGACAGGATAGAATTTTATAAAAAATATATACAGCCATTATATGAAGAATTGGGAAGATGGGACGGCAGACCTGACGATTTGAAAGAATTCTCAGGCTGGAATGTAGATAACAAAAACCTTTTCAGCAGTGATTTCTTAGATCCATATTTCTATACTTTATTAAAATCTTCAGAAGACAGCCCTTCTCTTAGAAACCTCGGAAAATCCATTTTCTACGATCAGAATCTTAGTGGTAACGGGAAAATGAGCTGTGCAACCTGCCATCTTCAGGAAAACGCTTTTACAGACCTTACAGCAAAATCTCCAAGCAATATAGAAGGAAAAACAGTCTTAAGAAATTCACCGTCTCTTTATAATGCTGTTTTTGCGAAAAGATTTTTCTACGATCTTCGGGCTTTTTATCTTGAACAGCAGGCTGAGCATGTCATTTATAATGAAGAAGAGTTTAATACCAGCTATGAAAATATCATCAGCAAATTAAAAACAGATCCTGAATATAAAAATAAATTCCGTAATGCTTTTAAAGACGGTAAAATCAATAAGGAAAACTTCTCAAAAGCCTTAAGCTCTTATGTAGCTTCGTTGTATTCTTTTGACAGTGACTTTGACCGTTTTATGAGAAACGAAAAAGAGGTTTCCGAAGACGTTAAAAAAGGCTTTAATTTATTTATGGGAAAAGCCAATTGTGCGACCTGTCATTTTGCCCCTCATTTTTCAGGTTTAGTACCACCGCTTTTCAATGAAAATGAATCTGAAGTATTAGGAATCACAACAAAACCTGTCAGTCAGCTTCCTGTAGAGCTCGATTCCGATCTTGGAAGAGGAAAAAGCCCGGTGAAAAAAGAAAAATCATGGATTTATGATTACTCATTCAAAACTGTTACAGTAAGAAATATTGCCCTTACCAAACCTTATTTCCATAATGGAGCTTTCAATACAATGGAAGAAGTTCTCGATTTTTATAACGAAGGTGGAGGAGAAGGCTTAGGGTTAAAAATGAAAAATCAAACATTAGCTCCCGATAAACTGAATCTTAGCCCAACAGAAATCAAGCAGATTATCGCTTTCCTGAATGCTCTTACTGACGTGAGTAAAGCGAAATAATATGGGCTTTGGAAAAATAAGCTCCAGCCCACAACCTTATAGGTTTCAAAAACCTATAAGGTTTAACAAAAAGATCGATGTACAAAAGTCTTTCGGAAACAAATTATCCTGAATTCAGGTCAAATACAATATAACTGCCGAAAATTTTGTTATTCTTTTTTATTTTAGCAGCAATTTTACCTGTATAGGCTGTTGATTGCGAATAGCCTCTACTTTTACTTCTCCCTTCCATTGGGAAAGCTGATAGATATTAGGCAGATCAGCTGCTTTTTTGATTTCTGTACCATCCATAGTTCTGATGACATCTTTTTCCTGCAGGCCGGCTTTTTTCAAAGGGCTGTTGGTTTCAAGTTTCATAATAATACCACCATTTTCATCGGGCAGTCCATAGGCTGATCGCTCTTCATGACTTTCTACTGATTTTATTAATGCATTCAGAAAGCTGATTGATGCTGCATTTTTTTCGTTATCAGTATGGTATGTTAATATAGGAAATGGTGGTTTAGCAGCAATTTTTTTGAGTCTGGGAAGCTGCACCCCAAATTCATCCATTGGAAAATTTTTAAACCCGATATGCAATGCCGGTGAATTTTTATTGACTCTGTAATCTCCGGCTTGAGGATTGATAAAATTTGCATCTCCGGCAATACTGTGTTGGTCTGTATTTCTCTTTTGAGCGGCTAGCATGGCAGAAGAATTAAAAAAAAGATTATAGTCAATATTGTTGCCCCAGCCATCAATCCCTATAGGAGCATAAGGAATCATTACAATGTTGTGGGAGAAGGTATCGCCACTATCTTTAAACCATACATGCGGATGAAAACTATTGTTGATCATAATGTTATTTTCTGCTTTTCGTTTGAATCCCTCACGCAGCTTAAGTCCACCATTCAAAAGTACATTATTATAGATGTGGTAATTGGAAGAGCCATCGTCCAAATCAATATCCCATCCGTGATCACAACGGAATCTGTTGTTTCTGATAATCGTAGTCTGTTCAGCATCCAGTAAGATTAATTCAGGGTGTGCGGTGGCAATGCTGTCCATATATTTTCTGGAAGGACTCCAATACCGGTCTCTTCCCCATGAATTGAAAGCTCCATGATCGCCAGTTTCCAGCACGGTATTGAATACATCATTAAATTCTATAATATGTCCTCCGAAAGCACCATCACCAATATTAATACCAGCTCTTGGTGTATTGTATATGGTGTTGTGCTTTACTGTAATATTGGAAGCGATATCTATCTGGATACCTGCAGACTGTTTTTCAATCCTTCCTATGTCATGGATGAGATTGTTTTCAGCAATACATTGTTGAGGATAAAGATTTGATTTTGGTCCGGGAGTCTTATCCAGTTGTTCATAAGGAATATAATCTTCATATCTGAAAGAGGGAGAGCGAACCGCGCTGGAATTTCCTACAAACGCAATTCCACTGGCTCCCGCACCATAAATAAGGTTTCCGCTGATCAGATTATTTCTATTGTACCCACTTATCATAATGGCATTGCCTCCTACCTCGGTAAATGTACAATCTGTTATTTTTATTTTCTGAGTATTCTCAAGAAGAACAGCCCCACCTCTATAAATAGTCCAGTCACTTCTTAAAAGAGGTTCTTTAGTATCCATAAAGCTTCGCTCATTATGCATAAAGCTTATGTTTTTTATTTCTATGTTGGATAGGGGAGCTCCTGCAGTGCCTTTTATTTCAATGCTGTTTTTTAAGTGAGAAACTTCTACCTGTGCTTTGGACAGGTCTGTTCCTTTTGCTGGAAAGTAATAAAGCAGGCTTCTTTCTTTATCGAGAAACCATTCTCCCGGAGCATTGAGTTCTTCAAAAATATTTTCCACAAAGCGAAATTGTTTGTGCAATGCAGATGGACGATTATTCTGCCAGCCTCCTTCTAGTTTAAGTTCCCCTTTTTCATCAGTTCCTGTTATTTGATAGTGGAAACCTCCCCATTCTCCGGCATGGAGCCCGTGAACATAACCTCCTGTCGGATTTTTCCACTGTCTGATACGTTCAGGAGCTATGGCATCGGCTGAGGTTCCGTTGAAAACCCTGGCTGTGCTATCATAATCGGGATAACGGGCCAGTACCTGAAGCTGTCCATTGATAAACAACCGTTCAAAAGTATTGTTTTGGGGTACCTGGGTAACATAGATGTTATCGTTATAGGGTTTCCAATCAGGTTTTATCAATTTTCCGGCACTTATAACAGCTTGCTCACCAGGATATGCGGTGATAAGAAGTGACTTTGTTTTCAAATTTCCATCCTGTAAAACGAGGGATTTTTGTAAATAATAAATACCTCCTCTCATATAAATGATAACCTCTTTTCCTGTCATTTTTCCGGCCTCTTGTATGGCATGCTCAGGAGTTCTGAATGGATTTTTTAAAGTTCCGGAATGAGTATCGTTACCACTAACAGAAATATATAATTTAGTTTGCGCATGAAGAATTGCAATTGAGAATAAAGCTAAAAATAATATAATTTTTTTTTTCATTGTGTTTTGTTGTTTTAATGAATGTTTTAAACTATTTGTAAATTATTAATACAATAAATTATTTTTTTTGTTATTTCATAGTTTTTTAATTAAATTTTAATATAAATATTTAATTATGAATAGTTTATCGGCAAATTACGAAAGAATTTTAAATACTTTATAAAATATTTATTCCAATCAATGAGAGGTTCAGAACTAACCTGTTTAAGCTTTATAAGCCCTCATAGTTTGTCCGTAAAGCTGTAAGTATTAACAATAATTTAATCCCCTTAACATTAGGTTCTAAATTAATTAATATTTCCTGATCTATATTTAAAGTCCTATTAACAGAAGGATAGCTCTAAAAAAATAGTTTTGCAAGGTCTAATAAATCAAATTAAAATGAAGAGAAAATTACTCACACTCGGAGCCTTGGCTTTACTTGCCGGTACCTCTATTCAGGCGCAGACTTTTATTTTTAATAAAAATTCGTCATGGAATTACAAAGACCTGGATCAGGCTCAGCCGGATGCGTGGAAAACTAAAACATATGATATTTCTTCATGGGCCACAGGAAATGGACCCTTGGGGTATGGTGATCCTGTAACCACTACCATACATAATGGTGCTACAGGACTTATTACAGCTTATTTTGCAAAGGATTTCACGGTTGATTTATCTACACTTTCAGATAATATGGAACTGGGGATAATGAGAGATGACGGGATTGTAGTATATCTTAATGGTGAAGAAGTCGTAAGAGATAATATGCCTTCTGGTGCGATTACTTTTAATACACTTTCAAGTACAACCGTTGATGGTGCTGCAGAAAGTGTATACAATGTTTTCTCTATTCCAAAGTCGAAATTTGTAAATGGAGTGAACAGAATTTCTGTTGAGGTACACAATAGAAGTACAGGAAGTTCTGATCTTAGAATTGATGCTTATTTAAAGACAATACCTGCTGCTACCACTTGTAATGGAACCCATATCAGCTGTTTTACCTCTATTGTTCCTACAGCACAGACCAACAAGCTTATTATTCCTACAGCGCATAAGTACCAGCTTATCCTGAAAGAAGGAGATAATTATACAGAAGGAGGAGGATTCGTAGGAGGGCAGAACGACTTTACGGCCTATGTCCCGAAAACCGGAAGCAGCACAAACGGATATCTTTCAGTAAACCATGAAACCAATCCGGGAGGAGTTACCATGGCTGAAATCAACTATAATGCCTCTACCAAACTTTGGCAGCTGACAAAATCCAGAGCTGTAAGTTTTTCAGATCCTAGCCTGGTACAGACAATCAGGAACTGCTCAGGAGGAATTACTCCATGGGGAACAGTGATTACAGCTGAAGAATCTGTTACTTCCAGTGATGTGAACAATGACGGATATAAAGATTACGGATGGCTTGTTGAAATTGATCCTGCCACAGCTCAGGTGATTTCTAAAAATCAGGACGGAACTAAAGGTAAACTTTGGCAGATGGGAATCATGAACCATGAAAATGTTGTGATCAATACCGCCGGAACTGTTGCTTATTACGGAGAAGATGGAGGAACGCACATGGTATACAAATATGTAATGGATACTCCGAATAATCTGGCTTCAGGAAATCTTTACGTATTGAAACTAGATCAGGGACTTAGTACATCGGGAGACCCGGTGGGCACTACAGCAACATGGGTTCAGATCCCAAACAAAGCTAAGGCTGACCAGAACAATACCAATAGTCTTGCCCAAACATATGGAGGAACAAAGTTCAATGGAGTGGAAGATGTAGATATCAGCCCATTAGACGGTAAGATCTACTTTACAGCAAAAGGATTAGACAAAGTATACCGTTTACAGGATAATGGAGCTACCGCTTCCCAGGTGGAAACATTTGTGGGAGGAGCTTCTACATCATATTCTTTCACTACAGCTCAGGGAACAATGTCTGAAGCGTGGGGAGACGGAAATGATAACCTTACCTTTGATGAGCTTGGAAACCTTTGGGTTCTTCAGGATGGTGGGAAAAATTATATCTGGGTTATTGCTCCTGACCATACGCAGGCTAATCCTAAAGTAAAACTCTTTGCTTCTATGCCGTCTGGTTCAGAACCTACAGGGCTTACATTCACGCCTGATCACAAATTTGGATTCTTCTCTATCCAGCATCCGGATTCTACTATTTCTACAGATATTGACGCGACTGGAAATACAATCAACTATAAAGGAAAATCTGCAACAATCGTAATTGCACTTAAAGAAAACTTAGGAATAGAAGGGTCTTTGGGAACTATAGAGAATAAAACTGCAGAAACTACAGTAAACGTAGCTCCAAACCCTACTTCAGGAGTTGTTAAAATAAACTCTGAAAAAGGATTGAAAGATATTGTTGTGACCGCTTACAGTATGGACGGAAAAATTGTTTATACAAAGAAGTTTAACGGTTTAAGCAAAGTATTGGATCTAGACTTTACATCACAGCTGGAAGCATCCCGTGTTTTAATTTTAAATATTGAAGCAGAAGGAGGATTCCAGAAGACAGTAAAACTTTTAAAGAAATAAATTATTAAACTTTTGTCTGCCGGTAGTATTGCCGGCGGACATTTTTATCTATGAAAAAATCGATACTGTTTATTTCTATTTTCTCTCTTGTTCTGGCAAAAGCCCAGATCGACCCCGTTAAATATCCTACCTTCACGAATATTGAAGATGCTTTAAACAGCAAAAAAACTGTTTACAGTATGAGCTTCAGAGAAAAAGGCTTATTTAATCTGCCTCCCCAGATCACCAGACTGAATTCAATATTTTTTCTGAATATAATGGGTAATAAATTTGAAAAAATGGATCAGGAGCTGTTTGAGCTCAAAGAACTGGAGATCTTAAATGTTAATGAAAACAGTATTAAATATATTCCGGACGAAATAGGGAAGCTTACAAAGCTTACTACATTTTCTATAAATTTGAATAGCCTGACAAGCATTAATCCTAATGTAGCCAAACTTCAAAAGTTAAAAGCCATTCATCTGGATGCCAATAACCTGAATGTTTTTCCCGAAGCATTGATGGAAATTCCGACTTTAGAAGAAATTAATCTCCAGGGGAATCAGATTAGTTTTATTAGAGACCGTCTGGACCAGATTAAAAACCTGAAATTTTTAAACCTTTCTGACAACCAGATCAATGATCTTGGAAACCTGTCTTTTCCTAAAAATATAAAATACCTTGAACTTCAGCAGAATGCCATTGTAAAACTACCGGAAAATCTATATAAATCTCATAATCTCGAATTTCTGAATGTAAGTGATAATCATATTACCGAAATTTCATCCAAAGTAAAAGGATTAAAAAATATAGTCAGCATGAACCTGGCCAACAATAACCTGAAAGATATTCCTGTAGAAATTCAACACTTAAAAAATCTTAAAACATTAATTCTTATAGGAAATCCTATTGAGAAATCTAAAATTGAAAAATTAAAAACTTTATTGCCGGAAGCTCAGGTTTATTTCTAAACCTATCCGCCAACACGTTTGGTTTTATAGCCCATATCTTTAAGGATACTCATGATTTTATCACGGTTATCACCCTGAATGATAATTGTCCCATCCTTTTCAGAACCGCCTATTCCTAAGGTGGTTTTTATTTTCTTTGAAATTTTCTTCAGGTCTTCTTCGCTGCCTTCCCAACCCTCAACTATCGTTACAGGCTTTCCGTTTCTTCCCTTTTTTTCAAATTTGCATACCAAAGGTTCTTTCTGCTTGAACTGTTCTTCAGGCATTTCAAAATCCTGCTCATCATGATCAGGAAAAAGGTTCTTCAATTGATCTCGTAAATCCATAAAGCAAAATTAAAAAGATTTACTGATTTATGAAGGGAATTGAAGCTGAAATTTTATGATAAAAATGATCTTTTTTCATTCGATAGAAATTCATCTGATCATTTCCGTATTACCTGCGATATCATCCTGATGATCAATAATCAATAAAATTCGAGCCTTCAAATTCTTCTATTCATCGGAAATTAGGTAAATTTGTAGTACAAAAGTTATACGAAATGTCGAAAAAAGCAATACTGGCAATCCTTGACGGATGGGGATTGGGAACAAACCCAAATGTTTCTGCCATAGATAAAGCAAATACACCATTTATAGACAGCTGTTACCAAAAATTTCCACACACCACACTTGAAGCAAGTGGTTTAGCAGTGGGACTTCCTGCAGGACAAATGGGAAACTCTGAAGTAGGCCACATGAATCTGGGTGCCGGAAGAGTAGTGTATCAAAACCTGGTAAAACTCAATATGGCCGTTGAAAACGGGACCTTGGGACAGGAAAAAGTGATCCAGGATGCTTTTGAATATGCAAAAAGAGAAAATAAAAAAGTACACTTTATGGGATTGGTATCCAATGGAGGAGTACACTCCCATATCAATCATTTAAAAGGATTATTATCTGCTGCCAAAGAATTCGGATTGAACGAAAATGTTTTTGTTCATGCCTTTACAGACGGTAGGGACTGTGATCCACATTCAGGACTAGGATTTATAGATGAGCTTCAGAAGCATATGGAAGCCACTACAGGAAAATTGGCAACGGTAGTAGGAAGATATTTTGCCATGGATAGAGATAAGAGATGGGAGCGTGTAAAATTAGCGTATGATGCTCTTGTGGCAGGAATAGGCTTACAGACTACAGATGCTCTGGCTGCTATTAAGGATTCTTATGATCATAATGTAACCGATGAGTTCCTTAAACCAATTATTCTCATGAATACTACCGCTACAGGAAATGTAGTGCCGGTAGCGAAGATTATAGATAATGATGTGGTGATCTGTTTCAATTTCCGTACAGACAGGGGAAGAGAAATTACAGAAGTTCTTTCACAAAAAAAATTCCCGGATTTTTCTATGCGTAAACTCAACCTTTATTATATTACGTTGACGAATTACGATAAAACGTTCCAGAATGTTCAGGTTGTTTTTGACGAAAATGTGTTAACAGAAACCATGGGGGAAATACTTGAGAAAAACGGAAAATCCCAGATCAGAATTGCCGAAACGGAAAAATATCCTCACGTTACCTTTTTCTTCTCGGGAGGACGGGAGGAAGAGTTTAAGGAAGAAAGAAGATTACTTTGTCCAAGCCCGAAAGATGTTCCTACCTATGATTTAAAGCCGGAGATGTCAGCTTATGATATTACCAGTGCTATTGTACCGGAATTAGAAAATGGAACGGCTGATTTCGTCTGCCTGAATTTTGCCAATACAGATATGGTAGGTCATACAGGAGTTTTTGAAGCGGCTGTAAAAGCGGCTGAGGTAGTAGATCAGTGCATTGAAAAAGTGGCTACAGCTGCTTATGAGAACGGATATGCTGTTTTTATACTGGCTGACCACGGAAACTCAGATGTAATGATTAATCCGGATGGAACTCCAAACACACAGCATTCAACCAACCTCGTTCCTTTCATCCTAATGGATAAAGATAAAACCTGGAATTTAAAACCTGGGAAACTGGGTGATGTAGCGCCTACCATCCTTAATATAATGGGCGTGGAAATACCGGCTGCTATGACAGGAGAGATTTTAGTTAGTTAAAATTCAATAATATTCATAAAAAAATGCCGTTATAATCATATAGTGGCATTTTTTATGATATATATCAGATAAGGTATGACTTGCATACTTTATTATGCCATAAATAATAAATAAATCATATCTTTGTTAATTAAAAACTGAATAGTAAAATGTATCAAAAGCTTGTTAGGAAAGAAGTAATGGGAATATTGGAAAAGGAAGTAGGTTCTTTTCTGGATAAATTTTTAACGCCAATTGAAAAAATTTGGCAGCCTTCCGATTACCTGCCAGATCCGTCAAGCGATGACTTTAAACATGATTTAGAGGAAATTCAGACTTTTGCCCGTGAGATGCCTTACGACTTATTTGTAACTCTAATTGGAGACTGTATTACGGAAGAGGCTCTTCCTTCTTATGAGTCCTGGTTAATGGGTGTAGATGGAGTAGATCAGGAAAAAAAATTGGGCTGGGCGAACTGGGTGAGAGCCTGGACAGCAGAAGAAAACAGACACGGCGATTTACTGAATAAATACCTATACCTGTGTGGCAGAGTGAATATGAGAGAAGTAGAAATTACCACTCAGTATTTAATCAATGACGGGTTTGATTTAGGAACGAGCATGGATCCATACAGAAACTTCATTTATACAAGTTTTCAGGAAACAGCAACTAATATTTCTCACCGAAGAGTAGGTACTTTGGCGAAACAATCCGGAAACGGAAAGCTGGCTAAAATGTGTGGTGTAATTGCTGCAGATGAAGCAAGACACGCTAAAGCATACAAACATTTCGTAGCTAAAATCCTTGAAATAGACCCTTCAGAAATGATTCTTGCCTTTGAAGATATGATGCGTAAGAAAATTGTAATGCCAGCTCACCTGATGAGACAGTCAGGGCAGAAAGCAGGAGAACTTTGGGGACATTTTTCAGATGCTGCACAAAGATGTATGGTATATACAGGTAATGATTATATCAATATCATGAAAGATCTGTTGGATGAATGGAAAATTGAGCACGTAAAAGGGCTTACAGAAAAAGCGGAAAAAGCTCAGGAATATTTAATGAAACTTCCTGCAAGACTTCAGAAGATCACAGACAGAGTTTCTACACCGGATCTTCAGTTTCAGTTTAACTGGGTGAAGAGCTAAACTGTATAGATTTTTTTAAATTATAAAAGTATTGAGTGCCTTTCTTTTTGGCACTCTTTTTTATTTCTTATCTTTGCCAAGCTAAAAAAAGAACAAAATGTTAAATAATAAAAAGATTGCCGTTGACTTTGACGGAACGATTGTAGATGATGCATATCCGGCAATTGGAAAAGCAAAAATTTTTGCTTTTGAAACCTTAAAAAAACTTCAGGCAGAAGGATACAGACTTATCCTTTGGACATACAGACACGGAAAAACATTAGATGAAGCAGTAGAATTCTGCAAAAAAAACGGCGTAGAATTTTATGCCGTAAATTCAAGCTTTGAAGGAGAAGTTTTCGATTCTGAAAATCAATCCAGAAAACTGGATGCAGACTGGTTTATTGATGACCGGAATTTAGGGGGATTTCCTGGATGGGGTGAAATTTACAATATTATTCAGGAAAGAATAGAATTCCGTGTAGAAGGAAGAGAAGTTCTTGCCTATTCAAAACTAAAAAAAGAAAAGAAAAAAGGACTTTTCTGGTAACATAAAAATATAACAATTTAACAGTGTACCTTTATCAATCAATATTGTTACACTGATACATTAATACATTGGTAAATTAATACAATGATTCAATTAAAAACGATAGACGAACTGCGTCTTATGAAGGAGAGCGCCCGATTGGTTTCTAAAACATTGGGAATGTTGGCTAAAGAAATTAAACCCGGAATAAATACTTTATATTTGGATAAACTGGCTCATGATTTTATTAAGGATCATGGAGGAGAGCCTGCGTTTTTAGGATATGGAGGCTTTCCGAACTCACTGTGTATTTCTCCGAATGATCAGGTAGTTCACGGTTTCCCCAACAAGGATATTGTAAAAGAAGGCGATGTACTTTCCGTAGACTGTGGAGCAATCCTGAACGGTTTTGTAGGAGACCATGCTTATACCTTTGAAATTGG
Organism: Chryseobacterium sp. Bi04; assembly: GCF_918698085.1. Taxonomy (GTDB): domain Bacteria; phylum Bacteroidota; class Bacteroidia; order Flavobacteriales; family Weeksellaceae; genus Chryseobacterium. Next base: position 296,326 of record NZ_CAKKLP010000003.1, read on the forward strand.
CGAAGTAAAACCTGAAGTGAAAAAACTACTGCAGGTGAGTAAAGAATCTCTTTATAAAGGAATTGAACAGTGTGTAAGGGGAAAAAGAATCGGTGATATTTCCCATGCTATTCAGGCTCATTGTGAAAAAGAAGGATATGGAGTGGTAAAAGAGCTTGTAGGGCATGGGTTAGGGAGAAAAATGCATGAAGATCCACAAGTACCAAACTATGGAAGACAGGGAAGCGGAAAAGTGATTAAAGATGGACTGGCTATTGCTATTGAGCCGATGATTAACCTTGGAACTGAAAAAGTGAAATTCCATAATGACGGATGGACGGTAACTACTTTAGATAATCTGCCATCTGCTCACTTTGAACATGATGTGGCTGTAATCAACGGTAAACCTGTGTTGCTTTCTACATTCCAATATATTTACGAAGCTTTAGGAATTCAAAGCGACGAAGAAAAGCAGTTTCAGCTGGATTTTTAATGAAAAAAATAACGAAACTTTTACTGAATAAAATTCCGCGTCCGATGCTTATCAAAATGAGCATCTGGGCAAGGCCGCTTATTTATCAGTTTTTTAAAGGAGATCAGTTTTTTGATCCTATAGATGGAAGGTCTTATCGGAAATTTCTGCCCTACGGATATGGAAAGCAGAGAGAGAATGCCCTTTCTCCGGGAACACTGAGTTTGGAAAGACACCGCCAGATGTGGCTATATCTTCAGAATGAGACTGATTTTTTTATTAAAAGCTATAAAGTTCTGCATATTGCTCCTGAACAGGAATTCCTGAGGAAATTTAAGAGAATGAGCAATCTGAATTATATCTCAGCAGATTTGTATTCCCCGATTGTAGATGTAAAGGCAGATATCCTGGATTTACCTTTTGAGGATGAAAGTTTTGATATTATCTTCTGTAATCATGTTTTGGAACATATTGAAGATGATGCCAAGGCAATGAGTGAACTGTACAGGGTGATGAAACCCGGGGGATGGGGAATACTTCAGGTCCCGATGAAAAACTCATTGGAAAAAACCTATGAAGATTTTAGCATTAAAGATCCGAAAGAACGTCAGAAACATTTTGGACAATATGACCATGTCCGCTGGTATGGGATGGATTATTTTGACCGTTTGAAAAAAGCAGGTTTCGAAACAGAAGTGAATTTTTATTCTCAGAAATTTCCACAGGAAGAAATCAAAAAATACGGACTAAGAGAGAACGAAATCTTACCGTTGGTTTTCAAAAAATAAATAAGACCTGCCTATTTTTGGCAGGTTTTTTTTAAGGATAAACCAAAAGTAATGAAAGCAGAAAATACTGAAAAAATTTGGGTAAGAAAAGCGAAACCGCCCTCATACAGAAGACGGTTCCATTTTAAATATAGATAGAAGTTTATATGCTTTTTTAAGGTCGAATCTTAGTGTGAAGAAGAAACAGCTTTCAGGCCTACAACAGAACCGATAAGCGTTACGATAAAAAACACTCTCCAGAAGCTTACAGGATCCTTAAAGAAGAAAATTCCCATTAAAGCTGTTCCTACAGCGCCAATTCCTGTCCACACGGCATACGCTGTCCCTATAGGCAGTGTCTGAGTTGCTTTGATCAGCAAAAGCATGCTTATAGTCATCGTGATCAGAAAGCCGGTATACCAAAGGTACATTTCCGTTCCTGATGTTTCTTTTGCCTTTCCTAAACATGAAGCGAAAGCAACTTCAAATAATCCTGCGATAACCAATATGATCCAATTCATTTTTGTTAATTTTTCTACTGCAAATTTCAGAATTTTAAAGCAGACAAAATTTTACAATTGTTAAAAAATGCGATTGGGAATAGAAGGAATTATATAATCCGGTTCAAACTACTTAATCTCTGCCCGTATCCGGCTCAGGCTCACCTGGGTGATTCCGAGGTAAGATGCAATATAGCCCAGCTGAACTCTTTTCAGCAAATCAGACTGATAAAACATAAGATCCTTATAACGTTCCAGAGATGTTTTAAACTGTCTTGAGATGATCAGTTCCTCAGATTTGATCATTTCGGCCTCCGCTAATTTTCTTCCCCAGTTGGCAATATGAATATCCTCATTGAACAGTTTCTTTAGGTTTTTCGTTTCCAGCTGGTACAATTCGCAGTCTTCCAGCAGTTCAATACTCTCATAACCGGGCTTATCCTCTACATAACTTTTCATGGAAAGAATACACTGGCCTTCACTTCCAAACCAAAAGGTAATGTCATTTTCTGAAGTACTGGCATAGGCACGGGCAATACCTTTGCGGATAAAATAAAGGTAAGGGATTACTTTATCAGCCTCCATCAGGCAAAAACCTTTAGGATGAGAAACTTCGGTAATATGTTCTTTTAAACTTTTTTTTGAGGCTTCAGGAAGGAGATAAATCTGATCAAGAATCTGGTCTATATTCATACATATGAATTCTAATATTCAAAAGTATCGGTTTTAAGTAATGTAATGCAAAATAATCTTATAATTTTTTTAGGTTTAAAGAAGATAAAAGTTGATAAAATTCTTGATGTATTATCCTTTGAATTATATACTATGGGCTGCTCTAATGATTGATCGTAGACTTAGGTAAGTATAAACGTTTAATCTTTCCTATCAGGTTCCCTTTAAAATTTCTTTTTTGTAATGCAGTATAACGCTCAATAACTCTCTTTTTTCTTTTTAAATATAGAGATTCACACCAAGACCAATTTTGTTTTTACTAACTTTGCAGTTCGTAATAATATTTTTATGCACAAAGCAGGATTTGTAAATATAGTTGGAAAGCCCAATGCCGGAAAATCGACTCTTCTTAACCAGTTGATGGGGGAGAAGTTAGCGATTGTAACGCAGAAAGCCCAGACAACGCGTCACCGAATTTTTGGGATTTATAATGAAGAGGATCTACAGATTGTATTTTCTGATACTCCGGGAGTATTGGATCCAAAATATGGTCTTCAGGAAAAAATGATGGATTTTGTAAAGGATTCTTTACAGGATGCTGATGTTTTCCTATTTATTGTAGATGTTACCGATAAAGCAGAACCTTCGGAGTTTTTAATAGATAAACTGAATAAAATTCCTGTTCCTGTCCTTCTTTTACTGAATAAAGTTGATCAGACTACACAGGAAGGGCTTGAAAAATTAGTAGAAGACTGGCACAATAAAATTCCGAAAGCGGAGATTCTACCTATTTCTGCACTGAATGCTTTCAATACAGAGATTATTTTACCTAAATTAAAGTCTTTACTACCTGAAAATCCACCTTATTATGATAAAGACCAGTATACGGATAAGCCGGAAAGGTTTTTCGTAAATGAGGCTATTCGTGAGAAAATTCTTTTGAATTATGATAAAGAAATTCCTTACTCTGTAGAAGTGGTTACAGAACAGTTTAAGGAAAAAGAAGGAATTATTTTTATAGATTCTATTATTTATGTAGAAAGGGATACCCAAAAAGGAATTATTATTGGGCATAAAGGTGAGGCTATTAAAAAAGTGGGGACTGAAGCAAGATTAGACCTTGAAAAATTCTTTTCTAAGAAAATTCACCTTAATTTATTCGTAAAAGTGAAAAAAGATTGGCGAAAGAATGACAGAGATTTAAAAAACTTTGGTTACAGATAGACTAAAAAACGCTGTAATCCCGTTGTATTAAAAGATTTTTATTACCTTAGTCTAAATTTTTTAGTAAATGAACTATACTAATTCAAATTTCAGCTCAATACTTAAAGATATTGTTTTATTTGCAGTGAGAGTTTTTGTAGGTTTTGCAATGCTTTCTCATGGATTTCCAAAGCTTCAGATGTTATTGGAAGGCGGTAAAATTGAGTTTTTTGATTTTATAGGATTAGGGCCTCAGATTTCCCTGATTCTTACGGTATTTGCGGAATTTGTTTGTTCAATATTACTGATATTAGGGCTTTTCACAAGAGTCTCTTTAGGATTTCTAATCTTTACAATGGCTGTTGCTGGCTTTTTTATTCATGGCGCAGATCCTTTTGAAAAGAGAGAGCTGAGTCTTGTTTATCTTTCTGTGTATCTTCTGTTAGCAGCATTTGGTGCAGGAAAGTTTTCAGTAGATCATATGATAGAAAAAAGAAAACGAGCTTCAGATTGGTAAGCCGGTTTCAAAAAAGATATAAAAGAGCATTGTTTAATGCTCTTTTTTTATGTCCAGTACCGATATAATGGGATTTATGGAGGATCTTGTGACTTCGTGTTTAAAAATTTATTTAAAATCACTAAATTCGTAAAAAATGATTTTATGAAGATAAAACTGACTATTTGCCTTCTGGCATTTCTCAATTTTTATGATGCACAGGAAAATATTACCTATCAAAAACCCTCTGCAGAAATTCTTAAGCTTGCAGACTATGATAGGCCACCCGGTGTTCTGATGAACAGCAAAAAAGACTGGGTTGTTTTTATGTACCGTCCTACGTATAAGACACTAAGCGATCTTAGCCAGCAGGAAATGAAACTGGGCGGACTAAGGATTAATCCGGTTACCAATATTGCAAGCACTGCCAATTACCTGAATAACCTTAAAATCAGGAAGATTAATGATAAGAATGAGGTTCAGGTAAAGAATTTACCGGCAGATGCTAAAATTACATATACTTCATTCTCTCCGGATGAAAAAAAACTGGCTTTTACCAATACAACTGCTAAAGGAGTGGAACTTTGGATTGTAGACATGGAAACGGCTACTGCAAAGAAAATTACCGGAGATATTTTGAATGCCAACTTAGGATCACCGTACGTATGGTACAATGATTCACAGAACTTATTAATCAAAACCCTTCCTCAAAACAGGCCTGTGTTAATTGATTCAGGCAAAGACCTTCCAACAGGACCTATTGTTTCTACAGCCGATGGAAAAGTATCTCAGAACAGAACATACCAGGACCTTTTGAAGAATCCACAGGATGAAAAGAATTTTGAGGTTCTTACAGCGTCTGAAGTATACAGTGTTGATCTGAACGGAGGCCTTAAAAAAGTAAAAGATCAGGATATGTATACCGGCTTAAGCTTTTCTCCCGATGGAAATTATTTAATGGCAACAGTTCTTAAGAAACCATTCTCATATATTGTTCCTTTAAGCAGATTTCCTATAACGACAACGGTTTACGATATAAAAGGAGGCGCTGTAAAAGTGGTAAATGAAGTTCCCCTGAATGAGATTATGCCGAAAGGCTTTTCATCAGTAAGAACAGGAAAAAGAGACCTGTCATGGAGAAGCGATGCCCCTTCGACATTGGTATTTGCTGAGGCACTTGATGGAGGAGACCAATCTAAAGCTTCGGAATACAGAGATGAAATCTTTATGTGGGAGGCTCCGTTTACTGCCGCTCCGAAATCATTCTTCAAAACAAAACAGAGGTATGAAGATGTAGACTGGACCAATGATCATTATGCCGTAGTTTCTGAAGGCTGGTATGATACCAGAAATACAAAATCTTTCCTTGTTGATTTTAATAATAACGAATCCAAAATAATTGAAGACAGAAATTATCAGGATGTCTACAGTGATCCGGGGAAATTTAATAGAGTAAAAAACCAATATGGAAAATCTGTTATTGATCTGAAAGGAGGTAAAGCTTATCTTATTGGTGACGGATTTACAAAAGATGGCCAACATCCGTTTATTGATGAAATGGATGTGAAATCACTGAAGAAAAAAAGACTGTATACCTCCAACCTTAAAAATGCGAAAGAGAGTATTATTGATATTCTTAATCCTTCAAAAGGAGAGATTTTAACCACTCAGGAATCGCCAAGTCTTTATCCGAACTATTTTAAAAAGAATATTAAGTCCAATAAAACAGAAACGGTAACTCATTTTGCCAATCCTTTTGAGAGTATTAAAGATGTTTATAAAGAAGTAATTACCTACAAAAGAAATGATGGCGTTACTCTGACTGGAACACTTTATTTACCGGCAAACTACGATAGAAAAGCGAAGAAAGAAAAGCTCCCTCTGTTAATTTGGGCTTATCCTACAGAATATAAAGATAAAAATACAGCAGGACAAAATACCCAGAATCCAAATGAATTTACATTCCCGTATTACGGTTCTTTCGTATACTGGACAACAAAAGGATATGCTGTTTTGGATGATGCTGCTTTTCCAATCATTGGTGAAGGAAAAACCGAGCCTAATGATACCTTCATTCCTCAGCTGGTAGCCAATGCCGATGCGGCCATCAATGTTGTAGATCAGTTGGGATATATCGACAAAAAGAAAGTGGCTGTTGGAGGACATTCTTATGGCGCTTTCATGACGGCAAACCTGTTGACACATTCCAATCTCTTTGCCTGTGGTATTGCCAGAAGTGGAGCGTATAACAGAACGCTGACCCCTTTCGGATTCCAGAGTGAGCAGAGAAATTACTGGGATATTCCGGAGATCTATAATACCATGTCTCCGTTTATGAATGCAGATAAAATGAAAACACCCCTTCTTTTGGTGCATGGTGACGCAGACAATAACCCTGGAACTTTCACATTACAGACAGAAAGATATTTCCAGGCTCTGAAAAATCTGGGTGCACCGGTGAAAATGGTTCTTCTTCCAAAAGAATCACATGGATACCAGGCGAAAGAAAATATCCTACATCTTTTATGGGAGCAGGATCAGTTCCTTGAAAAGTGTTTGAAGAAATAATAAAAAAAGAAGGCTGTTGAAAAACAGCCTTCTTGTATGTATACTAAGCATTATAATGATTGAAGATTACCTTTCTACAGGTATGTAAGTATTTCATCAATGCTTTTCAATTCCATAAAATGCTCATGCTCCAGCTGAAGATCATGCTGTTCATGGCTCCAGGTAACATGGTAAGGAATATGAGCTGCCGATCCTCCAATTTCAAGTACCGGTAAAATATCTGATTTTACAGAATTTCCAAGCATTAAAAAGTTCTTCGGCTGGCAGTCAAGGTGCTTCAGTAATTTTTTATAATCATTCTCTTTCTTGTCACTCATGATTTCAATATGATGAAAAAACTCCTGTAATCCTGAATTTTTCAGTTTACGCTCCTGATCCAAAAGATCTCCTTTTGTAGCCACAACCAGTCTGTATTTTCCTTTTAAGCTTTCAAGAGTTTCCGTTACTCCATCCAAAAGTTCAATAGGTTTTTGCAAAAGGTCCTGACCCAGCTCAATGGCCTTATTTACTAATTGCAGGGAAGCGGTGTTGTTTGAAACTCTGCCTATCGTTTCAATCATACACAGCATAAATCCCTTTACCCCATATCCATATAAATGCAGGTTTTGCATTTCGGTTTTAAACAGTTCCTGAGATACGGAATGCTGCGGCAAATAGTCCTCAAGAAGTATACAGAATTCTTTTTCTGCTTCCTGAAAATAAGGTTCATTGATCCATAGGGTGTCATCGGCATCAAAGGCAATGGTTGTTATATGATTATTCATTTTAGTTTCGTAATTTTCTGTCGACAAAATTCAACATAAAAAATAAATCAACCAAGGACATTTGTCCCGGATCAGCATGTTAAGAACGAATCATACATTTTTAAACTATCTCGAAGATCTTTACACAAAACAGGAGAATAAGGAACATATTGCCGTAAAATCTTTTTCCAGAGGCAAAAAAATAACGGTACAGGGTGAGTCGCTCTCCAGCGTTATCCTGATTAAAAAAGGAGTTGCCAAGTGTTTTTTAATGGAAGAAAACGGGAAAGAGTATATTGTTGAATTTTTGGGAAGCGGAGAAATTATCGGGGAAGTAGAGGTGATCAAAAATAACAATTGTTTATGCAGTGTTGAAGCCCTATCAGAAGTAGAGGTTTATGCAGTGGGTATTCCTTTTTTCAGGTCCTTGATTAAAAATGATCTCCGTCTGAATAACCTACTGTTGGAATCCTTCGCAGAACGGATTATTAATACTTCCAGCAGAGCGTCTTATCAGCAGCTGTATACCACAGAACATACTTTAACCCAGCTCATGGAAATGCAGGAGAAACAAGGTATTCAAATTTCTAAAGAAGACACGGCAGCTTATCTGGGAATAACGGTGAGAAGTTTAAACAGGATTTTAAAAGATTTGAAATAAAACAACCTAAAGCTGTATAGGTAGATTCTGGCTGAAAATATTTGATTTTTTCACGGATTTCTATTATTGAAAAATATTGTACTTGTTTACACGTTTTATTTTAACCACAAATCGAAGATTCAACGTAGTCAAAAGTCACAAAGTTTCTTGACACTTAAGCTTAATAAAGTTTTGAAAACAATCTCATTAATGCTCACGTAAGTTTTAAAAAAATCAAAGATTTTTTGCTTAAGTGTACTTTTTATTTTCAATCAGTTTACACTTAAAATAAACTAAAGTGTTTATAACGTTTCACTCAGCTTTGTGACTCAATTTTTAATTAGTTTAAACAGGCTTATTATTTTGAGGTCCATGTTGAATAGTAGGGGCTTGTTCTATTTAAACATAAAATTTATAAAAAATGCTCTATTTGTTAAGGGGTGTTTTTAAAATTTATTATTTTTGTGTTGAAAAAGTTGAATCGATATCCATGGAAAAATTAAAGTTCAGAAATGCTGAGAGGGCTGATTTAAATAAAATTGTAGCCATCTACAATTCAACAATTGCTTCAAAAATGGTAACTGCAGATATGGAAAAAGTATCTGTGGAAAGTAAGCAAGAATGGTTTGAGGAGCATAACCCTGAAACAAGACCACTTTGGATCGTTGAAGATTCTGAAGACCAGGTCATAGGATGGGTAAGTTTCAGTTCATTCCATGAAAGAGCTGCGTACAGCGGAACGGTAGAGGTAAGCATTTATCTGGATGAAAGCTGCAGAGGGAAAGGCTATGGAAAAACAATCCTTCAGTATTGTATTGATAATGCCGGAAAATTCGGAGTTCATAATCTGGTGGCGCTTATATTCCTTCATAACGAACCCAGTCTAAAGCTATTCCGGCACTTCGGATTTGAAGATTGGGGAACCCTTCCCAACGTAGCCGTTCTGGATGGAATCGAAAGAAGTTTAAAGATTCTTGGGAAAAAGATTGGATAAATATTGACAATAGTCAAAAATCTTTGAGAAAACAATCCTTAAGTATATCAAGTAAAATCAGTTGTTTTTTTTAGTAAGAAACAACTGATTTTGTTTTATAATGGAGTTACTTCTTTAGATAAAGTATTATTTACTTTTGAATACCGGTTCTTTATCCTTTTCAATATAGATATATCGTCCTTTGATGCCTTTCTGAAGCATCTCTTTTTTCTTATTAAGTTCTTCAATAGATTCTATACTTTCATTTTTAAAGGTTGCTTTCTGACCGTTTTTTATATTTTCTGAAAACATTCTCGTAGGATTTTGGTAAATATCTGCAATATATGTATTGAACTTTTCGTTCGTTATAGGAATAGCAGGCTTTCCATAATGGGTTTCCACAAATTCTCTGGTGTCATAATCTGTATCAAGTTTCTTATTGTTGATCAGCTTGTATACAAAATTTTTGTCGGTATCTTCCAGGATAAAGATCAACCCCGGAAGTCCACGGAATTTATAAGGACCCTCCTTGATATTCACATCATTGGAGAACCAGGCGTTCCAGGTTCTGCCTCCAAAATCTGTGGTAGCTTTCTGAAGTGTATAGCCGTTGTATTGCTGGGTTTCCTGCAGCAGCTTCCATTTCATTTCATCATTTGTTTCTACAACAAAATAATCAAAAAAGTCTCTGTACCATTTGTTTTTGAAAGAATCGGGTTTTCTTTCGATGACCTGGTCGGTTTTTGTACTGTAGCGGGAAATGGCTTCATGAGCCTGTTTATTTATAGAGTCATAATCGGCAAAGGTTTTATCATAAAATGTAACAGATTTTGGATTGATATCCAGATTCATCATATTTTTTCTGTATTCTTCTGAAGCATCTTTCCGGTACTGAAGTTCATAGGTGAATCTATTGGTTTGCCCCTGGTAAAAAGATCCTGCGGATAAAGCAAGCAGGAATACTATTTTTTTCATGATAATTAATTAGGAGGCAAATGTAATAAAATCTAATAAAAACGCAGAGCTTTAAGCCCTGCGTTGATGTATTAATACGTTTTATTTAGGTATTCTGCTTAACTCTTTTCGCAGACATATTTAAAAATCGTTTGACTAGGAAGACGGCAGATACCGTTAAGCCTAATCCCAGAGCAATCCACATTCCGAAAGCTCCCATTTCTAACGTTACACAAAAGAAATACCCTAAAGGAATAGTAATGACCCAATACGCTATAAAGGTGTAAATAGAAGGTATTTTAACGTCTTGTAACCCTCTCAGCATTCCCAGTGCCGTTACCTGTATTCCATCAGAAAGCTGGAATAAAGCGGCAATGATCATTAGCTTTGAGGCCAGGGTAATCACTTCCACTTCTTCTTTTTTAGTAAAGAAAGTAGGCAGTATATTTCTTCCTAAAATAAAGACCAGTCCGCAGATGCACATAAAAATAAAAGCGATCTTTAAATTATTAATTCCCACTTTTCTTAATTCCACAAAGTTCTGTTCACCAAGTTTTCGTCCGATCATTACCGTAGAAGCAACACTGAAACCTACACATAAGTTGAAGGTAAATGAAGCCATGCTGAGTGCAATCTGGTGTGAAGCAATATCATGAGCAGAAATAAGTCCACAGATGAAAGCTGCCCCGGCAAAAGCCGTTACTTCAAAGAACATCTGTAAAGCAGTTGGCAAGCCTAGTTTTATCATTTTATCGAACATTTTCTTTGAGAAATCCTGGATTTTTAAAGAAAAATCTTTGATATAACGTCTGGTTCTTTCTTCTTTAACCAATACAAAATAAAGAAACACAACCATAAAGATTCTGGAAATCAGTGTTGCCAGAGCAGATCCTTTTACGCCCATTGGAGGAAGTCCCCAAAGTCCCTTGATAAATACATAGTTCAAAGCAATATTGATGATATTGGCAATGATGGTAGCCTTGGTAACCCCAATTGTATAGGACAGCCCTTCAGAAACCTCACGAAGAGTCTGGAAAGCCATAAATGGGATCATACTGATGACCATAATACTTAAGAAGTCTACAGTATCTGGGATGATCTTTGCAGGCTGCCCGGAATGATAGAGTAGTGGCATTGCCAGAAGTAAGACCACCATCAGGATAATTCCTACGGACATATTGATCACAAATCCATGACTGAAAACAGAATTAATGGTTGCATGATCCTGTTTTGAATGTGCTTCCGATACCAATGGAGGTATAGCAAATGAAAATCCAAGTGCCAGTACAAAGATTGAGAAAAATACGGCATTTCCTAATGAAACAGAGGCTAGTGCATCCGCTCCCAAAAGTTGTCCGACAATGATATTGTCAAATAAATTTACTGAGACTTGCCCTACCTGGGTCAGCATGACAGGAAGAGCCAGAGTCAGGCATTCTTTCGTATATTTTTTGTTTAAAAAATTCATAATATTTTAAGATTCATATAGTTTATATTCAAGTCAAAAAAAAATTTGCAGTACCGATACTGCAAATTTTTATATATTGTAAATAATAATTCAATTATTTCCTTACAAAACTTGCAACGTCACTTTCAGAAACAGTGTTTCCACCAAGAATAATTAACCTCTCCACCACATTCCTTAGCTCTCTGATATTTCCAGTCCATGAAAGCGCTTTTAACGCTTCAACAGCTTTGTCATCAAATTTTTTCACAGCAGTACCGTGTTCATCGGCAATCATACCGGAGAAATGATCAACTAATAATTTGATGTCTTCTTTTCTTTCGTCCAATGGTGGAACGTAAATTTCAATAACAGAAAGTCTGTGGTAAAGGTCTTCTCTGAACTTTCCTTCCTCAATTTCTTTCTGCATGTTTTTATTGGTTGCCGCAATTACTCTTACGTCAACTTTTATTTCCTTATCACTTCCTACAGGAGAAACTTTGCTTTCCTGAAGAGCTCTCAGTACTTTCGCCTGAGCAATAAGGCTCATATCGCCAATCTCATCCAAAAAGATAGTACCTCCGTTAGCCTGTTCAAATTTTCCCTGCTTATCCTTAATAGCACCGGTAAAAGATCCTTTTACGTGTCCGAAAAGTTCAGATTCAATAAGCTCAGAAGGAATAGCAGCACAGTTTACCTCAATCATTGGACCTCTTGCACGCTCACTTTGGTTGTGAATAGCGTGGGCTACCAGTTCTTTTCCGGCACCATTAGGTCCGGTAATAAGTACTCTGGCATCAGAAACGGCTACTTTTTCGATCATATCCTGAATCTTCTGCAAAGCAGGAGAGGTTCCGATCATCTGATACTTTTTATTTACTTTTCTCTTTAATGTCTTGTTCTCCGTCTGAAGATTTTTATTTTCTTTCTTCAGGGTTTCCTTTACCAACGCATTTTTTACACTGGTGATCAGTCTGTTGATGTCAATAGGTTTGGAAATGAAGTCGTATGCACCCTCTCTAAGGCAGGAAACAGCAGAATCAATATCTGCGTGACCTGAGATCATGATAAAAGTAGTTTCAGGCTTTAAGGCGAGACTCTGTTTCAAAAGTTCGGTTCCTGAAAGCTTAGGCATCTTAATATCAGAAATCACTAAAGCGAAATCTTCTTTTTCTACCTGCTTGTAGCCTTCAAGGCCATCTTCAGCGATAACAAATTCGTATTCGGTAAGTTCATCAGAAAGAATACTGTGAAGTACTCCCGAGATTGCTTTTTCGTCTTCTACTATAAGGATTTTTTGCATAGTTGCAAATTTAAATTTTTTGTTTCAATTATTAGCAAAAACTGTACCTAAAAATTCTATTTTGAATAATCTCTTCTCCCAAAAATAGCCGATCCAACCCTCACTGAATTGGCACCACATTCAATAGCTACCGGGAAATCATCACTCATACCCATTGATAAGGTTTTTAATGTTTTTAGTTTATTTAATTCATCAAAAAGGCCCTTTAGGATTAAAAATTCTTTTCTCACCTGTTGTTCATCATCAGTAAAAGTTGCCATACCCATTAAACCGGTAATTTCAATATGAGAAAAATGGCCATCAATATACTTTTTAAACAGGTTTTCAGCCTCATGAATTTCAAGTCCGAATTTGCTGTCTTCAGCGGCAATTTTTACCTGCAGCAAAATTTTGATTATTCTGTTATTTTTTCTGGCTTCTTTATCAATTTCGGCTAATAATTTTTCAGAATCCACGCTTTGTATAGTGTCTATAAAAGAAGCGATATATTTTACTTTATTGGTCTGTAAATGCCCAATCAGATGCCACTGAATATCATCAGGAAGTAAAGGGGATTTTTCCATCAGTTCCTGAACTTTATTTTCTCCAAATACTTTTTGCCCCAAATCATAAACATCCTGTATGGCTGAAACAGGATGTGTTTTGGAAACAGCAACCAGCTGTACACCTTCCGGAAGCCGGTCTTTTATAATCTGATAATTTTCTTTAATGCTCATAAATGCAAATTTCCGAAATTTACTTGACAGTTGCTGCCTATAGATTAATTTTAGATGATACTTTCTGTAAAAAACATTAATTCAATACTTCATTGATCTTCGGATATTGTGAAATCTTTCTGAAAACGAATTTGTTGCTTTTCTGCAGTTTTTCAATAAACAGATCTAATTCGTTGATAGAATCAGTATCTCTAAGGTATTGATCGTGAGTGAGAAAAACAAGGTGTCTTGAAGTTTTTTCAAGATCATTAAGGAAGATGCTGTCTACTTTTTTTAGCATGGCTTCATGGCTCCCTTTTAAAGTCATTTTTTGAGAAGGTCTCCATTCCAGGTCCCATCCGATAACTTTATAGCCGGCATTTTTAAGCCCGTTTGCAGCTAGAGTAGAACTTTTAATATCAGTTACGTTAATATTGTTGAGTCTCCAGATATTCCTCCCGGGAGTTCTGGCAATTTTATCCTGAAGTTTAAGGCTATCCTTGGCGATATCGAAATCATGTACCACTGCCTGTGTATTCTTGTAAAAATCTGTGTATTTGTTGTGGGCATGGCTGAAGCTGTGATTGGCAAGCTCTACCAGAGGATTTTGCTTTAAAAGTTCAAAATCGTCCTTTTGCTTTTTACTTCCATAGGCATGTTTTCCTACAAGAAAAGCTGTAGCACATACATTTCTTTTATTCAGGATTTTTAAGAGATTTTCTGTGCCCTGGTTCGGGCCGTCATCAAAGGTAAGGTAGATAATTCTTTTATCAGAATCTACATCTTCATCGTCTATTGTGGGGACTATTTCCGCGGTAGGATGTTCTTGTGAATTGAGCTTTTCATTCACATCATTCTTGAAGTTACAGCTGTTCAATAAAAACGAAGTTGCACTCATCAATGCAAGCATCCCGAGAAAAGTCGTGTTTTTTGACTTTCCCGCAAAAATTTTTCTCATAAAGGTAATGGAAATTAAATTGTTAAAAATCGTTAAAAATAACACTGAAAAGTTAACAAATTATATGCCATTATTCAAGGTGTTTTTTCTTTTTAAGGTTATTTTAAGAACTTTATTTTAAAGCATATTTCCATTAATCCATTGATTGTAAGTTTATGATTTTGTTTTATTTGTTTTTAAAATTTATAAATACGAAAACGATAGAGTTTCTCTATTTTCATTGAAGTTAAATAATTCTTCCTGTTATGGGGAATTATTTAACTTTAACAAATTGATATCGTTATACCGGTGAAAAAATTAAAAAGTATTGTTATAAAATCTCTTTTAAATACATTGCATTTTTAATAGCGGAAGTTCCCCAGGTATTGTTGAAGAATATAAAGGCTGTTTGTTTTGCCGTCTTAAGTCTGGCGGCAAGATGATCAAGAAAGTCATTGCTGTACTCAGACTTATAAAGAACAGGTTTTCCGTGTAATCTGTAATAGATTATTTCAGGATGATTAATGATGACCTCTTCAGGAAGATTTCCGGGGAAGCTTACTCCTGAAAATACAATATTGATATTTTGTAAGAAATCAAATATTTCTTTCTGCCACCATGATTCGTGACGAAACTCAATAACATTTAAGAAATTAAAATCAAGATTATTAACGATCAGGTCGAGATTTTCCGGGGTATTTTTAAAAGAAGGAGGAAACTGGTATAAAAAACCGGAAAGCTTATCCTTTAGGCTGTTTTGAATATGAGTACAGAAGTTGACAATATCCTCTTTTGATTCTGTAAGCCGTTTCTGATGGGTGATGGCTTTTGGTATCTTAATAAAGAACCTAAACAGATCAGGGGCGTCCTCATACCATTTTAAAAGAGTTTTAGCCGTTGGAATCCTATAAAATGTGGAGTTGATCTCTACAGCATTAAAAGCCCCGGCATATAAAGAAAGAAAATCTTTACTTGGTGCATTTTCAGGATACAGCGACCCTTTCCAGTCGTTATTATAAAATCCTGAGCATCCAATGTAAAGATTTTCTTTTTTCATGATATTATTTTATATCCAGATCTACGGAGTTTAGCCTCAATGAATTCAGAATCACAGATAAGGAACTGATGCTCATGGCCGCAGCTGCAATCATAGGTGATAACAGAATTCCAAAGAATGGATACAATAATCCTGCCGCTACCGGAACTCCCAATACATTATAGATAAATGCAAAGAATAAATTTTCTTTAATGTTTTTAAGGAGCTTTTCGCTTAGCAGCTTAGCTTTTGCTACGCCCAGGATGTCTCCTTTGAGCAGTGTAATTTCTGCACTTTCTATAGCGACGTCCGTTCCTGTTCCCATAGCAATTCCTACATTGGATTGGGCAAGGGCAGGAGAGTCATTAATTCCGTCACCGGTCATGGCAACGATTTTTCCCTCTTGCTGCAGTTTTTTTACTTCATTCAGCTTATCCTCAGGAAGACAGTTGGCCTTAAAATGTTTGATTCCCAGCTCATCAGCCACTGCCTTGGCTGTGTGCTCATTATCTCCGGTCATCATCATAACATCAATTCCTTCACTCATCAGTCTTTCAACTGCTTTTTTGGAGCTTAGTTTTATTTTATCTGTAAAGCTTATAAAGCCCAATACTTTTTGATCCTGTGCAATATAAGAAATGGTATGTGCTTTTGACTGTACTTCTATTGCTTTTTGTTTTAAACTATCAGGAATCATAATCTGGTGTGAAGCGAGAAGGTTCTCGTTTCCAAGGTAAGCTGTCTTCCCATTGATATTCCCTTTCACTCCTTTTCCCGAAATATTTTCAAACTGATCTACTTTTTCAGCAGCAATATTTTCTTCTTTTGCTCTTTTTATAACCGCATTGGATAAAGGGTGTTCAGAATTTTGGTTGAGCGAAAATGCCAACTGTAAGATTTGATTTTTGTCTTCGCTGTTTACGGTCTCAATATGTTCCAAAGAAGGTTTTCCTTCCGTTAAAGTTCCTGTTTTATCAGTGATCAGAACATTTACCTTATTCATTTGTTCCAGTGCTTCTGCATTTTTGATCAGGATGCCACTCTTAGCTCCTTTCCCTATTCCTACCATCAGAGACATAGGGGTTGCCAGTCCAAGAGCACACGGACAAGCTACAATTAGAACGGCCACAGCATTTACGAAAGCAAATAGACTTCTTTTTCCTTCCGGACCAAAAAACTGCCATAGAAAAAAGGTAAGTACAGCAATAAGAATCACTACAGGAACAAATACTTTTGAAACTTTATCAGTAAGCTTCTGGATAGGTGCTTTGCTTCTGCTGGCTTCATTTACCATTTTAATGATTTGTGAAAGAAGAGTTTCGTCACCCACTTTTTCAGCTTTCATAATGAATACCTGATTTCCATTGATGGTTCCCGAAGAAACTTTATCATCAACACTTTTTTCCACAGGAACAGGCTCTCCCGTAATCATGCTTTCATCTACAATAGAGCTCCCTTCTGTAATTTTTCCGTCAACCGGAATTTTTTCGCCGGGTTTTACTTTTAGCAAGTCTCCGATTTTTACCTGAGAAAGCAAGACTTTTTTCTCTTCACCATTGATGATAAGGTTAGCTTCATCCGGTGACAGGTTCATTAATTCTTTAATGGCATTTCCTGTTTTCTTATGAGCTGCTGCTTCCATCAACTGTCCTAAAATAACCAATGTTAAAATGACACAGACAGCTTCGAAATATAATGGGATTTCATGATTATGTCCACGGATTTCATGCGGGATGATATCTGGGAAAGCTAATGCTGTAATACTGAATATAAATGCTGCTGCCACTCCCAGTGCAATAAGACTGAACATATTGAGGTTCCATGTTTTGAAAGAAACCCAGCCTCTTTTCAGCAAGAACCACCCGGAATAAAACATAACGGGAAGTGTCAAAGCCAGTTCAATAAATCCCTGAACCTGATGGGAAAAAGGAAAATTAATAAACATTCCACCCATTGAAAGGATGAAAACAGGGATGGTAAATGCCAATGAAGTAATAAATTTCCTTTTTAACAGAGTATAGGTTTCATCTTCCTCATCATCTCCGCTGTCTGGCATTCTTACCAGGTCCATTCCGCAAATAGGGCAGTCTCCGGGTTCATCACGAATGATTTCAGGATGCATAGGACAGGTATATTTAGCTGTTTTCTTCTCAGGATATTTTACCAGATCCATTCCACATACAGGGCAACCTACGTTAGAATCATAAGTTTTATCACCTTCACAATACATGGGGCAATAGTATTTTCCTGCCATTTCATCCGTCACTGCAGGAGCTGCATGGTGATCGCTGTGATCATGAGTGTGGGAGTGATGATGGCTGTGGGTATCTGCATTTTTTACAAGATCCTCAGTGATTTCTTCTAAATGCATATGGCATACCGGACAATCGCCTTTTTCATCATATACTTTGTCGCCTTCGCAGAACATCGGACAATAATGTTTTCCAATGCTGGTTTTGAAATTGTCCGGAAGGTGAGTGGAGGAGTAGGTTGGCTTGTGATTGGGATCTTTTGCCAGTTTTTCTTCAATAGGAACTAAATACATCTTGCATACAGGACACCTTTCCCCCTGTTTGAAATATACTTTATCGCCTTCACATTCCATCGGGCAATAATATACTGAAGATGGAGATATGCGATCCTGGGGCTTTACAAAAGCCTTGTCCGGATTATTTGGATCTTCAAGTTTATATTTTCCTATTTCGGCTAAAGCATTATTCAAAACAGACAGTTCAACGCTGTGATCAGAGGAGATTGTTGCTGTATTGTTCTCCAGGTTTACATCGGCTTTCACACCCTCTATGCTGTTCAGTTGATTGGAAATCTTTTTCTGGCAGCCTGAACAGGTCATTCCGAGTATTTTATACTGTTGTTCCATGATTCTTAAATTTATATTACAAATTTCCAAAAAGGAAGAATAATGCTGTTATAAATTTAAGGATAATAGTTATAAAATTTGGTTAGAGGGTTTTAGAGTGGGAGAGAATTAGGGTGAGAGAGTATTAGAGTAAGAGGAAGGATGTGTTTTCTTATAAAAAGACAAATAGGAAAACTTTATCCATATAAATATGAAATGTAATTATTCGAATACTGCTTATATTCTTATGATGCTAAAACCTTCCAGCACTCACACTCAAACTTACTAAAGACTATCCAGAGGTTTTCTGTGATGATCTTTCAGTTTTTTAAATTCAGTGGGGGTAAAACCAGTGCTGTTCCGAAATTGGGTAGAGAGGTGCTGAACGCTTTTATAGCCCAATTTTCCCGCAATCTCGGTAAGATTGAATTCATTATATAAAAGGAGTTCTTTTACTTTTTCAATTTTTTGGAGAATAAAGAATTGCTCCAGGGTAATGTTTTCGTTTTGTGAAAACGTTTTGGAAAGAGCACTGTAATCTTTATGGAGCTTTGAACTTAAAAATTCGGAAAGCAAAAAATTATCAGCAATGTCAAGTTCACTGACCTTTACAATGATAAGATTTTTGATTTTTTCAATCAGTTGATGAGCTGAATCCATAATTCTCTCAAAACCGGTTTCAAGCAGCTCTTTTTCAATGGTCTTCATTTTGTCAGCTGGTATTTCAGTTTCAGTTTCCACTTCGCCCAATATAACGGAGCTTATTTTCACATCAGCCTTGCTGAAGATATCTTCAACCGCAGAAATACATCTGTTGCAGACCATGTTTTTTATGAAAATGATCATAAACTGCTGTTTAATCTGTCTTTTACAAATTCAATCTGAGTTTTACCGTGAGGAGCAGGGTTTCCATCCTGATCAAGATTCACCATTACAATTTTATCAACCGTAATAATTGTTTGATGGGTCATCTTGTTTCGGACATCACATTTAAGAGTGACAGAAGAAGAACCGAAGTGGATAGCTTCTATGCCTATTTCTATGATATCTCCCTGTTTTGCAGAGCTTACAAAATTAATTTCGGAGATGAATTTTGTGACTACTTTTGTGTTTTCCAACTGAATAATTGCATATAAGGCAGCTTCTTCATCAATCCACTGTAAAAGTCTTCCTCCGAAAAGAGAATGATTGGGATTCAAATCTTCAGGTTTTACCCATTTTCTGGTATGGTAGTTCATAATTCTAATAATTTGTTTTGCAAATTTAATGTTTAAAACCGGGCTTTTCAAAAGAATGATATTTATTGATCGAAAGAAGACCATTCATTTTCTCAATCATTTTTATTTTTGAGGCTGAGAATATCCTTAATAGCCTTTATTTTTCATAATTTTTAACATATAAAAAGACTTTGGTTCTTGGAAAATAGGGTTATGACATATTAGTTTTTACTATTATTATGTTCAGATTGATTATTATTGCTCTAATTAGCCGGAGAAGATGGTTTTATTTAAGTGAAAATGAAAATTAATTCCCTCAAAAAATGAATCCTATTGGCATCAATTATTATGTTAACTAATTTTAACTTATATTTGTATTTTTATAAATAAATATCGTAAAACGATAATAATTTATTGCTTTTCAATTAAAATAAATTATAAAAGATATTTGAAAAAAGAAGGCAGGTAAAAAATATTTTGATTTTAGATTTTTTATTGTATCTTGCATTCGTTTATATTTGGAATCAATATTTGTTCATTAATTTATGTTGCTTTTCTTTTATATACCAAATTTTTATTAATTTTTTAATTTTATTTAAAATGAACATTTTTGTTTCAAACATCAATTACGCAACTAAAGAGTATGAGTTGCATGATCTATTCGCAGAATTTGGTGATGTATCATCAGCTAAAATCGTTACAGACAGAGAAACTGGTCGTTCAAGAGGTTTCGGTTTTGTAGAGATGGGTGATGAAGAAGGACAGCAGGCTATCGAAGCTCTTAATCAGAAAGAATTCAACGGAAAAGAGCTTAACGTATCTGAAGCTAAACCTAGAGAAGAGAAGCCAAGAAGAAGTTTCGATAACAACAGAGGTGGTGGTTATGGAAACAACAGAGGTGGTGGAAGCGGAAGCTACGGAAATAACCGTGGCGGAGGTGATCGCGGAGGAAACGGCGGTGGAAAACGTTGGTAAAAAATATGAAGCGGCTTTTAAGCCGCTTTTTTTATGTCTTTATTTTTCTTTGATCAGCAATACAGCATCATTATAGTAAATATTTCTCGCACTTTTTTGTTTTGTGACAGTAGGGAAAATAATCTTAACATGATATTTACCCAGATCACTTTCTACAGCCACTTCTTTTAATTTTATAGTTTCACCTGTACGGATATTATCTTTAAATAGCTTATCAATAGCCGGAGTAAAATCTACTTCTTCTTTTGAGTTCAGGATTACTTTGATCTTTTCAGTCTTGTTATCAATAAGAAACAGATCTCCGCTGATTTCTTTTGATTCCTGGCCATAGCTTTGGAATTTTATTAAATACCGATAGGTTTCAATGTTCACTACCTCTGTTTCTGACTCCAGTGTCAATTGCTCATAGGCAAGTGCTGTGGCATGTTTGTCGGCATAAGTAAAAGAATTTCTCAGGCTGTTATTGATTGCCCAGTAATAAGGTTCTTCAAAATCTTTCAACAATTTGCCCCGCATTGTAGGATCAACAAGATTAAGTAAAAAACCTTCCTGTTTTCTTTGTATTAAAAACTCAAACTGTGATGCCATTTTATCAATCACAGCATCTGATATCTTTTTATTGAAATCTATTGTATTATTTGTGAGTAAGTTATTTTCATTTAAAAGCTTCATGAGTTCACTTTTCTGGCTTCTTTTTGCGACGCTAAAAGCATTTAGATAAGGAAATACCAGTGAAAAGGCTCCAAATATAAATAAGCTTACAGGAATAAATTTTATGCTCGGCTTTTTGATGACAATGAAATAAACAATTAAACTTGTCAGCCATACAGCCAGGAGTAAAACAAAATACCTTGGCTCTGTATACCCATATTCTAGAAGTCTGGTGAAAATAGCAACAAAAAGCAGAATTACCAGAGGGATAACAGTATAATAAAATAATCTTGAAAATACCTTAACCCAAGATCTTATATGATCTTCTTTTAATGGATGTACAAGCAGTAAAGCAAGAATTCCTACAATACTGTAAGCCAGAATCAGATAAGAAACCCAACCTCTTGGAAGCTCCCCGTTGATCAGTATTTTAAGTGAATAAAAATAAAGAATAACGGCATAGATACAAAGAAGCGGAATCAGAATAAACTGGGTGAAGAATTTTAAAACAACAGGATATTTGCTGTCTTTTTCAAGGTCGGGTAAACCTCTTTCATTAAAAATCAGAAAAATGAGACAGCTTCCGGCAATAGCCAGAAAAAAGAATACATCAAAGTAAACTCTATCATTAAACTGAAAATCAAAGAGTTTGTCAATGGCTAAAATAGCCAGTTCTACTCCGGCGGTAAGGACTCCTGTGAATATAGCCGTAAGTACGATATTAACAAATAGGTTTTTGTTATACTGCCAGAAATTAAGCTCCCTATCCTTATTTAAAAAGGCTACAAAAGAAACCAGCAGGTGAGAAAGAATGAATGCTACAGCAATGATGTATCCATAGACTTCAGTAAAATCTTTCTTGTTACCAGGTAGTATAAAAAATAATCCTATCAGACCAATAACTCCTGCTAATTCTAGTAGATAACGTTTTCCTATCCGTTGGGAAAGTATTTTCAATGCAAACATCAATGATATTCCCAGACCGGAACAAATAGTGAACATATAGCATGTGAAAGAATCATTTCTTGACCTTGTGGTCTCATATAAATAAATAGCACCAACAGAAGTTAACAGAGCCATGAAGAGAACCATCGGATAACGCAATATAACTTCTTTGGCTTTTCCTGTTATCTCAAGAAATTTTGTTTTCATAGGCCATAGTATTTATATTTTTTTCTTCTTTTTCTTTTTGTCTTTTTCTTTATCCTTTTCTTTTACTTTTGTTTTTTTCTCTTTTTTAGGACTTAAAATTTCATCAGCGACCTCAAATTTCGGCTCTTCTACTTTGGTAGGTTTTATTTCAATTTTAAGATCGAAATACCCTTTCAGATCATTCTGGGAGATTAGCTTTTCATTCATTAAAAATTCCAGAATCTCTTTTCCGGAATCATTAAAAAAGTGATGGGAAAGTTCTTTCAACAGAAATTTTTTATATTCTTCAAAAGGAACAAGTACTGAATATTTAAAAATCCTGCCTTCCTTTACAGTAGACAAATAGCCTTTTTCAACTAATATTTTTAAATAAGTAGAAACGGTGTTCTGGTGTGGTTTGGGTTCCGGATGCTGTTCCATAACATCCTTAAGATAAAAGGAATTCAACTTCCAAAACAGCTTCATAAAGTTTTCCTCCGCGGCAGTAAGATGATTTATTTTCATATATTCTTCTAATGTTGAAATTGTATATTGCAATAAAGATAGATAAAAGATATTAAAAATGCTATTCCTGCGCCCATAAATACTTCTTTAATGGTGTGCCTTTTTAGAATGATTCTTGTAATTCCCACCAAAGCAGCAATCCCCAGCCACAGAATCCCCAGCTTCCAGTTTAATGAGAAAAACAAAGCTGCTACAAATACATTGAAAGCTGTATGCATGGAACTTTTAATATAAAGGTTACTGATCTGCAAAGCGAAAAGAAGAATAAGGATAAACAGCATGATGAAGTCAATATATCCGTTTCTGAGATAATTAAAAAGAAGATAGACAAGTACGCAGACCGCAATAAATATATATAATGTTTTTCTCTGTACCCGGTTCGAAACATCCATATTGGTGTACCTTCCCGTTTTTACATTCCATACCAGCCAGATAATGACAGGTAGCATAATCATCAATAAGATAGGCACGAAGTATAATAAGGAATCTTTTAGTGTATATGACTGTACACTCATATAGATGAAAAAGATAAAAAGTGAGACCAAAGGATTGAAAAAATCAGAGATGATCTTTGAGATTTTGTGCGTCAATGAAGAGTTCTTTTCTTCCATGTTTAAGTTTAAAATTCAAATATAATACTATAACCAAAAAAACAATTGATATGTATACAATAAAAACAAAGTTTTTTTCATAATTTTGCTCAACTATTTCATCATAAAAAAGCAAGAGCTAACACATGAAAGAATTTTCTAAAGAGGTATACCTGAAGTGGTATGAAGATATGACAATGTGGAGAAGGTTTGAAGACAAATGCCGTTCTCTTTATCTAAAACAAAAGATCAGAGGCTTTTTACATTTGTACAACGGTCAGGAAGCAATCCCTGCCGGATTCACGCATGCAATGGATTTAACGAAAGACAGTATGATTACTGCTTACAGATGCCATATCCATCCAATGGCGATGGGAGTAGATCCTAAGAGAATCATGGCGGAACTTTGCGGTAAAGCAACAGGTACTTCCGGAGGTATGGGTGGTTCTATGCACATTTTCAGTAAAGAACACCGTTTCTATGGAGGTCATGGTATTGTAGGAGGACAGATTCCTTTAGGAGCTGGTATTGCTTTTGCAGATAAATATTTTGACAGAAAAGCTGTAAATATCTGTTTCTTTGGAGATGGGGCAGCAAGACAAGGCTCATTACATGAAACATTTAACATGGCAATGAACTGGAAACTTCCTGTAGTATTTGTTGTGGAAAACAACCAGTATGCAATGGGAACTTCTGTAAAAAGAACTGCCAACCACGAAGATATCTACAAGCTAGGATTAGGATATGAAATGCCTTGTCTTGCTGTAGATGCAATGGATCCTGAAAAAGTAGCTGAAGCTGCTTATGAAGCAATTGAAAGAGCAAGAAGAGGAGACGGACCAACATTCATTGAAGCAAGAACTTACCGTTACAGAGGACACTCTATGTCTGATGCGGAGCCTTACAGATCAAAAGAAGAGGTGGCTGTACACAAAAATGATGACCCTATCGAATTGGTAAAACACAGAATTTTATCAAACGGATGGGCTACGGAAGAAGAATTGGAAGTGATGGATAACAAATCAAGAGATTTTGTGGACGAATGTATTGAGTTCATGGAAAACTCTCCATATCCGGATGCAGACAAAATCTATGAGTATGTATATGCTCAGGAGAATTACCCGTTCTTAGATAAATTAGAAAACTAAAAGATAATAGGTTAATCTGAAGATTTGAAAAACAGTAGAGATCCTCATGGCTCCAATCAAATTTTCAGATTGCTAAATTTTCAAATTATAAAAAAATTATGGCAGAAGTAATTACGATGCCCCGCCTTTCTGATACTATGACGGAAGGTAAAGTGGCAAAATGGCATAAAAAAGTAGGCGACAAAGTAAAAGAAGGCGATATTTTAGCCGAAATTGAAACTGATAAAGCAGTTCAGGATTTCGAATCTGAAATAGAAGGAACTCTTTTATACGTGGGTGTACAAGAAGGAGATGCTGCTGCTGTAGACTCTGTTTTGGCGATTATCGGTAATGAAGGAGAAGATATTTCAGGATTAACAGATGGAGCAGCTGCTTCCAGTGCAGGTTCTGAAGAAAAAAAATCAGAAGAACAGCCTAAGTCAGAAGCTCCGGTTGCTGCTGAACCTGCTGCAGAAGTTCCGGCAGGAGTAGAGATTATTACAATGCCAAGACTTTCTGATACTATGACAGAAGGTAAAGTAGCTAAGTGGCACAAAAATGTAGGAGATACAGTAAAAGAAGGAGATCTTCTTGCTGAAATTGAAACAGATAAAGCGGTTCAGGATTTCGAATCTGAATTCAATGGAGTATTATTGAAGCAGGGTGTAGAAGAAGGTGGTGCCGCTCCGGTAGATTCCGTATTAGTAATGATTGGCCCTGCAGGAACAGATGTTTCAGCTGTAGGAGCTCCAAAAGCTGCTGCTCAGTCATCAGAAAAACCTGCTGAACAAAAAGCGGAAACTAAAACAGAAGAAAAAGCTGCTCCGGCTGCAGATTCTTCATCTTCCGACAGAGTTGCAATTTCTCCATTAGCTAAAAAAATGGCTCAGGACAAAGGTGTTGATATCAACAGCGTTCAGGGTTCTGGAGAAAATGGAAGAATCGTTAAAAAAGATATTGAAAGCTATCAGCCATCTCAGGCGAAGCCAGCTGCTTCAGCTCCGGCTGCAAGTGCTGCTGCTCAAGTGGCAGTAAACTTCGTTCAGGGAGAAGATACGGAGACTCCAAACTCACAGGTAAGAAATATCATTGCGAAACGTCTTTCTGAAAGTAAATTCTCTGCACCTCATTATTATCTGATGGTTGAGATCAATATGGATAAAGCTATTGTAGCTAGACAGGAGATCAATTCTTTACCGGATACTAAAATTTCATTCAATGATATGATCATTAAAGCAACAGCGATTGCTTTAAGAAAACACCCTCAGGTAAATTCAAGCTGGGCAGGTGATAAGATCATCCACAGAGGAAATATCAATGTGGGGGTAGCCGTAGCGATTCCTGACGGATTAGTGGTTCCTGTATTGAAAAATACAGATCAGATGAGCTATACTCAGATTTCTGCATCTGTAAAAGATATGGCTTCAAGAGCTAAGAATAAAGGTCTTAAAGCGAACGAAATGGAAGGATCTACATTCTCTATTTCCAACCTGGGAATGTTCGGAATCGAAACATTTACAAGTATTATCAACCAACCCAACTCTGCTATTCTATCCGTAGGCGCAATTATTGAAAAACCAATTGTTAAGGACGGTCAGATTGTAGTAGGAAACACAATGAAGCTATCATTGGCATGTGACCATAGAGTAGTGGATGGGGCTACAGGTGCTCAATTCTTACAGACATTAAGAACATATTTAGAAAATCCATTAACATTGTTACTGTAATTTCTAAACTGTATATACAAAAACCTCCCGCTTTGGAGGTTTTTTTGTTTTACTACCAATAATGTTGTAACAATTTGTTGTAAAATCAACAATATGTTACTATTTTTGAATCATGATTAAAGCAAGAAATATCCATAAGTCTTATGGGAATTTAGAAGTGTTGAAAGGAGTTGATATTCACATCAAAATGGGAGAAGTAGTCTCTATTGTTGGGGAATCGGGTGCCGGTAAATCTACATTGTTGCAGATTTTAGGAACGTTGGATCATCCTACTGCTTCATCTAAATATGATACTGAAATTGCCATAGCAGGAGAATCATTTATCAATATGAATGATAAGCAGCTTTCTAAATTCAGAAACCAGAATATTGGCTTTGTATTTCAGTTTCATCAGCTCCTTCCTGAGTTTACGGCTTTGGAAAATGTTTTGCTTCCTACCAAAATTGCCGGAGCTAACGAAAAAGAAGCTCTTGATAAGGCGCATGCTTTATTTGAAGACCTAAAGATAGAACAGAGGCTGCACCACAAGCCCAATCAGCTTTCCGGTGGTGAAGCTCAAAGGGTAGCTGTGGCCAGAGCATTGATCAATTCACCCAAAATTATTTTTGCAGATGAGCCAACAGGTAACCTGGATTCAAAAAATGCAGATGACCTTCACAGGCTGTTTTTTGATTTGAGAGATAAATATAACCAGACATTTGTTATTGTAACCCATAACCCGAATCTTGCTGAAATAACAGACCGTAAACTTGTTATGAAAGACGGAATGATTATAGAATAGCAGATGCCAGCCAAATGATGAAACACTTTATATTTCTTTTTATACTATTGATCTCCTGTTCAAAAGCTGAATCGCAGCAGTTGAATATATCCGGAGTTCCTCAGTCTAAAATTTCTGAGATTAAAAGCTATCTCAAAGGAAAAAATTATAATCAGGAACTGGCTGTTTTTATCAATTTTAAAATACATTCCGGAAAATATCGTTACTTTATCTATGATTTAAAAAAAGATAAGGTAGTACAAAAAGCTATTGTGTCGCATGGTTCAGGTTCTGCTATTTCCCATTCGAGCGCTTTACAGTTCAGTAATACCGAGGGATCTTACCAGTCTTCATTAGGAAAATATGAAATTCGGGAGAGCTATGTCGGGAAATTTGGAAAAGCATACCGTTTAAAAGGTTTGGATACAACCAATAGTAATGCCATGCAAAGGGCAATTGTACTCCATTCTTACGGATGTGTGCCGGATAGAGAATCTCAGAATCCGGCATGTTTAAGTCTGGGATGTCCCATGCTTTCTGTAAATGCTTTTAATGAAAGTGCAAAATATATTGACCAATCAAAACAGCCCATTATTTTATATGCATTTTACTAGTGTATCATTTATAAATCATAACCCATAAAAATTACCTCCCATGCCTATAAAATTTCTTGCTGAAGATGACAGACCGAGAGAAAAGTTTTTACATAAAGGTAAAAACTCACTTTCTGATTCAGAGTTACTGGCAATCATAATGGGAAGTGGAAATAAAGAAGAAAGTGCTGTAGAATTAGGAAGAAAAATTTTAGCTTCGGTAGATAATAACTGGCATCAGCTAAGTCTGCTTTCCATTAAGGATTTAATGAAATTTAAAGGAATAGGAGAAGCTAAAGCCATTTCTATAGCAACAGCATTAGAAATAGGAAGAAGAAGAGCCGGGCAGGAAATTCCGGAAAGATCAACTATCGGAAATAGCAATGATGCTTATTTATTGCTTAAAAATCAGTTATCCGATCTGAGAACTGAAGAATTTTGGGCTATTTTCCTGAACAACAGTAATAAAGTACTTCATATATCCCAGATGACACAGGGAGGAATCAGCCAGTCTATTGTAGATGTAAGAATTCTTTTTAAAAAAGCGCTGGATCATTTTTCTACAGGTATTATTATAGCACACAACCATCCCTCAGGAAGTCTAAAACCAAGTAGGGAAGATATGAATATCACACAAAAAATAAAAGAGGCTGGAAAGACTTTAAGTATTCAGCTTTTAGATCATGTTATCATTACTCAGGATTCATATTTTAGTTTTTCGGACACAGGATTATTATGATTAGAAGATTAAGATACAATGAAATTGATTTTGTAAAATATTCCCGATGTTTAGAAAATTCTGAACAGAAGAAGTACTCTGCGACAAAAGATTTTTTAGATACCACGTCGGAAAAACAATGGGAAATCTTAGTCTATAATGACTATGAGGCAGTAATGCCTATTCCTTTTGTGAAAAAATATGGAATTAAAATTGTTCTTAACCCTAAGCTTTGTCAGCAGCTAGGTGTTTTTTCTGCCAAAGATGATGTACAGCTTAACGAAGCTTTTTTGAATTATCTGGAGAAAAATTATTTAATAGGAGCATATCCGTTGAACGATTTCAATCAAATTCAAAGAAAGCTTAGATTGAGAAAGAATTTTTTACTTTATCCGGACTCTTACGAAAAAGTATACGCACGGTACTCCCCAAAAAGAAAAAGAAAACTAAGATTGGATGATGAAGTGGTAAAGAATTCAGAAATAAAAACAATTAGCTATGATGAGGCTAAGCTTTTTATAGAGAATAATATGATTGGGCTGTGTAAAGAAAATGATCTTCCGGATTTCATGAGGATTTTTGAAGCTTTCTATCATTTGAATTATCTGAAGTTTTCAGCTTTTTTTTATCATCATAAAATAATCAATATGATCGCAACGTATTCTGATTGCAGTATGGTGGCACTTTTAGGCACTTTTAATGATAAAGATTATGTAAAAATATCCGGGGCTTCAGTGCTGATTGATACCATAATCAGGGAAACTATTGAAATTCATATATTTGATTTTGAAGGCGGGGAATTACCTAATATTGAAGAGTTTTTCAGAGGGTTCCGACCGGAATTAAAACCTTACGCAATCATTGAAAATTCAAAAAAAGACCTTTTGAAGAAATTTGTGTATTTTCTATTAAACGGTAAGCTCTTTTAATAGGATAGAAAAAACAGTACATTTTTCCCTAAAAGTTAAAACTGCTTTCAAAATAAGAAAAAAAAGCTATACGGCTAACCTCATTTGGATAAAAACAGAACCAGAAAAAGCCTTGTTTATCATTTTTTTGATGAAAACAGTGTGTGTTATCATGAAGTTACACAAAGGCCTGCTTTATTTGAGCTATAATTTCAGAAAATATTAGTAATTTTGCCACCTAAAATTATGGCTAATTTTTCAGAATATCTACCGTATGCATTTGCATTGATTATTGCGATTCCTTTCCTGGTATTGCTCAGACAGTTTGTACATTCGTATATTACCCTTAAAAATCAGGAGATCAAGTTGCTTTCGGTGAAATTGAATACAGAAAATAAAACACATTCTTATGAAAGGATGACCTTATTTCTTGAAAGACTGAAACCTTCCAACCTTATTCAGAAATTTGATAAAGAGCTTGCTGTTCACGAATTCCTTTTCCTTACAGAGAAAACGATCAATGAAGAGTTTGAATACAATTCTTCACAGCAGCTGTATCTTTCGAAAAATTCGTGGAAGAATATTGTAGATTCTAAAAATGCCGTAATAGAGCTGCTTCATAAAACATATGAAGGATTGAACGGAAATGCTGATCTTGATGAGTTCAAGACTATTTTTATCATGAACTATATGGAGGACAATGACTATATTGCAGCTACAATAGAAGACTTGAGAAAAGAAATTTTAATAATAACTTAAAAAATAAGAGATAAATAATGATTCCAAATTTTAAAGCACATCCATGGCACGGAATTTCTGCAGGAGAGGATGCACCTAATGTTGTTAATGTATTTGTGGAAATTGTTCCTTCAGATACAATTAAATATGAAGTAGATAAAGAAACAGGATACCTGAAAGTAGACAGACCACAGAAGTTTTCTAATATTATTCCGGCATTGTATGGTTTTGTACCAAGAACATACTGCCACAATGAGGTAATGAAACTTGCTATTGAAGCAGGAGCTGATGATGTAACAATGGGAGATCATGATCCACTTGATATTTGTGTATTAAGTTCTCATAATATCCATGCAGGAGGTTTATTGATGGAAGCTATTCCAATCGGTGGTTTCAAAATGATCGATGGAGGAGAAGCAGATGATAAAATTGTCGCTGTAATGATTAATGACCATGCATTCGGACACTTCAGAGACATTTCTGAATTACCGGAAGCTGAAGTTAAAAGATTGATGCACTACTTTTTAACATATAAGAACTTACCGGATGAGCCTGCAAAATGCAGAATCCAGGAAGTATATGGTGTTGAACATGCAAGAAAAGTAATCAAAGCTTCTCAGGCTGATTATGCAGAAAAATTCGGAGGATAAAAATTCTCTTGATAAATATGTCTAAAGGGATAAACAGTTTTCTGTTTATCCCTTTTATTGTATATAAAATGTTTAAATTTTTTATCATTGGATACAATCATCAGAGATAAATATAAACTTAAAAAAGCCCCCCAAAAATGGGAGGCAAAAATTGACTGTATATTGAAGTGTAATTCAATCGGTTATTTATTGTTTTCAAGCCATTTCAGCCTCCGTTGATCCGGCAGATGCTTGACCCTGAAATTTTCAAATGTAGCCGTAAATCCCTCCCCATCGGGGCAGGCGGCCATTAAACCTACCATTACAGGCGTGTTATCCTGAAGTGGCGCATTCCGCATCATACTATAGTTTTTGTCATCAAAAGAATAAAATATTTCAACGGCATCCAGTCTTCTTACAGCTTTTATCCAAATTGCTGAAGGAATGTTGTCTAAAGTAATGACACTCCAGTCACTTTTATCATGGGTGACAACAGTACTTAGATTGTATTTTCCGTCCACAAACTCTACACCGGCTTTGATGTAATGATCTTTATCGGTCCGCAGCATAAGACCCATTTGATCAAATCTTGCTTTATAATTACCTGTTATTTTTACTTTGGCTTCAAATTCACCTCCATAAAGGCTATAGTAAAATGGAGCATCATCTACTGTAAACCCATAATGTGAAACCCTCCAATAATCACTTTGCGGCGTAACAAACATAGATATGCTGTTGTTTTTGATCTCCCATTTTTCGGGTTCATTAAACCAGGTCATTTTCTCTAAGGTCTGAGCCGAAATCTTTTGGATCAGAAATAACGCACATAAACCTAATATCAATCTCTTCATTTTCTTTTTGATAAGTTCTAAGGGTAAATTATTATTTTAGCAAAAGTATAAGTAAAGAAGTTTCATATCAATACTGAAAAATAACCATATGAAGATCCGGGAACAATTAAGTGATAAGCTGCTGGATAAGACCTCAAAGAAATGTTTGCTGGACATTGAGATCTATAAGCAAAGAACACAAATGTATTCGCAGATGGAAGGCGCAATAGGGGTGCTAAGCGATATGCAGGCTGATAAAAGTTATATTTATAAATCAAAAGCCGCTTTAGAATTGGGAATAAATTTTACTACGGAGTCTGTGGAAATCGATTCCATTTGGGAAGAAGAGATGCTGAAGAAGATACATCCTGATGACAGGCTTAAAAAATATATCCATGAGCTTCGGTTTTTTAATTTTCTTGATTCAATGGAACCCGGATTTCGTTCGGACTATGCTGTTTTGTCAAACATCAGAATGAAAGATAAAAATGAAAAATACAAAGCCGTAAAACACCGTATGTTTTATATATATTCACCGGATAATGGGAAATTAAGATTTGCGCTTTGCCTTTATAATATTGCTTTGAAACAGTCTTTAATTCCTGAATTTATGATTGTTAATACTGTAAAAGGGGAAATTCTTGTAAAAGACAAACTGGATTATAAAAATATACTGACTCACAGGGAACTGGAAGTTTTAAAATATGTGGGAGAAGGATATGGCAGTAAACAAATTGCAGATTTACTTTCCATTAGTGTAAATACAGTCAGCAGACATCGTCAGAATATCCTTGAAAAGCTAAAAGTGAATAATTCTACCCAAGCTTTTAAAGACAGCTTTTATTAAATATATATTCTTAAAATCCGAAAAGTTCACCATATTGTTTTATTTCTTATTTTTAAATTTATAATCTTAATTAATTTAAAAATAACAAATGATGAAAAGAAGTGAAGAAATTACGAGTCAGTATTTTGACTTTTTAGATAAACATGTCAGGGATGTAATTTCCGGCAATGTTCCTGAATTTATGGAGCTGAATAAAATTGCAGGAAAACTTGCTATTTCACATACACACCTTACGGATACTCTTAAAAAAGAAACAGGGAAACATCCATGCTATTTTTATGATGAAAAAATTATTGATGAGGCCAAGCTTATGTTGACTACCTCAAAGAAGTCTGTCGCAGAGATTGCCCGTATTTTTACTTATGACCCCTCCAATTTTTCTAAATTCTTTAAAAAGATGACAGGTGAAACCCCCGGTAATTTTAGAGAATTTAATAAAAAAGAATAGTTTGTTTGAATACAGGGTCCGTTTTTTAAGTGTTTTTGTATCTTAACTTCTCTATAATGTGAGTTAAATATATTGGAATTATATAACAAATAACATTTTAATAAATACTCAGAAGATCACATAAAAAAATAATGTTGTATAAATGAGATAGTTGCAAATAACAACTATCTTTTTTGCTATTTATTTATTGATATTGCTTTATCATTCTCTTTTTTTTGTTAAATTTAGATTAGAAAAATTTATTGAATTAATTTAGAACAAAATATGCTAAGTGTCATGAAAACAGAAGCAATTTTGCCTCTATGAAAATAAGAATAAACTGCTCTGTATTAATAATATTTTAATACCATACAGAAGCTGTGTAATCTTATATAATTATATATTTGCTTCTTTAAGTCACAAACACAAACACACAAACAACATTAAGGATGAGTATTGATTTTACAACGGCAACTTTTAAAGATTTTGAAAATATTCCGGATTACGATATTGCTCAAAGAGCGGAATATTTTTACGAATTCCTGGACCATATGAAATCCAGAGGGCATATGAACTACAGGCTGAAAAATACCTCAGGAACCAATGCAACATTGAATATTGATATTGCAGATCACAATAAGGAATATGTAAGTTTCGTTTCCAGTGATTATTTAGGATTTACGCAGCATCCAAAAGTAAAACAGGCTGCTATTGAAGGAATTGAGAAATATGGAACCGGAACAGGAGCATCACCCCTTATCGGTGGACATTTTGATTATCATAATGCTATAGAAAAAAAAATTGCCGGCTTTTTTGGAAGAAGTGAAGAAGAAGTAATATTGTTTACTACAGGCTATGCTGCTAACAGTGCTACTTTGCAGATTTTAATGCAGAAAGAAGATATTGCTATTTTAGATATGGGTGTACACGCCAGTGTGCATGAAGGATGTGCTTTTACAAATAAAAAAACATTTCCCCACAATAATTTAGAAGCTTTGGAACATATTTTGAAGATATCTGAAAATACGTACCGTACAAAGCTTGTTATAGTGGATGGAGTATACTCTCAGGAAGGAGATACTTCACGTGCTAAAGAAATATATGATCTTGTGAAAAAATATAATGCCTATCTCATGGTAGATGACGCACATGGTGTCGGAGTTATGGGAAAAACCGGAAGAGGAGCCCTTGAAGATGACGGTTTATTGGATAAGGTAGATTTTATAACAGGAACATCGAGTAAAACGTTTGGTAACCTGGGAGGGTATGTTATTGCGAATAAAAAAATAACATCATTCCTTAAGTTCCAGTCTCGTCAGCACATTTTCTCCGTAACAGCACCCCCTTCTTCCTTCGGAATTTTGAAAGCAATTGATTTAATTGATGAAGAACCATTCTGGAAGGATAAACTGTGGAATAATATTAATTATTTTAAAAATGGACTTAATGATCTGGGGTTGGATACAGGAATCACCTGCTCAGCCATTATTCCGGTAAAAATAGGGGATCAGAGTAAAATGTGGGATATTGGCAGAATATTGCTTGAAGAAGGAGTGTATACAAACCCTATTATGTATCCTGCTGTAGCCAGAAAAGATGCCCGTATCAGAATGACTGTAACGGCGCGACACGAAAAAGAGCATCTTGACAAAACATTGAATGTCTTTGATAATATTAATAAAAAATTGCATATTGCGAAAAAATAATAAGTTATGCCTAGAAAAGTAGTGCAAGGCCCCATTAGGGACAAAGAAAAAACAAAACAAAAACTGCTTGCAGCAGTTGGGAAAATTTTGAGAGTAAAAGGCTATTCAGGTCTGAAAGTAAGTAAAATTGCAGCAGTAGCCGGATTTGATAAAAAACTTATCTATGAGTACTTTGGAAGTACCGATAAGCTTATTGACGAGTATATAAAATCTCAGGATTACTGGACTAAGTTTAGCCCGAATATAGAAGAAGAAGTACAGATTGGAAAAGGTAAAGAAGCTTTAACTCAGGGAATTCTTACGCAGTTTGAAAGCCTTAAGAAAAATAAGGAACTTCAAAAGATTATTCTTTGGGAGCTTTCTGAAAGTAAACCTATCCTTAAAAATATCTTAAAGCAAAGAGAAGAAGTAGGGGCTAATTTATTTGAAAATGTAACAGACCCATATTTTGGAGAAAATGCAACAAGCATAAGAGCAATGCTGGCTTTAGTGGTAGCAGGAGTTTATTACCTAAACCTATTTCCTGCCTATAACGGAACCGAATTCTGCGGTATTGATATGAGGACTGAAGAAGGAAGAGGAGAAGTTGAAAAAGTGATTGTTGAGATTATCGATCATTTTTACAAAATCAAAAAATGATGACTAAAAGTTTTCCAATTTGATCAGAAATAAAATTTTGTAGATAATTTGAAAACTTTTAATTTTCAAATTAAAACTATATTCCTTATTTTTGACCAATGGAAAATTTTATAGTATCTGCAAGAAAATATCGCCCCCAAGAGTTTGATACAGTTGTTGGGCAATCTCATATTACGGATACTTTAGAACATGCAATTGAAGAGAGCCAGTTGGCCCAGGCTCTACTTTTTTGTGGACCTCGTGGTGTGGGTAAAACTACTTGTGCCAGAATTCTGGCGAGAAAGATCAATGAAAAAGACGGCTCAGTCTCAGAAGATGGCTTTGCCTACAATATCTATGAGCTGGATGCTGCATCCAACAACTCTGTAGATGATATCAGAGAACTTATTGATCAGGTACGTTTTGCCCCTCAGGTAGGAAAATATAAAGTGTATATCATTGACGAGGTACACATGCTGTCTTCTGCTGCTTTTAATGCTTTCCTTAAAACACTTGAAGAACCGCCGGCGCATGCTATTTTTATTTTGGCAACTACCGAAAAGCACAAGATAATTCCTACCA
Organism: Chryseobacterium sp. Bi04; assembly: GCF_918698085.1. GTDB lineage: Bacteria > Bacteroidota > Bacteroidia > Flavobacteriales > Weeksellaceae > Chryseobacterium. Next base: position 331,864 of record NZ_CAKKLP010000003.1, read on the forward strand.
TTTTATCGCGGTGTCAGATTTATGACTTCAAGAGAATTGTTATTGAAGATATCCAGAATCATCTAAGAAATATTGCTCAGAAAGAAAATATCCAGTATGAGGAAGATGCTCTTTATATGATTGCCCAGAAGGCCGATGGTGCTTTAAGAGATGCATTATCTATTTTTGACAGGCTCTCCACATTCTCTCAGAAGAATATTACATTGGCCAAGGCTGCTGAAGTTCTCAATATCTTAGATTATGACCAGTATCTGAATATCGCGGATCTGGCCAAAGAGAATAAAATCCCGGAAGCGCTATTCGCCTTTAATGAGATAGTAAAAAAAGGTTTTGATCCTCATATTTTTATTGCAGGCTTAGGAAACCATTTCAGAGATCTTATGATGGCCCAGAATACGGCCACTTTAGAACTCATTGAAGTAGGAGAGAAGACCAAGATCAAGTTTGTAGAACAGAGCCAGAAATGGAACGCCCAGCAATTGATTGACGCTGTTGAGATTTGTAACCACGCAGATATCAATTATAAAAATTCTAAAAACCCAAGACTTACGGTTGAAATTGCATTAATGCAGCTGGCTTCTCTGACAGCTAATTTAGGTGATACTAAAAAAAAAAGTTCTTAATACTGGCACCATTTCTCAGTGAGAAGCAGGAAGTAAAAATACCTGTAAAGGTTCCTGAGAAAAAAGAATTACCCGTACAGCCCGCAGTTCCACACCTTGATGCTGTTCAGGAAACTGTTATTCAGAAAACCAATAAACCTTTATCGAGACCAGGAGGTTCTTCAGGCTTCAGTATCAATTCTTTTCTGAATAAAGAAGAGAAAGAAGTGGTGGAAGAAACCGTAATCGTGAAAACTGAAAAACTTCCGCAAAATCATTTTACCGAGACAGACCTGCAAGCAGAATGGACCCTTATGCTCAAACAGCTGCAGAGAAAAGACGGTTTTATCTTTAATGCCGTAAAAACCTTTAAACTGGTCAAGGAAGAAGAAAATAAAATCAAAGTTTTATACCCTTCAGATTCTGCTAAAGTGGAATTTGATAAAATAAGTGGAGAATTTTTCAATCATTTCAGAAGCAAAGTTCACAATCATTCTATTGTCATAGAATACCAGCGGGACGTTGAAAATCTGAAGATTGAGGTGGTCACCAAAAGAAAAATATTTGAAAAATTTATAGAAAAAAATCCGCTTTTAAAAGATCTTGATGATTTAATGAAGTTTGATTTGACATAATTTTTATATATTTGTGAAATAATTTTGTGAAAAATAATTTTTTGACAAAAGCAAATACTAACAAGAAACGATAAAACAAGACATTTCCAGAACAAAAATGGAAAATTTATTGACAACATATCTGTCTTATTTTACACCCGCTAATTATTTTAGCGGTTATTTTAGCTTTTCTTCTTCTTATTATAGAAATTTCAGAACCTATTACCGATTTTACTGGTACTACTAACTGAATTTCTTTCCAAAAAATACAGGAGGAGTGAAGCCCTTTTATTCTCCTGATTCCTTTAAAAAAAATTTGAACGGCATTTTTTGAAAAGAATTATAAAGTAAATTTATAATGAAAGGGCCGTGCTGTGAACTTTAGAATAAATAACAAAACAATAAATTTAGAATATGAACCTAAAAGATTTAAAAAGCGAGTGGATCAGTGGGCTTACACAGCCTCTAATGATTGCAGGACCGTGTAGCGCAGAAAGTGAAGCTCAAATGCTTGAAACGGCTAAAAGAATTAAAGAATCAAATGCTCAGGTATCTGTTTTCCGTGCAGGAATCTGGAAGCCCCGTACCAAACCCAATGGTTTTGAAGGGGTAGGAGTAATTGGTTTAAACTGGCTAAAAAAAGTAAAAGAAGAATACGGTTTTAAAACTGCTACGGAAGTTGCGAATGCACATCACGTGTTTGCCGCTTTAGAAGCAGATGTAGATGTTCTTTGGATTGGGGCACGCTCTACAGTAAACCCTTTTACCGTGCAGGAAATTGCGATGGCCTTAAGAGGTACAGACAAACCTGTATTCGTTAAAAATCCGGTGAATCCTGATTTAGCTTTATGGATTGGCGCTTTAGAAAGACTTTTAGGCCAGGATATTAAAAATCTTGGAGTCATTCACAGAGGATTTTCCACATACCAGAAAACAAAATACAGAAATAACCCGAATTGGCAGATTGCTTTGGATTTCAAAAGTCAGTTCCCGGATATTCCAATGCTGATTGACCCTTCCCATATCTGTGGAAACAGAACAGGATTAGCTGATATCACCCAGGAAGCGCTTAACGTAGGATACCAGGGAGCTATCATTGAGAGCCACTGTAATCCTGATGAAGCATGGAGTGATGCAGCGCAACAGATTACCCCTGAAGTATTGGCAGAGCTTATCGGAAACTTAAAAGTAAGGAGCTCAAATCTGGCAGGATTTGAAGGTGAAATGGGAAGACACAGAACTTTAATTTCTGATCTTGACTTCCAGTTAATAGAACTTCTTTCTCAAAGAATGAAAATCTCAGAAAAAATCGGAAAACTTAAAAAGGAAAATGATATTGCAATCTTCCAGCCTGAGCGTTGGAAAGTAATTACTGAATACGCCAATCAAAAAGCTAAAGAAACAGGAATGTCTAATGAATTTATTGAAAAGGTATTCAAGGCCATTCATGAAGAATCTATTGAGGTACAGAATAATATCATGATCGATAGAGCCTAACATGACAAGGCTTAAGATGGAGTAATTTGAGCTGAAAAGTTCATAAACTCTGTGAAATAAGTTCTGACGATCATAAATAAAGGGCTTAGAGCTTAGGGATAGCTGTAGAAACATTTGTTTTAAATTATTTCCTAAACTCTAAGCCCTAATTTCTATCTCTTAATTTCTTATATTTGCATCTAGCATTATCTATGAAAGGAAAAATCATTAAATCTACAGGAAGTTGGTACCAGGTTTTGGAACTGGAAACAAATAAAATTTTCGAGGCCAGAATCCGGGGAAAGTTTAAATTAATAAAAACTAGGCTTACCAATCCGCTTGCAGTAGGAGATTTTGTTGAATTTCAGTTAGAGCAGGATGATATCGCGTGGATTACCAAAATAGAACCCCGCAGAAATTACCTGATCAGGAAATCAGTAAACCTTTCAAAAGAGGCTCATATCATCGCTTCCAATATTGATATGGCGTGTTTTATTTTTACCTTGAAACACCCTGAAACATCACTTGGTTTCTTGGATCGTTTTTTAGCATGCTGTGAAGCTTATAATATTACCCCTTTACTTTTATTCAATAAGATTGATGTCCTGCATGAAGAGGAAATTGAAATTGTAAAAGATATTGAATTTCTTTATCAGGAAATAGGGTATGATACATTAGAAATCTCTTCTTATTCCCGTTTGAACCTGGATCAGCTTCAGGAGCTCCTTAAAGATAAGACCTCAGTATTCTTCGGCCATTCAGGATGCGGAAAATCTACTTTGGTAAATGCACTGCAGCCCGGGCTTAATTTGAAAACTTCCGAAATTTCCGATACTCACCTCAAAGGAAAACATACGACAACCTTCGCCCAGATGCATTTTTGGGATTTTGGAGGTAATGTAATTGATACACCCGGTGTTCGTGAGTTTGCCATGATTGATATCGAAAAAGATGAAGTACAGCATTATTTTCCTGAAATCTTTAAGAAAAGAGAAGAATGTAAATTCCATAACTGCCTTCATATCAATGAGCCCAAATGTGCAGTTCTGGATGCTTTGGAGACTGGAGAAATTCAACACTCCCGTTATTCTACCTACATTAAGCTTATGGATGAGGCAGAAGAAGCTTCTCAAAAATAATCACCTGGTTTCATCTTTACAATACTATCGGATCTATATAAATTGACTCGCAAATAGTTTATGAACATAGAAAAAACAGTTCAGGGGGATCACATTAAAAAATATCTTATAGTATCGGGTGTCTTATTTTTGATTAAAATTTTTTCCGAAAAAGATAATCCGGCCGATTTTTTCCGTCCTGGAAATAAATACTTTTACAATAACTCCACTTTTTGACATTCAAAATGTCCGGCGTAATGTCATATTTTTGAAATATTTGTGCCACCAAAATGAGTCATTTAAAAAAAAATAAAAAAAAATCATTATTTCATTGATTGAAATAGAAGCAATAACGTATTAATATGATTTTATATGGTTTTTAATTTTATCAAATTAGCAATAAAAGTGTTGATTTTTTACAAATAAAAAACCCAGCCGAAGCTGGGTAAAAACTAATAACCATGAAAACTCAAATTAAACATGAGAATCGCAATAGAATAAACAATTACTGTGCCAAAGTTTAGTTCACAATTTCTTAATAAAAGTTATTTTTATGTTAAAAAAAAATTAAAATAAAAATCAAAGATATTTTTTGTAATTTTGCGGCATTAAAAAAATATACATTTATGTCTAACATTACATTCACTATGATTAAGCCTGATGCAGTTGCTGACGGACATATCGGTGCTATATTAGGTAAGATTGCAGAAGGAGGTTTTAAAATCAAAGCTTTAAAATTAACTCAGCTTACAGTAGCTGATGCTAAAAAATTCTACGAAGTACATGCTGAAAGGCCATTTTATGGAGAATTGGTAGAATTCATGAGTTCAGGTCCTATCGTGGCTGCAGTTTTAGAAAAAGACAACGCTGTTGAAGACTTCAGAACATTGATTGGTGCTACAAACCCAGCAGAAGCTGCAGAAGGTACAATCAGAAAAATGTTTGCAAGAAGCATTGGTGAAAACGCTGTTCACGGATCAGATTCTGACGAGAACGCTCTTATCGAAGCTCAATTCCATTTTTCAGGAAGAGAGATTTTCTAAGAAACTACCTTACAAAATAAAAAATCCGGAGAATTTTTTCTCCGGATTTTGTTTTTTTAATCTATTCCAATTTTTTGAAATTAAGGTTAAAGATTATTTTCAATTGCTCCAATCTTTTCTCTGTAGAGCTCAATAGGTTTGTCAAGTAAAACCGCAATGACGGTCATGTTTTTATCAAGCCTTTCCTTTGGAATATCAATATATACAATACCTGGTCTGTCACTCCAGTAAAGCTTGTTGTAAATACTGTGATCAAGTAAAGTGCCTTCTCCAACAATTCTGATTCTGGCAATGTTGTTTTTTATTCCTTTTAAAGCAATAGGGCCGGTTGGCTTACCTTCTACAAAAAGATAAAGGGTCTGTTTATCTTTAGACAGGATGCTCATGCCCGGATAATGACCTTCCGGCAATCCTTTTTCAGTGTCGAAAAGAGCTTCTGCATGCTTACTGATCCATTGAAGTGTTTCAGGGTTTGTATGAGTGTTTTGGCCAAGCTGCATATCAAGCCCGTCGCCGGTCAGTCCGGAATTGGTGAACAGATGATCACCATCATGAAGAGCATCAGTGATATCATAAATAGCCGACTGAGTGTCTTTTTGGTCAATAAGTTGGGAGAGCGGTTGCTTTTCTTTCTTAAAGTCTTTAAGAAATACAGGAGGATTATCAAAAACGAGTTCTACAACGCTAATGTCTTTATCAAATTTCATATTTGAAAAGTGAAGGCTTACTGTGTTTTTGTCATCATAGCTCATTTCCACTACAGCCTTACTATCTCCTATAATTTTTGCAGAAGCGGGCTTTGTTGCCAAACCATAAATCTTAGTCATGTTTTTATCTTCTTCCAGATAGAGGAATAAAGACTTTTTAGAAGCAGACAGAGAAGACTTTCCTTTATAATTTTCAAAAGGAATTCCCCGTTGGGTTTCGTAAATGGCCTTTTTATTTTTAGAAACCCATCTTCCAAGATTTTTTAAGATTTCCACCTGTTTCTCAGGGATTGTTCCATCAGCTTTAGGGCCCATGTCAAGCAATAGATTACCTCCCATGCTGATGACGTCTGCCAGGCTACGGACAATCATATTGGGGGTTTTGTAGTTATTGTCATAAGGCTGATATCCCCAGGAATCATTCATCGTATAACAGAGTTCCCAATAAGGATTTTGTGGAGCAATAACAGGAATTCCCTGTTCCGGAGTGTCATAATCGCCATGATTATTAAGCCTTGAATTGATGATGATATCCGGATTGTACTGTTTCAGAATCCCGAGTGTCTGGGGAGCTTTCCATTCTTCAGAGGTATGCTCCCAATCTCCGTCAAACCATAAAAGATCAGGTTTATATTGTGAAGAAAGCTCAGTAAGCTGGGTCTGATAATACTTGGTGAAGTTCTGCCAGCGCTTAGGATCATTTTTTATATCATATCGTTTTTTAATCCGGGTATTGACGTCATAATACGGATGGCTCCAGTCCGGAAGTGAAAAATAAAGACCTGTTTTTAATCCTGAATTTTTAAGACTGGCCACGAAAGGGCTCAAAACATCTTTTTGGGCTGAAGAATTACCGGGAATAGTGATCGCTTTTTCAGCCTTAGAATTCCAAAGTGCTATTCCATCGTGATGCTTTGTCGTAATCACGGCATATTTTGCCCCCGATTCTTTGATAAGCTCAGCCCATTGTTCCGGCTGGTATTTTGAAGCTGAAAACCCATCCAGCTGCTTCATATAATTCTCATAATTGATGTAATTATTGAAGAATGACCATGATTCAGAAATTCCGTTAACCGAATAAACTCCCCAGTGAATGAAAACACCCAGTTTAGCATTCTTGAACCATTCCATTTTCTTATTGTTGTCAACGGACTGTATTTGTGCATTGATGCTGTGTGCTGATACTGCCAATCCAAGGAAAACAGCTTTTATAAGCGTGTTTCTCATTTTTTATTTTTAATGATAAATATAAATAAAGAATATCTATTTCTCAAATATTCATTTCAAATATTCGTTTAATAGAAGAGATGCTGTCTGAAAAAAATAAAATATTCAATGATAAATTGTTGTATTTTTAAAGCAAAATAAATGGAACACTTATTGTAAACTTCCTTAAAAAGAAAAAAATGAAAATTCCAACCCTATTAATGGCTAGTTTATTAGCAGTAGGAGTTTCGGCACAGACAACGAAGTCTGTTACGAACACTAAAAAGCCTGTAAAGAAAGTTAAAAAAGCAGTAATTAAAGAAACTCCGGAAAAGCCAAAGCCGGGAACACCTAAAGTTATTGCGAAGAAAGATACTGTGGTTCGTTTACCTCATGGTTGTCCTGCCTGTGGAATGGGATAGGATATGGAAAAACCACTATTAGGATTATCAATGATGGCAGAGGCAGATTTTGTTTCTGCTATTTTACCTTTGCTACAGAACAATGCTGTAGATGTGATTGAGTGGTCATTTGATACCTTCTTTGAAGCTGAGGAGCCGTCATGGCTTAAAGATCTTTTAGACTTTTACGCCGGAAATGACCGTTTGCTTGGGCATGGCGTTTATTACTCCTTATTCGATGCAAGGTGGACGGAGCGACAGGAAATGTGGCTTCAAAAACTGAAGCAGGAAGTTCAAAAGAGAAATTATAATCATATTACAGAGCATTTCGGTTTTATGAACACCGAAAATTATCATCAGGGTGTACCATTGCCCCTTTCTTTGCATCCGAAAACACTTGAGATTGGAAAAGACAGGCTTTACAGACTGCAGGACGCTGTAGATATTCCTATTGGAGTAGAAAATCTGGCATTTTCTTTTTCCGTTAACGATGTCAGAGAGCAGGGTGTTTTTCTTGATAAGTTAATAGATGATATTGATGGTTTTTTAATCCTTGATCTTCATAATATATATTGTCAGTCTTGCAACTTTGAAGTGAGTATGCAGGATATTGTGGGTTTGTATCCTTTGGAGAAAGTCAAAGAGATTCATCTTTCAGGGGGAAGCTGGCAGGATAGTGTTTATGGAAAAAAAATGATCCGCAGAGATACACATGATGATGTAATTCCGGAAGAGATCTTTGCGGTGCTTCCTTCAGTGCTGTCACAATGTCATAACCTGGAATATATTATCATTGAAAGACTTGGACATACCATTCATACAGAAGAGGAGAAGCAGTGTTTTTTTAATGATTTTATGAGGGTTAAAAAAATTCTTAATGATTCTGGTGGAATGAAGAGGAAAAACGAAAAGTGGGTAAAAAGAGAGAGACTCCTTTCAGAACCTGTGGAAAATTCCATTTTATACGAGGAACAGATCCGGCTTACAAAGCTGTTATTTGATCATGCTGATCCTACGTTGATTAAAAATCAGAATTTTCATTATTTTAAAACGAAAAACTGGGACCTTGAAATGATTCTGACTACCCAGAACATTATTAAAAAATGGAATCCCTATTAAAATATACCGACTAGTAACCACAAATCAAAATATATGAAAATGGCAACCCTATTATTAATTGTTACTGCTGTGCTTACGGCTTTAATTGCCGGACTTTTCTACGCCTATTCCTGTTCTGTAGTATTGGGACTGGGGAAATTATCTGATGGAGAATATCTGAAAGCAATGCAGAATATCAATCGGGAAATTCTTAATCCTGTATTTTTTATGAGCTTTATGGGAACAGCGGTTCTTCTTCCTGTATCTGCATTTGTATTTCGTGGGCAGCAGCCTGCTTTTATTTTCCTTTTGCTGGCAACATTAGCTTATCTGATAGGTGTTTTTGGCGTTACAGTAGCAGGAAATGTTCCGATGAATGATATGCTTGATAAATTTGATATTTCGGGAGCTACCACCGGTGCCATTAAGCAAATGCGGGAAAGTTTTGAGAACAGATGGAATCTCTTAAATAACGTAAGAACTGTTTTCTCGGTAATCAGTATTGCTTTGGTAGTTTGTGCGTGTATTTGGAATAAAGAAGTGTAAAAAACAATGGGATTAGGTAGAAATGCTTACGTTAAAATTCAGTATTTCTACTGATGAAAGTGTGGATCTTTATTGAGAAATTTGTGTTGTTATCAAGAAGAAGTAAAGATGAAAACTCAAAATAGCTAATAACCACATCTACTCAAAGTTCCAAAAATGAGGAAAGGCAGTCCCTGAGAACTGCCTTTTTCTGTATGGTTAAAAATACAATTTAAATTTTTAAAAGCTCTATGGTTCTTTCCGGGCTTTCCGCAGAGAATACCGCATTTCCGGCTACCAGCACATCAGCTCCTGCTTCAAAAAGCTTAGAGGCATTATCAAGATTAACGCCACCGTCTATTTCAATAAGTGCTGTAGAGTTATTGCTTAAGATAAGATCTTTTGTTTCTGCAATTTTTTTATACGTGTTTTCAATGAATTTTTGTCCTCCAAATCCGGGATTTACACTCATTAATAAAACAAGATCTACATCAGCAATAATATCTTCAAGCATTAGAACAGGAGTGGAAGGGTTTAAAACAACCCCGGCTTTCGCCCCTTTACTTTGAATATGATGAATCGTTCTGTGAAGGTGTGTACACGCTTCGTAATGTACAGAAACCAGATCAGCACCATGATTGATAAATTCATCAACATATTTTTCGGGCTCTACAATCATTAAATGTACATCCACGAATTTTTTAGCATGCTGCTGAACCGTTTTCATTACCGGAAAACCGAATGAAATATTAGGTACAAATCTACCATCCATGACATCAATATGGAACCAGTCAGCCTGAGAGGCGTTCAGCATTTCAATGTCTCTTTGCAGATTCCCAAAGTCTGCAGATAAAAGGGAAGGAGCAATAAGCTTCGTTTTCATTTTTACTTTTTAATTAGATATTTGGAGTCAAGAATCAAGAGTCGAGATATAAATGGTTAAGATGTACGAGAATATCTTTTTTATTCATATTTTGAATGTCTTGAATCTTGTATCTTTCATCTTGATTCTATTAATGATACTTTAGTTTCATTTCCGGCTTAATCTTCAGAATGGTTTCGTAGATCAGTTTGATTACATTACCTACATCTTCTTTGGATACCATTTCCACCGTGGTATGCATATAACGCAAAGGTAGGGAAATTAAAGCACTTGGTACCCCACCGTTAGAGTGGGCAAAGGCATCTGTATCTGTTCCTGTTGCTCTGCTTGCCGCAGCTCTCTGGAAAGGTATTTTCTTTGTTTTTGCCGTATCAATAATTAATTCTCTGATCGTATGGTGAACACTTGGCGCGAAAAATACTACAGGTCCGTCACCACATTTCTGATCACCTTCTTTTTTCTTTTCGATCATAGGAGTGGTTGTATCATGGGTAACATCGGTTACAATCGCAATATTAGGCTTAATCGTATCGGCAATCATATCAGCTCCGTATAGTCCTACTTCTTCCTGAACAGAATTGGTGATATACAGCCCAAAAGAAATTGATTTTTTATTCTCTTTTAAAAGCCTTGCCACTTCAGCAATCATAAAACCTCCGATTCTGTTGTCCAAAGCTCTGCAGACAAAATACCTGTCATTCATTTCAAAGAACTCATCCGGATAAGTGATCATGCATCCTACATAGATTCCCATTTCCTCCACTTCTTTTTTGGAAGTGGCTCCGCAATCGATGAAAATGTTTTCAATTTTTGGCGTAGGTTCATTTTGATTAGTTCTGGTATGGATAGCCGGCCATCCGAAAACTCCTTTTACAATTCCGTTTTCTCCGTGGATATGAACCACTTTGGAAGGGGCAATAGTCTGATCCGAGCCTCCGTTTCGGATGACGTAGATCAATCCGTCGTCAGTAATATAGTTTACGTACCAGGAAATCTCATCAGCGTGGGCTTCAATTACTACTTTAAAATCAGCTTCAGGATTAATGATACCATAGCAGGTTCCATAATGATCCACTTCAATTTTATCTACATACGGTCTGATATAGTCCATCCAGACCTCCTGTCCCTTGTGTTCATAACCTGTTGGTGATGAAGTATTTAAATATTTTTCTAAAAATTTTAAAGATTTCTTTTCAAATTTCATAAAAAGGAATGATTTTTGCGTTTAATTTTTATTCTTATAAGTGTAAAAATAATGAATTTTAGGAAGATTATCTGCCTTTTTATTTTCTTTTTTGGAGTCAGTGTTTTTGGTCAGACGGATTCTATTGTGGCAAAACCTCTTAACCAATACCCTGCTGAATCTCTGAAAGTGGATGAATTCGGTAATAAGTATTATTACGACGAGCAACAAAAGGTTAAAATCTACGAGATTAATGGAGAGCCTGTAGTAGTGATGGACGAACTTGTTCTGGTAAACAAACCCCGATTCAACAATCAGCTCGATAAAAATTACTATTATTTTCTAAATAAAAAGCTATACAGGGTATATCCGTTATTTGTGACTGCTTTGCAGCAGTATCGGGATATGCAGGCAGATATGGATAATATGGATAGCAAGGCTAAAAGAAAATTTATAAGAGAAAGGCAGAATATGCTTGCTGACCAATATGAAAAACAATTAAGAGATCTTACGACAACCGAAGGCCAGGTTTTTGCAAAATTAATGAACAGAGCTACCGGTAAAAATGTTTATGAAATTATAAAAGAGCTTAGAGGAGGATGGAGTGCCTTTTGGTGGAATGTAAAAGGAAAGATGGCTGATATTGATTTAAAAGAACAGTATGATCCTCACAAAAACAGGAGTGATGAATTCATAGAGTCATTACTGCAGTCCAACTGGAACTCCGGCTATTTAAAGCCTTATCCGGGAGCCAATCAGTTTAAGGTCAAAAAATAACAATATAAAAGTAAATTCCTGTAAAAGCTTACAGGAATTTTTCTTTTAATTTATCGAATACAATTTTATCTATTGGAAGTGGAAATGGATTGTCGGGCCTGTCGATAGCTATCCATTCTGTTTTTTCGATGCATGGATCCATGATCAGGAAGTCTTCTTCATTGGTGATATTAACGATATAATATAAGGTAAGAAGCTGTTCGTTTTCTCTGAAGCGGGAAACCAGGAAATTTTCCTGTGTGTAGAAATGTTCTGCAATATCTATTTTTACATTAAGCTCTTCATCAAATTCACGGTGCAGACATTCCAGTACCCCTTCACCGTATTCCAATCCTCCTCCCGGAAATTTCACTAAAGATTCTCCTGCATATTCTTCAAATAAGGTCAAAACTTTCTTGTCTTTTACTGCACAGCCATACACTCTAATGTTGATCTTGTCTATCATATATAATAGGTATAATATTTTGTAAAGCTAATGTAAGAAATTTTCATGAAGGAATGGTGAAATCAGGAAAAGCAAAGGCGTATTATGTCTTTTAAACTATTAAAGCTTTATGGCATTAATCATCTCCCTTTTTCCAGGAGGGCCTTGTTTTTTTTCTACTTTAAAGTTCAGTTCTTGAAGAATTCTTCTTACACTTCCTTTAGAAGAGTAGGTTGTTAATAATCCATTAATGGCCATTTTGTCAGAAACCATTTCAAATAACGGTTTTTCCCAAAGATCAGGCTGTACTCTTGCTCCGAAACAGTCGAAGTAGACCAGGTTAATTTTTGGCAATTCTATGTCCTTGAGGTCAAAAAAGTCACATTCTATCTTTTTTAAGTTGAAACCACTAATGATTTCAACTGACTTTTCCCAATCTGCCAGATGAATTTTCTGGTAAATATTTTTGAACTCAGGATTATCAAAAAGCTCAAAATATGCCAAATCGTTAACTTCAGATTCATTTACGGGGTATTTTTCAAGCGAAAAATAATTAATGACATGATTTTTGTCAGTTTTTAAATATTCATTAATTGTAACTAAAACATTCAAACCTGTTCCAAAACCGAGTTCTAAAATATTAATTTCGCAATCATTAACTAAATTTAGTCCATTTTTGATAAACACATGTTCTGCTTCTTGCAACGCGCCATGATGAGAATGATAGTTTTCATTTAAGTCGTTGATAAACAATGTTTTGCTTCCATCGTTAGTGGTCTTTATTTCTCTTTTCAAGCTATTTTTTTGTCAAATTTACTCTAAAATTTTTATATTTAGAAAATTATATTAAATTTGTAGAACATCGTAAAAAATTTTAAAAATGATAATTCAAAAAACTGAAAACTCTAGAATTTCTACATTTGACCCAAATAATTTTTCATTTGGTGGTACTTTCATTGATCATATGATTATATGTGAGTATGAAGATGGAAAATGGGGTGATGTGAAATTAGTTCCTTACGGTCCGATACCATTTACGCCTGCTATGATGGGAGTAAACTATGGGCAAGCTTGTTTTGAAGGCATGAAAGCTTATAAAGACAAAGATGGGCAGGTTTTCCTTTTCAGGCCAGAAAAGAATTTTGAACGTATCAACAAGTCAGCGAAGCGTCTTGCTATGCCTGAAGTGACTGAGGAAATGTTTTTAGACGGTTTAAAAGCATTGGTAGATATCGATAGAGAATGGATTCCACAAGGAGAAGGAATGTCATTATATATCAGACCGTTGATTTTTGCTACTGAAGAAGCTTTGAAAGCAAGAGTTTCTAACAAATATATGTTCGCTATTGTTGCAACACCAGCGAAGAGCTATTATTCAGAGCCTGTTTCTGTAAAGATCTCTGATCATTATTCAAGAGCAGCAAACGGTGGTGTGGGTTCTGCGAAGGCAGCAGGAAACTATGCCGCTTCTTTTTACCCAACTCAGCTGGCTATTGAAGAAGGCTATGAGCAAATCATCTGGACGGATGACGCTACTCACGAATATTTTGAAGAGAGTGGTACTATGAATGTGTTTGTAAGAATTAACGATACTATTTATACGCCTCCGACTTCAGAGAAAATTCTTGACGGAGTTACAAGAGACAGCTTCCTTCAATTGGCTAAGAAAAGAGGTATTGAGGTGAAAGTTGAACCAATTCCGGTAAAAACTGTAGTTGAAGCACAGAAAAACGGTACTTTAAAAGAAGTATGGGGAGTAGGAACTGCTGTAGTAACTACAGTATTCCAGGCTTTAGGATATCAGGGAGAAAAACTTGAGCTTCCAAGATTATCTGATGAGGAAAGCTTTGCGGCTATTCTTAAGAAGGATTTGGTAGATCTGCAGAACAATCTTTCTGAAGATCCATTCGGATGGAGAGTTGTGGTGGACCACGCTTTAGAAACAGTTTAATCTAAACTGAATATAAAATATATAGGAGCCGGAATATTTCCGGCTTTTTTTATTGACTTCAGCCCCAGGATGCTTGTAACCAGTAAGAAAAATTCAGTCACTTTTAATATAAAAGAGCCTTGAATAAAGTTTTTCTCAGTATTCTTAAAAACCAGTAGTTTGAAACAATTTTTTGTTACAGTAAAATATTGTATTTTATGTTCCTTAAATTGTTCCCGGAAATCTGATATAAGTTTTGTAATTGATTCGCGAAATGTGTATTTTCGCAAAAGTTTATGAGAAAATTAGTCTTCATATCATTAATCAGTCTGTTGAGCTGCAATAGGAATGCACAGCCCGCGCACCCTCCGGTAGGTGGTGTTTTAAGCCAAAAAGATCTGGATGTTTCTAAAGAAAGGATGAAAAATCTGAATACTGTAGAAAGAGGACACATCCAGCAGTGGGCCAATAGCCAGCCGGTAAAATATTATCCTACACAGCTTAATTATTGGGTAACAGCGGAAGGGTATGATCAGAGAGAAAGGAGAGCAGATAATACCATGATCTCTTATTCCTATGATCTGTATGATTTTGATGAGACCAAGATTTATGATCAGTCTTTTGAAAGAAGAGATGCTAAATTTGGGCATTTTGATGAGCTGAAAGCTGTGGAAAATGCTTTACGGTTTATACATGATGGAGAAGAGGTAACGCTTCTGGTACCATCTTCACTGGCTTATGGAACATTTGGAGACGAAAAAAAAATAGATAACGACATCCCATTAATCATAAAATTAAAAGCTTTATAATACATGAAATTGTTTAACAAAAATATAATTCTGGCAGCGGCAAGTATTTCGCTGATGAGTTGTACTCCAATTTATAAAAAAATGAACGTAGACAAAGAAACTTACGAAGGTCTTAATGACGGACTTTATGCAAACATTCAAACTACAAAAGGGAATCTGATTGTAAAGTTTGAAGACAAGAAAGCACCAGTAACTGTGGCCAACTTTATCGGTCTTGCAGAAGGGAAAATCGATAACAAGGCTAAGGCTAAAGGAGTTCCTTATTATGATGGAACAATTTTCCACAGAGTGATCAAAGATTTCATGATTCAGGGAGGTGATGCTCAGGGAACAGGAATGGGAGATCCTGGATATAAATTCGAGGATGAGAGAAACGACCTTAAACATACCGGGAAAGGTATTCTTTCTATGGCAAACTCAGGACCTAATACCAATGGTTCTCAGTTTTTCATTACTGAAGTGGCTACACCATGGTTAGACGGAAAACATACTATTTTCGGTAAAGTAGTAAAAGGAAATGACGTAATTGATGCTATCGCTAACGTTGAAAAAGGAGCTCAGGATAAGCCTAAAACAGATATCGTTTTAGAAAAAGTTTCTGTTTTCGGTAAAGGTGATGAGTACAAAAACTACGATGCAGCTAAGACTTTCAGCGAAGGGAAGGCTAAAATTGCAGAAAATAATAAAGCTTTTATCGCTAAGGAGGAAGCTGAAAGAAAGAAAAAGGAAGAAGAGTTTAAAGCTAACCAGGAGAAAATGATTGAAAACCTGAAAGCAGGTATGCAAAAAACTGAATCTGGTCTTTATTACAAAATCACAAAAACAACAGACGGTAAAGCTCCGAAATCTGGTGATAACGTATCTGTACACTATGCTGGGAAGTTAGTAGACGGAACAGAATTTGATTCTTCATTCAAAAGAAATGAGCCTATTGATATTCCAATTGGAATGGGAAGAGTAATCAAAGGATGGGATGAAGGTATCCTGTTATTAAAAGAAGGTGAAACTGCTACTTTATTGATCCCGCCGGCAATGGCTTACGGAGAAAGAGGAGCAGGAGGAGTTATTCCGCCAAACGCTTGGTTAGTCTTCGATGTAGAGCTTGTAAAAGTGAAATAATTGAAATATTTTTAAGATATGAAAGCCGTTCCGCAAGGGGCGGCTTTTTGTAATTATTGCTAAATCGAATAAGGGTTAGTATTTTAAACAGAAACCACCCCGCTCTTCCAGTTGATTTTTTGTAAAAGTACCGTAGAAATCCGGATTTCTATACAAGCAATTTATTCCTATCTTTATCCATCACCAATGAAACAAAATAAAAAGATATGATTAATCTAGATTATGCTTTAATCCGAAAAGAAATTGAAGCAGAAGTGTGTAAAGAACATGGTTTGCATCCTGAATTTGTGAAAACAGATGATGGCTTTGGAATAAAGGCCTGTTGTGAGCCTTTCAGGATAGAGCTGGTTGCAAAATCTGAAAAAATGATTGAGGAAGAAACAATAAAGATCCTTACCGAGATGATGAAAGGTATTGAATAACTAATCAGTGATTGTAAAACAAAAACCGTCCCAAAGGACGGTTTTTCAGTAAAAAAAAGAATTAAAAATTATATGTTTCTGCTGGATCTTTTTTTCATACCTGTCCCCGCCAGGGAACTGATGAATACAAGACCAAAGCCGATGTAAGCGGCGAATGCAGTCAGATATATTATTAAGCTGTTAAAGCTTGGTTTTAAGGTGTATACCAATACAGAAAAGATGGCAAAACTTAATACCAAAAGCAAGCTCCAGATATGCATTTTTGCAGCATCTTCATTTCTCTTAAAAATCATTTCAAAAAAATCTCTCATCATTATTACCATTTTAAGGGTTATACATTAATTTATATGGATAAGCAGCTGTCTTACATGGTAAAAAGAATACATTCTCTTACTGGGCTAAGGTTCATGAAGACGTGCCATTTATTTATACGACTGAGCCCGGAGCGTATAGCTTAGGGTTGATCAGTAAATTTTTGAATCATTAATGATTCATGGGTTATGATACCAGTCTGATACGGATTATAGTGTTGTGAAAAATGAACCAAGGTTAATCAATCACATTTTCCATATCATTTAGGGTATCGCAGAAAAAAAAGGGTCACATTTTGAATCGGTGGAAAACTGAATATCCACAGAAGACCTTTTTCATCCAGTGTTTTTATTTTTTTTTCGTTTTAAGACATGCTAATTTCATGCCAAAGTGAATATTTAGTTGCCAACATTTTATTTTTTAGGGCTGTATATGTTTGTTTTACAGTGATTTTCACTGCTTAATTCCTTAAACAAGGAGAAATTGTTTTGAATTAAGAATTTTTAGTATAAAAAATGAAGCTGCCCCTGATTGCAAATTCAGTGGAAGTGATGAGAATAATTGTAGAATTATGATGTATTTTTATGCAAGAATTTTATGGTAGTGAGAAAATTAAATATACTCTCAAAGTTCTAAGGGGTTTAGCAAGTTTTAGATTTTTGATAGAAATTGAAAGAAAATGCATCAAAATAATTTAAAAAATAATATTCAACATTCTTTTGATAATCTGCTACGATTGGTAGAAATACATTGTTGGAATAAAATTTCTCCCAATATTATTTTTATTCTGTCAGATTTTAATGAATTTAAGGGAAGTAATTCTTCTGAACTGAGAATTCATAGAAATAAACTTAATAATTTAAAAATACCACTCACATTAGATGCTGCAATACAGGTTTTAAATAATGAATATGATGACCTGTATGGCGTCAATTTGTATATTTTCAAGGCATTAAAAAAAGAGACAATCATAGAAATACAATATTATAGAAAGTCAAATTTTGAAGCTGACTATTGTACTAAAATTAAGAATAACCAACCAATGTTTCATGCTAAATTTTCACTGCCATTCCTTGCGAAAAAAGGTGTACAATATGATATTAACTGGGAATCATCAGGAAGATTAAGATATTTCTGGAACACTTTTCTACATAAATTAAAGATTAAAATGAAATTCCTGAAAGAAATTTACCAATCCGTTCATTAATTTCATTGGGAAACTCTCCATTAATTGCATGTGAAGCTGCTGGCCAAATTTCAGCTTCAATAGGGTTCGAAAGACTTTTTGCATAGATTAAGGCTTTAGCTGAATCGTGTACAATACTTTTACCTGCAAAAATGACTAGTATGGACGCCTGAATAGAATTTAACTGTTCAGAAGTAAACTGTTTAGGCGGTGGCGTTTTGATAATAAAGTCTTTTAATCCGATCGAAATGAGGAGAGAGGTAGAATTTTGCGGGTCAACCTCGGCTCCTCCGGAAATCCAGCTCATTGATTTCTTACGCCAGGATTCAGGAACAAAGGGAAGAATAGTAATCAATGAAAACAGAATAATTTTCAGAGAAAATGGAGCAAAAACCAACGCGGGGTCCAACAAGATGATTGATGCAATATATTTTTGATAATGGACTGCATAATTTACTACGGACCACCCTCCAAAAGAAACACCCAGCAGATGTACTTTCGTTAATTTTAATTCCATTAATACGTCTTCTACCCAAATAGCCTGTTGTTTATTATCTTTAATAGGTTTTGTCTGAGTACTTAAACCTGGTTCACCCAGAAGATCCATAGAATAAACATCATAAGTCTTGAGTAGCCCTGCGATATTAGGTTCCCACATGGGCGTTGAGGCTGCTCTCCCCGGAAAAAGAAGAATAGGTATTCCTCCGCGGTTTCCAAACCGATAAACCCTTACTGTTCCATAAGAAGTATTGATATCGAAGATATTCTGTGGTACAGGAAGTTTCTTCATGGCTTCATTATAAAATATAAGAAATTTCTGATGTATTTTTTCTGATTTGAATCTGCTTATTTCCATATAATATTCTATTATTCCAATGTAAGATGGTGTAATATAGTTATTTAATATGGTCAAAATAACAATTTACAGATAGAATATGAATTATGTTTTGGCTGGAACCATTGGGTGAATTTTTATAAGATAAACAGGCTAAAGTCTATTTCTATTGATGATAGACAAAAAAGTTCATAAAAGCCCTAATCTCTCAGGCTTCTATGAACTTTTATGTTTAGCTATAATTTTTTTACTACCAGTTTCTATCGATCATGTAGATCATCTGTGTCATGGCTGTAGCTCCCAGCAGGAGTTCTCTGCGGTTCACCTTTTCAAAGGTATCTTCTTCTGTATGATGGATATCGAAATATCTTTGTGAATCAGGCATCAGCTCAGCAGCAGGGATTCCCATGTCGTGAAGAGGGTATAAATCTGTTCCGGAAAATCTTTCATTAAAGTTATAGACTCCGTATGGAAGGAAGAGTTTTGACCAGTTTTTGATTTGATTTCTTCTGGCATCATCCATGTCCAGGGCAATTCCTCTTGGGGCAAAACCACCGGCATCAGATTCAATAGCAAAAAGATGTTTTTCATTGTTTTCCTTTACTGCTTTACCATACTGAACACCTCCTTTTACGCCGTTTTCTTCATTGGCGAAACATACTACTCTGATGGTATGGTTGTTTTGTATTCCCAGTTTTTTGAAGGTCCTCAACACTTCTATACTCTGAACAATTCCGGCTCCGTCATCATGTGCTCCTTCACCTACATCCCAAGAATCCAGGTGTCCGCCAACGACAATAACGCTTTGGTCTTTTTTACCTGTAATTTCACCAATAACAGAGTGGGAGAGTTTCTCACCTTTCATCCCACAGTTGGAATTAAGTTTAGCGGTGATATTCTGGCTTTTCAGGAGAGTTTCCAGCTCATCTGCCGTTGTATTTCCAACAGCTACAGCGGGTACTTTGGAAACATTATCTTCATAGCGCATTGCTCCGGTATGAGGAACATCATCGAAGGCTGAAGAAAGAGAGCGTATAATAGCAAATTTTCCGCCTTTTTTAGCGGTTAATGCAGCAGCAGTGACCCTATACTTGGCAGCATCACTATATCCTTTGAATGTTTCTATAAATGACTGACTGAAAGGATAGTTGAAGAAAACAATCTTATCCTTTACTTTTTCTGCCGGCAATTTGTTATATTCTTCAATGGATTTTACCATGATGATTTCTCCTGAAACATCTTTTCCTCCTGTTCCTTCGGAATTTCCTAAAGAAAGCATTTTAAGATTTTTCCAGTTGCCATTTGAAGTTTTAATCTGTAATGATTCTTTACCTCTCTCCCAGACAGGGATCATTACTTCCTGAAGCCATACTTTATCCGCTCCGGCATCTTTAAGTTTTTGTGCTGCCCATTTTACAGACTTTTCATAAGCTTCGGAACCGCTTAAACGATGGCCAATATTTTTGGTGAGTTCCCTCAATTCGTTATAGCCTTTTCCATGGTTTAAGATTTCAGTAGAGATCTTGTTAAACTGTATAGAGTCTTCTTTGGTTTGGCCAAAAACAGCTACTCCCAAAACTAATAATGTTGTACCTAATATCTTTTTCATAGTTACCAATTTTTATCAATCATATAAATAAGTTGTGTCATCACCGTGGAACCGAGAAGAAGTTCTCTGCGGTTTACTTTTTCAAAAGTATCTTCTGAAGTGTGATGGATATCGAAATAACGTTGTGGATCAGGAACTAATTCTGCAGTGGGAACGCCCATTTCATGAAGCGGAGCAATATCTGAACCTGAATATTTTCCTTCAAAGTTATAAACTCCATAAGGCAAAAATAGGTTTACCCAGCTTTTGACCTGGTTTCTTTTGATATCATCCATTTCTAATGAAATACCTCGTGGAGAATAGCCTCCTGCATCAGATTCAATAGCGAAAAGGTGTTTTTCATTGTGATCTTTAGCGTTTTTTCCGTATTGTTTGCCGCCTTTTGTCCCATTTTCTTCATTGGCGAAGCAAACGGCTCTGATGGTATGGTTATTTTGTAATCCTAACTTTTTGAAGGTTCTTAACACTTCTATACTCTGAACGATTCCTGCTCCGTCATCATGGGCTCCTTCGCCTACGTCCCATGAATCCAGGTGTCCGCCAACAACAATAACATTTTTATCTTTTTTTCCTGTAATTTCACCAATAACGGAGTGGGAGAGTTTCTCACCTTTCATTCCACAGTTCGAGTTAAGTTTTGCTGTTACCTTTTGACTTTTTAATAAAACTTCCAGTTCGTCTGCGCTGGTATTTCCAATCGTCAGTGCAGGAACTTTAGATATACTATCATCATAACGCATATTTCCGGTGTGTGGAATATCATCAAAAGCTGAAGAAAGAGAACGTATAACAGCAAATTTTCCGCCTTTTTTAGCGGTTAAGGAGGCTGCTGTCCTTCTGTAAGCTCCTGCTTCCCGATAAGCAATAAAGGTTTGTACATGCCCCTGATTGAAGGGATAATTAAAGAAAACAATTTTATCTTTCACTTTTTCAGCCGGTAGTTTGTCATATTCTTCCAATGACTTTACCATGATAATTTCTCCTGAGACATCTTTTCCTCCTGTACCCTCAGAGTTACCCAGAGAAAGCATTTTAAGGCTTTTCCAGTTGCCATTTGAAGTTTTGATGTGTAATGATTCTTTACCTCTTTCCCAGACAGGAATCATTACTTCCTGAAGCCAAACTTTATCAGCTCCGGCCTCTTTAAGTTTTTGTGCCGCCCATTTTACAGATTCTTCATAAGCTTCAGAACCGCTTAAACGGTTACCGATATTTTTGGTGAGCTCCCTCAATTCATTATAGCCTTTTCCATTATTCAGAATTTCTGTGGAAATCCTGTTAAACTGTATAGAATCCTCTTTGGTCTGGGCAGATAAAAAAGCCACGCCGAGAATGAATAATGATAGATTTATAATTTTTTTCACGTTACCAGTTTTTATCAATCATGAAAATAAGTTGAGTCATAGCAACAGCTCCCAGGAGAAGCTCTCTTTTATTTACCTTGTCGAAAGTATCTTCTACGGAATGATGGTAGTCAAAATAACGTTGTGTGTCTACTACCAGTTCTGCCAGCGGGATATCCAGTTTTTTTAAGGGGGCAATATCCTGTATTGCATACGTTTGATCAAAATCATAAATTCCGTAGGGAAGGAAGTAGTTTTTCCATTCAAAAATCTGTCTTCTTCTCTGAGGAGGCATATCTAAAGAAAATCCTCTTGGCGAATAGCCTCCGGAATCTGTTCCTAAAGCGAAAATATGTTTCTCATCTTTCTTTTTTACATACGAGGCATACATATCCCGTCCCTGGCCGCCATTTTCACTATTGGCGTACAATACAACTCTTATCGTATGATTATTGGTAAAGCCAAGTGCTTTAAGCGTTCTTAGAACCTCAATACACTGTACAACTCCGGAACCGTCATCGTGGGCTCCTTCTGCAAAGTCCCATGAATCAAGCTGTGCTCCTAGAACAATCACTTTTGCGTCTTTATTTCCTGGAATTTCGCCGATAATATTCTGGTTAACAGCTTCTCCTTTAGTTTCGGCAGACAGGTTCAGTTTAGCAGTTACTTTTTGCTTTTTCAATAATTTTTCAAGTTCATCAGCCGATTTTACTCCGATGGTTATTGCAGGAATCCTCACCCTGTCATCTGGTTCATAATAAATCATTTTAGCATGAGGGGTATCGTCCGAAGCTGTAGTGAGTGACCGTATAATTAAACCTTTAGCGCCTCTTTTGCCAATGACAGAGGCTGAGAGCAGCTTAGATTTGGCCGTGATAAGATAAGCGTCAACGGTATTGACTACTTTCTGGTCTAAAGGAGAATTGACGAAAACTATTTTATCTTTTAATTGTACAGAGGTTAAAGCGTTCAGTTCCGCCATGTCATTTACCAGTAAAAGCTCCGCTGTAAGATCTTTTCCGCCTGTTCCTTCAGAGTTTCCAAAGGAGAGCATTCTGATGTTTTTCCATTCTCCGTTTCCTGATTTTATCTGTAGATATTCTTTACCCCTGATCCAAACAGGAACTTTTACATCCTGTTTCCATATATTTTGTATACCGGCATCTTTCAGTTTTTTCTCAGCCCATTCCGATGCTTTTGCATAACCCGGAGTGGCGCTGAAGCGAGGTCCGATGCCTTTTGTAAGCTCTCCAAGATTAGAGTAAGCTTCACCATTGGTTAAGATTTCGTCTGATATCTTTTTAAATTCATCATGATAATTGAATTTGGCTACGGTGCCTTTTTTTGCCGGATGTTTTTGCGGCTTTTTCTGAGAAAATAAAAATCCACTCAAAAAGAGTGGAAGTATGATGAATATTTTTTTCATTTTTTTATTGACCTTTCTTTTCCGATGTTAAAAGTAGGAAAAAAATGGGAATTTATTAAGATTTCATGTCGTACATTAATAAAGCAGTAACCAATTTGGGTTCAATGAATGTACATTTTGGAGGCATACTTAATCTTAAGTCTGAAATTTTAATCATATCGTTAAAACTTACAGGGTAGATTCCGAAGCCTACTACACCTTCACCACTGTCTATCTTTTCTTTTAAGATATTGATACCGTTAATATTAGAAGTTCCTTTTACATATGATATTTTATCTGAGCTGTCAGGATCTTCAATTTTCAGGATATCTTTGAAAATATATTTATCTAAAAGATGGTGGTCAAGGTTATCCAGAGACATTTCTTTGGAACGAAGGTCGTGTTTTACGTGAAGGGAATAAAACTTTCCACCAAGATACATTGAAATATGGAATTTCTGAGACGGGAAATACGAGGCTTCTCCTTTTTCATGAATAAGAAAATAAGTCTCAAGTTCTTTTAAAAACTGCTCATTGGAGAGACCGTTCATATCATGTAAAATTCTGTTGTAATCATGAATTTTAATAGACTGGTTGGAAACGATAAAGCTGTATACAAAATTGTAAAGCTCAGTTCCGTTATGTCTTTTATTTTTCTCTTTGTGACGCTTTGCATTGATGGCTGTAGAGCCAATTCTATGGTGTCCGTCGGCAATATAAAATGAATCAATCTGATCTATTACTTCTTTGAACTGCTGAAGTTTCAGACGGTTATCTATTCTCCAGATTTTATGTCTTATACCCAGGTTATCAGTATGATTAAAAATAGGAACATTTTTTTCCTCATGGTTCATCAACAGCTCAATTTTAGAGTTGGCAGGGTAGGTGAGCAGTACTGGCTCGGCCTGCAGGCTTACTTTTTCAAGATAGTGTGCCAGTTTTTCTTTTTTCTGAGGAATGGTACTTTCATGTCTTTTGATTTTTCCATTCCAGAAATCTTCAATGCTGGCCAGTCCCAAAAGTCCTCTGAAAACCTGTTTATTGGGGTATATCTGCTCATAAAGATAATAGGCTGAACTGTCCTGGACTAATTTTTTTTCGTCCAGAAGCTCTTCAAATGTAGAACGGATCTTCCTCAGGTTCCGGTCAATATCTTTGGATTTACTTACAACATAAGGTTTGATCATATTGATGTAAGTATTTTCAACTTGAGCCTTCTCTGCAATCTCTTCCTGGGTGAAATTATCCAGTGGATGTGTAGGGAAAGTACTCTCCAAGTCTTTATGAGGTCTTATTCCACGGAAAGGTTTAAAAACAGGCATATTTATCTTATAGTTTCTTTTTGTAACTTAATAATTTGTTCCGCAAGTTCGACTCCGATTTTCTCTTGCGCATCCACTGTATTACCTCCTACATGAGGAGACAGGGATAATGATGGGTTCATCAACAATGGCAGTTCCGGGCTGGGTTCATTTTCAAAAACATCCAATGCCGCTCCCGCCACTTTACCTGACTCAATGAAGTCTATTAATGTCACTTCATTGATAACACCGCCCCTTGCTGTATTTACAATATAAACACCGTCTTTCATTTTTTCAAATTGAGGGGTATCTATAATATACTTATTTGTTTTTGGAGTATTGATACTGATAAAGTCTGCATCTTTAAGAAATGCATCCATATCATTGGTAGACGTGATTTCAAAATGAACAACCTGCCCATCAAAGAAATTCAGGGTAAGAACTTCCGTTCTCGGGTTTTTTGTAAGAACCTGAACTTTCATTCCTAATGCAATCCCCATTTTTACCACTTCCTGGCCAATACTTCCAAAGCCAATAACTCCTAATGTCTTTCCTGAAAGTTCATAGGCATTACTGAATGATTTTTTCATGGCATTAAAGTGAGTGTCTCCTTCCAGAGGCATCAGCCTGTTGGATTCATGAAGAAATCTCGCTAATGAAAAAAAGTGTCCGAAAACCAGTTCTGCTACAGACTTTGAAGATGCTGTAGGAGTATTGATAATTTTAATTCCTTTACTTTTAGCATAGTCAACATCAATGTTATCCATCCCAATTCCGCCTCTTCCTATAATCTGAAGACCGGGGCATGCATCAATCAGTTCTTGTCTTACTTTTGTTGCACTTCTTACCAAAAGGACATCCACGTTATTATCATTGATAAATTTAATAACGTGATCTTGAGCCACTCTATTGTCCAGGATCTCAATTCCGGCTTCTTTTAAAGCCTGTTCTCCTGATTTTGAAATTCCATCGTTTGCTAAAACTTTCATGCGTTATTTTATTATAGATGTTAAATTTGAGAAATAAGAAGTGAGATTTTTAGGGTCTAACCTCTGAAATCAGTCATCTATTATTTTTTTATTTTCGGTCGCCTAATATAAGCTATTTTATCGACTTCATTACATCCACTAAAACCTGCACGCTTTCAATTGTCAAAGCATTGTACAAGCTTGCTCTGTATCCGCCTAAGCTTCTGTGTCCGTTAAGTCCACTGATACCGGCAGCTTTCCATGCGTTATCAAATTCTTCTTTTTTGCTTTCGTCTGTAATGTTAAAAGAAACATTCATTAATGAGCGGTCTTCTTCTACACAGAATGTTTTGAACAGTGGATTGCTGTCAATTTCATTATATAAAAGCTTAGCTTTGGCCTCGTTTCTTTGCTCTGCAGCAGCAATTCCGCCATTATTTTCAAGGTGTTGAAGAGTCAATAAAGACGCATATACAGGGAATACAGGAGGTGTATTGTACATAGATTCTTTGCTGATATGCTGGGAATAATCCAGTATAGACAACATATTCTCTCTTCCTGTTTTACCAAGAATTTCTTTTTTTATAACCACTAAAGTAACTCCGGCAGGTCCCATATTCTTCTGAGCTCCCGCATAGATTAAGTCAAATTTTGAGAAATCAAGCTGTCTTGAGAAAATATCAGAACTCATATCACATACCATCAGCGTGTCTACCTCAGGAAAAGATTTCATTTGAGTTCCATAAATTGTATTGTTGGAAGTACAGTGAAAATAATCGTAATCTGAACCTACCGTATAATTTTTAGGAATGAAAGAGTAGTTTTCTTCTTTTGAAGAGCCTACAACATCTACACTTCCTAATTTCTTTGCTTCTTTGATCGCTCCGGCAGCCCAGGTACCCGTATCCAGGTATGCGGCTTTGCCACCTACTTTCATAAGGTTATAAGGAACCATTGCAAACTGCAAGCTGGCACCACCACCCAAATAAAGTACTTCATAATCATCACCAAGATTCATCAACCTTTTTACAATCGCACGTGCTTCGTCCATTACGGCTACGAAATCCTTGCTTCTGTGTGAAATTTCAAGAAGTGATAACCCGATACCATTAAAATCTAAAATAGCCTGAGCTGATTTTTCAAATACTTCCTGAGGTAAAATGCATGGTCCTGCGCTGAAGTTGTGCTTTTTGTTCATATTTTTTTACTTTTTGGTTGTAACAGGGAGCTGGCTCCCTGCGATTTATTTTTTTCTTTTTTACTAGATTTTGAATTTATGGTTAAAAAAACCGCCTCACAGATGATGAGACGGAATTTTTTATTCGCCGTGTAAAAATGCTTTTTTAGTAAGAAGGGTTTCCTCAGATTCTACATGATCTTCATCGGGAACACAACAGTCTACCGGACATACAGCCGCACACTGTGGTTCTTCATGGAAGCCTTTACATTCCGTACATTTATCTGTTACAATGAAATATACATCATCACTTACAGGTTCCTGTGCCGCGTCAGCATCTACAGTAAGTCCTGATGGCAGTGTAATTGTCCCATTCAGGGCAGTACCATCAGAAGCTTTCCAGTCTACAGCTCCTTCATATATTGCATTGTTCGGGCATTCAGGTTCACAAGCCCCACAGTTAATGCATTCATCAGTTATTTTAATAGCCATCGCTAATTTTTTTTAAATTTGCACAAAATTACAAAATATTCCCCAATTTTACAGTAATTATGAATAGCGAAAATCAAGTTTTAGGACTTATTAAATTAAGTGATTATATAAAAGCGTTTTTATCGAAAAAAACAGAAGACTACAATCAGGATGATGTAGATATTGAATTATTGTTACAGAAAACAAAAATAGAGAACCAATGGTTTACCCTTGAGAATCAGAAATTTGCTTTACAGCAGTGGGCAGATTTGCTTACCGCAGAAAGTATCAGAGGTTGGCTAAAAAACTATTCTATCTCTAAAATTTCAAAGAGAGTAGGCTTAATTTTGGCCGGAAATATTCCTTTAGTGGGATTTCATGATGTAATTTCTGTAGTTCTAAGCAATCATATTCCTGTAATTAAGCTGTCTTCAAAAGATAAGTATATGATTCCGTTCCTGTTAAAAAAATGGAAAGAATTTTCCGGAGATCAGGTTCAGTTTGAATTTGTAGAAAGATTAGAGAATTTTGATGCGGTCATTGCTACCGGAAGTAATAATACCGCAAGATATCTGGAGTATTATTTTAAAAATCATATGAGCATTATCCGTAAAAACAGAACATCGGTTGCTGTTTTAAAAGGTGATGAAACTGAAGAGGAATTACAGCTTTTAGCCAATGATATTTTCCAGTATTTTGGTCTGGGATGCAGGAATGTAACCCGGCTTTTTATCCCGCAGGACTATGTAATCGACAGATTATTTGAGAGTTTCGTAGGGTTTCAGGATATTATCAATCATCATAAATATGCCAATAATTATGATTACAACAGGGCTGTATACTTGCTGAACCAGGATAAGTTCTGGGACAATAATTTTGTGATGCTGAAAGAGGATGATAAACTATTCAGCCCGCTTTCTGTGATCAATTTCAGCAGATACAGTTCATTGGAGGATGTTAAAAATTTTATAGCTGAAAACGAAGAGAATATTCAATGTATAGTAGCTAAAGATGAATTAGGATTAGACTCTATTCATTTCGGAGAGGCCCAGAATCCGGGTCTTGATACGTATGCGGATAATGTAGACACGATGAAATTTTTGGAAATGGTCTGATTTTCGTATCTTCCATCACTTATTTCACCAAAATAACAAAACGGATCATATGAAAAAATTATTTTTAGGACTTGCCATCATTGGAGGACAGCTGATATTTGCACAAAAAGTTGTAGGACTGGAAGTTGAGAACAATCAAAAGAAAGAACAGCCGGCTACCATAAGTAAGGAGAAAGTAAATCTCTATAATGATAACTTCCTGAAGTTTATGACTGCTTTACAAGCCTCTGATCATAAGACTATTGACGGCTTGCTTTCTGATAAAGTAAAAGAAATTGTGACGGACGATGTTCTTAAAAAAGTAAAAGAAGGTATAGATTCTAACAAAAAACTTGAAGTCTCAAAAGTAGGGTATTATGTAACGATGGATGGTGCTAATCATCCTAACATCAAATACAAGTACACAGGAGATTCATCTTCAAAAGAAGTGGTGAGTGCCATATTTGAAGAGGATGGAAAAATTCTGGGAATTATGCCAGAAAAGAAAGATAAATAAAGTTATTTTCGATTAATTAAAAAAATATTAACTATGATGACAGATGTTTTAGTCGCTCATTCCTCAGATGTAGAGAAAGCGAGTTTTTACAAGAAAACCTATTTGCATGTTGCTTTATCAATTCTTGCGTTTATTGGAGTTGAAACGATCTTGTTGAAGACGGTGCCGGTAGAAATTATTGCCATGATGTTCGGACAAAGATATGCCTGGTTATTGATTATCGGTGTTTTTTGGCTGGCTTCAATTTTAGCTTCTAAATGGTCACTTTCACAAAGTAAGTCTACCCAATATCTCGGTTTAGGGTTTTATATCCTATTAGAAGCGGTAATCTTTATGCCTATGCTTTATATTGCTACGAATATGACAGGTGGAGTGAATGTGATCTTTCAGGCGGCTACTTTAACTATTGCCATGTTTGCCGGTATTTCTGCCGTGGCATTTACTTCTAAGAGAGATTTTTCTTTTTTAAGAAATATTATCGTTATCGGAGGATTCATTTCAATCGGATTGATTGTTGGCGGAATGCTATTCGGTTTTAACTTAGGATTATGGTTCTCAGTGGGAATGGTTATTTTGGCCTCAGCAACAATTTTATACCAAACCAGTAAATTAAAAGATTCATACGGAACCAATCAGTATGTAGGAGCTGCATTACAGCTTTTTGCTTCTATTATGCTTCTGTTTTGGTATATCTTAAGCATCCTAATGAGCAAAAGAAACTAATTCAATAATGGTAAGCTTTGTGCTTATCATTTATATATAATCCTGGTGATATTTTCATCAGGATTTTTTATTTCTGTCAAAATTAATATTTATCATAGATAACATTTGGTATTCAATAGGAGTGGGCTTTAGCCCGCTTGCTTTTTAGGTTGTATCCATTGGCTTTTAGCCAAAACCTATTTAAATTTTATCTCGCAGATTGTGCTGATTATGCAGATGTTTATATAACCGTTTACAATTCTCTTTGTCTTTAGATAGTAAAGTAATATTTTTTTAACGCAAAGAAAAAAATTAGAAGCTTGATAAATAAGGTTGCAAAGGATTGATTAATTGAAATTAATCTGATGAGCTTATGTATAATAGAATGGAAGTATTAGCCATTTTTAACCACAAATAACACTGATATTTTCACGGATGATACTATTAATGTAGTTTGTATTTGTGGTATTAGTGTAAAGATATAAGTGAGGTTAGTGTTTATTTACAGGTAATATGAATATCTAAAGCTTTGAACACAAAAATCCTGATGACATTTCATCGGGATTTTAATTGGATATTCTTTAACAGATACGGATATAACTTCTGGCTTCAGAGTGACCAGATGGCCTTTTGAAGTATTATTCCAGTAAAAATAAAGTAGTTATTAAAGAATAGGGAAAAAATATAGTAATGGGAATCCCCCAGGTATATGGTGTCTTTATAATTTTTAATTATTAAAGAACTATTTGTCGATAGATCCTAAAACCTTTTGTGCAAAAGAATTTAAAGCATCTTTTTCGCTCATTCCATTCTGTACATTAGAGTGAACTTCTAAAGCTCCACAGATGTTTGTAATAAGCTCTCCGGCAACATTTAGATCTTCTTCACTTGTTCCTCTGAATTCACAGAAACTTTCCAGAACTTCCAATGTTTTTTCAAGATTTTCAGGAGTCTGATTCTGATAAAACTGTCTGATTACGGGTAATTTCATTATGATAATTCGTTAAAAAGGTTAATTAAACTTTCTGCCTGGTTAGACTGTACCTGGTTTACCAACTCACCGTTTTTAAAGATGGCGAAAGTAGGTAAGTTATCCACTTTTGCTAATTTTCTGCTCTCAGGAAGTTTTTCAGCATCTACATATAGGAAAGGAATACTGTCGTTTTCGGAAGCTAATTTTTTGAATTTCGGCTTCATGATTCTGCAGTTTCCGCACCATGTTGCGCCATATTGAACAACTACTTTTTCGTTGTCATTCACTATATTCTGTAATGTATCTTCGGTTAATTCTGTGTACATAAGTTTATTTTTTAAAAATAAACAATGTAACAATCTAAAAATTTACCAATCTAACCATTCAAAAAGATGACTTTTAAATCGTTATAACTGTTAGACTGTTACATTGTTATATTAAATTAAGATATTAATTTTTTGCTAAGTATTCTGCTGTAGAAGTTCTGTCTGCTTTCATAGCATCTTTACCTTCTTCCCAGTTTGCAGGACATACTTCACCATGTTTTTGAACGTGAGTATAAGCGTCAATTAATCTTAAGAATTCTTTTACGTTTCTTCCCAGAGGCATGTCGTTTACCGCTTCGTGGAAAATTTTTCCAGTTTCGTCGATAAGGTAAGTTGCTCTGTATGTTACGTTAGAACCTGTGAAAACTTCTTCTCCTTCTTCGTTATATTCGAAATCCTGATCTACGATTCCTAACGTGTTTGCTAATTGTCTGTGGGTATCAGCTAAAAGTGGGTAAGTAACCCCTTCGATACCTCCGTTATCTTTTGGAGTGTTTAACCAAGCGAAATGTACTTCGTTAGTATCACAAGATGCTCCGATTACTTTAGTGTTTCTTTTTTCGAACTCACCTAAAGCTTCCTGGAAAGCGTGAAGTTCTGTAGGACAAACGAAAGTGAAATCTTTCGGGTACCAGAATAAAAGAACTTTCTGTTGGTTGTTTACTGCTTCATCAAGGATGTTGATTCTAAGATCGTCACCCATTTCTGACATTGCGTCGATTGTTAAATTTGGGAATTTTTTTCCTACTAAAGACATAATTTTCTGTTTTTATATTTAATTTCTATGCAAAGATATAAAAGATTCATCTATCGAACAAGTTATTATCGATAAATAAAATCTATAATTGTTTTTGATTCATCCTAAATAAAAAAGCCCTGAAAACAGGACTTTTGTTTATTTTAATATCCAAATATTTCAGTTAAATTAAGCTTCTTTACCTCACCTAATTTCTGCATATCGGCTTCATTTACTTTATCTTGAGAAGCGACAAGACAGTAAGTGTAGTTTTTATTTTTCATTTCCTTATCATGAAAGGCATTGATATCTGTAAAAGACAGTTTTGGAGCCTGTTCGTAAACATTTTTTCTCATATCAAATTTGTTTCCAAGCTTTTGAGATTTTAAATAAGAAAAAATAATACCATCCTGTGTAATTCTTTCTGATGCAATAGATTTTTTCAATCCGCTTTTAGCCGTTTCAAACAATTGCCCGGATTTTGGCAGTGTGGTAAGCAGCTCGTTCATTGCAGTGGTGGAATCATTGAATTTGTCAGCCTGAGTTCCCACATAAGCCATAATCATATCTTTATCTGTTTTCTTACCCGGAAGTGCAAAATAAGAATAAGTAGAGTAGGCCAATGCCTTAGATTCTCTGATGGTCTGAAATACAATGGAACCCATCCCGCCTCCAAAATAGGTGTTGAATAAACTTACGGTTGGAGTGATGGTTGGATTGTACTGATCTGAGTTTCTAATCCAGAAAACTTCAGCCTGAACCATGTCATAATGGGCAAACAATACCTTATTCTTGTCTGTAGGGATCTGAACGAAAGTTTTGGATGTAGGAAGTTCTTTCAGTGTTGCAGGAAGTTTGTGAACAGGAGCTAGGGATGCTACTACTTCATTCCCTGATTTTGGACCATAATAAAGTACTTTATGTTTAAAATTGAATAAGTCGTGAAGTACATTGATCAGGTCTTCCGCTTTCAGGGCATCAAGTTCTGCATCCGTTAAAACGTTATTAAAAGGATTTTGTGCACCATACTGGGCGTAACTTCTAAGTCCGCTCATAATAGTGGCTTTATTCTGTTTAGCATTAGCCCTTGCTTTTTTAAGTCTTATTTTATAGGCATCTAAAGCCTCCTGGTCAGCCTGGCTATTGTTGATCAGGTCTTCAAATAAAGCAATGGTTTGATCAAAGTTTTCATTTAAACCTTCCAGAGATACAGAGGTCTCCTCATTTCCGGCAGTTACCTCAAAACTCGAAGCCAGTTTATAAAACTCTTTACTGATGGCTTCAGAAGATTTATTTTTTGTTCCTAAATACTGAAGATATTCTGCTGCCAAGGGAAGTATCTTGTTGTTCCATTTTCCGGAATCAAAATGATAATACATCCTGAAAAGGGCGTTATCTGTATTTTTTACAGAAAGAACGTCTATAGCTCCCAGTTTATTTTTAGCGATATCTTTATCATAATTCAACCATATCGGAGAAATCGCATTTTCCGGCATCTCATCAATCTTCTTAAGGAAAGGAGACTGATCTTCTCTGTTTACTGACACAGGAGTGATGGTTGGTTTATCAACTTTTACAATCGTTTTATCTTCTCCTTTTTTCTTGTAAACAGCTACATAATTATTGTTTTGAAGATATTTGGAGGCGAAATCCATAATGTCCTTTTTGGTAAGATGGGAGATTTCATCTACATATTCCAATGAAACTTTATGATCTATATCAGAAGTGAATTCATCCATCAGGATCCCTGCTCTCGACGAGTATTTTTCATCTTTCTGGATGATATTTTTCTTTTCATTGTTAACGATAGACTGAATTAAGTCATCAGAGAATTCTCCCTTTTTTAATTTGTCTATTTCCTGAAGCAACAAGTTTTTTACTTCGTCCAAAGACTGTCCTTCCGTAGGTTTTCCTTGTATCAATAGAACAGAATAATCTTTTAAGGCATAAGGAAAAGCATCTGCACCCAGTAATCTTTGTTTTTTTACCAAATTAAGATCAATTAATCCTGCCTGGCCATTGGTAAGCATATTTCCTACAAGGTTCAGTAATCTGGCATCTTTGGTAGAAGCTCCCGGAAATCTGAAACCAAGCATTACGTTTTCAGGATTGGGTCCCACAACTTCTTTGATAACAGGGGTTGTAATTGGTTTTTCCTGTCCTATCTTATATTCAGGAACTGTTTTGGTTTTCATGTAGGAGAAGGCTTTGTCTATTTTTGCAATGACTTCATCCGGATTAAAGTCTCCTGACATGATAATCCCCATATTGTTGGGAACATAATAATTATTGTAATAATCTCTGATGGCCTGAAGGGATGGGTTTTTTAAATGTTCAATAGTTCCTATTGTCGTCTGCTTTCCATAATTGTTATTAGGAAAAAGGTTGGCAAACATGGTATCAAAAACCTTGTCTCCGTCATCATCAAGCGATCTGTTTTTCTCTTCGTAAACTGCTTCCAATTCTGTATGAAAAAGCCTCAATACCGGCTCCCTGAATCTTTCAGCCTGTACAGCCAGAAATTTATCAATAACATTCGCCGGGATATCTTCAGTGTACACCGTCTGTTCAAAAGAAGTAAAGGCATTCGTTCCATCAGCTCCCATACCAGCCAGCATTTTGTCGTATTCATTGGCAATGGCATATTTGGCGGCTTCTCCGGAAATCCTGTCGATTTCTTTATAGATCTCTTTTCTTTTAGCTTCGTCTTTTGTAGTGTTGTATTTCTCGTAAAGAGCATCAATCTGATCCAAAAGAGGTTTTTCTTTAGCCCAGTCTTTAGAGCCAAACTGATCAGTTCCTTTGAAAAGCATATGCTCCAGATAGTGTGCCAGTCCGGTATGGTCTGCAGGATCGGTTTTACTTCCTGCTTTCGTGGCAATATAAGTCTGAATCCTCGGATCTTTATGGGTAGGACTCAGAATGACCGTTAAGCCATTTTTCAAAGTGTAATACCTTGCTGAAGTAGGATCATTGGTAACATACCTGTAAGAGTAGCCGTTGGATTTTGCTTCTTTCCATTGGAAATCCTGCCCATAAGCGTAGCCTGCGAAACTTGCAGCAGCAATACTTGTGGCAATTGTCAGTTTTTTGAACAGATTCATTTGATATATTGGAATTGGGTTATTAATTGAAAGGAGCCAGTAAATTCTTGATCCGCTTCATAGCTTCTCTAAGTTCTTCTTCAGAAGCGGCGTATGAAAATCTGATACATTCCGGGCTTCCGAAAGAAAGTCCACCTACACAGCCTACATGAGCATTTTCTAAAAGGAACATGGCAAAATCATCTGAATTTTTAATTTCAGTTCCGTTTAATGTTTTGCCAATATAATGAGAGATATCCGGGAAGAAATAGAATGCTGCTTTTGGCAGCAATACTTTGAATCCTGGAATTTCCTTGATGAGATCAAACATAAGATCTCTTCTCTGCTTGAAAGCATCGATCATGTATCTGTATTCGGATGGGTCCGTCTTTAATGCCGTAATGGAAGCCCTCTGAGCTACTGTATTTGCTCCACTGGTCATTTGACCCTGAACCTTTTCACAAGCTTTTGCCAGCCATTCAGGACATGCAGAATATCCTATTCTCCATCCTGTCATTGCAAATGCTTTAGACATTCCGTTGATAACGGCAGTTTGTTCATATATTTCAGAAAACTGGGCTATAGAAGTGGTTTTTGTCTCATAATTGATGTATTCATAGATTTCATCCGAGATGACCGTGATCTGAGGATATTTGGCGATCACTTTTGCTAATGACTTCAGTTCGTCATACGTATAATATCCTCCTGAGGGGTTACATGGCGAGCTGAAAAGTACAGCTTTTGTTTTTTCTGTGATGGCTTCTTCCAGCTGTTCTGCCGTAATTTTAAAGTCTGTTACATAAGAAGTTGGAAGCATTACGGAATTTCCACCCATCATTTTTACCATCTCATCATAGCTTACCCAATAAGGAGCAGGAAGCAGTACTTCATCCCCATCATTGATAATAGCTGCCAAAACATTGATGATGGCCTGTTTAGCACCATTGGAGACACAGATTTGAGTAGATTTATATTCTAAATGATTATCCCTTTTTAATTTATATGCAATTGCTTCACGTAATTCCAGGAATCCGGGAACAGGAGAGTAGTGACTGTAGTTCTCATTAATGGCATCAAAAGCAGCCTGTTTTATATTGTCCGGAACATCGAAATCCGGCTCGCCAAGAGTTAAGCTGATCACATCAACTCCGCTTGCCTTCATTTCTCTGGCTTTGTTAGACATTACAAAAGTCTGTGAGTATCCTAGTCTTTTTACTCTATCTGAAAGTTTATCCATATTTTTTTTCAATTTTAACAAATATATAATAAAAAGGTTTTGTCGGGAAATAAAAACAGGCCCAGTTTAAAGATTTTTATCAGGTTTTGGGAGCTTCAAACTATTTTGAATTGATGTTTTTCGCAGAGTAATTCCTTTAGCATATTCATACCGTTTTATTTTTTGATATAGATGCTGCTAAAGTTTGAATAAAAATAATAAAACCTTATTTTTGCAGATTATAATAATTCACATGTCTACAACGTTACTATTAAAATATTTCCCGGATCTTACAGAAACCCAGTTAAAACAGTTTGCCCAATTGGAGGAGCTTTATAATGAGTGGAATGAAAAGATCAATGTAATTTCCAGAAAAGATATGGAATCGCTGTATGAAAAACATATCCTTCATTCGCTGGGAATTGCTAAAGTAATGGAATTTGCACCGGGAACAAGAGTATTGGATATTGGAACCGGAGGTGGTTTTCCGGGAATTCCTTTAGCTATTATGTTTCCTGAAGCAGAGTTTACTTTAATAGATTCTATCGGAAAGAAAATCAGCGTTGTCAATGCTGTAGCAGAAGGTGTTGGTTTGAAAAATGTGAAGGCTATTCATGGAAGAGCGGAAAAGCTGAAAGAAAAATACCATTTTGTAGTCAGCAGAGCGGTAACCCAGATGCCTGAATTTTTAAGATGGCTGAAAGGGAAATTTGAAAAAGAACAGTTAAATCCCAAGCATAACGGAATTTTATATTTAAAGGGCGGAGACCTCGCTGAGGAGCTTGCCGGGATTAAATCTGAGATCTATAATCTTAAAAACTATTTTGATGAAGAATTTTTTGATACAAAAAAAGTAGTTTATGTATCAAAAGGTAACTTTAATTCCTAAATTTGTATAATTAAGGAATAATTTTTGCTAAATATTTATTGATAATCAGAAAATTGAAGGTTATGAAAAAGTTTTTAAACATTGGATTTTCGACATTATTACTGGGGTTAGCTGTAGTCTCATGTAATGATGATGATTACCAGACGGTTGAATCTATTGCTAAGATCAAAATAGACAGTGTAAAGGTGATGAAAGACACAATGGATGTATTTAGCATACAGAATATAAAAACGTATTCTACTTACCCTTCTCATTGTGATGGTTTTTACGGATATGATTATATTTATGAAGATGATCTGGAAAGAACGGTAACTGCTTATAAATATAGGACGAATGGCCCCTGTGAACAAAGCGTTTACGTAGGAATCAATCAGATTAAATTTAGCCCACAGCAAAAGGGAACCTATACTTTTAGATTCTGGAATGGCGGAAAGAACTGGATTACAAAAACAATTGTAGCGAAATAAGCATGAAGCTGATTGTTTTATCCCTCTTTTTAGCTGTAAACCTTGCATTTGGACAAAAGATCATCTGGAAGGAAGATCAAAAGCTGGACTGGGATAATTTTAAAAGCAATGCCAACAGAAGAAATAATCCGGATGTAGCCGCCTATACCCATTGTGGCTGGGAATACTCAGTGATCAAATCTACCAATCCTAAATCTCCTGTTACCATAGAGATTAAAACGATTTTCAATGAAGATAAATCATGGAAGGATGTGAAAA
Organism: Chryseobacterium sp. Bi04; assembly: GCF_918698085.1. Taxonomy (GTDB): domain Bacteria; phylum Bacteroidota; class Bacteroidia; order Flavobacteriales; family Weeksellaceae; genus Chryseobacterium. Next base: position 369,068 of record NZ_CAKKLP010000003.1, read on the forward strand.
AGATTAATGATTATATCTTAGTCCATGAGCAGAAACATTTTGATATTGCAGAGTTATTTGTAAGAAGAATGCGAAAAATGGTTGCTGAAAAAATCAATACTTCTGCTGATTATGATCAATGGTTTGCATCAATTTATAAAGGCATATCCAACGACTATAAAAACTTTCAGATCTCCTATGATAAAGATACCAGTCATGGGATGAATAAAGAAAAGCAGGCAGAATATAATACTGTCATTGCTGAAGAATTAGAACATTTAAAAAGCTATAAAGCCCCTTGAAATTCCTCAATAAGATCATTCACGAACTGCTGGCACAAAGCCCGGACCTTTCGGCGTTTAATATTATTCTGCCCGGAAAGCGTCCCATTGTATTTATCAGGCAGATCTTAGAAGAGCGCAATTACTCAGGATTTCTTCCCAATTTCTTTACAGTGGAAGAGCTGATCAATACCATTGCAGATAAGCAGCCTATCCAGGGAATACCGCTCTGGCTTTTTTCATTTGATGTCTACAGAAGTCTGAACCTTATTCCGAATGATGATTTTTCAGAATTTTTAAAATGGTTTCCTACGTTGCAGAAGGACTGGGATGATGTTTTGAAATTTTCAGATAGTGATCAGGCTGTATTGGAATATATGTTTGATGAGGAAAGGATTAAAGAATGGGCTCAGAATCTTGGAGAAGATGATGACGTGCCAAGAAAAAAATTCCTGAACTTCTGGCAGAATATGAACATATTTCTTCCGGCATTAAAGGAAAGGCTTAAAGAAAGAAATTGGGCAACTTCCGGGATGATTCATGAAACAGCTAAAGCTGAAATTGTTTCTTTTGCTAAAAATACTTCGGAACATTTTGTCTTTTGTGGCTTTAATGCCTTCACACCGGTGGAAGAGAAACTGGTGAGGAGCTTGCTGCAATGGAATAAAGCCCAGTGTTTCTTTCAGGCCGACTGCTATTATTTTGATGATGAAAGACAGGAAGCCGGAAAATTTCTCAGAAACCATAAAACATGGAAAGAGTTTGATGACAACCGTGCTTTTCAGTGGATTGAAGATGACTTTAATCAGCCTAAAAACATCAAAGTATACGAAGTTTCAGGAAATGTTACCCAGACGAAAGTATTACCGGAAATATTCAAGGAGATCAATAATAAAACCTATTCCAATACAGCTGTAGTATTGCTTGATGAAAATCTTCTTCCGGCGAGTCTTGATGTGATGCATGGGATAGAGACTTTAAATATTACCATGGGTTTCCCATTGAAAAACCTGTCTTTTTCCAATGCTGTAAAACGTCTTTTCTATCTCCAGAAACAATTGGAGAAAAACAAATCTTCTTATTATTACAGGGATGTTTTTCCTATTTTGGAAGAGCTTCCAAAATCTGCAGAAGATGAGCAGATCATCAATGATTTTAAAGCAAAAATAGAAGAAAGGAATATTGTTTATATTTCCAGAAAACTCCTGCAGGAGCTTCTGAATGGGCTTTCTTATTTTGAACTGCTTCAAAAGGCAGAGAATACCAATACATACTTGGATATCCTTATTGCATTTTGTCAGCAGGTAAAATGGCTGGAAATTGATGATATTCAATATGAAAATGTCTCTCATTTTGAAAATGCCTTCCGGATTATCAAAAACCAGCTGACTCCCTATAATATCAGTATCAAAATGGATACGCTGGAGATCCTGATCAACCAGTATATCAACTCGGAAAGTATCGATTTCCAGGGAGAACCTTTAAGAGGGCTTCAGATTATGGGACTGCTGGAGACCCGTCTCCTGAATTTTGAAAATGTTATTATGCTTTCCGTTAATGAAGGAAAACTCCCTCTGGGAAACTCGCAGAATACTTATATTCCTTTTGATATCAGAAAATTCTTTGACCTGCATACGTTCCTTGAAAATGACAGTATTTATGCCTATCACTTTTACCGTTTGATTCAGTATTCTACCAATGTACATCTGCTGTACAATGCGTTGAGCTCCGGAGTGAATACTGGTGAAAAAAGCAGGTTTATTACGCAGATAGAAATGGAGAGCTCCCATCATATTGAACATCTGATTATTGAAAACTCTTCAGAACCTATCCTCACCAAACCTATAGAAATTCCTAAGACTGAGATTGTTCAGGAGAGACTTCAGAAATGGAAGGAAAAAGTATCTGCTTCCCATCTTACCAGCTACCTTTATAATCCTATAGATTTCTACTTATCAAAGATTTTAAATACTTCGGAAACAGATGAAATTGAAGAAGAACTGTCTGTGAAAAATTATGGAAATCTTGTGCATTATTCACTTCAGGAAATATATGAAGAGATAAAGGGTAAGGTGTTAAAAGAAAGTGATTTAGAAAATTCAATTAAAGCTATTGATAAATATATAGATATCGCCATTGAAAAGCTTAAACATCAGCCGGAATTCTATGAAAAAGGAATGAATTATATTCATAAGGCAATTGCTAAAAAAGTGATTGAAAATATTCTGAGGCATGATCTTGAGCTGGTAAAACAAGGGGATAAACTGGAAATTATCGATATAGAAAGAAGGTTTGAAAACATAGATTTTTATCTCGAAGGAAACGATAAAATTTCCTTTTTGGGATTCATTGACCGGATAGATAAGCTGAATGGAACTTTAAGAATCATCGATTACAAAACAGCCAAGATTAAAAATCTCATTGTAAAAATTGACGGCGAGAATGTAGAGGGCTATTTTCACAACAGTGAAAGAAAACAGGCTTTACAGCTTTGTATTTATCATTATGTAGTGCAGCATTTACCGGAGTTCTGGGGTTTCCCGATAGAAACAGGAATATGGAGTTTTTCCGAAGCTAAAAAAGGGGTTGTTTCCTTACAGTTTGAGAAAGGGAATATTGATGATGCCATGAAATCTGTTAAAAGCCTTATCCTTGAAATTCTAAACCCGGAAATTCCTTTTGTGGAAAGTATAAAGGCTTATTAGAATCTTATTTCTTATTGTAAATCAGGTTGTTTTTTAGTAAAATTATTATTTACTGCGCAGATGCAGATAAAGAAAAATGCTTTTTTGTTGTATATTTACGGCTCGGTTAAACTAAATATTTTTATAAACTGATTAATTTGATTTAACCTGAAAAAATAAAGAGCACACATGAAAAAGAGCCTGATATTTTTAAGCACATTTCTTTTCTTAACAGCCAGGTCCCAGCAAAAAAATGACTCTCTGAGTATTGCACTACAGCACATCACCAAGGATACTAAGTTTGGTTTGGCTCTTAGTGGCGGCGGGGCTAAAGGATTTGCTCATATCGGGATTCTTAAAATGGTAGATTCACTGGGAATTAAGGTGGATTATATCACGGGTACCAGTATGGGAGGTATTTTAGGAGGTTTGTATGCAATGGGGTATAATGCAGATCAGCTAAAGTCTACCGTTCACAGAGTTGACTGGAACAGAATTCTCAGCAATAAAATTCCATACCATAAAGTGAATATCAGTGAAAAGGATGAGTATGATAAATACATCCTTGAATTTCCTGTTGTAAAAGGATTTCCCACGTTACCCAGTTCCTATATCGAAGGACAATATATGGGAGAAGTTCTTAATACGCTTACATTCAATGCAAAGCATATCAATGATTTCAGTCAATTACAGATTCCTGTACAGCTTACTTCTTCAGACATAGAAAATGGAGGTTTGGTTATGCAGAAAAAGGGATCCCTGCCATTGGCAATCCGTGCTACGTTGGCAATCCCTGCAGCTTTTGCACCGGTGTATATTGATGGGAAGCTTTTAGTGGATGGCGGTCTGGACAGGAATTATCCTGCGAATGAAGTTCGGGAGATGGGCGCTGATTTTGTAATGGGAGGGTATACCGGATTCAGGCTCTTTACCAAAAAAGAGATAGAGAATCCGATGAAGATGATTTATCAGACCCACGCAATCCGGTCTGTAGAAGATTTTAAACATCAGAAAGCATTATCCAATATCCTGGTAGATTTTGTGGACCCTTTAGGAGATATTACCACAAAAGATTTTGCCAAATTCAGAAGGATCATCAAGATTGGTGAAATTGAAGCTAAAAAGCATCTTCCGGAGTTTGTAGCATTGGCCGAGGCTCAGCGAAAAGCTGGAATAAAATATGAACATACCCTGATTGAAGAAGTAAAACTTCCTACTACAAAATTCACGTTTAATGAGGAAGATGGAACATCACTTACAGACGCCACTGAAATTGAGGTTATTAAAAACCAAATGAACCTGGAAGAAGGGAAGTATTATGATGTAAAAACGGTTAATGAAGCCATAGACAGGGTATTTGGAATGCGGCAATACGTGAAGGTTTATTACACTTATACCAAAGAAGGTGACGGCCTTGTAATGAATATTTTTGTAAAGAAAGCCAAAAAAGGAGCTTTCAAGCTGGCTCTTCACTACGATAATGAACAGTCGGTGGGGATTATTGTTAATTATACCTATAGAAATATCCTGATGAACAGATCGAGATTTTTGGCAACGGTAGATGTTTCAGAACGTTTTAAAGCAAAACTGGCTTATCAGCAGTTTCTAGGTAAGAAAGACCGATGGTGGTTTGATGTAGAAGCAAAAATTGTTCATCTTAAAAGTAATGACTTGACCTTCAGACTTCTTAATGTGTTTGATGAAGATGCCAATGCCAGTTTTCCCAACCATATGTATAGAAATATCACCGGGAAAATATCACTGAATTATAATGTTTCTCCCAATGCTTTTCTTTCTTTAGGAACGGAATTCAATCTGGAAAGAATGTATACGTTACTGGATAAAGTAGATCAGACAAAAACGGATAATTATAACAAAAAACTGTACAACCACAGCAATTTCAATACTTTTTTGAAATTCGAACAGAATAATCTTAATAAGAAATATTATTTTACCAGAGGAAATCATCTTCAGGTAAGTGCCCGATTATATTATGGAGACAGCTATAAGCTATATGATTTAAGCAGTGTACAGCCTACACTGTATGCCATATTAAATCCTGAAGCAGAATATTATTTTAAACCTAAGAACTTTGTTTCATTTACTCTGAATGAAAATTTTGCTTATCCTATTACAAGAAGACTGGCGCTGAAAGCCAATTTCTTTCTTGGAGCAAGCCTGGGTTCTGTAAGAGAAGAACAGATTCCTTATCTTTTTCTTAATGAAAAATACAATTTGGGAGGTAGTGAATATAACACTGAGCTGATGAATCCTGAATTCAATGGACTCCGGCAGAAAGAATTACCTACCAACTCTGTAGTTAAAGGAGGATTGTCACTACAATACAGAGTAATGAAGAAGTTTTATATTGCCCCTTCTTTTACTTATGGTAAGATCAGTGATGAGCTTTCTCCTTTTACTAACAGCTTTGATATGTTCGGATATGCTTTGAATTTAGGTTATGAATCTCTTATAGGTCCCATTAATATTAATATTTCCCGAAATAATCAGCTTGATTTTTCAAGGATCTATTTTAGCATCGGATTTAAATTTTAGAGAATCAATAAAAAATGCACTTCATCCATCGTAAAATGAAGTGCACAAAATTAACTTGAAATGATATAAAATAGATTAAAGTGTGTTATAATTTGATTTTTTTATTAATCATTTTTCCGTTAGATAGAGTGAGTTGAACTACATACATTCCCGGATCTAAACTTGCCGATTCAAACTGCGGCTTATTCACTTCCTGCTGAAGAATTAATGCTCCGGAAACAGAATATATGCTGATCATCTTAATGTCGTTCCGGGATCTTGCCATAATCTGGCGGTTTTGTGTAAATAACTCGGCAGTGCTTTCTGATGGACGTTCTCCAACTGCTTTGCTGAACTGCAGATTATAAAACGGAGTTACTACTTCAAAGGTATAGTTTTGATGATCCAGGTTCTGAAGACTGATTCCACCATCTTCACGGTATTGTTCCTGAGAAATTGTTTTAATCAGATTTTTTTTGTCATCAAAAATATTGATAGCAGAAAGTTCTTCCTGATCAACTTTTAATTGTAAAACAGCATTGTTTTCTGACTTTACAATCTCATTCTCTGCAATTATGGCAGGAGTATTTTTGACAAACGGAATCATTTTATTCTCATTATTTTCCAATACCTTCAATAAATAAACGCCATCTTTTAAGGTCGTCAGGCTTTTTTCTGAAGCAGATCTGCCTGCTGTCTTTTCCTTATTGAAATCTGTAATTTCAACCAATTGTTTGTTTCCAAGATCCGGTTTTATCTGTGATGAATAGAATGCAGGATTTCCGGAAGAAGAAGGTCCGGCCTGTTTTGAAGTCAGGAAAGCCCATTCATTGAGAACTCCGCCACTTCTAAGTGTGTTAAATTTTACATTGGAAGCCAACGTGAACGGAATTATTCCTCCTACATGTCCCAAAGGTCCCCAATATATAGCATCCAGTTTATACTTGTTCAGATCCCACCATGGGTAATAACCTCTCTGTACTTCAATAGTTTTTGACGTGTTTTCCGGTGGAATAGCGAGGTCTATGGTGGAGTGGCCTAATGTCATCGGTGTTTTATTGTACCAGTCATACACATCTTTAGGCTTTAAGCACTGTCTCAGGACATGGTTGGGATCATTGGTGGCACTATTGACAAAGCTATCAGTGAAGAGTTTTCTCCATATGACAGGGCCCCAAAGTAAGCCTCCGTTATCCTGAACAACATGGTAATTGTATTTATCTAGATACTCTGCAGAAATTACTTCTGAAATATTGTTCGTATATATTTTATATCCGGTATTGTTACAGCTATTGACAACATTGGCTATGAATGCTGTGAACGGATAAATATCCTTTTCTATAATCCCTTTTTGTAAAGTTGTTCCGGACATATCATACGGCCCGTCCCCCATAAAAGCATATTTAAATTTTATATTTCCCGGATTCGAAATACTTAAGCTTTTTAATGTCGACATAGCTGCGTGAGCTCCCTGAGAATAGCCTGTCAGAAAATATTCATCATAACGTTTGAGGCCAAGCTGAGCAAGGACTTTGTTGGCAGCTGTAATAAAATCTATGGTTGCCCCTGCTTCAGTAGGGTAATCTACATAAGGATGTACGCCGTCTCCACTTCCCATACCTACATAATCAGGGGCCATTAGAATATAGCCATTGAGGACGTAGGAGAGTTCCACAACAAATCCTGCCGTTAAGGCCCCTTTAAAATTAGAAGGAACATTATTTCTGCTGTCCGTAGTCCCATGTTCAGAAACAACGGTTGAAAGCTTGAAATTAACATTCGGGTACATAAGAAGACCTGTTGCTTTTACAAGGACATCTTTTTCGTTTTTTGTATAATAGGTTATTTTATATCCTTTTACCCCCACGTTGAAGCCATTGAGATAGCTGACAAAATCCGGGGCATTCTGCTCACCAAGATTATTGGCAATAAAATTGGCAACTCCCTGTGGAGTAAGATCCAGTTTTTTTTCTGCACTTACAAGATCTCCTCTTTGCTGAGAAAAATAAAATGGAGCAGTAAGCGCCAATAAAAGAGTTGTGATTTTTTTCATATTGATGTATTTATTAGGGTATTAAGGTAATATTTTTAAAGAATCGATTAGAATATTACGACATCAATAACTATTCACTGAATATAACTTCTCTTGAAAGTGAGTAATACAAAGAGCCTGGCCAATTGGCCAGGCTCTCAGATTATATTTTGCCCTTTATTTAAAAAGCGTTAATTCCCGTAATATCTAAACCGGTGATTAACAAATGAACGTCGTGGGTTCCTTCATAGGTAATGACAGATTCCAGATTGGCGGCGTGTCTCATCATTGGGAATTCACCCATGATCCCCATCCCTCCAAGGATTTGTCTTGATTCTCTTGCGATATCAATAGCCATTTTTACGTTGTTACGTTTAGCCATAGAGATCTGTGCAGGAGTCGCTTTATGTTCGTTTTTAAGATTTCCTAACTGAAGACATAATAACTGTGCCTTTGTAATCTCAGTTAAGAATTCAGCTAATTTCTTCTGTTGAAGCTGATAAGATCCAATGGGTTTCCCAAACTGTTTTCTTTCTTTAGAATACTGAACTGCTGTACAGTGACAGTCGATAGCAGCACCAATGACACCCCATGAAATTCCATATCTTGCAGAATTAAGACAAGACAGAGGTCCTTTTAATCCTGTAACTCCCGGAAGCAGGTTTTCTTTCGGAACTTTTACATCATTAAATACCAGTTCACCTGTTTTTGAAGCCCTTAAGCTCCATTTATTATGAGTCTCCGGAGTCGTGAAGCCTTCCATTCCTCTTTCAACGATTAATCCCTGTATTTTTCCTTCCTCATTTTTTCCCCATACTACTGCGATGTCGCATAGAGGAGAATTGGTGATCCACATTTTAGCACCATTTAAAAGGTAGTGGTCTCCCATATCTTTAAAATAGGTCTCCATAGAGCTTGGATCAGAACCATGATTAGGCTCAGTAAGTCCGAAAGATCCTATCATTTCTCCGGAAGCAAGCTTTGGAAGATATTTCATTTTTTGTTCCTCAGAACCGAATTCGTTTATTGGAAACATCACCAGGGAACTCTGTACTGAAGCAGCAGAACGTACCGCTGAATCTCCTCTTTCCAATTCCTGCATAATAAGACCATAAGAAATCTGATCTAATCCTGAACCGCCATACTCAACAGGGATATAAGGACCTAAAGCACCAATTTTCCCCAATTCCCTCATAAGGCCGGGAAGATCTGTATGGTTTTGAGCTGCCTGGTCAATCTGCGGCATTACATAACTCTCAACCCAGTCTCTTACAGATTGGCGGATCAGTTTATGTTCTTCAGTAAGTAAAGCATCAATTCCATAGTAATCAGGAATGCTTGTAAGAGGATAATATGACATGATTTTTTTGATTTTGTTAAAAATAGCATTTTTCGGGTGGTTAAAAAAATTTTTTTAAAAACTTAGATTAATGCTGATTTTCAGTGATATAGTGTTACTTTTTTGATTTTATAAAATAATTTTACCTTTTTATTCCTCCTCATCATTAGATATAGGATACTGATTGGTAGAATTGTGGACTTCATTTTTGAATTTATACAGGTACGGAGCCTTATTAGCAGAGCCATCATAAAGTTTCTCCAGCCTGTCAAGAATATTTAAGCTTAAAATCTTCCGCTGGAAATTATTTCTTCTGAATTTCTGACCTAAAATAGTCTCATAGAGCGCCTGAAGATCTTTCATGGTAAATTTTTCGGGAAGGAGATTACTTGCAGCAGCTTCTGTATTGATATTCATTCGGAGGTATTCCAATCCGGTTTCTATCACCCTGTCGTGATCGAAAGCCATTTTCGGTAATTTACTGACTTCAAACCATTCACAACTTTCATTAAATGCATCCGGAAAAGTATTGGCTACTGAGAAATCAATAAGACTGCAATATCCTACCGTAATAAACCTTTGAAAAATCCAGTGGTCTTTGGGTACTTCAATTCCTTTATTCCGAAGCAGGATCTGATGGACATTATTTTCTGTACGGTCAATTCTACCAAAAGTATGAAACTGCTTTAAGAACAGCCCTTTTAAATGCGTTCTTTCATACAGTACTCTTTCGGCAGCTTCCCTAAGATCTTCATCATTGAATACAAAACCACCAGGCAGTGACCACAAATCAAGATCATGATATTTCAGGAGCAGTACTTTCAGAATATTATTATGAAATCCGAATATGGTACAGTCTACTGATATATGAGCTACAAAATCTTTTGTGTCAATAAGTTCCCGCAGGGTTTCTTTATTTTTTGTGTCTTTGATTTTCATGACAGTAAAAATAAAATTATTTTCTATATTTTCTTTTTAGATACTTTAAAATAAAACAAACTAATTGTAAAAAGCACAATTACAGAGCATAATATGTATAAAGGATAGAAGCTTAAGAGTTGTTTTCCAAACAGGACAGCCATAATAATTGAACTGACGGAGCTACCCAAAGAAGAGAATATGACAATAAGTGAAGTAAAGAGATTTACTTTTTCCTTATCAGTCTGGGCTATCATTTTAGAATTGATAACAGGGTAGAGGGGTGATAAAAATAACCCGATAACCGGAAACAAAAACAATAGTACCTTTGAATTTTCCGCATCAAAATACTGTATGGCTACAATGGCTATAAGAATGGCAAGGATTAAAAATATACATGAAATATAATAACCGGGTAATGAAAACCTTCTGATGATATTGGCGGTTACCGTTCTTCCGGCATAAGAGAAAAGAGCCAGGAAAGAGGTGGCCTGAAGGGCAAAAAATGAATTGACCTTTAGGTGGTTTTTGTAAAATGACGGAAGCCATGAGTTGAATCCCTGTTCCACAAATACAATAAAGAAGACCACTCCCAGAAACAGCAGAACCTGTGGTGTGGCCAGCCCCGATAATTCGGAGACAATGCTTTTGTTTTCCAGCTGCTTAGCTTCTGAAATATCGGCTTTTGCAAATAGAATAATGGTGATGATACAGGCTAACGCTATAAGTAAGAAACCAAATTTCCAGTATTGGGAATAGGAGCTTGAGATCAGCCAGCCAAAGCCTGTATTGACCACAAATATTCCGATCATAAAAAAAGCCTCCACATTATTCATGGTTTTAGCCAGTGATTTTTCATCAGAAATATTATTACGGATAATTCCGAAAACACAAATTTTACCAATGGCAAAACAGGCCCCGATGATGGCAAACCATAATTTATAAAACCAGAATACTTCAATGAACGGAAGAAGGCAGGAACATACGCCTACAATACTCAAAGCCAGGATTAACGCCTTTTTTGTTCCTGTTTTATTAATGAAACTTACAGCAAACAGAGAAATAAATGCAATAGGTAAGTCCTTGAATGACTCCAGAAGCCCCAGTTCACTATAGGTAATTTTAGCCTCAGAAAGCTGAAGAATAATAAGCCCCATACAGTTCAATACCATCGAAAAAATAAGAAAAGTCAATTTTAACGGAAGAGAAATATTGGAAAGCTTGACGTTCATTTTGGGGACCGATTTTATTGGATTCTTATTGCTTTTTATGAAATATTAGTGCGAAGATAACGCTTCTAACCCTTAAAAATAAACGAAAAATTAAAATATTTATTAATGTAATGTTAATTAATAAAAAAAAAATATATTTTTATTGTCTCAATTTGAGAATTAAAATAATAACTGTATATGAATGTAAGAATATCAAGAAGCTTAGGATTGGTTGCCGTCCTCTATTTTACGGCCAACTTCAGTGCCCAGACTAAGGTGAAGGACACGCTTTCTAAAGAAAACAAAATAGACGAGATTGTAATGATTGGTTACGGTAGCCAGAAGAAAAGTAATGTGACAGGAGCCATATCCAGTGTTAGGGCCAAGGATATTGAAGATATTCCTTCGGGTAAGCCTGAACAGGTTCTTCAGGGAAGGGCAGCCGGGGTTTCTGTAGTTACCAATTCCGGACAGCCGGGATCTGCTGCTACGGTAAGAGTTCGTGGTGTTACCAGCTTTGGAGCCGGAAGTAATGATCCTTTATGGGTAGTGGATGGTATCGTGGTAGATAATATTGCATGGCTTAACCAGTCGGATATAGAGAATATAGAAATTCTGAAAGATGGAGCATCCTCTGCGATCTATGGAGTTTCTGCGGCGAAAGGAGTTATCCTGGTAACTACTAAAAAAGGAAGAAAGGGTAAGATGAACTTAAGTTATAATGGTTTTTATGGGGTAGGATCAGCGGCCAAGAAGCTTGATCTTCTGAACGCCAGCCAATATGGAACCATCATCAACGAAGCCCTGACGAATGCTGGAAAGGATCCACGTTTTACCAACCCTCAATCTTTTGGAACAGGAACAGACTGGCAGGATGTAGCCTTTAATACAGCTGAAAGAATGTCTCATGAATTCAGTATCAGCGGAGGAAATGATAAGTCAACTTTTTATTCCTCATTTGGGTATTATGAGCAGGATGGAATTGTCCTGAGAGATATTTCCAACTATAAAAGAATGAATGTAAGGTTAAATTCTACCCATAAGGTTTTCGATTTCCTTACCATTGGGCAGACTTTATCTTATACCCATCAAAAAACCAAAGGTATTAATGCCAATGATGAATTTGGAGGTCCTTTGAGCTCCGTAATCAACCTGGATCCTATAACGCCGGTAGTGGTGACAGATCCTGCTTTGTTGAATACAAGCCCGTATAACAATGCCAGTCTTTCTCCTTACCTGATCAGGGATGCTTTCGGAAACCCATACGGTGTATCTACTATCGTGGAAAATGAAATGACCAACCCGCTGGCCTTCAAACAAACCCAGTTAGGAAAGTACAACTGGTCGGATGATTTTGTAGCCAATGTGTTTGCAGAACTGAAGTTTCTGGATCATTTTACATTCAAAACAACTTTAAACGGAAAGCTTTCCTATTGGGGCAAAGAACAGTTCACCCCAAAATACTATCTGAATACAAACTCCAGAAATACTGTTTTTAACAGCTTTTTAAGAGAAAGTAACAGAAAGCTGGAGTGGAATACTGAAAATACTTTGACCTATCAGAATAAATGGGGAACACATAACTTAAGTGTATTGATAGGACAGGGCGCGTATTATTATAATATAGGCTCAGGAAACAATACCACTTATATTAATCTTCCTGTTAATAGCTGGGAAGATGCATCATTTAACTTTGATGTTCCTCAGGAGAACCGTTCTACCGTTGCCAATGACGGAGTTCAGACGCATAAAGCATCTTATTTTGCAAGGGTGATCTATGATTACGAAGACAAATACCTTTTTACGGGAACAATCCGTAGAGATGGTTCTTCTAAATTTGCGAAAGGACAGCATTGGGGAAATTTCCCTGCATTTTCAGTAGGATGGAATGTTTCTAATGAGAATTTCTGGCCTGAAAATAAAATCGTAAACACGTTAAAATTCAGAGGAGGCTATGGGGTTTTAGGGAATGATGCTATTGAGAACTTCAGATTTGCCAACTTCCTTAAATCCGGAAGTAACTATACCTATGGCGACAATAATATCGTGATCGGATATGCTCCGACAACATTAGAAAACCCGGATCTTCGCTGGGAAGAAACTTCACAGCTGAATATTGCTGCAGATCTGAAATTATTACAGGACTTTACTTTAACTGTAGACTGGTTTAAAAAGAAAACAACAGATATTCTTCGTCAGGTAGACATTCCTGGATATGTAGGAGCTCCGGACAGACCATGGAGGAATGTTGGAGATATGGATAACAACGGGGTAGAGATCGCTTTAGGATATAAAAAGAACTGGAATGATTTCGGAATTTCTGTTAATGGGAATTTCTCCTATTTAAAGAATGAGGTAACCAGGCTTGAAGATGATAAAATTTATGAAAACTTTGCTTCATTCCAGTCTATGGGTCCTGTTACAAGATTCCAGGTGGGATCGCCGTACGGTTCTTTCTTTGGATACAAAAATGCAGGTATCTTCCAGACTCAGGCAGAGATTGATTCCTATAGAAATGCCAATGGAGATCTTATCCAGCCAGGTGCCAAACCTGGTGATTTTAGAAGAACGGATGTGAATGGTGATGGTAAAATCAGTGATGAAGACTATGAATATTTAGGAAGTTCCGTACCCAAATTTACATATGGGCTTACCGTGAATCTTAACTATAAAAATGTTGACCTGATGATATTTGCCCAGGGACAGGGAGGAAATAAAATTTTCCAGGGATTAAGAAGACTGGATCTTTTCTACAGCAATTATCAGACTACAATTCTTGACAGATGGACAGGCCCGGGTACTTCGAATACTGTGGCAAGACTGGATGCCAACGATGATAATAAAAACTATACTAAAATGTCTGATTATTATCTTCAGGATGGAGGATTTATGAGGATTAAGCTGGTACAGTTGGGATATACCTTGCCGGGAGATGTTTCCAAACGCTTCGGAGCCAATAAAATCAGATTTTACGTAACAGGGGAAAACCTGTTCACATTTACAAAGTATACAGGATATGACCCTGAGATTGCAGTAAATGATTCTTACGGTATCGATAGAGCTTACTATCCGCAAGCCAGAACATTCTTATTTGGAGCCAATATTCAATTCTAAAAAAAACAACATGAAAAACAGATTCTATAAAACAATATTATTAGTCGTTCTTACATCAGGGATCGGATTCAGCTCCGTTTCATGTGGTGATGAATTCATCGAGGATGTACAGAATAAAGGAGCCTTTGACTCCAATAACTATTTCCAGAACGAAGAGCAGTCTTTCAGTGCTTTGGTATCGGTATATGATCTTCTCAGAAAATATTCCGGAGGTTTTGAAAATACAGTAACCTTCTTTAATGCAGGTTCTGATGATTTTTACTCCGGAGGCGGAAGTCCTACAGATGGGGCCGGGATACAAAGTTTTTCTAATTTTTCCATTGATCAGATTTCGGTTCCTAAAACCTACTGGAATGATTTTTACCAGGGAATTGCCAGAGCCAATCTTTTGATTCAGCGTATCCCTGATGCTAAAATGAATGATCAGACCAGAAACAGGTTCATTGCTGAAGCTAAAACACTAAGAGCATTGTATTATTTTGAACTTCTGAAGATGTTCGGAAATATACCTTTGATTCTAAAACCTATCACAGCTACAGACGATTTTTATAATATTCCTCAGGCAGATCCTCAGGCTGTTTACACCCAAATTGAATCCGATATTGAGGCTTCTCTTAATGACCTTCCGTTATCCATAGCCCCTACCAACAAAGCTGAGGTGGGAAGAATCAGCCAGGGAACAGCGCGGGCTATTTTAGGTAAGATATATCTGTATAACAATAAAAAAGCACAGGCCGCCGCTCAATTTGCAGAAGTAAACGGAACACCGGGACAGGCCAGTCAATATGGGTATAAATTAGTAGCCAACTACGATGATCTGTGGAAGGCTGGGAATAAATTTACCACAGAATCAATTCTTGAAGTCATGCACACCAATAAAGGGAATTCCGACTGGCCTTTCTGGGGGCAGGGAAAAGATGAGGGAAACTCTATCTGTATTATGATTGGGCCAAGAGGTTATGACAGGCTGAAAACTTCAGCACCGGATATTGTTTCCGGCTGGGCATTTAACACTGCCACAGAAGACCTTTACAACTTTATGGCTGGTGATCCAAGGCTAAAATCCACGATATTAAATGCCAAACAGCTGGCAGCTAATGGTGAAATCAAATATTCGCCGGCTCATAATGACACCGGGTATTTTCTGAATAAATATCTTCCTACAAGAGACGAAGTATCTAACCTTCCGGGAGCACCGGAGCTTAATTACAGCAGAAATTACATCGTAATAAGACTTGCAGACACTTATCTTATGGAAGCAGAAGCGCTCAATGGTTCAGGAGCAAGAGCCCAGGCGTTGCTGGATGCTGTAAGAACCAGAGTTGGGCTCCCATCAGTTCCGGTTTCTCTGCAGGCTGTTAAAGATGAGCGGAGAAGAGAACTTGCCGGGGAAGGACACCGGTGGTTTGATCTTGTAAGATGGGGTGATGCGCCGTCCAAATTAGCATCAAGAGGTTTCAAGGCTAACAGGAATGAGCTTTTACCTATTCCTTATAACGAGCTTCTTAACACATTGATTAAGCAAAACCCAGGTTACTAAACATGAAGTTTCACAACTTATATAGTTTCTTTAGAGGTACCGCACTACTTTGTGGTGTGGTACTTTTTCCTTTATCATGCACATCGGTTGCTGGGGGTAAAGGCGATGAGGTCCAGTATTGGCTCACAAAAGGTGATGAAAGTGTAAAATTACAGCTGCAGACTCCTCTCAAATTTGGAAATGGTTCCAATAAAGATCAGAATATTGAAATTGATAGTTCTCAAAAGTTTCAATATGTTGATGGATTTGGATACACATTAACCGGGGGAAGTGTGGAAGTAATCAACCGGCTGTCACCTTCAAAAAGAAAAGCTCTACTCAATGAGCTTTTTGGAAACGGTAAAAATTCAATTTCTGTAAGCTATTTAAGGTTAAGCATAGGGGCTTCAGATCTTGATGGAGAAGTATTTTCTTACGATGACCTTCCGGAAGGGCAGACAGATGCTAGTCTTTCGAAATTCAGTCTGGCAAAGGATAAAGCTCTGATTACCATGTTGAAAGAAATTTTAGCAATTAATCCTAAAATTAAGATTATTGCAGCGCCATGGTCTCCACCGGTTTGGATGAAGGATAATGGAAAATCAAAAGGAGGAAGCTTAAAGCCTGAATTCTATGGTGTTTATGCCCGGTATTTTGTAAAGTATATTCAGGAAATGAAGAAAGAGGGGATTTATATTGATGCGGTTACACCTCAAAATGAACCTCTGCATCCGGGAAATAATCCCAGTTTATATATGCCTTCCGAACAGCAAAGAGATTTTATCAAAAATCATTTAGGTCCGGAATTTAAAACCAATCAAATCCATACTAAAATTGTAGTGTACGACCACAACTGTAATAAACCAGAGTATGCTATTGATATTCTGAAAGATCCTGATGCTTATCAGTATATTGACGGGTCTGCTTTTCATTTATATGAAGGGGAGATCTCTGCTTTAAGTACTGTGCACGATGCTTTTCCTGACAAAAACTTATACTTTACCGAACAGTGGACAGGTTCAAAAGGAACTTTTAATGAAGACCTGAACTGGCACACAAAAAATGTGATCATCGGTTCTATGAGAAACTGGAGTAAAATAGCTTTGGAATGGAACCTGGCAAACGATCCTCAATATAAGCCTCACACAGATGGCGGATGTACAGAATGTAAAGGAGCAATTACCGTTTCTGACAGTGAAAATTTTACAAGAAATGTTTCCTACTATATTATTGCACATGCTTCGAAATTTGTTCCTGCAGGTTCTCAGCGTATCGCTTCCACACAGACCGATAAACTTTCCACAGTAGCTTTTAAGACTCAATTTGGGAAAATAGTTTTAATTGTTCAGAACGATAACCAAGCAGATGAAAATTTTAATATTAAATTTGCCGGGAAAACCGCTGCTGCAACAATTTCAGGACGTTCTACAGCAACCTTTGTTTTTTAATTTTTGATATCATGAAAAGAGTTTATTTCTTACTGGCATTTTCCACATTGGGTATGAGCACTTACGGGCAGAAAACAATTGATCAGAAAGTAGCAGAGCTGCTGTCTAAAATGACCCTTGAAGAAAAAGTGGGGCAGATGGTTCAGTATAGTGGTTTTGAATATGCTACAGGACCTCAGCAGTCTAATTCTGCAGCTGTTTTAGAGGAAATTAAAAAAGGTAAAGTCGGTTCTATGCTGAATGTGGCAGGATCAGAAGAAACCAGGGCATTTCAGAAACTGGCGATGCAGTCGAGACTGAAAATTCCTTTACTATTCGGGCAGGACGTTATCCATGGATACCGTACTACTTTTCCTGTGAATCTGGGACAGGCGGCAAGCTGGGACCTGGGGATGATAGAAAAATCAGAAAGAATAGCTGCTACGGAAGCGGCTGCTTATGGTATTCACTGGACGTTTGCGCCAATGGTGGATATCGCCAGAGATCCGAGATGGGGAAGGGTAATGGAAGGTTCCGGTGAAGATACTTACCTGGGGACAAAAATAGGATTAGCAAGGATAAAAGGATTTCAGGGCAGAGGTTTGGGAAGTCTTGATGCAGTGATGGCCTGTGCAAAACATTTCGCAGCATACGGAGCAGCTGTAGGTGGGAGAGATTATAATTCCGTAGATATGAGCCTCAGACAGCTGAATGAAACGTATCTTCCACCATTCAAAGCTGCTGCAGAAGCAGGAGTAGCTACTTTCATGAATTCCTTTAATGACATTAACGGAATTCCGGCTACAGCTAACAAATATATACAGAGAGACCTTTTAAAGGGAAAATGGAATTATAAAGGTTTTGTGGTTTCAGATTGGGGAAGTATCGGGGAGATGGTTCCTCACGGCTATGCCAGAGATACTGACGAAGCCGCAGAAAAAGCTATACAGGGAGGAAGTGATATGGATATGGAAAGCCGTGTATACATGGCAGAACTTCCAAAATTGGTTAAAGAAGGAAAAGTAGATCCAAAACTGGTAGATGATGCGACAGGGAGAATTTTAACTAAAAAATTTGAAATGGGCCTTTTCGATGATCCTTTCCGGTTCAGCAATGAAAAGAGACAGAAAGAACAAACCGATAATCAGGAGAACAGAAAATTCGGAAGAGAATTTGGTTCAAAGAGTATTGTTCTTCTTAAAAATAAGGGGAATATTCTTCCACTTTCAAAAACAGTAAAAACAGTTGCTCTGATTGGTCCTTTTGCTAAAGAGACTGTTGCCAATCACGGATTTTGGTCTATTGCTTTCAAAGATGATAACCAAAGAATTGTTTCACAATTTGATGGAATTAAAAGTCAACTCGATAAAAACTCCACTTTAGTCTATGCAAAAGGCTGTAATGTTGATGATCAGGATAAAAGTCAGTTTTCGGAAGCAGTAGAAACGGCAAAAAAATCTGATGTTGTGATTATGACATTGGGGGAAGGCCATGCGATGAGCGGCGAAGCAAAAAGCAGAAGCAATATCGGGTTTACTGGCGTTCAGGAAGAGCTATTGAAAGAAATTGCCAAAACGGGAAAACCTATCATCTTGATGATTAATGCCGGAAGACCTCTGATTTTCAACTGGGCATCAGACAATATTCCAGCGATTATGTACACATGGTGGCTGGGAACGGAAGCAGGAAACTCTATTGCAGATGTTCTGTTTGGCACTGTAAATCCTGGAGGAAAACTGCCGATGAGCTTTCCGAGAACAGAAGGTCAGATTCCTGTGTACTACAATCATTTTAATACGGGAAGACCCGCAAAAAATAATACAGACAGAAACTATGTCTCCGCTTATATAGATCTTGATAATGACCCAAAATATCCGTTTGGATATGGCCTGAGCTATACCGATTTTAAATACTCTGATATGGCTTTAAGTTCAGCAAACCTTACAGGAAATCAGACACTGAACATCAGCATTACCGTTTCCAATACAGGGAAATATGACGGTGAAGAAGTGGTACAGCTTTACATCAGGGATCTTTTCGGAAAAGTAGTAAGGCCAGTGAAGGAACTGAAAGGCTTCCAAAAAATATTTATCAAAAAAGGAGAAAGTAAAAAAGTAGATTTTCAACTGACACCCGAAGAGCTGAAGTTTTTTGATGAAGACCTGAAATTTGACTGGGAAAGTGGAGAATTTGATATCATGATCGGAACCAATTCTCAAAATGTTCAGACAAAAAGAATTAATTGGGTGAAATAAGTTCAACCCACTAAAAGTGAACATTAGCCTGTTTAAGAGGACAGAAAATGGCTTTAACCGAAACAAACCTAACCCATATGAATCTCAAAGCTAAAAGTATCATCAAAATATGTGCAGGAGGAGCTTTCTTCCTTTCTGTCCTCAATTGTGCTTCAAACAGACCGGATTCTGGCAGAAACCTCATATGGAATGATGAATTTAATGGTAAAGGACTTCCGGATTCATTACAATGGAATTACGATACCGGAGGCGGCGGTTTTGGAAATGAGGAAGCTCAGTTTTATACTAAAAACAGACTTGAGAATGCCAGAATGGAAAAAGGCAATCTCATCATTGAAGCTAAAAAAGAAAATTGGGAAAACAATAAATATACTTCTGCAAGACTTTTAACCAAAGGGAAATTTGCTTTTCAGTATGGAACAATAGAAGTCAGGGCAAAACTTCCCAAGGGCCGCGGAACATGGCCTGCCATCTGGATGATGAGCGAAAATATGAAGAAATGGCCGGATGATGGCGAACTGGATATCATGGAGCACGTGGGTTTTAATCAGGGGTATGTACATGCTTCTGTTCACACTAAAAAGTACAACCATATTCAGGGAACACAGAAAACAGATACCCTGTTTATAAAGGATGTAAGCGATGCCTTCCATGTCTATAAAGCAGACTGGACGCCGGAAAAAATAGATGTTTATATAGATGAACAAAAATTTTTCACCTACGAGAATAAAGAAAAAAACTATAGAGCATGGCCATTTGACCAGCCTTACTTCATCATTTTAAATCTTGCAGTAGGAGGAATGTGGGGTGGAAAAGAGGGAATTGATGATCTTGTTTTTCCACAGAAGTATTATATAGACTATGTAAGAGTCTATCAAAATAAATAATGAAAAAGAGGACGATAGGTCCAAAAACAGAAAAAAATATGAGAAAACTAATTGTAAGCTGTTTTGTTGTAGGTGTTGTTTTCAATGCTCATGCGCAAAACTATTGGAAGAAAAATGAAGGAAAAACAGCTAAAGTAATTCTTACCAATTCTAAGGTCAATGAAAAAATGACCGATAAAGGATCTGTAAAGTTTGAAAAATTTGGCCAGCCTAAGGAAACAGAAGCCTGTATTTTTGTGGCTCCCGGCTTTAAATACCAAAAATTAATAGGAATAGGTGGGGCCATCACCGATGCTTCGGCTGAAACTTTCTATAAAATGCCTAAAAATAAGCAGAAAGAAATTTTAGACGCTTATTTTGGTAAAGATGGGCTGGGGTATACCGTGGTTCGTACCAATATGAACTCCTGTGACTTTTCCAGCGACTCTTATACCTATGTGGCGGATAATGATATTTCTCTGAAATCTTTCAATATCGCCCACGACGAAAAGTATAAGATTCCTATGATTAAAGAAGCAAAAAATGCAATAGGAAATAACTTTACGTTTTATTTTTCCCCCTGGAGTCCACCCGCCTGGATGAAGTCTAATAAGAGTTTATACAAAGGCGGAAGGCTGGAAAACCAATATTACCAAACCTGGGCAGATTACTATATCCAATTCATCAGAGAATATGAAAAAAGAGGGATTAATGTGTGGGGATTAACCGTTCAGAACGAGCCTATGGCAACACAAAGCTGGGAATCATGCATCTATACTGCAGAGGAGGAAGGTGAGTTTCTGAAAAACAATCTGGGGCCTACACTTTGGAAAAATGGATATAAAGATAAAAAAGTAATGATCTGGGATCATAACAGAGACCTGATTTATCAAAGAGCAACCACCACCCTGAGTGACCCTGAAACTTCAAAATATGCCCATGGAATAGGATATCACTGGTATGAAACATGGAATAATAAAACCCAGCTTTTTGATAATTTAGCAGAAACCCACAGAGCTTTTCCAGATAAATTTCTGGCGTTTACAGAAGGCTGTAAAGAACAGTTCAAAATGGACCAGATCTATGATGTAAGCTTAGGTGAGCTGTACGGGAAAAATATGCTTAACGACTTCAACAAAGGAAATGCATTGTGGACTGATTGGAATATCCTGCTGGATGAAACAGGAGGCCCCAATCATAAAGGGAACTTCTGTTTTGCCCCCATTATTGCAGATACCAAAACAGGAGAGGTACATTATACCTATGAATATTACTACGTAGGACATGTATCAAAATTTATTAAACCAAATGCCCAGAGAATCGGAAGTTCTTCTAACAGAGCAGCCCTGACTTCTACTGCTTTCATGAACCAAAACGGACAACTGGTAACCGTAATTATGAATGATTCGGACAACGATATCGAAACAAATCTGTGGATAGAAGGAATGGCTGCCAAGCTGAATGCGCCTGCCCATTCTATACAGACTGTAATTTTATAACTTCATATTAATATTATTTTTAACAGAATCGGCGGCCTCTTTGAGGC
>NZ_CAKKLP010000004.1 GCF_918698085.1 Chryseobacterium sp. Bi04
TATATAAAAAATGTTAAAATAGATTAAAGTCGTATGAATAATTTAAATTTTACCACAATTAGTATAAAAATATCTTTTTTACTAATTTTTGCCTTCTGCAGCATGGTCAGTGCTCAGTGTATACCCTACACAGGACAGGCAATACTCAGTGGCAATACCTATTGTCTGAATGGAAATCTTACAGTGAGCAGCAGTATTGCGATTCCGAATGGGGCAACACTTATCATACAATCCGGGCAGTTGCAGTCTGTTGATATTCAGGTTAATGGAGAGTTGGATATCCTGGATGGGGCAAGTGTAAAATCTACAGGATCCATTACGATTGGAACATTCGGAACCCAGAAAAATTCGAAAATTAAACTAGGAAAGAAATCATTCCTGTCACTTACAGGATCTGTTTCTCAGGGAGATCCTACTTTTATGGGTGCATTTCCGGGAACCAGCTCTACTATAGAAATGGATGCAGGGAGTGTTGTGGAGATATGCGGAACATTTACCCAGCAGTCAACAACTTATCCTTCCGTTAAATATATAGGAGCTCCCAATGGAAAAGCCTACTGTATTGCAAAAGCTGATGTAAGTGGAGGAGGTCCCGGATCTGTTATCAGTAATGATAGCCAGATAGTAGCCATTGCTATGGGATCCGTTAGTGATCTTGGTGCCGGTGGTTCAAGTTTCTGCGGGCCCAACGCGACACAGGCTACATGCCCGTCTTTATGGCCTGATGGATTATTAAATGATAAAACAAGTTGTGGTAATGCACCTGTTATCATTAACGAAATTGATGATGTTTGTACAAAGCCCGGTGCTTCAGGAACTCCTGATGGTTTTACTAAGTTTGGAATTACTGTACAGCAGAAAAATGCTGCGTGGCCGGAAAATATACCTAATGGTTTCATCGCTCTGGAATCTAAAAATAAAGGTTTTGTCATTACAAGAGTACAGCATGTGAGCCAGACGCCACAGCCTGGTGATGCCGTTGCAGATCCAAAAGAAGGCATGCTTTTATATGATATACAGGATAAATGTGTGAAACTTTATAACGGCACCGAATGGAAATGTGTAGAGAAAAGCTGTAATGATTAATCTAATTTATAATAAACATATGAAAAATATAAAAAATATCAGTACTGCAGTTGCGCTTATTATTTTTAATTCCTTTTTTGCCCAGGTAGCTATTGATAAGCAGTCTGTAGATGGAAACAGTACAGTATTGGATTTTAATAATGTTTCCAACAATACAAAAGGATTAATTCTTCCGGCTACCTCCGGACTTCCCACAGGAACACTGGTTAATGGAACTTTTATCTTTGATATGACTGATAAAAAAGTAAAAGTATACGAAAATGATGTATGGAAAGATTTGTCAGATGCAGGAAATTCAAATGCCGTAGCTGTAAATAATTCAGCAGAATCAGGGAAAGGTGTAGTTATAGGGAATTCTTCCAGCTCTGCAGATGGAGTTCTGGTACTGGAGGCTCCAGATAAGGCAATGATACTTCCAAAGGTAGCCATACCTCATAGCAACGTTAAGAATCCATATCCCGGTATGATTTGTTACGATACGGCCAGTAAAACATTGGCAATATTTGATGGATCAGTTTGGAATTATTGGAAGTAATTATCCTCAATACAATAGATCAATTAAAATATCATAAAAAACAGCTGTATAAATCTATACAGCTGTTTTTATGATATGTCTGTTTAAACTAATTAAAGCTTTAGTCACAAGCTGAGTGAAATGCTATGAATTTAGTTTATCTTAAGCTTAAAATGATTGAAATAAAAAGGGCAAACAAGTTCAATATGAAGGAAGATCTGGATAGCCATTTTCTTTAGGACATAAAAAAAGATTACACATTTGTATGTGCAATCTTTAATAAACAAATAATATAAGTTGTAATATCTTAAGAAGTATTCGTTCTGAAAAAATACTTCTCGGTTAATTGTGTTTTAAGATATTATTTTCATCATAAAGTATTGTGTTAATAGGCTCCTTTTTTTTCGTTTGTGTTTCTGTTTGATATTATTTGTTTAATTTTTTAAAAACGCTCCCCCTTTAGTTTTGTCATTTGTGTTTTTTGTCATTTGTGTTGTGTTTTTACTTTTTACTAGATTTAAATAACTAAAAGGGGAGGCTTGCAATTCACTTTCTACTTTTTCAAAATAATTTTAATGATTGTTAATTTTAATTTTTTTTGAAGTTTATATTTTTCACATTGCAAACATATCTAATTACAGAGAATATTTCCAAAAAATAGCATACGACACAGCTACACTATGTATGTGTGTAGCTTGCTTATTTATTGATAATCAGTCGATTAATTTTTAATTGTTTTTGAAGTGAAAATCAAGTAAAAGAAATAAGAAATGATTTTTTTTTTGTTGGCTGCATAAATTATTAGATTATGAGTGGATGATTTTTCAATAAAAAAACAGTAGAAAATGTAAAATTTATGTTTTTTATTATGAAGTAAGCTTTTAGGAAATTGTATTTTTTTGAACAAAAAATAAGATGTTTTTATTGGGATGCTGTTGTGGAATTAAAATTTTTAAACTGAAATCTGATTCTGCATGATACAGGAAAAAGTACAGATTAAAATCTTAAAAAAGAAAAGTGTTTAATTTTTAACAGATCTCTGATGTATCTTTATAATCTTCCGTGAGAGCAAAAATAATAGATGCCCCGAAGAAAAAAATAAGCTGATGATAAGCTGAAAAAATTAAAGAATTTGAGCACTTTCTTTAATACTGCTCATCACGAAAATACTTTTTGTCTGGCCAATTCCTTCAATTTCTGAAAGTTTGTTTACAAAAAACTCATGAAATTCATCCATATTAGGAGCCAGAATCTTCAGCATAAAGTCAAAATCACCACTGATGTTGTAGAATTCCACAACTTCCTTCAGTTTTCCTACTTCCTCAATGAATTTTCCTGCTGTTTTTTTATTGTGAACATTCAAGGCAATCATGCAGATAACCATCATTCCTTTATTCACTTTTTTACGGTCTACTACAGCCGTATATTCTTTAATGATCCCTAGCTTTTCCATACGCTTAATACGCTCATGGGTTGGAGTGGGGCTCAGGTTGATCCTTGCTGAAATATCCCGGACACTCATTTTAGCATCCTTTTGGAGAAGGCGGAGAATAGACAGGTCTTTTTCATCCGGATTGTAATTTTCTGTTGCCATTTGTTCTGTTTTTATAATAATATGTCTTTAATACAGTTTAATTGTTCTTTTGTGATGTATATAATTGTATTATTGTTCCAAATTTACTGTAAAATTTTCACATATGTTCTGTTAATTTTAATTTTGCAGGAAATTTGAATATATGGATACAAGGAAGAATGTAATATTAATTTTAGCATCGGTGGGAACATTTGTAGAGGCTTTGGATATTGCCATTATTAATTTAACGATTCCTTCTATCCAAGAACAGTTCCATATTGGTGCAGAAACCGTTCAGTGGCTGCAGACCCTATATGTATTGTTTTTTGGAGGTTTCCTGATCATTGGAGGAAAACTTTCTGATCAGCTTGGAAGAAAGAAAATGTTTTTACTGGGAGCTTTTATCTTCATGTTAACATCATTAGGAGCCGGATTATCGGAAAAATTTGAAGTGCTGGCAATATTCCGTGCTTTGCAGGGATTGGGAGCTGCCTTTGTAATGCCGTCAGCATTATCTATTGTGACCAATACTTTCAGAGGCGAGCAGGAGCGAAACCATGCTATTGGAATTTTCAGTTCTTTTGCGGCTATTGGTTCCGGAAGTGGCCTTTCTGTAGGAGGCATCATCAGTACTTATCTAAGCTGGCATTGGGTATTCCTGATTAATGTCCCGATTCTTTTAGTTACACTGATCCTGTCTTACTACTATTTGCCAAAAGATGAGAAAAGCGAAACCGTACAGAAAGCAGATGCCGTTTCAGGGATCCTGATGGTGTTAGGGCTTTTAAGCTTAACTTATGGAACACATGAGCTGATTCACATTAAAGAACAGCCTTTTCTGGTGATCGGTTCTCTAGTACTCGCTATGGTGCTTTTAGTAATGGTTTTCTACCGATTGAAGTCTGTAGCTGAGCCGTTAATTGATTTACAACTGTTTAAATATAAATCACTTGTGGTTTCTAATGCCGCTTTCTTTACTCTTGGAGCATTTTTTATCGGCTTTTTATTTCTTATTTCATTAATGCTTCAGAAAGATATGGGATATACTGCTGCCTCAGCAGGATTAATGCTGGTTCCGTTCAGTATTGTCTCAGCTTTAACGGCCAAATTTATTTTACCACAGGTTTCCAAACGATTAAATTCTTCTCAAATGGGAATTTTTGGATGGTTATTTATGCTGACGGGAGGAATGTTATTATTGGGAGCTGTCTATACAGGACATCCGTTAACAGTAGTGTTATTGGGAGCTGCATGTATTTCAGGAATTGGGATGACCTTTTGTTTTACCGCTTTATCCGTCATGGGAATTCAGGATGTTGAACCTTCCAATTACGGTGTGGCATCAAGTTTGAGTTCTACAAGTTACTTCTTGGGAGCTGGGATAGGTTTATCTTTCATGACTTTAATGAGTCAGGTTTTTCCATCAGAATTTGCTGTGGGAAGTCTGAATCTGATTATCCTGATTGGTTACGCTGTTTTAGCATTGGGAATGTTATCCTATTTTATAATAAGAAGCTTAAAAATGAAACGTGCTGAGATGGCAGTTTCATCATAAGTGGCCTTAAAATTACACAAACTATATGAGAAAGGGAATCGGTACTTGTGCCGGTTCTTTTTTATTGAGACTAACATCTCTTGGGTGTAATTCGGATCAGGTGCAAAAGTTGGGGGTAATATAAATTTACCTCAATACACCTTTCTTTGACGCAAAGTTCTATTTTTATTACGTTTGATTTTTAAGTGAGCCAAGAATGAATCGATTAGAAATCGATTTTGATGAAGCTAAACTTTTTATATCGCTTATTCAGCGACAAAGTCGCCTTTCTTTGCTTTCTTAAAATAGAGCATCCGAATTATTTTTCCTTTGCGTGAATAAAAGGTTATTTCCATCCCATTTTCAGGTCAAAATATAAAAATCACATATTTAATGTCATCCAAACAAGAAGTTTTAGTTTAATCCAATTTGCTTAGTCCACAACTTTTGAGACTGATCCTGTAATTCTATTTGTTCTTTTTATTTTTGCAGTATGAGAATACAAATCATTAGCGATCTTCATCAGGAATTTGGAAGTACTGAACTGTGTTTTGACAATTCGGATGTTATAGTATTGGCTGGAGATGTAAACTTGGGAACCAAAGGAGTAGAATGGATAAAGTCTAAGATCCCGGATAAACCAGTAGTTTATGTTCTTGGCAATCATGAATATTATAAAGGGGCATATCCCAAAACGCTTTACAAAATTAAAGAAGCGGCTCAGGGCTCAAATGTTTTTGTACTCGAAAATTCTTTTGTGGATATTGACGGAATCCGTTTTCATGGAGCAACATTATGGACTGATTTCTCCATTTTCGGGAATGCTATGGAGTACGGAATGCTATGCCAGTCTAAAATGAATGATTACAAAATGATAAGACGGGATCCTTCCTATTCAAAATTGAGAACCGTAGATACTTTTAAAATACACCAGTTCTCAAAACTATGGTTACAGGAAAGTCTTGAAAATTCAAAAGGACTTAAAAATATTGTAGTCACCCATCATGCACCAAGCATTCAGTCTGTACCCGAATACTATAAGGAAGATCCATTGACCTCTGCTTATGTTTCTGATCTTGAATTTTTTATAACGGAACATAATCCATTATACTGGATTCATGGACATATTCATACTCCTTGCAGGTATAAAGTAGGACAAACGGAAGTTATCTGCAATCCCCATGGATATATAGATGAAAAAGATAACGGGTATGATAAGGAATTGATTATTGAGGTAATATAAAGAGCAATAGGCGGATTTATCGATTTATTTATTTTCATTGTACTATATTTTTAGCTTGCAGTAGAATTGTTGGATAATACAATGTTTCATCAATAATTACATTAAGGGAGATGTCTTAAAAATTTATACCTATAAAAATATCAATAGAATTGGGCTTTAGCCCATTTTTTAAATAATTGAATACCCATTGGCTTTAGCCAAAATATAAACATCTCTATTTAGTATTTAAATTTTTTTATTCACTACCTTCGTGTCCTAATTTATCTTTGATGGCTAAAAAAAAGCAGACAGAACCTGATTTTGTTTCACAATTGGCTTTTGATGAAGTTCTGGAACAGGTGGAATTTGATCTCAGGATCAAAGAATTTGTTGTCATGGATATTGACAAGGTAAATTATATTATAAAACCAAATATTCCTTACCGTTCAGACTATTTTTGCATTTTTTTAGTACAGAAGGGAAGTGTCAGCTTTCGACTCGATGATACTAGTTATGAGGTGTCTCAGGGAGATGCCGTTTTTTGTCCAATGGCAGAAACTTTTTGGGTAGAAAATATTGCTGAAGATTATAATGCTAAATATATCTTCTTTTCTGTAGATTTTATTTCTCAGGCAGGATTTAATTATAAGTCGAATAATGTGTTAAAAAGCCTGTCATCAGACCCTACCCATATTATCAGGAATGAACCTGATATGTACAGAAAGCTTCAGTTTCATCTTGACGAATTGAAGATGCTGAATAATAAGGAAAAAGACAATTATTATTTCAATGAAATGATTTGGCATCACTTTTCACTGGTAATCTACGAGATTGATAATTATTTCAAAAAAATAGAAAAGCCACATCTGGTGACCCATAGGGAAGATGAGCTTACCACCAGTTTTTTTATACTGGTTCAGGATCATTTCAAAGAAGAGCATAATGTTCAGTTTTATGCTGATAAATTATGCATCAGCCGGAAATACCTTACCAAAGTTATTAATAAAACGATGTTTAAATCTCCCCGGGAAATTATTCATCAGGTGTTGGCTGTAGAAGCCAGGCTTTTACTTAAGAACCCTAATTTAAACATCAATGAAGTCGCTCTGCAGCTGAAGTTTTCAGACCAGGCCTCTTTCAGCAAGTTTTTTAAAAAACATACGGGCAGATCTCCTTTGGAATATAGAAAAGATGATCTATACTGATAATGAATGAGTTATATTGATTGACGTCTTTTTGCTAAATTTAAAATATAATTCTGATTAAAAATATGAATATCTATCATTTAAATTACCTATGAATGATATTTCTCATGTTTTTAAAAACTAGGCGTCTTTTTGACAAAACAAGAAGTTTTTTGAATAATCCTATTGAATTTTTTTCGTTCGAATTTTGTGCGGTAAATTTAAAAGGAATATTGTTATGCAAAGATTTTTAATTCAGAAATCAACCATACTTTTCCTCTCGCTTATTGTCTTGGCGGGATGCAGGAAAAATAATCAAAATCAATCTTATCAGCAGCAGGCACCCGAACTTCCTGTAGAAACAGTGAAGCAGGGAGATGCTTCTGTTTCCAGGGAATATGCAGCATCTGTAGAGGGCGTTTCCAATGTTGAGATCAGACCTCAGGTAACAGGATATTTAAGTAAAATTTTTGTAGACGAAGGAGATTTTGTGAGAGCGGGGCAGCCTCTTTTCAAAATTGAAGATCAGGTATTCAGAGAGCAGCTTAAAAGTGCCCAGGCCGCTTTGATTACCGCTCAGGCGAACCTTTCCACTTCTAAAATTGATCTGGACAGAAAGAAGGAGCTATTCAGAAATAAAATGGTTTCGGAAATTCAGGTAAAAGAGGCGGAAGCATCTTATAATGCTGCAAGAGGAGCGGTAAGCCAGACCACTTCTTCTATTGAATCTGCAAAGATTAATCTTAATTTTTCTGTGATTAAAGCACCGGTAAGTGGGTTTATCGGAAGGTTCAACTACCGTTTGGGAAGTTTAATGACCCCTGGAAATCAGGATCCTATCACGCTGCTTTCAGATATTCATCAGGTATACACCTATTTTAGTTTAAGTGAAAATGACTTTAATAATTTTCAGAAACAATATGTAGGAAGCAGTATTGATGAAGTGATCAAAAATACACCAGCGGTTTCTCTATTGCTTTCAGGAGGAGAGAAATATGCTGAAACAGGAAGAATTGATGCTGTAGAGGGACAGTTTAATAAAACCACAGGCTCTATTACTTTAAGAGCGAAATTCAATAATCCGAAAAACATGCTGAGAAGCGGAAATACCGGAAAAATCGTGCTGGATCAGTTTTACAGCAATGTTGTTTTACTTCCCATTGCTTCTACAAGAACGATTCAGGATAAAGTTTTTGTATTTACCATTAAAGATGGAAAGGCTGCCATGCTGCCCGTTGAAGTCAATGGAAAAGCAGGAGATTATTTCATCGTATCTACCGGGCTTAAGGCTGGTGATCAATACATTGTTTCCGGTTTCGACAGGTTACAGCCGGGAACTCCTGTAGTGGCTCAGAAGAAGAATGCTCAACAGAAAAAATCGTAAGAAGAAATCATGTTAAAGAAAATTATAAAAAGACCCGTACTGGCAACGGTTATTTCCGTATTGCTTGTTATTCTGGGAATTGTGGGGATGGTAAGTCTGCCGATCACAAAATTTCCGGACATTGCACCGCCTACCGTGATGGTAACGGCAGCCTATCCGGGAGCCAACGCTGAAACGATTGCAAGATCTGTAGCTCCACCGCTGGAAAACGCGATTAACGGGGTAGAAAATATGGATTATATTACTTCTACAGCAAGTAATGACGGAACATTAAGTATTACTGTTATTTTTAAATTGGGAACAGACCCCGACCAGGCAGCCATTAATGTTCAGAACAGGGTAGCACAGGTAACAAACCAGCTTCCTGCTGAGGTAATCCAGGCCGGAATTACTACCGTGAAAAGACAAAACAGTATGATCGCCATGGTTTCCCTGACGAGTAAAGATGGTTCAATGAATGATCTTTTCCTTGAAAACTATGCCAAGATTAATATTGTCCCGGAATTAAAAAGGGTAAAAGGAGTAGGGGATGCCATGGTATACGGAAATAAAGATTATTCAATGCGTATCTGGCTGGATCCGAATAAGCTGACTTCCTATAATCTTACTCCTGCAGAAGTTTCCCGTGCTATTCAGACCCAAAACCTTGAAGCGGCACCGGGAAGATTGGGGGAGAGAAGTAAAGAGGTAATGGAATATGTACTTCGCTACAAAGGAAAATTCACAGAGCCGGAACAGTATGAAAATATTACAATTAAAGCACTGAACGATGGTTCTGTCTTAAAATTAAAGGATATCGCCAAGATAGAATTTGGAGCTTACAGTTATACGGTTTCTTCCAATTATAACAAAAAAGCCTCTGTAACGATGGCGATCTTCCAGATGGCAGGATCCAATGCCAATGAAGTACAAATTGCCCTTCAGGAGAGAATGAAAGAACTGGAAAAATCCTTTCCCGAAGGAATGGATTATGAAATTCCGTATGCTACAAAAGAAGCGTTGGACCAGTCTATAGAACAGGTAATCCATACTTTAATTGAAGCATTTATCCTTGTATTTATTGTAGTATACATCTTCTTACAGGATTTCCGCTCTACTTTGATTCCGGCTATTGCAGTTCCGGTATCTATCGTCGGAACCTTCTTTTTCATGAAAGTTTTCGGATTCTCTATCAATATTCTGACCTTATTTGCTCTGGTGCTCGCCATTGGTATTGTAGTAGATGATGCCATTGTAGTAGTAGAAGCGGTCCATGCTAAAATGGAGCATAAAAAACTGAATCCGAGGGCGGCAACCATGTCAGCCATGAGCGAGATCACAGGAGCTATTGTATCTATTACCTTGATTATGTCTGCGGTATTCGTTCCGGTAGCCTTTATGAGTGGTTCTACAGGGCTATTTTATCAGCAGTTTGCATTAACGTTAGCTATTGCCATCATTATTTCTGCCGTGAATGCACTGACCCTGAGCCCGGCTTTATGTGCTTTATTCTTAAAACAGCATCACGGTGGTTCTCATGAGAAAATGAATTTTAAAGACCGCTTCTTTGCCGGTTTTAATGCGAGTTTCAATAAACTGACTTTCCGTTACGGAAAAACGGTATTATTCCTGTTAAAAAAGAAATGGATTGCTTTCATCCTGATCTTTGCTTTCGGAGGCTTGTTTGCATGGATGTCTATGACCACTCCTAAGGGGTTTATTCCGGATGAAGATCAGAGTTTCATAATTGTAACAGCCAATCTGGCTCCGGGAGCATCGAAAGACAGAACGTCAAAAGTAGTGTCCGATACAGAAGATCTTCTGATGAAAAATCCTGCAGTCGATAAAGTGATTTCTGTAGACGGGCTGAATTTATTCAGTGGCTCTATGTCCTCTTCTGCCGCTTCTATATTTGTTAAATTAAAAAAGGCAGGACAAAGAGGATCTGTTAATAATATCAATGACATTATAGGACAAACCCAGGGAATGCTTTCTCAGGATAAAAGAGCAAATTTCCTTGTGATCAATACCCCAACGGTAGATGGTTTTGGAAATACCAGTGGAATGGAGCTTGTGCTTCAGGACCGTACGAATGGAGAACTTCAGAATTTAGGAAACATATCTTACGGAATGATGGGTGCTTTGATGCAGAGGCCGGAAGTAGCGGTAGCATTTACAACATTTGATGTTACCTATCCTCAGTTTGAAGTCCTTGTCGACGAAGTGAAATCTGCCCAGCTGGGAGTCAATGTTTCTGATGTATTGGGAGTAATGCAGGGGTATTACGGAAGTATTCAGGCTTCGGATTTCAACAGATTTGGAAAATATTATAGAGTATTGGTACAATCCACTCCGGAGACAAGACAGGATAAAGAATCCCTGAACGGAATTTTCGTTAAAAATAGCCTGGGACAAATGGTTCCTGTTAATACATTGGTAAGTTTAAAACAAGTGACGGGAGCTGAAGTGGTGGATCGTTTTAACCTTTTTAATTCATCTAATTTAACAGTGATGGCAGCTCCGGGATACAGTACAGGTCAGGCTATGGCAGCTATTGATGAAGTCAGCAAGCAGGTGCTTCCTCCGGGATATACGTATGATTATAAAGGTATGAGCCGTGAAGAAGCAGGGTCCAGCTCACAGTCGGTGATGATTTTCGGATTGTGTATTGTATTTGTATTCTTCCTTTTATCAGCCCAGTATGAAAGCTATATCCTTCCACTAGCGGTATTAATTGCTATTCCTGTAGGATTATCAGGAGTATTTGTGGGGATTACACTGGCTGATCTATCCAATAATATTTATGTTCAGATTGCACTGGTGATGCTGATCGGGCTTCTGGCCAAGAACGGTATCCTGATTGTGGAATTTGCAATACAGAGACGTAGAGCGGGCAAAAGCCTCATTGCTTCTGCCGTTGAGGGGGCCAAAGCCCGTTTGCGTCCTATTTTGATGACTTCTTTAGCATTTATTACCGGATTGCTTCCGTTGCTATTTGTAGTAGGTCCGTCAGCGTTGGGTAACCATTCTATTGGATATGCTGCCATTTCAGGAATGCTTTTCGGAACGATCTTAGGAATTTTTGTAGTTCCTGTTCTTTTCGTGGTATTCCAGGCTTTACATGAGAGAATCAATGGAAGAGTGGTAACGGATGCTGACTGGGAATATTAATTCAAATGATTTTAAAAATGAAAATTAAAAATATAGTCTATATCGCATTCATTTCAGGAACAGCTATGTCCTGCAAAGTTCAGAAATATGAACGTCCTGAATTGAAAATGCCTGAGGCTTTCAGAAGTGACAGTATAGCTGTAGAGCAGAACGAGAATATCGCCAAGATCAGCTACAAAGATTTTTTCAAAGATCCTGTTCTCGTAGCATTGATTGACAAAGCTATGGTACAGAATAATGACCTTCAGCTAGCCTTAAAACAGATTGAGTTTGCCTCATTGGCTTATAATCAGAGTAAATGGGGAAATGTTCCTACGGTAAGTGCTGCTGCCAACGCAAATATCAGCCGCCCTTCGGATAACAGTATGAACGGGATGATGGCAGGGCAGTTCATGGGGAAAAGGTATATGGAAGATTATACAGCTTCTGTCAACCTTTCCTGGGAAGCCGATATCTGGGGGAAGATCAAAGGAAGAAAAGAGCAGGCGCTGGCCGAATATCTTAAAACCCAGGAAGCCGGAAAGGCTGTGAAAACCCAGTTGGTGGCAGCTGTAGTGCAGGGATATTATAATGTATTAATGCTGGATACTCAGTTAGAGATCACAAAATCTAACCTTACCTATGCAGAAAATACCCTGAAATTTCTGACAAAACAACAGGAACTTGGATTGACTACAGCGTTGGCGGTACAACAGCAGGAAATTGTAAGGGATCAGATCTTAAAATCAATTCCGGCTATTGAAAGTTCCGTTACCACACAGGAAAATGCACTAAGTCTGCTTACAGGTTCAATGCCCGGTAAGATTGAAAGAAGTGCGAGCCTGAATACGGTAGCGTCTCCGGACCATATCGCAGCAGGTATCCCTTCAGAGCTGTTAAGCTACAGACCGGATATTAAAAGTGCTGAACTTGAGGTAAGGAAAAGTGCTGCGGCTATCCATGTGGCTAAAATGAGCATGTATCCTTCATTGAGCATTACTGCTCAGGGTGGAGTGAACGCATTTCAGATCAGCAAATGGTTCAGTGTGCCGGGATCACTTTTCGGAATGGCTGCCGGAGCTATTACACAGCCTATTTTGAATGGTAAGCAGCTGAAAACACAGTATGAGCAGTCTAAGGTGTTGGCAGATCAGGCTGAAATTACCTTTAAACAATCTGTTTTAAAAGCAGTAGGCGAAGTTTCTGATGCTTTAGTCCAAATTCAGAAGCTTGAGGAACAGCAAAAAATAGCGGAAGGACTGGCTTTAAAATCCAATGAAGCGGTGAAGAAAGCTGATATTTTATTTAAATATAATTCAGCCACTTATGTAGAGGTGATCATTGCACAAACCAATAAGCTTCAGGCTGAACTGGAACTGGCTTCCCTGAAAGCGCAAAGACTGAATGCCATAACGGCACTCTATCGTTCTGTAGGAGGCGGATGGCAATAAAGTAAAATTGAACCTGCTTCGTCTTTACCGATGAAGCAGGTTTTTAATCCATTATCATTATGAAGAATACAAATATACAGGAGGGAATCATTCTTATTCCGGATTTTAGCGGATTTACAGAATTTGTGTTCAATACAAAACTTTATACAGGAGAATATATTGTAAGACAACTACTTTCTACACTGATCGATGTGAACGGTCGTTATTTTGAAATCTCAGAGATTGAAGGAGATGCCATTTTATTTTATAGGTATGACGAAAATCCTTCCTATCAGAATATTTCGAAAATACTCATGAAAATGAGGAATGCCTTTAATAAAAAAATTGAAGAATTAAGTAAAAGTTTAAGTACTACTATAGCATTATCCTTGAAGTTTATTGTGCACTACGGAACATTTTCACAATATAATATCGGAAGTTTCAGAAAATTATACGGTAAAACCATTGTAGAAGCTCATCAGCTGCTGAAAAATGGGCTTGCAGAACAGCCTTCTTATGCGTTATTCAGCAACTCTTTTTTAGAAAACAGCAACAATCAGGAGACTGATCTTAATAAGGATAAATTTCGTCTGCCGGAAGTAGGCGTTATCCATTATTTTGAAAATATAAACTAGCATATTTTTTAATATTAATCCTTGTAAATTTGCTATTGCTAGCGGCCCGGGTGAGAGAGATCCGGGCCTTTTTTTGTGTATAAAACAGTAAATGATTTTTAAGTGAAAATGAAATTTGGAATACTGTATGGTTTTGAATAATTCGCTGTGAATTTGATGGTTATATGTTGTTTTTATTGGCGTTTTATTGTAAACGGTTTTGTTTTGCTGTTTTTTTTATTGCTTGGGAATCCGATATCTTACTAAGAATTAAGTATTTATTCGACTTTTTCACTATTGGGTGTAACAAATAGCTCCTCATAGTGGTCTTATAGAATAAACTATAATTTCAAATGAAAACAATTTTATTTCCAATAGCATTATTAGCAGGTTCTTTGACCTTGGCCCAAACCCAGGTTGCAAAAGATACTGTTAAGCAAAAAGAGATTGAAGCCGTTACTCTGGTGGCCAGAAAACCGACGGTAGAATCTAAAGTAGACAGAACGGTATTTAATGTTGCCAACAGTGCTATTCTTGCAGGAAATACAACGTGGGATGTTCTGAGAATGACCCCTTTGGTGAGTATTGATAATAATGATGCTGTAAAAGCAGAAGGGCAGACCGTAACGGTTTATATTAATGATAGAAAATCAGTTTTTACAGGTAAAGAATTAAAAGAATATCTTAAAACAATTCCGGCAGATAACCTGATGAAGATTGAAGTGATTACAAGCCCTTCCTCAAGGTATGAAACTTCGGGCTCCGTGATCAATATTGTCCTGAAAAAAAGGGATGACGAAGGATTGAAAGGAAGTATCTCCTTAAACAACAGGCAAAGTACCAAAAATTCACAATACACGAATTTCAACCTGAACTACCATAAGAAAAAATTTACCCAGACCCTGATAGGAGGTTACAATAGCGGAAATTATGTACAGAAGACTGAAACATGGGATAACCGGTATGCAAGTAATAAAACGACCCAGTTTAATATGGAAAACGAGACGAGAAATGAAAGTCCTTCTCTTTCCTCTACCTCAGAATTTGAGTTGAATGACAAAAATAATATCGGATTTGTATTTGAGTATTCACAGAACAGGAATTTATCTCTGGCAGAATCTGATGGAATGATCTTCACTAATGGAAATCCTGATGATTCTTTTCATCAGACTCAAAATATGTGGGGATTCAGCCGTAATTTAGGGACTAATGCCTTCTACAAATACTATGATAAAGAAAAGAATAGGATTTTAGATATTAATTTAGGGACCAATTATTCCAGCAATGACAATGATAATTTAATTGATAAGGAAATTGATAAACAGGGAGTGAAAACCGCTCAGCAGCTAGGAATTATCAGCTCAAACCAAATGCGTAATTATTTTCTGAAAATAGATTATACGCAGCCTTTAGGTAAATCCGGAGGTACGATAGAAGTAGGAGGTAAAACGGAAATCAACAATCATGTTATTCCCAACAGCCTTTATGGATTCAGTATGAACGATCCAAAGTCAGAATATTATAATCTTTCGAGAAATGATACCTTTCATTATGAGGATAATCTAAGTTCTTTATATGCCAATTACAGTAAAACATTTTTCGGAAAACTGGAAACAAGAATCGGGCTTCGGTATGAATATATTGATTATAAAGTAAGACAGGATGTTGCAGGTACAGAGAGAAAAGATGCGTATGGAACTTTTCTTCCCAATCTATTGCTGAAATATAATTTTTCAGAGAAATTTGATTTGAGTCTTACCTATAACCGAAGCATTTGGAGACCTTGGTATTCTGAATTTAACCCTTTTCTGGCACCTGAAATCAATGGAACATATTCCAGAGGAAATCTTTATCTGAATCCTAACCCTAATGACCGGCTTTATCTGAAATTCGGACTTTTGAAAAAGTACTTTATTTCTGCAAGGTATATGCATACCAATCAGGATTACTGGACTACCTATGTAACGGAAAACGGGAGAACCGTTTCATTACCTGGGAACTTCGATGGAAAAGTTGAGAAATATTACCTTTTTGCCAATACCAACCAGAACTTCCTGAAAAATAAACTGAATGTAAATGCGGGATTCGGATGGTACTATATTAACAATAAGGATTTTAATGAGAAAAACAGGCTGGGGGGTAAAGATTATATCAGCTATTGGGGAGCTTCCGCCAATATATCATATACCAATCTCTTCAGTAAAAATATTAATGTAAGTGCATGGGTAGAACTTGCCAATCAGAATAACGGAAATTCATACGCCAATAATACCAATGTTTTCCATAATATTTCAGTCACTAAAATATTCCCCAAAACTCAGATGGAACTGAGTATGCAGCTGATGAATATTTTTAAAAGACCCTATGCAGATAATACAACGTACAGCCAGGACGGGACTTTCAGAGAGTATTCAAAATGGGACTGGTACGGAGTTTCACTTACTTTTGTAAAACGTTTCGGAAATCAGAAAGTAAAAGAAAATACTAAAACTGATCTTGAGAAAAATTCAGGAGGAGCAAAGTAGTACAAGATAGGTAAGCAGGTTTCAGCGAGAAGCCTGCTTTTCATTTCATGTAAGGTAAGTTGGAAGCCTGACGTTTTTTTGGTTAATTTTTATCTCCTTCAGATTTTAGATCTGTTAAGTACAAAACCTGAGAAAAATATAAAGCTGAATTTGATAACAAATAAAAAGCAGATTCCTGTTAGGATCTGCTTTTATAATTGTATATCGATAGAAATCAACGAAGGCAGTCGGTTTCCATTAATAATCTTGTGTTTATTTCAGTGTAAACTTCACTTTCGTTTTAATTGCGTCTGAAGAATTTCCAATCAGAGCTTCAAAATCTCCGGGTTCTGCTACCCAGTCATGTTTACCGGCATCAAAATAACTTAATGCAGTCTTATCGATGGTAAAAGCTACTTCTTTTTGTTCTCCGGGGTTTAAAAATACTTTTTCGAAACCTTTCAGCTCTTTTGCAGGGCGGGGAACAGATGATTTTAAATCACTGATGTAAAGCTGGGCTACTTCAGCACCTGCTTTCTTTCCTGTATTTTTTACACTCACTATAAAAGTGATGGTGTCACCCTGTGAAATTACCGTTTTATCCGCTTTTGCTTTTCCAAATTCAAAGCTAGTATAGCTTAATCCATGTCCGAAACTGAAAAGAGGCTTGATGTTTTTGGTATCATGCCAACGGTATCCAACAAAAATTCCTTCGTTATAGGTAATATTGATTGGGTTTTTCTGGTCTTTTCCTTTTCCTGCTGCAAATTCTTCTTTTTGTCCCGGATATTCTCCAAGTTGGTGAGCCGGGTTATCTTCCAGTTTTACTGGAAAAGTAAAAGGAAGTTTTCCGGAAGGATTAGAATCCCCTGCTAAAACGGAAGCAATAGAATTTCCTGCTTCGGAACCCAGATACCATGCCTGTACAACACTTGGAACCTCTTTAATCCATGGCATGGCCACAGCATTTCCGGATACCAGGACTACTGCAAGGTTTTTATTGGCTTTTGCCAGTGCAGAGATGACGTGATCCTGATTGTAAGGAAGGCCATAACTTTTTCTGTCATTTCCTTCGCTGTCCTGGAAGTCTGCTTTATTCAGTCCGCCTACAAAGATGACATAATCTGACTTTTTAGCCAATGCTACAGCTTCGTTCAAAAGCTCTGTTTCAGAACGGCTGTCTTTTAAGTCCTGTCCGGACTTTACCCCGTTATACTCTCCACCAATATCTCCTACATACCCTCTTGCATATTGAATGTCAGCCTGTTTTCCAAATCTGGATTTGATTCCGTCCAGAGGAAGCGCTTCATATTTTACCTTTAATGATGACGAACCACCACCCACAGTCATAATCTTAATAGCATTTTCACCTATCACGGCGATTTTTTTGGCTTTATTAAGATCGATGGGAAGAACATTCCCCTGGTTCTTTAATAAAACAATTCCTTCCTCGCCAATTTCTTTTGCTACAGCTTTATGTTCCTCAGAAGCAATATTCCCAAAAGGTTTATTTCTGTTCATGGTGGTCTGATAGGCAAGACGAAGCAGCCTGGTTACTTTATCATCAAGCTCCGTGGTTCCTACTTTTCCGGATTTAATTAAATCAAGATAAGGCTTTGCCAGAAAGTAGTTGTCATAAGCATTTTTAGTTCCGGCAGAAAGACCATTGGTCCATGTTCCGAATTCAAGATCCAACCCGTTGTGGATGGCTTGTTCCGTATTATTGACAGCTCCCCAGTCGGATACAACCACTCCCTTATATTTCCATTCTTTTTTCAGAATGTCATTCAGAAGATATTGATTCTGGCTGGCATACTGGCCTTTGTACATATCGTAAGCACCCATAATCGTCCAGGAATCTCCTTCAGTTACTGCTGCTTTGAAGGGTGGAAGGTAGATTTCATAAAGCGTTCTGTCATCTACATTCACGTTACTTGTATGACGGAACATCTCCTGGTTATTGAGGGCAAAATGTTTTACAGAAGTTGCTACACCATTAGATTGTACTCCTTTAATATAAGGAACTACCATTTTTGAAGTCAGATAAGGATCTTCCCCCATATATTCAAAATTTCTTCCGTTCAGGGGAGTCCTGTAAATATTTACTCCGGGTCCTAAAAGGATATCTTTTTTCCTGTAGCGGGCTTCTTCTCCTAAAGCTTTACCATAGTTCCATGACATTTTTTTATTCCATGTAGCAGATAAAGCCGTCAGGGCAGGGTAGGCGATAATAGAATCATTGGTCCAACCTGCCTGGTCCCATTCGTCCCACATTACCTCAGGACGTACCCCATGAGGTCCGTCAGTAGTCCAGAATTCAGGAATTCCCAGTCTGGGAACACCCGGTGAGCTGAATTTTGACTGGGCATGCAGCATAGCCACTTTTTCTTCCAGTGTCATTCTGGAAAGAGCGTCCTGGATACGTTGTTCTACAGGTTTGGATTCGTCTAAATAAACCGGTAGAGTATTATTTGTCTGAGCCATATAAGAAACAGAAATAAGAGTGAATAAACTTACAATGGCGGTTTTCTTTAACATAATGCCTTTTTATTTGATTGTAAGCAAAAATAGCTAAAATTTTTATTATCTCAAATTGAGAAAATGAAAAATAATCC
Organism: Chryseobacterium sp. Bi04; assembly: GCF_918698085.1. Taxonomy (GTDB): domain Bacteria; phylum Bacteroidota; class Bacteroidia; order Flavobacteriales; family Weeksellaceae; genus Chryseobacterium. The sequence goes on from NZ_CAKKLP010000004.1 coordinate 18,790, forward strand.
GTAAAAAAACTGTCTACATAATTGTTTGACAGTTCTTTTATATTTTCGAAGACTAAAAATGAGAAACGGGATGAAGATAATTCACTTTTGACGTTTATGAATCAGTGTTCGTAAAAACACTAAAAATTTGGGCCTTAAGATTCTCAAATTCAGCACTACCATCCTTTCACGGCTCCTCCTTTAAAAATTTCTTTGGCTTTCTTCTCCACTTCATCAGACTCATAAGCTTTGACGAAATTTTTTACCTTCTGACTGTTTTTATTGTCTTGTCTGGCAACCACTACATTGACGTAAGGAGAATCTTTATCTTCTTTTAGAACACTCTGTTTCTCAGAATCCAACCCAGCCTGGGCTGCAAAGTTATTATTGATAATACCTACTACCACATCTCTGTCGTCCAAAACTCTTGGGATCTGTGCGCCTTCAATCTCCATAATTTTCAGCTGCTTTGGATTTTCTGTGATATCGGTCACTTTCGGAAGCAGCCCGACACCGTCTCTTAATCGTAACAAGCCGTTTTTCTGTAACAGAAGCAGAGAACGCCCTCCATTGGTAGGGTCATTAGGAATAACCACCGTATTTCCATTCTGTAGCTGATTTATATTTTGAATTTTTTTAGAATACGCTATAATAGGGAAAACAAATGTATTTCCCACCACAGCCAGATTGTAACCCCGCTGTTTCGACTGTTCAGTAAGATAAGGAACATGCTGGAAAGCATTGGCATCAATATCCCCGGTGGTCAAAGCTTCATTGGGAACAACATAATCATTAAAGGGGATCAATTCCACTTCAAGATTATATTTCTCTTTCGCTACTTTTTTTGCCACTTCAGCAATTTCCTGCTCCGGGCCATAGGTAATTCCCACCCGGATAAAATTCGGATCATCTTTCCTTCCGGAACAAGCTGTAAATAATAATATGCCGGCAGCAAATAAACTTAAAATCTTTATTTTTTTCATTGTCGTTCTTTTAAATAAGAAAAAGGAATTGTAAAAGGGCAGATCTTACTCCTTTACGCTCAGAATTTCTACCTGTGATCAAACCTTTTTGACAGCCGATCTCCTGCAAACTGGATAATAAATACTAACAGAACCAGTAAAATCAATACAGTATTCATGATCACAATATCATAACCGATGTAACCATATTGATAGCCAACCTGTCCTAATCCGCCGGCACCTACCGCACCGCCCATCGCAGAATAGCCTACCAGAGTAATTAAAGTGATGGTAGCATTATTGATAAGTGAAGGAAGGGCTTCCGGAAGCAATACCTTTCTGATGATCTGAAAGGGTGAAGCTCCCAAAGCTCTTGCCGTTTCTATTAAACCGTAAGGAACTTCAATGAGGCTGTTTTCCACTAGCCTCGCAATAAACGGGGCTGCTCCTATACTTAAAGGAACCAATGCTGCGTTAACCCCAATGGAGGTTCCTGCTAAAATTCTTGTAAACGGAATCATCCATACAATTAATATAATAAAAGGAATGGCACGGAAAATATTCACCAAAATAGAGAGTGCCCTATGATAAACGGTATTTTCCAACAGTTGTCCTTTTCTTGTTAAAAACAGCAAAATCCCAACCGGAAGGCCTAAAACGAATCCAAAAAATCCGGATACGAATGTCATATAAATTGTTTCCCAGGCTCCTTTTGCTAAAAGAGCAATTACCGTATCACTAAGCATATCCTTTTACTGTATTTTGAATTTTATTTTGATTGAAATAGTAGATGGCCTGTTGATTTTCTTCTTCTTTCCCCTGAAGCTGAAGCAGCAGTTTTCCAAAATTGGAGTTTCCAAGATATTCTACATCAGCCTTCAAAAGTTTGTATGGAATTTTATATTGACTATATAAGGTTGAAAGAAGTTGTTCAACACTTATATTTTCATTGAGTTCTATTTCGACCAGCGGAAATAAACCATCCTGTGGTTCTTTCTGAAGTCTGTTATTGAGTTCCTGCGGCAGGGTCATGTTATCTGAATTTATAAATTGCCGGATTACCGGGTTTTCCCGATCCGAAATAATCTCACTTAAAGTTCCTTTTGCTAATAATTTTCCTTTGTCTATCACGGCAACGTGATTGCAGACTGCTTTGATGACCTCCATTTCATGAGTGATAAGAAGGATGGTAATTCCCAATCTTTGATTGATATCTCTTAACAGCTGTAATATAGACTGTGTGGTGGCAGGATCAAGTGCACTGGTAGCTTCATCGCAGAGTAAAAGATGGGGATCATTGGCTAATGCCCTGGCAATGGCAACTCTCTGTTTCTGACCTCCGGAAAGGCTTCGCGGATAATCGTGGGCCTTATCTTCAAGGCCTACAATTTTCAGAAGCTCATTCACTTTTTTATTAATCTGATCTTTACTTGTACGATCCAGCTCCAAAGGAAGCGCGATATTATCAAAAACAGTTCTTGAAGAAAGAAGGTTGAAGTGCTGGAAGATCATCCCTATTTTTTTACGCTCTTCAGCCAGTTGCTTTGAGCTTAGTTGAGTGAAATCCTTTCCGTTAATAATAATCTGCCCTTCGTCCGGTCTTTCCAACAGATTTACCGTACGGATAAGGGTACTTTTTCCAGCTCCTGAAAATCCGATAATTCCTACGATATCTCCTTTCTCTATAGTGAGGCTCACACGATCCAGCGCCTTGAAAGATTGCTTTTTCTGATGGAATGTTTTTGATATATTTTTAATTTCTATCATTCTGATGTTTTATACTATTTAAATAGGCTGGTATCGTCTGCCTGTTTTATTAAAAAATCGTTTCACTCTTCTTAACTTCACTTTTGACCGTTTCGAAAGTTTAAAATATTTGGTGACATTCGTCAGCAATACTCCCAGCAATATAATGGATAAACCATACAACTGACCTCCATTGATGCTCTGATTGGCAACAATCCAGCCTGCAATAACCGTTACAATAGGGTTAATGTAGGTATGAGTGCTTACCAAAGCGGCGGGTTTTACGGACAATAGCCAAATGTACGACAAATAAGCGATTATAGATCCAAAGAAGATCAAAAACAAAACACCCAACCATGCTGATAATGGGATGGCGGAAACTGAAAAAACGGTCCATTCTTTTCGTAAAAATGCAATCAGAAAAGAGGCCAATCCAGCTACTATAAGCTGTTGGGCAATATTCATAAAAGTAGATTGCGAAGCCGGGTTTTTCTTTGAATATAAAGAACCCAGTACCCAGGCTATAGAGCTTAATCCTAACACGATAAAAGCGGTAATACGAAGATGGCCGTCAGTGGCTGCATGAGCTGCCGTTGAGTTTACACTTCCCTTTAAAAATAATACCAATCCTACAAAACCAATGACCAGGCCTATCGGAATAAACTTATCTGAAAAATAATATTTCCAGTTCTTTCTGTCAATGGCAATAAACCAAAAAGGTCCGGTTGCAATAGAAATGGCCGCTTCCGGTGCCGTTACATACTGCTCTCCCCAGGCCACAAGACCTGTTCCTCCGGTAAGAATTAAAATACCGGTAATAGCATTTTTTTTCCAGTTGATCATCGTATTAGCCTTTTCTCCTTTTGACAGGAGATATCCTATCATCAGAATTCCTGCAACCAGAAATCTTAATCCCGAAAGAATGAACGGAGGAAAACCTTTCAACCCAAATGATATGGCTAAAAATGTAATCCCCCATATTACATAGATGTTGGTAAATGCCAATGGGACCAGCCATTTGTTTTTAGAAGTGCTCATTGTTATTTTTTAATGTTGTTTGTTGTTAATAAAAAAGGCTCTACAATGTTGTAGAGCCTTTAAAAAATATGTTATATAAAAGTAAGGTCATCCACAGTATTCTTGGTGTATAGGCATACAGATACACATCATCATGTTCTTGATGGTATGTTTCTTTATTGAATTATTTTTTAATTCTGCCTTCATTTTATTTTATTTCCTGAATACGATTGCAAATATATAATATAATTTTTATTAGTCCACTAAAAAAGTAGGCTTTTTGAATATTAATTTACTGTAACGGATTTAAATATTTGTAATTCAGTATTTTATTTGTTTTTATTTTTTGATTGAATGTTGGTGAAAAATAGTTTTTAATTCATTTATTGTGGAAATGCGATGGAATATGCTGTTATGGAATGATTAAAATAAGTTTGATTATTTAAGAATTGTATAAAGCAGTTTTTTACTGTGCGTTTTTTCAGGGGCTGGTATCTGTAATAGATTCATTTATTAAACTAGTTAAATGCACAGGATTTCTATTGATCATAATTTAGCATCAAATTTAAAAACATGGACAATAGAATATTAGGTCTGCATCATATTACAGCTATTGCAGATAATGCAAAAAGAAATTTAGATTTTTATACTCAGGTTTTAGGGGTAAGGCTGGTCAAGAAAACCGTCAATTTTGATGATCCGGGAACCTATCACTTCTATTTTGGAAATGAAAACGGAATACCGGGAACGATCCTTACTTTCTTTCCATGGGAAGGAATTGGTCAGGGTACCAATGGAAGCGGTATGGCTACTCATATCGGATATTCAGTTCCGAAAGGAAGCCTGGGATTTTGGAAAAGCCGTTTTCAAAATTTTAATGTAGATATGGAGGAAGGAGAGATCTTCGGGGAAAAGCTGATCTCTTTTAAAGATCCGGACGGCTTGCAGTTACAGTTCATAGAGCCATCCGCTGAGGATCAACGAAAAGTATGGACCACTGATGATATCAAAGAAGAGCATGCTTTGAAGGGATTTCATAATGTTACTTTAAGTTTAAAAAAAGCTGATCCTACCCTTAAGATTTTAACGGATATTTTAGGATATGATCTTCAAAAGCAGGAAGGGGAAAGATACAGGCTGGCTACAGATGCTATTGATACGGCCAATTTCGTAGATATTATTGAGAATGATAAAATGCCATCCGGAAGAAATGCTGCAGGAACCAATCATCATATTGCGTTTAGAGTAAAAGATGATGCTGTTTTAATGGAATACCGTGAAAAAGTACTATCTGCAGGCTTAAGTATCACTCCTAAGATCAACAGAGACTATTTTTACTCACTCTATTTCCGTGAACCTGGAGGTGTATTATTTGAAATTGCCACAGATAATCCGGGGTTTACTGTAGATGAACCACTGAATGAACTGGGAAATCACCTGAAACTTCCTGTACAATATGAAGGAATGCGTGATAAAATAGAAGAAGCATTACCGAAGTTATCATAGATCATTACTCTGCTGTGATAAAGACAGTAATTTTGACAGTAAGAATAATATAGTAAACAGCATTAATAAAAATAAAAGAAATGGAAAGAACAGAAATAGTTTTAGAAGGAAGAAAAGGAGAAATTCAACTTTTTTCAGATGATCATAAAGCAGGAAAAATGGACATTTCAGTGATTGGAAAAAAACTGACCGTGTACCATACTGAAGTGAATACGGAATATGAAGGAAAAGGCTTTGCCAAAATTTTACTGGAAAGACTGGTTTCTTATGCAAGAGAAAACGACTTGAAGATTGTACCCTTGTGTCCCTATGTTCATGCACAGTTCAAACGTCATCCGGAAGAATATAATGATGTGTGGATGAAAGAAACGTTGTAATCACGGTGAGTAGGAGAGAAGGGTATAGAATGGAAGTTTACTGACAGGTTTGGTTGGTCGTCATTTTTCCTTCCCACTCTGGAATAATCCGGAAATATATGTAAAAACTCTACATTACAACAATCAGTCAATAAATTTAACTTTCAATTTTCAACTTTATGAAACTTATCACAGGATTGCATCATGTTACGGCTATTACCGGCAATGCTCAGGAAAATATAGATTTTTATACCGGAGTTTTAGGACTTCGATTGGTCAAAAAAACAGTTAATTTTGAATACTCCGATGTTTATCATTTCTATTTCGGAGATGAATATGGAACGCCGGGAACTATTTTGACAACTTTTCCCTATGGTAAAGACCTGATTAATGGAAGACACGGCAAAGAAATGCTGAATACTACTGCTTTTTCGGTTTCTATGGATGCATTGGAGTATTGGACAAATCGTCTGGATCAGTTTAATATTCAATATAAACAGCCACAGCAAAGATTTTCTGATGAAGTTTTTATTTATCTCGAAGATTTTGACGGGCTAGGACTGGAGTTGGTTTTTAATGATAAAGATGAAAGAAAAGGATATGACAACGGCTATATTCCCAAAGAATATGCGTTAAAAGGAATTCACCATGTAGAAATCTGGCAGGATGCCTATGAAAGAACAGCTGCCCTTTTAACGACTCAGATGGACCATAAAGTTATTATTGAAAGCGCTGACAGATTGAGACTGGGAACAGAAGATCTGCCAGGGAAATATGTAGATCTTTTGTATATGCCTAATACGTTAAAAGGGCTGGCTGGAAGAGGTACTGTTCATCATGTAGCTTTTGCCACTCCGGATGCACAGTCGCAACTTGAGATGGTAGACAGGCTCAATGCATATGGTTTGGAGCATACAGAAGTGAAAGACCGGAAATATTTCACATCAGTATATTTTAAAGAGCCCGGTGGTGTGTTGTTTGAAATTGCCACTTCGGGTCCGGGGTTCGATGTAGATGAAGAAGCTGCATCATTAGGGGAAGATTTGATGTTACCGGAACAATTTGAAGAACAAAGGGAACGTTTAGCGGAAGTTCTCCCTACAATTAATTATCCAACAGAAAAATTCAGATAGAAATAATGAGTCATATTTTAAACATAAAAACAGCAGGAATACCATTAAAACAGGCAGAAAAAGCCCTGATTATGATTCACGGACGTGGTGGAAGTGCCCAGGATATCCTAAGTTTGTCCCAACATCTGAATGTAAAAGACTATGCATTATTAGCCCCACAGGCGCTGAATCATACCTGGTATCCTTATTCGTTTATCGCTCCGGTTGATCAGAATGAACCGTGGTTGTCATCTGCCCTGGAAATGGTAGATCAAACAGTAAAAGCTGCTGTAGATGCAGGCATTAAACCTGAAAACATTTATTTTTTCGGATTTTCCCAGGGCGCCTGTCTTACGCTGGAATTTTTGGCCCGTAATGCACAAAAATTGGGTGGAGCAGTGGCTATTATCGGAGGAGTGATTGGTGATAAGATCGAGCGGGATCACTATAAAGGTGATTTTGCAGGAACTCCGGTTCTTTTAGCAACCAGTAATCCTGATTTCCATGTTCCCATAGAAAGAGTGTATGCTACAGCCAATATTCTAAGAGAAATGAATGCTGAGGTTACAGAAAAAGTGTACGCCAATTTCGGACATTCCATTAATCAGGAGGAAATTGAACTGGCGAATTCGGTTATATTTAAATAAATTAAAAGATAGTATTGTCAAAATTCAATAGAGGTGGGCTTTAGCCACCCGACAATATATCATCAATCCATTGGCTTTAGCCAAAACTTATATCTTCTAAAAAAGATGCACGAACAACTACTTTTAATACTGGGTCTTTTATTACTCGTTATGATGCTGGTAATGCTGGCACAGCGCATAAAGATTGCTTACCCTATCTTTCTGGTGCTTGCCGGATTAGGAATCAGCATGATTCCGGGAGTACCTGTTTTAAAACTGGATCCCGATATTATATTTTTAATCTTTTTACCACCGCTTTTATATGAAGCGGCATGGTATACTTCCTGGAATGACTTCTGGAAGTGGAAACGCCCCATCAGTCTGTTAGCTTTTGGACTTGTTTTCCTGACCTCTCTGGTGGTTGCTTATACTTCACAGCTTCTGATTCCCGGTTTTACCCTGGCATTAGGCTTTTTATTGGGAGGTATAGTTTCTCCACCCGATGCTGTTGCAGCAGCCACTGTATTAAAAGGATTAAAGGTTCCTAAACGAACCCTTGCCATATTGGAAGGGGAAAGCCTGATCAATGATGCTTCTTCACTGATTGTTTTCAGGTTTGCTTTAGTTGCGGTAATGACGGGAGCTTTCTCAATGCATGAAGCCACCGGCCAGTTTTTTCTTGTGGCAGGAATGGGAATTGTTGTAGGAATTATCGGAGCTCATATTTTTTATGCCATTCATAAGTTTTTGCCTACTACCCCGGCAATTGATGCCGCTATTACGGTAATTACACCTTATATTTTATTTCTTTCCGCAGAGCATTTCCATTTTTCAGGAGTGATGGCTGTGGTAAGCGGGGGACTTTTTATGTCATTTCGTGCCCATGAGATTTTTAAAACCGGAACGACAAGAATTAATATGACAGGAGTCTGGAATACGTTGATCTTTGTAATGAATGCGTTGGTTTTCGTATTAATAGGACTTGAGCTTCCGGATATTATCAATGGTCTGGGAGAAACCTCTTTAATGGAGGGTATAAAATATGGTTTAATTATAAGTGGTATCGTAATTGTGGTTCGCCTGTTATGGATTTACCCGGTAGCCCATCTACCGAGATGGCTGAGTAAAAAAGCCCGACTGGACCCAAGCCCGGGATGGAAAAATCCCTTGATTATAGGTTGGGCCGGAATGCGGGGAGTTGTTTCTCTGGCAACAGCCTTATCCATTCCGGTTATGATGAATGAGCAGTCTCAGTTTCCTATGAGAAACCTGATTATTTTTATCACGTTTATCGTTATTTTTGTAACGTTGGTTTTCCAGGGACTTACACTGCCTTTGATTATTAAATTAACTAAAATAGAGGAAATTGATCCTATTTTACCTTCTCATGAGCAGCAGGCAGGAATTCAAATGAGACTGGATCAACTGGCAATTGACAGGCTGATCAAAGAATATGAGCCTACGGTAAGCAGTAATAACCTGGTAGAGAACCTTAAAAAAGCGCTGGAAAATGATATTAAACTCCACCAAAACCATCTGAGCTCTATTGAAATGTGCACCAACAGGCAGAATGATCTGAAGGAATATCATAAGGTCATGCTCGATATTATTGCATTACAGAGAAAGGATTTATTCAAAATGAAACGTGAAAAATTATTCGGTGATGATGAGATTAGAAAAGCCGAATCTCAGCTGGATTTGAATGAATTGAAAATAACGGGGAATAAACATTTGTAGGGGAGTTGAGAGTTGAGAGTTAAGAGTTAAGAGTTAAGAGTTGAGAGTTAATAGCTTCAAAAGAAAATTACTTATTATTCTTCCACTTTCCGGTTTTTATACGTTACATCGCTCTTACCTATAAACTCTCAACCATCAACCCCTCAACTCGTAACCAATAAGAACCATCAATACTGAAACTTAATGAAAACATTACATTTTTTAATCATCGGAAAGAATCAGGAAATTCTGGATGTTTTACAACGGATTATAGGAAATAACGACGGCTGGACAGCTGAAATTCAAAGTGATGAGAATGCCAGCTATGACTATATAACAGAAAATAAGGTAGATATCGTTCTTTTAAGTTCCGGATTATCCGATAACTTTGAGAAAGAGATTAAGATATTCTGTGCCTATTTAGATAAAGATGTTAAAGTGATTGACCATTATGGAGGAGGAAGCGGACTGTTAAAGAACGAAGTTTACAGTCTTTTTCCTAATTTGCAAGGGTAAACTTTAATTTATGTTTGAAAATATCATCAGGAATATTGAACGGTTCATCACTATAAGTCCGGAAGAAGAGAAAATTTTTACAGATGTTCTGGTTTGTCAGACATTTCCCAAGAAGACTGTTTTATTAAGAGAAGGAGAAATCTGCCAGTTTGAAGGATATATTCACAAAGGATGTGTAAGAATGTACTGCTTGGATGATAGCGGTTCTGAGGTTACCTTATTGTTTGCTATTGAAGATTGGTGGATCAGCGATATTGCTTCCTTTCAGGAGCAAAAACCATCAAAAGTATATATTGAAACTCTGGAGGACTCAGAAATTTATATGTTGAATCCTGCAACCAAAGAGAAATTATTACAGGAAATCCCCAAGTTTGAGAGAGTTTTCAGGATGTTGGTACAGCGGAATTTAACGACCTTACAGAGCCGTTTAGTGAATACCATTTCAAAGACTGCTTCAGACAGATATATTGAATTTATCAAAGTATATCCTTCAATTCCACAAAGGGTAGCTCAATATTATATTGCTTCCTATTTAGGGGTTTCGAAGGAATTTGTAAGCACCATCAGAAAACGGTTGGCTTCAAAAGAAAAATAAATTTTGAGATTTTTTACCCGCAGATCACACAGATTTACACAGATTTTTTTTGATAACAAATGTTGAATGAGTATCTCAATAATTTTATCGTAGATAAATCCTTGCGCCTTAATACATGTTACGTAATAAATATTTTGCGCCTTTGCGATTTCCAAAAATCTTTTTATTCCAACAATCAATATAATCATACTGCCGAATACAAAAAAGTATCCGGCATTTTTTTTGCTGAAAAGTCATTTATTAAACTAGTTAAATGTGCAGGGTTTTTCACCGCTGTACATTTGTCCTATCAAAAACAAACAAATAATAACTTGATATGGACAGAAAAGATTTTTTAAAGAAAGGATTATTGGGAACAGGAATGTTTGTAGCATCAGCTTCTCTTGGAAATACCATGAAAAATGATATTGATGAAATCGAACCGTTAGAACCTATCGGATATAATCATTTACCCAATACGGAATCAAAAATTAAAGACAACTCTGTCATCCATAAAGCAGATTCACGGGGAAAAGCTGATCACGGATGGTTGCTAAGCCAGCACACTTTCAGCTTTGCCAACTACCATAATCCTGAAAGAATGCATTTCGGAGTACTGAGAGTTTTGAATGATGACAAAGTAGAAGCGGGAAGAGGTTTCGGAACCCATCCTCATGACAATATGGAAATCATCAGTATTCCTCTGGAAGGAGATCTTGAACATAAAGACAGCATGGGCAATACAGCCGTAATCAAAAGCGGGGATGTTCAGGTGATGAGTGCAGGAACCGGAATTATGCACAGCGAATTCAACAGAAATACTGATCAGCCGGTGAAGTTTCTCCAGATCTGGGTGTATCCCAACAAAAGAAATGTAGTCCCAAGATACGACCAGATTACATTAGATAAAACGAAACGTCAAAACGAATTTCAGCAGATCCTTTCCCCAGATGCCAATGATGAAGGAGTATGGATTCATCAGGATGCATGGTTTCATCTGGGAACTTTTGAAAAGGATAAGAAAGTCAGTTATCAGATCAGGAAAAAAGGAAACGGAGTCTATGCTTTTATCCTTAAAGGAAGTGCACAAATCGAGGGTCAGCCAGTAGAAGAAAGAGATGGTTTCGGAATGTGGGATATCAAGGATTTAGATATTAAAATAACCGGGGAAGGAACGGAAATCCTATTGATGGAAGTACCTATGACTTTATAAAACAAAGATTATAAAAAGAACCTTCTGCCCGGCAACAAAAATAATCAGTAACCAAAAAAAATATGAAAAATATATTAAAACATACCCTAAATAAATCATTAGTCTTCGCATTACTGGTATTAACTGGTTTAAGCTTTGCACAAACGATCTCTACTACAGCCACTGCAAAAACCACTGCTTTAGGAACTTCTAAAAACTGGGGAATCGTAGATGGAATCTCCATGATAGGATTAGTACAGGGACCTTCTTCAGCCGATTCCCAGCTTCAGGTAGCCTGTATTTTCGAATATACGGAAGGAGATATTTTTAACGCTCAGGCTTTACCCGCTAAATTGAACGGATTGGTTCATCTGGATGAAGCTTTAAAAGGAGAATTAACCAACCTTAGAAAGTCAGGCCAGTTTCAGGGACATTCTTTAGAAACCCTTTTGATTACCCCGCCTGAGGGATCGATGTCTGCAAAGAAATTATTGCTGATCGGTTTGGGTGACCGTAACAAATTCACCCCTGACCTGATGACTTCCGTAGGAGAAGTGGCAGCCCGTGAAGCTATGAGGTTAGGCGTTACCAATTTTGCCTTTGCCAGTGACCTGAAAGATGCAGGAATAGATTCTCCAACTGCTTTGGTAGCTGGAAACGTAGTAAGAGGAATCGTACATGCGAACCGCTCTGAAACTTATCTGAAAGAACACAAACTTTCCACCACAAAAAAATTAGAAAAAGTATATCTGCTGGCTGGTCCTGCCTTCTTTGAAACCGCAGGCGGTGGAATTGCTGATGCCATTTCTGAAGCAAAAAAGAAATAATGAACTTAGTTTCATTAATATTGTTGATTCGGCCCCCTTTTGATAAGGGGGCTTTTTTCATAAATAGATAGGACGATTATAATGTTATACTCTAAATCTTTAGAATATAGAACTTAATTTCACTATCTTTCAACTCCAAGCTATCCACTCTCAACTAAATTAGCGAAAGTCAAAAAAAATCCCGATTTTTGCACCCCTACAATAAACCCGAGTTCATGAAATTATGTATTGCCGAGAAACCCAGTGTTGCCAGAGATATCGCCAAAGTATTGGGTGCTACCACGCCTAAACAAGGTTATATGGAAGGAAACGGCTATTGCGTAACATGGACGTTTGGACATCTTTGTACCTTAAAAGAACCTCACGACTACGGTCCGCAATACAAATCCTGGAATTTATTTCTGTTGCCTATTATTCCCAGCAGCTTTGGAATAAAGCTTATTCCGAATAAAGGCGTAGAAAACCAGTTTAAAGTAATCGAAAGATTGGTTGAAGAATGTGATGAGGTCATTAACTGTGGGGATGCCGGGCAAGAGGGAGAATTGATCCAGCGTTGGGTATTGCAGAAGGCGAAATGCAACAAACCGATCCAGCGTTTATGGATTTCTTCACTAACGGAAGAAGCTATCAAGGAAGGCTTTGCCAGTTTAAAACCTGCTGAAGATTATAAAAACCTTTACCTGGCCGGAAATGCAAGAGCCATAGGAGACTGGCTGCTAGGAATCAATGCGACAAGACTTTTTACTAAGAAATTTGGTGGAAACAAAGCCGTTCTTTCTATAGGAAGGGTGCAAACTCCGACATTGGCGATGCTGGTTCAGCGTCAGAAAGAGATCGATGCCTTTACCACAGAAGAATATTGGGAACTGAAGACTAAATACCGTGACGTTATTTTCAATGCAGCGATTGACCGTTTAAAAACGCTGGAACGTGCTGAAAAAGGGCTGGAATATCTTAAAGTAAATCCATTTGAGATCGTTTCTTTCGAAATAAAAGAAGGAAAAGAAAAGAATCCAAGACTTTTTGACCTGACGGGACTTCAGGTAGAGGCCAATAAAAAATATGGATATTCAGCAGAAAACACGCTGAATTATATCCAGAGTCTTTACGAAAAGAAGCACGTAACCTATCCGCGTGTTGATACCACTTATCTATCCGAAAGTTTATATCCGAAAATAGGAGGAATTCTTCAGAAAATGTATCCTTATCAGGACCTGATTGCTCCATTATTAGAAGCTCCGATTCCAAAATCGAAAGCAGTTTTTGATGATACCAAAGTAACTGATCACCATGCGATCATTCCTACGGAAATCCCGCCTTCTCAGAATCTGAGCAGGGAGGAGAAACTGATTTATGATCTGATTGCAAAACGTTTTATTGCCGTATTCTATCCGGAATGTAAAATTTCCAATACTTTGGTAGAAGGAAAAGTAGGAACTATCCCTTTCAAAACCAGTGGAAGGCAAGTTCTTGAAGCAGGATGGAGAGCTGTCTATGCCAAAGAACCTAAAGAAGAATCTGCCGATAAAGAAAAAGAGAAGGAAGAAGAACAGACCATTCCCGAATTTATTGTAGGAGAAACAGGACCTCACGATCCAATGATCCACCAAGGAAAAACGACACCTCCAAAAGCCTATACCGAAGCTACATTGCTGCGGGCAATGGAAACCGCCGGGAAACAGGTAGAAGATGAAGAACTTCGTGAACTTCTGAAAAATAACGGTATCGGAAGACCATCCACCCGTGCCAACATCATCGAAACCCTTTTCAAAAGAAAATATATAGAAAAGAAAAGGAAAAATCTGATTGCTACACAAACTGGAATTCAGCTGATTGATACCATTGAGGATGAACTTCTAAAAAGTCCGGAACTTACCGGAGAATGGGAATCAAAACTTCGTAAAATTGAGAAAGGTGAATATGAAGCCAATCTTTTTAAAGAAGAACTGATCCAGATGGTAACGGAGCTTACCGCAAAAGTAGTTTATGGCAAAGGAAAAGTGATTACTCTGCAGGAAGAGCAAGAAGAGGTGAAGGAAAAGAAAAAAAGAGAACCGGCACAGAAAAAAGAACTGCAGTCCTGGGAAGAAACAAAATGTCCAAAGTGTAAAGAACATAACCTGATTAAAGGAAAAACAGCAGTTGGCTGTTCCGATTTCAAAAACTGCGGGTTTAAAATTAGTTTTGAAATTTTTGGTAAAAAACTGTCTGATAAACAATTGATGGACCTGGTTTTAAAAGGGAAAAGCTCAAAATTGAAAGGCTTCAATACTCACCCGGAAGGATTAACAGAAGGAGTCCTGACTTTAAGTAATGATTTTAATGTCTTGCTTTCTTAAAACCTACACAAAATATCTGCTCAATCAGCAGGAGAAATATCAACCACAAAAGTCACAAAAAATTTAACCACTTAAGATTTTTAAAAGTGACCTTTAAACTGTTGAAAAGTACATATAAGTTTTATGAAAATCTCTGATTTTCTCCTAATGTGAACTTACCCATATGCAGTAATTTTACACTTGTTTAAGTGAGCTAAAGTGTTAAAATAAGTCTTTCATACGATGTATTTGTGTCATTCAGCTGAAATCTAAACATAATAAAAATCTGCTTGATCTGCGAGAGAAATATCAACCACAAAAGTCACAAAAAATTTAACCACTTAAGATTTTTAAAAGTGACCTTTAAACTGTTGAAAAGTACATATAAGCTTCATGAAAATCTCTGATTTCTTCTAAAGTGAACTTACCCATATGCAGTAATTTTTACACTTGCTTAAGGGAACTAAAGTGTTTAAAAAATACTTTAGAGTCTTTTATACAATGTGTTTTTCATTTCGCAGGTAATAAAAGCTCAAATATACCAATTGAAGACTACACATTCCCCTCCACCGGAGGGGTGGCGAAAATTCAAAGAATTTTTGACGGGGTGGTCAATATACCCTCTCAATTAAAAAATTACCTGAACAGCCTGTCATACCAACCACTGATATCTTTTTTGATATCCTCATGGTATTTGCACAACACCTGAGCCAGTTCCAGACCGGATCTTTCAGACTTATATGTATTCAAGGTAAGATATCCGTAAAAATTTCCATCCTGATCGATAATAGCCGGAGGGTAGGAAGCATAAGAGCTCCAGGGAGAGTAAGTGCTGTATGAACTTCCATAATTACCGTAAGAATTCCAGATTGATTTTGAACTGTATACATTTCCATAATCACCATAAGTGTTCCACACTGAATCTTTATTAAAAGTATCACAGTTTAAACATCCCAGATATTGGTTTTGATCTGAACCTCCATATAAAGATAAGGTTTGGGCATGAAAAGTACAGCACATCAGAATGCTTAGACACGAAAAAAAACTTTTAAAATCCATATGATCATCCCTTTAATACAAAGCTAAACTTTTATATCATAAAAATAAACCTAAGCTTACAGATTAAGCATTACTCCTGCAATAATTAAAGCGTGCAAGCTTTTTGTTGTTGGCGAATAAAAATACGGGCCTATCACTCAATTTTTAGTCTTTTAATTCTTTACTTTTTAAATCAATCTTTACATTTACATTCAAATTCAAAAAGCAATGACTCCAGAGAAAACAAAACTTATTACAGACAGCTTCAACCGCTCGGAAACCTTGAAATTCTACAGGGCAGAACTGCTGGAAGTGGAAACAGATTTTATTTCTATAAAAATCCCTAAGATGGAAATGATGACCAGGAAAGCGGGAATGTTCAATGGGGCAATGATCGCTTCTTTAGTGGATGTTTCTTCGGGATATGCAGCCGTAAGCCATTATAAGGAGGATTGCTACGTAGTGACAGTTGAGCTAAAGGTGAACTATTTACGACCTGCAATGGGTGATGCTCTGATATCAAAATCATATGTCATTAAGGGCGGTACCAAAATCAGTGTGATCAGAACGGAAATTTATGTTCAGAATGAAGGTCCAGATTCAGAAAGTCATGTGGCGACTTCATTGGTGACCATGATGAAAATAAAATAAAAGCTTCAGGATGGTGAAAGGCTAAAATATCTTTAAACAAAGGGTTTTATTGAATTTTTTTTACCGAAATGGAATGGCTTTTGCTCAATATCCCCCATAAACATTAAAAAATAATAATATGAACTTAATTATCCGATTATTTATTACGGCGATAGTTGCGTATCTTTTAACAAAAGTTTTACCGGGAGTACAGTTTGAAGGATTTTCAACGGCAATCATCTTTGCCATTGTATTGGGAGTTTTAAACATTTTTGTTAAACCTATTTTAAGCCTTTTCGGACTTCCCCTTACCATTATTACACTAGGTTTCTTTGCCTTGGTAATTAATGCGGCAATTATTATGCTTGCAGATTATTTTATAGACAGTATGGTGGTAGATGGTTTCTGGTGGGCATTTATATTTAGCATTCTATTGTCCATTGTCACTTCTTTGGCAAGTTCAATGTTCTCAGATGGAGAGTAATTAAAAACATACAGATCAAAATATAAATCCGCTCAACAAGCGGATTTTTTTATTTTTTAATGAACTTCAACAATACTAAATTTCCCTTTGAATCTTTCAGTTTTAGAAAATAATTTCCTGAAATAAGTTGATGAATAGAAATTTCTTTTACAAACTGGTCTTTTACAATCACTCTTCCATTCACATCTAGAATCTCGTATTCCTGAAAATTCCTGTCAGTATTTACTTTTAAAATATCTGAAACAGGATTCGGGTAAACTTTAATTAAAACATTGCTGTTTTTTTGCTGCGTTTCATGAGTCGCTAAAAATAAACATGAGGGTGGAGTTGTTATGATCCCGTCAGTAAAATCATAATACAAAGTACTTTCCATAGGAATCAAATTTGTACTGATAGTTGAAGGAATATTTTCAAAGAGGGTACAATTGTTAAAACGTACATTGGCACTTTCAAAATTTCTGGCAGCCTTATACCAGGATTCACATCCTGCGGGCTGCATTACGATCCCTGGCCAGAAGGTATCCATCGCAAATCCGTCAATAGAATTAGGATTCACCATATCAATCATTACACAGCTTCCGGTCCATGTAGAAGGAATTTTAAAGTAAATATTAGCCGTAGGAATACTTCCTGTATAATATTTTTTACTGATGACAGCTGATAAACTTCCCTGGCCATCAACAAGAAATGCTTTGATTTCTTTATTCTGATCAATGGGAATCTGTACATTATTGACTGCTGAACCAGAACTTAATGTAGGTGTGCTTCCATCAGTAGTATAATAAATAGTTCCGTTTCCTGAAATAGTTGCCTGATAAGCGTTATAATAATGATTGGGAAAAGGGCTTATCGTTAACTGTGAAAAAAAGAAAGAAGACACAAAGAGTGCAGAAAAAAGGAGAAATTTTTTCATGTAAAATGGATATTAGTTTAGTTTTTATAAAATTAATAAAAATTCATTTGCATATTAACTATTTATTTTCAATATCGTAAAACTTAAATGTTAATTCTTTCGTCCGTTTTTATTTTAAATATTAACTTTGGCAATCTTTGAATCTAATAAAAGGACTCTATGAGCCTTATCTGGTTTTATGAATCTGTAAAAAATGAATACTAACATATGAAACTTAAGTACAGCCTGCTGGCTCTGGCAGCTCCGCTTTTAATGAATGCACAACAACTAATGACGCCTGAAATTCTTTGGACTTTGAAAAAAGTAGGAGTACAGGCCGTTTCACCGGATCAAGCTTCCCTTATTTATAAAGTAGGACAGGTAGATCTGAAAACAGAGAAAACAAAAAATGAGAATTATTTTCTAAATGTTCTTAATAATCAGTCTTCAAAAATAGATTTCGGTAAAAAAGCCCTGATTCAGTGGGATAAAAATGGAATCTATGCACAGGAAGGTGATATCATCTATCTTTCAAAAGATGCCGGAAAAACCTGGACAGAATTCTATACCATAGGTGAGGCAGATAACATTGTTATTTCTCCTGACGGTAAAAGAATCGCTTTCAGCAAACAGGTTTTGGTTGAAAAATTGATGGGTAAAGATAAATACAGTGATACTCCTAAAACAACAGCTCAGGTATACACAGACCTGAACCACAGGCATTGGGATTATTTTAATGAAGGGAAATACAACCACGTATTTGTTGTCAATACTTCCGATAAAGTAGATGCTGCTAAAGATCTTTTAGAAGGGAAAACCTGGGATTCTCCTCAGAGACCTTTCGGAGGTGCTGAAGATTTTATCTGGAGCCCGGATTCTGCACAGCTTTTATACGTTACCAAACCTAAAAGCGGTAAAGAATATGCAACAAGTACTAATACAGATATTTTTGCTTACGATTTAGCTTCAGGAACTACCAAGAACCTTACAGAATCTAATAAAGGATATGATCTTAATCCCAAATTCAGCCCGGATGGAAGATCATTGATCTGGCAGAGTATGGCCAGAGATGGCTATGAAGCAGATAAAAATGATGTAAAGATCATGGATTGGAAATCTGGTAAGACTACGAATCTTACTGCAGGTTGGGACGACAGCGTATCGGGAGATGTGCTTTGGGGAGCCGATTCAAAAACAGTTTACTTTACGGCAGCTTACAGAGGAACAAAACAGCTTTTCTCACTGGATTCAAAATCTGCAAAAGTACAGCAGATTACCAGAGGAGATTTTGATGTTAATGAAATCTTTACAGATAATAAAACGTCACTTTTAGTAGGAAGAACAGATGTAAACCATGCCACAGAAATTTTCTCAGTAAATCTTAAAAACGGAGAAATGAAGCAGGTAACTGAAGCTAATAAAGGGGCTTATGCTAAGTTGGCTCAGGGTAAATCTGAACTTAAAATGGTAAAAACTTCGGATGGTAAAGAAATGGGGGTATGGTTCCATTATCCACCAAATTTTGATCCTAATAAAAAATATCCAACGCTGGTATATTGCCAGGGTGGTCCACAGTCTGCATTGACACAGTACTTCAGCGTAAGATGGAACTTTGCTTTAATGACTGCCAATGACTATATCGTAGTGGCTCCCAACAGAAGAGGAATGCCGGGATGGGGAACAAAATGGAATGAGGAGATCTCTAAAGATTGGGGTGGACAGCCCATGAGAGATTATCTGGCAGCCACTGATTACGCAAAAACATTACCGTACGTAGATGGAGACAGAGTAGCTGCTGTAGGAGCAAGTTATGGTGGATACAGCGTATTTATGCTGGCAGGAATACACGAAAACAGATTCAAAACGTTCATCGCCCACGATGGATTATTTGATATGAAATCATGGTACCTGACCACTGAGGAACTTTGGTTTGCGAACTGGGATATCGGCTCTCCATGGGAAAAGCCACTTCCAAAAGCCTATACAGAATTCAATCCAAGCAATTTTGTGGAAAAATGGAATAAGCCAATCATGATTGTTCAGGGAGGAATTGATTTCCGTGTACCTTATGAACAAGGGCAGGAAGCTTTCCAGGCTGCAAAATTAAGAGGACTGAAATCTAAACTTGTTTATTTTCCAAATGAAAATCACTGGGTACTTCATCCACAAAACGGATTGGTATGGCAGAGGGAATTCTTCGATTGGTTGAAAGAAACATTATAAAAGTAATAACAATTATAGATCAATACAAACGGGCTTTGGCCCGTTTTTTTATGGTCAAAAAGTTCTAATGGCTTTAGACAAAATTTATATATTTGAGCATGCAAAACCGTATTTCTTCATTTTTACCACTTATCGATACACAGTCTGAAATTTTAATTTTAGGTTCTATTCCGGGAGTGAAATCACTGGAAAAGCAGCAATACTACGCTCATCCACAAAACAAATTCTGGAAGATTATTTTTGAATTGCTGAATGAAGAATTTACAGAAGATTACACGGAAAGAATCAATATTTTAAAGAAATACCATATTGCCCTCTGGGATGTTATTGATTCTTGTGAAAGAAAAGGAAGCCTGGATTCTGAGATTAAAAACGAAGAGGCCAATCAAATTGCTGAGCTGTTGGAAGAACACCCTAACATCAGAGCTGTTTTCTGCAACGGAGGAAAGTCTTATAAAAACCTACAGAAACTTCTAGGAAAAAACTATAGACTTCCAGTCTTTTTATTACCTTCTACAAGTCCGCTTCATACCGTTTCCTTTGAAAAGAAATATGAAGAGTGGAAGAAGATCCTGGAATTTCTGGATTGATGATTCAATACTTAAAATTGAATCATAAAGATAACAGTCAGCATTAAGATTCCTGCGGAATGACAAATACTAAACACAGTCTATGCACACACTTTGTCATCCGCAGGAATCTAAACGTAGTAAGAATCTGCCTGAGCTACTCAATCTGTGAGAAAAGATAAACCACAAAAGCCACAAAATATTTTAGACACTTTAGATTTTTTTAAGTTAATATCAAACTGCTGAAAAGTTCATTTAAGTTTTTTAAAAATCTATGATTTTCTTATATATACAGTTAGATTCCTGCGAATAACAAGGTAAATGGAAATTCCAATCATTATCTTTTAACTTCATGGGAATTTGAAATCAAATGGTCAAATATACCAATTGAAGACTAAATGTTCCCCTCCTCTGGAGGGGTGGCGAAAATTCGAAGAATTTTTGACGGGGTGGTTAATGGCGTAAATCGATTTTTCACTACAAACCGAAGATCTGATTTAATCAAAATTTCGATGAAAGTATCTGATTTTCTACTGTATATGTGTTAGGAATAGAGAAAGCATCAGTCTTACTATATCAACAATCTGATCAATCTGTTAGGCGGGAAATTAATCAGCTTTCAAGTATTTCCTTAATCCTTTTAACAGTTTCAGCTGATTGCGTGTCCTGTTGAGATTATGCTCAGGATATTGTATCGAATAATATGTGCTTCCATTCAGATAATCTGTCAGAAAACGAACTGCCTGAATATAGATTACCACCTGGGCTGCATAATCAAGATACTCAAGTTCTTTGAATACCAGCTTTTCTTTTAAATGAAGCAGAAATCCATCTTTTACAGCCCTGTATATGGATGGACTAAAGTTTTTTATAGCACTTCCGTCATCTTCATTGGTTGTATTGGTGTAAGACCTTGCGATATCTCCGAAATCATACAATAAGGTAGAAATCATGATGGTATCCAGATCAATAACCGCTAAAGGACTGAAATCGGTATTAAAAAGAATATTTCTGACATTAGGATCTCCGTGTATGATTCGGCGGGGGAGATCATTATTTCTTTCCATTTCAATCCAGTATTGAGGTAAGAACAGCAAATCGTTAATTTCTTCAATCTCAGGAGAAGCGTTTTCTATAAGGGCTACATCGGCAGCATGTAATGAATCCCTGTAATCTGAAATTCTTTTTTCAAAATTGATGAAATCAGGAATTGGGGACTGGATATCCGGAATATCTCCTGTATTAATGGCATTAAGAAAACATCCTATTGCTTTTGCAGATTCATAGGCAGAGGCTTGATCATGAATTTTAAAAAGGGTTTTTGCATTTTCTATAAAACTGGATAACCTCCATGAATCCATATTTTCATCATAGACGATAAAACTTCCCGTTAAAGATGGAATGGGCTTTATAAGCTGCAGAGGATAATTTCCATTTTCTAAACGTTGATTGACAACAATATGGTTATTGATGATAATCTCCGGCTGTTTGAAAACGGCACGATTAATCTTTTGCAGGATAAACTTTTTCTGTTGATTTTTATCTTCTAAAAGATAGGTCGTATTGATCAGTCCATCCGTAATGGGGGAAATGTTATAACTATTGGTGCCAATAAACTGATTCACAATGCTGTTTAGTTCCATAAATCTTCCGGGTATCTGTTTTTTTGAATTTCTGAGGTCAGAAAATCTTTAATGCTCTTCTTGTCGTCTGCGTAAGTAACTCCCATCCATTGGGAAGGTGAGATTTTCACTTTTACTTTTACCTTTTTTTCATCCATCATTCTCTGTATGGCGGAAGGAATATAAAATTCCTGATTACGCATCGGGTCTGATTTTATAAAATCATAAAAGTAAGTTTCCAGGGTACCAAAAATACCGGGATGGAAAATGAAAAAGTTCATGGATACTAAGGTATCAAGAGCTATTTCTATAGACTGCCCATTTTCTGTATAAATAATTGAATCATTCACCTTTTGAATAGACGTCTGTTCTTCTACCTTGACAAGGAAACTGTCCGGATCTAAAGTACAGATTCCCCTGGCAACAGTTCCGTTCCCGCTTAATGTAGTACTTACCGGATAAGCTGCCATAGCCAGCTGTACTGCTGAAATATGATGAAGTTCAATTTCGTCAGCTGCCAGATGATAAGCTTCTTTTCCGTAAAAATCATCTGCATTGATCATTACAAAAGGTTCATGTATCACATCTTTTGCGCAAAGAACAGCATGAGCGGTTCCCCAGGGCTTCTGCCGTTCTGAGTAATCAAAATCAGGAACAGGAATACGATCCATTTCCTGATATACCCAATGCAGCTCAAACCCTTTTGCTTGGGATAGAGCATTAAGGCGGTCAATATAACTTTTGGGAACTAATCTGTTAACGATAATCACTATTTTACGGAAGCCAGCCTCAAGAGCATCATAGATAGAATACTCCAAAATCGGAGAGCCGTTATCGAGTATTCCATCCACTTGCTTGAGACCTTTATAACGGCTGCCTAATCCGCCGGCCAATATAAGTAATGATTTTTTAGAATTCATCGGTCATTCCAAATACAGGTTTACGGGTCTTCCATTTACCATTGGTGAAATCAGGAATCTCAACAACCTGGCCGCCCTTGGCAATAGACTCTTCACTAAGCGGCGTAATGGAGTACCATAAAGCAAGATCATAAACGTCCATTGGAAATTCTATATTCCGTTTGATGCATTCAATAAACGTATTCATCACAAAGAAATCCATTCCGCCATGTCCTGCACCTGCTGCTGTATTTTCAAACCTTTTCCACATCGGATGATCAAATTCTTTCATCCATTTTTCCGTATTTTCCCAACGGTGGCTGTGGTTCATTGTTTTTTCAAAATAAATATTTCCCTGATTAAAATCTCCCCATCCGAAATCCTGCCACAATCCTTCAGTTCCCTGTACACGGAATCCAAGGTCGTAAGGCCTCTGCAAGCTGGTATCGTGGGTTAACAGTATTGTTTCACCATTCGCACAGGCAATTTGGGTAGTGACGATATCACCCTGATTGAATTTTACCTTGGCATTCGGATGATTTTCTCCACCTTTAGCATGTTCTACGATATATTTATGCAGTCCTACAGATTTTGAGGAGAATGAAGAAAGCCTTGTTAAACGGTTTCCACGGTTGATATCCATCATCATGGCAACCGGACCTAATCCATGAGTAGGATACAGTTCTCCATTACGTTTTACATAATGTTCAGTTCTCCATTTTGCTTCACTGAAACCTTTATCACCAAATTCAGCTCCGGAATTATATGGGTTCACCCCGTCATTGAAAAGAACACCTCTCAGATCATGCTGGTAGCCGCCTCTTCCATGAACCAGTTCTCCAAACATTCCTTTACGGACCATATTCAGAATAGCCATGATATCTCTTCGGTAGCATACATTTTCCATCATAAAAATAGGAACCTTCGTTTCCTCATATACTTTCACGAATTCCCAGCAGTCCTCAAGCTTAATAGCTCCGGAAACCTCCATTCCCACAATCTTTTTGGCGCGCATAGATTCCACACCCTGCGTAAGATGCCATTCCCATGGAGTGGCAATAACAACAGCGTCTATTGTTTTTAATTTTAAAAGATTTCTATAGTCATATTCCCCGTTTGAAAACTCCTGAGCAGCAGATTTATTATTGTCTTTTAATATTTTCTGGGAAGCGGAAAGCATTCTTTTATCAGGATCTGCAAATGCTACAATTTCCACATCACTGCGTTTTGCCAGTAATTTTACATGCTCCTGTCCACGAAGCCCAACACCGATAAAGCCGACACGCACTTTCTTATCTGTTTTAAAATCATTTGAATAGGCAAATAAAGAATTGGGTACCACCAATGCTCCAAAGCTCGCCAAAGCTGCTGTTTTTAGAAAGTTCCTGCGGGAAGTACTATTGTCCATCTATTTTTTTTCTAAATATATTAAAACTTTTGTAAATCGCGGCGAAGAGAGTACTGGAGTGGGAGAGTATTAGAGTACTAGAGTGGGAGAGTATTAGAGTATTAGAGTATTAGAGTATTAGAGTATTAGAGTGGGAGAATATAAAATAGCTTATGGTGTACATCTCTGATATCTAGTATCTAGCCTCTTACTGTCCAAAATAAGCCATAATCAGTCTTTCTCTCATTTTATTTAAATACTTAATGTCTTTTGTATTGGACAGAATAATTAAGGTAAGATCATTTTTATCGGCTAGATGTACCCAGTTGGCACTATGCCCATAGCCTTCACCCTGACGTTCTACAAAAAGAGTATGTACAGAACCGAATTTTTTAGGATATACCCAAAATCCAAGTGCTGTATCTTCAAGTTTTTTATCAGGAGTAAGCATGGTGTTTAGTGTTGTTTTATTAAATAAGGTATGGTTGAATAAGGCCTGATCAAAGAGTAGGAGATCTTTGGGAGTAGAATACATGGCTCCGGCAGAATAAAAATTGTCAATATAGGTGTTGGTGGGTGTATGAAGAGCAAATACATTTTCACCATCAGCCGTATAACCATCATCAATATTCCGGATAATATCATTGTGATGAAGAAATCCTGTGTTCTGCATTTTCAGAGGAGTTAATATCTGCTCTTTAAGAACGTTTTCAAAAGGTTGGTGGTATATTTTTTCAATAATCTTTCCAAGGAGAATAAAATCACCATTGTTATAGCTGAATTTTGTGCCAGGTTTATCGATCAGCTTTTCAGAGAGAAAAGTACTGATAAAATCATCCAGATCCCATATCGTATTATCATAAGCCTGATGAATAAGTTCAGGCGAACTGATGTCTTTGTTTTCTCTACCACTGCTGTAGGTCAACAAATTTCTTATCGTTGCTTTTTGGGCCGCTTCTCCTTTATATTCGGGATAATAGGTGGAAATAGGAGCGTCTAAATTTATTTTTCCTCTTTCATAAAGCTGCATGATCAATGCTGCCGTAAAAGTTTTGGTCAGCGAGAAGATATGAAACCTGGTTTCATCTGAAAAAGGAATATTATAGTGTCTGTCTGATAAACCTTTGTAGGTAAGTAATTCAATCCTGCCACCTTTAGCAACCAATACACTCCCATTGAAATTATCTTTCTGCACGCAGGAGTCAATGACCTGCTCAACTTTCTGTATCTGAGGATAGGCCAGATGAATCATCATCAGCAGCATTCCTGACAGTATTTTTTTCATGGGGAATATATTTTTAGTTTAGTACTGAATTACTTACGTTAAAAGTAATCAATTATTTACGTATTATAACCCATATTATTATATTGAATGTTTACTGATCTATCCATGCTTTCCTTAACGCTAACTGTTTTGCATTGAGATTAGAGGAAAGACTTACTTTTCCGGTAGTTTCATCATATGTAAAACCAACTTTTCCCAGATATTCTTTCAAAGGAACGGGTTGGGTACCTTCAATAAAATCCCTGAAAAATGTATGTATTTCCGGGAAAGTCATTTTTGTAATTTCATCAAACAGGTCATCATCATTAAAATATTTGCCTTCACCGTATTTTTTCATCAGCTGTAACATTAGATCCTGAGTTCCCATTTTTCCTCCGGAAAGCTCCCGTAATCTGATATCCAGACACATGCCCAGTAATGGTCCTTTTTGATAAAAATTCATATATTGGTCTTGTCTTTCCATGGCATTCTTACTGATCTCCGTGAAAGACAGCTTGTTGTCAAACTCTTTCATACCCTTTATCTTTTCTTCCAGGGTTTTTTCAAAATCCTCCAGGCCAATCATTTTTTGTTTTATAGGCATATGGATGGTTGCATATTCCGTCATTCCCTCATATAGCCACAGATGTTTGGATAGAGAAGGATGTAGAAAATCGTAATGCTGAATTTCTCCTGAATGAATGTTGAGAGGAGTAATAATATGAAAGAATTCATGAGAAGCGACCCTGTTTAGAGCATTGGGAAGAAACTTCATATTCCCAGACCGGTACAGGCAGACTGTCGATTGAGAATGCTCCAGCCCATCTCCCATGAATCCGCTTTCATTTGAAGGTTCATAGTAAATCAAAAAGGCATATTTGTTTACCGGTAATGATCCTCCCAGATAAGCTTGCTGGTTTTTCAAAATGTTCTCTATCTCAAGAGCTATTTTTTTTGAATAATGCCTTTCTTTCTTATTATAAAATGAAACAAGAACTTCAGTATGCCCTATTTTCAGCCAGGTGGTATCAGGAACACAGTATAAAACAGGGGAGTCCACCAGCTGGCGGTAATCTTTGGCCCATACGACATCTGTATTTTTATCTTTTTGTTTGTAATCCAGCGCAGAAGAGGCGTAAAAATCTTTATTTTTTGTAATATTAATTTGATAGGGAATATCTTTCATTTCCTCAAAATATCCCACCAAAGAATTATAATTGATGACAAAAACACTGTCTTTACTAAATGTACTGCCCGCAGATTTAGCTCCATGGGTATCTTTTTCTAAAGAATCCCATCCATCGGCTACCTGATATGATATTTTGTTGACATGCTTAAGGTCATGTACCATCCAGCTGTTTTGATCCAGACGCTCGACAGGTATTTTTTTTCCTTTTTTATCAGTAGCCACAAGATTAGAAACATACTGACCGAAATTCATGGCCTGATAAAACCCGGGAACCAGTTTGGGAATAATAAACTTCCCTTGTTTAAGGTTATTTTTGGGTGGCGTAAAAGAAACTTTGACTTCATCATTCGATAGATGAAGAAGGTCGATATGATATGCGTAATTTTCCTTTGATGCTTGGGCAATAATTGTAGAAGGAAATATAACCAGTACAAAAACTAACTTGATCAGGTTATTCATCTGCTTTTGTTTTTAACTGATACGAAAGTACAAAAATTGCCCAAGGTTAAAGAGCTTTATTTTTCCGTAAGATACACTTCTTCATAAGGTTGGATCAGCACCCATCCGTTTCCTGAAAACTTCATTTGAAATTCCTCACCGCTTCCTCTTCCGATAAGACTTTTAAAAGAAACATTTGTTTTCAGTTCCGGGCTTGAGGTTTCCGGACCAAGCCACAGTAGCGTTAGGATCTGTAAAAACAGGAGTGTCGGGAGTAACCAATAAAGTCAAAGGATCCCCATGCGTAGTGATAGCAATATGACCTGTTCCCGAAAGTCTGGCCTGGAAAAGGCCTCCCGACATCATCCCTGCTACACTTTTAAGCATGGTTATATCGCTCTTTACACTTTGCTCATGCGCTAAAATATCATTGCCATTCACACATACAGCTTCATTATTTAAATACAGAATACGGACTTTCTTCCCCGAATCTGCTACATACAGCTTGCCTGTTCCTTCAGCTTTCATCAGCCTGGCACCTTCGCCACTAATGGCTTTCTTTAAAAGATTACCTATACCTCCGGCCAGCATGCCCTGTCTTTCGAAATTGATATTGCCTACATAGCTTACCATACTTCCTCTTTTGGTCCATACAGCCTGGTTATTAAGATTGATTTCTAAAAGGTGTTTGGTTTCCAGTTCAAAATAGTCTCTTTGTTGTGGATTTTCTTTTGTTTCATTAATAAAGGCTTCTATTGAATATTTGCTCATAATTATAATTTTTTGATTTGTTTTCTATATTACTTGTTGATTCTGCATACCTTAAATTCTCTTTTATTGCTTTTAGGATTTAAATCCACAAACTCATAGTTTTCGAAATCTGCAAGTTTGGTTTTGAATACTTCTGTAGCTTTTTCTACAGACCAGTTTTTGGGATAATGAAACCCGTCAAATGCTGCACCTCGAATATGTGCTTTAAAATCATGTGAAAATTCATCATCACCAGAATATGTCAGCGCTATTTTGCCGGTCCATTCAATAGTGTAGCGGTGATTATCATTTTTTGAAAATTTTATTTTGTGGCCGGCACAGCTGTCATGTCCCAGTAAATAGATGTTAAAGGCAAGATCTTCTTCTTCAAAATCACGGTAAGAAGGCAGGTCATTGCTGTGCAGTTCACTCTTAGTGACAGAGTCAAAATCCACTTTTTCCCCTGGCTTGTCTATTCTTATTCCGCCCTGATCGCCCCAGTAGGTTGACGATAAAATACAGGCATGGTAATTACCCCATACTATTTTGGAATCCCAGTTGGATAAAGTTTCCTCTTCTTCAATATCTTCATTTTGATCATCCGCATAATACTTTTCTGTTTTTAAATGAAAATCAAACCATACCGATTCATCTTCATCTATTCTGCCACTCCAATTGAATGCAATAATTTGATGCCCGTTAGGGTAGGGGCTGTTAAGAAAATAAATTTTACTTACTGTTTCCATCGGTAATTTTTTACTGGCGACTAAAATAAATCTTTTTTTTCTTTCGAAATCCCCGTATAATCACGGTTTTATATTTGATCGTAAATAATACTTGACAAAGGGGTGCTTAATGTCGTATATTTGCACTCCGAAAATTACACCTTGTAATTTCAATAATTTTTAAACCGTAATTTAAAATGAAAACATCAGATTTTAATTTTGATCTTCCTGAGGAATTATTAGCAGAGCATCCATCAGAACACAGAGACGAAGCTAGATTAATGGTTCTTGATAGAAAAACAGAAACTATCGAGCACAAATTATTTAAAGACGTTGTGGATTATTTTGATGAGAAGGATTTATTTATTTTTAATAATACCAAAGTTTTCCCTGCACGCCTTTATGGAAATAAAGAAAAAACAGGAGCTAAAATTGAAGTTTTCCTTTTAAGAGAGCTTGATAAAGAAACTCGTGTTTGGGATGTATTAGTAGATCCAGCGAGAAAAATCAGAATTGGTAACAAATTATTCTTTACTGAAGATGAATCTTTGGTAGCTGAGGTAATAGACAATACCACTTCAAGAGGAAGAACTTTAAGATTCTTATTCGACGGTTCTTACGATGAATTCAGAACAAAACTAAAGGAATTAGGAGAAACTCCGCTTCCAAAATATATCAAAAGAGCAGTAGAGCCTGAAGATGCTGAGAGATATCAGACGATCTATGCAAAGATAGAAGGTGCAGTAGCTGCCCCTACGGCAGGTCTTCACTTCTCAAGACACCTAATGAAAAGATTGGAGATCAAAGGGATTGATTTTGCTGAAGTTACCCTTCACGTTGGATTAGGAACATTCAACCCGATTGAGGTAGAAGATCTTTCCAAGCACAAGATGGAATCTGAAGAAATCATCATTGATGAGAAAAACGCTGAAATCATCAATAGAGCTGTAGAAACTCACAGAAGAGTTTGTGCCGTAGGAACTACTACCATGAGAGCATTGGAAACTTCTGTTTCTTCAAACAAAAAAATCTCTGCTTTCAACGGATGGACAAATAAATTCATTTATCCACCTCACGATTTTGGAGTAGCTAATTCAATGATCACCAACTTCCACACACCAAAATCAACATTATTGATGATGATTGCTGCATTTGCGGGAAGAGATTTCGTAATGCATGCTTATCAGGAAGCCGTAAAAGAAAAGTATAAATTCTATTCTTACGGTGATGCAATGTTAATTCTATAAAAAGATATTAGGTTATAGGTTGCAGCTATTAGTCCAGCTGCAACCTGTCATCTACAACCTATCACCTGAAATGAAAGATATCCGTATATTATCGTTAGACCAGCTTAAAGACTACTTCGTATCTTTAGGAGAAAAACCGTTTCGTGCGAAACAGGTCTATGACTGGCTATGGAGTAAAAATCTCCACTCGATTGATGAAATGACGAATCTTTCGAAATCACTTCGTGAAAAAATTTCCGAAGAATATACCATTAATCCCGTGTCCGTAGATCTTCTTCAAAAGAGTGCCGACGGAACAATCAAAAACGGAGTAAAACTCCATGACGGATTATTGGTAGAATCTGTTCTTATTCCAACAGAAACAAGAACTACAGCCTGTGTTTCTTCACAGGTAGGCTGCTCATTAAACTGCGAATTCTGTGCTACAGCCAAACTGAAAAGGATGAGAAACCTTGAAGTGGCAGAGATTGTGGATCAGGTGGCCCTGATTGACAGCCAAAGTAAAATGTATTTTGAGAGACCCCTTACCAATATCGTATTCATGGGAATGGGAGAGCCGATGATGAACTACAAAAATGTAGTGGAAGCCATCAGAAAGATCACCCAGCCAGAAGGATTAGGAATGTCTCCAAGAAGAATTACTGTATCTACATCTGGAATTCCTAAAATGATCAAAATGCTTGCTGACGATGAACTGCGTGTGAAACTGGCACTGTCTCTTCACTCTGCCATCGAATCAAAGCGTAATGAGATTATGCCTTTCTCAGATAAATTTCCGTTAACGGATATCATGGACTCCCTGCAGTACTGGTACCAGAAAACAGGCTCAGTCATTACTTTTGAATATTGTGTATGGAAAGGAATCAATGACGGGGATGAAGATATCAAAGCTTTAATCAAATACTGTAAACAGGTTCCTTCTAAAGTAAACCTTATACAATACAACCCAATTGGAGACGGAAAATACGATCAGTGCAACAAACAGGCGGAAGAAAACTATATCCGTCAGCTTGAAAATGCCGGAATTACAGTAATGGTCAGAAGAAGCCGTGGTGGTGATATTGATGCTGCCTGCGGACAATTGGCCAATAAAGCGACCGATTAAAATTTCCTTAAAAAACGTTAAAACCCCCTTTGCTACATTGTCTAAAGCCCTACCTTTGCATAAATTATTTTGTGATGATGGACTTTTTTATGAATGAAGATGGGTTAGAAAATGTATATGCATGGTCAATTCCACTTCACGCTACAGTTATTTTGGCCGAAATGATTTACAGCCATGTTTCTGAAGCTAAATTATACAGTGGGAAAGATCTCGTTACCAATGTTTATCTGGCATTGATGAATTTCGGTCTCGATCTTATTATGAAAGCTTTTGCAATGGGGGTAATGTTTTTCTTTTACCACCACAGGCTTTTCTCATGGGATTTTAGCATCTGGTATTTTCTGATCTGTTTTATTATTACAGATTTTGCCTATTATGTGCTGCATTATGTGGATCACCGTTCCAGAGCATTCTGGGCTGTTCATATTACACACCACAGTTCAGAGTATTTTAACCTGACAACAGGATTCAGAAGCCCTGTTTTGCAGCCACTTTACAGATACTTATATTTTTCTCCTCTGGCCTTTTTGGGCTTTAATCCCTGGCATATCATGGTGGTTTATGCCATCGGGCAGGTATATGGAACCTGGGTACATACACAGACCGTGAAAACTATGGGAATCCTGGAATATATTCTGGTAACCCCTTCTCACCACCGGGTACACCATGCCTGCAATATTAAATATCTGGACAAAAACATGGGAATGTGTCTTATTATCTGGGACAAAATGTTCGGTACTTTTCAAAAAGAAGATCCTAATGTTCCTATTAAATACGGAATCTATCCCAAAATGCCGGACAATAGACCCGATACCGTTCTTTTTTATGAATGGCGAAAAATCTGGAAAGATCTTAAACAACCGGGATTAAAATTCACAGACAGAATCAATTATATTTTTAATTCTCCGGGATGGAGGCATGACGGAACGGGAAAAACGGTAAGACAATATCAGAAAGAGTATTTTGCAAGACAGGCTAAAAAGAAAGAACAGCCGCAAAATCAGGAAGAACAGAAAATTGCTTAACCTATAAGTTAATTTTAAATAAAAATCTATCATGAGAGCGGGCTTTTGGCCCGTTTTCTTTTAAACTACCTTGTAAAATCTCCAATTTGCCACCCTCTGGAGAAGGAGAATGACCACACGTCAAATTTGTGGCTCTTTCCATAAAATAAAATCAATGATCAAAAAGTAACTACATTTTTAACACCTTACACCTAGAATCTCGTCTTCTCCCTATTTAAACTTAAAGCTCTATTTTTGCCTTATGAAAAAAATCTTTCTGATTATTAGTATTATCGTTGGTCAGTCCGCATTTTCACAGCAGACTGATTTTCTGAAAATAAAAAAATACAGAGCCAGCTATCTGGATCATAAAATTGAGGAAACCTCCGGATTGAATATGTTTAACGGAAAACTATATACTTTCAACGATAGTGGTAATACCCCGGAGCTGTTTGAGATCAGCAAAACATCAGGAGAGATTTTACACACTTTAAAAGTTGATGCTAAAAATACTGATTGGGAAGCTCTTACCAATGATGGTACTCATTTTTATATAGGAGATTTTGGAAATAATGACGGAAGCAGGAGGCATCTTAAGATTTTTAAAGTGCCCGTACAGAACGACAGCCTGCAAAACAGCAGATTAAAGGAAATTCTGTTCCATTATCCGGAGCAGACCGATTATATATCGAGCTACTATAATACAAATTTTGATGCAGAAGCCATGGTATATGCCCATGGAAAAATTCACCTCTTTACAAAAGAATGGGCTTCAAAGGCCACTACCCATTATACCATAGATCCCGAAGTATACGAAAAGCAAGGAGCTGTGAAGGCTGAATCTTATAAAACCAATTTCATGGTAACAGATGCTGCTTACTTTGATAAGAAACTTTATTTAGTTGGTTATACCAAGAAAACAGAGGTTTTTCTGGATGTTTTTACAGAAACAGAGCCAGGTGTCTTTTTTAAAGAAAAGCCAAAGCATTATTATCTTGGAAGCTCTACGGCCATTGGTCAGATAGAAGGAATAGCAGTGGATGAAAACGGGATTTATATTTCCGGTGAAAAATTTAAATATTCAGTAGTGAGAACAAAGCAGGCATTTTATTTTATTCCTAAAGAAAAACTCAAAGATTAATTTTTCTTAAAATTGACCGAAAAAAATTATCTTTGTGAGAATAAATAATTATTCACCCAGCATTCGCAGATTGTGGCAAACATTGTAGAAGACATTAAGCAACCGATCAATGAGGAAATGAAGCTTTTCGAACAGAAGTTTTATGAATCAATGCAAAGTAAAGTTCCCTTATTAGATAAAGTCACCCGCTTTATTGTTACAACCAAAGGGAAACAGATGCGACCTATGTTTGTATTTCTTTGTGCCAAACTGGTGGGGAATGTTAATGAAAAGACCTATCGTGGCGCTTCTATGATCGAGCTGATTCACACGGCTACCTTAGTCCATGATGATGTGGTGGATGAAAGTTTCAAACGCCGTAATTTCTTTTCTATTAATGCTTTATGGAAGAATAAAATTGCTGTTTTGGTAGGGGATTACCTTTTATCAAAATCAGTATTATTATCTACAGATCATAAAGATTACGATTTATTGGGAGTCATTTCCAGAACAATTCGCGAAATGTCTGAAGGAGAGCTTCTTCAGCTTGAAAAAGCCAGAAAACTGGATATTACAGAAGATGTCTATTATGAAATCATCCGTCAGAAAACAGCTACCTTAATTGCTGCCTGCTGTGAAATTGGAGTTCTTTCCAATAATGCAGACGAAATACTTGCTAAAAAAATGCAGAATTTCGGTACTTATACCGGTATGGCTTTTCAGATTAAAGATGACCTTTTCGACTTCTTAAGCTCTAATGTAATTGGGAAGCCTGTAGGAATTGATATTAAAGAGCAGAAAATGACCCTTCCTTTGATTCATGCTCTGGAAACAGCCAGCGAAAAGGATAAAAAATATTATTTTAATACCATAAAACGCTATAATAATAATCCTAAAAGAGTAAAAGAACTTATAGAATTTGTTAAAAGTTCCGGAGGATTAGAATATGCAGTAAAAACTATGAAAGAATTTCAGCAAAAGGCTAAAGATATTCTTAATGAATTTCCAGACTCTGAAGCACGAAGCTCTTTACACAGTATGCTGAGCTATGTTATCGAAAGAAAATTTTAAAAGTTAAAATAAATAATAAAAAAATCGGAATGCTTACTGCATTCCGATTTTTTCTTTTAAATTTTCTGAATCGTTACATTGGTTACGTTCCCGCTTCCGGTACTTCCGGTTTCCGTTGCTAGAACTGTACAGTTTTGATTAGGTGCAGCTGTAAAACGGATTTGATAACCGGCAGTAGGAATAACAAGCATCGTAGTATAATTCATAAGTTCTCCTACGGTTCCGGAGGTTGCCGTAGCGTTATAATGGCTTCCCCTTCCCAGATAATTGGCATCAGGAACAGGACGTACTCCCAGAAGCAGCTGGGTTCCGGCTGCCGCGTTTGAGAAACTGGCCTGCAGGGTAATCAGATAATTGCCCGGCTGGTTGAACGTTAAAACTCCTGTACCCGTATTATAAGAATAAAATGGTGAAGTTGCTAACGGAGTAGAAAACAGTAACGTAGTAATAGAAAGGGTTGTAAGGCTTTGACTGGCTGTAAGACGGGCATGAAATAACGAATAATCTGTAAAATTGATGGTCTTTAATACTCCGTTTGCATCGGCTACTACAACTCTGTCGTTTCCTCCCACTCCAATATTGGAATTAATATTTCGAATTCTGACATTTCCCGAGCCAACATCCAGTTTGTCTGTAGGTATGGTAGTTCCAATACCGGTATTTCCTGTTCCCGTTACAACAAAATCATTAGCCTGCTGCAGTACAGAAGGACTTCCCGTTGTTGGATTGTCTTTTGCTGCATCAACGTGGAAAACAGCCTGTGGATTATTTGTATTAATCCCTACTTGTGCAAAAGTAAGCATAGGAAATGCCAAAGCATTTGCCAATACTAATAATGTAATTTTCATCTCGTTTTTTTTTGAAATTTATAGGAGTGAAATTACAAATATGACAGCTAAAAAACAAGTATTTCATTCATATGTGAGTTATTTTGCTTATTTAAATGGTTTTTATTTATTAATTTTAACGTTTACTTAATTAATTGGTAATATTAAACTGTTTTTAATTTAATAAATAGAATAATATTAATTAAAGTATTTTCATGGTTACAATAATAACGGCTAGAACTATACAAAATAAAGCGAATAAAAATAAATAATCCGCAATAGTCTCAAACTGGCTTTCCTTCTTTTCTTCTTTTGTTCTGATAGCCAGAAATGAAAAGAAACAGCTGCATGCAAAAAGCAGGCACGCAAGCCCGGCGAATTCGTCTAAATATGTATTGCGACTGATTTTAGTGATTTTTAGCGAAGTGATAATGATCAGCGAGAATCCTAAAAGATTGCTTGAGGCATTAAGGATATGAGGGGACTTTTTTTCCATCTTTTACAATTTTTATCAAAATAAAGCACAATTTTTTTTATTATCAAATTTTTAATAAAGATTATTAAAAATTAAAATTAATTTAAAAATTGTATATTAGCAAAATACTTGAAGAATAAAAAACTTTTTTACTTAGCTATGCAAACAACCTATATTGAAACACAGCAGATATCCTTTCAAGATTTTAAAAATCAGATACTTGAAGACTATAAGTTAGGAAGGATCTCCCGTGAAATGTCTTATCTCGGAAGGAGAGAAGTTCTCACAGGAAAAGCTAAATTTGGAATTTTTGGAGACGGTAAAGAACTTCCTCAGTTGGCAATGGCGAAAGTTTTCAGAAATGGAGACTTCCGTTCAGGATATTACAGGGATCAGACTTTTGCATTAGCAGTAAATGCTTTGACAGTAGAAAGCTTCTTTGCACAGCTATATGCTGATACAAGTGTAGAAAGGGAACCTGCTTCCGCCGGAAGACAAATGAACGGACACTTTGCAACAAGAAGTTTAAATGAAGACGGAAGCTGGAAAGATCTTACAGCACAGAAAAATATTTCTTCTGATATTTCTCCTACTGCAGGACAAATGCCAAGATTATTAGGATTGGCTCAAGCTTCTAAAGTGTATAAAAGTGTATCCTTTGAAGGTTCTGAGAAATTCTCGAAAGGAGGTAATGAAATTGCTTTTGGAACAATAGGAGATGCCTCTACAGCAGAAGGTCATTTCTGGGAAACTTTGAATGCTGCATGTGCACTTCAGGTTCCAATGATTGTATCCATCTGGGATGATGGCTATGGAATTTCAGTTCCTACTAAAAATCAGAGAGCTAAAGCTGACATCAGTGAAATGTTAAGCGGTTTCCAAAGAAAAGAAGGAGAAAACCAAGGTTGCGAGATTATTCAGGTAAAAGCCTGGGATTATCCTGCTTTATTGGATGCGTATGCAAGAGCTGAGCATTTTGCAAGAACAGAAAGTGTTCCTGTAGTCGTTCACGTAATAGAAGTTACACAGCCTCAAGGGCATTCTACATCAGGATCTCACGAAAGATATAAAAATGAAGAGCGTCTTGTTTGGGAAACGCAATTCGATGGATTAGTGAAATTCAAAGAATGGATTTTGAACTATTCTATTGAAATTGATGGTAAAGACGAAGTTATTGCTACCGTTGAAGAACTGGATGCCATTGATGATGAGGCTAAAAAAATAGCAAAAGCGGGCCAGAAAATGGCTTGGGACAGCTACCAGAAAACAATTACAGATTTAGTTCAGTCTATTTTACCTTTAGTGGAAAATCTTAAAGGCCAGAATACTGAAGTTGAAACTTATATTGCTCAATTTAATAAACTGGTTTCTAAAGCTAAAAAAGATGTTTTCCATTTAATCAGAAAATCTTTACTGGCAACAAGAGGAACGCATTCTGCAGAAAGAAATCAACTGATGCAGAAGTACAATGAAGTTTTTGAAATTGAAAAAGACAATTATTCTTCCCACCTGTACTCCCAGTCACAATGGAAGGCTGAAAATGTAAAAGAAATCAAGCCTGTATACTCAGATAGCTCTGAAGATGTAGATGGAAGAGTAGTGGTAAGAAATAACTTTGATAAAATTTTTACAAAATATCCTGAAACCTTAGTATTTGGTGAAGATGCCGGAAATATCGGTGATGTTAACCAGGGGCTTGAAGGAATGCAGGAAAAGTATGGCGAATTACGTGTAGCTGATACCGGAATTCGTGAAGCTACCATTCTTGGTCAGGGGATTGGTATGGCAATGAGAGGGCTACGGCCTATTGCTGAAATCCAGTACCTGGATTATGTCCTTTACTGCTTACAGGGAATGAGTGATGATCTGGCAACCGTACAGTACAGAACAAAAGGTGGTCAGAAAGCTCCTCTAATCATCAGAACAAGAGGTCACAGATTAGAAGGAATCTGGCACTCAGGTTCTCCAATGGCGGGGATTCTGAACCTTTCAAAAGGGATCTTGGTATTAGTTCCGAGAAACTTAACTAAAGCTGCCGGATTCTACAATACAATGCTTCAGACGGACGAACCTGCTATTATTGTAGAATGTCTGAACGGATACAGATTAAAAGAAAAACAACCTGATAACTTAGGAGAATTCACTGTTCCTGTAGGTAAAATTGAAGTGACTAAAGAAGGGAAAGACGTTACGTTGGTAACTTATGGTTCTACCTGGAGAGTGGTAACTGAAGCTACTGTTGAACTGGAAAAATTAGGAATTTCTGCAGAAGTTATTGATATTCAGTCATTAATTCCTTTCGATTTATCTCACGAAATTGCTGAAAGTGTAAAGAAAACCAACAGATTAGTAGTGATTGATGAAGACGTTGAAGGAGGAACTACAGGATTTATCTTACAGCAGATCTTAGAAAAGCAGAAAGCATTCAGATATCTGGATTCAGATCCGTTAACGATCTCTGCCAATGATCACAGACCAGCGTATGCAAGTGATGGAGATTACTTCAGCAAGCCTTCTACAGATGATATGGTAGAAAAGATCTATGCTATGTTTAACGAAACAAATCCTCAGAAATATCCTGCGATATTCTAATTGGGGTTTAAAATAAAAAAACGGCGAGCTTTCAGATTTCTGAAAGCTCGCCGTTTTTCATCATAAAAAGTAGATCTGAAATTTTAATCTGCTTCAGCTAGAGTGATCCGTAGCTTATTCAGCGTATTCATTAAAGTGATACTTGCTGTCAGTTCTACAATCTCCCGCTCTGAAAAATGTTCAGCCAGTTTTTCTTTGATCTCATGCCAATCATC
Organism: Chryseobacterium sp. Bi04; assembly: GCF_918698085.1. GTDB lineage: Bacteria > Bacteroidota > Bacteroidia > Flavobacteriales > Weeksellaceae > Chryseobacterium. The sequence goes on from NZ_CAKKLP010000004.1 coordinate 57,003, forward strand.
AGTATGGTGAATGACAGCCTCTGCCCAGCTTAAAACAAGCTTTTGCTTAGCATCAAATGCATGGGTATGCCTCCAACCGGGTAGCCTGTTAATAACATCCTGCTCAAAACCAAAATTGAGAAGCTCTTTAGCATGGTAGCTGCAGCAATAGGGACATCCATTGATCTGTGAAATCCGTAGTTCTACCAGGGCAATAAGCTTTTCTTCAATTCCGGATTTTCGGATGCTTGTATGTGCTTTATACAGATGACCAATGGTTTCTTTAGCTATTTCTTTATAATTCATAATGGAATTTTTATACAAATTTGCACTATAAACTCATCAATAGCTATATACTTACTTTTCCGTTCTATACTTACCTTTTTGAAAGTACCCTTGGATGAAGCTCTAATTATTAATAAAATTGTTTCACCGTCTCAATAGCTTCTGTTTCAGGATCAACAAACAGGTAAACACATCCGTTATCGTGGAACAGATCACAGTCTTTAATGTCTATTTGTCCTAAAAAGAAGAAAGGTTTGTCGTTTTTAATCGGCCAATTAGGATTTTGTATCCATTGAGGAGGTTTCGTCTGATATTTAAAAAGATGAGCATACCGTTGTTTCATATAGAGCTTTTGATCAGCTTTTGAAAGGGTTTTATCTTCCGGTAAAATGTATTTTTCAATAAAGTCTGGGTCAGCATCTATATATTTGGGGCTTGTACTTAGAATCAGATTATACTCATCTGAGTATTCGGTTGAAGAAGTAAATTCAACTCCTATTTTTGAAAGAAATAGCTTTACAGCTCCATGGGCGTTTAATTTTCCGACAGAACTCTTATAATCCTGTTCTGCCAAAAATAAAAATGGATTGGTATCCTGTAAATAGGTTCCTTGCCAAGTAATGCTAGGGTCTGAAAGGATTTTTTCTAAATCCGGATTGGTATAAAGCTGTTGCTCAAAATCTTTTTCAGAAATTGTATTTCCAACAAAGTCTTTCAAAATCTGTATCCCGTCTGCCATTTTTAAATATACTGTCTTTATAGCTTATGATTAAATTATATATGACGTTATTTTAATTTTATAGTAGTGATAATATAAGTTGAAATGAAACTAAAGGCTGTCAAACATTAACAGCCTTTTTACTTTCTTTATTCAGCATGCTACAATCCTTTGTAGGCAATTCTTTAACCTGGTATTTTGCTTCCCACTCCTCCAGCAGGTATAAAATAGGCAGTAAAGCCAGTCCTTTTTCTGTCAGGGAATATTCTACCCTTGGAGGAAGTTCTTTAAATTCTTCACGAATCACCAGGCCATCACTTTCCATTTCCCGTAATTGATCGGTCAGCACCTTTCTTGAAATAACATTAATGCGCACAGCAAGCTCTCCAAAGCGTAATCTCCGGTCTTTGATCACCAGTACAATAATGGGTTTCCATTTGCTTCCCAATGCAGCCATTGCCTTACCCAATGGGCAGCTGTATTGCATTAATTCATTCTTTTTCATAGGGAGATATTTATTTTAAGCACATATAGAATTGAGATTCCATATGTTACTTTGATGTTACTAATGTAAGTTACTGCGAAGTTACCACTATTTTTTTAATAAAAGATACAAAAACGAACTATTATTAGTTACTTTGTGTAACAATTATAAAACAATATTAAAAAATGAGTACATCGTCATTATTTAAACCGTTTCAATATAAGAATTTACAGCTTAAAAATAGAATCGTAATGGCTCCTATGACCAGAGCACAGTCTGATAATGGAGTTCCTACACAGAATATAGCAGACTACTACGGGAGAAGGGCAGCTTCAGAAGTTGGATTGATCCTTTCCGAAGGAACTGTTATCAACAGACCCGGATCAAAAAATTTACAGAATATCCCGGATTTTTATGGAAATGAAGCCTTAAACGGATGGAAAAACGTCATTGATACCGTACATCAACATGGAGGCAAAATGGGTCCACAGATCTGGCATGTAGGAGATACAAGAATGTCTGAAGATTATCCATTGGTTGCTATGGAGAAAGCTTCTACAATGACGATTGAAGATATTCAGGATACCATTGCCCAATTTGCGGCATCAGCGAAATCTGCAAAAGACCTTGGATTCGACTGTCTTGAAATTCACGGAGCACATGGCTACCTTATTGATCAGTTTTTTTGGGAAGTAACCAATACCAGAACAGACGAATATGGCGGTAAAACATTAAAAGAAAGAAGCCGATTTGCCGTGGAGGTAGTAAAAGCCATCAGAGCAGCAGTGGGAGAGGACTTTACCATTATCATCCGTCTTTCACAATGGAAACAGCAGGATTATAAAACGAGGTTAGCTTTTACTCCCAATGAAATGGAAGAATGGTTATTGCCCTTAAAAGAGGCAGGAGTAGATATTTTCCATTGTTCACAACGCCGTTTTTGGGAACCTGAATTTGAGGGTTCTGATTTAAATTTTGCAGGTTGGGCTAAGAAAATTACCGGGCAGCCAACGATTACGGTAGGTTCTGTGGGATTAAACGGAGATTTTCTTAATGCTTTTGCAGGTAAAGGGACAGAAAAAACTGACCTTACAGAACTGATCAGAAGACTTGATCATGAAGAATTTGATCTTGTGGCAGTAGGAAGAGCAATCTTGCAGGATTACCAATGGGTCCAAAAAATCAAAGAAGGAAACACAGAAGAACTTCTTGATTTCTCAGCAGAAAGTATGGGCGTATTATTTTAAATAGAGTGGTGAATAGGGAATGAGTTTCGCTGTCAATTTTTTAACAGCATATTTTATTCACTGCGAAGCAAAATTGACGGTTCACCATTCGGTTTAATCATCATAATTCACTTTATTTTATATTTAATTTTTTCACCTATTTATTAAGAACCGGCTTTCAGAATTTCTGAAAGCCGGTTCTATTTTTAATCCTGTATCCACATGCTGTAGGGCAGATTCACAAATCCAGTACATTGGTTTCCGAACTCTTTAGCACTATGTGCGAAATAAGTTAACATATGCCATATCACTTATAATTTTGCACAAAAAAAGCACTTAGTATGGACCAGTTAAAATAAAATAAACCCGCTCCCGGATTTTCCGGGAGCGGGTTTTTAACAGATTTAAATATCTAAAACTGCCTTATAACGACAGAAGTGATTTCTTATAAACCAATATTTTTTGTTGGTTTCAACTGCTTCAGAATACTTTTTGGAATTGCATTTTTGTGAACCAAAATAGCGGTTGATTTATATTCAACATAAGGTCTTGATACATAAAGGTATCCTGCAAAGTCATTGGTAACTCCCCAGGAATTTTTCACCATATAATATTCTTTACCGGTCTGGTCCTTGGCCAAACCTACGATATGCATACCGTGGTCATCGGTAGTAGAAAGGTTGTTTAGAGCTTTCTGACGCATATCTTCAGTAATTGTTTTATCCTTTTTAGGCTCTGTAAACAACGTCTGCTTATTTTCAGCAGTAATTTGCTCTAAGTCCATATCAGGAACATAAGCCACTCCATTTTTGTAAGAGAAATAAGGCTCGGAAACATCAGTTGCCCAGCCGATAGAATATCCTTTATTTACGGCATTGTCGATGATAGAAGTAAAATCTTTCATCGGAACATTCCAGTCTGAATCATGGCTCCAGTTATCAGGAATTGGAACTACGAATTTCTGGTAATAAGGATAATCTTTGTAAGAAGATAATTCTACATAATCTTCAGGATTAATTCCCACCACTTCTTTCGCGAATGTTTTAGGAGTGTAGTTTTTCCCTTCATATGTAAAATTAGCAGGTACCTTTCCTAAATATTCATCAAGAATAGCATCCACAGAATCCATCCAGTTATCAGAAAGTTTTCCTTTTGAAGAAGCCTGAACCAGGCTATCCAATACCGGCTTTATTTTCCCCTGCATTTCTTTGAAGTTGTTTACCGTTTGTCCGGATTTTAATCCAGAATAAACATCTTGAGGAACAGCTCCGTACTTTTTGTACATATTGATTACATCGTGAAGTTCTCCACCGTCACCCCAACTGATAGCTCCGTTATTTAAAACATATAACTTTGCTTTATCATGATAAGAGTTTCTGGCCGTGAAAATTTCAGCAAGATCTACAGGCTTTTTGCCCATTCTCTGCATTTCAGATTCAAGGAAAGAATTTCCTGAGTAGCTCCAGCAAGTTCCTGATGAACCCTGGTTCTTTACAGAAGTAGCACCAACGTCCTTTAGCGTTGTGAACTGAAAATTAGCATTTTGTGAGTGGTTGTTTTTTAACTTATTGATTAAGTCATCTTGGGCAAACATCATACTTCCTGCAGACAAAACAAAAAGCAATGATGCGATTTTCGCATTTTTCATTACTATAAAAAGATTATTTGTATTAATAGTCGTTGATAATAGAGATTTGTTACAGAGAGAAAAGTTAAATTTAAAATGAAATTTTTTTATAAAAAAAAGAGAAATGATTAAAAAAGCTAATAATGAACTTGTTTACACTTTTTATTTTAACCACAAATCGAAGATTATCTCCTTTCAGTCGATGAATGTTATTTCGACGTAGTCAAAAGTTACAAAGTTTCTTGAACACTTAATAATGTTATGAAAATAAGCTCACTAAAGCTCACGTAAGTTTTAAAAAAATCAAAAATTTTTTGCTTAAGTGTACTTTTTATTTTCAATCAGTTTAAACTTAAAATAAACTAAAGTGTTTATAACGTTTCATTCAGCTTTTGTGACTAAATTTTTAATTAGTTTAAACAGGCGGGAAGTCAACATAAAAGATAAATCCAGGATTATTTGATACATTCCATTTATCTCTTTTTAGAGTTCTCGGATCCGTTTTTTTGCTTTCTCAGCGTTCTTTGCCTATTCATATATTTACTCTATTTTAGGAAAAGTTTATCATGTTTCCAACCTACTCAAAAGTTTCTGCATCTATCCTGATATAACTCCTGACTATGGAACGAAAATTATTATTAGCATGCCAGCGTAATGACCGCAATGCCCAGCGGAAGATCTACGAGAAAATGGCGGGCAGACTGTACGCTGTCTGCAGACGCTATCTGAAAAATGATGAAGATATTGAAGAGGTATTGGCAGATAGCTTCTACAAGATATTTACAAAGATTGGCCAGCTTCAGAATCCTGAAACCTTTGAAGCCTGGGCAAGGAAAATTGCAGTGAATGAATGTCTGCAGAACCAATAAAGTCATGTTCATTTCTTTGGAAGAACAAAAATAAAGCTGAAGAAGGGTACAGAGCGGAATTTATGAGATTGGTAGAAAGCTATAAAACAATTAAATAGTGATGTAAACAGGCATTCCCAAAGGATGTCTGTTTTATTTTAAAATTAATTTTCAAAAATTATTGAAAATTCAAAAAATATAATTAGATTTGTAATATAAATTGAAAAGCTAAACACAATGCAACTTTCAGAAGCCAAAGAAAAATATATTCAGACCTGGGGAACCTTTGCTACCAATTGGGGGATTAACCGTACCATGGCACAGGTACATGCCTTACTGTTGGCAAGTGATAAACCTTTGTCTACGGATGAAGTAATGGAACAGCTGGAAGTTTCAAGAGGAAATGCCAATATGAATCTGCGTGCCTTAATGGATTGGGGAATTGTAAGAAAAGAATTTATTAAAGGAGACCGGAAAGAATATTTCGTTGCAGAAAAAGATGTATGGTATCTGTTCAAGCAAATTACCAAGGAGCGTAGAAAAAGGGAAATTGAACCTGTAATTTCCTTCCTTGAAGAACTAAAAAATATTGAAGATAAGGATACAGAAGGAGCAAAAGAATTCATTAAATTAATGGAAGATTTCAGCTCTGTCACCGGGAAGATCAACAATATTATGGATCTGGCCATAAAAAGTGATGATCACTGGCTGGTAGGGAAGATTACTAACTTGCTGAAATAGAAAGAGGATGAAAAATCCTTTTTTATTTCATTTTAATTTTCAAAAATTACTGAAAGTTTTAAATAGATAATAATTATGAAAAACTTTATCATTCATTTATTTCTGATTTTGTATTTCAGAAAAAGAGGAACTCATTAAAAATAATTATCATGAAAGAGTTTACAAAAATTGACTTCTATACTCAGATGTTTTTTTAATAATTGGGCCTGTGGCTTTTATAATGGGAGGTTTATCCGGGCTGGTACTATTTTATTTTATAGTAGGAATTCCACAATTGATTACTTTTCTCGTAAAATTATTTCTTGGGATAAAAAAGTCAGTGTGGTATATCACCTATGGAATAGTAGTGATACCCTTCTGGATTACTGTAATGATCTTATTTAAAGAGAAAATTCTTAATGATTTTTTTGGATATATTTTAATTGCAGCTCTTTTATACAGCCCTGTAATGGCAGGACTTTATGTATACGACTGTTACAAAACATATAAATTTTACAAATAATGACCATGAAAACCTTAAAAAACCATACACTAATCTACGACAACGAATGTCCGATGTGTAATCTATATTCCCAGGGCTTCACAAAATCTGGGATGCTTGATGAAAACGGCAGAGAAGCTTTTACGGAAATCTCAGTAAGAAATAAAGATCTGATAGATTTACATCGGGCAAAAAATGAAATTGTATTGGTAAACCATAACAGCAATGAAGTGATCTATGGATTAGACAGCCTTCTTCTGATTATAGGGAATTCTTTCCCATTGTTGGAAAAGATAGTAAGACTACAACCTCTTTATTGGTTTTTCAAAAAACTCTATTCTTTTGTCTCTTACAATAGAAAACAAATTATTCCATCAGTAAAAAATAATGCGGAAGATGCCTGTGTTCCTGATTTTAACTTGAAATACAGATTATTGTATATTGCTTTTGTTGCGGTTTTCTCTGCCTGGATTTTAAGCATGTTTTCCGGAAAACTGGATCTGAACTTAAACCGTAATTTTTTAAGAGAGTTTGCCGTTTGCCTGGGACAGATTGTCTGGCAGACTATTTTTCTAAGAATCTATTTAAAAGATAAAATCTGGGACTACCTGGGAAATATGATGACTGTTTCTTTAATCGGAACATTACTTCTGATCCCGACTTTATGGACGGATTTTAGTTCTGTTTTTTACATGATATATTTCGGGATAGTTGTCTTTATTATGTTTCTGGAACATTTGAGAAGATGTAAAATACTAAAGCTCAACTATACTCCTGCCATTTCCTGGATTCTATTCAGAACGATAGCTTTGGTTATCATTATTTTAACAATCCTTTAAAATAAAGACAATGAACCACCTTGAACTTATCAGACAGGTAGAATGGAAAGATCTTAAAAAACTTTCTGTTAAAGAAATGCTGATTGAAAATAATATCAGCCTTCCATGGCTTTTTATTTCACTGATTTTAGCGTATCATGGATATTATTGGATCGCATTGCCATTTTCAGGATTTTATTTTCTGACAGCATTGAGGCAGGTACATAATGGCTTTCACAATTCATTAGGAACCGGAAAGTTGTTGACATGGCTGTCATTGTATCTGAACAGTATGTTAATGATGGCTTCCATTCATGCTGTAAAGTTCAATCATATCAGGCATCATAAATTTTGTCTCTCTGAAGAAGATTATGAAGGAAAACCGGCTTCTATGAAATGGTATGAGGCAATACTATATGGCCCCGAACATATGTTTTTGATTCACTGGATTACTTTAAGAAAAGCAAATAAAACATATGTGAAAAATATGTTGCTGGAGCTGCTTTCAATAGGTGTTTTTACATTCTTTATCTTTTATTTTCAAATCCATTTTCTGATGTACCATATATTGATCATGTTTTCTGGTGAATTTTTGATGGCCTTTTTTGCAGTGTGGACAGTTCATCACGACACTCATGAAAACCCTAATGTAGCAAGAACGCAACGAGGGTTCTGGAAAAATAAACTGACCTTCAGTATGTTTTATCATATGGAACATCATCTTTTTCCGGCAGTTCCCACCATTAAACTCCCGGAATTGGCAGAAAGAATAGATAAAACCTTACCTGAATTACATAAAAAACAAACTTTTTGAACATGTCTGGAATATATTTAGAAACACTGATCAATGCCGATATACACCGCGTTTTTGATCTGGCCAGAGATATTGATCTGCACCAGAAATCAACTTCAATATCTCATGAAAAAGCAATTGCAGGGCGTACATCCGGTTTAATTGAGGAAAATGAAACCGTAACCTGGAGAGCAAAGCATCTGGGGATATATCAAACGCTTACCACTAAGATCATCAGTATGGAAAAACCATATCAATTCACTGATATCATGTTGAAAGGAGCTTTTAAATCTATGCGTCATCAGCATAGGTTCAGAGACATAGAAGGGAAAACCGTGATGACAGATATCTTTGAATTTGAATCTCCACTAGGAATCATAGGAAAGCTGTTTAATACAATCTACCTCACCCGTTACCTTAAAGCCTTCCTTCTGGAAAGAAATAAGATGATAAAAACCATCGCAGAAGAATCTGCAATGAGCCACGGGCAGCAGTCTATTCAAGGATAGGATAAAATGATATCAAAAATATAATCATCAAAAAATACACAATTATGAATTTTTTAAAGGCCGAATGGCGGAAATTAGCCATCATTAATTACGAAATCAATCCTGAAGTATTGTTGGGCTATTTACCTGAAAGTACTGAACTGGATTTTTATAAAGGGAAATGTTATGTAAGTCTGGTTGGCTTTATGTTTTTAAACACAAAATTATTAGGCCTTCCGATTCCTTTTCACAGAAATTTTGAAGAAGTAAATCTGCGGTTTTATGTAAAGAAAAAAGAACATGGAATTTGGAAAAGAGGAGTGGTCTTTATCAAAGAAATAGTTCCTAAACCGGCTTTAAGTTTTGTAGCTAATTCTATTTATAAAGAAAACTATCATACATTACCCATGAAAAATAATATCTACGAAGATGGAAATGAGCTGCTGATCAAATATTCGTGGAAAGATAAAAATTGGCATTCTATTCAGATTACGGCAGACAATATTGCGCAGCCCATGGAGCCAGATTCTGAATTTGAATTTATCACAGAGCATTATTACGGCTTTACAAAAAAAGATGATAAAACCTCAGAATATGAAGTCTGCCACCCAAAATGGGATTTTTATCAGGTAAAAGATCATGAGCTGGAAATTGATTTCAGTACAATCTACGGTCAGGATTTTGAATATCTGAACCATCATAAGCCTGTTTCAGTAATGCTCGCGGAAGGCTCGGATATTAAAGTAAAAACAAAGAGATATTTAGGATAAGAATTCCGTATTTAGAAACAACATTTTAAACTTCAAAAAATGAAAATAATTATAGCAGGTGGATCCGGATTTCTCGGCGAAAACCTGGAAAAGTATTTTACAGAAAAAGGAAATAAGGTGCTGATCTTAACCCGAAACCCCAAGCGTAAAAATGAACTGTACTGGAATGCAAAAACTGTAGGAGAATGGAAAAATAGCCTTGAAAAAGCAGATGTTCTGATCAATCTTACCGGGAAATCTGTTGACTGCCGCTATACTGAGAAAAATAAGCAGGAGATTTATTCTTCAAGAATAGAAAGCACTAAAGTATTGCAGCAAGCCGTAAACAGTTGTTCGGATAAACCGAAAATCTGGCTGAATGCAAGCTCTGCAACCATCTACGTACATTCAGAAAAGCACTTGAATACTGAAGAAAATGGAGTAATAGGCGATGATTTTTCAATGAATATCTGTAAGAGTTGGGAAGAGGAGTTCTTTACCATTAAGAACAATGAAACCAGAAAAGTAGCACTCCGTACCTCTATTGTCCTGGGGGATAACGGAGGTGCTTTTCCAAAATTAAAACTGATTACAAAGCTGGGACTAGGAGGTAAGCAGGGACGGGGTCAGCAAATGGTAAGCTGGATTCATATTGATGACTTCTGTAAAGCTGTGGAATGGATTATAGATCACGAAAACATGACGGGGGCCGTCAATATAACAGCTCCAAATCCTGTGTCTAATGAAGAGATGATGAGAAAATTAAGAATACAGCTGAATATTCCTTTTGGCCTTAATGCGCCGGTTTGGCAGCTGGAAATAGCTTCTATTCTGCTGAAAACAGAAACCGAGCTGTTACTCAAAAGCCGGAATGTTTATCCTGAAAAACTGAGTAAAACAGGATTTAATTTTTCTTATCCGGGAATGGATGAAGCCATACATCATCTTTTGAAAACCTGATATTGTATATTATGGAAAGATAGTTAAATTAGCACAAACGATTCCTCTATGCCAGCCAGACAAAAAACAAAAATCATTGTCCTTTCTTCATTTTTGATTGCCACAAAGCTTTTATCACAGGCCCATAATGTTTCTGAAGGATACCAAAAGCCTATAGATCCTGTTGTTGTACAGAATTTAGAACAATGGCAGGATCTGAAATTCGGTTTGTTTATGCATTGGGGAACTTACAGCCAATGGGGAATTGTTGAAAGCTGGACCTTATGTCCTGAAGATGAGTCATGGACGCAGAGAAAGCCCGAACATGGGAAATCATATAATGAATATGTGAAAAACTATGAAAATCTTCAGACTACCTTCAATCCCATAGGGTTTAATCCACAGAAATGGGCAGATGCAGCAAAAAAAGCAGGGATGAAATATGTGGTTTTTACAACAAAACATCATGATGGTTTTGCCATGTTTGATACCCAACAGTCCGATTACAAAATAACATCAACAAAAACCCCGTTTTCGAAGAATCCGAAGGCAGACATAACAAAAGAGATTTTTAATTCTTTCAGAAAAGAAGGTTTTAAAATTGGCGCTTATTTTTCAAAACCTGACTGGCATTCCGACGACTATTGGTGGTCATACTTTCCTCCAAAAGACAGAAATGTAAATTATGACCCTAAGAAATATCCTGAAAAATGGAAAAGCTTTAAGAACTTTACTTTTAACCAGCTGAATGAAATTACTTCCGGTTACGGAAAAATCGATATTCTTTGGCTCGATGGGGGCTGGGTTCGCCCTTTCAATACCATAGACCCGAAAGTAGAGTGGCAGAGGACGATCAAGGTGCAGCAGGATATTGACATGGATAAAATAGGGGCAATGGCCCGTAAAAATCAACCCGGGATTATTATTGTAGACCGTACTGTCTCCGGAAAATGGGAAAATTATATAACTCCTGAGCAGGCGGTTCCGGAACAGGCACTTTCTGTCCCTTGGGAAAGCTGCATTACTATGGGAGATTCTTTCTCCTATGTTCCCAATGACAATTATAAATCATCACAAAAAATCATTGAAACACTGGTAAAGATAATTTCCCGGGGAGGAAATTACCTGATGAATATTGCACCAGGCCCTGATGGCGACTACGATGCTGTAGTGTATGAACGATTAAAAGAAATTTCCGGTTGGATGGAGAAAAATGAATCAGCGGTTTTTGCAACAAGAAGCGTGTCCCCTTATCATGAAGGAGAGTTTTACTATACCCGGAGCAAAGATGGCCATACATTAAATATTTTCCATTTGGATACACAGTCAAAGTCAGAATACAAGGCTCCATCAGAGCTTATCTTTACTATTCCGGAACAATTCACTCCAAAATCATTGAAAGTTCTGGGGATTTCTTCTGCAGTTCAATGGAAGAAAAATGGAAATACAATTAAGGTAAAGCTTCCGCAGGACCGGGCCGCATTAAAATATGCTGCAGTTATTCAGATCAAACAGTAATTCAAAATAAAAAGAGCAGATTTATGCTGCTCTTTTGAAGGTATAATGTTTGAATCTTTTAGTATTTTCTTGCCAACAGAAGGTTCAGTAAGAATGTACCAGTCCAGTTACTGTTGTTGGTACCATTGGCTCCAATGAAGTCTATACGGGCAACAGATACCGTAAGTCTGGTCTTTCCACCGGTTCCGTTATTGGCAAGACTTACAAATGATGCCGTAAATACATCAGGAAAACTTGAATTATTTCCCGCTGTAAGAATAGGATACATATTGGTTACATTGAAAGGAGTTCCCTGATATTCATAAACAATGGTCATTCTGCTTGTATTGGAATAAGAAGCTGTATGGGCATTGGTTACGGATGATTTACTGATAAGCCACCATAGGTCCGTTCCGGATCCTGTATCATAAGAAGTATTGGTATGGTTTGACCAGTCTGCAACTCCCGGTGATCCGTTTCCATGAGGAGGAATGGACAATTGAGATCCATAAATTTCCACATTACTTGGCTTAGGAAGAACCGTGAAAGAGAGATCCCAGGTTCCGCCGGTGGTATTCCCATTGTTCACCACTTCTGCGTAAGCTCCTACCGGCACTACAAAAGAGGGAACAGGAGTACTGTCTATCCTCAAAGTATTACCTCCGGAAGGCTGGATGGTAAGGTTAGAGGTAGAAATATTTTTAATTTTATAAATTCTACCTGTATAGCTGGCCGTTCCACTCCCAATAACAGGAAGCGTAAAAGTGGTATTACCTGTTCCGTTGTAGGTAATATAGTGGTCAGTAGCTGTAATGGCATATGTGGTAGTAGCTACTTCTTTATAACCTGCTCTCAGAGAACCATTTATTGCTAAAGTACTGTTGGGGGTTGTGGTATTAATACCAACCTATGCACTTAAGGTTACTGCCCCAAATAAGAGAATCGAAATGTATTTTTTCATATTTTTAAAATTGTTTTTTACAAAAATATGAAAAAAACATACGTAATTTACTTTATGCTACATATTTTCTAATTTAATAATTTAATTCCTATGTAAGTGATGTATGTTTTTTAGACTTATTTTTAAACAAGTCTGCAGCAAATTCCAAATCGTAAGATAATAGCTATAGTACTGATTAATATAGTAATTGACGATGATTGATGCATTTTTATTTTCTCTCACAGATCACATGGAAAGACGTTTTTTGTTTTTTTGAGGGTTATTTGATAATTTTCTTCCCCAAATAATTAAATATTTTTATAATATCATAATATGATGAAAATAATCAGTTATAAATAAACTATTGTTGATGTTTTTTAATGATTGTAAACTCTATGTTGTAATTTTTGATCATGGTATGATATGTGCACTTTTATTATAAACCAAAATGAATTTAATTAAACATAATTAATTTATTAAAATCATTTTAAAAATATAAACATCATGAATAAGTTATTTATTTTCACCCTGTTGTTCGTAGGTTTATCAATGCATGTTTCAGCCCAAAAACATCCTCCACTTCCGCCGCATCCGTCGAAAACCGAATTGGTAGATGCCAAAATGCGTGAGCTCGATAAAAGATACAATACTGAAAAGAAATTAATTCTGAATCATCCGCTTGCCACCAAACAAATGAAAAGAGATCAGTTAAAAGCTTTAAATAAAAAATATCAAAGCCAGAAACGATTACTTAGAAGTATGAAATAATATAGATTTCTTACACTTATTAAAATGAGATAAGTGTGTTTTTACTTATTTTATTTTATGAAATTTTCAATTCTGAATGCTGTTTGTTGAAAAAGAGCGATTTTTTGTGCTTTTATTTTATTTAATTTTAAATAAAATAAGCTTGCTGGTGCATTTTTACATCTATTTCCAGAAACATGAAACATCCAATATTTTTCCTTAAATTCGCATAAAAATTTTTAAAGTAATGAATTACGATATTATTGTCATTGGAAGTGGTCCTGGTGGATATGTTACTGCGATCAGAGCAGCACAGTTGGGTTTCAAAACCGCAATTATCGAGAAAGAAAACTTAGGGGGAATTTGCCTTAACTGGGGATGTATTCCTACTAAAGCTTTATTGAAATCTGCTCAGGTTTTTCATTATATTAACCATGCTGAAGATTACGGATTGAATAAAGTGGAAGCTAGCTTTGAATTCCCGAATGTTATTCAGAGAAGCCGTGGGGTAGCCAGCAAAATGAGCAAAGGAATCGAATTCTTAATGAAAAAGAACAAGATTGATGTAATTCTTGGTACAGCAACTGTACAGAAAGGTAAAAAAGTTTCTGTTACAGATAAAGATGGTAAAGTAACTGAATATTCAGGAAGCCATATTATCATTGCTACAGGAGCTCGTTCAAGAGAATTACCAAACTTACCACAAGACGGTAAAAAAGTAATCGGATACAGACAGGCATTATCTCTTCCTGAGCAGCCAAAATCTATGATCGTTGTAGGTTCTGGAGCGATTGGAGTAGAATTTGCCGATTTCTATAATACAATGGGAACAAAAGTAACTGTTGTAGAATTTATGCCAAATATCGTACCTGTAGAAGACGAAGAAATCTCTAAACACTTAGAGAAATCTCTGAAGAAGACAGGAATTGAAATTATGACCAATGCTTCTGTAGAAAGCGTTGATACAAGTGGAGAAGGAGTAAAAGCTACCGTAAAAACGGCTAACGGAAATATTACATTAGAAGCCGATATCCTATTATCTGCTGTAGGTATTGCTGCCAACATCGAAAACATCGGTTTAGAAGAAGTAGGAATCCAAACAGATAAAGGAAGAGTTTTAGTAAATGAATGGTACGAAACTTCAGTACCGGGTTACTATGCGATTGGGGATATCATCCCAACTCAGGCATTGGCTCACGTAGCTTCAGCAGAAGGAATCACTTGTGTTGAGAAAATCAAAGGAATGCACGTTGAAAAGATCGACTATGGTAATATCCCGGGATGTACTTACTGTCATCCTGAAGTAGCTTCTGTAGGTCTTACAGAAAAGCAGGCTAAGGAAAAAGGATACGAAATTAAAGTAGGTAAATTCCCTCTCTCTGCAAGTGGTAAAGCTACAGCAAACGGAAATACAGATGGTTTCATCAAAGTTATTTTTGATGCTAAATACGGAGAGTGGTTAGGGTGTCATATGATTGGTGAAGGAGTAACTGATATGGTTGCTGAAGCTGTTGTAGCAAGAAAACTTGAAACTACAGGTCATGAGATCATTAAGTCTGTTCACCCTCACCCAACTGTTTCTGAGGCTATCATGGAAGCAGCAGCAGCAGCTTACGGTGAAGTGATTCATATTTAAGATACAAAAGAGCAAAACTCTTTATTGATATTATAAACCACAGATTTTGTCTGTGGTTTTTCTATTAAAAATACCTAATTTCGGTGAAAAATTAACATGAGGAATAAATCTATCATAGCCGCTTTCGCTTTAGCAGGAGCCTTCTTCTCTGCACAGGAAAAAAATGAATTTGTAGCTCCCAATGAAAATCTTATTGCACAAAATATTCTGCCAATCCCAAAAAGTTTAGGCCAGAGTCTTAAAAAATATTCTGA
Organism: Chryseobacterium sp. Bi04; assembly: GCF_918698085.1. Classification (GTDB taxonomy): domain Bacteria; phylum Bacteroidota; class Bacteroidia; order Flavobacteriales; family Weeksellaceae; genus Chryseobacterium. The sequence goes on from NZ_CAKKLP010000004.1 coordinate 72,253, forward strand.
AAGCAGAAATGCTTCTTTGGCAGATATCCATCCTAACGGAAAAGAAATCATTGCCGTTACCCGTTTCGCCTCTACTAACCAGCTGTATAAGATTTCTATGCCTCTGGGCGCCAGAAGACAGGTTACCTTCTTTGATGAACCTGTTAATATTGCTTCTTACGAGCCTACGAAAGGGGAATATCTTGTTTACTCAAAAGATACGGGAGGAAACGAATTTGGGCAGCTGTATACATTAGATCTGAAGACATTGAAATCCAAGCTGCTTACCGATGGAGGAAGAACCCAAAATGGTGGTATTACCTGGAAAAAAGACGGTTCAGGATTTTATTTTACCTCTACCAAAAGAAATGGAGGTGACCGTGATATCTATTATATGAATCCCCTAAGACCCGAAGAAACCAAGCCTGTTTTGGAACTTAAAGGTGGAGGATGGGGAATCAGCGATATTTCTGATGATCATAAGAAGTTGCTGATCACAGAATATGTTTCTGCCAATGATTCTTATCTGTATATCTACGACACAGAAACAAAGAAATTAGAACCTGTTACAGACAGAAAAGAAAAAGGAATTGTTCAGCTCAATGCTTCTTTTGGAAAAAAACCTGATGAAATCTATTATATTACAGACAGGGATAATGAATTCAGCAGATTGGCCGTTCTGAATGTGAAAACAAAAAAGATCAGTTATCTGACCACTGCTATTCCGTGGAATGTAGAAGGTTATGATCTTTCTAAAGATAAATCCAGACTATCTTTCATTACCAATGAGAGTGGGATCAACAAACTGTATTTATTGAATACGGATAACCAGAAATATACACCGGTAAGCAATATTCCGGTTGGTCTTATTGGGGGAGGGAAATTTTCAGGAGATGGAAAATCTCTTTATTTCTCACAATCTGCAGCTAATTCAGGATCTGATATCTATAAAATGGATATAGCCTCTCAAAATATTGAAAAATGGACAGAAAGTGAGCAGGGAGAAATGCAGCCTACGGACATGGCTATTCCAAAACTGATAGAATGGAAAAGTTTTGACGGTATGAAAATTACAGGATTCTACTATCCTGCACCAGCAAAATTTACAGGGAAAAGACCGGTTCTTATTTCAATTCATGGAGGTCCTGAAGGGCAGTCTATGGCCACATCACTTGGGCAGGCCAATTATTTTCCGAATGAAATGGGTATCGCAGTGATTGCACCTAATGTAAGAGGGTCTTCAGGCTTTGGAAAGGCCTATATTGCCGCAGATAACGGATATTTGAGAATGAACTCTGTAAAAGATATCGGTGCTTTACTGGATTGGATTGCAGTGCAACCGGATCTGGATAAAGACAGGATTATGATCACAGGAGGAAGCTACGGAGGATTTATGACCCTGGCTACAGCGTATGAGTATGCCGACAGAATCAGGTGTTCCATGGATGTAGTGGGGATTTCCGATTTCAATACATTCCTTAAAAATACTGAAGAGTATAGGAGAGACCTGAGAAGAGTAGAATATGGAGATGAAAGAATTCCTAAAATGGCAGAATTTTTCACGAAAATTGCGCCTTTGAATAATATCGATAAGATTAAAAAACCTATGTTTATCGTTCAGGGAACCAATGATCCCAGAGTTCCTGTATCAGAAGCTATTCAGATGAGGGATAAGTTAAAGGGGCAGGAAAAAACAGTTTGGTACCTTGAAGCAAAAAATGAAGGCCATGGTTTTAGAAAAAAAGAAAATATCGATTTTCAACGTCTTGCCATGATTAGATTTATGCAGGAATATCTGTTGAAATAAAACATTTTTTTATCTGAATAAGAAAACAGAGCACTCCCGTAAACTTTTATGGGAGTGTTTTTATTATGACAAGAGAAAATGAGAAGACAGTAAGGTAAAAATGATACCAGTAAATTAAATAAACCTATAAACCATAAATACTAGTTTTTTATTAAAATAATTTTAAAATCAACACATTTATAAAAATTAATCTGTTTTTCTCACGCCGATTTCTTACATTTATTCTATGAATTTTGAAAGAGTAGGACTTGTTTTATCAGGAGGTGGTACGAAAGGAATCGCCCATGCAGGAGTATTAAAATTCTTGAAAGAAAAAAACATAGAGGTAGATATCCTTTCTTGCTGTAGTGCAGGATCTATTGTAGGATGCCTGCATGCTGTAGGCAAAACACCAGAAGAAATTCTTGAGTTCTTCAATTCAATTTATTTTTTCAACTGGAAACATTTTACGTTCAATCAACCCGGATTGGTTTCTTCGGTCATTTTTAGGAATTATCTTAAGCCCATTTTTCATGATATGAAATTAAAGGATCTGGATATTGAAGTGAAAATTGTAGCCACAGAGCTGGTTTCAGGAACACAGAAAATTTTTGATGAAAATTTCGAAATTGTAGATGCTATTATTGCCTCCTGTTCTATACCGGGAATCACAACGCCTTACATCATTGATGAAGAAATGTATTGTGATGGGGGAGTGCTCAATAATTTTCCGGCAGACATTATCAGGGACGAATGTGACAAGCTTATCGGAGTTTTTGTATCACCACCCCATGATACCCATATTAATGACCTAAAATCAATCAAAGCTATCGTTTCACGTTCTTACGACCTGCTTTCCTACAGGATTGAAAAAATAAAGTTTGAATATTGTGACTGGTTTATTACTTCACAGAAATTATCAACATACGGAATGTTTGAACGGAGAAAAGACAGGCTGGAAGAAATTTTTGATATTGGATATAATGCGGCCTCAGAAAGTTTTGAAATCAGCCAGTATCACACGGAACTGAAAAAATTAGGAACATAACATAAATCCTGCATCACAATGCAGGATTTTATATGGTAAAATATGAAGAAATACTACAGTGCTTTATGGGTTGAGATCCATACTAGATCCAGTTATTTCTTCACTACTTGTCCGTCCTCGCGTACAATTTCCTGATCATTTTCATCATTTACAGTAAGGGTATAAGGTGCTTTTTTGGCTGAATCAGTAAGATAGTTTCTCCAAACCTGATAGGTGTATCCCTGATTGTTAAAAACGATATAGTAATTGCCTCCCGTACCGTCAGGAACCAGTTCCCCATCACTGATGATCATGCTTGGTTTTGCCGTGATTTTAGCGTTTGCATTCCATGATTGATACAAATACTTACCGTTGGGCTGTTTGTCAATTCTTATCTTAAATTTCTTTGTTTTAATAATGACCGTTTTGGGTACTTTTTGAAAAGTAGCATAAGAGGTTACATGATGGTCCTTTGATTCATTCGGAACTTCTTTCGCATATACAAAAGAAAACTGAGCCAGGCAGAAAGTTCCTAATAAGAAGCTTTTAATCATATTTTAAAGGTTATTGGTTACTAATCAGAGTTTCATCAAATATAGAGCCATTTTTACAGAGATAAGTTTACTATGTGGCAGTAGTATTTACCACCCCGTCAAATCTTCGATTTGCCACCCCTCCGGTGGAGGGGAATGTTCAGTCTTCAATTGGTATATTTGAGCATCTGATTTCAAATTCCTTGAAGTTAAAAGATAATGATGGGGCTTTCCATTTACCTTGTCATTCCGCAGGAATCTAAATGTATATATATACAAGAAAATCAGAGATTTTCATAAAACTTATGTGTACTTTTCAGCAGTGTGATAGCCACTTAAAAAATTTTAAGTGTTTCAATCTTTTGTGCCTTTTGTGGTTGATATTATTCTCCCTCAGATTGAGCAGATTTATATTATGTTTAGATTTCAGCTGAATGACACAATGCATTGTTTGAAAGGCTTATTTTAACACTTTAGATCACTTAAGCAAGTTTAAAAATTACTGCATATAGGTAAGTTCACTTTAGAAGAAAATCAGAGATTTTCATAAAACTTATGTGTACTTTTCAGCAGTGTGATAGTCACTTAAAAAATTTTAAGTGTTTCAATCTTTTGTGGCTTTTGTGGTTGATATTATTCTCCCTCAGATTGAGCAGATTTATATTATGTTTAGATTTCAGCTGAATGACACAATGCCATTGTTTGAAAGGCTTATTTTAACACTTTAGATCACTTAAGCAAGTTTAAAAATTACTGCATATAGGTTAGAAGAAAATCAGAGATTTTCATAAAACTTATGTGTACTTTTCAGCAGTGTGATAGCCACTTTTAAAAATCTTGAGTGTATAAATCTTTTGTGACTTTTGTGGTTGATATTTCTCCCGCAGATTTCTCTTATTTAAAGTTGTAAATCTTAGCTGGATACAGCAGTATAGCTTGCAAAAGCTTCTTCCAGGCTGTTAAATTTGCCTTTAAACTCATCAATAGGACAGTCCTGAAGGATATTCCCTTTATGAATAAGGATAACGCGGGAGCAAAGAGCTTCCACTTCCTGCATGATATGGGTAGAAAGTAAAACCGTCTTTTGCTGACCAATTTCTTTTACCACATTTCTGATTTCAATAATCTGGTTAGGATCCAGACCATTAGTGGGTTCATCCAAAATTAACAAATCGGGTTGGTGAATAATAGCCTGGGCCAACCCAACACGTTGCTTATATCCTTTAGATAATTGACTTATTTTTTTTGACTTTTCCGGTGTGATCCCTACAAGCTGAATCACTTCATCTACTCTGGCTTCAGAAATTTTATGAATATTTGCTACAAACTGAAGATATTCCTTAACATACATTTCAAGATAAAGTGGATTGTTTTCAGGAAGGAATCCTATTTTTTTCTTACTTTCAATGGCATATTCAGAAATATTTTGACCATTAAAAATAATTTCGCCCTGGTCAATTTTCAATGCACCAACGATGGATTTCATTAAAGTGGATTTTCCGGCACCATTAGGACCGAGAAGGCCGATGATCTCATTTTTATCAATAGAAATGTTGATATTGTTAAGGGCAGTTTGTTCCCCAAACTTTTTAGTCAAATTGATTATCTGAAGCGGCATAATGATTAATGTCTTTGTGCAAAAATAAAATAAAAAAACTCATTCGATGGAATGAGTTTCACAATATTTTTAAATTATACTTATTTTTTTGATTTCTTACTGCCGCCAGTAGATCTTGGTGTTGCTGTAGAGGCTGTATTTGGACCTGATTTTGAATTGACAACAGCCGATTTTTCATACAATGCATACTTACCATTTGTTTTACCAAAAATTTTCTCAACCTGTTTTTGGGTTAAAAACTGAGATTTTCCGATATACTTCCGGTTCTTGTTGATAATCTGGATAAACTGGAGTGTCTGCTGACCATAGTTTTTTTCATAATGAAGTTCGATAATATCATTAGGAAGTTCCAGGATGATATTTTCATCGGGAATAGCTGTTACAAAACCTTCCATGATAAGTTTATAAAGCCCTGATACATCCCCATTCAGATTTTGGAATGAGAAAGATCGGATGGTATTCAGGTTGCTGGTGTTCAGATCCTGGTAATTGATGGTAAACTTATCTTCTTTTTTATATAAACCTACGGAATTATCTTTACCAATTTCCACTAAACTCTCATTTTTCAACACTTTAATTTGTGAGAAAACTGAAATGCTGAACATGCATGTAATAAGTAGAATTATTTTTCTCATGAATTGAATTTTAATGTTTTACAAATTGGTGTATATAAACTTACTAATAAAAAAGTTAAATAACAATTTTTATTCTTTAAACAAAAGTAATACTTTTTTTTGATATTCATGAGGAATTGCCTGTGGGAGCTATGAAATGGTGGTTGTAAGTAATGGTTTGAAGATCAGATGCTTATTTATTTTTCACGCATATCCTCCTTTTTAAATCTCTGAAAAAAACAGATCGGAAATTATCAGGTGTAAGGTGTTGAAAAACAGACTGAAAATTAGTTTTCAGACTATCTGAGATAAAGTTATTTAAAATAAGTGTTAATTTTTATGATCAGAAAAAGAAAGCTATGAAACGGATAGCATTTTTAAATAATACATGATTCATCAGTAAGGTTACAATAATCTGTTTTTTGAAACTGCCAATATGAAAGAGTCAAACTCTTGCCGGTAGCTTCTTCCGACAGGAATATGATGACTGCCAAGAAATACTTCGGTAGTGTTGAAAGCAGTAACCCGATCAGCATTGATCAAAAATGACCTGTGAATTCTTACAAAACCTTTGGAAATAAGGATTACTTGTAAATCTGTTATTTTATTTTTTGAAATAAAACTTTCCTTTGTAGCCAACACTACTTTAATGTCATTTCCCTGGCTCTCAAAATAAATGATTTCTGAAAGAAAAATTTTCCGCTGCATTCCTTCAGTCTTGAATATGATAAAATCTTCCTGGGGAGCCGCTGTATTTCTTAGAATACGTTCTACCGACTTAAAAAAGCGTTCAAAAGTAATGGGCTTAAGGAGATAATCTATTGCTTCCAGTTCAAAACCTTCAATGGCAAAATCACGATAAGCCGTGGTGAAAATAGTTGCCGGTTTCTGAGACAGTGACCTTAAAAAATCAATTCCGTTTAAGTGAGGCATCTGAATATCCAGAAACATCAGATCTACAGGTTGATTCTGAATTATTTTATAGGCTTCCATCGCATTTTCAGCTTTCCCGATTAGTTTCAAATGATCGATTCTGGAGATATGGTTCTCCAGTAATTTTGCTGCCAAAGGCTCATCATCTACTATAATACAGTTAATCATATTGTGAAGGCGTGATTATTTCAACTTTAAAAATATTGTTTTCCCGGGAAATTCTGAAAGTAAAATTTTCATCATAATAATGCCGGAGCTGTTTTTTTATATTTTGAAGGCCAATTCCTTTCTCATTAGCAGCCTGTTCCTCATGAAAAGTATTTTCAATTATAAAGACCGAATGTTTGGCATTGGTTTCCATCTCTATTTTTATTTCTGTCTGCCTAATATTTTTGCCAGCCCCATGTTTAAAGGCATTTTCTACTAAACTGAGATAGAGAAGTGGTGGGATAGTATTGGAGGAGTTTAATACGGTCTGCCTGCTTATCTTTAACCGGCCAGTACTGTACCGGAGGCTTTCCAAAGCAATATAATCTTCAAGAATATCCAGCTCATCAGAAACAGATACCCATTTTTTTTGCCCTTTGTATAAAATATAATCTAAAATATCCGAAAGCTGGCTGATAGATCGAGAAGTCTTTTCAGAATGGCTGAGTGAAAGCGAATAGATGTTATTCAGGGTATTAAAAAGGAAATGAGGATTTAGCTGGGATTTGAGGGCTTGTAACTCCAGTTCGGCTTTTTCTTTTTGAAGGTCTGCAGCTTTCTCTTTTTCATCTTTGTAGCGCATGAAAAACATCATTGAAATAAAGATAAATGCTCCGCTGATGATAGGAAAAGTATAATAAAGCAGAAGATATTTCAGATCTGTAAAAATGCTGTAAATGCTGTCTTTCGTTTCATTGATAAAAAGAGGTTCAGCAATGTAAACAATAAAGAACCTGTTGATGGCCGAGAGAAGATAAAGGCTTATAATCAAGGATACAGAAAACTCAAGATATTTTTTCCTGTCAAATAAATATCTGAAGAGAAAGAAATAAATAAAATTAGCGGCAATAATCTGAAAAATCCAATGGCAGAAATTATAAATGATGATCTCTGCAGACAACCCATCATATTCGCCATAATTTCTTGCAATACCAAACAGAAATAAAGCTGACCAAAAAAATAACTGGAAATATAGGGTACGTCTGATATGAACCTCTGACTCATTTTTCATCTTCAAAAATATAAAATCTAAAACAGAGCAGGTAAAAAATGTTGCTGAAGACTATCAATTGAGGATGAATAACATGGTTTGATATTCAGACGGCTTATTCTACTGTTGACATCATTTTAGCTGTTTTCCAAATGTCACGGTAAAAAGTATTCCAGAAACTGGCAACATTTGCAAAAAAATGAAATGAAAGAACAGTCAGAAAGGTTGTACGGGTTGGATCATCTGAGATCCCTGGCCATTATATTGGTTTTAATGTATCATTATCGGGCGTTCAGGCATCCGGTCTGGATTGACAGTGTAGGAAGATTCGGCTGGACGGGCGTTGATCTTTTTTTCGTATTAAGTGGTTTTTTGATATCGAGCCAGCTGTTTAAAGAAATAGAAAATAAGGAAACGATCAGTCTGAACATATTTTATACGAAACGTTTTTTCAGAATTATTCCACCATATGGGGTTACCCTGTTGCTGTATTTTACTTTTCCTTTTTTCAGGGAGAGGGAAGCTTTGCCGCCTTTATGGAAGTTCATTTCTTTTACTCAGAATTTAGGATTGAATGTAATTGATCAGGGTACATTTTCCCATGCCTGGTCATTGTGCATCGAAGAGCAGTTTTATCTTCTCCTTCCTTTATTTCTTTTGATGGTAAAGCGGATCAAGCTGTTTCAATATATAGCTGTTTTAATTATTCTGCTGATCCCTTTTTCTCTAGTACTCAGATTCTTCATGTGGAACCAGTTTTTAGTTTCCGCTGATAGTAATTCTTCGGAGTTCTGGCGTTTATGGTATATGAACATCTATTATCCGACCTATGCCCGGTTAGACGGTTTGGGAATAGGGGTGTTGATTGGCTATTTAATGCAGTATTCATCAGTGTTTAAGAGGTTTGTTCGCCGTCATGGAAATAAGCTTTTTTTCCTGGGATTGGTACTGCTGGGAGTTTCATTCTGGGTTTGTAATGAGCAGGCTTCAAAAGAAGCTTCTGTCTTTGGATTTACTTTGGTGGCTGTTAGTTACGGGATACTGGTAATGTCTGCTGTATCTGAATCTTCATTTTTTTATCGGTTTAGATGCTATGCTACCACGCAGCTGGCTGCTTTATCGTATGCCGTTTACCTTTCTCATAAAGGAATCATTCATATGGTACAAACCGGTCTTGATTATTTGGGAGTTCAAACTTCAGACAATATAAGCCTTATGATCTGCTTTTTTGCCTGTATTGGAGGAGGGCTGCTGTACAGGTATTTAATTGAGAAACCATTTTCTAGGCTTAAATACAGACTGTTGAACAGCTCTCATAAATAAGACTAAAGAATCCCCAAATAGGAGTGCTTTTTGGGGATTTAATTTGAAAACAGCAGAAATTTAAAACTTTAAATAAAAAAGCGATCTTACCATTCTGAAGAAGTCCATTTTACCGTAAGCCAGGCTTAAGCTTGGCCGGCGATATTCCGTATTTCTTTTTAAAAGCAAAAGAAAAGTGGGAGAGATCTTCAAATCCTACTTCAAGGAAAATGTCTTTAGGTTTCCTGTTTTTTTCTGCCAACTGGTAGTAGGCGAGTTCAAGCCTTTTGGCAATCAGCCATTTCTGAGGAGTACTGTTAAAATGTCTTTTAAAATCCCGGTTAAAGGTAGAAAGACTGCGACCGGTGAGATACCCAAGTTTCTCCAAAGGCATATTGAACATGAAATTCCGTTCCATAAAATTGACAAGGTCCACTTTTCCCGGAGCATCAAAATGAGCAAGAACTTTATCTACATCTGGATTTACAGATCTGAGGATTGCAATAGCTTCAGTCATTTTAAGAGAAGCAATATGCTCAGGAAAGGTTTCCTCCATTTCAAAATAGGGCAGCAAAGAGTTTAAATAGCTCTTCAGTAACGGATGGTTACTAAAACTATAGATACATTGCTCCGGCCGTATGGGTTTAGGTAGATCAATTTTTTCATAGTATTGCTTCAGGCGCTCTACAGAGAGATGCAGTACAACGGTTTTATGAGGCAGCCCATCCTTAGGATAGTTGACAACTGTAGCCAGCTGATTTCGGGGAATTAAAAAAGTATCGCCGGCATGGAAATAATACGTTTTATCTGCCTGTATGATTTTGGTTTCGCCGGAAATAAACCACACCAGCATATGATCATCAAACATAAGATCTGACTTGAATAGCTTATCCTCATAACAGGATAATTTGATCTCCTTTGTCAGGTATTTTGAAATATGATCCATAGCTCATGATATTTTTAGATTAATAAATATAATACATTTTGCAGTGTTCTGTTTTGCCTTATTCCACAAGAAATCTGATGCCTGTTATTTTCTCACTCCAGTCCCATAAACGGTTGGCATTGGATTGATCTAAGGAGTATGGTTTTACTCCTTTTGTTACTGTGTTTTCAAGAGCTAATGGAGCAATATCCGTATCTTCACAGTATACTCCTCCTATGGTATTAAGTTGTGGACTGATGGCACACCATACTGTTGTGGCAGCACCCTGAGGAATTGTTTTTAAGGTAGAGCGTATTTCCTCAGAAATATTTCCATGAGCGTCTGTCAATCCCATTTTTTGGAAAAGTTCCAGGGGAGCTTCTCTTCCCAATTCTGTACCGGCAATTGACCCCGGATGTACAGAATATACTCTTACTCCCGCTGATCTTGCCCGGTTATCTAGCTCAAGAGAAAAAAGATTAACCGCTGTTTTAGATTGGCCATATCCTTGAAGGGTTTCATATTCACGGGTCAGGAAATTGGGATCTTCGAAATTGAAAGGGGCAAACTGATGTCCTTGTGAGGATACATTGACCACTCTGGCTCCATGAGCACTTTTAAGAGCCGGCCATAATTTTGCTGTTAACTGGAACTGAGCCAGGTAATTCGTAGCCAGCTGCGATTCAATACTCCGTTCATCTCTGCGCAGTGGCACCCACATAATACCTGCATTGTTGATCAACAGGTGAAGAGACCTTCCGGATGCGAGAAATTTTTCCGCAAAATCATCAATAGACAAAGGATCCATGAGATCCATCGGCTCTATTTCTACGTTATCAATTCCCTTCAGGTTTTCTATCGCTTTTTCTATGTTCCGGGCAGGTACAATAACGGTTGCTCCCACTGCAGCCAAAGTTTTAGTCGTTTCCAGACCGATACCTGTATTTCCTCCGGTTACAATGGCAACCTTTCCTGTAAGATCAATCTCTTTGATCACTTCTTCTGCTGTTGACTGTGCATTAAACCCTGAAATAATAGGCTTTTGCATTGCACCCTGATAATTACTGTTTTGCATTGTTTTGGTATTTTAATGGTATACAGCAAAGGTATTCCGGATTTTTCCCTTTCATTTTGTTGTAAGAGTCAATTTACTTTGTTGTAACTGTCATGAATTTGATTTTCTATTGCCTGATGAGGTACCATTTTAAAATAATTTTTGCGTTAAAACATGATTAGTTTTAATAAATTAGCAGATTCAGATAAAACTCAATAAATGAACGCTATTATAATGAGGAATACTCAGAATTATGTAAGAATGTTTTTAAAAACAGAATCATTCGGAAGAATAAATACAATACGTACAGCAGTGTTATTTATCTTGCTATTTATGTCTACAGGTTTTGGACAAACATCTGCTTCAGCATTTAATACGATATATGCTCAAATAAAGCAAAAGAATTTTTTTGAAGCGCATTCATCTTTTGCGGTACATAAGAAAAAACTGCCTGTGGAATATCAATATTTTACAGAAGCGGTGCTTGATAATGCATTTAACAAACCTGAAGAATCTAACAGGAAAATAGCTGAACTGGAAGCCTTAAAAACTTCATTTCCAGACTCGCTGAAGCTTAAAATCTGGCATATTAAAGAAGATAACTGTATGAAACAGTATGATTATGCCGGAGCTAAAAAAGCAGTACAGGAAACTCTTCAACAATATGAAAGTTTGCTTACAAAAGATGAAAAAAATGACCTGAAGAATAATCTGAAAATCTGGACCGCGCTGGAAAATGAGCCCCGTCAGAAAGTGGTATTGAATGGTGCAACCCGTTTGAAAATGGAAAAAGACGGGGCAGGATTGAAAAACCTGAAAGTGAATATTGGAGAAGATACCATGAACTTTATTTTTGATACAGGAGCTAATATTTCTACGATTTCAACTTCAGCTGCTCAGCGCTTACATATGAAGATCATTCCGGCAGCTATTGACGTAGATGCTATTACCGGTATTTCCGTTAAAGCCGATCTTGCGGTCTGCAAAAAACTGGTTCTCGGAAATATTACCGTGGAAAACTCTGTTTTTCTGGTGTTTGCAGATAGCGCACTCAGTTTTCCTCAAATCAAATACCAGATCAATGGTATCCTCGGATTTCCCGTTATAGAAGCATTAAAAGAAGTTCAGCTGACGCAGGACGATTATTTTATAGTACCCGACACAGAAACGAAAATAAATACAGTCTCCAATCTGGCTATTGACGGATTATCTCCCCTTATTTTTATCGATGGGAAGCATTATTCATTCGATACGGGAGCCGACCATACCATTTTGTATGCCCCTTTTTATCAGGAGAATAAAAAAAATATTGACAAAGAGTATCAGGTAACTAAAATCAGCATGGGTGGAGCCGGTGGGAAAATTGAATATGAAGGGTTTAAGATCAACCACACTTTTCATATCCTGGATAAGAAAGTTCCTCTTGAAAATGTAAGTGTGCTAACAGCTAAAATTAATAAAGAAACGGTTTATGGAAATATTGGCCAGGACGTGATCCGCCAATTCAACAAAATGACCATGAATTTTGATCAGATGTTCATTAAATTTGACTGATCATATTTGGAAATTGAGAACAATTATAATAGAATAGCACCATTTTACTCAAATGGTGCTATTTGTTTTAATGAACAGGAAAAACCTGTTCCTTATACAAAATATGATGGATATGAATGTGATTACATAGGCAGGGTAGTTTTTGGCTTTTCCATGTAAAGGTAAATAGCTAATAATTAATATCTCCTGCTAAAAGATAGGGTTTAATAAAAAAAATAAAAATATTCAAGTATCATATTTTGACGGAATTAGGAGATATTTTCCGTTATCTTCTTCGATTGAAGTTCTTTTAACAGGAAAATTAATTATATTTTTGAAAATAATTTCATTTACACAATGAGTTGTTCCAAAAAACTGTTGTGGAAAACGAACCTTACTATTATGATGAGAAAATATTCTACTTATATCCTGCTTTTTGGATTTCCTTTATTCGGGGCACAAACTAAAGTGGTTGAAAAATCCACCTATGAGCAGAACTGGATGTCGTTAGAAAAGGAAAATAAAGCAGTTTCTTTTGATGCCGATATACACTTATCTGATGCTGAACTTACATTAGATAAAAAATTATTTGAACTACGAACGCAATTCCTTAGCGAAACAGAGAAACAAAAGATCCCTTTATATAACAGCTCTTTTAATGAATTAAAACCGTTGATAGAAGACAGTAAGCTGTATAAAGTTTTTCAAACAATGCCTAAAGGCGGCTTGTTGCATACCCACAGTGGAGGAGTTACCGATATGAAATGGGTAGTTGCAACTGCAAGAAAATATAAAGAATGTTATGTGTATGACCAAAAAGACAGTGATCAATTTATTGTAGGTCAGCTGGCATTTTTTGAAAATGGGAAAGTTCCAAAAGGATTTGTAAGTCTTGATAAAAAACTTCTTTCAGATCCTCATTTTGAAAAAGAATTATTGGAGCTTCTCACCCTGAAGCGGGATCAATTATGCACTTATACCAACTATTGGATTGAGTTTGAGAAACGCTTTCAACGCATTAATCTGCTGTTGCCTTACCGTCCTTTCTTTAAGGAATATTATCTGAAAGGCTTCCAGGATTTGGCGAAAGATAAAGTACAGCATGTGGAAATCCGATATGTTTTTGAAGAGCTTTATGATTTCCAACACGGTAAATACCCTTTAAAGAAATCGATTACCGACTTGCAGGATATTGTTAAAGAAGTGCAGAAGTCAGATCCTCAGTTCAGCCTGAAACTCATTTATTCAAGTTTTAAGTTTTTAGATCCTGAAAATATTGAAAAGCAGCTTAAAACAGCTTTTGAACTCAAAAAAGAATTTCCGGAGATGATTTCCGGGTTTGATCTTGTGGCAGATGAAGCGGCAGGCCATCCTATTAATTTCTTTGAGAAAAACTGGAACGCATTGGACGGACTTAGTAAAAAGTATGGGGTAGAAATGCCTCTTTTCCTCCATGCGGGTGAAAGTAATTCAGTATTTAATAAAAATGTTTTTGATACTTCATTGTTGAATAACCGAAGGATTGGTCATGGTTTAAACCTGATCTATTTTCCCAAAACAATGGAGCTGATCAAAAAACAGAATAAACTGGTTGAAGTAAGCCCAATCAGCAACCAGATTTTAGGATACGTAAGTGACTTAAGGAATCATCCGGCAAGAGTGTTGTTAAGTAATGGAGTACAGTGCTCCATTAACAGTGATGATCCGTCGGTATATGGATATGAAGGGCTTAGCTACGATTTCTGGGTCGCTTTTGTCTACTGGGAGCTGGATGTAAAAGCCTTGAAAAAACTGGTTTTCAATTCCATTACTTATTCTTCTATGAATGATAATGAAAAAAAGGTTGCCGTTGCCCACCTGAATAAACAGTGGAATGATTTTGTCCAAAAAACCAACTCAGTAATAACACAGTCTACCCAATAAATTTTAAATTTTAGTACTATAAAATAAAATAGCATCATTGAACATGGTGCTATTATTATTATTATTATTATTATTTAGGGATTTATATAATGTAAACGATAGTAAAAAATCAGTTGTTTTCATAGCCATCTCTTTTGAGTTCTTTTTCAATTTCATCAACTTCCGGTAAAGGAATATGGAAACTGTTTTCAATATAAGTCAGGACGCTTTCATCTGTTTTATTATTTATTTTTCTGATAAAAAGCTGGTTGCTGGATTCCAGAGACTTAATATAATGCAGGATGTCCTGCTTGTTTTTGAAAATTGATTTCCCGATTACCGCTCTTTTATCATCATTGACAATAATATCACTGAAGGATGTATTCATAAGAACGGTCTGAAAAAATGATTCAGCAGGTAAGAACGTATAAAGGTAGTACTCTTCAAAATCCATTACTCTTTTATTGTTGGTAAGGAATAGGCAGGTTTCTCTTGTAAACATAAACCATTTTCCGCCAATATAAGGTGTCACTCCTTTCATAAACTCTCTTTTATAAATGAATGAGGAGATTACATGGGCTAGTTCAGTAAAATGATTCTGTATTCGCTGCAGGGTATCCGGCCTGTAAAACTTTTGATCATAATAAAAAAGATAATTTCGGCCGTTATTGACCGTAAGGAATTTACGGATGATTTGTTGAGATTTAAGTGGATAATCTTCACCGCTAAGGTTAATAAAATAATCCCACTCCCGGCTCACATTCAGGAGAAACTCCATCGCGTTGAGTTCAGCCTGAATCATACTGAAGCCTCCTGATACAATATTCAGGCTATCTAAAATATAGACATTGGGAAATTGAACAGCATACTGTTGAATCTCTTCTGTGAACTGTGATGTAGATTTCCGGTCGATATGAATAAGATAGAACTGATCCCTGGTATAAATCTTCTGAAACATGGCTTTAAATACTTCAGGCTTATGATGTACCATAATAAAATAAGCAATTCGTACATGCGGCACAGCTTGTAATGGTAATGTTTTTCGGTAAGGGTCTGTTGTGGGAGAAGGTGTTTGCATAGTTAGGAAGATTAAAATCATCCGCGCCTGCAAACAATTCGTTTAAAGTGCATAAATTACGAATAAATTTTTGATAATCAATTCATTAAAAGTGGGTTTGTTTGCTTTCTTTATTGTATGTTTGCAGATGTTTATAAAACAGGTCACTGCCTTTGCTACTCTGTAATAGTTTAAAATCACAATTTTTTCTTTCAGTTTTGCTTTTTCAGCTGCCATTTATAATCTTATTTCAATTGCGGAAGATAGAGATTATAAAAGTCCTATTGTATATAGGAGCGATACGTTATTGCAGGTTAATCAGTAATATTTTTAATATTATTGCTACAGCTAGAGCAAGCAAAATGATAAGCTGAGAAAGAGTATTCCTTATTTGTTTATCCTAAAATACATCAACACAAATTCTGATAAACAGATTTGCTTACAAACTGCCGGAAGCCCGGAATTTATAATGAATTTTAAAAATTTAAACTTAATCAATCCCATTATCCGTGCTGTTACAGAAGCTGGTTATTCCAAACCTACCGAAATACAGTATACTGCAATTCCACAGATTTTAGCAGGAAAGGACATCGTAGGATGTGCACAGACAGGAGCCGAAAAAACGGCTGCCTTTGCTATGCCTATTCTGCAGTTACTTAAAAGGTATACCCCTGAACATAAAGAAATACGGGCTCTAATACTTACTCCAACCCGGGAACTGGCACTGCAGATAGAAGAAAACTTTGGCGTGTACAGTAAATATTTACCATTATCACAACTTTCTATTTATGGAGGTGTTTTAGCCGGAAGTCAGCTTGCTGCACTCAGAAAAAGGGTGGATATTCTGGTAGCTACTCCCGGAAGACTTTTAGATTTAGTGAACCAAAGGCATATTGATCTCTCTAAAATTGAGATTCTTGTGTTGGATGAAGCAGACAGAATGCTTGATATGGGATTGGTAAATGATGTGAAAAAAATTCTGAAGCTGGTTCCGCAGAAAAAGCAGACCCTGTTCTTTTCGGCAACCATGCCGCTAAACGTACGGAAATTTGCAGAAACAATTCTCATCAACCCTGTAGAAGTTACAGGAAACCCTACTTATCCAATATCACAAACTATTATTGATCAGTCAGTCTATTTTGTAGAGAAAGAGAGCAAAAAAAAAATGATTTGCTGATTGATAACAGCTATTTTATAAATAAATCTGTAGAGTTTACAGATCAAAATATACACAATTTTTAATATTAATTACAATGCAAGAAGGCACCGTAAAATTTTTCAATGAAGCAAAAGGCTTCGGGTTTATTTCTCCAGCAGACGGGAGTAAAGACATATTCGTACATTCTTCAGGATTAAACACAAAAATGATCCGTGAAAATGATAAAGTAGTTTTTGAAGTACAAAAAAGTGACAAAGGTTTAAACGCTGTTAACGTAAAATTAGCATAATTAAACCTGTTTGCAGATGTGAAAAATCATGTACTGCATAATTGCAGTCAGATTTTTTTTACAGACTCAAAATCCATACACTTTTAGTATCTGGAATATTGTTTGAAAGAACATTAATGTAAGTTACATTGTGTTCATTAACCTCTTGCATAAAGCAAGAGGTTTTTTAAAAATTTGCTGAAAAGAAATTAATTGATTTGAAATTAATTAATTCGGACTGATATTTGAATACTAAAATACTGACATCGGTTTGAAGCAAAGTTGTTGTACCAATGACTCTGGCAAAAATAAATGTTCATCCAACATACAGACCCTATCGGGGCAACCAAATAATATGATTACTATCAACAGTTATAATGAATATAAGGCTTATGAAGGTCAGATGATCGGAGTCTCCGGCTGGCATACAATAGACCAGGACCAAATCGACAAATTTGCTGAGGCCACCTTAGATTATCAATGGATTCATGTAGATAAAGAAAAGGCAAAAAATGAAAGCCCCTTTAAATCTACCATTGCTCATGGCTATTTAACATTGTCATTGATTCCTTATCTCTGGAAGCAAATTGCTGATGTGAGAAATGTAACGATGGAAATCAATTATGGGATCGAGAACTTTAAATTTGGACAGGCAGTTCCGGTCAATAGTGACGTCCAGTTACAAGCCACAGTGAAATCTGTGACCAATCTGAAAGGAACGGTAAAAGTGCTGGTTGAGGCAAAGCTGTTAATCAGAGATCATCAAAAACCTGCGTATACAGGTGATGTTATTTTTCTGTATCATTTTTCGTGAGGAATCCTATTTGTGAATTATAGACTAATATTTTATTACACCAATGTTTTTTAAAGCTTGATATATTATTCACGTTGCTATTCATAGCCGCTTTTTATGAGTGTTAGAATCATTTTAAAGCGCTTATTCCCTTTGATAGCATTCGATTGATGGGCAGGAATGGTAATGCATTCGCCTTCTTCCAAAAAATAAGGAATTCCGTCAATTATTATTTCTGCTTTACCTTCAATAATCTGTATAAAAGTATCAAAGGGGGATGTCTTTTCTGGCAGCCCTTCTCCGTCATCAAATGATATTGCACTGATATTGCCGGTTATCTTTTCTATTATTGTTCTGCTTAGTACAGAATTGGAAAGGTAGCCTACAATCTGGCTGGTAACGTGTATTTTTGATTTCTCAAGTTCTTTATGATTCATCATGGGTTAGTTTTGAAAGTAAAATGAATGGTGTACTGTACATAAAAAGGGATAGAACCTCCTAACTTTCCATCCCCCTTTTAATCAAAACTTTTTGAAAGATATAACTCTATGCATAGGTTTTAATTGCTATTTGGAAATAATTATGAAAGATTTAGTTCTTTTATAATATTCATAACCTCTTCACGATTTTTTCTCAGTCTGTTTCCAATTCTTTCAAGCATTTCCTTTTCCTTGCCTTTTTCAAGCTTTAAATCATGGTCTGTTAATGTAGAGAATTTTTCTTTCAGCTGTTTAGACTGTGAAATCCAGTCTCCCGGAGTTTTAGAAAATTCGTTGTCTTTGTTGTGGTTTGTGTCCATAATGTGGATTTTGGTATAACATCATTGTTACCATACAAAGTTGGTTTTTTTGTAATTCATTGTATTGTAGATTGTTGTTTTAATGTTGCATATATCACACATATTACAAAGCTTCCATTTTGTTTTCTATAACTGAGGGAAACTTACCTGTAAAAAGTGGAAAAGTCCTGTGGCTTTTTGGAATTGCATTGATACTGGTATTATTTTAATAAATGCCTGATAATTTGTATCTTAGTGCCATATTACGTTGAATTGCCAATTTTAAGTTCTGGGCTATCTCCTTTTTGTCATTTAATTTTCCAATTTTAGCATCTCTAAACCCTCAAATCTATAATCCAAGCCCTTTTCAAAAAGAAATATAAACCCGCAAAGTCCTTTCAAGGGACGAATCAATCGTAGCAAAAATTAGTGCTGTTTTTTATGAAGAAAAAAAAATATTTATGGATGTGGACATTTTTAGTTCCCATTTTAGCCTGGCTCTTTTATTTTGGAAGTGCTGTCTTTTCCTCTGGTTATTATTCTATACTCCTCACCTTATTTCTTATGGGAAGTGTCCTTGCGGCAGTGTATCATTCCGAAGTCATTGCCCATCGGCTGGGTGAACCTTTTGGAACTTTACTGTTGGCATTTGCCATTACTGTGATAGAGGTGGGGTTGATCATTTCCATCATGATGGGGGCTAAAGGGTTGGAGACCATTACCCTTGCCCGGGATACGGTTTTTGCTGCCGTGATGATTATCCTGAACGGAATCATCGGGAGCTGCATTGTGATAGGCTCTTTAAGATACAGGGAACAAAGCTTTACCCTGCAGGGAGTAAGTACAGCCCTGATTACTCTTACTTCTGTAATTATTTTTGTTCTTATCCTGCCCAATTATACGGTAAGTCACCTCGGAGGCGAATATACCTCCTTTCAGTTACTTTTTATAGCATTAATTTCTTTGGGATTATACTTGGGGTTTACCATGATTCAGACGATGAGGCACAGGAGCTTTTTTATTTCCCCACAAAATAAACTGCAGGAAAACATATCAGCAAAAGATCATCAAAAAAAATCTTCCAAAAAGGAGCTGTATATCAGTGGGGTACTGTTGCTCTTAAGCTTGGGAGTGGTCGTTTTCCTGGCAAAGCTCCTTTCAAAAGATGTTGAAAATATAGTGGTTTCAGCGGGGGCTCCCAGATCTCTGGTAGGTATCATCATTGCCGGTATAGTTCTTCTTCCGGAAGGGCTGGCTGCATTGAGAGTAGCAAAAAGTGATGAGATTCAAACCTCATTAAATCTGGCTTTCGGTTCTGCTTTAGCAAGTATTGGATTGAGTATTCCGGCCATTGCCATTATATCTGTAATAACCGGTATAAGAATGACATTAGGAGTAGATATTAAATCCACTATCCTTCTGGGGCTGTCCCTTTTCATTATAACCGTTTCACTGGCAACCGGCAGAACCAATATTATGCAGGGAGTTGTACTTATTGCTATATTTTTAAATTATCTTTTCATTACAATAGTGCCTTAATAAACATATCTGTATTGGGTTTATTTTATCTTCCCGCTTCTCTTTTATTGATTTTGAGGAGGTGTTTTGTCCGTCTTCTTTTTCCCGTCTTTTTCTTTTGACATTGTAAATATTTTTGGTTGTATGTAAATTTCGTCTATAAAAAAAGAAAGCTTTGTAATAGTCTTTCAATTTGTTATATAAATCATAGGTATTCTAATTTAATGGAGTAACTTTGAGTGAATAACTGTTAAGATGATGATGATTAACAAGCTGTAAACAGTAAGGATCATGAAGTTATACATAAAATATATGGTAAGCCTGCGCTGCAAAATGGTTGTCCATCAGGAACTGGAAAGACTGGGGATTAAAGGTGCTGTCGTGGATCTGGGTACAATAGAATTATTAAATGATATCAGTACCGAACAAAGACATGTATTGAAAGAAAATCTGCTTAAAGCAGGCCTTGAAATATTAGATGACAAAAAAAGTATTCTGATAGAAAAAATAAAAAATGTAGTGACGGAAATGATTCATTATTCTGATGCTCTTCCCAAAGAAAATTTCTCGGATTATGTGAGTGAAAAGCTTGGATACGACTATACCTACCTTGCCAATACCTTTTCTGAAGTTAAAGGAATGACCCTGCAACATTTTATCATTATTAATAAAGTAGAGAAGGTAAAAGAATTGCTATTATATGATGAGCTTAATCTTACAGAGATTTCCTATAAGCTCAACTACAGCAGTGTTGCTCATCTTTCTAACCAATTTAAGAAAATCACCGGACTTTCACCCTCATTTTATAAACAGCTGAAGAAAAAACGGCTTGGAAATTTAGAAGATTTGTAAAAAGGTGTGATATATGCAAGATTATTATAAATATGTGTAGCGTACTGTGTGCTGTAATATCCATCTTTGTATTGTAGTATTCTTGTATATTAATAGTACAGATTCTATAATAATCGCTTAATGCGATAATAAACAAAGGCTGTCAGAATCTGAAAAATTACAGATGGTGAAAAACAGGAAATGAAACTTTCACGATATTAAAGATTAAAATCTGACAGGTGAATAAAAAATACACCGAGAAATTAGAAAAGACCCAATATAAACCATGAAAAAGGGGTTAAAATCCTTAAAAAAACAGTCAATTTTCATAATGAGCTTATTAGAATCCGAAAAAATAGTAGATCTGTTTCAGAAGATTTTAATTATAGGATAGAAACCCTTGGTCTCTGTCCTTTTTATCCATATTGTAGTGGTAAAAATACAATAAATTTAATGCAGGGAATACCCAAATAATACCTTAATACACAGGATTGGTTTCCATTAATACCCAATACCATAAGTCATGAAAACAATACATCTCTTTCAGTTTAAAAATTCCATTTCCCGTAAAATTCCATTTTTTAATGAAGAACACAGATTGGATAACTTAAATGATTTAATGACTTATGACCTGATGAATACAGAAAAGGTGACCGAGTTTCTCATTGATGTTCATGATGATTTTGTTTTTGAAGATACCTCAAGAGGTGATCTTTTACAGATGTGCAAAAATGCTGACGAAACCATTGAACATTATTTTGCCACGGCATTGGATGATTATAATGTCATTTGACAATGGGTTTTAATAGCTCAAAAAGATTTTAGATAAACATTAAATAATATATACCATGGAATTCCAGCAAAACTTACTTGAGTATATCAGTACTTCGCTCATTACAGTGAACGAAACGGTTTCTATAGTAGAAAGTGTAACTTCAGGATTAATACAACTGTCTTTTTCTCAAATGCCCAATGCAAGTTTATTTTACAAAGGAGGGATTACCACCTTTACATTACCGGAAAAAGTAAAATTTTTAAATATTAACCGGATTGAAGCACCGGAAAATGATTTTGAGACTCAAAGGATGGCAGATATAATGGCTATAAAGGGGGCCGCCTTATTTGAAACAGATTGGGGAATTGCATCTACAGGATATGCTGCATCTGTAAGAAATTCAGGATTTAAAGTTTTTTCATTTTGTTCATTTAGCTATAAAGGAGAGACTATCCTTTCCAAACGTATAGAGCTTCATCAGAAAACCCAGGGTCTAGATGCCCAATTATATTACACAGAATTTATTTTAGGATGCTTTAAAAGTGCCCTTAACCAAATATTAATCTAGCTGGACATAATCAGGAATACGGTCTAATATTAAAATCTACATCAATGTTGGATTGGATAATTTAAGTATAAAAAGACAGTCATATAAGGTTGTCTTTTTGCTTTGTTATGGTAGGTAGTTGATCCATGAATGGACTTTATATTTATGGATGATCTGATAGGTGAGAATTATGTCGTTTTGTTGCAGAAAATCATATATTTACAATATGGGAGAACTATTAACTGAAGAAGTGTTTTCAGCACCACGATGGCAGAAAATAACCTATCGTATACTAAGTATTTTGGTATTTGTATTAGGGATTAACGTTCTCATGATAAAAAATGCAGGATGGCTGCTTTTTTTAGCTCCCCTGATTTTCTTTATTGCTGTTTCCATGTTTTTATTTACCCGCCAAAAACTTATTATTTCAAATGATGGGATACGTTTTGTCGGCGGTTTTAAGAAGTATATTATTTCCTGGAATGATATGATGAAGGTTGATATGGTGAGACTTGGAAAGTATAAGACATCCACTGCTACGATTTATTACTCCGGCGGAAAAATGGATTTGAACAAAGGTTTTTACCTTGAACCCCAGTTCAAAAGGATTTTATCACTCCTGGAAACTAAAACTAATCCGGAAATATTTACAAAGAGATACTGGGAAACTCGCAGTCAGATTAGTCACGGTTATGGTTTGGAAAAATAATATAAATTGGCTTTACGTTTCATTATGGTTTGCCATATTCTGAAACGGAAGGTATTACAAATACATAGAAAAATGATCAAAAACAGGATACAGGGGCTCGTTGCTTTTTCTTTTACCGTACTTCTTTTTTCCTGTTCAGCCACAAAACAGGTGGTTGAAACCGGAAATACCGAAAATGTTGTTTCCCAAACAGACTCACTCTATATGGAAATCCAGCGTGTAGGTCTGGAAGCCACCAAAAATAATCATGTGCCCGGAGTAGCCATAGCAGTTATCCAACATGGAAAAGTAGCCTGGACACAATGCATCGGGTTTGCTGATATGGAAAGTAAAAAACCAATCACTACAGAAACTATTTTTAATGTGGGTTCTGTATCCAAAATGGTATCTGCATGGGGATTAATGCAAATGACTGAAAAAGGGCTCATAAAGCTGGATGATCCAGTTGATCAGTCACTAGTACGCTGGAAATTACCTGTATCTCAATATGATATCTCAAAAGTTACTTTACGACGTATTCTCAGCCATACAGCGGGGCTTTCGGTGCATGGGTATGGAGGTTCAGAGCAGGGAGTTCCACTGTTAAGTTTAGAAGAGTCACTTTCTGGCAAGACAAAAAGAAACGGAGAAAGTGTACGCCTGATTAGTGAGCCGGGAACGAAATGGGAATATTCGGGTGGTGGCTATACACTTGCACAATTACTGCTGGAAGAAAGAACAAAAGAGAAGTTCGCGGTTTATATGGAGAAGAATGTTTTTAAACCTTTAGGACTGAGTCATACCCACTATGAATGGACGGAAGATATGATGGCAGGTTCTGCAACTGCCTATGATGCTTCAGGGAAACCCATAAAGAACAGGATATTTACAGAACAGGCGGCGGCAGGATTGCAAACCACAGTTCTGGATCTGGCTCATTTTGCTGAGCTATCCATAACTGCTGATCCAGATCAATTGAATAAAGTTTTGAAATCAACAACGATACAATTAATGGAGAAATCGGTTGTACCATTTTCTGATCAGGGAAAAAGTGGTCTGGGCTACCGGTTCATGAATTATGAAGGGCTTGAAACAATTGGACATACCGGCGAGAATGAAGGCTGGAGTGCCGGGGTATTTATGCACCTGCCCACAAAGAGCGGTATTGTAATAGTCTGCAATGGTTCTAATGGAGACCGCGTCTGGTATCCCATTTACCAGAGTTGGGCAAAAAGGATCAAAGAAAATTAAAAGTAGTTCATTTATCCTAAGTATCGAATGATATTAAAGCTGTTAAATAATCTGTATTGAATAGAGTAGAATCCACCTGTAGATTTTCAAGAACAAAGCAAAAACCTGATTTCTCAGAATCTCCAAAGCCTCCTGATTTTGGAGATCTGCTGTGTGCAGGTTTTTATCCTTTTTTAATGGAATTTCTATTTCTCCAGTCTTAATTTATCTGTGACAGATTAATATTCAGGAATTTATTTCTTTGGTTTTAATGAAAAATTATCCAAATACACTGCCTGATGGACCCCATTCAGTAAAACTTTCAGCCCTAAATGAGTTTCTTTTTTTATAGAAATATTGAATGCTTTCTTATCTCCTGTTATTTTGGAAGGTTTCGCTATTGAAATATATGATTGGGTATCGGAAGTATTGCTTACTGAGAAAATTTCCAGGGTGGTTTCTCCTCTGTTGTCAGAAATATCAAGACTAAGACTATAGTTTCCAGCTTTAATTTTTGGAGTAACCAAATACATATTTTCTCCCGGGCTGTACATTGAGTAAAATATGATTTTTTTGTCACTGGCATACAACATTGTCTTTCCTCCTGCCTGGGCAGTCCAGCATTTGTTAATATCTTTCCATGTATCAAAATTTTCTGTGATCGTGGATACAGCTTTACACTGTGCCTGTACAGTTAAAAATCCTCCCAGAGCCACCATTCCGGCCAATATGATCTTTTTCATAGGTTATATCTATTTTACTGTAAAAATAGATAAAAAAGGCTAGTAGAACGGTGTTTTATAAAAAGAACAAACCGATAGGCAGAAATAAATTTTCAAATGCCGGTTTGCTAGGGCTTGATTGAAATGTAATCTCTATAGTCAAAGAGTTTGGAACAGGCTCAACAGAAAAATAAGTTTAACTCTGGCTGCCAGGCTTTTTACATTCCTTTGCATTACATATCAAGCCTGTAGATAAATTCCTCAATCTCCATTTGCCGGGCATTCGCAAAACCTTTATCAGAACCGATTTTGATAAAGCCACATTTTTCCAGTACCTTCTGTGAGCCAATATTGTCAAAGGCAACACGTCCAACAATAGGCCTGGCCGCTTCAATGGTAAGAAAATCTTTCAATGCCGTTGTTGCGATACCTTGTCCCCAGAAACTTTTATCGATCCAATAGGTGATTTCTGCATGGCCTTCCAGGACAAACTTTGCAATACTTCCTGCGATCACAGTACCGGCCATAATAGTTTGGTTGTTGACGGTCGGATCATTCAGTAATCTGGTATATTTGGCCAGATAGGCTTCTTTATTCTTGGAATCCTGTGAAGTAAATGCTGCCAGATAATTGGCTTCATGGTCAAGCTGAATCTGAAAAAGAAGATCTAAATCAGTAACCAGAGTGGGTCTTAATTTTATGTCTTTCATATTGAGTGATGGGTTAAAGTATCTTCAAATATAGAACTTATTAGTCTATTTTTTGCCCATCATAATCTTCATAAAAGATTTTATTTTGAACTAAATTAAGTGTGATAAAGTGTTTAAGAATAAAGGTTTTATTTTTGTAGTTTAAGCAGCAAATGACAAACCCATCGCTGCCGCACGAATCCTTTTGTGTGGTTTTTATTCCAATCACTTTTTCATAAAGTTTTTATCTTTATAAAAACATAATTGATGAGTCGTAATTACAAATTCCACAATCTTGAAGGTTTGTATTTCATAAGTTTTGCTGTTGTAGGCTGGCTGGATGTTTTTATTAGAAATGAATATAAAGAAATTTTTTTAGAAGGTTTAAGATTTTGCCAAAAGAGTAAAGGAATGGAAATACATGCGTGGTGCATTATGTCGAGTCATGTACACTTAGTTTTCAAAAGTATAAACGGACAGAAACCAGAACTTCTGATTGGCGATTTAAAAAGGTTTACAAGCAAAGCAATTGTAGCAGCAATCAAAGAAAACCCTATAGAAAGTAGAAAAGAATTTTTATTAGATTTTTTCCTTAAAGAAGGCTCAAAAACTTCAAATGTATCCCAATACCAATTTTGGAGGCATGATAATAAACCTATTGAATTGTGGAGCAACAGAGTGATTAGGCAGAAAATTAATTACGTCCATCAAAATCCTGTAAAAGCAGGTTTAGTATTCCTTGCAGAAGATTACAGATACAGCAGTGCAATGGATTATTCTGATGAAAAAGGACTTTTAGATGATATTGTTGTTTTTAGAATGTTTGATTAATAGTATTAAATACCACACGAAAGGATTCGTGCGGTAGCGGGGGGTAATTAGTCAATAGACCTCCAACTGTCAAATAAGTTAGACAAATAAAGACAAGAGTCTTTTTCCAGATCAAACAACTCATTGACTATCTTAAAAAAAATTAAAAGTGTATATTCGGCAGTTAAAAACGAAAAGTTATTAATACAGGTTAAAGTTTATGCAAAATTTGCTCAGCCATCGTCAGCTAGCATTTTACGCTATCTGTTAAAAAAAACATTAAATTAAGAAACAATGGACAAAAATGATTTTGAAAATTTCAAGCAAGAGGTAAGTTGGTTTGCAGGACAAAATGATAGCGTTGAAATTAAACATATCATCAGTAAAACTTTTAGTCCGGAATTTATCAATACATTTCCAACTTTATATCAACTATTACTACAATCGACTTCAATTTTGAGTGTTGATATAACAACATCTAAAAACAAAAAAGCAAACTATTACCTATATACTTGGACGGACAAGAATGGCTTTAAATGTGGCTGGTTATGCAAGATTGAACAAATTCATACTGAAATTGATATTTTATCTGAACATCAGTTACTCTTAGATGAAATGGGCGGTATAAAGGAAACTTATAACCATTTTGATACAGAAACTGAAATGCTTACCGATAATCAGAATTTTATTTTTATTAAATCCGAACTCACAAAAGGCTTAGGTGACTGGATTGATCTATATGACCAGGTTTGTAAAGATGAAAATGTAAAACAAATTGACACAAAAGATCTGGTTTGTTTCGCCGAAGAAGCGAATGGAAATGAAACCTTTTATAATTCAAACACAAAGCAGGTTTTACTTTTTGCTACTGACCATAGTTTTGAAAATGTTGAAGTTTTAAAAGGGCAATCAGAATATACATTTTACACAATTAATCGTGTAACGACATTTGTTGATTATGTAGAAGCCCTTGCTCAGCAATGGTTAGAGAATATTGTATCAGAGGGGTTGTAAAGTTTTGAATGAATATCAACCATTGATTCAAAGAATTTTCTGAGAGGGAAAAAGATGACAGAATCAGAAAAAACATGAATTTACAGTTGACCACTACGATAGGCTTTATACTACGAAATAAAAACTTTTGATATTTTCTATAATAACCCCGTTGCGCAAAGTCTCCTGACTTTGAGCCAATAAAATAAAAACATTCCTGTAAAACATACTCCAAAGTCAGGCGGCTTCAGCGAGTAACGTTAAAAAAACTAGCGGACAAGAAGATAGATTCCAAGACCAATTGCAGCATAAGCTGTAACCGTAAGAATATCAGCTATAGGCTGTGAAAATCGTTTTTCGGCAATTTTCTCGGCATTGATCTGGTTCTTATGAAATTTTAGAATTTTCTTAGGATTATGAACCGGGTGTGCCACCAGGCTGTCGCTTTCCCACTTGTCAACGATTACTTTATAGGATCTGCCTTCAACGTCAATTTTAACATTTTTACCAGCTGCCAGTTTCTCCTGAATATTCACAGGAGCAGGGGCTTGTGGTGCGTTCAGGCTTTCAGCTGCCGTATTCTGCATTTGCGGAGCAGTAGTACCAGTAAGGGCTGTATTCTTTTTAGAATCCTGCTTATTGTTGGCCGCTGGATCCACTTGTTTTTTCACCTGGTAGGTATAGCAACTGCTAAGAGAGAATGATATAATGATGAGATAAAGATACTTTTGCATGAGCTAAATTTAAGAATTAAACGGAATATGTAGGACTTTCTTTTGAAAGATCCTGTAAAAAAATATCAAAAGACTCTATTTTTATGAAACCGTTGTACAAAGTTTCCTGACTTTAAGCCTGCAAAATAAAAAAAAATATTTGAACATACTTCAAAATCAGGAGACTGCAGAGAACAGGAGAGTGGAGATAAAAATCCTTTTTATTTTTGATGATCCATAATAAAAATATACTTTTGTAATCAACAACATAAAGTTATTATGACAGATTGTGTTGTTTTATTTAAAAAACTAAAAACTAACCAGAAAACTAATTACATCATGAAAAATGAACAAAACTACGCTGTACCTATTCTTACGGATACGTCAAAAATTATTGTTTCCAGCAAATTAAAACAACACTAAGTTATTACAATTTCTTTAGCGCCATAAGCCCATATAGAACCTATAGAATTTATTTGATTATTTCTGCCAATCAGAAGTAAAGGATATCTGGTATGAAGTATAACCGGTACTTTGCTTTCGATCTGGAGGCGGCAATGTCTTTATTGAAGTTGGGGACGTTTCATGGGGTGTCAGTGATGATGCTATATGATCTATGCAACCCTTTAAAAATCAATGTTTATTCATTGATTTAAATCCTTATACCATAATCCTGTGCTCAGCAAAAGGGTGATTTGGAAAATGCCAGTTAACGAATGATTTAAAACCAAACAATATAATTTAAACTTATTAATTTTTACACTATTATGACAAAGAAACTACTAACCATTGCCTTCACAGGCTTATCATGTACTATGGCTTTTGCAGCAGATCTATATGTTCGGAATGGGGGAGCAGGCGGTGCTTATCCTACCGTAAGTACAGCAATCACAGCTGCTTCAGACGGGGATCGTATCATCATTCAGCCTAAAGCGAATGGAGAGGCTTATGTAGAAAATCTGACTATCAACAAATCGCTGACTTTTGTTTCCGAAACCAATTATGCCAAGTATATCATTCAGGGAAATGTCAGCATCAATCCGGCAACGGGAAGAACGGTGACGATCAGCAATATGAGCTCAGGCTATTACGGCAGTTATAATGTACAGGCAAATTTTCCAATAGGTACAGGAAGAACTTTCGTTAATATTGTGAACTGTGAACTGCATAATGTTTTAACAGATAAAGTGAATTTCACTACTAACATCTCCGGTTGTACAATTAGTGGAATCCTGAAGTTTTCTCACGGTAGATGTACGGCTAATAAAGCAGGAAGTATTGCCGTGGTAGCTACGCAGGATAACAGTCCCATCGGATCTGATATTGAGGTTTACGGGAATGTATCCAACTCATTTATATCCAATTCACAATCCAATTATAATTTTAAATTCAGCAATAATTTTTGTGCCGGTATTTATATTTATAATATTAAACACGGAAGCTCTAACGAAATCATTAACAATACCATCTATAATCCTATTCCCGCAGATACGGCTCCGTTGTACGTTAACTTAGGTAATAATATCAATTCGGGAAATATTGCTATGATGAACAATGCCGCTTCTTTTGAAGTAGGAGGGACCAATGCCTGCATTCAAAACAAAAGTAATAGTGTTGCGATAACAGCTAACTATAATGTGTTCACCAATGCTTTTGTAACAGAAGGTAACATGACGCAAAATGACAATTCAGGATCATTGAACCTGAACTTCGACAATGTAGCCTATACGGTAACCGGTATGAATGTAAATGCCGGAAATCCTGGTATAAAATACACTGATCTGGACTTAACAAGAAACGACGCCGGGCATTATGGAGGCTCTAACAGCTGGATGAATTACTGGCCGGCTAATAGTGGTAATAAACCTCAGGTAAACTATCTGTCCACTCCAAGATCTGTTACCAGTGGAACATTTAACATCAGCGGGTCTGGTTTTTCTAAATAATTTCTAATGATATAACAATATGAAAAATTATATCTACAGTATAATTGCTTTGTTGACGGTCATGCTGTGTCCGGCACAAGTACTGATCAGCCAGGCAGAATATTTTTGGGATATTGATCCGGGAACAGGAAACGGAACTCCGGTATGGGCTGCCGACGGAACTTTCGATAACGTTGTTGAAGAACTTTCCAAAACAGACATTGCCACACCGGGCAGCGGATTACATAAATTCAATATCCGTGTCAAAGACAATACGGGAGTTTGGGGACCGGTTTTTACCAACATTATTGATGTTCAGCCCAATCAGAGCTCTGCCATCATAGCTGTTTCCCAGGCGGAATATTTTTGGGATACTGATCCGGGAGCCGGAAATGGAAATCCCGTATTGGCGGCTGATGGAACTTTTGACAGCGTTATTGAACAACTCAGTGCAACAGGAGTCGCTACACCGGGTAGCGGTTTGCATACATTCAGTGTCCGCATTAAGGACAATATGGGAATTTGGGGACCGGTTTTTACCCATGTCATTAATATCCAGCAAGCTTCGGTATCTCCGGTAATTAATGTTTCTCAGGCTGAGTATTTTTGGGATACTGATCCGGGTGTGGGAAATGGAACCGCTTTATTGGCTGCTGATGCAAACTTTGACAGCTCTTTTGAGCAGCTGGCTGATGCAGGAATTGCTTTACCTGCTAATGGCTTACATGTATTTAATGTCCGTATCAAAGATAATACGGGTGTTTGGGGTCCTGTTTTTAGAAATGTTATTGATGTACAGACCACAGCTTTTACGGGCTGCTGGCAAACCCTTACTACAAGAGGAGACCATTCGGTAGGACTCAAAACAGACGGAACATTGTGGGCATGGGGTGTTAATGGCGATGGACAATTAGGGGACGGAACCACAACTGCCAGATCTGTTCCTGTAAAAATAGGCACCACAAATGATTGGAAAAGCATTTATGTAGGCCATAAGCATACTCTTGCCATTAAAACAGATGGAACACTATGGGCCTGGGGAGATAATGCATTTGGGCAATTAGGTGACGGAACTTTAATTGACAGAAAGGTTCCTACTCAGATAGGAACAGCAACGGACTGGCAAAGTCTTGGTGGCGGAATTGAACATTCGGTAGGACTCAAAACCGATGGGACGCTCTGGACATGGGGACGTAACGGCTATGGGCAGCTGGGAGATGGAACTACCATATCAAAAAATATCCCAACACAAATCGGTACTGCTACCAATTGGAAAAGTATTCGTGCTGCCAATTATCAGACGTTAGCGATAAAAACCGATGGAACACTGTGGGGATGGGGAATTAACAACTATGGACAACTTGGAGACGGAACTACAACTTCAAAAAATATCCCAACACAAATTGGAAATGCTGCTAATTGGAAAAGTATTGATACAGGAGTGCAACATTCGGTAGGACTTAAAACCGACGGAACGCTATGGGCCTGGGGAAATAACGGTAACGGACAGCTTGGAGACGGAACTACCATTTCAAAATATACCCAAATACAAATAGGAACAGCAACCAACTGGCAAACTGCAGCGGTTGGAAATAGTTTTACATTTGCAACAAGGACAGACGGAACGGTTTGGTCATGGGGCAGCAATAACTTTGGACAGTTGGGTAATGGTACAAGTACAGGAAATAGTACCACACCTGCACAAGTAGATTCTTCTTCAGATAACAAGCAGGTTTTTGCCGGAGAGAGTCATATTCTTGTACAAAAATTTGATGGTTTTCTAAAAGCTTGTGGACGCAATGACAATGGACAGTTAGGTGACGGTACAAAAGTTAACAAAAATACGTTAACTGCTATGGCTTGTCCCGGATACTGTATTCCTCCAACACCATTTTCATCATCCAATATTACTTCTGAAACGGCTAGTCTAAACTGGACAGCAGCAACGGTGACTCCTGGTCAAGGATATGTGTATCTTTACAGTACTAGTCCAATACTTGGAGGTATTCAAGGAGGTGTTCCCCCTACTTCTACAACAGCAAATCTGACCAATTTACTACCTGATACCACGTACTATTGGTGGGTGGGATCCAATTGTGGATTCAGCCCGTTTGCCTGGATGCCGGGAGGTTCCTTTACTACACTTCCTACCACCGCAACAGGCTGCTGGCAAAGTGTGAGTGGAGGTATTGATTACTCAATGGGGATCAAAAAAGACGGAACGCTATGGGCCTGGGGAAATAATTATGATGGCGAGCTGGGAGACGGAACTATGATCAATAGAAATATCCCAACACAAATAGGGACCGAAAATAATTGGATGAAAATTGAGGCTGGAGCTTATTTTTCAGTAGGCATGAAAGCCAATGGATCCATATGGACCTGGGGAGAGAATAGCAGAGGACAGCTAGGTGATGGAACTACAACCACGAGAAATATTCCAATGCAGGTAGGAACTGCAACAGACTGGGTGGATATTGCAACGGGGGGAAAGCAGACATTTGCTATAAAATCAGATGGAACACTTTGGGCCTGGGGGTATAATAACAGGGGACAGTTAGGTGATGGTACAATCATCAACAAAAGCATACCTGTACAAATCGGGACCGCAACAGACTGGCTAAGTATCGCCTCCGGAGAAGCTCATACCCTTGCTGTAAAAACAGATGGAACGCTATGGACCTGGGGGTATAATGACAGAGGACAGTTAGGTGATGGTACCGCCATAGCAGTAAATTCCCCTACTCAAATCGGAACGGCAACGGATTGGAAAACTGTTACTGCAGGTACCGATCATTCGATAGCACTGAAAACAGATGGAACACTATGGACCTGGGGGTATAATGACAGAGGACAATTAGGTGATGGTACTACAATTTCAAAGAATATTCCGACACAGGTAGGAACAGAAGCCAACTGGCAAGGTGTGAAGACTGGCACATATGGTTCTACTTTAGCCATAAAAACAGATGGAACACTATGGACCTGGGGCTATAATGGCTGGGGACAATTAGGAGATGGTACAGAGATAGACAGATCTACACCCATGCGTATCGGAACTGCAACTGATTGGCAAAGTATTGCAGCAGGAGCTAATAATACACTTGCTGTAAATAATAAAGGATTTCTGGCAATCAGTGGCTATAACCTCAAGGGACAGTTAGGAGATGGTACTTATATTCAGAAGAAAATTTTTATACCTGTTGCCTGTGGTACAGGTAGTGTGACTGTTCATAAAGTTTCGACTTTCGCTAAAGCCGGTTTAACTGTTGATGAAGTTTCAGCAAAGGCAGATCAGCTGAAAGTTTATCCCAATCCTGTACAGGATATCCTGACCATTTCATTTGATCAGAAGATGCTGTCGGTATCGGTTTACAATGCAGCCGGACAGCAGGTACTTACGAAGGCAATCAATGATACTAAAGGAACTATTGATGTTTCCGGACTTGTATCAGGAGGTTATCTGGTTAAAGTGAACGCTGCTAATGACCTGGTAAGAATGGTGAAAGTTATCAAGCGGTAAATAGTAAAACTTTAATACCAAAAAGGTTTCTTTAGACCTTAAATCTTTCAAATAGCGCCACTTATCTTTAAGTGGCGCTGTTTTTTTTAATTAATCGCTATCTTTAATACATCATCAAAACAAAAATAATAACCCCGTTAAAACTTTAAAATCATGATAAAAACAGCAGTCTCTGGTTTCCTTCTCTTCAGTCTTTTCCTGGTAAGTGCACAAGCCATCGAGTCGGGAAGCCACAGCACGACGGGCTACATCAAACCGGACGGCACGATTGAAAACAGCAGCCATTCCACCGTAGGATACATCAGGTCAGACGGGACGATCGAGAATAAAAGCCATTCGACCATCGGGTATATCAAAAGTGACGGCACCATAGAAAACGAAAGTCATTCTACCGTAGGATATGTTAAAAAAGATGGCACGGTAGAAAACAGTAGTCATTCCACCGTGGGTTACATCAAAGATGATGGAACGGTAGAAAACAGCAGTCACAGTACTATTGGCTATGCCAAAGGCGTTAAAAAAGACTGGGCAGCAGTAGTCTATTTCTTTTTTAAGCTAGATTGATCCTTAGCACCGCAGAAAACATAAGGAATTTAGCCAACAATTTCTGATCATTAATTAATAGGTAACGGAGAATGAACGTACTTATATTAAAAAAAACGGCTTTTGCCGCTTTTCTAATATAAATGATATGTTGAATATCTTTTAAATGAGTTTTAGTAACTCTCCTGCCACCTTTTCGGAAGATGCAGGATTTTGTCCGGTAATCAATCTTTCGTCAACAACCGCATAAGGATTCCAGTCCTCAATTTTACTGTATACACCGCCATTCCTTTTGAGCATGTCTTCAACCAGAAAAGGCACTACGTCAGTTAATTGTACGGCGTCCTCTTCAGTATTTGTGAATCCGGTAACATTTTTATCCTTTACCAGATATTCACCATCTATTTTCACATCCTTCAAAACCCCAGGTGCGTGGCATACAAATGCTACAGGTTTCTCATTGGTATAAAAATCAACGATAAGCTGTTGCGAAACCTTATCTTCAGCGAGATCCCACAATGGACCGTGACCACCAGGATAAAATACGGCATCAAAATCTTCACTTTTAACTTCCGATAATTTGTGTGTATTTTTTAATTTATCCTGTAATACCTCATCATTATCCATTCTGCGTGTAGCATCGGTCTGGGATGATGGCTCTTCACTTTTCGGATCAATTGGCGGAAGACCTCCCTTTGGAGATGCCAATGTTATTTCTACTTCTTTATCAGATAATGCATAGTAAGGAGCTGCCAATTCTTCTGTCCAAAATCCGGTCTTTCTACCAGTATCCCCTAATTCGTCGTGACTCGTAAGCACGAATAAAACTTTTTTACTCATTTATATTTATTTAATTAGTACTGTAAAGTTGGCAATATCATTCTTTTAAAAAAAGGATCCAAGTCACTATTTATATGTGATCCATATCACACTTTAGAATAGAAAGAGACAGATAGAAATTATTTTACACTGTCATAGATTTCCATTATTCTAAAAGACGCTTAGACCTTCAGTCTTGACATTGGTGGTATTATATACGCCTCACTACCGCACAAATGCTTTCGTGTGGTTTTTATTCCAACCACCTTCTCATAAACTTTTTATCTTTATAAAAACATAATTGATGAGTCGTAATTACAAATTCCACAATCCTGAAGGATTATACTTCATAAGTTTTGCTGTCGTAGGCTGGCATGTACACTTAGTTTTCAGAAGTATAAATGGGCAGAAACCGGAAACTCTGATTGGTGATTTAAAAAGATTTACAAGCAAAGCCATTGTACGGCAATCAAGGAAAATCCTGCAGAAAGCAGAAAAGAATTTTTATTAGATTTCTTCTTTAAAGAAGGCTCAAAAACTTCAAATGTAACTCAATATCAGTTTTGGAGACATGATAATAAACCTATTGAGTTGTGGAATAACAGGGTGATTAGGCAGAAAATTAATTATGTAGATCAAAATCCGGTAAAAGCAGGTGTAGTTTTCCGTGCGGAAGATTATAGATACAGCAGTGCAATAGATTATTCTGATGAAAAAGGACTTTAGATCATATTGTTGTTTTTAGAATGTTTGATTATAATGCTAAAAACCACACGAAAGGATTCGTGCGGCAGCGGGGGAAAGAGCCTGCAGACTCTTTGGAAGTGCCTACAGGCTTTGTAGTGGGGGCTTTGTTGATCTTGGATGTTTTTCGAATATTTGATTTATAATGGTAAAAACCACGAAATGATTTGTGCGGTAGCGGGGAGTTTAACTAATTAAATTTATTAATGACTTTAAAAAAAATAATTGTAAATTTGAGTTTATACGCTCATTCTTAATTAAGAAACTATTCTATGTTTGATTATAATATTGATGAAAGACTACTACAATCTGAAAGTGATGTAGAGCAAAAGGTAATATTGCCACTTTTAACAAATAATTATCCCGAAGGTCTAAACTATTCTTCAAGTTACATACTTACAAAACATAATCTTAAAAGATTCCAAATAGACAAAGGCTCAAAAACAAAAATTTATTATCCAGATTATGTAATAAATATAGATGGAGTACCTTCCCTTGTTATTGAAGCGAAAAAACCCAATGAAGATCTTGACGAGGCTTATAGAGAAGCCTGTCTATATGCTAGTGAAATAAATAGATTTTATGATACAGATGTAAATCCCTGTAAGTATGTAATTGCTTGCGATGGTATTAGAATTTTTTTTGGATATTATGATTCAAACCCAATAGCAGAGTTACAGATAAAAGATTTAGCTATAGGAGGGGACATTCCCACCGGTTTTATTGAAGAATATTCTTATCTCTCTATAAAGAAGCATGTAGAAAGTATTTCTCAACAACTTAGGAAAACAAAAAGATTTTATAAACCCCTATTTATGTTGGGGGGTAAGTTTATTCAAAATAAGCAAACAAAAAATACCTTTGGAGAGAATATATCAATTCAATACAGACACCTTTTTAATCCTATTGTTGATGAGGAAATGGCTGATGTTGTTAAGAATGCTTATGTAACTATTAGTAAGCATGAATCTCATATTAATCCCATAGATAAGCTGATTCGAAAAAAAATTGTTCCTTCTGTTGAGAATTCAGTTCATCTTGAAGACTCTTCTCAACCACAACCTTTGATAGAAAAACTTCGTGAAGCTTACAAATATAATAATCAAGTTTTACTCCTAATAGGGAGTGTAGGTTCAGGAAAGTCAACATTTTCTACCTATTTAAAAGAAGTTGCTTTAAGTGAAGATATTAGAGAAAGATTGACATGGATAAGATTAGACTTAAACAATGCTCCAGTAAACAGAGAGGATATATATTCATGGGTAAAGAAATCACTTATTACTCAAATTAAAGATTGTTATAAAGAGATAGATTTTGATGATATAGAGACCATACAAAAACTTTATAAAAATGAAATAGAGAAGTTTGATAAAGTAGCGAAATTTTTAATTAAAGATGAGGAAAAGTACAATTTTGAACTCTATAATAAAATCCAGAATTATCTTAATGATGATGATATTACTTTAGACTCACTTATTGAAAACTTTTTAATTAAAGATTTAAAAACCTTAATTATAGTATTAGATAACTGTGATAAAAGAAACCTTAAAGAGCAGTTACTTATGTTTGAAGTAGCAAATTGGATAAAAGAACGGATTAGGGCAATAGTTTTTCTACCTTTGAGAGATACAACCTATGATCATCACAGAACAGAAAAGCCACTAGATACTGTAATTAAAGATTTAACATTTAGGATTACTCCTCCATCACTTGAAAAGATTATTTATAGTAGATTTAAATATGCTAGTCGACTATCTGAAAAGTCTGAAAATGGACAACATTACTATTTACCTAATGGAATAGCTGTCTCTCTGCCTAAAAATGATGAACTCTTTTATCTCAAATGCATATTATCATCTCTTTTCCAAAACCCTTTCTTTAAAAAAGTTATAGCTGGTTTGGCTGGCAGTAATATTAGATATGGAATAGAACTCTTTTTAGATTTCTGTAAAAGTGGTCATATATCTGAAAATGATATATTGAGAATTCAACAAAAGAAGGGAGATATTAATTTGCCATACCATATTATCAGCAAAGTATTTTTCAGAAGTGATAGAGTGTATTACAAAGATGAATCTTCAAAGATAAAAAACTTATTTTTTTCAGATCCAAAAGATAAAGTTGCTAATCCATTCACAAGAATTCATATTTTAAAATGGCTACAACAAAAAACCAATGAAAAAGGAGAAAGTGGAGTTAAAGGATTTCATTCGATTCAGAAATTACTAAATGAATTAATGGCTGTAGGCTGTGAGGAGAATAGACTCAAACTTGAGCTATTAACACTTTTAAGACAGAGATTAATAATAAGTGAAAGTCAGGATACAGAAAAATATCAAGATAATGACTTAATATCTATAAATTCGTCAGGCACTATTCATTTAGATTTGCTTTACAATATAGAGTATTTAAGCACATGCAGTGAAGATACTTGGATTGATTTAGAAGTAGAAGCTCAGAAAATTCAAACTAATCTAGCTGGGAAAGGAGTCTCTTCACACTTATCATTAACTTCGGTAATAGAAAATGCTAAGACATTAATTGATTTTTTACATAGGTATTACACAAATAATTATCAAGTTTATAATAATTATATCGACAGCTATACTGCATTGCCCTTTGATTTTGAAAAAGCTAACGAGTTAATAGAATCAAGTAGATATAAAACAAAAATGGTAGAAAATGTACAGCTCAACAAAGGTGAGGCTAAAAATGTTATTATTAATAATATAACAAAATATGGGATCTTTGTAAGTTTCGAAGAGTCAGAAAGAGTGGGTTATTTAAGAAAGGAGTTAATTCCTGATAGAGATTTTGAAATGAACTATAATGTTGGGGATAGAATTGAAGTCGAAATTATCTGCTTTAATGACACTCATAAAAAATATGAAGTAAAGCTAATTTAATAAAAAATGAGACTGTCTTAAAATACATAAGACAGCCTCTCTATCATTTCTTATTAGGTTATCTTTTAGCTATTTTCTGCTTGGCTTTTATAGAAGCCATTGGTTACTTTTAATTTCTTCATAAACATAAATTAAGGATTAATAATACTCTTTTTGAAACGTTTCTACAGCAAAGTTAAATCCTGATTACGACAAAACTTGACGTGTTATTTCTTTTTATCATTATAATTAAATGCAAAGTAAAAATACATCTTAAAATTTTCAATCCGTATTTTCACAGAATATTATTAAGAATTTCAAAGAATAAAATATTTTTTAAAGTTTAGATAATTTGACAACAAAAAATCCCACTCTCGTCAGGATTTATTAATTATAGTAGTTATGATATTTATATTCCCCCTTGCTGCTATATCTTCAATATTTACGGGGAATATGTCTCCATTAACACCAATGGCAAATATATTCTACACTTTTCATTATATTATAATATATTGTATTGGAATAGGAGTTTTCCTTCACTTTCTAATTATAAACCTGGAATTAATTATTAGAAATCGGAAATCCTAATTTCAATTCTTTTAGTTGAAATTCCTTCGCTACCGCACGAATCCTTTCGTGTGGTTTTTACTTCACCCCTCTTTCACATTAAGTTTTTATCTTTATAAAAACATAATTGATGAGTCGTAATTACAAATTCCACAATCCTGAACGATTATACTTCATAAGTTTTGCTGTCGTAGGTTGGCTGGCTGTTTTTATCAGAAATGAATACAAAGAAATTCTTTTAGAAAGTTTAAAAGCGTAAGGGATGGAAATACAAGAGTGGTGCATCATGTCAAACCATGTACACTTAGTTTTCAGAAGTATAATGGGCAGAAACCGGAAACTCTGATTGGTGATTTAAAAAGATTTACAAGCAAAGCCATTGTGACAGCAATCAAGGAAAATCCTGCAGAAAGCAGAAAAGAATTTTTATTAGATTTCTTCCTTAAAGAAGGTTCAAAAACTTCAAATGTAACTCAATATCAGTTTTGGAGACACGATAATAAGCCTATTGAGTTATGGAGCAACGGGGTGATTAGACAGAAAATTAATTATGTAGATCAAAATCCGGTAAAAGTTGGTTTAGTTTTTCGTGCAGGACACAAATACTAAAAAAGCCTTCCAAGATGCTTGAAAGGCTTTTTTAAGTCAAGTCAAAAATATATTATTTAAAAATTTCATTCTGATAAAGAATACGGTCGTCTTCGTCAAAACTGATGATCAGTACTTTATATTGTTTTGCGGTGTCGTTATTGAAAAATTTAATTCTCGGTGGAACGTATTCGCTGTCGAATAAATTAGGGTTCCAGTAGAGTGTTTCCCGGGTATCATTTTCAATTTTCTTTGCAGGATCATCAGTATCCAGTGTTTCAATAAGGAATTCCGAAGGTTTATCATAGCCCTTTATGACAGATGAGTTGTTCTTTTGAGCTTCTTTTTCATTGCTCTTAGGCTTCATATTTCCTCTCATCGTGTAGATCAATACTGCATTACCCACCAATCCGGATCCTTTTATGATTTTTACCATAGCAATATTGCTTATAGGAACATTCATAATCATGCCCGGTTCAGTAGCCATTTCATCTAAATAGAGCTGAGCCTTGCTGCCACGAATGTAGGGAACATTCTCTCCTGAGTTATTTCTTTGAAATACTAAGCCGGCTGCCCTTCCTTGTAGCCATGCTAATATATCGGTTGATCCTGCAGCATGTTGGTCTTCATTGACAAAGTCGAATATCGTAGAATTCAGGGAATTAAACATTCCGGTAGATAGTTGACTGTTTAATTCTGCTGTTGGATCTTTCTTTTTTCCTGTTAATTTTACTTCTTCAATTTCTACATCAGTACTCCCGTTTTTTTGATTGTTTTTCTGACTGTTGATGGCCCTGGAAATTGATGGGGGAAGGGTTTTGTTTCCGCTGGTTTTTACCAGGGTATATTTTGTACCTGGAAAATTGCCTTTAAATGGTGTGGGCGTAACCAGTGGCTCTACGGTGACGAATAGATTATCAGTGCTTGATTCCTGATTCTTTTCTGAAGTTGCAAGAACTGAAACGTTCAAAGGTTCAGAATAGTTAAGATTATCTAAATAGATATATCCGTTTTGGTCTGTTTTGGATGGGGTAAGCGTGGGTTCGTTTTTGCCTAATTTCAAGGCTAAAATTACACTGGAGTTAATTAGCAGGGCATTGTTTTTAATAGGTTTTATCCTGTAAGAAAGAAATTGTTGGGAATTCGTTTTAATGGCTGGTACAGATCCACTAAGTAGGGAATTCCAGTCAAATCTTTTCCATTTTTCAGAAATAAGCAGTGCATCCAACGCTTCAGTATTGGCATTTTTAGAAAAATATTGGGCCGGACTGTCTATTTTTGAAGTAAAATCTCCCGTTAACCAAAGGCTGCTCAGTATATTTTCTTCTTCCGGACTCTGGGTACCGCTATCCTCACTTACCAAAACAGTATAATTTTTAAAATACGATTCCGGGGAAAGATCAATACTGTTGAAAGATCTTGGTGTCTGTTTTATATTCTGACCTATAATTTCTGCTTTCTCAATATGTAAACTATTAGGTTTTACGAAGCAAAGTCTCTGGGCTACCAGATGGTCTTGCACATCAAAAATGGCCAGTTGTAAAATGCCGTTGGCTTCATTGTTGATTTTTGCAGGAATAAGACTGGAAGCTTCATTGATCAATTGGTTAATATTGGCTTTGTAAGCAAGATGGTTATTGATGGTTCCTACAATTTTATAGTTCTGAAGCTTTTGTTTTAAATTAACTCCTTTTAAGCTATATTTAATTCCTTCTTTAGAGTTGGAAATTTCTAAATGAACACCACTGTCTGCAACTTGTGGCAGATCTACGGTTTTGCTTTTACCTGTGTTATCCTGAATGATAGCCTGGTACTTTTTTCCTAAAGTTGGAGTCATGGTAAAAGATGAAACATTTTTATCAAAAGAGGTAAAGGTAGTAATGGGTGCATTGGGATTTTGCGTATCTATTACTTTTCCCGTCCAGGTTGCAGGTAGAGAAGTATCGCTTGATAATCTTACGGCAAATTTTGTAGGCATACCGTTAATGAAAGTTCCCCCTTCCGGAAAGACTTTAGCAGACCAATCAGAACCTTTAGCAATCACTAATGATTCTGTGGAGATTGGATTGTAAACAGGAATCGTTTTAACAATCTGAAAATCTTCATTAAAATTGGTCATGTAAGGCGTATAAGCTCTTATAAAATAAACTTGCTCGGGAAGGCTTTCTTTCAGTTGAAAATCTCCGCTGCCTTCACCGTTAGTCAGAAGTACAGTTTTCCAATCTATTAATTTTTTATCAGAACTGTACAATTCCACAAATAAAGTAGTAGATAATGAAGAACGGTTATAGCCCTCAAATACAAAACTTTTAAACCAGATTTTGTCACCGGCTGCATATTGTGATTTGTCAGTCAGTACGTATACTTTTTCCTGTTCGTAATTATTCTCAAGATTTGTAATTGCCTTTTCTAATTGAGTTTGTGCCAGTATAGGTGATACAAGTGAAATAAGCAATACACAGAATATATTTTTCATAGAAATATGAGTGCATTTAATTCTGTGCTAAATTAATCATTTAAGAGCTTTAAAAATTGATATTTAATCTCTTTATTTTTAGAAAAAGAAATCAGATTGATTATCCCTTGATATGCTTCAAACGCTGTGGAGCAGTTTCTATATTAATTCAGATCACTAACCTGTTTTAATACAAAAAAATAATGTTTATAAATGCAGGTTTCAGGTGGTAACAATAGAATCCAATTTATTAATTTTTTCTAAGCGGGCCATAGCAGATATACTTGAAAAAAACAGGAAGGGTTTCTAAGCATGTCTTCAGTTCAGTTTTTGATATGCCCGCATTGCAAAGAAGTAAGCGACCAGCATAATTCCTGTGCACCATGCCAGGGCAATCCATATTTCATGGCCTGCCGGCTGATTTGAGAGTAAAGCACGGATAGTCTCCACAATTGAGGTTACAGGCTGGTTTTCTGCAAAGGCACGGACCGGACCGGGCATCGTCTCTGTTGGTACAAATGCCGAACTAATCAGAGGAAGAAAATGAATAGGATAAGCAATTGCAGTTGCTCCATCCACTGATTTTGCAGATAATCCGGCAATGGCGGCAATCCATGCCAGAGCCAGCATGAAAAGTATAAGTATACCAGCTATGGCAAGCCATGACAATATGCCTGCCGGTGAACGGAATCCCATTATTAATGCAATGAGAACAATAATAACAAGTGAAAAAAGATTAGATATCAGTGAAGTCATAATATGTCCCCATATTGCGGCTGAACGTGCAACCGGCATGGAATGGAACCTTTCAAATATGCCCCGCTGCACATCATTAAACAAACGATAGGAGACATAACCAATGCTATTGGCAATAGCAATGATCAGTATGCCCGGCAATAAGTAATTTA
The DNA here is from genome assembly GCF_918698085.1 of Chryseobacterium sp. Bi04. Lineage (GTDB taxonomy): Bacteria > Bacteroidota > Bacteroidia > Flavobacteriales > Weeksellaceae > Chryseobacterium. Next base: position 115,185 of record NZ_CAKKLP010000004.1, read on the forward strand.
CATAATTGTCTGATCCTGTTTTTATTGCGCCTCCTAGCACATAGACGAATACCAGCATAAGTGCAATTGGCATGATGGTGACTGTAATGATCGTATCGGCACTGCGCATTACGTGGCGCATGGACCGGCCAAGCATAACGCTCATATCTGTAAAAAAATAGCTTTTAATAGTTTCCATTATTTTCTTTTTTTATGCAATGATTGAAAGAAATATATCTTCCAAGGTTGGTTGTTTTTCAATATATTCTACTTTTGTTGGCGGAAATAGCTTTTTCAGTTCAGCAAGTGTGCCGTTTACAATGATCTGACCCTTATGCAGAATGGCAATCCTGTCAGCAAGTTGTTCGGCCTCGTCCAAATACTGGGTGGTAAGGAATACAGTCGTGCCCTTATCAGCAAGCTCTTTAATAATTTTCCAAACTTCAATACGGGCTTCCGGATCAAGCCCTGTTGTAGGTTCATCAAGAAAAATAATCTGTGATTTTCCTACAAGGCTCATGGCAATATCGAGCTTACGAAGCATCCCTCCTGAATAGGTAGAAGCCCTCCTATTGGCAGCATCAGTTAATCCGAGACGTTTCAGCAGAAGGTCTGCAACCAGTGTTGGACTTCTGAGGTGCCTCAGCTTGGCGATCATTATTAGATTTTCCCTTCCTGTGAGGATCTCATCTACAGCTGCTGACTGCCCGGTAAGGCTAATCGACTGCCGCACCATTTCGGGGCTCATTTCTACATCGAATCCGTTTACGGTAACCTTCCCGCTATCCGGTTTCAATAGGGTAGTAAGGATTTTAACAACCGTAGTTTTGCCTGCACCGTTGGAGCCTAGCAGCGCAAAAATACTGCCTGCTGTGATGTCAATATCTACTCCTGCCAATACAGGAACGTTTTTATAGGATTTTCTCAAACCCTTCACCGAGATGGCCATTTTATTTTGTGACATAGGTGTTTTTTATAATGTTAGTATGGTGACTTCAGTCAAATCTGCCTTTCCATTTTTTAAAAAAGCATAGGTGATCTTATCCACTTTGCAGTTTATAAACTGAACACGTTTTAAATTGTTGTTTTTAAAGAAAGTATTAATAAGAGTTGTATTCTGGAATATGACTCTCTTAAAACTGCAGTTTTCAAAACAGCAGTCTTCTAATGTACCTTCAAAAACCAGATCTGCAATTTGTGTTGCATAAAAAGAGGTACCGTTCCAAATCGCCTTTGTTAGAATGCTTTTTTCCAGTCCGCCGGATTTAATAACCACTCCGGTAAAGTCAGCACCCGTGAAGTCACATTCATTTATATGGCTTTCAGAAAATTCAGTTTCTTTGAGCGAGCAGACAGCAAAGATATTATCGGATAAATGGGAATTGAGAATGCGGCTGTTTCCAAAATCTGAATGGGAGAAGTTGCACCCTTCAATATAGCTGCTTTTTTGAAGGTTTACTCCCTTGAAATTCGCATCGGAAAAATCACATCCTTTGACATAGCTTTTTGAAAATTCAGCTTCTTTCAGCGAAGTATTCCTAAAGGTATTGTTGAGTAAATGGGAGTTCTGAATATGACTGCTGCCCATATCCGAATTTGAGAAATCACAGCCCTCTACATTATTGTTTTTTAAAAGAAGCCCCGACATTTCTGAACCTATAAACAGACATTTCTGCATATTGGAGGAACTGAATTTTTCATGCAGGTTTTTCAACCCCGAAAAGTCAGTATCCACCCAGCTGCCATTTGACATATCCCAGATCAGTTTTTTCTCCTTTTTTATAGATGACATTTCATCCACCTGTGTCATATCAGGTATCGCTGCCTCCATTTCTGTACTCTCAAAGCCTGGGTTTTCCGAAAAATAGTTCAGATCAACTTTTAGAATTTCTGCCAGACGGTTTAAAGTAATAATATCCGGCATTGATTCCCCGCGTTCCCACTTTCCTACAGCCTGAGGGCTGATGAACAGCTGTTCGGCAAGCCTGGCTTGAGAAATATTTATTTTCTTTCGGGCCTCAACAATTTTACTGCCGATCATTTTAGTATTTAACATATATCGTATTTTTATTTTAGTTTTTCGACACTACAAAGGTAGAATAGATGTGTTAATAGAGTCTCAAAATACACAAAACATATAGTTGTATTTACACTACTTATAGTTGTTATTGACAATATAAAGTTGTTTTTATTGAAATCTATAGAATGATATGCCTGGCTATGGCTGAAAAGAGATTTTATTGGATCGTTTCAGAAGATATACTAAAAGAAAGTTCTTTGAGTATAGATCAACTATGAATAGAGGATGCTAAGACTTAATAGCATAATGGTAATCCTTTAAGGAGCAAAAAGTAGAATCAACTTCCTTGATTCTTTCTAAGCGCACGCATAACCCATACAGCTTCATCAGCGACATTGTCGCCCTCTTAGCTTCCTTATCAATAAAAGATTTGAATCTTTTCTTTGCGTTTAAGAAAAATCTGCTTCATCAAAATCAATTTCCAATTGAATTATTCTTGATTCACTTCTTTTAACAGGTTGTAAAGCCATATCTCTGTTTTAGTATGTTTTCTGAAAAAAATACGACCTTGAGATAAGATACCCAGTTGAAGCTGGAAGCCTGTTCCCAACTTTTTATAAGGTAAATTATTAAATAGATATGGTCTGAAATTTGTATTCAGTTTGTTTCCAATTTTACTAAGATCAACATTGTAACCATAACAAAATATTATTAAAGATATGATAATCGATGAAAATCTTTTGCTCGACAATGGAGCAGTATATGAGGAATATTCCGCAAAGGAAATTATCTACCAGAATGGAGATACACCGTATTATTATTTCCAGATTATAAGTGGAACTGTAGAATTGAATAATTACCACGAGGATGGTAAGGAGTTCACCTTAAACATTCTTTCTGAAGGACAAAGCATAGGAGAATCTCTGCTTTTTGGAAATAAAAAGTATCCGATGAACGCTATTGCAAAGACCGACACCAAGGTACTGAAGTTAGCAAAATCCAGCTTTCTTCAACTGATCTCAAACAATCAGGAAATTATGTTTAGACTATTCGAGCACCTCTCAGATAGGCTTTATTATAAGTATATCATGCTGTTTAATAATTCAGCGATAGACCCACAGTCCAAGATCAAAGCACTGCTGGATTATTATAAAGAATATTTTAGCAGGGAAAGAGAACAGTACCAGATCCCGCTGACCAGACAGCAGATTGCAAACCTGACAGGATTGCGGGTAGAAACGGTAATTCGTGCGGTAAAAAAAATGGAAAAGGATAAACTGGTTAATATTAAAGACCGGCAGATCTATTATTAAATTAGTCAAATGCTCACCCGTAACCAATGATTTCTTTTCATTTTGAGCTGTGTTGCAATAATAAAGATGGCTTCAAAAGCTGCTGGAACAGATTCAGAATAAAATCATACTCTTTAAACATTAAAAAAATGACAAATATTTTGATTAAAGATTTAATTCAGCAATTGAAAGATGTTGAAAATGCTGACTTGTGGATTGACGAAAACTTCGAAAAAAAACTTTTACAGGTTGATGAGCAAACGGCTTTTGAGCACCCTATTCCGGATATGCACAGTGTTGCGGAAATTATCTCACATTTAACGGAATGGCGTAAAGAGGCTTTTAGCAGGCTTAAAGGAAATCCAAGAGGTCTTGAAATGACAGATGCCGCTAACTGGCGAAGTAATGAGGATCTTAAAGTAAAGGGCTGGGAAAATCTGTTAAAAGAATTTTATGCCAGTCAGCAACAGATTATATCATTTCTGGAAGAAAAATATGACGACTATCTGGATAGTCCTTATCTATTTGCCAAACCGTCTTTCCCGCATAATTTCCAGTATCTGGTTACGGGACTTATCCACCACGATTTTTACCATCTCGGACAAATCGGTATTACCATTAAATTTTTAAAAAAGTAATTTCCAATCAGTTTTTAACCTTTATGTTTTAATCCTTTTATATAGGATAGCTGGCTTTTACCATTGTTATTATTCTTTTTGATGTTTGCTACAGTGGTTTTCGACGCAGGGCTTTCTGTTTCCTTAAGCTAGTTTACAGCTGTTTAATTGTTTAAGTCAACTTTTTGAGGTGTCTTTACATGCTGAGATAATATGGTTATAGACTGTAAAGAATAATCCCGAAGAAACTATTTTCCCAAAGAAGATACCCTCATTATATTATTATAAAACAGTAGATGGTGAAGCCAAACTGAATAATTGTAATGCGGAAGGAAAAGAATCTATCCAGACTATTTTATCTGATGGACAAAGTTTTGGCGAGTCATTGTTATCTGGGGATAAACTATATCCAATGAATGCTGTTGCTATCTCTGTGTACACTATTCCCAGATTGTGAAAAAAAGATTTCTTCAAGTGGAGAAATAAAAGTTTAAAAGTCATTAACAGAAAAATTTTATACTAATTAGCATCAATATGATGCCAATCATAAAAGACAGGATTATTCTGTTGTAAATTTGGTCTAACAATCTGATTAAAGATCTATAGTCTTCCTTTTATGGAAGTTACATAAGCTGTTCAGCTTAATGAAAATTATCACCAAAAACCAAACCATTGCTTTTCTGATACTAGTTAAGATTAGCAATACATCACTTATATATTAATTTTTAAAACATTCAGTTATGAACACTAGAAATTCAAGCAATCGTAGCTCAAGAAGTAATTCTTCAAACCATGAAAGATCTACTTTGGAGGAAGTTTATCAATTAGGTTATGACCATGGTTATAGTGATGCTTCTGAAGATGAAGATTATGATGATGATTTCTCTGATTATGAGGATTATTATGATGACTATGATAATAGTTACGACAATGATGACGAAGATTATGATGATGACGAAGACTATGATGACGACGATTATGATGACGATGACTACGATGATGACGACTATGATGATGACGATGATAATAGGGGAAGAAACTCTGGTGGCAGAGGAGGTTCCCGTGGTGGTAACCAACAAAGAGACAGTCAGGGTAGATTCACTTCAGGAGGAAGAGGAGGATCCAGATCCGGTTCAGGATCGAGATCTGGTTCAGGCTCCAGATCTGGCTCATCAGGAAGAGGAAGGTCTTCTTCAGGTTCCGGAAATGGAACTTCAAGAAGAGGTTTTGCTTCCATGAGTAAGGCAGAACGTACGAGAATTGCCCGTATGGGAGGTGAAGCTTCTCACGGTGGCGGAAGATCTTCCAATTCAAATTCAGGAAGTTCAGGTTCCAATAGCGGTTCAAGAGGATCAGGCTCAGGATCCGGAAATAACAGTAATTCAGGCTCAAGCCGTGGCTCCAGCTCAGGAAATGGAACTTCAAGAAGAGGTTTTGCATCGATGAGTAAAGCAGAGCGTACCAGAATTGCCCGTATGGGAGGCCAGGCCTCTCATGGTGGCGGAAGATCTTCAGGATCAGGAAGATCAGGATTTGGCGGAAGACGTAATAATTCATAATTTTTTTAGATTACCTCTTTATACTTTTTAAAGAGGTAATCTTTTAACTCAATTCAAACACCACATCATATCATGGCAACAAAAACAACAGAAAATAGCAATACAACTGCATCGGCTTCAACATCCGGAGGAAATGCCACAGCAGACAAAAAAATGAAAGCAGACAATGCTTCGGTAAAGGAAGGCATGAAAAACTCTTCTCTTCATCAATTCTTTGTAAGTGCTCTTAAAGATATTTATTTCGCAGAAAATGCCATTATAGAGGCGTTGGAAAAAATGCAGGAAGCCGCAACAACAGAAGAATTGAAAGACGCTTTTGAAGACCATCAGCTTCAGACCAAGAAACATGTAAGCCGGCTTGAGAAAGTATTCAAACTGATTGACGAGGAACCTGAGAAAAAGGAGTGTGAAGCTATAAAAGGAATTATAAAAGAAGGGGAAGAAACCATAAAATCTACCAAAGAAGGATCTATGACCAGAGATGCAGCTCTCATTATTGCCGCACAGAAAGTGGAGCATTATGAAATTGCCACCTACGGAGGCCTTGCTCAGCTTGCCATTACCATGGGACATGATAAAGCTGCCGATCTGCTTGAAAAAACACTTCAGGAAGAAGAAGATACAGATTATAATCTTACCGAAATTGCAGAGACATTCATTAATCTTGATGCAGAACAGGAAGATTAGATGCATTTAATTCTAATGCCATATAGGCTGTGAGGTCTATATGGCATCTTTAATCCTGAAGCCAAATATAAATTGACAGGAATTTATAAAAGTACTGCGGTCTGGATATTTCAGCAAAATTAAGAGGTGAGTGATATGTTAACTAATTTTCTTTCTTTTTATATTCTTCAATTTTTTTAAACTGATTATAGGATTCTTTCAGACTGTGTAATTGTTCTGAAACAATCTCTTTACTTTTTTCACAAAGATCTCCGCTGTCAAGGGCTGCCTGATAAGCTTCTATCGCGGCTCTTTCTCCAAATACCACATTCTCAAGGGTAGATTCTTCAATATTGCCTACCGTAAATGAATTTTTAATATCTATCCATGTTCTGTGGACTGCTCCTGCAAGTGAAGTTGAATCTTTAGGATCTCCATTTTTTTCAATGATCAGATTCATCAGCTCATTTTTCATAATTTTTGACTGGGAGATCATCCGGTCATATTCATCCTTGATATGAGGATACATTTCCCATATTTTTCCCTCCACTTTTTCAAATCCTTCTATTCTGTCGTTCGTGATTTGCAACAAATCATTAAGTACGGATACTGTTTGTTCTGTTTTCATAATATATTTTTTGTAATGGTTGTATCAATTTCTATGTAGTGGGTTAAAAAAATTCTATGGACCCATATGAAAGTTTAGATTCTTATATTTTAAAATAACCAGCGGGAAGGAAAGCTGATTTGAAGCCTTATAAAAATTCTCATTCTACGGGATCCAATCTGTTATAAAATTAATAAAATGCTGTTAGCTGTATTATTATTTCAGTCATAATATGACTTATTTTTTTCATATAGGAAAAGCATTAATTTTTATTGGAATATTTAACTATAACAATGAAAATTGTAACTGGAAATAAATTAGTTTCCTGGTAGTTAACAATAAAAACAGGCGTCAATTTAACAAAATTAACGCCCTATTGTCGTTTGTGGGTAAGATAGGATATTGTTAGGCCATACAGCCTGATCAGAATAACGTTATTCTATCCATAGATTTCCGATAGAATAAGTTCTGGCTTTACCTGCCACAATTACTCTTTCATTTTTGTTTTCACAATAAAGCTGGCCGCCTCTTTCTGATAGCTGGCGGGCGAAAAGCTTATCTTTTCCTGATCTTAATGACCAGAACGGAATAAGTGAGCAGTGCGCAGAGCCGGTAACAGGATCTTCAAGAATTGAAGACTGCGGCGTAAAATATCTTGAAACAAAATCACTGTCTGTACCTGCTGCTGTCACAACAACACCCCCTGGATCCAGATTGATAATGTCAAAAACAGATCTTTCAATGTTGATATTTTTTATGTCTTCTTCAGACTCGTATACCAGGACATAGTCTCTTGATTTGAAGACTTCCTTAGGCTGTATATTGAGAGACCTTGTTATATTTTCCGGAAGAGTAGATGGTTCGGGCATTCTTGACGGGAAATCCATATAATAAAATCCATCTTTTATATCGACGGTCAGCTCACCACTTTTGGTTTGAAAAACAATTCTGTTGTTCTTATAATGTAAGATGGAAGCTAAGCAGTGTGCCGTAGCAAGAGTAGCATGCCCGCATAAGTCCATCTCTATTTCAGGGGTAAACCATCTCAGATGAATGCTATTGCCATTATCAATAAAGAAAGCCGTTTCTGCCACAGCATTTTCACGGGCTATTTTTAAGAGTATTTCATCGGGTAACCAGTTTTGTAATGGGACAACACATGCAGGATTTCCATGGAAAATCTCTTCTGTGAAGGCATCTATTTGGTATAATTCTAACTTCATAATTGAGGTAATTTCTGCTGGTAACAAAGATAATTTATTTCCCGGACAGACGTAGGTTTATTGCAGCACTGTACTTTTTCTTTAATGTTACAATAAATTAAATATTAACTCTAGTAACTTGTAATTTTTTTAGTTATAAATTAGCATTAGCATTTCCTTTTTAATCATTAAAACCTTATGAAGAAATTTATTTTCATTATCACCTGTGTATTTTGTAGTCTAATACATGGCCAGTTAATTACTAATTCGAAAATTGATAATAAAATAATTCTTGCGAAAGAACTGTCTTCAGAAGAGCCGGGTAAATCGCTGCAGCTTTCGGAAGAAATCTATCGTGTTTCTAAAAATGCAGGATATAAAAAAGGAATACTGGAAAGCAGTAACCTTATGATGGCTAAATACTACGATTTGGGAAATTTTAAAAAAGTTGTAGAGCTAAGCAAGGCCACAGAGGGGCTGGCAATTGAGATGAAGGATAATGAGATATTATCAAATATATACAGACTTAGAGCTGCTTCTTATACAGAGCTTGGCTTTAATGCTGAGAGTCTTAAAGAATTTCGGAAAGCTTTAAATACTATTCACAAAATAGAGTCCGATAACTATAAATATTATCAGGAGTCCCTTATATATATTGGTTTAGCCAGTTATTCAGCTCATATTAATGCACCTGTAGATTCTGTAGTTTATTATCAGAGAAAAAGCCTTGAAACTATTAATAAAGTGAATGATAGCAAGGATTTTGCTAATAAAAAGAATCATTCTCTTATTTTGGCGTATATCAATTTAGGAAAGACAAGTATTGCAATGCATAAAGCAAAAGATGCTGAATCCTTTTTTTCAAAGGCATTGGAACTATGTCAAAATAAAACATACAGATCAAACAAAAATCTTGAAATTGCCACCTTGAATGAGTTTGCATGGCTTTATTATGACCAGAAAAGATACAGTGAGTCTAAGCGTTACGCTGAAAAGGCAGAGAAATTAGAAAAACAGGTCAGTAGCCCTTACATCCGCAGGGATATCTATGAAGTCTACTTTAAATCTTGTGTAGAACTGGGAGAAAAGGAAATTTCAAAGAAATATATGAATCTCTATACAAAGCTGAATGACAGTTTGGTAAATGCAGAAAAGAAAACTATAAACACTCCGGTGAAACACATTATAGATGAGCAAAGTGAAATTCATAACAGCAATATTCAGAAGATATTAGCAGCAATATTCATCCTTATTCTTACACTCTCGGCTGCCGGATGGTTTTTCTGGAAGAGAAAACAGAAAGAACTGCATAAGAAATATGAATTAATCATCACCAATCTAAAGACGGCAAATGCCACTGCTTCTAATTCAAATATTGCTATAGAACGAAGCATTAATATTACCGATGAAACCGTCAAAACCCTGTTGTTAAAATTAGAAAAATTTGAAAAGTCTCAAAAATTTCTTAAAAAAGATCTTAGCCTTACCTCTCTGGCCAATGATCTGAATACCAATACCAGATATCTTTCAGAAATAATAAAGCAGTATAAAGAGAAGAGCTATAATAATTATATTAATGAACTGAGGATAAACTATATCATTAATAAACTCTGCATAGATCCTATTTACAGAGAATATAAGATAAGTTACTTAGCGGAAGCTTGTGGCTTTTCATCCAGAGAGGTCTTTGCTGTTACCTTTAAAAAAGAGGCAGGCGTTACCCCTTCCTATTTTATTAATAATCTGAGAAAAGATAATGCAATAAACATTCATGATTTAACACCTCAATAATATTTTTTAATTCGATCATGCATATAAAATATGCTCCTCCTTTACCGGTACAATACCAAAAGGAAGAGCTTGAAAATAACAATTTTTTTAGTTCTTATCCTCTGTCAGAAGACGTCCGTTTAAATTGATGAAACTACTGTGAGAAATGATTTCATTGAGTTTGGAATCATAAAATTCCATGTCGAGAATATTATCTTTAAACGTCCTTCTCCCACTGAATACATTGATGTTAACATAGATATCTTTGCTGGCAAGAGCATCATATAATTTTTTAGGGAAGCTTAGATTGGTAATTTCCAATTCATTGGATTGGGTAACATCTATCTTTTCCATATCAAAAACCATAAGCTTTAACCCATTAGGACCCAGTTCTTTTTTTATATCTTCCGGCAGGGAGTTCTCATCGCGAACATCACCATAAAAAAATAAAGAAGCTATTATGGATTCTTTATTTTTTTGCAATAACTCTACGGCTTTATCAGAAAGGTTGACTTCTATTTTGAAATTGGGAATGATCACACGATCTCCTTCTATTGTAAGACCACCTTCTTTTGAAGGCAAAGCCGTTTTATCCGGCTGTTGATTATCTTTTTTATCTGTAGCTTTTGTTTTGGTTATTTCTTTTGTTGTTTTTTCTGTACAGCCTGCTGCAATAACAACTGTAAATAAACTTATAAGTATGACTTTTAATTTCATTTTTTAATTTCAATTATAGACTAACCGTAAAGATAGCCGGAATTATGGAATATATTTGATGAAATCAGCATGCAAAACATCCTCCGTTACATTAGTTGAGGATGTTGTTGTATTTTTCATCCATTGTCTATGCTCAGTATTCGATGAAGATGTGGAACCAATGATTCTTTGTTCCATATTATAAAGAATGACGGCATCAGCTCCTTTTTCTTTAGCTTTCTGAACAATTTTATCCTGAATATCCTGATAACTTGAACCCAGTATTCCCGAAATACCATCCACTTTTCCTATCACCTCATAGTTTTTCTTTACATCATTCGTATCTAAAAATACATCAATATTTTCAGTAGGGTTATAATTTTTCCCAATGTAATTTACAGTTGGAGCACAGCTAACCACTACTATTAAACCAGCTATCAGTAATGTACTTTTACATTGCTTTAAAAATGTAAACTTCCTGTATTTTTCCATTTTATTTATATATTTATTAATTACCTGTACAAAGTAGCTTTGTAAGGAAGGCTATTAGAAGATGTTGTTTGCTTGAAAGCAGTATTAGAGCCACTCGGATATAAAATTCCATCCGCTACAGTTTGTCCTTTCTGATCCCTGAACCTAATATAAGCGGTATCGCCTTTTACATAGCCATTTACAGATAAAAGACCTGTATCCAGCTGATCATCGTTAGTCTTATAATTTGCTGTACCTTCTATCTTGCTTCCGGATTGTGATATATCAAATGAAATAATTCCTTTTGCCGTGGTATCTCCTTCGTTGGAATAGGATCCTGTATAGCTTCTTACTGATACATTAGGTGTATTAGAATGGCTTTCTTTCCCATACAGATAGGCTACTGAAGGGAGCATTGAGGAATTTGTAGTCTGTTTAAAATACAGTGTTGCTGCATCTTTTAGACTCACACTGCCATCAGCTACCACATTTCCCCTCTGATCCCTGAACCGTATATAAGCTACATTGTCTTTAGCGTACCCATTTACTGAAAGCATTCCACTGTTGGAATCATCAGTAACACTCTGGTAATTTGATACTCCTTCTATTTTAGAACCTGTTTGTGATAGTTCCAGTGTCATGATTCCTGATGCCGTAACATCACCCTCGCTGGAAAATTTTCCTGAAAATACTTTTCCTGTTTGTGCGGTTATATTGGATGCACAAATACTTGATAATATTGCTGCTGTTATTATAAAAACTCTGCTTATCATAATTATTTTTCGTAGGTTAAATACAGTTACTGAGATTACTGTTCTTCTGCATCTTTCATTTCTGTCTGCCCAGGTTCCGGAACATTATCATTATTGTTCTCGTCATTAGACTTCATTTCTGTTTGTCCTGGTTCCGGAATATTGTCATTGTTGTTTTCGTTATTAGATTTCATTTCTATCTGTCCTGGCTCAGGGATGCTGTTGTTTTCTGATCTTGTTTCAGTTTGTCTGAACTTTGGATCCTGTCTCTGGTAAACAGTTTGCCCAGGCTCAAGAGGTGCATCATAGGTTGTAACGGAACCACATGAATGTAAAAGAATGAGTACCATTGCGAGGAACAATGCTTTTAATGAATTTTCCATAAATTTATATTTAGTTATATCACCAAATGTAGTATTGTTTACCCTAGATTATATGGCTTTTTAAAGGCAGTATGTGATATTTTCATAATTTATTACATCAAAATAGAGTGTAAATAAGTGAATTTTTTGCTGATCATTTGTTGATACTTTTATTTATGATTTCAAATGTTTTACAAATTATAGTATCTGATAATATGATTATTATAATTTTTAATGCATCGTCAATTTAAAAACAAGAAAGGTATAGCTGAAGTTTTTGTTTTTTTTGAAATTTCAACTGCTTACACCTGCATGAGTTTGTCATTCCGTTTCATGTATATTTTAAGAAAACTGCAGGAACATAAATACAGGGAAAAAGAATAAAGATTGTATTATTAGAATAAGAAAATCTTGAGAATAAGAAAATCTTGCTGGCCTCTCCAAAGAACATTCATGTTTCTACAGGTCTTATAAAAAATATAAAACGATCTGGCTGGAAATTAATCATTATAGAATTTGTCAACGATAAAATACAATTCAAACAGAATAAAAAATACTACCATACCTCCATACCAAACTGACTGGCGGTTTTTTAAAAATGCAAATAGGGCACATAATGAAATATGGCTGACCATTCTTATTGCGTATAAAGGCATCAGCTTTTCCAGATAAGCAGGCCCTTTGATTAAAGTATCAAAAATATCAATAAAATAAATCACAATGAGCAATAGAAAAAACCATTTCTTTCTTGAAAAAAAGTAATTCTTATAATTGTCATCGTAATCTTTAACATCAGATGGATATAAAAGCTGACATAATGTAAAGTAGAGAATAATGTACATGATGATAAATATATATTCAGTAAATGTCCATATTCTCACCTCTCTGAGACCATATTCCCACCACCAAAAATGAATCATCAATAGAAATATATACAATATCCACAGCAGATGGACCCAATAGGGCTTTGTTCTTCCGGGATGTTGGATAAATTTCACAGTACCATTGAGTAAGCTGCCGATACCTAAGCTTAAAATAATACTGATTACTGTTTTAATGTGATTAAAAAAATCCATGGTATAACTGTACTATTCATGAATATTACTCCCTATCATTTTCATTTTTTTTGAGTTGGCTTATAAAATAGGAGGGAGTAACACCCATTTCTTTTTTGAATATTACAGAAAAAACTTCCCTGGAAGAAAAGCCACAAGCTTCAGCAAGATAGCTGATCTTATATTCCCTAAAGACGGGTGTGTTATAGAGCTTATCGGTAATATAATGTATCCGGAGTCCGTTAAGGTAATTGTTGAAATTCTTACCTTTATGCTGCTTAATGATTTCTGAAAGATATCGTGGGTTTGTATGTAATGAATTTGATAAATTGGTGAGAGTTAAATCTTTCTTTAAAAATTTTTCCGACTTCTCAAACTTTGAAAGTTTATTGAGCAAAGATGCAGTAGTATCTTCAGAGATACTGATATTATGATCCGGAGTCTTATCTTTATCTTTTACCGGGATGGATGTAAACTCCGTGGTTTTCGTTTCATTTTTTAAGTGATTAACGATCATTTTATCTCCCTTACCAGGCTTTTTTTGATTATGTTTCCATAAAACCCAGCTGTTTAATAAGAAAATAATCACAACTGATGGTGCAATAACTATTTTTACAATATTATGGGAATACGCTTCTCCTTGTTCACCTATTATATAATTAACAGGAGTATTTACAGCTTTTTTTTCTGTATTTTTAATGCTGTCATTCAATTCTTTGTAAAGATGTGTACTTTTTTTTGAAGTTTCCTTTTTCTCTGAATTTAAACTTTCCATATTAAAATACCTATCCAAAAGAAGCTCACTTCTTTCTGATATTCTTTTTTTATAATCTATGTCCCTTGAAATTTGATTACCATTTTTAGTGAGTTCCATAATTTTGAGTTCATTTTCAAATAAGTCTTTTGTATTTTCTATTTCAGTATCAATTTTTGATTTGTTATTCCACTGTGCATCAGTAACATTAAACAACAGGTATAGACAGAATAGAACTTTTTTTGTCATTGAAGTGTGTTTCTGAGCAAAGTAAGGGCTAATGTATGATTTAATACATAGTAAATATGTTAGCTTTTCGGAATTAATCACTTAAATAATTTTTATAATTCTTTGTTTTTCAGTTATTTATTTATGTTTTTTATTTGTATGGATTTTCTTAAAGAGGGAAGATATAGTTTTAAAAAAATTTAAAAATGTATTCAGAATTTATTTCCAATTGCCTTTTTTATATTCCTAAAAGCTCCAATAATGCAGTGACGCAATGGAAATATTTGCATAAAAAAAGTATTGAAAGTTTTACGATATCACGTGGTTTTCTTTAGAAAATATGAAGAGAAATTCAGATATCCTATCATCAATTTGTTGTAAGCTTTTTTTGGGTTTTATAATATTGTTCTATGTTCATAATGTCAATCTCACCAAAAGCTTATGACTAGGTAACAAATTGATAAGATGTTTTAAAGATGTCTTGGTGCTCAATCAAAATATAAATTTCCCATAATAACTGAAGGAATATTCATCAGTTATTATAGATGTAAATAAAACTTAACTTAAAAATAAGATTATGACACACAATGATTTAAAAGGAAAGGTAGTGCTTATAGCAGGAGGTGGAAAAAACCTTGGTGGATTATTAAGCAGAGATTTTGCCAAAAAAGGAGCTAAGCTCGCTATCCACTATAACAGTGAAAGTTCAAAAGCAGAAAGCGAAAAAACCTTAGCTGAAGTAAAGGCCTTAGGAGCTGAAGCGTTTCTATTTCAGGGGGATCTTACTAAAATAGAAAATATCACAAAGTTTTTTGATGAAGCTATAGAAACTTACGGGGGTATTGATATTGCAATTAATACAGTTGGTATGGTATTGAAAAAACCATTTATTGAAACTACCGAAACTGAATATGACGCTATGTTCGGAGTCAATTCAAAATCAGCTTATTTCTTTTTGCAAGAAGCAGGTAAAAAAGTGAACGATCATGGTAAAATCTGTACCATTGTGACCTCTTTGTTAGCTGCATATACGGGACTGTATTCAACGTATGCGGGTGCCAAAGCACCGGTAGAGCATTTCACAAGGGCAGCTTCTAAAGAATTTGGTGACAGAGGAATTTCTGTAACTGCAGTAGCGCCAGGTCCTATGGATACTCCTTTCTTCTACGGACAGGAAAGTACTGATGCTGTAGCTTACCATAAATCAGCAGCGGCATTAGGCGGATTGACCGATATTAAAGACATTGCACCTTTGGTAGAATTTTTAGTCACTGACGGATGGTGGATCACCGGGCAGACTATTTTTGCCAACGGAGGATATACTACAAGATAATTTTGATTAATTAATCAGTATTACTTATATGGATAATTGTGATTTTAAATAAAATCCGTTATCCATTTTTTTTATTTTAAAATCTGAATGATGAAATATGGTGAATACGGATTAACAGAACATCATTAATCATATAACACCATTACAATAATCCTTGAAAGAATGCTGTATTTTGTAACAAGTTGATTATTAGTATGCATTTTTTGTAAAATACTAGTTTATATCTTTAAAAAGCACACGAGAATTTCGTAATTCATAACACCTACCATTATTTTTCTAATCATCATCTTCCTATTATTGCACAGGATTTTAGCCGTTTAGTAATGCCCTCATTACCGGCTTTCACAATTCAAAAATAAAACATAATGAAAAAAGGATTATTACTAATGGCCGTTTCGGCCTGTTCCTCACTTTGGTCACAAGTAGGTATTAAAACTGCTGTATCTACAGAAGTACTTGACGTTAACGGTATTGAAAGGATAAGAGAGCTTCCCAAGCATAATACCAGCAATGCCATTTTTACAAAACCCGACGGGACAAGATCAGAAACTAAAAATCAGAATTTTACTGCAACAAAAACTTTAGTTGCGGACGTAAACGGTGTTTTGGGATATCTTGAAGGTCTTCCTAAAATAAATGATGGTGGGGTTCTGCCTATAGGAGAAGCCATTACAAGGATATATTCTGTACCTGTAACTACAGCACAGGCAAGTACTTTTAATTTAAAAACCTATATAACAGCAAACAGCCTTCCCGCCTTACCTTCTATTGACGGTTTGGAAATGAACCTGCAAGGGGTCAATTCAACATATTATGATCCACGGATTTATAACATATCAGACAGTCCCAAACTTGTAAGCTATCAATCATTTGCAACCCAGGTAAATGAGAACGAAACTTCACTTAATAATAATCTGCTGGCAGGAAGCTATCTGCAGATTGATGCCAATAATATAGTGTTTTGGGCTACTAATGCAGCTGAAGTGGAAACCACCAATCTCCAGGTACAGATAGATAGTAATACCTACAGGTGGTATGAATTCAAATGGTGGTGCATGGAAGTAAGTGGAGAAAAGAAAATATTTATCTCAGTGACCCGTAAAGCTTAATCTCCCCAATAAAATTAATTTTTAAAATATAAACAAATGAAAAAAGGATTATTTTTAATAGCAGGTTTTACCTCTGCAATGTTTTTATCCAGGTAGGTATTAGTACTTCCAATCCTACGGAAACTCTTGATGTTAATGGTATTGAAAGGATAAGGGAACTTTCTAAACATAACAGTCCGAATGCCATTTTACAAAACCGGACGGGACAAAATCGGATACTAAAAACCAAACATTTATAGCAACAAAAATGGTAGTGGCAGATGCTAATGGCGTACTGGGATATGCAGACTGGAATCCCAATATTACACCTGAAACTCCCCCCCCAAAAAAAGTAACAATAGGGTATTGGGCTGGTTTGTGGATGGAAACCTCTATGCATTGGGAGGAACGGGTTTTCCTGCATTTAATTCCCAACTAAAGAGTACATAGAAATATCACGTTACATTAAAAATCCCAGTCTATTGCTATGATTCCGGTTATTTTGCTTCAGACTGCATTATCCGACAGAAAAAATGAATACACACTTTAAAGATATACACATCGGTAAACTCATCCATCAGAGAATAGAGGAAGTATCTGTAAAAACACTTCGCATCTGTAATTTTTTTAATTGTACAGAAGAAGAGGTAAAAAAAATGCTTGAGCAAAAAGATCTTTCTACGGATACTCTGCTTAAATGGTGCAAACTTTTAGAGTATGACTTTTTTAGAGTTTATTCTCAACATTTAATATTGTATTCACCTCCCTCAGGAAGCGATAAAAAAGAAAAATCAATACTTCCCAGCTTCCGAAAAAGCATTTATACAAGGGAAATAATAGATTTTATTATGGAATTGGTGCATACCGGAGAAAAAAGTAAAAGCCAGATCATAGAAGAATACCGTATTCCTAAATCTACTCTTTATAAATGGATAGAAAAATATAAAGGATAAATGTACTCTTCCAAAAGTACAGTCAGCCCATAACTGGAAAATATGGATCATAAACACGATAATTGATGAAAAAAAAATTTCCTGATTATAATAAAATATATACAGATATTCTTGTGAAAAAATTTCCTCATAAATATGAAGAATGTCAAAGTCTACTGCAAAAAGAAATCTTGTCTGCACTGGATATTATAACCCTGAATAAGAAAATATTTGGTAGAGATATCTCCAGTGTGAAACGCAGCCAGAAACACCGGTCATACAGCAGATCAGATATTTTAGAAATGCTGGATTATCAAAAAAAACACAAAATCAATAATAGCCAGCTGGCACGCCATTTCTATCTGAGCCGTAATTCTGTAATGAAATGGAAAAAGATGTTTTGTATATAGTAGAAAAGATAAAGCTTTAATTTTACTGATATTTTTTAAGCAAGATATATGAATATATTCAGATTCAAGTTTTAATTATTTTAGGAAGAACCGTCTTATTAAGACGGTTTTTTGATATTTTGGGACAATGTATATACTATCAAAAAAATATTTACACTTTTTAAAACCCGCTTATGATTCCAGATTCTATGGTATATTTACAAAATAATATGAGTAAGATGAAAGGAGAATTACAGAGGTCATTTACCAATGCCAGATTCAGGAACAACATAAGTCCCTGCAACACGTTAATATGAATTGGTAAAACGGATGGATAGTAATATGGATGACTTTTAAAATTGAGATCCGACTTACCAGCTTTAATTTACTGGGAGATTTCAAGTTGATTTTTCCTTTTCCGGCTAGAGTCACTTTACTTTGATCACAACCTTTCCTTTCGCGCGTCCACTTTCAACATATTTCAAAGCGTCAGGGGTCTGTTCAAAAGTATAGATCTTGTCAATCACAGGCTTGATGACATCAGCTTCAATTAGTTGGGTTATTTTGTCAAGCTGGCTCCCATTTGCTCTCATAAAGAGGAAAAAGAAATCGACATGCTGTTTTTTTGCTTTTTTTCTGATCCCTAAACTGAGTAATGACAATACAATCTTCAAATACCAGGGCAATCCTATTTCGTTTGCAAACTCTGGCGTTGGCGGACCCGAGATAGAAATGACCTTACCGCCTGGTTTCAATATGCTGATTGATTTTTCTAATGTTTTATTATCCTGGCTATTGAGAACAACATCGTAATCTTTAAGCATCGTTTCAAAATCCTGTGTTTTGTAATCAATCACAACATCTGCTCCCAAGCTTTTCAATAGTTCGAAACTTTTTGTACTAGCGGTAGTGGCAACAGTAGCTCCAAAATATTTGGCAAGTTGAATCGCTATAGTTCCCACACCACCTGATCCTGCCTGGATGAATACTTTCTGTCCTTTCTTTAAATTTGCATTTTCAACTAATGCCTGCCACGCAGTGAGTGCTACTAATGGAATAGAGGCAGATTCCTCCATCGTTAGGTTTTTTGGTTTAAGCGCCACATCACTTTCGTTGATGGCAATATATTCTGCGAAAGTTCCGATACGGAAATCCTGCACCCTTGAGTAGACCTCATCACCAACTTTAAATTTACTTACTTTCTTCCCAACCTGTGTAACTATTCCTGCAACATCATGACCCAATATCAATGGGAATTTGTATGGCAGCAACAGTTTAAATTCTCCTTTTTTAATTTTAGAATCCAGAAGATTTAAACTCGCTGAATGAACCTCTACCAAAACATCATTGTCACCGGCTTTTGGCATCGGAACATCCGCAAGCTGAAGACCGTCTTTCGTGTATTTTTTTATAATGTATGCTTTCATTTTCAATTTTTTAAAAGTTGATGATTCTGTTTTGGATTAATGATATTAAATGCAATTCCCGGGAAAAATCTATTGATAAAATTAAAGATTTTTGAGTCACCCACGCGAATTGTGTAATGATTTTTTGACAAGCCATTGATCAGTCCCTTGACCATCTCTTGGGAGCTTATTTTTTTATCATTTCTATCTGCAGTCATTTCGGTGGCTACAAGGGGAGGGATCAGTTCAAAAATTTTCACCTTGCTGCCGATAATCCTTAAATGTTCACGAAGTGATACCGTATAAAATGCCAATGCTGTTTTAGAGGAAGAGTAAGTTGCCTCAATCAACGAAGGCGTCATACTTAAGATGGATGTAGTATTAATGATTGCAGCCTCATTTCTGGATGTAAGCATATCCAGAAATATATTATTAAGCCTGATGACACCAAGATAATTCACTTCCATTTCGTAAGCCGCACCTTCAAGATGCTTAGCATTGGGGATACCCAGGTTCAAGGGTGGTACCAGAACCCCCGCATTATTGTATAAGATGTCAATTCCTCCTAATACTTTCACAGTATTTAAAAGAGCCTGGGCATCAGCTTCTTTTCCGGCATCACTTTGTATGGTAATGATGGATGGGAGTTCTTTTTTGGCAGCATCGAGCTTTGCCTGATTTCTCCCGGTAATAATCACTTTAGCACCAATAGCTAAAAATTTTTTGGCCGCTTCAAATCCGATGCCTGATGCGCCTCCGGTAATCAGGATGGTTTTTCCTTTTAAGTTCATTTCTAAATTTTTTATGTTATTAAATATGTTCTAAAATATACTTTTTAGTCTATTTTTTATTAAAAAAAATTATAAAGTGTATTGCTCTAATTCTGCTTTTAGATTTTTGATCAGTGATTGCATAGGTTTCATGGTATCCATCGTTCGGCACATCACAATACCGCCTTCTACAGAAGCTACCAATTTAAATGCAAAAACAACAGGATCGAGCCTGGAAGAATACTCACCGTTGTCAATTCCTTCTCTTAAAATAGAACTAAGTTCCTCTTGTCCAAGCCTGATTAATGTTGCTATCTTTTGTTTAATAGCCGGAAAATTATCATCTGCTTCTACCGCTGTATTGAAGATAGGGCACCCACCCGAAATATAAGTATTTATAGGATCTTTGTAAAAATCCAGGAATGCGGAAATTTTCGCTTTAGCCGTTTTCGAATTTGAAACTGCCAAATGTATTTTATCGGAAATCTTTTTCAGCATTAATTCAACCACCTGTGTAGTAAGGTCATCTTTATTTTCGAAATGACCATAGAGACAGCCTTTGGTTAGTTTCGTTTCTTCTAATACATCGTCAATATTCACTCCCGAGATACCTTTTTTGTTGTAAAGAGGTACAGCTGTTTCCAGGATAAATTGTTTTGTTTTTTCAGCTTTGGTCAACATTGATATTGAATTATGAAGCAAATATACTAAAAAGTATATTAAGTTATTAATATTCGTGAATAAATGTGGCTCTGTTCTTTTATGATGCCATGAAAAATTTGTAGACGCAAGACTAAAGGATCATTTTAGGTAATAGCTGAATGAGTTAGAGTATATAAAAAATATTCAATATTTCTGAATGTCATATTGAAGGCTGTATTTAGGTATTTTCCGTAAAATTCACATAGAGAATAATAAATTACTAAATGATTAATCTGACTTGTAAGTTTACCTTGCCTACCCCCAGAGCAGGGCATTTTGGGCACAAACAGGTTTTTTGGAATGTTGCAGAGAACCTCAATCTTTTCAAAATTTTCAGAAGCTATTTTTTATGACATTAAGAAGGGTAATACAAAAAATAAGAAATTATTACAAATGATGATTTCCATACACTTGAAATTTTTATATTTACAGTATCAAAATTGTTTCTTAAATAGTATTCAGACGCATTCGACGTCATTATTGCCGGCCTTTTCCAGGACTGGTCAACAAATTCTGTATTAATTTTAATGAAACAATATGAATCTTATAGATCCTTCAATCGATAGCTTTTACACTAAAAGGCAAGAAGAAAATAGACTTTCGACCGGCTTAGGTCCGTTAGAATTTGAACGTACTAAAATATTAATCAACTGTTACCTCAATAAATCATCTCACATTGCAGATATCGGCGGAGGCACCGGCCATTATGCGCAGTGGCTTGCGGGAATGGGGCATAGCGTAACTTTAATTGACCCTGTAAAAAAGCATATTGAACAGGCAAAAAAGCGCTCAGCGCGCGGTTTTCAGTTTACATGTCTACATGGGGAGGCCCGTAATTTACCTTTATCAGATTTAAGCCAGGAACTGGTCCTTCTTCATGGACCTCTCTATCATTTACAACAGTTAGATGAACGTCTGGCTGCACTTAAAGAAGCGGGAAGAATATTAAAAAAAGGGGGCGTTCTTTTGGGTTTTGCCATAACGCATTCGGCATCCGCAATAGCTGCTCTACAAAGTGGGCTTATCCATGATCAAAAGCTCTTTGCTATGTGCATTAGCGAACTACAGTCCGGTGATCACTTCCCGCCGGAAAATTATCCGTTAATGCTTCCGAAAGGCTTCTGTCATCGGCCCTCTGACTTAATTGAGGAGTTTGAAATGGCTGGATTTGAACAGCTCGATGTATTGCCTGTAGAGGGAATTGCCTGGCTGGACGGTAATTTTTTTGAAAGCTGGGCAGAAATGACGAAAAGAAATAAACTTCTGGAATTGATTAAATTAACGGAACAGGACCGGGAGCTGCTATGTTTCAGTCCCCATATCATGTTGGCAGAAAAAAAATAAAACTAATAAGTATAAATCTTAAAAATTTATGTGTATGGAAATACTTAATTTACAAAAGAAATCCGTTTGCATTAAAACTCTTATAATTCTGCTGATGTGCGTAAAAAACACAACAGCTTTAGGACAAACCAGATCGATCAAACGTCTCGATGGAACTTCATTGACCGTTTCACAGATTGACAGTACTGTTAAACATTTGATGACAGCTGCAAAGGTCGAAGGGCTGGGGCTTGCTGTAATAAACAATAACCGGGTAACGTATCAGAAAGCCTACGGCTTCAAAGATAAAGAAAAGAATATCCCATTGGATACAAGCACGGTGATGTACGGTGCTTCTTTCAGTAAAGCTGTTTTCGCCTATATCAATATGAGGCTGGCAGAGAAAGGTCTTATTGATCTGGATAAACCTTTGTTTAACTACTTAAAAAAGCCGCTGAGGGAATACGGTAACTATGAGGAGCTCGAAAAGGATGAACGCTGGAAGAAAATTACCCCGAGAATGTGCTTGAGCCACACCACAGGTTTACCGAATGTTTGGTGGATGAATGTTAAGACCGGAATACGGGATACCACGCTGGTAAACAGATTATATTTTGAGCCGGGAAGCCGCTATGCTTATTCCGGTGAAGGTTTCAAACTGCTGCAGCGCATTGAGGAAGTATATCTGGGAAAAGATCTTGAAACTTTAGCACGTGAGGAACTATTTGTGCCAGCTAAAATGAACAGAACCAGTTATCTCTGGCGCACTGAATTTGAAACAAATTCTGCCATTGGTTATGATGAAGACGGAAACGCTGGCGGTAAAGTCCGTTCACGAAAGGCAGTCGGAGCTGGATCGATGCTTACTACCATAAGTGATTATTCTCGCTTTATTTCGTATGTCCTGCGTCGGGAAGGACTGAGCGCTAAAACTTTTAAGGAAATGGTAAAGCCACAGGTTCGTATCCGCTCACTATATGAATTTCCAACCATGCTCGATGAAACTACGCATCGCGATGATAAAATTAACCTGTCATATGGCTTAGGCTTAGGCGTTATCAATACACCTTATGGAAAGGCATTTTTCAAAGGCGGTCATGATGACTGCTGGCGTAATTACAGTATTAGCTTCCCTGAAAAGAAAATAGCTATCGTAATAATGTGTAATAGTGGAAATGGTGAACGAATATTTAAGGAATTGCTGGAAAAATTGATTGGCGATACCTTTACACCTTGGGAATGGGATCGTTTTACGCCATATAATATATCTAAAAAGTAAGAATGTAAAACGGCATCTTCAAAGGATGCCGTTTATAATTTAATATTTGAATTTTAACAGTATTGGATTAGCTGTTAAAAGTAAAAGCTAATCTATGCTTATGTCAATTTTGATTTTTCATTGGCAAGAAGTTCCCTTACACAGACTTTACCAAATTCATCGGCTGCCAGTGGACTGTCTCCCGTAATCAGCTTTCTATCAACGTGGCAATCTCCTGCAATTTCCTTATTTAAAATTTCTATGCCAAGTTCTTTAAGCTTTTGGCCGTAAAACCAAGGCATTTCTCCCGGCTGATAACCGCTTTCCGGTAAAGTAAGGTCCATTTCATCAGGA
Organism: Chryseobacterium sp. Bi04; assembly: GCF_918698085.1. Classification (GTDB taxonomy): domain Bacteria; phylum Bacteroidota; class Bacteroidia; order Flavobacteriales; family Weeksellaceae; genus Chryseobacterium. Next base: position 138,770 of record NZ_CAKKLP010000004.1, read on the forward strand.
AATGAATTGATTTTATATCCTTTATAAGGAAAATCTGTCCCGCTGCCATTAGTTGCGGCACTCAGCATTGCTGCCGGCCCGTGGCAGATAGCCAATAGATATTTATCTTCAGCAGCTACCCATTTGATGAGTTTTTTAAGATCTTCGTTTTCCGGTAATCCTAGCATTGCACCATGTCCACCAGGAATAAAAACAGCCACATACTCAGCATCAGACTTCATATTGCTGGCAACGAAGTCTTTCAGACTTTTGGGACTTGCTAATTGTGAATTATACTTTTCGAGAATCTTACCAATATCCTCATCTTCATAGGGCATCGCCCACATTTCAAATTTTACAGAGTGTCCTGTTGGCGTACAAAATTCAACTTCATACCCAGCCTCTTCAAAGTGGAGGATCGGGACAAGTGTTTCTACCGGATGATTACCTGTAGAGAATTTCTTACCATTTTTCATTGTCATATAGCGTTCCTCGGTACATACAACAAGAATCTTTTTTGTTGGATCCGTATTGCCATCGCTATAGGATTTTTTACTGTAATCTGTTTTTGAAGATACCATCGCTTTTCTTGAAAAGAATGACGGTTCGTAACCAATGCCGTCAAATACAGGCTCTTTGCTCAAATCGTTTGAAAATAATGACATAGTAATAAAATTTATGATTAGTAATTAGCATTTTTTATAACAACCAATAATTAATATAATTTCAACAGCTTATCATATACTATTGCTGTACATTTTTTTAATCTTTTTTAAAATATAACAATGTCAAAAACTATGCTGTTCTCAAAAAAAATACTTTTTTGATGCAATCATTGGTTTCACCAAGTACTGAATATTAAAGATCCCTATTTAATAGTAAGATAACTATATCAATCATTTTACAATAAAGGAGCTTTGAAAGAGCTCCTTTATTAATTTCAGTAATCCTATAAAACGTTTCGTTTGTTATTGATAAATCCTTCGCCATTTGGTCATTGTATTTCTGCTCAATCCAAAATGTTTGGCTACCTGAAGGTTATTTATTCTATGATTTTTTTGGTAATCGAGGATGCGTAAAATATCTGTTTCATTATAAGAACGAAGTTTTTGATTCATTTTTTTTAGATCTTGGTCTTTGGTACCAAATATTCTGTTATTCAGTTCCAGGATATCTAAGGCGGAAAGCATTTTTTTTTCTAATAATTTTTCGCATTCTGCTTTCTTATGTGGGTATTTTTGCTCAATAATGTCTGAATAGATCAGTTTATAATTAGGTTGATTCTGTTTTTTCATTTCTGATTTCTGATTTGATGCTGTTATTTATTATGGTATTATGTTTTGCTATCCACTTGCATAAGGTGGTATACGGGATACCGTATTCATCCGTAATTTGGCGCTTGGTCTTTTCTTGCTTCTCTATGAGTTCCAAAATAAAGTCTATCATTTCCTGAGTATAGATATTCTTCCGGAAACGGGGAAGTTTTGAAACATTGGATTCCCGGATTGAAGCAGAAGGTGGGGCATAGAGGATCAGATGTTGGGAATATAGTCTGAAGAAATCATATTCAAGCAGTTTGCTCCATCTCAATAAATTATTAGTGGATAGATCTTCCTGCATGTACATTTCGTTGATTTCAATTTCTGTACATTTCATAAAGTTGCAGATACGAGGTAAGTCAATGTTGTTTTCCTTAACCCGTAGTTGTATGAACTTTCCAATATGAATATTTCTAAAATTTGAATTCATAAGCAGTATTTCTTTTAAAAGGAAAGAGAAGGACATTTCAATAGTTGGATGATATTGCTCCATAAATGCCTTACTTAAAATATTGTTGATAGGGTATTATTACCGTTTTTTTGTCATTATCTGATTTCAGAGCCTAAAGTGTTATAAGTATATGCAATTCCGCATCATTCATGTAGTATTGTTTATAGTGTATCATCATTCATTTCATTTTGTAATAGACTGATTTAAAATTGATAGCCTTAGCTCTGTTCCGTACCTACTTCCCGGAGCTAAGGAGCTATCAATGATAAAGCTTGCTTCTTGTTAGTCAGGGCAAGTCTGTGTAGATATGCAGTGCCAAGCCATGGATGCATCACCTTCCTTAAGAGTGTAAATCTTCATACATTTATTGGTGGTATCGTACACCATCATACCTTCTACCGGAGCTGTAATGACAGGAGTTACCCCATCAGCAGCAACAGGTTGATTGGATGCATTGAACTTAACCCTGTTCGGAGCAAAACCTTTTGTTTTTGCTTCCAAAGCCAGCCAGCCACCTTTTCTTACCATAGGCCAGTTGTCTGTACTTTCAGCTCCGGCTCTTCCAAGAGAAGTAATTCCCACTTTTGTAGATAAGGCAGGATTACCGGCAGTAGCAGTAGCTCCAGGTTTATAGCAATAGGTTTGTCCTTCAGCAAATGTAATGTACCTTAAAGCACTATCTGGGTTGAAATCATTAATGAATACCCATCTTCCACCTGTAAATATTCCAGTAATTGTTTTTACGTTCGTTGTAAAAGCTTCATCATCTGCTACAATCATCTGGATGTTGTTTCCTGCGGAGAAAGTAGTTCCGTAGGCAGAGAGGTCGGCTTCAAAATATAAGGCGTCCGGAGTATTTGAACGTTGAGAAAGCCATATTCTCTGGATTCTCTTCATTGTATTTCCGGCAATCGTAGTGGTGACAAGCGGTGTTGCTGTAATATTGTTGTCTCCAAGGAGGAAGTATGTTTTATCATTTGCAAATCCTGTTCGCGCTGCAAGTTGATTGGCAGAAGCAAAGTCATTGATTGTGGCAACGGTGAGAATTGTTCCTGCATTGACACTTTTCGATACTTTTTGTTCCAGCATTTCAACATCATCACGAGATATTCCAAAGATATTATTATTGAACGTGGTATTGGCTGCTCCGTTCCATACTGTATTTCCATCTGTATCCAGATAATGATCAGTATTAACCTGTCCCAGCGTAATACCATACTTGATGGCAAGATAGGAATCAACTCTTCTACGTTCGGCCGGTGTAAGATTACCGGAACCGTAGATAATGGTTTCACCTAAATTACCTATGAACCCACGGTTATCACTGCCATTACCTCCAAATTGGGAATCACCGAATAAATGTCCTCCATTCAGGTTCCTTACACCAGTTCCTGCATGGTTGGTTGTTGCAAAATTAGCACTTCCGTTAAGAGCCTTAGTCGTTGTAAGTGCTGTAAACGTATGGTACATTATACTTGGGATTGTTGTGGAAAATGCTCCTGCCGGACTTCCATAATAATCAGTATTTCCACCTGTATTAGAAAGTCGTTCTATTCTGTTATCCATTACTATACCCAGTCCATCCCATCTGCGGATATCTCCGGTAAGCAATGCATTATCCACAAGAGACCTGAAGATACTAGAGTGAGAACCTCCGCTGGTCATACCTTCTTTAGTTAATGTAAATACATCATAAGAATCTTCGGAAAATGTTCGGACATTGATATTACCAAGAGTTTGTGTTCCTGCTGTAAAGTTAGCTCCCGGGTTGAAGTTGAAATAATTGGCACCGCCCACCTTGAATTTTGGTAGGGCATTGGTTCCCAACTGTCCTGAAGTGGTCCCTGAGAACTGGTCTGTCCATGCCGTAATATCTGTTCCATCTCCTGTGTTAATGGCATCTTTATCAGCTCGGTACCAATAAGAAAGATTATTCACAACTCCACCCGGAGCAAGTCCAAAACCTGCAAAAGTGAAAAACTGCCCATTGCTTAATGTTACATTGGCTGTTTCATAGATCACTCCATTGATGGTAATTTCCGTTGTCATTGGGGTAAAACTATCCGTTGTATCAAACGTTTCGTCTGAAGATTGTACCAGATATAAGTTTTTGATTCCCTTTGGCCAGGCAACGGTTACCTGTCCTACATTTCCTGTGTTCTGTGTCTTCCAAACCGATTCGAAGCGGAAATTAGTTTCTCCATGGGCACCGCCGGTATATACCAGTGGCGTTTTCAGCCCTTGCTTCAGATTGTTATCTCCGACCATCAGGAATTGCTGATTGTTTGGTAAATCAGTAGTGTTGGCAGCATTATTGTCTGCAAACCCTGTTGTTGAGATAACGAGCTTTTGTCCAGTATTAACACTTCCTGATTGTTTCTGGTTCAATACGGTAACCTCATCTTTTGCAATACCGAAAATATTGTTGTTATAACCGGTATTGATGGTTTTGTCCCATACTACATCATTATTGGTAGAAAGGTAATCCTCATTCAGGGTTACTCCATTCTTTACCGCAAGATAAGAGTTCACTCTGGACTGTTCATTGGCGGTTAAGGTACGTTTGTACCAGATCACTTCCATGATGTCACCCGGGAAAGCACCGGGAGCATCCCATCCTGCATGACCTATCCGCAGATTTGTACCGTAGATCTGGAATTTGTTACCTGTAGCAAAACCGGAAAAAGATTCATAGGAGCCATTTAAGCCTAATCTCTTTTCTCCTCCGGCAATTGAGGAAGTACCACCATTGGCTACCGTATTATTGGCAATTGCTGAAAATACATTGGAAACCCCGGTGTTGAAGGCTGCAGAAAAATCTGAGGACGTTGTTGTATTGAAATATTCATACTGTCTGGGTTTTCCATTGGCAATCGAAATACCAGGTTCGGAAGCATTTGTATCATCATCGATTCCTGTAATACGTCCGGTTCCGTTGGCTGCTGTTGGTCTTACAGCTGAGAAAATAGATGGATTGGAACCAGGCAGTTCAACATTACCCAAAGGATTCATTACCGAAGCAGAATTATAAAAGAGTTTAGAAGTGGTATATCCCGTAGTAAACGGATAGAAATTATGGTTTCTGTCTGCCGGTGATAAAGTTACTCCTCCTACATTGGGGATATTGTCTGCATTGGCAGACTGGTCTTTCCATGCTGTGGCAATGGCCCCGGCATCATCCGATTTTACCCAGAAATCAGGACCCATAACTCCTCCCGGAGCCTGTGCAAAACCTGCAAATGTGAAGAATTGCCCGTTTGGTAAAGTTACATTTGCTGTGTTGTACACTACACCATTTACAGTCACTTCTGTGGCCATCGGTGTAAAAGTATCTGTACCATCGAAGGCTGCATCAGATGACTGTACTAAATACAGGTTTTTCACGCCCTTAGGCCATGCAACTGTTACAGTTCCAACAGTGTTTGTATTTTGTACTTTCCAGATTGATTCAAAACGGTAGTTAGTTGCCCCGTTAGAACCAGCAGTGTAACTCAATGGCGTTGTAAGGCTTTGATTTAAACCATTATCTCCTGTAAGAAGGAATTGTAAATCGTTGGCTAAGCCTGTTGCATTTGCACTGTTACTGTCTGCAAATCCGGTAGTGGAAATTACAAGCTTCTGTCCAATATTTGTACTTCCGGACTGTTTCTGATGCAATGCTGTAATATTATCTCTTGCAATACCGAAGATATTATTATTATAACCTGCATTATTAGTTCTGTCCCATACTACACTGCTGATTGTAGAAAGGTAATTTTCGTTTAATGTAGTACCATTCTTTACAGCAAGGTAAGAGTTTACTCTTGATTGCTCGTCAGGTGTAAGTGCTCTTTTGAACCACAGGACTTCCATGATGTCACCAGGAAAAGCGCCTGGAGAATCCCAGCCGGCATGTCCTATTCTTAAGTGTTTTCCAAGCACATTAAAGGTATTTGTTGTACTGCCCAAATTAAAGGCTTCGTAGATTCCGTCTAACCCAAGTCTTCTTTCTCCTCTTCCCGAATTAAGTGCCTGATCTTGAATTGCAGAGAATACTGAGCTCTTATTTGTCGTAAACGCATTAGCAGCACTCATTGTGTTACTATTTGCCTGAGCTCCGCCATTTCCAAAATATTTGTACAAATGAGGTATTCCTGAATTAATAGAAATGCCTGGTTCAGATGCATTCGCATCATCGTCAATTCCTGTAATACGACCTGTTCCGTTCGTAGATGTAGGTCTTACTGCCGAGAAAACAGATACCGAACTTCTCATTGATGGGTCCGTATAAACGTTAGTCGTATTGAGTACACTATTGGTATTATAAAAGTATTTTGAAGCAGAATATCCCGTCGTATAAGGATGGAAGTTGTGTGCCCTGTCTGCAGGAGACAGCGTTATTCCTCCTACATTGGGGATATTGTCTGCATTGGCAGACTGGTCTTTCCATGCTGTGGTAATAGTCCCCGCATCATCCGATTTTACCCAGAAATCTGCTCCGTAAACTCCTCCGGCAACTGCATTTATAACATTTACCGTCAAGTCGCTTGTGCTGGTACAGGTACCTGTAGTTACTGTCCATCTGAAGGTATAGGTACCCGGAGAATTAAATCCTGTAACATTGGTATTGTATGCCGATGGTGTTACAATTACCGGATCGGTAGCCCCAACAGGTTTTGTTAACAGTGTCCAGGCACCTGTAGCAGCAACTTCCGGATTATTTGCATTAAAAGAGGTTTGTGTTGCTCCTATCAAAGTTTGAGCAGATCCTGCATTAGCACCCACCTGTGCGGATACGAATATTGAAAATGTTCCTTCTAAGGAAGATCCTGAGCAGGCATATTCTTTATCAAGGAATCTGGGATCCACTCCTCCTGCACCAGGAACGGCCTTTATCTTGAATATATATTCTCCCTGCTTATCCAGGTTACTTATCGTGGTAGAAGTATTGGTAAATGTTCTGAGATTACCGGATTCATAAACAGGATTGGCAGCCCCGGCTGGTTTGGAAACCAAAGTGAAATCATATCTGCCGGAAAATCCCTGAAGATAGCTGCTGTTGACTGCTCCCTGATATACAGCAGGTAAAGGAACCGTTGCCGTCACAACACCAGATCCTGAATAGCATATTGTAGTATTAGGTACAGACACATTCGGACGGCTGCCATCTGAAATATGGATATAATAGGACTGAGAGGTCTTGCATAGGCCATCACCTATAGATAATCCCACAATATAAGTCCCAGCTCTCCATCCTCCGGAAGGAGGAGTTACAATGACATTTCTATTCATTGTGCCTGCTCCGTTCAAAACCAGGGTAGGATTTCCTCCAGGAGGTGTAATTCCTGAATTATTGACTGTAGTGGTTATGGATGCTTGATTCGAAGGATCAATCTTAAAATAAAATGTGATAGGGGTTGTTTTACCCACCATATTGCAATATACTGCACCTCCACTGCCACCTGAAGAGTACACCATCATCTGCTCAGGATATGAGGAATCAATAAAACTGACTAACTTTGGATCTGTTCCGTTGTAGTTGTAGGTTATCTGAGGGGTTGTATAAGTTCCGTTTGCATTTGTTATGGTCATGGTGAATACATAGCTACCTGTAACATTTACACCATTGAAGTAGACTGAATCATTCCTTATTTGATAAAATGAAATATTTCCTCCTGCCGGCTGGCTGATAACATTTAAGGTAACTGTTGTCCCAAATGTGGGGTTTCCGGATGAATTCGCCGTATTGCTTGCAAACATTGGTGAGGTTCCACTCAAGCTGATATACCGGTTGGTTTCTGTTGATGAATAGCATCTGTTGTGGGTTGCCGAAAGACTGATTTGTGGATTGGGAATGAACCTTACAATGGCGTCATCTTCGTACCAGCAGTTCGGATTGTTGACGGATGTTATCCTTAAAACAGCACGATAAGCCGGATCAATGTCATGATTAGCTTTCTTTATAAGGGTCAGGGTAGGACTTGCCGTTGTCGCATTAGACATGGTGGCATTCGTGGTGGTGTTCTGACCATAATATTCTTTATTATAGATGTTGTAATACGTCCACGAAGCCGTATATCCTGCCGGTATTACTGCATTTAAGGTTGCAGTGCCGGTACTTGCAGAAACATTAGTGATGTCAGGCCCTGCAGTGAAGGTAGACACAGCTCCCGGTGCCGTAATGGTTACCTGTGAGGCTGCTGTTCCTGTAGTACAGTTCTGTGCAATCTGGAATACATAATTTCCCGGGGAGGTCATTCCTGTGACATTGGTATTATAACCTGTAGGGGTTACGATAATCGGGTCTGGTGCACCGGAAGGTTTAGATACAAGGGTCCATAATGGATTTCCAAGTGTGCTTCCCCCGGGGCTCCCCGATAGATTGGCAGATGTGCCACAAATGACGGTGTTGGCTCCTGCATTGATGTTGCAGTTTTGTGCCAAAATCATCATATTGCCCATAATGAGGAATATGAAGAAAAAGACGATTTGTTTTTTCATGATTTAATAGTTTTAGCCGGATTTCCGACAAATGTGTTTTGTAATGTGATATTTTATAAATAGGACTACGGCTTTTACGACTGAAGCATTAGAGGAAATCGATAAGAATTGCCGATTTCCAATACAGCCTTTGAAGACTTGCTATTAATACCTACTTGATTGCAAGCAGCCGTATTTATAAAAGTTGGGATTAATAAAAGTGTATTTTTTCCATATTTTAATTATTTAAGGTTTCCAGAAAGTCCAGACTGTGCCATTATATACAGCAAGTTGTCGTTTAATGGTGTCATAAGCCATCATTCCGGGAGCAGGGTCGATAATGTTGAGGTGTGGACTGGCCACTTTGGGTAATATCATCGCCTTGTCGGTATCGGATAAAACCAACATTCCGGGTGTACTGTCTGTGGCAGCTGCTGATCCGATGACTGATTTTGCGGTCGTAGATTCCGTTTTGTTAGTCTGGATCAAAATATTGGCTGTTCCGGTGTTGTCGACACTTAAATCAGTCCACATACCGGAGTCCTTCAGGTATTTTACTTTGTAGTCGGTGGTATCATAAATGATGGTGCCGTTGTCTGTAATTCCTGTTTTCGTTTCTACATAGGGAAGTATCAGTCCCCGGTTTTCTGTATCTGCAAATTCCAGAGACACCGAAGTATTGGTTACTGTCGGTTTTCCTATGGCAATCTGAGACTTTACAGTACCCGTTACAGCAAGTAGAATTGCTATGGGCAAAAGTTGTTTTTTCATGATTTTTAAGATTTATATAAATGGAATGTTTTCTTTCATGGTATTGGTTTCCTTCCAAAAGATGTATCAGGATGGTGGTCTTTTATTATTGTAGTGCTTGCTGCTCTGTAGATATCAATGATTATTCTTCCGTGATTTATTACGATTGGAAATCTTACCAATGAAGGTCTATTGGTAGTCCTGTTCTTCTTTTCCGATTTCAATCTGTGGTTGACAATACAAAGCATGATGCAGGCTATTGCATTAAATTTTTTTTGATTACTTTTTTATTGACAGTAAGAAATGATCTTACCTGTTCGCATCGGATGAGCCAGCGAATATGAATGAATGACGTGGAAATTTTCGTTGAATAAAAGCTATCTGATTTTGTTACATGATAGCCATGTATAGAAGTGGTGGAGGCCGGTTAAAGTTTTTTAGAAACCTTACATTTGAAAGGCCATGGTTTCTATAGATTGTTTTCAGAAAACTATCTAAGAGATAGATTTGGAGAATCATGCTGTTTTCAGACCCCAATAAATGGAACTTCATTATATGCTGATTGGGCCTTATGATTTGCTTTTCATTGTCAGAACCAGCCATTAAAGATTTCTCTGATTGGGTATCTCTGCTGAAACTTAATATGGTTTTATTGCTGCTTTTAACAGGTTGAGAAAGGCTTTCCTCTTTATTTTGCTTTTTTTTGCCGGATATGAATACACTTTTTCTTTTGTACTTCTTCTTTACCTTCTTTTTTGCCGGTTGATCAATATATACCTGTTCCTTACCTGAAACTACAGTACCCTCTGATATAAATAGAATAGCGGATGACGAAGGAGCATCTGATGAATAATCTTCACTATGCTTACAAACAGCCTTTACGATCTGAAAGTTGAGTATTAACAGGATGAATAAGAAAAATCTTCCCCCTCCAATTGAATGCAGAGAGAAGAGCTTGTTCATCATGTTATTTTCAGAATCGGTTGTCATTTTGGTGCAATATTATGACTACCGTAATGTCTGCACAAGCTTAATACTGGAATAATTCAGAAAGTTTCATATGCTGTTTAATCTGTTTTACAATTTTTCTATATTGATAATCAGTTGGTTGTGTTTTATTGCTTTATTTATGCAGCGTTTAAAAAAATCCCAACTAGGTATTTGAATTTTTGGGATATATATTTCATTAAATTTGCATAAATGATAATTATTATGAATGTGATTAATAATATGAAAGAATTAATTTCATAGAATTAATGAAGAAAGTATATTTATTTTTATAAGCATTCACACAAAATGTAAAACAGATAGATGCTGAATCCATGAGATACCATTATTGAGAAACTGAAATACATCTAAGAAAATCCATAGATTTAAAACAAAGGAGATCCCGTTGCTGACTGTCAGGATCATGAAAAATACAAACTCATTATAAAATATAATATTATGTCTGAAAAATTATCTTTGCGGATATCTTGCCTTGTCTGGAAAGGCAGCCATCTGTTTTTTCAAAGGTTACACACTATTTTTATCTCTTTTTTGTTTTTTCTTTTTTTCTCCATGGCAAATGCAGAAACAATTTTATGTCCTGAAAATAAAAATATAGATCAATTAATAGATCAGGCAATTTCTGTTAACAGCACCGGAAAAAGTAAAGAAGCCCTCAGATTGCTTCAAAAGGCTAATGATATCGCCAAGTCAGTAGGATGTGAAAAAGGAGAACTGAATACGATTCAAAATATAATGTTGGTCTATTCCCAATTGTATGATTATAAAAAAGCTTTGAAAATATCAAACCAAGTCAGAGATCTGGCAGTTCATCAGAAAAATTATAAAATATTAACCACTTTATATTGTACAAGAGCAACATTATATGAAAATCTGGGTTTATATGATGAGAGTCTAAAAGAGTATGATGCTGCATTGAAATATGCAAAACTGATTGCTGAAACTGATAAGAGACATTACGAGACTTCTTTTATTTATTATAATATGACTCCGTATTTTCAGGAACGGTCAGATAAAAAGGTTTTGTATTATCTGGAAAAAAGCAGGGAAGAAGTTTTGAAAATAAGTGATAATAGTAAAGATGTTCCTTTAGAGAAAAAGGTTGATATGCTGATCTCTGTAAATATAAACCTGGGGATTCACTTCAGGGATTCCAAAAATAAAGGAAGAAATGTCGGGCTGTCTGAATTCTATTTTATGGAAGCTTTGAAACAGCTTGATGTAGTTAAAGGGGAAATACGTCCTGATACAAAAATAGATTTATATCAGTCACTTCAGGAGTTTTACCAGATGAAAAAAGACTACAGGAAAGCAATAGAATATGGAGAGAATATGCTGGCTTTGGAGAAGTCCAACAGTATGCCTTATAACCGGAGAGCAGGATATATGGTATTGGCAAAATCTTATCTGGGAATTGGTGATCATTCACGCTCACAAAAATATCTCGATCTTTTTTCAAAATTGAATGACAGTATTAATTCCGCAGAAAAGCAAGCCGTAGAAGCTCCTGTCAAAAAAATGATTTCAGAAACTAAAATCAATGGCGAGAAAAAGATACAGAGAATTGCTGTTATTTCTTCTTCTGTTCTTATCCTTATTACCGGAGGAATGATGATACACCGTAGAAGAAGCCATAAGATCATTCATGAAAAATATGAAGATCTGATCGCTAAAATACACCATGAAGCTGAGGTCAATAAAATAGAATTGACCTCGGAAAAGAATAACAAAAGCAATGGAATAAAATCCTCAATTACAATTATAGATGAAACAGTAAAGGTATTACTTCTTAAGCTTGAAAAATTTGAGGCTTCAAAGAAATATCTCCGAAAGGATTTGAGTCTTACCTGGATGGCCAATAGCCTTACTACCAATCCAAAATATCTTTCAGAAGTGATAAAAACCTATAAGAACCATAACTTCACAAGTTATATTAACGAGCTTCGCATCAACTATATCATTAAGAAGCTTTATGAAGACCCAATTTACAGGGAATATAAAATAACCTATTTGGCGGAGGAATGCGGCTATGCTACACCAAAGGTTTTTGTCAATGCTTTTAAACAGCAAACAGGTTTTACTCCTTCTTATTTTGTAGAACAGCTGAAAGTCTCTGTATAATGTTTAACCTACCTACAATTTAACTTATGATATACTTCAAGGATCTGGTAAGATTTTTAGTTTTTGTAGGTTCTGAGATAGGATATCGCCCGTTTCAGGAATGGTAATAAAACTCTTGTACCACAAAGGATTCGATGGCAAAGAAGAGCCGACTGATAAAAACGGTAGAAAGAAAAGTCACTTGGATCCACCAGCCAAAACAAATTTGACTCCTTGCAAAGACTTTTCATTTTGACTTAAAAAACAGTCGTTTTGGCTACATCCGTTTTTGGACAGTGTTGCACCTTTGTATAAACAAAAATGAAAGTATATGAATATCGTTTTAACAGGCTCATTAGGCAATATCAGCAAGCCACTTACAATAGCGTTGATTGCAGAAGGACATTCGGTAACCGTTATTAGCAGCAAAGCCGACAAACAAAAGGAAATTGAATCCATTGGTGCCAAAGCGGCAATCGGGTCACTGGAAGACATCAATTTTCTAACAACAGCCTTTGCAGGGGCAGATGCTGTGTATTGTATGATCCCTTTCAATTTTATGGAAGAAGACCAAGCAGCCTATTTTAAAAGAATTGAAACCAACTATGTACAAGCAATCAGGCAAAATGGAATTGAAAAAGTTGTATTTCTAACCGGTTGGGCGGCTGATACGAGTGATTCTCTGCTGCTTAATCAGCTATCAGACAGAACGGTCACCGAGCTACGTCCCGGCTTTTTTTACACCAATTTTTACAATGATATCCAAACCATAAAAGAACATGATGCGCTGATGTCCGGCTATGGTGGAGATGATAAAATTGCATTTGTTTCACCCAATGATATTGCCGGGGTGGCTTTTGAAGAACTGACTGCACCTTTTCAGGGAAAAAAAGTCCGTTATGTGGCGAGCGAAGAGTTGAGCTGTGATGAAGCCGCAAAAATTTTAGGCGAAGCTATTGGCAAACCTGATCTGAAATGGATAGCACTACCGGAAGAGCAGCTGTTAAACGGCTTAATTCAATCTGGATTTCCACAACAGCTTGCCCATGATTTCGTAAGAATGCAGGCCGAGACACACAGCGGAAAAACATTTGAGAATTATTTAAAAAACAGACCCGAACTGGGAAAAACGAAATTGAAAGCTTTTGCTGAGGAATTTGCAAAAGCATACAATGAACAATAACTACCTTTGTATATGGAAGATACAAAACCAGTCAGAATAAAATCAATCAGCGAATTTCATCGGTTACGGGGTTTATCCAAACCTGAACATCCGCTGATCAGTATAGTAACAAAAGATGATTTTATCGGATTGCCCGGTCAAAGCACTATGAATGCTGTGTTTGATTTTTATTTTATTGCGTTGAAAAGGATGGCCGGTGTAAAGTATAGATATGGGCAGCTGCATTACGATTTTGAAGACGACGGTGTATTGTTCTTCATGTCACCGGATCAGATTCTCAATATTGAAATCAGTGAGAAAGAAGATGCTCCAGAATCTTCAGGCTGGATTTTGCTCATTCATCCTGATTTTATTTGGAATACGCCACTTGCAAAGAGCATAAAACAGTATGATTTTTTTGATTATTCAGTAAACGAAGCGTTGCTGTTATCAGAGAAGGAAGAAATAACACTCAATGGGATCATAGAAAGTATCAGGCAAGAGTACGGTGCCAATATTGACAAGTTTAGCAAACGGATTATCATTTCCCACGTTGAAGCACTGCTCAATTATTCTGAACGTTTTTACAACCGCCAGTTCATTACAAGAGAAAAGGCCAATCATCAGCTATTAGAACGTCTTGAAAAATTGTTGACAGGCTACTTTAAGAACGAGGATCTGATTTCAGAAGGTTTGCCGACAGTTCAATACGTTGCCGAAAAATTGAACGTTTCGCCAGGTTATTTAGGCAGCTTACTCAGAACACTTACCGGACAAAATACACAGCAACACATCCACAACAAGCTAATGGAAAGAGCCAAAGAAAGAATATCTACCACTGACCTCTCCATGAGCGAGATAGCCTATGAATTGGGGTTTGAACATGTACAATCATTCAGTAAATTTTTCAAGGCCAAGGCAAACGTTTCTCCTTTAAAATTCAGGCAGTCGTTTAACTGAAAAGTAAAATCAGTGTTTCTGCAAACAGAAATAGTAAAAATGCCTGCCGGAAGGGTGAATTTCTCTTGTAAAGGCTGGCTTTTAAAAGAGGTTGCCTGTTTTTAGAGAATCTCTTACAAAAGGAACATTGATTTGTTAAAGCAGCTATTGTACACTGTTATCACCAAACACTACAGTTCATCTGTTAAGGTATTCTATCTGCTTATACTCACTTCTCCTATATATTATCTGTATAAAAGTTATATTAATTTGATGTATCTTTTACAATTCAATTTTGTAAAGCGGCAATTTATTTAAATACTCATCCTAATCAATATCAAAAGTTGAGCATACAACCATTAATCGAATATTTTAAAAAATACCTTCCTTTAAATTCGGAGGATATAATTTTGCTTGCCGAAAGAATAAAACCTAGAAACATAAAACGCAAACAAATGATCTTGCAGGAAGGCTTCGTTTGTAAACATTATACATTTGTTGAGAAAGGCTGCTTTAAAATGTACGGTATCGATGAAAAAGGGACAGAACATAATCTGATGTTCGCAGCAGAAAACGATTGGGTTGCTGACCTGGGAAGTTTCTATTCCGGAAAACCAAGCAAACTGTTCATAGAGGCAATTGAACCTTCGACCATTCTGCAAATTGAGAAGCAGGACCTGCTCTATCTTTTTGTGCATTCACCAAAGTTTGACAGAAACTTTCGGGTGATCGTGGAGGAAAAGTTCATTGAACTTCAAAACCGTTTGTTACAAAATTTCAGTTCAAATGCAGAGCAACGGTATTTGGATTTCCTGGAACAATATACCGAGCTCGCTTTAAGATTACCCAACACTCAGATAGCTTCCTACCTGGGCATTACACCTGAATTTCTCAGCAAGATCAGGAAAAACAGAACATTAAAATAATAGGTATTCTTAAACTATATTAAGACTATTTCTTAAGCTTGTTTATGGTTAGGAAAGACAATTGTGAACCATCTTTGCATTGTAAAACCAATCAATATTACAAACTAAAAAAATAGAAATGGAAGTAACAAAAGAATTCTTTAATCAATTTTTACAGTTCATCAATACTGCTGACGAAGATCTGGCACAACAGTTAATAAGCCCGGCAGCGAGTTTCCACGTACCTTTCCAGGCCGACCCATTGCAGGGACCTAAAGGTTATTTGACGATTATTGGAATGATGCGCAACGGCTTTCCGGATATTCAGTGGAGTATTGAAGAAATGATCGCTGAGAATGATAAAGTAGCGGTTAGATTTACCATGAAAGGAACCCATAAAGGAACCTTTTTTGGCGTACCCGCAACTGGAAAATCGATTGCAGTTAGTGCAGTGAATTTTTACCGTTTGTCTGAAAACAAGATTATAGAAGAAGTAGGACAACCTGATTTGCTTGGTTTACTGACTCAAATCGGGGCTGTACCCACAATGTAATTATAGGCAAAGAATGAGCAATAACTAAATACAATTTTTATTACAGGAGCTGAGCTCACCCACTTTAGCTTTTATTATTACAGCAAGTATAAACGGTGAATTATTAAAAATATATACACATACTCAATACAGCAGATTTAATACAAAATAGTATCACTAAAAATTGCCTGTCTGCAACAACTTTATTAATATTGTGTCAATATGTTAATAATAAAATTTTTGAAAGTTTCCGGCTTTCCTAAAGCTTATAAAATGTTATTCTTTCTGTTCCTTCTTTTTGCTTCTTGTAAAGAATCTCAGAAAACGTCAGATAAAATTAGTATCGGATTTTCACAGGGACTTGGAAATCACCCCTGGAGATTGGCCATGAACCATGCTATGGAAATACAGGCATCACTTCATTCCGAAGTAGAGCTGAATATACAGAAAGCAGAAAATTCGGTTAGCAAGCAGGTTCAGGACATACAAAAAATGATTGACCGTAAGGTGGATGTGATTATCATCTCACCCATTGATCCGGAATCCTTGGTTCCTGTAGTAGAAAAAGCGGTTGCCAAAAATATTCCGGTTATTTTGCTCGACAGGAAGATCAATTCAGAAAAATATACGACCTATATTGGCGCAGACAACATGGAGATTGGCAAAGAAGCAGCCAATTACATTCTTTCAGATTCCAAAAATTATAAAAAAGTTATCGAAATAAGAGGTGACGACCAATCTTCACCAACCGTAGAAAGAAGCCTTGGCTTTCAGGAAATCATCAAAAACAATCCTAACGCAGATCTTTTAAAAACATTGAGAGGCCTTCCTGTAGACGCTTTCCGGAAAACATTGGATTCCCTGGGAAATCAAAGTCTGTATGTTTTCGCATTTAATGATGAGCTTGCCACTAATGCGTGGCAGATTGCACGGAATGCCGGTTTAGAAAATCAAATCAAATTTATCGGGGTTGACGGGCTGAATACAAAAGACGGCGGAATACAAATGGTTCTGGACGGAAAGCTGAATGCCACTTTATTGTATCCGACAGGTGGAGCAGAAGCCATTGAGACTGCCATTAAAATTCATAACGGTGTTGCCGTTCCGAAACGGATCAAGCTCAGCACAACGGTCATCGACAGGATGAATGCGGAAATTATGCGCAATCAGTTTGATAAAATTATTGAACAACAGGGTGTTATAGAAAATCAGGTACAGGCGGTTAAAAAGCAGATCGAACTTTATTCTTCGCAAAAAGAATTGTTCCGCTGGTCTATCATATTGCTGATTTTGATGTTTTGCCTCGTGGCCTATTCTATTTACCTTATCTATGCGATCAAGATAAAAAATAAGCAGCTTACCCTTACCAACGAGAGAATTACCATTCAAAGAAACCAGATCGAAACCATTGCCAACGAGTTGAAAGACAGTAATGAAGCGAGGGTTAATTTTTTTACAGGATTGTCTCACGAATTTAAAACACCCATTACGCTTATCCTCAGTTCATTGGAATCTATGATGGATTCCGGCAAAACTAAAGGCACAAAGCCATCCTATGAGTTGGAGCTGATCAATAAAAATTCCAACAGATTATTGAGGTTGGTAGATAACCTGCTGGATTTCAGAAAAATAGAAAATCAGACTTTTAATCTGAGAGTTTCCAGGACGAATATTTATGATTTTACGTATGCAATTTTCCGAGATTTTGAAAATGAAGCGAAGAAAAGAAATATTAAATTTGAAATTCATTCACAGAACAAAAGCCTTGAGCTTTACATAGACAGAAACCTGATGGATAAAGTCTATTTCAACCTTTTGTCGAATGCTTTCAAATTTACGCCGGACAATGGAAAGATTGAAATTTCGATTCAGGAAAAAGGCAATCAGGCAGTCATCAGCTTTAAAGATAACGGAATAGGAATCCCCGAAAAAGAGATCAGCAATGTCTTTGAAGCCTATTTCAAAGGTTCCAACAACAGAAAAAACAGTTCAGGGATTGGGCTTCATCTCAGCAGGCAGTTCATAGAGCTTCATCTTGGGAAGATAGAAGTGAGCTCTTTTCAGGGAACAGAATTTACCATCAGCCTTTACAAGGGAAACAAGCATTTTAACGAAGACCAGATGGTAAAAGAACCCAGTCTCGCAGATGCCGAAAGTCTGGTAAAAGATGCGGCTTTTGCAGGATTGGAAGATGAGACGATTACTCAAAATCAGGAATCTCAGGGCGAACGCTACTCGCTTCTTTTGGTAGAGGATAATTCGGATTTGTCCTTCTTTTTAAGCAACAAACTTCAGAATGAATTTGAGGTGATGGTTTCTGACGGTACGGATGCGATTGATAAGGCATTGAGTGAAATTCCCGATATTATAGTCTGTGACGTCAATCTTCCTGACAAAAATGGTTTTGAAATCTGCGAAATCCTGAAAAACGACCTTCGCACATCCCATATTCCGGTCATTCTTCTGACAGCCTTGGATAATAAAGAATCTTACCTTCAAGGTTTGAAATCCGGCGTTGATCTTTATCTTACAAAACCTTTCAGTTACCCGATTCTGATACAGTCGCTGCGTGCGCTGCTTTACAACCGTGAAAAACTGCGTTACTATTATACAAACAATATTGGCAGAATTGTGGATAGCAAGTCGTTCGGAAGCATAGAACAAACCTTTGTGAACAATCTGAACCAGCTCATCAAAACGAATATCGACAATCCCGATTTCTCAGTAGAAAATCTTGCAGACCTGCTCCATATTTCCAGAATTCAGCTGTATAGAAAGATAAAAGCGATGTTTGATGTAAATGTGAGTGATTATATCAACAATTTCCGTCTGGAGCAAGCTAAATCAATGCTTCAAAATCCTGAACTGACGATTTCTGAGATTGCTTACAAAACCGGGTTTTCTTCCCCGAATTATTTCTCCACTGTTTTTAAAAATAAGTTTGGCGTATCACCGAATGCTTTTAGAAAGTCTGAAGGTAAGGAGTGATAAAAAATTACGGAATATGATTTTTAACAATAAATAACAAAATCTGATACTTTAATCTTATTTAGATAAAAAAAATTATTGTTGTGCGATGAAAATAAAAATACAATTAACAGGTCGCTCCTCTGGAGCTTAATTTAAATACAATTACTTTCTTTCTATTAACAGTTTAGCTCCTATTGGAGCTGCATTTCGTCCTGTAAGGACTTACTGTTAATAAAAAAAAATAAAGTCAAAAAAGCAAAGCTCCTTAGGAGCGAACTGTTAATTTATCCCATAAACATTGTATTAGTCAATTTGTTTACAATTTTTAGAGGGCAACAATGAAAAAAATCTTCACATCTAATATTTTTCAGCAGTGCTTAAACTGCTGCTTTTTTATTACACATTTTCAACAACGCATCTTCATTCGGATGAAAAACAGTTTTCTCAGAGCAATTGTAATTCCCAAAAGTTACTATCCAAAAAGTCTACACCTTGATCCTTTTTCGGTTAAAATTTTCATAACATTAATTGTTCTTAAACCATAAAAACAGCAAAAAACACGTAACATTTTTATAAAACAATGTTACATTTTTGAAACATGATTAAACTTTAATAAAATTTTCATTAAATAATATATTGATATTTAATTAGTTATGATTATTTAACAAATAGTTAACCTTGCTGAAACATTTAGTTACATAATTAAACCTTCAGGTTGCCGCCCCGGGATATATTAGCCACAAACAAATAAATATTTTAACAGATGAATAAAATTCTTATGTGGTCTATCACGGCAGCTTTGGCAGGATTTCTTTTCGGATTTGATGTGGTAGTGATTTCCGGCGCAGACAAAAAACTGCAGACCCTCTGGAACAGCTCAGATGCATTTCACGGAGCCGTCGTGATGGGAATGGCATTATGGGGTACAGTGATAGGGGCTATTTTTGGCGGAATACCGACTAATACATTAGGACGTAAAAAAACGCTACTGATCATTGGTGTCTTATATGCGCTTTCAGCAATAGGAACTGCACTTTCCAATGATCCTTATCTGTTTGCATTTTTCAGGTTTATCGGTGGTTTGGGCGTTGGTGCCTCTACAATTGCTGCACCGGCTTATATTTCAGAGATTGCACCTGCAAAAGATCGTGGCAGAATGGTTTCCCTGTACCAGTTCAATATTGTCCTGGGGATTCTGATTGCATTTTTATCAAATTATTTACTAAGCGGAATCGGCGATAACGACTGGAGATGGATGCTTGGAGTACAGGCAATTCCCGCGGCTATTTATACAGTATGTGTATTCACCATTCCTGAAAGCCCAAGATGGCTGGTTTCCCATTCCAGAATAGAAGAAGCGAAAAAAGTGATGAAAATCCTGAGCCCGGATCAGGATTCTGAAACTTTAATCATGCAGATGGAAGATGACCACGCAGAATCGCCAAAGGAAAACATCTTTATGAAAAAATACCGTTTTCCGCTGATGCTGGCTTTTCTTGTAGCCTTTTTCAATCAGATGTCGGGGATTAACGCATTCCTGTATTACGCACCAAGGATTTTTGGTGAAGCAGGTTTGGGGGAGAAAACAGCACTACTCAGCAGTATCGGGATTGGCGTTGTGAATATGGTTTTCACCCTGGTTGGCGTTAATCTCATTGATAAGGTCGGAAGACGAACATTGATGTATCTAGGTTCCGTTGGTTATATTATTTCTTTAGGGCTGGTTTCTATGGCGTTTTATTTCCATTGGTCGGGATTGGCTATTCCTATTTTCCTATTCTTGTTTATTGCTTCGCACGCTATTGGTCAGGGAACCGTGATCTGGGTCTTCATTTCAGAGATTTTTCCCAACCATCTTAGGGCATCGGGGCAGGCTTTCGGCAGTTCCACACACTGGCTTTTGGCTGCGATTATTCCATCCTTGATTCCTACATTATTTTCTACCATCGGAGCCGGGACTGTATTTTTAGTCTTTACCGTGGCAATGGTATTTCAATTATTATTCGTGATGTTTATGATGCCGGAAACCAAAGGTATATCACTGGAGAAATTAAGCAGAACACTAACCAAATAGATTTAAAAATCAATATAATCATCGAAAGAATGCTTATATAAATGGAATAATGTGTCTTTAAATAAGCTCAGTTCGGGATAATGAATTGTTGTAAACTTTTTAACGCTATGGCCACAAAGACTTATTTGGAGTTGAAAACATTTCCGTTCGCAACGGCGTTCTACTCAGCTGTGTATGCAATTAGCCTTTCTTTTTGACCATAGCATTAAGAATAAATAACAAATAATCAAATATTTACAAGCAATTCTTATCCGAAATCAGATTAAATAATTCAAAAACTCTTTTTAAAATAATCATAATGAAGAAAATCATATCAACTCTAATTGTTGCTGCTACATTTTATTCCGGGCTTAATGCACAGTCGGGCTCGAAAACGCCTGAAGAGCAACTATACAGGCCTGGTTATCACTTTACCCCTCAAAAAGGCTGGATGAATGACCCGAACGGGATGTTTTATCTCAATGGAACCTATCATTTATTTTATCAGTATACACCTTTTCAGAGTGTGCCTGATTTCAGTAAGATGCATTGGGGACACGCCATCAGTAAAGATCTTATCCAATGGGAAGAACTGGCTCCTGCAATTGCCTATGATGAAAAAGGGGCAATTTTTTCCGGAAGTGCAGTGGTGGACAAGGATAATACATCTGGGTTTGGCGATGGGAAGAATGTTCCCGTGGTAGCCATTTTTACGTACCACGATATGAAAAAAGAGCAGGCTGGAGCAATCGATGCACAATCTCAGGCTATAGCTTATTCTTTGG
The DNA here is from genome assembly GCF_918698085.1 of Chryseobacterium sp. Bi04. Lineage (GTDB taxonomy): Bacteria > Bacteroidota > Bacteroidia > Flavobacteriales > Weeksellaceae > Chryseobacterium. The sequence continues at coordinate 160,182 of NZ_CAKKLP010000004.1, forward strand.
ATAATGGGAAAACGTGGACTAAATACAGCAATAATCCTGTACTGAAAAATCCGGGAATAAAAGATTTCCGGGATCCTAAGGTTTTTTGGAATGATAAAAGAAAACAATGGGTAATGGGAGTGGCAGCACAGGACAGACAGCATTTTTATGCCTCAAAAAACCTGAAAGACTGGACATTCCTTTCAGAATTTGGTAAAGATGTCGGCGGGCACGGCGGGGTTTGGGAATGCCCGGATCTTTTCCCGATCAAGGTAGAAGGAACCCATGAAGAAAAATGGGTGCTTATCGTTAATATCAATCCGGGTGGTCCGAATGGAGGTTCTGCAGCACAGTATTTTGTAGGTGATTTTGACGGAAAAACCTTCAAAATGGATGATCTTTTTACAAAGCAGCTCGAAAAAGAAAAAGTGGTCTGGCTGGATTGGGGACGAGATAATTATGCGAGTGTTTCTTTTGATAATGTTCCGGATAATAAAAGAGTAATTATCGGATGGATGTCAAATTGGGACTATTCGCCGAATGTACCTACGGAAAAATGGCGAGGAAGCTCTACTATTCCTCGTGAAGTGACTTTAAAAAAGTCCAAAGAGGGTTACACTTTGAAAAATATTCCTGTTTCCCAGCTTAAAAATTACAAAGGGAAGGCCGTTAAAAAAGAAATTAACCTTGTTTCTGATAAAAAGCTCGTCAGCAAAGGAGAAATAGACCTATCCAAAGCAGTTATAGATGTTGATCTTAAAAAAATGACCAAAGGAGTTTACAGTTTTGCTTTGAAAAATTCATTGGGAGAGCAAGTGATTTTCGGAATTGATAATAATAAGCAGGAACTTTTTATTGACCGTACCAAATCCGGGAAAGTAGATTTTAAGAACAATTTTGCAGACAAAATCTCAAAGGCGCCATTAGCAAAAAGCTACCAAAACGGAACGTTTAAAATTGTATTGGATAAAACGTCCATCGAAATTTTCTTCAATAACGGAGAAAAGGTAATGACCGAAATATTCTTCCCTAATGAAAGCTTTTCGGAGCTGAGCTTATCCACAGATACCAAAGGAAGTACTCTAAACATCAATGCTCATCAGCTTAAGATCAAATAAAAAAACTATACTATGAAAAAATACAAAATAGCCATAGCCTTCTGCCTTCTGCCTTTTTCATTTGTATTTGCACAGGAAGTAATTAAAGGTAAGGTAGTTTCCTCCAATCAGAAACCGTTGAGCGGGGTTATCGTAACCGTTTCGGAAACAGGTGCCAATACTACAACAGACAGCAGTGGTGCATTTCAGATCAACGACCTGCAAAAAGGCAACACTTTAGTTTTCACTTATCCGGATTATTCCACCCGTGAAGTGGTTGTGGATGAAAAGACGGTTCTTAACATTGTTTTAGCTGCAGAGAAAATAAAAAACATTGATGAGGTCATTGTAACCGGATATACCAAGCAGAAAAAAGCAGACATTACGGGTGCGGTTTCCGTGGTGGATATGAAAGACCTGAACAAGCAGGCCGAACCTAATCCTATCAAATCTTTGCAGGGAAGAGTAGCCGGTGTTAACATAACAGCCGACGGATCTCCTTCCGGCGGTAATACAAAAGTGTTGATTCGTGGGGTTGGAACCCTGAACAATACTGATCCATTGTATGTAATAGATGGTGTTCCTACAAAAGCCGGAATGCACGAACTCAATCCAAGTGACATCGAAACAATGCAGGTGCTGAAAGATGCATCTTCAGCAAGTATCTACGGTTCCAGGGCGGCTAATGGTGTGATCATTATCACTACCAAAAAAGGTAAAAAAGGGAAGATGAGAATCGACCTTAATTATTATACGGCGTATTCACAATACACCAAAAAAACAGAGGTTCTGAACGCAAAACAATTCGGACAGGTACTTTGGCAGGCGAACATCAATGACGGACTTAATCCGAATAGCAATAATCTGAGCTACAGTTTTGACTGGGGTGTTCAGAATGGTGTTCCAACCTTATACCACAGCAACGTTCCTGAATATCTGGATGCTGCAAAAACCATTAAATCTGCCGATACCAACTGGTATGATGAGGTTTCGCAGGCAGGTGTTGCTAATTCGCTGGATGTTTCTGCTTCTAGCGCTTCGGACAAAGGTTCTTATTTTTTCTCTCTGGGATATTATAACAATGATGGAATCGTGAAGCTCACCAATTTCAAAAGATTGTCTGCCCGTGTCAATACCTCTTATAATTTTTTTGACGGAAAACTGAAAATCGGAGAAAATTTCACCTTCAATAAAACCAATGAGCTGATGGATCCAGGCGTTTTAGATCCCGCATTACGTGCTTTGCCCATTATTCCTGTTCATACTGTAGACGGAATCGGGTGGGGCGGACCGGTTGGCGGAATGAATGACAGGCAAAACCCTGTCCGACTTTTGGAATACAATAAAGACAACGGCTACCAATACCAAAGATTCTTCGGAAATGTTTATGCCGAATTGCAGCCTGTGAAAAATTTGACCTTAAAATCCAGCTTCGGAATCGATCTTTCCAATTATTACAAAAGAATGCTGCAAAGAAGCTATGTTTCGGGCTACCTGCAAAACAAAACCAATGCAGTGAATATCGACCAGTCGGACACAGAAAAATGGACGTGGTCAAATACCGCACAATACACCGCAAAAGCTGGAAATCACCATTTTGATGTTTTGGGCGGAATGGAAATGTACCGGGATACATATAAAAATACCTGGCTGAGAAAAGAAGGATTTCTGATAGAAACACCGGATTATATGTATCCCGATGCAGGAACAGGAGATGCGTTCAACGGCGGAAGCTCCACCTATTACAGCCTGTTGTCCTACTTCGGGAAATTCTCTTATGATTATGACAACCGATACCTTTTCTCAGCAACAATACGTTATGACGGCTCCTCAAGATTCGGTAAAAATAACCGTTTCGGAACTTTCCCTGCATTTTCGGCTGGATGGAGAATCAATAAAGAACATTTTGCAGAAAATCTGATTCCGTTTTTCTCAGATTTGAGGTTAAGAGCAGGTTGGGGACAGACCGGAAATCAGGAAATCAGCAATTCAGCGGTTTATTCGCTGTATATAGCAAATTATGCGGGAGGAAATCCAACGTGGGCAACATCTTACGGTACGGCTTACGATATTTCCGGTGTTGGAAGCGGATTACTGCCATCAGGATTTATCGCAACTCAAACAAAAAATGATGACCTGAGATGGGAAACGACCACGCAGACCAATCTTGGTCTGGATTTCGGATTCTTTAATCAAAAACTGACAGGGAGTATCGATGTGTATAAAAAAGCAACAAAAGACATTCTGGTATTGCCGCCTTATCTTGGTGTAATCGGAGAAGGAGGAGACCGATGGATCAATGGTGCATCGATGGAGAATAAAGGGATTGAAGTTGCATTGTCTTATCAGAATGAAACCGCAGGAGGTTTCCGCTACGAAGTTTCAGGGAACATCTCGATGAACCGTAACAAAATTACCGAGCTTCCACAATCTGTTATCAATAATTATGGAGGAAACGGAACAACGGATAATATCTTGGGACGCCCGGTCAACTCAATGTACGGTTATGTTGCTGATGGGCTTTTCAGGACTCAGGCAGAGGTGGATAATTCTGCAACTCAGTCAGGTAAAGGCTTGGGAAGAATCCGCTATGCGGATTTAAATGGTGACGGAATGATTGACGACAAAGACAGAACATGGATTGGCAATCCGAATCCGGAATTTATGTATGGTATCAACCTCAACTTTTCATATAAAAACTTTGATCTTTCAACATTCTGGCAAGGCATCGGCGATGTAGATGTCATCAATTCAAAAAAATACCAGACTGATTTCTGGAGCGTGGATGATGTAGGTTCCAATAAAGGGACAAGGCTTCTGAATGCGTGGTCGCCACAGAATCCAAATTCGGATATTCCTGCACTTACGACGGTGGACAGCAATGCAGAATCCAGGTTCTCATCGTATTATGTGGAAAGTGGAAGTTATCTGAAGCTGAGGGTTTTACAGTTGGGTTACACATTTCCGAAATCTTTAATGGAGCAGTATAACATTGCTAATTTCAGGATTTATGCAAGTGTTCAGAATCTCTGGACAATAAAATCCAAAAGCTTTACAGGAATAGATCCCGAAACACCGGCATTCGGTTATCCGTTACCGCTGACGTTCAATTTTGGAGTTAATTTTTCCCTATAATTTTTAAATAATAAAAAATGAAAAAGAATATACTTTTAACAATAGCTTTTGCCTTTTTGCTGGGAACTACTTCCTGCAACGATTTTCTAGACAATGAGCCGAGAGGTGTACTTTCCGAAGCCGATGTAGTAACGCCTCAGAATGTGGATGGTTTTGTGGTTGCAGCCTACGCATCTCTTGGAAACGACCATTATGATACTCCTTTCAGTCTTTGGCCCTATGGAAATGTCCGTTCTGATGATGCCTACAAAGGAGGAAGCGGAACCAATGATATCCAGACCTTTCACTTTTTTGAAATTTCAAACAACATCCGTTCAGATTTTGGCGAATTAGACAGGTTATGGTATCTCAATTATGTGGGAATTTCAAGATGTAACAAAGCGATTGCCGCACTTAAGCAGCTTTCAGATTCCGAATATCCGAACAAGCAAAAGCGGATTGCCGAGATGAGCTTCGTGAGAGGACATTACTACTTTTTGCTGAAAACGTTATTTAAATATGTGCCTTATGTGGATGAAAATACACCGATTGATGAGTATCCGAAAATCTCCAACAGAGCAAAAACCGACCAGCAGTTATGGGAAGCAATTGCTTCTAATTTTGAATTCGCAGCCGCTAATCTGCCTGCTATACAGGCGGAAGTGGGAAGGCCAAAGAAAAGTGCTGCCTATGCTTATCTTGCTAAAGTAAGGCTCTACCAGGCGTATGAGCAGGATGATAACTATACGGTAACACAGGTAAATCCGGTTACGCTTCAGAAATCTATTGATGCTGCCAATCAGGTGATCGGAAATTATACATTGGAGCCGGATTTCGGATATAATTTTATGCCCGGAACACACGAGAACGGCCCGGAAGCTGTCTTTTCCATTCAATATTCTGATAATGACGGAACGCTTTTCGGAAGGCTTAATTTCGGAGATATGCTTTCTGTGCCGCAAGGTTTGGGATGTTGTGATTTTCATAAGCCAAGCCAGAATCTGGTAAACGCATTCAAAACGACATCGCAGGGGCTGCCGATGTTCGATACTTTTAACGATTCGGATCTGAATTACAACCAATTGAACAGTTATAAAGTAGATCCGAGATTATATCACACCGTTGCTTTGCCAGGGCTGCCGTGGAAATACGACGAAAACAAAATCTTTCAGGAAAGCTGGAGCAGAAGCCCGGGAACGTATGGGTATTATTCTTCATTAAAAGAAAATGTGCCTGTAGGATGTGGCTGTACCGTGAATGTGGACCCTTTCTACGGAAATTCCAAAAACAGGATTATCATCAGATATTCTGATGTTTTGCTGATGAAAGCTGAAGCCTTAATTGAACTGGGACAAATCAACGAAGCATTGCCATTAATCAATCAGGTGAGACAGCGGGCTGCCAATAGTACGGTTCTTACAGGAAGTTATACCACCAACAATCTGATCAGTAAGTATGAGCCGGGCGTGAACTGTACGTGGAACCAGGATTTCGCAAGAAAAGCATTGCGATGGGAGAGAAGAATGGAGTTTGCCATGGAAGGAAGCCGTTTCTTTGACCTCGTAAGATGGGGCGTTACAGCAGGAACAATGAACAGCTATTATTCTGTTGAGAAAACTAAAAGATCTTACTATTCGCAGGCGGGATTTGACCAAGGAATTGAAGAATACTGTCCGATTCCTTTGGCACAGATCAATTTCAGCCAGGGACTGTATAAACAAAATAAAGGATATTAAAAACAAGATAGAAATGAAAACGATATTCACCAACAGAATTTATAATAGTATTAATAGAAAATGAAGTATTTTTATTACTTCAGAGACTATTCTATAATATCAATATCAAAAATATAATTAATGTTTATCAATAAGAAAATTAATGTAATAAGTTTTGGAGAAGTCCTTTTCGACGTTTTTGGAGAAGAGAAAAAAATCGGGGGAGCTCCTCTCAATCTAGCTCTCAGAACAGCTTCGTATGGCTTTCCCGTTGCTATGATCAGTGCCGTAGGAAATGATGAAGAAGGAAAGGTAATTCTGGATCATACCAAAGAAAATGCTCTTGAAACTGCAGGAATCATTGTTTCTCCGGAATATAATACAGGAATTGTTCAGGTGTCTTTAAATGAACGCGGCTCTGCAACGTACGAGATCAAATTTCCTTCTGCATGGGATTTTATCAGTGTTGATGAAAAAATAATGGATACCGTAAAAGAGGCGGATGTTTTTTTCTATGGAAGTCTTGCCTGCAGAAATGACGTTTCTCAAAAGACGCTTTTCTCCATATTAGATTCCAATGATAAAATGTTTAAAGTTTTTGATGTGAATCTAAGAAAGCCCTTTTACAATATTCAGCTTCTGGAAAAACTTATGAACAGGGCAGACTTTATCAAATTTAATGATGAGGAAATATTGGAAATTGCTGCCGGAATGGGATTTGAATCCGAGGATCTGGAATCAAACATCAAGTTTATATCAGAAAAAACAAACACGCCTGCAATCTGTGTAACTTTAGGAAAACACGGATCTATCCTCTTGTGGAATAATCAATTGTACAGACACGAAGGTTATCCTGTGAAAGTAGCAGATACAGTAGGAGCAGGAGATTCTTTCTTGGCCAGCCTGATTGCGAAACTGCTTTCAGATCAAAATCCTGATGAAGCTCTTAATTTTGCAAGTGCCGTCGGTGCTTTGGTCGCAAGTTATTCCGGGGCCAATCCTAAGATAGAAAATTCTGAAATTGATGCATTTTTGAAACAGAATGCTTATTGATCAGCCCATCATATTTCAAATATTTCGATAATAGAAGAAAACTCCTGTGTTTATGGGAGTTTTCTCTTATTTAAATTCTATTGCAGCATTGAGCTTGAGATGCTCTTCTTCGGCGGTGATGTTTTGGTAGTTCTTTATCTCTTCAGCGGTTAGAACGATTATTTGTTAAAAACTGGAGGACTGTATAATAAATTTGATAGAAATATTTGCCTAATTTTCTGTATATTGTGTTAATTATAGTATTATTTCACAAATAAATAATACCATAATGGTATTTATATCTCCAGTGAAAGCACAAAGAAAATTAGAAACAAATCCCAACTCTTGCCAGGATTTTATTCTTTCCTTACCTGCCACAAAAAATCCTTGTTGTGATTTAAGAATATTTGATATTAAAACCGGTAGCCAATACTCAAACCAAATTTTGCAACCACGTCATGATCCGTTTTGTCTGCATTAAACAATAGTTTTCCGTAGCCTGCATTAGCTTCAAAAACCAATCCTTTTTTTGTGACGAGTTTATAGCCCAGACCAGCACCCAGCGCAACATCATAAACATCTTTCTTTTCAGTGAATGTCACGTTGTCCGCTGCGTATATTTTTTTCCCATCAATGGAAGTAAATGCTCCAAATCCTTCGACAAAAAAACCGGAAGCATATTTTTTTCCAAAATAATACCTGTAATATGGGGAAATGTAGTAATTCAGATCCTCATTTTCTGTATTATCATAAACGAAAAATGCAGAAATTCCGAGTGATGAGTTTTTGTTGAGATGTCTTTCAAAACCTGCTTCCACAGCACCGGCTAATGGCGCGATTAAATTTAATCTAATTTCATTGTTTTTCTGATAAGGATTTGCATCAGTTCCATTTTCATTTTGAGCTTTAACAGAATAAAAAGCAAACAACATGATGAGTAGTAAAAAGTTCTTTTTCATAAAAAATTAATTTGAATTATTGAAGTGCAAAACTCAAATAATTCAAATTAGAACGGGTTTCAAAAGCTTAAAAATGGAGAAAATGGTACCTATTTGCTGGTATTTTTGTATTCATTGGGTGTTTGACCGGTTACTTTTTTAAAGGCTTTATAAAAAGTTGTTTTTGAAGTAAACCCGGATTCTAGTCCCATCGTAAGCAACGTATAGTTTTCGTATTCCGGATCCGATATCATTTCCTTCACAGCTTCCACCCGGTATTGATTGATGTAGTGGGCAAAGTTGTCTCCCGTTATCGTGTTTACAATTTGTGAAACATATCCTGCACTTATGCCTAGTTTTTCAGCTACTTTTTCCCTGTTTAATGTACTGTCGGTATAAATGTGCTCATCTTTGCAGAGAAGTTCCAGTTTTTGAAAATAAAGATTATCTGCCGTGATAGATTCCTTATACTCTTGTGGTATACTAACTTCTACAATTGGCAGATTGGGAGACAAAACAGCTGAATCATTATTTAGAAAATGGTAGACAGCATCTTTATTTTTGGCAAGCTTGTATTTGTAAATGCCTATATAGGCTGTCCAATGCATGATAAATGTAGCCGATAAAGCCAGTACACTCATGGTAGAGGAAATGTCTATTCCCAAAAAGAAGCCGGTCATATACGTAATTAGCCAGGTAGATAATAATAAATAGAGCGTCGTTAATAAGGTGATGACCCATTTTTTCTCTTGTGGGTCTTTTAAATGCCTTATCATAAAATAAGAATAAAAAGGTGGAAAGAGTATGATGATAAAGGCAAATAAAAGCTGAATCAGTCTAAGTATATTGATGATAAAAATGCCTGAGCCTGGGATTTTATAAATTCCTAAAATATCATTAAGATGGTATAGAATAACAAAAGTAGAGGAATAGGCAAACGGAATGTAATACAAATAAGTTCTTTGTCTGTTCTTTACGGTATCATCAATTCGGTTTATTATAAACTGGAAGATGAAGACAGGCAGTAAAAATATCCACTCAATATAGTCCAGAAAACACAGCAAAGGATAGGACTTAAATGCACCCTCAAGTTCAAAAACATAATTCAGTAAAACCATGGAAAGTGCAAACAGTAAGTACGCTAAATACTTATTTGATTTACTATTGAATAGGGAAGATTTTAAAATAACTACGCCTAAGACTATTCCCTGAAAAATCGCAATATTTAAAAGTGTTGTATAGATCAATTGTATAAAAGTGGTTATAAGGTTTTATGGTGGCTAAATGTACCTCTTTCATAAGGATTGATAAAAAGAATTAACTTTTTTAAGAGTTAGGAAATCTGCTCAGCTGAAATGATTGATGAATTGGTGTGAAAAATAAATGTAAAAACAGATTTGGCGAATTAAAAAACGGCGCTATCGGGCTATTGGTGAAAGTATTAGGTTTAATTGACCTTTATATCATCAAACAACTGGTTAACTACTTTTTCTAAAATTTCTCCTGTTTCATTAAAGCTGGTGTTGGTCAATATGGATATTCCTATATTTTGTTTAGGATAAATCACAAACCAATTCTGCATTCCGTAGATCCCTCCGTGATGTCTGTATAGTAATTGATTACCATTTTCTATGATGTACCAATGATAACCTTCCCAAAAATCAGCACCTTCTTTGTATAGTTTTTGATGAGATTCGTTGACAATAGGATTGGATGGGTCAAGCTGCAGTTTCATATATTTCACCAAATCCGTAGTGGTAGAGTGCAATCCTGAAATTCCACCCCATAAAGTTCTTTTAAAATTAGGCATTAACACGTTTTTATCGTTATAGCCTTTTACCAATCTTGTTCTGTCATTTTCACTGAGTGTAAACTTGGTTTGATTCATATTATTGGGTTTCAACACAAATTCACTGACCAGTTCCTCATAAGATTTTTGATACACTTTTTCAAGGATATAGGCTGTCAACTCCGGAGCTGTGTTTGAATAGGAATAGATTTGTCCGGGTTTCGTTTCAATGTTGATGAGTTTTAATCCTTCAAAAAAGGCTTTTTTATTTTCGCTTTTTATCGGGAAATTAGGAAATCCACTGGTATGGGTGATGAGGTGTTTGATTCTTATAGGCTCACCTCTAAACTCTAAATTGGGATAAGGTTCGTTAAGATAGATTCTGATATCATCCTCTACATTTATTTTCTGATCAAGTACAGCTTTAGCGGCTATATACCCCGTAAAGGTTTTAGTGACAGAAGCTAATTCATAAAGGGTAGAATCGTTGGGTTTGTTTCCTTTTCCAATAGTTAATTCTCCAAAATGTTTTATGGTGGATTTTCCATCTTTAAGCACTGCAATGGAAACAGAATGAAATCTTTTGTCCTCTAATAACTGAAGTGCATTTTTGATAATTGCATTTTCAATATTTTGTGTATGGGTTGGCTGAACACTTTTACACCCAAGTACGGCAAAAAATAAAATAAGGGTTGCATATTTCATGGACAGAATTTTAATTTGATATTCATAATCTGATGCAAATATGCTGTAGAGAATCTTGAAAAAAGTCCGTATAAAAAAGTCGGACTCATTTTAATCAAATAAAATGAGTCTGATTATCTGCAATCCGGAGTTTGAGTATTTACAATCGATTAGTTATCAATTGTTTCTGTATGCTGTTGGCGTTTGGTTCGTATATTTTTTAAAAGAGGTATGAAAAGAAGATTTTGAATTAAACCCCACTTCATATAAAATTTCTAGCACCGTATATTCTTTTTTCGTGGGATCTTTCAGAAGGGTCATTGCTTTTTTAACGCGGTATTCATTCACAAAATCAAAAAAATGCTGATTGAGGTGATGGTTAATTAATACAGACAACTCACGAACGGGAATGTTCAGCTGATCCGCCAATTCCTGAATCGTTAATGAAGGCTCTAAAAAAGGTTCTTTTTCAACCATGAAATTTTTAAGCTGTTCGATCTGAATATTTTTTGTTTCGTCAGTTTTATTTTCAGTTTCAAAAGTTTCAGCAAAATTTTTTGTCGGTTGTAAGGTAGAATCAATTCTGCGAAAAAGCTCAGGATAATGTAATGCCTTTAATATAAACCAGCAGGCAGTCAATAAAAACACGGTTCCCGCAACAATATTCAACCATATAAATAGATCTCTATGTTGGGTGTATCTTACGATGTTTTTTAAAATAATACATACATGGATAATTAAGAAAATCACGGCAAGCTGAGACAGCCATTGGTATAACAAAGTGTTGGGGTTGGTATAATTTTCGAGGTAAATCTTCTTGTATTTTTTAAGGACAAGGAATATACCGACGATATAAAAGAAAAACTGCAGCTCTCCGATGAGTTGATAAAAAAACATTTCAGGGGAATGCCACATCACTTTAAAGAAATCTTCTTTAGCAGCACCTTCTGCCAGATAAAGCCGTGGAACTAAAATTAAATTGGCGGCAATGAAAGGAATAAGATGCAGTAAGTGCTTTCTTTTTAAGGTGAAATCAGCATAACAAACGGCATTTACGTACAGATAGAAAAGCGGCATTACCAATAAGTAAGCAGATATTTTGAAAGCTTTCAGATTATAACTATCCACAAAAAGGTGCATGAAAAGTCCGCTGATATCAATGGCATTAATGATAAGGAACGCCGCAAATAATCTGTTTTCCAGTTTTCTTTCTGTTTTTACCGTTAACAAAAATACGGCAAGCAGCAGTGATACAAAAACGGCTATCGCAGCAATAACTTCCAGAAAACTTAGTTTGTCCATGTAATCTTTTTGTAAAAATAGGGTATAAGTAATCTATTTTAGAAATTTTTATAGATCTTTTAAAAATAGTTTCAGTGGATCTACAGATAAACTTGTAGTGGGCATAAAAAAGAGACAACCCATAAATAGTTGTCTCCTTAAGTGATTTAACGCATGTTTATACAAACACTTTTGTCGTTGATTTACTTTTTAGTGGGCAAAAGTTGATTGATTTTTAAAATCATTTCCTTTGCATTGTTATTGGCTGGGTCTAACTCTAATGATTTCTGATAATCATCCTTTGATAATTGATATTCTTTTTTATTGAAATAAGCTTCCCCACGGCTGTCATAAACATTGGCTGATTGAGGAAACACAGAAACATTAAGACTGAAAATTTTAATAGCTGAATCTACATTTCCACCTCTTAACAGTTCATATCCTAATTTATTCAGTTCACTTGGGTTTTCAAAACTATATTCTTTTTCAGAATTTTCTTTGAGTAAATCGTAAGTTGCTATAGCTTTATTGATGTCGATGAAAGATTCTTTTCTTATAGCTTGATAAATAGATTTTTTAGGAATTTCATACTCTTTTCCCAGCATTAAGTTGTGAATAATATGCCCCAGATCCCAAGCTCTATTGAGGTTATTGGACAATAGAATGATCGTAATGTTATTTTTAAAATCGTTTAAAAAAATGGATTCAAATTTATATGATACACCATTGTGTCTTTGTAGGTCTTCTTTTTCAAAGTATCTGCCAAGTGATCCGCCTTCGTCTTTTGCGTATGGATTATTCAACAAAGTCTGAAAGGATTTTTTGGATATTAAACGATTAGAATTCATTGCATGAAGCCATTTGTACAGATCATTGCTGTCTACCCAAAGCCAGCCGCTTATAAATTCCAATTCCGGGCATCGGACATTATCCATATCATAACAAGAGGTTCTGTTTTTATAACCCAATTCTGGATCGAATACTGAATTGGTCATTTTCAACGGTTTAATTATATTTTTAGTGACAAATTCCTGATAGGACATTCCGGTTACCTTTTCAATGATTCTTCTTTGCAAAAACACATTGCTATTGTCATAGCTGTAACTGGTCCCGGGTTCAAATAACAAGGTATCATTATTTCTCAGAATCTTCCAGGCCTCTTCATCATTTTTCGGAATTATGAGTTTGTTTTCGATTTTAGGAATACCGCTGGCATAATTAATAAGGTGTCTTATGGTAACTTTTTCTGACCATTTCGGCAGTCCCAAATTAAATTTAGATATATGGTCATCAAGATTAAGGAGACCTCGTTCCATTAGAATCATGATGGAGACCGCATTAAATTCCTTTGCAATAGAGCCTGGGTTAAATATTGACTGATCAGTTAAAAGGGATTGTTTCGTTTCATCGGTAAAGCCAAATGATTTTTGATAGATGATTTTATTATTTTTAGCGATAAGGACGTTTCCATTAAATAAACCTCTTTCATAGGATTTTGTCATTAAAGAATCAATTTGATTCCTGACGATTTGACTGTTTTTCTCAATTTTTTGAGAGTATATAGGTATTGAAAAAAGAAAAAGAAAGGTTACAATTATATTTTTCATTAGTAATTTTTTGAATTTGATTTTATGCTATTCTTTTGATAAACTTGAGTACAACAATTTTCTTGATGGGTGAACCAAAGCTGCAGAAAACTTTTTGATAGTAATTCATTTTATTTTTAATTATTTTGCTGCAAAAATACGCCAGAGCACGTTAATATGCGACCGATTAAAAAAAATCGAACTCATTTTCCGGAAAAAATCGGATTTTACAAAGCTTGTTTTTTAAAATCTGTTGGCGTTTTTCCCGTATATTTTTTGAAAGAAGTATTAAACGAAGATTTGGAATTAAAGCCAACCTGGTACAAAATTTCCAAAACAGTCAGTTCTTTTTGAGAAGGATCTTTCAGGATCTGCATTGCTTTTTCAATTCTATATTCATTCACGAAATCGAAAAAGTGTTTATCCATATACAGGTTAATCAGAGTAGATAAATCTTTTACGGGAATTTTTACCTGCTCAGATAAGTCCTGAATAGTTAATGACGAATCCAGGTAAGGTTCTTCTTCCACCATAAAATCTTTTAAAAATTGGATTTCCTTATTTTTTTCCTCAACTGTTAAAGGGTTGGTTTTCTGTTTCGGAATAACTTCTTTAATAGGTTTCAGGTCGGAATTCACTCCCCTGAAAAATTCAGGTTTGGTTAACGCAACAAATAGATACCAGCAGGTGCAGAATAAAAACGCAAACCCATCAAGGGTTACAATCCAGGCCCGGATCTCGCCCATCCCAAAGATAAAAGTAACCAGCCATCTTATAAGGACTATAAAATGTAAAATGTAATATAGAATTGTTATTTTATAAAGTGCATTTAGGATAGACATATCCGGATTTGTATAATTCTCGAGATAGATGGTTTTAGATTTTTTAATCACCAAAAATGAAGCAATAAAATAAACCTGAAATAGAACTTCGAAAAGGATATGAAAAAACTGCATGATAGGTGATTCGCTTAAAGCATTGATGAAACTCACTTTCGAAGCTCTGTCTTCAAAATAAATCCCATACGCCATATACAAATTGAACGCAATAAACGGAATGGTGTGCCATAAATGTTTCGGTTTTAATCGAAAGTTGGAAAAACAAACGGACAATACATAGAGATAAAACGATGCCGGAACCAAATAGTTAATACTCCAGCGAAACGCCTCGAGATTGATGAAATTAACCGGGAAATCACGCATCAGAAATTTTAATGCATCTACAGCATTTGTAAAAAGAAAGAAAGCGAGAAGGCGATTTCTTAATTTATATTTTGTTTTAACAGTAAACAAAAATAAGGCAAGAAACAGCACCAAAAATATCCCTATAAGCGCTGCTACTTCCAAAAAGCTGTATTTGTCCATGGATTTTTAAAGTAGGTGCAATTTAATATTTAAATAGGAAAGCCTAAAGAAGTATAGATGATTTTATCCAAATGCTAAATGGAGATAATAGTTCTGAAGAAGGGAGGGCGTAAAACCGTAGAGTGGAGCTGGTGAAAAAATAATGTAAATCCTGCAAGGATAGAATTGTAGGTTGTTTGTTTAAACAAATCCCAACGAAAAAAGCTGGGATTTTTTGTTTTGATTTTTGCTGCATTGAGCTGGTAAATAAGATCATTTCCTTTAAACTTATTTTAAAGCCAGAACATTTCGGAGGGCTGGGCTTTTCTTTTAATTCATATCTTCTACTTACGAATTAGAATTTATTTTTTGCTCTAACAAATTAGATATAACATGCTGGATATTATCTATGTCTTTAGTACTCTTAAGATCAATTAATAGATTGATTTGATCTTCAAATGTCATTTTCTCGGCCATTAATTTCATTTCTATAAATGCATGTATAATTGCTGTTCCTATCTCCATTATAAGTAAGTTAGCAATGTAATTTATGAGGTCTACTGAAGATTGTATGTTTGAGTTTTTAAGTTCAGTAAAAGCTTTTATATAATATTCTGGATTTCCCAGGTCGTTTACCGATTTATGAATTTCATCTACATTTACATTTTGCAAGATGAAGTTTTTATTATTTTCTGTTGTTCCTAATTTTGAGGCAATATTTTTTTTTATTTCAGTTTATATTGTAATCCATAAGTCTGGTACGAGATTTTAGTGCCTGTTTTTTGAGCGTCCATTGTATAGAATTTTGCCTTCTATTTAATACCATAATTTTTCTATATTTAGAACAAGTATATAAATATAATATAAAAAAAGACAATGCCAATAAACCAAATACCTCCGGACGGAGGCCTCTTATATAAAGAAACAGATATGGCTCAGTTTTTCCCTGAGCCATTCAATGCAGTAACTGCTGTATTATTTTTAGCCATAGCTATTTTTTGGACCCTTAAAATGAAGGGTAATTTTAAAGAATATCCTTTTTTAACCTACTGCTTAGTTTTATTATATATTGGTGCCATAGGGGGAACTGTTTACCATTCATTCAGACAATGGCCGGTATTTATTATGATGGACTGGATGCCCATTATGTTGCTCTGTTTATCTGCCGGATTTTATTTTGTAGCTCAGAGTACCAGATGGTACTATGCTGTTGTAATGGTTCTGGGATATCTGGTACTTATGTTGGGTTTAAGAAACTGGATTTTAATTAATAACACTTCTCTTTTTATCAACCTAAATTATGCAATCATGGCCTCATTTGTACTTTTCTCGGTATTGAGGTATTTGATGTATACCCAATGGAAAGCCGGTAAATGGGTAGGCTTTGCTTTATTGTCGTTTGTTCTTGCCCTGACCTTCCGTATAGCCGACAAATGGGAATGGCTGAGTTTCGGAACCCACTTTTTATGGCATACCTTTGGGGCGGCAGCAACATTTTGCATGCTTAATTATATCTATCTTACGCGGAATACAATTAGAAAAACATAAGTGGTTTTTATATTTTCCTTGGAATTCTAATTTATTAGCAGCAAAAATCGTGTTGCTTTTTCCTCTGCTGCGTAGAGTTTCCCGTCTTTGAGCTATTGATTAAGATCATTTCTTTTAAACTTGTTCCAAAGTCAGGAGATTTAGGAGAACGTGATTCCAGACGCATAGGGGAACTTATCTTTTTATTATTCCCTAATGTATGATATAAAATATTTATTTTTCGTATTATTGCAGCGTATTAAAAACTATATATAACTATGAAAAAACTATTTTTTGCATCAGTCTGTGCATTAACATTATTATCATGCGGAAGAGAGGAATCTGAGATCCAAGCCGAAAATCAAAAAACAATTGCGTCCTTACAATCAAAAAAAGAGGATAGTTCTTTAAAGGATATATTTGACCAGAACTATATTTATAGATACTATAGCAATTCACTAATGAAACATTATTATGGCTCCCAAACCGGTCCGATTGGTCAGTATAATTGGTCCAATGAAGGGTTGGCATTTAAAACCTCAAAGGCTCCTACTACTTTGTATGGTTTAGCATTATATGTGAATCCAAATAATCTAGATATGGTAATAGCTGTAAGCATTCACGATAGAACTTACTTAGAGGCATCAGGTTATGTATTAAGAGAAGAATTAGGCTGGCCTGCACAACCAGGAGCACCCGGAACCTTTCCTGTTTACAGGTATTACAGATCTTCAAAAAATGGTCATTTCTACACAAAAAATCTTGCTGAACTTGGTACTGGTGGAAATGGGTGGACTTATGAAGGAATTACCTTTCATTCATATTAAAAAAATATATTGTTAGAGTATATGTCCCCGGAGAGATCCGGGGATTTTTTTCATACATTAGATAGTCGATTACTCGAATAATCGACTATCTAATGTATTCAGCCTCTTTCGGGAGCTTTTTATATGTGAATGAAGATTTCCTCTCTGCCACGCAAAGGCTTCCCGACTTTGAGCTAGTAAATAAGATCATTTCCTTGCCCACTTACAATAAAGCGGAATTAGTAATGAAACTTTGCGTTTAATTTTTGTAATCGATCAAAAAAAGCTGAGAATAATTTAAATCTTTATTGCCATATAAGCTCAACCAATAGAAACTCTTTAATGCGAAAATCAAATCAAATAATCAAAAAATAGCATTTTTTCGCATTATTTAACACGCTAATTTTGCTGCAATAAATTGATTGAGTTGAGTATAAATAGTATTATCAGAAAAGCAATAGAATCCGACAGTGAGAAAATCTGGTTTTTGATGGAGCAACTGGCCATTTTCGAAAATTACATCGACAGTTTTGAAATTACCCCTGAAATTGTAAAAGAATCCGGATTTAGAAAAAGTCCACCGGATTTTTATTGTTGGGTTGCGGAAGATGAAGGTAAAATTGCAGGAATATTGGTGTATTATTTTCTTCCTTATACTGCGGAGAACAGACCTTCTATTTATATGAAAGAGCTGTATGTAGATGAAAATTACCGTGGTCAGAAAATTGGGGAACAGCTTATGGATGCTTTGAAAGCCGAAGCGAAAAGAAACAATTGCTCGCAAATAAAATGGACCGTTGCACCCTGGAACAATGCCGGACAAAGATTCTATCATCGTCTTGGTGCAAAAGAAAATAAGGATTGGTTGAATTACGAATGGAATGTATAGAAAATGGAAATTAGCATAACAAAAATTAAAGAAAACGAAATAGCAGTATTACAGGAGATTGGCAAAAAAACGTTCTCTGAAACATTCGCTGAGAATAATACGGAAGAAAGTATGGCGCAATATCTTGAAACAAGTTTTGCAACAGAAAAGCTTAGTGCTGAACTGAACGATAAAAACTCCGAATTCTACCTGGCAAGGGTAGATCATAACGTTATCGGATATGTAAAGCTCAATACCGGCTCTTCACAAACTGAAATTAAAGATCATAATGCGCTTGAAATTGAAAGGATATATGTTTCTAAAGATTTTCACGGAAAGAAAGTAGGGCAGGCTCTTTATGACAAAGCGATGGCCATTGCTACAGAAAAAAATGTAGATTACGTTTGGTTGGGCGTTTGGGAAAATAATGTACGGGCTATCAGATTTTATAAGAAAAATGGATTTGAAGAATTTGACAAGCATATTTTCAGGCTTGGAAATGAGGAGCAGACCGATATTATGATGAAGTTGAATTTGAAAAATAATAAAAAATGAAAATTGAATTTTTTGTAAAATCATTCGAAGAACTGTCCTCTATCGAGCTTTATAAAATATTAAAATTAAGAAACGAAATATTTATTGTAGAACAAAATTGTGTGTATCAGGATATAGATGATAAAGATTTAAAATGCCATCACCTGATGTGTTTGGCGGATGGAAATCTGGCGGGATATACCAGAATTGTTCCTCCTGGTTTAACCTACGGAGACGCTTCAATTGGTCGTGTTGTTATCGGTTCGGAGTATAGAGGATTGGGATTGGGAAAACAGCTGATGGAACATTCTGTCAAAGGTTGTAAAGATATTCTGGGAGAATCAACCATTCGAATCAGTGCACAATTGTACCTGTTGAAATTTTACAATTCTCTGGGCTTCAAAGAAGTAGGGAAGCCTTATGATGAAGATGGAATTCCGCACATAGAAATGGTTTTAAACTAATTCCAGAATATTTTTAAGAATCGGATTAGGGTCGTCTTTTCGCCATTGGATATACAAATCGGTAACAAAGGGAAGCGGTATAAAGCGGATTCCGGTATTTTGGTGAAGATGATAAGAATGCGGCAGAATCGAAATGCCTAATCCGTTTTTAATCAATGAAATAACGGTCGATCCAAACTCACAGCGAATGTAAGAGTCAAGATTGATTTTATAAAAATCAATAACTTCCTGAACCAGTACATTGTAGCTGCTGCCGTCATCGCCTGTTGTCAGAAGAAATTTTTGCTCTTTCAATGTTTCTTCAGAAATATCAGAGAGGGTTTTAAAATGATGATTTTCGGGAACAACGAAAGATAGATTTTCATGGCATAATTTCTTTTCATTAATGGCTGAATACGTATTGATATCCCGTGAAAATGCCAGATCTATCTTGTAATTTTTAAGATAATCTTCCTGGATGTCATTTGTCAGCTGAAACAATTCCAGATTAAGATTTGGAAAAGCTACGGAAACTTTTTTTATAAAATCAGGTAAGACTGAAGAAGAAATAGAATCGGGATGCGCAATTCTTATCGTTCCCGATTCGCCTAAATGAATCTGTAGGGCCAACTGATGAAAAGACTCCATCTGGCTAAGCTCTTCGCCCCATTTTTCCTGCAAAAACTTTCCTGCAGGAGTAAGCTTCACATTTCGCTTATCGCGGTAAAACAACTGAACTCCCAGTTCACTCTCTAAAGACTGAATGTGACGGCTCAGAGCAGATTGTGTGATATTCATTTTCGCAGACGTATTCCAGAAATGAAGCTCTTTTGCCAATGCCAGAAAATATTTGAGCTGTTGTATGTCCATTAATGCAAATTAATCATTAGTTAAACAAATTTAACAAGTAATTTGAATTAAAAACTAGTCAATAAAAATTTTTTTGTTGATAAAACTTCTTGCAATTTAACTTTAAGCATTAAAAACAATCGAAGTTGACATAGCAAAAAGAGTGTTGCTTTTCTTTTAAGGTTGAAAGAAAAACGATTTACTTATATTTACCCCGCAAAGCAAATTCAAATGTACAAAAAAGTAAGCGCTGTATTTATTCTTGGCTTTTATACGGTTTTTTGTTCGGCCCAGCAGGTTCGGCCCTCCAAATCATCTGAAATTTACCGTGAAATCAAAACACTTAAACAGCTGCCTAAAGTTTTATACCTTGCGGCTCATCCCGATGATGAAAATACAGGATTACTCTCCTGGTTGATCAACGACCAGAATGTAGAAACGGGCTATCTGTCTTTAACCAGAGGTGATGGCGGTCAGAATTTATTAGGCACAGAGCAGGGGGCTGCATTGGGTTTAATCAGAACGCATGAGCTTTTAGAGGCAAGAAAGTTAGACGGCGCCCAACAGTTTTTTACCCGGGCAATTGATTTCGGGTTCTCTAAAAATACGGCCGACACCTTTAAACAATGGGATGCAGACAACATTACAGCGGATGTAGTCTGGGTAATCCGCCAATTCCGTCCTGATGTTATCATTTGCCGTTTTCCTCCTACTGCTGCGGCAGGCCATGGACAGCATGCTGCTTCGGCCGTGGTGGCGGAAAAAGCTTTTAAGCTGGCAGGCGATAAAACTGCTTTCCCAGATCAACTGAAATATGTTAATGTATGGCAGCCAAAACGCGTATTGTGGAATACTTTCCGTTTTGGCGGGGTCAATACAACATCTGAAAATCAACTGAAAGTTACCGTTGGGCAATATGATGCGCAATTGGGAATGGGCTATGGTGAACTGGCGGGATTAAGCAGAAGTTTACATAAAAGCCAGGGTGCGGGAACACAGTCTGTAGCCGGCATCAGAACTGAATATTTTGCCCACGTTACTGGCGAGCCTGCAAAAGCAACACTTTTTGACGGAGTTGTTAAAACGTGGACCGCAAAAGGAAACACTGATATTGACCAATCATTAGATAAAATTATTTCAACTTTCAATTTCAATAATCCAGACCTCAGTTTACCTGCTTTGCTTGCTTTGCGGAAAAAGGTCATGGCGCTACCTGATGGAGACCTTAAAAAGGATAAAATTAAATCTCTCGACAATATTATTGTAAGCTGTGCAGGCTTTATGGGAGAGGTAGTGACCAATCAGGCTGAAGCCGTTGCCGGGGACCATTACAGTTTCAGGTTAAATCTGATTTCAAGAACTGCAAATCCTGTCATTTTAGACAATGTACAATGGTTAAGTCAGTCAGAAAGCTTCAACAGAAAGCTATCAAAAGATTCTTTAATTACCATTCAGCATGACATTCAGATTCCTGCAGATACAGCACTCACAGAACCGTATTGGTTGGCAAAACCGGCCAAGGACGCCGCCACTTTTTCAGTTCCGAATGATACTTTAATCGGTTTGCCTGAGGCAGAATCACCACTCAATGTTTGGGTTGGTTTAAAAATCGGTTCTGAAAAGTTTCAGGTTAAACTTCCTTTATCTTTCAAGAAATTAGACCCGGTGCGTGGTGATGTGGTCGAAGCCTTGCGCATTGTTCCTGCATTGGAACTTAAATTTACACAACCACTTTATTTAGTAAAAGAAAATGAAGATTTACATTTGAGTTTAAATGTAAAGGTTAATTCCAGCAAAAAAATCAGTAATGGTAAAGTAAACCTGATGTATAACGGAGAACTGTTAGGTGGTGCTGATGTAAGTTCGCTCAACGGGAAAGATATTACCATCGATTACGTTATTCCAAAAGCTAAGCTTGCCACAATAAACTCATCTCGTTTGCAACTGGATGCCAATTTTGTTGCCGATGAAGTCACTTATAATAAAAAACAAATATTAATTCAGTATCCGCATTTACCTTCTTTACAATATTTTGCGCCTGCCACGGTAACCGTAATGAAAGGCGATATTCAGGCGAAGGTTAAAAAAGTGGGGTACATAGAAGGTGCGGGCGATTTCATTCCTGAGTTCCTACGCATGGCAGGGATTCAGGTGGATGTCTTGAAAGACGAAGATTTTTATGGCAAATTAGATGAATCTGGCGGAAACGGCAGTCAAAACAAATTATCTCAATATGATGCGATTGTACTTGGTATTCGTGCCAATAACACGGAGAAAAAGCTCGGCCGCTGGATGCCTTTTTTATGGTCTTATGCAAAAGGCGGAGGTAATTTGGTGATGCAGTATAACACCAGCCAGGATACAGCCGTAGACCAATTGGGGATGTACAATTTCAGCATTGCCAATAAACGGGTTACCGAAGAAAATGCTGAGGTTACGTTGTTAAATCCCAATCATAAATTACTGAACTTTCCGAACAAAATTACTGCGGATGATTTTAAAGGCTGGGTACAGGAGCGTGGCGCGTATTTCCCTGATCAATGGGATGCAGCGTATGAACCGCTTTTTGAAATGCATGATACAGGTGAAAAGCCTCTGCAGGGATCAACTTTATATGCCCAATACGGGAAGGGTAATTTTATTTACACCCCGTTGGCATTTTTCAGACAGCTGCCTGCAGGAAATGTTGGGGCAGCACGTTTATTTTTAAACTTTTTATCTGCACAGAAAAACTGATGAACAATCAACTTAAAAACTGGAATATCTGGTATATATTATTGGCAGTTGCACTGGTATTCCAGATCGCATTTTATTATTTGTTTACTAAATTCTGGGCATGAGTACTATAGATTGGACCGTTCTTATTTTTACATTGGTTGCAGTGGTTGTTTACGGCGTATTCATCGGTCGTGGCCAAAAAAGCAACGCATCCTACCTGAAAGCAGATAATAAAATGCCCTGGTACATTGTGCTTATAGGTATAATGGCGACGCAGGCAAGTGCCATTACATTTCTTTCAGCACCGGGCCAGGCGTATACAGACGGCATGCGTTTCGTGCAGTATTACTTTGGTCTGCCATTGGCGATGATTGTGATCTGTATCACCTTTATCCCGATTTTTCAGCGCTTAAATGTTTATACTGCTTATGAATATTTAGAAAACCGTTTTGATAAAAAAACAAGAGTGCTCACTTCACTGCTTTTTCTTTTTTCGAGAGGTTTATCAACGGGAATCAGCATCTACGCTCCGAGTATTATCTTGTCAAGTGTTTTAAACTGGAATATTTACTTAACCAATGTTTTAACAGGTGGCATTCTGTTGATTTATACTTATGTTGGCGGTGCAAAAGCAATCGCTCATACCCAAAAATTACAGTTTCTCATAATTCTGGGAACCATGGCTTTTGCAGGGTATCTGCTTATTCAGAATATGCCGAATGGAATTGGTTTTAACGATGCGTTGTACCTGGCGGGGAAATCCGGAAAGCTCAATGTAATCACCACAGAATTCGATTGGAAAGATAAATACAATATCTGGAGCGGCTTAATCGGCGGGTTTTTTCTGGCACTTTCTTACTTCGGGACTGACCAGAGTCAGGTCGGGAGGTATATTACTGCGAAAGATAATACCAATGCAAAAATGGGCTTGCTGTTGAATGGTTTGGTTAAAATTCCGATGCAGTTTTCTATTCTCCTGATTGGTGCCTTACTTTTCGCTTTCTTTTCTCTGAAACCGGTTCCGATTTATTTTAACGAACGCTCTTATCAGCATTTAAAGGAAACACAACCTGAACAGGCTGCGGTTTTTGAAAAAGAGCATAAGGATCTGCAAATAAAATTTAATGCAGAATCTAAGGAAATTCTACAATTGAAAGAAACTCATTCTCCCCAGCTTAATAAAACAATTCAGGATTTTAAAAACACACAAACCCAGGTAAAAGAACTTCACAGTAGGGTAGAAGAGGCTATCAATACATCAAACTATAATGCCGAGAAAACAGATACCAATTACATTTTCCTGTATTTCGTAAAAAATACCTTGCCTGTAGGAATGATTGGTTTACTGTTTGCCGTCATTTTTCTGGCTAGCTGGGGCTCAATTTCCGCAGCGCTGAATTCCCTTGCCGCCTGCTCATTAAAAGATGTTCATCTGATATTTAAAAAAGAAATTCCTGATGATGCCACCGAATTGAAGTACAGTCGCCTGCACACTCTAGCCTGGGGGATTTTCTCAATCGGTGTAGCCATGTTTGCCACCCAAATGGGTTCCCTTATTGAAGCGGTGAATGTATTGGGTTCTCTTTTCTACGGCCCGATATTGGGGATTTTTCTGGTCGCCTTTTACTATAAAAAAATCACCGGATCCAATGTATTTATTTCAGCTATTTTATCAGAAATTACGGTTATTGCCATTTACAATTTCGATATCGTTTCTTTCCTTTGGCTTAACGTAATCGGGGCGGCGGCCGTCATTATATTTTCGGCAATTGGTTTATTGTTTTATAAGCAGAAAGCAGTAAATTCGTAATCAAACAAAATAAACATACAAACAAAAATATTATGAAAACAATGATTAAAACTGTTGCTGTAGTTTTTGCTGCAATGACGATTTCAGTAAATGCATTTGCACAGGAAACTAAAAAACCTGCAAGCCCTCCGGCTACTGCTACGGGGAAAATTAAAGATGCAACCATTACCATAGCCTATAGCAGTCCTTCTGTTAAAGGGCGTACCATCTGGGGTGGTTTAGAAGCTTATGATAAAGTTTGGCGTGCAGGCGCCAATGAAGCAACTACTTTCGAAACGGATAAAGACATTACCGTTCAGGGTAAAAAACTTCCTGCAGGTAAATACAGCTTTTTCTTAATCCCTAAACAAAGCGGAACCTGGACTGCGATTTTTAACAAAGAGCCAAAACAGTGGGGCGCCTATAAATACGAAGAATCTAAAGATGCTTTACGTGTGGATGTAAAAACAAAGGCTTTACCGGCAACACAGGAAACTTTAGTGTATAAAATAAACAGTAATGGATTCACCATGGATTGGGATAAGATCTCAGTTCCTGTAGAAATCAAATAAGTTTAAATATAAGAAATTAAAATCCCGTTAATGCGGGATTTTTTTTGTTTGGTTTAAGAAAAATATTAAAATTTTGATTGTATAAGAGTAATATTGTAAATTCCAGCGTATTGATGCTACTACTTCTTCAAATTGTTTTGTATTACAGCATTTCCGGTTCAGTCTCTTTTTTCAGATTGTTAATGAAATCCGAGGGAGTTAGACCTGTTTCTCTTTTAAATGCATTCTGAAAGACCCTATGATTGGCATAGCCACATAGCTCTGCCAGAGAAGTGATCTTATACTTTCTGTATACTTCATCCTCATACAGTTTCCGGGTAATGTATTCAATTCTAAGGCTGTTGATGTAATGATTGAAGTTCTTGTCCTTATAGGATTTTATGACTTCTGAAAGATATTTTGTATTGGTACCAAAATTACTTGCCATGCTGGCTATTGTGATATCGCTTTTTAGGTATTTTTCTCTTTTTTCAAATTTGGATATCTTACTCAATAGTTGATTGACTGTTTCCTCAGCAATTGTATTCGGAGCTTTTATTGCTTTTTCTCCATCCTTCTCCATTTCATCCTTTCGGTTTTCTGACTCATGCTTTATTTTTGTAATGAGTTCCTGAAATCTCTGTTGTTGGACCTTATTCCTGTTTTTCCAATAGTACCAAATGCCACCACATCCCAGCATTATTAAAATGAGGAATACATAGAGGTAGTTTCTGAGGGTGTTATTTTTTTCTTTATCCTTTTCTTTTTTTATTGCTGTGGTAACTTTATTCACCGAATGTTTTTCTGCAATTCTAATACTGTCCCTGAGCTTTGTAAGAAGTTGATTGTATTTTTTTCCCTCGATAGTATTATTTTTAGCCAAATAGGCCTCCGCTAAGATTTCGTAGAAAATTTCCCGGCCGGAAGGGGATGAAATTTTTCGCTCCAGCTCTAAGCCTTCTTGGGCATAGTGTATGGCCTTGTCGTTATTTTTTTGGTCAAAATAAAAATCACCTGCGGTTCGGTATAGGTTCATTTCATTAAGCGAGCTTATTTCCCTGTTTTCTGCAATCTTCAATGATTTTAAAAGGTAGGTCTCTGCCGTCCCTGGTTCGGCGGGCTGAATGATCCATAAATAATACAATGTTAGGTTTGCCTGTATGGAAACAATCAAATCATATTTCTGTCTCAGTGATATACTGGACTTTTTTTCGGATATTTTTTCTGCCTCATCTAACCCTTTTATAAGGCATAAGCGTACAGAGTCCGGTTGTTTTTTGCTATGATCAAAATAACTGGAATAGTTGGAATAAAATAAGCTGCTGTAATAATGACGAACATCATTGTCCTTGATTTTTTCCAAATATTTTTTTGAAGCCTGATATGCTTTGTGAGAATCTTCCAGAAATCCCAAATCTCCCAATGATTCCGCCTTCGTCCTGTACATATTAGATACGTCCTGTGGAGATGAATCTTCATTGATATAGCTTTCCAGGTCCGTTGCTACTTCAATGACTTTCTCCGCATTATCCAATGTTGAATATGTTCGCATTAGTTCAGTACCAATGGGGAATGCAATATTGTATTTATTTTCCTTTGCTGTCCTGTAGCATTTTTCCAGCTGTTTTATGGTGCTGTTTACGACACTTGTGCCACCGATCTTGTTTTGTATCTGATGTAATTCGTTCTTTAATTGTTCTTCGGATATTTTCTGGCTTTTTCCTAAAGTGAATAGGTGTAAGACAATGAGAAATAGAATAGCTTGATAAGCTCTCATTCGATTTGAATTCAATGGTAATTTGTTTAAAATGATGTTCTGACAAATATAAGAATATTTCAAGCAAATTGGCTGTTGTAAGAGGTTGAAAGATAATATAAATATTAATAATTAAGGGTGGTGTGGGTAAAAGAAGCTGATTTATGGACCTTCACTGTCCGGTCACGGATATATCGTTGTTTATAATTCTTGTGATGAAATCAGTTATAATCTAAAGTGATGTATCTTCAGTTTCCCTATCTGGCCATAATAGGTTTCAAATCCCCTAGTAGGCTCTCTCTCTCTCTCTCTCTCTCTTTCTCTCTGCCAAATCCAGTAATTTTGAAATAAAGGGTTGGTCGGATGTATATTATAATATTATTATTAAAGACCATCTTTTTATTTTTATTCTATTACAGGTTAGGCAGTGCTGTTTCTTACCTAGCATCATTCCGAAAGCCTTTCTGTGGTTGCGTTATTATAAAATAATTCAGTAAAATATGTTGTTATATATTCAGAAAAACACACAAGCATTTCTTTAAGTTATGTAGTTATATTTTATAATATTGTTAAAATTTATGGCAATGAACCTAGGTAATCAGCTATTTTAAAACACAATACTTTTTTAATTACAAAAAAACAAAAATCATGAAAAAAAAATTATTGTTGTATTTAGCATTCATGGCAACCATTTTTCTATATGGTCAGGTGGGGATGATCGCAGCGAGTAATGTACCACCCGGTAATTTCCCCGATCTTTCAGCTATGCTACATGGGGAATCATCCAATAGAGGCTTTCTTGGCCTTAGACCCGCATTGGTTTCAACAAGCAGTCTTTCTCCGGTTATAAATCCTAAAACAGAACTTTTAGTTTACAATTCTACTGATAGATTAACAAAGAGCTACGAATCAATTGATCATAGAATTTGAGAAATAATTTCTTGGTTTTCGGTTGGGAGATATATCAAGCCAAATTGAATATGAATCTGAGCAAAACATCATATGAAGATGATGACGAATTTTGGGAGTTCTAGGTTTATAATTGAAAGCAGTTTAGAGCAGTTTTTATTACAGTTATTATGTACACAAATTTTTTTTCTTCTTTAATAGAAAAGAAGCGCCTAGCCATCGATGAGATCGAATATGAGAAAAGTATTTTATTTGATGTTTATACGCTTGTTCTTGTTTTTATTTTGATCAGTAACTTTTTATTGAACCTTATTTTTCTTGAGGAACCTGTTTATGCAGCAATATTTTTGGGAATGGGGTTATGTATGTTCTGCACAATTTTTTTGTCAAACAAAATACGATTCAATAGACACGTACTGATGTTGCTCTTTATATTTTTGGGGGTTGTTATTTTTTATTGCGATACAGTAAGTGGGAGAGGGGTGATGAATTATTTAAGTTATATATCATTATCAATTGCCGTAGCATTTTTTTTTGATTATGATAGAGACAGAGTTATCGTATTTATGCTTTTGGGGCTATATGTACTGTTTTTTTTGATAAACATCATTACGGATTATTCTGTACTGACTTTTTTGCAGCAGAATCTTTCACCTGAAAAACAATGGTACGTTCGGGTTTATAAGGCAATGGAGATTGCTTTTTGTACGTTTGTCGGGATGTATTTTATTAACAGGAAAGAGAAAATAGTCATTAAATATTACGTCGAAAAAGAAAAAATGAATGATCTTATTAAAAAGACTGATAAGATAAGTTTATCCAATAATCTGTATGAACTGGCTATAAGTAGAAATTCCTTATTTATTACCTATTTCAAGTCGCAATTTCCGGATTATTTCGAAAGAATTTTAGAATTCTGTCCAAATCTTGTTGCATCAGAATTGGAGATCTGTGCTTTGCTAAAATTAAACCTAAGTACTAAGGATATTGCGACTGCAACTAATACAACAATTCGTTCTGTAGAAAATAAAAAATACAGGATACGGAAGAAGCTCAATCTGTCTTCTGAAACAGACCTCAATTCATATATGATCGTTACATTTTAATTTAATTGGATTTAATGCGTTGATTTTTAAACAAATATGGATTTCAAGTAAATGTAAGTAAGCTAATGAGTATATGTGAGTGGCTTTTTTTTTGTTAGCTCTGATGTTTGTTTTTAATATTGTATTGGTAAAAATAAGTTTGGCTGATAGGTACAGCCGCCCTTTATATTTCTATAAGTTTAACACACAAATGTCTTTATATATAAGAGGTCAGACTGACTTAATTCTGACCTCTTCATTGGATAAGCCCAATGTTGAGCATAATTTCCAACAATAGCAATTTTTATAAACATAAAACAAATGAGAAAATTTAAATTATTTCTTTTCGTCTCAGTTATTTCTTCTGTCTGGCTTTACGGTCAGTCTCCTGGTGGGGTATCAACGGATTTATCTGTATGGTACAAAGCTGATGCTGGTATTACAACCAATGCTTCCAAGAAGGTGACACAATGGGACTCTTCCTCACCTACTTCAGTAATTTTGACTCCAAGTGGTACAGCATATATCCCATATAATGATCAGACCACTTATACCAATATGTGGAACTTTAACCCAACGCTATCTTATGATGGAACGAATAATTACTTAAGAAACACGACAACAGCTTATTTGAACCCTGCTGGTTCTGTACATTATATTGCAGTTGCAAGACTTTCCAGTATGACAAATGCATATAGGAATTTATTTGCCATAGCCGGAAATGATGATGGGTTTTTCTTGGCTGTGAATAGTAACACAGTCTATCCAATGCCAACAATTGGTAATAATTTTAATTACCCGGCGGCTGGTCCGTCGTCAACTAATACATTTGGTATATATTCGGCGATATTGCCTAAAACAACGAGCCAAGGTTCTCAAAGAGGTTTTAATAGTGGAACAAGAAAAATTTATACTTCGCCATATCCTATAACGGGTGGGGCGTACGCTTTACCCACTACCGGTATCGGTGCTTATTTGGGTGCAGACGGAACTACGGGAGATAACTTTCAGGGAGATATTGCAGAGGTAATTTTATACCATAGCATTTCAGGAGGCGATTTGACTGATGCTGATCTTCAAAAGATACACAGTTATTTGGCAATCAAATATGGTATTACACTGGAAGCGTCGCAGAATTATGTTTCCTCTACAGGTTCTACGGTCTGGAATGAAACTATCAATACAGCTTATTACCATAACGTTTTCGGAATTGCCCGCGATGATACTGGCACTTTATACCAGAAGCAATCAAAAAGTGTGAATCTTAGTCAGAAACTAATTGTGGGAGCAGGAAATTCACTATTTAATACGAATTCCGCCAACACCAATACTTTAATAGATGGACAATTCCTTATTGTGGGAGATAATGGATTAAAACAATCATTATCCATTCCTCTATTATATCCAACTGCACCAGGCGGAGAAGTTAATAACAGGTTTTCTTCTGTCTGGAAGGTTCAGAACACAGGGAATACAGGGACTGTAACTATTGCTTGGCCTAAAGGAACTTCTAATCTTCATTTGGTTCGTTCAACAAATGAAAGTTTCGATGCCGCGGATCAGTTTATCCCAATGACTTTAGAAACGACGTTGAATGGTGTGGTTTACAATATGGCAACGGTGACTTTTAATAACGGAGAGTTCTTCACTTTCGCTGGCTATGCTCATGCTCCTGGGGGAGTAGTCAATAACTTAGGTTATTGGTACAGAGCAGATAAAAATGCGGTGAATACAGGTGAAGGAACTGATGTTACATCATGGACAGATTTCTTTTCTGGGACGGTCTCTTCCAAAATGTATGAAAATACATTTCCAAAATATGTAAAAGGTGCAGCCAATTACTTCAATTATAACCCAGGGATCAATTTTACGGCAGTAAAGCAATCGCTAGGTAATGATCAGATCGCATCTACGGTAACCTCCACGGATTATGATATTTTTACTTTTACAAAAGAAGGATGGGCACCTCTGAATAATGCTAATAATAGAATTTTCAGCGCATTGGCAAATATCAATTTTCAAAGAGGGGATATTGCTTATTGGGATGGTATAGGAGTTAATAAAAGATTTGCAGGTAATACAGCTGATGAGGTAGAAAGTGTAACTGTAAACATCACAGATAGATATCTTGCTGTACCGGGCGGTATTAATTTTGCGGCCACTATTCCTAGTATAATGTATAATCGATTTGGAAATACCACTGTGTCTAGAGGTTTAAATGGAGGTGCCAACGGAGCTAATGGAGTATTTAGTCCAAGAGGAATATTAACAGGTGGACATGTTTTTGGTTCTACAATATTCAATAGTAATGGGTCTGATAACGATAATGCTGCTGGTCATATAGGCGAAGCTATTATTTACGGATCAGGTAACCTTACCGAAACAGAACGCAGAAGAGTAGATTCCTATTTGGCAATCAAATATGGTCTTACTTTGGGACGTACTGCCACAAACCATTATTTATCTTCAGCAGAAACTGTTGTATGGAATGGCGCTCAGAATACATCTTATAACAGCAATATATTTGGTCTTGGACGAGATGACATCAGTGCTTTGCATCAAAAGGTATCGGTAAGTGTTAACAACGCAGCCATCCTTACGATGGCGACTAGTAATGATTTTGTTACAGATAACCTTGATGCGTCCAGAACAGTTATTTCTGATGATCAGGAGTTCTTCATTGCTGGTGATAACAATGACACAGATCTACCTATGGTGAATGTGACTTTGGGCAGTAATACTGGTAAAATCATACAGAGAAAATGGCTTTCGCAGAGAACAGGCACCCTAGAAAACACCTATTTCCAAGCAGATCTATCCGCTTACGAAGGCCAATTCAATATTCCTGGTACTACTGTTTATATGGTAATTGGCGATGATGATACCTTTACAACCAATAGACTATTGATTCCTGGTACCAAAGTAGGTAACAAATGGATATTCAATCATAATTTCGATTCTGAAAACACAAAAAGATACTTCACGTTCGGTGTACTAACTACTGAAGTCTGTTATAAGCCTGGAGCTATTGCTACAGCAGGAAACCCGGCATTGATTAGTAAGGTAGGAATCAGTTCATTGACAAGAGCCGGGATTCAGAATTCAGATAACTGGCCGGCAGTTCGTAACGGAGCTTGGCTGGTTCTGGAAGCCAGAACGAAAGGTTTTGTTGTGAACAGAATGCCTTTTGACACTTCTGGAAACCCGGAAGGAATTCCGGCTGCTGATTTTGTTGAAGGAATGTTGGTGTATGATACCACCAATAAATGTCTGAAAATGTATACTTCTCAGAATGGAGGTTCATTTGCATGGTTTTGTATCAGTACACAAACCTGCCCTGATTAAATATAATTTTTGAGAGCCTCAGAAAAGTAATGCAATATTTAGGTTCTCGTTTTCCTTTAAACTAAAATTACAATGGTTAAAAATATAATAGTACTAGGCAGTTTTTTAATGGCTGCTTCTACACAGGCACAAATAGGAATAAGCAGAGAAAGCGTAAGCAACGGTTCGGTTTCTTTAGAATTTGGAGATAACGAAAGTAAAGGTCTTCTTCTTCCCTATGTTACAGATAAAACCGGAATTACCGAAAATGGAACTGTTCTTTTTGATACAACAGATCATAAAGTAAAATACTTAAAAGATGCCAACACATGGTTTGATCTGAGCGTAGACTCATCAGGAACTGCAGATCTGAGTATTCAGGCGGCTGATAGAGAAGAGCAGCCGGGAGCTAAGGTTTGTATAAGTACAGCTGCAGGAGGAACAGACACCACAAAAGGAATCCTGGTACTTGCTGATGCAGATAAAGCAATGATACTGCCCAAAGTAGCAAGCCCTCATTTAAATATTATCAATCCAAGTGCCGGAATGCTGGTGTATGATACTGTAAAGAGACAGCTAGCGGTCTATAATGGTACAGTTTGGACGTTTTGGAGACCCTGAAATAAAAAGGAATTTGTTTCACAACTAAATGATGTGGGTTGAGAATCCGTTATTTAAAAACCATTCTCTGACAAGGAGGTCGAGAGAAATCATAAAAAGAGTCCGTTTTCACTAGTTGTGAGACGGACTCTTTGTAGTCTTGTGAACTTAAGAGGATGCTGTCCAAACTCTTTTTTTACTGATTTAGAAAATATTTTAGAAATATGTATTTGAAAATGAATTATTTATATTTTTGTTTGAATCCTGTTGACAATTTTTAATATTTCGATACAAAAAATGAACCTCATTGACTTATAGATTATTACTGCTTTTGAGGGACAGTTGAATGGCAATTGCTTGATAAACTGATAATTACTAATCCAAAGGTAGTTGTATTTATAATTTAAAGTCGTAATCTAATACCAATCTTGGAACAGATTGTACCAATGTATTTATTGCTGGTTAGAATTATTTTTAATTTTTTAAGGCTATTTTTACTTTTCAGTCGTCCTATATATAGATACAATTAAATTAATCAGTACACACTATTTAATGACGATGAGCAAGCAATTATTATTTTAACCAAGAATGGAATTCAGGTAAATGAGAAGGATGCTAAAATTATATTGGAATTACTATATTTTAATAGCAAAAAACTACAATAAGCCAAAAGAGAGAAAAAAGTTCTAACCTTAAGGAGATTTCGAATACGTAATGATTGTAGATTAAAAGCCTATTGTGGTACTTTCAGGCTGTTTATTTCAAGCATGCTCAGTATTTTACATTTAAAATATCGAACACCAAAAGTCAGATTTGCAAAAGTTTGATAAAGAGATATTTATGGGTAAAAAAAAGAGACAACTATCAAATAGTTGTCTCCTTCAGTGAACAAGACGAGTGTATCTTCAAACACTTTTATCGATGATTTGGTTCGATTAAGCCAAATTAAACAAGAATTACAAACTCTATATTTATCAAATAATTTCTTTTAGTTTTTGTCTATGGCTATTTAATTCTAAAAATTAATAGCAAGCAGCAGTGGAATAGTAAATCTTTAGTTGGCTTCAATTTAGCTTTTAAAAGTAATAATAATTAGCAAGTTGGTACGATCTCCTCACTTGGCTATGACCTATGATAGAATATGTAATATTTCTTGCTCAATCTTTTGGTTGTGAAGCTTGAAACTAATTTTTTTCTGGTTTTCTTTGATGGACTCCACAAGTTCTCGATTGTTAATAAATACCATCATCGCATCTTTTAACCTTTCTATGGAAAAATCTACAATTAAACCTGTTTTATTGTGGATAATCATTTCTCTTACTCCTCCTACGTCTGTACTTATGATGGGTTTATTCAAAGCCAATGCTTCACCTAATGCTAAAGGATATGCCTCATAGCGAGATGGTTGAATATAATAGTCAGCTCCGGAGATATAAGGATATGGATTGTCTTTCTGCCCTATTAGAATAAATGAATCTTCTACATTCTCCAAGATTACTTTTTTCTTTAACTGTTTATAATCAAATCCGTTCCCAATTATAAGAATATAATGCTCAACTCCTTGGCGAATTAATTCTATATGTGCTTCCAGAAGAACATCATATCCTTTTTGAAAAACCAATCTTCCTGTAGATACAAAGATGTGCTTTTTACCTTTTAGCTGTTTAGTATCAAAAATAGATTCTTTTGCCTTTGACAGAATAGATTGGTGATCAAAGATATTGTATATACAAATTCCATTTGCTATACTACCTTTAGAATATAACTCGACATTTGCTTGGGTAGTGCGAGAAACAAAAACTGTAGTATCACATTGCTTCATAAATTTAATTGTCTGGTTTGCTTGCTTTTTGGATTCGAAAAAGCGGATGTCTGAATGAAACCAATTTATTTTTTTTGATTTTGTAAAGGGACTATTCACAATATCCTGCAAATTAGCATGCATAAAAGCTACTTCTACATCAGGTATTATTCCAATTCTTTTTTTAAATAGAGATGGGATATATTTATATTTTATCAGATTTAACCTTCTTAATACCAATTGAATAAATAGAATTGTTTTTTTTTCTGAAAGTTCTTCTCTTCCTTCTACTAAATAATGTAGCTTAACGTGTTTGGGAATCTCTTTTTTCAGGTCACCCTGATATATGTTGAGCAGTAAATGAATTTCAAACTTATTTTGATCTAATCTATTTAAAAGATCCAGTAATACTTTTTGTACACCACCCATTTCCATAGAACGTAATCTGAATAGAATCTTTCTTTTATCCATAAAATTAATTATATAAACTATATTTGTATAACAATGATGAAATTTTTCAGTTTTTTATATAATGAGCTAGAACTGTTTTGGTAAAAATGTGAGCATTGTTGTGACACACTTTTCTACTTATTGCATTGTATTGAGCTTTAGAAAATCATAATTCTTTGGAAAATGGAAAACCAAAAAATGATTCAAAATAAGGTCTCGTAAAAAGTAAGAGTGGCTCTTATATCTAAATGAAATGTGCACTCAATTATTTGACCTTACTTCTTTGCATCAATATCATTTCAATATCAACTTCCTCAAAAGTTATCCAATTTTCGGATCTACTTCTTGGTCGACATTAATTCTCTCATCTTGCCTATTATTAATAATAATGTGTAATTGTAGATTTTACATTATTATCCTTGACATTTTTTTTGCGATAAAGTGAGATTAACTTTTTTGATTTCACTGAAACTTTAAAAAAAAGCATTTCATTGAGCCGCGCTGTGTATACATTATCAGTTAATTATTAGGTTAGTATATCACTTTTATTGATCTTTATCAATTCCCTTAATGAGATGTCCTCATTTATAATATATTAAGTTAAATGGTAAGCAATTTAATATCAAGTACCAAATGTATATAAGATAAATGGATTGAAAAAACATAGGTGTATCACACATATATCTCATTTGAAAATTGTAATTTTTTGGTATTGTTCCGAAGCCGGTCTTTTGGAAATGATCTGGGGGAATGGCTTTGTACCTACTAGCATTCACATACTACCTATCGGTAAACTTCATGATGCTTTTAGAATTAAAATCATCTAAATAATCAAAAAAAAATTAATTTTTAAAAAGTAAACTATATTTCATTACTTTATTACTTTCAAAATATAACTCTGTATATTGCATATGCTTAACGTGGGCATCAAAGCATTTGCAAATTTTATAAATGATATATTATATATTTGGCCGGCAGTTATATTTCATAATATTATGAGATTCAGAAGATGCATTTCATTGATGTTATAATAGGAATAATTTATTAATTAAGCTTTCTATTCCTCCAAGAACCAAATTGCTAAAAATTAAAGAATTAATTACATACAGACCAAAACGTAATCGCAAGAGAACTGACAATGGTCGTGAACTTCTATTTAAAGTTTTACCTGTTTCTGTACATATAGTTACATTGAGTGGCAGTATATATAATCTGGAACCTGGTTAAAATGGATGTTTAGAACGGTTAAACAATATATAGAAGAAGTTTTGGATGCGTGTTTGGATTTCTAAAGGACATAGATGCAATTTCTTAGGAGCGACAGACTGATTAGTAGTCATTAGCATAATTTTTAAAGGGCCTTACTCCATGGTTATATGCTGAAGAAATTTTAGTATATTTTATATTTAATAACTGGTTGTAAAAGGGGGTAAGTCTTCTATATATCACATAGATATCTCATTTATTGTTATTCCAGATAAAGGCTGTTAATAATTATATAGATGCGGTTAAATTTAAATAGTTTTGTGCGAAATTTTTTTAAATATATTTTATGAAAAAGGCATTCTTTTCCACTATTTTGTTTTTGGGAATAAACCTCTTCAGCTCTCAAATTGGAGTTAATACGGACACACCTCAAGCAACCTTTGATATTGTTTTACCTTCAAATTATATCAAAGGTTCTAAAGCAGGGATAACAATCCCACAGCTTTCGGGTAATCAAATAGAGGCAATTAATACAATAGGAATCAGGTCAGGAACATTGGTGTACAGTACAGGGGCATCTTCTGAGGTGATTAAAGATGTTACTTCCGAAGGATATTGGTATTGGAAAAATCCAATTGATAAATGGGAACCATTACTTGTTAATGCTCCAAAATTTTTCTATTCGCCTTCAGTCCCAATTAATACAAGTTTATCTATTAGTTCTATAGATCTCTACTCTAATTACAAAAATCAGTTTACTACACCTATGGCGAGTAGCACAGGTTCTACAGGTTCTATTCCCACCTTTGCGGCTAACCAGCTAGAGTATTATGTAACTTGGTACGATAATACAATTTTCAATAATGTTGTAATTAATTCAAACGGTGTACTTACATACAGTATATTGAGTACCGCGGATACTAGCAAACCCACTTATATGAACGTTGTTTTCGTAGTAAAACAATAATCTGTTTCTTTTTTCAAATTGTTAATTATTGCTCACTAGTAAGTGGACTAACATCTAGATCATGACTTTTACACAAAAAAAAATAAAAACAATTCCAATTATTCTGTTACTTTTAATGTCTTTCAATCATGCATTTGCAGCCAAATACTATTGGGTAGGAGGTAGTGGTAACTGGAGTGATATCAATCACTGGCGTACCAACTCTGGAGGAACAACTTTTCCGGGTGTGGTACCAGGACCTATTGATGATGTATTCTTTGATGCGAATTCTGGGTTTACAGCAAACAGTAAAACGGTAATATTAGATGTTCCGGGGAACTGCCATGACATCACTTTTACAGGAAGTGCTGTAGCTCCAGTTTTCACACAGAATAGTGTGAGTCAGACTTTTAATATTTATGGGTCAAGTGTATGGCAGAGTGGTATGCCTTCTATTAATATTTCTAATATTTACTACCGCCATACCGGAGAGGATAAAACTATTAGCAGCAATGGTGTTGTTACGGGTAGTACTAATGGAGTTATATATTTTGAAGAAGAAAATTCCCTCAGTCTTTCCGATGCCTTTTCTGTTGGCGGAGGTCTTTCTCATCAGGCAGGAACATTTAATACCAATGGAAATGATGTAACCATTAAGCTGAGCTTCTATGGAAACAATGGTACAAAGGCAAGAATGCTCAATTTGGGAAGTTCTAATGTATATATGCAAGACACATCCTCATCTTTCAGTACATCCTCACCCAATGTTACATTGAACGCTGGTACTTCTCATATTCGTTTTACCGATTTTATTAATGCTTCTAATTTTCCAATTCGTGGATTACAGCCTTATTCGGGGCAAACTTTCTACAATGTAAGTTTTGGAAATACTGCTGTTAACGGGGGAGGATCTTTGGGAGGGGTTCACTCAGGAACGGTTTATTTCAACCGTGTAGAGTTCAAAGGGGATGGTGCCATATTTGGAGATAACCAATATAAAGAATTGATTTTAGCACCCACAAAAACCTATTCCTTACAAGCAAATAAAACACAAACCATAACCATGCTATTTTCTGCTAACACTCCGCAATGTGGAGGCTGGTCTACTATCAGCTCTAGTGTTGCGGGTACACAAGCTAATATTGTAGCTGCATCTGGAGTTACGATCAATGTGTCGGGAGCAATTATGAAAGATCTCAAGGCTTCGGGAGGAGCTACGTTTACGTCTGCTAATTCTGTAGATAATGGGAATAATACGGGTTGGTCCTTCCTTTCCAATAGTGTACAAAACCTATACTGGGTAGGAGGTAGTGGTAACTGGAATGATAAAGCTCACTGGTCACAAACCAGTGGGGGAGCGGGGGGGTATTGTGTACCTGGCCCCCGAAATAATACTTTTTTTGATGCCGGGTCTGGTTTTACAGCAAGTAATAGAACGGTAATGGTGGATAATGTTTCATATACCCATGACATCACTTTTACAGGAAGTGCTGTAGCTCCAGTTTTCACACAGAATAGTGTGAGTCAGACTTTTAATATTTATGGGTCAAGTGTATGGCAGAGTGGTATGCCTTCTATTAATATTTCTAATATTTACTACCGCCATACCGGAGAGGATAAAACTATTAGCAGCAATGGTGTTGTTACGGGTAGTACTAATGGAGTTATATATTTTGAAGAAGAAAATTCCCTCAGTCTTTCCGATGCCTTTTCTGTTGGCGGAGGTCTTTCTCATCAGGCAGGAACATTTAGTACCAATGGAAATGATGTAACCATTAAGCTGAGCTTCTATGGAAACAATGGTACAAAGGCAAGAATGCTCAATTTGGGAAGTTCTAATGTATATATGCAAGACACATCCTCATCTTTCAGTACATCCTCACCCAATGTTACATTGAACGCTGGTACTTCTCATATTCGTTTTACCGATTTTATTAATGCTTCTAATTTTCCAATTCGTGGATTACAGCCTTATTCGGGGCAAACTTTCTACAATGTAAGTTTTGGAAATACTGCTGTTAACGGGGGAGGATCTTTGGGAGGGGTTCACTCAGGAACGGTTTATTTCAACCGTGTAGAGTTCAAAGGGGATGGTGCCATATTTGGAGATAACCAATATAAAGAATTGATTTTCAGTAGCGGAAAGGCTTATACATTGCAAGTAAATAAAACGCAAACCATAGGAGACTGGTTCTTAGGCGGGACTCCGTGCGCAGTAACATACATAACAAGTAATTCTACAGGTACAAGAGCTAATATCAACATAACAGGAGGAAACAGAGATTTCAACTTTGGGAATCTTAAAGACATCAATGCATCAGGGCAGACATTTCACTTTGGGGCACAAAGTACTATTGCTAACCAAAACAATAATAACATTACCTATGACCCATACAATGCGGGATCTTTTGAAGGTTTGGGGGAGGATTGGCGATGCCATTATATTGATAGCGAAGACCCCAGTACTTATACTCTTAAAACATCATCGTTTTACGGAAATATTAATACTAAGTATAGCTGGTACAAACTAAACGACAGCAATTATAATATGATAATAGGAACAGCTTCTACACTGGATATTCGTCCTTTTGGTTATGGTGCTTACAAAGTAGAGGTTACTTATACTGATGGAGCTTCTACTATCTGTGTTGTGTCAGATGAAATTAATATTATTAAAAAGACAGATGATCTTACTGCTAATTCAACAGTTTGTATAAAAACAACCAATACATTAGCAGACATTTCGGTGTCGGGAAATAATGTAAAATGGTATTCTAGTAGTTCGTCTACTATTGAATTACCATTAGACACAATTATTACTGCAGGAACAACTTATTATGCTACTCAAACATCTGATAGTTGTGAAAGTAGACGTACAGCTGTTACTGTTGTTTTTGTTAGCTGCAATAATATTCCAAGTATGATCAATCCGGCGCTGCCAGTTAGGACTAGATAAAAATGAATAACACAGATTTATACATGTAGGTGGATATATAACATTTAGGGCTCTCCCTGATTATAGTATTTATGTAATGAATTTTCAGTAATTAATTCAATATATCAGTAAATCTCAAAAATATCTTTTTTTATCATTCCTTAGAAATGATTGGGGTATATGCCTTGCTTAGAATTCATGCTCTTTTTCTAATTGACAAGAAACAGAAATCTATGATCTATAAGTCGATTTAGATTCTACATCTGCCCCCTTTCTAATTGAATAAATTAAAACCATTATAACTAGAAAAAAATGAAAAAATTTGATAATTTCGAGATCTACCTAGATTCAATCGATAAGAAAATAATCTATATGCTGACAGAAGATGAAAAATCAACGCATGTTGTGATTTCAAAAAATGTAGGAATTTCAACGGTAACTGTACATCAAAGAATAAAAAAAATGGAAATTGCTGGGGTAATCAATAATTCAGTATCTATCTTAAATCCAAAAAGAATAGGATATAAAATAAGTTCCTATGTTGGTATTTGTTTAGATTATCCAAAACAATATACAGAAGTTGTAAATTCATTACAGGATATTAATGAAGTAGTTGAAGCTCATTTCACAGCTGGAAGTTATACACTTTTCTTAAAAGTTCTTTGTAAAGATAATGATCATTTACTGCAACTTCTTAAAAATCTTATGAAGATAAAGGGTGTGGCAAAAATTGAAACATTTATATCTCTAGAACAAGGGATTGACAGGCAATTGAAAGTGTTGTAATGCACATGTAGACACAGATTTTTCATTATTTATTGTTGTTGTAATAAATGATTTGATGGAAGTAAAAAATCGTTTCCCTTTTGAGGCTACTTTTTCTATATTTCAATAAATAATATCGTGATGCAAGGGTTATAATGAACCATTTAATGATTCCTTATTGTATGTCCAATGGGAGTGCTTGTTCAGTATTCTAGGTTCCAATAAACAATTAGTTCCCGTTTCTAAGAAGTGTTAACACTTTTTTAAATCACTTCTTTTAGTATAACATTTTCCAAGAGTATGTTTCCTCTACGATGTTTTGTACTTAGAAATTTCCTTTTCCAGCCGTACAAGTCTTTCCTGTAAAGCTCATTAATTGTTTTCCTTGTTGGTGATTAGATAAATTATTAAATAATCCCACCTTCTGAAATTTACTGTTATCTATATCCATTCCAAATTTGAAAACTATCTTTTTAGGTGCTACGATTTTTTTGGGAAGATTATTTTTATAAAACAAATTATGCCTAAAAACCTAGCTTAATCATTACCTAAAGCAGCTTCGTTAATTGAGATACATGTGTGATATGTATCTATTTTTTATAATTATTTTTTTACTGTAGTATTGCAATGAAGTTATAATTTTTTAAAGAAATAAAATTAAAGGAGTGAAGTTGTAGCTTGAGATGTGATTTGGGCCAATACGACAATTGATAAAAAGTTAAAATATATAATCAAAGGATGAAAATTGATAGTAAAAAAAATATCGCCAACAAAATTTCTTTGTTAGGGGTACTTGCATTAAGCGATATATTATTAGGCAGCTGGTGTATATTAAACATTTAACTATTCTTCCAGTTTGGAAAGTCATTATTTATCTATTCTCTGTTTCATTTATTAAGGTATAACAGGAACATTTATTTTTTTAATATGTTAGTTCTTGTGGAATTCTTTCAATAAAAAATTATAGTTGGCAAATGTTCCATAAAAAAAACACCCAAATTTAGATTCAAAAAAAATATCAAAAAAATGTTTCTAAAAAAAGCTTTTCAATAAGTATTTGATAATTTTCGCTTCTACACCCAGCAAACTTTATACATATATCAATAAAGCAGTTTATAATATCCGTCGACAGATTACTTTGTGTGATGATGTCTTTAGCGTCTGGAACATTATTCTAAATATAATTGAAAATTAATCTAATGAATGTTGAGCTAGATATCTATTAGCCCAATCTTCAAAAACTATAATACTAACAAAAAAAGACTTGATAAACTTATATATCTATTGATTCATTCTTACTTTACAACTATAGTCCTTTCTGATATGCCGTCAACATATTAACTACAATATGTGAAGGATTGTATTTTTTATAATTTCAAAAATAAAATAATTAATGAGTATTAAATTAAATGTATTGAGTGTAGGTGCGCTGTTCTTCATTGGGCAAGCGGTATTTGCCCAGGAAAAAAAAAATGACACTACAAAACAGGAAACGAAGATTGGAGAAGTAGTTATTCTGGGATATAGCAAAACCTCTACCAAGGCTAAATCCACTAGCTCATCTGTAACAGTGGGTGCAGAAACGTTGGAAAACAGGCCTAATATTTCGGTATTAAATTCAATTCAGGGTACAGCTCCGGGAATGGTTGTTAATTCAGCTTCAGGATCTCCAGGTTCTGGTAGATTCAATATATTAATAAGAGGAACAAGTTCCCTTGAAGGTTCTACGGATCCCTTGTATGTTGTAGATGGAGTAATTACGTCCGGTTCTCAGTTCAGAAACCTGAACTCTTATGATATTGAAACGTTCAGTATTCTGAAAGATGCTCAGGCAACAGCTATCTATGGTAACAGAGCTGCGAATGGAGTTATTGTCATTACAACAAAAGGGGGGAAATTCAATTCAGGATTGAAAGTTTCTTATGATGTACTGACTTCATTCAGCAAATTACCTGGTGCGAACTACAATATGGCAAGCAGTAGAGAGTTGTTACAAATTCAAAAAAACTTACAAACAGGGCTAGGGAATACCCTGACACAGGATCAGATTAATAATTGGGGAATTAACACAGACTGGACTAAACAATTTA
The DNA here is from genome assembly GCF_918698085.1 of Chryseobacterium sp. Bi04. Lineage (GTDB taxonomy): Bacteria > Bacteroidota > Bacteroidia > Flavobacteriales > Weeksellaceae > Chryseobacterium. The sequence goes on from NZ_CAKKLP010000004.1 coordinate 202,692, forward strand.
CCCGTATCGGTATTTCTCAACAACACAACCTGTCAATTACAGGAGGTGGAGAAAATATCAATAACTTTTTCTCATTAGGATACCTGGATAGTGAAGGTACCGTAAGGTCTACAGATTTCAAAAGATTTACAATGAGAAATAACCTTAATGGTAAATCTAAGAATGGAAAACTAACTTTCGGATCTATTATTGGCTTAGGATATTCCAGAAGAAACCAGTTAGATGGTGAAACAAACACTGGAATTTCCAATAATATTATTCAAAACCCTTTATTTGGAAGCGTTTTTTCAAGACCATATATCGGTGCCTCTCCATATGCAAACGGTCAAGAATTGTTTAATGCTATTAAGTCGAATACAAACAACAGGGAATGGATACTTCAGGATAATATCAATGGTGGTATCAGAAACAGATTCACAGAACTAAGTATCTCAGCCAATACGAATGTAAACTACAAAATTACAGATTTAATAAGTGTTGGAAATAGAACTGGTATTGAATATAAACAATATGAAAGAAATTTTGCAAGGTCACCTCTTGGGTATCTTTCGATTGTTGTATCAAATGGGAACGGTTCCAGATATGGAGGGTATGAAGATTTTACAACCACAAGAGATTTAACATTTAACAGCATTACCAATGTAACATTTAATAAATCCTTTGGAGACCATACAATTAACGCAGCAGCTTATATGGATTACATTAAAGCCCATGTTAATGAAACCTTTCAGAGACAGGATGGCTTAAACCCACTACAGTGGGAGTTTGGTGCAGGAACCGGTTATATTCCTTTTAACCCGGATACACCAAATATTTACAGACCTTCTAATATGGCTTCAAAAGTAACTGCCGGCACATTAGCGTACTTCGGTACAATAGATTATGATTACAAAGATAAGTATGGAGTAAGTGGAGTTGTGAGAAGAGATGGTTCTTACCGTTTCATTCCTGCCAACAGATGGGAGACTTTCTGGTCAGTAGCAGTAAGATGGAATATCGACAAAGAAGGCTTCATGGCTAATTCAGGGTTTAAATTACTGAAACTACGAGGTTCAATTGGTACTACCGGTAATCAAAATTTAGGAATTTCTAGTGATAACGCTAACCTCTTAACTTTGCTTCCGAATAACTTTATTGATCGGTATAGCGGTATATCGGGATATCAGAATTTGCTGGGATACAATTTTGTTAATTTATCAAACCCTTATTTAGAGTGGGAAGAGGTAAAGCAAAGCAACATTGGGTTGGATTTTAATTTCAAAGGATTGATCGAAGGTAGTGTAGATTATTATCAAAAAAGAACATCACGAATGTTCAACGACCTTCAGAGATCATCAGTTACTGGTGCTTATTTAATCAGAGGAAATGACGGAATTCTTGATAATAAAGGTATTGAAGGATTGATTAAATATAATGTAATCAGAACCGAAAATACTAAATTGTCTATTTTTGCAAATGCTGCATATAACTCTAATAAGATTGTTTCAATGAATAGTGAAAATCTTGCTGGAGATGTGGTCAACGCAATTGGCGGTCCTGCTGGTCAATATCAGTTATATTCATATGTTGGTGTAAACCGTGAAAATGGAAACTTGCAATTCCTTGATAAAAACGGAAGCGTTACCGAAGCACCAACATCTGCCGACAGGTTACTAACCGGAAAGTCAAGATTTGCGAAATTTACAGGAGGCTTCGGATTGAATTTCCAACACAAAGGCTGGTTCCTTGATACATTATTCTCTTTCCAACAAGGAGGATGGATTGATGATAATCTACAGTCATGGATCATGGATCCAAATTCAGTTGCTAGCAGAAACCTTTCTGCTGATCTGTTGAACTCATGGACTCCCCAAAATAGAGACACAGATGTACCTGCATTAACAGCAGCTAACTTAAATTCAGACTCTTCAGACAGGTTCTTACACCGGTCGGATTTTATCAGGCTTAAGAATATTAATATTGGATATACCTTTACTAAGAATCAATTAGGTAAACTACCGGTAAAAGGTATTAAAATATTTATTCAGGCAGAGAATCTTCTTACTTGGACAAGTTGGAAGGGATTTGATCCGGAGCCCGTTACTTCATCTTCACAAACTGTCTATCCTAACCCCAAAACCGTATCAGCAGGTTTAAATGTTGATTTTTAATATAGAAGAATTATGAAAAGAATTATAAATACAGTATTAGTTACTGCAACTTTATCATCTGCTGCATTTACATTGAATAGTTGTCAGGATGCATTAGATATCGAACAGGCAGGAGAATTACAGGAGCAGGAGATATATACAAATATCTCCAATTTAAGAGAAGTTTTAAATGGATCTGTGTATGCTCAGTTAGATCCTATTGATGAGATCTATTTTACCGCTGTATTTACAGACGAAGTAAAACCGGGTTCCGGAAGCGGAGGACAGGAATATTCATTACACAGACATTTTCTTGATGCTTCAAGTGCTGTTGTAGCAGGAGGGACCGTAAATAATGATACAAGTGCTGGAATATGGATGAACAACTATAAAGTAATCAACAGAGTTAACAGGCTGCTTGAAGGAGCGAAGAATATTGACCCTGCTTCTGGCAGTGAAAAGGAAGAATACAATAGTATCCTTGCGCAGGCTAGAGCCGTCAGAGCATATTGCTATGTACAGTTGGAGGCATATTTTTCCACTGATATGAAAGATCCTGATGCTTTAGGGGTAATTCTTTTAAAAGATGTTCCAGCTACCGATGCTCAGCTACCAAGGGTCAAAAATCAGGATGTATATGATTTCATTAATGCTGATTTGGATTATGCAAGGGAAATATTAGCATATTCTACCACTATTGCAGGCCGATATTTTGCAGACAAAGGATTTGTAAACGCTATTAGTGCTCGTTTTAATTTGTACAGGGGAAATACAGCCTTAGCAAAACAATATGCTCAGGATGTAATATCAAATTCAAACTTATCATTAACTCAAGCTACTCCATTTACTATTAAAAATGACGACTCACAAAGTCCTGATTTTAATAATGATTTAGTGATCGGATCAAGTAAATGGAATGAAAGATTTTATGGTGTTGCCAGTTCTTTCAATCCTTACAGAAATCTCTGGAATGACTCATCAAGAGGTGAAATTATCTTCTCTTTAAACAGACTTCCTCTAGGAGCTGGTGAAACGATTGGTTCAAGATGGAATACAAATCAGTCGAATATAACAGGTACTCCAATGTGGTTCTGGGGAAGAAATTTATATAATTTATTCCAGACTATTCCAGGAGATATCAGAAAGTATGCCTATTCAGATCCAACGTCAAATCCAAACGCTAATTATGCAAGTGCAACATCTGGTACTACCAGAACGGATGCATTGGTTATTGATAAATATCCTGGTAAAACAAGTACGCCTACAAGAAATGATATTAAAGTTTTCAGATTATCAGAAATGTACTTCATTTTGGCAGAAGCAGAAGTGGCGGCAGGAAATCTTTCAATTGCTCGGGATCTTATTCAGCAAGTGAGAGAGGCAAGAAATTACCAAGGAGCTGCAGTAACGAATAACTATACGAGCCCACAAGTAGCTTATGCAGATATTTTAAAAGAGCGTAGAATTGAATTGGCGTTGGAAGGACATCGTTATTTGGACCTGAAAAGGCTTGCAGTAGCTGCGAATGTCACTATGGATAGAAATGATACGGATGATATTATTCCGATGAAGAATCTTCCGAATGGTGATTACAGATATACATTGCCTATTCCAATCAGGGAAATTTCGGCAAACCCGAATGCTAAACAAAATAATGGGTATTGATTAATTTTGATAACTACATTAATATAACGATTGGAAGTTAATATTTGTTTATTTGATATAAGTCCGTCTTACAACTTTAAAAGTGAGGCGGATTTTTTTGTGTAAAAAATATAGATTTCCAAGTCTAAATTTTCCTCATGTTACTTGTTAAAAGATATGAGGATCAGGAATACGTAAAATTAACCCTATTTATTGGAGATGTTGATTCATAACAAATAGTATCCTTTACATAAATTATCTTCAAGGTCATTTTTCGCTTACAAGTAGATGAGTTTTTTAATATTAATAAGTACTGATTGATATCTATAATCAGCATAACTAAAATGGAAATAATATCAGAATAATATTCATTGCAACAATTACTATTTCATTTATCCTTTTATCTAAAAGAAAACATCATAGAAATAACTCATTCAGAATGTAAATGCCCAGTTATTGTGAATATCTGTAAAAATAATAATTTGATAACCATTAAAGGTATTAACACTTAGTCTCTAATTTCTAATATCCAAAAGAAATATCATAAATAGTGTATTTTTTTCAATAAAATATACTGTTTGTGATATTTATGTTATATCATAAAATGATGAATTAGGGCAAAATATATCTTAAAATAGCGAAGTGAATTGATATTCGTACCAATTAAAAAAAATATTTATTATGAAAAACAAATTAACTTTTGCTATTTGTATTCCATTTTTAGTGAGTGGAATGGCTCTAAATGCTCAACGATTTATTGAGCGAAGAATTAAAAGTGAAGATGGCAGATCTTCACTAATTATATTTAACCCCGGAACTACAGCTAAAGAATTAGCAAGCTCGGACAATAGAAAATTTTTCTCAGAGGTTTTGGCTCTGCCCACCGGATCTACAATGATTAAAACTAAATCGGCAAAACTGTTCAGTGATTTTTCTGATGACAGGTACCAGCTTTACCACAAAGGTATAAAGGTTGAATTTGCCAATTATATATTACACTATATAAAAGGAAACCTTGTAAGTATGAATGGTGAAATATACGATGCGAGCAATGTCAATACTCAGGCAAGTATTTCAGAAGCTACAGCCCTTGATAAAGCCATGAAATACCTGGGTAGCAAAACTTTAATGACAGATACCGAACACGGAAAAGACATTGGTTATCAACCTAAAGGAGAACTTGTATTATTGCCGGTTGAAGCTTCCAATGGTAAATACAGACTTTTACTGTCCTACAAGTTTGATATCTTTTCTGCTGAACCTTTCGTAAGATCCCATGTGTATGTAGATGCTAAATCCGGAGCAATATTGCTTAATGACCAGATTATGAAGCATGCGGGAGAACATTCTCACGGAAAAGGAATGAGTGGTACTTCTCCTGCCGGACCGGAAAACCAATCAAAACAGGATTTTGCCTCAATTTTTGTTACCGGAAGTGCCCAAACAAAATACAGCGGGACAAAATCAATTGAAACCACTCTTGTTAGTGGAACATATGCATTAAAAGACAATACAAGAGGTGGAGGAGTCAATACCTACAATAATAATAATGCGGACCTTAACAATCTTACAAAAAACAATATTACTGATACTGACAACAACTGGACAACAGCAGAACATTCATCAACAGGGAATGATGTAGCACTGGATATTCATTGGGGAGTAGGCAAAACTTATGATTATTTCAAAACTGCATTTAACAGAAATAGTTATGATAATCAAGGAGCTGCTCTTAATAGCTTCGTACATGTAGGAACCAATTATGGAAATGCAGTTTGGTATGGAAACGCAATGATGTATGGCGATGGAAATAATGAACTTAAGCCTTTGGGGGCATTTGATGTAACCGCTCACGAATTAGGCCACGCAATATGTCAGGAAACGGCTAAACTCGTGTATCAACGAGAATCCGGAGCTTTAAATGAAGCATTTTCTGATATTTGGGGAGCCGTGGTTGAAAATGCCTACGCACCCGAGAAGCAGAACTTCTTAATTGGTGAGGATATTACCAACGTAGCTCCTAATTATTTAAGATCACTAAGTAATCCCAATTCAGGATATACAAAACAGCCGGATACCTACAAAGGAACCTATTGGAAAGATGCCAGTAATACCTGTATTCCAAATGGGAATGAAAATAGTCCTTACTACAATGATAATTGTGGGGTTCATTACAATAGCGGTGTCTTAAACTACTGGTACTACCTTTTAGTAATGGGAGGATCAGGGACAAACGATATTGGAAATAGCTATAATGTTACAGGTATAGGATTTGAAAAAGCAGCAAAAATAGTCTACAGGTTAGAAACGTCTTATCTTACAGCAAATTCCAACTATGCAAGTGCTTTACTATATGGAATTCAATCCGCAAAAGATCTTTTTGGAGCAAATTCTCAGGAACTTATAGCTACTCAAAATGCATTTTATGCTGTAGGTTTGGGTCAAGAATACACAGGCCCAGCTGCTGGGGCAGATTTAGAAGCACCTGCTGCACCACAATTGACAGTCTCTTCTACAACATCCAATTCTACGACTCTATCGTGGACTGGAGCCACAGATAATGTAGCAGTAACAGGATACGATATTTACAAAGGACCAAACTTACTCGACTCTACAACTTCTGCAACAACTTATTCTGTGTCAGGGCTATTACCTTCTACTCCGTATAGCTTCTCTATAAAAGCAAAAGATGCTGCAGGAAATATCTCAGTTGAAAGTAATAAAGTACAAACAATAACCAAATGTGCTCCAGCTGGGGTAAATACGACGAATCAAGCTATTGTTAATGTGAATTTTGCAGGCATTAATAAATCTTCAAAAGGTAATCCGTCCGGATACGAGAATTTCACTTCTGTTATCGGGAATGTAGTAAAAGGAAATACCTATACTATTACGATAACGCCATGGTGGTTAGAACAATATACGTTTCTTTATAGACATCCGAAAGCTAATGATGCATATGCGGTTTACATTGACTATAACGGAGATGGTGACTTTACTGATGCTGGAGAGCTTGCTTGGTCTAAAGCTCCAAATAAAGATCATCTTGTTTCGGGTAATATAATGATTCCCTTAACTGCAGTAACAGGCGATGTGCAAATGAGGGTGATATTAAAATATAATTCTTTACCAACTTCGCCATGTGAGGATTTCGGTTTTGGTGAAGTTGAAGACTATATGTTAAGAATTAGCAATGTCAACCCTATTAATTCGTTAATTGCTGTCAACCCATTAGATGATAGCAAGAAAATAAATATTTATCCAAATCCTGTAAAAGATGTTATTAAGATTAGTTCTTCTTCATCCGCAGAATTTAAATACCAATTTACAGATACTCATGGAAGAGCAATATTGTCTGGAGAAACAAAAGGCCATTCTATCAATGTTGAGTCATTGATTCAAGGAGTTTATATTCTGTCATTGGACAATGGGAACGAAAAAACTATTAAAAAAATTATTAAAAAATAGCTCTAGATTTCAATAATTATCATGATAATGAAAGATATCTTTCATTATCATGATTTTATAAAATTGAAATTAAATAATTAAAAATATTTCTAACAGAATTAAATAGAAATTTATGAAAAATAAATTATGGAATGTTCTATACTTGTCTTTGTTTTTATTAACTAGCTTGGGCCTATCTGCCCAAAATAAACTTAGAGTGGCTATTGATGGAGGATATACATATTCAGCCATGAATGCTAATTTATCTAGTCTAGTGGACTCCAAATATACTGCACGTTATGGCTTCGGAGTAAACCTTTCTGCAGAATATATTATTTGGAAATCTCTTTTTGTTTCTACTGGAATATCCTATCTACAAAAAAATTATCAATTTGAAAGAACGGGAATTCAGTCTGGATGGTTTACTAGATATGATAATGATTTTTTGGCTTTCCCTTTATTGGTTGGAGGTTATATTCTTAATAATCCACATGAAGGTAAGGGGGTATGGATTAAATTGGCTGGAGGCATGTATACAGAATATTGGGTAAACATGGAAAGAAACGGCCAATATCCAGTTCTGTCAGAAATTCAGGAAAATGAGCATAGAAATTATGCAAAAGTATCAGATACTTATGATTTTAAGAAGAATGAGAATCAACTCAATAGGTTTGGTTATGGACTACAGGGACAAGCTCAGTTGGGATACTCGCTCAAAAAATTTAATATTTATGGATCTTACAATTATCAATATGGACTTTCTGATGTTAATAAAGCAGCAACAAATAAAAGTCAAAAAATGACCATGAGATCTTACACGATTTCACTAGGTATTGCATATCATTTTAATTAATGTCCAGCTTCATTAACTTTTAAATAAAATATAATATGACAAGAAAATTAGTTCTTATATTCGGAATACTTCTATCTGCTATAACCTTTAACTCTTGTGTTGCAGAAGATGAACTTTCAACAAAGGAACCAGCAAGATATACAGCTGATGATATAAAATCCTACGCAGACCTTTTTAAGGTATTCTGGACAGTGATGGACGAGCGATATAATTATTTTTATGAACAGAAAAGAAAAGATGGTATGGACTGGGATGCCGTTTACAGAGAATATTATCCTAAATTTGAAGCATTAAAAACTTTTAATAAAGGTAATGATAAGGAAATTCTAGAAGGGCGAGAAAAAGCAATACAGTATTTCACTGATATAGTAGACCCTATTATGGACCGTCATTTTAGTCTGCTGGTTTTATTGCCATATTCAAAATCGAAATCCAACAACATTCAATTCAGAGGGCAAATGAAGAGCCAACCTAATAATACATATGACTTTAAAGTAAAGACAGCGTATATGATGGATAAACTTGGAAATGACTCAATAACTAGAAATATAAAGCTCGATTCCCTGGGAGGAACAGGAACGTTCACTTATCAAATGGGAAGTCTAAAATCCAATCCGGATACTTATTATTTTAGTTTCAATAACTTTAGTTTATCAAATGCGTTAAAAATTGACCTTTTGGACACCTATCTAAAACCGGATCCAGGTAATGGACTAGTCTTAACAACAACCGCTATTAAAAATTCAGTACAACTCAATGCTATTAGCGATGTAGCTTTAAGAAATAAAGTAGAAAACTTTACAATCAATATATTAAACCAATGGAATTCGTTTCCTAATTCTGTTGAAGTAAAATCTTTTAATGATCAAATTAGCACATTTAAAAATACTGAAATCATATCAGATGCTTTTTTAGATGTTACGAAAAAAGCATTAGCAAACTCAAAAACCCTAGTTGCTTATAACAAAGATAGCACTTATCCAGCTGATATATTAACCCCCGAAAGTCGAGCTTACATATTGTGGTTTCAAAACTGGATGGATACTCATGCTAAACATGGATATGATTTACCATTATTTCAGAGGCATGCACAAGGAATAATTAATAACGCTCCTTTCTACAAACAATTTCTTAATGCATTGCATAAAGGAGAAATTAAAAAAGTCATCATTGATTTGAGAGGCAACGGTGGTGGTTATTTAGTTGATGCAAGATTCTGGACCGATCGTTTTATTACTCAAAATGCTTTGGTAGGCTATCAAAGAACAAAAGAAGGAACTGGCCGGTTTAATTATACTCCGTGGATACCTATGCATGTCAATCCACATAAATTTGGAATTCCATCCAACATACCAACTGTTATTTTAATTGATAAGGGAAGTATGAGCATGTCTGAAATGTCAACATTGATGTTAAAAAGTCAGGGATCTCATGTTATTTCTGTAGGGGATTACAGTGCAGGGGGACTGGCCGGGTTAACAACAGAGTCTGATGCATTCAATGGAGGTACCCAAGAAAAAATAGCAGGAGGCTATCTACAGTTTTATATGCCGGTAATGGCCCACAAAGATGCAAACGGTGAAGTTATTGAAGGAATTGGGATAAAACCAGATATATATGTGGCACCACCTTCAGATGCCGAGTTGTCAGAAATGGAAAATTCTCCAAAAACATTTGTAGATAGAGTGTTGGAAGCAGCCATACAATATATTTCTACCAAGTAGTATATATAAAAGAATCCGCCCAAAAAAAATGGAATGCCCCTAAAAGTTAGACACTTTTTAGGGGTATTTTTTTTATGCATAGGAAAGAAAGCTTAGCATTGATCTGAAATTAGGTTGCATTGAGCTTCACTTAGGTCTTGCTCACACCATGTACTGAAATTGATGTTCTAAGAAAATAGAGTCTTAGTTTCTATAAAGAAAACAAAGTTTATATAGCAATGAGATATGAATTCGGTTAAGTTTTTTTTAAACTTCAAATTAACAGTATGATACAGCTTTTATCATGATCATAAAATACTTTGAAGCATAATAGATATCCATGAAAAACAAATTTATAATTGATATAGAGAAAATTATAATGCTAAAATATACATATCCTATTGTGGTAAGCAAGTGGAAATAGCTAGACATTCTGTCAAAAAAATTAAAAGAGTCTGCCCAAAAGAAATAGACAGACTCGATAACAGAGTTGAATGTTCTTGGATATAAACTTTATTAACTTCCATAATTGATTTGTTTAGTGGAGGATTTTTAGTCATAATCACTCCAAGAAACTGGTTTTCATTTGGATTGTTAGTATCATAAATAAGAGTTTGAAAAGAAAGCAAAAATATTGAAAACATTATTTTTGATTCAGATCAAACTAGCACTATCAAATGGAGACTTATTAGTATTTTAAAGGAAAGATATTCTAATAGAAGAATAGGGAACTATTAGGATAACGAATGGATATAGAGTTTTTTTTGATAATTAGAATCCGAAATATTTTATCATTTCGAGTATAAAAAAGGTATTAGAAGGAAAACCTGTAATAAAAGTGTGCTAAAGGATCTATTTTTAGATTTTTGCTAATATGGCCATTGAAATATCTGCTTTAGCAAAGCATAGATATAAAGTATCAATAGATCCGCTACAAAAGTGAGTAAAATTTATGGAGTAAATTTTAAAACCTTTACCCATGAATAAACAGCAACAGCAAGTCAAAGCTCACAAAGGCTGGCTTAAAATCTATTTAGAATCGGGGCTGTGACAAAAATGGCTTTACGCTGTGGAATTGCATGATCAACAGTTTACCGTTGGATAAAAAGGTATAAAGAAGAAGGAGAACAAGATTTTCAGATTAGTAAAGACTTCCTAAAACCCTTACCGATACTAAGGTTACAAAAGAAATTTGAATTTCGATATTTGATTTGAGAAAGAGCGAAGAGATAGGAAGCTGTAAGAATCTCACCATCTGCTTCGAAAAGGGATCATACTTTCTCCGATGACCCGAATGAAGTAATATTGTCCAGAAATTATACGTATTTAAGTTGTATAAAACAAAAAAATAGTAATTTAGTCTCAAAGACCAAGAGGAAGTAGCTCCACTGGGATCAACCTGCCAGCAATAAGCTTAGATATACTGTAAAGTATCAATAGATCCGCTACAAAAATGACTTAAATTTATGGTGTAAAGTTTAAAACCTTTATCCATGAATAAACAACAACAGCAAGTTAAGGCTCGCAAAGATTGGCTTAAAATCTATTTAGAATCGGGTTCTGTCACGAAAACGGCCTTACGCTGTGGAATTGCAAGATCAACACTTCACCGATGGATAAAAAGATATAAAGAAGAAGGAGAACAAGGACTGTCAGATAAGTCAAGACGTCCTAAAACCCTTACTAATACTAAGGTTACAAAAGAAACTGAATCTATTATCCTTGATTTAAGAGAGAAAAAAAGATGGGGAGCAGCAAGAATCTCAATTCATCTGCTTCGAAAAGGAATCATGCTTTCTGCAATGACTGTTTGGCGGGTACTCTTTAAACATAAAGTTAATCCTGTATTCAAAAGGCGTAAAAAATCTGATTACAAAAGATACAGCAAAGAAGTTCCAGGGGATAGAGTTCAACTGGATGTCACTAAAATCAGGAATAAGGCTTATCAATTTACAGCTATTGATGACTGTACAAGAATGAAAGTTATTAGGATCTACTCTAATAAAAAAGCAGAAAGTACGATACATTTTTTAGGTGAAATTTTGGATACATTCTATTTTCCTATACAGCATATTCAAACTGACTGGGGAACGGAATTTTTTAATTATTCCTTTCAATACGAATTGCATGAGCATTTTATCAAATACAGGCCCATCAAGCCTAGATCCCCTCATTTAAATGGTAAAGTAGAAAGAACCCAACAGACTGACAAATCCGAATTCTGGTCACTAATAGATTTATCTGATCCAGATCTTGATTTAAATGCTTTAGCTATTGAATGGCAGGAGTTCTACAATAAGAAAAGACCACACTCTTCTTTGAATGGAAAAACGCCTTGGGAAAAGTTACAGTTGTTGGAACATCTCATCCCTATTCAGCCTGATGTTACTGCAAAATTTTGGGACTCGAATGAAGTAATATTGCCCAGAAATTATACTTACTTAAGTTATATAAAACATAAAAATATTAATTTAGTTTCAAAGCCCAAGAGGAAGTAGGCTCTGCTGGGGAGCAACCTACCAGCAGCAGGCTTTTAGATATACGGAAAGGGAGACCCAAAAGGTCTCCTCTTTTTATTTCCGGTATCTTTTATGGCTAAGAAAACCCTCTCTTAATTTGTAGCGAATCTATTGTTATAGCACAGATATACGGAAAGGGAGACCGAAAAGGTCTCCTTTTTTATTTCGGCATCTTCTATGGCTAAGAAAACCCTCTCTTAATTTGTAGCGAATCTATTGTTATAACACGACTTGGAATTAACGACTAACAATATTCATGCTTCACTGCTATTGCATCTATTTCGAATAACATATTAAAAAAAAGTAATCGATTTACTGGAATTAGAGTGATTGTTGGACATTGTGAATTTCTCCATACTTTTTTAGCCTCTTCTTCCCAAATTTTCAATTTGTCTTGATTAGGATTAACAATCATAAGATTAGTCCTCACAACATTTTCACTAGTCATGGATTGCCTTTGTAATGCAATTTTCAGATTATGTAATGCGTTTTGGACTTGGGTTCGAAAATCATTAGTCAGAATTTTTTCTACATCTGTTCTGCTACTGTGTCCCGCAATAAAACACAGTTTTAACGGACCTTCTACAAAGCATATTGGAGCATTTAATTCTACCAGGTTAATAAAATTTAATTGTTTTATTTCCATATTTTTAATATTACGGATAATCCTCATTAAAACTTTTTGTAATTGTATTATTTTTCTTAAAATCAATATGATAACATCCTTGTAAGATTGTAATTATTGATACTTTTTACCTTACAAACTATATTGCCAATGATTAATTCTCTTATATTCAATGAATAGTCTTTAGTTAAAATGATAAATAATTTCGTTATCAATAAAAAAGCCATTAATATTACTTACCCTGCACTGCTATTGCATCTATTTCAAATAACATATTAGGCAGTGCTAATTGGCTTACTGGGATTAAGGTACTTGTTGGAAATTGCGAATTTCTCCATACTTTCTTTGCTTCTTCTTCCCAGATCTTCAATTTTTCTTGATCGTAATTGACAATTAAAAGGTTAGCTTTAACAACGTTATCCATGGTCATAGACTGACTATTTAATGCAACTTTCAAATTTTGCAAAGCATTTTTAACTTGAATCCGAAAATTATTAGAGAGAATTTGCTGTTCTCCAATACCACCACTCTGCCCTGCTATAAAACAAAATTTTAAAGGGGCATCTACAGAAATGCTGTGAGAAAAGCTATAAGGCAGCGGATCAAACAACTTATCTGGATTGACAATATTCAATTGTTTTTTTTCATATTCTCGTTTCTTTTTCGTCATTTTATCATCTCCTGTCCCGTTGCAGGAAATTAATAACGATCCTGTTACAAGCACAAAAAGTGATTTTTTACTTAATAAAACAAAATCCATATATTGATAATTATATTTCCAATATTAGGCAATAGCTACCTTAATAACACGATCACTTTCCTATATGAAACTAATTACCAACAGGAAACTAAATATTAGAGAAAAATAGTAATATATCAGAATCAGTTATAAATAAAGGTATCACAGCACAAGGATTTAATCAAATATTGTATTAAAGTCACATTTGGCAGGAATCAATTTAAAATTGGCCTTGTAAACTTATTATATGAGCTATACCTTTGTAATAAATCGAGATAATGAAAAAACATGTGATTGTTATTGTCGCTATGCCTGACGCATTGACGCTTGATATTACAGGACCTGCAGATGTTTTTACTATGGCAAATGATCAAAATAATGATATTAATTATGAAGTTCATATAGTTTCTCCTACCAACGAACTTGAGGTTATAACAAGAAGTGGCGTTAAGATTCTAACAAGAAGTATTTTATTTAATACTAAGCTAAAAATTGATACATTATTAATTGCTGGTTTTCCCAGTCATAAAAAGTGGAAAAGTTATCCAATATTAGTAGAATGGATAAAGAAGCATGCTACTAAGATAAGGAGAATAGGGTCAATATGCGTTGGAGCATTTGTATTAGCCGAAACCGGCTTATTGAATAATAAACAGGCTACGACACACTGGAAAAATAGTCAGGAACTGCAAGACTTGTATAAAGAAATTAATGTTCTTTCGGACCCAATTTTTGTCAAAGATCAAAATATTTATACTTCTGCTGGGGCTTCTGCTGGTATAGATCTCGCTTTAGCTTTAGTAGAGGAAGATCAGGGTCTTGACGCAGCCTTAAGAATTTCGCGCTATCTTGTTTTGTATCTTCGGAGACCCGGTAATCAGTCACAATTTAGCAATCTACTTAGTCAACAACTTTCAAGTAAAAAGCCGATACAAAACCTGCAATTATGGATCGCTAAACATCTGCAAGAAAAGCTTAATGTCGAAAGATTGTCTTCTCACCTGAACATGAGTCCTCGAAATTTTGCAAGAGTATTTCTTTCAGAAACTGGATTTACTCCTGCTAAGTATATTGAAAAATTACGGATAGAGTCATGCATGAGACTCTTACAGGAAACAGACCTTTCTTTGAAAGAAATTGCTGAAAACTGTGGGTTCTCAAATTCCAATATTATGGGTAAAGCTTTTTTACGGCACTTTAATATTACACCTTCATACTATCAAAGCAACAAAAAAACTAAAAATCAATTCCAAAATGATATAATGCTATAAAATTTAAGAGATGGAAATTACTCTTAAAAATATATTTAATAACTATAATAAAATAATTAACATAACTCATTAAATCAATAAAAAATGAAATTATTAAAATCCCTCATTATTCTTATTTCAATTTTTGGTTTTGCTGCAATTAGCAAAGCACAGATTTCAGCTGTTCAGGAAATGAAAAAGGAAAAAAAGAAAATCAATGTAGCATTCCTTGTTTATGATCATGTAGAAGCTATGGATTTAAATGGACCTGTAGATGTCTTTGCAAAAGCGAATTTGATAGATCCTAGTTATAATTTATACACTGTTTCAGAATCTACAGAACGTTTAATTCCAACAGAGGCAGATGTTGTAATGATGAAATCAACATATTCGTTTCAAAATGCGCCTCAAGCTGATATTTTAATTATTCCAGGAAGTGGACCTCAAACAATTGATGGTATTTTAAATGGAAACTCTGAGCTATTTGAATGGATTAAGAAGCAAAACGAAAAAACAAAAGTAACGATGTCTGTTTGTACTGGAGCTTTATTGTTGTCAAAGACTGGAATTCTAGATGGCAAAAAAGCTACAACACATTATCAAGCACTAGATAAATTAAGGCAAAACTCTAAAGTGGAAATCATTGAAAAGGTCAGATTTGTAGAAGATGGAAAGATAGTTACAGCAGCGGGAATTACTTCAGGATTAGATAGTTCTTTATACTTAATAGAACGTATTCACGGCAAGGAATTAGTTGATAAGATCTCAAAGGTTTTAATCTATAATCGAAATGGAGATTTGTCCTTTATGGAAGAATAAGATCTGAAAAGAAATTTTAATAGCTGCAACTTTATACTACAATTAGGTTCTAAAATATTGTCAGTTATTCCATATTATCCTTACTTTCAAAAGTAAGGATTTTTTGTTCTTCTATAAGTTTCAATAATTCCTTATTTACCATAAATTTATTGTCTAAAAGCTTTTGTATAGAGTTTTACCATAACAATCTTTTCGGTATGTATTTTTTATTTGTTGCAATATGACAGCCATTTATTTGGATACAATTGTAGCCTTTCAATGCTTCTGTAAATTTTCTTTCTGAAAGCTATGACATAACACTCTTCCTTTATAGTTCCATTAAAACTTTCATACATGCCATTGTTTTGAGGATCTTTGGCTTTGGTTTTCATGTGATCAATGTCTTCAATTGCTAAGTAAACTGATATTCATATTGTTCTCTTATTCCACAATATTCAGTTCCCCTGTCTGTTAAAATTCTAAGTAAAGGAAGCTATTGCTTTTCAAAGAAAGGAATCACCTGATCATTGAGGGTATAGGCAGAAATAAGAGCGTTCTTACAATTATATAAATTTTGCAAAACAATTTTTGAATAATTCTCTATTAAAGTTTGATGATAAATGTAACAGACCTCTTTATATCTCACATGATATATGTAAATATCCCAGATGGTGTATTTCGATCTCTGCACGGATTTTCTTTAGCTCTATCTTATGTGAAAGGACCTCTGCCATCTTAAATCTTCTAGCGCTTTGTAATTTAAATTTGAAAATATGCAAATCATTTCTGAGCAAAATACTTCTAAATTCGCATGTAGAATAATAAGACCTTTCTTTTGAATTCGTTTTTACTCTGAGTTCCCATAACTATGTCAACAATAGCCTTTTCAAAAGCCTCATCTACACGATTCTTTTAATACAGGTTTTCTTCTGGAAACCTCCTGCAGGGCAAGCTCGCCATCTTGTCAATTCATTTCTTTAAATCGACAGAAACTGTCTCGGGAATAGGGCATTACTTTACATCCTTGAATATATTGCTTAAATGTTGTGCTAATTCAAGCAGGCATAAATTCTTTTTGATATTTGTTGTGGAGTTATAATTAGGTGTAAGGTAGTACTGATGTAAGTTATACGCAGTTCGTTATTGTGCAGCTAAATCAAGATTTCGCATATGATCTTATCTGTTTTTATATTCTCGAACAAATAAAAATCTTAAAATTCTGTCCAAGGATTCAGGTTACATCATTCATTATGAAATTTTGTGTAGGCGTTTCAGTCGGAATAATGCGATTGTATTTCCTATTCTTGGCATTACGATTTCAGATTTTGTGCAATAAACTCAGGACTGTTATTTACTGATATTTTCTTACGCTTTCATCACATTAGTATTGTGCATAAAAATCAATACTTAAGTTTATATTCGGATAATCCGACGAAAGATACTTTTACCTTACCGTGAGTGAAGACGTTTCTACCTTTTATTCCTCAATTAAGGTGTGAATTTTGTATACTTGCTTCACAATAAACAATTAATTCCTGCTTCGGAGCATGTTAAAGCTTTTTTGAAATCACATTCCGATCAAAAGATTTTCCAAAGTAGGTTCTGTTACAATTTTCTGTACTGTGAAAATTCCTCTTCCAATTCTTTTTGAGCGTTGCTGTGTGTTAAATCCAACGCATTTGCTGTTTACCTGAAAAAGGGCGAGCTGGCTGATCCTGTGTTCCCAGTAAAGTTCATTAACTGTTTTCCCTTCTTCAATACAGATAAAATGATATTAATAAAAACTTCTAAAAATTACTGTTTTTCCAGATTTATCGCAAGTCAGAAATATATTTTAAATATTACTTTTTTCGGAAGATCATATAAGCAATGAATAATGTAGTAATTTATGATATTCAAAATATAAGGCAAATTATCTTGTGAATTCAATAAGAGTAGTGTTTAGAATTGTTTTGATAAATATACTCTTAAATATTGATGCTTATAGTAGGTTTAAAAGTTATCTGTAGTTTTACTAGTAATTAAAATTACTTTGCTTATTACAATTATTGTTACTTACAGATAGTTCTTTAGTTATCAACTATAGAAAATGTTTCGTGACCAGTAAGTACCGAAGCCTTGTCATTTTAAGGCAAGTTTTGGATTTGTAAAGAATAGATAACTTCTTTTTTGAAAATAAAAAGTAGAGCAGGATTAGCAAAGTTATATCATTTAATCAATTTTTATCTTGATGATGCTATATTTAGTTTAAACCGTTGTAAAGAAGCTATTATTTTTCAAGTTTGTACAAATGACGGGGCTGCCTTGCTCTACTATTTTTATTGATATTGAATTTACAATAAATATTTATGTAAATTCCAAATAAGTTCCAGAAATATCTCTACATTATTCCAGTTGAAATCTTATTGATCTTGTCTTATGTTGATATTATTATCAGAAGTTAATCTAATGATATTACATGCTTGATCTTGAATCCTCATAAAGTGCTCTCCTATAATCAATACCCCATTTTGTTATTTCACCAATGATTGGTATTAATGTTCTTCCCAAATCTGTAAGATTGTATTCAACTGTGATTGGTTTAGTTCTTACAACAGTTCTGCTTATTAAGTGATTCATTTCCATATCTTGCAATTCTTTTGATAGCATTTTTGTGGCAATACCATCAACATCACGTAGTAGATCCATAAAACGCATTTTTCCAGTGCGAGCCAATGTTCCCAAAATATGCAGTTTCCATTTTCCTGAAACAATTTCTATGGTATCCTTAATAGCTGCTATTTCCTGTTTACAAGTTTGCATATTTTTAAAATTTTATTTTTAACCATTATTTACGCTTAGAAATGATCTCTTTTAACATTTGTCTTTTGATCTCAAATTTAAAGCTATCAATATCTATTACCAAAGTTGTTTATAATTGAAACTCCTTATAGACAATCAATTTTTATAATATAAAGCAAATTTATAAAGTATGGAGTTATTTTAAAAAAAAGTGTCTATCACATAAATATCTCATTGGTAATACTATAAATAATTTTATTGTGCTGTTTTAATGGATTATGATTACTTCGTAGATAAAAAGAAAAATCTGCTAAAAAACTTAACAGAAATTAAATACTTTGTTAATAGAAAAATGAATATTGGTCAAATAGCACATATTTCAAAAAAAACAGACAATAAGAAATTCTTATTATCTGTTTTTTAGAAAAACTGAAAATTAAATTGTTAGAAAAATCTTTATTAATTAATTCTGAAATGCTTCAACAGCAGCTGCAGTATTTGCAAATTCTTCTAATTTTGTGATAAGTCCATTTTCTACCGTATAGACATGAATCCATTTTTGGGTAAGGATTTTTTTATTCGAATTTATTTCCTGTGTTTCTTCTCCGGTCACAATCACAGTATTGTTTTCTCCAGCAACCATTTTATCAACTTTGAAATTAAGTACTTTGACATTATTTATAATATTATTTATAAATGTTTTTACGCCCTCTTTTCCGTTATAGGTTCCGGTATACGGGATAGGGGGGGCACCATGATAGATCCATACAGTATTCTCGGAAACTACTGCTTGTACTCCAGGAATATCTCCTGCTCCAAAAGCAGCATAATTTTTCTTTACAACTTCCATATTTGCAAGGTTATTGTCAACCACTTTTTGCGTGATTTCCTCATCATTACTATTGTCACAAGAAAACGAAATAAGGGCCATTGCCAATAATGTAAAGACACTTAAAAATAATTTAGAAAAGTTTTTTAATCTAATTGTAATCATAATATTAATTTAAATTTGTTAAAGAAAATGTAATTGTTTAGTTTACTATAAGCAAAAATAAAATTAACAAAGAATATTATCACTATTGCTTTCCTTTTTGAAACTAGTTTCAAAAAGGAAAGCAATTTTTTGTTCTCTATCGTACAATAAGATTATTTAATTAATGATTATGTAAGATATGAATCTTATTGTAGAAAATGAAAAACCAGTGATTACATATGAAATTCAATATTATGCATTTGTTTCAATCACATTACTATTAAAATGAACAGTATATTCTAGTACTAGTAATGATGTTTTTTAAATTCGGAAAGCTAAAAATTACTTATATAATATTTAAACTTCTGAATTACAACTTGTCTAATAGATTTTTTGCTATCCCACGCAGTTATAGGATTGAAATTATTGGACAAATATTTTTTCAAAACTATTTTGCTATCTGATAACAAAAAGATGTCTCAAAACGATAGCTTTAATTAAATAATTGAAATTATTTTTTTATAAACTTATAACTATTTTCATCTAGTACTAAGATATATCTACCACTTATTAAAGAGGATACATTAATTTTAGCTTCCTTAAGAGTGCTTTGTAGTATAGCTCTTCCTGACAGGTCATAAATTACATAAAGAGTGCCATCTTCTACATTAAGAAGATTAATCTCTGTATCTACAGGATTAGGATATATGATGGCTTTGGAATTGTCTTTATTAGTACATGGCTGGGACGTAGCAATCAACGTGTCTCCTATACTTTCTGTAGCTATACCAGTTACAATCAATGTATAATTTTGTAATCCGCCATCCAAAATTCCTTTATGACTGATTTCTATTGTATATTTTCCGGCTGGAACAATCCCAAGATCTACTCTTTCAAAATTGTCATTATCATTTTCTGCCCTTGTATTTGTAGAGCGAGATGTTAGGACCCAAGGTTGGTAAACCGTATTGTCATTTTCTCGAGTTACTTTTAGATCCAGATTATTAACCAATCTTTTTGTTGTATTATTATTTAGCTCATTTCGTGCCTGTATTACTCCTCCCTTGTCATACCACGAAATAGAAACTGTTAAATTTTTTACTCCGTCATAATTTATGGTAAATGTTTCTTTTGCGTTATTACGTAGAGTTTTATTTTCGATAAGTGAGGCCTTTCCTTTTTCGTTAATGGTTTCTACCATTTTTTTTGCATTCAGTAAACCCCATCCAAACATCGAGTCCGGACCTTGTATTCCAGCATCATCGGCAGTATGTAAGGCTAGTCCCTTAATTTCTGCGCCCAACATATATCTTTGTTGAACATTCTTGTGATGTTGTTGTATTAATGCTAAAGTACCTGTTACGTTCGGTGAAGCCATTGATGTCCCAGTCTTTGAATCATAATTAGTATTACTACTTAATGAACCACTAAATGCAACGGAAGAATATATATTCGTTCCATAACCTGTAATATCGGGTTTAATTCTTAGATCATCTGTTGGCCCTTGACTGCTCGTATCATTAATAGATGCACTTATAAAATTACCACAACGATCTACAAGAACACTTTGTGCGTTTGCTACAATCAAAGCGTTTTTAGAAGTTCCGGCTCCAGTTAATTTATCAAACAAATCAGTTGGTCCACCCATTGGACTTGCATTAATTATTTTTTTTGCATTGCCAATAGTATTATAATAATTAGTCCCATCATTCCCTGCTGAGTGTACTGCAAGGTAGGAGGTGGCATTAAATAAAATGTCATCCCAGTTTTTCGAGTCTTCTGTATAGGCTCCAAATAATGAATCATCAAGTGTATCTGATAGAAGCGAATAGGAGTGATTTGATAATAGTAACCCTCTGGATACTGCTGCAATCACTTCAGATTTATCGGAGTTCCAATCATAATCATCTATTTGGGATTTTGGAGCCATACCTTTAGCCTTTGATATTACCCCTGCTGCTCCAATGGTCCCAACAACATGTGTTGAATGATCACTGTTACTAATGTTATTAAAAGTAGCATTATCTTTTATTGTGACTCTGTTATCAAATTCAATATGTGTTGCCCGAGCAGCTCCTCCATCCCATACACCAATGACCATATCTTCTCCGTTAAGGTTTAAATCTAGAGCACCTCCACTATTAAGGAAATTTGTTCTGGTGGATTTTGCTGCATTTATATTATCGGTAGTATAATAGACAGGCTTACCGTTTTCAATCCTTATTAATTCTCTCAGTGATCCTTTCCTCGTTTTAATAATAAGCGGAATATTGTTTTTTTTTGCATATACTATGGCTTCTGCTTTATCTGTTTTTTCTTTTTCATGAAAGGTCTCAAATAACTTTAACAATTTTATTTGGTCATAATTTTTTACAATTTCACTTCTTTCTCTTTCTGTTTGTCCAAAAATATGGACAGAGGCATAGAAACAGAAGGATGCACTAAAAAGGAATTTTTTTTTCATAATCTAGTAACTAATATAAATGTACTTTACATATATAAATTTCAGATGCATGGTAAGCACCTATATTGAATAGCGAATTTATAGAAGTCAAATGATTAGAAAAAAGATATTGATACAACATACCTATCTCAATTAAGAATTCTGGAATTATAGACGTGTTTATTAATGTAAATTTGTTAAATTTTTCTTTTTAAAGAGTCCCAAAACCATTTATATTCCATATTTGTTATTAATGTTTAAAAATGTACTCTATGTGTTTTTTTTAACCTTACCAATATCATAGCATTGATACGGCCAATTTGATAATTCATATTTATCAGTTCTTTTGCAATATAGTTTCAGGTCGACAATACATCATAATTTTTATTTTATGCTTAAATAATTTGGCTGAAAATATTAATAAAAGAGGGAATATTTATAGCTGAGATATGTATGTAAGATTTAGATTTTCTTTATATTTTTTTTTTTTAATGTATTATTGCTGTAGAAATATTACTCATCTATTGAAAGTTGTCTAAAAAAACGACACTTATTACTTAATATTAGGGCAGTCCATAGTTTTCTAAAGTAATTAATAGTTGATATTGCTCAAACCACCAGCTCTCCATTCTAATTTAACTAAAAAAACATTAAATGATATTATGAAAAAATCAATATTACTTTTGTTAATGTCTTTTTCAAATTTTGCCTTTTCACAGCAAGACTTATTAAAGGATATCGATACTGTAAAAGTTCCAGAAAATTCCCAACCTGCTTTTAAAGCTTTACAAATTGTAACAGCACAATCTACTAAGCTTGCTGCAAAGGGAGAATGGTATATGGTAGTCGCTCACCGTTTTGGAGATATTAGTGACGGATTTAAAAACTTCTTTGGTTTAGATGAGTCATCTACTAAATTAGGTGTAATTTATGGACTTAAAGATTGGTTATCGTTGAGCGCCGCAAGGGAAACAAATCTCAAAACATTTGAATTCGCGGCTAAATATAGATTACTGAAACAAAATGATAAGTCACCTGTTGAAATTGTTGGTTATAATGTAGTTGCCCTTAATACGGAATTAAGCAGAGATAATTATTCAAATTTAGAGTTTAGAGATCGGCTTACTTATCTTACCCAAGCTCTTATCTCCAGAAGATTTAGTGATAAGTTGTCAGTGCAGTTAACGCCGTCATATCTTCACAAAAATCTTTATGATCCAAATATTGAAAATAAAAATCAATTTTTAACTGGAGTGGGGGGGAGATATAAAATATCAAAGAGAATATCTATCAATGCGGAGTATTTTCTGAATTTTGATAAAAATGGTTTTTATAAAAATCCTTTATCAATAGGAATGGATTTGGAAACTGGGGGACATGTTTTTCAAATGGTATTTACTAATTCATTTTTAAATTCAGATACTGGGTACCTTAGCAATGCTCTAGGAAATTGGGGCAAAGGAAATATATATTTTGGGTTTAATTTATATAGAGTTTTTTAATATGAAAAAGATAGTGTACACAATGCCATTAGTTGCTATGTTAATTTCTTGTGACAGTAGAACCTACGGGGAAATTTCAGATAATATACCGGTCATCACTAAAGATGTAAGTTATAATGTAGAAATAAAGCCTATTGTTGAAAGTAGATGTATGGGTTGTCATTCAGTAGGTGGGCCTGGGTCAGTCCTGCTTCTAACAAACTATGAACAAACAAAAAATAATATAGATAATATTATAGATAGAATACAACGACCGGCTGGCGCTTCGGGAAGAATGCCTCCAGCAGCACCGCTTTCCCAAAGTCAAATTAACTTTTTCACTCAGTGGAAGGCAGGTGGCCTTGTTGAAAATTAAATGATAAAATCATGAAAAATTTATTATCAATTCTTATACTACTACTGCTTAGTAATAATCTACTGGGCCAAAAATATAGCTCTAAAAAGGGTCAAGTAACATTTGAAGCGTCAGTTCCATTATTTGAAGACATTAGCGCTAAGGAAAATAACAATGTTTTTATATTCGATACAGATACAGGTGGAATAGCTTCTATTTCTTTTGTGAAAAACTTTAAGTTCACAGTAGCTTTAATGGAAGAACACTTTAATGAGAACTATGCTGAAACAGGTAAATATCCCAAGGTAACATTTAAAGGTAAAGTGTTAAATTTTGACAAAAAAAAAATAACTATTTCACCGCAAAAGTTTACCATTCAAGGAATATTAAACTTTCATGGAGCAGATAAGGTTATTTCATCACCAGTAACAATTTATACTAAAGATGGTAAGATTTATTTTCAGGGAAGCTTTGTTGTAAAGCCTATTGATTTTAAGATAACAATTCCCAAAGTTGTAAATAAAAAAGTAGCAGAAGTTGTAAAAATTAAATATGATTATATATTAACATTACAATAAGAAATATCTATTGCTAGTTTTATAGATAAGCATAGAACTTTTCAAGGATAGAGAGATTAAGTTATTATTAAAATTGTCCAAACAACATTTGCTTTCATTATTATTGTTCACGATACCTAGTCGGAATTAAAACCGGCTTATTTACGAAAAAAGTAAAAAAGTAAGTAGAAAAAAGTAGTAATTATCCTTAGATTTTGCTATACTGTTCGGTATCCTTCTTACTTGCGCTAGTGTTATTGCATTCGTATGCACAAAATAAAAAAAGGAGAACTAGAATATTTTTTTTGCAATCAAACAGAAGGGTAGTCTAAGAACGGTATAGTGGTGAAATAATTTTTTTTGTAGTTATGTTACTTCTTAATGTACTTGTATTTATCAGCATATACTTTTCAACGTGAAATTTTCAATTCAGATATATCAAAGGCAAAAGGGACTGCTAGGTACAATCATAAGGAGAAAAAAAAATTAAATGATCATATAAATAATGTTCATAAGAATATTAAAATGAAAATATCAGTAATTATTCCTGTATATAATGCAGAGAAATTTATTCGTAATGCAGTAGAATCTGCTGTACGGCTTGAAGAGGTTTGCGAAGTTATTTTAATAGAAGATCAGTCGCCAGATAATGCATTGGCGATTTGCAAAGAATTAACGTCAAAACATAATAAAGTAAAACTATATCGGCACAAAGATAATGTAAATTGTGGGGCGGGTCTTAGTAGAAATCTGGGAATTAAAAATGCTGTAGGGGATTTTATAGCCTTTCTTGATGCAGATGATTTTTACCTCCCTAACCGATTCAATGCTGAAAAAGAGCTATTTAAAGATCCAAAAGTAGAAGGGGTTTATGGGGCGATCGGAGTATGTTATTATTCGCAAAAGGCTAAAAATAAATACTATAAAGTTTTTGGCGAGCGTTTAACAACTGTATATAAAAGATATAAGCCTGAAGATGTTTTTCCAGGGCAAATAGGAATGATTGGAAGTTTTGGGTTATTCAGTGTAGATGCATTAACAATAAGGAAAGATGCCTTATTTAAGATGAACATTTTATTTAAATCTCTCCGAATGCACGAAGATACGGAATTTTTATTTCGTTTATCTTACTATTTAGATCTTTATCCAGGTATATTGGATAGGCCAGTAGCTATGAGAGGAATTCACGAAAATAATCGGATTACTAAAATTGAAACAAGAGAAGAAAAGCCAGCAAAGACTAGGGTTTTATTATGGAAAGAAATAAAGGATTGGGCAGAGAGTGAGGTAGAAATTTCTAAAGAAGCAAAGACTCACATTATTAGAATGCATCGTAGCTTTGAAATTGCTAATTCAAGATGGCTAATAAAACGGATTATGATATTAAAATATGCGATATTGGATTATTATAGTATCCGTTCCGGGCTTTATAATATTAATTTTTTTAATAGAGGAAAATATAGACTAAAATGATTAAAAATAAACAGGGATTTCTACGGAATTTTTCAGGATGTTATAATTATTTGTTATTGTACCTTAAGAAATGAGAATTTCAGCAGAAAATAAGAGAATAAATATTCAGTTTAACACGAGGTACAAACATTAAAAATCTATTCGAACAATGTAATCAAGCTAATTTTGTGACATCCTAAATGTAATAGCCACAACTTGATCTGACAGTTTGGTTCTAAAAATATTTGTCAGTTATTCGATATTGTCCTTACTTCCAAAAGTAAGGATTTTTTGTTCTTCAGCAAGTGTTTCCAATAGTTTCTCTTTTGCTATTGTTTTACTATCTAAAAACGTCTGCATTGGTGTTTTACCATAACAATGTTTTCCTGTATGGGTTCTTTCATTGTTGTAATACGACAGCCAACTGTTTAGATCTAATTGTAGTTCCTCAATGCTTCTGTAAATTTTCTTTCTGAAAGCTATGGCATAGAACTCTTCTTGTATCGTTCTATGGAAACGTTCACAGATACCGTTGGTTTGGGGACTTTTAGCTTTGGTTTTCGTGTGATCAATGTCTTCAATAGCTAAGTAAAGCTGATATTCATGCTGTTCTCTTATTCCACAATATTCAGTTCCCCTGTCTGTTAAAATTCTAAGTAAACGAAGCTCCTGCTGTTCAAAAAAAGGAACGACCTGATCATTGAGCATATCAGCTGCAATGAGTGCATTCTTACGGTCATATAACTTGGCAAAAGCAACTTTAGAATAAGTATCTATAAAAGTTTGTTGATAAATATGCCCAACACCTTTTATATTACCTACATAATAAGTGTCTTGTGCTCCTAAATATCCAGGATGATGAGTTTCAATCTCTCCATGAGCTTTTTTCTCTTCCTTCGCTCTTTCTAATGCTGAAAGTTGAGATTCAGTAAGAACAATACCATCCTGAGCGGATTTTGCTTCCAACGCTTTTAACCTCAATTTAAAAGTATGCAGATCATGTCTGAGCCAAATACTTCTAACTCCTCCTGGTGACACTATTAAACCTTTCTTTTTAAGCTCGTTGCTTACTCTAAGCTGTCCCAAAGCAGGGTTATCAATGGCTATATCAACAACAGCCTTTTCTATAGCTTCATCTACACGATTCTTTAATACAGGCTTTCTTCTGGATATTTCCTGTAAAGCAAGTTCCCCGCCTTGTTCATACAATTCTTTAAATCGATAGAAACTGTCTCGGGAATAACCCATTACTTTACACGCTTTAGATACATTTCCTAAATGTTGTGCTAATTCAAGTACACCTAATTTGTTTTTGATGATTTTTTGTTGTGTTGTCATACTACTTAATCTATTTTAAAGTTATTCAATTTGTTGATAACTGTCAGATTAAGTATTGACTAATTCATCCTAAATGATAGATTCTTTCATTTTTTTGTTATATTTTTTTAGAGCTTACATTCCCTAATGCTTTGTGCGATCTGTTATAATTGTATTCAATCCTCCATTAATTTGCTTTCTCTTCAGTATCCTGTAAATTTTTAAAGACATGAATATTAAGAAGTTCAGTTTTACAACTTTTATTCAACCTTTCTATGAGACTGTTTTGAGTAG
Organism: Chryseobacterium sp. Bi04; assembly: GCF_918698085.1. Lineage (GTDB taxonomy): Bacteria > Bacteroidota > Bacteroidia > Flavobacteriales > Weeksellaceae > Chryseobacterium. The sequence continues at coordinate 230,052 of NZ_CAKKLP010000004.1, forward strand.
ATTTCTCAAGTTGATATAATGAATTTCTATTAATTCTCTGGAGCCCATAACTGAAGATTTAGATATAAACTCGGGACCATTTTCAACTCTTATGCGTTTATGCTTACTTCTCTGCTATTTTAAACAATCTAAAAACTCTTACTACTCTTGCAGAGCAGATGCTTTACCAATTTTTTTCCATAGAAAGCAATTTCTGGTTATAATGATCAGCTATATTTAATATTCTAAATCTTCTTCCATCATATAACTATCGTTTATAAAAATCCATTATCCAGCATTTATGTTTACAGCATATTTCTATTGCGTTCTTTAAAAGTTCCCGCTCTTTGAAAATTTAAAGTTTTTTTATTTAAAAACTGAATCTAATCTTTACTAAAAAATGAGTAACATACCAAATGAGATATACATGTGATATTGACTTTTTGTGCTTAACTAAATGTTATTAATAAGTTTGCACTGTAAATATTATTAATAAAATTAGTAGATAATACCACAATATGACAAACTTGAAAGAAATTCATATTGGAACAATAATTAGGCTTTTAGTCACTGAATCCGATATTGATATGTCGCGTATATGTAATTTCGTTAATTGTACTGAAAAAGAAGTTGAACAAATATTTTTAGCTGAAAGTTTGGATTCAAAATTACTTTTACGATTAAGTAAACTTTTAGAATATGATCTTTTCAGAATATATTCTCAACACTTAATTATGTATGCCCCGCCCAGGAAGATAAATAGTCAAAATAATGATATACGGGAAAAAGCATCAGCTATTCCTCAGTTCAGAAAAAATATATACACCAAAGAGGTGATTGATTATATACTTGAAATTATTTTAAATGGCGAAATGACTAAAAATGAGGTGATTGTGGAGTATGGAATCCCAAAAACGACATTATATACTTGGATTAGAAAATATTCACCAAATTCTTAAAAGGCTAATTATGATGAGCTTTTAATTCTGCTGTTACGATTTACGAACATAAGCCTTGCAAAATAAATTATATATTATGAGTAAGACAAAATTTAAAGAAGATTTTGGATTGGTGAACTATAAGAAAATATATTCGGATATTATTGAAAATAAGAAAACCGAAAAATCTGCAGAAATGTGTAGAATATTGAATAAAGATAAACTTTCCGGGTTGGATATCATAAAAATTAATCAATTGATATTTGGAATACCAAACAGAGCCACAGCTTCTTTTAATCAAAATCATCGCTCTTATGATCTACATACCATTCTTGAAATTTTAGAATATCAAAAAGCAAATCATTTAAATAATAGTCAAATAGCACTTCATTATAAAATTAGTAGAAACACTATTGCTAAATGGAAAAAGATGTTTATAAAATAATCATATTGTTTTTTTTGATATCATAGTGATATTCAATTGCATTCTAAATTGTTATAGAATTTGCTTTTTCCAATTATATGTAATAGCCACGACTTTATTTGACAGTTAAGGGGTAAAATAATTGTCAGTTATTCAATATTGTCCTTACTTCCAAAAGTAAGATTTTTGTTCTTTTGCAAGATTTTACAACAATTTCTCTTTTGCCATTGTTTTACTATCTAAAAATGTTTGCATTGGAGTTTTACTATAACAATATTTTCCTGTATGTGTTCTTTCATTGTTGTAATAGGACAACCAGCTGTTTAGGTCTAATTGTAGTTCTTCAATGCTTTTGTAAATTTTCTTTCTGAAAGCTATAGTATAAAACTCTTCCTGGGCTCTTTCTAGTGTTGAAAGTTGAGATTCAGTAAGAACGATACCGTCCTGAGCAAATTTTGCTTCCAGAGCTTTTAATCGTAGTTAAGGTAGTAGATCGTGTCTAAACCAAATACTTCTAACTCCGCCTGAAGGTACAATAAGGCCCTTCTTTTTAAGCCCATTACTTACTCTAAGCTGCCCCAAAGCAGGGTTTTCAATGGCTAAATCAACAACAGCTCTTTCTATAGCTTCATCTACACGATTCTTTAATACTGGCTTTGTCCTGGAGATTTCCAATAGCGCCAATTCGCCTCCTTGTTCATACCGTTTTTTGAATCTATAGAAGCTGTCTCGGGAATACCCAATCCGTGCAGACTTTGGATACGTTTCCTAAATGTTGTACTAATTCAAGTACGCCTAACTTATTTTTGATGATTTTTTGTTGTGTTGTCATAATATTTAATCTGTTTTAAAGTTATTCAATTTGATTATAACTATCAGATTAAGTATTGACTAATTCAAATTATATAATGTTTTTAATCCATAAATATATATCTTCTTCGGAGTTTATATTTAACTTCTTTCGTAGGCGATTCTTCCTGATCTGAACTGCCCTGGGTGTGACAAATGTATATTGAGCAATATCTTTAGATGAAAAATTTAAATATAAATAAGCGCAAAAAGTTAAATCCCCGATTTGCATTTTTGGATTGATCTTTATTAAGTTCGAAATAAATGTAGGATAGGTTTCCCGAAATCTGGTAATGAATTCAGGATTATTTTCTTTAGCTAATTGTATTAAATCGTCAAAAGCTTCATTTACTTTCAGTTCTAACAAATAATTTTTTTCTTTGTTTTGAGCAATAAGCTCCTCTTGAGAATCTATTTTTTTCTTTACGATCCTTTGTTTTCTCAAAATAAAATACGTTGAAATAATTATAAATAAAATACTGAAAACAACCAGAATAGTAATTTGTTTTTTTATTTTAATGTTTGTTTTATTTTCTTGCTCATGGAGTAAGTTGCCAAATGCTGTATTATTTACTTCAAAATATTCTTTAGCTATTTGTTTTTGTAAGGGGAATTCTTTTGCTTGAAATTCATTTGCTTTTTGTACATTTCCTAAAGTATTATAAGTATTTGAAATTAAATAATATGTTCGTGGAATTAAACTTTTGTAATTTAATTCTTGAAAATTTTTCAGAGCTTTCATATAATAAAAAAGAGCTGAATCAGGTTTTTTTCGAAGTGTTTCTGTCATTCCCCAAACTAAAAATGTTACTCCCACACCTCTGTATTTATATTTTTTTGCTACTGATAAGGATTTTTTAAAGCAGTAAGCTGATGAGTCATGTTTTTTTTTAAAAAAGTAATAATATCCCTTAAGAGCAAAAAAGTCAGTTAATTGTTGTGGAGGAATACTAAATTCATTTAGATTTATAATTTCTTGATTTTTTAAAATATATTTTTGGGCCGAGTCAATTACCATTTTATCACAATAATTTGCAGCTAGATCGGTATATACTTTAATTTGTAATATTTTTTTGTTTATCGTATTAGTTGTTTTACTTATATACATTAAACTTTCATAATTGGCTTGCAATGCATGATCAGGTAAATTTAGAATGCTGTATATTTTTGCTGTGGTATTGTTTATTTCAGCCATGATTTGTGTGTCAGTAGCAGAATATTCTTGTTTTTCTGCAAGAAGCAATCTTTTTAATGCTTTATTATAATATCCTAATTCATATAAAGCCTGACCCATATAAAAGTTACTATAAGCTATCCCGTATGAATCATTAATATTTTTGCTCTTTGCCAATGCTTTTTGTGCATAAAGATAGCTTTCTTGTATATTTACTTTTTTTTGTTGATTGTGCGCTGAATCTAAAAGTATCTGTATTTCTTTTTTTTGCACTGTTCTATGTTCAAATGTCTTTTGTGAAAACATCATTTTAGAGAAAAACAATATAGAAATTAGGAGAAATAAAAATTTCATGGTAATAAATTCTTTTGACAGTTTGAATCGTGAAAATACACTTTTATATCCATTTTTTCGAATTAATAAAATTAATATTGTTCATAAATTAATAAATTAATAAATTAATATTGTTCGCAAAGAAACGGTTTACTTTAAAATATTGATTTAATTTAACTATCACAAAGATATCACATGCCAGCATCCTCTTCATTTATTGACTATTTAAGCTTACCAACGAATGCTTAGTCAAAGAAAACAATAGGCATTAGGTAGTTCGATCAATATGAGAGGTGTTCTTATAGTTTTGAAAAGAACCTTAAGACTGTATATAAGATTTATAATTACATGTATTGTGTCCAAATTTTTTGATATTATATTTATTTTTGTCCTCACCAACAAAATTTTTGTTATAAAAAAGAGAATTGAATTTAAATAGTTTTCCTTATTATTTAGTAGTTAAAAAAGTATAGACTGTAAATAAGAATTATTTTTTTATAAAAACTTAATAATATGTGGTCGAGTAAATCTTTAAGTCTATACTTTCAATCATCTATAAATTGCTTGTTTTAAAGCAATGAAAATTTCTGTTTTCAAATCCAATTTTTGCAATTTTTCAAGAATTTGTAATAAGTGATTATTATCCTTGCAGATAACCTTAAGGAAAAAATTATAATTTCCTGTAGTAAAATGCGCTTCTACTACTTCATTGATTTCGTACAATGATTTTAATAAATCAGAATGACTGATTCTTTGATCTAAAGAAACTCCTATAAATGAAATATGATCGTAGCTAATTTTTTTTGAATTTAACTGAGTTGTAGAGCAGTCAATAACCTGTGCTTCTTCAAGCTTTTTAATCTTGTTTTGAATTGCTCTCGGTGAAATTTTTAAATTGTTGGCAATATGAACAACAGATGTTTTCGTGTGATCTGTTAACATGTAGATAATTTGCTTATCAATCGAGTCTAAACAATAATTAAACTGTTCTTTTTTTTTCATTAGTGTATTTTTGTTGTATTTAAAATTTTTGTGTTAGGTCTAAACTATCCACATTATATCTTTCCGGGTTAAATGTAAACTTTGAGTTTGTAATATTCTGATAATGAACTATTGTTAACTATTACTCTGTTGTTTTTCTCAGAAGTTTTAAATCTTTATTGAATAATCAAAGACACATGTTATACTATATTTGTTATAAGAATAGTTAACATCTCTCTTAAAGTAACTGTTATTTTTATGTTTAGTTTTATCACTTTTGCTGCAAATGTACATCGTAATATTGTTTTTTAAAATTAATTAAATATCTCCTAGATGTCACATTTATTTGACACTATTTAAATTGTTGTTTTGAAATAAACCATTAATTTAAGCCTAAGAGAAAATAAATGAGATTACTTATTTCTCTTAGGCTATAGTTGCTGAAAATACTTGGACAATAAAATTCATACAGAGATGGTATTTGATTTGTTTTCCAATTTTTAACAGATTAGGGTTTTCTTACAGAAGGTAATAATAATTGGTTATGTTGAATATGAATGCTTAAAAAGGTTTTTAGTTTTATCATTTCATGCTGGTTTTTATAGAACTTTATTATTTTAATTTACAGTTAAAGGGTTTAGGTTTATATTTCATGAGATATTATTTGCTTTGCATTATATGATTTTTGTCGATGTGATACATGTGTGATATCTGTTTTTATTTGGCAGAATATTTTAAGTTCTAGTTTTGTACGGTAACAAAAAGTATGAGATTTTGATAGTCATTAGTAAATTTTGTACTCCTATGAACTAAGATAAAACTTAGAGCTGAAAAATTAACAATTAAACAAAAGTCATATGAAAAAAAAGATCTTTATTTTGCCTTTATTTCTTGCTGTTATTTTCTATGGACAAACAGGTCGTGTTGGTATTGACACTGCTGATCCTCAGCGAACGTTAGATGTTAACGGGAACTTGAGAATTCGCACACTTGACAATAAAGTTGATAATGCTGTATACAATAGAATATTGATCGGAGATAGCGATGGAAATATTGATTATGTTCCAATTGAAAGATTTAATGTGGATTTACCATCGATATCTACCATTAGATATGCTACCAAAACAGTAAGTGTTCCACCAGCCAAAGACATGAATACAGATTTTATAACCATCGGCGACGTTTCATTCAGGTATCGTAGTCGTGAAGTCTGCACATCATCTGTTCCAATTGTTGGATGTACCAGTTCCTATGTTGGAGGTAGATTACAGTTCCGTTTCAATAACACAAGTGGATTAGGGACATATTGGACAAGTGCCACAGAAGTTTTGGGAAATGGTGGAAAATATGATAGATATCAAGCTGGAACGACTATTGGAGTTTCTCCTGTTATAGCAAATGATACAATTGGATGGACTGCAATTGATTATGATTATAATCCTAATCAGAGAGATGTAGGTACTGTAAACTTAATTTTACATGCTACTAATGATATCTACAGAATATCAATGATCATGAATAGCAGCTTACCCGCAGTACCAAACTTAAATATAAGTCAAGAAAATGCAAAAATTGTTTTCTTTATTGAGCGTTTGAGTGATAATAACTGATAATAAATTTTAGCAAAATTTAAAACATATCTGCTAGATTTAATTTTGAGTGAAATTTTAAGTATTCATTTGAAATGAATCGTTCAGTCTAATTAGTTTTGATCCAGTTTAAAATTAAAGTTTTTATCAAACGGGTTTTGATTTGTATTGCAAAATGGTTTGAGCCTCCGCGTCGAAAATAAATATTATTTCCGTGGCCAAGTTTTATTTAACACCATAACTTTAATTAGAAAATTGACGTTAAAACTATTTTTCATAGATTCTATTTTAGAAGTAATCTACAAAAGTATTTTTTTATCTGTTTAATTAAAATATCTTCCCATATCCTTTTATATATTTTGACGATTATATCATTTAAGTAAATAATAAAACAAACAATATTATGAAAAAAAAAGTATTTATTTTGCCCTTATTTCTTGCGGCTATTTTTTATGGACAAACAGGTCGGGTTGGTATTAACACTACTGACCCTCAGCGAACGTTAGATGTTAATGGGAATTTGAGAATTCGTACACTTGACAACAAAGATGGTAATAATGCTTACAATAGAATATTGATCGGAGATAGTGCTGGAAATATTGACTATGTTCCAATTGAAAGGTTTAATGTAGATTTGCCATCGATATCTACCATTAGATATGTTACAGGCACAGTTAGTGTTCCGCCGGCTAAAGATATTAACACAAGTTCTATAACCATCGGCGACGTTTCATTCAGGTATCGTAGTCGTGAAGTCTGCACATCATCTATTCCAATTGTTGGATGTACCAGTTCCTATGTTGGAGGTAGATTACAGTTCCGTTTCAATAATACAAGTGGATTAGGAACATATTGGACAAGTGCCACAGAAGTTTTGGGAAATGGCGGAAAATATGATAGATATCAAGCTGGAACGACTATTGGAGTTTCTCCTGTTATAGCAAATGATACAATTGGATGGACTGAAATTGATTATGATTATAATCCTAATCAGAGAGATGTAGGTACTGTAAACTTAATTTTACATGCTACTAATGATATTTACAGAATATCAATGATCATGAATAGCAGCTTACCCGCAGTACCAAACTTAAATATTAATCAAGAAAATGCAAAAATTGTTTTCTTTATTGAACGTTTAAGTGATAATAATTAATACTACGGAAGAATAATTAATAAGAAAGAAGATAATAAAATAATGTTGTTTTAAAAAAACAAACTTTGTCCAGTAGTTTAACCAAATTCAGATAATCTTTCGGAAATAAGTAAAATAAAGTAAAGAGTTCGATATTGTATCGGACTTTTTTTGTGACATTATCACAGGAAGTGCATAAGTTAAAAAGTCAGGGCTCAGACTATAAAATATGAGTCTATTTTCAAAAATAAGCATAAATTGGTTAAAATAAATCCCCAAATTATGAGTGGTCGTCGTTCATTGTTTGGTTGCTTCTTTTACCTCGAGATAACTGATTTAATATGGCATCACCTGTTGTGAATGACATTGTTTTTGGTGTATTTTCTGATATTTCCGTTGAGATTTTCAATTAAATTAGTGGTGTAAATGATTTTACGTATTTCGATTGGAAATTGAAAAAGACGGTTAATTCACCCCAAGTGTTTCCCCGTGATTGTATTGGCTATAAATATTTATTTTCCCATTTGTGTGCAAAATTATCCAAAGCTGCTTTTTGCAGCTTCTTTTGTGAGAACAATGTAGATGTTTTTCATATCAGTAGAAAATTCTTTTCTATCTTTCAAACGACATATTTACAGGCATTTTTATCTGGTGAACTAAACAGATGCGAGTTTGAGATTCTAGAAAAGCTGAGCAAAAACAGGGAAGTTTACCAGAACACTCATCCAAAAGCTGGAGCTTTCATTCTTTCCGAGCCACATCCTTTAGGATTTCTTTTTCCCTTCACGGTTTAAACCAATAGCCAAATAAATGGTTTTGTTAATGACTTTTTAGTTCTAACTAACCTTAAAAACAATTCCGTTTATCCAAACAGTTAGATATACTTCATATAGAGTTCTGTTCAGATAGAATTTTAATAATTTGAACTTCTGATAGTTTACTATTTTCATATCTATCCTATTATAACTATATTTCTAAGTGCGAAGGTTTGAGGAAGTCTTCACCCAACGATTGTCAGTATATTTATCAGATGTGATACGTATGTGATATTTATCTTTTTTCTTTTCTCTGATTTTATTATTCTATTTGCAGGAGAATAATAAGGTATTTAATTTTTCTTGTTGATGTAATAATGTACTTTATGATAAGATTCTAAATTCACATATGATTAATCTTATAGCATTAAATACAGCATGTACGATGTATGCTTATTTAATGCTTGGATTATTTTTATAATTAATAGGAGAAAACTTCTTAAGAATTGCATTAATGAGTCAATAACAAAGGATAGAATTGATGAATTGTAAGGTTAATATTGACACTAAAGATTTTATGAAAATGAATTACAAAATTTTATTTGTTTTGCCGTTGCTTGCTATTTTTAATAGTTGTGCAACTATGTCACAAGTTTTCATAAAAAACGAAGTTACTACTAATAAAGAAGCTTTAGAAAAAAAAGAATCAGACAATAGGGTTAGGATTTTTGGACATATAATAGCAGCAGCGTTTTTATTTGCAGGAATGCTTTCTGCACAAAAAATTGATATCAATGCAATGCCAAAACCAGGGCCTACCCCTGCCATCAACATTGCCCAACCAAAAACCTTCCAGCTAAGCAACGGGCTTACCGTAATGGTGGTTGAAAACAACAAACTGCCAAGAGTAAATACTATGCTTTCCATTGATGTACCTCCCTACTTTGAAGGAAATGTAACAGGGGTAAGTCAAATTATGGCAAAACAGTTCAAAAACGGAACAGCCAGCATAGGTAAAGGCGAATTTAATAAAAGAATTGATTTCCTAGGAGCAAATGTTAATTTTAGTTCAAAGGGAGCCACTTCCAACTCGCTTTCAAAATATTTCCCGGAAGTATTGGGACTTATGGCCGATGCAATTGTTAATCCAAGGTTTTCTGCTAAAGAGATTCAAAACTTCAAAGAGGGTACGTCACAAGTTTTCATAAAAAACGAAGTTACTACTAATAAAGAAGCTTTAGAAAAAAAAGAATCAGACAATAGGGTTAGGATTTTTGGATATATATATGAATACCCAAATGATAAGCCAGGTGATTGTTGCTTACATTTATTACCACCAAAGCCAAGTAAATGATTTTGCATGTGACCTGTAAAGTTTTTGAAGGAGTATTTTGCGGTTTTATTTTTAAAATTTTATAAAAATTGGAAGTGGTTATGTTTTTTTTATATAATAGAAATTGTGTACATAGATCTATGACTTGTTGTCTTATAGGTGAATGGACATAAGATCTTTATAAGGTGGATAGATATTATACCATGGTGTATATCATTAAATATAATTTTTTTTTTTGATTTCAATAGTAAACGGATTTTTTTCATTCTAATATTTTTGCTTTTCAAATATTTTGTTGTATTTGAAGGAGTAAGTAGAAGAATAGTCATTAAGTTTAACAAGAGTAGACGTTCTTTAGTTATTATTTTATCTATTGCAATGGTGATAATTTTGGTTTAAAGTCTATGAGAATTGATAAGGGCCAATTTAATCACATTGCAATAGTATTTTGATCGCAAAAGAATTATTTAAACTTATTAATTCGTATAATTTCTGCGTGATCTGTAATTTTACCATGTTTAAGGACACTCAAAAGTATTTTTTTGTTAATCACTTCTTGTTGTTAAAGTTTTGTTGAAATGTGGGAAAATCTTTTGGATGATATTTTTGATTTTTCCATATTTCAACAAAAATCTCTTGGTGTGAGATATTGCAGAGCATTTTGAGGCCGTTCATTACTTTTTTAGACGGTAACTCGTATCAATAGTGATATTCAAAATTTCTCTGTTAAAATCGTCAATGTATTTAAGCTTCTCACGCTTTGCCGCATTCCAAAGTGTCGTGCATAAAGTCCATACTCCAAGTTATGTTTGGATAGATGGGACGAAGTAATGGTTCTTTACCCTTGCTGGAAGCCTTTTCTTACGCTTATCTTTTAAATTCAGCTTCATCGTTTGTAAATCCTGTAAACCGCTTGTGATTCGATCTAAACCCCAAACTTCGTAATCGATGGTGCAGCGTCCAAAATCCCCATATATGTATGATGCTGAAAGCAAAAACAGCTCTTCCCGAATGTTGTTATCTTCTTCGTTTTTATTCTTTCTGTAATAAAAACCGAACTTTTAATGACAAAAATATCCTATGCCTTGCGAGAACTCATATTGAATGCTGCCTTCGAATAAGCAACTAATTCCTGCCTTTATAAGGCGTTAAAGCTTTTTTGCAATCACATCTTTCATCACTATATTTTCCAGAGTAAACTCTGTCATGATTTTTTTTAACTGAGAAAGTTCTCTTTTTAATTATTTCATTTTAGAGAGCTGTTGTACATCCAGCCCTCAATATTTACTCTTCCATTTGTAGAAAGTTGGCTGGCTGATACCGCGCTATCGACAAATATCATTTACCGTTTTTCCTTGATTTTGCTCAGACAAAATTTTAATAATCTGAACTTCTGAAAATTTACTGTTTTTCATAGCATTCCAAATTTAGAAACTATATTTTTATACATACCTGTTCTTGGGGAAGATTACAAGGTAACTAAGATTAATTATGTTGTTTTGTCTTTTCAGGAAGTTCCAATTGTTTTTAATATTTAAATAGATTTAATTGATGAAAATATTTCTTGCTGTAATTTCAGTTGGTAATTCTCAGTCAAGATCCTATTAATTTTAAGATAGATTTCGTGTGATATATATGTGATACTGTATTTTTTGTAATATTTAAATGGTTGCTCTATAATTGTGATTATAATTAATTCTTTTGTAAGTTATCTTTATGAGGACACAGTTGAAAAAATCAACTAAGTGATTTTACTAAGATCAGAGAGGGGTAAATTAAAGAAAAGGTGTAATATTAATAATAACTTGTTAAAATGATAACAAAATTTAGGAGAACAAGAAGACAATTTCTCTCTGCCGCTGCCGTAGCTTTCTTCGGAATGATACTGAATGCTCAGCAAATCAAATTCGAAGAGTATGATCTTCCGAACGGTCTTCATGTAATTCTTCACCAGGATAATTCTGCGCCGGTAGTTACTACAGGGGTTATGTACCATGTAGGAGCAAAGGATGAAGTGAAGGGCAGAACCGGTTTTGCACACTTTTTTGAACACCTTTTATTTGAAGGAACTTCCAACATCAAAAGAGGTGAATGGTTTAAGATTGTTTCTTCAAACGGAGGACAGAACAATGCCAATACAACCAACGACAGAACGTATTACTACGAAACCTTCCCTTCCAACAACGAACAGTTAGGTCTTTGGATGGAATCAGAAAGAATGCGTGCTTCTGTAATCAATCAAATTGGAGTAGATACCCAGAGAGAGGTGGTAAAAGAGGAAAAAAGAATGAGAATGGATAACCAGCCCTATGGAAATCTTTTCCCGACCATTCAGAAAAACCTTTTTACCAATCACCCATACAACTGGCCAACTATTGGTTCTATGGATGATCTTAATGCAGCAAAGCTTGAAGAATTCCAGGCATTTTATAAAAAATACTATGTTCCCAACAATGCTACATTAGTGGTGGCGGGAGACATCAAACCTGAACAAACAAAAAAATGGATTCAGGAATATTACGGAGGTATTCCCAAAGGAACTCTTTATCCAAAAAATTTCCCTAAAGACGCTCCTATCACTCAGGAAAAAGAAGTGACGGCAACTGATCCCAACATCCAGCTTCCGGCTTATGTTTTCGCATACAGAACACCGACCAACAAAGAGAAAGATGCTTACGTTCTTAGCATGCTTTCTTCTTATTTAAGCAGTGGAAAATCATCTGTTTTATATAAAAAATTAGTAGATCAGGATAAAAAAGCACTTCAGATAGATGCATTCAATGTAGGGCTTGAAGATTACGGTATTTTCGCATTCTTTGCTATTCCGATGGGACAGACTACCAAACAGATTTTACAGGCTGATATTGATGCAGAGATTGAAAATCTTCAGACAACTTTAATTTCTGATGAAGATTATCAAAAGCTTCAGAACCAGTTTGAAAATCAGTTTGTCAACCAGAACTCAAGCATTCAGGGAATAGCTGCATCTTTAGCTACCAATCACGTATTGATGGGAAATACCAATCTTATCAATAAGGAAATAGACATTTACAGATCTATCAGCAAACAAGATCTTCAAAATGCAGCTAAAAAATATCTGAATTCCAATCAAAGAATCATTATCAACTACGTTCCTGAGAAAAAATAATTTACCCATGAAAAAGCAATTTACCTATATAGCAGCAGCGTTTTTATTTGCAGGAATGCTTTCTGCACAAAAAATTGATATCAATGCAATGCCAAAACCAGGGCCTACCCCTGCCATCAACATTGCCCAACCCAAAACCTTCCAGCTAAGCAACGGGCTTACCGTAATGGTGGTTGAAAACAACAAACTGCCAAGAGTAAATACTATGCTTTCCATTGATGTACCTCCCTACTTTGAAGGAAATGTAACAGGGGTAAGTCAAATTATGGCAAAACAGTTCAAAAACGGAACAGCCAGCATAGGTAAAGGCGAATTTAATAAAAGAATTGATTTCCTAGGAGCAAATGTTAATTTTAGTTCAAAGGGAGCCACTTCCAACTCGCTTTCAAAATATTTCCCGGAAGTATTGGGACTTATGGCCGATGCAATTGTTAATCCAAGGTTTTCTGCTAAAGAGATTCAAAACTTCAAAGAGGGTACTATTCAACTTTTAAGGGCAAATGAGAAGAATGCTTCTTTCATCGTTGAAAGATTATCTAATGCATTGATGTATGGAAAAAATACATCAAGAGGTCAGTTTGAAACGGTAGAATCTATCAACAAAATCCAGCTGGCAGATGTACAAAATATTTATAACAAATATTACACTCCGGATAATGCGTATTTAGTGATTGTAGGAGATGTAAAATTTGATCAGGTGAAACCTTTGATTGAAAAGGCTTTTGAAAACTGGGAAAAATCTAATACTCAATTTGCAGCCTTAGAACCGGCTTCAAATGTTTCCAAAACAGAAGTGAATGTAGTGGATGTTCCCACCGCAGTACAGTCGGTGTTATCAGTACTCAATTTGAATACCATTACAATGAAGGATACTAATTACTTCCCGGCTACCATAGCCAACAATATTTTGGGAGGCGGGCCTGAAGCTAGGCTTTTCATGAACCTTAGAGAGAAAAACGGGTTTACTTACGATGTCGTTTCAATATTACAAACGACTAAATATTCTCCAATATTTTACGCTGAAACCAGCGTAAGAAATGAGGTGACGGATAAAGCCGTAAAAGAATTAATGAATGAGCTCAATGCCATTTCTACCGTAAAGCCTGAGGAACTGGAAAATGCCAAAGCAAAATTGAAAGGCTCATTCATCTTGTCTCTGGAAAAACCTGAGACAATAGCAAGATTTGCCGTAAACCAAAAAGTTCAGAACCTTCCTTCAGATTTTTATACTAATTATTTAAAATCTATTGACAAAGTAACCGTTGCAGATGTTTCCAATGCTGTGAAAACAACGATTCTTCCCAACCAAAGCAGAATTTTCATCGCCGGTAAAGCATCGGATATTTCTGAAGGGCTGGAAAAATTAGGCTATCCGGTAAAATATTTCGATAAAGAGGCTAATCTAATAAAATAGGAAAAATAATCTGTTATAAAGTATGATAATTTTTTAAGCAAAATATCTTTAAATAACTAATGTCAATTAAATTAAGACAAACAATCTCTAAGTAGATTTTTTTCATTTTTTTGTTTAACCAGGCAAACGATGTAAATACTAATGATTTCAAATCTAAAACGTTGCCTGGTTTTAAAAATATTAACTTGATACTAGAATAAGATATGAATAGTAATAATAAAATTAAACTTATAAAATCTTGATATCTGATATTCGATGATTATTAGTTTAAACGACATTAAAATTAAATTTAGTACCTCATAATATTAATAATATAATCAATTGATATTAAATAAGAAAATGAAAAAAATATTTATTATTATTGTATTGATGAATTATACTTTAGGAATCGCCCAATACTCAGTATCGGAAATTTCTAAAGATGGATATCTCAAAGATTTTGATATAGCTATTGACATAATTCAGAAACAACATCCCAATCCCTATCGGTTTAATGACCAAGAAACCTTTAAGAAAAAGGTAGATTCCCTTCGGAAAGAAATAGAAAAAAAACCAACTTTTATTAATTTTTATGCCAATATTCCAAATAAAATTTTGGGAGATGGACATGTTACTTTTATTCCTGATTCTAATTATCAAGAAAGTTTCTTAAATTCTTTCTCATTATTTCCCATTGCAACTTATATACATAACGGAAATGTGTTTGTTAATGGCGAGAATAAATACAATATTGAAATCGGTAGCCAACTTCTTGAAATTAATAACTACAGTGTTAATTATATACTGGATAAAGGCGGTAAAAAAGCAGATGGGAATATAAAGGTTGAGAACATAAATTTTAGCTTAATTGCTTCATTGCGATGTAGCAACGATACAGGCCTTTATACTATAAAGTACAAAACTTTAAAAGGTGAACAAAAAGTTGCCAAGCTTAGTGGGATTACATATAGTAAATTTTATTATGAAGATAACCATTCTATATTGCCAATGGATTTGATTTCCACGGCCTATGGTGTGTATGGATATAGAGTTAATTCTGATACTTATTATCTATCTATTAAATCATTTAACTATGATGAAAGTACTTTTTATGAAAGACTCTCTAAATATTTTCAAGAGATAAGAAGTATTAAATCTAAAAACCTAATTATAGATATACGAGATAACGATGGCGGCTCCTTAAGTAATATTCCCTTACTTTATTCTTTTATTACTAAACACCCACAAATTAATACCTCGTATAAATACGGTACTAAAGTTATTGACATCCTTTATCAAGATTATTTAATTGATCTACAAACAAATAGATACTTTTCTGATAAGGATATTATTGATCAGAATAACTTTATGAGACAACGATTCGAAAAAGATGATAAAGCTGATTATTATTTCGGTAATGCAAGACTAGATGATACCTATATAAAAAACTATCCAAGAGACAATCTGTTTTTTGACGGAAAAGTAGTCTTGATTATTAATAATGGGACTTTTTCAGCAGCGGCTTATTTTGCTTCACTATTCAGCAGGGAAAAGAGGGGGGATCTTGTAGGAAAAGAAACTGGTTCCTGTAGTAATTTTACAACAGCAGCTTGGTTTATTAACTATAAATTACCAAATACAAAGAGTATTTTATCAATCCCGCGATCTGAAATATTTTTTAATGAAAATGCTACAATGGCTTCTGATTGTAGGGGTGTATTTCCAACTCATACAATTGAGACTAAATATTTTATAAAAGCATTAACCGAAAAAAAAGATCCAGAGTTAGAGTATTCATTATCATTACTTAAGTAATTAAAATTCGCTTTAGAGACGATTAGAAATATCAAAAAGTCATTTTACTTTTTAAAATTTAATGTTTACTTTAAAAGAATTAATAAGTGTTTGGACTACAAAATGTTTATTTCAGAATTGTTAATGCTACGATGTCTGATTATCCATTTTTAAGTTCATCCTCAATCATCTTTTATTTAGGAAAAGATTTGGCAGATTTCTTTATTATTACTTAATTAACTATTTTTTGCAAAACTTAACATGATTAGCTCCTCCGGGGATAAATTACAAGAGACCAAATTATTTTGTATTACCAAAATTCAGAAAATATCTTTATTAAGATAATGATCATTTCTACTTGCAATAATTGACAGCAATAAAAAACAGTATTAAGAGATCAATGATTACAAAATTCTGTCAGTGACATTATATAAAAAATGAATTGAAAAGCATTAATCTACAGAAATATTGTAATATCCGAATGACATATGCAGAATATAAATACTAGCTCCCTGAAAAGAGTTAGTTTTAACAAGCCCTATTAAAATATTAACAAATTTATGATCTTAACAAATAAAGATTGGGTGATACTAAAAATGAAGATTTTGCAATTCCTATTTGCGTTTAATTGTGGTTTAGTATTAGTTGGATATACTTTAAAATCTTTCATACTGGTTAGCTTAAGATGGCCATGGGCCATACTGTTTTTCGTGATTAGTATATTAATACTTAGAAAAATAGTGAATCTTAGAATCTTTCAGTTCGAAAATAGTGGTTTAGTTTTTTCAATCAAATCCTATCATCCATTAAAAAAAGGAATCGTATCCCCTCTGGTTGAATATCCGGTGGACTATTTACGGTCACTTAAAATCGAAAGATCTGTATTCGTTGATGTAATTGTAATCGATATTGATCTAAAGGAAAAAGAAACACCCTTCAGGATTAAAATCAAAGTATCCGACATAAGTGACAATGATTACCGACGGATGGTCAATTCCTTTTTACAGAAATAACCATGTATTTTATTTGAAGATGAGGAGGAGGATAATATTAACAAGAAACAATATTCGAGATTGCTGGTCAGCAGATTAATATTAATTATTGGAGGCTACGTTCTTGCTGTCTGGTATGCCATTTGATAAGGTTTGTATTATCATTGGTGCCCTTAGGGTCGGGATTGGACTAGGATTACAGAGAATTTTGGGTACTTTTATATCGGGGATTATTCTTATATTTGATCGGGCTAAAGCAGAATCTTTTTAGGCACTTTGAAAATAACAATATTAATGCTGCAGTTTAATCTATCGGAAAACTGAAACTGTAAAAAAAAATTATCAGACTTCTTTATAAATGAGTGAGAGAAAGATAGCATAGCTTTAATGAATTTACGATTTAGTGGTCAAATTTTTTGAAAAGTTTAAAATTGCAAGAAAAAAAACATTTTACAGTTCCATGTTGTTATAATACATTCGCGGATTTATAGCTGACATTGGATACAGATATCTATACTATATTAAAATTTATTAGTATATATATTCCTTTGGTATTAAATGGCTATTGTTGGTTTTTCATTAATTTCATAAATAAGTTTTTTCTGCAAAATGACCTTATAATTATTAAATATAAGTAAATAAGTTTTTTGCCAATAGTGTATTTTAACTTAAGTGATTATTATTCTGTACTATTCAGTCATCTTATTGCGTGGCAATCCTATTTCATGTTCCTGAGGATAAGGTTTTCGCCATGTCATACTGATATCTTCATGCAGGTTACCCTGAGCTTCCAATGATTTTTCTTTATCCATTGAATATCTTGGATCCGGAATGAAAGGCATTTTGGACATTTTATGAATGGTAACAGTAGGAAAATGGAAATCGACTTCTACTTCTACTGTTCCCAATAGAAGATAACAGCCACCACCCTGAAAAGGATATTCTTCGAGGCAGTTCGGAAAATGAGCCGTGTCAAAATATTCTCCTTCAGCATCGATCCAGGTTCCGAAATACATCGTTCCTTTTTTGGTGGGAACATGCTTTCTTGAAATGAGATAAGCGAGCATTTTAATTTGTTTTTTGTGAAACCCTATAAGATCTTTGGCCATTACACTACCTCTGTAGCGGGTTTGTAGCAAATCAAAAGGACTGAAAGAAACGGGAAAACCTAATATCTCTATTTCATCAAAAGCATCTTCAAATGGATTTCTAACTATGGAGGGAAGCTGATAATCTTTCTGTGGCTCATCAAGTAATGTTGGATGTCTAAATGCAATTTTATTATTTCCCAGAAGAAATCTTGATTCAATCAGCAGTTCATGTTTCTGTTTTCCGGTAAAGCGGAATGCGCCGATAAAGATTAAAATTTGCAATGTTTCGATACCAATAGGAATTCTCCTAATAAAATTTTCCAGGGAAGTATAATCTCCATTTTGAGCTTTTTCTTCAGGGATCAACCGTGCTAATCTCGTTTCCAATCTTTCAATATGCATCAATCCTAAATAAACATCCGAACCATACACCGTTGTCTGATACTGGCTTAAATTAACACAGGGATTATGAATAGTGGCTCCCGACATTCTGGCTTCATGAATATAGACTTCAGTTCTATAGAATCCTCCGCCATTATTGATCGCGGAAACCATAAATTCAATAGGATAGTAAACCTTGAGATATAAACTCTGATAACTTTCCACAGCATAGGAAGCAGAATGTGCTTTACAGAATGAATAGCCTGCAAAAGATTCGATCTGCCGGTATACCTCCATGGATAATTGTTCAGGATGTCCCAGTTTTTTACAGGATTCAAAGAAGTTATCTTTTACTCTCTGTAAAGCGGATAAAGACCGGCCTTTACCACTCATGGCTCTTCTCAGCACATCACCGTCAGGGGCAGATAACCCACCGAAATGAAATGCAATTTTAATAACATCCTCCTGATACACCATAATACCATAGGTTTCTCCTAATTCCTTTTCAAAAACCTCATGAAAGTATTCAAATTTTGTGGGATGGTTATGTCTGAAAATATATTCCCGCATCATTCCGCTTTGGGCAACTCCGGGCCGGATAATGGAAGAGGCAGCTACCAGCACTTTATAGTTGTCGCATTTCAGTCTTCGGAGTAATCCTCTCATGGCAGGAGATTCAATATAAAAACAGCCGATGGTTTTTCCGGAACTCAAAAATTCATTGCATCGGGCTTCGTCTTTTGAGAGGGAAGTGTCCCGGATATCAATATCGATTCCTCTTTTTTCCTTAATCAGCTTTACAGTGTCATCTATAGTTCCTAATCCTCTTTGTGAGAGGATATCAAATTTTTCAAGACCAATCTCTTCAGCAGTGTACATATCGAACTGTACAATCGGAAAACCTTTGGGAGGCATTTCCAATGCTGAATAATTGGTGATAGGTTCTTCTGAGATCAGAATTCCACACGAGTGCATACTTCTCTGGTTAGGAAACTTTTCTAAAAGTTTTCCGTAGTAATGAACCTGTCTGGATACCGAATTATTATCATGTTCCTGAATCGGTTTTGTTGCTAGTGTATCCAGCTCATCTTTGGGAAGTCCGAAAACTTTTCCTATCTCCCGGAAAATAGAACGGTACTTAAATTCGACATTGGTTCCACAGAAGGCAACATGGTCTTTACCATATTTATCAAAAATATATTCAAGGATGATATCCCTGGTCTGCCAGCTCCAGTCGATGTCAAAATCAGGAGGCGTTTTACGGTTGAGGTTTAAAAACCTCTCAAAATAGAGATCCAGTTCCAGTGGGCATATATCAGTTATTCCGATGCAGTAGCTGACAATAGAATTGGCACCGCTGCCTCTTCCTATATGCATAAAACCCATGCGGTTGCTGTATTGGATAATATCCCAGGTGATGAGAAAGTAAGCACAGAAATTAAGCTGGTCAATAACCCCCAATTCTTTATCCATTCTTGCTTTCGCCTGCAGATTATCTTCGGAGTATCTTTTAGAAAGTCCCTGATAGGCTAACTTTTTTAAAAGCTTAGAATCATTTTCTTTGCTGTCAGTGAAATGCTTTTTGTTTTTAGGCGTTGAAAAATCAAAATCAAAATGGCAGCTATTGACGATATACTTCGTGTTTTCAATAATTTGTGACTGATGGTAAAATTGAGCCAGAAGCTCTTTTTTATCAGTAAACATTTCGTTGTCTTTACAGTAATCAGCTTCTGTAAGCTTACTGATCAATGTATTGTGATCAATAGCCCTTAGTATTTTGTGAAGTTCATATTCTTCAGGGGTGGTAAAGGTAACCGGATGAAGAATAACCATTTTATGAATGAACTGTTTTAATTCCGGTTTAATCAAAAGGTTTAACTGGTTCTGTCTGATGCCTATAAATTCATGATCTGCTAATTTTTCGGGAATATTCTCCAGTGGGTAAATAACAAAAGTATCTGTAAAATCAGGATTTGCTTTAGGGATTTCAATGCCTTCACAGTTATATGCGGTTAAAAGCCTGTTGACTTCTGCAATGCTTTTTTGATTTCGGGCCAGGCAGATATAATACAGTTCATCCTGAAGCCTTATTTCCACTCCGACGATCGGTTTGATATTATGATCCTGACAAAGCTTGTAGAAATCATAGATCCCGGTAATGGTATTGATATCGGTAAGAGCCAGGGTTTTAATATTAAACCGTACGGCCTGCTTAACCAGTTCTTTAATAGAAATGGTTCCATACCGAAGGCTGTGATAAGAATGACAATTCAGAAACATCTTGTAATTATTTTAATAAACCTGAAGCTCTTCCTACGCTTGAAGTTCCAAACCTGTTCTTGATTTTATCCATTGTCTGATACAGTGATATCAACTCTTCCGTATCTTCAAAGAGATCCATTTGATGGCATCCGTGAACCAGTCCGGTAAACTTTACTCCAACTAACCTGATTCTCATACGTCTGGTATATACCTTTTTAAAGAGTTCTAAAACATACCTGAGGAGGGTATGGTCAGCTGAGGTGTAAGGAATCCTGCATTGTTTGGTTTCCGTATCAAAATTGGAATACCTTAGTTTTACCACCACTACCGATACGAGCCATTTCTCTGCCCGAAGCTGATAGCAGAGCTTTTCAACCATTCCGGAAAGAATACTTTTGATCCCCCGAATATCTATAGTGTCCTGAGCAAAAGTATCTTCTGTAGAGATGGATTTTCTTTCCGAATAGGCAACCACAGGAGTCTCATCAATTCCGTGTGCTTTTTTCCAGAGCTCATTTCCGTTTTTACCGATCAGCTGCCACAGTACATCAACAGGCATTTCAGAAAGAGTCTGTATGGTTCTGATTCCCAGTCTTGACAGCAGCTGAAAAGTAACATCGCCAACCATAGGAATCTTCTTTACCGAAAGCGGGTTTAAAAACGGCTGGATATCAGGGTGTTTGACTTCCAATCTTCCGGTTGGTTTTGATTCCCCGGTTCCGATTTTGGATACGGTTTTATTGGTGGATAAAGCAAAACTTATAGGTAAACCTGTATTTTTCTGTACGCTATCTGCTATTTCATGAGTCCACCTGTAACATCCAAAAAACTGATCCATTCCGGAAAGATCAAGATAAAATTCATCGATACTTGCCTTTTCAAGAACAGGAACTTTTTCCTGAATAATTTCTGTTACCATATGGGACATATTGGAATACATTTCCATATCTCCCTTAATTACTTTTGCTTCAGGGCATAACCGTAAAGCCATTTTAATCGGCATCGCACTTCTGACTCCGAAAAAACGGGTCTCATAAGAGCAGGACGCCACTACACCACGGTCTCCACCTCCTATGATCACAGGCTTTTTCTCCAGTTCGGAGTTTTTCAGCCTTTCACAGGAAACAAAGAACGTATCCAGATCCATATGTACAATTGCTCTTTCCATGTGACAAAATTAGTCACGTTTTGAAACAAATTTTGTATTTTTGCTGTCTAAAATTGTAACAATGTCGAAATTCTCTGATAACATCGTGTTTTTGAGAGGAAAGAAAAATATGACCCAGCAAGAACTGGCAGATCTATTATTTCTTACCCGATCCAGATATGTTGCCTATGAATATGGCAGAACAGAACCTCCTATTGAAATATTGCTTAGAATTTCAAAATTCTATAACATCAGCATTGACCTACTATTGACTGTAGATGTCAGAAAATTTTCTATTGATGAACTCATGGAACTTCCTGAGAATAGGATCGTTCTGCCTATAAAGGTTGATCAAGATGGAAACAATCAGATTGAGATTATCCCCCAAAAAGCTTCTATGGGCTACTTGAATGGCTATGGAGATCCGGAATACATAGAAAGTCTGGAGATCATATCATTACCTTTTTTAAAAGGTGGTAAGTTTAGGGCATTTCCAGCTGATGGAGATTCAATGCCCCCCTATAAGAACGGAACCTATATCGTGGGAAAATATGTAGAAAATCTTTCGGACTTGAAAACAGACAGAACGTATGTTTTCATTACCACCAATGATGGAATCAGTTACAAAAGGTTTCAGTTTCATGAAGCAGATGGTATATGGGTGAAGGCTGACAATCAATTTTATGAGCCTTATAAAATTCCATTGCCTGAAATTAAAGAAATCTGGGAATTTGCCTGTAGTATTAATACCAAAGAATATGGGCCTGATGAATTTTCAGAACATCATATTCAAAACTTTATCACAGAAATTAAAACTGATATCAAACAGATCAAAGAAAAAATGGGAGATAAGAATTGAATTTATTTTGAGTACATGGCATAATCAAAAAACTTCCCCGAGGGGAAGTAAAAACACAAATGATGAAAAAAAATTATTCCGTAGAAACGGAATAAGACAAAGTTAAATGATTTAAAGAAAAATTACAATGAGTCAGCTTAGTTTATTTGATGCAGAAGAGTTGTATGAGTTTCCAAAAGATCTTTTGGAATACAGAGAGAATTTCCTGAGTAAGGAAGAAGCAGATCTTTTGAAAGATCAATTGCTTCAAACTGCCTCATGGGAACAGCGTACTCAGAAGATGTATGATAAGATGGTTCTCACTCCACGATTAACAGCCTGGTATGGTGATGCACAATCTTATGATTCAGCCGATAATAATACCGCTAAAAGAAATGAGTGGACTCCTGAACTTTATGCTTTAAAAAAAAGAATAGAAAAAGAGTTCGGTTATCAATTCAATGGTGTCCTGCTCAACTTTTACCGGGATAACAATGATTCGGTAGCATGGCATCGGGATAAGGAAAGCCGATATGGAAAACGACCTGTCATTGCATCCATCAGCCTTGGACAAACCAGAAACTTTGATTTCAGAAAGAAAGATCATCATCAAAGCAAATACAGTTTGCCACTTCCTAATGGCTCACTCCTTATTATGAAGGGCGACTTACAAGAAAATTGGGAACATCGCATTGCCAAATCAACGATACGAATGAAAGAACGAATTAATCTGACTTTTCGATTAATAAAGTCTTAAGAATAAACCTGTTCAAGAGTATGTTATAATTTTTGCAAATGCTTTTCGGCACATTCGTGTAAAATCTTGTCAATTTCCGAATCAATCTCAGGGGAGATATCTTGTGTCCTGCCAAATCCGACTCTACCGCTTCCAGACTGTCCGAACGAAATCATATACGCTGTTGAAAGATCTATTTTTTCTTTAGAAAGAAAATCTTTATATTTTTCATTAAGTTCTGCTATTTTAATTTCAACACAGTCTGAAAATCTTTCAGCACCATTTCCAAAAAGCTGTTCAGTTAAGCCCATAGTCTTTATTATTTTACTATAAATATCGATTTTTTTGATAAAAGATTTACTGCTAATAAAATAAATCTTTTCGTTACTACGAAAAAGTAGTGATTTTATATGATTTCTGTTGATCAATTTTACATCACCAGCAATCATAAAAATCACTATTATGAATATTGAGAGAACAGAATTTATAGCCTGGATGGAGAGAATCATAGAGAGATTTGACCTACTGAAAGAGCAGATGCTTAAGAACCAGTCCAGATTTATAGAAGTAGACGGAGAACAGCTTCTGGATAACCAGGATGTTTTACAGCTTTTAAAAATAAGCTCCCGATCATTACAGCGGTACCGGACTGATAAAAAGCTGCCTTACTATACCATCAGCGGAAAGCTGTACTATAAGCTTTCGGATGTCCATCAATTGATCAGAGAATGTTTAAACTCTTGATAGTAACAAGACATCCACAGCCAAATCATTCATCACCATTCCAATCTTTATCAGTCACTTAATTAAGCCTATACCTTCGTTCCATTAAATAAAACAAAATGGAACAAGAAATAATAAACGCTCAGGAATCCGATGAACTCAAACCATCAGCAGACACACTCCTTGTCCTGAACATTCATACCAATCAGGTTGAGATGGTCAAAGGTGTAGATAAAGAAGGAAACCTTCAAAAAGTTCCTCCACAAGAAAAGGAGGATAGTGACCCGCTGATCAGAGTTGATAAACACGGCGATCTATTCTCCAACTTCTTTTCCAACTTTTATCGGCAGCTTAAAAATCCCACGCATTTCAACTTTTTCAAAGTTTCAGAATATGATGCTGTCAATACCGCCAAGGATCTTCAGAACTATGTTGATCAGGCATCCCCTGAAGAAAAAGAAAAGCTGAAGGACTACGAAGTTTTACCTAAACATAACAACAATCCAAAAAATCAAAATACAATGGACAACAACACAGAAAATCAGGAATATCGTTTTCAGCCTGAGCAAATCGACTGGAAAACGATGGAAAAATTCGGACTTAATAAGGAAAAGCTTGAAAAGATGAATGCCATGGATTCATTACTCCGAGGCTTTAAAACAAATACGTTAATTCCCATTACCATTAATCTGGGAACGGCGGTTAGCAAGATGGATGTTCGACTATCCCTTCAAACAGGAGATACCGGACAAGTTGCTGTTCATCTGCACGGTATCCGAAAAGAACCTAACCTCAATAATAAATTCTTGGGTCATCAGTTCAGTGATGAAGACAAAAAGAACCTAAAGGAAACCGGAAATATGGGCAGGGTAGTAAATTTGGTTAATCCTAAAACCGATGAAATCATTCCATCAGTCATCAGCCGTGACCGCCTCACCAACGAATTGGTTGCTTATAGAGCGGAGTACATGAAAATTCCTAATGAAATCAAAGGTATACAACTCGATGAACATCAGAAGCAAACCTTACTCGAAGGTGGACCATTATATCTTGAAGGAATGACTTCTAAAAAAGGAGAATCTTTCGATGCCACCGTACAATTCAATGCAGATAAACGGTATGTAGAATTTTTGTTCAACAATAATCAAGCGCCGCAACAAAGCCAACAACACAATCAACAACAAACTCAAAATACGGATCAAGAATCACCCAGAGTATTCAGAGGAAAAGTGCTGGACGATTCACAATATGAAAAGTTCAAAGCCGGGCAAACCGTGTACGTTGATGGCCTTACCGATGCTAAAGGTAAAGCCTATCAAGGCTACATTACCTTCAACAAAGAAACTTCCAAAACCGACTTTTCATTCACTCATCCTAATAAACTTAAAGAGCAGGCAAAACCTATAGAAGATAATAAAACCCAAACTGCTGTTAATTCTCAGGGTAAAACCAATGAAGCGACTAAAAATATCAAAGAACCTTTAGAATCAAAACAGCAACAACCTGCCAATAAACAACAGGAGGATCAGCAAAAAAAGGTTAGAAAACCAAGAAGACAAAAACTATAATAAACATCTAAATCCATCATATGAAAGCAATCATCGCAGAAAAACCGAGTGTCGCAAGAGAAATCGCACAATTGTTAGGAGCCCATCAAAAGAAAGATGGTTATCTATCCGGTAACGGATATTGTGTCACCTGGGCATTGGGACATCTGATCGCATTAGGAATGCCGGAGGATTATGGTATAAGAGGCTTTAACAAAGCCTCTTTGCCTATCTTTCCCAATCCTTTTATTCTGACTCCCAAAAAACTAAAGAAAGCAAACGGCTATGAGACTGATCCTTCAGCTTTAAAACAACTCAACACAATAAAGCAAGTTATCAATCAATGCAGCAGTATCATAGTAGCAACAGATGCAGGAAGGGAAGGAGAGCTGATCTTCCGCTATATCTATCACTACATACAATGCAATAAACCTTTTGAAAGACTCTGGATTAGTTCCCTTACTGAAAAAGCTATACAGGAAGGTTTTAAAAACCTGCAATCAGGCTCAGCCTTTGACGGTTTGTATGAAGCTGCTAAAGCCAGAAGTGAAGCAGACTGGCTGGTAGGAATCAATGCGACCCAGGCATTAACTATAGCAGGAAACCAAGATGTATATTCTTTAGGCAGAGTGCAGACACCAACCCTTGCTTTAATCTGTCAACGATTTCTTCAGTATCAAAACTTCACCAAGCAAAAGTACTTTCAAATTCAGCTGAGCCATAGAAAAGAATATACAGATTTCACCAGCCTTTCACTATTACAATGGGAAGAAAAAAAGCAGGCAGAACAAATCCAAAAATCCATAGATCGGGAGGGGAGAGCTGTTGTCGAGGATGTATCTATTACAACAGTGAAGGAACAATCTCCGTTACTTTTCGATCTCACAGAATTACAGAAAGAAGGCAACCGAAAATTGGGCCTTTCTGCAGATGAGGTTTTAAAAATTGCCCAAAGCCTGTATGAAAAGAAATTCATTACCTATCCCAGAACCGGCAGCAAATATATTCCTGAAGATTTATGGACAGAGATTCCTGAACTGGTCAGAATCCTCAATACAAACGATCAATTTAAATCAGCCATATCTACTTTAAAATTCGGAAACTTCAACAAGAGAATCGTTAATGATGTAAAAGTAACGGACCATCACGGTTTACTCATCACTACGAAAGTTCCATCCGCACTTACTGCAAATGAAAAAGCTATCTATGATATGATTGCTTACCGTTTATTGGAGTCATTATCCCATGCCTGTACAAAACAAGTCAGCCACATCATGATAAAAGTACATCATTATGAATTCCAGATCAAAGGTTCTACAATCCTGGAGAAAGGCTGGCGTGCCATCAAAGGAATTTTATCTGATAATGAAATTCCGGATAATGCTGAAGCTCTTACAGAACTTCCAGAACTCAAAATCGGCGATGAGTTGAAGATTTCAAAAACCAACTTACTGGAAAAAACTACACAACCTCCCAAGCTTTATACAGAAGCTGATCTTTTATCAGCGATGGAAAACGCTGGCAGATATATTGAAAATAAAGAAGAACAGAAAGCGATATCCAATATTGGCATCGGAACCCCAGCCACCAGAGCCTCCATTATTGAAACGCTGCTCAGCAGAAACTACATCACCAGAAAAAGCAAAACGCTGCATCCCACCGATAAAGGCTTACAGGTCTACAACCTTGTCAAAGACAAAAAAATAGCCAATGTCCAAATGACCGCAGAATGGGAAATAGCATTGGATAAAATTGAAAAAGGTGAGCTCAATAGAAATCAATTCATCAATGACATCCAAGACTACACAGCTGAAATCATCAATGAACTTTTATCTCTTCATATTTCCCAAGAAAATACCCTAGAGCTCAAATGCCCAAAATGCCAGCAGTATAACCTCGTCATTAAAGACAAAATCGTAAAATGTCCTGATGAACAATGTAACTGGATTCTCTTCAGAACTATTTGCGGAATACAACTCAGCATTAAAGATCTTACTTTACTGTTAACTCAAAACAAAACATCATTAATCAAAAACATGAAAAGTAAAAACGGTAAAAAGTTTGATGCTTTTATCATTCTAAAAAATGATTTCAGTACATCATTTGAATTTGGAAATAAGAATTAATTTCAAAAAAATAATATAGTAAAGAAGCAGCCAATGAGCTGCTTCTACATTTTATCCAAGTCTAATCTCCTCTTTCATGTTCGTGAGGTTTTAGCTTTGGATGCTTTGGTTGATTGGGTGGGTTTACCCTTCTTCTTCTGTCGGGTTCTCCATCTGGTTTTTTAGGCTTGGGTCCTGGCTTGATTGCTTCGATTGTATTCATAGTACAATAAAGATTAATTAATAATTATTTTGATATCAAAACAGATTAATACCAGATCAAAAGTAAATTTTTGGTCATTACTTTTATTACGGAAATCCGTAATCATTGCTTTCTAAAGGGTTGAAAAAGCAATTTTGATGGCAACTTTATCTCCTTCTGGGAGCACTCCTTGTATGTGGGCTAACATAAGTTCCGTCTTTTCGCGTATAACCTTTAACATGTATTGAACCGCCTGAATTTGATTGAGAACTGTAACCAGAGGATGATCTTACTGATGGAGAAGAATACGATGATGTTTTAGAATAGCTGCTGTAAGTGGTGTAGCTGTGCTTATTAGCCCACCCGTAATAATTTCCCCATTTAAGCTTTCTATAATTTTTCTTATTCACTTTTGATGATAAATAAACTTCTGTATCTTTAGGAATAATGGTAACTAATCTACTGCTGTCACTGCTGGAATAAAGAGGTGTATCTTCCTGTAGCCGAACAGTGTAATAGTTGGTACATGAAATAACGGAGAGAAGTAATACAAGATAAAGTAATGATTTTTTCATTGTAGTTAATTTTATATCTACAAATCTAAATGAACTTTAAAGGAACTAATTACGGTTTTCCGTAGTCTTGTAAATCTTGAAATTACAGCATTGTTAAGCCGTAATCTACCTCTCTTTCAAAATGTGTAGCGTGATGCCTGGCGCAACATTCTTCTTCAGGACTTAATCTGGAAAAATCTAATAACAGATTTCTAAGAGGGTGATGTAGAATGACTCCATATAGAAGCATTACGGATAGCCGTATTTTATCAATGACAAAGCTATATATTTTTGCAATAAATAATATATCGTAAAATGAAAAAAATAATTCTACTATTAGCTTGTGTCATTATTTTTGGTTTCTTGTGATGGCAATTCAGGATGTTCTTATAATGGTCATACTTTACATGTGGGAGATAAAGGAGGCTGTTATTACACCAACTCATCCGGTAATAAAGTATATGTTGATAAAAGTAAATGTAAAGGGTGTTATTAGATAAGATAGAATTCTATTGATTTTGGAGAAAAAGTCTGCCTGAATCCCAAGCCTAATCATTCGGGATTTTTTCTCAGATATTTAATAAAAAAAGCATTAATTGTTAGATATTTCTTTTAATTCACTATATTAGAGATCAGGACCTGTGGCGTTCCTATAAGATTATGGAATATAATTATTTTCATGGAGCTATTTTAATAGATAGAGATTATGACCTTTCAAAGGATTTCATAATACGAGAAATGATTAAAAAGAAATACTATTATTTTCACCCGAATATTTTCTCATTAGGAGAAAGTGAATACCCTTATTTTTACGAAAACATATTGATTTCTTTTGGGCGAACAGCAAAGTATTTTGTTGATAATGAAATTGAGCTTAAAGCATTTTTGAAAGAATTTGAGGACATTTTAAGCAATTTGGACTTTGAAACTGCACAAATAACAGTTCAGGCAAGTTATGCTGACTACAAATTGTTTTGGATCAACAAAGAAAAACTAATAAATCGTCCTGGGGATGCTTTAGAAACCACATTGCTCTATTTTGAGGAGAACCAGGTTAGATATTACGAAACTGAAAAGCTGTATTTTGGTTTGGGTGAAATAGATTTGTTCACGGGATACGTTTTTGATAAATATGACGATGAAAAGTTATTAGATTTTGATAGAAAATACCCAGGTTTTGTTTATCCATAGAGACAGCTAACATAAATCAAAAATCTAAAAAAATGATAATATGACAGAAAATTATATTCAATATGCAGACGGCTATCAAAAAGACAATATAGATGGACAGGATATTATACAAGCTATATCAGATCTCCAATTGATGGATGAAGAACATGGAGCATTTTGGGTTTCGGTTATTACAGATGATGAAAATGTAATTGAAGTAAATAAAGATTTATCACTTATGGTAATTTTTGCAGGGGAACAAACTAAATATCAGCCTAAAGATTGGAATGAAGTTATCGAGCTTTATAAGCTATTATTGGCTGGCGAATCCGATATAATACTCGAGAGAGTAAAATAAAGAATTAATATGTCTTATAAAAGATATATAATGGCGAACCATCAAAGGTAAATGCGCAAATAGATTGCGTAGTCATAATGCTTAATCTATTCTAAAGTTATTCAATTTGATTATAACTGTCAGATTAAGTATTGACTCATTCAACTAATTCAATCTTAGCTATTACAATTAAAATAATCTTTTAATGGAATTCTTTTTATTTAAAATTTCATTTATTTTACTATTATCGATACCTATTAGTGAAAGTACGCAGCAAGTTAGTAAAACTCGTAGTTTATTAGTTTCCTCCAATAGTTCTTGCCCTAATAACTCATTTCCTTTACGATCGTAAAAATGAGAATAATAATTTCTAGTTTTTACTACCCTGTCAACTTTAATATTGCTATTTCGAATAAGGTGTACGGCATTGAAATTATTTATTAAATCGTTTATTCTCTCCTTTAGAATCTTATCAGTACCTATAAATCTCTGATGATAACCTTCCAAAGACTGTATAATAGTTAGGAAATCAAGACTTGAAAAGTATCCTTTTTGTTGAATACTAGCTATTAAATGATTTCGAATTGGGGTGAGGCGATCACTTTCTTTAAACCATTTTAGTATTACTTCAGGGAAAATATCAGAAATGTCATCATAAGTAAATAAAAAATTTGTAGAATCAACTTTTTGGGTAGACTTTTTCTTACTTATGAAATATAATTTTATAGGATCAGAATTCTGAGGAATATTTTGTTGATTATATAAAAAAAGTTCTGTTATTAGAACAGGAATTTGTGTTGCTAACGTTATAAATTTACAAGTAAGAAATACCTTTTCTAATAAAACTGAAAAACTCTTCTTTTCTTTACATACTATTGATAGAGCCGTGGTTTGGCTAAAATTAAATTCTGTGTTTTCAAAATTTCCATTAAATTGACTCTCACCGCTAAGGGTCAATTGATATCCTTCTGTGATATCAAAATTCTTTTTCCAGTAGGAATCTTGATCCGTAGAAACTTCTACTTTTTTCACTTTATTATTAAGTTCACCAAAATAAAATGATTTTTCAATAATGGCAGGCTGTTTCCATTGAGAAAAAATGGGAGAGAATAAAGAAATTTTATCAAAGAATTTATCTTCAGTAGAATTTAAATGTAAACCTTCTAAGGTGTATAGGCATTCATAAGTACTTAAGTGGACAGAATTCAATGAATTTATATTTAATGACTCTCGACAATTAAATAAGGTTATTTTTTTATTATCATTAATATCACCATATATTGTTTCTACTGTTGATACCTTATTTTCCAATATTCTTTTTATACTTTCTGATTCTGTATGATAGCAACCAAATAATTCTAACACTATCTTTTCAGGCTTGATTATTAATGTTCCGCCAATTTTGTTTTCTGGATTGCTTGGCAAGTACCAAAGTCCTTTGAATTCTTTATTTTTTTTCATGGATTTATATGACTGAAAATATTCTAATAAATTCTTTATAATAGAGCGTTACTATAGCATTCTGATTTGTATATTAATTTATTCTTTACCATTCCCATCTATTTTTCTTCTTGATTTCTAACGAATTTTTATCAACATCTTCCATTAAATTGTCTTCTGTATTTTTAGCCGGATTGTACCAATCGAGTTTTTTTTCAGCCCAATCAAGCCATTCTTTGTCTGTAGTATTAGTAGATTTCAAATGCTCAAAATACTCCTTTAAAATCATAAACTTCTTCCATCGATGGGCATCATTATAGAAATAAATAAATTTTGTAAGCTCTTCATCCTTCAATTTTTGTTTTGCTTCTTCAATCTTTCTAAGCTCCTCTCTCTTTTCACTTTCAATTTTCCACACTCTTCTATTTTCAGCCATTCTTTGAAACTCAGTTTCAACTTTTATCAAAATTTTTTCAATTTGATCTTCAACGAGTAACTTATCTGTGTCTGCAAATTCAATAGTCCCATATTGCACGATCTTAACTGCTAGTTTTCCATTTGCTATTAAATCTCTGCTTTTCCATCCTCTTTCATTCGTTGTATCTTTAATATTGCTTTTTTCTTTAATATATAGTGCAATTTTATCTTCATATGCTGCAAATTTTAATCCTTCAGAATCTACACTTACCTTATATCCTAAAGTTTTAAAATTCTTTATCAGATTATCCAATATTCTTAATGAACGAGACACATTTTTTGGAGAAACAACAATATTAGGTAACCCTCTATCAGTAGAAATAGTTCCTTTTATCTTTTCATAAGAATCATGAACTTTTTTCTTGTCAAGGTTAGCTTGTGCGTTACTAACGATTTCGTCCGGCCTACTTAACCGTTCGGATACTTTTAAAATTAATGCGGAATTGCTTTTGATTTTTTCGGTAACAATCTGTTTGAGTGAATTTATAGGATTAGGATCATTTTTAGTTCTATCCACATGAATTTTTATCTCTTTTTCATTTTCTTGTTGAGGCAATAGGGTTTTTACTACTTTCTTTCCAAATTGTAATTTTTGCCAGTATCCCATAGGAGGTAAAGGGATGTCAAATTTTTTACATATCTTTCTTAGTCCGTTATCAGACAAATTAAATTCTTTAGATAATTTAGTTAGAGGTGTAGCCCACACCTTATCATAGAGTTCTGTACGGGTAAGCTTAATGATATTATTCATTAAAGTATCTTAAATAGATTTAGGGATTATAGTAATTTTAAAACTTTCAGAAAATTTTCCTGTTCTTAAATGTTTTATTATAATTTAGGTGTAAAATTTTATTAGTCAGGAAATTCTTTATTTAAATCGTTTTTAAATCCAAGTTGGGATAATACTATACATATTGCAATTTTTCTTAAACAATAAACTTGTAGTTGTAGCTGATCTGGTTTTATAGAATTGAGGCTCCCATGTGTAATAGCATCCCTTGTTTTCTTTAGTTTTGCAAAAGGATACCCGAAAATTTCAGGATCAACATTATTGATTCGTAAAGTCTCTTCTAATGGGCTCTTAAATGGTTTAAATTCTAACTTATCAATAATACCTCTAATTTTCTTTTCAAATTCCATCTGATCTTTTTTAGCTACCAGATAATTTTTTAGAGTTTCATATACCTGATCTGAAATAGATTTTTTATCAGTATTAAAGGCAAACTTTTCTTGTTCTTGCTTAATATTAAAAATCTCAATAATATTGAAGAGAAGCAGAAACGCTGATGAAAAATCAACTTCCCTTGAATGAAGGATATTATCAATAGCTTTTGAAATTTTCTTTTCATTCTGACTATATTTAAGGTACCACTTCTTTTTCAAAAAATTGTCAATTCGATTATTTTTTTTCAGAAAAATGGATACCGTTTCCATGTCTGAAACATATGTTTGGTTATTTGGCTCTGTATCTCGAAATATATATATATCTTTTTCTGTACGGAAAATAAGTTTTTCCATTGTAACTCTAACATTGAAAAAGAATGAAAATAGATTGCAAATAATTTCAATGTGATGCTTAATTTCATCATAGTCAATGTTTTCAAATTTGAAGTTAATTGTTCCTTGCTTTTTTACAGTAAATTCTTCACTCCCTCTATGCTCATTACTTGTATATTCTAGTTCTGGTCTGAAAGACATATTGTCAATTTTATAGAAATTGGACATACCATCCATCCTTGATATTGAAAATATATTTTTATTACGAAGATTAGTGAAAAAAGAATAAAATTCATTAACAACTTGTAAACCATTTTTATTTAGAAAGGTAATACCATTGTTGATATTTTCTTTATCTGTATTATCCTTAATAATGCAAATATTGGTTAACCATATTGTAAAATATCGATATTGTTCATTGGTTTGAAATGATAAGACCTTATAAATTCTACTTTTATCAAGAATTAATGAAACTTTAGAGTCAATAATGTGAAAATTCTCTTCAAATAAACCTAAAGGATTTTCTGAATTAGAATAATAAGCATCTATTCTTGAGGTGATATCATTTTCAATAATTTGGATATATATTTCTTTATCTGAGACAAAAAGATGAGCATGGTGCTCTTTATCAGATATTCTTTCATCTTTAAATTTAAGGTCTAAACAGTAATAATTTTTCATGGAAAGGTTAATTTTGAGTATGGTACTTTAAAAAGTTCGACAACACTCCTGAAGGGGTTTTAGCATTTTTATTAAGAATCTTGGTATTGGCAAAAACAATGAAATTATCTTTGGCCCTAGAAACAGCAACATTGAGCATATTCGGTTTGTTGTCTCTATCGAAAAATAATGTGCCTTTATCTTCATCACCATAGACCATTGAGAATAAGACAATAGGTCTTTCAGCACCTTGTAGCGCGTGAACTGTTCCTATTTTAAAGTCCTCAACTTTAAATCCTGCATCTTTTAAAGCCGATTTTAAGCTGTTTTTTTGTCCTGTAAATGGTGTAATAATACCAACAGCGTGTTCAATTGACTTATATTTCTTTTCAATTTCTGTTTTGTTGTCTGTCAGCCAGTTAATAATTGTTTTAACTTCTTCAATATTAAACCTGCTGCCATTTGGGTTTCTTGTTGATTGGCCTTCAACATGAATACAATGCATTGGCGGGAAAAGCAAATCTTTTTCTGCTTTTCCTCTTAATGGAATAAGTTTTCCGTCATAAGCTAAAACATTACAATAATTAATAATTTCATCATAACATCTTCTATGTTCTGTTAGCAGGACCCCTTTTTCATGCAAATTTGGCTCTTTAAATCCCGATGCATTTTGAGCCATTTTCATAATACTTCCGGTAGAAGAAAGAAAACCTTTAGGGTCAAATTGTTTTTCGTAAACAATATCATCATAGTCCTCGATAATTTCACACTTTTTAAGGTTACCAATATCAATTTTATGGGTAACGTTCCAAATGGGCTCAATCTGTTTTACATCTCCTACAACAACAGCGTGTTTAGCTAAAGCAAATGTGGCAATACCTACTTCAGGAGAAACCTGGCCTGCTTCATCAACAATGAGAAGATCAATAAAATTAAATAGAGGTGGATTATCATGTATTTTGTTGCCTTCTCCGGTCATCCTTAAAAATTTATAAAAACTGAAAAACTTTGGCGCCATGAAGAATGTACTGACAAAGCATGGTGTAAGCATTGCATGTCTTTTCCATCTGTTAATCATAGGTTCTTTCCCTTTCCCATTAAATTTGGGATCACGAAGATCTGCTTCAAGTTGTAGTAGATACCTTCCTTCCCAGTAATGTAAAGCCAATTGAAATGCTTTGTGGCGCAGTGAAATATCAAGTTCATCATAAAAACAGTTAGCACTTATTTTTTCTTTTATTTTTAGGTGCTCACTTTCCCAATACTTTTCTTCTGAACGTGGAGGGTTACCTTTAATTGAATTGTTATTCTTCCATAGTTTCCATTTTTCAATGGAACCAATAATCTTTTTAGCGGTATTTATCTTAGAATCTATTGTATCAAGAATTTCATTTTTCTTGAACACAAAATTTTCAGGAATTGCAATTTGGGAATCTCTAAGAATTATTTTTACTTCCGAAGCTCGGTTTTTTAGAGCAGACTGTATTCCCAGAAAGCAAAAAACTTTTCTGAAAAATGGTTCATTGTTAAAATATGTAATAATATTTTGTTCAGTTTTAGTCAGGTCCTCAACATCATTTTTGAGTACATCTTCATTGAGCAAATCTTCCTGATAATAATTGGAAACTTTCGAATTATTGAGAAGGTAATTAGACTTAAATACATGTTCGGATTGTAAGTAATCCTTCCACGTATCACCAGAGTCTTTAAGGATCTGTTCAATGTCTGAAATTTCTGTTTGTAATTTTTGTACTACAGAAGATATACTGAGGGCGGTAGAATTAAAGTATTCGTTACTTTTTTCTAAAAAATATTCTTTAGCATCCTGTAGAAACTCTAAATTTTCTATGTCGTTAAAAAGGCCGCTACCATTCAGTTTTTTATAATTAATACCTTTTAATTCAGTTTCTTTTTTACTGGTAGAGGGAAGGTAAGTAGCATAACCATCAACATCTGGAATCCATCTGCCTTGTAATTTTCCTTCTCTTGTGTTGGATCTTGAGAAACTGTCTATAATATTGGTAACTGCCTGGTTGTTGGTAGAGCATGCTAAAATAATTGGCGCATCTTCATCCCTAAGCGCGCTTTCAACCATCTTATTGGCAACTATACTTTGTAATAGCGTTGTTTTTCCGGTACCTGGTGGACCATTGACTGCAAAAACCTTTTCATTAGATCCTAAAAGTGTGTTTAAACTTTTTCTTTGTGAAATGGAAATAGGAAAATCAAAACCCATCTGCCCGAGGTGCAAATCATTGGTGTTTATTAAATCAGGGACAGTGATAGGTAACTTTTCCTGATTGTTGTTTAAGGTTATGAAAGATTGTAAAAGTTCGGGAAGATTCTTTTGGTGAAGAATTTTTTCATACAGCTCTATGATTCCCATTGCTGCATTCATTTCTTCTTGTGGAAGTAGTACTATAGCATTAAAGATCGTTTCATAAGCTCCTGATTGATATTTGTATAGCTCCTGACCGATAACTTTTTTAAATACATCCTTAACGTATTGTATATACTCAGGATATTTTGAATAGTTTTCTTTCCCTAGAGTAGTAGCTAAATCTACTTCTTCAATGTTCGCAAAAATAAATTCAGTACGTTCATCAGCAAGGGGTTCCAGATATTGTCTTTGGAACAGAGGAAACATTTCATCAGGA
Organism: Chryseobacterium sp. Bi04; assembly: GCF_918698085.1. Taxonomy (GTDB): domain Bacteria; phylum Bacteroidota; class Bacteroidia; order Flavobacteriales; family Weeksellaceae; genus Chryseobacterium. Next base: position 266,693 of record NZ_CAKKLP010000004.1, read on the forward strand.
ATATAAAGTTTCCCGTTTCTGTCTAAATAAGCAGAGTACCAGAAGGGAAATTTAGGTTTCTTATCTTTGAGATGAACAAGATGGTCTGATGCGGGCTTAAGCTTAAAGGGTGCTATTACTACAAATATATGGTCTATAGTGATCCACTCTTCATCATCTTTATTTTTAATCCCTCTTTTTTCATTGATTCTTCTTTCTTCAAAATCAATGAGCGTATTAATTTTTTGAAGATCTGTAATAAAGTTGTTTTCAATTTTGAAATCTTCAATTTCAAAATGCTGGGAACCGTCAATTTCAATATTGGTATTAAGGGAGTCTGCTAAATTCTTTTTCCAGTAGATGAGCCATTTATGATATTCTTGATTCATTTGTGATTGGTTAGTAAAAGTCATATTAAGCTAAAATAAGATAATTATATGAGATTATTTTATGGTAAACCGTAAAATGATTACTGAATTAGGCTTTCTTAATCATACAAGATGCTGTAAATAAAAAAGGAGACCTTTTCGGTCTCCTTTTCCGTATATCTATAAAGGCTATTGCATGCAGATTGCTTCTTAGTAGAATTTATTTCTTGTACCCCTTTTACTTTACCATTTAAATGTGAAGTGTTGATTTTGTAAGTCTTTGCAGAGTAAAGTTGTTTTTTTACCATCTTTGGCCCTAAATAGATTTAAGCTAATCTTTTGCAAGCCTTGACTTATTGATGCTACTCTTAGACTTTAGACCATAAATTTAAATCATTTTTGTAGTGGATATATTTAAATTATACTTTTTAAATATATCGGAGTTTTTATTAATTTATTTATAATAAATTATATTTCAATTTCTAAACCTAGACTCTTGATAAAATCTTGTTCTTGTAATTTAATTAGATTTTCTCGCGACTTAATTAATTCTCTATTTTTATTTTGAGCAAACAAATGTCGCATTTCATTAGTAATAAAAAGTCCCTCAGATGATTGTTCAAAAACGTTCTCAGTTAAGAGAAAAGATAAACTTGTGTGCTTTATGCCGTTATAATTTAAAATGGTATCATTTACAATTAAAAGTTTATATACTAAATTTCCCAAAGTTTCTTTTTCTTCTTCTATAAGTTTAATAGATTCAAAGCCTAAACAGTTTTCAACCTTTATTTCTTCATTTGCTTTACTTAATTGAAAAAGAACGTTTGCACAAAATCTAACTGATCCAAAGTTGGACGGTTTATATTTTGGTACTTGAAATCTACTATCTTTATTTTCTATATATAGTATTTCATCATTAAAACCATATAAAAAATCTCTGAATTGTTGAAATGCTTTTGCTCTTTTGCTAGGACTGTAAACGGTAAAATAATTAGAGTATGTTGTGAACCAAAACCATTTTTTTAATTCCTCAAGCTGTATAATTGAGGGATTTTGACATATGTTAAAAAATTCAGTTATAAAAATTAAATGCCAATTTGTTGGTAAAAGTCTATTATCAACAACAAACAGATTTTCAAACAAAAATTTTACAGCTTTTTCTATTGATAAAAGAGTTTTTTTTGATATTTGAATGAATGTATTTTTGTCATCCTTTATAAGATTTACTACATCAACATCGAACGAGAGTTTACCAAATGAACTTTGAATACAATTGAAAATTAATTCTCTACTAATATTTTGAAAATTATAAAATTTCAATGTTTCATATAGTTTGTCAATTTCGTCCTTTAGACTGAAGTTTGAACCTTTTGTTAGTGCATTTACAATCCAATCTTTAGATATTTGAATACCTTTTTTATTTACTCTCCAAAAGATTTCAACAGCTTCATCAAGAGTGGCATTCAGAATATCAACAGAAGATATTTCATATTCTGAAATAATTTTACTTAGTTCATCAGCTCTGTCTAAATAAATATCAATCTTACTTTTATCATCAATTTTTTCTAATTTGTCCCTCGCAAATTTTCGAAAATCAGCTGTATTAATTAGAACGTGTAATGGTACTTGGTGATTATCTGTATATTTTTGATTTTTTCTTAAAGGAAAAAATTCTTCTTTCTCCAAATCATAATAAATTCTGAATTTTTCTAGTAATATGTTTTCATCTAACAACAATCTGTCTGTGTTATATTTTTCAGGATTTATTAAACAACCAAAGAGAGATGAAAGACGTTGTAATCCATCTAATATATATATAGGTTTAGGCTCTGTACTAGTGTTCTTGACTTTATATGGACCAATATAATTGTTGCTTTCTAACCAAATATCACTGTTACCATAAACTGGTTGCCAAAATTGTATGGAGCCAATTGGATATTTATTTCTGATAGAGTCGAACAGTTGGATTATGTCATCGGTGCTCCATAAAAAATCTCTTTGAAATTCAGGCACCTGAAATACGCCTTTTTCGAATTCATCTAAATAACTCCTTAAGGAACGGACCCTTGTGTCTATTTTTAATGCTGATTTCATAATTGAATTGTTATTTTTTGAAGAATATCTCTTAATTCATTTGGATTGTTTTGTTCAGCGGTTCGCTGGAGTAAGCCTTCTTGGGTTGCAGAAATAAATAATTCTGAAAATTCTTTTTTAAAATTTTGAAATTCACTTTTAAGTCCATTTCTAAGATTATCGTAGTTCGGATCAGAAACATCAGAATAGAATGTATGAACTAATTTTTTTCTAATTTCTAAATTTGGTCTGCTCATCGCATAGCCATTTTCTAAATCAAAAAAATCTTTTTGAGCACTATTTAATAAAATATATGACTTTATTGACTGGCTCAGTAGGTTGATATTTTCGACTATATCTGAAGGCATATAATTCTCCATTTCTCTTTTTTCCAGAATATGGTAAGGGATATTATTTGTTATACAAAAATTTTCTAACACTGTTTTTTTATTAGATTCTAGAGGAAATTCTTTATCACTATCAACTAGAACAAAACATCTATATGTTTTTAAATCTTTGCCATTTAAAAATGGAATAATATTTTCTGCTCCTCCACCCATTTGAAAATCCAGCCATCCGTTTTCTTTATGGTTATTTATTTTCTTACTTTTGCTTTTAAACTCCCTTAATAATGCTTGAAGGAAATGTGCATCGTATGTACTATTTTCCAGTATGATATAAAATTTGTTACTTAGAAAAATGATAGCTTCTTCAATAGAAAGTCCACTTTGATTTTCACTAATTGTAATATTACATGTAGGACTACTACTTATGAACAGACTATAATTATGCGAAATGATTTCATTTATTTCTGGATAAAACAAATCGAAAATACTTTCATTTTTAATAGCACCAATATCAATAAAAAAATTAAATTTTGATTTATATGTCATAATTTGCAACAACTGTCTCAAACTATTAATATGTTGGTTTGTCTCAAATAATGAGCAGTCTATTCTAATCCACATTTCCCTTATCTATTTGCGCAGTTCTAATTGCTGATGCTTCCTGCAAGGTCTCTCCAAAGACATCAGGCCACCAATCTACTTTACCAAATTCATCAATGACAATAGGTTTTAACTCACTAAAGTTTTGATCTTCATCATAGTCTACATAATAAATATTTAAATCATCAGGCCTAAGTTTTCCCTCTGCAACCAATCTTCTCAATCTTAATACAAAATTTTGTGAATGGGTCTCTATTAAGTACTTTTTATTTTTATCTAGATCTACAGATTCAAAAAATAATTGTGCAATTTGTGCATGTGCATAGGGGTGTAAGTGAGCTTCTGGTTCTTCTAATACAATAACAGTTTCTTTACTACATGGTTTATATGCTCTTATAATTAGGGGCAGAATCTGAGATATACCCATTCCTGTTTGTGATAAATTTACTTTAAGTGTATCTTTTTCTAAAAAAATTCTTGCAGGTAAATCTTTTCTATATCCATCATATTCTATTCTAAGTTCCCAACCTTCAAATTTTTCTTTTAACCAATTGGATACTAAGGTAAAATATTTTTTATTTGTAGTTTGTGAATCTTCTATAAGAAAATTATAAAGATTTGAACCATCTGCTGCAGACTTTTCAGTAATTATATTGTTAAACGTATAGTACGTTTCTGCTTTTTGTCTAATACCTCCAATGTAATCACTGTTTAAACTAAACTTAGGTAATTGTAATAATTCATCATTATACTCCATTGATTTTAGATTGAAACCTTGGAATTTAGCGTTTATAACTTTAGATGTTTTTTTATTTAAATAACTGTTATTATCCGCACTGTCTAGTTCTAAATCGATAATGTTATTGCAGTTCCATTGGGAAATTTTAAATTCATCATCTTGAACATATAGTCCTACTTTTAAAAATTCATTTTCGTTCTTCCAATTTAATTGCTTTATTTCAAATTCTAACTCTTTGTTAGATTGACCGTATATTAAATCTTTTGGAAATTCTCCAAGAGAAACTTCATTATTATTTAAATCAATAGGATGGTCAAATCGAGTACTTAGGCTTCCCTCAAGTAGCGGTAACAGCTTTAAAAGAGCACTTTTACCAGTATTATTTTTACCAATTAATATAGTTAATGGCTTTAATACTAGTGTCTGTTGTTCTTTAAACAGTTTATAATTTTTAAAACTTATATCAGTGATCATATATTTTTTACTGAAGAATTATATTAGTTCGCAAATAGATTTCAAATTTAATTAAAATAATAGCAGCATTAATCATACATTAATTTAAAAAACTAAGTTACTGCTAAATTTATTTTAACAAAAACATATATAGTTTATGTCTAATTATCTAATAAGACGTTGCATAACAAAGAGATATTTAATAATATCCTAGTTGCTTAAACATATTATGATTTAAGCCAGATACTTTTTTTAGCTAAAAAGTTAATTCGACAATATTTATAACCAATGTAATTAAATAACCGAAACACAGATTATATATTATAAACTGCGTTTTCCTTTTACTATGATCTCGATCATTATATCTCTTTAGGAACTTATAGAATGAATTTGTTATGGCAGATATTGAAATCTTTTTTAAATGTCGAATTGATTTGACAGCTAATGTTAAAGATGATTTGAAATTTATATAATATTTTATTATTAGTTATTGAATATTTTGCTACTTAAAAGATTAAGAACCCTGAAATTTTGTTAAGACTCTCCATCTACTTTAAAATTAAACAATTCTTGGGGATGTACTTCTAAACCTTTTGCAAGTTCTAGTATTGTAGATATCTGAATATTTCTCAACCCTTTTTCGATCTTACTTATGTCACTATAATCAATATCACAATTTTGGGATAATTGTCTAAGACTTAATTTTTTCTCTTTTCGTAATACTTCAATTCTTTTTCCAAAACTCTTTAAAAACGCTGTTTTTTCTATTGTTGTAGACATATCAAATTTAATTGATAGCAATTTCAAGAGAAACATATTAAAACTAGTGGGTTTTGTTACCCACTTTTGTTTTTTTTATGTATATTTGTATAACAAGTTATAATAAATGTAACTTTGCGATACTTCAACGAAATATTAGAAGCTATTGCTTAGAATCTCAATTCGAAAACTGGTAATTTTTATGACACGAGACGATAAGCAGGAAGCTCACGACCTAGGCGTGGGCTCTCTTATCTGTGTCAAAGGTATACCAGTACCCCGAATTGGATAATGTAGAGTCCCATGCCGTTTTTTTATTTATGCAGTTCTGCTTTTCTACAATTATCTTTTATTCTAAGCCGCTTCACAAAATAGAGGTATACTGATACGATACAATAGGAATGTACAACCTATTGCGGCTTTAAAAAGCTTTCACGGGAACACAAATTCATTCATATTCACATTTGACCTTGTAGGGAGGAGCATTATGATTTCTCCTACATGGTCTTTAAAACTATTATTTACAGTAAAACAACCATTGAAAAACAAAAAAACAGCTGTTGGATCAGCTAGAAAGAAGTGTAGAAAACTACAGTTTATTGAAACTTTCTTTCAGACCCATGACCTCGTTACAGCTAAACAGTTACTCAGTTCCATGATGCAATATGCAGTAAACGGAAAAGGCTGGATAAAGGAAAATCCTTCTGTCATTTTACAATTTCATAAATCATTGTGCATATTCATCCATGAAGGTTATATGATAAGTAAAAAGACAAAGAAATGGCAGGTGAATGCACCGTCTGATATCGGCTCTCCAATGATGAAAAGTTCTCTGTCTGATAAAGAATATGAAAACCCAATATTGGTTTTCAAAAGAGCCTTTAAGGAATACAGCATTCAGGAGTTTGATTATTTTATATCCGGTATTGTCTATTTTTCACAGCAAATGTACAGGCATGGGCCGGAAAGCAATCTGGTAAGACCTTATATCCATCTTTCAAAGATGCTGGATGCAGCTTATCTCATCTTGGAAAAAGGACTACAAAAAAGTAATAACAAAAAGATAAAATAAGAAACAGAAACAAATAAAAAAGCCCTTTCCCGTAAGTCGACTAAAACATCAGGAAAGAGCATGGTTAAGTCATTAATTAAAAATTAAAAACCTTTACAAATCTATGAAAAATTCCTATTACCATATAGGAGGCATTTTCTTTGGGCTTATGTTTACCGCTGTAAGCATTGGTACAAAAGCCCAAGTACGCACCATTTCCGGTACCATAACCTCATCAGGCAAACCCCTTTCAGGAGTTGTCATCTCCCAAGAGGGCAGTGATCAGGTAACCATGACCGGCAACAACGGAACCTATACTTTACAGGTTTCAGCAGAAAATACCGTCCTATTGTTCAGACACCCTGATTATACAGAAGAAAAATTCACACTTACTAATCAGAAGGTCGTTAATATCAGCTTAGAACAAAAAGTAAAGGGAATCGAAGAAGTTATTCTCAACGCTGGCTACTATAAGGTTAAAGACAAAGAAAGAACCGGTAGTATCGCCAAAGTTTCAGCAAAAGATATCGAAAATCAACCTGTAACCAATGTGCTTTCTGCGGCACAGGGTAGAATGGCAGGAGTAAGTATTACCCAGAATTCAGGGGTAGCAGGAGGCGGATATGATATCCAGATCCGGGGCAGGAACAGTCTGCGGAATCTTTCCAATAGTGTGGTAGACGGAAATCAGCCCTTATATGTGATTGATGGAATTCCGGTGGGAGGGCAGCTGAACTCAGCTCTTTCAGTGGGAGTGGTTCCGCTTAAAAATATAAGTCCGCTCAATGCCATCAACCCTAATGATATAGAGAGCATAGAGATTCTGAAAGATGCAGATGCAACAGCTATTTATGGATCAAGGGGAGCCAATGGTGTGGTACTTGTAACCACCAAGAAAGGTAAGAAAGGGAGATTAGGCGGGATGATCAGTACCGCTTACAGTATAAGCAGTGTGGGAAGCCGTATGAAAATGATGAATACCCAGCAGTATCTTTCCATGCGTAGAGATGCTTACAGGAATGACGGGATAATGACGTTCCCTTCCAATGCTTATGATGTGAATGGAGTCTGGGATCAGGGAAGATATACCAACTGGCAGAAAGAACTGATAGGGAAGACGGCGACAGGAAGCATAACCCAGGCAAGCCTTAGTGGCGGGACAGAAAATAACACCTTTTTGGTAAGCTTTTCCCATAATGACCAGACGACGGTATTTCCGGGGGATTTTCATTATAAAACCAATATACTGAATTCCTCATTCAGCCATAGCTCAGCGGATAGAAGATTCAGAATAGAGGCTTCCAATATGTTTTCATCGCTTTCCAATAATGTGGTGAATACGGATCTTACTTTAAAGGCACTGACCCTGAGTCCCAATGCGCCTGCACTATATGGAGCGGATGGAAACCTTAACTGGGAGAACAATACCTTCACCAATCCGTTTGCAGCGTTGGAGAGTACCTATTCGAATAAAGTATGGCAGTGGAATTCCAGTGTGAACCTATCCTATCGATTTTGGAAAGACTTTGTACTGAAGGCCAATGGCGGGATTAATTACCAGAACCTGGAGGAACTTTCCTTACTGCCCAGTACCATGTACAATCCGGCCTATGGAATGACTTCAGAGAATTCTTCAGCTTCCAAAAGCAGCAATACGATGTTCTCCTATATTATAGAACCTCAGCTTTCGTGGGCAAAGAAACTGGGAAATCATGAACTGGATATTCTGGTAGGAACTACTTTTCAGCAGACAACCACTAAACTTTCTTCAATGACGGGGGTAGGTTTTCCGAGCAATGCCCTCATTGGAAACATAGGCGCTGCCTCAACGAAGATAATCTCCAATCAGGTAACCAATCCTTATCGATATGCAGCCCTCTATGCCAGGATTAATTATAAGTGGAAGGATCGGTATATACTCAATATTACAGGACGCCGTGATGCCTCAAGCAGATTCGGACCCTCCAACCGGGTAGCGGAATTCGGAGCGGCAGGGCTTGCCTGGCTCTTTACTAAAGAACCGATATTCGATTCCTGGAAGTGGCTGAGCTTCGGAAAGCTTCGGGCAAGTTATGGCGTAACAGGAAGTGATTTTATAGGAGATTACCAGTTTCTGAATACCTATACAATAGGGGATTCGAATTATGACGGGATAACGGGGCTGTATCCGTCAAGGCTTTATAATCCTGCCTATAGCTGGGAGAAGACAAAGAAGCTGGAAACGGCTCTGGAACTGGGATTTCTAAAAGACAGAATCATGCTGACGGCTGCCTTTTACAGAAACCGTTCAACGGATCAGCTGGTGGGGATTCCCCTGCCTTCTATCACAGGTTTTTCAAATGTAACGGCCAATCTTGGAGCTACAGTGGAAAACAGAGGCTGGGAGCTATCACTCAACGTCAATATTCTTAAATCGACCCCTCTGCGATGGGAGATGGGGCTTAATCTGAGTATTCCTAAAAACAAGCTTATTGAATTTCCGGGACTGGAAGGGTCTACCTATGCCAATACCTATAAAGTGGGGTATCCTACCTCCATGGTACGGGTTTTTGAATATGAAGGAATTGATCCGGTAACAGGGCAGTACAGGTTTAAAGACTTTAACGGGGATGGGAAAATTACAGCTCCGGCAGATGCGCAGGCGATAGAAAATATAGGCATGAAATATTACGGAGGCTGGCAGAACCAGATTTCCTATAAAAATATAAGCCTTTCATTTCTGCTGTATTTCGTGAAACAGAGAAGCTGGAACTATATAAGAGGAATGGCTGTGCCAGGTACCATGAATAATATGCCTGTAGATTTTCTGGATGTGTGGTCAGCGGATCATCCGGGAGGACTCATTATGCCTTACTCAGCGGGTGGAAATACCGCCATAAACAGTTTGACGGCTAACTTAAGGAATAGTACGGCAGCCATAGGAGACGCTTCTTTCATCAGGCTTAAAAATATACAGCTTAATTACCGTATTGAGGGCCGTGACAGCTTCTTTAAAAATGCAACGCTTTATGTGCAGGGGCAAAACCTCTGGACATGGACAAAATACTTCGGACTGGATCCCGAGTTTACTGTACCCGGATATCTGCCGCCGCTTAAAACCTTTGCTTTTGGGATACAGCTTAATTTTTAAATATCAAATCATGAAATACAATATCGTTAAAATAATAGGGGCGGGGATGCTTTTTTTGATCCTTATTCCGGGGTGTGAAAAAATGGTGGAAATTGATCCGCCCACTGATCAGATCAGTACAGCTGCGGTGTTTGAAGACACCCATACCGCCGATGCAGCATTGGCAAATCTGCTGGCAGAAGTGAGGGATAACTCCATGTTTTCAGGAGGCAGTAACGGGCTTTCAGCTTTTTTATCAAGCTATACGGATGAACTGGATGCCTACTTCACAAGTACGACCAATGCTGCCAGGATATTTATCATAATCAGCAGCTTGCCGGGAATATCAGTGTGGAACTGATATGGCGTAATGCTTATAAAGAAATTTATATGACCAATTCGATTGTAGAGGGTCTGGAAGGGGCTTCTGCAATACCGCTGAAGGACAGACAGCGCATTACCGGCACAGCGCTCCTGGTGCGTTCAATGATCTATTTTAATCTTCAGCGTTTATTTGGTGATATTCCCTATACGGAAACAACAGATTTTAAGATCAATAAGAGCCTTCAAAGGATGCCTGAAAATGAAGTGCTGAACCATATTGAAAAAGATCTTCAAAAATCTATGGAAATGCTGGCTGATGAATTTCAGAATGCTGAGAGGCTGTACCCTAACCGTAAGGTGGCACAGCTGGTTTTAGCTGAAGTGTACCTGTCCCGGAAAAAATGGACAGAGGCAGAACAGATGGGGAAGGAAGTAGTTAATAGTCCGCTATATACTTTTGAAGAGGATGTAAAGAAAGTGTTTTTGAAGACCGGAAAACATATTCTCTGGCAGATGAAACCTCAGAATGAGAATGATGGCACCGCGGAGGCTTTGCTGTATTATTTTACCAATGCAGCGCCTTCTTCCTATGCGCTTTCAACGGATCTTATGACGTCTTTCTCTGATACAGACCTTAGAAAACAGTACTGGACACTTCCTGTTAGCTTTAACGGACAGACATGGTACAGGGCCTATAAATATAAAAGCCTAGACCCCAATACGACAGAGTACTCGATTATTTTCAGGTTGGAAGAGGGATATTGTATTGTGGCTGAAGCGATGGCCAGGCAGGGAAAAATAGCAGCAGCTGCTGTTTATCTTAATCATATCAGACAGAGGGCAGGTCTTGCCGCTGTTGCAACAGGACTTACACAGGATATGTTTCTTAATGAACTCCTGGAGGAAAAAAGACGGGAATTCTTTACGGAGAAAGGACAGCGGTTCTTTGATCTGAAAAGAATGGATAAGTTAGATCGGCTTCTCGCTGTAAAGCCCAACTGGAAATCTTACCACAGGATTTGGCCTATACCGCTGAATGAACTATTACTCAACCCTAATTTAAATCCCCAGAATGAAGGCTATTAAACTATTATACATCGTCATTCTGTTTTTTTGGATACCCGGTATAAGCCAGACTGTTAAAAAGGATAGATTTAATCCCAGGTATCATAATCTTAGATACACGATTATGTTTCAGGAAACATCACCGGATAGAAAGTGGACAGCGTTTCGGAAGACCTATGAGGAAAGCAGGGACACCGTTGTTTTGGTAGATCATAAAAAGCCTGAGACCGTGAAACAGTATGCAGGCGTGTCCAGGTTTTATTTTACCGGCCATTCAAATCTTCTTTTAATAAGAAAAGGTAGTGCTGAGATGATCAACCTTAATTCCGGAGTGAGTAAAAGCTGGAATCATGTGGTCAGTTCGGAATTTATAAAGTCTCAGAATAAGTGGGTAGTATTACGGGGAGCTTCATCTTCAGGAACAGATCTGGAAATCTGGAAAGAAGGGGATCTGAAAGACAGATATAAAAATATTACAAGGTTTTTTGTAAAGGGGAGTGATGTGTTTTTTATGAAAAAGGAGGTAGGGAAAAACCTGCTGTATGATCTGAAAATGCCGGAAAAAGCAATCTATTCATCTGATCAGGAAATACTGGATTGCAGCTGGTCTGACAAGGGAGCCAGTGCATGGGTTACAGAAAAGAATGGAAAAACGGATCTGGTTTATATTAGCGGAAACCATGAAGCATTTCATTTGAGCAGTGATATGAACCGGGATTTTAAGACGGCTTCAATTTCCCAGCTGGGGACCGCAGAGCGTTTTCTGGTTGGGCTCACTTACGCTGCTGATCCAGCTAAGTTACCTGGTAATCCTGACATCTGGAATGCGGATGACCGTAAACTGGAAGTGAAGTTTCAAGGTGGGGAGTCGGAAGAAATAGCGGTCTGGGACCCGAAGCTCCGCAGACTAAGAATGGATTCTGATGATACAGCGCTGGAGAAAATAAATATTGGAGACAGCGTGTATGTTATCGGTTATAATTACTATAAAACGCAGGATTATATTCACCAATATCCTGAGTTTGATTTGTACCGTTATAAAGTGGAGAATGGGAAGCGGCAATATATCGGAAAGGGAGGGTATATGCTCTATTACGGGTCGACAGGAAGGTTTGTATTGTCTAATCCCCGCAATAATTGGGTGCTTTATGATATTTATGCACTAACTGAAAAAAAGTTGAAAATAGCGGATGCCGGAGATCCCTATTTTTCAGAGGATGATCAATATATCATGTTTGAAACGGAGGGCGGGCTGTTGCGGTATCAAACAGACATCGGTGATTTGGTGAAAATTCCCTTACGGGATGGGTTCCATTCTACCATTGTAAATCCAATTCGAGGAGAGGGTATAAGCAGTTACCCCAATGGGAATAAGAATCTATATAACAGCAAAGAGCCCCTGATTATAAAAATGTATGATAAAAAAAATGATCTGACAGCCATCCTCTCTTATTCTTACCAATCCGGTAAAAAGGTTATGCTGCTGGCTCCTACAAGAGAACGGATCGATAAAATTGAACATAAGAATGGCAGGCTGCTGGCTGTCAGTATTGAGGATTATAATGTTCCAACCTATATTAAGGCATTTAACGGCTCGAAAGCAAAAATCATTTATAAGAGCAACCGGGATGATATAGAGGTTGGAAGGATTCGTAGTGAGAGGATCAGCTATAAAAATTCCGAAGGAGCAGACCTTACCGGTATTTTATACTACCCTTTGGATTTTAGTGATAAAAAACGTTATCCCATGATCACTATTGTATATGAGAGACAAAGCCACTTAGGCAATCAGTATTTGCGTGATGGGTTTTTCGAGCGTACTGAGGGCCTAAACATACGTTCTTATCTTGAGGGTGGGTATTTTGTGTTTCTTCCCGATATTGTTTTTGACAAAAGAGGGACGGGATTCTCGGCTCTGGATTGTGTGAACAGTGCCCTGGATGCTGTATCCGGATTGAAGTCCATTGATTTTACAAGACTGGGACTCATCGGGTATTCCCATGGAGGATATGAGAGTAATTTTATAGCCACCCATTCAGACCGGTTTAAAGCCTATGCCTCGGGAGCGGGAAACAGTGATTTGATGCGGTCTTATTTTTCATATAATTACAATTTCCTGAGACCTTTTTATTGGCAGTTTGAAAACGGACAGTATAAAATGCCGGGAAGTTTTAAAGATTATAAGGAATTGTATATTCGAAACAGCCCGATTTACAATGTATCCGAAATCAGTGCACCCATATTCCTCTGGACAGGAATCAATGATAAAAATATAGATTGGAATCAGGTAATGGAGTTTTATATAGGATTAAAAAGAAATAAAAAAGAAGCTGTCGTTTTGTTTTATCAGGATGAAGCTCATGGATTCCTGAAGCGGTCCAATAAAATAGATATCGCCCGAAGAGTCGAGCAGTGGTTTGAATATCACCTTAAAGATGGGGCAAAAGCAGATTGGATGAAAGGAAGTGATAAACAGGATTGATTAACAAGTAAAGGATGCCTTTTGGGCATCCTTTTTAAATTAAGGTTTTACAAAAAGTGAGTTCGGACATGAGGTGTTATTGATCCTTTGGAAAAGCTGTTCAGGGCCATTTCCGAGATCTGCAGTACACATAACGTTACCTGATGTGTCACATGTCACATGAGCATTGACACATTTAATAGCTTCGGCAGGGCGAAAAACGTACCCTGTTGCAGGGACTTTCGTGCTGCTTTTGTTAACATTGCTAGCCAGAGCAGATGTTGCGCCTATCATGACAATGAAGACAGGCAGAATGAACTTTTTCATAGTATTTGGATTTGTTGTTTTGCCTACTCTGATCTAAGGTTTTCGGCTTCCCCTTTTCTGAAATCTTCCATGATCGTCTGCGCATAACGATACCGGATGATCTCATTGCCTATAAGTGTATAGAAGTAATTATCGCCAGCCAGCATTCCTGTCATTTTATTTTTATGCTGGTTCTGAACATAAAAACTTCCGCTATAACTTTTATTCTCGGCATTGTATATATCAATAATAGCATTGGTTTTCCATTGGTCCCTATTCTCAAACCTTCCCATGAGATTCGATTGGTTAAAAATTACTCCCAGGCAGGCCGTTGCCATTTTGTTTACCACAAGGGGCGGAGCAGTCATCTTTGTTTTTCCATTGGATAGTATGGTGCTTTGAACTTTTGCAATATGGGTAGTATCGATGGTATTTTGCTCGGAGAAAGAATTTTCCGATGTTTTTATGGTAACAATTTTATTACGGTAGTAGTAGATGTAATAATAGGTATTGGTACGGCTGTCTGCTATAAGCTGGCCATCCGTATCAAAAAGACCATCCTTTTGTTTTTTGATAATGTTATCGTTTAGATGATAATTGCCTGAGATTGATTGTAAAATTCCTAACGAACGAATTTTGGTATTAGGATTAAAAGTTCTGAACGCAATCTGTGTAGAGTCCAATACCTGCAGCTGGTCAAAATACATTTTTTTGTAACTCACAGTTTTTGCAGAAAAAGTATTGAGATTTCCACGATAGATGACGGGCACGCTTCCGTCAGCAAGGTACAAATGTGAATCTCGGATATAAAGCGTTAAAGATTTAAATGGATGATCATAGTGATCAAGCTTTATGGTATGCTGGCTGAAAGTTGTGAAAGAAGAATCAATCTCCGTAATGGTAAGCGGGCTGATATAGTTACCGAGAATTACTTTTCCGTTACTTATGCCTGCAAAATAATAAGAATTAGCTCCTAAATCAAGGCTCTTATCCTGTAAAATCGGATGATGGGGAAAACGTCTTATAAAATTATTATTTTTCTTCATCATCTGTTCGGAGGAAATGAAGGGGATCAGTACCAGGGAAAAGCTAAAAATGATCGTAGAGATAATCCATACGGAGGTTTTTAAAAATCTTTGTTTGAGCTTGACAGTGAGATAAATGCCTATGGCTGCCATGATAACACAGCCAATATTAAAAATAAGGTGCTCATCCCAACCCAGTTTTTCGAGAATACCCCCACAGGAGCATGGTACAAATTCACTGTAATGAATAATCAGATAAATATATATTGTGAAAGAGGTCATGAGCCCAAGTGAACTGTATAAACTATATATACGATATCTTGGAAGTATGAGACAAAAGGATATGAGAAGCTCAGCAATAATCACAGCATATGAAGTGATACCTGCATAGGTGCTCAATAAAGGTGACTGCGCAATCTGGATCTGAAAGTTTTCAAAGTCAAGTATTTTGCTCACGGCAGCATATACAAATAATAAGATAAAGAAATAGCTTATAATGCTGATGGATATTGTTGATATTTTCATGGTGTAATTATTTAATTTAAATTGCTCTTATCAGGATCCACTTTATTTTCTCTCCGCAGTAATCTGGCATTCTGGAACCTTTGGAAACCGGACAGGTTGTTTTGAAATTCCCCATACTTTCCCAAATGCCACTTCTTGGACATGGTAAGCCTGTTTTGCAGATCAGGGGTAAGTGATGGGGAATCATATCTTAATATTTTAAGGATTATTTCCATTGATCCGCCAGTCGTGGGTATCCTTTATTGGGGGATCTGACGCCGGATGTATTTCTGTTCTCGTTGTGTCCTGAGTTTTTGGGAAAAATATTTACTGTCTTCAGGATTGCAGATGATCTGTGATTCAACTTCATCCATCATATCGTTCTGCCTGCAGCTTAAAGTTGCTATGCTTACTGCTATCGTTAAAATGATGTAAGGAATATACTTTTTCATATTGATATTGATTTAAGTTATTCCCAACCGGTTAGGGGTATTTATTAGAATTCTTAGACCAAAGGTATTTTGAAACCGGAGCATAAAAAACTGATATTGGATCAGCTTTTCAAAAGAAGACGTCACCATTTATAAATAATGACGGTTATAATCCTGTAAAATCTCTTTATGGATAAATGATTTTCAATAAATATTACACATAATTGTGATTTACTTAATTATCTGGCTTTTATTGTCTTTTTTTGGCTAAATTTGACTCTTTCAGCCAAAAACTAATCACCATGACGACCTCACAATGTATCATGATCATATTGCTGCTGTTTTTGCCCATCACTGATTTCCATGCGGAGAAAAGCAGGAATGGCTATGTTTGGCTGAGAAGTCAATATGAAAACCTTGAAAAGAATGATTCTACGGCTTTCAGGTATTTAAGAATTTATATATCAAAAGCAAAGAAGGATTCTGATTTTGTAAGGCTTTCTGAAGCTTATAAATTTGCCGTCTATTTCACTCCGTCCAACGAAGGAAAACTTTCCTATGCAGACAGTACAATCTATGCAGCATTAAGGTCGAAGCAGCCGGAGCTTATCGGTGATGCCTATTTGGGCAAAGGAATCTTTTATTACTTTAACCTTAAGAAATATGAACCTGCTCTGGCAGAGTATCTGAAAGCTTATGAATATTCTAAGAATGGTAAGGATGAGTATCTGCATCAAAAAATCATATATCATCTGGGTGTTGTAAAAAGTTATTTGGGATTTTATCAGGAAGCTTTAGATTTGTTTAAACAATGCAGTGCCTTCTTTGAAAAAAGAAGTAAAGAAAAAAGTCATCCGAATACCTTATTCAATTTTAAAAGAGGCTATTTTAATTCGATACATCAAATGGTGATCTGTTATCGAAATCTTAAACAGTATGAAATGGCAGACGATCTCGTTGATAAAGCACTTCTGCATCTTGCTGATCAGGATCGGTTTTTACTGGAAAAAAGCTATCTGTTGAAATGCCGCGGCATCTCCGCATATCACCATAAAAATTATGCAGGAAGTATCCATGATCTGCATTCTGCTTTACAAGAGATGGTAAAGTCAAATGATTTTTCGTGGTTATCCGTAATTTATTACTACTTGGGAAAGAACCATATGGTAAGTAACGAGAATAAAGGATTATATTATCTGGAGAAAGTTGATTCGATTTTTAACCGGCATACATTTATTCTTCCTGAAGTAAGACCGGCGTACGAAGATCTTATAACGTACTATTCGGAAAAAGGCGATCGGGACAAACAGCTGTATTATACCAAGCAGCTATTGAAGGTTGATAAACTTATTAACAAAGATTTCACCTACCTATCGTCGAAAATACATAGAGAGTACGATACAAGATTACTCACTGAAAGCAAAAACAGATTGGAGAATATGAGTTCGCGCCGTATGACGTATATTCTTATATTTATTGTATCGACAATATTCTTTCTGTGTCTTTTCGTTATAAAGTACCGTAAGGAACAAAATATAAAATTGAAATATCTGTTATTGCAGGACAAACTCAATAATAAGCAATACGATATATTAATTATTGATAAACAGGATATTAGCGTAAATACTATAAAAACGGGGCTTCCTGAAGAACTTTATAAAGAATTGGATCTGAGACTCCAGAAATTTGAAATTGAAAACGGATTTACACAAAAGGGGTTAACATTAGGGATACTAGCTCTTAAAATGAACACCAATACATCTTATCTTTCAACTTTCATCAATGAAAACAAAGGCACCAATTTTAAGACCTATATCAATGGGCTCAGAATTTCTTATATCACACACTTACTCAACTCAGAAAGAAAATATCTCTTGTATACCATTGAAGCTCTTGCGGAAGAATCGGGTATTTCAACCCGCCAGCATTTTTCAGATCTATTTTTCGATATCAACGGTATCCGCCCGGCAGATTATATAAGAAATCGAAAGAAGGAGCTGGGTATTAGTTGATTAAGTCCTGCTTTAGCGAATTTTTGTAAATTCCTGAAAAAAGGACATGGTAACAAAAACTATTTTTAAAAGAACTTCACAGTTATTGGAAGATCTGGATGTAAAGATTAATGAAGTCTACGCAGATGGAAATGATATGATCAAAATTTCTGAAAAGGCTTTACTCATCATTGACGAGTCTATAAGGAAATTGAAACTTCTGGTTTCCGATCATCATTTTGATCATATTGCTGAAGAAGTACTTTTTTTTAAAAAGCTAAAACCACAGTTTATTTCAAAATTTATTTATTACTCTTCGGTACTGGATATTGAGGCCCATAAGCCGGCTGCAGGAAATAAAACTTTAAAAAAATATTATGAGGCAGAGCAAGAGAAGTTAAAAAACTTCTATTTGGAACATTCCGAATTCTACAGCTATTATAAACGTGAGGCGACTTATCTCGACCATAAGATATTTGTCCGTAATTCATATGATTTGAAAATGAAGCTATCATCAGGTTTTTATAACTATGATCCCAATTTTACAACATCACACGATCATATGATCGCCAGATTTATTTCCAATCAGCAATTTGATCAGTATGTAAAAAGGCAGATTGAAGGTTCTAGTGAAGATACAGCATCAAAACTACTTTCTCCTCTTAGCTGGTCGGGATCAAAGGTAGGTCTTATAGAACTGATCTATGCCCTTTACCAAATGCGTTGTTTTAATGGGGGGAATATAGAATTAAGCGAAGTCATAAAATTTGTTGAAAAGTCATTGGATTGTGATCTTGGCAATTTCCATAAAACGGTCTTTGAAATCCGCACCAGAAAACAGGGACCTACCAAATTCCTTCAACTGGTTGGTGACAATCTCAACCAGCATTTTATGACTCATGAAGCTGAATAACTGAAGATCAAATTAAACCTCAAATACAGTATGATTTGAGGTTTCTATTTTAATCATTTTTGATTAAATACTGCAAATCAGGATCATTCTTTATTCGATCCATCTCATTCGTGATGATGCTAAGAACATCAGTCTTAATCTCTTTGTAATTATCTTGGATCTGTTTGGTCATCGAATCATTGCCCTCCTGATCAATAAAGGATCGAATCAGCGGTATATTCTGATTGTTTTGCATTTCTTGAGAAAGCTTAATACTATCCACAACAATCTCCGAATGAAAAATCTTCTGCTGAATCCTTTCGTCAAAGTTATCTGATACTGCACCTACAAAAAATCCCTGAGTCAGGGTAGAAATCTTCGAAGCTGGAATCAAACTATCCAATTGCGTAGAGATGGAGGTAGAGGTATCATTCCTATTGATGGATATACTTTGTCTTTTTTGCAGTACTTTTCCAAAGCGTTCGGATAAGGTTTTTGCTGTTTCCCCAACCACCTGACCGCTGAAAATATTGCCGACCGTATTCTGAATCACTTTACTTTCCTTGTCTCCATAATCTCTTGTTAGCTGAGAAAAATCCTGAAACCCAAGACATACAGAAACTTTGTTACTTCTGGCAGTAGCAATTAAATTATCCAAGCCTCTGAAATAAATAGTGGGAAGCTCGTCAATAATGACAGAACTTTTTAATTGTCCTTTTTTATTGATTAACTTAACAATTCTTGAATTGTATAGTCCCAGAGCGGCAGAATAGATGTTCTGACGATCAGGATTATTTCCGACGCACAATATTTTAGGTTCATTGGGATTATTGATATCCAAAGAAAAATCGTCGCCGGTCATTACCCAGTACAATTGTGGTGAGATCATTCTAGACAAAGGAATCTTAGCCGATGCGATTTGTCCCTGTAGCTGATCCTGGGCACCTCCTTGCCATGCATCCATAAAAGGAGAGAGGTAATTCTCCAATTCAGAATACGATGTTAATATCGTAAATACCTCTTCATATTTTTTGTTTAGCAGTTCAATAGCGTGTGGAAAAGTACAGTATCTACCATTTTCATAAATTTTAAGAAACCATATGATTGCCGCTAACAATATAATGGGACTTTCGACAAAGAAATCACCCTGTTTCTGGATCCAACTTCTATTAAGATTCAGCATAATGGTGTAGGCAGCTTCATATGCATCTGAAATATCTGTCATAAAATTGGGGTTTAGGGGATTGCATCGATGGCTTTTTCTGGGGTCGTCAAAATTGATGATATAGAATTTCGGCTTTACGGTATAAGCAGCAGAATGATTGAGAAGATGGTTGTACGCAATAGTAGACAAATCATCGAATTTAAAATCATAGATATACATGGAAAATCCTTTTTCAATATGTTGTCTTATATAGTTGTTGACAACAGCATAGGATTTTCCTGAGCCTGGAGTTCCTAAGACAATGGTGGCACGAAAAGGATTCACCACATTAATCCATCCCTGATGCCACTTCCCTTGATAATAGAATTGTGTAGGAAGGTTAACAGAGTATTCATTATAGAGTAATTGGGTTTCCTGCTGAAAGCTTTCATTCTCATTGTTAAAAACATCGGTCATTAAGTCGGTTTTGAGTAAACGGCTTATCCAGACTCCTGCCTGCATCAGGAAGATGTATCCGGAACCGGTAGATAGAATATAAAGTACAGAAGTGAAACTGCTGGCAGATTGTAAGAGGATTGTGTTTAAAAAGAATAAGACAAAACCAATAGAAAAAACAATACTAATTTTTTTCCAAGTGATCTTTTCATTTTTGACTCCCTTTGTTCCGAGGCAACTCAAAGCCAGTAAAACTATTGTGAACAGCTTAGAATAAATAGGTTGAGAAAAAAGACCCGTTGTCTTGTTAAAATGATGAAGTATCTTATTGATGAGTTCCAGTGTCCATTGTTGATGTGCAAAAAATCCATAACAAAACCAGTACAGATGCATTAGTACCATGATAATGCTGACCGCTCGCATAAACGCCATGATTTTGGCAAGCCCTCTTAAATCGTCTTCACCCTGCATATTACATTTTAGACGCATAAATACTGGATTGCACATTCTTAATTATGAATGAGCCGTTGCAAGAATACATTGGCTGACTATGTCTCTGAGAGTATAATTATAAAGGTAGTTTATCAAAAGAATATTATTTTTTTCTTCTTTTTCTTTGTCTCTTTTTCATTTGTGATTCGAAAATTTGTTCCTCCTGATCCTCATTAGTATCTGAAGATAATAAACTGCTAAAAAATCCGTCAAAAACTCCGCTGATGCTATCCGTAAGAAATTGTTGTTTGCATATTTCCTGAGATAAATTAAAGTGATCATTATGATCGTATTTTGTTTCACGCTTTATTTCTACCTCATTCCACAGTGTATTGAATGAGTTGGCTGAAAGTTCTTTACTCAACTGTGAACCATTCCAAACAGATTTGGAGTTATGGTCTATGAATGTAATTCCGTATATTTTTCCCTGATTATTTTTTCTAATAACTGTAGCAATTCCCTGTTCCAAAAATTGAGACTTAAAAGAAGCTTCCGATTTACTCGTGCTGAGTGCAGTTTCTACCGTTCTTTTAAGAATATGTTTTGAAGGATCATTTTTCATTTTCACTTTAGATTTCTCAATGAGCACCTGAATGTTTTCTACTGCTGCATGCTTACCAAAAAGGGATGATTTAAAAGGATTGCTTATTTTTTTTCCATTTTCATCCGTTACAAAATAAACCATTCCCTTTCTCATCTTTCCATGCAGTTCTCCGCTAACCTCTTCACAGGAAATATTAAATTGAGAGAGTAAAGCGTTATAAGCACCCATACTTTGAAAGCCATAGATTTTAGGGATATGTCTTATTACGGATGATAATTGTGTTTTGATATTTCCCTTAGTATAATCTACAGGTTTAAAAATAGAGCTTTGATTTAAATTTCTGTTCTCACCAGCGACTTTCAGGTTATATTGTTTTTCCAGTTTTCTACAGGCTTCCATTGATCGGGGGTGATCATAGCGATCTGATATTTTCTTCCCATCGATCTGTACACAGGTGGTGACGATATGGATGTGAGTTCTATCAATATCCGTATGTTTAAAAACGACATAGGGTTGGTTGCCATACCCCATTTCCGTCATATATTGCTGAGCCATTTCTCTATAATCTTTATCATCCACCTTATCGTTAGGATCAGGATTAAGAGAAATATGTCTTACCGGTTTTTCAGTTTTGTTATTGGCAATCAAGTAGGGTTCAAAATACTGATGAAAAAATTTGACCGAATAAGGTCGATCCCACAAATCGGGAATCTTATTAGTGTATAAAACCGTTCCATTTTCGTTGTCTACTTTTTGCTGATTGTAGGTAAGCGCACCCCAAAGATTTTCACCTTTTCCAATTTTTGCGATCATTTATAAGTAGTTTTTTGAATATGGTTTTGCTCAAATTCTTTCGTGAGTTCTATCACCTGTTTACAGATTACAGCTAGATTTTTAGTATGATTTTCCAGTTTAAAGAGATAGAGAGAAGCTTTTTTCTCAGTAAAATTTCGATATAAAATTTTTACAATCTGATTGTAATTGTTTCCAATCGACTGAAACTGATAGAAAAATTTAGTGAGTTGAGTATGATAATCCATCGTTGAAACATCAACTTTTATAATTTTTAATTCTCTCTGAAGCAAAATTGTTGTAATAAATTTTGCTTTGTTGCTCATGCCTGAAGCTTCAAATAATTTTAGAAAACCAACATTTTCTTCATCTGTCAATCGAAATACATACCTGTTTTTACTTGGGTTTAGCTTAGGCTTACGCCCTCCTTTATTGTTTCTATTTGTTTCCATATTCTCTAATTTAATGTTAAGAAAATCACGACTTCGGAGTGGTTTTTAAAGCCCCAGCCAGGGCAAGTTGTTTTGAGGCACGAAAAAAGTTATGAGGCACTCAAAACATAACTTGCCCCTTTCGGGTGAAAGGAAATATCACTAAGAGAGCAGATGTCATACTGCGTAGTATGAAGACCGGTAAATTTCCCCTGACCACTCAGCTTTCTGGAACAAAGTAAATCACTATGCTTTAAAGAGACAGTATTGGAAAGAATGCCAAGGACAGTCACTTAAAGCCAAAACCAACCATGAAAAAACATCCCCCAAAGAAATACTATTCATTTGCATCAGATTGAGCGCATGACTTCATAGCTGAAGATCTGACAGAAATATTGAACAGAGGAAATCCGGCTTTCCAGCTTTCCTGAATTCAAGCCATCACGATATCATATGTGAGAAATGGGAATCAGGAAATCATTCTCCCAGGATGGCAAGATGGATGGCAGTCAGTGAATAGTGATAGAAGTCAATGCAGATATCAAGAATCCCAGCCAGCAATAATGAAAACAAGGCAGAGAACCTGAAGTATTGACTGCCAGGGGCCTGCATTCAGTCATTCTTTCAAATTACGTTTAACTCAAATTCAAGCAAAATGGAAACGAAAAAACAACCATCCATTATTACATTTTCCACTCAAAAAGGTGGAGTAGGGAAAAGTACATTTACAGTACTTCTGGCAAGTATTCTTCATTATCGTTTAGGATATAATGTTGCCGTTTTCGACTGTGATTTTCCACAGTATAGTTTACTCCAGATGAGAGAACGGGATTTAAAGACAGTGATGCAAAATGAGATTCTTAAAAAATTAGCACACAGACAGTTTACTACCATTAACAAAAAAGCATATCCTATCTTTAAAAGCAGCAGTGAAACAGTAATGAATGAGGTTGAACGGTACATCAATAATACGGATACAATCCCTGATGCCATATTTTTAGATTTACCTGGCACGGTCAATACCGCAGGTATACTGAAAACATTGACCAGTGTCAATCATATCTTTTCCCCCATAACAGCAGATCGTATTGTATTGGAAAGTACTTTAAGTTTTACAGATGTACTGATTAATGTACTGATGAAAGAAAAACATACGGAAATAAAAACCATCCGGCTTTTTTGGAATCAGTTTGATGGAAGAGAAAGGACCATGTTGTACAAAAATTACAGCAAAGTGATTACAGACTTAAGGCTTCAGCTTATGGAAACGACCATTGCAGATAGTAAAAGATTTCGGAAAGAAGGGGAGCCGGCAGCAAAGACGGTTTTTCGGTCTACACTACTGCCTGCAGATGCTAAGCTGTTAACGCAATGCAGGCTTGATCAGTTTGTAGAAGAATTTCTGAAAATTGTCAAATTATAGCAGTATGGAAAATGAAAAAAAGAACAATAAGGAAAATGGTATCGATGAGCAGTATTTGATGTCTATTATGGCGGGAGGTCCAAAGAAAGAATTACCGATTCAAAATGCTGACGTTTCAAAGGAAAAAGAAGTACAAAAAAATAAGTTGAAGAGTAAGAAGAGCAATGATATAACTTATATGGAGCAGTTTCTTACTCATCATACAATGACTAAGCGTGGTGATAAAAGCATCTATATCCGTCCTGAATATCATGAGCGGCTTTCGCGTATTATTCAGATTATTGCAGAAGACCAGATTCCATTGTATGCTTATCTGGATAATATTCTGGCATATCATTTTGAAATGTTTGAAAAGGAAATTACTGATGATTTCAACAATAAATACCGTCCAATCTTTTAATTCTTAATCATATGGAACAACTCATCATCATCTTTTTGCTCATCATTATTATGCTGATTCTTTTAGACAGAAAATTTTCGGTCAATGTCCGAGGGAAAAATCACAGTGATACCAATAAGAGTGTGCCTTCCATTATGGGAGCTACAAAGCAAAGAGAAGGACAGGTTTTGCCAATCGATGCCAGGGAAAGACAAGGTGAATCTGATATACTTACTGTTGATAATTTTGAATCAGAAACCAAAGAAGAGGAATTTGAGCCTATTGACCAGAGTAAAAATATCAATGATATTCTCATCAAAAATGATGAATGGGAGGAGTATGAAGATTGGATAGATGAAAACTCTACTATTGAAAGCGGGTTCGCTACAGGGGTTACCTTTCAGGAATTGAGTACTGCGGGTCAGTTGCTTCAGCAGGACATGCTGGATACTGACTTAGAACAGCAAGCAGTAGAGATCATTCAAAAAATTCAGGAAACCGAGCTTTTTGATCTCTTAGAGAATTCATTAGGAGATGCTTCGAAAAGAATTGCCACTTTAGTGACAGCGAGCATTCCGGATGATGACAAGATCATTTCTTTTAGACGTAATAATTCTTCGGACAGTTTCGACATTGGGGAATTTGTCTAAACAAATTCCCCTTTACTATTTAAAGAAACTTCAATCTGGTCTGTTATCAAACAATTCATGGAGCTTCTGCTGAAGAACTTTTTTGTCCGGAAGCTGGGTCTTGTATTCAGAGACCATGGTAGGAGACAGACTTCTGCTAAGCGCATATTCTACCACCTCACTATCTTTGTCTTTACACAGCAGTACGCCAATGCTTGGGTTTTCATTCTGACGTTTGACATCCCTGTCCAGTGCCTCCAGATAAAAGTTGAGCTGACCTAAATGTTCGGGTTTGAATTTATCTGCTTTAAGTTCAAATGCGACCAGGCATTGCAGACCTCTATGGAAGAATAAAAGATTAATATAAAAATCAGAATTACCTACCTGTACTTTATATTCTTCACTGATGAATAAAAAATCTCTACCTAATTCCAGGATGAAGTTTTTCATCTGCTGAATGAGTCCTTTTTGGAGATCACTTTCATTAAACGTTTCAGGTAAATTCAAAAAGTCAAAGACATAGCTGTCCTTAAAGGTATTGGCAATGTCTGCGTTGGTTTCTCTCAACACTGTTGAGAGTTTTGAATTTCCGATCATCGTCCTTTCAAACAGGCTGCTGGAAATCTGTCTCTCAAGCTCACGAAAGCTGTAGTTCTCACGTTTAGTCAGCTTAATATAGAATTCGCGTTCCTCAATAGTTTTACATCTGGAAAAAATGGACAAATTATGAGACCAGCTAATTTCTCTCAACAGTGTTGAGATTTTTGGAAATTGCTTATAGGACTCATAGAACTGCTTCATTCTCCAGAGATTTTTATCGGAAAAACCTTTGATCTGAGGATCATGGGCTTGGATGTATTGAGACAGTTCTTTGACCACCGATTGTCCCCATTCGCTCAGTTCTACCTTCTTGCTGATATATTCCCCTATATTCCAGTATAAATCGATCAGTTCTTCATTGACTTTTCTTATCGCATTGTTTCGAGATCGGTTGATGAGTTCAATAATGTCAGTGAATCTTTTATCCATGATTTCTTTTTTGAAATTCCCTACAAATTTACAATTAATTGTAATCAAATGCCGAGAAGGATACTGTTAGTTAACGGCCAAAAGGTTCCTCCTGCTGCCATCCCTCTCAAATAGTTCCGGGTCCATTACATCTTTGTCTTCAAGCCCGTAAAGTGCGGGTTTCATCATTAAAAATCTATTCATTATGAAAAAACAAAGAAAAAAATTGCTGTATGCGGTTTTAGTATTGGCAACAATTAATTCAGTCTTCGGTCAAGGTAACGGTTCAGCTGGAATCAACGAGGCTACACAGATGGTCACCTCTTATTTTGAACCCGCTACCCAGCTCATCTATGCGATTGGTGCGGTAGTAGGACTCATTGGAGGTGTTAAGGTTTACAACAAGTTCAGCAGCGGTGATCCAGACACCAGTAAGACTGCTGCGAGTTGGTTCGGAGCATGTATCTTTTTAATTGTTGCCGCAACTATTCTTCGCTCATTCTTCCTTTAAAATGATGATTATGAATAGCTATCACATTAATAAGGGAATAGGCAGGACGGTAGAATTTAAGGGTCTTAAAGCACAATACCTTTTTATTTTTTCAGGCGGACTATTAGGGATACTTGTATCCGTAATGATCATGTATATGGCTGGCGTTAATATGTATCTGTGCTTAATTCTTGGAGGAGCCAGCAGTGGACTTTTGATCTGGCAGACCTTCGCACTGAATAGAAAATACGGTGAGTACGGTCTGATGAAAGCAGGCGCCCGCAAGAAACATCCCAAATATATCATCAGCCGTAAGAGTATTTACCGGTATCTGAAAACTAACCGTAAAAGAGCATACGTATGAGAAATTCTTCCAAAGCAGCAACGTTGGAGAGTAAATTTCCATTGCTTGCGATTGAAAATGATTGCATCATTTCAAAGGACGCTGATGTTACGATTTGCTTTAAAGTAAAACTTCCAGAACTGTTTACCGTTGCTTCCGCTGAGTACGAAGCTATGCATTCCGCCTGGTTCAAGGCGATTAAAACACTGCCTGATTTTACGGTCGTCCATAAACAGGACTGGTTTATTAAAGAAAACTACAATCCTGATTTATCGAGAGAAGATCAGAGTTTTTTGTCAAAATCATTTGAAAGGCATTTCAATGAGAGACCCTTTTTAAATCATTACTGCTACCTGTTCATTACAAAAACCAGTAAGGA
Source organism: Chryseobacterium sp. Bi04 (assembly GCF_918698085.1). Lineage (GTDB taxonomy): Bacteria > Bacteroidota > Bacteroidia > Flavobacteriales > Weeksellaceae > Chryseobacterium. Next base: position 293,680 of record NZ_CAKKLP010000004.1, read on the forward strand.
AAGAATGCGGATGCAGAGCAACTTCTCATCTCTCTGCAAAGGCAGGCTGATTCCCAAAGAGATTAAGGATAAAGAGGTAATCAGTCGTTTTTTTGAAGCGGTCGACCAGCTGGAGCGGATCATGAATGACAGTGGTTACATTCATTTGGAAAGGCTGACTGAAGATGAGATCTCAGGAACCCGCGAAAGATCAGGACTATTGGAACAGTATCTTACTTTATCACGAGATACTCATCCATCATTACAGGATATTAAGCTCGGATCTGAAGAAATGCGGATTGGTAACAATCGCATCACTATGCACACCTTATCGGATACAGAAGATCTGCCCGGTACTGTTACATCTCACAGCCGTTATGAAAAGTTAAGTACAGACCGCAGTGACTGTCTTCTGTCATTTGCTTCTCCCGTAGGACTTCTGTTAAGCTGTAATCACATTTATAATCAGTATTTGTTCATTGACAACAGTGATGAGAACCTGAACAAGTTTGAAAAATCTGCTAGGAACATGCATTCGCTTGCACGGTACAGCAGAGCCAATCAGATCAATAAGGAGTGGATTGAAAAGTATCTGAACGAAGCTCATTCTTTCGGTCTGCAATCTATCCGCGCTCATTTCAATGTCATGTCATGGTCCGATAATCCTGCTGAGCTAAAGCAGTTAAGAAATGATACAGGCAGTGCTTTAGCATTAATGGAATGTAAACCCCGTCATAATACAACCGACACAGCAACATTATATTGGGCAGGCATTCCGGGGAATGCAGGCGATTTTCCAAGTGAAGAAAGCTTCTACACATTTATTGAACCTGCTCTATGTTTTTTCACTGAAGAAACCAACTATCAGGATTCGCCTTCACCATTTGGGATTAAGATGGCTGACCGCCTAATGGGAAAGCCTATTCACCTGGATATTTCAGATCTGCCGATGAAGCAGGGGATTATCACCAATAGAAATAAGTTTATCCTTGGTCCTTCAGGCAGCGGTAAATCTTTCTTTACCAACCATATGGTACGACAGTATTATGAGCAGGGCGCTCATGTTCTTCTGGTGGATACCGGAAATTCCTACCAGGGATTATGTGAACTGATTAAAGGTAAAACCAAAGGAGAGGACGGGGTATATTTTACTTATACAGAAGACAATCCTATTGCCTTCAATCCATTCTATACCGATGACGGAATCTTTGACATCGAAAAAAGGGAGAGTATTAAAACATTGATTCTGACACTATGGAAAAGAGATGATGAACCACCGACCCGTTCAGAGGAGGTGGCCCTTTCCAATGCAGTCAGCGGATATATTGAAAAGATTAAATCCAATGATCAGCATCCTTCTTTCAACGGTTTCTACGAGTATGTAAAAGAGGATTATCAGAAAGTTCTGGAGCAGAAGAAAGTGAGAGAAAAGGACTTTGATATTGCCAACTTTCTCAATGTGCTGGAACCTTACTACAGAGGAGGCGAATATGACTATCTGCTCAATTCAGAAAAGCAGCTTGACTTATTATCCAAACGTTTTATAGTTTTTGAAATCGATGCCATTAAAGATCATAAAATTCTGTTTCCCATTGTGACCATTATCATCATGGAAGTTTTCATCAATAAGATGCGAAGACTTAAAGGAATCAGAAAGCTGATCCTTATCGAAGAGGCCTGGAAAGCCATTGCAAAGGAGGGAATGGCAGAGTATATCAAATATCTTTTCAAAACAGTCAGAAAATTTTTCGGAGAAGCTATTGTGGTGACTCAGGAAGTTGATGACATCATACAATCACCGATTGTGAAGGAAAGTATCATCAACAATTCGGACTGTAAAATCCTTCTCGATCAGCGTAAGTATATGAACAAGTTCGATGACATTCAGGCCATGCTGGGATTGACTGATAAGGAAAAAGCTCAGGTACTTTCTATCAATATGAACAATGATCCACGAAGATTGTATAAGGAAGTCTGGATTGGATTAGGAGGAACGCACTCTGCGGTCTATGCGACTGAAGTTTCTACCGAAGAATATCTGGCTTATACTACTGAAGAAACAGAAAAGATGGAAGTGATGAATCTTGCATCAGAACTTGATGGGAATGTCGAACATGCCATCAAGCGGATTTCTCTAAAGAGAATCAAATCGAATACGAAAGACAATTAAATCATTTAAAATTTTACAACAATGAAAAACTTAATCATCAAAACCATGATGGTAGCATTCTTCACTACCGTAACATTTGCACAAGCGCAATTTGTCGTAACAGATCCTGCTAATCTGGCATCCGGAATTCTGAATTCAGCCAACGAAATTGTGCAGACTTCATCAACCGTTTCCAACGTCGTTAAGAACTTCAATGAGGTCAAAAAGGTGTATGAGCAGGGCAAAGAATATTACGATAAGCTTAAAGCGGTCAACAACCTTGTCAAAGATGCCAGAAAAGTTCAGCAGACTGTTCTTTTGGTGGGTGATGTTTCTGAAATGTATGTGAATAATTTCGGTAAAATGCTGAATGACCCCAACTTCAGTGCTCAGGAATTAGCTTCTATTGCCAATGGTTATTCTGCGCTTCTTACAGAAAGTACGGAGCTATTGAAAGAGCTGAAGGAGATTATTACTTCCAGCGGCTTATCACTTAATGATAAAGAAAGGATGGATGTTGTTGACCGGGTGTATAAAGAGGTTAAAGCGTATCATAATCTGGTAAGATACTACACCAACAAGAATATTTCGGTCAGCTACCTGAGAGCTAAAAAACAAAACAATACCCAAAGGGTGTTAGATCTTTACGGAACCTCGAACCAAAAATACTGGTAAAATGGAACCTAACAACTTACACGAAGTACTGCGTACCGTATATGAAGAAATGATGCCGATGTGCGCCGATATGGCGGCTGTCGCAAAAGGAGTTGCAGGTTTAGGCGCTTTGTTTTATGTGGCATTAAAAGTCTGGCAGTCATTGAGCCGTGCGGAACCTATTGATTTGTTTCCCATGTTGAGACCATTTGCCATTGGCATCTGCATTATGTTTTTCTCGACATTGGTTTTAGGAAGTTTGAATGGGGTGATGAGTCCCATTGTTCAGGGCAGTCATGCCATGCTGGAAAATCAAGTAATGGATATGAATGACCTCCAGCAAAAGAAAGATCTTTTGGAGCGTGAAGCCATGCTTAGAAACCCAGAGATGGCCTATTTGATTTCCAATGAAGAATTTGACAAAAAGCTGGAAGAGCTGGGATGGTCACCTTCAGATTTGGTCACGATGTCCGGAATGTATATTGAACGGCAGATGTTTGCCATCAAGAAAGATATCAGAGATGGTTTTCGGGAGTTTCTTGAAATATTGTTTCAATCGGCAGCCTTAGTTATTGATACCATCAGAACCTTCTTTCTGATCGTACTATCAATCTTGGGACCCATTGCATTTGCGATTTCAGTATGGGATGGCTTTCAGACCACTTTAACCCAATGGTTGACCAGATATGTCAGTGTTTACCTATGGCTTCCTGTTGCGGATATATTCAGTGCGATTCTTGCCAAAATACAAACCTTGATTTTAGAACGGGATATCGAAATGCTGGCAGATCCTACCTTTATTCCTGATACTTCCAATACGGTGTACATCATCTATATGGTGATTGGGATCATAGGCTATTTTACGGTACCAACAGTGACAGGCTGGGTGATTCAGGCAGGAGGTGCCGGTAATTTTATGCGTAATGTAAACCAGACCGCTTCAAAGTCCGGCAATGTTGCGGGAGCCGCAGTAGGTTCGGCAACAGGAAATATTTCGGGAAGATTATTAAAATAAATATACAGTTCTATGGAATTTAAAACTTTAAGAAATATTGAGAACAGCTTCAAGCAGATTCGTTTGTTTACGTTTGTTTTTGCGGTGTTATGTTTTGGTGTGGTAGGCGTGGTCGTATTCAAGTCCTACCAGTTTGCAGAAGAGCAGCGTCAAAAGATCTATGTGTTGGATAACGGTAAATCATTAATGGTAGCGCTATCGCAGGATATGTCGATTAACAGGCCTGTGGAAGCGAGAGAGCATGTAAGACGATTTCATGAATTGTTCTTCACAATCGCTCCTGATAAGAATGCTATTGAAAGCAATGTAAAAAGGGCTTTCAATTTGGCTGATCAATCTGCATTTAACTACTATAAAGACCTTCAGGAAAAAGGTTACTATAACAGGATCATTTCAGGAAATATTCAGCAGAGGATTGAAGTGGACAGCGTTGTTGCGAACTTCGAAAGTTATCCTTATGCCGTAAAAACGTACTCCAGGCAGTTCATTATCAGATCCAGCAATCTTACCATCAGAAATTTAATCACCTCCTGTTCATTGGTTAATTCTGTACGGTCTGACAGCAATCCGCAGGGATTTACCATTGAAAAATTCAACGTGCTTGAAAATAGAGATGTAGAAACGGTTGAACGCTAAAAGGAAAGTAATGAAAAAACTAAGAGATACAATCGAAAATTATGTTGTAAAGGTTGAAAGTCGTTGGAAAGTTCTTCCGGTAGAGCGTCAAAGGTTCCTGACCAAGGTTTTCTTCGGTAGTTATGTTGTGCTGACGATTATTGTCATTATCAATGTCTGCATTTCTACAGGCCAAAGAAGTAATACGATGTCTATTGATCACATTGATGGAATTTCTAAGAAAACTTTCGAAAAAGATTCAGGACAGAATGATACAGTAAACTCACCAACAAAAGAATAGAGAATGAAAGATTCAGAGAAAATTAAAATCACAGAAAATGATCTTCCTCAAAATGAGTTGAACGATCATCCGAAAGTCCAATGGGAGAGACTGAAAAAGCCTATCATCTATCTTTTGATGGCTGCCGTATGTGCAATTTGCTTATATCTTATTTTTAAACCAAAATCTAATAATACCATTGCTGAAGAGGCAGGATTTAATGCGGACATTCCGCAAGCAAAAGATAGACATCTGCAGTCGGACAAACAAAAGGCTTACGAACAGCAGCTTTTGGAAAAAAAAAATGAAGAGAAAAGAAATGCGTTAACGGACTTATCAGACTATTGGAATGACCAGAACACTCTACATTCTACTAGTAATCCTTCCGCTTCAATTTCTAATACGAGTACTCTTCAGCAATCCGATCAGAATGCCGTGAACAGTTACCGCAATGCACAGCAGACTTTGGGTTCATTCTATAGCAAGGACGATTCTGAAGTCAATAACCTGAGGAAAGAAATTTCAAGACTAAAGAATGAAGCGATGCAAAACAATTCTGTTCCCGTAGGCCTTGGTATGAATGACCAGTTAGAACTGATGGAAAAATCATATCAGATGGCTGCTAAATATCTTCCAACAGCTCCAAAGCAGAAAGAGTCTGAATCAAAAGAAGATGTTGAAAAGCCTGTTGAGAAGAACATTACACTGACATCGGTAAAACCGGGGCATTCCAGTGTTGTTTCCTCGCTATACAGAGAGCCGTCTGACAGTGCTTTTATTACAGGTTTGAATAAGAACAGGTTTTATAACGCTCAAAATGAAAAAACGATTTTAGGCCAATCTAAAAATGCAATTAGAGGTATGGTCTATGAGACTAAGAGATTGGTTAATGAAAGTACATTATCTATAAGGCTTTCAGAAGCGATGCAGCTCGGAAGTATTGAAATTCCTCCAGGCACTATGCTGGTTGCAGCAGTTAAATTTCAGGCTGGAAGACTTCAGTTAAAAATCTCTTCCATCCAATCTCAAGGTAATGTCTATCCTGTGGAAATCAATATTCATGATAATGATGGACAATTGGGATTATACGTTCCGTATTCACCGGAGCGGAATGCAATAGGTGATATTGTTGCCAACATGAGCCAGACTTCAGGCACCAATATTATGATGACCCAATCGGCAGGACAACAGGTTGCAGCTGATCTGAGCAGGGGAGTAGTGCAAGGATTGTCGGGTTATTTTCAAAAAAGAGTGAGACAATTAAAAATCACTGTAAAAGCTGGCCATCAGGTTTTACTCATGCCCAAAAATAACTAATAAAAAAATTAAAGAATGAATACGCAAAAGAGCCATTATATTCTCATAATACTATTGCTTCTATTGGCAAGCAAGGTATTGGGTCAGGATTCCGTGATGACTTATGTTTCATTGGAACAGGCTAAGCTGGAACCTTTCAGGTTGCAGGTTACTTACAGTAAAACGACCCATCTGGTATTTCCTTCATCTATACGGTATGTTGATCTTGGAAGCGATCTGTTGGTTGCCAATAAGGCAGAGCCTATCGGCAATGTTCTCAGAGTCAAATCTGCAGTCAGAGATTTTGAAGAGGAAACCAATTTTTCGGTTATTACTGAAGATGGAAAATTTTACAGTTTCGATGTTTTTTACAGTGCATCTCCTGATATCCTCAGTTACGATCTTGTAAAGATGGAGAGAAACACTGAAAATTCAACCGATGTACTTTTTGAAGATCTCAAAGGAAGCTCTTCATCTTTCACAGAATTGATTATGGAAAACCTGTATCGTAAGAGCAAAAAAGAAATAAAGCATATTGCAGCAAAGAGCTTCGGTATTCAGTTTTCTGTTCGTGCATTACATGTCAATGACAATAAATTCTACTTTACCCTGCAAGTTGATAACAAAAGCAATGTAGAGTATGATATTGAATTAATCAATTTTAAAATTGTAGATAAGAAGAATTTAAAGAGAACTGTTATTCAGGATAAGCTGTTACAACCAACCAGGATTTATTCGCCGGTGATGACCTCAAAACATAATTCGAGTGTAACAGTTGTTTATTTACTGGAGCAGTTTACCCTGTTAAAGGATCAGGTGTTAGAAATTGAAGTTCTGGAAAGAAATGGAGGGCGGCATCAAAAAGTTCAACTTGAGAATAAGGAGCTGATCAATGCAAGACTGATCAATAGTTTAAATTTTAAAACCAATTGAGATGAACAAATTATTGATAGCAATACTTTTCATAAGTACAATGAATGTAAAATCATTTGCCCAGCAGATGATTCCCGGACAAACCGGTGTTGAAATTTCCTATTCAGTATTTCCAAAATCTCCTAAAAAGCAAAATTATATAGTAAGTATGGGGTTTGTTTCTTACGTAAAGAATGGGAATTACTTTTTTGGTCTGGCAGAATATAGCAGGAAAAATTATAAATACACCAACTATGCTATTCCGATAGATACATTTCTGCTGGGCGGTGGCTACAGCTTTTATGTATGGGGAGATTTCATGAGAAATGTCAATCTTAATCTAGGAATTGGAGCACTGGTTGGTTATGAGCAGGTTAATGGAGGTAATGAATTAATTTACGATGGCTCAATGCTTAGCTCTGCAGATCAACTTATTTATGGTGTGGGTGGTAAGTTGTTGCTTGAAAGCTATCTGACGGAACATTGGGTATTTCTTGTGAACGGGCAGCTGCGCTTTTTAAAAAATAGTCAAATGGCACAGTTTCACCCTCTGTTGGGTTTTGGAATAAGATATAATTTTTAAAAATAATATAAAATGAAAAATATAATTAGTAATAAAATTAAAACACTATTCAAGTTTTCTTTAATACTGTACATTATCGGATTACTTGTTCAATCTTGCCAGAAAGATGATTTAGAAATTCAGCAGAATTTTCCTTTTGAAGTGTCTGTTATGCCGGTTCCTAAGGACATAGCTAAAGATGATTATGTTGAGATACGTATTACAATACTTCCTGAAGGTAATTTTTCTGACACGAAATATTATCTGAGGTATTTTCAGTTTGAAGGAACAGGAAAGCTGCAGTATTATAATACAAAGCCCTATTTTCCTGATGATAGCTATCCTCTTTATGAGAAAGAGTTCAGATTGTATTATACTTCAACCTCGGAAGTTTCACAATCATTTACGGTATGGATCTCTGATAGTTTTGGAAATGAGAAGAAAATTGAATTTCAGTTTAACAACAAAAAAATAGAATAACAAATCAAGTGTCTTTAGCTGATAAATTTTTGATAAAAGGGGAGAATTAGAATTATGTTTTAATGCTTGCGAAAAGATGGTTGACCATTGAAGGGCAATCACCTTTTCGCGACGTCACAAGAATCCAGGCCGATTATTGGCTCTGGATTCTTTATTTTTCAAAAGGTTAAGATTCTTATAATATACCTTCATCTGCGAAAGAGAAGGAGTCCATAGAGGTTATTATACAATGATCCAATAAATTAATATTTAATAGTTGTCCTGCTTCCTTTATTTTCTGTGTAATGTTTATGTCCTCACGGGAAGGTGCCAGGTTACCGGAAGGGTGGTTATGAGCTATAATAAATGACACGGCATTGCATAATAAAGCTCCCTGCATAATAATTCTTATATCAACCAGAGAAGAGGTAATCCCGGATTCTGATATTTTTTGTATTCCTAAAACCTTATTGGCCTGATTCATATACATTGAATAAAATGACTCTCTGTAATCGATCTGATCTGCATCAAAATGTTCCCGGAAAATATCTGTAGCATCCTGTGAGTTCAGTACTTTTTTTTCGGTATTTCCTTTTCTTGTATAGATTAATTTGATCTCATTCACTATATTATATTTCATTGTTATTGCTCTGAGCACGGCAGAGCCTTGTATTTCCCGTACTTAAGTTAAACAGCATTTATTTAAAATATGATTGAACTGCTCCGTACCTGTTTTATTAGGTCAAAAGCTTTTCAATCTTCTCTCCTTCCTTTTCTCTCCAAGCCTTGTCAGGCTTTAATCAATATTTTTCAAAAGAAAACCGGAAAAAAGAAAGCAGATATGAAGTGTTGACAATGAAAAAAGTCAAAAGGAAACGGAATAATTGGAGGGTACCTTGAGGGAGGAAACCGTTTATGCCGTAGTCTTTTGAGGGCACAAGCGATGGCTGGCAACAATACCTTAGCTGCCTTTTTACCGATTTTTTCTGAAAAAAAATAGAAATTATGCTATCCATCCCTGTAAAGAACAATTATGAAAACTGTTGATAATTTGAGTTAGGATATGATTTCGTACTACCGGACACCTTATTTAAATATATTATTAGATTATAAAACTTGCCTTTATCGGCAAAAATCCATAAATTTTCTTTCGTTTAATTATCAATTTTTGCCGATAAAGGCATTGTAAAATATTTAAGAAGACTATTTTTCGTGTTGCTACTAGAATCCATTTTAATTATTTGCTCCAATCCTTTTTTAAATAACAGTGATCAAGCAAATTAATATTTGTTCTTGCATATCTTACAAAAATTAGATGTTTTTGATGGAAAAAAGCTATGGTTAATTAACTTCAACAGAACGCCATCATATCCATTCTGAAGACATTTCAATACATCCCAGGATTGATGATCTATATTAATAATGATTTATAATCATTAAGCCAATCATCATGAAAAAACATAAAGAACATAGTAAGGGATCATATTCGGGCGTCAAAAAATATATTCCATCTATTGAATTAAAGAGAATTCCTCCTGATAAAGCCTTGTCAGTTCTGAGAAAGTCGGGTTATGATGTAAACGAGGAACAATCAGAAGAAATAATGGAGTTTTTATATATTGTTGTAAAACTTACCCTTAAAGAATTTTTTACATCTGACTGATTATTTGTATTTTAGTGACATATTAGAATGATGAATTTCTACGGTGACTTTTTTTTCAGTGTTACCACCTAAAATTTTTTTTAATGAAATCATCAACACTATGAATATAGCAGATCTATACATCCGAGTCTCCACTGATGAACAGGCTGAAAAAGGCTATTCCCAGAGAGATCAGAACGAGAGACTACGTAAATATTGTGAAAACAACAATATATTAATCAACAAGGTCATTTACGAAGATCATTCAGCCAAGAGCTTTGAACGCCCTGAATGGAAAAAATATCTGATTGAAATCAAAAAGAGAAGTCATAAAAGCAGTCTTGTTCTGTTTACGAAATGGGACCGGTTTAGCCGTAATACTGGAGATGCTTATCAAATGATCAGCCTTCTCCAGAAAAACCACATCATTCCTCAAGCCATTGAACAACCGTTGGATATGTCAGTTCCTGAAAATAAGTTGATGTTGGCAATTTATTTATCAACCCCTGAAGTTGAAAATGATAGAAGAGCCTTGAATACATTCCATGGAATGAGAAGAGCAAAAAAGGAGGGGCGATTGATGGGAATAGCTCCTTACGGATATGTTAACAGAAGTCACGAAGATGGTAAAAAGTATATTGCCATAAAAGAACCGGAGGCTTCAAATATTATATGGGCATTTAATGAGATTTCGAAAGGGCATATTCCTGCTGACCATGTGAGATTGCAAATGAATAAAAGAGAGGGTGTTTCTATGTCGAGAAGCGCATTTGCCAAAGCCATGAGAAATCCGGTGTATTGCGGTAAGATTTATATAGAAGATTATAAGCAGGAAGAAGCTTATTATATTGATGGAAAACACGAAGCGTTAATTAGCGAAAGACTGTTTTATCAAGCGCAGCAGATCATGGACAAAAAAAGAAGAGTAGAAGGTCCGGGAGGACGTGTATTTGGAAATGACCGTTTTCCGCTTCGAGGTCTTTTGATCTGTCCGAGATGTGGAAAGAATCTTACTGCAAGTGGTGCCAAAGGTAAATCTAAAACCTATTATTACTATCACTGCCATTATAAGTGCGGGTTTAGATTTAACTCCGAAAGATTAAATGAACTGTTTGAAAATGAAATTTCAAAATTGGAATATAATCCAATGATCAAAGACCTGATGAAAGAGATCCTTTTAGACAATTATAAGCAGTTCACTTACGATATAGATGTGAAAAGAAAATCTATTTCAAAAGAGATCAGTTTGCTCAATGAAAAAATTTTTAATGCGAGGGATAAATATCTCGCCGATAAGTTAGATGAAGATGATTATAAAGAGATAAAAATGCTCACAAAAACCCAAATCGAACAGCTAGAATTGGAACTTCAGCACATTGTCTCAGAAAGTAAAGAACTTGACATCAAGACAAAAATAGAAAACGCTCTAGATTCAATGGAAAACCTTTCAAACCTTTACCAGCAGGGTGATCTGCTTACAAAAAGAACGATAGGGTGTTTAATATTTCCTCAAAAAGTCGAATTTGACGGAAAAAGTTTTCAAACACCTAAAATGAATATTGTTGCTCAATGTATCTACCAGTATAACAGTGGATTAGGAAATAAAAAAAACCGACATAAGAGAGTGAAAACTTCTAATGTCGGTCTAGTGACCTCGACAGGATTCAAACCTGTAACCTTCTGAGCCGTAATCAGATGCGCTATTCAGTTGCGCCACGAGGCCGGTGTTACCTTGTTGTTTAAGGGTTTGCAAATATAGCACTTTTTTCTTTTCTTTGAAAGATGAAACAAAGAATTTTACTTCTATTCACGGTTTTTTCGCTAATTGCCTGTAAAAGAGAATCAAAAATTTCGTCCTTAGATTGGACCCATATCTCCAATCGTACCCAATTTAAAGAGCATGACGGGGCTCTGCAACTGAAATCGGGAAATTTTACCTATAATTTTAATAAAAACCAGACTCCTTTTAAGAAAATCATCCTGTTAAATGCGAGTATGGCTGGCTATATTTCAGCCCTTGGAGCAGAAAACCTAATCATTGGAGTTTCAAGTCCGGAGTATATTTATTCGGAAAAAATTCTGAACCTGCTTAAAGAAGGAAAGATCCAAAATGTAGGGAGTGAGCAGAAATACGATGTAGAGAAGATTATTTCTATGAAACCGGATGCTATTTTTACCAATCATATTGCAAGTTTCGATAATACATACGAACTGTTAAAAAATAACGGAATTCAGGTGATATTTCTCGATGAGTACATGGAGCAGCAACCCTTGGAAAAAACAGCATATATAAAGCTTTTCGGAGAATTTTTAGGAAAAGAAAAAGAAGCGGAGGCAACATACCAGGAAGTGGAAAAGAATTATGGTGATCTGAAAAAGCTGGCATTAAAAGCAAAAGAAAAACCTGTTGTTTTAGCTAATGAAATGTATGGTAATGTATGGTATCTTCCGGGGGGTAATACCTCTGTTGCCCATTATATTGCTGATGCCAATGCTTCCTATATCTTAAAGGACAATAAAGATGAAAAGGCTTTAACGATGAGCTTTGAAGAAGTCTACGCAAAAACAGGCAATGTACAGTATTGGGTGAATGCAGGAAGCCACGCTTCTAAAAAAGAAATGCTGAAAATGAATGCTTTCTATGGAAAACTGGATGTATTCAATAAAGGGAAAATATATACCATTGCCGGAAAAGAAAAACAAAAAGCCAATGATTTCTTTGAAAGTGGAGTGGTGAGAGCAGATCTTATCCTTAAAGATTATATTAAAATCTTCCATCCCGAACTTCTGCCGGATTATCAGCTAACCTATATGAAAGAGTTGCAGTAACTCGTACTATTTGCTTATTTTTGCACTTCCTTTTACGATAACTTATGTGGAAAAAAATTAAACAGCTGATTTTCATTGTTCTTGTTCTGAATGTCGTTTTTATCATTTGGGGTAGATTTTTCAATCCGCCTGTTACCATTACCCAGATAGGAGGGCTTTTTGAGTACGGAAAATTACACAGAGATTATATTTCCTATGATGAAATGGGAAATAATGTGAAAAAGGCAGTCATTGCTTCCGAAGATCAGAAATTCTTTGATCATAACGGATTCGATTATACTGCGATTGAAAAAGCAATGAAGCATAATGAACAGGGCAAAAAAATAAGAGGAGGAAGTACGATTTCCCAACAGACGGCAAAAAATGTTTTTCTTTGGCAGGGCAGAAGCTGGATAAGAAAAGGATTGGAAGCCGTATATACCTTTATTATTGAAAAAGTATGGAGCAAAGATATTATCCTTGAAAGGTACCTGAACTCTATTGAAATGGGGCAGGGTGTATTTGGAGTAGAAGCTGCAGCTCAATATTATTTTGGTAAATCATCCAGGGATTTAAGTGCTTCAGATGCAGCGTGGATTGCCGCAGTATTGCCCAATCCGAAAAAATATGATCCTAAAAATCCATCTCCTTATTTAAGGAAGAAACATAATTGGATCATGAGGCAGATGAGGAATGTGAGTTTGAAATAGTATCTTTGTACTAATGAAATTGTTTAATTCCAGCACAAATTTTGAGTCAGTTCTTAAAAAATACTTTTCTTTTAAGAACGAAACCCTTTCTTTAGAACCTTTTGCAGAGTTTTTAGAGAGCATTAAAAGGGCAGATTTTACTTATGTGCTTAATTTTCTCAGAAGCAATCCCAATTTTGCTGAGAATTTTAAATACTATATACACAATATTTTTAGAGGCAGGCCTTTCAACCTGTCCCTGACAGAAGCCAATATCCTTTCTGAAAATGCTTTCTTTCCGGAACTTAAAAAAAGGATCCTGAATAAGGTTTTACCTCCCGTAGAAAATGAAAAGACGGTGTGGTATATGATTGATAATGTAAGTATGAGGCCTAAAACGGATCTGAAATACATGCATAATCTTCCTGAAAATGAGATGGATGAATTTTTGGTAATGTTAGGAGCTTCTGATTTTATAATCAAGCCCAACATTAAAAAGGAGCTTATTTTCTCTATGAATATCCTTTCCTGGAGGGTTACAGGGATGGCTATGGAAGTGGAAGTGGTGAGAATGGCCCCACAGTACAGAAATCTTGATAATCCGTTTCTTGCCCTTCAGAATGAGTTGGAGGCATTAGCCGAAGACCTTACTACAGATCCCGATTTACAGCTGCACTCTAAAGATAGCCGGTATAAGCAGATCAAAATCTATACAGAACATTGTCAGGAATTTGTAAACATAGCTTTTAAAAATTCAGCTAAATATGGTATTTCAGGAAAGATTAATCAATCATTGCTGAAGATCCGCCAGCAGACGGAAAGGATCTATGAAATTGTGCAGTTGCTTGTTATTGATACGGAGGAAGATGTGATGATCAAATCAAAGCAATTGATCTTTAATATCCTGAACTATAAATCTCATAAAAATAATATAGCAGACCTGATCAACGACAGTACAAGGTTGATTTCCCATCTTATTACCAACCATACGGCAGAAGCAGGAACCCATTATATCACCTCTACCCGTAAAGAATATATGACTATGTTCTATAAAGCGAGTGGTGGTGGAATTATTGTAGGAGCGCTTTGTGTATTAAAAATGCTATACGGATATATCCCCGGAAGTGATTTTTCGCACGCATTCCTATACTCTATGAACTATGCCATGGGATTTGTGATGATTTACCTGATGGGATTTACTCTGGCCACAAAACAGCCTGCAATGACTGCCGCTACGATGACTAAAGTACTGTCTGAAGAAGGAAACAGCAAAAGACACAATACGGAATTTGCCCATCTGGTATCAAAACTATTCAGAAGCCAGTTTATAGCATTTGTAGGAAATGTACTGCTGGCTTTCCCTATTGCCCTTGCCATTATTTATGGTTTGGATGTCTTTTTCTCTCAAAATCTTGCAGTAGAGAGATCCGATAAGCTGCTAAAAGACCTCGATCCTTTCAAATCCAAAGCAATTTTGCATGCGAGTATTGCTGGATTTTATCTTTTTATTTCAGGAATCATCTCAGGGAATATTGGGAACAACTCTGTATTTTATCAGATCCCGGAAAGAATTGCCAAAAATTTGTCTATCAGAAATTTTCTCGGAAAGAAGTTTGCGAAAGGACTGTCGAAATATTATGCTAAAAACTGGCCCGGAATTGTTTCCAATTTCTGGTTTGGTGTATTCCTTGGGGCCACTGCTCCGGTAGGAATGTTCTTCGGACTGGACCTTGATATAAGACACATTACTTTTGCTGCCGGAAACTTTGCGTTAGGACTTTACGGAAAAGATTTCTCAGTAGATTCCTATACTTTTTGGATATCTTTCTTTACCGTATTCCTGATAGGATTCTTCAACTTCCTGGTGAGTTTTAGTTTATCGATGTTCTTAGCCTTTAGATCAAGAAAAATGAATTTCGGGCAGGTGAGCGAAATCTATAAAGAAATATTCAGGTATTTTGTGAAACATCCGCTGAAGTTCTTCCTGCCATTGAGTTCAGGCTTGGATAAAAAAGCAGATGACCTCATGAGCAATACGATCTCTAATAAATCTGAAGAACATTAAACTGTTTCAGGATATAGATACAATACATAAAAAAATGCTACTTCAGGTAGCATTTTTTTATGAGTTCATCTTTGTAAAAAGAAATTACAGGATCTGAAGGTCATTCAGTTTATCTGCTCCGAATTTGTCCTGAAACTTTTTCAGATAAAAGCTTTTACGCATTTTAAAATCATTTTTCAATAGGGGAGAGTCTATTTTAATCATGATGCATCCTTTTTCAATATTTACACTTCTGATTTCATTGAAGAGACTGGCATCAAGATAATCTTCCAGAAAATCTTTGATTTCAAAGGCCACCAGTTTATCCTCAAAACCATAAATTCTGGCAAAAGATTTTACAAGTTCAGACGATTGATATTCACGTTTTTTCTTATTCTTCATGCTGTTTTTTCTGTAGATAGTCAGTTGTTAATCCTTTGTTTTTGAAAAACTTTTCTAAATAAGGATAAAGAAATTCACAGGTCTCGATGGGTTCCAACATACCTTTTGGAGAAGATTCTATTTCGGAACATTCGAAGCAAATCTCAAAGTAAGCAAAAACCTTATCATTCTCATCATAAAAAAGTATGGCATTTCTTGGGAAAAAACATCCGCTTTTAGAGGTGAAATCGATATAATACTTGTTGCAGGTATCATATAGGATCGCAGTAAGTTCTGATATTTCTGTGATTGTTAAGGTTTTTGATTCCTTTATTCCTTCATGATATTCTTTTTCAATCAACTCTCTTAGTTCAACAGGCTCAGGACTTTTTTTAAAACTTTCATAATATCCCTTGAGATCAGAACTGTCTGATTTTGTTTTTGGAGTGGGTGGAGGAGGTACATAGTTGTTTTTTTCACTAAAATCCAGATTATAAGAAATAATTTTAATTTTAGCAGCTTTATTAAAAGGAAACCTGCTGATTCTCTTCTGTAGTGGGATAGGCTTGAAATCTTTATTAACTTCACCATGTTGATGAGAATGATAATCATCCAGCAGATCTACTGCTTTTTTTCTTTTCTTCTGACTAAAAGAAAAGAAAAAAAGCAGTGAAAATATAATGATGTAAATTCTTTGAATCATATCTCAAAAATTATACTTTCTTCGTTAATTTTTTTTACCACACTTTCGGTACGTTCCCTATGGGTATCGGTAATAAAGATCTGTCCGAAACTTTCCTTATTCACGAGTTCAATCAACTGGGAAACCCTGGTGTCATCAAGCTTATCAAAAATATCATCCAGGAGAAGGATAGGTGTTTTATGGGTGAGCTCCTTTACAAGACTCATCTGCGCCAGTTTTAAGGAGATCAGAAAAGATTTCTGCTGCCCCTGGGAACCAATTTTTTTGATTAAAACACAGTCCATTTCGAAAAGAAGATCATCTTTATGAATCCCTTTTGAAGTGTAGGTAAGCATCCGGTCTCTATCAATATTTTCTTTTAAAAGCTCTTCAAAAGACTTCTCTAATAAATGAGATTCATAGATCACCGATACCGTTTCTTTTCCTCCAGAAATAATCTGATAAAAATTCTGGACAATAGGATTTAACTGTTCTACAAACTCTTTTCTTTTCTTAAAAATTTTGGTTCCGAATTGGGTAATCGGACTATCGTAAATTTCCAGTGAATCCTTGTCCCATACTCTGTTTTTAGCAAAATATTTTAACAATGCATTTCTTTGCTGGATGGTTTTCTGATATTGGATCAGGTCAAAAAGGTATTCGGAATCTGTTTGAGAGATCATAGAATCCAGAAACTTCCGTCTGCTTTCCCCTGAATCTGAAATAAGATTGGAGTCATAAGGAGAGATCATCACACTCGGAAGATACCCAATATGGTCGGCCATCCTATCGTAGCTTTTATCATTTTTTTTGATCACCTTCTTAGCTTCCTTAGGCTGGGTGATTCTAATGATATCTTCACTGTCTTCATGCTGCACTTCAGCGTCGATGGTGAAAAAATCTTTTTCTCTTTTAATATTATTGAGGTCGGTGTTTCCCAAAAAACTTTTCCCTACCGATAAATAGTGCAGGGCATCCAGAATATTGGTCTTTCCCGCACCGTTATTTCCAACGAAACAGTTAATTTGCGGCGAAAATTCAAACTTCTTTTCTGAATGGTTTTTGAAATTGTAAAGAGAGAGTTTCTTGATAATCATTCGTCAAAAATACTCCATTATTAGTAAAAATAAAAAAGGAAGTGCAGAGCAGGTTTCCACTCCAAATGAAAAATAAGCGTCATCTCTTTTATTATCAGCGAAATAGATGAGAATATAAGTGAAGATGCCGGATAAGAAAAATGCTGCGGCATACAGGGGCTGAAGGTAAAAAATTCCAAGAAGAGTACTGATGAACACCAGAGCGTAAGCAATATATTTGGTATTCTGGACCCCTATCAGCATCGGAAATGTTTTTACCGTGTCACTGTTCATATCCCGGATATCAAAAGGAAGAACCAATGCCGTGATAAAGAAAAAACTGATCAGAAAAATAGGAATATCAAATTCAGGAAGTGTCAGCCAGCAGTTGACCAATGCCCAGACTAATCCTACATAAAAAACTTTCAGTAACGGAATCTTCCGGATATACACATCTAGAAAAAAGCTGTTGTAGAGTAATCCAAGTACAACAATAATAAACCATTTCAGAAGTCTTACTTCATTGTGATTATGTATGATTAAAAAAGCACAAATGATCCCGGCTATAGCATTTAAGATCAGTATTTTGAGAAAATGTTTAGTGTATTGATACTTAGTGTACAGATACCCGCTGAAATACGTGATGAAAATTAACAGGATTGTAGGTAAACGGAATGTGTTTTGCTCTTTCATGAAAAATACTGCAAAAAAAGTTCCCATTAAAGAGACATAAATTTGGCTGTCTATGACGGTTTTTTTCAGTATTTTTAAAATGTTCATTTTTCAAAATTAATATATATGAAAAGATTTTCCAAGATATTTATGCTTTTGCTTCTAATGCTGTGCTTTTCACCGGCTTTTGCGCAAAAATATTATGATGCCCAGTGGAAAAAAATTGTTGAAAACAGTACCAAGGGAGCTTACAAATCTAATCTTCCCATTATTTTAGACATACAAAACCAGGCAATGAAAGAAAATAATGCACTCCAGCTGATCCGTTCTTTAAAGGCGGAATTCAGTATTGTAAACCAAACCGTAGATGATGATCAGAATGATGCTGCTTCAAAATTCTTTGGAAAACTTCAGAAAGCGGAGGAAAAGCTGAAGGGAGAAGAAAAGTTGGTATACAAAGTTCTGTTAAATGGCTTTTTTCTGGATTATTATAACCAAAATTCCTGGAAAATAGACGGCAGAACGAATATCAATTCCCAGGATCTTTCACAAATTGAGACCTGGAGTAAACTGGATTTTAAAAATTATTTAACCAAAGCTTATCAGGATCTCGATCAGCAGAAGGCAGAAATGAAAAAAATCTCCCTAACAAAATATAAGGAAGTATTTTCAGGGGTTAAAAACATAGCTTATTTTCCTACATTATTTGATTGGTATGCGTTGAAGAAGATCTCTTTTCTGTCCGAAAACAATATATTCACAAAGAATGAACTTGCAGAAAACCGTACGTCAATCAATGCGGTCTTTGACGAACTGATCGCACAGAATGAAGGGAACCCGAAGTTATACTTTATGAAAGAAAAATTGGTTGAAAACTGTAATTTTAATCAATGTAAAGATAAACTTGAACAACTGCAGGCGCTTGTAAAATCTAATGTAGAAGGCGATTATAAAGTGCTCATCATGGAAGATATCATGAATGAGCTGATTGCCAAAAAGAAAACAAAAGAAGCCATTGCCGTTGCTGCACAGGCTAAAAGCGAATATCCAAAATCTCCGTTTCTGGAGAATATTAAAAATAAGGAAAATCAGATTGTCAACCCATTGCTGAACATTAAATATGAGCAGCAGACCCAGAACAACCTGCCGATCCACTTTATGGCAGAATATAAAAATGTTGAAGAGTTTTCTTTGAATATTTATGAAGTAAAAGATAATTTCACTTCACTGCTCCAGTATATTCAAAACTCATACGGCAATACATTTGAGAAGGTTAAAAAGAATCTGGTAAGAAAAGAAACGTATCAGCTTTCGGATCCTAAAGATTATCAGCTTCACAAAACTTCTCTGGAGATAAAGCCCCTTCCTTCAGGGGTATATGTTGTGGAATATTCGGTGGCAGGAGCAGATTTAAAGAATATAGATGCTAAACAGAATTTTTACTTCCTGGTGTCCGGGAACAAAATTATCTATCAGAATAAAACAGACCGAAATCCGCTTTCCAACGAATTGAAATTGGTGAATAGTGGAAACGGAAAGCCTGCAGTGAATGAAAATCTTGTGTTTTATGAATTTATAGCGAATAAAACATTAAATAAAGTAGAGGGTAAAACCAATGAAAAAGGAGTTTTTAAATTTCCTTCTACAGCAAGCAATGAATATTACAGAACCTTCCTGATCCAACAGCCTAAGACAAATGATTTCCAGATGATGCAGGTGTACGGAAACAGAGGAAATGTGGAAGATTATAATCCGAACAAACAATCCCGTACTACGGCGCAGATCTTTACAGACAGAGCGATATACAGACCCGGTCAGACAGTTTACTTCAAAGTAGTCAATACGAAGCTGGAAAAAGAAGTGGAATCTGTACTTTCAGGATGGAAGCAGAAAATAACGCTGGTGGATACCAATAGCCAGGACGTTTCCTCACAAGACTTTACCACCAATGAGTTTGGTTCTTATCATGGCAGCTTTATTCTTCCAAAAGGTAAGCTGAACGGTACTTTTTACCTGAGAACAGACGGAGAAACCCAGGGTTATAAAGACATCAGGGTTGAAGAGTACAAAAGACCTAAGTTTGAAGTAAGTTTCGATCCTGTAAAAGATGAATATAAATATGGACAAACCATAGATCTGAAAGGAAAAACACTGATGTTTTCGGGAGTGGCATTAAGCAATACCACTGTGCATTACGAAATTAAGAAGCACAATATCAGGTGGAGGTATTTCTCATGGTATCCACAGAATGATACCAATGAAAATTCTATCCTTGGAGAGACTAAAACGAATGAAAAAGGAGAATTTGTGATTCATTTGGATCTTAAAAAAGATGAAAAGCTGGAAGGCATACAGATTGATAATTACGAGATCAATGCTTCAGTGACAGACATTAATGGGGAGACACAGTCTGCCAATACCCAGCTGAAAGTAGCTTCAGTTTCTCACTACATTAAAGCCGATAATATTCAAAATACATTCACTGGTGAAAATGTAAACCTGAAAGTAGAAACAAAGAACTATAACGAACAGAATCTTAAGAAATCTTACCAGGTTAAATTATCTAAACTTAGCGCACCGGATCGTATTTTCAGGGATAATTTTAAGTCTGAAATTCAAAATCTTCCGAAATATTCAAAAGAAGAATTTATCAGCAAGTTTCCGCATGATCTGTTTGACAAGAATGATGAAATTAAAAACTGGAAAACAGAAAAAGTTCTGATTGAAAAACAGCAGCCTGCATCAACTGATAATGCTCAGCTTTCAACTCAGTTAGATTTAGGAAAGCTTGAGGCAGGAGATTATCAGCTGGAGCTATTCAATATAGAAGGAAAGGATACCATAAAATCTTCCCAATATTTCAGTGTTTGGGACAAAACTTCTTTGAAACCTGTACAAAAAACATTCCTGACTGTTATAGCTCCGAAAGATGAAGTGTCAAGGGGTGAGAAAGTGAAAATATATGTGTACTCTGCGATTCCTGATGCGTGGGTGAATGTCTTTGTTCAGGATGGATCAGGAAAAACAGTTTCAGAAACCCATCAGCTTAAAAAAGGACTGTTGGAATATACTGCTGATGTTCCAAAAGACAAAGGAGTTTCACAGTTGAATATTCAGTTCCAGGTCGTTGCGTTTAATGATGTGAATACCCAGGCCGTAGCTTTAAAAATAAAAGATTCCGAACAGCCTTTAAAAATTGAAACCATAACATTCAGAGATAAGCTGGAACCTGATTCGAAAGAAAAATGGACGGTAAAAGTAACAGGAAATCAGAAAGAAAAGGTAAATGCTGAGGTATTAGCCAATATGTACGATATGTCCCTGGATCAGTTTGCTGCCAATACTTTTAGCTGGAATAAATTATATGTACCATTTAGTATTCTTACCTCTTATGATGTCAGAAATTATCTGCAACAGAAAAGTTATCAGAAAAGACTGGAATATTTCAATGGAAATTATATAGAGGTTCCAAGTTTTAACTGGCTTGATGGAAGATTAGGGACTGGGGATGATACTGACGGAGATGGTATTTCTGATGGAGAGGATACTTGTCCTACGGTTCCTGGGTTGCCTCAATATAATGGATGTCCTAAACCTTTGAATACTATTGCTCAAGAAGCTACAAGTTATAGATCTATGAGGAAAGCAACGATGGCTGTACCGTCTGCACCAATTGCAAAACATGAAGCCTTAGCAGCAGACGCGGCTTATGGTGGTGCACAAAAAGAGTCTGCCGAAAGCTTAGATAAAGTTCCTGTTCGTCAGAACCTGAACGAAACAGCATTCTTCTATCCCGATCTTAAAACTGATGCCGAAGGAAATGTAAACTTTGAGTTTACTTCTCCGGAAGCCCTTACAAAATGGAAGCTGATGTTCCTGGCACATACCAAAGATGCAAGAACAGCTACCCTGGAAAAAGAAGTGGTAACACAGAAAGAATTCTCTGTTACTCCAAATTATCCTAGATTCTTAAGAGAAGGGGATGAGTTGAATTTACAGTCAAAATTATCTAACCTAACGGATAAAAAGCTAAATGGTTCTGCAGAATTGCAGATTATAGATGCGTTTACCAATGAAAATATCTCTTCAAAATTTGGAGTGGTATCAGGAACACAGAATTTTGATCTTCCTGAAAACGGGAACGGCGCATTAACATGGAAATTAAAAGTTCCGGATAATGTATCTTCTATTATTTTAAAAGTAGTGGCAAAAGCAGGAGCTTATTCTGACGGAGAACAGCAGGCTGTAGCAGTATTGCCAAACAGAATGCTGGTGACGGATGCTGTTCCGGTTTTTGTAAAAGAAGGCGAAACAAAAACATTTGTACTGGATAACCTTAAAAATAATACGTCTGCAACGGCGTCTAATGTTTCCAATACCCTGGAACTGACTACCAATCCGATCTGGGAAATTATGTTTGCCCTTCCAAGTCTTAAAAATGACTCAAATAGCTCTGCTGATGTAATCTTCAATAAGTGGTTTGCAGATGTAGTGGCCTCTGAAATTTTCAAGGCTAATCCGAAAATGAAAACCATTTTTGAAGAATATCAGAACAAAGGATTATTAAACTCCAATCTTGAAAAAAATCAGGAGCTGAAGCAGTTGTTATTAGAAGAGACTCCTTGGGTATTGGAAAGTAAAAATGAAGGGGAGCAAATGCAGAAACTGGCATTATTGTTTGATGCCAACACCATGAGAAATTCAATCAACCAGGACTGGGATGATTTTAAAAAGCTTCAAAATCCTGACGGAGGCTTTTCATGGTATGCGGGATATCCAAGCTCTTACGGAACTTCATTATACATTCTTAAAAACCTGGGAAAAATCAACTCATGGGTAAAAGATAATCTGAAAGACTACCAAAGTTCAGAGCAGAAGAGTTTAGTGGCCAACCTGATTCAGTATGTGGATAATGAGATCAGCAAATATTATGATCCGAAGAATGGAGATATCTGGAATAACTGGGCTATAGATTATCTGGATACCCGAAACTATTGGGAAAAACAATATCCTTTGAAGGGTAAAGGAGCCACATTGAAATCGCTGGTAAAACAGAAAGCAAAAACGGCAAAAATTACTGACTTTACATTCTTCGGCCTTCACCGTGCTGCATTACTGATGAATGATTACGGCTTGAAAGATGTATCGGATAAATTAATGACTTACCTTAAAGAAACGTCTACAGATACACAAACACAGGGTGTATACTGGAAGCAGAATCTAAACGACTGGGGCTGGTTCAGTTCAAAAGTCGTGAACCATGCAGGTGCACTGGAGGCTTTCAATAAACTAAAACCTAACGATCAGAAATTGATTGAAGAAATGAAGATCTGGCTGGTGACACAGAAAGAAGTGAATTCATGGGGAAGCTCAAGAGGAACTTCAGAAGTGATCTTTACCCTATTAAATTCAGGAAAATCATGGACCGGTGCCGAAAGTGATAAAGCAACCATTATTTGGGGTGGAAAAGAGCTGGTTCCGCAGACTCAGGCTACAGGCTATGTGAAATCAACGATAAAAACAGATGGAATAGATAAAAACCTGGCTAGTGTGACGGTTACCAAACCTGGTCCCGGAATTGTTCAGGGAGGATTATTCTGGCAGTATTATGAAGATCTTGATAAGATTAAATCTTCAGAAAACTATATTTCCGTAACCAAAGAGCTGTATAAAAAAGTAAAAACAGTAAACGGAGAAGAGCTTCAGAAAATCTCCCCTGAAACCCCATTAAAAGTAGGAGATAAAGTGACGGTAAGAATGATTCTGAATACAGACAGAGCTATGGAATTTATTCATATTAAAGATATGCGTGCTGCAGGTTTTGAACCCATAGATGCATTGTCAGGCTATCAGTGGAAAAATAATCTGGGCTATTACCAGTCAGCAAAAGATGCTTCTACCAACTTCTATATCCAGTACATGCCGAAAGGAAAATATGTTTTTGAATATGATGTAGTTGCCAATGCATCCGGGAAGTTCTCTAACGGGATCACGACCATGCAGAATTACTATGCTCCGCAGATGAATGCCCATACAAAAGGAACTGCTGTTCAGATTTTGGAATGATTTTTGGCTATAGGGAGGTAATTAGAATTTTAAAACCAAATAAAATGAAATTTTCAAAAACTTTAATTACAGGATTGATATTGATGGCTGGGGTAAATGCTTTCGCACAAAAGAAAGCTGAAAAGTTTGAAAAACTACAGATTGAAATGTTCCCAAAAGCTAAAGAAGGATATAAACAAGTATATATTCAGTTGCCGGTAGCAAAAAATGAAAACGATTTAAAAGTTGAGGTTTTTGTAGGGGCTGAAAAAATGTTGGACTGTAATAAGTACTTCATGATGGGAGAAATGAAAAACCAGGATCTTCAGGGATGGGGATACAACTATTATGAAGTGGAATCCAAAGGAGAGACCGCAGGAACATTAATGGGTTGCCCGGGACAGAAGCTCACAAAAAAGTTTGTGACTCTTAAGCCGGAAACAATGGGCTACAACAGTAAATTACCAATTGTATTCTATGTGCCTAAAGATTTTGAAGTGCGCTACAGAGTTTTACGTCCGGATGCTGATATGAAAAAAGCAGTTCAGAAATAATCAGCTCGCTTATATAAACAAAAACTCCTCACAGCAATGTGGGGAGTTTTTTGTTGTACCTTATTTCAGGAATACTCTCACTATTTTAATCTGGTTTTATAAAAGCTTTACTGCTTTATAATTTAGATGGATTTAGTACTGATATACTCTTGGGGGGTCATTTGGAATTTAGATTTAAAAACCCTGTTAAAAGTTGATCTGTTATAGAAACCAATGGTGAGATATACATCTTCCAATGAAAATTCTTCATTTTTATTATTAATAAGCGTTATAAAAGCATTCAGCCTGAAATCATTCAGGTAAGATTTGAAGTTGTTTCTGGTGCAGCTGTTGATTGCTGAAGAAACATACTGGGTATTAGAGCTTATATCCTTAGCGAGTTGTTTCAGATTGTAGTCCGGATTTCTCCAGGGCTTTTGGATTTTCATATGATCTTCAATTTTTGAAAATAAATCTTCATAAAACGGGATAGGGAAATCTGTCTCTTCCAAAGAAAATTCCTGAACAAGTTTGATTTTTTCTTTCTTTTCCAGCACAGGAAAGGGATCAATTGTAATAGTATTTTCCTCTAAAAAAACTAAAACTGCTTTTAACTTTTGAATCTGTATAAGATAATAGAAGCAAACGGAAAACAAGATAAATGCACAGGCTAGTGTATAGGTATTTGCAAAATTGTAATACAAAGGATCACTTTTCTCTACGTTATGTACAAAGTAATAGTTGTATAACAAGCTTAAGGGGATAGTCAGAAAGAAAATTGTTGAAATATAAATAGATTTCCGGATGTTATAATAAAACGTCAGGGCTACAGGAAACATAAAAATGTAGGAAATGACGCTCGGAAAGTCTTTATAGTATAATATACTGAAAATGATATTTAAAAGCATTAAATAGCTTACCGCGAACTTACCTACTTTTTGAAAATTATAATTTTCCGAAACAAACGTGAATACATAACAGGGAGTAACGGTTAATATTAAAACCACATCATAAAATAAGTAACGGCTGCCCACAAAATAAAGATCAGAAAATACAATGATAACCTGTTTCAGTAAGAGTAAAAATATGAGCTTTTTAGCAAATGAATATTCTAACTCACGTAATTTGTCTTTAATGTTTTCCATAATACAATATCATTATAGTTAGAAGTTGTTTTTTATAAACTCATATGCGATTATGGAGGATATTATCGTGTATGAAAATATAAAATTAAAATTTAATTCTTTCATTTTCAGTGTTTTATTATTTTTTTTGTTATGGATTTATCTTTTTTTGTTTTGTTGATTATTTTAGATACGGTACCACTAAGTTTGTCATGTAAAATTATAAAAAAACATGATAGTTGAATGACTTATTTGTATGGAAAATGAATTTTTTACACTTTTTCACACATTTTATTCAATATAACCTATCTAATAATACAAATTACATAGAAAGTGATTTTTTGATGTAAATGATTCGTTTTGATGAATGAAATATTAGGTGAAAAAGATTGGAAAGCAGAAAGCAAGTCATAATTATTATCTGGATTATAACAGTCATGAATTTTTTTTATTTGATTTGATGCTTTGTAGGGTGAGTGATTATTCAAAATTATTTTGTAGCAATTTTCTCACTCTTTTTAAATCATAATCTTCTAAAAGAAATTTTTATATCAATAATGGATACAGATAAAAGGTGTATTCATTATGTACAGAAAAAGAGGGGTGATTAAAAATTTAAAAATAATGATTCTAAAAACACACACCGATGAGCCCCTCTTATTTTTATTATAATTCAGGATAAAGAGATATTATTTATTACAATTATTAGAACAAACACATAACGAAAAAAGGACTTTTAAAACACAATTATCAAATGAAAGGGAGAAAAATATTAGCAATGTGCGCAATTTGCTGTCTAAGCCTAGTTAATGGCCAAGTGGGAATAAATACCAGTACACCGGATCTTTCTGCAATATTGCATCTGGAATCACCTAATAAAGGATTTTTACCTACCAGACTTACACTTATATCGTCTACAGATGGGACAACCATTCCTAATCCGGCAACAGGCCTGGTAGTCTACCATAAAGGAAGTGCTTCTATGGGAGCTGGAATTTATGTTAATATTGGTACGCCCACCGCACCAAAATGGACAAAATCAGTTGGAGGGCAGGAAAATTCAGAAACTCATGGAAGCACTGTGTATAAGGCTAAATATCGGGGTAGGAATGCTGCCAATTCAGCTGGTGTTTATTCAAAACCGGATCTCATTATTCCTGAATTAAATTTAATGGTTCGTTTTGCAATTGTAGGAGGATCTACCACCTCAGGAACTAATGCCCTGACTGGGAATAACAGACTTCAGGTAAGGTTAATTAATCAGCCATCGACGGATGTAACGATTACCAGTTACTCACATTGGCATGGACCAGTTACCCACAATAGCAGGGGAGTGAACTTATCATTTACTTCTGCTAATTTTGATCAGTGGCAGAATACGGATACCGAAGCCTGGAACAACCAGTGGGGGTACTATTACCTGCTTTATTCAAGTGAAATAAGAGCGGTAAAAAGCCCTAAAGATTTTGCCATGAACTTATATGGAATTTGTGGTTATGGAAATTCTATTGCAGCAGGTCCTCAAAAGGATGGAAGTGATGAAATGTACTCACTGGCCGCTGAGGTATTTTAACATCAAACAGAAAATGGGGTAGTAGACTTGTTTGTTTACTTTTTTTATAATCAAGGAAGGAAATGCTTCGATATTTTATCGGAGCATTTCTGTTGTAAGAGAGGGCCTGCTTTTATTGATCATTATTTAAATATAAATTAAATTAGAAATTTATTAAACCTGATTTGTATTAGATTAAGATGCTCTTCTCCTCCCATAAACAACAGAACTAATTTTTTTTTACCCCTTAAATAGAATTCAAATTAAAATTAAACGATTTTGAGAGGACTTTGATAAATAAATGATTGTGGTTAAACTTGTTTTAAACTTAGTCCATATTCAGTGTTTTCTTTAACTTACTTGTGAGATTTTTAACATATTTTGCATTATATTTGTTATAAACATAAACCATGAAAAACAATTTATTGATTTTTACGTTTGGTTTTTTTGCTTTTCCTGCTTTTGGCTGGGCACAGTCTGCGCCGGATTTTAAAGAACTTTTAGACAGTGCAATGGTTCGGGATTCGAACCTGAAAATGCAGGTTACCCAAAATAAACTTACCGATCTTGACGAGCATAAGCTGAAAGATATCTTTCTTCCTACTCTGGAACTAAATGGAGAGGTGGGGTATCTAAACGGAACAGCAAGACTGACGTCGCCGGAAATTAACCTGGCTCCCTTTATCAGTATTCCGGAAGGAACTTTCAATAATAATTTTAATGTATCCGGGTTCTCGGGAGTAGCCAAAGCTGAAGCTAAAATGCTGCTGTATTCCGGGGGGAAGGTAAAATACCTTAAGAAAGCCGTAGAAGAAAAGAAAAAGTCTGAAGATATTCTTCTGGAGAAAACAAGAGATGAAGTGGCAGCCAGTATTTCGAGAGCGTATGACCAGCTGGCATTGATCCATCAGTCTAAAAAAGTATTGGATGAAAGCAAAAAAAGACTCGATATCAATAAAAAAACAGCTGATAAAGCTTTAGGATATGGGCTGATCACTCCTTATGATCATAAGAAAATAGAACTTGCCCAGGCAACTCTGAATGCAAAAATGGTAGAATATGAAGGGAAAAAAGAATTGCTTCTTACCCAGCTTTATATTTTCACAGGAATCAATAGAGAAAGGCTAAGAATGATAGAGCCTGTCCTGACTCCGGTAGATTTACTTTCTCCGGAAAAAGGAATAGAGCAGAGGGCGGAGGTCCGTGCTTTGGAACATGGGATTACTGCTGCAGATTATAAGATAAAATCTGAAAGAACATGGATGATTCCTAAAGTACAGCTGATGGCTTCTGCTTATTATATCGGACTGTACGGAAACCGGATTAAGTCTTCTGAAAATGTAGTGCCTGCTGTTCCGGTATTAGGATATGAAGGAAGAAAGCTGGACTGGAATCCTAACAATATCAATGTATTTCCTTTAATTACAGCCGGAGTAGGCTTTAAATGGGAGATTTTTGACGGAAAAGAAGGGAAACATGCTGAAGAAACTGCTAAAGTGGGGAAAGAAGTGCTGCAGAATCAAAAAGAAGATGCTTTAAAAAAATTAACACTGAATCTTGCCAACAATCAAACCAACTATGATATTGCTACCGCACAAATCACTTTGAAAGCAAAGGAAAAAGAATTGGCAAAAAATGCTTTAGTACAGGCTGAAAAGGAATTCCGTTATGGTATGAGCAAATCTTCACAGCTTATTGAAGCTGAAAATGATCTGGAATCCGTGGAACTGGAATACCAGAATGCAATTTTCAACCAGAGAAGAGCGGGAATAGAGCTGATGAGGTCTACCCAGGAGCTGGATATCACCAAATTTTATTTAATCCCTTAAAAATTAAAATGATGCATAAAAATATAGCTGTACTCTTTGCTGCCCTGTTTCTGTTCGGAAGCTGTAGTAAAAATGAAAAAATAAAAGAACCGGAAGGAAAGACTAAAAAAGATGTGATTTCTTTTGCCCCAAAAGTGACCGGAAGAATTGTGAAAATATATGTTTCCGAAGGACAGACTGTAAAAAAGGGAGATACCCTTGCGCAGCTTGATGTTCCGGAAGTTTCCGCAAAAATAGCTCAGGCTCAGGGAGCGGTAAGCGCTGCAACAGCCCAGGAACAGATGGCTAAAAACGGAGCCACAGCAGATCAGCTGAGACAGCTTCAGGCAAAATATAAGGGTCTTAAAGAGCAGTATGATTTTGCACAAAAGTCCTACCGCAGAGCCAACAATATGTTCCGTGACAGCCTGATGTCTCCACAGGCTCATGATGAGGTATATGCAAAACTTCAGGGAGCAAAAGCCCAATATGATGCCGTAGTGGCAGAGCTGGACGATGTGACAAGAGGAACCCGTGTTGAAAAAGTGGAAATGGCCGCAG
This sequence comes from Chryseobacterium sp. Bi04, assembly GCF_918698085.1. Classification (GTDB taxonomy): domain Bacteria; phylum Bacteroidota; class Bacteroidia; order Flavobacteriales; family Weeksellaceae; genus Chryseobacterium. The sequence goes on from NZ_CAKKLP010000004.1 coordinate 323,218, forward strand.
GGCAGGCATCCCAGGCTAAAGGAGCATTGCAGGAAGCTAATGTTGCCTATTCAGAAAGGTATATCATTGCCACCAATAATATGGAGATTGAAACCATAAGCCTGAATACCGGAGAATTGGCGACAGCCGGTTTTGCACTATTCAACGGATATATTCCGGAAAGTACTTTCTTCAGGTTTACGATCCCGGAAAGCGCCATTTCAAAATATAAAAAAGGACAGGATGTCAGTATGCAGGTCGTTTATAACAAAGAAAACCTACAGGGAAATATTGTATACATCAAACAGCTGACAAAATATGCGGATATCACCACAGCTTATCCTGACTACCAGCTGCAGGATGCCATTTATGAGATCAAAGTAAAGCCTAAAGATATGAATAAGGCTAAAAATATCCTGGTTAATGCTAATGTTATCCTTAATAAATAATATGAAACGGAGCACGATGGATAACTTTCTTAGAACGTAACCATCTGGTCATTTAAAATATAAATAAATGAAAGAATTTTTCCGTCTTTTAAAACGTGAGTTCAAGCTTTTTATCGGCAATTCTACCTTAAGGACAGTGTTCTTTTTGGCACCGGTCTTTTATGCAACCTTGCTGGGGTTTGTCTACAAAAGCGGAAAAGTTGAAAATACCCCTGTCCTGGTGGTTGACAGGGATAATACTCCTTTATCTAACCAATTGACGGAAATGCTGGATGATAACAAAAGCATTAAAATTATCAAATACCTTCAGGAACCGCTGAGTATTAAAGATGAAGTGATCAGGCATGAGGCGGCAGCGGTAGTCATTATCCCCTCCAGGTTTGAAGGAGATATGCTTCAGAAAAAATATCCTGAACTGAATGTGTATATCAACACCGGGAACGTTCTTACAGCGAACTTTGCCTCCAAGGCCCTTCAGCTTACTATAGGAACTTTCTCGGCTGGCGCTTCCATTAAAGCATTACAGAAAGCCGGAATGCCGGCAGCAAAGGCAGCTACACAATATGAGCCTTTCAAAGCAAATTATATCACGCTGTTCAATACTACAGGAAACTATCTTATCTTTATGTGGCCGGCAATGCTGGCTGTCGTACTGCAACAGGTCATACTGCTGGCAATGGCGGTAAGCTTTGCTGCAGAATTTGAAAGAGGGTCTTTTGTAAAAGAATATCTTAAAATGAAAAAATGGGCATTCCCAACAATGCTTATTAAAGTGATTCCAATATGGATATCTTCCATTCTTATTGTGGGAATCTACTACTTTATGCACATGGTTTTTAGAGTTCCGATGCCGGAAGGAATACTCAATTTTATCCTTCTTACTGCGGTATTTGTAGGATCTGCATCATTTTTGGGAGTGTTTATCAGTATATTGATTCCGGATGCCTTAAAAGCGACTCAAATCCTGATGGTTATCGCTTCACCTGCATTCATTATCAGTGGATTTACATGGCCGTTAAGTGCAATGCCTGCCTTTGTACAGTTTATAGCTAATATTATCCCACTGACACCTTTTTTACAGGCATTTAAAATCTTATTGATTCAAAAAGGATCAGTAGAGCTTACTTTTCCTTATCTGGAACATTTGAGCATTCTTGTAGTAGTATATGCCGTTATAGGCTGGATCGCTTTAAAGATTAAACTTTGGCTTATTTTTAAAAAGGTGCCTCAGGAAACAATAGTGGAGACTGCTTCTCAAGAGGATGTGGACTAGTGTTTTTTAGTTGAATTTTGTTGCTAGTTGCTAGTTGCTAGTTGCTAGTTGCTAGTTGCTGGTTTGCAGTGATTGATGTCAATAAAAAACAGTGGTTATCATCTCAACTGTCTTATCCTGACCTTTGTGGTCTTCACTACTGGGGTCTGATCTCACTCCTTGTTAATGATCGGTACTAGGCTTAGTGGCTATTGATGGCGTCAGTTTTTCCATCCATGATATCATTTTATCATTTACAATTCATTTTTTTATTAACTATAAAATCAAAAAGAAAAAACTGATATATTTGTCTTTATTTAATTAGAGAAAATATGGAAAACGTGTTTGACGCAAAAGATGCTCAGAACTATATTGATAGAATACATAAGCTTGTTGAAGATACCCACGGGTTATGGGGGAAGATGACCGTCGACCAGATGCTGGCCCACTGTAGTGTAACTTATGAAATGGTATATGAGCCTGAAAAACATAAAAAGCCGGGAGCTATTGCGAAATTTATTCTGAAAACGTTTCTGAAACCTAAGATCGTTGGAGAAAAAGCGTATCCCAGAGACTCCCCAACAGCTCCTCAGTTTTTGATTACAGGAAGAAAAAACTTTGAAGAAGAGAAAACCAGATTAATCGGTTTTATCCAAAAAACACAACAGTTGGGAGCTGCTGCTTTTGACGGTAAGGAATCTTTTTCTTTTGGAAAACTAAATGCTCAGGAGTGGAATAATATGTTTGCAAAACATCTTAATCACCACTTAGCACAGTTTGGTGTTTAAAAATAATCTATGAAAAAACTTTTATTAGTCTTCATTCTTGCTGCCAATTTTGTGTTGGGGCAAATGCCTGATATTTCGAATGTGTGGTTAAACAACAGTAAACCTTATGCTGGTGTGATAGGAAACAAAGCAAAGGAGCTGAAACTGAAAATTACTATCTCTGAACAGAATAAAAAGAATGATCAGGAATATTTTGTATCCGGGTATTCTCTGGTAGATGCTAATTATGCAAAATTTGAAGGGAAAATTACCATCTCAAAATATAAAGATGCCAAGAAAAAAGGAACGGTATTCGGAGAATATGAGTGGGCAGAAGAAAATAAAGGAAAACATTCGGGGGTGTTTAAAGGTAAATTCATTTATACTTTCAGATGGAATAAGAAAACAGAACAGGTAGAAGGGCAGTATATTGAATTTGTGGGTGATTGGAAAAGCTATGACGGTAGTCTGGATTTTAAAACCAATCTGAAAAATCAATGAGTATCCTGAGACAAATATTGGCTATTGTGGTAGGACTTATCGTGGGTTCTATCGGTATTACGATTGTTGAGAATATAGGCCATCAACTATATCCACCTCCTGTAGGTACAGATCCTAATGATATGGAGGCTTTAAAGGAATATGTAAGGGAAGCGCCCTTCATGGCTCTGTTCTTTATTATTATGGCATATGCTTTAGCTGCCTTTGTTTCAGGGTTTACAGCCACAAAAATTTCTAACAGCGGAAAACATACTGCAGCAATAATCTGCGGAAGCATTTTTTTACTGATCACCATTTATATGATGGCATCTTTACCTACTCCAATCTGGTTCTGGGTTTTAGGAATACTGGTATGGATACTGGTAATGGCAGGGAGCCAATTCGCTTTAAAAACAAAAAAAATATGAAATTAGGAGCGTTCTCAATCAGCTTAAGTGTAAAAGACCTTCAAAAGTCTAAAGACTTCTATGAAAAACTGGGTTTTACCTCAATGGCAGGAGATACAGAACAGAATTACCTGATCATGAAAAACGGATCTACCCTGATAGGTCTTTTTCAGGCAATGTTTGATGGTAATATGCTTACTTTTAATCCGGGATGGGACCAGAATGCCCAGAATCTTGACTCTTTTGATGATGTAAGAACCATACAGAAACACTTAAAAGAAAATGGAATAGAGATTGAAAGGCCAGCGGATGAAAGTACTTCAGGGCCGGAACATATCTACCTTAAAGATCCGGATGGAAATATGATCCTGATAGATCAGCACAGGTAGTTTCTACTCCTAAAATACAAAAATCTAAATCAAAAACTAATTAAAACTTAACTTTTAAACATCATGGCAACAGTAAACGTTTATTTAACATTTAATGGAAACTGCAGAGAAGCATTTGATTTCTATAAATCGGTTTTCGGAGGAGAATACCCTTATATCGGGACTTTTGGAGAAATGCCTCCAATGGAAGGCAAAGAAACCTCTGAAGAAGACAAAAATAAAATCATGCATGTGGCGCTTCCTATTTCTAAAGAAACAGTACTGATGGGAAGCGATACCGGTGGAGAATGGGCTTCAAACTTTAAAGAAGGAAACAATTTTTCCATTTCTATCAATACAGAATCCAAAGAAGAAGCCGATAAGTTATTCAATGGGCTTTCTGCAGGCGGACAGGTAACAATGCCAATGGCAGATACTTTCTGGGGAGCTTATTTCGGAATGTTCACGGACCAATTTGGAATCAACTGGATGGTAAACTATGATGACCCTGCTAAAATGCAGCAGCATCCATAAAATTATATTCTGTATTCTGAATAATTATAATATACCGGCAGTCACATTGCCGGTTTTTTATTGAACAATAATTGGCATTCCAAAAATTTTTAAATTTGAACAGACAGAGACTTACGATCTGTTCGTTAAAAATTAAATAGATGAAATTCAGACTTGAAGACATTAAAACAGAACATCAAAAGGTAAAGAGCGGTGCAGATTTCCCTCCCTATATCCAGGCCATAAAAAGGTTAGGTGTTTCCCACTATATCACTTACGTATCCGATGGGCATACCGAATATTTCGATACAAACCACCAGTCGATACAAACCGGAAGCCAATATCAGAACATCACCGTTTCAGAAAATATAAACCTTGAAAATTTTAAAAGGAGATTACAACTTCATCAGCAGGGAGGAACTGATTATATGACGTTTTGTAATGACTGTGCAGAGTATGGAGTGGAAGGCTGGAAAATGGACCTGAACACCATGACCTGTACTTATTTCAGTAAAAATAATGATGAAGTTCTGATAGAACAGATCCCGGGATAAACTTACAGCATATATGAAAGTGTCAGATTTAAAGGGATTTAATCTAAAGTGTATGTAAATATTGTTTGTTATTATTGATTTAAATTATTAGTTTTGTTAAAACGATAGATAATAGTAATTGATAAATATGAGAAAGGTTTTTACGAAGTTGGCATTCACTATATTAGGATTGGGCTCGGTATTTACATGGGCACAGAAAAGTGACCTTGGAGCATGGTATATGTATTTTGGAAATAATAAGATCAGCAAAAAGCTGAATTTCCATAATGAGATCCAGTACAGAAACTTTGATGGACTCGGAAATCTGGAACAGCTTTTAATCCGTACGGGAATTGGATATGACCTTACTGAGAATAACAATAATGTTTTGTTGGGATATGGTTTTATTTTAAGCCAGCCTTATGTAAACGGAGAGAAAAAAGAAAATATAGAACACAGGATTTTCCAGCAGTTTATTACAAAACAGAAGTTTGGACGTTTCAATCTTCAGCACCGTTACCGTTTGGAAGAACGCTTTCTGGAAGAAGACTTTAGAATGAGATTCCGTTATATGCTGGGAGTAACGATACCGATTACCCAAAAAGAAATGCTGCCGAAAACCCTGTATGCCTCTGTATATAATGAAATATTTCTCCACTTCAACAGTCCTGTGTTCGATAGAAACAGGGTTTACGGAGCCTTAGGATATGTCATCAATAAGAATATGAGGATAGAAGCGGGCTATATGAACCAGATTCAGGAAAACAGAAACAGGGGCCAGATTCAGATTGGTTTTTATAATAATATCCCGTTTACGAAAAATTAGTAATGACCCGATGATGCTGAATGCCTGATGAAAAAGTCATTATTTTAAATAGATTAATTAACACAAAAAACAAGCATATATGCATTCAGGAAAAAGATTTGGAACCCTCGAGTTCATTATTTGGACAAGGCGCAGTATTTACGTTTTAACCTTATTATCAGCCATTCCCACCTTACTGTATTTTTTGGGATGGAAATTTCTGTATGTTCCATGGCAGCCTATAGCAATCATGGGAACAGCAGTCGCTTTTATTGTAGGATTTAAAAATAATGCGAGTTATAGCAGGCTTTGGGAAGCGAGACAGATTTATGGAGCTATCATTAATGACAGCCGTAGTTTTGGATATATTCTAAGGGATGCGCTCTCTTCAAAAAATTCCCATAAAGTAAAAGAGATGTTTCTTCGGCATTATGCCTGGCTTACGGCTTTAAGATTTCAGCTTCGTGAACCGAGAGCTTGGGAAAATATGAACACCGTACAGTTTGATGAATATTCAAGGAAATATGATGTTCCGGAAAAACTTTCCAAACTGGAGGATGAGCTGAAAAACTATCTTTCGGAAACGGAACTTCAGTATATTGTAAGCAAAAAAAACAGAGCCACACAATTGATGGCCAGCCAAAGCAAAGAACTCTCCGAAGCTTATGAAAAAAGAGAGATTAACGACTTTCAGTGGACGCAGATCAATCAACAGTTGGTAAAGTTTACAGATAGCCAGGGGAAAGCAGAAAGAATTAAAAATTTTCCTTATCCACGTAATTTTTCATCCATTACCACTTATCTCTTGCTGTTATTCATTGTTTTCGTTCCCTTTGGATTACTGAAAGAGTTTGATAAATTAGGAGAAGGAACAACGCTGGAAGGATGGACAGTATGGTTTAATATTCCATTCTCATTATTGGTGACATGGTGTTTCCATACTTTGGACAGTGTAGGGGAAGCTTCTGTAAATCCTTTTGAAGGAAGTCCTAATGATGTACCTATTACGCAGATCAGCCGTACCATTGAAATTGATATGAGAGATATGCTGGATGAATCTGACCTTCCGCCGGCAATTCTCCCGAAAAATAATATTGTACTCTAGGATATCCGGATTAAACGATGGGTAAAAGATTGAAGGTTTCTCTTCTTTTCGGAGGTTTGAAGATCTGTGAGATGGATAGAAACTTTTTATTGAGTTAACAAAATAACACTTAAAAAAACTAAATCAAAATGATTCACAGTTATGTTATTATATCTATTGCAGTACTGCTCTCTGTAATGATATTAGTAATGATTGGGCAGAAGCTGAAAGTGGCTTATCCTATTTTTCTTGTGATTGCAGGGCTGTTAATAAGCCTTGTTCCGGGAATGCCGCGTATCGAGATAGAACCCGATCTTGTTTTTCTTATATTTCTGCCTCCTATCTTATTTGAAGCCGCATGGTTTACCTCGTGGCAGGATTTTCATAAATGGAGAAAGCAGATCTTTTCTATGGCTTTCGGGCTTGTATTTTTAACATCCATAGTGGTGGCTTATCTTTCATCCTCTATTATTCCGGGGCTTACAGTGGCTATGGGATTCCTGTTGGGAGGAGTAAACTCACCACCTGATGCAGTAGCCGCTACTTCTGTATTGAAGCATATGAAAATCCCGAAAAAGATAACCAGCATCCTGGAAGGGGAGAGTCTTATTAATGATGCCTCCAGTTTAATTGTATTTAAGTTTGCCTTAGCGGCAGTTATTTCAGGGCAGTTTATCTGGAGAGATGCCGTGCAGGATTTCTTTACCATGGCCATCGGTGGGATCGCTATGGGAGTGGCTATAGGTTTTCTGTTTGGAGCCTTACTGAGAATGATACCTACCAATTCTAATATAGATACCGTTATTACACTTATTGTTCCTTACATCATGTATGTAGGAGCAGAGCATTTCCATTTTTCAGGAGTCCTTTCGGTAGTTGCCGGAGGATTGCTAATGTCTTATAATTCGCATTGCTACCTGAGTCATACTTCACGAATCCAGTCCGGAAATGTCTGGAGTGTGCTGATATTTTTAATGAATACGATCATCTTTATCCTGATTGGCCTTGAGCTGCCTATTGTTGTGGAAGGGTTGACAGATTATACATTCTCAGAAGGAATTTTCTATAGTGTGGTCATTGGAGGAGCGATTATCGGAACAAGAATACTGTACAGTTACGCTTTGATGTATTTTCCAAGGCTTTGTTCAAAAGAATTGAGGCTAAAAGCCCCAAAACCGGACTGGCGGGAACCTTTTATCATCAGTTTTGCCGCCATGAGAGGAGTGGTTTCATTAGCTGCAGCACTTTCTATTCCTGCCTTTCTTCCCAATGGAGAGGCATTCCCGCACCGGAATATTATTTTATTCGTAACTTTCGTTATTATATTGATCACATTGGTGGGACAGGGATTATTATTATCGCCCATTCTGAAACTGCTGAATATAAAAGATGCAGGAAGTGAACTGCCTGAAGAAAAACAGGAAGTGATTTTGATGCGTAAACTAAAGGAAACCGCGCTGCATACCTTAGATAATGATTTTTCTGAACTGGCGGAGAGAAACAGCTTGGTAAGACACCAAAAACATAAACTTGAAAATGAAATGATGCTGATGGCCGATAAAGCTCAGTGTATGGCTTCTACAGGTGATTATGTGACGGCAATCAACGAAAATAAAGATGTGTTGCGCCAGGTGATCCAGGCTCAGAGAAATGAGCTTCACAGAATGAAGAAGGAAAAAATATTTGATGACCATGTGATGAGGGCTATTGAAATGCAGCTGGATTTTGATGAAGCAAAAATTACAGGGTTTGCACACTGATCATTGTACACCTTCTGACATTAATCTTAACCTCAGTTAATTTAATATGAATACACCCATCGTTGTCCAATATAAGATAAATGCTCCGGCGGAAAAGGTCTGGAAGGCCTTGACGGATAAACACGAAATGAAATCCTGGTATTTCAATATTCCGGATTTTGAACCGGAAGTAGGAAAAATATTTAATTTTTATGAACCCGGAGATGCTAAAAAATATCACCATCAATGTGAGATCTTAGAGATTGTTCCTTCTCAAATATTGAAATATAGCTGGGCTTATCCCGATTTTTCACCACTGAAAACCGTGGTAACATGGGAAATGTTTTCCGAACACAACGCAACAGTGGTTACATTGATTCATGAGGGTATTGAGAGTTTCGACGATTTGGGTGAAGGTTTTTCAAGAAAAAGCTTTACGGAAGGCTGGAATATGATTATTGGAGAAAGTTTAAAAAGATTTTTAGAAAATTAAAACGATGATCGACTTATTTTTATTTACCACTGAGGATGCATCAGAATTAATTTCAAAAGTAAAAGATGAAAGAATGCTTCTTCAGTTTGCCGGTCCTGCCTATCACTTTCCTTTAACTGAAAAACAGTTGGAAACCGATCTTCTGGATGAAAACAGGACCTTATTTAAAATAACGGATGGAGACCACCATACCATTGGACATGCACAGATCTGTTTAAAAGAAAATACGTTCCTGTTGGGAAGAATTTTAATTTGGGATGAAAATAACAGAGGAAAAGGCTATGGCAGAAAAGTAGTACAAAAACTGCTCGAATATGGGTTCAGTCATTTCGATAAAGAAACCGCTGAACTTAATGTATATGACTGGAATACAGGAGCTATTGAATGCTACCGGAAAGTAGGTTTCGGGATTGATCCGGAAACCCAAAGTGAAGTGAATATAGATGGTGAAACATGGCTGTCTATTAATATGAAAATCAATAAAACAAATTTTGAATTACAGGAATCATGACAGAATTTAAAGCACTGCGCCCTATGTTGTGGACAGAAAATATGGATGATACCATCGGTTTTTATATGCATATCCTGGGCTTTACATTAATGGGCAGAAATGATGAATGGCAATGGGCTTCGCTTCGTAAAGATGAAGTATATATTATGGTTTCCCAACCCAATAAACATGAGAAAAACCATGGGATAGGTTTTACAGGCTCATTTTATTTTAATGTAAATAATGTGGATGAACTTTGGGAAGAACTTAATGCAAAAGCAGAAATCTGCTATGAAATAGAAACTTTTGAATGGGGAATGAGGGAATTTGCAATCTATGACAATAACGGGTATATATTACAATTTGGTGAAGCTGTGGATAATGTTGGCAATACGGAATAAAATTTGCTATTTTTGGAGAAATATTTAGAATATCAATGAAAAAAAATATAATAGCAGGTTTCGCAGCGATTTTATTATTGGCATCTTGTAATAAGGATAAGGAGATCCTTAATACACTAAGCAACTATAATAATTCTATGGAAGCAAAAGGATATCACTTCGGTGATAAACTTCAACTTCCAAAAGAGGTGACGGAGAATGCAGAAAGTGTTACCATAAGCTTTGGAGATAAAGAAACAACCAATCTTGTTGTGGATCCGAAATTTTTCACATTGGGAGATAATGCTGTTACTTTCAATATTAAAACAAAAGGGGGGGAAGTACTCAATCAGGATGCTACCATCAATGTATTTGCAAAAACTCCTGAAAAAAATATTGCCTATCAGATTATCGCAGAATATCCTCACGATCCTAAGAATTTTGTTCAGGGCTTTCAGATTGAAGGAAATACAATTTATGAAAGTGACGGGCAGAACGGATCCTCACAGATTCTGAAATATACGTTGGGAACCACTACACCACTTGCTTCTACAAAGCAGGCTCCGGAAGATTTTTCTGAAGGTAGTACCATTGTAGGAGATAAAGTATATCAGTTGACATGGCAGAGCAAAAAAGGATATATCTATGATAAAAATTCTTTAAAACTGCTTTCAGAATTTGCGTATCCAAATCTGTTTGGAGAAGGATGGGGATTAACCTATGACGGGAAAAACCTTATCGCATCAGACGGAAGTAAACTTTTATACTTCCTTGATCCGGCTAACCCTTCAAAACTGATTAAGTATATTGCGGTGGCAGGAAGTTCCCAGGCATATGATCAGCTTAATGAGCTTGAATATCATAACGGATTTATCTATGCCAACGTGTGGCAAAAGCCTATCATTCTAAAGATCAACCCGGCTACCGGAGAAGTGGTGGGAACATTTGATTTTACAGATATTGCAAAACAGAATACCAAAGGAAGTGATGATGTGTTGAACGGAATTGCTTTTAAAGGAGAAAATATGCTGGTAACAGGTAAAAACTGGCCGAAAATTTATGAAGTTCAGGTGAAATAATTTCACAGATAAAGTATAAAAATAGCGTTCCCATGGAGCGCTATTTTTATGTAAGGACTAAAATTTAGTATTTTTGAAAAATGATAAGACGAAATATAATAACCGGCCTTGCAGCAGTTCTTCTGCTGGTATCTTGTAATAATAATGAAAAAATGCTTGATTCCCTGGCTGATTATAATAATGCAAAGGAGGCAGAAGGGTATCATTTTGGAGATAAGCTGGACCTTCCGGAAAAAGTGACAAATAATGCAGAAAGTATCAGCATAAGCTTTGGAGATAAAGAAACAGCCAATCTTACAGTAGATCCTCAGTTTTTTGAATTAGGAGACAATAAAGTGGTTTTTGTAATTAAAACTAAAAATGGAGAAACCCTGAGTCAGGATGCTACCATTAATGTTTTTGCTAAAAATCCCGAACAAAATATTTCGTATACCATAATAGCAGACTATCCGCATGACCCTACTTTCTTTGTAGAAGGATTTTTGGCAGAAGGCAATACCATATATGAAAGTGATGGACTGAAAGGAGCTTCCCAGCTGATAAAATATACACTGGGTTCTGCAACTCCGGCAATGGTGAAAAAACAACCCGCCGATATTTTTTCTGAAGGCTGTGCGGTGGTTGGAGACAAGATTTACCAGTTGACCTATCAAAGTAAAATTGGCTTTGTTTACCATAAAAATACATTGGAAAAAATTTCAGAATTTCCTCTACCCAATATTATCGGAGAAGGCTGGGGGCTAACTTATGATGGAAAAAACCTCATCGCTACCGATGGTTCAAAGAATCTTTACTTTTTGGATGTCAGTAATCCTTCCAAAGTGGTAAAAACGGTTTCCGTAGCAGGAAATACGGAGACATACGAAAAATTAAATGAACTTGAATATCACAATGGCTTTATCTATGCCAATGTCTGGTTTAAACCTTTTGTTCTGAAAATAAATCCTGAAACGGGAGAAGCTGTCGGAAAATTTGATTTTACCCAAATAACCAAAGAAAATAATCAGGGGAATGATGACAATGTGTTAAACGGAATTGCTTTTAAGGGTGAAAATATGTTGGTGACAGGAAAAAACTGGGCTAAAATCTATGAGGTTGCTATAAAATAAATGACCATTGAAAACTTAATTTCAGTTTACAGAAAAAGTATGTAAATTGCCGGCATTCCAACAAGGAGGATTATCTTTAATACCATACAATTTGAAGCTAATATATTTATTATTGATTTTCGTTTTCTGCTCATCCGCAGCGCAGAAAGTTTTTCCTTTGGATACCCTGAAGCTGAAGGAAGCTAAAGATATGCTTGCGGATGATTATGGAAATCTGTATATCTATAAAAGTAAAGACTTCAGTTTTACCAAGTATGATTCGTTAGGGAAGCAGCTTGGGAAATTGATGTTTACTGTTCCTTATAAAGTACAAAATGTTCAGAATCCACTGAACGTTCCTTTATTTTCAGAAAATGCCCAGGAAATGAAATTTGTTGATCAGAATATGAATGAGATCCAGCGGATTGATTTTAAGCAGAAATTTGGATTTATAAGAATGGTGTACGCTGAAGATCAGCAGCAGTTATGGCTTTTAGATGACAGTACAAAACGGCTGATACAGTATAATTTCAGAAATGATACAACCATCAACTCTTATCCTTTTGATATCAGTTTTGAGGATCTTACGGATATGCTGGTCTATGAAAATAAAATCTACATTTTAACAAGGAATCACATTAGAATTTACACGCCAAAGTTTGAGAAAATTTTTGAAGTTCCCCTCGTAAACGGGAAAAGATTCAGGAGAGAAAATGATACTATTTTGGTGATCACCAATAATTCTATTTTAAAATATATTCCTGAAAAAGGGATGACTACTGTTTTTGAAGATCCGGAAGCACAAATTGTGGATAAAAATATCCTTTCTTATTTTGAAATCAAGGGGAACAAACTTTATCTTTACAGCTTTGAAAAAGTAAGCAAACCCGAACAGGAAAAACAACCGGAATCTCAACCGGAAATTATTCAGGAACCTACAGGACAATCGGCAGAAAGCACTGAAAAAACAGCAGATGAGACCCTGCCGGAAGTGAAATCTTCAGACCATACCTTAGAGAAATTGGTAGAAGATATTTCAGCAGTTCAGACTGAAGGGGTAGAAAAACTTATCAATTAATAAGCAAATACAAAGGAAAAATATGCATATTGCAGTTACAGGAAACATTGGCGCGGGAAAAACAACCCTAACCACAATGCTTTCCAAGCATTACGGATGGGATGCACAATTTGAAGACGTAGATCATAATCCTTATCTGGAAGATTTTTATTCGGATATGAGCAAATGGAGCTTTGCACTGCAGGTGTACTTCCTGGGAAGCAGATTCCGTCAGGTAAAGGAGATCAGAGAAAGTGGGAAGAATATTATTCAGGATCGTACCATTTATGAAGATGCTCACATTTTTGCAGAAAACCTGAATGATATGAAACTCCTTTCCGACAGAGATTTCAGTAACTATTCATCTGTTTTTGATTTAATGAAGAGTTTTGTGTCTGCACCGGACCTGTTAATTTATTTAAAATCTGATGTGCCCAATCTTGTAAAGAAAATTTACAAAAGAGGACGCGAATACGAAGCATCTATCAGTATAGAATATCTTTCAAAGCTTAATCAGAAGTATGAAAAATGGATCTCCAATTATACAGAAGGCAAGCTGCTGATTATTGAAGTTGATGACCTGGATTTTGTAGAAAAGCCGGAGGATTTTGGACTTATTCTGGAAAAAATTGAAGCCGAATTACACGGGCTGTTTTAACAAATATTTACCAGACTATTAAGAGAAGATCAGTCAGATTCTTACTAAATTTGTAAGAAAGCAAGTTTTAATTTAAAACAATAGAAGATGGTAGTTAAGGTTTTACATAACGGGAACTGTTCGAAATCAAATGCTGTATTAGAGTATCTTGATGAAAATGGGGTAGCTTTTGAAATTATCAATATTGTTGAAGATCCGTTGAGCGTGATGGAGATAAAAACAGTATTGAAAAAACTGAATCAAAGTGTTTTTCATATTATCCGTAAAACAGAAAAGCTGTATATCGAAAATTATGCAGATAAAAACCTTTCTGAAGAAGAATGGATCAAAATCTTATCTGAAAATCCATCCCTGATACAGAGACCTATTCTGGTGAAAGGCTCTGTAGCTATGTTGGGTAGACCTATAGACAATGTGAAGTTCTTTATTGAGAAATAATAAATAAAGACCAGATACAAAGAGGCTGCTTCCACCTGAAGCAGCCTCTTTTTTGTTTATAAAGGATTTGTGTGTCTTACTGACGTTCGCTGGTTTCTCTTCAAATAAGAAGTAATAGGCAATTTTAAACACTCCATTTGTTCTGTAAGAATCTAAATATTATTTTTAAAGCTTGCGATTGAGATCCCTCCGGGATGACAAAGAGAATGAATATAGTTTTGGCAGTAGAGTAAAATATTCCGGGATAATTTACTTACTGAAAAGTTCCATGATGGTTGTATAAATAAACCCGGCTGACCTATAAATAAGCCAGCCGGGTTTATAACCACAAATGTATGTGGCTGAAATTTTTTATAATAGGATAACGCCTTCTATCTTGGCTACTTCCTGATAAATTGTTACCACCTGATCAGCATCCAAAACAAATGCACTGATATTGCAGGCTGTGTATTTTCCATTTTTACTTTCACGGTTTCCCAGAGTAAATTTAATACCGTCAAAAACCTTATATATTTCAGTAAGCTTTGCCTGGTCTGTAGGGATAATAAATTTAAATAAATAATCCTCCGGAAAATCATGATGATCCTCCAGTTTTTCCTTTAAAGATTTGTAAAAATCCTCAGGACTTGCGTGTTGATTTCCTTGTAATATATCCATCTGCAATTATTAATATAATATAAATATAACGAAATTTCCCTTATTTTCCAAATGGTCCCAACAGGGCTTTGGAGTTCTGGTTCTCGTAGTCTTCAATAATGTTGAATATTCCATTCACAAGCTGTTCAGAAGCAAGCTGGCTCAGCCCGCCTGCATTTACAGTGTTGCTGTTGCCTCCTAAAAGATTCCCCAAAAAGTTGCTCCCTGATAAAGCCGTGTTGATGGTTTTAACGATTCCGTATTCATTCAGTTTTTCATCTACTTTTGGAGCAATAGCCGCAACAAGCTGCTGAGATGTTTTTTCTTTTAGGATTTGTGTAGCTGTTGTTCCCTGGATGATCCTGGTTACATCCTGTGCATTCAGACTGTTAACGGCACCCTGTAAGATCGGTTTTGAGGTATTTACAGTATAGGCGGCAGCCTGGGCAATAAAATCTCTTTCTTTAGCCACCAATGACGGTGCTACCTTTTCAAGCATAGAATTCATGTCTCTGAGCTCTTTTGGAAGGGCTTTATCCACCATATTATTCTGTAGGAAAGCCTCCTTATTTGCATAAATACCCATTCCTTTGTCTATTCCGTTGAGAAGCATCTTTTTGATAATGGAAAGTCCCATATCAGAGGTAGCCAGCGTTGTACAGGATTGTACAGTAGTAGTAATAACTGCTCCGGTTCCAATAATGAAAGCGGCTGCAACAATATATTTTTTCATTGATCCTTTTTCTAGGTTTTTCAAAAACTGCACCAAAGGTAGATACTATTATCTATTTAACAAAATATTAAATTCAGCACCGTCATTTGGTGAATTATATTGTAAAAACATTGTTTTTACAATTAATAATATGATGATAAATTGATAAATATTCTGATCTTAAATTCATAAAATTAAACTGTTCGTCTGTTTCTGTGTAAAATTATGTAATTTTTTTTCAATTTTTAAGATAAATTAACATTGTTCATTTTTTTTTATATTTTTGGCTAATGTCTTTTTTTGAGAAATTGAATTGCTGTCAAATAGGGACATTTCACAAAATTTGATTGTACGAATAAAATTGAAACTATATGAAACAAGGTAATTTAAAGTATTCATGCCTTATTGCTGTTTTATACTTTGGTATGAACGTGGATGCGCAGGTTACACAAGATTCTGCTAAAGTCCAGAAAATAGATGAGGTCGTAATGATTGGATATGGTAGCCGTAAAAAGGTAGATAATACAACATCCATCAGTTCTATCAGTGCCGAAGAAGTAACAAAAACTAAAGTTTTAAATGCCTCGCAGGCTATTCAGGGAAAAGCTGCCGGGGTACAGATTACAGCTTCGGATATGCCGGGATCTACACCTTCTGTATTAATCAGAGGTCTGGGAACGGTAACAGGAGGACGGTCGCCACTTTATGTAGTTGATGGTATGTTTTTAGAGAATATTAATAATATCAACTCTAATGATATCCTTACCTATGATATCCTGAAAGATGCAGCAGCCCTGGCCATCTATGGTAACAGAGCCGCTAACGGGGTAATCATTATTACCACAAAAAGCGGAAAAGGAAAACTGAGTGTTTCCTATGACGGGTTAATGGGGATAAGAACTCCATTGAAAACAGTAAAAATGGCCAATGCTTCAGAATTTGCCACTTATAATAATGCAGCCTTAGGGGTTAACAGATTTTCTACAGACCAGCCGGTAAATACAGACTGGTTTAAAGAAATTACAAGAACAGGAGTGTATAATCAGCATAACCTTTCTATTTCAGGATCCTCAGAAGCCGTAAAATATTTCTTTAGTTTAAGTAACTATGACGAACAGTCGATTCTGAGAGGTACAGATTATAACCGTGCCACCATCAGATCCAACAACGAGTTTAAAATTGCTAAAGGGATTACGTTACAGCAAAATTTCAGTGTAGCTTTTACAAAAACTACCCCGAAACCTTTTAATGCTTTTACAACAGCATATAAACAGTCTCCGATGGTTCCCGTTTACTATCCGTCAGGACAGTTTGGAATGCCTTATGTAAACACTTCCACAGGTCTTGTAGATTATACAGGAAATAAATTTAATGATGTAACCAACCCGGTAAGCCAGCTGTTGCTGAATAACGAGCAAAATAAAAATACATTATTGCAGGGAGGGTTAAAATTGGATATTGATATCCTTAAAGGACTGAAGTTTACTTCTCAGTTTAATGGAGAGTATTCTAATTATAAAGCCTATAATTTCAGAGATGAAGTGGCAATATGGCTTGCAGAAGATCCTACAAGGACGGCAGCAGGTTTCTCCAATAGCAATCCATACAATACCCTGGAAAATACAAGAGAAGATTATTACAACTGGTCTTTAACAAATTATTTAACTTATAATAAAAAATTCGGGGTTCATGATCTTGAAGCCACAATTGGTACGGAAACAACCGTAAGAAACGGTATCGATCAGCTGATTGTAAAGAGAAAGAACTTACTTTTAAATGATCAGAACTACTGGAACATTAAGGACACGAACTATGTAAATAATGTTCAGACCCTTAATTCTGTAAAATACGATAGAAATACTACGGTTTCTTATTTTGCCAGAGCACAGTATAAATTGATGAATCGTTATTTGCTGAGTGCTACGGTAAGACGCGACGGATCTTCACAGTTTGCCGCAGGACAGAAATGGGGAACTTTCCCATCATTTGGAGCCGGTTGGATCATTTCTGAAGAAGATTTCATGAAAGACAGCTTCTTTGATCTTTTAAAACTGAGAGGAGGCTGGGGTAAATTAGGAAACCAAAGAGTTCCTCTGAACTATCTTCCCCTAAACTCAGGTACTCCTTATAACTATGGATATGGAAATGCAAATCCTGTAAGTAACGGAATCACCGTAAACAAAGGTTTTGACCCTGTTTTAGGATGGGAGGTTACCGAAGAATCTTCTGCAGGACTGGATTTTGGATTGTTCAACAAAAGACTGACAGGTAGCATTGATGCTTATAACAGAGAAACAAATAACCTTATTTTAGGAATTACCAATTATACAACTTCCGGTCAGTCAGAAACTTATTATTCTCACGTAGGTGCAGTAAGAAACAGAGGGATGGAATTCTCCCTGAACTGGGCTGATAAAGTAGGAGACGACTGGTCATACTCTCTTGGAGCCAATTATTCCTTCAATCAAAACCAGCTTACCAGAGTGGATACTCAAAAGAATATTGCTCAGTTGAGTGGTGGAGATCTGGGTAACGGGCAGTGGGTAAAACTATTTAACGGTTCTACAGTAGGACATGCGTTGGGAAGTTTCTATTTATGGGAGTATGATGGAGTAGATGCCAGTGGAAATATGAAATATAAAGACCTTAACGGAAACGGGGTTACAGGAAGTGCTGACGCCGAAGACAGAAAGTATTTCGATTCTTATATTCCAAAATCTACCCTGGGGATCAATGTATCATTAAGCTATAAAAACTGGGATTTTGCAGCCAATGGATATGGAGCGTTCGGATTTAAAGTATACAACGGTAAGAAAGCGCAGAGAGGAAACAGTATTAATGTTGAATCTTCAGTAGCACAGGATTACTGGAGCCCTTCTAACTCTAATTCATACAACCCTAAGCCTTATACAGATAATCCTATTGCTTCTACCTATTTCTTAGAAGACGGAGATTATTTCAGAATTAATAATATATCAATCGGATATACCGTAAAAGATATTGTAGACTACGTAAGGTCTATAAAGTTTTATGTAAGTGCTATCAACCCGGTAGTATGGCAGAAATATTCGGGGTATTCAACAGAATTGTCAGGATATAACCCTACTGATGCAAAAACAGAGGGAGATCCTTATAAAATGGCAGGGGTAGAATTGAATGCATACCCTACGTTAAGATCTTTTGTATTCGGTGTAAACATAAACTTTTAAAAAAATGAAACGAAATAAAATACTGTTAATATCTTTAATGTTATTAGGTTCTGTAGCTGCTGTACAAAGCTGCAGTGATGAATTTATCGATGTAAAACCATCAGAGTCAATGACGATTGATGACCTTGAAAAATTTAATAATGACAATGGGGCAACTTATTTTGTAAATTCTATCTATGCCAAATTCTTAGATTGGAATATGAGTACGTTTGCCTGGATAGGGGTAACTTCCATTATCTCTGATGATGCTGATAAAGGATCATCAGAAGGAGACACAGGATCAGATAAAAATCTTCTTGATGCCATCAATATTACTGCAACCACACCTTCCTTTAAGGAGCTTTTTGCTTCTAACTATCAGGGAATAAACAGGTGTAACCAGGCTTTACAATATATTCCAAAACTGGATAAGGCTAATCCTGAATTACGTAAAAGACTGATGGGAGAAGCTAAGTTCCTGAGAGCTTTTATGTACTTTACCCTGGTAAGATCTTTTGGAGGAGTTCCTTTAGTAGACCGTGTTCCGGTTCTTGGAAATGAAGTAGATAAAAAGATGCAGCTTACCAGAGTAAGCAAAGAAGAGATCTATGCATTTATTGAAAAAGACCTGAAAGATGCTATAGAAGCATTACCTAATAAATCTGCATATGGAGCTACTGATGTGGGAAGGGCTTCAGTAGGGGCCGCTCACGCATTACTGGCTAAAGTATATCTTTACCAGAAGAAGTGGCAGCTGGCAGCAGAACAGTGCGATCTAGTTACCGGATATTCATTGACTCCTAATTTTATTGATATTTATAAAGTTTCAGGGGAAAATAATGCAGAATCTATCTTTGAAATCCAGGGGTCAGGAAGTGATGCCGGAAGAGCAATCCAGCAGTACAGTAAAGTACAGGGAGTTCGTGGTTCCGGAGGCTGGGGCTGGGGATTTGCAACCCCTACACAAGGTTTGTATGATGCTTACACAGCAGAAGGAGATACAGAAAGAAGAGATGCCACGATCATTCACAGAGATATGACGTTATACGACGGAAGATACATTCCAAATACTGTAGAAAATAAATTCTATAATTATAAGGCATACTCATCAGCATTCTATGACAAAGATGCTACAGATACCAATATCCGTTATCTCAGATATGCAGAAGTTTTGTTGATCAAGGCAGAAGCACTTAATGAATTAGGACAAACCAGTGTGGCAATTCCATTATTGAATCAGGTGAGAACAAGAGCTAAAATTGCAGAAACAACAGCTACCACCCAGGCAGATGTAAGAATGGCTATCTGGAAAGAAAGAAGACTGGAACTGGCATTCGAACACGACAGATGGTTTGACCTTGTAAGAACGGGGCAGGCACAGGCAGCTATGGCAGCAGACGGTAATAAGAAATTCGTTGTTGGAAAACATGAATTATTCCCGCTTCCTTATGAGTTTATCATGGAAGCCGGAGGATTGTCTCAGCAAAACCCGAATTACTAAAATACATACATAAACAAGAGGAGAGTGAAAATTCTCCTCTCATTTTATAAACCAGTAAACCATTTACCAATGAAAAGGATCGTAGTATCAGCTGCAGTAGCCTCCCTGTTTTTTGTGTATTCATGCAAAAACATCCAGGGTTCCAAACAGGAAGCTTCGCAGGATAAAATAGTCAAAAGCAGTATTACAGATGAACAGTTGATGGATAAGGTACAGAAAGATGCTCTTACCTACTTCTGGGATTATGCAGAACCCAATTCAATGTTGGGGAGAGAGCGTTATCACGAAGATAATATCTACCCGGATAATGATAAACATGTAATCACCACCGGCGGCTCAGGATTTGGATTGGCTACCATTCTGGTTGGAGTAGAAAGAGGATTTATTCCAAGAAAAGAAGCCGTAAAAAGACTTTCCCATATCATGGATTTTCTGGCAAAAGCAGACCGTCATAAAGGGGCGTGGCCGCATTGGATTAATGGTGAAACAGGTAAGACCGTACCTTTCGGTAAAAAAGATAATGGAGGAGACCTGGTAGAAACAGCATTCCTTACTTCAGGGATACTGATGACCCGTGAGTATTTTAAAAATGGAAATGCCGAAGAAAAAGCGTTAGCCGCAAAATGCGACGAGCTTTGGAAAGGGATTCAGTGGAACTGGTATACAAAAGGAGGCGAAAAAGTATTATACTGGCATTGGTCTCCGGAATATCAGTGGGACATGAATTTTCCTCTGGAAGGTTATAATGAATGCTTAATTACCTATATCCTGGCAGCATCTTCACCTACGTATGCCATTGATGCAGAAACCTACTATAAAGGCTGGACCAGAAACGGAACCTACCTTACCGACAAAACAAAATACGGATTACCACTTTACGTAAAACATAATTACGCCGAAGAATATGGCGGACCGCTTTTTTGGTCACAATATTCATATATAGGACTTGATCCAACCGGACTTTCCGATAAACTGATCAAAAACTATTTTGAATTAAATAAAAACCAAACTCTTATTGATTACAAATATTGCGTGGAAAATCCAAAGCAATGGAAAGGGTATGGTCCCAATTATTGGGGGCTGACAGCTGGTTATACCAGAAATGAAGACGGAACTGCGGGCTACACGGCTCATATGCCCACCAATGATAACGGAGTGATCACCCCTACAGCTGCCTTAAGCAGTTTCCCATACACCCCAAAAGAATCAATGAATTTCCTGAGGTTTCTGTATACCAAAAAACCTGAATTTATAGGAAGCGCCGGACCTTATGATGCTACTTCTATTCATTATAACAATTGGTCTACCCCAAGGTACCTGGCGATTGATCAGGGGACAATAGCTCCAATGATAGAAAACTACAGGTCAGGATTCCTTTGGAAACTGTTTATGAATGCACCGGAAATTCAGCAGGGATTAAAAAAATTAAGCTTTCAGTCCCCGAAATACGGAATAAAATAGATACCTTTCAATGAGCCACGAGTGCAGGATCATTGTGCACCCGTGGCTACTTTGATATCAATAAAAACGGGCTTTATACCGTTTACGCAAAGAAGCCAATCTATGATAATGAGTATTTAACATCAATAGAAACGGGCTTTAGCCCGTTTAAATAAACAAAAAGCTATCCAATAGCTTTAGCCAAAACCTAAATAACAATATGAAATTAAAATTAAAACACCTTCCCTTTTTGCTCCTTCCCCTTTCATTACAGATGAAGGCCCAGGAAATAAAATCCGAACTTAACAAAGAAATTAAAAGACCTGAAAAAATATCCTACATTCTGGATTACCCTCAAAAATCAAAAGGAAATGTTCCTTTAATTGTATTTCTTCACGGGTCGGGAGAAAGAGGTAGCAACCTGGAAATGGTAAAAGCACACAGCCCTTTCACCTATAAAGAACTGATCAAGGAGCCGGTGGCTATTCTGGCGCCACAATGTCCTGCAGATTCGTGGTGGGATACGGTGACCATTTATAATTTAATAAAAGAAATTCAGAAGAAATATAAAATTGATGCTTCCAGGATTTATCTTACCGGACTTTCCATGGGAGGCTGGGGTACTTTGAAATTAGCTATGGAGCATCCTGAAATGTTTGCTGCAGTAGTTTCAGTATGTGCACCTACAGATCAGGTGATGACAGCCAATATTCAGCAGTATAAAAATTTGAATATGAAAATATATCATGGCGGAATGGATGATATTGTACTGCCCGAAAATGCCTTTAAATTCTATCAGAAACTGCATCCGGTAAATCCGTCTGCAGAATTGGTGATCTTCCCGAATGATAACCACAACTCCTGGGATTCGGCGTATTCAAATCCTCAGCTGTATGAATGGATGTTATCAAAGAAAAAAGAAAAATAGACAGGACTTAAAGAAATACAATGCTCAGTCGTCGTAAAACCTTGATTTTATTGAAGGCATATTGAATAATTTTTATATTTTTGAATATTGTCTTTTTTGGAGACAATAAAAATAGGTCAATCAGATACAATCAGTCAAAAAATAACGTTCTCACGTTAATTATAATAGAACAATAAGAAGTTAGATTTATGAAAAAACTAATCGTACTCGCTGCATTAGCCCTTTCGCCGGTATTCTCGGCACAGGAGATGGTGGATAAACCCGTACAGTCTTATCAGACAGCCCAATATCAGGCAAAAAAGAAAGCCTTTGTAGATAATCTGTTATCTAAAATGACTTTGGACGAGAAGATCGGTCAGCTCAACCTGCCGACTTCTGGAGATTTTACTACAGGAATGGCTCAAAGTTCCGATATTGGAAAAAAAGTAGAGCAAGGATTGGTAGGCGGATTGTTCAACATAAAAGGAGCTGACAAAATCAAAGCCGTTCAAAAAGTAGCTGTTGAAAAAAGCCGTTTGAAAATTCCAATGATTTTTGGAATGGATGTTATCCATGGTTATGAAACGACTTTTCCAATTCCATTAGGCTTAGCTGCATCATGGGATATGAACCTGGTACAGCAGTCTGCAAGAGTGGCTGCCAGAGAAGCTGCTTCAGACGGAATTAACTGGACTTTTTCGCCCATGGTTGATATTTCCCGTGAACCAAGATGGGGAAGAGTGTCTGAAGGTTCGGGCGAAGATCCTTATTTAGGAAGTGAAATTTCAAAAAATATGGTGTATGGATACCAGGGGAAAGATTTAGCCAATGGGACCAATATACTTGCCTGTGTAAAGCATTTCGCACTATATGGAGCAGGCGAATCGGGTAAAGATTACAATACCGTAGATATGAGCCATATAAGAATGTTCAATGAATATTTTCCGCCTTACAAAGCAGCTGTTGATGCCGGTGTAGCCTCTGTGATGGCCTCTTTCAATGAGGTGGACGGAGTTCCTGCAACAGGAAACAGATGGCTTCAGACTGAAGTGCTGAGGAACCAATGGAAATTCAAAGGTTTTGTAGTAACCGATTATACCGGTATCAACGAGATGGTTGATCACGGAATGGGGGATATTCAGCAGGTTTCTGCTTTGGCTTTAAAAGCCGGAGTGGATATGGATATGGTAGGAGAAGGTTTTTTAACAACCTTAAAAAAATCTTTATCAGAAGGAAAAGTGACACAGGCCGAAATTGATATGGCTGCCAAAAGAATTCTTGAAGCGAAATATGATTTAGGCTTATTTGATAATCCATACAAACATGGAGATGCCAAGCTGGCGGCAAAAGAGGTTTACAATATGGAAAACCGTAATGTGGCAAGAAATGCTGCTGCTCAGTCGATGGTTTTACTGAAAAATGAAAACCAGGTGTTGCCTTTGAAAAAATCAGGAACAGTGGCTGTTATCGGACCATTGGTTAATAATTCAATGAATATGGCCGGAACCTGGAGTGTAGCTACAAAACATAATATTTCTGTTAATCTGGTACAGGGGCTGCAGGCTAATTATGGTAAGGAAGTTAAGTTCCTTTCTGCTAAAGGGACGAACATCGATTATGATGCAAAATTAGAAGAAATCTACGCAGCTCACGGAAAGAAAACCGACAGAGATAGCCGTTCCAAAGAAGAATTGTTAAAAGAAGCAGTGGATATTGCCAATAAAGCCGATGTTATTGTTTTAGCAATCGGAGAATCTGCAGAAATGAGCGGGGAATCTTCTTCAAGAAGTGAAATTACAATCCCTCAGTCTCAGGTTGATTTGCTAAACGAATTGAAAAAGACCGGAAAACCTATTGCAATGGTCCTTTTCACAGGCCGTCCATTAGCTTTAACGAATGTAAAAGATATTCCCGACGCTATTGTAAACGCATGGTTCCCGGGTTCAGAAGCAGGAAACGCACTTGCTGATGTATTATTCGGAAAAGTAAACCCTTCAGGAAAACTTCCGATGACTTTCCCAAGAAGCCTTGGTCAGGTGCCTATTTATTACAATGCTAAAAATACAGGCCGTCCTTTAGATCAGAAGTCTGTTGATAAATGTGAATATCAAAGATTCCGTTCCAATTATATGGATGAATGTAATACTCCATTATATTCTTTCGGATATGGATTAAGCTATACAAAATTCAGTTATTCGGATATGACTGTTTCTAATGCTAATCCAAAAGGAAACCAAACCATTCAGGCATCTGTGACCGTGTCTAATACCGGAAACTATGATGGAGCAGAGGTGGTTCAGCTTTATATCAGAGATATGGTGGGAAGTATTACAAGACCGGTAAAAGAACTGAAAGGCTTCCAGAAAGTATTTCTGAAAAAAGGAGAATCCAAAAAAGTAACCTTTGAGATCAGCCCTGAGAATCTGAAATTCTATAACGGAGAGCTGAAATACGACTGGGAATCAGGAGAATTTGATGTGATGATCGGAACAAATTCTGACGAGGTGAAGCACTCAAAAATCACCTGGACTAAGTAAGAAGCTGGAGGAGATTTTTCACATCAAAGTGTTTTGTTTGTGTTTTTGGCATGATTTTTTATAGTACCCACGATAGGTATTATAACAATACAACAACAAACATGAAAAAAACAATTTTACTTAGCACGATGTTCCTTGGTTCTTTAGTATTCGCACAGGAAATGACCATAAAAGGAGGCGATAGAGATGCTCACGGATGTATTGGTTCTGCAGGGTATACCTATTCTCAGATCAAAAAGGACTGTATAAGAACTTTTGAAGAAAAAATCAAATTAAAAGAGGTTTCTTCAGATGGCGGTTATATCGCAGCAGTGATTTTCAGCAAAGACAAGAAAAAAGCGGAGGTTTTCGTTAAAGACGTTGAAGCAGGAAGCATCATTCTTACCAGAGCGGGAAAAGCAAAAGCTTGGAAAAAAGACGGTTATGTACTGGTTCCTTTCAAAAAAAGCGGTTATCAGCTTAAAAAGGATAATGTCGTAATCTATCAATAAAAAATAAAAGCAGGAAATCAATTCGATTTCCTGTTTTTTATTTAATGACGAATGTTCAGACACTATTACACCGATACAGGGATAACAGTTCCAAAGAAGAATCGTTAAAATATGAGCAACCCCGAGAATGAAATTCTATAATGGACATCCGAAAAAGTTTTCACAGGTAAGTGTGTTGTAAGTATTTTGGCACGATTTTTAATAATACCACGATAGTTATAACAACACGACAAAACATGAAAAAAACAATTTTACTTAGCACAATGTTCCTTGGTTCTTTAGTATTCGCACAAAAAACACCCGTATTAGGTGGCGATAGAGATGCTCACGGATGTATCGGTTCAGCAGGATATACGTATTCTCAAATCAAAAAAGACTGTATAAGAACTTTTGAAGAAAAAATCAAATTAAAAGAGGTTTCTTCAGACGGAGGTTATATTGCAGCAGTTATTTTCAGCAAAGACAAGAAAAAAGCGGAGGTTTTCGTTAAAGACGTTGAAGCAGGAAGCATCATTCTTACCAGAGCGGGAAAAGCAAAAGCTTGGAAAAAAGACGGTTATGTACTGGTTCCTTTCAAAAAAAGCGGCTATCAGCTTAAAAAGGATAATGTAGTAATCTATCAATAAAAAATAAAAACAGGAAATCAATTCGATTTCCTGTTTTTATTTTAAGGAAGAATGATCAGCCTGTCATTCCTCGTTTTATTAAGTTTTAGAAGGCAGCTACTGCCTCTTCGGCATAAACAACACCTTCATAACAAGCATTGTATATTGCTTTTAATTCATCTAATGAAGGAACACGTGGATTGAATCCCGTACAAGGATCTGCCAAAGCATTGGCTGTGATATAATCAAGGTTTTTGTCCCAATCCTCTTTTGAAATTCCAAATGCTTTAAGAGAAGCATTATTATTTACCTCAGAACGTAATGTTTCAATAGCCTGAGCAAGATCTTCAGCCGTTTCCTTACCGATTACTTTAGCCAGATCAGGATAACGGTCTGTTGCCAGAGCATTATAACGGATCACATTCGGAAGGAAGATGGCATTGGAAGCCCCATGAGGAATTCCATATAAAGCTCCTACCTGGTGGGATAAAGAATGAACGATTCCCAACCATGCATTATTGAATGCCAGACCAGCCATGAAAGAGGCATCATGCATATTTTGACGGGCCTTAATGTTGTCAGGATGGTTTACGGCTTCTTTAAGATTGTCAAAAACAATTTCCAACCCTCCTTTTGAAAGGGCATCAGCATAGTTATTCTCAATATTTGAAACATAAGCTTCCACACAGTGTGTCAAAGCATCCAGTCCTGTATTTGAAGTGATATGAGCCGGCATGGAAGCACAGATTTCACCATCCACAATTGCAATATCCGGAGTCAGTTCATAAGAAACAATGGGATATTTTACTCCTTTTTCACGGTCTGTGATAACGGCTAAACCTGTAGTTTCAGTTCCTGTTCCACTGGTAGAAGGAATAGCAATAAATTTAGCTTTATTTCTTAAAACCGGTACCGTAAACGGTTTGATCATGGTTTCAAAATCGGCATCAGGATACTCATAAAACACCCACATGATTTTGGCAGCATCAATGGCTGAACAGCCTCCCAATCCGATCACCCAGTCAGGTTCAAAAGTTTTCATTACTTCAGCCCCTTTCATACAAGTTCCGGAAGACGGATCTTCTTCCACACCTTCGAAAATCTGTGTTTCAATACCTGCTTCAGTAAGGTAAGCAACTGCTTTATCCAATGTTCCGCTCTTTCTCATTGAGCTTCCTCCAGTTACAATAACCGCTTTTTTACCGGTAATATTCTTTAATTCTTCAAGGCTTCCCGCTCCATGGAAAACTTCTCCTGCGATAAATAATTTACTCATTTTTCTTAGTTAATTTTTGATGAAACAAAATTAGATAAGACGAAACAGGTAATGTTATACAAACAGGACTATCCGTTATACATTTGTGCCAGCTCCTGCTGAAGTTCCGTAGGGGTTTCCTTAAGTTTTGCTTTTACAAATTTGTTGAGAGCCGAGGGAGAATTAAAACCGAGATCAAAAGCAATTTCTTTATGTGAAAGATCAGAAAACATCAACTGACGTTTGATTTCTATTAAAATCCGGTTGTGGATGGCCTGAATAGCAGTTTCACTGCAGTGTTTTTTGGTAATAGAGTTTAACTTTTTCGTACTAACAGCTAATTCTTCAGCATAATACTGGACCGTCCTGTGTTGTTTGTAATGCTCATTCAGGAGCTTTTTAAACCGGACATATATGGGCTTGTCTGCAGTATCTTTATGAAGAATAGGATGGAGCCCATGCACCGATTCAATGAGTCCCAACAGGAAAACTTTAATATGAAATCTTGCCTGCTCTTTTTTGATAAGACTGGGATGTTGATAAATTTTCTGAATGATTGAAATGGTATGTAGACTTTGTTTAAGATCTTCGGGTGAAAGAATGGTACAGTTCAATTGGGTAGAAAGATTGACATTATAGGTGCTTAATTCATTTTTAAGAATGTCAGAACAGAATAATATTTCTTCAAATAAAATTATTTTTCCTTTAAGACTGTCGCTTACGGCAGAAACGAAGCTAACCTGTTCAGGAAATATGACAGAAATTTTTCCGGCTTTAAGCAGGTGTATTTTTTCTTCAATATGAATCTTAAGGCTTCCACTTTCCATCACAATAATACAGAAATGGTCTTTCTTATGTGGTTGGGTATATTCTTTCAGATTTCCCACGGTCAAATCAAAAACCCGGAAAGACAGATTTTTATCCTCTGCTTTTTGATTCTTCTTTTTTATCTCCAATTTTTTCAGGACACCCATTGCTGCTTCTATTTTAAAACGTGGCAGCAAAGTTATAGCAAAACATTCCCAATTTCCAAGGGTTGGATGGGAAGATGTATGAATTACAGAAGCATTTTCTACTATTCGTTTTTTTCTTTATTAGCTAAAAAATACGACAGGTTCTGTCGCTTTGAAACTATATCTTGCACATATAAAACAGTAAAGTATTGTATTGTAATAAATTTCACAATCAATATGATAAAATAAATCTTTTCACAGTGAGGTAAAAGTAATACTTTTGCAATCGAATTAAAATAATAATAATTACACAATCCATGAAAAAACTCTACATGAGTGCATTGACTTTATGCACCATCTTGGGCCTTTCTGCCCAGGAAGTGATCTGGCAGAAAGACATCAAATCTTCCACTCAGGATTTTCTCAATCAGGTAATCACCACTATTGATCAGCAATATCTTATCACCGGAAGCTCTATTCAGGCTAAAAGCCAGTCGCCAGCTACTGGTAGCCAAAAGCAAAACAACGGCTACGATTTTCACCTGATCAAACTCAACCAGCAGGGCGAACAGGTTTGGGAGAAATATATTGCGGGACAAAACCACGATTATTTATCCGCAACAGTAACTACACAAGACGGAGGGTTTCTCGTATCAGGAACTTCTTATTCAGGAAAAGGCCTGGATAAAAAAGACGATTCCAAAGGCGGATCGGATATCTGGCTGATCAGGCTGAATGAATTTGGTGATGAACTTTGGCAGAAAACCTTGGGGACATCTTCAGATGAAGAAGCCAAAGCTGTCATTCAAACCACAGATCTAGGATTTTTTGTAGCCGGAAATATTCAAAATTCATCCAAAGGCTATGGTTCAAAAGATGTCTGGATTACGAGATTGGATAAAGACGGAAAAGAACTGTCTCAGCTTATTCTGGGAGGAAGAGGCTTGGATGAAGTAGAGAAAATGATCCCAACAAAAGACGGTGGAGCATTACTGGGAATCTACTCAAGGAGTTCCGAGGTTGGGAATTCTGAGATTAAACCTTCAACTGAAAAACCGGCTAACTCAATAGCCATTAGCCAGCTGCCAAAAGCCAGCAGCAACTTCGGTGAAGGCGACTACTGGATCGTCAAACTAGATAAAAACGGAAAACTAGAATGGGAAAAGAACTTCGGCGGAAAAGGGGATGACCATATCAGAACCCTGGCTTTAACTTCAAACGGTTTTATTATCGGAGGAGAATCCAGATCCGAAAGATCCGGAAATAAATCAGTAGGTATCGAAGAAGGTACAGACCTTTGGCTTATTTCTTTGAACGAAAGAGGCGAAGAGATCTGGCAGAAATCCTACAATTTCAAGAACAGAGATATTTTAATGGGAATGAATGTGATTCAGAGCCAAGAATCAAGAATTAAGAACCAAGAACCAGGATACTACCAAAGGAATATTGTTGGGTGGTTATACGCAGGCGGAAGGAAGAATAGAGAAAGATGATGAAACCTTTTGGATGCTCTATCTTGATGGCAACGGAAATGAGCAGTGGCGAAAACATGTAAATGGAGACTCCAGAAAAAGAGAGGAGAGACTTTCGGATCTGAAATTAAATAGGGACGGCTCTATTATTCTGGCAGGAACCAGTGCTGAAGAATTAGGAAAAGAAAACTGGAAGATTGTAAAGCTGGGAGACAAACAGGTTGATCAGTTAATAGAAAAACATGATATCAAGATCTATCCGAATCCTGTATCAGATTATGCTTATGTAGAAATCGGTTTTAATTTCAAAGAAGCTGATATTGTGCTGTATGATATGAGTGGAAGACAGCTTCAGAATATAAAAACTAAAAACAATGTTACCAAATTGAGTACACAGGCTCTTGTACAAGGTGCTTATCTGGTGACCATAAAAACGGATACAAATAAAACGGCGAATGCTAAACTGATTAAAAAATAATATAATGAGAAGGAACTCTATTTTAATGAAAGGGATAATCATAAATTTTATGATGTCCATTATCGTAAATGCTCAACAGGGAGATATTAATTTTGGAGATCTGCCACGACCAGTTCCCTCAGTATCTTCATTACCTACTTATACTGAATCACCCATATCGTTGGCAACAGGAATACCGGATATTAATTATCCTTTACTAAGGCTGCTAACTAATGACAAGAGTATTTCTGCGAATTTATTGCTGCAGTATCATCCGGCTAATATGAATGAAACACAGGCAGGTAGTGAGGTTGGTATGGGATGGACGATGTTTTCCGGAGGAGTGATCTCAAGAGAAGTCGTTGATGAATTGGATGAAAGATATGATGATGCCAGTTGGCAGTACTATCAAAAGAATAAATTTAATGACGTTTATTATTACAATCTTCCGGGAATATCAGGTAAATTCAAAATAGAAAGAAATACAGATAATAACACTTTTAAAGTACTTAACCTAACTCCTAATAATGTTAAGATTGAGTATACCAGGACTAGCAATAATGCTACTTTAATTATCAATTCCTTTACTATAACTGATGGTAATGGTTTTAAGTATTTATTCAATGACTACGGTCAGAGTAGAAGTTATAGAAATGCCATTACGAGTGGGACCTTGTATAAATCAGCTTTTTATCTTACTCAGGTTAAAAATGCTGCCGGTGTGGCGCTACTTGGTTTTGAATATCAAAAAGAGAATAAAATGGTACCGGGAAGTACTAATATTTTATATCAGATATGTAAGGTAAAGAATATTACATCTCCGGGATTAGGGTCTATTGTTTTTGATTATAATTATGATCAGACGTTGGAAAATACAATGAATGACCCGTATAGTATTACAAAAGTTTCTCTTAAAAATAGTATTGGAAATGTAATAGGACAATATGGTTTTGAATACATAATGATGGGATACAGTATTTTTGGATCTATCGAAGAAACAAGTAAGAGGACCCTCACGCGTATTCATAAAATAAATTTAGAAAATCTGACAGGGCCACCACTGGAAACCACTAAGTTGCTTTATAGTCAGCTGCCCTATTTCTCACCTGAAAACAGTTATGGCCCTGGAGATCCATGTAATGCTACTGAGGCAACAAATTTAGCTCGATATGCCGTAAAAACCCTTAATAAGATGGTTATGCCGACAGGAGGAATGATAGAGTATAATTACGATGCAAATGAATATTATACCAATAAAAGTCTTCCTGGTTATGCAACACCCAGCTATTTTAACGATCCCAGTGTGCAATACATGAGTACATTTAAAGGAATAGCTGTTGACACCAAACAAACCAATACTTATACTTTTCAGGTGACAGGAGATCCGGGAGTATTAAAAAGGATCTATATAACTTTTGAAGCGACGAAATATAAACCTGTTTTTGCTGATGATTCTTTTGTGGATTATAGTATTGGAGGATCTGGATCTGCCTATACCTGCTATAACTATAATGATCCTGAATTAGAAGGAAATGCAAGGTCATTAAAAAACTTCGACCTTTACCCGGGTACTTATACTATTACAATGTCAGGTACCGGAGGCCATGGAGAGATGACGATTCAGGAAATAAAAAATATTCCGGCTCCTTTTAGAAATGCCAGTAACAATAATCCACAGTTGGGAATCCGTATAAAGAATGTGAAATATTACAATTCTGAATTCAATCCTACCTTACAGAAATCAACTGATTATAGTTACAATGTATTCAGCGATCCGAACAGTGTAAGTGGAAGCATTTTTTATCCCGAAAGAGAAAGTTCTTCAACTGTAAGTACTCCTATTGTATTATATAAAAATGTAAAAGTGACTAACAGTGGAAACAATGGATATATCAACTACTATTTCAAAACGCCCAATGATTACCCTAAATTTCCATATACCCATAATGGAAGCACAGTAAATTTCTGGCCGTACTATAATATAACCAAATCGGGTGTACAGGAAAAGAACGAAGCATACAACGCCCAGAATAAACTGGTTTCTGCCTCTCATTATGATTTTAGTTTTGAAACGTTAAATGATTTTCCGGATATCGCTGTGGATGGAGGTTTTACTAAAAAGGCTTACCTGAAAAGTTCAAAAATCACAACTAAGAATTATCAGGATAATAACCAATATGTAGAAAACAAAGTAGAAACTGAGTTTAATACCACGAACTTTAGAGTAGCCTCTGTAAAGGAAACTTCGTCGGATGGTAGTATTTCAGAAAAATACATAAGCTATCCTATAGGATTAGCAGGGTATCAAAATCTTGAGAATGCTAATATGACCGGAGTTCCTGTAATTACTGAAATAAAAAATAATGGTAAGGTCATTTCAAGAACAGAAGTGAAATACAATGGCTCCATTGGAGTATATCCATCTTCCGTGATCGCTGTCAATCCTAATGACAATAGTATAAAAACAGTGGTTAGGTATGACGAATATGATTCCAAAGGAAATATAAAACAAATGACATCGAATCCTGATGTTGCAGGAGGAAATCCGTCGGTTATCATTTGGGGGTACAATCAAAGCTTTCCTATTGCCAAAATAGAAGGGGCAAAACTTTCAGATATCGGAACCCTGGCCGACGATATTGTTTTAAAGTCCAATGCAGATGTAGATGCTTCTTCTGAAGTCACTCTCATGAATGCATTAGACAGTTTCAGAAGTAATCCTGGTGTAAAGAATTTCATCATTACTACCTATACCTATGATCCTTTAATTGGAGTCACTTCAGTGACAACTCCGGGAGGCATGAGGGAGATTTATAAATATGATAAAAACGGGAAATTAACTTCAGTAGTGGATGTTAACGGAAATATTATTAAAGATTACAAGTACAATACAAAGCCGCAGCTATAATAATTTATACAATTAATCAGCTATGAAAAAAATAATATCAATCATATCTTTTCTTGTTGTGGCTTTGTTTCATGCGCAAAGTTTAACAACTACAGAAAATTATATATACAGCAGGACCTATTTAGAGCCTGTTACTTCAGAACAGCCTGGTGCTGCACAGATTCAGGGAGTCCAGTATTTTGACGGATTGGGAAGAACTACCCAAAGTATTGCCATTAAAGCATCTCCCAATGGCAAAGATGTAGCCGTTCCGGTTATGTATGATCAGTCAGGCAGGAAGACCAAAGATTTTATGCCTCAGCCTGTAGACAGCCAAAATGGAGCGTATATTCCGGGCATAGGAGAAAGTTCAATAAATGCCTATTATGGGGTTCCCAATGCCTATTCAGAAATTCAGTATGAGCAATCTCCCTTATCCAGAGCGGTAAAAGCAGCCGCTCCCGGAGCTGAGTGGCAGATGAACGGTATTCATACTCAGAAGTTAGAGTATCTATCCAATAATACGGGTGAAGTTAAAAGATATAAAGCGGTAACCAGCTGGAATGCATCGGCTCAAATCAATGATGTCTCTATTATTACAGCTCCGAATGACGCGTATACCACCAATGGGTATTATAATGCCAATACATTATATAAAACGGTTACTAAGGATGAGAATGATAACGAGACCCAGGTATTTATTAATTCAGGAAAGCAAATCCTGTTATCGCGAAAGATTAATAAAAAAGCCAATGGAACTACAGAAAATGTAGATACCTATTATGTATATGATGAATTTGGCAATCTTTCGCTGGTGATTCCCCCGAAAGCCTCAGTTTCAGCATTAACTCCAGCTTTACAGGACCAGTTCTGCTACCAGTATAAATATGACAAATACCACAGGGTTATAGAAAAGAAACTTCCTGGAAGGGGCTGGGAATACCTGGTATATGATCAGCAGGGCCGTCTTGTGCTTTCTCAGGATGCTAACCTGAGAACGGCAGGCAATAATTTCACAAAAAGAGGCTGGCTGTTTACGAAGTACGACAAATTCGGAAGAACAGTCTATACCGGATTCTTTGCCAGTACAGTAGAAAGACCGGCAATGCAGGCTGCATTGAATAATATGTCTTCCAATGCCAATAATAATGAAACTCAAAGTACCACTCCATTTACCCTTAACGGGATGGATATTTACTATACAAAAACAGCTTTCCCAACAGAAAGTATGACGATTCTGAGTGTTGATTATTATGATGAATATCCTGTAGGATCACCAGACCAACCGGCACTAATACAAAACCAGGCTACTTTAGCATCTGTTCCAACAACCATTGTTTCTAACGGTCTAAGCTCAGTGAGAAGCACAAAAACACTTTCTACCGCAAGCTATACCAAGAATGTTGAAAATGACAGCTGGTCGTCAGCATTTATCTGGTATGATACACTGGGAAGAATAATTGGAACCTATGGTAAAAATCATTTAGGGGGATTTACGCAAACAGAAGCTGAACTGGATTTTTCCGGAACACCGCAAAAATCCATTGCCTATCATGCCCGTAAAGCAAATGAACCTGGGGTAACCATTAAAGAACGGTTCATCTATGATGCCCAGAAAAGGCTTAAACAGCATTATCATCAGGTCAACACTAAGCCGGAGGAACTGCTGACGGAAAATACCTATAATGAGCTTTCCCAACTGATCAACAAAAAAGTAGGAAACAATCTTCAGAGTATTGATTATACCTATAATGTCCGGGGCTGGCTGACAGACATTAATAAAAACCAGATGGGACTAGCTGATCTTGGAGGGAAGTTATTTGCTTACAAAATCAAATACCATCAAAAAGAAGGGATTGATAATCCTGATGTGGTTCAGTTCCCAGGAAAGAACGTGACTCCGAGATACGACGGAAGCATTGCGGAGATCGACTGGAGAGCTGTAGAAACAGTAGGGGTAAATCCATCCCTGACCCCAAAAAGATATGGGTATTCATATGACAGTATGAACAGGATTCAGGCAGGATATTACCAAAACCCGAATAATCCTTACAGCAAAGAGAATACGGAATCTTTAGACTATGACCTGAATGGGAATATCAACAGCCTGTACAGGACTTCGGTAATAGCATCCGGAAGCAATACCGCTAAGGTAATAGACAATCTGAGCTATACCTATTCGGGGAATCAGGCGATAAAGATTACCGATGATTCTCAAAACTTTGCAGGCTATGAAGGGGGTGGAGGTCCCATCACTTATGATGCGAATGGAAATATGCTCACCATGCTGGATAAAGGAATACAATATGTTAAATATAATTTCCTTGATCTTCCCGCTGAAATGCTCATGACCAAAAACAGTAATGAGCTTGTTGCGGTAAAGACCTTATACAGGGCAGACGGAACAAAATTAAGAAAAGAGAGCAGTACCAGTATAACAGGCGTTGTAGGATCTACTACTACCAAAAAAACGACAGATTACCTGGATGGCTTTCAGTATCTGACCACTGAAAATGTAGATACAGGGGGAGGCACCGGCATAGAGATGTTTTCTTTATCCGGCAGGGCCATGGAGCCGGAAGCTTTTTCAATTGATGAAACAAGAAGGGTTGCTCCTAAAACTCCGGATCTTCAGTTTTTTGCCACCGCAGAAGGATTTTATGATTATGCAAAAGATCAGTATATTTACCAGTACATAGACCAGCTGGGAAATGTAAGGGTTTCTTACGGAAGAAACAGCACAGGAGCTCTTGAGATTACAGATTCCAATGATTACTACCCATTCGGGATGAATCATTTAAAAACGGGGATTTCCTATTTTGCACAGGGCAGCTATAAAAGCAACAAATACAACGGCAAGGAACTGCAGGAAACCGGAATGTACAGCTACGGCTGGAGAGAATATATGCCGGATATTGCCAGATGGAATGGCATAGACCAGTTAGCAGAAAGTTATTATTCTCATTCTCCTTATGCTTACGTGATGAATAATCCGATCAATTTGTTTGATCCCAACGGAATGGTATCACAAGCATTTATAGATGAACTATTAGACGCTCCTCCCGGAACTACGTGGACAAACACAGGAAGCGGCTTTACCAATAATTGGGGAGGACAGATGGATTATGACGGAAACCCAACCAATTACAATGGATATAGCAATATGGCTAATGGAGTTGGTAAGAAGAATCCAAATGATGGACCTAGCTTCGAAGTTCCTGAAGTTATTATTAAAGCCAAGGGAGGTGTGTCAGGATGGAGCAATCATAAAAATATTGGCGAGAACAGTTTGTTAATGTATAGCAAATTTACAGGAGTTTTGGGAGAGTTTACATTTGATCAAAATAACTCCTTGCTTTATGATGCCATAGAGAACACTAAAGTAGGACAGTCGGTATCAGCTGCTGAAAGGTTTCTGTTTTTGGAATTACCGGGTTCTTTTGTAGGGGGCGAACTCTTATCTGCTGGTTGGAGGGCTGCCGGACTAAGTAAAATTATCTGTGGTCCTCTTGGAAGACTTACCAATGGTTTGATAAAGATCTGTTTTACAGAGGGCACACTGGTTGTAGCAGAAAACGGAAATATAAAGATTGAAGACATTAAAGAAGGTGACCTTGTCTGGAGTTACAATGAAGAAACAGGTAAAAAAGAATTAAAAAGAGTGATAGCCTTATCTCGTAATACTTCTTCTTCATTGGTGAGAATCTCTGTAAATGATACAGAAATTAGCTGTACACCAGAACATCCATTTTATGTAAGAGGAAGCTGGATAGAAGCTAAAGACCTTACCAAAGGAATGCCTCTTACTACTTTAGACGGAAAAATTTCTCCTGTAGAATCTATTACATTTTTGGATGAGAAAGTAAAAGTTTATAACTTTGAGGTTGAAGGCAATCATAATTATTATGTTTCTGAGAAAGGAATTTTAGTGCATAATAATTGCGAATGGTTAGAAGGCTCATTAAGCCAAGTTAAAAGATGGATTCCTACTGAACCTGGAATGCAAGGTTCAAAAGCAATTGATGACATTACTGCGAAATTGCTGAAAAATGATCCTTATGTTTTCAAAGAACCAATAAAAGTAGTAGAAGCTGAGGGAAAGACGTTTATATTGGATGGACATCATAGAATTCAAGCTGCTATAAAAGCTGGTTATGAAGGGTCAATACCATATCAGAGAATACCTGCAGGGCAAATATCTGAGCATTCTATTTTTAGAAATATTGGAGAACTTTTAGAAACATTTGGTCATTAAAAACTATAAAGAAATAAGAAAAAATGAACTATCATAAATTATATAATAAGATAAGGGAATATGCTTTAAAATGTGTGTTTTACAACGAACATTTGATTATAAATTATCAATTACAAAATATTCCTGAATTGAGTGATTATAATCATTTTGTATTACCTATAGCAGCTGTAAAAAAAAAGCTTATAATTTATAAAGACTTTTTTTCAATAAATCAGACTAATGTTGAGTACCATGTACATGGTACTGGTATAACTTTTACTTTTGATGAAATAAGGTATTCTTTTCAATATTTTCCCCAAATAGAAAATGAAAATATTCCTATTTTCTCTATTTCTTCAATTTATGATTATATAAAAATTGTATATGGATATATTGAACAAGATAAATTTACAGAAATAATGAATCAACTTGTAGATGAGAAATTAATAACTAAAATTGACGAATATGGTTTCTCATTTTATATTCCAGAATTAAAATTATCTAAAAATATTACTCAATAATTTTTTAATAAATATTCCTTTACTGTTTTTAGTAAGGGAATATTTTGTTTTAAATTAAAAAGTAAAAGTTTATAACTTTGAAGTAGAAGGTAATCATAATTATTATGTTTCTGAGAAAGAGGTCTTAGTGTATAATAACAGCGGAACTCAGCAAAAATAGTATAGAATTAGTGAAATTTTTAAAATGATAAAAAATATAAATATTGTTAGAGCTAAATTTAAAAGAATTAAGAAAGATTTTTTTAAAACAGATTTGTATGAAAACTTAGATGAAAATTTACAATATCAGATAAATAATAATATTTTATTTTTAGAAAATGAAATACCTATTCTTGGTTATTTTGTTTCTGCAAATAACTACTGGTTATTAACAGATATCAGACTGATAACAAATAACTTTATTATTCCTCTCGATGATATCGAAATAATTAATATTCCTGAAGTTTTCGACGAAGGAAAGCAGAATTCAGAATGTGAAAGTTTAGAAATTGTTAAAAAAGATTCTGGGATTTATATGTTAAAACTAGAAAAGTTAACATGGTATGTAATTTTTAATGTTCTTAATTTTATTATAAGACATTAAATTTAAAAGTGGCAATGCTACCCTACGCTGCCGCACGAATCCTTTCGTGTGGCATTTTTTATTAACAATTAGTTATATTTACCAATACATAGACCTAGCTGCGCAAAGTTTATAACTTTGAGCTAATATACCAAAACCTCACTTTTGTGAGGTTTTTACATTTTAAAATGATTGATTTGCATTCTAAAGAGAACTTTAATCCAGAAATGTTTTTGAGTTTATTATTTGGGATTATAAGATATTTACCAATACATAGACCAGCTGGGAAATGTAAGGGTTTCTTACGGAAGAAACAGCACAGGAGCTCTTGAGATTACAGATTCCAATGATTACTACCCATTTGGGATGAATCATTTAAAAACCGGGAATTCCTATTTTGCACAGGGCAGCTATAAAAGCAATAAGTACAACGGTAAGGAACTGCAGGAAACCGGAATGTACAGCTACGGCTGGAGAGAATATATGCCGGATATTGCCAGATGGAATGGCATAGACCAGTTAGCAGAAAGTTATTATTCTCATTCTCCTTATGCTTATGTGATGAATAACCCGATCAATTTGTTTGATCCCAACGGAATGGATCACAAGCATTTATAGATGAACTATTGGACGCTCCTCCCGGAACTACGTGGACAAACACAGGAAATGGCTTTACCAATAATTGGGGGGACAAATGGATTATGACGGAAACCCAACCAATTACAATGGATATAGCAATATGGCTAATGGAGTTGGTAAGAAGAATCCGAATGATGGACCTAGCTTTGAAATTCCTGAAGTTCTTCTTGTAGGAAAAAAATCTACTTGGGCTGATCAGTTTAGAAGTCATATGGAGAAGTATGCTGTGAATGTATCAAGTAATTGGTATAGCCTTACAGGAAAAGGTAATTGGTTTTTTGGTACTGCAGGG
>NZ_CAKKLP010000005.1 GCF_918698085.1 Chryseobacterium sp. Bi04
CTTTAATAATTCTTGTAAGTTTTAATATTTCTGCTTCTGTATTGAAACTATGAAGGCATATTCTGATTCTCTCACTTCCTTCTTTTACCGTTGGACTGTATACGGCATAGGTTAAAAATCCTTCATCAGATAAAGTATTCTGTACCGTTTTCAGTTTTTGATTATCCGGAATTACAATAGCCTGAATCGGGCTGACTTCAGAAGAAGGTGTCTTCAGTCCCTGTTTTCTGAAAATTGTAATATTCTCCTGAAGTTTTTTTGACAGCTCTTTCTTCTTTTCTAAAAATTCATAACCAGTTTTGATACTCATCCATTGAAAATCCTGCGCTGAAGTGGTATACATAAACGGAGATGCAAAATTGATAAGATAAGATTTCACGGTTTCATTACAGAGAATTGCGGCTCCGTGGGCTCCCAATGCTTTACCATACGTTACCACAGCTGCCAGCACCTGATTTTGTAACTGATACTTTTCAATCAATCCATTTCCAAAAACACCAAAAGCATGCGCTTCATCTACCAGCAAATCTGCATGATATTGCTTAGCAAGAGCGGCAATCTCCCGGATGGGAGCACAATCTCCTTCCATAGAATAAAGGCTTTCTATAGCGATATAACAATGCGTTTTCTGTTTCTTCAATAGGTTTTCCAAATCGTTCAGATCGTTATGCCGGAATTTTACTTTTCTGGCATTTGACATTCTGCAGGCATCATGGACGGAGCGATGGATTTGCTCATCTACAATCACCGTATCATGACGGCTGGGAAGTGTTGAGAACAGAGCAAGATTAGCATTATACCCTGATGGGAAAAGAAGTGCTGCAGGAAAATGATGCCTTTCTGCAATGCAGTTTTCTACAGAAGTTGCTATGCCGGTATTTCCACTGATTAATCTTGATCCTGTACTGCCTGAAAGCAACTGAGGGTTATCATTGATATTTTGCAACAGTATTTTTTGAAATTCTGTATTTCTTGCCAATCCCAGATAATCATTAGAATAAAAATCAATTCCCTCAGGCTGAAGCGTTAATTTTCTTAGCCTCCCTTCTTCTTTTCTTGTATTGAGTGATTCCTGAAAACGATGAATACTGTTACGCATAATCCAACTCTTCCACTTCTTTTGTAATCGCATTAATCCATTGATGATTCAGCTCTTTCTCAATGGTCAGTATATTTTCAGCATGTATTTTCCAGTCAACGGAAAATTCATTGAGCTGATTGATCATTTCTTCCAGGTGTCCTTCTTCTTCAAGAATAATAGATTTCACCATGATCCGGGAAGATTCCTGGGTAAGAATATCCTGGTACACCGGGTACAATTCATCGGCCCGAACTTCAATAGCATAGGTTACAAAGAGGTAGGCTGCAAACCTGAGCTCTTCCTGGCTAAGCTGAAAAACCTGCTGAAGATACCTGCAGGCTTTGATATCCAACGCATGAAGGTAGTGCCGGGTTGCCGTGGGAGCAAGAAGTTCTTTATTTTCGTAAGTTTTGCATAATTCAGGATCAATCTTTCCGATTTGTTTCTTAAGATAATAAGCGTGACGGTGTTCTTCAGCGGCATGTTTAAGCTGAATAAGCGTTACTGAAACCGGATGTTCACATTTTGATATTTTTCTGGCTCCTGCATTCTCCATAAAGGAAAGTGTGTTCAGCCATTTGGCATGAGTGGTATGATCCTGTACCACCTTTTGTAATAAGTGCTGAAATTCCATTGATTTTTATTTTGATGTCAAAAGTAGTATATTGCCGGATGGTCATATGGTGCCAGTTTTGATATTATGGATAGTCCGGTTAGAATTCCTTATGAAAGTTTTATAAAAATTGATAGAAAATCAGAAACATCTATCTATTTACAGATTGCTAATCAGCTGATCAATGCTATTCAAAGAGGCTTTTTACCTTTTGGAACTAAACTACCGGGAACAAGAACTTTCAGTGAAATGCTGGAAATCCATAGAAATACAGCTGTGGCCGTCTATGATGAATTGTCTGCTCAGGGCTGGACGGAAAGTTTACCGAATAAAGGAACTTTTATTATTGGAAATGATCAGGAAAAACCGGCAAAAATGAATGATTTTAAATCCAATAATCTTCAAAATTACCCACAAACAACAGGCTTTTCCTTCAAAGCCTCCAATATTTTAGATAATCCTTTTGAACATTCAGACTGTGGATATGTTTTTAATGATGGAGTGCCTGATATCAGACTGACCCAGATTGGGCAGCATTCCCGGTTTTACAGCTCTATCCTCAAACGTAAGTCTAATCAGAAAATCCAGGGACATTATAACCAGGATGGGAGTGAGTTTTTTAAAGAACATTTATCCCGATATCTCAATTTATCCCGTGGATTGCCTATTTCTAAAAATAACCTCCTGATTACCCGCAGTACGGAAATGAGTATTTATATTGTTTCCGAAATCCTTCTTTCTGCCGGAGATGTGGTGTTAGTGGGTGCTTTAAGTTATTTCTCCGTCAATATGATCTTTATGAAAGCCGGAGTTCAAATGGTTTCTATCCCCATAGACGAGGAAGGAATTATTGTTGAAAGTGTGAGAGAAGCCTGTAAAAAGCAAAAGATAAGAATGCTTTACCTCACTCCACATCACCACTACCCTACAACAATGGCATTAAGTGCACAGCGAAGACTGGAGCTTCTGGAGCTGGCCAATGAGTATGGTTTTATTATTCTTGAAGACGACTATGACTATGAATTCCATTATGATAAAAGCCCTATCCTTCCTCTGGCCAGTGCGGATACGAACGGAATGGTTATTTATATTGGTTCATTTGGAAAATCTTTAGCTCCGGGATTCAGAACCGGATTTATTGTGGCTCCGGAAAATCTGATGATAGAAATGCGTAAATACCTCGGTATTATTGACCGCCAGGGTGATATTCTAATGGAAAGAGCTTTGGGAGAAATGATTGAAGAAGGGGAAATTAACCGGTATCTGAAAAAATCTTTGAAAGTATATCAGGAAAGACGGGATTATTTCAGTGTTTTATTGAATGAGCATCTAAAAGAATATATCCATTTCCAAAAGCCTTCGGGAGGTCTGGCTATCTGGCTGGAGTGGAATATTCCTATCAACCTTATGCAGCTTAGCAGAAATTGTGCTCAGAATGATCTGTTTATTCCTAAAACATTATTATATCAGAATAAACATCTTACAGCAATGAGATTAGGCTTCGGAGACCTCAATGCCGAAGAGATGGAAAAAAGTGTTGAAATTTTTTCTAAGACAGTAAAGCTGCTGATTTGATATAGGGAAAATTAAAAAATCTGCGTGATTTGCTCAAGCTGCGAGAGAAATAAATCTGTTTTTCTTAATTTTTAACGCAAAGAATAATTTCTGACTATGATTTTTGAAGTAAGCAAAGTAGTGATCGACAAGTTGATATGATTAAGGTTTCGTGTGATTTATCCTGTATTTTTAATTAAAATGTCTTGCAGATTAAACGGATTTAGCAGATTAAAGGGCATTAAAAAATCTGTGTGATCTCCTCAATCTGCGGGAGAAATAAATCTGTTTTCTTAATTCTTTAACGCAAAGAATAATTTCTGACTATGATTTTTGAAGTAAGCAAAGTAGTGATCAACAGGTTGATCTGATTAAGGTTCCGCGTGATTCACCCAGTTATTTTTAATTGAAATACCTCGCGGATTGAGTAGATGAAGAGGATTAAAATCTATGGGAGAAAAAGCAAAAGCCCCTAAAATATAGAGGCTTATTGAAAATTTAATGATGGGATGGAAATACCACCTTATTTTTTTTATGCTTTGGTTTTTTCTTTTTCCTGTTTAAATAGATGATAAAACCTGTAATAGGGAGTGATGCAGCAATGATCCCTGCTAAAAAATAAATAATTCTGCTGGTCATTCCAAAGATACTTCCGGTATGCAGGTCGTAATTTCTTTCTCTTAATGCAGTTCCATATCCAATATTTTTGTCTTTATACGATTGCTGTTTTACCATCTCACCCGAATACTGGTCAAAATTATACTGATCATTCCGGTAGAGCCTGTTGTCATAGGTAAGCTCAGCATAATAAGTTCCTTCCTCCGTTCTTGGAAAATTAATAAGGGCAGATTCTTTATCGGTAAGACCTTTTTCCATTTTGTTTCCAATCCTATCCAAAATGTTTTTTTGATCCGAAAATTCTTCTGCCGGTATTTTACTTTTGGCCTTCTGTTCCGTAGGTACGCTTCCATTTAATGTCTTTTTCATCCATTTATCTACATCTTCAAAACTCCAGATCATGGCAGAATAAGAAATGATCAACAAAGGAATTACAGCATAAAATCCCAATACATTGTGAACGTCATAATTGATTCTTTTCCAGTTGGCGGAAGTTTTAATAAAGAACATCCCTTTCAACATGCTCTTGCTCATCTTTCTCGGATACCATATCACTAATCCCGAGAATAAAATGATGGTCATGATGAGAGT
Source organism: Chryseobacterium sp. Bi04 (assembly GCF_918698085.1). Lineage (GTDB taxonomy): Bacteria > Bacteroidota > Bacteroidia > Flavobacteriales > Weeksellaceae > Chryseobacterium. The sequence continues at coordinate 4,458 of NZ_CAKKLP010000005.1, forward strand.
GGAATATCCTGTGATGGTTTTTCCTATCTTCTCTCCCAACAAAAGCCTTCGGTGAAGGTCCAGCACAATTTCAAAAAAGTCTTTTTTAGCATCTTCTACGGCCTGTACTTTTCCAGTGTAAGGATCCATATAAACCCGATAATAATAAAGATAGGTTCCCCAATACGTTAAAGCATCATTATCCATTTTTAAGGTACGGAAAACATAGGTTTGTGAAGGGTCAGAAGACATGACCACTCTTTTAATTTTCAACCCTTCCGGAAGGGCTTTTTCAGCTTTTGAGGAAAGCTCGGATAGAGGTAGTTTTTTCTTTCCTATAACCTCAACAAAATATCTTTCCGGATGTACCCATTGTTTTAATTCTTTTTCGAAGGCGAGAATACATCCCGTAGCTGCCATTATGACAACTATAAGCCCGGACATTAGTCCGAGCCATAGATGTAACTGATAGGCGATTTTTCTAAATTTAAGCTTCATTATTAAAATTTAAGGCTTACCTCAGCGACAAAGTTACGGGGCATTTGAGCGACTACCACTCCCTGCCCTGCAAAATACTGCGCATTGCCTAAATTATTCATTTTAAATCCTACTCTGTATTTTTCTTTTTCAAGGGAAATAGAGGCATTAATCAGCGTATATGCAGGAAACGCAAACTGTCCGGTAGTGGTTTTGTTTCCGGTAATCTGTTTACCTACACGGTTGACCCCAAAACCTACTCCCAGTCCCTGAAGTCCTTTAATAGGAATGATATAACTGATCCATGAATTAAATACATTAGCAGGACCTGCCGATTCCGGACGGCGTCCTTCTACAGCAGCATCCGCTTTCTCCATTCTACTGTGGTTGTATGAATATCCTGCGATAATATTCAATCCCTGAACAGGATTCATGATCGTTTCTATTTCAATCCCTTTACTTCTTTGCTGTCCATCCTGAACAACAATAGCGTATTCTTTTCCATCACGGATAACTCCGGTTCCGCGCTGTATATTATCCACCAATATATCATAATATCCCACGGTAAAGTTGAATTTGTTTCTCCAAAGATTTCCTTTTACTCCCACTTCCCACTGATTGGCAGTCTGCGGTTTCATATCTCCGCTATAGTCCTGTAATTGCTGTACTACAGGTGCGGTATAGCTAAAACCATTCATATAATTGGCATAAGCTGACAAACGGTCTTTCACCACCTGATAGACTAATCCTACTTTTGGAGACCACGCTGTTTGTTTAAACTCACCAGCACGCACATTGCTGTTCAGGTTAAGCTGTCCTTTGCTTTCATAATGATCCAGACGTAAGCTTAGTAAAGTAATCAAGCGGTCAGTAATATAGGTTACATTGGAAACATAGGCTCCATATAGATTAGCTGAAGATGTATTCCTTACCAACGGTGCTTTTTTAGCATCAATAGCAGCTTGGGTAGCAGCCTGTATTTTCTGAAGAGCCAGATCTTTGGAAATATTTCCGTAACCACTTGTTAAGTTTTGCCCATCAACATAATCAAATACAACAATCGGTGAATGGTTGTTATTGATAGACTGATTGAAATAATCTAATCCGATCAATACCTTATTTTTGATTTTTCCAATATTGAATTCTCCATTAAAGTTTTGCTGAACACTGGTGGAAGAAGCTTCGGAGTTCTGCCATTGTACATTACGCTCCAGCATGGCATCACTGGTAGTTCCTCTGATAAACTGATACTGATAGAGTCCTTCCGTTTTTCTGAAGTTTCGGGAAAGTGACGTTTGTGAGCTCCAGCTATCTGATATTTTATAATTAGCCTCAGCTTTTACATTGATTGACGGAGCTTTCAGGGTCATATCATTGTTGGAATACGATCTTTTCCAGTCGAAACCAAGTTCATCCGGTGTATGGGCAAAAAATGCTCTCGTTCTGGGAAGAAAAATAATAGGGGTATTGGTTCCCTCATAATTATAAATCTGGGCTCCTAAGCTGAACTTCAGCCTGTCATTTACCTGATAGCTTAAGGTAGGGGCCACAAAAAATGATTTTCTGAATTCAGAATCTCTGAAACCATTCTGATACTGGTAGGCCGCATTCAGACGGAATAATGTTTTCCTGGAGTCAGTAATGGGACCGTATACATCAGCCGTTATACGGTTCAGGTTATAGCTTCCCATAAGGTAGGATACTTCTCCACCAAAGTAATCTTTAGGTTTTTTCGTTACCGCATTTATGAGTCCTCCAAAGGAGGTTACAGCACCTCCATATAAAGTTCCTGCCGGTCCTTTAATAACTTCTAAACGTTCAATATCAGCAGGATCAATCTCTCCATTAGTAGTTGCAGGAAGACCGTCTACCATGGATACTTTTGTAGGGAATCCTCTAAGGCTGTAGTAGAAACTTCCGTCCCCGGACCCTCTTCCCGGACTCCCCTGCATTTTTACCATCCCCGGCACATTTTTTAAAACTTCTGAAATATCATAAGTAATCTGCTCCTTCAGTAATTGCTGGTTGATACTCGTATAAGCCTGCGGATTTTCTAAATTCCTTAAAGGCATTTTAGAAACGGAAGTACTGTCTTTATCCAGGAATTTGTTTCTGCTGAAAGCATACACGGTGATTCCTTCAATAACATTGTTTTCTGTTGTTGTATAAATAGGTGGAATCTCATAGACATCTTTCTCAATGCGGATGGTCTCGCGCATCAGTTCGATATCATTTAAAACCACCTGAAGAGTATATTCCCCAGGTGGCACATTATCAAAATAATATTCTCCTAAATTGTTTGTTTTTGATTGATATGAAGTATTGACTATTCTTAAAAGTGCATTTTTTACCGGCACTTTCTCAGACAGCATGACCTTGCCGTTTACCCTTTCATTTTGCTGAGCATCAATAAAATGAGGAAGTAAGGCAAAAGCTAATAGTAATATAGGGGTTTTAAATGTTTTCATGCTGTAAGTTTTGTAACAGTGGATAGTTTATTTTACCGTTTTGTGATAATGGAAATGACTCTATGTGTTCGGTGTGGACGTATTGAGGGTTAATGCGCAGTTTATTTTTAATAATTTCAGTGATGACCTGGGGATCAATCTCCTGATTGTCATACAGCACAATGATTTTTTTGTCATTGGAATTCAGGCATATAAACGTATTTCCTTCCAGCTCATTTTTAAGAATAAATTCTACCTCATCCAGATTAAGGCGTATTCCGAAAAGCTTCATGATACGTTTTATTCTTCCTGTGATAGAGTAAATTCCGTTGTCTTCTTTTTTTGCAGTATCTCCTGTACGCAGTACTGCAGGCTGTTCGTAAGAAGTGAGGTCCTGAAGGGTATGGGCGTAGCCTCCAAAAATACTGGCATGTGAGAACAGCAATTCATCGGTATCAGGATCTATGCTGAAATTCCCTCCATATACAGGAGTACCAATAGAAGTTTCTTCTTCTAAGAGTCCATCTGTAGTAAGATAAGCCATTCTTCCACCAGCTTCCGTCTGACCATACTGTGCAAAGAATTGTTTTTCAAATTCAAGACAGTAAGCAAAGATGGTTTTTCTCAGCTCACCATTGATTACCCCTCCCGTATGCGTAAGGTATCGTAAACTCTGGCTGTTTTTTCTGAAGAAGCCTATCCTGTTAAGATTCTCGTATAAAAATGGAACTCCTCCTAAAGTACTGTATCCATATTCCTCCATTTCATCCCAGAATGCCTTTTGCATAATATCTTTATCCGTACATACCATTCTTCCGGCACGCATACAGTTGGTTGTAAAAATAGAAAAGCCATATACAAAATTGATGGGTACATTCAATGGTACCACATCAGATTCCAGGATAGGCATGTACTGAAGAATGCTTATCGCATTCTGATACAGGTTTTCATCAGATAGCTTAACGAGTTTGGGAATTCCCGTAGTTCCTGAAGTACTTAAAAGAAGCTTAATTTCCGGATGGATCGTAATCTCACTTTTGTAATCATCTTTCATAAAGATTTTTACAGTATCAGAGAATGCTCTGATACTGTATCCTTCTACCTCATCTCTGGATGGATCAAAGATATATTTCGGACGGTATTCTGCCTCCATCCGGTCTTTGAATTCCGAATGCAGTTTCTGTCCCAATAAAGCAATCGTATGGGCTGTTCCGTAAAAATTGAGAAGAACCTCAATACTGGAGAGCTGATTGTCATTGTACAAAAAGATCAATCCTTTTTCTACAGGATTCAAGCCTAAAGACCGATACAGCATTCCAACCGGTATGGTAGTACCGGTGGAAGCATCTGTAAACAACAGGTTCTTGTTGGCAATTACATTTTCTAAAATTTTCATATACTTAGTTTTCTACGAATACATCGTATTTTTTCATTTTTTCACGGATCTTTCCGACGTTACCCATCTCCAGGATATCATTAAAATCAAACTTGATCTGATAAAACTGTTCCAGCGCTTCTACAATAAGCAGGTGGGACATAGAATCCCATTCCGGAATTTCCTGATAGGTAAGATTTTCATCTACCAATTCTTTTTTTATAGCAATTGCAGAGGCAATTATTTCATAAAACTCTTCTGTTGTGTTCATTTTAAATTTTTATAGTTTTCCATTTACCGTTTTTGAAAATCATTAGGAAAAGTACAGCCAGTACAATTTCTGAAGAAACAATAGCTGTAAATATTCCTTTTAGTTCCCATTGAAGCCTTACGCCCAGCAGATAAGCCAGAGGAAGCTGAATAATATAGAACATGATGATATAGAGAAGGGTTACCTGCATGATGTTACCGGCTGCATTCAATGCACGGCTGATCACCATGGTAAAACCTAATAAGAGATAAGCCATAGATACCACGTGGATATACTGAACGGCGTACCTTGCTACCTCCGATTCTACAGTAAAAAACTTCACCACATGCTCTGCGGCCAGCTGCCAGAACAGGGCCACTGCAATAAGGTAGCTCATATTAATGGTACCTGCTCTCCACACTGTTTTTTCTGCCCGGACAGGATCTCCTGCTCCTAAATTCTGTCCTGTAAGAACACCGGCAGCATTTCCTATTCCCCAGGCAGGCATCGTGGCAACAGAAGCAATACGTTGTGCAATAATGTAACCCGCAAGCGCTGTCGTTCCAAAAGTAGATATGATCTTCACCATAATCAGCCAGCTGGATGTAGGAATAATATACTGAACCAGGCCCCCAAAAGCTATTTTAAGAATCTTTTGGAGCAATGGCCTATCAAAGTCAAATTTCATCAGGATATTAATGCTCGTTTTACCCGTCAACAGGATAAAAAACTGGTATAAAACTGCCAATAGCCTGGACAAAATAGTAGCATAGGCCAGTCCCAGCAATCCGAAAGCAGGAATAAACCCTACCCCGAAAACAAGCACTACGGCAAACACAATATTTGAAATATGACAGAGCCAAAGTGATTTCATGGCAAGATCTGCATCCCCTGCTCCTCTGAACAGTCCATTAATAGAAAGACGGAGGATGACAAGCCCGATACTGATAAAAACCAGTCGGGAAAAAGAAAGGCCATCATTTACTATTCCTGCATTGATTCCAAGAAAACCTACAATCTCTCCAGCGAAATAGCATGACAGCCCGCCAATCAGTAAGGCAAAGAATAAGGCAAGCATAATAATATAATGAGCTGTTTTACCCATGCCTTCTTTATCTTTTTCGCCGGCTCTCCTTGCGGTAAGCGTTGCTGCAGCAATCCCAAGACCTACTGCGATAGCATAAGCGAAATTGATATAATTATCGGTAATCCCAACAAGGCCAAGGACTTTATCGCCCAGTTTGGCAATAATCAAAAGATTGACGCTCACAAAAACAGATTCCATCACCAGCTCCATCACCATGGGAATTGCCAAGCTAAAGATGGAACGGTTGATACTACCGGAAGTCAGCTCGGCCTTTTTCCCGGCTAAGGCTCCGTAAGCAAAAACCGTCCCTTCTTTTAGTATATGCAGGAATTTCCTCATCATACAGCTACAGAATTTTTATTGGCGATCTGATACAGAGGGTTAGGCAATGCTCCATCCTTTCTTGGAATAGCAAAAGCTTTATTTTCACTGTAGCCATTATTTTTCAGACGCAGGCTGTTGATATAAAACCTTTTGAACGTAGGAACATAAAGGTCATATTTTTCGTATCTCTCCTGTAGATGGGTATTATCTGCTTTATAACTTTCTATGCAGTCATGCACAAGTGTCCAGAATACATCTTCTTTACAGTTTGAATAGGTATGAAGTACATTAGACATATATCTGAAAAAAGCATCAAAAACTCCCAAAAGAATAAACAAAGGAATATTTTCTTTGTTGGAAGACTGTATCAATCCGTCTGCAAGATGAGCAGGAAGCTTTTCTCTTGCTTCTGTAGTAAGGACAATATCATCTACAAAATCCTTAATTACAATTCTTTGAGGCACTCCATTTTTCAGCACGACCATAATGTTTTCGCCATGGGGAGTCACACATAAAGAATGGGTGTAATAGATATGAAGCAACGGTGTAAGATAGGCATCAAGATAACTTGCCACCCATTCTCTGATACTCATTCCTGCTTTTTCCGCAAAGGCCTGTACCAAAGGGATTCCGTTATTGTCTACATACAGTAAGGAAGCCATCGTTACCATTTGCTCATCTTCCTTAAGATAGTTTTCCGCACTTTCACGCCATAAGGCTCCCAGGAATTCATTATACTGGTAAGGAACATTGGTAATCGCTCCGTATTGTGGATGAAGGTAAGCAATAGAGGCTTCTTCTCCCAGGAATATCGTTCCTTTGGCATCAAGATAAGCATCATCCTTTATCAGGCTTTTTACCCACTCTGTAATAGAAGGAGCTATTTTCATCTGTTTTGGAGACAATCCACGGATATTTCCTGTACTCAAGATAGAAACAGCTGTTTTAAGATATCTTTTCTTAGGATGATCTACGTTGAATAAGGTACGGATACTCTGCTGTGGACTGTAAGTATCGTTTCCTTCTCCCAATAGAATAAGAAGTCCGGATGCAATATCTCCGGCAAAATGAATTTTCAGCTTTTCTTCCCACTGCCATGGATGAACAGGAATAAAATGATAATCTTCCACTGATTTTCTTTCATTTATCAGTTTCTGCTGAAAATCGTGATAGAGCTGATCGCCAATCTCGGAACGGTAAAAGTCTTCTCTGTCGATATGATCCAATGATTGAAATGCAGACCTGCTGGTATGGGATGCCAGCCAGATAGGTTTCAGATTTTGATCAGATTCCGGAGCAAATGCTTTCAGGTCACGGGGAGAAAATCCTAATCTGCTTTTGTTAACAATTACCCATGGATGACCGGTCATTTGATGCTCTACCGTCTGATAATCTGATGAAGCAAGATCTTTTGAAGACATCACCCCTTTGGATAAAATCATAGCATCACAGTATAATGTATGTAAAAGCTCTTCCGTATACCTTGCCAGTGTATAGGCATCTAAATCAAATACAGATTGCATCTCCAGGAAAAATGCAGCAACATCTACCGGTACTTCCTGAGAATGGTCTGTTTTGGTGATACTGTCTGTATCGATATGCCAATAGTCCATCATTCTTTCCTGACCGCGAAAGCTGTATTCAATATTGTCGAATCCTGTTTCCAGCTTGAAGACGGTATAGCCTGTTTCAGCCTGAAAAGAAACAACAGGCTTTAGCAGTTCTTCGTGCATTAATTCTGCAATGGTTTTAGCCATAAGATTTTTATTGGCCTGTAACCAGTATTCGTGGTTTACTATAGTATTTAAATTGGTGTTCATTTTTTAGTATTAAATTTGGGCAGTTGGTAAATCAGCATATTTTTCTACATCAAAATCCTGGAAAGCAATTTTCTTCTCAATTTTATAATGCTCTCTTCCAAGAATATCATTAATGATGTAGGAATTACGGTAGGCAGCCATTCCAAGGTCTGTAGAAATATAGCTGTGGGTATGTACTTCAGCATGGAGGACATAAATTTCGCCTCCGTTGTGATCTATAGAATAATTTCTGTTGACATCAAACAGTCCGCTTGAATCTCTTTTGATTCTGGACTGTATATTTTTCAGAAATGAAGGTTCATGATAGCGGTATCCGGTTCCCAGAATCAGGTAATCAGCTTCCTGCTCATACGGAACGTCCTGTTCCAGCTGCGTAAATTCAAGATTGATAACCTCCTGGTTGGTAGTGTCTATCCTGTTCAGCTGGCTGTTAGGAATGATTTTAAGGTTAGGATCAGCGTTGTCAATATTCAGATCATAAATGAAATCATAAATATCATTGATGAGGTCATAGTTTATTCCTTTAAACTGGCTTTGCTGTTTGCTTAAAATATCTTTTCTTGCAGACTCTGTTCTGTTATAAAAATACTCTACATAATCGGGAGACGTCAGCTCCAGAGTCAGTTTAGAATATTCCATCGGGAAGAATCTGTCCGGGCGGGAATACCATCCTAATTCGGTCTTTTCATCTCTGCTTTGAAGGAGGTCATAAAAAACTTCAGCCGCACTCTGTCCCGATCCTATAATGGCTATTTTCTTACCTTCAGCTAAAAGCTCTTCTTTTCTGTAGAGATAAGAACTGGTATGAATAATCCGGGAATCTTCTTTAGGGATAAAAGAAGGAATATGAGGCTGTGTTCCGGTACCAAGAATAAGTCTCTCCGTTTTAAAAACTACTTTTTCTTTCGTTTTTGTGTGAACTGTTGTTACCAGGTAAATACCATCTTCATAGTCTATATCCACTACCTGTGTTGAAAAACGACATTGGGGCAGCTGTTCAATCACCCATTGGCAGTAACGGTTGTATTCCTTTCTTGGAATGAAGAAACTTTCTCTGATAAAGAACTTATAAAGCCTCCCTGTTTCCTTGAGGTAATTAAGCAGACTTAATGGGTTGGTAGGATCTGCCATAGATACACAGTCGCATAAAAATGGAGTCTGCAGGGTTACATGGTCAATCATTAAGCCGGGATGCCAGTCGAAACCATCCCTCTGATCCAGGAAAAGTGTTTTCAGTTCCGTAATTGGATGGGATAAAGCGGCAAGCCCAAGATTAAAAGGACCGATTCCTATGCCAATTACATTATAAATAGGGTCATTATTCATGTTCTGTGGTGTTTGTGGTGAATTGTACGTCTTTGTTTTGAGGGAATTTTTCCCAATACCATTCCCGGTAGCAGAAATTGAGATTTGCTTTTTTATGAGGCATTTCAATTACTTTATCTACTTTGAAACCGACGTGGGCCTTATTCATCATTGATGCAAGAGAATCTACGGAACCCTCTCCCACCATTTTACCTACCTGTGGCTGTGCAAAGACATAATCCACCATAGATTGTGTAGAAGGGGAAACATATTTCTTTTTGGGATCTATAGGTGCTATAAACTGATGTGTACCATAATCTGTAGGTAATACTTCGTAATAATCTCCTACGATGTCTCTGCAGGCCCAATAAATTTCGATATTACAGGAAGGCTCACCATTGCTCATTACAATGTAGCTGTGGGCTTCATTACCCGGAAGCATCACACGATAGTAGGTTTCCAGTTCATCAATCGGCCAGTTCATCTGCCATATCTTTACGGCATGCTCCCGATTAAACCATTCATGAAGCATTTCAAGGTCATTTTCAAGATCTATAGGTCTGATGGTAATCGTGACATCTTCCTTTTCAAAATAACGTTTAAAGAATATGTCTTTTCCCTTTGGCTGAATCAGTTGTTCTGAGAAGAAATGCTCATAAAGAAGGTTGGGTACTTTTGCATAAGAAACGGCTGAGGCATTTATACCTCCGTCTACATCAAATACTGCCGACTGCAGATTTGATTTTACAGCCCAATACTGCTCTTCCAGAGCATAACCTGTCAGATCTGATGGTTCTGTCCTGTGAAGATCTTCAAATTCCTGATACAGAATGCTGATGAGCTGCCTTTCTTTCACCCATCCTGTTTTACCCATTGAGCTGATAAGAGCTCCCAGATTACTCACTAAAAGATGGTGGGAAATAATTTTCATCAGGCGTTCATCCCTGATGAAAAGTTCTTCAATCTCAGGACAGTTCCTGATAAGCTCCTGATATTTTTCTTTGATACTTTCTCTTAACAGATAGCCTTGTCCGTCCCTTACAAAAATGGTTTCCGGGAGAAGCTGGTCATCCAGTCCTATAAGCAAATTCTGCTGATGAATTTCCGGAGCCATTCCATACTGGCTGAAGAGCCTGTTTAGAGGAGAAAGCAAAAGATGAATATATTTCTTAAACCAGGTGATCGCTGCCTGTTCAGGATCAGTTCCCAATTGACCGGCTACTTCTTTGAAAAAATGCCTGGTAAAATTGAAACTCCCTGCCGGCTCATCCTGGCACAGTCTTGCCAGTAAAAGAACTTTTTCTTCCCCTAAAAAGGGATTTTCACGGATCAGGATATTGAAACTGTCAATCGTATTTCCTTCATACTGAACACTTAAAGTGACAGGCTCCAGAAGAAGTTTGAAATGGGGAAAGCTGTTTTCAAAAGAAGTCTTTTCTTGCTGCCACCATACCGCAGAAGCATATCCTCTGTTGAGGTCTTTTAAACTGTTTGTCCTTACAGATCCGGTCATCAGAACATGTAAAGAAAATTTTAACATCCAGCTGAAATCAGGATTGTAAAGACTTCTTATCGATGATGTGGCATAAAAGTCATCACCTAATGGTCCGATATGAATGATTTGTCCGGAGCCAAGCATTTCCGGATATTCTTCCGTTGACAGAAGATATTGCGCTTCCCAGGGATGGCATGGAACAATATAATAATCATTGATGTTTTCAAAATCGAAACTTTCCGGTATCGAAACTAATTTCTCGAATATCTCTTTCGCTGAAATTCCGGGAAGTGATTTTTCAGTGATGCAGCTTTTATGAATCAGAAAATAATCAAGCTGAAATCCCTTCCCAAATTCCGGGCTATACAAAAGTTGCTCTTCTTCGGAAAATCCCATTCTAGATTTGGTAAAAGGATGTAGATTGTGGCCTACAGGCAGCCGCTGTTCGGATTCTAAGAAGGAATAAGACAATTCTTTCTCTTGTTGTAAACAGGCTTCCGCGGTTAATTCCAGATTTTTCAAGCTGCTTTGAATTCTCTCAGAAAAGTGGGCAAGCCCTCCTTCATTTGAAGTATCAGAAAATTCTGTATAAATTAACTCTATCAGTTTTTCCATATCTACTTCAAATACATTCTGATTTTCATGATCTACAGCCCATACAGGAAATCCATAGTCATGAAAAGCACTTTCGGAACGATAAACAATCGGGGCAAACAGAAACAATCCGCTTTTCTTCAATTCAAATCTTAGATGCAACGGATACTTGGTATTTTGAAGTGCCTTTGCAGTAAGAAGATCATATTGGGGAACTCCCTGGTAAAATTTACCATTTCCAAGTTCTCTGAGCATTCCGTTAAGAAGGATACGGAAAGTAATTTCCTGTGCTTTATCCCCTGTTTTATTTTTCTCTATCAAAGTCTTTTCCATGCATTTTTATTTTATTGAGAATTTGATGTACATCTTCAGTAGTGGTAATCGGATTCAGGAAAGTAAATTTCAGATAGAAATGTCCATCTACTTTTGTACTGGCAACGAGAATTTCCCCGCTGTAGAAAAGTTTCGTCTTAATATACTGGTTCAAAGCATTAAGATCTTTAACCTCAGGTCTTATGTAACGGAATACCAACACGCTAAGGTCAGAATCGGAAAGAAGTTCAAAATCTGTATCTTCAGTAATCATGGAGGCTACATCTTTTGTAAGATCTATTACCGTGTCGGTATATTCGGCAAGCTGTTCCTTACCCATCATTCTTAAAGTAAACCAAAGCTTCAACGCATCAAACCTGCGGGTACTTTGTGTAATGGATTTGTTGATCTGTGCAGGGATTTCCTCTTCATCCATTTCTTTAGGATTCAGGTAATCAGCATGATGCTTAAGAATCAGGAGCTCTTTTTTATTTTTAACAATGAAGGCACTGCTGCTGATAGGCTGGAAAAAGGATTTATGATAATCTATTGTTACCGAATCGGCTCTTTCTATTCCGTTTAACAGATTACGGTACTTATCGCTTAATAATAAAGCACATCCGTAAGCAGCATCTACGTGCATCCAGATATTATACTGTTCTGCAATATTGGCAATATCTTCCAATGGATCTACATTTCCGAAATCTGTAGTTCCGGCAGTGGCTACAATACCAATAGGGATATTTCCAAGCTGTTCTTCTCTTTTGATATATTTTTTCAGTAAAGCAATATCCATACGGAATCTTTCATCTGTAGGCACTTTAATAATGGCTTTTTCACCAAGCCCCATGATAGATGCATTCTTCAAATTGCTAAAATGCGATTTATCGGAAACAAAAATTCTGAAACGGGCGGCTTCTCTTGGCAGACCATCTAATTTGATATTATGATTGTAGTTCTTTTGAGAAAAGCAATCGCGCATCATCACCAATCCCATCAGATTACTTTGTGAACCTCCGGCAGTGAACACACCATCGCTTTCATTGGTTTTATAGCCTAATTGCTCAGCAGTCCAGTCTATCAGTTTTCTTTCCATAAATGTACCTCCGGCACTCTGATCATAAGTGTCCTGAGAAGAATTGATGGCACTCACAAGGATTTCCCCAGCCAAAGCCGGAATAACAACCGGACAATTCAAATGGGCTACATACTGTGGCAGGTGAAAAGCCGTAGCATGCTTTACATAAATATCATCTACTTCACTAAGAAGTTCCTTGTAATTGGAAAGTTTTTGATTAAGATCAATCTGCTGTACCATTCCTTTCATTTCTTTAGCTTCTATGCCGCTGAAAGGTTTGTCGTTTCTATAAAGAAATTCTTGTACAAGGTCTAAGGTGCTGTTGACAGCATTACGATAATGATCGTAATTGTCAGGATGGAAAATATTTCCAAAATTCCCCGAAATGTGATGTGAAGTGGTGGTTACCGGCTCTTCCAGGGACATAAAATTGTTACTCATATATGTATTTGTAAGGTGATTTTTTAAATCAATAGGTTGTATGTGGTTTTTTGATATATAGATTTATATATCTGACAGTCAGGTTTTTAAATTTTACATTTTTTTACTTTTTTATTTGGTGATTCATTAAATATTCATAAATTTGAACTCGTTATTGTTATTTAGAATAATTAAAAACAAATATAAAAATTATTATTTAACGCCAAATTTTTTTTTAATGAATTCTATAGAAATTTTAGATAACGACCGTATGACGCAGGTAAAACTGCTTCCTACAGTCATTGAGCTCACATCTCAGGAACGAAGAATGATTAATGATGCAGCGGTGCATCTTCAAAGAAAATATGGTAGCTATGAAAATCGTGACTTTATAAGACACGTACACCAGCTGGCTTCCTATTTCTTACCCGAGAGAATCTTACATATAGCGGCTGATTTTGCGAGTGACTTTTCAAAAAATCAATATGGTGCATTGGTATTCAAGGGATTAATGGATGTCGACCAGGAAAGTATTGGCAGAACACCGGCCAACTGGCAGTCTGCTGATTATTCTAAATTTGATCTTTATGGCTTTGCCTGTGCATTAATCCATGGGGCTCTCCCTTCCAAGCCGGTACAGTATTATTCCCAACGTAAAGGAGGTGGATTAATTCATGCTATTATACCCGATGAGAAAATGCGGGAAACCCAAACAGGATCGGGATCTTCCACTGACCTGTATGTGCATACCGAAGATGCTTTTTTGAAACATCAGGCCGACTTTCTGAGTTTTATGTATTTACGAAATGAAGAACAGGTCCCTTCTACCCTATATTCTATCCGTTCCCATGAATCTATAGGTGAAAACTACAGGCCTCTTTTTGAGCGTATTTATAAAATACCTAAAGATGCCAATCTGGAAACGGCAACGAACGAGGAAGATACGCTGGATTCTGTTTTGTATGGTAATTTTGAGCTTCCTTTTATGAGGTTTGATGCAGCTGAACAGCTCTTCAACCCGTCTATCAAGCAATCCGAAGATGCCCATCAGTATCTGAAAGAATTCTGGGAGGAAGCAAGACATCTTATCTATTCAGATTTTACTCCCCAGGCAGGAGATGTTATTCTGGTCAACAATCATTTGTGTGCTCATGGAAGGTCTGCTTTCCGTGCCGGGGTGAGGAATATTGATGGTGTAGAATATCCATGTGAAAGAAGAATTATGCTCCGCATGATGAGTAAGGTAAGCCTGATCGATATGAGAGCGCATACCCTTACGGAAGATCCGTTTTTTGTCATTGAAGAACATCTCGGTAAAAATTTCACCAACCTATAAAATGCTTCAAAACATTTTACTATGACTTGACAGTAATCCTTTTTAAGACCCGTTCTTAAAAAGGATTTTTTATAAATTTAAAATAGAGAATATCGTAGAGAATATATTGTTTAACAAATTGATATAATGCTTAATACATAAATTTATATAAAGTAGTTTTTACTACTTAAAATGCTTATCAAAAAGAGTTAACTGATTGGATAATGACAGGCTCCAATAAGCAGGATCATGGATGCCTAAAGATTCAATATATAAATGTTCAATTTTAAGTTCTGTAAGTTTATTATGAAACTTTCTGTTCTGCCCGATCATCTGAACATCTTCGGTACCGCAATCAAAAATATAACGCTGTCCGGCTCCTGCCATTAGCTTTACTTTAGTATCAGTAAGGAAAGCAGGGTTAAGGGATTCAAAAGAACCCAATACCTTATTGACCATATATTTTTGGTAGCCTTCACCGAACGAATTGAAATCTAAAGCACCGCAAGAACTTCCGACAATACCAAACGTTTTATGGTAGGTTACCCCAATGTTAGTCGCTCCATACCCTCCCATACTCCAGCCCATAATTCCTCTGTATTTTTTTTCAGTTTTTACGGGATAATTTTTGTCGATGAAATCCACTAATTCTTTCCCTATAAAGGTTTGATATTGTGAATCTTTGACAATAGGACTATCAACATACCACGAGCTGTAATTTCCATCCGGCAATACATAAATTGTTTTATATTCCTGAGCTTTCTGAACCAAATCAGGGATATCCTGCTTGATGATTCTTTCGGGATTACCACTGAAACCGTGAAGAATATACACTGATGGATAGGTTGTATTCGGCTGAATATTGGGAGTAATGATAATGGTTTTGATCTTTTTATTCATTTTCGGACTGAAAACTTCCTGATGAATAATTTTTTGTGCTGATCCCTGTACGAAAGCGGTAAGCACAATGACAATGCTGATTAATTTTTTCATGTTGTAAAAAATATTTAATTAATAATATCAGAATGTATCTGTATAAATGTAAGACGCTTATAGTTTTAAACAAAACATTATAATCCATTATTTAAACTTTGGCATCTCTGATCTTTTGACAGTACAAATTTGTGCCGGAAAAAACAGAAAAGCCTCAACATATGTTGAAGCTTTATTAATTTATTTCTTTTTTGATCCTGCTGAGCTGAGTGGGTGTAATGCCTAAATAAGAGGCTATGTGATGCTGTTTCAACCTGTTATGAAGAGGCTTATTTTCAAGAAGCTGCAAATAACGTTTCTTCGCGGTTTCATATTTTAAAGATACTTCCAAAGGCTCTTTTTTTACCACCCAGTTTTTCTCTAAATAATGCAAGTGAAAGAGAGCGAGATCATGGTATTCTTCCAGTAATTCCCGATAGGCTTTGACCGGATACTGTATCACTGAACAATCTTCAAGAGCAATGATATTAAAATCGCTGGGTTCGTTTTTAATAATGGCTGCAGTAGATGCTACAAAGCTGTTTTCTTCAAAGAAGATTTTGTAGATATAATCTCCCTGTTCATCAATGGTATAATACCCTATCAATCCTGAATGTAAAAAGTAATAATATCTTGCCATGCTCCCGGATTCCAGAAGAAGCTCATTTTTATGATATTGCTTTTCAGTACAAATGTCTAACAAAGCAGCAGCTGTTTCCCCGGATAAAGGATAATACTGATTAATCTGCTCTAAGAATGTTGATTTGTTCATTGTTTTTTAATCCAATATCTTCTTCATCATTAAATCGGTCTGCTCCTCATCACCAAGTCTGAAAATATGTTTGTCAAATTCAACAAATCCGTTTTTTCTGTAAAAGTTCAAAGCTCTCAGATTCTCCTCCCAAACTCCCAGCCAAAGGTAGGATTTGCTTAACTGTTGAGCCGTTTCCAATGCCTGATCATATAAAAGCTGCCCCACTTTTTTACCATGATGGCTTTTTTTGACGTAGATTCTCTCAATTTCAAGACCGGTTTCATCCTTTAATTCGGTCTGTGTTTCACCTGAATTGATTTTAAGATAACCCACAGGGTTGTCTTCTTCCCAGGCAATATAGAACAGAGAATCCGGAGTTTTGAGTTCAGAGGTTAATTGGGGAGTATTAAAACTTTCTTCAAGGTACTTTTCCATAGCTTCATCAGTATTATCTTCTGCAAAAGTTTCAGTAAAAGTTTGTATTCCCAGGTTTTGTATAGTTTCCAGGTCGTCTATTCCGGCTTTAAGGATCGTTATTGATGACATAGTATATATTTATTGCTCTAATTTATTAATAAGATTTTTTATTTCAGGTATGCTGAGTTCTGTTTTTGTTTCTGTTTTTACAATATTCTTTAAAATTCTGATATGGGCAGTTTTTAAAGCATTTTCAGCTTTTACTTCCTGGTCAGGTAGTACTCCGATATGTTCCCAGTTGGTATGGCTGGTTAAAGAGGTTATTTTTCCCGCCGGAACAAGGAGTAAATACTGATTTTGAAGTATAAAATGATCTACCGGATTGGCAGCACCACCCGTTTTTTCACCTATTACTTCCGCTAATTTATGTTGCTGCAAAAAGTAGGCAAGGCCTTCTGCGGCAGAAAAAGTAGTTCCACTGGTAAGAATATAGATTTTTTTATGGAGATATTTTGTCCCGGCAACATTAGATTGAGTACTGTTCATTACAGTCTTATCATCATGTCTGAAATAGGTGGTATAAAGATCTGTTTTTTTATCAAAAAAATAACTGCAGAATAATAGAAGCATTCCATTGTCCCCGCCTTCATTTTCTCTAAGATCAATAATCAGGGAATTGGTATTGGCAACAAAATTCATTGCTCCGGCCAACGTAGCTGCACTGGCTTCAGGGGATGCGAAACCTTTAAAATTAATGTAGCCTATATTGCCTTCCAGCCGCCGGACACTTTCAAAGCCAAAATTTTCAAGACTGTTATGAAAATTGTTTAATCTCACCTTTTCCTTTTCATCAACCAGTTTTTCAGGACTATAGTTTTCGAGATATTTAACAAAAAAATGTCCGTCTTTGATATCTTTCCTCAACTTTTGGGTGAGGAGTGCCGCAAAATCTTTTTTATTTAAGGTAGTATAAGTTCCTTTTTTAAGGTCACTTTGAAACAAGGAATCTACCTTTTTATAAGTTGTTTTATCAATATAATAGCTCTTTACTTTTTCTGTAATATCAGAAAGTACTGCTATCATATCATCTTTCTGCGCATAAGAATATAAAGAATGGAAAAGGAAAATTCCTGCCAATAATTTTTTCATAGAAATAAGTTTAAATATTTCAGTAAAAGTATCTCAATGGAAATCGTAGAAATTGTAAAAATGGAAACTTAGATATAAAACCAGATATTATTCTTTTCAGTATCTACGTTGTCAAAGAATTTCCCGGGACTTATTCTTGTCAGCTCCTTAAAGTCTTTAATAAGATGCGACTGATCATAAAAAAGATGCTCATATGACAGTTCTGTAAGACTTTTGGATTTTTTATTTGAGATGAGCACATTACGGAACCGCTGGATCTTTCTGAATTCTGAGGCAGGTTTAAACAAATACTTCTTGGAGACTTTATTGACATACTGTCTCGTTATTTTATTTTTTGCCGCAATTTCTTCGATACTAAGTTCTGTTTCAAAATCGGCCAGGATTGTATAGGCCAACTTTACATCTTTCTGAGAGAATATTGAAAGCCAGTAATGTTCCAGCATTTCAATTTGATTACTTCTGTTGGGTTCTTTTAAAACGGCAGTAACAATCTCTTTAAAATCTGAAAGTTGAATATTTTTTTCCAGACCTTCACTGCCATCTGCATCAAAAAAGTGATAAATCCCCAGTGGCTTAAAGTAAAGCGTGACTTCATTAACAGATTGCTTATAAAAGATCTCTATAGGTTCTGAGCATCTGAAAACAAAATCAATCACTACATTTTCTGATAAAGACCTGCTAATTTCCATCCTTGCTTTATTTTGAGTAATGGATACATCCTGGCAAGCTGACAGAATGAAATAGTTATCAGGAAACGTAAGATACCTGACCGGCTGGTGATTGTCATCTTTTTCTATAAAATAATATCCTTCAATATATTTTTTAAGAACAGGATGTACCGGCTGGTAAAAAGTAACTTTCATATAATCGAAGGTTTAAAAACAGAATCTTACAATTAATAATCTTATGGATTGATATTTATGAAAATAATATTTTCTTAAAAGCCTCCGAAGCCAAATGTACCTGTACACTCCAGTCATCAGCTGCATCACTTCCTGCATCATCAGAAATGTATTTCAGGCATAGAAACGGAATGTTTTCTTTTTGGGCAATAAGCGCCAACGGATAGGCTTCCATATCCACAATATTATAATCTGTCTCAGAATGATTCATTTCAAAACTGTCGCCACTCCCACAGATTCCTTCTTGTAAAGCATCCATTTTAAGTCCATATTCCAATACAGGAGGTACTCCTGACAGCGGAGTCTCATAGAGTTGAAATCCAAGACCTCTTACATCCATATCCCGCTGGATAAATTTTGTACAGCATACCACTTCTCCTTTATGAAATCCTTTACTCCCTGCCGAACCCAAATTGACAATCAGTTTTGGTTTTCTAAGATGAATTTCTTTGGTCAATTCTATAGCTGCATTGACCTTTCCAATTCCTGTTACCAATTTATTTTTTTCGTCAAATACAGTTCCTGCTTCTGAGTCTAATGCAAAAACAAAAAGGGTATCTGCAATGGGATAATGAGCTTCGTTATTAATTTTTATCATAGAGAAATGAGATGTATACCTGTTTATAGAGTCTTACAAAGATACAGTTTTCCTGTATTTTGTAAATATTATAAACCCTGAAACTTTTCTTTAATTAGTTATAGGTTGGGGAGTTTCCATAAATGATATCTGTTAAGGATAATTTAAACGCAAAGTTTTATATCTAAGTGTAAGACTTTGAGAGAGCAAAGATTAAAATCAATAGAATTGATTTTCTTAAGCGTATGTAAATAAGAAATAATGGACTATTCTCAGGTTGTTAATAATTTTCATAATCACTATTAACTGTTTTGTTATGCAAGTTAGCAAAAATAAAACCCGGAAAGTTCTGAACTATTCCGGGGTTAATATTGAACTTGTTTAAACTTTTTATTTTTAACCACAAATCGAAGATTCGACATATTCAAAAGTCACAAAGTTTATTGAATACTTAAGTTTAATAAAGCTGTGAAGCTAAGCCTCACTAAAGCTCACGTAAGTTTTTAAAAAATCAAAGATTTTTTGCTTAAGTGCACTTTTATATTTTCAATCAGTTTTAAACTTAAAATAACTAAAGTGTTTATAGCGTTTCATTCAGCTTTTGTGACTAAATTTTTACTTAGTTTAAATAGGTTTATCATTAAATGCTGCATCCATCAGCATCACACGAAGCACCACTGCCTCCTGAAATATCCTTAAAAGGACTTACCGTTTCTTTATAAGTCTGCTGAAGTGCTTCTTCAAAAGCTTCTACCGGCTGTGCTCCGGAAACAGCATATTTTCCATTCAGAACAAAGAACGGAACGCCGGAAACCCCGTTATTTCTGGCTTCCAGAATATCCTGGTTCACTTCATAATCCAACTGATCTGAAGTGACAGCCTGTCTTGCTTCTTCTTTATCAATTCCTAAGTTTTCTGCAAGAGAAACCAAAACTTCCGTGTCCCCTACATTCTTACCATCGATAAAATGAGCGATGAATAAAGCTTCTTCCATCTCATTAGACTTGTTGTACTTCTTAGACAAATGAAGCAATTTGTGGGCACTGAAAGTATTGGTGATCAGAGCTTTTTCAAAATTAAAATCAATTCCTGCTCCTTTTCCCATCTGGGCAACCTGGCTGATCATTTGGGTTGCCTGTGCTTCAGGAAATCCTTTCTTTTCTCTAAAATATTCAATTGTATTCTGAGTTTGCTTTGGGTCCAGACTTGGATCCAGTTGGAAACTCTTCCACTCTACTTCTACTTCATCTTTAAAAGGAAGTTTGTTCAGCGCTTGTTCAAAATTATTTTTTCCGATATAACAAAACGGACACATCACGTCCGACCATATTTCTATTTTCATTGTAGGTATTTTATGAAATTTACTACTGCAAAGATACGAATTTATTTTAATGTAATAAAATTTGTTACAGTTTATTCTTTACAGGGTATTGTAGGCTGGCTCCGTTTTTCATACAGTCCTTTTAAGATCATCATGGAAAATGCAAGAAGTCCAAAAATAACTCCAACCCAGGGTGTAAAGACGACTCCTTTTGTGACAATAATCCAACCTCCGATAGTTGTTCCTAAAGTAACCCCTAAATTTCCAAATGATGTTGCCAGGCTGTTGGCAAATTCTAAAGAACCCGGAGCTGCTGATATCATATAAGTAGAAGCATTCAAAAAGCTTGGGGAATAAAGAAATCCCCAAATCCCTATGACCAGAATAGTGCCTATCATATTTCCGTCTGAAATGTATAACAGGATAGGCACTAAAATGGTTCCGGAGAGGAAAAATGCCGTTGTTACGGCTACATTTTTATTAAGCATTTTCCCGGCAATCCAGTTGGCGAAAATTCCAATCGTTCCAAAAACCAGCAGCATATAACTTATCATTGTAGTATCCATGCCTTTTGCTTTGTTAAGGTAGTCTGCAAAATAGCTGTACGTAGAAAACCAGGCTGTAATCATAAAAAAATTAGTCAATGTACTTAAGACAAAAGAAGGCTGAGTAAGTATACTTACCTGACTTCCAAAAGATTTCTTCTCCTGTACCGGCATTGACGGTAACAGAAACTGAATCGTAATAAGTGCTATTAAACTTACTGCAGTCTGAATCATAAAAGAATATTCCCATGACCAAAGGCCGGAAACCCACGTAGCAAAGGGAACTGTGGTTACCATAGCGATAGCAACTCCATTGAAAACAATGCTCATCAGCCCGTTTTTTTTATGTTCTTCGGCCTGAGATACGGCTACAGACAGAGCAGATGCAATATACACAGGCTGTAGAAATGCAGGAAGAATTCTAACAATCATCAGCAGCCAAAATGGCGGTGAAAATGAAGAAACAAATCCTGTAACCAAAAACATAAAAATAGCAGCCAACATTATTTTTTTCCGGTCAAACCCTGAGGTAAGCAATGTCATAAAGGGTCCCGTAAGAGCAATTACCAGGGCAAAAGCACTCAACAGATAGCCTGCTTTATCAATACTGATACTGTAATGTTCTGCAATCTGAGGAAGAATACCAATGACCCCAAACTCTGTTGTGATAACTGCAATAAATCCCAGACAGCCTATATAAGCATACTTTTTCATAGCTGATTTTCATTAATCGTTTTAAAATTCTGCTGGGCAAATTCAGCGATTTCATTAATTGCGGATTGTGTTTCATCCAATACTTCTCCCATATGCATAAATCCATGAACCATATCGTTATAAAGGCTTTTTTTGACAGCAATACCTGCATTTTCCATGTTGCCGGCAAGCTGCTTTCCATCATCAATCAACGGATCGTGTTCTGCTAAAATAATCAGTGTGGGTGGAGTCTTTTTAAAATTTTCCAATAAAACAGGGATTGCCAAAGGATTGTTGGCCTGATCTTCAGGAAGATACCAGTTCCACGCCTGTATTCCTCCTTCTTTATTTAAAACAGGGCCGTTTTCGTACACTTTCCAGGAATTGGAAGTGAATGTATTGTCTGCAGCAGGGTAAATTAATACCTGAAACTTCAGCAGCGCTCCTACCTCCGTTGAAACAGCTGCTGCAAGTGCCCCTCCGGCACTGTCGCCTATAATTCCAATTTGATTTTGATCGATTCCTAAAGAATCAGCATGGTCTGCCACCCATTTTACAGCATCAATAGTATCATTAAGTCCCGCAGGAAAAGGATGCTCAGGAGCAAGACGGTAATCTACAAAAATAATGACAGAACCGGTTTTATTGGCTAGCTTACGGGCAACAGCATCGTGAGTTTCATATCCTCCGGCAATAAACCAACCCCCGTGTACATAAATAATGGCGGATGATTTCTGAGCTGTTTTTCCCTTAGGGCGATAAATACGGATGGGAATCTGATAATTTTCCTTCGGAATATTCAATTCTTCAATCATAGTCACGATTTCCTTTTTCCCGCTAAGCTGAAGCGTCATTGTTTCAAGGTATTTTCGGGTATCATCTAATGGGCTCTGGGCATTAAATGACTGTATCTTTTCTAATTGATTTAAAATCCGATTGATTTGTGGTGTAAACTGCATTGTTATTTAATTTTGAATTACATTATTTCAGCAGGGAACTGTAGCGCTATCATTCCTTTATTGCTGTGTTTTTCTCTTTGATGATACAAAATTAAATTTCAAGCCTTACATTTGCACTGTATACAGTGAATTGTACGGTACTAACAAATTTGTAAGTAATGGGAAAAATAAAAGAAAATTCAACCAATAATATCAACAGGCAGTATATTCATGAATGTGATCTCACCTATGCTGTTTGTAAGATTGGAGGAAGATGGAAACTTCTGATTCTGGATAAGCTTAAAGACGGAAAACTGCGTTTCAGTGAACTTCGGAAATCAATTTCAGGAATAACAGAAAGGATGCTTACCCTGCAGCTGAGAGAACTGGAGAAAGAAGGCTTATTAAAAAGAACAGTTCATGCCGAGGTACCACCCCGAGTAGATTACGAACTCACTGATATTGCCAGAGAGCTTATCCCTATCTGGAACGAGCTAAGTAAATGGGGAGGAAAACATCGGGAATTGCTACAGGAACAGGTAGAAGTTTAGGAATAGCTTTATATCACAGGATAGTATAGAACTTCTTCTTATAAAAACAAAATCTCTAATCAATATTGATCAGCGATTTTTTATTATTGTATGAGTGTGATCTCAGTTTTTGTTGACTCTTTGACAAAAGAGGATATGGGCAATCAGTGCTAAAACGCCAAAGGTTGTTCCTACAAAACAAACCCCTGCCCACTGTGCTTTCTGCCATGCAACAGAAGCCAGCCAGGTACCTAATGATCCTCCAATGAAATAAGAAACCATATACACCGTATTGAGTCTGTTGACAGCATTGGATTTTATCAAAAAGTAATTGGTTTGGTTCATAATATGGCTGGACTGTACCCCTAGGTCTACAAGAATTACTCCTACAATCAGTCCCCAATAGGTTTCTCCGGCAAAATAGGTAAACCCCCAGCTTCCAATGACAATCAATAACGAATACAGTATAATCCGGTTGAGATCCAGATATTTTTGCAACTTTCCTACTTTCGCAGCTGCCAATGCGCCTACCGCTCCTGCCAGTCCGAAACTTCCTACCACTGAAGAGCCAGCATTAAAAGGCGGCTTTTCCATATGAAAAACCAAAGTAGTAAACAAAGCACACATAGACCCGAAAGCCATTGCTCCCCGGAATGACGCCAGCTGAAGAATAGGCTGTGTTTTGGCAAGATGAGCCACAGAACGCATCAGTTCTTTATAAGTGCCTTTGAAATTCGGATGCAGTTCCGGAAGCATTTTATAAACAGCCACCCAAACTAAAATCATTAAGCCTGCTGCAATTCCAAACATAGCTCTCCATCCCCAGACTTCCCCTACAATTCCGCCCACAAAACGGGAAAGTAGAATTCCTAATAACAGACCGGACATTACAAGCCCGATATTGCCAGCTTTCTCCTTATCTGATGATAGCTCTGCCGCAATGGGAACAAATAGCTGCGGGATAACAGATGTTGCTCCGATCAGTAGACTGGCTGCGTATAGCATCCATAACTGTGTGGCAAAAGTCATCCATAACAGGGATCCAAAAACAAGAAATAGATCAATTAAAATCAGTTTTTTACGGTAAAATTTATCTCCCAATGGGACAAGCAACAATAATCCCAGCGCATACCCAATCTGGGTAAGTACCGAGATCCTGCTCGCTGCACTTTCCGAAACATTAAGATCTTCAGAAATAAGGGCCAGCAAAGGCTGGTTATAGTAATTATTAGCTACCACAAGCCCGGAAATAATGGCCATCAGCCAGATTACAGTCCTTGAAATACCGTTAGAAGCGTTCTCCTGCATATTACAAATAAAATTAGAGTGGGTAGAAAATGATTTCGAATGATGGAGCCTGTCAGATCCGTCAGAAATATATTCTTTTTTTAAGAGTTCAAAGGTAGTCATTTTAATACAAGGAAATCATCTATTTAATCTGTCGGTGTAATAGATGATTTTTCTCAAAACTGCCTTTAATAAAGTATTTTTGAAGTATCAATCTGTTTTTATCTTACATTTGCCATACACACTTATTTATGAATGATATCGATTCTAAAGGGCAGATTCTAAAACGGTCTGCAGAAGCAAAAGAAATTTACCTCCCTCACCTTTCAGCGGATCCTGTTATTTTTGGTTTTGATCAGAATGAGCTGAAAGTTTTGCTGGCAAAAATGAATTATAAAAAACAATGGCTTCTTCCCGGAGGATATGTACGTAAGGATGAAGATCTGGATGAAGCCGTACTCAGAATCCTGGAATCCCGGACAGGTATAACCCATGTTTTTCTTGAAGAATTCGGGGTCTTCGGAAAGAAAAACAGAAGTGAGTCTTATTTTGAAGATTTTGATGACAGTCTTTTCCAGAAACAGCGGTTTATTTCGGTGGGCTATTATGCCCTGTACCACTCTTCTGAAATCAATCCGGTTGCTGACGAAATGAGTGAAACCTGTGAATGGATTTATTTAAGGCAGCTTCAGGAAATTGAGCTTGCTATGGATCACCGGGAAATCATTGAAAAGGCACTGCTGACTCTCAGGGAAAAAATTTCCTATAAACCTATCGGATATAATCTGCTTCCTGAAAAGTTTACCCTTCCCGAACTGCAAAAACTCTATGAAGCGATATTGGGTAAAACACTTAATCGCGGAAACTTTTACAGAAAGATTAAAAACTTAGGCATATTAAGAAAACTAGAAGAACAAAGACGTGGAGGAGCCCACAAATCTCCTGACCTTTATTCTTTTGATCAGGAAAACTATACAAAAGCGTTGAAAAATGGATTGAATAACTGGTAGATCATCTGTACGATTGCTTTTGTTGATGATCCTGATTGATGAAAAACCTTTGAACTTTTAGAAATATTGAAGAAATTTGCATCATGAAAATCATTCCCCTCAAAGAAGGTAATTTCTCAGCAAGCAAAACAAAAGATTTCAGTCTTTTAACATCAGAAAATTTTGATACGGCCAAAGGGATCAAAATGTCTGTACAGCCTTTTCTGATTATCACGGAAAATGACTATATCCTTCTGGATACTGGTATTGGATGGAAAAATGAGAATGAAGTCACTGTTGTTTCTGAAATCCTGAATAGAGAAAATATCAAACCGGAACAGGTTACAAAAGTACTGCTCTCCCATCTCCATAAAGACCATATAGAAGGTGCTGTAACAGCTACGGATTATGGTTTTGAACCTACCTTTCCGAATGCTGAAATTTACATTCAAAAGCGTGAGCTGGATTTTGCCATGGAGAATAAAGGGAATCCTTCTTTCGATTTCGGGATCCTGGAAAAACTGATCCAATTTCCTAATATTGTATGGATGCATGAAGATAAAGGGCAGATTACCGATGAGATAGCGTACGAAGTGGTTGGCGGTCATACCCCTTTTATGCAGGTTTTCTGGATCCGGGAAAACGGAGAAACGGCTTTTTACGGTGCTGATGATCTTCCCCAGGCCTCCTATTTAAAATATCACCTGGCTTACAAAAGTGATTTCGACGGCAGAAAGGCAATGGAGTTAAGGCTTACATGGGAAAAAGAAGCAAAAGAAAACCGTTGGAAAATACTCCTTTACCATGATCTGGACAAAGCTATTATAGAAATTTAAGTTCAAAAAAAAAATGGTTTAAATTTCATTAAACCATTTATAAATATCAAGCTCAGAAGGAATATTGAGTTTCTTTCTGATCCTGTTTTTCCTGTTTTGTATTGCTTTTGGAGTAACAAATATACATGTGGCTATTTCTTTTGTCGTCATATTAAGCTTCAGGTAAATACAAAAAATAGCTTCAGAATTTTTAAGGCCAGGCTGTATAGCAGACAATTTTTCGAAAAAATCAGGATAGACTAACCTGAACTTACTAAGTAAACGAGGAGAGTTTGCTTTAGCAAGTGCCATAATTTCGTCTTCTACAAGAATCTTCTGATTCAAATCCTCTAAATTGGATTCAGGTTTTTTGTTTTTCATAGTACGTTCTCATCTCTACTAAAGTCTGATGCAGCATTATTGTATGCATCAGTACAATATCTTTTTCTCTTATCAATTTCTGTTTTTACCATTCAGTACAGAAATTAAATAATTTTATGTATTAAAAGTTTTATTCTTTTTTCTAAATACAATTCAATAACAGCAATTATATTTTACCAGTATTGAGCTATCATGTTAAAATATTACACATATAGGATTACTATCATTTTTATACAGAGCAAAGAAAGAAAAAATGATTAAAATTCTATTAAAACAGTGTACCACATACATACCACGTTATGTTTTTAAGCAAAATATCATAACCGCTTTCATCAGGCGGTTTACCATTGTTTATGTCTCTTTATTTTAACATAATGTAAAAGTAGCAGATTCTTTGTTCACTTTTTATGATCCTGATCAATACCTTTCAATTTATTGATTTCATAAAAATGAATATTTGTGGTAGATATATGGTACCACATGGTGATAAAAACAAATAAAATAGATGTTTCTTTATTTTTTTTAAATGCAGCATTCCTGTTATCTATAAAAAGGTATTTAGGAATATTTTGAAGTTTAATCAGCTATAGTCACGAATATGATCAATGAAGATTTATTAACTTTTTTTGGAGCCGAAATAATAAACTATAAAGCGGGAGATCTCATTTTCCGTGAGCAGGAATATCCGATGTATTATTATCAGATTGAAAAAGGAAAAATTAAGCTTAACAACTATACTGAAGACGGAAAAGAATTTATTCAGAACCTATTTTCTGACGGCCACAGTTTTGGTGAGTCACTGTTATTTGTAGACCGTCCTTATCCTATGAACGCCGTAGCCATGGAAAAATCCTCTATCTTCAAAATGTCCAGAGAAAAGTTTTTAAGTTTAATAAGGGGCAATCCTGAGATTTCGCTGAATATTTATCAATGTCTTGCGGAAAGGATGTATTATAAATATATTATGCTTTACAATCTCTCTTTTCAAAGCCCCGTTTCAAAATTAAAATTGCTGCTGGATTACCTGAAAAGTTATCACGATGATAAAGCAGCCTATTCATTTCAGGTACCGCTTACCCGTCAACAGCTTGCCTCGCTTACCGGATTATGTGTAGAAACTGTTATACGTACCATCAAGCAAATGGAAAAAGATAATATTGTAAAGATTGAGAAAAGAAAAATCTATTATTAGGAAAGAAAACATCTATAAGAAGCTTCCTTTCCCTTAAATCAACTGAGTAGTCTGGGTGTAAAGACTGTTCTTACAGGTCAAGCTGTCTTTGAAATTCCTCTATATATTTTGCAAGATGAATACCGTCTGCCAACCCATGATGTGCCTCAACAGATACCGGCATGTATTTTTTTCCATCGCGGATATTAAATTTTCCAAAAGCAACCTTCGGAACCGATTCTGTTGTATTAAAATCTGTAGGATGTAAAATAGCGGTGAAAGAATTCCATGGAATAGTCGTATGCCTTACATGATCTTTTCCCAGCCTTTCATTGCTTAACCGAAGCCCTGATGATTGATGTACTCCTTTTATTTCTTCCTGCAGGGCAGCATTGAAAATTTCAAAATCTTCCGAAAAATGAGTAAAAGAAAAGCCAAAAGTACCGTCAGGCCTCCCAATAGTACTTCCCGCATGAACTGTATCAAACTGAATGACCTCTCCCTCTACTATTCTAAGCTTTAATTCTTCAACTGTATTGATAGCAACCATAGATTTATGGTAATAATAAGCGAAGAAAGAATACCCGTTTTCTTTAGCCGTTTCATAGGCTTTTGTGCAATCTACCTCCGTTGTAAAGCCAAGGTACGGACTTGCCATACCTGAAAAAAATTCAAAATGCTCCTTTCTGTTCCAACTTTCAATATCGACGATCTTCATTTATTTTTTATTTGCTGCAAATTTCAGAAAGTTTCTCGGTTTTTAAAAATTTCCTGTGAAAAATATAATAAAAACTTATTCGGTAAAGTTCCCTGGTTGGTTAATTTTTTGCTTCAGAATAAGAAAAATAAGATCATGGATATCCACAACGTAAAAGGAACTCATTGGTCAGCCAGAAAAGTTGATCATATTTATATTGTAAGCCTTAAAAACCATTCTAAAATTGTTGAAACTTTAACAGATTTTGTACGGGACCAGAATATTCAGACAGGAGAAATTACAGGAATAGGAGCTGTAAGTGAGGCTACCCTTCGTTTCTTTAATCCTTCAACAAAAAATTATGTTGATACAACTTTTAAAGAACAAATGGAAGTAACCAATATTTCAGGAAATGTTGCTGAAATAGAAGAAAAACTCACCCTTCACCTCCATATTACCCTGGGGAGAGAAGATTATACGGCTCTTGCCGGCCATCTGTTAGAAGCAACTATTCAGGGGGCTGCAGAATTTATTTTTTACCCGCTGTCTACCAGGGTAGTAAAAGTTAGAAATCAAGAAATAGGGATTAACCTCTATGATTTTGAGAAATAAGTTGCCAGTTGTTGCTGACAGTATTATTTGATGAAATATTATTTGAGGTTTGAGGCTCTGCTTGAGATTATCTAAACAGATTATCTTCAGCACGGCATGGCGATCTTAATTTGAGGCGATGTCTGATATGTTTAAAGCAGAAAAATGATCCCTTACTATAGAAAAAGGAGCGATTATTCCCGCTCCCTTTTTATATTGCTGTGTCTTTTAACAATAGAATTTTCACCATCATTTTATTTTAAGCTAAACTTCAGATGTTGTCTTCCCGTATTTTTTTTTAAAGGAATAATAAAAATGGGAAAGATTTTCAAAACCAAGATCCAGATAGATATCTGATGGCTTCTTTTGTTTGTACCTGATCAGATAATACGCTTCTTCCAGTCTTTTTTCCTTGAGCCATTGTTTGGGTGTTTTACTGAAAGTTTTATTAAAATCTCTCTTAAATCCTGAGAGACTTCGCCCTGTAAGCTTGGCAAAAGCCTCTACAGAGACGTTGAACATGAAATTTTTATTCATAAATTCTTTCAGGTCGATCTTATGAGGTTCTGAAAAATCAAACAGCAAATTCTTAAAATCCGGATTGCTTTGTAAAATAAGCTCTATAGCTTCCCTGATCTTTAAAATAGCAAGTCTCAGCGTCACTTCTTTTGTTTTATCAACATACGGAAGAAGAGACTGAAAATAACCTCTGAAAAAATCATCCGGTTCAAAAAATAATCTTTGATTACCCGCAAACGGAACATCCATAACAATTTTATTTTCTGTAGCATATTGCCGCAATGTTTCAAGATCAAGGGTAATTGATATAAACTGATACTTCTCTTTTTCTGAAGGATATTTAATAGTTCTGATCAATTGATTTTTTCTGACCAGCACCACGGTATTTTCTTTAACAACAGTTTTTCCCTGATCATGAAAAGCATGCGTTTCTCCGGATATCTGAAATCCCAGAAAATGATCCGGAATAAATTCTTCATGTCCCCTGTACGTTTCAAAAGCACATGAATAAACCAGTTTATCAAAGATGATTTCAGAAGTATTCTCCATTGTACAAATATCTGAAAATTAAGCGATACCGGAAGCGCCTGCCGTTGCAATCTCTTTATCCTGCTCGGGACTTCCGCCTGAAGAGCCGATTGCTCCGATAATTTCTCCCTGAGTATTTTTAATAACTACTCCTCCGCCAATTGTTAACAGTCCCCCATTAGAATTCAGCATTCCATAGCCATGCATGTCAGCTCCGGTAATAATACTGCCCATAATATCGCTGTCAACACCAAACATAACAGCAGTCTTTGCCTTTTTCACTGCAAAATCAATCACCCCATATACACTGTCTAACCTTGCAAAAGAAACCAGATGTCCCCCGGTATCCACCACGGCAATGCTTACAGGAATATTCAGCGTTTTTGCTTTCCGGACAGCTGCTTTTAATGCTTTTTCTGCCAGATCATAACTGATTCCCATATGATTAACTTTTTGCCGTCCATGCCTCAGCCTGAAGCTGTTTTACAAAATCCTCCGTTTCTTTGGGATGTACATTTCTAAAATTGGAATGATCATCTAAAGCTACATTCACAATGCAGTCTGCCATAGATTGTGGATCTAACTGATGAGCCAGTGACTCTGCAGTACCGTCAAAGACAGATGGAGGCGTAAAGTTGGTCTCAGGATTATACCATCGGAAAATAGAGTCTACCCCACGGTCATTAAAGCCTGTTCCAAATACTCCAGGATTGCAGGTTGCAATTTTAATATTAAACTGGGCCAGTTCTGTTTTTAAACCTTCTGCAATAGATTCCATTGCATGTTTTGAGGCACAGTATGCAGCAACGTAAGGTACAGTCCACAGCCCACCCATAGAAGTGGTGAATACGATTTTACCCGGCTTCTTTTGTTCAATGAACTTTTTGACAAACCCCTGAGCCAGCTCCAGCCCACCAAATACATTCACATCAAACATAGAACGGATCAATTCCAGTGGCTGTTCAGCAATAGGGCCTCCTTCCATAATCCCGGCATTGCTGATTAAAATATCGATATCATATTTTTGATGGATATAAGCGATATCACGGGAATTGGTGACATCCAGTTTATCAACTGTAAGATCGATTCCCTTTTCTTTAGCTTCTCTGATTAAATCACTCATCTGAGGATAAACCTGAGCTGTGGCAATTACTTTGTGTCCTTTCTTTGCCAAATCAAAAGCAGCAATCTTCCCAAATCCGCTTGCTGCACCTGTAATCAAAATTGTTTTACTCATTGTATTCTTTTTTATGATGATACAAATTTCAAAGATTTGCGAAAGGTTACTATTGTTGTAAAGTTCAATTTTTTATTGCTGGAAAGTTCATCTGATGTATTGCGACTACAAGGTATTTTTTCATATTCCGGTTTAAAAGTAAACGGTTTATTGTAATTTGGTTAAGTTTTTGAAGGTCATTCTATAAAACCAATCACACCATTGAAATTAATCACATTTACTAAAAAAGGTATTTACTGTCCACAGGGAAAATTTTATATAGATCCCTGGAGGCCTGTAGATATGGCAGTCATTACCCATGGACATGCTGACCATGCCCGTTGGGGAATGAAAAAATACCTCTGTCATCATTTTACAAAACCGATCCTGTATCAAAGAATAGGATTGGATATTGAATGCCAGGGAGTAGAATATGGAGAAAAAATTAATATGAACGGTGTACAAGTGTCCCTTCATCCTGCGGGCCATATTATTGGTTCTGCACAGATCAGACTTGAATATAAAGGATATGTAACAGTTATTTCTGGTGATTATAAAGTTCAGTATGATGGGCTGAGTACCCCTTTTGAACTGGTAAGATGTAATGAATTTGTTACAGAGAGTACTTTTGGACTGCCTATTTACAATTGGTTAGAAGTTCAGGATTTAAATAAAAAACTTCAGAATTGGGTGCTAAAGAATAAAGAAAATAATAAAACTTCGGTGTTTATTGGATATTCTTTAGGAAAAGCCCAGCGGATTATGAAAGCTGTGGAAGGATTGGGAGAAATATATGTCCATTACTCCATTGGAAAATTGAATGAGGCTTTTGAAACTGTCGGAATCAAGCTTCCCGATTATACCATTGCAGATTTTAAAGAACGTCCAAAAGAGATGGAACACGAAATTGTTATTGTTCCGCCGGCTTTACTGGACAGCAATATCATTAAAAAAATTCCTGATCCGGCAACGGCCCTATGTTCAGGATGGATGCAGGTGCGGGGTGCCCGAAGATGGCGGAGTGCAGATGCAGGATTTGCTATGAGTGACCATGCAGACTGGAAGGGGCTTTTGCAGACCGTAAAAGCTACAGAAGCCGAAATTGTTCATGTTACCCATGGACAGACTGAAATATTTTCAAAATATCTGAATGAAATTGGCATTCATGCCGATGTGGTGGAAACTCTTTTTGGTGAAGATGATGAAGAAACAGAAAAGGTAAACCCTGAAAACCCTGAAGTATGAGACATTTTGCAGATCTGATCAATGCTTTGGAAACAACCAATAAAACCAATGCTAAGATTGAGGCCATCCTTGATTATCTGGAACGTTCTCCGGATGATGATAAGCTATGGTTTATTGCTTTATTTACAGGCAAAAGGCCCAAGAGAAATGTTAACACCAATTACATGAAAGAATGGGTTTTGGAAATAACTAAACTTCCATTCTGGCTATTTCAGGAATCTTATTCTTCTGTAGGAGACCTTGGAGAAACAATTTCACTGATCCTTCCTCCGCCTCAGGAAAAAATTGACCGTACTTTATCACAGTGGATGAACGAAATTGTTCATTTAAAAGATAAAACAGAGGCAGAAAAGAAAGCATTTGTTCTGAACTCATGGAACGGTCTGGACTATACGGAACGGCTGATCTTCAATAAATTAATAGGGGGAAGCTTCCGCATCGGTGTTTCAGATAAAACATTAATCAATGCCCTGACAAAATTCTCGGGACAAGAATCCAGTGTACTGATGCATAGCCTTATGGGAAAATGGAAGCCTGATGAAGTTTCTTTTAAAGAATTAATTTCTGCTGAAAATATCAACCCGGATAATTCAAAACCCTATCCGTTCTGCCTTGCCTATCCATTAGAAAAAGAACCTGACCAGCTGGGAGACCCTCATGAATGGCTGGTGGAATATAAATGGGATGGAATACGGGGACAGATCATCCGCAGGAATGATGAAGTCTTTATATGGTCCAGAGGAGAAGAGCTTGTCACAGAACAGTTTCCGGAAATTGCAGATACTGTAAAAGCCATGAAAGGCAACTTTGTTTTAGATGGAGAAATACTTGCGGTAAAGGATGGTAAAGTTTTAAATTTCAATGAGTTACAGAAAAGATTAAACAGAAAGAATTTAACTAAAAAAATGATATCGGAAATCCCTGTAGAAGTATTCGTTTATGACCTCCTGGAGCTTGAAAATAATGACCTGCGGGAGAAACCTATTTCTTCAAGAAGGGCAATGCTGGAAGAGTTAATACTCAATGAAGATCCTGAAAACATTACCATTTCCAGAAATATTGATTTTGAGAAATGGGAAGAATTAAATGCTATACGGGAAAATTCAAGGGCTATTAACAGTGAAGGATTAATGCTGAAGCAAATGAACTCTCCCTATCACTCCGGGCGGAAAAAAGGAGATTGGTGGAAATGGAAGATTAATCCGTTTACCATTGATGCCGTTTTAATCTATGCCCAAAAAGGCAGTGGCAGGAGAAGTGCTTACTATACCGACTACAGTTTTGCTGTAAAAAACGGAGATGCTCTGGTAACCATAGCAAAAGCCTATTCCGGGCTTACGGATAAAGAAATTATGGAAGTCAGCCGGTTTGTAAACAAAAATGCGATTGAAAAATTTGGTCCGGTGCGAACCGTAAAAGCAGAGCTTGTTTTTGAAATCGCTTTTGAAGGAATAGGGTTCAGTAACCGTCATAAAAGTGGTGTAGCGTTAAGGTTTCCCAGAATTGTAAGATGGCGGAAAGATAAAACGGTAGATGAAATTGATAGTCTTGAAGAAATAAAAAAATTAATACAGTAATTTGGCAGCTTTTGAACATACCGACGGATTTACAATCATTCAGCAATGGATGGCTGGAAAAAATAGGTCACCATTTAAGTTCCAAACGGATACATGGCGGAAATTTGGAAGCGGATATAGCGGAATGGTGATAGCCCCTACTGGTTTTGGTAAAACATTTTCTGTTTTTTTAGCCTTGGTTTCCGATTTCCTGAATCACCCTGAAAATTACAGAAAGGGCTTGCAGATGATATGGATTACTCCTCTCCGATCCTTGTCTAAAGATATTGCAAAAGCTATGCAGGAAGCAGTTGATGAAATTGGGCTGGACTGGGCCGTAGGAGTAAGAAATGGGGATACAGATCCAAAAGTAAGGCAACAACAGGTAAAAAAAATGCCCGAAATTCTTGTGGTAACTCCGGAAAGCCTGCATCTTCTGCTGGCACAGAAAAATAACGGAGCTTTTTTCCGGGATTTGAAAACTGTTGTTACTGATGAATGGCACGAACTTCTGGGTTCAAAACGCGGGGTAATGATAGAATTGGGGATTTCACAGCTTAGAAAGTATGTTCCCAAAATTAAAATATGGGGAATCACGGCTACCATTGGAAACCTTGATGAAGCCATGGAAGTTCTTATTCCCTATGGCATAAAAAAAGTAAAAATTACCGCCAAGGAACACAAAAAAATAGACATCATTCCAGTGTTCCCGGATGAAATAGAAATATTACCGTGGGCCGGGCATCTTGGGAATAAATTGGCAGATAAAGTAGTCCCTATTATTCTCGATTCAAAATCAACCATTGTTTTTACCAATACCCGAAGCCAAAGTGAGATGTGGTACCAATTGCTGCTGGACGCTTATCCGGACTTTGCCGGACAGATAGCCATTCATCACAGTTCTATTGATGCCCATCTCAGAATCTGGATTGAAGAAAACTTAAGCTCAGGAAAGTTAAAAGCCGTAGTTTCTACTTCATCTTTAGATTTGGGAATAGATTTTAAACCCGTAGATACCGTCATTCAGATTGGCTCAGCAAAGGGTGTAGCAAGGTTTTTACAACGTGCCGGACGAAGCGGACACTCCCCTTTTGAAACTTCTAAAATCTATTGTGTCCCAACGCATTCTTTAGAACTGATTGAAGTGTCGGCTTTAAAAGAAGCTGTAAAACAGAAAGTTGTAGAACCCAGAGAACCTCAGGTTCTTTGTTTTGATGTTCTGGTTCAGTTTCTGATGACTCTGGCAGTAGGTGATGGCTTTTATCCTGATGAATTATATGAGAGGATCAAAAAAGTATATGCTTTTCAGGAAATAATGGACGAAGAATGGAAAGGTATTCTTGAATTTCTTACTATCGGTGGCAACGTTTTAAAAAACTACGAAGAATTCCACAAAATCGTTATTATGGAAGACGGTTTATACAAAGTAACTTCCCGGAAAATAGCCATGCTTCACCGGATGAATATGGGAGTAATTGTGAGTGATGCCATGCTGAAGGTAAAATTTATTTCCGGTGGGTATGTGGGAATGATTGAGGAATATTTTATCTCAAAACTGAAAAAAGAAGAGAAATTTATTTTAGCAGGCCGTACACTGGAAGTAGCCATGATAAAAGATATGACTGTCTATGTAAGGTCAGCAAAAGGAAAAGCCCTGGTGCCAAGCTATCTGGGTGGAAGATTACCTTTAAGCTCCAATCTGGGACATTTTTTGAGGGAGAAACTTTCGCATGCTTTAAGTCCTAAAGCTTCGGAAAAAGAACTGAAATTCCTGCATCCGCTGTTAGTAAACCAGGAAACCAGCTCTCATATTCCCAAAGAAGATGAGTTTTTGGTGGAAATGATCAGGAATCGTGAAGGGTATCATTTATTTATGTATCCGTTTGAAGGAAGGCTGGTTCATGAAGTAATGGCAGCATTAATTGCTTACCGTATTTCCAAGCTGGCTCCTATTTCCTTTTCAATGGCCATGAATGATTATGGATTTGAGCTATTCAGCGATAAGGAAATCCCTCTTAACGATGAAAATCTACCCTCTATCTTAACAAGGGATAACCTTATGAATGATGTGATTGCCAGTATTAATTCCGCAGAAATGGCAAGAAGGAAATTCCGGGATATTGCAGTGATCTCAGGAATGGTTATTCAAAATTATGCAGGTAAACAACGGTCCAACAAATCATTACAAAGTTCTGCAGGTCTTATTTTTAAAGTACTTGAAGATTATGATCCCAATCATTTCCTTATCAAACAGGCTTATACTGAGGTTTTTAATATGCAGCTTCAGGAACAGCGTCTTGTAGAGGCATTCAAAAGAATTGAAAAATCTGAAATTATTTTAAAACATTCCCGTTCATTCACCCCGCTAAGCTTTCCGATAAAAGTAGACAGCCTGAGGCAAACGCTTTCCAGTGAAGGGCTGGATGCAAGGATCAGAAGAATGCTGAAACTTTAACGGAGATGTTTTTACATTAAAACCTATTACAAGTCTAACAGAACATCTCTGAAACTGTGATGCTTTTTTATAGTTAAAAATCTTTGATACGTTTAATAATCATCGTACCTTAGAGTACCTTCTTTGAAGATTAAATATTGTATAAATAATGGCAAAATTGTTCCTGGTCCGTCACGGGCAGTCACTCTGGAATCTTGAAAACAGATTTACAGGCTGGCAAGATATAGATATTACTGATGCAGGCATTGAAGAAGCTAAAAAGGCTGCTATTATCTTAAAAAAAGAAAAAATAGATATCGCTTTTACCTCTGTACTGATCAGAGCACAGCATACCCTTACCATCATTCTGGATGAAATAGGAAAACCCAATATTCCGGTTATAAAAGATAAAGCACTTAATGAACGTTCCTACGGAGATCTTGAAGGATTTAATAAAGCTGAGACAGCATTGAAATATGGAGATGAACAGGTGCACACCTGGCGAAGATCTTACGATGTGGTTCCTCCGGGCGGAGAAAGCCTTAAAGATACCTACAACCGGGTAATTCCTTACTTTGAAACCCAAATTGCCCCTTTGCTGAAAGAAGGGAAAAATGTATTGATCGTAGCTCATGGAAACAGCCTCCGTTCACTTATTATGTACCTGGAACATTTATCACCGGAAGAAATTCTGGAAAGGGAAATTGCTACAGGAATTCCCGTCACATATATTTTCGATGAATATTTTCATGTAAGCAGAAAAGATACCTGATATTTGTGATCTTATAACTCCCTGCAGATTACACTTTAAAACTCTTAGCTCATAACTCATAACTCATAACTCTTAACTCATAACTCTTAACTCATCACCCGTGTTTATAGCTACCAGAAATATTTTTATACAAAACGAGACTTTTACTTTAACCAATCAACGGGCAGCATTTTGGGAAAAGGAAAAAGCATTGGTCCTTTCTGATCTTCATATAGGAAAGACGGCTCATTTCCGTAAAAACGGGATTGCCCTGGCCAACCATATCATGAAGAGCGATCTGGAAAGATTATCAGCACTTATTGAATGCTTTCAGCCGGAAAAATTTATTGTAGTCGGTGACCTGCTTCATGCAGGAGATAATTCTGATGTAGATGAATTCTGTACCTGGAGAAATCAATATCCTGATATAGAGTTTTATCTTGTTGAAGGAAATCATGACCGGATTTCAAAATCTCTTGAGAAGAAACTTTGCTTACATTATAAAACCCCGGTACTCACTATGAATGGAATTTCCTTTATTCACGATTTTGATGCAGCAACATCAGGATTTCAGGTTACAGGGCATATTCACCCGGGAATTATTTTGAATTCTGCTGTAACAAGTATCAGACTCCCCTGTTTTGCCCTTAGCAGCAACCAGTTATTGTTACCGGCCTTTAGCAGGTTTACAGGATTGGATACTAAAAATCTGCCTGAGAAAAGTAAGTTCTACGCTTTTACAGACGCTGAAATTTACGAGGTTTAAAAAATAATTTAAATTCTATTAAAGTAGAATAAGGATAGTTTTGTTTCTTATTAAAAATTTGTTCCTTTGCAGTATACACTCAGTACTTGAATGAAAAAATCAGAAGCAACCCGTCTTAGTATTCTTCAGAAAGCCTTTGAACTCATTTATGTAAAAGGATATCAAACCACCAGTATTGATGAGATTATTGCTACAACACAGGTAACAAAAGGAGCATTCTATTATCACTTCAAAACGAAAGATGAAATGGGGATTGCTATTATCAATGAACTTCTTAAACCTACATTTAAAAAAACTTTTGTAGAACCTCTTCAGCAAAGCCACAATCCATTGGATAGCATTTATAAGCTGATGCATGAAGTATTGATGGACAATGAATTTCTAAAAGTTGAATATGGCTGTCCTGCCTCTAATTTCACACAGGAAATGGCGCCATGGAATATAAATTTCACCAAAGCTCTGAATGATTTGTCTGAACAGTGGGAACATGCCATGACAGAGAGTATAAATAATGGTAAAGAAGCAGGTACCGTTAAACAAACCGTTAACGCAAAAGAAATTGCAGTCTTTGTGATGTCTGGGTACTGGGGAGTAAGAAATCTTGGAAAACTCGAAAATTCCAAATCAGTGTATCTTATTTATTTAAAAGGACTTAAAGCCTATTTTGAAACTCTTCAATAATTTTTTTAAACAAAAACATACTAATTAGTATGTTTTTATTATACCTTTGCTCTGTTCAAAAATAACTAGGCATGTATCAGACACTTACTTTCCTGCATTCAACCTTCCGATGGCTCGTTCTATTAAGCCTTATTTATTCAATATTCCGGGCTTATAAGGGATATTTTTCCGCAGGTCAGTTTACAAAGACGGATAATTCTGTAAGACACTGGACTGCTACCATAGCTCATATCCAACTGGTTCTTGGGATGATATTGTATATTAAAAGTCCCATTGTCCGATACTTCTGGAAAAATTTTTATGAAGCCAAAGAATCATTTGATCTGTTGTTCTTCGGACTTATTCATATCACAATGATGATTACTGCTGTTATCCTGATCACTATTGGATCAGCTTTGGCTAAGAGAAAACCGGAAGACCGGGAAAAGTTTAAAATAATGATGATATGGTTTATAGCTGCATTAGTCATGATTTTCATTGCCATTCCCTGGCCCTTCTCTCCTTTTGTTAACAGACCTTATTTCAGATAATTATGATACATTTATTCAAAACTAAAATAGGACGCCTGAGAATATTGGCCATCCTTGAAGGTATTTCTTTATTAAGTTTAATTTTCATTGCAGTTCCTGTTAAATACGGATTGAATGCTCCTTTCCTTGTAAGCACGCTAGGGCCGGTTCATGGTACTTTATTTCTACTTTTTCTATTCAATACATTGAGTGTGGGTGTAGAACAGGGCTGGAAATTTAAGGAGACAACATGGAAAGTTATCTTAGCCTGTTTTATTCCCTTTGGAACTTTTTATATTGACAGAAAAATTTTAAGCAAACTATAAGAAACTTACTGATATTAGGAGGAATCGTTCTTACAGTATATGTGATCTACAGAGTTTATCAATATCAGACCCTGGACAAAGATCTGAATCAGCTGATCAGAAAAGGAGCTGTAATCCTTGATGTGAGAACGGAGAAAGAATATGCTATGGGCCATATAGCAGGCTCTGTCAATATTTCTTTGGGAACCATCAGGGAGCGCTATATTGAGCTGAATCCCGAAAAAACATATATTACAGTATGCTCTCATGGTCTCCGAAGTGTAAAAGCAGAAAATATATTAAAAGAGAAGGGTTTCAAACATGTTTACAATGGGGGTGCCTGGAGTGACCTCCAGCATATGATACAACAATAAAGAGTTCAAACCAAAAATGGGACAAAATGTTCATTTCAAGCCATAATTAATTAATATTTAATGAGTTAATCTTAATCATATCGAATGGTGGTTTCTCAATATCAATTACAAAATCATACTCCCCATGCATATTAACATGCTGCCAAGTCATTATAGAGCTATTTTTCATTAATTCTATATTCTCTTGTATTTTCTCCTTCTGCTCAATTTCGGAAAGTTTATTTGAGATAAAAAGATAGTTCCATAAGATAATTGCATTTTGAATTAAATGTCTGCATGCTACAGCAATTTCTTGCTCTTCTTTTGTCTCATATTTAAATTCTTGATTGTTGCCAAAAAAAACAGCTTTAGCAAAAAGATGTGATAGTTCAATTTTATTCAATTGTTTTTCAATGCTTTGTCTTAAAGAAGGCTCATCAAAATACCGTAATAAAAATAAAGTTTTATGAATTCTACCAATTTCTTTCATTGCTTTATATAAAGGATGTTGCTTTGAATAAGAGCTTAATCGTTTCAAAATAATAGAAGCCTTAACTTCTCCCAACTTAATTGAACATAATAATCTCAATATATTTTCCCATTGCTCTTTAATGATGTTCTCATCTATATACATACTTTTTGAAGGAAGAATTTTATAACCTTTGCTTTCATAAGTATTTCTTGGAAAATCTTTAAATGTGTATAAAAGTTGACCATTGTAATTTTTTATTCTTAGAGCAAATAAAATTCCTAAAGAATTGCATACCCCAAATATGATTTCACTATATCCATGGGTGTCTGTAGAATGCATGTCACTCTCTATATCTTTGTTATGGAGAAGTCCATCAAGTATATATCCAGCTTCTCTTTCAGAAGCACTAATTACACTGTTATAAAAAAGTTTACTTTTTTCATCAATAAAACTATAAGCGGAAATACCTTTTCCGGTTCCAAAATATTTAAAAGAATGTGTTGCATTGATTGAAGGAACAGTTACGTTAAATTTTTGTCCATCACTTGAAGTGTGTAATGAATTTTTTTTCTGAAGGTATATTTTGGGTAGTGAAAGTTTGTCCGTAATTTCTAAAATCATTTGATTCGCTTCATCAATATTATCCCTACTAAAAAACCACCTTACTACATATTCTAATTTATCAGCTCCGATACCTGTAGATATTTTACCCATTTTCCTTACACCAATATTGCATCCTAAAGCTATAACTGCTGCATAAATAATACTTCCTGCAGGAGAATCTTTACTTGATTTTCGGCTGTAGTGTAAAAAAGATGAAGTAAAATCTGTCGAATAATTTATGTCTGATAATATTTTTGTAAGAGGAATATAAACATTTTCTCCAATAGCCTCATGAACAAAATGACTTGTTACTTCGGTCAATTTTGGGGTGGTTACTTAGACTATAGTTTAACATTGGTAGTAGAATACAATAATTTCAGACAAATTAACAGTATTAATCACATACCAAAAACACCCACTCTAAAATTGGTAAAATTTATTTATATTTATTAACAAAAAAATTCTAACATGAAGGCAAGATATATAAGAGTATCTACATTAAACCAAAAAATTGAACGGCAGTTAGAAAAACAATATCCTGATGAAAAAATATATATAGATAAACTTAGTGGCTCAATTCCATTTAGTGAGAGAGTCCATGCAAAAGAGCTTCTAAAAGCCGTTGAAGAAAATAAGATACATTACATGAGTGTTTCAAGTATTGACAGATTAGGAAGAAATACATTGGATGTATTACAGACTATTGAGAAATTGCACAAAAATAATATTTGTTTGAAGGTAGATAATTTAGGGCTGGAAAGTTGGGTTAATGGAAAAGAAAATCCAACATTCAAATTGATCATAAGTGTTTTAGCCAATATCAGTGAAATGGAAAGGAACTCTTTATTAGAGAGACAAAAAGAAGGAATTGCAATTGCAAAAGCTAAAGGAACCTATAAAGGGAGATTAAAAAATACAACAGAATCTGTGGACGAATTTCTAGCCAAGTACCCGAATGTTATTCATTATTTAAACAAAAAAAATCCACCAACCATTATAGAAATTGCTAAACTCACAGATTGCTCTAAAAATACAGTACAAAAAGTTAAAAAATATATCCATTACAAATAATTTCTATAACTGCCTACCATTATACAGTAAACAATTAATTCAAAATTTCTTCAGAATTGGAGATATAGATTTGTAATATGAAGATCTTAATAATAGAAGACGAAACAGAATTGGCAAAAAGTATCTCCGAATATCTTTCTGGAGAAAACTATTTATGTGAGTTTGCAACGACATTTGGTGACGCAATGGACAAAATAGAGACTTTTAATTATGATTGTATTCTGCTTGATATCATGCTTCCAGATGGAAACGGACTTACTATTTTAGAAGAATTGAAAAAGCAAAATAAACAAGATGGTGTTATCATTATTTCTGCGAAAAATGCTTTAAATGATAAAGTAAAAGGTTTACAATTAGGTGCAGATGATTATCTTACCAAACCTTTTCATCTTTCCGAATTAATGGCCAGGATCTATTCTATCATCCGCAGAAAACAATTTAATAATTCAAATGTTGTAAGGCAGAATGAAGTAGAGATTGATCTTTTAGCAAAAACTGTTTCAATTAATAATCAGACCATTACTCTTACCAAAAAAGAGTTCGATCTGTTGCTCTATTTTATAGGAAATAAAAATAAGGTAATTTCCAAAAGCACTTTAGCAGAACATTTGTCTGGTGATTTTGCAGATATGCTTGACAATCATGATTTTGTATATGCACACGTAAAGAATCTGAAAAAGAAATTATATGATGCCGGATGCGATCATTATCTGAAAACAGTGTATGGAACAGGATATAAATGGGAAAGTAACTAAATATCTATGAAACCATTATTAAGCAAGACTACAAAGCCATTTATTATTTATGTCCTTATCATTCTGGTCATTAGTATTCCTGTATATTATGTTGTAATTGATACTATTTGGAAAGGTGAATTGGACGAACATAATGGAACAATCGCGGAAAAAACTGCTTATGAATTTAATAGTCTAAAGCTTTCTGATCAGGAGTTAGAAAAAAGTTTAGTGCTTTGGAATCAGATCCAGCCGGGAACCG
Source organism: Chryseobacterium sp. Bi04 (assembly GCF_918698085.1). Taxonomy (GTDB): domain Bacteria; phylum Bacteroidota; class Bacteroidia; order Flavobacteriales; family Weeksellaceae; genus Chryseobacterium. The sequence continues at coordinate 47,470 of NZ_CAKKLP010000005.1, forward strand.
ATATTAAAAAAGCATTATCCAATAGTACAAAAAAAGATGTGTTTTTTACTGTAGAAAAGCAGAAAACGTTTATATCGCAACCTGAGATAGAACGATATAGATGCTTAATGAAAGTGATTTATATTAATAATAAGCCTTTCCTTTTTACCGTTGAAACCAATATTGAAGAATCTCAGGAAACCGTTGCTGCCATTGCTTTAGTAACCATTTTCTTCTTTATTCTTATCGTTGTTGGTTTATTGTTTTTAAACAAAAGGCTTTCAGCTTCAGTCTGGGAGCCATTCCGAAATACTTTGGATAAGCTTAAAAGATTTAATCTTAACAGCCAGACAAAAATCGAATTTGATAAAACTGACATAACAGAATTTGAAGAACTCAACCAATCTTTAAGAAAATTAATAGACCACAATATTTCGGTTTTTAAAACTCAAAAAGAATTCACCGAAAACGCTTCACACGAATTACAGACTCCTTTAGCAATTTTGAAAAACAAGTTGGATATTTTACTGCAAAGCGAAGATCTTACAGAAAGACAATATCAGATTGCTGAAGAAATGTACAGGGCTTTAACAAGAATTTCCAGAATTAATAAAAACCTTTTGTTGCTGGCCAAAATCGACAATAGTCAGTTTGATAACGCTGAAATTATTCAATTTGATGGCTTATTAGATCAAAGTATGGAAATATTACAGGAACATTTCGATCATAAAAATATTTCTGTTGATAAAAATATTTCTTCTGATATAAAAGTAAACGGAAACAGCGGTTTAACGGAAGTTCTTATTAATAATCTGATACTAAATGCAATTCGGCATACTTCACCTAACGGATCAATCTCGGTTAAACTAACAAGTTCTGTGCTTGAGGTTGCTAATTCCGGAACAGAAAAATTGAATACAGAGTTTTTATTCAAGAGGTTTTCAAAGCTTTCATCGGATCATAAAGGTAGTGGTTTAGGATTGGCTATAATTAGTGAAATTTGCAAATTTCATCAATGGAAAATCAGCTATAAATTTGAAAATAGTATGCATATTTTTTCTATCGTATTATAAAAATTTAAATTATGATTTAGGAAAATTCATTTCGAACACCAAGAGAAAACCATAGTTAAAAAAATGGCAAAATGAAAGCTAAATACTTTTACAAAAAATAAGCATTCTAAATTTCTACAAAATTGTATATCAAATTTGTAAGAAAAATATGAAAACGCTAAATAAGGTAGCAGCTGTAACCCTTCTCTTCTGGCTGATGAAAATAACAGCAACCACACTGGGAGAAACTTTGGGAGATTTTATTTCTATGACGCTCAACCTTGGTTACACTGTTGGAATAGGAATCACCCTCTTATTTTTCATCATTATTATTACAATACAGCTGAATGTAAAAAAATACATTCCGGTCATTTACTGGCTGGTAATTATAGGAACAACCACATTAGGAACGGAAATTTCAGATTTTATAGACAGAACCCTGAAAACCGGATATTTATTGGGTAGTTTAATGCTGGTAAGCGGTCTTTTGACGACGCTTTTTCTATGGTATAAAAAATATAATACTCTTGAAGTATATCCGGTTTTTGAAAGAAATAAAGAAATTTTTTACTGGGTTGCTATTCTTTTCTCCAACAGTCTGGGAACAGCGTTTGGAGATTACCTGAGTGATAATTTAGGATATAGCTATTTAGCAGGAGCTGTAATTACGGGTGTTATCATACTTATTGTTGTTCTGCTTCATTATTTTACAAAGCTTAATCATGTTCTGCTGTTTTGGGTCGCTTTTGTTTTTACAAGGCCTTTTGGAGCAACTTTCGGAGATTTTCTTACTAAATCTATTTTAAAAGGTGGATTAAATCTAAGTACACTATACGCTTCATTGATTTCTTTAGGTCTATTATTTCTGATGATTATTATATCACATCAAAAGCAAAAGAAAGAATTAGATCTTCAAAACTAAAAATTCAAAATTTCTTCTAAATCATTCCTGAATATTGCCTTACAAATTAAAAATTTAATTAAAATGAAAAAGTTAGCATTCCTATTGACAGTGATTTCAGCTGTAGCTTTTGTTAATGCTCAAAAAGTTCAGCAGAAAGATGTTCCTACATCTGCCCAGAAAGGTTTTCAAAAACAATTTCCAACTATTAAAGAGGTAAAATGGGTAAAAGAAGATGGTAATTATGAAGCAGGTTTTAAAGTAAAAGGAACGGAAACTTCTGTTGTGATCACTCCTTCAGGCAACATTCTTGAAACAGAAACAGAAATGAGTATCAATTCTCTTTCTGCACCAATCAAAGCATATATCACTAAAAATTACCCCAATCAGAAAATAAAAGAAGCCGCGAAAATTAAAGATGCAAAAGATATTATTACCTATGAGGCAGAAATAAGTGGAAAAGATCTGATTTTCGACAAAAATGGAAAATTTTTAAAGGAAAACAAAGACTAAACTTAATAATATGAATAGAATCAAGCTCTTAGCGTTTTTAGTAATGCTGCTATTTTCTTCCATAGCTTTTGCACAGGTGGCTGTTGTTACCATTTCCGGAAATGTAAAAAATAAGATGAAATTGTTAGGGTTGTCTTATGTTAATATAATGGCAAAAAATGCAAAAGATTCCACATTTGTTGCCGGAACGATAACTGATGAAGAAGGCAAGTTTTCATTAACCGGAATCAAACCTGGACACTATCAGCTGGAGTTTTCACATTCAGGATTTAGAAAGCAAGCTCAATCTCTTTTTGTGGGAAGCCTTTCAGAATTTTTGGAAATTTCTGTTGTAGAACTTGAACCGCAGGAAGAAAAAGAATCAAAAATTGAAGAAATTGTTTTAACTGGTTCTAAAAAGAATGAAATCAGCAATCAGCTTGATAAAAAAACATATTCTGTTGCCGATAATATCAGCCAAAGCGGAGGTTCGGTTTTACAAAGTATGCAAAATCTTCCCGGAGTAACTATCCAGGACGGAAAAGTGCAGCTGCGCGGTAACGATAAAGTAACTGTTTTAATTGATGGTAAACAAACGGCATTGACTGGTTTTGGAAGCCAAAGCGGACTGGATAATATTCCGTCTTCTGCAATTGATAAAATTGAAATCATCAACAATCCTTCATCAAAATATGATGCCAACGGAAATGCCGGAATCATTAATATTATTATGAAGAAAAATAAACAGAACGGCTGGAACGGGAAAGTTGGTTTTATTTATGGTACAGGTTCCTATTGGGTAAGAAAAGAAAACTTGCCAACGATAAGACCTCAATATACGATTACACCAAAAATAAATCCTTCGGTTTCGCTTAACTATAGAAAAGATAAGGTTAATATTTTCCTTCAGGCTGATAATTTATACACGGAAACATTGAATAAAAATGAATTTGTAACCAGAACTTACGACGATGGAACAATCATTAATTCACAATTAAAAAGAAATAGAAACACAAATTATCTTACCACAAAAGCCGGAATCGACTGGAATATAGATGCTCAAAATACAATAACAATCTCAGGATTGTATGGAAGTGAGAAAATTATAGATCGTGGAGACCAGCCATTTTTCAATGGAGATCTCTCTCAACGTCTTCGACTTTGGCAGTTTTTAGAAGATGAGTTGAAAACCACGATTATGGGAACTGCTTCTTATCAGCATAAATTCAAAGATGTAGGACATGTATTGAATGTCGGATTCAATTATACATTCCACAGAGAAGACGAGAAATATTTTTACGACAATTATTTGCCGGCTTCAACCGGAACAGATGCCTTTAAATTATTGTCTGACGAACAGGTTTATGATTTTAATATTGATTATGTGAAACCTCTGAAATACGGACGCATTGAGACAGGAATTAAACTGAGAAACAGAAGTATTCCTACGGATATGAATTTTATTCCTGGTACAAATTCTGTTTTGGATGCCAATGCAGGAGGTTGGGCAACTTATAAAGAGTTGATTCCTGCTGTTTATGGTAATTATATTTTCGAAAACGAAAAGTGGGAAGCGGAACTTGGTGTAAGACTGGAATATGTGAAAATTCAGTATGATGTGAATCCCAATCATCCGACGTACAAAAGTGACAGCTATAATTATACACAACCATTTCCAAACCTGAGACTGGCTTATAAATTAAACGATCAAAACAAGTTATCTGTATTTTATAATAGGAGAGTTGATAGGCCAAATGAAGTTGATATCCGTATTTTCCCAAAATATGATGATGCTGAAATCATTAAAGTCGGAAACCCACAGTTAAGACCTCAGTTTACCAATTCGATTGAGTTTGGACACAAATATAATTGGGATAAAGGATATTTGTATTCAGCTTTATACCACCGTTTTGCTAATGGAACAATTACTAGAATTTCAAGTATTGTTCCTGAAAGTACACTGATTTATGCTGTATTTCAAAATGCAGGGAAAAGTTATAATTCAGGGCTGGAAATGATCTGGAATCAGAAAGTTTCGAAAACATATTCTTTTAATATTAATGGAAATATATACAGAAATCAGATTGATGCATTTTCGGTAGAAAACCTTTATCCAAAACCCAATATATTTTCTGCTAATCGGAAAACGGCCATTTCAGGAAATGTAAAATTGAATAACACTTTTAAGCTTTCTAAAGGTTTTGACGCTCAATTGACAGCTGTTTATCTGGCTCCAGATATTATTCCGCAAGGGAAAATAGGCTCAAGGTTTTCAATGGACTTGGGAGCGAAAAAATCGATCCAAAACGGAAAAGGAGAAATATTCTTAAACGCCACAGATTTGCTGAATACAATGGTAATTAAGAAGAAAATACAGGGGAATGGATTTACTTATACAAGTGATGATTATTATGAAACTCAAGTTGTAAGATTAGGCTATAGTTATAAATTTTAATAAAAAACTCAACAGTGATCATGGATAATTTAGTAGAAGCTGTAAGCAGTTATGTAACATTATTTCTTTCAGAAAATCTTTCAGAGGATTTTTCTTTTCACTGTATGGGGCATACCTATGATGTAGTAAATGCGGTACGGGAAATTGGTGCACAAAGTAACCTTTCGGAGGAGGAAATGCTTGTCTTACAGGTGGCAGCCTGGTTTCATGATTGCGGATATGTGAATCTTTATATTGGTCATGAAGAGGAAAGTAAAAAAATAGCACAGAATTTTTTAGAAAATTTCGGATGCGAAAAAGATTTTATTTATACTGTTTTAAGCTGTATTGATTCTACAAAATATCCTCCAAAACCTTCTTCTTTAATTGAAAAAGTGCTGTGTGATGCAGATCTATATCATTTGGCATGTCCGAACTATCCAAAGTATGAAAAAGCAATACGACAAGAGTTTGAAAAATATCTTGGACTGGCTTATACAGATGAAGAATGGCTGGTAAAGAACTGCAAATTCTTAACGGATCATGAATATTACACAGACTACGGTCAAAAAGTTCTTACAAAGTTTAAAGAAGTGAATATTCAATTAAAGAAGTATTCCGAATAAATTTTAAAATCAATTAATAACTTACTAAGATGTCAAAGTTTACTAAAAAAACAGCATTCCGCCTTTTCGTATTAATTTTTGCTTGTGGAAAAATGTCTGCACAAACAAGCAATGATACCATTCAGGTTCAGGAACCAAATAAAAACAGTATTATTGCATTAAGCACTGAAAAAAGTCATTTAAATTATAAAAGCTTAATCATTCCTACCGCACTTATTGGTTACGGAGTCGCCAGTTTGTCTGTGAATGGTCTTAAGCAATTAAACTTCTCCACCAGAGACGAAATTAATGAGCATAAACCCGATCATATCAGATTGGATAATTATACACAGTTTGCCCCTGCAGTTTTGGTGTACGGATTAAATGCAATCGGACTGAAGGGAAAACATAATTTTAAAGACAGAAGTATCATCTACGGAACTTCAATGTTAATTACATCAGCAATTATAGTTCCTTTAAAACATATTGTTAAAGAAGAAAGACCGGATGGATCCAATAATCTATCATTTCCTTCGGGGCATACGGCTATAGCATTTGCTTCTGCTCAATTTATGTTCAGGGAATATAAGGATACCAACTTCTGGCTGGGAGTTTCAGGATATTCATTTGCCGTTTTTACAGGAGTTTACAGAATGTTAAATGATAAACATTGGGTAGGGGATGTCGTTGCAGGTGCTGGTTTTGGGATACTTTCTACAGAATTAGCCTATTGGTTATGTCCTAAAGTTAATAATCTGTTGGGAGGTAAAAATAAAAGTACAGCGACGATGGTAATGCCATTTTATCAGGATAAAAGTATGGGAATAGGTTTGGTTAAAACTTTTTAAATTAATAAGAAATATGTGGTTCTATTATGCGCTGTTGTCGGCATTATTTGCGGCATTTACAGCTGTTTTTGCCAAAATGGGAGTTTCCAATGTCAATTCTAACCTCGCAACCGGGATAAGGACTGTGATTATCCTTGTGTTGGTATGGAGTATCGTGTTCATAAAAGGTGAAGCGAAAGATATAGGTTCGCTGTCAAAATTTAATATTATTTTTCTTGTTCTTTCCGGGATTGCAACCGGATTATCGTGGCTGTTTTATTTTAAAGCATTGCAAATAGGAAAAGTGTCGCAAGTAGCCGCTGTAGATAAATTAAGTGTGGCTATTGCCATTATTTTATCTGTATTATTTTTCAAAGAAACATTAACGTTAAAAACAGCAATCGGAGCTTTGTTAATCATTGGCGGAACTATTTTGTTTGCAATGAAATAGTTGGGTTCTCATCATCAAATTATTTAACGAAGTGGACATTTTGCCCCATTTTTGGTTTGAACCCAATAAAAAAGGAAACATCATCTCCCACAGATCCCGTTGACCTGCGGGAGATTTGTAGTATTCAGCTATTCTTTTCCGGCAGCCAGACCACTTTCTGTTGAGATTCATGATCCATTCCTATAATATCTCTGTACAGCTCAGGTCTGCGGGCTTTCATATATCTGAAACCTCCAGCCTGGGTAAGTTTTTCATGAGTAATCACAGCTGATTCAAAACTATCTTCAAATGAATGGCATTCTGCAATAATATCCCCGAAAGGATCTATAATCATTGAACATCCGTTTTTCAACTGATCATCATCCATACCAATAGGATTTGAGAAAACAATATAAGCTCCGTTATCGTAGGCTCTTGCCGGAAGCCATTTCATCAGCCAGTCTCTGCCTTTCATCCCATTAAATTCTAACCGTAATGAGGTGGGGTCATTTTCCCTTTCATACCAAAGTTCAGGGTCCACAAACCCTGCCCCTGGCCTTGTAGAAGGTGTACACATGGTAACGTGAGGCATGAAAATAATATCGGCACCAAGAAGTTTGGTCGCTCTCACATTTTCAATAATATTATTATCGTAGCAGATTAGAATCCCGCACTTCCATCCTAATATATCAAATACACAATATTCACTGCCTGGCGTAAGGTGAGGATTGATAAAAGGATGCAGCTTTCTGTATTTGGCTTTTAATCCCGTTTTATCCACACAGACATAAGCTTTAAAAAGGTTGTTATTTTCGTCCTTTTCAAAAAGGCCGGCCAGGATGGTAATATTATATAGGCCTGCAATATGCTGCAGCTTTTGAATACTTTCTCCGTTGGGAATGAATTCAGCAATATCAAGAAGCTGTTCCCGGGAAAGTTTCCGGGCAAAGGTATATCCCGTAACAGAACATTCATGGAAAGCAATTACATGTGATCCCTTGGCAGCGGCCTGAGCAGCTAATTTTTCTATAATGGAAAGGTTGTATTCCTTATCTCCACTTTTATTTTCAAATTGTGCGGTAGAAATTTTAATATTCATTATTTTTTTCAGCAAAACTAGATCACAGCATAACTGAAAAATTGTATAAAACCGACATTTTGATTTAGAGCTCAATGAAATTAACAGCCATTTTATTTTCTGTCTTCACATACTGTTTGGGAGTGAGCCCTGTATTTATTTTGAAATCCCGGATCAGGTGAGACTGATCTGCATATCCTGCATCATAAGATAGGCTTGTCATATTCTCATCCCCAATTCCTTTATTGATAAGACTTAAGAAATAATGAAGCCTGGTAATGCCACTGTATTTTTTAGGAGATATTCCCATATAATTTTCAAATTTCCTTTCCAGATGGCGCTCTGAATATCCTGTAAATTTTTCCAGTTCTTTGGATGAGACAGAACCTCTATTCTGAAGAATATAGTGCTGTACTCCTCTTATAAAATGATAGTCAGGGCCTATTTCTGCAGACAAAAATTCAGTAAAAAAGATATTAAGGCTGCTGATTACTGATAAAGGATCTGCTTTATTGAAAAGCCTTTCCTGAAATGGATGTAACTGATGTTGTAATATATCTTCTGCGGAAATAATTTGATTTTGGATCTCCTTTGCAGAAATCTTTAAAAGAATATTGAAAAAATAGGGCTGAAACACCACAGCCATTAAAGAAAAGCTCCCTTTCGAATAAAAGTCCCTGTAGCTGTGTAAAGCTCCATAAAAAAAAGAAAGAGGCATCCGCTCGACCGAACTATTGGAATGCAAATTCATATCACCCGACAGGATAAGGCCTGTACTGCCATCGGTAAATAGCCTTACATTCTTACTATCCTCTTCAGAATTCTCCAAAAAGATATAATGCCTGATGAAAGGCGCCAAATGTGTAGGTGGCGAAATCTGCATCTTTCAAATGTACATAAAATCTTTTTCAACTCCTTAAATTCTTAAAATCACAGCATTTCTGAAACTTCATAGATTGTAAAAATCTGCCTATTCACTAGAAGCGTGGCTTCAGCCAAAATGTATAAAAAAAGACACTTTTATCATGCAACAATTCATCATATTAATTTCGAACTTGTCTAAAGTAAAAGAAAGAATGATATTTCCTAAAAAGTTGTATCATTCTTTCAAAAAAGTTGTGTTAGACAAAGATATAATAAAAAAGAGTTTAGCTCTTATTTGGATTTAGGGCACTCAAAAAATAATTGTAAAGTGCCATTAGAAGCGGTTGTAAGTGCAATTTTGTATCGTTTAAAGACAGGGTGCCAATGGCGAGAACTTCCAATAAAGCAATTTTTCCATTCGACTTATTCCTGGAAAAGTGTATATTATCATTTCAGAAAATGGTGCAGAAACGGGAATTGGGAACGGTTAAAGGAGGGTCTTTTTGAGAAATACAAAACGTATTTGGATTTATCCTGTGTTCAGCTTGATGGTTCTCATACCCCGGCAAAGCAAGGTGGAGAAAGAGTTGGCTACCAAGGTCGAAAAAGGTGCAAAACCACCAATATGTTGTTCTTATGTGATAATCAAGGTATTCCATTGGGATGTAGCCAAGCTATTGATGGGAACCACAATGACCTTTTTGAAATTGAAAATCATGTAGATGAAATTTTATCCAGTCTCAAAAGATCATCCATAAAGACTGATTATTTGTTTATCAATGCAGATGCAGGCTTCGACAGTGAGCACTTTAGAAAATTTTGTACAAAAAAGGAGTTAGTGCCCAATATTGCCTTTAATAAAAGAAATGGAAATATCGCTGACAGGAATGTTATTTTTGATGAAAAATTATACACAAGAAGGTTTGTTATTGAGCGTATGAATGCATGGTTAGACGGATTCAAAGCCTTATTAATGCGGTTTGAAACTAGAGCTTTACATTGGAAATGTATTCACATCATTGCTTTTTGCCTTATTCTAATCAGGAAACTTTAGACAAGTTCTTCATATACTTGCCTGTTTAAATTTCTAAATTTGATTTTTTGTATACCATTCAAATCTTTATCCAAATCACATTCTTTAAGGATTTTTTTGATTAAAAAGATAATGTACTGATGAGGTGTTTCTAATGCAAAGCTGTAGCTCATTATCCATATTTTCAGAGAGCAAAGGGTAGAATCAACTTCGTTGATTCGTCGAAGCGTATGGATAAGCATATATCTTCATCAGTGACGAAGCCGCATCACTTTGCCCGCTTAAAATAAAGCGGAATTATTCATAAGCTTTGTATTAATCTTTTTAATCAAAAAATAATTTCAAACTGACTATTGAGTCTTGTCAACAAAATACAACTGATAACAAAATATATAAGAATTCCTGAATAAAATTTAAACAGGCTCTTACTAAAAATATATTTTTAACCTATGATACCACATTTCATTTAGGTTTGGTCAGGTATTTGAATGTTTTACTGAATATTATTCATGATAATTCTGTAAAAGAATTTTCTTTTTAACAATCAACCAATCACTAAAATATAATATGATGTCAACACAAAATCTTACCCATCTCGAAGCAATCAAAAAGATCAAGGAACTGTCGGAAAATGCAAAAATATGTATGTTCTGTACAGAATTGGATACCATTCCTGTCAATTCACGGCCAATGACACTTCAGGAAACGGATGACAGCGGTAATCTGTGGTTTATCAGCAGTGGAACCAGTAATAAAAATTTTGAAATAAAAGAAGACCGCAGAGTACAGTTATTTTTCATGAATAACAGCGATACTCAATATCTTTCTGTTTACGGGGAGGCTTCTGTTTACAAAGACAAGGCAACCATTGAAGACAAATGGTCTCCTTTGGCAAAAGCATGGTTTGACGGAAAAGATGACCCGAACGTTACCATCATTCGTGTAGAGCCTAAGGAAACTTATTATTGGGATACAAAAGCAGGCAAGCTTGTCAGTCTTTTTAAATTTGTAAGCTCAGCGATTACAGGAAACAAAACAGATAATTCTGACGGTGTAGAAGGAAATGCAGTTATATAATTGTATATAAAAGCCGGAAAATATAAGTCCGAAGCATCTTAAATTAAAATTCCCACAGATCTCACGAATTTCACAGAGCAGAAAAATCGGTGGAATCTGTGGGAATTGGCTTACAAATGATACAAATTATTTGAACCCGGTTTATCCGGTATGAAAAGAATGAATAACTATCAATTCTGATTTTTTAGCTCCGAAAGAATCTTTTTCAATTCTTCAGACTCATTTTCTGTTAAAGGTTGTAAAGGGCTTCTCAGATTGCCCCCTTCTTCACCCAGAATACTGAGTCCGGCCTTAACCGCTCTTGGTAAGCCTTTACTGACAATAAATCTAAGAAGATCAAACTGCTGATAGAAAATATCTTTAGCTTTTCCTAAATTTCCTTCTTCAACAGCATTATACAAACTGACATTCAATTCAGGAATAAGATTAGGCGCGGCAGTACACCAACCTCTGGCACCCGCAGAAAAGGCAGCCAATGCCAAAGGATTTGAACCATTGTAAAAGGCTACATCTTCCCCTAGTTCCCTTCTTAAATAATGCATTCTCTGAATGTCCCCTGAACTTTCCTTGATCATGGTCACATTAGGAATTTCAAGCAATCTTTTCAAAAGAGCCGGAGACATATCTACTCCACTGGTTGCCGGATTATTATAAGCCATAATCGGAATAGAGATTTTCTTGGCTACAGCATCATAATGAGCTACAATTTCATCATCGGTAAGTTTCCAGTAACTCATGGGAATAATCATCACCGCATCTGCTCCGGCCTTCTCTGCAAACCGGGCATGGTGAATTGTTTTTTCTGTAGTAAGATTGGATACTCCTACCAGCGTAGGAACTCTTCCTTTTACCTGTTCTATAGTAGCTTCCGTAATTGCTTCCTTTTCCTCATCAGATAAATAAGGCATTACACCTGTACTTCCTAAAGGAGCAACTCCGTGGCTTCCGGATGTAATCAGTCTTTCTACCAAGTGCTTAAAAAGAGGAACATTCACTTTTTCATGGTCATCAAAAGGAGTAATCGGATAAGCGATGATCCCTTTAAACGGAACATTTTTCATATTTATTTTATTTAAAATTAATAATGGTTGATGATACAGTTACAGGTCTCTACCCTCTTCCTCTCTTAATGCAACTCCTAAATTCTGTAGTTGGGGTGCATTTTCACAGGCAATATATTTAGCCGGTTCTGTGTCGCTTAGATTCTGATGTTTATGCCATGCCCATGAAGGAATATAAACAGCATCTCCGGCCTCCCAATGTACTCTTTCATCTTCCACTTCTGTCCATCCCTTTCCTTCAATCACATACAATACCGTTTCGTAAGTATGACGGTGTCTGTTGGTCTGTTGACCGGGTAATAACCCTCCAATAGTCATACTCACATTCTTACTGGGAAGATCAACAAAAAAAACAGGATGTTTTCTTTCGGTTGAAAACTGATTGTGTTCACCTGCATTTTCTACATTTTTATGGATTAAATGGCTTGGCTTTGCATATTTTGGTCTTGCAAATGTTTCGTGAAAATCTTTAGAACTGAATTCTTTTTTGTTCATGATTTTAAAATTATAATGGTTTTGTGCTTTATTGCATGACAAAATTATTCTATATTTGGACTGTTTAAATGATTCAGTTTTTACATAAACAGATAGTCCAGATGCTACGACCTTGGAAATTAGAGTTTGAAATTGACAGAAAGCTTGATAAAGCAGTATATCTGCAGATTGCAGATAGTATTATAACTGATATACGCTCAGGACGGCTGAAACCCGGAGATGCTCTTCCCGGCAGCAGGAACTTGGCTACAACCTTAAAAATAAACAGAAATACTGTGGTAGAAGCTTATCAGGTGCTGATTAATGAAGAATGGGTTATTTCCAAAGAAAGAAAAGGAATTTTTGTATCGGATCAACTGCCTGCTTTACATCATAAAAGGATAAATAAAAGCACCGATAATCAGGATCAGCCCATGAAGTCAGGAGGCATACTTATTAATTTTGATGACGGTCATCCGGACAGTAAAATTGCTCCTGTAACGGAATTAGCCAGAGCATACAGACAGATATTCAGTATAAAGGCCAAATGGCAGATGATGGGATATGGAGATGAACACGGAGATATAGAGTTCCGGAATATGATTGCCAAAATGCTGAACCATCAGCGTGGAATGCAGATCCATGACCATGAAATATCCATTACCAGAGGCAGTCAGATGGCCATGTTTTTAACGGCTCAGAGTCTTTTTATCTCAGGTGACCATGTGATTGTAGAAGATCCGGGCTACAACCCTGCATGGCGGGCTTTTGAATATTCAGGAGCCACGTTATTACCCGTATCTGTAGATAAGGAAGGAATTAATGTTGAAACTATTGAGAAACTCTTGGTTCAACATAAAAATATAAAAGCGATCTATATTACGCCCCATAGGCAATATCCCACCACGGTTACTTTAAGTTTATCCAGAAGACTAAGGTTAATAGAACTCTCTAATCAATATGACATTACGATCATTGAAGATGATTATGACAATGAATTTCATTTTGGCTACCGCCCCATCCTGCCTATTTCAAGCTTCCCGGAACTCCGGCAGTATGTATATATCGGAACATTAAGTAAAGTCGTAGCGCCGGCATTAAGGATTGGCTATCTGGCGACTAAAAATCAGGATTTATTACAAAAAATTGGTGATCTTAGAAAGATTATCGATGTTCATGGAGATGTGATCATGGAACAGGCAGTGCTTCAGCTCATCAAAGAAGGAGCCGTAAAAAAACACATTAAAAAAGCAACCGTTCATTATAAAAATAAAAGAGATTTTACGTTTAGGATTTTGAAAAAGTACATGACTGAAGTTGCCGACTTTACATTGCCTGAAGGCGGCCTGGCATTTTGGATTGTCCCTAAAACAACGTTGAACTGGGATTTGGCCACCACTTTATTGCTTGAAAAAAATATCAGAATTATTCATCCTAAGCAATACAGTCAAAATGACGTCAATGGCTTTAGATTGAGCTATGGTACGCTTACAGAAGAGCAATTGGAGCAAAGTATACAGATTATTTCGGAGATCCTGACCTCGCTTTCTCAAAAAACATGATACGTAGAATGCTATCCTACATCAGTCTATATGAATCTCAACATTTCAAATATTTAAAACACATTAGAACATTTTAGCAAGTTTAAAATAATAGCGCATAAGTAAGTGCATTTAAGATGAAAATCAAGATCTTTTTAAAACTTTAGTGTACTTTATATGCGCAAAGCTGGAAACTTTAATAATTTAAGTGTTTAAAAAATTTTGTAACTTTTGACTATGTCGAATCTTCGATTTGTGGTTACAAAAAAATCCTAACCTACTACGCTTGAATTCCTACGGTATGACAAACATATACCCGTAAAAAATAAAATCCCGCTTAAAACGGGATTTTTATATTTAGTTTTTGATAAATTTAGCATTGAGCGCCCCTATTTTATAAAAATAAGTCCCTTTAGGAAGCCCTTCGACATCAATAGAAATAAGGTTTTCCATAGAACCGAAGATTTGTTCATCACAAGTGGTTATTCTACTTCAAAAATAGCCTGAATTTCAACGGAAGAGTTTACTGGAATAGAGGAAGCTCCCAATGTACCTCTGGCATGTTTTCCTTTTTCTCCAAAAACCTCAACACTAAGATCCGAAGCAATATTCATCAGGTCAGCATGTTTGGTATAATCATCTTTCGTATTAAAGATTCCCGTAAGCTGAACACACTGTTTCACCCTGCTTAAATCTCCTCCTACAGCTTCTCTCAGGACAGACAGTACGTTAAGCATGGTAACTTTGGTAGCCTCTTTTACCTGCTGTTCGTTCACCTCAACACCCAGTTTCCCGGGATTAACTATTTTTCCGTCTTTTAAAGCCACCTGATTGATAAATACAAGGTTTCCGGAACGTACGAATGGCTGATAATTTCCGGCAGGTTTGGGAACCTGAGGAAGAACAATATTTTTTTGTTTTAAAATTTCATTGAAATCCTGGTGGTTTTCAACAACAGGCATACCTTTTTTTGAATGGGTATCTTTCAACGCCAAAGCTACTTTTGCAAAATTTTGCCCTTGCAGCTCTGCCAGATGGCGCTCCCCTTTTGTAGGTCTTTCCACATCTTTTAAAGAAGCCATACTGGTTACTCCTAAGACTGTATTTCCCTGTGGGATTGCTTTGTTAAGTTCTTCGGTACCACGGATTCCGTTGGAGACCAAAATCATTCCATGTACGGCAAGACTGTTCCAGAATGCCTGAAGGGCAAGCTCTTTTCCGGCACCACTTCCTGCGGACATAAAAACAGTTGCTGGAACTCCTTCCAAAGCATGGCTGGTCCAGAGCTGAACGGTTTTAGATAAAAATTCACTCATTCCGGTGCTTATGTTTCCAAAATAAACAGGAGAACCAAAAGCAATTCCGTCATAAGCACTAAGCTCATCTACTGTTGCTACCGGTATATTTTTTAAAATCGGGTTTTGAGAGGCTTTCACCAGTTTAATATAGGGAACTGCATTGTTTTCACTTTCAATTCCTTTAGCTATTTCCTTAGCCAGCTCGTAAGTTCCCCCATTATCCGAATGGATGAGAACCAATACTTTAGCTTTATTCTGTGCCATGATGTTGACGGTGTTAAATAGTAAAATTAAAATAAAAAAAGAACATATTTTTTTCATTCTGAATAAGATATAAGTTTATGATACAAATTTAGTATTGTCGTTTTTATTAAATTTGCCAAAAAATATATACAAAACGTCAATATGAAATGTGGACTGATTGAAAAAACAGAAAGCCAGTTTGTAGATACCATCGAAAAAGAAGCTTATGTATGGTGTGAAAAAAACTGGAAGCATGATGAATATGAACATGTACATAGCCGTGCCCAGCTTACTTTTGTAGAGGAAGGCTATCAGTATTTTCATATTGACCGGAAAATCTATCTTGTTCCTCAGTATCATGTGATCTGGGTTCCTTCCGGAAAAGCACACAAAATAACTTCCGAAGCAAAAACGGTTAACCTGATGCTGTTTTTATTTAAATCTGTTTTTGAGGATGAATTTTACCAGCATGTTCAGGTATTTGCAGTTCCTCCCGTTCTCAAAGAAATGCTCCTCTATGCCTCCAAATGGAACCAGTTATTAGTAGAAAATGAAGAACAGGACATTTTTTTCAAAGCTATTTTAAAAAGTCTTCCCAATTTCTGCAGGGAGAGCAATGGGTTGGAAATTCCCGTTCCAATGGATACCAGACTAATCCCTGTTTGTAATGAAATCAATTCTCATTTTAAATACAATCTGGATATTGACGCTTTGGCAGAAAAAGCACAGATGTCAGTAAGAAGCCTGCAGAGAATCTTTAAAAATGAAACTGGAATAACATTACAGAAATACCTTCAGCTGACAAGGATTCTTAAAAGTATTGAACTTATAGATACCAGACAGTTTACGTTGAGTGAAGTGGCCTATAAAGTAGGTTATCAAAGTCTTTCTGCATTTACCACCTCTTACTTTGCGGTAATGAAAGTAAAGCCTAAACTGAATAAAAATCAGGGGGTTTCATCATAGGGCATATCTACAGGCTTAGATTCCGGAGACCCTTTTTCACGAAACCAAATAGACAGGATCACTAAAGAGGCAACAGCTAAAAATTCGCTTTGCCAGTTTTGAAAAGATTCAAACCAAAACCGGGATTCTGTGAGATACTGGCTTGTGCTTACCGGAGGTTTATCATTCATAATCTGCTCATTATTAAAATCTTTTAAGCTTCCATAGAAGTGCAGTATAAAGCTGGCAAGGAACAAAATCCCAAAAGCCAATGACAAAGAATGTTTGTAAATTTTCAGCCATATCCCTCCTTTTTTAACAGGCCATGGAGCTTTGGGATGTACGATGGGCTCTCGGTCCACATCTTCCTTTCCCTCCATTGATTTTGATTCACTGGAACCTTTCTGTCTCAGGGATATTGTTAACAAAACATATAACATCATCTGCAGAAATTCACTTTCCCAGTTTTCGAAAGTTGCCTGTATAAAATGACCGCTGTATATATATTGAGTGAGTGTCAAAGCTTTTTGCCCATTTTCAGCCAATTCTTTATTTTCAACGCTCCATCCCGTAAAAAACTGACCGAGAAGAGAGCATAACATTAAAGCTATCAAAACAATACTCAGGCTGTTACGATAAAAGAAACTTGATCGAGACATATTTTCTTAATTTAAAATGATAAAAAAGATCTACTCTTTACTGTTTTTGAAAAGGAAATATTTTCTGCAGATTCTTTGTAGTGGGACCCGTCAGCATCTTTCCGTTAACATTAAATCTTGATCCATGACAAGGGCAGTCCCAACTCAATTCTGCACTGTTCCAGCGTACTTCACACGCTGCATGCGGGCACGTACTTTTCAAAAGATGTAATATGCCGCCGGTTTCTTTGTAAAGTGCATAAGATTCAGATTCATAACGGATCACTTTTGCTTCTCCCTCTTTGATTTCTGAATAAGAATCAATTTTCTCTATGAAAATCTTATCCTTTATAAAATCAAATGCAACCGTTGCATTTTCTTTGACAAAGTCTGAAAATCCCGCAATTGGCTTTATTCTTAATGGATTGAATATATCCTGATATTTATTGGCTCCTGTAACAATTAAGTCATGCAAAATCTGTGAAGAAAGTGTTCCAAAGATCATTCCGTTACCCCTGAAACCGGTAGCCACAAATATCTTTTCTTTACTGCCCGGAAGCTTTCCAATATAAGGCAGCCCGTCAACAGGTTCATAATACTGACTGGACCAGCTACAAAATACTGTTTCGACATTAAAATACTGACGGACATAGTTCTCAAGATTTGAAAAACATATTCCTGTATCTTCAGCATGCCCTGTTTTATGATCTTCACCTCCGGCAATCAGTACATTTTCACCATCAATTTCCTGAATTCTGTAATAATGATATGGATCATTGAGATCATAACCCATTTCCCAAGGATATTTATTATCCTTAAGGGTAAAAGCCATTACGTAGCTTCGGTAAGGAGCATTGGTAAAATGAAGGAGATTGATTCCTGGCGGAATGTGTGTGGCATAGATAACATTTTTTGCTTTTATTTCTCCCTCTGAAGTTTTTAAGATGACATAATTTTCCTGCTCATCATGGCTTTCACAAACACAGTTCTCCTGAATTGAACCTCCCATTTCTATAAAAGCATCACAAAGCCCTTTGATATATTTTACAGGATGAAAATGACCCTGTCCGGGAATTAGTACAGCTTCCTTAAATGGTATGGGGAAAGGAATTTCATTCACATAAGACATTTCATGTCCTACTTTAGCGGCACCTTCTACAATGGTCCTCAGCTGTTTCTCCTGTTTTTCATCCAATGCAAAAAGATAGGCAGACTTTCTGGTAAAATCACAACTGATGCTATACTTCTCAATGTTATTCTCAATAATGCTGATTGCATCTTTGCCGGATTCAGCATATTGTTGGGCATAGTCCAGCCCAAAATCTTCAATAACCTGAGCAAAGGTTGTATCAAAGAAATCATTTAAATGGGCTGTTGTTCCTCCTGTTGTTCCAAATCCGATATTAGCAGCTTCCAGAATAATACAATTCTTTCCGGATTCCTGTAATTTTAAAGCAGTGGATACCCCGGTAATTCCTCCTCCTATGATGGCAACGTCAAATAGCTGGTAAAGATCAGCTCCGGTAGAAAATTTTCTGATTTCCTCCTGCCATATACTTTTTCTTGCTCCGTCTCTATACATGATCAGAATATTTAAAGTTAAACATATTTCATGGTATCAGGTTTTGAAAATAATGTAATATCCATATTGATTTCTTTTATAATCAATTGACTGTATCACATTTATCCATTGACAATCATTCCTCCGTTAGGGTGAAGAACCTGCCCTGTAATCTGTACTGCATCGTCACTTGCTAAAAAAAGAAAGCTGGTGGCTATCTCTTCAGGAGTAGCGTTTCTTTCCAAAGGCGGCTGATCAGGATTCTCCTCTTTTTCATCAAAAGTTTTCTTGGTAAGCGGTGTAGCCACAGGTCCCGGAGCTACAGCATTGATCCGTATTCCTTTTGGCTTTGCCTGCAAGGCCAGAGATCGTGTAAAAGAAACAATAGCGCCTTTGGTTGCAGAATAATCCAATAGCTCAGGATGTCCCTGATAGGCTGCAGCAGATGTTGTATTGATAATACAGCTTCCTTCTTTCAGGTAAGGAAAAACAATTTTTGTTAATAAAATCATTCCAACGATATTGGAGTCAAATGTCTTTCTGATATTTTTTTCTTCCAGTTCTTCAATATTGTCAGAAGGAAACTGCACACCTGCATTATTAATCAGTATATCAATTTTACCGAATGTAGAAATTATTTTCTGTGTCACTTCCTCACAGAAATCATAGTCATTGATATCCCCCTGAAAAATGGAGCATCTCCGGCCCAGGTTTCTGATCTCCTTTTTAGTATTTTCAGCATCCCTGTCATTGGAATGAAAGATAATGGCAATATCTGCCCCTTCCGATGCAAAAAGAAGAGCCACCGCTTTGCCTATACCACTATCAGCACCAGTGATCAGAACGGATTTGTTTTCTAGCTTTCCCATCTTTATCTTTTTATTTGTTATCTGCAGGTTTCTGCATTTCAGCCATTCTGTGAGCAGCCATACTGTCTGTAGAGAGATTGGCCATAGCTACAGATAATTTATTTTTCAATCCTGATACAATTTTGCCATCCCCATTCATCAAAGCATTATATCCGTCAATCGCTACTTCTTCAGGAGAAGCAAAATGATCTTTATCTTCAGCAATTTTACTCCTATTCATTCCGGCTTTATTAAAGAAATCCGTATTTGTAGGACCTGGTAAAAGTGTTGTTACAGTGATCCCAGAATCTTTAAGTTCCTCACGAATTGCTTCAGACCATGATAAGACAAATGCTTTGGTACCATGATATACCGAATGCCAGGGACCCGGCACCTTACTGGCTACAGAAGCCAGATTCAAAATTTTTCCTGATCCCAGCGGTAACCGGTCCTTTAAAAATAATTTGGTTAATATGATAATGGAAACAATATTTAAATTGACAATGTCAATTTCCCGATGGATATCGGTTTCCTGAAATTTACCATAAACACCTTGCCCTGCATCATTAATTAAAATTTCAGGGCTTATTCCGTTTAATTTTAATTCCGAATAAAGAGAATAAACTTCTTCGTGAAGAAATAAATTCTTCGATATCGTAATGACGTTTACTCCATACCCTTTAAACTCATCCGCTCTTTTTTTCAACTCTTCATGGTTTCTGGCAACGATAACAAGGTCATATTTATTCTTAGCAAACTGCTTCGCCAGTTCATACCCTATTCCACTGGTACCCCCTGTGATCAGTACATATTGATTCTTATGTTCCATAGGTTCTATTTTAAAATTAAAAGCCTGTTGATTTCACTTTTAAAGCATCCCAGAATAAATTCCGTGTAATACAGCTGTGCATTGAGGGCCTGTGTTTTAGGATGCAGTTCCAATTTTTTGGTAAGAATGATTTCTCCTTTGTATGAGAATGAGAAGTAGGCAAAAATTTTATATGAAGAATTACGGATCGGAGTACAATAACCTGTGGTAGCAATAGACCAGTCGGATTCAAATAGACTGGCAACGTTTAATGCCATTGTTTCAGCAATATTTTCTGAAACGCAGTCACATTCTTCAGCTTCCTGTCTGTTTACTTTCAATAATCTCACTTTCTCCGGTAAGGTATAGGCTGTTATTCCTCCTTTGTAAGACAGAGAAGCATTCGGCATCTGTGAAAAAGCTAATTGTAAACATCCTGATGTAACACTTTCCGCAATTGAAATGGTTTCATCTGTGGTTATCAGAGACTGGCTTATATATTCAAGAAGACTTTTCTGAAATTCCATAGCATTATATTTTGAATGATTGAAGGTTTAAAAAGCTGCTGTCTTTACATTCAGCAGCTTTAGATAGATGATGTGTGGTGTGAAAGGTTTTTATGATTAAGAGTTTCTCTCTATTTCCAGATTCCAGACTCTGTGTTTGGCAATAGCATTTATGAAATTTTCTGCCGGAGAATCATCTTCTCCGGTAATGATTCCCGGATCCTGGTGTTGCTTCGCAGCAACATTAGAATTGTGATACACCAGGTCTGTACCTGATCCGAAATAAATTGCCTTACAGTGCTTATAGGCTTCATTGATGAAATGCAGGACAAGATGTTTGTTTACTGCTGTCATCAGTTCTTTTGCAGAATCCTCGCCGGAGCAGATAAAAAGGGCATCAAAACAAACACTTGCAGTGCTAGTAAAAGAATGTTTAGGAGTCAGTTCTTTCCCATCATTAGTTATTACTTTGGCCAAACTTGGTGCTATCAGCTCCACTTTTGCTCCTTTTTCCTCCAGTTGGGTTTTAAGGTTATCTACTGCTCCACTATCTGCACCGTTAGCCAGTATAAAGCCTATTTTTCTGCTTTTAATAGTATTTTTGACCGTATTTTCCATACTAAGTGCTTCCGATATTTTTGTTCTCGGTTCTTTTTCCTCACTCTGTAGCTCTACAATATTGCTGTCTGCGGGTAGGCTTTGATTGGGCCATTCAAGTTTTTTAACCTCAACACCTAATTTTTCAGCTACTTTCTGTGCCAAAAACATATCGATATAAGCAAGCTGTCCCACCAGTCTTTCCCTGACTTCCGGAATTGTTACTTTTGACAGTTCAAAGATCAGTGCATTTTGAAGGTGAGTTTTTTCAGGATTCGACTGGCTGTTATAGAATAATTTTGCCTGAGAATAATGATCTACAAAACTTTTACTTCTTTCCCTGATTTTTGAGCCTGATATCCTTTCCCCGTGAGAGGTAAAACCACCTTCAGACATCATAGCCTGGAAAGGGCATCCGCTGCCAATAGAATTGGGATCATAACTACTTTTTCCTTTAACAATCTGCTGTCTCATATGTCCGTCCCTCTGATTGTTATGAACAGTATTCACAGATCTGTTAATCGGAATTTCATGAAAATTCGGAGATCCTAATCGGGATAATTGGGTATCTGTATATGAAAATAACCTGCCCTGCAGAAGAGGGTCGTTACTAAAATCTATTCCCGGAATAATATGGCCTGGATGGAAAGCCACCTGCTCTGTCTCCGCAAAAAAATTCTCCGGATTTCTGTTCAGTGTCAGCGTTCCTACAATTTCTACAGGAACTTCTTCTTCAGGAACAATTTTCGTGGGATCCAGAAGGTCAAAATCAAACTGGTCTTCTTTATCTTCAGGAATCAGCTGTACTCCCAGGTCCCACTCCGGATAGTCTCCGTTTTCAATGGCTTCCCAAAGGTCTCTTTTATGAAAGTCAGAATCAACTCCGGAGATTTTCTGAGCTTCATCCCAGGCTACGGAATGCACTCCCAGTTTTGGTTTAAAATGAAACTTTACAAAGTGTACTTTCCCTTCTTTATTGATGAATTTGAAAGAATGTACGCCAAAGCCTTCCATCATTCTAAGACTTCTGGGAATAGCACGGTCACTCATCAGCCACATGATCATATGCATACTTTCGGGCATCAGCGAAATAAAATCCCAGAAGGTATCATGAGCAGAAGCCGCTTGAGGAATCTCATTGTCTGGCTCAGGTTTTACAGCATGAACAAGATCCGGAAACTTAATCGCATCCTGAATAAAGAATACAGGCATGTTATTGCACACCATATCATAATTACCCTCTTCAGTATAAAATTTTATCGCAAAACCCCGTACATCTCTTGCCAGGTCAGTACTGCCTTTGCTTCCGGCAACCGTTGAAAACCTCACAAAAACTGGCGTTTCCTTTCCTACTTCAGATAAAAAACCGGCCTTTGTATAGGCTGCCAGACTTTTAGTAAGTTTAAAAACGCCATGTGCTCCTGAACCTCGTGCATGAACCACTCTCTCGGGAATTCTTTCATGATCAAAATGGGTAATTTTTTCTCTCAGAATAAAATCTTCCAATAAAGAAGGTCCCCTTTCTCCCGCTTTTAAAGAATCCTGATTGTTATTGATCTTTAAACCCTGATTTGTAGTAAGCTTTTCGTTTGCATTAGAAGTACTGTGTACGTCCAGTTGTTCTGCTTTTTTATTGTTTTGTTCATTGGTATTCATATTCATAGGATTTATGGTTGATGATAGGTTTTAAGGTACTTTAATAGCTATTTTGGTACAATCATTCTGTATTGTCACTCTCAAACATATTGAGAATCCTGTTGATATACTCTTCCTCCTTTACTACTTTATAATAGGCTGTTTTTGCATATAAAGTGAAGGATGGGGTTTCAATTCTGATCTCAGAATCCAGAGCTGAAGTATCCAGTGTACTTTGATTATGAAATTCACGGATATGAAGTAAATATTCCTGTATATAATTGTCAATTACTTTTTTCAGGATCTCACATTTAGCATTTTTTTTAATCTTTTCCAGAGACTTAATCAGAAAAGCGGTAACTCCGTAAGAATTAATAACAACCGGAAATAATGACTCATTTTCCAGGGCATTATTTTTATTATTCAGTTCGGAATATTTTAAAACATCATTTTCAAATATCATATGTAAAGAGTTATTAGTTGTTAGAAGCTTTTAAATATTGCTCAAAATAATGGAGGTCATCCTTATCCTTAATGGAAAGATAAAACATGATCTGTTCCGGTTCTTTCAGCCCTATACTGTTGAAACAGTCGAAATGGGCGATTAATGCCTGAATATTTTCAATATCTATATCTTTCAGGATTATAAATAACAAAAAGATATTCTCTTTGATCTCTTTTGCGTAGACAGCTGCTCCATTCTCAAACCATTTACCTTTGTTGGTGACTTTTACAAAATCTTTGTGCTTCAGCGTTTTTATTATTTTCTGACAGTCCATAATGGTAAGTGTTCGTGGTTAAAATAAGCCCTGTAAAACAAGCTATATGGCTTATTATATAGCAGCTTAATCTTCTTGTTCAGCATCAAAATTGATGGATGTTTCTGCAATTTCTGTAAGCTGATAATCAGTATCTTCCTCTTCCTGAAGGGTTCTTTCAAGCAGATCTGCGGCCTTATCATGTCCCATAGTAATGGCAAGCTGAGCAAGCCCTCCATAGGTAGCAATTTCATAATGCTCTACCTTTTGTGCAGCAATAATTAATGCAGCATCTCTTGTTGCAGTACCCTCTTCGGTTGTTTTGATTACTTCTTCACCTTCTTCAATAATCCCTTTTATAGCCTTACATTCTTTCTTTTCAGGCTTTTCCTCAATAAGCTGAAATACTTTTTCCAGACGTTTTACATGCTTTTGGGTTTGAAGATGGTGATCCTCAAAAGCTTCTTTAAGCTCTTCGGCTGTAGCGGCTTCCTGCATTTTATCTAATGCTTCAAGGATAGTATTTTCAGCATAATAAATATCCTTAAGAGCATTTACAAAAAATTGGTGAAGGGGTGAATTCTTCATCTCCTCAGTTATTATACTGCCATTTTTTACGATAGTCTTTTTTGCTATCGGTTCAGGATCAGTAGGTTTTAATATTTTATTTGCCATGATATAAAGTGGTGTTTAGTGTTGAAAAGATTGCCTCTTCATCAAATCAAAGAGGCAATCTTGGAAAAAGAATTATGAATTATGTCTGCCTCCGAATCCCGTTTTTTTTAAGACCTTCCACCTCCGTGAGATGCCTGTCTGCCTATTTTGGCAAAAGGTTTTCAGATGAGTATCCTTACGTTATATTTTTTCTTACACTTCTAGTGTCCATAACTGAATTTTATATAATTACTATTAAGTGATGCATTGCTTCATTCACTAGTATCAGACGGCAACGGACTCGTGATAATTTCACTTGAACATAAAAGCATATGCTTTGTTCCTGGGGTTTTGAGAATTGTACTGAAACGCTATATTTCAAATGTACAATAGAATAACTCACTTTTTTATGACTTGAGTCATGTTGCAAATATTAATATAAAATTTTACGGTTTTGAATTTTAACTATTTTTTCCCTTTCCATGTGTTTAATAGTTCTTATAGCTGTCTCTACACATAAACCGGTAAGACTAGCCATCTGCTGTCTCGTTAATGGAACGGTAAATGAGTACGGCCTTTCATCATTTTGGGAGCTTTTAAGATAATCCATAAGCCCCTTAAGTCTTATAGAAGGATTTTGAGATGAAATATTCTGCATCATAATAAATTTATAATACAGACGCTGGGAAAGGAAATTATTCACTTCCATGCATAAGTCCGGAGACTGGGTCAATAAATTGAAAAATATTGATTTATGAAGTTTTAAAACACTACATTCTGTAATGGCTTCAGCATTCATCGGGTAAGGTTTGTTTATAAAAAGTATGGATTCTCCGCAGCTTTGTCCTTCATATAGGAGATTTTGTATAAACTCTTTCCCGTCTTCATTATAATTATTAAGCTTTACTTTACCCTTAATAATCTGATAATAATAATTGGGTATATCTCCCTGAATAAATAAATTTTCAGAAGGATTATAATTTTTGATTTCTGCACCTGCTGAGTACAAAATATTTTCGTCAATAACCATAATACTCTTTTTTAAAATGTTAATTTTAAAATTTATCTAAGTAAAATATTCATTGGAAAGTTACCTTTATAGATACAAATATTAAACCTTATCACTTGTTAAAATTGTTAAATTACGTTAAAATGATATTAATTTTTATTAAATTCATATTGTATAAATTAGTGTGATTTATAAAAATTTGAAGCAATTTATTTTAAAAATTAACAAGTGGAGATAAATTTCACAACCCGTTCCATTGATGAAACGGGTTTTGTTAGGGTATGTAAATACTGCTATTTTTTAATAGTTTTATTCTGTATTGTTTTAGCAGTATCCTTATTATTTGGCGAAATAACAGTATCTGCACGTACAGTATCAGATGGCATAGGTGCAATATTCGTTGTAGTATCTACACTTACAGTATCTGTAACTGTAGTTTCTGTCCGGGTTTCTTTTTTGCAGCTCATGAGGAATCCGATGAGCATTAGTGACATCATAAATTTCATAATAATAATATTAGATGGTGTGTATTTACAAAAGTAGATTATTATGAAATAATTTTTTATGATTTAGGTCATAATCATTTATTTTTAATTATTTCGCAAATTTCTTAGTCCCAACTACACATAAAATGACCCCAACAGTAACTCCCAGCATTCCTATGCTCACCTGCTCATGAAGAAGATAGGCTGCCAGAGCAAGTCCAAAAAAAGGCTGAAGTAGCTGAAGCTGCCCTACAGAGGTAATACCACCCTGCGCCAGCCCTTTATACCAAAATATAAAGCCGATAAACATGCTGAACAAAGAAATATACCCCAATCCAAACCAGCCTTTAAAACTTACCGTTTCAAGATTATTTGGTAAATAGAAGAAAAATAAAGGAATCATTATTGGTAAGGATAATACCAATGCCCATGAAATAACCTGCCATCCGCCCAGGGTTTTGGAAAGTTTAGCTCCTTCAGCATAACCCATTCCACATAAAATAACCGCCAGAAGCATTAGAATATCTCCAATTGGGGAGGCTGAAATGCCCTGAGAAAAAGCATAGCCGATTACCAAGAGACTGCCAACCACTGAAAAGAACCAAAATATAGGATGCGGTCTTTCTCCGCCACGGAATACTCCAAAAATAGCCGTAGCCATGGGCAGCATTCCTAAAAATACAATAGAATGTGCAGAAGTAAGATATTGCAATGCCAACGAAGAAAGCAGCGGAAATCCTATTACACAACCTATTGCCACCAACACAAGGGAAAAGATCTGATTTTTGGCAGGGCGTTTTTCTTTATAAATAAGCAGAACCGAAAGAGCCAGAATTCCTGCAATAACCGCACGGGCAATAGTTACAAATATAGGATCCATCTCCATTACTGCAAGTTTGGTTCCGGGCATAGAGCCACTGAAAAGCAAAACTCCTATAAAACCATTAATCCAGCCACTTACTGCCTGGTCTTTTGAAATTGTATCTGTCATCATTATAATACGTTTTAATTGATGGTTCAAAATTAGAAAGGTAAATTCAATAAACACAGTCTCAGTTTTGTATATTTGCATGAACACAGTTTAAAAAAATGAGCAGAGAATTTTTATATACAGAAATTGCAGACGGTATAGCCAATCAAATCAGGAATGGTGTTTTAAAAGCTGGAGACAAGCTTCCTTCCGTAAGAATGCTATGCAGTGAACATCAGGTAAGCATGAATACTGCAAAAAGGGTTTTCCTGGAACTTGAATCACAGTCACTGGTTGAATCCAAGCCTCAATCCGGTTATTTTGTCAGTCAGCTGCTATCTGTAAAACTCCCTTTACCTGAAGTAAGCCGCCCTTCTTTAATGGCTAATAATGATGAACCGGATGAGCTGATCAGTAAAGTATATGAAAATATGGGAAGGAAAGATCTTACCTTCTTTTCGATCGGTATTCCATCCGGAGGACTTCTTCCCCAGGCGAAACTGAAAAAGGAAATCATTAATGCAACACGGGAATTAAAAGACGGAGGAACAGAATACGAGGAACTTCAGGGAAATCTTAAACTCAGAAGGATGATTGCTATACGCTCTTTACAATGGGGCGGAAACCTTAATGAAAAAGATCTTATTACCACAAACGGTGGAATGAATGCGTTATCATTCTGTCTCATGGCCTTGGGAAAACCCGGGGATACTATTGCCATTGAAAGTCCTTGTTATCCCGGGATTTTGCAATTAGCCAACGGATTAGGGTTAAAAGTGCTGGAACTTCCCACTCACCCTACAACAGGAATAGAAATTGAAGCCTTAAAAAAACTCATTCCCAAAATTGATCTGTGCCTGTTAATTCCCAACTTTAATTCTCCTCTGGGAAGCTGTATGCCTGATGAAAACAAAAAAGAAGTCGTAAGAATTCTGTCAGAAAACAATATTCCACTCATTGAAGATGACGTGTATGGAGATCTTTATTTTGGGGCTTCCCGACCAAAATGCTGTAAATCTTTTGATAAAGACGGAAATGTTCTCTACTGCAGCTCTATTTCCAAAACATTGGCTCCGGGCTATCGTGTGGGGTGGATTGCTCCCGGAAGATATAAAGATAAAATACTTAAGCTTAAACTTCTGCACTCTACCTCTTCCATCTCTATTGTCAATGAAGCCGTAGCCAATTTCCTGAAATCCGGAAGGTATGAAAAACATCTTCAGCAGCTTCGCAAAACACTGCAGACTAATTACCAGAATTATGTGCAGACCATTGCAGAATCTTTTCCCGAAGGCACCAAAACAAGCCGTCCACAGGGAGGATTGTCTCTATGGGTAGAATTTGATAAGAAAATCCGCACTACAGAACTGTATGATCTCGCCATCAAACAGAACATAAGTATTGCTCCCGGCAGGATGTTTACCTTTCAGGAGCAGTTTGAAAACTGTATGAGACTGTGTATAGGTCTTCCATGGTCAGAAGAAACCCAGGCCAAACTCAGGCAGGTCGGAAATCTTGCAAAAAAAATTTAATACCTGTTATTTATTATCCGGAACAAAATTTTTTCTCGCCAGTTCTTTTCTTACACGGCTTAAACTCTCAGGGGTAATTCCCAGATAAGAAGCGATCATCCATTGAGGGACCCTCAGCAGTAAATCCGGATACATTTTGATGAATTTCATGTATCTTTCTTCTGCTGTTTCACCCAGTAAAGAATTGATCCTGTTCTGTAAACTTCGGATATGCTTCTGTAATAAAAAATCACTTCTTTCAATACTGTTCGGAAATTGCTCTACCAGCTTATTGAAGAAATCGGGATGCAAAAACAGTATTTCCGAATCTTCCACTGCTTCTATATAATAATTGGATTTTTCATTGAAATATAAACTGCTCCGGTCAGAGATCAACCAACTTTCAGGGGCGAACTGTATAATATGTTCCTTTCCGTTTTTATCAATGGAATACATTTTAATAAGTCCTTTTTCCACAAAGAATATATGCCTGCATATTTCACCATACTGAAGGAGAAACTGATTCTTAGGAATTTTCTTTGCTTCATAATGCAGACTGCAGGTGTTTACGTTCTGAAGAGGAACGTTTAATACTTTGGCTAAATAATTATTAATATTCTTCATTATATAATCTGGCTTAAAGAAATATCCTCGTGCGAAGCACTTTTAACGGACTTTCCGTTCTCTATAACAATTAACTGTGGGCTTTCATGTCTTACCTCAAGATCTTTCGCAATTTTATTTGAAAGATCTCTGTGAGCTAACAGATCCAGGTAGTATAAGTCTACTTTCGGATCTGAATTTTCAACTTCCTTTTCAAAATTCTTCAAAACAGTCCTGCTGATAAAGCAGCCTGTTGAATGTTTGAATACAGCTATTTTATGGTGGTGAGAACGCTCAATGGCTTTCGCCAGATCTTCTGCAGATTCTATCTTTTTCCAGAAAGATTTTTGATCAGGGGTTTCGCTTTTTCCACCGAATATTTTATCAAAAAAACTCATACATTAAATTGTTTTAAATGATGATCAAGATGTTTATATTCTAAAAATTTCCAGTCTTTTTCAGTCATGTTGCCAAATAGTCTGTGATAGTCCGGCAGCTCTTTATTTGTACAGGCCTTCCGGAATTCCTCCAGCGTCTTCAGCAGATTGGTTTTTGATTCATCAAAATCACACTCAAAATTAACGATTAGTTTTTGAAAAGTAGGCATGTTTCTGGGAATTCCATTATTGAAAACATACATTTCTATTTTAGTAACGATCCCAATTACCCTGAAAAAAGGATTAATGCGCGGAAGCTCAACTCTTTTTAAAGCTACCTGAAGAACCAGATCGCAGTGCCTGAACATTTGACACACATTCATTTTTCCCCATTTTGCAGGGGAATTTTCGGATAATTTGGAAATCCTTTCTATAATTTCCTCAAAATAAAGGGGATTATTAAAGCTTTTTTTCACCAGCCTTTTTCTTTCTTCAGATTTTCTATATGAGCAAAATGATGATTACAATGCCAGGCATACAGGGCAAGGCTGCTTCTTAGGTCATAATTTCTATGATGCTCCGGATGATGAAAAGTTCTCTCAAACTGTTTATTGGTAAGACTTTTAAGAAGAACAACCCATCTTTGATGAGTTCCTTTCAACATTCTCATTGCCGGTTTTACAGGCATATGAAAGCTGTCCTGAAGCTCTGCCCACTGAGCCTCATTATAAGGTTTAATGGTTGGATTATCTTCTGTTAGTGCCAGTTTAAACCGGATAAAACTATTCATATGACTGTCTGAAAGATGATTTACAAGCTGCCTTACCGTCCAGCCTCCTTCTCTGTACGGAGTATCCAACTGATCATCTGTAAAGTCTTCGATAAGGTTTTTCAGCCTGCCAGGAAAATCTTTAATCACTTTGATATAAGTATCCAAAGTTGTATCACAAATGTTTTCGGGAACTTCAAACTGCCCTATTGGAAATTTCTTATTCTCTAAATCACTCATTATTCATAGTTTTAATTTTTTAAATATTGCTTATTTGTCTGACTGTCCGGTTCTGGACTAATTTCTATCTGTTAGGTTTGTAAATTTATCAAAAATAGAGAAATCTAAATATGAAAAAAGCATTAATTGTACGTATTACAAAGATACTTTCAGTGAATAAAAAAGCTTCAATTCTAAAATTGAAGCCCATTTTATTTAATTGATGTACTAATAACCATGCAGATCAATACCTTCTGTTCGTTGTAGGGTTACTTTTTTACCCATTTTCTTTTGAATTACTCTGAAATGCTGAAGCTCATCATCCGTCAGAATAGTAATAGCTGTTCCTTTTTCATTGGCACGGCCTGTCCTACCAATACGATGAATGTAATCTAAAGGCGAACGTGGCAACTCATAATTGATCACACAAGGCAGAGACTCAATATGAATCCCACGGCCAATTAAATCTGTAGCCACTAAAATCTGGGCGCCGTTTACTTTAAATTCCTCTAAATTATTTCTACGGGCACCTTGTGACTTCTGACTGTGAACAGCCACCGCTTTAATTTTATTTTTTTTAAGCTTTTCAACTAAATTATCAGCAGATCTTGTAGAGGAAACAAAAATCAAAGCTTTTTCCACTTTCTTTTCTTTAATTAAATACCGCAAAAAAGGACCTTTATTTTCCGGAGAAACATGATAGGCCAGTTGCTCAATATGATCAATTTCAACTTCCTCTTTTTTTATTTCAATTAGAATAGGATTAATTGACAAACGTTCTTTCATTTCAGAAACCTTGTCATTTAAAGTCGCTGAGAACAAAATGGTCTGCTTTACTACAGGCATCAGAGCGAAAAGTTTATTCATTTCTTCTCCAAAACCCAGCTGAAACATTTTGTCTGCTTCATCAATCACCAAATGCTGAATACCCGAAATACTCAATGCATTATGATCAATTAAGTCTAATAAACGTCCCGGAGTTGCAATCAGGACTTCCACTCCAAACATTCCTTTCATCTGTGGATTGATAGAAACACCACCATACACAGCCATTGTACGGATTTCCCGTTTCAGGTTTTCTGTAAAAGCTCTGAAAACTTCATCAATCTGAATAGCTAATTCACGCGTAGGAACCAGTATTAAAACCTGAACATTACGGTCTTTTTTTACTTCTGCATTCTGCAATTTTTCTAAAATTGGCATTACAAAACAAGCTGTTTTCCCGGAACCTGTCTGTGCAATTCCCATCAGATCTTTACCTTGTAAAATAACAGGAACAGCCTGCTCCTGAATGGGAAACGGTTTTAAATACCCCAGTTTGTTAACAGAACGAATAATATTGTGTGATAATCCTAAAGACTCAAATGACATAAAAATACTTATTTACTGCAAAGATAAGCTATTGAAATTTGGTTTACGCCTTCAAACAGAATACCCCGGAGATAAAGTTTAATGATTCCAAATTTTTACCGCTCCATTCTATCAGTATAAAAAAAATATTTTGCCTATTTGTCCGATAATTCTATTTTGGATAAATTTTTGCCTCTTAGTTTTGTAAATTTATCAAAAATTCGAGAAATCTAAATATGAAAAAAGCGCTAATAATAGTCGACGTACAGAATGATTTTTGTGAAGGCGGATCACTTGCAGTACCTGGATCTGGAGAAATTATTCCTTATATCAACCTTTTGATGGAAGAAAATGAATATGACCAGATTGTTTTGACACAGGACTGGCATCCTGTAGGCCATAAAAGTTTTGCAAGCAGCAACAATAGAAAGGTTGGAGAAAGTATCATTTTAAATGGTGTTCCCCAGTTTATGTGGCCGGATCACTGTATCCAGGGAACTTTCGGAGCAGAGTTCCATAAAGACCTGAACAGAGACAAAGTAACTCATATCATACAAAAGGGAAAAAATATTGAAATAGACAGTTACAGCGGCTTTCAGGATAACAATCATTTTATGAAAACCGGGTTGGATGATTTCTTGAAATATCATGATATCCAACTGGTAGAAATCGTTGGACTGGCCATGGACTATTGTGTGAAATTCACCAGCCTGGATGCCGTTGCCAATGGATATGTTACCTGCTTACACTTCAACGGAACCCGTGCTGTAAATGTAAAACCGGATAACGGTAAAGATGCCATTTATGAAATGATCCAGAAAGGGGTAACCGTATTGGGATAGTGAGGAGTTGTGATTTATAGGTTATGAGTTTTAGGCATGTTTAAATAGTAGAATTCATTACCTGATTCAATAAGAAAAGCGCAGAAAAAATTCTGCGCTTTTTATGTAAAACTTAAATTACAATTAATAAATAAATCTCAAGCATGAGCGCTTATTATTTATCATTTAAAGCATTTTAAGGTTATTTACTTCCAGTTCTGTAAGAATTCTCCAGTGTCCTCTCTTGATATTCTTTTTCGTTAATCCTGCAAACATTACTCTGTCCAGAGCCTCTACTTCATATCCTAACCTTTGGAATATTCTTCTGATCACACGGTTCCATCCAATATGAATTTCAATTCCGATTTCATTTTTCGGCTTACCTTCAATATATGAAATTTGGTCCACAACGGCTATCCCTTCATCAAGACGGATTCCTTCTGCAATAAGACGTAAATCTTCACCTGTTAATTTCTTATCAAGTGTTACATGATAAATCTTTTTAGCATCAAAAGATGGATGCGTCAATTTTTTAGTCATGTGTCCGTCATTAGTCAACAAAATAACCCCGGTTGTTGAACGGTCCAATCTTCCCACCGGAAAAACTCTGTAAGGCGATGCATTAGCTACAAGATCCATTACAGTTTTTCTTGCTTTATCATCTTTCGTAGTAGAAATATAGCCTTTAGGTTTATTCAAAAGTACATATACAGGTTTTTCAGGAGTAATGTTTTGTCCGTCAAAAACTACTCTGTCGGTTTTCTCTACCTGATATCCCATTTCCGTTACTACCTTTCCGTTCACTTCCACCAATCCTTGAGTGATCAGTTCATCAGCCTCTCTCCTGCTGCATATTCCGGAATTAGCAATATATTTATTAAGACGGATGCTGTCTTTATGGACGTCTTTTTCAATTTTATTCAGTCTTCTCTTCTGTACAAAAGATTTTGCTCGGTCTTCATTTCTTTCATCACCACCAGATGGCCTTCTTCCATACTTTAAACTGCCTCTTTCATACTTATCTCTTGCATCAAAACTTCTGCTTCCTCTTTTAGGGGCAGATTTTCCAAAAGATTTTCTTTCAAAGCTCTCGCTTTTATTAGTAATGTAAGCTCTTTTCTCGGATTTTGAGCTATTCTCATCACCTGAGCCTTCAAAGCTTTCTGTATTTTTCTTGAAAGGTTTTTTATCAAATTTTGAATTGGACCCTTTATGTTCCGGACCTCTCTTATCTCCGTCTTTAGAGAAAGATTTCTTAAAAGGTTTTGATCCTGAGGAATTTCCAGATCTAGAAGCACGAGAATCATCAGAGCTTTTTCGTGTTGAAACTCTTGGTCTTTTTGGTCTGTCTGAATTATTGTTATCTCTGCTCATTCTAAAAATTTCTGCAAAGATAGTAATTTAGTTACGAGTTAAAAATTAAGAATCATAACTTTGCAATATAGTTTACTTTTTAACTTTACAAAAATTTGAAGATGATAACAATATTAAATGATAATTTCTCTCAGTTAAACGAATTTCTGCATGAAAAATCTTTTAGTAAAATTTTTATTTTAGTAGATGAAAATACCCATGAATACTGTCTTCCCATCCTCTTAGGAAATATGGAAACAGATCTGGGATTTGAAATTCTGGAAATTGAGGCTGGTGAAGAGATGAAAAATATTCAGACGGCTAACCAGCTTTGGGAAATTCTCACGGAAATGCAGGCGGACAGAAAAGCACTGGTCATTAATCTTGGTGGTGGTGTAATCACTGATATGGGTGGATTTGTGGCTTCTACTTATAAAAGAGGAATACAGTTTATTAATATCCCTACTACCCTTTTATCGATGTGTGATGCTTCTATTGGTGGAAAAACAGGAATTGATCTGATGCATTATAAAAATATGGTAGGCACTTTTGCTTTTCCGGAACAGATTTTTATCTTCCCAAAATTTTTAGAAACATTACCGTTCAAAGAATTAAGAAGCGGATTTGCAGAAATGCTAAAACACGGGTTGATTGCTGATAAAGCACATTGGGAACAACTGATCCAGATTCATAAGCTTGAGGTAGAAACGGTAATTCCACATATCCAGACTTCAATGGATATTAAACAGGACGTGGTAGAGAAAGATTTTCATGAAAAAAACATCAGAAAAACCCTTAATTTCGGCCATACTATAGGTCATGCTGTTGAAAGCCTGTGTCTGCAGCAGAAAAACCCCATCCTTCATGGAGAAGCAGTAGCTATGGGAATGATTTGTGAATCCTATTTAGCTTATCTTGAAAATCTTATTTCTAAAGAAGACTCCCAGGCCATTATTGAAAATATCCAGAGATACTATCCTTATTTAGATATCAGTGATTTTAAAGACAATGATATTACTGCATTACTAATGAACGACAAAAAGAATACAGACAGTAAAATCAATTTTTCTCTGCTTTCCGAGATTGGAGCATGCAATTATGACTATCAATGCAGTCAGAAAAACATCCTTAAATCATTAGATTTTTATAGAAAATTGAACGATGCATAATCCATTCTTTAACCATTTTTACAAAAAAAGCTCTTATTTTGAGTCAGTTTTTCAATAAAAAAAGGACTATTCAAACAAATGTTTATTTAATTTTTTAACCAACTATAAATCAAATATATAGATTTTAGAACCACCTATAAAACAGGTGGTTTTCATGTGTATTTTGGAAGTGAAAATTATTTTTGGCAAGCAATTTGGAAGATACTCTGCGTTCAACTGAAAACGTTGACAGTAGTAAAATTTAAAATTAAGAAAGAGTAAATATTAAAAAATTAAAGTTATGAAAAAGTTAGTTTTAGGATTAGCAGTAACTGCAAGTACATTAGCGTTCGCACAACAGCAACCTTCTACCAGCACAAATCCGGTAACATTCGGGGTAAAAGGTGGGATGAACGTATCATCGCTTTCTAATGGAGCAGACTTAAGTGATTCAAAATCCAAAATTGGTTTTAATGCAGGTGTTTTTGCTAATATTCCGTTAGCAAGTTCATTCAGTGTACAGCCGGAGGTTATATATAATGATTTGGGCTCAAAAGTAACAAGAGAAATTTCAGCAGGAGGAAATACTTTCAAAAATGAGTATTCAAGAAATTTAGGATACATTGCAGTACCTGTAATGTTCCAGTATAATGCGACTCCGGAATTTTTCCTTGAAGCAGGTCCTGAATTCGGATTCTTAGTAAGTGCTAAGGATAAATTTAAAAATTCAACAAATAATAATACCAACACTCAGGTAGCTACGCTTGATAAAGATGACTTCCAGACATTTAACTTTGGAATTGGTATCGGTGCAGGTTATTATTTTACACCTAACTTAGGACTTACAGCAAGGTATACAGCAGGTCTTACAGATATTTATAAAAATAACTCTGGTGATGCTGTTAAAAATAATGTATTCCAGGTAGGGTTAGCTTATAAATTTAGATAAGCAGTAGTTTCACATTCAACAAATTTTGTATCAATAAAAAGATCAGGTTATAAGTAATCTGATCTTTTTTTTATTTAAAATTCTAAAATTTTGTTAAAAAAATAATTTCTTCCTTTTTTAAAGAATAAAAAAGTAGTGAGGATATCCATTCTATACCAACGATTATTAATAATTTGACAATATTTTAAATTCTTTGGCATACTATTTGATAGTAAACAAAATGTTAAACAAAACTTAAAAACTATTAAATAAATACTTATGAAAAAGATTCTTTTAGGCCTAGCCCTTGTAGCAGGTACTTTCACTTTCGCACAAAAAACATCTACTAATACTTCAGCTTCTTCACCAGTTAGATTTGGTTTAAAAGCAGGTCTTAATGTATCT
Organism: Chryseobacterium sp. Bi04; assembly: GCF_918698085.1. GTDB lineage: Bacteria > Bacteroidota > Bacteroidia > Flavobacteriales > Weeksellaceae > Chryseobacterium. The sequence goes on from NZ_CAKKLP010000005.1 coordinate 83,757, forward strand.
ACTCTTTCCGGAGATGGTATGAAAGCTAAAGCTGGATTCTATGGTGGTGTATTTGCCAATATTCCTGTAGCTCAGGATTTCTCGGTTCAACCGGAAGTTTTATACAGCGGTATGGGTGCAAAAGATGATTATAACAGCGATGTTAAGCTTAACTTAGATTATATTTCTGTACCGGTAATGTTCCAGTACAATGCACTTCCTAACCTATATTTAGAAGCAGGTCCTCAATTTAGCTTCTTAGTAAGTTCAAAAATTAAAGCAAACTCAAATTCTTTAGATGTTAAAGACAGCACTAAATCTTTTGATTTTGGACTTGGACTTGGAGCAGGGTATTACTTCACTCCTAACATCGGAGTTAACGTAAGATATGTTGCAGGTTTATCTGATATCGCAAAAGACAGACCTAGCGGTGCTGATTCTTCTAAAAATGGAGTATTCCAGGTAGGATTAGCTTATAAATTCTAATAAGCACCAGCATAGCTAACAAATTTTTATATTCAATAAAGAAGTCAGGTTATTTATTTAACCTGACTTTTTATTTTCAGTATTCTTTGGCAAGGAATTTGCAAATAGACTTAACACTTGTACCATTATACTATTTCTGAATTATAATTATTTCATTTGAAAACACGTTTTTCAACCTGATAACTAAAAATCCCAATATTATTTAAGTATCAACTTTAAAAAAACAATATTGAACAAATATTGTCAGGAATATTCGGAAATACATTTCTATACACTCATTAGTAATACATTTTGATTTCAATAGAAAAGGTCGGACTTTATTTTAAGTCTGACCTTTTCACTTTTATAATTCTTCTCCTTACCACGTATAACATCATAAATGGATCAGGTGCAAAAGTTTGGGATAATATAAATTTACCTCAATACACCTTTCTTTGACGCAAAGTTCTATTTTTATTACGCTTGATTTTTAAGTGAGCCAAGAATGAATCGATTAGAAATCGATTTTGATGAAGCTAGCTTTTTATATCGCTTATTCAGCGACAAAGTCGCCTTTCTTTGCTTTCTTAAAATAGAGCATCCGAATTATTTTTCCTTTGCGTGAATAAATGCAGCCTAATTCCTGAGTATCATCCAAACAAAAGGTTTTAGATTTAATCTAATTTGCTTGGCACCCAAGTTTATAACCCTATCCACATAGATTTGCATGAACATCCCGTTACGTCACAGTCTGACTCTCCCGACCTAAAAACTTGTATATTCAAATAAGGCTTTATTAAATAGACATACATTCAGCTTCCTGTTTCATATCATACATATTATTCATAGTAAAGGGTCATTTTACGTATGTCTGAATTTTAACTTAAAATTTATCACAAATATTGAATATACATGAAAATATTTCACATAAAAGAGGATATAAATGGTATTTTTAAAGTATAAAAACATCATGCATCTGCTTGTTAATCAGGGTCCCATAAGTTTGGCAAGCATTTTGCAAAATAATGAAGCAAATAGTAAAATTAAAAAATAAAATTATGAAGAAGTTATTTTTAGGACTGGCGTTAACAGCCGGGACATTGGCTTTTGCTCAAGAAACACAACCTGTAACTACTGCAAGCACAACCTCCCCACTTAAAACAGATGTTCAACCTATTAGGTTTGGTATTAAAGCAGGTGGAAACTCAGCATACTATAGCCAACAAAGTTTTGGTGCCAATAGCCAAAAAATCGGTTTCCATGCAGGTGTATTTGCTAATATTCCAATCTCTAAGCAATTCAGCTTCCAACCGGAGGTATTGTACAACCAAATGGGTGCAAGAGATGTAGCTTATTCAACAGAAAATACTATAGGATCAACTACTATTAAGACAAAGGGACAGGATAAATTAACAATGAATTATATTTCAGTTCCATTAATGGTTCAAATGAGACCCACTGATAAGTTTTATATTGAAGCAGGACCGGAATTCAGTTATTTCATCAATGGAAAAAACAAAGGAGAGTCTACAGTTTCAAGTACTACAGGAGGTGTTACTACCACTAAAACAGAAACTCACTCTGAAGATGTAAATAAAGATTATATCAACAAATTCAACTTTGGGTTAGGTCTTGGTCTGGGATATGATATTACTTCTAATATCGGTATCAACGCAAGATACGTAAACAGCTTAACTAAGATTGATAAAAGCAGACCGGCAGCTGAAAACAACAACAGGGTTTTCCAGTTAGGTGTGAACTATAAATTTTAATTAAAAAATAAACCAATTTTTTAACTCCCAGATGCAGTTTTCTGCATTGTAAAAATGGCCGGAATTTTTCCGGCCATTTCTATTGAAAAATTAAAAGTAAAATAAGTATTTATTCAAATATCCGGGGATCATCACTGATCACTCCATCTATTCCCATACTTTTTAGTTCCTGCAGTCTTTCTTTGGTATTAACAGTCCATGGGATTACCTTCATGCCGAGTGCATGACATTCTTTCACCAACTCAGCGGTAACAAGACTCTGATCCGGGCTGTAAATGGTAGGGGTAAAGCTTAAAAACTTCATATCTCCTGCTACACCACTCAAATGATCGGGATAGAGTCTGAATTTTTCTACAGGTATATTTTTGAAATAATATCTTTGTTGTTCCAGCTTTTTGTCATCTACTTTTTCTACCAGTAAGGCAGTCATTATTTTAGGATATTCTTTATGAATAATCTCCAGAGTTCTGGGATCAAAAGACTGAATAATAACCCGGTCCCCGATCTTTTTCTCTGTAATAATTTTCATCATTAATGCTACAAATTCTTTTGGTTCCGGATGAAAGATATGATCTGAGAAAGGGCGTGTTTTAGTTTCTATATTGTAAAAAGGCAAAGGTCTCTTCAATTCCCGGGCATAGCTTTCACATGTCTCTATAACCTCTGAGAAAAGAGGTTTCCGGGCCTCCATTTTCTTCTGGTCAGGATAATTGCTCAGTGTTTTCAGGCCTACATCAAATGTCTGAATCTTTGCATAAGGCATCTCATAGATTTTATAATAAAAGCTGGAGTCTTTGGGTATATAAGTTCCATCAGGCTTTGTTACCAATTCTGGGGAAAGAAAAGCATCATGGGAAAGAATTACTTTTTTATCCTTTGTGATAGCCAAATCCATTTCCAACGTGGTAACATTCATTTGTAAAGCATTTTTCATAGCCGGAATTGTATTTTCCGGAAACAACGATTTTCCTCCACGGTGTGCCTGCTTATCAAAAGACTGGGCGCAAGACAGCTGGGCCATTACAAGAAAAAAAAACGTACACAAGGTGCTTTTCATATCTTCAAATTTTAATCTGACAAAATTAAAACTTGCTTACAGAGTATATGATACAGGAATATTAAGCTTTTGCTACATTTATATCAATAAAAAGGGCCAGGTAATTATGATACCTGACCCTTTTATTTTTTATTATTAATCTAATTAATTGAATAATTCTATCTCCTCTCCTTTTCCTACCGGATATTCTTCTGTAAAACATCCAAAACAGTGGTTAGAAGATCCTAAAATTTCTTTCAGGTTTTCGGTGCTTAAAAACTCTAAAGAATCTACTCCTAAATAATTTTTAAGTTCTTCCGTAGTCATATTAGCTGAAATTAAATCATCCTTTGAAGGGGTATCAATTCCTAAATAACATGGGGCAATAATAGGTGGAGAAACACTTCTGAAATGAATCTCTTTCACGCCTGCATCTTTCAAAATTTTAACCAACCTTTTAGAGGTTGTTCCACGAACGATAGAGTCATCAATAATAACAACCCTTTTATCCTTAATTTCAGAAATAATCGGGTTTAGCTTCAGATTAACTACTCTTTCTCTCATTTCCTGGGTAGGAACGATAAAACTTCTTCCAATGTATCTGTTTTTAATCAATACAGGACGGAAAGGTATTCCTGAAGCTTTTGAGAATCCAATAGCAGCCGGAACTCCGGAATCCGGAACTCCAATTACAATATCAGCATCTACAGGAGCCTGTTCCCAGATTTTCTCACCGGATTTCTCTCTGATTTCGTAAACATTGATATTTTCTAACGTAGAATCGGGTCTTGCAAAATAAATATATTCGAAAGAACATATCCTTTGTTTTCCTTTAGCCTCATCCATCATATAAGAATGAAGTTTTCCAGGTTCGTTTTCATTGGTATAGATAATTTCTCCCGGAAGAATATCACGTACATATTGAGCTCCCACTGCATCTAATGCTACAGATTCTGAAGCCACCACATAGGATCTCTCGTCAATAGCTCCCAGAACCAAAGGACGGATACCGTTGAAATCCCTGAAGGCAAAGAATTTATTTCTGGTCATCCCTACCACAGAATAAGCTCCTTTAATTTTTTCCATCGTAGCTTTTATCGCTCCACGAAGTCCTAAATCAAGGTTTTTCTGGATCAGTCTCAGGATGACCTCAGAATCTGAAGTAGCTCTGAAAACCACCCCTTCAGCCTCCAGTTCATTTTTCAATTCTCGGGCATTGGTAAGGTTCCCGTTGTGTGCTATAGAAAGTATAATCTGGTCATATTCGTTTTTTGCGAAAAATGGCTGAAAATTATATTTCTTTTTATCTCCTGCTGTCGTATAACGGGTATGTCCGATTGCAGAATTTCCCATAAAAGCTTCAGGTTCCTGAATGTCTTTATAAACGTCCAAAACCAAGCCTTCATCTTTCATATTGGTAATTTTTCCATCTTTAAGGACGGAAATACCACAAGCTTCCTGGCCTCTGTGCTGTAATGCAAAAAGCCCGAACTGTGAAAGAGAAAACGTATCCAGGTCAGTATCTGAATACATTCCAAAGATGCCGCACTCCTCATTTGGAGCATCCAGTCTTTCCTCTTCCTGTGTTCTGAAAAGATTTCTACCGTAGGTTTGGTCTTTAAACTGTTTTAAATATTCACTTTTATGAATGTCTAAACTTTTCATTTCTATTTTTTCTAATTATTTTAGAAGTTAGATATTAGATGTTAGAATCTAGTCTAAGTTAACTTCAAATTATAATTTTAAACTTGACTTTAATGAATATATCATTTTTTGAATTTCTGCTAAAAGTTCTTTTAAAGGAACTATTTCTGTTCAGAAATAAAGTTCAAATCAATTAATAACTGGAGCTGAGTTTGTAGTTCATAAGTAGAACCAAATGCAATTCCAAGAAATTGATAAAACTCATTTTTGTTATTCCTTCCCGCTCCTTCAGCAATATTAGATGGTATTGATACAGCACATCTTCTGATTTGAGATTGTAGTCCAAATTTTTCTTCTATGGGTAATTCAGTAGAAATTAAATAAACTTCTTTTACCAAAGCCATAGATTTACTCCAAACTTTTAGATCCTCTATTCTGTGCGATTTCATACTAACTTCTAATATCTAACTTCTAACATCTCTTATTTACTAAGTAAATTTTTCAATCTGTTATAGATCTCAACATAAGCTTCAGTAACTTCGCCCAAATCTCTTCTGAATCTGTCTTTATCCAGTTTCTTCATCGTGTCTTTATCCCAAAGTCTGCATGTATCAGGAGAAATTTCGTCAGCTAAGATAATTTCACCGTCTGAAGTTTTACCTAATTCGATTTTGAAATCAACAAGGATGATATTTATTTTGTCAAACAGGTCAATCAGGATTTCGTTAATATCTGAAGTCAGTTCATACATTTCGTCAAGCTCCTCATAAGTAGCTGCACCTAAGAAAACTGCGTGGTGATCATTGATAAGCGGATCTCCCAATTCGTCTTTTTTGTAGCAGATATCAAAAATTGTTACCGGAGACTTGATTCCTTCTTCCACTCCTAATCTCTGTGCCATACTTCCTGCAGAGTAGTTTCTTACCACCATTTCCAATGGAATAATAGACACTTTTCTTACTAATTGCTCTCTTTCGTCTAATTGTTTGATGAAATGAGTTTTAATCCCTTTTTCATTTAAATATTCAAAGATAAGGGTTGTGATAGCATTATTCATCTCCCCTTTCAGGTCAACCTGGCCTTTCTTTTGAGCGTTAAATGCTGTAGCATCGTCTTTAAAACGTACTACTACTTCTTCAGGATTATCAGTAGCAAATACTTGTTTCGCTTTACCCTCGTACAACATTTCTTTCTTTTGACTCATAATTTTACTTTCTAAATTGTAGTTAGATTTATTGATTTATTTAATTATTATTCCTGTTAAGACAGCCAGTCCAAAACTTAGGAGTGTACCTATAAGCACATATTCTGTCAGTTTTCTCTGTTTTGCCTGTGCAAGGTCACTGAATCTGAAAACAGACTTGGCAGCAACCATGAAGCCCACACCTTCCCAGTGATTCACCATAATAAAAGTGAAAACCAGCAGGCGTTCTAAAATTCCGATATATTTTCCGGCACTTGATAAAGATTCGGTTTGTATAGCATTCTGTGCATCAGGAACGGGAGTCCATGATGACAATAATATTTTGATAAAAATAGAAGCTGGGGTTGTTAAGAACAGAGCCGCCATAATGATTTTTAAAAACTCCTGGTTTCCTAAAAAGCTGAAATCAAATTCCCGGAAATAAAAAGAAGCTCCTGCAATCACTATAATATGCAGCAACTGGTCTATAAAAAACCAGGTTTTCTTTGTTTTAATTGTTTGAAAGCTAAGTTTTGCAGCATCAATTACGAAATGAGAAACCCCAATCAGAAGGGCTACCCACCAAAGTTTTAAATCCCAAAGAAAAACAAAGCTTAACACCGTGTGAATCAGAACATGGAAGTATAAAAATTTACTTTTCAGTTTATAGTTTTCCTTATCTGCAACCCATGAATCTGGCTGAAGAACAAAATCTCCGAGTAGATGTGCCAATATGAGTTTTATAAAGATCATGCTATAGTTCTGAGATTTTCTTTCTGAAATACTGGTTCGTTTCTACGATAAGCTCATAATTGGCTCGTTTCAGTCTCTGGCTTACCGAAGACTGTGAAATAGCAAACTTCCGGGCAAGATCTTCCTGGGTAATATCCTGGTTCATGATCATTTCGTGGATGATCTCTGAGGTAGCCATAGTCCAGTTATCAAAATCTTTTGATGACCATTTTAAAAGAATATTCAGGTCTCTGTCTACAGCATCATTGGAAGTTTTAATAGCAACGGTGTGGCCGTCACTCTTCAGATCATTAAGCAGTCTTCCGGAATTCACATAAGCTGAACCATTAGATTCGGTGATTTTCTCGGATGAGAAACTCTCTTCACCAATCCCTATGGCCATTCTTACATCTAAATTTTCCTGACTTTTAATAATAGATTTTATGGCTAGAAAATGCCAGAAAACGTCATCGATATTGCATTTGAATTGAAATTCATCACCTCTGTAGATTTCCCATACTTGAGGAGCGCTTCCCCAATTGTCGAGAAGATTCTTAAGCTTGGTAATCCAAACTTCGGTATCCGCATGCTGTGAATTTATAATATCTCCGGTAATGACCGCTATCATACTGCAAATATAAGCATAATTACTTATAAATAAAAAATATAAGCAGAAACACTTATAGATATTGATTATTAGTGAATCTGCTTATATCAATTATATAGTAAACATAAGACTTTTAAACGTTTTAAGTCCTATTAAAAAATTACAAAAACGAAAAAAAACCTTTTACATAAAAATTTTCTTGCACTTTATTTTTTAATAAAGTGATGCACCTGATCATCAAGTCTCAGAAAATAAGAACCCGTTGGAAGAGTCTGTACGGAAATATTCTTCTTATTTCTGAAGGGGTGTTGCTCAGTATAAATCACTTTTCCTGAACGATCTATAATCTGAGCTGTTTTCACCTTCTCAGCTTCACCGCTTACAAAAAGATTATCATATACCGGGTTGGGATATATTTTAAATTCTTTATTTGCAGTGATAAGTTCTGTGGCAGATAATGTTCCACCTAAATTCTGGCAGTAATCAATCGGATAAGAATCCCACTCAGTGGTATTAAATGTATTTGTTGGCTGATTGATGGAAGCTTTTCTATATAAAGAAACATCTTTTAATACTGAAGAGTTATTCTGTCCAACAACTCCCAATGCATCTACTGTGGAAAACTTATATCTCAGCTCAATATAGTTATATCCATAAAAAGTCAGCTGGGGAGCAGCAGTTACAAGTTTTGCCTGCTCTTTTGTATAGCAGGAAAAAGTAGCTGAAGGGTTTAAAACAACAAATGTTTCGTTATCCTGAACGGTTCCTTCCATTTCAAAAGGAGCTGGAAAATACAGGCTATTATTGTTCCCCTGAAGCTGAATGGATAATCTGTAATCACTCAAATTCACGGGATGTCCGGTTTTATTGGTGATTTCAAGAGCTTTATTACTATTCGTTGATCCTTCAATATATTTTGAAACAAAAAGATCTTTAGCATAAGAATCTGAAGCCAATGTTGTTACAGAAACAACATTAGTATCCGGAGAAATAAGATAACCACTATCATATGCTTTTACCGTATAGTTATAAACAGTAGAAGGTGTAAGATGATCAATGATGACCGATGTTCCTTTTGTGGCAGCCACCAAAGTACCGTTTTGATATACTTTATAGCCGAGTACATCAGCATCAGGACTAGGTGACCAGCTTAAATTTACAAAATAGGCACTCGTTTGTGTAGTTGTTAAATTGGATGGAGCCTGAGGCACTACAGTGTCCGGCGTTTGGTTCCAGATTACATTCGCCCAACCAGGATTATCTATAAACGGGTTTCTGTTTTTCTGAATAGCATATACCGCATTATTCCTGTCAATTTCTCTTGGCGATACAGGATCCTGCTGATTCCATTGAAGAAGCATAGCCATATAAGCAGGTTCGAATGCCCTCTCTTCCGTACCGTCAAGTGCATTAGCGTCCGAAGCAGGATTAGCATTGGTATTATATTTAAAAGTTCCCAGCTTGCCTTCATACCTTACTGCAAAATACAATAAAGATCTGGCCACATCTCCTTTAAATTCGTCAATAGGTTCATATACATAGCCTGTATAAGGTAGGTTGGGTATAGCACTTCGTCCGATTTTAGAAGTATTCGTGAATGTATAAAGTATATTAGCCGGTACTGTGGTAGAAATCCCATAAGGATAATTACTTCTTAACTGATTAATTTTCGCATCGGTTGGAATTACATAAAACAAATCGGAATACATTGGATAATTACTGTTAAATGTACTCTGAGGCATCATATGTTCTCTATTATACCCCATTCCTTCTGCACTGGACGATGCGATCAGCTGACCAGATGTATATTCATAGGCATCCGGTCCCGAAGGTATTTCCGAATAGATATCCAGCATATACTGAGTATTGGAAGCATCATGATCATAATATGTATCAAGATCGGTCTGATTATAATATCCTGGAAGATCACCATAATGCCAATTGATATTCTTTTCAGAAATTATATCATGAAGCTTAGATTTCAGAGCATAGCCCGTTAATCCGGTGGTTCCATTGTAATATCCGGCGGGAGCCTGTGCCGAAATATAAGAGGAAATTAAAATAATAGGAAGTAGAAGTTTTTTCATACCATAAAAATTGGGAAGCTAAAATAGTAAAATAAAATACGTAAAAGAGGGGATATTTTATTACGAAAACATTAATTTTCAATTCATAAAAATTTGAAAATTAAAAGGTTGAAGCTAAAGCGGCACGGTTAAAATAATTTCTTTGGCTTTCCGTCAATTTATTTATCTTTGGGAACTAACTATTATCTATATGAATACAGAGACTATTGACAACATCAAAATGATAGCGGAGACAGCTAGAGAATTTGCAGAGAAGAATATCCGACCGAATATTATGGAGTGGGATGAAAGCCAGACATTCCCTAAAGACTTATTCCACCAACTTGGAGAAATGGGATTTATGGGGGTTGTAGTTCCTGAGCAGTATGGCGGTTCCGGTTTAGGTTATCATGAGTATGTTACTATTCTGGACGAAATTTCCCAGGTAGATCCATCGATTGGTCTTTCTGTAGCGGCGCACAACTCTCTTTGTACCAACCATATTTACGAATTTGGAAATGAAGAGCAAAGACACAAATGGCTTCCTCAACTGGCTTCCGGAAAAGTAATCGGAGCTTGGGGATTAACAGAACATAATACAGGTTCAGACTCAGGAGGTATGTCTACTACTGCTGTAAAAGACGGCGATGAGTGGATTATCAGTGGAGCAAAAAACTTTATTACCCATGCTATTTCAGGAGATATTGCTGTGGTAATGACAAGAACAGGTGAAAAAGGGGCTAAAAACAATTCTACAGCTTTTGTTTTAGAAAAAGGCATGCCGGGTTTTAGTTCCGGAAAAAAAGAAAATAAATTAGGAATGCGTGCCTCTGAAACGGCAGAGCTCATTTTTGATAACGTACGTGTACCGGATTCTCACCGTTTAGGCGAAGTGGGTGAAGGTTTCAAACAGGCGATGAAAATTTTGGATGGTGGTAGAATTTCTATTGCCGCGCTGAGTTTAGGTACGGCAAGAGGAGCTTATAAAGCGGCTTTAAAATATGCTAAAGAAAGACACCAGTTCGGAAAACCTATTTCAGATTTCCAGGCTGTCAACTTTATGCTTGCTGATATGGCTACAGAAATTGATGCTGCTGAACTTCTTATCCAGAGAGCATCTACTCTTAAAAATGCCAAGCAAAAAATGACTAAAGAAGGGGCTATGGCAAAACTCTATGCTTCTGAAGCTTGTGTAAGAATTTCTAATAATGCTGTGCAGATCTTTGGAGGATATGGATATACCAAGGATTTCCCTGTTGAAAAATTCTACAGAGATTCAAAGCTTTGTACTATAGGTGAAGGTACTTCTGAGATCCAGAGACTGGTTATCGGAAGAGATATTACAAGATAACCCTAAACTCTCAATACAAATGATTAAACAGGCTCTTTTAGGTGAGTTTCTACATGAAGCTGAAAACACTAGAAAAATTTTAAAAGCAATTCCTGACAGCGCTTTAGACTGGAAACCGTCTGAAAAAAACTGGACAACCGGTCAGTTGGCCTCTCATATTGCGGAAGTCTATAACTGGTACCACCCTACTTTCAATCAGGATACGTTTGATATGGGCAAGTATAAGTATGATAAAGGGGATATTTCCAAAGCTGAAAATATTCTCGCTAAATTTGAAGAAAATGTTGCTAACGCGCAAAAAGTATTGGAAGGTTCTGATGAAAATACCTATTTCAACGAATGGAAAATGGAAATGAACGGCAATGTTCTCTTTCCTCCTTCACCGAAAATCCAGGTAGTGAGAGGCTTTTTGTATAATCATTTGTACCATCACAGAGGTGAACTGGTTGTTTATTTAAGATCAACCGGTAATAAGGTTCCCGGACTGTACGGACCTACTGCTGATGATAAAATGTAAGTAAAACTTAATTTACCTTTATAAATAAAATGACATGTACGATCGTACATGTCATTTTTCTTTATTCATACACTATTGGCGAATAATTTTAAATCATATTTAATGTATTGCATAATATTTTGAACAGATATTCTAAATTTTTCTTAAATATTTTTATTTTTCGTAATATAATTTTTATTAGCTTTGATATTCCACAATTAAAATTAATATTTAATATGAAAAAACAATTAACACTGATTGGAATGCTCCTGATTACGGGTGTTTCTTTCGCACAGACAGATCGTCTTTGGTCCGAAAATTCAAGAAAAAATCCATCTGAGATTTTTGAGAACAAATCCAGCATCAGCAACCCAAAGGTATACAGCCTGGATATTAACGGATTAAAGAACGCACTTGCAAAAGCACCCAAAAGACTGGCTGTCGGCGAAAAATCAGAACTCATTATTTCTTTTCCAAATTCTGAAGGGAAAATGGAAAATTTTAAAGTGAGGGAAAATTCCAATTTTGCACTTGAGCTTGCTGCAAAATATCCGGACATTAAATCTTATGTGGGAGAAGGGCTTGGCGATTCTGCATCCACAGTATACTTCAGCATCTCTCCACTCGGATTATCCTCAATGGAAGTTTACGGTGACAAGTCTGCGGTATTCATTGAGCCGTACTCCAAAGATCTTTCCACTTATGTAGTGTATAGAAAATCTGACAAAAAGGATGATCTCAGCAAGTTCGAATGCTCAGTAATTGATGTTGCACAAAAAGGCGCTGCCAATGCAGGTCTTGCGGCAAGACCTAATGCCGATGATGCCAAGCTAAGAACATTCAGACTGGCATTATCCTGTACAGGGGAATACACCACCTATTTCGGAGGAACAAAAGCTCTGGCCATAGCAGCCATGAACAACACAATGACCCGTGTAAACGGTGTCTTTGAAAAAGATTTTGCAGCAAGAATGGTTTTAATAGCCAACAATGATGCCGTAGTATACACCAACGCTTCTACAGACCCTTATTCTGCAGCCTCAGGAATGAGCAGCTGGAATTCTCAACTACAAAGCACCTTAACATCTGTAATTGGTGAAGCCAATTATGATATCGGACACTTGTTCGGAGCTTCCGGAGGTGGAGGAAATGCAGGCTGTATCGGCTGTATCTGTGTTAACGGTTCTAAAGGAAGCGGTTATACTTCTCCGGCAGATGCTATTCCCTCAGGTGATAATTTCGATATTGATTATGTAGCTCATGAAATGGGACATCAGTTCGGAGGAAATCACACGTTCTCTATGAGCAATGAAGGAACAGGAGCTAATATGGAACCCGGATCGGGATCAACCATTATGGGGTATGCAGGAATTACGAGCCAGGATATCCAGCCACATTCCGATGCTTTCTTCCATGCCATAAGCATTCAGCAGATCACCAATAATATTAAAGCTAAAACCTGCTCTGTAAACACAAGCACTGGGAATTCAATTCCTACTGCCAATGCAGGACTGGATTATACCATTCCAAAAGGAACACCTTTTGTGCTTACAGGTACCAGTACTGATGCTGATGGAGACGCTTTAACTTATATCTGGGAACAGATGGATAATGCTTCCTCTTCCCAAACCGGAGCAAGCTCTGCAGCCAGTGCCACAAAGTCATCAGGTCCTAATTTCAGATCATGGGCACCTACAACGGCACCTGTGAGATATTTTCCCAGAATGGCCTCTGTCTTAACAGGAGCAACGACTACAGCCGGTTCAGAGATTACGGTTGAGGCCCTTTCATCAGTCGCCAGAACATTAAACTTCAGATTTACAGCCCGTGACAACAGAGCCGGAGGTTCAGGAAACAATTCAGACGACGCTGTAATTACTGTGAACAGTACTGCAGGGCCATTTGTTGTGACTTCACAAAACTCAGCCACTACCTATACAGGAGGCAGCTCCCAGACGATAACATGGGATGTTGCAGGAACTACTGCAAACGGTGTAAACACCGCCAATGTAGATATCCTTTGGTCAACCAACAGCGGAAGCACCTGGACTACTCTGCTGGCAGGAACTCCTAATGACGGTTCTCAGGCTGTAACAATTCCTAATGCTTCTACCAGTACAGGAAGAATTATGGTAAAAGGTTCCAATCATATTTTCTTTGATGTAAATAATGCAAACATCACAGTAAATGCAGGTTCAGGTACTCCTGATACTGTAGCGCCTACTGCACCTACCCTTGCGGCTTCTGGAACTACTTCTACCACTACAAACCTTTCATGGTCCGGAGCTACAGACAATGTGGGTGTTACAGGTTATGATGTATATCAGGGTGCTTCATTAATTGGTTCTTCTGCTTCTACCACGTATACAGTTACAGGATTAACACCATCCACAACATATTCTTTCTCTGTTAAAGCTAAAGACGCAGCAGGAAATGCTTCTGTTTCAAGTAATACAGTGAGTGTTACAACATTAGGCGGCGGAACGGTTACTTACTGTTCTTCTTCTGCATCCAATACTGCTGACGAGAGAATCGGAAATGTGAAATTCGGAACCATTAACAACACATCAACAGGAACTGCCGGTTATGAAAACTTCACTTCTGTTTCTACCAATGTTACAAGAGGAAGCGCTTATACCATTTCTATAACTCCGGTTTGGACTTCTACAAAATACAGCGAAGCTTATGCGGTGTACATAGACTATAACGGTGATGGGGATTTTACAGACAGTGGAGAATTAGCATGGTCTAAAGCTGGCTCTACTACAACTCCTGTTACCGGATCCATTACTATTCCGGCTACAGCTGGTATTGGATCAACAAGAATGAGAGTCATGATGAAATACAGCTCTATTCCTACTTCATCTTGTGAAGCTTACACGTATGGACAGGTTGAAGATTATACATTGCATATTGTTTCTTCCGGAAAAGGAGACTTATCCAATACAAAAGATCTGATCACCGATATTAAGCTCTATCCTAACCCTGCAAGAGATATACTGTATGTTTCAAATACAGCATCTGAAGATTATAAAATCTTTGACATGGGAGGGAAAATAGTTGATTCCGGAAAGCTTCAAAGAGGCTCTGTAAATGTAAGCGGCCTTATCAAGGGTACTTATATGATCCAGATTGGAGAGATCACGAAAAAATTCGTTAAGAATTAGTAATTTAAAATTAAATTAATGTGAAGACTGTTCTGTATAGGACAGTCTTTATTTTTTTTTAGTATTTTATTTGAAAATTTTCATTTAATTATAATTTCTATTGGTAATAATCGATGTATTCTATGATAATATTAAATTTTTAACAAAGGTTTTTTCGTTAGATTTGACATAACGTAAAAAATTACACTTTTATATGAAAAAACAATTATTGATGATGGGAATGCTTGTATTATCAGGTTTTTCCTTCGCACAGACAGATCGTCTATGGACTCAGGGATCTCAAAAAAACGCCTCACCAGTTTTCGAAAACATGACCAATATAGATGGTCCGAAAATTTACCAATTAAATATCAATGGTTTGAAAAATGCACTGGCAAGCGCCCCTAAAAGGCTGGCAGCCGATGAAAAATCTCAAATTATTATTTCTTTTCCCAATGCGGAAGGAAAGATGGAAAAGTTTAAGGTAACAGAAAATTCAAACTTTGAGCCTGAACTGGCAGCAAAGTATCCGGACATCAAGTCTTATATTGGAGAGGGCATAGATGATTCTGCTTCAACAGTTTACTTTAGCATCTCTTCCTTAGGACTTTCTTTTATGGAAATTTATGGGGATAAATCGGCTACTTTTATAGAGCCCTATACTAAAGATTTATCTTCCTATGTGATCTATAAGAAGTCTGACAGAAAAGACAACTTAAATAAATTTGAATGTACTGTATTAGATGCAGCTCAAAAAGGCACTTCTTCAACTATTGCTGCCAGAAATGCTAATGACTCCACACTGCGAACATTTAGACTGGCGCTGTCTACCACAGGAGAATACACTTCCTATTTTGGAGGAACAAAAGCACAGGCTTTAGCAGCAATGAACAATACCATGACCCGTGTAAATGGTGTTTTCGAGAAAGATTTTGCAGCAAGAATGGTCCTTATTGCCAATACTGATGCAGTTATTTATACCAATGCTTCTACAGATCCTTATTCTCCCTCTTCAGCAATGAATAACTGGAATCTGCAATTAATGAATACTTTAAGTTCCACTATTGGTAATGCTAATTTTGACGTAGGCCATTTGTTCGGAAGAGATGGCGGAGGTGGTAATGCAGGCTGCATCGGCTGTATATGCAGTAATGATATGTCTACTTATGTATACCTGGGAACAACCTATCCTAGTGCGTATAAAGGAAGCGGTTATACTTCCCCTTCGAATGGCGTACCATCAGGTGATACTTTTGATATCGATTATGTAGCTCATGAAATGGGACATCAGTTTGGTGGAAACCATACCTGGTCTCATGATAGTGAAAGAACGGGTAATAATATGGAACCGGGCTCAGGTTCTACTATTATGGGATACGCAGGAATTACCGACCAGGATGTCCAAATGAACTCTGATGCTTTTTTCCATGCCATAAGCATTCAACAGATCACCAATAATATTAAAACTAAAACCTGCTCTGTAAATACCCTTACAGGAAACACAATTCCTACAGCTAACGCGGGATTAGATTATACCATTCCTAAAAGCACACCGTTTATGCTGACAGGAACAGGAACTGATGCTAACGGAGATATCCTTACCTATATTTGGGAGCAGATGGATAGCGCTACATCTAGTCAGACAGGAGCCAGTTCTGCAGCCAAAGCTACTAAAACATCAGGTCCTAATTTTAGATCATGGACACCCACAGCCTCCCCGGTAAGATACTTTCCAAGAATGGCTTCCGTATTAGCAGGAGCAACCACTACCGCAAGTTCGGAAATTACTGTCGAAGCACTTTCTTCAGTAGCAAGAACCCTGAATTTCAGATTTACCGTTCGTGATAACAGAGCTGGAGGTTCAGGGAATAATTCAGATGATGCAAAAATCACCGTTAATGCTACTGCAGGTCCTTTCAATATTACTTCACAGAATACTGCAGCCTCTTATGCCGGAGGAAGTACACAAACCATCACCTGGAATGTGGCAGGAACTACCGCAAATGGTGTAAACACTGCTAATGTAGATATCCTTTGGTCAACCAACAGCGGAAATACCTGGACTACCCTATTGGCAGGAACTCCAAATGATGGTTCACAGGCCGTGACGATTCCCAATGCTTCTACTACTTCAGGAAGAATTATGGTAAAAGGAACCAATCATATTTTCTTTGATGTGAATAATGCCAATATTTCGGTAACTGCTACGGCAGCAAAATCCGTGACTGAAGCACCAAAAGAAACATCAGCCGATATGAGACTATACCCTAATCCGGTGAAAGATGTTCTGACGGTTTCCAATACGGATACAGAAGAATATAAAATCTTCGATATGTCTGGAAAATTAGTACATACAGGAAAACTTCAAAGAGGTTCTGCCAATATAAGCAACCTTATAAAAGGAGCCTATATGATTCAGATAGGAGAAACAACAAAACGATTCATTAAGGATTAATCACCTTAATTTTAAAATAACGCGATGGAAAAGGCTGCTCTGCACAGGAGTAGCCTTTTTTTTATTCTTTAAGTACATATCCATAATCTTATTCGAATAAAAACATCCTTCAATAATCCATTTATCAATATATTTAATTTACATATAATTAATTTTTATTAAATAAAATAATTAATATTCAGGTTTTTTAATTTAAATTTATCACTCAATACTGTTTATTATTGTACCGTTTGTCCAGCCAGTATTTGAGGGAGCTGAGAAATCGTTTCAACGATTCATCATACTGCTTCTTTAATGCCACTTCTTTGATGGGAACTGATTGTCATATCTTTAAAAGCCAGCCTAACAGCAAATGCTTTTCATGAAAATATCCTTTAGAAAAACACCGATCTTACCGACACATTCAAGCAGGCATTTTTTACCAGAGAAACATTGATACAATCCCAATAATACTTTATTAAATTTTTACATAATTAAAATTATTTATATGAAACATTTATTGAAGTACATCTTTCTTTTATCATTTACTTTCTTTTCGGTTGCCTGTAGCTCAGACAATGATGAAGTAATAGACACTAATCCCGTTAAAATTGTATTCTACAAAAACGCTGATGATTTTGCATTAACTTATGATGCTCCGGGAGCTGTAAACCAAACGATAAGAAACCAGGCATTTGACCTGTACAAACAGGGTAAATGGAATGAACTGGAAGCGTTGTTTAAAGCTAATAGTCT
Source organism: Chryseobacterium sp. Bi04 (assembly GCF_918698085.1). Classification (GTDB taxonomy): domain Bacteria; phylum Bacteroidota; class Bacteroidia; order Flavobacteriales; family Weeksellaceae; genus Chryseobacterium. The sequence continues at coordinate 101,424 of NZ_CAKKLP010000005.1, forward strand.
GAACGGAGGATGGCCTCCTGCCAATGGTGGTTATAATATCGTTGATAATGTTCCTATTTTGGCAGGACAAAAATTCGACCGATACAGCGGAGCTGTAGGAAATTATGACGGAACGGGAGTTCCTACTTTAGGCGGCAGCTTTACAAGCCCTATTATCAATGGATATGTATATACTTTCACGCAAAGAGCATTAAACCAACCTGAAAACAAATATGATTTCTATTATGAGATAGATGTTTTGAATAATTTACTATCTTTCAAATCCCAAACGGCAGATATTATTCCCTGGTTTAATCAGGCTGGCAATGGAAAACAAACCATGTGGAAAATTCCCATTGATATTGCCACAGGATATCCAAAAACATGGAATAAATTAGCTGAAGAGGGATATATAAAAGTAACTATTAAAAAAAGTCCAAGCGGGAAATACAATAACCTGGTAGGTACCGTTATTCAGTAATAAATAAATTCAGATGTATTCAATATCAAAAAAAATAAATATTGGTAAAAAAGCCATCATTCAAAAGGATATTTTCACTAATAATGAAACCGTTCCTTCCGCTGTCGTAAAATTCATATGCTGTAACTGCAATCATGAAAATACAGTGGAAATTATTCCTTACCAATCAGGATTCCCTATCCTTCAGCTTTATCACGATGAGCAGATACTATCCGGAAATGAATTATTAAAAAACGGGATGGTACAGGAAACTTTACCCGGAATGTCACATTTCGGTCCTTTAACGGTAAACAATCTGCCAACCCTATATTTTGGAACCAGCTGCCAGACATGTTATTCAAAATACCTCTGTGTATTTGGCTATGGTGAAAAACAGCCGGGATTAACGATCTTAAGTATCTCAGGAATCTGGAAATATGAAGAATTAAAATAACCACATCTGAATACAGACCATGAATTTAAAACAAAATCCACAACTAAAATTGTGGGTTTTTCTGTTTTGTTTGGGAAATTATATTTTTAAAAGGATGATCAGGAATATTGCTCTTCCTACCCCTTCATTAATACATTTTACGCTGTACATTTTACAATCTCCAAATCGTTTTCTATCTTTGCCATAAATAAAAAAATTCATGGATAAAATTGATAGTCTGAACCAAGTAGCAGAATTCCATACTACTTTCAAAGCCCCTATTTTAGATACCCCACAAATTCCTTCTCCGGAAAGATGCAACCTTAGAGTAGAGCTTCTTCAGGAAGAGTTAAATGAGCTGAAACAAGCGATTGCAGATAATGACATTGTAGAAATTGCAGATGCACTTTGTGATCTTCAGTATGTTTTAAGTGGTGCCGTGCTTGAATTCGGACTTGGCAACAAATTTGTAGAGCTATTCAACGAAGTTCAGCGTTCCAATATGTCTAAAGCTTGCGATAATGAAGAACAGGCAAAGGAAACGGTTGAGTTTTATAAAGAAAAGGAAGTAGCCTCTTTTTATGAAAAATCTGGAGAAAAATTCAATGTTTACAGACAGGCTGATCATAAAGTATTAAAAAACAAATACTACTCTCCTGCTGATTTAAAATCAATCATTGAGAAATAACATATGAAAAAATTTATTACGAATATTGTTGCCTTTTCAAGCATCTTTTTAGCTGTCCAGCAATTTAGCGCTCAAAAAGTAGTGGTTAACCGGGAGGTTGAAACTCAGAATGACGGTAAAATGCTTTTGGGACATCAGCTGAAAGAACAGTTTCTGAAAGCTCCTTATGCCGACTGGTATGTAAAGGAACATGATGAATATGCTCTTGACGCAAAAGCCATCAGTGAGCTTAAAAAAGAAAGACTGGGTTCTTGTGACATTATTGTTTTCATGGGAACATGGTGTGAAGACAGCCACAGAGATATCCCAAGGCTGATGAAAATATTGGAAGAAGTAAGTTATCCGGACTCTAAGCTTACCATTATTGCGGTAAACCGTAAAAAAGAATCTCCTACGGGAGACGAAAGTCTTTACAATATCCAGAAAGTGCCTACCATTATTTTGAAAAAATATGGAAAAGAAATTGGAAGAATTGTAGAAATGCCTACTTCAGGATATATTGAAAGAGATCTGGCAGAGATTTTGAAAAAGAATGATACATCTGTAATAAAAGAAATTTTTAAATAGATTTGTGAGAAATTATAAAACAATTTTATCATTTGTAGCAGGCGCAGGGGTCATGGTGCTTCTGTTTTTCGGGCTTAAGTCCTGTCTTACTCTCACTAATAAAACTGAGAAGTCGGATTATTATATTCTGACCAACCAGATTTCCAAGATGAATAAGATGGTGGTAATGGAGCAGAATACGTCCAGTATGCAGAAGACCAAAATGGGTTATGAAGTATTCGGAAAAGAGGTTTCAAATAACAGCATCATTACCTATACCAAAACCACGGCACAGGTTTCTTATGATCTTAATAAGATGAAGATTGAGGTAGATTCCATCAACAAAAAGCTGGTGATCACCGAACTTCCTGATGCAGACATAAGAATTACTCCCAGTGTTGAAATCCAATCTTTGGACGATTCCTTTTTTAATAGGATTACGGAAAAAGACATTAAGAATGTAACGGAAAAAGCTAAGCAAACTGCGATGAAATCTATTGATGAAAATCAATTGAGAAGTGAGGGACGCAAACAATTAATGGAAAATCTTAATAATGTTTTTGTTTTGGCAAAGGCTTTGAATTATACCATAGAAGATAAAACCGGAAAGATCGGTCTTCTAGGACTCTAAAAATTCAAGCTATGGACTCAAAAGGAAAAAGCAATAAGAAAGAACCTGCCAATATCGCAGAAACCAAAAAGCAGAATGAGGATTTCCAAAACATTCCTGCATCATCGAAAAAGAGCAATCCACCTGAGATTGATAAAGAGGATATTCAAAAATCGTCTAAAGGTAAATCAGGAAAAACGGATAATACAAAGGAGTAAAGTAAAACCATTAAGGTCTTATCACTTCTTTTACAGAATACAATTGAAAGGTCCCGTCTCTAATGAGGCAGGACCTTTCTTCTAACTATCTAAATGAACTTTTTGTACCTATACGATGGTGGACTTTCCGATTTTTACATTTTCAAAATTGTAATAAGATTTTTCGGAATATTTTATATGATCTGCAATAAAGCTTCCTACTTCACTTGTGGAATAATACTGTTTGGTATTAAGATCGATGGTAACATACTTATTTTCAATAGCATGCTCTACAGATTGCCTCAGTTTATCTGCAGCCGTCTGTAAATTAAGGTGATCCAACATCATGGCAACGCTAAGAATAGAAGCAATAGGATTGGCAATACCCTTACCTTTTGCCTGCGGATAAGAACCGTGGATAGGTTCGAACAATGCATTTTTCTCACCAATGGAAGCTGACGGAAGCAATCCGATAGATCCTCCGATCACACTGGCTTCATCAGAAATAATATCCCCGAACATATTTTCAGTTACAATAACATCAAACTGTTTAGGGTTAAGAATCAGCTGCATTGCTGCATTATCTACAAACATATAATCCAGCTGCACGTCCGGATATTCTGAAGCAATCTCCTGACAGATCTTCCTCCATAATCTTGATGTATCCAATACATTGGCTTTGTCAATAAGCGTCAGTTTTTTATTTCTCTTCTGAGCTTCCTGAAACGCCATATGGGCAATAGGAAGAATATCTTCACGGCTATATTTGCATACGTCATAGGCATACGCTCCTTCAGGATCTGTAAACTTTTCACCAAAATAGATTCCGCTTACCAATTCTCTGAAGATCTGAATATCTGCCCCTTCAATGATTTCTCTTTTAAGCGGGCTTTTGTCAATCAGTGAAGAATAGGTTTTCAAAGGCCTGATATTGGCAAATAAACCCAGCTCCTTACGAAGTTTTAGAAGCCCCTGTTCAGGTCTTACTTTTGCTTCAGGATTATTATCGAAAACAGGATCACCTATCGCTCCAAAAAGAACGGCATCAGAATTTTTGCAGATCTTCAACGTTTCTTCGGGTAAAGGGTCTCCGGTCTTAAAAATAGCTTCAGCACCAATCAATCCGTGTTCGAACTGAAATTCATACTGAAAGACTTCAGCTATGACATCCAGTATTTTTATACTTTCTTTGATGATCTCAGGTCCTATTCCGTCTCCGGGAAGAACCGCAATTTTAAAATACTTGTCGCTCATTTTTCTTTTGTGTTTTTAGTTCAAACTCTTGTATCACCTGTTTTCTGCTGATTAAAAAATCAATATCATCATAGCCGTTCAACAGGCATATTTTTTTGTAAGAATCAATCTCAAAAGTTTCGGTTGTATCTTTGAAACTGATGGACTGCAGTTCTACATCAATGGCAATTTCATTATTTGGATTTTCAGTGATTCCTTCTAAAATTTCTTTTAAAAAGTCTTCAGAAACTTTTACCGGAAGAAGTCCGTTATTTAAAGCATTTCCTTTAAAAATGTCGGCAAAATAACTAGAAACAATGACTTTAAAACCATAGTCCGTTAAAGACCATGCTGCGTGTTCCCTGCTGCTTCCGCATCCGAAATTATTTCCTGCCACTAAAATTTCTCCTTCGAATTTTGGATTATTCAGTACAAAATCAGGATTAGGTTCTCCTGAATGCATATTGTACCTCCAATCTCTGAACAGATTTTCACCAAAACCTTTTCTGTCTATACTTTTTAGGAATCTGGCCGGAATAATCTGATCGGTATCTATATTTTCTGCCGGCAATGGTACTGCGCGGGATTTTAAAACAACTAATTTTTGCATGTACTTGTTAATCTGTTTAATTTAAACTTTCAAAAGCAGTGATCCTGCCTTCTATGGCAGCTTTAGCTGCTGTAAGCGGGCTTGCAAGAATGGTTCTGGAACCTTGTCCCTGCCTGCCTTCAAAGTTTCTGTTTGAAGTGGATACACAATATTCTCCTTCCGGGATCTTATCATCATTCATGGCCAGACAAGCTGAACATCCGGGTTGACGAATCTGAAATCCGGCCTCATTGAAAATTTTATCCAATCCTTCTTCATAGATCTGTTTTACCACCTGCTGAGAACCCGGAACAATTAATGCCTGTACTGTTTCAGATTTGCTTTTTCCTTTGATATATTGAGCTGCAGAACGGAAATCCTCTATCCTTGCATTGGTACAGCTTCCGATGAATACATAACTGACCTTAATATGGGAAGGAGCCTGCCCTGCCTTTAATCCCATATAGCGTAACGCTTTTTCTTCCGACTCATTCTGAGGAACAGGAATAAGCTCACGGATTGAGATCCCCATTCCGGGATTCGTTCCATACGTGATCATTGGATAGATTTCTGAAGCTTCAAATGTCAGTTCTTTATCAAAAACAGCTTCTTCATCTGTTTTTAAACCTCTCCAATACGCTACTTTTTCTTGCCATTCTTCACCTTCCGGAGCAAAAACCTTTCCCTTTATATACTCAAAGGTAGTTTCATCAGGGGCAATCATTCCTCCTCTGGCCCCCATTTCAATGCTCATATTGCAAACAGTCATTCTTCCCTCCATAGACATTTCTTCAAATACGTTTCCGGCATATTCACAGAAATATCCTGTTCCCCCATCTGTTCCTATTTTTGAAATAATATAAAGAATCACATCTTTAGGCTGAACATTTTCATTCAATCTGCCGTTTACGGTAATTCTCATCGATTTGGGCTTGTTAAGCAGCAGACATTGGCTTGCAAAAACCTGGGCAACCTGGCTTGTTCCTATTCCAAAAGCAATAGCGCCAAAAGCACCATGCGTGGAAGTATGGCTGTCTCCGCAAACAATACTCATCCCCGGCTGGGTAATTCCCAATTCGGGGGCAATGATGTGAACAATTCCCTGGTATTCATGTCCAAGACCGAACAGTTTTATATTATTTTTCTCGCAATTTTCGGTAAGCTGCTGAACCTGGTTTCTGGACAATTCATCCCGTATCGGCTCTTCCTGATGAAGAGTGGGTACGTTGTGGTCCGCGGTTGCTACAATCTGTTCCGGTCGGAAAACTTCAAGATTTCTGGATTCCAGTTCTGCAAAAGCCTGAGGGCTGGTTACTTCATGAATAAGGTGTTTGTCAATATAAATAATCTGAGGTCCGTTCGGAATGGTTTCCACCACGTGGGCATCCCAAACTTTATCAAAAAGTGTCTTTTTATCGTTCTTCATTTTTATTTTATCTTGATTTTAAATCAATCCTATCCTATTTTTCGGTTGAAAGTCTCTATAATCCGGCTTAAATCGTCATTACCAATCTCTTTTTTAAGATCTGCCACTTTTAAAAACTCCTGATACAGATAATCGAGTTCATTTTTAGTGACATCAAAGCCAATATGCTTAAAACGGTAAGCCAATGCCGAACGTCCGCTTCTTGCTGTAAGAATAATAGAAGATGTACTCACTCCTACTTCCTCAGGATCAATGATTTCGTAAGTTTCTCTGTTTTTGATCACGCCGTCCTGGTGAATTCCTGAGCTGTGGGCAAATGCATTAGCTCCCACAATGGCTTTATTGGGCTGTACAGACATGCCCATAAGGTCCGAAACCATCAGGCTCATCTCATTCAGCATTCTGGAGTTGACATCGGTATGAAGATTAAGATCTTTATGCTGTTTTAAAATCATCACCACTTCTTCCAAAGCCGTATTTCCTGCTCTTTCTCCCAATCCGTTGATTGTACATTCTATCTGACGTGCTCCGTTCATTACTCCTGCAATAGAATTAGCGGTTGCCAATCCTAAGTCATTGTGACAATGGCATGACAATACTGCCTTTTCGATTCCTTTTACATTTTCACGCAAATATTTTATTTTCTGACCATATTCTTCAGGCAGACAATACCCTGTTGTATCAGGAATATTTAAAACTGTAGCCCCGGCCTTAATCACTGCTTCACATACCTGCGCCAGATATTCGTTATCAGTTCTCCCGGCGTCTTCTGCATAAAATTCAACATCTTCCACATAAGTTTTAGCATATCTTACCGCTTCAGCAGCACGTTCCAGAATATCATCTTTTGTGGAGTTGAATTTATATCTGATGTGAGATTCGGAAGTTCCGATTCCCGTATGGATTCTCGGTCTTTTAGCAAATTTCAGTGCTTCAGCTGCCACCTCAATGTCTTTTTTATTGGCTCTAGTGAGTCCACATACTTTAGCATTTTTTACGAGTTTTGAAATTTCTGAAACAGATTCAAAATCTCCGGGACTGGAAATTGGAAACCCCGCTTCAATGATATCAATCCCTAGCTTATCAAGCCTTTCAGCAATAATCAGTTTCTGTTCCGTATTCAGTTTACACCCCGGAACCTGCTCTCCATCTCTCAGTGTGGTATCAAAAATTTCAATTTTTTCGGAATTCATAAATGAAGTTTTTTACTTAATTTTGGTTCAAAACTACAGCTTGAAATATTTTCAGACGTTTATATTTTGTAAAAACTACAATACTCAATAATGAAATAAACAAGTGTATGTATTTGATAATTAAAGTTTTAAATTATAAAAATTTACAATGGCAGAATTGCAGAAAGATTTCTTGTTTGTCTTGGTAAAGTCATTGACCACCTCCGAAAAACGTCAGTTTAAGTTGTATGTCAACCGTCTCGGTATTAATGTAGATGCCAAATTTCTCCTTTTGTTTTCAGAAATGGATAAGATGAAAGAGTATGATGAAAGCATTATTATTGAGAAAAAAATTTCAACGAAACAGCAGCTTTCCAATCTTAAGGCTCACCTTTACAAACAGATCCTCGTGAGTCTCCGCATGAACCCCAGCCACCAGAACTATAGAATTCAGCTCAGGGAACAGCTTGATTTTGCCAATATTCTCTATCAGAAAGGGCTTTATAAACAAGCCTTGAAAATACTGGACAAAACGAAGCAAACTGCCCTGGAACTGGATGAAAAAAGCATAGCTTCAGAAATCATAGACCTTGAAAAAGTGATTGAATCTCAATTTATTACAAGGAGTATTGAAGGACGTGCCGACGAGCTCATCCGGCAGTCTCAGGAAATAAGCAGGCAGAATCGTTATACAACAAAATTATCCAATCTTTCACTGAAACTGTACAGTGAAATGCTTACTCATGGCTATGTAAAAAATGATACGGACAGGAAGGAGGTTCTTGAATTTTTCAATTCCCAGATCAAAAACATTAGCCTTGAAAAACTGAATTTCACTGAAAAACTCTGGTACTTTAAAGCGCATGTCTGGAAAAATCAGCTTTTACAGGATTATAAATACACCTTGAAGTATGCCTATCAATGGGTAGATTTATTTCATAAAAACCCTGAAATGATCTATAGCCATCCAGTCTGGTATATTAAAGGAAATACGTATCTGCTTAAAATTCTGTTTCTCTATGGAAATATAGACATCCTGGAAGAACATTTTAAAAGCTTTAACAGAATGGTCAATGCTGAAAACTTCGCCCAAAACGAAAATCTTCAGTCCCTTATTTTCCTGACTCACTATAATACGCTGATGAATATTCACTTTGTAAAGGGCGAGTTTTTCACCGGGACCAAACTTATTCCTGAGATTGAATTAAAAATGGATAAACTTAGAGAAAGAATTGATGAACATCACTTTATGATTCTTTATCTTAAGATGGCAGCGATGTTTTTTGGAAGTAAAATGTTTAAAAAATCCATTGATTACGCTATGAGGGTAATAGAATCAAAAGGAAATGTGCAGGAAGATTTATTATTCCACACCCGGATTCTAATACTGATGGCCAAACATGAATCAGGAAATGATGAAGACTATGATGAATTTATTGCTTCTACATCTAAATTTGCTAGAAAAATGAAGAAACCTGAAGTTTTCCATTTTGAAAGCATTGAATTTTTTAAAAATCTGAATAATCAGGTTTTAGATCAACAGCAAAAAGCTTTTAAAGCTTTTGATAAAAAACTGGAAGAGTTTTCTAACAACGAGTATTATAGAAGGTCATTATTTTACATTGATATTCACGGATGGATAAAATCTAAAGTTCAGCATGTAGATGTCATTGAGATTATTAAGCAAAAAGTGAAATACAAAAGGAAAAACCAGTAGAATAAATGGTATAGACAGCTTTATGAAGACAATCTTTGAGAGTTTGGATTCCAATCTGCGAAAAAATATAACCACAAAGTCACAAAAGATTTAGACACTTAAGATTCTGATTGTACTTACTTAAGTGAGCTAAGTGTTTAAAAAATATGCAGTCTTTAGAACGGCATATTTGTCATCACAGGAATCTGAGCATAGCTATTATTTACGTTTTGTAAAGCTAATTTTAAGTAGCTGGATTCCTGCGGAATGACAATTTTTGCAGGTATTATCTTATTCAATTAGAGTAACAGTACTTGTCATTCCGCAGGAATCCAGGCATAATAAAAATCTGCTCAATCTGTGAAAGAAATATAACCACAAAGTCACAAAAGATTTAGACACTTAAGAGTTTTTTTAGTTAATATCAAACTGCTGAGAAGTACACATGAGTTTTATGAAAATCTTTGATTTTCTTCTAAAGTGAACTTACTTGTATTCAGTAATTTTTGTACTTACTTAAGTGGGCTAAATCCATGTTATTTAGTTAAAGCAGGATTATTTATACATACTTTCTATAAAATGTAAAGCATTCTTATGGCTTATTTTTTCTACCAATCCGGCAGAGAATCTTTCTTCAATTTCTTTATTGATGGATGGATATACTGAAGCATTAGAATGTTCAGGAAAGAAAAATGGGTGGCGGGGTGTATCCGGATGATCTTTCCAATAGAAATAGTCTGCTCCATAAGCAATACTGTTTGCTCCGCCAAGATCAAGCCCATATTGAATGTGTTCATATAATCTTTCCGGCTGCTCCAGATCGACATAATCTTTGATAAAGTTAAGCCCAATAAGTCCTTTTCTTCTGATCACTTCTTTAGCCAGTTCATCGGGAAGATTTCTTTTATTCTCATAAATACTTCTGTAGTTGGAATGGCTTGCCAGGATAGGAATGGAATAATTCTTCTGATCTATATAGGTAAAAATGTCATAAGCCAGCTGATCGCTTGTGTGGGCCAGATCTATTGCAATTTTTCTGTCAGCAATATAGTCGATTAAAACTTTTCCATCTTCTTTTAGCCCTGCTTCTGCATTGTTTCCCCCTCCAAAACGGTTTTCTGAATGGTGAGTAATCCCTATATACAATATTTTCTGTGTATTTTGGATTATATTTTCAAGCTTTTTAAACCCGGAATCCAGGCTTTCATTTTCATCACAGAAAGCGGATGCATTTTCAATGGAAGCAATAACTCCTATCCGATCTTTATTTTCAGACGATTGATAATTGTTATTATTAAAAAGGAAAAAGTTCTCATTTTTAATGAGCTCCGAAAACAACTGACTCTGCTGTAATCCATAACCAGTACTGCCTGCTCCGGTTCCGGCATATATGGCCATCACCTGAAGTTTTACATTTCCCTGCTTCAGATAAGGCAGTGAACAGCCAATTTCCTTATCATCAAGGCTCACATTTGAATTGAGCAGATAATACAACAGATCACAGTGCAGATCGATATTTATAGTATTCATAGTAGAAATTTATATCTTGATTTTCATGTATTCATTGTGAGGACTAATACCCCATCCTTCTTTTTCTTATTTCCGGACCTTTAAAAATACTATTAATAATCACCAGGAAGTCATATTTTAAATGAGTTCGCAACATTTACATTATCTATTATGTTAATAGTTTAATTAAAAATATTTTTGCAGGCAAGAAAGCTCAATATACCGTTTACAGGCATGAAACAGCAGAATTTCTCTCAAAGAACTGCTGAAAGTAAAACTAAGCCCATCCAAAACGGCTGAAATCTTTTATATTTTTATATTAATTATCAATCTAAATAGGTACTGATGTAGTATTTTATCTAAAAAATGCGTATTTTTGCATCTTAAAATTTCTTAGTAAACAATGATAAAAATTACACTTCCAGACAGTAGTGTCAAAGAATTCGAGGGAGCAGTTACTCCCCTAGATGTGGCAAAATCTATAAGCGAGGGATTGGCTAGAAATACCATTTCCGCAATTGTTAATGACAAACAAGTAGAAATAACCACACCTATAACCACGGATTCTACGATACAGCTATTGACCTGGAATGATGATCTTGGAAAGAAAGCTTTCTGGCATTCTTCTGCCCACCTTTTGGCGCAGGCTATCCTTGAGTTTTATCCTAATGCTAAGTTGACGATCGGTCCGGCTATTGAAAGCGGATTCTATTATGATGTAGATTTCGGAGATGAGAGCTTATCTGAAAAGGATTTTGAGAAGATTGAAAAGAAAGTTCTTGAAAATGCCAAGAAAGGTTCTACATTCTCTTTATACCCGGTTTCTAAAGATGAAGCTTTAAAAATCTATGCAGACAATCCTTATAAAGTAGAATTGATCTCTAATCTTAATGATGGAGAAATCACTTTTGTGACTCATGATAACTTTACGGATCTATGTCGTGGTGGGCACATTCCCAACACAGGAATTGTAAAAGCTGTTAAGATTTTAAATGCAGCCGGCGCATACTGGAGAGGAAATGAAAAGAACCCTCAGCTGACAAGGGTATACGGAATTTCTTTCCCTAAACAGAAAGAACTTACTGAATATCTTGAAAGGTTAGAAGAAGCTAAAAGAAGAGATCACAGAAAATTAGGTAAAGAACTTGGAATTTTTGCATTTTCTGAAAAAGTAGGAGCCGGTCTTCCGTTATGGTTACCAAAAGGTACTGCTTTAAGAAGAAAATTAGAAAACTTCCTTAGTGATGCTCAGAAAAAAGGAGGTTATGAATTTGTAATGTCTCCACATATCGGGGCCAAAGAATTATATGTAACTTCGGGACACTGGGATAAATATGGCGCAGATAGCTTCCAGCCGATCAAAACGCCTAACGAAGGAGAAGAATTTTTATTAAAGCCTATGAACTGCCCGCACCACTGTGAGATTTATAAAACTTCACAATGGAGCTATAGAGATCTTCCTAAAAGATATGCAGAATTCGGAACTGTTTACAGATATGAGCAAAGTGGAGAGCTTCACGGATTGACAAGAGTTCGTGGATTTACTCAGGATGATGCTCACCTTTTCTGTACTCCGGATCAGCTTTCTGAAGAATTTGAAAAAGTAATTGATTTAACTCTTTATGTATTTAAATCTTTAGGATTTGAAGATTTTGTAACCCAGGTTTCATTAAGAGATCCTGAGAACAAAGAGAAATATATCGGTTCTGATGAGAACTGGGAAAAGGCAGAAAATGCCATCATCAATGCTGCTCAGAAAAAAGGTCTGAAAACTGTTGTTGAATATGGTGAGGCAGCATTCTACGGTCCTAAACTTGACTTCATGGTTAAGGATGCTTTAGGAAGAAAATGGCAGCTGGGAACGATCCAGGTAGATTATAACTTGCCGGAAAGATTTGACCTTCACTACATTGGAAATGATAATGAAAAGCACAGACCGGTAATGATTCACAGAGCTCCTTTCGGTTCTATGGAACGTTTTATTGCGATTTTATTAGAAAATACTGCAGGAGACTTCCCGTTATGGTTAAGCCCTGATCAGTTTATTATTCTACCGATCAGTGAAAAATATGTAGATTATGCAAAAAAAGTTTCACAATTTTTGGAAAATCACGATATTAGCGGTCAGATTGACGACAGAAATGAGAAGACGGGTAAAAAGATCCGTGATGCTGAATTGAAAAAGATCCCATTCATGCTTGTTATAGGAGAGAATGAAGAAAATGAAGGTACAATTTCTGTAAGAAGACGTGGTGAAGGAGATCTTGGAGTAATGAAAATGGAAGATTTCGTTTCTTACTTCAAAAAAGAAGCCGCAATATAAATTTAAAATTAAAAGATGGAAGGATTCAAAAATAAATGGGGTCTTTCAGTTTTTAAATATTTAAATCAATTAAATTAAGTAATTAACCAATAAAATTATAATACAATAGCACAAAGATTTAACAACAGGGGCCCACAAAGACGTCCTGTACAAGAGGACTTACACTTAATCAACGATAAAATTCGTGTGAGAGAGCTTCGTTTGGTGGGCGATAACGTAGAGCCGGGAATTTATCCAATTGACAAAGCAAGACAAATTGCTGCGGAACAGGAATTGGATTTAGTAGTAATTTCTGATAAGGCTGAACCTTTCATTGCAAGAATATTAGAATACAAGAAGTTTCTATATGAGCAAAAGAAAAAACAAAAGGAACTAAAAGCTAAGCAAGTAAAAGTAGTTGTGAAAGAAATCCGTTTTGGACCACAGACGGATGATCACGATTATGAATTTAAGAAAAAGCATGCTGAAAAGTTTCTTGAAGAAGGTTCAAAATTGAAAACCTACGTATTTTTTAAAGGACGTTCGATTATCTTTAAGGATCAGGGAGAAATCTTACTTTTAAAACTTGCCCAGGAACTGGAGCATGTTGGTAAAGTAGATCAGTTACCTAAGCTTGAAGGAAAAAGGATGATTATGATGATGAGTCCTAAAAAACCAGCAAAATAATTAAGTCATTTATCTTAATATAAAAACCTCAAATTACTTTGAGGTTTTTTTTATAGTAAAGTTTTCAGGGAAAAGTTTTATGAGATATAGAAAAAGGCAGCTGATCGGGATCAATCGTCAAAGTTGGGAAAGCTCATGCAATTTAAATTTCACGGTATTTGATGCTGTATTTTTTAAGGATTCAAAGGTAAAAATCAATCCCATTGATTCTTTGTTAGCATATGCATAACTGTATAGCTTTCTTACGAATAAAATGATCCTATATTATTTTGTGTTTTTATACAAGTAAATCATTTTAAAGGTAAGTTTTTGAATCACTAAAGATTCTCCCCCAACTTTTAAGACTGATCCGTTGATCCACTGCTCATCTTCAAAATAAATTGATGGTTTATTATCCTTCAAAATCGCCACAGTCATGTTCTTTGAAAAGTGGCAACGCTTTTTTGATGGTAAAATACCTGGATACTCTTTTATTATTTAATTCCAGCTTTTTACCTTCTATAACCAGTTCGTAAACTGGGGCTTTATCTATTTGAGTTATAGTATAAGTTCCTTCAGGTGTTTTTAAAACGGTTTTATTTCCTTCATTAGAGAATGAGAACCTATCAATTTTAAAAGTATCGTTTTCATCACAGATATTGGTCCATATCATTTTATCCTTTGTTACAGATAAGCTTGCTAAGTCACATGAATAACAGTTGCCGGAGAATTCTATACCATATTTTTCATGCACATTTGTACTTTTGCTATTCAGTATATCAATAGGAACTAACGCTGAAAAATCACTTGGCATATCTTGTTGTGATAGGGTATCCTTTACCGGAACAGATGTAGGAACTGTAGTTACTTTTACCTCCGTAGAATCTGCTTTTTCAGCCCCTTTTTTTTCTGTAGCAGGTGAGCAAGAAACGAACAAAGCTATCACCATTGAGCAGTTGATTATTATATTTTTCATCTATATAAAATAATTTGCAACACTTAAATTTATCTTTTGTAAAATTGTTTAAAATATACCATTCAATATATCCCTGCTTTCAGCCATTTATTCCCTGTATTAAGCGGTTTTGTTGGCCGCCACCCTGAATACTGATACCTTTGGCTGAAAAATATAGAAAATGAAACTCTTATCTCAATTCTTTATATCCTCTATGGTTGTTGTTTTTGTGGGATGTAATCAACAAACTAAAATATCAGAAACGCATAAACCGGAAGCTGAAGTTACACAGAAAAACATAACATTTGCTGATTTTAAAAAGATAAAAGGTGTAGATAATGTACAGGATGTGCCCTTTCAATTATTTACCAGGCTGGATTCTGTAAGGTTTTTTATAGCTCCGGATAAAGATGCTGCCCATTTGAAAATAGCTTACAATAAACTGGATAATTATTATGGATTTGAAGAGTTTGATGACTTCTACTCTATTCATTACAGCATTAATAATACTATTTCGAACAGCATTGAAGCTTTTGTCTTAAAATCAGAATTCACTGCAGGATTTGACTTGACTTTACAAGGTGTTGATCTTTATGAGATCAGAAGCAGTGTATTTAAAAAGTCTCAGGATGTAAAAAATAAATCGTTCAGTACATATGGTACCATAGCAGAAGTCTCTGAAGAGGAATTTAAAACAGCCTCTAACAAACGAATCGATGAAGTTTTAATAAAAGATCCACATGTAATCCTGGAAGGTAATAAATGGCTATACATCAATAGCACAACAGAAAAAAAACTGATTACACAACATGAGAATGTATCTACAGAAGACGGACTCTTATCCTATGAATATATAGGAGTATCCCCTTACCTGTATTTACAGGTTTTCAAAGAAAGCTCAATGGAGACTTCAGATACGTATTATTCTTTTTATAATGTAAAATCTTCAGTTAATTTTCAACTCTTTACAGCGGGTTATCCGCAGGTTCTTCCCAAGAAAGACTGGATTTCCTATATTGTTTCAAACAATGATGTGGGAAGTGATTTTGCAATCAGTAAATATGTGAAACAAAGTTATAATCTTGAAGACCTTTTGTATGTCAACTTTACTAAGTTCAAAATAGCCGATGGCACAAAAGCTTTTTGGGCGGATGATGAAACCTTTTATGCCGAAGTTTATCCTACCAATTCAGCTTCATCAAATGGCAAAAAGCAAAAAGCGGCTTTCATAAAAATTCAGCTGAAGGCTAATCTGTTTCGAATGAAAAAAAAGTATTATAACCCCTATAGCAATTGGCCCCGTTAGGAAAGAAGTAAGATAAAAACCCCTGAAACCAGCCAGTGTTTATGGAGGTAAAGTACATATCTTTGCAGCAGTTATTTAAAGATATACAATGAAAAAAATAAGTTTAACCCTCCTTTTTTCTTTACTAAGCTTAATGACTTTTGCACAATCGTTAAAAGTAGTTATTAAACAGGACGGAAAAGTAATTGAACCGGTCAATGATGTTTATGATCTGAAAAAGTCACCTTTTATATTTGAGTTTGCCGCTACCAATCTTGAAGGTTTTTTAGTGGGAGCAACGACCAATAAGGATATTTATGCGGAAGCTCTGGGACTTTTCAATACTGAGGTTCCCTGGTTTCAAAATACAGGTATGGCAGAGGAACTGTATAACAAGGACAAAGAACTATTTTTAATGGATGAGGCGCCATCCTATTGGTATTATACAGATACAAAAGATCACAGATTCGATAAAAATCCTAAAGGAAACGTAAAACAATGGACAGCTACGCGTACTATTACGAGGTTTTATGACATCATGGTGGATCAGCCTGTTAATTTAAAAGATTTTGACGGAAGTGCTTATGTATTCATCTATGAGCCTGTATATAACGATGAGTACGATTTAATAGGAAAGAAAAATCTGTTCCAGGCTGTGCTGAGATTCAAAGATTAATAATTGAACACCTAATTTTAAATTTATATAAAAAAGGTCTGCTTTTACGATGTAAGCAGACCTTTTTGCTGGTATGAATATGAATCAGTTTCAAAAAATTGAATGCAGATTATTTACGCTGAATTTTATAGACGCAAAGGTTTAATTTCTAGTAACGTATTATTTTAAGGAAGCAAAGCAGTGAATCAATTTTATTGATTCATTTTAAGCGAACGTTTAGCCAGCAGCTTTGCTACCCTTTTAGAATATATTATTCGATGATCAAACCGTGTTCTATAGCCAGTTTAAATGACTGAACTAAGATTAGTTTTGATAAGATTTTTTCGGTGCTTTCTGTGACCTTTCCAACCCTGCTACAGCCAACGTGTTAGTTTTTAAACCTGAAAGTACTTCTCTCATTTTCTTTCGTCGGTTGATAAAATAGCATACCCATAATTATCTGACCACCCAGATTGTAAAGGAAGTAATTTTCGGGTATGTGCTTCTCTTAGCATACCAACTTTTTCTAAAACACTTATAGAGCCAATATTTTCAATGGCACAACCCGCTTCTATCCTATGAAGTTTCAAATTTTCAAAACCGAAATCCAGTATTTTATTTAGACTTTCTGTTGCAAACCCTTGATTCCAAAATTTATAATGGAGCTGAAACCAAACTTCAGCGTTTTTATAATGTTCTTTCCCCAAATTAATTCCAATTAATCCAATAAATGTATCTTCATTAATCAAATTAACGCCGAATGTGAATTTTTTGGCTTTTTCTTTATTGTTTTCCATCATCCATTTTTTAACCATTTCTTCAGTTTCCTGAATGTCTTTTGGAACTTCTGAAGTATTAAACCGCGACGTTTCTTCTAAGGATTGCAATTCGAAAATGTTTTCAATATCGTTTGCTGAGATAAGACTTAAATGTAATCTTTCTGTTCGTAAATTTATGTTCATTTTTGTTTTATAATGTTCTGTCTTAAATTGATCTTGATGAAACTTACCTAAAATATTCACTTTTCTTAATGGTTTAAATTCATCTTATTTTGTTAACGAAGATTTTATTTTTAGGGACTTATTATTTTAAGTAATCTAAGCAATGAATCAATTGAAATCGATTCTGACGAAGCGAAAATCTAGCATCTGCTTTATCAGAAGTATTTATTCATAACGTTTTCCAATATCAACTGTGAAATCTGCGTAATCTGTGGGAGCAAAAAACAAACTCCCGGCTCTTGTATTATTCGATAATCAATCCGTATTCTATGGCTAGTTTAATAGCTGAACTAAGATTAGACGTTTGAAATTTTTCGATAAGATTCTTCCGGTGACTTTCTACGGTGTGCGGGCTTATAAAAAGCTTTTCAGCCATTTGATTGGTCGTAAGTCCTTTTGCTGCTTCGGCTAAGATTTCCTTTTCTCTTCGTGTTAATTTCGGCACCTGATGCAACCCATCTGATGATTTCTTCTCCAAAACAGACTTGGTTTGTGAGCATAAAAAACGGTCACCGGCATATACGGTATTGATACCTTCCAGAATTTCAGAAACTGACGCATTTTTCTGAATGTATCCCAAAGCGCCTTCCGCTAAAGTACTGTTGATTACCGGCAGTTCATTATGAACGCTAAGCATAATAATCTGGAGGTTCCCATACTTTTTCTTCAAAGGTTTTATAAGTTCAATACTGTTGATATCTACCAGATTGATGTCCAGCAACAAAATATCGACAGCTTGTTTTGCCAGGCCTGCATTCATTTCTGAAACGCTTTTGAAACAATCTACAACATCTATCGTATCGCTGTTTCCTAAAATATTTTTCAGTCCTTCCAATAGAAGTGGATGATCATCTGTTATGGCTACTTTTATCATGTGTAATGAATAGGAATTTGAAGTTCTATACTGGTCCCAATATTTTGTTCGGAGATGATGTTCATCGTTCCTTTTAAAAACTGGACTCTTGATTCTATATTATGAAAACCTGCTGTTTTTCTTACGTCTAAGTTTGTAGGGTCAAAACCTTTACCGTTGTCTTCTACTGTAAGATTTAATACATTTTCTTCTTCACTGATCTGAATAATAATTTCGGAAGTATAGGCATGTTTTATGGCATTGTTGACCAATTCCTGAATGATTCTGTATAGGATCAGCTGCTTTTCTTCTGCTATGGAATCGGTGTAACTGATAAATTCGGTATGGATATCTAATGAAGTATTAGACATGCGGGAAGCAAACTCCTGAATGGCTACTTCCAATCCGTATTTCATTAATAAATCAGGCATTAAATTATGCGCTACCCGTCTCAGCTCTTCTACAGCACCATCAATCTGGGTAATAGATTTTGAAATTTCTTCTTCTATGCTTTCGGATTGGTAAGGGTCTAAAGAAGACAGCTGAAGTTTGGTTCCTGAAAGCAAGCCGCCCAATCCATCATGAAGATCACGGGCTAAACGGCCACGTTCCTGTTCCTGCCCTTCCAACAATGCCGTAAGCGTAGATATTTTTGAATTTTGTTTCTCTTTTTCCATAGCTAAGGCATGCAATTCGTCTCTTTGCTTCATCGACTTTGCACGTTGCTTATAGGCATAAAGCAATAAAATAATCAAAACGATGAAAATGAAAATAAAAACAATGTAATAGGTATTGATCTTTTCCTTGAATGTCAACAGTTTTTTAAAGTTGCTGATATCCTTGTTCTTTTGTTCGGTTTCTAACTTTGCCAACCGAAGCTGCTGTTCTTTTTTCTCCGATTCCAATTCTGAAAATTTCAGTCGCTCGCGTTGATTTTCCTCCACTAATTTTAAGTTGTTGTACACCTGTTCACGTTGTGCCCGCAATATATTGATCAACTTAATCTGCTGTGCTTTTTTATCGCTTTCCAGCTGTAGCTTTATATACTTCTGTTCCTGCCGTTCTTTGTCGAACTGAGATTCTAACCTTTTGGTAATATCCAGTTTTTCCTGATCATAAATACTTTTGTATTTGTTGACATAACTTTTATAATAATTAAGGGCTTCTTTGTAATTGCCTTGCTCTTCGCTAAGTTGGGATAAAGATTCAAGAATAGATAATTCTATATTATGATCTCTAACCGGGCTTTTCCCAATTTCCATAGAAGCTTTTAGAAAGTAAGACTTTGCTAAATCATAATCCTTATCCTGTACAGCCAGCTCCGCCATAATCCCAAATGAAGAAGCGATATGAATGGCGTCACCGGTTTCCAGGCTCACGGTATTGGCTAATTGGGCATATTTCATCGCCTTATCTCTATCAAAACCAGTATACAGATTGGCTAAATTGATGGCTGCATAGGAAAGACTAGTCTTGTTGAGCATAGCCTCTTTATTTTTGTTGAAAGTCTTAATGGCCTGTAAATAATACTGCTCTGCCCTATTTCTCAACGCTACATCCGATGGATTTTGCGCGTATTTTTGTTCATAGACGTAGCCCATCCGCATATAGGCATCAAAGATAAGATTAGGGTCATTCTGTTTGGATGCCAACAACAAAAACTGCTTACTGTATTTTTCTTCCAGTTGGTATTCATTGAGGTTGGAATAAATAGTGGACAACTCTTTAACAACGGTAGCAAATCTTCCGTACAGTGTAGAAGTTGTTGGTGAATTTTCATAATAGTCAATAGCTTTCAAATAAGCGGCAGCGGCATCAGTTGTTTTATTATTACGTATCAGAATCCACCCCTTTGCATATTGAAAATAACCTTTAGCCTCGTTACTGTTCGTTTTTAAGCTATACACATTGGCCATGTCAAGACTTTTCAAAGCTTCAGTTCCTTTGTTATCAAGTCGATAATTCATAGCTTGAACAGCATACAAGATGGTGGCATATTTCCCATCCGTTTGTTTTGCTGCGATAGAAATGCTGGTTTCTAAAATCTGGTAGGATTTTGATTTTAAGTTACGTAAAAATAGGGCTTTAGCGTATTTGGGAGCCAGATCCAACTGCTCTATTGTTTTATTTGAAGCATTGTTATATTCCCTCTCTAATTGGCTTACAACATCCTGTGCCTGAGCAAAAAAAGAACAAATAAACAAAGTAAATATAAATAACAACCTGTACATCAAATCCTTAACTCTATTAAATTTTATTATTACAAAGAACGTAAATATAGGCAAAATACCAGCTAGTCTATTTCGAAACCATGTTGTTCAGCAAAAGATTTCCACTTCTGAAATTTCTTTTCATTTTTAAATGTCGGATCTTCACCATAGAAGTACACCAGGCGTTGGGTAGCGTATTCGTAGGCGCTGTAAGCATTAGCTTGCTCGTAGTACTTAATGGCTTTCTTCAAATCTGATTTTACTCCCATACCATGTTCGTAGATAATGCCGTAATAGATCCTTGAATAAGTCTGTTCATAATCTTTCTTCAGGTAAACCAGAAGATTTTTATAATCTCTTAACTGATAATAGATTTCTGAAATTTTATCATAATTGTAGTAGTATTTTTTCTCGGCCTTTTGATAAAAATCCAGTGCTTTATCATAATCCTGTATTACATGCTCTCCGAAATAATACAGATCCCCTAAATTGGCAAGCGCCATTCCATCGCCAAGCTCAGCTCCTTTCTCGTAGGCCCGAATTGCTTTTTTGATATTAAAAGAATACCCTGTCCCGTTGTGATACAAAGCACCTATATTGTTCCAGGCAACAGGATGATTTTGTTGTGCTGCTTTTTCATAATACACAATGCCTTTTTGTGGGTCAAACAATGATTCAATATCAGGATCGGTGAGTAATATACCCATTTCTACCCAACTATCGATATCATCTTTTTGAGCAGACAGTTCAAACAGGCGCAACGCCTCATGGTAATCTCGATTCTCCTTTGCGTCAAAAGCCATCTTTTTAATGGTTTCAACATCCATGAACTGCTCAGAGTTATTGCCTGCCTGGTTTTTCCAACGATTATAAAAAGACGTAAAATAGTCTAAATCTTTTCCCCTAAATGAATACCGGTCCAGATAAATAGATCCATACTCGGCAATCTCTACCGGATGAATGCTTTTATCTTCATTCATTCTCAACATATTTTCACCCTGATAAAGAAACAGCAAGCCTTCATCGGCTCTATAATTCAAAGGATTAGAAATATAGTCGTATGATTCGGCTGACAATCCATTTTGGAAATCAAACAGTCGGTAGCCTTCTTTCTTTTGAGCTGATAAAAACCCATGATCCAGATAATGGATCTTTTTAATTTCGGAATGAGGAGTAATTAACCAACTCTCATTAACTGCATCAAAAAGTCCCAATCCGTTTTGGACTTCCAGGGTAAACACATTGCTTTTATATCCGATACTTGATTCTGCCTTTACTTTGGTAATATGTTCATTATCTAACAGAAACTGATGTTTTAAGGTATTATAAATCTTCCAGTTTTTGTCTTTGCGAATCGCCAGTGTTTCAAAATTATCTATTAAAATCAGTTGATCCGCTTCGTCTATTATAAGATTGCCTTTTTCATCTATCAACCTTCCTTTTTTGTCGAATTTATTCGGTTTGATCCAGAAACAGGTACCGGCATTTAGGATACTATCTTCTACAAAATCACCCAGATAATTTCCTTCTTTCGTATAATATCTGCGCTTACTGGTTCCTTTTTGTCTGGTAAAAAACAATTCCGGAAAGTAATCATATTCATAAGGGGTTTCACTGTCAATGGGAAGAAGAAGTCTGCTTTCATCGTCATAAACTCCAAATTTCCCATCTTTTTCTACCCCTAAAAATCCATAAGCCACTCTTTCGATTGTGTCATAATCAGCAGGAACAAGCCATGTGTTTGAATACACTTTTAAAATGCCAGATTTTCCATTCACTTTTACTTCACCCAAGGGTTCCTGCGCAAAATCGAACACATCGAACGCTTGTTCATACATTGGAGGAACCAGTTCTTTCCCATCACTCTGCAGGTAACCGAACAAAGTGTCTTTTTGAATCACCGATATACCGTAATTATAGTCTGCTTCAAAAATTTCATCATATATGGCCGGAGCTAAAATAGCGCTTTTTGCGTCCTTAAGACCAAATTTTCCATCTTCTTCAAATACAGAAGATGCTACTTTCTTATAAGCAAGCTCCTCAAAATAGCCCAATCCGTAATTGATCCAGTCGGTTTGTAAAATATCGAGAAATGAGGTGTAACCGTATTGCGAAAACAAAGAATCTAATAATGAAAGATTCTGAGTTTCTACTGCTTTTTTATACAGCTTATTTTTCTGCTGAATCTCCACCAGCCATTCCTTTGCCTGTACTTTATGCTTTTCTTCGTTCATATTGAAAACATCTGTTGCATTCAGTACGAAGGAATCATACGGCAATGCTTCCAGGAACTCAAACATTGTATTGACAGGTTCGTAATAAGCTTTTTTGTAGTGTAATTGGTAGCTATCAGCCAGTAAATTGAAGAAGTAGCGCAGGTGAATAATTCCCTGTTCTTTATTAGAGAAAAACTCAACGCCTTCCACTTTAATATCTTCTGCCAACAGAGGATACAGCAATAATGGAATTTCATAGTTCCACTCGCCTAAATGGGTATCGAAAGATTGATTCGTTTTCTGATCGTAATTGTATAGATAAATACGGTGTGCCATTAGTTAAAATTAGTAAATCGTAAATTTTTGAAATATTCCAGTTTGCAGGGATTTAATAATGAGTTTCGGATTAAGTATACTCCAAACAGATTACTGCCTTTTTAAGTTCTTTGTCATAAAACAGATACAATTGATCTGCTGCTGTATTTTGAAAATCATAGCCTTCGACGCACCCGATATAATCCATCAATGTATGATTATTTTTATAAGGTTTGTCTGTCAGGTTATCTCCTCCGAAGTGAGTTTCTTCTAAAGGCAGAGAATCGGTATTCAGCTCATCAAAAACACCATACATTTTCTTTTGCAAACGTTCCTCAGCATATTTTGAGTAATCATCTTTCTCCAGATCTTCAACCGTAAGCTTCCGTAAACGCTCTAAACGGCGAATATCTTCTACCATTAAACCTGGTCGATAACAGTCTTTATCATAAAGCTTATTGTATTTTTGGTAATATTCTCTTTTCAATTGATACATGGCTTCATTCATATTGTATTCAATCTCTAAATCTGAATAATTGTTTCCATAATCTTCCGGAGAGATCTCGGTATGTGCTGAAAAATAGTTCCAGTCTGCATCAAATTTGTATTTACCGTCAATAACATCAAAGCCAAACATATCAGCTTTGGTAAATTGTGTGTGATATTCCGGCTTATCTTCCCCGACACAGCCGTCATAAATTTCCTTTACAGAAACAATATGCAGCCACTGATCTTCTAATGGATCAACAAGTTTCAAATTAATTGAACAAATAGGAAGGAAATACTTTTTATGATTTTCAATATCATCATAAAATACGTCTTCGTAAGCGGGGAATATTCTTATTAAATCAGTCATATTATTTTCTTTTTAATTTTAGCTGTTTTCCTTCTTTTAAAAGGTTAAAAGACATGACTTTGGGTGGTTTGAATGTTTGTGTAGGTGCGTTACAGAATTCAGATCTTGTAATACTATCGACTTCCATTTTTATCTGGTTGGCTTCCGTAAAATAATATCTGCCATGTATCTCTGTGAAGCAATCGTTTCCACATTGCCAGGCATCATAACTTTTGAACTTTTCTTCATCCAAAAAGGTTACACCATGAAAATTGAAGATCAATGCAGTATCTCTTGGAGACATAGAATAGATTTTTCCACCATCCGGAATAATAAGTCCTCCTTCATTCACAATCCACTCCTTATTTTTCAGATAATTCCGGAAAATTGTTTTTTTTCTTTCCGGATCTTTGCAACTTAAGGTCATTACCAAAATGATACTCAAAAATGAGAAAACAAAAGTATTTTTCATTGTAGCTTAGTTTATAATTGCTTATTCAGCTTTCTCCAAACCCATATTATTGTTTTCAGACATTTAAATTTTAGCAAAAAAATTAAGCGTTTGTTGGGCTATAAGCTTGGGATTCGTATCTGATATCTCATTGATCCTATCCTCGTACAATTCTATTTTTATTAATTTGACATCATCTGGTATTTTGCAGGCCTCATCTTTGGTATAGTTATATCCTTGTACATTAGCATTTTCTTTGCCCGGCTTTTTTTTAATCTCTACGTAATACCTCAGTGTCATGTAATTTCCATTTTGCTCTCCTTTTTCAAAACGAATTTTTCTTATCTGATGAATGGAACGTCCACTGGAACTGATATTTCCCTGTATACGAAATTTGAGTAATTCAGCATTTTTAGAAAGCATAAATACCATAGGAGTCAGTCGCTCTGTAACTTCCGTCCGAGTTGTAAAAGTATGTGTTGAATCTGTTCCAGGAATTTCTCTGCTAACTTTTTTGGGCTCAGTATAAATGGCAGAAATTTTCAATTTTTGCGCATCAGTTTTACAGCCGGATAATGTTAAAAATGAAGTTAAAATTATAAGGTATTTCACCGCTTTACTTTTAAAAATATTTGAGTTAAAAGTAACAAAAGATACCATATGAAAACATCCCTGAAAATGGTGGTTTTTTTGTGATAATTAGAATTTCACTTCAGCAACATTACCGTCATAAATCTATAGCATGACTATTTCTATTGTTGCACCTAAATTTTCTAATTCCCGGACACTTGCTTGTATCCATTTGTAAGGACCCTCGTGGTATAAAATTCGGTTTTGTTTGCTCATTTGAAGAGCTTCAATCCCTGATAATTTATAGACTTCTTTTAATAAAGAAACAATTTTCATTTTATTGGGACCAATATCAATGATGTACACTTCTGCTTCGCGCCAATCGGATTCATAATTTTTTTGGCTCTGTTCTTCTTCTGTTCTATCTGGCATGTCTAAGACATTTTGGTACACTTCATCCCAAAACTCGTTACCTGAAATTGTTAATTCTTTTAGAAAAGAACCAAGATAGTTTCTATCAAATCTATTTTCGAAAATCTTGTTCAGTATTTCTTGAAATTCGCTGATACTATCTGTAACTTTTATAGGGGTCCATTTTCCCGCACCATGAAAGGCAAAATATACAGGGAAATTCTCCTGTGCATCATTAAAATCAATAAAAAAAGGATCTGCAAAATAGTTGCTGGCAATCACTAACCAACTTTCCTTGAAGTCTCCAGCCTTTTCTCCTATTAATTTTTCACTTACAACAGAACTAAAAGCATATCCCTCTTGAAACGCCAGAATATCTTTTACTTCCGGATAGTTTTCCGGCAAACATAAATTCTCAACTGAATACGTTTGATTCCAAAAATTCAGGAGCAATGGAAATTGACTGACTTTTTGTATTAGTTTATTATTTTCTCTTTCAAATGATGCTTTTTGTTCTGTTGTTACTTCAGACATTCTATCATCTTCTTTACCAAAAGGAAATTTTTGCTGCATCCAATGCAATAAATCACGATCCAATATTTTGAACTCTTTTTCCTGTAGTGCTCCATATGATGTAAGGTATACTTTTGTATCCTCATCATTCTTAGAAATTACAGCTACCCGGCCACCTGAGTCGTCAGCTACCGGAATATAATCAGGCAAATATGTTTCGAAATCATGAGTAGTAAAACGCTCATTAACAGCTTCTTTATCTTGAAAAACATGTACTATATCATACACTATTTCAGAATCAAATTTCTTCTGAAATGTTTTTATAAAGCGGTGCCAGTGGTTAGGTATTTTCATAGGTATTCTAGTTCATTCCGTTTTTGGCATCTTTCAATATCTTTTCGGCCTTCAGTCTTATCATTTTGGGCAATAATTTAAAGTTCGCATCCTTTTCTTCACGATACAGGTCTTCCTCCTGAAACGGAATCCAACCGGTAATTTTTGCTTTTGAAAATGTTTTTTCTCCAATATTGGTGTACACAATCACTTTCAAGGGTTTGGCATCCAATCCGTCTGATTCTTCAAAATAAGTAAGATAAAACTCAGGAAAGCCATCATGATCTGCATCGCCAATTTCACAGAAGTTAATCAGGTATTTAGGTTGTGCCAACCCCTGTGCAAAGTCTTTAAAGGCGATCTGTGGAATGAGCCCACCGTGATCTTCGAGAAAAATACCTGCGTGTAAATCCTTAGGATTTTCGGTTAGATAAGAGGGTTTTTCAGCTTTGCTTTCATTCAGATACCAAACATAACTTCCATAGTTTGGAACAAAGGATTTTACGATCATGACGGGATTTCCCGTTAACGGATTTCCAAGTTCTTCAATAATCTCGTTGTATTTTTTATCTGAAGAAAAATATACTCCTGTTCTTATTTGTGCAAAAGATAGTACACTTACAATACAAGCGGCAACAGGCAATAGCTTTCTAAAAATCATAATTTTACTATTTTCAATGTATTATTTAATTCTCTTTATATTCTTTTCCGGAATAAATATCAATATAGTAATATATATTTTCTTCTGAACTAAGTTTAACACTTACCAACCCATCCGAATTAATGGATGTATAGGCTTTTGAACCCATACTTTTTTTATCTTTACTGTCATAAAGAGTGTACAAACCGTCTTTCTCTTTTTGAAGTGCATAGATCTGTTTTTCTGTATCCAACACCGAGATATCATGGTAATCAGGCTTTATCTCCCAAGTCTTTGTTTTACTATCCCACAAGCCCATGGTTCTCAATTGTTTTTCATTTTCAATCCGGATAAGATATGCATCATTCATGCCCTGATAAGAATTTATTTTTCCAAATTTCCAGTTTTTGTCAATGAACTGGGTGGGTAAGATCATTTTTCTATCGGGCCAAACCAGGTTTCCAACCTGGTCCAAAACCTTAAAATTATAGGTATCAATAGAATCTGTAACATTTCCTTTGGTATCGATATACAGCCAATCAAACGCCCAAATATCATGATCATAATTAAAAACACCCAACAGAAAATAAGGTGAATTAGTAATAGAATACACCAAAGAAACTTTTTTAATAAAATCAATTTGCGAAGCTGTTGCCTTTGTAATTTCTTTCGGAAATACCTTTTCATACTGTGGAAAAGGGTAAACATCATTGGTTTTGCTGTCTGTTAAAAGCTTAGGAACTTCCGGTTCATAGCGTTCTTTATTTACATCCTTCAGGAGTATAGTTTCCTTACCAAATTGAAGTGAAAGTGTTTCAGTTCCTTTCAAACCGCTGTGACTTGCTTCTTTCTGGTTCAGTTCATACATTGAAAAATTTGCATTTGAAGATTTGAGAAATCGTTTGTTCTCTAACAGCTCAGCAATATTATTTTCAATTGTATGTAAACGGTTTTTTTTGATTTCATAAAGGCTTCCATTCCAAAAAACGTGGTTTTGATCTACAGAAACAAAATTCAGATAATAATTATCCTCCAAATATGGAATGTCCTCATGAAGTAAGACCTGTTTGCTTTCTAAAACTCCAATCTCGATTTTATGATACGTTTGCTCTTTCTTGATGCCGCCTCCTAAGATATTCCAATCCCATTTCCAGGCAGGCATTTTCTTTTCATATTCAATGTCTTTTTTATACAGTGTAAGTCCGTTTACTACATTTAAATTAATATTTTCAGCGGAGAAGTCCAGCACTGTCTTTCCATTTTCGTCTATGACTGCATATTCATTTTTTTCATTTCCGACAACGGCAAAACCAGTGGGAGTATATACTGATGCACTTCGGAATTTTTGATTAGTGACCGGTTTCAAACTTACTTTATCTACATATACAAAATCATTCTGCTTCGTTAAGAACGGAACACTATTTATGATCTTCTTCTTTGAAGAAATTAATGGAGAATTATCTTTTTTTTCTTGTGTACAAGCCATCACTGAAGCCAACATACAAAAGATACTGAATACTATTATTTTCATACTTCAAAATTCTATTCTTCTTAATGGGTCAATATTAAAGAGAAGTAAAGAATAACACAATCCCGATTATCAGCTATATTTTAATAATGCATTCCCTTACTTTTATATTTAATTAAAATATTATCCTAGATCAATATATTATGGATGTTTTCCATATAAATTTGTGAATATTAAAAATAAAATACATTATTAATCATAAAAATAAACAATGAACACACTTACTTTAAAAGACGGAACAGAAATCTATTACAAAGATTGGGGAAAAGGACAGCCTGTATTTTTTCATCACGGATGGCCCCTTTCCAGTGATGACTGGGATGCTCAAATGTTTTTCTTCTTAGAACAGGGCTATAGAGTGATTGCCCACGACAGAAGAGGCCACGGAAGATCAGCGCAAACCCCTTATGGGCATGATATGGATACGTATGCTTCTGATGTATCGGAAATTGTTACCGCTTTAGATTTAAAAGATGTCATCCATGTAGGGCATTCTACTGGAGGTGGTGAAGTAATCCGATATGTGGCAAAGCATGGTAACGGAAGAGTCGCAAAAGCTGTTTTAATAAGTGCAGTGACCCCGATCATGGTTCAGAATGAGAATAATCCGAATGGAGTTCCTATTTCTGTTTTTGATGATATCCGTAATAATACAGCTAAACACAGACAGCAGTTCTTTATTGATCTTACTTTCCCTTTCTATGGGTATAACAGAGAAGGAGCCAAGATTTCTGAAGGCATTCAAAGAAACTGGTGGCGACAAGGGATGAGTGGCTCTATCAAAGCACACTATGACTGCGTTAAAGCATTCTCTGAAACCGACTTTACTGAGGATCTTAAAAGTGTAGACGTTCCTGTTCTGGTAATGCATGGTGAAGATGACCAGATTGTACCGTTTGAAACCACAGGAAAAGTAGCCGCTACCCTGCTTAAAAATGGAAAATTAATTTCTTATCCTGGCTTTCCTCATGGGATGCCTACTACCGAAGCTGAAACAATCAATAAAGACTTACTAGCATTTTTTCAGTCATAATCTGAGCTAATGATATTGGGAGAAACTATGAAAATGTAGATTTCCAACCGAGCATATCATAAGAAGACCGTTCCATGAGAGGCGGTCTTCTTATTTACTGCGATAAAATCACAGATTATAAAGCTTGAATTGATTTTTTTTGTATCTTTGCACCCAATTATTCCTAATGTCCTTAGGGGTAACCAAAACAGATATTGATAACAAAAACAATAAAAAAGCAAGACAATGCCAAAATTAAAAACGAAATCAGGTGCTAAGAAACGTTTTGCTCTTACCGGTTCTGGTAAGATCAAAAGAAAGAATGCTTACAAAAGCCATATCTTAACTAAGAAAGAAACTAAGCAGAAGAGAAATCTTACTACTACTTCTTACGTAGCTAAAGTGGACGAAAAAAGCGTTCTACGTCAATTAGCAATTAAGTAGTTTTTATAAATCTATATTCGGTTTATAAGAATTCAAACAAATTCATCATTTTAACCCTGAAACGGTGCTAATAAAGAGCAACATTTGTTGCCGCCCTTTTCAAAAAAAACAATTTAAATTATGCCAAGATCAGTAAATGCGGTAGCTTCAAGAGCTCGCAGAAAGAAAATTTTTAAGCAAGCTAAAGGTTTTTTCGGTAGAAGAAAGAACGTTTGGACTGTAGCTAAAAACGCGGTAGAAAAAGCAATGCAATATGCTTACCGTGGTAGAAAAGAGAAGAAGAGAAATTTCAGAGCACTTTGGATCACTCGTATTAACGCGGGAGCTAGAGAGCACGGAATGTCTTACTCTCAATTTATGGGAGCTCTTAAAAAGAACAACATTGAGCTTAACAGAAAAGTTTTAGCAGATTTAGCAATGAATCACCCTGAAGCTTTCAAAGCTGTTGTAGATCAATTAAAATAATGTAGAATACTATTTTTGTTATCAATATAAGATCCCGGGTTCTCCCGGGATTTTTTATTTCATTACGGATATAAACTTTTGTATGGGTTTTAAAATGATATGAATACAACCAATACTCCAAAATAAATAACGAATAACCAACAAAAACAAAACAAACAACACAGATCAACAATGCTGGATGATAATTAATTAGTATATTAGCAATCAAAAAATAATTTGATTGAAGAAATGAAAAAAATCGCCGTTTTTTTATTTACATCTGTAGCGCTGCAAAATATTGCTGCTCAAAATCTTATCCAGGCTTATAAAGACAGAGCCGATATGGTTACTCAGGCCAATATCAGTAACAACCTTCAGGAGTTTTCCAATCTTGGAGTAAAGACCACTGGTTCAACCGCTAATACCGATGCTTTAAACTGGCTGAAAAACAAATATCTTTCTTATGGATATTCTCCAAGCCAGATGGTTGAGGATCCTTTCAGCTTTGGAAGTACAAATTCTAAAAACCTGGTGATCACCAAAACGGGTACGGTATATCCGGATAAATACGTTATCATCTGCGGGCATTATGATACCATTGTAGGACCGGGTGTCAGTGATAATGGCAGCGGGACTTCCATTCTTTTAGAAGCAGCCAGAATATTAAAAGATATTCCTACCGAATATTCTATCAAATTCATTCATTTTTCCGGTGAAGAACAGGGACTGATAGGAAGTAACCATTATGTAAATAATGTAGCTTATCAGGGAGGTATACAAAAACTGGATATAAAACTGGTTTTTAATATTGACCAGGTAGGAGGCCAGATAGGAAATTTAAATAACAAGATTACCTGCGAAAGAGATACAGGTGGACTATCCAGTAATAATGCTGCTTCTAATACGGCAACACAGGAACTTGCGGTATGTACCGGCCTCTACTCTCCTCTTCAGACCTCTATCTCTTATACATACGGTTCAGATTATGTTCCTTTTGAAGCAAAAGGCTATACTATTACCGGATTTTATGAGTATACCGAAAGCAACAATGAGCACAGTACGGATGATAATCTGACCAATATAGATCCTGTGTATGTTTTCAATGTAGGGAAAGCTGCTGTAGGTGCGTTACAGCATTTCGCTGTTGCCAGTACCAGCAATAACAATAACTTACAGGTGAATGAAGCGCCTGCTAAGGATCCGTTACAAAATATCAGAGTATATCCTAATCCCGCTAAGGATATGATCACAGTAGAAACAGAAAAGATGAAACAGTTTAGCATTGAGATCAATGATATGACCGGGCATCTGGTCTTGAGTTCTGAAAATCAGAATAAAATAGATACTTCCGCTCTTCCAAATGGTGTTTATACCCTTACCATAAAAACAAGCGCAGGTAATCTGACCAGAAAGATAATCATTGAAAAATAAGTCATATCAAACAGGATATACTTTGAAAAAATACTACATCTTACTACATAATATATCAGAAAATGAAAAAAATCGCTATTTTTTTGTTTACATCAATCATTGTTCAAAATCTGGGAGCGCAAAGTTTTATTCAGTCATATAAAGGCCGTGCTGATGCTGTTTCCCAAACCAATATCATTAATAACCTTCAGGATTTTGCCAGTTATGGAATAAAAACAACAGGTTCACAAGCCAATACAGATGCTCTGAATTGGTTAAAAAGTAAATATACTTCTTATGGATATACTGCCAGCCAGATAGCAGAAGATCCTTTTACTTTTGTAGGCGGAAATTCAAAAAACTTGGTGATCACCAAAACCGGAACCGTTTATCCAAACAAATATGTCATTATCTGCGGACATTTCGATACCATCAATGGTCCCGGGGTCAATGATAACGGCAGTGGTACTTCCATTATCCTGGAGGCTGCCAGAATATTGAAAGATGTTCCTACAGACTATTCTATCAAGTTCATTCATTTTTCAGGAGAAGAACAAGGGCTTGTAGGAAGCTATCATTATGCAGATAATGTTGCATATCAGGGAAGTGCCCGTATGCTGGATATTAAAGTAGTCTTTAATCTTGACCAGGTAGGTGGCGTGATGGGAAATAATAACAATATTGTTTATTGTGATGAGGATCAAGGGGGTGACCCTGCCAATAATGCGGCATCTGCTGTAGTCACTCAGGAACTCAGAAACTGTACCGCTCTTTATTCTCCACTTCAAACCGCTGTAGATCCTGCTGAAGATACAGATTATATCCCTTTTGAGCAAAAAGGATATATTATTACCGGCTTTTTTGAAAGAATAAGAAGTAGTTATCCACATACTTCCAGCGATACATTTAACAATACAGATCCTGTATATATTTATAATATCGGAAAAGCTGCCGTGGGAGCATTACAACATTTTGCTGTTGCCAGTACTCTATTGGGAACCAAGGAAAATGTTTCAAAAAATCCACTGGAAGCTATAAAAATATATCCTAATCCTGTAAAAGATATCATCAATATTGATCTTCCTGATTCTAAGATAAAAAATTTCAGCTTTGAAATCACTGATTTTCCCGGACGTTCTGTTTTAAAAACGACCAACGAAACAAAAATTAATGTTGCAAACCTGGAAAATGGCGCTTATCTTGGAATTTTAAAAACTGCTGATCAAACTGTGGTAAGAAAAATTATGATCATGAGATAAAATTTCACTCATATTCTAACAAAATACAAGCTTTTAGCATATAAAGCCCTTTGAAATCGTTCAAAGGGTTTTTATTATTCTTATTTTTTGAGTTAAACATGAAATTTTACAAAGTACCATACAGGAACATGATAAGTTCAGCATAATAAAACTGTATAAAATTTATGATATTTTTAAATTATTAAACACATCGTTGTGATTTATTTGCTACATTCGTATTTACAAACCATTATATATAATATGAAAAAAATCACAACATTTTTATTGACTTCATTGGTCATACAGAGTATCGGAGCCCAATCTTTTATTCAGGCTTATAAAAACAGAGCTGATATGGTTACCCAGGCCAATATTACTTCCAATCTTCAGGAATTCGGTAATTTAGGAATAAAGACCACCGGCTCACAGGCAAACAACAATACGCTGACCTGGATTAAAAACAAGTATACCTCTTACGGATATTCTGCCAGCCAAATTGTGGAAAGCTCCTTTACGTATGGATCAGCGAGTTCAAAGAATCTGATCATTACCAAAACAGGAACTCTTTATCCCAACAAATATGTCATTATCTGCGGACATTATGATACCATTAATGGTCCGGGTGTTAATGATAACGGCAGTGGTACTTCCATTATCCTGGAAGCTGCCAGAATATTGAAAGACGTTCCTACAGAATACTCTATTAAATTTATTCACTTTTCAGGGGAAGAACAAGGTTTGGTAGGCAGCAGCCATTATGTGAATAATGTGGTATATCAGGGAGGTGTCCGCAAATTGGATATCAAACTTGTCTTTAACCTTGACCAGGTAGGTGGTGTAAAAGGAAATAATAACAATACGGTGTATTGCGATGAGGATCAGGGTGGAGTTTCCTCCAACAATGCAGCTTCTGCCGCTGTAACCCAGCAGCTTAGAAATTGTACAGCACTCTATTCGCCCCTTCAAACCGCTGTTGACCCGGCTGAAGCCACTGATTACATTCCTTTTGAACGAAAAGGAGAAGTGATTACCGGATTTTTTGAAAAAATAAGAAGTACCTATCCACATAGCAGTAAAGATACTTTTGCAAACGTAGACCCGGTTTATGTTTATAATATTGGAAAAGCTACTGTAGGCGCCTTACAACATTTTGCTACAGCTTCAGTAGCTTCAGCCAATAAGCAGGCTCCAACCAACACTCTGGAAGATGTAAAGATATACCCTAATCCGGCTAATGACATTTTACACGTTGAGCTCCCATCACCAACCACTAATTTCAGCTTTGAAATGACCAATCTGGTAGGAAGGTCATTACTTAAAACAAATAACGAAACCAAAATCAATGTTTCTACACTTCAAAAAGGAATGTATATCGGCATTTTAAAAGTAGGTGATCAAACCCTTGTCAAAAATATATTGATAGACAGGTAATTTAATCTTATGTCTAATATAAAAAGCAAAGCCAACTTATGAAAGTTGGCTTTTGTTATGATGGTTATTTTCTTGTGCTACCATTATTTCACGATCTAGCAGAGCATTTTTATTAAACTGATAATAATTTATTCTTCATTAAAGCATTAAAAATAGCGCCAATAATAAACATCGGTACTAAAATTCCTATAGTAGAATATTTAACAATATTCACAATCTCGTTTGTACTTAGATTCAAATTATTTAGTTTCATATTTTATTTACTATTTATTCTCTTTTACATCATTTATTTTCTCGTAGAAGTAGTTTTGTACTGCTGTGATATATTTTCCAGAAAGCGAATACTTTTGAGCAATACCAAGCAATACTACATCATTACATAATGAAGTAAAATTTTCGCTAATACTTTAATTTGTATGTTTAGTCTTTCAAATCAACATACAAACATCGAACCTGTTTAAACTTTTTATTTTAACCCCAAATCGAAGATTCGACGTAGTCAAAAGCCACAAAGTTTCTTGGACACTTTAATAAAGCTGTAAAAAATAAGCTTACTAAAGCTCATATAAGTTTTAAAAAAATCAAAGATTTTTTGCTTACGTGTACTTTTTATTTTCAATCGGTTTAAACTTAAAATAAACTAAAGTGTTTATAGCGTTTCACTAAGCTTTTGTTACTAAATTTTTAATTAGTTTAAACAAGCTTATCATAAAAAAACCTTTGAAAAATTTCAAAGGTTTCATCGGTTTCTGTTTTGGAGAACATCTTCTATTTCTTCCAAAGTAAATCCTTTGGCTTTCAGTAAAATTAAGAAGTGATAGATTAAGTCGGCAGCTTCATTTTTAAAAAGCTCTGCATTATTATCTTTAGCTTCAATTACCAGCTCTACCGCTTCCTCACCTACTTTTTGAGCCACTTTATTAATTCCCCTCTGGTATAGTGAATAGGTATAAGATTCTTCTGAGCGGCTGTCAATCCTTTGGGATATCTTTTCTTCAAGCTCATATAGAAATCCTTTGGGATCCTTATTTCCAAAACAACTGAAGCTTCCGGTATGGCAGACCACATTCCGCGGGATCACTTTTATTAAAATAGTATCCTGATCACAGTCTAGGCTGATATCTTTTACTGTTAAAAAATTACCGGACTCTTCGCCTTTTGTCCAGAGCCTGTTTTTGGAACGGCTAAAGAAGGTAACAACGCCCTCTTTTTTTGTTTTTTCAAGGGCTTCTTCATTCATATACCCCAGCATTAAAACCTGAAGTGTTATATGGTCCTGGATAACAACTGGAATAAGCCCATTGCTTTTATCAAACTTAATTTTCATCTTACGTTAATTTTTTTAGATTTTAATAATTCTTTCAAGTCCATAATTCCGATTTCATTAAAATGAAAAACACTGGCTGCCAAGGCTCCTGTAGCCCTTGTTTCATTAAAGACTTTAAGAAAATCATCAGCATTTCCAGCTCCTCCCGAGGCAATGACCGGAATACCCACATTTTCAGAAACCAGTTTTGTAATCCGGAGATCAAAACCGTTTTTTGTTCCATCACCATCCATAGAGGTTAAAAGGATTTCCCCAGCTCCCAAAGATTCTGCTTCTTTCGCCCAGTCCAGCGTCATCCACTCTGTTTTTTCGCGCCCTCCTTTTATATGCACCCAATCAACATTTCCTGCTAACCGGGTATCAATTGCTACCACAACACATTGACTGCCGAATTCTTTAGCCAGCGTAGAGATGAGTTGTGGATTTTTAACTGCGGAAGAATTGATGCTGATCTTATCCGCACCTGCTTCCAGGAGCTTCCTGACATCCGCCACAGAAGAAATTCCACCTCCTACGGTAAAAGGGATACTCAGTTCGTTACCTATCTTTTTTACCAGTTCTACAAATGTTTTCCTTTCTTCAATGGTGGCCGTAATATCCAGAAAAACAAGTTCATCAGCTCCTTCCTGTTCATATTTTACAGCCAGCTCTACAGGATCTCCGGCATTGCGAAGTCCTTCAAAGTTCACCCCTTTCACCGTTGAACCCTCTTTAATATCCAAACATGGAATAATTCTTTTTTTAAGCATTTTCAATAAAGTTCTGAAGTTGTTGTAAGCTTATTTTCCCCTCGTAAATGGCTTTTCCGATAATAGTCCCGGAACATCCGATATCTTTCATTTTATAGACGTCTTTGATGCCCGAAATGCCACCGCTTGCCGTAAGCTGTATCGCTGTTTTATATAAAATTTCGATATACAGTCCTGTAGAAGGACCTTCCAGCATGCCGTCCTTGGCAATATCGGTACATATGGCATTCTGAATTCCCTTGTTCTGATATTGAAGAATAAAATCAATAATATCTTTATCACTTTCTTCCTGCCATCCGGAGGTTTTAATCTTCCTGTTGTCACAGTCTGCACCCAGGATGATTTTCTCAGTACCATATTTTTCAATCATTCCAAAACAGAATTCAGGATCCTGAACGGCAATGCTTCCTAATGTAATCTGCTGTGCTCCGGAACTGAATGCGGTTTCAATATCCTCCTTAGTCTTCAACCCTCCTCCAAAATCAATATGAAGGGAGGTTGCTCCGGCAATGTCTTCCAACACTTTCTGATTGACAATATGCTTTGATTTTGCCCCGTCAAGATCTACCAGGTGAAGAAACCTGATCCCAAAACTTTCAAACTCTTTGGCAACTTCCACAGGGTTTTCGTTGTATATCTTTTTTGTACTGTAATCTCCTTTTGACAGACGTACACATTTTCCTTCAATAATATCAATGGCTGGAATAATTTTCATGGTTATAGCTTAATAAAGTTAATTAATATTTGATTTCCTATTCCACCGGATTTTTCCGGGTGAAACTGTACGGCATAGAAATTATCCTTTTGCAAAGACGAACTGAACGGCAGGATATAATCACACACTGAAGTCGTAAAGTCAGACAGCTCACAATAATAGCTGTGGACAAAATAAACATCATCATTCCTTTCAATACCTAAAAAAAGAGATGATGCCTGGTCTGAAACCGTATTCCAGCCCATATGAGGAACTAAATCTGCGGGGGGAAACCGTTTTACATTCACATTAAAAATTCCCATCCCCCGAATATCTCCTTCTTCATTATCTCCACACATCAGCTGCATTCCCAGACAAATTCCCAAAACAGGCTGCTTAAGGCTTGGAATAAGTATATCAAGCCCTTTCTCCTTAAGCAGTTTCATAGTAGAAGAAGCTTCACCTACCCCCGGAAAAATAACTTTATCCGCTTTTACAATCTGCTCCGGATCATCTGTAATTACAGAATCTACCTTCAGCCTGTTCAGTGCATTTTGAACTGAGCTTACATTGCCTCCGTTATATTTTATTATGGCTATCATGATTATAAACTTCCTTTTGTAGAAGGTAAATTATAGCTGGTATCAGATTGGTTTACGGCCATTTTAACGGCCTTTGCAAATGCTTTGAAAACAGATTCTATTTTGTGGTGCTCATTGGTTCCTTCCGCTTTGATATTCAGATTTGATTTTGAAGCGTCTGTAAAAGATTTAAAAAAGTGCGAGAACATTTCTGTTGGTACATCGCCAATTTTCTCTCTTTTAAATTCTGCATCCCATACCAGCCAGGATCTTCCTCCAAAATCTATAGCCACTTGCGCAAGGCAATCATCCATAGGCAGTAAAAATCCATATCTTTCAATTCCTTTTTTCTTACCTAAAGCTTTTATAACGGCTTCTCCCAATACAATTCCGGTGTCTTCTATCGTATGGTGTTCGTCCACCTTAAGATCTCCGTCTACTTTTATGGTAAGATCTATATTTCCGTGTCTGGCAATCTGCTCCAGCATGTGATCGAAAAAGTGTAATCCTGTAGAAATTTCGGAGTTTCCGCTTCCATCCAAATTGATTTCAATTTCAATTTCTGTTTCATTTGTTTTTCTGGATACTTTGGCTCTTCTCATTCCCTGCTTTAAAAACTGATAGATCTCTGCCCACTGTGTAGTAGTAAGCGCAGATTCATTATTAAAGTCATTATTAAGATAAATCGCCTTACATCCCAAATTTAAAGCCAGTTGCACATCACTACTTCTATCACCAATTACATATGAATTTTCCAGATCATAATTTCCGTAGATATATTTTCCAAGCAGTCCAACACCCGGTTTCCGGGTAGGCAGGTTCTCATGCTCAAAGCTTTTGTCTATTATAATATCACTAAAAAAAATCCCTTCGTTTTCGAAAGCTCTCACCATTTTTTCATGAGGTTTTATAAAATCTTCGAAAGGAAAACTTTCTGTTCCCAGCCCATCCTGATTGGTTACCATCACCAGTTCATAATCCAGTTCATTGGCTATTTTGGAAAGGTTCTGAAACACTCCAGGGTAAAATTCAAGTTTCTCCAAAGAATCCACCTGAAAGTCTGTGGGAGGTTCAATAATCAGTGTTCCGTCGCGGTCTATAAAAAGCACTTTTTTCATAATTGAATATTTTTTAAAACGGTAATCAGCATTTCATTTTCTTTACGGTTTCCGATGTTGATTCTGATACATCCGGGAATTGCAGGATCTCTTTTACTCGTTAGAATTTCATTTTCCAGCATTCTGTCATAAACGCCGTCTACATTTTTCAGTTCAATCAAAAAGAAATTGGCATCCGTAGGAAAGACTTTTGAGATACAAGCCACCTCTTTAAACTGTTCTTTAAGCCATATTCTTTCTTTTAAAATATTGTTTACGTTTTCTGTGAGTCTGTCTTCATTACCAATCGTTTCCAAAATCAGCTGCTGGCTTAAAGAGTTCACATTATAAGGTGCTTTTACCGTATTAATAAGGCTAGTAATTTCTTCAGAAGCATAGGCCATTCCTACTCTTGCTCCTGCCGTACCCCAGGCTTTAGAAAAGGTCTGCAAAACAATCAGATTAGGATACTGATCAAGGAGTTCCACGCTTGATCTGTTTTTAGAAAATTCAATATAGGCTTCATCCACTACCACAATTCCGTCAAAATTCTGAATATAAAACTCAATATCTTCTATACTGTTTCCTGTCGGATTATTGGGTGAGCACAGAAAGAATATTTTGATGGGCTGTTCCTGTATAATTTTTAAAAAATCATCTTTTACAATTTCAAAATTTTCATCCAGATCCAACTTCAATACTTTATTTTCATTGATCGCTGCATAGAAACCATACATGGCAAAAGAAGGGTTCATCATGAGTATCGAATCTTTTTTAGGTTCGCAAAAAACTTTAATAATCAAATCAATAAGCTCATCGCTCCCATTTCCAACAGCAATCTGTGAAGGAGATACTTTTTTAAGACCCGCCAATTTATTTTTAAGTTTTTTCTGTGTAGAATCCGGGTAACGGTTAAATTCTCCAAACGGGCTTTCATTGGCATCCAGCAGCACAGGGCTGCTAAATTCATTATGATCCCTGAAACTGATGTAAGGCTGTAGCTTTAAAATATTATCCCGTACTAAAGTAGTTATATTCATATTTTTCATTTTATCGTTTTAATCTTATTGATACTGCATTTTTGTGGGCAAAGAGTCCCTCTGCTTCTGCCATGAGTTCTATTGTTTTCCCTAAATTCTGAAGTCCTTCTTCAGATAGATGCTGGAATGTTATTTTTTTAACAAAACTATCCAGAGAAACCCCGCTGTAGTTCCTTGCATATGCGTTTGTCGGCAACGTGTGATTGGTTCCGCTGGCGTAATCTCCTGCACTCTCACAAGAGTAATTTCCTAAGAAAACCGACCCTGCATTCTGGACCATTGGAATATATTTTTTGAAATCCTTTATTGCTAAAATAAGGTGTTCCGGGGCATAGAGATTGCTGAACTCAATGGCTTCATCTAAAGAATTGACCAGAATAAAACAACTGTTTTCCAATGCCCTTCCCGCCATTTCATTTCTTGGTAATTTTTTGATTTGATGATCAATGGCCTCAATGGTCTCATTGAAAACTTTAAGGTCGGTAGCTACGAAAATCACCTGACTGTCACTGCCGTGCTCAGCCTGTGAAAGCAGGTCTGCAGCACAGAAATCCGGCACAGCTTGCTCATCCGCAATTACAAGAACCTCACTTGGCCCTGCAGGCATATCAATGG
This sequence comes from Chryseobacterium sp. Bi04, assembly GCF_918698085.1. Lineage (GTDB taxonomy): Bacteria > Bacteroidota > Bacteroidia > Flavobacteriales > Weeksellaceae > Chryseobacterium. The sequence continues at coordinate 141,783 of NZ_CAKKLP010000005.1, forward strand.
CTGCCCCATACCGTTGGGCATATTCTTTGGCAGCGACCACAAACTGATTTCCAGGTCCGAAAATTTTATACACCTTTGGAATACTCTTCGTTCCTAACGTCATGGCAGCAATAGCCTGAGCTCCTCCGGTTTTAAAAACTTTGGATATTCCGCACAGTTTTGCCGTATAAAGAATTGCAGGATTTACATTTCCGTTTTTATCCGGTGGTGTGCAGAGGATAACTTCCTTACATCCAGCCAGATTAGCAGGTATAGCAAGCATTAAAACCGTGGAGAATAAAGGAGCTGTTCCTCCCGGAATATAAATCCCTATTTTTTCAACTGCGCGATTTTCTCTCCAGCAAACAACTCCTTTTGTTGTTTCAATCTTTTGAACTTCCTGCTTCTGCGATTCGTGGAACTGAAAGATATTTTCTTTTGCCTGCTGAATAGCTTTCTTCAACTCACTGTTAACCAGCTTTTCAGCTTCTTCAATTTCCGGTTCTGAAACAATGACACCATCAGTTTCTGCCTGATCAAATTTTTTATTAAATGCAAGAAGTGCCTGATCTCCATTTTTTTCAACTTCCTCAAATATTTCAGCAATAAGCCCTGAAATTTCTGCTCTTTCAAAAACGGGACGCTGTACTAAATCTGCCCATATATTTTTCTTAGGATATCTGTATATTTTCATAGGTATGTGTTTTAAATGACCATTTTATCGATTGGAATAATAAGTATGTCCTGGGCTCCGTTTTCTTTCAGCTCGTCAATAACATCCCAAAATCTTTCTTCATCAATCACAGAATGAATACTGCTCCATCCTTCTTCTGCCAGAGGGATTACCGTAGGGCTTTTAAGAACAGGCAGAACACCTGCTACTTTTCCGATTTTTTCATTAGGAACATTCATCAGGATATACTTTGATTTCTTTGCCTTTAAAACAGCCTTGATTCTGAATAAAAGCTTTTCGAGAATAGCTTCTTTATCCTGCGACAGTTGAGGGGTTTGGGCAAGCACTGCTTCCGATTTGAGAAGGCTGACGGTTTCTCTTAATCCGTTCTTAAACAAAGTACTTCCAGAACTTACTATGTCACAGATCCCATCTGCCAGACCAATGTTAGGTGCAATTTCTACAGAACCCGAAATGATGTGTATATCTGAAGTAATTCCTTTTTTTTCTAAGAAAGTCTTTAGGGTATTGGGATAGGAGGTTGCTATTTTTCGTCCTTGAAAATAAGAGAGTTCATCGGTTTCCACCTCTTTGGGAACAGCAAGGGAAACCCTGCACTTGGAAAAGCCAAGCTGCTGGATGATCCGGATGTCTTTTCCTTTTTCTATCAAAAGATTTTCACCTACGATAGCGATATCCACTACCCCGTCTTCAAGATACTGAGGAATGTCTGAATTTCGCAGGTACATGATTTCCATCGGAAAATTATCTACCGAAACTTTAAGCTGGTCTTTACCGTTGTTGACAAATATTCCGCAGTCTTTGAGAAGCTGTAAAGATTCTTCGTAGAGCCGGCCGCTTTTCTGGATTGCAATTTTTATTTTACTCATTTCGTCTTTTTTGAGTCCGAGTAAATAAAAACTGATTGATTGGAATTTCTGAGGTGAATTCAGGAAACAAAAAAACCGTCTATTTACTCAGACGGTTTTTATTATTTTTGATTTTAGCATACACATATATCAATCAATTCCGCCTAACAGAGATGATGATAATAATGATGTAATGCTAAAAAAATGGGTTTCATTGTATTGAATTGTGGTACAAATGTAGGGCTTATTTTTAAAATGCAAAGTTTTTTCAGATAATTTTTTGATAAAAATTCATCAGCTTCTCAGCAATAGGTTGGTCATTAAACTTCTGAACAAACTCGAAACTCCTTTCTGCACGGCGTTTCCTTTCGGATTCATTTTCCCACAAAAATTTTATTTTAGCTCCAATGTCGAGAGCATTATTGGGATCAATATATACAGAATCACTTCCTCCCGCTTCAGGTAAGCAGCTCGTATTGCTGGTCACCGTCACTGTTTTGGAGAAAAGGGCTTCTATCACTGGGATTCCAAAGCCTTCAAAGAAACTTGGGTATACAAAAATATCGGCCATTTTATAGATCACAGCCAATTCGTCCATAGAAATACCTTCCAGAAACAGGACTTGTTTTTCCATGTTGTTCTTTTTCAGGAAGCGTTCTATCTTTTGGTAATATTTGGTCTTTCTTCCCACTACTACCAGAGGAATATCTGTTCCGTGGATTCCTTTTACAATATTCAGAAGGTTTTTTCGCTCCTCTATTGTTCCCACATTCAGAACAAATCTTTCAGGAAGTTTAATTTTTTCTTTTACCTTCTGCATAAATTCCTCAGACTGCTGCTTTTTAAAAGCTTTATGACAGCCCTGGTAAATCACCTCGATTTTAGTCTCCGGAACTTTTAAATAGTGGATAATATCTCTTTTGGTCTGTTCTGAAATCGCAATAATCTTATCGGCTGCTTCAGCTGCTTTTTTAAATTTCCAGAAGTGAATTTTCCTGTCAAAAAAAGAATAATACTGAGGATACCTCATAAAGATCAGATCATGGATCGTAACCACTTTTGTGATCGGTGTTTTATCCCATTTCAAGGGCAATTCACCGGATAGGCCATGGAAAATATCAGCTCCCTGTTTCTGGGCATCTTTCCCCATTTTCAGCTGCCTTGAAAGACTTCCTTTTGAGGTTTCTATAAACCGCACATCCGGACGATCCAGAATATCTTTTCCCCGCTCGGAGGTGTTTTTATTAAGCAATATATACTGATTATCAGGATAATATTGAGAAAGCATTCTTACAAGGTCTCTGGAATAATTACCCAAACCGGACGTATTGTGAAAAAAACGTTTTGCGTCAAAGGCAATTTTCATAGGGATCTGTTTATTTTTTTTATAAAACCACAGGCAATTGTTACTTTCGCCTGGGTTTGTTTATGATGAAACTTCGCTGATGCTAATATCATCTTTGTATCTGTTTTTGAAACTCCTGAAAGGTACCAAACTGATGGCCTTTTTCTTTAAGCCAGCCCACGAATGAATCAAACCTTTCTACCATATCTTTTCCTGAGTTTTTCACTGTAAATCCCGGCAGTTTGAATGCTTCCTCTTTAATTTCTGCAAATTCCCACGGATGAAAATAAACATTCAGATATTTGTCTTTTTTCAAGGTATCTGAAGCCAGCTTTTTATAAAACGGCAAAGGAAAATTATGAAAACTCAGCCAGAATAAAGGAATTCTGAAGTTAGGTGATACTGAAGCTGGAATTTGGGTTACATTCCCCTCTTTGAAGTAGGTCCTTAATACCTTTAAATTATTATATCTTCCCGGAAGAAAAGTAGGATTAACAGATGAATTGTAAGAATATCCGGCTTTTTCAACAGCTTTTTCGTCTACGGGCATCATCCTTGGCATTCTTAATCCCGTTACTTCTGTTGAGAATAATTCCTGTAGTTTTTCCCTTGATTCTTTCAGGTGTTTTTCTTCAAATTCAGAATGAAACCATGTGTGAGAAGCCAGCTCATGGCCCTCGTTCAATAATCTTTCAATAAGGTTTTTGCTGTTCTCAGCAAAAACCACAGTAGAAAAGAAAGTAGCTTTTGCCTGGTGTTTTTTAAGGATATCCAATATCCTTTCCAGTCCTGTCTGCGAAATTGAAATCTGCTTTTCAAAAGGAATTTCACCCTTATACTCTAATGGCATATCAAATTCTTCGATATCAAAACTCAATAATACCATTCTAAAAATTTTTGTTTTTAATAATATAATTAGGCCTGTCTTTCACCTGTTTAAATATTTTACCTAAGTAAATTCCCATAATTCCCATAATGATCAATTGCAGTCCTCCAAAAAAGACGATCGTCATAATCAAGGATGCCCAACCTGAAATTTCCGTTTTTGCCACAAATGAATGAATGACGTAAGTTCCGTATCCCACAATGGAAAGTGCTGAAAATAAAAAGCCTAAATAAGCCGCTATATACAGTGGTTTTACGCTAAAAGCTGTAATCCCTGTAAATGCAAAAGTGAGCATTTTTTTAAAATTGTAACTACTTTCTCCAGAGAGTCTGGTATCTGCTTTAAAATCAATTCCGGCCTGTTTGAAGCCCATCCAGCTGGTGAGACCTCTGAGGAATAAATCGTCTTCGGTAAAGGTACGCATTACTTCAACAGCATTGGCATCCATTAACCTGAAATCTGAACCGCCTCCTTTTGTTAAATTAACATCGGATAAGCCGGATAATATTTTATAGAAAAAGTCTGACGTTTTTCTTTTAAAAAAAGATATTTCTTTGGGATATGTTCTTACAGTAAATACAATATCATAGCCTTCTTCCCATTTTTTAATCAGTTCGGGAATCAGTTCGGGTGGGTGCTGAAGATCGCCATCCATTGAAATAACGGCATTTCCATTGGCATTATCCATCCCGGCCTTTACAGCGGGCTGATGGCCGAAATTTCTCGAAAATTCAATATATTTCACTTCTTCAAACTTCTGAGACAGTTCTTCCAGTCGCTGCTGGGTATTGTCTCTACTCCCATCATTAACGAAAATAACTTCATAATGATAGTTTTTCAGCCCGGAAAAAACATCCCTGATTCTTTCATGGACTAAGGCAACATTACCTTCTTCATTATGGGCAGGAATGACAATTGAGATTTTCTTCATGAGTTAGTATGATAATTTATCTGTATATTTTTTAGTCATCAGCTCCCAGGTCAGTCTTAGCCATATGACCACACATGGAACAGCTTTAATGGCATACTTCAGAATAAAATTCTCTTTTACCGTTTTTGGAAACAAATCTGAAGTTGAAAAACACGTAAACAGGATCAGAAACACCAACATGGCAATAACTACCGGACTTTTCTTTTCCTGAATCAAAAACCAGATGACAGCACCTGCCACAGCAATGATATAAGTAGGTGGTTCAGAACTGGAGCTGAACAACACTACAAACAATAATGATGATGCTAAAATAGACAGTTTAAAACCTAAATACTTGTACTGACTGATTCTCAGGTAAGGTAAAAAGAAAAGCGGAACCCCAATAGCCAGAAATATCGTATTGGGAATGGCAGCATCTCCCAGCACTCTTCTCACAAATCCCATCAGGGAAATATCCTGAAAGTTTCCAAGCTGCTGGTTTTCCATATTTTTATGTTTCAATTCTACAAACCAGTCTACATAAGACTGCAAACCGAAATGGAAAGATGAATACAACATCGGAATAGCCAGAAATGCTAAAGAAATAACAATAAAGGAAAGTATGAATTTCTTTTTATCTTTTATGAAAAAGAATGAAGAAAGCCCTACAATTCCATAGATTTTTACAAAGAAACCTATGCAGATTGATAAAGCAGACTGCACTTCTTCTTTTCTGTAAATATGGGCTGCCGAAAGAATAATCAATCCTGCCAATGCCACATTAAACTGCTGGTGGAGGCTGGAGGTGATAAACTCCTGTAAACAAAGCCATAAGAAAAAGGATTTATTTCTTTCTGAGAACGGTAATTTTTTTGCTGCCAGTAGGAAAACCAACACATTCGCTATATTCCACAGGATTAAACCCGCCCAATCCGGAAGCATTGCAAAGGGAGCAATAATGGCGCTAAAGAATACCCCATAATGATTAACATCCAGATATTCCGGGTAAGAAAGATAAAGGTTTCTCTCTTTAAGGGTGTTAAAAAAAACGTTCTTAAAAATAAGGTAGTTATTGTAAGCACGCTCTCCCCTGGAATATTTTGACAAGGCTGTAGCAATGGCAGTAATAATATAAACCCCAAATATATATTTAGGGTTTAGTATAAATGATGAAATTTTTTCCTTCAATGTGGCATTTTTTATGGTTGTAAACTATACAGCTACATTATTTTCCCTTAAAGCATCATTAAGTGAAGTCTTCTTATCTGTAGATTCTTTTCTCTGCCCAATAATAAGAGCACATGGAACCTGATATTCTCCGGCTGGATATTGTTTGGTGTAACTTCCAGGAATTACTACTGAACGTGCAGGCACTCTTCCTTTTATTTCAATAGGCTCATTTCCTGTTACATCAATAATTTTTGTAGATGCCGTCAAAACAACATTAGCTCCCAGTACGGCTTCTTTTTCCACGTGTACACCTTCTACAACGATACATCTTGAACCGATGAAACAATCATCTTCAATAATTACCGGAGCAGCTTGTAACGGTTCCAATACACCACCGATACCCACTCCACCACTCAAGTGTACGTTTTTACCAATCTGTGCACAGCTTCCTACTGTAGCCCAGGTATCTACCATAGTTCCTGAATCTACATAAGCCCCGATATTAACATAAGAAGGCATCAGAATTACTCCTGAAGCTACAAAAGATCCTTCTCTTGCAATGGCATGAGGTACAACTCTTACTCCTTTTTCTGCATAATTTTTCTTTAAAGGAATTTTGTCATGAAATTCAAATGGTCCTACTTCAATAGTTTCCATTTTCTGAATTGGGAAATACATTACTACTGCTTTTTTCACCCATTCGTTTACCTGCCATCCATTTTCTGTAGGTTCAGCTACACGAAGTTCTCCGGAATCAAGTAAAGAAATCACCTCTCTTATCGTTTTTTGGCTCTCTTCATTTTGTAATAAATCTCTGTTATCCCAAATGTTTTCAATTGTTTGTTGTAACGACATGTTTCTTATTTAAATTAGTTTGAAAAATTATACGGCCAAAGATACAAAAAAGTTCAGCAAAATACCTGTTAACTTTATGCTTTTGACTAAAGGCTGAACATCTGTCCAACACTCTTTTTATAAGTTAGATGGCCTGTCCGTTTTTGAAAATCTGGGTGTTGGTTGTTCAGAATAGGATATTTGCCAGCTCCTGAGGCAGAAAGAAGCTGGTATCATTGTTTTTTAAAGGCTCCACGGGACATAGCCAATGTGGTAAGACAATATATCGTATAAAGGCAGCAATTCCTAATGACATCAATGAGTACATATTACAGAACTCTTTGAGCATGGAGATAGGCTTTATTCCAGTATTTTTCGTTCAGGGATGAAATAATCACTCCTTTTGAGGTAGAGGCATGGATAAACTTCACTTCTCCATCAGGTCCTATATCATGAACAATTCCTACATGGGAAACCCTGCTTCCTCCTGCTGTTGCAAAAAACAACAAATCACCGGGCTTAACATCGGTAATATCTATGTTTTTCCCGGCATCAGCTTGGTCTGACGATCTTCTTGGAAGGGTGAAAGCATTTTCTTCAAATACTTTTACCGTAAACCCGGAACAGTCGAATCCGGAAGATGTATTTCCTCCAAATTTATAGGGAGTTCCAATATATTTCTCTGCATCTTTCAGAATATCATTCGCCGATCTCGGAACTTTTCCGTCAAATTTAGAATCAAGTCTTCTAAGGTTTTCAGATTTTGCCACTGTTTTAGATCCTGATTTTTTATGGGCAGAAACGCTTTTTGATGATCCACAGGAAATGACAAAAGCAGAAGCTATCATGAGAACAGACAGCTGCTTTATTCTTAGTTTTTTTACAAATAATTCCGGTCCCATATTCCTCTGATTTTTACTTAATTAACTAATTATGTACAAATATACATTTTATAATTTAATTACGGTATAACTATACTACAACTATATGATAAATATATGTTAAAATTTAAATTACCATTATTTATTCCTATATTTGGATTCAATTTTGGCAATAGCAGTATGGCAACGTATGAAAGTCTCATCAAGATCAAAGGAGCTGTGGGTGACCTGGTTTTTTATAATCTGAACGGCAAGAATGTGGTTCGGAAGAAAAGTGGGTTCAATAAAACGGCTTTTAAAAAGAACGCGTCATATGAAAAAGTAAGACAGAACAGTTCGGAATTTGGGCACTGTTCTAAAGTCGGAAAAATCATACGGGCCGGTTTGACTGCCTATATTAAAGAAGCAGGAGATCCCCTCCTCTACCAGAAGTTTGCTAAGGTAATGACCGAAATTAAAGACCTAGACATCTTATCTGAAAGAGGTAAAAGGACTGTAAAAGAAGGATTAAAAACAGAAGAAGGAAAAGCTCTTCTCAGAGGATTTCCGTTCGGGAAAACAAAAAAATTATTAGTTAAAGTTCAGGATTACACTCTTTTTCCGGATGAAAGCTCAGCATCATATATGGCTGATATTCTAACGATCAGATTGGATTTTGAGCATTACACGGCTGAATATGCTGAAGAGCATATTATTCTTGAGAATAAGCAAAAGATCAGTTTTAAAAAGCAGTTTTCGGAAGATGATTTTCTGATTTGTTTTGTGGCCCTGAAAAAAGAAGACCATACGATTACCCATATGGGATTTGTATAAATAAAAAAGTCTGCAACTTTCTGCAGACTTTCTATTTTTATTTTTTATCTCCTTTCCAGCTTCCTGATTTTGCAGGGGTGGGAAGTGAGTTGGACCAATTTCCATTTCCTTTTTTATCCGTATTTAAGGTTCCTCTGAAATCTCCTTTTGACGGAAGCCCTACTACTGCATTTAAATCTCCTGAAGTACTTAGATTACCGGAAATATTGTAATTTTCATTATTTACATCGGAATGCATGGTACCTGTCACTTTTCCGGCATTATCTACCACAATGTTCCAGACTCCCTTGTCACTCCCGTCATAAGTTCCTGACCATGTTCCTATATAATCATAGATAGTGTCATCATCAGAGCTACAACCGATAAATAAAAACGCCGTTAATAAAAGTAAAAAAAGTTTCTTCATAGTTTCAGTAGTTTTATAACCTAAAATCCTGTTATTCCCTGTTTCCATTTTGTTCAAAAAGCATCCTGTAACAAAGAATAGTGTTTAATATTTATTATTTTTTGTTCGTGCAAATCTACTAATTTTTTCTTCAAATTGTCTGAATTTTAATCAGCAGGCAATATGTTTATTAAAAAACAACATATTTCGGCTAAAATACAAATATTTTTCAAACAATATCACGGATCGAAATTTTTGACTTAATCTTTCGTTCATAAGTTTAATTTATCCTTAATTAATTGTTATATAGTTATTAAGTTACTGCATTATATATTTTTATAGAATTAATATCTTAAATTATATATATTTCCTATCTTAGTGAAAAATTAGACAGATTTAATTTAATAACATGAAAACAAAAACTATTTTTGTGGCAGTGCTTGCATTTTATGGCAGTGTAAGTGCTCAGGTGGGAATTAATACAACTACTCCTACTCAGACATTAGATGTAAATGGACAGGTAAGAGTAAGAGGGTTGGCAAATCCTGATAAAAAAATTGTTTCGGCAGATGCACAGGGAGTTCTTACCTTATTATCCCCTGAAGAAATTTTTTCTCCAAAAGCTATACTCAACACTTCTACATCCCCTACTGAACAACGGTCAACTATTTATGAAGGAAAGTGCTTCCAGCCTTCAGATAATGCCTCTTCATGTACTGTTATTGTTAATCATTACAGTTCATGTGCAGGTTTTACCAATGCTGTGGACACTCAAATTGTAGTTGGACAGGGAATTAATACAGGAAACGGGCAGTTCTTAGGCACCTGGTCGGCCCGATTCATCGATAATAAAGGGTTTTTCGGTACGGCACCTGTGGCCAACCAGGTTCCTCCAGACTATCCAAGAATTTCCTATCCTGTCCCTAACATGGCCAATTATCTGGGAAGCGGATCGTTCTCAGGACAATGTAACACCGACCTGGTTACTACCATCAATCAGACCACCGGGGATATAAAAATAGAATCTGTGAAACGAAGTATGTTTGCACATCTTGTCTATCTTATTTCAGTAGCGCGTTCAAAAAGTCTATAATACCTATATAATTGATTTCAATGAGGAGCCGCAATATCTGTTGTGGCTCTTTTTTTAGAAGGAAACATCCGTAATTGTTTTTAAACATAACAAGTCATTGCTATTTCTAAGTTTTTTTAATCCGTTTACAAGCATAAGACGGATCAGTCTCAAAAGTTGTGGACTAAGCAAATTGGATTAAACTAAAACTTCTTGTTTGGATGACATTAAATATGTAATTTTTTATATTTTGACTTAAAAATAGGATGGAAATAACCTTTTATTCACGCAAAGGAAAAATAATTCGGATGCTCTATTGTAAGAAAGCAAAGAAAGGTGACTTTGTCACTGAATAAGCGATATAAAAAAGTTAGCTTCATCAAAATCGATTAGAAATCGATTCATTCTTGGCTCACTTAAAATCAAGCATAATAAAAATAGAACTTTGCGTCAAAGAGAAACTGTATTGATGTAGTTGATGTTACTCCCCAACTTTTGCACCTGATCCCATAAGACACTGCTTATTGTATGATTTGTAAATTTTAATAAAACTTCAATCTCCTTTTGTACATTTGCTTTATCATAGACAGTTGCACTCAGCTTCACCTGACCTGATTTCAAATATAAACCAACAGCTATCCCAATGACCACTAGGAAAGAAAATTCAACAAATAATCACAATGAAATGTACTGGAAAAGCAATTGTGGGCTGTCCGGTACTTTAGCAATAATAGGGGGAAGATGGAAAATTAACATCCTCGCCTACCTGCTCAATCACCCCAGGCTACGGTATTCTGAACTTAAAGAAAAGCTTGTTGGAATTTCCGAACGGGTATTGAGTGCCAAATTAAAAGAGCTTGAAAATGACGCTCTGATAGAAAAGATTGAATATGAAGGATTTCCTCCTAAGGTAGAGTACATTCTAACAGAAAAAGGAAAGTCTTTAAAAGAAATCTTTGATTTGATGGACCGTTGGGGAGATCAGGCCATCGAAAAACAAGATAAATAAAAATAAGGAAGCTGTAATGGGTTGTTAATTTTACACCACGAATACACGTATAAAATGTTCGCATATTCGTGGTGTAAACTAAAAGGTTATCTTAATTTTAGGATGCGCTTTTACAATGCTGCTTAGACCATAATTTTAAAGTTCTTATCGAGGACCAGTAAAACAACTGAAATCATACACATCAGTAAAGAGTTGTAATAATGATTGTACTCATTGTGAGCCATGTGAGCAGTGAAAGCTCCTATGGCAAAAGGAAATAAATACAGTGCTGCTATATTTCTAAACTGAGGTTTACATAGGCCTACAACCAACATAACAACTCCCAATAATTCTAATACTCCTATAAGAATTGTCGAAGGCGTATTAAATCCTAAAGATTTCATACTTTGCATCATAGAGGTCTTCTGAAAGACCTTATACAAAGAAGCATACCCAAAAACATACAGATAATAGGCATAGCCCGCCCAGTAAATAACGGTTTTTATAATTTCCATTTCTTTTTTTTACAAATTTCATAAAAAGAAATATTTTTCCTGTTTACTTACTAAATTGTAGGGAAAGGGAAATTTTGAAAAAAGAACAGGTCTCTATAGCAAAACTGAAAAAATGTTTTTTTTAACAGGGCTTTTCACCTTGAATTTCCTAAAGTAATTTTGAATCAAATCAGAAAACATTCAAAGCCTGTGAGTGATAGTAACTAAGAAATTTGGAGTAATTTACATGAAATTGGCTATCTGTGTCAACATTTTAAAATTGAGCAGCTGTATTTTCCGGCCTTCCATCAAGATAAGCTGATCTTTTTTAAAATCATGGAGTATGCGTGCCAATGTTTCATTTGCCGTACCGGCCATATTGGCTAAGTCTGCTCGGGATAATGTGATAAATACGTCGTCTTCTGCTCTGTTTCCTTTATATTTATTGTGTAAAATAAGGAGGCTCAGAGCCACCCGCTCTCTGACAGTACGCTGTGACAATACCGTCATCAAATTGGCCATCACACTGAACTCATGGCTTAAGCTTCTTAAAAGCAATCTTGAAAATACCACGGACGTATCCAGTAATTTGAGAAAGTCTTCTTTTGAAATAAATGAGATCATTGAATTTTCAAGAGTCTGTGTGGTATCTCCATAACATTCATTACTTAAAATAGCTGAATATCCAAAAAACTCTCCTGAATTGTAAATATAAATGATCTGCTCCCTCCCCTCATTATCTACTTTATACTTTTTTACTTTCCCTTCTTTTAAATAAAAAATACCACTGGGTATTGTTCCATCGGTAAATATCGCTTCATTTTTGCGATAATTCCTGTTCTGCATCACGCCCTGAAGCAGCTCTTTATCACTGTCCGGCAATTCGTCAAAAAGGTATTGATTATTAAATATAAATTTTGAAATCATAGATTAGAACAAAATTAAACAATTTTCAGCTATGCAATTTGATTTAAATCAAATTTTATCACAATCTAGATCATCATAAGTCTCAGCTAAACGATCTACTTTTACACCGGCAATTAAATAAAAGAATTATAAAAAATGAAGATTCCTGAAAACCTCTTGTATACAGAGGACCATGAATGGGTGAGATTAGAAAATAATACGGCATACATTGGAATTACTGATTTTGCGCAACGTGAATTAGGTGATATAGTCTATATTGAAATCGAGACGCTGGGAGAAAATTTAAAACAGCATGAAGTATTTGGAAGCGTGGAAGCCGTAAAGACTGTATCAGACCTTTTCCTGCCTGTGCCCGGTGAAATACTGGAGATCAATCCCAAACTGGAAGCCAACCCGGAACTTGTGAATACCGATCCTTATGGAGAAGGCTGGATGATCAAAATCAGAATCGAAAATATTTTTGATACAGAAGGTTTACTGAGAGCTAAGTCATATGCATCATTAATTGGCAGATAACTCTAATAACCAGGAAAACAACATTCATAAAATAAATTTGATTCCTATGCTTATTCCTAAGAATCTTTATTATACTAAAAATCATTTATGGTTAAGAAAAATAGGATTGTATGATTTCTGCATAGGAATTACTGATTTTGCCCAGAAAGAAATTGGTGAAATCAATCTTATTGAAATTAATTTGGAGGAAGATACCATAGGAGAAAAGAATCCATGGGGCTTTGTTTATGGAACTCACAAAACTTTTCCCCTTATTTTGCCCGGTGAATTTACCATTACAGATGTCAATATCATGCTGAACGAAAAGCCTTCACATATTAATATAGCTCCTTATAGTTATTGGTTTTTGAGTATTTCAGCCGATATTTGCACCAGTGAATTTTTGACCCATAAAGAATATATTCAACTTATCAAATGATTTTTAATGATCTCAAATTAAATATTGATGTTAAAGACAGTACTTTTAATGAACTTTATCCAAGTCATATAAAAGAGCTGGCAAGCCGTCATTGGACACCCATTGCTGTTGCAAAGATAGCCGCCGAATATCTCGCCCAGAAGCCTGATACTAAAATACTGGATATTGGAGCCGGTGTCGGAAAGTTTTGCCTGGTGGGGGCAGCTTCTACCAAAGGGATGTTTTTCGGTGTTGAACAAAGAGCTTCCCTCACGAAGATCTCAAAAAAGATAGCTTCCCGTAATAAAATCGATAATGTAGAGTTTATTCATGCCAATATCAATGAAATTTCCTTTTTGGATTATGATGCCTTCTACTTTTTTAATTCTTTTTATGAAAATATAGATACCACATGTTTAATAGACAATACAGTGATGCCGGAGAAAGATTTATATTATGCTTATTCGGACTACGTAAAGGAACAGCTTGATAAAACTCCTGTAGGTACCCGTCTGGTTACGTATTGGAGTAAATGGGATGAGATTCCTAGCAGTTTTGATATCGTGGGTACCGACTGTAATGGATTACTGAACTTCTGGAAGAAAACAGTATAATCAATTCCGAAATGAATGGAGCCTGTCTAATGACAGCAGGTTACCCCAATTCAGAAAGTAGATGATCACTAAGATTCTCTATAGATTCTCTGATTACAACTGACAAATCAGCAATAAAGGTAGTATTACCAATATGCGGTCTGGATATTATATATTTTTTTGGAGTATTACTACGATCTTTTTTGTAGTAATACTTTTTTTCTCAGAGAAATATCTTACTTATCACGATGTCTCTTTACAAAATTGAAGGCTTTTATTGTATACCTATTCCTTTAACTGAGGAGTGGCTAATTAGGTTTGGCTTTGAAAATAATGACGGAGAAAAGTATAATCCGAATGATGAATAGGTAGAGCAATTTGAATATACATTAGATATCATAGAGCTTTCATATGCAAACCGTCTAAAGGCTGGATAATCAAGTTGGGAAATTATGATGATGAGATACGTACACCAGCTCCAAAACCTTTTCTTCGCACTTAAAGGAAAAGGGTTAACAGTAAGCAAATAGTTTTCAAATAGTTTTTAAGGAATCCCATAATTATTTTGTATAATATTTTCCTTTCTTTGACCAAAATTATGAAATGAAAAAAATTGTCTTTATATTGGGACTTGCCTGTTATTCATGTGGAGATAAATATGAAGGTCAAATTATTTATAAGACAACAATTCCTTCATACATGATTAGTAATATTACCAAGTCCGATATAGATATAGAAGCCGACACAGATAGACAAGCAAAAATTCAATTTGTTACGAGGGCTACAATTTATAATAATGTTTCCCCTTACATTCAATCGGAATTTATTACCGGATCCTTGCTAAAAAACAAGAGGGGTATAAGTTATTTACTAGATCAGAATACAATTGACAGCATAAATATATCAATTAAAAGAATTACAGCACATAGAAACGGCTATTTCAATCCGTATAAACAAAAGTAAGCCCCAATTAGACTGCCCACAAAAAGTTAAACACTTTTTAAGGGCAGTTTACAAAGAGAAGGCATAAATTTTAAATTCTTGAATGTTTAAGTGTAAATTTTTTGAACCTACTACCATACATCAATTTGAGACGATCACAACATTCATTAAATAACTCGTGATCTTCATCCCATTCATCTTCCGGGTTCAATTGTAAAAATCCATAGATTTTCCCGTCCACATCTAAAACATCTAAATAATGTTTCGTTTCCTTTCCATTTTTAATGGTTCTATAAATTATCATTTGTTAAATTTCCCACTGTTATAAGGTACTATCTCTAATATAGTGATTTAGATAAGAAAAACAAATAGTTATATAGGATATTTTTATATTTTTTTGGAGGGCAGCGGATTTTCTTTCTTAATCACCTCTTGCATCTTATCCACTTCCTTTATACGTATGATATTTTAATGCTAACTTTTCATCGTCAGCCATGAGGTTGCTAAAATACTTGATGATGTAACTGGCAGTTTCTTTGTCCATACTTAGTAAATATAGTCAATGCAGAACCTTTTACAAATATTTTTGCCATTGATCTATTTTAAATTCGTTGTAAAGAAACTTTCCAATTTATCAAATGGAATCACATTTACTTTATCATACAGATCTACGTGAACTGCATTTGGAATGATCATTAATTCTTTCGGTTCATTTGCAGACTTAAATATATCTTCACTGAAATATCTTGAATGTGCGTTTTCACCGGCAATCATAAGTATAGATCTTGGCGAAATTTCTTTCACGTAAGTCAATATCGGCATATTCATAAACGATAACGGATTAGTTAGCAACCATGCTCCGTTTGAGTTCACAGAATTTACATGAAAGCCTCGTGGTGTTCTGTAATAGTCAAAATATTCTTTTACAAATTGTGGCTCGTCACCTTTCAGCGATTCCGGCAGATTTCTTGGTCCATTGGCAGGCTTTCCGTTTTCAGCGTCTTTCCAACGTTGCTGGCCTAAATCTTCCAATGTTTTAGTGCGTTGTTCTGATGTTACAGAGTCGCTGTATCCTTTCGACATCAGTCTTGTCATATCATACAGACTTGTTGTGGCAACGGCTCTCACTCGTTTATCAATTGCAGTGGCGTTTAATGCAAATCCTCCAAAACCACAAATCCCAATAATCCCAATTTTATTCCTGTCAATGTTTTTCTGTAACCCTAAAAAGTCAACTGCAGCACTGAAATCCTCCGTATTAATTTCCGGTGAAGCTACATTTCTGGGTTCGCCGCCACTTTCGCCAGTATAAGATGGATCAAATGCCACAACGGCAAAACCACGTTCAGCCATCTGGTTTGCATATAATCCTGATGATTGCTGCTTTACGGCGCCAAAAGGTCCGCTAATAGCCAATGCTGCTAATTTTTCATTTCCTGCCCTTTTTGGCAGGTATAAATCGCCACTCAATGTAATGCCATAACGGTTTTTGAAAGTTATTTTTTGACGGGTTACCTTATCGCTTAATTTAAATGTATAATGTTCTTTTGATGTATTCATTTCTGAAGGTATTGATTTCCTCTGGGCCAAAGTATGGGTGAACAAAAGCACGGCAGCTATCGATAATAATTTTATGGTATTCATGTATTCATTATTTGTTGATTATAGTCTCTACAACTGTTGCTAAAACAATAAGTTGATCATCAGTAATTCCGGTATTCCTGCCCATAGCGATGTGAGATTTCAATTGCGGTTCTACTCCTTTCATTGAAGATAAAGCTGCAATGGTAATGAGTTCTCTTTGCTGATGAGTAAGAACATCACTTGCAAAAATATCGGCAAATAAATGTTCTTTTAAAAACGCATCAATTCTTGGTGCAAATTCGCCAAATCCCGGAGCAGGCTTTATTTGTGGCGTATTAGTTAAAACTTCCAATACTTTTCTTCCCTGTTCATATTTATCAGGTGGATTATTTTCGGTAATAATTTTTTCACCTTCACTATCTGCTATTCCTTTGGCTTTTCGATCTTCAACAACCGTTTTAAATGCATTAATTGCATTAAGACTTCGTGGAAAACCACAGTATGCATACAATTGTACCAGTTCCTCTTTTATTTCATTAATGGTCAATCCATTATCCAGTCCTTCATTTAATTGGAGTTGAAGGTCTTCCAGGTTTCCTATTGCTGTTAATGCAGAGATTTTCACCAAACTCTGCTGCCGGCTATCCAGTCCTTTTTTAATTTGTGCGTTCATAATTGTTGCGCTTAAAATGATTACAAAAAAAGTGGGTATATACTTCCAATTCTTCATCCTTTTTTAATCTGCTTATTAGCCTCACTGTATTCTTCATCAGTTACAGGTTCAAGCCAGACATTTTCATTCGTTATCGGATTACATGTAACACCGAGATGGGAAAACCAGCTTTTTGCCGTTGCTCCGTGCCAATGCTCCACATCAGGTGCAATTTCTACAATATCTCCTGACTTCAGATGTATGGCACGCTTTCCTTTTTCCTGATACAATCCTTCACCGCCTACGACAATTAAAATCTGTCCTCCAGTGTGCTTATGCCAGTTGTTTCTACAGCCGGGTTCAAAGGTTACGTTTGAAAGGGGCACATTTAAATCCTTCTCTGTAGTAAGCATTGCCAGGTAAGATTTACCTGTAAAATATGGTGCATATTCAGTATTTTCTTCACCCGTAGGAAAATCGCTTATTTTGGGAATTTCTGTTTTCATATTTTTTTATTTTTATTATTGACGGTGTATAAACCGAAAATATGGGTTACCAATTGCCTGACGCTTAATTTTTGATTTAGGAGTAAATATCTTTAAGAAATTTTGCAGGTATTCCACCGACAATGCTATTGTCGGGAACATTTTTAGACACCACCGCTCCGGCTGCTACAACTGCATTCTCACCAATTGTCACACCAGGTAATATGGTCGCGTTGGCACCGATCCATGCATTTTTTTTGATAAGGATAGGTTTGCCAATCAGTCCTTTTCTATCTTGAGGGTTTAACGGATGGTTTTCGGTAATAAGGCTGACTTTTGGACCAATTAAGACATCATCCTCAATCGTAATTCCACCTAATGCTAAAAATGTACAGTCAAAATTAATAAAGACATTTTTTCCAATGCTGATGTGCTTGCCGTAATTGATGTAAATTGGTGTGAATACGGCAACATCCTGAATTTCTTTATTTAAAATCCTGCTTAATAGCTGCGTAATTTCCTCCGGGTCCGAAGAAGCATTCATCTGTATAAGTAATGCTTTCACAGCAAATGCTTCCTCTCTTAGTCTGGCTATTTGTAAATCGTTGGGAAATATTGTTTCACCAGCTAAAAGCCGTTCAAAAATATCTTTCTGAACAGAAGTAGAATCGGGGATGTTGTTTGAATCTGACATTGTATTTGGATTTGATTACCAAGTACAAAGTTAATACCTCCTTTGAGCAAAGTGGTAATGATTATCAAACCAAAGATTAAGAAAATCAAACTTCCGACAAACGAAAAGCAGTCGGATTAGTTCCTGTAAATTTTTTAAAGAAATTATTGAAGTAGGTTGGATAGTCGAATCCCAGGGCGTAAGCGATTTCTGAAATACTCCAGTCGGTATGCAGCAAAAGGGCCTTGGCTTCTGTTATAATTCGCTCAGTAATGTGCGATGTTGTAGATTTTCCTGTGACTTCTTTTACAACCCGGTTCAGATAATTGGTGTGTACATTGAGATGTTGGGCGTAATGCTGTGCAGTTCGTAGCTGAAGTGGGTTTTGGATAGTTTCAATAGGAAATTGCCTTTCCAATAATTCCATGAAAACGGAAGTCAATCTTGAAGATGCATTCTTATTCTGTTCGTAATTTTCAGAAGGCTCCATCTTCAGAGATTCGTGGATGATGAGACTGATGTAATTACGAATCAATTCATCTTTAAATACATAATCACTCTCCTGCTCTGCTATCATTTTCTGAAATAAGGTATTGAGAAAAAATCTTTGTTCCTCAGTAATTTTCAAAACGGGTGTTCCGCCAATTTTAAAAAATGAGGACTGCTGTAAACTTTCCGAACGCTCAGAGTTTTTAAAAAATTCTTCAGAGAAAAGAATAGTGTAGCCGGTATAAGTTGTTGAAATGGTTTCCCACGAATAAGGAATATGCGGGTTTCCAAAGAAAAGGATTGTTCCTTCCTGCTCATACGTTTTGTCAGCGTAATGAATTTTGCTTCTGCCGGTCGTCAGGCAAATTTTATAAAACTCTTTTCTACTGTAAGTCCTGGTCTCAGCACCATCTTCTTCTATTTGAAATGCTTTAAAGCCTTGCAGTTTAAGCTCGTTATTAAATCTGGAAACTTCTCTTGTCACCTTTTCTTTCATAATGCAAAGTTAAGAAATTCAAATACGTAACATTTATTTTTTTATTTGCCATATTTATATAATTTTGCTTGGGAAAGCGTTCTCATTTCAATAAGCGTCAGGAGGCAATTTGGCCCTTTGAGCATCTACAATATCTCGGTAAGCACTGCATACTTTAGGTGAATACCTCATAAAAATAGTAGAATTGCAGATATTAGATGAGACTATATGCGCAAAACATGATTTTTACGTTCTTTAAAAAAATAATTATCGAAAAATGGAATTCACCCCCAACAATCCCGTTATACAGCTTTGTATGCAAGGTATACAGCTGGAAGAAACTGAAAATCCGGAAGAAGGATGTAAATTATTTCTACAGGCCTGGGACAAGGCAACAAACGATTTTGAAAAGTTCCTTGCAGCCTGGTTTATTGGGCGGTGCCAGGTAAAGGTTCCTGACCAATTAAGCTGGTACGAAACGGCACTGGAGTTTGCTTTAAAAGCTGATAATGATGCCGTGAAAGGAGCTTTTATTGCTCTTTATTCAAAGATAGCTCAATGTTATGAAGAACTTGGCGATATTGATAAAGCAAAAAAGTATCATGAATTAGCATTATCATCTGTAAACCAGCCTTCAGATAAGGGTCCCTTTTACCATGGTACACGAGCGGATCTGGACGTAGGTGATCTATTGACAGCAGGACGTACTTCCAACTATCAGTCGGAGCTCGTAATGAATCACATCTACTTTACAGCATTGGTTAACGGAGCAGGGCTAGCTGCAGCTTTAGCCAAGGGTGATGGTGCTGAACGGGTCTATATTGTTGAGCCTAGTGGCAGTTTTGAGGATGATCCCAATGTCACTAATAAAAAGTTTCCCGGCAATCCTACACGTTCCTACCGTACCAGCGAGCCGCTGAAGATCATCGGGGAAATAACAGATTGGCAAAAACAGACACCTGAGCAATTACAGCAATGGCAGGAAAAATTAGCGAAGAATAAAGGAGAGATTATTAATTAGATTATTGCTATTTATTGAAATGGGGAATCCTTTGTTAAAATAGTTCAGCCTTGTAACGACGAGCCGTTAGATATTTTACAATAAGCTAGACCTGAAGTTAATATTATAAAGACCTGAACGTATGCTTGGATAATCTGTGAAAAAATACCGGATTATCATTCCCCATTTTTGCAGCAGAGGTGCTTTTGCAATTTCGAAACTTCTAAGCATTCTTTTAGCATGAATTCTTATATCTTCTGAAACCTTTTTTTCACTTTGCATCCAATTGTAAACCTCTTTCCAGAGTATCGCTTTTGATATGGCCGGATTTATTTCCCGGTTATCTACTTTTGTTATTCTGTTACTTTCATGTACTCCCCTTATAGCCACAGCCTGATCTATAATCCCGGGATACAGATCGAGATAAAACGATAAGCGGAAAAGGAATTCAGTATCTTCATGAAGCTGTAAGCCCGGCTTGAACAAAGACCCCATTTTTAACAGGGCTTCTTTTCGCAGGGTAAGCGTGTCAATACTGAAAAGGCCAAAGGTTCCAAGCATATGAAGCTGACCTTTAAAAACATCCTTCGGTTCATATTTTTTATAAACTGTTGTAAGTCTCTCACCAAATAACCTGTAATACTGTTTTTTTGCTTTTTCAGAATAATAATGTACACCCAGCGCACCATACACTCCCTCAGTTTTATTATTTTTAAAAAGCTCTTTTTCGGCATCAAATCGATTCGGTAGAAAGTAGTCGTCAGCATCCAGAAAAGCAATAAAATCGCCCGTTGATTTTTCAATCCCCAGGTTTCTGCTGGCTCCGGCACCATGATTTCTCTGATCCGCATGTTGAAAAAATTTTACTCTTTCATATTTTTCAGCTAGTCCAATGCAAATTTTAAGTGCATTATCAGGTGATCCATCTTCAATAAGGATAACCTCATAAACTTCTTTAAGCTGCAATGCAGAATGTACTGCATTTGCAACATATTTTTCTGCATTATAAACAGGAATAATAACGGAAATTTTCATGCGATTTAATTATAATTTGTGTTTTGTTTAAGCCTGTTTAAACTAATTAAAACTGAGCCACGAAAGCTGAGTGAAAAGCTATAAACACCTTAGTTTATTTTTATTTTCAAAGCCTATTAAACAAGTGTTCAAGAAACTTTGTGGCTTTTGACTACGTCGAATCTTCGATTTGTGGTTAACATAAAAAGTATAAACAAGTTCTTTATAAACCCACTATTTCTATATCCGAAATCCATATACGCCCTGGAACAGCCGCGGTTGTAGCTTTCGATCAACAAGAAATAATAATGTTATCTTTATTGTGTACACTTTAATGTTATCCTGATGCTGTGGTAATACATCAATTAGAAAACATTTCAGGTGTCTCCTAAAAACCGTTATATCGAATGTCGAAAGAGCCACTTTTAGAAGATATTTCTGTTTTTATTAATATTAATTTCAAAAGAATAATCTTAGAAATACGGTAAGCGGCTGGGCCGTAGAAAACAGAAAGGATACCTATCTGGCAGCCAAACGTCCGTTTAAAATGTCAGATGAAATAAAAAATAAAGCAGTTCATTATTAATAGTATTATTTTAGTTGGTCCTACCGGTATTGTACAATTTTAATCTGCTTTCCAATATATCTAAATGAGAATCTTTAAAATCAAGGTGGGTAACAAAGCGTACCAGGTTTTTCCCAAAAGGAGAACATAATATATTCTTTTCCTTCATTCCGGCTACAAAACTTACGGCCTCTATATCTTCGGGGAGCTCTCCTATTACAATATTCGTTTCAACGGGATATAGGCGTATAATCTCTGTCTGGGCAAGTAATAAGTTGCCTACTTTTTTTGCCCTTAAATGGTCATTTTTAAGCAGGGAAACATGATGGTCAAGAGCGTAAATACCGGCCGCTGCCAATCCTCCGGCCTGTCTCCATCCTCCTCCCATTGCTTTTCTGGCTCTTCTTGCCTGTTTAATGAATTCTAAAGAACCAACAAGTACAGATCCTACAGGACATCCCAGTCCTTTTGACAGGCAAATGGATATGCTGTCAAACACCTCACCGTACTCCTTAGGGGTCTCTGAAGTTTCAGTTAAAGCATTAAATAATCTGGCTCCGTCTAAATGTAGAATAAGTCCATGGTCAGTACATATTTTTTTTATTTTTTTTATCTCATCAAAATTATAAATACTTCCGCCTCCTTTGTTTGTAGTGTTTTCTAATACCACAAGCTTTGTTACAGGCTGATGAATATCATTAGGATTATTGATAGCATCTTTAACCAGAGCTGCACTTAATTTTCCATAATCTCCAGCCAGTGGCCGCACAGAGGAAAAAGCATTCATGGCAATTCCTCCTCCTTCATAAAGATAAACATGGGAAAGCTGGTCACAGATCACTTCATCCCCGGGTTTTGTGTGAACTTTAATTGCCAGTTGATTGGTCATGGTTCCGGTAGGACAAAAAAGAGCTGCTTCCATACCGAACATTGCTGCCACTTTTTCTTCAAGTTTATTCACCGTAGGATCTTCGCTGTACACATCATCACCTAATACGGCATCATTCATCACA
The DNA here is from genome assembly GCF_918698085.1 of Chryseobacterium sp. Bi04. GTDB lineage: Bacteria > Bacteroidota > Bacteroidia > Flavobacteriales > Weeksellaceae > Chryseobacterium. The sequence continues at coordinate 164,407 of NZ_CAKKLP010000005.1, forward strand.
CTTTTCATTTCCGGTGTCGGTAAGGTTAAGGTGTCGCTTCTTAAATCTATTACTTCATTTTCCATATTGTAAAAAAAATTAAATAGTTGAATTGATTATTTTCATTGGATTGGACTCATCTTCAGCAGTAATCCGTTTTTTATGAACACTAAGCATAATTGCATAATGAACACCGTCGGAGTTTTTATGGGTTAGTTATATAAAATTTCAGGTACTCAACCATCACCGTACGTCATTGGATTTTTCAAAGGATATAATTTTATTACTTATTATAGATCCGAAGGATTGTTATTTCAGTTTTTTTGCAACAGAACTATTTCGGATTACTCGATTTGTACTTTTCCAGGGCAATAATACAAACAAAATTATTCTGTACGATCATAATAGCAAGCAGATAGGGCTAAAATGATAGATATCTACTATATGTTTTAGTTTTCGGGCCTAGTAGTTTTGTTATTATTATAATATGATATAGCTGTAAAAAAACACAGAAAATTTTAAACTGAATAAAGTATCATGCAAATGAAAAGAACTGTTTTATTAATCATGATCTTTACTTAGACAAGATTTAATAACCGGTAAAAATGAGATTATATAAAGAATATGGATATGATAAAGATTTTATTGCTTATTAATTTTATACTTTTTTTTCTGGATGTCATCAATATTGCAGTACAAAATAGTAAAAGAACTATATCTTCTGAAAATGACTTTTTTACCTTATAGAGATGATATCCGATTGTATGCCAGCATTGTGAGATCTTTTTATTCACGTTTGTCATCGTAAAATTTCAACTACTCTATTCATCACATCTGGTCACCAGGTTTATGAAAAAAAAGATCATCTACTGCTTTATTACTGTTATTTCAATCATCATATAGAATGTCTCGTATTAAAAACAAATTTTAATAATTTTATAATTTTTCACCATATGTTGAATAAATAACATTAATTCACAAGCTATTTAATGTTAATTTTAATAATTAAAAACAGGTTTTATTATCATGATAATAAATAAAAAAAGCAAAAATGATAGATATCTACTATATGTTTTCATTTCCAGGCCTACTAACTTTGCACTCAAGATAATACCGGTATCCATCGGTTGAAAAAAACACAATAACCTACCATTCTAAACAAGCCCGGAGGCTTGTTCAAGATTTGTAATCATATAAATGGAAAAATGAAAAAAATATTAATTTTTACAGGTGTAATCTTATGCACCTCACATGCATTCGGACAGGTTGGTATCAATTCCGAAACTCCACATCCGTCAAGTATTCTCACGGTGGCTCCCACCAATTTAAAAGGCCAGTATAAAGGAACCCTTTTCAGTCCAATGACCACAAACCAGATCAACAGCATATCCAAACCCGCCAATGGTTTATTAGCTTATGATACTGAAAAAAAATGTCTGAAAGTGAATAAGGGTAATTCTACTCAACCTCAATGGGTATGTATTAATATCAAATAATAAAAAAGAAGAATATCTTATTAAATATCAGCTAACTACAATTAAATAATACAAAAATGAAAAAAAATAAATTAAATGCTGTAGTATTACTAATAGCAGGTGTAATTATGGCAAAAGGACAAGTTGGAATAGGTACTTCAAGCCCGGATCCTTCTGCTAATTTACATGTAGCTCCCAGAAACAGTTCGAACCAAAACAAAGGAACATTACTGGGAACCATGACTACTCAAAATAGAAATTCTATTGCTCAGCCGGCAACAGGTCTGATGATATACAATACTACTGATAATTGTTTGCAGATTAACAACGGTACGCCGGCTAGTCCTAAGTGGGAATGTCTCAGTGAGCAGCCTGAAGCTTTTGGATCTATGAACTTCGGACGTTATAAACCTTTTTATTGGGGAATGACCAGCGGTACAATTCCTGCCAGTCAAAGTGGTGTGCCTCCATATAGCCCTACCAACACTCGACTTTATGGGGCCTATACAGCAAATGGGAATTTTGCCTCAAATGATATCTTTAGAGTTGATGTAGCCAGAATAAATGGAGACTCCTATGCACCGATTCTATATAATATTTCAGGAGAGGCCATTAATATCAATTATAATACCGTTACCTACGGTAATCCAACATTTCGAACTAATGTCCTTCTTAATGATAAGCAAGGTTCATTAGTAGATGGTAATTTTACGACTTATTTTGTAGAAGCACAGAATATATATGTAACGTTGAATTACCCAGATAAGTGGACACAAAGAAAATTTCTGATAGGATTTAATGTCTTTAAAGAAGATTATTCGAGTACCATTTCTTCAGGAGGAAATGGTTCCGGAAAAATAAATCAATCCATGATCAGTTATATTTTTGAATTTAAGTAATAGGGATTTGAATTCCTCATCACAAAAAAACACAATCTATATATATTTATTTGATTACAAGCCCGTATTGGCTTGTAATCAAATAAAAACGAAAAGGACTATATAGAATTACACCACTCATTATCAAATAGTTAAACTACTAGGTATTTAATAATTAAAATCAAGAATAATGGATTTTAAAAATATACATATCGGTCAGCTCATTCAGAAAAGAGTATTGGAATGTGAAATTGATATTGTTCGTATCTGTAATTTTCTTAAATACTCAGATGAGGAAGTCGATACCATGTATACATTAAAAAGTCTTGATTCTGAACTCCTGTTAAGATGGAGTAAACTCTTAGAATATGATTTTTTCAGGATCTACAATCAACATTTGATTTTATACGCTCCGCAAATATCAAGAAATCAATCTCAGGTAAAAAAAGAATCTGAATTGCCGAAATTCAGAAAAAATATTTATACCAAAGAAATTATTGATTTCATTGTAAACCTTATAGAAAGCGGAGAAAAAACCAGAGCGCAGGTTATTGAAGAATACAGAATTCCGAAAACCACATTATACAAGTGGCTTGAAAAATACAAATCATAAGAATATATCATCATACAATACAAAAAAAATCATGGAAAGTATAGGACCCGATTATGTGAAGATTTTTTCAGATATCATTACGAAAAAATTTCCGGAAAAAATTTCCGATTGCAGGAACTATCTGAGAAAGGAAAGGTTATCTTCATTAGAAGTTATCACTCTTAACCGTATTATATTTCATGATGGCGACACACATAATGAATACAAATCCTATGATTATGAAAGCATTGCCAAAATATTGGAATATCAAAGAAAAAATAAGATGACTAACATAGCCACTGCATCAGCATTTAAACTCAGCCGGAATACTTTGGCGGCCTGGAAAAAGATGCATCAATAAAAGCAGTAAAGGAATTTTACAAATAGCAGATCATTATTCATCAGTATGAAATATAACCTTACTGAAAATAAGATACATGGCTATGCTATTCAAACTTAATCTACAATTAAAATTATAAAACACTGCATCGGTATATTTTTTATTCATTCTATCATAGTGTTGTGACCTAATTTCTTTATATCATATTGTTTGAGATACCGATGCTTTGTTTTATTTAAGACATTAAATAGGACGAAAGACATACATACAACAGAAAACTAACAAAAAACAGTGAATGATGTGAAAAATAAATTATTAACAGGATTCCTCATTGGTTTGATCCTTACTGCAGTTTTACTCCTTATTGCCTTTATCTCTAAACTGTAACAAGAGCAACCCCATATGATGAATATCCTTTTCAGGAAAGACCTTTCATCCTGAGGCTACTGGATTTGCATTGCATAGAAGCATTGCCAAATTGAGATTTCAAAAATTCTAAAAAATAAAGACAGCAGTCCCTTTTATTATTGGGTAAGGCCTTCATTCAGGTTTCGGACATATCTATTTTCTTATTATTCTAAAAAAAATTACAATGAAAAAAATTTTAACTATTATTATAACAATAGGCACAATAATGATATTCGGACAGGAGTCATGTGCCTTTGACCAGGTTCAGCAGGAACTGGAAAGGAAAAATCCGGAAATCCGGAAAGCAAGAGAAGATGCAGAAGCCCGTCTCATGCAGACGAACGTAAAGGAGTATCTTAATAAAATTGGGGCCACCTCTAAAAACGGACTGTATACCGGGACAGTTTATGAAATTCCTGTCGTGGTACATGTTATAGAATCTTCAAGTCCGTCCAATGCTTTTCTTACACGTACCGATACCCAGATCCAGGAATGGATAGAAAACTGTAACAAGATGTTTGCAACCACCTATGGTAATGGCTATTATACAGAAGGGCCGGGAATTGATGACGGAAATGTTATTCCCTTTAAACTGGTGCTGGCCAAAAGAACCCCGCAATGCAGTACCACTAACGGAATTATAAGATATAACGGAAGCACCCTTCCAGGATATGATTCAGCTGGTATGAAAGAAAACGGTACCAATGGGCCTAGTGAAAGCCAAATAAAAAGTATGGCTCCCCATTGGCCTGAAAACTCTTATTTCAATATATATATTGTTATCGCCTTTGATGGAGATAAAAGTACTGGCGGCCTTTTAGGCTGGGCTGGTGTTCCTGCAAATCCTAATTCTGCCTATGACAGTTTTATGAAAGCAGCCGGCACTAATAATCCATATGTTCTAGCCCATGAATTTGGGCATGCAATAGGTCTTGATCATGTCTTCGCCGGAACCTCTGCTATTTCGTCTTCCCCACAGGCATCCCATTGCCCGGATAATTCTAACTGTACTACCAGCAATGACAAGGTATGTGATACAGAGCCTACCGCTAATCTATTATATGTTTCGCCATTTCCTTCCAATACAACCATGAATCCTTGTACAGGATCTCCTTATCAGGGCACTCAGTATAATTTCATGAATTATACTTCCCGTCCGAGAAAATTTACTACGGGGCAGAGAGAACGGGGTATTGCTATGTTTATGCAGTACCGGTCTAATCTGACAAGATCTTTGGCAGGAACGGCTATTTCTTCAGCTTCTCCTGTACCTACATTAACGGCTTCTTCCTGCAATCCTACCGGCATAACTAATCCGTCAAATCAAGGTATGGGACCAAGGCGAGTTCAACTCGGCAGCATAAATAATGCATCAGATGCATTTTGGACGTATTCTAATGGACATTATTATGCAGATTACAGTTTACAAAACTGCTTTAGAAGAGAAGTTTTTACCGATATCAGCGTTGATTTCAATGAGCTAAAGGTAAGTTTCGGAGGCAACCCACAATATATAATGGCGTGGATTGATTATAATAATAATGGCAGTTTTGAAGCTTCAGAATTGATTGGAGCTTCACCTAACAGGCTCAATTCCAGCCAGTCACCTTATGTGATTAATTTTACACCTCCTGCTTCAGCAGTAAAAGACACGTATCTGAGGATGAGAGTGATCGCGGACAGAGATCAGAAAACACCCTGCGAAAACTTAACGAATGGTCAAACGGAAGATTATTCAGTACGAATTCCAGGGGCTACCTTAAATACTATTGACATTAATAGACTTCCCCAAGCAGTTCATTATTCGCAAGAGACTAATTCGTTGATTCTTGTCAATAGTGGATCTAAAAAATTTGGCAGCTACGAAATTTATGATATCAGTGGAAAAATGATTCAAAAAGGAAAGTCTGAAACCAGCGAAATTACATTGAACTTCTATCATAAAGGAACTTATGTTTTAACATTTATAGAAAACGGTCAGAAAGTTTCTAAAAAGTTCATCCAATAAATCAGGCCGGCAAACAGAACGGAAAAGAAAGACCTATCCTGCTAAATTAAAAAAAACACATTATTATATATTTTATCAGATTACAGGACTTCAGCAAGTTCTGTAATCTGCATAATAAAAAGACTTTGCAAATAATAAAATCTAAGTATGAAAAATAAAAAATTTTATTTCAATAAAAAATATCATTTCTATGATAAGGATCAAAATATTCTGCTGCGGGAAGATCAGCTGGTTGGAAAAAAAATGGATGATCTGGATTTCTTTTTCAGCGATTATCAAGTACAAAAAATACATACCAAAGAGTGTGTTTTTGTTTTGAGAAAATCATTTTTCGGACTATTTAAATTGAAATTATATCTATATCTTGATGAAGATACAGTGTATGATTATGATATTAAACCATAATATAACATCGGTATCATATTTCTTGAACTTGTCTACACTTTTTATTATAATCACAAATCGAAGATTTGACATTATCAAAAAGTCACAAAGTTTATTGAACACTTAAGATTAAATAAAGTTTTGAAAGTAAGCTCACTAAAGCTCACGTAAGTTTTTAAAAATCAAAGATTTTTTGCTTACGTGTACTTTTTATTTTCAATCAGTTTAAACTTAAATAAACTAAAGTGTTTATAGATTTTCACTCAGCTTTTGTGACTCAATTTTTAATTAGTTTAAGCAGGCGCTTATTATAGTACTTATGTTTAAATTCATTTATCATTTTAATTAAATATGCCGGCACTTTCCAACTCAATTTCCAATTTAAGAGTTGTCAGAATTTGAATTAGTGACCACTAAATACTTACATCTGCCTATAGATTTTTTTTTTTTCGATACTGAATAAAACTTTTGAGGGCCTACTCTGCTTTGGAAGAGTCTCAAAAAATAATAAGTTTTAGCAATGCTTCATTCCGGCTAAAAAAATAAATTACATAAATCTCTTATTATTTACAAAAACCCACATCAAGAAATTATATATAGCAAAAATAATTAACTTAATTAAGTAATTGTTGGTATAATTTTCATAATAAAAAGTAGACTTATATTAATTAGCGGAAATATTATGAAAAAAAAGATCAATCCGATAGATGAACAGCAATTTTACGATTTCTTTGCGAAGAACAGTGATCTTCCTGAAAATTATTATGACTTTTTTAAGGATTCAATTAATAATGCAAAAAGCTTCTCTATAGGTCCCTATTTCTGGTTCATTACCAACAATACAAAAATGAGAACAGAAAGAATTAGTGAAAACATTGAGCAATTTACCCCTTACAGCAAGGAAGAATGGATCAATTCAGATACTGGTTTTTTCATAAATCTTTTTCATCCAAATGACAGACATCATATCATGGCCGCATTTGTATTCTCTGCAACTTTACGTTTACAGCGTCTAAGAGAGGGAAAAACCAAAATAAGATTCAATTATTATGGCAGAATGATAGACCGGAATGGAGGGTATCGTTGGATATTATTGCAATCACCTCTTCAAATTATTAATAACTATGAAATAAAAGCATCTTTGGTAGTCATTTATGACCTTTCTCATTTCATTATTCAAAACCAGCCGTTACTTTCCATAATAGATTTTACTGATAATGAAGTACAATATTTCAAGCATATTGATCAGGATCTGCATAAAATAAACACGGAAAAGCCGAATATAACAAATCGTGAGAAAGACATCTTAAAGCTTATGGCACAAGGCTTCAACAGTCCTAAAATTGCAGAAAAACTTTTTATCTCTTATAGTACGGTGGAAAACCATAAAAGTAATCTTAGAAAAAAAACAAACACTAAAACTTCAGCAGAATTGATTGCTTATACTATGAATCACAGTTTACTTGTACTTTAAATAAAAAGAATATAATATAGGATGTCCATAAAAAATTTATGATATACAATGAAGGATAAACTTCCCAAGTTTCAAAAGAGTTTCTTGCGAATTGAAAGATTTGTTTTTTAATAAAACCAGCAATTTCCAGATAATCTAGCAAGAATTTTAATAACAATATCGAAGATAACTTTTTGAACCTACCACGTCACTGTAAGCGTTCTAAAAAATAATAGACTTTTACAAATTGTTCAATCCCACTAAAAAGCTTCAAGCTCCTTTTATCATTCACAAAAACGGGCATCAAGAAATTGTGTGTCAGTAAAATCTATTACCTCTGTAGACGCTGGTATAATTTTCGCAATAAAAAATTAGATTTATTTTAATTATTCGGAATATTATGGAGAAAAATATTAACCCAATGGATGAAAAGCAGTTTAATGACTATTTCAATAAAAAAGATGGCCAGCTGCCTGCCAATTATTTCGATTTTTTTAAGGACTCGATTGAAAGTGCTAAAAAGTTTTCTGTAGGACCTTTCTTTTGGTTTATTGTCAATGGGACCAACATGGAAATAGAACGAACCAGTGAAAATATTGAACAATTTACTCCTTTTAGCAAAGAAGAATGGATGGGCTCAAGTACTGAATTTTTTATTAACCTATTTCATCCTCAAGACAGAGAATACGTAATGGCAGCATTTGTATTTTCTGCCAATGTCCGTTTGCAGTTTCTTAGAGAGGGAAAAACAGATGTAGGGTTTAATCATTACGGCAGAATGATTACCCGGAATGGAGATTATCGCTGGATATTACTTCAGTCACCCTTTCAAATTATTCATAACTACGAAATAAAAGCATCTATAGTTGTTATTTATGATCTTTCCCATTTCATTATTCAAAACCTGCCCCTTCTTTCCATAATAGATTTTAGCGATAATGAAGTCCAGTATTTTAAGCATGTTGATCAGCAATTACATCCAATAGACACAGAAAAGCCAAATATAACAAATCGTGAGAAAGACATCTTAAAGCTTATGGCCCAAGGTCTCAACAGTCCGGAAATTGCAGAAAAGCTTTTTATCTCTTATAATACGGTGGAGAATCATAAAAGTAACCTTAGAAAAAAAACAAATACTAAAACTTCGGCAGAACTTATTGCTTATACTATGAATCACAGCTTGCTTATCCTTTAAATAAAAAGAATATCAATAGAGGACAGCTTAAAAAAGATCATGATATGCAATGAAAGCCAACTTCCTGTGAATTGAAAGATTTGCATTTTAAAATAAATATCATAATACCTTTCTCTGAAATTCTCAACAAAGGCTTCTGAAATTATAACTCTGTACAATGTTACTTATGAAAATTGATTTTTCAAGGCTTTATTTATGTTAAATTGTATGTCACTACATTCAGTGCAATATGATTAAATCAGGACCTTAAAAACCATGCTCAAAACCTTCCGTAATTCCCCTAAAATACTTATATTTGAGTTTATCTTTCCTGATGTTTCCAATCAGGATTTGCCTTATACATTATGTAAGGGATCATCGATTTTCGAATCATTCAGCATGCTCCCCAAATATAAAATAAATGCAACAAATTATAAACGAAAAAAAAGTCTCAAAACCCTCTTTTTCAGAAGCTGTACAGTTTTGGTTCATCCTGGGGTGGATCAGCTTTGGAGGAACTACCGGTCATATTACGATTATGCATTCCTTTTTAGTTGATAAGAAAAAATGGATCAGTACCAGCAAATTCTATCACGCCCTCAATGCCTGTATGGTCTTACCCGGCCCGGAAGCTCATCAGCTGGCAATCTATATTGGCTGGAAGCTCCATGGTCTAAAAGGCGGCATAATAGCTGGTTTATTCTTTATCTTACCCTCAATGTGTATTTTACTGGGACTAAGCTTAATATATGCACTCTACGGAAATACACCGCTGTTAACATCTGTATTTAATGGATTAAAACCCGCCGTGCTGGCTATCATTTTATTTGCAACATGGAAAGTAAGTCAAAAATCCCTCCTTACTCCCCTGCATTTTTTCGCCGCATCGATGGCTTTTTTATTGTCGTATTTTATTCATATTTCAATGCCTTATATCTTATTTGGCATTATCATCTTAGGAATTACTGTCAACCTGATTTTTCCCAAACTTCTAATTCCTAAAGCCAGAAATAAAGAAAACGAGGATCTCATTCATGAAGATGTATACTTTGTGAATTCCAATCAAAGCAGTTCTGAAACATCGGTAAAGAAAATCATGCTACAGCTGCTGGTGTTTGCAGCCTTGTGGCTAGCTCCGTTTTTATATGTATCTAATTTCTTAATTGATCCGATATTTTGGCAAAACTCATCTCTATTATTTACCAAAGCTGCTTTCTTAACAATTGGCGGTTCCTATACGGTTATCCCCTATGCTGCCAACCTGGTAACCAATAAATTGATGTGGCTGACTAAGACGCAGATGATAGATGGTTTTGCTCTCGCGGAAACTACACCGGGTCCCCTGGTTATTGTATTGTCCTACATTGGCTTCATGGCTGGCTACAACCATTTTGGGGGTTCTTTGGTAATGGGCTCTATCGGATTGCTTATCGCTTCTTATTTTACTTTTTTGCCCAATTTTATTCTGATTTTTATGGGAGCTCCTTTGATCGAAAAAACGCAGGAAAACAAAATGATACAGACTGTGTTATCATTAATAACGGCAGCAGTGGTGGGTGTTATTGTCAACCTGGCATTTTATCTGGGTGAGGAAATTTTATTCAACGGCCAGGCAATCTCTGTAGCAGCTGTAAACTGGATTTCATTGCTCTGGGTAATTATTTCAGTGGTCCTGCTTTACCGGTATAAACTTCATATGATCTATCTTATTCTGATCAGTTTATTGTTTGGTGTATTGAAATATCTTTTGCATTTCGCATAAATATAATAACCATATTAATTGCGAAATTATGGTTAGGTAAGGCCTGTTTAGCAAAGAAGCCATAGACTTTATTGTAGCTGTGACCGCTCACAAAAGAAAGCCGCTCTATTCCCTACTCTGCTACCGTCGTAATAAAGAAATTACCTTATCACCCAGAATTCAACATATGCCTCATATTATTTAACAGTACTCTTCGCCTTTTCAGATTCCATTAAGTGGTGTTCTAACGTCGGAAGGGTTTTGGTAGCAAAAGATTTCAATGATGTTTCCTTACCCTCAGCGCCTTCTTTTTTAAATTCTTCAATATCTTTTTTGTGATCGGTAACCATCAGATCAGTATACATACGGTCAAAGTCCACTCCTTTTTTTGCTTTCAGGTCGTCATATTTTTTTTGCTTTTCAGCATCCAAACCCGTTGGCAGTGTATAGCCTGCTGTTGATGCCCATTTTTTGAGCTCATCATTGGCCTTAGTATGATCCTTGACCATCATCTCTCCCAAGGTTTTTACCGCAGCACCGGAAGCATTGGTTGCTGCCAGCTGCCCCATCATCACTTCCATCAGTCCTCCTTTTGCAGCAGCATCAGCAAATTTTTTATCCTGATCGCTCAGAGAATTTGCAGACGGGGAATTAGTGGTTTTTGCAGAGTCGTTAACGGTCATTGAGGAATCGGAAGGAGCAGATACAGACATGCTGTCTGCAGGCTGGCTTACCGTTGTTGTTTCATTTTTTTTGCAGGCTATAAAAGCAAAGACTGCAAAAATTGTTAAAGCAGAATTTTTCATATTAATAAATTTTAAATGGTGATCACTCAATCAATTAACAGATTAGATTTAAAATACTTATGATTTAATTACATCCTAAAAATTCCTTATTCCAATTTCATTAATGGCTATAAATAAGACAGTCTAACACTTAAGTAATTCGGGTTGTATCTGCTAAATAAGAATTACAAAAATAAATTTTAACTCACTAAGAAATTATGATCTCAATCATATACGCCTTATGCTATAGGCAGCGTTATTTCGTGACAGTTTATATTTAATCCCAAATGCATAATTTGTAAAAAGAAAAGTTTGTAAAAATATTCCTGAAAATATTTGCAGATATCATTTAAATACTTACTTTTGTACCGCTTCAAAAAGGGGGATTGGCGCAGTTGGCTAGCGCGTTTGACTGGCAGTCAAAAGGTCACGGGTTCGAATCCCGTATTCTCCACAAAGGACAAATGCAAACCTGCTGATAATCAGTGGGTTTTTGTTTTTACTAGACTTTTTTGTCCCACATTTTCCCTACATTTTATATATAACAAAGATAGTGATTTCTTACTTCAGTACCACATTTAGTAAATTTTTAGGCTCAAAACTGACTGTTATATCTCTCGAAAAATCTCCAAACTAAAAATATTTTATCTTTTCCAGATAAATAAAGATAAGTCCAATTTCAAAAAGAGGGGGCATTACCAAAATCAAAACAAAAGGAGGGGCTTGTTGTTCATATAGGTAGTTAAACTATATATAAAAAAGTTGGTTAAGGTATTAAAATGGGACTTCACATTCTGGATAAATCCAAAGTTCCCTTAATGTCGTTTTAGACATCATAATAATTAGAACTATAGATTTGACATCACGTTTCTAATCAATCGTAGTTCTACTACACTTTTTAAAATTTAACAGAAAACATTATATCTGGCATGATATTTTATCTATCTTTAGTGATATAATATCAAAAACACACAGATATATAATGAAAAAAAATGTCTCAAATTCTGAGAGGATTTCTGAGAACCATATAGCAGGTATTAACCGTGTGGTTAAGCTTGATGTTGTGGTTAATGGAAAACCTATCAGGCACTTTAAACACTTCCGTTTACAGCAAAGTGCCAGAAAACACCACTGCTTTGAGCTTACTTTAGCACATGACTCTCTTGATGAAGTACAGAGCCATAATTTAGAACATGTACAACAATTTCTGGGAAAACGTCTGACAGTTACTTTTAAATATAAAGATGCTGAAAACGAAAGCCCCGAAAGAACGTTTGTTGGTGTAGTTACAAAAGTGGCATTCAGTCAGGAAAAAATGAGCCTAGGCAATATTGTACTCAAAGGCTACAGTCCAACTATATTAATGGACTCTGCACCCCATACTCAAAGTTTCGGAGGTAATCAGACTGTAAACACCTCTATCATTGCTGACAACATTATTAAAGAGACATTGGGAACAACTCAATTTGATTTTAGGATAGATGCCCAGAATAAAAGCTACATTAATTATAGTGCTCAATATTGTGAAACTCATTACAACTACCTGACAAGACTGGCAGAAGCCTACGGAGAACAGTTTTACTATGATGGTGAAGTACTACACTTTGGAAAGCTTCCCCCTCATGAAAAGCCTATCCAACTTATTTATGGTAGTAACGTTAACGATGTACAGGTAGAGTTAAAAGCAGTACATACAAAACCAGAATACTTTGGTTACAACAGCAGTAGTCATGCTAAAATGAATGGTTCTGATAATGCTATAAAGCATTTAGGAGACTTATCTCAAAAAGCCTATGAGCTGAATAACAATATTTTTAAAACCCGTTCATTGACTCCCACCCCTATTAATGCCAATATGTTTTTGGATGTGGATGATTCCCAAAAAAGTGCAAGAGGAAGTAAGGCAGTAGAAGTTTTTACTGTATCTGGAAGTACAACAGTTCCTTTTTTATTCATAGGTTGTGTGGCAGATATAGACATGAGAAAACAGGACAGTAACCAGACCTCTCACTTTACAACTTTGATGATTACAGAAGCTAATCACGAAGTTGATGCCAGAGGCTATTACACTGGAAGCTTTGAAGCTATAGCAGAGGGAACAGGTTTTATGCCTAGACCTGAATTTATAATGCCTAAAGCAGAACCACAGGTAGCAACAGTTATATCCAATGTTGACCCTTTAAACCAAGGAAGAATACAGGTGCAATTTGACTGGCAACTAAATGATACCACCCATTTCATAAGGATGATGAGTCCCGATGCTGGGGGAACAGATGCCATAAGCCAGAACAGGGGATTTGTGGCTGTTCCAGAAATCGGAGACCAAGTGATGATAGGTTTTGAATATCACAATCCAGATTTTCCTTTTGCTATGGGTGGCATGTTTCATGGAGGTGTAGGATTGGGAGGTGGTACGGATAACCGTGTAAAATCCTTACAGACAAGAAGTGGACATAGACTAGTGTTTACTGAGGATGAAAGCATTTTACTGACAGACAAAAGTGGCAATGAATTGAGATTTGATACAGAGGGAAGTAACATTAATATTACTGCACCTGAAACCATTACAATAAAATCAAAGAACCTGAAATTTGATATTGAAGAGAATATTGAAACAAAGGCAGGAAAGAATATGGATACCAATGTTGGGCAGAACATCAAGATTATTGCAAGACAAGAAATCAGCCAAGACAGTGGGAAGAAAACTATTATTTCTGCTGGAACCAATACTGAAATATCAGCAAAAGCACATCTAGACCTTTATGGAAAAGAAAAATTCATAGGTTACACGGATGGACAGACTGAGTTTGGAGCAAAAGAGAGAATGCATGTGTATGGTGCTAACTCATTATTGACGGCTAAAGACAAGATTGAGTACAAAGCTCCACAAATGAATAAACTTCCTCAAAATGGTGAGTTTGATTACACGAAAGAAAAGCAAATTGTAACAATGTACTGGGCTCATGGAGAAGATAATACACCATTAATGGATGAATCCAGATTTTTTGTTGATATGAATTTGATGGTACAAACAAGAAATTATGAAGAGGGAGAAAGTATTGATGTTACTATAAAATCAGATGATGGTGAACCAATTGCAGTAGGCTTAACTGAATTAAATTTATCAGGAGCAGTAGACAAAGATGGAATAGCAGTTTTTAGAGAGCCTTTGAAAGGATATACATTGGATTTAGAGCAAGAAGATGAAGAAGTAGAAAATTTATAAAAAAAATCAAAAAAAATGAATATTAACAATTTTACACCTATTTTACTGGAGCAACGAAGAGGGATTGTTGCAACAAGTGGAAGAGCATCCACAACAATACGAGTAAAAAGACCCAGTTGGTCAGATGTTTATAATGGCTATCCTAAAGTTGGTAATGATGATGAGCCTGCAACCTCAATTTTTCCTAAAATATTGGGTGATGATTATGATAAGAAAACTTTTGGAAATGCTTGTGCAACTAGAGTATCTCTTGGACTATTAAAAGGAAAAATGATTGTAAGAAAAGATTTTCAGATACAGAAAGGAGATTTTAAAGGCAAAGGATTTATAGCCAGTGCTGGAAGTTTGAAAAAATGGTTAGAAAAAGAAAGTGTGTGGGGTTCTGCTGATATAACAGTAGCTGGTCCATCAGATATTAAGACTGTTGCTGATAAAATTAACGAGGGTAGAATAAAAAATGGAGTTTATATCATTTTAGGTGGATTTGGAGACGGAATTACAGGACATGCTACCTTATGGATTGGGAATAATAGAGATGTAATTGGAGGGCATAACTATGTTAGCTATGGTGGAACAGTTTATTTTTGGGAATTAAAATAAGTTTTAATTATGAAATGGATAGTAATTTTTACCGTGTTTTTTATTTCATTAAATGCACAAAAAACGAGATTTGATTCTGTTGTAATTAAATTAAAAAAAGATAGTATTTCTTATAACCAATATATTGAGTTTGGGAAAATTTATTGTTTAAATAGCAAATCATATACTTTAGAAGATGAATATGGTTCAAAATATAATTTATTATTTCCACTACCCAGACTAATAAGTATTAAAGCAATAAAACAGCAATTTGCCAATTATAATAAAAATCACAAAAGGAAAAAATGTAATTGCATATATCAGTCAAATAGTGATTTGAAAAAGATGTACATTAATTTAGTAGAAAATAAGAAAAATTACAATAGAGAACCTGAATATGATATTGAAAATTATATGAAAGATTATCTTGAGAACTATTATATAAGGATTCAAACAGAGTAAAAGTATAAAAATTGAAGACATTAGATACATTATTAAAAACCGTGATAAATTCAAATTATGCCCCAACACATCACAGATACCACCCAGCTAAAATGTGACAAAGGAACAGCTATGACACCTATCACAGTAACCAGTCAATCTTTTATGAGTATTGATGGAAAATTACAGGCTACAGAGGAAGATAAGCAACCTAACACCAACATTAAACCTTTTGGCACGTGTAGTGTTTTAAGGTCTTCCTGTGCCCCGTCTCCTGTAAAATGGCAAGATACCTCTGTTTTTGAAATTGAGGGTAAAAAAGAACTTTTAGATAACTCTACCTGCCAGTGTTCTATTGGTGGTAAAATATCAGTTGTAAAGTCAGCCCAAAGCTTTGTTGAGGAGTAAAATACAAGCTGATTCTTAGTGATAAAACCCAATCTGCCTTTCGTTTCAAGCAACTAAATGATAACCATTTTGTTAATATGTAAAATAATGGCTCTATGTTATTACGAAACATTTCAAGATAAAAAATTCCTTCAACAATTTGGAGGGAATTACTTTTTCTAAAAAGCCGTATAAGGTCTATGCTTGTCTTTTAATTTATAAAGAATTTCTTCAGTAACAGTGGTTATGTATTTTTCATTAGCCTGAATCCAAGAGGTTTTAGATTTAATACAATTTGCTTAGTCTTCAAGTTTATAACCTGGTCCTTAATCACCTATAAAGTACAGGGAACAAAACCCTTGCATCATGCTTAAAATAATAGAATAGCTGTTATTTTTCGTGCATTTCTATCAAGGATGAAGAAAAAACCTTTTATTTTTGTTTATTACATATTTGGTAATAAATTTGTGGGAAAATTAAACAAAAGTTTGTGCAAAAATATTCTTCCGCTGTTCTTCTCTTTATTTTTTCTATTATTTACACCCAGCACTATACTATTCAGTTATATAATACAGACAACGGCCTTCCGCAAAACAGCGTAAAAGATATTATAAAAGACAAATACGGTTTTATTTGGCTGACCACTGAAAACGGAATTGTAAGGTATGATGGAATGAAATTTTTGGTTTATAAAAATCTTCCATTAAACAGTCAGCGGTTTATGTATTTCTATGGCCATCCCGAGAAAGACAGCATTTATACTACAGCAGACTATGGAAGAACCGTCCTTATACACCAAAAATCTCCTGTGGTAACAAACTCATTAAAAAAAAAATCAAATTTTATATTTAAAGACCATACCAATTACTTTTTGTACGGGTCCAATTATAGCTATACTACGTCACCAGGCATGAGCCTTTATTTTCAGCTTAATGAAGGCACTTATTTTATAAAAGAAAATTCCCTGAAATATGTTGATACCGTTTCCCAAAAAGAAGAGCATCTAAATATCAAAACATTCTATAAGAACACTGCCAAAATTTTCTTACTCAATACATCAGTATTCTTTATTGATCATCGCTCAAAAAATATTCAGAAAATTGAAAAGGGAAAAGTTGTTGATTATTATAATGAACCTTTACTGACAGATAGTAATACTAAAATTTACTGGAGCCGGATTAATAACCAGGTGTTTATAGTCAATAAGAATAACATATACAGGTGTCTTTATGAAAAAAATAAATTCAATATATCAAAAATTGCACAGCTCGACCATATTGCAGAGAATATAATTAGCATATACTACGACAAATCTTACAAAAAACTTTATCTCGGAAGCAGCACCAATGGACTGCAGATCATCAGCTTTTCAGATTTCAGTACCCTTCAGAGGCATTCATCGAAGCCGGAATCTGTCTTTTATGCCACTCTCCCCTACACTGAGTCTTCAGTAATCACAACCTTCGGTGAGAGCTATAGCCAAAGCGGGCTCGTAGAGGATAAAAGTTTTAAAAACATCACGCCGTTCTTCATGGCTTATGATGAGAAGGAAAATCTTATTGTACGAAAGGCAAATGACTTGGTGATATACCAGAAGAAAGCATCTTACACAGAAACTATTTCAAAGAAAAATTTCATTTTAATAGACTTTTTTTTTGATGCCAACAGGTATTATGCCTTGGAAGTCCATCAAAAAAAAGATGGAACTACTGAATACAGCGGAAATCTTCTGATATATAAAGACTTGTCTTTCAAATCTGTAAAAAAGAGGTTTTTTTTTAATAATGAACCCTCTAAATTCCTGAAGTTTGATGAGGATCACATCTTGGTAGGAACTATAAAGGGATTATACAAAGTATCGCTGAAAACAAACAGAATGCTTAATTTAAATCCCGGTAATGAATTATCCATCCGTAGTATTATCAAATCAAAAGATGGTAATTTCTGGATAACCACCTTAGGAAAAGGACTTTATCTACTGAAAAACAATCGTCTGATCAAAATGCCCTATGATGCCAATAACAATATTTCTTCATCTCATACCATTTTGGAAGATTCATACGGATTTTTCTGGATTCCTACCAACAACGGGCTTTACAGGGTTCGGGAAAGCCAGCTGCTTCAATATGTCCAGAACAGACAATTCAGGGTTAACTATTATCGGTTTTCAAAAGATTCAGGTTTCAAAACCAATGAATTCAATGGTGGCAGTAATATCTGTGGCAACAGGCTAAAAAACGGGGAATTTGTACTTCCTTCCTTAGATGGTCTGGTTTTCTTTGATCCGGCGAAAGTAAGAAGTTACTATCCTGAGAATATTTACATAGAAAGAGCTATGATTGATAATAAAGAAAAGTACTTCAACAAAGTGCTGCATCTAAAACCGGAATCCAATCGTATTGATATTTTCATTGATATACCCTATTATTCAAACCCCGACAACCTGGTTATAGAAGCTAAGCTAAGCAGCATGTCTAATGACAGCTGGGAACCTATAGGAAAGGACGGAAAATTTTCATTTTCAAATCTTACCTACGGAAACCATACTTTTGTAGTGAGAATACTTGTTTCCGATGATGGAAAATACATTTATAAAAAAATAAAAATCATCATTCCACCCTATTTTTACCAGACGCTTTGGTTTAAACTATTTATTTTCTCCATCATACTGTTCTTATTATACATGGTGGTAAGATGGAGATTGCGTTTTCTGAAAAAGAAAAATCATGAACTGGAAGAAATTGTCAATTCCCGTACAAAAAGCCTTTCTGATACTGTTGAAAAGCTTAAGATTACAAAAATAAAGCTTCATAAAGAAATTGAGCAGCAAAAAAAGCTGATCGGAACTATTACCCACGACATTACAACACCGGTAAAATTTATTGCGCTCACAGCAAAAGAAGCCCTGAATCAGAATGAATTTAACGGGCAGCAAAGTGAAAAAATTCTGAATTCTATTTACAAGTCCTCAGATCAATTATACAATTTTACCATTACCTTAAAAGAATATGCAGATATTTACACCCATCACCGATCCAACAAAACAGAACTCTATTCTCTGTATAAGCTGATAGATGAAAAAAAAGTGCTTTTCAATGCTATAGCAGAAAACAGTAACACTGTAATTATTAATAATGTAGACAAGGCACTGTCTGTATGGATCAGCAAAAACATATTATCTGCAATTTTTCACAATCTCCTGGACAATTCTGTAAAATTTACAAAAAATGGCTCCATCACAATAGACAGCAGTGTGGAAGGCGATACGGTGATTCTATTGATAACAGATACCGGTATTGGAATGGATGAAAAGAAAATAGAATATTATACAAAACTTCAGGATAATATTGAAAATGAAAAATTACTGCTTCAAAAATACGGAATGGGACTTCACCTTGTCCTGCAGCTACTTCAAATGATCGAAGGAAAAATTGCCTTCAAAAAAAATAAATTAAAAGGAACTTCATTTAAACTGATTTTAACAAATAAAAAAGATGACTAAGAATATTCTTATTGCTGATGATCACGACATTGTTTTGGTAGGAACAAGCATGATTTTAGAGTCAAGAATCCAGGGTGTTGTGATAGACCAGGCTGAAGATTATCCGGAAGCTCTGGAAAAGATTTCCGGGAAGAAATATGATCTTGTTATTTTGGATATCAATATGCCGGAAAGCAAAAACAAAAAAATGATCTCCGAAATTAAAACACTGGATCCCGCCATAAAAATCCTGATATTTTCTGCCTATGAAGAAGAGGTAGCCGTACAGTATATAAAAGCGGGCGCCAACGGATACATCAGTAAATTAAGCAAATCTGAGGAAATCTCAGATGCCGTAAATAAAATTTTTTCTGAGGGATTTTATTACCCCCCATCTATTGTACAGCAATTGCTTCAGCAGTCTCCACTGGATTCTATAAAAAAATTATCCGTAAGAGAATACGAAATTTTTATTTTAATGGTTCAGGGTAACGGCAATTTAGAGATCTCAAATAAGATGAGTATCCAGATGCCTACTATCAGTACCTATAAAAAAAGAATTCATAACAAACTTAAAACGAAAAATTTAGCAGACCTCATTAGATTATATCAAACCTATATAGCCTGATTTCTCATAATACACACGTAGAAAATTTTCTACAATATCCTTTATTTTATTCTACAAAACACATTGTTTTTTGTAGAAGTATTTCTATATTTTTGCGTTATGAATGTATTTTATTTAAAAATAATACAATAAAATTCACAATATAATAATAAACACTTAACTTGAAATTAATAAATCAGGGCAATATTATTCATATATTATGCTATACATAGTTTATATTCAGGGAGTTAAAATTAAAAAACTAAAATAAATGCTAAGAAAATTTACAAAATTAGGGCTACTATTAGGGCTACTCGCTTCTTCTCTTGTCTTCTCACAAGCAGGAAATGTAGGGATAAATACTCCCAATCCCGGATCCACAATAGATATTAATGGATCCGTAGCGGCGAATTACACTGCAATAAATACAGCATCATACAATTTGAATTCAGCTGATTTTCATGTCTCTTACAATGGCACTGCTAACGCTGTATTCAATCTTCCGGCAGCCATCAATGGCGTTGGAAATTTTAAGGGGCGAATGTATACTATTAAGAATAATACAAATTTTACCGTTACACTCAATTCCGCAGCACCGGAAACAATTAATGGAAATACCAGTATTGTAGTCCCTGCCAACCAAAGCATCCAGCTGATCAATACAGGACTTACCGGGGCCAATTCTACCTGGGAAATTGTATCAGCGAGTGCTTCGGCAGGTAATTATACCGCCAGTAACGGTCTATCCATGTCGGGCACTGATGTTAAATTAGGAGGCACCCTATCTCAGCCAACAAATATTGCTACTGCAGGAAACAACCTGAGTATCAACGGAACCGGAAAGATTTTGGTAGGAACCAATACAGTTCCTGCAGGATCAGCCAATTCTAAAATCGTCATCGACAACGGTACTAATAACGGTGCATTACAGATTAAAGACGGTACTCAGCAGCTGGGTTATGTACTGACCAGTGACGCCAACGGTTTAGCTACCTGGTCATCAACAGTCACCACAGCATTTGCCAACAACTGGACAAAGTATACAGGGACATTAACTAATCCTTTTACTGGAAATGCAGGTGGAGATAACCTGCCGACAGGAATATCAGTGAACATTCCAGCCAAAGGCTGGTATTTTTTCCGTTCCGGAATTACGATCACCTCTACTTGTAATGATTACTGGTTTTATATTGGTGGTATAGGAGAAGTATGGAAAGCTTATTGTGGAACTGCCAGCCCTGATCCTATTAATTTTGTACCAAGAGACCAGACCAGAGTATTGTATTTTGCAGCTCCCGGAATTTATCCTGTTGTTGCTCATAAAACCAATTTCGTAGTTCCGACTGGGTTTAATGGTGGTAATCCAGCTTTCTACCTTGATTTTGTGAAATTCCAAAATTAAGAAAAAACATACAAGATGATTCTAAACACATAAATCTGAAAAACCGAACTGCTTCAAGTCCCTCATCCCTATGGCAGTTCATTAAACATGCTTTCTCTGTAGCGGATACAGATGCCGGCTATTAACAACAAGTGAAATTTCTTTACCCGCTAATTATTCATTAATCTTATTAAATATGAGAAAAAAAATGTTTTTACTGCCGCTACTGGCAGCTCTAAACTATACTGTGATGTATTCTCAAACCGGTAATATAGGTATTAATACCAGCGATCCTGGCAGTAAGCTAACCGTCAATGGCTCATTTGCTGCCACCTACAAAACCACAACAACAAGTGGTCCTGTTGATGCCAATGATTATTATATAGCCTACAGCGGGAACAACAATGGCACTTTAACGCTGCCTGCTGCTGTAACCGGATCCGGCAATTTTATCGGAAGAACCTACCATTTCAAAAATACAGGAACAGCAACATTATCCATTGCCGCCAGCGGAACAGAGCTGATTGACAATCAAAGCGGTGCAGGAGTAGCTTCTATAAGTGTTCCTCCGGGTTACTATGCTTTTTTCATAAGTAAGGGAACGGTTACCAATACGACATGGGAACTTATTTTACTATCAAGCTCCAATAGTCTGCCCGCAGCAGCATCCACTTATGCTTTTTCCACTATAAGCACTACAACCAGACAGTCTCTTCCTGCTACAGTAAGCGGACCTTATATCAACGCCGAAATCAACTATCCTGAAGGAACAGTCATCAATACAGGAAATGTAATGAATACGGCCAATGGAAGGTTTACTGCTGCTACCAGTGGATATTATATGTTTTACGGTTCTACCCAGTTTGATAATGGTGCGATTGCCGGTGCTCCCAATTTTGCGTGGGCTATATTATATCTTGTAAAAAACTTCAGCACCACTCCCAATAATGTATTGGTTCAGTCTTACCAGTCGAGTCCCGGTATATTGGCAGGGACCAATGTTTCGTGCATTACCTATCTGAATGCCGGAGAAACCGTAAGCATGGCTTCAGCAGCAGCCGTAACCAGCGGAACTGCTTATCAGGTGGTCGTAAGCTCGTTCTATGGTTATAAAATTGCCAATTAACTGCGAACTATTTAAAAATTAGTTAAATCCTCCTGCCCTATCATTTATAATATATCACTGATGATGAGAGAGAAAAATTGTTCCCAAACAAAACAGGAGGATTGACGCAGTTGGCTACTTCTTCAAATGTTAAAAAAAGCTGATTAATCCTGCAAAATTCATGTTTTGTGGGATTTTTTTGATGACATTACTTACTTCGCCAGAAGCCTGGTGGCCAACTTGCCGCGGAAACACATGGTCAGTTTTATCCGAAATCTACACAATGGCTGCATTACTTCAAAAGAAGGATTTTTTTCATCAAAAACCAGCCTTAAAAAAAACAAAAGCACCGGTATTTCTATCGGTGCCTGGCTTTATTTGTAAATGTACTTTTGATAGGGAATTCTTCAGTAAGAAGAAAAAAATTATGTTATGATCACCAATTTCTCTACTGGTTCTAAAACAATCTAATGTTGATGCACGTGCATCTGTTCTCCATTTTCGTCTTTCTTTCCTTTGGTTACATCAACGGTAAAATCTGCGGTATGCACTTTCCCATCTATTTTAAACTGTACCCACATTCTGTAAACTCCCGCATTTTCGATATGTGTTTGTGCAAAAATTGGAAAGCGGCTGTCTGTTACAGGATGAATATGCAGAAATTCTTTATCTGCCTTGCCTATCATTACTATATGGGCAGATGCTCCTAAATATTGCTGCAAATCCTTTTCGATTAATTTCTTTCCATCTTTTTCGATGGAGATTTCCAGGTGTTGTGTTTTGTTGGTTTTAAAATCACTTCCATTGAGGAGGGTTATGGTAAATCCATCAACTTTTGAAATATACTTGGTTGAAATATCATTATTAACCGGACTGCTTTTTCCCTGTACTTCAATTTCCTGTTTGTTCAAGGTCTGTTCGCCACCACTCGGTTTAAAATCGGAAAACAGCAGATACTTTCCACCATTCGGGAATGTTTCGGTAATCGCATACGCACCGTCAGTCTGCTCTTCCGGATGGATGTGGCGGAACCAGCTTAAATCTTCACTAACTACCATTAAATGCAGTTTCATCTCGTGTGAAATATCCAAGGCTACATTTTTTTCGTTTTGCTTTACAGCAAGTGTCAATTGAGTTGGTTTTCCTGCTTCCACATTTTGTGGCGAAGTAGTTAATTGCACCTCATACGCAACTGCATTTTCAGTATTAACTGCTTTCAAATCCATTCCACATTTGGGGCATTTTTCTCCCTGTTTTCCGGTTACTTCCGGGTGCATAGGGCAAGCGTAAACGCTTTCTTTGTCTGTATGCTCGTGAGTTGTCATATCTTTATTTTTTTTATTTTCTACATTGTTACAGGCCGATAAAGTGACTAAGCAAACCGTTACGCCCAACAATGTATTGATGACCTTTTTCATCTTAATTATTTTATAGTTTCAATTTTGAAACCTGCCTTTTGAACTGCTTCTATCACTTTTTGCTCAGTAATTCCTTCAGATTTCAAAGTTAGGATCTTCTCTCTATTGGCAGTGTCCACTTCCCATTGCCCGATACCTTCGGCATCATTTAGAAAAGGGGTTACTTTTGCTACGCAGCTACTGCAATTGATGTTTGTTTTGAACTGAAAATTCGTATTTTCCATTTTTATTTATTTTAAATTATTTATTGATACAAAGTTGAGCCAAATAACACGATTTCTATTGCGGTTTTTGGGTTTTGATTTGTAAGATTTACTGATTGTAGATTTTGTACTGCTAACGATACTGAAGGTCTGGTTTCAGATTACAGGTAATGGATGTATCCAATTTTAGCCAGGTAAATACAGTTGTCGCAGTTATCATATTCAATAATAGACTGAGCAGGCTGTTCGAAATTAGCTTTTAAAAAGGCTTCGGAGAACA
Source organism: Chryseobacterium sp. Bi04 (assembly GCF_918698085.1). Classification (GTDB taxonomy): domain Bacteria; phylum Bacteroidota; class Bacteroidia; order Flavobacteriales; family Weeksellaceae; genus Chryseobacterium. Next base: position 188,732 of record NZ_CAKKLP010000005.1, read on the forward strand.
AAGCATACGGTGGAAACTTTGCCATGTGGTTTTTGAGCATTTGATGAGCTTCTACAACGGTAGCTCCGTAAAGTTTTTTAAACCTGCCAATTGTATATCGGGTAAAAGAGCCATAGTGCACAATAATTTTCAATGATAAAGAAATTTCCATAGTAAGCTCCAATGATAACCTGCCTAGCTCTTTTTTGAAATTCTTGTACATTACCACAATCTGAGCTAGCGTATCGTCAAACGAGGGTATTTTGCGGTATTTATAAAACAATACCGCATCTCCCTCGATCTCAGAAACTTTAAATGAAAGATTATTGCTGTCAATGATTGATTTCAGAAGATTTTCAGTGATATATTTTCCGATAAACATATTGGTATTGATAACAAAATCTGTAAAGCCGGATATATCCGGGATCATTATTATTCCTTTTTCATTTTGGGAAATACGTTCTTCCATAATCAAGTTCAACAAATGTAACTGGTTAATTTTTGAGTTTCTTAACAGAAAATGCAGCAATAATTGCGGCAATTACACATATAACAGCAGCCGAGAAAAATGCTGTTTGAAAACCTGCATTCAGCGCTGCCATATCTGGAGCTCCTGCTGTTTTAACAGCATTGGTTTTTGCAGCAGAAATAGCAACAATAATCGCCAGACCCAAAGCCGAACCTACTTGATAACTCGTATTGACCAATCCTGAAGCAAGCCCTGTTTCTTCAGGTTTTGCACCAGACATAGAAGCAATAGTACCCGGAATATAAGCTAACGACATACCTAATGCTCCCAACAAAGATGCAGGTAATACATTAACCAGGAACGTTCCATCAGCAGGAATGGTACTAAACAGGAGAAGTGATGCGGCAAGTACAACAAGCCCAGCTATAAGATTTGTTTTGAAACCCAATTTAGCTACCAATTTGCCCGTAACACCTACCATCAAAAACATGATAGCAATCGTCATAGGCAGTAATGCCAACCCACTGTTGAAGGCAGAATAATTTAACATCTGCTGTAGGTACAGATTGAGGAAAAACCATAAAGGTATCCACGCTGCAGCCAACAAAGCCATGACCAGATTACCAGATGAAAGATTGGGCACTTTGAAAATACTTAGCGGAACCAGGGGCTCCTTTTTCTGCTTTTGGATGACAAAGAAGATAGTGAACAATACTAAAGACAGGGCTAACAGTCCAATGGTTTGAAGCGATTTCCATCCTGCACCTTCAGCCGACACAATACCATATACTGCGAATACCAGTGCAGCAGTTGCCAAAATGGCCCCTGTAACATCCACTTTTCCTTTTTGGGTACTGCCTTTAAACAACAGGCTTCGGCTATACAACAGCACAGCAAGTCCTATAGGAATATTGATCAGAAATACCCAGTGCCAGGAAAGCCATTCGGTAATAGCTCCACCAAGGAAAACACCTGCAGAGCCACCTGCTGCTGCAGAAGCACCCCAAAAACCTAATGCTTTATTGAGTTCTTTCGGGTCGGTAAATTTGGACAGCACTAAAGTAAGCGCTGCCGGGGCAATCAATGCAGAACCCAGGCCCTGTAAAGCCCTTCCGGTATTAAGTGCTGCTTCTGACCAAGCTACACCTGCCAACAGTGATGCGGCAGAAAGGATGGCAAAACCCCACATAAAAACCTTGCGGGCGCCAAACAAATCCGACAAGCGGCCACCAAGTAGTAAAAAGCCGCCAAACGCAATAACATAAGCGTTAAAAATCCATTGCAAGCCACTTTGCGAATACCCCAGGTCTGCCTTTATTGCCGGCAAAGCTACCCCAATAATAGAGGTATCCATAATTACTATAAATTGTGCAGTACAAAGTAAGAAAAGTGCCGACCAGCGTTTGCTGTATGCGGCAGGTTTATTTATTGATTGTTCCATGTTTTTTTTCATTTTTTAAAATATTGATGAATAGTTACAGGCTTAATAGTCCCAGTGCATTTTGCAGCTCTATGTGAAGCGTTCGCAGGTTATATACAGCATTCAGATAGTTGATCTTTGCTTGTGTCAATGCCAATTCGGCATCCGTCAATTCAAGTCTTGAGCCTAAGCCGTTTTTAAAGCGGTCTTCCATCATGCGGTGGTTTAGCTCTGCCGATTGCACCGTTGTTTCTTGTATATCCATTTGTGTATTCGCTTCTTTCCATTTGCTTATAATGGTTGCTAGTTCTGTTTTAACCTTATCTTTTATATCGTTTAACCGTATATCTTCTTGCTGGCCTTTAATTTTTTCCTGGCTGATCTGAGATCTGGTACGGTAACCGTTAAAAATAGGTACAGTCACTTGTAAGCCCAGAAAAGAAGTTCTTGGTAAAGAATATTCCCCAAACCTCATATCATCTGCCTGCGCCTGTACCTGATATTGCCCAATTAGAGAAAGCTGTGGCAACAACATAGCTTGCGTAGCTTTTAATTTTTTTTGTTGCAGATCAATAGATAACTTTTGAATATTCAGGTCTTTTCGATTGGCTACTGCAATTTTGAATGCTTCATCAATTTGATAAAACTCGCTCTTGTCCGCTTCAATACCCAATTCAAGGACATCGGTCAGTTCTAATTCGGATGCGTCATCCAGTCCGATTAACCTTTTTAATTCAATGCCTGAAACCTCAGCGTTATTTTTTAAATATGAAATAGAGGATTTCAAATTTTCTACAGCAATAAAGCTTCTTAACGTATCAGATTTCAAGCCTTTTCCTTGCACCAATAAGGCCCGCGAATCTTGCAGTGCTTTGAAATTGCGTTGCAAACTTTGGTCAAGTAATCCCAATTGATTATTCATCATCAATATATCCAAATAACGGGTTGAAACCTGAAGGGCAACTTTACTTTTCAGGTCACCCGTCTTTTCATTTTCTATTTTTTCATTAATTTTTGAGGCCTTTGTTAAATGATGTAAAGCAGGTGTAAAAACAGGTTGATAGACTGATATCAATCCGTTATAAATATTTTTCCCGCCAACGGCGATGTCCTGCACCGGCTTACTGGTACCTGCGAACGAACCGGGCATAAATATAACCTGCCTGTCAAAATAATAGGAATAGCCAAAGTTTGCCGAAATAGCAGGCTGTAAGGCGCCTTTTGTTTCACGGGTTTTTTCTTTAGCATTAATTTCTTCTAAAACCTGTACCTGTAAAGCCTTATTTCCCTGCTTTGCCATTTCCAGAGCATCGGTAAGAGACATCGTTCTCTTCTGTGCATACAGTATATTTACGCTGCTTATCAATAGCAGTATTGTACCTATATATGAGATGTTTTTTTTCATTTTTTTACTTATTTTGAGATTTGGAATCATAATACTTCAGCTGATCTGCTTTCTTCTTCGGTATCTTCTTCTACAACTACTTTCTCCACTTTTTTGCTTGATAAGTAAGAATATACAGCCGGGATGATAAACAAGGTTAGTATTCCAGAGAATGCTAATCCTCCTACAATCACAATCCCTAATGACTGACGGCTGTTAAGCGTAAGCGCAATGGGCAATGCTCCGAATATCATCGCCAGTGACGTCATTAAAATAGGACGGAAACGCTGCTCGGCTGCCTGTATAGCTGCTTCCCGCTTTGAAAGTCCTGTGTTTTTAAGATGGTTGGCAAATTCAACAATCAGAATTCCGTTTTTGGTAATTAATCCTATCAGGGTAATTATTCCAATTTGGCTGAATACATTTAAACTCTGACCAAACCATGAGAGGCTGAGAATAGCTCCGGTTATAGCCATTGGTACGGTAAGCATAATGGTAAGCGGATCACGTAAGTTTCCAAACTGAGCGGCCAAAATCATATAGATAAGTATCAATGCTAAAATAAGCGTAAAGGTGATGTTGCCCTGGCTCTCTGTATAATCCCTCGATTGGCCAGCTAAGGATGCTTTGAAAGTTTCTCCCAAAACTTCTTTCTTTATTCTTTCGATTTCCTGTATTCCTTCAGCAAGGCTCACTCCCGGTGCCATTGCAGCTGATACGGTAGCAGAAGTATATTGATCGTACCGGTAAATGGCAGCAGGACTTACAGCTTCTTCTGTGGTGATCAGGTTGCTCAATGGGATCATTTCGCCTGTTGCCGAACGGACGTAGATTGCACTCAGGTCACTTTTATCGTTTCTATGTGCTTTATCTAATTGTCCAATCACTTCATATTGACGGTCGTCCCGCAGGAAATATCCATAACGCTGGCCAGAGAAGGAAAGCTGAAGGGTGTGGGCCACTTCTTCCATAGATACACCCATTAAGGCAGCTTTCTGACGGTCGATATTTATTTTTACTTCCGGTTTATTAATCTTTAAATCGGCATCTATAAACATCAGTTTTTTACTTTGACGTGCCGCTGCCAGGAATTTTGGAAGCACTGCCGTCAGACTGTCGAGGTTTTGCGATTGCAATACAAACTGTATCGGCATACCCCCACCATATCGGCTCCCGATAGTTGGCGGCAGATAAGGGAATAAAAGAAACCCTCTGAATTGCCCTGATGCAGCTCCATACTGATTGTACAGGTCCTGAACACTGTGCTTTCTTTCTTTAGGATCTTTGAGATAGATACTTTGTACCGCCACATTCACGGGTGCCGGAGCAGGAATAAAGGAAATAGCGACCATGGAATAGGTTTGATATAATCCATCGGTAGAGTCATTCACATATTTACCAACTTCGGTCATGTGCTTTTTCATGTAGTCGAAAGAAACACCTTCCGGAGCAACGGCTATGAGGTTCATGTTTGAGCGGTCTTCGACAGGCGCCAGTTCTGAAGGAAGCTCTTTGCCTACAAAATAAATGAGTGCAGTGGTCCCTATTAAGAATATCCAGGCCAACCACCTGGCTTTCATAAACGTGGTAAGCAAACGGGCATATCCATTATTTAAACGCACAAAAAAGGGTTCAGTAACCTGATAAAACCAACTTGGCTTTACTTTTTTCTTTAAAAAATAAGCACTCAACATTGGTGTCAGTGTCAATGCCACAAAAGCTGAAATCATTACCGAGCCTGATACTACAATGGCAAACTCTTTGAAAAGCTGCCCACTTATTCCACCCATGAAAACAATCGGAAGAAAAACGGCTGCCAACGTAATGGTGGTGGAAACAACTGCAAAATAAATTTCTTTCGATCCTTTAAATGCAGCCTGTATGGGCGTCATACCTTCTTCTATCTTTTTATAAATATTTTCAAGTACAACGATGGCATCATCTACCACCAATCCAATCGCAAGCACTAATCCCAACAGCGTTAAAATATTGATGGAAAAACCCGCTACATACATAATAAAAAATGCGGATATGATGGATACCGGAATAGCCAATACCGGAATGATGGTTGACCGCCAATCCCTAAGGAATAGAAAGATAATCAGTACCACCAGTCCGAAAGCGATAAACAGGGTTTCTTCTACCTCTTTGATAGATTCCCGTACAGAACTGGTATAGTCGAAACCAACTATCAAACGGTATTCAGACGGAACTTCTTTACGCAGCTGTTCCAACCGCTTATAAAACTCATCTACCACTTCGATGGCATTCGCACCACGCTGTATCTGGATGGCCACCCCAATGCCAATACGGTTTAGGTTTCCTGTTTCGTTAATGATTGCGGTACGCTCGTTTTCTTCTCCCAATTCGGCGGAGCCAATGTCTTTGAGGCGAATTACCGTACTGCCCACCTGCCTGATGAGCATTTCTTCAAAATCTTTTACCGAAGTAAGGCGGCCCATCGTACGGATACTCAACTCGCTGTTGTTTCCTTCTATCCGGCCCGCGGGTAAATCAATATTTTCCCTTGCCAAAGCTTTGCGAATGTCTGCAGGAGTCAATTGATAAGCGGCAAGTTTTGCGGGATCAAAGCGAAGACGCATGGCGTATTTGTGTTCGCCCACAATGGCTACATTACTGATTCCCGGAATAGACTGCATTTTGTCTTTGATGACCGTAGAAGCAAGGTGGCTTACTTCTTTTATGTCTTTGGTGTCACTTTCCACCTCAAGAAATGCTACCAGATTGTCTGGCGAAGACGCCTTTTGTACAATGGGCGGATCTACATCGGTAGGGAGTTGCTTACGGGATTTGGCCACTTTGTCCCTCACATCATTCAGTGCATCTTCAAGATCCACTTCACGGTTAAATTCTACCGAAATAATACTTACCTGTTCCCTGGATTCAGAAGAAATGGTACGTATTCCATTGGCTTCTGCAATAGATTCTTCCATTGGCCGGGTAAGCTTCGATGCAATTACATCCGGGCTTGCACCAGGATAAAACGTAATGACCGAAATTACGGGCGGTTCTGTTAACGGAAATTCGCGAACCCCTAATTGTTTCCATCCTACTATTCCCAAAATAATGAGCAGGAGTGAAAATACACCAGCCAAAACCGGTTTTTTTATGCTTAAAGATGATATACTCATAATGCTAAGATTTGAAATAAATTATTTGGACAAAATGGCTTTTACAGGAGTTCCATCTCCTAAGCGTAGCATATTTGAAACAATGATACTATCACCAGCTGAAATACCAGAGGTAATAACTGCATCGGTTTCTGTCCTGTTGCTTATGGTTACTTCGGTGGGTTTTGCCACGCCATTTTTAATGATAAAAACAGTATACCCTTTTGCACCAGGTGCAAGTGCTTCAGTGGGAACCAAAATCCCTTTTGTGCCTTTCTCAGTAGCAAGGAAATAAACTTTTGCTGAAAGTCCTGCCCGAAAATGCCCGTGAGCATTATTGGCTGTGGCCTGTACCTGCAGACTCCTGCCTTGTGCATCAAGATTTGGTTCAGTAGCACTGATGGTTGCTGCATACTCTTGGTCTGACAGCTCCGAAGTAAATCTGACTTTATTCCCAGTCTGTATCAAAGGCAGGTATTTTTCCGGAACTGAAAAATTAATTTTGATACTGCCTTGATCCTGCAGCTTTACGAGTTCAGCACCAGGCGTAACATAAGCACCCAGAAACACCTTTGAAATACCTATTTTCCCTGAAAATGGCGCACGTATTACTGTTTTGGCGAGTTCAACACGAAGCAAATCCTGTTGCGCCACTAAGGAGCGGAAACGCATCAATGAATCATCATATTCCTGCTGTCTTACGGTTTCGGTTTTCAAGAGATTGCTCATCCGTTCTTTGTTGAGTTTTGCCAATTCCAATTCAGCACCAATTTGTTTTAAACGGGATTTGATATCGGCATCATTCAGTGTATAAAGTATGGCACCCCGGCTAACGTAGCCGCCATCTTTAAAGGCTACTTTAGTAATCTTTTGGGGAATTTCACTAACGATGGAAACCTCTCTGTAAGGCAGCATCGTCCCCACTATAGCTTCTTCATGATTGAGCAGTTTTTCCTGTGCTACAATAATGTCTACCGGCAATTTGCCGACATCTGCGTTAGTTGTTGCCTTTTCTGTCGAAACCTTTTCCGACTTGTTCTCACAGGCAATCAGTAAAATGCCCAATAACGGAATTAAAATCCCTACCTTTTGTATTTTAGATTTGTATAACATGGTCTTGTGTTTAATGATATAACAGACGATTAAAACTTAAGAGCAAAGGTACAGGCCGTAGCTGCCGCAGTTTTCAGACTATTACAGGTAAGAGTTGTAAGATTTACGCTTTGCTATTTCCGGCCTTAAATGGTTACGGGTTCAGGAATGATAAAAGATCACCATACATTCGTGTTGGCAATTATGATGTTTGGGGCTACTCTATTAAAAACAGAAAACCCTGCTCATATAACGAACGGGTTCTGCAAGATGATTTTATTTAAATAACTTTATAAAATTTGTCTAATGACAATGAATAAGAGGTATTATGAATACTTAATTATGTTCGCATCATTTCTTATTTTTTTATAGTGGCTGGAAGTAAAGCCTGTATATTTTTTTAACTGATTGGACAGGTAGGCCGGGCTGCCATAGCCCAAGGCGTAAGCAATATCTGACAGCGACTGATCTGTATAGACTAAAAGCTCTTCTACTTTTTCTATCTTCTTTGAAATGATAAATTTTTCGAGGGTATACCCTTCCAAAGACGAAAATAAGGCACTCAGCGAATCATACTCTTTATGCAATTCGTTACTGATAAATGCCGAAAATTTAACGGCAGCACCGGTATCCAGTTGTTTCTGTATGCCATTTTCAACAGCACTTTTAATCAACTCTATAATCTTTTGATCTTTGCTGTATAACAGATCGAATCCGTTCTTTTGGAGCATAACTCTGATAACTTCTTCTTCCATGGTAATTTCATCCGTTTCTTTTAGAATTACCTCACCTAACCGAATATCAGAAATTTCCACACCAAGCTTTGGGAATTCTTCAGAAAGTACATAAATACACCTGTCGCATACCATGCCTTTAATTAATAATTTCATAGATTTAAAAAGATATTTAGTATTCCTTACGTTAAGGAACCAAAAGTCTGTTTTTAGCGGTAATAAAATGTTATGATATGCCGTATTTGATTTACGAAATCTGCCAAACAGTTGATCATGGATGATACAAAAATGATCATCAATTTCCGTTCTGTTCAGTTTGCTGTTTCCTGATAATTTCCAGCTTATTTTTTCTTATTTGTTTGAAATAGGTGGATGTAAATCCCGTGTTGTATTTTAGTATATCAGACAGCGAAGAAGGATTATTATATCCCAATGCACCTGCAATCTGCTTCAATGACTGTTCTGTATAGACCAGCAGTTCTTTCACTTTTTCTACTACCCGCATTACATAAACTCTTTCGAGTGTGATTCCATATTCAGATAAAAACAGGTTATCAAATACATTGTAATCTACTTTCAATTCGCTGGCAATCTGTTTAGCAAAAACTAAAGACCTACCGGTATCCAATCGGGTCTGAATAATATGGTCCGCAATGTTTTTAACTTTGCTAAATAGTTCTGAACGGTCATTGGATGATTTTTTTGATAACATAACTTCCGCTTTAAGTATTGACGTTAAATTCTAAAGCAACATAAGTCTGTATTTAAAATTTCAGGGACCAATGTATGATGCATCATCCCTGAAATCAACTTAAAACTCCTAGTTAGAGCAGCAACTGGCTGAAGAACCTGACTCTTTTTCGCTGTCATAGCCCTCTACTTTGTAACCTGCTCTTTTAATAGTTTCCACCAGTTCTTCTTTTATTTCCTCACTTTCAACAGAAACGGATAATTTTGTGGATTCCAGCTTTTCAACTTTTACGCCAGCCATATTTTTAATTGCATCACTTACTTTTGTCTGGCAATGTGCACTCTGCATACCGGGTATGTTCAATTCTACATTTTTCATTTTAAATAAATTTTTGTATTACAAATTTCTTTATTGTTCTGCTTTTATTTTTTACGCTATTCCCTTTTTGATTTGTGATATTTACTGGTTTATTTCATCCATTTCAATCTTAAACTGTTACTTACTACACTTACGCTACTCAAGGCCATTGCAGCTCCAGCTATCATTGGGTTTAACAGAAAGCCGTTGATCGGAAACAATATTCCGGCAGCTAAAGGAATACCAATCAGGTTGTAGATAAAAGCCCAAAAGAGGTTTTGCTGAATGGTGGCCACAGTTTGTTTAGACAGGCGTATGGCCTGAGGTATTTTGGTAAGGTCTGACGAAATAATCGTCATCTTGGCTACGTCCATAGCAATGTCACTCCCTTTACCCATGGCAATACTTACATCGGCTGTTGCCAATGCGGTACTGTCATTAATTCCGTCACCCACCATTGCTACTACTTTGCCTTGCTGCTGTAATTTTTTTACAAAATCGGCTTTATGCTGTGGTAATACTTCGGCTTGATAATGTTTAATTCCTGTTTGTTCAGCAATCGCTTCTGCTGTTGCTTCATTGTCGCCAGTAAGCATATACAATTCAATTCCCATTTCCTGCATTTCTTTAATTGCCTGAACGGATGTCTCTTTAATTTTATCGGAAATAGCGATAACAGAAAGTGCGTGCGTACTGTTTCCAAACCAAATTACCGTTTTGGATTGTTTTCCCCATTCATCAGCCTGCTGTTGTAATTGTTCAGCAATACTAATGTTGTTTTCTGTGAGTAGTTTTTTATTACCTACAAAATATGTTTCACCATTGAAATCTGCTTTAGCTCCTTTACCTGTAATACTATCGAACATTGATAGTGTTGTGGTATCAACTCCTTCCAAATGTTTCACCACGGCTTCCGCCAATGGGTGCTCTGATTGTTTTTCAATGCTCAGTAAAATATTTTTTGTTGTATCATCATTGTTCAGCCATTCAATGCCTGTTACCTGCGGTCTTCCTTCTGTTATTGTTCCTGTTTTGTCTAAAACAATAGCATTCACTTTTTTAGCTAATTCCAGGCTTTCGGCATCTTTTATTAAAATACCGTTTTCAGCCCCTTTACCGACGCCTACCATTATAGCCGTAGGAGTAGCTAATCCCAATGCACAGGGACATGCAATAACCAATACCGTTACGGCTGCCAGCAACCCCTGTACTACACCGTTATCACCCCCTAAAATAAACCACAAAATAAATGTGAGAATAGCAATGCTGATCACCACCGGAACGAAGATGCCTGCAATTTTATCAACCAATTTTTGAACGGGAGCTTTACTACCTTGTGCATCTTGCACCATTTTAATGATTTGGGCCAGCATGGTTTCTTTGCCAACTTTCACCGCCTTGAACCGAAAGCTTCCTTTCTGGTTTATTGTTCCGGCAAAAACTTTTTCACCGTCTTGTTTCAGTACAGGTACAGGCTCTCCGCTCAGCATACTCTCATCTACATACGAATTACCAGAAGTAACCATTCCATCGACCGCAATTTTTTCGCCTGGCTTTACCAATAGTACATCACCTTCATGTACGTCTTCAATGGCAGTTAGTTTTTCGGTTCCGTCCTGTGTTATTACCATCACAGTTTTTGGTTGCAGGCCCATCAGTTTTTTAATGGCAGTAGAGGTGTTTCCTTTGGCTTTTTCTTCTAATAATTTACCTAAAAGAATAAAGGCAATAACAACTGCAGCAGCTTCAAAATATACATGTGCATGTAAACCTCTCTGATGCCAGAAATCCATAAAAAGCATATTAAATACACTAAAAATGTAAGCAATACCTGTACTCAATGCTACTAAAGTGTCCATATTGGCAGAACGGTGTCTGGCCTGTTTCCATGCATTGATAAAAAAATCTTTACCCAGCCAAAGGACCACAGGAGTGGAAAAGAGCCACATAATTTCGTTACCGTAAGGCATATCCATAAAAAACATACCAATTGTTACTACAGGTATGGAGAGGATGACAGCCCAAATAGTTTTGTATTTTAATTTTTTGAATTTCTCTGCGTGGATGGTCTCCAGGGATTCCTGCTGCTTTGTTTCTTCAACGATAAGCAAGTCATAACCAACACCTTGTACCGCTTTTTGCAGTTTGGAAGCATCCGTCATATTGGGAAGATACTCTACGGTAAGATTTCCGGTTGCATAGTTGACAGAAGCGCCGATCACACCTGGCTCGTACTTTACGATACTTTCTGCACTTCCGGCACAAGAAGCACAAGTCATTCCCAAAACCGGAAAAGTGTTTTTTACCGTTGGAACACCATAACCCAAGTTTTTAATAGCTGTAACGGCTTTACCAACTGTTTCATTATCTGTAACAGTAATGCCCGCTCTGCGGTTATTTATTTCCACTTTGTGACTTTCTACACCATCTACCTGTGCTAATCCTTTTTCAACAATTAACGCACAATGTTCACTTTCTACGTCTTCTAATGGAATGTAAACCGTTTCTCTATTGTTATTTGTAGCCATAATTTCGATTGATTTATTTACAATACAAAATTGGCGACAATATGGAGAACAGTTATTGTGGAATTATAGAATTGATTTGTAATATTTACTTACACCTTGTCCAACGGTTTTCTCTTTTCTTCCTTGATTTGTTTGAAATAGCTGGGGGTAAGTCCGGTTACTTTTTTGAACTGGTTGCTTAAATAGGCCACACTAGAATAGTTTAACCGGTATGCAATTTCGCTTAAAGACAGCTCATCATAAACCAGAAGTTCTTTTACTTTTTCAACCTTTTGAGCAATAAAATATTTCTCTATTGTAGTACTTTCGACCTCTGAAAACAGATTGGAAAGGTAATTGTAGTCATGGTTTAGTTTTTTACTTAATATATCAGATAGATTGGCTTTTGTATCATTATCTTTATAATGTACCAGATCAATAATTACATTCTTTATTTGCTCTATTATCCTACCTTTTTTATCATCGATCACTTGAAAACCTAAAGGTACCAAAGCACTTTCCAAAGCATCTTTTTCACTGGAAGACAGCTCTTTTTCAAGAGTAACTTCACCCAGTTTAATATTTTCCAACTTTAATCCAAGTTTCTTCATTTCATTCTGCACGACTATAATACAACGGTTGCAGACCATATTTTTGATAAATAGTATGTTCATATTTATTCTCTGTTCATATCTAAAATAAATTCACAATAAATCTAATAAACAAATCTACGATTAAAATAAAGAGCTTTTGGCGTTCATTAATTAATTTATATACGGTATTCCTGTTAAGATCAACAGGCAAATTAAAAATGCTTGAAAAACCATTAAATCCTGTAATTTTCAGGAATTACAGGATTTTTTTCATTACATGGAAATCATCCATTTCCAACACCCCAATACACTTCTAATGAAATAGCATAATCTCATCAGTTTTTCAGGTGATTCTTCTTTAAAAACTCCCCTATTTTATTCCATTCAATCTGTCCGGCAATAGCATTGGGATTGGCGTCAAAGACGTGTTCACCGTAAGGAATTTCAACATAGGAAACAGGAAGTTTCAGATCTTCCGCTTTTTTCACAAATTTTCTTGTCGCTTCTACATTGACGACATGATCGATCTCACCGGCAATAATAAATGTGGGTGAAATGCCTTCGGAAAGCTGGTCTATTAAATTCAGCTGGGCATACCGCTGTGGAAATTCAGTGGGTGATCCTCCAAGGTATTTTCTGGCTGCATCTTTCAGGTCGATATTTTTTTTCTCATCTATTTTCTGCCAGAGTTCCGATAGGCTGACAGGCGGATAAATAGCAATAACGGCCGCCGGAAGCGGAGGCTGAGGTGAATCATAAGATTGGGCAAAACCTTTCCTTACTCCTAAATCTGCCTGCATGACCAAAGCTGCTCCCGCAGAACCGCCTACTAAAATTATTTTGTTCGGATCAACATTGAATTTTTTTGAATTTTTCATAACAAACCCCATCGAAGTCACGACTGAATTAACCGCAGATTCCCAATTGTGCCGATCGTCCTTTCCTAAAGGATAATCTATGGAGAAAACCGTGTATCCATGATCTTTAAACCAATTGGCAGCATACCCGACCTGAGTTCTGTTTCCTTCGATAAAAGCACCTCCATGCACCAGAATAACCGGAATGGCAGGTGTAGAAGATTTTGTTTCCGGGCGGAAAACATCTATATGCTGTTCTTCATTATAAATACTAAGATAAGAATAAGTTTCCGTAGGTTTTACCGGTTCTTCAGAACTTTTCAATCCCTGAGAAAATGAAGCCTGGGTATTGTATTTTTTAGCTGTAGAAAACATAACTATGGTGAAGTAAATCTGAGCCGCAAAAAACAACACTGAAAGAATCATATTAATTTTCAATAAGTTACGCCAGTATTTTCCATATCTATAAAAAAGAAAACAGATACACAGAAGTACCAGACTCAAAATAACAAACTGTGAATTGAACTGTATGGTGAACGAACTGCTATACCCACTCAGAAGCATGGGTGCCTTCACGTACACCGAAATCATGGGAATAACCAACAATAACAGAATGATGAAGAGTAAAACTGCAAAGAATATATTTAAAAACTTTTTCATTATATTAAAATTTATAGGTTACTGTAAGATATCCGGAAGTCGGTGGAATTGCAATCGTGAAATAAGGAGTATTGCCGGCAACTGCAGAAGCATATTCAGCCTGGGTGAAGTTTTCAAAGCCGGCAAGCTGCTGCTGAAGAGTTCCCGGCCTCTGGTAGCTCATCACGCCATATTTGTTAAATACATTGTTCACATTAACCAGCATGCTGAGATGCTCATTTACGTTATATCCTATTCCCAGATCAAACTGTGAAAATCCCGGTAATTTATAGACATTGGTATTACTACCCTCTCTTTTTCCCATATAATTCCAGGTTACAAATCCAAATGCTTTACCAATTTTCAAATTAGGACTTATATTGGCCATAATTTTTGGAGTATACGCAATTGTAGTTCCTGAATATGAAAATACAGTATCATCTGATGGGCCGGGTGCACTTCCTAAATTCCATAAATACCCTTGCTTCACTTTCGGATCCTGTACTGTAAGCACCGCCCTGATACTGAAATTGTCGGATGGTCTGATATTGGTTTCCAGTTCAATTCCAAATGTTTCATTTTTATTGTATAATGATGGAGTTGTATAGAACCCGCCTTTTCCGTCATCGGCCATAAAGCTGTAAGGCACATTGCTCAGCAAACTGTAAAATGGAGTTATAAAAGCATCAAAATAGGTTGTTTTAGTCTTAAATCCCATTTCCACCTGTTGTGTTTTTCTCGATTGCGGATCAAGTAAGCCAATGGTCTCCGGTCTGTTGGCCGCAAAGAATATATCGAGATCCGGAGACTTGCTGCCTTTAGAATATCTTGCATATACGGCAACATTATTATTGAATTTATAGTTCAGTGCTGCTGAATAGGAAAAGTTTTCCAGCTGTCTGCTGTAGACAACATTGGTAAGCTTTGTCAGGACGTTATTATTGTATACGGTATAAATGTTGCCATCCGTACCTCCGTTTTTATCCGACAACAGATACGTTCGGGTGTTATCTCCTTTGATCCATACCTTTTCATACCGTATTCCCCAATCCAATGTCAGGTGATCCGTAATATCCCAGGTATGTCCGAAAAACACAGCTCCCTGCTGTTGTTTAGCCCTGAGTTCCAGCAAGTCACCTATGCTTCCCGTTGCTTGTGCAAAACCGTCATTATTCGTCAACTGATAAGCACCGGGTTTTGTAAGATCTAAAGTGGTAACCCCTGTTAAACTTAAAGTCATCATTCTTGGTCGATTCTCTAAAGTGGTAAGTGCTATCCCATTGATTCCGGAAAAACGCCATACATCCGAGTAACCATAATAACCGCCAAATGAGAAATTCATAGTATTCCATTTTTTATTAATGGTCAGCTGGCTCATGGATTCTTTTACCTTATTTTCATAAAAATTAAGCGTAGACATTACAAATGAATTATTCTGAATAGACTGACCCGGCAATTGATTTTTTGTTATCTGATAAACTGGTAATCCTCCGGCTCCCAAGACAGAATTCACACTGGCAAGCTCCTGTCCTGTGAGGGCATCCTTAAAAGAATAGGTTCCCACTCCCAATCCACCCACCAAAAAATAGGAGGTCATATCATCCAGCGATGTAATAAAAGAATTCCCTACGCTGTTCTGTACCACATCATTATCAGAATATTTACTTGCCAAAAACAACTTCCAGTCATTTCCCAGGTTGTGGTCCCAATTTAAGCCTACAGACCGGTATTTGTTACTGACCAGACGGCCTGAGTTATAATCTATATTTCCTCCATGGATAAAATCAGGAGAATTATACTGTAACTTCGGAATCAGCAGGGATGAACTGCTGCTGAACCCTTCTGCCGGTTCAGGGTTTGTATAATTTCTTGTAGGAACCAATTGTGCATAGCCATTTTTGTCGTCAAGATACTTTAGAAATACTTTCAAACTTCCTTTATTGTATTTTTTTACAATATTCGCCTTTACCTGTCCCCCATTATTAAACGGATATCCGGCATATCTGGCACCCAAATCATATCTGTAAAATCCACCAATATTAAAAAACCAGTTCTTTCCCAAAGGTCCGCCAAAATTGACATCAAGTCTGTGATACCCTGAATTATTTGCCCCCTGAACACCATATTTGGCACGGATTTCTCCTCCAAATTTACTTCCGCCCGTTTTTGATATATAATTGAAAATTCCACCTGGCGCATTGGCAGCAGTAATAGAAGCAGGGCCTCCTCTCACGGCATCAATCTGAGAAATAGTGGCATCAGCTCTTAGAAAAAAGTCCGGGCCATAATTATAATAGGTGGTATTGGTTACCGGCAAACCATCTTCCTGCATAGATATATATTCATAAGCAAACGTACCATCTGAGGAGCCCGCGCTGATCCCTCTTGAGCTTACATTGTTTCTGATCTCTCCCAATGACGAATTAACATATACTCCGGGAACATTTTTCAGCAGATCTGCAGCACTCACCGGAACCTGCTTCTCAATGACATCACTTTTCAAAACAGAGATCGCAATGGGGGCATTCATTCTTGTTCTTTTATCAAATACACCGGTCATGATCACCTCATCAATATCTTTTGTTTTTAGGGTATCAGCTTCTTTTTTCTGCGCCATCAAACTAGAAGATGCTGTCAGAAAAAGTATGGCTACCGTAATTTTTGTATGTAAAAATTGAGTCTTCATATACTTTAATCATTAATTTGTGCCATTTTTTTTAAGCCATTCAGCCACGTTGGTGAATACAATCTGCTCATTTTCCGGTAATTTTGTAATAAGATGGCCAGCTCCGGGAACGACTACCATTTTATACTGAACGCCTTTTGCTTTAAGCGCATTTTCCAGGATATAACCTTGCTGGATGGGAACTACCTCATCTTTATCCCCATGAATGATCAATGTGGGAATCTGGTTTATAAATTTTACAGGACTTGTTTTAGTATAAGCATCCGGGATAGCATCACCAGGATTCCAGACCACCTTATTTCCAGACATTTTATCCAGAACCCCCAAAAGGTTAGCGGCTTTCACGTACTGTAACGTCTGAACGTCTGTAAAATCTACCGGACCACACATCTCTATGATGGTTTTGATCTGAGTATTTTTTGTGTAGGCATACATCAGGGAAACATGGGCACCGGAGCTTCCTCCGGAAATTGAAAACCCGTTTTTCCTGGTATTCCATTCCCGGGCATGTGAAGAAAGGTATTTTACAGCATGGTCAATATCATCCAGAATTTCAGGAAGATGTGTGTCTGTAAGATTGACGTACCGATAATTGATATTGGCAACAGCGATCCCCTGTGAAAGAAGATATTCTACAAATTTAACATCGTCTTTTCGGTCACCCATTGTCCAGGCACCACCGTGGATGCTAATGAGAAATGCTGTGTTAGGGCTTCTATCGGCAGGAAGATAAACATCCATTATGTTCTTTTCGTGTGTTCCATATTGTATGTCGGTAAGCTTTTCTTCTTTTTGGCTTACAGAAGCAGTTCTGGTACTTTTTACGTTTTGTGTTGAGCAGCTTACTGTCAATAATCCAATGGACAGAGCTGCGATTTTAAAATAATTCATTTCAGTTGTTTTTTTAAGTTCTTTTTAAGTATTTTTCCTGTGCCACTTAAAGGCATTTCGTCTATAAATTCTATAATTCTCGGATATTTATACTTGGCAATTCTTTCTCTTATCCATAGCCTGATATCTTCTTCTGAAGCGTTGCTTTCTTTTGTTTTCACCACAAATGCTTTAATTTCTTCACCCAGTTTTTCATCATCAATACCGATAATGGCGACCATAGAAATATCAGGATTTCTCATCATCACTTCTTCCACTTCACGGGGATAAACATTCATGCCGCCTCGGATAATCATTTCTTTTTTACGGTCAACAATGAAGAAAAATCCATCTTTATCCTTTACAGCAATATCTCCGGAAAACATCCATCCGTTTTTCAGAACTTCGTCAGTTTCTTTACTTCTTTTATAATAGGCTTTCATCACGTTGGGACCACGAAAGATCAACTCTCCTTTTTCCCCAACCGGAAGTTCATTGCACTGATCATCTACAATCTTTACCTCAACTCCCCAAACAGGAGTTCCGATAGAACCGGGCTTTCTTCCCACAGTCAGCTGATTGAATGTCACCACAGGAGAGCCTTCGGACATTCCGTATCCTTCAATAATAGGAACTCCGAAACGGGTTTCAAATTCGTCAATGATTTTTATAGGAAGAGAAGCACCTCCGGAAATGCAGATTCTCAGTTTTTTAATGCTATTGGTATTTTCTTCGGTATCTTCTTCATTCAGAAGCGCCCAATACATGGAAGGTACGCCTGCAAAAATTCCGATATCAAAGCGGGTAATGAGCTGGTAAGCTGTCTGGGCATTAAATTTTGGAAGCAGAATAAGATGAAGTGACTTCCGGATTCCTGCAAGCATCATCACCGTTAAGCCAAAGATGTGAAATAATGGCAAAACAACAAGCTGCGCTTCAAATTCAGCCGCCGCAACTATGGTGGTACTGGCTTCTGCATTGGTAAAAAGGTTAATATGTGAAAGCTCTGCCCCTTTAGGTTTTCCTGTAGTTCCCGAAGTATAAATGATAACTGCTGTATCTTCTGATGAGGTAATATAAGATTCAAAATATTTTTCTTGATCTTTAATGAAATCATCAAAATTCCGGATGTCTTCTGCCAAATGCCCTATGCTGATAAAATCTCTGCAAGTTTCGCATTGGTCAAAACCTTCTTTCCCGAATTGTCCTACAGGCATTTCCGGAGTTCCGGCAAAACACAAAAACAATTTACTGTCAGAATCGGAAAGCTGATAAGCAATCTCTTCAGGTTTAAGAAAAATACTAAAGGGTACAACTGTTGCTCCGGTTTTTAATATGGCAAAAAAAATAATCGGAAATTGAGGAATATTGGGGCAAAGCAAAGCGATCTTGTCACCATAACCTATTCCTGCTTTTGTAAATGCATTGGCTGCCTGACAGACTTTCTCATGAAAGATTCTATAATTGATAGTAGTTTCTCCAAGGCTTAGGGCCGGTCTTTTGGGGTTACTTCTTGCACTTTCTTCCACTAAAATTGATAAGTTCAGCATAGTTTTGTTCATATTAAGTTAATTTTGATATGAAAAGGGCCTTAGCTAAAGGATATTTCATATGAACTAATCTTAACTCCAAATTAATGATATGCTGAACACGTGGTGATACGAAAAGGAAATTCTGTGATACGGAAAAGAAATTTTTTCAAAGTGTATAAAAATACAACCTCTTGTAAACGCCGAAATAGACAACATTTACAACATCCATCCGGAAAGTGTTTAAGTTTTACTGACGTTCTTCGGAAGGAAGTTTTCCGAAATGACGGAGATAAAGCTGAGAAAAATGCCCACGATTATTATATCCAATAAAATCACTGATCTCTCCTACCGACTTTTCGGTTTCCAGAAGCATAGATCGGGCTGTTTCCATTCTGGTTTTAATGATGTACTGATGGATAGGCAGCTGGGTATAATCTTTAAATCCTTTTTTAAGATCACTGCTGTTGAGCCCGCAGTAACGGCTGATTTCCCTGATCGCCAGACTTTGGAATGCATTGGTGTCCACAAAATCTTTCGCGAGCTTTATTTTGTCTTCCAATGCTTTTTTGTGTTCAAAGGTCTTCTCATCAGAAAGAAGATAATGAATCCAGTAGCTTAAGAATTCCAGCATTCTGCTTTCAAGAATAATGCTGCAGGATGCATCATCAAACGGAGTATCGAAAATAATTTTCAGTTTTTCCTGGCTCAGATAATTGCGTTGTGCATTTTCCAGCTTTTCTTTCAACAGTCCGTTATCTTTTGAAAAAAGGTTTTTCGGAACAAAAATTCTCACGCCATCAATATCGGTGGTATTATGTTCAAACTTTTTTTCATCATTAATAAAATTGCTGCTGATTTTCCCTTCTTTGTTGATCCGGAAATCCATCATTCCGTTGTCGCCGACTTTATGTGGAGAGTGGAAAATAGTTTCTTCATGAAAGTTCCATTTCCCCCGGAAAAAGTGAAAATTTCTCTTGCTGAAAAGAATGAGCTTCCCGCTTCCCAAATCCTCCGGCATCTCCAGAACAGTAGAGTTCAGGAAATCTTTGTCACAAAATCTGTAATCCTGAATCAGACCTTGTTTAAAACCATCCGGCTCCAGGTAAGGAAGGAGTAATTCCATAAAACGGTAATTTATTGGACTGTAAGTTAATAAAATTATAAAACATGACAAATATCATGCATCTATCTGAAGATATGTTGTGAGAACTGATAGAGTGACCTTCTCCAGGTAAGCCATTCATGACGGGTTTCCGGAGAGTTATATTGGAAATAAGGATACTTATTCTTATTTAAATAAGTTGTTAATATCTGATTAAATTTAAAAAAGATAGGATCTTCTTTTCCCCCGATTCCAATAAAGAAATAAGGCTTTTTCTTAGATGTCAACAAATTTCCTATAGGGAGTTCTCTAAAAGGTTCGGTTTCAGTTCCTTCATAAATTACAGGACTAAAAGCCCCGATTGCCGAGAATAACTCCGGATGGGAAACCCCAATCAGCATAGCCTGATAACTGCCACGGGAAAGTCCCGCAATAGCTTTCTTACCAGAAGTTTTATATTTTTTTTCAATATAGGGAATTAGCTCCTTGGTAAGTATTTTGTCAAGATTTTTAGAAGAAAGTACCGTTCTGGGATAGTTGTCTGGCATTTTTTCCTGTTCGGGAGTCAATGCAACTCCATAATCCATTACCACTATCATTTTCTTAGCCTTTTTTTCTGCGAAAAGATTATCAAGGATATGAAGGATATAGCCTTGTTTTTCCCAGCCTGTAATATCTTCTCCGGTACCGTGGTACAGATATAAAACGGGGAGTTTTTCAGATCCGTAATTGGGAGGAAGATATACTTTAAAGTTCCGTGTGCCATGGGTTATTTCTGAATTCAGACTGTCGTTAACAATTTTTCCGTGCTTTACATTTTTCTCCAGGAAAAAATCTTCCCCGGAAGGGACTTCAATTCCACTGGTAGGCTGGCTGTATCCAAAATACAGCTGTGTATTGGGATCGTTTGTACGCTGGCCATCTACGTTGAACCAGTAATAATGAAACCCTATCTCCATGGGGGTAGTAGAGATGTTCCAAAATCCGTTTTTATCTTTGGAAGCAGAGGATTTTATACTTTTCATTCCGTCGCCGCCATCTAAAATTACTGATTTTGCATCAGGAAAATAGACCCGAAATTCTGCTTTTCTCTCTGCGTCCATTTTCGGGAATTCTTTTCCCGGTAAAACTGTTGAAGAAGTTTTATACGTTTGGGAAAACGCAATGGAAGAAAATAAGACGAGAAGTAAAGATATTTTTTGTGGGTACTGCATTATTTTAATTTTAAAATGTAAGAAATTCGCAGTCAGAGATTACAATATGGTACTGCGTTATTTAAATCAATAGTAAGGAAAATATTTTTCTTTATCAAAATCTATGGAATATTGTTTTTTCTTCTGCTGTCAAAAATTACAGACTTCCTGCCCTGTTTTTATGCTGATTATTTAAGAAACTGCTTCATCATTCTTACCGTGATCTCCATACTTTCCGGGAGTTGCATTCCGTGGGCATAGCCTGCAAAAACATGTAGTTCTGTAAAAATACCTGCTTTTATCAGACGGTCAGCATAAGCCAATCCGCTGTCCCGCAAGGGATCTGTTCCGGCAACAAAAATGACAGTTGGCGGAAGGTTGGAAAGATCTTTATCATTTCCGGGCAGCACATATTTTTCTTCTGAATTGCCGTTTTTTCCTATATAGAAATTTTTTAAAGCCGGAAAGTCATCACTTTTAAGACCCCGGATTCTTTTAAATTCAATAACTGATGGATAATCCATCCTGAAATCTCCAGGCGGAATTTCCAGAACCTGTAAACTTATTTTTGGGCCTTTCTTATCTCTTGTGTATTGTGCCAGGCCTCCGGATATACCAGCTCCTGCACTGGAACCTCCAACAGCGATCAGCTTTGGATTTCCACCTATATTTCCTGCATTTTTATGGGCCCATAATAACGAGGCATAGGCATCATGGAGGGCTGCCGGAAAAGGATTTTCCGGAGCGAAACGGTAATCTATATTGATAACCACAGCATTTCCTTTCAATGCATAATCTGCACACCTCTGGTGATCCCATTTGGGAGTTCCATATACAAAACCACCCCCATGAAACCAAAGAAATATGGGAAGGTTTTTCGAATTTTTGGGTTTATAAACCGTTACCGGGATTTCGGGGTCTTTTGCGTTCAGTCCCGGAATTTTAGACCGTGTCACTTCAATACTGTCTTTGTTTTTCAGTTCCGGCCAAGGCATTTCTGCCTGAATTTTGCGATCTCTTTTCACTTCTTCAAACGTCATATCCTGAATAGGAGTATTATTCATTACCTGGAACTGGGGCAGTAATCTTTTTTCTGCTTCCCGGGCAGTGAGCGGATGATATTGTTGCGCCAATGATAAGCCCGGGAGCAGGAAAGGTATTAAGAATAACAGGGAGTTTTTCATAATCATAGCAATAGAGGATTGTATTCTTTCAAAAGTAACATTATGCTAACCATCGGATGATACGAAAAGGAAATTTTGTGATACGGAAAAGAAATTTTTATGACCATAAAACACTACTATAAAGCATGGATAAATGGCTTGGACTAAGCTTAATCTTTCTCAGCATTATATTAGATTATGGGTAAATATAATCTCTTTTCAACAGATCATGCATTGAAATATCATTTTCATAGATTAAAGATCAGATGATTAAAATTTTTTAATAATAAATATAATCATACTTAATAAATTACAGACTTTCACCTTAACAACCTGTAAATGAAATTAGTGAAGCTGTTTTATTTATTCGCAAAAAACAGCCATAATCCCCATATTACCTTCTTTATGAAATCACGTAATAAAGATTTAATACTCTATTAAAAAATAAATATCCATATTTGCAGCCTTAAACTCAAAAACGCTAGTTTATTTCATGAGCATTATTTTTAAAAAGCGACTACTTATAGCGCTTGTATTACCAACGGCCGGCATATATTATGCACAGAGTACGAAGGATTCTTTAGAAAAATCTAAATCTATTGATGAGGTGATGTTAGTGGGAAGAAACCTTTCCCAAACAGCCAAAGAAAGAAAAACCCCTGTTGCAGTTTCTACCATTAAGGCAGCTGAAATTCAGGAAAAATTAGGAAACAGAGAATTTCCCGAAATTATGAAGTCTACCCCATCCGTGTATGTTACTAAAGTAGGCGGCGGATTTGGAGACAGCAGAATTAACATGAGGGGTTTTGACGGTGCCAACATTGCGGTGATCATCAACGGACAGCCTGTTAATGATATGCAGGGAGGTACTGTATATTGGTCCAACTGGACCGGATTGGCAGATATTGCAAGCAATATTCAGATTCAGAGAGGGTTAGGAGCTTCTAAATTTGTAGTTCCGTCTGTAGGGGGAACGATAAATATTGTAACCAAAGCTACTGATTCTGAGCAAAAAGCAATGATAAAGGCAGAAGCAGGTAATGACAACTACTCCAGAGTATCAGCCATGTATTCTTCCGGGTTAAAAAATAAGTGGGGAACAACTGTTCTACTCTCCCGTTGGCAAGGTGACGGTTATATCAACGGAACCAAAGGAGAAGGCTATTCATGGTTTTTCTCTACAGGATTTAAGCCTAATGAAAAGCATGCATTCAATTTAATTGCTACAGGTGCACCACAGGTACACGACACAAGAAGATCTTCTGCAACCGGAGCGAATGTAGCCACTTTACGACAGTTTGAAACCTATGGAAGAAGATATAATCCACAAACAGGAATGCTGAATGGTTCTTCATTCAACTTGGCGCCCAACTTCTATCACAAACCTATTGCATCACTTAACTGGGACTGGAATATTAATGATGCCCTGAAGCTTTCTACAGTTGTTTATGGTTCCTGGGGACGTGGTGGCGGTGGTACCGGGCTTAATGGTTCTATTAAAAATGCTAACGGGCAAACTATGAATTTCATGAATTATGGCCAGGGCGGAGATGGCACCATCAACTGGGATATGATTTACCGTTACAACAGAGGGGGTATGGTCACTGATTATAATGGAAATTCCTTTCAGAAACCAACCTTTACTGCTCCTGCGGGATCTCCGGCTGATTATAATGGACAATATGTAGCTACTTTAAACGGGACTTCCGGTATCGTTAGAAAGCAGAGCATTAATTCTCATGACTGGTATGGAGCCATCGCAGATCTTAATTACAAAAAGAATAACTGGACCTTTAACGGAGGGATCGACCTTAAGACTTACAAAGGAGCGCTTTATGATATCGTTACCGATATGCTGGGCTCTGATGCATTATATATTCCTAATACGGTGAATGCTCCAAAAGGATCTTATGTAGACCAAACCGTAAAACCGGAACCTCTTACCAAGCTTAATAATGCTCAGAAAGTATCTATATACAACGAAGGGTTGGTAAAATGGGCAGGTTTATATGGAATGGTTGAGTACAGTTCAGAAAAGCTAAGTGCATCTGTTCAGGCTTCAGTTTCTGAACAATATTACAAGAGAATAGACTATATGCTGTATACTCCCGGAAATCAGGAAACCAAGTGGTATCATAAAACGGGATATATTGTAAAAGGAGGTGCCAACTATAATATAGACCAGCATCATAATGTATTTTTCAATACGGGAGTTATTTCGAGACAACCGCTATTCAATGCTTTATTCCCATCAAACCAAAACATATACAACGATGCGAAGAATGAAAGAATCTTCTCTGTAGAATTGGGATATGGGTTCAAATCCCGTTATGTGGATGTTAATATTAACGCTTACAGAACACAGTGGGATGACAGATTCATCTCAAGAACATTTAATGCCGGTGCCGCAGATGTTGCCAATTTCTCTCAGTTAAAACTTGGAAATGCTTATTTCTACAACGCCCTGAATGTTGGACAGGTACACCAGGGAGTTGAACTGGAAGCGAAAGCAAGACCTCTTTCTAACCTTAGGCTTAGAGGGATGCTATCGTTAGGGAACTGGAAGTACAAAGGGAATGCAAATTTCAACATCATGGATGTTCAGAGCAACCAGGAAGTCACCGGAGCAACAGGAATCATCAACATCAAAGATCTGAAGGTAGGAGATGCTGCCCAAACAACAGCAAGCATCGGGGCTGATTATAATATTACCAAAGCTTTCAGCATTGATGCTAACTGGGAATATTATGACAAGCTATATGCACAATTCAATCCTATCAACTTCCTTACTGAAGCAGCAAGAGAAAAAGGGATTGTAAAATTACCAAGCTATCATTTATTTGATGTAGGGGCTACTTATAAATTCATCATTGATCAGAAAAAATCATTGACATTAAGAGCTAATGTATACAACTTATTCAATAAGTACTATATTTCTGAGCTAAGCTCCAATATTTTTGCAGGTGATAAAATTGCCAATGGTCCGGATGCCGGAAAAACATACCAGGAAGCAGGAAGAGTTTATCAGGGCGTAGCTGACGGCAATACAGGATTCCTTGGATTTGGAAGAACCTGGTCTGTTGCAGCAACTTTCAGATTCTAATTATACCATCTGAATATCAATCAATTGAACCCGTCAAAAGTGACGGGTTCTTTTCTTTTAAAAGATGTTGTTATCTTCTCTTCATCCCATAATCAATATCATTAATTCTCAATCGATTTAATCTTTAAATCCATATCAATCCTATAAGCAAGATGTTCATGCATTTTTTCTATGAAATGAAGCTCGGCATTCATAATCTTACCGGTTGATTTTTCAAAATTGTATTTTGTTTTGACACTGAATTCAAATTGGTCAATAGAGAATTCCTTCTCATTTTCATAAAGCTTTTTGATATGACTTTTAATGAGTTCTTCCCGGTTGTTCAACACGGAATGAAATTCTACAAAAAGGGTATTGTTTTCTTCTTCAAGTTTCACCAGTTTTAGCTGATAGCTGTACTCTACTCCCTGCATCAATCTGGAACGAATATTCAACGGGCTGGATAGAAAGCTGTAATATTCATTAGGTGGAAATATCAAACTGTAAACCTCCGGTAACAGAAGAATATACTGTAGGTTTTTCTTCAGTTCTCCCTCAAAGCTTTTCAATCCTTTTTCATAATTGGCAACCAATTTAATCTGATCTTTTTTTTCCGGAAAAACAGTAACCATTTTATTTTCTTTCCATTCTTCCCAGCTCTTCCACAGCTCCTCTGTATTCTCAACAGAAAGTATCTTTCCGTTTGCATTTCGTTTGATATAAAGATTACGTGAAATATCAGCAAGGGCAAGACTTTGTTGTAAAAAGGATTTCATTGTATGATCTTCCGTATTTCCTGTAATTTCAAGAAGATTTATCCTATTGTAAATAAGATCTGATTCTTTCTGCTGGTCAAGAAGAAGTTCAGATGAGGTTTTTAAAGAAATTGGGGAATTTTCCTTACCCATCAGAAAGATATTCTCCACATTCAGGGTATATTCCTGCGAGAATTTTTCAAGTTGAAGAAGAGGAATATTTTCCCCAAAAAAGAAATTTGAAATACTCATTACTTTATTTTGATTCCTGTGCAGTTTAAATGATCTCTTCTAAAGATATTTTATTTATTATGAAAAATTGGTTTTTATATATTTCGTCCACTCCTCCTCAATTTCCGGATCATTATTTTCTTCATCAACAAAATTATAGTTGCTATAAAAATTATCGAGCTTCATAATTAAAGAAACCTGATAATTAAACCATTGGTGATATTCATCAGATTCTTCCCATAATTCTCTTACTTCTGAATGCTCTTTAAAGAAAAGGATCTTTTTAGAGGCTTTTATAACCATTTGAGCTAATAGAATCGTATCTACAGATTCCAACTGTGGCAAAATGTAGTCTGTGGAAATCAGTTTCAAACGACCACTCAGTGCTTCAAGTATTGCTAACGTAATAAAGCTTTCTTCATCATCTATAAAATCATCTTCATCCAAAATTTTGGTGAGATAAGAAATCACTAATTCTTTATCCGGAGATTCCTCCAGTTCTGCAAACCAATCTGCAGCAGTATCATTTTCGAAGTTCTTATATCCCCAAGCCCCCATAATTATATTTTAAAATTAATGTTTATAGAATCTGGCTAAATCAAATCCCATTTCCTTAGATAATTCATAATAACTTTTATCTGGATCTAATTTAAGATTATCATAAACTACTTTTCTTAATTCATTATTATAATGTAAATCATTTTTAATTAAATAATGAGGTCTTATTACTTCTTGTGGTATAAGATCTCTTCTTTTTTGAAAATCTAAAGTAGCATGTAATAGAACTCTTGGTACACAAGAAGAGATCTGATAGTCTAGCTCTTTAAATTCTTTTTCTGATAAACGAGTTTTTAAATTTAATTCTCCACGAGAAAGAATAGCTCCATCCATATCATAAGTCAAATTTTCAGGAAATTCAACTTTTGTATAATCTACATTAACATTTTTTATTTTTCCCAATTCTAATGAATTATACTTAGAGTTATTTAATGATGTTACTAAAACTCTTGGAATAATAACTTTTGGTTCAGTAAAATCATTTATATTTTCATAAATTCCATCATACATTTCTACTAACTGGTATCCTTGATAAAATCCGGCTAGAATTGGAAAGTAATCCTCTGATAATTCAGTTTTCTTTATAATTTTATTGAATTGAGAATTAACATCAAATAAAACCCTACCAAATACATATAGATTTTCATTTTCAATTTTTAGATAAAAAATATCTCCAGTTCCTAATTTTTTACTCATTCCTTAATAAAACCGTTCTAAATCAAATCCCATTTCCTTAGATAATTCATAATAGCTTTTATCTGGATCTAAATTTAAATCTGAATAA
Source organism: Chryseobacterium sp. Bi04 (assembly GCF_918698085.1). Lineage (GTDB taxonomy): Bacteria > Bacteroidota > Bacteroidia > Flavobacteriales > Weeksellaceae > Chryseobacterium. The sequence continues at coordinate 216,541 of NZ_CAKKLP010000005.1, forward strand.
ATTTGTTTTCTTTCATCGGGATGATACAAAAGATCTAAATCTGTAAGGCTTTCATCATAATAATCTCCGTCTATTAAATCCTCTCTTCCTTGTAACCCTAAACTAGCATCTAAAATCACAACAGGGTATTCCGGAGCAGGAAGAACTCCAGGATATTGAATCGGATCCTTAATAGCTGTTTTGAAATAAAGTTCTCCCCTCATTAACCGAACTTCATTATATGCATTTCCTACAACTTCCGGAAATTCTATATTCTTAACATCAACTTTATGATGTCCAGCTACTTCCCATTTTAAACTATTTGCTTTTGAATCTATTTTAAATACAAAAACTCTAGGAATTAATACTTCCATACTATCTGGAAGATTGGGAGAATCATATATACCTTTGTAAATTTCTATTAGATGGCATCCTGCATAAGTTGTAAAATAGTTTTCATCGTTTACCTTTGATTTTTTTAGCTGGCTGTCTACATCAAATAAGACCCTACCAAAAATAAAAAGATTTTTGTTTTCTAATTTTAAATTGAAAATATCTCCAACCTCTAATTTTTTTATCATTTTTATGGACATTTTATAAGTTTACTAAAATAATTAAATTTCCTTTTGCTTAACGCATTAATCTTATTTCTAATTTCCGCTCCTGCTTTTAAAGTTTTAGTTCCATTTTGCATTATATGATATTGTTCACGAGCTGCTGTTTGAAATGCATTCCAAGTTCCAGACTCTAATGTTCTACTAACATATCTTCTAGGATCGAGTCCTTTCTCTAAGACATGCTGAGTAAATCTTTTCCCATCTTCTTGTATTGTTTTTCCAACATAAACATATTGTTTTGTTTTCTTATCCCAAATCCCATAAATTTCTGATGGCTTAGGAGTGAGATCATGAAAAACTGAATTTGGATAAGACTTTCCGTTATGCACCAGAATATCAAGTGAAGACACAAAATAATTATGTACTTCTTCAACTTCAAGATTATAGGTTTTGAAATTTCCAACAATTTTTTCGGTCTTTTCTACAATGATAGATTTTCCGGTGGCATCCATCAACAGATTTCCGCTTTCAATATCTTCTGCATTAATCCAGTCAGAATGCGTTACTGACCAGAACCTGTGGGCTGATGTACTTTCAATGATTTCATCCCCAATATATAGCCTGCAAAGACTTTCAGTATGATTTACATACACTCCGGTAACCTGTTTTAAGACCTCCGTATGTTTATCCTGATCAAAAGCTGTAACATAATCTCCTACTGAAATTGTTTCAATAGCTGCATAACCACTATTTTCATCAATTTTCACTAAAGTTCCGGCAGGGAAACAATGTTTAAGTTTCGCGAGGTCATCCCAAGTTTTTGCTACAAGCTCAGCGGCTTCATCAGCCATTTTACTTAAGCATTTTCCACTGTTATGCACTAGAACCCCTGAATTCCCTACAAAATAATTATGCCAGTGGTCTACCTCAAAATTATAGACTTTCTGAGGGGTATAATTGAATTCTGTCTTTTGTATAATACCTTCTTGCTGGTCACGCAAAAGAATTTTATCTCCTTCTTTCAATTCTGAAGCATCCGTCCATTCACCATTGGTATAAAAAGGATGGGTAGCCGTTGTTTCAATAACTTCAGCTTCCGTATAAATACTAATCGTATGATCACTTTCATTGGTGATTAAATCAATCACCGGCTGAAGGGCTACGGTATCTGTATCTTCATCATAAGCCCAGACAAGATCTCCAATTCTGATGTCTTCAATATTTTTAATTCCATGTTCAGTATGAACAGGTGTTCCAGCCGGAAAACAGGCAAAAACACAGGTTTTAAGCAGCTTTTTAGCGATATCGTCTACACTTTTCTTTAAGGCTTCTTTGCTCAGTTTTTTCAACGCAGCTTTTCCCATCTGCTGAAGAGCTTCTTTAGAGATAGCTTTTGCACCAGCTTTTATGGCACCTTTCACACCGGCTTTTGCACCCTGCATGGCTACTGTTCCGGTTCCAAAAGAAACCACTCCTACCGCAATAGAGGCTACATCCCAGATTAAAAATCCGGCATTCATAGCAGCTCCCCAGCCATCACCGGTCTGTATATCGTTGATAAGATCACGGCCGCTTCCCCAAACGGGGATCATCCCTTCTACAAAGCCTGCTTCTCCTACACTGTCTCCATGTCCGCTGTCATCAAGCTCGCGCTGTGCCTGATCCTGCATATCTTTTACTTCCTGAGCGGCATCGTCCGGAAGAGGAACCTGCCCGCTGGTCATAAATTCTATCTTTCCACCTACAGTACATTGACAGGTACTTTTCCCTATCAAAGATCTGATTCCATTAATTTTTACCTGCCAGGTATCCTGCCAGGTCATAGGAACGGTGGCTGGTGCACAAGGACCACCACTGACTTTGCATACCTTAAAGGATGGAATATTAATCAGAGGAGCAGCATCTTGATTGGTGGCCACCAAACAGCCATGGATCTTCACCTTTGTATTGAACGTAGGTTTAAAAAAATCCGGGGCAGCTCCCTGATCGCACATCATCAGGGCATTGAGGGTTATGTATTCTAACTCATCCATGATTTCTGTTTTAGAATTACATAATATTGGTATCTCCGGAAGACATCACAGCGCTTGGCCCTCCGGTAATTGTAAGTGGAGAATCTGTGCTAATATTCATCGCTCCTCCTTTACTTGAAAGTCCGAGTGCACCGGTAAGTGCAGTAATATCAATGATTCCTTTTCCTGCTGATGCCGTAATTCCTGCTTCAGATATGGTAATAGAATTATCTCCTACCTTCAGAGTGATACTTGTTTTTCCGTCAAGGGTAATATTTCCTCCAGCATCCATTTTTAATAAGGATTGTGGTGGAGCATCTTTCTTACCCCCAACGTTGATTACATTGGTACTTCCTGCATTTACGGTATGATTGCTATTGGCGTTGGTGGTTGCATTTCCGGTTCCGTCAAAATTCATATTGGCACCACCCTGATCTTTAAGATTCATGGATCCGGCACCATTATCATATTTCAATTCTGCACCGCTTCGGCCACTGAAACTCATGATATTATTTCCGGTACCGCCACCAGCTCCTATTCCGCCATGGAACATTCCCCCCATGACAAAAGGGCGGTCCGGATGAAGATGTACAAAGTTGACAATCACCTGATCTCCCACTTCAGGAATAGACATAAAGCCACGATTCTTGCCTACTTTTTCACTGCTTCCGGCGTCTGGTGACATCACACGGATAAATTCAGTGGTATCCTGCCCACTCTGCCAATCGAGCTGAACCTGTACACGGCCCTGATTTTCAGGATCGGTGTTGGAAATTACTTTTCCAAACTGGGGTTCTGCCACCGGAACTGTAAATTCCGGTCTTGGAATAAATCCGGTATCAGCAGCTATTGCCTGAAAAGATCCATCATAATATCCACGGGCATCTACTTCATGAGTTACCTCTATCAGCATAAGCTTGGTAAAATATCCGGTATCGTTAGTATCTGACTTACGCATTTCTATATCTGCAATACAGCCCGGATAAAGGAATGGTACGGTTGTATTCCCTGAAGTAACAAAAACTTCTGAAGCCTTACTTCCCGCAGCACCTTTCTGTGAGGCATCAATATCCATAAAGGAAACAGCCTTGATAGGTGCAACACGTAAAGACGGCGTCTGAAAAGTCTTTTCTGAAATTTCATAGGCACGCTTGGCGATCTCTGAGGTATGGTTAATTTTTGAACTTCCACCTTTAAATTTCTCATTTTTGCTGCTGTTGTATCCATAAAATGATGGATTCACATGCTGAGCTTTCATTTTAATTTTAACGTCAGTGAGATTACTGCCATAAGTCAGCATCACAGGTTTTTCCTGTGGAGGCAACTGTCCGAAATGCAGCACTTCCCCGTCATAAAAGAATTGCTCCCCATAAGCTTCTGCTATTCTCGCCAGATAATTATAATGGGTTTCTTCGTATTGACAACTGTAAGAGACATTTCCCTGACGGGCGTCTACCCTGAAATCATATTTTCCTTGCCCCAATCCTTCTTTAATAACTTCATTAGCGATACTGTTCAAGCTCATGGGCTGTGCTCCACCAAAACTTTGAATATGAGGGGCTGCATCCAAAAGGATGGTTGGGCTTAATCCTGATAATATAAGATTTCCCAGACTTCCCTTTTCCTGACTGAATCCGACTTCTGTGATGACCCCCACAAAATTTCGTTCAGCTCCACCCTCTACATCTTTATACTTGAATACTACTGTAATCCTTTTTCCAAGAAAATTCTGTACTTCTTCAAGATTATGATTTTCTGCACTTCCTAAAGTATCGTGCGCCAGAATGAGTTCAAACTCATGATGTTTGGTAGTGCTTTGGGTGAGTTTAAAGTGTTTGAAATATTTTATCGGCTTGCCTTCCACATGAATATCAAGTTTTACTACGCGGTTAATGCCTGCAATGGCGCTTTCCGGAATACTGTCTGCATTAAATATTCTTGATGTAGGCTGCTTTGCCCATAATTTTCCTTTAGTAATGGATGGTTCATTCGGCAGCAAAGGCTGATTCAGGAATTGTTTTCCTGTATTCACTACATTCACTGCGTTATTCACTTTTGAAGCAACTTTCTTTACTTCTTTGATTTTTTTATTTTCCTGGATTTTGTTTACAAAACCTGTCTTGTCTGAATCTATTTCCGGTTTGGGAAGATTATTCTGTTCCTTAAACATGACGTCAATTTTTTTTGGTGTATGACTTAATTAGATATTCAACCTTTATAGGTGAGACCCTTTAGCTTAAAGAACCAATCGGCAGCTTGCAAAGGCCTCTTGAACAAGCTTTTTTATGATTGATCTGAGATAGTTGCAGTTGGAATTTTCAGAAGTGTAATTCCACTTTAAGTACCTGACAGTACTTTTTACAGGATTGATTATTGTATTTTTTCATAAGTTTTTTCGGTGATTTTGGTAATGCAATATATAACCTTAAATATTCACGTCAAAATGAACTATCTATTATTTCAAAAATTGTAGTAGAACTACGACAATGAATTTTAAAAAACCTTTCTACGGAGCTTTTCGTGTCACCGCTAAATAAAACATCCATGTTATGATCAGATAATCAGCAACATGGACGTTAATTTACAAATAGTATGATTTGTTTTTATTTCAAATTTTTTTCATAGCAGTTAAATATTCCTTTTCGGAAGCGAACTGTTCCTACAAGGTCGTATCCTTTTTTAGTATAAACAGCATTCGCAGTATCATTCATGGAAAAAGCATCAAACCGAATCGATGGATATTGATTTCGCCTGGCAAATTCTTCGGCATACTGAATCATTTTACTTGATATTCCTGATCCCATTGATCAATTCCGTGATCCAGCATATGTACTTTTACTTCTTCAAGCGCCTGAGCAGCCTGAAGTACATCATCATGAACAGCTTTCCTAATCATTATAATTATTTAATTATTTACTACATCTTTTTTCTATCCAATAACAGATATTTACTTTGAATTCTTAAGCTGCATTGCCCGTTGATAAAAAGACTGATTAGCAATTTTTTCTTCAGCTTCATCAATCGCTTTCAGGAGATTATTTTCATTATCTGCAATTTCACTCAATACAGTAGCCACCAGTTCCCATACCGGTTTCATTTTTTCAACCAGCTCAGTACCTTTAGAAGTCAACAGAAATAACCTTTTACGCTCATCACTCTTATCTTTTTTCCATTCTAAGAGTTTGAGCTTTTCAAGTTCTTTGAGCAGCGTTATGGTAGAAGGATGGGTATACCCAATTTCATTCGCAATTTCCACCACACTTGCAGTTTCTTTCTTGTATATGGTAAAGATGACCGGAAACCATTTGAGTTCAAAATCTATCCCAAATGCTTTGTAGATCATCGCTCCATCTTTTCTTAACTGTTCGCTCAGGCGGTGTAACCGGGTTGAAATAGCAAGAATTCCTGCTTCGTTGATAACATTCATAGAGTCCTATTTAAATGATAAAAAACATCATCGGAACCCATCAATGGAAATTGAGCCGGAAGCTTTTGTTTCCCAATCTTTTCAAAATCATTCCGTTCATAGAACCGCTGGGCAGCCTTCAATACCGTGATGGTTCCCAAATATAAATCATCTATTCCATTTTCATGACAGAAAGAGAGTAAAACTTCCAATAATTCCTGTGCAATATTCAGGTCTTTTCCCCGGAATTCTTTTTTTACAAACATCTTCCGGATCGCTCCTGCCCTTTCATCAAATTTGACTAAAGCAATGGTTCCCACCATCTCCCCATCTATAAAGGCTCCCCAAAAGTTCCCTCCAGCTTCGGTATAAAAGCTTTCAATCTCAAAAAGGTCCGGCTGGTCATGGATTGTCAGCGGAACATTAAACTCTTTTTGCTGAATCGTAAGAATGAGGTCAATGGCCTGCTCTGAGTATGAATTGTCTATAGGCTTTATCAGTGGTTTCATCGTATTTCTTTATTTAAATTTTCATTTTAATATCGTGTCATATTCACAAAAACAAAACTACGTAGTTTACTACGTATATACAAACATAATTTTATTTTTATAATGATTTTAACAGTTCTTAAAAAAAAGAACAAAAAAACGTATGCCAGTGATGACATACGTTTATATGGTGTAAGCGTAAAATATCTTTTATTTCCAGCCTCCGCCTAAAGCCTGATAAAGCTCTACACCGGCCTTCATTTTATTGTATCGTGCATTGGAGATATTAAGCTCCGCATTCAATGAATTCACACTTGCATTTAAAACTTCAAGATAGTTGGCCATACCGTAGTTTACCAATTCCTGAGAATAGTCAACTGACTTTTTGTAGGCATCCAATTCTTTTTGTTTCAATTCAATAAAAGAATCCTGTACAGAATATACTCTGATGGCATCGGAAACTTCTTTTCCAGCGGTAAGCACTGTTTTCCTAAAGTTTAAATAAGCTGTTTCCTGATTGGCAAGGCTCACATCATAGTTCGTCTTGATCTGTCTCTTATTTAAAATAGGCTGAGCCAACCCTGTCACTACATTGGCAAACAATGAGTTGACACTGAACAAGTGGTCGATATCTACAGACTGAAGTCCTCCGCTTCCGGTGATCTTTAAAGTAGGATAAAACTGGGCTTTAGCTGAATTGGTTAATTCAAAAGCATTCATCAGGCTATACTCTGCTCTCATGACATCCGGACGGTTAGCCAGTAACTGAGTAGGATATCCTAATTTTAAGTCAATAGGCAGATTCTGATTTTCCAGCGTTGACCTTTCAATAGTGTGGGAAGGTTCCCCCATCAGAAGACTCATTGTATTTTCAAGTGACTGTATCTGCGTATCAATATCAATCAATAGAGATCTTGCATTAAAAACAAGGGCTTCACTTTGCTGTACCGCCACTTCTGTAACGGTTCCTGAAATTTTCAAAGCTTTTGTTGTTTCTAAATTCTTCTCACGTACTGCAATGGTTTCTGTAATGATCTTTTTCTGAGCATCGAAAGTCAACAGCTGGTAGTAAGCAGAAGCAATAGAAGCAACAAGACTGCTTTTTACTGCTTTATGAGCAGCAACTGTGCCTAAATAAGTGGCCAGCTGTGCTTTTTCCTGTGCTTTCAGCTTACCCCAGATATCCGCTTCCCAGCCAATACTTGCTGTAATATCAAACTGATTCACATAGCTTCGGTTTCCAATGATCTGACCAAACTGAGTGTTGATAGACTGGGTTTGGAAAGTATAGTTAGGACCAATAGAAACGGTAGGCTGATAGGCTGCTTTACTTTGCTTCAGATAAGCTTCCGCAGAACTGATGCTTTGTAAAGCAATTCTGATATCCAGGTTATTCTCTAAAGCTTTCGAAATATGGCCTTGAAGTACAGGATCTGTAAAGATTTCTTTCCATGAAATATCTGCAATATTGGTACTGTCAGTAGGAAGCATATCTGTACGGAAAAGCTTTTCGTCTACAACGTTTTTCGGCCTTTCATAATCTTTTCTGGCCATACAGGATGTAATGGCTCCCAGTATGAAAACTGAAAAAGTGATTCCTTTTATGATGTTTAATAAACTCTTCATTATTTAAAATTAGAAGTTAGAATCCAGAAATGAGAAGTTAGTTTTTAGCCGGATAGCCAGTGTCTAGCTTCTCTTTTCTAAATCATTATTTTTTATTCTGCTAAGTTGATATCTTCTTTTTTGAGAGGTTTAATTTTTTCCTGCAGTGTTTCAAAGATCACATACAGAACAGGAATTACAAATAATCCTAAAATAGTACCTATCAATAGTCCAATAGCGGCTCCTGTTGCAATTGATCTGTTACCTACTGCTCCAATTCCACTTGCTAGAACTAACGGCAATAAACCGAAGATAAAAGCGAAAGACGTCATTAGAATGGGTCTCACTCTGGCTTTAGCTGCATTGATGGCAGACATGACAATCGTTTCACCATGATGCCTTCTCTGAACAGCAAATTCGACGATAAGAATCGCGTTTTTCGCCAGTAGTCCCACGAGCATGATCAGGGCAATCTGGAAATAAATATTATTTTCCAAGCCCATAATCTTCTGTCCGAAGTAAGCTCCCATTACCCCAAGAGGAAGAGAAATAATAACGATCAGAGGAAGGATATAACTTTCATACTGTGCCGAAAGGATAAAGTAAACGAAAATCAAGCTAAGCCCAAAAATAAGAAGCGTCTGAGATCCTGAATTCAATTCTTCTCTGGTCAATCCGGTAAATTCTACTGCGTAGTTTTGATTCAGGGTTTCATTGGCCACCTGCTGTACAGCGGTAATGGCATCCCCGGAACTATATCCTTCAGAGTTTGCTCCCGTTACCTTCACTGAGGTAAACAGGTTATAACGGCTTACAGATTGTGGCCCGTATGCTTTAGTAAGAGTTACAAACTGGGAGATTGGAGACATTACTCCTGAACCTGTTTTTACATAAAGCTCGTTCAGGTTATCAATACTTTTTCTATTATCCGGAAGGGCCTGCACCATTACTCTGAACTGTTTTCCGTATTTTGTAAAGTCAGCAGTATAGACTCCCCCTATATACCCTTGCATGGTAGCAAGGATATCACTTACGGAAACCCCAAGTTGTTTTGCTAACGGAACATTGATATCCATTTGATACTGAGGATATTTTGTATTGAATGAAGTCTGAGCAAATTGAATTTCCGGTCTCTGCATCAGTTTTCCGATAAATTCATTGGTTTTATCATCCAGATCAGCATATTCTCCACCTGATTTGTCCAGCAATACCATTTCAAAACCTGCACTGTTACCAAATCCAGGTACACTTGGCGGCTGAAAGAATACAACTTTGGCATCAGGAACAGATCCTACAATTCCAAATAGTTTTTTGGTAATATCTTCAGAAGTCTGTCCGTCTTTTTTTCTTTCTTCGAATGGTTTTAGCTTAACAAAGGCAAGACCATTGTTACTTCCGTTTCCGGATAAGAATCCCCGCCCTGTAGAAATTGTTACATTCTGTACTCCCGGAACTTTCAATGCTTTGGCCTGAAGTGTTTTCAGGGTGTTGTAAGTTCTTTCCATAGAAGCTCCCGGAGGAAGCTGGACATCTGTAAAGATAATCCCTCTGTCTTCTGTAGGTACAAACCCTTTCTTCATACTGCTGCTTGCCCAGAATAAGATACCTCCTGTAACAGCAAAAATAATCAGGGTTACCCATTTATGTCTTAATAGAAATACAAATCCTCTTCCGTAACGTTCAGTAGTTGTTTTAAAAGCAATATTGAATTTATAGAAAAACTTCTGTAACAGATTTAAGTTCTTATACTCCTTATGATGCTCTTCGTGAGGTTTTAAGAATAATGAACATAAAACCGGGCTCAACGTTAATGCATTAACAGCAGAAATGATAATCGCTATAATAAGCGTAATACCAAACTGTTGGTAGAATACTCCTGTAGGACCCGTAATAAACGTTACCGGAATAAATACCGCAGCCATTACCAAAGTAATAGAAATAATAGCCCCTGTAATCTCATCCATCGCTTCTACCGTCGCCTTTTTCGCATCAGAAATACCATGTTCCATCTTCGCATGTACGGCTTCAACGACCACAATGGCATCATCGACGACAATACCAATCGCGAGAACTAAGGCGAATAATGTTAACAGGTTTAATGAATATCCAAATAGATTCAGGAAGAAAAATGCCCCTACAATAGATACCGGAACCGCGATGGCCGGAATCAGCGTAGATCTGAAATCCTGAAGGAAAATATATACTACAATAAATACCAGGATGAAAGCTTCAATCAGGGTATGTACTACCTTTTCAATAGAAGCCTCAAGAAATTCATTGGTATCAAAGTTGAAGGTATATTTAATTCCCTTTGGGAAAGTACTTTCTGCCGACTTCAGATATGTTTTGATATTTTTAATAATTTCCTGGGCATTGGAACCTGGCGTCTGGAAGATCCCCATACTGATGGAAGGTGAATTCCCATTCTCCCCGATTCCTGTGTAAGACTGGCCTGCCAGCTCTACTTTAGCAACATCTTTTAGCATCAGGTTTTGTCCGTTTGCAAGAGATTTTATGATGATATTATCATACTGTTCTTTATCGTTGAATTTACCTACATACTTAATGATATATTCAAAAGAGCTGCCGCTGTTCTGGCCAATGGAACCCGCTGCCGCTTCTCTACTCTGCTCATTGATAGCATTGGTAACATCTGTAGGTGTTACACTGTAGGCAGCCATTTTTGCCGGATCCAACCAGATTCTCATCGAGTAGTTTTTACCCCCGAAAACGTTGGCATCTCCTACACCATTAACCCTTTTTAAGTTGGGAATAATGTTGATATTCATGAAGTTCTGAAGGTATACGTCATCCAGATCCTTATTTTCGGAATAGAAAGACATATACATCAGTGCACTGGTTTGCTGCTTTTGCGTTACAACCCCTGAACGTGTTACTTCAGAAGGTAATAAAGGCGTCGCTCTGGCCACACGATTCTGTACGTTTACTGCGGCAATATCCGGGTCTATTCCTTGTTTGAAGAAAACCTGGATCTGGGCAGAACCGTCGTTTCCAGCACTGGAAGTGATATAATCCATACCTTCCACCCCATTGATCTGTTCTTCCAGAGGTACCACTACACTTTTCATCACCGTCTCAGCATTGGCTCCGGTATAGTTGGCGGAAACACTCACTGTAGGCGGCGCAATATCCGGATACTGTGTAACCGGTAACGAGACAAGCCCTAAAATACCGAGAATCACAATCAAAATTGAGATTACGGTAGATAAAACCGGTCTGTTAATAAAGTTTTTTATCATTAGAATTTCGGTTTTATTGATTGAACAAGACTATCCATTTTGATTGGTTTCGGCTTCACGGCAGTTCCCGATTTCAGACCTCCGATTCCTGCTGCTACAACAGTTTCCCCTTTATTTACCCCCGATTTTATAAGAGCCATATTGTCGATTCTGTCAATAACATTAATCACAACATTTTTAGCGGTATCTTTTTCTACTTTATATACGTAAACAATACCTTGCTGTTCATAGGTAGCACTTTCAGGAACCACCAATACGTTATCATAACGTTGTGGGAACCTAATGGTTCCACTGTTACCATTACTTAAAAGCTTTTGGGCATTAGAAAAAGCTACCCTGAATTGAATAGTTCCTGTTGTAGGATCAATCTGACCGGTAATGGCTTCAATTTTTCCTTTTTCAGGATAAAGACTGCCATTGGCTAGCTGAAGCTCAACCATCGGAAGGTTTTTTATTTTCTCAGGCATTGATGCACCCGGAGATTTTTCAAGGAAATCAAAATAAGCTTTCTCATTCATTGAAAAGTAGGCAAAAATCTGTGATGTATCAGAAATAGTGGTCAGGGGAATCTGGTCAGAAGGTCCTACCAAACTACCTACTTTCAGTGGAAGTTTACCGATAACCCCTGAAATAGGTGCACGGATGATAGAATAATCGATGTTGGCTTCTACTCCTTTGTAATTAGCCACAGCCTGTCTTTTTGCCGCATTGGCCTGCTGCAGTTGTGCCTGAGCCTGGGCCAGATTGGCCTGAGCCGTCTGTAGCTGGATGTTACTGATGATATTTTTCTGAACCAGAGGCTTTAGCTTGTTGACTTCAAGCTGAGCCGCATTTACTGAAGCCTGAGCTGCGGCAATAGTAGATTCTGCGGCACCAATTCCTGCTTTGGATGCTGCTGCATTTTCAGTAAGGATATTGGTTTCCAGACGAAATAAAGGCTGTCCTTTAGTAACATATTGTCCTTCATCTACCAATAGCTGGGTGATATAACCCTGTATTTTTGCACGTACATCATTGTTTACCCTACCCTGAATGGTAGCCGGAAACGTCTGATAACCCACTATATTTTTTGCCTCCACAGAAATAACAGGATAGGGCTTGGCACCATCCTGTTTCGGAGCTTCTTTTTTGCAGGCGGTTAGTGAAAACGCTGCAATGGAAAGTATAACTAGCTTATTATTCATTTTAAAGTTTATTAAGAGATTCCTGAATATTTTCTATATTTTTATTTAGTAGCGCTTTGTAAGCTTCTATTCTTTTGTTGTAGTCATTGTCTTTATTTTTTTTAAAATTGTTTAAATCATCTAATAACCTCAATTCGTCCTTCATCTTTTGGACAACTTGTTCGAATCGGATTTTCTTATATTCATCATTGGTGAAAAAATACCTTTTCCTCTCATCCATTTTGTTGTGGTCTACGATAAGCTGCATATTGAGAAGCAATGAAATACTTGTGGACACGGAGCTTTTACTCGCAGAAAGCACTTCAACAAACTCGTCAAAAGTAATTCCTACTTTCTCATAATCGAAAAGAAGGTAGGAATAGATTTTTGAGGCTAATGGGGGTATGTTGAAAAGAAAGCCATAAAACTTTACGGCATCCTGAAATATTCTTTCATCAATTTCTATACTTTTGTGCATATTATAAAAATGTAAACAAAAGTAGAAATTAGTTCAGAACTAAACGAACAAAGATGATAGAGATTATAAATACAGTTTCTTTTAAAAATTCAATGAAAGTGGATTTAACTTTTGGCTTAAATTATAATCTTCTCAAAAGCTTTTCTCATTCCGTCTTTCAAAAGAACCTCTCCACAATAGGAATATCCTTTACTTTCCAGAATTTTCAGCATGGCAATATTATCGTAATTCGTGTCTACTTTTACACTCTGAATTCCATGAGATCTTGTAAAATCTTCGATATGGTCGAAAAGTTTTTTCACCATTCCCCGGCCTGCAAATTTTTCATCTACTGCAATTCTGTGTACGACCACAAACTCCCCATCACTCAGCCATGCCCCTTCAATGGTACTGTAAGCAGGCTCATCATTTAAAATCAAAGCAGCGAAAACAGCAATTTCTCCATCTACTGTAAGAACATATCCAAAACCTTTTGCAATATCGCTTTCTACCGTTCCCAGATTAGGATATCCGTTTTGCCATTGTGTACTGCCATCCAGCCTTCTTCTTTCTATAGACTGCTGGATGATTCCCCAAATAATTTCTCTTTCTTCAATTTCCGCTTTTCTCAGTGTAATTTCTGGATTCATTGTTCTTTGATTTTTGATTAAAGGATTAGGGCAATCAGAAGTTCTGTCGTATTATTTACTCCTATCTTTCCGGAGGATGGCAAAACCAGATGATTATAAATAATGTATGCTAATAAAGCTTGTTTTTCAGAAGCCTGACACTTACATCCTTTAGTATTCTTGTTTATTTTAATAATGAGTTGCTAATTAAAAAACCGAAAACTAATTAAAATTAATTTTCGGTTCGAAGTAGTAAAATTTAAAATTATGAAATTGTTTTATTGATTTTCACTTTGTTGAAGGTAAGCATCTACAATTTCAAATGCTCTTTTTTCATCTTCCAGATCTACCATTACTTTTAACGACGTAGCCGTGGGAGTTGTGGTAAATGTAAGATAATTATTTTCAACCGTGTTTGTAATTTGTCCATCATCCAATTTAGACTTAACCAACTGAATTTCTGAAGGGTTATCACTTTCAAAAACCGATACTCTCGTACTTCTTTCCATATTCTATATTGTTTGAGTATCTAAATATACAATGATTTTTTGAAAATTACAAATCCTGGTTTTAAATTTTGTTAATATTGTTTTCTATTTTATCTAACGCCAGCTGAATTTCTTCTTTGGTAACATTAAGGTGAGGTCTGAAACGTAAAGACTGGTCTCCACATGGAAGAATGATCAGTCCGTCATTGAAGAGTTCATTCATCATTTTATTTCTGTCTCCCGCTGATGGAAGATCAATGGCGCACATCAACCCTCTTCCTCTTGCATTGGAAATTTTCTCAGGATATTTCTCAGCAAGAGCTTTCAGGCTATCCAGCAAAAAGTCTCCTACCACTCTGGCATTTTCAACAAGATTTTCTTTTTCAATAACCTCCATTACCAATTGGAAACGAAGCATATCGATAAAGTTTCCTCCGAAAGTAGAGTTGATTCTTGAGCTTTCTCTGAATACATTATTAGGAACTTGATCAAATTTTTCTTTATTGGCCAAAACTCCGCAAACCTGTGCTTTTTTACCGAAAGAAATGATATCCGGTTTTGCAGTAAAGTGCTGAAAAGCCCACATTTTTCCCGTAATAGCAATACCGGTCTGAACTTCATCAAAGATAAGTAAGATTTCATTTTGATCACAAAGCTGTCTTAACCCTAATAAGAATTCATCTCTGAAATGGTTATCACCTCCTTCTGCCTGGATTGGTTCTATAATGATACAAGCCACTTTATCCGGATTCATCAAAATAGCTTCTTCAATCTGTAATAAAGCAAGCTTTTCATTTTTGATGGTTTCTTCCAGATTTTCTTCCGTAATCGGGAATGATAATTTCGGATTTAAGATTCTTGGCCAGTCAAATAAAGGAAAATATTGGTATTTTCTGGGATCTGAAGTGTTGGTTAAGCTTAACGTATAACCGCTTCTTCCGTGGAAAGCCTGTCTGAAATGGATACAGATTCCGGCTTCAGTCTGAAGTCCTTTTGCAAAGTTTTTACGGGTCTTCCAGTCGAAACAAGCCTTTAAAGCATTTTCAACCCCTAAAGTTCCGCCTTCGATAAAGAAAGCATATTGTAATTCTTCAGGAATAACTACTCTTTCAAACACTTCTAAGAAATGAGCATATTCTTCTGAGTAAACATCTGCTAAAGTTGGTTTGTTGACAGCCATTCTGCCTAACCATTCTGATCTTTCTACAAGATACGGGTGATTGTATCCAACAGAAGCTGAGGCAAACATAGAGAACATATCCAGATATTCTCTGTCTGTAAGTTTATCGTAAAGCCATGATCCGTGAGATTTTTCAATGTCCATCACGAAGTCAAACCCATCTGCCAAAACGTGCTTTCCTACTGTTTCTTTTACTTTATTTGCTTTTATATCTAATATTTGTTCCATAATAAAATTGATGTGTGATTTAATAAGTGAATGATTAAAAACTCACAGGAATGAGCTCTTAATCATTCAGGTTATTAATTTTTGTTTTTGTTTTTTGTGCTTTAAGTAAAGCTTTTATAAATCAAATTTAATACCTTGTGCTAAAGGAAGTTGCGCGGTATAATTTATAGTATTGGTTTGTCTTCTCATATAGTACTTCCAAGCATCAGATCCTGATTCTCTTCCTCCTCCGGTTTCTTTTTCTCCACCGAAAGCACCTCCGATTTCAGCACCTGAAGTTCCAATATTAACGTTGGCAATACCACAGTCTGAACCTGCATAAGAAAGGAATAATTCTGCTTCTCTCAGGTTTTGGGTCATAATTGCAGAAGATAATCCCTGAGGAACATCATTTTGAATAGCAATTGCTTCTTCCAGGGTTTTGTATTTAATCAAATATAAAATCGGGGCAAAAGTTTCATGCTGCACGATCTCATAAGAATTTTTCACTTCGGCAACGCAAGGTTTTACGTAGCATCCTGATTCGTATTCTTTCCCGGTTAATACACCGCCTTCAACAACAAATTTACCGCCTTCTTTTTTACACTTTTTGATAGCTTCTTCATATTGATTCACTGCATCAGTATCAATTAAAGGACCTACATGGTTTTTCTCATCCAACGGGTTTCCGATCTTCAACTGGCCATAAGCTTTTGTCAATCTTGTTTTCACTTCATTATACACACTCTCGTGGATGATCAGTCTTCTCGTGGAAGTACATCTCTGACCAGCTGTTCCTACGGCTCCGAAAACGGCTCCGATGATAGACATATCTATATCTGCTTCTTTCGTAATGATAATTGCATTGTTACCTCCTAATTCAAGGATAGATTTTCCGAATCTTTCTGCTACTTTAGAAGAAACCATTCTTCCTACTCTTGTAGAACCTGTGAAAGATACTAAAGCTACTCTTTTATCATCTACCAGCTTCTGTCCGATCTCATGGTCTGATACCAATACACTTGAAACTCCTTCAGGAAGATTATTTTCCTTTACAACTTCATTCATGATATTCTGACATGCAATTGCACAAAGTGGTGTTTTTTCAGATGGCTTCCAAATGGTAACGTTACCACAGATCCATGCTAATGCAGTATTCCATGACCATACAGCCACGGGAAAGTTGAATGCTGTGATGATTCCAACCACACCTAGCGGATGGTATTGCTCGTACATTCTGTGTCCCGGTCTTTCTGAGTGCATCGTGTATCCCTGAAGCTGTCTGGAAAGCCCCACAGCAAAATCACAGATATCAATCATTTCCTGTACTTCTCCAAGACCTTCCTGCAATGATTTACCCATTTCATAGGAAACCAGTTTTCCAAGATCATCTTTATATTCTCTCAACTTCAGACCCAGCTGTCTTACAATTTCTCCTCTTTTGGGAGCAGGGATCATTCTGAATTCCTGAAATGCCTTTTGAGCAGTCTCAATTACTTTGTCATAATCACTTTCTCCGGAAGTCTTTACTTTAGCGATTAATTTACCGTCTACAGGAGAGATACTTTCTATTGTCTTTCCTGAAGCGAAATATTTTCCGCCCACTGAAGTCCCTTTATTTTCTTCTTTAATACCAAGGTTTCTGAGTGTTGTTTCGATTCCGAAATCCTTTACTTTTTTTGACATAAAATCTTACTTTTCGTTCTCTCTAAAGATAAAAATATTATGCGAACCTCAAAACTTTAATTTTTAAGCTGTTTTTTATTTGGACTAATTATAAACATATGTATCTTTGTAGGGTAAAATTTTGACATTCAGAAATGGAGAATAATACATCAAAAGAAGATTTTTCAAAACAAAAAGACAATTCAAAGTGGAAGCAGTGGATTAAACGTTTTGGTGTCGGGGGAATTATATTTTTTACCGTAAAGGGGATCATTACCTCGACTTTAATTTATTTTCTTGGAAAGAATTTCTGGAATATCATTACCAAATACTTTTCAACGATATTCGGGTAAGACAACAGACAATGATATAAAAAGAAAGCTGAGAATTTTTTCTCAGCTTTCTTTTTATAATTAAGGTAATTGAATAGTTATTCTAAACGTAAACTACTCTTTCTTCTTCCTCCCCGAATCAACCAGGTTCTGATGCAGCAAGTATTCAATCTGTCCGTTTACACTTCTGAATTCATCATTTGCCCATTTTTCCAGGAGTTTATAAGTAGACTCATCTATCCTTATGACAAAGGATTTTTTACCTTTGCTTTCGGAAGAATTTTGTACTTTTTCTGATTTCATTTTTCTTGTTTTTAACGCAAGATGCGTGAAGATTTATTTTCCAGATTCATTGTTTACAGGCGGATAACAACTCCCCAATCCCTGGAAATTATTCATATTTTAGTTATACAATGTTCCTGCATTTAATATAGGGGTTGCTGCTTTTTCACCACATAAAACCACCATTAAATTGCTTACCATTGCTGCTTTTCTTTCGTCATCAAGTTCAACGATATTGCCTTCGGAAAGCTTTTTCAAGGCAAGATCAACCATTCCTACAGCTCCTTCTACAATTTTGGTTCTCGCTGCAACAATGGCAGTAGCCTGCTGTCTTTGAAGCATCGCTCCTGCTATTTCTGATGCATAAGCCAAATGGGAGATCCTTGCTTCCTGGATGACAATTCCGGCTTTTGAAAGACGGTCTGTGAGCTCCTGTTCCAAAATAGAATTGATTTTTTCTCCACCTTCTCTCAACGTAATGGGTGCATGGTCATCCTCCAGATTATCATAAGGAAAACTCATGGCCAAATGCCGCACTGCTGCTTCACTCTGCATTTTTACAAAATCTGAATACCGTTCAACGTCAAAAGCTGCTTTATAAGTATCTCCCACTTTCCATACGATTACTACTGCAATTTCAATTGGGTTTCCCATTTTATCATTCACTTTCAAGGTCTGTCCTTGTAAATTCTCGGAACGCAAAGACATTTTCTGTGAGGAATACAGAGGATTGATAAAGAATAACCCGTTCTCTTTTACCGAGCCTACATATTTTCCAAAAAAGTTTAACACTCGTGAGTGATTAGGCTGAATAATCATTAATCCTTTCAGGAAGAAGCATGAAAGTAAAAAGCAAAGCATCGCAATAATCACATAGGCAATACTCTGATCAACCCCGGAAATAAAGAAATAAACCGAAGCAGCAAATAAAGCCAGACAGATTACTAAGGTAATATAACCCGACATGGGTTTTAATGTTTTTTCCATAACTGAATTTTTAATTTGATATTATTTTGATATCATAAAGATAGCATTAATTTTTGAATGCCAGATCTAAATAATAAGTTTTTTTTGTGGGGTATGGAATAAGCAATAGCAGGATTACTATGTAGGTCTGGCTATCTCAGAAGGTTCTCCACGTAACCGTACCACGCATCATCCGGTACCTGTACCGCACAAAAAAATCCCGGAAAATAAATTCCAGGATTTTGATTGTATAGGTCTGCCGCTTTTACTTCTTCGTTAATTTTTTAAACTTGAAATAAGAAACTGCTGATAAAGTAATCATTGTTGCAATTCCAATGTATACCCAGGCCGGTACCGGTACCGGATCTCCAGCTGCATAAGAGTGAAGTCCGCTTAAGTAGTAATTTACCCCAAAATAAGTCATTACCATTGAGCAGAACGCAAACATTGTTGCTACGTGGAACGCCCATCTGCTTCTCAATCCGGGCACTAATCTCATGTGCAGTACAAAAGCGTATACCATAATCGAGATGAAAGCCCATGTTTCTTTCGGGTCCCAGCTCCAGTATCTACCCCACGATTCGTTGGCCCAGATTCCTCCTAAGAAGTTTCCAACCGTTAAAGCGAAAAGACCAATGGTAAGGGACATTTCAGAAACCACTACCAATTCTTTCAATGTGGTATCATGATGAATTTTATAGGTCTCTTTGTTTGAAATAATATAAAATACCAGAGAGATCACGGCAATGATCATCGATAGGGCAAAGAAACCATAGCTGGAGGTAATAATCGCTACGTGAACAATTAACCAGTAAGATTTCAATACAGGAACCAATGGTGTAATCTGCGGATCAAGCGCTGAGCCTCCATGCGCAAATCCCATCATAATTACCGCTACCATAAATCCGGCTGCAGGAATCAATGCATTGGAATTTCTGTAAAGAACAAGCCCTGCTGTAATTCCTACCCAGGAAATAAAGATAATAGCTTCATATCCGTTACTCCAAGGGGCGTGCCCTGAAATATACCATCTTGCAACAAGGCCTAAGAAGTGGCATAAATACCCTATTAAACCTATCGCAATAATGACTTTGATTATTTTATTTAGTAGTTTGCTTGACTTGAATAATTCAACAAAACCTAAGATCAAAAGAAGTCCTCCTATGATGGTGTAGAATATTAATAATTTGAAATTAATATCTGCTTTATTCATGAAAACTTCAAGATCTACTTTAGATTGGGCAGGAACAACGCTTTTACCCCATTTCTGCTGATATTCTGAAAGTTTAGCAAGTTCCGAATCTGCTTTACTCCAGTTTCCTGATTTCTGAGCGGTAAGAACTTCTGCAAAATAAGGCCCCATTACCTGCTGAGATTCCATATCCGGTTCAAATTTCTGGTCAAGCCATGAATGCCATGTATGGTTAGCATCATTTTTTACCGGTACAATTCTCATAAACTGACCACTGAAAAACTCGTTAAAAATCTGAACTCTTTCGTTTACAGCAATTACTTCTTTATCATAATTGGTCTGATCTGCCGGCTTTTTACGGAAAGCAGTGTTATAATCATGCTCAAGGATGTATGTTAAATTACCGTTAGCATCTGCAGGGAAAAGATTCATTAAAGAAGTATAACCGTCATCATCAGCCTTTGTCTTATTCTTTAATTCGTCTCCTCCTTTCGGCCCCACTTTAATCATTGGAACCATTGTCCAGCTTGGGGTATCTGTATTTACGGATAAGAACCACTGGTTAGCAGTAAGGTATTTCCCGTCAGTTCCTTTGAATTTATCTTTCTTGTATAGTTTTCTTAAAACATCCAATGCTTCTGTATTGATAGGAACAATTCTTCCTTCAAAACTTTGCACCAGAAGATATCCGAATTTATCAGCATGCTCCTCACTGATTCTGTTTCTTGCAATGATTTCATCCGGAGAGATAGATCTCATCTTACTCATTGGCGCTGCCAGAGAATTCTGCTTTGGAGCAGCACCATCAAGCGGTTGGGCAGATGGAGCCGGAGCATGAGTATGCCCGTCACCTTCTACATGTACATGCTCTCTGCTTCCGTCTGTAGTTCCATGTGTTTCAATTTTCTGGGCATTACCCCCTATACTTAAAAACAATAAAAGAACAGCTGCTGTTTTTGCTTTTTTCTTGCTGGCGTCAGCCAACATTTTATTTAATTTCCAAAAGTGAGTTCCTTTCCAGAAGAAGATCACAAACATTCCTAAGAATAATAATCCGTATCCTATGTATGAGATCAGTGTTCCCCAGAAATCATGGTTTACAGAAAGTACGGTCCCCATTCTGTCCGGGTCAAAGCTCGACTGGAAGAGACGGTATCCTTTATGGTTAAGAACGTGGTTCATATAGATTTTATAAGGAGTTTCTTTACCTTCATCAACAATTTTCACATGGCTTTCGTAAGCACTTGGAGAAGAACTTCCAGGATAAGTTTCCATTACGAAATCTTCTAACTTCAGGGCAAAAGGGGTATTGTAAACCTTAGGCCCGAATCCAACCATGATATTTAGCCCATCCATAGTCACCTGCTTATAGGCATTTGGATTTCCTCTTTCCACAGAAAGATCAACCAGACGTTTTGTTTTTGGACCCTGCAGTTCTATCTGAAGCATGTCTGGAACGTTAGCATCCTTCTTTCTATCTCCTTCAATAGCGATCAATCTTCCTTTTTTCAGTCCTTCAGGAACTACAAGTTTTAATTCATTGATCGTATATAAACTTCTCAATGCCAACGGTTGGAATTCATCCTTTACTGTACTTCCGGTAGCCTGAGTGGCCATCGTCATATAGCTTGCATCAACAGGAGTTTTGATGAATAATTTTCCTCCTTCATTTTTAAATTCCACTGCCCCTTCAATAGCTCTGTTGAATGTTACCAAAGTTCCGTTAATTGATTTGGTTTCTCCCGGTTTGATGTAAACATTCTGTCTTCCGGTACTTCCTGTAGACACCAGGTGAAGGTATTCTGCACCGTTGGGTTCAGCAACCAGGCTGTCTTTTTTTCTCTGAATATATTCCTTGGCAAAAATCTTTACTTCTTTTCCGTGGAAATCATAGGTGGCATTCAGATCTTTGTGGAGTGGAGACATCAGGTAAGGAATATCTTTATAATTAAGGACATCACCTTTTTCCTCAATCTGAATCTTAAGGAAGTTTTTATCCGTTACGATTTCGTTGGATGTTTCTCCTTCTCTAATGTGCATGGTTCCCTCGAAACTAATGTATCTTGTGATAGCACCACCGATAAAAATGAATATAAAAGCCAGGTGAAAAACAAGAACCGGCCATTTCTCTTTTTTCCAAAGTCTATATCTGCCGATATTTCCTATGAAGTTGAGAATAAGCAGGACCATGATCAGTTCAAACCATTTGGCCTCATAAATTAATGCTTTTGCTGTAGGCGTTCCATAGTCGTTTTCCAGGAACGTTGCATAAGCCATTGCAAATGCATACACCAGTAACAAAACAGCCATTGTCCTGGTTGAGATAAGAATATCTTGGAGCTTCTTCATGATTTAATTATACTTGACATGCAAAAATAAGCATGATAAACTACAAAGAGATTAAAAAAAGCTGTTTTTTGTCATTTTAAAGCCCGTTTCGCTTATTTTGAATCATTCTTAATAACTTAAAAAACACTAAGGAAAAAACAATTTTTAAAACCAGGCAAATCAGGATTCATTATACCTATAGCCGTGATTGAAATCTTCTATTCAAAAACAACTCAACAAAACACAAACAACTGATTTAAAGTTATTTAAATTAAAATCGGTTTTATAAGAAATTAGATGGACAGAGAATTTATTTTCCAAGAAATATCTTTTTCCTGATTTTGCTCAAGAATTCATGGGTAATCCCCAAATAGGAAGCAATTTGTTGCTGGATAAGCTTTTGTTCAAGTTCCGGGTATTTTTGCAAAAATTCCACATATCTTTTATCAGCTGTTTTACCTGTCAAAGAAAGAATTCTTCTCTGTAATCCCACTGATGACTGCTGGTTCATCATTCTAAAAAGCTTTTCCACCTGGGGCATTGTTTCATACAGAAGTTCTTTATTCTTTTTGGAGATCATAAGAACCTCGCTATCCTCAAGAGCTTCTATATTCAGAATACTGGGAACATGATTAATCAGACTGTCGATGTCCGTTATCCACCAACCTTTGACAGCAAAATACAGTGTCTGTTCAAAACCGTTTTCATTGAGATAATATACTTTACAGCATCCACTGACAACAAACCCTTCAAAAGAACAGTAATCCCCTTCTTTAAGAATCACTTCCTTCTTTTTAAAGACTTTATATTCAAATGGAGAAGCAAACCGAGTGAATTCCTCTTCGGATAAGTCTATATACCTGTTGATGTTTTGATAAAGTAAGTCAAGCATTATTCTGTTTAAGCAAAATAAAGATACCAATTATTGTTGATACTTTATTCATTACCCATTGTTCATTACTTATTTTCCATGTAAGAAATCATCTGTACTGACAATTCTGGCATAAAGATCTCCTAATGCAGATATCCCTGCTAAAAATGACCTTTGTACTTCTGCCGCTTTTACGACCTGCCCGTTCAATTCCCGGTCTCGTGTTGCAGTAGCATCTCCAATAATGGTATTGGTAAAGCCCAAGTCAAAAGCAGCTCTTGTGGTTGATTCTACACATACATCAGTCATCATACCTGTAATCACCAGATTTTTGATTTTTTTCAACTGAAGATATTGCAGCAGATCAGTTTCCCTGAAGCTGTTTGGAAAATGTTTTACAATAACTTTCTCATCAGATTTCGGGCTCACCCATGAACTGATCTCCATTCCGGGAGTATCCGGAAGAAAAAAGGAGGCTCCTTCATTGGTGGAAATGTGCATAATATGAACCACAGGAAGATTGTTTTTCCTAAAATAATTCAAAATATCTTTAGCGTTTCTCCCAGCTTTTTCAGCGCCTTCCAGTGTCATTTTTCCTCCCGGAAAATAGTCGTTTTGTACGTCAATAATTAATAGTGCAGTGTTTTCCATTTTTTCTTTTTTGTTGTGCATTAATACATACGAATGAAGTTAAAATCAAACATAAAGTCAGAATACTTTTAAAAGTGTCTTTCATTATTTTTCTGTTATAAAATTAATAGGACAAAATTATGACGGAAAGAATTCCTGACATTTGAACTAGTTCAAAAAATGATGTTCATAAAAAAACAACTTTGAATACATATGAATTCCAGGAAAATCATATAGTTGAACAGTATAATATGTTATTTTAGATGAACTGTTTAAATTTTAAAAAAATGGTTGACAATTTTTCGGTTGTAATGAAAGAAAATACACGATAAATTTGTTTCATAATTAAAACACAGCAATCATGGAATTAAGTTTTGATCAAATGTATAAAGCAACCTCTGAGAATGACGCTTCATTTGAGGGGATATTTTTTACAGCCGTAAAAACAACGGGAATATTTTGCCGTCCTTCCTGTCCTGCAAGAAGACCCAAACCTGAAAATATTGAATTTTTTTCCACTTCCAAAGAATGCATTTTAAAAGGATACCGTCCTTGTAAAGTATGTCACCCATTAGAAAAACTAAATGAAACACCTCCATACATCAAGCAAATTCTTACCGAGCTCTCAGAAGATCCAAGCTTAAAGTTTAAAGATAATGATTTGCAAAAACGTGGCCTGGAACCCAATCAGTTAAGACGTTGGTTCATGAAAAACCATGGAATTACTTTCCAGGCATACCAACGGATGTTCCGAATAAACTCCGCTTTTAAGAGAATACAAAATGGAGACACCATAACAGAGGCTGCTTTTAATTCAGGGTTTGAATCCTTAAGTGGTTTTGGCGATACCTTTAAACAAGTTTTTGGTGTTTCTCCTAAAAACAGCAAAAAACAGGGTATTATTGATATTAAACGAGTAGAAACGCCTTTAGGAACAATGTATGCATGTGCAGTGAAACAGGGAATCTGTTTACTTGAATTTACCGACAGAAAAGTACTGGAAACTGAATTTAAGTATTTATCAAAAATATTAAATGCAACAATAGTTCAAGGTGACAATCCTCATTTTTCCTTACTGGAAGAACAGCTTAAGGAATATTTTGAAGGGAAAAGAAAAAAGTTCTCAGTTCCTTTACTCACATTGGGATCTGATTTCCAGCATAAGGTTTGGGATACTGTATGTAAGATTCCGTATGGTGAAACAACATCTTATAAGCAGCAGGCTATAACAATTGGCAGTCCTGATGCTCTACATGCTGTGGCCAATGCTAATGGAATGAATAAAATTTCAATCTTAATTCCTTGCCATAGAGTAACAGGCCCGGATGGAAGTATGACCGGATATGGCGGTGGTATCTGGCGCAAAAAGTGGCTCCTCGACTTAGAAGAGCGGAATCTTTAATACTCTTCTTCATTTTTAATTCCTACAACTTAACGATCTAATCTAATTCTAATGAAAACTACTGTCAATAAGTGGTTTGCACTCATCATTGTGCTTACCGCCCCTCTATTGTATGTCATTGATATATTCATTATCAATATTGCAATCCCAACAATTAAAACAAGTTTACACGCTACAGACGGAGAAATTCAGCTTGTAATAGCTTCTTATTTATTGGGAAGCGCATGTTTTTTAGTTACAGGCGGAAGAGCTGGTGATTTTTTAGGTAAAAAGAAGGTTTTCTTTTGGGGAATGTTAGCATTTACGTTTACATCTTGTATTTGTGGACTGAGTCAAAATGCAGCTCAGCTAAATATTGCAAGATTTTTTCAGGGAGTAAGCTCCGCTTTTATGGTCACTCAATCTATATCATTAATCCAGATACTTTTTCCAAATCCTAAAGAGAGATCTGTTGCTATAGGATGGTACGGCATTACCTTAAGCATTGCAGCTATAATTGGCCAGATGTTAGGAGGATATTTGGCCGAAACGAATTTCTCAATTGAAGGTTGGCGTTTAATATTTTTTATTAATCTTCCGGTTGGTATCTTATCCCTTTTCACAATACATATATATCTGAAAGAAACACCAAAAATGCAAAAAGCTCATTTTGATTATAAAGGGGCATTTGTTCTTACTCTTGGACTGGCTGGTTTAATATATGCCTTAACGGAAGGAAGGGAACATCATTTTCCATGGTGGTTCTATTTATTATTATTGCTGTCTTTATTACAGTTTGCATTTTTCATTATTATTCAAAGAAAAAAATTGAAGAACAATGGGCATCCGCTTATTGATTTATCTTTGTTCAAACTAAAAGATTTTAAAATAGGATTATTTGCGGTATTATTTCATTTCATGCTTCATACGGCCTATTTATTAATCATTACAGTTTATTTACAAAGCGGATTGGGCGTTTCTGCTTTAGCTTGCGGCATGTACTTTATTCCTCATGCAGTGTTCTTTATGATATCCTCTATAGCTGCCGGTAAATTGTTGCCAACATATGGTAAACGTATTCTGCAGCTGGGACTATGTATTATTTTAGTATCCTTTCTTTTGCAAATATTTCTTTTTACCAATAAGAATATTCCATTTGTTTCAATGCTTTTCCTGGCATTATATGGTTTGGGGAATGGTTTAGTCCTGCCTTTTCTATTAAATATGGTGCTGCATAATATTAATGAGAAAGATGCAGGATCAGCATCCGGAATATTTTCAACATTTCAACAAACTGCTTCAGCATTAGGAATAAGTATTATAGGAGGAATATTTTACACAATTCTGGATGATTCCGGCAATTCAAAAAATTATCTTTTAGCCCTTCAAATCGGATTAACTGCCGGCATTTTTTGTTTAATAATTGTTTGGGTAATGTTATATTTACTTCCGGGCAACGTTGGAAATAAAAATAAAACCACTCATGGAATAGATTGATAACAATCCTATTCTTATATTTTTGAATCTGGGCCTATCAATATTTCAAGGGCTCAAAAATTTCCATATGAAGTAGTGTAAGAAATTGACTGTAATATCAAAGTGCCCCGAATGTGTTTTTTTATTTTCTAAATTTTTATTTCTGACATTTGAAAGAGTTCAAAAATGGATTTCAGTATTAATTTTTAGAAATAGAACAGAGATTATACCTGAAAATTATCTTTAAAATTCAGTTTAATTTCAAAAAAAATACCATAAATTAGGCTTTCTTTTGCGTAAAAAAGATTCTTTTAGTGTTGAAAAAACATTAAATTTGCGACATTGATATTATGGATAAAAAGACACAAAAAAAACAGACTGAATTGCCGGAAGCAGGCCGGATTTTATCTAAGCCCCGTATATTTTTTGGGCTTACTTTTATACTTTTCTCTATTGTTCTTGCTTTCTCATTCATTTCTTACCTAATGAACTGGAAAGCAGATCAAAGCCAGGCAGGAACAATGCTCGATAAGGATATAAAATCTTCAAACATTTTTGGAAAATTAGGAGACTGGTTTGGAAATTTTTTCATATTTGAAAGTATTGGTATTGCCTCATTTATTATTGCATTTTTATTCCTGGTGGTAGGAACAATGATTCTTAAAAAGAAAATGTTCAAGCCATGGAAAACCATTGGCCATTCCCTGTTTTTTATTTGCTGGCTTCCTATTTTTATGGGAGCACTTACCAAAGGACAAGGAGTTTTAGGAGGAGTCTATGGTTACCAGATCATGGATTATCTTAATTCCATCATCGGAGCTGTAGGGTTGTGGACGGTATTGGCTGCAAGCATCCTTTTAT
Source organism: Chryseobacterium sp. Bi04 (assembly GCF_918698085.1). Classification (GTDB taxonomy): domain Bacteria; phylum Bacteroidota; class Bacteroidia; order Flavobacteriales; family Weeksellaceae; genus Chryseobacterium. The sequence goes on from NZ_CAKKLP010000005.1 coordinate 243,956, forward strand.
ATTTTATCCTGGAATTCAATCTTCGTCCAAGCTCTATCAAAGCCAAGCTGAATAAGATCAATGAAAATACCATTGGAAAGGTAAAAGCTATGATGCCGGATTCCAATGAAGATTTTGAAGCAGATGAGGAAATGAAGGAAGAAGCTGAAGAAGCGGCATCTCATGTTACAGTAAGTGACCTTAGCCAGCAGCCCCCTGCCAATCTTATCAATAAAATAAAAGAACAGGAAGCTGTACCTATTTCAAAACCGGTTCAGGAAGTTTCTCTTACTACCGATATAGAAACTATTGTTACTCCGAATCATACTTCTTTTGAAAATGGTCAAAAAGACATCACACAACCGGTGAACTTAAACCTTAATCCAAAACCGGCTGTTCCAATGTCTACTCCTGAGGAAGCTTTTGATATCAGACCTTCTACTCCATCTTCTGTCTCTACTTCCGCACCTGTTCAGGAAGACATTAAATTTAAAGTAGAAATCGCCCCTGTAATTGATATACTGGATGATTCAGATAAAAAGTCTCAGGAATTGGTAGAAAGGCATGGCTTATATGATCATAAATTAGATCTTGCCAATTTCCAGATGCCTCCGGTAGATTTATTAAAAGATTACGGGAATGAAGAAATTTCTATCAATAAAGAAGAACTTGAAGAAAATAAAAATAAAATTGTTGGTCTTTTAAAGAACTTTAATGTAGGTATTGCCGAGATCAAGGCGACCATCGGGCCAACGGTTACTTTATACGAAATTGTTCCGGAAGCCGGCATCAGGGTGGCAGCCATTAAAAAACTGCAGGATGATATTGCTTTGAATCTTTCAGCTTTAGGGATCAGGATTATTGCGCCAATGCCGGGAAAAGGAACTATCGGTATTGAAGTGCCAAGAAAGAATCCTACCATGGTTTCTATGCGCTCTGTTATTGCTTCTCAAAAATTCCAAAATACAGATATGGATCTTCCTGTAGTTTTCGGAAAAACAATTTCCAACGAAGTTTTCATGGCTGACCTTGCAAAGATGCCCCACTTATTGATGGCCGGAGCAACGGGACAGGGTAAATCTGTAGGAATTAATGCTATTCTTACTTCTCTTCTTTATAAAAAGCACCCGAGTGAACTGAAATTTGTAATGGTGGATCCTAAAAAAGTGGAGCTTTCATTATACTCAAAAATAGAAAGACATTATCTGGCTAAACTTCCGGATGTGGATGAAGCTATTATCACAGACACCAATAAAGTAATCAATACCCTCAACTCTCTTTGTGTGGAGATGGATACTAGGTATGACCTTCTTAAAAATGCGTTCTGTAAAAACCTAAAAGAATACAACAAAAAGTTTGCAGAAAGAAAATTAAATCCTGAAAACGGACACCGTTTTTTACCCTATATCGTTCTGGTAGTAGATGAGTTTGCCGATTTGATCATGACCGCAGGAAAAGAGGTAGAATTACCTATTGCCAGACTGGCACAGCTTGCAAGAGCCGTAGGTATCCACCTTATTGTGGCAACACAAAGACCTTCTGTAAATGTAATTACCGGTATGATTAAAGCCAACTTCCCTGCAAGAGCAGCATTCAGAGTGATCTCCAGTGTGGATTCAAGAACTATTCTTGATTCTCCGGGTGCAGATCAGCTGATTGGTAAAGGTGATATGCTTTATTTCAACGGTAATGAAATTTTAAGACTTCAGTGTGCTTTCGTGGATACTCCGGAGGTTGAAAGGCTTGCAGAATATATTGGGGAACAAAAAGGATATGCCTCGGCATTCTTACTTCCGGAATATGTTTCTGAAGATTCTACAAGTTCTGTAGGGGCTTTTGATCCTAATGAAAAAGATGCATTATTTGAAGATGCCGCAAGAATCATCGTATCTACCCAGCAAGGCTCCACTTCTATGCTTCAGCGTCAGTTGAAACTGGGCTATAACAGAGCGGGAAGAATTATGGACCAACTGGAAGCAAGCGGTATTGTAGGAGGCTTTAACGGAGCTAAAGCAAGAGAGGTGATCATCAGTGATCTTCATTCTTTAGAACAGTTTCTGGAAGATTTAAGAAGCTAATTCATCATACAAAGTAATTAATCCTGGGTATGCAACAACATAACCCAGGAAATATAAACAATATTCAATTCAACTAATATCATGAAAATTACAATAAAACAAACCTTTAAACTGGGGATTTTTGCATCTGTACTTACATTATCTTCTTGTGCATTAAGATCTGTTCCCAGTGACTATTCTTCTGTAAAACTGAATGTCATAGACAATAATACTCTGGGAAATGGCAAAGTACTCATTTATAACGGTGCTGGAGTTCTCCACAAAATGGATAATACAGCAAGATTAAATATTGGACTTGATGGTAAATCTCTGGGACAGATCAGACCTAAAGAATATGTTATTGTTAATCTAGAAAATGGAAAACATGAATTCACTGCTCTTCATATAGATATGGTGAATATGAGAAGTAAACATCCGGTTGAAATTAATGCAGGCACTAAAGTTATTAAAATTGAACCTACCATCACTTCTAATAAATTAACAGTAACCAATATTCTTCCTGAAAACTTTGATACATATATTGAAAGACCCGAGACAAGATAATTTACAAAACATTATCATTATCGACACGCTTTATTCAAGGGAACAGGTCCTTAAAAATTAAAAAGGGTAAAAAAAAACAATTTATATTTTTTTACTTGAGTATTAAAAATAGTGAACTTTTTTTGGAACAGTTTTTGGAAGATTTGCGTAATTAAGGGGAAAAAAGCGAATGGCTTTACCCTTAAGAGTTAGAAAATGTCTAAAGATTATTAAATAAAAAAATGAAAAATATTATTTCAAAAGTTATATTAGGAAGTTTTGTTGTAGGTGCAGTTGGTATGACCAGTGCTCAGAAAATAGATGCTAAAGCCAAAAAGATATTGGATGATATTACAGCCAATTACAAATCTAAAAAGAATTCTTACTTCAAATTTTCTTTTGGAAGCGGTCTTAATGATCAGGTAACTAAAACAGAACCTGGAATTTATTATTCGGCAGGAGATAAATACAAGTTGAAAATCATGGATACTGAACAGATCTTTGATGGAAGCAAAATTTACAATATCAGTATTGACGATATGGAAGTAACCATTGCAAAACCTAATGGAAACAGCACCCTCTTCTCCCCTATCAATTATCTTAGTACGTATAGAAATGACTATAATGTAACCTATAACGGAAAGAAAATGGTCAACGGTGTGAATGCTGATTTTATCAAACTAACTCCCGTAAAATCAAACGGAATAAAGTATGTGTATCTTTTTGTAGATTCTGTAAAAAAACAAATGGTAAAGCTTGAACAGCACGGAAGCAATAAGGATGTTGCTGTAATTGCGATCAAAGAATATAAAGAAAACCAGGATCTGGATCCGAATATGTTTGTTTTTGATAAGAATAAATTCAAAAACTACGTAATCACTGAACTTTAAAAAGCAAGAAAACAGGGCTGTAAATACGCAATTCTGTTTTTAAGTTAAAAAAATAACAAAATATAAAAGCCGCAAGTAAAATTTGCGGCTTTTTGATTAATTTTGGCGCATGTTAAAAATACTAGACCGATATATCATAAAAACCTTCTTTGGACCGTTTTTCTTTATATTCAGCGTATTGTTTTTCATCTTTATTGTAAACATTATCTGGGTTCAATTAGGGCAATTTATGGGAAAAGGATTAAGCTACTGGCAGATCCTTAAACTTCTTTTTTATCTTGGAGTAAGCGTTATCAGTATGGTGCTTCCTCTTACTATCCTGCTGGCCAGTATTATGTCCTTTGGAGAATTTGGTGAAAGATATGAGCTGGCAGCAATGAAGGCCGCAGGAATTTCTCTGACGAGAGTTATGATGCCTCTCCTGGGGGTGGCCACCATATTGGCGGTTATGCTTTTCTTCTTTTCAAATAATATCATTCCCGATTTCCAGAAGAAGGCGAAAAACATGCTTTTCAACATTGCACAGACTAAACCCGCGCTTAACTTCACTCCCGGACAGTTTATCGATCAGATTCCCGGCTATATGGTAAAGTTTGATAAAATTTATGGTGAAAACGGTGAAAATATTGAAGGTGTTTTTGTTCACAGAAAAGCAAACACCTACGAAAACCAACAGTCTATTGTTGCTGAAAAAGGAAAATTTGTTCCGGCAGCCAACAGGAACTTCTTAAAACTGGTGTTGCATAACGGATATGTATTTGAGGACAATTTTGCCGGAAAGGGAGAAAATGTAAGAATGAAGCAACCCGATCAGGCTATTAAGTTTGATACACTGACCTCTCACTTTGATATCAGTGAAATTATCAACCAGGCTATCGAAAAAGAACAGATTACAGATGACTACCGTTTCCAAACCTACGGACAGCTGAATGCAACCATTGCTAAAAGTAAAAAAGAAAATAAACTGTTTTTCGATAATATCGGAGCTGATGTCCTGGGGCAGACCAATTCTGTAGTTGCCTACATGGATAGAGGCAACACTCATAAGGCAACTCCCAAACCACAGGTAAAACTGGACACTGTAAAAAGTGACAAAAAGCTGGAAATCCTCTATAACTCTTACAACAGACTGGATAATCTGAAAACTTCTCTGGAAAGCAAAAAAAGTGAGTTCAGTACGAATGTAAAATATTTCAGTAAGGTGGTTATTTACCAGCAAAGAATAGTCTCTTATTCTGTAACCTGTATTATCTTTTTCCTGATTGGAGCCAGTTTGGGATCTATCATCCGAAAAGGAGGTATGGGGCTTCCCGTTATCATAGCTATTGTTATTTTCATCATTTTTTATGTAATGAATGTAGGAGTGGAAAATTTATCCTGGAGCGGAAAAATGAATCCGTATCTGGCAGCATGGCTCCCTAATTTCATTCTTCTTCCTTTTGGAATCTGGATGACGTATAAAGCACTTACAGACTCACAGCTATTCGATGCGGAGAAATATAAGGCATTATTTAAGCCTATTACTAAGAGGTTCTCAAAAAACAAAGAACATCAGAGATATCAATAGATGCCTGAAATTGAATACTCAACACAGTATAGACCCGGAAACCCCGGGTCTTTTTTATTTCTGAAAATAGAATGTTGGAGTTATCTACTTTTTAAAGTATAAAATGATATGACTCAATAACAGCCTGTTTAAGTGATGTGATCTTCTACGGTACACACTATTTTGCTGCCGGAAGCTTTTCTCCTGAAAACAAATCAAATCCCTCCTCATCAATGATCAATCTCTAAAAAAATACAAGGCCGGAAGGAGAAATCAAATAACAGATATAAACAAAAGAGGCTTCCGACCGCGGAAACCTCTTTTTGTATGTCAAACATTGATGCCAGTTAAAACTTGTACACAAATGCGTTAATATTCATTCCTGCTCCTACAGAAGCAAACAGGACGATATCATTTTTCTTGATCTCATGTTGCTCCAATTCACCGTTAAGAATCATCGTAAGCAAAGTTGGAATAGTTGCTACACTGCTGTTTCCTAACTTATGAATTACCATAGGCATGATATTCTCGGGAAGCGGAGTATTATACAACTGGTAAAACCTGTTAACAATAGCTTCATCCATTTTTTCGTTAGCCTGATGAATAATAATCTTATCGAGCTGATCAATAGTATATCCACTATTATCAAGACATTTCTTCATAGCATCAGGAACATTTACAAGCGCAAATTCATAGATTTTCCGCCCATCCATTTTGATGTATTTTGTATCCGGGCATCTTTCATTATTGTAAGATTTTCCAAAATACAGATAGTCTTTTTCTGTCAGTGTATAGGAAGCAGAAAGGTGAGATTTTATTCCGGAGTCATCATTACTCTTTTCTAAAATAGCGGCTCCGGCTCCGTCAGCATAAATCATACTGTCCCTGTCATGGATATCCACTACACGGGAAAGGGTTTCAGCCCCAATTACCAAGCAGCGTTTTGCAATTCCTGCATTGATAAAAGCATTAGCCTGTATCATACCTTCAATCCAGCCGGGGCATCCGAAGAGAACATCATAAGCAACGCAAAAGTTGTTTTTGATTCCTAATAAATGCTTCACCCTTGCTGCAAGACTGGGAACCGTATCAGACTGAACTGTCCCGAAGCGTACATCCCCAAAATTATGGGCAAAGATAATGTAGTCTAAAGTTTCAGGATCTATTCCTGCATTTTCAATGGCAGCCTGAGCTGCAATAAGTCCCAAATCTGAAGTAACCTGTGTGCTGCTTGCATACCTCCTCTCTTCAATGCCCGTAATTTTTTTTAATTTATCCGTAATCGATGCATTGTTTTCTTTTAATAACACTCCTTCTTTATTGAGAAAAATATGCTTATCAAAAAATAGATTGGTTATCGTTTCAGATGGAATGTAGTTCCCTACACCAATAATTCTCGTCATCACTATAATGTTTTGTTTCCTGTCTTTATTTAAGGTGTTTCAGGAATAATTTTATAAATATAATGATTTAACGCTAATATCTATCAAAATATTATAGTAAGGAAGCGTATTACTTCAAAATTTTATATAATTAAATACAGAAAGTTCATCAAAATTAAAATTAAAGTTCTGATATACAGAAAATAAAAGAGGTTTCCTACCGGAAACCTCTTATTAATATTTAAAAAGCTAAAAATTATACTTTCATAATTTCTGCTTCTTTTGTCTTAAGATGATCATCGCAAAGCTTTACATATTTGTCTGTGAATCCCTGAATTTCTTCTTCTACTCCTTTTACAACATCTTCAGAAACACCCTCTAACTTTTTAAGTTCCTTCAAGCCATCCTGTCTTGCATTTCTTATCGTTACTTTAGTGTTTTCAGCTTCTACTTTAGCCTGTTTTGCCAGTTCTTTTCTTCTCTCTTCCGTTAAAGGCGGAACATTAAGGATAATATTCTCACCATTGTTAGAAGGTGCAAAACCTAAATTAGAATTAATAATAGCTTTTTCAATGGCATTGATTGCCGTTCTGTCCCAAGGCTGGATAGAGATGGTCATCGCATCCGGCACAGAAACATTAGCTACCTGGTTAATCGGAGTGGGAGCACCATAATATTCAACCATTACATCCTGAACCATTGCCGTAGAAGCACGTCCTGCTCTGATTCTTTGAAATGCATGATCCAGGTGCTTTACAGCTGCGTCCATATCCTGCTTTACAGATTCTAATATAAGATCTAATTCTTCCATTATTATATTATAGTTTGATAAATTGCACATTAATTGTTCTAATTGATAATTAATAATTGATGGGTAATAAGTAATGAAGAATTTTAAATTTCCTTATCTCCTACTTATTATGGTTACCAGATTACAAATTAACTAAAGTACCAACATTTTCTCCTTCAACAATTTTTTCTAAATTACCATCTTTGTTCATATCGAATACAATAATAGGTAATTTATTTTCATGACTCAAAGTAAAAGCTGTCATGTCCATTACTTTAAGATTTTTTTCAAATACTTCATCAAAAGATAATGAGTTGTACTTCACGGCGTCCGCATTCTTCTCAGGATCACTATCATAGATTCCGTCTACTCTTGTTCCCTTTAAAATAACATCAGCACCAATTTCGATAGCTCTCAAAGTAGCTGCTGTATCTGTTGTAAAATAAGGATTTCCTGTTCCAGCTCCAAAGATGACCACTCTTCCTTTCTCAAGGTGTCTTACGGCTCTTCTTTTGATAAAAGGCTCAGCTACTTTATCCATTTCGATAGCAGACTGAAGTCTTGTTTTAATTCCTGCATCTTCCAATGCTCCCTGCAATGCCATACCGTTGATTACTGTTGCCAGCATTCCCATATAGTCACCCTGCACTCTATCCATTCCTTTTGCTGCTCCTGCAACACCTCGGAAAATGTTTCCTCCTCCAATGACAATCGCCACTTCACAACCTTTTTCCACTACTTTTTTTATTTCTGCAGCATATTCCTGCAGTCTTTCAGTGTCAATACCGTATTGTCTGTTACCCATTAAAGCCTCTCCACTTAGTTTCAGAAGGATTCTTTTATATTTCATTTTTTATTTTTAATAACGATTTACCGGAGCTGATTTCTCCAAAATTTGATTTTGCAAATATAATCATTATAGATATTGATAAAAGAAAAATATTTAATTAGAAATAATGTCAGAAATATTTTGAAAAGTACGAAAAAGGATTATTTTTGCATTAATTATAAATTGAATTGAAGAAAATTATCATTTTTTCATTATTTCTATCAGGAATTGTTTCTTATGCACAAACAGGAACAAATGTTTATCCGTTCTTAAATATACCTGTATCTGCAAGACAAGCCGCCTTAGGTGGTGATGCAATTTCGATAAGAGATTATGATGTTTCCTTTGCTATTGCAAACCCAGCCCTGTTAAATAAAGACTCTGACAAACAGCTTTCCGTTAATGCCACCGCTTATCTGGCTGACTCGAAATACGGAACCATAGCGTATGCCAAAGATTTTGATAATGGTCATATGGCCACTATCAATGCCAGATATATGAGCTATGGAAGTATTCCAAGGACTGATGAAAGTGGTTTTGAAAACGGAGAGTTCAAAGCTTCAGATGTTGCCATTGGAGCAGGCTATGCGTACCAGTTTGAAGAAGACTGGACAATAGGGGGAGGAATTAATTTTGTTACTTCAAAAATTGATAATTATACTTCTTCTGCCATTTCAGGAACGGCAGGAGTTACCTATCACAACAAAAAGAACAAAGAAGTTCTTTCCCTTGTACTCAGAAATTTTGGGTTCCAGCTAAAATCATTTAATGGAGTAAAGGAAAACCTTCCTTTCAGAGTAGATTTGGGATATACCAAAATATTAAAAAACTTCCCTCTGGCGGTTACCATTACGGCTCATGATCTTCAGCAGTTTGATATTTCTTCAGAGTTTAATACTGACGGACAAAAAGTGAATGCCGGCAGAAAGATTGCAGATCACTTCTCCCTGGGAGCAGAATTATTCCCGGAAAAGAACTTTAACATAAGACTGGGATATAACGTGAAAAGAGGAAATGAACTCGCTGTAGCAGATCAGAGAAACTTTTCAGGGCTTTCTGCAGGATTTGGAGTTAAAGTATCAAGATTCCGTATAGATTATGCTCATGTAAGATACCACAACTCTTCCAACGTCAATCAGATAGGGATATCAATGGACCTTTCCAGCCATAGAGGAGAATAAAAAAAATAGTAATCCTTCTTAAAATTTCTTATTATTTCTTGATTTTCTAAAAAAAATCTTGAAATTTGCAGTATGAAAAAACCTGTAATAGCGATCGATGGGTACTCGTCTACCGGAAAAAGCTCTATCTCTAAAGTCATTGCTGATCAATTGGGACTTATTCATATGGATACCGGTGCACTTTACAGAGGCGTTACCTGGTATGCATTGCAGCACTGTTTGGATGAAGACGGCAACATTGACCTGAATGTATTATTCTCTTCTTTAGATCAAATAGAGCTCGAATTTAAAAACAACGAAGGAACATTGGTTCTTTTCCTTAATCATACAGATATCTCTAAAGAAATCCGTATGAATGAAGTTTCAGACCATGTAAGTGTGGTAGCCAAGCAAAAAGAAGTAAGAGACTTTTTACTTCAGGCTCAGCGTTCTTTGGCAGAAAAAGGAGGCGTTATTATGGATGGACGTGACATTGGGACAGTAGTTCTGCCAAAAGCGGACTATAAATTCTTTCTTACTGCCAGTATTGATGAAAGAACAAACAGAAGATTTCTTGAATTAAAAGGACTCGGAATTGAAGCCGATAAAAAACAGGTAAAACAAAATCTTATTGAAAGAGACAAAATAGACAGTGAGCGCGAAATAGCTCCTCTGAAGCAGGCTGACGATGCAATTGTTATTGATAATTCCACACTGAGCAAAGAGGAAACAATACAGCTTATGCTTTCTTATATTCAAAAGATTTAACAATTTTTAATAGGCTTACAACCTCCTTTGGTATACAAATTGTAAGTTTTATTACTGTAAAAACTAATCTATTATTAACTATTAAAAAACTTATAAATGTCTAGAAAAGAAAAAAATACAGCAGGTATATTAGCGGGACTTCTTGCAGGTGCTGCTGCAGGTGTAATCTTAGGGATGCTTTACGCACCGGAAGAAGGAAAAGAAACAAGAAAGAAAATCAAGAATAAGGCTAATGATTTAAAAGATCAGGCTAAAAATAAATATGGAGAAGTTTCTGAAAAAGTAAAAGACCAGTATGGTAATATCTCTTCCACTTTCAAAGAAACAGCGAATAATGTAGCGCACACCATGAAAGATGGATATGATAAGTATAAGGATCAGATTGTTTCTAAAACTGCTGACGTAGTGAAAGATGTAGAAGCAGAATTGAATGACCTAAAAAAATAAGTAATTTATCTTTTTTAAGTAAATTACAGAAAGGAACTTTTGTACAAAAGTTCCTTTTTTTGTAACTTTAAAAAAAAACAATGATAGAGACTATTAAAGAATACGCCTCGAAGAGAATTGATCTTCTGAAAATAGAAGCTACTGAAAAGTCTTCTCTCTCTGCCGGGCTCATTACCTACTTTGTAGTACTGCTTGTTGCTTTTGCTTTTTTTATTATTCTTTTCAATTTTGGAATTGCATTTCTCATTGGCAAAGCACTGGATAATTATTCCTATGGATTCTTAATTGTTGCTGCATTTTATGCCTTAGTAATGGCTTTTGTCATTGCTTTTAAAAATAAGATTGTCAATACTGTTGCAGATCAGGTTATTAAATTTTTAAATCATTAAACTATGGGCAGAAAATACGAAAGCATAGAAGAATTAAGAAGAAAGAAAAAACTGCTTAAGAGTGAAATCGATGATCTTGAGAATCTTCTTACCTTCAAGAACACAAAAGAAAGCTTAAGTGCCTTTACCAATGGGTTAACAGATCAGTATCTTCAGGAAAAGGTAGATGAAGACGGAGATGAAAAAGTAGTCCTGAGAAAAGATGTAATCGCAAGACAGCTTACCTCAGAAGTGAAAGATCTCCTCATCAGTAAAAATACAGCTGTAGGCATTGCCAGTTCTGCATTTAATGGAAATATTGCAGATGGCCTTATAAAACTGGGCATCACTGCCATAGTAGGAAACTATGCCAAAAAGAATATGAAAAGTACCAACTGGAAGAATAAACTTGTAGGTGTTGCTTTAATATACCTTGCCCCTATTGCCTTAAAATTCGTCAGAAAAAAACTGGAGGTTTACCAGAAAAATAAAAGTGTTTCAAGTTTGGAACAGCTGATATAGTAAGATATAGATGCCAGATATCAGATGTCGAACTTTACGCATTAGATCAGTTTATTAAATTAAAATAGTACCTATTTATAATTTAAGAACTTACTGTCAAAGTTCCCTGCCTGATATCTGATGTCTTTTATCTGATACCTATTTTGAAAAAAGCTGTCCTAAAATAATTCCCGCCGCCATTGATACATTCAGGCTTTCTGTAGACTGGGAACTTCCAAATCTTGGGATAGTAACACACTTCTGAAGAAGTTTTTCCGTTTCCGGCCTCATCCCGTTTCCTTCATTTCCTAAGATCAGATTTATCTTTTCCGGTTTTTCAAAACTATAAATACTTTCACCGTCCATATCCGTTCCGATATTTACATTATCCGTTTCTGAAAGATAGTCCACAAGATCTGTATATACTATATTTACCCTGGTGAAAGATCCCATACTGGCCTGGATTACTTTTGGATTATAGAAATCAACAGTATCTTCGCTGCAGATGATCTGTTCTATTCCAAACCAGTCTGCAAGACGGATAATAGTGCCCAGATTTCCGGGATCCTGAATACCATCCAAAACAAGCTGAATGTTTTTATCTTCCATTCTTTCTTCTTCGGCAAGATAACATACTGCCACAGAATCTTTCGGAGTTTTAAGGAAACTAATTTTTTTTAGCTCATTTTCAGAGATATGGAAAACAGGAATATCGGTACGGTCCAATTTTTGCGGATCGGTTGAAAATATTTCTTTAACTTTAATATTAGAATTAGAAAGTTCACAAATGATTTTATTACCTTCAACCAAAAACAAATTGTATTTTTGTCTGAACTTCTTTTTATCTAAAGACTGTAAAATTTTTATTGTATGAGCTGTAAGCATTATAAGAATTCTCCTCAAAAGTATTATAAAATTATATCATTTGCAACATTTGTTGGTCTCCTTTATGCTTGTAGTACGACAAAAAAAGTTCCGAATGGTGAATATCTCCTTACCAGAAACAGCTTTAAATTCGAGGATAAGAAAGAATTCTTTGATGAAGAACTGAAAGATTACGTTCAGCAGAAACCTAACAAAAAACAGCTGCTTTTCATGCCTTTAACGCTGGCTTTCTACAATATGGCCAGTCCCAAATATGATACGATACTTAATGAATACATGACCTATCCCCGGGAGATGAGAAATCAAAAACTAAGGGATTCTTTATTCATCAAGTACAATATGCAAAGTAGTGTAGGAAAAAGTCTGTTTTTTGACCGTGTATTGCACAACTGGGGAACACCACCGGTAATCTTAGACCAGACAAAAAGTGAGAAAAGTGCTGAATCTATCAAAAAAAGACTTATCTACAGAGGTTTTTGGGACGCAGATGTAAAATTTAAACAAGATCTGGACTCTTCTGCTAAAAAAGCAGCTGTCAATTATTTCATCAGACATAATGACCCCACTTATATTAAAGATTATTATTATAATATTCCGGATCAGGGTATAAAAAATATCTATTCTCATCTTAAAGACAAAACGCTTATAAGAGCAGGGCAAGTTCTTGATCAGACTGTTCTTGAAAAAGAAGTAACGAGAATTACAGATCTGATGAAAGATTTTGGATATTATAAATTCAATAGTTCCAATGATGAAGTTTATTTTATAGCAGATTCTATTAAGAGTAAGAAACAGGTTCCTCTGACCCTGGAAATCCATAAAGATTCTCTGGACCGTCCCTATAAAGTAGCTACTTTCGGAAATATAGATGTCGCTATTGTTGATGAACCCGGAGACTTTCCAAAAAATACAGTTAAAGACAGCTTAAGAAGGGTACGATTCCATAAAATGAATGAGAAATATAAAACATCCTCATTATGGAGAGCTGTTATTGTAGACAGCAAACAGCCTTATGACCAAAAGAAACTGGATGTCACCAAAAGGAACTTCATGGCCATGAACAATTTTAGTATTGTAAAAGCCCGGGATTCCCTAAGAAGAGGTGGGATAACTTCACCTAATGACAGCATTGTAGATGTTTTGTATGTATTGAAACCACTTCCAAAATATGATCTTAAAGTAGGAACTGATGTGAACTATTCCCAGCTATTAAATTTGGGGATCTCGCCCTCAATAGACCTTACGACCCGTAATGTTTTCAGGGGTGCAGAAAATATATCCACCAGTATTTCCGGAACTTTCGGATCTATCAGAAGTACACAGGATATTGATAAAAGAAGCACAGCATACGAAATCTCTGCCCAGGCTTCCCTTAATTTCCCAAGGCTCTTACTTCCGTTCAATTATTATAAGTTTATCCCCAAACGCTATACTCCTACCTCCTCTATTTTGTTGGGAGCATCTATACAGAACAATATCGGACTGGGAAGACTGAATTTCAATACGGGACTTAACTATCAGGCTAATGTGAATGATCAGATTTATCATAAGCTGACTTTATTTAATACCCAAATCAGTTTAACAAAAAACAAAGATGCTTATTACAGCTATTTTGTTAATGATGAAAGGGTAAAAGACGATATTTTCGGCAGCTATTTTGCGTACAGACCCCAGATTGGAATCGATTATAAGAATAACAAGCTTAGTATTGATGACGTTTCAAAACTTCTTCTGCAGGATCAGGAATACCGTGGTGATCTGGATCAAAAAGGAACAGATCTTTTAACAGCCTTTAGAGGAACATTGGTCAATAAAGACAGACAGACCCAGGATGTGCTGATTTCTTCTATGATCTATAATTTTGTGTATAGTGAAATTGGTAAGAAAGATTATCCTAATGCCTTTTATTTCAACGGTAAAGTAGAGCTTGCAGGTAATATTCTAAGTTTATTCAACAAAAAAGATAATGATGGCGGAGTTGTTACCTCACCTCAAAAAACCATATTTGGAATTCCTTATGCTCAATTTATAAAATTTGATATCGACGCAAGGAAATATTTCAAATTCAATGGAAATCAGACACTAGTCCTCCGTCAGTTTATTGGAGTGGGTGTTCCTTACGGGAACTCTCAGGATATGCCTATTATTAAGTCTTATTTCAATGGAGGGTCCAACGATATCAGGGCCTGGGTGGCATTTGGAGGATTAGGTCCGGCAGATTCTCAGGTTGATGAAAGGGTACGTACCTATATGACCAATAATGTAAAACTTACCACAAACATTGAATACAGAATACCTTTCAACAGTATGTATGAAGGAGCCTTATTTACAGATATTGGAAATACCTGGAGTCTACGTGATCATAATGACGGATATAATGATGAATTTAAACTGAATAAATTCCTGGGACAAATGGGTATTGGTAGTGGATTTGGACTCAGAATAAATATTGCCTACATCACAGCAAGAATTGACCTTGCTTATAAGATTTACGACCCTAATAAAGCGGAAGGAGACCGATGGAGAATCAAAAACATCCAACCTTTTAAACCGACTCTTAATATTGCGTTTGGATATCCTTTCTAATCCGGAGAAACGCCTAAAATAAAGTAAATTACAGCAATCACACGGGCGAGGATTTCCCTCGCCTGATTTCTGTAAAAACTTTCAGGTTTGGTGACATCTTGTGCATCAAAACCCAGCGCATTCATATCATTATTTCTTGCGAAAAATAAGGCACGAAGATTATGAAATCCCTGCGAAACGATAATTACATTTTTCTTCTTGTAAATATCTTTACACCGTAATATACTTTTATATGTATTGAAGCCTTTCGGATCTTCTACAATAATATCTCCCGGAACACCTTCCTGATTCACCAGATAGTTTTTCATAGCAGCAGGTTCATTATACCCTTTGCTTTTTTCCCCACTTACAATAATCTTTTTAATTTTCCCGTGGTGATAAAGAAGTGCTGCGGCATCCATTCTTTTGGTAAAATAGGGGTTAGACAACCCGGATCTCATTTTGGGGGATGTCCCCAAAACCAGAGCAATTTCCCTTGGAGGGATCTTGGATATTTTGGTATAGGTACGGCCATTCGTAAGCCCGAAAACCCAGACATTACAGAAACATATCAGTAAAATTCCTAATTCCACTGATATGACACCGAGACCAAATATGTTTTTAAAAATTCTCAACTAAGATCAAAGTTAAGCTTTATTTTTTTACTTTTCACAATAGACATGCAAGCCAATATATGCCCCTGCCCTTCCTCTTTTTCAGTTAGGTACTCATTTTCAAGAAGTTCCACCTCTCCTTCTTCCAAAGAACATTCACAGCTTCCACAGATTCCCGATTTACACGAGTAAGGAACAGGAAATTTCTGAATCAGAAGCTGTTGCAGAATTTTATCTCTGTTATCGGGAAGTATTGTTGTATATTTTTTACCCATCATCGTAAACTCCACTTCAATATTTTCAATAAGCGGAAATTCCTTTTCTACAGGGTAAATATCATCATTATATTCCTCAAAAAGCTCAAAATGAATATTCTTTTTTGGAATTCCATGACGATAGCAGGCATTAGCCAACGTTTTTATCATTTCTCCTTTCCCACAGATCAGCACTTCATCTACAGCATCCCATATGGTAGATTCTTCATCAGTATCATCCAGATGCAGGATCTGGTTGATGATCAAATTCAGTTTTTTCTCATCCAGCCTGCCATAGAAAAAGCGGTCAGCTGTTTTTTCCTGTGAGAAAAAATAGAAAATCTGAAGTCTGTCTCCACAGGTTCTTGCAAGATGATCCAGCTGATCTCTGAAAATCAGGTCCTCAGAACTCTTATTTCCAAAAAACAAAAAAAGTCTCGTCCTCGGTTCATTATGAAGGATATTTTTAAAATGACTTAAAACGGGAGTAATTCCTATACCTCCAGCAAAAGCCACAATAGTCCGGAATTCACTTGGCTTAGACCCTAATGTAAATCTTCCGGCAGGCTCACCTACCAACAACTGATCTCCTTCATTGTAATTCTGAAATAGCTGCGAAGTAGCTCCTTCAGGGGAATTAACCTTTATTCCCAGACAAATTTTCCCTTCATACGGAGCCGAAGTCATTGAATAATCATTAATTACTTCTTCACCATGAGACTGAAACTTTACACTCACATACTGCCCTGCTTCAAACTTGAAATTATCCCTTAAATTCTCGGGAATTTCAAACTCCAGAGAAAAAGTATTTTTGGTCAGTTCTTCCTTTTTCGCTACTTTTAACCGATGAAACTGTATCAGTTTCCCTTTATAGATTTGTTGTTCCATACTTCAATTCAAAAATAGATAAAAAATAATTTATGAAGAAGATAATTTTATCCACGCTTATTATTACCGCTCTTTTCAGCTGTAAAAAAGAAAGCCAGAAAACAGAGAATACCGCTACAGATTCACTTTCAGTAACAAAAAATACGGCTGCTGAAACAACTGCCTATGTTCCAAAAGAACTTTCTCCGGAAAATGTGGGTCAACATTTAGCCAAAAATAATGATACTTTATATGTGACGAATTTTTTTGCTACATGGTGTGGACCGTGTATGAAAGAAATTCCTAGTTTTAAAAATAAAATGGAGGAATTGAAAGGGAAACCTGTAAAATTCACGTTTGTCAATCTCGATGAAAAATCAGATTGGGATGGTGCTGTGAAAAATTTTGTTGTAGAAAACAATCTGAGCGGCAGCGTTATTCTTTTGGATGGACAAAAATTAGATCCAACCTTCTTCTCCGGTAACTTCAAACAATGGGATGGTGGCTCTATTCCATTTACCTTCATGAGAAAGGGTGATAAAACAGATGAGTATTTAGGAATGATGACAGAAGATGTACTGAATTCAAAAATCGATTCTTTTTTAAAGTAAAAAATATACAGAAATTCTTTCTGAATAATGTCAAAAAGGTTTAGAATCCTGTGTTTATTATTAGTAGTAGCTATTATTATAGCTGCTGGCATTAATCTGAACACAGGATTTTTAAGTTTAGAGCTGCAGGATTTTTTTCAAGATTCTGCCCATAGCCAGATTGCCGAAATCCGTATCAATCGTGTATTTGTGATGCTTCTTGCAGGAATCTCAATTCCTACTTCCGGTTTTCTAATGCAGGAATATTTTCAAAACCCATTAGCCGGTCCGGATATATTGGGGATTACTTCGGTAGCCAGTTTATCTGTAGCTTTTTACATTTTTTTTTCACAAGATATCCTCCTTCCTGAATTTCTTCAAAATAGTTTTTTGAGCTTATCCGCTATAGGAGGAAGTTTAGTGCTGATGTTGATATTATTATCGATGTCTAATAAATTCCAGGATAAATCTTACCTTATAATTTTTGGATTCCTTATCTCTGCTTTTGCAGGAGCTATTGTTTCCCTGCTTCAGTTCTATGCCGAAAACCAAAGTCTTAAAAATTATATTCTATGGTCTTTTGGAGCTAATAATATGGTAAGCAGAAATCAGATTTATATTCTATCAATTCTTGTGTTAATAGGGTTATTTTTCTGTTTTAAAACTATAAAACCCCTGATCGGAAATTCTTTAGGAACATCGTACGCACAGAGCCTGGGTGTAAATTTAAAACGTCTGAAGCTATTAATTATTATAGCATCTTCTCTCCTTTCCGCCTCTATTACAGCGTTTTTAGGACCTATCCTGTTTATTGGAATTATTGTTCCACATTTCTGCAGGCTGGTCTATAACCCGTCCAAACTATGGCAGCAATGGATCCTGAATATGTTTTTAGGAATGCTGATCATGATGTTTTTCTCCATTATTGCAGAAAAAACACAGATTCCATTGAACGTAATAAGCTCCGTTTTTGGTATTCCAGTGATATTGATGATGCTTTTAAAGCAAAATAAAATCTGATTTGGGTTGGTAAACGCTAAGACGCAAAGAAATTTTCAAATGAATATGTTCTTAAGACGCAAGGATTTTATCTCCGATAAAATTGAATCCAACATTGCTAAAATAGTAGTTTTCATATACTAATCAAGACCAAAAGTATTTTCCTGAAAATCTTTGATTTTCTTGCGCCTTAAAATATACGCAATTCAGGAGCTCCCCTTGCGCCTTTGCGTTTACCCAACATTAAATTCCTTGAATCTAATAAGCTCCGTTTTCAATATTCCAGTGATCCTGATGATAAATAAAACTTAATTGTGGTTGGTAAACGCTAAGGCGCAAAGAAATTTTCAAATTATAATGTTTTTAAGACGCAAGGATTTTATCTCCGATAAAATTAAATCCCACATTGCTAAAATGGTAGTTTTTATATACTAATCGATACCAAAAGTATTTCCTGAAAATCTTTGATTTTCTTGCGCCTTAAAATATACGTAATTCAGGAGCTCCCCTTGCGCCTTTGCGTTTACCCAACATTAAATTCCTTGAATCTAATAAGCTCCGTTTTCAATATTCCAGTGATCCTGATGATGCTTTTAAAGCAAAATAAAACTTAATTGTGGTTGGTAAACGCTAAGGCGCAAAGAAATTTTCAAATTATAATGTTTTTAAGACGCAAGGATTTTATCTCCGATAAAATTAAATCCCACATTGCTAAAATGGTAGTTTTTATATACTAATCAAGACCAAAAGTATTTCCTGAAAATCTTTGATTTTCTTGCGCCTTAAAATATACGTAATTCAGGAGCTCCCCTTGCGCCTTTGCGTTTACCCAACATTAAATTCCTTGAATCTAATAAGCTCCGTTTTCAATATTCCAGTGATCCTGATGATGCTTTTAAAGCAAAATAAAACTTAATTGTGGTTGGTAAACGCTAAGGCGCAAAGAAATTTTCAAATTATAATGTTTTAAGACGCAAGGATTTTATCTCCGATAAAATTAAATCCCACATTGCTAAAATGGTAGTTTTTATATACTAATCGATACCAAAAGTATTTCCTGAAAATCTTTGATTTTCTTGCGCCTTAAAATATACGTAATTCAGGACCCCCCCCTTGCGCCTTTGCGTTTACCCAACAATTCATATATTTATTTAAAATACCACAAATGACAGAAAATGAATTATCAAGAATTATTTTTGATATGGGTTTAAAAATTCATAAAAAACTTGGAGCAGGATTATTTGAACATGTATATGAAGAATGCATGTTTTATGAACTAACTAAAGCAGGACTTTTAGTAGAAAAACAAAAATTGCTCCCCATTGTTTATGAAGATTTAAGAATCGAGAATGCTTTCAGGTTAGATATTATCATTGAAAATAAATTGATTTTAGAGATAAAAACAGTTGATTATATAAACCCTACCCATAAAGCTCAACTTTTAACCTATTTAAAAATGACAAATTGCAAATTAGGCTTATTACTTAACTTTCAATCCAATGTTTTCAAAGATGGAGTAACAAGAGTTGTCAATCATTTATAAACTATAAAAAGTATAAAAAACTGGCAAAGTCAAATTCTTTGCACCTTAAAAACAGTATTTTTGTAAGATATTTCGCGCCTTGCGTTTAACCATCTCAAATATGCATCTACAAATCAAACAAGCTAACATAGGTTACCATACTACTTTAATATCAAATGCTAATGCAGAGATTAAGCTTGGCGATGTATGTCTGTTGATTGGTAATAACGGGGTCGGGAAAACAACATTAATCAAATCTATTCTCCATCAGATTTCTTTACAGAGTGGAGAAATATTAATTAATGGTAAAAATGTAAAAAAGTTTTCGGTAAAAGAAATTGCTAAGCAGATTGCTGTTGTTTTTTCAAAATCGGTTGTCCCGCAGCATTATACGGTTGAAGACCTTATTTCGTTGGGAAAATATATTTACTATCCTTTTTATTTTGAATTAAAAGAAGAAGACCGGAACGAAGTCGCTCACATTATAGAAGAATTAGAGTTAACCCAATATCGACATACCCTTCTTAAAAATCTTTCGGATGGTAATCTTCAGAAAGCTTTTATCGGGCGGGCTATAACGCAGAACTCCCCTATTATTATTTTGGATGAGCCCACTACTCATCTTGATGAAAAAAATAAGATTATCATTCTTAAAACCCTTAGAAAGCTGGCTAAAGAACAGAATAAACTTATCCTGTTTTCTTCTCACGACTGGAGGCTGGCAAAAGAATTTGCAGATAAAATATGGTATATAAAGAACTATCAGTTATATTCGGGAATTGTAGAAGATATTCTGCTTCAGAATGAGGAACTGACTACTACTTCTTTATTTCAAATGAGTGAGAATTTTATAGCTCCTCATATCTCGGCACCCCAGGTTTATAAAGAAATGTTATATTCTCTGCTTCAAAAAAACTTCCAAAAAGATCTTTCTTCATTTCATTTTGAGCTTCAGAACCATTTTTGGGTAATTACTAAAGATAACACCAAACAACAATATCAATCCTTTGAAGAAATCATCAATTTCGTTAAAAACATTCATTAATACTTAGTTTTTGTTATTTATTTCATATACTATGCATGCATAGTATTATGCTAATCATACAATTTAATCCGCTTATTATCAGCTTATTAACAAAATTTAACGTTAATAAATACTATGCATGCATAATATTTACTAAATTTGGGTAAAACCATTAGCGCAAAAATGATGGACAAAGATAAAATAGAAAACGTAGATTTAATTTTGAAGCAGACCTGGCTGGCTGTTTCAAAAATGTACACAGAATTAGCTCAGGAACATGATTCTACAGCAGTACAGGCCCTCACCCTTCTTAAGATAGATCCCAAAGAAGGAACCCGAAGTACGAATCTTGGCCCTAAGATGGCCATAGAGCCCACCTCTTTAACGAGAATCATCAAACTTTTAGAAGATAACGGATATATCTATAAGGAAAAGACAACCACTGATAAAAGAGAGGTCATTATTAAACTTACAGATAAAGGGTTAAATTCCAGAAATATGTCTAAGGAAGTAGTGGTCAACTTTAATAAAAAGGTGATGGAAAAAATTGCTCCCGAGAAGCTGGATACTTTTAAAGATGTGATGACTGAAATCATGAAGATAGCCAACGAATTATTAAACAACAGAAAATAAATTATAATGAAACCGTATGGTTACATACGACCTTATTAAAAATAAAAATTTACATATGAAAAGAAGAATCAAACATGTAACGGTTCTTGGTTCAGGAATTATGGGAAGCGGTATCGCGGCTCACTTCGCCAATATCGGTGTTGAAGTGTCACTTTTGGATATTGTTCCTTTTGAACTGACTGAAGCTGAGCAGAAAAAAGGTTTGACCAAAGATGACAAAGTAGTAAGAAACAGAATTGCTACCGAAAACTTTGAAAAACTGAAAAAAGCAAGTCCTGCACTTCTTTATTCTCCAAAGTTTGCAGATAGAATTAAAGTAGGAAACTTCGATGATGATCTACAGAAAATAAAAAATACAGACTGGATCATTGAAGTAGTGGTAGAAAGACTTGATATCAAGAAATCAGTATATGAAAAGATTGAACAGTTCAGAAAGCCGGGTACATTAATTTCTTCTAATACATCCGGAATTCCGATCCATTTCTTAACAGAAGGAAGAAGTGAGGATTTCAAAAAATATTTTGCAGGAACACACTTCTTTAATCCGGTAAGATATCTTCCTCTTTTAGAGATTATCCCTACTAACGATACGGATCCTGAGATTATAGATTTCTATATGAACTACGGAGCAAAATTCTTAGGTAAAACGACTGTTTTAGCCAAAGATACTCCAGCTTTCATCGCCAACAGAATCGGTGTATTTTCTATGATGGATCTTCTTCATAATGTACAGAAATTAGGATTAACGGTTTCTGATGTAGATAAATTGACAGGTCCTGTCATTGGACGTCCTAAATCTGCAACATTCAGAACCGCTGATGTAGTAGGTCTTGATACATTGGTAATGGTAGCCAACGGAGTTCGTCAAAGCGGTGCTGAAGCTAACGATTTCAATGATGTATTTGCTCTTCCGGGTTATATCCAGAAAATGATGGATAATAAATGGTTAGGATCAAAAACAGAACAGGGATTCTACAAAAAAGTAAAAAATGCTGAAGGTAAATCTGAAATTCACGGATTAAACCTTGATACTTTAGAATATGAGCTTCAGGGAAAATCCTCATTCCCTACCCTTGAGCTTACAAAAGCGATCGACAAACCTATTGACAGATTTAAAGTATTGATCGGTGGTAAAGATAAAGCAGGGGAATTGTACAGAAAATCTTTAGGGGCACTATTCGCCTACGTTTCACATAAAGTTCCTGAAATTTCTGACGAGGTTTACAAAATTGATGATGCCATGAGAGCTGGTTTCGGATGGGAAAACGGACCATTTGAAATCTGGGATGCCGTAGGCGTTGCAAAGGGTATTGAACTGGCAAAAGATGCTGGATACGAAGTTTCAGACTGGGTGAAAAACGTAGAAACATTCTATAAAGTAAATGATGAAGGACAAAGTATTTACGTTGATAAAAATTCAGGAGAATACAACAAGATCCCTGGTCAGGATGCTTTCATCATCTTAGATAATATCAGAAAGAATAAAACAATCTGGAGTAACTCGGGTGCTGCTATTGAAGATTTGGGAGACGGAATCATCAACTTCGAGATCCGTTCAAAAATGAACTCTCTTGGAGGCGAAGTTCTTGATGGATTAAACAGAGCTATTGATTTAGCAGAAAAAGAATATGACGGATTAGTGGTAGGAAATCAGGGAACAAATTTCTCTGTAGGAGCTAACCTTGCTATGATCCTTATGATGGCTATTGAGCAGGATTGGGATGATCTAAATATGGCGATCGCCTACTTCCAGAAAACAATGATGAGAGTAAGATACTCTTCTATTCCTGTAGTAGTTGCTCCCCACGGAATGACTTTAGGAGGTGGTTGTGAAATGACCATGCATGCAGACCGAGTGGTTGCCGCAGCAGAAACGTACATCGGACTGGTAGAAACCGGAGTGGGTGTAATTCCTGGAGGGGGTGGTACAAAAGAACTTACCCTGAGAACTTCAAGAGAATTCCATAGCGATGACGTTAAAAACAACAGACTTCGTGAAGCTTTCATGAACATTGCTATGGGTAAAGTAGCCACTTCAGCTTACGAAGCTTATGATATGGGAATTCTTGAAAAAGGTAAAGATATCGTTTCTGTAAGCAAAAACAGACAGATTGCAGAAGCTAAAAAAGTAGCAAAACTACTAGCTGAACAAGGGTATACCCAGCCTATTGAGCAAAGAGTAAAAGTATTGGGTAGGGACGCATTAGGAATGTTCTACGTAGGAACAGACCAGATGCTTACCGGAAACTATATTTCTGCTCACGACAAGAAAATTGCAGATAAGCTGGCTAATGTAATGGTAGGTGGAAATCTATCTGAACCAACAGTAGTTACCGAACAATACTTACTGAACCTTGAAAGAGAGACCTTCCTTCAACTTTGCGGAGAAAGAAAAACCCTTGAAAGAATCCAGTACATGTTACAAAATGGTAAACCGTTGAGAAATTAATGGGCGGCTCCGTAGGAGCAGGTTGTTAATAGCTATATGAATAATTTACAATTTTTGCAGAGCCTCGTAGAGGCGACCTGTTAGTTTTTATGGCAAACACATACACACAAATTTATATTCAAATTGTTTTCGCTGTTAAAGGAAGACAAAACCTGATTTCGAAAGAAAACAGAGAAGAATTACATCAATTTATTACAGGTATTGTTTCCAATAGAAATCAAAAATTATTCGCAGTTTTTGCAATGCCTGACCATGTTCACATTCTTGTAAGTATGAATCCGACAATGTCAGTTTCAGATTTAGTAAGAGATATTAAAGCAGGATCTTCAAAATTCATTAATGAAAAAGGATGGATAAATGGAAAATTCAATTGGCAGGAAGGATACGGAGCATTTTCTTATTCTAAAAGCAGTATTGATCCGGTATTGAAATATATTTTAAACCAGGAGGAGCATCATAAAAAGAAAACTTTTAGAGAAGAGTATCTGAATCTGATGTCAAAATTCGAAATTGAATATGATCCAAAATACCTATTTGAATGGATTGAAGATTAACAGGTCGCTCCTACGGAGCTCCACAAAAAATACGAAGACAAATAAACAGCTATGAACAGTTTATCTCTACGAGGCAAAAAAATTTCAAAAACAAATTAATTAAACAAAAAAATGAAACAAGCATATATAGTAAAGGGTTTTAGATCTGCCGTTGGAAAAGCTCCAAAAGGAAGTTTAAGATTCACAAGACCTGACGTCATGGCAGCTACCGTTATTGAAAAATTAATGGCTGAGCTTCCACAATTAGATAAAAACAGAATTGATGACCTTATTGTTGGGAATGCTATGCCGGAAGCTGAACAAGGGCTTAACGTGGCACGTCTGATCTCTTTAATGGGATTAAATACAGACAAAGTTCCGGGAGTAACGGTCAATAGATATTGTGCTTCAGGAAGTGAGGCTATCGCTATTGCTTCGGCAAAAATTCAGGCCGGAATGGCTGACTGTATTATTGCCGGTGGTACAGAATCTATGTCTTATATTCCAATGGGAGGTTACAAACCGGTTCCTGAAACGGATATTGCAAAGACTAACCCTGATTACTACTGGGGAATGGGTTACACCGCTGAAGAAGTAGCCAAGCAATATAATATCACAAGAGAAGAACAGGATCAGTTTGCTTTTGAATCTCATGTGAAAGCTTTAAAGGCTAATCAGGAAGGTAAATTTGCCAATCAGATTGTTCCTATCCCGGTAGAATATAATTTCCTGGATGAAAATCAGAAAATGCAGACTAAAAAGTTTGATTTCTCTGTAGACGAAGGTCCAAGAAAAGACACTTCTTTTGAAGGATTATCAAAATTAAGACCTGTATTTGCCAACGGAGGTAGTGTAACTGCCGGAAACTCTTCTCAGATGAGTGACGGAGCTGCTTTTGTAATGGTAATGAGTGAAGAAATGGTAAAGGAATTAGGATTGGAACCAGAAGCAAGACTGGTAGCTTATGCAGCTGCGGGACTTGAACCGAGAATCATGGGAATGGGACCTATTTATGCGATTCCAAAAGCATTAAAACAGGCAGGTTTAGAATTAAAAGATATCGACTTGATCGAACTTAATGAAGCTTTCGCTTCTCAGTCTGTTGCTATTAAAAAAGAATTAGGTCTAAACCCTGATATTTTAAATGTAAACGGAGGGGCAATTGCTCTTGGGCATCCACTGGGATGTACAGGTACCAAACTTACTGTTCAGCTTTTAGACGAAATGAGAAAGCGTGGCAACAAATACGGAATGGTTTCTATGTGTGTAGGAACAGGACAAGGAGCAGCTTCAATTTTCGAACTACTTTAAAGACAGAGAGATAATAGATGGATAGATAATAGACTTAAAGACAAAAGAAAGGCATGACTGATTTCAAAAGACATAATTTTAAGAAGCTTAAAATCTGGCAACTGGGCCTGGAATTATCAAAAAACATATTAGATTTGACAGATACTTTTCCAACACATGAAAAATATGGTTTGAAAAGTCAAATGGACAGATGTGCAATTTCAATTCCATCAAACATAGCCGAAGGTTCAAGCAGAACAAATAAGTCCTTCAGTCATTTTTTAGATATTTCTTTAGGTTCATCATTTGAATTGCAAACACAAATATTATTAGCAAATCACAGAAAATATCTATCTGACGAAAAATGTGAAATTTTCGAAATTAAAATTGAAGAATTTCAAAAAGCAACAATGGTATTTCAGAATACTTTGAATAAAAACTAATAAGATAAAAGACTAAGAGATAATAGAAAGAAAATAGACAAGATTAAACATCTATTATCTATCCGTCTATTATCTAAATAGTCTCAAAAAAATAAAAAATAAAATAATATATGGCTACATTAAAAGGCGGGGAATTCCTAATCAAACAAATTCCTGCAAGCGAAATTTTCAGTATTGAAGAACTGAACGAAGAACAAAAAATGCTTCGTGATTCTGCAAAAGAATTTATAGACAGAGAAGTGGTTCCTCAAAAAGAGCGTTTTGAAAAGAAAGATTATGCATTTACGGAAGAAACAATGCGTAAACTTGGAGATATGGGAATGTTGGGAATTGCTGTTCCTGAAGAGTACGGAGGCTTGGGAATGGGCTTTGTAACCACTATGCTTGCCTGCGACTATCTTTCTGGAACTACAGGATCGTTAGCAACAGCTTACGGAGCTCATACAGGTATCGGAACACTTCCTATCGTTCTTTACGGAACGGAAGAGCAAAAGAAAAAATACCTTCCGGACCTGGCTACAGGAACAAAATTCGGGGCTTACTGTTTAACAGAGCCTGATGCAGGTTCTGATGCTAACTCAGGAAAAACAAGAGCTAAACTTTCCGAAGACGGAAAACACTATATCATCAATGGTCAGAAAATGTGGATCTCCAATGCAGGATTTGCAGATACATTCACACTATTCGCTAAAATTGATGATGATAAAAATATCACAGGTTTTGTAATCAACCGCTCAGAGCTTGAGAACCCTGAAAGCTTAACTTTCGGTGAAGAAGAACATAAGCTGGGTATCCGTGCCTCTTCTACCCGTCAGGTATTCTTCAATGATATGAAGATTCCTGTAGAAAATCTTTTAGGGGAAAGAAATAACGGTTTTAAAATTGCTTTAAACGCACTTAACGTTGGCCGTATCAAATTAGCAGCAGCTTGTTTAGATGCACAGAGAAGAATTTTAAACCACTCTATCCAGTATTCTAACGAGAGAAAGCAATTTGGAGTTTCTATTTCAACGTTCGGGGCGATCAGAAAGAAAATTGCAGAAATGGCTACCGGTGTTTTCGTAAGTGAGGCTGGTTCTTACAGAGGAGCAAAAGATATTCAGGATAAAATTGATGAGTTGGTAGCTGGCGGAATGGATCATCAGGCAGCTGAGCTAAAAGGTGTTGAAGAATTCGCTGTAGAATGTTCAATCCTTAAAGTATTCGTTTCCGACCTTGCCCAGCACACTGCTGATGAAGGTATCCAGGTGTATGGAGGAATGGGATTCTCTGAAGACACTCCAATGGAATCTGCATGGAGAGACTCAAGAATTTCAAGAATCTATGAAGGAACGAACGAGATCAACAGATTATTAGCGGTAGGAATGCTTATTAAAAGAGCGATGAAAGGTGAATTAGACCTTTTATCTCCTGCAATGGCTATCAGTAAAGAGTTGATGGGAATCCCTTCATTTGAAGTTCCTGATTATTCAGAATTTATGAGTGAGGAAAAATCAATTATCGCAAACCTTAAGAAAGTGTTCTTAATGGTTTCCGGAGCTGCTCTTCAGAAATACATGATGGATATTGAGAAACAACAGCATTTATTATTAAATGCTTCTGAAATTCTTAACCAGATCTACATGGCTGAATCTGCTGTATTGAGAGCTGAGAAACACTTCTCTCCTGATTCTGTAGAAGCTGCAATGGCTCAGTTAAACCTTTACAAGGCTGTTGAGAAAATCATCGTAGCCGCTAAAGAAGGAATTATTTCTTTTGCTGAAGGTGATGAACAGAGAATGATGCTTTCAGGGTTAAGAAGATTTTCAAAATATGCTAACCATCCAAATGTAGTGGCCCTAACTGAAAAAGTAGCGGCTCATTATATCGAAAAAGGAGCTTATTAGTCTTTGTAACATAAATTTGATTTTAAAACGTCCCATTTTTGGGGCGTTTTTATGTTTAATTACAAAGTATAAAAGAGCAAACGAATTTCAGAAAACTCCGGAATTCAATATTTTTTCCTAATTTTATTAACAGAACTTGTTTACACTTTTTATTTTAACCATAAAAGTTACAGCGTTTCTTGAACGCTTAAGTTTAATAAACTAAGGTGTTTATAGCGTTTCACTCAGCTTTTGTACAGCCTTATAAACTAATAACTCAAAATAAAAACATATGGGAAAATTCGTTATTTCAAAGAGAACAAACAGTGAATTTCAATTTAACCTTAAAGCAGGAAACGGACAGGTGATCTTAACGAGCCAGGGATACAGCTCAAAATCTTCCTGTGAAAAAGGAGTTGAATCTGTGAGAACCCATTCTCAGGATGACACAAAATATGAAAGAAATAAGGCTAAAGATGACAGATGTTATTTTAATCTTAAAGCTGGAAACGGACAGATCATAGGATCAAGCCAGATGTATGAATCTGAAAACGGTATGGAAAACGGAATAGAATCCGTAAAAAACAATGCTCCCCATGCCTCTTTAGATGATGAAACAGATTTATAAAAAACATCTGAAATAATATCAACAAAATGTCTTATCTTTTTAGGGCATTTTTTATTTTTGCACTCTATTTTTTAGAAAAAATGACAAAAGAAGATTTATTACATAAAGCTATAAAAATAGCGACCAAAGCACACAAAGGACAAACGGATAAGTATCATGCTCCTTACATAGCTCATGTGATGCGGGTTATGGAGTATGGTAAAACACTGGATGAAAAAATAGTGGGTGTACTGCACGATGTCGTAGAAGACCATCCTGTGGAGTTCAGTCTGGATTATTTAAGAACCGAAGGTTTTCCGGAATATATCATTTTCGCGATCAGCTGTCTTACCAAGTTTGATCCGGAAGAAGATTACGACGAATTTGTGAAAAGGACCGAAAGATCACCGCTGGCTGTTGCTGTAAAGTTAAATGACCTTCGCGACAATATGGACCTCAGAAGAGTAAACAGGGAGCTTAGTCCTAAGGATATCAAAAGGTTTAATAAATATCTGAAAGCCTATCATTACCTGATAGAGAAATATTAATCAGCACCCGGGAAGTCATAAGTCTTCACGTGATGATCCGTACCGTCAATATTGATATTCAAGGCAAGGTAGATGAAATGTAAGTTTTTATTTCCTTTGGCTTCAAATTCACGCTGCCAAAGATATCCGGTTAGAATTCCAAAGTATTCATCGATCTGATAGCCAAACCCTCCATATACCCTGTTTCTGGCGAAAGTAGGCTTCATAGGTGATACAAGGAAAATTTCGTCATAAGCATTGGCAAAAACAGTTCCTTTCTTTATTGTTTTAGCATTTAAAGGGACACTGACATTCAAACGGTAACGGTAACGCATTCTTTGAGAGGTTTTGTCTATCTGCGGTTCATAAAACCAGCTTTTTTCAACACGGAAACGGTTTTCAAATTTTACGATACCTTTTTTAAAGTCGATTACATCCTGAAGCCATACCCTGAACTCTTCTCTGCTCAGGCTATGGTCTTTATAATTGACATATCTCCCAAGTCCTACAAAAGGTTTATGGTTTTTGGTAAGATTATATCCCAGTCCACCTTTTATTTCATAATAGTCGGGGTAAGTATAGTCTTCATTGCCACGAAGCTGCCCTTCTGCATATATGAAAAATTTTGGATGAAACTTATAGGTTAAAGTCACAGCATTGAAGCTGGAAAGATGTTCCTGGGCTTTATATAATGTCATACTCAAAAGTAAACTCAGACTTAAAAAAAGTTTCATAAAAAATTTTTGCAAATGTATATTTTTTAACAATTTGTTAATATTAACTTTAATTCATATTAAATTAACAGCTACTTAATATCAATAGTGTATGAAAACCCAATGTGGAACCATCTTTGGGGCATTTCTACTCCAAAGGCTTCAGTATAATTTGTATTGGTCACATTATTGATCAGAACATAGACTGAAAAGTCCTTTTGGGCAAAACTTAATTTTTCATCCAGCAGATTATAGGTTCCCAGATTTTCTCTTTCATTATATCTGTACACAAGCTCATTCGTAAAGTTTTTAAGGAATTTTGTCTCCAGTCTGGCTACCACCTGATGTTTCAGATTATCAAGAATATACCTTGAAACAAACTCATTATTTTCTTTGTATTTGCTATCCAGGAAAGTATATCCCACCGAATATCTCAACCAATCATTTACTTTATGATTTACTTCAGCTTCTATTCCTTTTATTTTAATTTCGCCAACATTTTGGGCATACCAGACCTTATCATTGAACGTATTTTTAACCCAGTCTATAGAATTATCGGAATTCCTCATAAATCCACTGATTTTCGCAAGAATCCTATTGTTTTGAAACTGATATCCAACTTCTGATGAAATGGCATTTTCGGGTTGTAAATTGACATTACCATGCTCGGTTGGGCTTACGTAATAAAGCTCAGTAAATGTTGGAATACGGTGTACTTTAGCTATATTTCCGTAGATCTTATTGTTGGTATTGAAACTATAGCCTACATCAAGTCCCGGATAGAAAAAATTACCTTCTTTAGAATAATTAGCCCATGAAATTCCCGGGCTGATATTCAGTTTTTTATCGAGTAATGAAAAATGATGTTCAAAGAAGACCTGGGACACAAAACGGTTAGGGTTCCCCAAATTACTGCTTACTAAAAACTCTTTCCTCAGTTCCACGCCAACTCCGGTTGTTCCCAGCCCCCATTGGTAACTTGAATTTACTTCTCCTCCTACGTTATTTCCAATATGCATATTCCTGTAAAACGATGGATTTTGCCTGCTATAAAGGTACATATCCTGCCCTCTTCTCCAATATACATTAGAATTAAGCTTCAGCTTTCCAAAAGTTTGCTGATGGGCTACGCTTACAATGGATGCCTGGGTTTCCTCATACTGTTCTGTAGCGCTTTTAGAAGCATAAAATCCATTGGCTCCGAACTTTTTCTCTGAAAAACCTGCCTGAAGTTTAAGATCTCCGTTTTTAATACCCATCCGGCCCTGGTAAAATACATTCCTGATTTCATAATCAGTATTATACATATATCCCTGTGAAGAAGCAGAATTTGCCTGAAGGGCACTTGAAAATTTTTCATTTCCCAGCTGGGCACTGAAACCGAGGCCATACGTTTCATAATCTCCCCCATCTGCACTGATTTTCACTCGCTTTCCTGGGATTACTTTAGTGATGATATTAATTACCCCCGCATAGGCATTCTGACCAAATCGTCTGGCAGCAGGACCTTTGATAACTTCTATTTTTTCTACATCTGCTAAATCTACCGGAATATTCATATTGTTGTGCCCGGTTTGGGAATCATTCATTCTGATCCCGTTCAGCAATAGTAAGACCTGTTCAAAAGAACTTCCACGGAAGCCTATATCACTCTGCACCCCGTTGGCTCCCCTCCTTCTGATATCCATTCCTGAAACCTGCTGAAGAATTTCATCAATACTTCTGGCCGGAGAATGAGCAATATCTTCTTTGGTGATGACACTGATATTCTGATTGGCATTTTTATAAGGTGTAGAGATAAATTTCCCCTGAAATTCAATGCTTTCAATATCTGTTGTCTTTTCCTGTGCCTGTACCCAAAGCAGAGATCCCAGAAAAAAAGCACTTCCTATCTTTTTGATCATAACGTATCCGTAATTTTCTTTTATAACAGATTCCAAAAGTAAGGGAGTTCACTAAGACAGACAAATGATACTTGTCATAAAAAAAGATGCAGCATGGGGTGCTGCATCTTGTGTTGAGGGAGTAATTTTTTCTATCTTTTTCTCATTAAATGTGTAACCAGATCTCTGAATAATTTCCTCATCTCTATATTACATATTTATGAATACAATTTTAAATAATTTTTAAACATAAAACAATACTTGCGTAAAAAAACATAATCAAAATCATAAAATTCCTTAAAACACAATGAAAAATAAATATTCTAAAAAAGTAAATACAGCAAAAAAGCCGCTATTTTATTTTTTATCAGTGCATTATTTAGCTTTCAAAACACTTTTTTTCACTTATTCTGCTATTTATTTTGAAAACAGAACAAGCATAGAATTTTCACTAAAAATTCGTAATTTTGTGGGTCTTAATTTTTCGGGAGAAGACATTCTTTTCAACTGTATTTTCTGACGGCATTTTATCAATAATGCAGTCTTGTATCAGAAGAATTGGGGAATGAATTTAAAAGTTCAATTGATGACATCCCGGAATATTACCAGGGCAAAGCACTACTACTGGCAGATCAAATACTGTGCAGTTACTTTTATGAATAAACAAAATATGGCTAATACTACAGAAATAGATATAAAAAAACAGATTTTCGTTAAGAATGCACATCTTAACAATCTGAAACATATAGATGTTCTGATTCCTAAAAACAAACTGATCGTGATTACGGGAGTTTCGGGAAGCGGTAAATCATCTTTGGCTTTTGATACAATTTATGCAGAGGGACAGAGAAGATATGTAGAAAGTTTAAGTTCTTATGCACGACAGTTTTTAGGAAAACTGGAAAAACCTAAAATTGATGATATTAAAGGGCTTGCTCCTTCCATAGCCATCCAGCAGAAGGTAATTTCTTCCAATCCACGGTCTACAGTAGGAACATCCACTGAAATCTACGATTATATGAAGCTTCTGTTTGCCAGAATCGGGAAAACTTTTTCTCCGGTTTCCGGGGAGGAAGTGAAAAAGGATTCTGTTTCTGATGTGGTAGATTTTATTAAAGCATCAAAAAAAGACACTCCTTTTTTATTGACTGCACCCTTGGAATATGATGCAGATAATTTTAAAGAAACACTGAATATTTTAAAACTAGCCGGTTTCACAAGACTTGAAATAAACGGAAATGTAGCGGGAATAGAAGATTTGGAGAGTTTCGGATTTATCCCTGAAAAAGGAATGATCATCAATCTTGTGATTGACCGTTTTTCTTATGAGGAAGACGAAAGTTTCTTACAGCGACTTGCCGATTCTATCCAGATGGCTTTTTATGAAGGCCGTGGATATTGTGCACTGAAAAATCCGGATACGGGATCGGTAAAAGAATTCTCCAATAAGTTTGAACTGGATGGTATAGAGTTTTTGGAACCCAATGTTCATTTTTTCAGCTTCAATAATCCTTATGGGGCATGTCCGGCTTGTGAAGGCTATGGAAAAGTAATCGGAATTGATGACGATCTTGTGGTACCCAATAAAACGTTATCCATCTATGAAGATGCCGTAGTATGCTGGAGAGGGGAATCCATGAGCGAATGGAAAAAAGATTTCATAAAAAAAGCAGGCGACTTCCCTATTCATAAGCCTTATCATCAATTAACAAAGGAACAGAAAAACTTCCTTTGGAAAGGTGACGGAAAGAGCAGCTTCCCTTCTATCAATAATTTCTTCAAGATGCTTGAGGAAAACCTGTATAAAATCCAATACCGTGTGATGCTTTCCCGCTACAGAGGAAAAACCTTATGCCATACCTGCGAAGGGTTAAGGCTTCGTGAGGAAACCAGCTGGGTAAAAGTAGACGGACATAACATCCAATCGATGATTGAACTTCCTTTGGATGAGCTGGCACCTTTAATTAACGGATTACAGTTGTCTGAACATGATCAGGAAGTAGCAAAAAGACTGTTATATGAAATCACGACCCGTCTGGAATTTTTATTAAAGGTTGGTTTAGGATATTTAACTTTAAACAGAACCTCCAATACACTTTCCGGTGGTGAAAGTCAGAGAATTAATCTTGCCACAAGCTTGGGAAGTTCTTTAGTAGGGTCTATCTATATCCTGGATGAACCTTCTATCGGTCTTCATTCTAAAGATACGGAAAACCTGATCGAAGTATTGAAAAACCTTCGTGATTTAGGAAATACGGTTATTGTGGTAGAGCATGATGAAGATGTAATGAGAACCGCCGATTATATTATAGATATAGGTCCGGAAGCTGGTTATCTTGGTGGAGAGCTTGTATTTGCAGGCGATTACAAAGATCTGAAAAACGCTGACACACTGACCTCAAAATATCTTACCGGAAGATTGAAAATAGAAATTCCTGAAAAACGCAGAAAGGCCAAGGAATGGATTCATATCAAAGGGGCACGCCAGAATAACCTTAAAAATATTGATGTAGATGTTCCTTTGGAAAGCCTGGTTGTGATCTCGGGAGTTTCAGGAAGCGGAAAGTCTACTTTAATGAAAGAAATCCTTACCAATGATATCCAGATTCAGTTGGGAATGGGCGGTAAAAAAGGGGATTATGATTCTGTAGAATTCCCTAAAAAACTGATTAAAAATATTGAACTGATCGACCAGAACCCGATCGGAAAGTCTTCCCGTTCCAACCCTGTAACCTATCTGAAGGCGTACGATGATATCCGTGATCTTTTTGCCAAGCAGAAAATCTCCAAAATGATGGGCTATAAACCTAAACATTTCTCATTCAACGTAGATGGCGGAAGATGTGATGAATGCAAGGGTGAAGGGGTAATCAATGTTTCTATGCAGTTTATGGCTGATATTGAACTGGAATGTGAGGTTTGTAAAGGGACACGTTTCAAAAATGAGATCCTTGAAGTAAGGTTTGATGAAAAGAATATTTCTGATATCCTTCATATGACAGTAGATGAAGCATTGGAATTCTTTAAAGATAATAACGAAGAAAAAATTGTCACCAAGCTGAGACCTTTACAGGAGGTTGGACTGGGCTACCTGCAGCTGGGGCAGAGTTCTTCTACCCTTTCCGGTGGTGAGGCACAGCGTGTAAAACTGGCATCATTCCTTGTTAAAGGCGTTACAACAGATAAAACCCTGTTTATTTTTGATGAGCCTTCTACAGGTCTTCATTTCCACGATATTCAGAAACTTTTGAAATCTCTGCAGGCACTGATTGATCTTGGACATTCTGTGATCGTTATTGAACACCAGCCGGATATTATAAAATGTGCCGACCATATTATCGATATCGGTCCGGAAGCCGGAAAACATGGTGGTGAGGTGGTATTCGCCGGAACGCCGGAAGATTTAGCAAAAAATAAGAAGTCTTATACTGCAAAATATATCAAGGAAAAACTTGAAAACTAACTATAAAACAGAGAGCCATTGAGCTCTCTGTTCTTTTTATCTCCCTTTTTCTGTGAGTCGAAAAATCTGCACAACCATACTTATCCACAAAAAATTGTGGATAACTTGTGAATTTTAACATTAAGTTCATATTTCGTATTAGAATTATTTGTACATTTACTATGTAATAATAATCGAAGTGGAAACTTTATTTGCTTTTCTTACTACTATTGAAATTGCAATTAAATTTGAAATAAAAATTTAAGCACAGCATTGTCGGCTGTGCTTTTTATTGTTGTCTAATTAAAAAAATGAGATGTATTTATCTACTGAATCCCGCTCCTAAAGAGCGGGTTCTTTTATTTTTTGTTGGATAAACCAATACCAATCTCCATTCTGTCATCTTCAAATCATTAAAACAGATTTAAATAATATGTATCTTTACGACTCCAAAGGCCCCATAGTTCAATGGATAGAATAGAAGTTTCCTAAACTTTAGATCCAGGTTCGATTCCTGGTGGGGCTACTTTTAAAATAATGTAGGCATTGATTTTAGATAATAGTATTGATTCACTTCAAGAAAATCATTAGAGTAACAGAGTTTGAAAACTATTTTAGCAACTACTGTAAAAATAAAGTAGTAAGTAAAGACTCTTTTAAATATTTCTAAAAATAATTTTGCAAAAAATAACCTGGTGAAGGAACTGGATCTATTTTAGATTTGACCTTAGAATTACTTTCAATCCACTTTCGTATTTTAATATCATTATTTAGAGAATCATTTAAAGGAATACTTGGATAAAGTCTATTGTTATGAACATCATTATTCAAATATATAATTAAACATTTTTTATCTACTTCTTTCTGTGCAGTTGAAAACGATAAATCTCCAATATCACATACTGATGTAAATTTCTTTCCGTTTACAATAAAAGTGTATATAAAATTGAAACCAGTCCCTCTTCCATAATCATCAATTTTTTTTATTGTACCAATTGCATAAAGGCCATCTTGCTTATAAGAACTTTTAAATTTTCTTATAAAATGATATTGGTAAAAAATCATTGCTATAGTTAAAATAGCAAATATTATAGTGTAATATGTTTTAACAAAATTTATCATTTAGCTTTCGAATTTTATTTGCACGGTAAAGTTTACCGTAAAACTTACCCTGGCTGAACTGCGTTCGCAGTCTTCGTAAAAGCTTCTTTTTTACTCATTCCTTGTACTGGTAAATATAGCTGTTACTGCGCCAAGACAAGACCATTGCAATTGCAATGGTCTTTATTTATTAACTCAAAGTCACAGTCTGTGCACAGCGTGGAAATTAAGCATAATATTTTGGTCTATTAGAGAATGTCAAAAGTAAATTCTGTCCTTTTTTTTGAATATATAAATATTTAAATTTTATCAAATCCGAATTTTTCAGTTCAATTTTATTGTTATTTACATAAATAATAAAAGAGCTTATTATTTTATCATTACTGGAGAAAAATGCAGATTCACCAGTTACATTATTAGTTGATATTTCTTTAGAAAATTTATTTTTCCCATTGATATATATATCTATTTTATCACTCTTAAATAACTCTTCAAAAACCACATTAAATTTATCTTTAATTATTTTATCAATATTTTTTTCTTTTTCTGTTAATTCTAAGTTATCATAACTAGTATGATATTTCAATTCCTGTGCTCTAAAAGCATTGCAGGAATTGAAAATAAGGATTAATATAAAACTAATCAATATTAAATAATGGTGTAACAAATTGTTTTTCATTCGTTTCTATTTTTACTTTTGTTGGGATATTTTGTTTCATTGTTTCCAATTGTTCATTAGTAACATTATACTCGGTAGGCTGCTTATCCATCAAATTTTTTGGATCAGATTCATGGTTCATTCCAACAGAATGCCCCATTTCATGAACACCTACAGCAGGCTCATTACTCGCAAATATTGTATGTACCTGCATTATATTGGATTGGGAGTCTCCAACAATTGCTAAACCTGCAGTCATAGGACTTGATCCTCCTTCTACCTTATCAACTAATTTTATTCCATAATCACCTTCTTTTAACTTATTTACATATTGCACAGACTCAAATTTCGTAGTAATTGATACATCATTAGTTGTTCCTGTAAATGTCTTTTCTGCATTGGCTACAATTGTGTTAACAAGTGAGACTGCATCTTTTTGTAGTAATGAAGAATTATTTTCTACTTTTAGCCTTACCTTATTCTCAATTCTTTGAGATCCATTTAAAGAATAATAATGAGTTGATGCCCATTCCAAACCTTCCAATTCTCTACCGTCAACAACCCTATTTTCAGCAAAATTAAAATGGGATTGATAAGCATACTTTTCACTTAACGGGTCAACATTAAAGAACCTACCCATCGCAGCATCATAATTCCTCCACTTGTAGGAACTCCATCCCGTTTCTCTCAGTTTTTCCTGTCCCTGACTAGAATAAGTATAATTTGGCGTTATTGAATGGAGGTACTTAATTTCTTCCAAACTCTAGCCCAAAAGAGATAAAAGTGAGTCATCCTTGTCTATTGTCAGATTTTCGCCAGCTCCAATACTGTAGGTCAGCCTGAGATTTACGATTAAATCTCTATGGTAGTAAATATAAAATAGCACATTATAAGTATAAAAGACAGTTTGCTTTTTATCCTAAGATATGAACAAGATACTCACTACTACGAGAAACTTCTTCTAATCAATTCTTAAGTTGTTACTAAATCTAACAATCCATTTATTTTGATAGTAATAGAGATAAATAATCCTATATTTTGTATCAATCGGTATTTCAAAGCACGTTTTATTACGCTCTGAATATCCTTTCATAATATATTTATTATCGGCAGACGACAGTTTATAGGTAAAAGCGGCAGAATAAGTATCAAATTTTGTAGTATCTGTAACGATCTTTTTATTAAATATCTCCTTTTGATTAATGTTAATTTTTATCTGATCATTAAACTCGTCCAAGAAATAAATAGTTAAATAATTTTTTGCTCTTTCTTGTTTAGAAAGTTTGTATTTCCCTTTTTTAATGTATTGGACTTCAAAGGTATTTCCACAATCACTCTGTAAATCTGTTCTTGTAAAGCTTTTACAGCCACCTAGGACACATAAGATTATCAGATAATATATAAATTTTTTCATAATTAATTCTTTGGTTGTTGAGATTGTATTATTTCATCCATTTTTTTTAACTGTCCGGAGGTCAATTTTGATCCGGCACTTTGTTTATAGTTTGGATTTGGATTAGCTCCTGAATTTAAAAGATTAGCTTTAACTGTTTTGGGTGAAACATCTTTCGACTTTTGATTAACATCAGAAACTTTATCCCTGTTCTCCCAAGGATGATCTAATCCAGCAGAGTGTCCAGATTCATGATTAAAAGATCTTGCAATATCACTATTTCCTCTTTTGGTACCATCAACTGTGCCCGTAACTGTAAATGAATTTTCTTGAGTTTCCCCTAATGTTGCAGTAACGCCTCCTTTAAATTTTGAAAATTCTTCACCATTTTCATTAGTTATAACCTCACTTGTTTGATTTACAATTTCAACTTTCATGGTCGCTTTATCTGAAATAATCAATTCAGCTTTTGCTCCGTCTGCTCCATAAGTCTTCGAAAAATCTTTTTTTATGAATTCTACTAATTGATTAAACTGTTTATCTTTAAGTTTGGTATTATTATTAATAGATACAGCAAGTTGTCGATTAGTCGTTATGCCTTTATCATTTTTTGTAGAAGCCCATTCTAATCCTTCCAGTTCTCTCCCATCAACAACTCTATTCTCTGAAAAGTTATAGTGTGATTGATAAGCATATTTTTCACTTAAAGGGTCAACATTGAAAAACCTGCCCATCGCAGCATCATAATTCCTCCATCTGTAAGAACTCCATCCTGTCTCTTGTTGTTTTTCCTGCCCTGGCTAGAATAGGTATAATTTGGCGTTATTGAATTACTCGTACCTAATTCTCCCCCAAATTCCAGTCCAAAAGGATAATAGTGGGTAACTAACTTTCTTTCTGTAGTAAATAGTTTCATTTTTGCAATCGGAAAATATCTGATTACATTGAAAATTAGGGTATTGAAATCAATACCCTAATTATTTATAACATTCTCTTGATTTAGAGAGTACAAGAAGTACTAGCTTTTTTGTCGTAAATTAGATAGCAACTCCAACTTCCATTAAAAAAACTAATAAATCTAAACTATTCTCCATGAGTGTATTTAACTACTTTTTTAGTTTTTACATTTATTTCAGCATAAGCCACACCACCTATCATATCTTTTGGATAACTTCCACGTACAGTATAAATACTATCATTTTTTTGTTTTACAATAAATGGTTTTTGTTTACTAATGGTAGATTTACCATAAATTTCATTCCATTTTTTTTCAGCGAGAATCAATGCAACCTCTTTATCAGATCCAACAATTTGGCGTTCATTTCTTGCTGTATTTTTACAGCAAGAAAATAAAACAAATAATAAGATATAGTTTTTCATAATCATTGATTTTTAGGTTTAAGGTTATTTTTCAATACGATTTCATTTTTTTTATTCTCATCTAATGATTTTAGAGCACCGTCTAATTTAGGTTTTTGGAAGGTAGAAGTCTTAGGCTTTGTTAAATAATCTCCATCAGAAGGACTAGGATTTTTTACTGGATCAATCTTATTTTGCCTTTCTAAAGAGCTGGGATCACTTGGCATATTTTTTCTTAGCGTTTTTTCTGTACCTGAACTTTGATCAAAATATTTTAATAATCCTCCGGGTGTTACAAGGAATGCATCTAACTTTATTTTATTTGCATAACCAATATCTCCTCCTGGTTCACCTACTTCTCCAGAGAAATTCTCATCATCATATTCTTTATTATCATTTCCATGGGAATGAATATAAGCACTGGCAGTCGCTCCTTCTGGTAACCAAGTATTAATTTTACTCTTTGGAATACCATGTTCATTTCCTTTTGCAGGAGTATTATAAGCATAATATTTTTTTCCATCTACAGACATGGAATAAATAAATGCCATATACTCTCGTTTATTTAGAATTGACTTTCCATTATATTGTTGTCCAAAATTAGCAGCAGCATCCTCTCTCTTATTAAATAAAATATGTGGTTCTAAACCTTCCAATTCCCTTGCGTCAACAACTCTATTACCACTGAAAGCATATGTTGACCATGTATTATACTTTTCACTTAACGGGTCAACATTAAAAAACCTCCCCATCGCAGCATCATAATTTCGCCACTTGTAGGAACTCCATCCCGTTTCCATCTGTTTTTCTTGTCCTTGGCTGGAATAGGTATAATTTGGTGTAATTGAATTACTTGTACCTAACTCTCCCCCAAATTCTAATCCGAAAGGATAGTAATGGTTGGTTCTGTCTATTTTTACATTTCCGGAAGCATCTTTATAATACGCTAGCCTGATGTTTCCTACCTGATCTGTATAGTTGTAAATATACTTATTTTGAACGAAATCATAATATCCTTCAGTAGTAGGTACAAAGTTCAGCTCATTATCAGTATATTGAAACCCATCTAAATAATGAGTAGTGCTAATAGTTTCCATATTGGTTCTTCCTGATCCATAGGTATAGATTTTTCTTAGCTTACTACCAGCAGCATTATAAAGGTATCTGGTGTTGACATTATAGGTATTATGAAAATCATGTGATTCATATTCCCTATCAAATTTTATGTAGTTGGGAAGATTGAGGTAATTGTAATCAATCTGCAACATCCCTCTATCAACATGACTGGTCATATTCCCATTATTATCATAGGTGATAAGATTGCTGGAAATATCCGGATAACCTCCATAATTTCCTGATGTATCGGCTACTGTATTAAGCCTGTTCCCTGTATAGGTATAGCTAAGGTTATCCATCACTATAGCTCCTACATTTGATAACAACCTGTTTCTTTTTAGGGTTTGGATATTTCCGTTTACATCATAACTTAGTGTTTCATTATAGTAATTATTCTGTGGAACCGTGACAGTAGGTTCTGAGTAAATTCCATTCTTTAGCCTATCCAATCCGTCATACTGATAATTATACCTTCTCAGTTTACTATCATCCGAAGTTGACCAGTCTATTTCTGCGATATTTCCATTGTATTTTCCTGCAGAAACGTTGGCATAAGAAGGATTATGATATTTGATTTCATAGGCAAAAAACTTCCCATTCAAGCTGGCAGGATCATTGACTTTGGTAAGCCATCCCCTGATATTGTAAGAAAGATCTACAGATTGCAAAGGTGTTCCTGTAGTATTGCCTGTCTTTTTATTAACAAGCTGCCCGATCTCATTGTAAGTATTTTCTGCCAGTAATTCTTCCGGATTGGTATTCACCTGGTGATATTGTTTCAGAATCCTCTTTTGATTATCGTAAACAAATCTTTCCTTGATTTTCACCTCCGTGTCAGAAGGACTTTTAAGATGCCAGGTGTAGCTCTCTTCCACCATACCGGAAAAATCAACCTTAAAATCTTTTTTGGTATACCCGCCAAGATGGTTCCAGCTCTTTTCCCCAACTTTCCTACCTTTTGTATCGTAATAAAAGTAAGTTTTGGTCCAGTTGTCATCTTCAATGTTTTTTACATAAGAGGCAGTGGGCATATTGAGAGTGGATACCCCACCATTAGCAGTACCATCGTCACTAATTACAAATTGATCAAGAATTTTAGATGGCGGAAATTCTTTTGTATCCCGTGGGTAGCTATCATAATAATTGACTGTTAATACCGTAGATATTGCACCTGCAAAATAATTATCCGTATAATACACCATTATCCCATTCTTATTAAATCCGGAGGTAGTGGGTGTTTCAGTAACAATCATATTATTAATCAGATATTGGTACACAATCCTTTCTTCTGCCCCCGTAATTAAACCTGTGTAGGCCAGCCTGCCCAACTGATCGTATTTTGTGAGCATCCATTTACTTTGGGCACGTAGGTTAACATCCTGTGAAAGAATAGGCCTATCAGCATTATCATAGACTGTATATTCCCAGCCTTTTCCTGGTAGCTTTTTTTCAACCTCTCTGCCCTGTCCGTCATAACGATACTGGTAACATAATTCATCCAGAATCGACTGGCTGATCACATTATTATTTTGTTCAACTTGTTTGATTGCTAATGACGGAATTATAAATACTTTCTGATTGTATTCGTTATAAACATAGTAAGTATCTATATTCTGGGTTCCATCATTCTTTCTTATAAGTAATGTCTGTCCACGCGCATTTTCAAACTGAGTGACAGGATTTCCATCTTCATCGGTTACCGTATTTTTATACAGTGTGCCTGCATTATGAAAACCATTGCCAGCAGCAACAGGTATAGAATTAACAGTAGTTGAAATGCCATTTGCCGTACTTATAGAGGTACTTGTTACAAACTGCTTTACTTCATTCCCGGTGTTGCTTTCATATTTGTATTTTGTGGAATGTCCTGATCCCAATTTCCAAACATCGCCTGCCTGTCCCTGTTGTAGAACCCTGTCCAGAGGGGAACTTTCTATTTCTTTTTCAGCATAGGCATTGCTTACTCCATAATAAGAATTAGCTGTATTTTCATTCATTACTCCTGAATGGATGGATGAATTTTGTGTAGCTATTGGAACCGGAAGTATATCCTTGGTTTGCCTGCCGAATACATCATAGGTAATGGGCGTAACGAGGTCTTTCCCTGTTGTTGTGGCTTTTACATTGATGATCTGCTTGGGTCTTCCCAATCCGTCAAAATAAGTGATGGTTTCTGATTTCTGGGTACAATCACCATTCAGGCAGGTATTGGACTGGATATAGTTTTCCGTTTGCGTTTGTGCATTGGATAATGATAAGGTTGATATAGACAATAAACCTGTTATTGCCAATAACTTTTTAATAAATTGCTTTTTCATAATTGGTGTTAAGGTTTATAGTTATACGTGAATTGCTTAATGGCTCTCATGATG
Organism: Chryseobacterium sp. Bi04; assembly: GCF_918698085.1. Taxonomy (GTDB): domain Bacteria; phylum Bacteroidota; class Bacteroidia; order Flavobacteriales; family Weeksellaceae; genus Chryseobacterium. Next base: position 286,920 of record NZ_CAKKLP010000005.1, read on the forward strand.
TAATTTCCCGAAGCGTCTTTTTCCCTGACCTTTACTTCTTTGAGCCTGTTTCCAGTATCATAGATATACTGCTCTCTGACCCCTGATGGTGGGATAATATGAGTTACGCCCACCAAAGGATCATAAGTATACTTTGTGACCGAACCTACCGGCTTGAAATTCTCAAAGGCTAAAAGCAATGCTCCTTCTTTTGTTGGATCAGCAGCATCTTCATTCGACTTAGCTACAATTTCAGAGATAAGGCTTTCAACCTGGCTATAGGTAGCTCCAACAATCTCTGCAATTGGCGCAGTCTTATTATATCCCCAGACAATACTGACTGGAATACCATCCTTTTTAGTGTATTGCAGAATATTCCCCTGTTCATCATATTTATCAAAACTGACCTCTTTAGAATTTGCATTGTTTAGATTATCGTAACTTAAAATAGATACAGGAAGTACCAGATTTCCAGTAGCAACATGTGGTAAAACCGTTGGATAAATGGTCTCTGTTCTGGAAAGGGTTTTTGTTACATTATTCACCGTTTGCACCGTTTTCGTTTCCAAAGGGATTCCAATCATATTTTTACCAATCATCAGTGGGTTTCCTTTTTCATGAGCATACTGGTAGCTTGTCTCCTGAGTAGAACCATCCGTAAATACGGTTTTTGAATTGGTTAGCTGATAATGGTTCGGGTTGGCATAACTACTGTAGCTGGTAGTAGTCATGGTAGAATTATCCGGTAGATATTCTGTTGTTTTTACTTCCGTAGGATTGTAGAACCCATAATAGTTGTCATAAAATCCATATGAGACATTGAGGAGCTGATCCTCCGTAGGGTCTGGATAATAGGTAAAATTCTCTTTAAACACATAGTTTTTAAGACTTTTTAGCTGGCTGTAATCATATTTATAAGTCTTAGAGAGCTGTTTCTTAAAAGCCGAATTTTCATATTGATAACTGTTTTCTTCCAGCAGTAAATAAGATTTTTCTTCTCCATAATTGGTATCCGCCGTGTTATAAATCGCGGGTGGCCTTCCTATACTATATTCTGAATTGGGAACATAACTAAACTTTTTCTCTACTGCACTTTTATTTTCTACAATCTCTGTAATATCGGTATAGGTGACCTTATTTTTTCTATGGTTAAAATTAGGCAGCAGATTATCCTGGCTAGCTGTATAAATATTGACTATTTCTACGGATGGAAATGTATTGGAACCAGATGTACAAGATCTTGAAGTTTGACGTAGCGCAGCTCCTATATAGTTCAGGTTATAATCGGCAACCGAAGTCTGAGAACTTGTAATATTGGTAAGAGGGTTATAATAAAACTTCCGGGTATAGCTATGCCCTTCTACATCAGATTCTTTGATGGAGGAAACCCTGCTTCCTCCAAAATATACGGGTTCATAGGTTGTAACATTATGGGCATTATAGTAAATTCTAGCAGCTCCGGATGAGGCTGCGACTCCCTTAACGTTGTATTCCACTGTATAGGTATGCCCGGCTACCGTACCTATAGGAGAAGAACCTGACGCGTCAGAATCGAAGTCTTTAGTAGCATTGCCGGCAACTGTACGCACATTGTTTCCTGTTGTTACATCCGTAATAGTTAGAGTATGCTTGACCAACTTAGGGTCCGGCTCGTAACATCCTTGTACCGGATCAGGACCAGCCACTGCAAAATAATGAATATCCTTTCCATTGGAAACAAAAGTAAAGGTCCCTGTGGGAAAATGATGGGACGCATCACAGGGATTATATCGGGCTTCCACACCACCTAACTCCATGATTTCTTTGGTGGTGGCCCCAGCGCTTGAATTGGGATCATAAAAAATCTCGGAAATTCCTTTGGTGGGATGGGTGATCTGCTTTAAATTCCCTGTTGAAGCCCATGATGGCAGCACTTCCCTGTTAGCAGAAAGCATTGTTAAGGGCATATAAGCTCCCATCAATTTAAAAATGCCAAAGTTATTGGTAGGTCCGGGAACAGGGAAAGGGGAAACATTACTGGCATTATTGGGATAACCATAATAATCAACATTCAAACTGAATCTTGCCGGAAGTTTTTCCAGATTATAATAGCTGAAATCTGTGCTGGTGTTTTTAGTAACGTTTTTTAATGATTTTAAAAAATGTCTGTTTCTGGTAGTGGTTTCGTTAGAAGGTAGATTATAATACGTAGCGGCAGTTAGTGCCTGGACATCCTGATATTCCAGGTTATATTTTTCTACCAGTAAATTCCCGTTTTTTATTTCAATGGAAGTCAGAAGGTTATTTTCAGCATTGCTGGTAAATAAATCATTTCGTGCTTTTCCATAAATGAAAGAAACATTCTTATTATCTTCTGAAATAAGAGTAAGTCTCGGTTTGTAGGATTGCTGGCTTAGTTTGTTTTTAACAATATCACTGTAAGTATATTGAACCCCCGTTGGATCACTCGGGCATTTTTGAAGTAGGTTAAACCCTGCATTCAATGAGGAATAATAATTGAGATTTTCTGTGATATAAGTAAAATTGGTTTCCCGTTTGTCAGGGCCTATTATTTTATATAAATACCAGCCTGTGATGGCACTCCTGTCAGGCCCTGCGCTTTGAGTAGTGGACCTTTCAATATTCTCTACCGACCCTCCGAAATAATATTCTGTCCCTGTTTTATCCGTCAATTTAAAACGGAATAGTTTTCCGTATCCAAATACAGGTGCATTCAGATCAAAAATTTCAATTTTGACCTTATCTTTTGATTCGGTAAAAACCTGTAAATTACTGTTAATGTAGAAGCTCCCGGATAGTCCATTGGCCACCGAAAAATTAAACCAGTCATATTCAGTATCTATTGCATTTCCTGTTCTTGCAGCTTCTTTTATGGCAAGTAAATCAGCGGTTTCACTAATCGTTTCAGGTTTCCAGTTGGTGTTATTTTCGTCTGTTTCATCTTTTACAACCCTCGAAATAACGCCCGGAGCGGTCAGCATCCAGGACATTCCAGTGCTAGTCCCAATATCGTCTGCTCTAACGCCACTGGAGTAGCTTAAAGATATTGGGGTACGGAGCTGGCTATAAATAGGAATCTGATGGGTAAAATCACCGTTGGAAGATTGTTCAAAACTAATCCTGCTACTGGCAAAGGTTTCCTGGGATGGAGCTACTATTTTGGGTAATCCGTAATTATTATTGGGCTCGGATGACGCCTGGCCACTGTATAATTGGAATGCCAGAAGCATACAAATGGGCACATTTATTTTTTTCATGATTCGTCGTTTTTTATTTCTTAATCAGTTTAGCATTCGCTGTTTTATTCGTATCCGTTTTTATGGTCACCAGATAAGCACCCTGAATCAGAGCCTGGGTATTGATTTTGGTAACATTATTTTTAGTTTTTATATTCTGAAGCTGTCTTCCGCTCATGTCGTACAGCATAATGTCAGCTTCCTTAAAGTCAAAGCCTATTTCTACATAAGCATAATCTGAAACCGGATTCGGATAGATTTTGATATCATTCTTTTCTATTAGCTGATCCACCTGTTTGTCTCCCAGCTTCACAATCTTCCAGTTTTCTTTTCCTAATTCCTCAGCACTGGTTCCGGCCAGAATAATTGAGCCGTCTCTGTTAAGTTTCAGATCCGAAAGTCTCTCCTCTCTTTTTCTCGAGTCACCATTTACATGTTTTCTCCACTGTTCATTACCGTTGCCATCCAGATACAACATCCAGAAGGTTTCATCGTCCTTTTCTATTCTTCCTTCCGACTGAGTATAACCACCCAACAATATTCCTTTGGTGGCATCTTGATTCTTGGCTCTCGGCTCTTGGCTCTGAATCACATTCATTCCCATCAAAATATCCCTGTTCTTGAAATTATAGGATTTCTGCCAGATTTCTTCACCTCTTTCATTCAGTGAGATCAGCCAAAGGTCTGTACCTTCTTCTATGCCCACTGATTTATTTCCGGATCTTTCGGATCTGGATTCTCCTCCAATGATAAAACCGGTTGAAGTTAAAGCCAGGGTTCTGATATGGTCATCGCCTTTTCCTCCAAAGTTCTTTTCCCATTCTAGTTTTCCATTTTTATCCAGTTTGACGATCCAGTAGTCGCCTTCACCGAAGTTGCTGCTGGCTTTTGGCATTTGGCTAATGGCTATTGAGTTAACCGGTCTTTCAGTCGAAGGTTTAGTCTCAGGATTCCCAACCCCGGAACCTGAACCCCGAACCTCGGAACTCCTCGAATAGATTCCTAGTAATGCTCCACCGTCTTTTGTGGGGATCATTTTCTCGACTTCATCTAGTCCTCTTCCCCCTAGAATAAGCTGAGACAGTTCTTTCCCTTCTTTATCCAGCCTGGTGATCCAGACATCTTTTGAACCATAGCCTTTGGATGAATTTTGAATATTTCCCGCTACAAAAAATCCTAAGTCGGTGGTCTGAATCACTGCTTTGGCTTCTTCATCTGAAGATGTTCCCAAGGTTTTCTGCCACAGTTCATCACCAAATTCATTCAGCCTGATCAGCCAGATATCCGATCCGCCTTTGGAATCTTCTTTTTTATCCAGTCCTTTGCTTGAATATGTGGTACCTGAAACCAGAAATCCACCATCCTGGGTGGTCACCGTTCCTGATAAATAATCATGGTTTTGTCCGGCAAAATATTTCTCCCAAACCTGTTCCCCTTGCTGGTTAAGTTTTACCAAATGGAAATCGTAGCCGTTGTTTGGCTTTTGGCTACCAGTAGCTGGCGACTGGCTTTTAGCCTGAATTGAGCTTCCTGTGATAAGATATTGCTGATCAATAGTGGTGATTACCTGATTGAGAAAATCCTGAGTGGAAGATTTGATGTCTTTCTGCCAAATCACTTCCTGGGCAGAGAGGCTCAGGATGGTGCATAGAGTACATGCACCCAAGTAGAGTTTTTTCATCTGTTGTTTTTTAATTACTTATTTAAAATTCTTCAAATTTAACAATTTTTAACACACAAAATCATTTTGATGTGATTTAATATCAATTTATCACCTGACGGTGTTTTTTTATTTTTATAATACAAAGATATAGTCTCAAAGCGACAGAACCTGTCATATTTTTTAGTTAATAAAGAAGAAACCAAATAGTAGAAAATGCTTAATTACGAAATAAAACATTAGAGTTACACCCATTTTCATAAAGAAATATGCTGTCAAGCCAACCTAAATATGTAGATTTGCAATCTATCGGCGGTACTGCCTTAAATTATCTAAAAATTATTTATACCCTTGAAGAAGACCCTAAGCTTAGTCTTTATAATTTTAGCCTTTACAAAATTATATTCACAAAATACGTATGTGTTTTTCGGTTCGTTTAACCGTGATAAAACCGCTGAGGGAATTTATGTATATGAACTGGATACCATCAAGGGGAAATTATCAAAAGTAACCTCCGTTAAAGGTATTTTAAATCCGTCTTTTCTGACTTTATCTCCCAATGGAAAATATGTTTTTGCGTGTACGGAAAGCAAAACAAAAAATGCGGGCAGTGTAAGCAGTTTTGCATTTAATCCTTCAGATAAAAAGCTGACTTTTATAAACAGTCAGAAAAGCGGCGGCGAAAACCCGGTGTATGTAATGGCTCACCAAAATGGAAAATGGTTAATTAATGGAAATTATACAGAAGGAAGTGTTTCTGTTTATCCGGTTTTAGAAAATGGAAGCATACAGCCGGGTGTTCAGAATTTTCAATTTTTGGAAGGCAGTATCGATCCCGGAAGACAGGAACGTTCTCATATTCATTCTACTGTTTTTTCGCCAGATTTTGATTATGTTTTTCTTCCGGATCTGGGAGCGGATAAAATCAGAAGTTATCGATTTGAAAATGAAAAAAATGAGCCTTTAGTTCCTGCAGAGCCTCCTTTTACACAGGCTGTTTCAGGAAGCGGCCCAAGACATTTCACCTTCCATCCGAACGGAAAATATGCTTATTGTATTGAAGAAATGGGTGGTGCTGTAAGTGTATATTCGTACGCTCAGGGAAAACTGACTCCTATTCAGAGAATAGATACTCATTCTGAAAAATTTAAAGAAGATTTTGAAAGTTCTGACGTTCATATTTCTCCTGACGGGCTTTATTTATATGCTTCCAATCGTGGCGTTGAAAATAATATCGCCATATTTTCAATTCAAAATGACGGAAAACTAAAAACCGTAGGCTATCAGTCAACCAAAGGGAAACATCCAAGAGTATTTGCTATTGATGAAACTGGAAAATTCTTAATTGTGACGAATGCTCAAAGCGGAGATGCATTTGTATTCAGACGAAATGCAGAAACGGGACTGCTGAAAAAAGTAGGAAAAAGGGTAAAAATAAAGCAAGTATCTTCAGTCCAGATCAGGAAATATTAGTTAATCTTATCATTCGATGAACGATTTACCATTGGTTGAAAGGATGAAAACGTTTTTTTCCATATTATATAAAAATTATTATTTAAATTATAAATTCAGGGTAAGAATTCCGACCTTTGCCCGGTATTTAAAATGCATAGAAACTCATACTCATGGAACATGATTTAGAAATACCGGTAACCTATAAGGGCAAAGACCTTCTTTTTACCGGACGCCTTGCCACATTTACCTATGGTTATAAACTTTATGTCAATATCAATGGTACCGATGTAGTCTTTGAGCGGGATGATGAGGGTAATTTACGGGCTATTGTTCCTGATAACGCTTCAAGCCCAGCCATAGAAAAAGGGCTCATTGAGGCTGTTATTGATGTTTTTAAAGAGCTACAGGTGTTATGATCTATTTTTAACCTTCTTTCTTTTTTTAATGTTCTTCTGATATTGCTCTCTCATCCTGAGACAGCCCTGAAAAATAAATTTGCAGGAAACTATGTTTCAAAAATTGTGGGTACTCCTGATAAACAGGTAGAAAAAATAACTTATAAAATATACTTCTGTCAAACCAGTCTTTCTTCAGATTAATATCAGCATACATCTCATCCATTTTTTCAAATATCTGATCTGTTGTTTCAGACTGATAATAGTCTTTCAGTTTTAGACTTTCAGTTTTCCAGCGTTTTACTATTTCTTCATGATTGATAATGTTGGTAAGCCCTCCATTTTTCTTTAGCGAAATCTGTAACGGATACAAAATTTGCTCTGCTTTTTCAAGCAGCTGCTCTATTATTTTATCAATTCCCTGATTGTTTACATATGTTTTTTCCTTGGTGAGTTCAATTTGGAATGCAGTCCTGTTTACTTTTATTTTGTAGTGAATCTGCAGATCTTTAGGTAAAAACCTGATGATCACTCCATAAATCTTATCACCGGAAATGGAAGGAATTTCCAATACTGCACTTTTCAGTAATTTCCTGTCCCTGGTTTCGAACTTATCAGAAGGAATATAAATATACTCCACTTTGGTAGTGACAAGGTCAATAACTCCTGAAGACTGCAATATTGATTATGAAAACCTACCAATTCTTCCGGAGTGAGCTCATACTCTCCGGAAAGTTTTTTAAGGTTCAGAATCCCTTCTACCTTTACCTTTGTATATTCTTGTTTTGCTACACCTTTCATTCCTGTTATTCTACTGATTTTCTATTCATTTTCAGTTGCTGTATCTTCCTTTCGTTATATTAGTTGATCAGCTATTCTCTTAGTATTATTTAGAGGAAATTTTCGTCATTAGTCTGATTGATATTTTAGTACTGTTCTAAATCGGAGAAGCTTAAATCCTGGATTTTTGGCAATGCATTTACTTTTATCAGTTTTTTCTTCTTGTTTAGGATTTCATCTGACCCTAATTCTTGTTCAAATTCAATTTTCGTTTTTGCTATTAAGTCAATTTTTGTTTCAAAAGTTCTGTTTTTTCCATCCCAGTATACCCGTGATATGTTAACCAGCTCAAAATTATTTTGCTTCAGCCTGAATTCATAGCTACTTTTTCGATCTTTAATGTCGGTAAGCATTTTCAATTTACCTTCTTCAATAAAAAAATCCGGAATTACATTACCATTATGCTCTCCATTCTTATTAACCGGATATTGGCTTTCAATGATTTTTGTAGAAGAAACTACTAATTGAAGTTTCTTATCAGGTTGGGAGAGGAATATTTGTAATCTTAATGGTCTGGTCTCATCCTTTATATCCATTTCCACCATGATCCTGTCATTCTTTTTATCATAATTCAAATCACCCTCTTCTTTTTGTATCAGAGATGTGTAATTATCTTTATTAATCGTTTTTTGTGAAAACAAATTAGTATTTGCTGTAAGGAATAATAAGATGGTATATGCTGCTATTTTTTTCATAATTCATTTATAAGTATACCGAATGTATTCAAAAGAGACAGGATAATTTACCTGTTCAACCCCTAATCATTTTTTTACGGCCTCAAGGTTCAGAAGCAAGCAGATACTATCTATATTTATCAATTCCAATAGTGATGTAGCAAATCAAAGTAAAAACAATAATAACAACAGATACAGATATAGACACCCACCACAAAATATGTTTTTATCTGCTTTGAAATAAAAGAAATATGATAATACCAACATTATAATATTAATAAATGTTGCAGGAATCTCACTATTCTCATATTGATAAGTATAATACAGATGTCCTAAACTTATTAGCTGTATTAAAATAATGATGCCGGGAAATATTTTCCATTTATTCATGCCTTATATTAGGCTATTATTTCTCCCCATCTGGGTTCTAGTCTTCCGTCTTTACATTCAGTTCCGGTATATTAATTTCCAAAGTTGTTATCTCAGGTCCTTTTATCTATTTTTCAGTATCTTATAACCTGTACTTCCGATACTATAAAAATATTTTTTATCATTTCTGATATAATAACATTTTTAATTAAAACCAACCTAAAGAAAAACTAGAATAAATTACCTGGCAGGCAATTTTTTCAAAATATATTTCTGTAATTAAAAAATAGGGTACTAGCAATAAAATTATTATAAATGAAATGACATAAATTATTATTTTAAACCATTTATTAACTGCCTTTTTAATAAAAAAAATAGCACAAAAAATAATAATAAAAAATAATAAAAAATCACATATCAATCTTAACAAATCTACTTTATAGCTTAAAGAAGTAAAACCTCTTACCGACCAAACAAGAAAATGACCAATGCCTTGCTGAGTTTCTTCCATACAATTGATATTATACTTTAAAATTGAAATGGTAAAAAGTATAATTGAAATGGAAAATGAAAAGAATAATTTATTTAATAATTTCATTTTAATAATATTTTACTAATGCAATACCTGAAGTACAAAGTTCGTTTTTATCTTGCCCCATATTAATTGTAAATTTTCCGTTTTCAAAAAGCATTGCAGAATCACTGCCATCAAAAAAAGCAGCATATTTACAACCTAATTTTTTGAAATAATCTCTCATACCATCCAATGATGGACCATTTATTCCATCCTCCTGTACAGTTATAATAATTTTTGTAGAAGAAACTGCAAGACAAGTTTTTTCCTTTTGTATAACCAGATTCTTTGTCAGATTGGGCAAACTGGGCAAACTTCAAAGAACTTCTTTGTAATAATGATGCTTTGAAAGAAGCAGGAGGCTCACCTGTTAATGGAGCATTTTTTGGAGTTCCTTTTTTATAGATATTAGTAGATCCAAACCCCAAATCATTGATAATCATTGGTCCAATATCTCCAAATGCTGTCATAGATTTACCATTCTGAGGTGGGTCTCCAAGTCCCATTTTAATAGCTTTAGACATATCATTTTCTTTTAAAAGGGTATCCCAGTTATATGAAATATAGTATCCATTTTTTGAAGAATTTCCGGAAACTATTAATTTTTTTTTTTGTTTACATCTTCCGGTTAAAACCGGAATTAAAAAGCCGCTTTCAAGCAACAAAAACAACTCTTTCGGCTTTGGATAGTGTTGTTCTTCCGTACCTTCAATACAACATAAAGTCAGAAAAGAATTAATTTAATTAATCCGTCTAATACTCCTATTTATCAATAGGTTATTTTTCATAAACTATTATCTTTTGAGTCTTCATAAAGCTAATATATCACCATAAAAAATCACGGCAAAATGAAATAGTACTTATTTAAAAAATTGTAGTAGTTCTACGATTCTTACCCATGATTCAAAATGTCTACATTATATTCAAAAAAAGGAGACCATCCGGGCCTCCATCCTATTAATAATGCTTTTCTACTGCATTAATTAAGCTCTATAAACAATTTTATCAGGTCTTTGCCCCCTTCCAATTTTTCTAACCAGTCCACATTTATAGTTGACTTTATATTTAATAAATAATTAACATAACACAATGGTTATCTATCATTTATAATTTTTTCTGAATGCTCCCGGCGTAAGCCCTCTGTACTTTTTAAAAAGCTTTGAAAGATGGCTTTCATCGCTGAACTGAAGTTCATAGGCAATTTCACTTAAGCGTATACTGCTGTATTTTAAATAGGTTTCTACAAGCTTAAGTCTGTAGTCCAGCAGATAATCCTGGTAGGAGATCCCAGTCTGTTGTTTAAAATATTCCCCGAAATAGTTTCCTGAAATCCCAAAATGATCTGCAATAGTCTGAATACCTGTCTTTTCTCTATCCTTTATATTTTGCTGAATATAGGTGATGATTTTCATGATGGAAAAAGCTTTCCTGTTTTCCTGAAGATCTGAAGTCTCACTCTGAATGATATTGCGGGCAATAAGGTTGAGCAGAATTGAAATGCAGTTACGGATAATCAGATAATCATCTGTTTTATTTTTGAATTCACTGGCGATTTGAAGAATAATCGTTTCGGCAAAATGTTCATCATTTTTGTTACGGAAAACACATCCGGCTCTCGCATGGTAATTATTGCTGACATACTGGAGTTTATATAAATTTTCACAACTTTCGATACGGTCTGCTTCAAGGCGTATCTTATCAATAAATTCAATGGGACACTGGATAACAATAAGCTCTGCATCGCTACTTGTAAAATGGTAAAGTTCCTGTTGGGGAATGATGAAAAGTTTACCTGCAGAAAAACGGATACTGCGTTCATCATAGGCTAGATCCCCTTCGCCTTTTACAACATAAGCAAATGAAAGAAAGTCTTTTGTTTTGAAAGGAAGCTCCTCGCCTTTCAAACATATTTCTTTTACGTCTATTCCTTCAAGATGTAAGCTTTTCATTCTTTGAACTTAATTTTCCTCCAAAAGTACAATTTTACCATTACATTAAGAGGTTAATTTTGCATAAAAAAAATATGAGTATCTATTCCAAACAGTGGCAGGCATTAAATTTTCTGATAGCAGGAGCATTTCTTTCGCCATTGGATTATTTTATTGTGAATATGGCATTACCTTCCATAAAAGAGGCGTTCAAAGCCAGCGACCATCAGTTGCAGATGGTAGTAGCTATTTATGGGCTTACTTATGCCGCACTGGTTGTTGTGGGCGGAAAATTAGGGGATATTTACGGCCGGAAAAAGATTTTTGTCCTGGGTTTGTATACCTTCCTGTTTTCTTCTCTTGCCTGTGCATTCTCACCCACCATCACCTTATTGATCTTTGCCAGATTATTCCAGGGTGTTGGAGCTTCTTTATTAGCGCCACAGGTTTTAGCTTCCATAAAAACATTATTTGATAGCCGGGAGCAGCCTAAGGCAGTAAGTCTTTTCAGCTCTGTCTTCGGATTGGCTTCCGTGATCGGACAATTGCTTGGGGGTATACTGCTGAGTATGCATTGGGGAGATTTCTCCTGGGAGCTTGTATTCCTTGTGAATGTTCCGGTTACCATCATCTGCATAGCCGGCATACATTTTACAATGGACAATAATCATAGCACAGACCAGATGGGTATTGACTATAAAGGTTCTCTGATATTAATCTTTGCTTTATTAATGCTTATCTGTCCATTAATCTTCGGGCAAAAATTTCAATGGGCATGGTGGATATTCGGGATTATATGTACAGGAATACTTTCATTAACATTATTCTTAAAATATGAAATAGCCTTACAGCAAAAAGGACGTCCGGTACTTATAGACCCTATATTATTGCAGCATAAGCCATTTGCGTTAAGTTTTTTAATTATATTCTTCTACAACTTTACCGCCGGTTTATTTATCTGCTATCCTTATTATCTTCAGCAGTTTTTACATCAAAGCTCTATGCAGACCGGGCTTGCCATTGTTCCCTATGGAATTGCTTTTTTCCTGGGGCCCTTAATTTCGGCAAGAGTAAAGCTAGAAACTCACAAAATGATTTATATAGGGTTAGGGTTACTGATGGGAGGTTTTGTTCTCAGTGCCACCACCTTTTATGTTCAGCAAAAACCTTCTTATATAACAAATATCACCTTGTTTTTAGCAGGATTGGGACATGGGACGATTATGCCTGTTATGATGAGGACTGCCATTTCCCTTACTTCCAAAGATAAAGCAGGACAGGCATCCGGGCTCATCAGTATCGGAATCCAGATAGGCAGTGTAACCGGAGGAGCTGTTATTGGCACTTTATTTTTTAATCTGACAGACTTGCTGGGATTTCCCACAGCTTTTGCAGCAGCCATTGCTATGATTGGTATCTTTCAGGTAACCGGAATACTCATTACTGTCAGATTAAAAAAGTATATTCAACGGTCTTAAAGAGATCAACACATTTTCGAAATAAATAATATAAACTTACCTCTATGAGCATTACAGAAAAAATAAGTAAAGAAATTCAGGGCTTTCATGATGATATTGAAAAATGGTTTCAGGGAAAATCAGAAGATCAGGAAGTGCTTTATAGGCAATTGCTTTCCGGATTTTCTCCGGATTTTAAAATGATTAACGGCAATAATGATATGGTTACCTTAGCCATGCTTTCCGACTGGCTTCCCACGGTATATGGCAAATTCCAGGATCGTCATGTGACGGTGGAAAATATAGAAATCCAACATTCGGAAAGTCACGGACTGGCTACCTATACCGAAATTCAGGTAACGGGAGAAACTCCTACAAAGCGGAAATCGTCTGCTGTTTTTCTCATTGGTGAGGAAAAAGCATTATGGCTTCATCTGGTAGAAAAATGGATATCCTAAGCTTACAATATCAAAAGCTACCTCCGGGTAGCTTTTGATTCAGATAGAGATTCTCTCATCAATTTTTATTTCGGAATACTTTCATCTGCCCTGCCATAACAGACAGTAAGATTCCAAAGCATGCAAAAAGTCCGTAAGAATATCGTAAATCAAAGCTTTCAGCAATATATCCGATAAGAGGCGGCCCCATTAAAAATCCTAAAAACGAAATACTGGATACAAATGACAATGCAATACTGGGAGCTACAGTGCTCACCTTTCCTACCGTGCTATAAACAGACGGAACACTCAGAGAACTTCCCAACCCAATAATCATGAAGGCAATAATACACACCCATAATTCCGGAAAGAAAACACTTAGAAAAAGGCCCGTACTCATCAAAATACCACACATCTGCAGAACAAGTCTTTTTCCGTATTTTTCTATAACACGGTTTCCCACAAAACGGCCTAGTGTCATCATTAAAATAAAACTGGTATATCCTACGATCACAAGCTTTTCCGGTGCTTTTACAATAGTCTGAAAATACACCCCGCTCCAGTCAAACATAGCTCCTTCAATAGCCATGCTTAAAAACCCTATGATCCCTAAAGCAACCAAGGTAGGGTTTACCGATTTGAAAATTGACTGTCTTTGAGGAGCTACTTTATGAATGATATTGGTCAGGTGAGCCTTACTGTATAACCAAAGTAGAAATACCAGTACAAAAGCAACTACAAAATGATAGAAAGTTCCTACTCCCAGATTAATCATCAGCAATCCCACAACGGCACCAACCAGTCCTGCAAAACACCAGGCGCCATGACAGGAAGAGAGTAAGGTTCTTTTTGTAATCCCCTCTATCTCAATCGCCTGTGTATTGATCGCTATATTGCATAAATTACCGGAAACTCCAAAGAAGAACAAAACAGCTGCCAAAACCCAGTAAGATGGTGCTAACCCAATCAGTAAAAGAAACATCGGATACAGCAGAAAACATCTTTTGATGATCCAGGAACTTCCGTACTTACTGATCAGCTTTCCGGCAAGAACCATGGTGGAAATCTGTCCTATAGGCATTAACAATAAGAGCGTCCCCAGTTCGGCTTCATTAATTGAAAGGGCGTCCTTAATGATAGGAATTCTACTTGCCCAGGAAGAGAAAACAAGCCCATGGGCAAAGAAAAGTAAAAAGCAGGCTTTCGGCATTTTCGCATTAGGGGATTCTGTATTGTGCATTATAACAGTATTTGATTAAAGTTTCCGACTGCGAATTTAGGAACAGTTCAGGAATAAAATATATTCCATTTCTGGTATTTTATATTCCATTTTAAACAACCCATTTAAAAAGAAAAATTAACTGCTTACATTTGTCCGGAAGTTAATCACAAAAATACAGAAGCCAAAAACATTTAACCCAATCCAGGAAGTCATCCACCAGTACCATGACAGATAGTAAGCCAAATTTCGAAGGGTTGTATATTGAAAAATATAAGGCAGCAAGCATTACCGGCTTTCAGAAAAAAGCTAACAAGTTTAACAAGCTGATACTCTGCTTTCTATCTGAAGGTAAATTAAGCCTTACAATCCATACACTTCCGTTTCATAGTAAGAAAAATGCTGTGATCATGATTCTACCGGATACCGAATTGACTGATGTTTCGGGGAGTAAGGATTTAGAATTGACTGTATTTTTTATTTCTTTAGACTTCATCAGTACCTATAGTTTCCTCACGGTACTGCTGGCCAGTGATGAAATAAAATTCAGTCCTGTCATGGAAGTGGGAGCTTCTTCTAAAAAACTGATCTGGCCTACAGTAAAACTGATCCAGGAATATCATTCCAAAACGAAAGAAAAAAGCACTCTGGAGTCTGTACAATATCTGCTATATGCCTTACTGGAGCTGGTTTCAAAACTTTATTTGCCGGTCATTAAAAACAACAGTCTATTACAAACCAGAAGTCAGGATATCATAGACCATTTTTTTAAACTATTAAATGAACATGGTCATTTGCAAAGAAGTGTCTTGTATTATTCTGATCAGCTGCATCTTTCGCCCCAGTATCTAAGCAGTTTAATAAGAAAAGAAACGGGAAAACCCATCAAGCAGTGGATCAGTTATAGGGTTATCAAACAGGCCAAAGAGCTTCTTAAAACAACTTCACTGTCTATTAAAGAGATCAGCAACCAATTGCAGTTTGTAGACTCTTCCCTATTCTGTCGGTATTTCAGGCGTTGTACGGGTATTACAGCCAATACTTACAGAGAGAATTATAAAATTAAAAAGTAAATAGATTATCTATTTTTTGTAAGTTCGTTTTTTTACTATCAATCTGATTTAAAGAATATTGAAACCATAAGTTTCAATCTAAAACCTGTCAACAATAGATTATGTTATGTGGAATTTCATTTAAAAAATTGCGGAATGACCTACCGCTATACCCTGCGTAAAGCGAATCAATGGCAGATTGAAGCTATTGAAAACATCAGTAGTTAAAGAATCAAAAGCCTTTAAGAAAAAAACAAAATTTTCCCAGCTTTTATAAAAACCGGGGACCTTGAAATCCACAGTAAGACCCATTGTGTTTATTATATCGTGTGTCCCCGGCCATAAAAAAACTGTTAAAAGAAATTTATATTATTTTTTAATAATTTTTCGGGTTACAGACCCTCCATTCTTCAATTCAGCCTGAAGAATATAAGTTCCTTTGGGAAGGTTTGAAATATTAATATTTTTAGCGCTGTCGGTTATTAAAACCGTCTTACCATCCAATGAATTCACAGATACTTTTTTAATATCCTCTTTTGATTCCAGGTTAATAAAATCGGAACCAGGGTTCGGATATACCGAAATTTCTGTTTTTCTACCCGCAGACCCGGCCGTTGATAAAACAAGTGTATCCAGATAAGAAATATATTTTGATATGTTCGGCACCCCATTAAAAGCAAAAGTATTGATTCCAAAGGTAAATACGATCCCTGAGGTCTGGCTGATCCATGTATAATTTTCGTTTGTATAGTTGAATGGCAAAGGTGATCCCGGAACAATGATTGTTGATGCTTTCATACTTTTCATCCTCAGTACATTGGAATAGGTTCCCGTAGGTGTGATGACCGTTCCATAGCCATCTACCGTATAGTCTACCTGCCCGGATTCGTTGGTGGTTCCGCTCGCTGCAGAAACATTGGTAAACTGATAGGTATCACTAAACTGCTGCAAATAAGTGATTGGAAATTTAAAATCGATCAGAGGATCTGTATAGGTAGTCGTAGCATCTCCAAAGCCCGAGCCGGCATAAGAGCCCAGCGTTATGGCTTCTGTGTCGGTGATAGAAGCAAAATCATAGACATCTGAAAGTGTTGGTTTTGTGATCCTGTTGGCTCCTGCAAACCTAAAACAGTTGGCCTGTCCCGGACATTCATTGGTGTTTGTGGTAATTACGTTTGGTCCTGTATAGGCAGAAAAATCCCAGGTTATATTAGCCCCTGAAGGGCCCTGAGTATCAGTAGCTGCTGCATCTCCTGCCTTAAAAGTAATGGTGGCGTTCACCCTATCAACACCTGATCTTGTTATTGAAGGCTGTGCACAGGCTGTAATGCCTATCATAATGCATACAATGGAGTTTAACTTTTTCATATTGATGTTATTTTTTGTTCTATCGAAAGTAAAAAGGCTTCTTCTTTAAAAATGATTTTTATCTATGTAAAACCTTTTCCATTCTACAAACAGCTACACATAAAATACCCGGCACATCGGCCGGGTAGATCAATAAGAAATATTTATATTTAATTAAATGACTGTCTGTAGCTTAAAGGTGTTTTATCTGTTTTCTTTTTAAATAACTTATTGAATGACTGTGGATGCTCAAATCCCAGTGCATATGCGACTTCTGATACGGAAAAATTAGTGAGCGTAAGATATTCTTTGGCTTTTTCTATCAGTTTTTCGTGAATATGCTGCTGCGCATTTTGCCCGGTAAGATTACGGAGCATATCACTCAAATAGTGTGGCGACAGATGAAGTTCTGAAGCCAGAAATTCTACGGTAGGAAGCCCTTTATTCAGGGTTTCTTCACGGTCAAAATAATTTTCCAGGATAGTATCCATTTTAGATAAAAGATCATTGCTTACAGATTTTCTTGTGATAAACTGTCTTTTATAATAGCGGTTGCTATAGTTGAGCAGCACTTCAATATAGGAAATAATCAGATCCTGGCTAATTTCGTCAATAGCCGTATTCAGTTCGTGGGTAATACTGTCCAGAAGTCCGGTAATCATTGTTTTTTCCTGATCAGATAAGTGCAGCGCCTCATTGGTATCATAGGAAAAGAAGCCATATTTTTTAATATTCTTAGCCAAAGGGTAATTCCTGATAAAATCGGGATGTACGAGCAAAGTATAGCCGCAATATTCTGTATTTTCATCTGTAGAAAGAATCTGCCCGGGAGAGGTAAACATCATTCCTCCTTCATTAAAGTCATAATATCCCTGTCCGTAGCCCATTTTCCCGTTTGTGGAATATTTATAGGAAATTTTATAAAAATTCAGAATAAAACTTCTTCCCAAAAGCTCTTTATTAACAGTCATCCTAGTATTATCCACTAAGCTCACCAGCGGATGAAGAGGCTTCGGAAGCTGAAGCATATCGTGCATTTCTGATATGGATGAAATTTTCAGCGGTACATTTTCTTTCTTTTCCATGATATAAATGTATTGATTATTAACGTAAAAAGGCAGCATAAATGATCACTTATGCTGCCACAGGTTACAAGTGGCTAGATGAATTGTTTTCCCAGCTGTTCTCTGAATGCCTCATCTCCCAACTCAAGGCGCTGTGCATATAGAGCTTTTGCGTCCTCACCGGCAACATATCTCAGTTTCCGTTTACCATCCGTAGCAGCTTCGTATACTACTTCTGCAATCTGTTCCGGTGTAGAAGCTGCATCCATCATCCCTTCCATACGGGAAAATAACGTACTGATCATTCCTTCGTAGGCAGGACTTGATGCAGAATCTAAAGAACGGCTTACAAAATCAGTTTTAATCCCTCCGGGAGAGACTGTTTTGATATCTATTCCTAATGTATTAAGTTCAAAGGCCATACTCTCGCTCCAGCCTTCCAATGCCCATTTTGTAGCATGGTAAACAGAATTCAGCGGAAAGGTAATTAATCCTCCTATCGAAGTCGTGGAAATAAATGTTCCTCTTCCTTTTTCTCTGAAATACGGAATAAATTCCTGCGTTACCCGGATAACGCCTAATAAATTGGTATTCAACTGTCTTACAATCTGTTCATCTGTCAGCGCCTCCAAAGGCCCCAGCAGGCCATATCCTGCGTTATTGAAAACCACATCAATATCTCCTGATTCCAATGATTTTTTAACGGTTGATTGTATCTGTTCAGGATTGGTAACATCCAATGGAAGTACCGTTACATTTTCTAAAGCAGAAAGATCTGCCCCAGCTTCAGGATTTCTCATCGTAGCAATGACCTTCCAGCCTTTATTCTGAAATAATTGAGCTGCTGCTTTTCCTAATCCTGTAGATGCACCTGTTATAAAAACTGTTTTCATATTTTCTTTGTTTAATTGTAGGACAAAGTTCAGCATTAGAAAAAATGCCGGAGTTGCCAAAACGGGTAAAAATGTATCCAAAATGGATGCGAACCCCGTTCTTTTCATTCGCATTTTTTTGTAAGTTTGCTTCTATTAATTTTTATGGCAGAATATATTCTTGAAAACATCAATATCAGTACACTTTCCGTATATGACCTGCTGAAATATACTTCAGAGAGCTCTTTTATAGAAAGCAAAAATTTTCACGGTATCTATCCTGTTTCAATTGAAATTAATACGGGAATATTCACTCAAAAATCATCCCTGCAGAGTTCTCCTGTTGTCACCATCAGCAGGATAAACAACACCCTGCTTTGTTCCTGTACCTGCGATACTCCGGAAGACAGACTTTGCCTGCATCAGGCAGAAATCATTCATTGCATTTTAGAAGAAAAGAAGTATCGGATTTTCTTTGATGATTCTCTTCGTAAAAAAACAATGATCCCCAAGGCTAAGGGATATGGCTTGGAAAACGAACCTGACCTTGACCTTTATTTTCAGGTGGAATACCATGAAGGCAGAATTGAAATCATGCCTAAGATCAAAGAAATGTTTCCGATTGATGAGCACGTTTTAAAAAAAGATCTTCTTCCTCAGCACCCTTCCAAACTGGATGAGCTTGTATTGCATAACACGACTAAAAAAAAGATATTGGTCATTGGTAAGCACCGTTATTATAATCATCTGATTTTTAATTTAATGGAAGCAGAAATTACCCAAGCCGGAAAAATAAAAAATCCGGTTAGTCCTGTAGATGCTATGCAGCTGATATGGAGGGCTGAAAAACCTTTGGAAATTAAATTTTATACTGCCATTGCATCCTTCCAGAATAATTATAACCAGGATTATAATCCAGCAGAACTTGAAGCTTTAAAACTGATTGTACGGAACCCTCTGGACTTAGACGTCTATTATCATGACCGTGAAATAGCGGAAACCATATCTGCAAAGTCACTAACAAAAGTTACAATGAACACTTTAAATGCAGAGCTTCAACTTTCTGTATTTAAGAAAGATCCATTTTATGAAATAACGGGAGAAATTCAGTTTCAGGACCATTCTATCCCTTTTAAAAATGTAATGCTCCGGAATGACTATTTCGTATATAATAACCACACATTCAGCTTTGTAGAAGATCCTGACATGCTCAGAGTCATTAAATTCTTCAAAGCCAATAATGAAATATTGCTGATACATTCTTCTAAATATGAAGATTTTATGCAGTCCACCCTATCCTCTTTAGAAGAACGTATTAATATAAATTACAGCTACATACAACCCGCATCGAAAGTACAGCTTAAAGAAAAGGCTTTTGATGTGGAGAAGATCATTTATCTGCGTCAACAGGAGAATTACATCGGAATTACTCCCGTGATGCGTTACGGGCAACTGGAAGTTCCTGTCTATTCAAGGAAGCAGCTTTTCGATTCTGATCAGAATGGGAACCTTTTTAAAGTAGAAAGAAACGAAGCGTTAGAAGCCCGTTTTACCTCTTTGGTCATGCAGCAGCATCCGGATTTTGAAGAACAGATGGATGGATATCAGTATTTCTACCTCCACCGGGATAAATTCCTGGAAGACAACTGGTTCCTGGAGGCCTTCGAGGTCTGGAGGAATGAGGGAGTATCTATACTTGGTTTTAATGAACTGAAAAACAATAAACTCAATTCACACCGGGCTAAAATAAATATTCAGATCACCAGTGGCCTGGATTGGTTCAATGCCAAACTGAAGGTCAGCTTCGGACAGAAAGATGCTTCTTTAAAACAGCTTCACAGGGCAATCCGTAATAAAAGTAAATTTATTCAGCTGGATGACGGTTCATTGGGAATGCTTCCTGAAGAATGGATAGACAGGATTTCAGCCTATTTCCGGGCTGGTGAAATTGATGAAGATCTACTGAAAATTCCTAAAATAAGTTTTACGGAGGTTTCTTCTCTTTTTGAAAAAGAAGTGATAAGCGATGAAGTAAAGGAAGAAATAACTTCTTATTCATCCCGTCTTTATTCAGGTGAGAGTATTCCGGAAATCCCCGTTCCCTCTGCATTACATGCGGAGCTCAGAGACTATCAGCACGAAGGACTCAATTGGCTTAACTTTCTGGATGGCTTTAATTTCGGTGGCTGTCTTGCGGATGATATGGGACTTGGAAAAACAGTTCAAATCATTGCGTTTATCCTTTCACAAAGAGAGAAAAGAGGTCATACCACCAATCTTATTGTGGTTCCTACTTCTCTTCTTTTTAACTGGCAGGAGGAAATCAGCAAATTTGCACCTTCTATAAAAGTATGGCTTCATTATGGAGCCGAAAGACAGAAAAGCACCACTCATATGTCTGATTATGAAGTAATACTCACCAGCTATGGAATGCTTCTTTCAGATATTAAGTTTTTGAAAACCTTTCAGTTTAATTATGTGTTCCTTGATGAGTCGCAGACTATTAAAAATCCCAACTCAGAAAGGTATAAATCTGCCCGTCTTCTCCAGTCGAGAAACAGAATTGTACTGACAGGAACCCCCATTGAAAATAATACCTTCGACCTGTATAGCCAGCTTTCTTTTGCCTGTCCCGGATTATTGGGCAGCAAGCAATATTTTAAGGATATCTATGCTATTCCTATTGATAAATTTGAGTTCAGTAAACGGGCTATGGAACTTCAGCAAAAAATAAAACCATTCATCCTCCGCAGGACAAAAAAGCAGGTAGCAAAGGAACTTCCTGAAAAAACAGAAACAGTGATCTACTGTGAAATGAATGCTGAACAGCGAAAGATATATGATGCCTATGAGAGGGAGCTTCGTGAATTTATTGCAGCCAATGACGAAGATGACCTTAATAAAAACAGTATGCATGTTCTTACAGGCCTAACAAGACTAAGACAGATCTGTAACTCTCCTATCCTGCTCAAAGAAGGATATTCAGGGGAACATGCCGTGAAGATTGAAATTCTGATGGAGCAGATCCTTGGTAAATCAAAAGATCATAAAATTCTGGTATTTTCACAGTTTGTAGGAATGCTGGATCTTATAAAGACCGAACTGGAACGCCGAAAAATCTCCTTCGAATACCTCACAGGTCAAACCAAAGACCGGGGACAAAAAGTACATAACTTTCAAAATAATGAAGACGTCCGTGTATTTCTGATCAGTCTGAAAGCCGGAGGTGTGGGTCTCAATCTTACCCAGGCAGATTATATCTACCTGGTAGATCCGTGGTGGAATCCTGCAGCCGAAAATCAGGCTATAGACCGGAGCTACCGAATTGGACAGACTAAAAATGTAATTGCTGTCCGGATGATCTGTTCCAATACTGTAGAAGAAAAAATCCTCTCTCTTCAGAAGAAAAAAAATCAGCTTGCCCAGCAACTTCTTAAAACAGATGGAGCCAAGTTCCAAGGGTTTTCAAAACAGGACCTTCTGGAAATCCTGGAACCGGAATAAAGATTTTCCTTAATTATTCCTTCAAAAAACAAAACCGACAGAAGAATCTGCCGGTCAAAAAAACAAAAATTGATATGGATATGATTAGATATGTGTTTATTTTTTAATCATCTTTTCAGTGATTACTTTCTTATCTTTAGTCTGGATTTTAATATAATAAATCCCTGGTACAAAGCCATCTAAGTTGATACTGGCAGTATTACCTTCCGTAAGTTTTTGTCCTGAGATATTGTAAACTTCGTACTTTTCAAGCCCTTTTGCTGTTTTTACACTTACTGACCCTGTTGTAGGATTAGGATATATTTTCACAGAAGAGTCTGCCATTGTTTCTTTTGTGGAAAGATTAGCAGGCTGTATGTCAATGGTATAATCCTCTGCCTGTCCTATAAACCAACCTGAAGGGCATGGTAGGTTTTCCAATGTACCCATCGATGAGCTGGATTCATAAGCTTTTACCAATCTGAAGCGTGTAGCTCCCAATAATGCTGTAGCCGGAATGGTGATATTCCCTGAGGTAACACCAGATTCTATACTGGAAACAGGACTGGAATTATCTAAATATCCCAGGTTAAACTTTTCATCAGTATCAAAGATATTGTTGTGGTTAAAGTCGATGTAAGCATAGGCGGATACTGTAATCTGCCCGTGAGTACCTGCTGTAACTGTTATAGGATAGGTCTCTCCACGGTTAACACTAAAAACAGTACCTGTAAAATTCTCCAGAAGTTCAGAATTTCCGTCAATAGGACTGGAATTGGTGATTCCTGCAAATTCTACCTTACTTATTTCGCTTACCGTAGAAGTGGTTACATTTTCAGTTCCACAATAAGGGGACGGGAATACGACATTACTCCCTGAAATAATAACGGTATAATCTTCTGCCTGCCCGGATCTTAAGCCGGCATCACAAGCTGTACTGATCGAGTTTCCAGCATTAGGATCCGAATACGCTGCTACACTGCTGTTTTTAAGCACTCTCATTCTAGTAGCACCGTTTAAAGCATTTGCCGGCACTGTAATGGTTCCGTTGATAGTCAAAGCATTGAAAGGGGTAGCTTCTGTTAATCTTCCGATATAAAAACTTTCCCCTGGATCATTAAAGCTTCCGTTGTTATTGAAATCAATAAAAACAACTACATCGCTGGGAAATGTTCCCGAAGGACCTTTTATAGCTATAGGATAGCTATTCCCTGCCTGAAGATCAGTAGACATTGATGTAAAATCTTCATAAGTAGGCGTTGATCCTGATTGAAACGGAGAGGTATTACTAATACTTCCAAAATTAATATGGGTAATCATGTTGCTGTCTGCCCCATACTGAAATGAAGGAGTACAATATTGTGCTTCCATCAAAGAACAGAGAATGACAGCAGAAAGAGTAGTTATTTTTTTCATTGAATTCTTAATTTGAATGAGACAAATTTATATTTATTTAGAATCAATAAAAATAAGAATGTAATGACATTTATCAGTTTATTAACATTTGAGACAAAAGAGACTATTTAAAACTGAAAATTAATTGATTAATTGAATAACAACCAAACACTTACTTTGGAAAAATGGAAATTCAGGCTTTATCCTTCATCGTATGTCTTTTCAAACGATCTACTGTCTTTTACTGTAATTTCTGATGATCTCCAGTGATTTCTCTCTGTATAATTCATACTTCTTTTGATAGGCTTCTAATCTATCCTTAGCATCAGACCAGTTAAGTTTCACTTTTCTTTCTCCTTTTCCCAGGAAGATTGCATATTCCTGATCTCCCGCTTCTCTATTTGAGTACAGTGGCCAGGAAGCTTCATTTTGATATCCTTTTTTACATGTTTTTTTATATTACCATACAAACCGGGGATCTCCTCTCCATACTACCCTTATATTTTGTTACACAATTAACATTATTATCTTCTGTAAACTCATTTTAACTCATATTTTCAATAAGAATAGCTGAAGCTCCTCCACCACCATTACAGATGGCAGCAATACCATACCTTCCTCCTTCCTGGCGTAATATATTGACCAGAGTGGCAATGATCCTTGCTCCTGAAGCACCTATCGGATGACCTAATGCAACGGCCCCTCCATATACATTTACCCTGTCCAGATCATATCTTAAAATCTGCTGATTGGATAAAATAACAGATGAATACGCTTCATTGATCTCCAGATAATCTATATCAGAAAGACTAAGCCCGGACTGTTTGAGTACTTTATGAATAGCTATAGAAGGAGAAGTGGTAAACCATTCCGGAGATTGTGCAGCATCGGCATATGCTATAATTTTTGCCAGCGGATTGATGCCATGGAGCTCTAAAGCTTTCGATGAACCTAATAAAATAGCAGCAGCGCCGTCATTCAGGTTACTGGAATTGGCAGCTGTAAGCAGGCCGTCTTTTTCAAAAGCAGGTTTCAGCAATGAAATCTTCTCAGGAATAAGCTTGTCAATATCTTCGTCTTTATCTACCGTTGTACTTCCTTTTCTTCCAGTCACTGATATTTCAATCAGTTCATTCTTAAACTTACCCTTTCCCGAAGCTTCCTGGGCTCTCTTATAGGATAACAGGGCATAGTCGTCCAACTGTTGTCTGGTATGGCCATATTTTTTTACCCCAAGCTCAGCAGCACTTCCCATATGAAAATCATTATAAACATCCCATAATCCATCTTTAATCAGCCCATCTGTAAGCATTTCATCACCCAGTTTTTTCCCCTGACGCATATAGAGGTAATGAGGAACATTACTCATACTTTCCATTCCGCCCGTCATTACCCTATTTTCCAGTCCAAGCTGAATCTGCTGGGCCCCGATCATGACAGCCTTCATCCCGGAAGCACAGACTTTATTGATTGTTGTAGCATCTTTATCTACGGGAATTTTAGAAAAAACAGCCGACTGCCTTGCCGGGGACTGCCCTACCCCAGCACTCAATACATTCCCCATATATACACTGTCTATATGTTCAGGCGCAAGTGATATACTTTCATAAGCATCCTGCATTGCTATTGCTCCTAACTGTGGGGCTGTAAATCCGGATAAACTCCCCATAAATCCACCAACAGGAGTTCGTTTTGCAGCCATAATAAATACATCTTTCATATACTATTGTTTTAAAAATATACCGATCAGTATATTTTAGGTTAAAAAATTTTCCCTTTTTAAAACGTTCATTGTTAAAAAAGCGTTTTGTCAAATATACAAAATATACCAATTGGTATTTTATTGTATAGCAAAGTTTTCAATACAATCAGAGAAGAATCTTTTATAACCGGCTCAGCTGATCCAGTTTCTTCAATAAAGTGGGTATTCTGAAAGGTCCGTGCATCTGTTCCACCTTAGGTTGTACTTCATCCACGTCCACACCTTTTGCAGTAAGGAAAAGTGGCGTTTTGCTTTCACCTCTGTAGACATTTCTTCTTTGAGAATCAGGTGTGGTAAATTCATTTTTTGCAATTCCGATGATGGGATATTTTTGGTCCAAAGCATCATAAAGATATCCTCCCAGCCCTAGTTTACCATTATTATCAAGGGTAACATATCCATCAACAATAATGACATCTCCATTTTTCAATGCTATTTTACTAAGCAAACTCAGAATGCAGGGCAATTCTCTTTTATAAAAGGCTCCGCTCTCATATTCTGAGGTAATGGAAATCTGTTCGGTAAAAACTTCTCCTCCTTTTCAGAATCCCATTTTTCAAAAGCAATACACACGGTATTGGCATAATCCTCATAATAATAGGTATCAAAAGCGTAAATCATTTCTGTTCATTATTAATAAACTCACCAAAATGCCATAAAACTCCCGATGGATCATGGACAAAACATTCTTTTCCCCATTCCATGGTTCTCACAGGACTAAGCTGTATATCTTTATATTTCTCCGTAAGGTTTAAGGCCTGAAGTTCATTCCAGAACTCATCAGTATCAGCCACTTCCATAAAGATCATTGTATTTTCAATCCAGTCTTTGGCATAATAATCCTGAAGATAAAAACAAATTCCCTGTAAGCTAAACAAAGACAGTTTGGGCTCAAGAATAACTTCCCCAAATCCCAAATCTCTGTAAAAATTACGGCTTATTTCAAAATCTTTAGCCCCGATAAAAGGTCTGATTGATTTTATCTGTGATGTCATTATTGCAGGTTTTTCCAGTTCTCAAAAGTCATTTCAAATTTAACCTCTCCTTTTCCATGGATTCCGACTTCTTTCCAACCTGATTTTCTGTAAAATGTTTCAGCTCTTGTCTCAGGAGAAGTTCCCAGCCAGACAGCATCTTTTTTCTGTGCGAAATACCAATCGAGCATGATATTATGGAGCTTTCTTCCGATGCCTTTATTTTCAAAATCGGGATGTACAAACAGAGCCCAGATATTATGTTCTTTAAGGTCAACAATCGAAAAGCCCGTAATTCTTCCATTTTCTTCAGCGACCCAGCCTTTTCCTCTTTCAAAAAGAAATTCTTCACAATTTCTGTCTGTAACCAAACCGGGATCTGACAATGTATTCTCTTTCACAGAATTTCTTACGGTCTGGATTTGTGGAATATCTTCTAAAATTGCTTCACGGATGATCATATTCATTCGATGAATTTTATTTGTATTGATGGTTATATATAAAGGCACAAAGCGTTTTGTATACCTGTGCCTTTATCATCTGTCTTATCTGTTATTTTTTATCTACTACAATTCTTTCTGCTCTGTTCGCAATGTCCCAGGCAGTAGTAAAAATCAGCTGGGTACGTTTTTCTAACAGTGGGTAATCAATCTTTTCAGGATCATCGGTCGGCTTATGATAGTCTTCATGGATTCCGTCAAAGAAAAATGCAACCGGAATATTATGCTTGGCAAAATTATAGTGATCAGAACGGTAATATAACTGTTCAGGATCATTTAAATCATCATACTTATAGTTCAGTTCCAGATTATTGGTTCTCTTATTAGCCGCTTCATTGATCACCTTAAGCTGAGAGCTCAGCATTTCAGAGCCAATCACGTACACATATTGTTTCCCTCTGTTGGCAGGATCATCTCGTCCTATCATATCGATATTAAGATCTACTACGGTATTTGCCAATGGGAAAACAGGGTTTTGGGAATAGTATTCAGAACCAAACAGCCCGTGTTCTTCTCCTGTGACATGAAGGAATAAAACAGATCTTTTAGGCCCTTTACCAGCCTTTTTAGCCTCCTGAAAAGCTTTTGCAATCTCCATCACTGCTACAGTACCGCTTCCATCATCATCAGCACCATTATATACAACACCGTTTTTTATCCCCACATGGTCATAGTGAGCAGAAACTACAACAATTTCTTCCGGTTTTTCACTGCCTTCTATAAAAGCCAGGATATTTTCAGAATCGGGAAGGTTTCCGCCACCTCTTTTCTTCATAAAATCTGCCGGAACCTTCTGGAAAAATGAGTTAAGCACTTTCGGATGGGAAATACCGAGGTTTTTATAGTAGTTTACGATGTACTCTCCTGCTCTTTTCTGCCCCGGGCTTCCTGTGTCTCTACCCTCCATTCCATCAGCAGCAATTACATATAAGTTCTTCTTTAAGTCCTCTGCTTTAATCATCTTATAGGCAGCCGAAAAGGCCTTGTCATGTTTAAAAGAGGCAGTAGGTGTTCCATTAGAAGTATTTGCCGTTTTACAGCCAGTGAGTACAGTAATGGCCAGTAACGGAATAAGCAGTTTTTTCATAAAGAATAATTTTCTTAAAAATAACAAATTTTATTTAATCATTGGTGAAATGTTATTTTCATTATATTTGATATAAATGCAAAATTGATGGATAAAATTTACGGATTCACTCATTATTCCTTTTTTACGGAAATGTCTGAGCTTGCCACAAAGCACGGAAGCTTTGATCTTTCTTTGGGACTTCCTGATTTCGATATTGATGAAAGGCTAAAAACCTTTTTAAAAGAGTCTGCAAGCCTTGACCATCATCATTACGAACCTCTTGCAGGTAATCCGCTGCTCATTGAAAACATCGTTGCCTATAACGCCAGACGGGAAAACCGTATACCGCTCAGAACAGATGAGATTACCATTGTACCGTGTGCTACCTTTGCTTTATATACTGCTTTGAAATCTACTTTAAACCAGGGAGATGAAGTGATCATTATTCAGCCTTCCTATTATACATATGGCCCTTCCATTGTGATGAACGGAGGAATTCCTGTTTATTATGATCTTGATAATGATTTCACGATAAACTGGGAAAAGTTTCAAAACTGCATCTCAGAAAAAACGAAGGCTATTATTGTTAATTCTCCTCAAAATCCGACTGGAAAAATATGGAAAAAGGAAGACTGGAACCAATTGTATGAACTGATTAAGGACAGGGAAATCTATTTAATTTCAGAGGAAATTTATGATACATACTGCTATGATGACACGGAACATTATAGTTCGTTTCTTCATGCTGAACTTAAAAACAGGACATTTTGTATTTTTTCCTTTGGTAAGATGTTTCATACCTCAGGGTGGAAAGTAAGCTATATGATTAGTTCGGCAGCATTAACGGCATTATTCCAATGTCATCAGCAATATATTTCCTACAGTGCTAATGCCCCTGCCCAATATGCTTTGGCAAAATATCTCGAAGTATTTGATCCCAATATCAATAAAAGCATGATGCAGAAAAAAAGGGATATTTTCCATGAGATGATCCGGGATACTCCATTACAGGTTGAACAGAAAGCAGAAGGAAGTGTTTTCCAGGTCGTCAACTTCAGAAATGTCTCCACCACGATGTCTGATGTGGATTTTTCAAAATGGCTGACCGTTGAAAAAAAAGTAGCGTGTCTTCCTCTTTCTGCATTTTACAATTCAAGACAGAATTCAGATTATATAAGGTTCAGTTTTGCAAAAAAAGATGATGTGATTATTCAGGCTCTGGAACATTTGAGGAAAAACCTTTAATTCTTTTTCTAACCACAGACTTTGTCATTCTGTAAGACTCTGGATTTCTATTTATAACAAGTACTATCTGTGAAAAGTAAACTTTAATACTTTATAAAGCAAAAAAACACTGCCGAAGCAGTGTTTAATTATATTTAGTTTGATTTTAAAGAGCAAGTACACTTACATCAATTCTTCTGTTTTTAGCTTTACATTCATCGGTATCATTTGCTTCACAAATCGGATGCTGCGAACCATATCCTTCAGCTTCTACCCTGTCTGAAGGCACTCCCAATTCCAGGAGTTTCAGTTTTGCGGTCTGTGCTCTCAGGTTAGATAACCGTTGGTTAGTCTCTTCATTTCCACTGTTATCTGTGTAACCTCCCAATTTGATCTTAAGATCAGGATATGCATTTAAAATTTCTGCCAGATTATTCAGTTGCATTTCATAGCCGGCTTTCAGATCGCTTGATCCGGTTTCAAAATAAAGATTTTCTATGGTATACCATTTATTAGGATCTACAATGGACTGATCATTCTTCTTTATGGATTGATACAGCTGGTAGATCTGGCTTCCTTCTCCTATTGCAATTGTTTTTCCTCCTTTTAAATTAAGCTTTTGGACAGCCCCTGTTTCATAGACAAAGTCTCCGTTCTCATTAAGGTGACCTTTCACTTCTTTGGGAGCTGAAACATACACTGAATCTGTACCGTTACTGCCTCCATGCTCCATTTCTCCCCTGGTTAAACTTTCCAGCTTTGCTTTTCTGTTGGCCTCAATTTTATCTTTATGCAACACCGCTAAGGTGGGCGCAATTACTAATGAAACAATGGACATTAATTTGATCAGGATATTCATTGAGGGCCCCGACGTATCTTTAAACGGATCTCCTACGGTATCTCCTGTTACGGAAGCTTTATGAGGTTCGGAACCTTTATAATAAGTCTGCCCGTTAATTTCCACTCCCTTTTCAAATGATTTTTTCGCATTATCCCAGGCTCCCCCCGCATTATTCTGAAACATACCCATTAAAACACCACTTACAGTAGCACCGGCTAAAAATCCACCCAACACTTCAGGACCAAAAATAAATCCGATCAGCAATGGTGAAATGATAGCAATAGCTCCCGGAAGCATCATTTTTCTGATAGAGGCATCTGTAGAAATAGCTACACATTTTTCATATTCCGGCTGTGCTTTTCCTTCTAAAATCCCCGGAATTTCCCGGAACTGCCTTCTAACCTCTTCTACCATAGCCATTGCAGCCTGTCCTACAGCGGTAATCGCGAGGGAAGAGAATATAAAAGGAATCATTCCTCCTACAAATAATCCGGCCAATACATCGGCTCTGTAAATATCAATACCATCTATTCCTGCAATTCCTACAAAAGCAGCAAATAAGGCCAAAGCCGTTAATGCTGCTGAAGCAATAGCAAATCCTTTTCCTGTAGCTGCAGTGGTATTTCCTACAGCATCCAGAATATCTGTTCTTTCACGGACTTCTTTAGGAAGCTCACTCATTTCTGCAATACCTCCTGCGTTATCTGCAATAGGTCCGAAAGCATCAATAGCCAGCTGCATCGCGGTAGTAGCCATCATTCCGGCAGCGGCAATGGCAACTCCGTATAATCCCGCACACAAATAAGAACCGTAAATTCCACCTGCCAGTACGAGAATTGGAAGCAGCGTAGATTCCATCCCCACAGAAAGCCCACCGATAATATTGGTAGCATGACCTGTAGAAGATTGTCTTACGATACTTGAAACGGGTCTTTTACCCATAGCTGTATAATATTCCGTAATGATACTCATCAAAGTTCCTACAACTAGTCCCACCATTATAGCTCCAAACACCCCCATTTTGGTAAATTCATGACCTCTGAGCATCATTTTTTCAGGTAGCAGGTAATTGACCAGAAAATAAGAAGAAATAGCTGTAATGACAATACTTCCCCAGTTTCCAAGATTTAAAGCATTCTGTACGCTGGATGTGGATGAACCTTCATTGTCGTTAATTCTTACAAACAAAGTCCCTATCATTGAAAATATAATCCCTGTTCCTGCAATAAGCATGGGTAACAGAATTGGAGCAAAGCCTCCGAAGGAATCGTCAGAGATTGTTTCTCTTCCTAAAACCATGGTCGCTAAGACTGTGGCTACATAAGAACCAAAAAGGTCAGCTCCCATTCCGGCAACATCTCCTACATTATCTCCTACATTATCTGCAATGGTAGCAGGGTTTCTTGGGTCATCTTCCGGAATTCCGGCTTCTACCTTTCCTACAAGGTCAGCTCCTACATCTGCTGCTTTCGTGTAAATACCCCCACCTACTCTTGCAAAAAGAGCAATAGATTCTGCACCCAGAGAAAAGCCGGTAAGAATCTCAATTGTCCTTTCCATTTCATGTGAATCTACTGTAGCATCAGGGGCAAAAATCTGTTTAATGATCAGATACAGCGATCCTAATCCCAATACAGCAAGTCCTGCAACTCCCATTCCCATAACGGAACCTCCGGTGAAAGAGACCTTAAGGGCTTTAGAAAGTGAGGTTCTTGCCGCTTCAGCAGTTCTTACATTAGCTTTTGTAGCTATCTTCATTCCTATAAAGCCTGCCAGAGCCGAAAATACAGCTCCCACTGCAAAAGCAACTCCTATGCTCCAGTGTGAATTGGAATTGGTGGTTCCCATCACAGCGAGCAAAATAGCTACTACAATAACAAAATAGGTTAAAATCTTGTACTCGGCCTTTAGAAAAGCCATCGCACCATCAGCAATATATCCGCTGATTGTTTTCATTTTTTCGTTTCCGGCATTCTGTTTACTGACCCAGTTACTCTGAAGAAATGTATAAAGCAAAGCCACGACACCAAAAATTGGCACTAACATAAATAGATCCATAGTTTAATATTTTTTTGGTAATAGAAAATTAAATATAATAAATAATTATTATCAAACCATTAAAAAAAATGACAGTTCTATAGCGTTTAGTAAAAGAATTTTAAAAATAAAAGTGGGCAAAGCCTTAAAAAACAAAAAAGATCTCTTAAAAGAGACCTTTTTTTGTGGGTTGAACCGTTTGTGTTTTCAGAATCATTATTTAAATAAAAACCCTCTATTCATCGATGTTTAGAAATTGTTTTGCAAAAATATATATCTTATTTCACTGATGCAAAATTTATCCATAGAATTAACATCCTACTTTTTGTAAAATTATTACTACAAAAAACTCAGTAAAAGAATAATATTAATTCATTTTTAAAATAATATAAAAAATAAACATTTAATACAAAAAATCACCTATTTGAGAATATCTAGTATCGATATTCTTATCTATCAATGTATTATCAAAAGAAATACAGCTATCTGCTGGAATAAACCAGATGATTTCAGCGTATTTTGGATTAAAATTATTAATAGAAATTCTAATTTCAAAGAATATTTATTCACCACCACCAGAAATAAAACAGCCATTATATGTTTAATTATCAATGGTTATAAAAAAAACACAAATTAAAACAAATTGAAAAATACTGGTTTATCTGTATAATTTCACTATTTTTACACCGTAAAACAAATATGTTTAACGATAAAACGCAAAACCTAGAAAACTTAAGTGACAAAAAATTATTTTCAATCATTCTCAATCTTAAAAAAAACTTCGGCTTGTACAAAAACTAATATTAACAAATTTTTGCATTGATATGCGAGAACATAGATGAGTTTTGCACATATGAGGGCTTGGGTAGTTTTTTTTGCTTTCTTATACTTACCTATTTACGGACAGCGCTATACTTCCACCTGGTATAATATAGATAATGGTCTTCCACAAAGCAGTGCGAAGGCTATTGCCAAGGATAAATACGGTTTTATCTGGATATCTACGGAAAACGGGCTTGTGCGGTATGATGGCATTTCGTTTGTCACGTTTAATAATTTTAAAATAAACAGCCTGCATTTCGGGGTGTTTATTGGCGATTCCATTCAAGACACTATTACAACACTTACTAATTCTCAGGAAGATAAGATCATCATCAAAAACAGATTTCCAAGGCTCAGTAAGCTCAACCCTAATGACAGGGTTTCTTTTTCAAAAGGAGATCAGCAGATCCAAAGAATTGCAAACAATACCATATCTTCCAGTTTTTATAATGATGTTCAATATTTTATACAGCTCAAAAACTCAAAGTATATTTTCAGAGAAAAGAACGCTGTAATATATAAGGATGAAAAGGGTATTGAAACAAGAATAGCCATCCCTTTTACCAATGAAGATCTGAATAATATTTTTGTTCTCCATGAAAATCTTTTTATAAATGATCTTCAAACAAGAAAAACATATTCTCTCTGTAAAGGAAAACTTTCTGTTTTTGATCAACCGAGTCTTTTTAATG
Source organism: Chryseobacterium sp. Bi04 (assembly GCF_918698085.1). Classification (GTDB taxonomy): domain Bacteria; phylum Bacteroidota; class Bacteroidia; order Flavobacteriales; family Weeksellaceae; genus Chryseobacterium. Next base: position 320,277 of record NZ_CAKKLP010000005.1, read on the forward strand.
ATCCGGAAACTAAAATATACTGGCAACAGATCACCAATCAGTCTTTTATCATCAACAAAAGTAATATCTACCTTGTAGAGGACAGCAGAAACAGGCCTTCTTTAAAATTTCTTGTAACCTATAAAGAAATAGGCAGCCACTCCTACTACTCTATGTATTATGGCAAAAATTTCAACAATCTTTATCTTGGTACATTGAATAACGGACTTAATATTGTTCATCTTTCAAACATACATGTGGCCAGAAAGGAAGATGATTTTTCAAATAATGTATCCAATGCCTCATTACCTTTTAGTAAAAATACAATTATAACGGAGGATGGAACCGAGTTTGGGAAAGACGGCATTGTCAATAAATATGCTTTTGGGAATAATGACAACTCCCTTATGATGTATGATAACTCGGGTAATATTCTGATCCGCAAAAGAAAGAGCATCATTAGGTTTTATAAAAATTCGGGTTATAAGAAAAAAGATTCTACTTTTTTTAAACTGGGTTTTGAGAACTTTATGAAAAGTGGAAATTTATATGCCCTTTCCCTGTTAAACTCTTCCCGATACCAGCTGCAGATTTTCAAAAAGGATCAGTTTACAAGGCCAGATTATATTTATAGTTTTAAAAGCCCTGTCACTACTTTTCTCCAATATAATGAAAATCAGGTGCTGGCGGGCAATAATGAAGGACTGCATTTGGTAATGTTAGATAAAAATACAGTTCATCTGCTAATCAAAAATATTTCTGTAAAAAGTATTGTAAAAACAAAGGATAATCTGATCTGGATTATGACTCATAAAAACGGTTTTTATCTTTTTAAAGACCGGAAACTGATTAAGATGCCTAATGACAGGAATAACTACCTGCAGTCTGCCCATTCTATTCTTGAGGATCAACAGGGCTTTTATTGGATATCCTCGAACAATGGCCTGTATAAAGTTCCTAAAAAGCAGCTTCTTCAGTACGCAGAGAACAGGAAAAGCCCGGTCTTCTATTACCGTTTCACTAAAAAAGACGGTTTTACGTCTAATGAATTCAACGGCAATTCCCAGCCTAATGCTTATGCTTTAGAAAATGGGGAGTTTATGTTTCCCTCCATGGATGGTTTTGTATTTTTCAATCCTGTTCAGGTTCAGACCTATTATCCGGATCCTAAAAAAATCTATATAGAAAGAGCAAAAATTGGTCATGCTGAAACCCTTTATTTTGATGCTGTACTCGATCTGAAGAATGACTACAAAACAGCTGACATTTTCATAGATATTCCTTATTTCTCTGATTTTGAAAACCTTTATATAGAGGCTAAAATCTCGGGAGAAGAGGAATCTGACTGGGAGGCGGTGACGTTAGGGAAAGATCTGAAATATACCATCAGCAACCTCAGCCCGGGAGAATATACTTTAAAGGTGAGGGTACTCGCCTCTGCGGATGGGAAATATGAAGAAAAAGCTGTTAAGTTCAGGATTCAGCCTTATTTTTTCCAAACGCTATTATTTAAGATATTACTTTCCATTATTTTCCTTGTGGGAATCATCATTATTATAATGTTGACTACCAATTTATTAAGAACAAAAAACAAAGCTTTAAAACGGATTGTTCACAACAAAAATTCTAAACTTAAGGAAACTTCCCTTACGCTTGAGGTGGTAAAAAATGATTTACAGAAAGAAACGGAATATCAGAAAAAGCTGGTGGAGACCATCAGTCATGATATCACTACTCCCATCAGGTTTATTGCCATGCTTTCCCAAAAGCTTCATGAATCTGATGATGTAGAGCTTCAGAAAAAGTATTTTGACAGTATTTACAAATCTTCGGAACAGCTTTACCAGTTTACATTGAATTTAAAAGAATATACAGAACTTTATAAAGCCGAAAGCATTGTTGAGGAACAGGAATATCCTGTCAACAGGATTTTAGAGATCAAGAAAAAATTATTCTGGGAAATCGCAAAGGAAAGAGAGACTGTTATTATTAATGCTACGGAAACAAATGTAAACAGCAGAATGAGCGAAAGTATTCTGTCTGCCATTATTCATAATATCCTCGATAATGCTGTAAAAAATACATATAAAGGAGAGATTAGTCTTAATATTATAGAGGATGAACAGAAAGTCGTTATCATCATAGATGATACGGGAACCGGAATGTCTGCGGAACAAATAGCCATTTATATGAATTTGTTCAAAAATCCTAAATGGAAAACGCCCAGTTTTAAAGGTAAAGGACTGGGGCTGCATATGGTTATTCACCTGGTTAAAAAGATTAATGCTGAGATCAGTTTCAGCCAAAATTTTCCGAAAGGAACCATTGTAGAAATTACCCTCAAAAAAAACTAATTATATGAATGAAAGAATTTTAATTGCTGATGATCATTATGTGGTAAGAGCAGGAACAGCCCTTGTTCTTGAATCTGCTTACCCTGAACTGAAAATAGACTTTGCTGAAAACTATGAACGGGTAAAAGAAGCATTGAAGTCTCAATATTATAATCTTCTGATCCTGGATATTGATATGCCGGGAACTCAATATAAAAAAATGATTTCTGAGCTCAAAAATATACAGAAAGATTTAAAGATTCTTGTGTTTTCAGGCTATGATCAGGATGTAGCCATCCAGTATATCAGGGAAGGTGCTGAAGGATATCTGAACAAACAGAGCAGTGAGGAAGAAATTAAAAATGCAGTGAAAACAGTGATTGAAAAAGGTTATTTTTATCCTGTAGAACTTATCGGCCTGATCATTCAGAATAAGCGGGATAATCCTGTAGAAAAGCTTTCTTCAAGAGAGTATGAAATTTTTAAGCTGTTGGCTGACGGATACGGAAACCTGGAGATTTCCAATAAGCTCAGTATCCAGATGTCTACTGTAAGCACATATAAGAAAAGGATATTTCAAAAACTGGAGGTCAGTAATATTGCAGAGCTGATTAAGGTATACGAGATGATGCATTGATTGGTTTTGCCGATAAAAATCATTGAGATAAGCATTTTCAGGATTAAAAAAATATCTTGAAATTTACAGAACCAAAATTTCTACAGTCAATACTGCATTTTAATTGCAAAAAATCATGAATTCACCTGAAAAAGCCAACCAGGGAAGCCTGCGCCTCCGATATATAAAACTTTGTATTTTTTTTTCGGGACTTTCTGTATTTGCACAGCTTTATCTTTTTCAGCCGTTGCTCCCGATGGCTGCAGAGCAGTTCAATGTAACCGTAGGTGATACTTCCCTGCTTGTTTCTTCATCTACTATAGGGATGGCACTGGGATTATTGTTTTTCGCTTTTAAGGCAGACAGCTATTCCAGAAAACGGCTGATGGTATTTTCGTTGATTTCATCAGCTTTATTAACTATTATTTCAACCTGGATTCCCAATCTCAGTCTTCTTATTGGAATTGGAGTACTGAAAGGATTTGTGGTTTCCGGTGTTTCTGCTGTCGCCCTTGCCTACCTTACTGAAGAGGTTTATCTCGCTGCGGTACCCGCTGCCATCAGTATGTATTTAAGTGGTAATACTATTGGAGGGATGAGCGGAAGGATATTGGCTACCATTGCAGCTGGCGAATTCGGATGGCGTAATGCGGTTTTTATTATTGGGCTGGAAAGTCTGATCCTGGGGCTTATATTCTGGAAACTATTTCCCGAGTCAAAATTCTTCAATCCACAGAAAACCGATTACCATCAAAAGGTAAAACAGATGAAAGGGTTTCTCATGAATCCTTATATGCTTCGGTTATACTTTATTGCAGCTTTACTGATGGGTGTTTTTGTAAGTGTTTACAATTATCTTACTTTCAGGTTAGAAGCAGAACCTTTTTCATTAAGTCACTTTATTATTGCCTTTATATTTCTGATGTATATTTTCGGAGTATTTGGTACTATGATTACAGGAAAGCTTTCTAAAAGATTTTCAAAAAATAACATTCTGAAAAGCTTCATTCTTTTGATGCTTTGCGGACTATGTTTACTGCTGTCAGAAAATTTGTATATGGTCATTTTCGGGCTGGGGATATTTACACTTTCCTTTTTTGCAGCCCATACTATGGCCAGCCAGATGACTGCCCTTCATGCCAGAAAGGGAAAATCTTCAGCTACTTCCATTTACTGGTTATTTTATTATTTTGGGTCCAGTATTCTGGGAAGTGGTACCGGATATCTCCTTCATTCATTTTCCTGGAATGTATTTATCTCCGTACTTGTTATTGCTGTTATATTAGCCCTTCTGCTGGCTACAGCCAATACATCTGCCAATACCGGTACCACATAGATACCACACATTTTTTATAAAAACAGGCTCTAATCCCTCTGACTATAAAGGTTTTAACACTTTATTAATCTTTTAGGTGTGATATTTAACACAATATTCATTAAAACGCTGGCAGACAATATGATGCAGGGCATAGTATTTGCTAATTTATATAGTACTAATACCACCTTTAAAATCAAAATATTATGAACGTAGCAGATCTTAAAATCAAAAATTTAGTCGAGTACAAAAATCAGATTTATACGATCACTGAAATTTTTCAGAGTTTGGAGCAAGCTTATTTTGTTAAAATTGAAAATGACAGTCAGAGCCTTTCAGTTCCGGCAGATTCTATTAAACCTATTCGTATCACGGAAGAATGGCTTGAAAAACTGGGCTTTTCCAGAACGTATAGTTCAGATCAGAGAATACGGTATGAAAGACCGGAAACATTTATAAAATATGATATAGACTTGAGTTCCAGGAAAATACTGGAAGGGCTCAAAATATATGGCAATTCTATAAAATGCAGGTATATCCATGAGTTCCAGAATATTTTTTCCTGTTTATTTGGAAAAGACCCCTCTTTACACTACGGTTACCTGGAAACAAAATAGTATTAAATAGTTCTTAGTAGTTATAGAAGCCACAGTTTATAAACTGTGGCTTCTATCTTTTAATACACTTAAAATGACAATGAGCAATAACTTCCGAAAAATTCACCATTCAAAAACCATTCTTTTCCTGCATATTTGTTATACTGTTTATTAAAGCAGCTGACTTTATAAAATACACATTATGATAATAAAGATTATTAGTTCAATACTTATTCTGGGCGCTGTATTCATGGGATTTAAACAAGGAACTGCCATGTTTTCCGGAAAACAGGAAATGGTGGAAATGTTCGGAAAATGGGGATTCAGCCGAACAGCACTCATGATTAATGGAGCTGTTACCATCCTGGCTTCAGTGATGATTTTATTTCCAAAAACATTTGTCTGGGGGAATTTCCTGATGGCAGCAGGTATCCTGTTGATTATCTGCTTTCACCTTATGGACAAAGATTTTAAAGGTGTAGCTATTGAGCTTCCCTTCTTATTTCTCAACCTCCTGATCATTTATCTGCAACATCCTCTTAAATCCTAACAGAGATGAAAAAATATATATACATGACAATATTTGTTACAAGCTTCTCCCTGACAGCTTGCGGACAGGTCAAAGAAAATCAAAAAAAAACACAATCCTCTAAACAACAAACAATGGACTTATCAAAAATAACAGACGAAACGGTAAAAAATGCCATAGAAGCACTGCAAACCGGAGATAAAAAATGGTACAGCTTCTTTACAGAAAATCCGGTCATGACAGATGACGGCAATACTGTAGATTTTACCTCTTTTTTCTCCAAAGCCTTGGGTAAAGAACATTTTCTCAGCATAGACCGCGTAGAAAATGAAGGAAAGGACATTTACGGAAGCTTTAAAGCCGGACAATGGGGAACATTTCCCGTATTTTTCAAGTTTCATAAGAATTCTGAAGGTAAATTTGAAAGACTGGATATTGGACAGGCCAAGTAAATACTCCGGGTCCAGGGTAAAAACTTATAAATAATTTTTTAAACGCTACAGATTGCAAAGGATTATTTACAATTGAAATTTTTTACGTTCGCAAGGGCAATTAGCTCAGCAAAGTATTCTTTCTCTGCTAAACAAAGTGCCCTTGTGAACGAAAATAAAGACTTAAATAGAACCTTGGCGAACGCAGCGTTAATACACTATCGATTATTCATGCTTCCAACTCAAGTTAAACAAGCTTTCTGGACATTGGAATATTTGCTATTTATTTACTTATAGGTGTCAGTTTCTTCTTTTACCGAAGCCGGAAAATATGTAGTTTCAAGCCATACTCAATAGAATTAATACCGGTTGAAAAATAGAATAACCGTCTTTCATTTTATCTGGCAACAAAATTAGATTTAATTATAACAAAAAGGCCATTTCGCTGTTGAAATCACCTCTGCTGTTTCACTTTTTATCCCATTGAGTATTGTTTAGGATTCATCCCGATGTGCTCTTTAAACACTTTTGAAAAATGGCTCAGATTAGAAAACCCCAGTTTGTAGCCCACCTCAGAAACGGAATACTTTTTCTCTTTCAGCAATAGCGCAGCTTCCTTCATTCTGAATTCCTGATAATAATTAAAAATACTGTTCCCAAAAATCTGTCTGAACAGTCGTTTGAGCTTGGTAGCACTCATTCCGGCTTCTGCAGCCAGGTCTTTGATGACAGGAGGAATTTCTAGTTGTTCAAGAATTTTTGCCTTTATTGTATACATCATTTCAATATCATGGATGTTGAGCGCGTAGAGACGTTTCTCATCCCGTTTTTCCAATTCTATCAATAGTCTGCAAATCAGCTCTTCAGCTTTTATCCTTAAAAAAAACAGCTTAAAAGTTTCACCTACCTCTTCAGAGACGATTTCATTGACAACATTTTGCAGAGAAGGATTAATCATATGTTCAAACAGAAAGGGTTCAGTATTTTCCAGCAAACTTTTCAATATCGGTGACTGATCTGATATCTGAAACAACCCTTTCAGGTAGTCTGCATCCACTTCTATATTGATTGTGTTTCTATTGGAATGAATAGGGATGAACCTATCGGTATTAAGACGGCTCGTTGCCACCATAACCGAAGGCAGTTCGGCCGGATTTCCTCCTGGAGATATTTCTGTTTTGGGAAAAATATTCTGAAACTTAAAAAAGATCATTTTTTTAGCAATATTCACATCCGGATTTTCAATGATCAAGTTTTCGTATAGCTCATAATTACTAATGAGCATCCGGATATACTGATTAAAAATAAACCCTCTGCAATATCCTTTTCCAAACTGGAATGGAATCTCCAGTTTTCTCTGTTTTATTTCAGAACCCAATAAACGGGCTAAGGTCTTTAGAATATTAGGAATCGTTTGATCAACTCTTTCCATAAAAGTCTTTTACAGCTATTTTTAAGTCTAATATAATTATTTTATCTCTAAAATGACACAGAAATTTGTATTCATATTTAATAGCACAACAATTATGTTACTCAAAGACAAAAAAGTAGCCATTATTGGAGCCGGTCCTGTGGGGCTGACAATGGCAAAATTACTTCAGCAAAAAGGCATTGAAGTAACCGTATACGAAAGAGATAAAGATCCGGATGCCAGAATATGGGGTGGAACGCTGGATCTTCACAAAAATTCCGGACAGAAAGCGATGAAAAAGGCCGGATTGCTGGAAGCTTATTACAAAACAGCTGTACCCATGGGGATTACCATCACTGATGAACAGGGGAAAATATTGTTCACCAAACAAATCACCCCCGAAAATCAGTTTGACAATCCTGAAATCAACAGAAATAACCTGAGAAAAATGCTACTCGAAAGTTTAACCAATGATTCGGTGAGTTGGGATAGAAAATGCATCGACCTTAAGGTTTGTGATGGGAAATGGCAACTGCTTTTTGAGAACGGATTACCAGCTATGGCAGATCTTGTCATTGGTGCCAACGGAGGCATGTCTGCCATAAGGAAGTTTGTGACTGATACAGCAATTGAAGAAACAGGAACCATAATTATTCAGGGAGATATCCCTCATCCTGAAACAGATTGTCCCGAATTTTATCAATTATGCAATGGAAACAGGCTGATGACAGCTTTTCAGGGTAAGCTGCTGGTTGTAAATCCCAACAATAACGGCGCATTAACTTATGGTGTTATTTTCAAAAAAACTGATAATGTGGAATATAATATCCAGGATACAGACAGTATCCGAGAATTTCTCCTGAAAAATTTTGCCCGTTGGGACAAATGTTACCAACATTTAATTCAATTGACGCTCTCTTTTTTGAGCTTACCTATCAAAAAACTTCCTTTGAATACACCTTGGAAGACTGACCGATCTTTACCGATAACCCTTATCGGAGACGCAGCTCATCTCATGCCTCCTTTTGCCGGCCAGGGCGTCAATACGGGGTTGATGGATGCTCTCATTTTAGCTGAGAATCTTACTGATGGAAAATACAATTCTCTGCAGACAGCTATTCATGATTATGAAGAGCAAATGTTTATCTATGCTTCCGAAGCCCAGATTTCATCATCCAGAAATGAAATAGAAATGCGCCGTCCTGATTTTTCTTTTACCCAGCTGATTCATTAGGACACTTTTTAAAGCCATAAGTATGCCTCTAAAAGGCTTTTTACATCTCATTTATCCTTATCTTTACGTTGAACTTAATATGGTATGATGAAGGAAGTACTTGTGTATCAAATTGACTCTTTTACTAAAGAAAAATTCAAAGGAAACCCTGCCGGGGTCGTTTTAAATGCAGAAAATCTGACCACTTCGGAAATGCAATTGATAGCCAGGGAACTCAACAATTCAGAAACAGCATTTGTTTTCCGCCCCACTACTCGGGAACAAAATTTTGAATACCATGTAAGGTATTTCACCCCGACAACAGAGGTTCCTTCCTGTGGACATGCCACTATTGCTGCATTATATGCAAAAGCTATGGAAGATCAGTTGGATTCCTGTACTATCAGAATAATGACCCAAATCGGAATTTTACCCATTAGGATTGAAAAACAGGACCATGATTATCAAATCACAATGACACAGGGACGTTTTGAGCTAAGCCCGGCCTTTGATCCGTTAACGACACAAAATATCGTTCATGCATTAGGATTGATAATGGAAGATCTTGATGAGAAATGCCCTGTACAAATTGCTTCGACAGGCCACTCAAAGGTTATGATCGGTATTAAAAGCAGAAACACTTTAAATCATCTTCAACCTGATCTTATGGCTTTAGCTCAGCTAAGTAAAGTGATCAGCTGTAATGGTTATTTTGTATTTACTTTTGATTCCGATGATAAGGAAATCCTGACCTATGGGAGAATGTTTGCCCCGGCAATCGGTATTTCAGAAGATCCCGTTACCGGAAATGCCAATGGACCTTTGGGAGGCTATCTTATTCAAAATAAAATTATCAGTATTACTGAAGATATTTTCAAATTTATAGGTAAACAGGGAGAAGCGATCAACCGTATTGGAAAAGTGCAGGTGGAAGTTAGGGTAAAAGGCAGTACTCCCAATATCGTCAGCATTACAGGGAATGCAGTAAGTGTATTCAGGACTGTGATGTATATCTAAAATTTTCAACCACAAAACATCCTAAAATAAAATATTTCCATAACAAAAGCCTCCGGATCAGCAGTCCGGAGGCTCTATTTGCCAGATTAAATTACGGCTGAAATTCTATCCGTTTTCAAAACAAATATTTTCTATTAGTATTAAGCTCAAGTAATTCTATCTACTGAAATTACAATGAACCATACAACAAACAAAAATTGAACTGCACAGCAAACTTAACTTTTGTATTTCGGACGAACTTTGTGGTATTAAAATCAAACAAAATGATACAGATTAATAAAATTTACGTCAACGGCGAATTTGTTTCACCACAAGGGACAGATACTTTTGATCTTATTGACCCAACGACCAACCGGAAAACCGGCGAAGTGATATTGGGAAACGAAGAAGATACCAAAGCAGCCATTGCTGCTGCAAAAGAAGCTTTTAGAACCTTTTCAAAAACTACCAAAGCTGAACGTATTATTTTCCTGAAAAAGCTTCATCAGGCAGTCAGCAGCCGGGAAGAAGAACTGGTTTTCACCATGGTTAAAGAATACGGAGGTACTCTTCAATTCTGTAAAATGAGTATACAGAATGCCATTTCCTCTTTTGCAACCACTATTGAAATACTGGAATCTTTTGATTTTGAAAGAACCGCAGGACATTCAAAAGTACGTTTTGAGCCATTGGGCATTGTAGGGATTATCACTCCGTGGAATGCCAGCAACAGTTTTATATGCAATAAGTTGGCTACAGCAATTGCTGCCGGCTGTACTGCTGTAATCAAACCGAGTGAAATGAGTGCCCAACAGACGCAATTAATTACAGAATGTTTCCATGAAGCCGGATTGCCAAAAGGTGTTTTTAATATAGTTAATGGTTTTGGAAATGTAGTGGGTGCTGAAATTACAAATCATCCTGATATTGCTAAAATATCTTTCACTGGATCTACAATTACAGGGAAAACCATTGCTAAAGGAGCGGTAGATACCATGAAAAGGGTAACCCTGGAACTTGGTGGAAAATCGCCTAATATCATTCTGGAGGATGCAAATCTTACTACAGCTGTTCCCATGGCTGTGTTTGGAGCTTATATGAATAATGGCCAGGCATGCATTGCCCCTACCCGCCTGCTTGTCCCTCAAAATAAGCTGGATGAAGTGAATAAGCTCGCAAAACAGGCTGTCCGGAATGTGAAAGTAGGACATCCACATGAAGAGGATACCACTGTTGGTCCCATGGTAAGTACAAAACAATATGAGCGGGTACAAAGTTACATCAGGCTTGGACAAAGCGAAGGTGCTACTCTGCTGGCGGGAGGTGAAGGAAAACCTGAAGGTCTTGAGGACGGTAATTTTGTAAAGGCAACTATTTTCACAAATGTTCATAATAATATGCGCATCGCCAGAGAAGAAATCTTTGGTCCTGTATTATCTATTATCCCTTATCAAAATGAAGAGGAAGCTATCAGGATCGCAAATGATACAACCTATGGATTAGCAGCCTACATCAGTTCTTCCAGCCGGGAACATGCAGAACATGTTGCAGCCCAGATTGATGCCGGAAGGATTTGCATTAATGGATTTGCCCATGATCCGCTTGCTCCTTTCGGTGGTTTTAAACAAAGCGGTATTGGCCGTGAATATGGTATCTTTGGACTGGAAGCCTATTTAGAACCCAAAGCTATTTTATCATAACCAGAGCTTATTCCTCATAGTTTTGGCTGTGAGGAATAGACATTTTATATATTCCTGTAATGAGGAAAAAGTTTGTAAGTTTGAATAAGAATCAATAGAAAACTACCATTTGAGCAATGAATGATCAGAAAACAGTTTGGCCCGTTAATTACTCCTGCCATTTTTCAGAATTCCGGGAGGGAGAACAGTTCACTCAAATTCACAGTCTGGGTTTAGTCCTTTCCGGTGAAATGGAATTAGATGATGGAAGTACAAAAACAGTATTTAAAGAAGGTGAGCTTTATTCCTCACGTAAAAACCGTCTTTTGAAATTTGCTAAATATCCACCCAAAAATGGGGAAATTAAAACGGTAACTCTCTATTTTGACGATGCCGTATTACAGGATTTCAGCAGGGAATATGGATATTCGGCAGAGAAAAAAGAAAATATCTCAACATTTATAAAGCCGGACAACCAGCCATTACTCACGTTTATGCGTTCTCTTCTTCCCTACGAGGAATTATTGAGCAATCCTGCTTCAACAGAGCTTATTCGCCTGAAACAAAAGGAAGCATTAATTCTGATGCTCGCTTATGATCCTGATCTCAAAGATATATTATTTGATTTTTCAGAACCTTACAAAATTGATATTGAATCATTTATGAATAAGAATTTCCATTTTAATGCTAAAATTGAACGTTTTGCCTATTTAACGGGAAGAAGCTTATCTACTTTTAAAAGGGATTTTCAAAAAAGTTTTGGGATACCGCCAAGACAATGGCTACAGCTTCGGAGACTGAAGGAGGCACACATTTTACTTACACAACAAGATAAACCGGTCTCTGATATTTATTTGGAATTGGGATTTGAAAACCTTTCCCATTTTTCTTTTGCATTTAAAAAACAATTTGGCTATTCTCCCAGTACAATACAGGCACAAAAGCAAAAAAGCTAAGACAAATAACATTGTTACTTATATTGAAAGTAATTGCAGTATAAAGAAAAAATGAAGAGCCTCAACGAGCAGTATAAAGATGAATTGAATCTTCAGAAAATTATTATAATTGATTAAGGAAGCTAAAAATCGTTGTTTATGGAAGACAATTTGAACTGTATTTACAGGGTCATTCATTTTATAGAGAAGAATTATGATCAGCAGATCTCTGTAAAAGATCTGGAAGACGTATCCCACTACTCTTACAGAAATATACAGCGTATTTTCAAATACAGTTGTGGAGAAACAATCGGTGCTTTTCAGCAAAGGCTGAAGGTAGAAAACGCCTATAAACGTATTCTCTATACCCATGAAAGTCTGACAGCCATTGGTATTGAAGTAGGGTTTGCCAATATAGCCTCATTTTCAAAAGCTTTCAAACAGCATTTCGGTATTTCACCTAAAGCAGCAAAACTGAGCAGAGAAAAGCTGCTTTGTGGATCTGATCTGATTCCTGTAGCATCTGATATATTGCTGGAACCTGAAATTGTATACCTTACATCAATACCCGTGTACTATCAAAGCACTCCAACTTATTACAACAATGAGGAGATTGAAGTATTATGGGGAAAATTTACACAAAATGAATTTCCCGTTTCCGGTACTGAGTATTTTGGGATTATCGCAGATGAACCGTTGATCAAAGCTGAAATAAACTGTCGTTATGATGCCTGTGCCAGTGCCCAGGCTAAAAATAAAAAGCTACCTACAAAAAAAATATTCGGATGCAGATATGCCCGTTTTACACATATGGGAAGCTATGAAACCATAGATGAAACCTACACGAATATTTATTCCCGTTGGATTTTCAATTCCGGTCTTGAATTTTCCCATACTCCTATTATAGAAAAATATGAAAGACATGCTGATCATACAGATAGTCAGGACGATCAGCTGACTTATATTTTATTACCTCTGAAGTAAGTTGTCAATTCCGGACAACTTTGAAAATAGTAATCGATCTAATTTTGTCATATCAAAAAATAGATTAATTATGCAAAAAAATATGATACCATTCTTATTATTACCTCTTCTTCTCTCATGCACACAAACGGATATAACAGATACTTCGGGGACAGGCAATGAATCCACTGATGCTGTGTACAAAATGCCGGAAGAATCTGCTCCACATGAAGGAACATGGCTTCAATGGCCACATGAATATCAATATGGTGTTACCTACCGAAAGCGCCTGGATGCAACATGGGTAGCCATGACCAGGGAATTGGTACAAAGTGAGAACGTTCATATCATTGCTTATGACGATACGGAAAAACAGCGCATTACAGCATTGCTAGCCAATGCAGGAATTCCACTCACCCATGTTAATTTTAAACTTTATCCAACGGATGATTTTTGGGTACGAGATAACGGCCCTATCTATGTAAAGGATAATACCGGAAAATTATTTATTCAGGATTGGGGATTCAATGGCTGGGGTAATAAGGCAGAATACAGCCACTGCAATTCGGTTCCCTCTAAAATTGCTGCAGATACCCCATATTCCAAAAATTGATCTCAACTCAGTAATGATTAATGAAGGCGGAAGTGTAGAAATTGATGGAAACGGGGTATTAATGGCTTGCAAAAGTTCCATCCTCAATACAAACCGAAACCCGGGCATGACCCAGCAGCAGGCTGAGGCTATATTCACCAGGAATTTAGGGATAACCAAGTTTATCTGGCTGGAAGGAAAAGCAGGCCTGGATATCACAGACATGCATATTGACGGTTTTGCCCGGTTTGTAAATTCTTCTACCATTATTACAATGAACTCTGATGATCTGGCCTACTGGCAGATTCCGGATGGTGATATTGATAAACTGTACCGTGCCACAGGGAAAAATGGAGCCGCATATCAGTTTGTAAAAGTTCCTTTGACTCAATATGATGTGATGACCACCTATGGAAAAAATGTAGGCCGTGCTTCTTATATCAATTATTATATTACTAATAACCGCGTGCTGGTTCCTAATTACAATGATCCTAATGATGCTGTTGCCAACCAGATTATCCAACAGCTGTATCCGGATAAAAAAGTAGTTGGAATTGACTGCCGTAATTTATTTGCCAATGGAGGAATGGTACATTGTGTGACACAGCAACAGCCGAAATAAAAAAGGACTTGAGACCCTATGGTCTTAAAATTGTAGGTATATAGTGAACAACACTAAATCTAATATTATGGCAACTAAAACCACCACAAAAAAAACAGTCGCAAAAAAAACAACGGCAGGCACGTCATCACCAGCGAAAAAAACAGCTAAAGCTCCGGCTAAAAAAAACGCAGCCAAAGAACTGAAAGATTTGTTTGAAGATTCGCTGAAAGACATTTACTGGGCAGAAAAAGCATTAGTTAAGGCATTACCTAAGATGCAAAAAAATGCGACAGATAAAAGACTTAAAACAGCCATTGAAAACCACTTAATGGAAACCCAGGTTCATGTAAAAAGACTGGAAGAATGCTTTAAATCACTAAAAAAAAGGGCAACGGCAAAAAAATGTGATGCTATGCAGGGGCTATTGGATGAGGGCAAAAGTATTATGGAAGAAACAGCACCAGGATCTGTAAGAGATGCGGGCATCATCGCTGCAGCACAGAAAGTGGAACATTACGAAATCGCTACCTACGGGACATTGGCAGCCTATGCTAAAGTTCTTAAAGAAAATTTCTGTCTCAAAAATTTCTTAGCAACCCTTAGCGAAGAAAAAAAATGTGATGCGCTTTTAACAAAAGTGGCAGATACAAGGCTTAATACTAAAGCTTTATAGCTGAATTCTGGTCACAATATCATAAAAAGAGATCTGCAAAAGATCTCTTTTTACTTTTATCTATGTTTAATAAGAGCTGCTTTATGAAAGTAAAGGGGGATATAATCGTTAAAAAATAATGTAAATTTGCCCTATTCTACTGTAAAAGGTAGATTCTTAGCTTTAGATCATATGAAAAAAACAGCATTTTCCTTACTGGCCTTCATTATGCATATGGCTTGTCAGGGACAAAACTTTGACCTTATTCCATTGGGTATATATGGTGGAGAACAAGAAGACAATTTATCAGCTTATTTAGTGGGAGCGCCAAAAGACAGCACATTTCTGTCTCTTGATGCAGGTACTTTAAATACGGGAATACGGAAAGCTATTCAAATGAAAAGCCTTAACGGACCGGAAGAAACCGTTCTAAAGGACCAAATAAAAGGATATTTTATCTCACACGGTCATTTGGACCATTTATCGGGGCTCATTATCAATTCTCCGGCCGATTCTAAAAAGGATATTTTCGCTATAGCTCCGGTACTTCAAATTCTACAGAATCATTATTTCATCACAGATACCTGGATTAATTTTGCCGATCAGGGGCAAAAACCCATGCTCGGAAAATACCATTATAATGAGCTTCAGGAGGGAAAAGAAATAGCGGTATCCAAAACACCTCTTTTTATAACGGCATATGAACTGAGCCATGTGAATCCTTATAAAAGCAGTGCCGCACTGGTCAGAAAAGATGATCATTATCTGCTTTATTTAGGGGATACCGGTGCAGATCGGATTGAAAAATCTGAACAGCTTAATAAGCTTTGGAACAGTATAGCTCCACTTATAAAAAAAGGGAAGTTAAACACGATATTAATCGAAGTTTCTTTCCCCAACAGCCAACCTGAAAACCTTCTGTTCGGCCACCTCACCCCTAATCTGCTGCTGGAAGAACTGCAGAAGCTGAAAGAAAAAACAGGACAAAAGAATCTGAAAGGTTTAAGCATTGTGGTTACCCACAGAAAACCGACAAAGGACAATCCCGAAATTATAAAAAAAGAATTACTGGAAAATAATCCGTTAGAAGTAAATTACATCTTCCCTGAACAGGGCAAAAGAATTAATTTACCTTAACCATTGATTAAAGATGAGACTCCCCTGTCTCATCTTTTTTATTGCTGATTTCTGTATAATAAAGACCGTTTTATACATTCTCTGTGATGATGAAATTGTAATAATTATAGATTCCATCGCTAAAATATCAGGAGTTTTTCCCAGTCTCAGATCTTCTTGGTACAAATGAATGAATTTTTGGTAAAAATAAGATCAGAACGATTACAACAACAATTCCTGTCAGCATCACCTCATAATAATCCATACTGGCCCGCGCCAATATCTGTCTTTTGAGCAGGGTATTAAAATACAGCTGTGAAGCTGCTTTTGAAGTATAAATATCATTTCCGTTATTGAGATAGGCATATTGAATATTTTCTAAAGTAAGGAAAAATTGACTATTGCTTTCATGTACGGCTTCCCGGATTTTTTCGCTTACAGAAGCTTTGGTAAACAATTGTAACTGGTTGTTGATGGCCATGCTGGCACAGAAACCGGCAAACCTGGCAAAAATCCCCACAAAACCGACATTGAAAGCGATATGAGGGGGAGCTGATGATGCTGTAAAGGAAACAATAGGAACAAATAAAACCCCTGTTGCTGCCCCATAAATAAACATAGGAAAAACAAAATCACGGGTCTCCCCCGTTACGGATATCCATGTAAGCATATAGGCATAATATATCCCCATGATTACAAAACCGGCTATGATCAATAGAATAAGATCAGTACCTGTAAGTATAAGGCGTGCCGTTACAAACATACTGAGAGCCGTTCCCGCAATCACAGCCAGCCAAATGGGAAATATATGAAGAGGATCTGTACCCAAAATAGTTTCTACGTAACCATATGTTAATCCCGTAGTTCCTTTGAAAATATAAAAGACAAAAAGCAGAAGCAGCCCTATCACAAAGTTTTTAGCCTTGAAAACCCGTAAATTGATGAGCGGGCGTTTTAAGTTTATCTCCCTGATGACAAAAAGAAAAAGCAGTACAAACCCAAATACCGTAAGAAATCCTATTAAGCTGCTTTCAAACCATCCCAGCCGCTGTCCGTAGATTAAAATATATCCAATAACCAGGCAAAAAGCAGTATAGAAAAAATATCCTGTCCAGTCGACCTGGTAAAGCGGAATTTTTTTATGGAATCTGGCCTTAGCATTCATGGTAATCAGGACGATAACGGCAATTGCAGTAAGTAAAATAATATGTCCGTAAAAAATCCAGTTAAGATCAAAAAAATGCAGCAATATATTGGCATAAATCGCATAAAAAGGAACTGAAATCTGAATCCCGCCATAGAGAATTGTATAACCTATTACCCTTGCTCTGGCAGAATCTAAGCGGGGAAAAACCAAATTCAAAACAATACTGCATATCAGTGCACAGGTGATCCCCTGAATAAATGCACAAGCCAGAAATAGAAGCCAGCCTTTGGTATAAAAACAAGCTAATGAACAAAAACAGCTCAAAGAAAGGCCAAATAACAGGTATTTTCTTGAACTGAAATACTTGACAATACGAAAATCCAGTGCCAGAAAAGTAACAGCTGAAGCATAGGTAAGAACCATCCCATACTGTACATCTGCAGGCTCTACCCCATAGTATCCCATAAGGGCTGCAGGATTGCTATATAATGCAAAACTAAAAAGGGAGATCATGAGCAGGCAAAAAATAACGGTGCGTGCCAGCCATTCTGGTACCCAGGGTCTGAAGATAAGAATCTGATGAATCTGCATATTTTTAATTTTTTAAAACGTAAACATTGGCATTCATTCCTGCCGATAATTTGGCAAGTTTCTCACGGGGATCAGTTAATTTGATCCTGACAGGAATGCGTTGGGTAACCTTAACAAAATTTCCTGTTGCATTATCAGGAGGCAACAGGGAGTACCGTGATCCTGTTGCAGGAGATTTTGATTCGATGATGCCGGAGAATTTTTCTCCGGGATAGGCATCCGTCTCAACGGATACTTTCCGGCCTATGGCAAACGTCTTAATCTGTGTCTCCTTAAAGTTGGCCACTACCCATTTATCATCAGATGTATTCACCAGAAAAGCCAGTGTTTGTCCGGGCTGTACCAATTGACCTTCCTGAATGGTCTTTTTTCCGATCTGCCCATCAAAAGGTGCAGTAATGACAGTATACCGGATATCCAGGTTTTGTCTTTGAAGCAGTGCTTCTTTAATTCTGATTTCAGCGTATACAGAAGATCGCTGGGCTTTTACATCATTTAACTTAGACTCTGCTGCATGTAAGGACGCCTGCGTTTGTTCAAAATCAGATTGATTGATCTCCAGAGCTGTATATACATTATCAAATTTCTGCTGAGTAGTAGATTCTTCATCCAACAGGCTTTTATATCTTTTATATTCTTTCTGCTGCTGTTCAAGCTTTGCTTTGGAACCCGAAATCTGGGCTTTGATTACTTCAATATTCTTAAGCTGAGTTTGTTCATTAGCACTCAATATATCCAGCTTTGCACGGGAGCTTACGAGTTCTGCAAAAGCGGCATCCCTTTTCAGTCCATATTCATCACGCTCTATCAAAACAAGTGTATCCCCTTTATGCACCATCTGGTTATCTTTATATCTGATCTTGCTGATATATCCGCCTACTTTTGCATTGATGGGAGAAAGATAAGCGTCCACCTGTGCATCATTGGTTTGCTCGTACTGCAATCTGTTCCGGAAATATAATGCTGTCCATATCGTGATCGTGATAAGTAAGGCAATACCCAGCCATTGGGTTGCACGGACTACTATTTTATCGGTTCTGTTGTTTTTCATAATGTTTAGTATTCAAATATTCCTGTAATGATTAAAAGCCTTATAGCACTCAATTTCAAAGCCATATGGGCTGATGTAAGTGTAAACTTGGCTTCAAGCAACGTATTTTCTGCATCCAGCAGGTCTGTCAATAATGATTCCTGGTTGAGATAGCTGTTTCGTATTACCCGTGTGGTTTCCGTACTTTGGATAATATTTTTTTCTGCTGTTTCCACGCTTTCTTCGGCTTGTTTTTTTTGCAGAAAAGCTTCCTTTACCTGAATATTTATTTCGTCTTTTTTTATATTGGATTTTTCCTGTTGTTGCAGATTTATATTGTTTGCATGGGCAATACTGTGTTTACTTTTATATAGATTGTCAATGGAAAACTGCATTTTTACACCCGTCTGGCCATACCCCCATACATCATTTGAATACGGAAAGAATGAAACCTGGGGATAAGTATAATTGTAATAGGAATAAAGGGAGATCCTGGGAAGCAGGCTTGCTTTTACCTGCTTTATATTCAGTTCACTTAACCTGAGATTACTTTGTGTTATTTTTATTTCCGGTGATTTGCTGAGCGCTATAGCCACGTAGTCTGAATAATCAGTTTCCATTATATCGCTATGGCTGAGTATTTCCTGGTATGGAATCTCCAATGCCTGATCACCTTTACGTCCCATTAATATATTCAGTCTCTGTCTTGCCACTTCAATCTTTTTTTCAACATCTGAAAAGCTCAGTTCCAATTGGGATAGTTTCAGTGAGGTCCTTAATACATCACTTTTCAGGACAATACCATTCCGGTGTAAGCTTTCAATCTTTGACAATTGCTTTTTTTCGTTGATCATTTCTGAGGAAAGTAAATCCCGGAACTGAAGAAATTTGCTGAGGTCGTAATAAGCAACGGCTATCGCATATTTTACAGTGTTTTTTTGTAACTCAGATTCATGTTGTCTGTGTATTCTTTCTTCCTCTTTTATTCTGATATTCCGCTGCTCTCTGCCACCGTTATAAATATTGAGGCTAAAGTTATAGCCTGCTGCATATCCGTATCGGGAAGCTGGTACATTTTGAGGTGTTGAAAACAATCCGTTATCGTAAATGAGAAATTTTGAATTGAGTTTAAAATCTCCGGCAACGGAAAGTTCAGGCAGAAGTTTATCTTTGGCTTCGAGGATACTGATGCTGCTTTCTTTTTGTTCAAGATCTGTAAGTTTTATCTGTCTGTTGCCGGATTCCGCTATTTTCCAGATCTCTTCCAGTCTCAATACCTGAATGCTGTCGGAAACCTGGGCATCAATTGGCAGAAAAAACAAAAAGAATAGCACAGCCCATCCTGCATTTATTAATTGTATTGGTTTCATTGTATTTTTCACCTATTTAATTTTACTGTTACATAATTTTCCTGTACGGATTTTCAGAAAGATCATCAGCCCATCGATGAAAGCTGAAACATTTCCCAGGGAGAAGAACGGAAGTAAAAACACTGATGAGATCATACAGTAAGCTTTGCCAGGGTTATAGTATGAAAGTTCTCTGATGCTGCCCTTATTTTGGGCAGTTTTCCTTTCTGTTTCCAATCCTTTATTATATTTTTTGATTGTCATAATGATTCCGCTTATTAACTTTGATACAAAATTATCGCACTCAGCTCTGTGTTATTTTATATAATTAGCCTATTTTTTGTTAATTTTGGCCAGATGGAAATTTTAAAGGAACTTAACAGAATTATAGATCAGTATCAGGATTCTATTTTGGTTGTCCGGCAGCAGACTGAGCAGAAACTACCTGCCCATCAGCATGACAAAGGGCAGCTTTTACTGGTATTTGGAGGAATTGCGTATTTGCAGACTTATGAAAAGGACTTTTACATTCCGTCCAGCCATTATATATGGATTCCTGCCCGCTATCCTCACAATCTGATGTACAATACTCAGGATCTAAACATCATCAATATCTATTTTCCACCGGGAGATCAGCAGGACTTCTATGATAACCTGGGGATCTATCCGGTCAGTAAACTTTTATCTGAGATGCTGTCTTACAGTGAAAAATGGCAGGGGAATTTCTTTTCCGGTGACTGGGAATATGAGTTTTTAACTACTCTAAAGAATCTGCTTCCCAGGGAGAACTTAAAAAGATTTTCTATTCAGCTGCCTACTACTGATGACAGCAGATTAGGGGATATAACAGGTGATATACGGAAAAGAATAAGTGAACCTATAACATTGGAGGGTATAGCAAGCCAATCCGGAATGAGTGTTAGAAGCATGACCCGCCTGTTTAAAACCAGGCTGGGGATTTCATTTGTCCAATATTTAAAAATGCTGCGCATTATCCGTGCCATGGAACTGATTAAAGATACCGATCTCAGTATGAGTGAAATTGCCTATGAGATTGGCTATTCCAACATATCAGCATTCAGCAATACATTTCAGCAATTAACCAATATGCGTCCTACCGAATTTAGGACGATGTCTTCCAAGTAAATTTCTTCAGTTATTGCTAAATTATGAACAGCTATCAAAAAAAATAAAGCCTGCAGCTTTAAAAAACTGCAGGCTTTAATACCCTTTCCACATTATAACAACTGAAAAGAAGCGACTCAAAACTGTAAGATTAAATAACCTATTCTAATCTTGTTTTAGAATTAAATAAAGGCTATAATTATTCTGCCAGCTCAACAATAAATTGCTGTACCAAGGTGGCTATTTCCACAGCATTTTTTTTGTATAGCATTGTAAAATGGTCTCCGGCCACTTCTGCAACCTGTACCGATGTACTGTGGTTCTCCCATCCAAGTGCAGACAGCTCATGAGATAACCTATTTTCCGCTGCTTTTATTATGATAAGAGGAGTATCAATTTTATCCTCAATAGCATGGCCAAGCATCATGTTGGTTATATTCATATTGATAATCCGAAGTATCAAACCATTACCTTCAGGCTGTGTTATAATTCTGTGTTTCAATAATTCAGTAATATCGGGAATCTTCTTTTGAGAAATCAATGTGATCAGTTCAGTATGCAGGTCCTCTTTCCATTCAGGATCTGAAACCGTTAATAAACCATATTTCGCAAGTGAATCCATCACAAAATTCATCACATAACCGGCATTAAAAAACATATCAGGTAAAGTTGTGGCTACATCCAGTATGGAAGCCATTTCTACTTTTTCGCCAGCCTGTTCCAACTGTTTAATCATTTCAAATAATACATGTCCGCCAAAAGAGTGAGCAATAAACTGATAAGGTCCTGTTGGCTGTATTTCCTGTATCCAGCTAAGCTGAAGTTCTGCAATTTTCCTCATATTATACAATGGTTTTTCACCTTCCAGCACCCCCATCATCTGAATACCATACACAGTTCCCAAAGGAGCCAGTGAAGCAGCCAGTTCATCATAACCATCACAATTACCATTTGATCCCGGCAATAAAAATATTTTTTGAGGCTGGTGGCTTTTGTTAAGTATTCTAATGTGTTCGTTTTGCATTGCCTTATCAGAGTCTGCTCTTTGTTGATTATTCATCAGGAAAACAGCTTGTCCGGCAATTGTTGTATGGGCAAGTATTTCCTGCAATTGAACTTCATATCCTGCTGCCCGTATACGGCTCAGCAATTGTAATGTAGTAAGTGAATGCCCTCCCAGTGCAAAAAAGTCATCATCGGTACTTATCTCATTTACATTCAATAGCTCCCGCCATATATCTGCCAGCCTATTTTCTAGTGGATTTGCCGGAAGAATAAGCTGGCGGGATCCAGAATCCGTTGGTGTGCTAATGCTCAAGGCATTTCTATCTACCTTTCCTGAAAAAGTGAGCGGAATTTGTGACAATAACTGAATATATGCCGGAATCATATAGTACGGAAGCTGTTCTCGTAAATAAGAAATAACATCTTCTTCAGACAACCCATTAACAACTGATACGTAGGCAATTAATCGATTGTTGTGATGCATATCTGTCTGTACCAGTACGGCAGCCTGTTTAATGTCCGGATGCTGAAGCAATACGGATTCTATTTCGCCGGGCTCTATACGGTAGCCACGTACCTTCACCTGATTATCAGCTCTATGCTGATATTCCAGGTTACCATCCGGCAGCCATCTTCCTATATCCCCGGTTCTATACAAGACCGCCCCTGAGGCATCAGTGAATACATCAGGTATAAAACGTTGTTCCGTTAATTCCGGGCGATTCAGGTAGCCATCTGTAACTCCTTCTCCACCAATGTATATTTCACCCGTAACTCCGGATGGAAGCACCTGCTGTAACTCATCCAATACATAAACAGATACATTTTGTACAGGCTTTCCTATAGGTGTTTTTTTTAAGGATTCCCCTGTATACTTGTACCTTGTGGCAGTTACCGTACTTTCCGTAGGTCCGTACTCATTATAAAAATCTACGTATTGAGACCAATACTCCGCCAGCATTGGTGGACATTCTTCTCCACCCACTACAATCCTTTTAAGGATAGATGACAGCCTTATATGCCCGAGACTTTGTAAGAAACCCGGAGTAAGAACAAGATGAGTGATATTTTGTGTTTTTACGAATTTGCAAAAAAGATCCGGATCATGTAATACCTCATCGTTCGGTACAACCAATGCAGCACCTTTTAATAAAGATAAAAACATTACTTCCACAGATGCATCGAAGGTGAAATTTGTAAACTGTAATGAGCGTTCATCTGCAGAAAAATCAAGCTGCGTGCTGCATCCTTCTATAAGGTTCACCACAGATCTGTGTTTTACAGGCACCCCTTTAGGCACTCCGGTAGATCCTGAAGTATAAATCACATAGGCATAAGAGGAAGAGGACAGTACAGGAAATACATCAGCCGCATCAATACTTGAAACCTCCGCAGTATTTACAAATACAGCTCCAGGAGAAAGTTGAAATACAGGAAGCTGGCGGCCTACTACAATGGTGGCTTTTGTATCATTCAGTATCATTAGCATTCTGTTTTCCGGCATTTTAGGATCAATAGGTACATAAGCGGCTCCTGCTTTCATAATGGCCAGAATACTTGCTACTGTATTTGCGGTACGGTCAGCAATTACCGGAACATACATACCAGGCTTAATACCCGCACTGATAAACAAAGCAGCCAGCCTGTTTACCCAGTCTTGTAATCTACGATAAGTATATTCTTTTTCTGCCGTTACCAGTGCAATCTTATCGGGATGATTTTCCGCGGCTTTATCAAAACCGGAAGAAAGTGTACTATCTTGTGAGAAAATGGCTCCTGAATTGTTGAGATCTTTAATAAGATAATCATGCTCTGCCATTGGTAACAGCAGCTGCTTCTCTATCTTTTGTGTTGCCCGGTGACGGAAACAGTCCAGCACATAATCGAAGTAGTATTTCAGATCTCCGGCTGTTTTGCCACTTTGAAGCATTCTGGAAAGGGAGAAAACTATTTTCATATCATCTCCCGTAAGGCTTATGGAAAAATTAAGAAATGTATTTGCTACACCGAAGCTGGTGTCGGTAAGCGATTCTTTTCCTAATTGTACATTAACAAGATCTTTTTCAAGTTCATCATAAATATGAAAATTGATAAAATTATAAATAACATCAAAGAAAGGGTTTTCTTTGGGTGAAGATTCTCCATTAATGCGTGCAATTTCTGCAAGAGGTGTACGATCATGAATTTCCAGTTGTTTTAATTTATCCTCTACTGTTTTGAAATAATCTATCCAGGATATATCAGATCCGGGCATATCCAGTACAAATGGTATTGTATTGAGAAAGCATCCAAGCAATTTATCTCCGTCTTCTACTATAGGCCGGTTGTTGGCCACCAGACCAATTGTTATTTTGCGTCTGTAGCTAAGCATACTTGTTACGTAAAGACTGATCCCCAGGAATATACCTTTCAATGACAGTCCATACTCCCTGGTCAGGTCTTTCAGGTGATTTAGTATCTGAATATCATATCCAACAACAACATTTTCATAGTTCTCTTCCTGGGTAAAGATATCAAGCCGCTGATGATCTTCCATTTCAGTTTGCCAAAAAATATGGTCCAGTGCCTGTTTCTTCCTGCTCATCTCTTCTTTTACAAAATCGCGATAATGACCATTCAGCCGTGGAAGTGGCTGATGTACCGGATTCTTTTCCAATTGTAAATACAGGTTAAATAACTCTGTGTTAAAAGCAGCCACACTCCAGCCATCCAGTATAGCATGATGAAACTGCAAAATAAAAACAGTGCCTTCATGCCAATGTAAAAGAGCTGCACGCCATAAAGGGCCTTCCTGAATATCAAAAGATTTCACACGTTCCTTTTCCAGATAGATGGTCAGATATTGCTTTACCCCATTTATATCCTTATCAGACAAATCCAATTCTTCTACCATCACCGGTATACTTCGTGACACAGCCTGCAATCCCGTTTCATGAAGCCCGAGATGAAAAGTAGTTCTGAATGTTTCATGTTTGTCAACCATTAGCTTTAAGGCACTCTCAAAAAGCAGTCTATCTATTTTCCGTTCTACAGGATATAGAAACTGATCGTGGTAAATAGATGAATCCGGGTCGCGTAATGAAGCGTAGATCATCCCATTCTGAATACTGGTCATAGGATAAACAGACTCCAAGTTACCTCCTGAATCAAGTAAAGGCAGGTATTTTTTTTCCAGATCAGACAGTTCTTCGGTTATATCTTTAAGGACTTCATTAGTATTCTCATAATTAGTGTTTTCCAATAAAACAGCCAGATCCCGAACGGTACGTGTCCCATAGATATCTGCGACACTTATTTCAACACCGATCCTATTCTTGATACGGGCCGCTACTTTTACAACACGGATGGAGTCTCCTCCAATTTCAAAAAAGTTATCAAGGACACCTACCCGTTCTATACTCAATATTTCCTGCCAGATATCAGCAAGTACAATTTCCATTGCAGAAACAGGCATCTCATATCCGGTACTTCGTTTTCTTTGCTGATCCTCAATCTGCGAAAGAAAGCCTCGGTCCGTTTTTCCATTAGAAGTCACGGGCATATGCTGTAAGGCAATTATATCGGCAGGTATCATGTAGTCAGGAATAGTACGAGCTAGCGCTTCTTTTATTTGCTTTTGCATGACCGCTATAATATCGGAGAAAAGAGGTATATTATTATATGCTGAATGATAGTTAACTTCATACAGAGGATCGACAAAATCAGCTGTAGGATTCTGCTCTAATAACACATTAACACACAGAGGATCTACAGCAGGCATCATGCGTATATGATACCCTTTTTCGGAAGCTTTCTTTAGGAAGGCTGATATTAACCCGGTTTCCTGGGAAGGCTGCCCGACAGCATGGCATAAATCACGGACATTTATCGTTGTTTTTTCCGTTAATCCTGTTGCCAGTTGCTGTTCTTTCCAAAGTCTGTAATTTGGCATATTGCTTATTGCCACCACAGGGAAACCATTTTGTATCCACTTTTCAGGGTCAGTTTTCATCAGATTCCAATCCATCCATTCCGGTTTCAACAGCTGCTTATCTGTTCCTATATGAAGAATTACTGTAAAGCGGTACAGCGTACGTTCATTATTTTCATTTCCAGTTTTCCAACGGATATCTACGTGGGTTATATCCGGAAACCTTTCTGTGAGCTGATAAAAATAATCAGGAGCAAAACATAATTCTTCCTCTTTCATCATTTCCTGATCTACCAGCCAGCGAAATTCATCAATCCCTGTATGTTCCTGTATTTTATCCAGACAGAGACGGGATTTAAAAGTATGCAGCAGGCGATAATCTCTCACATCTCCAATAATAATACGGCCATATCCATTGAGACGTGTTATATTGTCCGAAATAATATCTGTAAGATAATCTTCTCCCGGAAAGTATTGTATTACCGAGTTAAGTACTATTGTATCAGCACCCTCTATTTCATTGGATCTCATTTCGTGGGCAGCACAGGCATGCAGCTGTGTAGCAGGGAAATTATTGGGATCATCTTTAATGTGGCTGTGCAATTTTTCGATGGAATGATGTGAAAGATCAATTCCTGTGTATTGTTTAATATGAGGTGCCAGCCGATCATAAAGCGAGCCTGTACCACATCCTATCTCAAGCACATGCTGTGGCTGGTGTGCAAGAATTATCTGACTACTATCATTGAGCCATTCTTTCCTTTCTGTTTCAGGAATGGCTTCTCCTGTAAAAGAATCATACCAGCCGGTGGTATCAGATACTGCCGTTCCGTCATCTGAATATTTTTTATCATACGTTTCTTCAAAGTGCCTCTGCCATTTATTCACATGATCCTGATAAAGAAACTTCTCAAAGTTTTTTACTTTGCTTAGATCAGGTACGTAATAGCAAACCAATTTTTTATCTGACTGATCCTCTGAGTTTTTTATAACAACACAGCTTTCAGCTACTTCCGGCAATTTATTTAAGGCATGTTCTATCTCACCCAATTCAATACGGTAGCCACGTATTTTTACCTGATGGTCTATACGGCCAAGGTATTCTATCGTTCCATCTTCTAACCATTTTCCCAAATCGCCTGCTCTGTACAGCTTTTCATGTTCGTCTTCACTGAACGGATTCCTCACAAACCGTTCTGCAGTAAGCTCTTCTCTATTCAAATATCCCGTGGCAACGCCCTCACCGGCAATACACAGTTCTCCCGGTACACCAATAGGAACTGGCTGCAGATTCTTATCCAGAATGTAAGCCCATAATGTAGGAATTGTTTTACCTATAATACTGCCACTACCATTCATCTCTTTTTCTGTAATTTCCTGATAAGTAACATGTACTGTAGTTTCTGTAATCCCATACATATTGATTAATTTGCAGGCAGGGAATAATTTGTGCCAGCCCTTTAAACGCAACGGATGCAGTGCTTCCCCTCCAAAAATAACATAACGGACTCCTAAGGAAACCGGATTCAGCAGAATATACTCCTGTAATACATAAAATGCTGAAGGGGTTTGATTAAGAACTGTTACTCCCTCATTAACCAACAGCTTCGTAAACGCCATGGTATCACGTGCTACAGTACGAGGAACAATCACCAGACGACCTCCGTAAAAAAGAGCTCCATACATTTCCCAGACAGAAAAATCAAAACAATAAGAATGGAACATGGTCCATACATCATGCTCATTAAAATCGTACAACGGAACAGAAGTCATAAACAAACGAACCACATTACGATGAGGAATTATCACTCCTTTAGGGCGGCCTGTAGAGCCGGAAGTATAAATAATATAAGCAGGCTGCCCCGGATCACAGGCAGGTAAATCAGCTGTAAGTCCGGTGACGTCCCAATCACCATCCACACAAATTAACCGGGATTCGTATATTTTTTTTACTACAGGCAATGTACGTTCTACTACCAATACAACAGGCGCATTTGTATCACTCAGAATAAAACCAATACGATCTTCAGGATATTCGGGATCTACAGGAATATATACACCACCGGCTTTTAATATTCCCAGAATACCGACCATCATTTCCAAACAGTGACCTGTACATATTGGCACCAATGTTCCTTTATCAACACCTGCAAGCCGGAGATGCACCGCAAGCCTCGTAGACTGTTCATCAAGTGTACGATAGCTGAGATCTTCTCCTTCAAAGCTAACCGCAATATGATCAGGGGTCCGCATCACCTGATCTGCAAATAGCCCCACAATGGTTTGCTGGGTAGGATAAGTGGCAGGAACACCACTGAATGAATATAGTAACTGGTCTGTTTCAGCTGTGCTTAGCATCGTCATTTTACTGATAGACCTATCAGGAGCTGTAACCACGGATCGCAATAACGTTTCAAAATGCCCCAATAAGCGTTCAATAGTAGAAGCCTTAAAAAGATCATTGCAATACGCTACATCTGCATATAACCCATCCGGGGTTTCGTGTATTGAAAAATGAAGATCGAACTGGCTGGTACGGTAGCGGTGGCTTATGGGATCTACCATTATTTCGTCGAGCTTATTCATTTCCATATCCGGAGCATTCTGTAATACGAATACTACCTGGAAAAGAGGGTTTCTGCTGGTATCCCGTTCTCCCTGTACCTGATTTACAACCCTCTCAAAAGGTACCTCCTGATGGTCATATGCTTCCAGAAGTGTTTTTTTGACACGTTGTAATGCTTCCCGGAAACCAGGCTGCTCACCCAAATCGGTACGTAAAGCAAGCGTATTTACAAAGAAACCAATCAACGGTTCAAATTCCTGCTGCAAACGACCTGAGATAGCACCACCAACACAAATATCATCTTGAGAACAATAACGATGTAACAATACTTTAAATGTTGTAAGCAGTGTCATATATAAAGTGACATCCTCTTTTACTGAAAATAATTTTAACTGTTCTGTAAGTTCTTTGTCTACCCTGAACTTCATAGAATCACCACGAACACTTTGTTTTGCAGAACGAGCGTAATCGGTAGGCATATTCAGTAAAACCACACCATTGAGTTTGCTTTTCCAATAATCAAGCTTCTCAGCCAACACGGCTTCCTGCTGACGCTGCCAAACCGAATAATCCTTATACTGAAACGGTAGTGCTGCCAATGCTGGCTCTTTACCTTGCCGGTAAGCCCGGTAACAAGTATCAAGTTCTTTTGTTAAAACAGACAAAGACCAACCATCAGCCGCAATATGGTGAATATTGATCACCAGTATATGTTTCTGTGAAGAAAGTGGAATAAGATGTGCGCGGAGCATATGTTCATCAGATAAATCGAAAGGTCTGGTTACCAGGTCATCCATCAGAAACTGAACACTTTGTTCATCTGAAGCTGAAAAATCATCTTCATACATATCGATCTTCCATGTATTTTTTTCCAGTATATGCTGATAAGGTACGCCGTCATCCTGGCGGATCACAGTACGCAGCACTTCATGACGGTCAATCATATACCCCAGTGCTTTTTCCAGTGATGGTATATCAAGCTCACCCGTGAGCCTGAATGCTAAAATGATATGATATTGTACGGAACCATGCAAACGATCAAGGAACCACATCCTTTCCTGACCAAATGACAATGGCAGTTTTCCTGTGTGATATTCCTCTGACCTGATAACTTTCTCTGTGGGTTCCTCCTCCTGCAGTTGATCAATATAGGCCGCAAGACGTTCTATGGTTTTACAAGTGAATAATACGGTAGGTGCCACACGCTGTCCCCATTCGTTTTTAATAAAAGCACTTATACGCATGGCCATTAGAGAATGGCCGCCCAGGTGGAAAAAATTATCGCGGATACCCACTTCCGGTACCTGCAGTAAATCCTGCCATACTTTAGCTAACCTATGCTCTGTTTCATTACGCGGTCTGTCACTCTGCTCCACTACCGTGTTTTCAGGAATGGGTAATGCCTTTCGGTCTACTTTGCCGTTAGAATTGAGTGGAAGTGCTTCCATCCAAACAATATGGGCAGGAATCATATAGCCCGGCAGCTTCATTTCAAGCCATTGCAACAATAGGTCTTTTTTATATGGATTTTCCGATTCAACAACGTAAGCAACCAGCTGAAGAACACCGGTAGCATCTGGTCTGGCCATAACCACAGCCTGTTTTATCATAGGTGACTGAAGTAATACAGCTGTTATTTCTGCCGGTTCTATACGGAATCCCCTGATTTTCACCTGATCATCCGCACGGCCTACAAAAAGAATATTTCCGTCCGGTAACCAACGCACCAGGTCACCGGTTCTATAAAGTTTTTCACCCTTATTTTCTTTAAACAAATGGGATACAAAAGCAGCATCAGTAAGCTCTGGTTTCTTATAATATCCATTAGTTAATCCCGCACCTCCCACATACAGCTCCCCGGTAACTCCAATGGGAACAAGCTCCTGATGTTTGTTAAGAATATAAGCACTCCGGAAATTCAGTGGTTTGCCAATAGGAGCTTCTTCAGGTAAATTATTATTACCGATTAAATATCCCATTGAAAAAGTGGTATTTTCAGTAGGTCCGTAACCATTTACAATTTGTAAGTTTTTACAATGAGCAGCCACCTTCCGGGCATGCTGAACAGAGAAACGTTCTCCACCAACAATAACTGCTGTTAATGTTTCAAATACCGAAACATCGGTATCCGCCAGCAAATTAAACCATCCTGTAGTAAAAAACATTTTAGTGACTTTCTGCGTACGAATAATGGATTTTAATGTTGCAGCATCCATCAATTCTGCTTTGGTGGCCATTACCAGTGTGCCCCCGTTTAATAATGCTCCCCAATATTCAAAAGTACTTGCATCAAAAGCAAAAGAACCACCAGCCAATATACAGTCGTTCGCTGTAATCGGAAAATAATCTGTTGCTTTTACTAAACTGACTACATTTTGATGGGTCACCATTACTCCTTTAGGTTTACCCGTTGAGCCCGAAGTAAACATTATATAGGCCATATCTGTGTTTTGAATGGCAATATCTGTTATTGCTCCTGAATGCAGCTGCAGGCTGTCTATACATATAATTTCCGGGGCAATAAACCGTGAAGCATAATGAAGGGTGGTCACCACAATTTTGCTGCCTACTTCTTCCATCAACACCTGTAATCGCTCAGCAGGAAGATCCGGTTCAACCGGCACATAAGCAGCCCCTGCTTTAAGAATTGCTAAAATAGCAATCATCAGTTCCGGTGTACGTTCCATACATAAAAGCACGGGCATACCAGGCTTTACTCCTTTTTCTTTGAGGTGTACAGCCAGTGCATCAGAAAGTGCCGCCAGTTTTGAATAAGTAAATCTTTTTTCACCTGCAATTACTGCAACAGCATCAGGCTGTGCAGCAACCTTTGCAGCAAACATGGAGATAACGGTATCTTCAGAAGTATATATTTCTTTGTTGTTTGAATACTGCTCCAATAACGATAATTCTTCAGAAGGCAGTACCTGAATATTTTTCAGCTGAGCTTCAGGATTATAGCTGCATTGCTCAAGAATGTATAAAAACCGGCTGGCAAAAAGCTGTATCTCTTCGGGAGAAAAATAAACTTTGTTATAAATAAACTCTAATTGCAACGGCTGATTGTTACCAAAGTCCCTCCAAAATATTTCTAACGGAAGTGTCTGATAATTGTTTCTCACGAGTTTCAGGTCTGAAAGCATGTCTTGTCCAAAGTCCAGTGCAAAATCAAGTCTTCCATGATTCACAATAATCTCAAAGGGAGATGTTCTTTCTTCATCAACGGGGAATAGCGTGGTAAAATCGGAAACCATGTAGCGGTAATGCGGATAGCTTTCCTTTTGAGCTTCCATTATATCTACCAATAATTCATAAAATGATTTCTCCGGATCATATTGACAGGAAAATGGCAAGATCCCGGAAAACATTCCTACAGAGGAACGTTCGAAATCAGTTCTCCTTTTATGCAATGTTACTCCAAGGGTAAAGGTATTTTCTTCGGTAACCTGACCAAGATAAATAGTTAATACTGCCAGCGAAAATGCAGATAAACCAGCCCCTGCACCCTTTTTTAAAGAATCCAGGTACGCGGTTTGTGCAGTATTCAGTTCTATGGTATATAATCCACTGGTCTCTTTTCCTTTTATGGGATATTTCTTGTCAAGTAATGAGGGAAGAGGTTCCGTAAATTTATTTCTCCAATATTCTCTGGTCTCTTCATAAACATGAGATTTATAGCACTCATCAGCAGTTTTCATCAGTGTTACATAAGATGGACCTTCTTTTATCCTACTAATGGCCGGTGTATTTTCCCGATAGTATTGTGCAACTTCTTTAAGCCAATTGGATAAACCGAAACCATCTAAAATGATATGATGATAATGAATAAAATACCAATATGTATCATCATTAATCTTTAATAAATAGTGTTTATGGGGATAGTGCCCCGGCTTCAGTACTATGGGTATATTTAGCTGTTCCTGCATCCATATCAATGCAATTTCTTCGGATTCTCCGCTAAAATCCTTTTCCATAAACACTGTTGAAGGAAGCTCTGCCACAAGAATTGCCGTTGAATCTAAGTCATCAATATCAAACTGTAACCGGAACACATCATAGGCAAATAACATTTGTTTAACAGATGAGAAAAAAATGTTTTTATCCAAAGGACCTTTTAATGTTAAATAGCAACCCTGGCTATAGCGCAGACTGGTCGGATTCATTACCTGGTCAATAAAAATATCTCGCTGTGCAGGATGTAAAGGATAATGGATTGTACTCATTTAGATATTAGTTTAAAAAAATTAACAGATATATGTTTTTATTGTCTTTATCATTTATATTTTTAGGATACATCCATTTTCAGCAATGCTCTGCATTACGAAATTTTCAAATGGATGTCCTGAATTCTTCGTGGATTGATTTCTTTGCCGGCTCTATTCTGACCCGTCACTTGATTTTTCAAATGTGCCGGTTTATGCTGCAATAAAGGTGCAGTACCAATGGCAAGCCCTGCATTCATCTCTTTACGAGAGACTCAGAAAAGAAAACTACTACAAAATACCTGACGTGATAAATGCATAGGCGATCAGCTTGCCAATGTCTTTTATAAATTTTGTTGAAGCAGTGTGGTTATGTAGAGAAAAGCCTTCCAGTCCTTCAGCATTTAATCTTCTTCTATTGATCAGGTAACATATAGTACAACCTGTAACAAAAAAGAAAATGTCCATAATAAGAAAGGTATAGTTCATGATTTTAGTTTTTGATGTGGCATAAAATTAACAAAATAACTCTTACAGTGGTGATATTTTTAAAAAAAATCATTGTAATAATCACATTTTGTTAAACATATCCTCAGTTTCAAAAGTTAGAGAGAAAGATAATTTCTTTTCTTTGAGCCGTCCATATTCCTGATATGTCCTTATTTTGTACTTCTGGAATCCACCTGATTGTAAAGGAAACCTTCTATTTCTATTAGGGGCTATAAAAACACAAAGTGTAAGAATATTACTATTGTTGAACATTATAAATTGGACCTTTCAAAGATTCTTTACCAAATGGTAATTTGCCAGACAACAATTATTATTAATTTTATGGTAATGAAAGACTTTATAGAATACCTATTACTGTTTAGTAACCTGAACCAACAGCAAATTGAACTCATCACAAGCAAAGCAAAAGAAATAGAACTTAAGAAAGATGAATATTTTGCAGAAGCAGGAAAGGTTTTGAAACAGGTAGCCTTTGTTACTGACGGCATATTCCGTATTTGCTATTACAACAATAAAGGGGAAGAAATTACCAAAATTTTCATAGAAGAAAAGCATTTACTTTTTAACCTCAGAAATGTACCTTCTACAGAATATATTCAGGCGGCAACAGATTGTCAGCTTCTTGTATTTTCCAATTCTGACTGGAAGGAAATTTCCGATACCATCATCGGCTGGGAGACTATCATTCAAAAGATTACCAATAAATCGCTGGTTCAAAAACTGGAAAGGGTAAGTCCGTTAGTATCACAGGATGCCACCACCCGCTATTTGGAATTTATGGAAAAATATCCTACACTTGTCAACCGTATTCCTCTTTCATACATCGCTTCCTACCTGGGAATTACTCAACAATCGTTAAGCAGAATAAGAAAAAACATCCGTTAAGTTGCTTTTTACCAAATGGTAAACAGGTCTATTTTTAAACGATGCATTTTTGCAGTATCAATTGTAAAAATTTAAAAATGAACAACACAATTTTCATTACGGGGGCTTCTTCAGGATTGGGAAAAGCAACCGCCCAATTATTTGCCTCAAAAGGCTGGACTGTAATTGCAGCAATGCGACGACCTGAAAAAGAAACAGAACTTACGCAGTTAGCCAATGTTCATCTCTTGAAATTAGACCTCAGCAATGCCCAGGAAATTGCTAACATAGCACATGAAGCAGAGAGAATAGGCCCGGTAGACGTGCTGTTTAATAATGCAGCATATGGGCTTATGGGGGCTTTTGAAGGAACTACCGATGAACAGCTGGCTCAGCAAATTAACACCAATTTTTTGGGAACCATGCTTATTACAAAAGCATTCCTTCCCTATTTCAGAGCAAGAAAAAACGGAACCATTATGACTGTAACCTCTTCTACCGCAAACATTCCTTATCCATTTGTGGCCGTTTATGCCGCAACAAAGGCTGCACTGGAAACATGGACAGAAGGAATGAGTTATGAATTAGACGGGTTGGGTATAGTCATCAAAACAATAGTGCCCGCTTATATGAAGACCGGTTTTGGAAATAATGCACAGATGGTTACCCATGAGGATTATCACGAAGTTTTTAATCAATATATTACAGCAATGAGAGGAGATGCAGCCACTCAGGGTGATACTCCCGAAAGTATTGCAGATATTGTTTACGAAGCAGCTACAGATGGAAAGAAACAATTGCATTATACCGCAGGTAGCCTAGCTTCATCAGAATACACCTGGTTAAGAAAAGACGGAATTGATACTGTAATCGACAGTATGAAAAAAAGATTTTTCGGATAAGAAATTTCCATTTTCCATGCCGGGGGGCAAGAGGTTTACCCCCAAACATGTTATTTTTCAAAAGTTCTCAGATTATCACAATTCCCTTTGCCTAGAAATTATTACGTGCTTGTATTGCTATTGCGTTTGCTGTACATTGAACACTGTGCCTGCAGGATCGGTAATCCAGTGCATATTTTCAGGAAGCTCCTCAATTTCGTCACAAGTTTCTACACCGTTTGACTGCAGATATTTTGTAGCTTCTTCTACATCAGGAACAGTAAGCTGTAACCAGGTTTCGGAATGCGTGTAGTTGTCCACACAATCTAACCATATTATATTACTGCCGAATTTCACTTCATGTGTTCTGGAAACAGTGGGATTAGCAATGGGCTTTTCTTCAACATCCAATTTCAAAATATCCCTGTAAAAAGCCACTGTTTTTTCGTACTTATTTTTAGGAATTTTTATAGCTATATTAATTCCTGCCTCAAATTTTATATCCATAGTATATATTTTTAATGGTGATTCCAAAAATTAAACAGATAAGTTCTCACTCTTGGCTAGATTTCAATATTACCTGTTAGAACCTCGCCATCACGTTTATAGTTGGCTATGATTACCCCTTTTGATGTCACATGGCTCTCTGTCAGGACAAAGGTTGCCGGAACTGCATGATCGTCAAACAGTCTTTTTCCTTTACCAAGAATCAGCGGATAGATTTTAAGGCGAATTTCATCTACGAGGTCGTGTTTCAACAACAGATGAATAAGCTCACTGCTTCCCCAAACCTGGATATCAGCTCCTTCAGACTGTTTAAGATTCTGTATATCCGCCAGATTCCTGAGAAAAACGGTATGTTTCCAATCAGATTTTTCCATAGTTTGGGACAGTACATATTTCGTTCCCTCATTAATAGCGGGCCAGAAGTTAGCATGATCCGGCCAGTAGGATGAGAAAATGTCAAATGTTTTCCTTCCTAAAAGATAGTCAGCCTGCTTCATTTCTTCCTGCATGATCTGACCAAAAAGCTCATCTCCATAAGATACTGTCCAGCCACCATATCTGAAGTCTCCGGACACATCTTCTTCAGGACCTCCGGGCCCCTGCATCACACCATCCAGTGTGATCATTGATAAAACGGTTATTTTTCTCATATTGATCTGTTTAATTAATATATTTTTTATTCCAATTTGATCTAAGTTACTTTAAAAAGCTGTTTAAGTAGCTTAGGATCGTTGCAGTCTGCATCATCAGGGTAACGTGTCCCTGTCCCGGAACAATAGCCAACTGAGATTTCGGCATGGGAGCCATATCTGCAGAGATGCCACCTCCCAGTAGCTTATAAGTTTTTGCCAGCTCCGTTTTATCCAGTCCATCATTATCACCGGCTATAATTAAAACAGGTGCCGGAATTTTCGAAATATTGGAATCCCCCAGATCGAAAGGCTGCCCTGCAGATGCAATCATTTGCTCCAGAAATTTCGTCCATTTTGTTTTATCGGGAGCAACAGCATTATAGGCTTCCTGCATAGGGCTGTTCATAAAAAGTTCAGGTTTCATGGTCTTAAAAGCATTTCTTACCTCGGGAACCCACCCGGTACTTTTATAGGTAGCAGAAATAATTACCAGCTTATTTAGTTTTTCAGGGCTTTGTATGGCAAACTGGTAAGCCACAGCTCCTCCAAAACTATACCCTATTACATCTGCCTTATCTATTTTAAGGTAATCCAATACCCCTTTTACATCACTTGCTAAAGTAGTATGTGATAATTTTCTGTCTGAAAATGGGGTATGTCCGTGTCCCTGCAATTCTACAGCAATTACCTTATGGTTCTTAGACAAGTCCGGGATCAGTTGCCCCCAGTTCATATCAATCGTCATAAAAGCACCGTGTAATAATACAATGGGCTTGCCCTCACCATATACTTCATAATATATTTTGCTGCCGTTCACAGGCACATAACCACTGCCGGACGGAGTTAGTTTTTGTCCATATAATGTTGTTACCGTAAACATAATAATAAGCATTATGAATAATAGTTTAATAAACTTGGAGGATTTAAATAAATTTTTCATAGTATGATTTGGATTTGGTTCATCAAAAAACTGTTAATCAAAATTACCAACTTGCTGTGAAAACTCACTTGTCACAAGACAAGATTTTATTCGGATGAAATCATTTTTTTGCATTTCGTTTAAACAGATACTTTTTCAGGTGTTCAGGCTTGTTCCATTTGTTTAATTAATAAATTTTAACATAAAACGCCATTCAAACAAACTCAATAAAGAGAAAAAATTCAGAATAATATTACTTCAGTTCACAAAATTTGATTAATTTCGAATTACAAACAAGCTTATTATTATGAAAAATTTAAAAAAAATCCAAAGACAGGAAATGAAAGCAATTAAGGGAGGAATCAACTGCCCAGGTGGTCAGATATGCTTAATCAGCGGAAAATGGCAATGTATGCCATATGACGGATGTGGTGGTGGAAACCAGCCTTAATTGTAAGTTGAACCCAATTAATTACTTTATTATGAAAAATTGTAAGAAAATTTCAAGAGATCAGCTAAAGAGTATTAATGGTGGAGCGTCAGGTTGTTCCGAAGCATGCTGCCCACCTCCGGGAATAAAAAGATGTCCGTGGGTGATATGTGTAGCCCCATGTGATATATTAAGTTAACAACTTAAAAGGTATTAATACATACTATTCAGAAATAAATAAGCCTTGGATTTTTTTGATTCCAAGGCTTATTTTTGTGAAGAGTTATTATAAATATTAAACTCAGAGACTAGTATCTTCCTCGAATGCTTTTTCTGGCCATGCAAAACCGGCACCCCGAATCAAATAACGCTGTGTACCTGATAGATAATAAGTATTCACGCCTTGTATTTGTATGCCTAAACCAAGTACATAGGTAGCTACTGACTCATTGTATATTCCAAAATCAGGGAGATTAGTTTGTAACGAAATAAACTCTTCTACTTCTTCATCATGGATACGCATACATTCTTCTACAGCTTCTTCCAGCGAAAGATTATTTTCTCGCTGCAAAACGAAAATAAGATTTAGGGTTTCTGTATCTTTACCGTATTCCTTTCGTAGAGAATGGATATCATTCTGCCAGGCAACTATTCTTGCTGCCAATGCCAGTAAACGCCTTAATACAGGGTGGTTCGCAATAGTATCGGGTAATACATCAGCAAGCATAAACTCTGCAGCAATCAAGCAAGGCCGCATGCCTATTGAAAATTCTCTGAATGTCATAAAATGAGCTGT
The DNA here is from genome assembly GCF_918698085.1 of Chryseobacterium sp. Bi04. Classification (GTDB taxonomy): domain Bacteria; phylum Bacteroidota; class Bacteroidia; order Flavobacteriales; family Weeksellaceae; genus Chryseobacterium. The sequence continues at coordinate 358,701 of NZ_CAKKLP010000005.1, forward strand.
GGAAGGAAAGGTTTTGTTCACTTTAAAAGGTACTTCTCCACCCATCCCATATTGTACAAAGTCACTCAACTCCTGAGCAAATCGCTTCATCCATAGTTCCGGCATGAACTCATTGGCTTCATCACGAATCAGCGCAAGCTGGCTATACCATCCTTTTTCTTCCTGCGTTGGCATATCCCCGTCCAAGATTTCCATCATGCGCTTCCGGCATTGTTCCAACTCTTCCACTGACAGCAATTCATGTTGATCATCAAATGAGGTCAAAAAAAACAAAAATCTGTTAAAAGGCCTCATTTTATTTTCGCTTACATAAGGAAGCATTCTGGCTGACACATCATGTAAGACCATTTTCCGGTATTTTTCTTTTATCTTTTCAGGCCATGATACATAGTCTGTATCAATCCATTGATCCACATCTTTCCCCATCTGCTCTACATGGGGATTTATAGTGTCCGGCCATGGATAATAGCCAATCGGTAAATAATCGGCTGCGTTGAATTGTTCTATAAATTCCTCTGTTGTCATTATGTTATTTTTTTAAATTATACTGATGTTCCATATTCAGGTCGTGAAAATTCATTAGGAATTTTATAGTGTACAACGCTTTCTTTACGATGCCACGCTCCCATTCCTGAGATCATTAGGGCCATATTATGAACAAAACGGTCCACATTCTTTTGATGCAAGCCAAAATCAGGAACATTATTCTGCAGTCCTATAAATTCATTGACATAATGATCATGGATATTCCGCACTTCAGCACAAGCCTCTTCCAATGAAATTTTGTACTGATCCCGTAGTACAAGTATAATGTTCAGAACTTCTGTGTCAACAGCTAATCCTCTTTCCCATGAAGCGAAATCATTCTGGATTGCAATGATACGGCACATCAGCATTTTTAACCGTTTGATAACGGGATGCTCAGATATAAGGTTCGGAATTATAAAATTGATAGACGGCTCAACCAGATTTGCATAAGGGTATATAGAAATAGAATACTCACGGATAAGCAACAGGGTATTAAGAGCAGGACATTGTTTTTTTAACCTATAAGGCATTTCTTCCATCATACCATAAGTAGTAAAGTTATAAAAGTCCTTTGTCCACCGATGAAACCAGTCATCATTTACATAGGGAAGAAGCTCCTCTCTGCTTAAAGCAACCTGCCTTATTAAACCTATGTCATCAGGTCTGGGTTTCCGGCCCATCATTACATCCATGATATAATCCCTGATATCAGCAAGCTGATGGACAGGACATAGCTTGTAGTAATCATCAAATAATGTAAGCCATACAATAAATCTGGCCATAGGTCTTACCTGTTCCTTACTGCTTGCCGCAGGAAACATATACGATGCAGTCTCTACCAAACCCTGATTTTTGTATTGAGTACGGGCAACTTCGGACATGAACAAATAATCTGTATCAATCCAACCATTTTGTTCTTCATAAAATGACTGTGAAAAGGGTCCTATTTCATAAGGCCAGGGATAGTGTAAAACAGAAATATCTTTTTGCTTCATGATTAAATGTTTAAGGTTATTAATAATGCAGCTTACTAAATTTCTTTTTGAGTCTGACTTTGGCTCAGCCTTTCCTTTAGTTCCAGGGCACTCGGAAATTCAGTTTTATTATAGCGGTCAAGTTGGGTTGATATATTTTTCCAGCCGCTGAGCACCATACTCATATAGTGTACCCAGTTTACAACAGCATCCTGCCATATTCCAAAATCAGGCAAAGAAGCCTGTAGTTCTATGAATTCTTTCAGATCTTCATTATGAAGGCGCAAATCTTCAAGACAGGCTTCTTTCAAAGACATCTGACGTTCATGTTGGATTACCTTTACGATATTGTAATAAATACTGTCGGTTGCCTCATCTTTCAATACAGACTGTACTTCATTGAAAAAGGTAACCAGATGACAGGCCAGTGTCTGTAAACGGATGATCACCGGGTGCTCATGGATCTCCTTCGGAAGAATAATTCCTGTTTCCAGCTCTGTAAGCTGAAGGAAAGGATAAAGGCAGATAGAGTTTTCACGTAAGGCAATACATTCACTCACACTGGGATAGGCTTTATTTTTCTTGTATTTTAATTCGGTTTCTAATCCTGTAAAATATTTGCTGATCATTTTTGTAAACCGGAAAACTGATTCCTGGGGAATAAACTGCAATAGCTCCTGTCTTAATGCGGCCAGCATAGGACCTAATGGGATTCCGGAATCTTCAGCACTGATCTCACCATTGAGTATGGCAATTGATTGGGCATGTATATGTCCGATATCTTCAGGCTCACTTTCTTCATAAAGGTCATCATTGTAGAGGGTCCACAGCATCAGCCTGCAGATGGGTTTGAACCGTTCTGGTGATGCAGTTGGAAACCATTGGGCCGCAATATGGGCTGTCTTTGTTTTTTTGTACTTTTTGCGTAGATCGGGATTCTGCTCATAAAGCCACAGGTATTCCCCGTCGATCCATTGTTTCTCGGTGATCTCTTGCAATTGTTCGGCATTGGGATTTTTAAGTGTTGGGAACGGGTACCTGAAATGATTGCGAAGCAGTTCAAGGGTGTTAAAATTTTCATTGCTCATGATTTTATGTTTTAATGGTTCTTTTTTCAGAGAATGTATAGTTTTTTACATATAGCAAACTATATTGGAATTACTATCAAACTAATTACCAATCAGATACAATCATGAATAACGTGAACTAATATATAT
>NZ_CAKKLP010000006.1 GCF_918698085.1 Chryseobacterium sp. Bi04
CCAATGCGGCTGCGGAATCATTCAATGCTAAAATTAAAAACTTCAGGATGCAGCTTAGAGGAGTAAAAGATAGAACTTTCTTTCTGTTCAGATTAACTCAACTTTTTGCCTAGCCCCCAACTTTTGCTCCTGATCCTTTTTAAGTTTCTTTTGGAACAGGCACAAAACAAAAAATGCTGTAAAATATCTATTTTACAGCATTTTGTACTATTTTGATTAAATAGTTGCGATCCGGACGGGATTCGAACCCGCGACCTCCGCCGTGACAGGGCGGCATTCTAACCAGCTGAACTACCGGATCAATTTTTTAAAGAAATTGATAAAACTTCGCGATCCGGACGGGATTCGAACCCGCGACCTCCGCCGTGACAGGGCGGCATTCTAACCAGCTGAACTACCGGATCAATTTTTTTTAAAAGTAATTGATAAACTTTTGCGATCCGGACGGGATTCGAACCCGCGACCTCCGCCGTGACAGGGCGGCATTCTAACCAGCTGAACTACCGGATCATTTTTGTGTAAGAACGTCGTTTCTTTTTCGTGGTTGCAAAATTACACCTTTTTTTGTTAACTGCAAATTATTTTAAAAAAAATACCTTCCAATACTGGAAGGCATTCATTATCAAACTTATTTTTTTATAAGTGTGCGCTTAATTTCTCAGCGATTACCTCTTTTGGAGTAACACCTACTAATTTATCTACTACTTCACCGTTCTTAAAAATAAGAACTGTAGGGATATTTCTGATTCCATACTGCATTGAAATTTCCTGGTTGTTGTCTACATCCACTTTCCCTACTACTGCTTTTCCTTCAAAATCTGAAGCCACTTCTTCGATGATTGGTCCCAAAGTTCTGCATGGTCCGCACCATACTGCCCAGAAGTCTACTAATACCGGTTTATCAGATTTTAAAACCGTATCCTGAAATGAGCTGTCCGTAATTTCTAAAGCCATTTTGTTTCTTTTATTTTAATTAATATTATATTCTCGTTCAATTCTTCTATTGAATGTTCAAAATTACGATTTTTACATCATAAGACTATCTATGCTCAACATTAGTTTTTTCTATAGCATAGTCACTTGAAATTTCCTTTAAGGCTGTTACTAAAGCATCAATCTCTGCTTTTGTTGTCATATGGCTGAAAGAAATACGTAATGGTGTACAATGATCCATTTCATCTTCAGAAAGCACCATCATCATTACCATTGATGGCTTGGAGGCTCCGGAAGAGCACGCACTACCCTGAGAAATGGCAATTCCTTTCATATCCAGCTGAAGACCTATCAATGGGTTCTTATAAGGTAATAATGCACTTAATACCGTGTAAAGGCTGTTTTCTTTTTCAGCACTTCTTCCGTTGAATTTAATCCCTTCTATTTCTGCAGAAAGTCTTTCTATAGCATAGTCTTTAATTTTCTGCATATGGTTTGTATATTCTTCCATATGATTCAGAGAAAGCTCTAATGCTTTACCAAGGCCAACAATACCGCAAACATTTTCTGTCCCTGCCCTAAGGCTTCTTTCCTGAGGTCCTCCGGTAATGATTCCTTTTAGCCCTGTTGCTTTTCTGATAAACGCAAAACCTGAACCTTTAGGCCCATGAAACTTATGAGCACTGCATGAAGCAAAGTCTACAGGAATATCAGAAAGATCAAGGTTCATATGAGCCATGGTCTGTACCGTATCTGAATGGAACAGTGCATGATATTCTTTGCATAGCTGCGCCACCTTTTTAAGGTTGATGATATTTCCTATTTCGTTGTTGGCATGCATTAAGCTTACCAACGTTTTTTTATCTGAGGATTTTAATAATTCCTCTAATTTAGAAAGGTCAATATCTCCTTTTTCATTAGGACGGATATAGCTTACCTCTACTCCTTTTCTGCTTTTCATATCCAGAATACTTTCAGAAACACATTTGTGTTCCAAAGGAGAACTGATGATCCTTTCTACTCCAAGGTGTTCTACGCTGGATTTAATGATCATATTGTTTGATTCCGTTCCACACGAAGTGAAAATAATCTCAGCAGGACTTACATGAAGATAGTCTGCAACCTGTCTTCTTACATTTTCAATAAGTATTTTTGCTTCCTGGCCAAAGCTGTGAGTGGAAGATGGATTTCCGAAATTCATCTTCATCGTACCAACCATTGCGTCTATTACTTCTTCTGCAAGAGGAGTAGTGGCGGCATTATCTAAATATATTTTATCCATTATTATTTTGAATATTTTAATTCTACGGAGTTAAATTGGTAATCTGAAGGAACTGCAAAAACAAACCACGGATTAGAAATCACCTGAATTTCCATTCCCCCGGAAGGTTCTCCGGCAGGAACTTCCACATACAGGATATTATTGCTTACATACACCGTTTTAATCTCTGTAATTCTGTGACTTCCTGACCTGAAGCTTCCCAGGTTATAGAGAACAACTTTCTTATTTTTTGGAAATTTCGGGTAATCAATAGCCGGTTCTTTTTCCATATCTATAACACCAAAGCTTTGTCTGATGCTGTTCTGGAAATCTTTTTCGTCTTTAATAATTCTGAAACCAGCCTGGTCTGCGCCTCCCTGAGACTCAGAAACAAGAATTTCTACGCTTTTCTGCATACCTGAAGCCTTTTGGGATGGTGTATTTGTACAGCTCATGAGCATTGCAGCAAATACAGTTAACAGCCTTTTCATTTTTTATACTTTTATCATCCAAAATTAATGAAAAAATTGGTAATGTCCCTCATTGGCCCATTTCAACATTGGCCGATCTCCGGAAGTGTCACCAAATGCAATAATTTTATCGTATCTGGAATTGTTTATTTCTTCTTTTATTCTTACCAGTTTTTCTTTTCCGTTACAGTTTTTACCTATAAAATTTCCTGTGAAAACCCCGTTTTTAAACTCTGCCCGCGTAGAAACAAGCTGCATTTTCAATTCTTCGGCAAAAGGTTTTACCCAGATATCCAAAGAAGCAGTAACCAATAAACTCTGTATATTATTCCTATCGATATTTTTTATAAAGTCGAGTGCATTTTCCCTGACAATCTGAGGATAATGGTGTTCAAAAAACTGTTTAGACTTCATTTCTATTTTTTCCTGGGTCTGTCCTTTCAGAATAGATCCTATAAAACTTTTTTTCACCTTTTCGGTTTCAGCAAGTTTTAGCTTCAGTAAAATAAAAAGAGGAACATGCTTTAAAAATTGTATTCTGTACTTTGTAGAATCGTAAAACTTGAGATACATAAACATGGTATCTTTATACGTCAGCGTTCCGTCAAAATCAAAACAATACAATTTTTTCATTTTTTTAAAGCTTTAATTTTTTAAATATAAACTCAGGGATATTTCTGATAATCATCATAATAATACTCCAGATCGGCAAAACATATGCCACATTATTCTGCTTTTTGAAGGCTTTATAAATACAGGCAGCAGCTTGTTTGGGGCTTGCCGTCAGCTTAGGATTTAAAGGCAGGCCTTCTGTCATTTTGGTAGCCATAAATCCAGGTTTTACGGTCAGAACATGTACTTTTTTATCAAAAAGGAAATTCCTCAGACCGCTTAAATAAGCTGTAAAAGCAGCTTTTGCACTTCCATAGATAAAATTACTCTGCCTTCCCCGGTCTCCGGCTACTGATGAAAGCCCGATAATCGTTCCCGATCTCCTGTTTTCAAATTTATGAGCAAAATAGTTCATCACAGGAATAAGCTTTGAATAATTGATCCCGATAATACGCTCAGTATTTCTGTTATCATAAAGCCCTTCTTCTGTTCCTTCTCCCAAATATCCCACGGCACAAAATAATACATTTGAATTGATATTATCAAATCTATTGTAATCAATTTCTTTCATAAGATCCAGCTCAACAACTTCAGACTGTTGCAGAAACTTGACATCTAAATGTCTTGCAAATCTTTCTGTAGTTTCTTTATTTGAGGTAAAAAGATAGATTTTTTCAAACTTTTCGCCTTCCTGAAGTGCTTTTTCCACAAAAGCCTGTGCCACCTCAGATGTACTTCCCAGAACTATCATTATGAGTTGTTATTTAAGATTCTTTTGTGCTGTAAAGACACAAATTTAGAGTTTCTAATATTTTTCAGGTAGTTGGTCAGTGATGATCTGCTCATACTGTCTTTGGTAAGATAAATTCTTCCCCCAAACTCCTGAACGATGCTGTCCAGCTGATCTACCAGCTTTTTAAGTTTTGAATTTACTTTAAAATCCAGAGCCAGTGTATACCCTTCTACAGGAAATGAATTATAAGCCTGCGGATTATTTTTTCCAAAAAGCTTTAGTACAGCCAGGAATGACCCGTTGCCACTTTTAGCAATCGTTTCAAGGATTTTTTTCATCCCTTCTTTTCCGGCTTCCTTAGGAATGACCATCTGATATTGTATGAACCCGGATTTCCCATAGATTTTATTCCAGTCATTAATGGCATCTAACGGATAAAAGAATGTTTCATAATCAATAAAACTTTTGACTTCCTTCCTGGATTGTTTTTTATAATATAACCAATTGAAGATTTTTACTGTCAGGGCATTCAGCACAAATCCCGGAAAATAAAAAGGAACAGTAGGCTGTAGTTTTTTCTTTAATCTAAGAGGTGTTTTCGCTAAGTTTTGGGGAAGTTCGTGCTGAAAAGCATGCTCCCCTCTCATGAGAATACTTCTGCCGATATTTTTCCCTTTTTGAAGACAGTCTATCCACGCTACCGTATACGTCCAGTTTTCACTTTCATCAAACAGTCTGAAAATTTCATCCAGATTATCTGCTTTAATACTTTCCTGACGAATGTAAGCGGATTCTATATTTTTAAGTTTAAATTTTGCGGTGAGAATAATTCCGGTAAGACCCATTCCGCCAATTGTTGCCCAAAATTTCTCTGAATTCTCTTCTCTGGAGCAGGTAATAATCTCTCCACTTTCGGTCATCAGTTTAAACTCTATGACATATTCTGAAAAGCAGCCTTCTGCATGATGATTTTTACCATGAACATCGGAAGCGATGGCTCCGCCTACCGAGATAAATTTTGTTCCGGGTGTCACATAGAGAAAGTATCCCTGGGGCACTGCTATTTCAAGTACATCTGAAAGCAACACCCCGGATTCGCATTCTATCACTCCGTTTAAACGGTCAAAACTGATGAATTTATTTAATTTTTTAGTAGAAAATATAGTTTCTCCCAATGAGGCATCTCCGTAGCATCTTCCGTTACCTCTTGCAATAACCTCATTATGATCAAGAACAAACTCTTTTATTTTTTTGAAGCTGTCCTCAGATCTCATCTCTTTTTCCACTACCGGGAAATTTCCCCAGTTGGTAACCTTCTGTGTGAAATTCGGCTTCATTTCTTAAAGTAAATTTGAATTAAAAATGCAGCAACCCAAAGTAATAGGGTTACCTGTATATAACGGTCTCTATAGACAATCTTGGTAGGAGATTCTGTTCTGTTGTACACCAGGGTTTGCTGAAGATATCTCAACAGAGCAAATACGACAAAAATGACCGTATAAAATACTCTTTCATGAAATCTTGCCTGCACTTCCGGTGAAAGGGTAAACATCAGATAACAAACAATGGCCAATGTTATGGAAATAGACAGTGCAATATCTGCAAACTGTACATTATATCCATCCAGTGCCTTTCTTGTCTTTCCGGAAACCTGAGCATTGATAAGCTCTCCTCTTCTCTTTCCGATGGCTAATACTAATGCCAGTACAAATGTTAACAGAATAGCCCATTGTGAAATGCTGATTCCTGTAATATAACCACCAGCCAAAACCCGCAGTACAAATCCTATCGCAATAATAAAAATATCAATGATAGGAACATGTTTCAGCCTGAATGTATACGCAAGGTTCATCACCACATAAAAGCTTATGATGGCTCCAAATTTCCATAAATTTTCATGGAAATAAAACTGCGCAAGAAATACAAGGGCAATATCTGTGATCACCAGCCCTAGAAGAATTCCTATTGCTTTTGATTTTGAGATCGCTCCACTCGCCAGGGGTCTTCTTCTTTTTTCAGGATGTTTTCTGTCTGCTTCAATGTCATTATAATCATTCAGAATATAAACAACGCTGGCTGCTAATGAGAAAATAACAAAGGCAAAGATACTTTTAGAAAGTAAGTCTATATTGGTAATGTTACCCGAAAAAAACAGAGGGACAAATACAAAAAGGTTTTTCACCCATTGCTCCACACGGAGCAGTTTAAGATATTTCTTCATTTATGTTGTTTCAAATACAAAAATAACAAATTCAAAATTGACAGCATAAAAATACAAAAAAAACCGCCGGGGCGGTCTTTTACGAAAATATTTATATGTTAAATTAATTATTGCCCTTGTTTGGCATCATTAATCATTTTTTCATTGGCAGTAATGGCAAATTCCACTCTTCTGTTTTTAGCTCTTCCTTCATCAGTATCATTGCTGGCAACCGGCATATTTTTACCTTCACCTTTTGTGAACATTCTGCTGTTTGCTACTCCTTTTCCAGATAAATAAGCTTTTACAGCATCTGCTCTTCTTTGAGAAAGCGCCATGTTGTAAGCATCTTTACCTACGCTGTCTGTATGTCCGTAGATATTGATATTCGTATCCGGGTTATCAGCCAATACCTTAGCTAGCTTATCCAGGTTGGTTTGTGCTACAGAAGTAAGATTTGAAGAGTCGAAAGCAAAGTTTACAATACTTTCATTCATCGTTACTTTAATACCATCCCCTACTCTTTCAACCTGAGCTCCCGGTAAAGTTTCTTTAATATCTTTAGCCTGCTTATCCATTTTGTTACCGATAACGTTACCTGCAACTCCACCGATAATACCACCTAATACAGCACCAATAGCTCCATTACCTCCTTTACCTACATTGTTACCTAAGATACCTCCCAGTACAGCTCCTGATGCAACACCTACTGCTGTACCTCTCTGTTGGTGGTTTGAATTCTGAACCGCTTCACAACTTGTCAATAACAAAGCTGATGATAAAAAAAGGGCTCCTACGTATGTTTTATTAAATTTCATTTTTTTTGATCTTGTATGTTGATAAATTATTTCATTCCAGCTCTTTCGAAGTTGTAAACAACTTTCACATTTTCTCCATCAAACGGAACATCCTGTTCAAGAGAAAACTGATCCGTAGTCTGGCTCACTAATGTCAGCGTATATCCTGCTGTATTTTGTTTTGCTTTAGTACCTGCGGCAATTTTTTTAAACATAAATGTGTTACCATTTTTCACTTCAAACTTGATGGGCTGTGTAATAGCAGGGCAATTTCCACCACCGTTTAAGGTGTAAGCTCCTGTCCAGTTATTAGGAATCAGTCTCCAATGACTTCCTACAAAGCACTGAGCATCTGCACCTTCGTCGAAAGGCTTAATTTTAAATCCTTTATCGTAATTTACGCTAACAATCTGCCAATCTCCTTTCATCTTAAGGAAATCTCCTTTTTGATCCTGGGCTGTAGCCGCTTTATTCACTGAGGAACAAGACACTGCAAAAATGGATGTTCCTAACATCCCTGCAAGTAGTAACTTTTTCATTTTGTTGTTTATTATTTTGTTAGTATAAAGTTACAAAAAACCGTGCCAAAATTGAAAATAAAAAATAAAAAAGTCCGAAAATTTCGGACCTTTTATGGTTTAGCCTTAAATACAGGTAGATAAACTATTTTTTAACAGTCTTTTTTACGGATTTCGAAGGCTTAGTTTTAGTTGATGATTTACCGTTATAAAAGTTGGTGTAAGCATATTCTGCAGCTTTTGTCACATCAATAACTCCTCCTGCCTGAGAATAATCAGTAAATCCGTTTTCTGTATTGGGATTGCTGCTTTTCACAAGTGATTCTATAACCTGATAAGGTTTAAGATCCGGCATATACGCCAATAAAATGGCTGCAGCTCCCGCTACAACAGGTGAAGCCATAGAAGTTCCCTGAAGATACTTATATTCGTTTTTAGGAACGGTAGAATAGATTTCTTCTCCCGGAGCAAAAACATTGACCATTTTTTTATTATAGTTTGAGAAACTTGCTCTCAATGCATTATTCTTATTGGTACTCGCTCCCACCACAAGAACATTGCTTACGAATGGTTTTTCATCAGCAACATTTTTAAAATTGGTAGGAAATGCCAGGTGTTCTGCTACATCTTCATTTTCGTTACCGGCAGCTTTTACCAAGAGTACGCCTTTGTCTTCAGCATATTTAAAAGCATCCCAGACTACATTTTTACCCGGAGAAACAGGTTTTCCAAAGCTCATATTCAGAACTTTAGCCCCGTTATCTACAGCATATCTGATGGCATTGGCAACGTCTTTATCTCTTTCATCTCCATTAGGAACTGTTCTTACAGACATAATCTTTGCTACCTTGGAAGCTACACCATACTGAATGACATTCCCTTGTGGAAGACCGGCAATAATTCCGGCTACGTGAGTTCCATGCTCTGCATCAGGTCCCTCATAATGGTTGTTACCATAGTTTTTTTGTGAATAGTCGTCATAGTTATCTCCTACGATTTCTTTTCTTGTATCATAGCTGAGATCATACTGCTTGGATTGTGGAGCGTAATAATCAATAGCTTCTTTCATCTGTTCTTTGATCAGCTTTTCAAATTCTGCAGAAGATTTCCCTTTGAACTCAGGGCTTTGAGATACCTGGCCCAGCACCTGAAATGCGATAGCATCTTTTTGTTCAGTAGGTGCTTTAATCGCTGAAATAGTTTCTGCTGTCACGGCTTTCCCCCCAAGTAGTTTTACCATATTCGGGATCAGCTCATTAATCATGGAATACGTCTGGAAATTCTGTTTTGCCTCTATGCTTTTTTTAGTGAAAAGCTCTTTAGCTTTCATATACATAGCAAAGTCTTCCGGCATTTTAGCCTGATTGGCTTTATTTTTTGTAGAATCATCCCCTTCAAAAAGCGGCTTATATTTAGCAACAACTCTTGTTACTTCCATATTATCAATATCTACATCACCATTTTTGCCACCGATAAAGTTCCATCCGTGTATATCATCAATATATCCGTTGCCGTCATCATCTTTTCCGTTACCAGGAACTTCATTAGGGTTTGACCATAGGTTTTTCACCAATCCAGGGTGATCAACCTGTACGCCACTGTCTAAAACCCCTACTACAACAGTTTTAGGTTTTAAACCTTTAGACTCTAAATATTTATAGGCGTTCGCCGTGTTCACACCATATACTTTTGAAGTGGAAAAATCTTTATGATACCATGTCATCAGATCTTTATCCTCTTTCGGATCAATACTTTTAGCGCTAGACTCCTGTGCATAAGAGAAACTAAAACCTGCTAAAAAAACAGCAGCTAATAATACCTTTTTCATATGTTGATATTTATTTTTTCTAAAGTCATACAACCGTCATCTTCATTTACCTTCCGGCAATTTGCATTAATACGATTGTTTAATACTCTTTAAATAAGTAAGAGATTCCGGCCCTTTGTTACAAATAAGATCCAGGACGGATAAATCTTTCAAAAACCCGAATTTATCTGAGAATGTCTGGTAATATTCTTCCATTTCAAATTCGGAAGGATGTTTTGCCGAGAACTTTTCTCTGAAATTAATGCTTTCAGGATTTTTGATATATTCTTCATTCAAAGAGTGTGCCTTTTCTGTTTTAAGTATCTCTTGGATCACCTCTAACCCCTTAAGGTTAAAATCGAGAAGGAACTTTTCTTTCAGATCAAATATTTTTCTCAGTTTATCTTCATAGTATTCAAAATAGGGGGAACTTTGATACGCAGTCTTGATGGACTTCCAGTGAAGATTTCTAAAGTCTTCCCTGTAGGAGATCTCCATATCTTTCATTTCTCTTTTCCCATTATGGTTCATCGGGATAATCAGTGACAGTTTCCCATTAGCCCCATAAATATTGGCTCTGTTTCTATACGTCTGCTTTGGAAAATTTTCAAACTGTTCAAATACAACTTCATTTTCAGCCTCTAAAAACACTGAAAACCATGACACCGGCGGCAGATAAAATACCGGCAATAAAACATTCTTCATATTCATAATGCAAAAATGAAGTATTTTTTCAAATACTTCATTCTATTTTAAGTTTAATTTTATTTATAACTCGTCTTCAGTTTTGTTCTTTCTGAATAATTTCACGAAATATTCCCACCCGAAGAATAATATTAAAATCATTGCTGCAATCCACCAGTATGAAGTTTTATTGGCTTCTCCGGTATTGGTTGCTTTAAACATTCTATCCCAACGAACCTTGAATGGTGCTTGATACGTAGAGCTGCTGTCTGAGAAAGCTCCCTGAAGGCTCATCCATGTAAACATTGGTTTTCCGACAATATTTTCTTCCGGAACGAATCCAAAGAATCTTGCGTCTAGCGAAGCATCTCTGTTATCTCCTACCATCATATAGTAATCCTGCTGGATGGTATATTGATTGGTTTCTTTTCCGTTGATAAAAATCTTTCCGTTCTTTTTTTCCAAGCTGTTGTGCTCATATTCTGAAATGATCCATTGGAACATAGGAAGTGTCTCGTTATTGATCGCTACTACATCTCCTTTTTTAGGAATTCTTACCGGCCCATACCAGTCGGCATTCCATGGTTTGTTGATAGGAAAAATAGACTGTGTAGTATCAATTTTTGTTTTAAGTTCATCCTTATAATATACTGCGGCTTCTCCTTTTGCAGAAACATCTTCCTTCATATCAATTACCTGAGGAAGTTCTTTGATTTCTTTAGCCGTTTTATCTGTCAGTCCCTGGAAAGCATAAAGGTATCCTCCGTTATTCTGCTGTAATTCCTGAACCGGCAAGAAACCATACGCCTTATATAAAGCCGGAATGTCCAATTGGCTTCCAGTGGTTACGATATATCTGTGCTGTATTTCCTGGTCTCCTAAAATAGTTTCAGGTTTCCCATTGACAAAAAGCCTTCCGGCTCTCATTTCGAAAGTATCTCCTGCTGTAGCCACACATCTCTTTACATAAGGGTCTTTTCTGTCTATTGCAGTATGCACAGAGTCACGGGGATAGTTGAATACAACTACATCATTTTTTTGTGGCTTATTAAACTGCAGAATTCTTGTATAAGGTAATTTTACCCCGTCTACATAAGATTTTGGATCATCCTTTGGATTTCCTTTTTGTCCTGTATCTGTAATGGTTCCCTGAAGGAAAGGTATTGCTAAAGGACGCATTGGAAGCCTGTATCCATAGCTCCATTTATTTACGAAAAGGAAGTCACCTACCAATAGTGTTCTTTCCATCGAGCCTGTAGGAATTCCGAAAGGCTGGGTTACAAAAACGTGGATGATGGTTGCAAAAACCACGGCGAAAGTAATAGATCCCAAAAATGTATCTTTCTTTTTATCGCTTTTTTCTTCGTCTGTAAGAAACAGGTCATTGGCATTTTCGTCTTCAAGTTCTGTATCTTTAGAATAGTTTACCGTAGCCATATAGATAAACGGCAGGATCACTGTAAGGATCTGGTCCTTGAAAAGAGTTTTCCCGAACTTCTTCATTAAGTAAAGATGAAAAACAGACATCATAATAGGACCTACAATTGGCATATAAGACAAAATTGCCCACCATTTCGGATGTTTTGTTTCTTTAAGAATAATGAAATAATTATAGAAGGGTATAAATGCTAATAAAGGGCTGTACCCCATTTTTTTAAACAGCTTCCATGTTGAAATCCCCATTAATATGGATAAAATGAGAACATATACTGTATAAGTTAAAAAATAATTCATAAATTTTTTTGCCTATTCTGATAATATAAATGATAAAATGATGAGTAATAAATGATCACAGCTTTTCCGCTATTTACAATTCACTATTCATCATTTCTGTTATTTGTCGCAATTTAAAGAATTTGTTACAAATTAAAGCCCTAAAACGTCTTTCATTGCAAAATTCCCTTTCTTGTCTTTAATCCACTCTGCAGCTACTACTGCGCCTAATGCAAATCCGTTTCTGTTAAAAGCCGTATGCTTAATCTCAATTTCATCTACTTCACTTCTGTAAAACACACTATGGGTTCCCGGCACTTCATCTTCACGTACCGCAAAAATCCCAAGCTGGTCTCCCTGAGTTTCTTCCAGTTTCCATGCTTCAAATTTCGGGTTGTTTTTAATAATACCTTCTGCAATGGAAATAGCCGTTCCGCTGGGTGCATCTTTTTTATGGATATGATGAATTTCCTCAAGCTGACAAGAGTATTCATCAACGTTTTTCATGAGATCGGCAAGCTTTTTGTTTAAAGCAAAGAATAAGTTTACTCCTAAGCTAAAGTTTGAACCGTATAAGAATGCTGTTCCGTTTTCAACAGCTAATTTTTCTATTTCCTCTTTTTTCTCCAGCCATCCTGTCGTTCCGCAGATGACAGGAATTCTATTTTCAAGACAGGCTTTAATGTTATCAAAAGCAACTTCCGGAAGGGAAAACTCAATGACAACATCAGGATGATTAAGATTTTCAGCAGTTGGAGTTTCCTTAAGGCGGGCCACTACTTCATTACCTCTTTTTTGTGCGATCTCATCAATGATCTTCCCCATTTTGCCATAGCCAACTAATGCTATTCTCATACTGTTATTTTTGTTTTATAATTGACCATAATAGCCATATCAGCTTTATGGTATACTTTTTTTGTATTAAAATCTGTAGCTTAAACTCAATCCTGTTTTCGGCTGATCATAACCATACTGATCCTGAATAACAGCCGGTTTAAAGGATAAATCCGGGTCATGTCTGCTTTCATAAAGATGGGCATCTACTACGGCATCTACAATATTAAGGATATAAATTAGTCCTGTAATAGCAATAGCATAATCCCTTTGTCTTTTTGCTCTGTCCTGAACATTTCCCAAGGCCTTTTTATCCAGCCACGGATGGGTATCTACAAATTCGTTAGGCGTCCCGTTGAGCTTAGCAATATAATACTCACGGTATTTTTTATACTGGTTGTCATTCCATACGGCAATACCTACTCCGGCTCCTACTGCTCCCCATACAATTGGAATTTTCCAGTATTTTTTATTGTAGTACTGGCCTAGCCCCGGGAACACGGCTGAATACAATCCGGCTCTGGTAGGGTTCAATTTCAGTGTCTTTTTGGTTGGTCCATTGGCTTTCTCCAGATCCTCAATGATCTTAGCTTCAGTTTTCCCAGGTTTTACAACAGGGGGTATTTCGGCTTTTGGAGGACTTTGTAACCGAACAGTATCAATAGGGCCGACTTGTGAATAAGCCAGCACCGTAAGATTCAGGAAAAATGTGAAAAATATTTTCTTCATTATTTAATATGGGACAAAATATATTCCAATTCTTCTTCATTTTTGAAGTCCAGAACAATTTTACCTTTTTTACCGTTTCCAGAAGCTTTGATTTCTACTTTTACATCAAGGATATCAGCAATGGTCTTCTGGGCTCTTTTATAATTATTGGAAAGCTCTGCAGTTACTTTTTTCGCTGCCGGAGATTTTGGATTCTTCAATGCTGTTGCAGCCTGCTCAGCCTGACGCACATTTAATTTTTCTTTGATGATCAAATCAAACAGGATCTGCTGATTTTCTTCATTTTCAAGACTGATGATCGCTCTCCCATGTCCTGCAGAAATTTCACCACTTCTGATGGCATTCTGAATATCCGGATTCAGCCTCAGCAATCTGATGGAATTGGTAATGGTACTTCTATCCTTTCCAATTCTCTGGCTAAGGTTTTCCTGAGTAAGGCCAATTTCTTCTAAAAGCCTTTGATAAGTTAAGGCTATTTCTATGGCATCAAGGTCTTCTCTCTGGATATTTTCAACAAGAGCCATCTCAAGAAGCTCCTGGTCATTAACTAAACGGATATATGCAGGAATAGTTGTTAACCCGGCAATTTTAGTTGCTCTGTAACGTCTTTCCCCGGATATGATCTCAAACTTTTCGCCATCTTTTCTTAAGGTAACCGGTTGAATTACGCCTAAATTTTTGATAGACTGGGCCAGTTCATTTAATGCTTTTTCATCAAAATAAGTTCTTGGCTGTGTCGGGTTTGGGTAAATATCCTCAAGTGCTACTTCTACAATATTTCCAACAAACTTATCTGCTCCTTCATCCGTAGCAGAATTGACACTCGCTTTGGATTCAGCACTTAAAATGGCTCCTAAACCACGTCCCATAGCTCTTTTCTTGTCCTTCATAGATATAATTGATAAATGATGTTTGATAAGTGATGACCAGCATTACTTAGGGTCCATTTATTATTAATTTAATTTTTTATTAAATTTTCGTTTCTCAAAAGAACTTCTTCAGCCAACTGAATGTACTGAACGGCTCCTTTACTTTCAGCATCATAATTAAGGATACTTTCTCCAAAACTTGGAGCTTCACTCAATCGTACATTTCTGCTGATAATGGTTTCAAAAACCATTTCCGGGAAGTGTAAGTTCACTTCTTCCACAACCTGGTTTGATAATCTCAATCTGCTGTCATACATTGTCAGAAGAAGACCTTCTATATCAAGATCTTTATTGTGGATCTTCTGAACGTTTTTAACGGTATTCAGAAGTTTTCCCAATCCTTCTAATGCAAAATACTCACACTGGATAGGAATAATCACTGAATCTGCAGCGGTAAGGGCATTCACGGTGATGAGCCCTAAACTTGGTGCACAATCGATGATAATGTAGTCATAATCATCTCTCACACTTGCCAATGCTTTTTTCAGCATATACTCACGATCTACTTTGTCTACCAATTCAATTTCTGCTGCTACCAGGTCAATATGTGACGGAACAATATCCAGATTCGGAGTTGCTGTTCTTTTGATACAGGCTCTTGTATCTGCACTATGCTCCAGTAGATTGTAGGTAGAATACTGAACATCTTCCACTCCCAGCCCGGACGTTGCATTTGCCTGGGGATCAGCGTCGATGATTAATATTTTTTTCTCCAATACTCCTAATGCTGCTGCTAAGTTTACAGCGGTGGTTGTTTTTCCAACTCCCCCTTTTTGATTAGCAATACCTATGATTTTTGCCATTATTAGAACTTTAAGTTTCAAAAATACACTTTTTTCTTTGCTCCCGATGAATGGCTAAAATCAAAATTGAGTTAAAATACTGTTAATAAGTATTTTAGCGATTAAAAAAATTATCCACAAAAAAAAATCTTTGTGGATAACTATTTAAAATTCGTTTTCTATGGTGATTAATCAAACTTCATTGAGATGGGAAATTTGAAATAACTTCTTACGGATTCTCCTTTTTTATTTTTTGCAGGAATCCATTTCCCATTTTTAGAAATTGATTTAATTGTTCTTATTGCTTCATTGTTAAAATCCGCATTGGTTCCATTAGCTTTTACCCCTGATATTGTTCCGTCCATTTCTACGATAAAGGTAATTGTAGTTTTCATTACATCTTCTGCTTCAAATCCTGAGCTGTCGAAGTTGTTCATTACCTTGTTTCGGAATGAATCTATCCCACCCAGGAAGTTAGCTTCTACACTCAGTTCCGTTTCAATTTTTTTAGGATCTGTTTTTTCTACTACCGTCTCTGTTTTTATTGAAGGTCCGGTTCCTCCTCCGATAACCTGAGGGACAATCGGAACATATGATGTAGTTTCCGTTTCTTTTCCCTGTGAAGTTTGTACACTTGCTACTGCATTTACTTTGTCTACCTCCTCCGTTTTTTCATTTCTTACCACTGCTTTAGGCTCCGGTAATCTGTTATCATAAGTTTTTACACTAGGAGGCGGAGTCGCCGGTTTTACAATTTGTGTAGGTGGTGGATCTTTCTCTGGAGTTTGAACAACCTTAATTATTCTTCTTCCATCATCAGTTGTTCTAGCCACCACTGTATCTGAATTAAATGCAGAGATTACAAACGGGGTAATGGACACAGCTGCCAGCAGACTTACTCCTACAAAAAGGGCTTTGGTTAATATTCTATCTGATTCGTTTCTTAATGCATAAGCGCCGTATTCTTTATTTCGGTGCTCAAAAAGAACTTCGTTGAAGCGAAATTCCTGGTTTTGGTTCAGTTGTTTCATCACAATCTATTTAAACTGTTAATCATTATTAATTCATTAATTCTTACCGATAAGCATTAATACGATATCAAAATATCTGCCAAAAAATTATCAAAACAATATAATTTTAAAAAAAATTATGACAATATTCAATTTTAACATTTTCCAAATATTGTAATTGTTTAAAAACAGCGGTAAAACATATTCTATTTAAGAAAGAAACATCAGGAGAAGAATTAATGTGCATAGTAATCCCGGAGAATTGATTATGATGGTGATATATAATGTTTAAAGGCAAAAAATAAAGCCCTGTATTGAATGCAGCACCAGATACCATAAATAAAATGAGCAGTGAATTAGTGCTCCCTCTTCAATTCAATATTATGGTAATGGCCGATTCATTTTACAACAGTATCCGGCAGCGTTCAAATATTTTCGATTTTTTTAAACAAAAAAAAGAGACCATCAATGACAGTCTCTTGTTATTTTATTTTCTAAATATATTAGAATAATTCTTTTCTGATAATGTTCTGACTTCTTTCAGGACCTACAGAAACCAAATACACATTGATTCCTAAATACTTCTCGATAAACTCGATGTATTTCTGAGCATTGTCCGGAAGTTCATCATAACTTCTTGCTTTTGTGATATCTTCTCCCCAACCTGGTAAATCCTGGTAGATAGGTTCGTAGTTGTATAACTTCTCTGTTGATGAAGTGAAATAATCGATGATTTTTCCGTCTTCAGTTTTATAATGGGTAACGATTTTAAGGTTTTCAATTCCTGTAAGAACGTCTAATTTCGTAATAACCAGGTTATTGATCCCGTTAATCATACAAGCATGCTTTAAAGAAACAAGGTCTAACCAACCTGTTCTTCTTGGTCTTCCTGTAGTTGCTCCGAATTCACCACCAATCTGTCTGATTTTCTCTCCTAATTCGTTATCCAGTTCAGAGGGGAAAGGTCCGTTTCCTACTCTTGTACAGTAAGCTTTCGCTACACCGATCAAGTTCTGAAGTGAAGTTGGCGGAACACCTGCTCCTGTACAAACGCCTCCTGTAGATGGAGAAGATGAAGTAACGTATGGATATGTTCCAAAGTCGATATCAAGCATTAACGCCTGAGCTCCTTCAAACAATACATTTTTACCGTCTCTGATCGCTTCGTTCAATTCCAATTCCGTATCAACGATTCTGTCTTGAAGCTGCTTTCCGATTTCCAAATATTCGTTGTAAATCTCTTCAACGTCTAAAGTTGGTTTATCGTAATATTTTTCAAAAAGAGAATTTTTAACTTTTAAGTTCTTCTCAATTTTATCTCTTAAAATTTCAGGATTTAAAAGATCTACCATTCTGATTCCTACTCTTGCAATTTTATCTTCATAGCAAGGTCCGATTCCTTTTTTGGTAGTTCCAATCTGAGTTCCTCCGTGTTCCTCTTCACGGTAAGTATCCAAAAGGATGTGGTAAGGCATAATTACATGTGCTCTTCTGCTGATAAAGATATGATCTGATCTTAAGCCTTTGCTCTCAATCTGACCAACTTCTCTAATGAAAGACTTAGGGTTTACCACTACACCATTCGCAATGATACATTTCCCTTTGCATTGAAGAACTCCTGAAGGAAGAAGGTGTAGAACGAATTTTTCATCACCCACATAAACCGTGTGACCAGCGTTGTCTCCACCCTGGAAACGTACTACATAATCTGATTTTGCTGATAAAACATCCGTGATTTTTCCTTTGCCTTCATCTCCGTACTGAAGACCTACAACTACATAAGTTGACATATTTTACTTTTGTTTTTAGATTCGTGCAAAATTACTTTTAAAAAATTGGGTGGGCAAATTATGAATGAATTTTATTTTTAGGTGAAGTGAAAATCATGAGGTTGGAGCTAAAATTCGCTATCTACATTCAACTTATAATTATATTTGACATAAAGTTTCAATATATGCAAAACAGTTTTATAAAAGAATCCGATGAATCAATAAACTATTTTTCAAATTTCCTTACTCACTTAAGATTTATGAAAAGTTTATATTCCGAAATATCTGTTTTTTTTACAACTAATACAGAAAAACAAAACTTACATGATTTTTATATACTAAATGATATATCTTCATTAATTACAATCTGCCATTTAGATTTAGTTACTAATTCCAAAAATTTATATTTAGCAAAAAGTAACTGGGAAAAAATTTTTTTTGTGAAAAACACTTTTTTAGTTATATATGAAACAATTAACTCCTTTCATAAACATGGGAAGTTTTTAAATGAAAAATCAAAATTAAATGAATCCATTTCCAGTGTGTTTTCAAAAGTTAATACTGACTTGAAGGATTTTAAAAAAAAATATAAATACGATACACATATTAATAAAATTAGAAATACAATATCGGGTCATATCAACGATAATTTTGAAGAGTATTATGATGAAATAATAAATTTCGATGCTGAGAAAACAGCTTTAATGACTCTTGATTTCATTAACATAATTGGTTCTATACAATACCTGTTAACTGAAATGATGCAGACAATTGAATTAGATAAGTCAAAAATAAGTAATGAAAAATTGAATAGACTACAAGAGATATTAAACAGTCTTTAGTGTAAGGTTAATCAACAAAAAATATATTCAACTATAATTTTTTTTAAAAGATATTAAAATGAGTCCAAAATCAGCATATATTCCTTCCAAGATAAACAAGGAATCTAAGCTTTTCTACACCCTGTTTTCTCCGGAAACAACAAAAACTACTCTATTAATTGTTCATGGTATGCAGGAACACAGCGGAAGATATGCTGAGATCGCAGAATACTTTGCGGCTCATGGAATTGCTGTATTGACCTATGACCATCTGGGACATGGAAAATCTGTAAAGGAGGAAAAAGAGATTGGATTTTTCCAGCTTGAGAAACCGGATGAAAGATTGGTAGCCGATGCAGAAATGATGGCGGATTATCTTGCAGAACAATATCCTGATGTTTCTCATTTTATTCTTGGTCATTCTATGGGTTCTTTTATTACCCGCTGTCTTCTTCAAAAAGCAAGTGATAGGTTTTCAGGTGCCATCATTACCGGAACCGGCGGTCCTTTACCCGGAATCAATCTATTAAAAGGATACTTATTTTTAGCCAATGCCATAGCTCCACATCACCGTACTTTTTTGAATTCTACTTTTACCAGGGTCAACAATAAGCAGTTTACAAAGGATAAAGATTTTGGAGATACAAGCTGGCTCAGTGTTAATCTAAGAAACAGGCGTAATTTTGAACAGGATAAACTTTGTGGGATTCCGTTTACAAACAATGCCTTCTATGCTTTATTCAGTATTTACAAAAAAGCTACCGCAAGAAACTGGGCTGATTCAATTTCCAAGACTTTTCCTTTTCTATTTGTAAGCGGGCAAGATGATCCTATTGGTGATTTTAGCAAAGGAGTGATGTATACTGTGGATCATTTAAAGACTGATGGTTTCCAGGATGTAAGTGTGGAGATCTATTCCGGGATGCGCCACGAAATTCTGAATGAGGAAATCAGAGAGGAAGTTATGAATACTATATGTGACTGGATTTCAAAAAAAGGCGAATGAACGAACGAACGAATGGGCTAAAGCCCATTCCTATTGAATATTCTCTTTGACGTTAGATTAAAATCTCACCTATTTTCCCAATTGATACATCTAAATAATGCATAAACATCTGCGAAATCTGTGGGATCTGCGAGAAATTAAAAATATCATATCCTAAACAAACGAACGAACGGGCTCAGCCCGTTCTATTGAATAATATTAGAATAAAATCTTACCTATTTCCCAATTGATAACATCTAAATAATGCATAAATATCTGCAAAACCTGTGAGATCTGCGAGAAATTTAAAATATCATATCCTAAACAAACTAACGAACGGGCTGAGCCCATTCCTATTGAATATTCCTCTTTGACGTTAGATTAAAATCTTACCTATTTTCCCAATTGATACATCTAAATAATGCATAAACATCTGCGAAATCTGTGAGATCTGCGAGAAATTTAAAATATCATATCCTAAACGAACGAACGGGCTTCAGCCGTTCTATTGAATAATATTAGATTAAAATCTTACCTATTTTACCGGTTAAACATATTATATAATACGTACACATCTTCGAAATCTGTGGGAGAAATTAAAACAATCAAATCAATACCACTTCCCTATCCATTCCAATTTCCCTCAGGAAAACCTCATCGTGAGAAACCACCACCAAGGTTCCATGATAATCTTTAATGGTATTCGTTAAAATTTCTACATTCTGCAGATCCAGATTATTGGTAGGTTCATCAAGAATAATCATATCCGGAGTCTTATTACTGACAGAAAGCCCGCATAATAAAACTCTCAGGCGTTCTCCTCCACTTAAGACGCCACATTTTTTATCCCAGGTTTCCTTTCCAAACAAAAATCTGGATAATAAAGTTTTCACCTCGGACTCCTGCAATGCCTGATCATTGAATTTCTGAACAAAATCATAAATACTCAAATCGTTTTCAATCAGAGAGTATTCCTGATCCACATATATCCTGTTGAAATCTGCTCTTATAATTTTCCCTGCAGAAGGTTCTGTATTTCCAAGCAAGAGCTTTATCAGGGTTGTTTTTCCTGACCCGTTCTGACCTTTAAGAGAGACCCTTTCTCCGCTTCTGATTTCAAGATTTAGATTTTCTTTCCACAGTTTTTCTCCTCCATAGCTGAAATTTACCTCTTCCAGTGTCATTAAAATCTTACCGGAATGCAGGCTGGAGTCATTGAAGTTTACTTTCATCTGATCAGAATTCTTTAATGATGAACGTAAATCTCTCAGATTCCCGGAAATACCACTGATTTTTTCAGCATGAATATTTTTCAGTTTTGATGTGTTTTTTTCGGCATTGTTCCTAAGAGTATTCATCATAATCCTGGCAACACCGGACTTTTCCTGCTTCTGTTTTCCTCTGGCATCAAGCTTTTGTTTCCGTTCCAGGGTTTCCCGTTCTTTCTCTTTGGCTTTTTTCAAAGCACGCTCTTGGGCATGAATATCATTATGTAAAGCCTCCTTTTCAACTTCTTTTTGCTGGGTATAAAAGTCATAGTTTCCACCATACGTGGCAATTCCCTGATTGCTTAACTCAAAAATGGTATCCACCAGATTCAGTAATGTTCTGTCATGGCTTACAATAATTACTGTGGCGTTTGTTTTATCAATCAGATCATACAATAATTTCCTTCCCTCCAGATCCAAATGATTGGTAGGTTCGTCCAGTATAATGATCTCCGGCTGATTGATCTGAATTCCGGCAAGGAAAACTTTGGTTTTTTGGCCTCCGCTTAAATTTTCAAGCTTTTGGTTTAATTCAAAATCCCCAAGTCCCCAGTACTGTAAAGCACTCCGACTTCGTTCTTCAAGATCCCAGTCGTCATTCAGGATCTCAAAATATTTTTCATCAACGTCTCCTTCCGTAATTTTCTGAAGGGCATATAGTTTTTGGTCTATCTTCAGACACTCTGCAATGCTAAGGTCATTCCCATTTCCAAACAGTTGCGGAACATAGAAAATATCTCCATGGATATTTATATTTCCGTTTAGTGGCTGTAATTCATCAGCGATAAGCTTCAGCAGGGTAGATTTCCCCATACCATTACTTCCCACTAAAGCAGATTTTGTTTGAGTTGATATCGTTAGATTGATATGATTAAATAGCAGGTTGCCTCCCGGAAACCCAAAGGATATATTTTGTAGTAAAATCATGATTTCTTTCTTAAAACAATTAGGTAAACAACAGCAACTCCTTGGTTACTGCCTGATCAAGTCTGAAAGAAATTATATCCTACATGTCTGTATATTGGGTTTTGAAAGGACAAATATAGTAATTTCTTACTATTTCTTTATTTACTGCCTAAAAAAGCGACTCCATTCTACCCAAAAATAAAATGCATTCTATACATGATAAACTGATAAGGATCATCTGCTGACTTATTATCTGCTTTTCTTCCATACATTAAACGGCCTATTTTTTTCACCTTGACAAAATTCATTTTCTTAATGCCAGGACTTGCTATATGCTTAAGAACTTTATCGGTTATCATTTAAACACACTGCGTCCACCATATGAACTCTATAGCTTTCAAATCTTGAAAACTCTCAAACTCATAAAACAGGAAAGTATTTTGATCAAAAATCCGTAACTTTGCCAACTACTAAAAATTTTTATGGAAAGCATTAAAGTTCACGACAAAACTTTCGTTCCTTATTTGAAGGACGCCGAGATTCAGGAAATTGTAAAAGAGACAGCGTTAAGAATTTATGAAGATTACAAGGATGAAGTTCCTGTGTTCATTGGCGTTTTAAACGGAGTAATCATGTTCTTCTCAGATCTATTAAGGTATTACCCAGGTGAATGCGAAATTGCTTTCATTCAAATGAGTTCTTATGTGGGAACTGAGTCTACAGGGATTGTTTACCAAAAAATGGAACTGACTAAAGATGTAAGAGACCGTCACATTATTCTTGTTGAAGATATTGTGGATACAGGAAATACAGTGGAAAGTCTTTTCAAATACTTTAAAGAAACACAGCGCCCTAAATCTGTAAAACTGTCAAGTTTCTTACTGAAACCTGAGATTTATAAAAAAGATTTCAAATTGGATTATATTGGGAAGGAAATTCCAAATAAATTTGTTCTTGGTTATGGACTGGATTATGATGAACTGGGAAGAAACCTTCCTAATTTGTATCAGTTGGAAGACGGTCAAATCAACCATTAATGCCTATAGCTATCAGCTACTGGCTTTTAGCTTTAAATATTAAATCGAAATAAAAGTAAAATATTAACTAAATAAAGCCAAAAGCAAAAAGCAGGTAGCCAGAAGCAAAATGCCAATTGCCGGAAGCGAATCAAAATTATGATAAACATTGTTCTGTTCGGCCCTCCAGGAAGTGGAAAAGGAACCCAAGCTCAAAATCTAATCGAGAAATTCAATTTAAAGCAAGTTTCAACAGGTGATCTTTTCAGATACAATATGAAAAACGACACGGAGCTTGGAAAGCTGGCAAAGTCTTACATCGATAAAGGAGAACTGGTTCCGGATCAGGTAACAACAGATATGCTGATTGATGAAATCAGAAAGCCTACCGATACCAGCGGTTTTATTTTTGATGGTTATCCAAGAACTACTGCTCAGACGGAAGCTTTGGAAAAAATAGTTAAGGAAGAGCTGAATGACAAGATTGATATCTGTCTTGCATTGGTGGTAGAAGATAAAATTTTGGTTGAAAGACTTCTGAAAAGAGGAGAAACCAGCGGTAGATCAGACGACAGTAATGTAGAGATCATTGAAAACAGAATTAAAGAATATTATTCTAAAACGGCAGAAGTAGCCGAACTTTACAAGCAGCAGGGAAAATATGTGGAGGTAAATGGTGTAGGAGAAATTGATGAGATTTCACAAAAGCTTTTTGCTGAGGTAGAGAAAATTAAATAAGGATTTAGAATTAGGGATTAGGATTTAGCATCGTTAAATATCTGTTCCCTAACCCCTAAGGCCTAAACCCTAAAAATTATGTCAAACTTTGTAGATTACGTAAAGATTCATTGTAAAAGCGGACATGGAGGAGCAGGTTCTGCCCACCTTAGACGTGAAAAATATATCCCTAAAGGAGGTCCTGATGGTGGTGACGGAGGTCGCGGCGGACATGTCATCATGAGAGGGAATGCACAGGAATGGACTTTACTTCCACTTCGATACACGCGTCATATAAAAGCAGATCGTGGTGAAAATGGAGCAAAAAACCAGCTTACCGGAGCTGACGGTTCTGATATTTATATTGATGTTCCCATTGGAACTATCGCTAAAAATGAAGAAGGAGAAATCATCGGGGAAATTCTTGAGGACAAGCAGGAAATCATTTTGATGCTGGGTGGAAAAGGTGGAAAAGGAAACGAGCATTTCAAATCATCCACCAATCAAACTCCAAGATATGCTCAACCCGGAATGGATGGAGAGGAAGGCTATGTTGTTTTCGAGCTTAAAATTTTGGCAGATGTAGGTTTGGTTGGATTTCCAAATGCCGGAAAATCTACCCTTTTAGCATCTGTTTCTGCAGCAAAGCCTAAAATTGCAAATTATGCTTTTACTACGTTAACTCCCAATTTAGGAATTGTAGACTACAGAAATTACAAATCATTTGTAATGGCTGATATTCCAGGGATTATTGAAGGGGCAGCTGAAGGAAAAGGATTAGGACACAGATTTCTGAGACATATTGAAAGAAATTCAATTCTTTTATTTTTAATTCCTGCAGATTCTGAAGATCATTACCAGGAGTTTAAAATCCTGGAAAATGAGCTTGTAGAATATAATCCTGAACTATTGGATAAAGATTTCATTATTTCTGTTTCTAAATCCGACCTTTTGGATGATGAGCTGAAAAAAGAAATTGCAGCAGAATTTCCTGAGAACAGACAGCCTTTATTTTTCTCCGGAGTTACTGGAGAAGGGTTGGTAGAGCTGAAAGATGCTATCTGGAAGAAATTACATGGATAAACGAAGATCTTAATTCATCAGTCTTACTTTTTACAGAGTAGATTACATCAAAATAAATACCCCGGAATTTTTTCGGGGTTTTGTTTTGGCATTAAGTTTTCTTTCTGTTGTTTGATGTAAGATTCCACTGGAGCCGGAAAAATAAATGCTTTTTGGAACAATTATTGAGAGAGAGTTTTTAAAATTTAAACTATGAAATATATCCTTAGTTTTTGTGCCCTGATATTCGTATTTTCATGCACTTCTCAAAAAGTAAATCCGAAGTATTCTAAAATTGAATATGAAGCCACTCCCTGTTTCGGCTTCTGCCCTGTTTTTAAAATGACAATTAACCCGGACAGAACTGCTGTTTTTGAAGCTGAACATTTTAATTTCAGTGAAAAGCCTTCAAAGGATGAATTTTCTAATCCCAGGGAAGGAACTTTTACAGGAACCATCAAAGAGGAGGACTACAATACATTACTCAAGCTGCTGGATGGTTTAGAGGTGAAAAATCTAAAAGATAAGTATGGTGAAAAAAATATTACAGATCTTTCCACTTCTTATTTAAGGATTAATTTTGCGGACGGAACTTCCAAAAATATACAGGACTATGGAAAACGGGGAAGTGAAAAACTGTCCAAAGTTTATCATTTCTTTGAAGATCTCAGAAAAAATCAAGACTGGACTAAAGTAAAGTAGTTTCGGTTAACAATATTTAAATTATTTTTGCAGAAATAATTCCTTCATTTGGGAGGAATTATTTTTTTTATAAAAACATTAATCATTTAATTCAAAAAAATGAAGAAGAACATTTTATCTGCATTATTATTTGCTGTATCTGCTGTTGCATATGCTCAAAGCTCGGACATGAGTTTTGGTGTAAAAGGTGGGTATACGCTATCCAGTATGAAATTTTTCGACAGTAAATTAGATTCAAAATCCTATTTCTATATAGGCGCTGTAGCAGAGCAGGTCCTGTCATCAAAATTTGCAATACAGGCTGAAGTCCTTTATACACAACTTGGTGGTAAAGAATCATATCCATGGACCCAATTAGTAGGAAGTGAAGTAGTAAATGTGGGAGATATGAATTTTGAATACCAGATGAACCAGATTCAGGTCCCGATTTCTGCAAAGTATTATTTCATTCCTAATCTTTCTGCTTCTGTAGGAATGAACATTGGAATCAACGTTTCAACAAAAGTAAAAACAAGCAGTCTTTTCAGTGATTCTGCCAAAGAGAACTATACCGGAGCAAAAACAATTAATCTCTTTCCTTTTTTAGGAGCTGAATATAAAATTAATGATCAGTTTTTTGTAGATGCCCATTATAATTTTGACTTTATAGAAACTAATAAAAGTCAGCATGTGCCTACGAAAGTGGGATTTTTACAGGCTGGTGTAGGATATAGGTTCAAATAACCGTACCGATTACAATACAAATGGCTGCCCGGATCCGGGCAGCCATTATTTTTATATGAAACTTCTGTTTATTTTTTAATAAACTGTTTCGTGATCACTCCGGTTTCAGTTTTGATTCTGATAATATATGATCCGGATGGAAGACTCTTCACATCCATTCTATTACCGTTTATAACGATATTTACTTTTTTACCGGAAATATCAAATACCTCAGCTTCACTGATGTTTGCAGAGGTTCTAATGTTCAGAATATCGGTAGCCGGGTTAGGAAATAATTCAACATTATTTTTCTGCTGCATCCTTTCCTTTTTATCCAGTTCCAAAAACATTTCCTTCTGAGCAGATTGAACCTGTGTATTTCTTTGTACCATTTCAGGTTTTCTACATGGGGCAATAAAGGCATGATACTTAGATCCCATTTCCATAGATGTTCCCGGCAAAAGGTTGATACTGTTTCCGGCCTGCATAATAATATCATGTTTAGGGCTTAAAATATACCTATCCTTAGTAGTTATATTCTTACCTATTTCATAATAATAAGACGCATTAGGCTCGGTAGTCAGCAGCAGATTCTCTATACATGGGGAGCCTCCAGAATTTTCTTTCATGGGAAGTAATTGAGGCAGCCCATACTGGGTTTGTCCGCTACCTAAATTTACAGCATTGAAATCCACACTCATATTGGAACCGTATACATCGGGATTTATCACCTTACCTAAAAATGAACTAAACGATTTACTTACATATACATCCCCATATTTATTTCTCTGAAGGGTCATACCTGTGTGAAGCGGTGCGTTAGTCTCAGTATAAATCTCCGTATGAAGCACATTGGAAGATGTTGAATTTACCAGATCAACGGCATGGATATTTTCATATCCTAGGAATAATACGGATGCATCTTTATTAAATTCAGGAACATAGGCTCTCAGTCCATTTATCTGTAATGAAAAATCATTAGTGAGCTGTCCGGTAGAGGAATTAAATGAATATACTTTATTCACGTAATAACTCTCAGGTGGATATGGATTTTGTGAATCTGTCCAAAAAGAAATACAGATATAATGAGAATAATATCCATTATTCAGCTTTGGAGACTGTCTTACACTAAAATATTTATAAACGCCAAAAGTTACAGGAAAATTGAGGTTACTTATAACGGGTGCTCCATTAGAAAATCCCTGATTACCCAGCTTATAACTGTAGAGCTTTGTTCCATTTGGAATTAAAACCCAGAAAGACTGATCCGTACTATTGGGAATAATAGTTACCGCTTCTGAATCAAAATGATTCCCTAAATTATCCAATACCGCAATATCTTTAGCCCCCGGCAGCACATCTCCAAGGGGAGATCCGTTAGTACCTATACTCCCTAAGGTCATATCAACAATTGAGTAGCTTATATGATATGAACCTCCGGCATTTTCCCCTGTTGTAAAAACATAGTACTGATTATCATTTGCAGGATTTTTTACAATAGCAAGCTGTTGGGCGCTATCGTTTTGCTGCGTGATCAAAGTACCATTGGGCATAACCTGGTGCTGCCTGTTCCAAATTTTTTGACCATTCATATAAAAAAGAAGCTTTCCGCTTGCATCACTTACGGTACCACATCCTTCAAGAGCTTGCATATTACTGTTACTCAAAGCTACAGGAGTGGATGATGAAAAGTTGAGTGCCGCATTATTTCCAAAATACCAGTTATCATTTTCGCCCTGGGCAAAAGATAAAAGTGGTACAATCAATGATAGTATTATATATATTTTTTTCATAGATCAGTTTTATATTATTTTATCTTTTTTTCCAGAGCTTCAATTCTTTTCTGTTGCTCAATGGTGTACAATGTCAGTTCTTCAATTTTTTTCAGCAAAAGAATGTTCATTTCTTTCAGTTCAATTCCATTTTTAATGGCCTGTTCTGTAGTTGGAACTTCCGGTAAATGGCCATTTTTATTGATAAACTGGGCAAGGTCATTTAATGGCATCAGCTTATAATCTTTTTCAAAAACATAATCTGCCCATCCATTAGCGGCAGCAATATCTACTTTTACTCTTTCTGTCCGGATTCCTTCTTTTACAAAAAGTTTATATTTCTGTCCGTCGGGAGCCACTCCGTCAGCAGGAAGCTGAGTGGTAAATCCGCCAATACCGATAGTTCCGTTATTTCCTACGATCCAGTTTCCGATATTCAGCTCATTGTTAGGCGAAGACACATAGGGGGTAATGAAATTTCCGATAAAAATATTGTTATCCCCCGAAAGAATAGCTTTGGCATTGGAAGAACCCACTGCTATATTATTAGAGCCCCCTGCCAGGCTCACTAAAGAACTTCTTCCCACTACTGTATTATTATTTCCTGCTACTAAGTATCTTAATGCATCCCAGCCTATTCCTATATTATAATCCCCAGATAAAGATCCTGATCCCATAGCACTGTTTCCCATTCCTATATTTCCTATTCCTTTTTGAAAATATTCTAATGAATTCATCCCTACAGCAACATTCATGGTAGCGGCTATTGTATGTCGCATACTATTCTGTCCCACAGCCACATTATTATCGCCACTGCTTATTGATGACATTGCATTATTCCCCACCGCAGTATTACCATTACCTGTTGTATTTTGGGTTAGAGATCCCATTCCAAAAGCGGTATTAGATGATCCCGATGCATTATCCGTTCCACCTCCAAAAAAAAGGTTTTTATCCCAAACCATCCCTGGTGATGTCACATTAAAAAATATAAACCTTCCATTAGGAGTAATCTTCATTTTCTCTGTGTTGTTAGTCTTGAAAACCAGCGGCTGGCTATCGGTAGTTCCTATAAAATTGGTTCCGGGAGCTGTTCCTGCATTCCCGCTAAGGTTCCATGATTGGGCATTAGAATTCAAGCCTGCTACAGCAGCAAGTAGAATGATTATTTTTTTCATAATTAAAGTTATCTGGTTATTTATTTTATTTTCTTTTTAAGCTTTTCGATTTCTTCATTCTGTTTTTTCAGCTGGCTGTTCTGATCAATTAAATGAAGGGTCAGTTCTTCCACTTTTTTAAGCAGAAGAATGTTCATTTCTTTCAGTTCAATTCCATTTTTTATAGCTTCTTCAGTAGTAGGAACCTCTGGGAGGTGCCCATTTTCATTGATAAACTGCGCCAGATCATTCAAAGGCAACAGCTTGTAATCTTTTTCGAAAACATAATCTGCCCATCCGTTATTGGCGGCAATATCTACTTTTACTCTTTCTGTCCGGATTCCGTCTTTCACAAAAAGTTTATATTTCTGACCATCAGCAGCAATTCCGTCAGCAGGAAGCTGAGCCGTAAACCCACCAATACCGATAGTTCCGTTATTTCCTACAATCCAGTTTCCGATATTCAGCTCATTTTTAGGAGAAATGGTGTTGTAAGGAACAATCTTAGTCCCGATAAAAATATTATTCTCCCCTGAAGTGATCTGCGCTGCATTAGAATATCCTATTCCTATGTTATTACTTCCTTTAACAAAAGCCCTGTATGAGTCTCCTCCAAGTATCACATTATAATTCCCCTCATTGGCATATCTCAGGGCACTAGATCCCAACGCTATATTAAAATCTCCTTTAAAGTTTCCGGATCCTATAGCACCCGCACCTATACCCACATTATTATTTCCACCCTGAAAATTTTCCATTGCATTCATTCCTACCGCAGTATTAGAATTTCCTGCCACGCTATTTCTCATAGAATTAAAGCCCACTGCAACATTGAATAACCCATTAGTCATTAATGATATTGCATTGTTTCCAATAGCTGTATTGCCACCACCTTCTGTAAGCTGAGTAAGTGCTCCCATTCCGAAAACAGCATTATTAGTAGTGACCGAATTATCCATTCCACCCCCGAAAAACAGGTTTTTATCCCATACCTGCCCTGGGGTTGCAATATTGTGGAATATAAATCTCCCATCCAGGCTTATTCTCATGCGCTCAATATTATTTGTTTTAACAACAAGAGGTTGAGTATCTGATGTTCCTATAAAATTTGTCCCGGGAATCGTTGATGCATTTCCGGTAAGACCCCATGATTGGGCTTGAGCATTAGAATTCAAGCCTGCTACAGCCGCAAGCACAATGATTATTTTTTTCATGATTAAAAGTTATCTGGTTATTTATTTTATTTTGTTTTTGAGTTTTTCAATCTCTTCATTTTGTTTTTTCAGCTGGCTGCTCTGATCCGCCAGTTGCTTATTCTGATCAATTAAATGAAGGGTCAGCTCTTCTACTTTTTTAAGCAGAAGAATGTTCATTTCTTTCAGTTCAATTCCATTTTTTATGGCTTCTTCTGTAGTAGGAATTTCTGGAAGATGCCCATTTTTATTGATAAACCGGGCAAGGTCATTCAATGGCATCAGCTTATAATCTTTTTCAAATACATAGTCTGCCCACCCATTGTTGGCGGCAATATCTACTTTTACTCTTTCTGTCCGGATTCCGTCTTTTACAAAAAGTTTATATTTTTGTCCATCGGCAGCAATTCCGTCAGCAGGAAGCTGAGTAGTAAATTGTCCTATCCCTATAGTTCCGTTGTTTCCTATGATCCAGTTTCCTATATTCAGTTCATTTTCTGGAGCCGTTGTATTATAAGGGGTAATAAAGCTTCCGATAAAAATATTATTGTTTCCGGAAGTAATCAGTTTGGCATTAGAATGTCCTACGTTGATGTTTCCTGATCCTTTTGCAAAAGCTCTGAATGAGTCTCCCCCAAGTATTGTATTATAGCTTCCGACCTGGATATATCTTAAAGCACTGGTACCTACTGCTACATTAAAATCTCCTACCAGGCCTCCTGATCCCAGTGTTGAATTTCCAAGCCCCACATTTCCAAGCCCCGACTGAAAGTTCTCTAAAGCGTTCATTCCTACTGCCGTATTAAGATTACCGGATACCGTATTTCTCATACTGTTTGCTCCCAGAGACACATTATTATCTCCACTTGTGATAAGAGAAAGTGCATTATTTCCTAAAGCTGTATTTCCGGATCCTGCCATATTTTGGGTTAAAGCTCCCATTCCAAAAACAGTATTGTATAATCCTGACGGGCTATCTACCCCACCACCAAAAAACAGGTTTTTATCCCATACTTGCCCGGGTGTTGCCACATTAAAGAATATAAATCTTCCATTTTCAGTGATCTTTACCTTTTCAGCATTATTTGTCTTAAAAACTAAAGACTGATTGTCTGTTGTTCCTATGAAGTTTGTTCCGGAAACTGTTCCGGCATTTCCGGTTAGGCTCCATTGAGCATTAGCTGTTACACTGAAAACAGCAGCAAGTAAAATGATTGTCTTTTTCATGATTAAAAGTTATTTTTTGACTTATTTTTTTAATAGAAGGAGAAATGATTCTTCATCTGCCCCTGGAATTACTATTATTTTTTGATAAATGGTTTAGAAATTACCCCTCCTTTTGTTTGTATGTATAAAAGGTAATTTCCTGCCGGTATATTTCTGACATCAATTTTATTTCCGTTGGTGCTTACACCCATTTTTTTACCGGATATATCGAATATTTCAATTGAATTAACATCGGTAGTACTAATGGTAAGAATATCCGAAACCGGATTTGGATAGATTTTAATATCATTATTCAGCTTCATTCTTACTTCTTTATCAAGCTCCAAAACCATTTTTACGGGAACATGTCCCTTATTTTCATTTGAAATTCTATCTACAGAGCCTCTATCACAGGGAACAATCTTCGCCGTATAGCTTTCTGCCATAATATGAGTATTAGGCAAAAGTGTTATGCTATTTCCAGCATTCATAATAATACGCTGTTTACCTCCTATGGTATAATTATGTATTGTTTTGATATCCTTTCCTACATTGTATGTGAAATTATTATTGAGTTCAGGGGTTGCCAACGTCAGGTCGGTGATACACGGATAATAAGGAACCGGCTCATATGAATTCACCAGTTGAGGCAGCCCAAAGAACGTAGTAGGCCCATTTAAGTTGATATCAGACATATTCACACTCATAGCTGATATATTTCCGTTGGGATTTATTATTTTCCCAAGATATGGCTGTCCGGGGCTGCTTACATAAACATCACCTTTTGTATTTCTTTGCAATCCGAAAAATGGATTTCCGAATACATCACCATGGATCATTGCATAATTAATATTGGAAGGTGTGGATGTCAGTAGATCTACAGCATACATATTTTCATATCCTAAAAACAAAACAGAGCCGTCTTTATTGAATTCTGAAAGATAACCACCCAGCCCGTTCACTTGAAGTAAGAAATCATTGGTAAGCTGCCCGGTTACACTATTAAAAGAGTACACCTGATTTTTAAGATCAGAAACAGGCTTCCAGAGAGAAATGCATACAAAATGGGTATAATTTACACTTCTGTTGACTCTTGGTGATGCCTTAACTCCAAAAAAGCTGGTATTTCCTAAAGGTGTTGAAAGATTTAAGTTACTGACCACAGGATTTCCGTTATTGAATCCGCTTCCATCCACCCTATAACTGTACATACGGGTTCCGTTTGGGATGAGCACCCACAAAGATCCATTACTGGCATTAGGAACTACCGTTACCGCTTCAGATTGAAAACTGTTCCCGGACGAATCTACAATCGTAATATTCTTAAATTGGGGCAAGACAGCTCCCAAAGCTCCCTGAGACATATCTACAATAGAATATTTGATCGCATTACTGCCTGTTGAAACCCCATTCTCTGTTGTGGTAATTACAAAATACTGATTGGGATTAGTGGGGTGCTTTACAATGGCAAGCTGCTCGCTTGAGCTGTGCCCATCAAGTCCTGAGCCATTTTGCATCACCTGATGATCTTTATTCCAGATAGTCTGTCCATTGGTGTAAAATAACAGATTTCCCCCGGCATCACTCACTGTACCACAGGCTTCTATTGCCGTCATCTGGCTGTTGGTAAGGGATAACGGGCTTGCATTGGAAAAATTAACGGCGGCTTTAGTTCCAAAGTACCAATTGTCATTTTCTCCTTGAGCAAATATCATATTTACTCCAAAGCTCAAAAAAAACAAAAGAAAAATCTTCGTCTTCATATTATATTATTTAAATGGATTGATGTTTAGTTTTACTATTTCCTGTACCTCTTTTCAGAGTTTCTAAATCCTTTATTGGATCAAGTAAGTACACTTAATTTCTTCTACCTATTAAGGAGAAGAGCTTATACTGAAGATGTTTTTTGTTTGGATAGGTCTTTGTCCTGCATTCCTGGTACATTCACAAGATTGAACATACGTATTAAAACCTGTAACGGATACAGGCAGGAGGATTGTTTTTCTCATGGTTAGTTTTTATTATCATTTCAAATCTATATCACAAGCATTAAAGATATTATGCCGTTTCAATGAAATGTTATATTTTTTCAAAAATAAAATAAATATAATTAAAAATATAAATTAAAAACTAAATAAAACGAAAATTAATTAACTATTTTACGAAAAACACTATTAAAACTGTAGTATTAATAAACATCTGAGCGGATCATAAGAACAAAATTAATACTTAAAAATATTTAGATTACCTTTGTAAAATGTAATTCTTTCAGGCTGAAGGAATTTTTATTTAAATTTTAAAATAATTCATTTGAATTTTACAGACTTACAATTAATAGAACCTATTGCAAAAGCAATCCAGGAACAAGGGTATACTAATCCTACTCCCATTCAGGAAAGATCTATTCCTGACATCTTAAATGGCAGAGATTTTTTAGGATGTGCGCAAACAGGAACAGGAAAAACAGCGGCCTTTTCTATTCCTATCTTACAGAACTTATCTAAAAAGAAAATTTCTAACAATCATATAAAAGCCTTAATCCTAACTCCTACAAGAGAACTGGCGATCCAAATAGAAGAAAATATCAATGCTTACGGTAAATATCTTCCATTAAAACAGCTTGTTATTTTTGGAGGGGTAAAACAGGGAAACCAGGAAGCTGCATTGAAGAGAGGTATTGACATTCTGGTGGCTACACCGGGAAGACTTCTTGACTTCATTGCCCAGGGCATTATCAGTCTTAAAAACATTGAGATCTTCGTTCTTGATGAAGCAGATAGAATGCTTGATATGGGGTTTGTACATGACGTTAAAAGAGTAATTAAGCTTTTGCCTCAGAAGAGACAGACTTTATTCTTTTCCGCAACCATGCCCGGGGAGATTCAGAAACTGGCTAATTCCATCCTGAATAATCCTGTAAAAGTAGAGGTAACACCTGTTTCTTCTACAGCAGATACCATCAAACAATCTGTTTATTTTGTAGAAAAAGATAATAAACTAAACCTGCTATCCCATATTCTTCAGAATGACATTTCAGATTCTGTATTGGTTTTTGCCAGAACAAAACATGGTGCCGATAAAATTGCAAGAAAGCTTCAAAAAGATATGATCTCTGCAGAAGCTATTCATGGTAATAAATCTCAAAATGCCAGACAAAATGCGCTGAATAATTTCAAATCCGGAAAAACAAGAGTGCTTGTAGCTACGGATATTGCAGCAAGAGGGATTGATATTGACGAATTAAAATTTGTGATCAATTTTGAATTGTCTGATGTTTCTGAAACCTATGTACACAGAATTGGAAGAACAGGAAGAGCCGGTGCTGAAGGAAACTCAATATCTTTTGTAGACGGACTTGATCTTCTTAATCTAAAAAATACGGAAAAACTTATCGGAAAGAAAATTCCGATTGTAAAGGATCATCCATTCCATACAGATGATCTCGTTGCTCAAAAAAGAGATTCAAACAATAAACCGATGTCAGGAGGAGGCGAAAGACAGGGTCCGAGACCAGCAAGGACTCCCAATAATAAAAAGCCGGCTGCATCCACAGGATTTAAAAAGCCTAAGAATAAGAGTTTCACCAGAAAGAAATAAAAAAAAGAAGCCTTTTCAAAATTTGAAAAGGCTTCTTTTTTATCTTCTATTGAATAGAAATCATCTATTTGAATAGTCTTTCTGCGTTTTCAGTAGTAATCCTGTCAATCTCTGAAAAATCTTTCCCATAGATATTTACCAGTTTCCCGGCAACTAAATCAAGGTATGCACTTTCATTTCTTTTTCCTCGGTGAGGAACCGGCGCCAGATAAGGAGAATCTGTTTCCAGAACAATCTTATCTAAAGGGATTTCGTTCAGAAACTGGTCTATTTTACCGTTTTTAAAAGTAACCCCTCCTCCTATGCCCAAAATAAAGTTAAGATCTACAGCATGCCTTGCCTGATCCAGATTACCCGAAAAGCAATGAAAGATCCCTCTAAGCTTTGGATGTTTTTTTCTTTCCAGCACTTCAAATGTTTCATCAAAGCTTTCTCTTGTATGAATTACAATGGGAAGATCTTTTTCTATCGCCCAGTCAATCTGCTGTTCAAAAGCTTGCACCTGGATATCCAGGGTGGTTTTATCCCAATACAGATCGATTCCTATCTCCCCTATCGCCGGAAAATTTCTTTGATCAAGATAATTTTTAACAATATCCAGTTCTTTTTCCCAGGATTCCGGTTTTACATAACAGGGATGTAACCCCATCATTGAAAAAATCTGCCCGGGATATTCGGTTTCCAGCTGTAACATCTTTTCATGAGACTCAGAATCAATAGCAGGAAGATAAAACTCTGTAATCCCTCTATCTATAGCTCTTTGAATAGCTTCTTTTCTATCTTCATCAAATTCTTCTGCGTATAAATGTGTATGTGTATCAATCATTTTCTTATCATTTTAACAGATCTTCGTAAGGATTTTCAAGATGCATCAGCATGCCAAATGCCGGTTCCGTCTTTATTCCCTTTTTTTTCAGCTCTATTATCTTCTTTTTAAAGTCTTCTCCTTTTTCCTGTAATATTTCGTATTCGGCAATCATATGCCTGTAAGCATTCTGCTCTCTGGCAGGTTTATTCTGACCAAAAATCTCAATAGGAAATTCTTCCAGCATAAAATTTAAAACAATACTTCTCTCCCCATTTAAAGTGATATTTTCAACCTTAACATCGATTTCCTGAGGAATCAGATCACATGACCTTAGTTCTTCCAAAAAATCCTCTTCAAATCCAGGATCTACTTCACAGATAATATCCAGGTCACTGCCCGCAATATCTATTTCAATAGGAATGGTTCCCGCCAGTAAAGGCGAATACTTACTTAATTTTTCAAAAATTTTATATTTTGTGAGCACTTCAAAAGCCCTCTTCTGTCTTTCGTTTCCATTTTCCAAATAATCAATCTGGGTAAAATCAATCATTTGAAAATATTTTATGTTTTACTTTTGTACGTTGGTTTTCAATTCTCTGATCCAGTTTTTCCCTGAATTCAATAAACTTCGGATCTTTTTTATCACTCGTTTTATGCTCTAAGGCTTTGGCAATTTTAAAATTTTCTTTAATAAAATCTTTGGTATCCTCAGAAAAATAAGCATCCCCAAATTTGTCAAAGATATAGTTTACAGCCTGGGTACTGGGATGAATCATATCTTCTTTATAAAAACGATAATCCCGGAGATCATCCATCAAAATCTCATAAACAGGTAAATAATGACAGTCTTCAAACATGGATATGGATTCATGAATAGCAGTAATAAGTTTGGATTTACTCAGCTGGTTCTCAATCATTCCGTCTTTGGTGTGCCTTACCGGTGAAACGGTAAATAAAATCTGCACCTCTTCTTTACAAATATCCTTAAGATCCAAAATTGTATTGTAAATAGAATCGGTCAGCTCCTGATGAGAGAGCAGTTTTTTTTCGAAAAACTTTTGGGGAATCTTATGACAATTGGCCACCAGCTGTTTCTTTGGAATAAATTCATAGATAAATGAAGTTCCATAGGTAATAATAATCCAGTCTGTCTCCTGAAGAAAAGCATTTCCTTCTTCAATAGCAGTATTGATCTTATCCAAAGTCTGATGAATATACCGTGTATCAAAACTCGTATGATGATCCAGTGAAATATATTCTTCATTATAAGTGATCAGGTCCTCTTCTTCATAAAACAATGAATCATGGAGGATTTTCACTTCATTGCGGATGGAAAGGGGGTTGAAAATCGTTCCAAAAGGATTATTAAGTGTTTGCAGCTGTCCTTGCTTCAATAAATCGGTCATTTCTGAAGCAAAGCACGAACCTATTGAAAATATTTTATCTTCAACCTCAATTTTCTTTTCTGATTTTTTAATATCAACTTCAGTTCTGAATTTCATTTTTTTCAGGGAGTAGAAATTAAGCAGCAGGTAATAAGTTCTTATTAACGAAACCTGCCACCTGCTAGCTCTTATCTAAAATCTTATTTAGCTTTCTCTTCTCAACAAATAATTGGCCAGTTCTATAAACGGCTTTTTCTTTTCTTCAGGAATATCAATTTTTTGAAGATAGCTCTGTCCTATTTCATTGTGCTTTTCAATCAGGCGGAGCGCTTTATCATCTACTTTTGCTCTTCTGAAGATTTTTTCAACACCATAGACTTTGTCTACATTATCTGTCTTCTTAGAATACCAGTAATCCAGTTCTTTTCTCTCTTCTTCCGTAGCATGTTCTTTTGCTAATAAATAAAGAACGGTCTTCTTATTTTCATAGATATCTCCAGCATGCTTTTTACCAAACTGAGCCTGATCACCGAAAACATCAAGATAATCATCCATAATCTGGAAAGCAATCCCAATATGTTTTCCGAAATTGAAAATAGCTTTTGCATCTTTAAAATCCGCTCTGGCAATCAATGCACCGATTTCAAAAGAAGAAGCACTCAGAACTCCTGTTTTATAGGTAATCATTCTGATATAATCATCAAAAGTCACATCTTCCTGAGTCTCAAAGTTGATATCATACTGCTGTCCTTCACATAGTAAAAGTCCTGTATGGGTAAAAATCCTGATACAGGCTTTGAAAATTTCCGGCTCCAGATCTTCAAAGAATTTATAGGCTTTAAGCATCAGCCCGTCTCCGGAAAGGATACCTACATTGATTCCGTGTAGTGTATGGATGGTAGGTTTATTTCTTCTTAAAGGGGCTTCATCCATAATATCATCATGGATCAGTGTGAAATTATGGAAAAACTCTATAGCCAATGCCGGCTTTATAGCTTCTTTCAGATCTCCTCCAAACAGATCACATGCCATCAGTACCATAATGGGACGAAGGCGTTTTCCTCCATGAGAAATGATGTAGTTCATCGGATCATAAAGTTCTCTGGGTTTATCTTTAAAAGTATACTTATTGATGGCGTCGCCAACGATCTGCTGGTATCTGTCTAAAAATTCCATAAATTCTTATAATTTGAACAAAAATACGATTTTCGGAGCTTTATAAAACAAAAAACTTTGCCCAAATGGACAAAGTTTTATATGATCATTTTAATTTTTCACTTAAGATAAGAAACTTACTAAAAGATAGGTAACTCCTGCTACAATAGCTGAGATTGGAATGGTAAGTACCCAAGCCCAAAGTAAGCTTACTGTAATTCCCCATCTTACCGCAGAAATTCTTTTCGTCAATCCTACCCCGATAATAGAACCTGTGATCGTATGTGTTGTAGATACAGGAATACTAAGCTGGTCTGTAATAAAAAGTGTGATTGCTCCTGCAGTCTCAGCACTTACTCCTTCTAATGGAGTTACTTTTGTAATTTTAGTTCCCATTGTCTTGATGATCTTCCAACCACCACTCATGGTACCCAAACCGATTGCCAGGAAGGAAACCAAAGGAACCCAAAGATAGTGCTGTGCAAAGTAATCAAAACGTCCTGCTGAAGGAATATTCAGATAAACAGGGTCATGAAGCATTTCCACATGATAATAGATCAGGGCTGCCCCAATAATACCCATTACTTTTTGTGCATCATTCAGACCATGACCTACACTGAAAAGTGCTGACGAAACAAGCTGTAATCTTTTGAAAGACTTGTCTGCCTTGTAAGGATTTGATCTTTTATAAAGATGTACAATAATTAATGTAATGATGATTGATATAACCATCCCTATAATCGGTGCCATGAAGATGAACAGGAAGATAGGAATTACTTTATCAAATTTCACAACGCTCTGTGTTGTTACCTGATGGAAAGCATGTTTACAGGTTTCAAAGAATCCTAAACCAGGTTGAGCTGCTGCTACATCGTGATAATCCAGCATAAAAGCATGCATCAGAGCAGCTCCCAAAAACCCACCAATTAAGGTATGTGATGATGAGGAAGGAATCCCAAACCACCATGTCAAAAGGTTCCAGGCAATAGCCGCTACAAGACCAGAGAATATTACCTCAAGGGTAATAAAATTCTCATTAACTGTTTTAGCGATTGTATTTCCAATCCTGAATTCACCTATTACATAGGCCGCTAAAAAGAATGCTGCGAAATTCCAAAGGGCTGCCCAGAGTACAGCCTGGAACGGGCTTAAAACTTTTGTAGAAACAATGGTTGCAATTGAATTCGCTGCATCATGAAAACCATTGATATAATCGAAAATTAAGGCTAAAGCAATAATAACCGTAAGTAAAATAGGAAATTCCATTTTTTGCTATGTTATGTATTGTTTAGGCGTATTTAATCATGATGTTCTCAATCGTGTTGGCAACATCTTCTGCTTTATCAGTTACTATTTCAAGATAGTTCAATACGGATGAAACTTTGATGATATTGATAGCATCATTGGTTTCAAACAATTCTACCATTGAATTGGAAAGCAGGTCATCAGCAATATTCTCAATAGAGTTTACTTTGATACAAGCTTCTTTTACCTGCTCCATATTCTTAAAACCTTTAAGGTTTTTCATAGCATTCTGGATTTCAAGACATGCTTTGTGGATCAGTAAAGAGAAGTCTGAATACGCCTTCATCTCAGGCGATTTGTACAAAAAGATATATTTTGTAGAAGCATAGATGTAATCAGCGATATCATCTAATCCTGTTGCCAATGTGTGAATATCTTCACGGTCAAAAGGAGTAATGAAGTTTTTCCCCAGTTCTACAAAGATCTCGTGAGTAAGTTCATCATTTTTATGCTCAAAGTCGCTCATTTTTTTCAACATAGAGTCATCATTAAGATCGAAATCTTTGATTCCTGTGTTGAAGTCTTCAGACATTGCAACTAGATTTTCGGTTACTTTTTCAAAAAGCACGAAAAAGATTTTATCCTTTGGTTGAAAAGCGTGGAAAATATTACCAATTCCCATTTTTTAGTATTTATAATTCGAGTGCAAATTTCCTAAAAAAGGATTTGACCTGAAACTATCTAACATTAAGTTTTGTTAACATTCGCTTACCATTTGATAATCAAATAAAAAAACCGGCATTACTGCCGGTTTTATATAGTGTTGATAAAGGTTTAGTTTGCCACTTCAGCCCTCATATCTTTTCCTTTGAACTTCATAGACTGAATATTGCTTAGAACATTGTCTTTGAATGATTTCTCAACTTCGAAGAAAGAGAATTTTTCTAAGATCTCAATATCACCAATCTCAGCTCTTTTCTTGGTCTTTCCTCCTGCAGTAGCCTGGTTGATAATATCCAAAACGTCAAGTTTCTTCAAGTGATCTTTCTTTCCAAGATTAAAGAAGAATCTTACCATATTCTCATCTTTTCTTCTTGGCTTTCCACCACGGTCTCTGTCTCTTCCACGATCTCTGTCTCTGCTATCTCTGCTGTCTCGGTCTCTTCCACGATCTCTATCTCTATCACGACCACGGTCTCTTCTTGAGTAATCATCATCTCTGCTGCTCAATTTCTGCTCAACAAGATCGTGTTTGTCTTTGTAATATAAAGCAAGATCTTTCAATTGGAACTGTAGCAACTGGTGCACCAATTCTTCTTTTGTAAAGTTGCTTAGATCAGGAATCAGGCTATTATCAAACTCGAAAAGATCTTCATGTTCTGTTAATAGTTTTTCGAAAACACCTCCTACCTGAGCTTTGATAATCTCTTCACCTGTAGGAATGAATTTTTCGTTGATATCAATCTTTGTTGCAGATTTGATCTGCTTCAGCTTTCTGCTTTCTTCAGGCTTAATTAAAGCCATAGAAATACCGTCTTTTCCTGCTCTACCTGTTCTACCACTTCTGTGAACAAATACTTCAGGATCATCAGGTAAAGAGAAGTGAATAACATGAGTCAGAGAGTTTACATCCAATCCTCTTGCTGCAACGTCTGTAGCGACAAGAATATCGATATTTTTCAATCTGAATTTCTTCATTACCGTATCTCTCTGCGCCTGAGAAAGGTCTCCATGAAGTGCATCTGCTGCATACCCGTTCTGCATCAAGAAATCAGCAACCTCCTGAGTTTCCATTCTCGTTCTACAGAAGATAATGGAATACTGATTAGGGTTTGCATCGATCAATCTTTTCAACGCTTCTTTTTTCTGACGGTAACCTACCACGTAATATTCGTGTGTAATGTTCTTCTTCACTTCGTTGATAGAACCTACTGAAATACGGTGTGGTTTTGTAAGATAATTTTTGGAAATTCTTTCCACTTCTTTATTCATCGTCGCCGAGAATAAGAAAGTCTGTTTTGTTTCCGGAGTTTCACTTAAGATGGTTTCCAATTCGTCTTTGAATCCCATAGAAAGCATTTCATCAGCTTCATCTAATACCAACCAATGAATAGCAGAAAAGTCTAATGCTTTTCTGTTGATAAGATCAATTACTCTTCCCGGAGTTCCCACAATAATCTGTGGTTTATCCCTCAAAGATCTCATCTGATCTACAATACTACTTCCACCATAAACTGCAGTAGTTTTGATGTCTTTCATGTACTTAGAGTAATTCTTTATGTCTTTAGAAATCTGAAGACATAATTCCCGTGTCGGACAAAGCACCAATAATTGGATTTTGCGACTCGTATCGTCAATCATATCCAAAATCGGAAGCGAAAACGCTGCTGTTTTGCCTGTCCCTGTTTGCGCAAGTGCGATCAAGTCGCGAATATCTGAAAGAATAAAAGGGATAGTCTGTTTTTGGATTTCTGTTGGGCTTTCGTAGCCCAGTTCGCCAATTGCCTTAAGAATATCAGGACTTAAATTGGTTTCCGTAAATAAATTCATTAACTATTTTAAAATTTTTGCAAAGATACAATAAATATTTGACTTGTTTTTGAATAAAGTTTTAA
This sequence comes from Chryseobacterium sp. Bi04, assembly GCF_918698085.1. Taxonomy (GTDB): domain Bacteria; phylum Bacteroidota; class Bacteroidia; order Flavobacteriales; family Weeksellaceae; genus Chryseobacterium. Next base: position 42,094 of record NZ_CAKKLP010000006.1, read on the forward strand.
ATATACAATCTTAAATTCAGAATCCTCTACTATTTTTTTGATTTTTTGAAAATTAAATCTAAAAAAACAAGCTTGAAATTAAAGACTTGTTAAACATTATTTTTTTTTATTAAATTGGATTGATTTTTTATGGGTTATTTATGAGTTTTTAAAAAATAACAGTACGCTTATTCTTTTATTCAACCGATTGATTATTTTTGAACCTATCCGTAAAAACCTGTTGATATTTTATTATACAATTAGGAATTACGTTGGAAATTCGGCCTTATAACTATGATTTATCATTATTTTTTTTAATAATATAATGATAAAAAAAGACTGCCCTCCAAGAAGGACAGTCTTGTGTTGGTTTTGCTAACAGTTAATGGTTGGGTACACATCTTAAAAATGTAGGATCTCCATTAAGCGCCTGGCAATAGCATTCGTAAATGTAATTTCCACACTGCTCCCCTTCTTTACTGCAATAAGATCCACAGCTGTATGCAGCTGCTCCACCCTGTAATTTTTTCAAATCCATTCTTGAAATTTTTTTCAGATTTTTCATAGTATTTACGTTATAATAAGTTGGTATCTCAAAGCTAAAAAATAAAATTCCCGGTTCCGTGAACTCCAGTTTAATTTTTGGTAAACGCAAGTTTATTTTTTAACTTCGTTTAAAATAAATCGGCATATCATTTCTTTACAACCTAAGTAAACCAAGCTCACAAAATGAATACAATACAACCAGGAACATTTACCTTTTTAAAAAAGCTGGCCATTAATAATAACCGTGAATGGTTCAATGAGAATAAAAGCCTATACACAGCATCACAGGAAAATGTGATTTCTTTTTTGGAAGATTTAATAAAAGAAATGTCAGCATTTGATGAAGATCTGGCTAAAATAGACCCTAAAAAAGCAATGTTTAGAATCTATAGGGACACCAGATTTTCAAAAGACAAAGTTCCTTACAAAACCAACTTCGGAGCCTCTTTAGGAATGGGAAAAGGCAGCCAGAAAGGTGGATATTATCTTCATATTGAACCCGGTAAATCATTTCTAGCCGGCGGAATCTACATGCCTGAATCTTCTGTTTTGAAAGAGGTAAGGAAGGAAGTCTCTTTATATGGCGATGATTTTCTCAAAATTTTAAATCAAAAAGATTTCAAAAAGCATTTTCCTGAGCTTGATCAGGATGGTAAACTTAAAAAAGTTCCCCAGGGTTTTGAAAAAGAAGATCCTATGGCAGAATACCTGAAGCTTAAGAATTTTATCGTACTATACCGTTTAAAAGATGAAGAAATACTAGATAAAAAAGCAGTACAGAATCTGACAAAAATTTTTAGCCTAATGAAACCTTTTAATGATTTTCTAAACACTCCTTTTGTTTAGCTAATCCGAAAGCTACAGACAGAACATTCAGTTAAAGTTTAAAGATACCGCAGTATTTTCTTTATTTCTCGTGAATATGCCTCATAAGCAATTTCTGAGAGAAAAACCGGTATGCCTTATAATTAGAGTGTTCAGGAATCTTTAAAACAGCTGTTTATCAGTTGGAAGAGTCTCGGGGGTCCATTAGAAACCTGTTACATCTCATTATTTTCAAAACAATCAGGAAATATTACCAACTGAAAATCAACCCATTATATTTAACATTTTTTAAGATAAGTTTTACATTTTTGCTTATCTTTGCTGTTCGTCAAAAAGCTAAGGATGTCTTTATACCAAAAACTTGCAGAAAAACTACAATATATAAGTCCGAATTTCTACAAAAAAAGATATTTTAAGACCTTAAAAAATCTTAATAAAAATAATTTTTCGGAACGTAATGTAGAACCGGAACTGGTATGGATCAAGGAATACCTTCCTAAGAATGCTGTAATCCTTGACATTGGTGCGAATGTAGGAACTTTCCTTTATCAGCTGGAAAACAAGTTGGATCATGAGCATATTTATGCTTTTGAACCTAATAAAAAACTTTACCAGCGCCTTAAAAGGCTGTTTCCCACAATGCAGGTTCTGCCTTTGGCTCTTTCTGACGAAAATACAACAGCTGAATTTAAAGTTCCTGTTATTAATGGAAAAACAATTGCTTCCCGGGGAACCTTAAACACTTCTTATAAGGAAAAAGGGGAAGAAAAAAGCCTTACTGAAAAAGTAAAGGTCATTAAGCTGGATGACTGGGCTGCCATAGAGCACTTTGACAAACTGGATTTCATCAAAATAGATGTTGAAGGAAATGAAATAAAGACTCTTCTGGGAGCACAAGAAACCATCAGAAAGTTCCTGCCGACCCTAATGGTTGAAATGGAGCAAAGACACCATCAAACTCCTATATGGAATGAAATCTCTGAGGTAAAAAGCTGGGGATATGAAGCTCAGTACCTTAACAGAAACAGCTTTATCCTGGAAACACTTACAGAGGATATTTTACTGCAAAATACAAGTGACGAAAAAAATAAAACTCAGTATATCAACAATATTATTTTTATACCTAAAAACCTTTAAAACAACTTTATGAGCGTAGTAGCGAGACAAGGCTTCAAATATTCCATTATCGGTTATATTGGTTTTTTGCTGGGCACGGTTTCCGCAATATTCATTTTCCCCAACGACTTTGAATTTTACGGAAAGCTTCGCTATATCCTTCCTACTGCTGAGATGTTGGTTCCTTTTGTGGTATTGGGCGTTTCTTATTCTAATGTAAAGTTTTTTCATTCGGTAGAAAAAGACGGCAAAAAGCAGAATATGCTTTCGTTATCGCTGCTCACTGTTTTTGTTAATTTTCTCATTTTTGCAGCCGTATTTTTTGTGCTGCCTTATTTTTATCCGAAGTTCAGACATTCGGAAGCCTGGAAGATTAAAGAAATGATTCTTCCATTAATTTTGATTCTTTCGTTCTGTGCTATTTTCAATAAGTACACTTCCAATTATAAAAGAATTGTAGTTTCCAATATTTTTGATAACCTGTTTCCCAAAATAGCCAATCTGGGAGCATTTTGTTTATTTTATTATTTTGCTCTTTCTCAAAAAATTGCTTTTACATTCTTTTTTGGAATTTTTGCTTTAATGCTTTTTGGGTATATCTATTACACGAACAAGCTTGAAAAGATACATCTCGATTTTAATACAGATTATTTTAAGAAGGATGATTTATGGAAAAAGTTTTTCAATTACAGCTTTTTCGGGTTTCTGGGGACTTTTGGAAATTACCTGGCCATCAACAGTTTTATGATTGGTGAATTTATGGGTATGGAAGAGGTTGGAATTTATTCTGTGCTGTATGCCCTTATTTCGCTGATTTCCATTCCCCAATTGGGATTATTTAATATTTCGGCTCCTATTATCAACAAAACACTTGCTGACGGAGATATGGAAGAGCTGGACAGGTTTCACAAGAAGACCTCGCTCTCTTTATACTTTTTAGGTGCCGTGCTGTTCTCATGCATTATGGTGGGTTTTCCTTACCTTACCCAGTTTATGCCCAAAAACGGAACTATGCTCAGAGAGTATGAGCCTGTGGTCTGGATCTGGGGATCTGCCGTTTTAATAGATCTGGCAACCGGCTTCAATGGAAATATTATTTCTCTCTCAAAATACTACCGATTCAATATTCTGGTGATGCTTTTATTGGCAGGGTTAACTATTGGCCTGAATTATTATTTCATTAAAAATACTGATCTGAAACTCATCGGAATTGCCCTATCTACTGCTATTTCATTATCTGTTTACAATATCATCAAAATCATCTTTAATTATATCGTGTTTAAGGTTTCTCCTCTGACTATTGAGATGATCTTTGTTTCCATTATCTGTACTTTGGCAATTACCGTAGCTATTGTTCTTCCTAACTTCAACAGCAATCTTATCAACCTGTTTTATAAACCGGCTGTCGTATTGATACTGATCTATATAGGAAACTATTTCACCAGGATATTCCCGATTGAAGATTACCTGAATATGAGGTTTATTAAAAGTGTTTTTAAATTTAAATAGAAAGACTAAAATTTAAGTTCAGAAGTAACAACATATAGCTTAAAAATGACGTCACGGTATCGGTACCAACCGCATTCCACTTCAATTAAAATCCATAGAATAATATAAAAAAACGCTCCGGTTCGGAACGTTTTTTACACAATAGAGCGTGCACTGAAGATTCCGTATCTATTGAGCAGGAAGTTCAGGAGGTCTCATCTTATATTTATAGCTGTTAAGTGTTTTCAGAAAAGCTACAATATCAAAAACCTCATCATCTGTAAGATTCAGCCTGACAATCATCCCTGATTTAAGAGGAAATTTCGGATCGTTCATCTGATTGGCCTTAGGTGTTTCTCTTCCCATTCCTGCATTATACATCATCACGACATTGGCAAGCTCCGGAAACAGGCCGTTATGCATATAAGGTTTATTATCTGCAACTTCTCTCAGGGTAGGTGTTTTAAACTTTCCTACATCTTCATTTTTCAGTGTTTCCGTATACCTTCCCAGATCTTCATATTTCCTGCCATAATATGTAAGACCGAGATTATGAAATTTCTGATCCGAGAAGTAAGGTGTATTATGGCAATTGATACAATTCGCTTTAGTACGGAATAGATGAAGTCCGTTGACCTCAGCATCGGTAAGTTCATTTTTCTTTCCTCCAATAAATTTATCAAATCGGGAGGCGGGGCTCACCAATGTTCTTTCAAAAGTTGCAATCGCCTGGGAAATCCTGTCTTCAGTAACCTCCTTAGTTCCGAATGCTTTTTGAAAATAGGCTCTGTAGCCTTTTATCTTACGTATATTTTTTGTCGCCAGCTTATAATGAAGATTCATTTCTACAGGGTTTTCAATCGGAGATTTTACCTGTTCTTCCAGCGTCATTGCCCTTCCATCCCAGAATAGAGTTTTAGCATACCCTATATTCACCAAAGTAGGAGCATTTCTGGTTCCCGTCTGCCTGTTATGGCCAAAAGAAACCCTGCTTCCATCTGCCCAGCCCAGATCCGGATTATGACAGTTGGCACATGAAATCTGCCCGGATCCTGATAAGCGAGGATCAAAAAAAAGCATTTTTCCCAATTCTGCTTTATCTTCAGAATACGGATTATCTGCAGGAAATTCCATTTCAGGGAGTGCTCCTATATCCTGAAATCCTTCTTTAGCCTCATCAAAAAGGGAGAGTTTAGGCCATAAAGCATGATTTCCGCTTCCATACATTTCACGCAGCTCTGTTACCGTATACCCTGTGGGATCATTGGATGTATAGGCAGACATTATGATCACTGATGCAATAGCGAATATTGCCAGATATCTTTCCTTCATTTTAATAAAATACTTTCAGTGCAAAACTAGCAATAAAGTTCGCATTCCCATTATAACCAGGTACCGCTTGTTTATACTGATTGGCAGCCAGCCAGTTTTGTGTTAAAACTCCTTCCATTTCATATCGGATCTTTCCCCTGTTCATTTTATATTTCAGATTAAGGGTAAGCCCCAGTTTTTTGGAAGCATCATAAGCATAATCCGGTATGGCAATTCTCTGTACAAATATATTTTCTTTACTACTCTCATAAGGAGTGTATTCAAAGCTTTTATGAACAGGAAAGTAGAGATACTGATCCACTCCTAATGCCAATTTATCCTCGGAATTGATACGGAATTCCTTTTCATAACCCAAATGGTACTGAAAATAATTAATTTCCCGGTTCAGGACAACGGAAATGTCCTTCACACTATTCCGTCCATACAACAGATCCAAACGAATTTTCTGAGATTCATTTTTTGAATTAAACCAACTCAGATTGTTATTCCATCCCAGCTGGTACTGATGCAGCCTATAGGTTCTGTATTTAAGTTCATAATTGAAATTATCATCCAGCTGGTCCCAGAAATAGAGTTTCGAAGCCCAGTTATATCCATTAAATCTCCCCAAAAAGTTCGCATACATACTATGTTTATCGGTTCTTAATCCTGAATACTTATCATAAACTCTATAACTCTGATTGTCTGTATCTTTGTAAGTGTATATTTTATAAAACCGCTCAATAGAATACTGATAGTCATATCCGGCACTGAAGTGAATATTCCTGTTATTGAATGCATATTCGCCTCCCCAGATATAACCGTCAGACTTATATTCGGTTGAAGAATAAAGTGTTCCCTTGTACTGATTTCCATATCCTTCATTATAGCGGATATATACACTGTCACTAGAAGGAACATTGGTATTCATATTGACGTACATAATGTCATTCACCCTATAATCATTAAAATATTTTCCTTTTGCAAAAAGGCTATGCTGTTTCCAGTTCAGACCGATTTTTGAAAATACATTATACACATAATGGTCCGTTTTCGGGCGGGGATCAGCATCTCTATATGCTTTTGTAAAGTTACCTTCCACTCCCAACTGGGTAATCAGGAAATTCACAGGCCTGTATGCCAGTACTCCATAAATATTATAATCCTGTTTCAACCAATCTGCCGCCCGGGGAGCATAAAAATAGGACGGGTTATGGATAAAAGACTGATTAGTGGTTCTTTCTTCTGTTAAGATAAAAGGAACAGCGTGTTCTTTTTCCCGGACAGCATTAAGCCTTCCGGAAAGCGCAACTTTCGGAGAAAGCTGAAATACACCTTGTGAATTGAAATTAAAGCCTTCGGATTTCTCAGGTGACTGCACTCTTTTAAATTCCTGTTTGTGAACAGAATAATTAAAAGAGGTAGCAGAGAAGTCCAATGGATGGAAAAAGCTCAGGTATGGATTTTCCAGTCTGATATTTCTTTCTACTGTACTGATATCGATACTATCGAGCCTCGTAGCCTGGGAAAATAAGCTTTGATTCGCCATTAACAGCAGGAATAGCAGTAGACATTTATTGAATGATAGTCTGTTTTTATGATTATTGTGCATTTCCTCGTGGGTTAGCTTTTATAGTTGTAAAGTCATTTTGTGAGTTATTGGTATCCGCCAGAACCACTCTGCCTTTGATAATTTCTTTTGTTTTGCGAATGATGGAATAAGAGCTGTAATCCGGATACGGTGACCCTGCATCATTTTTTATGAAAGCTCTCGTAGCATCAATACTTACCGGTAAGTCTTTCGGAGCTTTCTGCTCTTTATCTGTAGTGTCTACCCCATCAATAATAATTTCTTTAGGAATTCTTACGAACAATGCCCCGTTTAGATTTTTAGGACTCGGTACTTTTGCAAAAGAAGAAATTTCTCCCGGTGTTGCTTTAAAAACAATTAATGCAGGTCTTGAAGTAACTCCCAGTAACATATCCTTGGAATTTAACGCCCAATGCACAATTTCCATATCCGGAACCATTATATTCTGGATATCATACAGATAAGGACTTCCTCCATTGGCTGTAAAATAATCTCCAAGGTAGGTTTCGAAATCCGCTCCACTAAGATCTACCGTCTCTTCTGGTTTTTTTATACTCACAGACTGTCCTTTAATATCATCATACGGAGCCTTATGATTAATTGCCGTCTGGGCAATTACAATACTTTTCCCCGGGAGGATAGGATGCTCTTTTCCGCTTCCGGGAATTCTGATGATGGTACTGGCATATACAAAATCCGTATTGGCACTTCCTCCAATCGTGTTTCCTGTGGATTTACTCCAGTCATACTGCCCGTTAGATAAAGTATATGAAGTCACATTACTGTTTGTATTCCCTTCCAGAAGCCCCACATATAAACCGTCAGCATAGATCATTTCATTAGAATTATTGTAAATCTCCAGGAAATGGTCTCTGAAGCTTGCTGCTTCAGTGGTAGAAGAACCCGCATAGTATACCTGCTTGATAACAAGATCTTCTATCCTTCCTGAAGAAAGGGTGATCACTGCTGCGGAAACATTGACATTAACAATAACTTTTTCCTGCATTCCTCCGAAATACACTTCAGGATTGATCGTAGGTATTTCAAACATATCTTCATAATCTTCTTTAGACATCGTCATATCAGCGGTAATGGTATAGGTTCCGGGAAGAATGGCATTGAATTTTAATTCTCCATTGGCATCAGTTTTTCCAATAATTTTATCTCCGGTAGAGGTATTTTCCAGAGTGACATTGGCATTCGCAGCTTCTTTGCCATCCAACTTTGCATCATATTTAGCGGCTATAGTAAATGGTACAGGCTGAAGATCACTCCCACTACCGAAATCATCTTCTCTTTTACATCCTGTAAGCATAAGAAGAGGTAAAAACAAATAAGTTATTATATTTTTCATAGTACAAAAAGTCTTTTATTAAAATTTATAGGAAATATTAGCTCCGAAAGATGCCGGACTAAAGTTTGTATAGAGTGTTCCGTATTCATTGTATGCCTTAAGATTGAAAACATTATTGACGTATATGGAAATCCTGAAACCGCTTAAGAAATCTTTTGTAACCCGAAGGTGTATATTGTGTAATGTTTTCTTCCCCAAGCCGGATAAAGATTCTTCAGAAGCTTTTCTGAAAAGGGTCTGATATTTTGGATTACTTCTTTCCGCTTCCGGAATCATCACCGTATTAAGCTCCGAATCTATATATCCAATGGGATAAATACTGCTGCCGGATGTTATTCTTTCATCGATTAAAAAATGGTCAGTGCGGAGCCCTATAATCAATCCGGAAGATGGCAGGTGGTAATCAAAACTAAAGCTGGCTCTTGCCATATTGGCATTGGAATACGTGTCATTATACAATCCGTACTGAAAGGCAGGTTCCGGAATGGAAAGGGCTGCTATTGTAGGTATATCTTCATTCTTTTTACTCTTCGTCTTTACGTAGGAAGCATTAAAGCCTGTTATCAGGTTCAGTGCTTCTATCTTTTTAAAAGATACCATAAGCTCCAATCCTTTATCGGTAGATTCATAGCCGTTTATAATCCTGTTTTGTAAATAATGGAATTTTTCCTTACCCATGATCTCAAAAGTAGGAACATCGGTTCCCACTGCAGTTATTTCCACTTTAGCCTTATCCATCATTTTTGCTACGGATAGGGTACTGAAACCATCAAAAAGTTTGTTATAATATCCGGTTAGGTTGATGGCAGCAAAAGGCAATTTGTAATCTATTCCAAATTCTGTTTTCCAGCTTTTTGAAGGTTTAAGATCTACATTATCTCCGGGGGTTACCACTGTCTGCATTATTCCAACGGTGTAATATCCCGGAATACGGTAATCTCCCAACAGCATATCAAAATACCTTGGTCCTGTATATAACTGGTTAAGTGAAGGTGCTTTGGAAGTCAGTCCCACTCCGGCACGAAAAGTAAGATCCCCCATCTGGTAAGAAGTATTCACCCTTGGAGAGAGGGTTGATCTTCCATTCTGAATATCATAACGCAATCCGAGATTAGCCCTTATCCCATGCTTGTTATTTAATCTTTTAAAAATATTATCCTGCACATAAAAAGCGTATTGTGTACTAGCCAATACATTATCCTGATAATTATAATCTCTTACTCCGTTTGCCGTTCCTCCGGTAGTGGCAATTGTAGAGAATTGTCCGGCTGTACCATATTTTCCTCTTCCAAGGTTATCACCGTATCTGAAATTAAATCCCGCAGAATAGGAATGCACCCATCTTTTAGATGTCGTATATACACCATCGGCACTTGCGTTGAAGTAAACATTGATCGGTTTTCCGTCCACATAGGTCATATTTTCATAACTTGGCGGCGTATAAGGCGCATAGTACACGCTATTTTCCATTGCATTACCGTAGGGACGGGCTCCCTGATTCAGAAAATATTTTCTTTCCGTACGCTGAGTGCCATAGCTTAGTCCTACATCTGCTCCAATACTTCTAACTATTTTTTTAGTTCCCTTAAAAAGATATTTAAAATTATTGCTTAATGAAAAACTTTTATTTTTACTGCTGATTACAATACCCTGAAGGTCATCAGGATCTCTTTTCCCATTGCTTGTATTTTGAGAGAAAGCAAAAGAAAGTTTATTTTTTATACTGTTTTTATTAATCCCCCAAAGAACATTACTGCTAAACCTGTCATAACCTACCAGGCTTGTTCTGGGATCAACAATAGAATTCATATAGTCTGCAGAAATATTCAGAGCCTGATCATTTTTCAGAGAAAACCCTCTGGTAAGTCCCAGCTGATAAGTACCTTCCCTTATGGATGCATCCAGACGCAGAGGAGACCTTTTGGCGAATGTAGTCACCTTAATCAGCCCGGAAGTAAGATCTCCGTATTTAGCATCAGGAATTCCCTGGATGACTTCTATACTTTCAATATTTTCTGTAGGAATTTCGCGCAGGTCAACCCCGAAATTAGGCTGTGAAGGAGTCAATGTACCTGATTTTCCGGCTGTGGCGGTAAAGTTGAGTCCGAATGGTGAGCCGTATGCAGAATTATAGCTTTGCATATTTTCATTATTAGACAACGCAATGTCATTCACCATTACCTGTACCCCAAAAGCTTTGTTTCCTGCCTCATCTCCACTTAAGGATGTAGAACTCGATGTCACCGAAGCTCCACTTGCTGTACGAAAAACAATATTCTTGAATTGTGCATTATCAAAAGGCTGTATATACTGCCCCGGCAATTGCTGAAGGACGTCACCAATAGAAAATGACTGTATATTCTGAAGAGCCTCCTGTTTGATTTCTATTTCAGAGAAGTTCTTCTTTTTGGCTGTAAGTTCTATTCCATCTATCCTAATATCTGAAACAACATCTGTGTAAACTATAGCCGCTTTCTTGTCTCTGACAACAAGTTTTTCATTCTTTTTTAAAAAAATAGTTTTAGGAGCTTGCCCGGGTTGCTTTACAATAACCTCACATCCTCCTGCATAGGTAATATCGTCTTTATTAGCGTATATCATTCTGCAACCTTTAACTTCAAAAGTACCGGCATTCAGGTCAATCTTCTTTTCCTGACCACATAAAATCGTAACAGACCCCATGAATAGGGCTGTGCTTAATACAATTCGTTTCAATTTTTTATAATTAGAGCGCGAAGTTATTTATAATTTTTCTAAATAAAAATAGTTTAATATTGAAATTTATCATTTTTACAATAATTATAGTAAAAATATATAATATCATTAATAATACACCCTGTTGTGAAAAACCAAATACCCCAACAAAAAGAAGCTCTAACATAAGTCAGAGCTTCTTTTTATAGGTAAATATTGTAATCAAACCAGGTTATTTGGAAATAAGCCTGAATAAAATTTGTTCTGTTTTTTTCTGAATTTCTATTTTGCTATAGTGCTTCTGAAAATTAAAATGAAGATGGGAAAGCTCATTCAGCTGTTCCAGAATATTTCCTTTTTCAGGAATGATAAAGTCTAGTTTTGATGGGTATCTGGCAGGGAAAACAGCCCATTTTCCGTATGCCACAGCATCACCGAGATTACCGGTCATTTTTGTGACCCCATAAGTCTCTTTCAAACTGAAGAACTCCGTTTGTTCCTGAATAGGACACCAAAGAACATCTGCTTTCTGCATCCATTTTTCAAAATCTTCAGCAGAAACTCTTTCTGAAAAATAAGTAATGCGGATATTATCCGGTAATTTTTGCGACAGTCTTTCTAAATCTTTTAATTCGCTTCCTGTTGCTTTTCCAAGAAATACAAATTCACAGGGTTTATCTGTCTTAGCATTTTTAAGTGTTTTAAAAATATAATGGTAATCTCTCCTTTTCTGCGATACACCACCGGGAATAACCACTACCCTATCCTTGTTTTCAGCAGCATGACCATTCTTTGTATAAAAAAGAGGTAAAAACTGATATTTTTCTGAACTCATAGCCTCGTCTAAAACCAAAAGTGCTCCTGAAGCCTGGTATACTTTAGAAGAATATAACAACCCTTCTTTCATCCATAATTTGAGTCTGTACATCACATCTTTTTTTAAGACACTTTTTACCAGATCCAGCTTTGAGGCTTTGGTAAAATTGAGATTATGGGCAATAACCGCCGTATTATATTTCTTTGTTATGGCTAAAAATGTATTAAAAAAACGGTGAACCGTTCCAATAATAATCAGATCGTATCCTTTTTCCTTTAATTGGTCTAAGATCATGGAGCTGTCTGACAGAAATACAGCTTCTTCATTTTTGCTGATCCGGTCCTTAATTTTTTTTGAAAAATAATAATCTATGGTAAAATCCTTAGTATCCCTCATGATATCCATGAAAGACTGTGCTATTTCTGCGTGGGTGTCTATTTCTATATAGGCAATTTTTTTCATGGATTATCGGTGATCTTTTTATGTCTTGACTAAAGCCGGATGACTTTTCTTTTTATTAAATGGCTAACGCCTGTTTCTATTGAATATATCTTTCAACTTACATGTTAAGCCATTTTTTCTTCAGCATTTTCCAACGCTGGTCATTTACTGCCTTCTGTTCTTCTTTTGTGATCTTCAGTTCCATTTTCTTTGCCCTGCAGCTTTCGTACGATGAAATAATATCAAAGAAAAATGATGGTGATTTACTTTTCATCGCTTCTTTGGAAGAGGCAATATAGGCCAGAAACCTGTTTAAACCCAGAAAATAAAAATATTTGCCATAGTAATCGGCAGGCCGTATGGTATAGTCAGCTCCTTTCACTTTAATAAGCTTTACCTGAAGTTCCGGAAGAACAACTTCCTTCCATCCAAGGTTCTCAAGGAGTATAGCATCTATATTATCCCAGCCTAATGTTTCCCTTAAGCCTCCGATCTGAATAAAACAGGCCTTCCTGTAGGCCTTCATTGGACCTCTTACATGATTTTTATTGGAGTTTCCTTCATATACCCAGTGTCCGTCTTTCTCCACATACAGCAAACCGCCTACCAATCCATAGGCAGGATTACCGGCAAAAGCTTTTTCTAGTGTTTCCAGATAATTTTCAGGGAGAATGATATCGGCATCAAATTTACAGATGATATCAAAATCATCTATAGGCTGTTTCTGCAAACCGTTTTTAAAAGCATGAACAACTTTAGAGCCCGGCTGATGCTCAGATTTCTGAAGGCTAATGGTTTCAAAACGGGAATCAGTCTCGGTATATTTCCGGATAACCTCAGCAGTACGGTCTGTGGAACCGTCATTAACCACAACGGCTCTAAAATCTTTACTGCTTTGCTGCTGTAAAGAATCTAAAGTAAATGAAAGATTATTTTCTTCGTTATGGGCAGGAATGATGATTAAAAACCTCACTACTATTTTATAAATGATGAATAATAAGTGATAAATGATGTAAAACAATCGCCATCATTTATCACTTATTGATTGATATTATTTGTTATGCGGTTTCAGCATATTTTTAGGATCCAGAATTTCATCTAATTTTTCCTGAGAAAGAATTCCTTTCTCCAAAACAAGATTATAAACGCTTTTTCCGGAGGATAATGCTTCTTTAGCAATCTCTGTAGACTGCTTGTAACCGATATAAGGGTTAAGTGCTGTTACAATACCAATACTGTGTTTTACCATATTCAGGCACACTTCTTTATTGGCAGTAATTCCTACTACACATTTATCACGAAGGGTATCCAGAGCATTGCAAAGGAAATTGATATTTTCCATGATTGCATGAGAAAGTACCGGCTCCATTACGTTAAGCTGTAATTGCCCTGCTTCTGCAGCAAACGTTACTGTAAGATCATTTCCAAATACTTTAAAACATACCTGGTTCACTACTTCCGGAATTACAGGATTTACTTTACCTGGCATAATGGATGATCCCGGCTGCATTGGAGGAAGGTTGATTTCAAAAAGGCCAGCTCTTGGTCCTGAGGAAAGCAATCTCAAATCGTTACATATTTTTGATAATTTTACGGCAAGACGTTTCGTTGCTGATGAATAAATCACATAAGAACCCGTATCCGGTGTAGCTTCTACCAGATCCGGTGCCGAAATAATCGGGAACCCGGTGATTTGGGCCAGATTCTTAGCACAAAGGATTGCATAGCCTACCGGAGCATTTAATCCTGTCCCAATGGCTGTGGCCCCCATATTGACCTCTACAAAAAGGCTGGCGTTATTATTCAATTTAGAGATATCTTCTTCCAGTGTAGCTGCATAGGCTTCAAATTCCTGTCCCAATGTCATGGGTACAGCATCCTGAAGCTGGGTACGTCCCATTTTGATGACATCCTGGAATTCTACTCCTTTAGCACGGAAAGCTGCCACAATTTTCTCAAGTCTTTCTACCAACCCGATATTCATGTGCAATAATCCCATTTTAATAGCAGTAGGATAGGCATCATTGGTAGATTGAGAAAGGTTGATATGATCATTTGGAGAGCAGAATTCATATTCTCCTTTGTTTTTTCCTAATTTTTCCAACACGATATTGGCAATTACTTCATTCGCATTCATATTGATTGAAGTTCCTGCCCCGCCCTGGATCATATCTACCGGAAACTGATCGTGATATTTTCCATCTACGATTTCGTCACAAGCTTCTGCTATTTTGAAATACAGGCTCTCCTCAAGAAGTCCCAATTCATAGTTGGTTTTTGCAGCTGCTTTTTTTACAAAAGCTAAGCCTTTAATAAAATCCGGGTATGAAGACAAAAGCTGTCCTGAAATTTTAAAATTGTTGATTGCTCTTTGTGTCTGAACCCCATAATAAGCGTCTAAAGGTACATTAAGTTCCCCTAACAGATCGCTCTCTTTCCTGAAATTTTCCATTACAGATATTTTACTGTTTTTGATGGTTTAAAGATAGCAAAAACGCATCTAACCGATGCGTTTTAATTTGACTTTATTTTACGGGATATTTTTGAATTAACGCCTGCAGTATAGACCATGTTTCGGCATCCATGATTCCGTCATAATTTTGAGGACGGTAATGGTACTGGAAGGCTTCAATGGTTTTCTTGGTTGCATCATCCCATTTTCCGCTAAGATCTAGTGCATACCCAAATTTCTGCAAAGCAGTCTGTGTCTGAAAAATAAAAGATGAATCAATATATCTTGTTGCAAAATCTGCCTGTGCGATAGTAAAGAAATTCTGTTTTGCCGTTTCATCATACCACATTCCCAGCTGATACTCATCATATAGCTTCTTCCATGGAAACATTGGGCCGGGATCCTGTTTTCTGGTAGGGGCAATATCCGAATGAGCCAGAACATTGGTGGCCGGAATCTGATATCTGGTAACAATATCTTTTGCCAAAGCAGCTACTTTTCTCACCTGCTCATCACTAAACGTTGCAAATATTCTTTTCCCGGTTGCATCTGTAGTATATCCGGCATTTACAATCTCTATTCCTATGGAAGTATCATTAAGATTTTTATCATTTCTCCATGCGCTTACTCCCGCATGATAAGAACGTTTGTTTTCATCTACAAGCTGATAGATCTCATTATCTCCGGTATTGTTTACCAGATAATGGGCGCTCACAGCCTGCTGGGTAAGCACTGTAATCGATTTATCATCAGGAAGTGCTGTATAATGTAATATTAAATAACGCTGTCTGAAGTTTTGTGCAATAGCAGGAAAATAAGTCTTTACCACTTTATATCCGGCTGGTTTTGCAGAAACAATTGAACCATAACTTGCCGTATTATCATTTTTTGCCGGGTCTGCTATATTGGTAGTGAAAAATTCTATTCCACGGTCTGAAACAATTTTTGGTTTTGGAGCTTCGGGACTTGCTGTTTTAACGACCGGTTTAGGCTGTGATACGGGGGTTTTCGGTTTGTAAGTATTTTTTTTCACATTTTGCTGAGAAGTACATGAAAAAACAAAAGTGCTTAATCCGATGATATATAATGTCTTACGCATTTGTTCAGTTTTTTAATGATTTATTACCTCAAAAATACATAAATTTTTCTTGAATTTTATTTGGTAAATAAAGAAATCTATTCTATATTTGCACTCGCAATAACGGAACAACGATCATTAAAAAATAAACAAAAAGGAGGGTTGCCAGAGTGGTTAATGGAGCAGTTTGCTAAACTGTCGACGCGAAAGTGTCGCAAGGGTTCGAATCCCTTACCCTCCGCATTCTATATATCTCGGGGCGTAGCGTAGTCCGGTCATCGCGCCTGGTTTGGGACCAGGAGGTCGCAGGTTCGAATCCTGCCGCCCCGACTTTTTAATGAAGCTTATTCGATAAGCAAAAACAACTTTTAAGGGTGCGTAGCTCAGCTGGATAGAGCATCTGCCTTCTAAGCAGACGGTCAAAGGTTCGAATCCTTTCGCGCTCACAACGAACTCACAATTTTTATTGTGAGTTTTTTGTTTTATATTAGCTTCATGTGCTACTGTTACAGGATCAGGTGCAAAAGTTGAGGGATAGCATAAACTTACATCAATACAACTTCTCTTTGACGCAAAGTTTTATTTTTATTATGATTGATTTTAAGTGAGCCAAGAATGAATCGATTAGAAATCGATTTTGATGAAGCTAAACTTTTTATATCGCTTATTCAGCGACAAAGTCGCCTTTCTTTGCTTTCTTAAAAATAGAACATCCGAATTATCATTCCTTTGCGTGAAATAAAATGTTATTTCCATTCTATTTTTCAAGTCAAATATAAAATCACATATTCTATTTAAGGCAGCATAGATTTTGAATGTCATCCAAACAGGAGGTTTTAGATTTAACCCAATTTGCTTAGTCCCCAAGTTTATAACCTGAGCCATTCTGAATATTGCCATTCATTCAATAAAGTACTTTCCTTTAAAAACATTGATAAATACAATCATATTTCAATATTATTACACAAAATATAAATTTAAATGAAATAAATTAGATCATATTAAATATTTTTTTAATTTAGTAGAGCAAAAACTAATATAAAAACTTTAAATACTCCAATTACAATTTATGAAAATTTTGTTTCCCTCAGGAATCAGAAAGTAACATAATCAGCTCGTTAAACCAAACATTTATCTGGTTACTAATGATAATCAGCTTGAGATTAAATAATCTCCGAGAATTCACTACCAAATGACTGATTATACAATACATCAAAAGTATAAATTATAGATTGAACTGCATTTATAGAGACAATGCCATCTATTAATGAAATAAAAATTTCTAGGTCAAATCCAGATCCTCTCCCCTTATCTTATTGAACACAATATACTTGATCATTTTAAACTAAAACCATATATTATGAACGAGCAATTTAATGTACCCAAGCCGGTATATCCTTGGGAAACCCTTCAAAGCCCTTTTGCCGGAACCTTCTATGAAGAAGAAAACAACTGGTATGACCAGGACTATCAATTCTTATCAAAAGAGGCGATGGCAAGATATAGAAAAATGCGGTTAGTTGATGTAGGTCCCTTTATGATACCCGCAGTCACCGAAAAAGAAAGAGTCCTCCATGCAACACGTTTTGCTATTTACATGACAGTCACTGATGATTATGCAGAACTTTTGCCAATAAAGGAAATTGCAGCTTTCAGAGACCGGATTTTTGAAGTAATGATGGGAGACGATCCTAAACCAGGGGAAATAGGGATATTTCGCCAAATGCAAACCAATAGAAAAGAATGGATTACACTTGGGATGCCAGACTTCTGGATTGAACGAATAGCTAAGAATTATAAATATCGTTTTGTTACTTATGGTATTATGGAAGAATCACCCTATAAAATCAGTAATGACATTCCACCTATTCCCCTCTTTCATTTAATACGTGCCAATTCCATAGGGATGATTCCATTTGTTGATCTGATTTGCCCCTCAACCGGTTTTGCTTTACCTGATTACATTTACAATCATACCGTTATACAGCGTATTATTATGCTGCAGTCAATCATTGTTGCTCTTCAGAACGATTTTGCAACTATTGGTAAAGAACTTGCCATAGAGTCAGAAATTTTCAATATCATCAAATTATTACAGCATCATCATAAAGTATCTTTTGATGAAGCCTGCAAAGAAGGAATGAAGATTCATGATGAGCTGGTAAATGAATTTGTAATCTTGTCAGATCATCTTCCGGATTTCAGTCCGTATCAAAAGGAGACAGAGGAATTTATTTATTACATAAAACAAATGATCAGCGGCTTAAATAACTGGTATTATAAAAGTGGTACGAAGCGGTATGAACCTGGTGGATTTGCAGTACCTCCTAATGGAAAAGGCGAGACCATAAACAGAGTAGAAATTAGGTATTTTTAGAATTCAAGGAAGTATGTGATAATAGAAGCTTAAAATCAAAAAAGGAATGATGATAATACTTAATATACGAATACCAGGTATCCAGTATTTACTTTTTAAAATCTTCATTCTACGAAGCAAAATTCACTGTTAACAGTGATCACTAGTCTATTTCAACTGGAAAAGAAATCAAGAAAAATGTCGTAAAGACAGTTAAAAAAATAGTATTTATCTATGCGTATTGAATACAATTTAATTAAATATGATATAAAAGCATTCGAAAATAATCTTAACAAGTTCGTTGGTTTACTACATTACTTATTCATTTTTTACTCGAAAAAAATAAATGCCTTCAAGACGAAGGATAGATAAAATCTTTGCGCTTTATAGCATCTGGCTGATCATTATTATGCGTCTCGCGTTTTCCTACAAATTATTACATACTAACCCGTAATTACAGCACGACTATTTTTAAATAGCTGCGCTGCATTTGGCGACAAACTGCTCAAACTTCCGATCTGTATTTCGCATGACCGGTCCGTGACCGAAGCAGATAATAGCAGGGTTCAGTTTTGCTAACTTCTGAAGCGATTTGATGTTGAGCTGCTGATCTGAGGTGAATATATTGGGCGGAAGCCGCAGACCAACCGCTGTCGTGAGCAGGTTCATATTTGTCGCTACATCGCCGATTATCAGCACACCATCTCGCTCACGGAATAAAGAAATATGACCTGCCGAATGTCCGGGCGTCTCTATTACCCGAAAGTTTCCGATGCTATCGTTTTCCACGATTGTCTGTTCGACTTTATGCCCCTGACCTGCCCAATACTTTTGTTGAAGCTTTGCTACCCAATGCTGCGGAGTTGGATAGTCGTTGGTTACCATACCGGTTTCGGTCCTAAAAACTTCGTCGGGATGACAGAGTAAGGGTATGACGAACTCAGCGCATATCTGATCGCTACAGCCCTGATGGTCTGCATGCGCATGCGTCAGTATATGTTGATAAACGGGAATTTTCTGGAGCGCTTTCTTGATAGTAGTATACGAACTCCGTATTCCGGAGTCTACCAAGACCCCTTCGATAATATAGCAGTTGATACTGTTTCGTGGCATCAGTGAAATCTGAAACACTTCGGGAGCAATTTGATGTAACATATTTTTTCGTGCAAATCTACATCACTGATCAGGATTACATAAGGACATTTGTCCTATAACAGATCAGGTCTGTGTATTTGTCCTTTTGCCCGTGTAAGCGATCGCTGTGTGATGCCCAGGTATGATGCCAGATCCTGTGTCGCTATGCGCTGAACAAGCATCGGTTCGCTAGACAGGACATGACGGTATTTATCCACAGCGGATTTATTATTGTAATTCAGCAGATAATGTTCCTTTTGGGTATACTCCTGTTCCATCACCGACTTTATCACTCCGTTCCAAGCGGTCACCTGGCCAAGCAGATGCTGATAGTCCGGGTAGTTTATCCTGTAGATTATGCTGTCTTCTATAGTCCTGATACTCCTTCTGGATTTTTCCTGTGCCACAAACTCCGAAAACGAGGTGACAAATTCATTTTCAAACTTGAAGCAGGTTATATTTTCCTTTCCTTCTTTGTCGACAGCATATGCTTTTACAGCGCCACTGGCGATAAATCCAATATGACGGCAGGATTCATCCTCACGAATAAAAAAATCACCTTTTTTTAAGCGGACCGGTTTGAAGAACTGTGCAGAAAAGTTGATTTCCCCGGCAGACAGTCCTCCTGTTGAGGATAGATAATTTTCAAATATGTCAGTCATTTCGCAATCTTTCGTCCTTTTATTTTCTTTTTTTAACTGCCTGTGGATAGATACCAAATCCAACATCCAAATCTAACAATTATTATATATTCAAAAAAAGCTGCGATATAACCTTTTTTAGTAAACAACGAGCTAGAGGTAATTGCCAGATAAAACAGACTGACACAGAAGGTCATATCTTTATAATTAACATTATGGAAGCTTAGCCGTCAAGTGCATTATAAAAAAACCGTCATTAAACTTAACAAGCAATGACGGTCATCCATTTTAAATAATACCTGACCCGAATTCAGGCCATATTATTTATTCTTATTATTGTACATATGCTATATAAGATTCATTAATAGCACCTTTAGTTGTTTTTGCAAAAAAGGAATAGTCAATCCAAAAATAACCATTACTTCCCCAAGATGAACCCCAAGAATTCTGTACTTTAAAGGCTTGTTTAGCATCATCATATCCTATCACACAAATTGCATGTCCACCATACACTTTCCCAGAATGTGATTTCCAAACCCATCCTGTAGAAGACATATTATAGAAACTTTGATCCACAGTTATTCCTATGATTATCGGAAGCTTCATGCTTAGTAATGTTTTTATATTAGTTAAATCAGTTTTGTTTACAGTAGCCCAAGTCGTGAATTTATGTGCACTTGCTGCCTGTTTTTGTGTAGCATTAGGCTGTGTTGAACATTCCACATCTGTATAAGGCATTTCTGACCAACTGCATACCCCTTGATTTTTTATTAAGTCTAATCCATAGCTAACATAAGTTCCACCTGAACAATCACCTATTTTAATCTGATTATACACATATTCGGGACTTCTAGGTTCTGTAACACCTTTAAAGTTATATTCTAAAGCACTTGCAGCTGCATAAGCTGTTGCCCAGGCAACACATGATCCCTCATTACCCTGATCACCAATTGCAGAACCCGCAATAGTAAAACTAGATGGTAAAGCAGCTTGTACTGAAGTGGCACTTTTCCCAAGGTATTTCATTGCCAAAGCATTAACATCCACTTTCTGAAAAGACTCATATGTTTTTGAATCAACAAATTTTGCACCTAATGCATACTGCTTAGAGGGATCCGGGATATCAGCTAAATTACTTTGTTCAGAAGAATTGGTACAGGAGGAAATAGAAAATATCCCTACTGCTGCAATAATAAGTTTTAAATTTTTCATAATACTATAAATATTTTTAGAGAATAAATATATATGCTATTTTCAAAGATTTATGATAAATTATTATTTATTTTTCAATTAAAATAATTTTTTAATAAATTATTTATAAACAAAAAGCAATTTATAAGTTGAAACATAAAAAATTGACTTTTTTTCTTTGAATCAATAAATATTTAGAATTTTTATACGGCATCTTTATTAATTATTCAATTAACCGTTAATCCGTAACACTTTTACTTTTATCTTTTTTATAATCTGTTTGCATTTGGGTCAGCTATAAAAGCACTTGAGAATATTCCTTTTTGTACTCACTACAAACTTAACCATGTCCAGAAGTAACAAAAGTATGTTGCTGTAATTTCAAAGCTCATTTTTCTTTTTATCAGGAAGACTTGCTTATATTTGAGAGCTGGCAAAATTTGAGAACACTATAACGCTTAGAATATGAAAATACAACTTAGCTATTTATTTATTTTATTATATACCCTTGTAAGCTGTCAGGAAAAATCAACCATCAATGATCTGAAATTTTCTAACTATTCAGGTCATCCAAAAAAAATTACAGAGATCATCACTTTTTCAAATCAAAATATTGATAAAAGCATTTCTTATTTTGACAAAGATGGCTTTCTGACAAAAATTGAATCTTTTAATTTAGCCAAAAGCGAATTCCCTGATAAAAGATTTCTAAGTGATATTACACAATATAAATCACAGGGTAAAGCTAAACGCTATTTCGAAACTATCAATCCTGAAAATAAGAAGATAGAAGGTAAGGGCTATTTTGAAAAAATTTCTGATTCTTTATATAAGAGAGTTTCAAATTTTAATGTTGACAGTACATCGCTTAACAAACTATTTTATTTTGACAAAAATAACCGCCTTATAAAAACAGAAGAAACCGGGAATTTTAATGGCAGACCTATTAATAACACCATTTCTTATACTTATATCAATTCAGTAAAAAATGAAATGTTTTTTGAAGATTTAAATAATCATAAAAAGTTTAAGATTATTTATAAAAATGTAAAGCTCGACCCATACTCCAATTCTGTTTATGAAGAATTAGTTGATGACCATGGAACGTTACAACAGAAAGTAGAAAGAGAATTTGAATATTATTAAGACAAAGGCCTCTACAATTTCTCATGACTATTGAGATACCAAGAAAATACATGGAGTGATGTGATTTTAATTCCGGATTATATTTCAGGTATTTTATCATTGATCCTTTGCTATCCGTACCTCTACCCTAGCCCCGATAGAAACGGTTACCCCGCAACAAGCCAGGCTTTTTCAGCGAAGGCGTGAGGAGTATGAGTGGATAGCGGGATAAAGCTCCATATGGTCTAGATATATTGCATTGAACATAAATTTACATTTCATAAAACAGCCTTAGAATTCATGATTCTAAGGCTGTTTTATTACTATCAGGCAGCTTCTTTTATTTTTATTTTAGTTTTGGAAGCTTCATATTTTCTATTTTTAGATTCTTCCCGTTTCATTTTTCTATATTCCCAGGGAGCCACAGCACGGTTATCCTGCCAAAGACCAACTTTTTTACGCTGTGCAGTATCCTGCAGCTCTCCCAAAGCAGTATCTTTTGAATAGGAGAAATACCACCATCCGAAACCTGCCTTTATAAGCTCTTTTGAAAGGTATTTACCGTTATCATAGTATACTTTTGCAATAGAACGTCCATACCGGTCGGTATTGGTTTCCACAAAATTAACAGTCTTACCAAACACCTGATCTGAGGTGAATTGTCTTGCATTTTTACCAAACGGCTGTCCTTTCTCCGGACAGTCGACTTCAGCAAGCCGAAGTTTTTTTTGCAGGTTTCCTTTTAAAAGAATAGTAATGGTATCTCCATCTGAAATTTTTATTACTTTTCCACTGTTTTGGGAGAAGCCAAGCAGTGGAAAAAAGAGGCATGCTAATATCAATCGTTTCATGGGTTAAAGATAGCAATAAGAGCTCTGAAAACCTATAATTCATCGTATCTTCAAGAGTATTTTTATTTTTTTTCATTATCTAATCTTATCTTTTTTTACAATATGCAAAGAATCAGGAAGATTAAAAGCATTGATTAGAATAGTAAGGTATCTGTTTGGATATTTAGTCCTGAAATACGAACATTTCGGAATATTGATAGTCCTACTTTTTCTAGTACAAGATTATATATTCTATAAAATTTCTTATTAACTGTATTGACATTTTTCTATTGATAAAAGTAGTTTAAGACGTACAGCAAAGAGAAAAAGATTAGAAAAGCAGATTTTTATCAGTCCATATAACTCAATGGTTATTAGCAATCTAAAATAAATAAAAAAGTACACCTGAAAATTAATAAAAATTTATCCTTCATTTTATTTTTTTATTTGATAAAGTATTGTACCTTTGCAACCGCAAAAACGAAGTAAAATTCGTTAGAGATGACTATCAATCGGGGCGTAGCGTAGTCCGGTCATCGCGCCTGGTTTGGGACCAGGAGGTCGCAGGTTCGAATCCTGCCGCCCCGACTTTTTAAATTCAAGGGTGCGTAGCTCAGCTGGATAGAGCATCTGCCTTCTAAGCAGACGGTCAAAGGTTCGAATCCTTTCGCGCTCACAATGAACTCACAGAAAATGGCGGGTTCTTTTATTTCACAAAAAAGCTTTGTATCTTTGCAACTGCAATCACAAGGTAATTTATGATGACCATCAATCGGGGCGTAGCGTAGTCCGGTCATCGCGCCTGGTTTGGGACCAGGAGGTCGCAGGTTCGAATCCTGCCGCCCCGACTTTTTAAACTCAAGGGTGCGTAGCTCAGCTGGATAGAGCATCTGCCTTCTAAGCAGACGGTCAAAGGTTCGAATCCTTTCGCGCTCACTTAATGACACCATTTGACCTAAATTGTCCTAATGGTGTCATTTTACTTATAAATACCACTCAATCAAAGGATTTTAAAGGGATCAGGTGCAAAAGTTCTTTATCCAGCCATAGAAAAAGTCCTCACTTAAAACAGCAAGGACTTATATTTTTTTAGACTGATATCAAAAAAAAGATTATTTCAATCGATAGGAACTTCCATTCCAAAGATAAGTTTTGGAAGAGCGTTTTTTCTTCTCCCGATCTTTATCATCTTTTTCCATTTCTTCCATTTTAAAAATAAAAGCATCAGGAATTCCTCCTTTATCATTAGGGAAAATATATTGCTCACTATGGTAAAAAACATCTGCATCTCCTACATTCATTAGCTGCGGAAGGGCAATTAGTTTTTTATCCTTAACAAGAACATATTGGTCATAGCTAGCAATACCACAGGCTTCACCAGAAACCAATGCCTTTAAAGTAAGCGCTACATTCTGCAGTTTATGACTGCTTTCAATATTGAAGGTAGCATAGCTCAGCTCCTCTCCTTTTCCTGTATCAAAATAGACCTCATCTACAAGCATATTACCCTCCATCACTTTGATTCCGGCAATATTCTGTTTCTCTATAGCATTAACTTCTTTGCTTTTCTTGTCTATGGTTTTTGAAAGCCCGAAAAGGAAATCATATCCGTTTTTATTACGGTATCCTATACAAAGGTTACCTCCCCAAACATATCCTTCAGAAGTCATATCTCCCTTCTGATAAGAGATCTCGTACCAATTAGCACCTCTTTCCCCTAATCTTAATATGGCTTCTTCTTTTTTAAGGATTAATACCTGTTGATTAGCCTGCAATGAGTCTACAACCGGTGCCTGAACATTAGGTTCTTTTCTGATCCTTGTCCAATCCGTAAATATCTTTTGGCTTTTATTCTCTTCAAAACCAAAAACCCCATCAGCATACGCTTCATTTTCCTGTGCTGAAAAAAACGGCAGTATCAGTAATAATAAAGCGGTCCATAAAGTTTTCATATCTGTATTTGTTTTTTTATTTTTCTAACAGCAAGCTTACCCACTCTTCGCGTTGTATTTGCTTTTTCAGCTCAAGACCGCTTTCTTTACATACTTCAAGAATATCATCTACATCAAAGAAGCAAAGCCCGGAAAGCAATAGTTTTCCGCCTTCATTCAACACAGAAACATAGGTTGGAATATCTGAAATCAGAATATTTCTGTTGATATTTGCTAAAATAACATCAAAATTTTCTTTTCCTAAGTTTTCGGCTGTTCCCAGTTCAATATCCAGTTCAACGTCATTTCTTGCAGCGTTTTCTTTTGAGTTTTCTACAGACCATTCGTCAATATCAATGGCTTTGGTATCTCCGGCCCCCTGTTGTTTTGCATAGATAGCCAATACAGAAGTCCCACATCCCATATCCAATACTTTCTTTCCACTAAGGTCAAGCTCCATCATCTGCTGGATCATCAGGTGTGTGGTAGGGTGATGCCCTGTTCCGAAAGACATTTTAGGCTGAATAATAATTTCATGCATTCCCGGTACAGACTCATGAAATTCTGCTCTGATTAATACTTTATCATCGATATTGATAGGAGAGAAATTCTTTTCCCATTCTTCATTCCAGTTGATATTAGGCATTTCCTCAAAAGAGTACTCAATCTTTACATTTTCATTTTCAAAAATAGGAAGGGCCTTAAGCTGCTCTTCATGAAACAGATCTGTCTGAATATATCCTAAAATTCCGTGAATCTCTTCTGTAAAGCTGTCAAAACCTATCTCAATAAGCTCTGCCATTAATATCTCATTCCAGGGTTGCAATGGAGAAATTTTGAAATTGAATTCTAAATAATTTTGCATGTGACTAATTTGCTGCAAAAATACTAATGTTATTACTGTTAAAAAAATGGAAGCATGAAGTTTTAGTCTTACTCAAGAATTTATTCAGTTTTAAAAGGCCAACATCGCGTTTCCTTATAGTAAGATTTCTTCTATAATATGATCAATAGTGAATATTTTTGATATACAAAGCGTAAAAAATTTATATAAATTTGTAAATTGCAGTAAGATCAGATTCCATTCGGAATATCTGAAAAACAATAGAAAACCTAAGCAATCCGTCACATGGTAGCCTACGAAAATTTACATGATACCCTTTCTTTTTACAGGATTGATTGCCGCCAGTCTTATTATATATCTTCAGGAAATCCTATTTTCAATTTTCCAAAAGCACCGTTCAGGATGGATTATTATGCCCTATGTATTTGTACGGCTGGAGAAATAAGTATTGAAATAGACAGTAAAAAATATAAAGTAACCACCCACAGTTTATTTATAGCCGCTCCTTCTACCATTGTAAGATTTCTGGAAACCAGTGAAGATTTTATGATGAAGCTCTTATTTTTTGATAAGAATTTTCTCATCAAAAACATATCTAACCCTTTCATTATTGAGAAAATGAATCTCTTCTCTAAGGGTTCCTACAGCATTATAAAAACAACAGAAAAAAATTCTCTGCAATTACAAAATCTGCTGGATTACCTTAAAAAGAAATCCAGAAAACAAGGCAAATTCACAGAAGAGATTATCAGGACAATTATTTTTAACTTACTGCTTGAAACTGCAGAAATCATAGAAAAAGAAATCAATACAGTTTCTCAGAAAGAGGACGGAAAAAAAGACCTTTTCCTGAAATTCAGTAAACTGATCCGGGAAAATATCAGACAGCAGAGAACCGTTCAGTTTTATGCCGAGAAGCTTTGTATTTCTAATAAACACCTTATAGAGATTATTAAAAAAGCCAGTGGAAAAACCCCTCATGAAGTCATTGATGAGACTTTACTGAAAGAGGCTTATGTCATGCTGGGAAATCCCGATATCACGATCTCAGAAATAGCTTTTGAGCTTCAGTTTAATTCGGCATCAGCTTTCAGCCGTTTTTTTAAAAAACACACTTCTTTTTCTCCTTCAGAGTATCGGACAAAAGAAAATATCCAGTCATAAGAATTTGGGGATGACAATTCCGACATTGGGGATATGTGCTGCTTTTTGAATAGAAGTACCTTTAACATGTTAATTAAAAACAAACAAAAAATGAGTACGATCAATTCAAAATTCGAAAAAGTTTTAAATGCTTCTGAGCAGTTTGGAAAAGTAAACCACGAACCGGATTCAAGTAAAGAAGTTCAGATTAACACTCCTGAAAAAACGATGCCTTTTTCTGACCAGATCGGAAATTATCAACGTAATAAAGGAATTCCTTCACAATCTTATGAAAACACTAAAATCTATATTGTAGGAAGCGGAATTGCGGGAATGTCTGCCGCTTATTATTTCATCCGTGATGGCCGTGTTCCGGGTAAAAACATTATTTTCCTTGATCAACTCAACGTTGAAGGAGGCTCTCTGGATGGAGCAGGAAACGCAAAGGACGGCTATATCATCCGTGGAGGACGTGAAATGGATATGACCTATGAAAATCTATGGGATATGTTCCAGGATATTCCGGCATTGGAATTACCCGATCCATACAGTGTATTGGATGAATACCGTCTTATTAATGACAATGACCCTAATTATTCTAAAGCAAGACTGATTCATAACCAGGGACAGATTCAGGATTTCAGTAAATTCGGACTTGAGAAAAAAGACCAGCTGGCAATTGTTAAACTTTTATTGAAGAAAAAAGAAGAGCTTGATGATCTGACTATTGAAGATTATTTCGCTGAATCTTTTCTTAACAGTAATTTCTGGTTTTTCTGGCGTTCTATGTTTGCTTTTGAGAACTGGCACAGCTTACTGGAACTGAAACTGTATATGCACAGATTCCTGCATGCCATTGACGGAATGAAAGACTTCTCATGTCTTGTATTCCCTAAATACAACCAATATGACACGTATGTAACTCCTCTTAAAAATTTCCTTGTTGAGAAAGGAGTACAGATTCAGTTTAATACATTAGTAAAAGACCTTGATATCCATATCAATACGGAAGGAAAAACAGTGGAAGGGATTATCACCGAGCAAAATGGCGAAGAAGTAAAAATACCCGTTGGTAAAGAGGATTATGTGATTGTTACCACAGGCTCAATGACTGAAAGCACCTTCTATGCAGATAATAATACGGTCCCGGAAGTTACTATAGACAACAGCAGTGCAGGACAAAGTGCGGGATGGAAACTGTGGAAAAATCTCGCTGCCAAATCTGAAGTATTTGGTAAGCCTGAAAAATTCTGCAGTCATATTGAAAAATCTTCGTGGGAATCTGCTACATTAACCTGCCGGCCTTCTGCTTTCACAGAGAAACTGAAAGAACTGTGTGTGAATGATCCTTATTCCGGAAGAACAGCTACAGGAGGGATTATCACTATCACCGACTCTAATTGGGTAATGAGCTTTACCTGCAACAGACAGCCACACTTCCCTACTCAGCCGGATGACATCCTCGTTGTATGGGTATATGCCCTGCTGATGGATAAAGAAGGTAATTACATAAAAAAAACAATGCCTCAATGTACCGGAAATGAAATCCTTGCAGAATTATGTCACCACTTGGGAATGACAGACCAGCTTGATAATGTTATAGAAAATACCATTGTTCGTACTGCATTTATGCCTTATATTACCTCTATGTTTATGCCAAGAGCTCAGGGTGATCGTCCGAGAGTTGTTCCCGAAGGCTGTACCAATCTAGGCTTGGTAGGACAGTTTGTGGAAACCAACAATGATGTGGTATTTACGATGGAAAGTTCAGTAAGAACAGCCAGAATAGCAGTATACAAACTTCTGAACCTCAACAAACAGGTTCCGGACATCAATCCATTACAATATGACATCAGACATTTACTGAAAGCTACCCAGGCTCTTAATGATTATAAACCATTCTTAGGAGAAGGTATTTTAAGAAAAGTACTGAAAGGAAGCTATTTTGAACATATTCTGGTCAACCGTCCTGAAGAAAAAGAAGAACATGAATCTTTCTTTATGGAACAGGTAGGTAAATTCCAGGATTGGATCAAAGGAGTAAAAGGGTAATGTTATCTTAAGGCTCCAGTTATAAAAAACGAAAAGCAGGACTTCAGTGAGGTCCTGCTTTTATGTATGATCATCCTGAAATTATTCAGGCTTATAAGAATCTTTTAGAGTTACTGTACGGTTGAAAACCAACGCAGCGTCCGTAGAATCCTGGTCTTTGGTAAAGTACCCGATTCTCTGGAACTGAAGGGGTTCACCTACGGCAACTTCTTTCAGGCTTGGTTCAGCAAAACCTTGAATAGTACTTACCGAATCAGGGTTAATGAAATTCAGGAAGTCAACATCTTTTTCAGCATCCGGCTGCTCCACGGTAAATAATTGGTTGTAAACCCTTACCTCTACAGGGATCGCGTGTTTCGCAGATACCCAGTGTAATGTTCCCTTTACTTTTCTTAAGCTTTCTTCCGTTCCGCTTCCGGATTTACTCTTTTCATCGTAAGAAGCATAGATGGTAGTAATCTCTCCATTTTCATCCTTCTCCACTCTTTCTGCTTTAATGATATAAGCAGACTTTAAACGAACTTCTCCGCCTAACTTCAGTCTGAAGAATTTATTATTAGCTTCTTCCTTGAAATCCTCACGTTCGATGTATAGTTCTCTTGAAAAAGGAACTTCTCTGGTTCCTGCATTTTCCTGTTCAGGATTATTTTCAGTTTCCAACCATTCTTCCTTGTCTTCAGGATAGTTTTCGATCACTAATTTAACAGGATCTACTACTGCCATTACACGTTTGGCTACTTTATTAAGATCTTCACGTACACAGAAGTCAAGTAACTGGATTTCAATCAGGTTTTCTCTTTTGGCAACTCCCACCTTTTCAATAAAGTTTCTGATAGACGCCGGCGTGTATCCTTTTCTTCTCATCCCTGAAATAGTAGGCATTCTAGGATCATCCCATCCTGTCACCGCTCCTTCGGCTACAAGTCTTTGCAGCTTTCTTTTGGAAGTGATCATATAGGAAACATTCATCCTTGCAAATTCTCTCTGCTTAGGAGCTACTTTAGTTTCATCAGATACCTGCTCCAGATACCAGTTGTAAAGAGGTCTGTGGTTTTCGAATTCCAATGAACATAGAGAGTGTGAAACTTGTTCCAAATAATCCGATTCCCCATGTGCCCAGTCGTACATCGGATAGATCTTCCAGGCAGTTCCTGTTCTGTGGTGCGGTCTTTTCAGAATTCTGTACATCACAGGATCACGCATATTCATATTGGGGGAAAGCATATCAATTTTTGCACGAAGCGACATTGTTCCTTCCTCGAACTCACCGTTTCTCATTCTTTCGAATAGATCCAATGATTCTTCAACCGGACGGTTTCTGAATGGCGATTCCACACCTGGTTCCGTAGGATTTTTTCTCTGTTCGGTAATCACTTCAGATGGCTGCTCATCTACATAAGCCTTTCCTTCTTTAATCAGTTGTACTGCCCATTCATAAAGCTGCTGGAAGTAATCTGATGCATACAATTCTTTGTCCCATTTGAAACCTAGCCATTCCACATCTTTCTTGATTGAATCTACGAATTCCTGCTCTTCTTTCTCAGGATTGGTATCGTCAAAACGAAGGTTTACAGGTGCATTGTATTTTTCTCCCAAGCCAAAATTGATGCAGATCGCCTTTGTGTGGCCTACATGCAGATATCCATTCGGTTCAGGGGGAAAACGGAAACGAATCTGATCTCTTTTCAGTCCGTTTGCCAAATCATCTTCTATAATTTGCTCAATAAAATTGAGTGATTTTTTTTCTTCTTCCATTAAATTAGCTTTTGTTTTTAGCAAAAAAAGTTGCACAAAGTTACGGAAAATTTGGGGCTTACGAAAGTCATAATTAAAAAGTACAATGGCTGATAATTCAGTATTTTTCTGTATCTTAGAGAAAGTTACAAACCTGATTATCATGGCTGTTTATATCTTAAGCAATCGAAAAATTGTGCGTCATAAGGGTGAAAGCGTAGACTCTTTTTCCAATGAAGAATATTCAATTCCCAATTTCAGAATTGCCAAATGTGATTTTGAGGGTTATAAAGAACCTACTGCACCGGCCAAAAAGAAGAAAGATTACAAGAA
Organism: Chryseobacterium sp. Bi04; assembly: GCF_918698085.1. Lineage (GTDB taxonomy): Bacteria > Bacteroidota > Bacteroidia > Flavobacteriales > Weeksellaceae > Chryseobacterium. Next base: position 73,100 of record NZ_CAKKLP010000006.1, read on the forward strand.
CAGAAACATTATCAACTACAAACTGTTTTCGGAACCCGAAAAACAGGGATATGAAGAGGTTTTAGAGGTTTTGCTCAGTGAAAAAGGTATTAAAAAATCTTTTTTAACAGCTAATAATCTTGGTGGCACTCAGAGAATGTTCTATGAGCTATACAAAAACATGTCTTCCACCAAAGACCGGAGCGATGTCCTTATATTTATCCATGGATATGCCTATGATTTTGATGATGAATTAAAGGCTATACTTGATCTTAAAAAGCTGTTTATTGATCATCCTGAATCTCCTGTTGAGCATATTTTATTTGTAAGCTGGCCGGCCTCAAGCAGCATTGTTCCCCTGACTTATTTTGATGATAAGGCGGCAAGCATCAACTCCGGAACTTCATTATTAAGACTCTTTTACTTTTACACCCAGTTTCTAAAAGATATTTTTTCCAATCGGGATCTTATCCCATGCAACCAAAGAATCCATATGATGACTCATTCTTTGGGAAACCGGGTTCTTCAAAGCATGCTGTATAGTTTGAAAAAAGAAAATATTTTAAGGGTTATTGACCAGGTTATTTTACTTAACGCAGATGTTACTTACAAAGTATTTGAAGACTCCGAGGATTCCTTCAATAAACTTCCTCTTCTTGCAAACCGCATTTCCATCTATTTAAACAGACAGGATGTCATTTTGGGACTTTCCCAATTTACCAAAAACATCCTTACTCCACGGCTTGGAAAAAATGGACCCAGTGATATTGAACGCTTTAAAGATATTGTGTCTGTCATCGACTGTACTTTCGTTAAAGATGATCTTTTAAACAGTTTCAAATTTGAGGTGGGAAAACATTGGGGATACCTTTCCAGTTCGCAGGTTCAGAGAGATATTTTTCAAAATCTGTACGGAATAGACAGAACCCTCATCACGAACAGAACAATGGATAACGAAAATGTTTTCACAATTATTTCTTAACAATAAATTAAAAAAATATTATAAAAAAGACAATAAGTTAAAGTTACTGAAAATTGAGAAAATGGCATAAAGATTGCCAATTCATACTCTAGAGAATTACAATTTTTTTATTATGAAAAGAATTAAAAGTAAATTTTCTTATATATTTCAGTATATTAAGAAAGCGATTTTCGTAAAAGATGTGATTTAACAGAAAAAATAATTCGAAAAAAAACAGAATATTCGAACCTAAAATTACTTTATCATTAAAACAGAATTAAAAGTATATCAGGCTCCTATAATATACTGTAGGGGGTTATTTTCATGACTTTATTTTTATGAAAGATAAATATTCCTTCAGATAGTTCGTATTGAAAAAGAATATTTTATTCAGGTAAGCACTTCCGCATATCTCTGTCTTCTGGAAAACCCACAATAATCATTATTCACCACATTAACAATTCACACAATACCAACAACATACACTCATAATGTTGTCCAGCTGGAAAAAAAATTCGATATTTATTGACCAAACCATAACCTATCAATTATGAAAAACCAACAAAGCAACATGAAGAAATTGAGTAAGAGTGAGTTAAAAGCCATGAATGGCGGTAATCCTCCCCCAATCCCTATAGGATGTAACAATTGGGATCCAAAAAACAGATGCTGCAGAGAATGGGATTATGATCACTGGGACAATCCTACCTGTCCTAATTAATTTTCTCATTATTTTTTGAACCACAGCAACTCATTTCTGAGATCAAGGCTTGATTCAAAATTATTAACAAATAAAGATCCGGTGCCCAATCCTTGAGGCATTGGATTTTTTTTGGTCACTGTATATTGGGCAATGGCATTCAGCCCGATATTACTTTCCAGCGCAGAAGTAATCCACCAACCTATATTTTGTTCTTCAGCAAGGGAAATCCACTCGTCAGAACCGGAGAAACCTCCCACTAAAGCAGGTTTCAAAATAATGTATTGTGGCTTTATTGTTTCTAACAGAAGTTTCTTTTTATCAGGATTAATTATTCCTATCAGTTCTTCATCCAATGCAATTGGTGTAGGTGTTTTTGAACATAATTCTTTCATATCGTGCCAATTTCCGGCTTTAATGGGCTGTTCAATAGAGTGAATATCCAGATCTGCCAGTTGCTGCAAAACACCCATCGCTTCTTCTTTATTAAACCCTCCATTGGCATCTACACGCAGTTCCAACTGATCGCCGGAGAATTTTTCTCTAAGCTTTTGAAGAATAATATATTCTTCTTTCCAGTGGACACCGATTTTCAGTTTGATGCAATGAAAGCCTTTTTCCAGTTTCTCCTCAATCTGTTCTTCCATATAGCCGATCTCCCCCATCCAGATTAAACCATTGATGGTAATAGCAGATTTCCCTTCAGTAAATTCACTGGGAAAATAAAGACGGCCACCATACTTCAGGTTCAAAACTGCCTGCTCATAACCAAACCATATTGACGGAAAATCCTTCAGCTCTTCTTTTAGATCAGCAAAATTCTTTTCAATATTCTCACAAAGCCATTTCAGTTTTTCTTCATAATCCGGCCGGTCATCAAAACTCAGCCCTCTGAAAATGGCACATTCTCCTACTCCTTTTTTTCCATTTTCTGAAATCTCAAGAATAAAGGTTTCCTTATCAAGCAAAACGCCACGAGATGTTCCACTCGGGCGTTTGAATTGTAATAGATATTTAAAATAAGACGCTTCCATACTATGATGTTATTTCACACTATCGATACGCATAAACTCTTCTGCTTTTTCTACCATGTCTACACTTCCGCAGAAAAATGGAATTCTCTGGTGAAGTTCCGTCGGCTCAACTTCCAGAATTCTTCTAAATCCGTCTGTTGCCTTACCACCGGCCTGTTCTGCCAGGAAAGCCATAGGATTACATTCGTATAATAATCTCAGTTTACCGTTCGGAGCCTGAGAATAAGACGGGTAAATATAAATTCCGCCTTTCAGCATATTTCTATGGAAATCTGCAACTAAAGAACCGATATACCTTGAAGTATAAGGACGGTCCCCTTCTTCCATCTGACAATATTTAAGGTAGTTTTTCACTCCCTGAGGGAATTTAATATAGTTTCCTTCGTTGATAGAATAGATTTTACCTGTTTTTGGGAAAGTCATATTGGGATGAGAAAGGTAATAAGTTCCCAAAGAAGGATCCAGGGTAAATCCGTTTACTCCGTTTCCGGTAGTATAAACGATCATTGTAGAGGAACCGTAAATAACATATCCTGCAGCAATCTGATTAATTCCTTTCTGTAAAAAGTCTTCCAGCTGCACAGGAGTTCCAGGTTCAGTAACTCTTCTGTAGATAGAGAAAATAGTTCCTACGGAAACATTTACATCAATATTGGAAGATCCGTCTAAAGGATCAATAAGCACTACATATTTACTTAAGTGACCGTTCTCTCCGCATTTAATATCAATAAAATCATCATTTTCCTCAGACGCAATACCACAAACAACCTCTCTTTGAGACAAAGCCGTAATAAAAATTTCATTAGCGATCACATCAAGTTTCTGCTGTTCCTCGCCCTGAATATTCTGGTTACCGGCAGCTCCTGTTATATCTACAATTCCGGCTTTATTTACTTCTCTGTTTACCACTTTCGAAGCCAATCTTATTGCGCTTAGAAGACGAGAAAATTCACCTGTAGAATATTGAAAATCGTCCTGTTTATCTATAAGAAATTCTCCTAAAGTCTGTAATGGTTGATTTGACATATTTTTCTTTTTACGTTTTCTCCAAATTTCGGAAAATTTATTGCATTAAGAAAATTTAATTACAAAAGAGGTTAACATCTGAATTTCAACACAATATAAATAAAACCTAGCGTAACATCAAACGATTATTGAAAATTATGCCTCCGGATTTGTTATATGGGGTACACGAAAAATTCAAATTATTTCATTAATTGTTGATTTTAAGGAAATCTTAATTCTATCATTCCGCTCGCCTATTTCATATCTCGTTGTAAATTTATAATTTTGACGTCCGTAAAAAACTCATGTCATTTTTTATCTAACAATTTTATTTTTAACAATTTAATGAAAATTTTCAAGTTTGGTGGGGCATCGGTAAAAGATGCCGAAAGTGTAAAAAACGTGTCTATGGTTCTAAAAAGCCAGGGATTTGCCAAATGTTTGCTGGTAATTTCAGCAATGGGCAAAACGACGAACGAGTTGGAAAAGGTTGTAGAACTTTATTTCAAAAAGGATAACTATCAAACTGAGATTGAAAAGATAAAACGAAAACACATTGAGGTAGCGGAGGGTCTCTTTCCTGAAAACCATGCAGTTTTTGCTGAAATCAATCTCTTTTTTGATGATATAGATTCTTTTTTAAGAAGAAACAAATCTCCTAATTACAGCTTTGTATATGATCAGGTGGTAAGTTGCGGAGAAATGATTTCAACTAAAATTGTAAGTGAATACCTGAACGAGATTCAGTTTACCAATCAGTGGCTGGATGCCAGAGATTACATTAAAACAGATAATTCTTACAGGGAAGGTAATGTAGATTGGACAAAAACTGAGGATTTTATCTCAAATTTAAATCCTGAAATCTGCTATGTTACCCAAGGGTTCATTGGTTCAGACGACAATAATTTCACAGTAACTTTAGGAAGAGAAGGTTCTGACTATTCTGCTGCTATTTTTGCATTTTGCTTAGATGCTGAAGCAATGACTATCTGGAAAGATGTACCGGGTGTAATGACAGGAGATCCGAGAAAATTCAACGATGTAACTCTTCTTTCCAATATATCTTATGAGGAAGCTATTGAGATGGCTTATTACGGGGCGAGTGTAATACACCCAAAGACATTACAGCCACTCCAACAGAAAAGTATTCCTTTTTATGTAAAATCTTTCGTAGATCCTACGAAGGAAGGAACTAAAGTAGGAGCTTCAGACAAAAACCAACAGGAAGAAACTTATATTTTGAAAGAAAATCAGGCTCTGCTGAAAATATCAACAAGAGACTTTTCTTTCATCGCAGAGGATCACATGAGCCTTATATTCGGCTATTTATCAAAGTACAAAATTAAAGTTTCCCTGATGCAGAATTCTGCTATTTCATTGGCTTTATGTCTGGAAGATAAATTTAACCATATTGAAGAACTTAACGAAGAACTTCATAAAATTTTTAAAACCGAAGCGATTAAAAATGTATCTTTATTCACAGTAAGAAATGCGAAGATGGATCATATTGAAAAATTTTACCATGAAAAGAATGTATTATTGGAGCAAATTTCCAAGAATACGCTTCAAATGGTAACACAATAATTTTAATTGCGACTAAACACACATGAGTTTAATTTCGAAAAACGATCTGATCAAAGCTTCCGGCTTAAGTAAAATTGGATTTCTAAAGAATCCAGTAGCATCTGCTGTGATGAGCATTGCTAAAATAAATGAAGTAAATAAATTATACGACAAATTAAAAGATAAGGAAGGTAAAGACTTTTTCGACTCATTTGTAAGAGAAAGAAACTTAAGCTATGTAGCTTTTGAAGAAGATCTTGCAAAAATCCCCAAAACGGGACCTTTTATTCTGGTTTCCAATCATCCGCTGGGTGCTATTGACGGAATTTTAATGTGTAAGATCCTTACGGAGGTTCGTCCGGATTTCAAAATCATGGGAAATTTCCTTTTGGAAAAAATAAAGCCTATGGAACCGTACGTAATCCCTGTAAATCCTTTTGAAAACAGAAAGGAAGTCTACAGCAGTTCTTCAGGAATGCGTGAAACCCTTAAGCATATCCAAAATGGAGGCTGCGTAGGTATTTTTCCGGCAGGGGAAGTTTCCAATAAAAATAATCCTTACGGAGAAATCTTAGATAAAGACTGGGAAAAAACGGCACTTAAGCTTATAAGAATGGCTAAAGTGCCGGTAGTTCCTATGTATTTCCATGCTAAAAACAGCCGTCTTTTTTATCAGGTTGCCAAACTTCATCCGAGTTTACAGACCCTGATGCTGCCTGCTGAAATGATGAATGACAGGGAAAGACCTATCAGAATCCGGATCGGACGGCCTATTACCTTAAAGGCAATGGACGATATGGAAACGATTGAAGAACTGGGTGAGTTTTTGAAACGTAAGGTTTATATGATGAAATCTTACTATGAAAAGAGAAAATCTTTGGCCCAAAGCATCAATCTTCAGAATCTGTATGTGAAGTTTCCTTTATTAAAAGAAGAAAATATTGTTCAGAACATTATTGATGAAACGCCTAAAGAGGATATCATCAAGGATGTTGATAAATTGAGAGGTACTGATAAGATGCTGTTCAGTAATGGAAATTACGAAATCTACTTTACCACCTATGAAGAAATACCTTCTATTATGAGGGAAATAGGACGTCAGCGAGAACTTACGTTCCGTGCTGTAGGTGAAGGGAGTAATCTTCCGTTTGACCTTGATGAATATGATAAACACTACCACCATCTTTTCCTTTGGGACAATGGTGAAAAGAAACTGGCAGGAGCTTACAGAATGGCCCTGGGTAGAGAGGTAATGAAAAAATACGGCATCAAAGGTTTTTATACCAGTTCATTATTTGAGTTTGAACAGGATATTCACCCTTTCTTTAAAAAGGTGATTGAGATGGGCCGTGCCTATATCTGTCAGGAATATCAGCAAAAGCCACTGCCTCTGTTCCTTTTATGGAGAGGGATTGTACATGTATGTCTGAGAAATTCTGACCATAAATTTCTGATGGGTGGGGTAAGTATCTCGAATAAGTTTTCAGAGTTTTCCAAGTCTCTGATGATAGAATTCATGCGTTCCAATTACTTTGACTCGGCAGTGGCTCAGTATATCACTCCAAGGAATGAATATAAGGTAAAGCTTCGTGACAGGGATAAGAATATTTTCTTTGAAGAAATGGAGTCTGATCTTAATAAGCTTGATAAGATTATTGATGACCTGGAGCCTGAGCTAAGATTACCTGTTTTGATAAAAAAATATATTAAGCAAAACGCTAAGGTAATTGCTTTCAATGTTGACCCAAACTTCAATGATGCCATTGACGGATTGATGTATATCAGGATTAGTGATCTTCCGGAAAACACCATTAAACCGGTATTGGAAGAGATGAGTGAGCAAATCAGAAAAGAACAGGAAAACAATCCTTCTGATAATCAGTAAGTTTTTAAGTCTGGTAAAAAAAAGTACGATGAATACTTGCTTTGTATACCAAAACTTACTACTTTTGCATCACTTTAAAACAACGAAGTAAGACACACAAAAATATAATGGTTTCTTAGCTCAGTTGGTAGAGCAATGGATTGAAAATCCATGTGTCCCTGGTTCGATTCCTGGAGAAACCACTTTAAAACCTCTAATTTACTTAGAGGTTTTTTTGTTTTTTTTATCTTCAGCTATTGACCTCCTGAAAAGCCAAACCCTATTTCCTTTTCCGTTTTTATCATTTTTATAGAGCAATAATTTTTGCCGCTTTTAAATCAATCTGTCATTCTTCATATCGGATCCGTAAACAGGGAATAAAAAATTCGGAATTGAAATTTCAGAAAAATTCACCATGTTATTTTAATTTTAATAGTTCATTTTTGTATTTCAATGATGTTAAAAAAATACAATTACTACCATGCATGGTGAAGATCCAAAGCAGAGCCTGGGTTTTGTAAGAAAAACCAACCGGAAGTTACAGGAAAGAAAATATGAGATTCTATTATTCGCCTTGCTACAACATTTATTTGTGGGAGTATTTCTTACGGATATGGACTTCTATACCCGCGTAATATGGCCTATAAATATGGTAATTCTAGGGTTGGGATCTGTTTTCTTATTTACAGGAAAGCATAGCTGGAAGCACTGGTTTAGAAATCTGCATTTCATTGTTATTTTATTATTACCCATTGGTATTCCATTTTTTAAAGATATTTCCTGGTATTTTACTTTTTTGAACATCAATTATGTAGTTTTTTTCTGTTTTCTTTTTATGGAAGTTCTGCGGTTTCTTATAAAACCGGGATATATCAATACAGATATTATCTCTGCTTCAATCTGTGGATATATGCTGCTGATTGAAATTGCAGTTTTTTCACTGCAGTTTTTCCAATATCGCAACCATGCGTCTTTTAAGGGGGTTGATATATCTTTTCCTGCTCTTACTTTTATTGATCTGGTTTATTTTTGCTCTATAACATTTACAAGTATCGGTTTTGGGGATATCACTCCCAATACACATGTTACAAAGCTGATAACCGCTTTTGTGGGTATAGCCGGACAGTTCTATACTGTAGTGCTTGTGGGTATTCTGATCAGTAAATTTTCTTCAAAAAATTAATTTGTTATGAATACAGGCTCACATTACAAGCTTTATCAGTTTATTCCGTGGACAAGGAAGAAAATCTATAAGATGCTTATTTTAAGTATTATTCCTACCGCTTTATTTTATTTTCTCGGATGGAAATGGCTGGCCATTCCATGGGTTCCTGTAGCATTACTGGGAACAGCCACAGCATTCATTTCTGGGTTTAAAAATACCCAAACCTATAACCGAAGCTGGGAAGCACGGCAGATTTATGGAGCAATCATCAATAACAGCCGCAGTTTTGGCATACTGGTAAAGGACTTTATAAGAGCTGATGATAAAACCCTGGAAGCTGCCATACATCAGCAGATCATCTACCGTCATTTTGCCTGGCTTACTGCATTAAGATTTCAGCTCAGAGAAACCAAGAGCTGGGAGCATGTAAAAACAAAAAGCTACAACAGGGAATATTTAAAATATTATAAAGTTCCGGAATGGGAGAATGCTATTGAAGATGAGCTGAAACCTTTTTTAAATAAAGATGAGCTGGAACATATCCTTACTACAAAAAACAGGGCTACCCAAATCATTTCTTTGCAATCCACTCACTTGAGAACATTGAATGAAGAGGGTAAAATTTCAGATTATAATTATACCGCTCTGGAAAATCAGTTTAAAGAATTATATGATCAACAGGGAAAATGTGAAAGGATTAAAAATTTTCCCTATCCACGGCAATTCTCCAGTATTAATCTGTATTTTACAAATGCTCTGTGCTTTTTATTACCATTAGGGTTTATAGGAGAATTCTCAAAAATGGTGGAAAAATTTGGCGAAGACATCATCTGGCTTACTGTTCCTTTTAGTATATTGCTGGGCTGGGTATTTTTGGTTCTGGAACAGATTGGCGAAAGTACGGAAAACCCATTCGAAGGAAATGCAAATGATATTTCAATTACACAAATCAGCAGGAATATAGAAATTGATTTGCGTGAAATGTTTGGAGAAAAAGAATTACCTGCCGCTATACAGCCTGTTAATAATATTTTAATGTAAAAATTACAACTATATTGCTGGTAAAATTTAGTGCAAAAAAAAACAAAAAATATGAGTATAGAATCTGTAAGAAAATGGTATCCAAAAGCTTTAACATCTATTGATACGGTCAACCGGCTATTAGATACCATTGAAAAGCATTTAGAATTAAAGCCTAATCAGCTGATGCATGCCGACAGTATGTGTTGTGATGATGTCAACGCAATACAGTATCCACCAAGGGCATATGAAATGCTTGGTCCGTTTCATCTGGGAGGACTTGATGGCTTTCCTTTTGCAGGTCTCACAGGAATGGGAGCTTTTGCTCATCATGTTCCTGAGGATGGGGCTGTAGTCATTTTTTACGCACCTCATATCGGGATTACTAAAAGTGGACAAATTGGAGAAATAAGCAGAATAGGACAAAGTAACAGTTCTGCCTGCTGTGGTGCGGCAAAAGGAGCATTAGGAAAACTGGCAGCAGGACAAATTATAGAAGGGAATATCACTTCATTGGACTTTCAGATGAATACCATTGAGCAAATATTTCTTCACAGCAAAGATAGGATCCTGAATGCAGAGAATCAGATTTTTGAAGCTACCGAAGTCATGTATGAAGCTATAGACGAACGTATAGAAGTACTGGTAAAAGAAACCAACTACCCTTGCAAGTATGTCATTTTGGTAGGAGGCATTTTTATTAATGGTGATAAAGATATGGGATCATTCTGCCAATATAAAAAGTTTGAATATATCAATCTGGAAACCAAGGAACGGAAAAGCCTTATGAAAGAGTATTATGAATAATCCTTATTTGAATGAGTTAATACTTAATCTGACGGTTGTTATCAAATTGAATAACTTTAAACAGATTAAGTATTACGGCTTCGTAAAAACACAAATCCTCTGGGCCTCAACTGATTAAAAAATAGATCTCATAATAAACCTTTTTTTTGAAAAAAATAATCAGAAAAAACTTGTGTGGTATTACAAAATATTATACTTTTGCATCACTTTAAAACAACGAAGTAAATCAAACAAAAATATAATGGTTTCTTAGCTCAGTTGGTAGAGCAATGGATTGAAAATCCATGTGTCCCTGGTTCGATTCCTGGAGAAACCACTTTAAAACCTCTAATTCACTTAGAGGTTTTTTTGTTTCATATCATATAAAGAGGCCGTCTCACAACTCGTGAAAACGGCCTTTTTTATTAAATAGGCTTCGAATCGTACTATTTTTTAATAACAGCTTTCAGATTTTCTATTTCTTTATTCTGAGAAATGACGTAGAGTGTCAGTTCTTCAATCTTCTGAAGTAATTTCATCTGGAAGTCTCCTAAATTGACGCCATCTTTCATGATAGACTCTCCGGAAGGAATTTCCGGAAGATGCTTATTCTCTCTTACAAAAGATTCCAGTTCACTGATGGTTGGCATTTGATAATCCGGTCTGATAGAAGATTCACCGTCAAAATATTTCTGAAACACATAATCTGCAGGAACATTCATATCCACCATAACATCTTCAGCATGAATTTTTCCTTTTACAGTAAGTTTCTGATCCGGGTTTTTAGTTCCTATTCCTACATTTCCATTAGGGGCGATCCTCATCAATTCGTTCATAACAATGGGTGAATTGATAGCGCTTTGTGCACTGGCACTTCCCAGGAACTTTATTCCTTCATTTCCCAGGGTAACCGCGTTTTTATAATTGGAAAAGCTTCCGTTGCTTGATACCCATCCATAAGCTGTGGTGGGTGAAGCCTTTACCCCATAACTCATATAGGTTTCTGCACCGCTTCTTAAAGCCCCCCAGTTATTAAAAGATCCATTTTCATATCGTATTGCGAAAGCATTAACTCCTTCTGTCGCCGATTTACTTCCGGACAATATCTCTCCTACAACATCCAGTTTTGCTGCCGGAGCTTCGGTCCCGATTCCTACATTCCCCTTAAGGAAAACACGATCATCACCCGCAAAAAATTTAGCGATACTTCCGCCATATTTTCCTACAAAATAATGATCAATCTGGTTATTGGTACCCAAGGCTCCGAAACCGCCCAAATGCTGCGTATTATCAGGTGATACAAAATTATATCCTCTGGACCACTGGGTAGTATACCCAACAATTCCCACGCCGCTTACCACACTAGAACCGGCATTCAATAAAATCCGTCCCTGAACATCTAATGGCGCAAGCGGCTTTTTGGTACCTATTCCCACATTATCATTATAATTGACATAATGTTTATTCTGACCGGTAAGGACATTGGTATAAATGTCAGACAATACTGCCTTATCAATGACAGCGGTTGAATTACAATGCTGTATCAGCCTGATTGCATACACATTTCCAGACTGACGTGTATGATACAGCGTGAGTTTATATTGTGCTATAGTACTATCCCATATGATATCACTGAGATAAATATGATCTGTGATAGGTCCCGAAGCCTCTATAATTCTTGATACAGGTGCGGACCAGATACCTCCGTTAGGATTTGCGCCAACGATAATTTGCTTCTTAATGATCCCTACGGTATTTTCGCTATTCCACGCACCTACAACATGTATTTCTATATTCCCATTAATGATCGTTCCCAACAATATGTCTACTGCCAAGTTGCTTTCCAGATTGGGAAACTTAACGGATAAGTCTTTATGCTTAAAACTATTAGGAAATACGGTAGGATCATCCAGATGTACATAACTATCTAAAAGATCCCCAAACTGACTTTCCGTTGGTCTTTTCCCTGCTTTAAAATAATTTTTTAATTGTGTGATTGTTATTTTTGCCATAATTAGTTTGATTTTAAAACATCAATCTCTTTTTTCATCGAGATCATGTATAATGTTAATTCTTCAATTTTCTGAAGTAATTTGATTTGAAAGTCTCCTACCGACAAGCCACTATCTGTCATTTCTTTTGCAGAAGGAATTTCCGGAAGATGACTTTTTTCTGAAATAAATTTTTCAAGTTCACCGATCTCTCTTAAGTTATAATCTGCCGCGAAAACATGATCGGCAGTAGGTGTTGTAGTGATCACTACATCTTTTGCTTCAAGTTTACCGTGTAATGCCATATTGCCGGCATCAGATAATATGAGTTTTGCACCGCCTCCACCATCGTTAAGATAATTCCAGAATTGTAAACTATTCGTGTATTGCCCTGTCATATTATAGATTGCCCATCTGTTTGCTGTACCGGGTGTTGTTTTAGATTGATTATCTAAATAGATAGCTCCTCCTTCATTAGTACTGATTTGTGACATGATTACTCCCTGTACATCAAGTTTCTGCTGTGGGTTGGCTGTACCAATTCCTACATTTCCACCGGGTCTTACAGTCATCTGAATATTTTGGCTTGTCACGAAATTGATAGATCCAAAGCGTGGATCATAAGAATTATCATTTTCTATATTAAAGTCATAGTAATCTCCATATCTTCTTCCTAAGCCTGAAAACCCAGAGTTTAATTCCAGATTGGCTTTATTATGATAAGAAAGACTTACTATATTACTTCCTCCTGTCGCGCCGTTCGTTGTAAATTTCGCGGTCGTGGAATTTTGATTCAACGAGTTTTCCTGTACTACATTCAGCTTTGTTTCAGGTGTAGCAGTTCCAATTCCAACATTTCCTTTAGCATTGACTTTCAATCCTATTTTAGCACTTTCAGTTGATAGAAGGTTTCCTACCCATAGGTTCCATTCATTAGACATTGGCTGAAGAGGAACGGAGGCTAGGCTGTTACCTTTGTTATCTATTGCCGTCCATCCATCATTCTTATTAACAGATCTTATTTTAATAAAAACTTTTAGCACGTGATCTGGAGATCCATATGTATGAATCGCTCTGATACGGAACTTACATCTTCCACCATTTACATCAATCGTAAAATTATAATTTGGTTCACTGTCTATATAATTATTTTTATTGATGGTTCCACACTCTCTCCAGATATCTGGATTAGAGTGTGAAACTGCAGCAATATGAGTTGCGCCACAAGCAATATTTCCTCTGGTATATGCCAGAGATATTTCATAGAATCCACCTGCATTAGCACTGGAAGGTGCAAAATTTAAAAATTCCATGTAGTCTCCTACTTTATAATCTGCAGGAAATTCTACAAAAGTGGAATATTCTGAAGATCCATCTAAATGTACATAGCTGTCTATAAAATCTCCAAACTGACCTTCAGTTGGTCTTTTTCCTGCTTTAAAATATTCTTTTAAAGCAGCTATTGTTTTTTTTGCCATGATTTGTTGTTTTTTGATGATTATTCTTTCCTTTTATTTACTTAACAGGAAAGATTTTAATTTTTTAAGCCAAAACTTCTAAAGCAAACTGGCCCATATTTATTACCTTTAAATCTTTTGTGATATAGATTTTCATATATTTCATTGGCTCTACCACAACAGCTGAACGCCCTTTTATCTGAAGCTCAATAAAAGAAGATGTTGACAGGTTGATGATTTTAATTTCCTGTTGAGAATACAATCCCGTTATATTACAAATCATATCTGATGGCTGATTACCTGTAACGGTAATGAAGTCTGTTGTATCGTTTACTTCTAAATAAAAAGCTGAATCAATTTCATATTCTTTTTTAACGGGTTGTATACTTTCTCTGATCTGAGCATAAGAAACTTCAGCTGTTGACATTGTAGCTCTGGACGCCGAAGCCAGCTGAGCAGTAACCCAATCTCTTGTTGCAAGCTGTCGCCAGGCTCCTTTACCATCACCAGATTGAAACCACAGATTATCTGAGTTATCCCTGGCTCCCAGTAATCTTGTTGAAACAGCTGTGCTACCAAAAGAGATCAATCCTCCTGCCTGTGTGAAAGGTAAATTAACAGCTCCTGAGCTCACTGCTGATACATAAGTTCCTACCGGTACCGCCAGCATATCATTTTGATAAGGTAATGCACTGACCGGAGCAGCATAATTTATGGGTAAATATTTTCCTGCATGGCTTCCCCAACCGTAAGCTGTATTCCATTGGTCGGAGCTTCCATTGTTTAATGTACTGATCACACCGGTGCCTGATATCTTTACCAATTCAATAAGTGATACCGCTGAGCCATTTGTTGTACTGCTATTCGCCCTGTTAAATGAAAAACCTTTGTGGTTATTGACTGTAAAAGCCCAGGAATTCAAGGTTCCTCTTGGCTGAATAAAATCTGTTCCGTTAAACTGGAGATTGTGTGCCATCCATATACCATAACCTGGTGTATTAACTCCTGGAATATTGGTATGGAAAACAGATGATCCTGTAGTTATTTGAGATCCAAAAAGTAAGTTATAATTATCTACATACTGAGTTCCGTTCGCATTAATGATAATTTGGTTTGTGGTAACTGTATCTCCTGCAGGTCTTAAAAATATCCCACTTGTACCACTACTGGATGCTGCTGATAATATGGTATTTACGCTGTCTGCCCTTAGCTTATTAACATTTAGATGCTGAACCTGTAATGAACCCTGATAGGTATTCAGATTGCCGGCAAGGGTTACATCTCCTCTTACATATGCGTTTCCTATTACATCTAATGCATATCCTGTAGTTGGGACTACTGCAGCACTACCACCTATGGCAACTCTCTGATCAGAGGTCCATCTGATTGCATTTTTCCCATTATAGGTAGTTCCTCCAATAAATCCCCAATTCATAGTTACCGAACCAGTATTTGTGACTGCCCCATAGTATCCAAAACTATCAATATCTCCATTGGACCCCGTGAGCTTTGTAAAATATCTGGAAAAGCTACTATTAACTGATACATCTGAAAAATCCCTGGAAATCCACGTTGTACTGGTATTACCTAAACTTAAAATGCCTGACATTTTCCCTCCCGAGAGCGGCAGATAAGCATTAGGATTAAAAGCATCCATATGTACATAGCTGTCTATAAAATCTCCAAACTGACTTTCAGTTGGTCTTTTTCCTGCTTTAAAATATTCCTTTAAGGCAGCTATTGTTTTTTTTGCCATAATTTGTTGTTTTTTGATGATCAGCTCCTCCTCACCGAGCGGGAAAGGAGGAACTTTTTCATCTTTATTAATAATTAGGATTTAGGTAGGTCTTACAATGAAAGTTCCCTGTAAGATCATTCCGTCTGTTCCGTCATGAGAGATTCCACCGATATCCGTCCAGGTTTCTTCTTTGTAGATGGTCAGGATTTTTTCTTCGGTACTGAACATATTGGAAGTATTCTGAGATACCATTTTGAAGTGATGATAAAGTACTCTTCCTTCTGCATCTTTAATCTTCATAGGATCCAGACCTAATTTTTCAACCGGAAGGAAAAATTCATTTCCTGTCATATCAAATGCTTCCTTAAAGAACCATTCATCTTTATTAGTTGCCGGATTGTTACCATACAGATACAATTTTGCTTTTGAAGTATCTTTTTCATCTGTATCTATTCTGGCCAGCTCTTTCCAGTTCCCCTGAGGGCTCATTTTATAAAGGTGATATTTCCCTTTATAACGAACCTGATCCCAGGATAGAATCACCCAATTGATCACATCAGAGTCTACCGGCTCGGAATGATATCTCAACACTGGTGCCGATGGATTATAATTTTCTACCAGCATCGTTACCGTAGTTTTTGAAGGTAACGACGGAGCCTGATCCTGTACATTTTTTGTAGCCGGAGGTGAAACAGCATAATCTGTGGTTGTGTATTCTACTTTTCTTGAAGCAACGATACGATAGAAAAGAGGATCACCATAAGGTTTTTCATCCAGATCTTCGAATTCATCATACACCGTCCATGATCCGTTTACAGGATTCACTTCTACATTAGCAATATTCACTGTTTTAATGTGTTTCATGCTCAATATGGAGTCTGCATCCAGTTTATTGGTTGCTCTGTACACCGAAATCTCATTAATCTTGTGTACATCGGTATAAGAATTGATCTCAATTCTTACTTTGGCAGAGATTCCTAATGTTGCATTGTCTACCACCGGGAGTAAACTCAAGATTTTTGGTGGTTCCGCAGGATTGGTATTCACCAATTTAATCGGTCCCTGGAATTTACTGAATTCGCTCATCTGCATTTGATTTCCTAACTCTCTTACTCCATAGAAGTAGAAGTTATCCGAAGCCCCATCAAGCGTAAAATCGGTAAACAATGTCGAATGAGGAGTGCCTCCCTGGCCTTGGCTGTATACAGCAGCCATTGGAGCCATATCAAAATCCTGATGTGTAGTAGGCAATAAATAGCCTGAAGCATCCCTGATATTCTGTTTTTTATTTTTAGGCCTGTGACCTGTGAGACTATTGAAATCAAAATTCTGAATCTGCTGATAGATAATCGGCACCTCCGTAAGTGGCAGAAAGCAGTTGATGATCGCTTCTTTAATAAAATGTCCTAAATACAATACTGAAGAAACACCTGGAAGCTCTTTAATAATAGGCTCATTAATTGATATGGTTCCTATTGCCGTATCATCAATCGGGTGGGAATACAGTGGGTTACTAGGATTTAAACTATAATGCTTATTATGTTCTTTAATAAACGCATTGATAGCAGCAAAGAAAAGTATATTATCAGGCATCGGTAATGCATCATCCATACTATCTGAGAAGTTTTCATATCCATCCTTTACTCCACCGGTAAGCATTTCAAAATCCACAAAATTCATCCATCTGTTATTGAAAAAGACTTCGTCATTTCCTCCCAGACTATCCAGCATTTTTTTGATGGATATAATTGTTCCGGACTCATATAATGAGGCAAGTAATACTGCATTATTAGCTCTGAAAAACTGTACAGAATATGGTTTATGGTCATATTCGGTAATAAAACTATAGGTAGCCTTTCCAAATTTATCCGGTCTTGTTGCATATTTAGAACCTTTTGGCTGTTTTGGCGGTTTAGGTTCAACAATTCTGTTGGCAAACATCACAGCAGGAACACTGAACTTAGATTTGTACTTCGCACCCTGCATATCCACATTGTCATTATCCACACTCTTAAATCCAAAGATTGAATATCTTACATCAACACCTTCTGGTGGTAACACAGCTTCTTCAATGAGATTATTAGCTGCGTTTTTATACAGATATACTCTGTAAGAAGGATAGTAATTTACCTTAAGATTAGCTCCCATTACCGGCTCAGAAGGTTTTATCGAAGTGACATTATCATATATGAATTTTGGCTGCTTATTAGCATCTTCCTCTATTCTGAAGTTTTCATCATAAACATATACTACCAAATCATTATTGGTTCCTATATTTTCTGTAAGCACAACTTTAAAAATAGATCTGGATTCAATAGGCTGATTATTATTGTAATGCTCATTTGTAAATAATCTTACAATTCCGTTTACCCACTCTACAGAATCCAAACCAGGTGAATACTGAGAATGCTGAGCCAGCTTGAATCCTGGGAATGTGATTTTATAAACTCCCTGATGGACCATAGGATAAGGAGATGGAAATTTGATAATTTCCCCCTTACTATTCTGGTATTTTTCAATTTTTTCAAAATGTCTTTCCACTGTTGCTGTTTTCCAGAATCCCCTGCTTTTTTCAAGGAATCTCTGAACAGATCCATCCGATTGCTGTGTATGAATAATCTCTCTATGAATTCCCCAATCATTGGTGCCAATTTTCACTTTCAGCGAATTAGGATTTTTTGGTCCCCATGTTGGTGTATTCTGCATATTTTCAGTAGCACTGAATAATCCTTCAGTCCCGGGACTGAATGTTGGAAGCACCAGACTGCTTTGGTCAATTACCGGTGTGGCACCTGAAATAATAGCTGCACTTGGTGTTTTTTTGAATACTGTAAATTTCAATCCTGAAGGCTCCACTTCGATTCCGTTAATGATATAACTTTCGGAATCCAATAAGAAAATTCCTCCGATAAAATCATTAATGGTAGTTCCTGCCGGAATTTCCGATTTTAGAATATGGGTTGGAATTGAAGGCTGAGCAGGGGTTCCAGATCCCGGAAGAATAGTTCCTCCTGAGCTTGGGAGAGTATAATCCGCTGTCTTAATAACAGCTAAAAGCTGATTAACAGGATGATGGTCTATGTTTACAACCTTTGCTGAAATCTCCTTCATGGTATAATTTCTGTAGAAGATTTCCACTTCATCTGCCATTACTTCTTTATCATCCGGAAAAATAGTATCGGGACCCAGATAGTAGTCATCTGGCAACGTAGAGTCAAATGAAATAGGATATATAATTTCGTCCTGATAAATATGATGATCAAAGCCTAATCTTACCAATGTTTTATCCGGATCTGTGATTGCCTTTCTACGATCCTGTTCTTCCTGAGAAGTAAGTGTTACAGGATATTCTTTCTGGATAAGAAAAGCATTTGTTGCTGTAGGAGGTAATAATCTGTTGTTAGGTTTAATCTTTGTATCAATTGAGAGTTCATCCCCTCCGGTCTGAGCTCTTGAGAACCAGTTGATCCCATATCCTTTATAAAAATACGTTCCGCTCTTATCCTGCTTATGCATATACAACGGTGCATAAGTATCCGGAATCTGAAGAGGTAATGTTTCCCAAGAATCAGCAGCATTTGCAGAACCATCTACATTCAGGTATTTGGTATCGTGGCACAATTCCGGTTTGACCCAGGTATAATCATCTGCTTCTCCAGGTTCTACAACACGGTACTCCAGACCTGCATACACAGGAAATGTAAATGAGGACGCATCGAATTTCTGAGATGATCCAAAAAATGAAGGATTGATTTCAAGCTCAGGAATCTGCAGATTATAAACACTGATATAGCGGTATTTTCCATTATGAGAATATCCCTCTGCATCGTATAGACCAGCTGACTGCGGATTGTTGGAGTCCATTCCTTTATTCAGCTTCATCAGCTTTACCGGCAATGAAAGTCTTTCAATTTCAGTAGAAACAGGAAGAGACATTGAAAGTAACTGGTACGTCTTATCATCCGAATTGATATCCAGATTGTTATTGGTATAATATTCTGTGATATAAATATATTCGTTTCCGAAAACCTCATCTTTGATATCAAGATACCCTAATCCCAGCATTCTTGCCACGTGATAATCCAGCGCTGCAATATTTAAAATATCCAGATTGGAAACCTGCATATCCCCTTCCTGAGGAAGGTTCGTGTTAATATCAACCACCTGTTGTGAACCGGTAGGCGAAAGATTAATTGAAATCGTTTCGTTCCCTTTTGGATTCGGCTGATCATTACTCAGCTCTACATATCTTTTGACTACCGTCTGAATATCTCTGTCTAAAGGTCCAATAGATGGATGTTCCCATTTTTTATGATAGTTTTCAACATTGACATAGGCTTCATCATTGTATCTTAACCAAGCTCCATGAACAGGATTATCCTTAGGTAAAGGATCTAATCTCTCCAAAGCCAAGTCTCTCTCATCGGTAAGAGCAAACTCTCCCATCAGCTTCCATGCATTTGCCTGGTTTCTGCTGATAATAAAGTCTGAGTAGAATTCAAATTTAACTCTGGCGACAATACATTTATCTGCTCTAAAACGTAATGTTTTTCCGTTCTCAGCATTAAAATATGTTTCTGAAACTTCATTACCGTAGCAGTATGTTCTGTAAGCAAGTTGCTGTTGGGATAAGTTATTGGGTTCTGCAAGGGAAAGGGCTTCAAATTCCACAAGTGAATCTGACTGCTGATCAATCACATCCAGTTCTGCTGCAAAGAAGATATCTGTCTTACAAAGAATTTCCACAATCTCATTACCATATAGCTGCATGAATTTAAGCGGATCAACCATCGGATTGACAGACTGTCTTACCTGTGTGTATTTTGTTTTATTTTTGAAATAGACATAAAAAATTCTATTGTCATTATTAAACTTATACATCCACATCTTCTTACTTTCATCAATAAGCTGAGGAGCCTGTTTAAAGTCTAAGGTGAAAATTTCTTTTGTATAAAGGGTTCTGTATACTTTTACAAAATCATCAGGTTTGTTGAAATTGTTTTTAGTAGATGACAGTTTCCCTTTAGGAAGGTGATTTTCTCCTAATTTACCTCCGAATCCCCATCGCAGGTGAATACCTTTTGTACTGTCGTCTCCTTTGGATCCGGCAGCCTGAAGATATAAATTGGGGGTTTGCAATCCTGAAAATTCATTAAAAGGTATCGTCGTTCCATCGCCACCATCTGTACCACACGCATTTGTGTTTGTATAAGGTTTATCTGTAATATTAAAATTGAGATCCGCTTCCGTCACATTTACTCTGGAATAATTGTAAGGAGCTTGGTCCATCTCAAAATATGTCTCTGATACTTGGACATTATTAACCGGAATATTGTTACAGGTATTAATTGAAGGTCCTACAAGCCCGGTAAAATAGGCATCATTCAGTCCTCTAACCGTTACTTCGCTCCCAACAATCTGATCAATAACAAACTCTTTACCTTTCGCTTCTCTGGTCCATTGAGGAATGTCATCATAGAGAGAAAAACAAAAATTATGACCTGCTCCTGTTTGGCCATAGAAAAAGTCTTTTCCATAGGTAAATGTCACCAGCTGACGGTCCCATCCGTTATACAACCTTGCAATTGATTCTTCTCCTAACAAAACAGGAATAGTGTTTAATTTACCTGACAGATACAGTTGGTACCCATGCTGAACCGGGCGGCAATACACTCCATTCAAAACAATAGGAGTTCCATCTACTGATAAATAGTCAGCACTAAGTACTGGTGCACTTACCTGCCCATATAAAGATACTCCACGTTTTACTCCATTAAGGGTTTCGTTGGCGCTTATGTAAACTATTTCACTGTAGGTACTGATTCCGGTAACTTCCAGGGTTGCCCCTGGAGTTCCGTTATTAATAATATCTGTTCTTGACTCTACTTTTCCATCCCAACTTAATAGAAGAGTTCCGCTGGTCTTTGTGTTTATATTATGAAAAGTAATATAAACCATTGAATCGACAAATATTTCAGCATAAATACGTCTTTCATCGGTTTCAATGGATGGAAAACTTCTACACCATACCACTTCTCCGTTTGCTCTGATTCTCATTACAAAAGGAGTTTTATAAGATTGCATTCCCAGAACTGCAAACTCACCGTTTGAGAATGGCATTACCTTGATAAATTTGGTGCTTCCTCCCTGTGAAGATTGATACACTTTATTCCATTTCAGGTTACCGCTTTCGTCCAGAACTGTAATCAATCCTGATGTTTCCATTGCTCCCACCTGCATTACATTTCCCTGGTTCTTTGTAGAAGAACTGATTCCTGAATCGGCACTGGAATTGAAATAATTATGATATTTAAAAAAACTCATTTTAGATTTAATTAGTTGTTTAGTTGTAATTCGTTGATTGTTACTGTAGATCTTTTAGTATATGCTGATCCGTCCCAAGATTTATAAGTGAATTCCAGTTTTAATTTTGAATCTTTGATCTTATTGCTCTTATGCATAACTAAAATCTGAGAATAGTCTTTAGCATATATGATTTGGAAATCTTTATTATGTTCACCTACAGCATTAAGAACCTTAAAGCAGTCTGCCATATCACCCAATGGAATTTTCGGATCATTGAACGGTTCCGGGTTTCTAATCAGCAAGGCGGCCACATCATTATTGGTGTTGATGATCTTAACAAATTCTGTATGGGTAGGTGGATTTAATGGTTTTAATCCCATCACACCTTCAAATGCACGGTCAAATACTTCTGAATAGGTATTGGCAAGTCCCTTTAAATAAGGATTTTCAATACCTTCTGAAGCCAAAATATAGAGGTCATTAAGCTGCTGTTGTTTAAGATCAGCTTTCACTTCGTATATCGCCTCTTTTTGTGCTATCACCACATTTTTATCATCGTATTCTTTCAGCTTGTAGCTTTCTACCTGTTCTTTAAAGTCTTTATATCTTGAAGTTCTGAATACAAACTCATGGATCTTTTGGTTTTCTTCATATACTTTATCAGGTTTTCCCGGAACCGGTGTAATCTGTGGTTTATAATGTCCATCTCCGTCATCGTCAAAGGCATTGTATACAATAGCGGTATATAGTTTTTCCGGATTCAGATTCGTGAGCTCAACCGAGTATTTATATGATTTTGGCACCACAGGGTCTCCAAGATCAATGCTACAGGCCATGCCCGTATTCCCTTGGTTAACATGATTCACATAATTAAGCATCTGCTGAATTCCCAATGGTAAATTTGGATCATCTTCAGCCCAGCTTTCCTGAGTTACCGGTATTGTTTCCTGAGACACCCAGTCCTGAGGTAAAGGATATGGAATACTAACATTAGTTACAGGATCTTTAATCGCAATATTAATACTTCCTGTGATCTTTTTAACATCCATTACATTATGAGCTTCCCATGTCTTAAGCATATGATAGATATAAGGCTTGGTAAAGAAGAATTCTATTTTACACTGCTCATTACCATAGAATAATGGTTTTGACATTAAAAGATCTCCGTCTGCATTCGGATATGATTTCTTCATATCGATATATGACTTCAGAGAGGTAATCGGATATTCATCTATATTTTTCTTCTTATCGGTCAGATTTCCATTGTCATCTTTAAGGTATTCGATATATTTCTCATTTTTCTTTTCAAAGTGCCCGATAGGCCCGGCCGTTTTAAAGGCAAAATAATAATCAATGATGTGTGGTGTATCTCCATTCACATTATCTTTCAGTTTGAGATTGATATAGTAAACACTGTTGGGTCTCCAAACCGGCTGTATCACTTTACTCATCGCTTCCTGCATCAGCTGCATGTCACCTGTTACAGCATCTTGTGATGGTATCGTCTGCTGATATTCGTAGTCTGTAACGGTCATCCAGTTTACTCTGTGGAATAAAGTATAGCACTGGGTAACTGCATTTCCATTTCCATCACTATCATCATTACATCCGCAATTTCCAAGTTTAAAGATGACATCATTAATTTCTTTTGTTAACTGCAGTGCTCCGAATATTGTGGATCCTTCAGTATTCAGATAGTCGGCCAGTTTCTTTAAAAGTTCTCTTACATATCCAATACCCTGAACCAGGTTATATTGTGGGAACTCTTTATCAAAGCTGTAGATGGCTTCCATATATATTTGAAAACACTTCAGGTTATATCTCAATTGAGTAACATCATCAACCCCATAATAAACAATACATTGGTTAAGATTATACATAAGCCCGGTAAGGAAATCACAAAGTTTCACATCTTTTGTACAAGGCTCCGGTTTTTCATCACATCCGCAATCAGGAGTAAACTTCAGATTAAGAGGCTTCTGAGTGGTCTTATTAACCTTGATAATGACCGCTTTATTGATTTTTTCTTTCGGATACTCACTTGAATAGCAGACATCAATGCCATCGGCCTTGTCTGTAATTTTTGAGACAACACTATTATGTTTGATAAATTGAGCAACAGGGCTATCCGGTAAATACAGGAAGATCACAGAATGGGTATTGAAGTCAACAAATGGTGGAGTATTTCCTGATGTTATCGTTCTATACTGGGTATCATAATCTGCCCAGCCATTTGATATATTGGACATGCTAAAATTCACAAGTCCATTCCCGAAAGCACCATTATAGCCATCTTCTACATGCATCACATCAAAGTCAAGCTCATTGCATTGACCAGTGGTACATCCTCCGGCTTTCAATTCTTTCAGTATCTCAATAAGCTCATCATATTCAGCCTGTTGCGTTGGAGAAAGAACTACTGTGGATACTTCACCTGTAGTATTTGCTGTGGCATTAGCCCAAATAAGATCTATTTGTGCATTGATATCATCAATTTCCTGCTGATTGGCGTTGTATGGAATAATTTCAATCTTGCTTACATACTGTCCCCCGAAATTAACTGCATCGTACATCAGCTCTGCTCCTAATTCTGCTTTTGTCTTCGTTACCTCATCAATTATAGCATAGTTCTGGTAAATGGCATTAGAGAATACGTCTTTATAATACCTGATCGTAACCGTACTTGCCATTGTAGAAAGTAGTAATTTTACTTTAGCAGAGGCTTCCGGAAGAAGAACAACCATTGTATTTCCATTGGTGATCTTCAATGACTTCGGATGATTATGAGGATTGGAAGCATTAGAAACCATCATATAATCCGTAGCGTCTGATACGGTTCCTAAGAGATTATAATAAGCTCCATTAATGAAGTTATACGGCGATCCTGCCGGCTGGTAATACACCGTTCCTACTGTTTTATCCAATACATTAGACTCATGCCATACATCTTCAGTTTGTGTACAGAATAATGAAGAAGCCGTAATTCCGTACTGTTCAGGAATAAACCATCCCGGTTGTGCAGAATCTAAGAATGAGAATGGTGTAGACGCCAAAATTCTGATCGTGTCATACTTATCATTGGTTTTCTGCCAGAATCCTAATTTGAATTTATCAATATTAGCGATGCTGTTTGCTTCAGCATCAGTAAGCACTGCTCTGTAAGGATTATATTTATTCCATCCATTCCCTTGTGTATTTAGAATCTTAATCTCTACATCTTCAATGGAATACTGGTGTTTCACCTGGCGCAGTACATGCCCTCCCGGCTGGGTTTTCTGAGGGGGAATAAGATCTGTAAATTCAGTTGCTCCGCTGGTGTGGCCTCCAATTTTCTCACCTGCAACCGGCGTTGGAATAAGCCCTTTTTCAATTTTAATATCAATATAGGTATCCAATGGGATTGTTGGCAGCTTATCATCATCTTTAATGGATGGTTCCGGTGCATTGAAAATCTGAACGACAGGAAGGTCAAATGTCTCGTTGGTCAACATATGAACCCCTTTCACAGCATTTTTCAATCGCTCTTCTTTCGGATAATCAATTTCCGGATTATCTGATTTGTAAGTAAGAGGGGGTACTGCGCTGGTATCTACATTTTTATCTTTCTCCCATTTGATGCTTAAATGAACTTTAAGTTTAATTTTAAAGATCGCCAGCTTGATCTTGAGTTCGAATTTAAGTTCGGCCAGGATCAGGAATGGAAGTATAAGTTCTACTCTGAAATAGATCGAAATAAATAGGGCAACACTTATAATGTAAAGGTTGATCTCTGCTCCACCTTCCACATAAATATATCCTCCTACCTGAGGTCTTTCGAAACTGATATGAGCTCCTACTTCAATAGCCGCAAAAACTTTTACAATGATCAGGTTCAGGTTAAAATCTACCCTTGCGCCGGCTTCAATTCCTTTGGCTGCAATCATCAGATAAGATTCTGCCTTGATATTCACTGAATCTTTAAACAGGCTGGCTCTGATCGGTTTATCCCTTGTTCCGAAATTGACATACCATGGTCTTTGATTCTTAAAGAAGAAGCCCATCTGAACTTCGGCCTTAATATCAATAAATGATCCGTTATTTTTGTTAAGCTGGAAGTTACCTCCTGCTCCAATTTCCAGTGAATTGTCCCCTACGATAACGAATGCATAGAATGGCGGAACTTTAGGGTCATCTTCGGTAAGACCGAGACGTTCACTGATGATCGTTAATCCGGCATCAATAGCGAACATACTTGGTACTGAAAGCAATACCATTGCACGTAGCGAGGCAAGACGTCCGTCTAAGGTAGCCAGGGAAGCCCCTGCACCAAAGGAGAATGGAGCAGTATATTGCTGAGTATGCTGTGGTCCGATAAATTTATCCGTGTTGATTCCTCGCTGCGGATGTACATAATAATCGTACCAGGTATCATTTTCTGTCATTCCAATCGCCTCCTTATGGGCAATATATCGGTATCCTATTAATCCTCTGAATCCGAAAATACCAAATGAACCTAATGGAATGACAAACGGAAGTTCAACGCTTGCGTCTACCAGGAATCCCGGATATTTGGGGTCGAAAGCCATTTCTGCAGAACCGGAAATATTCATTTTCGGCAGCTGAAGAGAAACCTTTCCTCTGTATTCTGTAGAAACACCCGGCTCAGGAATGGTAAGCGCCCCCTTGATAATAGCTACTGCAGCACTTGCACTTGCCGATCCCGGAATTACAAGGTCTACTTCAAGGGTTGAAATATGGAAATAAGAATCTTTATATGATTCTTCTGTTCCTCCGTATTTTTCAACCATTTCATCATTATCGGCAGTATAATAATATTTAACACCATTTCCTCTTACATCAAGGCCTAATGGGTTGATATTGATACCTCCATCAAATCCAATATAATTATAGGTACGCATTTTGTCCTTATACATTCGCTGTATGGTCCCCATATGGATGGCTGTAACGGCCATACGTACCGGTCCTAAATTCAGATGGATATTGATTGGAATAATAGAACTTCCGCCGGCAATTTCAAATTTACCATTGGCGTAATAACGGATAGCCGGCAGATCAATTCCTTCTTCTCCTAACAGCTTTTCTCCAAATGAACCTTGAGGGAAAGTAATCTTAGTATCCGCTTCAATATAGAAGTTATCATCTTTCTTACCAATTTCTATTCTTTGCAGATTAAAGATAAGCAGCTTAAACAGGTTCATTTTCAGGCCACTTGGAAGGAATGCTGCAGAAAGCTTAAAGTTTTCTTTACTTTCCCATTCTCCGTCTACTGCAATGATTAAGTCAGACTCTCCATCATAACCTTTAAACTTTTTGATCTTTAAGGCGGCCTTCAAGGAGGAATGTACTACCTGTCCCTGATGGAAGTCAATATCAAAGTTACTGAATCCTAATTCCCATGCTTTTTCGGGATCTTTCCCTAATTTAAACCATAATGTCTGTTTTTTAATATCAGCAAGATCCTGGATTTTCAGGGTGCTGATAAACTGATAATATTCCTCTTCTTTATTAAAAGTTCTGTATTCTCCGGTGATAGTCGTCAATTTGAGAGGATACATAAATTTCAGCTCTGAAGGAGAACTTAGTCCATTAATATAAGCAAGCAACTGAGGCTTACCACTAATCTGCTGGGTTGAGGTTCCATCCATGGATTTTACGGATAGACCATTATAATCCAAAGAGAAGAAATCTCCGAAATAATCAACTACTTCAGTGGTATTTCCTACAGTCTTTGTACTGTACGTAGGACGGATGGCAATATTTCCGGATAATCCTCCTGTTCCAATCAGTAAATGGTTGGCAGAGATCCCGATGGTCTGTCCGGTCTGCTGTTTTTCAAACCATTTTTTAGGAAGAAAAATTTCCGTATACTCCATGTAAACTCCCATGAATTCTTTCGGTCTTCCGTCAGCATCTGCTTCTGCAATATTTTCCTTTTTACTAAGGTCGATTTTCAGGTTGTGAATATCGATGGCAAAACCTGTATTTCCAATCTGTGCAGGCGTACTGGTACTCAATGCCAGATCCATATTATATCCGAAACCTCTTTCCGTATCCGCATAAAATACAGCTTCCCCGAATTTCAAGGTTACTTTGTTCGCATATCCGGGGGTATTTTCCGGAATAGGATCTAATTCATTGGCATGACCACGTGGATAAACGGGTGTTAAAATATTTCTTGGAAATTCAATTGCTGCAGACAACATCAGTGTTGCTTTAAATTTCGGAAGCACTACTTCTTTAATGAACTCATCAATATCTTGCGGAAGCAGGGATTTAAAGAATATTTTTACTTTATTTCCTGTTTCCTGAAGGTCATTGGTTAAAAGATACGTTGCAAAACCAACTAATGAGGCATATTTTCCGGCCGATTTATTAAAAATATCCTGTACGACTTCTGTAACCGTCGTAGCATCCGATGGTAATGTAAGCCCCAAATTCTGCGAAGCATTAATATCCTTCACAAACTGCATCAGGGGAGTAATATTCTGATCCGTAGGACTTACAAAGGTATTGACGAAATGGGCAATCGCCTGTTCTTCCGTTACGTTGAGCACTCTAAGCGCTACCTCGAAGATCTGTTGAGGTTCAAAGGAAAAGTTTCCTAAGCTGAAATAGCGTAAATACGCCAGGATCTTCCATTGGTATTCAACCGTGATAGGAAATGCAGAAATTTTGGAATCATTGTTTTCAAGATCCGGATTCAGAACCAAAGCGATTCCTGTTCCGGGAATTTCGATATCGATTCTTTTCGAAACGATAGATAAGCTGTAAAAAGCCGAATCTCCTTTCGGCCCTTTACTATACTGTAAATCTTTATAGTAGATTTTGTCGAGGAGGTTGGTCACCCCATCTTTTATGAATCCCAGAATATCCGGGATGTCGTCTTTTGTAATCACAGAGGATAACCTCGGGTAATACCTGTGTGTTACCGGTGTTTGATTTGACATAAAAATAATTTTGTGTTTGGGTGAGTGGAAGGCTTCCGTTTAGGCAAACAAAAGCCTTATTAAGTAGGGTTTACTTAATTCCCGTGGTGGTGTAATGTTTCATGTGTATTGACGATCTGCCAACTTATCAGAACACTATAATTATTTATTTTTTATCCCTATAAAATAAGAAGGATAGGCTCCGTAATACTTTATGTCAATTAAATATTGGCATAAAGTAGTTTATAGTATGACGAAACTGTTTTTCCTAAATAATTATAGTTCTGGTAAGAATTGATTATTTACATACCAAGCTCTCATCTTCTGTGGGATATTCATTCTAATCATCAATTGTTCGGCATAAACACCATAAATTCCTCTTTCAACATCTTGGTCATCAGTATTTATACCATTAGAAAAATATTCAATATCTGAAAAAACACCTGATTTATAATGAGAATCAAAATATTCTCCATAAAATCCATCAGTTGTTTTATAGTATGATTTTGTCAGTTCATAATGGTGTTCATTACTTGATGGCAAAGAAGGATCTGTACATTCCCAAGCAATAATTTGTCCATTATTATTATATAACTCTCTAACTATTAATTGCGAAAATTGATTTGCTTCTAAATCAAAATATTTTATTTTATCAATCCAAAATTCACCATATGCTTCTCTTTCTCGAATACTTAGCACTTCTAAATTAGGAAGGTTTTTATGTTGCTCTACAATTTGACTATCAATTTCATTTATATTTTTGTAATAATGCAAGGCAAAAATATTACCATCTAAATATCTCTCTCTGGTTTTAATAATATTGTTAACAATATTATCTTTATATCCAGAAAAATTCTGCTTAAATTGTTGTTCTGTTATAATTTTGAAATTATCATTCTTATATTCTATACTCATAATCAATTTATTTTAATTGTTAAATCCGGATTTAATCTTCTTCCATTATTTGCATTTATAAATATATTAAAATCTATTCCACCCCAATTATCAACTTTGTCTGGTTTATATAGTTTAGGTTTTATGTCTTCAGATAAGAATTTCATATCATATAACTCATCAGCTAAAGAAATTATTTTACCATTTTCAATTCTTATAATACCCTTTGCTGACAGTTGATCTAGATTTTCTAAATTTTCAACAATTTGTCTTGGAGTTATATTTGGGTTTGTTTTTGCAAATTCTTTTCTTGCTTCAACATACTTTTTAAAATATGCATACAGTATATCTTGTTTTTTCAAGGCATTAGGACCATTGGCTCTACCCATATTTTTATAAAATAACTCTGCACTTTCTGCATAGGCATCCCAAAACTTAGACTTTTTAATATAAGAACACAAATCTAAATCTGGAACTTGATTCTGATATAATGAGGAACCTGATATTTGATATTCATCTAGATATTTTTCTAGCCCATATTTTGTTAATATACTACGAAGATGATTATTAAAACTTTCAAGATGAATTGCAGAAGTAAATGAATAAGGTACAAAATTTCTGGTTGTTCTAAAATTCTCATATCTCTCCATAAATCCAGTAACTTGCACCCAGGTCTTATTTTTCTGAACCCTTAAACTTTTTAATAAAAAATGGGTGGTTAATTCATCACTAAATCCATACTGTTTTCCTATACGAATTATTTCACAAATTTCTGCCTCTGTATGAACTGTTTGCGATAGTTTCTTCCATCCGCCAGTTGCTAATTCTTCATATTTATATATTGAAAATCTAGGTGGATATTTCACAACCCCTCCTACAGGAATAGTATCAGATATATTATATAAATTGTTTTGTTGTTTTATCAGAACATTTACAATTTTATCAAATATCAGTTTAGCAAATTTATATGTAACAAAAGTAAGAGATAATGCAGGCCCTAGAGGATTCGTATACAGATTATTACTTCTTACATATAAATTATAAATATTATCAACTGTTTTATCAACTGTTTCTGCAGTAGCAGTAGCGTTCATTAAAATCAGTTTGGCTCGTAAATTTGCCCTGATAATCGTTTCGTCTGTAGCTCCTGCAGCAACCTTCGAAATTACTCTTGATGCCTGCCTTGTAAGGCTTGTCATACCAATTCCTGCCATTCTACCTCCATTAAGTGATAAACACACAATATTAAGCCTATCTGAAAAAATCTTAAATGTTTTACAGAATTCATCTTGATTATTACAGTCTCCAACAATAAGGCTAATATAGGTAAGTACTTGTGATGTAAAGGTAAGTCCATCAATTACTAAACTTAATCCCTGTAAGCTCACTAATCCAATGGTATCTGCACCTGCTGCTGCCCATCGTAAGTGTCTTAGTTTTGTTAGACCACCAACTCCAGTTATAGTTAAAGGAACATCTAAGGCATAGCCAATCAATGTTTCAGAATTATTTCTCTCATTAGTTTCTGCAATATAAAGTAAAACAAAAAGCGGAATAAAAGAATTAATTTTCTTACCACTTACATCAAAGATTTGTCCCTGAGTAGAATATACAGGTACTGCCGAATCTACATCAGAATTTAAAAGTGTAACTGGTTGAAGTATATCATACTTACCATATAGAACCTCAGTTCCAATAGGACCTGATGAAGTTCCAATCATTGATGTGACTTGTTTTCCGTATGTTATTAATAATTCTTTTGCTAATATTTTATCTTTCTGGAATTCAAACTTAAAATTATCAAAAAAAACATTGACATATTTTTCAGAGGTATAAGGCATAACAATAGGAGCAGAATTTTCATTCAATATTGAATATTTATAAAAAGTCCTTTCGCTATTAGAATTTTCAACATCTATTTTTGCAGTGTATGCACAGTTGTGTGTGTATTTAAAAATTCCCTGAATATTATTATCAAATGTCACCACCTCTGTCGCAACTCTATTAAAACCTAATACATTTGGTTTGATACTGCCATCTTCATTATATGGACAATATTTACTAAACTGCCATAATAAATATATGGTCTGTACAAATTGTCCTTTAGTATCAGTAGGAGTGAAATTTGTCGACATTACCCAATTAGAAAGAGTAATCACTCCTTTTGTGAATAGTAAGCTTGTACTCATCTTATCATAAATATACTGATAGAGTGTTTTTGTTTTCCCACTATCTACTGATTGATTAT
The DNA here is from genome assembly GCF_918698085.1 of Chryseobacterium sp. Bi04. Classification (GTDB taxonomy): domain Bacteria; phylum Bacteroidota; class Bacteroidia; order Flavobacteriales; family Weeksellaceae; genus Chryseobacterium. The sequence continues at coordinate 104,737 of NZ_CAKKLP010000006.1, forward strand.
TTGAACTTAATAAACCTTCAAAAAAAGCGTCAATCCGATCAACAGTATTTATATCAAATGATTTTGTGATTCGAACAATTAAATTTTCTACAGCTTCCTGTTCAAAGAAAACTTCTAGCTCTTCTTTTGCGGAAAGCAATACCTGTATCTTTAAAGGTGAAGTTAAGGTTGTAAGAGCCTTAACCCCCATGAACAATGTTAAGTAAAAAAACTTTTTATTTCCTTGCGCCTTTTCAATTTTAACTTTACATCTAAAACCTACTGCATAAAAATTGACAACTTCTTGATAAAAACTATCAACCAAATTAATAATTTCTACCTCACTTTGATTTGATGCATTTACAAAAGGGTTTGTCCAATAATTTCTTTGTTCATTAATATAAGATTGGTAAGTGGCATCCGAAAACAATGGTAAAATTGATTTACTAATATGATTAAGACAAAACGCTGAATAAACTAAAAACTGTGTTACCTTTTTCTTGTTTTCAGCACCTGTGACTAAATTAATAAGGGATTTTGAATTATTAAAAAAATTTGTAGCAAGAGATTCTGATGTATATATTTGAGTTGAAGGAATAGTATTCTTAGGAATATAAATCTCATTCGTAAAAGGGATTAAACGTTCTTTAGAATTCCAGGTATATGAATAAGTCTCAGTAATATTATAATTAGCCATGGAGCTATCAATCTTTTGCTTTTCAACGATAATTGTATCTCCTTCTTGAACATATTCAAAACTGGTTTTATCTTCAAATTTCCTTATTTTATTTAGTTCCAACTCATCAGCCCAGTACTTCAACCAATCTTGCAAAGAATAATATCCGGCACTTGCTTTATTATTATCATCTGCTTTAAAATCCGCTTTAAGAAAATGATAATAATCAATATTATTTTTTGTAAAACCTACTAAATAACCTCCTAGAGTATAAACCGTGCTCTCTAAATTATTTATTCTGACAACAAGGGCATTCCCCAATATATCATAACTTCCATATAAAATTGATGCTTTCATTATAAATATGTACTAGGTATTAATTTTTGTGTATTAAATGATTTTGGAGTCCATTTTGCATATTCATCAGAAGTAAAGACCATATTATCTATAGTTGTTATAAATATTTTTTCTGCTGGAGACACTATTTTAAGTTCTCCAAGATTGGTCTCACCTATGATAAGTAGAAAATATTTTTTATATTTTAGCCCTTCCTGAGAGTTATAATAACTGTTTTCATCTTCTCTGAGGTTTGTAAAATAAAATTTAGGATTATTAAGATTCTGACTGTTAATAATGTTAAAACATGAATCATTCTCTATTTTAGTTATTCCTAATATTTTTTTACTTGGTAAATATCCCTTTTCAGAATCAATTGATAATCCTGTTATAGTCTGCCCTTCTAAATCCATAAATACTCGTGATTTCAAATAATAAGGGGTTTCCGGTTGATAGAAATTATTCCTTTTATCACTATAATTAATTGTTCCTCCATTACTATTATCTTGATAAGCAGATCTACTTTCAAAAAAGCCACCTACATTCTGGCGGATATTATTCAACAACGTCTCATAAGTAACTCTTTTCACACTTTCCGTATCATTTTTCATAATGAGATCCTCTACTTTCTTGGTGGTCACCGTTGCAATGTCTTTTCCTCCTGCTTTATTTTCAAAATCAATCAACAATAAATTCTGATCAATAACATAAGCAAGCTCATTTCCGTCTTTAGACTGAATTTTCGGAGTCACATTAATCAATCCAAAGATGTCATCAATGTCTTTCAAATCGTAACTTGTGCTTACAGCAGGATCTCCCGGATTTGGACCAGGGGTTTCAGAAGTGACTTTCACTGTTTTCCCTTCATAAATCAACTGTACAAATGAAGCAACTGTTTTATTGGCACTTGTTTTATTTAAACTGAAAGTAATGGGCTTCGTGAAATTGGTATCGACTCCATTTCCCTCTTCCTGCAATAAGTTTTTACCTCTGATAAAATAATCCTCATTGGGAGTATCTGCGTGTAAAACACCTTGTTTTACGTACATGGCAGCGGCATCATTATTATCAGTTGTAAGCTGCAGTACCAATGATGGCTGTGCAACCAGCTCTTTTACTGGCCAGCCTGCTTCAAACTGCTCTAAGGAAAGGTTGCCAGCTGTTGGTCCGATTTTAATATTGTTGGCACTTCCTTCCAGGTTCTGATTTCCATAGAAATTATAGGATCTCTGTCTGCTTCCCTGGATGTACAGATAGGTAGTCTCAGCTGTTTTAAAGCCTGAAATCTGACTGGCAATCTGTTCTACCGTTTGCAGGACAGAGTTGTCACTCATATGAATCTTTCCTTTTCCCTGGGTATGCAAACCATAAAAGGCTGCAATATCAAGGAACTGAGTGGCTGTTTCCCTGATGAGTTTCTTTTTAAAAACTGTAGCACCTGCTGCCTGATCTAAAACATGGTCAGCACTTCGAGCAAAAGCCAGATTCAGTTTAAAAGGATTGGGGTCATTGGCTACGGTATAATCTCCTTCGTTCAATACGATATCAATTCCTATGCTTCCTGTGGCAGTTCCAAGATGGGTTCCTCTTGGGATCATGGGCAGTTCAAAAGCTTTTTTGGGCTCTACTTCAGTGGTGGTAGTTCCGGTAGTTTGAACTTTAGAAATCTTAAGGAAATAATCATCAATAAGGTCATCTGCTGACTGGGAAGTTCCTGATGGATACCCGATATGCTGAGCAGTAAACGCAGGCTGGGTAATTCCCAGCATAGCATACAGGTCTTTAAATTCTTTTCTGATGACGTCTACAAAGCCTGTTACTCCTGTTCCGTCATTAATAACGAAGTTAGAGCCAAAGAAATCTGATCTGTTCAGGCCTCTGTACACGATATATTTGATCGCAAGTCCCTTAATCGGCTGATTAAAAGGCTTCAGGATCGCATTTACTTTAGTGGCATCTGTTCCACAAGGTTGTAAAAATACCTGTCCCTGACAAATTGTATATACTTTGCCGGTAACGCTTACTTTGGAGGTGGTCCTGAATACAGTCCCATTAGCTCCAAATTTTCCGGCCGGGTCTTGCGAGAAAATCTTTCCTTTCTCCAGGAAGAAGAAAGACTCCGGCAACAGATCTGGCCGTACGTTAAGCCCTTTGCTGTCGGGAGCTGTTGATAAGCTTCCCGATGGAATATTTTGTGGCATTTTTGTGATTTTTGGTGTTAATAAAAGATAAGACGGTGGTAATGATCAGCCTCATAAAAACTGAAAAGCATTCTGAACCATTAGGGTCAATTAGGCTTTAAGAATACTAAGCCTGGTTACTTTTTAAGGAGTGTTTCCTTAAAAAGGCAATATGATTTTTCTTCATGTATCTTAGCTGCTTCAATAGTTCTATTATTCAGATTTTTTTCAGATTTTTTCTACTGTTCAATAAGAAGAGGTTTATTTTTTTCCGGTAAAGACAAACCTCTTCCCGTACAATCATTCCGGTTGATTGTAATATTGATTTTCACTGTAAAATAATCCCGGGATTATTGGGTGAAAATTACATATCCGTCTTTATCTTTTGGTAAATTTTGTAAGTTTCTCCAGGATGCTTTGATCTTTCGCCCGCCTTTCCAGATGGAGCTTCGTTCAAAATGTGGCAGGTCTTTAAAGGTTTTCCAGTTTCCGCCCCAGCTCCAGCCGTGTTTTGCAAAGATCTTTACACATTCGTACCAGTCGGCTACGCCATCGTTATCCCAGTCTTTCGCAGTGTCCCAGCTTGCTACTTTTCCGTCGATAATCAGGCAGATATCTACCGCTAATCCGTAATTGTGAATACTTTGTCCGGCTTTGGCATTGGTGACTTTTTTTCCGGCTTTTGTTCTTCCCTGCGCATATAATGCATCTTGGTCTTTAAAGGATCTTAACCCCTGGGTAATCCTCACTCTTGCTCTCCCGGTAAGGGCTTCATCACATTCTTTTACAATTTCTGTGACTTCTTTCCTTACCAATGGATGGAGATTTCTTATTCTGTTTTCACTTGGTTTATCCATGGATGATTATTATTTTGTGATTTGGTGTTTGATTCTTAAGCAAAGCTATTTCAGGCTGACGCCAAAACCTGACGTGTTATATTTTGTGGTAAAAAAATGTGAAAATTTTGTTATGATCTTTGATTTTCGGACATGTGAATCATTTTCATAAAAAGTGGTATCATCATTATAGCTTGTTGTTTATTTCTGAAACAAAAGTATAGCCCCTCAACGTCAAAACTTGACGCATTAAATTTTTTCTGAAAGAAAATTAAAATCTTATGGTTTTCCCTATAAATAATAATCCGGCAATAGAGCTCTCATTCTATTGCCGGATTTAATTGTTTGGTATCGGTATGCAGTTACTTCTTACATTTACTGTAGTCAGAAATAATCTGCATCAGGTTTTGTTCGTTTTTAAGATCAAAGCTTTCTTTTTTCAACTGATCAGAAACTGTTTTACAATCTTTAAGATAATCAGCCAGCTTTTCTGAAAGTTTATCGTTTGATCTGTTATCAAGCATCTGCCCTTTGGGCTGAAGGTCTGTTTTGATTACATATTTCTGCCTTTCAACAGGATCCTGAAGCAGCATGATTTTATTCTCCTTCGCTATCAGCCTGTAGAAATAGGAATTATTACCATGCAGGCTTCCGTAGTTCTGCATTTTCTTCATAAACTCCCCTTTTACATCCAGTCCGTAATAGCATTCTTCATTTCCATTGGCAGCCACACAAAAATGTACACCGGAGTCTGCATCATAGATTTTGGTCGCCATACTCCTCATTCCCGGCAGTTGTTTCTTTAAAGTAACCCGCTGCCCAAAGAGATCAGCACCACCTTCAGGAAGCTTTTGACCGGTTCTTTCGGTATCCAGCATTTCAAACCAGATGGTGATCGCTCCTTCTGTTTTCTTCCCTGATTTTTCCACCAGGTATCCCGGAACATCATATAAATTGATACTGCGGTTGACGGCATCTGTCACTTTTGCATGCTGAAGCTCCTGGTTTTTATAATACGCCTGATGTTCCAGTGTATAGCCCTGGATAAAAAGATTGGCTATAAACTCATTGACAAAAGCATAATCCGACTGAGCGTAAGGTCTTGTGGCAGTAAAAGTAAACTCATTATGATCAAAGGTTCTTACTGTATATGTTTTGATGCCCTGTGTCTGGTACATAGAAGCTACCTTAATCCCATCCAGATCGCTTACCTCCAGGCATGGGCCTGCAGTATTAAATCCAGCACAGTTGTACCCTTTTGCATAGCCTATTATTTTAGCGGGATAATTTCCGTTATTAATCAGTATTTCACCTTTTGATCCCAATCTTGGGTTATAAAGACTTCTGATATTGTCAAGCCTGCTCTTTCTTTCATTATCTTCTGCAATGCTGTTGGTTTTTGCTGTAAGGTATTTATCCGCCAAATTTTCTCTCGGTGTAGCAAAGAATTTCTCCACTTCATTTTTATCAAAACCGTTCTCACCGAAGAGATGGTATTTTACAGCCAATTGATGGGCAACAATTCTATCCGGTTTAAAAGAGGTGATTAATACTTCATACGGAATCTGGGTGGTCTTTCCGTCTGCCGATTTCATATCCAGGTAATACAGAAACTGGTCCTTTGCCAGGGTAACCCCTTTGAGATCGGCATCAAAAACTTTTTCATTAGCTAAGGTATAAAACTCAAAGTGATCCCGGTAAGGAGACTTCAGAATTCCGGCTTCTTTTTCATTGACCAGAATTTTGTCTTTCTTCAGCTGTATCTTTTGAGAGAGTACTAAAGAAGAACATAATAGAGTAGCTAATAGATATATTTTCATAATTCAATAGTTAATAATTAATTGAAGGATGAAAATACAAAAAAATAAGACACCTTATCATGGAAAGGATCTAGGATGGATGAAGATACTTTATAAGGCAGGTCAGCTGTTCAGCCAGCTCAGGCATTCAGCGATCTGCATTTTGCTGATAAAAACCTCAGTATTCACTTCAGGTTCGGGGGAAAGCTTAAGCTCTACTTTCTGGCTTGAATGTTTGATAATTTCAGTGACTGCTTCTTTATTGATGATAAATTTACGGTTTACTTTAAAGAAAACATTGGGATTTAATTTTTGAATAATATCTTTAATAGTATCATCGTAAATATAGGTTTGATGGTCCTTTGTCGTTAAAAAAAGATATTTCCCCGACGCAAAAAAATAGGCCGTATGATGCTCATCTATGGATTTAAGCTTATTCCCTTCTCTTACCATAAAACGTTTCATCATTTCGGAGCCTCCCTGATGTAAGGTAGAAATGGATTTTAAAGTAGATTCCGGGTCAAAATTATTCCTGATGGAGATAAATTTCTGTAATGCTTTGTGTAGGTCATCTTCTTCAAAAGGCTTTAAAAGATAATCAATGGTGAAATGTCTGAATACTCTTATCGCATACTCATCAAATGCCGTTATGAAGATAATCGGGGTAAAAAGCTCCACCTGTTCAAAGATTTCCAGGCTCATTCCGTCACCAAGATGAATATCCATAAAAACAAGATCTGCAGCATTATGTTCGAAGAAATCTATTGCCTGTTTTTTGGAACGAAGAATAACTATCTCAGTGACAGGAACTATAGTCTGCTTATCCAAAAGGTCTTTCAGATAATTAACAGCCAGCAATTCATCTTCTATAATGGCAATTTTCATAACGGTACAAAAGTACAAAAAAACCGCTAGAACGGTTAAGCTCTGGCGGTTTCAGGGGTGTTAATATGAATGTATTATAAATTAGGATTATTTTTCTTCGCACTCATCGGATATTCTATGGTATATCTCACATCATTCTGCTGAAGAATATATTCCTGCCCATTTACTGTATGGGTTATTTTTTTCTGATTTGCTCTTCTTAAATCGAACCAACGCTGTCCTTCTGCTGCAAATTCTCTGAATCTTTCATCCAGAATAAAATTCATGAATTCCGCAGTGTTCATTGGTGCTACCTGATTCTGAACAGAAACATATCCATCCGGGGTGTATCTGTTTTTTAAAACCTTAAGAAGTTCCTGCTTGGCTTCATCAGGTTTATTCAGCTTTACCAAAGCTTCAGATTTTATAAAATACAGTTCGGATGTTCTGAAAGATACTCTGAAATCAGAGCTTCCTCCTTTGATCACTTTATATTTATTTCCGCTCTTTTCAAAATATAGTCCGAATCTTTTATCTGTAGTACTGTTATATTTTGAAAGAAGTTCTGCAGATGCAAAGGATAAATTCTGCACAGAGCTGTTGAATGCGTTATCCAGAGCCAGAATAGATTCCGGCGAAGCATAATGGTTAGGTGCCGTATTTACCGTATTCAGATTGCTAATATCACCTTTAATAGCCAATGCCTGCTCTGAATAACTTAGAGCCTTATTCCATTCTCCTTCATAAAGAGCTGTTCTTGCCTCAAGTGCCAGTAATGCAGCCTTAGAAAATCTGTAATTGATGCCTGTAGCCTGCTTCTGCTCTACCATAAGGCCTTCAGCTTTTGCCATATCTGCATGAACCTGACTGTAAACTTCCTGTACAGTAGAAGGTTTCAATACTTGTTCAAGATCAATATCAAGGGTGATAGGAATTCCTCTGTCTGTAGAAGCAGTGGCACTGTTGTAAGGTTTAGCATACAAATTAACCATATCGAAATAGGTATAGGCACGCAATGCATAGGCTTCAGCTAAAATCTGCTGTTTTTCAGGAGACTCCGCCACAGTCTTGCTTCCTTCATTGATGATCTGATTCAGGTAAAATACCACGGAATAAAAACTCACCCATGGAAACTCAGTAGTTGCCTGATCTGTATTGGAGTCCTTCCACATAGCAATCTCACGGTAAGAGATGAAATCGCTGGTATTCTCATCAATATTCACCTCATCGGTGCGGAGTGCTGTAAGAGCTCTGTGAGAAGGGTATTTTGAATAGGCTGACGTAAGTACTTTCCTGTAATCATCAACTGTGGTTGGAATTACTTTTCCTTCCGGCTGAATATCTAAAAATCTATCACACCCGATACTGGTAAAACTGATTACCGCCAGTGCTATAAATGTTGTTATTTTTCTCATTTTTTTCAAGTTTTAAAAAGAAACATTAAATCCTACTGTAACTGACTTTGTAATAGGCTGTGCATAAATATTCCCATAGGTTTCCGGATCAAAATATCCCTTATATCCGTTACTGAATACAAATAAATTACGCCCTTCAACACTCAGCCTCAATGCACTGATTCCCATAGGAGCTGTAAACTCTTTAGGAAGTGTATATCCCAAACGGATGCTGCTGATTCTTATATAGCTGATTTCTTTTGCCCATACATCCAATAAGCTGTACGCATTGGAACGGTTACCGGTAAACCATTTATTTGCCATCCATCCATTCGGATTAGCCTCCATATCAGGGCTTGTAATTCCCGGAAGTGAACCTCCTACTTCATAGATATCTCTGGTATAATTTCTACCTCTGTCAAACTCAGATCCACGGTAAGAAGGCGTTCTCATTACGGTCTGTTTCAGGTTAAATGTTGCAGAAACAGTAAGATCAAAATTATGTACTTTAAATGTGTTGATAATACCTCCTGTAAATTTCGGATCCCTGTCTCCGATATAAGTAAACATACTTCTTAATTCTGCATTGGAAAGTTTGGTATCTACAAGCTGACCCGGAAGGAAATCCGCATAGACATCGTATAATTTAAAGAAGTCTGCAGCTGATATTTTTTCATTGCCTTTCCAGAACATTGGGTTTCCTTGTTCATCCATTCCTGCTGTTTTCAAAGCAAAAACGGCATTCACCGGAAGACCTTCTCTTGAAGGAAGCAAAGCGTTATCACGAGGCTGCTCACTCAGTACCCTGCTCTTGTTGTGGGCAAAGTTAATCGTGGTACTCCATTTGAAATTTTCTTTGTCGATATTTCTGGTAGATAGCGCCAATTCAAAACCTTTATTCGTCAGACTTCCCCAGTTCATCATCGTATATTCGAACCCGGTTTCCAGCGGTGTTTCTTTCATACTGATCATATCTGTTCCTTTTCTGCTGTAAACATCAGCAGTAAGGTTGATACGGTTTTTGAACAAGCCCAAATCAAGCCCGAAGTTAACATTGGTTGTTTTTTCCCAACGAAGCTTATCATTCGGAGGACTGATTACATTTATGATATTTTCTTTTGATCCGGGAAGAATTGTTGCATCACTGTATTCTCCAATAAAGAATGGTGATGTGTTACGGTCAATATTTCCTTGCAGACCATAGGAAGCTCTCAGTCTAAAGTTAGAGATAGCATTAACATTCTTCATGAAGTTCTCCTTTGATACCAACCATGAACCTGAAACAGCCCATATCGGAAGGTATTTATACTTTTTATTAACCCCGAATAAGTTGGTACCGTCGTATCTTACACTTCCAAAGAAAGTATATTTCTGGTCATAGGTATATGAAGCTGTAGCAAACATTGAAGCATAAGCATTCTCTACAGGTGGCATTTCACGATAGGTTTCGTACTTTCTCTCTGCCGCGAAACTGGAGCTTGGAAATACAATTGCCGTTGCTCTTCTTGTGGTAGGATCATAACCAAATGCTCTTGTAATGGTTGTATTATCTTCTGTTTTACGAAGTTCCGTTCCGGCCATCAAGTCAATTTCATGTACGGAATTAATTTTCGTGCTGTAAGATCCCTGCAGTTTCCAGTTGTATTGGAAAAAGTCATTATCCCAGTTTTGCTTTACTGCTCCGTCGGGCAAGAAATAACGGTATGCCCCATCTTTATAATAACGGGTTCCTTCTTTCATCTTTCTGGTAAAGTAAGTATTCTGAGCCGCATATTTTTCCGTTTCATTGGTATCGTACTGAATTCCCAACTGCGAAGTAAATTTCAGGCTTTTGGTTACTTTATACTCTAAATCCAATATCGCTTTTAGGGAATGGTTTTTTAGGTTGTAACTTGTATTTTCTCTTTCTTCAAGGAAGTTGAAAGGAATATACCTGTCATCAAAACCATCGATATCCCTGTCATACCTGTAGCTTCCATCTGCGTTGTAAGGTGTCAGATAAGGATTGGCATTTCTTGAATAGTTGACAGGGCTGATATTGGCATCAGCATCTGTAATGAATGATTCACGCTCACTCTGTGTACCGAAAATAGAGATTCCTGCATTTAATTTGTCACTTAATTTATAGTTGTTTTTTAACGTCAGGTTATAACGTTTAAAGCCTGTACCAATAGTTGTTCCCTGCTCGTCATAATATCCCAGGGAAAAATAATAATCTGAACGGTCACTACCTCCGGAAATACTTACTCCATACTGTCTGTTGATCGCATTTCTATATAGTAATTTTCCCCAATCGGTATTGCTGTTCCTTAAGCCGTTAATCTGCTGAATCGTCAGTGCATTCAACGCATCTAAACCACCATTTCTGAAAGCATCAAGCTGCCCGTTTTTGGTTAAAATCCTCATTACCTCTCCTTTATCAGCACGATATGTTAGGTCGGCACGCTGAGCAAGCATCAGTTCAAGGTCAACTTTCTCAGAGGCATTTAAAAGATTAAGTTTACCAAAGTCCGGACGGGATGTAATAAAGGTATCCGCTGAAAAATTCACTCTCATGGTTCCTTTTTTTCCTTTTTTCGTAGTAATGGAAATTACCCCGTTAGCTGCTCTTGCTCCATAAATAGCAGTAGCCGCAGCATCTTTTAAAATGGTAATATCTTCAATATCATTCGGGTTCAACCCTGCAATAGAGAAGTTCTGGAGCTGATCGATATTATCCTTATCGGTGAAGTTAGGCACATCATTTCCTTCCAATGGAAGACCATCAATCACCCATAGCGGATCCTGCGGACCAGAAAGTGAAGCTGTTCCACGGATTCTGATCTTTGCCGGACTTCCCGGAGCTCCTGTTTCCGGAGTAACAGCTACTCCGGCAATTTGTCCTGATAACATCTGATCTATACTTGCCACACCAGCCTGGTTAATATTATCCATCTTAACCGTTGAAACCGCTGAGGTCTGTTTGCGTTTTTCAATTTTCTGATATCCTGTAATGATGACTTCCTGTATTTTATTCTTGTCAGAAAGCTCAGGGACCAATCTTATTGTATAATGAGTCTGTCCTTCATTGATCTGAATAATCCTGGATTCATAGCCAGGATAACTTACGGATACAGACTTAGTGTCTGCCGGGATTTCTAATATGAATTTTCCGTCCTTATCGGTTACTGTACCTACAGATACACTTTCAATAACTCCTTCCAGCTCGGTTTTTGTAGAAACAGATTGTGTTTCTATTTTTATAGATGCACCGCTAATTATTTGAGATGTGTTTCCATCTTCTATCTTTCCGGTGATGGTTTTCTTTTGTTGCGCTAACGCGATATTAGCTGCTAAAAGAGGTAAAAGTATTAGAGTTTTTTTCATAGCCGATTATTTATTTAAAGCCTCTTCAATTCGAATAATTAAGTCTGTGTAATGAGCTCTTGAAGCATCATCTCCTTTATATCTGGTTCTGTTCAGTAAATCCAGCACCTTGTGCAGTTCTGCCCTTTTATAGGTAGTTACTTCAGATACTCTTTTCATTGAGGAATAATTAATGTTTCTAAGCTCCTTATCATCTTCATGGAAAGTACAGATCATTGGCATTTTCAGGGTATTGTCTACCTTCAGTGCCTTTACCGCAGTCTTTTCAAATAATTTATTCACAGAAACAATTAAAGCGTCCACATAGTTCTTCTGCGTCATCTTTTCAAGGATCGTCAGACTTCCTCTTTTATTGAAAATAGCAGTTCTTATCTGATCAAATAAATTCTCAACAGTATATATTTCCCCTTTTGACCCCGAAACCTCATGTTTTAGCTCATTTTCCAATAATCTCAACAGTCTGTCATCCATCAACAGGGAATAAATATTTGCATACTGCATTCCTCTTGCCAGCGTATAAGGAGTCTGTTCAAACGGTCCCATTGGAGAATTTTTAACAGGATATGTTTTCTCTGAGATCGGATTGAAAAATAACCATTCCGGAAGGTTGATGGCATTCTTAACAAGATAATCAACAGCTCTTCTCTGGGTTTCTGCAGGTACTGCTTCGTAAGCTTTTTTCTTATTTCCGAAATTCGTATGGTTCAGATAAATTCCTCCTACATTCGCCATGACATGACCGGTATACAGATCCCATTGCCCAATAGCCCCTAAATACAATTTCCCTGCATCCGTATAATCTTTACCATCTGCATAGCTCCATTTTAAAAGATTATCTACAACAATTTTCAGGTTTTTCATCCCGTATTCACTGGCCTTCATAGCATCATCACCCAAATCTTCAGATTGTGAACGCGGATCTATAGTTTCCAGATAACTTTGCTGTTCTCCATAAAAATACAGAGGGTCGTCCTCATGTTTCTCTATTAAATTTCTCAATGCTTTTTTCTCAGAAAATTCTTCAGGATACCAACGGTAGCCCCATTCGATAGCATATTTATCGTAAATTCCAATTTTTGGAGTAATAGCAGTAACACCATCTTGCGGCTGAGCTACATAATTGTAACGGGCATAATCCATGATAGAAGGTGCTGTACCGCCCATCTTATCGGTAAACTCTTTGGAACGGAGTGATTCTACAGGAAAGGCGAAGGAAGATCCCATATTATGTTTCAATCCGAAAGTATGTCCTACTTCATGGGACGAAACGAACCGGATAGCTTCTCCCATATATTCATCACTGAATTTATTTCCTCTGGCTTTAGGATCTATAGGCCCTATCTGAATTCTCATCCATTCCTGAAGCGAAGTCATTACATTATGCCACCAGATGATATCCGCCTCTATAATCTCACCACTTCTAGGATCCACTACCGAAGGCCCCATAGCATTAGATTTAGGGGAAGCCGCATAGGTAATCACCGAATATCTTACATCATCAATATCAAAATCCTCATCTTTCTCATCCGGCATCTTTGCAATGACCGCATTTTTGAAACCAGCCTGCTCAAAAGCCACTTGCCAGTCATGAACTCCTGCAATAATTTTCTCACGCCACTGCTTTGGGGTGGATGGATCAATATAATATACAATCGGTTTTTTAGGTTCTACCAATTCTCCTTTCAAATACCTTTCTTTATCTTCATCTTTAGGTTCCAAATTCCATTTGGTAATAAAGAATTTCTCATCCATTTTCTGTTGGCCATCATTAAATGCCCAGTGTTTTTCTGTAAAAAACCCCACTCTTGGATCAGAAACTCTCGGTTTCATAGGAGTTTTAGAAAGCAGTACAAGATTAGTGGTTACACCAAGTGTTACCGGCAAATCAACACCTCCTTCATTCACGGATGTTGACAACTGGGATTTCACCACAAGGTTCTGAGGAAATGTCTTCACGCCTTCAATGTAAGAAAGGCTTGATTTCACTGATCCCCCCAATCCTACATTAGCCAAAACATCATTAAAGCTTTTCTGATTTCCATCAAAAACTTTGTTTACCTTAATGGCTACCGCCGTAGAATCTGAATTTTGAGCTTCAATATCAAAAACTTCAATAATAGATTCTGAGAAATTATCTTTTACAGATTTTGTAATAGCATCATTTTTAGGGGAAGAAACTTTCGCCTCTGAAGTTCTGACCCAAACTTTTTTAGCTACGGTATCGCGGTGAAATGAAATGATTTTATTTTCATAGTTCATTCCTTTGTTTAAACCAGCTTCATTTACCTGCATAGGTACCTGAGACAGTTTATTAACCACCAAAAACTGACGCCCCATCAGGCTGTCAGGAATTTCAAAATAAACATCCGTTTTTACCTGGATCGTATTAAAAAGTCCTTTTTTATAAGTTCCTTTTTTGATCAGGTCTTCAATTTTTTTTGTTTTCTTCGAAGAAACGTCAGCTTTTTCAGTTTTTTCTTTAGTCGTTTTTACAGAATCTTTTTTCTGTGCCAGCACTGCCGGCGAAGCCACAGCAAGTCCTAAATACAGTGCCAGCCTGTAATTCTTCATTAAAATAGTCCGATTCATTCCAAATAGTAAATATCTTAGTTTCAGCGGGCAAAGCTATAGGTAAAGAGAATCATATATATAGTGTTAGGGAGTGAGAGGGGATATTTCGGGAGTGAATGGATTTTTATTTTCACTTCATTAATGGCAAAAAACATATGAAATATTCACCATCTACAGAAATATTAACAAAATTATGTTTAAAATATCCATAAACTTGATTCAAATAATCAATTCCGAATTTCTCTCCCTGAACGGGTTCTGTTTTGAGCTGCCAGGTATTTTTTACAATGATCCCTTCTTTTTCAATGGTAATGATAATTTCCAGAGGCTGATCTATGGTTGCTATATTATGTTTTATCGCATTTTCCGTTACGATTTGAAGAGACAGATAAGGAATCTTATTTTCCAAACTCTCCTGATTATTAATCACTAATTTAAACTTCAGCTCTTCATCAAACCTGCTTTTCAAAAGTTCCATATACTGCTGTATAAAATTAATCTCCTGGGCAACGGAAACAATATTTTCCTTGGGAGGTACAATAAGATAGCGGTAGATCTTTGAAAGATTCATGGTAAACTTTTGCGCATTGTCTTTATTAATCCCGATCAGCATATATAGGGAATTCAGAGAATTGAACAGAAAATGCGGATTGATATTATTTTTAAGCTGCTGAAGCTGGTTGATGACTTCTGCTTTGTGCATCTTTTCGTTCTCTACCAACAATAAGTTCTTTTCAGACTGTATTTTTTCTTTTTCCCTATAGGCAATATGAGCAGATCTCTGAAACAATATAAAGACCGTTACAATAAGAAATAATGCTGCCAGAAAAATATAGGTGGTATACGTTTTTACTTTGTATACATTTTCATCGATAATAAAATTGACGTGGTTAACCACGGTATATCCTTCAAAATTATCCGTTTTTAAGGGTTTTATAAACCGGGTGACTTCAACTCCCAGATACTCAGAGATTGCAATGCCTTCGGTATATCCTGATTTTGTTTCACTGCTCAATGTATCTTTAGACTTAATATCTGTAAAATCAAAAATATTTTTACCAAGGTATTTCTTTTCAGGATGGGTAATACAAATACCTTCTTTGGTAAAAACATAGGCGTAGGTATTAGAGCTTTTATCTACATTGATAAAATATTGATGAAGGTCATCCAGACTTACAGCAGAACCATAATACAGTTTATTTTTATCCGGCAACAGCAAAGAATCATAGCTCACCCAATACAAGCTGTCTTTACGGGTAATTAGAAGGTCTTTGAAATGCCCGGCTGCATTATTTTTTAAAGTGACAGACTTTTCTATGTTTCCTGTTTTTTTGAAAACATCAGACAATGGGGTATTACTCTCGGTTTTTCCGGAGACGTCATTATAATAGTAATACCAGCTGTAAGCTAAAAGATTGCGTTTTTTGTTCAGGTCATTTAAAACGGAAGAATAATCTTTATAGTTTTTCAACCCGTCTTTTTGGATCAGGGCACGAAGCAGATATTGATAATCCTCAATATTTCTAAATTCCTTTTCAACGGATTCATATTTACGGACAAAAGTTTTCCTTGCGAAATCTTCGGTATTTTTCTGGCTGTCACGGGTAATTAAAAAGCTCAAAATAGCGAGTGCTACAACTGCAATTAAAGAAACAGATAAAGCAGCTATAAAAACAGATTTCTGAGACAGTGCACGTTTAAAGTTAATATTCAATGTATTCTAAATTCTTGTTTCCTCCTACAGGTAAATTATTCGTTTGCAAAATTATAACAAAGATTTCAGGACCAAAAAGTGAATTATATATATAATCAGAATACGTAGAAAAATCATCTCATAATATTCAAAACCATCTTCATGAAGACGTTTTTGAATATTATTTTTTCCTTTTATTTGTTTTACAAAAAAGCCTGCCCATCATAAACTTTTTATATTGATTGTTCATGGGAGAATCAAACAGATCAAAAACATGTAAGGCACCTGGAATAACCCATAGTTCAGTCTTGACACCAGCCTTATACAGCAACTGTGCAAATTCTATATCTTCATCCCTTAAAGGATCCAGTTCACAGGCAACAATGGTTGTTGGAGGCAGCTTAGTAAAATTATCGTAATGAGTTAAATCTGCATATCTGATACGTTTATTTACATTCTCTTCCCCCAAAAAATGAAGCCATGCCGTTTGAGCATATATCCTGTTCCATAAAAGAGCATCTGTAAACTCTTCCATTGAAGAAGTGTCTAACCGGTTATGAATTACCGGATACAATAAAAACTGATGCTTTATATTTTCAATATGATGATCTACAGCCATCTGGGTAACTGCTGCTGCCAGGTGACCTCCAGCGCTGGCTCCTAAAACCGTGATATGAGCAGGATTAATTCCCAACTGAGCTTCCCCTTCACTAATCACCCATTGTAAAGCATCAAAACCATCCAGAATTGGAACTGGAAACCGATACTGAGGAGATAATCGGTAATCTACCGACACAATAGTTGCATTGAGCTTATCTGCAATTTCGAACATCTGATTGTCCACCTGTTCGGGTAAACCGAAAACATATCCTCCTCCATGAAAATATAAGAGCGTTTTATCCATGTTATATTTTTCAGGCTGATAAATATGTAACCTGATTTCATATCTATCCACTGAACTTTCTATAAAAATATCTTTTATAAGGATATAATCGGAATGCTTAAAAGGATGCGCTTTTATAAATTCTTTTCTTTCCTTCTGGATTAGCTCAGGATTATTTAAAAATACATCTTCATCAATTTCTAATGAATAGGGAGTATTCTCTATACTTATTCTTAAATCTTCATCAATTCTGTTAAAGTCCATGCTGTTATATTTTTAATACAAATGAAATCTGCAAAGAAGATATTTGCTGTTTTTTATTTGTAAATTTAACTTACATGTAATATGCTGTCCAAGTATGTATTAGATTGTATGAAACGAACAAAAATGTAAGTATGAGTATTAAAGAATCATCCACCAATAATGAAAATAAAAAAACACTGGAACACAGCTGTTCAGAAATATATGCCGTTAATCTGATCAGCGGGCGCTGGATCCTCTCTATTTGTTATCATCTTAGACAAGGAAAGCTGAGGTTCTATGAATTAAAGAACAATATTCCCAATATTTCCGAAAGAATGCTTACCCTTCAGCTGAAAAAAATGGAACATGAAAATTTGATTATCAAAAATATTTATGCAGAAGTTCCTCCGAGAGTAGAATATGAATTATCCGAGATTGGTAAAAGATTAATTCCCATACTGAATGAATTGGAAATCTGGGGTAAGGAGCATAAAAATGATAAACAAAATAATAATGAATCATCCTAGTGACATTAAAGTTAGCTTTCAAAATCTGTAAGTTTAAATTCCGGTTGTTATTTTCATATGATCTGTTAACCAAAGCAGTCATAAATCTTAAAATTAGTTAATATACTCTATCAGGAAGTGGAATCAGCTCTTTATGTTTTGAAAATTAATTATCTTCGCCTACAAATCTAATTTGAAAATGAAGAAGATCATCTCCGGGATATCTATTTTTTGTTCTATCATTATCTCAGCTCAAGAGTCTATCCAGTTCCAGGAATTACCATTCAAGGATATTATCGCAAAGGCAAAAAAGGAAAAGAAATTGGTTTTTCTAGATGCCTATGCTTCCTGGTGTGGCCCATGTAAGATGATGGAAAAAAATGTTTTCACTCAAAAATCCGTTGGAGATTATTTCAATACCAGCTTCATTAATGCAAGATTCGATATGGAAAAAGGTGAAGGACGTGAAATTGCAGCTAAATATGGAGTACGGTCTTATCCTACCTATCTTTTTTTAAATGGTGAAGGAGAACTTGTTTCTCAAAACTCCGGATATATGGAGGCAGGTATGTTTGTGACTATGGCTCAGGACATCAATTCTCCGGGCAATAAAAAAGGTTCTTTGAAAGAACGTTTTGCCAATGGTGAAAAAGATCCCGAATTTCTGATCAATGTCATGAAACTGAACTCCAGCAGTAATTTTGATTTCGCTAAAAAAGCTTCGGAAAGATATTTTGAAAATAAAAAAAAGACTGAAGAGCTTTCAAAAGAAGAAATCGGCCTCCTGCTCTATTTCGTAAAGTCAACAGAAGACCGTAATTATACTGTTTTCACTTCAAGAAAAGCTGAAATTATTAAGTTTTTACCTGAAGATACCTATAAAGAATTTGATGCTCAGCTGAAATTATCCAAAATAGTAGAACAGTCCATTGATGATAAAAACAAAAGAATCAATGACGATACCTTTATGAAAGCAGCCGAGCCTTTGGTAGGCAAAGAGGCAGCCATCACAAAGCTTAATCAGACCAAACTTAGCTATTACGAGCAGAACGCTAATTTTCCGGAATTTGAGAAAGCTGCGTTAGACTATTATAAAAATGCTGATGCTTTTGAACCCAATGAACTATTAAGGGCTGCATGGGTATTCAGTGATCATATCAAAACACCAGCCTCATTAAAGAAGGCCACAGAATGGGCAGAAAAGTCTGTAATGAGAAGTGAAACCTCTGAAAACACTTATATTCTCGCCAAGCTGTATTTTCTGACAGGCAATAAAGAAATGGCAAAGAATTATGCAGAAATGTCTAAAAATATAGCCACTCAAACCCATAAAGATTCAAAACTGGCCGAAGAGCTATTAAATCAAATACAATAACACACCGATGAATTATAAATTATTGACAGGCGCTTTAGCTTTCCTAGCAATAGGTACTCTAAACGCTCAGGAACAGGAACAAGGACAGGATAAAAGTTTATACATAAAGGGGAACGCTCTTTTTCTACCCATAGGAATCATCAACGCCGGTGTAGAAAAGCAGATAAGCCCTAAATATACCATTCAGGGAGATGTTTTTATTTCCCCATGGAAATCTTTTGCCGGACATAAGCTTCAATATTATTCTGCTTCTGTAGAAGGCAGGTATTATTTCAAAGAGGCTTTTAAACACTGGTATCTGGGAGCGAATCTTGCTTTTGCAGCCTATAATGTTCAAAAATGGAACTATTGGAATGATAGGGTTATTGTCAGGGAAAATGGTGACACTTATATCAACTCCAATCTTTACCAAAAAGGATTTTCTATTATGCTGGGGCTAACTGCCGGCTATCAGTTTCAGTTATCTGACCGTTGGAATCTTGACATCTATGGTACTGTTGGAACATCCCAGAGTTTTTATAAAGGGTATGATAAAACAACAGGAAAAAGATATGACCAGGCAAGCGGTCTTAATAAAAGTGGCGAATTTATCCCATACAGAGGAGGGGTCATGATCTCTTACAAATTTAAATAATACAATGAAACCATTCGGAAGAAATCATATTATCATTTCAGTGATCACTTTTGTGATCCTTTTTTTAATGAACTACCTTGGGAATGATCTTCCTGATAAATTACAAAGAGCTTTGCTCACTGCTTTTGCAGGAGTTGTTGGGTTAACTGTGGGTTTATTTATCTTAAACAAAGGTAAAAATGACAAAAACCCACCTCAGCATTTTGATTAGTTAAAAGCTGGAAGTTAGAAGCACGAGGCTGGAAGTTATTTTCAGTCATATTACTACCAACTGGTCTTAAAAAAAATAAAAGCCATTTTTATGGCTTTCATAACTTCCGACTTCCAGCTTCAAACCTCCTTTCTAGCCCCCCAATTAATTTTCGTACACCACATACCTGGTTCTGATCTTTTCAAAATCGGCCAGGTCTTTTTTCCACGAAGCTTTAATTTCCGGAATTGTTTTGCCGGCAATGATCTGCTTTCTGAATTCATCGGTTCCGGATAATGTATCAAACCATAGATTTTTCAGGAAGAAATCCAGCTGGGGGTTTTTATAATTCTGATATGCTTTTATAACCCATTCAAGGTTAAGTTCTCTTAAATCTTTTGGGTATTTCGAAAGGTTTTCACCATGGCAGAGCTTTCCGTTCAGAAAAGGATCTTTAGCCCCATAGCTTGGTTTGGGAGTAAACTCATATGGCAGTTTTTCTGTCCACGGAGAACCATAAACCTGGAAAGGGATATCTGTTCCTCTTCCTACAGAAACCTGAGTTCCTTCAAAAAAGCATAAGCTAGGATAAAGATTAATGGCTTTATCATTCGGTAAGTTGGGAGAAGGTTTATCTAAAATTGGATACCGTTGTTTTTTATGGTAATTTTTCATTGGAATAAGGGTATATTTAGCCTGAACACCATTTTTCAGCCACTTTTCTCCGTTTACCATTTTTCCATATTCTCCAATTGTCAGCCCATATACTACAGGAACTTCATGCATGCCTACAAAGCTTGCCCATTTTTTTCTTAAAACAGGGCCGTCAGTATAACCGTCATGTGGATTCGGGCGATCCAGAACCATGATTTCAACATTATTTTCAGCACCGGCTTCCATTAAATAAGTTAATGTAGAGATATAGGTATAAAACCTTACACCTACATCCTGGATATCAAAAAGAACAATGTCAATACCTTTTAACTGTTCAGGTTTTGGTTTTTTATTATTGCCATATAATGAAACAATGGGCAATCCTGTTTTTACATCTACTCCATTTTTCACTTTCGCACCGGCATCAGCATCTCCCCTGAACCCATGTTCCGGAGCAAAAATAGCTTTAATGTTAATCTTATTTTTTACTAAAAAATCTACCAGATGATTCTTATCACTCATCAGCCCGGTTTGATTGGTCACAATGCCAATCGTTTTGTTTTTTAACAGGGGTAAATACAATTCAGGCTGATCGGCTCCGGTTTTAAAATCCGGTTGAACTTGAGCCTGAGAATAATATTGGTTGAATACTCCTAAAAAAATTAGGCAAATAAGAAGTAAATTTTTAATTTTGAAATCTAAATTCATAAGCTTGAAATTTCCTTTATATTTCTCTAGAAAAATAGCATTTTCCAAAGATAACAAAAATAACCTTTCAAGAGTTATCATCTTCATTGGCAGACTTTCTGTAGCTTTGGGAATCATTGTTTCCTTAATTACCGTGGCCACAGGCTTTGGTTCTAAAAAAGCTATTAAAGAAAGACTGGCAGATTTCAGCGGACATATTACCGTAAGGTCTACACGTTCCAATTCTTCCTATAATACTTCAGTACTTGATAACCAGGGGCTCAATATTCCTAAGATCAAAGAACTTCCAGATGTGGAAAGTATCCAGAAATATGCCACAGTTACCGGTATTATGCGGAATGAGCATAGCTTTGCAGGCATTACATTTAAGGGAGTTGGAAAAGATTTTGACAGTCTCAGGTTTAAGAAATTCTTAATTGCCGGTACTACTCCCAACGTCACAGAAGTAGGCTTCAACAACGATGTAGCCATTTCACAGAAAGTGGCTAACGATCTTCACCTAAAGCTCAACGATAGTATTGTCACTGTTTTTTTAAAGGCAGATCAAAAGCCAATTTATCGTAAGTTCCGTGTACTTGGAATTTATAGAACCGATATTAAGATGATTGATGATCAATTCGTTCTTGGAGGGATCAATCATGTAAGAAGAATTCTGGATATGAAGCCCGATGAAGCCGGAGGACTGGATATTTTCCTTAAAAATGTCAACGATATAGATAAAGATTTTCCCGATATTGAGAAACTGATAGGATATAAAAATTACGCAGAAAAAGCGACAGAAAAGTTTCCGCAAATCAATGACTGGATAAGCATTTTCGATACGAATATTGCTTTAATCATCATTATTATGCTCATTGTAGTGGTTATTAATATTATTATGGTTCTTCTGATCCTTATCATCGAAAGAACCAATTCCATAGGTCTTCTTAAAACATTAGGAGCCAGCAATTCTCAGATCCGGGCCACTTTTATCAACTATACACTTATTATTATGATTCCCGGGCTTTTATATGGAAATGCCATTGGATTAGGTCTTATTCTGATTCAGAAATTCTTCGGAATTATTAAACTTAATCCTGAAAATTATTACGTAAGCACCGTTCCGGTAGATCTTAACCCTATTGCTATTATTTCTATTTCAGTGGGGATTCTAATCATCTCAGGGCTTGCTTTGATTATCCCAAGTTATCTGATCAGTAAAATTTCACCGGTAAAAGCAATTAAATATAATTAGTAACGGGAAGGAGCAATAAGCAGCTGATACCATTTTTGGATGTGAATATCGATGTTGCCAACACGTTATCCACATGTTATCCACAATAAAAATAATTTTAAAAGCCTTATCTTTGTCCCGCATATAAAACATTTATGAAATACGCAAAAAATATTCTTGAAACTATAGGTAATACACCGCTGGTAAAACTTAACAATGTATTAGGAGAAGACTTTCCGGCATTAGTTTTAGCAAAAGTAGAGACTTTCAATCCCGGAAATTCAGTAAAGGACAGAATGGCTCTTAAAATGATAGAAGATGCTGAAAAAGACGGCAGATTAAAACCTGGAGGAACCATCATTGAGGGAACTTCAGGAAATACAGGAATGGGATTAGCGCTTGCAGCGATCATCAAAGGGTACAAATGTATCTTCGTAACGAATTCCAAACAATCCAAAGAAAAATGTGACATTCTTCGTGCTGTAGGTGCTGAGGTTATTGTATGTCCTACTGATGTAAAGCCTACTGACCCGCGTTCTTATTATTCAGTTTCCAAAAGACTGGCTAAAGAAACGGAGAACGGATGGTATGTGAACCAATATGACAATTTATCTAACAGAACAGCTCATTATGAGTCTACAGCGCCTGAAATCTGGGAGCAGACAGAAGGAAAGCTGACTCACTTTGTAGCGGGTGCAGGAACAGGAGGTACGATTACAGGATGTGGAACATTCTTCAAAGAAAAAAACCAGGACATTAAAATAATCGGAGTAGACACGTATGGTTCTATCCTGAAAGAATTCCATGAAACCGGAGAGCTTCATTATGACCATGCCTATACTTATATTACAGAAGGAATTGGAGAAGATATCATTCCTGAGAACTATGATATGTCTGTCATTGATCATTTTGAAAAAGTAACCGATAAAGACGGGGCCATCTATGCTAGAAAGCTGGCTAAAGAAGAAGGTATTTTCTGTGGATATTCTGCAGGAAGTGCTATTGCCTCCCTGATTCAGATGAAAGATCAGTTCACGAAAGATGATATCATTGTTGTTTTACTTCATGACCACGGTTCAAGATATGTAGGAAAAATTTACAATGACGAATGGATGAAGGAAATGGGCTGGCTTGATTAATAAACGATCACTTCACGATAAAACAAAAATCAGAGCAATTGCTCTGATTTTTTATTCTTTATTAATATTTTCTTTAAGTATTTTTTTGAGTAGATTATACTCCCTTTCAGTCATTGACTTCTTTGGAAACATATAACTGTACTTACCTTCCAGAGCAATAAATTCATTATTAGCATCAAAATATTCAAAGTCTTTCCATTCGCTGGTTTCTTTCTCTCCATCTATATTTACCGTAAAAAAAAGAGAATCAAATCTTATTTCGTAAAGCTTACATTTTTCAAGTACTCCCAGATAATGATTCACCTGTTTCTTCCATCTGGACACTTTATTAATGCTTACAGACAGAAAAACCGTACAAAGGAGAAATATAAAACTTAAAAAATATAAGACTCCCCGGCTATCCTTACTCAAGCTGTCTTTCAAAAGAAATGCAATAAATAGAATAGCAGCAGCTACAATTGTTGTGATGGTCTTACTTCTGGTAGTAGGTGAGAAAAGTAAATTTCCCTGGTTTCCGCTAAAATAAATGTCTTCAAACGTCTTTCTGTCAGGCCTTAGTACGATCACCTTTTCTTCACTCATAATATAAATATATAGTTTGCTTTATAAAGCTGTAAAGCTAGCTAAATATCTTCATATTGATCACTTATAGCATTAAGTTTGTTCATCAGTTCCCGGTTTCTGTTTTTTAAGGCATTCAGTTTCTTCAGCATATTATGGATCACTTCCAGACCGGGAAGATTGATTTCAAGATCATAATGCCAGTTGGAAAATTTTTCAAGTTCCGGCAGGTCTTCATACATCAGATAATGGATATCATTTTCAATATGAATGTTTAACAAACCATATTCTACAAGATCATCAAAAAAAGTGATTTCTATATTATAGATTTTTACGAGTTCCTCCCGTGATATTCTTTCACTCATAGCCTAGGAATTTTTTAGTTGTTCAAAAAGTTCTTTCTGCTTTTCTGTAAGGTTTACCGGCAATCTCACTTCATAGGTTACAAAAAGATCACCATACTGCCCTTCTTTTTTGTAAACAGGAAAACCTTTTCCTTTAAGTCTTACCGTCATTCCGTTTTGAGTTTCCGGTTTTACTTTAAGATTGACGCTGCTATCCAGGGTATTTACTTGTATGCCTCCACCCAAAACAGCAGTATACATATCGATAACGACCTTAGTTTTCAGATCATCTCCTATTCTTTCAAAATCCGGATCAGCAGGGATATTAAATGTAATATAAAGATCTCCGTGAGGGCCACCGTTAAAACCGGGATTTCCATGTCCTTTCAACTTAATCTGCTGTCCGTCGTAAACCCCTGCAGGAATAGTAATTCTTACTTTTTTACCATTGATTTCAAAAGTTTGCGGATGAGTGGTAGCAGCATCTCTTAAATTCAGATTCAGCTCTGCCTGAATATCCTTTCCTTTAAATTTTCCGGAGGCACTTCCCCGTGAGCTTTTGCTAAAGCCGCCAGCTCCGCCAAACATACTTTGGAAGAAATCTGAAAAATCTTCCTCTTCACCAAAATCGGCTCCGGAATATCCTCTGCTATAATTCTGCTGCTGTTGATATTGCTTTTGCTGTTGCTGGGCTTTTTCGTATTCTTCACCATGTTTCCAATGCTCTCCGTATTTATCATACTTAGCACGGTTTTCAGCATTACTGAGCACTTCATTGGCTTCATTCAGTTCTTTGAATTTTTTTTCGGCCTCTTTATCGTCGGGATTAAGATCAGGATGTAGTTTTCTGGCCAGCTTTCGATAAGCTTTCTTGATATCATCCTGTGTTGCGTTTTTATCTACGCCTAAAATTTTATAGTAATCTATATAAGCCATAGAAATGATGTTTACTCAAATTTATGAAATTTACCTCTGAAAGTTATATAACAAAATGTTAAAAATAAAGCTATCTTTGATAAAAAGCCCATATGAAAGAAGTATTGAAAAACTACTCAGGAATTATATTATTACTCTTAGGAATTAGTGTTGGAAGCATTATAGGAATAGCTGCTCCCGGTATTGTAGGGTATATAAAACCTTTGGGAGATATTTTCCTTAACCTTCTTTTTGTAAGTGTAGTACCTCTGGTATTCTTTGCCGTTTCCAATTCTATTGCTTCTTTGGAGCAGCAGTCAAAATTTGGAAAGATTATTCTTATTATGGCTCTTACCTTTTTATTCTTCATCCTGACGGCTGCCGTTTTTACCATCTGTGCAGTCTATCTCTTCCCTGTTTCCGGGGTTTCGGGAAGCTCTGAAGCTATTACAGAGGCCGCTAATAATGATACATGGGGTGATAGGATTGTTGGATTTTTTACCGTAGGGGAATTTACAGCTCTTTTTTCAAGGCAGAATATGCTGGCCCTTCTTATATTTGCTTTTATGACGGGTTTTGCTGCCCGGAAAGCAGGAGAAAAGGGAGCGCCTTTCAGAGTTTTTATTGCTTCAGGATATGAAGTCATGAAAGAGCTTCTTCTATTGATCATGAACCTGGCTCCTATCGGTCTTGGAGCTTATTTTGCGTTTCAGGTAGCCACTTTAGGGCCTCAGCTCTTTGGATTTTATGCTAAGCCTTTAGGCTTGTACTATATTGCCGGAATTATTTATTTCTTTGTCTTTTTTTCACTGTATGCTTTTATGGCCAATGGGCAAAAAGGAGTTAGAAATTTCTGGACCAACGCCATTTATCCCAGCCTTACTGCCATAAGTACCTGCAGCAGTTTTGCTACCATGCCTGCCAACTTACAGGCAGCCTCTAAAATTGGAATACCTAACTCTATTGCCAACCTGGTTATTCCTATTGGGACAACACTCCATAAAAACGGATCTTCCATGTCTTCCATTATAAAAATCTATGTTGCTTTTTTAATTATTGGAAAAGATTTTTTTGATCCGGCGAATCTGTTGCTGGCACTGGGAATTACTGTTTTTGTAAGTATTGTAGCCGGAGGTATTCCCAATGGTGGATATATCGGTGAAATGCTGATGATTTCGGTGTATAAATTACCCCAGGAAGCCATTCCTGCTGTGATGATTATCGGAACATTGGTAGACCCGTTAGCCACTGTTCTGAACGCTGTAGGTGATATAGTTGCAGCAATGTTTGTAAACCGGTTTGTGAAGACCTGATTGTAGAATGACCTTCGATCAATTTCCACATAAAAACTTCTATAATAACCGCTTAAGCTTTATTTTCCATGAATTCATTTTTTCAAAGTATCGGTTTATACACCAGTAAAAACATTGAAATTAACGTCAATATAGCTGAACTTAATAAAGGACTAAGGAAAATTACTTATACAACCAATACTACTTTTATATCCCTGATTTCAGATTCAGCAATTCCCACAAGATTTGAATACCGGGGAATAGTTAATGAAAAAAACTTTACTATTAAGAGGAGAAGACATTTATTTGATATCAACCTGAATTATCCGGTGATTAAAGGAAGCCTGTATGATCAGAATACTATAACCACTGTTTCTTTAACATATATTCCTTCCCCTTTTCAGATTTTCACCTTTATACTTTTGTTATGTTTCTTCATAGCTGCAGTTGCTGTCAATGTAAAAAATGGAGGTCAGCACCTTCCTTTTATTGCAGTTTCTTCACTCATGACGGGAACTCAATATTTCGTATTAAAAAGAGAGATCATAAAAGGAAAACACGATTTTGAAAGAGAGCTGAGCTCTATAAGTCAAGAATATTCTTCTGTAGTGCACTGAGAGCATTATATCCTGTATGAATCTATATCTGTCAGGATTCTATTCACTGCGTTTTACCGGCTCCAGGTTTTCATATTCTTCGGGAGTAAAAAGCCTGTACTGAACTTTAAATGTTTTCCCCAAAGGTGTTTCGAGAGAGAAACCTCCCGGTCCAAAGCCCTCTGCCACATCGAGGGT
Organism: Chryseobacterium sp. Bi04; assembly: GCF_918698085.1. Taxonomy (GTDB): domain Bacteria; phylum Bacteroidota; class Bacteroidia; order Flavobacteriales; family Weeksellaceae; genus Chryseobacterium. The sequence continues at coordinate 131,882 of NZ_CAKKLP010000006.1, forward strand.
AAAGTGCGAATATTTCCAATATTCGAATAAATCCCGGTCTATCCAGAATTCATATCCATTGATGGTTCCAATCATAGCATCGTTCATTCTGGGGAAAAACCCTCCTTTCTCAAAACATTGGGGCTGCGTTCCTTCACAGCATCCTCCAGCCTGATAAAACATCAGGGCACCATACTTATTTTCAAGCTCCCGAATGACGTCAAGTGCCTTTTCCGTTGCTGAAAGTCTTGCTATTTTTCCTTCCATTTTTTTATTTTTATATTGAAAAAAGTCCGGCAGATTAGTCTGCCGGACATAAAATACTCATCATGTTTTAATTTGAGCCGGCAATGTCTAATACGATTCTGCCATCAATCTGCCCTTTCTTCATTTTATCAAAAACATCATTAATATCTTCGAGCTTTGCGGGGGTTACTGTAGCTTTTACAAGTCCCTCATTGGCAAAATCCAGTGCCTCCTGCATATCCTTTCTGGTTCCCACGATAGAGCCTCTCACGGTTATTCTCTTTAAAACAGTTTCAAAAATCGGAAGTTCAAAAGATCCGGGAGGAAGTCCGTTAAGCGCAATAGTCCCTTTTCTCCGTAAAACATCTATTCCCTGTTTGAAGGCAATTGGAGATACTGCTGTAATCAATGTACCGTGCATCCCGCCAACTTCTTTATGCAAATATTCTCCAGGGTCTGTATTCTTGGCATTGACTACCAGATCTGCCCCTAATTTTTTTGCCAGGTTGAGTTTATCATCTGCTACATCTATTGCGGCAACGTGCATTCCCATTGCTTTAGCATACTGAACCGCTACATGTCCCAATCCTCCGATTCCTGAGATGGCTACCCATTCTCCGGGTTTTGTTTCTGTTTCTTTTAATCCTTTATAAACTGTTACTCCTGCACATAAAATTGGCGCTATTTCCAGAAAGTTAACATTGGATTTTAAATGTCCTACATACCTGGAATCTGCAATTACATATTCTGCAAAGCCTCCATCTACACTGTATCCTCCGTTTTTCTGGGCTTCACAAAGTGTTTCCCATCCCGTTATACAATAATCGCAGCAGCCACAGGCACTATACAGCCAGGGAACTCCTACCGCATCTCCTTCTTTTACAAAGGCTTCCGGTCCGCAGGCTACTACAATTCCTACTCCTTCATGTCCCGGAATAAGCGGCATCTTAGGCTTTGCCGGCCAATCACCATCTACAGCATGTAAATCTGTATGACAGACTCCACAGGCTATCACCTTTACCAGAACTTCATATCTGCCGGGTTCTCTTACGGGCACTTCTTCAATTTTCAGTGGCTGTCCGTAGCCTTGAACTACGGCGGCTTTCATTGTTTTTGGGATCATATTTTATGTTTTGAATTGTTTTCTTTGAGGTTATTATATTTTCTGAATAAATAGACTGCTAGTCCGGTACACACCCTATTTCTCCGCGTGAGGGATAGTAAGGGCGGCGAGGTACGAGCCGGTGCGGAATGTAATGAAGCACCGAAACGAAGTGAAGCCCTGAATAGCCCGACCGTTTTGCCCTGGAAAAGCCAAGGCAATCGGGCACGTCCTAAATTTAAATATTAAAAGAAGCCTAACTTATTTTTGTTATAAGAAATAAGCATGTTTTTAGTCTGACGATAGTGATCAAGCATCATTTTATGGTTCTCTCTTCCTATTCCCGACTGCTTATATCCTCCAAAAGGTGCTCCTGCCGGATAGGAGTGGTATTGGTTTACCCAAACTCTTCCTGCTTCAATCTGACGTGGAATATTGTACAGCTGGTGTGCATCTCTGGTCCAAACTCCGGCTCCAAGGCCGTAAATGGTATCATTAGCAATTTTCACTGCTTCCTCTTCATCCTTGAACGTTGTAAACGCCAGTACCGGGCCAAAAATCTCTTCCTGAAATATTCTCATCCTGTTGTTTCCTTTGAAAATGGTTGGCTGAATATAAAATCCGTTTTCAAGATCTTCTCCCAAATCATTGACTTGACCTCCTACCAGTACTTCTGCTCCCTCCTCTTTTCCTAGCTGTATATAGGAAAGTATTTTATCTTTTTGAATCTGCGAAGCCTGAGCCCCCATCATCACGGTTTTATCCAATGGATTTCCCACTTTGATTGCTTTTACCCTCTCGATCACCTTTTCGATGAAAGCATCTGCAATACCTTCCTGAACCAGCAGTCTTGAAGGGCATGTACAGATTTCTCCCTGGTTAAGGGCAAAAAGAACAGCTCCTTCAATAGCTTTATCCAAAAATGCATCATCTGCATCCATTACTGAACTGAAGAAAACATTCGGTGATTTTCCTCCCAGCTCCAACGTGACAGGAATAATGTTCTCTGTAGCGTACTGCATCACCAGACGTCCTGTAGCCGTAGAACCTGTAAAGGCTGCCTTAGAAACCTTAGGATTGGTTACTAAAGCTCTTCCCAATTCTGCTCCGAATCCATTCACAATATTGATTACTCCTGCAGGCAAAAGATCACCGATAAGCTCCATCATGACCATAATAGAAACCGGGGTGCTTTCTGCAGGTTTTAAAACCACGCAGTTTCCGGCAGCCAATGCCGGAGCCAGCTTCCATACCGCCATCAGTATAGGAAAATTCCATGGAATAATCTGGGCAATAACACCAAGAGGTTCATGTACGATAAGGGATACGGTATCTTTATCCAATTCGTTATGAGAGCCTTCTTCTGCACGGATCACAGAAGCAAAATATCTGAAGTGATCTATTGCCAGGGGTAAATCTGCTGCCAACGTTTCCCTTACTGCTTTTCCATTATCAATAGTCTCTACAATAGCAAGGTATTCCAGGTTTTGCTCTATTCTGTCTGCAATCTTATTCAAGATGACACTTCTCTCTGTAGATGAGGTGTTTTTCCAGGACTGAAATGCCTTATCTGCAGCATTCACTGCCAGTTCCAGATCTTCTTTAGAGGAATGGGCCACCTGAGTGAAATTTTTACCATCTACAGGAGAAACTACATCAAAATACTGCCCGTTAACAGGGGGTGTAAATTTTCCGTCAATATAATTATCATATCTGTTTTTAAATTCAGGACGCTGTAAAAGAGTCGCTGATCTTGTTTCTGTAATAGTGCTCATATTAGTATATTTTACATTTTTCTGTAATGCCAAATTACATGTACAACCATAAAAACATATAGCACAATCGTATAAAAAAAGTGCAGAATAGTGCAGATGTTCAATTTTATCATTTTATTAACAGCAACGTACAGGCAAATTCTCTATATTTGAGTTACCTGCGCCTTTAAAATGTTTAGAAATGAATAACAATAATAAATATTTATTAGACACTCCTGAGTTAATCAAGGAAAATAAGCTATTGAACATTGTTGAAAACCAGACAAAATTCAATCTAAACAATTGTGAATTCAGTATCTACGAAACGCATAAAGCGGCTTTTGATGTAAAACTTCACTTCGATAATATAGCATTTACAGCAATGCTGAGAGGCAAAAAACATATGAAACTGGATAATAAGACCAACTATTTTGATTATTTCCCCGGTGAAAGCATCCTGGTTGCTCCGGGAGAAACTATGGTCATTGATTTTCCTGAAGCTGATGAAACGCCTACCCAATGTATTTCTTTAAGCTTAAATCCCGAATTTATAGAGGACTCTCTCAATTACCTGAACTATAGTCTCCCCAAAGTGGATGAAACCTCACAATGGAACATTCAGCTGGATGAGTATTTCCTTTTTAATAATCAGGCCCTGGCCTCAGCAACCAATAATATTATGAGAATTGCTATGGATGATAATTCTCAAAAAGACATCATGGCTGATTTTGCCCTGAAAGAACTGCTGATCAGGCTTATGCAAACCCAGGCAAGAAGCATGGTGGAAAAAAACATGGTAAAAAATAAATCAAGGATAGGCTTCGTGGTAGATTATATTAAGAAAAACCTCCACCAGAAGCTTTCTATTGACAGTATTGCAAGATTGGCTTATGTAAGCAAATCCAATTTCTTTAGAATGTTCAAAGACGAACTGGGAACTTCTCCCAATGAATTTATTTTGCAAGAGAGAATCAACAGGGCCAAAGAATTACTGGCAGATCAGAACAGCATTAAAGAAACCGCCTATCAGACAGGATTTTCAGACACCAATTACTTTACAAGAGTATTCAAACAACTCGAAGGCATTACTCCCAAGAATTATCAGAATAAGATTACATTTTCGAGATAGGATTTGGTATCAATTATTTTCCTTTGATTAAAACTATCTATCTGAAAAATAAAAGAGGCTGCCATAAAGCAACCTCTTCAAATTAAAATTTATTTAATACCCAAAATTCTGTTGAATCTGTGGATTATTATTGATTGCATCTTGAGGAATTGGCCACTGCCACTTATGGCTGGAAACAGGAAGACTCAACACAGGTGCTGGATTCCCTGCACCAGTTGATTCCGGACCAAAGTTAGACCTTTGAATTGGAAGACCAAGTCTCTTCAATGTAAAGAATCTGTCTGTTTCAAATGCTAATTCCAATCTTCTTTCCAGCATAATTGCATTCCAAAGAGTTTGCCCAGCTTCTGTACCAGGTACAAATTCAGTATATCTCTGCGCTCTTAAAGTATTTAATAATCCCAGAGCTCCTGCTTCATCTCCTTTCTTAAACATTGCTTCTGCAACATTTAAAAGAACTTCAGCAGTTCTTAAATACTTTACATCTACCGCTTCAATTGGCTTATTAGTAGCCTGCTTGTATTTAATAATATTATTATAAGTTTTATCTGTAAAAGGAGAAGTTGTAATATAAGAACTTTTTCTAATGTCCGTAGTACCAAATTTAGTATAGAAATCGAAGTCTACTACATATTCTGATTTAATCTGACCTCCTCCTAAAGTCTGATTATAAGCGGAACCTGTTTTGATATTCTCAATACTTGAGTTAAGTATTTTAAACAATACTCCATCACTTGATGTGTCATTCCAGATATTTTTAAATGTACCGATAGTTCCTACATTTGGACTCAAAGCTAAAGCTTTCTGTCCCCAAAGAATGGCATTATCATAATCACCTTTGTATAAATATACTCTTGATAACATCCCTTGGATAGCAGGTTTTTTAAGCTTACCTACATTGTCATTCTGAGTAATATTTTGCTCTGCAAAAAGCAAGTCATCAATAATTCTGTCATATACCTGGTTTACATTCAGGTTTCTTGTAACTAACTGAAATGGGTCAAACTTTTCTACATAAGCAATACCTAATGAAGTACCTGCATCAGCAGATTGTGTAGGTATTTTACAATATCTTCTTACAATATCAAAGTGAGCTATAGCACGAATACCTCTTGCTTCTGCTTCAATATTACTTCTGAATGCACCCGGCGCTAAATTACCAATCTTATCAAGTACTGCATTGGCTCTTGCCGCCACAGCGTACCCTGCTCCATATGCAGCAACAACCGCATTAACATCTCCTGCAAAATTGAAATTGTATGCATCGTTGTTTGATCTTCTTCCCAGAGGATTCTGAATTAAATTATCTGAAATAACATCAGGAACAATTAATTGTGTATAATCCTGCTGATAATACCCAGAAATCTTAAAACCATCATAAGCATAATCTACACCTTTTCTAAAGTCACTTTCAGATTGATAATAATTATCTAAAACCAATCTATCATTTGGCAATACTGTCAAATCATCTGTACAAGATGCAACGGTAAAAGCCAACGATGCAAATAATACTACTCTTACTATATTTTTTTTCATGATAAAATTGAATTAGAAGTTAACTTGTACTCCCATTAGGAATGTTCTTGTATTTGGATAATTATATAAACTGATAGATCCCGGAATAAATGCTCCCCCCGGATTGGTTTGAGTTTCAGAAGCTAAAGCAACTTCAGGATCTCCTGTATAGTTAGTCCAAAGAGCTAAGTTCTGTCCGGAACCATATACTCTGATACTATTTACAGGAAGGGACTCACCTAAGAATTTCTTATCAAAAGTATATCCTATTTCCACTGATCTCAATCTTACAAAATCTGTTTTCTGTAAAAATGCATCTGTAGATTGAATACCATTAACATTAGGTTTAGCTATTACATTGGTATCTCCCGGATTCTTCCAGTAATTAAATGCATCCGTACTCAAGTTTTGACTATAAGCAGAGAAGTCAACAAGATTCTGTGCCATAACATTATAACTATACCCTCCGGTCTGGAAAGAGAAATCTGCATTTAAATCAAATCCTTTGTATCTGAATGTCGTTCCAAAACCACCATACGCACTTGGTAAAGTAGATTTACCTGGCAAAAATTGCGCATCACCTGAATTGTATACATTGGTAACCGAACCATCTGCTTTATAATACAGCGCATCTCCATTGGTAGGATCTACACCAGCACTTTTAACCATTTTGAATACGGTAGGCTCATCACCAACACGCATAAATGTAGTACCATCTAAACTAAGCTGAGTATTATTTCCATATAAACTTTTTACATTATATTTAAGCATAGAGATATTCCCTCTCACAGACCAGTCAATATCTTTACTTCTGATGATATCAACATTTAATTCGGATTCCAACCCTTTAATTTCAATATTTCCAGCGTTGGTTACACTCGAGAACAAATATCCTCCTCCTTCAAACGGAGTATTAGCAATTGCATACAAGAAATCTTTTCTGTTATCTTTAAATACTTCGGCAGTTAATTTGATTCTGTTGTTCCACATCACCACATCTACCCCTAAGTTCTGAGATTCTTTTTTCTCCCACTTAAGATCTTTATTTCCCACAAAATTAGATGGACCCGCTGTAGGATCTGTACCATAATCACCTGATACGACAGCAATAAGATTTTGATAGTCTAAGAGAGCAGCTACATTACCTGTTGTACCAATACTATATCTGAATTTAACATCATTGATAAAAGGTACATCAAAGAAAGATTCTTTTGCTAAGTTCCATGCTGCTGAAGCAGACCAGAAGTTACCATATTTTTTACCTTCACCTAGTCTTGAGTTCCCATCTCTTCTGATGGATCCTGATAATAGGTATCTACCAGCATAATTGTAGTCAATAATTCCTAATAAACTTACATATCTTGTCGAAGTTGTATTACCGGTAACAGCAAAAGGAGTAGACGCGGAACCCACATCAGTAATATCAGGCCCTAACATCACTCTTTTTGTTCCTGATAAACTTCCGAAGTCGTCCTTTGTAAACTCAAACATTGCAACAGCAGAAAGTTTATGCTGCCCAAATGACCTCGTAAAATCGAATCTGTTATTAAATACATAACTCCAGAAATCGGATCTTGTATCTCTGATAGTTCCATCAGGAGTGCCATACGTTACAGCAATATCAGAACCTTTTCTTACTACATATTTATTTTTTCTAAGATCATAGATATTTCCGAAGGTAGATTTAAATGTAAGCCCTTTAAAGAATTCATAAGTACCGGATATTTGTCCTGAAAGTCTCGTTCTCCAGTCTGTAGTCACCTCATTTCTCCTAAGATCAATTGGGTTAATAGAGTTGGTTGTAGGATTAAAAGAACCGTCTGCATTATAGACAGTCTCATATGGATTCAATGTATAAATTGAATAAAATGGGCTTAATGCATTATAAGAAAATCTCTGATCCTGTGTTCTAACATTAGTGATGCCAAAATCAAAAGCTAATTTCATTTTATCACTAACCTGCTGATCGAAATTAAATCGGCCACTATACCTTTTAAATCCATCTAATTCCTGTAAGATACCAGAATCTGAATCATATCCTAAAGAGGCGTAATATGAATTCTTATCACTCCCTCCTCTTACCGATAGATTATGATACTGTATTGTTGAATTTCTTAAGATATCCTTAGACCAGTCATGATCCTGCGCCATTAATACCGCAGCTTTTGTTGGTGTGTAAACTGAATTTGGATTCACTCCTAATCCTGACATCTCGTTCTCAAACTGAATCTTCTGGGCAGTATTCATCATTGTGAAGTTCTTGTCTTTCGGCTTATAGGCATAACCAAATCTTGTATCATAAGTGATTGCTGGTTTTCCTGATTTTCCTCTTTTTGTCGTAATTACGACAACTCCGTTAGCAGCTCTAGCTCCATATACAGCAGTTGAAGCCGCATCTTTTAATTCCGTAACACTTTCAATATCTGATGCCGGAATGGAGTTGAACTGACGTTGAGTCATATAAACACCATCTACAACAAACAATGGATCTGAAGCTCCTATTGTAGTAGAAACATTGACAGCTCCTCTAATTCTGATGGACCCTTGTTCACCCGGCTTGCCAGAGTTGGTAGATACCTGCAAACCAGACATCTTACCCTGAAGCATGTTTGTAATACCGGTACTTGAGGCGGACATTCTTGTAAGCTCATCACCTCCCACTACCGAAACAGCCTGGGTAATTTCTTCTCTTTTCTTCTTTTGTACCCCAACAAGAACAACTTCTTCAATTGCTTTAGTATTCGCTGTATCTTTTTTCGTTGTCTGCGCAAAAGCCGTTTGTCCCAAGAAGAACAAAACTCCTGCACTCAATACGCTTAGTTTAACATTCATATTTAACACATTTTAATATTTTTCAGAAAACAAATATCCCAATAAACATTAACAGTATCAACTTATAAAACACTGAAAAACAATGTGTTATTATATATTTATTTCACTATAAATAAATGATAGCATTAAAAAAAATAGTGAATTATAAAAAATGATAAAAAAAATTCAGTACAAGAGTACATTAACAGAATTTTAACAACCATTAAATATATTGCCAGCTTACACTTAATTATAAAAAACAGTAAAAAAAATTAATATAAATACAGGTTTCAACATAAAAAATCCAAAAAACAATTATTACATATTCTTATTAAAATCAACAAAACTGCACAAAATAAATAAAAAGAATTGCCAAAAACTTATAAAAAAGCAAAGCATTCCAAATAATTGAAATGCTTTATATAATTTTAAGAAAATAATCTTATTTCTGATACATATAATATCTTGCTCCCATAAGAACAGGATTCTCTGATTCGATTGAGATAAGTCCAAATCCCTTATAATCAGAGCGTATAGATTGATGTAATTGTTTTCTATGCAGTTTCTCATAGGTTTCAAAATCAATAGGAGCTCTGTTGTTCAGGTTTTCAAATACGTTCCATTTTTCCACCACTTTTTTCCAGTTTTCAGAAACTTTACCTGCAAAAACTTTTGATTTTGACCCGCTTCCATAGCCAAAGAAACCGATCTCTGTTCCTGACAATTCTTCATTTTCATCAAAGGAAGTCTGTAAAGCAGAAAGGAACGCCATGAAAACAGAAGCGGTATACATATTCCCGATCTCGGAAGAAGCCCGCTGTGTTTTCTCTATTTTATCACTGATTAAATTCAGATAATTTTCAGATTTTGCCACTGCTTTTTGCTCCTCAGGATTGGTATAAGGAAGTCCGTTTTCAAGACTATAGATTTCTGTAAATACCCTTTTACCATGAAAAGCATAAGGAAGATGAAAAATAATATATTTCCAGTTTTCATAAGGCTTTTCCTGTCCTGCAACTTCTTTATAATGCTGATAAGCTTCTCTTATTCTGTCCTGATAGCACTGATTGGAATACTGACCGTCAAAAACAGGTTCATCCGTGAATATTTCAATAGTATCCGGGAACATTTCAGGTGCATTATGTAAGTCTTCTTTTTTATACTGTCTTCTCGGTTTGAAAAAGTCAAAAACACTTTCTGATGCTACTCCCCAGTGATTCTCTATTTCAAGCAGATCTGGCTTTGAAGAAATCAGTAAAGCAACGGCTCCCCCTCCCTGGGTATATTCTCCTGAAGAAGCCAATTCATATTTCGCATAATCGCTGGCAATAACCACTGCTTTTTTATTGGGATTCACCCTTACAAAATCAAGGGCATTATGCAGGGCGTCTACCCCTCCCACACATGCAAAGGTCATATCTACAATATCACAATTTTTGAAGGCTCTTGTTCCGAATTTCTCCTCCAGCACTTTTTCTACCATCTGTACTGCATATGACGCAGTAGGCTTTGCTGCATCCAGAGCACTTTCCGTACCCAAGTAAACTCTTGAGATCTCTCTGGGATCAATGGTATAATCATTAATAAGTTTGAATAATGCTTCTGCCGCAAATGTTGCTGCATCTTCGTGAACATCGGGAAGCCCCATTTTATGAAGTCCCAATCCTTTTTCCAGCTTTGCAGGTTCAATCCCTCTTTTTTCAGCTAAATCCTTAATTTCTAAATATAAACCGGGTATATAGTAGCTCGCCGCTTCAATTCCAAAAGTCATTTTATTCTAATTTTTATACGAATTTAGAAAATGTAACCTGAATAACCTGTCAATATATCATGACTTTTTACTAATTATTTATAATTTAACTTTTTATTTCTGACGATCAATTATAAAAAAGCAGCATCACAAAAATGTAATGCTGCTTTTTCAATCAGATCTACTGAGTCTATCTAAAATTTTCAATAGCTTTATTCAGAGCGTCGATCTGTTTATTGATACTTGCGGATTTTTGCGGATTTTGTTTCAGCAATTCCATTTTTTTGCTTAGTCCGTCTTTCAGCATTTGAACAATCATCATCTTAGCCTGTGGGTTATTTCCCATATCGCTCTTTGCATAATCCAACATTTTTGTAATGTTTTCCACTGCTTTTAGGTTGTCAGAGCCCATGATCCAGTTATATCCTTCTTCTGCTGTTTTACCCAACTCCGGATTCTGGAATTTTACAAACGGATAAAATGCAGCAAGTGGAGCGATATGTTCCATTTGAGAGCTTATCTTATTCTTCACAATAACCGGAAGCAAAAGGGCCAGCAACTCATCTGAAGCACCATCCAGCTCAATTTTATCAGCTAAAGCATTGGCCCGTGACGGATCAATGGTAAGAACAGCACTTAAAGAGTTTCCTTTAACTGCATTGGAAACTGCATTCACCCCTTTTTCAAATATCGGCAGGTATTTTTTATCTTTTGTTTTAGCCAACGCACCAATAGCCGCAGCCTGAGCCAATGTTTTAGGATCATTTGAAGCGATTTTTTCAACTTCTGCTCCCAGGGCTTTCATCTGATCGGAATTGGTAAGATCCATTAATTCCAACGCTTTAATTCTTATTCTAAAAAATGGATCTTTTAATGCAGCAGCCAATAATTTTATAGCTGCAGGACTTTTTCCTGTCTGATCTTTAATTCCGGCTAACGCTGTATATCTGCTTTTGAATTCTTTAGAATTGGTAAACTGCAGCAGGTTCTGCTCCGGTGTTTTGGTATCCGTGATATCAGCTACCAGTATTCCGTCTGCATTGATATTGACAAGATCCGGTGTTTTGGATACGTCAAAATTAAATGTATTCCTGTTTTCAGCATTAACCCAAACATTGTATCTTTTGGGTTTACCATTATCATACACATCAATAGCCAAAGGAAACTCGAATAATTGATCCTGAGTTTGATTAACTGTTACAGCAATCTGTTTTTTTACAGGTTCAAAAGTAAATGAATAATTCAATTTTGGGTTTCCGCTTCCAAAGTACCATTGGTTAAAGAACCAGTTCAGGTCTTTCCCTGAAACCTTTTCAAAAGAAAGCCTCAGTTGATGGGCCTCAGCATTCTGATATTCATTGGTTTTCAGGTAATCATTCATACCGGCAAAAAAAGCATCATCCCCAAGATAATTTCTTAGCATATGAAGGATTCCACCTCCTTTCTGGTAGGTTACCAGGTCAAAAACATCTTCACGGGATTCATAATTAAATCTTACCAGGTTTTTCTTAAAGTCCGCAGGGTTATGAATGTACATATTTACATCCTTCATCTGGTGATAATCTGCCTGATCTTTTCCATACTTGTATTCATTCCAGAGATATTCGGAATAATTGGCGAAGGATTCATTCACGGTAAGGTTACTCCAGCTTTCTGCAGTTACAAGGTCACCAAACCAATGATGGAATAATTCGTGGGCAATAGTATCTTCCCATTTATTTTCATCAATCAGCTGCCCCGGTTTTTGAAGGATATCACTTCCGTGAAGGGTTGCCGTAGTATTCTCCATAGCCCCACTTACATATTTTCTTCCGGAAATCTGTGCATATTTTGCCCATGGATAATCATAGTTCATCTTTTTGGAGAAAAACTCGATCATCTCTGGAGTATTTCCGTAGATCTGCTTTACGTAAGGCTCATATTCTTTCTCGATATAATAATCAACCGGAATATTTTTCCATTTGTCTTTTACAACAGCATATTCTCCTACTCCCATAAAGAAAAGGTAGGTAGAATGTCTTTTATCCATTACCCAGTGATCTGTTCTCAGGTTGTTGGATTCTTTCTGAGAATCTTTTAGAATACCATTTGAAAGGGTTACATATTTATCCGGAACCGTCATATAGATTTCCTGGGTAGTCTTTTGATTCGGTTTATCTATTGTTGGGAACCATGCAGAAGATGATTCGGTTTCTCCCTGTGTCCAGATCTGTGTAGGCATATCAGGTTCTGTTCCCTGTGCATTAATGAAGTAAAGTCCTTTTGCATCATTAATAGCCATGCTTCCTTTTTGTTTTACTTCATTCGGACGGGCTGTATATTTGATATAAATGGTATAATCCTGGTTCTTCTGATACATTTTGTCCAGCGTAACCTTTAGTGTTTCGTCTTTGTATTCGTATTTCAAAGGAGATTTCTTGCCATTAGCCTCAAGGGCAACTTCATGAATCAACATTCCTTTAGCATCCAGAGACAATTCATTGGTAGGATAAAAATAGGGTGAAGCAGTAAGCCATTCTTCCCCGTTCATCTGTTCTTTCTGATAATCAAAGTTTACTTTCAGCTTAGTATGTTTAAGCTCTGTTACTTTAGTATGAGTGGCTCTGTACACCTTTTCTCTTCCTGAAGCCTCAGTTTGTGCCGATACATTAGCGGAAAATAAAATCCCAAGTATTGCAATGGATAAAATGGCCTTTTTCATTCTTCTATTTTATTATTATTTTTAGAATTATTTTTTTATTATTATATCAAAAATATCATTAACAAGCGTTTCGTAGTCACCTGTTTTCAACTGTTCTTTTGTTTTGGCAAAAGCTTTTTTCAGCTCACTCTCCGGATTTTCATCATCGATGATATCTACGGAAGCCACTCCTTTCAATTGAAGTAATGCATTTTTAAGTACTTCTATATCAGCAGTTTTTTCAAGATCTACTTTTAAATATTTCATGAGAGATAATTTCCTTTAAAATTACAAATTTCTTTTGGGGCAGCCTACGGACACCGCATGATAAGTTCATGGGAACAGGAATTTGTTACAATGATACCTGGATTTATTATTGCATTTGAAGAAAATCTAAGAATGAAATGAAGGATTCTAAAAAAGTGAATTGAGTACCTCTTTAAAGATAGAACAGAAGATAGTTAATACGCTGTAGGATAGATCCCGTTATTTTCCAGCTGAAGTCTGATTCCACTGTCATCTATTGAAGCACTATCTTTTTTTATGTACTCAAGAATTGCTTTTTTATTATCGGGATTATTAAATGACATCAGGTGATACAGATAATTCCTGCTCTGAATTTCATGAATAGTATCATTTGTAAGAAAATGAAGATACTCCCGCTGTAGCTGCTGAGCGTATTCTTTCTTATGCCAATTACTGAGATAAAGAACCGCCGAGCCTCTATGTTCCTGAAATGCCAGTTTCTCAATCTGCTTTTTCAGATGATCTGAATAGGTCCTATTCCTGAATGCTGTCGTAAGAATGAGCTCAGAAGCATTCTCAGCAAACAAAAGCATACTGTCCAGTTTTTGCATCTTAATATCTGATCTTACCTCTTCAGGTTTCAGCGTATTGAAATATTTTTGATATAAAGGTTCGGCAAGGTATTCATAGTCGATGATACATCCGTTCTGGGTATGAACCTTCCCTTTCCTATTGAGGAATTTTTGAAAAACTGCTGTAACATACTGAGGGTTTATTTCTAAAAGTCCTACGGCTGCATACATAGCAACTGCATTATTTTTATTGTCGGTAAGATTTAGCAGCTCTTCTTCTGAAGCCTGATCATATAGCTTTTTGGCATTTTCAAAATTAAGGTTTTCAGTACCCCCTTTTGCTAAGGCTTCTGTTTCATAGGTGTTTAAAGTTGAAATATACCTTACGATCTTTCTCAAATGATGAGGTACCTGTACAGAATCAAAGACTGCCTCTTTAGAAAAGTTCAGGTCTTCGACAAGAATATCAGCTATCACTTCTTTATTCTCTTTCTGAGTACAGCTGAAGATAATAACAAACGTAAAGGCAATGACAAAAACACGGGAGAATAGCATTATACCGCTACAGGAGCTTTGATTCCCGGATGCGGATCATAATTTTCAAGCGTAAAATCTTCAAAATTAAAATCGAAAATATCTTTGATTTCCGGGTTTAGCCTCATGGTAGGAAGAGATCTTGTTTCTCTTGAAAGCTGTCTGTTTACCTGTTCGAAATGATTGTTATAAATGTGAACATCACCGAAACTGTGCACATAATCTCCTACTTCCAAATCACAAACCTGCGCTACCATCATTAATAAAAGAGCATAGCTGGCAATATTGAACGGCACTCCAAGAAATACATCAGCGCTTCTCTGGTAAAGTTGCAGGGATAATTTTCCATCCGCTACATAAAACTGGAATAAAGCATGGCAAGGCGCCAATGCCATATTAGGGATTTCCGCAACATTCCATGCGGAGACAATCAGTCTTCTGGAGTCCGGATTTTTTTTAATCTGATCAATTACTTCTGTGATCTGGTCTACAATTTTTCCGTCGGCGCCGTTCCAGCTTCTCCATTGTGCACCATACACCGGCCCAAGGTCACCATTTTCATCGGCCCACTCGTCCCAGATGCTCACTCCGTTATCATTAAGGTACTTCACATTCGTATCTCCTTTCAAAAACCAGAGTAATTCGTAAATTATTGATTTCAAATGCACCTTTTTAGTGGTTACCAAAGGAAAACCTTTCGACAGGTCATATCTTAGCTGATACCCGAATACGCTTCTTGTTCCGGTACCTGTTCGATCGGTTTTATCTGTTCCGTTATCTAAAATATGTTGTAAAAGATCTAGGTAGTTTTGCATTTTAAAAGGAATTTTATGGTTCAAATTTACTAAAAATGATCAAAAAAAACATCCCTTTTTATGAATGCTTTTTATAAGACAGATACTTGCTTTCTATTAAAGAACTGTATATCTGATCTCTGTAAATTAATTATTTTAATTAACTACAGAATAAAAACACTGACATCATCGCTGTTTCCTTTCATTGATTTCAGCTGACCGTATTTATTTTTTTCAATGAATTTGTCATTCCAGTATTCCAGGCTTACCGGCCCAAATTTTATAAGTTTCCGGTATTTACTTTCGTCAATAATATCTTTTATTCCATAATCAACAGAGATATCTCCTACCGATTTCAATTTTCCCATTCTGCTGTTATCAATGACATCATTGGGCCAGTAGTCGATGGTAAAGTTTCCTATTTTCTTTATTTTGCCCCATTTTTCTTTATTAAAAATGGAGTCGTCCCAGTAGTCTACATCAATATTTCCAATGTTTTTCAGTTTACCATACCGGGCACTGTCTTCATTTAAATCATCCCAGTAGTCTATTTTGACATCACCCATGCTTTTAAGCTTGCCATATTTGTACTGGTCAAAATATTGATCATCATAATAGGTAAGTTCTCCATTCAAATCAGAATTATGAAAATCAGTAATCTCTCCCTGAGCATCAATTGTAATAATAAAACCGTCCACTTTAAGGTTTACAGATTCCAGATCATAGGTTTTTCCTGAGATGTTAGCACGGATTTGGGCTTCCAGAGCCATACTGCTCCATAAAAAAGTAAAGAAAAATAAATATTTTAATTTCATAAGTTGTTTACCAGATATTTTCAATGACCTGATTCATTGTATTGATTGCAAATACATCACCCATTTTCTTGCCAAACATGGCTTTTACCAATGGTGATTCTGCTGAAACCGTCATTACTTTCTGATTTTCAACGGTAATTTCCCCTATCGAAGCTGCAATATAAAAAAGCCCTTTGTCGGTTTTTACCAAAGCTCCGTTCTGAACTTTTTCAGAGGGATCGGAAGTTATTTTCTGCAGAACAGCCTGTTGATTTAAGGTTTCGTTAAGCTGTCTCTGAAGGTTATTGATTTCCTGCTGAAGCATTTCACGTCCGGTTTCATATTTATCACCCATTGAGCTTTTTGTATCATTATTGGAAGCCCGGGTTTCAGCAATCAAGGTTTCAAAATTCCGGATTTTTCCTGCAATTTTTGTATTGATTGTATTTATTATTTCCTGTTTGTTCATTATTGTAATTCAGGTTATTTTTATGATGGATGAGTAAGCCATCCCGTCTAAAATCAAAGATTTTGACACCTCCAGCGGAAGGGGACTCGGTATCTTTGAAAACTAATGTTCAAGGTTTCACAATCTCAGCCAGAATTGTAATGGCTTCAGTATTTATTTTTCAAAAACAGCATAATCTGAAACTTTGAAAATGAAATCTTTGCCGTTACTGAAATCTCTTTTTGTCTTATCAAAAACGTTTTTGAAGATTCCCGATAAATGATCGTCTTCAACGGTAAAATCTACAGGTTCTTTTGACATATTCAGTACTACCAGCACCTCATCTTTTCCATTTTTTCTTATATACGCAAGAATCTTATCATTTGCTGTTGTATTCAGAAAATAAGTGGTCACATTCGCATCTCCTCCTCTTAAAGCAGGATTGGAAGATTTTAAATCCAATAATGTTTTATAAAAATCTGCAGCCTGGTAAGTATTGGTCCATTTGATAGCATCTTTTTCAAAAAACTCAAGCCTTTTCATATTGGGAAGTTCCTGACCTGAGTATAATAAGGGTATACCATTCCATGTGGCTGAAAATACAGCCATAGGTTTTGTAATGACACCATATTTTTCATACTCCGTTCCATTCCATGAATTTTCATCATGATTGGTCGTAAACCAGGCCCTCATAGACTGGTCTCCTATATTGGAATATTGAATCAATAAATCTTTCAGTTCCTGAAGTGGTTCATTTTTCTTATAATAATCGGCTGACTTATGCATCCATTTCCATGAATAGCTGGCATCAAAAACTTTCCCATATTCGGGGCTTTCCAGTTCATCAAATTCTCCCAGCCAAAAAAGAGGCTTTAGTTTTTCAACTTCCGGGCGGGCCTGTTCCCAAAAATCTACTTCTACCCACGAAGCAAGATCACATCTGAACCCGTCAATATTTGTTTCTCTTACCCAAAATTTCATGGCTTCAATCATCTCCTGGCGCATTTCCTGATTTTTGTAATCCAGTTCGATAATATCATCCATTCCGGAGGCCCTATGAAATTCTCCGTCAGGGTCTTTTAAATAGAATTCAGGGTGCGTTTTGGTCCATACATGGTCCCAGCCCGTATGGTTAGCCACCCAGTCTATGATTACCTTGAACCCTAACCTGTGGGCTTCATTTACCATATCTTTAAAATCCTCAAGTGTTCCGAATTCCGGATTCACTGAAGTATAGTCGGCGGCGGCATAAGGGCTTCCCAAACTTCCTTTCTTATTCTGCTGGGCAATTGGGGTAACAGGCATCATCCAAAGTGTTTTTATACCCATTGCTTTCAGGCGGGGCATCTCTTTGGCAAACGCTTTGAAAGTTCCCTCTTTGGTATATTGTCTTACGTTTACTTCGTAGATATTGGTGTTATATTTCCAATTTTTTGGCAGCTCTGTCATTTTCCGGGTATTTTTCTGAGAGGTACAGGAAACAATTCCCAGACCAATTAAGGTTAATAAAATTAATTTTTTCATTAATCTATTTTTAACAAAAGTAATGATTTTGCAAAGTAAAAGGAACAGGAGGCAAAACCATGAAAAAGTTATTGGAAAAATTGACAATTGAACTCATGGGTCAGTTTTGCGCCAAATGAATGTGAATAAGTCTTAACATTTCAAACGTGGCATATTACGTATTTTTTCACTTCTCTTCCATCAAAAAGCCCCGGATCAAATCCAGGGCCTATATTGTATTGTTTATCTCCTATCTTTCGTTGTCATCGTCATCTTCATCATCGAAAGCGTCATCATTGTAGTCCTCTTCTTCCTCATCATCAAAGCTGTCATCTTCATCTGAAAAATTACCCCCTGTTCCGAAATCATCTTCAAATCCAAAATCATCATCCATTAAAGGGGTTGCTGATTTCTTTTTGGATCCTGTGTTTCCGCTTTTACTTGGTGCCTTCAATGGAACATTTCCAAATCTATATACTGTAATTGGATAATTAACACCTTTTGTTTCTTCGATAACTTCTATAAGTTCGCAGAAAAATTCCCACAGATCAAGAAGTCCGTACTGGAACTGAGCTTTGTCACCTACATTTTCAAAAGCTTCATCAATGTATACGTCTGACATAATCTCACCGTCACCATCGTCACTCATATCTTCTAATGGGACACTTTTTACTATTGTTCCGTCATTTTCCAACAGATTAAAAGTAGAAAGCTCATCTCCCTGCAGACTGAATGCACTTTTAATACCTAAATGTAAGTTCCATAACGTTTGTTTTCCCTTAACTTCAACATCTCGGAAAATATCCTCTTTCGCATCTAATATTACGCGGATTTTGTAAACCATATCAGTTTCTTAAATTACTTTTTTGCCTTTATAATTATGATAAATCTCTGGTGCAAATATATAATAAATGAGAGGTGACAAAAAAATATTTCAAGATTTTTTAAAATATTTTTTTTTCTTACATTTTGCCAAAGTTATTTACTTTTTTCCAGCATGAAACTGAACTTTGTGCCTTCAAGGTATACACTTTCTACGGTAATGTTTTCGTTATGAGCTTCAAGGATGTGTTTTACGATGGCTAATCCTAATCCGGATCCGCCTTCTCTTCTGCTTCTGCTGGTTTCTACACGGTAGAAACGTTCAAATATTCTTGGAAGAATTTCAGATTTAATTCCCATTCCGTTATCTATAACTTCTATCAGCACTTTATTTTTTAAGACGCTTGTTTTTACAATTACTTTTGCTTCCTGCCTGTTTGCATAATGAATAGCATTCGAAATAAGATTAATAAAAACCTGTGAAATCTTTTGTTTATCGGCATCCACAAAAATTTGCGGATGGAGGGTCTGGATTTGTAGGGTAGTATTTCTTTTTTCAGCCTCAAGATCGAGGAGGTCAAAAATTTCTTTGATCAGAAGGTTAACATCGAATTTTGAAACGGTAAGATTAATTTCACCAGCCTCGAGTCTGTTGATCATATCAAGATCTGTAACAATAGCGATCAGTCTTTCAACAGATTTATCGATTCTTTCAAGGTATTTATCGCGGATAATGAGATCTTCCACGCCACCATCTCTCAGGGTTTCTACATAGCCCTGAATAGAAAACAGCGGGGTTTTAAGCTCATGGGAAACATTTCCGATGTATTCTTTACGGTAACTCTCCATTTCCTTCATCATGTCAATTTCTGTTACCTTTCGCTGATTAAGGTCCGAAAAACGTTCCCCTAATTCTTTAATGGTAATATTTTCATCATGGTCATGAACAATTTCCTGTGGAAGAAGCTGAGAAAGCCCTCTTACCTGTTTTCTTCCATAATAGCTGAAAAGAAGCTCTAATACAACATAGTTGATAATAAAGATCATAACAACACAGACAAAAACCCCCGCTTTGAATAAAGGGGTTTCATAATAAATATCCTTTAGTGAGTCGAAAACAACTACTAAGAAAAGCATTACCAGTGTCAGCAGACAGGAGGCAACGAAGGTAAGTCTGTAAAATTTCAATTTTACAAAGTTTTAGGTTTGAACGTAAAGGTAGGATTTTTAAGTGATTAAACGATCAGTTTATACCCTATTCCTTTTAATGTCTGAATGGTGTTGATTCCCAGTTTCTCTCTTAATCTCCGGATATGAACATCAATGGTTCTTTCTCCTACAATTACATCATTGCCCCAAACTTTTTCCAGAATTTCTTCTCTTTTGAAAACTTTCTCGGTATTGGAGGCAAGCAGATAAAGCAGATCAAATTCTTTTTTAGGAAGCAAAAACTGCTGTCCGCTTTTGGAAACCCTGAAGTTATCTTTATCAATAATAAGGTCTCCTATTTCGATAAGTTTGGCATTATCTGAAACCTGAGAAGTCAGCTGTAACAGTGCATTTACTTTAGAAATAAGGATTTTCGGTTTGATTAGTTTTACGATATAATCATTAGCTCCTGCCTGAAACCCGGCCAACTGTGAAAACTCTTCGCTTCTTGCTGAAAGGAAAACGATAAGCGTTTTTTGTAGTTCTTTCACTTTACGAAGTTCCTGACAGGTTTCGATGCCATCTTTCTCAGGCATCATTACGTCCAGCAAAATAAGGTCCGGAATAATTTCCTTTGCTTTTTCTATACCTTCATTACCGTTAGTAGCAGTATAGATATTATAACCTTCTTTTTCCAGGTTGTAAGACAGAATCTCTAAAATGTCCAGTTCATCGTCTATTAAAAGAATTTTTTTACTCATCTTCTAGTTTAAGAATTCCCACAAAATTAATTATTTTCATTGATTTTATCTATCCAGGCAATGTTAACTAATTATTAAAAAACAAACACCCCAAATCAAATTAGAAAATCATTAACAAAATGGATAAATAAATATATATTAAACAAATATACAAAAGAATAATTGAAATAAAACAAAAAAATATAAATATAAAAAACAAACATTCATAGTGTATGTTAACTCAATTTTATTAATACAAACTTCACAATTAATTAAAATTCTCCTAAACGTTTAGTGAAAACTTAGCCCTTATTTTGCCCCTGAAAAAGAAGTAAAATGAAAAAACAACTCCACAAGAGCATTATGCTACTTGCTTTGTTTTCTGCCGGCTACGCATTTGCACAAAGTCAGATCTTAGAAGGTAGGGTACTGGATGAGAAAGACAACACACCTATTGAGGGGGTAAAAGTAAAGGTAAATGACCAGGAGGTCGTAACCGATATTGCGGGATACTACTCTATTAATCTTTCTCCTGGAACCAACTACATTATCACGGTAAGTTCTAATGGATATAACAAAAAAGAGATCAGTGAAGTTATTGTAAAAAATGACACCAATACACACCTTGATATTGTGTTGGAAAAGCCATCCGCTAAGGAAAAAGAGATTGAAGGAGTTGTTATCAGATCCAATGCAAGAAAAGAAACGATAGCTTCTACGATCGGTTTGCAGAAGAATGCAGGTGTGGTTTCGCAGGTTATAGGTGTTGAAGCTATTAAAAGAAGTCCGGACAGAAATACAGGTGAGGTTCTGAAAAGAGTATCGGGTGTGAGTTTATTTGACGGAAAATATATTGTTGTAAGAGGTTTATCTGACCGTTACAACCAGGCTATGTTAAATGGAATTCAGCTTTCCAGTACTGAGCCTGACCGAAAAACTTTTTCTTTTGACCTTTTTCCTGCCAGCGTTATTGAAACCCTGGTGATCAATAAGACTTTTATTCCTGAATACAGTGGTGAATGGGCCGGAGGATTGATTCAGGTAAATACTAAAGATATTCCCAATAAAAACTTCTTCAATGTACAGGTAGGTGTAGGAGGAAATTCTATTACGATGAATAAGGAATTTCTTATGCAGAAAGGAGGGAAATGGGATTTCCTGGGTATTGATGACGGATACAGAAAGATTCCTACCAATATGCCAGCCAAGAATGCTTTCAGTATTCTGAGTGAAGCTCAGAAAACGGATATTGGTAAGGGGTTCACAAAAAACTTTGGATACAACAGCGTTGGTTATCCTGAAAATATAAGCTTACAGCTTGACGGAGGTTTTAATACCAAAATTTTCGGAAAAGATTTAGGGGTAATTGCTGTTCTTAACTACAGCAACAATAAGAGAAGAACAGAATCTAAAAACCGTTTCTTCACCATTAATGACCAGCTTGCTGATACCAACTTCGATTACTACACAGAAAAATACAGCAATGATGTTATTTTAGGAGGGTTACTAAACCTTACTTTAAAACTTAACAGCAACAACAAAATTTCCCTGAAAAATATTATCACTAACAACACGGTGAATCATATGTCTTTCAGAACAGGAAAGGATTTTGAGTTTGATCCTATCAACGGAACGAACATTATCGCGAGAGAGACTGGATTTAAGCAAACTACATTCTATAATTCAACCCTTAACGGAACTCATAAGATAGATGCTTTAGGCGGTTTTACCCTGAACTGGTACGGAAGTTTCGGAATCCTTGATCAGTATATTCCTCTATTGCAGCGTTTACAATACAATCAGTATACAAATCTTGACGGAAGTCCTTATTTAGCTTTAATTTCTAATGGTCTTTCTCAAAAGTCGGGAAGTGTTTTCTATTCTACATTGAGCGATTACCTGTATAATGCAGGGGGAGACCTTACCAAGACTTTTACGATGTTCGGACAAAAGCAGACTATTAAAGGGGGGTATTTATTCCAGGTAAAAGACAGGATCTACAACTCAAGACCATTCTCTGTAAAGCTTGAAAAATATAACCAGGGATTACTTTCCCAGCCTTTTGAAAGTATCTTCAATCCTGAGAATTTCGGAACAGACGGTAAATTTACATTTGATGAAATTTCCGGAAACCAGTACAGGTATATTGCCAATACGATCCTTAATGCAGGATATTTACAATTTGACAACAACTTTGCACCATGGTTAAGAGCTGTTTGGGGATTAAGAGTTGAAAACTTTGACCAATTGGTAGGAAGTACAAAAAGAAGTGATGACCGTTTTGTTAATACTCGTGTAACAGACTTTTTACCAGCTGTTAATTTAACATTCAAGGTAAATCCTAAAATGAATGTACGTCTTGCAGGTTCTCAAACTGTGGTAAGACCTGAATTCAGAGAGGTTTCTCCTTTAGCGTATTACGATTTCGATTTAGGAGCTACTGTTATTGGTAACAAATTTATTGAAAGAACAAAAATCACCAATGTGGACCTTCGTTGGGAATATTACCCAAGAAACGGAGAAATCCTTTCCGTAGCCGGTTTCTATAAAAACTTCAAAAACCCAATCGAATTGTACTTCAATCAATCCGGGGTAGGAACCAGTAACACTTTCAACTACCTTAATGTAGATAAAGCAGATGCGTATGGAGTGGAGCTGGAATTCAGAAAAAAACTTGATTTTGCAAGCGCTCTTAAAAACTTCACATTGGGTGGAAACTTTGCTTACATTAAAAACAAAGTAACGGATGAAGCTACAAATATTGACAGACCAATGCAGGGACAATCTCCTTACACCATCAATTTAAGCCTTCAGTATGATGCTGAAAAAACAGGATGGTCTTCTACGGTACTTTTCAATATGATCGGAAGAAGAATTCTTTATGTAGGTAATGATCAGATCCCACCAATCTGGGAAGCTCCAAGACCTCTTTTAGATTTCCAGATTGCTAAAAAGATCTGGCAAAATAAAGGAGAAATCAAATTAAATGTTTCAGATATACTTAACCGTCGTGCGAAATTTTACCATGACCTGAACGGAAATAAGAAATATGACAACTCTGATGCTCTTGCTATAGAAAGGGTAACAGGAACCAATATCAGTTTAACACTGGGATACAATTTTTAACACATTCAATATTTAATAAATAACTTAATTCTTTATAACATGAAAAAATTCGTTTTATATTCTTTAATGCTTGGCGCTCTTGCTACAACTACTGCATGTAGAAATATAGAAGAAGACGGGCAAACCATCATTCAGGATGGTTCCGGAAATGGAAACACTGACAACCTTATTCTCTCAGGAAAGATCACATCCAATGTTACGCTTAAAGCTAATAAAATTTATAAGTTAAGAGGATTAGTATATGTAACAAACGGAGCAACTTTAACCATTGAGCCGGGAACAAGAATTGTAGGTGAAGCTGATAAAAATGGAGCCTTGATTATCACTAGAGGAAGTAAAATTATGGCAGAAGGAACTGCCGCCAACCCTATTATCTTCACTTCTGAAAAACCAAGTCCGAAAAGAGGAGACTGGGCAGGTATTGTCATTTTAGGAAGTGCTCCTACCAATGCTTCTTTCAACAACCAACAAGGAGTTGGAGAAATTGAAGGGGGTATCAACAACACGGAAGGTCTTGGTCTTTACGGAGGAAATAATGCTGCTGACAACAGTGGTATCTTAAAATACGTAAGAATTGAATATGCAGGATATGCATTCTTACCAGACAAAGAGGTAAACGGAATTACATTCGGAGGGGTAGGTAACGGAACTACTGTAGATTATGTAGAAGTGGCTTATGCTAATGACGACAGTTTTGAGTGGTTCGGAGGAACAGTAAACTGCTCTCACCTTATTTCTTATAAAGGTCTTGATGATGACTTTGATACTGATAACGGTTTTTCAGGAAAAATACAGTTCGGTATTGCAGTAAGAGATGCTCAGGTAGCTGACGTTTCAGGTTCTAACGGATTTGAATCTGATAATGATGCCAACGGTTCTGCTTTAACTCCTCAGAGCTCCGCTACATTCTCAAATATGACGATTATCGGGCCAATCAACTCTTCAAGCACAAGTACCAATGTAGGTTCAATCAACTCATTGTTTCAAAATGGTTTACAGATCAGAAGAAACTCTTCTATTTCAGTATTTAACTCTGTTTTCACAGGTTTTCCGGTTGGTTTATTCGTTGATGCTACCAAAGGAACTCCTACAGATAAAAATATCACCAGCGGAAGTCTTGCTTTCGAGAATAATATTCTGGCAGGAAGTGTAACTCCTTTAAAATACGGAGCTTCCACTTCTTCTCCAACAGGATATTCTATCACTGATCTTACTACTTTCTTCAATGCTAAAGGAAATACCAGCCTTACTTATACAGCTGACGTAAAACTTACCAATGCATGGGCTCCTGCAGGAACAACACCAAACTTCTCTCCTGCTGCCGGGTCACCATTATTAACAGGAGGGGTATTCACCCATACTAAATTAGCATCTTGGTTCACTCCTGTAACGTACAGAGGAGCTGTAAAAGACGCTAGCGACACTTGGTATGCAGGCTGGACAAACTATAACTTATAGTATATCTATTAACAGTTACTATCATATCAAATTATTAAAAAAGCCTTCAGAATCTTCTGAAGGCTTTTTTAGTACTGTCATTTTGTGTTGAATACAAAAGTAATAAGCCCTCAGCTATAAACAATCAGCCACCGGAAAATCCGATGGCTGATTTACAAAAAACAAGTATATAAAAAATATATATTCTTTTTAATTTCTCCAAAACAGATTTCCGTCATTCATCAGGGCTTCTATTGTGGTCATTCTGGAAACAGCTTCTGCAGAGCATGATGCACCGGTAAAAACAACAGCTGCTTTATCTCCTGTTTTAGGCCACTGCTGATTTCCTTTTTCATCCAGTGGAAGAATACCCTGGGTAGCAAACTGCAGTGCTCTTGATAAGGCCAGCTCTGTTGCATATCCATATAATTCGGCGATTAAATTTGCTTTCTGCAGCATATTTCCTGATCCGAAGGTACTCCAGTAATCCTGTACATTATCGTTTCCTATCAATACATCCACTCCATGTTTCTTTAAGGTTGGTATGGGCATTACAGTTCCTTTGAACGGTACAGAAGAGGCTATCCCCACTTTACCTTCAGCCAGCCTTTCAGCAATCTGTTGTGTTTCTTTTGGAGAAAGATGGGCTAAAGCAAAAGCATGACTCACAAATGTTTTCCCCTGGAGTTCCGGGTTTTCAATAGCTTTATCAATCAGGTAATTGATGGTTTTCATCCCCGACTCTCCTACTTCATGGAGGTGAATATCAATTCCTTTATGATGATCTAAAGCCAGCTGAACGGTAAAATCCATTACTTTTTCAATACTTCCATCAATGCTTAAAGGATCAAGCCCCCCGATAAAACCTACACTTTTCAGCTGAGCTGCTTCTTTCATTAAAGGAAGCGTTTCCGTGTAGTATACTCCATGTTGCGGGAAAGCAACCAGTTCAGCCCTGAAAGAGTCTTTTTTATTTTCAAGTGCCTGCTCCAGATGTTCAAGTGACTGTAATCCCGAGGTAGGATCAATATTAAAATGGGCTCTTGCAAAATGAGTTCCGTAGCGTTGCTGTAAGCTGATCAGCTGTTCGGCTCTTTCTACAGAAGTTTTTAGTAATTCAGGAATAATTTCCTGTTCATACGCAATCATATCTTTTACGGTTCTTCTTTTCGGAGAAAGTGCCTTCCATGGAAGTCCGTATAATGTTTTATCCAAATGGATGTGCATATCTCTGAAAGCCGGAAGCATCAGATATCCTTTAGCATCTATAGCATTAGAAGCCGGATCATTAATTCTTACGGCTTTTATTTTCCCATCTTCAATGTCAATACTGAAAAGATCTGTTTTTGTACCTGTTACCTCTTCATTTTCGTATTCAAAACCTGTTTCCAGGCGGACATTTTTCAGTGAGTATTTTCCTTTTGCAGTTAATTGATATGGAAATTGCATGATGTAAAATTTTAACCATACAAAATTACATCAGCTCTTCCTCGAAACCAGTGTATCAATTATGTCAAATGTTGTACAAATTATTCTTTGAACTGAGAAGGCGTCATTCCGGTTTGTGCCTTAAAGAATTTTGAAAAGCTGGCATGATCATAGAAGCCAAGATCATAGACAATGTCTTTTACAGACATTTCAGAAACTTTCAGAAGACGTTTTGCTTCTAATAAAATTCTGTCCTGAATAAGGGATGATGCTGAAGCATTGAGATTTTTTTTGCAGACAATATTCAGATAATTGGCAGAAATACTAAGTTTATCTGCATAGAAAGAAACAGATCTTTCGGTTTTAAAATGTTCATCGATCAGAGGTAAGAATTTTGAAATGATAGGATTTGAATGATAAACTTCAAAATCTTTGAAAGCTCCTTCCACAGACTTACTTACCAACAGGCCTATCAGCTCACTTCTCTTCTGGATCAGTTCCCAAAAAACCTTTTCTCCATTCAGTTCTTTCTGGATTGCCTGAAATTCATATCTGAAAGTTGTAAAAATATCCTGGGAAAGATTGATCACCGGATGGTTCTGGTAATAGGAAGCAGAAAATCTTAATGAAGGCAGGAAACTCTCAAACCAATCCCTGCTGATCATCAGCTGATATCCTATTGTTTCTTTTTCAATCACCCATTGATGCACCTGATCCGGAAAAACAAGATGGATCTGGAAATCTTTCACCTGATATTCTACGAAATCAATCGTATGAGAACCAACTCCCTTTTCAAAAAGATTAATGATAAAAAAATCGTGTTTATGGGGATCATCAATAGAACGTGCCCCGTAAAGTTCGTTAAACAGCAGATTGCAGCCCTTAAGCTGATTCTCACTAAACTCCTGAATTCCTAAAATGGGAAAATGATCCGTATGATAACCCACACTACCTGAATTTCTCCTAAAATTAATAAAAATTATGAGAGAAAAATTAAAATAACCACAAAAGAAACAAATACTGAATCCTTTGTGGTTCAAACACAAACTAAAATATATCTAAATTTATCAATTACAGGACATTAAGTAACGCAAAGACAAAATGATAAAACTCAATACAGCTTAACTCTTTGCACTTCTACGCCTACTCCTACGGTATGTGCTATGATGTTAAGATCTCAGCTATTTCTTTAAAACCTAGTGATTCTGCATGTTCCAAAGGAGTCTTCCCTGAATGGTCAGGAATGTTGATATCTGCGCCATTATCTTTTAAAATCTGCACGATTTCCTGATATTTCCGGGTACCATTTCCAAGGATCACGGCTTCCATTAATGCCGTCCATCCTAAGCGGTTCACATGATTGATCGGAAAACCCTTTGCCTTTACTAAAACTTTTACAGTTTCTACATATCCCCGTTCACATGCCGGAATTAATGCGGTACCGTTATATCGGTTATACAAATCAAAACGGGCTCCGTTGTCCAAAAACAGCGTAACCAATTCTGTCTGCCCGCTTGCTCCTGCGTATAAAAACGGACTGTCTTTCTGGTTATCCTGAAGGTTCACATCAGCTTTATAAGAAATAAGCAGTTTTGCCATTTCTATGTTCTTTTCTATTGTTGCTATCATTAATAAAGAACGTCCTCTTTCATCCTGAGTATTAACATCTGTACCATTCTCTAAAGCAGATTTTACGGCCGTGAGATCATTGTTTTTCACCTTTTCTATAATATTTTCCTGAGGTCTCGTATCTTCTTTTGAGAAAGCAACCGGTTTCTCTCCGCAGGCACTCATACTTCCGAATGTTAAAAGAAATACTAAAACTTTCATAATCGTTTATTTTAGGTCGAAAACTTAAAAGACTACATTTCCCTGATGCACCAATGACTCAACAGTTGAAATCCTTGATACGGCTTCTGCAGAACAGCTTGCATTCAGCAATACAAAATCTGCTTTATCACCTGTTTTAGGCCACTGCTGACCTCCTTTATCATCTAATGGAAGAATATTTCCTGTCGCCAGCTTTAAACTTCTTGACAATAAAAATTCTGTAGAATAACCATATAGCTGGGCCATCAGGTTGGCTTTCTCCAGCACACTCCCTGTTCCGAAAGTATTCCAGTGGTCTACAATACTGTCATTACCTGTCAATACCGTTACATTATGTTTGTATAATGTTGGGATAGGCATAATCATTCTTCCAAAAGGAATCGTGGAAACAATTCCGATTTGGGCATCTGCTAATTTCTCAGCTATTTCTTCCTGCTTTGTACTCTCCAGTTTGGCCAGTATGAAACAGTGACTTAAATAGGTTTTCCCTTTTAAAGAAGGATTTTCATTCAATTTTTTAATAAGATACTCTACAGTTTTCAATCCGGAATCTCCGGTTTCATGCAGATGAATATCTATTCCTTTTTGATGATCCAATGCCAACTGAACGGTAAAATCCATTACTTTTTCAATATTTCCGTCAATATTGAATGGGTCTACGCCCCCAATAAAATCAATATCCATCTTCGCAGCCTCTTTCAGATAAGGAGCTGAATCGGTATAGAATACACCATGCTGCGGAAAAGCAACCAGCTCGGCTCCAAAGCCTTTCTTTTTATTCTCTAAAGCCTTTTGAAGGTTTTTTAATGATTGGAGTTTCGAAGTAGGTTCAATATTTACATGGCTTCTGGCATATGAAGTTCCTTTTGACTGAAGCAGCTCAATCAGTTTTTCAGCTTTAAATGTTGAATTTTTCAGCATCTCAGGAAGTATTTTCTGTTCCAGCTCAATCATTCCTTTGATTCCGCCGGTTCTTTTTCTTACAGCCTGCCATTGATCTCCATACAATGTTTTATCCAAATGAATATGCATGTCTTTAAACGCAGGGAGCATTAACAATCCTTTTGCATCTACTGCTTTAGCATTAGGCTGGTTTGGGATGATCTTTGTGATCTTTCCATGCTCAACTTCTATATAAAACAGATCTGTTTTGGTGGATGCAACTTCCCCCTCCTGATATTCAAAACCGGTTTCTAAACGGACATTTTTAAGGCTTAACTTCCCTTTAGTCCATATATTCTTTTCATCAAAAAACGGTGATGCTGCCATGATATTAGGTATTAAGGTTAATCCGGCCATTGCCCATGCAGAATTTCTGATAAAATCCTTACGGGATATATTATTGTCTGAAGTCATCCTTTCCAATCTATTTATGACAAAATTAAAAAGAAGTCTGCTGACCAAAGTGTATGGTTTATTACAAAACTTGTATGATTTATGCTTTGTTTTGATTCCTTATTAACATCCCCTTTATCTTTTCTACACTAGAATAAAGAAGATACCCCACAACAATTGTCATTCAGGAATCTAAACGGCTGATTCACTTTGATTGCTGAGACTCCTACGGAGTGACAAACTATATGGTTATTTTTAGACGTAAAAATTACTTACGACTTATACAAAAGTTTACCAGCATCCTTTTCATTCCGCAGGAATCTAAACGGCTGACTCACTTTGATTACTGAGACTCCTACGGAGTGACAAACTATGTGCTTATTTTTAGATGTAAAAATTACTTACGATTTATACATAAGTTTACCAGCATCCTTGTCATTCCGCAGGAATCTAAACGGCTGACTCACTTTGATTACTGAGACTCCTACGGAGTGACAAACTATGTGCTTATTTTTAGACGTAAAAATTACTTACGTTTTATACATAAGTTTACCAGCATCCTTGTCATTCCGCAGGAATCTAAACGGCTGATTCACTTTGATTACTGAGACTCCTACGGAGTGACAAACTATGTGCTTATTTTTAGATGTAAAAATTACTTACGATTTATACATAAGTTTACCAGCATCCTTGTCATTCCGCAGGAATCTAAATTATGCTGCTTACTCTGTTGAGACTCCTACGGAGTGACAAAAGATTGTGCATAACTTTGATTGCGTAGAGTTTTTTAGTGATCTGCAAACTTCCTAATTCAAATCATTCTGCATAAAAAAACCGGATCTAAAATCCGGTTTCACTATTATTTATTAGAATATTCAAATTTTCTTACTGCTTCCAGCGTCATATCAATTTCTTTATCCTTGATCGCATCGCTGATGAAATACGTTTCATATCCGCTTGGTGGAAGATACACTCCATTTTGCAGCATCTGATGGAAGAAGTTATTAAATAACGAATGATTGGCTTCCTGAGCTTCATCAAAATTTGAAACCCTGTTGATATGGAAGAATACAGACATCATAGACCCTTTTCTATTGATCTTATGGGCAATTCCTTTTTCATTTAAAATTTTTCCGATTTCAAAATCTAAAGTTTCTGTTGTCTTATTCAGTCTGTTGAAGAATTCCGAATCATTTTTAATAAGCTGAAGAGTTTTTAATCCTGCTCTCATAGCCAATGGATTTCCACTTAATGTTCCAGCCTGATATACGCCTCCTTTTGGAGCCAAATGATCCATAATTTCATTTTTTCCGGCAAAAGCACCTACCGGCAGACCTCCACCGAT
Organism: Chryseobacterium sp. Bi04; assembly: GCF_918698085.1. Lineage (GTDB taxonomy): Bacteria > Bacteroidota > Bacteroidia > Flavobacteriales > Weeksellaceae > Chryseobacterium. The sequence continues at coordinate 162,951 of NZ_CAKKLP010000006.1, forward strand.
TACCTTTCCATAGGTTACCAGGTCGGCTTTCACATTGAAAAGCTCCTGAGCTCCACCAAAAGACAATCTGAAACCGGTCATTACTTCATCAAAAATAAGTAAAGCACCATTCTCGTCACAGATTCTTCTTAAATTTTGAAGGAAATTATTTTCAGGTAAGACACAACCCATATTTCCGGCAACAGGTTCGATGATTACTGCTGCAATTTCACCCTGATTATGGCGGAACAGATCTTCCACCTGTTCAAAATCGTTGTAACGGGCTAATAAAGTATCTTTAGCTGTTCCTGCTGTTACTCCCGGAGAATTGGGATTTCCGAATGTAGCAGCTCCACTTCCTGCTTTAATCAGGAATGAATCTGAATGTCCGTGGTAGCAACCTTCAAATTTTACAATTTTATCTCTTCCTGTATACCCTCTCGCCAGTCTGATGGCACTCATACATGCCTCAGTTCCTGAAGAAACCATTCTGATCTGGTCGATATTAGGTACATTTTCAATGATAAATTTTGCAATTTCTGTTTCCAGTTCTGTAGGAGCACCGAAAGAAAAACCTTTCTCAGCCTGAATTTTCAGTTCTTCCAAAACTTTAGGATGGGTATGTCCCAAGATGGCAGGCCCCCATGAGTTGATGTAATCGATATACGTATTATCATCTGCATCGGTAAGGTAAGCACCTTTTGCTGATTTCATGAAAACAGGAACCCCTCCCACTGATTTGAATGCGCGAACCGGAGAGTTTACTCCTCCCGGAATGTATTTGTAGGCTTCATCAAATAAAGCCGAACTTCTTTGATACTTCATATATTAGTTACGGGTTGACAAGAATTCAGTAACAGCTCATAATGAACGGTTAATGAGAAGCTATCAACAAAGATTAATTTCTTGGTTTTTTATCTATTAAATAAATTAACTGTCCTGCAGATGGCTGCTGTCCTTCATCCATCCTGTTTTTAGCATATAATTTATGTAATTTGATTCCGAATTTCTGGGCGATATCATGCATATCTTCCCCTGATGCCGCCTTGTAAGTTGCCGTATTTCCAGAAGAGTTTTTAGACTCAAGGAAAACAATATCATTTTTCTTTAATACATCGTTCTCCAATTCATTCCATTTCATCAGTCTGCTTTCGCTCACTTTAAATTTATTGGCAATAAACTGTACGTTGGTATCTTCAGGAATAACAATATATTTCAAACCATCATTTGGATGGCTTTTGATCAGAATAGCATTAAGGATCTCTGCTTTTGTTTTGATTCTCTCCACTCTTTTCTGCTGCTGTGCATAAGAGGTTTGCTTGTAAGGAACTTCCACAGTAACCGGATCTTTAGCTTTTTTACCCATTTTTGAAGGTTCAAGCTGCGCCATGAAAGATCTGTCATCCTTAAGGTCCGGATACATTTTAAGAACGGCATACAATACCTCATTAGAACTGGTATTGTCGTATTCGTATAATCTGTATTTTTCAATTTTAGTGATCAGGATGGAAGCATAACGTGGATTGGTGGCGTATCCTGCTTTTTTCAGACCATAAGCCCAGGCTCTGTAATCCTTCATATCCAGATTAAAAAGATTGGCGTAGTATTTCCTTGTAGATAAAAATATGGAATGGTCTTCATAAGACTGTCTTGGATCTTCATACACACGGAAGCATTCATTAGGTGCATCATCCGTATGTTTCATTGTCTTACCTGTCCAGTCTTCCTTACATTTTATTCCGAAGTGGTTTTTACCTTCCAGTGCCAGTCTGCTTTGTCCTCCTCCGGTTTCCAATAGTCCCTGAGCAAGGGTAATAGAAGCAGGAATTTTATATTTTTCCATTTCCTCTACCGCATATTTAGCAAATTTTTGGATATACTGATCTTCAGTTGCCCAATTTTGGGCAGAAAATTTTGATAAAACTAAAAGGCTTATTAGTACGAAAAGTCTTTTCATGTTTTTCAATGTTACTTTATATAATTAAATTTCTATTCTGTTTTTCTAACAGTAGATTTGCTCCCTCAATTCCCTGTAATCCTCCTGTATGAAAGCATAATATACTGGTGTTTTCAGGAAAATAGTTTTCTTCAATCAGCTCAAAAACCTTCTGCATCATCTTTCCTGTATAAATAGGTTCCAAAGGAATATTATATTTCTCTTTAAAATCATTGATAAAACGAATGTTTTCGTCATTTATTTTACCATAACCTCCAAAATCTGAATCTATTAGATTAAAATTATGTTTCGAAGTTAATTCTGCTATTTTTTTCTCCAGCGAAGTATCGTCAACCACCTTAAACCCTATAACTTTCTGATTGTCTTCACAAAATTTCGAGATTCCAGCAATGGTTCCTCCTGTTCCAACTGCGGTGCAAAGATAGTCAAAATCTTTTGTTTGCTCATTGAGCATCATTTTTATCCCTTCCACAGCCTCTTCATTGGTTCCTCCTTCCGGAACGATCAATGCATCAGGGAACTCCTGTTGCAGAAATTCGGTAAATTTTTCTTTATGTCTGTACTCTTCACGGGTGACAAATTTCAGGTTCATCCCATTTCTTTTGGCAAAAACCAAAGTAGGATTATCCCGCCATTTATTCTGCAGTTCTTCCCCTCTTATAATTCCCAATGTTGGAATACCTGCCATGTTCCCTGCTGCAGAAACCGCAGAAATATGATTCGAGAACGCTCCTCCAAAAGTAATAACATAAGGATTTTCAGGTTTTTTTTCCAGATATTTATTGATATTATAGAAAAGTTTCCAGTATTTATTTCCTGAAATTTGAGGATGGATAAGATCTTCTCTTTTTATAAAAAGTCTCACCTTTTTATCAATGGAAATTTCCTGAATGGGAACAGGTTCTGTGGGAAGTTGTAATACCATGTTTATTTTTGAACTACTCAAGGTTTATTGATTACAAAAATAACAAAAGATTTATTTCCATTGAGATTTCAGCAGTTGTGCAAATTTTGATGGGTATTTTCGTTGAAAGATGTATTTCAATAATTAGGTTTCGGCTAAAGCCAATCAATGAATACTTATTTGTAAGTGGACTAAAGTCCACTCCTATTGATATGGAATAAGCTCTGGTAGAATCAGATTATATTGTAATTTAGTAAGTCTTACAAAATGACAGCTCTATGGAATCTGTTTTTTGAAATAATGGCTCAAATATGACCATGTAAATGGCATCTATTCACGATCTTTGTCATCCCGTAGGGATCTCAGCCATATTTTACGAACAATTATCAAGAATATTTTAATGATCGGTTTAAGCTAAGCCAATCGATGAAATGTTTATTTGTAAGTGGACTAAAGTCCACTTCTATTGAATGGAATAAGCTCTGGTAGAATCAGATTATATTGTAATTTAGTAAGTCGTATGAAATGACACACTTTATCAAATCTATTTTTTGAATAATGGCTCAAATATGACCATGTAAATGGTATCTATTCACAATCTTTATCATCCCGTAGGGATCGCAGCCATATTTTACGAACAATTATCAAGAATATTTTAATGATCGGTTTTAGCTAAGCCAATCGATGAAATGTTTATTTGTAAGTGGGTTCCTGCAGTTTAAAGACCATTACTTTAAAACTCTGTTTTTAAATAATAATTTCTAACTTGGTTACGATAAAACTAAAAAGCCGGATATGAAAAAAATATTGATCACCATAATATCTGCACTTGTTGTCATCATCTTTATGGCAGGAATGTTTTACATTTTTTTTGGAAATCAGCTGTTTTCCCGATCAGAGCTGGATATCCCCGATAAGCCTAACGACAAAATAATCAGTATGTTTAATGCTCAGATCGAACAGGAAGTGGAAGATCATACGCGAAGTATAACGTATCCCGGATATATTCCGGAAAGCAGGCAAAATACCATTGAATATTTACAAACGATCAGTTCTATTGAAAGCTCAACCCGTTATGGTGTGCAATCTACACAGCCCAGAAATCAGCTTGAGCTGAAAATCACTTTCAACGATGGAACTGTTGCCAAAGAAGTATACACAGGGCATTCATGTTCCGGTTACCTGTCTCCATGCTTAGTGATGAAAGTGGAAATGAAAGAGGGTAAAGCCACTAAAATATTTACAAACGGTCAGGAAAAAAAAGGTTCTCCGGAATGGATTATCCCAGATTTGGATATTTTAATCGGAAAAGCAATTCTCTATGATATCAAGAGAAATCACGATAAATATTTTCAACCCCAGAAAACCCAGCAGGATTTTGATAATGAATGGAAGGATAAGAAATAGAACTTTATGATCTTATATATTTCCAGAAACCCCACAGTTTTCTTGTTTTAAGATAATTCAAATCTTTTTCTCTTGCATAGGCTTCTCTTTCAAATGAAATTCTTTTATAGGCCAGATAGCCATCTTTTAGTTTGAAAAACCAGTAATAATATTCGATCACATAGAATATATAGAAGAAAATAATAAGCATCTCCAGCTGCTGTCTTAAATGGATCTTTTCGTGATTGATAAGTACTTTATTTTCCTTATCTTCGGGTTTCCTAATGAAGATAAAGGGAAAGAGAGCAATGCCGTTAATTTTTAGTTTTTTTAATGGCTTTTGGCATACAATTATCATAACAACAAATATAAAAAGTTTTTGACTAACGTTTAACTTATGGCCCATTTTGACATCAAAGAAGGTGAGGACTTTTATTATAATGAACAGGGATACAAGGTTTTTACGGAAAAGTTTCATCTGAAAAGAGGACACTGTTGTAAAAGCGGCTGCAGACACTGTCCTTACGGATACGATAAAAAGACAGATACATTCATTAAAAACGATAAAAAAAATAAATAAAATGAAAAAATATATTTTTATCTTGTTGGCTTCTGCTACATTAGGTCTTACTTCATGTAGTCCTTTTCAGGTACGTTCAGACTACGCTGAAACAGCCAATTTCAATTCTTATAAAACCTATAAAATAAGAATTGATGATTTGAAATTGAATGATATTGATAAAGACAGGGTTTTGAATGAATTATCAAGACAGCTTCAAAGCAAAGGACTTCAGTCCGGAGAAAATCCTGATCTGATTGTCAACGTAAAAGCTAACCATAAGAAAGTTACTGATATTAATTCTTCTTCACCTTACGGAATGTGGGGCTGGGGCGGCCCATTCGGATGGGGTGTCGGAATGAGCAGAACATGGACCAGCAATTATAATGAAGGTGCCTTAATCGTAGACCTTATCGATTCAAAAACAAATAAGTTGGTTTGGCAGGGTATCGGAAGTGGAATTTCTGTGGATTCACCAAAATCCAAACAGAGACAAATTCCGGAAATTCTGGCTGAGATTATGAAAAACTATCCGCCACAAAGAAAATAAATTAAAGCAATTATTATAGATGCCGGTACATTTTGTGCCGGCATTTTTTATGGTGATATGATATAAGGATATACTTCTATTACTTATTGTGTTTTTACATACAGATTAGCTGAAAATTTCATAGACACCTTCTCCTATTTTTAGTGAACAATGATGACGCGTTACTTATTATGCAAAGCACAATATTGACTATTGAAAATTAATAATTATGTAATTTTTTATTCATAAAAATGTAGTATTCTTGCTTGAAATAATATTAGTATGAAAAAAATCATTTTATTTTCTGTTTTTGCGGGACTTGTAAATGCTCAGGCTCCTGCAGGATATTACAATTCTGCCAACGGACTGAGCGGTGCTGCTTTGAAAACGGCATTAAGCACCATTATTACCAACGGTCATCAGGATAAAGGCTACAGCGGATTGTGGACCGGTTATAAAACCACCGATATTGATAAGAATTATGAAAATGACGGGTCTATCCTTGATATTTATTCAGAAAAACCTGTAGGAGCTGATCCTTATAACTATACACCGGGTACCAATCAGTGTGGTACTTATTCTACGGAAGGAAATTGCTATAACAGAGAACATATTGTTCCTCAGAGTTTATTTAACCAGTCTTCACCTATGGTTTCTGATATTCATTTCATCAGAGCCACTGACGGAAAAGTAAATGGTATGAGAAGCAATTATCCTTTCGGACAGGTGGGAAGCGCTACTTTTACATCTAAAAACGGATCAAAGCTTGGAAATTCTGCTTCTTCGGGATATTCAGGAACTGTTTTCGAACCGATTGATGAGTTTAAAGGTGATGTAGCCCGTATGATCTTTTATTTCGTAACCCGTTATCAAAGTAAACTTTCTTCTTTTTCTTCTGGGAATATGCTGGGAAGTTCTGCTTTTCCGGGCTTACAGACATGGGAACTTAACGTACTTCTAGCCTGGAACAACCAGGATCCTGTTTCTCAGGCTGAAATCAATAGAAATAATGCATCCTATACTTTTCAGGGGAATAGAAACCCATTTATTGATAATCCCAGCTATGTAAATCTTATCTGGGGATCTCAGCAGCCAAGCAATGATACCCAGGCTCCCACAACGGCTACAGGTTTAGCTGTTAGCGGAAAAACAGCTAACAGTATTTCTCTTGGATGGAATGCTTCTACTGATAACGTAGGGGTTTCTTCTTATGCTGTTTATATGAACGGAAGCCTGAATACTACAGTAAATTCTACTACAGCTACGATTTCAGGTCTCAACCCTTCCACTACCTATACTTTCTATGTGGTAGCTAAGGATGCCGCCGGAAATTCTTCTGCAAACAGCTCTACTGTTTCAGGAACTACCAACGCCGGATCTACAAATCCATCTACAGGGTGTGTAAACGAAACTTTTGAAACCATCCCTGCCACCAGTGCCTCTTATACTACAAGAACATGGAGCAACAGCGGAATTTCCTGGACCGCTACTGATGCCAGAACAGACCAAACGATCAACAATAAAGCTATTACCATAAGAAGCGGTTCTTTAACATCAGGCAGCTCAGGCAATGGTATTGGCTCTTTAACGGTAACTACTCAACTGAAGTTTTCCGGAAGTAATGGAAATCTTGATGTAAAAGTAAACGGAACTACTGTAGGAACTGTTCCTTATAGCGCAACGGCAACCACTACGACGATTAATAATATTGATGTTTCCGGTAATGTAACGGTAAGTCTGGTTAACGGTTCTGCAAGTAACAGAATTGCTATTGACGATCTTCAATGGACATGCTATTCTGGAGAAACTGCCAGACAAGCTCAAGCTGCTGCTTTGGAAACAAAAGCTCAAAATTTTAAAATTTCTCCAAACCCGGTCACTAATCAGGAAATCTTTGTAAGCGGAGATGTACAGCATATCAAAAAAGCTGAGATTTATAATGTACAGGGGAAAGTGATGCAAACGGTTAATCAGCCTTTTAAAAATGGAAATTCTATTAAGACCCAAAATCTTGGTCAGGGAATTTATATTTTAAAACTGGATAATACAACGATGCAGTTTTTGGTAAAATAATCTTAAATTGATAATAATAAGTAAGGCTGGTTTCTATTTTCAGAGACCAGCCTTTTATTTTATACCTTTCGCATTTGCCAATACAAGGAGTAATTTGTTCTTTAATACCGAATTATTATAACGCAAAGGTTCATTTTTAGGTGCTTAAACTTAAGAAAACTAAGAGAAACCAGTAAGCTGATCTGACAGAGCAGCTGTGAAAGACACTCTTAACTCTTAACTCTTAACTCTTAACTCATTCCCTTCCCTTCCATCCTTCTCTTTAATAATCTTTGACCAATCCGTAAACATTTTGGTAATGGTATTGGCATTGATCATACTGAAAAAGAACATCCCTATCAATACAGTGAGCCAGCAATACGCTAATTTCACCCCGTTTCTATCCGTGATAAAGAAGAGTATAAATATGGTAAGCGCTCCTATTACAAAGGTAAACATCAGCGTATACAGCAATACATGAATACTATACATGTTGAATTTCAGCTTTCTGAATATCCAGCCTATTACAGCAACAGGGATAAATAAAAACAAAGGTAAAAACAGGGCTCCAAATATCGCGACTTCAGGATATTCTGCCATATGTCTTTCGAGTCCGAAAAAGGTATTAAAACTGAATTCCGTCATATTGTTTTTCGGCGTTTGTTACTTCCAGTAAAGTCTTGTCTTTATAGCCCAGCATTTTTGCCAGTATTACATTGGGAAATTCATGAATTCCTATATTGTAGAGGTTAATGCTGTCGTTAAAAAATTCTCTTCTGTCTGCTATTTTGTTTTCAAGTTCAGAAATTCTTTTCTGCAGTTCCAGGAAGTTGTTGTTGGAAGCAAGCTCCGGGTAGTTTTCAGAAACGGCAAAGAATGAAGATAAAGCCTTTGAAGTCTCATTGGCCAGTTCGGTTTTTTTATCAGCATCTGTTGTACTGTTATAAAAGGTTCTCAATTCTGTAAGACGTGCAAGCAGCTTTTCTTCATAGCTCATAAAATGTTTGGCTACGTTCACCAGGTTAGGAATTTCATCTGCCCTTTGTTTCAAAACCACATCAATATTTCCGTAGGCTTTTTCTACATTGAATTTAAGCATCACCAGCTTATTATACAAATTGATTAAGAAGCTTATAACGGCAACGCCCAGCAGGATCAGTAATATAATTGCAACAGTTTGGTTCATTATTGTGTAAATATAAATATGATTATTAAAAGGATAACAGAGCAGGTAAACAGGAATGACCTCAACAATGGCTGATATTTATTCCATACGGTAATTCCTGATGCAGAGGTAATTCCCAGCACTTTATAACGATCGTCTTTTCTGATGAATGGCAGTCCGTTTTTAACATCAGCATAGCCCACCAGCAGCATTTTTTGACCGTCTTTCAGAAGGGTTTCTTTGTACCTTTTGCTATTGTTGCTGCTCACATTTGTTTCTCCGAGAAGGATCAGCTCTATTCCTTCGGGTTCTACCTCAATGATTCCTGTTTCATCTTTTATCTGGAAAGGATTACACTGGGTTTCTCTATGTATTGTTCTGTAAGATTCTTTACCGTCAGAATCTTTATCAATATCTTCAATGGTATAATAATATCCGATACAGGCTTCATTATCCACCGGAGAAAGCAGCGGATTCTTCATCACCAATGTTCCTTCCACTTCCACGAGTCCTTTAGCTAAGGATTTTATTTTTGAGGTTGGAAGTGATGCCTGCAACCGTAAAAAACGTTTAGCAGAAGTAGGCTTCATTAAGGTAATAAAAATGAAAACAAAAAATACTAATGGAAAAATAAACAGTGCCTTTTCTGCATACGCATCATAATTACTGGATATTTCATACAGATATTTATGCAGTGGCATTTTCTCTTTAAAGATAGTCCACAGAATAAAATAGAGAAAACAAAATCCTATTATTCCCAGAACAATGTATCCCGTGTATGACGTTTTCTTGTCGTTCTTCATAGATGATATGGATATTGAAAGGCCGGCAATATTCATCAGGAATAGGGTCGGCCTTCAAAAGTACATTTTATTTGCAAGATTATATGATCTCAAATTCGTTTTTTCCCTGCGGTATATAGAAGGTAATATCAAGCATCAGTTCTTCCTGTGTTTTAGAATCTATTAAATATAATGCCGCATCGCCATTGGGCCTTTTTAAAACGGCGGCTCTACTGTCTGCATACAGCATCATAACAGCATCATCAGGTATTGGCTGAACTTTCATACCGCCCATGAACTCATTAAGTAATTCTTTGAATCTTCCTTCAGATTCCCGGGGAGATAGATACATCGACTGGGCCATGTTCCCTTCTCTTCTCAGAATGAGCTTCTTATACTCATCATATTTGGCATTCTCAATCAGCCTGATGATTTTATGATAGGCCATATCCAGTTTTTCCCGGCAGTCTTTAACATCTTTAAGGTTCATTCCGTCCTGCCAGGCAGTAAGCTTATAAGGAACGTCGGCATCAAAGGAGCTTTCATACCTGATCACAGGTAATTTTTTATCTTCTACAGGCTTTGACTGATAGTCACCAAACTGTTTATCAAATACAAAATTATTGGTGACATCAAAAAGCTTGATATTGAATTTCAGTTCAGCCTGTTTATCAATTTCGGTTTGCCCCGCCACCGGTAAAATGGAAGCTGTGATCGTCTGTTTTCCTTTTTCCAGTATGGCATAGTTGACAGGAATCATAGTAGATACCTGATTGGTAGCATTCATATGGATAACAGGATAATCATTGATCCTGATCTCAAACATACATGCTGATGCACTGAAGTCAATTACATAATAAGGCTGCTGCATGGGAAATATATACTATTTTTTACTGGTTTTATTGTATTGAAATTACGATATCCTCTGTTCATATCAATTGAGAGAAATTTTATCGAGATCCTGATATCCTGATCCTTTCAGCAGATCTTTCCATTCTTTATTTTTAAACACAAATAAGTTACATCTGTATTCATCAGGTTTATTATCTATTTTGGTTTCACAGTAATAATAGATCATTCCTTTATTTTTCCATATGGCCACTTCCTGTCTGAGTTTATTTTGAGTCTGTATGATCTCATTGTCTTTGACTTCTGATTCAAAACTTTCATGTACTGTAGTAAAAACAGGTTTCTGAAGGGTTTTGTTTAAGTTTTCAAAAAGGGCTTTTTTTTCAGGTTCGGTATAAATATCCAGCTGATACATTCCCAGCTCGTCATCCTTTTCATTAGCGAGAGGTCCAATTTCCTGGTCTACTTTTCCAAAGTGTAAAAGGACTTTATTGGTATTTTTATTATTTTTCCCATCTAAACTGATCCCGTTAAAATGTAATAATGCTTCAGAAGAAAAAGCTAATCTCTCATTTCCAATCAGCGTCACCTCATCGGTTTGTACGGTATCTTTAGCGGTCATCCCACCTGATTTTAAAATATCATTGATATTTTGTCCCATCGTAAGAGCAGCAAGATTGAAAGGTCCCGTTTGAGTATCATTCCGGGCTTCAATTTGAGCTTCACTGCTTTTCTTGTCCTGTTGGTTACATGATGTAAATCCCATACAGATTATTGGTATTAATGCGTATTTTAAATTTTTCATATTATTGTTCATGTCTGGTTATAAAGCTCTGCAATACAGTCTCTCTGTCTTTCATATTTCCGTAATGTGATCCTTTTTTTATAAAATACAGGTTGGTTTCAAGACCTTTTATTTCTTTCTGATCAACATTAATTTTCTTTTTCACCTGCTCCATCATAATATCAAAACCATCTTTAGTGCCCTGCCAGTAATATCCTGAATATGGCCATCTGTCGGTAGCTTCAATAATTATTTTAGGCTCACCATACTTTTTCTTTAATGCAGCTGACAACGCCTCACTTTCTTTAAAGTTTTTGGTCATTATATAGTATCCTGCCAGTATATTATGTTCCTGATTTTCCACTAAAAATCCAATCTCACTTTTTATGTACTTTCTTTCTTTAGGGTAATCCTGCAAAAAACTGATATCTCCATACTGATATTGGTCTACTTTGTAAGTATTGTAATAGAGGAAGCCAGTAGTCTGTTCAAGGTCAACTTGCTTTGTGGTGTTTTTTATCACTATTTCATTGGCCGCTCCCAATTCTAAAGCTGTCAGATCTGTTTTTGACTGTGAGCTGCAAAAATTAAACAGCATAAGCACTCCTGTTACTATTATTTTTTTCATATTATCCCTGCTGAATGAACGGTATCGTTGGAGAGAATCCGGTATATTTCTCCAGCTTTTCTATAATATCGAATTCCGGAAGGATTTCGTATGTTTTATCAAAATCTGCAAGGTCCATTTTTCTGTCTCCTTTTAAAATTCCTTTTTTAATATATAAGCCAACACTTGCCTTCACAACTACAGTAGCGACCAGGCCATCAAATTTCAGATCCGGTTTGTAGTACAGCGTTTTCTGGGTGCTGCTCTTCTGATCATAAATAAGATTATGCCCAAAAGTAGCAGTTGCTTTACCGGTTGCTTTTATTTTCCCTTCGGCATAAGCTTCCGCCACAATGATTACAAATTTTGCTTTTACTTCAATACCGGCATCCAATTCAATACCAATCTGGGTTTCCAGTTTTCCATTTCCACTACTTTCATCTGAATTGGTATTAAAATGGATCTTTGATTCTCCGGAAATATTTCCAAATACCTTCAGGTCAATATACATATTCAAAGATATCGGATGGTCTTCATCAGCCAGCCAGGCTCTCACCTCATCAAGGATCACTTTAGCGGCAACGTTGGCTGTTCCGCCACTTACCACTCCTACTCCGGCCTGAATCAGCATATCAAGGAGGTCTATAGTGATTTCTATCCCTACAATTGGAGAAGCTTTGAAATAAAACTCCAGATCTGTTCCAATAGTGGAAAGGGATTTTTTATTTTTCTTGCCTCTTTCCAGCATCCATTCTGCTCCCAGGCAGAAATTGGGTGGCTTCATTTCTATTGTTAATGGCATTTTACTGGTAAAACTTTTTTTTCTGATTTTACCTTTGGTTTGGTCTGTCACTCCTTTTGAAAATTCTTTCAGGGAGCTAAAGACTTTATACATCCATTTTATTTTATCTTCAAATTTTAAGGTGGCATCAGCATGACCGTTATATTTATCAGCGGCTGTTCTGTCCCAGTTGGCTTCCATTGTCACCCCAAAATCTACTTCGGTCTGTTTCCATCTTTTTTCTGCTCCTATTTTTCCGGCTTTTTCCTGCATTTCCTTATGTCTTGCAGCAGAAAGGTTTTGCCATTTAACGCTTAGATCATTACTCAGATTCAGGAAAAAATGGAAATCCCATTTGATATCGGGATAGGCTTTTATTAAAACCGTAGTTCGCTTTTTATTGCTATAAAATCTGCAGCTGTGGGCATACATCTGTATTTTATTCGGAGTGGTTGCTTCCGGCCAGATATACTGCAGCGGAAGGGCATTTGCTCTGGATAAATCTGAATATACCGGATAATCGAATGTGGGTGGGGCAAATTTTTTCTCCTTATCTCCGGCATCAATAGCCTGGCCTACATCCAGTAATCTGATCTCTTTGGTATGAAGGTCATTATTCCTGAAACAGGCTTTCGTATCAAATGCTGATACATCTATCGTTATATTCCTTTTGGTGGACGAAGAAGGGGCAATGGTATGATAAATAATGGTATTTGCATCGTGCGGATAATAATCAAAATAGATATCTACTCTTCGGTTATTTTTATATTCTTTTTCGTCCTTATATTTTACGTTGTCCTTACCGTTCTTATCATCTGTAGCATGTACTTCTCCTTTTCCCAGGGATTTTATTCTTTTGCTGTCCAATCCTCCGTCAGTAAAAAATTTCTTTACAATATCTGATCTTTTCTGAGAAAGGCTTTGATTGTACTGCATCTTACCAATCACACAGGCATATCCATCTACGGTTATTGTAGAATGTTGATGCTCCAGTAAGAAACGAAGAATATTATTCAGTTTCTTTTCTCCGTCACCTTCAATGACTGCAGAATTGAATTCATAAAAAATGGTGGCATGTATGGTTTCCCTTTCTGCAATATTCTTAACACCAACTCCTTTATTAAAAAGTGTGATTGGCTTTTTAACTTCTTTGTCTTTTTCAAAAACGATGTCACTGATCTGTATCGTCTCAAATTTGCAGGGTTCATATCTTGCCAGGTTTTTATCCGGCGCATAGATCTTGGTAGGAACAACATTCTGAGGCGGTTGGGGAGCTGCAGCTACCAGCTCGTTTTTCATCCTTAAAAACCTTGCGTGGATGTCATCATTATTATCGTCTACAATATATTTTCCGGTCTTTGGATCTTTAACCTTTACGTACAGCTCTTCCACATCTTTTATATCCTTGATGACTCCTTTCCATTGTGATGTATTCTGAACTTTAACATTAATCTCCCCATCGTTGACTTCCACATCCGCCCATCTTCTCATCATAGGATCATCTTTTGCCCCTCTTCCTGTTCTGATTCTTCTGTAGATCTCAACGATAAGGTCTTTTCTTCCATTCAGTCCTTCTGTTCCCAGGTAAAGATGAATAATATGCCCATAGCTGAAGTAAAAGGTCTGTCTGACATCTTTTCCCCCTTCCTTAGTACTCCATCTGGAGTCTACAATCCTTGGGGGGCAATGTCCAAAGATATATTTCCCTACTTTATTTACTTTATCCGGTTTTCCGCCCAGGCTTGCTTCTATATAATAAGAAAGAATCCCACATTCTTTTTTGGTGAATGTATAGCTGTATACATAGCCAGCGGGTCTTCTAAGCTGATTAATCACTTTTTGGCGTGCACTGTCTTGCCGGATCCAGATTACTTCCTTTTTTTTGTCTGCCTCAGGGGTACCGGGAAACCATTCTGAAACCTGAAACCAGATAGGTTTTCCGGGCTCAACTCCAATAAAGTCGCCCTGGGTGGCTACCACTTTTGTATTGTCTTCAGCTGTAGCTATATTTATTTTCTTTATTCCTTTTGCCATCCTGTATTCTTTGAATTATCACCTGATGTGTCATAAACAGGTTCTTTTTTATACATTTCTTCAGCATTCACCAAAGGATTGATCTGCTGTTGTACGTCTTTATCAGCATTTTTAAAATTCTGCTGGCCGGCTTCAGCTCTCTGCCCATGGTCTATGATCTCAATACATGGGGTTCCTGCCACAGCACAGACCGCTTTACTGTCTTCCAGAATAATAAACCCACCGTTACTAAGCTGTACTTTATCATAAAACTTCTGCCATTCGGTCACCATTATTTTGCATGGCGGCGGCGGACCTCCGTTTTTTGTGCAGTTCCCGAATGTATTTTTTTCAAAAGTGGCGCCTCCTATTTCCTTCGTGGTAGCGATCAGTTTTTTGGAAGCACTTTTATCATTCGCATATTCTTTTTGGTGTGTAAGCACTTTCAGTTTATCCGGGGCTTGTCCAAACTGACATTTGCACATCGCACCCTGTACTACAATATGTTTTTCGGCCATGGTTAGAATTCTTTGTTTGAGATAACAAGTCTGGTTAAATATTCATTTCCAAATTCAAGACGAACAAAACTGGTGTTGATCTTAAAAGTAACTACTGTAAGTGCTTTTGATGAGTTTTTATCGGTATCCACTGTTGTCTGGTAAAGCTGGGCATTATATCTTGCAAATTTTGTTTTACATTCAGAAGGTGAACTGTCATTGAATACCAGGCCATATGGTAATCCTGAAACTTTTTGATTGCCATAATACTGCAGGGCATAATATTCTAATCCTGTTGTCATCTGGGCATAGATCATATTAAAATCATCAAAATCCCAACTGGAATATTTTCCGTTTTTACAATCCCCACATTCAAGTTCGCTGGGCTGTATCTGTAAAAGCTTAGTAAAGTTTCCGGATGTTGTTGGCAGAGCAATAAACTGTTTTTTACTGAATACGCTCTGTAATTTTTTTGATGTTACTTTCTCTATTGCATTTCTGGCTTCAAAATCAGCAACCTGAGCTGTGGCCATGGCTTCTGTGGCCGCAATATCAGCTGCATCTGCCGCTGCTTCTAAAGCCTCTGAAACCTTTGGTTCCTCATAATTTAAAAGAAACTCTTTGATTTCCTGCTCTACTTTTCCTGTAGATTGGGTCTGTTTTACATCAATATCTTTTTTTGACCAACGATCCGGAGTAACAGTTTCAAGAAAAACACTTACTTTCGTGCTTTTCCCGGACACTTTTTTCATGGTTACATTCCATACTGCCTGCTGAATAAACTGCTTCGGCTTTGCTCCATTTTTTAATGCCGGTTTCAGATAAGGATTTTTGTAGTCTGTATCGTATTTTAAATTATAAAGATCAACAGTTGTGGAGAAATCATCATCAGATGCCGCTGCTGCTTTGGCTTCATCTTTTGTAAAGTCATTACTGAAATAAAATATAGAATTCTGTAATGTTTCAATACTTTTGGGTACGGTAAATTCTACTTTCTGCCCGAAATACAGGCCATAATATGCTATAAAAAGCAGTGTAAGAAGTTTATGATTTAATTTTATTTTCATATTATTTTGTTTTTTACTGTTCCGGCAGAGCGGCTACTACTACTGATATTTTTTTCTTTTCTTTGAGCATGATGCTGCATTCCAAATACATGGATTCCGGAAGCTGGAGTTTCCCATCCAGATAATATTTTATCCTGAAATCTCCCTGATTATTTATTACCGGGTCATCTTCAATAATTAAAGAGAAAGGGGATTCGTTGATAAAATCATGTACATCTCTTTCATCATGTAATTTACCTTCTCCCTCAATATTCACAAGGTCATATTCATCTTTCAGGGGGTCAATTTCCAGCTTTATTTTATACCGGGGCTCTATCGGGTTGTTTACAACAGGAAAACTCTCTGTTCCCCCAATCTGATAATTCTGCCCAAAACTCTGATAGACTCCGAAAAATAGTGTCCTGATGAAATAATCATTTTTAAGATACAGACTGAGTGCATCCGGCTCATCCAGTATCTCTTCAATCTTTCTGCAATATTCGTCTACTACTTCTCCTTCAAATTCTTTATAGACTTCATTTTTAACATCCGGCCACCGCTCATTGAAAACGGAAAGGTTTTCAACAGCATTGAATTTAGCATACTGATCTACACTTACCTGTAGAGGGTATAAAACTTTTGATGTTTTATAAGCCAGTGTATCTGCTATTTCATTTACTTCTTCTTCGTTCAGAAAAAGATTGGAAGTTCGGTCTATTTCAAAAAAATGCAGGTTATTTTCACTTTTAAGCCAGCGTACTGACGTTTCATATTTCAGTTCATTTTTATGATCTCCTGTTTCCAGATTGATGATCACCCCATATTTAAAAAATGAATGACCCGGCTGAAAGGTCAGGCTTTTTCCTCTCCCCAACTTTACCAGCTTATTTTTATCTGCTACTGCCGTCCTTGGAATGAAAAGCTCTTTCTGCCCCGTCAATTCTATAAGGATCATATCTTTTACCTGACAAAGATTATTATGAAATAGCTTTAAAGCATCCACATCCAGGCTATAAAAGGCAGCAATGCTTTTTAAGGTTTCCCCTTTTTGAACGATATGTTTATTAAATTTCTGCATACAATCATCTTCGTACTTTATTTCTCTACAGGCATTCCTTTCTGAGAGGGTATTACCAACAAAGTTATGCCCATAATTTCAATATTTGCTTTTCAACTCCTATCATTACATGCGTCTTCATATTATGCAGATTATCATGTAACCCGGTTTTATACTATTTTGATTTATATTTTTTAAGTTTCCACATATTGTCATAATCAATTTTCTGTATAGGAAACTCGTTATTTCCCTGTTTTAAGATCAGCCTTCTATTGGTCAGATCTTCATTCATACGAAGGACAATTTCTATAGGTTTATTTTCATCTGCTTTTTTAAATAATGAAAATATCTCTTCTTCATCGAAGTATCTTACTTCAAAAACTGTTTGCTTACCATTTTTGTCTTCAAATAAATAAGATAACAGACGGGGAACCGCCCTTTCTTTAAAAGGATTTTTGTCAATGGTCTCATTAAACAATGTTTCCTCCTCTCCGTTATACATTTCCAATGTTACATTTTTGAAAGTATGATTAGGAATTTCTATGCTGGTTCTCCAGTTGTATTTTTTACGGTAGGTATCCCAAATCCCAAACTGAATTCCATTTTTCTTCATGTTTTCATAGGCCTCAGGAACAGATTTACTCATATCAAAATATTCTTCCTGTGTTATTGTAGGATTTCCGGGGACATAATCTTTCATAGATACAGAAGTTTCTTTTGCCTGATATCGTCCTATTTCTACCTGTTGGTCATTACCATACATCCAGACTACTACCACGCCTCCCGGGGCCAGACCTACGACAACAGAGGAATACCCTTCTTTTTCATTGGTTCTCCAATTAACGGTTCCTTCTTTAAAAAGTTCTTTTATTTTATCTACAGGCAAATCCCAGCTACCGGTATAAAATTTATTTTCTAAAAATGACGCCCAGGTTACCTCAAGCTTAACGGGAACAGCTTTTAAATCACTTCCCTGAGTATGCATAGAGCCACTATAGCCCCAACCTGTATGAGAACTACCCGAACAGGGAATATATACACTGCTGCCATCTTCAAGAAAAAGATGACCTTTATAAATATTCATAGGATATAGAAGAGGTGAACTTTCCGTGGGAAGCCATTTGTATTTTTCCATTTTATTTTGGCATGAGATTAAGGTACTGATGAAAAGTAAACAATAAATTATATTCGTTTTAAACTGCATTCCAGATTTATTTTTGAAATTTAAAGAAATCATTCTTCATATTTCCAAAAGTTATCCATGTCTATTTTTTTAATCAGAATTTCTTTACCTTCCTGTTTGAAGACCAATTTTTTATCATTCAGATCTCCATTCATCTGTAATATAATCTCTATAGGTTTGTTTTTATCTGCATTTTTAAATAATTCAAGCATTTCGTCTTCATCAGCATATTTTACTTCAAAGACATATTTATCACCTTTTGAATTCGAAAATAAAAAAGAGAAGTATCTTGGAATTGCTCTTGATTTGAATTGATTATTGGTCAATGTGTTTCCAAATAAAGTTTCCATTTCCCCATTGAACATTTCAAAAATAACATGATCTAATGTATAGCCAGGAATCTGTATCTCCGGCTTCCATGAATATTTTTCACGATAGATATCCCATACACCATAGGGAATTCCTTTTTTCTTCATATTCTCATAGGCTGCTGGTACGGAACTGCTGATATCAAAAAACTCATCAGATGAAATAGTAGGATTTCCCGGTACGTATTCTGCCATACTGATGGTTGTTTCCTTCGCCTGAAAACGTGCAATTTCTACCTGCTGATCATCTCCATACATCCATACTACAACTACGCCTCCTGGAGCACAACCAACAACAATGTAAGAATAGTTTTCTTTGACATTTGTACGCCAGTTGATGAGCCCTTTATTGAAAAGTTCTTTTATTTTGTCCACAGGCAGGTCCCAACTTCCTTTATAGAATTTTTTCTCCATAAATGAGGCCCAGGTAAGCTCCAGCTTTACAGGTATTGCCTTTAAAGAACTCCCCTGTACGTGCGTAGAACCTATATGTCCCCATATCTCGTTTGAAATTCCTGAAGATGGAATATATACATTGCTTCCATCTTCTAACACCAATGTTCCCTGATGTATATTCATAGGATACATTTTAGGAGAACTTTCTGTTGGCATCCATTCGTATTTATCCATATTTTTTTGACATGAGATCAGAAAACATTGAAATATTAGTATATAAATAAGTAGTTTTTTCATATCTCAATAATTAAGGTATTATATTATTTAATAAAATTTGTTCTAAAAAAGAACATAGAGATCCGCTTTACATGATCCCTGTTGAAACATTTCAACGAAAAATATTGAAGGGAAATTATGCTCTTTTTACATATATTATTTATGAATCAGGAGCAATTCTACGCCATCTGGTTACTTTTAAATTCTTTTTATCCAAAGTATAATTGGGTTTGTATCCGATTTCCGCAAATCTTGAATTCCAATGAAGATATCTGTTTCTAAGAACCATCAGCATATTATGATCATTTACAATGGTATTAAACCGTTCAGTAGTCATCTTTTTCTGTTTCAACTGAATTCTGAACTGTTCGATTTCCTTATTGGTATAATACATCATCTTTGGTTTGGCACCGTTTAAATATTCTTTAAGCCTGGATTTCACCTTGGTCAGATCCAGTGAATAGTATTCATCTCCTGCTCCATTAGGGATCTTATAATTCTTTTCTATCTGTTCAAAATCTATGGTAGAAGGATAATTTTCATTCACCATCTCAGCAAGCAGATGTAATGTGACAAAACTATATCTATTGCTTATTCCTTTTCTATTGATATAGGTTTCATGCCAAGAATTGGGCCTTACAACCTCCTCTTGTTTAAACCATCCCTGCTCTATCAGGTGATCCAGATCAGCATTTAAAATTTTATTATAGTCCTCATCACTTAAACCATCTCCCCATGTATTATCAAAGTCCATAATCTGCCGGTTCAATTCTTTCATATTGTGAGTGTAACATCCTCCTACATCAGAATGTACCCCAGGAAGAAAAAAATCATTTCCTCCGGCATTCCTGGTTAAAGTCAACATAAAATTTTCCCTGTGTTCATCTGATGCACAAAAATGGATAATCTTTTTTGCTTTTAATGTATTTAATTTCAATTCAGCAACATCATTACTAAAGTTAGGACTTATCGTCTTATTAGTTGCCGTTGGATCATAAGAAGAAACCGTATCATACAATCCCAGAAAACGAATGGTTATGGTTGTAATCTTTAGATTTTTCTCCTGTAACTGTATTCCCAAATGTCCTCTTGCCGGA
The DNA here is from genome assembly GCF_918698085.1 of Chryseobacterium sp. Bi04. Classification (GTDB taxonomy): domain Bacteria; phylum Bacteroidota; class Bacteroidia; order Flavobacteriales; family Weeksellaceae; genus Chryseobacterium. The sequence continues at coordinate 183,218 of NZ_CAKKLP010000006.1, forward strand.
AATTCTTTTAATTCCGTATAATACCCATCGCTATCAGTAGAGATAGGTTCCGCACCTTGTACAGGAGCCACATATGTAAGTGGGCTATATTTGGGTTTATGCACTTCATAAACAAAATTTCTTGCAGCAGCCGCCCCTCTGCTAAATCCAAAAACATCAAGGGTTAAGGTATTCACCCGTTTATCTTTCTTCAATTGAACAACCTTCTTTACAACCTCCTCACAACCTTTTCTCACTTTCGCCCGAACTCCCATTTCACCGGATCCAAATGCCACACCTAAATGCTCTGTAATCTTATCACTATCTCCTTTAAGGTCCTGTGTTCCTATTCCTTCTATATATATTTTCCCTACATATTCATCATCGTTCTTTTTATACCAGTATTCTTTTCTTGCCACATTGGACAGATCATTTACATAACTATCATCTTCTTTATTAGAATATTTTTTATATTTCTGTTTTTCTTCCTCAGTTGGATAATACTTCGGTTCATTTCCTGCAGCTCTGGTATTACTCCTGTTATTTTGGGTTCCATCGAAAAAGACACCAATTCTAATATTGATTTCTCCTTTTGGCGGTGCTGGCGGTGTATAATTTCCAAATTGATTATTATGCATAGTTTTTCTCTAAAAATTGATTGACAGAAATAGTTTGGAATTGTCTTTATTAACTTTAGCTGTAAATTTATTTATTCCCATGAGACATGATTTTCTTATTACTTGCTAACACAAGATTTTCTCTTTGTGCTTCAACGTTGATCTTCTTTGCTATTTTTTCAACTTTTTTCCCCGCGTTCAGATGATAGGAATCTTTGACCGTTATTTTTATATTGGTTGCTGTCTTTATAATGGCCATATCAGAACAATTTTGATTTTTCAGCACTGTTGAATTCCACAATTTTTCCGCTCTGCATGGTCATATTCTCAAGTTCGCTGAACATAGAAATTTCACCTGCTATTTCATTAGAAGTTTCAGACTGTCTTCTAAACTCTTTTTCCACCATTTCCGTTCTGGTATCCGAAGATTCTGTGATATCCCCTGATGCCGTAAGTTTCATATCTTTTCCGGCGGTAGAAATAATATCTTCATTGGCGGTACTGGTAATACTTGCCCCTGCACTCACAGAAATTTCCTTTCCTGCACTGATATTGATATTCTCACCGGCATTTAATGTGAAATTTTTCGGAGCTTTCATGCTGATATTTCCTTTACCATCCATAAAATAGCTATTGCCACTTGGATCAAGGATCGTTACACTTCCTTCCTGATCATTCATTAAGATTCTGATCCCACTTCGGGTTTGGATTGATTTCAAATGATTATTAACGCCGCCACCCAGCGCCACCCCTCCATGAAACATTCCTCCCATTACGAAAGGTCTGTCCGGATGACTGTGAACAAAATTAACCATCACCTGGTCTCCTACTTCAGGAATTGCTACATAGCCTCTGTTTTGAGAAATCTGATCCGTTCCTCCGGCGTCAGGACTCATCATTCGGATAAAGTGCGTGGTATCATTAGTCTGCCAGTCGAATCTCACCTGTATCCTCCCTTGCCCTTCAGGATCTGTATTGGAAATTACCGTTGCCGTCTGTGGCTCTGCTTTTGGAACCGTGTATTCCGGTTTTGGAAGAAATCCCGTATCTGAAGCTATTCCTACGAAGCTTCCCTGATAATGACCTATAGTATCAATTTCATGTTCTGCCTCTGTAATCATAATTCTTGTGAAATAAGATGTTTCATTAGAATCTGGTTTACGCATCTGCATATCTACCACACATCCCGGATGCAGAAAGGGAACGGTTGTATTTCCCGAGACAGAAAAAACATTTACCGCTTCACTTCCTGAAGCACTTTTCTGTGAATATTCCACATCAAGATGTGTAGATGCTTTTACGGGTGCTATTTGCAATGCCGGTGTTTTATAGATAGAATCGTTATGGCTGTATGCTGTTTTAGCCAGATCTCCCACATGTTTAATAGGCGTAGATCCCGAAGTCAGTTTTTCATTTTTATTACTGTTGTACCCGTAGAATTGCGGTCTGGTGTGAACAGCTTTGAGGTCAACCTTTATATCGTTGGCACTGCTTCCGTAAGTCAATACAATAGGTTTGTTTTGTGGAGGCAATTTTCCGAAATGAAGCACTTCCCCATCATAATAAAACTGCTCTCCATAGGCTTCTGCCATCCTCGCCAGATAATTGTAGTGGGTTTCATCATATTGGCTGCTGTAAATAATCTGTGAAAAATTATTGGCATCCACCCTGATATCAAAACGGCCTTTATCAATTCCCTGTTTAATCACTTCATCAGCAATAATTCCCATATTGACAGGCTGAGTTCCTCCAAAGCTCTGAATATGAGGCGCTCCATCAAGCAGAATGGTTGGACTACAACCCGTAAGCACAACATTTCCCAAGCTCATTTTCTCCTGGCTGAATCCCACTCCTGTAATAACTCCTACAAAAGTTCTTTCCGGGCTGTTGTCTATATCTTTATAAGAGAGTACTGCCGTAAGACGTTTACCCAAAAACTTATTGGCTTCTTCCAGTGAATGGGTTTGCCGGTCTCCCAGCGCATCGTGTGCCAGGGTAAGCGTAAATTCATGGTGGCGTCTTGTGCTTTGCTTAAGCTTAAAGTGTTTATAGTATTTGATTATCTTTCCTTCTATAACCAAAGAAAGCTTTACCAGGCGGTTAATTCCAGTATGGTGATTTTCAGATACACCGTCTGCATTTTGTGTCGGACGAAAAGATCCTGCACCTCTTCCAGATGTGATTGACATATTTTGTAGTGATTTGTTAAGGTTTTTAATTTTTTTATAAAATGGATTCCAGTAAATAATCATCCCTGAAATCAGGTTACAATGGGTAAAAAAAGACCGTCTTAAGAGGACAGCCTTTTATATTTCAGTACTGAAGACTTAGCTCATAGGCCAAAGTCCGTCATAAGATGAATTTCCATACGTAATACTCTCTGCACTAACTACAAAGCTGATCAGCATATTGTTGCTGTCTAAAGCATCAAAATCTACTTCATGCTGGATCACATATCCGTTCTCCCATTTTAAAGAGATCAATGTTCCCTCTTCATGAGATTTATTGAAATTTATTTCCCCGTTGGTAGGTTTGTATTTACTGTTGAGTAAGCTTTCCAAAACATCAGATTTTTCTGTTGCTTCAATTGTTACTTTAATAAGGGCGTTTGTCGGATCAGATGCTACACGTCCTGAAACATCCGTAGCTCTTGATACGCTGTAATTAAGCTTTAGTAGCTTTTGACCTTCACCTCCATTGAATTTTAAGATTCCTCTTGAATTTCCTGCCATTTCTTAAATTTTATCCTTAATGATTGTTCCCGTATAATAGGATTTACATAACAAAGATAGAGTTCATGTTCTAATCTAAAAAGTTTTTAAGCAACAGTTTCATAAATTGTAGTAGTTCTACGACTTTTTACAGGCAATAAAACAAACAAAAGGAATGCTTCATATTGGCTTTTAGTCTTCTGTAGACCACTATGGAATGAATAACAACTCATTGCAGGACATTAAACGGTTTCAAAAAACACTATGCTTATAAATATATGCAGCAATCATAATTAAAAGATTTGTTACCACCATAATTCCTAACGCAACGCCATATTTTCTTTTCTTGTCGATGAAACTCCAACCCAGTGTAAAAAAAAACAATAATAAAGTATATACTGCAGGGTACATATGAAAAGCTTCAGAAAACTTCCCTTCAAATACCAGTACAATAGCTCTTTGAGCGCCACATCCAAGGCATTCTACTCCCAGAAATTTTTTACTGGGACAGGTCAGCATAAAGTCTTCAATATTCATTTCTGCAGTATTACAAGTACTTATGATGATATTTTCGCCCTGGTATACTGATGAGGAAAAAAGCAGTCTTCTTTCATCTCAAATGATCCCTGAACCGCAATGTATGGATTCCTAAGGATTTCCCGTGCTACAAATATAAGATCAGCATCTCCATTCTGAAGGATTTCTTCAGCCTGTTTAACTTCAGTAATCAACCCTACAGCACCTGTTTTAACAGCAGCCTCATTTCTTATCTGTGAAGAAAACGGAACCTGATAGCCATCAAAAACAGAAATTTTAGCTCCATGAATATTTCCTCCGCTTGATACGTCTACCAGATCAACGGAATGCTCTTTTAAAACTTTAGCTAAAGCAACACTGCTTTTAATATCCCAGCCATTTTCGGCATATTCTGTTCCGGAAATCCTTACAAAAAGCGCCGTTTCTTCATTCAGTTCTTCATTTACAGCCTCTACAATTTCCATCAGAAACCGAATCCTGTTTTCAAAACTTCCGCCATATTCATCGGTTCTTATATTGGAAAGTGGTGACAGAAACTGATGGATAAGATATCCGTGTGCCCCATGAAGTTCAATAATATCAAAACCTGCTTTTACAGCTCTTCTTGCTGCTTCTTTAAAGTTTAACACCAGTTCTTTCACCTCATCAGTAGACAATACATGCGGAATTCTTTCTGACGGATGATACGGAATAGGACTCGGGGCAATCGTTTCCCAGCCTTCTTCAACGGAGATCTGATGATTGTTCCATGTAGAACCTTTCCTACCGGCATGTGCCAGCTGGATTCCTATCTTAGACTCCGAGTGAGTATGCACAAATTCTACTATTTTCTGCAGTTTGCCCGCCTGCTCATCATTCCAGATTCCCATACAATGATTGGTAATCCTTCCCCGGGGTTCTACTCCTGTAGCCTCTATCATAATCAGTCCTGTTCCTCCCTGTGCTCTGCTTCCATAATGTACAAAATGAAAATCATTGGCCATTCCGTTTTCACATGAATACATACACATAGGTGACATTACCCATCGGTTTTTTAACTCTACATTTCTGAATTGTATTGGTGTATATAACATTTTATCATTTTTAAAAAATTCAAATTAACTCCAGAAGAATAAATATTGCCCACTTCATTAAAAAGAAGTAATTTTACCCCCCTTTTTTAGTCTACAATATATGAAAAAAGACATACAGATCAGTTACGAATATTTTAAAAATAGCAGTGAACTGAATGATATAGAAAATACATTATTAGCAAGAGCCAAAGCGGCTCGTGAAAACGCTTATGCACCTTATTCCCAATTTTTGGTAGGGTGTTCCGTATTATTGGAAAATGGAGAGATCTATTCCGGCAATAATCAGGAGAATGCTGCATTTCCGTCAGGGCTTTGTGCCGAAAGAACTACTCTTTTTTGGGTAGCTGCTAATTTTCCGGATGTGAAAATAAAAAAGATCTTTGTAGTAGGAGGTCCTAAAGAATTTCATGAGAATAATCCGCCGATTCCTCCTTGCGGGGCATGCCGTCAGAGTTTAATAGAATATGAAACAAAGCAAAGTGAAGACATTGATCTCTATTTTTCAAGCATGAATGATGAGGTGGTAAAAGTACACGCTGTAAAAGATCTGCTTCCTTTTTATTTTGATTCAACGTTCTTATAGGATGTAAATGCACAAATAAACTTATAAAGCCTGTGGAGTTTTCTGCAGGTTTTTATTTTTCAATCAATTTTGCATCACATGGTAAGTAAAATCACAGATCCAAAAAAAGAGGCTGTTTCTATTTTTGAAACAACCTCTTTTTATTTTCGTTTATTTTTCTTCGTCTGATTCTATATCCTCATCGTCTTCGTCTTCATATTGCTCCAGGTAATAACTGAAACTAAAGTCTTCAACTTCTTCTTCAGCATCTTCCAAACTGGTAAGCAGATCTTCAAAAATCTCAAGCTGATCTACTGTCATATTTACGAATTCAATGTGGAGCGGCATTTCCAGGTCTCCTGTAATGGTATCATAAAGCGCATCAAGATTATCCCCAAAATGTTCAGGAAGCTGAATCTTTTCCTTTAATTGGGCATAAAAATCTTCATAATCGCCTATGTCTGTAAAATCTATATATACTGTCTTCATATTGAACTGAATTTCCAATTTTTTTTGATTAAAAAACTTTTACATTTCTTGCAGAATCCGGTTTCCTCATTGGTGGGATTTTTACCCTCTGCACTTCTCATAAAACACATTTTTTCCGGGCAATGTGGAAGCCCCTGCGTATGGCCAAGCTCATGAATGGCTATTTTAAAAAACTGCTCATCAGAATTTTCTTTACTTAATCTAAATTTTGACGCTACACAGGCTTTTCCGGGGGTATATCCCAATCCCATAATCCCAAAGTCTCTGATTTCCCCTCTGGTAGCAATAATATCTTTCGAGGTTAGTCCTATTGTCACAAAATCGTCTTTTGTCCTTTTACTCAGGAATTTAATAATTGAATCAGCCCTGTACCGGTTTCTCTCTTTATAATAAGTATTTTCCGGAAAATCTATAGCATCAAGCATTTTGACATTCGGATAAACTTCCCTAATTCCTTCTGCCACGGTTTCCAAACTTTCAGGTTTAACATCTTTAAATGGCTGTATAAGGATGGTAATCGCGGGTTTCTGCTCTTGATTTATCCTCATCTTCTGTTTTTCCGAACACGAGATAATCAGGAATAAAGCCAATAGCAGATAAAAGAGATTATTATTTTTCAAAATTACAATAATTTAAAATAAACCACTTCTGTCATTGCGAGGAGCAAAGCGACAAAGCAATCTCAAAAAACATCCATAATATTTTGAATGTCATCTGTTAAATCCCTCCACTCAGGATTTATAGAGTTGATAAGATCCAATTTCTTCTGTCTTGAACCTGCTTTTATTTGTTTTTCCCGAAAAATAGCATCTCCAATTTCCTGAAAAGCTTCCCAATAAACGAGTATATACAAATTATATCTTGATGTAAAACTTTGGGAATAATATGCTTCTTTATGTTGCTGAACTCGTTTTGGCAAGTTTGAAGTAACTCCTGTATAAAGAGTTGTATGATTTTTATTGGTCATAATATAAATAAAACCTGCTTTCATCTTTTCATCATATTTTAGAGATTGCTTCGTCACTTTCGTTCCTCGCAATGACTATTTACTGTTTGTCAAAACTCTTATAATGATTCTTAGTAAGGTAGACGTCTCCATTTTCTGTGTATATGATTCTGTCTGCATTTCTACCTCCGCACTGATAATTGACATCGGCTTCAAAGTATTTTTCGCCACCCGGCAACCGTCCTTCCCGGTTTCCGAATTTATCTCCTCCAATAGCTTTTCCGGGAAGCACTTCACAAAGATTTCCTTTTGAAGGATTCCATCCCAGTTTTCGGGCCTCATTTTTTGTAAGATAGTAATTAGGTAGCCTATGGTTTTGTTTCACATAGGTAATAACGGTTTTTTCTTCTGTCAGCTGATCAATTGAAACCTGGGCTGGTGAAGTTCCGTTATTGTAGCCGTCTTGAGCAGATGTACTTCCGTAGCTTACCGTTTCTTTTTTTGTAGTGGCCTGGTCTTTTTTATCTGCAATAAAATTATTGTAAATATACATGACAGACATTCCAAAAAGAAGTCCCAGGCATATAAAAAACACTGATCTTATTTTACTGTTCATGGCAATACTTTATTAATGATGCAATAATTTTATTCGCTTCTCCACTCTTCCGGAATATCACAAATTGGAATAGGGTCCATTTTATGTTTGGCGGCTTTATGCATTCTGTCGAAGATTAAAAAAACTTCTTTATCTCTTCCTTCGTAATCTTCTGCCGTTTTGGTGCCATATTCTTTTTGAATTTTCTCCAGTTCCGGATACGTAGCTCCAATCTGCTGTTCATCTGTGCGGTCTACATCCCAAAGTCCATCCGTAGGAATGGCTTCCTGAATACTTTTAATAAGGTTCAATCCTTTCGCAAGGGCATAAACTTCTGTTTTATAAAGGTCTGCAATGGGAGAAACATCTACTCCACCATCTCCGTATTTTGTATAAAATCCGATTCCGAAATCTTCAACTTTATTTCCTGTGCCGCATACTAAAAGCCCATTGAGCTGCCCATAATAATAAAGGGTAAGCATTCTTAAACGGGATCTTGTATTGGCAAAAGCTAATTTTTCATTAGGATATAAATCATCCTTTACATCAAAAGTTTTATAAAGCTCTTCAAATGCAGGCGTAAGATCCACAGACATCACTTCTACATTCGGGAATCTTGATTTCAAATCATTCATATGTTCCCTTGCTCTATCTACCTGATCCGCTTTTTGGCGGATGGGCATTTCGATCAATAAGGTTTTCAGGCCGGTCATCGCCGCCAGTGTAGAAACCACTCCGGAATCCACACCTCCGGAAACGCCTAATACATAACCGTTTACTTTAGCCTTTGTTGCATAATCTTTTAACCAGCTTACAATATGATCTATCACTTTTTGTGTCTGCATTGCTTATATTTTTTAATCTATTCCAAATTCTTTAGGGTATTTCACCATCCCTTTTTTATTTTTTAATCCGTTCTCTGTCAATTCAATAGCCATTCCGTTTTCTTCCGGAATTTCAAACGGAAAAGTGATCCCAAATTTACTGGTTTTTTCGTAACCAAACTTTGGATAATAATTTTCATGGCCGATAAGTATAATTGAAGAATATCCTAGTGCTCTGGCTATCGAATGTCCCTGAAGAATAAGCTTGCCGCCCACTCCTTTATTCTGAAACTCGGGCTTTACTGAAACAGGAGCTAATGCCAGCGATTCATAAGATTCTGAGCCATTATCTATTTTAATTTTTGTAAAAAGAATATGGCCGGTAATCTCACCATGTTCATTTTCTGCTACCAATGACAGTTCAGGGATAAAAGCATCAGATTTTCTTAATTTCTCAACAAGAAAATGTTCCTGATGATCACTATGCTCCATATTCCTGAAAGCTTCTTCTATAAGCTGAAATACTTTTTTATGGTCTTTTTCTTCCTCCTTGCGTATGGTCATACTATTATTAAATATATTGTTCACGTTTCAGTTTATACCAAAAACAGATCGCCCCAGAATCTTCAAATTCTCCGGTCCGTTCAAATCCCAGTTTTCCTAAAATATAATTGGATCCTGTATTTCCGGAATCTGCATAAGCATAAATAAAATCTGCATTCAATTCATTAAAACCATAATGAAGAGCAGCTTTTGCTGTTTCCATAGCATAACCTTTCCCCCAGAATTCAGGAATGAAACGATATCCAAGATCCAGCGTATTGACATGGTTATTGATAGGTTCTGTTAATAATTTCAGCCCGCTCCAGCCTATCATCAGTCCACTTTCTTTTTCAATAACGGCAAGTCTTCCCACTCCATTTTCTTCATACTGCTTCTGAATCATTTTTATCATATCTTTTGACTCCTGAATATGTGTTATAGGCTTTTCAAGATATTTCATCACTTCAGGATCAGAATGCAAAATAAACATCCGTTCACAATCAGTATCCTCAAGTCGTCTTAAAATCAGTCGGTCGGTCTCTATTCTCATATCATCAGTTTATTGTTCGGTTCCAAAAATAGTAATATTGGTTTTCAGTCCCTTCTTTATATCTGCTTCTTTCATCTTATTTCCGCCAACGTTCACCGTCTGCAGATCAACATTTTCCGAAATATCCAGTTTTTGGAGTTTATTATGTTCAAGATTTAACTTTCTTAATTTTTTAAATGGGGTCAAATCGATCGTTTTTAATTGATTTAAAGATAATGTTAATTGATCAATTTTTGGAGTGCCTTTTAATGAAATCGTTTCCAAAAGATTATTGTCCAGATACAGCGAGGTCATACTTTTCAGATTTTCTGCTGTGAAAGAAGTAATCTTACATCCTGTGCATGAGAACAGTTCCAGCTTGTCCATATTGCTTATGGCTATATTGGAAATAACATTATCATCCAGAATAATCATTTTTACATGTTCAAAAAAACGTAAATCCTCCGCTGATGTAATTCCTTTCTGAACTAAAAATAAGTTTGTGATCAAGCCTGTTTCAGTTTTCTCCAGTATTCCGTTCTTATTCAGGTCAAAATTTTCAAGAACTGCTTTTTCAAAGTTTTTATCTTTAAACTCAAGCTTTTGGCCGTGGAAAAAAGAAAATCCCCAAATAAAGCATAGTGCTGTAAATATTTTAATTTTCATCATTAATTGTCTTTTTAATCCTTATTTTTGTACACTTAATTTCATGTAAAAATAATGAAGATTTTTAGATTGATTGCGCTTTCTTCTGTTTTAGTTCTGGGATTGGATTCCTGCAAAAAAGAACCGGAAAATCTATGGAAGGTAGAGATAAAAAATACCGCTGAAAAAGTTGAAGTAACGGATATTTCAAAAGAATTTTACAATCCGGATACTCCGCTGAAGCAGTTTAAAGCTAAGTTTCCCTGGTTTCAGGGAAGTGTTTCAGATGCTGACTTTCAGAAAAGAAGAGCTGATGCTGAAGAAATAAAAATCTATAAAGAAGCGATTGGAAAAATTGATGGGGTAAAACTTCAGAAAGAACTGCAGGATTTATTTTCACATATCAAGTATTATTTTCCACAGTTCAAAAGTCCTAAAGTATATCTTTTCTCATCCGCATTACAGATGGTACAGGACCCTATTTTTTATGATGAAAAAGGGAATCTCCTGTTTATAGATATTACAGGTTTTATGGGTGACGGCAATGCTCATTATAAAGGATTGGAGCTTTATTTCCAGAAATCGATGAACCCTCAGAATATTGTTCCTAAGGTTTCACAGTTATTTGCTGAAAATATTGTTACAGAATCTCCGGATCACCAGAAATTTATTGACCAGGTGATCCTGAACGGAAAGGTAATGACTCTTCAGGATGCTTTCTTACCGGATTTCCCTGATTACCTGAAAATGAATTATACCCAGAAACAGTATGAATGGGCTAAGGTAAATGAAGCCAATATCTGGAATTATTTTGTGGAAAGCAATCTGCTCTTTGGAGACGATCCAAGATTAGGAGAACGTTTTATTGCTCCGGGACCTTTCTCCAAATTTTATACAGAAATTGATAATGAATCTTCACCACAAATTGGAATTTTTACAGGGTGGCAGATTTGTAAAGCTTATCTTAAAGAAAAACCTGAAACGAAGCTGACGGCCTTCCTGAAAATGGACGCGACAACAATCTTCAATCAGTCCGGTTATAAACCGAAACTTAAATAATAGAAAATTTAGAATTTAGAAAAATAGAAAAAATGAGAAAGACTCAGATTACGATAGATGTAGAGCTGGATGAAAACCACATTCCTGAAAATATAACATGGAATGCACAGGATGGCGGAGTGGAGAAAGAAGAAACTAAAGCAACCATGATCTCTGTGTGGGATGATAAAGCAATGGAAGCTTTAAGAATAGACCTTTGGACAAAAGAAATGCCTGTAGATCAAATGAAAATGTTTATCCACCAGATCTTAGTTTCTTTAGGAAGTACCTATCAGAGAGCTACCGGAGAGGAAGATGTAGCGCAGTGGATGGAAGAAATTGCAGAAGAATTTGCAGTAAAGTCAGCAATAAAATAACAACAATTTGGAAATGGGATCATTTGAAATGATGGTAAACACCCTTTCATTTTCAAATAATCCATTCAAAATATCAAATTATATAAATATGAATTTTAATACAAAAGTAATTCACGGAGGGCAGCATCATGAATCTGCAACAGGTTCTGTAAATGTACCTGTATTTTTAACGTCTACCTTTGCACAGAAAAGCCCGGGAGTACATTCCGGATATGAATATTCAAGGGCTGCCAACCCTACAAGACAGGCATTGGAAGACTCTTTGGCAAGTATTGAGAATGGAGCGAGAGGACTCGCTTTCGGGTCAGGTCTTGCTGCTATCGACTGTGTTTTAAAATTATTAAATCCAGGCGATGAAGTTATTGCTGTAGATGATCTTTACGGTGGAACCTACAGAATGTTTACAAGACTTTTTGAAAAATATCAACTGAAGTTTACTTTCGTGAACTTTGATGATGTTTCTAAAATTGCTGACGTAATTACTGATAAAACAAAATTAATCTGGGTAGAAACGCCAACGAATCCATTGATGAAGTTGGTAGATATCAAAGCCGTAGTAGAAATTGCTAAGGGAAAAGATATTTTAGTAGCTGTAGACAATACTTTTGCTACGCCTTACATCCAAAGACCAATTGATTTAGGAGCTGATATTGTGATGCATTCTGCTACAAAATATTTAGGAGGACATTCTGACGTAATTGCAGGTGCACTGATTGCTAAAGATGCTGAATTGGGAGAAAAACTTCACTTTATTCAGTTTGCAAGCGGCGGTATTTTAGGACCTCATGATTCTTATCTTGTATTGAGAGGGATTAAGACTTTAGCATTAAGAATGCAGAGACATTCTGACAACGGGCTTGCGGTAGCAAAATACCTTGAAACCCATCCTGCTGTAGATAAAGTAATCTACCCTGGATTAGAATCTCACCCACAGTATGAGCTTGCAAAATCTCAGATGAAAGAATCGGGAGGAATGGTATCATTTACTTTCAAATCCGGAAAAAAAGAAGATGCCATCAAGTTTTTAGAGAAAGTAAGAGTATTTACATTAGCTGAATCTTTAGGTGGTGTAGAATCTTTAGCCAATCACCCGGCTTTAATGACTCACGCTTCTATTCCGGCAGAAAAACGTGCTGAATTAGGAATTACAGATGACTTAGTTCGTTTAAGCGTTGGTATTGAAGATGCTGAAGACCTTATTGCAGATCTGGAGAAAGCTTTTTCTTAATATACAATAGTAAAAAGGAGTGTTTATCATTTAAATACTCCTTTTTATTTCACCTATGATCACCAAATATCTATGAAAAATATAAGAAAAGCGGTCGTTAACGACCTCATTCAATTAGCGGCATTATTTGACCAGTACCGGATTTTTTATCATAAAGAATCAGATATTCCTTCAGCCGAAAAATTTCTTCAGGAAAGACTTGAAAATAAAGACTCTGAAATTTTTGTTGCAGAAAAGAATGGAGAACTGACAGGTTTTGTACAATTATACCCCCTATTTTCATCCACGAGAATGCAGCGTTACTGGCTGCTGAATGACTTATACGTCAATGAAAATCACAGAGGAAAAGGATATTCTAAAGCACTGATCGAAGCATCTAAAGACCTATGCAGATCATCAAAAGCCTGTGGTATATTACTGGAAACAGGTAAAAGTAATGATATCGGAAATCAATTATACCCTGCCTGTGGTTTTGAATTGTATGACTCCGTCAATTTCTATGAGTGGAGCAATTCATGATTTTTTGTATAATGTACGATGTATAGCGTGCGACCTCACAGCATTACAAAATCTATCTAACGTAAAAAAATTAAAAATATGACAGATTTTCAGAAATATATTCAAAGATATTTAGATCAGGTCCCAACAGGGGATTTATTAGCTGAATTAAAAATATCAGAAGAGAAAACAATAGGAATTTATTCCAATCTTACGGAAGAACAATCCAGATTTGCCTATGCTGAAGGGAAATGGACATTGAAAGGGCTTCTATTACATCTATCAGATACCGAAAGAGTTTTTCAATACCGAATATTGGCTTTTGCAAGAGGTGACAAAAATAATCTTCCGGGATTTGATGAAAATGAATATGCCAATAACTCTTTTGCAGATGAAAGAACATTAGAGTCTCTGCTGGAAGAATATAAACTGGTAAGAAAATCTTCTCAGATCTTATTAGAAAGTCTCAGTCCCTCCGTTTTACAAAACAAAGGGATTGCTAATGGCAACGAAATTTCAGTAGAAACCATTGGAAAATTGATCGTTGGACACAACTATCACCATTTGAATATTATTGAGGAAAGATATTTATCTAAATTGGGATGGATGTAATGATACATTAGAGTTTTATTGTCGAAGATATAAGTTTGGGCTAAAGCCAATGCACATATCCTTTGTTAAATGGGCTAAAGCCCATTTCTATTGAATTAAGAACATAACGCATAATTATTTTGAAAGCATATATTTACATGTATAATCATACATCATTAATATAAAACATACAATCATCAATAGGAACGGGCTTTAGCCCGTTTTTTTATTAAAAAATATTCCATTGGCTTTAGCCGAAACTTAATAAAAAAATATTATTTTTGGTTAAAACAACACAAATGTCTTTTATCAAAATTTTCATTCATCTTGTTTTCTCTACAAAAAATAGAGATCCTTCTCTTAAAACTATATCCGTATTGTTGGTTGAATATTGTCTATATAAACCAGATTAATCTTCTATAGCAATAAAATCTATTTCTATTAAATTTAACAAATGACGTATAATAATTTTTGAAAATACATATTTGTATAATTCAATCTTACATTATTAATTAAAACGCATAGATCATCAATAGGAACGGGGCTTTAGCCCGTTTTTTATTAAAAAATATTCCATTGGCTTTAGCCGAAACTTAATAAAAAAATATTATTTTTGGTTAAAACAACACAAATGTCCTTTATCAAAATTTTCATTCATCTTGTTTTCTCTACAAAAAATAGAGATCCCTTTCTTAATACCTTTGATGTAAGAATAAAAGTATGGAAACATATCAAAGAATATGCTACACAAAAAGGAATATTTTTAGATATGATCAATGGATATTCAGACCATTGTCACTGTCTTATTTCTTTAGGTTCAGATCAAAATATTGAAAAAATAGCCCAATTAATAAAAGGAGAATCTTCTTATTGGATCAATAAAAATAAGTTTACAAAAGATAAGTTTTCATGGCAGGATGAATATTTTGCAGTTTCCATTTCCGAATCAATGGTAGATCAGGTAAGAAATTATATTAAAAATCAGGAAAGACATCATCAGAAAAAGAGTTTTACTGAAGAGTATCTGGAATTCATTGAAAAATATAATTTTAAAAAATAGGTTTGGGCTAAAGCCAAATGCACCTATTCTTTGTTAAAATGGGCTAAAGCCCATTTCTATTGAATTAAGAACATAACGCATAATTATTTTGAAAGCATATATTTACATGTATAATCATACATCATTAATATAAAACATACAATCATCAATAGGAACGGGCTAAAGTCTAGTCGTGCTCGGATTTTCTTCCGACCATCACTAGGCTTTAACCCGTTGTTTCATTAAAAATCTTCCATTGGCTTTAGCCGAAACCTAAAAAAATTAAAATACAATATCATTTATTCCTCAATTCTTTGCCCGAAATTCCCAGATTCTCTACCTTTATAGACTGTTTTGAATTCAATACCATTATGGAACATATTATCGAAATATTAAAATCCGGCGGAACAATTCTGTATCCTACAGATACTATTTGGGGAATTGGTTGTGATGCTACCAATATAGAGGCTATCAATAAAATTTTTGACATTAAGAAGCGTGAAAAAAATAAATCCATGATCATTCTGGTGGAGTCTGAAAAAAGGCTTCAGGACCTGGTGGATGTTCCGGAAATGGCATGGGAAATTATTGATCTTAGTGAAAAACCCGTTACCATTGTTTATGAAAATCCCCGCGGACTGCCCAAAGAATTACTTGCCGAAGACGGCAGTATTGGTATAAGATTGGTAAAAAATGACTTTTGTAAAAAACTAATTACAAAACTGAATAAACCATTGGTTTCTACCTCAGCTAATTTTAGTGGTGAGAAAAGTCCGTTGAAGTTTTCAGATATTTCAGATGAGATGATCAGTCTTGTAGATTATGCAGTGGAAGAAGACAGAGATAAAGTTTCAAAATATTCAGGATCTTCGGTGATCAAAATATGGAGTGACAACCGAATCAAAGTTCTTCGTGAATAAAAAGTATTGATGTCTATTTTAGAGTCTTGTCTGTTCATATCAGCAGGATTTCTTTTTTTAGTTCTATCTTTGCAAAATTCCAACTCATTACAATATATGATAAACCATAAAGATTTTGCCCGGGAGTGGATACATGTCTGGAATTCTCATGATTTAGAAGCTATTCTATCTCATTATTCTGAAGATATTGAAATCACAACACCAATGATTTCTATGGCTACAGGAGGAAAGGAAAGCTCTTTACAGGGAAAACAAGCCGTTCGTGATTACTGGAGGAAGGCCCTGGAAAAGTTTCCTGATCTTCACTTTGAGCTGATACAATCTACTGCAGGAGTTGATTCTGTGGCATTATTCTACAAATCTATTATGGACAAACAGGCTGTTGAAGTCATGTTTTTTAATGAAGAAGGAAAAATTAATAAAATGTATGCTCATTATGATTAATGGGTGATATGAGTACAACTTGACGCTATTTACTAACGATGAAAATTAATCTTACCCAAAATAAAAATTTAAAACTTTTCAAAATAATTTCTGAGGCTGCGGAAAAAAATAATCAGTCCGTATACATTGTCGGAGGCTATGTCCGGGACCTTTTAATGAAAAGAAAAGCTTCTACAGATATAGATTTTGTCACCGAACAAAGTGGTATTGAGCTTGCTCAGACAGTCGCTCAGGATATTGATCCTAACCTAAAAGTTTCTGTTTTTAAAACCTATGGAACGGCTATGATCAAATACAAGGATCTTGATCTGGAATTTGTGGGAGCGAGAAAGGAAAGTTATACTGAAAACAGCCGCAAGCCTGAAGTGGAGGGCGGAACATTGGAGGACGATCAGAAAAGAAGAGATTTTACCATCAACGCCATGGCCATTTCTTTACATAAAGATAATTTCGGAGAACTGATTGATCCATTTCATGGAATTGAGGATCTGGAGAAAGGAATTTTAAGAACTCCGCTAGAGCCTGCACAAACTTATTCTGATGATCCATTGAGGATGATGAGAGCGGTAAGGTTTGCTTCTACATTACACTTTACCATTGAAGAAAATTCTTTGGAGGCCATCAGACAGGAAGCCAAAAGAATTGAAATTGTTTCTATGGAAAGAATCATGGTGGAATTTAACAAAATCATGCTTTCTGAAAAACCTTCTGTAGGATTAAGCCTAATGGAGCAAACAGGCCTTTTAAAACTTATTATTCCTGAGCTTATAGAACTTAAGGGTGTAGAAGAAGTGGAAGGACAGACCCATAAAGATAACTTCTACCATACCCTAGAAGTTGTAGACAATATTTCTGTGAATACAGATAATCTTTGGCTGCGTTGGTCAGCACTTCTTCACGATGTGGGAAAAGCTCCTACTAAAAAATTTGTTGAAGGAACAGGATGGACATTCCACGGACATGAATTCTTAGGTTCAAAAATGGTAAAAGCTCTTTTTCAAAGGCTTAAACTGCCTTTAGGAAGCGATATGAAGTATGTTCAGAAAATGGTAAAGCTTTCCTCCCGACCTATTGCCCTGATCACAGATGATGCCTCTGATTCGGCATTACGAAGACTGCTATTTGATGCCGGTGAAAACCTTGAAGATCTTTTTACCCTTTGTAAAGCGGATATTACTACAAAAAATTCTAAAAAACAGGATAAATTTAAAAAGAATTTCGAATATGTGGCTGTCAAAATCAAAGAAGTAGAGGAAAAGGATCAGGTAAGGAATTTTCAGCCTCCTATTACCGGAGAAGAAATCATGGAAATGTTCCAGCTTAAACCTGGCCGTGAAATCGGTATCTTAAAGGAGAAAGTAAAGGAAGCTATTCTTGAAGGAGAAATTCCTAATGAAAAAGACGAGGCAACAAAATTTGTGATTGCTGAAGCAGAAAAATTAGGATTAAAAATATAAGTTTAAATCATAAAACCCCGGGCTGGAAAGATTTCCAGCCCGGGGTTTTTATTTTAATATGTGAATCAAAATCGGCCGGCTCTATGAGACCGACCGAAAAAAAACACAAATGATGAAAAAATAAAATTTATGTATACAGGCCAAAGCCTTGTATGTTAGTTTTTATAGAAACCGTTTGTTCCGATTCCTGCTGTGAAACTTCTCAATAAAGTTCCATTGTTTGCGCTGTAAACATTCACTTTGCTGTCTGCTGAAAAACTTGCATCAGAAGCAAAGATTCTGCCGTCAATTACATCAAATCCATAGACATTACCTGTAGCGGTCATAATAGGAGCCGTAGGTACAGCAGCACCAATAGTCATTCCGTATATTTTGTTGGTATCTGTAATAAAATAGAATTTGTTATCTTCCGCTCTAAGCTTCTGAACTTTAGGGATAGGAAGAGTTGTTGTTGCTGTAAATGTTCCGTCTGCAGTATTGATCTTATAGATATAAGAATTGGTATCCCCGGAAACCAATGCATAAGCAGTTCCTTTATAAGAAATAAGATCTTTAATAATTCCGTTGGCAGGAAGAGTTACTGTTTGGCTCACTGTATTTGTAGTCGGATTTACCACAGAGATAGTATATCCTGTTGCAATTGGATTCCAAGTGGAGTCATATCCTGTACCATCAGTCTGTACTACAATTTTCCCTTCAGCTTCCACCACTTTTTCAGCAGCATTTGTAAAATCAATACTCTTTACAAAAGAATTGTCGCCTGTATTGTAAACATTCAGCTTTCTTTTATTTGTTGTAAAGTTATTGTTGGTTACATAATATTGGTTTCCTGAGAAAGCAATATATCTTGCTCCATCAAGGTTAGCCGTTACAGTAGCCTGTTTTTTGAAAGTATATCTGTTGACAATGTCAATTTTATTAGGAACATTAGATACTAAATAAGCACGATCCCCTTGAAAACCTATACTCTGAAGAACTTTTCCTAGAGGCTCACCACTGTTATTAGAAGCATAAATTTTGTCATACAGATTAGCAAGATTACTGCTTACGAAAGAAACTTCAGCAGTAGTGGTTGTAAATCCCCCTTCATTGGAAATAAGCACTCCAGCTTCATAAGTAATTGGCTGTTCTACAATGTCGTCGTTATCGCTGCTACATGAAACATTGAAAAGTAACATGGAAGCAAATGCAAGAGGTAAAATTTTTCTGATATTCATATATAATTAATTTATTTTAAAAATTGATAGTAAGGCTTATACTGTAATTTCGTCCGGGTAACGGATAGGAAAGCATCGTATAATAAGTTTCATTTAAAATATTATTTACTTTAAAACCCAGGCTGTAGTTTTTAAGAAATGCAGCGCTGGCTCCGGCATTCATCACAAAATAAGAATCTAAGGCATCACTTCTTTTTTCATTGGAATCTGTATAGGTAAGCCCGTTAAACATTCCCTGTACATATACTTTCACAAAATCATGTCGGTAGTCTATACTTCCTGTAAGTTTATGTAAAGGCACATACATAAGTTGTTTCTGAATATCAAGGTCCTTAGATTTCGTATAAGAATACCCAAGATTTGATTTCAACATATGCTTCCCGAATTTTTTTTCAAATTCCAGCTGCGACTCTACTCCATATGACTCTACCCTATTGGTATTACTAGCTCCATAATACCCGGAAATTGTTGGAAGCCATCGGATCATATCACGGATATTCATATAGTAAGGAGCTATAGATAATTTAAAATTTCCTAATTTAAACTGGTTACTCCATTCAAACTGATAAGAAGTTTCTGGCTTTAAATCCAGATTTCCTCCCGGCGTCCAGTAAAGATCATTAAATGAAGGAGCTCTGAAGTTTCTTGAAACACTTAGCCCTACATCATACCATTGGGTGGCATTCCATTTTCCTGAAAAAGAAAATAAGACCGGCGAGCTGAAGTCTTCCACAAAATCTTTCTTGATTCCGGCTTCAAACCGTAAGTCTTTGGTAGGAAAATAACGAAGTAACCCGGCAATAGATCCAGCATTCCTACTGATATCACCTACTTTTGAGCTTCCTTCTCCCTTACCTTTATTCACTTGAAATTCCCCGATAATATTGATATTCCATTTTGAATTGAGGAAGTAATTGAAATCATTTTTCAAAATATAATTCTTTCCGGCACCTCCACTGGTTTCCGGTCCTGTAATATCTCCAAAATACTGAAAATTTTCCTCAGTATAGGCTGCTTTAAATGAATTGCTGAAGCGCGTGGTATTCCAATCCCAGGCCATCAGGTTTCTGAAATTCTGGGTATGATACTTTGTCTTGGTTTCCAGATCACCAAAACGAACAGGATAATGCTGTTTTCCGTTAAAAGTCTCCGATATCCATGAGATCTGATGATGGGGAGCAATTTTATAAGCTGCTGCTATATTGAAATTGGTATTGTAATACTTTCCGTTGTCATTCGTATACTTCTTTCCGCCCGCTTCTTCTACTTCATAATCATTCTGGCTTATAGAATGGCTTCCGGAAACTTTAAAGCTGAACTTATCATTGCTGTAAGAACCTTTAACAACATTATTATAAGTATTAAAAGACGCAAATTCTGAAAACAGGAAAGCATGGAAACCTTTATTAAAATCAAGGCTGTTATTCAAATGAATACTTCCCCCAATGGCGCCACTGCCATAAATAACACTACCTCCACCAGGTTTAATTCCGATCTGGTCATATCCAAACAAAGCCATATTATTGATATCTCCCTGTCCTAAAAAACTGGAGTTAATATTAATTCCATTCCATACAAAAGCAGTCTGCTGGGCGGTAGTTCCCCTGAAAGAAGGTGAAGAAACAGCACCCCGTCCATTTTCTTTGATATACACAGGAGATTGAAATCTCAGTAATTCGGAAAGGTTAGTTGAGTTTTTTTCAGCATCTTCATTGGTAATATTCGTTACATGATGAAAGAGCTTTACTTTGTTCATCTGGCTGTCGAATACATAAATAGTATCCAAGGCCTTCTCTTGTCCAAAAAGAAAGCAGCCATAAGACGAAAAAAGCAGTACTAAAGATCTTTTTATATCCATACTAATTTACTCTTCCTCCGAAAGCAATATATATTTTGATTATTATTCTGGCAGGTCTCCTGACTTTCGCCTTCTGTACCTTCCCGTTTTTACACAGTGGTTTTTTACAGAAACTTTTGTTGCGATTTACAGTTGCGGGGACAGTCCGGGAGTTCCACCCGATTCCCTTTTCATTCCAATATATTGGAAACCATAATTTTTGCAAAGATAGCTTTTTAAATGTATTAGACAAAAAGTGAAATAACAGGTAAAAAATTACGTCTTATTCATAAGTATTAGAAAATCCTGTACAGCAACCGGCCTTGATGAATACTATAAAAACAAAAAGCTGCTTCCAATAGTTGAAAGCAGCCATTTATATATACTGATGTTATTTAATTTATTTACCCATCACTTCTGTAATTGGATTTCCAACATTTCCACTTGGAAACTGGATTTTCAATAAAGAAGAAACCGTAGGTGCAATATCTGTCATGTGGTATTCTTTATTGCTTTCTCCCTGCTGAACTCCCCAACCCATAAAAATCAATGGAATATGGGAATCATAAGAGTTCCAAACACTGTGTGTAGTTCCTGTTTTAGAATAAGGAGGAAGCATAGAGTCATGAGAAATCAACTGAATATCTCCGCTTCTCTGTCTGTTGATCCCATTGATAATTCTTTGTTTGATAGGCTCCGGAATACTGGCTTCCTGAACTCTGTCTACAGAAACAGCATATAAAACAGTAGGATCTTTTTCAAGTTCTTTTACCGCAAAATTTCTCACATCATCCAGCTCAAGTTTAGTATCTGCCAATACTTTTCTGTCAAAATATACCTGATAATTGTCTATAGCATTGATCAGGTTATCAGCACCAAATTTTTCTTTCAGTTTCTGATTAAGATTTTTTTCCATGCCTTCTCCAAAAAAGCCTGTAGTAATTTTATGCTCTTTAAGGAATCCTACAGAATGAGCCCCTCCATGGTCAGCTGAAAGGAAAACCGTATACTGCCCTTTTCCTACTTTTGAATCCAGGTAGCTGAAAAACTGAGCCAAATCCTGATCCAGTCTGATATAGACATCTTCAACCTCAATAGAGTTCGGTCCGTATTTATGACCTGCATAATCCGTAGAAGCTAAATTGATTGCTAAGAAATCTGTAATATGGTCTCCCCCTAACTGCTCTCCTTCTACAGAAGCTTCAGCCAGCTTTAATGTCAATGTATTTCCAAAAGGTGTATAACGGATATTATCTTTCTTTGTCTGATAATCTTTCGCCAGATTGGTATATGGGAATGTAGGTGTTTTTGCACTTCCCAATAGACCTTCCCATGAAGAATTGTCAGGTGAACTTTCTGTATACTGATTGATTGGAAGTAAAGTATTCCAGCCGTTGGCTACTAATTTTTCAGGTAAATTCTGAGCATTGAATGATTGTATCCATTGTGGAAGCTCTTTCATATACCATGTACTTGTAATAAAGTTCCCGGTACTGTCGTCAAACCAGAAAGCTCCATTCGGAGTATGACCTGCAGGAAGAATAGAAGCACGGTCTTTAAGAGAAACTCCTATCACTTTACCCTGGAAGTTCGTGGCCAGTCTCAACTCATCGGTTACGGTTGTAGACCAAAGGTTTTTTGGAGAATGGCTTCCTGTTTTAGTATTGGTAGTTCCTACTGGCTGAACGCTGTCATCTGCCGTACAGTACACCCCTTTACCCGTTTCCTTATCTGTCCAGTCGTTTCCGGCAATTCCGTGGATTGCAGGTACAGACCCGGTATAGATACATGTATGTCCTAAAGCGGTAATCGTAGGGACATAAGGAATATGTACATTATTTAAAGAATATCCTGTATTCAACAGTCTTTTGAAACCGTCATTTCCATATTTACCATAAAAACGGTATAGATAATCCCAACGCATTTGGTCTACCACCAAACCTACCACTAATTTCGGTCTTTCCAGTTGAGTATTTTTATTCTTCTGCGCATTGATTGTAACTACGGACAAAACAGCAGCTGCCGCAATTGAAATTTTCCTAAGCATCCAAGTAAATTTTTATTGACCACAAATTTAAGGGTTTTGAATGTTTTGGAGTGTGAAATTTTATTTAATTTTGATCAATATTCAATTCACCAATCAATTCATCCATGATTTTAGGAGTATACTGGTATTTTAAATTTCCTGAAAATTTATATCATTTTAAATATTTTAAGTTCTTGCAGGGATATGGCGGCCATGCCGACAATCCTGCCGGGCTGGAGACAAAAGTTCAGATGGATGATATTGAAAATTTCCTCTACAGGCTGGAAATTTTAAAAGCAGAATTCCCTTACACCTATTTACAGCTAAAAATCAATGGCAATCAGGTGATGATGACTATGGGAAATGATCAGCTTTTTGACTACTACTTTCAGTTAGCTGCTGAAATTGAAAAACTGTTGACAGATCAAAATGCCATACTTTTAGATGAGCAGATTCCTTTTGAAATTCAGTATACCAAAAACTATCTTCCGGAAAGGAAAATATTCAGGACTATAGAACACCGGTTTATTCAGATGACAGGTTCAGACTTCAGACAGAATAATGCCGAAAATTTTTCAATAAGAGTTGACTGTAATATTCCGCTGGCATGTAAAAAGGATTTCATTAATGATTTGGTTGCAATATGCCATGAAGAGAACCTCAGCGTATTTTACTACCACGATTTCTACTTTGGTGATCAATGTAACCTTATGCTCTTCTTTACTAATGGAAGGCAATATAAAGATCAGGTTATAGATATTGATATCAACACCTTTGGAGCTAAAGTAAGGGATCTTAGTCAAAAATACCCGTTTCATTTCGGTCATTTTGGAGGTATGAAATATTATCCGCTTAATGGGCCTTATATCGAACTGATGGTAGACGAAGACTATATTATCAAGAAAAAATAATATCATCCAATAATATGATTAAATTTAAATATGTTATCCTGTATGTAGAAGAGGTAGAAAAATCAATAAATTTCTACAAAAACACTTTTGATACAGAAATAAAATTCATTACTCCTGAAAAAGATTATGGTGAGCTTCTTACCGGAGAAACTACTATTTCTTTTGCATCGATCAGCCTGGCCAGCTCCAATTTAAAAAAGGGATTTTTAACCTCGAAATCAGAAGCCCAACCTTTCGGAATAGAATTGGGCTTTACTACGGATGACGTGGAAACACTGGTAGAAAAAGCAGTTAAAAATGGTGCCGTTCTGTATGAAAACATCACGGTAAAACCCTGGGGACAAAAAACAGCGTATATTAAAGACCTTGATAATTACCTGGTTGAAATCTGTACTGAAATGTAATAAACTTCCTATTAACATCATCTTATGGAAATAAAAAAACTGGAAAGGCTTACCAACAATCCTACCACAGACTGGGGGCACAACGGCTATACTACGGATACCATATATTCCGTATCTTCTATAGAATATGGCGGCGTTTTCGAATTTACGGTAAAAGAAAAAGCTTTATCCTATACCAAACTATGGGAAACTGATTCTGATGAACTTGAAACCTTTAATACAATCATTAAAAAAGGAAATTCCTTCGGAGCTTATATTGATCATGAGCTGGTAGGCTGGATTATTGGTGAGCAAAGAACCTGGAACAACAGTTTTTATATCGAAAACATCCTGATCCATGAGAAACACCGAAGACAGGGTGCCGGTATACAACTGATCAAAAATACCATTAAAGAAGCCCGAAGATTAAACTGCCGGGTTATTGAACTTGAAACCCAGAATACCAATTACCCTGCGATACAATTTTACAGAAGAATGGGCTTCAATATTACCGGCATGAACACAAGATTGTATAATAATTCTGACGAGATTGCCCTTTTTATGACGTTGGATCTGGAATAGTTTTTTCCTTTTTAAATTAAAAAAATGCATTTTTGTAATAAACTAATACCTGAAAGTTAATGTTACGTACTACCCTTTTTCTGGTCACCTTAAGCTTTTTTCAACTGACGAATGCTCAAAAAAAGACATTTAAATGTAAAGAAGTTCATGACGCAATAAAATTAATTGATGCAGAAAAATATGATGAAGGAATCTCCATTTTGAAAGACTGTGAAAAAATAGACCCAAAGGACTATACTTACCCCTATGAAATTGCCTTAGCATATATCAAAAAAAAGGATTACACTTTGGCTATTTCAGAACTTAACAAGGCAAAAGATCACTCTAATATTGACGACTATTACTACGCATTGCTTGGCAGCGCTTACGATCTTTCCAATAATCCTGAAAAAGCAATAAGCGTCTATAATGAAGGGCTTAAAAAATTTCCGGCTTCAGGAAAACTATATCTTGAAAAAGGAGTGGTTTTGGAATTTGAAGGAAAATTCAATGAAGCTATTAAAACGTATGAGAAAGGCATAAAAGCAGAACCTTCATATCCATCAAATTATTATAGGGTCTCACAAATTTATTTAAATTCTAATGATCTTCTGTCTGGGCTTATTTATGGGGAAATATTTGTAAATCTGGAACGTACGACATCGCGTACCAAAGAAATAAGTATGCTTTTATACGAAAATTATAAAAAGGCAGTAAAGTTTGATAATGAAGGGATAAAAACAAACTTATGTCCAGCTGTAATAGATGCCCAACAATATGATAAAAATAAAAAATTCCCATTCTGCATTGTTTTTGCTAAAAACTTTGCCCTTTCTATAATTAATCAAAAAGAAATTAATCTCAATACCTTATCTGAAATCAGAAGACAGTTTCTGAAAGAATATTATACAAAAGATTATATAGATAATCCTAATGTACTCCTTAGTTATCATAAAACAATGGAAGATCATAATGTATTTAACGCATACAATCATTATATTTTCCAAATTGGTGATCAGAAAGCATTTAAAAACTGGCAGGAAAATAATAAAGCTGAATATGATCAATTTGTTCACTGGTATACTACAAACGAAAATATTCTAAATATCAACAAGAATAATCTCTTCGTGTCTGACCAGATTAAAGAATAATAGCTGACATATGACAAATCTTCTGACCTATCTCCGTTCTCTCACTCCTTTTTCTGATGAAAGCTGGTCTTTGCTCCAGCCTGCCCTGTCTGAAAAAAGTTTTAAAAAAAATGAACTTATGCTGCAGGAGGGAGAGATCTGCCATTCTCTATTTTTTATTGATAAAGGATTTTGTAAAACGTATTATGAGATAGACGGAGTGATAAAAAATACCGGCTTTTTCTTTGAAAATGAAATAGCTACCAATATCAGCAGCTTTGGCAGCGGACAACCATCTGAGTTCAATATGGCAGCATGTGAAGAAGTACATACGGTTATTTTCAATAAAGAAAAATTGTTTACAATGGCTAAAGAATTTCATGAAATTGAAAGCCTGGGACGTCATTGTATCCGTCAGTTTGCCACAAAACAGGAAGAGTTTTCCAATCTTTTCAAACTTTATTCTGCCTGGGAAAGATTAGAATATCTTGAAAACAGATACCCCGAAATGCTGCAGCGGGTATCACTTACCCAACTGGCCTCTTTCTTAGGCGTAGCAAGGGAAACATTAAGCAGGATCAGGAAACGAAGAATTTCCCATTAATCAATATTCCATTCAATATACTCTAACACTGACATTACATTAAACCGAAACAAAATGAAAACATTAATATGGCAAGGAATAATTTATCAGTCTCTCGAATATGTTAACATACAAGAAAATGGTAAAAACTATACTGTACTGTCAAAAATCATTGGCTGTTATCATGATAAAATTTATGCTGTAGATTATAAACTCATCATTGATAAAGACTGGACAATGCTGGAATTTTTAATTGAATCTGAGATCAATACCATAAAGACCAAAATAACAGGAAAAAAACAACAGGATCATTGGGAGATCAATAATATGATACATCCTGAATTGAAAGGATTCAAATATATTGATATCTCTTTAACCCCATTTACCAATACATTGCCGATCAATAATTTGATTCTAACTGAAAACCACTCGCAGAAGATCAAGGTTATTTATATTGATATTTTAAACAATCATATTAAACCAGCCAAGCAACAGTATACCAAAACAAGCACCGCCGGATATCTGTACAAAAATATTGAAACCGATTTTAAAGCTGACATTGTAGTGGATGAAAATGGATTGGTCATCCATTATCCCGGACTCTTTAAAAAAATCGCTGAGCTCACTTAAAGCAACCTGAAATTTCATCCGGTTCCTTAACTGTCTGAGAATCTCTCTATCACATATTTTTTGACAGAATTAATCAGGTTTAACAGGAAACCTCCAATGCTTGGATGTATGAAAAAATAATATATCGAAAAGTAATAAACAGGTTCTCCCAACTGTTATTAGTATATGAAAACCATCTCGATATTTATCTGTTTTTTTCTATCTATAATTTCTGTTTCTGCTCAGAACAACAGTTCTGAAGGCTTTTTTGAAACCGCTGACCATATCAGACTCAAATATAAAGTCTCCGGAAAAGGGGAAGCCTGTATCTATGTTCCCGGAGGTCCCGGACAGGGATATCCTTCATTTGAACTGATGGGCGGAAACAACCTTGAAAAAAATATGAAAATGATCTATATGGATCAACGTGGTTCCGGTGGATCAGGTCAGGCAGAGAATTATCATCTTGACAAAATGATCCAGGATATTGAAGAACTGAGACAGCATATGAAACTGAATAAAGTTTTCCTTCTCGCACATTCTTTTGGAGGAATTATTGCAGTTAATTATGCTAAAAAATATCCTCAATACACAAAAGGACTTATCCTCGCCAATATCACGTTACATTTCCTCAATGATGAATCGGTAAGAGAACAGATAGAGTATGGAAATGAACTCCTTCACTTCCCTGCCGAAGACATTTCCAAAGACAGCCTTCAGTCAGAAATTTCAAAAGTAAGCAGCTTAATGAGAAAAAAGCGTATCGGGTATAAATTTCTTACGGATGATATCGAAACCATTAAACAAATGGACAAAATAGATTCTCTTCATCCAAGGATCATCGATTTTGGAATGGCAGTGATCACAAAGCCCAAAGAATATCCTGAATATTATACTGACTACACACCTCTTACAAAAGACATTAAAGTCCCTGTATTAATTATTACAGGAAAAAAAGACAAAGCCGTAGGAACCAAGCATTATCAAACATTCCAATTTCCAAATCAAAAAGTGGTTTCCATCGATGGCGGACATCTTTTGTATTATGAAAAAAACAGTGAGTTTATCAATTCCGTATGGAACTTTGTGAATCACCACAGGTAAAAATTTATTTTTCCCCAAAACTGTTCATGTATTTATATTTATCCTTTTCAGTTAAAATTTTCTTAGAACACATCATTTTTACCCTGACATTTATGCCAAGATTGTAGATAATACGACATATTTTGTCGCTTTATCAGATTACCTTTGTTTCATTACAGAAGTGGGGGAAAACAAAAATGTCAAATTGTAATAAATCTCATATCAATATGATAAAATAAATCTTTTCACAGTGAGCTAAAAGTAATATTTTTGCAGCAAAATTAAAATAACTTAAAAAACAGAGAATGAAAAAACTTTATCTCGGTGCATGGTTTCTGTGCACAGCTCTGAGCCTTTCTGCCCAGGAAGTGATTTGGCAGAAAGATATCAAATCTTCCACGCAGGATTTTCTCAATCAAGTGATCACAACTATTGATCAGCAATACCTGATCACAGGAAGCTCTATTCAGGCTAAAAGCCAGTCGCCAGCTACTGGTAGCCAAAAACAAAACAACGGCTACGATTTCCATTTGGTAAAACTCAACCAACAGGGAGAGCAGGTTTGGGAGAAATATTTTGCCGGACAAAACCACGATTATTTATCCGCAACGGTGACCACTCAGGATGGAGGATCTCTGGTTTCAGGAACCACGTATTCAAGCAAAGGACTTGATAAAAAAGAAGATTCCAAAGGGGGATCGGATATCTGGCTGATCAGGCTGAATGAATTTGGTGATGAACTGTGGCAGAAAACCTTGGGAACATCTTCAGATGAAGAAGCCAAAGCTGTCATTCAAACCACGGACTTAGGCTTTTTTATTGCCGGAAATATTCAAAACTCATCCAAAGGTTACGGTTCAAAAGATGTCTGGATCACCAGACTCGATAAAGACGGAAAAGAATTGTCTCAGCTTATTCTGGGAGGAAGAGGCTTGGACGAAGTAGAAAAAATGATCCCCACGAAAGACGGCGGAGCATTGTTAGGAATCTATTCAAGGAGTTCCGAGGTTCAGGGCTCGGGTTCCGGAGTTGGGAATCCTGAGATTACACCTTCGACTGAAAGGCCTGCTGTCTCAACAGCCATTAGCCAGCTGCCAAAAGCCAGCAGCAATTTCGGTGAAGGCGACTACTGGATTGTCAAACTAGATAAAAATGGAAAACTAGAATGGGAAAAGAACTTTGGAGGAAAAGACGATGATCATATCAGAACCCTGGCTTTAACTTCAACCGGTTTTATCATCGGAGGAGAATCCAGATCCGAAAGATCCGGAAATAAATCAGTGGGCATAGAAGAAGGAACAGACCTGTGGCTGATCTCACTGAATGAAAGAGGTGAAGAGATCTGGCAGAAATCCTACAATTTCAAGAACAGGGATATTTTAATGGGGATGAATGTGATACAAAGTCAAGAATCAAGAATCAAGAACCAAGAGCCGAGAGCCAAGAATCAAGATGCCACCAAAGGAATATTGCTGGGAGGGTATACCCAGGCAGAAGGAAGAATAGAGAAGGATGATGAGACTTTCTGGATGTTGTATCTGGATGGCAATGGTAATGAGCAATGGAGAAAACATGTGAGTGGAGACTCGAGAAAAAAAGAGGAAAGACTTTCAGATTTGAGACTTAACAGAGATGGCTCTATTATTCTCGCAGGAACCAGTGCTGAGGAATTAGGAAAAGAAAACTGGAAGATCGTGAAGCTGGGAGACAAACAGGTAGATCAGTTAATAGAAAAACATGACATTAAGATCTACCCGAACCCTGTATCCGATTATGCTTATGTGGAAATCGGCTTCGATTTTAAAGAAGCAGAAATTATGCTGCACGATATGAGCGGAAGGCAGCTTCAGAGTATAAAAACTAAAAACAATGTTACCAAGATCAATACACAGGCTCTTGTACAGGGTGCTTATTTGGTGACCATAAAAACGGATAACAATAAAACGGCGAATGCTAAATTGATTAAAAAATAAACACGATGAAAAAAGTAATTGCAGCTTCTCTGATCATCTGTGGATGCGCCCTAGGCTATGCACAATCTGTAGATGCGAAAGACAGTAAATATAACCTCACTATAAAATCTCCGGATGCAAGTCAGCTATCCAAACATATTGATATCCCTACTTCTACCCATACCGGAGCGGTGGGTATTGATATTCCTTTGTATACCATTAAAGTAGGTGATTTTAGTTTACCTATTTCTTTAAAATATCACGCTTCAGGAGTGAAAGTAAAAGAAACCGCTTCAAAAGTCGGTCTTGGATGGGCATTATCTGTTGGGGGACTTTCACTATCCAAGCAAATTTTTGGAAGGGAAGACAAAGGAAAGATACAATATATTAATCCGGATAATTTTAACCCTGTTCAGGGGAACCCAAATGATTATACCCTTGCCATGACCCTCAAAAATGGACTGGGAGCACCGGATACTCAACCGGACATCTATTCTTATGCTATAGGTGGCAGCTCGGGAGAGTTTTATTATGACAGTGCAGGGAAAATCATTCAGATTCCCTTTAGCACGGTAAAGATTGAAGACTCATTTATTTTTACAGATAATCAGGGGATAAAATATTATTTTAAACCAGGAAATCAGACTCAAAATGTTGGAGGTGGTAATGCACCTGATCCTCAGGATTTCAATACTACAGATTTTGTCATTACCAGAATTCTTTTACCAACAGGAAAAGAAATAAAATTTAACTACCTGACCAGCAATTACAATTATCTGAGTAGTTTTTATAAAGGATTAAAAATAGGTAGGGCCTGTACTGTTGAAAATGGGACTACTTATGAAGAGTTTGTTACAAGAACAAGAGTTCTTTTAGAAAATGTACTGCAAAGTATTGAATTTGAAGGAAGTGAGATCAAATTCCTGTATAATAGCCGGGAGGATATTAATAATGGACTTTCTTTAAGTAAAGTAGAGGTGAGAAATCCACAGAAATCGTTGGTATCAGATTTTAGCCTGGTTAAAGAGTACTTTGTGAGTACAGATTCACCGGCAGTGCCGGGTTTTGAAGCTGACTTTCCCTATCTGACTAAGAGGTTGAAGCTTAAGGAGGTGGTGAACCTTAAAGATAACTCAAAATATAAACTACAGTATTATGAAAATTATCCTTTACCAAACAGACTTTCTGACCAGACTGATTATGTGGGATTCTATAACGGAAAGACCTTTAACCAGGGAATCCCCTATATAACATATGATGATAAGACCTATGGCTATGGGGATGATAAGAAACCTGATATTAATTATGCGGTATCAGGGAGCTTAAAAGAGATCCAATATCCGACTGGGGGAACAATGAACCTGGAATACGGATTGGATGATTTTTATTTTAGCGGAGTAGAAACACAAATGGGGAAAAAGGAATTCCTTATTTCAAACCTGGAACCTTTAGGCGGTGTTTTCAATGTGAGCAGAGACGGAAATAAGGTAGATTTTAAGATTACTTTTCAAAGTACTACCAGCCCTGCAGAAGGTTCAGAAGGGAGCCTGCCAGAGGGACCTCATTTTGTAGGGGAGTTACTGGACAATAACAATACAGTCCTTCAAACATTCCTGATCAACAAACAATACGAAATGATTGTGGACAAGAAACCTTCCTATAAAATAAGGATCAGAAAAGTAGGAAACGTAAACAGTAGCCAGTATGCTACTTTGAATGTGGAATGGGTTGACAGTATATCTGAAAATAAAGAATACAATAAATCTGTAGGGGGAATCCGGGTAGAAAAAATAATGAAAAACGACGGTAATACGCTGGCTTACGAAACTGAGTTTATTTATAAAGATGCAAATGGCAAATCCACCGGAAAATATATGGGGGATGATATAGACTATTCTTATATCCAGGAAGTGGCAGAGGATAAGGTGGCAGGATACAGCTGTGAACAGATGGTGATCAGCAATACCGGAAACTTCAATATTACAACCATCAATGGAAAACCTACAGTGTATGATAAAGTGACAACCAGAGTCAAAAATATCAGTAATGCAGCAGAAAGTTACGAAACTACAGATGAATACATGAATCTTAGTCATACCAATGCTAAAAATGCCAGAAGCCCCATATTCACTTATGCCAACAATCAGTTTGCCCGTGGGATTTTAATCGGACGAAATTATTATGATTCTCAGAAAAAGCTGCTGAAAAAAGATGTTATCACCTATGATTTTGATAATCATTTCAATAGTCTTTCCAACGATTATAGTGCAGGATTTCCAACTCTGCCGATAAGACCTTATGTGATTGGAATCAAAGCGATTGCTGCCAATTTTACAACGTTTACGGTTAACCGATATGAAATATCATCTGCCTGGGTAAAGAAGAAAATGATGAAAACCACTAATTATTTAGCCAATAATAGTAATGGTATTGATGAGATTACCAATTATACTTATGATACCAATTATAAACATACCAATCCGATGATGATAGATGTTGAAACTTCTGGTTCCAGCCAACAGACTTTGTATCAGTATGCTTATGAAAAAGGCAATCAAAAGTTGATCAATGCCAATATGATTGGTATTCCTTTGCAAACCATTGTTACAAAGAAGCAGAATGCAAGTGATCCTGCCGGAAAAATGTTTTCAAAAACTGAAACCAAATATGATGATCCAGCAACTTTGTTTCCTACTTCAGTAATTTCTTATGGAATTGATACCGGAGCACAATCAACAGAAGTTACCTACGATAAATATGACTCAAACGGAAACTTACAACAGTATACCACAAAAGACGGTATTCCAACAGCCATTATCTGGGGATATAATAATACCCAGCCTATCGCTAAAATAGAAGGAATGGCCTATGCTCAGGTTTCATCTGCTGCCAGTGCTATTGTCAGTGCTTCTGATACTGATGAAGCAGCAGGGTCCAATAATGATGAAACCGCTTTATTAAATGTATTGAAAGCATTCCGAGCTCAGTTTCCTAACTCCCCGGTCACTACCTATACCTATGATCCGCTGGTGGGAGCCAGAAGTATCACTCCGCCAACAGGGATCACAGAATTTTATACTTATGATTTAGCAGGAAGGCTGATAAAAGTAGCTGATGCGAATGGAAAAGTAGTAAAGGAAATGAAGTACAACTATAAAAACTAATACCGATGAAAAAGATAATAATTCCCATAGGAGTACTGTTGGTAACAGGAAATTTACAGGCACAGCTCACTCCGCTTCCTAATACTGAAAACTATATCCAGGCTAAAATCTATCTTGATTACAATGGAGCTACTGCTACAAAATCTGCTGAAACTGTACAGTATTTTGACGGATTAGGAAGACCTAAGCAGGTGGTTAATGTAAAAGCATCTCCACTAGGACGAGATGTTGTTACCCATATCGAATATGACGGCTTTGGAAGACAGGTAAAAGATTATTTGCCCGTTCCCCAGTCTCAAACCTTGAATGGAGCTATTGTTCCTAATCCTTTATCGAATGCGGCCAATACACCTTATGGTTCAGAAAAAATATTTTCAGAGAAAGTATTGGAGAACTCACCTTTGAACAGAATCCAGCAGCAGATCCAGGTGGGAAATGACTGGGCCGGTAAGCCTGTGAAGTTTGATTATGAAGCCAATACAGCCGCTGATGCTGTAAAAATGTTTACCACTACTACGACGTGGGAAAATGCAGCTACCAAAAGTGAACTTCCACCGTCAACAGGAATCTACTCCGAGTCTAAGCTCTATAAAAATACGGTGACTGATGAAGACGGAAACAAAACCATAGAATTTAAAAACGGGAAAGGACAGGTCATTCTGGTAAGAAAATTAATCAATGCTTCAGGCAATGCAGACACTTATTATGTATACAATGAATATGACCAGTTAGCTTTTGTGATTCCTCCCACAGCCTCCACTCTTACAGATGTGAACCCAGCACTCAGTGACTTGTGTTATCAATACCGTTATGATGAGAAAAACCGTCTGGTAGAAAAGAAAATTCCCGGAAAAGGCTGGGAATATATGGTATACAATAAGGCTGACCAGCTCGTAATGTCTCAGGATGCAAATCTTAAAGCTCAGGGAAAATGGCTGCTGATGAAATATGATGAGTTTGGCAGAGTGATTTTGAATGGTATTACCAATAATAATGCTACACGACAGACCCTTCAGACCAATGTAACAGCAGCTGTCTATATCAACGAAAAGCGAAGTAAAGCATTCTTTACCATAAACGGGATGCCTATCTATTATACCAACAGGGCTCTTCCTGCTAATCTGGTACAGGTTTTAAGCATTAATTATTATGATACTTATCCTGCTTACAGCTTCAATCCATCTTTTCCAGCAACTATTCAGGGGCAAACCGTATTGCCGGAAACGCCTGGTACAGATGGAAGAAGTACGAAAGGGCTTCCTGTCATGAGTCTGGTGAAGAATGTTGAAGATGATAACTGGAGCAAAACCTACACTTATTATGATAATAAAGCAAGAGCTATAGGAACATATTCTATCAACCATTTGGGAGGCTATACCAAAACAGAATCCATGCTGGATTTTGCAGGAGTTCCACAAAACACCAATACCTATCACCTGAGGAAAACTGGGGAGTCAGGCATAACCATTCAGGAGCGTTTTGTTTATGATTCCCAAAACAGGGTGAAGGAACACTGGCATCAGGTAGATGGCAATCCAGAGCAGCTTCTGACTGAAAATACGTACAATGAACTTTCCCAGCTCAGCAATAAAAAAGTAGGAAACAACCTTCAAAGCATTGATTACGATTATAATATCAGGGGCTGGATGACCGATATTAATAAAAACCAAATGCCTGTTGTTGATTTAGGCGGAAAATTATTTGCTTATAAAATTAAATACAACCAGAGAGAAGGTATCGAAAACCCCGATGCTATACAATTTCCCGGGAAGAATGTAAAACCAAGATACAACGGAAATATTGCAGAAGTAGACTGGAGGTCTGTACGGAGTATTGGAGCTAACCCACCCATTACTCCCAAAAGGTATGGATATGCATATGATAGTTTAAATAGGCTAAGTGCAGGCTATTATCAGAATCCTAATAATCCGAACAGTAAAGAAAATATAGAATCTTTAGCCTATGATTTAAATGGAAATATTACCACCCTTTATAGAACTTCAGTATTCAAAGCGGGAATAAATACAGCAACAGTTATTGATAATCTCACCTATACCTATTCCGGAAACAGACTGACTAATATTCAGGACAGCACCAACAATCAGGCGGGATACGAAGGCGGGGGAAATACAATCAGCTATGATCTCAATGGCAATATGAAAGATATGCAGGATAAACAGATCGCAGGAATTGGTTATAACCATTTGAATTTACCTAATTCAATAACCCGTGGTTCTAATTACAATATGAATTACCTGTACCGGGCTGACGGAGTAAAATTGCATAAAAGAATCATTGAATCGAATGATGGTATTAACGGAACGGTAACAGTTACTACCGATACTGATTATTTAGATGGATTTCAGTACAGTCGTATGGAAACAACAGGAGGCGGTTCACCGGGCGGAGGTGGTACTGGAGAGGAAGAACCTGCGGATTTTGCCATGTCTCCCATGAGAAAAGCAATGGAAATAGAGGCGTTTTCTGTGGAACCACGAAAAGTTTCCGCAACCCCTGCAATAAAGACCGTAGAATTAAAATTTTTTCCAACATCAGAAGGGTTTTATGATTATGAAAAAGATCAGTATATTTACCAATATCAGGATCATTTAGGAAATGTAAGGGTTTCTTACGGAAGAAACAGCACAGGCGCTCTTGAAATTACAGATTCCAATGATTATTACCCTTTTGGGATGAGTCATTTAAATACTGGAGCAGCTTTCTTTGGACCGAGTACGTATAAAAATTATAAGTATAATGGGAAGGAGTTGCAGGAGACGGGTATGTATGATTATGGTGCAAGAATGTATATGCCGGATCTGGGTAGATGGGGTGTCGTAGATCCGCTGGCGGAAGAATATAGAAGATATTCAACTTACAACTATACGGTAAATAATCCAATAAATTTTATAGATCCTGATGGTCGTGGGGTGGAAAGTACTCATACAGATAAATTTGGAAATGTTGTTATGGTTTCCAATGATGGGGATAATGGGGTTTATAAGCACTCTGGAAATACTCAAGAAACATTGAAAGAGTTAGATAAATCATATAATTCTGAAAGCAATACGGCAGCTGGAGGAGAAAAAATGGGAGAAACTGAATATTGGGACGAATTTATTAATCCAGATACGAATATGGCAGATGGAACAATACATTTTGGAGCAGAACAAAGTTGGGATCCATTAATAGCAGATGCTAATGAACACTCCAAAAAGGCAGGGCTAGAGCAAACAATGGAAGAATCTAAGTTAAACCAACCACTTGATATTAAGAATAATAAAGATTGGGCCTCTGAAGGTCCTATGACTGGTAGATTATTAAATGGTAAATATACTACCGGCAGATCTGCTGGTAATTATTTAGCAGGATTAAATGGAGTAACTTCCACACTTAAAGGTTTTTACATAAGCGGTTCAACATATATGAAGATGGCAGGAGCTTATCAAAGGGGATTACTGACTGCACCACACTCGATTCTTAATTATAATGCTATTGCCAGTGTATTATTCTTTGGTAATAGTTATGGTCCAGCTCCATATTATGGTGAAGAACCATATTCTGGAAGAAGAATTTTGGAAGGTATAAAAGCAGGTGAAAATGCTAACAAAAAATAAACATTATGAAAAGTAACATTTATATAACATTATTATTTTTATTAAGTATAATATCTTGTAGTAATAAGCTAGGGAGCCAGCAATTAAATCAAAGTGAAATAGTTTCTAGCAAAGGAGAACATATATATATATCGACAATTAACTTAGGTATTACTGGGGATAAACAATTTACATTAATAACAAATAAAAAAATAGTGGATGTAAAAGATTTTGATAAGACTAATAGTTTACAAGGTTTGGATCCTTTTATATATAGTTTTTCTAATGACACATTAAATTTATATTTTAGAAATTCTGCAAAGTATAAAGTTCCATTTAATACTGAATCAATAAAAATAGATTATTTTGAATTGAATAATTCTGATTACATAGAATTGTATAAGAAAACGTTTGAGAACAAGCTGTATCACGCCGTACCCAATCATGGTAATTCAGTTGGTTATCCTAATATGCCTAAACCTCCTAAAGAAGATTCCAAATAGATAAAACAAATCTTTTCTTGCTGGCGTGAGCATCGTACTCATGTCTTTTGAATAAAATAACAATAAAGTCATTACAACTGTAATGGTCTTATGATTATGGAGCGAGGTTTTATATGCCGGACTTGGGTAGATGGGGTGTGGTGGATCCGCTGGCAGAAACTTCTAGACGATGGAGTACTTATAATTATGCCTATAATAATCCCATCCGATTTATTGATCCGGATGGAATGCAAGCGGAAGATAAGATTAAGATTTTTAATAATGGTAATATAGAAAGAACAAAAGACAATAATGCCTATGATACTGTTACCAACGAAGATGGATCTAAATCTATACAAATTGCTCGTACCAATGTAATAGAAACTAATCCTACAGGAGACTCACAAATAGGAGAAGCTAAAGATATTAATTTTAAAACGCCAGGACACGAAGGCTCAAAAGGAAGTAATATTTATACGTATCTACAAATACAAAACGATGATGCGGCTAAACAATTTTTTGACTTTGCTGCGGAAAATACTAGTGTTGAATTTACTAGAGATACGTTCAATTTTGAAGATGGTTTTTCTTCAAATGTTATAACTACTAGCCATGTTACTAATGTAAGTGTTAGTGCTTATTTTGCTATTCCTTATGTAAATCTAACAGGAGGAAATGGTAATCACTTCATTAGCCAAACAAAAAGTGTTGATTTTGACCATTCTCATCCTTTAGGAGAAAGTATAGCTCCTGGAGGATTTGATTATGGATTTGATAGAAATAATAATCCTATTTTTTATAAAATCATTACTGGAGGCTATGTCGATGCTGATGTATCAAGCAAAAATCCAATATTTAAAACTACCAATGTTTATAGCACTTGGAAATGGCCAACATCAGGAAAGGGATATGTCAATTTTAATGGTTCAACAGCAACATATACAGGTAGTAACAGAAAAATAAATTAATTATGAAAACAAAATTGATATTTATTTTAGGAGGTATATTGATTCTATTTTCTTGTAGAGCACAAGATAAAAAGATTGACCCCAAAGTAGTAATACCATTTATCGAAAGTTATATTGACTTCAAAAACAAAGAGCGCTATGTAAATGTAAGTGACAATATATTAATTGTTGGTGCAAGTAAAATACAAAATGAAAACAAATATAGGTTAAACGTATATTTTATGAATCCAGAACTAATGTCTGGTTTTAAGTATACAAAAGTCTATAAACTTTATAATTATAGGATAATAATTGATGAAGTACTGGATGAAACAATCATGTTAAAAAATGCATTTAAGAATGTACAGGAAGTTCCCTATGAAAACTTTAATTTAGCTTCTTATCCGTTTTCTTATAACACTAGTATGTGGTTGCTTACTTTCGATTATAAAAATGAAGTTATACAAGTATCGCCTCAAGAAAAAGCTGAGACTATAAAAAATATTTTAGAAAAGAAAGGTGTTAAGTTTTCAAAGGACTACGAAGAATAAAAGTATGTATATAATAAATATCAGTAGGCTGTCTCAAATTTAGATAGCCTATTTGAAGAATTCCTCTAGCTGCACAAAGTTTATAACTTTGAGCTGATATAACAAAACCTCATAAAAAGTGAGGTTTTTACATTCTAAAGTGATTGATTTGTATTCTAAACAAAATTTTAATACAGAAATGTTTTTGAGTTTATTATTGGGAATTATAAAGTATTTATATTTACCAGTACTACATAGACCAGTTGGGGAAATGTAAGGTTTTCTTGCGGAAGAAATATCACAGGCGCTCTTGAAATTACAGATTCTAATAATTATTACCCTTTTGGAATGAGTTATTTAAATACTGGAGCATCTTTCTTTGGACCGAGTACATATAAAAATTATAAGTACAACGGCAAGGAGTTGCAGGAAACTGGGATGTATGATTATGGGGCGAGGTCTTACATGCCTAACTTAGGTAGATGGGGAGTACATGATCCATTAAGTGATGAAACATTCCAGCCGTATAGTTATGCAGATAATAATCCTATTTTTTATAATGACCCGACAGGTATGATTGCCCAACAACCTGAAACGGTTGCAACAATTTATAAGCATAAAAGAACAGGAGAAGAAGTAAATGTTAATGATGGAGTTAATGAAACTGTTTTAGTCAATGGACATGATTTTGCAAAAGCAAAAACTTATGCTAAATATTATGATTCTAATAAAACTAGTTTAGATGGGAATTCTAATTATGAAGTAAACCAGGGATATATAGATTTTTATTACAATAGTAGATATGGTAGTGGTTTTAGTTTTGCCTCTTTATTTGATTCGGGGCCAGACAAACGAAAGATGCCGACAAGTGATGAAGATACTATGATATTGCTGGAAATGCCAGATATAGGTAGAGGACCATTAAAAAGTTCTTTGAGGGCAGTAGGAAAATCACTTGCTAAAAAAAATGCTGGAAAAACTTCAGGATGGGGTTGTAAGGAAAGAATTTAACAAGCTTGATACAGCTATACAAAAAAAGGTCGCAGCAGCAATTGGAAAAGGTATTGTAGCACCTGTAGATGCTCAAGGAATAATAAAATTAACAGCTACTGAGGCAAAATCTACAGGTTATACATACAAAATTAAAATATTAGGTAAAGGAGGTGATATAAGAATTTATGGAAATCCTAATGCTACTGGACATATTATATTTGATTATATAACAGGACATTAATATGAAGAAAAAAATGAATAGTGAAATACTAGAAGATTACTATCTCAACGCAATTAAATCTTACAAAAGATGCATTGAAAAAAGTGAAAACTCTTTTTTATCAGATGAAATTGATATATCTGTATTTGACCTTCAAATTGAAAAAGATTCAGTGAAATTTAAATATTCAGCTATAAACAGTGATTCTTACCTTATTGAGGTAAGATTGAATTTATTATCAAATGAAATAAATTTAGGTTACTATGTATCTGTTTTAGATGAAAAGTACAATGAAGTTGACAATTATCTAGTTTTTAGTTAATAGAGGTGGGATTTCTATCTTTTTTAGGACAAAAGAGGTTTCCCCTACGCCGCACGAATCCTTTCGTGTGGCATTTTTCATTAACAATTAGTTATATTTACCAATACAAGAATCAACTTGGAAATACAAGAATAAGTTTCGGAAGAAACAGCACAGGAGCTCTTGAAATTACAGATTCCAATGATTATTATCCTTTTGGGATGAGTCATTTAAATACTGGCGCAGCTTTCTTTGGACCGAGTACGTATAAAAATTATAAATACAACGGGAAGGAGTTGCAGGAGACCGGAATGTATGATTACGGGGCAAGGTTCTATATGCCGGATCTGGGAAGATGGGGTGTTGTTGACCCGCTGGCGGAGAAAATGAGAAGATGGTCACCATA
This sequence comes from Chryseobacterium sp. Bi04, assembly GCF_918698085.1. GTDB lineage: Bacteria > Bacteroidota > Bacteroidia > Flavobacteriales > Weeksellaceae > Chryseobacterium. The sequence goes on from NZ_CAKKLP010000006.1 coordinate 223,791, forward strand.
CAATTATGCATTTAATAATCCTTTGAGGTATATTGACCCGGATGGAAGACAAGGTACAGACGTATATAAGTTAGATAAATCTGGAAATCTCACTTGGATGGCAGAATCTAAAACAGATGTTATTTATGCTGAAAAGAATTTTGATAAAAACGGAAATCTTAAAGCAGACAATGATGGAGGTGTTGAAGTTGGTGAAAAAGGTTATGTTAAAAATAACTCTCAGGAAAAAACATTAAGTTCACCGATTACAGATAATGAAGGTCATAGTAGTGACAAACTATCTACATTAAGTTTCCACAATAATGAATCAAAAGCATCAGAAGTTGCCGAGTATTTTTACAATAATACGAATGTAGAAACAGCAAATTCTACTTATAAATCATCTACTTCGGGTAATAATTTTTCTGTAATATCAACTTATCGTTTACCTAGTACTTCTCCACTTGATCCTAAAGGAACGGGATATATGTCTAATTTCTCAGTAGGAGGGGATAACTTTTTTCAAAGTAATTTAACAGCACAAGATCATAATCACCCTCCTGGCTATCAACTGTCTCCAAGTGGATTTGATTATGGAGCAAAAGGATTTAGAGTGAATACTTTTGATTGTGGTTTAGGTAAAAAATGTGACATTAACGTAGCAAGAACTCATGAGGATATTAAACTTAGAGTATACTCAACCTTTTTAAAAAAATATATTAAATATGATGGCTCAAATGCAAATATTGAATAGAATGATGTTTTTATGTGTTATATCATTAGCAACTTTAAGTTGTTCTGCACAAAAATTTAACGTGAATAACATTGTTGATACTTACATTGACTATTATTCTCCAAGAAATAAGATTTTCACTCCTACTAAAACATTTCTGCAATTAGGAATGGATAATGAAGAAGGAAATCTTAAAGAAAAAAATATTCATATAAATAATAATTGTTTTGATTGTATGGGGAAAATTAGCGATCAAAATTCAATAATTGAATACAGAGGCTATAAAGTCATTATCTATGCAGATAATGATGAGAATAAAAATATTTTGTTATCAAATTTTAAAAACACTAAGAAGACTAGCGCTTTTTTTCTAAATAAACTTGATGATAATATAATAAATGATGTTGGAAGCTGGACATTTAATTATAATGAAAATGCAAAAATATCTTTTTTTTGCAATAGTAATCCTATGAAAAATATGAAAGAGGATATGAGAGAAATTAAACAAAAGCTAGGTATACAGAATGTCAGAGATTGTGTGTCAGCTCTACTAGATGATACTAAATGAAACATTGCAGTATTCCCAATCATATTTTAGATAATCTGAACGATTATATTACACTGTTGAAAAAGCAGAATGAATCTTTAGAAGAAGAGAATAAGAAGCTAAAGCCTAATAAAAGAAATTAAACCCCACACTGCCGCACGAATCCTTTCGTGTGGCATTTTTTTTATTAACAATTAGTTATATTTACCCAATACAAGAATCAACTTGGAAATGCAAGAATAAGTTTCGGAAGAAACAGCACAGGCGCTCTTGAAATTACAGATTCTAATGATTATTATCCATTCGGAATGAGTCATTTAAATACTGGAGCATCTTTCTTTGGACCGAGTACATATAAAAATTATAAATACAATGGGAAGGAGCTACAGGAGACAGGAATGTATGATTATGGAGCAAGATTCTATATGCCGGATCTGGGTAGATGGGGAACGGTAGATCCTATGGCAGAAAAGATGAGAAGGCATAGTCCTTATAACTATGCTTTTAATAATCCTATCCGATACATTGACCCTGATGGTAGAGCTCCATTCGGAGATTTCTTTGGTACTTCAGGAAGGTATTTAGGAAGTGATGGGAAAAGAGATGGGAAAATATACATAAGTCAAGGAAGTAAGAGTAGTTATGTAACAGCAGCTAAACAAGAGGTTGCTGGAGGATTAGCATCTTTAAGTGCTATTTCTAGATCATAAACATGACAAATTCTCCTTCAAACCACAGAATTAGCCCTGATTCTAAAGGTTGGCAGCACGAAGTTAGAGCGGATATTGACTTAACAGGTAATAGAACTACATTTACAGAAGGTGGTAAAACTTCTATAAATAGTGGTCTTGCTAAAGCAGAAGTTAATAGTTTTGACATAAAGAGTCAGCACGGTATTAAAAACGATATAAAATCTGATATTGTACTTCATACCCATCCAACAGCAACAACAGTAGAGAGCACTGCAACTGCGGGGAAATTCAGTGTCTATACTTTGACTGCAACAGATCCCTCTGCTGCTGATACAGCGGATTTTGCTAAACGTGACACAAATATTATTGCAGGTAACTTGGAAAAAAATTCAGTACAAGTAAACGCAGATGGTTCTTTTATCGATCCAAATAATAAACAAGGTGCTGTATTTTATGACAGAAGTGGAAGCGAAACTATGAGAATTGAATTATCTACAGTTAATAAAATATTATCTAATTATGAAAATGGTCAAATCAAACCTTAATAAAATAATAAATTTACTAGTGTTTTTTGTATCAGTTACAATTTACAGTCAAAAAGTTAATTTAATAATTTTTATAAATGATGAAATTATTACAAGCCCTGTGGGACTAGAGTTTTACAATAAAAATTTCACTAATAAATATAAATATACATATTCTCCGGGAAAAGAAATTGACATTAATACCAATGATATTTTTAAAGAAAATATGATATTACAATTTAATGCGTATGGAAACAAAGAAAACCCAACTAAACTTTATAGTTATAATATATCTCTTGAATCAGGCCTGTTTAAGGATACCTCTTTTCTAATAATAAAGATTTATAATCTGGATCAAAAAGAATACAAAAAAAAATACTGTAGATCAAAAGAACTTTATATAGTAGATTTTCATAAAAGTGGTCTTCATATAGATACTGGAATATGTAAGTGAAATTCATTTTGCTAGTATGATACTAAATAAAACCCCGCTCCCGCACGATTGTATCATGTGGCATAATATAAACACCACTTCGCAAAGTCTTCGACTTTGAGTGATGCCTAGTCTTGAAAAAGGTTGACTAAAAGAGCATAAAGAGTCACCTTTATGGATTAAAAAAATACTTCCAATATAATACAAAAAAAACAGACTGTTCTTCTCTGAACAGTCTGTTTATATTTTCAAGCCAGCTAAAAGCCGGGTAATGATTAGAATTTCAAATCTCCGTTCACTTCTCTTACTGCATTGGCAGCTTCAGCGAATTTCAATTGCTCTTCAGCAGTTAAAGTAACGTTTACGATTTTTTCTACTCCGTTTGCCCCGATGATAGCAGGAACTCCTAAGCAGATATCGTTTTGACCGTACTCACCTTCAAGCATTAAAGAACAAGGGATCATTTTCTTTTGGTCACATGCAATAGCCTGAACCATTACAGAAACAGCTGCACCCGGTGCATACCAGGCTGAAGTTCCTAATAGTTTAGTAAGCGTAGCTCCACCCACTTTAGTTTCTTCAATTACATATTTTTGTTGCTCTTCGTCTAAGAATTCAGTTACAGGAACTCCGTTTCTTGTTGCTTTGCTCAATAATGGAAGCATACCTGTATCACTGTGAGCAGCGATTACCATTCCGTCCACATCAGAAATAGGGCTTTCTAATGCTTCAGCCAATCTGTATTTGAATCTTGCAGAATCCAAAGCACCACCCATTCCGATGATTTTGTGCTTAGGAAGGCCTGAAGTTTTATGCACTAAATAAGCCATCGTATCCATTGGGTTGGAAACTACGATGATGATTACTTCCGGAGAATGTTTCACTAAATTTTCAGTAACATCTTTTACGATTCCTGCGTTGATACCAATCAACTCTTCTCTTGTCATTCCAGGTTTTCTGGGAATACCTGAAGTGATTACTGCTACATGAGAACCTGCAGTTTTGCTGTAATCTCCTGTTGTTCCGGTAATTTTTGTATCGAATCCGTTCAGCGACGCTGTCTGCATCAAATCCATTGCTTTACCTTCAGCAAATCCTTCTTTAATATCTACTAAAACTACTTCTGAACAGAAGTTCTTCATTGCGATGTATTCTGCACAGCTTGCTCCTACAGCGCCTGCACCTACTACAGTTACTTTCATATGGTATACTTTTTAAATTATTTATTTTTTAAGTTAAGTTTAAAATTGAAACTCCCCAAATTTAACAATTCCTGAAAAAGTGGGCAATTTTTCAGGAATTTTATTAGGTATTAAAAGAAATTAATTGACGTTCAGTAAAAACGAGTATAATTTTTTCGCGCCGGACAGCACTTCATTGTAGTTTTCTTCATGAACTTCAGTATCCAGCACCTCCTTAAAATTCTTCCACATCGGGCCTGTATTTTCCTGGTAGCATCCAAAGAAATTGAAAGTAACCTCATCAAAACCTTCCGTCTTTGAAAGCTGCTTAGCGATTACGTTTCCTCCCAATGTAGAACCTTCAATCACATACATCGCTCCTAAGGCTTCATGTTCATTATTAAATTCCAGATCATGAGAAACTTCCTGGTTGGTTAGGGAAAGGCTTTTCAGGTCTTTTTCAATAAGAGAGAGTTTTTTTCTCTCGTTAAGCTGAAGCTTTTGCGAATATTTATCAGAAAGACTGTTGAATATCTTATCCTCACTGTGAAGAAGCATCAGATAATTGGTATGAATGATCTTTTTATAATCTTCTAACGTGAATGTTTTATTAAAAATTTTTTCAGAATTAAAAAGCTTTTCCGCTGCATCGTGATAGCTGGCTGTATTCTGTTTTAAATATTCTGATACCATAATAACGTTTTAAAAGTTTCTCAAATTTAAGGCTTTTTAAACGTTAAAATGAAAGAAGTCCCTTCTTTATTGCTCTCAAAATCCACATTTCCGCCAATTCTTTTCATAATCCGATGAACAATAGACAGCCCTATTCCATTTCCTTTAAATTTTTTCGCATTTTCCATCCTGTTGAAAATCTTAAACATTTTATGCTTCTCTTCCTCAGGAATTCCAATGCCGTTATCTGAAATCCGATATACAATAACAGAGCCATCCTCTACCCCTTCAATCTCCACTTTCGGCTGATCTTTATGGGAAGAGTATTTTACGGCATTGTTGATAATATTTAAAAATACCTGATGAAGCATGGTTTTGTCTCCCATCACATCAGGGCAATTTTTAATGATGATTTCACTTTTCGAGCTGCCGTACGTCATCTTGGCATTTTCAGAAATCTTATGAATGGTATGGCCTATTTTCAGGCTTTCAAGCTGAATTTCACTGTGCTTGGCACGGCTAAGCTGCAATACATCATGCATCATCTCCGCCATAGTATCAATTTCCTCAATAATCGTATTGATCTTCCCTTTACTTTTTTCAGAATCATCAGCTAAATTTCCCAAAAGCATTTGAGCATTAAGCTTCATAACAGTAAGAGGAGTTCCTAAATCATGAGAAATGGTATAAGAAAAACTGTCCAGCTCTTCATTTACTTTTTTAAGCTCATCATTCAGTCTTTTGATTGCAATATAATTTTTATGGGAGCTTTCCAGGATCAGATCACGGATTGCATGAACAGAACTTACATTTCGGGAATTCCATCTTTTAGAATGGCCTTTTATATTTTCTGTAAAAATCTGGAATGATGTTCTGGGAGAAACAATTCGTTTTTCTTCTCCATTTTGGGAAATAATATCAATATTCTTTTCCGGATTTCCAGCCCAGTTAATATGCTCATCAAACTCTTTCCGGAACCAGATCAGCATTTCTTTTTTTTCCCTGTCAATAAAATAGATAATCACACCTGCCGCATTCTCAGACAAGCCTAAATTTTCACCTTGATCCTTAAGAAAGCTTCTGTTTACATAAATCGTGTTTTCGCAGTTTTCAAAAGCCCAATCAACGATTTTGTTAATCGTATCATAATCCGGAGTAATTCCGTCTGTTACTATATTTTCATCTGAAATCACAACAAGGCCGTCGGCTTCAGGTAAATCCCTTATTTCCGTTTTATTTTCGGACAGCGAGTCCAGTAAATTATGATGTTTTAAAAAATCCGTTTTCAGATGGGATAGCTTCTCGTTCAGTTCCAGTCGGTAATTCAGTTCATTTTTAGATTTAAATGATGAATAGGCATTTGCCGCCAGAGCCGTAAAAATACCGGCCTGTACCCTATCTTCAAGATCAATATGCTTAGCCTCAACATTCTGACAGGTAACCAATCCCCAAAGGTGATCATCAATGATAATGGAAATACTGAAACTGGAAGATACCCCCGAGTTTTTAAGATACTGCCCATGGATAGGAGACATACCCCTTGACGCAGAAAGGCTGAGATCGATATGTTTCTCTGTTTTACTTAAAAGCGGAACCGTTTCAGCATTAATATTACTGAATATCCTTTTCCTTTTTTTAAGATAAAGCGCCCGGGCCTGCTTGGGTATATCCGATTCCGGATAATGGAGTCCCAGAAAACTTTCCATACCGTTCCCTTTCTTTTCAGCAATCACTTTTCCAGAGCCATCCATCATAAATTTATATACCATTATCCGGTCATAATTCACAACCTTGGAAAGTGTTTCCAACAGATGGTTCCAAAGATCCTGCTGGTTATCTATGGTATAAAAATTGTCATATTTATTGGAAATCCGCTTATTGGGATTAATCAGGACTTCTTCAAATTCTAAGAAGATATACCTTCCGCTTTTAAAAACAGAAAAGTGATATTCTTTATCATTAATAAAAATTTTGTCGAAGTAGGTTTCATTCTCCCTCCTGGTAAATGTATTCAGCGAAGTATAAATATCTGAATCGATAATACTTTGAAAGCTTTCAGGAAAGTCCGTGAGCTTTCTGTTGAAAAGTTCATCTGAACTCTCAATAGTAAATATATTCAGAATATTCCTGCTGAAAAAAGTAATGGAATGGGATTCCGCATCAATGCCAATCAAATAGCCAAAACTCTGTATATAGCCTGGAATATGGATAGGCTCCTCATGGCACTCTACAAAATTCATAATATGTCAGTCAATCTATCAAAGATAAGTCTTTTTTTCTACAGCGTGGCCGGTGTGGTACCTATTTTCCTTTGTTTCAAACAATAATCTCTGTATATTTTGCGCTTCTTCCGACTAAAAACAGCGTTGAAACATTCTTTATTTTACCCCTGTTTAATAAGATATCTCTAAAATATACAAAAAAAAATCCAGTAATAACGTTTTCAATCTATAGTTCATGATTCATAACATGAATTACATATCTGCTCCAACACAGAGGCCTGTGAAGTGGAATGTCCACAAGGAATTTCTGTACTCAATATCGCCAGAATGAATTTTGAATATAACAGGGCCCTGTTTTTCAGGAAAAAGTAACTAAACGAATAACGTATAGATGATAAAAAGAGCGAATTTGTAATGAACAAATTCGCTCTTTTTTATCTTTAGTTGAATATTGATTTTCGGAATTAATTGATTTAAATTCCCGGGATCGTAATTTTATCCGGATCATCTTCATCATACATAATCTCTATCGTTCCTGTTTTGGGTACTGAAGAAAGATCCAGAAGTCTGACCACCTTTTTATAGACGGCAATGTGCTCTTTGCCCCTGAAATCCTTAAAGCTGACCTGAAACATAATCTGCGGCTGGTCATTTATCGTCAGTCCCGTCTGGTTGACACTGATAATCTGTGCTTCGGCACTTCTTCCAACAAAGAGGATACGTCCTTCTTTTTTATTCTTAAAAAATTTCCCTACAATCATCTGAAAAACCAATACATAAATAAGGGTCATCACTCCACTGAAAATAATAGGATGCATAAAAGTGAGAAACTGCCAGCCAAAATCAAAAGATTCCCGCCTATAGAAATAAGAGTAAAGACCAATAATATAAGCGATTAACAATATGATAAATACTATTCTTACAATCATTCCTGATGCATTGAAACCAACCTTTTGGTCGCTTAAAATAAAGTAAGGTTCCTGCGAAACATCAGGATTCAGCAATACCTTCACACGATTTCCTACATCAAACCTTTTTTCCTGTGGCCTGGAATCATGAAACATCATCTCATGTTCAATCATGGTATTCCTAAGGTTGGGAAATGAAAGAACAATCTGAATGGCATTCATATTGGTTTTCGGAAAGTATTTTAAAAGCTGGTAACGCATCACTTTAGCCTCTCTGGGAATACCATTTCTCAGAATGGAATGAATGGTGTTCCTCTGCTTAAAGGTTTTAATGAAAAGAATATTAATGAAGAATACGAGAATATATCCCCATATGAATAAAGAAAGACCGAGATATCCATAGCTCACCGCTAACGAATTTCTCGGTCCTGTTGCGCCTTCCTCAGTCATCATATAAATGAAAATCGGAAAAGGTACGCAGAAGAAAAAGAGGAAAGCTCCCCAGAAAACAATCATAAACTTCATAACTGCTATTTTGTAATCAGCAATAAAGTTATGATATTTATTTAATGAATTGATTTCTATTATACCTCTTTTTCAAAATAAAGTCTGTAGTATTTTCCTTTATCATCCTCTCCTGTTTCAATTTTCTGTCTGTCACCGTGGATATAGATGTGGAAATTTTTATCAAGTTTAATGATGCTTTTAAAATGCCTCTGGGTTTTCTTTACCGCTGCTTCACTGATCGGGAATTCCTCAGCAATATTCACCTGCATGTCCTGCTCATAATCTGTTTTAAAATTCACAAAACTTTCAATGACGTGCTCGTCTCCCAACACTTCACTGGCAAACTCATCCAGTTTAAATTCTTCTTTCTCCTTGAAGAAATTGATAGACTTATTAAGGAAATCTGCCTGATCAGCTTTAGAAACTTCAAATTCCTGAGGAAGCTGCTTGGTGATATAATCTTTGTAAACCATTAATGCTTCCTGAGTATGGAAATACTCATCATCACGCTGTTTTACTTTCAGGAAATCTTCAAACCAGTAGTACATATCTCCGTTTTTGTTGTTGTCAACTACAGAAAGTACATAGCCGGTGTTTTTATCATTATTATAGATTAAAGCTGCCTTATCAATTTTGGATAAGCCGATTCCCTGATCTTTTTCAATATCAAATGTTTCTTCTGTAGGATTAATTTTCAGGAAAGATTCTCTTTTTTCGGTTTTAAAGATCCCTATCTTATCCACTCTGTCCGGACGGTCACTTTCATCTTCAAAAAGTACAATGAACAGCTCTCCACTTTGAACTCTAGGGTTCTCCGCTGCTTCGAAAAGGTGTTTTGCAATATTTTCAGACTCCCATATAAATTTGGACTTATCTTCAAAAATTTCAGAAACCGCACTGTAAACCGGATTATTCACCAGATAGGTGTCACTGTAAAAATGAAAAGTTTCTTCTGATTTGAATGATCCTAAAAAGTAATCTTCAAGCAATTCTGCCATTCCTTCCTCCAGCTTCAATTCCTCCTGGGAAAGCGTTAAGGAATCTCCATTGATTTTATTGCCTACTCTGTGTACTATAATTTTTGAAAACATCTTCTGAATATTTGGACTGCAAAGATATTCATTCTATCCTTTCCACGAAACTTAAAAACAGTATTGATTTTGTCATTGCTTATACTGGAATTTCTAACCAAAAAGACAAAAAAGCTTTTATAGCAACGTTTCAACTCACTTAATAAAGTTTAAAAATGATCTCGTATAAAAAGCTCACCTCAAGTACAATTCAAATATTTTCAAAAACCCATACCATAGCTAACCCGAACCTCATCTTCATACCATAAAATATTGTTCCATCTTAGGATCTAAGCCTTATTTATTTTCCATTTTGATAAAATCCTTATCATTTTGAAATGCTTTCTCTCTTATAAAATTTAAACCAAAACAAATCAAATAATTCATTTTCAGCACAATACATCAGATCAATATTCAAAGGTACACCATTAGTATCATTAGTTTCAAAACATACAAAAATGGACTTAAAAACATTAAACAGAATAGACAAGCTGAGAAGACTGAAAAGCAGAGGACCGAAAACTCCGCAATGGCTGAAACCTTATCACCTGCTTTTCTTTGCTTTTTTAAGCATTTTTATTTTTGGTGCTATCATCAAAATGCTGGAACAAAACAATTAAAATCATAATAATATGAACTATTTACAGGCTGCACAGGAAATCACAGAACTCGTTCCCGACTTTGAAAGTGAACTGAAAGAGGAAAAAAATCAAAATCCCTACGCTTTAGTCCGGGCTTTTACCGAACGTATTAAAAATATGATCCGTCAGAATGACAGAAATCTGTTGTGGAGGAGCTTACAGAAGATGGATACCATGTACAGCAATGGAGATACAGTCCTAAAAAATGCTATTGAGAATACTTTTATCTATTCTCTGGACAATTTTACTGCATTCTGCAGTGAGGAATATAAAAAAATGATCTTTAGTCATATTTCCACAGACCTTCAAAAGATCTATTCGAGACAAATTTACAGTCACGGGATATAAGTTTATTACATTTTTGACCCGTTTCATTACAAAGTGTTTAAATTAAACAAAAATTAAAATAACTCACAATCAATAGATTATGAAAAATAAAATAAGAAAAATTTCAGATTGGAAAACCTGGAAAACCACTACTAACAGGCATAATTCCGAGATATTACTCACTCACATTGCGGTGCTTGTAAGTGTTTTTATTTTTGCAGCATGTTTATAAATTTTGGTATACATTTCGCTACAATACAAAGTGTTTGAAAAATTCTAAATTATGATGAAAGTACAAATGCAAACTATTAATCAAAAAATAGCTGTTGAATACTTAAAATTTTTCTATCCGCCCCTTCGCAGGGAAATCACACAGTTATCTGTTCAGGATAATTTTGCTGGGATCATGCAGGCTACCGTTAATTACCTGAAGGGTCTTTTGCAGGAATCTAAGATCAACATTATCGCCCATCACATCAAACTCATGGACGGGATTTACAGGAATGGAAATTCCTATGTAAGAACAATGATCGAAAATATCTTTATCAGGTCTTTTGAGAGCTTTAAAAAGCATGCTAAAATCCAGCATTGGAAGCTTCTCTACCGTTATATGCCTGTAAGTTTCCAGATCATCTATACTGAGCAGCAAAAGCAGGATAAGATCTACTTTGGTAAATAAAATAGTTTAATTTGAAAAGACTCCCCGGGCAATTTTTGTTGTTCGGGGAGTTATATTTTTATAGGTATTAGGGTAAGACAGTAAAAAAACGATCCAGTCTCAAAAGTTATGGACTAAGCAAATTGGATTAAGTCTAAAACTTCTTGTTTGGATGACATTCAGAAATCTATGCTGAATAAAATATGTGATTTTTATATTTTCACTTGAAAATAGGATGGAAATATCCTTTTATTTACGCAAAAGAATAATAATCGGATGTTCTATTGTAAAAAGCAAATAAAGGCGACTATGTCACTGAATAAGCCATATAAAAAGTCACGGGCGTCTGACCCGGGATTTCTTTCTATTTATCTTTTTTAGTAAAAACATTTTCGATGACCTGAAGTTCTTCTTTACTCAGTTTTGAACTTTTCTTCAGCTTCGCAGCAAAAACAGCAACTTCCTCAGGTGTAGAGGGTGATCCCAGATTTTGTTTCTTATCATCAAAAGAATCGGCAAGTACTTCCCCTTTTGGATTTAGAATCAGCCAGAAAGGGAGTCCGGCATTCTCCCCCTTGTATTTGTTCATCAGCTCCTGTCCGCCGGGATTTTCCAACGACTTCTTATCTCCTCTTTCCTGAACATCAACATATGCGGTAACAAACTTCTTTTCAAAAATAGGTTTGGTTTCCGGAAGATTCATGTTTGCCTCCATCACTTTACACCATTTGCACCATGAAGCATGAAATACCAGCAACACATTTTTATGGCTTACTTTAGCTTCTGTAAGCGCTTTGTTTAATACTGTACCTGCCTTCTCCTGTGCCATTCCTAACTGAAACAACACTAAGGCTGCCACCACAATAATTTTAGAATATCTCATTACTATTTTTGTTTTTTATCTATACGAATGTAGGTATTTTACAAGGAATATAGTGATCCGGTTAATGTATTTCTTGTAAAAGTTAATATCCGGTGAGATATCCCTTTTTTCTGAAACCCCATTAAATCTTCAGTATTATTTCAAAGCCGTTTCATCCATCGAAGCTCTTCTAAAGAGAACTAATGTTTTCTTCTTTCTTAGTATATCCAATGAGATCTGAACTGCAAAGGTAAGAACAATATAAAACAGGATCAGTACAAGTACGTACCCAATTCCATGTTGTCTATATCCGAAGATACCTTTACCCCAGGAAATTAATATCCACTGTATCATATACATTGAGGTCAGGTTTTTACTGCAGTATTTTAAAATTCTGACCGCATTATTTTCTTTCATATTTAGGGTGATCCTAAAAATAAGCCATAGAAAAACTAATGTCCATCCTGCAAAATAAATAACACCTCCCGGTCCCATGTGATAAAAACCATTATAATGGTATTCACCATAAAAGAAAACCAAAGGAGCACCAATGGCTATAAACAGCAGTCCTACATATAACATATTTTTAAACAGTTGTTTGCTGTTATAATTAAGTTCCAGAAACCATTTACCAAAAAACATCCCGATAATAATAAAAGACATCCATGGGAAAACCGGAAAATAGACATAGGCGGGATAGTCATTATTAAAAAGAAGGTCTAAGACATAATTAATAACAGGATAATCTATATTGATTCCGCTCACTTCTCTGGAAACCAGTGCTACCAGTAATCCTATAGCCAGAATAATGTATTTGTTGTGTACATATTTCCGAATAAAACCAACAAAGACTAAAGACATTCCTGCCAATTGTAAAATATCTCCCAACAGCACCAGATATACATATTGCTGTTCTATTGGAGCATGCCATCCGTACTTCTGGATAAAATTATCCGGAGCAAAACCAAACAGCACAGGAATCATAAATTTCATGAAATTCATGAAAAGAGCGGCTAATAAAAGCAGGCCACCCCGTTGTATTGAACTTTTAAGGCTTTGATGACTCGACGTCATAAACGTTACTCCCATACAGATCAGAAAAATGGAAGTTCCTCTTCCCAAAAACACAATAAAACTTCCAATAACCGACTCCGATTGCGATTTTACATTCGCAAATATGAGTAAGGTATGTATAATGACCATTCCTATAACACTCATTCCTTTTATTAAATCCAGTGCCAGAATTCTTTTACTTTGCTGTTCCATAATTTTTTTAGTTTTTAAAGCGAACGCTGCACATCGCATGGGGAATTACACTTTTGAGGTTATCCTGCTGCCATTTTTGTAGTGATGTAAAACTTTCCTTCGTTTATTTTTTTGATAACAACCCATCCACTTGGTCATGAATTCCTTATTTTACATGGATTGTCTGTATTTTTATTTTTATAACAATATTTTTTATTTATTCTAAATAAAAACAAATATATAAATTAAAAGTAAATAATTGATTTTATTAATATTATTTTCATCAAAATCAACAACATACTGAATACTAGACAATTAAATACTTTAACAAAATTATCAGTGAGTATTTTATAGCTTTAATGAAAGCTTTAATTGTTTTCAAAACTAACCTACCGATTTCATAAAGATCTTATCTTCTTCATAAAAAAGTTTAAAAAATAATTTATACCTAATATTTTTATATTAGCGATTTTGTAATTTGGACTCAGCTAAACCAAAGGCAGAAAATCAGAATTTATCTATATACCCACATTCATATTATGATTGAAATAAAAAGATATTCACATCAGGCAGGCCATCCGGAGCCAAGACGGGTTATAAAATATACACTCTTCTGGTGTGAAAGCGGAAATGCAGAAATTCTGATTGATGAAAACACCTTTATCCTGAAAGCCGGTCAAACCATCACCATTACTTCAGGACAGTTCCATCAGCTAATCATGGTAGAAGGAGAACTGACTGCCCTGGAATTTACCCTGGATTTTTTCAGTAAAAGTGACCGTGATATTGAACTTATTTTCCACAACGGTCTTTTTTGCCATTTCGGAATGAATGAAATGATTAGTATTCAGCATCCATCATTTTTTACAGAAACACTCAGCCGGATTGAAAAAGAAATTGAAGAAAAACCCTACCAATATCTGATCTCCACCCATTCTTTAATTGAATTATTATTGGTGGAAATCAACCGCAGTAAAATGGCAAACGGAGATGAAATATGGAAACCCAACGCTCTGTTTTTAAAATTTCTCGAAAGCGTACGGAGTCATTTTGCTGACAATTATCCGGTAGCCCGTTTTGCAGATATATTGGGAACTACCGAAGCTAAACTGAATGAAGTTTCAAAACTCCATACCCATAAAACAGCACAAAATGTCATCTATAGCCTTATCGTTTCCGAAGCGAAAAGATTATTACTTTATGAAAAGCTGAGCGTAAAAGAAATTGCTTACCAGCTTGGGTTTAATGATCCTTTTTATTTTTCTAATTTCTTTAAGAAGCATACTTCCCACTCTCCAAAAGATTATCAGAAGGCAGTAAAAAACTAAGATATTATATGCTTTTCCTGGAATTGTCTATTCTTTAGGAGGTCTCTTTCCCTGAACTTTGTACTTATAATTAAGACCTCAAATAAGTATGAAAATTCAACAGGACATAGCCGTTTTTCTATTAAGAATAGCATTATCAGCAGGATTTTTATCGGCCACAGCAAGCAGATTGAATCTTTGGGGTTCTCAATCTTCCGGCTGGAAAAACTTTGTACACTATACCGCGGAAACCAATTCTTTTTTGCCTCAGTATCTGGTACCAGCAATTGCAGTATTATCAACAGTTGCCGAGCTATCTATCGGGATCTTACTTCTTGTAGGATACCGTATAAACAAAGTTTCCCTTTGTGCATCCATACTCACCCTATTATTTGCTGTTGCCATGAGTATTTCTTTTGGGGTTAAAGAACCTCTGGATTATTCGGTTTTTGTATTCAGCGCCGGAGCCTTCCTGCTGAGTACTTTCTCCCATTACAAATGGACCTTGGAACAACTTTTACAGTAATAACAATTTAAAATATATTATAATGAACACAAACATTCACGATTATATCGTAAAAACAGAACAGAAAGAATGGCAGCCTCTCATTGAAAAAGGAATTCACTACGAGGGCATTTTTGTGAAATCTCTGAAATTTGATCCGGAGAAAAACCGCTCTACAACTATTGTATTAAAATTTGAACCCGGAGCAAGTTACCCTTACCACAATCATCCTGCAGGGGAAGAACTTTACATCTTAGAAGGGAATGCTCATATTGCAGGTACTCCATTGGAAAAAGGAGATTATCTGTATACACCGCCCACTTTTAAGCATTCCGTAACCTCTGAAAATGGCTGTACTATTCTCTTTATCGTTCCTGAAGAAGTGGAAATACTTTAATTGGGCTATCTTCTCTAGTGGAAGGAGTTTCATATGACAATTGCTACAATTAACTCGCTAACAACAAAAAAATCCGAAGTACAAAAAAACCTTCTACTTCAGATTTGATATAATTAAATGGTAATCTTTATTATTTTACTTCTTCGAAGCCTATCTCCAATTTGAAATAAAAAATAATACCGAAAAAGCTAGGATATAAATAAGTTCTACTTATAATAACAACTAAGCATGTTTATTTTAAAACAAAATTATAATAAAACACAACATACTGTAAATAAACAATTTAACTTAATTTATTTTTCAAATGAATGAGAATTATATACTACATTTGTAAGTATAAAATGCAGGTATTATAAAAATCCATACTGATTTTATTTTGTAAGGTAAGTATGATTCTAAAATAAGCTTTATTATAACAAGTTAATTTCTTTTATTTTCCTCTTTTATACTATAAACACAATTTAAAAGGGTTGTTACCTCATAGCTAAAATACTATGAAAAAAAATTATTTAAGATCTCTATATATAGGGGTCACAGTATTATCTATTGTTTCCTGTTCACGAACTGACAGTACTGGCATGTTAGAAAATGAAAAACCTATTAGCTCTAAAAATGCTGGAAATAAAACAGAAAAGGAATTGCTAGCTAGAGGTTGGACATTGGTAAAAGAAATTGATTTGATGCCAGACCTCAAAAAAAGTCTTAAAATTTCCACATCCGCAAAATCTATGGAACAATCGGACATCAAAATTCCTTTTACAGAAAAATTCTTATCACAAATGGGGTGGGATTTGAGCGATACTAACAATGGCAGGGCTGAGATACAAGAGATCATAAAAACAGCTGAAATCTTTAACCCCCGGAGGTGAAAATCCTAATCCTGATGCCGTACTTTTTACCCGTGATTTTGCTTTGAATCGTAAGAATATTAAAGAAGAAAAAAACTGGTGGAAAGCAGACACTTATGTAAAGTTAGGAAAACCGGAACTTGTAGCTAATCCTAATCAGTTGGAATTACCTGATGAAGTTTTTTCAACAGAAGTAATGAATAGCAGTAATGAAGACAGTGAAATTACGGTAACCTATTCTTATAAAACAGGTTATAAATACACTTGGAATACAAAATATTCAGGTAGCCTGAAAACCTCTGTAACTTATAAAGCAGGTGTTCCATTAGTTCTTGAAGGGCAAGTTACTGTAGAATGGATAGTGGGTGGAGAGAAGTCTTGGGGAGAAGATACTACAAACGAAAAAACCTTAACCAGCTCCTATAAAACAAAGATACCTGCTAATAGTAAAAAAAGCATTAAAGTATTTACAAAGATGCAAAGCTCGGAAGTGAATTACACAGTTCCAATAACTGTAAATGGTACTTATGTTTTATGTACACCGGGCTATAGGTATGAAATAAATAACAGTGATATCACCAAAGGTTTACTAAGAGATAGTTCTATTCCTATGGATGAGAAAGGAATCATAAAAACTATCGCCAATTCAACTGTTAAAATATTAGAATCACCTGCTGTAAAATTATAAATTCCGAATAAAGAATTGGTGATCTCTATTAGTTGATCACTCTTCCGGAATAGAGACATTCTGAAACTAAAAAAACCCCCAAGTAAAAACTGGGGGTTTATTATAATATTAAAAAAATTATTTTACTTCTTCGAAGTCTGCATCCTGTACATCTTCACCTCCTGCATTGTTACCTCCAGGATTTTGAGCTCCTGCTCCTGCATCAGCACCCGGCTGTTGACCTGCTGCATACAATTCTTCAGAAGCTGCCATCCATGCTGCATCTAAAGCTTCAGTTTTAGCTTTTACATCATCAACATTTTTAGCTTCAAAAGCTGTTTTCAATTCTGTGTGAGCTGCTTCGATAGCTGCCTTTTTATCAGCAGAAAGCTTTTCACCGAATTCTTTCAATTGCTTTTCAGTCTGGAAGATCAATCCGTCTGCTTTGTTGAAGATTTCAACTTCCTCTTTTTTCTTGGCATCCGCTGCAGAGTTCTCCTGAGCTTCTTTTTTCATTCTTTCAATTTCCTCATCAGAAAGACCTGAAGAAGCCTGAATTTTGATAGTCTGCTCCTTACCTGTTCCTTTATCTTTAGCAGATACACTTAAGATACCGTTGGCATCAATATCGAAAGTTACTTCAATTTGAGGAACTCCTCTTGGTGCTGGTGGAATATCTGTAAGATCAAATCTACCGATTTCTTTGTTGTCGTTGAACATAGATCTTTCTCCCTGTCCTACTCTGATGCTTACCGCTGGCTGATTGTCAGAAGCTGTAGAGAACACCTCAGACTTTTTAGTTGGAATTGTAGTATTCGCTTCAATTAATTTAGTGAATACAGAACCCATAGTTTCAATACCTAAAGAAAGTGGTGTAACGTCAAGAAGTAATACGTCTTTTACGTCTCCCGTCAATACACCTCCCTGGATAGCTGCACCAATAGCAACAACCTCATCCGGGTTAACACCTTTAGATGGTTTTTTACCGAAGAATTTTTCTACTTCTTCCTGGATAATAGGGATTCTTGTAGAACCTCCTACCAAGATTACTTCGTCAATATCAGAAGTTGATAAACCTGCATCTTTTAATGCTTTAGCAACCGGCTCCATAGATCTTCTTACTAAATCAGCAGATAACTGCTCAAATTTAGCTTTAGTTAAAGACTTCACTAAGTGTTTAGGACCTGTAGCTGTAGCTGTGATGTATGGTAAGTTGATTTCAGTCTGAGCAGAAGAAGATAACTCAACTTTTGCTTTTTCAGCAGCTTCTTTCAATCTTTGAAGAGCAATAGCATCAGTTTTTAAATCTACACCTTCCTCAGCTTTGAACTCATCAGCCATCCAGTTGATGATCACATCATCAAAGTCATCACCTCCTAAGTGAGTATCTCCGTTTGTAGACAATACTTCAAATACACCATCTCCCAAATCAAGGATAGAGATATCGAAAGTACCACCACCAAGATCATATACTGCGATTTTCTGATCTTTATGGTTTTTATCAAGACCATAAGCTAACGCTGCAGCTGTAGGCTCATTGATAATTCTTTCTACTTTAAGACCTGCAATTTCACCAGCCTCTTTAGTAGCCTGTCTTTGCGCGTCATTGAAGTAGGCAGGAACAGTAATTACCGCTCTTGTTACTTCTTGTCCAAGGTAATCTTCAGCAGTTTTCTTCATTTTCTGAAGCGTCATTGCAGAAATTTCCTGTGGAGTATATTCTCTATCGTCAATTTTTACTTTTACCGTATCGTTTGGTCCGCTTACTACTTCATAAGGTACTCTTGAAATTTCTTTAGCATCTTCTTTAAAATGAGTTCCGATAAATCTTTTGATAGAGTATACAGTTTTCTTTGGATTCGTTACAGCCTGTCTTTTTGCAGGATCACCTACTTTTCTTTCACCATCTTCTGTAAATGCTACAATAGAAGGTGTTGTTCTTTTACCTTCAGCATTTGGGATAACAACAGGGTCTTTACCCTCCATAACAGCAACACAAGAGTTGGTTGTACCTAAGTCAATTCCAATTATTTTACTCATAATATTTTATTTTTTCTAATTTTTAAGTTTAATTTATACTCTCAATTTCTCAATATCTGTACCATTCAAAGAATTATGACAAAATGACACAATAAAAATAAAAACCCCGGTATATCGAGGTTTTCTATAGATTAATATGGAAATTTTTTCAGCTAAACAGCAGCCAATCTCCCCGGATCTGTGAAGGAAAATTTAAAATATAGCCTATTATATTCTCATTGAAGTTATATGCTACAAGCATCCTTCAAACTCAAAGTATTGAAAAACATAGATCCTGATGTTTTTATATATTATCTTTCCAGAATAATATCTTACAGAAGCCGGATAATGCTCAAAAACATACTGTGCTTTCAGCTTTATTACAGCATCAAACTGCTGCATATGATTGGGTTATATTTTGTTGTCCCATGCAATAAGCTCAGTACAATTGTTTTTTTCATGAAATTTAATTATTATAAAATAAAAATATATTGATTCACGATCATCTACAGATAATTATTATCAACCAAAAAGCAATAATTCACTCTTCTTTAAAAATTAATCAAAGTTTAACCTTATAAATAGAGTCAGAAACTTTACGAATTATTATTTTTGATAAATTATATACATTTAAGAATGTCATTACACTTTAATCCGCGAGATATTACATGGCTTGCCTTCAATGAAAGAGTTTTACAGGAAGCTATGGATGAGAAAGTTCCTCTTCATTTAAGAATACGTTTCCTCGGAATTTTTTCCAACAACCTGGATGAATTCTTCAGAGTACGTGTTGCCGGATTAAAGCGTGCCATGGATTTTAAGGAAAAAGTGATCGCTGAATCTTTCTATCAGCCCCCTTCCAAAATTCTTCAGCACATTAATGATATTGTAATGAGGCATCAGTTGAATTTCGATAAAACCTGGAAAAAAATTCAGGCAGAGATGGCTGATCATAAAGTTTTCATTAAAAATTCTAAAAATCTGACCGCAAAGCAAAAAGAATTTGTCAGAAACTATTTTGATGAAGTGGTAGAATCTAATGTAATTCCTATTTTGCTTCATGAAAACACTCCCATGCCTTATTTGAGGGACAAAAGCCTTTATCTGGGTGTTGCCATGAGAAAAAAAGACTGGCAGTATTCCAGCAATTATGCCATTATTGAAATACCTTCCCGCTTTGTCGGAAGATTTGTACTCCTTCCTACCGAAGATCCTGAAGAGAAAAATGTAATGCTGCTGGAAGATGTCATCACGTTCAATCTACCTCACATTTTCTCATATTTTGGCTATGATGAATTTGCAGCCAATGCCTTTAAAGTTACAAAAGATGCTGAACTGGACCTGGATAATGACATCCGTACCAACTTTGCAGAAAAAATAGAAAAAGGTCTCAAAAACAGAAGAAAAGGAAAACCCACCCGTTTTGTTTTTGATAAAGATATGGATAAGGCCCTGCTGGAGCTCCTGATCAGAAAGCTTAACCTTACTAAAAAAGACAGTATTATTCCGGGAGGAAAAATCCATAACTTCAAGCATTTCATGGACTTTCCTGATGTTTTTGAAACCTATGAAAGACCGGTAGAAAGAACTTCTTTTACCCATCAGGCTTTTGAACATGGAGAAAGAGTGACAGATGTTATTTTAAAAGACGATGTCCTTCTCAGCTTCCCTTATCATAAATACAATCCGGTAATCGATCTTCTGCGTGAAGCCGCAATGGACCCGGATGTAAAATCTATACAGATCACCGCCTACCGCATGGCAAGCAGCTCCAAAATCATTAATGCCCTGATCTATGCTGCAAGAAATGGCAAAGAAGTAACGGTCATGCTGGAGCTTCAGGCAAGATTTGATGAAGAATCCAATCTGAAATGGAAGGATATGCTGGAACCTGAAGGAATTACAGTACTGGTAGGACTTCCGAACAAAAAGGTTCATGCCAAGCTTTGTGTCATCAAAAAAAGAGCCCACAATAAAACCATCCAATATGGATTTGTCAGCACTGGAAATTTCAATGAAAAAACAGCAAAAATCTACGGAGACCATTTATTGCTGACCACTGACCGTGGCATTATGGCAGACATTAATAAAGTATTCAGTGTATTGAAAAAACCAAAAGATGATTATCTCCCGGTACTGAAAACCTGCAAAAATTTATTGGTTTGCCCACAATTTATGCGTGAAAAGATTGTTCATCATATTGATAAAGAGATTGAAGAAGCTAAAGCAGGAAGAAGAGCCGAAATTATTGTTAAGGCCAATTCTCTCAGCGACAGATCCCTGATCGAAAAACTGTATGAGGCCGCAAAGGCAGGAGTGGTTACAAGGCTCATCGTAAGAGGAATCTATTGTGCCGTTAACCAAAAAGATTTTAAAGAAAAAATAAAAGCGATAAGTATCGTTGATGAATATCTGGAACATGCCAGAGTAATGTATTTCTATAATAAAGGGAGTGAAGATATGTATATTTCCTCTGCAGACTGGATGACCAGAAATCTTGATTACAGAATTGAGGCTGCAGCCAGAATTACAGACAAAAACCTTAAAAAAGAATTAAAAGACATACTGAATATTCAGCTTAGTGACAATGTAAAGGCAAGGATTTTAGATAAGAAACTGAGCAATGAATATGTAAGAAATGACAAGAAAGAATGCCGTTCTCAAATAGAAACCTATAAATATTTAAAAGCTAAAACTAATAAAAAATGAAGATCGCAGCGATAGACATAGGAAGTAATGCAGCCCGACTTCTTATTAATGAAGTAAAAATAAATAATAGAAAACCTGAATTCATTAAGCTCAATCTTTTGAGAATCCCTCTGAGATTGGGGATGGATGTTTTCACCATTGGCAAAATAGGCAGCGAAAGAGAGAAAATGGTCATTGATGCCATGAAGATCTTTAGCGACCTTATGAATATCTATAAAGTAGACCATTACAGAGCCTGTGCTACAAGTGCCATGCGTGATGCAGCAAACGGTAATGAAATCATCAGACAGGTTCAGGAAACATCAGGAATCAATATAGAAATTATTTCCGGAGATGAAGAAGCTACCCTGATTTATGAGAACCATGTAGCTGAAGGGCTTGATAAAGATTTTGCCTATCTATACATTGATGTAGGCGGAGGTTCTACAGAACTTACCTTCTACGAAAACGGTAAAATGCTCTATGAAAGATCCTTCAATATCGGGACAATCCGCCTGCTTAATAATCTGGTCACCGCAGACAACTGGAAAGAGATGAAAGAGGAGATCAAAAAAAATATTATCAGTAAAAAGCCGATTGTGGCTATAGGTTCAGGAGGAAATATCAACAAGATTTTCTCCATGAGCAAAACAAAAGAAGGCAAACCAATGTCTTTATCTCATCTTAAAAAGGTATATAAGGAATTTAATGAACTTTCAGTAGATGAAAGGATGACAAACTACAGCCTGAGAGAAGACAGAGCAGATGTTTTAGTTCCTGCCCTGCGTATTTTCAATAATATAATGTCCTGGTCAGATATCAATAGGATTTTCGTTCCTAAGATTTCTGTGGCCGATGGATTGATCCAGAATATATACAGCCAGTTACAGCATAAAAAATAATTTTCACAGCATAATATTTGAAAACCGGGCTCTATTGTTCCGGTTTTTCGTTTTTCAGAAGCTATTTCCTGCTTTCCGCTGTATCTTTTTCTGCAGCCGCTTTACAGCCATTCCGGAAAAAGGATGCCGCTGCAATCAGGGCTGGGAATGTTTATTTATTATCTAAAATTAAGTTTTGGCTGAAGCCAGAGGAGATATGTTTCCAGATGAAAGCGGACTAAAGTCCGCTCCTATTGAATTTTAACAGCAATATCTTTACTCTTTACTCTTTACTCTTTACTCTTTACTCTTTACTCTTTATTACTTATTTTTTATTCTTTAAATTAAAATCCCTAACTTTAAAGTAATTCCTATCTCTCATTCGTCTTACAACTATCAATAGCAATACAATGACTCCGATCAAAATAATTCTTACAGGAGCTACCGGAATGGTAGGTGAAGGTGTTTTAATGGAATGCCTGGAAAACCCGAACGTTTCTGAAATATTGAGCATAAGCAGAAAACCTTCAGGAAAGCAGCATTCAAAACTAAAGGAATATCTTGTTTCTGACTTTTTGTCAATAGATATCAATGATGAAAAACTGAAAGGCTATGACGCCTGTTTTTTCTGTGCCGGTATCAGCAGCGTTGGAATGAGCGAGGAAGATTATACTAAAATTACCTACGATACCACCCTTCATATAGCAAAAGCTGTCCTGAATCAAAATCCGCAAATGGTCTTTAATTATGTTTCAGGAGCTCAGACTGATAGTACGGAAAGTGGAAAAATGATGTGGGCAAGAGTGAAAGGGAAAACAGAAAATGCTTTAAAAAAGATGAATTTTAAAGATGTTTACAACTTTCGTCCCGGTTTTATGAAACCTATTGAAGGCCAATTGAATGTAAAATGGTTTTTCAAACCTTTTATTTGGTTTTTTCCTGTTTTTTTACCGTCAAAATCATTATCTTTACACGAAGTGGGAAGAGCAATGATCAATGCTGTACAAAAAGGATACCCAACTTCCACTTTAGAGATTAGAGATATTAAAAATTTAGCGATATGAGAGACATGTTAAAAAGAATTGTTCTGGTTATTTTTGTACTCTTACTCCTGACTGCAGTGTCAGGATTTTTCTATATGCAGCAACACCCTCTGGAAGGAAGTAAATCCGGAAGTATCCTCAATTTTTCCGGTCAGTCTGTCAATAAATAATTCCATGATTTATTAACCTCTATCATATATTTAATATTTTACAAACCTATTTTTTAAACATTTCTTAAAATTCCCTTAAGATAGTTGACAAACATAAAGTTCATTTTTGCATTTATCTAATAAAAGTAAAAAATGATCAACAACTACTTATTAAAAGGATCTGTCATTGCCGCATTCTTCTTTCAAAGCGGGCTTTTCGGACAGACCCTTATTCATTACTGGAATTTTAATAACAATGCTTCTGCAGCTTCCATCACTACACCTTCTTCCACACTGGCTAACGGCTCACTGAATGCGTTGGCGGGTGGCAGCAGTGTCATAGATTTTGCAAATGGTACAGGACAAAACTTCGATATTGGTAATCTGAATGCCAGAAATGGGGATCTCTCCGGAACTCATTTAAGATTTAATAACCCTATTGGGGGTGCATTACAATTTAACCTTCCTACAACAGGGTATGACAATGTGAATATAAAATTCACGACAAGAAGATCAGGCCAGGGAGCAGGAACACAGGCATGGTCTTATTCTACAGATGGAACTACCTTTACTCCCTATCAGACTGTAAATCCTCAGGATGCCAATCCACAGCTCATTAGTTTTGATTTCTCAGCGGTAGCAGGTGTTTCCAATAACCCGAATTTTAAATTAAAAGTTGAATTCTCTGCAACAGGAGGAGGAACAGGCGGAAACAACCGTTTTGATAATTTTACTGTAGATGCAACTTCAACAGGAGGCGTTGACACTCCTCCTCCCACAGTCACGTATTTCCCTACAAACAACACAAATAATGCTTCTACAACTGTTCACCCTACTATTTCTTTTAATGAAAATGTAAGATTGGCAGATAATTCCGCGATTAACGATTCTAATGCACAAAACCTGGTAGAGCTTCGTCTGGGAAACTCTACTGGTACACAAGTTCCCTTTAGTACAGCTTTCAGCAACAATATCATCACCATCATCCCAACTTCCGGCTTAGTGCCGGGGCAGACTTATTATGCAGCGCTTACACCGAATACCATTGAAGATTTCAGTGATAATAGAGTTACATCAGCGACTTCCAGCACCTTTACAGCTGCCGGAACTACAATTTCATTGGATAAGAATTTCATAAAAGTCAATGAAAATACAGGAAACCTGGCATTCAAAATTAACGTAGCCAACCCCTCAACGGCGACAGTTAATTTAGTTGTTAAGCCTGCCCCATTCAGCACAGCTGACAGCAATGATTTTAGTTTAGCCAACCAGACCATCACTATTACACCTTCCACAACAAGTTATACTGTCAATATTCCTATTATTGATGATGCAACGGAAGAACAGCAGGCAGAATATTTTGTGGTAAGCCTCGAAAATCCAACCGGAGCAACCATTTCGGGAGATCATTCTGCAACAGTTTATATTATAGACAATGATAAACCGGCCCCGGCTCCGTCTAATCAGATACAGCTGAATTATATCGGAAGTTTTGATCCTTCAGGAAATAATAACAGTTCCACAGAAATTGTAGTTCACGATCCTTCCACACAGCGTTTATTTACAATCAGCTCTATTACAGATGTGTTTGATATTATTGATTTCAGTAATCCTTCCACTCCCTCGGTTATCAAAACAGTCAATATGGCTCCCTATGGCGGAATTACAAGTATCGCCGTGAAAAACGGAATCATAGCTGCAGCATCTCCAAATACCAATCCGCAACAGAACGGTTCCGTAGTGTTTTTTGATAATAACGGAAATTTCCTGAAGCAAGTTACTGTAGGAGCTTTACCGGATATGATTACCTTCACTCCCGACGGAACAAAGGTGATTACGGCTAATGAAGGAGAGCCAAATGATGCTTACACCGTAGATCCTGAGGGCACCATAAGCATCATTGATATTTCAGGAGGAATTGGTAACCTTACGCAAACTCATGTGACTACTCTTAATTTCAACAGTTTTGATGCTCAGGTTTCAGCCTTAGCAGCAACCGGATTAAGAAAAGTAAGAACCAACAATACCCTTTCTCAGGATTTAGAGCCTGAATATGTCACAGTAAGTGCAGACAGTCAAAAAGCCTGGGTAACGCTTCAGGAAAACAATGCCATTGCAGAAATTGACCTTACCACCCAATCTATTACAGGGATTTGGGGATTGGGCAAAAAAGATATGAGCCTCCCGGGTAATGGCTTTGATGCCTCCGATAATAATGGAGAAGTATTAATTGCCAACTGGCCCGTAAAAGCTTATTACACTCCTGATGCTGTACAGAACTATAAAGTAGGAAATACCCATTATATTGTAACAGCCAATGAAGGGGATGAAAAAGATCTTTCAGGATACAGCGAAAGAACTACAGTAGGTGCTAATAATTATACTTTAGATCCTGCTATTTTTCCTCAGGCCGCTCTATTAAAAGCTACTCATAATTTGGGTAGATTTAGGGTTTCATCGGCTACTGGAAATACAGATGGAGATACAGATTTTGAAGAAATCTCAGCATTAGGGGCACGTTCATTCTCTATTTTCAATACAGATACAAAACAAAGAGCTTATGACAGTGGAGATCAGTTTGAAAGATATATTGCCGCCCATTATTCATTGCTTTTCAATGTTGATAATGAATCCAATGCCGTTAAAAACAGAAGCCGTGCAAAAGGTCCGGAACCGGAAGGGGTAGCCTTAGGAACAATCAACGGACAAACCTTCGCTTTCATTACGCTGGAAAGAACAGGAGGAGTAATGGTTTACAATATTACAGATCCTGATAACCCTACTTTTACAGATTATAAGCATTCCCGTTCTACTTCTGCCTATGGTGGAGATAACGGACCTGAAGGTATTATCTATATCGCCCCTGAAAATATGACAATCCATAAAGGCTATGTTATTGTTGCCAATGAGATCAGTGGTACCTTATCTATCTATGAAGTAGGCCCATCACCCACCCTGGGAACCGGCGAAATAAAATCTGAAACAGCAACATTCAATGTATTCCCCAATCCTGTAAACAAAGGAAATATTCTTTACTTTAACAGAAAACAGGATTATGAGCTGTATGATATGTCAGGAAAGCTGATCGGAAAAGAAAAGAATGCCTTAACCATCAGCACTTCCGGTCTTTCTACAGGAGCTTACCTTGTGAAAACTTCTGAAGGACATCTTAAGAGAATTATGGTAAAGTAATTTACATTTATTATTGAATTCAAAAGCTCCGGAAATACCTGGAGCTTTTACTTTTATGCTTAATGTAAATAATTCATATGACAAACCTGCTTTATATCAACCAATAAAAAAGACAGACCTTAAAAAAAGATCTGTCTTAAAAATATCTCCGATGTAGTTTTTACTCTACGTTGATTACTTTTTCAATTTCCGGGGCATGCTGTTTAATGGTATTTTCAACACCTAATTTAAGAGTTGAAAAATTCAATGAACATCCGGAACAGTTACCTAAAAGTTTCACAAAAACCTGGTTATCTTTCACATCAATAAGCTCAATATCACCTCCGTCCTTATTCAAAAACGGCCTGATGCTTTCCAGAGCTTCCATTACTCGTGTTACTGTATCTTCGTGCGTTATATTTGTTTCCATATTTTTTCAGTTCAATTCGGTTTTTTCAAATGTAATTGAAAGTTATTATTATTTTGCTTTGGGTGAGCATCCTGCCATTGTGGTAATCTTTACCGCTTCAGTAGGAGGAATATTCTTATTTCTTTCTACTAAGCTTTCAACCATTTTTCTTGCCGTTTCTGTATAGATTTCTGCAATTTTAGAGCCCTCCTGAAGCGCTGCAGGTCTTCCTACATCTCCGGCTTCTCTGATACTCTGGATCAAAGGAATTTCTCCCAATACAGGAATTCCAAGATCTTCAGCAAGATACTGTGCTCCCTGGTTTCCAAAGATATAGTATTTATTCTCAGGAAGTTCATCCGGTGTAAAATACGCCATATTTTCTATTAATCCAAGAACAGGAATATTAATACTTTCCATCTGGAACATCGCAATACCTTTTCTTACATCTGCCAGTGCAACATGCTGAGGTGTACTCACAATCACCGCTCCTGTAACAGGAACTTCCTGGATAATTGATAAGTGAATATCACCAGTTCCCGGAGGAAGATCTATTAATAAGAAATCCAACTCTCCCCATGCAGCATCTCTGATCATCTGGTTCAATGCTTTTGAAGCCATAGGACCTCTCCATACAACAGCCTGATTAGCTCCTGAGAAATATCCTATAGAAAGCATTTTCACCCCATAATTTTCAATAGGTTTCATCATGCTTTTACCACCTACATCTACAGAAATGGGTTTTGCTCCTTCTGTATCGAACATGGTAGGTACTGATGGTCCGTAAATATCAGCATCCAATAACCCAACTTTAAAGCCCATTTTAGCCAATGTCACTGCCATATTTGCAGAAACAGTAGACTTTCCTACTCCTCCTTTTCCGGAAGCAATAGCGATAATATTTTGAATCCCGGGAATTTGTTTTCCTTTGATCTGGCTTTGCTGAATTTCACTAGGCTCCGGAGAAACGATTTTAAGTTTTAAATGAACATTTTCTCCAAACTCACTGGCAAAAGCCTGCTTCATTGCAGCCTCCAGTTTTTTCTTTTCATGCATTGCAGGCGAATGAGCGGTCATGTCAATATAAACATCTTCACCCATAATCTGAAAATTATTCACTAAATCGTCTACTTCTATTTCTTTAAGGAAATTTTGAACCTTTTCTTTCGTCAACATATAAATATAAATTGTTTACAAATTTACGGATTTTTTCGGTAATTTAGAATCAATAAAATCTATAATATCAGGTGATAAATCAGATGATTAAAAATTTGTTTGTCCTTTTTTTTATTCTGACTTTTTATCCTTCACACAAAATAATGTATGAGAAATACTGCTTACCCATCCAAATATGCTTCTCACAAAGGAATTTTCAACGTTGGAAAGACCAGGTTCAAATGGTATGACCTTGCCGGAAACCTTTCAGAAATTTCTTCTCAAGACATCCGTAAGGCCCAGCTCGCGATAGAAAATGCCGAAGAAAATTTTCAGGAAATAGATGACCTTGGCTTTGTCATCATGCACCGGTGTGGTGAAAACTACCTTCTTTTGGTCTGCACATGGCGAAGTGAAAATGAATTATGGGAAAGTGTATACCATGACGGCTCAGGAACATTTGAAATCTGGAACAGAAATAAAACCCATCTCCCCACTTACTGTGTCTGGGAAATGGGAATTGTATATTATGAATCCCGGGCATGGAAAAAATACCTGGGTTCCTCAAGGGAAGAAGCCTGTAAAGAAGAATATCTTCAAGATTTCTTTGAGGGAGAAGTATAGATATTATTCCGGATTTTTTTTGAAAGCTATTTTTGCTAACCTTATGCTAAACCTTATAGGTTTTGGAAACCTATAAGGTTTGAATTTAAAAGAATATCCAATAATTTTCAGCCATCAAGTCCAATAACAACTGACTTTTTCAAGCTTTCTTTCCTAATTTGCTCTGTTCTTTTCATCAAAATTTACATTACGGCTGGCTCCTTTTACCTTTTTATTTCCAAAAGTATAGGTAGCCGATACTGTCAGTCTTCTGGCATCATAATAATTATTGTAAGAATGGGTTCCTGTTGTATAATAAATTTTGCCAACACTTTTTCCCTGCTTAAAAATATCGGAAACCATTACATTCACCTGAAGGTTCCTTTCCATAAAGCTCAACTTAAGCCCTGACGTAAAATTTCCGGCAAAATCCATATATACATTCCCTGAATTTGAAGGTAACCGGAACCAATAATTGAGAATCAGCTGAATGGTTTTGTTCCTATTAAGTGATAGAGTATTCTGAACATCGAAATCATAGCTGTTTCCTTTTCTGGAAACGGCATCGGTTGCAAAAACATCCGTATTCATATAAGAATAATTAGCTGAATAATTAGCTTCCCATCTTTTGAAAAAAGTATCTGAATAGTTGAGTGAAATTCCCATACTGTTTTGATTGTAGTAGTTTTCAAAAGTACTGATCCTGTTTTCATTTTTCAGGTTGGCCAGCTGACCAAACGCGTCCAAAGTTCTCTGAAAATAAGCAGATGCTGAGAGTTTTCCCTTGTAGACATAGGAAAATTCAAAATTATGATTGATAGAAGGCTTCAGAAATGGATTTCCGGTAAAGTAAGAATTGATATTGATGTACCAGCGGTATGGATTGATCGCCCGGAATCCGGGCCTGTTGATCCTTTTGGAATAATTAAGATTGAAGGTATGGTTTTCATTATTTTTATAGGTAACATAAGCCGTTGGAAAGAATTTTCCATAAGAATTCTCTGTCTGCTGTCCTGAGGTTAAAGAATTTCCGTTAACAACAGAGTATTCATAGCGGAGACCTGCTTTTGCAGACCATTTTTCATTGAATGATTTTTCAAGGCTGATATAGGCAGCATAGTTTTTCTCATTATATTCAAACTGATTGCTTTTTAATGGATCTGTCACATAATTTCCATTGATGAGATTCTGATAGGATATATTGGAATTATTATCAAAATTAGTGAACTTCACGCCTGTTTCGGTTTTTGCAAACTGATAGGGTAAAGTAAGATCAGCCTGCCCGGAATAGATTTTATAATTTACCGTTGAAGGAGATTTTACCACAAAACGGTCTCCCAGACTCTCCGTTGTTGTAAAATCAATGGTCGTTTCAGGAACATTGGAGAAATAATTTCCTGTAATACTTAGCTTATGATCCTGTTTCCCGAACTTCAGATCATAATAGGCACTGGCTGTATGCTGCTTACCTGTCGCTCTGTGTTCTGCATAGGTAAGCAGTGTATTCGTATAGTTGTCATTCTGAAAATAGTTCGACGTATTGGTGATATTCATATTGGAGTGGCCGAATCCATAATCATAGATAAAGCCTACATTTGATTTATTGCTCAACTGATAATCAACGCTTACGTTAGCGCCCAGCCCGTGACCAAAATCTTTTCTGTTATCATTACTTTTAAGACCATCGGCCCCTTCTATCCAGTAATTTTCGTATGAATGTTTGTCATATTTATTCTGTCTTAATTTCAATGAAGAACGTAACTTCTCGTTCTGATAATTGACCGTTACACTATTGGAAGTCCCTGTATAAGTTTGCTGCTGAAGACTTGTTGTAAGGCTCCCACTCCATCCCAGATTCTGATTCTTCTTTAACACAATATTGATCAGTCCGCTGTTTCCCTGTGCTTCATATTTTGCAGGAGGCGACGTAATAACTTCTATTTTTTCGATATTTTCAGATCGAAGGCTTTTCAGATAGGTCACAAGCTCAGTAGGTGAAAAGTTCAGTATCCTGTCGTTCACCATTACTGACACTCCACTTTTTCCAACAATGGAAACTCCTGTATTATCATCTATTTTAACCAATGGTGTGGTTGCAAGGGCATCTGCCCCATCCATTCCCTGTGAGGCAAAGGAATTGGCAACATTGAAAACCAGTCGGTCAGCCTTTCTCTCAATCAGTTTTTTTCTGGCGGTAAGACTAATCCCTTCAATCTGTTTTTCTTTCTTTTTTTCAATAAAAAAATCCTGTTTCAGGTCTCCATTTACCGTAATATCCTTATTGAATACTTCCACACCCTCTTGTATAAGCTGTATGTGGTAATTTCCTTTCTCCAAAAGCTTCAGTGAATAATTTCCTTTTTCATCCGAAATAACAGTCTGTTTCTTCTCACCTTTGGCAGCTACCACTTCAACGTAGGAAACGTCATTTCCGGTTTGTGTGATCTTTCCCGTTATACTTTGTGAAAAAGCAATTGCCGGAAGCAGGAGTATTCCTGACAGAAATATTTTCTTCATGAATTATTATCGTTTTTTATAGGACAAGCTATACCCTTCTTTTATTACATCTGTTTTACCGTTTTTCAATATATTCGCTATTATAAAATTAGAATATGAAAAAAAGGCTCATCACGTTTTCTTTATTTATGACCCAGCTTATTTCCGCTCAGAACTATTCACAGTATGTCAATCCGTTTATAGGAACAGGAGGTCATGGTCATACATTTCCCGGGGCTATAGTTCCTTTCGGGATGGTACAGCTTTCTCCGGATACCAGAATAGACGGAAGCTGGGACGGATGCAGCGGATATCATTATTCGGATTCGGTGATCTATGGTTTTTCCCATACTCACCTGAATGGAACCGGGGTTTCTGATTACGGAGATATTATGCTCATGCCTACGATGGGCAATCCGAGTCTGAATAGTAAAGACTATTCTTCAAAATTTTCACATAAGAACGAAAAAGCTACTGCCGGATTCTATACTGTAAAATTAGATAAGAACAACATCAACGTCCGCCTTACCACGACCAAAAGAGTTGGTTACCATGAGTATACTTTCAATAATGCCGGAAATGCTAATATTATTCTGGACCTCAACCATAGAGACAAGTTACTGGAAGGTGAAGTAAAAATCATTGACAATAAAACCATTGAAGTTTTCAGGAGAAGTGAAGCCTGGGCAACCAATCAGTATATCTACTCCAGAATTGAATTTTCTAAGCCTGTGAAAATCTCTAAGAAGGAAGTTAACGGAAAACAGGAAGCCAACCTGTATACCGGAACAAAACTGGCGTTGGCCTTTTCTGCTGATGTTAAAAAAGGAGAAAAAATCAATATAAAAGTTTCCATTTCTCCTACAGGCTATGAAGGGGCAGAAAAAAACATGCTGGCAGAAGGACAGACGAATGATTTTGAAACAGTAAAAAAACAGGCTGAAACGGATTGGGACAAAGAGCTTTCAAAAATAGAGGTAAAGTCTGATGATAAAAACAAACTTTCTGTTTTTTATACGGCATTGTACCATGTTTTCACACAGCCTAATATCAATATGGATGCTGATGGAAAATACAGAGGCCGTGACAATAAATTGTACACAGCCAAAGACTTCGATTACTACACTGTATTTTCGCTTTGGGATACCTTCAGGGGAGCACATCCTCTGATGACTTTAATCGACAGAAAGAGAACTGCCGATTTCGTCAATACCTTCGTCAAACAATCTGAACAGGGAGGAAAACTTCCTGTATGGGAACTGTCTTCCAATGAAACGGAATGCATGATCGGTTATCATGCTGTTTCTGTAATTGCCGATGCTATGGCTAAAGGAATCCAGGGGTTTGATTACGAAAAAGCTTTTCTGGCGTCTAAAAATTCTGCGATGCTGGATATTTTTGGGTTGAATGCCTACAAGCATAATAATTACATCAGCATCGATGATGAGTCTGAGAGTGTTTCCAAAACGGTAGAATATGCCTATGATGACTGGTGTATTGCCCAAATGGCTAAAATTTTGGGTAAGAAAGAAGATTATCAGTATTTCATGAAACGTTCTCAAAACTGGAAAAACCTCTATAATCCTACGAACGGATTTATGCAACCCAGAAAGAATGGAAAATGGTATGAACCTTTCGATCCGAGAGAGGTAAACAATAATTATACGGAAGGAAATTCATGGCATTATTCGTATTCCGTGCAACAGGATATTCCGGGTCTTATTGCAGCTCATGGCGGAAAGGAGAAATTTGAAAAGTTCATTGATGCCATCTTCACCGCTCCGGATAAAACAACAGGCAGAGAGCAGGTAGACATTACAGGGTTAATGGGCCAGTATGCGCAGGGAAATGAACCGAGTCATCATATTGCTTATCTCTACAATTTTGTAGATAAACCTGAAAAAACAGATGCTAAAATTAAATACATCCTTGATAATTTCTATAAAAATACACCGGACGGACTTATTGGAAACGAAGACTGCGGTCAGATGAGTGCCTGGTATGTGCTAAGCTCAATGGGAATTTACGCTGTAACCCCGGGATTACCCGAATGGGAAACCACTACTCCTTATTTTGATGAGGTTACCATTCATCTTGAAGACGGAACTACGAAAACCATTACTAAAAATACAGGTAAGGCAGCACTTAAAAAACTGGGATTTGAGAATGTAAAATCATTTAAAGATTTCAAATATGATCAGATTACAGCTTCCCCGATCATTTCAGCTGACCGTATTTTTGACTTTTCCACAAAGGTTGAGATTACTCCATTACACCCCGGTGATAAAGTGTATTATATGACTATGGATGAAAGTGAAGCCAATAAAAGAAAAACATTCATTCCTTATAAAGGACCTTTCTCTATCACGAAAACGACTCAGGTTATCGCTTATGCCGAGAAAAATGGTGAGAAAAGCTCTGCGACAGTAGCCAATTTTAACAGAAGACCGAATTATTGGGATATCAACATCCTTTCAAAAGCTACTCCTCAGTATACAGCTAATGGAAAACTGGCATTAATTGATGGAATAAGAGGGGATATCAACTGGCGAAAAGGGGAATGGCATGGATATCAGGGGCAGAATTTTGAAGCAATTATTGATTTCCAATCTCCTCAGCAGATCACAAAGCTATCTTCTACCTATCTTCAGGACAGTAAAGCCTGGATCCTGATGCCCAAAAAAGTAGAATATTATGTCTCCATGAACGGTAAAGACTTTATTCTTTTGAAAACAATAGATAATATGATCGATCCTAAAGATGAAAAAGTTCAGATACAAGACTTTACAACGGAAATACTTCCTACCGAAGCCAGATATCTCAAAGTAAAAGCTTATTATTCCGGAAAACTTCCGGAATGGCATCAGGGAGCCGGAGGTGAGGCTTATATTTTTATTGATGAAATTTCCGCAAAATAAAACTATACTATCAATGAAAAAACTATCGTTATTTATTTTTTTACTTTTAAGTATTGCAAAAGTATCTGCCTGCAGCTGTATGGGCATGTCCCTTTCTCAAAACTATCAGGATGCTGATGTAATAGGTGTTATCAAAATAGTAAAAGTATATGGTCAAAGTAAAGAATACAGAATGTATAAAGCTGATATTCAGTTCGAAAAAGTTTTTAAGGGAAAAGCATTCAAAACAATCAGGGTAAGCGGGGTGATTGGAAAATCATCATCTGCAGCATGTGAAATGAATCTTAAACCTAAAGAAAGATACCTGATCTTTTTAGATAAATCCGGTAATGATCATTTCGTCACATTTTGTACTCCAAAGTCTAAACTACAAAATATAGCAACAGAAAATGAGCATTCAAGGTTTGAACATTTGGGTAAAAAGATTTCTTATTTAGAAGAAAATAAATCAGGTTTTCAAGATCTGCAGTTTGCTACCTGCTACGAGAAAACTCCAACCGGTAATAAATCTGATTTATCTAAGATCAGCGATTTCAGCCCAAAGCAGCAATTTGCAGTTTATAAAGTAAAAGTGAATAATTTATCCGAAATTCAGGAAGTTACACCTATTGCAGGTTTTGGCAGTAAAGAGGAAACTATCAAAAATATTCTGAAAACGAAATTTAAAGTTGACGTATCAAGGACTTCATCAGAAGCTGAACAAAAAGAATTTCTACTGTTTTTCTGTTACGATAAGGAAAGTATTGAAGACCCTGACAGTGAAGTAGTGTACAGTGATTAGAGCTAAACAACCCCTCTTAAGAATTTGAAGAGGGGTTGTTTTTTATCAATTCATTCTTTCAGACCATTGCAGGACTTCCGGAAGTTCCATGTCAGAAAATTCTATGTGTATCACTCTTCTTTTCCTTCCGTTGGTTGTCCTGTTGGAACCATGAAGGGTAAGAGGTTTCATAATCATAATCCCCCCTTTTTCCACATTGCCTATTTCTTCAGTTTCTACATTCCAATCAATTGTTTCAGGTCTGTAAATTCCTTTGGAATGGGATTTTGGAACCACTTTTAGGGCTCCATTATTTTCATCCGTATCATCCAGATGAATCCTGAGGGTATAGATATTTTCTAAAATATTCAACGGAGGCTGAACGGCAAACTGATTTTGTTTTGTAGTCCAGGGTCCAAACCCCTGTAATTCCAGTTTTTTATCCACAGAAATAGTGAGATCCTGATGATAGGCCACGTACCAGTTGGAGGTTTCAGGTTTGTCAAAATAAATGCTTTTTACCACAAAATATTTTCCGCCAAAGATTTCATTAACTACTCTTTTAATATTTTCATTAAAGATGAGGTCTTTAATTTCCGGAAGTTCCTTTAAAAACTGTCTTATGGCAAACAGGTCTTCAGATTTTCTGAAGTTCTCTCTTGAGGTGTCTATGTTGTTGAGAACATTGATTATTTCGCCAACTTCCTCCTCTGAAAAAATAGTGTTTATAACAGTAAAGCCATATTCAAGAATATGGCTTTTATATATTTCTAAGTTTTTTAAACTCATTGATAAATCTTTAAATTTTATCTAAGGGCTCAGTTAGCTGTCCTTCCCACTTAGAGACTGCAGAAGTAGCCAGCGTATTTCCTAATACGTTTGTCATACTTCTTCCCATATCACAGAAGTGGTCAATTGGCAGAATTAAAGCAATCCCTTCCGGTGGAATACCAAACATGGAACAGGTGGCCACAATAATCACCAGTGAAGCTCTTGGAACACCGGCAATTCCCTTTGAAGTAAGCATTAATACTAACAGCATCGTGATTTGCTGTCCCAGTGTCATTTCGATTCCGTAGATCTGGGCAATGAAGATAGAGGCAAATGTCATATACATCATACTTCCATCCAGGTTGAAAGAATATCCTAAAGGCAGAATAAAAGATACTACTCTGCTGTTACATCCGAATTTTTCAAGCTCTTCCACCAATTTTGGGAATACAGCTTCCGAACTTGTGGTAGAAAACGCAATCAATAAAGGCTCTTTAATTCTTTTCAACAAATCGAAAAGACGGTTTCCTAAGATCAGATACCCTACCAGTAAAAGAACCAGCCATAGAACTCCTAATGCAAAGAAGAAGTCTCTTAAGTAAATGGCATAGACTTTAAATATTTCAAATCCATTGGTAGCCACTACCGCTGCAATAGCTCCTAATACTCCAAAAGGAGCAAACCACATGATATATCCCACCATTTTAAGGATAGCGTGGGCAATAATATCGAAAAGTTTAACTACAGGCTGAGCATATTCTTCGCCCAGATTGGCCAAAGCCACACCAAACATGATAGCAAATACTACAATCTGCAATACTTCATTGGTTGCAAAAGCCTCGAATAAACTTTTAGGAATCATATGTTTCACAAAGTCTTCCATAGAAAAACTTTTACTGCTTTTCAGAAGGTCTTCAGCAGAAGCAACGTCCTGGATAGGCAACTTTGTAACATGCCCCGGTTCCAGCCAGTTTACCAGCATCAGCCCTATAAAAAGGGAAACCAGAGAAGCAGAAATAAACCAAAGCATGGCTTTTGTTCCTACCCTTCCAATCATTTTGATATCACTCATTTTGGCTATCCCAACAACCAGAGTGGTAAATACCAGTGGTGCAATGATCATCTGTACCAATCTGATAAAAACAGTTCCCAATAATTTTATATTCTTGGAAAAAGGTTCCGCACTTTCCGGATATTTTACATGTACTATTCCTCCAATTCCTACTCCCAGGATAAGTGCAATGATAATTGCTATAAAAAGTTTATTCTGTCCTTTCATATATAGTTCAATTTGCGCAAATATAATGGTTTTTCAGTTGGCATAAGATTTTCTTCAAAACGGATTAATTTTTGGGGAGGATTTTAATAACCTTTCGGCTATTCAGGAAATATAAAAAAGAAAAGATTGGTCATAATGTATTCAACTAATCATCAGTCAACTAAAAGGATAT
Organism: Chryseobacterium sp. Bi04; assembly: GCF_918698085.1. GTDB lineage: Bacteria > Bacteroidota > Bacteroidia > Flavobacteriales > Weeksellaceae > Chryseobacterium. The sequence goes on from NZ_CAKKLP010000006.1 coordinate 261,230, forward strand.
TATTTCAGTACTAAAATCTACAAGTATCTCGAAATATATCGATTCACTATTTTTTGATTGACTGCAAAAAATCATCAGTTTTGCATAAAATATATTACAAAACAGTTAGAACACAACGTTTACATTGAAAAGATTCTAAAAACACATTAATTACAAGAAATTAAATTTATTACGATGAGTACCATATCTGATTTTAAGAACATGCTGTACAATTAATTTTAACCTTTAAACTTTGCGTATTCCCTCTAATGCAATAGTTTAAAGGTATTGCATCAATTAAATCAAAATATTATTCATCAGATTAATGTACATTTTTTGATTTTTAAAACCAGTTTATAAAATTTTTAAAATAAACTGGTTGATAAGTAATGATTAACAACCTATTAAATTTAATTAATTACTTCAAATTTTACACAAGAATATGGAAAAAAAAACACGCAAAATATTGCTACTTCCCTTTTGTTTTTTTATAAATGTGTTTAATGCACAAATTGGTATAGGAACAAATAATCCACAAGGAATGTTTCACGTAGACGGAGCCAAGGATAATCCAACTTCAGGAATACCAACACCCACACAGCTTTCCAATGATATTATCATAAATAAAGCAACGGGCTTTATTGGAGCGGGAGTTCTTACTCCTCAGGTTCAGCTAGATATGAGATCAGCGGCAAATGAAAATTCTCTGGGTATAGGTACTACCACTATGCCGGCAAGCGCAGCAGGTGCAGGTGCCGTACGCTATGATGTAAATAATACACCAGTAGGAGCCAAAATTGAAGTCTCTGATGGTACGGTGTGGCATAAAGCTTATGTTGCCCCTCAAAAGGCAGTGATAGTGGTTCGTAAGATTGCAAGCCAATCAATACCAACAGCTTCGGCAACCACTATTATTAATTGGAATGAGGTACGCGACATGAGTAATAGCTTTAATCCTAGTTCAGGAGAATTTACTGCTCCCCGTAACGGAACCTATACTTTTTTACTAACATTTAACTTTAACGGTACTGTTATTACTGATGGTTCCAGAGTAGAATCCCAGTTTTATAATCCTGCTACAAGCACCGTTCTGGCGAGTGTCTATAAAACTTTCGGTCAATCTATGACCGGTTCATCTGATGATGCTAATGCTACACGCTCCACACAGGCTGGAGGATCAAGTACTGTTACTCTTACGTTGGATGCAGGAACCAGGGTGAGCGTCAGATTATATCAAAACCTTTCTTCAAGTGCTATTCCTCTTAGGGTTACAACTGACTCTTCAAATCCTGCAAATCCAGATGATGGGTTTAATAATTTAACAATAATAGAACATTAAGATATAGAGTATGAAAATCAATATAATATATAAATTATTCACTTGTGCTTTACTTTTCTCTATAATTAAAATAAGTGCACAGGTAGGTTTTTTTATTCCGAATCCTACACAACCGTTACATATTGACGCAGGAAAAGATGATGGCTCTGCACCTGATGCCACAAAAATATCTAATGACATCGTTGTTACATCAACAGGGCAGTTAGGTGTTGGCCTTTTAAATCCGGTTACTAAGGTTGACCTCCGATCTGCGGGTAACGAGAGAATTATTGGCCTGGGCACTAATACCCAAAGCCCTGCAGCAGCAGGTGGAGGGGCTATACGTTACAATTCCGGTGGATTTTTAGAGTATTCTGATGGTGAGCAATGGATAGCATTACCACTTACTCCTCCCACTAAGGCCCTTGTAAATGCTAATAAAAGCGCTACCCAGAGCATTCCAACTTCTACATCAACAGTGATTACCGGTTGGGCAGAAACAGTTGATTTAGGTGCTGGTACCGGCGGAGATTTCGATCCTTCCAGCGGAATTTTCAAAGCTCCACGCGATGGGTTCTATTTGGTTTCTTTTAGCATCACATTGGCTAATGGGAATATCCCTAAAAATACATTTATAGAAACGGCAATAGAAAGCAGCCAAAGCTCTAATAATATTCCGGTATTTAAAACAATAAATTCTTATCCTGCTTTTCAGGCTGGTGCAGTAAGTAATTATATAAGTGGAAATTGTAATGCTATTTTCAATCTTAAGAAAGATGATACTATAAAGTTTAGCGTAAGGCATAATATCGGCAGCGCGCGAAACACACTAAATGACAGCAAATTGAATAATTTAAGCATCAGCGAATTATAAAAAACAGGTAATGATGGTATCAAAAAATAAAATAAAAAGATGTATTAGTACTTTACTTACTGTATCACTTACAGTGACCTGTATCAATGCTCAAATAGGAATTGGAGTACCCAATCCGGCAAATCCTGTAGAAATTAAAACAAATGCAGGCAATATTGTAGTTGATAATTCCGGAAGAATGGGGGTACTCGTTGCCAATCCAAAAGTAGCCATGGATCTTCGCAGTGGTACCAATGGCTCTGTGGCTATCGGGAATACAACGAAAACAGCTGCCGAGGCAGGCGCAGGCACATTACGATATGTTGCAAGTCCTGCCATTGGGGTAAAAGGCTATTTAGAATTTTCCGACGGTTCCAGTTGGGTTAGTTTTTTTCCTAAAGGAAAACCCCGTATTATCGTAATGGCAAGTAAGATTACTCAGGATACCTATGTATTTGAAAGTGCGGTACCTTCGGAAATAGGGACTAAATCTGGTGTGGTTCAAAGAAGATCTTCCTATTTAACTAATTGGGCTGAAAAATTAGATTCTGATTCAGGGGTACCAACGGCTAATTTTACACCGGCTACAGGTGAATTTATAGCACCACGTGATGGTGTATACTTTGCGACTTTTACTTACGCATTACAATCCAGTCAGGTGAATACAGGGGCTAACAATCAAACAGAAGCCATTTGGGAAGTTAGAAATCCGGCGGGTACTATCACTCAAAGGGTAAAAACCAATAACGGATATGCTTCCGATACGGGAGGGAGCCCTAATGCAGTACCTGTAGGCTCGGCTTGTACAGTAAGTGTATATTTAAATAAAGGAGATAAATTAAGACCTTTTGTTTGGATTACAGTAGCATTTGACGGAACAGTCAGCCAATTTGATATTTCAGGAAACGGAGCCTATAATTCTCTTACCATAGTTGAACAGTAAAAAACATTCTGTAATTAACCGGAAGTACCTTAGAAAAGATTTATACGTTTAAAATTAAATCCCTGATATATAAAATATTGTAAAAAATTTAAGAAACATTTATTGATTTTTTATTCTTTTGGTACAAATTTTATTATTACATTTGATTGTATAACAACATTAATAAATATACAATATGAAAAAAACTATCGCAATGGCTGCATTAGCTGTAGCTGTATCTTTCGGAGCAGTTTCTTGTAAAAAGAAAGTATCTGATGCCGATCTTCAGACTCAGGCTACAACTGTAGTAACTTCTAATCCCAATGCTTCTGTTGAAGTAAAAGAAGGTGTAGCTCACTTAAGCGGAACTTTTGCAGATCAGCAGTCTAAGGATGCAATGATCACACAATTAAAAGCGATCAGTGGAGTAAAAGACGTAATGGATATGTCTACTATAGCAGCACCTGCGCCTGCAGCACCAGTGGAAACTGCATCAGCTGTAGACCCTGCTGTTCAGAAAAAAGTTCAGGATGCTGTAAAAGATTTTCCAACTGTAAAAGTAGAAGTTGTAAACGGACAGCTTACTCTTACAGGAAATGTTTCAGGTTTACAGGCAAGAAAGATCAAAGAATCTGTAGATGCCCTGAAAATTGGAAAATATAACAATAACCTAACTGTAAAATAATTTAAGATGAGCGAATTACAAAATAAATATTCAAGTGTAGTTTCAGCAGCTCAGTCTGCAGGAATTTCAAACCTTCAGGTTCAGGAGCAGGACGGAATACTTTATGTTTCCGGAAATGCTTCAAGCACCGCTGCAAAAGATGCAGTATGGAACGCTTTAGGTGCTATTGACTCTACCTATTCTTCTTCAGATATCAATATTGATGTACAGGTAGCAGGTCTTGCTGCAGGTGCTTCTCTGACAATAGCAACAGAGGATTCTAACCTGAATATCAGACAAGAGCCTTCTACGGAAGCTGCTGTTGTAGGAAAAGCAGCAAAAGGTTCTTCAGTAACTTTAATTGAGCAGACTTCTGACGACTGGTGGAAAGTGAAAACTGCTGACGGTCAGGAAGGATATGCGTATTCAAGATATTTGAGAGCATAATTTAATTTTACGAAAATTAATTTCAGAAATATACTGAGAAACATCCCTATATTGGGATGTTTTTTTATTTTTACCCTTTGAAAAAGCTAAATGAAGAAAATCTTACTGCTATTGCTTTTCGTATGCAATATCGTGATTGTACATGCCCAGAAACTGCATATTGACGGAATAGTATCGGACCTGGAAAAAAAACCTGTAGAAAATCTAACGGTATATCTGCTGAAGACAAAAGATTCATCTATTGTCAATTATACTGCTACCAATAAGGAGGGAAAATTTTCATTAAAAATTGATGAGGCAAAAGAACCGTCTGTTCTCAGAATTGACGCTGGAAACCTTTCCTATTCCAGGAAATTTGAAAAAATTGACCAGTCTTTATCTTTGGGTACTATAGAACTTGAGAAAAAAGCCGTGATCAATATTGATGAGGTCAAAATTACAGTCTCTCCCGTAAAAATAAAAAATGACACCATAGAATTCAATGCATCAGCGATTAAGGTACGCCCTGACAGCAAAATTCTGGAGCTTTTAAAGCAAATTCCCGGAGTAGAAGTCGGTAATGACGATAAAATTACAGTTAATGGGAAAGATGTAGATCAGGTTATGGTCAATGGAAAACCATTCTTTGATAAAGATGGTAAAATGGCTTTACAGAATCTTCCGGCAGATATTATTAAAAATATTCAGTTTACCACCACAAAAACAAAAGAAGAAGAGCTTAGTGGGAAACCTCCAAAATCTCAGAATACTACGATCAACTTTACTATTGATGAAAAGAAGAACAAAGGATTTCTTTCAAGGATTACCCTTGGCTACGGCTCTGATAAGCGGTATGAAGGCAGTACGCTTCTAAGTTATTTTAAAGGAGACACTAAAATCAGTCTTTTAGCTTCTTCCAACAATATCAATTCGAAAAGCGTTTCTGCTGATGATGTTTTTGATAATATGGGCCGTATCAGAGGCTCAGGTACTCAAACAGGTGGCAATGGGATTCAAAGATCTACCACTATTGGACTTAACTACAATGATAAGCTCGGAAAAGATGCAGATCTGGATAATCTCAGTCTAAAATACTCCAATTCTACTATGGAAACCCGGTCTAAAGTTTCAAGAACGACCCTTCTTCCCAGCTATACACTCAAAACCAATTCTGAAAGCAATGGTGACACTGAATCCAGAGCATATAATTTTGACAGTTCAGCACGGATAAAACTGGATTCTCTGACCAATATTTATATATCTCCATCTTTTTCAAAATCTGAAAATTTCAGCTTCAGCAGATCTCAGTCATCCACTTTAAGGGATGATAAGCTGCTTAATGAAAGTACATCTTCCAGCAGTACCCGTGGAGAAAGTAATGCTTTTAGTCCTACTATTTATTTTTCGAAAAACTTAAGAAAAAAAGGAAGGTCAATTTCGGCCACCATCAACACCAGTATTTCTGAGTCCAACAGTGATAATATCAATCAGTCGCAAAATACATTCTACAATGAATCCGGCCTTACCACAGACAACCGGGATCAGCTACAGAAGAATAAATCACAAAGTAACAATTACAGTTTCAGCGCAGGGTATACAGAACCTATCTCAGATTCCGCAATGGTAAGCCTTCAATTGGAATACAGTTCAAAATTGTCACGAGATTCGAGAGATTTCAGTGATTTTGATCCTGTTACAGGACAATATTCCAAATACAATACACTGCTTTCAAACAGTATGAATCAAAGAATTAACCAGGTTTCTCCTGAGCTTTCTTTTTCTCTCTTCAAAAAGAAGTATAATATCTGGAGCGGTGTAAATCTTGATATCTCAGATATGAAGGTAAGTTCTGTTTTCAAAGGACAGTCATATGATCTTCAGAAAAATTTTGTGCTTCCAAGATATACAGTAAATTTTCAGTATACTTTTTCAGAACGTACAAACCTTACTTTATACAATTCTTCAAGCTTCAATATTCCTGGGGCAGAACAACTGACTCCTTATAAAGATGAATCCGATCCGCTGATCTCCTATACAGGAAATCCTGATTTGAAAAACACCTGGATGACTAACACTAACCTTTCCTTTAACAGGTTTAATATTATCAAAAATTTCAACTACTATATCAATATAGGCTTTACCTACAGAAATAATGACGTCATCAATTACACCAAATATGATGAGGCCGGAAAACAGATTGTTACTTATGATAATGTAAGCGGAAATAAAAATGTTACCATTGGTACAGGTTTAACCAAGATTTTCAAGTGGCAGGACAAAAAACTCACCATTAGCCCAAGATTCAATATGAATTATACCTACAATAATGGTTTTATCAATGGACAGGCTTTTAAAAGCAACTCATATAGTATGAATCCGGGATTGAATCTGAGCTTTGAAATTAAGGAAAAGTTTAGTATTAAACCCTCCTATAAAATTGGATATAATTTCTCAAAATATTCCAATTATAATATAGACCAGGTAAATACAATGAATCAGTCTTTAAAGCTGGAACTTACCAACTACCTCTTTCAAAACAGGCTTGTTTTCGGAAATGACTTCGAGTACAATACCAGTTCCAATATTGCTCCCGGATTCAAAAAGGATTTCTATTTTTGGAACACCAGTCTGGGATATTCTTTTTTCAAAAAGCAGCTGACGGCAAAAGTAAAAATTTATGATGTCTTAAATCAAAATCAAAGTGTAAGGAGAACGATCACTGATTCTTATTTTGAAGACCGTGAAGATCTGATTCTAAAGCGCTATATTATGTTTTCGCTGAGTATGAAACTTAATAAATTTGCAGGTAAAAAACCGAAAAATAAATAATATTGTATTTTTTAAAAAAAATATGATTTTTATGAGCATCTCACTTGAAGAACTGAGTTTCCCCTTCCATAAACACAGCAAATATCTGAATTGATGGGTATTTTCAAGAAGATTCTTGAGATAAAACATGGTGGCTTTATTTTTATTTTTAATTTAGCCGTAAATTTTTTTTATGAAAATCCATATTTCAGTGTTATGTATTCTTTTTTTCTTTCTTGGGAAAGCTCAAAAAACGGAACAGAAAGACAATTTCGTTAAAGATAATTTCACCAAGAAAGAATTTTATATTCCTATGCGTGACGGGGTGAAACTTTTCACATCTGTCTATATTCCGAAAGATATCTCAAATAAAAACAAATATCCTTTCCTGATGCAGAGAACCTGCTACAGCGTAGCTCCTTATGGAGAAAATGAATATAAAACAAAGGTAGGCCCGAACTCCTATCTGATGAAAGACAAATACATCTTCGTCTATCAGGATGTCCGTGGAAGATATATGAGCGAAGGTACTTTTACCAATATGACCCCTCAGGTAGAGCGTAAAACAAAAAAAGATGTGGATGAAAGTACAGATACCTATGATACGATAGAATGGCTTTTGAAAAACGTTAAAGATAACAATGGGAAAGCAGGACAGTTTGGAACTTCGTATCCGGGCTTTTATACTGCTGTGGGTACATTGGCCCAACATCCGGCTTTGGTAGCCTCTTCTCCCCAGGCTCCGATTTCTGATTTCTGGAATGACGATTTCCTTCATAACGGAAGATTTATGCTGGGCTATTTCAGAACATTCCCTGTTTTTGGAGTTCAAAAGACAAAAGCAGAGAATAAAGCATGGTATATGGATTCTTTCGTTAAGCAAACCTCTGAAGACGGATTAAAGTTCTACAGAGAGCTTGGCACCCTGAAAGATGGCTATGAAAAGTATTACAAAGACAATTTCTTCATGACCGAAATTATGAATCATACCAATTATGATGAATTCTGGCAGAAGAGAAATCTTCTTCCTCACCTGAAAAATATCAACCATGCTGTAATGACCGTGGGCGGATGGTTTGATGCTGAAGACCTTTCCGGTCCTTTGAATATTTACAAAACAATTGAAAAAACAAGTCCAAAAGCGAAAAACACTATTGTAATGGGGCCTTTCTCTCACGGCGGCTGGTCTCAGGAACAGGGAAAACATTTCCACAGTGAAACCTATTTCGGAGACAGCATTGCCACTTACTATGAGAAAAATATTGAGACCAAATTCTTTAACCACTATCTGAAAGGAAATACAAAAGAAGATGCAGAACTTCCTGAAGCCTTAATGTATGATACCGGAGCCAAAGAATGGAAAGAATTTGCTTCTTATCCTCCTAAAAATGCACAGAAAGTTAATTTCTATTTATCGAACAAAACCTTAAAGAAAACTTCCGGCTCAGGATATTCAGAATATTACAGTGATCCTGAAAACCCGGTTTTAAGTTCCGATCACTTAAAAGATTTTAACGGCTTTACGCCTAAAAATTATATGTCGGAAGATCAGAGATTTGCAGTAGGAAGACCCGATGTACTGACGTTCACTACAGATGTTCTGACAGAAGATATTGCATTTGCCGGAGAGATTATGGCCAAACTGAATATTGCATCCACTTCTACAGATGCCGATTTTGCGGTAAAACTGATTGATGTATACCCTGAAGATTTCAAACCTGCTGAAAAGAAAGACGGCGTAATCTATGGAAACTACCATCAGATGGTAAGAAGTGAAATTATGCCGGCAAGATTCAGAAATACAAGAGAAAAAGGTGAAGCTTTAGTTCCGAATCAGAAAACAGCGGTCAACTTCAGGCTTCAGGATGTGGTTCATACTTTCAAAAAAGGACATAAGATCCAGATCCAGATCAGCAGTACCTGGTTTCCTCTGTTTGCTGTTAATCCGCAGAAGTTCCTGGATAATCCTAATTTTGCTACTAAGGAAGATTATACTAAGGCATTAATTAAAATTTATGATGACAGCTCTATTGAAGCTGAGGTTTTAAAATAAAGAGAAAAAGCGGTTCGTCCGAACAGCTTTTATTTTTTATCACCTGCAGATTGAGCTGATATTGTGCATCTGATCAATAGGTGTGATTTTTTCTAATCTTCAATGGTTCTGAAGGTAAGATTCACCCTGGGTGTTTTTACTTTTGTACTTGGAGGAAGCCTGTGAAGCCAATAATCCTGAGTTGTTCCTTTCATAACCAGCAGACTTCCCTGTTCAAGGAAGATTTCCACCTTTTCTTTTGTTGTTTTATGTTTAAATAAAAACTTTCTCTCCGCTCCAAAAGTAAGAGAAGCAATAGCGCCATGTTTCTTAAGGTCGGTTTCTCCATCACTGTGATAAGCCATTCCCTCGCTTCCGTCATGGTATAAATTAAGAAGGCATGAATTGTACGTTTCACCTGTCACTTCTTCACACTTCTTTTTTAATTCCAATAGCTCAGGGGTCCAGTATTTTGCATATTTTGTTCTCTTTGAATAGGTGTATTCAAAAGCTTTCTCGCCAAACCATGCCACCTTTCTCTTGGTTAAAATCAGTTTTCCGAATATCATTGCTTCATCATGTTCCCAGGGAATCTGATGGAACAAATAGTCGTAGTAAAAGTCAGATTCCTGTTTTGAGAAAACTTTTCCATAGTAAAGAGCAGTTCCATCGTGTGGAAGGAGACTTAAGGGATAATCCGGTGTTTCGTCGAAGAGACTGAGCATTGATTTTTGTTTTTGTTAATACAAATTACGTAATGTTTTTGTAAATAGGTTATGGTGGCCAAAACACTTAGGAGTAAAGTTGTGAGCTCTCCCAGCCTACAATCATCTGTTTTCTCTCACTACCCCATCGGTACCCGCCAAGATGTCCGGTAGACTGAATAACACGGTGACACGGAATAAGAAATGCTACCGGGTTACTTCCGATGGCAGTTCCTACAGCTCTGGAAGCCTTTGGGTTTCCAATCTTTTCAGCCAAAGTACCGTATGTAGACAGTTTCCCCATCGGAATAGTCAATAAGCTTTCCCAAACTTTAAGCTGAAAATCGGTTCCTTTTAAATGAAGTTTGATGGTATTGAGCTTTGTCCAGTCTTTATCAAATATGGACAATGCATTCTTCTGAAGTGTATCCTGTTTTTCAAGAAAAGAAGCATTAGGAAATTTATGTTTCAAATTCCCTAATACTGATTCTTTATCGTTTTCAAAAGCCATATAGCAGATTCCCTTTTCTGTGGAAGCCACTCCTATATTCCCGAATGGGCTTTCTGAAAAGCTATAATTAATGACAAGACTTTTCCCTCCGTTTTTATACTCCGCAGGGGACATTCCTTCTATTTTCACAAACAGATCATGAAGCCTGCTGGTACTGGAAAGCCCTGTTTCATACGCGGTGTCAAATAAGCTTGCCTTTTCTTCCTTCAATAAATTTTTAGCATGTTCAAGACTGATGAACTGCAAAAATTTTTTCGGACTTGTTCCTGCCCAATCTGTAAAGATCTTTTGAAAATGGGCCGGACTCAAGTGAATATTCTCTGCCACTTCCTCCAAACTTGGCTGAAGCCTGAAATTGCTCTGGATATATTCTATCGCTTTGGCAATTCTGTTATAATCTATTTGATTTTGTGTGGACATTTTTATTCTGTTTTACCTCACAAATTTCCTAAGAATATACGGCAGAAAAAATCCGATTCTTGCGGAATTTAGTTGTTGTTATAAATATTGTTGTACGCAAGCATCTTATAATATAACTTAGCCGCCAAGAAAGCTGTTGGCTTAGCCATTGGAGAATCCATTAATTCTACAATATCAAAGGCCACTACGTTACATTTTTCAAATACTTTTCTTAATAATTCCAATGTTGGATACCATTGTAATCCACCCGGTTCCGGAGTTCCTGTAGATGGTGCAATAGAAGGGTCGAAAGCATCTAAGTCAATGGTGATATACACATTTCCTGATACTTTTTCCAATACATCATTAACCCAGTTTTCATTGTTCGCTATTTCATGAGCAAAGAATACTCTTCCTTCAGGCAGATATTCAACTTCCTCAGCATCCATAGAGCGGATTCCCACCTGAACTAAGTTATGTTTCTGATTCGCTTCAAAAACAGCACAAGCATGGTTAGAAGTTGATCCATGAAACTCAGGACGTAAATCTGTATGAGCATCCAACTGAAGAACAGTTAAATTTTCATATTTCTCCCCTACAGCACGGATAGATCCGATAGACACAGAGTGTTCTCCACCGAAAAGGGTAAATACTTTTCCTTCATGTTGCAAAAGCTCTTTTGTTTTTTGATAAACAGCTTCTGTCATGGCTTCAGGGCTGGAGTTTTCAGAAACTTCACCCGCTAAATATACTCCTTCAAGGTAAGGTTCAGTTCCTGTTTCAATATCATAAAGCTCCATATTTTCAGAAGCATCTAAGAATAACTCAGGGCCTTTATCAGCTCCTTTTCCCCATGTTGAAGTTCCATCATAAGGAACAGTTACCAACATTACTTTCGAATTCTCTAACGTTGCGTTTTCTTCGGGAATTCCTGCGTATGTTTTCATATATAATTATTAATTAAAAAATTAAATGATTGAAAAATTAAAAAGATTCTGCAAAGATACAAAATAGTAGTTGAGTTATAAATAATTGGTGATTTGTTATGAATTTTACCCTTATGCCAAGTTTTAAATCCTGAAATCATTTAATGTTTAAATTTTTAAAGTTATTTTTGTAAAAACTTTCAAAATATGCCTTTAAAAGCCGTTCTTTTCGATATGGATGGAGTTATTGTAGATACAGAACCATTGCATAGAAAAGCTTATTTCAAAACCTTTGATGAATTGGAAATTGCAGTTTCCGAAGATTTATATACGTCTTTTACCGGAGCTTCTACCAAAAGAGTTTGTGAAGCATTAATTAAGAAATATCATTTAAGCCAGACCCATGAAGCTATTTCAGCGATCAAAAGATCCCATTTTAAGGATTATTTCTATAACGATGACGAATTTGATTTAATTCCGGGGGTAAGAAAACTGATTGAGCATTACCATGAAAACGGGATAAAGCTGATCTTAGCTTCTTCTGCAACCATGACGACTATCAATATGGTTTTTGATAAATTCGAACTTGAAAATTACTTCAGTGGGAAGATCAGTGGTGCAGATTTAAAAGAATCAAAACCCCATCCTGAAGTTTTCTTATTGGCGGCAGAAATGGCAGGTGAACCAGTAGAAAACTGTATGGTAATTGAAGATTCTACCAATGGAATTCTTGCTGCACACAGAGCTGAAATCTTCTGTGCCGCTTACAGAAGTCCACATTCTAAAAATCAGGATTATACATTAGCGGATACTGTAGTTTCCGATTACGAAGAGTTAGAACTGGATAAAGTTTCAAAATATTTCTAAAATAAAAAGCTCTCAAAAATTTTGAGAGCTTTTGCTTTATATAGGTTTTAACTGAGCCAATTGTTTTTTGCAAAAGAGCTTAAAGCCTGTTTTTATTGATAACAGATTTATTTGTAACCAAGAAGTTTTAACACATCTTCTGGCTCCTGCTTTTCACGGAAAATTTCATACTGCAGCTCACCGTTCTCATCCTTTTGAATCAGGACGTGCCTCGGCTGAGGCATCAGGCAGTGGTGTACCCCACCGTAACCTCCAATGGTTTCCTGATAAGCTCCGGTATGGAAAAATCCTATGTATAAAGGTTTTATATCACTGAAAACAGGAAGGTAAATGGCATTGGTATGCTGTTCAGAGTTGTAATAATCATCGGAATCACATGTCAGCCCTCCCAGGAATACTCTTTCATAAGAATCTTCCCAACGGTTGAGCGGAAGCATAATGAAGTGTCTTGAAATTGCCCAGGTATCAGGAAGTGTAGTCATGAAAGAAGAGTCGATCATATTCCACTTTTCTCTGTCGTTCTGACGTTTCTGAGAAATAATTTTATAAAGGTTCGCCCCACTTTCTCCAACTGTAAAGCTTCCGAATTCAGTATAAATATTGGGTTCTTCCACTCCTTCTTCTTCACAGAATTTCTTGATTTGAGAAACAATTTCCTCTACCATATACTGGTAATCATAATCAAAATTCAAAGAAGTTTTAATAGGAAAACCACCTCCAATATTCAGGGAATCCACTTCAGGAGCAATTTTCTTCAAACGTGCATATACACGAAGACACTTGTACAGTTCGTTCCAGTAGTATGAAGTATCTTTAATCCCCGTATTAATGAAGAAGTGAAGCATTTTCAATCTTGCATTCGGGTGTTCAGCAATTTTCTGGCTGTAATAAGGAATAATATCTTTATATCCTATCCCTAGTCTCGAGGTATAAAATTCAAACTTCGGTTCTTCTTCCGAAGCTATTCTGATCCCTATATTAAAAGTAGAATCTATACTTTCCGTAAGTTTATCCAACTCCCGGTAGTTATCCAGGATCGGAGTAATATTTTCAAAACCATTATTGATCATCTCTGAAATCTTCATCAGGTAATCATCCGTTTTGAATCCATTACAGATCACTTCAATATTTTTATCTACTTTCTCTTTTTCATAAAGAGCTTTTACAATATCCATATCATAGGCAGAAGAAGTCTCTATAGAAATTTCATTTTTAAGGGCTTCTTCCAGTACAAAGTTAAAATGACTGGATTTTGTGCAGTAGCAGTAGGTGTAATTCTTTTTATATCCGGTTTTTTCAAAAGCTTCTTTAAACCAGCTTTTGGCTTTCTGAATATTTTGAGAAATTCTCGGCAGATAGCTAATCTTTAGCGGAGTGCCAAATTGCTCTACGACATCCATTAATGGAACATCGTGGAACAACAAATTGTTCTCAGAAACATTAAACTCCTCTGTAGGGAAATATAACGTCTGATCAATAAGTTCCGAGTACTTTATTTTCATTTCTAAACAAGTGAATTAAGAAATGCAAAATTGCTAAAAAAGTTTGATTTTTGGGCGTTAAATTTATTATAATTTTCTATAATACCCTGATCGTCTCTTCTAAATATTTTTCTATCTGATAATCAATACGTAAACTTTTCAATATATTCCTTCCTTTTTGCTTCAGAGATCCCTAAGGCCTGCTGAATGTAAACATCCATTGAGCCGTACTTTTTATTAATCTCCCCAAAAGCTGCATCAAGATATCCTTTTTCAACCCAGCTCAGCTTTTCCAGGACTTTTATGTCCATTTTTGGATAAAGAAAATGTAAATTATTGGCCAGCCGGAGTCTTTTCTGAACAAGATCTTTTCTAAAGGTATTGGATAAAAGGTATTCATTGTAAATAGTTTCCTTATCAAATTTCAATATCGTTAAGATCAAGGCTGTAGTAATCCCCGTTCTGTCTTTCCCGGCAGTGCAGTGGTAGAGAACAGGTTCATTAGATTCTAAAATCTCTGTAATAATGGTCTTTATCGTTTCCGGATTTTCTGTGACATATTCCCGATAGAAATCTACCATTCTTTTATCTGCATCAGAACCGTTTACTTTTCCTTTTAACACCAGTTTTTTAGCCTGATCCAGCTGATCGCCCTGGTCTTCAAAGGCAGAATAATTCTTGTACTTAATTTCTGCCGGAAGATGATCCGGTTTCTGAGCAATTTCTTTAGAATTTCTAAGGTCAATAATTTCTTTTATTCCCAGGCTTTGAATGTCATCAAAAGAGCTTTTTTTGAGCTGATGAAGATGCCCGCTTCGGTAAAAAAAGCCATGTTTTAAGGTACGGCCATCCGTATTTTTAATATTTCCTACTGTCCGGAAGTTAATCACTTTTTTGATCTTGATAACTTTCTCCGTTTCATTTTTCCCATACTCCGGTGTTTCATTATGCAGTGTTTTACAGGAAAAAGCACTGCATAATGAAAGACTGACCAGTGATATTTTGATAAACTTATTCAATAGTTCTTTTTTGTTTCACCACAAAAGTTACAAAAAATTTTTAAACTTTAATACCCAACGCTTTGGAATGGTTATTTACGGGTAAGCAGGCTAAAGCCCATTTCCATTATCGGTAAAAAGACTGCTTTACTATATTGAAGGATATTCTATTTCATTACTCCCTACAAAAATGAGCAGATCTCCTGACTCATATTGCACTGAAACTTCATCTTTAACAGCAAAATTCCGGGTTCCTATTCTTGTAGTAATGCTTAAATCTCCATTGGTTAAAGGCCAGTTCAGTCCTGTAGTTGTTATATTACCTGCTGACGGAAAAGGATAAAGAGAAATCATCTTATTTTTCACTCCTTCCAATGTGAAATTTTTAGGGATAAAATAGTATTCTGAAAACTCATCGTAAAACCTGAGGCTCATACGGTCTTTAAATGCATAAGCAACACTAAGGTTTCCAAGGAAATGATCCTGTTCTCCTCCACTTGCCCCAAAAACATCTATATCAGAAAATCCTTTTTCCAGAATAATTTCCAATGCCTTATGAAAATCTGTTTTATCCTGATCCAATGTGAGAATAAATTTCTCTTCATACATATCTTCATCTGATCCCGAATGCGAATCAAAATCACCTGAAATAAAATCTAGCTTATCTAAGGGAAAACCCATTCTTTTAAGATAGTGAAAAGCCCCGTCTGTGCAGGCAATTAAACCATAATTTTCAGGATTGGGTAAAGATTTCGGAGCCTCTCCATTGATGAAAAGTAATACTTTATCTCTCATTCGGGTTCCAGTATTCTTCCGGTTCGTTGTTCAATTTTGAGATGTATCTTGCCAATACGAAAAGATAATCTGATAATCTGTTTAAATATTTAATAAGTTCAGGACGTACTTCTTCAGCCTCATTTAAGAATACCAATGAACGTTCCGCTCTTCTGCAGATGGTTCTTGCTGCATGTAAGAAAGTGGCGGATTTTCCTCCACCGGGAAGGATAAAATACTGAAGCGGTTCCAGTTTTTCATCAAAAGAATCCATCCACTGCTCCAGTTCTTCAATTTCTGTTTCTGAAATAATGATAGGAAGACGTGATTTTCCATTTGCCAGCATCAATTTATCCACTGGTGTTGCAGCTTCAGAACCTACTGTGAATAAATCAAATTGAATTTTTTTCAATTGTCTTAGAACCTCTTCATCCTCAATATGACTTTTTGAAATTCCGATGAATGAATTCAACTCGTCTATATTTCCGTAGCTGTCCACTCTTGCACTCGCTTTGGAAACTCTTGTTCCGCCGTATAGTGCCGTTTGGCCTTTATCTCCTGTTTTTGTATAAATTTTCATACTACTAAAATACTTTTTTTTGTACAATTTGAAAAGTAAAACATAGTAATAAATCCCTATTCTATCTGAAAAAAATATTAACTGACATTAGGAATTAATGTCAGTTAATATTTGCATAGGTAGGTTTTATACCTTTCGATATGGTTTACTCTTTGTTAAGCATGACAAAGCAAATGTTAATTCCCTTATTTATAGATTAAAAAGTATAATTAACATTGAGCTGAAAAATTGTTCCGTTAAATCCAAACTGATTGACCTCCCAAGGATATTTGAACCTTCCTCCAAGATCTGTTACTATATCTCCTTTACTGTCTATTATATCCGGATAAATATTAAATAAATTATTTACTACTCCGGAAACTTTAAGGTCATTCGTGATTTTATATGTTAAAACTATGTCTGTAACGACCTTACCAGAAAATGTCTGATCTTTGGCAGGATCAGCTGCATGCTGCCATGTAACAGAACCAAAATAAGTATTATTAAGATTAAAGTTAAACTTTGAAATGTCATATGAAAGACTAAGAATAGTTTTTGTTTTTGGCCTTGCAGAAGTAATTCTGGATTGTTCTTTTCTATCAAAAAAGTTTTCTGAGTAACCATTTTCAGCCAAGATAAGTGGAACAGCAATATTATCTACTATTTTAGTTTCGTTATAATTGAAAGCAGCAATAATTCCCAATCTTCCTTTACCAATAGCAGAAGTATAATAATTAGCTACAAAATCTACTCCCTGAGTAACTGTATTTACAGCATTGGTGAAAAACTTCAAGGAGGTTATTTTATTATTGTCTAATATTACTTCCACAGGGTTTGTTGTATCCGGACTACCAGGAGCACCGGTTTTGTAACCAATATCTCCTGAGAAAAGTACTCTGTCTTTAATTTTTATTCTATAATAATCTGCTGTAATAGTAAGGTTTTTAAAAGGTTTTACGGCAAATCCTCCAGTAATATTAAAGGCTTTTTCAGCATTTAATTTTGGTACCCCAAGATCAGATCTTACAATTTGAGAGTCATTATTAAAAGTACCCTGATTAGCTACTGTATTCCCTGTAATTTTGGTTTGAACATTAGAATAATAAATTTGGTGTAATGAAGGCGCACGGAATCCTGTAGAAACAGACCCACGGAACACTAATTTATCATCTAACAACTTATATCTTGCATTTCCTTTCCAGGAAACATTATTTCCAAAATCACTAAAGTTTTCATACCTCACGGTTCCTCCAAGTAATAAGTTTTTTGTAATATCCCATTCAGCATTCACATAAGCTCCAATATTCTGACGATTTTCATTGACTTCATTCTGAGGCTGCAGCCCTGGAAATGATTCTGCTCCAGTTCCTATATAGGATGCTTCCTCTCCTGCCTTTGCCTGATAGTTTTCATTGCGTACTTCAACACCAGCTCCTAAAACAAGCGCACCAAAATCTCGGTTGATATCTATGTTTCCTATAATATTACTAAACTGATGTCCACCTGCCTTAAAACGGGTTGGTGAATTTGCACCCAAAGACGTATTAATGGTATTTCCTACAACATAATCTACAGCATTAGAGCCAAAGGTTGCACTCCCATCAAAACTCCATTTTCCAAACATGCCTTTCCACCCGGAGGTTAAGTTATAATCATAAACATCTGTTTTAAATTCTGGTTGAAATCCATTATAAGGCTGTCCTTTTGGAGTTAATAAACCAAAATCTGAAGTTACCCAATAGGGGGTTCTATACAAACTATAGCTTGTCCCATTCCTGTAAGTTGTCCCTCCAAAAGCATAGAATTTGCCCGTTTCACCTGTTGGCAATTCAAAATTTACAAACATATTGGCAACTTTTGTCTCTGGCTGTCCTATAGTCATTCCTAATCCAGGATTGGCTTGCGTCCAGGCATTCTCTACCCCAAAAAGTTCATCTTTTGTAGTAGATCCTGCACGGTTCGTTTTATTTTGGGAAGAATATCCCAATGTAAGGTTCAAACTTCCATTTTTTGCAACCCGGATGCCTGTATTAAAATCTGCTCCGATATTAAAACCGTCTCCCTCTGAAGTAATACCTGAAAAAAGATTGACTGTACTTTTTCCAACACTGTTCTTAAGAATAATATTAATTACTCCTGCAATAGCATCAGAACCATATTGTGCAGATGCACCATCTCTCAATACCTCTACATTCTGTAAAGCGGCAGACGGAATACTTTTCAGATCCGTACCTACCTCACCTTTTCCCGGTGTATCATTTACATAAATTAAAGCACTTTGATTTTTTCTTTTCCCATTCACCAAAACTAATGTTCTGGAAGGCCCTAATCCTCTTAAATCTGCAGGATCAAAATGAGCTGTTGCATCAGAAACGGTTTGCTGTGATGAATTAAAAGAGGGTACAGCATACGTCAAAGCTTTATCAAAGGTAACCTGCCCTGTAGATTTTAGCTGTACAGCTGAAATATTATCAATAGGAATTGCAGAGGTAATTATGGTCCTGGGCTTAGTTCTCCCCGTAGTAACCACAACTTCATCTATATTGTTTTCTTTTACAGTTTCCTGAGCATATGCCATAGTACCAGCTCCGCTTAAAACTAATGCATAGATTTTTTTTTTAAAGATTTTCTTTTTCATGTCAAGTATTAATAATTAAATAAATTTAGAAAAAAATTAAACACTAAACATAAAAACAAAATAAATAATAAGAATTATATTCAATAATTAACAAAACATTATTTATTTACAAAAACAAAAAACTGATTTACAAAGTATAAAATTGCTTATTAATAGTCTAAAAAAGAAATATAGCAACAAATTTATAT
>NZ_CAKKLP010000007.1 GCF_918698085.1 Chryseobacterium sp. Bi04
TTCCCATTCCGAACACAGAAGTTAAGCCCACCAGCGCCGATGGTACTGCTAACGCGGGAGAGTAGGCCGCCGCCAGTTTTTATTTTATTTTTAAAAATCCTTTATCGTAAGATAGAGGATTTTTTTTTGTTTATATACTATAACTGCTATACTCTTATACTTCAACTCTAAACTATACCCAACCTCAGTTGATAGTTGATAGTTGATAGTGCTGTCAACCCTCAACTCATAACTCATAACCCTTCTATTAAGTTTAGGCTAAAGCCAATGGATGGTTTTGTATTTTAATAAGAATGGTTAAAGCCCGTCCCTATTGAATATCATATCTTAAACTGAATTGAACGAACTGAATTTACAACAGGAGCTATTATTCACAATTAACCATTGACCATTGACGATTCATAACTCATAACTTATCACTTATCACTTATCACTCATCATTTATAACACAGATCACTTCACTCTGTTCATTACCTATCCATCATTTATATTTACTCCGCTTATTTGATTATTCAATAGAAATGGGCTTTAGCCCATTTAAACAAGAGCATCCCCAATATGGCTTTAGCCAAAACTTAAAACCGGTAACACTCAAAATTTTAACCCATTGAGGTTTAAGATAAAGCCGATGGATGGTTTTGTATTTTAATAAGAATGGTTAAAGCCCGTCCCTATTGAATAGTATATCTTAAACTGAATTGAACGAACTGAATTTACAGACAGGGGGCTATCTATAACAGACATAATCTTACCATTCTTATAATGTTATAAAGTTTAAATAAACAGCTTAGCTTTTAAATAACTCTAATTTTCATTTCATTTTTTTATTTCTTGATTTTCCTTACTCTCAACCGTTTTTTGGGATTCATAATTGCTCTGTTTTTCCCTTTATTTATATGAGATTTATTAACTTTTATTTAGATAACTCCCATTAAATCAATGTTATTTTTATGCATATTATTTAATTTTTAGTAGTATACTATTAAATACTGTTAAAATATTATATTTGTTTAAATCATTATATATTATATGAATAGAACAATAATTAAGATAGGACTTCTTCCATCTGTAATTTTTTGCTTTAATGGATTGTATGCACAGAATACCGACTCTACTAAAGCTTCAAAAATTGATGAGATCGTTGTAACAGCTTATGGTGTTAAAAAAGAGAAGAAAGCTTTAGGGTACTCTTTCCAGGATGTGAAAGGACAGACCCTTGTTGATGCTAAAGAAACAAATGTTACCAATGCATTGGTAGGAAAGGTTTCTGGACTACAAGTCATAAAAGCAGGTTTTGGACCTGCCTCTTCATCAAGGATAAATCTTAGAGGATTTAATTCATTTAAAGGCGATAATCAGCCTCTTATTGTGGTAGATGGGGTACCATTAAGTAACAATTTAGGATCGAAGCCTAAACAAAATGACGGGAATTACAATAATGATTTTTGGAATCCTGACTTGGATATGGGAAACGGTTTAGGCGATATTAATGCTGAAGATATAGAAAGTATTTCTGTTCTTAAAGGAGGTGCAGCTTCTGCATTGTATGGATCAAGAGGAGGAAATGGTGTAATTCTAATTACTACAAAAACTGGTAAAAAGAAGGGAGGGTTAGGGATTACCTATTCTACAAGCTTAGGTTTTGAAACTCTCTTTATGAAACCTGATACGCAAAAAAGTTTTGGTCTGGGGCTTACCGGTATACCAAATCCTGCCAATAGTGATAATACATCTTCTTGGGGCCCTACTTTTGAAGTATCTGGATCAAAAAGATATGATAATTTAAAGAATTTTTTCAAAACCGGTATTAATTCACAACATACTTTGAGCTTTCAGGAGAACTTAGGAGAAGGGACAAGTTTATATACTTCAGCAAATTACTTAAATGATAACAGCCAAATTCCTAATTCCAAGTTTGAAAGATTCAACTTTATGGCCAAAATGAATTCAACTTTTGGTGCAAACAAAAGATGGACATCAGAAGTAAAAGTACAATATATTAGTTCAAAAGCCAAAAACAGGCCTTCTGGAGGAAGAGGAGATGGTAATTATTATTCTAATATTCTCCTTATGCCACAAAATATCGATATAAGAGATTATCAGGCAGAGCAAACTCAGAATGATATAACATCTCGTTGGATTACACCTAACGGAATTAATCCCTATTGGTCAGCCTATAATAGCCTTAATGCAGATAAAAAAGATCGTTTTTTACTAAATGGATATCTTAAATATCAATTCAATGATTGGTTAAGTGCAGATGTTAGACTCGGTACGGATTTTTATTCTTTAAATTCTGATGCAAGGGTGTGGACAGGATCTTCACGTAAAAATTCTTATGCAACAAATGAAGAGAAGTTTTATGAAAACAATTATATAGCAAGTCTTACGGCTAAAAAAGATAATTTATTTGGAAAATGGGGAGGTTCAGTTTCCGTATATGGGCAAATGATGGAAAGCAGAACTAAAGCTCTTTATTTTTCTACTCAGAACCTTATTGTCCCAAATGTCTTTAGTGTAAATAATACAAGTGACCTTGCAGGTATAGCTAATAATGAAGTAGATTTTTGGAAAAAAATTAACTCAGTATTTGCAGCAGCAGAAATTAATTATGATGGTTATTGGTTCATCAATGCTACAGCAAGGAATGACTGGTCTTCTACTTTAACTATCGAAAATCGATCCTATTTTTATCCATCCATAAGTACCTCCTTGGTTTTAACTGAAATGCTGAATAAATTGAACGGGACGACTTCTAAAATATTGACATTTGCTAAATTGCGTGCAGCCTATGCTGTAACAGGAAATTCTTTAAATCCTTACGAATTATATAATACTTATAAGCTTGGTGCTGATCCTGGTGGCCATGCAGTTCTTGGGAGAAAAAAAATACTTTATAACTCTAATTTGCAGGCTGAAGAACTGAAAACTTTTGAAGTAGGTGCAGACCTTAAATTCTTTAACCGGGTTTCTTTAGATCTTAGTTATTTTAGAAACAGTGCGTCAGGGCAATTGATTGATTTGCCTATGAATCCTCTTTCCGGTTATGAAGCTAAAAAAATAAGTTCAGGGGGACTTCGTAATAGCGGAATTGAGATTGTTTTAAATACAGATATTTTTAAAAAAGAGGTTTTTACATGGAATGTTAATGCCAATTTCTCAAAATTGAAAAGTGTAATCGATAAGATTGATGATAATGTTTTAAAGTACCCTTTGGCTGGTTTTGATAATGTTGGTATTTTTGCGGAAGTGGGTAGACCATATGGAGCTATTTATGGAACGAAATTTTTAAGAGTTGAAGATCCTAATAGCCCTAATTTTGGTAAGCTCATTGTAGGAGAAAACGGTTTACCTCAAGCTACTCCTGATCAGTATTATTTAGGTGATCAAACTCCAAGAGCCTTATTTGGATTTACAAATAGCTTCGTTTACAAAAATATTGGATTTTCTTTTCTTATTGATGGGCGTATTGGAGGAAAGTTTTATTCATCCACTCAATCCGCTCTGCAAAAAGTAGGGCTTGCAGCTGATACTGCACCGGGCGGAAGGCGGGATAATTTCGTACTTGATGCTGTGGTACAACAAAATGGTGGAGGATATGTATCTAATACAAAAGAAATTACTCAACAAGATTATTGGGCTGCTGTTACAGCGGGCAATCTTGGAATTACAGAACAGAATATTTACGATGCTACTAATATTAGATTAAGAAATGTTCAGGTATCTTATAGTTTTCCTAAAAGTATCTTTCAAAAATTAGCTTTACAAAGCGCTAAAGTTTCATTTACAGCCAATAATGTATGGATGATTTATAGTAAAGCAAAAGGAATAGATCCTGAATCTGTGTTTGCCATTAACTCCAATGCTGTAGGATTTGAAAATATGGCTTTCCCTACTACAAGATCTTATTTATTCACTATTACATTAGGATTTTAATATCAATAATAACATCATGAAAAAATATATTTTATCTTTCATAGCGCTGGCCACAATTTTTACGGCATGCAACGATTTTGAGGACATTAACAATGATCCTTTCTCAGTGGACATTAATAAAGCTGAACCTGAATATTTTTTGAATAATTCTATTTTGGGTGCTCAGCAAGATCCTAATATTGCGGAGCGTGTTTTTGTTCTCTACTGGAAAACTGCAGGAAGGCAGCATTTGACAACAGGGATTGCCGGGGGAACATACGATGATTCCTGGACTGTTGAATACTGGAAAGGCATTTCAGAATGGCTTAATAATGCCAATGCAACGATTGAGATAGCCAATGAAAAAAAAGCAATAGGGCAAGGTAAGCCCCATTATGATAATCTCATTCAGGTTTCCCGAATTTGGAGGGCCTATTTGATGAGTGAATTTTCTGATAATTTTGGACCACAGCCTATCCAGGCATTTAAGGGAACAAATCCGGGTTTTAATTCTGAGAAAGAAATCTATTATTTTATTTTAGATGAACTGAAAGATGCAGTTGCTAAAATGGATACCAATCAACCCGTTCCTGGAAATCCTAATGCTAATGATATGGTATATGGTTTTAATTGGGGTAAATGGGTAAAATATGCCAATTCTATGAGAATGAGAATTGCCATGAGAATTGCCGAAGTAGATCCTGCAAAAGCAAAAACTGAGTTTGAATCGGCTGCCAACTCTAATATGTTGATCACTACAAGTGCAGACAATTTTACAGTAAAGGAAGACACTGGTTGGAATCCACTATCAGGAGTAATGTCCAGAGAATGGAATTCTCAAATCTTATCGGCAACTCTTAATAATATGTATATTGGATTAGGGGGAATTAATTCTACGGACCAGCTGCCTGCAGCCCAGCATACTGCTGTGAAAGCCCCTGATTATGTGGGAATAAAATATGATCAGCAGTTCACCACAATGACGAATGATCCCAGTGCGGGTTATTGGCTGGATGGGCTTCCTAATAAAATTGACCCAAGAGCTTATAAAACATTCTATATCCCAGGAGATTTGACAAGTCCTATTTACTCTCTTTATCCAACCTATACCAATCAGGCTACCACCAATTACGGTGATTTGACGTTTGCTGATAATTCTAAAATCACTGTTAATGCCGTAAACACCTGGAATGCTTATACCATTGGAAACTGGGGGGTAAAAGGACAGCGAAACGGATTAAGAAATGTAGTAGGATGTATGCCGGCATTAGGCAAACAATACAGAGAAAGTAAAAACTTCAGAATATTTTTTGCAAGCTGGGAAACGTATTTCCTTATGGCAGAAGCTGCCTTAAAAGGATGGTCTGTTCCTATGAGTGACGAAGCTGCTTATAACAAAGGAATACAGGATAGTTTTACTTATAATGGAGTATCACAATTCTATGGACAGTATATTGCTTCCACAGATTATAACCGTGACGGAACTTCTGTTTCTTATACGCATATAACAGAACCCGGAGCGAGTCACAGTATGAAATATAAAGATCCTGCAACGGGTAATCTGGTTTCTGTTGATATTAAATATCCTGTGAATACTATTTACAAAAACGGATCAGTTAAAAATGATAAGTTAACGAAGATCATCACGCAAAAATATTTAGCCAATACACCATGGCTTCCGTTAGAAGCCTGGAATGATCAGAGAAGATTAGGATTACCATTCTTTGAAAATCCGGCGGTGGAAACTCCATTGGTGAATTTACCTAATTTAAATTCAGGAAATTATATGACTAATTCTATTCAGAATTTTCCGCAAAGATTGAGATATCCCAGTACATTCAGAAATACTGACCAAACCGGATATGATAAGGCAGTGCAGTTGCTTGGAGGAACTGATGCTGTTTTAACACCTCTTTGGTGGGCAAAGCATTAATTAAAAATTATATACAAAAAAGTCCTTTATCATATGATGAAGGGCTTTTTATGTGTTTTAAAGTCATCTATACTACTCTCTTTCATGAACAAAAGGTTGGCTAAAAAGACTTTTAATTAGGTCCTATGGTAAAAACTACTTGCGCACTATATGCTTTGGCAGGAATGACTACAGAAACACCACTTATCTGAAATTGCACATTAATTGCCGAAAAATTGACACTGTTACCAAGTCCTAAAACTCCGGTAAAGTTGATTGTAAAAAATGATGTATCCGTTGTTGGAGGTATTTCCAGATAAGTAGTTCCACCATTGACCGTTGCACTACAGAGAAGACAAAGTCCGTTAATAACAGTACTTCCTCCACTTCTTCTTGTGTAAAGATGCAGCGCACTGTTCCAGGAAACAGGATTATAATGCATACTGACCCTGGCAGCTCCACTTGAAAGAAGATTTAAAAAAGATCCCGGTAAAAATCCGGATAATGTTGTGATATTAGTGGCACTCTCATAAGTTCCGGCATAGTTATTTCCTGCTTCAGTAATAGAAGGGACGCTTACGGTCCACCCACTTCCACTGGCATTTATGGTTTGCGCACTCAGGTAACTGCTCATTGTGAAAGCAATAAGGTATAGATATTTTTGTAAGCGTATTTCTCTGAGAAAGCGACTATTGATTTTCATTTTCAATTTTATTCAGTGATGGTATAAACAATTGTAATAGCCGTATTAGCCTGCGTCAATACATTAGCATAATTATTCGGAACTAATGAGATGGTAAGTCTGTGGCCATTATTGGCTCCATTTCCGGTATAGGCGCCTCCAATACCACTAATAACTGTAACAGGCGTAGTCGTAAGAACAACCTGCCCTGAAGAAGTTCCCAGTGTTCCTCCTCCTGCTCCGGAAGCTGCTGCGGCCTGCAGTCTTATATTAACACCATCAATGACCTTATTTACAGATGCCGTAATTCTTCTGGTAAGGCCTGCGGGAGTAATGGCAGAAGTGTAATTAATCCATTTTGATGTATTGGGAGTTGGATTGCCAAGAGCATTTCCAGCCTCGGTAGGAGCTGTAAAATTCAACGTAATATTTCCTGTAGGCTCAACATCCATTAACGTTACTACAGGTAAAGCTATAGTAACAGTACTGTTAGCAGTCTGGGAATACACCGGACCGGAGAGAATAAAGGATACTATTAATATTATGGAACGGATTAAAATCATCTCTTCTTTTTTATTTCATTATAACCTACCTTTAGGGATTCCTGCTGGTATCTGATTTCTATCTGCTGTTTGACAACGTTAATGCTTAGTTTTTTTGTTTCAGAAGGCTTTAAAGTAAACTGGAATTTATCGGTTGAAATTTTATAACGCTTATCAAGACCGTTCCGGTACACTTTAATTGTCCAGTCACCCGGCCGGAGATAGGTAAAATCAAAATCCTCTCCTATCAAACAGATTTTACGGTACGTTTGATCATTGCCGACAGCTTCTACAATGATACTTTCTTTTTTCTTTTTTTCTTTCTTTGCAAGAAATTCTGAAATACCTGTCTGATTCTTGTCTGCTGATTCTACAAACTGAATATGACCCTGTACACTGGCTGCTGTAGTTAATCCGAAATTAAAGATATTTTCTTTATTAATAAGAGAAAGTGCTGCAGGAAATACCAAGGTAGGAATATCATTGATATCTGTGGTGGAACGGTCTATTTCCAAAAAGTAATTACCGGGAATCACATTTTTAAATAAGTAGTTTCCTTCTTTATCTGTAATTGATAAATAGCTTCCCAGCATTAATCTTACTCCCTCCGTCTTTTTTATTCCCAGGTTGCTGATATTTCCGGATAAAGTAATGTATTCGGCAGTTTTCTGTACCGGAATATTGGGACGCCAGGTATAGCGCATTGAAAATATAAAATCTTTATTTCCTATTTCTCCTCTTTGCAGTGAATATCTTCCCGAAAGGTCAACCTCATGCCCGGAAAATAACTGCTGATGGAACAGAAGTTCAAATAAATTTCTGTCTTTGAAATATTCTTCAGGCATATAATTGTTCTGGTAAAAAAGACTTAGGTTGGTTTTATCAGAAAACTGGCTGAAGATTCTGGCACCGTAATAGAAATTTTTTTGATTTTGCAGCTGGTATCGGGAAGTGACGGCATAACTTCCAAATAGATTAAAAGATGTTTTGAATTTTTGAAAGGAGAGATTGACAGAATAAAAACTGGAATCCCCATTGAATCCTGTCAGATAATTATCCGTTTTACCAAACTGTCCTTCGATATTCATCTGAAATATGCCAATCTGCTGATTAATAATAACTTTGAAATATCGTTCATAGTAATCAAACTGCCGGGGCTCTAAACGGTCCTGATAGGTTTGATAGCCATTGTTAAGCATGATAAAACCATTAGAAAGATATTTATACTGCAGTCCATATTGAAAATATTTTCTGTAAGGTGCAGCCAGCAAAAGAGTATCCCGCTGAAAATTTTTAGCATCCTGCATATAATTGGCGAAAACATTTAGCTTTTTGGTTACATTATAATAAATATTACCGTTAAAGGTATTGGTATTTGTAAAATATCCTGCAAATTCAGGGCTTGCTTTGATATACATTAAACTTCCGTTGAGCCTTTCAAAAATAGCTTCACCCTGCAGCATATAAGCTGTTCCGTCTGTTTTTTTTGTGGTACTGTAAGCAAATTCTCCGGAAAGATTAATGTTTTTTGAAACCTTGAATTTTCCCTTAGCATAGGGAAGATGGGCATCAGAGTCTAACCTTGCATTACTGTAATTTATTTCCCCTTCTCTAGGAGTTTTGTAAAGATATCCAACATAAAGTTCTGATTCTTTTCTTATCCTGAAAGCCGAATAGATATTAAATTCATCTTTAATATCCCTGAAAAACCTCGGATGGTTATAGAAGCCACCCACACTCACTTTATTAAAATCATATCGGACTTCTGCTCCGCGGCCGTATCTTGCAAACTCTGTTAAAAAGGATGAAGAATACGTTTTATCACCAAGATGGATAAAAAAATTATCCCGCTTGTAATTTACAAAATACTCTTCATACTGGGTAAATGTGTTGAATTCTATAGGGTTGTGGGTAATGGCCCGAAATTCAATCTGGTTTTTATTTTCTTTATCCAACGATCCTTTACCATAAATCTCCCCCTGGAAGCCATCATTGTAAATACCCATATTTTTCATTCCAATGAAAGATAATGAGGCCGAGATGGGAAGCCTGTGATAAATATCGTTTTCTGTGGGCTTTACCGCTATAACCTGGGTACTTATATAAACACTTTGATTTTCCTTAGGATTATTTTTAGGATATACCGAAAGATTTAGATTTTGATATTCATTTTGCCGAAGCTCCGGATGAGTTACTTTGTGGATGGTAATAATTTTTGACTCATTAGGTTCCAAAACCAATGATGCATCATGATCAACAACAGCATTTTTACTTTCCAGAATAATATTTTCCGTTACGTTTCCATTATTTTTTAAAAGAAAAGAAGAACGGATAGTTTCTCCGGCCCTTATAAACTCTGGAGAATCTAATGCCGTTACAAAAAGTCTTCTGTTGCCGGAAATGATAATTTTTGAAGTTTTTACAAAAGAAATTCCGGTATTCCGGTCTTTGATATGTAAGGTTACTGAATAATCACCCTGAGTAGTTTCTGCTGCGATACGCAAAGGAACAAGATATACTGAAGTTTCATGGGGACCAATCTGAAATTCCCCTTTTTCTAAAATGGGAATAATAAGCGGACTTGAAACACTCGTTGAGATATCATAGGTTTTGTTCTCATCCGAGTTATTTTCCAATGTAAAAGGTATAGATGTAGATGTTCCCGGAGTTAGGCTATCTTTTTTACTGTTCAATCGGTCTGATTGCTTCTGTGAAAAAATAAATACCGGGAAAAATAGTATGGTAATAAATAATGTCCAAATTCTAATCATTTTTTACGTCTAAGTCCACATTGAGGGCAAAGGCATTCTCTTCCTCATCTGTAGCCATTATCATAGCACGGTATTTATCTGGCGGTACTTTGCTGATATCAATGTAAAATGTTTTAGAAGTAGAAGGCAGCAGCCCCATCGTTAAACTTGAATAAGTCCCCACTTTTTCTCCTGTTTTACGGTTATAGACCTCAATAGAGGCCGTTGGTTTACAGTAAAGATTCCCTTTATTGGCTATGGCAATTTTTGCAGTTTGCTTTCCATCTTCTTTTTCTACTTTTACACTTTCAAACTTAAGGTCCGGTTTGGCCTTTTCTGTATCATAATCTGTAATGATCTGAATGGCATACCGTATGACAGAAGTGATATTCACCCCTGGTTTATTGTCACTGGGCTTTATATCATCTACGGGTTCTACAATCACTACACTCCAGTAGCTGCCGGGATCTACCGGTTGATCTGGAACTGTGATCTCATAGAATACCTCTGTTTTTTCTTTCCCTTTCAGGGTAATTAAATTCGTGTTGAGCTTAATCCAGTCACCATTAGTTCTTTTATTGGTATGTAATGCCGTATAATGGGTTGTTCCATCGGCATTATAGGCGAAGTCCTGTAAAAATAACTTGACACTTTGAGCATTATTTCCCGTGTTCTCGATACCAATTTTCCCTTTGTAAACTTTTCCGTTTTCTATTGTATAAGAATGCGTAAGCCCGTTGAGAATCACAATGCCGGCATGTAGAAAGCTAAACTGTAAAATAAGGGCGATCAAAAAAAGAATACGCTTTATCATTATATAGAGTTTGGAATTAAATCATTAAATAATACAAAACCAGGAAGAAACTGAAAGACAATTTCTTCTTGTTTTTGAAATACAGAATTGAATTTTATTAAATTCTAATTATCTGATATAGTGTAAGTAACAGTGGCTACTGTAGTGGCTGTTGCCTGCAGGTCCGCATAAGCTGCTACACCTCCGGGGCCGCTTCCTGCTGCAAGAGCATAGGTAAGATTATGTCCGTTATTGGCACCATTACCTGTGTAAGCACTTCCGATTCCCGAAATAATAGTTTGGTCGGCAGCACTTAATGTTAAAAGTCCCGCAGATGTTCCTAATGTTCCTCCCCCGGATCCGGTAGCTGCCGCTGCAGTTACTTGAATATCTACGCCAGGAATGATGGCATTAAGGCTTACAGTTACGTTACGTGTAGGATCAGCAACAGATTTGATAGAAGAGTAATTAAGCCAAAGCGTAGTGTTGGCAGTACTTGGAATAATAGGATTTCCGGCTTCAGTAGGAGCTGTGAATCCCAATGTAAGGTTTTTAGTAGCAGCAGGTTCAATGTCAACCAGAGCAACTTCTGGAACTGAAATGGTGATCGTATGATTGTCTGTATTGGTATCTTGTGCACTGATACCAGTAGATATGGCTACCGCAAATAGAGACATTGCAATTGTTAATTTTAATTTTTTCATGATGTAAATAATTAGTTTAGTGAAGGTAATAAAATTCAACATACTATGAAAAAAATATACATTATTTTTTATATTGTTAAATATTACGTTCTTATATTTGAATATGATTGGGAATAATAAAGGAATTAGAGTATGTAATTATGAAAAATCCCGTACAAAAAGTATACGGGATTTTAAGTTTTATTGAGAAGGTTTTAAGCCCAATGAGGATCCGAAATCGAAGCTTTTCCGGTTTCTGCCCTTCCTGCAAAATGCCAGATATGATCTTCCCATATTACTTTTACGTCATACCAGCCTTTATTCTTACTGAGATCAATTAGTATTTTTTCTTCAGGTTGATCTAAAGTTAAGGTTTTCTTATTTTTCTCGTAGAGGTCTTCTAAGAGTATCGGAATATTTCTTTTTTGATTATTTCTGAAGATCAGTTCAACCTGGTTCTTGGGAGTATGATTGATGAGCATAACCTCTATTTCCGGGCTGGAATTTCCTTTAAATTTTCTGAAAAATCCATTAGGACCGAAAATTTCATAATCATAAATAGCAGCACGTACAGGATGCGATAGCTCCTGTTTGGCATATAAAGCATATGAAAAATGATAATCTGTACTGTTGAATTGGGTTCTGTCATACAACAGCAAAGGGACACCATTGTCTTTTAAATTGGACATCCTGATCTTTCCTCCTTCCAGATTAACGTGGAATTGATAAGGAAGTGCATTGGATGGTTTGGTTCCCCTTTCCTGAATGTGCAGGAGAGTATTATTAAGTTCATTTTCAGAATACCATTTTAAATCAGGAACAGGTTTGTTTTTTGCTGCATTAATGGTTTTTGCAAAATCTTTTTGATTCAGATAGTCCATTTGCGGAGCTTTTACACTCGGGGAATTGAAAGCAGAAGTAAGATCTCCACACACAGCTCTTCTCCAGTCACTGATATTGTCCACATGAACATCTTTATTAAATTTTTTCTTAATAAAATTTTCAAGAAACTGAAGTATTGAAGTATGATCCGACACTTCCGAGTTCACAAAACCTCCTTTTGTCCATGGTGAGGCAATGATCATAGGAACTCTATAGCCTAAGCCTACAGTTCCTTCAATTCTTTCATGGTCCTGTAATGGAAGGGTAGACATATATTCCTGGGATTTGTCTACATATTCCACACCTTCTTTTCCATTCATATCAACCGGCTGACTCGGATTTAGAGGAGGTGCAAAAGGCAGGACATGGTCGAAATATCCGTCGTTTTCATCATAATTAATAATGAAGATTGTCTTTTTCCAGATTTCAGGATCTTTAGTCAGAATATTTAAAACCTCAGAAATATACCAGGCTCCATACCAGGGAGATCCAGGATGGTCGGAAAAATGTTCGGGAGCTACCAGCCATGAAACCAATGGAAGTTTTTTCTCCTCTACATCTTTTCGGAACTGGAACAGGACATCACTTTTCGGAACAACCAATCTTTCTCCGTTTTCATCGTTACCTATTTCCAGATTCCAGAAATCAGGATCATTAGAATTGGTAGTAAAGGCCTTTTCGTGAAGGTTTTTTTCCTTTTGGGAAAGTTTTGAATAATTATCCGGATGGTATTTTACCTGATCTTCCTGTAGTTCCGTAATTATGGCTTCAAGTTTTGTTTTCTGACCGGGATTTTTTTCAATCTCTTTTTTCAGGTAACTGATCATATTGGGAATATTCTGAAAATATCCCTTTGAGAATTTAACATTAAAATTTGAAAACCATTCAATAGGATTATCTGTGAAATTACTTAGCCATGCTTCCTGCTCACCGGACATTCCTTTAGGCAGGCTTATTTCATTCTGATAAATTCTCCATGAAACATTCTTCTCTTCTAAAATTTCGGGAAAACTTTTCCATTTCGCTTGTCTGGCCTTATCATAATCAATATGATCATTGTAAACATTGGCCTTTACCTTGCCGTTTTGCTGCTCCCTAAGAGTTCCGGACCAATGGAACAGGCGGTTTGGGGTAGTCCCGGTAAGGGAAGAACAGAAATACTGATCGAATATGGTAAATGCGTCGGCCAGCTGGTAATAAAATGGAAGATCTTCACGGTTGTAATATCCCAAAGTAAGCGGGATATTTTTATACTCTTTATTTCCTGAAGCTTTAAACTGAAGCCACTGGTCATATTTCCTTTTATTTAAAGCTTTTTGTTGGTCAGACCATGAATGGGGCAGGGAGCTCATCCATGTAGATTTTGTATTTTTAAGATCCAGCCTGGCAGGAGAAGCATATTTTCCGTTGTTATCCTTTTGGAAGAAAACAGAATGCCCGTCCTGTTTTATAAAAGCCCTCTGATCTAAAAATCCCCTTACTCCTTTAAGCGCACCAAAAGCATGATCAAAAGAACGGTTTTCCTGCATCAGGATGACCACATGTTCCGCATCATAAAACGTAGATAATGCTGCAGGTTCAATAGCTAATGCTTTTAAGATAGAAGGATGAAGGACGCTTGAAGTTCCCAATCCGGCCAGTAAAAGGCTCGATTTTTCTAAAAATTCTCTTCTGTTCATGTTCAATCGTAATAAGAAAGAAACCGCAAGTTAATAGGATTTCCTGCGGTTTCTTGTTGAATATAAAAATAATTAAAATCTTACTGCAGCCACCAAGGTTTGGAGTTAATATTATCATTTCCTCCATATTGAGCGGTAAGGGCAGCCTTTAGATTAGAGCTGTTGTAATTGTACTCAGACTGTGGATATCTGAACCTGAATGGAGCAGAAACTCCGGCCTTGAGCGGATAATCGGGATAACCTGTTCTCAGATAATCATAATACGAGGTCCATTGTGCCTGATGGAACATGGTCATGTATTTTTGAGTGATAATTTTTTCCAGCTGATTCTGTAGAGGAGCGGCATCGTCATACACAACCAATGGCGTTGCCAGATACTGATTCACATTAAACCCGGCGAAATACTGGTTAGGATTTTTTACATAGGCCTGGTAAAAGCTGAAGCTTGCTTTGATAGCATTATCATAGTGAGTTTTTGCAGATCCGGAGATCCAGCCTCTTGCCGCAGCTTCAGCCAGAATAAACTCCTGTTCAGAATAACTTAATACCGATGAAGGTTCATTGGTAGGGTCTTTATAGAAACGGTCGTTTACTTTAGAAATGTTTTTTGCCGTGATCAATGCTGCATTATCAGAATATGGTGAGGTAGGATTTCCACCATTATATCCTGTAAAATCGGTAATAGCTTTTCCCGCTTCTTTTGCACCGGTAGTCTGGGCTGCAAATGTAAACAAACGAGGGTCCTGTCTGTCCTTGAACATATTGATAAAATAATCAGCCATGTATAAACTGGATCCGTAACCACTGTTGTTAAACATAGTGTATCGGCTGTCCGCAGCATCTGCAAACCTAAGTTCACCGTTATCAGCAATGGAAGTCATCAGAGGCTGGCTTCCGGCGATAGAGGCAAACTCTGTGGCGATATTGTAGTTTCCAACCGTACTTTTCTTAGACATCGTGATCAGGACCTTCAGACGGAAAGCATTGATTAGTTTTTTCCATTTTGCAGCATCCCCATTATAGATGATATCCCCTTCAATCTTATCATTGGAATTGATAAGGCTGCTGGCTTCTTTCAGTTCAGATAAAATTCCGGCCATTACCGCTTCCTGGCTGTCATACTTGGGCTGGGTAATTCCGGATTCTCCTTTTACAGCTTCACTGTAAGGAATACTCCCAACCTTTAAACTTAATGTAAAGAAATAATAGGCTCTGTAGAACTTTCCTATAGCCACATAATTTTTATTGTTTATTTTTTCAGCCTCCTGCATCATCTTTGCCGTGTTCAAAAGCCCTTTTGTATAGACTTCAAAAGAGGTGTCATTCCATTTCATATACTGGTAGGTGTTCTCGCCATCCGTTCCGATCATCATTCGGGAAGCATACATATTATCACCGTTTATCTGAAAAGCATCTTTTGAAACATAGGTCAGAAGAACTTTGGGATCAACGCTTGCCTTATCATTGGGATTCTCATTGATCTTATCAAGACTGGATTCACATGATGCCAATGCCAGCGTTCCGGCAATAAGTAGCGATTTTATAGTAAGCCATTTCGCAGTTTTACCATTTTGCGATGCAATTTTAGCAATACCATTTATATTATTTTTCATTGTATTCTGTACTTAATTAAAATTTAAGATTAAATCCGATTCCAAACCATCTGCTTGAAGGATCCTGGATGTCATTACTGATGTCACCTTCCCTGCCTGTTTTGATCTGGAAGTCAGGATCGGAATAAAGGTTTTTAGATTTTTTCCACATTGCCAGGTTATAAGCTGAAATGTTTGCCGTAAAGCTTTTGATCACTCCGTTCGGATTGAGTAAAGATGAAAAATCATACTCCAATACGACAGACCTTAGTTTGATAAAAGTTCTGTCGAAGACGTTGGCAAATACATCACTCTCGTCCTGGGTAACTCTTGCCTGATAAGGGTAGTTCTGTGCCCAATCCTGGAAACTGATTGCTTTGGTATGAGGCGTGTAAAGCCCTGTAGTTGGATTATAATTGACACCATCGGGAACGAAATAATAACTTCCCGGGTTAGCGTATTCCTGATCTCTATAAGCGGTAGAGTTCGGATGTTTTCCTCCCCACCACATTTTTTCTACCACCTGGGATCTCATTATTCCGCCAATGCTTCCATCGATTCCTATATTTAAGGATATCTTTTTATATTTAAAGTTGTTATTAAATCCGAAAGTCCAGTCCGGGTTGAAATGCCCCAGATTGCTCGGTGCATTGGCTCTTGTTGGCATACCTGATTTTGTATCAAGGATCACTTTCCCGTCCGGAGACTTTTGCCATGTATAATCGTAGTAGCTGTCCATTCTTTCACCCAGCTTGATATTATTGTAGTTGGGCATATTATCATAAATAGAAGTAAGCTTTTGTTCATAAGTACTCCAGTTGACCAATGATTTCCATGTGAAATCCTTGGTTTTTACCGGAACTAATCCTAATGAAATTTCAAGTCCTTTTGTAGTATATTCATTCCCGTTGACATACTGAGAGGTAAAACCTGATGATTGGGCACTTGGGAACTTAAGGATATTATTATAATCCAGTGTTCTGAAATAAGTGACATCCAAACTTACCCTGTTTTTGAATAACCCTGCGCTTACTCCCAATTCATAAGACTTGGTTTGCTCAGGCTTTAAAGAGTTTTCAATATTCAGAATGGTAGGGTAATAATAGGTAGGATTTCCATTAAAGGTAATCCCATCGTTATTTACATAATAATTTCTGGTAGAATAAGGTTTAAAGTCATAGGCTACTTTTGCCCATGATGCTGAAAGCTTTAAGAGATTAATGGCTTCAGGCATTTTGATAAGGTTGGAAATGACAGCACTAACGGAAGCTGACGGATAGAAATAAGATCTGTTAGCCTTAGGCAGGGTAGAAGACCAGTCATTACGCCCGGAAATATTGATGAAAAAGGCGTTATATAACCCGATATCAATGGTTGAATAGGCACTGTAGATCAGCTTTTCTTTAAGATAAGAGTAATATTTTATAGCCCCGATAGAGTTGTCAAGCGTATAAAGTTCCGGAACTTTCAGTCCATCAGTAGATTTATTGTCTATATTATTTTTATAGTAGAATGTAGAACCTCCGGCATTGATGGTAATATCAAAATTCTCGGAAATCTTTTTCTTATAAGTTGCCAATACATCATAGTTGAGGTTCCATGTTTTGGAATCATTAAGAATATAACCTCCAC
Organism: Chryseobacterium sp. Bi04; assembly: GCF_918698085.1. GTDB lineage: Bacteria > Bacteroidota > Bacteroidia > Flavobacteriales > Weeksellaceae > Chryseobacterium. Next base: position 17,063 of record NZ_CAKKLP010000007.1, read on the forward strand.
TTCTTGGAGCGTCGTAATTGAAATAAGAATAAGGGCTTAGTTTTTCCTGCTTATTGTGGTTTTCAACAATAGATATCTTACCTTTTACGGAGAAATCTTTTGTAGCCTTATATTCCAGACCGGCCTGAGCATTGATGATATTGGTTCGGTTCTTATTCTTATAATATTCAGCTCCGAACCATGGATTGTTGTACCATGCATAATTCCAGTTTGCCTGTGCAGTACCTTCTTTTCCGGGAACCCACATATGATTTTTCAGTGCATTTCCGTCAACATCACCACCCATCCAGATCAGGATGGTGTACATATGTCCGCTTGGATTGTAGTCATAATTGGGGGTACTCGGTGTAAAAGTCTGGTTGAAATTGAATTTTGTATTGAAGATGAATTTCTCTCCCAAATGATTTTCCGAAGAAAAATTCACGCCATAACGCTGCAGATAAGAGTTGGGAACCCGGTCATCGTAATTCATGAAATTTCCCGAAAGTCTGTATATATCCTGATTGTTTTTATAGCTTATAGAGAAGTTGTTATTGTTGATAACTGCTGGTTTCAGAAATGTATTTAAGTTATCATGGTACTTCCAGTCGATGGGAACTCTTTCATATCTTGATTTGTCATTGTACTGAGTTCCTGTCACGGCTCCATACCATGGGACAATCTGGCCTGTTACTTTATCTCTGATGGGGCTGTTCCATTGTGCAATCTGAAGTCCGGGGGTGAATTTTGGACCCCAGATCATATCTCCGTCATTCACACCACCGTCTGCTCCGTCCCAGAATTCATATTTTCCATGGGAACCATTTCCATATTCGGTTTGAGTTTTTGGAAGATTGATAAACCCGCCGGTAATCATTGTATTTTGTGAAAATTCTACAGAGAAACCTTTCTTTTTAGCACTTTTCGTAGTAATCAGCACGGCACCATACCTCCCTCTGGAGCCATATAATGCAGAAGCAGTAGCTCCTTTCAGAACGTTGATATTCTCAATATTGTTGGGATCCAGGTTTTGAAAGACTTCTTTTTCAACAATTACTCCATCAATAACAAAAACCAGGTTAGAGTTTCCCCTTAAAGTAAAATCCGGGGCCTGCTGCATGCCGGTAGGGTTGGATACATTAAGACCGGCTACCTGACCGGAAAACAAATTTCCTATGCTGGGAGTAGTAACTGTTTCAAACTGCTTAGTGCCTACTTCCTGAGTAGAATACCCAATCTTTTCTTTCTTTTTTGCAATCCCCAAAGCGGTGATGACAACACCTTCAAGCTGTTTTTCATTCACCTTTTTCAGAGTTACCGCATATTGTTTTTTTGAAGAAACTTCTATAGTGTACAAAGAAAAGTCCGGAGAATAAAATTCAAGAATGTCTTTGGGATTGGCCGAGATGGTAAAATTACCATTATCATCGGTCTTAGCCGTCTTACCGGTATTTTTGTCAGTAATATTGACTCCGGAAACACTTGTTCCGTTTTCAGATTTTACATTTCCTGAAATATTAATTTCCTGAGCTGTAAAATAAAGAGGAAGCAGAGAAATTGCAAAACTAGCTAAAGTCTTCTTCATTTTTTTGAAGGCAAATATACCCTGACACTATTACCTGTGTTTTAATGTTATGTTAAATTAAAAATATGATTTTAATATTTTTTAACAATAATAATTAATAAAATGGTAAAATAAGAAGCAATATTTAGAAGATGTTTTTCACTTTATTTTATTTATTAAAGAGTTCCGAAAATGAAGGAAAAAGAATTTTTTAGAACCTGCTCAGGATTCCCCAGTGAATTTTAATATCATTAAACTTAAAAGGATTTCCAAACTCATTACCATTGGAGAGCTGGAAGCTCATCAGCCCTATCGGAATAAAGAAGTTAAAACCGAGCCCGACACTGTAGAGTTTGGGCTTTACATTCAATGATTTATTATTGAGCTGTCCGTACTGTCCAAAGAGGTCGAAAAATGCCTGATTACCAATTAAGTACCGGTATTCTAAACCTCCGTAATAGAAATAATCTGCCGCAAGGGAGTTTTCATTGAAACCCCGCATGGAATTCCAGCCTCCAAAGCGGAATAATTCATTGGTGGAAAATTCCATTTTAGAATCCATCATCCGGCCTTCACCTTTTATATTAAGAAAATGGTTTCCGGAAATATGGTAATTGTGCTCCCCATAAAAGTAAAACTGATTTTGGGTAGCTTTGATATTATCTTTTGTATAGGTGGTCGTTAAGAAATCATATCCGGCACTGATCTTTGTTTTATAAAGAAAAAGATCAATATCGGTAGGTTCAGTCATCTCATACCAGATCCCTATTCCTCTTTTGTTATAATCCTTTCCCTGGGTATATAAAGTATCAATAATACTTGAAGTTTCTAAAGTTCCGCGCAGACCGATTTTGTTCCGGTTATTAAGGTGGTAATAAAAAGCAGGAAGGAATTTGACATTGGCAAAAGTAGAATCCTGTCTGTAAATATTCACCTTTGTATTCAGCCCGATATTGGATTTGAAAAGATAAGGAATATCAACCTGCAGGTCAAAAGTCTGCCCTCTGTCCGGGTTTCTCTGCCAATATAAACTAATTGCTTCAAAACCATTGAACATATTTCTGAAGTTGACATTCATGGTTCCGTTTAAGGTAAACTTATTCGTTTTGTCATTTCCAAAACCGATTACCCCATCAAAACTATTGGTCTTTTTCTTTTCCAGGAAAAGATAAATATTTGTAGAGTCTTTGGTGAATAAAGTCTGAGGCTGGCGTTCCAGTGTTACAAAAGGATGACTCTGAAAACTTTTGTTGACGGCTATCAGATTTTTATCGTCATAGGTTTTTCCTTTAAACTCCTTTTCCAGATTTTTAATAAATCTTTTTGGAACCCTCTCGTAGCCTTTGACCACAAATCCATCAATAGTTCTTTTGTCATTCTTATTGATATCCAACTCTATAACGGGAAATCCATTTTTTTTGCCTTTATATTTTGATTTAATTCTGCTGAAGGAATAGCCGTCATCAATATATTTTTTATTGATACTTTTTTTTGTGGAATCCAGATTTTTGGTGAAAAAATCTTTCTGAACCTTGAGCTTCTGAACTATAGAATCAGAAAGGTCAACATAGGTTTCGTTGTAATTTTTGCCCTTGTCGAAAAAAATTTCAGTGCTGTCGCCTTTTATTTTTACCTCTTTCAGCTGGGTGAAGAAATAATTGTTTTGGGCTAATGAATCCAGAAACTTTACGGCAGACGCTGAATCTTTGACCTTTTTCTTAACCTTTGTTTCCGTATCAATAAGCCAATAATGCTTTTTCTGCGCTTGGATAAAAACGCAGAACAGCACAAAAAATATTTTTAGAAATAACTTCAATTTTAGCTGGGCTTACATCATTAAGAATTATCTTGAGATACAGACAGTCACTCTGACTTTAGTAAATGAACCGAATAAGCGAAGTTCATCTTCATTCTTAACAACTCAATCACCTTAATAGTTTAAAATATAAATAACTTTTTAATAACTGAAACTAGTCCAGTTTATTATATTTCTTCATTAAATTCTCATAAACTCCCTGTGGAAGAATCCATTTCAGCGGAACTCCAATCTTCTGCCCGAATTTACCAAAATAATAATGAGCTTTCCATTTATTTTTTCCTAAAAGCTTTTCTATATATTCTGCTACTTCTACAGGTTCTGTTCCATCATTGACATGAGAGTTCATTAAAGCATATACCTTATTGAACACATTTTTATAAGGCTCTGAAACCTGGGCTATCACCCTGTTCTCTGCAATATTGGTTTTGATATCTCCCAAATGAAGAGAACATACATCAATATTCCATGGGTAAACTTCATACCTCATCGCTTCAGTTACTTTATCCAGTGCAGATTTTGATGCAGAATAAAAACCACGGAAAGGAAGTCCCATTTCACTTCCGATACTGGAAACATTAATAATTTTTCCAAATTGATGCTCACGCATTTTCGGAAGAACAGCGCTCATCATCTGAACGGGACCTGTCAGATTCAGGCTGAATAGTTTTAAGATATCCTCTTGGGTAGAATCTTCCACAGCTCCTACCATTCCCATTCCTGCATTATTGATCAGAACATCGATTCTGCTTTCAGTTTTTAAAATTTCTGTAATAGCATTCTGAATCGCAGTATTATCAGTAACATCCGTTGGAATAGACTTGAAGTACTGACTTTCCGTATATTTTCGGCTTAAACCATATACTTTGTTCCCTTTTTTACCAAAATATTCGGCCAATGCAAAACCAATTCCTGACGATGTTCCTGTGATGATAATGGTCATTTAATCTGTATGATTTAATTGTTCTTTTATTTCTTTATAAGCAGTCTGTTGAGGTTGATTCTATCAGCTGCTTAAAGAAAGCTCTATTTTCAGCAAATGTAAAAAAAGAAAAGAGAAGTCTGTTATTATTTATAAATATAAGACATGAGGTACCTGCTGTTTAATGATGTGCTGATCTATTGTCCCGGAGTGATTAAACTTAAAGTAAAATTAATCTTAATGCTGTCCATAATATAAATGGAATGACTACTTTATTTGTTTATTTGTCTTTAAATCAGAATATTGCGTGTTTTGTATTGTATGTGCATTTCGAATTAAGCTAAAATTTCTTAATAAAAACATAAGGAAACCTTAATGCTGTCCGGGTCTGGGCTGGTCTAATTTTGCATCTAATTAAAAAGGATGTCATGAATGTATTTAAAGTCCCTGTTTCAGTTTCTTATCTGACGGGGAGGGTTTTACTTATTGGTGCAATATCGGTTTCACCGATGTTTCTATCTCAAAAAAAAGACAGCTTAAAAGAAAAAGCCATTGATGAGGTTATTGTTGTGGGCTATGGAACGCAGAAAAAAAGCAAAGTATCCGGTGCTGTTACTGAAGCCTCATTAGATAAACTTACTTCCAGATCTTTGTCAGGAGTAGGAGAGGTTCTTCAGGGGAAGGCTCCCGGAGTAACAGTAGTGAATGAAGGAGGTGATCCTAACGGTTCACCCAAAGTAAATATCCGTGGTTTGGGAGGTATTAACGGAGAAACCCCTCTTTACGTGGTAGACGGAGTGGTTTTCAACGGAACTCCATCTATTAACCCGAATGATATTCAGGATATCTCTGTTCTTAAAGATGCCTCTGCAGCAATTTATGGAGCACGATCTTCAGGAGGGGTGATCCTTATTACCACTAAAAAAGGGAAAAAAGGAGTCCTCACTGTAGACTTTGATGTTAAATATGGTATTAACGAAGCATGGCGATTGAAAGAGTCTTTAAATGCGGCAGAATTTCAGGATGTGATGTACCAGGCTTATGCAAATGCCGGTAAGCTGGGTAGTTTACCTATTGCTTTTAATCCTGAAAAATATCCTGACGGAAGAATTACCAGAACAGACTGGATGAAAGAGATTTTCCGTACAGGAACGATCCAGGAATATAACCTTAATTTAAGTGGTGGAGGAGAAAAGTCCAGATTTTATGTGGGAATGAACCACAGAGCGCTGGAGGGGATTTTATTGAATACCCAGGCAAAGCGATATAATTTCAGGGTGAACTCTGAGCATAAAGTGAAAGACTGGCTGACGATTGGAGAGAATATGTACTATAATTACTCTGACGGAAATACGGCAGATACTAAAAGTGGCTATACAGGAGCTTTGATAGCCGCCATGTATTATCCACCGAATGTTCCCGTATATACCCAAACAGGAGCTTTTTCCGGGTTACCTATTGATGTAGCCGGTGGTTACGGAGATATGATCAATCCTGTAGCCTATCTTAAAAGGATCAATATCAGGAATCCTACCCATGAAATTTTAATTAATCCCTATGCTGAAATTACGTTGGCAAAAGATTTGAAATTCCGTTCCAACTTCTCACAGACATTTAAAATAGGAAACGTAAAGAATTTTACTTCCAGAGTGCTGGAAGTTGGGAAAATATTTGATACGAACAATTTAGAATACCAGTCTAATAATACGTCTACTGCCCTTGCAGAGCAGCTTCTTACCTATAAGTTTACTGCAGGTAAACACAATTTTGATTTCCTGGCAGGTTTTACTTTTCAGAAAACAGTTGAAGACGGGTTTCTGGCAAAATCTTTTGATTTCAGAAGTGAGGCAGATGTTTTCCAGCATCTTCAGAATGCTGCAGATACGAATAAAGAAGTATCCAGTTATAGATTCAAACAGGCTTTGGTATCTTATCTGGCAAGACTAAATTATGATTACGCAGGGAAGTATATCATCAGTTTGCTGGGAAGACGTGATGGTTCTTCATTAGTGGCAAAGCAGAACCGTTTTGCTAATTACTACGCTGTTTCCGGAGCTTGGGTAATATCCAGGGAAAGTTTTATGAATGATATTTCCTGGTTGTCAAACTTAAAACTTAGGGGAAGCTATGGGATCTTAGGAAATCTCGGTGGGATTTCTCCTCAGGCCGTCAATCCTTTAATGACAAGGGATAATAATGTGATTTTTGGACAGGATCCTTCGCAGAATATTGCCTATTATGCTACGACGAGACCTAATCCGGATCTGAAATGGGGAAAATCTGAACAGACTAACTTTGGGGTAGATGCTTCTTTCCTTCACAACAGTCTTTCTTTACAGTTTGATTACTTCGTGAAAAACTCCAAAGATCAGATCTTTAATGTGAGCTTACCAAGTACGGCTACCTATAATAACCAGTATGTGAACGCCGGATTATTTCAGGATAAAGGATACGAATTAGGAATTAACTATAGTGGTAAGAAGACAGGGGATTTTACTTATTCAGTGGGAGTTACTTTTAGTCAACTAAAAAATACGGTGAAGCAACTTGCTGATGTGGATGAAATTTTTATTAATGATAATGGAGTAAGAGGGGTATTGAAACCGACCCGTATAAAAATAGGAGATCCGTTATATTCTTTTTACGGATATAAAACAGGAGGTATTTTCCAGTCTCAGGATGAGATTAATAATTATAAAGATGCTAATGGGAATCTTATTCAGCCCAATGCGAAACCTGGAGATATTAAGTTCCTGAAGAAGGATGGAAATACAGGGGTACTGAGCAACCAGGATTTTGTAAATCTTGGAAGCCCATATCCTAAATTCTCTTATGGATTTTCTTACAATATGACCTGGAAAAATTTTGACCTTAATATTTTCTTACAGGGAGTATACGGGAATAAGATTTTTAACGGGATGAAGTTTATTTCCTTAAATCCGGGAGGAACAGGGCAGAATTATAATATGGACAGAGATATCCTGAATGCCTGGACTCCTCAGAATACCAATACTGATATTCCAAGGCTTGTACATGGTGATCCAGGTGGAAACTATTCCAAGGTATCAGACTTCTATGTAGAAGACGGTTCTTATCTAAGACTGAAAAACCTGACTATCGGGTATTCGTTACCGAGAGAGCTTTACCAAAAGCTGGATGTGAATAAGGTTAGAATCTATGTGACCACCAATAATCTTTTCACTATTACTAAATATACAGGTTTTGATCCTGAAGTAGGAATGAATTCTTATGGGGTAGATACCGGAAGATATCCACAGTCACGCTCATTCATTTTCGGGGTGGAAATAGGATTATAATTTTAAACAACAAAAAGTAAAAAAATGAAATTTTTCAATAAAATATTTTTAGTATCAGGAATATCGGCAATGCTTTTATCATGTACGGGAGAGCTGGATATTCAGCCTGAAGGAACTCCTACGGAAGCCAGTTTCTGGAAAACGGAAAATGATCTGATCACCGGCGCTAATGCTATGTATAAACCTCTGTCTGACGGAGAGTTTTACGGACGAGGTTTCTTTTGGTTTATCAATGCCAGTGATGATATGGTAACAGGAAGGGCGAAGAGTGAGGCGGATAATGCCAAGAACTTCAGCAGCAATTATATAGCAGCGGGAGATCTGGAAACACAATGGAACAAAAGATATAATGTAATCGGAGTTGCTAATCGTGTGATCCGTAATGTTGACAATATTCAGACTTCGGCAGCTATAAAGAATAAATATTTGGGTGAAGCTTTATTTATGAGCAGCCGGATGTATTTTGAGCTAGCCTATAATTATGGAAATGAAAAAGCGGGAATTCCTATTATAGACCGTACAAAAGAACCGGATCCCAATCCTATTCCAAGAGCCGCTAATGTAATGGTGAATTACAACTATATTGTAAATGACCTGAAAAAGGCAGCAGAACTGTTGCCAGCTCAGGCAGAACTTCCGGCAAAGGATTTTGGAAGACCTCATAAAGCCGCGGCATGGGCATTGTTGGCAAAAGTGTATCTGTTTATGAAAGACTGGCAGAATGCAGAATATTGGGCTAATGAAGTAATGACAAAAGGAAACAGAAACCTGCTGAGCAATTATAAGGATGTCTTTAAAGCCGAAAATAATTATAGCTCAGAATATATCTGGTCAATACCAAGTACCCCTAAATTTAATTCGGTGGGAAGTATTCTTCCGGGAGTAATGCTTGAAAACAAAGGATGGGGAGAATATAATGGATGGGGATATTTCCAGCCGACAAAAGAGCTGTATGATGAATATGAAACAGGGGACCTCAGAAGAAGTGCAACGATTCTGAAATTGGGTGATAAGTTTACTTTTAACGGAACAGAAAGAACCTATGCTTCTTCCAATTCCCTTACCGGTTATCAGTTCAATAAATACATGGATGCATTTAAATATCAACTGAACAGTGGCCACGTAAGTGCCAACGGGGATTACCCGTGTACAGATCTTGCCGTTCCGATTATGCGTTATGCTGAGGTGATCCTCATCAAAGCAGAAGCTTTACTGATGAAAGGCAGCAATGCTGACGTAGAAATCAATATGATAAGACAACGTGCAGGCTTAGCTCCAAAATTCGGATGTACTATGGCTGACCTGAAGCACGAAAGACGTTGTGAGCTTGCAGGAGAATGGGCAGATCGTCACAGAGATCTTGTCCGCTGGGGAGATGCTAAAGAAACGTATGCAAAACCTCTTCACGGGATAAACAATCAGGAAGTATGGGCCGCAAGAAATTTTAACCCTGCTGTACATAACGTATGGGCCGTTCCGCAAGCTGAAATTGTAAACAGCCATAATGTTATTAAACAAAATGAAGGTTGGTAAAATGTTAGTCTAATATATATTATCCGCTATATCATCACAGAACTGCTGTGGTGATATAGTTTTTTTCAAAAATAGTATGAAATTATCAAAGATTTTGGCTGTATTGGCCCTGGCTGTTTTCTCTGAAAATCAGGCACAGAATTATTTAAATTATAATGTGGGCAATGCCCATTCTCATAATGATTACATGCAGGAAATCCCTTTCTGGCAGGCTTATTATGCTAATTTTGGTTCTATTGAAGCAGATGTTTTCCTGGTGAAAGGTAAACTATGGGTAGGCCATACGGAAAAAGAACTGTCTTCAGACCGGACCTTAGAAAACCTTTATCTGGACAATATCTCGAAACAGATTAAACAGAATAAAGGACATATTTATCCGGATGCAAATAAAAAGCTGCAGCTGCTTATTGACATCAAGCAGGATTATAAGACTTCTTTGAATGCATTAGTAAGTACCCTGAAAAAATATCCTGAGATTACAGGGGATGCTGGAATTAAAATTGTGATTACGGGAGGAAGGCCTCAGCCGGGTGATTTTAAAAACTATCCCAGTTATCTTTATTTTGATGGGAATCTTGAGAAAAATTATACTCCGGATCAGCTGAAAAGGGTAGGAATGTTCAGTGCAGATTTACCTGAGCTTGTAAAATGGAATGGGAAAGGAATTCCGAGGGATGAAGAAACCGATAAGATTAAAAAAGCAGTGGAAAAGGCCCATGTTCAGCAAAAACCAATGCGTTTTTACGGAGCTCCTGATTTCCCTAATGCTTGGGTGAATTTTATGGATATGGGAGTGGATTATATCAATACCGACCATATTCCGGATCTTAAAAAGTTCATGAATACCATTCCTAAAAACTTTTATAAAAATACCAAAGAATACACTACCTATACGCCCACTTATAAAACGGATGGTATAGCTAAAAAGGTGAAAAATGTGATCCTTCTGATTCCGGACGGAACGTCGCTACCACAGTACTATGCTGCATTTACAGCGAATAAAGGAAAGTTGAATGTTTTTAATATGAAGTCTACAGGATTGTCCAAAACCAATTCTTCCAATGCCTATATTACAGACTCAGCTCCCGGTTCTACCGCTTTTGCTACAGGGGTAAAAACCAAAAATACATTTGTGGGAGTAGACCATATGGGAAAAGCTTTGGCGCAGATTCCTGATATTATTGCAGATAAAGGAATGGTTTCCGGTTTGATTTCTACTGGAGATGTTACCGATGCTACGCCTGCAGATTTTTATGCACATTCAGATAACAGGAATAGCTCGGAGTCGATCCTGAAAGACTTTGCTTCTTCCAAAACAAAAATTTTAATCGGAGGTCCTACCAGTGGATTATCCCAGGAAAACCTGCAAAAGTTTAGAGAGGCGAAAGTAGACGTGTTCTATGATTTAAAATCTGTTAGTAAAATAAACAACCGTACACTGATTATTGATCCTTTAGCTTCGCAGAGAATTACAAACAGAAGAGGAAACTGGCTGGCAGATGCTTTTGACCTTACCTTAAATGAGGTAAAGAACAATAAAAAAGGATTCTTTATGATGATCGAAGCGTCACAGACTGATGGAGGAGGACACAGCAATAATATTGAGCAGCTGGTGACCGAGTTATTGGATTTTGATCACGTGGTAGGGAAAGCCATGAAATTTGCTGATGAAAATAAAGAGACATTAGTAATCGTTGTAGGGGACCATGAAACTGGAGGATTGACGCTTCTGGACGGTAGCCTTAAAGACGGATGGATATTTGGAAACTTCAGTACCAATGATCACACTTCAATTCCTTCCAGTGTATTTGCGTACGGACCCAATTCCAAAGAATTTACAGGGCTGTTTGAAAATACAGAGATCTTCAATAAGATTTTGGCAGCATATGGTATTCAGAAATAATGTATAAGAATAAGGATGTTTCATTATTGAGATTGTCTTGTTGATTGTAATAAGGAATGAAAGCATCATATTATTAAAATTCTTATAACATTAGATTACACAGATTATTCAGATATATTAATTGATCTAATAAAAACCGGCTGTTTCACTTTTGAAGCAGCCGGTTTTTTGTATTTCTTAGAAATTTAAGATTCTAAAAATTTGTTTTAACGATCAGCTCAGATAACTCAGCATTGACAAAGTCTATAGGCATTACCCCGTAAGTTCCTTGTGTATTTGTTTGGAAGAATGTTTTCAATTTAGGATTAATGCTGTTGGAAACTGTAGGGATGCTTGGTATTCCGAAGATTCCCGGTTTGTAACCACTTGTAAAGTTGACAAAAAGCTTATTGCTGCCATCATTCTTGGCTTCATTCAGGAGAGATGAAATGCCTGCCCATTTATCATCATTATTTGTTACCTTATAATAATCCTGGACTTTCATTGGAGCGCCATTGTTATTGATTTCAAATGTAGTATTGTCTGCCCATGAAGTTGCATTGATCCCTTTGGCTGTTCCTGCTGAGAATCTTCTTAATAATTTGATTTTCCCCCTTACCTGTCCAAGATTGGGGATATTGGTTCCCAGATCCCATTTTGATGGATTTTTCTGAATGTACGAATCAAAAGTACTTTCAAAACTTCTGGTCGTATTAGAAGCATCATATTCTTCTTTTACAGACATGATGATGGTTTCTGAAGGATGACTTTCCAGAAATGAATAGCAGGCAGTAAGGACATCATCAAAATTCAGATTCTGATAAATAGGACCATGGTGAATCGCAAAAGAATTGTCAATATGCCGGCAGCGGATATCCAGAAAACGTACCCCTGTATTGAGTTGTTCACCGATACTGAGGTTTTGGGTTTTTGCCGTACCGCTGTTAGAAGGGATTTCTCTGGTAGCACCGGAGTCATGAGTACCAGGAATAGAAATCCTTGAAATTGAAATGTTATCCTGAAGGCCGGACATCCAGCTGTTCATGGCTATAGGAAGTGCAGCATTTCTGTAGTTGGCTTTTTCTACAGATGTTATTCCATTATCATTTACCTCTCTTTCGGTACTGGCATCCGAGCAGGAGAAAAATAAACTTGCGGTGGCAATACTAAGACTCATCGTAGTGAAACGTCTCATGTGGTTCTTGAACATAGTTTTATTATATTTTTAGGTAAGCTAAAAATAAGAATAGGTCAAGATATAAGGAGTTAATTTAATTTTAAGAGATGATTAATTTGTATGACATAAATAAGAAAGAAATCTACATTCTAAAAAAAGAGATCATCAGCAGAACCGGGAATTCTGAATTGATGCCCTCCAATGGTAAAGTCATTCATCTTTATAAGGGTTTTCAGCTTATGGGTAAACTCCTTGTGAAAAGGATCAGGTGCTTTCGTTTCATCATTACAGGATGAATATTCTTTATCAACGATAACCTTTCCTGTTGAAAAATTGATCTCATTCAAAAAAATAAAATCACAGGTGTCTTCAAATTGATCATGGGAACCTATCAAATAGAAATCTCCATTCTGAAACCTGAAAGTATGGTTATAATTTTGGGTATGTCTTGAATTGGTATTAAATGTCTGTGAAATCGTCAGTGCATTATTTTTTATAGAAATTTCCGGAGGGGTATTCTCTTCAGGGTAAAAACCCATTCCGCTTGAAAAAAGAACGGTGGCGTTTTTCTTCCAGACCTTAAGGCTGTTATCCTCGTTTTTCAGAATGTAGAAAACTCTTTTATAATCTTTAAATTCCGGATTGTCTGCGCTTTCTGAAGCTTTCTGATCAGTATCAAATATAATCACCACTTCATCTTTTCCGTCCTTATCCAGATCTCCTTTAGATTCGGCAATCTTTGTATATCCTTTCGGTGTCGGAAAATTTTTCAGACCCTGGGCATTATAAAAAGTGATCAGCAATAAAGCAATTAAAGAGAAAAGACTTTTCATACAGCTATATTTGAATTTATAATCCGGTATCTTCTTTTTCGATCAGTCCGGATTCTTTCAAATAGCACATGCACCCTTTTATCGTTTTGTATATCCCGTTGATATTGGTCTCTTTACCCTTAGTGTCGGTTACTGTGATACCGGTAGAATAGGAATTATCTTCTGCATAGTATGTTCTGAAAAGCTGGTACTGATACTCATTATTGGTAAAGGTCAGGTAGTTGAGTTCCATTCCTGCATTTTGTTTTCCTCCTCCTCTCATATAAGATCTGTACCTGAATTTTTTCCAGCTGTCTTTTGTCTTTTCAGCAGGAAATTCCATTTCTACATAATCTTTATTTCCAAAACGGTACTGAATGTATCCGTTCTCTTTATCTTTTACCAAAGCCATTTTCTTTCCTGTTTTCGTTTCAAAAGAATACAGAATTTCTTCATTGGGAAGCAGGTATTGCGCCCAAACTGACAATGGAAGTAGTAATGAAAATAAAACTAAATATTTTTTCATGGAAGGATATGATGTATTAAATGTAGTAATTTGAAATGACTTATAATCTTATTCAAATTACCACATTCTTAAATTATTTTGTAACTACAGAGGCAAGGTCTTCCCAGAACATCGGATAAGACTTTTCTACAACATCCTCGTCTTCGATATTAAGTTCTTTAATCAGGCAAAAAGGAGCAAAGCTCATCGCCATTCTATGATCCTGGTAGGTTTTAATAGAAATATTTTCTTGCGGATTCCCAAAATGGGTAGATTTGATCGTTAGATCCGTGATTTCCGTTTCCGTTCCCAGTTTTTTCAGCTCATTATATAAAGCCAGTAATCTGTCGGTTTCTTTCACTCTTAAAGTTCCCAGTCCTGAAATATCAAAAGGAATTTGTAATGCTGCCGCAGTTACACAAAGAGTCTGTGCAATATCCGGACAATTGTTCATATCCAATACGATTTTTTCCGGAAAAGAAAAATCCGGCTGAGGTTGTAACGTGATTTTATGCTCATCCTCAGAAAAGATCGTTTTAATTCCGAAGAAGTCTTCATAGATTTTTGCAATGGCCGAATCCCCTTGAGTAGATTCTTTATAAAAGCTTTTTAAATGAATCGTTTTTCTTCCCAACGCACAGATAGAGTAGAAATAAGAAGCCGAACTCCAGTCACTTTCTACTTCATAACTTAATGCTGAAGATTCACTATCCTCATAGTGGTGCTCTACTTGTATGGTATTTCCTTCAAAGCTGCTTGTAATTCCAAATTTTGTTAGAATATCCAGGGTCATTTCAATATAAGATCTTGACGTTACCTCGCCGACAAGATTAATCTTCAGTCCGTTTTCAAGTTTTCCTGCAATAAGAAGAAGAGATGTAATAAACTGACTTGAAATATTGGCAGGAACATTCACCTGGGTTTGAGTGATTTTTCTTCCTGTGATTTTTAAAGGAGGAAAACCTTCATTTTCTAAATATTCAACGTCCACACCAAGATCTCTCAAAGCGTTTACTAAATTTTTGATCGGTCTTTCTTTCATTCTCCCTGAGCCGGTAAGAACTGTTGTTTTCCCTTCCTGAATTGAATAATAGGATGTAAGAAAACGCATGGCTGTTCCCGCATGGTGAATATCCACTACATCAGTATTTGCAGATAATGCTTTTTTAAGCAACTGCGTGTCCTGGGAATTGGAAAGATTTCCGATTTTTATATTGCTAAACAGACTTTCCAAAATCAATAAACGATTCGAAATACTTTTCGAACCGCTGATCTGTACTGTTTTATCTCCAGTTAATGTTGATTTCTCTAGCTTCATTATTTCTTCATATTTCAAAATCCGGACATCAGATTTCAGATATGCTTACCTGAAATCTGATGAAGATCTTATTTTAATTTTTCATTATTCTGATGGCGATCCTTATCCCGATCAGTCTTTATTTTCATTTTTTTGTCAAATGCTTCCTGGAGGTTGACTCCAGTCTGGTTGGCTAAACATAAGGTGACAAAAAGAACATCCGCCAGCTCTTCACCAAGATCTTTGCTTTTGTCGCTTTCTTTTTCGCTCTGCTCACCATACCTTCTGGCAATGATTCTGGCGACTTCGCCTACCTCTTCGGTCAGCATCGCCATATTGGTAAGCTCATTAAAATATCGTACACCGATGGTTTTTATCCATTCGTCAACCTGCTGCTGTAGATGAGTGATTTCCATTATTGATAAGCTCCAAGAGTAGGGTTAGTGGTTCTGGATACATTCACGATATCAAAAGGTACCGTTCCTGCCACTGTTACATTTCCTTTACCTCTGGCCGGAGAAGGCGTTTTTACCCTTAAATTCATTTTAGCCATGAAATAATTGACAAACTGAGGTTCCTCATTCTTGATACTTTGTACCACATTGGTATTATTGTCGAAAGGGAAACCTGCTTCCGATGTTCCGGAATATTTTAATAAACAGTTTTGGATTAAGAATTCAAACTGCTGCCCTGGTGTCTGTTCAAACTGAACAGAATTATCTCTGTCAGAATAGACAATACTGTTTTGCAGGATAAGCTGCTGTAAAGCGCCTTGTTCGGTCTGCCCTGCATCATTTTTCCATTCATTGGTTGCAAAAATTCCTTTTCTGTCAAAAGAACTCATGCTTCTTGAATAATTGGCAATCGTGGCATGAGTATAGGTGTGATTTCCACCTCTGAAAATTCCGATACAGGATGAACCACAGTTGTTCATTACCAGGTTATTGGCATTAACTGTAGAAGCTACTGCATAAATTCCATATTCAAAGAAAGTATGGATGAATGAGTTTTTAATGGTGGCGGTAGTCTGTCTCATATCCAGACCCCTGGTTCCTCCAAAAAGTCTTGCATGGTTCATATTCAGTGTTGAATTGGCTTCCATTCTGATTGAGTTCCAGTTTTTAGGAAGGGTATCATGATCCAAATCATTTCTGTCACCCCTAATAATCACCTGTTGATCCTGTGTTCCGTTGATATTTAAAGTGCTCCCTGAAGAAATTTTCATTCCACTGTTTTGGTGGAAATATACTTTAGTACCCTGTTCTATATTCAACATGATATTCGGATTAACGGTAAGGTTTCCGTAGATGATCTTGGCCTTATTGTTATTCCATGTTGTATGATTTGCAATTATATTAGCATTAGTGGACGTCTGAATAAAAAACTCAGCATCCTGAACTACAGAAAATAAAGTGACATGCTGCTGGCCTGCAGGCCCGGAGAAAAGAACTTTATCTTCAGCAATGGCTTCAGGCCCTGAAGCTTCCGGAGCTATTTCAACAAATATAAAAAGACTGTCTTTCTTTCTTAAAGGAACATCCTTAAAATCATATCCTGGCTTTCCATCTACATTGATCCTATATAAAGAAGCAGCTCCTTTTTCAAGGTTAATTCTTGGGATTAAAATATCTTTATCCTCATTATTATATACTTTTACAACATAGGTTTCTGAACGGACCTGGTGGTATACCGTGTCACAAAATACCGTATCCCTGGAAAAACGCAGCTCCTGTGAAGGGGCATCAAACGTAATATCGTCCTTATTACACGATACTGCGGCAAGCAGTACCCAGAAAGAAAAAGCCAGTAATAATTTGAATTTCATCGAAATTAAAGTTTAAGTAAGTTCCAAATTTAACGAAAATACTTTGAATTTCTTATCATTAAAAAAATATTGAATTCAGTATTTGCATATTTGAAAAAATGTTGTATTTTTGCAACCTAAAATTAGCAGAGAAATATCCATTACTATTTCGGAAGCAAACTTTAATTTTTTTAAAAATAGTATTATGAAAAACGGAATTCACCCAGAAAATTATAGACTTGTTGTTTTCAAAGATATGAGTAACGACGAGGTGTTTCTTTGCAAGTCTACTGCAGAAACAAAAGACACTATCGAGTATGAAGGACAAGAGTACCCTTTGATCAAAATGGAAATCTCTTCATCCTCTCACCCTTTCTACACTGGTAAAGTAAAATTAGTTGATACTGCAGGTAGAGTAGATAAGTTCATGAACAAATACAAAAAATTCGCTAAGTAATTTTTTGCTATCAAAATATAGAAGTCTTCCAATCTTTTGGGAGACTTTTTTTTGTGTCATAACGTGACGTGACTGCCCAGATAAAGCGTAATAAAAGTAGAACTTTGCGTTAAAGAGAAGGTATATTGATGTAAGTTTTTATTACTCCCAATTTTTGCACCTGATCCTATTCTAACTTCTCACATCTTTTTGTATTTTTGTTTTGGATAGAATTTCAGTCTCTGAATTCTAACTTTTAATCTCTAACTTCTAAAAAATGCAATTAGTATTTTCAGACGCACAATATTGGGAAGACTTTCTTCCGCTTACTTTTACCCGCCCTGTTGCAGCAATGCGATGCGGAATCCTCACTTTCTCAGAAAGATGGCAGAAAATCCTGGAAAATAATGAAGTTTCTTATTTTACAGAAAACTATCTTCAGAATAAGTTTAAAAATCCTGAAGATACAGAGAGTCTTTTTCTGGTTGCCAATTTTTTACCTACAGAATCAGTCATTCAGCAGATCAAAGAACTTAAACAGGGAGAGGCGCTGGTATATGAAGACGAATTGGTGGCGGCCAGAATTAACATGAAAGATTTTTCCTTACATCAGATTGAAAAAATGACGGATATTAAGGAAAAGCTTATTTTCTTTAAGAAGCCTGCGGATCTGTTTACCTATAATCATTATGCTATTGATTTTGATTTTGAACTTCTTACAAAAGGAAAAACTTCACAGGAACTTTCTTCTACCAATGGATTCTTAGGAGATAAGAAAGATCTGTTTATTGAAGAAGGAGCACAGATTGAATTTTCAACCCTGAATACCAAAACAGGGAAAATCTATATCGGTAAAAATGCTGAAGTAATGGAAGGCTGTAATCTTCGTGGTCCTATTACATTAGGGGATGATTCTAAGTTTAATCTTGGAGCCAAAATCTATGGAGCTACTACTATCGGCCCCCATTGTAAAGTAGGAGGTGAAGTAAACAATATTATTATTTTCGGCTATACCAGTAAAGGGCATGAAGGCTTTATCGGGAATTCCGTTATAGGAGAATGGTGTAACTTCGGAGCCGATACCAATTCTTCCAACCTTAAAAATAATTACAGCCATGTAAAACTCTGGAACTACAGGACTAAAGCTTTTGAAGATACAGGCTTACAGTTTGCAGGTCTGATCGTAGGTGATCATTCAAAAACAGCAATCAATACCCAATTGAATACAGGAACTGTCATTGGCGTGGCTTCCAATATCTTTAAACCGGGCTTTCCTCCCAATCTTGTAGAAAGCTTTTCATGGGGTGGGCTTAAAGATGATGAAAGATTTAAACTGGATAAAGTATATGAAGTTGCAGAAAGAGCAATGGGAAGACGAAAAGTCTCTCTAACAGACGATGACAAGGCGATTTTAAAACATATTTTTGAGACCTATTAACCTGATTATAAAAAAACTTCAAAATAATTGAAGTTTTTTTTATTTTCGATGTAATAGAATGGTAACAGCAATTGTCTTACCTATAAGAAACAAAACTCATGACCCAAGAAACTTTCAAGAATACGGTGTTTATTCTCAAAGACGAGATGTATCGTTTTGCGAAAAGATTTGTCATGAGCAGTGATGAAGCAGAAGATGTTGTGCAGGATCTGATGATGAAATTCTGGCAGAAGAAGGAGGAACTTGAGCAGTTTGGGAATTTGAAATCCTATGCGCTGAAATCTGTCCGGAACGAATGCCTGAACCGTCTGAAGCATCACAACGTGAAGATAGGGTTTGCAGATATGCAGCTCCACAGATCAGAGCTCTACAGTATGGATATTGATAATCTTAAAGATCATATTATAGGATTTATCAACCAGCTTCCGGAAAAGCAGAAAATGGTCATCCATATGAAAGATGTAGAGGAGTATGAAGTTTCCGAAATTTCTGAAATGCTGGAAATGGAAGAAAATGCAGTAAGGGTAAACCTGATGCGGGCAAGACAAAAGGTAAAAGAACAAATTACACAATTGATGAGTTATGAAAAAAGATCAATTACAAGATAAATACGACGAAATCTTCCGGGACATAAAGGACGAAAAAATGGACTGGAGTTTTGAAGACTTTCTTCAGAAGACAGAAGAAAAAGATACTGCAGAAGATACTGCTCCTATTATTCCTTTAGAAAAGCATAAGCCTTCTTTCCCCAAATGGTTTTGGATGGCAGCAGCTGTTCTGTTACTTTTCAGTATTGGATTTATTTTCAATACCTATCAGAATACAGGTGCTCAGGATGCAGAAAAATTAGTAAAAGATGAAGTATTAAGACAAAAGTCTGACTTTATAGAAGAGAATAATGACCATAAAAGCCAGGTAGCTGTTAATCATACAGATTCTATTTCAGGAGCAAAAAAAGACTCTATTTTTCAGGGACATTCTGTGGCTGAAAAAGATGTATTGGATGAGATTCTACCCAAAAGAGGACGGCTTAAAAAAGAGAGAAAACCGAGATATGTAGATAACTCTTCTTTCAACACTCAAACAAAAAAAGATTCTACAGGCTATGAAAACTCTTACGTTATCGTTAACGGAAAAAGAATTGATAATGTAGAAGAAGCTATTAATGTGACTAAGTATTCATTCCAGATATTTGCAAATAACGTTAGTGAAAAATTGGTACAGCCTAAAGTGGTAGATGACGATTATTAACTGAAAAAGAGACAGGTCTGATCAGTACTACTCATTAACTTAAAAAAATAAAATTGACTCATGAAAAAACTATTCATAATATTCGCACTTGCTTTCTCCCATTTTTTTAATGTATATGGGCAAAGAGACAAATTCGATCAGCTTTTTGAAAAATATCAGGAAGTGGAAGGAGTTACTTCCATCAAGATTGCCAAGCCGATGTTTGGAATGCTTAGCAGCCTGAATATTGATGATTCACAGCTGGATCAGATAAAACCATTATTATCAAAAATTAATGGATTAAAAATTCTGATCACAGAAAACCCTGAAAAAGGAAATACAGCAGACGGACGCAGAGTTCAGGACAACCTTTCTCAATTGAGCAGAGATGTGGCTTCTTATGTGAAGAATCTCAACTACAGCGAAATCATGACAGTGAATAACGCAGGGGCTAAAGTAAAGTTTCTCTCTTCCGAAGCCAAGAATGGAATGCTGGATGATTTGCTGTTGAGCATTGACGGTGGTGGCGGAGAAAGTATTTTTGTAATGCTTGACGGGAAGCTTTCTATGGATGATGTCAGCAAAATCATTAATTCCAGTGAAACCAAAAAGAATCCTGTAACAAACACAAGAAATACACTGACTTCAGAAAATAATGTGTCTTATCTGAATGGAGAAGCAAGAAATGTAGGTGAGTTTTCGGGAATCCAGGTGAGTACAGGAGTAAATGTAGTCTTCAAACAGGAAAAGCCTACCAGCGTTAAGGTAATTGCAGATGCTGATAAGCTGCAATATATTGTTACAAAAGTAGAAAACGGAGTATTGAAGATCCATGTTGATAATAAAGGAGTAAAAAACTTAAGGTTTAAAAACTTAAGCGTTAATGTATCTTCTCCAAAAATGGATAATATTGATATCTCATCAGGATCAAACTTTACGGTAGTCAATTCTATTCAGGAAAAGGATATGAGAATTGATGCATCATCGGGAGCTCACATGACAGGAGATTTTAAAATCATGGAAGCCGTAGACCTGTCTGTTTCATCGGGAGCAAGTGTAAGAGCGGGAGTGACTGCAGGGAATATATCCATTAAAAGCTCAAGTGGATCCAGTACCAGCTTAAGTGGAAAAGCCAATTCAGGAACCATTGATATCAGCAGCGGCGCTGTCTGTAAGGCAGAAGACTTAAAGTTTGACTACGTAGAAACAGAAGCTACGTCAGGTGGAAATCTTACAGTAAGTGTATCGGGAAAATTAAAAGTGAGAGCATCTTCAGGAGGACTGGTAAGATATAAAGGAAGACCGGAAATAGAATCCAATATCAGCAAAACTTCAGGAGGCTCATTAAAAGCTATAGACTAAAAACAATCACCATGAAAATTTTTAAAAACATTTTTCTTGTCTTCTTCACAGTATTTGCACTTCAGTCCTGTGTGGTTTCAGGAAAACCCAATATGGATTTCTTTTCAGATTCCGGGTATGATTTCAAAGGGGCGAAATTTAAAAGTATTAATGTACCCCTGATGATGGCAAAGCCTTTTATAAAGAAAGCCTTAAGAGAAGATGGAGAAAGTGAAGAGGTCATTGATCTGATTAGAAAGGTTTCTAAAATCAAAGTTCTTACCGTAGAAAATGGAAGTAAAGAAATGCTGAATGATTATGCTAACTATTTAAATAATAATAACTATGAAGACTGGGCGACCGTAAAACATGATGGTGAAAATGTGAATGTACGCGTAAAACAGAATGGGGATGCTATTAAAAATATGCTGATTACTGTAAATTCAAGTAAAGAATTGGTATTTGTAGATGTAAAAGGAAATTTTACAGCAGATGATATCTCAAAAATAATTAATTCTGTTTCAGATAAGTAATTTAATTTCATATAAGTCAAAGCAATTTTAATATTTAAAAATTAGTAAAGGAAGTGCGTGCCCTAAAGATTTACGTTGTTTCACTTACTGTAGTTTGTATTCTGTTTTTTATTCTTGCATTCAAAATACAGTCTTCCAATAAGAGGTTTAAAGAAATAGATGTGGAACGCATCAATATTGTAGAGAAAGACGGAACCTTAAAGATGGTCATCAGCAATAAAGAAAGACAACATCCCGGAATGGCCAGTCACAAAGAATGAAGCCGAGAGAAAGAGAGGCGGGAATGATCTTCTTTAATCCAATGGAGATGTGGGTATTTTTATCCGCGATACAAAAGGAAAAGTTCGGCTAAAGGCTTTATATTGATAAAAATAACCAGACCCACATTGAAAAGCTGAACGAAAATGGTAACCCGGTTAGATAACAGAAGTTATGGTGCCGTAAAGATAATTTGTAACAAGTAGTTTCAAACATACTAGATTTATTTTGTGATCAAACCATTCTTATTAAAGGATGGTTTTTTTGATTTAAGTTATAGATTATTAATTTTTATGTAAACTATTAAAAATGATTTTCATATCTCACTAAAATAGCCTAATTTTGCAAAGAAAGTAAAGATGTCTATTCATAACAAAATTGTAGAGACAGCCATCACTTTCGATGACGTTCTTCTAGTCCCTTCTTATTCAGAAGTTTTACCTAACCAGGTATCATTAAAATCAAGACTTACCGACAAAATCACGCTGAATGTTCCGATAGTATCTGCTGCGATGGACACTGTTACTGAAGGTGATCTGGCGATTGCTTTGGCAAGAGTTGGAGGCTTAGGTTTTATTCATAAAAATATGACCATTGCTGAGCAGGCTGCACAGGTGAACCGCGTGAAGCGTTCCGAAAACGGAATGATTTCAGATCCTGTAACCCTTTCTAAAGATTATACTTTAGGGCAGGCCAAAGAAATGATGTCGAAATACAAAATTTCAGGGCTTCCTGTAGTAGATGCTGATAATGTTCTGATAGGAATCATTACCAACAGAGATGTGAAATATCAGGAAAATCTTGATATGAAAGTGGAAGAGATCATGACCAAAGAAAATCTTATCACTTCCGATAAAGATACCAACCTTGAAAAAGCTAAAGAAATTCTTCTTAAAAGCAGAGTAGAGAAACTTCCGATTGTAGATAAAGATAATAAGCTTGTAGGGTTAATTACCATCAAGGATATTGATAATCAATTAGAATACCCTAATGCTAATAAAGATCAGGGAGGCCGTCTTATTGTAGGTGCGGGAGTAGGAGTAGGAGAAGATACATTAGATAGAATCGAGGCTTTGGTAAAAGCCGGTGTTGATATCATAGCAATTGACTCTGCACACGGACATTCGAAAGGGGTACTGGATAAGATTTCAGAAATTAGAAAAAAATATCCGGATTTAGATATTGTAGGAGGAAATATTGTAACGGCTGATGCTGCTAAAGATTTGATTGAAGCAGGGGCTAATGTTCTTAAAGTAGGAGTAGGTCCGGGATCTATCTGTACAACGAGAGTGGTTGCCGGAGTAGGTGTACCACAGCTATCAGCTATTTATAACGTATATGAATATGCGAAATCTAAAAATGTTACCGTAATTGCAGATGGAGGGATTAAGCTTTCCGGAGATATTGTAAAAGCAATTGCAAGCGGGGCAGGAGCAGTGATGCTAGGATCTCTTTTAGCAGGAACAGATGAAGCACCGGGTGAAGAGATTATCTTCCAGGGAAGAAAATTTAAATCTTACCAGGGAATGGGAAGCCTTTCTGCAATGAAAAGAGGAGGAAAAGAAAGATATTTCCAAAGTGAAGCTAAAAAATTCGTTCCGGAAGGAATTGAAGGAAGAGTACCTCACAAAGGAAAACTAGAAGATGTAATCTTCCAGTTAACGGGAGGATTAAGAGCCGGTATGGGATATTGTGGAGCTAAAGATATTGAAGTTTTACAAAAAGATTCCAAACTGGTAATGATCACAGGAAGCGGATTAAAAGAATCCCATCCACATGATGTCATCATTACTCAGGAAGCTCCGAACTACTCTTTATAAAAAGAAGTTAATATTGTTCAATAGAGAGCCTTTAAAAGTGAATTACTTTTGAAGGCTTTTTTGTTCAGCTTATTCTGGAATATTTAAATCCGGGTTTAATGATCTTATTTAGGAAAATGCCTTTTGACTTGGCTTTTCTAAACTTTTCAACAATATCAGACGGTACATTAAGGTAGTCATAAACAGCTCCCGACTGATATATAATTCGCAATATTTCAGTTTCAGGAAAATAAATAAAGCTATTTACGACACTTGATGGCATACCAGGGTAAAGCAAAAAATGTTCCTGATTTGAAAAAGAAAAGCTTCCGGATATCCGAAAGCTTTAGTTATACTATTCTCAGTCTTTTTTCTGAAGATGGAGAAGGTCATGGTAATCTGTAATATGAAGATAGCCCTCCTCTTTAATGCTTACCTTTAGATGATGCTTAATGGCAATATCGTAAATTTCTTTAGGCAGCATGCTTCCTTTTTCACTCAGTATTTTGCTTATATCTATCAACAGGTCCAGGTGAAGGATAAGGTCTTCCCTGGTAATTTTGGCGAGATCCTGTATCAGTTTTTCTACTCTCTCATCGGTAATATGCTGTTGCATGCGGTGAGGATAATCTTCCAGGTTATAGGTGGCCTGGAAATCCTCTTCAAAACCATATTTTCGGATATAATCTATAGCAAGAACAGTAGCCTGCTCTCTATCATGACTTCTTCCTATGCTGGCATTCTTTTCGCCAAAAATAATTTCTTCAGCAATTCCTCCTGCAAGATAAATTTTAATTCTGTCCAGGATACTTTCCCTTGTGTCGTGTATCTGATGGGGAAATGTAAAACCTGCGGCATAGCTGCTTGCCACCTTACTTTTCAGCTGTAACGGGGCAAATCCGGTATAAAGCATATAGCAAACGGCATGACCGCATTCGTGGACGCTGATATTAGCGACGGCATTCTGTTCATTAGCCTGACGTATGCTGTCTATTCTTCCCGTATAAGGAATTTCAACCATTCTGCTGCCTATTTTCCCGGTAATGATCTTCTGTTCCTGAAGGTAATCAATTTCTATAGTTGTATCCTCATTCATTATCGCTTCAAAAAGAAACTGGCTGAGGTTGGTGTCCAAAATATCCACTACACTGCTGAATACGGGACGGACACCCTGTACAGGAAACACTCCGTTTCTATAAATAAGCCCGTTGATATTTTTATTAATCTTCAGAGCAACACCGAATTTTGTTTTAGTTTTATGTCTCAGATTATTGATCTCCCGTTGAATAAGCTTGTAAAAATCTTCTGTTTTCAGTGAAAAATAAATAAGATGGATATTACCAAATCGGGCAACCTGCTCAGGACGGAATTTTCTGGCTAATGCATTCTTTATGTCCACCATCGTAATTTTCTTGGTGAATGCATGGTAGATATTGGCATCTATATCAGCTTCACTGGTTTCGCGGGACATTTGAAAGGCTTCATCCAGGTTTCCACTGATGATGATCAGCATTTTGCTGTAATCTACAGGCTCATAGATTTTCTTTTCCTTTTGTTTCTTACGGATCAGCTTGATCATATCTTCCTCTTTCATATCAATGATGCTCATCACATCATCGTCCATGCTGAGGTATTTCTTAAGCTCTTTTGCATCCCAGAGATTGAGATAGGGGTTTTCTTCCAAATCTGTTTCACCACCTTTTTTCCGTCTCTCATTTTCCTTTTTCCGTAAAAGGTAGGAGAAGAGGTAATGTTCCAGGTCTTCACGTTCCCTTTTACTTAACCTCCCATCACTTAAAAGCTCCCAGAAATCTGTGTATTTAGTCTGCGGCACAGGAGTTCCATCTGGTTCAAGAGTATTAAAGCGCTGGATCTCGTCAAAAAGGGCAATACTGGGTTTCTCATCACCAAGACCATTAGTTTGAAATATATCAGCAACGCTTTTGCTCCATGAGGTTTCATCACTGTTGCTGAGCTCAATTTCTACGAAACGGTTTTGAAAATCCAGAAACCGGACCATTTTTCTTACCAGGTCTGTTTTTCCTACTCCTGTCATTCCCCAAAGGCTTATCACCACAGGGCGGGTAAGAATCTCAGGCATCAGATACCATACCTGAATATATTCCATCAGGTTATCAATAATTTTATCTATTCCAATGAATTCTTTTTTGAGAAAAGCTTTACAGTCATCCAGCTTTTTCTTTTTTTTCCGGATTTCTTCTTTATCAATAATCATATTTGAAAAATACGCTAATTTTTTAAATTATCCTTAAAATCATCAATACGAAAATCAGTCAGTGCATTTCCTTTTTCAATTTTTTCTTTGGAATACAGTCTGAAGTCATTTTCCGTTTTTTCTAAAAGATAATCATAAGGCCCTACATGGGATATTAATTTCACCAGAACAGGGGAGATCTCAAGACAGATAAAAAGTCCCATTATGAAAGCAGCAGCCAATCCGATAATGGCAGAATTTTTGCCAAGTTCATCCAGAGCCTGCAGTCTTGCGGCAAAACCGTTGAATTTATCTTCAAAGGTTTCTGAAGATTTTCTTTCAGTTTCCAGATTAGTATATACCTTGGAAATTTCTTTATCCAAATATTCCAGTCTGGGAGCAGATTGTTTCTGAAAATTTTCAAGATCCATCCTGCGCTGTTCTTTTAATTGCTGTTTACGTTTGGCATTAGGCCCGAAACCTTCTTTTCCACTGGTCAGTCCGGACTGTTTTCCCAGAATTTCTTTCTCCAGTTCCACAGATGCTGAATCATAAGACTTTTGGTATTGGGCTATCTTTTCTGAAATCTGCTGCTTCTCGGTTTCAAAGGGTCCGCTTTGCTGAAGAATTCTTCCGCTCATTTCTCCCTGAAGCTGCTTCTTATTTCTTTGTATAATAGTGTTAAGCTGTTTGTTGACTTCTTTTTCAAAAATTTTAAGCTCTAAAGGTTTTGAAATGATAATTCCTAAAAATGTGGCCAAAATCAGGCGGGGAATAGACATCAGGATCTGGTTCCACCATGTCCCGGTCTTCTTAATGGATGAAACAATATAACGGTCCAGGTTGAAGATCATTAATCCCCAAAGAATTCCGAATCCTATAGAAGCCCAGATATTATCAAATACCGTATACATGGCATACCCTGCAGAAAGAGTAGCAAATACAGCGGTGAAAAGGACAATTCCTCCAATCCCCGAAAATTTATTCCATTCACTTGGGGTTTTTCTCAAAATATGGATGTTTCCGCCGGAACATACCATCAGAAACTGCTGGAACCAATTTATTTTATGATTCCCTTGATTTATAGTTTGTTGGTTTGTTTTCATAACTGAAAATTTATACAAATGTAATACTAAAAATCATACCAATGTAAAAGATAGTATTATGTTTTACCAAGTAATCTTCTTTTTATCCGTATTTTTTTGTAAAACAAACTATTATATGAATATGTTTAATTGAATATAATGTAAAAGAATATGAAATTTCTATTTTAGAATTAATTGCTTCTTTTCCATGATTATACGACAAGTTTTGTCGCTTCTGAGTACTATTTTTGAATGAAAATAACATCAACCTATAAAAAGTTAACAGATCATGAATTTGTGCTTATTCACGTCAATAAATCTTTCGACAGTGAACTAAAAAGAATACTTTTGCAGCAAAATTAAAATAATAATAACTTAAAAAGAACAGGGAATGAAAAAACTTTATCTCGGTGCATGGTTTCTGTGCACAGCTCTGAGCTTCTCTGCCCAGGAAGTGATCTGGCAGAAAGACATCAAATCCTCCACGCAGGATTTTCTCAATCAGGTAATCACAACTATTGATCAGCAATATCTTATCACAGGAAGCTCTATCCAGGTTAAAAGCCAGTCGCCAGCTGCTAATAGCCAAAAGCAAAACAACGGCTATGATTATCACCTGATCAAACTCAACCAACAGGGAGAGCCGGTTTGGGAGAAATATTTTGCCGGACAAAACCACGATTATTTATCAGGAACTGTGACCACCCAGGATGGTGGATTTCTGGTTTCAGGAACTTCTTATTCCGGAAAAGGGCTTGATAAAAAAGAAGATTCCAAAGGCGGATCGGATATCTGGCTGATCAGGCTGAATGAATTTGGTGATGAACTGTGGCAAAAAAACCTGGGAACTTCCTCAGATGAAGAAGCCAAAGCTGTCATTCAAACCACGGATTTAGGATTTTTTGTAGCCGGAAATATACAAAACTCATCCAAAGGTTATGGTTCAAAAGATGTCTGGATCACCAGACTGGATAAAGACGGAAAAGAATTGTCTCAACTTATTCTAGGGGGAAGAGGATTAGACGAAGTGGAAAAAATGATCCCAACAAAAGACGGCGGAGCATTACTGGGAATCTATTCGAGGAGTTCCGAGGTTAGTGGTTCGGGTTCCGGAATTGGAAATCCTGAGACTACACCTTCGACTGAAAGATCATCTGTCTCAATATCCATTAGTCAAATGCCAAAAGCCAGCACCAACTTCGGTGAAGGCGACTACTGGATCGTAAAGTTGGATAAAAACGGAAAACTAGAATGGGAAAAGAACTTTGGCGGAAAAGGCGATGATCATATCAGAACTCTGGCTCTAACTTCAAACGGTTTTATTATCGGAGGAGAATCCAGATCCGAAAGATCCGGAAATAAATCAGTAGGTATCGAAGAAGGCACAGACCTTTGGCTTATTTCTTTGAATGAAAGAGGTGAAGAGATCTGGCAGAAATCTTACAATTTCAAGAACAGGGATATTCTGATGGGAATGAATGTGATACAGAGTCAAGAATCAAGAATCAAGAACCAAGAGCCGAGAGCCAAGAACCAGGATGCTACCAAAGGAATATTGTTGGGTGGTTATACTCAGTCGGAAGGAAGAATAGAGAAAGATGATGAAACCTTTTGGATGCTCTATCTTGATGGCAACGGAAATGAGCAGTGGCGAAAACATGTGAGTGGCGACTCGAGGAAAAGAGAGGAGAGACTTTCAGATTTGAGACTTAACAGAGATGGCTCAATTATTCTGGCCGGAACCAGTGCTGAGGAATTAGGAAAAGAGAACTGGAAGATTGTAAAGCTGGGAGACAAACAGGTTGATCAGTTAATAGAAAAGCATGATATCAAGATTTATCCGAATCCGGTTTCAGACTATGCTTATGTAGAAATAGGCTTTGACTTTAAGGAAGCTGACATTATGCTATACGACATGAGCGGAAGACAGCTTCAGAATATAAAAACTAAAAATAATGTTACCAAAATCAATACCCAGGCGCTTATTCAAGGTGCTTATCTGGTGACCATAAAAACGGATACGAATAAAACGGCGAATGCTAAATTGATTAAAAAATAACACGATGGAAAAAATAAAATTGGGCATTCTTTTATTGGGAACATGTCTAGGAATAAATGTTATTGCACAAGACAGACCTTCAGAGAGTTTGTCTCTAATAAATAATGTAACGACAAATAATAATCTATATAATGGTGCCGTTAATGTAACTGTTCCATTATTCAAAATTCCAGTTGGAAATTTGACATTATCTAACGAAATATCGAATACATCAAGTGGATTTATGCCAAGAGTTGATGAAAGCATCTTTGGTTTGAATTGGTATGGGAATCAGATTGGAAGTATTACCAGAGAAGTAAACGGTGATTTTTTACTCTCGCAATTTTTTGTTGCTGAGCCCCTTGATAATCTCTATGGCTTCATTGCTTCTGATGAACGTAAGAAGCAAGCTACAACTGATTGTATTATTCAACAACAAAGTCTTAATTATGGATTTAGTCCTTCAAAAAAACAAATTTTAGAAAACCCAAATGGTAATGTAAAATCAGATTTTAAGCCAGATAAATTTTATTTTGATTTTTTTGGGTATAAAGGGTACTTCATATTTGATAATAGAGGTACTCCATTAGTATTTTGTGAAAATGCTAAATTACAAATAGTGGGTCCTGATTTACTTAATTCTAAATGCTATTCCGTAGCAAGTCCTATAGATTTTCAAAATAAAAATGTTAGTGAAATAAAGGTTATTGACGATAAGGGCAATAGATTTTACTTTGGAGGTTCTTATGACGCTTTAGAAGTTAATTATTCTGAATATACAAATAAAGGAGCTACTTCAACACATAGTTATTACAGCGCAACTAGGGCTAACTATATAGTATCGTGGTTTTTAAAAAAAGTAGAGTTAAGTAATGGTGATGTAATTCAAGCAACCTATAAGCAAGGTGATGCAACTATATTCAATCCTTTTTTACAAAAAACTCTTACAAATGGAAGTTTATTCCCAACCAGTTATCCAACCCAAGCTCAGTTAGATGCCTCAAATACAGTGGCCACTAAATCTTTTGAAGTTCATGTTGGGACTACTGAAAGTATTATAACCACTGCTAATTACACGAAAAGAGCAATCCTCCAAAACATAGAAGTAGTAGGAAAAAATATAAATATTAATTATAGCTATTTTAAGGATGGTAATAACCTTACACACTTAAATGGTATCAATTTAAATTATTTTGGAAGAAATGAAAGTATAGCTTTGAATCAAACCCCCTTTGGTGGAACAAATTTTAGATATTTTTTAACATCTATAAATAAAAATAACGAAAGCTATTCATTTGACTATTACAAAACAAACAACCTACCACCTAAAAATAGTTATGGAACAAATGCATATGGATTTTGGAATGGAACTAATAATATAGGTGAAGGAGATACTAATAACTTTATAGATGTTACTTTATTGCAAAAAGTTAATTATCCTACTAAAGGATACACTATTTTTAATTATGAAAAAAGTGATTATTCTAAACAAAATAAAACTTCGGATACATCTCCATTTGCTTCTCAAGTAATTGATTTTAATTCTAATCCTGCTTACTCCTCTACCAGTAGGATTGCTTCCAAAATTGATTTTGATGGACAAAATAATTATACAACTAATTATACGTATAGACTTGCCAACAATGCAAGCTCTGGGATATATAGCGGAAGAAAAATAAAATTTAGTCAGGTAACTGAAAAAATTAACAATAAAGGGCATACTGATTATTTTTTTAGTGATTTTGCTACTAATCCTGATGTTAATTCTGTTAGAAGATATAATTTCATTGATTTTGTTCATTATGGAGGGAACAGGGGATATGAAAGAGGTAAATTAATGAAAAAACAAATCTTTGATTCTTCAAATAAATTATTAAAAGAGTACCAATATGAATATCAAAATTTTTTAAAACCTGAAAGTGAGTTAGCTGATTTAGGGTTAAATGACTGTAGTACATGTAAAGTTTCTGACGAGAATTATTACGTTTACACCGAAGTTTATGAAAACCACATACAGAACGGGATTCCAACAAGAAGTTATACCATGTACATTCCTGTAATCCCGTATCTACTAAAGAAAGAAAAAGTGATTGACTATCTTAATGATAAACAAGTTTCAACAGAAACAAAGATTCAATACAGAGAATCTAATATTCTCTGGCATCCATATCCAGAGCAGATTGAAACAACCACTGCTTCAGGAACAAGTATTAAAAGAATTCTTTATGCTCAAGATGTCCGATCAGGTGGTTGTAGAACAAATTGTCCTGGAAACGAAACTATAGTGGGTGGGCAGGAACCAGCTTACAATTCGATGGTTAATTCAAATATCATGTATCCTGTAATAGCAATTACGAAAAATGAGAACAACAAATACTCACTTCAGGAGAATCTTTTTTATGCACCTCCATTTGTTGCTAAGAAAATCAGGTATTCAAAGCTTGATACCAACTTGGATTTTACCAACTATAAAATTAATGTAGATAACACGGTTGATCAAATAAGTTATGATTTAATAGATGACAGAGGCAATTATATTCAAACAACAGATAAATCAGGAGTTCCAACAGTTATAATTTATGGGTATAAGCAAAGTTTACCCATTATGAAGGTTGCAGGATTGACTTATGCACAGTTCATGCAAATATTGGGTCAATCTACGGCTTCTACAGATTATTTAAGCCTTGATATTGTGACAAAATCCAATGCAGATGTAGATAGTACATCAGAACAAAATCTGATTAATAGTTTAATTACTTTGAGAAATAATCCGTTACTGAAAGGGTATTTGATGACAACCTATACTTATGATCCATTAGTTGGAATAACAGGCATCACCCCACCATCAGGGATCAGAGAAAACTACATCTATGATTCAGCTAACAGACTTGAAAAAGTAATTGATGTGAATGGCAAAGTGTTGAAAGAAATGAAGTACAACTATAAAAACTAATACCGATGAAAAAAATAATTATTCCGATAGGATTTCTGATAGTGGGAACTGTACAAGCACAGGTATCCAACACAGAAAACTATATCCAATCCAAGACTTACCTTGATTATAATGGAACTACACCTACCAAAACATCAGAAACGGTTCAGTATTTTGATGGACTAGGAAGACCAAAACAGGTCGTCAATGTAAAAGCTTCCCCGTTGGGAAGAGATGTTGTCACCCATATCGAATATGATCAGTTCGGAAGACAGGTCAAAGATTATTTACCCGTTCCGCAGGGAGGAACTCTGAATGGAGCTATCGTTCCCAATCCATTAGCTAATGCCACCCAACCTGGAATTTATGGTCAGGAAAAGATTTATGCAGAGAAAATATTGGAAAACTCACCTTTAGACAGAATCCAACAGCAGATTCAGGTGGGAAATGACTGGGCTGGTAAACCTGTGAAGTTTGAATATGATGCTAATATTCATGAAGATTATGTAAGAAAATATGAAACCACAACCACTTGGGTTGAGGGCAGAACTCAAACTTCCATTCAGCTGTTGCAGTATTTCCAGGCTTCACAATTATATAAAAACACAGCTACTGATGAAGATGGAAACAAAACTATTGAATTCAAAAATGGAAAAGGACAGCTTATATTATCCAGAAAGCCATTAAATACAGGAAATGCTGATACTTATTATGTTTATAATGAATATGACCAGCTGGCATTCGTTATTCCACCTTTAGCGTCCGCTCCCACAGTAGAACCTGCAACGGTAGAAAACCTATATTACCAGTACCGTTATGACGGCCAAAACCGATTGGTAGAAAAAAAGCTTCCCGGAAAAGGCTGGGAATATATGGGATATGACAAGGCAGGCAGGTTGATCATAACACAAGATGCTAATATGAGAGAACAAAACAAATGGCTGATTACCAAATATGACAGGTTGGGAAGAGTTGCTTATATTGGATCCCGGGCTGGTGGTGGGAGAACCGAAATGCAGAATGAAATTGCAGACGTTGTAGTTATTGAAAACAGAGAGCCCCAAGGGTTTATAAGAAGTGGAATGACCATCTATTATTCCAATACCTATTTTCATAACTTAGAAAATGTTTTGACTGTCAATTATTATGATACTTATCCGGTTTACAGTTTCAATCCATCTTTTCCGGCAACTATTCAGGGACAAAATGTATTGACGGAAAATCCTGGTACAGATGGAAGAAGCACTAAAGGGCTTCCTGTCATGAGTCTTGTGAAGAATGTTGAAGATGATAACTGGACAAAGAACTATACGTATTACGACACCAAAGGCCGGGCGATAGGAAGTTACTCCATTAATCATTTAGGAGGCTATACCAAAACAGAATCCAAACTGGATTTTGCTGGAGTACCTCAAATGGTTGTTACCAGACATAAAAGACTGAATACAGATACTGAAAGACTGATCACAGAAAATTTTGAGTATGATGCTCAGAATAGGTTGCTGGTACATAAACATCAGGTAGACAGCAATCCTGTTGAGATTTTGGCTCAAAATACCTACAATGAATTGTCTCAACTTTCCAATAAGAAGGTAGGAAACAATCTTCAAAGTATTGATTACGCCTACAATATCCGTGGTTGGATGACTCAGATTAATGATCCTGCTAATTTGGGGAGCGATCTGTTTGGATATCAAATTAATTATAATAAAGTAGAAGGACTTGAAGTTCCGAACTCAGATTTCACTGACCTGAAAGTAAAGCCAAAATATAACGGGAATATTTCTGAAGTCTCATGGAAAACTCTGATTGAAGAGAATGAACCATTGAAAAGATATGGATATTCTTATGATTCATTAAACAGACTCTCTGCTGGTTTTTATCAAAAAGCCGGACAGGAAAGTATTAACGAATTTTTTGAGAAAGTTGACTATGATTTAAATGGAAATATTCAACGATTAAAAAGATCAGAAGGAGCTCTCATCGGAAGTAATATTGCAAAGGTAATTGACAATCTAAAATATGAATATATTGGAAATAGATTAATAAAAGTAATTGACGAACAGCAGAATCCTTCAGGTTATCCATATTTAGCAGCTCCTAATACTGTTGGATATGACAACAATGGTAATATGACCTCACAGTTGGATAAAGATATTTCTTCTATTGAATATAATTATTTAAATTTACCTAAGCAGATTATCCAAGGTCCAAGTATTACCAAATATATTTATCGGGCTGATGGTACAAAAGTGAAGAAGCTTTTTGGAGATAAGATAGAGGTGGATTATCTGAATGATTTCCAGTACAAGTCTACATTTGATGTAGAGTATTGGAATGGAGAAGGAACTTATCATCCTGATCCTAATGAAATTCCCGTTTTAAAATTGAGAGTTATTTCTACATCAGAGGGGTATTATGATGAACTTAATCAACGTTATGTGTATAATTTTACTGATCATCTGGGAAATATAAGGTTAAGTTTTACAGATACTAATAAAGATGGAATTATTCAACCAAGATATTATAAAACAACTGTATGTCGTCCTAAAATGGGCTGTGTAGACACTTGGGCGCATGGAGAGATTGTTGATGTAAACAATTATTACCCTTTCGGATTATTGCATAATTACACATTGACTACCAAGAATGCTTACCAGTACAAGTACAACGGCAAGGAATTGCAGGAGACGGGTATGTATGATTACGGGGCCAGAATGTATATGCCTGATATTGGTAGATGGGGGGTGGTGGACCCATTATCGGAAACTTCCAGACGTTGTTCTACCTATGCTTATGCATTTAACAATCCAATTCGTTTCATAGACCCAGATGGAAGACAGGGAACAGATTGGTTTAGTAATTCCATGGGACAGATGGTGTTTAGAGATGATGTAAAAAGCCAACAAGATCTTACAGACAAAGGAATAAAAGGAACATATGTAGGAGAAACGGCTCAGCGGGGAAGTTTAAATTATGCTGCAAATGGAGTGGTTTATGATGAATCTTCTGGCGGGAAACCCATTGCCGATGGACGAGTTTATGATGTTGGAGAGGTTAACATAACTCCTAAAAGTGTTACTGCTGAAAGAAATCTTCAAGCTGCAAGAACAAGACTCGGAGCTGCTGAATCTGCTATGTTTGGAAAATATGCATATGGAATTTCAGCAGGGTATGGTTATGGTAATACTAGTTATAATTTTACTTTAGCTCAAAACTTTGGAACAGGTCAAGCAAAATTATTAGGAACAAGTTCTATTAGATTGGCAGGAAATGATGGTTTTGGAATGTCAATTCAACTAAATCAACTAAGTGCTTATGGAACAAATCCCGATGGATCAAAATATACTAACGTATTTGAAGGAGCTCTAGGACATTCTATAGAATCTTCTGGAGCCTATATACTTGGAGGCTCCGTAAGTGCTAGTACAACTCCGACAGGGATGTTACCTTCGAGATCTGGAACAGTAACAACAAGTGTTAATTTAGGAACAAGTTATGGAGCTGGAATATCAAGAACATATACGAATGACTTAACTCCAAGTTTAAATAGAATATTAAATTATATATTTGATAAGAAAAATTATTCAATTCATTCCAATTCACAGATTCCATAATCGAAGTATGAAATTATTACCATATTTAAGTATTTTCTTTATTTTTCATTCTTGTATGAGCTGTAAAAGTTATACAGAAATAATTTCTCAAGAAAAATGCAGTATAGTTGTAGAGATTCCACCAACAAAATATCCTGATTTATTTAAAACAAAAGGATATGATCCTGTAACTAATAAATCTAAATTTTGTGAAAGCGATAATAGATGGTGGAATTTATACAAAAAAGAGATAAATGCTGGAGATACTATAATAAAAGAAAAGAAAAAATTAACATTTAGTATTCATAAAAAGGATACGATAATTACCCATGAATGGAAATGTTATGAAGACTAAAATAAAGAGGCCGTCTCACAACTCGTGAAAACGGCCTTTTTTATGAAATTTTCCTGTACCCCTATATGAGAAGGGTTTTCGTTTAAATGATTCTCAACCCACATCGTTTAGTTGTGAGACGGCTTCTTTTTATTTATTTGGAACAATGTCAAAATCTATTCTATAGCCAGTGATTTTGATTGTATCATTTTCCTTTTTTAAAGAAATTATTTCTTTTGTTTTTCCGTAGTTTCTATTAACGTCATAGGTTAACTCATATTCTGAAAAAGAGTTTGTTCCTTTAGAAACAAATGTTCGCCAACTATTAAGACTATCACTTTGAATTTCTCCATATTCATTTTCTGTTTTATCAATAACTTGGTATAATTTATCTTTATTGGTCACCTTAAAAAAATTATTACCAAACAGCTTAGACATTTCTTCTCTGTTATTTTGTTTTATTAATGAATAAAATCTATCAACCACCTTTTGAGCATCTTGCTTATCAGACTCTCTATTTTCATAGGTATTATTAAAATTGCAGCTTGTTAGAAAAAAAGAAATAAAAAATAATATATGTAGTTTCATTATCATTTGATTTTTTAATAAACAAATTTAATAATTTTAGTTGGTCTGAAAACAGGGAAGTCTTCATAATGAATAAGCTTTCCTACAATATTCCGGATTGTTATTTTTACCAGTCCCAACGGCAGAAGACTAAGTACAATGGAAAAGAGCTTCAAGAGACCGGAATGTATGATTATGGGGCGAGATTTTATATGCCGGATTTGGGAAGATGGGGTGTTGTGGATCCACTGGCAGAAACCTCTAGGAGATGGTCGACATATACCTATGCTTACAACAATCCAATCAGATTTATTGATCCGGATGGGAGACAGGGAACAGATTGGTTTAGTAATTCCATGGGACAGATGGTGTTTAGAGATGATGTAAAAAGCCAACAAGATCTTACAGACAAAGGAATCAAAGGAACATATGAAGGAGAAACGGCTCAGCGGGGAAATTTAAATTATGCTGCAAATGGAGTAGTTTATGATGAATCTTCTGGAGGGAAACCAATTGCTGATGGAAGAGTTTATGATGTTGGAGAGGTTAAAATAACTCCTAAAAGTGTTACTGCCGAAAGAAATCTTCAAGCTGCAAGAACAAGACTTGGAGCTGCTGAATCTGCTATGTTTGGAAAGTACGCTATAGGGATTACTTTTGGAGGTTCTTTTGCTCAGAGCTCAGGAAGTTTAACCTTAGCTTATAACTTAGGTACTGGCCAAGCAAATTTGTTTGGAACTTATGGAGTGCAGGATTTACCAAGTATAGGAATGGGCTTTCAATTTAACATGATGAATGCCTACGGAACTAATCCTGACGGATCTAAATATACAGATGTTTTTGGCGGTGCAGTAGGGGAATCCACTGCATACTCAGGGTCTTATGAAGTAGGTGGAGAATACAGCAAAAGTTCATCAAATGGAAAGTTTTCTCCTTATGGTACAGAAACAAGAAGTCTTAATTTAGAATTAGGGTATAGTGCTGGAAAATCTAAAACAAATACTATAAGTATAAGTAATTGGATGAAAGCTAATCCCCAATATTTTAGGATTGGGAAATCCCCCAATTTAAATTAAATGTATAATGAAATTATTTATAATTATTAGTTTTCTTTTTTTATTTTCTTGTGGAAAAGTGAACTGTGATGAGTATACTAAAATGCTTTCTAAAGAAGAATGTCTAATAGTAGTTGAAAAACTTCCTACGTCTTCTGTCTATTTTGAAGTAAAAGGTTATGATCCACGTACACAAAAGCCTAAAGTTTGTAAAAACTACTAATCGATGGTGGAATTTATATTGGAACGAAGTAGAAATTGGTGATACAATAGTGAAAAATAAAGGGGAGTTAAGTTTTAATATTCATAAAAAAGATACTATTATTACCCATTCTTGGAAATGCTATGAATAGAAAAAAATAAAGCGGAATTTTTTCGCTTTTATTTTTTTGGTATAATATCAAAATCAAGTCGATAAGAGATTATTTTAACAGTATCATTTTCTTTCTGCAGTCTAAAATATTCTTTTGTTTGAGTGGAATCTCTTGTAACAAGATATGAAAGTTTATATTTGGAGATAGAATTAGATCCCTTAATTATTTGTGTCCAGCTATCTGTAAGTTCATAATCTTTTACTTTTCCAAAATCATTATCTGTTTTATCTAAAATTTGTTCAAATCTTTCTTTTCCTACTTCCTTGAAAAATCGATCACTAAATAATTTAAAAACCTCTTTATTATTATCTTCTTTTATTAAAAAATAAAATTTATTAATAACTTTTTGGGCGTCTTGTTTATCAGCTTCTCTATTTTCATAGATTTTATCGTAACTACATCCTATAAAAAGAAAAGAAATCAGTGTTAAAATATATTTTTTCATTTTTGAATTTAATATAAAAAAAAGCTACTACACAATACTATATTTAAAAATGTAAATGATAAAAGCCCTTGTATATCCAATAATGACTTTATGTTTTATATGAGTTATTTCAACCGGTCCGGGTTCTGTTTCAAAAAACTATCCCAGCCGGAATATGATTTTGTATCTGCAATGGTTCCGGAATTGAAATGATGGCATACGGCAACGGCAAGGCCATCGGAGGCATCCAGGTATTTTGTGGGGAATTCCTTTAGGTTAAGAAGGTTCTGAAGCATTCCTGCTACCTGTTCTTTACTGGCATTTCCGTTTCCGGTAATGGCCATTTTAATTTTTTTAGGAGAATATTCTGTGATGGGAATATTTCTGTGGAGGCTGGCAGCCATGGCTACACCCTGGGCACGGCCTAATTTTAACATACTCTGTACATTTTTCCCAAAGAAAGGGGCTTCAAGAGCTACTTCGTCAGGATGGAATTCATCAATGAGCGCTAACGTCTTATCAAAAATATATTTAAGCTTCGTTTCGTGATTAGGATATTTTTTTAAGATCAGTTCATGAATGGAGATCATTTCCATTTTACCTTTTTTAACGGAAATAAGACCAAACCCCATGATAGCTGTTCCGGGATCAATACCTAAAATTATTTTCTCTGAAATCATTGGTTCAAAGATAAGGACTTTCTGCCATCTTTTCAGTCATCAAAAAAAGTCAAATAGGAGTGATTTGTATTTAAAAGTTTATTAACTTTAAAAAAAATAGACATGAAAAATTTGATCAATTTATTAATCGTTCCCTCTTTTCTGTTTTGTAGTTTTCAGAAAGAGAGTGGGTTAGCTTCGTACGGGAGTGTGGCAGTAGAAAATACGGTAGAAAAAGGTGACCGGATTATTTATTTGTTTTTTAAAGCAGATAAAGACCGATCCGGAAGTGAAAAAATTATCCTTCAGGAAAGCAAAATTTCGGAAGGTAAGATGAAGTCAATGCCTTCTTTTGACCGAAAAGAAGTTCAAAACGGGGATTTTATTATTACGCTTGTAGAAACGGGAGGCAAAGAAATTGCCAGCCAGCATATAAAAGATCCTCTGAATCCGGAACTTGAAGTCTATGAAAAAGAAGGGATGTCCCGGCATAAGGCTTCACTTCAAAATGCCGAGTTCAGCGTGAGGTTTCCCTATTCTGAAAATATGGGTCTTGTAAAAATTGAAAAAGCCACAGACAATGGTGTAAAGCTATTATTCACTCAAAAACTATAATCATGAAAAAAATATTATTATCTCTTCTTATGGGAAGCAGCTGTTTTGGACAGGTATTTGACAAAGTTCCCCTTTTACAGAGTGGCAGCAATGATAAACGTGTTATTATTGCGGTTTTAGGGGATGGTTTTACTGCTGCACAGCAAACATCTTTTGTGTCATCAGCTCAGTCAACCATTGATTATCTTTTTACCAAAAGTCCTTACAAAGAATACAAAAATTATTTTAATGCCTATGCCGTGAAAGTAGTTTCTGCTGAAACGGGCGTTAAGCATCCCGGAACGGCTACTGATGTTACAGAACCCGTAATACCGGTTTCAAATCCCAATAATTATCTGGGGTCTACCTTTGATGTTGGGGTTCATAGATGTATTTACAGCAATACAACCAATAAAGTAGGACAGGTACTGGCTGCCAATATCCCGGATTATGATATCACGTATGTACTGGGTAATTCTACAGAATATGGCGGTTGTGGAGGCACCTATGCCTTTGCATCGTTGAATGGTTCTGCCAGTGAAATTGTAGTTCATGAGCTGGGGCATTCTTTTGGGAAATTAGCAGATGAATATTGGTTTGCCGGTTCTCTTGAGTCTCCCAATAAAACCCAAAACTCTAATCCGGCTACTATAAAATGGAAAAACTGGGTAGGATTAAACAGTGTGGGAGTCTATCCGTATACAGAAAGCCCAAGCTGGTTCAGACCGCATCAGAGCTGTGAGATGAGGTACCTTAACCAGCAGTTTTGCTCCGTTTGTAAAGAAGCAATTATTGAAAAAATCCATTCTTTAGTTTCTCCCGTAGATTCTTATACTCCAGCCAACAATACTACCTTAAGTGCGAGTTCCAATATCACGTTTACAGTGAATGAAATTCTTCCGATTCCCAATA
The DNA here is from genome assembly GCF_918698085.1 of Chryseobacterium sp. Bi04. Lineage (GTDB taxonomy): Bacteria > Bacteroidota > Bacteroidia > Flavobacteriales > Weeksellaceae > Chryseobacterium. The sequence continues at coordinate 57,491 of NZ_CAKKLP010000007.1, forward strand.
CCTTAGTGAATACCTGGAAATTGAACGGTGCTGCTCTTAGTGCAACAGGAAATACACTAACAGTTACCCCTGCTCAGCTGAACAATGGCAATAATACTTTATTATTTTCGGTAACAGATAATAATCCGCTGTTAAAAGTAGATAACCACAGTACGCTTCATCTTACCAATATTACATGGACCTTAAGTAAGTCGACGCTTAGAGTTGCAGATATAAAAGCAATAGAAAGAAAATTCAGTATATATCCGAATCCTGGTGATGGAGAATTTTCTATCCGGGGAAAACAGGATTTTTCCAAAAATACGAAAGTGGAAATCTATGATGCTTCTGGAAAACTGATTTCTGCAAAATTTGAATTAAAAGATGCATCAACGATCTATGTTGATATCAGGAATGTTCCTTCGGGCTCTTACCTTCTGAATGTAGCAGAAGACGGACAGCCTGTTATTTCTCAGAAAATAATAAAAGAATAGATAAACATATAAACCGGCTTTTAACTGCCGGTTTTCTTTTTTAGGTTTCTCTCAAGCTCTTTTCAGCAATGGGAATCCATCTGTAATCATGGCGGAGAAGTGAAATTTTATCAACTAGAAATTTAGTTTTATATTCTTTTGATTGATATTTCTCCCAGGCTTTAAGGTAATTTTCCCATGTCAGATCTCTGTATCCAACAGTCATATGCGGATTGAAAGAATATTTTGCGAAATTGAACTGTTGTTTTACCCTGTTATAAAGCTCTGTTAAATTGGGGCTGTTTTCCGGATGAACAAAGATCACCGGATTCTTAGGATTGGGAAAACTTCCAAAACCATTGAGCTCAATTTCAAAAGGAGACATTTGAGTGTCAATTTTCTGAAACGCTGTAAAAATATCACTTTCCAGTTCCATCTCTCTGGAGAATGGAGGAAATAGGGTGATATGGGCATCATTCTTCAATGCTTTGGAGCTGCCATAGCACTCTGCAAGATCTTTCTTGAAAACCTTAACCTCTTCTATGATTTCCTTTGGTGGATAAATGGCTATGAAATACATCTTTTTCATACAGTTGAAATGAGTGAAAGCTAAGGTACTTCATTTTTTTGCTTAAGCTGCATTATTATATTTTCAAGATTGTCAGTAGTCTTTTTTATTTCAATATGTGGTTTGAAAACGAAGCCTTTTCCTTTTGCTTCGTCCGCAATATTGGAAAGAATGATTACAGAGGTCTTTGTTTCCGGATAATAGATATTCAGAGAAGGAGAACCTTTTATATATCCGCTGTGAAAATAGGAGACAGGCTTTCCGATATTCAGCATGATTCCATAGGCATACCCCATTTTTCCAAAGATGGCATGATGTCTTTCTGCGCTTTTTGCCATAAACTGTTTTAAGGTTTCCGGTTTCAGTATTTTACCTCCATAAAGAGCATTATTCCAGCGGTGAAGGTCCTGAATGGTAGAAAGTATTCCTCCGGCAGGAGTTCCTATTTCTTTTCCACCTAATCTTTTCGGCATATTCGGAACTTCTTCACACAGTGTTGCATTGCCTACATAAGCACTGGCGAAATTATTGCCTTTAAAAGTATTTCCTGTGGAAGAATTTGTCATTCCTGCTTTTTTAAAAAGCTCCTGTACATTTTCATCATAAGATCTTCCGGAAACTTTTTCTACAATTTTTCCCAACGTATTGAACCCGTCATTGGAATAGTAAAAATCTGAACCGCTTTTAAACATCAGCTTTCCGCCAAGAAGGTTCAGCCCGGAAGTATGGTTGAGAAGCTGGTGGATGGTAATATGTTCATAGTCTTTATTCTGGAATTCCTTTACATATTTAGAGGCTTTATCGGTAACATTCAGTTTTCCCTGTTCCATTTGAAGCAAAACCAGAGCAGCTGTAAATTGCTTACTCACGGAACCAATAGCAAAAATGGTATTGCTGTCAATTTTTGCTTTTTTCTTAAAATTTGAATACCCGTTTTCTTTTCTGTAAAGCTGCAGAGAATCCTTAAAGACGGCCACACTTCCATTGAAATGGTACTTTTTAAAGACAGAATCAATCTGTTGTTCTAAAAGTGTGGTTTGAAAAGCAGTAATGGTAGAGTCAATGACAGCATTTTTATCAATGGGAGCTTGAGAAGGTTCAGTTTTACACGAAAGTAAAGAACAGAATAATACCAGGAGTGCTAAATTTTTTATCACGGATGTTTGTGTTATAGGTTATAAATTATTTCAATATTTTTTCGAGACCACAGATCATTGATGGGAATATATTCTTTGAGCAGAGATCAGGTGTTTTTATTTTTAAAATTCAATAGGGTATTCTAAAGATAGTGAAATCTTTAAAAGTTTCAAAAGGATGCAAAATGCGTGCTAGGAATGAATTTAACGGGATTTTTTATAGGAACTTACTCTAAACTTAAAGAGTATTTAATACATTTGAAAGATTATAAGCAACCTACCATCATGAAAGGACATTTAAAAAGTGATTCAGAACAGATTGATTAACTGCTGGATATTATAAAAAGACAGGGAACAGAATATCTGAATAATATTACAGACAGGCCGACCTCTATAGATAATGCTCCTATACCAGAGCTACAGGGCTTGCCGGAAACGGGCTATGGAACGGAAAAAACGCTACAGATTTTCAACGAAAAATTCGAGCCGATAATGGTTGGATCTGGAGGGCCTAGATATGGGGGTTTGTAACAGGAGGAACTACTCCGGCATCCATTGTGGGAGATTGGCTGGCCACTATTTATGATCAGAATACCCAAACCGTGTCAGGACAAGGAGATATTTCTGCAAATATAGAGATCGAAACAATACAGCTTTTGCTTACACTTCTTCAGCTTCCGGAAAACTTTCTTGGAGGTTTTGTATCAGGAGCCACCATGTCGAATTTTACCTGCCTGGCTGTGGGCCGTCAATGGTTAGGAAAAGAACAAGGAAGAGATATTGCGAAAGAAGGTGTTTCCGGAACAGTAAAAATACTGACAGCAACTCCACACTCATCTTCCATAAAGTCATTGTCATTATTAGGGCTGGGAAGCAATAATATTGTTAAAATTAAAAAAGAAGAAGGAAACCGTGAGGCTATCAATATCAAAGATCTTGAAGAACATATTCTGAGACTTACTGGTGAGCCGTTTATCCTGATTTCAAGTGGGGGAACTGTAAATACAGTGGATTTTGATGATTTTAAGGCTATCAGTGAATTAAAAGAGAAATATAATTTCTGGTGGCATATTGATGCGGCTTTTGGAGGATTTGCAGCATGTTCAGATTCATATAAACACCTTGTGGAAGGTTGGGAATATGCTGACAGTATTACGGTAGACTGTCATAAATGGTTGAATGTTCCTTACGAAAGTGCTGTGTTTTTAATCAAGGAACAACATAAAATTTTGCAGGTAGAAACCTTTCAGAATTCAAATGCACCTTATCTGGGAGATCCGTTGGATAATTTCAGTTATTTAAATTTTCTTCCTGAAAACTCAAGAAGATTAAAGGCGCTTCCGGCCTGGTTCTCTATTATGGCTTACGGTAGAAAAGGGTATCAGGAGATTGTAGATAAGAATATATCATGGGCAAAACAGTTGGGAGAGTTAATTGAAAACAGTAATGATTTTAAATTGCTGGCCCCGGTACGGTTGAATACGGTTTGTTTTACATTAAAGGATGAGGTAAAGGAGGATGAGGTAGGGCGATTTCTTGAAAAGCTTAATGATACAGGGAAAGTCTTTATGACACCTACTTTTTATAACCAGCATAACGGAATAAGAGCTGCATTTGTCAACTGGATGACCAGTGAAAAGGATATTCAGCTGGTATTTGATCTCATGAATGAAATCATTACTGAAATAAAATAATATGTTGAAAAGCCTGCTGATAAATATTCACAGGCTTATTTTAATAGCAGGTCACAGAACCAGAAAATATATTCTCCGTCCTCTTCTTCAGGATTTGTTTTAGGCTTGGGGTATGTTTTCTTTACTGTTTCGCCTATTGTAAACTGAATAGGTTTTTTAAAAATGGGACCATCAAACGTAAAGGTGTGAAACTCCCCATTTTCTCCGCATGGGTCTACATTCTTAGGAAGGTCATCGATGAAATTTTGATCAATAATCCGACCTGCAAAGCTTTTATCCAGATAATTCCCGTTCACACAGGTTACGATGGTTTTGAAACCCAGATCTAAAAATTCATGGATGAGGTCTGATGTATTTTGCTTCCAAAGAGGAAAAACGGCTTTCATGCCGATACTGTTTAACTGTTCTTCTCTGTATTGACGAAGATCTTCGAGGAAAATATCTCCAAAAACAGAATGGGTAACCCCCTGAGCCTGTATTTCAGACATCGTTTTATTCATGATTTCCCGGTATTCTTCCATAGAAGGTTCTTTCGGAAGTTCCATTTTTATCAGGGGTATTCCTATACTGGCAGCCTGCTGCTCCAAAAGAGATACATGAACTCCGTGCATGGAAATTCTTTGAAACTCCTTATTGATACTGGTAAGCAAGGTGATGACCTCATACCGGTTTTCCTGTAGTGTTTTGTAAAGAGCCAGCGCAGAATCTTTTCCGCTGCTCCAGTTGAATAAAGCTTTCGGTTTCATTGTAAAATAAAAATCTCCCAAAAATAAGGAGATTTTAGCTATTAGTATTTTTTGTTCTGAATTTCTTTCACAGGAATAAATCCTCCATTGAAGTAATTGATCTTCATTTCAAAAGGATAAGCGGGATTGGTCATAATCAGAGCTCCAATAGCGCCAAAAAATGCAGCTCCGGTAACCATCATACTTCCTCTATTGGGATCTGATCTTATTTTTCCAATGAAATAATAGTCATTATCTCTCTTTTCAGCCTTGGTAAACAGGTTTTCTATGGAAAGATAGATATAAGGTTCACCTTTATATACCACAGCATAGATATCATCCTTCTTGACCTCTTTTTCTTTGCCATCTGCCGTTTCATAGATTCTTACAATTTTGGGAGCATTACCATAAAACTTCACATTCGTAATTTCCTGATCCGGCTGTTGATTTTTTAAAGAATTATAATCTTTGTAAACGCCATCTTTCAATTGAGGTGAGTTATAAAAACGGATCGACTCTTTTGCCGTATCATCAAAGTTTTTAACCTGCTCATAAGTATAGTGATGGGTAACTTCAGGTTTTTTAGAGGCATTTTTACTGATAAAATCAATAAGCATTTCGCTTCCTTTCTGGAGGGTTTCTTTAGTGACATCAGTTGCCCTGTGATCAATCACAGTATCAGGCTGATCAATCAAAGAATATGTTCCATCTTCATTTTTTGAAAATAAAAATGCTTGAAAATAACAATACCCGTGCTCACTTAGTTTAGCAGTAAGCTCGGCAAAATAGAGCTGTTTAAGATATAAAACTAAAGCCCCATCCTCTGTATTCTCACCATTAATGCCGTTAAGTACATTCTGAAACTGGCTGGAAAGGCTCGAAGCAGAAACAACCTTTGCTTTAGCATTCAAAAGCCCCTGCTGAACAATTCCTAATGAAATGGTATCTGTTCTGCGGTCAATAAGTTTGATTGTTTTATAATAGCTCTTATCTACTTTTTTAGTGGGAAGGCTGATGGTGAAATCTTCAGTTCGCTTTTGAGAAGATAACACTGAAGTAAGACAGAGTATCATCACAATTAAGGCTCTGTTAAAATAATTTTTCATGATTATTCTCTTTATTGGTAAAAGTTTTGGGTTAAAAATACAAAAAAACCTCAAAGAAATTCCTTGAGGTTTTAGTTTTATATTCTTGTGTTCAGAATATTACATATTTCTTCTGTACTTACCGCCTACTTCAAATAAAGCATTGGTGATTTGTCCAAGAGAACAGTATTTCACAGCATCCATCATAATTCCAAACAGGTTTTGCTGATTGATGGCTGCATATTGTAATTTTTTAAGCGCTTCCTCAGACCTATCTTCATTTGATTTTTGGAAATTATGAAGCGTTTCGATCTGAACCTGCTTTTCTTCTTCTGTAGAACGGATCACTTCTCCCGGACGAACTGTTGGTGAACCGTCTTTTCCAAGGAAGGTATTTACCCCAATAATAGGGTATTCTCCGGTATGCTTCAGCCACTCGTAATGCATAGATTCTTCCTGGATTTTTGAACGTTGGTACATAGTTTCCATAGCACCAAGAACACCACCTCTTTCCGTAATTCTGTCAAATTCTGCATATACCGCTTCCTCTACAAGATCCGTCAGTTCTTCAATAATAAATGATCCCTGCAAAGGATTTTCATTTTTGGCTAACCCTAATTCTTTATTAATGATCAGCTGGATAGCCATTGCCCGTCTTACAGACTGTTCTGTAGGTGTTGTAATAGCTTCATCATATGCATTGGTATGTAGTGAGTTACAGTTGTCGTAGATAGCATAAAGTGCCTGAAGCGTAGTTCTGATATCATTGAAATCAATTTCCTGAGCGTGAAGAGAACGTCCCGAAGTCTGGATATGATATTTCAACATCTGGCTTCTTTCGTCAGCCCCATATTTCAGTTTCATTGCTTTTGCCCAGATTCTTCTTGCCACACGTCCGATTACTGAATATTCAGGGTCGATACCATTGGAGAAGAAGAAAGATAAATTCGGAGCAAAATCGTTGATATCCATTCCGCGGCTCAGGTAATATTCTACATACGTAAATCCGTTAGCCAATGTAAATGCCAGCTGGGAAACCGGATTGGCACCAGCTTCAGCAATATGGTATCCTGAAATAGAGACAGAATAGAAGTTTCTTACTTTTTCTGTGATAAAATATTCCTGAACATCCCCCATTAATCTTAAAGCAAATTCCGTAGAGAAAATACAGGTATTCTGAGCCTGGTCTTCTTTTAAAATATCTGCCTGAACTGTTCCACGAACAGTAGCAATTGTTTTAGCTTTAATTTCAGCATAAGCTTCCGCAGGAATCACTTCATCTCCTGTAATCCCTAATAGCTTTAATCCTAAACCATTGTTGGATGGAGGAAGTTCCCCGTTATATTTTGGTCTTTCTAATCCTTTATCGTCAAATTTTGCTTTTAAAACAGCTTCAACTTTAGCTTCCAGTTTATGTTCAGCGATGTATTTTTCAACGTTCTGGTCGATGGCAGCATTCATAAAGAAAGCCAGTAGCATAGGAGCGGGACCGTTAATCGTCATTGAAACGGAAGTGAGTGCATTCACCAGGTCAAATCCTGAATACAGTTTCTTGGCATCATCCAGAGTGGCGATTGAAACTCCGGCATTTCCGATCTTACCATAAATATCCGGTGGTAAAGCGGGGTCCTGTCCGTATAAGGTTACAGAGTCAAAAGCTGTTGACAAACGTTTAGCAGGCATTTCTGCAGAAACGTAATGGAATCTTCTGTTGGTTCTTTCCGGACCTCCTTCCCCGGCAAACATTCTTGTTGGGTCTTCTCCTGTTCTTTTAAAAGGATAAATTCCTGCCGTGTAAGGGAATCCTCCCGGAAGATTTTCCTGGCCTTTCCACTTGATCAGATCACCCCAGTCGTTGTATTTTGGTAATGCAATTTTTGGAATTCTCAAATGGGAAAGAGATTCTGTAGAAGTTTCAACTTTAATTTCTTTTCCACGTACAAAATAAGAATAAAACTCTTCATGGAAAGCTTTTTTCGTATCCTCCCAGGACCTCAGGAAGTCGATATTTTCCTGTTGAAGTTCCTTTTCAGCTTTTTGATACTCGGCATCTAAAGCCTCATTGGAAATAATTTTTTTGACCCCTTCAATATGATACATTGTTCGCGCTAATTCAGCTTGCTTTTCAATGTTTTCATCATATATTCTGTTATTTTCAACAATTTCAGACAGGTAACGGACTCTTTTTGGAGGAATAATCGTTACTTCTTCAGTAATTTCCTGTTCCGCAAAGGTTTTTAAATCCAAACCGGAAAACTTATCGTTTACTTTTGAAACGAGTCTGTTGTATAATTCTGTTGTTCCATGATCATTGAACTGAGATGCTTTTGTAGCATATACAGGCATTTCATCCAATGGACTTTCCCAAAGTAAATGGTTTCTCTGGAACTGTTTTCTTACAGCCTGAAGTGCATCAAGAGCACCCCGTTTATCAGATTTATTTAAAGCCACTAAATCCGCATAATCCAGCATGTCAATTTTCTCAAGCTGAGTGGAAGCTCCATATTCGGGAGTCATCACATACATGGAAACATCAGCAAAATCAGAAACTTCTGAACCGGACTGCCCGATACCTGAGGTTTCCAGAATGATTACATCCGGATGTGCCAGTTTCAGCACATTTAAAGCAGAATGAATAAACGGTGACACAGAAACGTTATTTTCTCTTGTGGCCATTGAACGCATATAAACTCTCGGGTCATTGATTGCATTCATACGGATTCTGTCCCCTAAAAGCGCTCCTCCTGTTTTCTTTTTTGAAGGGTCTATAGAAATAATGGCAATCTTTTTATCCGGGTTTGAACGGATGAAACGTCTTACCAATTCATCTGTCAATGAAGATTTTCCTGCTCCACCTGTACCTGTGATACCAATGATGGGAATATGTAAGTCTTTTGATTTTTCGTCAATAGCTTTTACCAGTTCGGGTTTTTCTTCAGAAAAGTTTTCTACAGCAGAAATAATTTTGGCAATACTTGTTGAGTTTTCAAAACTGATAGCATCTAAATCATCTGCAGTAATTTCTTTACCTGTAGCAAAGTCTGCCCTGTTTACCAAATCATCGATCATTCCCTGTAATCCCAGTTCCCGGCCGTCGTCCGGAGAATAAATTCTGTCGATTCCATAGTCCATCAGGTCTTTGATCTCTTCAGGAAGGATAACACCACCACCGCCACCAAAGATTTTAATCTGTGGTGAGTTTTTTTCCCTTAGCAGGTCGTAGATATATTTGAAATATTCATTATGACCTCCCTGATAGGATGTCAGGGCAATGGCATTGGCATCTTCCTGGATAGCTGTATTTACAACTTCCTCAGCTGATTTATCATGTCCCAGGTGAATCACTTCACATCCTGTTCCCTGGATAACACGACGCATAATATTGATCGCAGCATCATGCCCGTCAAATAAAGAGGCAGCTGTTACGATTCTTACTTTGTTGGTTGGAGTATATTTTTGGGTTTCCATAAAAATTCTAGAAAGTTTCTAAGCTTTCAAATATAACAATAAAAAAAGAACCGTGTGTTTGATTTTATAGTATTGATTTCCATTATGTTGTAAGCCGTTATTTAATAAAAACACCCCGGTTTTAGGCTGGAGAGTTTAAGGGTTTGATCGTTTAAGGCTTCAAAAGCAGCATAAGATGGGGAGATTGGGAGTTTTCATTTTCAAATTCTCAAATTAAATTCTCTACTTTTGCAAAATATTTTTACAGGTATGCAAAAAGCTTTGATGTATTTCGCGTTGGGAACGGTAGTAAGCTTCCTTATTAATTATTTTTTTTTAAGCTCAGAAAATCTGGCTCTGGATATCTATTATGCGGTTGCCTTTGGTTTAGCGTGGGGAATTGCCTATTATCTTGATACCCCTAATTTTACATTGCCACAAAAAATGGGATTGTCTTTTGTAGCCATGGGAATTCTGGTTCTTGTGGGAACTTTAATTTTTAATCTGGAACTGGCTATACCGTCTATTCTTAAATTCTCTACAGTTTTTGTTGCCTATTATTTATTTGCAAGCTTCAGAGGAAGCAAGTCATTAAGAAAATAAAAATGGCTTCCCTTGTAAACTCCTCATTTGTATCTAATGAATCATCAGGAAGCTTACTAAGGCAAGACCTGTCACCAAAATCATAAAAGCAAAGAAATTAACAGTCAGTAATGTAAGCCCAATTATAAAGCTTACCAATCCATGGGCATGATAAGCACGGCGGTGAGCAATAAAGAAATATGCAATATTATAGAGTAACAAAGCACTTATTGTTAGATATAAAATTAAATTAATAAGCTTGAAACTTGTTACTCCCACCAGTTTGGCGAGTAGGAATATAAATAAAATATTCAGGAGAAGGAATGAGAAATAATGCAGGGTAAAAATGCCGTGATCGAAATACCACCATTTTTTCTTACTGTGAAAGATCCATAAAAAGAAAGCGAAAAGAGGAAGGTAAATGAAAAGTGCTTTAGGCAGATTATGAAATGATTTTTCTACCATATTTAAAATGATCTCTTCTTTTTTTACACCCTTTTCTTTGAGTTCAAAGAATTTATGAGCTAGTGGTATTTTAATAAAATCAAGAGAAGAAGGATTTTTAACAGCGGCCGAATCATAGGATTTCCTTGTTTTGTAGCCTCCATACTCCGCATCTGAATCTATTTTCTTATTCATCTCTAAGGCTCCTTGTATTTCATTCACTGTTATAGTGTCTGGTAATAGATTGAGATTTTGGATTGACAGAGAATCTTCTTTAGTCAGTTTCCGTTCAGCTTTTATACTGTCGAACATCTTCTGCATCTGTGGTGATTTTACCTTTTCAAAAAAACTTACTTTGGATTCATTTTTGGAATCCTTATCCCCTCCAAAATTAAGATTAACCATAGGGAAAAGGGCGAACACGAAAAAAGTAATAAAGCTGACAAATATATACAGCTTTACAGGAGGTACAAATTTTTGTCTTTTGCCTTCCAGATAAGTACTGGTAAGTGTTCCGGGTTTGAAGAGCAGGTTTTTTAATGTTCCCCAGAACTGACCGTCATAATGGGTAAAATCTTCAATAAAGTGGGTGAAAAGAAAATAAAAAGGCTGGCGTCTCTCGATATTCTCCTGTCCGCAGTGGGGGCAGAATCTTTCTTCCACCTGATGTCCGCAGTTAAGGCAGGTTTTATCTTCTCTTATTTTTCCGTGGCTCATAGTTCTGGGTTTGGCGCAAATATAATTATTTAACGAATTAAAATAATGATATTACTAAGCTTTTGCGGAAATTGTTAATGAAAATTAAAAAAAGAAAGAGTTGAGGGAAGAAACTCTTTTCCTTATCACCTGTGCTTTTAGAATCATCTAAATGTTTTTTTTCATCGCAACAATTTTTTACAAGATGTATGCCAAAGTTTAACATAGTGTTAAAATCTATTAAAGTCAGTTCACCATACAATATTCTATAGATTAAATAAAATATGTTTTTCAGTTACAAAAATAATTTGTACCTTTGCACACCCTTTTAGGGGAAAATTATGTTTAATCTTTAACTAAAACGTGTGAATACATTAAGTTACAAAACTGTTTCAGCGAACAAAGCTACTGCGAATAAAGAATGGGTTGTGGTAGACGCTGAAGGACAGCCGTTAGGTAGACTAGCTTCTACGGTTGCAAAGATTTTGAGAGGTAAGCACAAAACGAATTTTACACCTCACGTAGATTGTGGTGATAACGTAATCGTTTTGAATGCTGGGAAAATTACACTTTCCGGAAACAAGTGGGCTGATAAGACTTATATCTGGCATACAGGATATCCTGGTGGGCAGAAGTCTATGACTGCGGCTGAACTTCAAAAGAAAGATTCTTTAAAGGTATTGGAGAAGTCTGTAAAAGGTATGTTACCTAAAAACAAACTGGGATCTGCTATCCTTAAAAATCTTTATTTATATGAAGGTACTGAGCACAAACATGAAGCTCAACAGCCTAAAACAATTAATGTTAACGAATTTAAATAATTAATTATGTCTATAGTTCACAAAATCGGAAGAAGAAAAACTTCTGTAGCAAGAGTTTATGTAAGACCAGGTTCTGGAATCATTACAGTAAACGGTAAAGACGCTGCAACTTATTTCTCTACAGACGTGATGGTTTACAAATTAAACCAACCGTTTATCCTTTCTGAGACTGTTGGTCAGTATGACGTTACCGTAAACGTATTCGGTGGTGGAAATACAGGTCAGGCAGAAGCTATCAGATTAGGTATTTCAAGAGCTTTATGCGAAATTAATGCTGAATTCAGATTAGCATTAAAGCCTGCTGGTTTACTTACAAGAGACGCAAGAATGGTGGAAAGAAAGAAGCCTGGTCAGAAAAAAGCAAGAAAGAGATTCCAATTCTCAAAACGTTAAGATTTCCTGTGGGCGAATGGCTACTGGCTATTGGCTACAGAAATGTATTAAATTTTTTTTAAACTTAATCTCGGCGAAAAGCCATTGCTACAAGCAAAAAGCCTTACGCCACATTGCCCGTTACGTTTAGCATCCAAACGCTTCTCCCATCTAAAGAAGTTGTTGATTGTTTAAAAGACGGAAAGTAAACTAACAAAAACAGAAAACATGGCAAAAGCAAATGTAAAAGACCTTTTAGAGGCTGGTGTACACTTCGGTCACATGACTAGAAAGTGGAATCCAAATATGGCTCCATACATTTTTATGGAGAAGAACGGTATTCACATTGTAGACTTACATAAAACAGCAGTTAAATTAGATGAAGCTTGCAGCGCTTTAGAAAAATTAACTTCTGCAGGTAAAAAAGTTCTATTCGTTGCAACTAAAAAGCAAGCGAAAGAAGTTGTTGCAAAACATGCTTCAGAACTTAATATGCCTTATATCACAGAAAGATGGCCAGGTGGTATGTTAACGAACTTCGTTACTATCAGAAAGGCTGTAAAGAAGATGAACTCTATCGACAAAATGAAAAAAGACGGTACGTTCGAAACTTTATCTAAGAAAGAAAGATTACAAGTTGACAGACAAAGAGCTAACTTAGAGAAAAACTTAGGTTCTATCTCTGACATGGTTCGTCTTCCTTCTGCAATCTTCGTTGTAGATATTATGAGAGAACATATTGCTGTAACTGAAGCTAAGAAATTAGGTATTCCAGTTTTCGGTATTGTTGATACAAACTCTGATCCAAGAAAAGTAGACTTCGTTATCCCAGGAAACGATGATGCTTCTAAATCTATTGATATGATCCTGAATATTGTTTCTGAATCTATCAAAGAAGGTCAGTCTCAAAGAAAAGCTGATAAAGAAAAATCTAAAGAAGAAGGAGAAAAAGTATCTGCTGATACAGATGCTGATTTCGATGCTGAATAATTAAAGATATTTCTTTACATATATAAAAAGCCACTGAATTTTATTCGGTGGCTTTTTGTTTTAACTTTTTTGGTAATAAAAGTGGATTTGTTTTCGTGCTTACTGAAAAAGGGAGTTTAACAGTAAACCCACAGATTTCTGTGGGTTTTACTTTTATCTTGAAAGTTTTACAGAATACGAGCTGGTAATGTATTTTGTCGATTGGTAGGAAGAATTACATACCATGCCGGATAATCTGTAATTCTGATTTTTGGGAACCATAGTGTAGCCTATTTTTCCGGAAGCTATAGGAATCTTTTTAAAGAAATTATTTCCGCTTACTGTAAGTACCATATTACATGAGGATTGATTTTCTATAGAAAGAGAGGTCCTTGGGTTCCCCGGGTCATCATTATTGAGAAGATCATTAAGAACATCGGCGGTTTCAGGCTTATAGGTCCTGATCAGTTCGCTGTATTCTCTTTCTGTACTGGCCGCACTGCTGGAATTACCTGAGGGGAAAGGTTTTCTTATCGGATAGTTTCCATAATTAGCATTACAGCTGGTAAGGATAATGGATATACCTATAAAGACCAATCGCTTTTTCATACGGTTTATTTTTTTGCTTTTTTCTTTTTCGGGATCGGTTCTTTTGGATCCGTTTGTGGTTTATTATCTGTTTCCGCCGGAGACTGCCCCGGATTGCCAATCGTTATAAATATACTTTTCTTAATCTCCTTTTTAGAGAAGTATTTCAGGTCGCAAACATTGCTGCTTAGGGTATAAGAGCCCTTATTAATGATTACAACATTTTCTCCATGTGCAGGGACTGCTAAATTATAATAATCTTTTCCTTCAATCCTTAAAACGATATTACAATCCGAATTATTTTTAAACAGCAGGATAGCCTCTTTTCTGGTAATATCCTCACTGAGCATTGCATTCAGAAGCTTTACCGTCTTTTCTTTGTGCTCTTCAGATGTTTCAGCTATCAGCTTCTTAAACTCTTCAGCTTCACTGGAATTTGGGCTCCTCAAGACGCTTTTGGGAATATCAGAGATAATAGGTCTTGCTTCCATAGGTTTGGCAGTATGAGCTCCTTTTGTCCACTCTGCATTTTTTAGAGCAATGAGTTTAGGTTTAAGAACAGCCCTTTTGGGATCGTCAGGATGTGCGTTCTTTAAATATTCTTCAATTTCCTTGATTTTTGTGCTTTTAAGAATGTCTTTGGTGCCTTTTTGAGCATTGGTAAAGACCGGGGTAAGGAAAGTGAAAAATAAAATCGTTAAAAATTTTTTTTTCATCAATGTATGTTATTTCATCAGCTGATCCGGAATTTTATATAGGTTATAGTTTTTCCTTTAGCTGAAAACAGTTCTTCATAATGTGTTTTAATATCTCTCAAATGTTCCGTATCCGGATCATATTCCGGTGCACCGTAAATATCATGGTGAGCGCTAATAATATCATAGCCTGCTCCCTGTAAATAGCCGAGTGTATATCCATGTAAGAATTCTGAATCTGTTTTTAAATGAATGATACCACCTGGTTTCAGGAACTTTTTATACCGGTCTAAAAAGTCCGGATGTGTAAGCCTATGTTTTGTTCTTCTATATTTGATTTGTGGATCAGGAAAAGTAATCCAGATCTCATCTACTTCGTTTTCAGCAAAAAAATGATCCACAAGCTCAATCTGGCTTCTTAAAAAAGCTACATTATTCATATTGCTTTCCACAGCTTCTTTGGCACCAAACCAAAACCTGGCTCCCTTGATATCAATTCCTATAAAGTTTTTTTCAGGAAATGCTTTTGCGAGGCCTACAGAATATTCACCTTTTCCACATCCTAATTCCAATACGATAGGATGGTCATTTTTAAAGAAATCTTTCCTCCAGTTACCTTTCAGTTCAAAGCCTTTCAGTGCCTCCTCTCTTGTAGGTTGGATAACATTTGGTAATATTTTGTTTTCTGCAAATCTTGCTAATTTATTCTTGCCCATTGAATTTATAAAATGACTGCAAAAATATGAAAAAATTAACGATAATAATTAGATCTGTTTACTTTTAACTACAATGGGTAGTATAACAAAAAGAGGATAAAAACTATTCGGGATAAAAAGGAAAGCTAGTTTCCTAATGCTACCATAATAGGCCGCTGGACCGTTTTTTGGGAAGCATATTGCGCACCACATACCAAACTGGTAAAAAGATACTGTCCTTTTTCTATCACCACAGAGCTTTCCCCTTTTGAAGGCACAGCAAGTCTGTATTTGGTAGTACCCACTCCCTCCATTCTTACAATAATATTACAGTCTGATTTATTTTGGATCAGGACGATACATTCTCTTGCATTAGGATCATTGTCAAATAAAGAGTTAAGTATTTTGACGGTTCTGTTTTGATGTTCGGTAGGGGATACTGCCATCAGCATATTGAATTCTTCAGCCTCTGCGTCCGGAATAGCTGTATTAGTGGTTGTATTGGCTACAAATGTATTTGTACTGGTACTCGGAGTATATACTGCGGTAGACTGTTTTGCTGCAAGCTCGGCTTTATATTTTGCAATCTGTTTCTGTTTGATAATAGCATTCATTTCATCAAAGCTGATCTTGGTAGATGGTCTTCTTCTGAGCAGGGCAAGCATTTCCTGCATATCTTTGACCTTTTGATCCTCAGGATGGGCATTTTTGATATACTCTTTCATCAATTCCATGACCCGGGGCTTTAAGATAGACCTTCGCGGATCATCAGGATGAGCATCTCTTAAGAAAGCATTGATCTCGTAGATGTTGTTGCTTTTTATAACATTGGTGTAGTCTTTTCCCTTTTTTTGGGCAGACAGATTAAAGAACAGCACTGAAACAAGAAGTAAAAGTAATTTTTTCATTAATAATAGTAAGTTAGAAATGGATACTTTCTCTTAATTTGGTTTGGTGGTAATTAGTGTTAACTATAACGAAATAGTATTGTTTTTATTTTAAACACAAAATTGTGACCTAAAAATACGTATATTTTTGAATAATAAAGAATTTTCTTTAGCGAAATTTCAGTCTTCAGAAACTGAAAACGGTTGGTTGTAACAGATAAGCACACAGTTCGTTTATAAAAAATAAACCATGAAAATACTTCATGGTTATTTGTATGATTTTCTGAATCTATTTGCAGGACAGATAGATCGGTATTTATTTATCAATAATTTCCTGAAGATGAGAGTTTCTTAATCTTTTCTGATAGATTGGAATATATTTTTCAATTGGGATTTTGATAGCTTCAAAATTTCCTGCCAGTACATAAGGCTGAATGTTTTCAGAGGTATATACAAACTGCAGGAAGTTATCTATCAGGTTTTCCGGGATTTTAAACCTCAGGAAATAATCCTTTCCTAAATAATTTTTTATTTGACTTACAGAGCCATTCATTCTTTCATAGGCAAGATAACGCTGTTTTTTCTTCCTTTCTCCGGAGAGCATATCATAAATGCTTTCCAGGCTTAATGTAAGTCCACCGTCTCTTAACCCTGCAACAGGAAGCTCTGGAGGAGTGCCGTCACCCTTGGGCTGCGGCAGGCCGATTACTTTTTTGAGGGCAAGGCTCTTATCCTCTTTTCTGATAGAGTTTACATCATACCGAAGGTTTCCGGTAGGCTTGAATCGGGTGAGTACAATCTCCTGTATTTCATAATACGCTATTTTGAGCTCAATTAAGTTTTTCTGTTCTATTAACTGCGGGGTTAGTTTGATATCTTTTCTCTCTGTAACAATAGAGGTAAAACGGATAACATCCCCCGGATTGGCAGGAATATTAAAATTTCCATTATAGTCTGTGAGCACAGTCTTCTGGGAATTAAGATTGGTAACATAAACCTGATTAAGGTATAAAATAGAATTATCTCTTAGAAATACCTCTCCGGAATATATTTGAGCATTGATTTTTGCAAGGAAAACCAATAATAATAGAGTAAACAGTTTCTTCATATAATGGGGCAAAATTACATAGAAATACGGCAATTTGTTCCTATTATGATAGAGAATAGAGGTTAAAGTTATATTAAACTTTAGTATTAAATTGTTAATGAGTGTTATAAACTTAGTTTTAAATATGTTTAATGCCGGAAACAGGGCCTTTTATACATTTATAATTGTCTTTACCTATGTTTTACCAAAAGCCAGCTTGAATACTTTATCTCGAGTCCGGATCCATGCTCTGTCCAGCTGATAAAATACCAATAAGTAGCAGTAGGTACATATCTGCCGCCTAATCTTCCATCCCATGTATATTTATTTTCAGGAGTTCCTCTGAAGACTTCCGCGCCATATCTGTCAAAAACCCTGAATACCAGGTTATCATTGGCCATTAAAGCCGAATAGTTTATGCCTTCGTTGTATCCGTCACCATTTGGAGTAATGGTATTGATAAGATTAATGATCGCAAATGATTTTTTAACCTCTTCACACAATTTGGAATCTCTTACAAACGCTGTGTGGGCTCCTCTCGGCACGTTTTGAAAAACATTTGAACTCTGCCATACCACACCGTCCAGAGAATACTCATAAGGAGGGGTACCACCGCTTGCCCCTATCTTTACAGTAGTTCCGTCAATTTCAATAGACGTAATAATGGGGAGCGGTAATTCTGTGACGTTGACGTGCTGCCTGTACACACAACCGTTCGAGGTAAGATCTACCCAATAGCTTCCTACAGGAACATTGGTGATAGAAGGCGTTGAAGCTCCCGTACTCCACAAATATTTGTCAAATCCCGGGCCGGCATCCAGTGTGGTGGTCATTTTAGGACAGATCGCCTGATCCTTCAGCAGGTTTGATTTTTTAGGAATTTTAATGGTGATTTTAATAGAAGCCACTTCCGGGCATACTCCATTTTTTTCAAAACGGATGTAATAGGTCTGAGACATAGTAATATTCACAGCTGGTGAAATAGGATTGATGTTATTCTGTGCCTCAGACAAGCTTCCGTGGAAAGTAAAGGTAACTGCAGGGTCTGTTGTGAACTGAGCTATGTACTGTGATAAATTAACTGATTTTATTCCGTCTAAGTCATCATCACATACATCCTGGTTAGCCGATGTTATTAATAATTGCAATTTGCTTCCGATACTGAATTGTAAAGGTTTAATCACTGTTGCACATCCATCCGGAGAATCTACTCTGATATAGATGGTCACAGGACCGGTATAGCTCCAGGTATTAGAAAGCGTATTAGCATTTCCGGCGGTAGCATCTGCGAAGCTGGCATAATACCGAACATTTGTAAAATATGTAGGATTGTTAAGGACAATAGCCGTGATATTGGATAAAATAATATTCACAGTACCATCCAGGTTATCGTCACAGAAGACGCCATTGTAGTTATCTAATACGATGGCTTTGTTGTATAGATTGAGGGTTATTTTAGCTATGCTTTTGCAGCCAAGATTGTTTTTTACTACAGCATAAACAATAGTTCCGTCCGGCGCAGAATATGAATCCGGAACCGCAATCAGGGCAGCCGGATTTTCTGTCTGGGCATCCGTAAGGGTAGGATAATAGGTAATGGTAACAGGGGAATTATTTGTGACGTTTGCAGTGGTTAAATTAAATACACCAAGCCCATTAATATCACAGGCACTTAAGGTTCTGTCTGTTACAGTAAGGGCGAGAATATTGATGGTGACAGTTATGGTTTCGCAATCTGGAAAATCAGGATCATTTCCACAGAAAGTATAGGTAAAAGTATCCGTTCCTGCAGTACCCGGAGTATTAACGGTATAGGTAATGATTCCGGTAACCGGATCTATAGCTGCTGTACCCAGGGTAGGAGCTGTTGTAATGGCCACTGTAGCTGGTACAGGAGTCTGTGGTGAACTGCTAAAAGCTGGTGTTATGGTTTGGGTGGTACATACATCATAAGTGGCTGTATTGAGCTTCGTACAGTTCAACACTTTATATTGCCCGGTAACTAAAGGAGCACAGCGCCCCATGGTTACAGTACATGTGTAATAGCCTGATTGAGTAGGAGTAATAGAAGATCCCGTAGCTCCGGTAATTAAAACTCCGTTTCTATACCATTGGTAAGTGTCATAAATAATAGGATCTACAGTAAGGATAATTCCCGGCGCGCAGTCTCCTCCTGATTTTATAATGACAGGCTGAGTAGGGAAGCCTGCAAAAAAGCCTCCATATCCTACTGCATCACTTCCTGCATTAATGCCGGCAGTAATTGCTTTATCTGAAACTATGGTTATCGTTCCGGTTACATTGGGTATTCCATAGGTCACCCAATTGGTTGTACCGGTCATGTCATATGGCCCTGTATTTGCTGGCGGGGTTGCCCCGTTCACTGTTACATTCGCTCCTCTTTCTGTAATAAGGTTTAATTTTGTTGGAATATTGAGAATCCCTGAAGGGTTTCCATTGGAGTATACAAAATTTTCATTAATAAAGCCAAGTTCATTAATCTGCTTTGGTAAATAGCAATTCAGGGCTGGTATAAAATTAAATCCACCGGTTGCTACCTGATTTAAAGCATTGTCGCTTCCTGCTAATATTTGATATACATATGCGTTTTTAGATGTTTTAACATACAGGTTGTAATGTCCTCCACCCTGCAAACTGTATTTTGTATCGGGAATTACAAAATATTTTCCCGTATTGATGGTCGCTATAGGTACAATTTCATTATTTACATAGATCTGAGTATTGTCTTCGGTGGCAATCACTACAGCGCCCTCCATATTGGTTCCTACGCTCCCATTGCCTTTTACAAGGGCAAACTCATTACCAAGCCTTTCTACCGGTACAGCCTGATCCATTAAAATATCTGAACTTGAGGGATAGTCGCCGGCATACTGTCCGTTAAAGTTTCCATTGGTAATATTTACCGGCTTGTTTGCGATGATCTTTGATCCTATAAAGCCGTCAAAATTTCCGATACTGTTCCCGATACCATCAATTATATAAGACTGTCCTTTGTTTAGGGTAAAAGTCATCGTGGGATTAGTTGTTCCGGTAGTTCCATTTGAAAACTGTACAAGCGGGCTGTATCCTGTAATTGTGACTGTAGTATTATCTTCTGTAGCTAAAACACTGGTCATAAAATTAAGGATAGTATTGCTTACAGAGAGCGGTGCAGATGCTGCATAAAAGTTTTTTCCGGTCGCCGGGATTCCTTTGGAGGTAATGATTTCTGCATGGTTGTATACGGAGAATCTTAAATTAGCATAGAAAGGAAATTCTGCTTTTAAATATAATCCTTTTGTGGTGGGGGTAAATAAGTCTGCCTGCTGGGTGGTAATAATATATTCCCTCAGTACATCAAACTTTTGAGGATTGTTTTTACTGATGTTCACCGTTCCAATCAGAATATTGTTATTGTAAATATTAACCGGAAAAGGAGTGGTTCTATTGGTAGATAGATAGATTTTCTGATAAGGATTGGGGCTGCCAGTTCTGTCTATCATTGGGGCAAACCAATGTTCTCTGTCTAATTGGGCAAAGGTAAAGGTGAAAATAGAAAATATAAATAGAAAAGATAGAATTTTCTTCATTCAGTATTAGTATTTATCACAAATTTAATAATAAATGATATTAAAACCTTGAAAAACTAATAAAAAAACCACGACTTTAAGATCGTGGTTTTGAAAAATGTATTTCTAATTTTTTACTCTCTGTTTTTTACTAAAATCCAGCCAGTGAATTTAATGGCAGTTTGCTTACCGGTTGGTTCGGTCCAGCCTATTTCATACCAATAATTTCCTGTAGAAATTTTCTTATTTCCGTCCAGGGTTCCATTCCATTTGTATCCGTTGGATTTATCCGCCTGATAGACTTTAGTTCCGTATCGGTCGAAAATGTTAATAACGAGATTGTTTTTATTGGCTAATGCAGAATAATCAATAGCATCATTTACCCCGTCATTGTTAGGTGTAATTACATTAATCAGGTTAGGAATTGTAATATCTACCTGCAGTGGTGTACAATTATAGTCATCCTTTACATATACGCTTGCGTTACCTCTAGGCATATTGGTAAATACATTAGAATCCTGCCAGTTAAGGTTATCAATAGAATATTTATAAGGAGGAGTTCCACCTATTACATACACTGTAATTGAATTGTTTGAAATATCAATATTAGAAATTACAGGCTGTTCAGAAGCATATACTTTTACCGTTTGTAAGGTAACACAGTCTCCTGTTTTAAGTTTTACCCAATACGTTCCCACGCCTACATTCTGTATAGCCTGAGTTGTTGCTCCTGTGCTCCATTCGTAGCTTTTAAATCCAGGTCCTGCATCAAGTGTTGTTTTATTTTCCATACAAATGATCTTGTCAACCAACAGATCAGATTTCACTGGTGGTAACACGGTTAAAGTGACCTCTGCCACTCTGTAACATCCATTGGTGTTGGATACTTTCACATAAACAACCCCCGTTGGAGCTATATAAGCTGTTGGGTTTAGAATTTCATTGGTTCCTGCATGGGCATCAGCAAGAGACGGGTAGTATTTCTTAGTATAATTACCCGGATCGTGAACCAGTGCATTGGTAAGATTGAACAGACCTGTTGCAGGGTTTGATTCAATGAAACAAGTTCTTAATGAAGCATTCTTTACTACAGGGCTCTCAGATATCGTTAAGTTTAATGTTATTTCTTCACAATCTGTAAATTCAGGATCATTGCCACAGAACTGATACACGATGGTATCTGGTCCTATATATCCGAAAGAAGGGGCATAGCTTATCACTCCCGTAACAGGATCAATGATGGCATTACCATGAGTTGGAGGCGTAAGAATGGTTACTGTTCCCGGAACTACAGTTTGGGTAGAGTTGGTGAATGTTGGAACAATCTGCTTTACAACATCACATACGGTATCAGTTAAAGTAGTTTTCTTAAGGCAAGTGAATACTTTATATTCCGGGGTAACTACCGGGGGACATGTCCCAACAGTAATTTTCACAGTATAACGCCCTGATTGTGTAGGAGTATAAGAATTTGTTGTTGCACCAGGAATAGGTGTATTGTTTCTAAACCATTGATACGTGTCAAAACTGTCTCCTACTTCCAATACTAATCCCGGGATACAATCTCCGGTTTGTTTTGCAATCACAGGAATTGAAGAGAATCCTGCAAAGTATCCACCATATCCCACTACACCACTTCCTCCGGAAATACCTGCTGTAACAGCTTTTGTAGAGGTTATGGTAACATTGCCGGTAATATCCGGAACTGAATAGGATACCCAATTGGAGGTTCCACTTACAGGAAATGGTCCCTGAGTTGCCGGTAGTGCAGCTCCATTTACGGTAACGGCAGCTCCATTTTCAGTCAGAATGTTTAATTTAACAATATGATTGGATAGGGTGGTATAATAAGGAAGGTCTTTGATCTTTCCAATTTCATCAATCTTTCTTGGAAGATAACAGTTTAATGGCGGAATATAATTGAATCCAAGAGTAGCATTGCTATCTGCAATACCTGCCATTAATTGATATACATATACATTTTTTGTTGTTCTTATGTACATGTTGTAATGATTATTTCCCTGGTTGATATAATTGGTGTTGCTTGCTTTATTCACTCTGTAACTTTCTCCCTCAGCAAGAGTAACAACAGGAGTAGTTCCATTGTTGATATATACCTGGGTTCCACCTTCAGTAGCGATGATTAAAGCGTCTTCCATTCTTTTACTGATGTTGCCATTTCCCTTTACAACTACAAATTCATTTCCTAATCTGTCCACGGGTACAGACTGGTCCATAATAATATCGGAACCATCCCAATATCCTGTTGAAGGTATAGCAAACTGGCCATTAAAGTTTCCATTGGTAACAGAAATAGGTTTGTCTGATTCTATTTTGGCTCCAATGAAGGCTTCTTTGTTCATTGCTTTATCCCCTGTTCCTTCAATAATGTAAGACTGCCCTTTATTAAGGGTAAAAGTAATAGTGGGGTTGGTAGCACCTGTCCAGCCATTAGTAAATATAATATTAGCACTATAATTGGAAACAGTTACTTTTGTATTGTCCTCTGTAGCCAAGATACCTGTGGTGAAATTATATAAACTTCCCAACTCTTCAATAGGAGCTGTAGCGGCATAGAATTTTGTACCGATTCCTGCTTTACCTTTTGATGTTAAGATCTCACCATGACTGGATACTGAAAATCTATAGGTAACGAAATAAGGTTTTGTTCCTTTTGTATATAAGCCTTTATTACCCGGGGTAAAAAGTTCACCATTGGTACTGGCAACCATTCTGTTTAAGGGTACGTCATATGTTTGAGGAGAACCTTTACTGATGGTAACAGTAGCCAATAAAGCACCATTGCTGTATATTTCTACAGGAAAGGGCGTGACAGAATCTGTAGAAAAGTACAAAGCCTGCTTGGGATTGCTGAGTACTGTTGACCTGGCTGCCATCGGGGCAAACCAATGTTCTGTATCTCTTTGGGCAAAGAGCATTTGGACTGCCGCAAAGAATAACAGAAAAACGGATAGAATTTTCTTCATAGATGTAAAATTAGATTTTTACAAAAATAATAGAATAATTGGTTAGTATTGAAAATATTTTTAATATTAGTTGCCAAATTAATAAATATACGTGCATTGCCTACTTGTGATTGATAAATTATAGCTAAAATCTGATATTCGCTTTTTTTCATCAAATCCCCACATTTCATTGAATTTTTGACTTTATTGAGTTGGTATTACTTAATGTGGCTGCGTAAGAAGTGTTTTAAAATAAAAAACCACGATGATTATCGTGGTTTCTAAAAAGTATGAAAGTATTCTATTCTAAATTTTTTACTAAGATCCAGCCTGTATACTTTATTGGAGTTTTTTCTTTATTAGGCTCGTTCCAATTGATATGGTACCAATAGGTTCCTGTTCCCAGCTTTTTATCGAAATGTCTTCCGTCCCATTTGTAGTTATTAAACTTATTTCCGGTAAAGACCATGTTTCCATATCTGTCATACACTACAAAAGAAAGATTTTCTTTATAAGCCAGCTCGCTGTAGTCTATATAATCATTTACATTATCTCCGTTAGGGGTAATTGCATTTAATAAATTAGGAACAGTGATCTCAACAGAAACCGGAGTACAATCGTAGGCATCTTTTACATAGAATGTATGCTGTCCTCTTGATAATCCTCCAAAGGAATTAGAGTCCTGCCAGTTTACAGTTCCGTCAACTGCGAATTTGTAAGGAGCCTTACCTCCGGTTACAATAACAGATGCACTGTTATTGTTAATCTCAATTTGCTGGATAACCGGATCTTCAGCTTTTCTTATTCTTACAATCTGCGTTATGAAACATCCGTCTTTACCCAATATTACAGAGTATTCACCCACTCCTACATCTCTGATCCCTGAAGTAGTAGCTCCTGTGTTCCATTGATAAGAGTCATATCCCGGTCCTGCATCAATATTGGTTTTAGCATCCATACAGATATACTGGTCTACAAGAAGAGGTGATTTTTTGATAGGCAGTGCAATAAGCTCAATTTTTGCACTGGCAGTACAGCCTTCAGCTGTTGTTATTTTTACATATACAAATCCTCCTGTAGCAGGGAAGTTGTCGGGAGTTGTAATTTCATTGATGCCTGCGTTAAGATCAATAAGGGTACGGTAATATTTTTTTACAACTGCATTATAATCAGTTACTTTAGCTTTAGTAAGGTCAAAATAGGCATAAGGGTCTACATCATACCAACATGCTTTAATGCTGGCATCCTGTACGATGAAAGGAACTACTGTAAGATTTAAGGTAATTTCTTCACAGTCGATAAACTCGGTAGCTGCTCCACAGAATTTATACACAATTACATCTGGTCCCAGGTAGTTGGCATTCGGAGTGTAGGTAATTTGTCCTGTTGCAGGATTGATAACAGCTGTTCCGTGAGTAGGAGCACTGATAATCATTACTGTACCTGGCGCAGGCGTTTGAGTAGAAGACGTAAATGCCGGTGTAATAACTTTAGTGGAACATGCATTGAGAGCCTGTGTAGTGCGCTTTAAACATGTTTGTACTTTATAGATAGGAGTAGTAACGGGAGGACAAGTCCCCATGGTTACTTTCACGGTGTAATTTCCTGATTGGGTAGGAGTGTAGGTGAATGAAGTTGCACCTGCTACAGCCGTCCCGTTGCGGAACCACTGATAGGTTTCATAGCCATCATCTACTTCCAGTATTAATCCCGGAACACACTCTCCTGTTACTTTTGCAATAACGGGAATTGATGAAAACCCTGCAAAATATCCTCCATATCCTGCAGTACTGTATCCGCCGTTAATCCCTGCGGTCACCGCTTTGGTAGAAGTGATGGTTACATTTCCTGATATATCATTGATAGCATACGTTACCCATTGTGTATTTCCCGTAAGTGGGTAAGGGCCTTCAGCGGCTGTCGGGGCAACGCCGTTTACGGTTACTGCAGCTCCGGTTTCAGTTAAAATATTTAATTTTACATGGAGATCACTTGGGGTAGTGCTTGCACCAGATGTGCCAAGTGGCATTTGGTTGATCTTTCCAATTTCGTCAATCTTTCTTGGAAGAAAACAGTTTAATGGTGGTATATAGTTGAATCCATTGGTAGCATCACTATTATCTATTCCAATAAACTGGTATAAATAAACATTTCTTGAAGTTGAAATAAGCATATTGGAATGAGCTCCTGCACCGGGTTGGGTAACATAGTTGGTCTCATTGATTCTATACCATCCTCCCGCATTAATGGTCTGAACAGGAGTGGTAGCCCCATTTAAATATATTTCAGTATTGTCTTCTGTAGCTACGATAAGGCCTCCTTCCATATTAAGATTGGGAGCTGTGGATCTTGTTTTTACCATAGCAAAGGTGCTTCCAAGTCTGTCTGTAGGAACAGACTGATCCAGAATAGGGTCTGAGCCACTTGGGGCAGAAGAAAAATTTCCGTTACAGCTTCCGTTGGTAAGGGTTACAGGTTTGTCTGCAACAACTTTAGCACCAATAAAGCCACTAAGGTTTGCTGTATTAGTTCCGGTACCGGCAAAAATAAAGGCCTTTCCTTTGTTTAGTGTAAAGGTCTGGGTGTTTCCTGTAGGTGTACCATTATAAAACTGAACTCCGGTTCCATTCCAGGTTACTGTTACTGTAGTATTGTCTTCCGTAGCCAAAATTCCTGCTGTGAAATTATTAATACTGTTAGATGTATTTGTATTAGGAGGGGTAGCAACATAAAACTGTTTTCCAATACCTGCTTTTCCTTTGCTGGTGATAATTTCACCATGTGCAGATTGGGCAAGTCTTAAACTGCAGTAGAAAGGTTTGTCTCCTTTCAGATACAATCCCTTTCCAATAGATTTGAAAGCATCGGTAGTTGCTGAAGTGGATACCAGACTAGGATCAATAAATTCAGACTGAGGGTTTCCTTTACTGATTGTAACAGTAGCAATCGGAGTAGGATTATTATTGTTATATATTTTTACATCAAAAGGAATTACAGAATCTGTGGATAAATAGATCCTGTTGGAATAGTTGCCGGCATTACTGAAGTAGGGCGCTATCCAGTGTTCTGTATCTCTTTGAGCAAATACTGTGTTAATTGTAAAAAAAACCAATACTAAGCCAAGTAAAAATCTTTTCATGTGTTGGGAATTAGGATTTCTACAAAATTAAAATAAAATTTTAAATATTGTTAAAAAAATACCAATAAATACGATGAATTATTCTCGATTTTTAATTAAAAGCCAATCCAAATGTGAAACTGGTAATTGTATACCCGGTTCTGCCCATTTAAAAAAAATTATGATAAAGGACCGCAAATCTATTAAGTAATAATTGATTTTTAGCATGGAGAATTCTATGAATACTTACTTGTTGAATATTTAAAATTCATGTTATATTGTGTTCGTATTAGCTGGAATACTGCATAAAAAATCCCGATGAATTTCATCGGGATCAAATATTTTTTTGAAAGCTTGATTACACTAAGCTTACTCTTACAAATCCTGTTACTTTTAGGTCTCCGTTTACAGATTTTACATAGTCAGCAACTGAGATACTTCCGTCTTTAATAAAGTCCTGGTGTACCAAAGTGTTGTCTTTGTAGAATCTCTGCATTTTACCTTTAAGGATATTATCGATAATGTTTGCAGGCTTACCTTCTTCAGTAAGTTTGTGTCTTTCGATCTCTAATTCTTTATCGATAGTTTCCTGAGAAACTCTAGTTTCGTCTAAAGCAATTGGGTTCATGGCAGCAACCTGCATAGAAACAGCTTTAGCAGCTTCGTCAGCTCCGTCTACTTTAGCAGAAAGAGAAGTGATAGCAGCAATTTTGTTTCCAGCGTGGATATAAGCTCCTAAGAAATCTCCCTGAATTCTTTCGAAAGATCCAATCTCGATTTTTTCACCGATAACTCCTGTTTGCTCAATTAATTTTTCAGCAACAGTCATTCCGTGGAAATCAGTAGCTAAAAGCTCTTCTTTAGTAGCCGCGAAAATAGCCATTTCAGCTAATTCATAAGCTAATTCAATGAAAGCTTCATTTTTAGCAACGAAGTCAGTCTCACAATTTAAAGAAATAACAACCCCTAAAGTATTGTCTTCATTTACTCTTGCAATTACCGCTCCTTCAGCAGACTCTCTGTCAGCTCTGTTAGCAGCAACTTTTTGTCCTTTTTTTCTAAGGATATCTACCGCTTTTTCGAAGTCTCCTTCAGCTTCAACTAGAGCTTTCTTGCAGTCCATCATACCTGCACCTGTTTGGTTTCTTAATTTCGCTACGTCAGCAGCAACTGGTGTATAAGACATAATATCTATTATTTTTTATTTAAGATTAGTATTAATTTTTAGCTTAATTTTAAAGCAGTGCAAAGATAATGATTTTAATGATAAACTAAAAAATGACTTTTCACGTTATTAATATATTTAATACTATTTTAAAGTTTTGATTAATGAAAAAATTCTTCTTCCTTCTATTTATATGCATTTTTTCTCTTGGTTTTTCCCAAAAAAAGAAAAAATCGAAATCTAAAGCTGTTATAGAAAAAGAAACAGTAATCATCTATACAGAGCAGGAAGCAGAGATTTCTAAAGAAGCAAGAATAATAGCAGGTTTCCTGAAACAAAATCCCGGCCACGCAAAAACAGACTATTTTAAAAGAAAGCTGATGGAAATTATCATGGCTGATAATTCTCCTGAAGCAAAACCTACAATCAAACCGATCGGCAAAGAAAAGATTGAAAAAATAGTAAAAAACAATGAGCTGAATAGTGGCAAAGTGTTGGCTGCCAATAAATCTTCTGCTGCTAATAATAAGGTCTCCACAGCTAATAATACAGCTGCCGCTATTGATGCATTAAAAGAAGAAAGAAGTGTAAGCTATGCTTCGGTAGGTTCAGCAAAAAGTGCAGGCTCTTCCAAGTCGGGGGCGAGTGAAGAAAATAAAAGAAGGGCGGCCATGCTTACCCATCTCTTTAGCAATGATATCAATAAAAATGAAGCCTACGTCAATATTAAAAACAGGTCCAGTTGTAATCTGATCGTAAAAATAAATGGTAAAAAATATTATAATCTGAGTGTTCCTGCTAAAGGGGAAAACTTTATTCTTATAGATAAAGGAGAATATATATTGACCACCATGGTATGTGATGCAAAATATTCTTCATTAAAGAAAATTAACCAGGACATTGAAATTGCTCTCAATGTTGCGGATTAGAAGAAGACTAGAGCTTAAAAAAGGGTTAAGAAAATATTTCTTAACCCTTTTGTTTTTTTATCCTTTAAACTGACCCATTGCAATGAATTTATCTTGTCTCTGGGTTTCAAGCTCTTGCCCTGTAAATTTGGAAAAAGCTTTTATATTCTGTAAAATAGAACTCTTTAGATTTAAATAAGTGGTTTCCGGATCATACTGAGCCCCTCCAAGAGGTTCCTCAATGATTCCATCAATGAACTTTTCTCTTAAAGCATCCTGTGGAGTAAGGTTTAATGCATTGGCTGCATCTTCTTTGTGATCCCAGTTTCTCCATAGGATGGATGAGCAGCTTTCCGGTGCAATTACGGTATACCAAGTGTTTTCTAACATATATACCTTATTTCCTACACCTATTCCCAATGCTCCACCACTAGCTCCTTCTCCAATAATGTAAGTGAAAATAGGAGTTTTAAGCTGAACCATTTCAAAAATATTTCTTGCAATAGCTTCACCTTGTCCTCTTTCTTCAGCTTCTAATCCTGGATATGCTCCCGGGGTATCTACTAAAGTTACAACAGGAATATTGAACTTTTCAGCTAGCTTCATTAATCTTAAAGCTTTTCTGTATCCTTCAGGATTTGGCATTCCAAATCTTCTGTACTGTCTTTCTTTAGTTGTTCTTCCTTTTTGAGTTCCTATAATCATCACTCTTTGACCATCCAGGGTAATCAATCCTCCAATCATTGCCGGATCATCAGCGAAGTTTCTGTCTCCGTGAAGTTCCAGAAAACTGCCTTTGTCTGCCATTCCGTTGATATAGTCTATAGTATATGGACGATCCGGATGACGGGACAGTTGTACTCTTTGCCAAGGTGTAAGATTTTCGTAGATTTCTTTTTTCTTTTCTAAAATCTTATCCTCAATCTGGCTGCATGCTAATTTTACATCAACACCACTTTCTTCTCCTACTAAAGAACAGGTCTGGTATTGATCCATTAATTCTTTGATAGGAAGTTCGAAACTTAAATATTCCATTTCTTGAAGTAAATTAAATCTTTCAAATGTATGAAAAATTATGGTTATTCTATTTAAAATTATTTATGGCATTGCCTATTCTGGAGGTACTTTCCTCTTTTCCAAGGATTTCCAAAATATCCGGAACATCAGGTCCTTTCAATTCTCCTACTAAAGACAAACGCAAAGGCATCATTACTTTACCCATTCCCAGCCCTTTATTTTCGGCAAAGTCATGAACCGTCTGTTTGAGCGCTTCTGCAGTAAAGTCCGAAGACTCAAGAGTAGATGCCAATTCTTCTAAAATAGCAGAAGTCTCCTCATTCCATGCTTTTTTTGAGGCTTTTTCATCATAAGAGGTTGGAGCCTCGAAGAAAAATTTTCCGTTTTCATAAATGTCTTTCGGGAAAGTAGCTCTTTCTTTCATCAGCTGAATCACCTTTAACAGTTTTTCGTCTGAAGAACCGGAAAGATCAAGATCTGTATTTTTAAGAAGCTGAAGAAGTTCTTCATCAGATTGCATCTGAATATACTGATGGTTGAACCATTCTGACTTTTCTTTACTGAATCTAGCTCCTGCTTTATGTACTTTATGAAGATCAAATTCTTTGATCATATCTTCCAATGGAAGAATTTCTTTATCATCGGCAGGAGACCAACCCAATAAAGCAACCATGTTGATGAATGCATCAGGTAGGTAACCGTTTTCTCTGTATCCCTTGGAAACAACTCCAGTTGCAGGATCTTTAAAATCAAGCGGGAATACCGGAAATCCGAATTTATCACCGTCCCTTTTGCTTAATTTTCCTTTACCTTCAGGTTTTAAAATTAAAGAAAGGTGAGCGAATTGTGGCGCTTCCCAACCCATTGCCTCGTATAATAAAGTGTGCAGACCTAAAGAAGGCAGCCACTCTTCACCACGGATTACATGAGAAATTTCCATCTCATGGTCATCAATAATGTTGGCAAAATGATAAGTAGGCATTCCGTCATTTTTTACAAGAACCTTATCATCTAAAGTATTGGTATTTACAGACGATTTTCCACGGATAATGTCTTCAAGATTCAATACTCTGTCAACAGGCATTTTAAATCGTACCACATAAGGTGTTTTTCCGTCCAGTAATTTCTGAACTTCTTCTTCAGAAAGTGCAAGGCTATTTCTTAAACGGTTTCTGGTTTTGTTATCATAAGAGAAAACATCACCTCTAGCCTCGAATTCTGCCCGCATAGCATCCAGCTCCTCGGGAGTGTCAAAAGCCAGGTAAGCATAATCTGTTTTTAAGATCTGCTCAGTATACCGGTCATAGATATCTCTTCTTTCAGATTGTCTGTAAGGGGCAAATTTTCCTCCTTTCTTAGGACTTTCATCAGGAATGATTCCGCACCATTCTAAAGCTTCTTCAATATATTCTTCAGCCCCTTCTACATATCTTGCGGTATCTGTATCTTCAATTCTCAGTACAAATTCTCCACCCTGATTTTTAGCAAAAAGATAATCATATAATGCGGTTCTTACGCCTCCCAAATGCAAAGGTCCTGTAGGACTTGGAGCAAAACGTACTCTTACTTTCTCCATTTCAATTTTAATTTTTGCAAATTTACTTAAAATTATGCGTTTAGGAGATGATTTATAACCGTGTATTTTCCGATTTTTATATTTAAACCACTTCATTCCCTGAGGATAGAAGCTGTAAATAGCTAAGAACTTTAATTGTAGGTGCTTAATTGTAAAAGATGGGGCAAAATGTTTATAATTTGAATAGATATACTGGAATACTAAAAATTATTATAGGCAATCAATAAATAAGAATAAAATTAATTTATATATTAATTAATTCAATCTATAGTGATTGTTTTATGCAGTGATAAAAGTGATTTTGGCGTATATTAAATTCACTGTTTTATGATATATATCATTTTGTTATTCTTCATTTGCATATCGCTGTATGCTACCTTTGCCCGGAATTTTAAAAAAATACTTATGACAAAACAAATTGTATTTTGCTTTAGCAGTTTGCTAATGTTACTTTTGGCTTCATGTTCTTCTGAAGACCTTAGCAGTGAGATGACAGCTGAGCAGCAAACCAAAGCCAGCAGTTCAGTAGTTGGAAGATCTGCAGGAGACGGAGCTTATGATATCCTTGGGCATGGATATAATGCTGCAGGTGAGTATGCTAATGCCAATGCTGCGGGCTTCAAAGTAATTGATATTGATCGATTTAAGGCGGAGCAGGGCGGTAGAATACTGGCTGAAAATACATATTCACAAGAATATGTGGAAGATTATGGAGAAAATGCAGAAACTTATTCTAAAATGGTTGCCACTAAAGTAAATGCTACAGCAGGAATTCCGTTATTTAAAAAAACACTTTCCGTAGGATTTAACTCAGCTGTTACAACTAATCATAAATTTGATGCAAAATATATTTATGGAAGCTATAACCTTTTAATTAAGCAGAGACGATTAAGATTTAATGCTACTGCAGATATGCTGGGAGATTATTTAACCCCTGAATTTTCACAAGATCTACAAAATAAAACACCACAGCAAATTGTTCAGGACTACGGTACCCACGTAGCTGTAGACATTTATACAGGAGCTAAAATGGATATTATGTTCCAATCTGAAACCACTAACGAAAGCCGTGACCGTGCTGCAAGAATTGGTGTCAAGGTTGGTTTACTTAAAGTTTTTGATGTTGATGCTCAAAATGATGTTGATACATCAGAATCAAGCAAAAACTTTTCCAGAAAATTATCCTACAGAACAAGAGGTGGTGATCCCTCAAAAGGTTTAATAGGAGAAATTAATATTGATCAGAATACTTCCAAAATTAATATTGCAAACTGGCAAAATAGCTCTACTGTTAACAATGCAGTATTGGTTGACTTTGGAAATGATGGGTTGATATTTATCTATGATTTAATAAAAGATCCTGTTAAAAAAGCTCAGCTTAAAGCATATGTAAATCAATATCTGATTGATAATAAAGTAATGCTGGATTATATTCCGGTTCCTATATATGGTTTTTATAGCGCACAAGAAACGGATCACTTTCTTTCTACTTGGCCAGGAACGCCAAATACGTATGTTGCTGAGGGAGAATTCTTCAAAGCGTATACATACAAGGCACCCGGAACAATTCCTGTTTATCACTATTATAGCCCACAAGAGAAAGATCACTATTATTCAACTTATCTGGGTACACCTTCTACTTATACATATGAAGGAATTGCTTTTTATGCGACTATGGACAGCACAAAAAAACCAATTTATCAATTTTATAGCCCATCTCAAAAAGATCATTACTATATTGCTTCCCCGGGAGGAGCTCCGGTTACTCCGCGTGAATATATAGCAGAAGGTATTCCTTTCTATGCTTACTAATAAAGTATGTGATATTATACAAGAAAGAAGCCGTCTGAAAGGACGGCTTCTTCTATTATTTATGTGGTTAATCCTGCTCTTCTGCACGGGTCATAATGCTATTCCAGATATTGATAATATCTTTTTCCTCATTGCTCGTAGAATAATTTGCTAATACAAACTCGGAAGCAATATGTCCCTTATCTATAATTTCCTGGGGATTTCTATCATACATCTTTGTAGCTTCTTCTATTTTCAGTACAAACTCAATAATATTACCATCTTCTACGGAGGATGAAAACTCAGGATTAAAGTATTCTTTTCCTGCCTGCCCTCTATATCCAATTACGTAACATCCACAAGACATAGCTTCAACGGGAGGAAGACCAAATCCTTCTTTATGATTAAAACTCAAAAATATAGCAGCTTTTTTAAGGATTTCTGCAACTTCGTTTTCACTCCTATTGTCAATAGGCATAATTTTCCAGTCAGAACTTTTATTTCTAGATTGAAAAATGTTAATAATTTGAGTACTGTCTTCAGATAACTTTCGTGGCATGAAGGCAATGATTTTTTCCTTATTTTTGGAAAAATTGAAAATACTGGCATCGATCCCTAATCGTATTCTATGAACTGATGTGCCGGGAAAAGCTGTCTTGATGTAATTCTTAGAGTCTTCAGATACAACAATGGTTTCCAAGATGTTTTTTTTATTGTATGGAAAATCTTCTGTATGACTTCCTAATGGAAAACCGTTGAATGTATAATAGCAGTTTTGATTAAAAATAACTTTTTTTGTAAAAGGCTCTATTTTGTTGATACTGCTATAGATTTCAGGGAAAACCAAAATAGAATCAGTCTCTATACCAAAACTGATTTTCTTTAAATACATTAATTTTAATCTTTTGCTTATGCTTAGCTTTTTTTTATCCAGATATTTAATCAGCTTAAATAAGTAAGGGTTGTGGATAACCTTTGTATTATTGGGAAACCAAGTCTCTCTCTGATCTGCTTTTTTATGTATGACTGCTGCATCAAATCCATTTTTATTAAGAATGTCAACCATTCTATAGATTTGTTTTACTCCCCCGGATGGGTGAGGATTAGTAGGGCAGATAAAATATATTTTTCTTGAGATCATAAATCTAAAATGGTATTTATCCAGTTTTTAAAAGAATATTTTTCCAGGATCTGTTCGTCAACCTTTTCATAAGGTGTTGTGAAAAAATTGGAAGGTATTTCTATATTGTTGATATCTTCAATAACAAAAATATTATTTGAATTATAAAAATCATAGTTTTTAATTGCTTTATTTGTGGTAATCAGTTTTTTTTCTGATCCTAAGGCATCAAAAGGTCTGAATGATAATCCTGATTGATTCTCGTGGGCAAGATCTAATAGGACATTTCCTTTTTCATTCACTCTATAAGATTCATTAAATGGAAGAATATTGGGCAATTTAACAATATTTTTTTCAATTTGCTGATCTATACTGAAATCACTGGGATGATAAATGAAACACTTGATATCGATATCTTTCTGATTCATATTATTAATGATCTTGGTCAAATCATCAAAACGTTTATCAAATGTTCCTAAAAAAACAATATCGTGAATAGGATTCTTGGAATAGAGGTCTTCGTTGAAATAAAAATTGCTGATCTTCTTTAAATTATAATTTTTACAATCATCAGTATCAAAACTAAATGCCAGATCATAATATGGAATAGTTTCTTTTTGACCGCCTATTTTGCTAAAGCTGTCCCAAAAGACTACGATCTTTTTTTTTCCTTTTTTCTGTACAATATCATACATTTCCTGGTCTAAAAGATCAGGGCGATTTACCAAGATATAATCATAATAATCCAGCTGGTTCATCTGCCTTATCAAATGTTCTCTTTTTTTTTGATTCTTTAAATTTTTTCTTAGAAAAGTTTTAGAGAAAAAATTTTCTGCTCTTTCGTAGAAGTTTTTATATTGATATCTTTCGTTTGTAGCACTTATAGCCATTACAGAATCAAAATCTGTATACTTTTTTATACCACTAAAAATAACTTCATTAAATCCATAGTAATCTGGAGCAATAAATAAAAGTCTCTTTTTCATTTTGTTAAAATACAGGTGATCCAATTTGTAAAACTATATTTTTTATAAATCTCATCAGAAGATTCAATATAATCATCAGCCAGGAAATGGGTGATGTCAGACATATTGTAATCATTCAGCAGAAATATATTACTAGAATTATAAAAGCTATATTCCTTTACCAATTCATTATTGGTGATTAATTTTTTTCTGTATCCTACAGCCTCAAAAACTCTGAAAGAAAGTCCTTTATGGATCGTGTTCTGAAAATCAAGAATAATTCTTGAAGACTTGGCATTTTTCATGTTTTCCTCAAAACTCATTCCGGTTCTTGTGAAATTAATAGGATACTCCTGATACTTTCTGATATGTTTTTCTTTAGTATAGATTACATTGATATTGGTCTTCAGATTTTTTTCCTGAAATAATATAGAAAGATTGCAAAGCTCTTCAATACGATCCTTCATAAAAGTCCCTACGAAGAAAAGGTCCTGCTTTATCTCGGATTTTTCTGGCAGATAATCAAAATAAAAATTATGGATATGCTTTGTCTGCGGATATCTGATGGTATCTCTTTCATCAAATACAAAAAAGCTGTCAAAATATTGTATGGTATCTTCTGCTAAAGGAAACCTCTGCATTCCATCCCATTGGTAAGCTACAGTGTAAGTGCTTTTTTTCTGAATTTTGGCCAGAACATTTTTACTGAACAGATCAGGACGTACTACCAGGGCATAATCTGCATGGCTGATTTTATCAAGAAAAAACAGTTGCGGTTGTTCCTTTTTTTCGGCTAACATTTTGGCTTTAAAGGTCCTGTTATTACTGAATGCCTTTTTATAAATATGAATTAAAGACTCTTCAGCGCTCAATTTTACCTGTGAACAATCATGTTCTACAGTAAAAACCTTAAAACCAAGATACTCAAGGTTCTTTTTAAAAACCTTTGGTAGCCCAAAATGATTGGGAACAGCTAATATGATACTTTTATCTTTAAAGTCCTTCATTGTTATATTGAATATCCTGCTTTTGAAAAATAAGGTCTCCAGAAATCTTTCTCCTTATTCCATCTATGGCAGCCAAAAGGAAGTTCTCCTTTATTGATGTTCATTGCTTTCTCCTGTTTGTTCTCAATGGAGAAAAGACAGGCTTCTTTATAATTAGGTTTAGAAAAAATTATACCATTTCTTTCAGGCTCGATACTAAAAAACACATCTTCGGCGTAAAATTGCCCTGTATTTTCAGATTTTAAATAAATTTTTGCTACTTCTGGAATTTTTTCAAGAACTTCTATAAACTTTTCTCTCTTTCTTAAAGACAGTCCTCCATTCCCTACAGCATTATAAAGAAGAGATTTGTCTTTTTGCCATTTTCCATTCCCTTTAAAATTGACCGCTGCCTTAAGTTTTGCAATGGTTTTATCAAAAAATAATTTTAATAAAGGAATATGTTCTGAACTTCGTATCCAGGGAGCGCCAATATAATCGTAGTCTTTTTTACACCAATTTATAAGATTATCTTTAAATACAAAACAGTCAGATTGATAAATTAGTATATATTTTTCTGAAAAACTTTTATAAAAATTCACATTCATCATGAGTTGATTGTATCCAAAAATATTTTTGAAATAATGTTCGTCAAAACTAATGAATGAAGCATTAAAATCTTTATAGGCATCAAGAGAAAGACTTTCAGGATGTATAAAAGTGATTTTGTAACTTCCTAAAATATGAAATACCTGATTGAGTGCTATCAAATCATCGCGATCAGGTATTTCTTTATATATTGGAATAATAATATCTACCAAAGTTATTTTGAATATTCTAATACAGTTTTTTCAATGATCTTCACACAATCCAGTAATTGCTCTTCTGTAATTACCAATGGTGGAGCAAGTCTGATGATGTTACCATGTGTTGGCTTGGCCAATAGTCCATTTTCTTTTAATTGTAAACAAAGGTTCCATGCCGTAGAACTTTCAGGGCCATCATTAATCAATATGGCATTCAAAAGACCTTTTCCTCTTACCTTTGTAATAAGGTCTGTTTTTTCAATAAGCTTATTGATTTCAGCTCTGAAAAGCTGACCAAGTTCTTCTGCTCTTTCAGATAATTTTTCATCCGCTACTACATCTAATGCTGCTACGGCTACTGCACAGGCGATTGGATTTCCTCCAAATGTGGAACCGTGTTGTCCAGGCTTAATAACATTCATGATCTCATCATTGGCCAAAACAGCTGATACTGGGTACATTCCTCCTGAAAGTGCTTTTCCCAAGATCAAAATATCCGGCTGTACATTTTCATGATGACATGCAATGAGTTTTCCTGTTCTGGCTATACCTGTTTGTACTTCATCTGCAATAAAAAGGACATTATGTTTTTTACATACTTCAGACGCATTTTTAAGGAAATTTTCATCCGGAACATATACCCCGGCTTCTCCCTGAATAGGCTCTACTAAGAATGCTGCAATATTTCCGGCTTCTCTGGTCAGAACTTCTTCTAATGCAGCAACATCGTTGTAAGGAATTTTGATAAACCCTGGTGTAAAAGGACCGTAATTCTGGTTGGCATCCGGATCATTGGAGAAAGAAACAATAGTAGTGGTTCTTCCATGGAAATTATTTTCACAAACAATGATCTTCGCTGCATTTTCTGAAATGCCTTTTACCTCATAGCTCCATTTTCTGGCAAGCTTTACTGCTGTTTCCACAGCTTCAGCCCCAGAGTTCATAGGAAGAACTTTGTCAAACCCAAAAAGGCTGGTGATTTTTTCTTCGTATTCTCCTAATCTGGAGTTGTAGAAAGCTCTTGAAGTAAGAGCCAGTTTTTTAGCCTGTTCTACTAAAGCTTCAACAATTTTAGGATGAGAATGTCCTTGGTTCACAGCAGAATATGCTGAAAGAAAATCATAGTACCTCTTGCCTTCTACATCCCAAACAAAAACGCCTTCTCCACGCTCCAGAACTACTGGAAGAGGATGATAATTGTGGGCTCCATGTTTGTCTTCAAGGTCAATAAAATACTGTGAGTTTTTTGTTTTTTCTGCTGTTGACATATGTTTTGCTTTTTGGCAAATTTAAGCAATATTAATGAGATGAATAAATATTAGGATAATATGCTGCGTGGCAATAATTAAAAGCATATTTTGAGGCTCATTGAGGGGTTTTTAAAGGTTGAATTTATCTTAACATCTTCACGGTTTCTATGAATAGCCAGAATAGATCAGATACTTCAAATATTCCTTATAAACATAAGCAAAAAATTCTCTGGAAATTAGTGTATAGACCGCTTCAAAAAATTAGGTACGAATGCTCGTAAGCATGTGGCTAGAAATTGATGTTTTTTTTACATAAATTACTTTTTCCAAATAAAAAAACTGCCCCCAATAAGAGGCAGTTTTACAATATATTGTTAAAATAATCTTAGTGATTATCATATTTTCTATCCATTACAAAATCTTCCATGAATTTTGTAGTATAGTTTCCTGCAAGATAATCTTCATTATCCATCAGTTGTCTGTGGAAAGGAATTGTAGTTTTTACTCCTTCAATATAGAACTCTTCCAATGCACGTTTCATTTTAGCAATAGCTTCCTCACGGGTTTGAGCCGTAGTGATAAGCTTAGCAATCATAGAGTCATAATTAGATGGAATACTATATCCGGAATAAACGTGAGTATCTACTCTGATTCCGTGTCCGCCAGGGATATTTAATCCTGTGATTTTTCCCGGAGATGGTCTGAAGTCAGCGTATGGATCTTCTGCATTGATTCTGCACTCAATTGAATGTAGCTTTGGATAATAGTTGATTCCTGAAATAGGAGTTCCTGCAGCAAGAAGAATTTGTTCCCTGATCAGGTCATAATCAATTACCTGCTCAGTAATAGGGTGCTCTACCTGGATTCTTGTATTCATTTCCATGAAATAGAAATTTCTGTGCTTGTCTACAAGGAATTCAATAGTTCCCACACCTTCATATCCAATAAATTCTGCAGCTTTTACAGCAGCATCACCCATTTTTTCACGAAGTTCATCTGTCATGAACGGAGAAGGAGTTTCTTCAGTTAATTTCTGATTTCTTCTCTGTACAGAGCAGTCTCTTTCAGAAAGGTGGCAAGCTTTTCCAAACTGGTCACCCGCTACCTGAATTTCAATATGTCTAGGTTCTTCAATCAGCTTTTCCATGTACATACCTCCATTTCCGAACGCAGCCACGGCTTCCTGAATTGCAGACTCCCAGTGATCTTTAAGGTCTTCGGCTTTCCAAACGGCTCTCATCCCTTTTCCACCACCACCAGCTGTTGCTTTGATCATTACCGGATACCCCGTTTCTTCAGCAACTTTTACAGCATGCTCATAAGATTCGATCAAACCGTCAGAACCGGGTACACAAGGTACACCCGCTGCTTTCATGGTAGCTTTAGCATTGGCTTTGTCTCCCATTTTTTCGATTTGCTCAGGAGAGGCACCAATAAATTTGATGCCGTTTTTCTGACAAATTCTTGAAAAGTTAGCATTTTCAGATAAGAATCCGTAACCAGGGTGAATGGCATCAGCGTTGGTAATTTCCGCAGCAGCAATAATATTAGGGATTTTAAGATAGGAGTCTTTACTCATTGCAGGACCAATACAAACCGCTTCGTCAGCAAATCTCACGTGAAGGCTGTCTTTATCAGCAGTAGAGTATACTGCTACAGTTTTGATTCCCATTTCTTTGCATGTACGTAAAATACGCATTGCAATTTCGCCACGATTGGCTATTAATATTTTTTTGAACATCTTCTTCAATTTGAAAATTAGATAATTTGAAAATTAGATAATGTTATTTTAATGTAGAATTTAATCTAACATCTAATGTCTAACATCTAACTCTAAAATTAAGATGGATCTACTAGGAATAAGGGTTGGTCATACTCTACAGGAGTAGCATCGTCAACTAAAATTTTAACGATTTTTCCGCTGATTTCAGAGTCTATCTGGTTGAATAATTTCATGGCTTCAATTACACAAACTACTTTACCGGCAGAAACTTCATCACCTACATTTACAAATACATCTTTATCAGGAGATGGTTTTCTATAGAAAGTTCCGATCATTGGAGATTTGATCGTTACATATTTACTGTCATCAGAAGCAGCCTCAGCTTTTTCAGAAGTTGCAGCAGCTGGAGTTGCAACGGGTGCCGGTGCAGCTACCGCTTGTGGTGCAGTATGGTAAACTGCAGGCTGTGCATATACAGCGTCGCTTCCAGCTAATGGAGTTTTAATAGTGATTTCGAAATCTTTAGTTTTGTATTTTACTTCTGAAACCTCAGCCTTAGATACAAACTTAATAAGATTTTGTATGTCTTTAATGTCCATAAATTTGATATTTGATTTTGGGTCAAAGATACCAAAAAAACGTAAAAAACAATAAAAAACCGCCTGATTTTATTAAAATTGGGCGGTTTTTTGTATTAAAATGAGGTTTTTTGAAAATCCCTCGATTAGTTTTCTTCAGTAGTTGCTACTTCTTTTTCCAATACTACTTTACCTCTGTAGTAAAGTTTTCCTTCATGCCAGTGAGCTCTGTGGTAAAGGTGAAGCTCTCCTGTTGTTGCATCTTTAGCCAATTGAGGAACTACAGCTTTGTAGTGAGTTCTTCTCTTATCTCTTCTTGTGGACGACTGTCTTCTCTTTGGATGTGCCATTTTGTAATAACTTTTTTAATTGATGAGCGATGAGATTCATCATCTCATCATATTTAAATTATTTTATTTAATTTTTATCTTTTAATTTTCTCAATGCTTCCCATCTAGGGTCACTTTTATGTTCTTCCTCTTCAGTTTCCTCAATTTCTTTCGGGCTGAATTGGTCTAATACTTTAAGATCTTCATCACTTACATGAGGTGAAATCTTTTTCATCGGAATGGATAGCATTACATTTTCGTATATCAAATGCGCTACATTGAAAGCATGCTCTCCGGAAGGAATGGTAATAACATCTTCATTGCTATCATCATATTCTTCTCCGAAATTTACCAGGATCTTGATCTCATTTTCAATAGAATAGTCAAAGTCTTCATTTGTAATATCACAAACCAGCTCAACTAATCCATGGATTTTAATCACAAATTCCAAGAACGTAGTGTGCTTATCCAGTAAGACATCCACTGCTATTCTAGGATTTGTAAATTCCTGCTCAGTTTCAAATAATTGAAAGAACGTTTTATCGATCTCAAACCTGAACTCGTGTTTTCCGTTTTTAAGTCCGGAAAAGCTTACGTCATAGTTTCTTAACTTGTCCATAAAATGAGTGTGCAAAAATATGCATTTTTTTTATAATAACAAATAAAATCTAAAACAAATTAATTTAAAACTTATTTTAGGGATTTAAGCTTCAGTTTCATCAGGAAGATCTTCATCTACTCCGTTGTCTGAAACCATTTTTCTTGGCTGAAGGCGGTTGCTCATCAATTCGCTGTATTCATTTCTGTTTTTGAAAACGTTAATAGCAGTGAAAATAGCTTCGGTAAAACTTTGCTCATCAGCAATATTTTTCCCCGCGATATCGTAAGCAACTCCATGATCCGGAGAAGTTCTTATATAAGGAAGTCCTGCGGTATAGTTTACGCCTTCTTCATAAGCTAATGTTTTGAACGGGGCTAATCCCTGATCGTGGTACATTGCTAAAACGGCATCAAAGTTCTTGTATTTACTTGGCTGGAAGAAGCTGTCGGCAGGAAAAGGCCCGAATGCTAATACTCCGTTATCAGAAAGTTCTTTAATAGCAGGAGCAATGATTTCAATTTCCTCATTTCCTATTACACCACCATCTCCAGCATGCGGGTTAAGCCCCAAAACAGCAATTTTAGGTTTTTGAACCTGAAAATCTTCAATCAGGGTTTGATTTAGTACTCTGATTTGTTTTTTTATTTTCTCTTTAGAGATGTTTTCTGCAATCTTGGCAATAGGAATGTGATGTGTAGAAACGGCTACTTTTAAATCTTCAGTTACCAGAAACATCAGTCCCTTTTTGCTGAATTTTTCTTCAAAGTATCCGGTGTGTCCTGTATGTTTGAATCCCATTTTCACCATTTCATCCTTGTTGATAGGAGCGGTTACCAAAACATCAATATCTCCTTTCATCAATGCTTCAGTAGCTGCTTCCAAAGAATCAATGGCCATTTTTGTGGATTCTTCTGTGGGAACTCCTAATTCTACGTTGACATTCTCCTTCGTCAGATTCACCATATTAAGTTTTCCTTCCTGGGCTTGAGAGGCTTCATTAACATAGTTGAAGTTAAGATTAAGCTTGAAAATATTTTTCTGATAAGTGAATAATTTTCCCGAACCAAAAATTACAGGGGTGAAAAAATCCGTAATGGTTTTGTCTTTCAGAGACTTCATAATGATCTCCGGGCCTATGCCGTTGAAATCACCGATTGAAATTCCTACTCGTACTTTATGGTTTTTTGGGCTCATTTTGATTATCTTTGAAGATTATAATTTACAAATTTAGCAAAAAATAATATGTTCA
This sequence comes from Chryseobacterium sp. Bi04, assembly GCF_918698085.1. Taxonomy (GTDB): domain Bacteria; phylum Bacteroidota; class Bacteroidia; order Flavobacteriales; family Weeksellaceae; genus Chryseobacterium. The sequence continues at coordinate 100,151 of NZ_CAKKLP010000007.1, forward strand.
CAGGAATTATTGAAGCAGTTGGTGTTATTGAGAAGATTGAAGAAAAAGGAAGCAATATAGATTTTACTTTAACTTGCCCTTTTACAAGCGAACTGAAAATTGATCAGAGCCTGGCCCATAATGGCTGTTGCCTTACTGTGGTTGAGATTAAGGATGATCAATATGTTGTTACCGCTATCAATGAAACTTTAGAAAAAACCAATCTTGGAAAATGGGAGCTGGGAACTGTTGTTAATCTTGAACGCTGCATGAAAATGGACGGAAGATTAGATGGCCATATTGTTCAGGGACATGTAGATAAAACAGGAGAGGTAGTCAATATTGAAAACAAAGATGGCAGTTATTTTATTACCATTCAATATGAAGCGGACGGTAATTTTGTGACCGTACCTCAAGGCTCAATCACGGTAAACGGAATCAGCCTTACGGTTGCAAAAAGTGAAGATTCACAGTTTTCTATAGCTATTATTCCTTATACTTGGGAATTTACAAATATGAACCATTTAAAAATAGGTGATCAGGTAAATTTAGAATTTGACATCATTGGTAAGTATATTGCTAGGTTAATTAAAAAATAGGATGTCAATAAATAAGTATAAAGGATATAGCTTAAGGAACCGGGTGTTTTTCGGTTTCCTGTTGGTATGCTTTTTAAGTGTTGTGGCAACTTCGCTTGTTCCGTATTTTGTTTTAAGGAATAATTCTTTACAACAGAGTAATATTGACATGCAGGAGAAAACCAATGCTGTTATGAGGTATCTGGATTATGCTGTTAGCCGTACTCTTGTGAAAACGGAAGATCTGCCGAATGTTTTAGGAAATAAAATTTTTGAAATAGCAGATATCAACCAGCATGATATTGTTATTTATGATCTGAAAGGAAATTATGTGCTTTCCAATAAAGATGAAAGCCTTGTTGAGCAGAAAACGATTCCTATAGAAATCATCAATAAAATTTTATCTACTGACGCCAGAGTAGATATGACAAGATATGACGCTTCTAAAGATGCCAAGCTTACTTCTTCCTATCTTCTGTTGAAAAATAATGAGCTTGAACCCGTAGGGATAGTTTATATTCCTTTATATCATAATGTATCTGCCTATCTGGATGTTCTCCATCAGTATGTTAAATACATCCTTTTAGTAGATATATTCCTTATCTTATTCAGTATTTGGATTAGCTGGGTGACTTCTAACAGCCTTGCAAAAACAATTACGAAGTTTTCCGATATGATTACGCGTATTACATTGTTTGAAAATGAAATGCGGCCCATCAGATATTATAAAAATGATGAGCTTAATGCATTAGCCAGAGCTTATAACAGAATGATTCTGCAGATTCAGGATCAAAAAGAAAGACTTCGTTTCAAAGCATCGGAAGAAGCTTGGAGAGAAATGGCAAAACAGGTGGCCCATGAGGTGAAAAATCCACTTACTCCTATGAAGCTTACCATCCAGAATTTTGAAAGAAAATTTGATCCGGAGGATCCAAATATAAGAGAGAGAGTAAAACAGATGAGTAAAACGGTGGTAGATCAGATCGACTTAATTGCCACAGTTGCTTCTGCATTCTCAGAATTTGCAAAGCTTCCTGAAAAAAATAATGAGGTGATCAACCTGAATACTGAAGTTGAAGATATATTACGTGTTTTCAATGACGACAGTGTTTTTATGCATGCTAATAAGAGTAATATCATGATCAGTATGGACAGGATTTACCTTTCCAGAATTATCACTAATCTTGTAACCAATGCTAAGCAGGCAGAGAGTGAAGATAGAAAATTAATTATTAATGTTGATGTGGAACAGCATCAGAGAAGAGTTATGATCTCTGTTCAGGATAATGGGATAGGAATTCCCGATAATATGTATGAACGTATTTTCGAACCTAATTTTACTTCTAAAAACAGTGGGATGGGACTTGGCTTATCTATGGTTAGAAAGATGATTGAAGACTACAAAGGGGAAATTTCCGTGAAATCCGAAGTAGGGAAAGGATCAACATTCATTATTACACTGCCTACTAATTTATAGTGAAATCTTTTAAATTTAAACAGTTTGAAATTCAGCAGTCTGAAAACGTCTTTCGTGTAGGAACAGACGGCGTTTTGCTTGGTGTGCTGGCCGATGTTGAGAAGGCTTCAAATGTATTGGAGATCGGGACGGGAACCGGGCTGATTACTTTGATGCTGGCGCAGAGAAATCCTAAAGCTGCTTTTTTAGGACTGGATATTAATGAAGATGCGGTAGCGCTTACAAAAACCAATTTTAAAAATGCTCCATTTCAGATAAGACTCAGGAATATACATCAGGATTTTAAATCTTTCGATACACAAGAATCGGAGATCGGGACGGGAACCGGGCTGATTACTTTGATGCTGGCGCAGAGAAATCCTAAAGCTGCTTTTTTAGGACTGGATATTAATGAAGATGCGGTAGCGCTTACAAAAACCAATTTTAAAAATGCTCCATTTCAGACAAGACTCAGGAATATACATCAGGATTTTAAATCTTTCGATACACAAGAATCATTTGATTTGATTGTTTCCAATCCTCCTTATTTTGAAGAATCAGCATCAGATAAAGATAAGATGGCCCGCCAGACGGTGGAATTGAATTTTAAACAGCTTATTAGCCAGGCAGCCGGGCTTTTATCCGAAACCGGGCTTTTATCTGTGATTATTCCCAGTGAAGCCGGAGAGGTGTTTACTTCGATTGCGAAAGAAAATTCTTTGTTTTTAAGCCGTAGGGTCAATATTACCGGCATTGAAAATTCAAAAGTTAAAAGACTGGTTCTTGAATTCTCATTACAGGAAAAAAATCTTGAAGAATCTGATTTTACTATAGAAAAAAGTCCGAGACAATACTCGGACCAATATCTTGAACTCACCAAAGAGTTTCATGTTTTTAATAGAAGCTAGAAATTAAACTTGGTATTTAAATCCTTTACTTTTAAATTTTTAAAGCTTATTCAAATAGCTCAGCAGTGTCCAGTACGGAAACTTTTCCGTCTTCACATCGGATCGCTTCACCAGGGAAGTTCTGGATCATATGATAATCATGTGTTGCCATTACTACCGCAGCTCCATTTTCAAGGGCTACCTGCTTTAATAGAGTCATAATTTCATTAGATGTTTCCGGATCAAGGTTTCCTGTTGGCTCATCCGCCAGAATAAGGTCTGGGTGATTCAGTAAAGCCCTTGCAATGGCAATACGCTGCTGCTCTCCTCCGGAAAGTTCGTGTGGCATCTTATGCTTTTTGCTTTTCATGTTCACACTGCCCAGTACCTCATTGATACGGTCTTCCATTTTTACTTTATCATTCCATCCTGTAGCTTCAAGGACAAATTTTAAGTTCTTTTCAACAGTTCTGTCTGAAAGTAACTGGAAGTCCTGAAATACAATTCCTAATTTTCTTCTAAGGTTTGGAATGTCAGAAGGTTTTAGCTTTGCCAGCTCAAATCCAACAACAGATCCATGTCCCGATGCTAATGGAATATGACCGTAAAGGGTTTTTAAAAGTGAACTTTTTCCGGAACCTGTTTTCCCGATAAGATAGCAGAATCTACCTTTCTTAATGTTAAGATTTACATCAGTAAGAACAGTAAAGTTTTTTTGTGCAATCTTTGCATGTTGTAAACTTATGATATTGTCTCCGGAGATATTTGTATGTGGCATAATTTAATTTTAAAGGCTATTTTCTAACGAAATTTTTCAACTTTTAAAAATAGAAAAAGAAGTTTATACAACCTAAATTTTAGTAAATTTTAACAACAAAAAATGCCTGAAAAAGATCTTTTCAAGCATGATTTGTATATGATAAGGTAGAAATTATCTCTTAGCGCGTGCTGCACTTACCGTTAAACTCTTTCTGCCTTTAGCTCTTCTCGCAGCCAAAACTCTTCTTCCATTTGGCGTAGACATTCTTTCTCTGAAACCGTGTTTGTTTCTTCTTTTTCTTTCTGATGGCTGGAATGTTCTTTTACTCATTACTATATATTTAAATCGTAATTAATCTATTTATTTTCAGGTTGCAAAGATATAGAAATTTTTATAAGCTACAAATTTTCACTATCTTTTTTTAAAATTATTTTGAAATGTTTTTAATCAGAAACTTACAAATCCCTAATCAGAAACGAAATTCTGTGTGCAAAAATAATATTTAAATGATTTATATAAAAGCTTTATCTTTGAAAACTTTAATTTTAACGAAAATAAACACCACGATGTTTACACCAGCAGAACTTTTAGAAATCAATACATTACTTAAACCTGAAAACAAAATAGTTATTCTTACCCACTATAATCCGGATGGAGATGCTATTGGTTCCAGTCTGGGATTGAAACATTATCTGAAAGCCAAAGGAATTCATGCTGAAGTAATTGTCCCTAATGATTTTCCGAAATTTTTAAAGTGGATGCCGGAATCTAAAAAAGTAATCATTGCTGAATACAAGAAAAAGCTGGCTTCTGATATGATTGCCGGAGCTGACGTGATTTTCTGTCTGGATTTTAATGCCCCATCAAGAATTGGATTGCTGGGAGACTGGCTAATTAATGCGCAGGGAAAAAAAATTCTTATTGATCACCACCAGCAACCTGAAAAATTTGATTATGTATATTCTGATACAATAATTCCAGCTACTTCCCAGATGATCTACCATTTTATTGAAGTGATGGAAGATGAGAAAATGGTGAACCAGGATGTTGCAGAATGTCTTTACACAGGGATTATGACGGATACAGGAGGTTTCCGTTTCCGTTCCACAAGCGCTGCTACCCATAGAATAATAGCTAACCTTATAGAAAAAGGGGCAGACCCTGCTATGATTACTTCCAATACCTGGGATACCAATACCGTTTCCCGTCTTCATCTTCTGGCTTTAATTCTTGGAAGAATAGAAGTGGTGAATGATGGTACGGTAGCTGTTTTAAGCCTTACGAGAAATGAACTTAAAGAATATGGTTTCCAAAAAGGAGATACGGAAGGTTTCGTAAATTATGGACTAAGCATTGCCGGAGTAAAAATGGCTGCATTTTTTATGGAAGATCTTTATGAAAACTTTATTAAGATTTCTTTCAGAAGTAAGGATGATGTAGATGTCAATCAGTTTTCCAGAAAATACTTTAGTGGAGGTGGGCATATTAATGCTGCAGGTGGAAAATCTTACGATTCATTGGCGGGAACTATTGAAAATTTTAAGCAATATATATCGAAAGAAGAATTTTTGAATATAAAATAATTAAATAATAGTTTGTTTTTAATTTGAATTTATTGTACTTTAGGAAAGTAAATCACTAAAAAACAAACCATTATGAAAACAAAATTACTAGCATTCTTGCTTGCATTGCCGCTTTTGGCCCATGCGCAATTTTCTCAAAACTTTGATGCGGGAACTACAGCACCTGCTGGCTGGTCCGTCATTAACGGAGGAGATCTCAACGAATTTATATTTGGCCCGGGAGCTCCCAGAAGTGTGTATTCGTTACCCAATGCTGCGCAAATTAATTATTCAGCGGCTCCTCATGACGACTATTTAGTAACGCCTGCAATTACTGTAACAGCAGGTGTAAATGACAGATTAACTTATTTTGTAAAAAATCAGGATCCGAATTATGTAGAAAGTTATGCCGTTAAGCTATCCACTACAACAGCTACTGCAGCAGCGTTCACAACAGTTCTTACTCCGGTTGCTCCTGCACCCAATAAATGGACTTTCTTCTCTATCGATCTATCGGCTTATATAGGGCAGACAGTGTATGTTGGCTTTCAGGCTACTTCTGCAGACATGTTCAGGTTGTTATTTGACAATATAAACAGCGATACTGCTCCTACTGCAGTTCCTAACTGTAGTACACTGGTATCGCCAAGCAATGGACAGACAGGCGTAAATCCCAATGCTGTAACATTAACATGGGCCGCACCAACTTCCGGAGCTCCCGTAGATAGCTATGAGGTATATCTTGATACCAATCCAAATCCTACTACTTTAGTTCCAAGTAATTATTTATTTGCTGACTTTAATAACTTGTTAGGAAATACCACCTATTATTGGAAAGTGGTGGCAAAAAATGCTGCAGGTGTAGCGGTTGCCTGCCAGATAAATAGTTTTGTAACAGGAGATTCATTTGCTCCTTATTGCTTTGGTAATCTATTATTCACCAGTGGAGTGGAGCCAATTACCTCAGTTAAGTTAAGTGATATGACCAATACTTCTTCAGAGGCACTCACAAGCCCTTCTCATGAAAATTTTGTTAATAAAGTAGCCTCAGTAGAACAGGGAGGAACTTATCCTATTACATTTAAAGGGAATACAGACGGGAATAATGCTACGAAGATTGTAGTATATATAGACTGGAACCAGGATGGGGATTTCCTGGATGCAGGAGAAGTCTATTTCGGTGCTGCAGGCACTGCGGTAACCATAACAAACTCTACAGGTATTGATGCTATAACAGCGACTGGAAATATTGTTGTTCCTGCCACTGCTACATTAGGAAAAACAAGAATGAGAGTGAAAAAAAATTATGCAACGGGAACAACATTCTATTTAAGTCCGTGTTATTCTTCTGGAGCCGGTCTTGCTGCTGTTTCAGGAACTGGTGGTTATGGTCAGGCCGAAGATTACAGTATTATGGTTTTGGCTCCAGGAACACTTGCCGTTAATGAAACTAAGGCTAAATCTGCACTTGCTGTATATCCGAATCCTATGAAAGATATTTTAAATATCACTACAGCTGATAAAAAAATAACAGAAGTAATATTCTATTCTGCTGAAGGCAGATTGGTGAAATCTGTTAAAGGAAATATTGCCACTGTTAATACAAATGATCTGAAATCAGGGGTGTATGTGGTAAAAGTAAAGACATCAGATTCTGAACAGACATTCAAAGTGATTAAAGAATAATAACTTATTCAGTCATATTATAAGCTCTCAATCTGAGAGCTTTTTTTATATCCTTTTTCTTCTAATTCAGTACAGGTATACTCGTAAACCTGCTGAAACATTTCGTCCATGTATTTCTTATTAAAAAGGCTGAACTTTGTCATTTTTGGAGGGTCTAAAAATATATTGCAGTATTTTACTTTAGAATACACGGATTTTGCGATGGCTAAGTGAAGTATACGGTCAAATTCTTTCATCAGACTCATCTTTTTTAATTCATCATAGCTTATTGAATTCACATGGGAGGCAATCAGGAAATCGCATTTATTAACAATAGGTTCAATGGGTAGATTGTCTAAAACACCACCGTCTACATAGATTTTGTCTCCTATTCTTACGGGGGGAAGGATGAAAGGTACGCTTGATGAAGCCAACAGAGGCCCGAAAAGTTCTCCTTCAGAGAAAAAATCAACAATACCGTGGGTCATTTCTGTAGCGGTAACATAAACCGGTATTTTCAAAATATTGAAATTATCTTCAGGAAAATAATCTTTAAAAAGTTTTAAAATAAAATTGGAACTGAAAATTCCATTTTTTGACAGTTTCAGAGAAGACCGGGAAAAAAAAGAAGTCTGTTTGACGATTTCCATCATCTCATCGGGGGTTTTTCCAAAAGAATAGAAAGCCCCTATAATAGAACCGGCACTGGTTCCTGAGATTATTTGTGGTTTCAGATTATATTCTTCAAGTGCTTTCAGAACCGCAATATGTGCAATCCCACGCATTCCTCCGCCTGAAAGAGTAAGGCCGATAACCGGTGGTTTCTTTTTTTTGAACGAGAATAAACCCATTGCGTCAATTATGCATTACTAATATACAGGATTTTTATAAATGATTATGGCTCATCACGGTCAGCATCTATTTTATCTGTAGAAATATGTTTTTCTTTTGTACAACTTAAAAATATGAGGATAGAGTAGATGGCGGATTCCATAGGTTTTTAAAGCACTAATTTTTTAGGAAGATTATGTAAAAGTTCAGTGTTGATGATCTCAGCACAGATGCGTGGTTTTTCCCAATGGCCATTGTGGCCACAGTCTACTATATAAGATTTTATATTGGTTCTGTCCGGGAGATTTTTAATGGTAATATCCGTTTTTACGGCATTGTCATGCTTGCCTGCCAGTACCAGTATTTTAGCTTCCAGGTTTTCCATGATATGTTTTTTGTCAGTTCTCTCTACCATACCTTTTACGCAGGCCAATGCTCCCAAATTGTTTGTGGAAAGAGCTGCCTCAAGAGCAATTTCAATCTTACCCTCAAGGATATCTTTTTCATTAGGATTGAATAAATTGGGAATTCCCGCTCTTACATAATGGGCAAACGCATCCTTAATGATTCTGTAGCTTTTTATACGCTGTAGCTTTTTCTCTTCGTCATCCGGGAAATAGGTGGAGAAGAACAACGTTAAACTTTTTAAAGAATCAGGATATTTCTCGGCAAAAGCCAATGAAGCGTACCCTCCCATAGAATGTCCCAATAGATGTACTTTTTCTAGATTCTGATGATCCAAAACTTTTTTTACCTCCTCTGCCATCAGCTCCATGGTGTGAACTTCACCAAGAATTTCAGATTGTCCGTGGCCGGGCAGATCAATTTTTAAAAGTGAAAAATCTTTAGAAAGATGAGGTTCCATATCGCTCCATATAGAAAGGTTTTCCATAAAACCATGAAGGAGTACTAAAGTTTCTTTTCCGTTTCCTTTTTTTTCAAAATTCAGCATGATATCAAAATTATAAAAGGTTAAAAATAATGCAGAGTCCTTAGGATGCTGCTGCTGATTCAAATGTAAACAAAAAAGAGCATTTTTAAAATGCTCTTTCTCTTTTATTGAACTAAGTCTTTATAAACCTTCGTTTCCCAAGGTTTGATATCTGCAACGCCATAACGTTCCTTTTTTGCAATAGCAAGGTTATCAAGCATATCTACAAAATTTTTATAGTTGGCTTCATCAGTCGGTTTGATAATGACGGTGAAGTTTTCAGGTTTAGGAGCATTTTTGTATGCTTCAGCAATGATTTTTGAAATCTTTATCCCACTGAAATCGGTCTCTTTCAGGTTGCTTGCATTTAAATCTGCCGCATTGCTCTGATGATAAAATACCCGGTTGTCTTTTCCCAGGATGAATGTTACCTGGTTTTTCTGATCCATTACGACAGGTCCTGAAGGAGGATCTCCTTTTGCCGGAAGTCCCAGATCCATCACATTGGGTTTTGTGAAATTGGTAGTGAACATAAAGAAAGTGATCAGTAGAAATCCCAAATCTACCATAGGAGTCATATCAACTCTTATTAATTTCTTTTTTTGCTTGCCGCCTTGTTTTTCTTGTGCGATTACTTCAGCCATAATTAATACTTTAAATGTTAAACGGTATTTGATGAAAACTTTTAAAACCCGATCGTAGTTTGGTTGAATTCATACAAAGTTTATACCTAAATTTCTTAAATGCTATGAATTTGTGAAAATTAATTATTATTTGATATGAAAAAGCCTTGTGATATTTTAATTTCATAAGGCTTTAAGAGTTTTTAACTGTATGGCGTTTATTTTTTTAGGATTAGTTTTTCATTTAAAATGATTTTTCCCTTATTTTCAATTTGAATCATATAAATTCCCGGAATTAGCTGAGAGGTATTTATTATTACTTTGTCTTCATGACAATTTTTAGACAATAGCTTTCTTCCGGATGTATCTGTAATGGTCACAACTGATCCGCCTGGGAGATTACTGATATTAATAAAATCTTTGGCAGGATTAGGAAAGAAAGATATAGGTCTGTTTGTTTTCATCTCCGTAGTAGATAATGTTGTGGTAGGCATAAGTTTTACAATCCAGAAATCTGAAAAACCATCTGAATGATTTCCTGAAACGTCTCCGTCATTAGAGTCTGTATTACCTGCAAGAATAAATCCTCCATCCGCTGTTTCTATTGCTGAATACAGTTGATCTGTAGCACTTCCTCCTAAACTTTTCTCCCATATAATACTGCCTGTTGAATTAAGTTTGGCAACATAAAAATTGTCTGTGAAATCTGTTGAGCTTGTTGTGGTTCCTCCAATAAGATAGCCGTTATCTGATGTTAATTCAACAGATGAAGCCCCATCATAACCGGTTCCGCCAAGAAACTGTTTCCATTGAATATCTCCGGTATTGTTAAGTTTAAAAATCCAAATATTGGGTGAATTACTATTTCCTGTAGCATCTCCGTCTGTAGAATTACTGTTTCCTGCTACAATATAGCCTCCGTCCATGGTTTGCTTTATTGCAGTAGCGTAATCATCATGACTGCCGCCTATCTTTTTTTGCCATTGCAGATCTCCGGACGAATTTAACTTGATAATCAGACAGTCGCTATAAGAAATGCCTCCAATTGTGCTGTTTGTACTGCCGGCTACGATATAGCCTCCCTCTGCAGTTTGCTGGATAGAGTAGGCGTAGTCTTTACTATTGCTACCATACGACTTTTGCCACTGCAGATTTCCAGCTTGATCCAGTTTGACGATCCAGAAATCTTCTTCTCCATATGCAACGGTAACATCTCCGTTTGAAGAATTGGTATAGCCTGCAATGACATAGCCGTTATCAGTAGTTTGTTGAATGGAATAAGCTTGTTCAACAATACCTCCTCCGAAAGTTTTTTCCCACTGAATATTTCCCGATGAATCAAGCTTTACAATCCAATAATCAAAACTCCCATGGCTTCCTGTAACATCTCCATCTGATGAAGCAGCTGTTCCTGCGATAATATAGCCGCCATCATTTGTCTGTTGGATGGAGTTTGCTTCTTCAATACTGTTGCCTCCCAATGATTTTTGCCATTGTATATCTCCCGAACTGTTCAGTTTTACAATCCAATAATCAGTCATATAAGGTTGGCCACCGGAGTGATTTCCTGTGACATCTCCATCGGTAGAACTTGAATGTCCTGCAACAATATAGCCTCCATCGGTAGTATGTTTAATTGACTTTGCCCATTCTAGATTGCTTCCTCCAAGTGATTTTTGCCACTGGATATTGGGTGCTTGGGCATACATTGAAATAGAGCAGCCTAAGACTGCCAGCATGTAAAATAACTTTTTCATTTGCGTTTAATTTAGAATTGTTTTCTAAATATATTGAAAAAGATTTTACTTAATGAAACGACTTAGTAAGTGTTGATTTATTTCTAATAAGTGTAAAAAAAGCCTTACCAATGAATTGATAAGGCTTTAGTGTATTTTGAAATAAAATCTATTTATTTTTCTTGAAGAAATCTACTCCGCATTCTAAGAATTTTTTGAAATCCTCTTTTGGCATATATCCGGAAACAGGGGTATTGATCACTTTTCCGTCAGGAGTTATTAAAACATAGTGAGGCTGAGAGTTATTATTAAAGTTAACCTGTTGGAATAAGCTCCATCTGTCACCAATTGTTTTTACTTTTTTAATCTGTCCTTCCCCAAGGTCTATTTTAGTTTTTTGATCTTCAGGAAGCTCTTCTTTATCATCTACATATAAAGAAGCTAATACCACGTCATTTTGTAGTATTGGTAAAATATCCGGTTCACTCCAGACAAATTCTTCCATTTTTCTACAGTTTTCACAACCGTATCCCGTAAAGTCAATTAAGATGGGTTTGTTTTCCTTTTTGGCAAGCTCAATAGCTTTGAAAAAATCATGCTCAGGATGCATTCCTAAAATTCCGTCTTTTTCATCGTGGAAATAGCTAACGTTCAGTGGAGGTAAAATACCACTTAACAATTGAAGTTTCGGACGTTCAGAAGGAATTAATCCCTGGATCAGATAAATGACAAATCCAAAACCTAATACTCCAAGAATCTTTCTGGTGATCGAGATCTTTGGTTTTTTATCATCATGCGGGAACTTGATCAGCCCAAATAAATATAAAGCAAGCCCAAGAGCAACAATAATCCAGATGGCGATGAAAAGTTCTCTTTTCAGGAAGAAAGTTTTGGAAACCAAATCTGCCTTGGATAAGAATTTTAATGCTAATGCCAATTCTACGAATCCTAACACAACTTTCACAGTATTCATCCATCCTCCGGATTTTGGAAGACTTTGCAACGCTTGTGGGAATAAAGCCAATAGCCCGAAAACAATCGCCCACGCCAGCCCAAATCCTGCTAGTGCAAAAGTCAGCAGCATAGGAACATTGGAAGATCCTGTTACCGCACTTCCCAGTAAACTTCCTAAAATAGGTCCTGTACAAGAGAATGAAACAATAACCAGCGTAAGTGCCATAAAGAAGATTCCGATGATCCCTCCGGCTTCTTCTGCTTTCGAAGATTTATTGGCAATGGAACTAGGTAGTGTAATATCATAATACCCGAAGAAACTTCCGGCAAAGAAAATAAAGATGATAAAGAAGGCAATATTCAGCCATACACTTGTAGAAATTTCATTGAAGATATTTCCGGCAATTCCGTCAATAATATGGAAAGGGATACTTAATAAGACAAAAATAAGAAGAATGAAAAATCCGTAGATAACGGCATCTCTTTTTCCTTTTGCTTTATCTTTATTTCCTTTGGTAAAGAATGAAACCGTTAAAGGAATCATAGGGAAAACACAAGGTGTTAGCAAGGCAATTAAACCTCCGATAAATCCTAAGAACAGGTATGTCCAGTAGTTTTCTTCTACCTGTGTAGATGCTGTCCCACAATCTGTCAGTGGATTTTTAAAATCCAATGTTTCAATTTTTAGCTGTTTAGGATCTAATTTTGAAACTTCAGAAACGGTAACTTCTTGTTTTGGAGGATTTTCGGTAATTTTTTCAACTGTTTTCACCGAGTCTTTTACAGCTGCAGGTGTTTCTTCAACAGCCTCTTCAGTGGCTCCTTTCGGAGTTAGTTTTTGATTGAATTCTAAAGTATTGGGAGCTAAACAAACCCTGTCGTCACAAGTCTGATACGTAATCTCAGAAGTAACATCGGCTGGTTTTGCAGGATCTTTTAATTTGAATTTTTGTTTGAACCCGGCTGAATTGGAGTAAAAAACAATAGTTCCTCCAAAAGCCTCGGAAAATTCTTCATGCTTTTTACCCACCTCGGAAAATTTTCCGATCAGTTCAATATTTTTTCCTGAAACTTTATACTCAGTAGGAATTCCGGTGTCTTCCGGTAAATCTTTTGAGTAGATATGCCAGCCTTTTTCCATGGTGGCATTTAAAACCGCTTCATACTGGTTATTCCCCAGATCATTGATGGTGAATTTAAACTTTACAGGATTTTTTATCTGCGCATTAATTCCCGTCGCTAAAAATAGTAGAATTAATAAAAACCAATTTCTAAATTTCATTTTTCGTTTCATTAAAAATTTTGAGACTCCATTTTGTTTTCTCATCCTTAGTATATTTTCTGTCCTGTCTGAAAGGAAGTATTCCAAGTACGGAATTATTGCTGTCAGCCAGTATCCAAATTTTTTGCCTCGCTAAAATAGATAATTTTTCGTCCCTAAAAAATTTAGAAACTTTCTTTTTTCCTGAAAAACCAATAGGGTAAAACTCGTCACCATCCTGTTGCTTTCTCAGGCGCAGTGGAAACTGAAGTTTTTCAGCATCAAAATCCCATTCAAAACCCTTATTGATTCCATCAATGTCTTCAATAGTATTTTTAAGGTTAATATTGATTTGTTTTTCAGAAAAATTAAAATGATCAATCAGGATAACTTCCTCTGTAGACTTCTGTTCTTTATTCCGGTCAATAAATATCAATTCGTCACGGTTGATGACCAGTTGGTATTCTTTTGAAAAAAAAGAACTGTTGTTTTCAGCTGTGAAAATTTTAGGGATTTCTTCTTCCTGAGTAAATCCATATTTCTTTAAAATTTCAAACTTTACGAAATCGCTTTCCTGATCCAGCTTTTCCTTTGATAAGATTTTATAGTCTTGGTTAAATAAGGAAAGCTTATTTTCTATTTCTTCAACCTGTTTCTGGACAAAATCTTTAGTTTGATTCAGATAAGAAGAACTCTTTTTGAAATTTTCAAGAAAATGATCATTGGTTTCCAATAGTTTTGGAACGATTTCGTTTCTGATTTTATTTCTTAAATAATCACTTTTTTTATTGGAGAGATCCTCACGGAATTCGATATGGTTTTCCTCGGCAAACTGGTAAATTTCTTTTTTGGAAAAATTTAAAAGTGGTCGGATTATATTATTGTCATGAGAAGGAATGCCGCTCAGTCCATTAATGCCAGATGCTTTGGAAAGATTAATGATAAAAGTTTCCAGCTGATCATTAAGATGATGTGCGGTAACAAGAAATTCCAGCTTCTCCTGATTCCTGATTTCTTTAAAAAATTGATAACGGAGTTCTCTTGCCCAAAGCTGAATAGAGTGGTCCGGTTTTTTATCTTTTTCAGAAACTTCATACAGATGAAACTTTATATGATTTTTCTCACAAAAATCCTGAACAACTTTCTGATCAAGATCTGAATCTTCACCACGAAGTTTATAATTGATATGAGCGATCTGTATTTCACAGTTTTTATCTTGCCCATTGTCCTGTAAATCCTGAAATAATGAGGCCAGAACCATAGAGTCTGCTCCTCCACTCACCGCCAGAAGATAGGAGTGTTTTTCAGGGTGGTCAACAAGGTTTTCCAATTGATTTTTAAAGCTCGTTTTTTTCAACATATACGTTGAGAATTTCTTTTATGCAAAGATAACCGATATAATTCAATTGAATTTTCCTAACTTTGATTGGTCTAAAAATGATTATTTATGAAGATTTTAAAAATTTTAGCAGTTTCTGCAATGGCGCTGGGTATGACATCTTGTGTAAGCAAGAAACAATACGATGCCCTGAGCACAAACTATAAGCAGTGTATTGAAAATATCGGAGAAAGACAAAGAGAAATTCAGGATCTGAAATCTCAGAATTCTGCATTAGCAGGGGAGAACAGCTTACTGAAAAGCCAGCATGATGCGTTGAAATCATCTCTGGATGCATGTCTTTCAAATACAGGAAAAAGCTCTGCTAACATCGATAAATTGGTAAGTGAAATCAACTCTTCAAACTCATACATCAAGCAATTGATTTCAAACAATGCTAAAAATGACAGCTTGAATCTGGCATTGTCTAATAAGCTGAAGAGATCTTTAGATAACGTTTCTGATGAAGATGTACAGGTGAAGGTACTGAAAGGGGTAGTAATGATCTCGCTTTCAGATAAAATGTTATACAAAACAGGAGATTACAATATCTTACCTGCTGCTCAGGAAGTCTTAGGTAAAGTAGCGAAAGTAATCAATGATTATGATAAATATTCTGTACTGATAGAAGGTAACACAGATAATGCTCCATTAAATTCTACAAACCTGCCTAGAGATAACTGGGATCTTTCTGCATTAAGAGGAACTTCTGTTGCTAAAGTTCTTCAGACTCAGTTTGGAGTAGATCCTGCGAGAATGACAGCAGGAGGGCGTTCTGAATACAACCCTAAAGCTACAAACATGAGTGTTTCCGGTAGAGGGGAAAACAGAAGAACTGAAATCATCATTATGCCTAAGCTTGATGAATTTATGAAACTGATGGATATCGCTCCAAAGAAATAATTAAAACAATTATAATAAAAACAATAAATCCCGAAGAAATTCGGGATTTATTGTTTTTATGAAATAAGTTCATCTTTTTCAAAAGATGGATCTAAGGTTAATCAATAGATGTAATTATTTATAGCAAGCGTAATCTACATCTCTTTCTCTCAACTGCTTTATCATATACCCCACATAAAAAATCCCGAAGAGGCTCGGGATATTTTTTTTAATCAAATTAATTCTTCCTTTTTAAGAAGAGAAATAATTCTTTGCAAAAATGAATTGGATATTTCGGTCTTCGTTTTTTTTGAAGAAGAGCGTGTATTACCTTTCAGTAATACAGATTTTTGATTCTCACGGTTAGTTTGTTTCTCTTCTGCAATCATTTTTCGTAGTGTTTTTACCCTTTATCCTACACGCAAAATTATAACTATTGTGGTAGCGAAAACATCCGTATTTTCACGGTATTTTGTATGGGGTTTTCCCCGGCCGATTAATCAAATATATAGGCTTTTTTATAGATGAATTCCGGAAAAACAGAACTAACATGAAAAATGTATGCTCAATGCGTTTTTACGTAAAAAATCAATAAAAACACATGTGATTTATGTTTTTAATTATGTGATATCATGATATTTATTTAAAATAATACGTATATTTAAATCTCCATAAAAGGAAATAAATATAGAGGTATCCGAAAATCTTAAAGAGTAGGAAAATAATACTAAACAAAATAGATATGAAAAATTCAAAAAAACTTTCAAGAAGAGAAATGAAAACTGTACAAGGAGCTATTAATGGGTGTAATCCACAGATATTTTGTTCCAGTCCACAGACAAAGTGTTGCCCAGGATGGGTCTGTGCAGGTATAAGACAATATTGTATAGCCATATAATGATTTTTTACATAAAAATTAGATATGTCTAAAAAGAGAGGAATTAATTCCTCTCTTTTTTGTTTTGGATATGGAACAGAAACATGGGTTGTTCAAAAAAGAAATTTTAAAATCCTTAAATTTGTTTAAATTAAATTTTCTATGAGTTTTTTTGAAGAAAAGAATCCTGAAATGGACAGGTATTTGGAAGCACATGCTTCTTCAGAATCAGAAATACTGAAAAAGCTGAGAAGGGAAACCTATCAGAAAACAACACAGCCCCACATGATTTCAGGATATCAGCAAGGAAGACTTTTAACCATTATTTCCCAAATGCTGAAACCCAAAAATGTGCTGGAAATAGGAACATTTACAGGATATGCTACCTTGTGTCTGGCAACAGGTCTTGCTAAGGATGGAAAAATTACAACTTTGGATGTGAATGAAGATCTTGCATACCTGCCAAAGAAATATTTTGAGACGAGTGAATATGCCAGTCAGATTGAATTCAGGCTTCAGGATGCTAAAGAGTTTTTGAAAGAAACAGATGAGGTTTTTGACCTTATTTTTGTGGATGCTGATAAAGAAAATTATGCAGACTATTTTAGACTCATTAAACCGAAAACGAAATCCGGATCTGTAATTATGTTTGATAATGTCTTGTGGTATGGAAAAGTACTGGAAGAAAATCCAAAACAGAAATCTACACAGTCTATCAAAGAATTAAATGATTTAGCGGCAAAAGATGAAGATTTCGAAAATCTTATTTTACCTTTGCGTGATGGAGTAAATTTTCTGAGAAGAAAATAAATTAAAAGATTTAAAAATTAAGAAATTAAAAGATTTTACGGAATCTGATTCTTTAATCTTTAAATCATTCAATCTTTTAATCTTAATGAATGAATAAAGGAATTTGTATTGTTACAGTAGCGCCGGTCCGTGCTGAAAATTCTGACAAAGCGGAAATTGTCACGGAAATATTGTTTGGGGAAAGTGCTGATATTTTGGAGGTTAATAAAAACTGGACTAAGATAAAAATGCACTATGACGGCTATGAGGGATGGATGGATACGAAACAGATAAAGCCTGTAACAGATGAAGAGCTTGCTAACAGAAAAGTTACTATTGTTACTGAAGACTTCTCTTCCGTACTCATGAACGACGGTAAAACTTTGTTATCTATGGGTTCTGAGGTGGAATTTCCTGCTGTAGCCTCAAAAAGAAGTCATGACCTACGGGAAAGTATTGTCCTGGCTGCTCGTGAATTCATTAATGTACCCTATTTATGGGGTGGGAAAAGTTTCTTTGCCGTAGACTGTTCCGGTTTTACCCAGTTGGTTTATAAAATTCATGATATAAAATTACCCAGAGATGCTTCTCAGCAGGCTGAAGTAGGAGAAGCACTTACTTTTGTGGAAGAAACACAGCCTGGAGATCTTGCTTTTTTTGAAAATGCTGAAGGCAAGATTATCCATGTAGGTATTATGCTGGAAAATCAAAAAATTATCCATGCCTCAGGAAAGGTGAGGATTGATACGCTGGACTCTACGGGAATCTTCAATAAAGAAATGAATAAACATACCCATAAGTTGAGAGTACTTAAAAGTGTTATTTAAAATATGAAAATCTCCAGCATATTATTAATTGTAAATACGCTATTGCTTATTGTAATTTGGGCATTTACAGGAATTAAATATGCTGCATTACCAGAGGTGATTCCTACTCATTTTGACTTTCAGGGAAATGTAGATGGAGAATCTGGAAAAACTGCGATCTGGGCCCTTCCGTGTATTGCTACTTTTATTTCTGTTCTTTTTGTTGGAATATCCAGAGATCCCAATTCTACTTTACTGAATGTTCCTAAAAGTTTTCGTAATAAAGAGACTTTAGAATTGTATGTGTTTTCCCTGCAGCTTCCTGTAATGCTTTTATTTTTAGATATTATTTTAGAGAGCGTTCGGATAGCAGAGGGTAAGCAGACTGATCTCAGTAATGCTATTTTTATTATTCTAGGATTGCTGTTTACAGTGATTGGAGTAGGATTAGTGAAATCAATTCAGGAGAGCCTCACAAAGAAATCTAACGATAAATCAAATCAAAATTGAAACTGATTTACAACATATTTATTAGCCTTCTCATTTTCGGAATGAAGGCTTTCTCTTTGATTAATGATAAAACTAAAAAAGGCGTTGACGGCAGAAGACAATCTTTGGATAAAGTAAAAACTGCCTTTTCAAAAGAAGACAAGGTGGTCTGGATGCATGCCGCAAGCTTGGGAGAATATGAGCAGGGGCTGCCGGTTTTGGAAAAACTAAAAGAAAGACTGCCGGATCACAAAATTCTGGTAACGTTCTTTTCTCCGTCGGGTTATGAAAATGTTGTTAAAAAAAAGCATATAGCAGATGTGATCTGCTATCTCCCTTTTGATAAAAAACGTACTGTAAAAGACTTTACATCACAGTTTAATACTCAACTGTTTTTTACGGTGAAGTATGACTATTGGTATAATCTGCTGGCTGAGCTTAAGAGTAAAAATGCAAAGGTGTATGTGATTTCTGCATTGTTCTATGAAAGACAATCTTTCTTTACTTCCTATGGAAAGTGGTTTGTAAAACAACTTCAGCATAATGTAGATTGGTTTTTTCATCAGACTCAGTTTTCCCTTGCTCTTGCTAAAAGTGTAGGCCTGGTGAAATCTTCAGTAACGGGAGATACCAGGTTTGACCGTGTAAGACAGCTTAGGCTACGCGACAATCATGTAGATTATATTGCAGATTTTATAGGGAAAAATAAAGCAATTGTTTTTGGAAGCTCATGGCAGGCAGAGGAGAAAATTGCAGCAACGGTATTCCGAAAAAATTCCAGGTTAAAACTGATTATAGCGCCTCATGACATGAAAAGAGTGGAACATTTAAAAAGTATTTTCCCTGAGGCATTGTTGTATAGCGAAATGCAAACCTCTCAAGCCATAAATCTCAATACTCAACTCTTGATTATAGACAGCATAGGTTTATTGTCAAAGCTGTATTCCTATGCAGATATTGCTGTAGTGGGAGGAGGTTTCCATGATGCAGGGCTGCATAATATCCTGGAGGCAGCCACATTTGGTGTTCCTGTTATTTTTGGGAATCATTACAAAAAGAATCCTGAAGCAGATGACCTTATCTCTGTAGAAGGTGGGAGATCTTTTGCTGATGAAGCTACTGCTGCAGAATTTGTCTTATTTCTTACCAATGACGATAACAAAGAAGAATTGGCAGCAATGTCTCAGAATGCTGAGAAATTTGTTGACGGGAAGCCTAATGCTACAGAAATGATCCTTCAGAAAATCCTATCTTAAAAATCCCTGGCTTTTAATCTCTTTCATAATCGTTTCAATATTCTCGGGAATCTTTTCACATTCAAACCAGTTGAAATCAAGGCCATTATTGATACAGAGTTTTTGCAGGTAATGGTTTTCCAAGATTTTATTTTGGGTATCACTCAGGAGTTCATCAATTTCCATCCAGTAATCTTCATCCAGCTTTTTAGCTAAAATCAGATACTTAAATATTTTATTGATGATATAAAGATAGAGTTTGTAGACATTGTCAAACCTCTGCCGGCTGAGGTCATCATTATATTCTAAAATGGCATTGATCATCAGTAAATTAAGAGAGATGTCTCCAAATTTATCAGTGGTAATCTTTACATGCTCTGTAACTTCTGCGCTTATTTTGCGGATAATGGTCAGGAAATACTTCGCATTGCCAATATATTTTGAAGCTAAAAGAACCTTTTCGGCTACTTCCTTTTCCATTGCATTTCTTTTATCATCCGTGTTTTCAGGATCAATAAGTTCGAAATATAATTTTTTAGACAGCAGTTTGTCCTTTTTTAAAAGTCTGAAGATAAGTTTATCCTTTTCAGGGCCGGAAAAGGCACTCAGTGCTGCTTTAAATTCTTTTGAATACTCCATTAATTAAAAATTTTTGAATACTTTAAAAATCCGTTTACTGCCCAGTTGACAGTGTAATACAATGATTTTACAGTAGAAAAGCCCATAAAATCCTTATAGACCAGATATTGGTCTTTAATAATGTCCTTCTTCTTTCTGGAAACACTGTTTTCCCGCATTCTGTATTTCGCCATTGTTTTGTTGATGGGCATTCCTTCCGGAATTACTTTTAGAAGATTCAGCCACATTACGTGATCCTCACGCTTACTTTTTACGGGAAATAAAAATTTTCCCGCTCTTTTGGTGTCATACATCGTTGAAACCGGAGCTAGTCTGCATGTTTTCAGAAGGTTTGAAAAAGTAACTACCGTGTCAGCCATAAAATCCTTTAATATAGGCTTCAGATGTTCATCACATCGGGAATAATTGCAGTACACAAGCTCTGCATTATGTTCCTGCATATAATCAGTCATGGTTTCCAGATATTCCGGATACCAGTAATCATCAGAATCAAGAAAGGCAATATATCTTCCCTGAGCTCTTTCAAGACTTTTATTTCTGGCATTTCCTGCACCACCGTTTTTTTCCAGTACCAGTAATTTTATTCTGGGATCATTGTACTTTCTGAGGATTTCTACGGTATTGTCTTTAGAAAGGTCATCCGTGATCAGCCATTCCCAGTTTTCATAGGTCTGGTTAAGAACAGATTGTATTGTTTCTTCAATGAATTCTGCAGAATTATAACAGGGAGTGATGATGGAGACGAGGTCTTTCATTTGTGGTTTTAAATATATTCAAAATTATAAAAATCTTTTTTCATAAAAGTGCCAGGAGGAAACTCCTATTCCAATTACGGTCAGCATACAAATAATACCCATTACATAAGGGTTATAATCTTCAAAGAGCCCTAATGTCTGGAATACCCGGATGACAGGAAAATGAAATATGTAAATACCATACGTAAAGTCTCCGTATTTTCCGAAGTTATTCAGGAATTTAAAAGAGTAGGCAATATACAGTACAATAATACTGATCATGATAGGAGAGAATAGTTTTATTTTAAAAATAAGATCTATCCATACGGTGATCATAGCAATAATAAAAAGCGTATGCTTGTGTTGAATGAATTTATCAAAATTAAAATACAAAAGCATCCCGCCAATAAAATAACATAATGATCCGGGTAATTGTCTTGAGATGGCTGCCTTTCCTGTCATTTCAAAATAATTTAGAAATACCAGGGAAAGAAAATACAATACAATCAGACTGATATTTCTGTATCTATTGTTTTTTCCGAAGAATAAAAACATGAAGGGAACGGCAATATAGAAGCACATTTCTATTTTGAGAGTCCATAATGCACCATTTACAGCCTGATTGCCAAATACGCCGGGAAGCCATGGTGATTTAAAATTCATGAAAATCGAATTCCAGAACCAATACTTGTAGACCTGTGCATTGCCGAAATATTCAGAAAATGATAATTTACTGACAAGGCTTAGTAAGACTGTACAGAGAAATACCACCAGTAAATAGGCAGGAACAATCCTGTTGAATCTCTTTTTTGCATAGCTTTTTAAACTGGAAGATCTTTCATAACTTCTTGCAATTAAAAAACCACTGACGATAAAAAACGAAAAAACCGCGACTTCTACTGGGCTGTGTTCTAAAAATTTAAGTTGAGGAGAGACGCTTAAGGCGCCTAAATGTCCCACAAATACAATGAATGCCAGGAGAACACGGATAAAGTCAAAATTATTTTTCGTTATATCTTGCATTTTTTTCTTTCTTATCTACAAAAATAACTTTTTTAATAAAATAGAGGGCTTTTCGAAGGTTCAATATTTGTTAAATAAAGGCAATATCGTCCTTAAGTGTTTAAAAAAATGTATAAATAAAGGTTGACTCAATAATTTTTCACAAAAAATAGTAATATAAATCAAAAAAATTATAATTTTAGCCCTTGAAAAAATTGATCTATGAAGAAATTAGCACTACTATTTGCCGGGTTATCATTATTTGTAGCTACCGGATGTAATGATGATAAAGATCCTGTCATGGAGGCTCCTATTGTGGGGGTCTGGCAGCCTTTAAAGGAAGTGGTTACCACTGTGGAAGTGAATGAGCAGCCGATTTCGGATGTCATTACCTATTCTACATGTCAGAAAGAATCCAGATGGAGATTCAATACTGATGTTGTGGGTAAAAGAACTGACTGGGGAGATACAGCTACACCAGGGCAGTGTGCTATTGTTTCTGATAAAAACTTTACCTATACTTATGATAAAAGCAGTAAATCTGTGCAGATAAAGTATCAGGGAATTGTAGAACCGGTTACTGCAAAAGTGGTTACCCTGGATGATACAACGCTCAATCTTGCAGTAAGAGAAGAGACAGAGGATCCGACTGTATTTAAAACAAGAACCTATACTTTCAAGAGAATTCCTCAACCATAATAAGTATACTTCAAGATATAAAACAGATCTCATCCCAGGATGAGATTTTTTTGTTGGATATCGATTGGTAATTAATAATAAATTAAATTTTTATTTCTTTTAAAATCATTAATTTTGTGAATCTTGTTAAAAGAAAATGACATTCAATAGTTAAAGTCTAACATATAACATATATATAAAGTGTTTTACGATCATCAGCAGATAGAAAAAAAGTGGCAGAAATACTGGGAGGAAAATCAAACCTATAAAACCTCCAATAACACAGATAAACCTAAATTTTATGTACTCGATATGTTTCCGTATCCATCCGGGGCAGGGCTTCACGTAGGTCACCCACTTGGGTATATTGCTTCGGATATCTATGCAAGATATAAGAGACATCAAGGGTTTAATGTTCTCCACCCGGTAGGATATGATAGCTTTGGGCTTCCTGCTGAGCAGTATGCAATCCAGACGGGACAGCATCCGGCAATCACCACAGAACAAAATATCAACAGATATGAAGAGCAATTAAAAAAAATTGGATTTTCATTCGATTGGAGCAGAGAGGTAAGAACTTCTGATGCTTCCTATTATAAATGGACACAATGGATTTTTATCCAGTTGTATCATTCCTGGTATAATAAAAATACAGATAAAGCGGAAGCTATAGATACCTTAATCAAGCATTTTGAAGAAAAAGGTACAGAAGGACTGAATGCCAATCAAAATGATGAACTTAGTTTTACCGCAGAAGAATGGGTGAATGCTTCTGAAGTGGATAAAGAAGATATCCTATTAAATTACCGTCTTTCCTACAGAGCAGAAACAACAGTGAACTGGTGTCCTGCTTTGGGAACAGTATTGGCGAATGATGAGGTGAAAGACGGAAAGTCTGAAAGAGGAGGCTTTCCAGTATTCCAGAAGAAAATGATGCAGTGGAGCATGAGAATCTCTGCCTATTCTGAAAGATTATTACAAGGGCTTACTCAATTGGATTGGCCACAACCTCTGAAAGATGCCCAGGAATACTGGATTGGAAAATCTCAGGGTACCCAGGTGAAATTTCAGGTAGAAGGTCATGATGAAATCGTTGAAGTTTTCACCACAAGACCTGATACTATTTTTGGAGCTACTTTTATGGTGTTGGCTCCGGAGAATCCTTTAGTGGAAACAATTACTACAGCTGCACAAAAAGCAGCAGTAGATACTTATATAGAAGAAACTTCCAAAAAAACAGAAAGAGACAGGATGGCTGACGTGAAAAACGTGAGCGGAGCTTTCACCGGAAGTTATGCCGTGAATCCTTTCAGCAATGAGAAGATGCCGATCTATATTTCAGATTACGTATTGATGGGCTATGGAACAGGAGCTGTAATGGCTGTACCTGCCCATGACGAACGTGACCACAGATTTGCTAAGAAATTTAACCTGGAAATTAAAAAAGTGGTGGAGACTGAAGAAGACGTTCAGGAGAAGTCTTTTGATTCTAAAGATTCTGTTTGTGTCAATTCTGATTTCTTAAACGGACTGCATTATAATGAGGCAAAATCAAAAATTATCTCGGAAATAGAAAACAAAGGAATCGGTCATGGAACTACAAACTACAGACAGCGTGATGCCATTTTCTCAAGACAGCGTTATTGGGGAGAACCTGTTCCTATATATTATAAGGAAGGGATGCCATATACGTTACCGGTTTCTGCTTTACCATTGGAACTTCCAGAAGTTGAAAAATATTTACCTACTGAAGATGGAGATCCTCCATTAGGAAATGCAAAAGTATTTGCGTGGGATGAGGCAAACCAAAAAGTGGTCTCTACAGATTTAATTGATGATCAAACTATTTTCCCAATAGAATTGTCTACCATGCCGGGTTGGGCTGGAAGCTCATGGTATTTCCTTAGATATATGGATTCTCAGAATGACGGAGAATTCTGTGCAAAGGATCTTTCAGATTATTGGGGACAGGTAGATCTATATATAGGAGGTAGTGAACATGCAACGGGTCACTTGTTATATTCCCGTTTCTGGAATATGTTCTTAAAAGACAGAGGCTGGATCAGTCATGATGAACCTTTCCAGAAACTGATCAACCAGGGGATGATTTTAGGAATGAGTGCTTATGTATACAGAATAGACGGAACCAATCAATACGTTTCTAAAAATATTGCGGCCAATTATCAGACTCAGCAAATCCATGTTGATGTATCCTTATTAAAAGGAACCTCTGATGAATTGGATACAGAAGCATTCAAAACATGGAGACCAGATTATGCTAATGCAGAGTTTATTTTAGAAGATGGAAAATACATCACAGGCCGTGAAGTAGAAAAAATGTCCAAGTCAAAATACAATGTAGTTAATCCGGACGATATCTGTGAAGAATATGGAGCGGATGGTTTAAGACTGTATGAAATGTTCCTGGGACCATTAGAGCAATCTAAACCTTGGAATACACAAGGGCTTAGCGGAGTGTATGGTTTCCTTAAAAAATTCTGGAATCTGTATTTTAACGGCGATGTATTTGAAGTTTCTGAGGAAGAACCTACCAAGGCAGAATATAAAATTTTGCATACCTTAATAAAGAAGGTGGTTTTTGATATTGAAAACTTTTCTTTCAATACCTCGGTGTCATCATTTATGATCGCTGTGAACGAGCTGCAGAAAATAAAATGTAACAAACGCAATATATTGGAACCTTTAGCCGTTATCATTTCTCCGTATGCCCCTCACATCTGTGAAGAGCTTTGGAGTTTACTGGGACACGGTGCATCTATCGAATTTGAAAGATTTCCTGCATTAAATGAAGAATATCTTGTTGAGGACGAAATTGAATATCCGGTAAGCGTAAATGGTAAAATGAAGTTCAAAATTTCGCTTTCTGCTCAATTATCTGCTAAGGAGGTGGAAGATTTGGTGATTTCAAATGAAAAAATGCAACAGATTTTGGAAGGTAAAACCCCTAAAAAAATCATTGTAGTTCCTCACCGTATTGTGAATATCGTAATTTAAAAAAAAATTAACATTGGGAAATTAAAAAAAATGGGGTGCTAATTTTTTTGATTTTTTAACTCAAATGTTAAATTTGGAAAAAATATATAAAATATCTAAGAATAATTATTATTTTAAAATCGTATTAATTTTTCTTTATCAAAAAAAAGCAAAATGTTTAATTAAGACTCTTGCATTTTAATTAATTTTGCCTTTAATTTACACCCTGTAAAAATTTAAAACAATATAATTTAGTTAAATATGGAAATGAATGTTTCAAAAAATGATGAGCAAGTAGTTGCTAGAAAAGCGGGAGGTTTAAATCCAGCTGTTATTATTCCTATTCTATTTGCTATAGGAATTTGTATTTATTTATTCGTTCTTGGTAACCCAGGAAACTTTAAAGATGCAGACAAACTAGGTAGTGGTTCTGTAGCTTTCTCAAGTGTTGAAGGAAAAGACATTCACCCAGAGTCGTTTTTAGGTATTATCTACAAAGGAGGGGTTATTGTACCAATCTTGATTACTTTCATGATTACGGTAATTGTTTTCTCTTTTGAAAGATATTTCGTACTTGGTAAAGCTGCCGGAAAAGGAAACTTAGACAACTTCGTTGTACAAGTAAGAAGCTTATTAAACCAAAACAAAATTGATGAAGCTCTTGAAGAGTGCGACAGACAACAAGGTTCAGTAGGAAACGTAGTAAAAGAAGGTCTTACTACTTACAAAGCTCTTTCTCACGATACAACTTTAAATAAAGAGCAGAAAATGGTAGCTCTTAACAAAGCTATCGAAGAGGCTACTACTCTTGAGATGCCAATGCTTGAGAAAAATATGATGATCCTTTCTACTTTAGGTACGGTTGCTACGCTAATCGCTCTTTTAGGAACGGTAATCGGGATGATCAAGGCGTTCTTCGCATTAGGTTCAGGAGGAGGTACTCCAGATGCTGCTGCACTTTCTACAGGTATCTCTGAGGCATTGATTAACACAGCTTTAGGTATTGGTACTTCAGCAATCGCTATTATCCTTTACAACTTCTTTACTTCTAAAATTGATGGATTAACTTACAAGATCGACGAGATCTCTATGAGTATCCAGCAGTCTTTCGCTGAATTCAACTAAGAATTAGCAAGGTATTTGCATTGGCAATTAAAAGAAGTTTAATTAAAAATATTTTATAATAATGGCGAGAGTCAAACCAAAAAGACATGGAGTAGTGACGGACATGACCGCGATGTGTGACGTTGCGTTCCTACTACTTACATTCTTTATCTTGACCACTCAGTTTAAAAAACCTGACGTGGAGCAGATTAAACCGCCATCTTCAATATCAGAGAAGTTACTTCCTGACGCAAGTTTGATGACCATCAACGCTACTCCGGACGGAAAATTTTATTTCCAGCCAGTAGAGAATGCATCAGAGAGATTACAGCTTTTAGACAAAATGGGCCAAAAGTATAATATTACTTTTGACAACAAACAAAAAGCATCATTTCAGAAAGTACAAGCTATTGGGGTTCCTATGAACCAACTGAAAAGCTATCTCGATTTGTCAGATGAGGAGCAGAAAAATTTCAAGAGTCCTAAAGGGATTCCTATGGATAGTACAAATAAGCAGTTAGTTGACTGGGTACAGCAGAGTTTGAGCGTAAATCCTGATTACAAATTAGCAATCAAGGGTGATGTTACGACTCAGTATCCTAAAGTTAAAAGCCTATTTGAAGGTTTAAGAGATATTGATTTTCTTAAATTCTGGTTGATTACATCACAAGAGGGTAAACAATAATATATCATTAGAAATGGCAGAAGTACAAGTACAGGAAAAAGGCGGCAAAGGCGGCAAGGTACGTTCCAAGAAGCAGAATACCAGAGTCGATATGACTCCTATGGTGGACTTGGGTTTTCTATTGATTACCTTCTTTATGTTCACAACCACATTTAGCAAACCGAATGTAATGGATTTGGGTCTTCCGGCTAAACCGAAAGATGAAAAACAAAAACCACCTCCAACAGAGATTAAACTTTCTAACTCAATTTCTTTATTATTGGGTAAAGACAATAGGATTTTTTGGCATCAGCAGGATAATACTTCCTTAACTGATCAGAATCTTAATGAAACTTCTTTCGATAGAGAAGGGATTAGAAAAGTAATTGAGCAGGCAAAAGCAAACGCGGCAGATAAAACTAAATTTACTGTTATTATCAAACCGACTGACGATGCTGTATATAAGAACTTTGTAGATATTCTTGACGAAATGGCAATTACTAAAAGTGAGCAATACGGGGTAACCGATGTGAAGCCTTGGGAACAAGCTATTTATAATAAGAAGGTTGGTAACTCTGGAGCTCCTGCAGCACCAGCAACAAAGTAATTTAACCATAAAATTGTAAAAATCTATGGCAGATGAAAATGTATACAATCAAAATCTTACTTTAGACGAGATTGTATTTGAAAATAGAAACAAGGAATATGGTGCCTACGATCTTAGACATCAGTATCCGAGACTTCTGACAAAATCATTTATTGTTGGAACGGCATTATTCCTGGTTGCGGCATTGTCTCCTTTTATTTATCTTACCATTAAGAGACTTACTGAGCCGCCTAAGCAAGAAGTGAAGGCAGACTTGGTAGAAATTCTTCAGGAAGATAAAATTATTGAGCAGCCAAAAGAAGAAGAACCACCTCCACCACCTCCACCTCCAAAAGAAGAGGAGAAAATTGAGGTCATCCAGAACGTGGTTCCTGAGCCTGTAAAAGCTCCGAAAATTGAAACTCCACCACCACCGATTTCTAAGCAGTTGGAAACAACAACTGGTTTGAACAATCAGGAGGGGGTTAAAGCTCCGGCTTATACGCCACCACCGCCACCACCATCTACAGGTACTAAAGCTAGTACTGTGGAAGTAAAAGCGAATAATCCTAACGAGATCTACAAAGATGTAGACCAGTCTGCAGAATATCCTGGAGGTATGGGTGCATTAAGAAAGTTCTTAGGAGATAACTTCGATACTTCTCTAATGGAAGGAGGTGAAGGTACGCTTAAAGCTAAGCTTAAGTTCGTTGTAGAAAAAGACGGAACTGTTTCTGGAGTTACCATTGAAGAGAAATCTCCAAATGGCGACTTCAACAGTGAAGCGATTCGTGTAGTTAAGAAACTTAAAAAGTGGACTCCAGCGAAAAGAAATGGAGAAAGCGTTAGATCTTACTATAGCGTTCCATTTACTATGAACTTTGAATAATTAGACTTATTTATTCATAATATAAATAAAAAGAGAGGCATATGCTTCTCTTTTTATTTTTTTTGTATTTTTGTTACATGATGTTCAATTGGTTATCCCTGGTTACGGGATTGTTTTATATCGTTTTAGGAATTGTAGTCATTATCTATAAATTCTTTTTTACAATTTTGGAACCTGCTATTGCCTATGCAATGGGAACTGTTCTGATTATTTATGGAATATTCAGGATCTACAGGGCACTTTCAAAAATTAAAAAATCAAAGAATGAAGAATAGTTTTAAGATTGTAGTTGTTTTTATTCTGAGTATAATGCTCATCAACTGCAAAAAGGAAGAGAAATCTCCGTCTTACAATAAAGGTGACCTTACAATTTATACTGACGAATCTTTTCAAAGTGTTACAGAAGCATTAGCCGACGGCTATATGATCAACTATCCGGAAACACGTATTAAAGTGGCTACACAAAAAGAGGATTTAGGACTTCTTGACCTCCTGAATGGGAAGGCAAAGGTTATTGTAATGTCTAGAAACCTGACTACAGAAGAAGTGAAAACTTACGAAGAAAGAACCGATTTAAAGTTTTTACCTTCAAAGTTTGCTGCTGATGCTGTTGTCTTTGTGGTTCCTAAAAACTCTCCAAAAGAAAATATTTCAATGAATGAGATTAATGAGGGAATGCTATCTGAGAACAAGAATTTTATTTTTGATGGTACGAATTCCAGTAACTTGAATTTTGTTGCTGAAAAGCTGAAAAAACAGCCGAAAGATCTTAAGTTTTCAATTATTCCCGGGAATAAGAAAATCATAGAAGAATTAGCTCAGTATCCGGATAAAATTGGAGTAGTGGGGTTAAATACCTTTAGCCGTCCTTACGACAAAGCCTCTGAAAAGTTAAGAGAAATGGTTAAGGTGCTTCCTGTTGTACAAAATGGAAAACAGTATACGCCTGATTTTGAAAATCTTCGTTCAATGGAATACCCATTTACAAGAGTTCTTTATTTTCTGGCTAACGAAGGTAATTTTAACATTGCTAATGGCTTTATGAGATTTTCATGTACTCATTTAGGACAGAAAATTGTTCAGAAAGAAGGTTTACAGCCTTACAACGTATACCGTAGAGAGGTGCAGATGCGTTAAAAATTATTAAATTCGCAATATAGCTTCGCAAAAAGTGTTATTTTGGTCTGAAAATTGTGTATAATATAACTCAAATATTAGAAATTTAAAATGAAAGATATAATGAATATGAATGTAAAGAAGATTGCTTTTGGAGCAGCTGTGGTATTTTTTGCCGGTTTTACCTCTGCACAAACACTGCAGGATGGTATCAACAGTATAGACAGTGATAAATTTGCTCAGGCAAAAACTAATTTCACTGATATGATCACTAAAGAGCCTACTGCTGAGAACTACTTCTATTTAGGAAATACTTTCTTAAGACAGGGTGAGCCAGATTATGCTAAAGCTATTGAAAGCTTTAATAAAGGGATTGCTGCTGACGGAAAGAGTTATCTTAACAAGATTGGTTTAGCTGCTGTAAAATTAAGTAAAGGTGATAAAAGTGCTATCGCTGAAATCCAAAAAGCAGTTACTGATTCCAGAGAAAAAGATGCTGAAGTTCTATTCAGAGCTGCTGAAGCATTAACTTTATTTGAAAAAAACAGTTCTCCGGATCTTGCTATTCAGTTCCTGACCAAGGCTATTGAAAAAGCAGAGAGAAAGGGTGTGCCTGCACATTATTATTATACATTAGGAGATGCCTACAGATTGAAGAGAATGCCGGGAGAAGCAATGTCAGCGTATGATAAAGCTTTACCGTTAGCTAAAAATAAAGCATCTGTTTATACAAGAATGGCAACTTTATGGATGGCCGCTCAACAATGGCAGCAGGCTAAGCAGAATATTGATAAAGCTATTGCTGTAGATGCTACTTATGCTCCTGCTTATAAAGCATTAGCTTCTTACGATATCAGATATCAGCAAAATGCTAAGGCTACGCAAGACCTTATCAACTATACAAAATATGCTGATGAAGATCCATATACTCAATTGGAAATTGCTAAATTATATTTCACTAATGAAGATTATGTAAACTCTAAAACAGTATTGGACAAAATCTTTGATAAAATTGAAGATCCTATCAAATTCAAATTAAGAGCGTATCAGTCTTATGCTGATGGAAATTATGCTGAAGCAAAACAGAATATGGATACTTTTGTTTCTCAGGCAGAGAAAACCAGAGTATTACCTGCAGATCAAGGTTTACAGGGACTTATTGCTGCAGGATTGGCAAAAACAGAAACTGATGCTGCTAAAAAAGCTGCTTTAACTACTGAATCTCAGCAAAAAATTGCAATTGCAAAAGCTGCTAAAGATGAGACCATGAAGTGGGATCTTGAATTAGCTAACATTGCCGGAGGTGGAGGTGCTTCACAGGCAGAAGCGGATAAAGGACCAACTAATCCAACTATTGAAGGCTTGAAAAAGCAAGTTGCAGCTAATGCTCAGGATTCTGATGCTTTATTTAAATTAGCGACCGCTTATCAGGATGCTAAAAACTGGAATGGAGCAATTCTTACTTGGCAGAAAATGAGTGCACTTCTTCCGGATTGGGCACCAGCTTACTACAGCCAGGGGTATTCTTACCAACAGGCAGGAAATAATGAAGCGGCAAAAATTGCTTATGAGAAATTTATTTCTACTGTAAAACCTGCTGACCAGGAAGCTAACAAGCAGACTCTGGCTTATGCTTACTTTGCTGTAGCTTATATGAATAAAGATACTGATCTGGCAAAAGCTAAAGATTATGTAGCAAAATCTTTACAGCTGGATCCTACTTACCAGGATGCTATAAAATTAAATGCAGAAATCAATAAGTAATTTAAAATTTAAATTATAGATATTAAAACTTCCCATTCGTAATGTTTGGGGAGTTTTTGTTTTAAACCTTATATTTGAAGATATGAAAACTGATATACTTGCTTTTGGAGCACATCCTGATGATGTAGAATTAGGATGTGGCGGAACTATTGCTAAAATGGTTTCTGAAGGAAAAAAATGTGTTGTCGTAGATCTTACAAGAGGAGAACTCGGAACAAGAGGTACAGATGAAACAAGAAAAGCGGAAGCTGCAGATGCTGCCAACATTTTAGGTCTTTCCGCCAGAGAGAACCTCGGAATGAAAGATGGCTTTCTAGTCAATTCTGAAGAATATCAGATGAGGATTGTAAAAATGATCCGCAAATACCGCCCGGAAATCGTCTTAGCGAATGCAATTGATGACAGACATCCGGACCATGCAAAAGGAGCGAAATTAGTGTCGGATGCGTGCTTTTTGTCTGGGCTTAGAAAAATTGAAACAGTAGAGGAGGGTGAGATTCAGGAAGTATGGAGACCCAAGCATACTTTTCATTATATTCAATGGAAAGATATCAAACCGGAATTTGTAATTGATATCTCAGAACATCTTGATAAAAAACTGGCAGCCTGTATGGCATATAAAACCCAGTTTTATGATCCCGCTTCCAAGGAGCCTGAAACTCCAATTACGACAAAAGACTTTTATGAAAGTTTAACTTACCGTGCCCAGGATTTAGGGCGTTTATCGGGAGTGGCTTATGCTGAGGGATTTACGTCTGAGAAGTTAATTGCAATGAAAAATTTTGAAGGAATTGTTTGGTAATTAAAAAATCTTTCCTATATTTGCACTCACAAAACGGTGATTGTAGCTCAGTTGGTTAGAGCGTCGGATTGTGGTTCCGAAGGTCGGGGGTTCGAGACCCCTCATTCACCCAAGAAAAGTACACTTTTTAAAAGTGTACTTTTTTATTTTATACCTGTTTCTAAGGTTCAATGAGAGTGTTTTTTTCTTTTTTCTTAGAATATTTTTCCCACAATTCCTGCATATTCTTCACATCAGCGCTTAAAAAGGGTATTACCTGTTAGGAGTAGTTGCTTTTAGCGGGCTAATAATATAAGTAAGTAATAGATCAGGTGCAAAAGTTGGGGGTAATATAAACTTACATCAATACCCTTCTCTTTGATGTAAAGTTCTATTTTTATTACGCTTGATTTTAAGTGAGCCAAGAATGAATCGATTAGAAATCGATTTTGATTAAGCTATTTTTTTATATCGCTTATTGAGCGACAAAAGCAGCCTTTCTTGCTTTCTTAAAAATAGAGTATCCGAATTATTACTCCTTTGTGTAAATAAAGGTTATAAAGCAATCCGCATTTAAAAATTTCCCTCTGCTTTTCTTGATATTCATCATAAAATCTCAAATTGATCCAATAGCACTACAAAATTTCCCTATATTTATTCACACTAAGTTCAAATATGGAAATAAAGGTCACTGTAAGGCAGTTGGGGAAAAAACACCCTGTTCTTTCGGAACAAAAAATTGAGATCAGCTACAAAGATTCAAATATTACATTAGAGCATTTATTACAACTGATTGTTCAGCAGCAAGTGGAGGCATTCAATGCAAAATCATTTGAGCTGGAAGATCAAGATGATACTAAAATTCCTCGGGATAATTATCTCAATATTCTTACAGATACCGGAAAAGCAGGTTTTGGAAGTATTTATAACTTAAAAAAGGCTGATGTATACAAAGCCCGGGAAAATGCTATTCAGGCTTTTGAGGATGGAATGTTTGCTGTATTTTATAATGATAAGCAGCTCGAAGACCTTTCTCAAACCATAGACTTAAGCACACCTTATACCTTTACTTTCATCAGGCTTACATTTCTGGCGGGAAGTTACTGGTAATCTATTATACTAAAACATCAAAAACATGGAAATCAACGAAAAGTTAGAATCGAAAAAGGTTATAACAAATTATTATGAAAAAGTAAGAAAAGACCTGATAGAACAGTCAGAGAATGGCGTGTCTACTCACATTTTTCCGGATAGACCGTTACTTAAGAAAGAAGTAGCCGAATTAGGCTTATTGCTGAGTGGAAAACCTAATTCTTATGAGATTGTAACTTTAGGCTCTAAAACTGCCGAAAAACTTAAAGGACATATAAAATCGGATCTCTGGGAAGATCAGGACTATTATAATTTATTGGTTTATTTCTTTGGGGATAATGCAGACCTTGTGAAGCATGTATGGAATAAAATGCCCTATAAAATGTATCAGACGGGGTATTACCGCCGTTCGTTTCGGGCACCTCATCGTGAAGAATATATAGTACTGAATCAGATCAATTTAATAAGAGGGCTTTTACGCCTTCCGCAGCGGAATGCTTATGATCATGAATTTTATGACCTTTCATTAGAAGAACAGATTATATATGACAATGAAGTATCTAATAACAGCAGTCAGTTCTATATATGGTCGGCAGCTATTGATACAGGAAATACGGATATTTATCAACTGATTGAAGATATTATATTCAATAAACACACTCAGGGAAAAGTATCTTTGAATATGATCAAGGCTTTGCTCAACAGCGAGCAGAAACAGTGTTGGGAACTGGTGGAAAAACTTTTACTTGCTGCCCAACGTCAGGAAGGATTACGCCAGACGATATTAGAAGCCCTGGATGAAACAAGTGTTGGTGCTTTGGAATATATGACCCGTGTCATTGTAGAGCATAAACTTACTCGTTTTTCATCGGTTGTCCGGGCGGTAGATACCTGGACAGGTTTAGGCTGGGAAGCAGAGAAAGAATCTGTAGTGAAGAATATTGTATCATTGGCTCATACCTATTTTAAAAATCCTGAGTTGATTCCCGAAGCCATAAAAAGTAAGAATAATACTGAGGTTTATATGGCGCTTTGGGTACAGGCTGTATGGGATGTGGAAAAAACAGTACCTTATCTGCATCAGTTGTTTGACAAAGGTAATACCGAAAAAAAGTGTTTAGCAATAAAATTTGCAACAGAAACGCAGAATCCTTACATTCAGATGCCTCTGTATTATAAAGCTGTGCTGGAAGGAGATATACAGGTATTGGCATTCGCAGGTCATTCAATATCCGAATTATTAAGTGTCAATACAAAATCTAAATTTTTTATCAATAATAAAGATTATCCGGACTTTTTTGAAAAACTGCATGAGCTGACTCAAAAAACAGAGATAAAAGAGAAGAAATTTGAGGGAAAAGTATTCTCATGGCTTACTACTATTTTTAAAAAGAGTGATTTATATGCTTCTATGTTTTATCTGGTAGGAGAAGACAGTCATAAGCTGGATACTGTACTTTCTTATTTTGATCAGTTTGATCTTTCTTTACGGGAGCTGCTTACCCGAAATATTTTAGGTGATTTTTACTGTTATTCTTTATCTTATAATATTGGGAAACAAAAGAAGAATACGGTAACCCCTTTTCAAAAAGAGTTTGCCTTTAAGGTTATAAAAGACAGAGGTGAATCTCTGATCGCCTCAGGAATCAACGTTCTGCATCAGAATCCTTTACATAAAGAGGAAATAATGATTTTCTTTGATATGTTTAAAAGAAAAGGGGGAACTCTCCGTAAGACGCTTATAGAGCTGGTGCTTGCGCAGGATGACACCGAAATTACCCCATTGATTGATGAACTTACCACTAAAGGTGATATAGAGCAACGGGCTGCTTCTTTGGATATGATGCTTCAACTTCAAAAAAACAAGAGGTTGCCTGTTCAAATTACTCGCTGGAAACAGCAGTATGCCGAAAAGACAAAAGTGTCGGAAAGAGAACAGAGTCTGCTGGACCAGCTTCATCCTTCCGATGATAAGAAAATACTTTCTGCTGAAAACGGATTCGGATTTTATGATCCTTCGGTGATCTCAAAATACACATTACCAGCAGTGGAAGCCAGTTCGGTGTATGCACAGGCCATTAAAAAAGATAAATATGGATTTTCACAACCTCTTGCCCAGGTAAAAGAAGAATTAAAAAAACTTAATGATATATTTTTGCAGCATAAAGACTATGAGTATGAATCTGAAGACTGGAGTGGTTCAGTAACAGTTGAATTGATGGGAAATACTTTCCGTCAGATAAAAAACAATACCGATGGGTTTACTCCTCAGCAGCTCGCTGAAAATTATCCTTTGTCTGAAATCTGGGAACAATGGTATAAAGATTCTGGATTAGAGCCCAGAGATCTGTTTTTGCTGACCTTTGCGGATACTTGTGACCGGAAAGTATTCAGGGACTTTTTAGAAGATTATGTATTCTATAACCAGGGTGTTATTCCTAATCCTACGAAAGGAAACTATCATTGGGATAATGCGATTAATAAAATTCTTTATTTACTGCAGTATAAGTTTGTATTCGAGGAAAAAGTTGATTTCTTACTGGATGCCTGCAGTACGCTGTTTGCTCATCTTCCTGAAGATATTATTAACTATAAAGGAAAGGATAGTAAAGACTATTATTATTCGTATAAAGGGAATGGCTGGCAACAACTGAGCTTTTTTGATGTGTTTTTAAGAGCTGTACCATTGAAAAATCTTACCGAAGAACAATATCTTAAACAATGGAATTTATACCGATGGATGCAGTATAATGGATTGCCGGAAAATATAACAAATAGTGTTCCTCCCTTCCATGTATTCTGCAAAGCCTATGAATTGAAAGCCATTACCCGAGAAGAGCTCTATGAGGGAATCCTCACTGCTGATTCTGCAATCAGGGATCTTACCATCACCAAATTCTATCATCATAATGAGAAATATCTTGAGGTATTTCCGTTCTTAAAACCGATGATTGAAGAAATACAGGATAAATTCCTGGATATAGAGCTTATTCGTGGGGATGTCAACACAGCTGTTTCTCATTTTGTACAGCAGTTTCAGACGATATATGGAACACATCGT
Organism: Chryseobacterium sp. Bi04; assembly: GCF_918698085.1. Lineage (GTDB taxonomy): Bacteria > Bacteroidota > Bacteroidia > Flavobacteriales > Weeksellaceae > Chryseobacterium. Next base: position 136,934 of record NZ_CAKKLP010000007.1, read on the forward strand.
TTTATTCAGATTCTGAAAGGATTAGGGAAGTCCGGATTATATGCCAATTATATATACAGCTATACTGGGGAAAGTATGACGAAGCAGAAACTCTTTTCCTGGCTTATTTCGAATTGCTATCCTTTGGAGAATGATACACAGGAAGCATTTAACGAGATGGCGAAAAAAGAAAAGATTGCAGAACTTCGCCTGATACAGGCTGCAGTATATGCACCACAATGGCAAAAACTGATAAGTAATTATTTGGGTTGGAAAGGTTTGGATTCGGCGATCTGGTGGATGCATGCCCATACAAAAACAGGAGCTTATGAAGCACAGAATGCAAAACTGGAAAGCGAAGTTGCAAAATATTCCTCAGTAGATATTCAGGAATTTAAGGATGGAGCTGTAGATAAAGATTGGTTTACAAAAGCTTACAAAGAGCTAGGTAAAGCACGATGGGAAATGCTTTATGAATCTGCAAAATATATATCTGATGGTAACGGACACCGACGGGCGAGGCTTTATTCCGACACGCTGGCTGGCAGTTTAAAAATAAAAGAAGTAACTACAAAAGTAAAAGACAAACGTGATCAGGATTATTTACGTGTATATGGATTGGTACCATTGAGTAAAACTAACCCTGAGAAAGATGTCCTGAACCGGTACGAATACATCCAGCAATTTAAAAAAGAAAGCAAGGAATTTGGCTCTATGAAACAGTCGAGTGAGGCGCTTGCTATTCGGGTAGCATTAGAAAACTTAGCCCGAAATGCAGGGTATCCTGATCCGATAAGGCTGACCTGGGCTATGGAAACCAAACAAATTCAGGATCTTTTATCAAAAGAAACGCAGGTTACTATTGACGGTATTACAGTAGGTTTACTTATAGAAGACAATGGTAAAGCAGAACTTGTGGTGTTCAGAGATGATAAGCAGCTGAAATCTATTCCGCCAAAGATTAAAAAAGATAAAGCGATCATAGAGCTTGGGAACTACCGTAAAATCATGCGTGAGCAATGGACACGCTCCCGAAAAGGATTAGAGGAAGCAATGATCAGGGGAGATGAGTTCTTTTTTGCTGAAATCAAAAAACTTTTTGAACATCCTGTTATTGTAAAGCATTTAGAGAAACTGGTATTTATTTCCAATGATCATAAAATCGGATTTTTCCATGATGGAAACCTGATCAATACTGATGGTGAAATACAGGAGTTAAATGAGTATCATACGTTGCGTATCGCCCATTGTGTAGACTTCCATCAGCATTCAGTCTGGAATGATTACCAGCATTATTGCTTTAAAGAAAAACTTATTCAGCCGTTCAAGCAGATATTCAGAGAACTGTATGTTCCTACTCCTGATGAATTGAAAGAAAAATCTGTATCCCGTCGTTATGCAGGACATCAGATTCAGCCAAAGCAGACATTAGCTTTGCTTAAAACACGTGGATGGAAAGTAGATTATGAAGAAGGTTTACAAAAAGTGTATCACAAGGAAGGGTTTCAGGTGAAGCTTTATGCGATGGCCGATTGGTTTTCACCTGCCGATATAGAAAGCCCCACATTGGAAACGATAGAATTTCATTCTTTAAAAGATGCTAAGAATATTCCTTTTGAAGAGATCAATCCAAGGCTGTTCTCAGAAGTGATGCGTGATGTGGATCTGGTAGTATCGGTAGCTCATGTGGGAGGTGTAGATCCGGAAGCCAGCCAGTCTTCTATTGAGATGCGGACTGTACTGATGAAAGAAACTGCCCGTTTATTTAAACTTGAGAATATAAAGATTGAAGGTTCACACGTATTGATAAAAGGAAGTATGGCAGAATATAGTGTGCATTTGGGAAGTGCTGTAGTACATCAGGTTCCCGGACATTATCTCTCCATACTGCCTGTTCACTCTCAGCATAGAGGCAGGTTGTTTTTACCTTTTGCGGATGATGACCCAAAATCCGCTGAAGTATTGTCTAAAGTACTGTTATTATCTAAAGACAATGAAATACAGGGCCCAACGATACTTTCGCAGATAAAACGGGAGTACATATAAAAATACAGAAAGTACACTTTTCAAAGGTGTACTTTTTTGTTTTTCAAACTTTAAATTTGCTAAGCCATAAGCCATAAGCCATAAGCCCAATTTTTTGCACAAAAAAAGCATCCTTTTTCAGATGCTTGTGTTTTTAGATATTCTTTTTTAAACTTCGTCGTCAGAATCAATCGTAAAAGATTTGCTTTTGAAGTCTTTGTCATGTTTTTCAGAAATTACATCCTCCCCCTTTTCATTAATGATGAAATCTGTGGACTCATTAAACATCTCCTGAAAACTTTTAAAATCTTCCTTATAAAGGTAAATTTTATGCTTCTCGAATGTAGCTTCCCCATTCTCTCCGAAATTTTTCTTACTCTCAGTGATTGTAAGATAATAATCTCCTGCTTTCGTCTCGCGCACATCAAAGAAATAAGTTCTTCTCCCTGCTTTTAACACCTTAGTGAAAATTTCATTTTCATGGCGTTCCTTGTATTCACTCATTGTTAGATATTTTTTAATCTTGTTAAGAACAAATATAAAAGAATTCTTTTAATCACAAAATTTTTTTTATGATTTATTTAACAATTGAGAACGAAACGGCTAAGCGGTTACAGAATTGGCAATTTCCGTGAGGTTAATGATTTTGTCTGCTTTTTGAGCGCTAGACTCTCTGTGCGTGATAATTATGGAAGTCGCATTGCCTATTTTTTTATCAATATTTTCAAGAATATTCTGCTCGGTCTCCGTATCCAAAGCCGATAAAGAATCGTCAAAAATAATGATATTTGGGTCCTTAATTAAAGCCCGTGCAATACAAATTCTTTGCTTTTGACCTCCCGAAAGCATGACCCCACGTTCACCCACCAGTGTTTTATATTGCTCTTTAAACTCGACAATATTTTTGTGAACATCGGCAATTTGCGCATATTCTACCACTTTTCCGTGAGAGGGATGATCAATAGCAAAACCAATGTTATTTTCGATAGAATCAGAGAATAAATAGCTTTCCTGAGGAATGTATCCTATAAAATCCCTATAGTTACTGAGATTGTGTTCTTTAAGGTTTTTACCGTCAATAAGAATCTCACCTTCCGTAGGATCAATCAGCCTGCACAGAAGAAGAGCTATGGTAGATTTTCCACTTCCTGTTTTCCCCATAATAGCTAAGGATTCGCCGGCATTGATGGTAAAACTCAGGTTATCCAGTGCTTTGATTCCCGTATTTGGATATACATAAGAAACATTTCTAAACTCTATATTGCCCCGGATAGGATAATTCTCAAAGTTTGAATTTACAATTTCAGATTTCTTATCCATAAATTCATTAATCCTCTGCATAGAAGCTTCAGCTCTCTGATTCACAGAAGTAACCCAACCTACCATTGAGAATGGAAAAATTAAGGTATTTATATACATGAAGAAATCGGCAATTTTACCTATACTTAATTCTCCTGCAATATATTTTTCACCGCCAATCCAAATAACGGCAACATTCAGTAATCCGATTACAAATAAAATAATGGTAAAGAAATAGGCTTCAGTTTTGGCAAGATCCAGTGCTTTGTTCTGATAATCTGTTACCTTGATTCCGTAATTCTTCTTGATGTATTTTTCTTTTGCAAAAAATTTCACCACCCGGATTCCCGAAAAGCTATCCTGAACAAAAGTTGAAATGGCAGACTGACTTTTCTGCATCACTTTAGACTTTTTATTGATAATGGAACTTACCTTATAAATAGCAAAAGATAAAATAGGAAGCGGCAGCAATGTCCATAAAGTCATGGAAGCATCTGTTTTCACCATATAAATAGAAGTGATGACAACAAGGACAATGAGATTGGCTACATACATTACACCTGGCCCAAGATACATCCTTACGGCTACAACATCTTCACTTAACCGGTTCATTAAATCCCCGATGGTGGTTTGTTTATAATCCGTTAAAGATAAATCCTGATAATGCCGGTAGATTTTATTTTTAAGTTCATACTCAATTCTTCTGGAGGCAACAATAATCGTCTGCCTCATCATGAAGGTGAAAAATCCGGTCAACAGTGAGCATCCCACAATGATAGCAACATAAATAAGAACCTGGTTATTGAAGCCAAGGTTCCCGTTTTTAGTGAGTTCATCCACGGATTTACCTACAAACTGAACTTTATAAATATTAAAAAAGTTACTGGCAATGATAAATAGTACTCCCCAAAACAATAGTATTTTGTGTTTCCAAAAATAAGGGTTTAAGGTTTTTAGAGCTTTCATATAGTTTTACAAAATTACGAAAATGTCATCACACTACGAATTCCATCAATTTTAAATTTTGTATCTTTGCACGCATAAAAAGCTCTTTGAATGTTAGGAAGACGACAAATCCGTGAAAAATTAGTACAAACAGTGTATTCGTACTATCAAAATCCTGTAAAGTTTGATGTTTTAGAGAAAAACATGTTCTCTGGAATAGAGAAAATCTATCACCTTTACATCTACCAGCTGAATTTTTTGGTGGCACTAAAAGATTTGGCAGAGCATCAGATCGAAATCGGAAAAAATAAGTATCTGAAAACAGATGCTGATATTAATCCTAACCAAAAATTCATCAACAATCAAGTATTAAAGAAGCTGGAAGAAAATCCTGAGAGATTATTTTTCACAGGTCAGCACAAGCAATTGAAGTGGGATATGCACGATGATTTGTTGGTAAAAACTTTCCAAAGAATTACAGCAGGAAAACGTTATCAGGATTTTATGAAAGAAGATGGATATTCTTTTGAAGATGATCAGAAGTTTATCGGTAAATTATTCCTGAGATATATTGCTGAAAACGATGATTTTCATGATTATTTAGGAGATAAAGAACTTTCATGGTATGATGATATTCATATTGCCAATTCAATGGTACAAAAAACCATAGGTTTCCTGAGAGAAGATGAAGAAAGCAGAACTTTAATTAAGATGATTAAAGATGAAGAAGATAAAAGTTTCGCAGCTAAATTATTGAGAGATACTTTAAACAACTGGGAGAACAACGAGGAGAAACTGAAAGAGAGACTTGAAAACTGGGATTTGGAAAGAGTTTCTTTAATGGATAAAGTTATTTTATCAACAGCAATTTCAGAGCTTGATAATTTTCCGTTTACACCTTCAAGAGTTATTATTAATGAATATATTGAAATTGCAAAAGTATTTGCCACAGACCGTTCCAATATTTTCGTTAATGGTATTTTAGATAAATATTGTAAAGATCAAAATAGAATATAAAAATGAAAAAGACGTTATCAATTATCGCCTTATCTATCATAGGCTTGGGATTAGTTTCTTGTAAAAAAGAAAACAAAGAAATTCAAAGTGCTGAAACAGTAGCTGCTGATTCTACAGCAATAACAGCTCCTGCAACAGCAGATTCTACAGCAACTCCTGTAACAGGTGAAGCTCCTTCTGCTCCTGCTTCTAACGAACCTTCTACTTCTATTGCTTTATCTGAAAGCAACTTCGATTTTGGAAAAATCAAAAAAGGAGATAAAGTAGAGCACGTTTATGAAGTAACGAACACCGGAAAAAATCCTTTGATTATTTCTGAAGTTAAGCCTGGATGCGGATGTACAGCTCCTGATTTCACAAAAGAACCTATCATGCCAGGTAAAAAAGGGAAAATTACACTACATTTTGACTCTTCAAACTTCGACGGAAATGTTCAGAAGTATGCAGATGTTTTTGCAAACGTAGAGAAAGCTCCAATCAAACTAACGTTCACTGCGAACATCCAACCATAATTTTAAAAATATGTTGACATTATTTTTACAGACACAACCACAGGGATCTTCATCTATGATGCTGATCATGATGGGGGTAATGTTTGTAGGGTTTTATTTCTTAATGATAAGACCTCAGATGAGAAAACAAAAACAGGAGAAGAATTTCCAGGAAAATCTAAAAGTAGGAACAAGAGTTGTACTTACTTCAGGACTTCACGGAAGAATTGCTCAGGTTCAGGATGACGGTTTTGTTATCGAAACATTATCAGGAAAACTGAAATTCGAAAAAGCGGCTATTTCAAGAGAAATGACAGAAACCCGTTTCGGAGATAAAGCAAAAGCGGCTGATAAAACAGCAGACAAAAAAGAAACAGAAACTGAAGAAAAGAAATAATTCAGACTGAAAATAGACTGAATCGGCGGGTGAACGAAGTTCACCCGCCGATTCTTTTTTATAGAATACACTAAGCAGTTGATGTAATAGTTATTTGAATAATCATTAATTTTCATTTTGAAAAAAGAAATTATCTTTGCCGGATGGATCAAAACGCAAGTAAAACTGTTCTTATTTTAGGAGCCAATTCAGATGTCGCCAAACAATGTCTCAAGCAATATGTTGAAAAAGGACTTTCTGTAATTGCGGCTTCCAGGAATACCCAATCTCTGAAAGATTTTGTCTCTGAGAATAATTTGAATCAAAACAAAATCACAGTTTTATCTTTTGATGCCACAGATTTTAATTCACATCAAAAATTTTATGATCAACTCGCTGTAAAACCTCATATAGTAGTATATGCTGCCGGCTTTTTGGTAGATAATGAAAAAGCATTAGCTGATTTTAATGGGGCTAAACAAATGATGGAAGTCAATTATATGGGAGCCGTATCTATTCTCAGTATTATTGCAATGGATCAAAGCAATAATCGTCTGGAAAGAATTGTAGGACTCTCTTCATTATCCGGTGTAAGAGGACGAAAAAGCAATTTTGTATATGGAAGTACAAAAGCTGCCTTTACCCAATATCTGGCAGGGTTAAGACAGGAACTGGCTTCCAGGAAAATTATTGTCAATGCTTTGGTAATTGGATATATCAGAACAAAGATTAATGCCGGATTAGAACTTAATGAATCCTTGATGATGGAGCCTGATTACGTAGCCGGATTTATTGTCAATGCCGGTAATTCCTTTACTATTGTTCCGAATTTTAAATGGAAAATTATTTATCATATTTTGAGACTTTTGCCGGAAGGTTTAGTCGCGAAATTACCGTAATGTTTTGAATATTAGAATTTAAAATAGTCTGTGCGATGAATTTTTTCATCATTTTCTCTGCTTGTTATGTATAATAATGAGAACCTTATTTCTTTAAAAAGGGAGTTCGGTATCCTCTTTGCTATTATAAAACCCAAAATTATTTCTTCGTACTAAGATTCAATTTTTGAAATGATCATTGAGTAAGCCAAACCATTCTGTTTCGCAATCAATTTATTTTCATGGATAATACTTCTACTTTAACTCTAAAGGGTTAAGGCTTGCTTCTTTTTGGAACCTGATTATACTATGGCTCATTTTCATTTTAAATCTTGTACAGGAGCCCATAATAGATATACAAATATTAAAATAAGCAGCAGAAAAATGAACGATTTAGAATTAAGCAACATTCAGAAACACTGGGATTCTTTACTATCTTCAGCAATTTCATGGACACCAAGAATTATCACAGCAGTAATTTCTGCAGTACTGATCTACCTGATTGGTTCATGGATGATAAGAATGATTAAAAAGCTGGTTGCAAAAGCTTTTAAAAAGCGTAATATGGAAGTTTCTTTACAGCTTTTCCTTTTAAATATTATTAATTGGGGGCTTAATATTCTTCTTTTTATTGTCGTGGTTACCCAATTGGGAGTGCAGACTTCAGCTTTTGTAGCGATGATTGGTGCTGCCGGTCTGGCGATAGGTTTAGCATTACAGGGATCACTGACTAATTTTGCAGGTGGAATTCTTATTTTACTGCTAAAACCATTTAAAATAGGTGACTTTATTTCTACCAATTCCGGTGTTTCAGGAACCGTTCAGGCTATTGATATTTTTCATACAAAACTGGTTACTCCACAAAATCAATTAATTGTGATCCCAAATGGAGTAGTATCCAATAACAGCATTACCAATTTTACGCAATTAGGTTCCCGAAGAACTTCTCTGGATATAGGTGTGGCTTATGATGCAGATCTTAAACAGACCAAAGAAATATTAATGCGAGTAATCAACAATAACCAGTACGCTTTTACAGAACCTGCACCACAGGTAGTGGTAACAGAACTTGGAGACAGTGCTGTAAACTTATCCGTACGGGTGACCACCTCAAATGAAAATTTCTGGAAAATGAATGAAGAGTTGATCATCAACTGTAAAGAAGCTCTTGATAAAGCCGGAATAGGAATCCCTTTTCCACAAAGAGATATTCATGTTTACAATAAATAATTATATTTGAAAATGATAAAAAAGAGGCTGTCTCACAACTCGTGAAAACGGCCTTTTTTATGAAATTTTCCTGTACCCCTAGGGTTTTCGTTTAAACGATTCTCAACCCACATCGTCTAGTTGTGATACACCTTCTTTTTATAGTATGCCTGTATCAATCAATATTCTGCATTGTGTCCAGAGCTTTCATCATATCAATACCCTTACCCAGGGTGGGTTTAAACAAATCTCCTTTTTCCTTTATTCTTTCCAGGCTATTATCAATAGTAAAATCAGTAGGCTTCAATCCCGGTCTCAGCTCCTCCCATTCCACTGGCATGGAAACAGATGCTCCCTGTTTTGGCCTCAGACTATATGCGCTTGCCAGAGTTTGTCCGGTTCGGTTTTGGAGATAGTCCAGATAAATTTTTTTATGATCCCTTTTTTGAAGGCTTCTTTCTAAAGTAGTAATCTTCGGTAACCTGTCATTCACCTGTTTCATGAGTAGCTGCGCGAAATCTTTTACCTGGTCAAACTCGTACTTGCCACCCATCGGAATATAAATGTGAATCCCTGTACTCCCTGAAGTTTTGCAATATCCTTTTATTTTGATAGCTTGTAAAACTTCATTCACCTGAAGTGCCGTCTCAATAACCTCATCAAACGTGTTTTTTGCTGAAGGATCGAGATCCAAAACCAGGTAATCAGGATGTTCCAGATCCGGCAGAGAGCTGTTCCACGGATTGAGGTCTATGCATCCTAAATTATTGAGATAAGCTAACGTTGCCTTGTCGTTACAGTAAATATAATCAATGTACTTATCATTCGATTCGGAGTATACTTTTGTGGTTTTTATCCAGTCGGGAATATGATCCCCGGCGTCTTTCTGATAAAAACCCTGTTCTTCAATTCCATTGGGAAAACGGTTGAGGGATAATGGTCTGTTTTTTAAGTACGGTAAAATATAATCTGCTACCGATTGATAATAATCGATCACATCACCTTTAGTAATACCATCTTTTGGAAAATAGATCTTATCCTGATTAGTGAGTTTTACATGATGCTTGTTCAGTGTCATCTCAGTTTCTTTTTCAGAAGGTTCATTTCTTTTAGAAGTGGCTTTTGTTTTCATTCCTTTAGGTTTTTCGTTTTGATTGCTCAGGCTTTTAATTTCTTCAGGTTCTTTATCTTCACGAATGGCAATAAAAACCGGATGCCGGAAAATTCCGTCTTTAGTAATTTCGGAATATTTAATCTCACCTACCAGCTCGGGTCTTATCCATGTTACCGGCATATTCGTTTTAGGTATACTTTCAAAAGGTGGAGATTTTATAATCAATTTCTGAAGCCTTTCGTAAAGTTCTTTTAAAGAATTTTGATTGAATCCCGTTCCTGTATGGCCGCAATAGGTAAGCTTATGGTCAATATATTTTCCTAAAATTAAGGCTCCAAAACCCTTGCGTGAGCCTCTTGGTTCCGTAAAACCGCAGATAATAACTTCATCCGTATTGGTGAATTTTATTTTAAGCCAGTCGCTGGTTCTTTGATTTTCTATATATTGGCTGCTGGCCCTTTTAGCGATCATCCCTTCCAGCTTCAATTTTTTCATCTGATCAAAAAACTCAATTCCTTTTTCAGGGATATGATCACAGTATTTAATGGTTTCAGTTTCAATCAGGGCTTCTTTTAAAAGCTCCTTTCGCTGGATAAGAGGGAGTTCCTCTGTTGAGTGGCCATTGAGCCATAGGATGTCAAAAACCTGATAAGCAAGTGCTAAATTGGGATTATCACCAATTTGCTGTAAAAGTTGAAAACTGGGCTTTCCCTGATCGTCATAGGCCACAATTTCCCCATCCAGAATCATAGGATGCTTTTGTTTTTTGAAATCACGGGCTACGCTTTTAAATTTTGATAAAAATGAAATTCCGTTTCTGGAATAGAAGAGAGGTTCTTCATGGCTGAGATCTGCTATCGCTCTGTAGCCATCCCATTTTATTTCAAATACCCAGTCCTTATCGTTAAAAGCTTCTTCAGAAAGCTTCGCCAGCATAGGCCTGATAAAGGTTTTTAATTTTTTTTCGTTGGTTAAAGAATTAAAGCTTCTGAAAGGTTTCTCTGAAGTTATGACTTCTTTTTTGCGTTTATTTTCAGGCTTTTTTTTTCCTCTAAAAATTGGGTGACTAAAGATTTTGAGGAAGTATTTTCTTCGGCATCATAAGGACTTTCAGCAAATTCGTCTTTATGTTTAATTAATAGCCATGCATTATTTTCTGCATTTTTCATCTTAACCAAAGCAAACTCACCTTTCAGTTTTTTACCGTGTAAGATAAACTTTAATGACCCGGAATGGAGTTCTTTCAACAGTTCCTTTTCGTCAGAAAGCTTAGTGTTTTCTTCCAAAGGTTCATAAGTTCCGCTGTCCCATACTTCCACTTGCCCTGCTCCGTAATTTCCTTCGGGAATATTTCCTTCAAAATCTTTGTAGTCATAAGGATGATCTTCCACCATCATCGCCAGGCGCTTATCTTGTGGATCTAATGATGGGCCTTTAGGCACCGCCCAGCTTTTCAAAACCCCTTCCATCTCCAACCGGAAATCATAGTGAAGCCTTGTTGCTGCATGTCTCTGAATCACAAAAATCAATTTGTTTTTGCTCTTCTTTGTTTTTCCCTTAGGTTCACTGGTTTCATCGAACTTTCGTTTTTTATGATAATCTTTGAGAGCCATTATGATGCAGATTTAGATTTAGAATTATTCAGACTGGCTTTCAATTGGGCCATCAGGTCAATCACTTTACCTTCTTTAGCAGGCTGAGCTTTGTGAGCTTTTATATTTTTACCTTTCGCTTTCTGTTTAATAATCTTCATCAGATCATCAGAATACGTATCTTTATACATAGCAGGATCAAAATCCTGTGAAAGCTGTTTGATAAGGCTTACCGCCATTTTTAGCTCTGCTGGTTTCGGAGCTTTAAGAGCAGGAATTTTTAAATCGGAATAGCTTCTTATCTCCTGATCGAATCTCAGGCGGTTCAGAACCAGAATATCATCATTATATGGGCGTATCATTCCGATTGTTTCGCTTTCGCGGAGAACGAAAGTTCCTATTCCGACCATTTTTGTTTCTTCAAGTGCTTTTAGCAATAACCTGTATGCATTTTCACCATTTTTCTGAGGTTCCAGATAATAGGGAGTTTCAAAATAGACACTGTCTACTTCCACTTCCTTTACAAACTGGTCAATAGAAAGTATTTTTGTCTTTTCGGGACTTGCAGCTTCATAATCTTCTTCATCCAGAATGATGTATTTGTCATCCATGAGATAGCCTTTGACAATATTTTCCCATTTGACTTCTTTTCCCGTATTTTCGTTCACTCTTTTAAATCTAATATTGGAAAAATCAGATTTATCGAGCATATCAAGGTCCAATTTGCTGGTTTCCGTGGCAGAGTAAATCTTAACGGGGATGTTTACTAAACCGAATCCAATGGCGCCATTCCAAATTGCTTTCATTGTCTTACGTTTTTAAAAATCAAGCAATTAATATGCCGTTGAAAGCTCATGTGGTATGTGTTTGTATGCTTTTTGTCAATGACAATTGTTTTACAGATATACTTTTATACCTTTATATTTTCCAATTTGTGGGCAAATAATCATGGATGAACTTTTTAATTACATCAAAAAATTTGGCGTACTGAGTGATCAGGAAGAACTTCTCATCGCTGAAGGAGTCCAGGAGATTACCGTAAAGAAAGGTGACAGTTTTGTAGAAGCAGGAAAAGTAAGTAAAAAGATTGCTTTTGTGAAGGAAGGAGTCTTCAGGTCTTTGTATTATAATAAGCAGGGTGATGATTTTACCCGGTATTTTATCTATGAAGGACGGTTCATTGGAGATTTCCAGGGTTTTACAGACCAGGTTTCTTCTCACGAATATATTGAAGCGGTAACCGATGCTGTACTGTTTGTTATTGATTGGGATCATTTTAAAATCCTGGAAAAAGAAATTGCAATATGGCCTGTCCTATTTGCGAGAATTCATGTCTTTGTAGCGGAAAATAAACTTAAGGTAGCGAGTATCATGCTGAACCAGGATGCCAAAGCCCGCTACATTCATTTTTTAAACCATTATCCCGGCCTGGCTAACAGAGTTCCTCAATCTATGCTGGCTTCTTACCTCGGGATTACACCCTCTTCCTTAAGCCGGATCAGAAGAAATATTTTATAGTATTTAAGCAGATAATACCTATTTCCATAGGAAGCAGAATATAGGTCGTCTCCTACAATGATCAATCACTAGACTTTATTTAAAACAGACGTACATTATACATTATACAATTTAAAATCCACGCTTTTTGCCAAATGACAATGGCCTTGCTGTCCGGCTGGTCTAATTTTGCAGTATAAAATTAAAAATATGGATATTGTATTAGGATTACAGTGGGGTGATGAAGGAAAGGGAAAGTTTATTGACCTTATCAGTGAAAACTATGATATTACAGCACGTTTTAATGGAGGTTCCAATGCTGGACACAGCATACAGCGAAACGGAAAAAGAATTACCCTTAAAATGATTCCTTCGGGGATCTTTATGAAAACAGTACAGAATGTTATTGGAACTGGAACCGTTCTGGATCCTGTAAGTTTTAAAAAAGAAATACTGAATCTTCAGGTATTTGACCAAACCTTACAGCCGGAAAAAAATATAATTATTTCCAGAAAAGCTCATTTGGTATTACCCACTCATAAATTTCTGGATATTTTTATGGAGGAAAGCCCGGAATATACCACGATAGGTACAACAAAAAATGGAATTGCGCAGGCTTATTCCAATAAAATACTAAGACAAAATCTTAGGGTTGGGGATGTGTTTTCATCAGATTTCCAAACGAGAATAATACATATTTTAGAGAGAGACTATAAAATGCTGACAGGCAATGGGATGGTTTTACCTTCTTTTGAGGAGATGAGCAAAGAGTTCTTTGAAGCGGTAGATTTTCTTAAGAGATTCAACTGTACAGAAACTGAAATCTATTTAAATACCGCTTTAAATGAAGGGAAAAGTGTATTGGCAGAAGGGTCTCAGGCATCCATGCTGGATATCGATCACGGTACTTATCCATACGTAACCTCTTCGTCTACTACGGCGGCGGGAGCCTGCAGCGGATTAGGTATTTCACCGAAAAAAATGGGGGAGATCTATGGGATTGCAAAAGCCTACTGTACAAGGGTAGGAAATGGAATGTTTCCTACAGAGCTTTTTGATGAATTGGGGGAAGAGATCAGGATAAAAGGAAATGAATTCGGTTCTAATACAGGAAGGCCACGCAGAATTGGCTGGCTAGATTTACCTGCTTTACAATATGCTGTAATGATCAATGGAGTTACCCAACTGGTGTTGACGAAAGCTGATGTTTTAAGCGGATTAAAATCAGTAGCTATTTGTACACACTATGAACTGGAAGACGGAACAACAGAAAAGGTTTCCGCAATACTTCCGGATAATGCAAAACCGGTACTGAAATGGATGGAAGGATGGAATGCAGATTTTCACAATATGCAAAATACCTCCGAACTGCCCAAAGAATTAAATGATTTTGTATCGTTTTTAGAGGCAGAATTGGGTATTCCGGTAGCGTATCTTTCTATAGGCCCGGGAAGAGAGCAGATTTTGAAAATGAAATAAACTGGACTAAGATCTTAATTTAATGCAATGATTTTCAAAGTGTTTGTAATTTTGACTTATCCCTGAGATAGCTAATGGTTCTATCATAATTATTTTCGGGAATATTTGATTTATCTAAAATGAAATTCAGTTGATAAGGATTTGATGTTATATAAATATATTGGTCATCCAGAATGCAATAGGTTATCATTTCCCAGTTGAATATAAATTCAGCTTTATAATTTTGAAATCTGAAATATGTTTCAGTAAATTCCCATAGTACATCTTTGGAATTTAGATTAAGATCCTTCGTTTCTTTATCTAATATTTGGCTGAAAGTCTTTTTGTGTTTCCGGTACGTTACAATATAGTTGATACACGAGAAAATATAAAACAAACCAAAACCAAGAAATAGGAATCCGAAAAAATCTTTGCGGAAGAGCATAAATGAAGCCAATATTGTGAAGAAAATTCCCCAGATAAGATTCCTGTTATTTTTAGATAAGTTTTTTTTCCAAATTCTTACGAATTCATACTGATTAATTTGTTGTAGAATTTCTTCAGAATTAGGTGTGTTATAGCTAAGAGTTTCTTTCATTATTATGAGTCTTTGTACGAGATAAAAAAAGCGGGGCATTTACCCCGCTTTATATTTATGCTTTTAAATTCAATTTAATTTCAAGCTCATCGAGCTGTGCATCAGCAATGGACGCCGGTGCGTCTATCATCACATCACGTCCTGAGTTATTCTTAGGAAAGGCGATATAATCTCTGATCACCTCATTTCCGTCAAGGATAGCCACTAAACGGTCAAATCCGAATGCCAGGCCACCATGTGGAGGTGCTCCGTACTTGAATGCGTTCATCAGGAATCCAAACTGAGCTTCAGCTTCTTCTTTTGTGAACCCTAACAGATCAAACATTTTAGACTGTAAATCTCTGTCAAAAATTCTGATTGATCCACCCCCGATTTCATTTCCGTTCAATACCATGTCATAAGCATTGGCTCTTGCTTTACCAGGATCAGTTTCCAATAAGTGGATATCTTCCGGTTTTGGAGAGGTAAACGGATGGTGCATTGCATGGAATCTTTCAGTGTCTTCATCCCATTCCAATAGAGGGAAGTCAACCACCCAAAGAGGAGCAAATACATTTCCTTTTCTTAACCCTAAACGGTTTCCAAGCTCCATTCTTAAAGCAGAAAGTTGCGCTCTTACTTTATTTTCATTTCCGGAAAGGATTAACATTAAGTCCCCTTCCTTAGCTCCGAACTTTTCAATGATCTTCGCAAGATCTTCCTCATTGTAGAATTTGTTCACGGATGAGGTCTTCACACCATCATTCTGGAATTTTGCCCACACCATTCCTGAAGCACCAACCTGTGGACGCTTTACCCAGTCTACAAGCTCATCAATCTGTTTTCTTGTATAGTCTGCACATCCTTCTACATTAATTCCCACAACCAGCTCAGCTTCATCAAATATTTTGAAATCTTTTCCTTTTACCAGCTCATTAAGCTCTACAAACTCCATCCCGAAACGGATGTCCGGTTTGTCGTTTCCATATTTTCTCATCGCATCTGCGAAAGTCATTCTTGGGAAATTTCCAAATTCCTGACCGGTAATATCTTTTATAAGAGTTTTAGTCATTCCTTCAAAAACATTCATTATGTCTTCCTGTTCTACGAAAGCCATTTCGCAGTCTATCTGTGTAAATTCCGGCTGTCTGTCTGCTCTTAAATCCTCGTCACGGAAACATTTTACAATCTGGAAATATTTATCCATTCCACCTATCATCAAAAGCTGTTTGAAAGTTTGTGGAGACTGTGGTAATGCATAAAACTGCCCCGGATTCATTCTGCTTGGAACCACAAAGTCTCTGGCTCCTTCCGGCGTAGATTTAATTAAAACAGGAGTTTCCACTTCAATAAAACCTTCATCAGATAAATAATTTCTTACTTTCTGTGCCATTTTGTGACGGAAGATCAGCTTTTCTTTTACCGGATTTCTTCTGATATCAAGATAACGGTATTTCATTCTTAACTCTTCCCCACCATCTGTTTCATCTTCAATCGTAAAAGGCGGAAGTTGTGAATTATTAAGAATCGTCAGCGTTTCTACTAAAAGTTCAATTTCTCCTGTTGGAATATTGGGATTCTTACTTACCCTTTCAATGACTTTTCCGGAAACCTGAATTACAAATTCGCGGCCTAATTTCTTAGCTTCTTCCATTAATTGTGCTGAAGAGCGATCCTGGTCAAAAACCAGCTGAGTAATGCCGTAACGATCTCGAAGATCTATCCAAATCATAAATCCTTTATCACGGATAGTCTGTACCCATCCTGATAGTGTAACTTGTTCATTCAGATTTTTTAGAGATAGTTCTCCATTGGTGTGTGATCGAAACATAATTATTTGTTTAAAGTTCAATGTTTAAGGTTCCTATCCGAACCTTGTTTTTTTCGAGGGCAAAGATAAGGTTTTTACAGGTTTTATAAACAAAAAAACTTCCTTTCGGAAGTCTTGTATATTTTTAATGAATGTTAATTTTTTACTGCCCCATGCTCTATCAGGAGTTTGGCTGTTTCTTCAGTTTTTCCTATTTCTGCTAATTCCAGTGGAGTTTTGTCTTTACATTTCTTATTGATATTTACTTTATTGTCCAGTAGAAACTTGACAAGAGTTCTGCTTCCATATAATGAACTGAATCCAAGTGGGCTATATGCTTCTTGGCCAATTGTAAAACACTTATTGTAATCTCCGGGAGCAAACTGTTTTTTAAATGCAGCTATATTATCAGAATTGATTGCTCTCATTTTCGCTTGGGAAAGTTGTTGTGCAGAAAGCATACCTGCAGATAATGATATTCCAAATAGAAAGAGTGTAGAGATTATTTTTTTCATAAGAACTATTTTTAAGAATATACAAATCTAACTAAATTTTATTATCAATTGCTAAGTTTTATTAATAATTATACTGTCTTATATAGCGTATTGATTAGAAAATAATAAAAATATTTATGTAAAAAAAACCTTTCTTTATTGTCATCTGGAAATGTTGAATAAAAAGAAAACTTTCCCTATGCTAAGTCTTAATTGTTTTTGAATTGATATTTTTGTCAGGTAAACCCAAAATATAATGACAAAATATATCAATTTCATAAAAAAAGCCCTTAGCGGAGAAGAAGTAGACTATACGAAAGTGAGTATAAGAAGTGCTGTGCTTTTTTTAGCGATACCTATGATGCTGGAAATGGCAATGGAATCTGTATTCGCTTTAGTTGATCTGTATTTTGTCGGACATTTGAAAGAGAGCGGTTTTGCCATTCAGACGGTAGGCCTTACAGAATCTGTACTTTCTGTAATGTATTCTATTGCTATCGGAATGAGTATGGCAGCAACAGCACTGGTGGCGAGACGAATTGGAGAAAAAAATCCGGAGCAGGCTTCCAGAAGTGCTGCACAGGTTTTATTGGTTTCGTTTGTTATAACATTTGTTTTAAGCCTGCTAGGTGTTATCTATGCAGAAGAAATTTTAATCCTGATGGGCTCGAAACCTGAAGCAGCTGCTTATGGTAAAGACTTTACGAGAATTATGATGGGAAGCAGTACAGTCATTATGCTCTTGTTTTTAATTAACGGGATTTTCAGAGGGGCAGGAAATGCTATGATTGCCATGAAAAGTTTATGGATCGCAAATATAGCCAATATTATCCTTTGTCCTATTTTAATTAAGGGATTGGGACCGGTTCCGGCAATGGGACTTACCGGAGCTGCATTAGCCACAACAATAGGGCGAAGTATCGGAGTACTGTACCAGCTGTATCATCTTTTGATTGCAGACACCCAGATCAGGATTAGGATGCATTATTTTAAACCGGATCTGGCTTCTATAAAATCTATTATAAAGATTGCAACACCCGGAATTTTTCAATTTGTGATTGCTTCATGCAGCTGGATTTTTCTTGCAGAGCTGGTAGCCACCACGGGAGGGGAAAATGCTTCCGCAGGCTATCAGACAGCACTAAGGCTGATGATGTTTTTTATGCTTCCGGCCTGGGGGCTAAGTAATGCTGCTTCTACTCTGGTAGGGCAAAATATGGGAGCCAATGAAATGGTAAGAGCAGAGCAGGCGGTCATGAAAACGGTGAAGTATAATGTAATTTTCATGTTAGCCGTCAGCTTGATATTCCTTTTAATGGGTAATTTTTTGGTGAGTTTCTTTACTCAGGAAACCGAGATCATGGAATTTGCAAAGAATGCCCTTCACATTATGAGTATAGGATTTATTTTTTACGGAATAGGTATGGTGATGATCAATGCCTTTAATGGAGCCGGAGATACCTGGACACCCACATGGGTTAATCTTTTTGGATTCTGGCTGTTTCAGATTCCTTTGGCTTATTTTCTTGCCAAGCATTTTGGATTGGGACCAAAAGGAGTTTTTATTTCAATTCCGGCAGCAGAAACGCTTATTACCATTGTAGCCTTTATTTTATTTAGAAGAGGAAAATGGAAAAACGTTAAAGTATAATAAACATGAAGGAATATAGCTGGATTTTGGATTGAGCGAAATCCGGTTTTATCAGTTTTTAACATTGTAACCGATTGGAATTTAATAGTATATTCCCTATATTCGTAGAACAACAAATATTTAATACTATGGGAAAAGGAGACAAAAAATCTAGAAGAGGTAAAATTAATTCAGGAAGTTATGGGAAAAAGAGACCTAGGAAAGCTTCAAGATCTATTGTAGCCTCTGAAGAAAAAGCTAAGAAATAGTATAAGTAAAAAAGACCGGAGAAATTAATCTCCGGTCTTTTTTTATAACAAATTAAACTAATTATTTTCCAAAAATATTTCCAAGAATACTTCCCAGGCCTCCTTGCTGTTGTTGGTTATTACCTCCGCCACCAAGTACACTTCCCAGTATATCATTCAATGGATTTCCTGATGATTGAGATTGTCCGCCATTCCCCAGTACGCTGCCAAGAATGTCATTTAAAGGACTTGATTGCTGAGTCTGCGCCTGGTTGGATGCATTTCCAAGAATTCCACCCAGAAGATCACCTAAACCTCCGGCACCTACATTGTTTTGTTGCTTTTGTTGGCCAATATATCCCATTACTACAGGAGCTAGCATTGCCAGGATTGGTCCCAGTTTGTCTATTGAAATTCCAGTATTTTGGGAAAGCTGATTTTCTACAGTACTTTTTTGTCCTCCAAAAATGTGATCAAGAATAGACCCACCTTCAGCCTGTCTTGCTTCAACCTGTGAGGCATCATCTAAAATACTACCATTATGATCTTTATCAAGAGCATTGTTTAAAGCTTCCGCTTCCTTAGCATCCTGAGATTTATTTCTTAAATAAGAAATGATAAGAGGAGTGGCTACTGCCAATAAGGCGATGACCTGATTTTTGCTGATTCCAAATTTGTTTTCAGCCTGTTCAGCAACCTGGTTGCTGGTGTTCCCTGTAAGTAGGTCGATTAAGCTCATTTTTTGTGTTTGTTTAAAGTATTAACTATCTCAAAGTTATCAAAAAATATGGTTCATAAAATTTCTTAAGGTCATAATTATTGTTAAAGTTTTCTGATCTCTTTTTCAGTAAAACCTTTGCTTTTTAGAAGCTCAATATATATTTCGGCTTCTTCGGTCATCCAGAACATGATGTCGGGAGCTTTTCTCCGATCTATTGTGAATTCCAGAATCCCCACATTATTATTCATCCATGGAAACATATAATATTTCAGTCCGCCTTTATAGTTTTTATAGTTACCAAAATCCTGTCCTTTTTCAGTTGATGAAACAATCTGAAGAGCTACTACATAGAAAAGAGGAATGAAAAGACATACCCATGAAAGTTTTTTCACCCACGGATATTGTACCTGAGATAATCCATAGCCTATGGATAATGCAAAAATCATGTTGAAAGGGATAAAGAAAACGTAATTATCCGTGACAGCATAAAATGTTGCAAAACCATACACGCATAGCGACGCAGTAAAGAAAACAAAAAACATTTTCTTATTTGACCGGTATAAAAAATAGATCCCGGCAATACCGAAAAGTGCAAACACATTAAAATTATAAACGATGTAGACTACAGACTTGATGAGGTCCTGAAGGTATTCTATAAAAGTTTTTTTAAATGAATTGGAAAGCCAATCGCCACGTTCAGAAAAATAAGGTGAACTTAAAGATAGCCCCTGAGAAACATTCAGAACGGTAATGGAGCCGAAAATCAGTAAAAAAATCAATAAAGATGAATAAACATACTTACTTTCTTTTCTGAAATAATAGAGAAATAATATAAAAGCAGGAATAAGCAGGATATTCTGAATATGCACCCAAAGGCTGATAGCAAAAAAGAATCCCGCTAAAATGATGTGTACGTTCTTTTGCTCTATAAAACTTTTGACCAGGGAGAAAAAGAAAAGACTTAGCCACAGTGAATTATAGGTATACACCTCTACAATTTCTGCATTTTTCCAAAACGTAAAACTAAAACCAAAAATAAATGCCGCCGCAACAGAAGCCCATTCCAGTTTTGTAATACTTTTTACGGTAAGATAGATCACTGAAACAGTAAGTGCTCCTGAAGTAATAATTAAAAGCCGGCTGGCTTCTATAGCATTAAGCCCTGTAATATTCTTAATGAAAATAGCGGTATTGAGATAGAGAAAATGAGTGGTAGCCGTAGCCGTTGTCTCAAAATCACCCTGTTCTACAGGAAGAACAAAACCAATAGCATCAGCAAAAGGTATTCTCGTAAAACTGCCGAGATAGTAAATAAGTAAAAAAATGAAAAATATAAAACCTGCAGATAAATATTTATTCATGCTTAGTTCTTTACAATAGGGACATTAGAGCATGCTTCTCCAAACATCAGTGATTTTACAAGTGGTTTTAGCTGCTCTACCAGCTCGATATAGGCATTTTCCGGAATTTCTTTATCTGAGCATCCTTTTACTAAGACTCTTTTTCCTCTCATATCCTCAAAATCATAAGTCTGAATAGCATTGTGCATCAGAATTACTTCCAGGTCCTCACGGTTCCCGAAAACTATTTTTTTAGCAACATCTGTAATCCTGGCTGTCAATACAAAATAAGCCCAGAGAGGAATAATTGTATCTACAGAATTATAGATGTAAATATAAGCATCCTTGTATTCTTCAACATTGATGAGTTCTACTTTTTCACGGAAATCTTTTTCTTTCAGGATCATTTCCTGGAACAAAAAATCTTTAAGGTCAATGCCCTTTCTCTGTCCTTTTGGAACCAAGGTACTAAGGTCAAAATTGACAAGGCCGCTTTCCGCAACTTTATTTCGGATTTCAAATTCTTCTGACATTTTTATCATTATCTTTGAACAAATTTACAAATTAAGATCAATATATATTTTAATTTGTTCTCTATCCTTACCATAGAAACCGCCCATGATTCATAATGATCCGATAATGGAAGGGGTGTCGTGAGGTATTAAAAAAACAAATAATAAAGATTTCGGAAGAAATGAAATATTACATTATTGCAGGAGAAGCTTCCGGTGATCTGCATGGGAGCAATTTGATGAAAGCTTTAAAACAAAAAGATCCGGATGCGGAATTTCGGTTTTGGGGCGGAGATCTGATGGAAGCTCAGGGTGGAACACTGGTTAAACATTACCGTGATCTTGCTTTTATGGGCTTCCTGGAGGTGGTTATGAATTTAAGGACCATCCTGAATAATATTGCATTCTGCAAAGAAGATATCAGAAACAACAGACCGGATGTTTTAATATTGGTAGACTATCCAGGTTTCAATTTAAGAATTGCCAGATTTGCCAAGGAATTGGGAATCAAAGTGATCTATTATATTTCTCCACAACTTTGGGCCTGGAAGGAAGGTCGTGTGGAAACCATCAAAAAATATGTAGATGAAATGATGGTTATTCTTCCGTTTGAAGAGGATTTTTACAGAAAACATGGTGTTCATTCCCATTTTGTAGGACATCCTTTGCTTGATGCTATTTCCGATCTTAAAGAAATCAGTACTGAACAGTTTAAGAAGGAAAACGGACTGAATGACAAAGAAATTATAGCCCTTCTGCCGGGTTCCAGAAAACAAGAGGTGGAAAAAATGCTTGAAATAATGCTTTCAGTAAGACCTCATTTCAAAAACTACCAGTTTGTGATCGCCGGAGCGCCAAGTCTTCCGAAAGAGTTTTATCAAAAATATGTGGATGACAATGTTCATTTTGTCTCTAACAGAACTTATGACGTATTGAGGTGTTCAAAAGCAGCTCTTGTAACTTCCGGAACGGCTACCCTGGAAACAGCCCTGCTGAATATTCCTGAAGTAGTCTGCTACCGGGGCAGTACAATTTCTTATGCCATCGCCAAAAGATTAGTGAAAAATATCAATTACATTTCTTTAGTCAACCTGATTATGGACAGGGAAGTGGTAAAAGAACTGATCCAAAATGACCTGAACACTAAAAATCTGGTGGACGAACTTACCAAAGTTTTAGAAGGAGAAAAGAGAGAGCAGGTCCTGAATGATTATAGTCTTTTAAGAGAAAAGCTAGGAGGTAAAGGAGCCAGTGACCATGCGGCTGAGGTGATTTTGAAAATCTGAAACTTCATATAACGAATTCTTTTGAGAATTTAAATTACTTTGTGAAAATGAATCATTTTAAAAACTTTTTCTTACTTTTTGTATGTACATTTTTGTTCTCAAAAAGCTTTGCTCAGGAGAATATTCCAAGAGATAAAGTTCAGATATTCTATTATGGCTGGTATGGAAATCAGGCAGCAGATGGTGGCCTTCAGCATTGGAACCATGAAATTATCCCTCATTGGAGTAACCCCAAATGGAATAATCTGGGACATTATAAAGGAGGTGATGATATTGGAGCCAATTTTTATCCTGCTTTAGGAAACTACAGCTCTAATGATGTCAAGATCATTGAGAAACATATGAAAATGATCAAAGAATCCGGTGCTGGTGTTGTGGTTATCAGTTGGTTGGGTAAGGATTCTTTTACCGATAAAAGTGTCTCAAAATATTTAGACATTGCAGATCGTTTTAATCTGAAAATAGCATTTCACATAGAGCCGTTTTATAAAACAATTACGGAGCTCAGAGATCAGCTTTCGTACCTTGTTGAAACCTATTCTCCCCATCATGCCTTTTATAAAAAAGACGGTAAACCGATGTTTTACGTTTATGACAGTTATAAAATAGCTCCGGAAGAATGGGCAAAGCTTCTTTCTAAGAATGGAGAAAAAACAGTACGTGATACGGATCTTGATGCTCTTTATATTGGGTTATGGGTAGAGGAAAAGGATGCTGCTTTTTTTGAAACTTCCGGATTTGATGGTTTTTATACTTACTTTGCGAGTGAAGGTTTTGTATATGGAAGCACTACTTCAAACTGGGATTTTCTTTCCAGATTTGCCAAAGACCATAAGCTGATTTTTATACCCTGTGTAGGACCGGGATATTCTGACACCAGAATAAGACCATGGAATGAAGCTAATTTTAAAAGCCGTGGAAATGGAAAATATTATGAAAATATGTTTGATGCTGCCATAAAAGTAAAGCCTGAGTTGATAGGAATTACATCTTTTAACGAGTGGCATGAAGGCACACAAATAGAACCTGCGATTCCTAAAAAGACCGGAAATTTCAAATATGAAGATTATGGTAAAGATCCATGGTTGTACATTAAGGAAACAAAGCGTTTAACGGATAAATTTTTAAAAGAAAAATAAAAAACTTTTTATATAAAGACGGTTTTATAGCAAAAAAACAAGCGCTCTGTTAATCTCTTTAATGAGATATAGAGCGTTTTTCAGTGATCACAGAGTTGATGTTCAATTGATTTAATTCCCTACTTTGGTAATACAATTGATTGAAAAATGTGAACAAACAGCCTCTTCTCATTGTAACATTATGTTTTATCCTTGGAATTCTTTTTCAGGATAATTTTCCGTTAGGCAGTATTGCAGTTTATTACGGCATTGTTCTTTGCGTTGGAATTTTAATTTCCCTGTTTTTTTATTCCTATTTTTTGAACAAATCTAAACCGGTTTTGCTGTGCTTGCTGTTTTTTGGACTGGGAATCATTTTTCATTTTTTCAATACCTTTTCTTCTGTTACAGAATTAACTGTCAGGGAAAAGGAAACCGTTATTTTCAATATTTCCCAGAAATTAAATACAACAACGAAGTATAAAAAGTATGAAGGAGTAGCCATGGTGGGAAAAAACAGCTTCAATACCATTTTATATATTCCAAAAGACACTCACGAGCTTGATTTTAAACATTATTACAAAGCTGAAGCTTACCTGGCAAGAATAAAACCTCCGAAGTATGATTTTCAGTTCAATTACGCACGGTATCTCAAGCGGAAAAATATTGAATATCAGTGCTATCTTTCAAAAGGTATTTCTTCAGCTGAAAAAAAAGGCGTAAGTTTTTTTGATAGAGTAAAGCAGCAGAGACTCGAGATCCTACAAAGAATTGATAACACCGGAATGTCTGAAAAAGCAAAAACTTTTTTAAAAGGGATTATCCTTGCAGACCGCACAGAAATTGATGCCGAAACAGTCCGGGATTTCAACAGGTCCGGTCTGATTCATTTACTGGCTATTTCAGGAACTCATATTGTGGTGATCTTTGGGATGTTTTATTTTTTACAGGTCCGGTGTATACCTTTGCGTTTAAGAAGATATGCTATCATTTTCAGTTTGGTTTTTATCTGGCTTTTTGCAGGCTTTATAGGCTTTGGAAACTCTGTTTTACGGTCCTGTATGATGCTGACGATATATTTTATGTACGTTTTGCTTCAGAGAAAACCGGATCTGCTGCATGCATTGGGGTTATCGGCATTTATTATTCTTGTTTTTGATACCCGGCAGTTTTTCGATATAGGATTTCAGCTTAGCTTTTTGGCTGTTTTAGGAATTTTTTGGTTAAATCAGCCTCTTTTGAATAGATTTCCAAAGCAGGATCAATATTGGAAAAAACTAATTTTTAATACGGTTACAATTTCTATTGCTGCACAGCTTGCCACACTTCCTTTGGTTTTATATTATTTTCATCAGTTTTCCCTTATTTCGGTCATTGCCAATTTTATTATTGTTCCTTTTTCGGAAGTCATTATTGTATTTTCATTTTTAATGACGGTTCTTATTGCTTTTAAGGTTGATTTTATGTTCATTAATACGGTGTATGACAATGGTATATTGCTGTTACTAAAGGTGATCCATTGGTTTGCAGAAGTAGATGTATTGTTTTTTGAAAATATACCGGTGAATCTGATGGAAGTAGTATCAATGTTGGGAGTAGTATACTTGCTAAGAGCTGTGATTTTACATTGTAATTTTAAAAGTTTGATGAGGCTTTCAATGTCTGTTTTCGTCTTTTTCATAATAAGAACGGGGAGCAATGTGTTTGAAAACCAGAGAGAAGAAGTGTTGTTTCACGATTTTAATACTAATAAAGTGTTTCTGGTGAAGAATGGAAATAAGGCCTGTTTTTGGATTTCGGATATATCTGATCAGGAAAAGGTGATCCGATATTTTATCAATCCTTACTGTTCATCAAGGAGGATCGTACATTTTGAGATAAAAAGCCTGCCTCCATCTGTCCGGAAAATCGTTTTTCAGGATCATATTTATGAAATAAAATAGGATGGTGTCTTCATGTTTCATTATGCTCTGTTTATCGTTGCGTGCTCTTATTTAGAAAGATTACAAACTGGTTATATGTGAGATTTCTCACTTTTCAATATTGTTAACATTCCTTAATTTTGTGGGAAATTCAAATTTAAACTTATATGGCAGGTTTAACGAGTTCTACGATAGGTAGAAAATATGCTATGGCATTATCAGCTATGTTTTTGCTGATTTTTCTTATACTGCATTTGACGACCAATTTGTTATCAGTTCTTAATAAGGACGCCTTTAACACGGCATCTGACTTTATGGGCTATAATCCTTTTGTGCAGTTCTTAATGCAGCCTATTCTTGGTTTTGCAGTAATTTTCCATTTTGCGATGGGGTTTGTACTGGAAATTAAGAATAATAAAGCGCGTCCGGTAAAGTACGCAGCAAACAATGCTTCTGTGAATTCTTCATGGATGTCCAGAAATATGATTATTTCCGGTGCTGTTATTTTAGCTTTCCTGGCGCTTCACTTGTATGATTTCTGGCTTCATGAAATTAATTACAAGTATGTGGAAGGAATAGCTCCTGATGCAGAACGTTTCTGGCCTGAACTTCATGAGAAGTTTGCTGACCTTTGGAGAGTGGCTCTGTATGTGATCTCTTTTGTACTATTAGGATTACACTTAGCTCACGGATTTCAGTCTTCATTCCAGTCTGTAGGAGCAAGACATCCAAAGTATACGCCGGTGATTAAAGCTTTCGGGAAATGGTATTCAATCCTTATTCCTGCAGGGTTTATTTTAGTGGCTGTTTTTCATTTTATAACTCAATAATATCAATATACTAGTATGAGTAAATTAGATTCAAGAATTCCAGCGGGTCCTCTTAAAGACAAGTGGAAAAATCATAAAGACCATATGAACCTTGTTGCACCAAACAACAGAGATAAGATTGATATTATTGTTGTAGGTACAGGTTTGGCAGGAGGCTCTGCTGCTGCTACTTTAGCTGAGCAAGGGTACAATGTGAAAGCATTCTGCTATCAGGATTCTCCAAGAAGAGCGCACTCTATTGCGGCTCAGGGAGGGATCAATGCTGCTAAAAACTATCAGGGTGATGGTGACTCTACCTATAGATTGTTCTATGATACAATCAAAGGGGGTGACTATAGAGCAAGAGAAGCTAACGTTTACAGATTAGCTGAAGTTTCTGCAAATATTATTGACCAGTGTGTTTCTCAGGGAGTTCCTTTTGGTAGAGACTACGGTGGCCAGTTAGATAACCGTTCATTTGGTGGGGTTCAGGTAAAAAGAACCTTCTATGCAAAAGGGCAGACGGGACAACAGTTGTTATTGGGTGCATATTCTGCAATGAGCCGTCAGATCGGTAAAGGAAGAATTAAAATGTACAACCGTCATGAAATGCTGGACCTTGTTATTGTTGACGGAAAAGCAAGAGGTATCATTGCAAGAAACCTGGTAACAGGTGAAGTTGAAAGACATTCTGCACACGCTGTAGTAATTGCTTCAGGAGGTTACGGAAACGTATATTTCCTTTCTACCAACGCGATGGGATCAAACGTTTCTGCAGCATGGAAGATCCACAAAAAAGGAGCTTACTTTGCAAACCCTTGTTATGTACAGATTCACCCGACTTGTATTCCTGTTCACGGAACACAGCAGTCTAAACTGACGTTGATGTCTGAATCATTAAGAAACTCCGGAAGAATCTGGGTTCCTAAAAAACTTGAAGATTCAGTAGCGATCAGAGAAGGTAAATTAAGACCTGAAAATATTAAAGAAGAAGATAGAGATTATTATTTGGAAAGAAGATACCCTGCATTCGGTAACCTTGTGCCTAGAGACGTTGCGTCAAGAGCGGCTAAGGAAAGATGTGATGCCGGTTTCGGAATCGAAAACAATGATACTAAAGAAGGTGTTTACCTGGATTTCTCCACAGAAATCATGAAGAAAGGTAAAGAAGCCGCTATCGAAAAACATATTCATAACCCAACTGACCAGCAGCTTTATGATTTGGGTAAAAGCTGGGTTGAGGAGAAATACGGTAACCTATTCGTAATGTATGAAAAGATTACGGCTGATGATCCTTACAAAACTCCAATGAAAATTTATCCGGCAGTTCACTATACAATGGGAGGTGTTTGGGTTGATTATAACCTTCAGTCTACCATTCCTGGATGTTTCGTAATCGGTGAAGCTAACTTCTCTGACCACGGAGCCAACAGACTGGGAGCTTCTGCTTTGATGCAGGGTCTTGCTGATGGATATTTCGTGCTTCCTTATACTATTGCAGATTATCTTTCTGCAGATATCAGAACAGGAGAAATTCCTACCAATTCAGGAGCATTTGATGAAGCTGAAAAGGGAATTAAAGAGAAAATTAATTTCTTCCTGAACAATAAAGGAACGCATTCAGTAGATCACTTCCATAAACAATTAGGACACATTATGTGGAATAAAGTAGGTATGGGAAGAACTCCTGAAGGATTAAGAGAAGCAATCAAAGAAATTGAAGAAGTAAGAAAAGACTTCTGGAAAAATGTAAAAGTTCCTGGTGAAGGAGAAGGGATGAACACTGAGCTTGAAAAAGCATTCAGAGTAGCAGACTTCCTTGAATTAGGACAATTAATGGCTATCGATGCACTACACAGAAATGAATCTTGTGGTGGACATTTCCGTGAGGATCACTCAACTCCAGATGGAGAGGCGGAAAGAGATGACGTAAATTACAAATACGTCGGAGCTTGGGAATATCAGGGAGAAGATATCAACGCGGAAGTGTTGCATAAAGAAGATCTGATATATGACAACATCGAGGTTAAAACTAGAAGTTACAAATAATCTCCAACCTATAAATAAAAAATTATGAGTGCAAAAAAAGGCTTACATCTTACGCTGAAAATTTGGAGACAAAAAAATAGTAAAACTAAAGGTCAGTTTGAGACCTATAAAATATCAGATGTTTCCACAGATTCTTCATTTCTGGAGATGCTGGACATCCTGAACGAAAATTTAATTAACGAAGGAAAAGAGCCGATCGCTTTTGACCACGACTGTCGTGAGGGGATCTGCGGAATGTGTTCTCTTTACATCAATGGTAGAGCACACGGCCCGGACACGGGGATCACTACCTGCCAGCTTCACATGAGAATGTTCAAAGACGGTGAGACCATCGTTATTGAACCGTGGAGAAGTGCTGCTTTCCCGGTTATTAAAGACTTAATGGTAGACAGAAGTGCATTTGACAGAGTAATGGCTGCAGGTGGTTTCGTTTCTGTAAATACTTCAGGAAATACATTGGATGCGAATGCTATTCCGGTTCCTAAAGAAGATGCAGACAGAGCTATGGATGCTGCTGCCTGTATCGGATGTGGAGCTTGTGTAGCAACATGTAAAAACGGATCTGCAATGTTATTCGTGGGAGCTAAAGTCTCTCAGTTTGCTTTACTTCCTCAAGGTAGAGTAGAAGCGAAAAGAAGAGTGCTGAACATGGTGAAAGCTATGGATGAAGAAGGGTTCGGAAACTGTTCAAATACCGGAGCATGTGAAATAGAATGTCCTAAAGGTATTTCTCTTGAGAATATCGCAAGAATGAACAGAGAATATATGGCTGCTCTTGTAGACCAGGGATAGAATTGATTCAAATACATAAAAAGTCGTCTCCATCCGGGGACGACTTTTTTTATGCCGGATATTTCTGCTGTTAAAGTTTGTTAACTTATTAATATGCTTTGGTATTCTTTGTTTAATAAGTCTATATTTGGTGGGTAATAGAATTGCTTAATAAACAATTCTGAGACATTGTAAAGAGATTAATTGTGCCTGAAACAGAATCTGAAAAGCCTGTTTTTATAGGGCGTAAGAAAATTTCTAAAAAAAAATAGTAGTGTTAATTAAGAAGCCTTAAAAAGCGTATTTTTGTGTAAAATTTAAAAATTGAAATGAAAAAATATCTTTTATTGTTTATCATCGCGATTTTCGTGATGTCTTGTTCAAAAAAAGTAGAAGTAAAAGGGAAAATTACCGGTGGTGCTCCATTAGAGAGAATTGAATTTGTAGAAGCTTCAGGAGTAGGAACCCTACCTTTAATTAATATAGGTTTAGATAAAGACGGAAATTTTTCAGGAAGCTTCGAAGCTCCTAAAGATGGAATGTATGTTATTAATTATGCTAACAGACAAAACCTGATCTATCTTGAAGGAGGACAAAATGTAAATATCTCAGGAAATGGAATGACTTTCCCAAATGAATTTGTTATAACCGGAGATGCTAAAAAGAACAATGATTTTCTTCAGGCTACCCAAAAATTTTTAGGTGAGTATGGAAGTAAGCTAAACCTAAACCAATTAATGGCTGGTGATGAAGCTTCATTTTTGAAAGGAATCCATAAAGTAGAAGCTGATATCAACAAAAATGTAGATGACCTGGCTAAGAAAAATAATCCTAGTAAAGGGCTTATCACCTGGAAGAAAAATGATATTAAAGTAACGATCCTTAATTTATTGGCTAATTACGAAATGTCACATGGTCCAATGGCTGGGAATATGTCATATAAAGCTTCAAAGGCTTTTAAAGACTATGAAGTAAAGCTAGAAGATGATAAAGAAGCAATGGTAAAAACAATACCGCTTTACAGACAGTATTTACTTGTAAAAATGACACCTGATTTCCAAAAGTATGCGGAAGCTAACAGTAAAGGAAAAACTGATATTACCACTTCAGAATTGTTTGCTCAGTATCTGAAGACTAAAAAGGATATCTCTCAGACTGCAAAAGACTACCTTTTAGCTTTTGTAATGGCTCAGACTGATATTCATCCGACGACTCCTGCCAAGAGAATCGATAAAATCAAAAAAATTATTGATTCAGATATTAAAGATGCTACCATTAAAAGTGATCTTCTTAAAATGCAGATGGCTATTACAGGACTTAAAATTGGAGATGCTGCTCCTGAAGCTCCTTTGGTAAAACAGGACGGAAAGTCTTATAAACTTTCTGAAAATAAAGGAAAACCTTATATGCTATTCTTTTATGCATCATGGAATCCTTACATCAGCGAAGCTACAGTACCTGTACTGAAAGAAGTTGTAAATTTTTATAAATCTAAAATGAACTTTGTATTTGTGAATGTAGATGATACAAAAGATCAGTTTGTAAAAACCAGCAATTCTCTATTGAAAGGTATTCAGGGAGTAAATGTTTACGGAGAAAAAGGAATGGAATCTGAGATCGCTAAAAAATATGGCGTATATGGATTTAAGTTACCTTGTTTTGTAATCATAGACAAAGATGGTAAAATTGCCAGCAGATCTTTTGTAAACCTGGGAGAGCAGGAATTGGTAACTATTTTGGATAAATTGACAGGTCTTGCAGCGCCAAGAGTAGATCAGGCTCCACAACAAATGCCAGAAGGATTGCAAGTGGATCCGTCTGCACAGCAACAGTCTCCACAGCCGGCAAATCCACAGCCAGCTCAGACGAAATAATAAACTTTAACATAGATGGAAACCTTATCTTCGGATAAGGTTTTTTTTTATTGTATTTTTGCAGAATTAAACCGGAAGTTTCTTTCGGCTGTATTAGAAAAAATAGAAATAGAGATGTAGGAATGAAGCCTTCCGGTTTCGTCCTGCTATTAAAAGAAATTGAGTTTACGGATGAAAAAGAAGAAAGATATAATTCTTGAAAATATTAAGTTATTCGGAGCAGGGGCAAAAGGTGTCGCGATTGGAAAAACGGAAGAAGGAAAAACAGTATTGGTCTCAGGAGCGGTCCCGGGAGATGTAGTCAATGCAAGAGTGAAAAAATCCAAGTCCAAATACTATGAGGCAGAAACTGTAGAAGTGGTGGAGCCTTCAGCCTTCAGAGTAGAACCTAAATGTATTCATTTTGGAACATGTGGGGGATGTAAGTGGCAGAATATGAGCTACGAAAAACAACTGGACTTCAAGCAGGAAGAAGTATATAATAATATTAAAAGAATCGGGGGTATTGACGACTTTGAAACCGTTCCGATCTTAGGTGCTGAAGAACAGTATTTTTACAGAAATAAAATGGAGTTTTCTTTCTCCAATGCGAGATGGCTTACTCAGTATGAAATAAGCTCTGAAGAAAATTTTGGCAGTAAAGATACCCTGGGCTTCCATATTCCGGGGATGTGGAGTAAAATTCTCGATCTTAAAGAATGTTTTCTTCAGGAAGATCCTTCCAATGCAATAAGACTTGCCGTAAAACAATATGGTGTCAATAACGGACTGGATTTCTTTGATGTGAGAAATCAGGAAGGTTTCTTAAGAATCTTAATGATGAGACAAAACTCTAAAGGGGAATGGATGGTATTATTCCAGCTTTACAGAGAAGAAAAAGAAAACAGAGAAAAGCTTTTTGAATTTTTATTGGAGAAGTTTCCGCAGATCAAAACTCTGGTATATGCTATTAATCCAAAACAGAATGATTCAATCTATGATTTAAATATCAATGTTTATTTCGGAGAGGGATATCTGATGGAAGAAATGGACGGGCTGAAGTTTAAGATCGGGCCGAAATCATTTTTTCAAACCAACTATAAACAGGCTTTAGAGCTATATAGAAAAACATTGGAATTTGCTGATCTGAAAGGGCATGAAGTGGTTTATGACCTTTATACAGGAACAGGGACTATAGCACAGTATGTAGCAAGAAATGCAAAACAGGTTATAGGAATAGAATCTGTGCAGGAAGCTATAGATGCGGCCATAGAGCATGCTGAATTAAATGGCCTTACCAACTGTACCTTCTATTGTGGTGATATGAAAAATGTTTTTAATGATGAATTTATGGAAAATCATCCTAAAGCAGATGTTTTAATCACGGATCCGCCAAGAGATGGAATGCATCAGAAAGTAGTAGAGCAAATCTTAAAGCTTGCCCCGGAAAAAGTAGTCTATGTAAGCTGTAATTCAGCAACACAGGCGAGGGATCTTGCACTGATGAAAGATCATTATACGTTGGTGAAAATATTACCGGTAGATATGTTCCCACAAACTCATCATGTGGAAAACATTGCTTTATTGGTTAAAAAATAAATTTATTTAAATTTGAATCTCAAATCTTAATATGAAGTATTTTAAAATTCTCATAATGACCTGTTTTCTGACAATGCTTTGGTCCTGTGGTGGAGATGATGATATCTGTGAAAGCGGAGAGGGGACACCAAGAATGAAGGTGGCATTTAAGTCGATGGAATCTGGAAAAGCAAGAACATTAGATTCCCTAAGTGTGGCTGTAGACTATGGATCCGGTAAAGTAGATCTGGGATGGCAGACAAAAATAGAATCAAGGCTTATTCCATTGAGAGTAGATGATTCTCCTTATACGGATGTGTATTTTAAGGTATCTGCCAAAGGAGCGGAATCTAAAGTTAGGATCAAATATACGACCCAATCTACCTATGTATCTCCAGGATGTGGGATCAAAAAAGCATATGAGAATTTAACCTCAGAATTAATAACTCCCAATCCTGTTCAAAATCTGGAAGCCGGACAAAATCAAATAGAGAATGAAGACAAGACTAATCTTTACCTTCTTTTTTAGTATACTAGGAATACTGAGTTGGGCACAGGATAAGAAAGAGACAAAGAAGGAACCCCTAAAATACGAACCTAATTTTATGATTGGTTTTGATGTTCTGAATACAGGGGCTGCTTTCTTTTCGGACAGAAAATTATATCAGGGATTTATTTCTTCAAAAGTAAGAGGTAATGTTCATGCTGTTGCTGAAGCAGGATTTGAGAAAAATATATATCAGAAAAATGGATATGATGCTAAAGTAAATGGTCCCTTTGTGAAATTGGGTGCATTTTATATGTTGGCGAAAGATGCAGAAAACGAATTTAACGGCTTCTATGCGGGAGGAAAAGTAGGCGGATCATTTTATAAACAGGAATATATGGCCATACCGGTGCGTGGATTTGGGGGAAGTAGTTCTTCAGTAGCGTTTCCTTCTTCATCACAGTCTTCTTTCTGGCTGGAAGGAACATTGGGAGGCAGGGTACAGCTCTTTGAGTCTAATTTCTATATTGATGTGAATCTGCAGCCCCGCTATTTAGTATATACTACAAAACAGGACGATATATCCCCCATGATTATCCCCGGATTTGGAAGAAGTTCTTCTAAATTCAATATGGGATTTGCCTGGAATATAGCATACAAATTTTAAAAGGAGCGTTAAGCTCCTTTTTTTGTGATTACATTTTATCAGGCAGTAAAATAGACTGTGCCCGGATTAATTTTAAGAAGAAGTGAATTATGATATCACGATAATATATTCGGTCGAAGTACTATGTTTATTGTGAAAATTTTTATTTTTTGTCTATATTATAAAACTAAATATTTAAATTATTTTTGTGTTATTATAACGTATTTTACTTTTGATTATGGTATTTGTTTTAAATAATGATTAAAATTTAATAATTAGTAGTATAAAATAATTATATTTGGAAAAAAATATAATTAACTTTTTATGAAAAGACTACTTACTACTTTGATGTGTGCTTTAGTAGGGGGGACAGCGTTCGGACAGTGGACGCCCGCTACTATTAAGGTAGACAGCAAAAAAAGAGCAGTGGATATGAAGGCCACTAACGTAGGATCTAATTTCAAATTGGACTTGAATCAGCTAAGAGCTCAGTTAAAAGGTGCTCAGGAAATGGGAGCTAATGCTAGGCCTGTTGTTATTTCCATCCCAACCTTAAGTGGTAAAATCGAGAGATTTAATGTGTACAGTTTTCCTGTGGTTGTAAAAGAACTTGCAGATCAGTATGAGCTTGGTTCATACATAGGAACTTCTGTTGAGGACCCTACTCAGCAAATCAGATTCTCTGTAGCTCCAAATGATTTCCAGTCTATGTTATTTAAAGATGGAAATTATGAGTTCGTTGAACCTGTTGACAAAGCAAACGGAATATATTCTCTACAGCTTAAAAAGAACAAAACAGGAGACAAGCCTTTTGTATGTAGCACAATGGAAGAACCAGGTGCTGTAAAAGACCTTGAGAATTTATACAATAGCGGAAAATCATTTGCCCACAATCCAGGGGCTTTCAATAAAAATTCTGACAGAAAATACCGTACAATGAGAGTAGCAATCTCAACTACTTCTGAGTATACGGCCTATTTTGGAGGAGTTCCGGGTGCATTAGCACAGGTTAACGCTACCCTTACCCGTGTGAATGCTGTTTTTGAAAAAGATTTTGCACTGCATTTAAATCTACAGGCTTATCCAAGTTTGATTTATACGAATGCTGCAACAGATCCATATTCTCCGGCTGCACAAATGAACAACTGGAACGTTCAGCTACAGCAAACGCTTACCAGTGAGGTAGGAAATGAAAACTATGATATCGGACATTTATTTGGAGCTACCGGTGGTGGTGGAAATGCCGGATGTATCGGTTGCGTATGTATAGATCCTGCTACTCCAACTTCTAAAGCAAAAGGGTCAGGATTTACATCTCCTGCAGATGGTATTCCAATGGGTAATAATTTTGATATAGATTATGTAGCTCACGAAATGGGACACCAGTTGGGTGGTAATCATACATTCTCTCATGGGATTGAAGGATCTGGGGTAAATGTTGAGCCGGGATCAGGATCTACTATTATGGGATATGCAGGGATTACAGGAGCAACTACAGATGTACAGGCGCATTCTGATCCTTATTTCCACAGAGCAAGTATTGGCCAGATTCAAACCAACCTAATCAGTAAAACGTGTGACGTTGAAACCAGTGTTGCGAATAATACTCCTGTAATCGCAGCGCTTTCACCTTATACAATTCCTAAGAAAACAGCATTTGTACTTACAGCTAACGTTACGGATGCTGACGGGGATCCAATGACATATACATGGGAAGAGATGGATAGTGGTATGACTGCTGCCCAGACTATTGATAAAAATAACTTGGGACAAACAACCTATGGAGCATCGTTCAGATCGCTTTCTCCTTCTACTACTCCAACCAGATATTTCCCTAAGTTCTCTTCAGTACTTGCAGGAGCTTTAGATAATTCATTAAATACTTGGGAATCTACTTCACAGGTAGCCAGAACTTCTAAATTTGCCATTACAGCCAGAGATAACAATGCTGATGTAACACAGCAGCAGACTAATTCTGCACAACAGACTATTACAGTTGGAAATGACGGGCCATTCCAGATTACTCAGAATTTCCTTTTTGCCAATGCACCTTCAGATTTAACTTGGGATGTTGCCAATACATCATCAGCTCCTTATAACGTTGCTAATGTTAAAATTGACTATTCTACAGATAATGGAGTAAACTGGACAGTTCTTTCTGCTTCAACTCCTAATGACGGTTCAGAATCTTTTACAATACCTTCGTCTTTAAACGGACAAACTATTGTGGTAAGAGTTTCTTCTATTGGAAACGTTTTCTATACTCTTAAGAAAATTCCTGTAACCAACCAGGTAGCATGTGGTGGCGCTCCTATTGGTTTGGTAGCTCAAAATATTACACTGAATGGTGCTTCTGTTTCCTGGAGCCCTGTTGCAGGAGCTGCTTCTTATGCTGTAAGATATAGATTGGCATCTGCTACTCCATGGACTCAGCTTCCGGACAGTAATACGAACTCCGCAACATTATCAGGATTAACAGACTGTACGGCATATCAGGTTCAGGTAGCTGCTATCTGTGGAGGGGTAACGGGCCCTTATTCTGCAACAACTGCTTTCTCATCTGCATGTACAACGTATTGTCCATCAGCAAGCAGCAGTGGACAGTATAACTATATCTCCAATGTAACGCTGGGAACAGTAAACAATACAACCGGAGGAACAACATACTCTAATTTCACAAACAATACAGCATTACAGCCTGTTTTGTTAGTAAACAGCTCGAATACCATTAATGTTTCTCTTACTACAAATAATGCAGGTGCATTAGTGAATGGAATGGCTGCATGGATTGATTATAATAAAAATGGACTATTTGAAGACACTGAAAGGGTTCTTGATATGCCAATAACTTCTTTGATACTTGGAACTACTCCTAATACAGCAACATTTACAGTGCCATCTACTGCGGTAACTAATACCCCGGTAAGGATGAGAATTGTTACAGTGTTAATAAATCCGGATTATATTGGCGAGAGTCTTCCTGATGATTTTGCATGTGGAGATTTCCCTAATGGAGAAGTTGAAGACTATAATGTAATTATTGCAACCAATCTTGGAACTTCTGAGACCGGTATTAAAAACGATGGTATTCAAATCTATCCAAATCCTGTAAATGATGTTTTAAATGTAACTAAAGTTTCAGATAAAGCAGCTTACAAAATTTACAGTGCAGCGGGTCAACTGATAGACAGCGGAAATATCAACAGTGGAAAAATTAATGTTTCAGCATTAATTAAAGGTGGATATGTAATTACAATTGAAGATAAAGGTCAGGATCAGTTTAGATCTAAGTTTATCAAAAAGTAATATAAATCTTTATAACATTAAATCCCCAAGTTTCTTGGGGATTTTTTTATTCTAAACCATATTGGGGATTATTGTGAAATTTTTTCAAAAAAATATTTTAATAGATGTGTAATAGTGAAAAAATTATTAGATTTGTGTAATTATTTAAATATTAACATATGGAATGAAAATTACTTTTTTAATACAGTTTATCTGTAAAATGAGATGTTTCGAAAAATATGTTTGAACATCTTACCTAGGAAAACCTTATAATTCTTGACTATTCTTATCACTATTAAATTTAAAAAAATATGAGTGTACTTTTACTCTGTAAAATGAGCAGTCCCAGAAGGACTCTCATAACATTACTTTGTATGGTCTTCGGTCTATTCCTGCAAGCACAAACAATTACGATTGGTACAGGAACATCAACCCAAAGATATCCTTTGAGTTGTTATTATGGATTTGAAAGATCATCTTCACTTTATACAGCAGCGGAAATAAATACAGCTGCGGGGGGAACTGTCCTTTCCGTAGGCTGGAATGTTACAGCTGCTTCCACTGCCACAATGCCGGTAAAGATTTATTTAAAATCTGTACCCAGTACAACAACAACTCTTACTGCACAAAACTGGGTGAATGCAACCGCAGGAGCTACTTTAGTGTATGATGCGAGTTTAACTAATTTACCCACAGGATGGAATACCATTACATTACAAACCCCTTTTTACTATAATGGGACAGATAACCTGGTAGTTTTAGTTGAGACAAACTATGGTGGAAGCGGAACAGGGTCTTCATCAGGAAGTGCAGTTACTTACAGTACTGCTACCTCTAAGCATATGTATATTCAGGGAGATACCAATGCTCCTACAGGTACAGGAACCGTAACGTCCAGCAGACCAAATATTCAGATTACTTTTGGTCCGCCACCTGCATGTATCCCTCCTGGTGCTCTAAGCTTAGGAACAATCACAGCTACAAGTGCCGTGGTAAACTGGTCTGCATCTACACCCGCACCTGCTGGTGGATATGAAGTATATTACAGTACTACTAATACCGCACCAACAGCAGGAACTCCTCCTTCACAAACCGTGACAGGACCAACAGCCACGCTTTCTCCATTGGTGCCGGATACCAATTATTATGTTTGGGTACGGGCAAAATGTAGTGGAACCAATCAAAGCTGGTGGGTAGGGCCAATCGCTTTAACTACGCCGCCTACCTGTCCTCCGATGCCTTCTACGGGATCACTGTCTATGGGAATGATTACCCCTACTAGTGCAGTACTGAACTGGACAACTTTTGGGTATACACCTGCAGGTGGATATGATGTATATTACAGTACTACGAATAATGCACCAACAGCCGCAACGGTTCCTTCACAAAACGTGTCAGGATTAACTGCAACACTTTCTCCACTGGTAGCTAATACAACTTATTATGCCTGGGTAAGAGCAAGATGTAGTGCAACAGATCAAAGTTCATGGAGTGGACCTATTTCCTTTTATACAGGATACTGTGTACCAACGGGAGGTACGGGCTCAACTTCATATTACCTGAATAATATTACCAGTACAGGAGGTATTTCTAATTTAAATTATACTGCTGCTGCCTATCAGGCATATGTTAATAGTACAGCGACTACTTTTTCAGCAATACCTACAAATACGATTACATTGAACCTGGCTTCTGCCGGAAATAATACATATCATTATTATGTCTGGATTGACTGGAATAATGATATGAGCTTTACCGGTACAGGTGAGCTTATTTTTGCATCCACATCTTATAATGCTACTGAATCTGTAACCATTCCTATACCGGCGACTCAGGCTCCCGGAAACTATAGATTAAGAGTGGGTACAACATATTCCGGTACAATGGTTCCTTGTGGACCGGTATCCAGTGGTAACTATGTAGACTTCAATTTAAACGTGATTGCTTTACAGCCATGTGATACCTTGCCTCCAAGCAATATTGCCGTTTCAAATATCACAGCAAGTACCGCTCTTGTAAGTTGGGTTCCTGCTACAGGAGCAACATACAAATTGCAGTATAGAAGAACAGGAACTTTGCCTTGGACTGTAGTGGATTTGACAGCTGCATTATCAAATAGCTATACTATTCCTAACCTGATTGATGCCACTCAGTATGAATTTCAGATAGCTACTATATGTGGTGGAACTCAGGGAGCGTTCTCTCCTGTAGCAAATTTCACAACTTTAGCTCTTACGTATTGTGACCCGAGTCCTGTAAATACAACATCGGATGGTTATATTAATAAAGTAACTGTTACCCCTACGAATGCGCCACTTATGGTGAATGATTCAGGATATGATGTATACAAAGATTATACAACAGATGTTACCAAAACAATTATATTGGTAAGAGGATCAACCGGAAACAAAATTAGTGTTAATAAATATTGGCCGGGATCTACATCTTCTTACGGTGTAGTGGCATGGATTGATTATAATAGAAACGGATTATTTGAAACCTGGGAAAAAGTACTGGATACTTCAAGCAGTACAACTACTCCGGTAAACAATACTTTTTCATTAGCTGCTTTACCGGCTGGAGCTGTTTATAGTGGAGCTCAGCCTACACGTATGCGTGTTGCTATGAAGCAGTATGATGTTCCTATTCCATGTGGTGCATTTGATTCATTTGATTATGGAGAAGTAGAAGACTATCCGGTAAGATTTATTGATCAGCCTGTATGTTCAACTACACCTCCAACGAATGTTACAGTTTCAAACCTTACAGCTACCAGTGCAACTTTCTCATGGGTGGCTGCTACAGGAGCAACGTATAATTTGAGATACAGAAGAACAAACCCGATGGGTGCCTATACAACAGTAACCGGTATTACAGGAAATACCTATACCATTCCTGGTACGGCACCTCTAACTGAGCAGACGGACTATGAAGTTCAGGTGGCTACGGTATGTAACGGTAGTACAGGTTCTTACTCAACGGCTGTACCATTTAAAACACCACCTTTATCTTATTGTCAGATGGTAGGTAGTGGAAGTAATGACCATATTTCAAATGTAACGGTTACTTCTTCAAACCTTGGTGTACCGGCTATGAGTAATACTTCTGTACAGACTAACTATATCAGCTATACAACTGCACCAACATTGATTACTCTTGATATTGAATCTACAGGTAATAAAATATCAGTAGCAAAAGGTTGGACAGGTGCTACAAACAATGATGCTGTTGCAGTATGGATTGATTTCAACAGAGACGGACAGTTTACTGATGCAGAAAGAATCCTTAATTCTGCAGCCAGTACAACAACTCCTATTACTGCTACATTTAGTGTTCCTGCCGGATCTTATCCCGGACCACTGACTACTACAATGAGAGTGGTATTAAAACGTTCAAGTGCTCCGGTGATGTGCCAGAATGCGGTGAACGGAGAAGTGGAAGACTACAGAGTAATGTTGAGACCATGTAGCAGTGCTACTCCGGGAACTCCTACTATTGTACCTACCCATAATAGTGCTACAATTACCTGGACACCAACAACAGCCAATGTAAGTTATCTTGTACGATATAGAGTACAGGGAACTACAACATGGACTGAAGTATATGCTTCTGCAGCTTTAGGTAACATGCCGCTTGTTATCAATGGTTTAACTCCGGCTACAATTTATGAAGTTGATGTTGCTGCGGTTTGTGGAGGTACTATTGGTACTCCAACCCCTATAAAAACATTTACAACGAGATGTGATCCTACACCTCCGAATGTTACAATCAGCAGTATTACGGCTACCACAGCTTTAATTACATGGGCACCGCTTGCTGCAAGCTCTACTTATGTGATGAGATACAGAGTAGTAGGATCCGGTGCTACAGGATGGGTTGAAGTAAACTTACCAGCTGCTCCTGCAAATACATATGTACTAGGTAGCACCACTCCGCTGGTACCTTATACTACCTATGAAGTTCAAATTGCCAATAAGTGTGTAGGAGAAAATACCCTGAATCCTTATTCAAATCCTAAAGTATTTACTACAGAAAGAATTTGTGAGATTCCTCCTCCGGGATTAACTATTACGCAATTGTTGCCAACAATGGCTGAAGTTAAATGGGATCCTTTCCCAGGAGCAACATACGTGTTGAGATATAGAAAGGTAGGTATTCCTAGCTGGACAGAAGTTCCAACACCTGTTAATAACGTAGTACTGTCAGGACTGACGGAACTTACAAAATATGAAATGCAGGTAGTGAATATCTGTAACGGTACACCAGGTAATTATACCCCTCTGTACTACTTTACAACACCTACTGTAATTTATTGTAATATGGGCTCAGAGAATTCTACTGGTGAGCATATTGCTAAAGTTACTGTTACTCCAAACGGAAAACCTGTCATGGAAAATGCATCCGGTGCATCTTCTTATACAGATTATACAGGAGTTACTGCTAAGTTTATAGAGTTGATTCAAGGATCAACAGACAATGAAATTATCATTGAGAAAAAATGGACAGGAACTAATCATAACGAAGGAATTGCGGTATGGATCGATTTCAACAGAAATGGAGAATTTGATATCAATGAGAGAGTGTTTACTTCACCTCCGAATACCACAACTCCGGTATCAGGAAAATTCAGTGTACCAGCAGATGCATTTGTAAGTATGACGGACTACAAATATGTAGTGATGAGAGTAGCAATGCAAAGGGATGGTGTTCCTGTAAGCTGTGTTAACTTTGCTAACGGTGAAGTGGAAGACTATACAGTAAGAATTTCCAAGAAAGCAGTTTTAAATCCTATAGATCAAACTGAGATCATGATCTATCCGAACCCTGTAAGTTCAGTATTATATGTGAAGAATATTAGCAAAAGAGCTAAGTATAAAATTTATAACGCTGCGGGACAAGTGATCACTGATGGGATTCTGTTGAATAACCAGATCAACGTAAGCAAATTAATCAACGGTGTTTATGTAATAGATATCGAAGATAATGGCAATACCGTTCAAAAGAAATTTATCAAAGAATAATGAGTTGAAATTTCTATAGTATAAGCCTCCAGCAATGGAGGCTTATTTTTTTTATACAACATAAATTTTAGATTTTGAATATTATATATCTATTTTTGGTGATTTATTGATTTTTTTCTTTTAAAGATGTGTTTTTGTTTATTTTATTAATTAATATGAAGTTTTGTTGTTGTATTCGTAATTTATATGCATTATATTATTGTTAATTCACAAAAAAAGGCTTAGGTTTGTGAGATTAATATAAAGTTTTATAAATTATGAAGAAAACTTTTACTTCCTTCTTTTTCTTTTGTTTATTTGTAATGATTCAGGCCCAATGGTCTCCATCAGTTTATAACGGAAAAGAAACCGGCGAGGTCTCCAAAACCAATAGCTACTATTCTTTAGATCTTCCCCTGCTAAAATCTCAGCTTTCAAAAGCACAGGAAACAGGAAAAAATGCCAGCCCTGTAGTAATTTTTTTACCAACTTTACATGGAAAGATTGAACAGTTTGCTGTATATAGTTTCCCTGTTGTGGTAAAAGAATTGGCTGATCAGTATCAACTAGGTTCTTATGTAGGTGTAGGAATAGATGATCCTACAAAATATGTAAGATTCAGCCTGGCTCCTAATGATTTTCAATCAATGATTATTACCAGTGAAGGTTCCCAATTTATAGAACCGGCTAATGCTGCTAAAACAGTTTATAGTGTTCATCCGAAAACTCAGGGAGGTAAAAACGGTTTTATGTGCTCAACTAGGGAAGGAGAAGTTGATCACCAAGAAATAGAAAATCTTTATCAACAGGGAAAATCTTTTACTAATCAACCTACAGATTTTAGAAGGTCTTCTGACCGAAAATATAGGACGTTGAGATTGGCTCTTTCCGTATGTGGAGAATATACTCAGTTTCATGGAGGTACTGTTGCAGGAGCATTGGCTGCAATAAATGCAACCCTAACCCGTATAAATGGAGTTTACGAAAAGGATTTTGGATTACATTTGAATTTACAGAATTATCCTGGACTTATTTACACCAATGCAAATACTGACCCTTATTCTTCTACGGAAGGAGGAACAGTTAATGGTATATCAGGATGGAACGCGCAGGTACAGACAGTAATCACAGCTGGTGTAGGAAACGGTAATTATGATGTTGGGCATCTATTTTCTCCACCTGGTGCAGGGGGAAATGCCGGTTGTGTTGGA
Organism: Chryseobacterium sp. Bi04; assembly: GCF_918698085.1. Classification (GTDB taxonomy): domain Bacteria; phylum Bacteroidota; class Bacteroidia; order Flavobacteriales; family Weeksellaceae; genus Chryseobacterium. The sequence goes on from NZ_CAKKLP010000007.1 coordinate 180,161, forward strand.
TGTATTTGTAGAGATAATACTGTACCTGGAGCATTGGATAAAGGTTCCGGATGGACTTCTCCGGGAGGTGGTCCTCCGGTAGGAGATAATTTTGATATAGATTTTGTAGCCCATGAGATTGGGCATCAATTGGGTGGAGTTCATAGTTTCTCTTACTCACCTGGCCAATTGGGTTCCCCTACAAGTGTTGAACCTGCGTCAGGATCTTCTATTATGGGATATGCAGGGGTTGTAAATTCAGGGAACCCTATTAACAATGTTCAGCCTCACTCTGATCCATATTTTAACACCATAAATATCAAAGATATTCAGGCCAATCTGATAAGCAAAACATGTGATGTAGAAACAACAGTTAGTAATACACCACCCGTAATTGCTGCTCTGTCTACCTATAATATTCCAAAAGGAACAGCTTTTGTTTTAACAGCTTCCGCTACTGATGCTGAAAATGATCCGATGACCTATAATTGGGAAGAAATAGATATAGCAAATGAAGTGATTGATGCCAATAATTTAGGAAACACTTTATCTGGACCATCTTTTAGATCTGTAATGCATACAGCAAATCCTACCCGTTATTTTCCTAGACTGTCTTCTGTATTGGGTGGAGTTTTAAATAATTCTAATAATCTTTGGGAAGCTGTATCCACAGTTGCGAGAACAACAAAATTTACTGTTACAGTAAGGGATAATCATCCACTTGCCAACCAGCAACAGACTCAGTCTGCTGTTCAGACCATTATCGTAGGAAATAACGGGCCATTTAAGGTCAATGCAACAACTGTTTATAATAATGGACCAACAACTGTAACCTGGGATGTGGTGAATACCAACGCAGCTCCTTATAATGCAGCTAATGTTAAAATAGATTTTACAACAGATAACGGGCTAACCTGGAATGTAGTGGCTGCTTCCACGCCTAATGACGGAACTGAATCTCTTGATTTCAGTTCTTTCCCACTTACCGTAGGAGGAATAGCAAAGATCAGAATAAGTGCAATTAATAATGTATTTTATGCTGTCGGTAACGCTCCTATTGAAACCCTGCCTATTTGCAGTACAACCATTCCTCCGGGTGGAGTTTTGGTGCCGACCACTACACAAACATCTGCAACCATTACCTGGAATGCATCATTTAATGCTACTTATGTAGTGCGGTACAGGGTAGTAGGAGTGGCAACCTGGATAACATATACCCCAACCCCTATTACAAATACGGTAACCCTTACCGGCTTAACTGCAGGAACGCATTATGAGGTTCAGATAGCCAATATATGTTCAGGAGTAACAGGTCCTTTTTCGGCAGTTACTGTTTTTATGACACCATACTGTACTGCTACTTCCAGCAACACTGATAATGGATATATTTCAAATGTAACCGTTACAGGAACCAACTCTTATACCATGAGTAATGATTCCGGAGCCAATAATTATACGGATTACTCGACAATTGCCGCAAAATTAATAACACTGGTGAGGGGAACAGCTAACAATACTATTTCTGTTTCTAAATCATGGCCGGCTGCTATGAGTAATAAGGCGGTAAGTGTTTGGATAGATTTTGATAAAAATGGAACATTTGATACTGCTGAAAGAATTTTAAATAATTTTAATAACCAGACTACTCCGGTAACAGCAACATTTCAGGTACCTGCCACAGCTTATGCCGGAACACTTACTACCCGTATGCGCGTAGTGTTGAGAGATCAGAGCAGCCCTGCTGCCTGCGCTTCATTTGCGAACGGGGAAGTGGAGGATTATGCTGTAAAGATTATTGATATGCCAGGATGTACCACTGCTGCACCCTCTAATATCTCCATTACTAACCTTACGCCTACTTCTGCGAATGTATCATGGGTTGCAGCTACCGGAGCAACTTATGTGCTGAGATACAGAAAAGTGGGTACTTTTACGTGGACAACAGTAAATCCTGTGCCGGCTCCTGTAAATAATTATACCATCCAAGGTTTAACAGAGCAAACTCAATATGAGGTGCAGGTAGCAACCAAATGTAATAACAGCCAGGGGAATTATTCCGGCTCACAACAGTTTACGACTCCTGCAGTATCGTACTGCCCAATGACAGGGACAGGGACCAATAACCATATTTCTAATGTAACGGTTACCTCGATTAATCCCGGCCTACCGGTGATGAGTAATAATTCCGTACAAACAAACTATATTAGCTATACAACCCCAGCCACATCGATTACATTGGAGATAGGATCTACAAATAATAAAATTTCTGTGGCAAAAGGATGGACGGGATCCACAGGAAGTGCAGCGGTTACAGCATGGATTGACTTTAACAGAAACGGACAGTTTGAAAATACTGAAAGAATTCTAATTTCTTCAGCAAGTACCACTACACCGGTTTCTGCAACGTTTGATGTGCCTTCAGGTGCCTATTCGGGTCCACTGAAAACTACCATGAGAGTTGTTTTAAGTGGAAATACTCCTGTAATGTGTCAAAATGCAATAAACGGAGAGGTAGAGGACTACGCTGTACAGCTGAAACCATGCAGCACCAGTACGCCAACCGGACTTACATTCAATACCATAGCTCATAACTCTGCGATCATTAACTGGACTGCAGCGACCAATAACTTTACCTATCTTTTACAATATAGAGTACAGGGAACAACAGCCTGGACGGATGTATATGTTACAAGTATTCCACATACATTAAATAACCTTGTGCCTTCTACTACTTATGAGGTACAGGTTGCTGCCAATTGCGGTATTACAAATGGTACATTTACACCCATAGGTACATTCTCTACCCGATGCGATCCTACGCCTCCTAATATTACAATCAGCAATATCACTGCAAGTTCGGCGCTGATTACATGGAATCCTGTAGTAGCGGGAGTATCCTATATGATGAGATGGAGAAAAGTAGGAACCACAGGCTGGCCAAATCCGGATATTCCGTTGCCAGCAGCTCCCGCCAGTACCTATACCCTTGGTAATTTGGAGCCATATACCCATTATGAAGTAGAGATTGCCAACAGATGTGCAGGGGAAACCACATGGAATCCGTATTCAAATCCGGCTGTATTTACGACAGAAAGAATTTGTGAACTGCCACCTCCCGGGCTTACCATAACACAGTTATTCCCAACATCAGCATACATCAGATGGGATTCTTTTCCCGGAGCAACCTATGTGCTGAGATATAGAAAAGTAGGCATCCCAAGTTGGAGTACTGTTCAGGTACCAACGAATACCTACACACTAACAGGCCTTCTGGAGCTTACAAAATATGAAATGCAGGTCGCTAATGTTTGTAACGGAACTCCTGCTGCATTTACTCCATTGTATTATTTTACGACTCCTACGGTGATCTATTGTAAGATGGCTTCAGGAAGTTCAGCAGGCGAGCATATTGCTAAAGTTACTGTTAAACCTAATGGGAAGCCTGTCATGGAAAATGCTTCAGGAGCTTCAAGTTATACAGATTATTCCGGAGTTTCAGGCACATTTATAGAACTTATCCAGGGATCTGCAGACAATGAAATTACCATTGAAAAAAAATGGACCGGCCAAAACTATAATGAAGGAATTGCAGTGTGGATTGATTTCAACAGAAACGGTGAATTTGATACCAATGAACGCGTGTTTAGTTCACCGCCCAATACCACCACGCCAGTTTCCGGAACATTCAGTGTACCCGCAGATGCATTTGTAAGCATGACAGATTATAAATATGTATTGATGAGAGTGGCAATGCAAAGAGGCGGAGTTCCGGTGAATTGTATCAATTTTGATAACGGGGAAGTGGAGGATTATTCGGTAAGGATCTCCAGAAAAGTAATTCCCAACCCTTTAAACCAAACTGATATTTTGATTTATCCTAATCCTGTAAGCTCAGTATTATATGTGAAAAACGTGAGCAAGAGAGCTAAATATAAATTTTACAATGCTGTTGGGCAGGTAGTAGGAGAGGGTATTTTGCTAAACAATCAGGTCAATGTAAGTAAGCTGATCAATGGAGTGTATGTAATTGATATTGATGATAACGGAACAACCATACAGAAGAAGTTTATCAAAAAATAGATTTTAAATTTTTAAATAAAAAACTCGTTAGAAAATCCTAACGAGTTTTTAGTTTTATTCAATACTAAAGACGATTTTTTCCGTCTGTTCTTTTAAATCTTCAAGATTGGTATTGTTATAGATCACACAATCTGCTATCTTAATCTTATCTTTTTCAGGCATCTGTTTTTCCATGATAGTCTCTACCTCACGGTAGGTTTTCTGATCCCTGTCCATCACCCTTTTGGTTCTGATATTGTCTTCTGCAGTTACCAGAAGAGATTTATAGCATTGTCTGTTTAATTTCAATTCAAACAACAACGCTGTTTCTTTAAAAACTAAATATTTGGTTTGTTTTCGTACCCAATTTTCAAAATCAATACGTACAGCAGGATGAATAATTTCATTTAATTTTTGAAGCAGTTCTTTATTGTTGAAAACCTTGTCTGCTACAAATTTCCTGTCATATAAACCATTTTTATCGTATGACTGTTCCCCAAGAAGTTCTTTGATCCGGATCTGTAAATCCTTATCGTCATTGACAATTGTTTTAGCACGGTCATCAGAATAGTAAACAGGAAAGCCCAATTCTTCAATAAAACGGGCAACTGTTGTTTTTCCTGAGCCTATTCCTCCCGTTAATCCGATGATCTTGGGTGATGGTTCCGGTTCTGTCTGTTGTGTCTCTGAATGTAATTCTTCCATAATTAAAATTAATATCCAAAAACATCATTAAAGGTGAAAGTTTCATCAAGTCTTACTCCTTTCTCTGTCATTTTAAGACTTGCCAGTTCATTATGGGCATCGTGTTCAAAAAACAATAGATATTCATTATCTACACATTGTTTCAGGAATTTTCCTTTTTCTTCCATGGTTAAAAGAGGTCTTGTATCATATCCCATCACATACACCGGATTGATGTGTCCGGCGGTAGGAATAAGGTCAGCTGCAAAAACAATTGTTTTATCCTGATATTGAAGTACAGGAAGCATCTGCTTTTCTGTATGCCCATCTACGAAGATGACATCCATCTTCAGATCCGGAGCAAAACCGTAATTTCCTGTCGTAGGAAGAGGAAGGAAATTTAATTGTCCACTTTCCTGGATCGGAATAATATTTTCCTTCAGGAAGCTTGCTTTTTCTCTTGCATTAGGTTCAGTTGCCCATTGCCAATGATTTTCATTAGTCCAGAACTGAGCATTTTTAAAAGCAGGTCTGTATCCCGTTCTGTCATCGTTCCATTCTATGGCACCACCACAGTGGTCAAAATGAAGGTGAGTAAAGAATACATCTGTAATATCCTCTTTTATAAAACCGTATTTCTTTAAATTTTTATCCAGGTTATCATCCCCCCAAAGAGAATAATGTCCAAAGAATTTATCATCCTGCTTATTGCCCAGACCACAGTCTACGAGAATAAGTTTTTTTCCGTCTTCAATAAGAAGAGAACGGGTTCCTAGTTCAATTAGATTTTTTTCGTCTGCCGGGTTTGTTTTTTCCCACAGACTCTTTGGGACGACTCCGAACATGGCACCGCCATCCAGTTTAAATTTTCCACATTGTATTGGATATAACTTCATATATATTTTGATTATTTTTTTATTAATTTCATTTTCTCAGCAATTTTTCTGGCATTATCATCCGATGCTTCAAGCTGGGAGATAATATTGTTAAAATCATCTTCTTTCCTGTTTTGAGAAAGCTTTTGTTTAATGAAAATCTCTGTCGGCATGATCTTAATACCAAAAGCTCCTTTCATCTCTTTTTCCACAAAGTCCTTTCCCATATCTTTCACCATCATCGGGCACTGCTGAAATTTTTCGTATTTGGATGTTAACCGATCTAAATGGGCATACAGTTCATCATGATCCATCAGTTCTACTTTTCCGTGGATCTGCACCGCTTCATAGTTCCATGTGGAAACATTAACGTGATCATACCAGCTGCTTGATATATAAGCATGCGCACCCAAAAAATCACACAACACTTCATCCCCGTTTTTCAAGGTTTTTGTCTGTGGATTAGCTCGGGAAATATGAGTTTCAATATAAGGATTTTCCGGATTATCCTCATTAAACATCATCATAGAATGAGTAGCACGAAGTTTATCAACAGAAGAAATTAATAAAGCAAAAGAATTTTCACTGATAATTGCTTTCATTACATTAAGATCTTCACTTCTGTATAATTTAGGTATAAACATAAATCCGTAATACTTTACTTTATTTAAATTAAAAAAGCTCTCCCGGTCCTTTGGGTCTTGAAATATTCAAATGGAGATATGCCTTTTCTGTAACTTCCCTTCCTCTGGGTGTTCTGATAATAAAACCTTCCTGAATTAAAAACGGTTCGTATACTTCTTCCAACGTTTCCGGGTTTTCACCAATGGATGTTGCCAATGCAGAAATCCCAACAGGCTTGCCTCTGAAGTTTTCAATCATTACACGCATGATTTTATTATCCATTTCATCCAGGCCAAACTCGTCCACATTCAGAGAGTTGAGTGCATATTTCGTAATATTGATTTCAACTTCACCATTACCCTTGATCTCTGCAAAATCACGAACCCTTCTTAAGAGTGCATTTGCAATTCTGGGAGTTCCACGGCTTCTTCTTGCGACCTCTATAGCGGCATCTTCATAGATTTTTACCCCTAAAACTCTGGCACTTCTCTGAATAATCATAGATAAAAGCTCAATAGAATAATATTCCAGTCTGCTTTGAATTCCAAATCTTGCCAGCATCGGCTTGGTCAGCATTCCACTTCTGGTGGTTGCTCCCACTAACGTAAAAGGGTTCAGTCCAATTTGAACACTTCTGGCATTAGGCCCTGTCTCCAGCATGATGTCAATTTTGTAATCTTCCATGGCTGAGTACAGATACTCTTCCACAACAGGAGAAAGACGATGGATCTCATCAATGAAAAGAACATCATTTTCTTCCAGATTAGTCAGTAAACCTGCTAAACTGCCGGGTTTATCCAAAACAGGCCCAGAAGTAATCTTACAGTTTACCCCAAGTTCATTAGCAATAATATTGGCCAATGTTGTTTTTCCAAGACCCGGAGGACCATGTAAAAGGACATGATCAAGTGCTCCACCCCGCCTTTTGGCTGCGGAAACAAAAACTTCAAGATTTTCCAGCGTTTTCCTCTGTCCTGCAAAATCCTTAAAGCTCTGGGGACGCATCTGTTCTTCCTGCATCAGCTCCTCGCGTGAGTAGTTTTCCTTATCTGGATGTAAAAAATCTGGCATTAATTCATTTCATTTACTTCAAAGATAGGAATTTTAGACTAAGGTTGAAGATTAGATTAATAAAAGGTTGAATTGAGAATGAGTTTAGACTAAGATTAAGTGCAGGATGCAGAATGAGCAGAACCAAGGCCGGTAAATTGAGATTTTTTAAGTATTTTTGAGAGGAAAAAATATTGATAATTGATAGAATATTTTTCAGAAATTGATTGTTTAAAGATATAAAGTAGATTGACAAAGTACTGTATGAATTAGATAAAACACAAGTTCAATTTGAATACAGGAAATCGACCTTAGTTAAATCTTAGCCCTAATCTTAAAAAAATGAAATTAATAGGACCATTTAAGCAGGTAGTTACACTTGCTAACTTACCATTAAGAGGAAAACTTTCCGATGAGCAGCTGGAAATTATTGCTGATGGAGGAATTCTGGTAGATAACGATACGATTCAGAAAGTTGGAAATTTTGAAGATCTTAAGACCGGATATCCTGATGTAGAAATTGAGAAAGTAGAAGGAGAACAGGTTGTTCTTCCTGCATTGGTAGATTCGCATACTCATATTTGTTTCGGAGGAAACCGTGCCAATGATTTTGCCATGCGTAACGCCGGAAAAACATACCTTGAAATTGCTGAAAGCGGTGGTGGGATCTGGAGCTCTGTACAGCATACAAGAAATGCCTCGGAAGAAGAATTGCTCACAACATTACTGGAAAGAATTAATTTTCTGATTGACCTTGGAATTACCACCATTGAGGTCAAAAGCGGCTATGGATTAGATGTAGAAAATGAGCTGAAAATGCTTCGTATAATAGAAATGGCACAGGAAGTTACTCAGGCTACCCTAGTACCTACCTGTCTTTCTGCCCATTTGAAACCAAGAGATTTTGAAGGCAGTAATTCTGAATATCTGGAATATATCCTTACTGAAATCTTACCTAAAGTAAAAGAGGAAGGTTTGGCGAACCGTGTTGATATCTTTATTGAGAAATCAGCATTCCAACCGGAGGAAAGTAAAGAGTTTTTACTTAAAACTAAAGCTTTAGGTTTTGAAATTACGGTTCATGCAGATCAGTTTACCCCTGGAAGTTCGAGAATTGCTGTAGAAGTAGGTGCAAAATCTGCAGACCATTTAGAAGCCACTGTTGATGAAGATATAGACTTTTTAGCACAATCTAATACCGTAGCGACAGCGCTGCCGGGAGCTAGCTTAGGCTTGGGGGAGAAGTTTACTCCGGCCAGAAAGTTATTAGATGCAGGCGCTATAGTTGCCATTGCGAGCGACTGGAATCCGGGTTCAGCCCCAATGGGAAATTTAATTACTCAGGCTTCCATATTGGCTACATTTCAAAAACTGACAACAGCTGAGGTATGGGCAGGAATGACTTTCCGCGCCGCATTTGCACTTAATCTTGAAGACAGAGGAATCCTGGAATCCAGTAAAAAAGCCGATTTTATCACTTTTAAAACCAATAATTTCCAGAATGTGCTTTATAACCAGGGAAGTTTGAAAGCTGAACATGTATATATCAATGGAAATCTGAATACATAAAAGCTATTCAGGATATGGAGGAAAAGAAATATAAAGAAAAGTTGGAGTACAAAGATTTTTGGGACTGGTTTTTAACGATGGAAAAGACTTTCTTTAAAGTGGTGAAAGAAGGTGGGCAGGAAGCTATTGAAAAAGACTTTTTTGATATTATTTCTCCTAAGCTTAATCAAATAAATAAAGGTTACTATTTCCTTACAGGAATGTCTGATGATAGCACAGCAGAATTGATCATTACCGTAGATGGGGAAATAAAGAATATTGTTTTTGCCGAAGAACTTATTGAGGCAGCTCCCAAGCTGAAACACTGGAAGATTACAGCTTTAAAGGCAGCAATGGATATACAAAATGTACATGTAGATATAGGGGATTATAAATTCTCAAAGAATACTATTTTTTTCTATTCTAATGAGCATGAAGAATATCCGGATGAGATTGATCTCGTTTTTGTTTATCAGGGTACAGCTGAAAATAAAGAGGTAATCACAACAGGAGTTTGTATTTTTTTAGATAATTTTTTAGGAGAATTAAACTTTGCAACACAAATCGATACCTTTACTGTCATAGGCATAGAGCAGGCCAGAAAAGAACTTGTTCCTGTTGAAAAGCTAAAGGACTTTCTGGAGTGGAGAGAAAGAGAATTTATAGAAAAGTATAAAAGTACAGAATGGGATGATAAAGAAGATGAGTTTTCTATTCTCAGAGCAGATCTGGAAAACAGCAGACCTCTTATTGCCTGTATAAACCTGTCGTTATTAAAATATGGATCAAGAGCTTCTTACCCATGGGTTTCGGTGCTTAAAATCCACTATAATGGAGATGATAATGATGGGCTTCCTGAAAAAGATGATTTTGAAAAATTAAACGATATTGAAAATAAAGCTATTGAAGAACTGAAAAAAAATGGCTATTTATATGTAGGGAGGGAAAGTGCAGACAATATAAAAGAGAGCTTTTTTGTAGGGAAAGATTTTAGACAGATTGCTAAAGTTTTAAAAAAAATAGTACAGGATAATCCCGATTATAAAATGTCATTTGGAATCTTCAAAGATAAATACTGGCAATATTTTAAAGATTATGATAAAGCCGATTAAAAACAGATGATACAATAAAAAAGTAGTTTTGTATATAAACAATATTGGTTAGCTTTACTGAATATAACTATGTAAATACAATTGAATTTTTAAAGAATTATGGTTCAAAATATTTGGCAGGGTAGATGGGATGGAGAAGAGCTTCTTTTCCACAGAATATTTCAAAGAGTAAAAGGAGAACAGGATTATGATACCATTTCACCTAATGATTTCGTGCTGCATGGTTTTGCAGTAGACGAAGGAGTAAAGAGAAATAAAGGCAGGCAGGGTGCTAAAGATGCTCCGGATGTAATCAGAAAAAATATGTCTAATTTTCCGGTGGTACTTCCTGACTTTTCCATGCTGGATTTCGGGAATATTACCTGTGAAGACGGCCATTTGGAAAATGCGCAGAACAGTCTTGCCAAGAATGTTTCAAAAGTCCTTTTAAAAGGTGGAAAGTCTTTAGTGTTAAGTGGAGGCCATGAAGTGACCTATGCTCATTATTTGGGGCTAAAAACAGCTTTTCCGGAACAGAAAATAGGAATCATCAATATAGATACCCATTTTGATAACAGACAACCTGAAAAAGGAGTGGGTCCCAGCTCCGGAACAGGATTCTGGCAGATTGCACAGGAAGGACCAATCAATTCCCTTCATATTGGAATCCAGAGAAATTCAAATACTTTAAAACTTTTTGATACCGCCCATCAGTATGGGATGAAATATATTCTTGCTGACGAGCTTTTTTTTGAGAACCTTCCTTCTGTTTATCAGCGTATTGATGAGCTGTTAGACAATGTAGATTTCGCTTATCTTACCATTTGTATGGATGTTTTTAATGCTTCTATAGCTCCCGGAGTTTCAGCTTCAGCTTATAATGGTATCTTTGCAGATGCAACCTTTATGCATTTTTACAGGCATATTTTAAAAAATAACAAACTAGTTGCGCTGGACGTGGCTGAGGTGAACCCTTCTTTCGATATTCAGGACCGAACGGCGAGACTGGCAGCATGCCTGGTAAATGAATGGCTGATGATGTAAAGATAAAGTTATATTCTTCCGATAGAGAAAATCACTATTTTATTTATCCTTAAGGAACGAAATTTGCTGATCTTTTCCGTGCTTTTAGATAAAAGCGCGAATAAATTCATTAGCTGAATTTAATACAGAAATTATATTATGGAACAATTAATTGAAAGTAAGCTTATTAAAGCAGATAAAGCTTTTTCAGTGTGGAGAAAAATGCCGTTTGAGGAAAGGCAGAAGTTAATTGCAAAAGCAGCAGAAATTTTAAAGAATAATTCAGAAAAATTTGGAAGGATCATTACTACTGAAATGAATAAACCCATTTCGGAATCCATTGCTGAGGTAGAAAAGTGTGCCTTAATGATGAATTATTACGCCGATGCTGTGGATATTTTGAAACCCGAGAAAGTGGAGTCTGAATTTACTTATTCTGAAGTTCATTATGTTCCGAAAGGAGTCATTTTGGGCGTTATGCCCTGGAACTTTCCTTTTTGGCAGGTATTGAGATTTGCTGTTCCTGCAATTTTAGCAGGAAATACAGTGGTTTTGAAACATGCTTCAATTTGTTTCGGAAGTGGTAATGCAATCGAAGAAGTTCTTTTGGAAGCTGGTTTCCCGGAAGGTATTTTCCAGAATTTAGAAGTAGGGCATAAAGCTGTAAAAGAAATTCTTGAGCACGATGTTGTAAAAGGAGTGAGTCTTACAGGTAGTGGAAAAGCGGGAGGAGAAGTGGCTTCAATAGCAGGTTTAAATATCAAAAAATCATTACTTGAATTAGGGGGAAGCGATGCTTTTATCATTTTTGAAGATGCAAACCTGGAAGAAGCAGCAAAAGCTGGAGTGAAATCAAGGCTTCAAAATTGTGGACAAACCTGTACTGCGGCGAAAAGATTTATCATTGATGAAAAAGTTGAAGATCAATTTTTACCCATATTCATCGAAGAATATAAAAAATATGAAATTGGTGACCCTTTAGATAAAGAAACTAAATTAGCCGGAATGGCAAGACCTGACCTGGCTGATGAGTTGGAAGCTCAGTTCAACAGAGCACTGGAAAATGGGGCTGAAATTATTATTCCTTTGGAAAGAATTTCAGAGAATCAATTTAAACCTGGTTTAATCAGGGTTCAGGAAGGAAATCCAATTTTAAAAGAAGAACTTTTCGGACCTCTGGGTATGGTGATGATTGCAAAAAGTGATGAAGAAGCATTACAGATTGCCAATGATATTCCTTTCGGACTCTCCAATTCTGTCTGGACTCAAGATAAAGCCCGTCAGCTGTTTTTTATTGAAAACCTTGAATCGGGAACTGTAAATATCAACAGAATGACAAGTTCTGATCCACGTTTCCCATTTGGTGGAAGCAAGGCTTCAGGATATGGAACAGAGCTATCACTGCTGGCTTTAAAAGAGTTTGTGACGGCAAAGACGATTGTGGGAAATTAATTATTTGTACAATGTATGATGTACAAAGTATAAAGTATAAAGTATTGCTGTACTGATAAAATAAAACCTCCCGAAATCATTTTCGGGAGGTTTTTATATTGTTAAAAGAATTTTTTCTCTTTATTATACCGTTGTCAGTCTCAATGTATTGGTTTTTCCGCCTTCATAAGATGGAGTTGCATTGATATTGATGACAAAGTCTCCGGTTTCAATATAACCGTAGTTGTGTGTCAGCATATTCACCTGAATGATTGTTTCATCAGTAGATTTTTTCATGTCATAGTAATAGGCGTGTACTCCCCAAAGAAGGTTCAGCATCGTAATTACTCTTTTATTTCCACTGTATACAATAATCTGAGAATTAGGTCTGTGAGCAGCAAGCTGGAATGCCGTATACCCCGAATGAGTAAGCGTAACAATAGCAGAAACGTTTGTTGTTTTTGCGATTCTTACTGCAGCAAGACATACCCTGTTGGTAATGAATCTTTCATCAATACAGTTGTAGTCTTTTTCAATCGGTTCATTTTTATGTTGATAGAAATGAGTAGTTTCAATATTCTTTACGATTTTCGCCATATTTTCCACCACCTGTACCGGATATCTTCCTACAGAAGTTTCTCCTGAAAGCATTACGGCATCAGCACCATCCAATACGGAGTTGGCAACGTCATTTACTTCAGCTCTCGTTGGTGTTAAGCTATTGATCATGGTCTCCATCATCTGGGTAGCAATAATAACCGGTTTGGAATAGAATCTTGCTTTTTCTACCAGGTTTTTCTGGATAGCAGGAACCTCTTCCATTGGAACTTCTACACCCAGGTCACCACGGGCAACCATAAGACCATCACATTCCAATAAAATTTCTTCAATATTTTTAACGCCTTCCGGCTTCTCGATCTTTGCAATGATCGGTGTTTTGAATTTACCGTTAGGATGCTTAGCGATCAGTTCTTTTAAATCAATAATATCCTGTGCATGACGTACGAAAGAAAGTGCAATCCAGTCAACTTCCATGTCCAGCATGAAGTTGGCATCCTGGATATCCTTCTCAGTCAGGGCAGGAAGAGATACTTTTGTATTAGGCAGGTTAACTCCTTTTTTGGAACTTAGAGGGCCCCCCTGTATTGTTTTAGCTTTTACGGTATCTTTTTCGTTGGTTTCAGTAACTTCCAGTACCAGTTTTCCGTCATCAATAAGGATTCTTTCCCCTACTTTTACGTCTTGTGGAAACTGTTGGTACGTCATAAATACTTTCGTAGAATCACCTTCCATCTTTTCATTGGTGAAAGTAAGAATGTCTCCGGGATTCAGGTAAGAACCTTCCTTTACAACACCCACTCTCAGTTTGGGTCCCTGAAGGTCACCCAAAATACCCACTGAATATCCGTACTCACTGTTTAGTTCTCTAATTATATCAATATTGTTTCGAACTAAGTCGTAATCTGCATGTGAAAAATTTATTCTGAAAATATCAACACCCGCTTTCATTAAATCTAACATCACCTCCTTCGATGAAGAAGCAGGTCCTAGTGTTGCGATAATTTTTGTCTTCTTTAAATACTTATTCATAATACTGGATAATTTGATAAAGTTCTTCGTCAGAACTCAATGTGTAATCTTGAATTGGAAACACAAGATTTTCAGGGAGCAAAATTACGGAAAAATCAGGAAACTGTTCCGAACTATGTAGAATATATTCCACATCTGCCTGATTATTTAATAAAAATTTAATGTTTTCTTCTCCTGTAAAGAGCTCGGTCTGAACTTTTTTTTGTTTACTCTCCGAAGATTTGTTTGAAATAAAAGTAAAACAGGTCTTCGTAGACTTGTGATAGGCCTCGAATCTCGGAAATAAGTAGTCGAAATAATCCCCATGAAAGACCAGGTCTTTTTTTCTGGAAAAATTAAGATCGTTTGTTTGATTTATTGTATAGAAAAACTCATGATCAGGTATATCTTTTGCTAATCTTACCAATCCTATGGCAATATCTTCAAATTCTATATCATCAAGATCATAAAGTTTTTGAATTTCCAAGTATGTTTTCTTTTTTATTTAAAATATAAAATGCCCGCTGTGCTGCTTTTTCTTCTGATTTTTTCTTGGATGTTTCTGTTGCATTAGCAATTTTTTCATCTCCCAACCAGACATGACATCTGAATACAATAGCCTTATTGGCCTGTATTTCTTCGCAGGTTTCGTACTTTATATTGACCTTCTTTTTCTGGCTCCATTCAAGCAGGAGGCCTTTATAGCTTACAATTTTATTTTCAAGTTTGTTAATCTCGGAAGGGGTAAGAAGTTTATCCAAAATAATCTTTCTGCAAATATCATAATGGAAGTCCAAATAAACAGCCCCAATTAAAGCTTCAAATAAATTTCCGGAGATATTCTCTCCCAAAGCTGAAGAAGTATTCTGTTTTTGCAGAAGGCTTGTAAGCTTTAGGTTTTCTCCTAATTTATTAAGATTTTTCCGGTTAACAATCTTAGATTTCATCTGTGTCAGATATCCTTCATTAGCATGAGGGTAGGTCTGGAACAAATGACAGGAAATAATTGTACCCAAAACAGAATCTCCCAAAAATTCAAGCCTTTCATAATTGCTGTCTTGATTTTTAGAAGAATTTTTCAAAGAGAAAGCCTCACGGTAAAAAGCAATATTTTGTATCTCTGTACCCAATACTTTTTTAAGCTCGGTACTGAGAAAATACTCTCTTTCCGTTAACTGTCTTTTTCTTTTTTTAAGAAGGAATTTAGAAAAGTATTTCTGTAACTCCATTCATTGAATTTAGATTTTCTTAAATAGAACGCAAGCGTTATGCCCACCAAAACCAAAAGTATTGCTCATGGCTACTTTTACATCTTTCTTCACAGCTGTATTAAACGTAAAGTTTAGTCGGCTGTCAATATTTTCATCATCAGTAAAATGGTTAATGGTAGGAGGAACAATACCATGAATAATAGTTCCTAATGCAGCGATAGCTTCAATAACACCTGCAGCACCCAGAAGGTGGCCTGTCATTGATTTTGTAGAATTAATCTGAATGTCATAAGCATGCTCGCCTAATAGTTTTGAAATTGCGTTGGATTCAGCAATATCTCCTAATGGAGTAGAGGTACCATGCATATTGATGTGGTCTACTTCATCAGCAGTTAAGCCTGCGTCTTCCAAACAACTTTTCATTACCAGATAAGCACCAAGGCCTTCAGGATGTGGAGCGGTCATATGATGTGCATCAGCACTTAAACCTCCCCCTTGTAATTCTGCATAAATTGTAGCACCACGTTTTACCGCGTGCTCATATTCTTCAAGAATAATACATCCTGCTCCTTCTCCTAAAACAAATCCATCTCTGTCTTTGTCAAAAGGTCTTGAAGCGGTAGTAGGATCATCATTTCTTGTAGAAAGGGCCATCATAGCATTAAATCCACCGACACCACTTGCTGTAACGGCTGCTTCAGAGCCTCCACATACAATAACGTCTGCTTTTCCTAACTGGATCAGCATTTTGGAATCAATCAGAGCATTGGCTGAAGAAGCACATGCAGATACAGTGGTATAATTAGGTCCGTGGAAGCCGTATTCTATTGAGATATGCCCCGGCGTAATATCCGCGATCATTTTAGGAATAAAGAATGGGTTGAATCTCGGAATTTCCGTATTTGCCCATCCTAAAACCTCTGTCTCAAAAGTTTCCAAACCTCCGATTCCGGAGCCCCAAATTACACCGACTCTGTTTTTATCTACATTGTCTTCCATAATTTTGGAGTGTGCTACAGCCTCTCTGGCTGCAACAAGTCCCAATTGGGTATTTCGGTCCATTTTTTTAGCCTCTTTCTTATCGAAATGCTGTAATGGATCGAAATTTTTCACTTCGCAAGCGAACTTTGTCTTAAAGTTTGTGGCATCAAAAAGAGTAATCGGAGCGGCACCGCTCTCACCTTTAACAAGGTTTTCCCAGTATTCTTTTGCATTATTTCCAATCGGTGTTATTGCTCCAAAACCGGTTACAACTACTCTTTTTAATTCCATAAACTTTGTTTAATTTCTTTTTTGTTGAAGAATATTATTTATTTACTACTTCTTCGATGTAAGCAATAGCGTGCCCTACAGTAGTAATTTTTTCAGCCTGGTCATCAGGGATTTGAATATTAAATTCTTTTTCAAATTCCATGATTAACTCAACTGTATCTAGTGAATCAGCTCCTAAATCGTTAGTGAAGCTAGCTTCAGGAGTTACTTCTGTTTCTTCAACGTCAAGCTTATCAGCGATGATAGCTTTTACTCTTGATGCAATGTCTGACATAGTAAATTATTTTTTTAATTGTTAGATGGTGCAAATATATAAAATTCTTTACGATAAAACATTTTTTTAGTCTTTTTTGTGGACCAGTAGCCTTCATTTTGGAACTTTAGACTTTAGTGTTTTCGTTTTCAGTAGGTTATATTTTATGTTTCTATATGGGTGGGAAATCAATTCTAAAAGAGATTAAGGGTAAAGTAAGGGCATGTATCTTTTAAATCTCTGTTTTTCTGACTCCTGTTTTTATAAATAAAGCATTAGAACTAAGGCGTCTGGGGCTTTATAAAACTCCAAAAATTATAGTGTTTACATCCTTTATATTGATGGCTGAGCTGTATGGAAAATAGAATGACCTTTGATCAGATCCAAGATGAAATTTTCATGTAAGACAGCTGTTGTAATTTAAATAAGGTTCATTTTTAATTCTTTTTACACGGATCAGAATTGTTCTTTGAGGTTTTTAATTCAATATATCATTCATTTTCGTTAAAATCACAGGTTCACCGTCGGTAATCAGAATGGTGTGTTCATGTTGAGCCATATACCCGCCTTTATTACCTACCATGGTCCATCCGTCATTAAGCTCTACTGCAATAGTAGAAGAGGTGGAAATAAAAGTTTCTATGGCTACTACAGAATTTTTTTTGAACCGTCGGGAATCAAAACGATTTCTATAATTTAATAATTCATCGGGTTCTTCGTGAAGGCTTCTGCCTACGCCATGACCTCCAAGGTTTTTAATGACTTTAAAACCTCTTTTTTTAGCTTCGGTTTCCATAAGCTGTCCGATGTCAGCTATTTTTACGCCTCCTTTTATGTGGCTGATGGCTTTTTCTAAAATATATTTGGAAGCATCCACTAAATCTTGATGTTGGTTGATGTCTTTTCCAACAATAAAAGAACCTCCGTTGTCTGCCCAGAAGCCGTTAAGCTCTGCGGAAACATCAATATTGATTAAGTCGCCTTCTTTTAAGATCCGTTGTTCTGTAGGGATGCCATGGCAAAATTCATTATTTACACTTATGCATGTCCAGCCCGGAAATCCGTATGTAAGGTAGGGGGCAGAGTTAGCGCCGAATCCGGAAAGTATCTTTGCTCCATATTCATCAAGATCTTTTGTCGTCATGCCCGGCTGTGCATACTGAATCATCTCCTTCAACGTATGGGCAACCGCTTTACTTACTTTTTGCATTCCGGTTAATTCATATTCATTTGTGATAGACATTCTTTCTTTTTTTTGCTTAAATATAGGTATTATATCTTTATTTTACTGATATATATAGGTATACATTCGTTAAAATGCAATTTTATTTATCTTTGATAAAGAAAAAACAGGTAAATTTATATTAGCTAAAACCATTACAATTTAATTCCATGAATTCAATTATTTTAAACCAACGAATATCAATACTGATGAGCTTCCTGCTTGTTATATTGACTAGTTGTACCTCTATTAAACTTATCAGTGATTATGATGAACTGACTGATAAAAAGATTGTAGCGCTGCAGGAAAAGGTGACCGGATTTGTCGTTAAGATCCGGGATGAAATAGGTACAGATAAAGCGAAGTATGTCAACTATAAACCTTTTTATCAGGAGGTTAAAGTGGATATGGAAACCCTTAAAATCCGTACTAATGCCATTGATAATAATAAAATAGTACAGGATCAGGTGGCTACATTAGCGAAATATATAGACAATTTAGAGAGGGTTCATAAGCTTGGTTTTACTGATGTTTCTGAGATAGATCTTATCAATAGCCAATGTAATACTATTTTTACAGCGCTTACCAAATTACAGCTTGGCCTGAAAAGAGGTGAAAAAAAATAACCATAAAAACGAATAAAAATGGCAGATATAGACTATAGTCAATTATTGAAAGATATGTTGGCGGCAATGAAAAAATCATTCACCAATGACTGGAATGATGCCCAGCCTTATGCAAAAGCAGAATTAAACTCTTTCGTGAGCAATATCAAATTAATTACTCAGCTAAAATCTGATGGTAAAATCACTGAAGAGAAAGCAAAATTATATCTTGAAATGCAAAAGGGCTCCATGAGAATTGTCCTTTTAACTATTGATGGATTGACGATATTAGCAGTTGAAAATGCAATTAATGCAGCACTGGATGTCGTAAGAAATACCGTAAATACAGCAATAGGCTGGACTATTTTATAAAGGATGTTTGTTATAACTTAATTAAGCGCAGGTGAAGAATTCATTTGCTCTTTTTATATGTTTATTTAAAGGGTTATTTTGCAATATTATAGCAGAATATATACAGAAATACTAAGGAAAAATGATATTCTCATTAGTATGACCAAGAACTTGGATTCTTATGAAAATGCTATAGCGGAAGAGTGAATAGTATTCTGAAATATGAATTTGGATTGATTGATACCCTTGAAGATTGTAAAAATCTCTCACAACAGCCCTGACCAGTCAATTTATTATTACAATAATTTGAGACCACATTTTCCTTGAATTACAAGATTTCAAGCCAAGTACGTATTAAAAATAATGTGAAATGAAAAACTATAAAAACAAAATCAGAATAGGAAAATTCCTACTCTGATTTAAGTATATTTGAGTTGTTAAAATAGTCAACTTATTTTAGGAACAGTATTTATGGAATCTTTAATTCATTAAAATAAAATTTTAAATCTGCGGAGTCTAATTTTAAAGGTAGCTCCCTATAAGACCAGCCATTGTTTGGAGGTTTTAAACTGTCATATATTTTTTGTTTATATAGCATAATAAAATATTTAGGTCTTAATGAATCATACAGTAAAAGATATTTTCCACCTTTTTTTAAAACACTTGTACTTGTACACGTTCTCTCATATTTCTCTCCTCTAACAAAATAGATAAAATCTGTTCCAACTCCATTATTGTTTTTCTGATGCCAATCACTCGTTATATAGGCGACAGTATATTTTGCATTCTGTTTTGCATTTTGTTGTTGCTTTCTTCCACGAAAGTTTGCAACAACAAATATTAAGATTAAAAAAAATCCTGCAATTACAAAGAAATATTTATTTCTAAAGTTGGTGACTTTTTTTATATCTTTCATTTGCGTCATTTAATACATTGCGAGGTTTTTTTATTATCTGCTCAAAGTTACAGATTTTGCGTAGCGGGTTGTAATATCTACGACTCTATAAATTTTGAGCGAATAGTTTTATAAAAAAAGATCAATAATAAAATTATACTGATTATAATATTATAAATTCCTAAAGTTTTATTCGAAGGAGCGTACAAATATGTATAAAAATAATACTCTACTATAAAAAATAATATTATAGAAAGTAAAAAGAATATATTTTTCTTTATTTTCAATATGAAGTATATGAATACTTTCCCTTTTTCAAACTGAAATATTTGTAAAATTAAAAATAAAGTGTTTCAATATTCCTATCTCAGAATGATTAGATTCAAAGTATGACTCCTTCAATAATTTATGTGATTTAGGATTCAAAATTTCAGAATCTCTTTTGTCTTTTATGATTAATGAATTAATACCGTTTATGGTGTTGACTGTTTTGCCTTCAAGTAAATATCCGACTAAACTTCCGTTTTCGTATTTTTTTGAAACAAAATTGTCAATTCCTGTACTTATATATCTGCGCTTTAAGGCAGAATCATTTTGTCTTAGATTTTTAGCTTCAAAAAAATATTCATACTCTTCATTTTTAGAAAAAGTAGTTAACCGAAAATCTATTCTTGGAAATTTATCTGCAAAACCCTTTACTTTCTGAATATCTTTTGGTATATCGGCTTCAACATTTGTTGAAACTTTCCATTTTTTTCTTAAAGGATTTTTTTTTATACTCTTATGTATTTCAGAAGAAATGTCATTTTCGTTCCAATCTAAATGAATGATTTTTTCAGTCAAACAAATATGATATGCATCAATAAGCAATTGAAAGCACTTTTGTTCAAATGCGGCTTTAGCTTTTAATATGATTTCAGGATTTAGCGCCATCTTAATTCTCATTTAAAATTTCAAGAATTAACTCATTTGCATCTTCTATTGCCATTGATTGTGACCAAAATCTACATTGATTAGGTCTAATTATATAAATATCATTACCTGTTTTATAATTTAATTTCTTTCTAAAATAAATACTGCTTGCTTTTTTTTTCCATAAATATTGGTCTAAGGTCTTCAGTTCTTCGTCAATAAATTCTTTTGATATATTAATTTCTTTTTGTTTTTTATCAAAAGTTATTTTAACCATCATTATAGGTGAAAACCGACTAATGTTATACACTGTTAAATTTGCGTATAGTTCTTGACCATCAAAAAAATCATTGATTTCAAGACTTATTACTTTGCTATATTCTTGTACTTGTACTTCTTTTACAGGATACAAAGATATAGACTTTTCCTGTTTGTGAAATAGCTCAATATTATTTAAAAGGTGCTTAACTATAAACTGTTCATTTTCAGTTAAACGGCTTATAATTATTTTGTTAATTTCATCTTCTACTAGCTTATTTACAGTGTAGAATTCCTTGCTATACAGTTTTTCATCAAATAACTGTACAATATAATCCTTCTGGCTCTTGCTTAATTGTTCTAATAAATAGGGTGCTTCAAAAAGTTCCTTGTGCTTAACAACATCTCTTTCAATTCCCCAACTTGATGTTGTTAAAAAAGCGTAGTATCTAATAAAGTCTGAATTTAAATAAGCCGTCAATAATTTTAATAGAAATTCATTGTCAGTTTTTGAATAAATACCTACGATCCCCTTTGAATATGCGCTTTTATAATCTACAAAGGAAGCTAATAATGAAAGGTGATTTTCTTCATTGACTTTTATGCCCTCATTAAGCAAAATATGAGAAACTTCATAAGCTTCTGTTTTACCCAATCTCCTAAATTTAACGTTTTCAATTCTATCAGTTGGTTTAGGTGTATAATATTTTAAAATATTATTTGGAGTATGAATTGGTAATTCCTTGATTTCATTATTGGGTTTATTAGCAGGACTACTAAGTTCAAAACCAACACCATAATCGATGTCTTGATTTTCAAAGAAAGATTTAATGGTTGTGAAGCTATGGTTGAGATTTTGGATTAGCTCCCAATCATTCATCCCGCCCCACATTCCAATTTTCCAAATTTTAGTATCAGGTTTTTGGCATTCTTCTCTTGGTAGATACTTTAAATCCGTAAAGTCAATGCTTAATCCCTCAATTAAATTTGATTTTATAAATGTTTTTGGAGCGTAATATGCTATTTTGTTATTTGGATTTTTTGGTTGTTTTTTCTGATAGAATACAATGCTTATTGGTCCTGTTGCGTCACCGAATAATTGTCCTCCAAAATTCTTTTTAGCATTACGAAGAATAGAAAAATTAAAAACTTTATCTACATAACAATCATTGAATAGCCATTTTCTAAAGTTTAGATAGGTGCTACCTGTATTGGTTAATACTTTAGTATTGAATATTAAGGCTATTTCGCCATTGGGTGCGAATTCTGTTGCTTTATGTAAAAATGGTAAAACCATTTCTTTTGCAAAATTATGTTTATTGCAATAGGCTCTAATGTTTGTATGTTTATTATCAATATCCTTTTCGTCTGATATTAATCCACCAAACGGAGGATTGCCAACTATCAAATCAAATTCAATAGCTTCTATTTCTTTGTTTTGTGCAATAGTGTCTCTGCAAAATAAATTTCCTCCTTGTATTTTTAACGATGTATCATTAGGGTTATTAATCAAATTTGGCAAACGGTGTTTTTTCTTTTGCCATAAAGTTTTTGGGTCTAAGCTATCAACCAATGCCAGATACAAACTAAACGCAGCCACTTTTATAGCTTGCGGATGTAGTTCGATACCAAAGATATTATCTGTTAATAATTTCTTTAATTTATTAAAGTCGTTTAGCTTTTCTTGGTGTTGGTTTTCATAGCGTTTTACTAATCGTTTGAAACTCTCAACTAAGAAAATTCCTGAACCACAACTCGGGTCTAATACCTTGATATTGTAATTCTTTTCGCCGTTATTAGTAGGAATTTTTTCATTTAAAATAAATTCTACCAAAGATGGAGGAGTGTAATAAGTGCCTGTTTGTTTTTTTAATTCAGGGTCTGTATTAAAAAGGAAATTCTCGTAAATTTCACTCAATAATTCAATCTGGATGATACTAAAGTTGAATAATCTCCAATCTTCAAAAAGCTTTATTTGTGGAGTGTTGTCATTTCCACTAATAAAACATTTTTTAATAATTTGAAGTTGGTTTGGAGATATTTTTTCAATTATTTCATCATGGCCGTTTCTTTCTAATGTGAAAACATTACCATTAAAATCTTCTTCTAATCGTTCATAAAGTCTATATGTGGCTTCAGCATCATCCAATACATCAAAATACGAATCTGCATCTTTCTTGTAAAGTGAATAAAGCTTTTTGTCAGTTGCCCCCCTATCTTCAAGATATAATAAGAATAATGAACGGAGTATAATTTTATGAATAAAATTAATTTCTAAACCTTCATTTTCAAGCTGTCTTGAAGTGTTGATTAAACTTTCTACTAAGTATTTATCAACTCTTTTTTGTAGATTGATTTTATCTCGAACAAACTGTGCGTCTTCTAAAGTCCAAATAATTCCTGTATCAATGGCAATTCTCGAAAATAATTTATTAAGTTCCTGTAATTGCTGTTTTTCAGAAAATTGATAAGATTTAATTTCAATTTCTTTTAATTTTGTTTTGTAATCAAAATCATCTTTGGTTACAATAAGAGGCTTCTCTGAACAATTATAGATGCGGATTTCTGTTTCGGAATAAACATAAAGAAACAATACTTTTTTGTAATTCCAAATTTTACGTTGTGTTTCCGCAATATCTTTTAACGTTTCTACATCATTAAAATTAGGAACTTCTTTCAGAAAAACAGAAGGAAAACTATTTTGGGTTTCTTCATCTGTATTAAAGTAAACTAAATCAATTCCAAAGTCTTTTTCTTTTACTTCATTTAGGATAACAGCTTCACTATCCAATAGATTTTTACTATTGGACTGAAGAATTGGTTTCGCTCTGTCTAAACCAAGGAATTCAAGTATATTAAGTTTTGCCATATTGTTTTATTCAGTACAAAGCTTATACTAAAAATACAAATTTTTCAATCTACAAAGTTAATCAATTTTGGCTAAAACAGAGTGTAATTTTATGCTTAGTATGACTATTGAGTTACTTGCAGTTCTAATCTATTAATGTTTTTTTGGTATTTTCAAATTGCTGTTCAAAGTTATATTAGTAATGCGACAAAAGTCGTCGCATTAAAATTTATTTTTTATATATCTTGATATAGTACCCATATTAGTCTTAGGGAGGGGTTAAGACGATTTAAAAAGAATGGCAATATGTTTAAAAGCTCAACATTTCTTTTCCTGCTTAGATTTAAGATTAGATAAGGATTACAGTGATTACTTTTATTATTCTATATGTATGTTTAAAATGGTGTCAAATTAATTTACTTGTTCTCTTTTCAAAATAATAAATTTTTGCAATTTTTAATAATGTGTTGAACAGTAAGAATAACGACCAATTTTACGAAAATTAAAACCTTTTGTTAAAAATCTATATGAATATTTTTGTACAAATGATTGATTATTCAATGATGTATAGATTGAAAAATGAATCAATATAGACAAGGTATAAAAAGAGTTAAAATTCCATTGTTGAAAATCCAAATTTTTATTATTTTCCGTGTATAATATGTTAGTATTTTAATGATAATAATTTTTATAGTTTGTATCTTTACATCTCATAAAGCTTATAATTGAGGTTTTATTCAAATGAATAAATGAGGTTTAATTAGAAGTAATAATTAACAATTTTAATTTTCGGATACAATTTCGGATACAAAATAAAAAAGAGAAAATGTAATTATTTAGAAATAAATAAGTTACAAATTCTCTTTTTGTTCTTTAGTGGAGTTGGAGGGATTCGAACCCTCGTCCAAACAAGCAATACATAAGATTTCTACATGCTTATTCTACCATTGATTTTTGACTGGAGGCAGAGGGCAGACACCCAACTTCCAGCTTATCTTCTAAAGTTTTCGAGTTTCAGCCAAAGCATCTGAAACCTTATTCCTGCATTCCTATATCTCAGGATCAAACGCCGCAGAACAGAGCATTTGTGAGATATCTTGCTTCCTTACTATCTTCAGGAAAACGCTTGATCTACTATACTTCGATATTAAGCTGCAAGAGCGAACTCTTCGTTGCCAGTTAAAGTTGTGTAGCAAGGGATTAAAGAGATCGCGCTACGGTTCTCTGCATGCTTACTTACCCATTGATCTTGCTGTCGAAACCAGTCAACCCCATAAGTAAAGTGAATACAAAGATAATGATTTTTGTTAACATAGCATTATTATAGAATTTTTTTGTGACAATATAGGGGGATGTAGCTATGTTTTGGCCGGTTGGGATAAGAAAAGGGTAGAGCGAATCAAATGAAACAAGATGTTTATCCGGGAATGTTAATTAATTGTGGATAAAATAATTACTGTAGGTATCACCCTTGAACACAAGGTCTTTGGTGAGATAATGAGCTTAAATATGATAGTTTTTGGGTATATATTTTGTAATTTAAGAAAAAATGTCTAGTTTTGCAATCCAAAATGAGATGTAAAATATGTTAATAATACCAGTAAAAGATGGTGAATCCATCGACAGAGCTCTAAAGAAATACAAGAGAAAATTTGATAAAACAGGTACAGTTCGTCAATTAAGATCTAGACAACAGTTTATTAAGCCTTCTGTGACTTTAAGACAATCTAGACTGAAAGCTGCTTACAAACAAAGAGCACTTAGTAAAGAAGAACAGGCTTAAGATTTTTTCTTAGACCATATACTAATTCACTCCTTAAATTCTTATATTTGAGGAGTGAATTTTTCGTTTTCACACCTGAAGTAATGCTGAATAAGTTTTTAGAATATTTAGAGCTCGAAAAGAGGTATTCTCCTCATACTATTACAAGCTACAAAAAAGACCTTGATGACTTTTCTTGTTTCTATCTTAAAACAGAGTCATCAGAAGATATCTTTAAAGCAGATAAAAAAATCATCCGGAACTTTATTGTAGAATTAAGTGAGCATGGTATTTCAAAAAGAAGTATCAATAGAAAATTATCCTCACTCCGCAGTTTTTTCCTTTTCCTTTTAAAAATAGGCGAAATTAAGGTTTCTCCTGTAGAAGGAGTTTCCTCTCTGAAATTTTACCCCGAGAAGCAAATACCCATGTCTAAGGAGGAAATGGGAGATCTTGGCGAGCGGATTCTGGAACATACCCATGATATACTGGATAAATGTATCATAGAAGTGCTTTATCAAACCGGCATACGGAAAGCCGAGCTTTGTGGCCTGATATTTGAGAATGTTGATATAGAAGGGAATGAATTAAAAGTAATTGGAAAAGGGAATAAGGCGAGGCTGGTTCCTATTTCCGAAGACCTGTCCGGACTCCTTAAAAGTTATCTGGAAATAAGAAATCCACAGGCGGAATTCAAATCCTGTTTTTTCGTGAATAAGAAAGGGAAAAAACTCAATGAAAAATTTGTTTATGTGGTAGTTAATAAGTACCTTAGTCTTGTTACAACGAAAGAAAAAAGAAGTCCTCATATCCTTCGGCATAGCTTTGCTACTCATGTATTGGATAATGGGGCGGAGATCTCCAAAGTAAAAAAAATATTAGGGCATTCCAGTCTTGCAAGTACTCAAGTCTATACGAATGCTAATATTGAACAATTGAAAAAAGTGTTTAATCAAGCTCATCCTCGAGCGTCTAAAAAAGAAGAATTATGAAGATTTCAGTTCAATCAATTGGTTTAACTCCACACGAACCACTAGAATCACACATTGAAAAAAAAGTAAGCAAATTAGGAACCTTCTATGATAAAATTCAGGAGTGCAAGGTTTTCTTAAAAGTGGAAAATAACTCTGACAGATCTAATAAAACTGCTGAGATTATTTTGGCTGTTCCGGGAGACGATATCGTGGTTAAGAAGACAAGCGCAACTTTTGAGGAAAGTTTGGATCTATGCGTTGATACTGCTAAAAAGCTACTAATCAAGAAAAAAGAAATGGCTTAGGAAAAAAAGTTTAAAAAAGTTCATAAAAAATTTGAGAATTCAAAAAATCCGTTCTATATTTGCACTCGCAAAAAAGGAACAGCGATCTTTTGAATTCTTTTTAATTTGCCTCCATAGCTCAGCTGGCCAGAGCACGTGATTTGTAATCTCGGGGTCGTGGGTTCGAATCCCTCTGGAGGCTCATTTTAATATAAAACTTTGGGGAGATTCCAGAGTGGCTAAATGGGACTGACTGTAACTCAGTTGCTTCGGCTTCGCAGGTTCGAATCCTGCTCTCCCCACATTTATATTATGAAAAAAAACTTGCAGGATTGAAGAATTATTCTTAGTTTTGCACAGCGTTTACCAATGGTTTTGGAAACAAAATTGCGGAAGTAGCTCAGTTGGTAGAGCGTCAGCCTTCCAAGCTGAATGTCGCGGGTTCGACCCCCGTCTTCCGCTCAAAATAATCACCTTATAAAAGTGATATTTTTAACAGCTGAAATGTATAGAGTAGAGTTTCTCCATCAGTTTCAGTTCAATTATTAAAATGCCTCCATAGCTCAGCTGGCCAGAGCACGTGATTTGTAATCTCGGGGTCGTGGGTTCGAATCCCTCTGGAGGCTCTATTTTAATATAAAAACTTTGGGGAGATTCCAGAGTGGCTAAATGGGACTGACTGTAACTCAGTTGCTTCGGCTTCGCAGGTTCGAATCCTGCTCTCCCCACTTTTATATTAAAAAAACTTGCAGAATAAAAGAATTATTCTTAGTTTTGCAAAGCGTTTACCAATAATTTTGGAAGCAAAATTGCGGAAGTAGCTCAGTTGGTAGAGCGTCAGCCTTCCAAGCTGAATGTCGCGGGTTCGACCCCCGTCTTCCGCTCAAAAAATCATGCTAATTCAGTGTGATTTTTTTATTTGATGCCGACTTAGCTCAGCGGTAGAGTGCTTCCTTGGTAAGGAAGAGGTCACGGGTTCAAGTCCCGTAGTTGGCTCTCAATTTTCCCGGATTTTATTCGGGAATTTTTTTTATCCAAACTTTAACGATCAAGAATAAGAATATAGATAAAAGTTATTTATTTGATGATTTTACAAACTATCCACGTAGTATTTAAAAACTTTTTTATATCATCTTTAGAATGGCAATCATAAATTTTTTGTTAAATTCGTGTAAAATATATTTTGATGAATATTCTTTTATTAGAAGATGATCTTATTCTTTCCGCAGAACTTTGCAGATTTTTAGAATCTAATAATTTTAGCTGTGACAAAATCTATGATGGAGAAACTTTTCTTCGTCAGATCAAGAACAATACCTACGATCTGTATCTGCTGGACATTAATGTACCTAAAATAAATGGATTGGATGTTTGCCAGACCATTCGTTCTTTTGATAAAAATACCCCTATCATTATTATTTCGGCATATGGAGACCTCTCTGATAAGAAGGATGCCTTTACGAGATTGGCAGATGATTACCTTGTAAAGCCTTTTCAATTTGAAGAACTGCTTTTAAGAATCAACTCTTTGCTTAGAAGGAAAGCTCCATCTGATGCTTCCGATCAGGATATCATCAGAGTTGATGACCTTATTATCAATAAAACGGAACAGAAGGTATACCGTGGAGGCAATGAGATCACCCTTACTTTAAAAGAGTTTCAGCTTTTGGTTTATCTTGCCGAAGCGCAGGGAAGAACTGTTTCTAAGCAACAGATCACAGAACATGTTTGGGAGCACAATTTTAATACGAATACCAATACCGTAGAGGTTTATATCAATTTTTTAAGAAAAAAAATCGATAAGGATTTTAAAATAAAACTGATCCACACACGTTCGGGGTTTGGATATTACTTAAGTCCATTATAAATGTCTTTAAAAAGAAAGATTGCTTTAACGATCAGTATTGCCTTTTCACTGCTTTTTGGAATGGTGATGGCTGTGATTTATTTATCTTTCAATGATTTCAGACGGGATGAGTTTAAGGAAAGGTTCAGGCAGAGACTGGAGTTTACCACCCATTTTATTTCTAGATCTAAAGATTTTGAAGAAGAGGCGCCTATTTTTTTTAATGAGAATTCAGATAATATTCTTTTAAATGAAAAGATTTTAATTTTCAATGATAAAAAAGAACTGATTTACAGTACGATCAAAGATCAGAATGTTACATGGGATACCAACATGCTTAAGGAACTGGACAAAAAAAAGATCATCTATACTGAAAAGACCATCCCGGAGATTTATGCAGCCTTGCGAACTATTAATGGTGAGAATTATTACATACTTACCAGTGCCTTTGACACCAATGGAAAATCAAAACTGACTTACCTTAAGTATCTTTTGATTTTAGCATATGTGATGAGTACCCTTCTGATTGGTTTTTTCAGCTATTACTTCGTGGAAAAATTCCTGCGGCCCCTGGAAGATCTGAATCAGGAAATTTCAGAAGTTACCGCTCATCAACTAACAAAACAAATCCCTGTTCAGCAGTCGAATGATGAAGTAAGCGTTCTGGCAAAGTCTTTTAACACGATGATTGTACGGCTGAATGATGTATTTCAATCCCAGAAAGATTTTACAGCGAGTGCCTCACATGAAATAAGGACTCCGATTACAAGGATGGCTTTCCAGCTTGAAAACCTGATTACATTTGAGAAACACTCTCCTAAAACCCTGTCTGCGCTACAGCAGATTCAAAGAGATGTATATCAGCTGTCAGATCTTACCAATTCATTATTACTTCTCACCAAATTTGATAAAGAAAATATTCAGAGTATTTATGAGGAGGTAAGAATTGATGAAGTCATATTTGAAGCTTTTGAGGGGGTAGAGAAAAGTTATCCCGATCTTAAGCTTGATTTTCTCATTACCGAAGATACTTCTGAAAATGCTCTGCTTACGATAGATGGGATACCGTCTTTGTTAGTTATCGTTTTTATTAATCTGTTTAAAAATGCTGCAGTATATTCTGATAATACAGAAGTGAAAGTTTTAATAACTGAAACCAACGACCGCCTTTACGTAGAGGTAATCTCTCATGGGGATATTATTCCTGAAGAAGAGCAATCTAAATTATTTGAAGCCTTTACCAGAGGAAATAATGCTCAGAATATATCCGGATCAGGATTAGGGCTGAGGATTGTTAAACGTATTCTTGAGTACCATGACTCTGAAATTGTATATTCTTCACCTGAGGAATACCTGAATAAATTCACTGTAATTTTTAAAAAATAATTCCCGTACCATTTCTTTATTTTTAAAATATCTATTTTAATTAACAGGAATTGGTTTTCATATAAAAATTCAACATATAGAGAAAAAAATAAATTTTCTTCTGTTTAAATACTTTGTGAAATAGCCTGTTTACAAAGATTTTAATTTTATTTTAAGCCTCATTTAAGTTTCTTTTAATCATATGAAAGCAATTTTGTAGTTTAAAAAGAATAATAATGAACAGAATAGCAATGCTGTTTCTAGCCATTTCCTCATTCATGGCAGGACAGCAGCAAATGTCTCTTTTGGATTGTGAAGAAGCTTTCCAAAAGAACAACCTCCAGCTGCTTGCCGAACAGTACAATATTAACATGGCAGATGCTGATATTCTACAGGCTAAAATCTTGGAGCTGCCACAGCTCAGCGGACAGTTCAATGCTTATAACCCCGGGGATAAAAAGCTCTTTGATGCTGGCCATTCAAAAGGAGGAAGCATTACACAGCTCATTTATATGGGAGGAAAAAAGAAAAATGAAATAGCCTTTGCAAAATCCAATAAAGAACTGGCTCAGCTCCAGTTTTCCCAATTACTGGTAGATCTGAGAGCGCAACTTCGTACTGCTTATTTCAACCTCTATTATGAAAAATTAAAACTGGAGAATACCGATAAGCAATTAGGATATATGAATGATCTTCTAAGCGCTTACCGTGTACAGTCAGAGAAAGGAAACGTATCTCTTAAAGATGCTGTAAGATTACAGAGCCTTGTTATTCAGCTGAATCACGATAAACTTGAAATCAATAAGAATATTCTTGATTTTGAACAGAATCTAAAAATTTTAACGGGAATTCCGGAAGATATAGAGCCACAAATGTCAGAACCGGAAGCTAAGGAGGCTCTGGCTGCCCAGCCTTTTGGTGATGCCGAAGAACTGAGAAAAAAGGCCCTTAAAAATAATGCGGATTATCGGTATCATTTAAAATTAATTGATAATAGCAAATTATACGCTCAATGGCAAAAATCCTTGAATATTCCGGACCTGAATGTTGGAGCTGCATGGGATCAGGCAGGAGGCACTTTTAATAATGAAGTGAATCTTACCCTGGGAATTCCCCTGCCACTATGGAAGGCCAATCAGGGAAATGTTGAAAAAGCCAATTATGCCATTCAGCAAAACCAGAAAAATGCAGACTTTCAAAAATTAACGCTTGAGACTAAAATACAGTCTGCTTACAAAACATGGAAAGCACAGTATGATCAGCTGCAGGATATCAAAACAACAGATCTGAAAAATATGGATGTGGTCTATAACGGAATGGTCACCAATTTTAGAAAGGGAAATGTAAATCTTATCGAATTTACAGATTTTATGGACAGCTATAGAGAAGCAGCGCTCCAAATCTATGATATGAAGAATGAAATCATGCAGTCGGCGGAACAACTTAATCAATTAATACAAACGAAAATCTTCTATTAACTATGAAAACATATATTATCCCTGTATTGATGGTCTTATCATTACTGGCCTGTTCAAAAAAAGAGGAAGAAAAAACAAATCAGCCTAAGAAAGGCTTCGAGCTTAGCAATACGATGCTGGGTTCTATTTCTTTAGCTAAAGCGGAGAAAAAGAATATAGAAGATGTGTATAGCTTTTACGGAAAGATTTCTGCAGATAAAAACAGTTATATAGATGTATATCCGCTTGTAGGCGGAAATGTAATGAGTGTAAATGTAGAGTTGGGGGATTACGTTAAAAAAGGACAGGTGCTGGCCACCATCAGGAGTACGGAACTCGCGGAAGTTCAAAAAGATGTAAGCGATTCAAAAACTGATTTGGTAGTGGCTACGAATAATCTTCGGGTTGCTAAGGAGCTGTACGAAGGAAAACTTAATACAGAAAGAGATGTACTGGAAGCTAAAAGCCAGTTGCAGAAAGCTCAGGATCAATTACAGAGAGCCTCTGCTATAAGTACGGTATATAATGTAAAGTCGGGTAATATTTACAGTGTGGTAGCTCCAATCAGCGGATATATCGTTCAGAAAAGTATCAATAAGGATATGCAGCTGAGAAGCGATAGAAGTGAAAATATTTTTGATGTAGCCAACACCACGAATGTATGGGCTATCATGAACGTTAATGAATCAGATATTGATAAAATAAACCTGGGAATGAAAGCGCAGGTTTCTACACTTTCTTACCCGGATAAAGTTTTTGATGGTAAAATTGATAAAATATTCAAAATTATTGATCCGCAAACCAATGCAATGCAGGCCAGAGTTGTTCTGGATAATGCTAACGGGTTGCTGATTCCGGATAGTAAGGCTACGATAAAAGTATCCAGTTTGGAAAATAATACGATGCTGACGGTTCCTTCCAAGGCCGTGATCTTTGATGATAACAAAAGTTTTGTGGTGGTTTTTAAATCCAGGACAGATGTGAAGGTGAAAGAAGTTAAGGTTCAGAAACAGGTAGGTGATGTCACTTATATTGCAGATGGGCTGACCGAAGGAGAGGAGGTGATTACCAACAATCAGCTGTTGATTTACCGCTCTTTGAATAATTAAATTTTGTTTGAGTTTTAATTTGAAACATTAAGAATATTATTATGCAGAATTAAGAAGGTAAGTTTAATTAGAAAAACATCCAAGATGTTTTTTAAGCATCGCAACTTAGTCAATTCGCCTGCGGGTTACTTAACAATCTCAACTCCTTAAATAAAAAACTTAATGGTTCAAGAACCTTCAGCAATTCAACATTTAGTTATTAGTCTAATATCTAAAGTCTAACATCTAATTTCTACTATGAATAAATTCATTAAAAATATAATCGCTTTTTCATTAAAAAATAAAGCATTTACCTTTATCTGGGTAGCTATTTTAGCGATTGCCGGCTTTATAAGTTTCAAGAACATGCCGATTGAAGCTTTTCCCGATGTTACCAATACCCAGATTGTAATCATTACCCAGTGGAATGGGCGTAGTGCAGAAGAAGTGGAACGTTTTGTTACTACCCCTATCGAATTAGCTATGAGCCCGGTTCAGAAGAAAACCAGCGTGAGAAGTACCACTATGTTTGGACTTTCCATTGTTAAAATTCTGTTTGACGATGGGGTGGACGATACTTTTGCCAGAAATCAGGTCAATAACCAATTAAGAACCATTAGCCTTCCTGATGAGGTAGATCCTGAAGTACAGCCACCCTACGGGCCCACCGGCGAGATTTTCAGATATACGCTGGAAAGTAAAACAAAAGATTCCCGTAAACTGCTTACCCTTCAGAATTGGGTTATTGACCGTGCTTTGAGAGGAGTGCCGGGAGTGGCGGATATTAATGTTTTCGGGGGCCAGGATAAAGTTTTTGAACTGAGTATTGATCCCAGGGCTTTGGATAAATACAATTTAACTCCGCTGCAGGTATACGATGCTGTGACTAAAAGTAACCTGAATGTTGGGGGAGATGTCATTGAAAAAAATGGACAGGCCTATGTCGTAAGAGGAATAGGTTTGGTGAAATCGGTAGCTGATATAGGAAATATCACCATTCAGAATGACAGTGGGAACCCTGTTTTGGTGAAAAATGTAGCCGAAGTACATGAAAGTTCTATGCCCAGGGTAGGGCAGGCGGGTTTGAATACCCATGAAGATACTGTAGAAGGGATTGTGGTGATGAGAAAAGGAGAGAATCCGAGAGAGGTTTTAATAGGTGTAAAAGCCAAGATTAAAGAACTCAACGAAAAGATTCTTCCTAAAGATGTAAAAATGGTAACCTTTTATGACAGGGACAATCTGATGGATTTTACGACACGTACCGTGATGCACAACCTTATTGAAGGAATTATTCTGGTAACAGTAATCGTTCTTATCTTTATGGCAGACTGGAGAACTACACTGATTGTTTCCATTATTATTCCCTTATCTCTGCTGTTTGCATTTTTATGCTTAAAATTGGCAGGAATGAGCGCCAACCTACTTTCATTGGGAGCTGTTGACTTTGGAATTATCATTGACGGTGCCGTCGTCATGGTGGAAGGACTCTTTGTAATGCTCGATCGTAAAGCCCATAAATATGGAACAGAAAAATTTAATAAACTGGCAAAAGGTGGCTGGATCAAACAAACCGGTACCGGGTTGGGAAAAGCCATTTTTTTCTCAAAGCTGATTATCATCACTTCCCTGATTCCTATTTTCTCATTCCAGAAAGTAGAAGGGAAAATGTTTTCGCCTCTGGCCTTTACTTTAGGATTTGCATTGATAGGAGCATTGATATTTACATTAACCCTTGTTCCTGTTCTTTCTCATATCCTTTTAAATAAAAATGTAAAAGAAAAGAACAATCCTTTTGTCAATTTTTGGGACAGAATTGTTTTAAAAGGCTTTAATATGACCTTCAGGCATAAAAAGACCAGCATGATCGTTGCCATCTCATTCCTCGCATTAACGTTATTCTCAGGTAGGTTTCTCGGAACAGAATTCTTACCCCAGTTGAATGAAGGTTCTTTGTGGATTACCGCGGAAATGCCAATGAGCTCATCATTAAAAGAGTCCCTTAAAACAGCAGACCTTTTAAAGAAAGATATTATGAGCTTTTCTGAAGTAACGGATGTTCTGGCCCAGACGGGTAGAAGCAATGACGGTACAGATCCCAATGGATTTGGATTTGTACAGTTTGCCGTAAATCTTAAACCAAGGGAAGAATGGAAACGTAAGATCACTTATGAAGAACTAATTAATGAAATTGATAAAAAACTTCGGAGCTATCAGGGCATTACGTTCAACTACTCTCAGCCGATTTCAGATAACGTGGCCGAAGCAGTAGCAGGTTTTAAAGCCGAAAACGGGATTAAAATCTATGGAGATAACTTAGAAACTCTGGATAAGCTGGCAGAAGAAATCTTAGTAAAAATTAAAGATGTAAAAGGGGTAAAAGATCCGGGAATCATTAAAAATATCGGTCAGCCGGAAGTAAGTGTTGTTTTAGACCGGGATAAAATGGCAGCATACGGTGTAATGCCCGCAGATGCACAGGCAGTGCTGGAAATGGCCTTTGGTGGCAAAACAGCTTCCGAAATGTTTGACGGCGAAAGGAAATTTCCTATTCGTCTCCGTTATTCCCAGGAATACAGAAAAGATGAAAATGATATTGCCTCTTTGATGGTACCTACCCAGGACGGAGCAAAAATCCCGTTGAAGGAAATAAGTACTATTGTAAAAGACAACGGAGCTGCATTTATTTACAGAGATAATATTAAAAGATATATTGGGGTCAAGTTTTCAATCAGAGACAGGGATCTGGGGAGTACGATTGCCGATGCTCAGAAAAAAGTGGAAAAAATTGAGCTTCCTGATGGATATTCTATAGGATGGACAGGCCAGTTTGAAAACCAGCAGCGGGCTTCACACAGATTGGCTCAGGTGGTGCCCGTAAGTATTTTGATGATCTTCTTTTTGTTATTTATCCTGTTTGGAAATATTAAAGATTCACTTCTTGTATTGGCCAATGTACCTTTTGCTCTGATAGGAGGAATTATTGCCCTGCATGTGACCGGAATAAACTTTGGTATTTCTGCAGGAGTAGGGATGATAGCCCTTTTGGGAATCTGTATCCAGAATGGGGTAATCCTTATTACAGAGTTTCATCAGAATGTAAAAGAAGGAATGGATATAGATACAGCCATATTAAGTGGTGTTAAATCCAGAACCAGACCGGTGATTATGACGGCACTTATGGCATCTATCGGATTAATGCCGGCTGCTTTATCTACAGGAATTGGATCAGAATCTCAAAAACCCCTGGCAATTGTCATCATTGGAGGCCTTATTACAGCAACCGTCCTTACCTTACTTATTTTCCCGATAATTTTCTGGATTTTCAACAGAACCCAAAAATTACGGCCCATTTAATCTTGTTTTTATATAACTTCTTCGCCCCGGTCTTTTCGGGGCGAAGTCTTTTTTAGCTTTCTCTTGTATGATTTCAAATAAAATAATTAAATTGGCGAATTAATTATAAACAAATGATAACCACAAAAACAATGAGCTCCCAACCTTTACGACATTTGTAGAAAGTTCCTCCTTATTTTCAAACACAGGCTTACAATAGCTCTTATAATATGTCTTACTTTGCAAATGTTAAAACACAATATGAAACACTACAAGAAATCGGTTCTCTTCCTATTTGGATTTTTAATCATCCTGCTCCCACTGCAGCTGATTTTTAAGATGAATATTGAAGAAACCTACCCATCCTTTAATTTTCCTGGATTTTCCTCATATCCTATAAAAGACGGAAAGTATATTAAATTTACAAAAACAACTTCCCATGTCTTTTTTAAAGATGGAGCGGACAGTATTTTAGTCAATAATGATTATCTGGGAGATAAAATACCCAGAACGATACAGATCACCCTAATCCAAAATTTACTTTTTCCTAAGGAATATCCGGTTTTAGACAGCCGGATAAACAGTCTGCCTCTCTATAAAAAGGAACTTTATCTTTTAAAAAAGTCTATCCTTAACCGGAATATTAAAAAAGTTGACCTAAACGAAAGCAAAAAATTCATTGTAGAAAAATTGAGAGAAAGATTTCCGGACAAAGAAGTAACAGGCATGGAGGTGATCAATGAAACTAAAGATTTCGATATCACCACAAGAAAAATGAATGATACAGCCGTCCGGGATACTGTATTGAGTTTCCGATTTTAAATTAACAATGATGAATAAACTAAAAGAACTTCCTTTCACCAGTTACCGTCCAAGCTATGAGTTTCTGGCTTTTTACCGGATATTTTTCTCTCTGTTCCTATTATGGATGGGAGTGTCAGATAACAGCTGGATTCATTCTATTCCTAACAGTGCCATGCATCCGCCTATCAGTGTACTGTCTTTTATAGATTTCATTCCCTCAGAAATTTTCTTTGTGCTATGCAGATACATAATGTACCTTGGGTTGCTGTTGATTCTGATAGGCTATAAACCAAGGATATTTGCAATACTTTATATGGCCGTGTATGTACTGACCAGTAATTATGCCTATTCTTTTGGAAAAGTGAACCATGATTTTGTTTATACTCTGCCGATCTTAATAATGGCATTTTCACCATGGAACAGAACCTACAGTTTCTTTCCGGAGCCCGAAAAAGAAACGGATGGTCCAGCGAAGTCGTGGCCTCTGTTCATGATAAGCCTGATCTTCAGTTTCGGAATGTTTACCGCCGGACTTTCTAAAATTCTAGGAGGATGGCTAAGTATGGATACCCAGTATACACAGATCTTTTTTAGTCAGTACAGGTATATTATAGGATGGAATGACTTTCTTTCGGATTTTTATGACGGAATACATTCTAAAGTGTTCTGGGAGTTTCTGGATTATATGACTGTCTTTTTTGAAACCATTTTTATAGTAGCTTTTCTTTATCCGAAGTTTTTCAGGTTGATGCTTCTGCTAACCGTTTTTTTTCATCTTAATGTACTTCTGATGCTGAATATCTCATTTATGTATTCAATAGGGCTCTATAGTCTGTTTATTCCTGCTTATTTGCTTCCTGCAAGTTTCAGAAATAAAGTAAAAAAAATACTTGCCCGTTTATTTAATCCAAATTATAGAGGAATTGCATTCATACTGATCGTTCTGTATTTGTTAATTCTTGGCTTCTTTAATATCAATACCATTGGCTTTATTTGCAATGAATTTTTCTCTTTTGTTGCCTTTGGCCAGAATTCTACATCGCTGATCATGATAGGGGGAGCCTTCTTTTTGGCTTTGTACTTATTTATAAGGTCATTCAGAATGCCAACGGATAAATAAAAAAGATGAAATGAGGATTACAGAGCAATACTAAAGTAAAGATGAAATAACAAATTTTATTCTTTTATATATTGGGTTTCAGGGTTTTTCGGAAAAGGTTTCTTAAAGTTTTTTTCAATTCAGAAAATTGTGTAAATTTGCAGTCTCAATACATTGAAATATAAGGTTTGTACTTCATTGGATTTGAATATTGAAACTTTTTTCAATAAAAAGGTTTTGGTATTTAAAAATTCATTATATTTGCACACCGAAAATTTGAAAAACAATAAATAAATAATTTTACAATCATGGCAAAGGAAACGTTTAATCGTAACAAACCACACTTGAACATTGGTACTATTGGTCACGTTGACCATGGTAAAACTACTCTTACAGCTGCTATTTCTGCTGTATTAGCTAGCAAAGGTCTTGCTGAGAAAAAAGACTTCTCTGCAATTGACTCTGCTCCAGAAGAAAAAGAAAGAGGTATTACTATCAATACTGCTCACATCGAATACGAAACTGAAAAAAGACACTATGCTCACGTTGACTGTCCAGGTCACGCCGACTATGTTAAGAACATGGTAACTGGTGCTGCTCAAATGGATGGAGCTATCGTAGTATGTGCTGCAACTGACGGTCCAATGCCTCAGACTAGAGAACATATCCTACTTTGCCGTCAGGTAAACGTACCAAGAATCGTTGTTTTCATGAACAAAGTTGACATGGTAGATGATCCTGAGTTATTAGAGCTTGTTGAAATGGAACTTAGAGACTTATTGTCTACTTATGATTTCGACGGAGACAACTCTCCAGTAATTCAAGGTTCTGCATTAGGAGCTCTTACTGCAGCTACTGCTTCTCCTGCTAACACAGAAGATAAGTGGTTCAAGAGCGTTGAAGAATTAATGGATGCTGTTGATACTTGGATCGAACAACCACCAAGAGATACTGAAAAGCCATTCTTGATGCCAATCGAAGACGTATTCTCTATTACAGGTAGAGGTACTGTAGCAACTGGTAGAATCGAGGCTGGTGTTATCAACACTGGAGATCCAGTTGATATCGTAGGTATGGGTGATGAGAAATTAACTTCTACTATTACAGGAGTTGAGATGTTCAGAAAGATCCTAGATAGAGGTGAAGCTGGAGATAACGTAGGTCTATTGTTGAGAGGTATTGAAAAAACTGACATCAAGAGAGGTATGGTTATCGCTAAGAAAGATTCAGTTAAGCCACACAAAAAATTCAAGGCTTCTGTTTATATCCTTTCTAAAGAAGAAGGTGGACGTCACACTCCATTCCACAACAAATACCGTCCTCAGTTCTACGTAAGAACTACTGACGTTACAGGTGAAATCTTCTTACCAGAAGGTGTAGAAATGGTAATGCCAGGAGATAACTTAGAGATCACTGTAGAATTGTTACAGCCAATTGCTCTTAACGTAGGTCTTAGATTTGCGATCAGAGAAGGAGGTAGAACAGTTGGTTCAGGTCAGGTTACTGAAATCTTAGACTAATCATCTTAAAATAAATAAAGCTTCCGAAAGGAAACTCTCGGAAGCTTTTTTAATTACGGGCATCGTCCAATGGTAGGATACCGGTCTCCAAAACCGTTGATCAGGGTTCGAATCCTTGTGCCCGTGCAAATATAAATTATGAGTTCATTTGTTGATTTTTTAAAAGGTTCTTATAACGAATTCAGACATAAAGTTGAATGGCCAAAATGGGCTGACCTACAGTCTTCTACTATTGTAGTGACTATTGCGACAGTTATTCTGGCATTGTTTACCTTTGGAGTTGATGAATTGTTTTCAAAAGCAATCAGCAACATCATAGGAATACTAATCAACTTGTTCAATTAATTAAAAGTATTTTCCATAATGAGCGAACTGAAATGGTATGTGCTGAAAGCAATCAGCGGACAGGAAAATAAAGTGAAAAACTATATTGAGACAGAAATCAAACGCTTAGGGTTTGAGCAGTACGTTACTCAAGTGGTTATCCCTATGGAAAAGGTTATTCAAATTAGAAACGGTAAAAAAGTTCCTAAAGAAAAGCCTTACTATCCTGGTTACTTGATGATTGAAGCTGAGTTGATGGGAGAGATTCCTCACGCTATTAAAAACATTCCCGGAGTAATATCTTTCTTAAGTTTAACAAAAGGAGGAGATCCAGTTCCAATGAGAAAGTCTGAAGTAAACAGAATGCTTGGAAGAATGGACGAACTATCAGAATTTGCCAGCGATGTGGAAATTCCATATATCGTAGGAGAAAATGTGAAAGTAATCGATGGACCTTTCAATGGATTCAATGGTACTGTTGAAAAAATTCTTGAAGATAAGAAGAAAATTGAAGTTTCTGTATTGATCTTCGGTAGAAAAACTCCAATGGAGCTTAGCTATATGCAAGTAGAAAAAGTATAATAATTACTTATAAATATAAAAAGACTGCTGTAAAGCGGTCTTTTTTGTTTTGTTCTCTGTCACTAATAAGTTTATATTTATTTTCTTTACCTGGTTCTTTTTCTGTTTATTTATGTGCATTTAAGTTTTGCAATGCTGTTTATTAAATCCACAGTTTACAATTCCTTTTTAATGCTTCTATACGGACTTTGCTATTGTTGAAATTATCGCCATATGGTGATAAGTTTGATTTTTTACTGATGTTTAAGGTATTTATGTACATTATTTTCCTTTATATGGCATACTTATTGTAACCAATCAAGCAACTAATCCATAAAACTTTATATTTTTCTTATTTGATACACTGTACAGCAGAAGTATTGAACTTTTATGCCTATATCGGAAATCAAAATTGAAAATTTCAACATGAAGAGGCGATTTCTACAATAAACACACATAATCCAATGATTAAATTTACTTCGATGATCCTTTTAACGGGGGCCGTTGCATTTGTAAACGCGCAGGTTGGTATCAATACTGCAACACCGGAAAAGGAACTTACCGTTAACGGGACTATGAAAACATCAGGAATGGTTTTCAAAAAACCTATGGAAAAACTTGGGGCTGATGAAAACTACACTTTTGTGATCAAATCTCCAGCTCCAGAAAACAAAATTACGGCCTATAATGATTCTTTTGTGCCCAATTCTCCGGCGCCTATTAATATTATCCAGTTTAAAATCACATGTGATCCTTCAGATAAAGACTGGGTTAACCAGTTCGATACCAAGATCAATTCTAAGAAATTCCTTGTTGTCATTTCTTCTTTTGGGTTTACCCAGCCTACCAGAACTTATTCTGCAGATTGGCTGACTCCGGTACCTCAGATTTTCGCCTATTCTTCAGGAGATACCTGGAAACTGAAAGCAGATTATCAGGGGTTCTCGCCATCTTCCACATTGCCTACGGGAGAATGGACTCTCAATTTATTGGTATATGACAGATCATACGCTAAAGAATTTAATACCACCCAGGATCTTAAAACTTCTACTACCGGTGCAGCTGCAGCTCCATTAATTCAATAAAAAACATACATAATGAAAAAAATTATCGCAATAGTCTTTGTAGCTTTTGCAGCTTTGGGCATGAACGCCCAGGTTGGAATTAATACAGTAAATCCTAAAGGAACTTTGGATGTAGAAGGTGAAACATTGGTTGAATCCTATTTGGTAGATACTGAAAATGCAACGGCAAGAGGAAACTATCTTCTTCTTACCCGTTCAAAAGACACTTCGCCTGTGGGTAAAGTAAAACTGCTGGACATTACACTTCGTAACGTAGCACCTGTTAATATTTATAATGTCGTTCTGAAAAATGTAAAACAGGATGAAGTGGTAAATCTGAATACAGGATTAGATGCCGATAAATATGTTGTGGCTGTTACAGGTGCTGTTTTTACAGATGCCGTATCAGCAGCTAACACTTCTACTAATCCCAAATCTTACGGTTCTTATTCTACAGAAGTAAGCCAGATCGTAAAAGCAGGAAAGAAATATCATGCTGTGAATTTAAGTTTTAAAGGTGCCGGTACTGCTTCTTCGGTCAACGGAACATGGTCTCTTACCCTTAATGTTTTTGAAAAGTCATTGGTTAAAGACTGGGGAACTTTTAACGGTTCGGTTTCAGCTTCTTCATCGCCGATTTATTCGGGAGTTTCAACTAATACGCCTTTAGGCCTTCAATAAAAAAGATATGATAAGAAAAATTTATATTACAATAATAATGGGCCTGGGACTATTTTTGAATGCTCAGACCGGTAAAGTAGGAATCAAGACAGATAAACCCACAGAGACTCTTGATGTCAATGGGAAAACATATACCAACTCTTTATATCTTAGAAATCCCGGGGAGCCTACCATGACGGGAGGTAGCTTTTTGGCGACATCCGAAAACGCCCTTCAGCTGTATGATCCAAACCTGGAAAGCAGCGGATTATTCAATTATCTTAAACTTACCCTTACAGGTGTATCCGGTAACGGAATTGCAGATTATGATACCAAAATAGATGCTAATAACTTCCTTGTTGTTCTTCATAACTATTCATTTAAATTAAATGATGGCAGTACCAATGTGATGCTTGACTATGGTGATAATGGAATTAACGATAATAAACAGGGGTCACCTGATGTTACCGCTTTCAAAAGCAACGGAACATGGCATATAAAAGCAAAATTTTCAGACAGTAGAATAATTGCAACCAATACTTCCACTCCATCACGAACCTACAATAACTTTACGGTAGACCTTTACCTGATGGCTTATAGAAGATTGATCACAAAGCATAATATCAATGAGGTAAACGCTAATCTGGGAGGAACAGATGGTTCTGCACAAACAATTAACAAGCCGTCCGGTTTTTAATTGACATTACTATATATAAAAAGACTGCAGACAGCGGTCTTTTTATGTATGCAAAATACTTAATTGATATGTTGAGACCTAAGCCTTATATTATGGTAATAGCTGATAGGGGGGATGGAATAAAGGGAAAAGATATTGAAAGAGAAATATAAATTATAAAGATAAAATAGAGAGATAGGGATAAGATTGATCAGAAAGTAAAAGTTCTTAACAGCAACAAATGAGAAAAATAAGGATCTTGTTTTTATTTTAAAATGTGATGAATTGTTTTGAGTTTCTCCAATATAAAATATATCCTGAAGATAGTCAGTGAAAAAGCGGAATGAACTGATACTCTGAACTTCTATATATCAATTAATTTCTTAAAACTTTTTAAAAATCAGCAATTTCGGTTTGTAGTTTCAAAAATATTTTATACTTTTGCAATCCGAAAAGTAGGTTTATTGTTATGTGAGTGCATAACCTACTGAATAATAAATGCTTCCAAACTCATTAATTATTCAAACTAAAAAAAATTAAAATGGCTAAGAAAGTCTTTAAAATGGTAAAGCTTCAGGTGAAAGGTGGCGCAGCTAACCCTTCTCCACCAGTAGGTCCAGCTTTGGGTTCTGCAGGTGTGAACATCATGGAGTTTTGTAAGCAATTTAACGGAAGAACCCAAGACAAGCCAGGGCAAGTTTTACCTGTAGTAATTACAGTATACGAAGACAAATCTTTTGAATTCGTAATTAAAACTCCACCTGCAGCAATTCAATTAATGGATGCAGCTAAGATCAAAGGAGGTTCCGGTGAACCAAACAGAAACAAAGTAGGTTCTGTATCTTGGGATCAGGTAAAGAAAATCGCTGAAGATAAAATGGCAGATCTTAACTGCTTTACAATTGACTCTGCACTTTCTATGGTAGCTGGTACTGCTAGATCTATGGGATTAAAAGTAACAGGAACTAAACCAACTAACGCTTAAAACTTATTGAAATGGCAAAATTAACAAAAAAGCAAAAAGAAGCTTTAAGCAAAGTAGAGAAAGGTAGAATCTATAACCTTGAAGAAGGTTCGGCTCTTGTAAAGGAAGTAAACACTACAAAGTTTGATGCTTCTGTAGATATCGCTGTAAGATTGGGTGTAGATCCAAGAAAAGCAAACCAAATGGTAAGAGGTGTAGTATCTCTTCCTCACGGAACTGGTAAAGATGTTAAAGTATTAGCTCTTGTAACACCAGATAAAGAAGCTGAAGCTAAAGAAGCTGGAGCTGATTATGTAGGTCTTGACGAATATTTACAAAAAATAAAAGATGGTTGGACAGATGTTGACGTTATCGTTACTATGCCAGCTGTTATGGGTAAATTAGGTCCATTAGGTAGAGTATTAGGTCCAAGAGGTTTAATGCCTAACCCTAAATCAGGAACTGTAACTATGGAAATTGGTAAAGCAGTAACTGAAGTGAAAGCTGGTAAAATTGATTTCAAAGTAGATAAGTATGGTATTATCCATGCTGGTATTGGTAAAGTGTCTTTTGATGCTGCTAAGATCAAAGAAAATGCTCAGGAATTAATCCAGACTTTGGTGAAAATGAAGCCTACAGCTGCTAAAGGAACTTATGTGAAAAGCATCTACTTGTCTTCTACCATGAGCCCGGGTATTGCAATTGATACAAAATCTGTTAACTAATATTAAATCCTTAAGACGATGACAAAAGACCAAAAAGTTGTAGCAATACAAGAGATCAAAGACTTGCTTCAGGATGCAAAAGTAGTATACGTAGCA
Source organism: Chryseobacterium sp. Bi04 (assembly GCF_918698085.1). Classification (GTDB taxonomy): domain Bacteria; phylum Bacteroidota; class Bacteroidia; order Flavobacteriales; family Weeksellaceae; genus Chryseobacterium. The sequence goes on from NZ_CAKKLP010000007.1 coordinate 224,526, forward strand.
GATCTAGAAGGATTGAACGCTGCTAAGTCTTCAGATTTCAGAAGACAGGCTTTCAAACAAAATATCAAAGTAAAAGTAGTAAAAAATACACTTTTACAAAAAGCAATGGAGCAAATTGATGGGGTAGATTTCTCTGAAATGTTCCCAACATTCAAAGGTAACTCTGCAATCATGATTGCTGATACTGCGAATGCTCCTGCAAAATTAATCCAAGGGTTCAGAAAAAAAGAAGATAAGCCTGCTTTAAAGTCTGCTTACCTTCAGGAAACTTTCTATGTTGGAGACGAAAACTTAACTTCACTTGCTAACATCAAGTCTAGAGAAGAAATGATCGGAGAAATCATCGGATTACTTCAATCTCCAATTCAAAGAGTTGTTTCTGCTCTTCAAAACAAACCTGAAACAGTAGAAGCTAAAGCTGAAGAAGCTGCTCCGGCTGTAGAAGAAACTCCTGCTGAAGCTCCAGAAGCTGCTGCAGAAAGCACTGAAGAAACAAGTGCTGAATAATTATACTCAAAAAATTAAATAAATAATCAACAAAAACATTACAACAATGTCAGATTTAAAAAATTTAGCTGAAACGCTAGTAAACTTAACAGTAAAAGACGTAAATGAATTAGCTACTATCCTTAAGGATGAGTACGGAATTGAGCCAGCTGCTGCTGCTGTAGTAGTTGCTGCAGGTGGTGGAGAAGCTGCTGAAGAAAAAACTGAATTCGACGTAATTCTTAAGTCTGCAGGTGCTTCTAAATTAGCTATCGTTAAATTGGTAAAAGATTTAACTGGTGCTGGTCTTAAAGAAGCTAAAGATATCGTAGATGGTGCTCCAGCTGCAATTAAGCAAGGAGTTTCTAAAGACGAAGCTGAAGCTCTTAAGAAGCAATTAGAAGAAGCTGGTGCTGAAGTAGAATTGAAATAATTTTCAATTGTATTATAAATATAGAAGCCCGGGCATTTGCCCGGGCTTTTTTGTTGCCTGATAATCACCTGTTTAACCATTTAGTTTATAAATGTATTGAGATTTTATTATCTTAAATTCTATAATATTTAATTATTATTATCAATTTAATAA
>NZ_CAKKLP010000008.1 GCF_918698085.1 Chryseobacterium sp. Bi04
TGTATATAAGAGACAGATATATTATATATTATACATTATACATTAATAATAGCATGCAGAAAATCGAAATACAAGCAGAACAGTTTTTTGAATTATTAAAATTAAAAGACACTTCCATGTGGGCCATTTTCTCCCAGATGATGGATGGAAATGAAAAGGAAATTATATTTTTAGATCATGATCATAAAATCCTTTTCAACTATATTTTACCTTCCACTCCTGAGAAGCTGGAAGAAGACAGGATAGAATTTTCAAAACAGTTTTCAGAAAAACTGGGCCAATCTAATTAAAAATTCAGATGAATAAATACTCTATTTTTTCCCTGCTGGGTTTATTTTTATTCAGTATCGGGAATGCTCAGAATTATAAGAAGCCATTGGTTTCTGCCCTTAAAGAAACTGATCTTAAAAAGGATATGTATGAGCTTGCTGCAGACCAGTTCTGGGGACGTGAAGCAGGAACTTTAGATGAATTAAAAGTCTCCATGTGGCTTGCTGACAAAGCTAAGGAAGCAGGAATGAAGCCTGCCGGGGATAACGGAACATTTTTCCAGTTCTTTGATATGTACAGGCATCAGGTTATTCCGCAAAGCAGTTTGAAAATTGGAGATAAAAACCTTAGATTATGGAAAGACTTTTTGGTGGCAGAACCTGTAAATGCATCGGTGGATGCTGAAATTGTGTATGCCGGAAATACAGAGCCTGAAAATCTCTCTACCCTGAATATCAAAGGAAAAGTGCTTGCAGTATATGCTTCGGACAAAAACATAGACAAAGAAATGACCCTTTTTGTAAGAAGATATCCTGGATTTGTACGCACTAAATATTACAATAAAGCTTATGAGCTGGGCGCCAAGGCTATTATTTTCATCACAGATGATATGTCTGAGCAAAGCTGGCCGGAAGTACTTCCTCAAATGACCAGAGGCAGCTACGGAGTGGAAGGCTTAAGAGAAAAAATAAGCCAGAACATTCCTGTGCTATGGATCAAGAGGGAAAATGCAGGCTGGGTAAAAAACAATCCTAACCTCTCATTGAAGCTGATTACGGAAACCTACAAATATCCGTCAGTTAATATCATTGGAAAAATAGACGGGACAGATCCTGTACTTAAAGAGGAATATGTTTTATTGAGCGGACATCAGGATCATGACGGAATCCGGCATCCTGTAAAAAATGATACGATTTATAACGGTGCAGACGACAATGCCAGTACCTGTGTAGCTATGCTGGCCATGGCAAGAGCTTACAAAAAGCAGCCTGGAAAAAGAAGTATTTTATTTGTTTTCCACGGTGGAGAAGAGAGAGGATTATTGGGTTCCAGATGGCACGCCGCACATCCTGTAGTTCCGAAGGAGAAAATAGTAGCCGTACTGAATGGTGATATGATTGGAAGAAATGCTAATGATGAAGCTGCTTTATTAGGAGGAAATGCACCACACAAAAACTCTGAAGAGCTTGTGAAAATGGCAGAGGAGGCCAATAATGAAAGTACAAAATTCCGCTATTTAAAAGATTGGGACTCCCCGAATCATGCAGAGTTTTTCTACTTCAGAAGTGATCATCTTCCTTATGCTAAAATTGGAATTCCTGCGATATTTTTTACCAGTGTACTGCACGACCAGTATCACACTCCGCAGGATGAATCTGAAAACATCAACTATAAAAAGCTTTATAAAATGACTGAATGGATGTACAGAACTTCCTGGAAAGTAGCTAATGAAGCTGAAAGGCCCAAACTAATTTCAAACTTTTCCCTTGAAAGATAAATAACTAAAAGAATTTGTCTCAAAACTAGATGATGTGGGTTGAGGATTCTTCTATATCAAAACCATTTTTCAGACAGGAAAAAAAGAAAAGAGGCCGTTTCACTAGTGGTGAGACGTCCTCTTTTTTTCATCATTGAGTTTTTATACAGGAATAAAAATAAATAGGAAATTCTTTATTTTATATTCCAGAATGCCTGATTGTATTTTTAATAATTAAATAAGAAGATTCATTAAAGACGGATCATTGTTCAGATAATTGACAAAGAAATCGTACTTCTTCATATTATGGAGCAATGGCGTAAAATCTTTTTGCTCTTTCAAAGCAATCCCTACCACAGCTATTCCCTTTTCTTTTGAGTTTTTTTGGGTATACTCAAAAAAGGTAATATCATCATCTGGCCCCAAAACATCGATTACAAAAGTTTTCAATGCACCCGGACGCTGTGGAAATCTGACCAGAAAATAATGTTTTAAGCCGGCATACAACAAAGCTTTTTCTTTGATCTCTTCCATACGGGTGATATCATTATTGCTTCCGCTGATGATGCAGACTACATTTTTCCCTTTTATGTCGTCTTTATATTTTTCCAGTGCTGCTACTGATAAAACTCCGGCAGGTTCTACTACAATGGCATCTTTATTATACAGTGATAATATGGTTTCGCACACCTGCCCCTCATCCACTGTAGCCATATCATATAACACATTCTTACAAAGTTCAAAAGTAAGATCTCCTACCTGCTGTACTGCAGCGCCGTCTACAAAACGGCTTATCTTTTCAAGAAGTACAGGCTTTCCTTTTTCCAGTGCCTTTTTCATACTTGCCGCTGCAGAAGGTTCTACACCAATAATTTTTGTTTGTGGAGAAAGCTCCTGAAATACTGAACAGATCCCTGCAGCCAATCCTCCTCCACCTATCGGAACAAAAAGATAATCTATCGGTTTTGTTGACTGCTTCAGAATCTCAAGTCCCACTGTAGCCTGGCCTTCAATAATCGCCGGATCATCAAAAGGATGAATAAATATTCCGTCATTTTCATTGCAGAACCTCATCGCAGCATCTTTTGCTTCGTCGAAAGTATCGCCGTACAATACAACATCTATATAACTTCCTCCAAACATTTTTACCTGCTCCAGCTTTTGTCCCGGCGTGGGCAACGGCATAAATATCGTTCCCCTTACTTTCATCGTATGACATGCAAAAGCAACTCCCTGAGCATGATTTCCGGCACTCGCACAAACAAGCCCTCTTCCAAGATCTTCCCGGGACATCGTTGCCATTTTATTGTAGGCTCCCCTGATTTTATAAGATCTTACCCTTTGAAGGTCTTCTCTCTTAAAGCTGATATTGGCGTCATAAATGGCTGACAGATTATTATTGTTTACCAAGGGTGTTTTTACAACCACATTTTTCAGTCTTTCCTCCGCTTTATAGACATTCTCCAAAACGGAGGACCCTATTTCCTCTTTCATCATTTTTTCAGTTGTTTAATTGTTTTCAGGTCTCAGGCTTCGGACCGTCTTTCCTGCTTTCCACATTTCACTTTCCCTTAGTTCAGTCAGCTCTACTTCTAATTTTTCTCTGTAGTCCGGCTTACTGTTGCTGTCGATAGACCGCTGTGCTTCATTTCCTTTAGCTACGCTGTCATACAGTTCTTCAAATAAAGGAGAGGTAGCATCTCTAAAACGTTTCCACCAGTCTAATGCTCCTCTTTGGGCTGTAGTACTGCAGTTGGCATACATCCAGTCCATTCCGTTTTCTGCAACCAAAGGCATTAATGACTGGGTTAATTCTTCTACAGTTTCGTTAAATGCTTCGGAAGGGCTGTGTCCGTTTTTTCTTAAAACATCATATTGTGCCGCAAATATTCCCTGTACAGCACCCATCAATGTTCCGCGTTCTCCGGCAAGATCACTGTATACTTCTTTTTTAAAATCGGTTTCAAATAAGTAGCCGCTTCCAATTGCTATTCCAAGGGCAGACACTCTTTCTCTTGCTTTTCCTGTAGCATCCTGATACACAGCAAAACTGCTGTTCAGTCCTCTGTTTTGAAGAAACATTCTTCTCAATGAAGTTCCTGAACCTTTAGGAGCTACTAAGAAAACATCAACATCTTCCGGAGGAACTATTCCTGTACGTTCATTAAAAGTAATTCCGAAACCATGAGAGAAGTACAGTGCTTTTCCTGGGGTAAGATGCTCCTTTACTTTAGGCCAGTATTCTATTTGGGCAGCATCACTCAAAAGGTAACAGATAATACTTCCTTTTTGTAATGCCTCTTCTATTTCAAATAATGTTTCTCCGGGAACAAAACCGTCTGCTACTGCTTTATCCCATGATTTGGAATTTTTTCTTTGCCCTACAATGACATTGATTCCGTTATCTTTCTGATTAAGAGCCTGCCCCGGACCTTGTACTCCGTATCCGATAACCGCTACCACTTCATCTTTTAATACTTTCTGGGCTCTTTCCAACGGAAACTCATTTCTTGTTACTACGTTTTCCTCTACTCCTCCAAAATTCAATTTTGCCATTTTTTTGATATTTATTTGTTATTGATTATGTTGATTTATTGTATGTTTAGCTTGCATATTCTACGACCGACAGATGTGGATTTCTATGATAATGAACTTCCAAAACGTCTACCTGTTTTTCTACCTGCCGGGTAATCTTCTGAACCGATTCTTCTGTTTCTTTGATTACAATGACAAACTTTTTTACCTTATCTATTTCTGAAGGTCCTACATTGAAGGTTACCATAGAAATCCTTCTTCTGGAAAAAATGGCATTGATCCTGCTGATCAGCCCTAAATAATCCTCTGTATACGCGGTAATGGTATATTCTTTATGTTCTGTTTTCATCTCTTTTTATTAAAAATTATTATTCAATACAATCTCTGAAACGCTTTTTCCCTGTGGAATCATTGGAAATACGTTATGTTTCTTTCCTGTCATGACTTCAAGGAGAAAAGCTCCGTCATAGTCAAGCATTTCACGAAGTGCCTCTTTCAGTTCTTCTCTCCGGGACGTCCTTCTTCCGGCAATACCATATCCTTTTGCTACCTGTACAAAATCAGGACTCTGGATATCTACCGATGAATATCTTTCCTGGTGAAATAATTCCTGCCACTGCCTTACCATACCCAGGTAACAGTTATTCAGAATCAGAATTTTGACGTCAGGACGAAACTGCATAATGGTTCCCAGCTCCTGAATATTCATCTGGGCACCTCCATCCCCCATTATAGCAATAACAGGGCGGTTAGTTCCTGCATACGAAGCTCCTACTGCCGCCGGAAGGCAGAACCCCATTGTTCCTAATCCGCCACTTGTGACATTGGTTCGTGAATGCTTGAAATGCGAATACCGGCAGGCGGCCATCTGATGCTGTCCCACATCGGTTACGATTACCGCTTCACCCGCTGTCATTTCGTTGAGACAATGAATAACTTCTCCCATTGTCAGTTCACCTTCTTCAGGATATAATTCATCATTGATCAGGTTATTTTTTTCAATTTCAAAACAGTCTTTAAATCTCTGATGCCACGCCGGGTGCACTCTGCTTTTAATTCGTTCTGTGAGAAGAGGCAGGGTTTCTTTACAGTTTCCGAGGATGGGGACCTCAGCTTTTACATTTTTATTGATCTCTGCTTTATCAATATCCAAATGAATGACCTTAGCCTGCTTTACGTACTGATCCAGCCTTCCGGTAACCCGGTCGTCAAAGCGCATTCCTACTGCAATCAGCACATCACATTCATTAGAAAGTATATTAGGTCCATAATTTCCGTGCATTCCTACCATGCCTACTGCCTGAGGATGGTCTGTAGAAATAGCACTCATCCCTAAAACAGTCCAGGCAACGGGAATTCCTGATTTCTCGGCAAACTCTAAAAACTCTTTCTCTGCTTTTCCCAGTAAAATCCCCTGTCCGGCAATGATAAACGGCTTTTTAGCCTCATTAATCAGAGCTGCTGCTTTTTCAATATTTTCAAGGCAGGGATCAGGATCAGGTTTATAGCTTCTTAATGAATAACATGGAGAATATCCTTTATATATGACGTTCTGTAATTGTGCATTTTTAGTTACATCAATCAGAACCGGTCCCGGACGGCCTGATTTTGCAATATAGAATGCTTTTGCCAGTACTTCGGGAAGTTCATGAGCATCCGTTACCTGATAATTCCATTTGGTAACGGGACTTGTTATATTCATGACATCAATCTCCTGAAAAGCATCTGTTCCCAGAAGGTGCTCAAATACCTGTCCCGTAATACATACGACAGGAGTATTATCCAGTAAGGCATCCGCTAAACCTGTAACAAGATTAGTAGCTCCGGGTCCGCTGGTAGCCAATACTACACCTACTTCTCCTGAAACTCTTGCCAGCCCCTGCGCTGCATGCACTGCTGCCTGCTCATGACGGACCAGGATATGCTCCAACTTTCCCTGATAATCATAAAGCGCATCATAAATAGGAATAATGGCCCCTCCAGGATATCCGAAAACCGTTTTTATACCTTCCTGAATAAATGCTTCAAGTATAATCCGGCTTCCGCTAAGTTCGGTTTCTATTGATAAATTTAAATTCTCCATGATGTTGTGATTATGATATTTCGTCCGTCACACAGCCTTCGGCAGCTGATGATACAGCTAATGCATATTTATAAAGCAGTCCTTTCTTTACTTTAAGGGCTGGTTTTTGCCATCCTTCTTTTCTTTTTTCAATCTCCTCGTCTGAAACTTTGAGCTGTATGGTATTACTTACAGCATCTATTTCGATAAGATCATTATCTTCTACAAAAGCAATCAACCCTCCTTCATGAGCTTCCGGAGTAATATGTCCCACTACAAAACCATGAGTTCCCCCACTGAATCTTCCGTCCGTAATTAAAGCAACACTGCCTCCTAGCCCTGCCCCGATCAAAGCACTGGTAGGTTTCAGCATCTCCGGCATTCCCGGAGCTCCTTTGGGACCTTCATGGCGAATAACAATAACATCACCTTTCTGTACGGTACCATCCTGAATTCCTCTGATCAGATTTTTCTCGCCGTCAAACACCCGGGCTTTTCCTACAAAGCGCTCTCCTTCTTTTCCCGTGATCTTTGCTACACTTCCCTTTTCTGCAAGGTTACCGTACAGTATTCTCAGATGTCCCGTAGCTTTTATAGGTTCAGACAAAGGTTTAATGATCTTCTGTGCAGTAAAATCCAGTGTTGGAACATCTTCCAGGTTTTCAGCTAATGTTTTTCCCGTAACCGTTAAACAATCACCATGCAATAAGCCCTGTTCAAGTAGATATTTCATGACAGCCGGTATTCCCCCGTGATCATGAAGATCCTGCATCAGGTACTTCCCGCTTGGCTTAAGATCTGCCAGCACAGGCGTACAGTCGCTCATTTTTTGAAAATCATCCTGAGTTACGGATACCCCTACACTTTTTGCCATGGCGATAAAATGCAGAACGGCATTGGTACTTCCCCCAAGAATTACAATAAGGCGGAGTGCATTTTCAAAAGCTTTACGGGTCATGATATCCGAAGGCTTAATGTCTTTTTCCAATAATATTTTCAGGTATTTTCCGGCTTCATGACATTCCTTTTGCTTTTCGGTACTTAAAGCGGGATTGGAAGAAGAGTACGGAAGGCTCATCCCCAGTGCTTCTATGGCAGAGGCCATTGTATTGGCAGTATACATTCCGCCGCATGCTCCTGCTCCGGGGCAAGAGTTTTTGATCACTCCATTAAAATCCTCTTCAGAAATTTCTCCGGCAATCTTTTTACCTAAAGCTTCAAAAGCTGAGACAATATTAAGCTGTTCCCCTTTATAACATCCGGGAGCAATCGTTCCTCCATATACCATGATTGACGGCCTGTTGAGCCTTCCCATTGCGATAATAGTTCCGGGCATATTCTTATCACATCCCGGCAATGCAATAAGACCATCGTAATACTGGGCTCCACAAATCGCTTCAATACTGTCTGCAATCACATCTCTGCTTACCAGGGAATAGCGCATTCCATCTGTACCGTTGCTCATCCCGTCACTTACTCCAATGGTGTTGAATATCAATCCTGCCAGTCCATGCTCCCATGTTCCTTCCTTTACTACTTTAGCAAGATCGTTGAGGTGCATATTGCAGGTATTTCCATCGTATCCCATACTCGCAATTCCGATCTGGGCTTTCTGCATATCATTTTCTGTAAAGCCTATTCCGTAAAGCATTGCTTTTGCTGCGGGCTGTTCGCTGTTTTGTGTGAATGTTTTTGAATATTTATTTAACATATTATCCTGCATTTGCTATTTTTCTTATTTCTTTACAATTCTATTTTCTGGCATCCTGTTCCTTTCCTCCATCAGAATTCATAGATTATGTTTTTACTTAATTTTGGTCCAAAACTACAGTTTGTAATATCGTTTTCATTTTCAACTGTTCGGAAAACTACAATATTCAACTGTTCGGAAACAGACACATCTTATTAATAATCAGATATTTAAATTCTAAAAATTTACAATGACAGAACTCTTACTCTTTTCAAATATGCCTGCTGTACCTTTTCACTTGCCGTATCTTTCCAGTTTTTGGTGAAAGGGACATCATCCAATGAATCCAAAGCAGCAATTTCTGCAGCTGTACCGCAGAAAAAACCGGCATCAGCACCACGCATTTCTTCAGGTTTAAAAAATGTTTCCCGTACAGGAATATCGAGTTCATTACAGATCTCCATTACGGTTTGTCTTGTAATCCCCGGAAGAATACTTCCTTTGGCCGGAGTAAATAATATTCCGTCTTTTTCATAGAAAACATTGGCTCCCGAGCTTTCGGCAACATTGCCGTTTTCATCCAATACCAGGGCTTCATCATAGCCTTTATCTTTAGCATCCTGACAAGCCAGAATAGAGTTTACATAATGACCTCCAACTTTAGCTTCTACCTTGAAAGCTTTGGGATTCGGGCGTTGAAATTCTGAAGTCATGATTTTCATTTTATCTGCCAGATAACCGTTATTCCACTCCCAGGCTAATAGAGACAGATAAGATTTTTTACCTTTTGAAAGAGACATATTGGGAGAGCAGGTAACCAACGGACGAATGTAAGCGTCTGAAAATCCGTTCCGTTCTAAAAGTTCGTAGGTGAGATCGATAAGCTGTTCTACGGAATAATCAAACGGAATATGCATGAGTTCAGCTGATCTTTTTAATCTTTCGTAGTGCTCTTTTGCTTTAAAAATCCTGGTCCCTTGGTCTGTATTGTAGGATTTAATTCCTTCAAAAACAGAATATCCGTAGTGAAGTGATTGTCCGTAAAGATCCATTCCTGCGTCTTTCGCTTTCATGAATTTTCCGTCAAAATAGATGACGGTGCCGTCGTTATAATACATGTTATAGAGGTTTAAAAATTAACAAATGGGAATAAAAAAAGCCCTCTCACGCTGTGAGAGGGCTCATATATGTACAGTCATACATTTCCTTCTCACAGACGCAAGGGAATAATAATGACGATAATAATTACTGCTAATAACTGATACATACTTTGTACAATAAAAAGTTAAAATAAAAAAAGCCGTTTCAAATGAAACGGCTTGTATATAATATAAATTAAAATCTATTTTAAAATGCCGTTTCCTTACTGTTGTTAATGACAACAGCAATAATAGAAATGACAATAATATTTTTCTGATTCGTAAAATTCATGTTGCAAATGTATAAACTTTTTAATTCCTCACAAGTTTTTTTAACACTTTTTATTTTTTTTGTAAAAATTGCATGAGGGTTTCCTTTGCCTCAGCCACATCATGAACCCTTAGAATCTTGGCCCCCTGTTCCAGTACTTTCATGTGAAGCTTCTGTGTTTCTTCATTGATATCCAATGGGGATTTACCAAGCGGTTTATAGATAAATGATTTCCTGGAAATCCCTATCAATAAAGGAAATTTTTGAAACCCAAGATATTCAACCTCATTAATCATTTTCATCTGATCTTCCACTGTTTTTCCAAAACCAAAACCAGGGTCAAGAATAATATCACTGACCCCTTTTTCCAGGAGCTCATTAACCTTTTCTGAAAAATACCGGTTGACCTCCAGTGTTATGTCTTCAAACCTGTTTTTATGATGCATCGTTTCATAAGACGGATTGACATGCATCAGAATATAAGGAAGCTTTGTCTCCGCAGCGGTATCAAACATTTTTTCATCATACTGACCTCCTGAAATATCATTGATCATATCAATGCCTTCATTAAAACCAAACTTTACCGTTTCTGCATAAAATGTATCAAGGGAAACCAATGCTTCAGGAAATTCTTTTTTAATCTGAGAGATTATATTTCCAATCCTGTTTATTTCCTCTTTACTGCTCAGAAATTCAGCATTCGGGCGTGTTGATTGCGGGCCAACATCTATAATTTCAGCTCCTTCTTTCAACAGTTTTCCGGCATGCTCCAATGCAGATTTTTCACTACTGAACCGTCCTCCATCAGAAAAAGAATCCGGTGTCAGGTTCAGGATTCCCATGATCTTTGGAGTATCCAGCTGTACTAACCGACCGTTACAGTTTATTGAGTAAGTTTGAGCGTTTACAGGTCGAGGTGTTTGTGAATCTGAAAGCATAGCGTAATTGGATGATAAATGGTTTTGTATGCTGCAAAATTAGGGAGTTAATAGGTATTTTCGCTGAATATTTACAAAAAATAGTAGAATAGAAATATATTTTAATTGGCATATAGATAGCCGATACCCATCAACATCATAAAAATGCTGAAAAGGTACCGGTTATAAGAAACTTATATTACATATCAATTATCTCTTTATCAAAGTCTAATCAAAATTAGTTTCAGCATTGTTATATGTACTTACTTTTGCTGTTGCTTCAGGGGTTAGAAGAATGTAGCCCGCAGCCGGAGTATTGGTTTTTATAGACAATATATTGTGGCTGATCATCCCTAAAATCAGTCTGTCACTATTGTTTGAAACCATAATAACAGGTTCCGATTCAGAGGTTTTTAAAATGCAGTTATTGATTGTAAAAAACTGGGCATTGTCGATATAAAGACCCTGGCGGGATTTTACATTGTCTATAAAAATATGGTATCCGTTGATATGTGTTCTTCCGATCTCCCCTCCTGAAATATGAATGTTAGATCCTACTACTGTATAGGGCAGGCTTAGTAGTCCATTAATATTTGAATTTTTGATAACAACATCTGAGGAATTACTGTTATATAAAAAATCAGAAATAATTGTAGAGTTTTCTATAATCATTTGTTTGTAATGGGTGATGGTATTAAAATAATAAAAAGAAGATTCTTTAATTGAAATCTTATTAAATTGAGTTGAAACCGGTGATTGAAATTCAATTTTAGAAGCTGGTGCATTAATTTTTGACAGATTAACCTCACCTGTCCCCCAAAATAACAGATTCCCCCCTTCAATTATTCCTCCATTAAGTACAAATTTACTTTTTAAAGGATACTGATCTTTAGCAAATTCCATAATACCATGAAATACAGGCTGATCCTGAAAAGCACCTCCAATATGAAGATTATTTACAGTAACCGTATTATTGTTATTGTAACTTGCCCTTATCCCTTTTTTCAACAATACTTTACTTGCAGCTGTTTTAATCTTCAGATTATCAATATATAATTCCGTATTAAAAGTTTGAAGAGCAGAACTGTCAAAAGTTAGATCTCTCGTTCCTCTATCGCTGATATCAATATCCAAGTTGCTGATATAGGCATCACCGGTAGCTTCAAACCACATGGCTCCACTGGGATTTCTCGATTCAAATTTATTGCTGTTATTTATAATTTGGATATTATTAGCAAAAAACTTAGAGTTTCTGTCTGAGCAGACAGCAGATGAACCATAATTTTCAACTTTTATATTATCAATATAGTATTCACCATAAGTGACAATAGCACCATAGGACCAGTGCTGCATACCATTATAGGTTTGTTTGTTGGCTATTGTCCACCTACTAGGATGATTTGGATCTGGATTTTGATTTTGATTATTAGCATTGGTAATATTTTCTAAAAAAGTATCCGGCAAATACCCACAATCTTTCAGTTCAATATTGGAAACATATGTCCTTCCTCCTGTGGTAGTTCCATTATCAAGACTGTGATATACATGGAACGGTTTCAATGAAGTATTTTCAAAATAAGAATTTTCTATATATATACTTCCAACAGAAAAAATCGTTATAGCGGACATTCCGTGGATATTAATAGCTTTAAAGTTATTTATTTCCACTTTAGAAGTTGGATCTATGTGTTCGAAAATAAAAACATCACCTAAATTGGGAATTAAAGGTAAAATGGTAGGAGTAGGTGGATTAAGATCTTGAGCACCCATTTTCCATTTCTCAAGTCCTGTTTTATATGTTCCTCTTCCTCCATCAATAAAAATGTTTTCAAATACCATATTTTTATTGACCGTAATTTCCCAGCCACAATCTGAGTCATAATTATCATTTAGCCGAAAATTAAAGTTGATAAAACTAAAATTGTCAACTTCCTGAGTAATTTTGTTGAGTAAATGATAGGTTAGCCCATTACCATCAATGGTATACCCCATGGATGATATTTTCATCATTTTAGAGATAGCAGGACTATCGTCATTAATACCATCGCAGAAAGGATTGAAAATCTTTGCATGTAATACTTTAGTGTTTACCATTACTCTTTTGTAGAAAAAAGTCCCTTTTTTTCTATAAATAATCTGGTCTACTTTAGCATCAGTCATTGGTGATCCATCTTCCCAAACTAATGTCTTTTTAAAATTGACATTTTCATTTGAGAAGCTGTCTACAAGTATTACTACATCATCTGTTGGATAACTGCTTCCAGGAGAGAAAAAATCTTCTGTGTAAATCATAATTTTGTTTTTTTGGTTGTTACTGTTATCAATTCTTGTAAGAGATTGTAAGCAAAAGTAGGCGGGCATAGCGACAAATCTCGACGTATTAAAATTCTGTTTTATGAAGACATGAGATGTAGAGATTTGAGACATGAGACAGTCAAGGTATTAACTGTAGGTTTTGTATTGATATAGGAGGTGCAAGAACCAAGAGACAAGAACTAAGAGACAAGATGCAAGATATAAGATTTCAGATATAAGAGGGAGAATATTTACTGTTAAACCTTATCACCCGCATCCCGGACCCCGAATCTCATACCGTACCCAACAAACTCTCTTATCAAAAATTCTGCTACCTAAAAGCGAATTCGTATATTTGGAAGATTAAGAAAATTTATGCTAAAAACGTCAGTACAATTCGAGAAAGTTATCAGTCAGTGTCGTGATCTTTTCGGTAAAAAATTACAGGATTATGGTGCCGCATGGAGGGTTTTGAGACCGAGCTCCATTACGGATCAGATTTATATCAAAGTCAACAGAATCCGTACGCTTCAGATGACCGATAAAAAAATGGTGGATGAGAGTGAGGAAGATGAATTTATTGCTATTGTAAATTATTCTATTATAGGCCTTATTCAGCTTGAGAAGGGTCTTTCCAATGATTTTAACGAAAATAAAGAAGAAATTCTTGGTCTGTACGACAAATATGCCAATGAAGCCAAGGCATTAATGGAAAGAAAGAATCATGATTATGGTGAGGCATGGAGAGATATGAGGATCTCTTCGATTACAGATTTAATTTATCAAAAAGTACTGAGAACTAAACAGATTGAGGATAATCAGGGGAAAACCATCGTTTCTGAAGGGTTGGACGCCAATTATTTCGATATGCTGAACTATGCCGTTTTCTGTCTGATCAAGTTCTCTGAACAAGAAAAACAATTCGAACCCAAAACTATTTAATATGATCAAAGGTTTATTACGTTTTATTATTGCAGTCATTTTTATCCTTTCCGGCTTTGTAAAAGCTGTGGATCTGGTAGGTTTTTCTTTCAAAATGGAAGAATATTTCTCGCCTGTTGTTTTCAATATGCCATTTTTTGAAAAATTTGCACTGCTGTTTTCAATCATCGTTGTTGTACTGGAGCTTTTCCTTGGGTTTATGCTTCTGCTTAAATTAAAGCTTAAATTAACCTTATTTTTACTGATAGCACTTTGTGTATTCTTTGGATTCCTCACCTTTTATTCCGCCTATTTCAATGTAGTAACGGATTGTGGATGCTTTGGAGATGCCATTAAGTTTACACCATGGCAGAGCTTCTTTAAGGATGTTGCCCTTTTGGTAGGACTGATTATCTTATTTGTCCTGTACAGAAAAGAATTCCGTAAAAAAGATGAGTATAGCAGTACTCCACAGAAGAATTCGGGAAAATTCAGATACATTATTCTGGGCGTTTTTTCTTTGGTTATGATTTACATTATGGCACAGGGGATTATGCATGAGCCGATCATTGATTTCCGTGATTATAAGGTGGGAACCGATCTGAAAGCCGAAAAAGAAAAAATCAACAAAAACCCATCTGAATATAAGACTTTTTATTCTCTGAAAAACCAGAAAACCGGTGAGGTCTTAAAGGTAAATCAGGATGATTATATTAAAGAAACTAAATACTGGGCAGAAGGTTCTCCATGGAAAATAGAGGAAGGAAAAAATGAATCTGTTCTGGTAAAAGAAGGCTATAAATCTGAAATCGTTAAATTTAAAATTGAAGATCCTACTGGCATGGAGCTTACTGAGGAGATCATTAAAGCACCAAAGGCTATTTTAGTATTTTCTTACCATCCAAAAGAGGTTTCTGCAGGTCTTCTTCAGAAAGTGGAAGCTAAAGTAAATGCTGAAAAAGGAGTTCTTATCTATGGCGTTTCAACGGATCAGAATACCTTTAAAACTATTAAAAATGCAATGATGGACGGAACCGCTATCAAAACAATTGCAAGAAGCAATCCTTTTGTACTGATCCTGAAAAACGGAAAAATAGTAAACAAAATCCCAGCAAAAGATTATATACAATAAAATATAAATGATAAGCGATACATGACAACTGATCATTATCAACGATCACCTTTAAACACTAAAATATTCAACAACACATGCAAAAATCAAATAAATCTATCGCCGGATATCACTTATTAATGATCCTTTCTTCTGTAGACGGAGAGTTTGCTCCTGAGGAAGGAATGCTTGTACAGCAATATCTGGCCGATGAATTTCCATTCAGAATGAACCTGGACAACGAGCTTGATACTCTTGCTCTTTTGCAGCCTGAGGAATGGAAAGATCACTTTGAATTCCATGGAAGATGCTTCCTTGATGATTCTACCGAAGAGGAGCGACTAAAGTTTGTTCAGTTTGCAAAATCATTGATCAAAGCAGACAATAAGGTAACAGAAGAAGAGCATACCTTCTATGTCCTTCTGAAAAATTTATGGGGATTGTCTTAAAATATCTTCAGAAAGTAAATAAATAATCTAAAAAGTAAAATAAATAAATCTTATGAGAAGAAAAATAGTTGCAGGAAACTGGAAAATGAACAAAAATGTAATTGATGCACAACAATTAATGATTCAGTTACTAAGCTATAAAAACAACAATACAACGAACTGTGAGGTTTGGATTGCTCCACCGGCTTTATATTTAATGATGGCAAAAGACGTCTTTGAGAAAGATGAGATCGGGGTATTCTCTCAGGATGTGAGCGAGCATGAAAGTGGTGCCTATACGGGTGAGATTTCTGTAGATATGCTGGAATCCATTGATGCAACGGGATCACTGATCGGCCACTCTGAAAGAAGACAGTATCACGGAGAAACAGATTCTCACTGTAACAGAAAGATCAAATTAGCGCTTGACAAAGGTCTTATTCCTGTATACTGCAACGGAGAAACTCTTGAGCAAAGAAAAGCGGGGCAACATTTTGAGGTCGTAAAAAATCAGACTGAAGTAGCTCTTTTCACTCTTTCAGCTGAAGAAATCAAGAAAGTGGTGATTGCTTATGAACCGGTTTGGGCTATTGGAACAGGAGAAACGGCAAGTCCGGAACAGGCTCAGGAAATCCATGCACACATCAGAAATATCATTGCTGTAAAATACGGACAGGATGTTGCAGATGAGGTTTCTATCCTTTATGGAGGTTCTGTAAAGCCTGACAATGCTAAAGAGATTTTCTCTCAGCCCGATATTGACGGAGGTCTGATTGGTGGTGCCGCTTTAAAACTGGAGGATTTCTCTAAAATTATTGAAGCTTTTAATTAAAATATTTATGCTGTAAAAAGGGATGTCGAAGATGTTCTTTTTTACAGCATCTCATCCGTTTTGATTTTTCAGAAAAGCGGATCCGTTCAAAAAATAGAAAATAAACAAACCCCAGGATTTTATTTTTTCAAATAGGTCACTTAAAATTAAATAAATGGATTTTTTAAAAACGATCGCCATCATATCTGTTTTTATATTGTTCCTTCTTATTTTGTTTTTATTGACTTTAAAGTCCAATAAAAAGTTTCCGAATCAACTTTTTGCAGGATATCTTTTTCTAACTGCTCTTGACGTAAGCGGAGTCTTCATTGCTGAGCCTGTCATTAGCCTTCTTCCCAACCTGGAGATCTTTAGATGGACTCTCATTTTATTAAATATACCGCTATTCTATTTATATGTCTTATCACTTTGCTATGAAGATTTTCAATTAAAAAGAAAACATCTTTTTCACCTTATACCTTTTGTCATTATCAATCTCATATTGGCTTCAGGAATCTATTGGGCAGATGGTATTGAAAAAAAATATTTTTTCAAACATCATCATCAGACCTTTGAAATGATTACTTTTCAATATTTGATAGAAATCCAGTATTTAATCTATACCATTGCTACTTTTACGGTGTTGAAAAGAACCCGAAGCATCTATCTCGAAAACCAGTCTTATTCTTCCAATTTAGTCTTTAAATGGCTGTTCCAACTAACTGTACTTTTTATGGTTGTTCATTATTTTGCAACCCTTAAAAATATGCTGAGATATACTGATGAGCATCAGCTACTGACTGTCATTAACGGATTTCTGGAAATCATGGCATTACTTGTCACCAGCTGGTTTGTCTTAAAAGCATTAAAATATCCTGAATTTTTCAGGGGAGTTGATCCTCAGTTACAATTAATAAATGATTTTAAAAATGAAACTGAGCCCAAAACCAGATCAGAGGCCAAACAAAATATAGATAACAGCAACATTAATTTGCAAATCGAATTACTGAATATATACATGGCTGAAAAAAAGCCATACTTAGATCCTGCTCTTACTGTGCAAAGCCTCGCAGCACAAATGAATATGCCCACCCGGGAATTATCAATTTTAATTAATTCAAATATGAAACAGCATTTTTTTGATTTTGTAAATACCTATCGTATCGAAAATGCAATGGAATTATTAAAAAAACATTCTAAAAAAGATTCTACGGTCTTAGAAATTTTATATCAGGTTGGCTTTAATTCAAAATCATCATTTAATACTGCTTTTAAAAAGCACACTACTTTAACGCCCACAGAATATAGAAATACGTATTATAAGAAGAATTAGTTAAACACTTTATTTCTTTTTTATTTGGTTCGACTTTTTAAAATCGGTCGCTTTTCATAACATAATAATTCAAATTTGTCTGCTATAAAACAGAGACGATTTTTGTATCACAGACTAAACAAAAAAGGATTATGAAAACAAAGGAAATATTTTTCAGCGTACTATTTTTAGGAGCAAATATCTGGGGATTCGGACAAGACACCATAAGGCTAAAACCTTATATTGAAAACATGAAAACTGTAGAGGTTTCTATTGAAGGAAAAAAATATAATTTCCTGTTTGATACCGGTGGAGCAGAAACTATTATTTCGCCAGAAATCGCAAGGCATCTTAATAAGAAAATATATGGAAGTTCAACAGGATTTAGAATGAGTGGAGAAATTATTAAATCTCAAAAATCAGATGGTATTTCCATTACTATAGGTTCTACAAAAATAGACCATCCAACAGTCGCTGTTTTTGATATTATGGCCATTTTACCAAAAGAATTCCCTAAAATAGGCGGTGTTATCTCATTAAAATCATTTGCTGCCCACATCCTGACTCTCAACCTTGCCAACAATGCTATTATTATAGAGAATCATTCTTCATCACAAAAAGCAATACAAGGAAAAAGTCTTATTCCCAGCAGATTTGCCAATGGGCTGGAAGCTACTGAACTCAATATTTTTTTGAATATTCCAAGGGACAATCAATCATACTGGTTTCTTTTTGATTCCGGAAACAGTGGTCCCTTGCTTTTATCTACAGAAACAGCCAAAAGTTGGAAGCTGCCGAAGGATAAAGATGACATGAATGTTGAGAGCCCATTTATTATTGGCAAAAAAACATTGAGTTCAAGATCATTTACAAGAGATATTATTTATGATGGTGTACTCAATTTTGAAACCCTTTGTAAATATATTTTCACAATTGACTTTAAAAACAGTAAAGTTTGGGTTAAGTAAAATAAACAGAAAGATAATATCTTTTTCACTTAAAAAGCCAGTAATTTTCATATTGATGAATTCTTCATACAGAGATCATGAAAACGGCGGAATCTTCGATTCCGCCGTTTTCTTTAAAAAAAATCTAATTATTGAATATCGACTACATACATCGTTCCTTTGTCTACTTTTCCTGTTTTAGGAAGAATTTTGGCTTTAGGATTTCCGTTTCCATCATCTACCACTCCAAAATCATCATCATTGAAAACGGCCAGTTTATTATTTCCCAAATAAACAATTCCTTCAAACTTATCATGCTCATAGCCCAGTTTCGCTACGAGATCTACTGCAAGGCTTTTAGAAACAGGTTTTATTCCGGCATTTGTAATCTCATCCCAGGTACTCTGTTCCAATGCTTTATTATTAATTTTCATTCCGTCTACAGCCGCCAGGTCTGTTCCATTAACGTCTGTAGCTCCGGATATATTGATTCTGTATACTTTTTTTATTCCTCCCTGTGTTCCGAAATTTCCGTCTCTTTCAATCACCAGGAATTCATTATTACTTAATGCTGTAATATCACAAACCGAATCAGAAGCTCCGCCATCCTGTTTGTATACATACTGTTTCGTTTGCCCTGTAATAATATCGAATGTTACGATTCTTGTTAATGTAGTATTGGTTGCCAATGCTTTAGTGGGAACCAGCATCATCGACTGTATTGTTCCTACCAGTGTTCTTCCATCCGGAGTGATACAAAGTCCTTCCATACCTCTGTTGGCCCTTCTTTTGGCTAAAACTGCAGGGAGTTTTCTTGTTCCTGTATTCACTCCAATTGGGCTTATCCTTTCCATCTCTACTCCTTCTGCACTATAATGAACGATATGCGGACCATATTCATCAGAAACCCAGAATGTTCCATCCGGAGCTGCCACAATACTTTCACTGTCCAGACCATATGTATCTGTTCCTAACACATTTCCTGAAGCATCATAAGCTACTTCACCGGTACTCCCCATTCCTATAGGATTTGGAAGTCCTGTGATAGGCTGCCCTGCCGGATTTTTAAGTTTAATATATTGAATGACCTCAATATTACCTTCAGCATTGATCTTAAAATGCATAATCGTTGGGGTAAAATTAGGGGCAAGAAATTTTTTACCGCTTAAGTAGTCTGTATTCGGACCACGGTCTGTAATGACATAAAATTCTCCTTTTCTTGTAGGATGGGCCGCTGCTCCGGATCCAAATCCTCCGTTGAGCACATCTACTCCATTGATAGTAGCCAATTTTGAAAAAGCAAATTCCTGTGGAAGCTTAGAATAATTAATCTCCTGGTTACTGGTGGTGTCATCATCTTTACAGGATGCCAGCGCCGTTAACACAAATGCGGATAGTAGCAGTCTTTTCATATTCTCTTTTATGGCTGCGAAAATATAAATTGATTGTAAACTGATCTTGAATATAATGATAATTGTATTTTAACAATGGAACCATGAAAATGAATTTAATATAAACAGTAAAACTTTCGGTTTCAATCCGAAAACCTAACAAGATCTTTAATTTAATTATCAATTCAAAAAAACATAGCTTTAAAAGCTATTCAGCTTCAGGAGAAATATAAAAACTGAAATATAATTCACAAAACAGGATACAAAAATTTATATGATATATTTGCAGCGTTTTAAGGTTGAACACTGTTCATTAATAGGGAATCAAGTGAGAATAAAACTCAATTCTGAGCTGTACCCGCAACTGTAAGCTGTTTTACTTATAGCAAAATACAACCACTGGATTCCTGATCCGGGAAGGTGTGCTATAGGATGCAAGCCAGGAGACCTGCCTTATCCATTGTCACTTCAGGATCGTGATTATTGTCACTTTTCCTAAGTAAGTTTCGGGAATAAAACTTTAATTTAATTATATCATGAGAAAAATCTATTTTTTTTTCTTACTGCTTTTTATGCAGTTTTTGTCTGCCCAATTTACAGAGAACGACATTAAGTTTTGGGTAGGAACAGGTTCAAAGAAAGCCTATTTCATTGCAGATTTTAACGATAATAATTCTCCTGCTTCTTATGCATGGGGGTACCGTTTTGATGGTGATAATCTAATGGCAGAAGACATGATCAATGCTATTGTTGCGGCAGAGCCTAAAATGGAAGCTGATATTCTTTCAGGATTTCTTTACAGTTTCAAATATAACCACCATGCTCCAGACACAGATGATTACTGGATACCATGGTTCGGACCAAGTGCGGAAAATATGTCTAATAACAATAATGGTGCAGGTTCTGTTACTTTAACAGACGGGCTATGGTTTGGTATTACCTATGGATCTGATGATGCCCAGATTGACACTCCGCCATCTACTCCTGTACCCGCTTACAGCTCTCAATGGTATACATCTTCGCAAATCACCAATTGGATAGGAACAGGAAGTAATAAAAGCCTGGTAGTGGTTGATTTTGGCACCAATCAGTCAAACGGAAATGCAGATTCTTTTGTGTTTGGAATTAAATATAACGGAAACATCACAGCCGAGCAGGCCTTACAGCTGATCCGGTCTCAAGCCGCTTATTTTAATTTTACCACATCAAACAGCCAGATTTCTGCTCTGTCACTGAATAATTTTACCGGAAACGCCGCAGGGGCAGACAGTTGGAAATTATATAAAGGTAAAGACCTCTCAAGCTGGCAAAAGAAGTCTGAACTTTCTCAGATTCAGCTAGCCAATAATGACTGGATGGGTATAAGCTTCGGACAGAGAAGACCATTTACCCCTACGGAAGCAGCCGATTCTATGCTGGGAGCTTCTTCTGTCACAAAGAAAAAATTCAGTATTCATCCTAATCCTGCAAATGATTTTATCCAGATCGAATCCATTGAAAAATATAAAGAAATAAATATCTACTCTTCTTTAGGCCAAAAAGTAATCACTTCCCAAGCCACAAAAATTGATATTCATTCTTTGAATTCAGGTGTTTATTTTGTTGAGATAAAGACAGCAGATACTTCAACCATCCATAAGATCATCAAGAAGTAGAACATCCTATGTGAAATGCTTTTTCATACAATGATAAAACAAAAAAACGCACCGTATTGGTGCGTTTTTTCCGATTTTTAGCATCGATTATTTTTTCTCTGTTGATCTCTGTAAAACCTCATCTACCATTCCGTAGCCTTTAGCTTCTTCAGAAGTCATCCAATAGTCTCTGTCAGAAGATTTTTCAACCCACTCGTAAGTTTGTCCTGAATGATGACCAATAATCTCATAAAGCTCCTGCTTTAATTTCAACATCTCTCTTAAGTTGATTTCCATATCAGAAGCAACACCCTGTGCACCTCCTGAAGGCTGGTGAATCATTACTCTTGAATGTTTAAGAGCAGAACGTTTTCCTTTTTCTCCTGCCACTAATAATACAGCTCCCATTGAAGCAGCCATACCTGTACAGATTGTTGCTACATCCGGCTTAATGATCTGCATAGTGTCATAAATTCCTAATCCGGCATAAACACTACCTCCCGGAGAGTTGATGTAGATCTGAATATCTTTTGACGGATCAGCACTTTCTAAGAATAAAAGCTGAGCCGTAACAATATTAGCTACCTGATCGTCAATTCCTGTTCCCAGGAAAATAATCCTGTCCATCATCAAACGGGAGAAAACGTCCATCTGAGCAACGTTTAATCTTCTTTCTTCCATGATGTACGGTGTAAGATTCGTTGGGCCATACATTCCCATATACTGATCGGTAACCAAACCGTTGTTTCCTAAATGTTTTACAGAGAAATCTCTGAAGTCCTTTTTAATGTCCATATTTATATTATGTATTATTTTAACAAATATTCTCGAAGTTTAAATTACAATATTTATTCCTAAAATTTTATGAGACTTTTTGTCACAGAACAGGAATATATCTGTCCATAAACTATCTGTTTCTGCCGCCATAGATCCCTTTAATCGGTGAATACTCGATAATAGCACTCAACCGTATGGAAGCCTGCTTCAACAGGGTAATTTTTTTGATCAGATCATAGTATTTGGTCTCATCATTATCACTGTACCGGTCTAGCTCTTTTGCCGTTTCTTTTATCAGATAATCAATATATCTGTATTTATGCAACAATACATCACCTCTTACCTGATCTGCCACTTTATCACCATAATTGGGAGGATAAATATTCCTCGATGCCCAGTTTTCAAGATCATCGAGAGGAATCAACGCATCAACAACCTTTGTGGTAATGTCTTCATCCATAAAAGATACAAAAAAGTTCCCACTTCTAAGCTCTTCTTTTTGAATTCCTTCTTTTACCTGATTAATGATAATTTCGTTTTCTTTTACTAAAAATGTATATTGTTCTTCTTCAAAATGATGAAGAATTTCTTCAATAACAGTGATCTGATACTCTTCATTATTATCAGTAGTTCTTTTCAGAACAATATCTCCAAACATCAGCATATGGTCCACAAGTTTGTTCTCCATAAACAGAACATCATACAGAAAGGGATCTTCTTTCTCCTTATCCAAAGGAACGATCTCCATCTTTGGAACAGCCGTTTCTTTCTGCTGTTGCTGAACATGGTGGGTCTGATTCTGTGTAATCTGTTTCTGAACATCAAGCTCATTGAAAAGACTCTGCTCAGAAAGACCAAACTTATTGGATACTTCTTTAAGGTATACTTCCCTTTTCAGCGCATTCTGAACGAAGGAAACCGACTTTACAATATTCCGTATAGCCTCCGCTTTTTTGATAGGATCGGTACCGGCATCTTTTAACAGGATCTCAGCCTTAAAATCGATAAAATCCATCGCTTCATTTTCGATGTATTTTTCAACGTAGTCCTGTGGATGTTTTCGGGCAAAAGAATCGGGATCATCTCCATCCGGGAAAAGCAATACACGGATATTCATTCCTTCGGTCAAAAGCATATCAATACTTCGGAAACTGGCTTTAATTCCCGCGTTGTCACCATCAAAAAGAATGGTTACATTTTCCGTAAGTCTTTTGATCAGTTTGATCTGTTCTGTAGTCAGGGAAGTTCCGGAACTTGCCACTACGTTTTCAATCCCGGACATATGAAGTGAAATCACATCCATATACCCTTCCACCAAAAGACAGGTATTCTTTCTCGAAATGGCCTGTTTGCTCTGGTTTAATCCATAAAGGACATTAGATTTATGGTAGATCTCTGTTTCCGGGGAATTGAGATATTTGGCTGTTTTGACATTATTTTTAAGGATTCTGGCTCCAAAACCTAAAACCCTTCCTGAAAAACTGTGAATCGGAAAAATAACCCTTTCCCGGAAGCGGTCTATTCCTGCCGGAGCATTTTCAGGGAAAATAGAAAGCCCAGATTTCTCCAGAATTTCTTTAGAATATCCTTTCTCTTCTGCATACGCTGTAAAAGCATTTTTCTTTTCAGGAGAATATCCCAGCTGGAATTTCTTGATGATATCATCTTTAAGCTCACGCTCTTTAAAATAAGCCAGTCCGATACTTCTTCCATCTTCAGCATCCCAAAGAATTTCTTGAAAATAATTATTGGCAACTTCGTGGATTTTATACAGAAGATCTTTCTCTGTCTGGGCATGTTTGGCTTCTTCGGAAATTTCACGGAGATCTTCTTCAATTTCAATTCCGTACTTCTTGGCTGCATGGCGAAGTGCTTCAGGATAGGTAAAATTTTCAATTTCCATCAGGAAAGAGATAGCTGTTCCTCCTTTACCTGTTGAGAAATCCTTCCAGATCTGTTTACTTGGTGAAACTACAAAACTTGGAGATTTTTCCTCATGGAATGGGCTGAGCCCTTTAAAGTTAGACCCCGCTCTTTTCAACTGCACATATTCACCCACAATCTCTTCTACCCTGATTGTGGAGAATATTTTATCTATCGTCTGCTTAGAAATCATGATGTAAAATTAAGTATTTTTATAGAGAAGTCGGAAGTTTTGAGTGAGGTACTTTTGGAAATATTATGGGAATGAGGTTTGAGATTCGGCATAAAGAGGTACGGGATTCGAAGTGCGGATTTCAGGATCAGTAATCTAAAATATTTGTTCCTGTATAATATATAATGTATAACTTCTAGCACCCAACTCTTAACTCTTAACTCTTAACTCTTAATTCTTAGCTCTTAACTCTTTATCAATATCCAAAGCCAACCTCCTACCTGGCTAGCATCTAATATTTATTCCTTTCCCTCACTTTCTCAAACTTAAATTTCATTATTTTTGTAGCAAATTAGCTTATGCAATTCACTATACATACAATCGAAGACTGGCAGGAAGTTGTGGATACTGTTTTTCCTGAATTAAAATATAACATTCTTTTACTGAAGGGAAATCTGGGAGCCGGAAAAACCACTTTCACACAGTTTTTGCTTAAAAATCTGGGCAGTGAGGATGAGGTCAACTCACCTACCTACTCTATTGTCAATGAATACAGTACTTCAAAAGGGAAGGTATACCACTTTGATCTGTATCGCTTAAAAAACGTTGAAGAAGTCTATGATATTGGTATTGAAGAATATCTGGATAACTCTTTTTTGTGCATCATTGAATGGCCGGAAGTCTATGAAGAAGAGCTTTACGGGCTCAAGTACCATACAATGAGCATTCTGAATACAGGCGAGCACAGAGAAGTTTCATTCGATTAAATATTATGTATCTTTGCTTCTTAAATCAGTATTAAAATAATAATCTGTAAGACATAATTTAAAGGATGAGTACAAATATTTTTACTCCTTTCACAGAAGAAGAATTGATGCCGAAAGAGGAAAAATTGGAGGTTATAAAAAAGGGGAAACAATTCAGTATTGGAATTCCTAAAGAAACCTGTTTAAATGAAAGGAGAACTTGCATTACTCCGGACGCTGTACAGGTGCTGGTAGAACACGGCCATGAGATTATCATAGAATCAGGAGCCGGACAAGGATCATTTTTTACCGATTTACAGTATTCTGAATCTGGAGCAAAGATCACTAATGATCCCAAAGAAGCCTTCGGACAGGATCTTATTTTAAAGATTAACCCTCCTACCGAAGATGAAATTGATTTTATGAAACCGAATACCTATTTGGTATCAGCACTTCAGATCAATCTTAGGGACAAAGAATATTTCTTAAAGCTTGCTGAGAAAAAAATAAATGCCATTGCTTTTGAATTTATTGTTGATGAATACAAACAACTATCTCTTGTAAGGCTCATTGGTGAGATTGCAGGATCTGTTTCTATTTTATATGCTTCAGAATTATTAGCCCTGTCCAATGGGTTAATGCTTGGAGGAATTACAGGTGTAAGACCTGCTGAAGTAGTAGTTCTTGGAGCCGGAATTGTAGGTGAATTTGCTACAAAAGCCGCAATAGGCTTAGGAGCCAGTGTAAAAGTTTTTGACAACTCACTATCCAAATTAAGAAGACTTCACACCATTGTTGACAGCCGCGTTCCTACATCTATCATTGATCCTAAAGAACTCAGCAAAAGCTTAAGACGTGCTGATGTAGTCATCGGAGCTCTTCCAAGATTAAATATGACCCCTATCGTTACTGAGGATATGGTCATGAAGATGAAAAAAGGCAGTGTCATCATTGATATTACTATAGATAACGGCAAGGTTATCGAAACATCGGAACTTACCACTATGGAAGATCCGTATATCATCAAACATGGTGTTATTCATTGTGGGTTACCCAACCTTACGTCGAGAATGCCCAGAACCACCACAAAAGCAATTTCGAATTTCTTCCTTTCCTATATCCTGAATTATGATGAAGAAGGTGGTTTTGAAAATATGCTGATCCGCAAAAATGAAATGAAGCAGAGTTTATATATGTATAAGGGAAGACATACCAAAAAGATCATCTGTGACCGTTTCGGACTTACGTACCACGATATCAATCTTTTAATTTTCTAATGAAAAAATTTAAATTTTATTTAATAGGCTTCATTCCGGGGCTGATTCTTGTATTCTTTATTTTAAACAAAAAGGGAGCCAGCTGTAGTGGTTATCTGCCCAACAGCCGTGTCATCGCAGAAACCCTATCCAAAGAATTCAAATATTCCGAAGCGGTTAAGAATGCAATGATCACCAACAAGATTGATGAAAAATTTATCAAAGACAGTATCATTACCCACGGAAAGGTAGATTTTGACAGAAGTGATGCACAGAAAAAGCCATGTCCGGCTTACATTATCACCTATCCTGAAAAGAATCCTACGTATGAGATCGGCTTTGAAAAATGTGAAGAGACAATGACGGTAAACAGTCTGAAAAAGCTTAAATAGTTTCAATACGATTTTATGGAGGGCAATTACTACATGATTCATGATTATCTGATATTCATCGGAGTTTTTGCCATTTTCTTTTTTTTAACCACCAGTATTTACCTCTTCAGTCAGCATCAAAAACTGAAACAGAGAAATACCAAGTTATCAGAAAGCAATAAAATCATTGAACAGCGATTGAATGAAGTTCGTCTTGAACATATTGGTACCAAGCTGAATCCCCATCTTTTTAAAAACATCCTTAATTCAGTTCAGTCACATGCTTACCAGACGTATATGTCTCTGGATAAACTGGCCAATGTTCTGGATTATATTTTATACGAAAGCAATAATAAGTTTGTAAGTCCAAAAGAAGAGCTCGACTTTGCCTTAAGCCTTATTGAGATCAACAAGATCAAAATAAATCCCCTTTTCGACTTCAGGATTAAATCCAGGATCAATAAAACCGATTCTGTATATGAGGAAAAAGTATTTGCCCCGCTCATTTCCGTTGACCTTATAGAAAATGCCTTCAAGCATACCGATTTCCTGGCCCAGGATTCTTTTATTTCCATTTATCTGGAACTTGAAAACGGGATGTTTACGATGAAAGTAAGCAATAAAGCATCTTTAAAAAACAGCCTTACCAAGGAAAAAAGCGGTTTTGGAAGCCAGTCTTTGGATCAAAGGCTTAAAATGATTTACAGCACCTACTACCAACTGGAAAGAAGTTCAAAAAATGGTATCTTCACAGCAGAACTAAAAATCAATTTAGGAGAATTCTATGATAAAATGCGTTATTCTGGATGACGAGCTGCTAGCGATCAGCTACCTGAAACTTCTATGTGAACAAATTGAAAATGTAGAGGTGGTAAAAGCATTCAACGACCCTAAAATTTTCCTGAACGAAATTGGCCATATCGACTGTAATTTATGTATTCTGGATATTGAAATGCCCGGAATGACAGGTCTTCAGGTTGCAGAACTCATCTCAGATTCAAAAAAAATTATTTTCACAACAGCCTATAAAGAATATGCTGCTGAAGCTTTTGACCTTAATGTAGTGGATTATGTGAGAAAGCCTATCAAAAAAGAACGTCTGATCCAGGCCTTCGAAAAAGCTAAGGAACTGGTAGAAACGCCTCTTAAAAAAAACTTTATCGAATGGAATACCAACATTGGAAAAACAGTCATCTTTACTGAACAGATTGCTTATATCAAAACATCGGAAATAGACAGCCGGGATAAAGATATCACCCTCAATGACGGAACCACGATTGTTTTGAAAAACCTGAACTTTAAAAACCTACTGGAAATGCTTCCTGCAAAAGATTTTGCACAGGTTAATAAAAAAGAAATTATCGCTCTGGCCTCTATCAAGGTATTTTCAACCAATGAAATTATCAGTACCATCTCTACAGAAGATCATACTTTTCTGAAACTTCAGATTGGTGAAGCCTATAAAAGCTCATTAATGGAACTCTTTGGAAAATAAACTTTCCAGTTCTTTACGGTTTCATTACAGAATACCAACCCTTTATTACAGCGCCTTATTTTTAGTCTGCAATCCATGTACTTTTGCTGCAGATTAATGGATGTTGTAATGAAAAATACAGGCGCTCTCATATCCGGCTTTTAATTGATGTTGGATATTCTTTCAAGTAGATTTTATTACATTTTTTAGAACATTCATTACATTTTAAAAATAAGGGTATTTCAATATAGGTATATTCTTATCAACTTTACATCAAAATTTAGGAATCATGAATCTGGGGAAATATAAAAATATTATTTTTTACATCAGTACAATTGCATTTTTTTCGTGCCTTATGTATTGGTTTTTTGCAGAAGGAAAAACGCTGGAGATTGGAGAAAATATTACTCCCGTTAAATCTACAGGTTCTACCATGTGGGAAAACTTCACAGATTCATTTCTCACCAACCTCCACCATCCTTTAGCTCTTCTTCTTGCCCAGATTGTGACCATTATTCTGGTGGCAAAACTTTTTGGGTGGGTTTGTATAAAACTGAAACAGCCCTCTGTAATCGGAGAGATGATAGCCGGTATTGTCCTGGGACCTTCTCTTTTCGGTTTATATTTCCCTGAACTTTCAGCGTTTATTTTCCCAAAAGAATCACTACCCAACTTACAGTTTTTAAGCCAGATCGGGTTAATTCTCTTTATGTATATTGTAGGAATGGAACTCGACCTTAGTGTTCTTAGAAAAAAAGCACACGATGCCGTAGTCATCAGTCATGCCAGTATTATTATCCCTTTTGCATTGGGAGTTGGTCTTTCTTATTTCATTTATAAAGAATTTGCACCGGATGGCATTCAGTTCAGCTCATTCGCATTGTTCATCGCTATTGCCATGAGTATTACAGCATTTCCTGTACTGGCCAGAATTGTTCAGGAGCGGAATCTCCATAAAACCAAAATAGGAACCGTTGTCATCACCTGTGCCGCAGCAGACGATATTACAGCATGGTGCATCTTAGCAGCAGTGATCGCCATTGTAAAAGCAGGGTCTTTTTCAGGGTCCGTATTTGTTATTTTAATGGCTATTCTGTACGTTTTCATTATGATAAAGGCGGTAAGGCCGTTTCTAACCAAGATTGCCGAATCACAGAAAGGAAAAGGGTTTATCAGTAAAGGGCTGGTGGCTATATTTTTTCTGGTATTAATTATCTCATCTTATGCAACAGAGGTTATCGGAATTCATGCATTGTTCGGGGCATTTATGGCTGGTGCTATTATGCCTGAAAATATAAAATTCAGAAACCTTTTTATAGAAAAAGTAGAAGATGTGGCATTGGTTCTTTTACTTCCTCTTTTCTTTGTATTTACCGGGTTAAGAACCCAGATCGGTTTACTGAATGACATTCATCTCTGGAAAATTGGCGGCCTCATCATACTAACTGCTGTTACAGGAAAATTCGTGGGAAGTGCACTGACGGCAAAATTTTTAAAAATGAGCTGGAAAGACAGTCTCACAATAGGAGCGCTGATGAATACCAGAGGGCTAACGGAGCTTATTGTCCTCAATATAGGCTATGATTTGGGTGTTTTAGGTCCGGAATTGTTTGCTTTATTAGTGATCATGGCATTATTTACCACTTTTATGACTGGTCCGTGCCTGGATTTCATCAATTATGTTTTTAAAGGAAAAAAATCCATGGTGGAAGATGATGAGCAGGAACAGAATGATGCAAAATACAGAGTTCTTTTATCTTTCGAAACGGCAAAAGCAGGAAGTAAGCTATTGAGGCTTGCAGATAATTTCACCCGTAAAATGAATGGCAACAAAAGCGTTACCGCCATGACTATTGCTCCTGTTGACGAACTTCATGCTTTTGATATCGAAAACTTCGAAAAAGAACAGTTTAAAAATGTCATTGAAACCTCTCAAGAGCTTCAGCTTGAAGTCACTACCCTGTTCAAAGCCTCTACAGATGTTGAAAGTGACCTGACCAATATAACCAATAAAGGAAATTATGACCTTCTTCTTATCATGTTTGGAAAATCTATGTACGAAGGAAGTTTATTAGGCAGATTATTAGGGTTTACAACAAAAATCATCAATCCGGAAAAATTATTAAATACCGTAAAAGGAAAAGGCAATATTTTCAATACGTCTCCTTTTGATGATCTGACCCTTCAGGTGCTAGACAAAGCTACTATTCCTGTAGGAGTTCTGGTTGATAAAGAATTCACGGCAGCTGATAAGATATTTGTACCGATATTCAACCTTAGTGATTTTCACCTGCTTGAATATGCTAAAAGACTGATCAATAATAACAATTCACAGATTATTATTCTGGATGCTGCAGGACAGATCCGGAACAATATTGAAGTAAAAGAGCTCATCAGAAGTATTGAGCAGGTAGCCCCCAACCATATCACTCTCTATAATGAAAAAAAGATTGAGAAGGAATTCCTGAACTCACAGGACCTCATGCTTATCAGCAGTAAAAGCTGGAAGAGCCTGATTGACACCAAAAGTTTATGGCTGTCTGATATCCCTTCTACCTTAATTATTTCAAACCCTTAAACAGTCTGGCTGCCGGATATTTTTCTCCAGCAATACTACAATTTTATTGATCATCCAGGTTAACAATAAGTTCAATAGTATATATAAGGCCATATAATCGGCAGTATTCGTCCAATAAATACTGCCGATTTCTCTTTTTTTGGGTGAATTTTTCAGGTAACTCTGCAAAAAGAGGATAAAGATACCCTGCTTAGTGAAATAAAATAGGCAATTATTAAAAGTAGAGTTATTACAAAACAAACCTCTATATCAGAAGCTTTAAGAACCATCTTATTTTCATTACTTTTTATAAGTCAATTAAAAAACATTATTTTTTTTCACACAATATGCATTTCTGTTTCAAAATTTTAGCATATATTTAAAAAAACTTCTAATAACCATAGTGACTACTACAATTAAAAAGACTTTTGCGAGTAAGCATTGGGACTATTTTATTCTGATCTGTAGAGTTCTGCTTGCGTGGCAGTTCTTATCTTTCGGATATGCTAAATTTTTCGATGACGGACAATTTGGTATTTCCGGTGAGGAATTGAATAAACCCATTAAAGACCTCAGTCTTTTTAAAGTAATGTGGTATTTATTTGACCACAATCCATTTAAGATCATCATCGGAATTTGCCAGACGTTATGTGGAGCTTTGCTTCTCTATAATAAGACAGTAATTGTAGGAGCTCTTCTTTTTTTACCTATTGCCTTCAATATTTTAATCATGGATATCACCTTTATGGAACCTTCTATGGTTAATGGGTTTGCATCAAGACTGAGCTATTATATATTCCTTGATCTCTTAATTCTCTATCATTATAAAGACAGAATGCTTATTGTTTTTAATGCCATTACCGGCAATATAAGCAACAGGTTTAGCCATTCTTACGGGATGTACCTTATTTCACCAGTTCTGGCTGTTCTTTTAAGTTTACTTCCTGTAGTACCTGTGGTTCTGTTTTATCTGGTATTAGAGCCGGATCAGATGCTGCATGCACTGGGCAATGCCTGGCATGGAGTCACCAAATTAGCAAAACATTTTTTAAAATAAAATTACCATGAAAAAATCAGACAAAAAACTAACAATTTCAAAAAAGAACGTACAGAATTTAAGCAAAAACAGCTTATTTGAAGTAAAAGGAGGTAAAGCCATTGGTGCTGGTGACGATTTAGGATTGTTTACTGCAGGATGTTCAGACGGATGTATGTCTAACTTTATGCATACTCACCTGTTAAACTGTTCAAAAGCAAACTGTACAGCAGATTGCGGTAACTGCTAATTAACATTTGATCTCTTTTGTCATCTCCAACGTAAAATAATATGTCTTCAAAGCAATATACTCCATTTCATTACACCATATTGAGAACTCCGGTTCTTTCACCTGATGATCTAGACAAGTTTTATTCTTCATCGGATGTTATTGAAAATATTTCCTGTAATGATGCTATTATGGATGCTATTAAACTGTCGTCATTAAACTTTTACCATGAGGTGACAAAAGAGTTTTCTAAAAAGAATCCTGAACAAAAGGAAAAATTAGAAATATCATTATACAAATATCTTTCTCGATATACGACACGCCCTACACCTTTTGGGCTGTTTTCAGGACTGGGTGCTCTTAAAGCCTCATCGGAAACAGCTGATAAAAAGATTTACTGGAATACATCCTATCCCAGACTCAGGCTAGATTCAGACTACGTATACAAAGCAGTGCACTCACTGAAAACACACGAATCCTACCTTACCAACAATACCTTGTATGAAATCTTTGATGAATACAAGTATTTGCAGTGCTACACAGGAATCATTGGCAGAGACTACCGATTGGTAACCATAGAAAGTAATGAATACATTGGTTCCGTTATCGAGTTCTGCAGATCAGAAAAAACTTCTGAAGAAATTATCAATTATATTAAAGAAGAAAACGAAGTTACTCAAAGTGAAGCTGAGGATTTCTTCAATGAACTAAAGGATGAACAGATCATCAATTCATCTTTATCTTACTCAGGAACCGAAACCGGAAACCTGATCAACAAAATATATAAAAATGTAGATATACCAGGCTTTAATGAGCTAAAAGAGTATATAGACAAGTCTAATCAAGGAAATAATATCCCTGAAATCCTGTCACTTCCTAATCAGAAAAAGGTACCTCTTCATGTAGACCTTTATTTTGAAACTTCAAATACAATGAGCAAAAAGTTCATTGAAGATATTCAGAAAAGTGATGCGATTTTCGAAAGATTCAGCATATTAGAAAACCAGACTCCTTACAGGATCACTCATTTCAAAAAACAATTCAGCAAAAAATATGACCAGCAGGAAGTCAGTTTACTCCATGCACTCGATATTGAGTTCGGAGTCGGCTATGGAAAATTTGTCAACTCAGATAATATAGACAGCAGTACTCTCATTTTAGGCTGGCCCAATGAATCCATCAAGGAGGATCATCTTAGTCTCAACAGGAAAGAAGTTCAGTACTCTCATGCCATCATTGATTGTATTAAAAACAAAAAAAATACTATTGATCTCCATGTATTAAGTAAAAACCAGGAAGTTTTTCTTCCCGAAAAAGTGAATCAGTCTTTCCCATTTAAATCCTATAAAGTATCTATTTTTCTCGATAAAGAAACTAATAATCCCGTTTATTTTATTGATTATATCTCGTTCCATTCTCCACGAAAAATATTGGGACGGTTTTCAGATCATAAAGAGATAAGTAATTTATTAGATGATATTCATGATCAGGAAAAAAAGATCTATGGTAAAGACACCGTCATTGCCGAAATTGTACATCTTCCTTCGGAAAAAATAGGAAATGTCATTGAAAGAAAAATTAATACTGAATATTACATAGGATACATTGATGAAAGCAGCAACAGAAAGAAAATTCATCTGAATGATCTGTATATTTCTATTGTAAATGACCAGATTGTGTTACGCTCTAAAGCATTAAATAAGTACGTAATTCCGGTTTTTTCCAATGCCTACAATATCATGCATCCCACTAACAGTCCGATTTTTGAGTTTCTGCTGGATTTTCAGGCCCAGCAAAATCATAGTCTCCTGATCAATGAAGACAGGCTGCTGGATATTTTTAAATTTTTTCCAAGATTGCAAAAAGGAAATTTCATTGTCAAAAAAGCTTCATGGCTTATTGAATATCATGACTTTTTCACAAATAAAAATACAAGTGTTACAGAAGCCCTTACAGCATTTGATGAAAACCTTACAAAGCTTAATATCAGGAGAAATTTCTTCATTTCACAGGGTGACAATGAACTGTATATCCATTTGAAGTTTGAAATTTCAAAGAAAACCTTTTTAACAGAACTGAAAAAGAAACAAAAATTAAAAATAATAGAGTCCTTAATTGACGAATTTACTCCGGTAACCTATAATCAGGATGGAAATACCATCAATAATGAGTTTCTGCTGTTTTTCAAAAACGAAGGCCGGGAACTGAAAGAAGAGCACCCGATTCCCGCTGTGAAAACCTCTGATATTCCCAGGTCCTTGTTTCCGGATATTGATAACTGCATTTATCTGAAAATTTATACAGGTAAAGTATTTGCAGACTTTTTCATATGCGAAACGGTAGGAATTTTAAACTTTTTACAGGCTAATACACTTATAGATAAGTTTTTCTATATTAAATTTTATGATCCCGAGTTTCATATAAGACTAAGAATTTTTGCACCCAAAAGCAATCATGGAGAGATAAAATCCCATATCAATGCGCTTATAAAGAAATACCTTACCGGGAAAATACAAAAGATATCTTATGACACCTATGACAGGGAATTAGAGCGCTACGAAGGAAATAACACCAAAATATTTGAAAAGATATTTTATTATGATTCTCTTGTTTCCGCGGCAATCATTGAGAAAAATATTGAAGAAAACAATACTGATATTCTCTGGATGTACCCTATCAAACACATGCTTTTCTATTTTAAATTATTCAATCTCAATACGGAAGCCCAATTAAACTTTGTAAGTGGAGTAAAAAGCAGCCTGGCTAAGGAGTTTAATATGTCACCCTTGAAAACCTCTTTTATCAATGCAAAATTTAAAGGTTTCTCCGGAGAAATTGAGAATATTATATCTGAAAAAAATGGTATATTATCAGCGATTCACACTCAATTTTCCAAGGATATCCAGGGAGATTTACCCGCTTTACTTGATCAAAACTCCTATAAGAACCTGGCCAATATTATCCATATGCATATTATCAGGGTGGTACGAAGTGATAACAGGCTTCACGAATATTTAATGTACTGCTTCCTTGAAAAAATTTTAAAAAAACAATTCTTCAGCTTACAAACAAATGCCAATACTTCAACACCTCTGTAAAAACATCTTAGACTACGAGCATAGCCACGTTGGATTAATGAATGGAGCCTGCTCAGAGTTATTATTTATTCACCATTATTTTAATGCTTATCCTGAGCTTTATAATAAAACGGTAGAAAAAAAAATTGACCGGTATAAAGATTTAATCTTCGATCATATAGAAAATGAAAGAATTGACCTTTCCTATGCGGCAGGGTTATCCGGTATTTTATCTTCTGCCTCCTATTTACAGGAATCTCAATGGTGTTCTCTTGATTTTCTGGACATTGAAGATATTGGAGAGATAATGGTAGAAGAAGCTATTGCTCAGTTTCAGAATCATAATTTTGATTTCTTTTATGGTGGAATCGGTATGGTGATGCCTTTCATGAACAAACAGATGGATATCCGAAAACTGGATCCTGGCTTACTGCACACATTAAAAAAAACAATCATTAAAACGAAGACAGATTTATTCTGGCAAAACCCAAAAGATAAGGCAGAAAACATTTCCAATTTTGGCGTTTCTCATGGCTTTCTTCCCAATCTTCTAGTACTGGCCTATATCGCAGATTCGGATTCTGATATTTCTTTTATCAGACAAACCGTATCAGAATTTATGGCCTATGCTTCGATGGAAGATACAGTATCCGTATTCCCTTCAGTAATCGAAACCAATAAAGAAAAGTCAAAATATGCTTCCCGACTGGCCTGGTGCTACGGTGACCTGGGGATATCCTGTGTTCTCTATAAAATTGGCGAGCTCATTCAGGATAAATCTTTACAGGATCAGGCATTACAAATACTGTTAAAAACCACTGTCAGAAAACATGATGATTCCAGTAAAGTAACCGATGCTTCACTTTGTCATGGGAGTGCAGGAATTTCTTCGATATACGATTCATTTTATAACCGCACTCAAAACCCGGCGTTCAGACAGGCCGGAGAATATTGGCATGGGATCACTCATTCTTATTATACTCCTGAAAATAAGGAATGCTGCTTTTTATATAAAGCAGCGGATGAATATGTCTATAACCCGGGATTACTGGAAGGGTTAGCGGGGATAGGGCTGTCTCTTTTGGATAAAAAAGACTGGTCCGGCATCTTATTGATTGAATAAATACACAATAAAATCAAAAATTTGATATTTTTTTCTTAAATAAAAGGAAAAATACATATTTTTATATCCGAAAGTAACAATATTTAACAAATATCAACCATTTAAATACGATACGCAATGTGCCGATATGCCATGACGGTTTACAAAGGTCATTATGCTTGTTTTAACTGTCAGAAAACATTCAAACGCCGCATTTTACACGATGTGGATAGGGATTCTCAGGTTTCAGTAGAAGCCAAATGTCCTGAGTGCGGAAAACTGATGGCCAATATGGGGTTGGATTTTGAATCACCCTCAAAAAATGATCATAAAAGATGGGCGCATATCCGGGATCTGTATACAGTAGGCATCACTTTTCATTCCTGCGGATGTTCCGGTCCGGGATATATTCCTCAGGATCGAAAGGCTATTATCACTTATCTTGAAAAAATCCGCGCAGAATATATGCACTCGCTGGTGTATTGGAGATACCGCATAGAACCGGAAACCAAAAGAGAACGTGAACTGGAATACCAGAAAAACGGGTCTCAGCTATGGACGGTGAACCGGGATGCTTTTAAGAAAACAGTGACTAATCAGGAAGGAATAAATTATTGGATCAATAAAATCAAAGAAGTTGAAGAGCGTCTTGCCCTTATCCAAAATTCAAACAACTGATGGCACTAAAATCCGCCATAGAACCCGATTTAAAAACAGCAGAAACCGATACCCCTGAATTCTCAAATAATTCTGGATTAGTACAGCCCATGTAAATCTTTCCGGTGATGAAGACCTCACAGCCTATCGCCAGCTGGAATCTGAACTACAACAAATCACTCAGAAAAACATCTCACAGCACAAGTACAGCATGGAATGGTGGAGGAACAATCATCTATATACTCACTAACAGCAAATAACACATTATCTCTATATAATTTCAATCAGAAATTTCATAAGTTTAAAAAAATTTTATACCTTCGCTTTGTGAATTTTAACAACGGAACATATTATTATAGAATTTTTAACTCAGATCTGGGATAGGGATTCTTATGAACATAATTTAAAACCTCGTCCTGGACGGGGTTTTTTTTATTTAAAACCAATTTAAAAGATGAAAATAAGTATTATAGGAGCTGGATTAATCGGAGGATCGATAGCATTAAAATTAAAGGGAAAAGGCATCGCCAGCTTTATCTACGGAATCGATAACAATAAACAGCATATTGATGAAGCATTAGAGCTGAACATCATTGATGCAGGAGCTGATCTGGAGCAGGGCGTAAAAAGCGCAGAGCTGATCATCCTTGCTATTCCTGTGGATGCTGCCCGAAAATTATTGCCGGGGGTTCTGGATCTTATATCGGATCATCAGACCGTAATGGATGCAGGTTCTACAAAAGCAGGAATTGTCAATGCCGTAAAAAATCATCCAAAACGCTCAAGATTTGTAGCCTTTCACCCGATGTGGGGTACCGAAAATAGCGGTCCGAAATCTGCTATTGCCGAAAGTTTCTCAGGAAAAGCGGGGGTTATCTGCAATAAAGAAGAATCTGCTGAAGATGCTTTAACCCTGGTGGAAAAAGTAGTCGATGCACTTGATATGCACATCATCTACATGGATGCAGAAGATCATGATATCCATACTGCCTATATTTCCCATATCTCCCATATTACCTCTTACGCCCTTGCCAATACCGTATTGGAAAAAGAGCGCGAAGAAGAGACTATCTTCCAACTGGCCAGTTCAGGTTTCTCAAGTACCGTACGTCTGGCTAAATCGCATCCGGAAATGTGGGTTCCCATCTTTAAACAGAACAAAGAAAATGTACTGGATGTATTGAACGAACATATTACCCAGCTCAGAAAATTCAAATCCGCATTGGAAAAAGAAAATTATGAATACCTTGAAGAACTGATTACCAATGCCAACAGAATCAGAGGTATATTAAGATAATAATACTTAACCCAGCTTTTTTCCTAAAACTTAGTGTTATTTTAAAATAATAGTTACAATCTTGCCATTCCATAGGAATATTCCAACTGGGATTATAAAAATTGAGATTGGATTCCTGCGGAATGACAAACAGGATGCTGAATAGCACTTTAAAGTAATGTTGTACATCAGGTTATGTCCACTCCATCAAAAATTCTTTGAATTTTCGCCACCCCTCCGGAGGAGGGGAATATCACGTTCCCATTGTAATATTCATCGGGACATCCATGAAAATCATAAATTTTCATAGACTTAATCGTACTTCTTATGCGCAAAGCTTTTAACAAAAAAAAAATTAAGTATTGGTCTTAATATCATTCCATAGTCACCTAAACGGACATCATAAAAATTGAGGTGGATTCGCAATGATAAATTACATGGATAGTTTTTAACCTTCTTACAAACAATTAGGAATTTTCAATTGAAAACAACAACTTCAGGGTGGAAAAACATATATGTTCAATAAAAAATAGTGTTTGACCCCTATTAAGTTCCACTACTGCATAAAAAAATCCTTAGATGTTATGTTATGTCTAAGGATTTTATATTTTATTATTCTATTATTAACATTCAGGAACATTCACCGCAATGGCTAATCCTCCCTCAGAAGTTTCCTTAAAGCGGTCACTCATAGACTGAGCAGTTTCCCACATGGTCTGGA
The DNA here is from genome assembly GCF_918698085.1 of Chryseobacterium sp. Bi04. GTDB lineage: Bacteria > Bacteroidota > Bacteroidia > Flavobacteriales > Weeksellaceae > Chryseobacterium. The sequence goes on from NZ_CAKKLP010000008.1 coordinate 38,586, forward strand.
TGACCTCATCCAGCGTTACTTTTGCCTTTGTAGGATCACTTTCCAATGCGATATTAGCGGCTGTAATCGCTTTCATAGCTCCCATTGTATTTCTTTCAATACATGGGATCTGTACAAGCCCTTTAATAGGATCACAGGTTAATCCAAGGTGGTGTTCCATAGCTATTTCAGCAGCCATTAATACCTGCCCTACACTTCCTCCAAGGATTTCCGTAAGTCCCGCAGCAGCCATCGCTGATGATACTCCAATTTCGGCCTGACATCCTCCCATTGCTGCAGAAATGGTTGCATTTTTCTTGAATAATGTTCCTATTTCTCCGGCTACAAGCAGGAATCTTGCAATATCATCCTCACTCGTAAATGGTGTAAACGCCTGTGCATACATTAACACTGCGGGAATCACTCCACTCGCTCCATTCGTAGGCGCTGTAATAATTCTTCCGAAGCTTGCATTTTCTTCATTTACCGCCAGTGCAAAACAGGCAATCCATTTATTGATATTGGTGAAATTTTCTTCGGCATCAACCACTTGTTGAAACCATTCATCTTTATTTTTGTAAATTTTGTCACCTAGTAGTTTTCTATTAATTCCCGCTGCCCTTCGGGAAACATTCAACCCACCGGGAAGGACTCCTTCTTTATTCACTCCTTTGTAGATACATTCTTTAATCTGACTCCAGATATATAAAGCTTCCTGTCTTGTTTCATCCTGTGACCTCCAGCTTTCTTCATTGATTAAAATTAAGTCTGAAATTTTGTTGAATCCCAGCTTCTGGCAGTATTTTGCAATATCTGCAGCTTTATGACAAGGATACAATGTACGTACGCATTGTTTTTCTATCGAGTTTTTTTCCTGACTGGCAATAAAACCTCCACCTACGGAATAGAAATCCTGAACAAGCTCGGTACCATCTTCAAAAACAGCTTTAAAGATCATTCCATTCGGGTGAAAATCTAGTGATTTCTGCATATTTAAAACCAAATGATACCCGTAAACAAACGGAATTTCTTTCTCACCACCAAGATTAATAATCTGGTCTTTTTTTATTTTTTCTATCTTTTCATCAATTTTTGAAGTATTGATGGTCTTAAAATCTTCACCGTTCAATCCAAGCATTCCGGCGATATCCGTTCCGTGCCCAATTCCGGTTTTGGCTAAAGAACCGAAGAATTCAAGAAAAACTTCCTTTACCTCTGCAATTGATCTTTCCCTTTTTATAATTCTGATGAATGCAGCCGCTGCATTCCAAGGTCCCATCGTATGTGAACTGGATGGACCTATTCCTACTTTAATAATCTCAAAAACCGATATTGATTCCATAAATGGCTCTTCATTTTGCTTATACAAAGATACATGATAAATCTAATAAAAAGCATAGCAGAACCCGGTATTAATAACTATTCATACCCATAGAAATAAGATTTCACAATTATATTTTTTAAATTAGCAATGAACAATAATTCTTTCTGTAACCTTATTAAATTCACCCTGTATATTTTCATCATTCTAAATGGAAACACTAATTAAAAATATTTCGCAACATATCAAATTGAGTCCGGAGGAAATTTCGGTTTTCAAAAACTTCTGGACAGAAAGGACATTGGAAAAAGGTGAATTTCTTTTAAGGAATGGAGACACCTGCCGCTATGACAACTATGTTGTTTCCGGTACCTTAAAAGCCTTCTGCATCAATCCTGAAAACGGCAATGAAGAAATCCTTTTTTTAGCGATTGATGATTGGTGGGCAGCTGATATCTACAGCTTTTCCAGACAAAAAGCTTCTATTTATAATATACAGGCGATAGAGAAAACAAAGCTGTTACAGATCAGCCATAGCTCTTTTCAAAAACTGTTAGAGCAGATCCCTTCGCTGGAAAGATATTTTAGAATTATTTTAGAGGGGTACCTCGGAACTCTGGAAAAAAGAATTGTATTTAATAATATGTATAAGGCTGAACAGAAATATCTTTACTTCCTGGAGTCCTATCCTGATATAGCCGCCAAAGTTCCGCAGTATTTAATAGCTTCTTATTTAGGAGTCTCAGCAGAGTTTATCAGCAGAATTAGAAAAAAAAATAAATCCTCTTGAACTAGATCAATTTTTCCGGACTTAATAATCAAGAATTTTGAGGTATAGAATTTACCATTATGAAAGTATTGATTATTAACGCCAGTGTAAGAGGTAAAAGATCTTACAGCCGAAGACTAACCGACCTGTTTGTTGAAAACTGGAAAACCAAATACCCCCATGCTGTATTTACTTACAGAGAAACCGGAATTGGCCATATCCCCAATATTAATGAATCCTGGATTGCAGGAGCATTTAAAAAGCCTTCAGACAGAACAGAGGAAAGCCAAAAAGAATTACAACTGAGTGATGAGCTTGTAAAAGAGCTTAAAGAAAATGATATCTATGTGATTGGCACCCCCATGTACAACTGGTCTATTCCATCCGGTTTAAAAGCCTATATAGATCAGGTCATGCGAATCAACGAAACCTGGAAATTCAGGTCAGGTTCTCCAGACGGTGACTATGTAGGCCTGCTGGAAAATAAGAAAATATTTATACTCTCAAGCAGAGGAGACACAGGCTATGGAGAAAATGAAAAGAATGGTCATATGAACTTTCAGACCACCTATTTAAAACATATTTTAGGAATAATGGGAATAAAAGATGTCTCCGTTTTCTCGTTAGATAATGAAGAATTTGGTGGTGAAATATTTGAGGAGTCAAAAAAAATGGTCTTTAAGGCTATTGCCTCCATTACATAAAATCTTAAAGCAATATTTTGAAATTTCAGCTTAAAACAGGGTATTCCGGAAGCCTCCGTGTTATACCCTGATTTTTTCTGTTACTAATTGAGACTCTCATCATGCTGGGAAAGATCAAGCCCCATATTTTCAGACTCTTCAGAAACCCGTAGCGTAATAATGGAATCTGTAATTTTATATAAAAGTAATGATCCGAAAAACGTAAATGCAGAAACCAGAACCAAAGCCGCCATATGATGAAGAAATACATTTGCTCCACCATGAAGAAGACTTGCATTTTCACCATGCGCGAAAACAGCCGTTAAAACCATTCCCATAATTCCTCCTACCCCATGGCAGGCAAAAACATCCAATGTATCATCTACCTTCTTCAAAGCTTTCCAGTTGACCATCATATTAGAAACGATGGATGAAATAAATCCTATGAAAAGACTCTCCTGAATACTGACAAAACCACATCCGGGAGTAATTGCCACCAGTCCTACTACTGCTCCAATACAAGCTCCCAATGCAGAAATACTTCGTCCATTGATTCTATCAAAAAATATCCAGGTCATCATGGCAGAAGCAGAAGCAATGGTAGTTGTTCCAAAAGCAGTAGCTGCAGAGGCGGCAGCACTCAATGCCGATCCTGCATTAAATCCGAACCACCCAAACCACAACATGCCTGTTCCCAAAAGGACATAGGGAATATTTGACGGTTCATGGTGCGGATTTTTTCTCCGTCCCAATACTAAAGCTCCTGCAAGGGCAGCAAATCCGGCACTCATATGTACTACCGTACCTCCGGCAAAGTCTTTCACTCCAAAATATTTGTTCAGGAGGCCGTCCGGATGCCATACCATGTGACAGAGTGGCGTATAGATAAAAATACAGAAAAGGACTATAAATAAAAGGTAAGAAATAAAACGAACCCTCTCAGCAAAAGATCCTGTAATGATAGCAGGAGTAATAACAGCGAATTTCATCTGAAACAGTGCAAAAAGCACAAAAGGAATGGTAGAAGCCATCATTTTGTGTGGTAAGGCTCCCACTCCGTTAAAGAACATATAGCTTAAAGGATTTCCTATGATCCCGTAATGCTTTCCATTCATACTGAATCCTAAAGATTCACCAAAAGACAAAGAAAACCCTACCACTACCCATAAAATAGAAATAACCCCCAACGCAATAAAACTCTGCAGCATGGTGGAAATCACGTTTTTCTTTCCAACCATTCCGCCATAAAAAAAAGAAAGGCCGGGAGTCATCAACAGTACCAGCCCGGCAGCAGCAAGGATCCAGGCAACATCTGCCCCTACAATTTTATCTTCACTCAGAAATACCCCGGTATCGGAAACATCGGTAGCAGGATTCCAAAACAATCCTCCAAATGCAACAATAGCAATTACCGAAAATGAAACGATCCATTTTAATCCTATTTTCATAAAATTCATATTTAACCCTATCAAATTTAAATATAAATTTCATAAAAACACATTTTAAATTACAACACCCCCATAAAAAAAGTATTTATGAAATAATATCGACCGTTTTTTCAGAAAACACCTTGGTCAGTATTTTCGAAACTTCTTTATGCTTGGTAACCGGAAAAAGATGTGAACCGCCTTTAATCACATAATCCGGTTTTGAATACCGTATTGGGAAAACAATATCTTTATCTCCTAATATCTGAATAACATTAGGATTTTCTTCAAACTTCCATTCGGAAACTTTTTCTACAGACCATTTTAAATAATAAGGATCCCGCACTTTGAAATATTCCAGGATTTTAGGATTTCTGGGATCAAAAAGCTTTCTTACCACAGAATATACCTGAGCTGCTCTATTATTGAACAGCCCTACCGGAAGGATTCTTGGGATCTTAGTTACCTCACCGGTCTTTATGAACTTGGATTTCTCTTTATCTGATTTTATACTTCCCAGAATCACTACTTTCTCAGCTGGCTTCAGCTGATTAATCTCCTGTACAATAATTCCTCCAAAAGAATAACCTAACAAACAGAATGGTTCCGAATCATCCACCTTTTCAGCCATTCTTTTTACATAGTCATCAAAAGGTTCATTACTTTCAGGAATAAGCCAATCTATAAAGACCGATTCATAGTTTGGAGGGAACTCCAATCTTTCAAGTACCTTAAAGTCTGCTCCAAGACCGCTTACAACATAAATTTTCATAGGACTAATTTATAAAAAAACAGGAAAATAAATGACAGATTAATAAGGAAAAAGCTAAAGATATTGCTGCTGAGTTTAAACTGCAAAAGCTTTAAACATTCAAGTTGTTATAAGACTTAGGCTTTATGTAAAAAGGAAATATAATTTTTCAATCCTATTTTCACGAGTATTATTATTGGAAAAAGAAGAAAGTTAAAACGATCTATACAATTGTCTTCCGAAGGAATCTAAACAGTGTTATTAAAAAAGAGTAGGTTAGAAGTGTAAGTTGGAATAAACGCAAAGACGCAAGAAGATTGAGTAACTAAGCGTTTTAAGGCGCAAGGATTTTATCTGCGATAAAATTGTTCCAGAGGTATTTGAATATTTTCAGCTTCCTTTTGCTGTTGCATTGTAGGATGCTTTCTATAAGGGAGAGTACAGAATTTTTTGACCGGTGCTGTCTTTGTCATTCTGTAGGAATCCAAGCCTGGAAAAATAAAACTGTGCTTAAATTTCTAAGGAATGACAAATGGTGTGTTACAATTTTCAAAAAAGTTTTAAAATAAGACTTCATTTTTTATAATGAGCTCATTGCGTAAGAAGTACTAAAGCTATTCAAATCTAATATTTTCATGAATATTAAAATTCAAGACAAAATATTGCTCTTCTCCAACACATATCCAATCAGCAGATTTGACGGAATGGTCTCAACACCAATTGTATATCCCATATTCCATAAAAAAAGAGCAATCCATCAACTGAACTGCTCTTTTTTATCAATATTATATTTAATCTTATTTCTTTTTCTTTACCGGAATTCTGTTTTCGTTATCTAATTGTTCTGTAGAAACTCTGAACTGGATATCCATTTCATTCTTGATGAAATAATCTTTCAGTGAAGACTGGTAGAATACCTTAAAGTCTCTTCTGTTTAATGAAAACTTAGCAGACTCAATGACTACGGTAAACTGGGTAACATATACATTTGCAGGAAAAGTGATGGTTTTTCTCACTCCTTTAATGGTAACATCTCCATACACTGTAGAGTTGTATTCGCTGTTGGCTAATGGAATAATCTTAGTCAAATGGAATTTAGCTACCGGAAATTTTTTCACTTCAAAGAAGTTTGAACTTTTAAGGTCATCTGTAAGCTTGATCTGGTCCTCATCGGAAACATCTCCGGCCATCATGCTTCTCATATCTATTACAAACTCTCCGTCTACCAAAACAGTATGGTCAAAGTTAAATTTTCCACTTTTCAGTTTCACTGTTCCTGAATGGGAAGAGGCTTCAGTTTTTACAACCTTATATCCCCACCATCTGATCTCTGATGAAGTCACTTTTGAAACTTTATCAAATTTCTTTTGGGCAGAAACAAATGATATGCCTACACACACCATAGCAAACAATAGTAATCTTTTCATTCTTTTTTATTTACAATTCAACAAAAATAAAAAAAAGTGTAGAACTTCTACACTTTTAACAATATTTTTTTGATTAATTTATTGAGCAGTAACCTTAACCTGCATATCGATATCATCTTTCACAAAAACATCCTGCATTGTAGATTTGTAAGCTACATCAAATTTCTGTCTGTCGAAAGAGAATTTGTTTGATACTAAACTCACCACTCCTTTGCTGTAAGAAATCTTTGCAGGGAAGGTAACCGGGTTCGTTTTTCCTTTTACTGTAAGATTTCCTGTTACCAGAGAACTGTAGATTTTATCGTTGTTTTTCTTAATACCCGTAATTTTGAAGCTGGCAGTAGGGAATTTTTCAACCTCAAAGAAGTCACCATTCTTAAGGTGCCCGTTTAGCTTTTGCTGGTATTCTCCTGACAGGTCAGTTGCATTAATTGAAGTCATATCTAAAACGAAGCTTCCTCCTACCAGTTGATTTCCTTTCATCACCATATCTCCGGACTTTACTTTTACAGTACCGTCGTGAGAACTGGCCTCAGATTTTGCAACTTTATATCCCCACCAGTGAATATCAGACGCTACTACTTTTTTTGACTGTCCGAAAGCTAACCCACCGGCTAAAACTGCTAATAAAAATATTTTTTTCATTGAATAAAAGTATTTACTTATTTAATAATACAAAGATAGCTATCTCCTTTAATAGATAGCGTTGATGTAAATCAAGAAATATGATTATTTTTATGAATAATATCATCCCTTAAAAAAACTCCGAATTTCTTCGGAGTCTTTTTTTTATTCTTGGTAAAAAGCGGTATAAAGTGCTACCCCTTTTAATGCTGTATGGTTTTGCTTGACCAGGTAAATAGGAATATTTTTCAACATCCCTTCCATTTTATCACTGATCTTGAATTTTTCGTAGAATTTATCTTTATCGATATATTCTCTAACCATCTGGGGAATATCTCCTGAGATCAGTAACCCGCCTGTCGCCTTCACTTTTAATGTCAGGTTATTAGCCTCTCTTGCCAAAAACTCAATGAAAGTATCTAAAGCGATTCTACAGATCAGTACATTATCTTCTACTGCAGCTTTATAGAGTTCTTCAGCAAAATTACCTCCTGAAAGGCGTTCGCTTAACCATTCCGGCTCCGGATGTCTTTTTACGTCCCTTAAGAATCTGTAGATATTAAATAATCCTGATTTGGATAATACATTTTCCCAGCTTACAATTCCATAAATATTATTTAAGAATTGGTAAAACTCAACTTCTACGTTGGTTCTTGGTGAAAATTCAGAATGTCCTCCTTCTGTAGCGAAAGGCCGTAAATATTTTCCGTCAAAGAAATATCCGGCTTCCCCCAGCCCGTTTCCGGGGGCAAGAATGGCCACATTTCCTTTTTCAAGATGACCGCTTGTATAGATGGCCTCAAGGTCATTATCCTCAAGAAGGGCCATTCCGTAAGCGGAAGCTTCCAGGTCATTCAGCATATCTGCTTTTTCAAACCCGAAATCTCTTTTATATTCTTCAATATCTAAATTCCAGCCTAATCTTGCCGGGCTGCTTTTTCCGTCAAGTACAGGACCTGGCACGGCCACTCCCAGACGTTTTACATTTTCCAGCTGATTATCCTGAATAAACTTCTTTAAAATATCAGTAAAAGAAGCATATTCTTTTGTGGAATACGTTTGTTGAATTTTTATCTCAAGACCTCCATTACTGGACACAAAATAGCCTAAGATCGTCATGTCTTCACGGAGACTTGCTCCAATGATAGAAACATTATCATTATTACTGTTCTCTACTCCTGGTAAATAAAGTGGAAATTTTGGATTCAGAATCATAACCTCAAATTTTACCAAATATAATAATTGTTTTTGTAAATCCTGCAGACAAGAAAAAAACCTTTTCACAAAAGTGAAAAGGTTTGGCTAATAATTGTTTATATTAAATCTAACTACTTTCCTAATGGAATATTATACCCGAAGCCTACTCCGATGTTTCCCACATTATAGTCCTGACCTGGTAAATCTCCTTTAGTTCCTACAAAAACCTTCTGGTATTGTACAAAGAAGTTCCAATCTCTGTTGTGGTATCCGATCTCCGGCTTAAGGTAAAAACCTCCGCTTGCTCTCTCTACATTTGTATTGGAAGCTACCGTTTTGTCTCCAACTAAGAATCCATATCCTAAATCAGCTCCAAAATAGAAACCTGTTTGTTTTGGATAAATTCTAATTAAAGCAGCTACGGGAACTACTCCTACATCATTATTTTTATATCCGTTATTCTCTTTTCCGAAATAATGGCTATATCCTGATGCAATACCTAATCCAAAACCAGGGGTAATAAGGTTCTGGTAAGCTACATCTACTCCAACAGCAGCCGAAAGGTTATCTGAAGGAACTGCTAAACCAACATTTGCGCCCACCTTGATCATATTATTCATTTGTGAACTCTGTGCGCTTGCTATTCCTGCTGTTAAAATTCCAGCCAGTAATATTGCCTGTTTAAACATTTTCATAACTCTAATTTTTAAATTTTACTAAGCAAGTAAGATGTAAAAATCATGCCAAGCACAGCTTTACCTGTTACTTTAACACATTTAAAAATCATAAAATAATGATTATCAATGCATTATTTTTAACAAAATTTAAATGTTTGTTTAACAAAATTTACCAAAAAATAATCTTAAAATGTGAATTAAGGAATAAAATTCAGAAAAACTTCTGGTTTCCAGTCATTTTACAATATTAACAATCTTTAACCCGTTGTTATTTTAACCTTATCTCTTCAGAAACATCAAAAAACAAATATCCTCCAATGGCTGATTCATTATTAAAAAATAAACATCTTTTATGGCGTGCGGGTTTCGGTATCGGAATCAGTCAAATCGACGATCTGAGGAATAAAAGCAGTAAAACGTTGATTAATGAACTATTTGCAGAAGATAATTTCACTGAAATCACCTATGACACTCCAGATATTGATTTTGTGGCAGACTATATGGGCAATACCGCTCCTGCAGAAAAGAAAAAACAGATGCAGAAAATCAACAGGGAGCAGAATAATGAACTGAATCTTCACTTTCTGGATAAAATGGTGAACAGCAAAGAGCAAATGAGAGAAAAAATGGCCTTTTTCTGGCATGGTCATTTTGCTTCCAGAGTTGTGAATCCAAGGTTTAACAAACAGCTTTTAAATACCATCCGGAAACATGCATTGGGTAATTTTAAAGATCTTCTTTTTGAAGTAAGTAAAGCTCCGGCCATGCTAAACTTTCTCAATAATCAACAAAACAAAAAGGACCATCCCAACGAAAATTTTGCCCGGGAAGTAATGGAGCTGTTTACCATGGGAAGAGGAAATTATACTGAAAAAGATGTAAGGGAGGGCGCCAGAGCCTTTACCGGATGGGGATATGATAAGGAGGGGAATTTTAAAGAAAGGAAGAATTTTCACGATGCGGAAACAAAAACATTTTTGGGGAAGACAGGTAATTTCAGTGGAGATGATGCTTTACATATTATATTAGAACAGAAAGCTACCTCTACGTTTATCACCACCAAAATTTATAAATTTTTTGTTAATGAAAAAATAGATACCGATAAGATAGAAAAGCTAAGCAACAGCTTCTATAATTCAGGATATGATATCAAAAAACTCATGACTGAGATATTTTCAAGCTCATGGTTTTATGAACAGAATAATATAGGCAACAGGATAAAATCACCTATCGAACTGATGGCAGGAATTATGCGGCTGCTTCCCATGCACATCCAAAATCCGGAAAACCTCATCGTTTATCAGAAATTACTGGGACAAATGCTGCTTTATCCTCCCAATGTTGCTGGATGGCCTAACGGAAAGGCATGGATCGACAGTTCAACATTAATGCTGAGACTTCAGGTTCCACAGATATGGTCAGGCTTAAGACCTTTGGAATACAGCCCGCGTCAGGATGATGATATCGATATGGGTATGAAATCCCGGGAAACCGCTTTGAACAAGTCTTTTAAAAATCCGAATATCACGATAGACTGGGAGCGGGTAGAAAAAAATTTCGCCCGGAAAAACTGCGAAGACTATCTGATTCAAAATATTCAAAGCCTGGATATGAACTCAGTCAGAAACTTTTCTGATAAGAGCGTAAAAATGACAGTCATCAACCTTATGTCTACTCCTGAATATCAGTTAATGTAGTTTTTTAAGACAGCTGGTTGCAGATTTCAGGTAATAGTTCCCACGGCCATTGATACTACCTGTAACTTATTGCCGCACAATTAAATTCAAAAGTTATGTTAATCAAAAGAAGAGAATTCTTAAAAATAAGTTCATTAGCCTCAGCTTCCCTGCTGATGCCCAGCTTTCTAAAGTCTATGGCTTTGGATAATGCCCTGAACCCTCATCAGAACATCCTGATCGTACTTCAGCTGACAGGTGGTAATGATGGCTTAAACACCATTATTCCTGTAAAAAATGATATTTATTTCCGGGAAAGAAAAACGCTTGCTATTCAGGATTCTTTATCTCTGACTGATGAAGCCGGAATCAATCCTTCCCTCTCTTATTTTAAAGAACTCTTTGACAATGGTGAACTTTCCATCATGAACAATGTAGGCTATCCCAATTCTGACAAATCCCATTTCCGGAGTATGGATATCTGGCAATCTGCCAGCAGGAGTGATGAATTCCTGGAAACAGGATGGCTGGGTCGTTTTTTAGATGAAGAATGCTACCGTTGTGAACATCCCACCCAGGCGTTGGAAGTAGATGATATGTTAAGTCTTGCTCTTAAAGGTGATCATAATAAAGCATTCGCCTTTAAAGATCCTAAAAGGCTTTATCAGACCAGCCAGGAAAAGTATTTTAAGTCTCTTTATGACCATCATCATGAAGACGAAACTGTATCTTACCTTTATCAGACACTTGGTTCTACTATCAATAATGCGGATTATATTTTTGAAAAAAGCAAAGCAAAAAAAACCGAGCAGATTTATCCGAATTCCCAGCTGGGAAAGGACTTTAAAACAGTCTCTTCTTTGATCAAATCTGACATTAACACTCAGGTTTATTATCTTTCAATCGGAAGCTTTGATACCCATGTTAATCAGAATGAAAGACAGAAAAAATTATTCAGTGATATCAATGAGGCTGTACAGTCTTTTGTTGCGGACATGAAAAGCAACGGGTTATTCAACAATATCTTACTTATGACATTTTCAGAATTTGGCCGCCGTGTTGCCCAGAACGCCAGTAACGGAACGGATCACGGAACCGCCAATCAGATGTTTTTCATCAGTGGAAGCTTAAAAAAGAAAGGACTGCTGAATGCTCTTCCCAATCTGCAGAACCTAAATGAGGGTGACCTTATCTATACGGAAGATTTCAGAAAGGTATATGCCACTATTCTGAAGAACTGGCTTCATGCAGACTCTTCCAAAGTGCTGGGCTGGAAAAACGGAGTCTATGATTTTATATAGGTAATTGATTATTGATAAAGCTTTGAAAGCCCGGATACCATATTTTGAATTACTAGAGCATGTATAAGTAATAACCAGACCGAGAAGATTCTCATTTTATTTGAAGAAATCTTCTATTTTCACAACTATTACAATTAAAATTCGGATCAGGTTATAAACTTGGTGACTAAACAAATTGGTTAAATCTAAAACCTCTTGTTTGGATGACATTCAGAAATCTATGCTGCCTTAAATAAAATATGTGATTTTAATATTTGACTTGAAAAATAGAATGGAAATAACCTTTTATTTCACGCAAAGGAATGGTAATTCGGATGTTCTATTTTCAAGAAAGCAAAGAAAGGCGACTTTGTCGCTGAATAAGCGATATAAAAAGTTTAGCTTCATCAAAATCGATTAGAAATCGATTCATTCTTGGCTCACTTAAAATCAAGCATAATAAAAATAGAACTTTGCGTCAAAGAAAAGTTGTATTGATGTAAGTTTATGCTATCCCCCAACTTTTGCACCTGATCCTAAAATTCTTTGAATTCTTGCAGGGGTGGTCAAAATACCCAGTAAAAAAGAGACTGCACGTTATACGGCAGTCTCTTTTCAACAATTTTAAATTCTAACTACTTTTTTTTATGCAGTAATCTGCTTTGGTTCTTTCTCTTTCTGATCATCTTTTTTATCAAGTTTCTCAGATATTTTTTTAACGATATATTCTATCACTATAGGTGCTACAATTGCAATTAATGCTTTAAATATTCTTGATTTCATAATGTGATGTTCTTTTTAAATCAATGCAATTTCCAAGCCAAGATAAAAATCTAACTGATGATTTTAGCTGAATTGATAAGTTTCTGCTAGCTTACCCATTGTATTGATATAAAAAATGACCACTCCATCGTTTTGTAACATACTGAAAATCATAAATTTATTTAGTTTTCATCAGCAACAAAGTTTTGATAGTTTTCACTGGCTATCCTGAATTTTTCCTCCATTCTTAGTCTCAGTTTTTTAGGTTTATGAACCATCAGGGAGTCTCCAAATCCCAGCAACAGCCTTTCCAGCTCAAAATTAATCTGGACACAGATTTTAAACAGAGTTCCCTCCTGATCTTCGCTGATCACTTCCTGACTTTTATGCAGAGGCTTTGTTTTTACGTAGGGTGCATTACCGGAATCTACCCAGAAAACAACAGTTCTGGGAGCAATTGAATCTGAGACCGTAACGCCTACAATATCCTTAAAATATTCATCACCATCAAGATCCTTATCAATATACAGAAGGGTATCATCTGTTTCGATACTTTCCATTCTGTCCAGTGCCAGATTATACATTTTCTGTTTGTAAAGGCAAATCAGAAACCAACGGTTGTTAAATTCTTTCAGCAACTGCGGATGAACAGTATATAGATTGGATTCTCTTGCCGTAAAACTTTTATAAAGAATTTTCAATACCTTTTTACCTACAATACTTTCATAGAGAATATCTATATGTTCCAATCCTTTCAGCTGTTCATTTTTATCCAGATGGATGACGGACTTCTGATTGGTTGAGTGAATAGAATCTTCCAGCTTCTGAATGACCCCGTTCATTTCTTTGAACATAGAAAAATCTTTGAACTGCTTTAGGATCTGAACGGCATTATTCATTGCTTTGAGATCGCTTTCGTTTACTGAAATATTATGAATGCTGTACTCAGGATCGCTGTAACGGTAATATTTTCTTTCATAGACTTCAATGGGAGCTTCATACCCGAATTTCTCACTGCGCATATTTTGCAGATCGAGCTGCACCGTTCGTTTGCTTACATAGGATTCTTTGCCTTCGAATTCAAATAATGCTTCGGAACATTCATCAATAAGATCTTCCAAAGTATATTTCCTGTATTTGTTTTTAAGACACTTATCTAATGTTTTATAACGGATTAAAGCATTTTTATTAGATGACATACATATTGTGTTTATTGGAATAAAAGGCAAATCCGCTGATTTGTAAATTTGCCTTTTCGCCGTTTCATTAAAATTATTTCTCTTTCAACGCGTCTCCGTCAAAAGTAATGCCCTCCCAGCCAAATTTCATAAAATTTCTGATATTCTGGTGATCAGTACCATTAGGTTTTTTCAAAACATCTTCCCTATAAAATTCTCCAAAAAGAAGAAGGGTCTGTTCTTTGGTCAGCCCATGATATAAAGCAAAGCTGAAGACTTTACAAGATCCGTTATTCTGTCCGGCCTGATTAGTGGTATCACCATTTTTAAAAGCTGTAGGGGTGAAATCATATTTTCCGTCAATATATTCAATAACATCACTGAACTGAATGGTTTCCGGGAAATGCTCTAATTGTTCTAGTAGTTCCATAGTATTAATCATTTTTAATTATAATCCGTTGGCAAATCTGTTTTATTTCCAGATTCGCCTTTAATTTTTGTAAAAATAATTAAAAAAAAACAATCTACGCAAAACTATTGCGCAATAATGATATTACTTTGCATTATCAAAATGAGAAAACAAATGGAATTTAATGGAAATCACTTAATCGAATTAGGATATAGACCCGCTAAATGGTTCAAAGATGCTATTACTTATATCAACGAAAATAATCTGGATGAGGTTCAGATTAATGAATACCTGGAACAGTTCAGACAACCGGAAATTATACCGCTTCATGAAACTGCAAAAGATTTTATCATCAATATCAGAGCAGAACATGAAAGTGAAAATGATAACGTGGAAAAAGTAATCAATACGATGAAAGTTTTGATGAAAACTCCAACACTGATTAATGGTGCTTTAATGCCTGATGCCTGTCCTACAGGACCTGAAGGCCAGATTCCGGTAGGAGGTGTGGTGGTTGCTAAAAATGCCATTCATCCGGGATTCCATAGTGCTGATATCTGTTGTTCTGTTATGCTGACGGACTTTGGTAAAACAAATCCTAAAGAGGTTTTGGACGCAGCCCATTCTATCACACACTTCGGATATGGAGGAAGACCGAGAGGAGAACAGATGCCGATGTCTCAGGAACTGATGGATGCTTTCAGAGAAAATGAATTCTTAAATGATGAAAAACTGATCAGCATTGCCCGTTCTCATATGGGAACTCAGGGAGACGGAAATCATTTTCTGTTTGTAGGAATCTCCAAAAATACAGGAAATACCATGTTGGTGACTCATCATGGTTCCAGAGCTCCGGGAGCTGCTTTATA
Organism: Chryseobacterium sp. Bi04; assembly: GCF_918698085.1. Taxonomy (GTDB): domain Bacteria; phylum Bacteroidota; class Bacteroidia; order Flavobacteriales; family Weeksellaceae; genus Chryseobacterium. Next base: position 53,615 of record NZ_CAKKLP010000008.1, read on the forward strand.
TGATAAAGGGATGAAGGTAGCCAACCGTTTCAGACAGGACATTTCTCCTGAAACATTAAGAGAAAATGCCTGGATTCCGTACGATACTGAAGAAGGAGAATCCTACTGGGAAGCCCTTCAGCTGATAAGACAATGGACCAAGGAAAACCATACTTCTATTCATGACGCAGTGCTGAATAAACTGGAGATCGAAAAAGAGAACAGATATTGGAATGAGCATAATTTTGTATTCAGAGATGGTGATTTATTTTACCATGCTAAAGGAGCTACTCCACTGGATGACAAATTTATGCCTGATATCACAGGACCAAGATTGATTCCTTTAAATATGGCTGAACCGGTATTAATTGTTCAGGGAAGAACAACGGAAAGAAACTTAGGTTTTGCCCCTCACGGAGCGGGAAGAAACTTCAGCAGAAGTCAGCATAAAAGATCTATGGCTCATAAAACAACCGAGGAAATCTTCAATGAGGAAACACAAGGATTGGATATCCGTTTCTATTCCAATGAGATTGATATCTCCGAGTTGCCAAGTGCTTATAAAAGTGCTAAAAACGTAAGAGCACAGATTGAAGAATATGGCCTTTGTGAGGTCCTTGATGAAGTGATGCCTTACGGATGTATCATGGCTGGTGATGTTCAGAAAAACGCGCCCTGGAAGAAAAAGAAAAAATATAGAAAAGCATAATTTCTAATTTAGCAGGTAAGTCTTACCTACTATTTAAACCTTATAGGTTTTAAAAACCTATAAGGTTTAGGAAAACTAATAACTAAATTTTATAGTCGTAAAAAACTAATAACCCAACCTTAAGGGTGTAAAAGCCCCTAAGGTTTATGAAAACTTTTTTCATAACGGCAGGAGCAGTAGCTCAGATGGTAGAGCAACAAATTACTTTTCGCTGCAGGCAACTAAAGTTCCTATAAATCTCCAAGATTGTGGGTCACAGGTTCGAGTCCTGTCTGCTCCTCAAAACAATGAAAATGTTTATATTAACGTATTAGTCATTTTCATAATTAAAAAAATTAAAGGCAAAGAAAGTTCCTATTATTTTAGATTTACTTTCCGCCTTTTTACAAATTATAAGGCAAAGGGAGTTCCTATATACATTACCAGGTTTGACTCCCCGCCTTTTCAAAATTATAGGTAAAAGGAGTTCCTATAACATTTTTCTTAAAAAAAATTACTCCTCACTTATTAATTTTTATATCATGAAAACACTTCAGTTATTTAATGCCGTACTGACTCAGAAATCTGATCACAACCCTTTTGTTTCCAATGATGGTTTTGTGATTGAACCTGGTGCACTTTGGGCTAAAAAACAGATTATTGCCTATTATTCAAAGGAAAAACTAAAAGGTAATGATCTTAATAAGACCTTCCATACATCATGGGAGAAAATAAAGAACAGCACAAGACTGGAACTTTTAATGGATCAGATCAGGCATTATATTTCTACCTACGGAAGTGATTTCCAGGATGAAATTTATATCCCTGATGAAGTATTGAATGTTCCCGAAATGAAGCTTACTTTCAAAGTAATTAAAGCTTATTCTCCAGATGAAATGACAGAAAAATGTTTATCATTACTGAGATCTGGTATTGCTTTAAAGGAAGAAACTATTAATGATCTGTTATTTATTTTGACAGAAGAACTGAACTATGAATTCACCGGAAAGGAAAACATCAGAAATAAGGAAGCTATTGTCAAAATTGCGGATCTTTACAAGGCTTATCCGGAGAATGCTGTAGAATTTTTCAGGTATGTTATTTTTAAAACAACAGCTACCAGTCTTCTGATCAAAAATGATGAGCTGATTGAGAATATCAAGCTAAGTAAATTTGATCCATCCGATTTGTTTGAAACCTTCGGATTGGAAAAACTTGCAGAGATTTTTAACAGGTTTAAGCCTTTATTTTTAGCTTATAAAAATAAAAATAAGTCTACTGCAGCAGCTGTTAATAAAATTTCCAAGTTGTCAAAGACTTACCACAAGCCTTTAATTTCCAACCCATTGAATGATGCTACCAACACATTACTGGAAGAAAATGATATGCATTGGCTGGATAATGCAACACCTTTTGCCTTATTCAAAGCTTTATCTGCCTGTTATCAGAGAATGTATGGCCAGGACACTTTTGTGTATAGAATCAGAAACGGAAAGTCCTGGGTAAAAACAGGAAAAAACAGCCTTGCAAGTGAATTGAATTATGAATTTATATTAAGTTACTTACAGTCAAAATTTGATCTTTCCGGAAAGAAGTTTTATTTCCCTGAAAATGTGGAATTCGGGCTTCCTACTTCTGAAAAAATGTATGTAGGGAATATTCCCACGGGAACGAGGTTTTCCGGTGAAAAGCTTGCGGTAGGAATCTACTGGGAAAATGCCTGGGGTGCTTATGATCTTGACCTTTCCGGATTGAATATAGCGGGAAAAACAGGATGGAATGCCGCCTATAATCAAGGGGATGGAAATCTGATGTATTCTGGAGATATGACCTCTGCACCTCAGGGTGCCGTTGAATATCTTTACGCCAACAGAGGTCTGAACACGCCTACATTAATCATGAACAATGTGTATTCCGGAAATGCGGAATGTGATTATAAAATTGTGATTGGAAAAGGAGATACGATCTCAAGAGATTATATGATGGATCCCAACAAAGTATTTGCTGAAGCCAAATGTAAGTCGGTTCAGAGACAGACTATTCTGGGAATGCTTCTTCCAAAAGGAGAAAAACAATGTTTTGTACTTCTGAATTTTGGAGCGGGTCATTCTCATGTTTCAGGAAATTCTGAGATTGCTGTACTGGCAACGGATGCACTTTATCAGAAATGGTATGAGCCGATATCTTTCAATGGGCTTGTAAAAGAGCTGGGAGCAACAGTTACTACTGAAAAGTCAGAAGCAGATTTTGATTTTTCATTGGAAATTCTGGAAAAAGATAGCTTTACAAAAATCTTTAAATAAATAATATAGCCATTTGAGTAAGACCGAATGGCTTTTTTGTTGGGTAATGCAAAGGACAAGAGCTTATTTTCTATACAGTTTACCTGGGATTATGACTGGTTGTTAAACATTCATCTTTTTAATGGAAAAGTAGCCTTCATTCTTCTGAATAATTACTCTCTTTCCGTAGTCAATCCGGATACTGAACATATTCTCTAGGGGAAACTGTAAAATCGACTGAACAACGAGGCGGATTACACCGGCATGTGCCACAACCAAGACTTTAATTACATTTTGTTCTGCAATCAGCTCTTTCCAGAAGCTGAGTACGCGGTCTTGCATTTCAAGAAGATTTTCTCCACCGGTAGCTTTCACATTAATAAAATCCTGATACCAGGGATTAATTTCTTTCTCAGGAATATCCGTCCATCTTTCCATTTCCCAGCTTCCGAAATTCATTTCCCGAAGTCTTTCATCGATTGTATAATCAAAATCAAAGTAATCAGCCAAAAGACGACAACGCTGTGAAGGGCTTGAAATAACAAGATCGAAATCATGATCCATATCCAGCCTTTTAAAATCTTCAGGATAATCTTTTCTTAAAGGCATTTCGGTAAATCCATAACACAGGTTTTCCGGATTTTCCACTGCCGTATGTCTGATCAGATGAATTTCCATGCGATTATTGTTCCTAAGTAAAATAAAACCTCACTTACCTGCTGTACGGAACCCAAACAATCTCCGGTATATCCTCCGATATGCTTTTTAAAATACCATCCCATACAGATTTTACCGGCATAAGCCAATGCAAAAGCCAGTATCAAACGCCCATCCGGAATTAAGGCAAAAGAAATTAAAACACTGATTAAACCTACTAATAAAGCTATTCCATCTAAAGGTTTATTGGCTAACGGTTTTGACTTACTGACATCAATATCCGTAACATATTGGTGAGTATAGATCATCGTACCTGAAATAAAACGGCTTGATGAGTGTGCTAAAATAACAATACCCAACGTTTTAAGAAGATCAATATTTCCCAAGGCCTGAATACTGAGAAATTTCAAAGCAAACAGCAGAATAATTCCAATAGTTCCATATGCTCCTACCCTGCTGTCTTTCATGATGGTAAGGATTTTTTCTTTCCCATATCCACCTCCAAAACTGTCACACATATCCGTGAAACCATCTTCATGAAAAGCTCCGGTGAGTAAAACACTGGTGATCATCATCAAAACAATACCTATTTCCAGGTTAAAAAGCTGAGCAGAAAAATACAGAATCACAGCATTGATAAGTCCTACCAACAGCCCGATCCATGCAAAATATTTCTGAGATTTATTCATGATCTCACTGGAATACGGAATGGTAAACGGAACCGGAATCCTGGTGAAAAACATCAGCGCCGTTGCCAGATAGATCAGTTCATTTTTTAATATTTTCATCTATTCTCTATTTGAAACATGGGCATCTTCAAAGCTTGACATCTCATTCAGAAAATTCACGGCATTCTGAATCACAGGATAAGCCAGTGCACATCCCGTTCCTTCTCCCAAACGAAGATTAAAATTCAACAATGCCTTTTGTCCCAGCAGATCCAGAAGCTGAAGATGGGCATTTTCGTCACTTACATGACAGAAAATACAGTTATTCAGGATATCCGGGTTCTTTTTCCATGCAGTAGCAACTGCTACGGTTGCAATAAACCCATCCACCATAATCAGCATATTCTGACGGAAAGCTTCTTCCATTGCACCAATCATTTGTGCTATTTCAAGCCCTCCGAAAGTCTGTGCTATGTCATCTGCTGTCTTAGTATCAGCATGCATTTCTATAGCGGTTGATAAAATATGGATCTTATTCTGTAACTGATCATCATTTAAACCCGTTCCGCGTCCGATACAATTTACAATCGGCAGGTTAAAAAGCTTACTCATCATCAGCGAAGAAGCTGAAGTATTCCCGATTCCCATTTCTCCAAAACCAATAATATTACAACCTGTCAGGGCAATCTCGTCAACTACGGAACTTCCGTTTTTCAAAGCTTGCCGATATTCTTCAGCAGTCATGGCAGGCTCTTCCAGTATATTACGGCTGGATTTTCTGACTTTTTTATCAATCAAATTCAGATCTGGAGGAAAATCAAAATTTACTCCGCCATCAACAATCTTTATTTTAATACCATTTTGCCTGCAAAACACATTGATCGCTGCACCGCCGCCCAAAAAGTTCATCACCATCTGATAGGTGACCTCCTGTGGATAAGCACTCACTCCTTCTGTAGCAATCCCATGATCGGCAGCAAATACCACCATATGAGGATTTGATAACCGGGGAGAAATTGTCTTTTGAGCCATCCCAATTTTATAGGCTAATTGTTCAAGATCGCCTAAGGCACCTAAAGGTTTTGTTTTAAAATCAATTTTATGCTGTAATTCGTTTGATAACATGAATGTAAATTAATTATATGAAGTAGAAGAAGTGCAATATTAGTGAAATGGGGAGTATTTTTATAATATTTGTACAGTGTATTTATGTAGAATGTATTTATGATAAGGGAAACAAGAGTCAAGAGTCAAGAATCAAGAGTCAAGAATAAAGAATAAAGAGTAAAGACAGGATTAATTTTATACCTAAATTCTTACGCTCTCAAACTCAAAACACTCAAACTCAAAACTACGCAATTAGATTACGCACAACCCTATTTACTTTGCAATATAAATAAAAGACAATGACACCAAAAATACTTGAAAAAATAAAAGAAATAGAAGCCGAAAAGGGCATAGAAGTCCTTTTGGCTGTAGAATCCGGAAGCAGGGCTTGGGGTTTTGCCTCTCCGGACAGCGATTACGACATCCGTTTTATATACCGACATGATGCTGAGTGGTATCTCTCCCCCTGGGATAAGGATGAAACCATAGAGTTTATGACGGAGGATGACCTGGATGGTTGCGGATGGGATTTGCGGAAAACCTTTCATCTTTTACTGAAGTCAAATGCCGCTTTACTGAGCTGGTTCTACTCTCCTATCGTATATAAAGAGAACAAGAGATTTGTAGATCTGTTCAGTCCTCTGGCAGATGCTTGTTTTTCTCCGATAGCAGTTTCTTACCACTACTTGAGTATGAGCAAAAAATATCTGGATGCTTGCAGAAACGAAGAAGTAAAACTGAAAAGTTATTTCTATTGCCTGAGAACCACTTTAACCGGAAAATGGATTATAGAAAAAGGAACCGTTCCTCCTGTATTGTTCAGTGATCTGTTGATTTTGGTTGATGATTACACAAAACGGAAGATAGAGAATCTTGTTGCTTTAAAAGCTACAAAAGGGGAAGCTTATCATCATCCTAATGATTGGGAATTGTTTAGGTTTTTAGAAAATATGATCGCTGAAAATGAGGAAAGATCAAAGAGTTTAATCAATGGAAAAGTGGATAAGACTGAGATGGAAAGGGTTTTCAGAGAGATACTAAATTAAATGGTATTGGAAACTGAAGAGACAGGATAAAAATGGACTATTAAAATTTTATTACAATAAACTTTAAGATGCTGCAACTATAATTTTCCCAATATTCAGCCTTTCCCTTTAAAAACAACTACAGAAAGCCATTATTATAATAAACTTATGATAATATTATCAATAATAAACCATAACCGCAGTTTTCTATTGTAAATCAACAATTTATTGATAAATTTAGGGATTGTTTTGTAGTTATCTTTAAGTTCTACATCATCTCACAGTATAAAGTATTTGAAAACATAATAAAAATCACAAAAATGGAAAACAAAAGGAACTTCACTCCCGTAGAGGAATCTTTCTTAAATGATCTTTCAAAAAACAGTAAAACCAATATACCTTATATTGCTGTTGACAATTTTCCTAATTTAGGAATGCTTACAGCCTTACGATTTCTGGAATGGGCAGCTGGAAATCCCAACGGTGTTATCAGTCTTCCCACCGGAAAAACACCGGAATATTTTATTTACTGGACTAAACATATTCTTGAAAACTGGGAAAAGGAAAATATTATTGAGCTTAGAAAAAAACATCATTTATCCGTCCAGAAACCATCACTGGCAGAGCTCCATTTTGTTCAGATTGATGAATTTTACCCTATAAAATCATCCCAGGCAAACAGCTTTTATCATTACGTGAATAAATATTATATTGAAGGGCTGGGATTAAAAAGGGAAAATGCTCTTCTAATCAATTGTGATGAAATTCCTTTAGCGTATGGCAAAAGCTTTGAGGAGGTTTTTCCCAGTCATAAAGTAGACCTGGAACTGAGATACCGTGAACCGCAAAATCCTTTGGAGAAACTGCAAAAAGAATCTATTTTCCTTATAGACAACTGGTGTTCGGAATATGAACAGCAGATCCGTAAGTTAGGGGGTATTGGATTTTTTCTGGGAGGAATAGGTCCTGATGGGCATATTGCCTTTAACATTAAAGGTTCTGACCCTTATTCAACAACCCGATTGACTTCCACCAACTTCGAAACACAGGCGGTTGCAGCCGGAGATCTTGGAGGAATTGAAATTTCCAGGGAACGCCTTGTGATCACTATCGGTCTGGAGACGATCACTTATAATAAAGATGCTGTAGCCATTATTTTCGCAGCAGGAGAAGCAAAAGCGCCTATGATAAAAAACGCACTGGAACTTCCTCCTTCCAATTTATATCCGGCTTCTGTACTTTCCAATCTCCCGAATGGCAGATTTTATATTACACTAGGAGCTGCAAGCACACTGAATGACTTCATTGCCGATTATTACCAATCCGGAAACTGGTCACAGGAAAAAACCGATAAATCAGTTATGATGCTGACCCAAAAACTGAATAAATATGCTGAACATCTTACCCTGGAAGACCTTCAGTCTGATCCGTATACCCAGTTAATTCCGGATCTTAATGAAGACACTGTTCAGTCAGTGATTACTTCCATTGAAAACAAAATAAAAAAAGGAACAGAAGCACTTACCCATGAAGTTTTTTATCATACAGGTCCTCATCATGATGATATTTCATTAGGACTTTTGCCTTATATCCATTACCAGTCCCGAAATGAGACCAATGAATCTCACTATTCTGTCCTTACATCCGGCTTTACTGCGGTGACCAATAAGTTTCTGACAGATATTCTCCGGGCTACCCTTCTTTTTACCGAAAAAGGAGAAATCGAAATGCTTAATTATCCGGACTTTTTTGAGGTTGGATATAAAAATAAGAGGGATAAAGACGTCTATCATTACCTTATCAATATAGCTTCCGAAAATGCTGACGAAAGGTCAAGAGCGGTATCTCACAGAATGGTAAGAAATATCGTTGAACTTTGGGGTTTAAAAACAAAACAAGAACTGGAAGAGAAAATAACAGAAGTGATTGCTATCATCAATTCCAGCTATGATGGCCAAAATCCGGAGCAAAAGATCCAGACACTGAAAGGAATGATCCGGGAATATGAAGAAGAATTAGTATGGGCACACTTCGGTGTAAGAACAAAGAACGTTCATCATTTAAGACTTGGATTTTATACGGGAGCTATTTTTACGGAGAAACCCAAAAGAGAAAGGGATGTATATCCTATATTGCAACAGCTGAAAACCATTAATCCTACCGTTATAAGTTTAGCGTTCGATCCTGAAGGAAGTGGTCCTGATACCCATTATAAAGTCTTACAGGCAATTGCCGCTGCCGTAAGGGAATGGAGCAAAGAAAAAGATCTGTCCCAACTTAAAATATGGGGCTATAGAAATGTTTGGTATCAGTTCAATGCAGCCGATGTCACTCATATTTTCCCGGTATCCCTTAATGGAATGAGTACAATGGATGAAAGTTTTACCAACAGCTATCTAAGCCAGGTAAACGCCTCCTTCCCAAGTTACAGATACAACGGAAAATTCAGTCATCTTTCTATACAAACCTGGGTAGAACAGCTTCAGGCTGCTCAGTTGATATTGGGAAAACCTTATTTTTATGATAACGAAAGTCCACGTCTCCGGGCAACCCATGGCCTTCTTTTCTTTAAAGAAATGAATGTGGAAGAATTTCTGCAATCTGCCCGTGAGCTGGAACAATCTACAGAAGGGGTGTTTTAGTAGCCGTTTTTATAAGTAACTTCCCACTCTTTGAAAGAAATACAGAGAAAACAAAACTTAATAAAAAAAGAAATACGAATGACGCAGGGCTAGTCCTTGTATCAAAAGATAATCAATGACCATACAAGATCTAAAAACCAATAACCTCATCCTCTTTGAAGCCATCTCCGGAAGCCGTGCTTTCGGCCTGGCTACGGAAACCTCAGATACGGATATCCGTGGAGTATATTATGTACCGAAAGAAGATTTCTTTGGGCTGAACTATATTCCACAGATTTCCAATGAGACCAATGATATCACCTATTATGAAATCGGGAGATTTGTAGAATTGCTGCAGAAAAACAATCCCAATATCCTGGAAATTCTGGCAAGCCCGGAGGACTGTATCCTTCATAAAGATCCGCTGATTGATCTTCTGAAAACAGAAGACTTTCTATCCAAACTATGCAAAGAGAGTTTTGCAGGATATGCCGTTTCACAGATTAAAAAAGCGAAAGGTCTCAACAAAAAGATATTAAATCCTATAGATAAAGAAAGAAAATCTGTTATGGATTTCTGTTGTATCCTTGATGGACAAGGCTCTGTTCCTTTGAAGAAATGGCTGCATGAATTCCCCTCATCTGGAGACAAGCCCGAAGGACGGGATGGTCTTTTACAGGAAAGGTGTGGATTAGTGAGCATCGACCATACTAAAGGAATGTTTGCCTTATTTTATGATGAATCAGGAACATTAGGGTATAAGGGTATTATTCAGAATGAAGAAGCCAATCAGGTTTCTGTATCATCTGTGCCGAAGGATGAAAAGCCAACCGCTTATCTCTTCTGCAATCTGGATGCCTATTCTACGTACTGTAAAGACTACAGGGAATATTGGAAATGGATTTCTGAACGTAATGAAGACCGTTATAATGTTAATCAAAATCATGGACAGAATTATGACAGCAAAAATATGATGCATACCATCCGTCTCTTGCAGTCGTGTGAGCATATTTTTAAAACCAATTCTTTGCATACCCGTGTAGAAAACCGTGATGAATTACTGAATATCAAAGCCGGAAACATGCCTTATGATTCATTAATACAAAAAGCTGAAGATTTGCTAGAATCAATTGATTTCCATCATACAACATCCAATTTGCCTGAGTCTCCTGATCTGGAAGAAACAACAAAAATTTTAATAATGATCAGGGAGAAGCTATATCAATAATATGGAAAGCCCGGAGGGTAGAGACAAGAGATTTAGAAATTGGAGACTTAGAGACGTGAGACTATTTACCCTTTAGGTTTTGAACTCAATAATTCATCACTTCTAGGGTCTCTCACTCTCAAACTCTACCACCCTCCAACCCTCTAACCTCCGGAAACCTCACTTCTTCTTCGAGGCTTTAGCGATTGTATTATAATCAAGACAGATTTTTATCCAATACTCAAAATCATCGGGTTTTTGAAAACCAATGGGCTCTACATAGCAATAGTCTTTGAGCTGTTTTCCTCTCATGATCATCGGAAGAAAACCGTTTTTTTCCGAAACCTCATCTTCCAATTCGGGGTTATAGCGGCACATCAGGTTGTCATGGCTGATATTGATGCACATCTTCCCGTTGACAAGAAATGATAATCCGCTGAACATTTTCTTTTCCTCAACTTCAATATCATGAACTTTGGAAAGCCGTTCACGAACCCTATCTGCCAATTCAATATTGTAAGCCATGATCTTTTATTTTTTCACTATTTAAAATTACATAAAAACAGTATTCAACACAGCTTTTTTCACTATTATTTCATTGTAGAGGTTTTATAAAATAAAATTTTATTTAAATTAATTATTGTTTTACGATAATTAATTATATATTTGTAACACTAATTAATGATCGTGTCATGAACCAGACCAAAATTATTTCAAGAATTTTATTTTATATCTGCGCTCTGCTTTCTGCCGGATATTTAATTACTTTTGTGTATTCCGTTCTATGTCTGGCAACAGGATTCTCTGTTACGCCTTATAAAGATGGACAATATCTTCATATCAATTATCCGTTCACCGAAAAACCGTTTCTGAATATTGAAAACAATTCTCCGTATATCATCTTTTCTTTTCTAGCTGTTTTACTTTCTTATGGAATCTTTTTCTGGCTTTCCGCAAAAGTTTTCAAAGTTTTTTTCCAGCCAAAACTGTTTACAAAAGATCATATACAACAGCTTAAGAGATTTTACCTGTATAATATTTTTATCCCACTCCCACTGGTTATTGTTGCCTGTTTCTTTGTGGAAGTAGAAAGTATCATCTGGGGACTGGTGTTTATTCACTTTATGCTTGGAATTTTCTGTCTGTTTCTTGCGAATATCTTCAAGCAAGGACTACATTTGCAAAACGAACAAGACCTATTTATTTAACATGCCAATTATAGTCAACTTAGATGTCATGCTAGCCAAACGAAAAATGCAGAGTAAAGAATTGGCAGAAAAACTGGGAATCACTCCCGTAAACCTTTCTATCCTAAAAACAGGAAAAGCCAAAGGCGTGCGTTTCGATACCCTGGAAGCCATCTGTAAAATTCTGGAATGCCAGCCTGGAGATATACTGGAATATAAGGATTAGGTTTTGAGTGAAAGAGTTTGAGGGTTTGAGGGTGGTAGAGTTTGAGAGTGAGAGCTTCTATTATTGAGCTGCTAGCCCAAAGCATAAGATAATCTCTACGCGTCTCTTGTCTCTATGTCTCCTGTCCCTACTTCTCCAAGTCTCAAAATCTATCATTACTCTTAAGTCACAGTTTACAAATCATCATTATTTACCATTATTAAAAGCAGCCTGAAAAAAGACTGCCTGTCATTCTATTACCCAAACACAACACTATGAACACCTTATCTATCAACAACCTTAGCCTCACCTACAAGAATGGTTTCCAGGCCATTAAAGACATTTCATTGGAAATCGAAAACGGGATGTTCGGTTTACTGGGTCCAAACGGAGCCGGAAAATCGTCCTTAATGAAAACCATTGTAGGATTGCAGAAACCCAGTTCTGGCACCCTGTTTTTTAATGATGTGAATATTGCTGAAAACCCTGCCTATATAAAACAGAACCTGGGATTTCTTCCACAGGATTTTGGAGTATACCCTAAAGTCTCCGCTTATGATCTCCTGGAGCATATCGCAGTACTCAAAGGTATTACAGACAAAACGAAACGTAAAAACCAAATTCTAAATCTGCTTGAAAAAGTGAATCTTTCAAATTTCAGGAACAAAGAGGTTCATACCTTTTCCGGAGGGATGAAGCAGCGTTTTGGAGTTGCTCAGGCTCTATTGGGTGATCCTAAAATTATTATCGTGGATGAACCCACTGCCGGTTTAGATCCTGAAGAACGTAACCGTTTCAATGCTTTACTAAACGACATCAGCCAGGAGGTCATCGTTATTCTGTCGACCCATCTGGTGGAAGATGTCAGAAATCTCTGTTCGGAGATGGCCGTGATGAACCATGGACAGATCCTGCGAAAAGGAAATCCCGGAAAATTAATGGCAGCACTGGAAAACAGAATCTGGTCAAAACCCATTGATAAAAATGATCTTGAAACTTATGATTCCAGCTATGAGATCATCAGCAGGCAACTGATAGAAAGAGAACTTCAGATCACTGTTTTTTCTGAAGAGTCACCCAAAGATTTCAGTCCTGTAACTCCTTTACTTGAGCATGTTTACTTCCATACGCTAACCCAAAAACCTTAGTCATGAACAGCCTTTTTTTATTTGAAGCCAAGCGCAATATCAAGCACTGGCTTACCTACCTTATTGCCTTAATCCTGGTCTTTATAGGTATTTTCTGTGGCAATCGGTTTAATCTTTCAGTAGGAGAAGGTATTTATCTCAATTCGCCTTATACGATTGGATTCATGTCCGGAATGCTCAGTCTTTCTATTATTTTCTTTGCTACTGTTTATGCATTACAGCTGATTTTTAAAGATTGGGATACCCAATTCGACCTTCTCCTCTTTTCTTTTCCTATATCAAAATCCACCTACCTTAAGGGTAAATTTCTAACCTACTTTTTACAGACTTTTTTAAGTTTCTGCTTCTTGATGATCGGTTTCCTTGCAGGCCAGATGATGCGTACGGGAAGTGAAATGCACAACGAGTTCAATATAGGTTACTATCTATATCCATTATTTATCTTTGGATTTATCAACAGTCTTCTGGTTTGCAGTTTTCTGTTTTTGATATCTCTTACCCTCCGGAAAAAATTGATCGTTGTCATTGGCGGACTGTTTCTCTACGTATTTTATATGATTGTTTTGCTGTTTTCCAATTCACCATTTATGGCCGGAAGCATTCCTCAGTCTTTGGAAGCGCAGCAGATTTCTGCATGGCTGGATCCGTTTGGGCTCTCCTCTTACTTTCTGGAAGCCCGAACCTTTACTGTTCATCAGAAAAATACGCAGGTAGTATTTTTTACAGGATATTTACTCGTCAACAGGCTTTTATTTCTTATCATATCCATCGGTTTTCTATTTCTTAGCCTCAGGGTATTTTCTTTTTCAAAAATTTTTAAGCACAAGACAAAGAAGGCGGTCAAAGAAGTGGATTCTTCCCATAAGACATTAGCCTTACAATATTCTGCCGTTCTGCCCACTTTTGGGAAAACAGCTTCTATTAAAGCCACCCTCTTCTTTGCCCGGATTGATCTTATTTATCTGTTCAAAAGTATCACCGTTCCGGCTGTATCCATCCTTTTATTATTTTTTGTCGGGATGGAAATGTATGCCGAAATAGAGAAAGGGATCCGTCTTCCCCAAAAATATGCCGGTTCCGGGCTTATGGCCACTACCATTTCAGAAAACTTTCCGCTGTTCGGGTTGCTTATTTCTGCCTATTTTATTAATGATCTTTACTGGAGAAGCCGCTCCTCATGGTTCTTTTTGATTGAAAACACTACTTTTTACTCCAAAAATAAGCTGCTGGGGCATTTTCTTTCCATCAGTTTACTGTTAGTTTTCTTTACAGGAATTTTGATCATTCAGGGAATCATTTTCCAGGCTGCCTATCAGTATTTCCATATCGACTGGAATGCTTATCTGCCGGTCTTTCTTTTCAATACGGTTCCCTTGATTCTTTTTTCCGTTCTTATCCTGTTGATCAATGACAGCATCAGGAATAGATTTATAGCGCTGGGAGTATCTGTTCTTGCGGTTTTTATATTGGCAGGTCCTGTTTCCGGAAAAATACTGTCTTACCCTCTTTTCAGAATATTTTCAGACTTTAAAGGTACTTACAGTGATTTCAATGGCTATGGAATTTATCAATTAGCTTTTGCACAAAGGCTTTTATTCGGAATGGGTGTGATGGTTACAGTGTGGATGCTCAATCAGTGGATTACATTGAAAAAAATAATACTCAGCCAGGCAGTTTTCACTTCTATTGTACTGTTCTCGGGAATATATGCCGGGACTTTTTTTATGAAGGGTTATATTCCCAAAGAGGAGGAGAAAGAAATTTCAAACTCGGTACAGTATGAAAAAAGTTTCAGGAAATACGAAAATCTCCCACAACCTGACATTACAGATATTACTACGGAAATCCAGCTCTATCCTTCAGAAAATTCATATCAGATCATTGGGAAGTATAAGCTTAAAAACCAAACTGACCAGCCTGTCAGCAAAGTTTTGATTAATTTTAATCATGATTTAAAACTGGAAAATGCAGTTTTAAAATCAGGCTCTGAAGCCATGAAGATCACTGAAAACACTACGGAAATACAATTAAGACAGCCCATGCAGCCTAATGAAACGGCGGTTCTTGATTTTAAATTATCTTACCATTGGGTTCCAGTCAACGGTCACCAGTCCTTTAATGCTATCATAGAAAACGGTTCATTTATGAGGGTCAGCAGGTATTTCCCGTCGGTGGGCTATCAGAAAGATAAAGAAATTGAAGATCCGAAAATACGGCAGGATAACCAGCTTGGAAAACTGGCCTCACTAAAAAATCCTGAAGCTCCCGGAGTCTCCAAAAAAGATTTTATCAATCTTGACATGACTGTTTCTACTGATAAACATCAAATCGCTATAGGAACCGGTGATCTGGTAAAGAAATGGACAAAATCAGGCCGTCATTATTTTCAGTATAAAGCAGAAAATATACCTTTCAGATTTGCTGTTTCTTCTGCAGAATACAAGGTGAAAAGTATTCATTGCAAAGGAATTACAATCAATATTTTTTATCATCCGAAGCATGTTGAAAATGTAGATCACCTGCTGGAAAATACTAAAATCACTTTGGATTACTGTCAGCAGAATTTTGGAAAATATCCTTTTAAAACTATCAATTTTGCGGAAATTTCTTCTTTTACCAGAGGTTTTGCTGCTACAGCCTATCCATCTGTTGTTTTTATGCCTGAAGATATGGTTTTCCACGCCAATATTCATGCTGATCAGAATCAGGATGTCATCAATGAACTTGCAGGACACGAGCTTTCCCATTTATGGTGGGGAAACAGCCAGATTAATCCTGATGACAGAAAAGGTGCTATAATGCTCACTGAAACCCTTGCCATGTACACTGAAATGATGCTCTACAAAAAAATGCATGGCAAAGCAGAGATGATGAAAAGAATAGAGGTCCATCAGCAGATCTATGATAATGAAAAAGGACTGTCTGAGAATATCCCCATCTATAAAGCCACCGGAGATGCAACTCATGTTTCCTATTCTAAAGGAGCTGTTGCCATGGTAAAACTAAGTGATCTGATAGGTGAAGAAAAAGTAAATACAGCCCTGCGAAACTTTTTAAAAAATAACAGTTATCCTAAAAAGCCTACTTCACTGGATCTTATCAATGAGTTTTATAAAGTTGCCCCTAATGAACATTCTAAAAAACAGATTGATACATTATTTAAAGCTATATAAAAGAAAAACAGTACGCTAAATTTTCTTTCATAATATATTTTACCCGTCCCTGGTGATGCTCTGAAACAGAGAACAGGAATCTAGTGGTTAGGTTGGGACACGCAAAGACGCAAGGAGTATAGGAGAATAGACTGTTTTAAGACGCAAGTA
This sequence comes from Chryseobacterium sp. Bi04, assembly GCF_918698085.1. GTDB lineage: Bacteria > Bacteroidota > Bacteroidia > Flavobacteriales > Weeksellaceae > Chryseobacterium. Next base: position 69,712 of record NZ_CAKKLP010000008.1, read on the forward strand.
TTTTATCTCCGATAAAATTGAATATCGTTACAAATTATTATTTGTGCATTCAAAATTTCTTTTATAATGTATTTTAACTTGTCCCTGGTGATGCTCTGAAACAAAGAACAGGAATCTAATGGTTGGGTTGCGATACGTAAAGACGCAAGGAGTAGAGGATAATAGGCTGTTTTAAGGCGCAAGGATTTTATCTCTGATAAAATTGAATATCGTTACAAATTATTATTTGTGTATTCAAAATTTTCTTTTATAATGTATTTTAACTTGTCCCTGGTGATGCTCTGAAACAGAGAGTAGGAATCTAATGGTTGGGTTGCGATACGTAAAGACGCAAGGAGTAGAGGATAATAGACTGTTTAAGGCGCAAGGATTTTATCTTCGATAAAATTGAATACCGTTACAAATTATTTATTTGTGCATTCAATACAGCATATTTGCAGTAATCCTTGATGTTCTTCCGCCTTAAAAATTTGCAGCATACATTATTTGCATAATTTCAGTAAACATAACAAGTATAACAATGCTTATACAAAACAAAAGATCCCTCAAATTGAGGAATCTTTTTATATCTAAGAATAATATCTTAAGCTTCTGTTGAAGGAGCCTGGTTTTCTGCAGGTGCATCACCTTGTGGTCTTCCTTGTCCTTCTGGTCTTGGTCTTCCTTCCGGTCTTCCTTGCCCCTCAGGTCTACCTTGTCCTTCCGGTCTTGGTTTACCCTCTGGTCTTGGAGGTCTTGGTAAAAGAACTTTACGGGAAAGTTTCATTTTCTTACGGTCATCATAACCCATAAATTTCACTTCCACTTCATCTCCTTCTGCATATGGAACTTTATCTAAACGAGCCCATTCGATTTCAGAAATGTGAAGAAGACCTTCTGTACCTTTAGCAATAGCCACGAAAGCACCGAAGTCCATTACTTTTACTACTTTACCGTTGTATACTTCACCTACAACCGGTACGAAAGTAATTTCGTTGATCTTAGCCACAGCAGCATTGATTTTCTCTCTGTCTGTTCCTGCAATCTCGATACGTCCGATTTCTCCTACTTCTTCAATAGCGATAACAGTATCGGTATCTTTCTGCATCTGCTGAATGATTTTTCCTCCAGGCCCGATTACAGCACCAATGAAGTCTTTAGAGATCTCCATTACCACCATTTTCGGAGCGTGAGGTTTCACATCTGCTCTTGGCTCAGAAATAGTTTCAGTGATTTTATTTAAGATATGTAATCTTCCGTCTTTAGCCTGCATCAAAGCTTTTTCCATGATATCCATAGAAAGACCCTGAATTTTGATATCCATCTGACAAGCAGTGATACCGTCTGCAGTACCTGTTACTTTGAAGTCCATATCTCCCAGGTGATCTTCATCTCCTAAGATATCAGAAAGTACAGTAAATTTACCTGATTTTGCATCTGTGATCAATCCCATTGCGATACCGGAAACAGGTTTTGTAATCTTTACCCCTGCATCCATTAATGCCAATGTTCCTGCACAAACTGTTGCCATTGAAGACGAACCGTTTGATTCTAAGATATCAGAAACAATTCTGATGGTATATGGATTTTCTTCAGGAATAACTGCCTGTAATGCTCTTTGAGCAAGGTTACCGTGTCCTACCTCTCTTCTTGAAGTTCCTCTTAAAGGTCTTGCTTCACCTGTAGAGAATGGAGGGAAGTTATAATGTAAAAAGAATTTTTCGTCGTGTTGCGAGATTACGCTGTCTACCATGTTTGCATCTTTTACAGAACCTAACGTTACTGCTGTTAAAGACTGAGTTTCACCTCTTGTAAACACTGCAGAACCGTGAGCCCCCGGAAGGTAGTCAATTTCTGACCATATCGGACGGATCGTCTGAGGATCACGACCGTCAAGACGGATATTGTCTTCAAGGATCATCTGACGCATTGCTTCTTTCTCTACGTCATGGTAATATACTTTTACGAAAGGAGTTACTCTTTCTAATTCTTCTGCATCCTCTGCATATTGAGCAAGGAATTCTTCACGAACCGCTTTGAATTTTTCTCCTCTTTCTTCTTTTCCAGATGGCGTTCTAGCCACCTCATATACTTTATCGTAAGTTTCTTTCCAAACTTTTTCACGAATTTCTTCATCGTGATTTTCGTGAGAATATTCTCTTTTTGGAAAAGCTTTTCCTACTTTTTCTGCTAATCTTTCCTGAGCTTCAATTTGCTTTTTAATTTCAGCATGACCAAAATTAATAGCTTCTAACATTTCCTGCTCAGAAATTTCCTTCATCTCCCCTTCTACCATTACGATTGAATCTTTAGTAGCTCCAACCATGATATCCAGCTCAGAACTCTTCAGTTCTTCATAACTTGGGTTGATAGAAAGTTTTCCGTCGAATCTTACCACTCTTACTTCAGACATAGGCCCGTTGAAAGGAATATCAGTAATAGCAATAGCTGCAGAAGCTGCTAAACCAGCTAAATCATCAGGAATAGTTTTTCCATCATAAGAAATTAAGGAAATCATTACCTGAACTTCAGCATGGAAATCTTCAGGAAAAAGCGGACGTAGCACTCTGTCTACCAAACGCATTGTTAAAATTTCCTGATCTGAAGGTCTTGCTTCTCTACGGAAGAAATTTCCAGGAATTCTTCCACCTGCATAGAATTTTTCTCTATAATCTACTGTTAATGGTAAAAAATCTACACCAGGATTTGCTTCTTTATTGGCTACAACAGTTGCTAAAAGCATTGTTCCGCCCATTTTTACTACCACAGATCCATCAGCCTGCTTAGCTAATTTCCCTGTTTCAATAGTGATTTCTCTGCCGTCAGCAAGAGTAATCAGCTCTGTAAACGCTTGAGGTATACTCATAAATTTGTCTTCTTAATACTCCGTATTGAGTATGAATTAATATTTAAACTCTTTAAATTTTCGTCTGCAAAGGTACTATATAATAATGAAATATTAAATTTTCAAATGAATAAATAACACGTCAAGTCTTGACGTTGTGACTCATTACATTTGCTTCAGACTTAAAATTCCTTCGGGAATCTTGGTCTATTTATATTAACTTTAAAAACAAAATTATGATTTTTACTGATGAATTTTTCTCGGCAAGTGATTCTAATACTGCCAACTTAGTAAGGTTAGTGGACAGCCATACCAATGAAGATGTTAATTTCAAACGCATCACCTCATGGATAGATGGGACTGCAATGGATGACACCAAAGTAGACCATATCATCTATAGAAAGAAAATGGATGGTGGAGGAAGTCCTTTTTATTATGTAAGAACCGATGTAACAGCAGGAGATCTGGATGTAAGAATATTTGGAGTTAAAGCTGATGATATCAACGATGATACCTCTGCATTACAGGCAGCCTTCAATATGGCGTGCAAATTGGGACTTAATATTCTACTTCCTGCCGGAATCATGAAAACAACACAGGGGCTTCTTTTAGATTTTTCATGGCAGGGAACAGTTAAGAACCGCATCCAGATTATTGGGAAAGGATTAGGAAATTCGGTTATTAAAAATTACGGACCTACCTCTGTTGCATTATTCATCAAAGGGCCTTCCGATCCTTCCGATCCACCTTATTTTTCTGTCAGTGACCTTACCATCACTAAACCAAAAGGGCTTTCTCTCTCTGGAGTTGGATTACTGATTCAGGAATTCATTGGGGCAGAGGTTAATAATATTGAAATTTCATTGTTTGATATCGGTTTTCAATTAGTTAATGTCTGCAATGCCCAGATTTCTTTTTTAGTTTCTAAATTTTGTAATTATGGTATGTACAATGAGAGAACGAAAAATCCTGAGGGATTCACTTATCCTAACCTGCTTAATTTTCGTAATTGTAATTTTTTAATTAATAATAAGTTTGGAGCTGTCATTATTGCTGGACATGCTGTAAAATTTGATTCCTGTAGTTTTGAAAGTAATTTCGGAGTAGGTCTCCAATTTACATTTGCTGGTTATAATGGTCGGGAAGCCCTAAGTTTGATTAATAATTACTTTGAAGGCAACGCCAACCACGATATCTATTTTGAGACTTCTTCAATGACCGCTTTATCATTAATTTCCAATACGTTTAATAAAAGCATCATAGGTAGAGCAAGTGATGTGGTCGTAAATAATTTATCTAATGACCAGGTACACATGAGCTCATTAAGTAATTCTTTCGGTCATTCCGCCACCTATGTTCCATCTGCATCTTCCAAAAACATTTTATATATGGGAGATCCGTCAAAGTTCCATTTACTGAATAACGATATGCATCAGTCAAGTTTAGAAAGCTAATTGATCCTTTATCAATCATAGTAAACAGCCTCTTTTGGGGCTGTTTTTTTATTTTATTTAGTATTTTTTAATTTTTTATTGTCCCAAAAAAAGAAAATAGTATTTTTATCGTTCCAAAAGTATACATCTGATTATAAAAAATAGTAAAATCATTGCAGAAACATAGGCTGATCCCTATATTTGCCCTACTTCACAAAAATTAAAATGCTGTAGGCAAAAACAAGGAGCAATCCTTTCCGAAATGACAGAGCTTCAAAGCTCTTTCTATATTAAATAAATGTTTATGAATAATAAAGAAGTACAACTACAAAGCAGGAATTATACGGTTCCGTTGGTTACCATCACCCTGCTGTTTTTTATGTGGGGATTCATTACCTGTATGAATGACATCCTGATCCCCTATCTGAAACAACTTTTCAAACTTACCTTTTTCGAATCCATGCTGGTACAGTTCTGTTTCTTCGGAGCTTACTTTATCGGATCTCTGATTTATTTTCTGATTTCTATCTACAAAGGAGATCCCATTAATAAAGCAGGATATAAAAAAGGAATTCTATTCGGTATTTTCCTTGCAGCTTTCGGGTGTATATTATTTTATCCGGCGGCTACTTTTTCTTATTATCCTTTGTTTTTGGGGGCTTTATTCATCCTGGGATTAGGATTTACGGTATTACAGATCACGGCCAATGCGTATGTTTCTTTACTGGGTAGTGAAGAGTCGGCATCCAGCCGTCTGAATATGACCCAGGCATTCAATGCCTTCGGGACAACAATTGCTCCGGTTTTGGGAGGACACCTGATATTTGAATTTTTCTCTGCAGCGGATGGTTCGTTCAGTGCAGTGGCAACCAGAATTCCTTATCTGATCTTTGCAGGTATTCTTTTACTTGTTGCTTTACTTATTTCTAGAGTGAAATTACCTTCTTTCCAGACCCAGGAGGAAGAGATTGAAAAAGGACTGGGGGCTCTTCAGTTTAACCATTTGAAATTTGGAGTTTTTGCCATGTTCTGCTATGTAGGAGGTGAAGTGGCTGTAGGAAGTTTTATCATCAGCTTTTTGGAGCAGCCTCAGATTATGGGCTTTAATGAGATCATCAGTAAAAATTATCTCTCTCTTTATTGGGGAGGTGCCATGATTGGCCGTTTTCTTGGAGCTATTTCTTTAAACCAATCCTTAAGCCAGGGGAAAAAAGCAATTTATATGCTGGGGGCAGCAGGAGCTGTTTTCCTTGTTATTTTCAGCATTGTAGATCTTAGTTTTTCTCAGATCAGCTTTTTCCTTGTATTTATCGTACTTAATTTTATAGCTTTCTTTATTGGTAAATCAGCTCCGGCAAGAACACTGTCTATTTTTGCGGCCATCAACGTAATATTGCTTATTTCCGCCATGGTAAATCATGGTGAAATGGCTATGTACAGTATCTTAGGAATTGGTATTTTCAACTCAATTATGTTCTCCAATATCTATACACTGGCTATTTCCGGATTAGGAAAATATACCAGTCAGGGTTCATCTCTTGTTGTAATGGCCATCTTAGGAGGTGCTATTGTTCCTATTTTCCAGGGATATCTTGCAGATCAGTTTGGGGTGCAGCATTCATTTATTATTCCTGTATTCTGTTATCTGGTAATCCTCATTTTTGGTGCTTATTGTACTAAATTTTTAGGACATGTAGAAACAGCTGAAGCTAAATCCGGTCACTAAGAAATAATTGTTTTCAACTATAAAAGCGAAATATCTCAGGGTATTTCGCTTTATTTTTGGCTTAATTTCAACATGTAACGTTCTTCAGAAAAAGGACACCTACCTTATATATTTTATTTCCATGAAAATACAGTTAAAGCTAGAAAATATGGCATTTTTAGTATTAGGAATACTTGCTTTACCCGAACAGAATATTCATGGTGTTTATAGGATTATTTCTAGGTCTTTTGTGGTTAAAGTTTAGCAAAATAATTAACATAATCTTTGCTCATCCTGTAAGAATCTAAATGAAGTAAGAAAAATACGTTGTGGAGATTCCTGCGGAATGACAAACAAGCTTTTGATAACTCTTTAAATTAAGTTTGTGAGTGTAGTTTAACCACCCCAAAAATTCTTTGAATTTTCGCCGCCCCTCCGAAGGGGAATATCACCTCCCCCCATTATACTATTCATCATGATATCCATGAAAATCACAGATTTTCAAAAACTTAAGTGTACTCCTGTACATAAAGCTTGTCACTTAAAATAAACTAAAGTGTTCAAAAACTTTTGTGTGGTTAAAAGTTTAGCAAAATAATAATTTAACGTTTGTCATCCGGAGGAATCTAAATAACTCTAAAAAAAATAAGTTGTGAAGATTCATCCGGAATGACAAACAGACTGCTGAACCGCTTTAGGATATTTACTACAAAAATAAAGGATTTTCAAAATTTTAAGTGTACTTAACAACAGTTTTCATTATAACTTAAACTAAAGTGTTCAAAAAAATTTTGTGTCTTTTGTGGTTAAAAGTTTAGCAAAATAATAATTTAACGTTTGTCATTCCGGAGGAATCTAAATAACGCTAAAAAAATAAGTTGTGAAGATTCCTCCGGAATGACAAACAGACTGCTGAACCGCTTTAGGATATTTACTACAAAAATAAAGGATTTTCAAAATTTTAAGTGTACTTAACAACAGTTTTCATTATAATTAAACTAAGTGTTCAAAAAGATTTTGTGTCTTTTGTGGTAATTCTGAGATAAAAACAACAAAAAAGCAACCCCTTTCGAGATTGCTTTTATTTGTAAATCTTTACAGATTACTTTCTTAAACCTAGTTCAGCAATGATAGCTCTGTATCTTGTAATATCTTTTTTCTTAAGATAATCCAATAAGCTTTTTCTTTTACCTACCAATTTCACCAAAGATCTTTCCGTATTGAAGTCATGACGATTAGCCTTCAAATGTTGAGATAAGTGGTTAATTCTGAATGTAAAAAGAGCTACCTGTCCTTCAGCGCTTCCTGTGTCTTGTGCAGATTTTCCATGTTTTGCGAAAATTTCTGCTTTTTTTTCTGTTGTTAAGTACATTCCAATATTGTTTAATGATTATTATGTAACGGGTGCAAAATTACGACTATTTTTTGATTCTGCAAACATTATTGATTTCATAAATCAAAATTGATAGAAAAAAATGTTAAAAATTTCTTAATAAATTATATGGAATCCAACGAAAAGGCAGTAATTTTGCATTCGAATTACAAATGAGAAAAATTATACTTTTTACAACGGTTACTACTTTCTTATTAATCGGCATTACTTCAGTACAGGCACAGAAAAATGCTGATGATAAAATAAAGAAAGTTCTTTACTTCAATCCTGAGGTAGAGCCTGATATTGATGAAATAAAAGAGCCTACCAATAATGCATTTTTCGATGTTGTTTCTGACAGTTTCAGCGGAAGAAGAAATAAAATGCTCAGAGCAGAGGTCCAGGTTCCTTTCGACAGTATTGATAGGCAGACGATCATGGATTATTGCGTCAATAATGATGCAGATTTTGCCATTGTTTCTAAGGTAAGGTATTTCAAAGTAGGCATTGGAAAATATGTTTTCTCTAATCAGGTTGTGGTAAGCATGAAACTTTTTGCATCTGATGGAAATCTGGTAACGGAGAGTGATTATGATACCTACCGGAAAAACATGCGTCTGTTGGGATCTAGTGTAAATTCTGTAAAAATAGGAACGGAAGGTGCTATAAGAGATATTCTTAAGAAACTGAGAAAGCTGAAACCGAATGAAGCAGAACTTTAGTGCAGCAGCAGGACAAAAGTTCCCGTAAGTCCATCATTTATTACTCATCCCATATTTTTACTCCTCAAAATTTTCCCTTTATCAGATCAGAAGGAGACTGCAACACTATATCTTTACACCTAATTTTACAGTTATCTTTTTCACATAAAAATAAAAAAAATCCAGCAATACATTAGTTTTTAGTAAAATATTTTCACCATATAATGAATAATCTAAAAATATTTACTATTTTAGTCTGACATTAAATCTAAAATCATATGAAAAATTTAAAAAAACTTAGTAGAGAAGCCGCTAAGCAGATTAACGGCGGAGCTATCAGAAGATGCAGCAATACGGTACCTTGTACTGTGGGATGGTGTTGTGACGGTGTTTGTACTCCCATTATGTGTCCTATCGAATAATATTCAGCACATTAAAATCTAACCTGCATGAAAAATCTAAAAAAAATTAGCAGAGAAGCCGCCAAGAAGATTAACGGCGGATCCATTGAAAGATGCAGCGAACACAATCCATGTTCTGTAGGATCATGTTGTAACGGTATCTGCTCACCACACATCTGTATAGAGTTTTAAAAACATCATTTGAATCCCCATTCAATGAAACTGTTTTTCGGCACCTGTTTACGGGTGCCTTTTTATTTACAAATGTAAAATATAAAACAAAATGCTGATTTTCAGTAAAATATTTTCACTAAACAATGAATAATTAGAAAAAAAATATTATTTTAGTTATACATTAAACTAAATCATATGAAAAATTTAAAGAAACTCAGTAGAGAAGCTACAAAGCAAATCAAAGGTGGAGGTCTAAAAAAATGTACAGAACACTCACAATGCATTTTTGGGATGTGTTGCAAAGGAGTTTGTATGGAACATATATGTTTTGAAGATTAAAAAAACACCTTTCACCTTATTATTAAAATTAGTAACCATGAAAACTTCAATTTTCAAAAAACTAAACAGACAGGAACAAAAAGAGATCAGTGGCAGTGGAATCATCAAAAAATGCAGCGAGAGTTCACAATGTGATCCGTTTCAATGTTGTATGGGTGGCATTTGCCTGTTTTTCACCTACTCCGGAATGTGAACCAATTTGATTCAACAATATTGGAATTTAAAATTTAATTTTCTGAACATCTGCCCCGGCAGGTGTTTTTTTATGAAAGCTCTATTTTAACAAGATTCCAACACCTCTATTTTAAATAAATAATCTTGATGATAACTATTTCAGGAACAGTTAGAATAATAATAAACGAGATACGAAAAAACTATTGTAAAAGTATATCTCCTGTCATGTTCTTTTTGTTCTTTCTTATGGCTTAAATTTTAATAAATCCTTAATTTTCCCAGTTTATGGCTCAGTTTTAAAAATTTGAATTATTTTTGCATATCCAAAAAAATTCACGTTTTGAACTCTAGATACCAACTTATTTTCAATCCCGCCGATATAGCCGAAACTCTCAGCGAACTTCCAGCTGACGAGAGGTTACTCGCGTTTTTGAAGGTTCCAAAGGAGTACAAAGCAGAGGTATTCTCCCATCTAGACCCTAATTTTCAAGAGGAAACCATCAGAAGTATTGGAAGTGATGAAGTTTCAGAAATCCTGAATGCGATGACTCCTGATGACAGGACTGCCCTTTTTGAGGACTTTCCGGATGAGCTTATCAAGTATTCTATCAATCACCTTAATCCGCAGGAAAGGAGAATTGCATTGAAGCTTCTGGGTTATAATTCTGATTCTATCGCCCGTCTGATGACCCCTTACTACATTCAAATCCGTAAGGAATGGACCGTAAAGCGATGTCTTCAGCAGATCAAAAAAGTGGGAAAAAAGGTAGAAACCATGAACTACCTGTATGTAGTGGATGAAAGAAACCGCCTGATAGATGACCTTGCTATCGGAACCCTCCTTCTTGCAGAAGAAGATACTTTGGTTTCTGATATTACAGATAATCATTTTGTAGCCATAATGACAACTATTTCGAAGGAAGACGCAGTCACTTACTTCGAGAAATATGACCGTGACACTCTTCCCATCATTACGGAAGCCGGCGTATTGGTTGGTATTGTAACGATTGATGATATTCTTGACCAAATTGAGCAGCAAAATACAGAGGATATCCAGAAATTTGGGGGATTGGATGCATTAGATCTTCCCTACATCCAGACTTCATGGACAGAAATGATCAAGAAAAGAGCTACATGGCTGATTATTCTTTTCGTTTCAGAAATGTTAACAGCTTCAGCAATGGGATATTTTGATAAAGAAATTGAAAAGGCTGTTGTTCTTGCCTTATTTGTTCCGTTGATTATCTCCAGTGGTGGAAACTCCGGATCTCAGGCTGCTACCCTGATTATCCGTGCTATGGCACTTCAGGAAATTGGGTTGAAAGACTGGTGGTATGTCATGAAAAAGGAAATTATTTCCGGGATTTGCCTGGGGCTGATTCTGGGGGGTATCGGTTTTGTAAGGATTATGCTTTGGCAGAAACTTGGGCTTTTCAACTATGGTGAATATTGGGCCTATGTAGGATTAAGTGTATCTGTTTCTCTAATCGCCATTGTATTATGGGGAACTTTATCCGGTTCTATGATTCCATTTGTCTTAAAAAAGTTAAACCTGGACCCTGCAACTTCCTCCGCTCCTTTTGTAGCAACATTGGTAGATGTTACGGGGCTTATCATTTATTTTACTGTAGCAGGGCTTTTCTTAACCGGAAAACTTTTGTAATTTTAGGCATCATCTAACATGCCCATATGAAAATTGTTTCTCTCGTACCCTCTATTACGGAGGCTTTATTTGACTTAGGACTCACTGAAAATGAAATTATCGGAAGGACAAAATTCTGCATTCATCCTCAGGATAAAGTAAAAAACGTATCGATAATTGGTGGCACCAAAAACATCAATATTGATAAAATAAAAGCTTTGCAGCCGGATCTTATCCTTGCCAACAAAGAGGAAAACATCAAAGAACAGGTGGAAGCTTTAATGAATGATTTCAAAGTAATCGTAACCCATGTTGAAACTATTGAAGACAATTACTACCTCCTGAAAAATCTTGGAAAAATCCTGAATAAAGAAGAAAGAGCGCAGCTTTTTAATCTTAAGATCTATGAAATCCTCAATCAGTCAAAGCTTGAAAATACTGTAAAAGCAGCTTATCTCATCTGGAAAAATCCTTATATGACCGTTGGTTCTGATACTTTTATTCATAAAATTCTATCAGAAATAGGTTTTGAAAATATTTTCAAAGATAAAACCCGGTATCCTGAGATTACAGCCGAAGATCTTGCTGAAGCTGATGTCATCATGCTTTCTTCCGAGCCATTTCCGTTTAAAGAAAAGCATATTGAGGAATTAAAAATAATTTATCCGGATAAAAAGATAATGATTGTTGATGGTGAAGCATTTTCATGGTATGGTACTCATATTGCAAAGTGCGAAAATTACTTTAAAGAGCTTCTGGCAGAGATACACCTGATGCAAATCTGATTTTTTTTACCACAAATCGAAGATTCGTCGCCAAAAGGCACAAAATTTTTAAACACTTAAGCTTATTTTAAGTGACAAGCGTTATGTACAAGAAGTACACTTAAGCTTTTCAAAGTCTATAATTTTTATATCAGAAATTGAAGTATCAAAATGTATTCTAAAGTTATTCAGCAGCATGTTTGTCATTCCGTAGGAATCTCTACATCGTATTTTTCTTTACATCATTTAGATTCCTGCGGAATGACAAAGATTACGCCTTAACCACAAAAGCTTTAAACACTTAAGCTTATTTTAAGTGACAAGCGTTATGTACAAGAAGTACACTTAAGTTTTTCAAAATCTATAATTTTTATATCAGAAATTGAAGTATCAAAATGTATCCTAAAGTTATTCAGCAGCATGTTTGTCCGTAGGAATCTCTACATCGTATTTTTCTTTACATCATTTAGATTCCTGCGGAATGACAAAGATTACGCCTTAACCACAAAAGCTTTAAACACTTAAGCTTATTTTAAGTGACAAGCGTTATGTACAAGAAGTACACTTAAGCTTTTCAAAGTCTATAATTTTTATATCAGAAATTGAAGTATCAAAATGTATTCTAAAGTTATTCAGCAACATGTTTGTCCGTAGGAATCTCTACATCGTATTTTTCTTTACATCATTTAGATTCCTGCGGAATGACAAAGATTACGCCTCAACCACAAAAGCTTTAAACACTTAAGCTTATTTTAAGTGACAATCGTTATGTACAATAAGTACACTTAAGTTTTTCAAAATCTGCGATTTTCATCGATATCACGTTGTATATTACAATAGAAGAGATAACATTCCCTTCCCGGGAAGGGTGGCGAAAATTCAAAGAATTTTTGACGGGGTGGTTAAAACTACAATCATAAAATTAATTAAAAGAGTTATTCAACATCCTGTCTGTCATTCCGTGAGTCCTCCCACTATAAACCCTTAAAATTAATTCATTCTGTCACAAAAAAACTCCAACTATAAAAAGCTGGAGTCTGTATTTTAGTATGAATTGATTTTCAATTACAAAATCTTGGAAACTTCATGACAAAGCCACTCTAATAATTCGCGGTCTTCAGCAGTGAAAGGATCAATTGTATGGGAATCAATATCAATCTGACCAACGTTTTTTCCGTCTTTAAATATAGGAACAACAATTTCTGCTTTGGTATCGATTGAACAGCTTAAATAATTGCTTTCTTCCTGAACATCAGGAACTACAAATGTTTCATTGGAAAGTGCTACCTGACCGCAAATTCCTTTTCCATAAGGAATAATGGTATGATCTGTAGGAGCTCCCACATAAGGGCCTAAAATAAGCTCGTCTTTATCTCCATTTTTAAAATAGAACCCTGTCCAGTTAAAATAAGAGATCTCCTGATCCAACAGGTGACAAACTTTCTGAAGCTTTTCTTCTGTATTATGTTTAGGACTTTCAAGAATTGAGGAAAGTCTTTTCTTTAGTTCTGACATTTTATTTATTTTTAAGAGAATTGTTTTAAGGAAAGTTCTTCTTTATAACCAAACATTCCACGTTCTTTAATCATTTCTGCTACGCCCTCCGGAACCTGAGTTTCCCAACCTTTAACACAGCATGCTATTTTTCTTAATATTTCTCTCGAATAGATTTCCAAAAACTCAGGATTATAGTTGGTAATATCTACAATACGGTTGTTATGTTTGAAATATTTATAGAGTTCTTTAAGGTTTTCTTCAACTTTAAGGTTGGAAGAATCCAGCAGCTGATGGGTTTCAGGGTCTTTATATGGATACAGGTACACTCTCATTCCGTTTCGGAAGAACTTCCCGAACGCTTCAAGAATTCCTCCTGAAAGATTTTTATAGTATTTCTCATCAAACACCATTAATAAGTTATTTACTCCCATTGCTACACCAATATCTCCACTCGTATAGGATGCAAAATAATCAATAAGTCTGTAATATTCAGAGAAGTTTGAGATGATAACAGTATATCCTAATTTACCAAGAATATCTACTCTATCCAGAAAATCCCTTTCATCAATATCTCCGTCTGCCCTAAGGTTTGAAATGGTAATCTCGATAAGTACTTCGGTTTCTTCATGGGTACAGATGGCGTCTTTGAAAAACATATCCATCCCATTCTGAAGCATATCTATATTCACTTTGGTAACCGGTCTGAAACTTCCTCTTACTGCAAAAATATTTTTCTTGTATAATACATCTGCCGGAAGCATATTGTTTCCCTGAGAATTGAAGATTACAGCATCAGTCATTCCGTTTTTCACTAACTGTAATGACATAAGCCTATTGTCTACATAGGCAAAAGCCGGCCCACTGAAGTCAATCATATCGATTTCCAGGTTATCTTTTGCTACATCGTCGTATAGAGACTCTACCAATGTTCTTGGATTGTCAAAGTAATTAAAAGCCCCGAAAATAAGGTTTACCCCAAGATTCCCTAAAGTTTCCTGCTGTAAGGTAGCATCATTTTCGTTAAATTTTACGTGAATAACAATTTCATTATAATCCTCATTTTCTTTGGTTTGAAAACGAATTCCGACCCAGCCATGGCCTTTTACTGTTTTGTCAAAATTAATGGTGGTTACGGTATTCGCGTAAGAGAAAAATTTTCTATCAGGATTATTATCACGTGAAATTCTTTCTTCAATTAATGCTACTTCATATCGAAGCATTTTTCGAAGTCTGTTTTGGGTAACGTACCTGTTTTTTACCTCTTTACCATAGATCGCATCACTAAATTCTTTGTCATAAGCGGACATTGCCTTAGCAATCGTACCGGAAGCTCCTCCTGCTCTAAAAAAGTGCCGAACAGTCTCCTGCCCTGCTCCAATTTCTGCGAAAGTACCATAAATAGTAGGATCTAGATTAATTGTTAATGCTTTTTGTTTAGGAGTTAGTTTCTGATACATTAGGACGTGAAATTTTTTGTAAATTTACCAAAATTAAACCAACCTCAAAACAAAATGAAGTTGAAATTTTTAGGAACCGGTACTTCCCAAGGTGTGCCCGTTATAGGATGTACATGTGAAGTGTGTACTTCCAAAAATCCCAAAGACCAACGTTTTCGCTCTTCAGTAATGGTTACTACGGAGGAAAATAAAAAAATACTGATCGATTGCGGCCCGGATTTCAGGCAGCAAATGCTTATTAATCATGAGCATAACGTAGATATAGCACTGATTACCCATGAACATAATGATCATGTCATCGGGCTTGATGATATGCGTCCGTTGATTTTTAAAAGTGGAAAAGATGTTCCCCTTTATTGCTATCAGAGGGTGGCTCATGAAATAAGAAACCGTTTTCCTTATGCCTTCAGTGATGTAAGGTATCCGGGTGCTCCTGCTTTTGAGCTTCATGAGATTGAAAATAAGCCGTTCCGGGTGCTGGATACGGAAATTACGCCTGTTGAGGTCATTCATTATAAAATTACCGTATTTGGGTATAAGTTTAAAAACCTTGCGTACATTACGGATGCCGGTTTTATTTCAGACACGGAAAAGGAAAAACTGAAGAACTTAGATGTTTTGATTTTAAACTGTATCAGAAAATTTGATCCTCATCCTGCTCACTTTATCCTTCCGGATGTTATCAGGCTGTTTGAAGAGCTCAAACCTAAAAAATTATTTCTTACTCACATCAGTCACCACCTGGGACTGCATGATGTTGAAGATAAGCAGCTTCCACCCGGAATCCACCTTGCCTACGATGGTTTGGAGATTAATTTTTAAAAAAATATTCCAAAAAGCTTTTGAACATTAAAAAAAGTTTTTATATTTGCACACCGATTTAAAACAAGCCCAGTTGGCGGAATTGGTAGACGCGCTAGACTCAAACTCTAGTATCGAAAGATGTACCAGTTCGATTCTGGTACTGGGTACAAAACCTCTGAAATCATTTGATTTTCAGAGGTTTTAATTTTATAAGTTTTTATCAAAGCGTAAAAACGGCAACAATACTGATATTACGGATCAGGTGCAAAAGTTGAGGGATAGCATAAACTTACATCAATACAACTTCTCTTTGACGCAAAGTTCTATTTTTATTATGCTTGATTTTAAGTGAGCCAAGAATAAATCGATTAGAAATCGATTTTGATGAAGCTAACTTTTTTATATCGCTTATTCAGCGACAAAGTCGCCTTTCTTTGCTTTCTTAAAAATAGAACATCCCAATTATCATTCCTTTGCGTGAAATAAAAGGTTATTTCCATCCTATTTTCAAGTCAAATATAAAAATCACATATTTTATGCCTAGATTTCTGAATGTCATCCAAACAAGAGGTTTTAGATTTAACCCAATTTGCTTAGTCCCCAAGTTTATAAACCTGATCCGTTGTTATTGCGGCCGTTAAAATAATTAGCTTTTTATTCATATGATGGTTATTTTTTCAAACCAAAACAAAAATAACCATTTATAAACCAGTTATACAACTTTTATGTCACATCCTCATGAATTGTAATGCGTTTTTGTGCCAGAAGGATTACACCTGTCCTCTCTTTTCTATTTTGATGATATGATGTTGGAAATATTGCCAGAGGTAAGCATCAGTTCTTTGAAATGAAATTTTTTATAGGAAATCTGCTTAATTTCATATCGGGTTTCTTTTCCCAATCCTACCTGAAGTGAAGTTACTTTTTCGTCGTATCTATGATTATTGACGTCCATTCGAATGTCAGTATCAGTAATCAATCTGCTCTCCGAATTGGTATGTTTTGTATATTTAAAAATTCCTTTATTAGAAGAAATCAGTTTTTTTTCTATTTCCCGATCTCCTTCTACAGATTCTTTTAAAACATAGCTTGGTACTCCTGCATTACAATACGAGAACTTTACATTCCATTTATCCAGATAATCACTTGCCTGGGTTCTGAAAGATTCCATATAAGCTTTTGTTATTTTGAAATCCTTATGCTTGTATTTTTCATATGATGAAATATATTTTAAATCTTCCAGTGCATACCCTGCTAAAAAATCTTCCAGGAAGTCAATCAGATCGGGGATGTTTAAATTATCGCCAACACTTTTCTGTACATATTTATAGTAAGAATCATTCAAGTAAAAGACATCCTTATCTCCGATTAAAACTGTCTTTTCATTATTATTGAATGTAATCTTAAGTTTTGTACTGTAGCTTCCGTTTTTATAAGTCAACAAAAGACTATTCTGATTTTTTGCCAAAGCACATATATTGGGTACTTTCTTTTCTGATACCGAAGAATCATTAAAATCATAGAAAGCAATACTATCATTTTTAGGGCTGGAGATATAAATAAGGTTATCAGTACTTATTTTATCCTTTTTGTCAATTCTTTTATCATCTACGTATTCTCCCTTATCAATAGTTTTATTAACAATATGAGTAACGGTATAGGATTTTGGTGTCTGCGCAAGAGCGGTTATATGAAACGCCACCAGAATAAGTAATGTATGTATTAAATTTTTCATTATTTTGTCCTGTCCAGTACATACGCTGGCACTTTTTTCAAGTCCTTCTTTTGAGACTTCATTAAAGAAAGGTATTCCTGATAATTAATACTTTCTTTTTCACCTGCTATCCAATAACTATCAGCTAAATTTAGATATGCCACTGTTCTATGAGGACATTTTTTAATTATTTCATTTAATATAGTGATCGCAAATTGATTTCCGTTTTTAGTTTGAGCTAAATAATAAGCAAGATTATTATATTAATCAATATTATCATTTTGTAATGGTACTTCACGAAGCATGTTCTCAATATCAGACAAAGTAGAAGAAACTATAAAACCTGAAAGCTTTTTTTCATAAGATAATAATGAATATAAGCTTTCAAAGTAACTTTTTTTGACCAAATGGATATACACTTCATCGCATTCTTTAAAATGTGTATACTGGTTCATTGAATTGCCAGAGTTTTGAATAGAGATTGTGTCATTTGAATACATAGCTGCTATATCATCACTAAAATCAAGATAGGTTACACGATCTTCTTTAGAGACTTTGACAGTTCCTTTATACTTTTTTATTTTTCCTATATTAAAAATAAAACTGTTATCAATGGCTATTTTTAGATTGAGCTTACACTTAGCCTCTACTGATGAATACACACCAATAATATTTTGAGAATAGGCAAAGTGGGAAATGAAAAAAATTAAAAATATAAATGATCTAATCATCCTGTTTATTAATTTTAGCTTTATTATTTGTACCCTTACTTGATATTTTTAACTCTGCCTATTTCATGTTACTTTTCATCCCTTTCATTCAAGGCTATTTTTAGAACACTTCACTAAATATTTCTTATTATCTAATAGCTTTTCCTGAACATTATCAAAGTTATTTTTTGTCAAAGAGAAATTCATTTTTCTTGGTATTTTATACTGACACTTTTCAGTCATTAACCTTTCACTTAAAGGATTAGTTCTTGAGCTTAAAATATCTATCAAAATCCAATCTTTTTTTAGTTTATCATAGCTAAAGTTTAATAAGTCAAAATCAAGATATTTAGGTGCATAAGTGAATTTAACGCTGACAATACTTTTTATTACTTTGACATTTAAACTTCCTGCTTCTGAATTATAATTCGAGAAAAAAAATATTGAATCATTTTTCCTGTTCTCAATTGAATTCACATATTCAAAAATTAGTTTATTGGTAACTGAATCTTTATAAGTAACATCCTGGATGTTATCTAAATTCAGATCTTTTTTAGCAATAATCTGATATTGTGCGCTAGTAAATAAAGGCACCAATATAATAGCAATTATTTTACTTTTTTTTAGAAACACATAGTTCATCATACTTAAAAAATAATTTGTCAATTCTTTTATCATCAACGTATTCTCCTTTATCAATAGTTTTATTAACAATATGAGTAACGGTATAGGATTTTGGTGTTTGCGCAAAATCGTTTATATGAAACGTCACCAGAATAAGTAATGTATGTATTAAATTTTTCATCATTTTGTTCTGTCCAGTACATACCTTGGAACTTTCTTCAAATCCTTCTTTTGAGACTTCATTAAAGAAAGATATATTTTATAATTTTCTATGGCTTTTCCTTTTTGTCCGGTATTCCAATAGCTATTTGCAATATTGAGATAAGCTACTACCCGATCGGGATATTTTTGAATTATTTTCTGAAGCACATTAATCGATACTGTCGGGTTAATATTTTCGAGTTTAAAAGCTAAATCATTTATTTTAGTAATATTATTGGAGGAAATACTGAGATAATCCAACCAGCTTTTGTTTGCTACCCAGTCATAATAATTAAACTTCATCTTGGGAAGATCACTTGTATCTAACAAAACTGATGCATTATCATCAGATTCTGTAGCAAAGTAGCTTTCTCTGTATTGATAAAGAATAAAATTATTATTTGAAAACTGTAATGTAAAGTCTACAACAGAATACTTATCAGAAGCTAGAGGTGCGATAGATGTTGTGTATGAAAGCAGGTTATTTTCAAACTTTAAATGATCAATATTAGCATCAGATTTACCACTGCATTCTTTGCAAGGGAAAATGTTGTCATTTTCATAGGTTAAAAGCTCTTTATTATTTTTATTCTTGAAAACGATGATAAGCTTTCTTTTAGTAAGGTCTTCTATCTGTTTTTTATTATCTGTTGTTATAATATATAAATCATCACGTGTTCCATCATTATTAAAATCATTATGCAGCTGAGCTACAATTTCATTCGATTTTAACAATGCTTCCACTTGAGAAGTTTGAGAATGACAGCTCAAACCTAAAAATAAAAATAGTAAAGGAATTTTATTGATCACCTTTAAATATTTTAACGGTTCTCTCAAAAGCTTCTCTTCTGTTACTATATGATTTTGTTGCATAATTTACTTTTGCTGTTATTGAATTCACAACTTCATGAGTTGCTCCTTTTTTAGCTAATATATGAGCCTTCTTTAATCCAATATTTAAAGTATCCATATTAATGAATGTTTTTAATGATAAAATATCATAACTAATTATAATATAGGAAATTATTAATTTACATCATTCAAAATTCTTCTCTGTTTTTTGTTCAAATTCTTTAAGGGCTTTAAATAATATTTATCATTATTTTTCTTAAAATAAAGTTTGTCTCCAACAATATTATTCCCTAAAAAAGTTCGTTTAATAATCAATAAATTTTTCTTACAACAACCAGCGGTAATCTCTATTTTAGCATTATTCCAATAATAACAGTTTTTATATTTACACTTCTATTCAGCCATTTATTTTCTTTTTTATCTATTGATAAACAAACACTATCGTCACTTACTTTCTGTTGAAGTATGATATTGGCATTTAAAACTTTATTCCAAATCTTTATTTCCTGAGCTTGGGCTACAAAACCCATTAGTATAAAAATCATTGGATAGGTTATCTTAATTTTTTTAATAAACATTATGTTTTAATATTGTGTCAATCGCCTTCTATACTGTGGTGCTATAAATTTTTCAATTTCTTTCCATGTAAAATAAACAGAGTGTTCCGGATAACCACTATTTGTTCTACTTTTCTCATCATAAAAAATGAGATTTATACCTATAATTTTCCCCTCTATACTTGTATCTATTTTGTATTGATTGAGATTCTTTATTGGAACAAATACGTTGTTATCTGTCTTTAATTTTTTACTACATATCTGTAGGAGCATTTTTTTGTTCGTGAATAATTTTTCTCCAACTTCTGTATCATTCATTTCATCAAAGAAATAATAGATCGTATACTCCCATGGAGAGCCATAAGACTGAATATGTACAGATACATTTAGTAAGCCGTTCTTATTGAGAAATATTTTATATTTTTCAAATCCAAATTGGTTGTCACGTAAAGAATTTGTTGAAATTAAGTTTTTTAAAGTATCTTTTTTTGCATTCAATCTTTTTTCTGAGTTATCAAAAAAAACACCATTAAAAAGATCATAGCTTTTTTGAATTTTCTTGTAAATGACTGTATTCTTAGTTTCTATTTTTAATTCCTGTAACTCAAAACATTCATTGGAAATACATACCGAATCTTTTAAAACAGAAACATTTTGAGCATATGAAAATATGCTAAACAAAAAAACAAATAATATCTTGGGCGGGTATTTTATCATTTTTTCTCTTTTTTTATAGATTCATAATGTTCTTTAATTTCAAAAGCAATTTTTGCTCTTTCATAATTTTTCGCCCTTTTAGGGAGTGCTTTTGTATCGTATCTATTAATAGCTTTTGAAACAGAATCAACATCATCGTTGTCAGCATGCTGCTTTGCTGTTTTTTTATTATATTTCGTTCCTTCATTCCAAAACCATAATGCAGATTGAGTTGCATACATTGGATCTTCGGATAATTTTAAATACTTTCCTTTTAAAGGAACTCCTTGCTTTTCTTCTGCAAAATCTATGGATCCCGTTGTATCATCAGTAAAAGGATTTTTATTCCTATATTTTGAAAAACTTCCATAATTTGCCCTACCTGTCACCTGCTTTAAACCTCTCCCTTTAAATTTCCACCCATCTCTCGTTAGCTCATCTCCATTTCCTAGTCCTCTTGTATCACCTGGATAAGGGGCATAAGCTCTAGACATTAAAGGAATCCCAAAATAAGTATGAGGTTGCAATACTATTTTATAATCTAATGACTTATCTGATTTTAAAACCTCTTTAAGTACTTTTCCTATTCTTTTTTTAGGATTTTTCGGATCTTTCCCTCCTATATATTTCCCATATAATTCCCCGTCTATAATAGATGGTTTATCATTCAATAATATTGTTTTAAGTTCATCATTTGTTTTTGAAATTTTGTTTCCTTTAGCATCAATTATTGTAAAAATTGATGTTAGATGGTCTTTCAAAGATTCAACAATAGTTGTATTGATTGGAATTACAGAAGAACTAAAAACTCCTAAACTTATACTGGAAGAATATTCTTCTCCTTCTTCAAATGTTGTAAACGAAGCTGACTCAAGAGCAATTTGTGCAACAAAGTGAGCTTTTCTTAAGCATGTATCTAAACCAAAATCTTTTCTATATTTATTTAAGTAAGGTAATATTGAATTTATAATTTGTTGTTGTTTTTCACTTAAGCTTTTTACACCGATTGTTTCTCTTATTAACTCAGCGGTTATTTCTTTTGAACAATTTGGACACTTACCATCTTTATTTTCCGGCACCGGTGCTCCTTTTGCATCAATACTTTCCGGAACATTTACTTGTCCGGAGGTTACAAATTCTACTTTCCCTGTTTCAGGGGGAACACTTCCCGGCATTTTTCCTGTTCCCGGTAAAGTGGACTTTTTTAGCAGCACATAATTCTCCTGAACTTTCACAGTTCCAAAATCCTGCCACTCTGTGAGAGAAATCATCTGAAACCCATCATCAAAGATAAAGTTTGGAATCTGTTTTTCAACGATGGTTCCGGTAAGCTTATCTTGTGTGGTGGGTACATCATTCAACACTTTAAATGTTCCCAAATGAGCATTGAATTTTATTTTTGCTCCGTCTATAGCCAGCAATAAATCTTCTTGCTTTTTATCTTTCTCCTCATTTTCGGCACGCTTTCCTGCCATTTTCTGGCTGTTGGCAGCTTTCATCTGATCGGGAGTCTGTTCTGGAGCCTGATTTTGAGTTTCCGGGACGGCATTTTTGCCATCGTTATTTAACCTATCCATAATAATGAATGTTTTAATTGTATTCTATCATTATTCCATCTATTTTTGATTGTTCTAGTTGCCACACAACACCTGTCTATAATTCAGTAACCATTTTTTCTTTTGACAATGTCAACAATAATACATGAGGCACTATAGAGCAATCCTTTTATCTTTTATTTTATGTTACCTTTTTCAGAATCTGGATTTACAAGATTAATTTTCTGTATTTCTTTTGGAAATTTAGAGTAATTTATTTTTTGTACTCTTTTCAGTTCTGATGGAAACCATATGGCAATTCGATTTAAATTATAATTATTAAAGTGATAATCTTCTGGTTGTTTGCTTTCTCTTTTGTATAAATTATTCTCCTTAAAATACCCCCCTAATAATTTAATATCTGCATCTGATAAAAGAGTACAGTCAATTACCTTTTTTTGATTTTCATCTATATAATAATAAAATTTTGAGGCTTTCCACAGTGGAATATAGTCCAGATCACTCATTTTTCCGGTTTCAATATAGAGAAAAGATATAGGCTCTTTTTCTTTATATACATAGCTATTATTGAAAGCTCTATAAATAACTTTATCCTTATGCACCTCTAAAGTGCAGTATGCATATTTAGAATTCATTTCAGTTATATTATCATTGTGATAATATTCATAATATTTTACAGAACTACATGATATTATTGTTAATAATGAAAATATAAAGATTAGTTTCTTCATCTCTTTTATTTTATTTCAATTAAATATTTTCTTGTTTTCCCAAGGTTAATCATATTTTTCCACTGCCATTGATAAAAAGATTTGTATTGAAAATTACTATTGAAAGTACCATCTGTTTTTTGTCTGTAGTCCAGATAATTCTCAAGAGTCTCACTATTAGCTTTAGAGTTGGGAAATTCTTCATAAGACTTTGCTTTTTTACGTTCTTTTTTCAATCTCTCTAATTCTTCTTTCTTCATTTTTAAGTTTTCTTTTTCCTGTAATAGATTTACAGCATTAGAACTTATTTGAGAAAGTGCTTTTCCCTCTAAACCGATCACATCATTTTTTACAAAATCTACAAAATTTGCCTCAAAATTTGTAAAAGAATATTTGTCCGTAACCAGAGCTTCTAAAGATTTATATCTTTCATTAAGCAGAGTCAAGCCTTGTAAATCACTTATTGGAATATTATCTCTTTTAGAGATACCCTCTAATTTTTCTAAATTATCAATATTCGAATTTATTACGCTATCTATCTCAACTGTTAAATTTTTGATTTCATCTTCATAATCTTGTTTATATTTTTGTCCATTTTCTTTTATCTGATACCTCCCCATCACTTCTGCCTCAAAAGGATGTCTTAATCCGAAAGCATGCCCTAATTCATGTATTATTAAAGAAGCTGCATCTTTATCAGTAAGAGCAGAATTGAAAATTTGTGCAGTCCCAGAATTTATTAATGAAAAAGCCTGTATTTCTTTTTCAGGAGACCCTGCGCCATGTATATCTTCAGTATAAAAGAAATAAATTTTTCCATTCTGGTCTAGCTTAAATGAATTTGGGTATAATTGATTATATTCGGCTTTTTCCTTTACAAAATCATCATACAAAGCTTTTATTTTTTGATCATTCCATATATTAGTTACTTTATGCTCTTCATGCATCTTTTTAGCTTTTTTCAAGTCATCACTTTTATAACCATACATTTTATCAATTTCCTTCAGTAGATTTTCAATCTTTTTATTGAGTAATTCTTCTCTTCTTTGCTGATCAGCCTTACCAGAATTATTTGCTTCAAATCGACGTCCCATTAATTCATCATATTTAAATGCTTTCTGCTTATTTGAGGCAGAATATTCTAAATATCGTTTTCCGTCAATATCATTGAAAAAACTTTTAAATTCGCTTTCCAAAAAAGTGACATGCTTTGTAGTAGCAGCTAATTCTCCAAAAATATAGGCTTGGTTAAAAGAGTTTTCATTAAATAATTTCACTATATCCTTCATTAAATTTACATGAGGAATATCTTTGGATTCGGTACTTGCTGTAGTTCCAAAGGTCACTTTTACTGGCTGTATAATGGTTTTATAAATAGTATTAGCTTTTACAATAAGTTTTCCTAATTCCTGAGGTTGCTCTTTTGCTTTTGCAATAATGGTAACATCCTTACTAAATGCTCCTGTACATTCAATACTAATTTTTTGAGCAGCACCTTTTATACTTAATCTTACAATATTAGGAGATATTTTGATTTTATCATCTGAACTTATTAATTCAATATCAGCTTCATTTATTTCACGTTTCACAAAGGCCTCATTGGCCCTTACATATATAAAAATTTTACTTTTTTTATTATCGGTATTACTTTCAGTATTTGGCCCCCAAACACTTAAGTATGGACATAGATATTCTTTTTTACCAGCATAGGTTTTCTCTTTAGTAATAATATTGGATAATTTTTCATATTTAGAAGCTAATCCTTCAGCACAAACTTGTTTATCAAATCGGTCAAAGCCAAATTCTCCATTGTATTGAGTATCTTCTCTTCCAAATTTTCCATCTGCATTTAATTGCGAACGATAGAAATCTATACAGGCTACAAAGGTTTGTTCCACAATAGTATTTCGCAGAACCGGTGCACCCTTTGGATCAATGCTTTCAGGTATATTCACCTGTCCGGAATCTACAAATTCAACTTTCCCCGTTTCCGGAGGTGTTCCGGGTACAGCTCCTACTCCGGGTAAAAACGATTTCTTCAACAGCACTTCATTGTCCTGTACTTTAGCATTTCCAAAATTTTGCCACTCTATAGATTTCGTCAAAATGAAACCATCATCAAAGATAAAATTGGGTGTCTGTTTTTCTACAATAGTTCCGGTAAGCTTATCTTGTGTGGTTGGCACATCATTTAACACTTTAAATGTTCCCAAATGAGCATTGAATTTTATTTTTGCTCCGTCTATAGCCAGCAATAAATCTTCCTGCTTTTTATCTTTCTCCTCATTTTCGGCACGCTTTCCTGCCATTTTCTGGCTGTTGGCAGCTTTCATCTGATCGGGAGTCTGTTCTGGAGCCTGATTTTGAGTTTCCGGGACGGCATTTTTGCCATCGTTATTTAACCTATCCATAATAATGAATGTTTTAAATGGGCATTGTGTTTTTTAACTTCTGTAAAACCTTCCTCATAAAGATCGCCCTTGAAAACAAAGAGACCTCTGAAATAGCTGGTTTCAGTTTTTTCTAAGTTTTCAGAAGAAATGGTCAGCATCATTTTTTCACCATCCATTACAGGAGTCATAATTTCCGTATATCCTTCAGAAGATATTCTTTTTCTTTTGCTATCAAATGACTGCAATAAGCCATTAAAAAGCAGCCCAAACATATGGTAACTTCCTAAAAATTCAATCAGTTCATTTTCATTTTCCAGCAAGTGGCTCACCCGGCTGAAATAGCTGTCTACCGCTTCTCCTTTATGGGTCTGTGATAATTCAGTTTGAATTTTCACCCACCTCATCTGGAGAAAAAACAGATTATCTACCGCTGTAATATTTCCCTCTTCATCTACCCTGCATTCTATCTCATCAAACAGATAGCTGACCTTTTTAAAAAATTGCCCCATTGCATCATCTTTATCTGAGAAGTCAAAATCAACGACTAGAATCTGGAACTGATGTTCTTCTTTCTCTTTTCCAAGGTAACAGACCTCCACCTGTCTGGCATATCGTTTTTCTGTGGAATAAAATTCGTTTTTCTGCTCTGTAACAATCGTTTCCAGGCGGTATATTTTCTGATGAAGGTTTTGCAGTATACTATTCATTATTCCGGATATATTCTTCTTTGATAATCGTTATTGGGATCCATTCCCATCCAGTCCCTGTTCGCTGACCAATGAAGGTATTTATTGCGTATAATTCTTAATAAGGTCTGCGGATGATAGGCAGTAACAGTCACCCCTTCCAAGGTCTTGGTTTTAATTTTATTCCCGTTTTCATCTACCATCTCAGCAGGTGATTGTTCCTGTACCGGTTCCGGGTCTAACAGCCTTTGCAATGCTCTTTCCTGCTTTTCTTTTTCAACCTGTTCATCCGTTTTGAAATTCCACTTTCCACCATTTTCAAATACATAACCATGTAAAAGATCCTTTGCATGAGGCAGATACTGATCATGTTCTATAGAATAGGAAGTTTCTGTTTTCATCACCAATTGATGGTCGTACAGGTTTTTACCGTGCTCTTCCATAAAATGTAGCGGAATATAGCTGTATTCTTTTCTCAGAAAACGGGTTCCGGTTATTTTACGGTATACACTTCCCGCTGTAATAAAATTCAGAAAGCTATTATTGATTTCAATCTGTTCTTCATCATACCAATGTTCATCAATCAGTTGCTGTCTGCGCTTATTTAAGAACCATACGGGTTTATGGTTAGAAGTTTCTATTTCATCCACTTTTTCCATTCCGTTTTCATAAGCACCGCCTATATCACAATGAACTCCCGGAAATTCTTTTTCGATACTACCTGGAAATCTGGTTAATGAAAAGTTTTCCCGATGCTCATTGCCTGCCGTAAAATGAACGGCTTTGAAATAAGATCCTGGATTCAATAACTGCAGCTGTTCTACATCATCTCCGAAATTGTATGCAGATCCTAGCGTAGAATGCTTCATCCCTTCCCATCCGACACGTCTCATGCCACCCATATCACCAAATTCCTCATAAGAAGAAACAGTATCATAGGCCCCGATAAAACGAACATCCAATTCTAAATCTTCCAATTCTTCTTTGGTCAGTACATCTTTACTTAAAAGATAATATCCCAGAAATCCAAATTTCGGAAGCTTTCCATCAACAAGATAATTAGGATCTACCTCTATTTTATCCTTATCTATCCACATATCTCCATATTGGGGAATCGTAATTGGCCCTTCGGAAGAATCCATTTGAGTATATCCTACTATCTTTCGGGATTTTTTTATCTCAACATCTGCTGTTCTTTTTTTACCATTGATTTCGTAAGCAAAATTCCTTGCGGCTGCAGCCCCACGGCTGAATCCGAAAGTATCTATATATATTTTTGTAAATTGTTTATCTGCATTTAAACTATCTCTGATTATTACTTTAATTCTATCCGCCAGTTTTTCACATCCTTTTCTCACTTTCCCTCTTACCCCTGTAATACCAGATCCATATTGGAAGCCATCATCTACATCTCTGCGGTTATCCAGCGTCCCAATACCTTCTATATAAATAGCATAATTAGTCTGTTCACAACACTTATACAATCTGGCAACATTGGTAAAATCGTTGCTAAAACTATTATCAACCCCCATTTTATCTAAGCGGCTCCTGTGAATCGCTTTAAGATACTGGTCATATTCGGAACCGGCATCTGGCTTTTTTTTATCATCTAAATCATCATATTCATCTTCCTGTTTTTCAGTCGTATCTTCTATCGCTTTTTCTTTTCGTAAAATTTCCTCTTCAGAATCCGTGCTTTCAATTTTGTTTTTGCCATCCTTATATTTTTGGCGGAGCTCAGTATTTTTAAGATTATTCAAAGTTCCGTCAAAGAAAACACCTACCTCCAAATGCAGTTCGTCAACAGGAGGTGCATAATTTCCAGTATTGTACACAAATGTTTTTCCCATAATCCTAAATTTGAGGCTTCTTTTAATTTTTCTTTTTCGACTTAAATATTTCTAATTTATCTGTCTTAATAAAAGCTTCTTTCCCATTTTCCCCTTTTAGCTTTACTGTAAAAAAGCTAAACGCCTCATTCACTTTTATGACTAATTCTGCTTTGGTACTTTTGGGATTATCTCCAAAAACACTATTAAAAGCGTCAAAGCTGGATTTTTCGTCCAAATTACATGCTGCTCCGTATCTATTATTATCTTTATCTAATACTGACATTGAAATTGAACTAGGAATTGTTCTAAAATCATAATCTGATAAAGGATTTTTTGCAGCATCAAATTGTTCTTTTTCACCATTTATCATATCAACCCCAACATCTCTTAGCGGATTTAATTTTGCATTTTCCGGGAGTTCAAAAACAGCTTTCCAAGTAAACCTTGTTCTATAAACATCCCATAAACCAAATGGTATAGGCTTTCCTTTGTTTTCTTCCTGTATTTTCTTTGGAATAATCTGTTCTCTTGTATGTACCATTTCCAAATAATCTTTGCGCCAAAATCGGTTTTCATGACTGTCGAGCTTAGCAATTTCTGATTCTGGAATGGTTACTTTTTTACCCTGATATCTCCCTATTTCTTTTTGCCAGCCAATTCCTGCCACCCAAACAACGACCACACCTCCAGGTGCCATACCTACAGAAATAACATCGTAGTTTAAATGTTGTGCTTTTCCACTTGCTCCTTTTATTTCAAACCCCTGGCTAAAATATTTTCTTACCATTTCGGTATCAATTGCCGTATCTATCTGGTAAAACTGATTTTCGAGATAAGACATCCAGATAAAATCCAAACGCGAAGGAAGACTTTTAAAGCCATTCCCCATCCCATGATTAATCGATCCCCAGGAATGGCTCCCGGGAACGATACCAAAGCTTAATCCTACCCATTCTCCCCCTTCGCATTCCATTCCTCCTTTGTATACTTCCATCGGATATCCTAAAGGGGCAGAGGTTCCTTCAGTCCATTCATATTTTGTCATAGTTTCAGTTTTTTTATGGTCTTTTTTTTCCTGACACGAGATCTGGGTAAAAAATAAAAAGCTTAATAGATATTTTATTACTTTATTCATTATTACACCTTACATTTTTTTAATAATTTACTCTTAATTGTTGTTACTTAATGATTCTTATGACATCAACGGAAGGATAATCACTAAAATTAACGATATCACAAGAAAACATATACAAAAAGAGTAAAAACAAAATAAAAGAAAATCATTTATTTCGTTTTGTTTACGTTTAGAAGCCATTACAAACGGCAGAGCAAATAATACCGGAAAAAAAGCGAAGATCAACCAAAGGGCGACCCATCCATAATCTCCATGGCTATACTGTGTTGTCAAATCCATAAAACCTAATTCAATAATGACAAGAGCCACTACCGATAAGACCGATGAAAAGAAGGAGATCAGTACTTTTTTCAACATTTTCTATCCTTTATTCACCTTAGCATCTATTTTACCCAGCATTTTCGCCACTCCTGAGCTCTGTAACAAGATATCGCCATTTTTTGCTTTATGGGTGGTGGTAGATGTTGTTTCTTTTAAATCACCCGTTACATTAATGGTTTTATTTTCGTTCACCGTCTGTTTATAGTTTTTTGAGGTGAATCTGTGATCATTAGTAATAGTAGTAGTATGATCATTTCCAACACTGGTCTTCATATCTTTTCCTACATTAATATTAAGATTTTCCCCTGCATTGAATGTCATATTTTTAGGAGCAGTTACCACAATATTACCTTTTCCATCCATAAAATAATTATTCCCGCTAGGATCGATAATATTGACACTTCCTTCTGCATCATTCATCAAAATTCTAATACCGCTTCTGGTTTGTATAGATTTTAAATGATTATTAACACCGCCACCCATAGCTGTTCCCCCATGAAACATTCCTCCCATCACGAAAGGACGGTCAGGGTGATTATGTACAAAACCAACCATCACCTGATCTCCTACTTCAGGTACAGCCACATAGCCTCTGTTTTGGGTGATCTGATCTGTTCCTCCTGCATCAGGAGCCATCATCCGGATAAAATTGGTCGTATCGTGAAGCTGCCAGTCAAATCTTACAGTTACCCTTCCTTGTTCCAGCGGGTCTGTATTGGATATTACAGTAGCAATCTGAGGCTGCGCAATAGGTACAATAAAATCCGGTTTCGGAATAAATCCTGTATCTGAGGCTATCGCTTCAAATCTTCCTGTATAACGGCCCAAAGCATCCACCTCATGAATCACCTCCGTCATCATCAGCTTTGTAAAATATGAGGTTTGATTAGTATCTGTTTTTCGCATATTGATATCGGCAACACATCCCGGATATAAAAAGGGAATAGTTGTCCCACCGGAAACCGTAAATACTTCTACCGCTTTACTTCCGGCTGTACTGGTTTGGGAAATAACAACATCCATATCGGTTGCCGCTTTTATGGGAGCTACCTGTAATGCCGGAGTTTTGAATATACCGTCATTATTTTGGTAAGCTGTTTTTGCCAAATTTCCTACATGTTTTATAGGGGTTTCTCCTGAAGAGAGCTTAGCATTTGAGCTGCTGTTATATCCATAGAAACTGGGTTTGATGTGCACCGCTTTCAATTCAACATTCACATCAGAAACATTGCTTCCATATACCAGTTCCAATGCTTTATTCTGAGGTGGCATATTTCCGAAGTGCAGCACTTCACCATCATAGTAGAACTGTTCACCATAGGCTTCAGCCATTCTGCAGAGATAATTATAATGGGTTTCGTTATATTGGGCGCTGTAGAGGATCTGGGACGAAGCTTTGGCATTTACTTTTACATCAAACTTGGTACTTTCTATCCCTTGTTTGATAACATCCTCTGCAATGATTCCCATATTAACAGGCTGATCTCCACCAAAACTTTGGGTGTGGGGAGCAGCATCCAACAGAATGGTAGGGCTATGCCCTTTCAAAACAATATTTCCAAGGTTATGATTTTCCTGGCTGAAGCCCACTCTTGTGATCACTCCTACAAAGGTTCTTTCCGGACTTCCTTCTACATCTTTGTATTTAAAAACCACTGTTAAACGTTTTCCTAAAAACTGTTGAGCTTCTTCCAGATCATGGTTTTGTCTTCCGTCCAGGGTATCATGAGCCAATGTCAGTTCAAAATCATGATGTTTTTTTACACTTTGCTGCAAACGAAAATGCTTAAAGTGCTTGATGATTTTGCCTTCTATCACAATATCCAGTTTAACCACACGGTTGATTCCGGGAATATGATTCTCGGAAATCTTATCTGAATTCGAGGTATTTTTATTCATATTATGTAAAGTGTTTTCGGGGAATTTATTTAATAAAAAAATTAAAAAACAAATGACCTTTTCATAAAGTTATGAATTTTTTACAATATAAAATTCACATTATCAGCTTTATGTTTGAAATTATGGTTTTTAAAAAGCTAAAGCTGCTTGTCCATTTATGATGTCCCGATGGAAATAATTACAGACAAAAAAACAGAACAGCATCTTTGTAGCACCATTCTGTTTTATGTTGAGTTAAATTGTAAGAGATCGGATTCTTATGCTGTAGGCCAAGCCCCGTTATAAGCCGAATTACCAAGATCAATTTGTTCTGCACTTACAACAAAACTGATGTACATACTGTTTTCATCTACGGCATCGAAATCTACTTCGTGCTGGATGACATACCCGTTAGTCCATTTTAATGTTGTTAATGTTCCTTCTTCGTGAGATTTGTTGAAAGTTACTTCACCTACTGTAGGCTTGTATTTTCCATTAAGTAGGCTTTCCAGGATGTCAGATTTCTCTGTAGCTTCTACTGTAATTTTAATAAGAGCATTGGAAGGATCAGATGCTACTCTACCGGACACGTCTGTAGCACGGGCTACCGTATAATTCAGTTTTAATAACTTTTGTCCTTCACCGTTGTTGAATTTTAGAATTCCTCTTGAATTTCTTTCTGCCATGATCGTAAATTTTAATCGTTAATATTTTGTGATTTGTGGTTGGTTATATCACCAAAATTAGAAGTATTTACCAGACTGAAAGAATATTTAAGCTTAAATCTGAAAAAGTGTAGTATTTCTACGACTAACACTTGTTAGGTTTTTTATTGTTTGTAAATCAAAAGATTACCTTTCAAAAAGTATTAAAACACGACTTCCAAAGTACAAAGTACTATGCTACACTTACTCCGAAAAAACTTCCTACCAAAGCTGTAATCCCCATTGCTACCGTCCCCCAGAAACAGATTCTGAGCATGGCAATTTTAATATCGGAACCACCTGTTTTGGCTGAAATTGCTCCTAGCAGCATGAGGAATATGATGGAAAAACCATATTGAAAATAGATCATCTGCTTAATAGGAGCCAGTAAAGAGACCATAAAAGGTAATAAAGCGCCTAATGCAAAGGATCCAAATGAAGCAATAGCTGCCTGCAGAGGTTTTGCCTGTGTGATTTCATTGATTCCCAATTCATCCCGGGCATGGGCTCCCAATGCATCATGTGCTGTGAGCTCAGTAGCAACCTGCATTGCTGTTTCTTTGGAACAACCTCTTCTTTCATAGACTTTAGCTAATTCTCTAAGTTCTATTTCAGGCATTTCTTCAAGCTCACGTTTTTCACGGATTAAATCTGCTTTTTCTGTATCCTCCTGTGAACTTACAGACACATATTCACCGGCAGCCATAGACATTGCCCCCGCAATCATTCCCGCTAAAGCAGCCAGAATGATGATATGACGGTCGGGTTCTGCTGCGGCAACCCCAATAACAATACTCGTGGTGGACAGCAACCCGTCGTTAGCTCCCAAAACAGCTGCCCGAAGCCAGCCTACCCTGTTTACATAATGTTTTTCTAGCTGATGCTGCATAATACAATATTTCAGTGTTGATCCTTCCATTAAAGGTATAAAATGTTTCTTCAAGAATCATTTTAAATTAATATGCAGTTTGTTGGTTCAGCTCAAAACAGAGACAGGGTGTTCACTTTTAAATCTGTTAAAATCCTCAAGGGTATATTCAGGGCATGCTCCTTCCTGTGATGTAATAAAAGCTCCTAGTGAAACGGCCTGTAACATTGTTTCATGTACAGAACTTCCTTTTTCCAGCTTTTTTGATAAAAACCCTGCTAAAAAAGAGTCACCACTTCCAACGGTGTCTTTTATGGTAACCGGGATGGTAGGATAGAGATAGAAATCATCCTTATAAGCATACAGAGCTCCTTTACTTCCTTTGGAAACAATAATTTCCGGGAGGTCAAATTGATCCTGTAAATAATGTATGCTGTCTTCTTCATTGGTATATGTTTTTCCTAAAAAGTCCAGCATCATACGTAATTCTGCTTTGTTAAATTTTGCAAGATGTGCTTTGTGTAACAGGTCCTTAATCATGCTAACCTCATAATATGGTTCTCTAAGGTTAATATCAAAAACATTGTAAGAACCGATCTCCAGTAACTGGAATAATGTGTTTTTGGATTTCTCACTTCGGGCTGCCAGTGTTCCAAACACTAAAGCATCTGCTTCATTAAGGATTTCCTGATCTGCTTGGGTCATATCAATAAAATCCCAGGCTACATTTTCTACGATATCATAATGCGCATCATTATTCTCATCCATTGAAGCAACAACAGTACTGGTAGGATATTCTGTGCTTATCTGAATGTGCTCAGTCGGAATTTTCCAGTTTTTCATTTTCTGTAACAGATCGTGCCCAAGCTGGTCATCTCCAACACTACTGATCATATTGACACCAACACCCATCCTTGAAAGATGATATGCTACATTAAAAGGGGCTCCCCCCATTCTTTTCTGTTCTCCCGGAAAAATATCCCACAGAACTTCTCCAAAGCAGACTGCTTTATTTTTTTTATCTTCCATTATTTTAAAATAATAAATATATTTTTAATAGACTTCTCAAATTCATCTCTGTTTTTCAGAATGAATAGGCCTGTACGGAAAACTGCAGAAATGCATTATTGTTTACAGGATTCCACATTCCCCATATTCCGATGGGTATTTTATATCCTTCAATGGTAAAGTTTTTTGAAATAATAAGACTCACCTCATTAAATCCTGCTTCTTTAGCAAAAAAATTATTCTTTTCGCCGTTGCTGTTGTTTAGTGCAAAGCCATATCCCAGTCTTCCTCTTACTTCCAGATTTTCTTTCTTATAGACAGGATATTCTCCCGATACAAATGATGAATATTTGTTCTTTGTATTATCACTGTTCCTGTCTCTCCCGAAAACCACAGTGTTCCAACTGAGAACTAACGGAAACTTTTCACTTATGGTATAATAAGATCTCAGGTCCCAAAAGCGCCCGGTTTCCCTTGCTGAATAATTAAAAAATTCTTTGTTATTATACGAGGCATCCGGTGAAAAATTATAAATATCCCCTAATTCTAAAGTAAGATGTTTATTTCTGTATCCTACATAATTATTAAATTCTTTATAGGAGCCATTCACATTACCACCAGCCCAAAATCCTGCATAGAAGTTCTTATAATCCAAATGTACATCTCCTGTATAAACCAAGCCTGTAGAAACTTCAATACCACGCCATAAATGACTATTTCGAAATTGTAAAGCAGAATGTACCTCCTGTGCATTCAAAAATACACTTCCTATAACCGCGGAAAAAAACAATATAATACATTTTAACATGACATAAGTATTTTTAATATAAACACTAAGCATCCTCTATCCGGTAATTATTTACAGGATAATAAAATAGCTATAAGAAAATATATGATAGTGAACTAATGAATAAGATCTTTTTCTCTTATCCTCGATCCGAACAAAGCATAGGTCAGCATCAGCAATTCGCAGATTACGGTAAGCCACCATGTCCATCTCCACGAGCCTAAAACATCTGCCAAACCGCCTTGGATAAGGGTAAACACAGCCCCGCCAAATACTGCAGAAATAAAAATACCTGATGCTTTTGAGGTATACTTATTCAATCCTTTTATAGAAAGGGTGTAGATGCAGCTCCACATAGACGAATGCAGAAGACCGATTGCCACCAGAAACCAAAGGTTTTGTGTAATCATAGATGTTAGGGCAAGAATCGTCGCAAGAACTGTTGTGATTATTAATTGTGTTCTTGCAGAAATTTTACTCAAGAAACTTGATATTGCTCTCCCTACAAGAAATCCACCCCAATATAATGTAGACAGTAATGCATGAATGCCTAAATCTATCCCACCGACAATAATATCTGTTTTTCCGAAAAAGGTGATTGGATGTCCCGAATCCATCAATTCAAAGGCATACAGATTAATATTGGCTCCGATAGCAACCTCAGTTCCAACATAAAAAAAGATAGCCAGAACCCCCAATACAAAATGCCTGAATGACCAGATGCTTCTTTCCAGCTTTTCTTCTCCTACTATTCTCGTATGGGCAATATCAGGAAGGTGAAGCTTTTTGGTAATCACCATTACCATTAATATGCATATGATAAGTGCTAACAGAGGGAGCAGCAACTGCCTGATTTCTATATTTTCTATGGAAATCCCACTGAACATGACCACGGTAACAAAAAATGGTGCAGAAGTAGTCCCTATTGAATTAATGGCTGTCAGAATATTCAACCGCTGTACCGGCTGGGTTCCTTTCAATTCATATGATGCGGCATAAGGATTTACAACCACCTGAATGATGGCGGCAGAAGTACCCATTAAATAAGATCCTATAACGAAAATGGTAAATCCGAAAGGAATAACCGCATCCTTAATACTGAACTGTAAATCCGGATACTGATCACCAAACCAGGATGAGCATAAATACATAAAAAGACCTGAAATCATAAAAAAAAGACCACGCAGGATTGTATTTTTATATCCAAATGCATTTACCCATTTACTTCCCAGTGTTCCGTTCAAAAGATAGCCAAGAAAGAAGAAAAAGGAAATTAAGGTGGTAAATGTATTTTTCAAACTGCCGGCATGGCTTAGAAAAGTGAATTTCAGAGGCGCCTGCAGCTGCTCATTCACGGTTGTCAGAAAACCTACAATAAAATAAATAAAGGTGATAATGGCAAATGGCAGTATGGCATTGTTTGTCTTATTTTCTGAAGGGCTTATATTTGAATTTATTTGCATGACCTTCTATTTTATAATTGATTTTAAAACCCAATCGGTTCCCGAGTCTTTAATATCTTGTACAAACCGGGTATACAGATTTGTGAACTGTTCAGAATCTTTCAGATGAACTCCTTTAAAAGCTGATAATTCTAAAAAATCAAGTGGGTTTTCACTATCAATAAGTAAGTCGTCACTGGTAGTCAGCCAGAGTTCAGACACTTCAAAAGTATCTCCATGGTCATCTGTTTTATATTTCAGATAATGTCTATAGGAAGCAATAAGAAAAGCAAGTCTTGTAAGGTCTTTCCCCTCTTTTTTCATTTTATCAAGATTAGGAATGATATATACCGGAAATTTTGAAACCCCGTCAGAGCACAAACGGCTTACCTGATCACTGACACTATGATTGGCAAATCTTTCAATAAGTGTGTCTTTGTAATTTTCTAAATCTGTATTTTTAGGGACAGGAACTAATGGTGTAATATCAATATCCATAAAGTTTCGGATAAATTGTACCAGATCTTTATTTTCCATCGCCTGGTCAACTTTTCGATACCCCATCAGGAAAGACGGATAAGATAACAGTGTGTGTGAAGCATTCAACAGGCTCAGTTTCATATTTTCAAATGAACTGACATCATCTGTGAATTCTACTCCTACTTTTTCCCAGGCAGGTCTTCCAGCCATAAAGTAATCTTCTATTACCCATTGTGCAAAATCTTCACAGTAAACAGGAGCTTTGTCATTCGTACCATTCAGCTTGTTCAGTCTTTCAATATCTTCAGGAGTGGTGGCAGGAGTAATACGGTCTACCATACTATTGGGGAAAGCCACATTGTCTTTTACCCATGCTGCAAGGTCTTTATCCTGTGCTTCTATAAATGCTGTAAAAGCTCTTTTCGCTGTATCACCGTTATGCTGAAGATTATCACACGAAAGTATTGTAATCCCTCCCGCATTTTTTACTTTTCTACTGCGTAATCCTTCTGCAACAAAGCCAAAAACGGTAGTAGGACTGGCAGGGTTTTCCAGATCATACTTTATTTTTTCATCATTCAGAATAAATTCTCCGGTTTCCTTATCCAGATTATATCCTCCTTCTGTAATGGTTAAAGTGATTATTTTAATTGAGGGGTCGGCAATTTTTCTGACCACTGCATCCGGATCTTCAATTCCCCAGATCAATTCACATAATGAATATATTTTATACACTTCATTTGTTCCGTTTCTTCCGCAAACTGTTAGTGAGTACTTAAGATCCTGAGCCCGTAAATTGTTTACGATCTTCTCATCTGAAGGCAATAAACAAACTCCACAAATCCCCCAGCTCTGCTGATCTTTATCATGTAACAGCATATTGGTATAAAATTGCTGATGAGCCCTGTGGAAATTTCCTACACCAATATGTAAAATCCCGGCACGAACCTCAAGCAAACCATAATTACAATAAATCTTATCCATAAGTAATAAATTATTAACAGATTAATCAATCCGCTAAAACTATATTAACAAATAGTTAATTCATTAGTTTTTTTTAAAAATTTAAATTGGGAACGTTCCCAAATTTTAGGGAACGTTCCCAATTGTCTATTTTTTTGTTATTTTTGACGAAAAGCATGGTATAATGAAGCGTATTACGATTAAAGATCTGTCTAAATTTTTGTCATTATCCACCTCTACCATCTCCAGAGCACTCCTTCATGATAAAAATGTAAATGATGAAACAAGAAAACGGGTATTGGATGCAGCAAATAAAATGGGCTATAAACCCAACCTTACTGCTTTAAATCTGCAATCCGGACAATCCAAGACCATAGGGTTTGTTGTACCTGAAATGATCACTCCTTTTTCAGCAAAAGTTCTTAAAGGAATTCAGAATATAATGTACCCACTTGGATACCGGATTATCATCACTCAGTGTGATGAAGATCCTCTTATAGAAAGAAAAAATCTACAGCTACTCGAAGAGTTTAATGTAGATGCTATTATTATCAACCTTTGTCATGAAACCTACAATAACGATATATATCAGCACATTATGAGGCAGGGAACTCCTTTAATATTCTTTGACAGGCTCCCTCATGAGTCCTTAGATGTTTCCAAAGTAATTGTTAATGATTATATTAAAGCATCATTAATGGTAGAATATTTAATTAAAACAGGGAGAAAAAGAATTGTCTATATCATGGGGCCTACAACTATCCGGAATGTTACGGAAAGAATGAATGGCTATAAACGTATTCTTATGAAATACAACATCTTTGATGAAAACCTTATTATACAGGCCAATGGGATGACTGTTCAGCATGGAAGAGATATCATCCAGGAACTGTTAAATAAGAATATAGAATTTGACAGTATTTTTGCATTTAGTGATACCTTGGCAATGGGTGTCATGAATTATCTTCTTGAACAAAAGATAAGAATACCTGAAGATGTATCCGTGGCAAGCTTTTCCGGAACCGAATTATCATCAATGGTATATCCCCAATTAACCAGTGTACAACAACCTCTGGAGGAAATGGGTGAAAAGGCGGCAGAACTGGCACTGGAAAAAATCAAAGATCATTCAGCTCCAAGCCGGTCAGTTTTAATGGATGCAGAATTGGTATACCGAGCTTCTACTTAATAAAATCATGAGCAAAGAAAAGTATTGAATGAGCTTAAAGATGGGACAAAATTAAATGTCTTAATTCTCCCAGTTGCTTTAAAATAAATAACAAAACCACTGAAAATAAGTTCAGTGGTTTTGTTATTGTAAAACAGATTTCTTAGGTTATCTCGTGGTATATCCTCCGTTAGCAAAAATAGTCTGCCCGGTGATCCACCAACCTTCTGTTACTAAAAACTCTACCAGCGGAGCAATGTCTTTGATATCGGTAAGCCCTCCTAAAGCAGCAGCCGATTTATGATAAGCCACCGCATCATCTGTTTCCTGCCCATAGAAGAAAGGGGTATCCATAGGACCCGGAGCTACAGCAGTTACAGAGATTCCTCTTCCACCGAATTCTTTAGAAGCCGCTCTTGTAAAATGTTCTACCGGTGCTTTTGCTCCTGCATATGTAGAATACAATCCTGTATAGGCAGCAAGTAATGAAGTGACAATAGTACAGATTTTTCCGTTGTCATTAATTTTTTTTCCTGCTTCCTGAAGGAAGAAATAAGCGGATTTTGAATTCACATTGAACATTTTATCATATTCTTCTTCTGTAGTTTCTGCAAATGGTTTTTTCAGTACCATTCCTACCGTATTGATTGCAATATCAATACCTCCGAATTTTGAAATGGTTTCGTCAAAAAACTTAGTTACATTTTCCACTTTAGTAAGATCAGCCTGAAACAAAAATGCTTCTGCTCCTAAAGCTTGAACTTCAGCAAGTGTTTTTTCACTTTCAGCTTTAGAACTTTCACTATTGTAATGTATCGCTAATTTCGCTCCTTTGGCGGCAAAACCTTTGCTTAATAATCCACCAAGGTTTTTTCCTCCTCCGGCAATTAAAACTACTTTTCCTTTTACATCTTGTGCTGACATTATTCTTAATTATTTAAATGTTAATAAAACAAAGGTGAAAAATAAAATTCATCTCAGTATGGTGAATTTTTCGGTATTTATGTTTCATCCTATCAATTGCACATAGCTTCTGATGTTGAGCTGAAAAAAATTAATGATGTCAAAAAAAATATTTTCACGAATACTTTATTATTTCTCAGGCAGATACAGCTATACTCTCTGTTTCCAACCTCATCAATCACTGTAGATCCCCTTCCACAATGAGTTTTAGGCATAGCATTTGATATTCAACCATCCATATTATCACCACTTCATTTCTATAATAGAGTTTCACAATCCTCAGCTTGCTGGGGATTTATTATTATGTTCCTTGAAAAGCTTGAAAGATGTCTTTTTCACCATGTTCATTACTGTTTCCACAGAATCTATTTCTGATAATCAATTATTTAAAACCGTATTATTCATTTTATTGTTGTATATTTGCACATTAATAGCTAGATTACTACTTGTTTTTTACCACGGCTGGATATCATTTTATTAAGCCTTTGCTTGTAAAGCAGCCATATTTTTAACTTTAATTCTTCTACTAAGAACAACTTATCGGAATTTTAAAGCTCTATATGATAGGGGAAATCCAAGACAGGAAGCATCAGTGGGCTCTATAAAATATAAAGCTGACACACTGAATCATTAACAATATATTAGAAACTAAATACTAAAAATAATTTATGGCAGATTCTTTTTCTAAAAAGGAAAATTTCAAGAAAAAAATTCAAAAGCAAAAAGAAAAAGCGTTAAGACGTGAAGAGCGTAAAACGAACAACAACAAAGGAAAGGATATGGAGGATGTATTCATGTATGTAGATGAATTCGGAAGATTAACTTCCACTCCACCTGAAGAAAGACAGGAGGTAAACCTTGAAGAAATTCAGTTAGGGGCAGCTCCAATTATTGAAGAAGATATCCGTAAAACAGGAATCATCACATTCCACAGTGAAAAAGGATATGGCTTCATTACTGAAGACAATTCAAAAGAAAATGTTTTCTTCCACAACAACAACTGTACAGAGCTTGTAAAGAAAGGAAACAAGGTATCTTTTGAGAAAGAAAAATCTCCAAAAGGTTTTTCTGCAGTCAATATCCAAGTGATCAAGTAATTACAAACGATCTTATAAAAATAAAAGCCACCTCAAAAAGGTGGCTTTCTTCTTCGTAAAAAATAAAAATGGGCCAGTTTTTCAGACCGGCAAAAAATTATTTTTGTTTTAAAACCACTAAGAAACAGAAGCTGCTAAAAAATTAAAATCTTACAGTTAAAACAGCTTATAGCTTCTTAATGGTTATATTAAAGCTAGTCTAGCTTTCCTCCCAATGCTTTGAACAGCAATACATTATTCCTGGTATTCTGATGCTGAAACTGCAGCAGATCGAGCTCTGCCGTCAGTTTGCTTTTCTGAGAATTGATCAGTTCAAAATAGTTTGCATATCCTGTTAAATACAGATCATTGGAGACTTCTACCCCTCGGTCCAGAAATCCGACTTCTTCTGATTTCAGCTTCAAAACCCTTTCATAGATTTTTGTCTGCTTCAAAATAGACTGAAGTTCGTTAAATGCAGTGGTAATACTCTTCTGATAGTTAAGAAAGGCTATTTCCTGCTCTGTATTTGCTATTTTAAATTCATATTTCAGCTGGCCTTTATTAAAAACAGGAACCATTAATCCTCCCAACAATTGCCCGGCTAATGAACTTGGTTTAAATAAGGTTTCTACAGAAAAAGAATTCAGTCCGAAACCTGCTCCGAGATCAATTTTAGGATAAAAAGCAGCTCTTGCCGCCTTGGCATCTGCCTGAGAAGCTTCCAGTACATAATAATTAGCTGCTACATCCGGTCTGGAATGCACCACTCCTTCCACATTAATGGTTTTATTTAAAATATCCATATTGGTAGGCATCAATATTTTCCCCCGCTTTACATCGCCTCCATAGCTCCCTGTCAGCGTCGTAATCGCCTGTTCAACAGTTACAATCTCTACTCTTATATGTTCTATTTCTGCCAGCCAGTTGTTATTCTGGGCTTTAAATTGCTGTACTGCAAGTTCCGTAGCTTTTCCCACTTCCCTTTGTGCCAAAACAATTTCAAAGGCCCTTTGCTGAAGCTTATAGTTCTTCTGATAGATAGCCAAACGATTGTCTAAAGCCACCAGCTGATAATACAGATTGGCAATATCTGTAAAAAGCTCTACCTGCAGCAGCCTAAGCCCTTCTGTAGAAGCCAGATATTTCTTTTGGGCGGCAATTTTCCTGTTTTTCAGCTTTCCCCAGGCATCAATTTCCCAGCTGCTTCTTGCCCCCAACCAATAATTAGGAGTAAAATTTCTATTAATTTTCTGTTCTTCAGTAACATTAGGAGAAAGATTGGTATCGTAATTTCCTACTCCTTCCATTGTATATTTTCCATAGCGGTTCCCGGAAGCTTCAACACCTACATCAAGAGAAGGTAAAAGATCCATTTTGGACCGCTGCAGAAAACTGTTCGCAATTTCTATCCTTTGCTGGGCAATCTGAAAATCCGGATTAGCCTGGACCACTTTATCAAAAAGTTCCAACAACAGAGGATCTGAAAAGTAAGCTTTCAGGTTAATCTGCTGAAATTCATCCGAATTTCCTTTTTTCTCTGTCTTAATCACTTCTTCAGGCAGTGTCTTTGCCTTTTTCAACGTGGTGACTTTCGGAACAGCACATGAAGCCATACTCAATACAGCAATTCCGTAAAATATATTTCTATGGTTTAATCTTTTCATCTTTCTTCTTATTTTCAAGTTTTGCAAAGAATATATACAGTCCCGGAATGACTACCAATCCGAAAACAGTTCCTATCAGCATTCCTCCTGCCGCAGCTGTACCAATGGAACGATTTCCTATTGCCCCCGCTCCGGAAGCAATACAAAGCGGAATAAGCCCTGCTACAAACGCAAAGGAAGTCATCAGAATGGGCCTCAAACGCTGTCTTGCTCCTTCAATAGCAGCCGGAATAATATCAAAGCCCTGTTTATTTCTTGCTACCGCAAATTCTACGATAAGAATTGCATTTTTAGCTAAAAGCCCGATCAGCATGACCAAGGCTACCTGTGCATAAATATTATTATCCAGCCCAGCCAGTACCAATGCGAAATAGGATCCAAAAATCCCTGTAGGCAAGCTTAACAGCACCGGCATCGGAAGAAGGAAACTTTCATATTGCGCGGCCAACAGAAGATATACAAACAACAGACAGATCAGGAAGATATACACGGTTTGGTTTCCCGACAGGATTTCTTCCCTTGTCATCCCCGACCACTCTATATCAAACCCTCTTGGAAGGCTTTCTTTAGCCACCCTTTCTACTGCTGCAATGGCATCTCCTGAGCTGTAGCCATCTGCAGGTTCCCCGTTAATCATCGCAGACATATACATATTATACCTTGTCAACACTTCGGGACCATATACTTTTTCCATGGTAATAAATGTTGAAAAAGGAACCATTTCGCCCTTGTCATTCTTCAGATAGAGATTCAGGATACTTTCAGGAGTATCCCTATGTTCCGGGCTTGCCTGAACCATCACTTTATACATCTGGCTAAAGCGGATAAAGTTGGTGGCATAATAAGAGCCAAGCATCGTCTGTAAAGTAGACATGGCATTATCTACAGAAATTCCTTTTTTAGCAGCCATATCATAATCTACATTAATCATATATTGCGGGAAAGTAGCATCAAAACTGGTAAAGCTATTTTGTAGTTCCGGAGCAGTGTTCAGCTTTTTGACAAAATCTTTGGTAATTTTATCTGTATTCTCGATAGTTCCGCCGGTTCTGTCCAGTAACCGCAATTCAAAGCCGCTTGTATTCCCGAATCCGGGCACCGTAGGCGGCGCAAAAATTTCAATCTGTGCGTCTGCAATAGACTTTGTTTTTTCAGAAAGCTCCGTGATAAGATCATTCACTGAAATATCTCTTTCTTTCCAGTCTTTAAGGTTAATCATCGCCATTCCGTAGGATGAACCTGCAATTTCTGTTACAATACTGTATCCAGCAAGCGTTGTTACGTTTTCTACCCCTTTTATTTTCTTTGCAATAACCGTTACTTCATCCAATACTTTTTCCGTTCTTTCTACTGTTGCACCCTGGGGGGTGGTAACACTCACATACACCATTCCCTGGTCTTCCATAGGGATAAATCCGGTGGGAAGAAACTTACTGGTTACAAAGGTAAGCCCGATGAACAGGAACAGCAATCCAAAGGTCACTGTAGTTCTTGTTGCAAATTTTGATAAAATGCCTACATAACCGTTTGTCAACCGGTCAAAACCTGTATTGAAACTTTGGAAAAACCTGTCCATCACAGTCTTTTTCTTATTATGGTCATGCGGTTTCAAAATAATAGCACAAAGTGCCGGAGTAAGCGTTAATGCATTCACCCCTGAAATAACAATACTGATAGCCAGTGTTAATGAAAACTGACGATAGAATACGCCAACCGGGCCATCGAGAAATGCAACAGGAATAAATACAGCAGACATCACAATTGTAATGGCTACTACTGCTCCTGCAATTTCTTTTGTAGCACTTACCGTGGCATCCATGGCATTCATTCCCTCCTCCATTTTAACATGGACGGCTTCTACGACGACGATTGCATTATCCACCACAATACCAATCGCAAGAACCAACGCAAATAAAGTCAGCAGGT
Source organism: Chryseobacterium sp. Bi04 (assembly GCF_918698085.1). Classification (GTDB taxonomy): domain Bacteria; phylum Bacteroidota; class Bacteroidia; order Flavobacteriales; family Weeksellaceae; genus Chryseobacterium. Next base: position 113,916 of record NZ_CAKKLP010000008.1, read on the forward strand.
TTACCGAGAAATCCAGCATATTCATGAAAGCAAAAGTTCCTACAAGTGCTACAGGAACAGCTAATACCGGAATCAGGGTCGAACGCCAGTCCTGAAGGAAAATAAATACAACAATTCCTACCAGAATAAAAGCTTCAATAAGGGTTGTCAATACCGCGCTAATAGAAGCATCCAGGAATCTGGAAACATCATATGCCATATTATATTCCATTCCGGGAGGGAAAGAAGAAACTTTCAATTCTTCCATTTTGGTTTTTACACTCTCAATAACTTCAGAGGCATTGGAACCGGGACGCTGCTTCATCATAATAGAAGCGGAAGGTCTTCCATCTGTTTTGGAAACCATTCCGTAATTCATGGCCCCGAATTCTACTTTAGCAATATCTTTAAGCTTTAAAATAGTTCCGTCTACGTCAGATCTGATGGGAACTTCTTCGTATTGCTTGGGCTCAAAAAACTTACCTTTATATTTAATGACATACTGAAGCTGGCTGGACGTTTTCCCTGAAGTTTCCCCCACTTTTCCGGGAGCTGCAGAAATATTCTGCTTCTGTAATGAACCAATCACTTCATCTGCCGAAATACTGTAGGCTGCCATCTTTTGTGGGTCCAGCCATACTCTCATCGAGTATTCTTTCTGTCCCATGATCTCTGCACGCCCTACTCCATCAATACGCTTCAACTCCTGAAGAACATTGATATCTGTAAAGTTGTAGATAAACTGCTCGTCCTGACTTGGATCTGTACTTGTAATGTTGAGGTACATCAGCATACTGTTCACTTCTTTTTCAGTCGTTACACCAGCTCTGATCACTTCTTCAGGAAGCTCATCGAGGATTGTCGTTACCCTGTTCTGAACATTCACTGCAGCCACATCGGGATCTGTTCCCACTTCAAAGAACACCTGAATCAGGGTAAGACCGTCATTGGATGTCACTGTAGACATATACGTCATTCCCGGAACTCCGTTGATGGCACGTTCCAGGGGAAGAGCAACAGCATTGGCAGACACCTCAGCATTAGCCCCGGTATATTTAGCGGTTACGGTAACAGAAGGGGGTACAATATCCGGAAACTGGGTAATAGGCATTTTCATCAGGGCCATAATCCCCAGGAGGACAAATAATATGGAAATAACCAACGAAAGAACCTTTCGTCTTATAAACATTTCTACCATTGTTAGTTGATTTAAAAATTACGAAAGGTTAATATTTCTTTTTAATTTTGATTATATCACCGTCTTTCAAAGACTGTGTACCCTCATAAATAATTAAATCACCCTTTTTAAGACCACTTTCTACCAAATAAGAATCTCTCAGGGTAGTTCCGATCTTAATATTGGTCATCTTTACTTTATTTTGTTTATCCACCACAAAAACATACATCTTATCCTGAATGGAGAATGTGGATTTTTGAGGAATCAAAACGGCATTTCCCTGATGTTCGGAAATAATCAGCTTTCCGGAAGTACCATGTTTGATCAGATGGTCAGGGTTAGGAAATAACACTTTATACCGGATAGAACCTGTCGTTCTGTCTATTTCTCCTTCAGCTGTTTTTAGAGCTCCGTTAAACTGGTAATTAACGCCATTGGGCAGTGTCAGTTCAATTTTCTGATGGCTTCCTATCTTATCATTGGCTAAAAGCTCAAAGTAAAGGTTCTCCGGAATTGAGAAGTAAGCATAGACTTCATTAAGCTGGGATAAAGTGGTCAATAAAGTTCCGTTTTCTACCAGACTTCCATCTTTAAGAGGAATAACATCAATTACTCCGTCAAAAGGTGCTGTAATTTTTGTAAAGCTTATTTTTTGCAGAACAGCTCTTTTTTCAGCGTCAGCAAAGGCATGCTTGGCTTTAGCAGAAGATAGTTTTGCTTTTACCATCTCCAATTCGTTGCTGGCCACAAATTTCTTGGCATAAAGACTCTGGATCTGTTTCAGTTCCACTTCGGCAATACGAACATCGGCTTCGGTCTGTTTTAAGGTTGCATTCGCCTTTAAAAGCTCCATCTGAAGTTCCGCATCATTGATTTTAAATAAAGCCTGTCCCTGATGCACAAACTGCCCTTCATTGACATAAATGTGCTGTATGATCCCTCCAATCCTGGAACGCATTTCTACATTCTTCTTAGCCTGGATATCGGTCACAAACTGATTGTTTACCAAAGTATCTTTTTCTTTGATTTCAAGAACAGGAACTTCTTTTTCGTTTTGGTTGTTTTTTTTCTTGTCTTTACTGCATGACACAGCGAATAATGTTGCAAAAGTGCAAATTATTACGTTTTTAAAATACATTTTAAAATGTTTTAGTTATAAAAATTTTCGATAAAATAGACTGAATTCAATAACGTAAACTAGTACAACTGAAGAAGATGGAGAAAAGACTTAACCCCGCAGATAATTGAAACTGCAATGTTAGGAAGTGTAATTTTAGGGCTTACTTTCAGGATCGCTGAAAAGTCCCCTGCTGCGCAGTCATTTTTAGGTGCTGAATGTTTTATAACTTTCGAGGCAGCAGCTAATGCATGGGTATTCATATCAGCATCCTCAAAAACATCCAGCAGATGGATATTACTTACATTTACATGAGGAATATTTTCCAATGAATTTTCCACCCAATTCGAATTGAAAAGGGCAAAAACCAGCATAATATAAAAAATGAAAAATGACTTCAATCCTGCCATGTCAAGGAGAATGCTTTGTTTTTTAGTAAAAACGATAGTGGTGCAAAAGTACGAATTTTAGATGGATTTCAGCCCGTTTAAATGTTAAAAAAACTTAAACTATTAAGAAAAAATAGGAGTTTTAGCTGCAAAAATTTTAAAGTAAAAAGCGAGGACTAAATGATTCAGATCTAAGATTTTTTAACTGCTATGTTGGGATCCCTTCGGATGAAATACTGTTACTCTAATTGAATAATCCCTTCGGATGACAAAGGGTATGTATAAATCCCGGACATTTCTACTTGTCATCATTCCGAAGGAATCTTAATTACTGTTATAAAATCATAACAGTATTAAGATTTTGAAGTAACAACTCAATGTGAAGTACATTTACATTTTTTGAAAATTTCTGATTTTTTGTGGATATTAGAATTGAAGACACAAAACCATTTTCAGATACCCAACCAAGATCATACGGATTTTATACTAAAACATCCTGCTCAGTACCCGAAAGCGGTAATCGAAAATATATTCCAACTTCTTTCTGACAAAAAGATTGTGAGCTATTTCGCCAAGAAATCCCATTGGGAGCTCATAATCTATAGTATCTTTCATTAAAACGCCCTCATCATTCGGGATAAACTCATGATGGTGATTCCATAATTTATAAGGTCCTTTTTTCTGAAAATCAATGAAGCTTTTTTGAAAATCAACACGAATAATCTCTGTCTGCCATTTCATTTTAATTCCAAATAATGGAGAAACGTAGTAATCTATGAGCATTCCTTCATAAATTTCATCATCTTCCAGTTCTGACAGGACAATAAATCCCATATCTTTTGGAGTGATTTCGGAAAGGTTATTGGCGGAGGAAAAGAATTTCCAGGCCGTTTCTATATCACAGCTTAATTGTTGTTCTCGGAAAAGTCTATGCTTCATCTTACTTCTTTTAATTATAAATCCACATCAGAACAGGTTTCTCAGAGTTCTGAATCATGGGATCAATTTTTCTCATGGCATTATTTGAAATAGTGGGACAGCCCCATCCTTCCGGTGATCCTTTGGGAAAGACTTCGTCATCACTCATCAGATTCCAGGAATGAAAAACAATAAACCTCTTCAATACATTAGTATTGGTATCCTCGAGGCCGTGCATCAGATATTTTATATTAATTCCCCACTCACTGTATCCTCTTCCCTCTAATTTGTATTTTCCTAAAGATGAAAGATGGCTTCCGTCTTCATTACTGAATTCCGGATGGTTTTTGGAATCATCTTTACTCCATGAATTTGTGCCACAACCATGCCCAACAAGATATTTCTCTGCAATAGTTTTGTTTTTAAAGTCCCAGACAAAGAAACGTTTAATTCCTGAATGAAGGCTCATATCTATAAGGATACAAAAATCTGTACTGAGATTTCCTGAGACACAAAACTGTAAAGCTTCCTCAGCTTTTGTTTTTATTTTAGAAAGATCAGCTTCTGGTCTTTTTTCACTTGTTACCACAGCATTTTTTGCCATATAAGAGCTTATTTTCTTCTCTTTGACACAAGAAGAAAGCAGAAATAATAAAAAGAAAAGATAAAGCGCTTTCACGATTATTTATAATGCTGAAAAATTCCAAAATCAGAAGGAGTCCAAAGGGCAGCTTTTTGTCCTGCAACCTTTAAAGCATCATTAGTCCAGGTATTGCAGGTATACAGGAAGCTGTATGTACCTTTGGCATCATAGAAAGCATCATTATCTCCATAAACAGCATTAGTGGGAATCAAGATAAAGTTTCCGTTCTGATTCCTGTCGAATTTATCTTCTACAAATCTCACCAACTTTTCATATTGACTTCTGCTGATCATGATCATTTTACAGTCGTCCCCTTCTTTCATTGTGGTATAATAAGTACAGTGCATTGCTGAATCGCTTAACCAGAATGCTGCTTTCACAGCGGTAGAAAACTTCAGGTCAGCCCAGGTAGGTGTATCCAGGTAAAACCCTTTATCGCCCCATCCTATTCCGATATAATTATAGTCTGTTTTCTTGGATTTCAGATTGGCAAAAGGAATTTTCAGACTCCAATCCTGAAGATTGTTTTTTACGGGCATTACAATATCTGTATGCACTCCGTTGGTATAAATATAAATTGAAATATCTTTCTTTTCACCATCATCTTTTGCTGAAACCGGGATGAATGGTATCAATAATCCTAAAAGAACATAGATGATCACGATTCCCAAAATTATTCCTAACACTTTTAAGAGATATAATAATACAATTTTCACAGTCATGTTTTAATAAAATTTAATCTGTAATTTTTGGTAAAAGTATTTGTTTTAATCGGAAAAATGACTATATTTAGTTACGAAATATTCACAAATATGCGTAAAAATACCAAGTCACAAAAAAGATTTAAAGTAAGAGTAAAAACAGCTCCAAAAAGAGTACAAAAAAAGCGTTGATTTTCGGTGAGATTTAATCTCCTGAGAGTCAATTTTTCTTTTTAGGAAAGGTTTTTAAGAAACTTATTCTACTACATCTTAACCTCCTTAAAGCATAAATTTTAAGGAATGGTCGACTATCAGCTTTAGTTTGGACTTCAAAAAATTCCAAATAAGGAATTGTCACCAAAAGTTTCGGCTAAAATGGTTCTGAAGACTTCTCCAAAAACTCAATATTTCTCTTTAACCCAGCAAATTTGGTTCTTTTCACCGGTGATTTTTTAAAGATCTCAGAGAAAATTTCCTGGGTCAGTTCTTTCCACTCTCCTTTTTTAAAATTTTTCAGGGCTTCATTAGGGGTAAATCTACTTTGTTTATTGGGTGCTGAGAACCGGTTCCATGGGCATACATCCTGGCAGATATCACAACCGAACATCCAGTTTTCCATTTTATCCTGAAAGTAGTCCGGAATTTCATTTTTCAGCTCTATGGTAGCATAGGAAATACAGCGGCTTCCGTCAATGATCTTTTCGGAAACAATAGCATCTGTAGGACATGCATCAATACATTTCCGACAGGTTCCGCAATGATCAGTTGTTTCATGGTCGGAAATAAGCTCCAGGTCGCAGATAATTTCTGCAAGAAAATAGAAAGAGCCGTTTTGCCGGGTGATCAGATTAGCATTTTTACCTACCCAGCCTATTCCCGATTTCCTCGCCCAGCTTCTTTCCATAACCGGCGCTGAATCTACAAAGACCCTGAATCCGAATTCACCGATCTCTTCCTGCAATTCTGCCACCATCTCACGAAGAATTTCTTTGATGACTTCATGATAATCTTCTGCATAAGCATATTTTGAAATCTTATAATTCTCCAGTACCGAAATTTTTTCTTCAGGAAAATAATTGTACGAAAGTGAAATTACAGATTTAGAGCCTTCCACTAAAAGTCTCGGATCTAATCTCTTGTCAAAATGATTTTCCATATACTTCATCTCGCCATTGAAGTTATTCTTAAGCCATTTCTCAAGATGTACTGCATCTTCCTCCAAAAAATCGGCTTTAGAAATACCACAACTCTGAAACCCAAAACTTTTGGCCTTAGTTTTTATAAGTTGGGAATATTTTTCTGCTGCTGTATTCATATTATCACCTTGCAAAATTAAGATTATTTTATAGATTTGCTGTCTTTAAAAATATCGATCTTAATAAACCTAAAATTTAGAAAACAACTAATAAAATAACTATGAAAAAAATAAATCTTTTAGCATGTCTTCTGTCTACAGCTATATATTACGCACAAATCAAATTTGAAAAGGGCTACTTTATTGATAATCTTGGAAATAAAAAGGAAGTCTTGATCAGAAATGTAGATTGGAAAGAAAACCCTGTAGATTTTGAATACAAATCAGATATTTCTTCAGATACTAAGAAAGAAAACATTAATAATGTTCAGGAATTTAGTATTGATGGAAGTGGAAAATACATACGAGCCACTGTAATGCTTGACCTTTCTTCTGGAAACCTGGATTTAATGTCTGACAAAAAAGCACCTAATTTTAAAGAAAAAACAATATTTCTTAAATATATTATAGAAGGAAAAGCTACACTTCTCTATTATGAAGAAGACAATATAAGAAGATTCTTTTATTCATCAGAAAAATCAAACCCGCAGCAGCTTATTTATAAGCCTTATTATATAAATGATGATAGTATAGCATATAATGAAGATTATAAAAAACAAATTGCTGAATATCTGAAATGTGGTATTGAAAATGAACAATTGCGAAATATCAATTATACAAAGAAAGATCTTGCCAACATATTTACCCAATATAATGAATGTTCTGGAGCTCATGTAGTGGATTATGGAAAGCTTGACGTAAAGAAGGGTCTTTTCCATCTAAGCATTAGACCTGGAATTAATTTTTCCAGTCTTAAATCTCAATATGTTTATGAAGACGTAAAAGCAGATTTTGGAAGTCAGACTTCTTTTAGAATTGGATTGGAATTTGAATATGTTCTCCCTTTCAATAAAAACAAATGGGCTTTTTTTGTTGAACCTACTTATCAGTATTATAAAAAAAATGTAGAGTCTATTGGCTATGAGGGATATTATTATGAACATAAGTATAATGCTACTGTTGATTATAAGTCCATAGAAATTCCAATCGGGGTAAGGCACTATTTCTTTTTAAATGATCAATCAAAAATATTTGTGAATGCAGCTTATGTAGCAGATATCAATATGAAATCTTCGATGAAATTACTATTTTCAGAAATAGAAATAGGATCCGGAAGTAATTTTGTAATTGGAGCCGGATATAAGTATAACAACAAATTCAGCGCGGAATTCAGAGTGGGAACGTCAAGAAATCTGCTTCGTGATTATCAAAATTTAGATTCAGATTATAAAACTGCTTCTTTAATTTTGGGGTATACTCTGTTTTAAAAGTAATCCCGGAAGTGAGTATTTTCAAAAAATTACGTATTTTCGTTTATAATTTAATGTTTAAAACAACAACTATGTCTTTAATAGAAGTAATACAATCCGGAAATTATGAATTAATAGACGTTCGCGAGCCTATGGAGCTTGAAATGGACGGAAATATAGAAGGTGCTAAAAATATTCCCCTGGGTGAAGTAGAAGATAGACAGGATGAGATTTTATCTATCGAAAAGCCGGTGATTATATTCTGCAGAAGTGGAAACAGAAGTGGAAAAGCACTAGAATATCTTAACACTCAAGGATTAAAGGATGGCTATAACGGCGGAGGCTGGGCAGAGCTTAAAGCTGTTCTTGAAGCAAATCAGGGAACTTTTTAAAAGTTCCTTTTTTTATACCTTTTATTGATCATGACTCTGCAAGACCGATTTCTACAGCTTTGCTTTCTTTTTACCAATAATCAGGCTTTAATCCAAAGCCTATGGAAAGAAATTGAAAAAAAGCACTCTGAAAAAGGCAGATATTATCACAATCTTTCTCATCTTGAAAATATGTTTCAGGAACTTGAAAGGGTTAAAAGCAATATCTCTGACTTTAGCGCAATTTCTTTTTCTGTCTTCTATCACGATTTTATGTATGAGGCAACCTCCAACTCCAATGAGGAAAAAAGTGCTGCTGCAGCTGAAAAAAGGCTTAAAGAAATCGGTTTACCTTATGATACAATTCTGACCATTTCAAAGCAGATCCTGGCAACGAAATCCCACCAAAGATCTGAAGATGAAGACACCAATTATCTTTTGGATGCTGATCTTTCTATCCTTGGAAAAGATCTTGAAACCTATCTGGTATATACCAACATGATCCGAAAAGAATATTCTATCTATCCGGATTTCCTTTATAAGCCCGGACGAAAGAAGGTTCTTCAACATTTCCTGGAGCTTGAAAGCATCTTTAAAACGGAGTATTTTAAAGACCGGTACGAAATACAGGCCAAAAATAATATCGCTGCAGAAATTCAGCTATTGTAATTTTAACAATTAAAAAAGCTTACTGATAAATTCAACAGATTTTTCAAAAACCAGCTCAGGAGATTCTTTATGTGGAGTATGTCCAACACCGGAAATAATGTATTTTTCACTACTGCCGCTTACCTGGGAAACTGTTTTTTCTACCTGATTCAGTGTACCATATTCATCGTATTCTCCCTGGATAAATAATAGTGGACAAATTATATCTTTTAAGAGATATTCAATATTCCAGCTTCTGTAATCATCACGGGTCCAGGTTTCTGTCCATGCTTTAAAAAGCATTTCTACTTTATCGCCATGGTATTTCTTCAAACGTTCCGAAAGATTTGTGGTTTTATAGGCTTCCCAGGCATCATAGACTCCTTTTAAGGTTACATCTTCTACAAAAATATGTCCTGCTTCACAAATTACCGCTTCTACTCTTTCGTGATATTTTGCAGCAGTAATTAAAGCAATTGTTCCACCATCACTATGTCCGAACAGGATCACTTTATCAATATTGAGCTGCGTCAACACCTCATTAAGCAGGTCTGCTTCCTGTTCCATATAATTAACCGCTCTTTCGTGACTAAGCATCGGATATGACTTACCATAACCCAGACGGTCATACACCAGGACATTAGATTGAGTAGCTTCAGATAATTTAGCGGGTAAATCTCGCCAAAGCTCTACTGATCCCAATGAGTCATGTAAAAAAACAATGGTTGGTCTTTTTTTGTTTGAATTATGGTATTCGGTATATAATTTTTGTCCTTTTACATCAATTATCCTTCTTTCCATTCTTAAAAAACCGGCATTTTTGTTTCTTCAAACTCTTTTAAAAGATGGTTGAAAACAGTTTCTACCGGCAGTATATCATTTATTAATGCAGAAACCTGCCCTATTTCTAATTCTCCATCTTCCATATCTCCTTCAAACATTCCTTTTTTTGCCCTGGCTCTTCCTAATGAAGCAATTAAAGCTTCCTTATCTCTTCCGCTTTGGTAAATAGTTTCCAGTTCACCGAAGAATTTATTTTTAACCATTCTTACGGGGGCCAGTTCTTTTAAAGTAAGATGTGTATCTCCTTCCTGCAACTCAGTAATTTTCTTTTTCCAGTTTTCATGTGCACTGGCTTCAGCAGTAGCAGCAAAACGGGATCCTATCTGTACTCCGTCTGCTCCCAAAATCATTGCCGCTTTCATTTGTGATCCTAAAGCGATTCCTCCGGCAGCAATTAATGGCTTAGAGATATGCTTCTTCACATTAGGAATCAGGCAGAACGTTGTCGTTTCATCTCTTCCGTTATGTCCTCCAGCTTCAAAACCTTCCGCAACAACAGCGTCTACTCCAGCCTCTTCACATTTTACGGCAAATTTGGTAGAAGAAACTACATGAGCAACCTTTAATCCTTCTTTTTGAAGTGTTTCCGTATACGTTTTTGGATTTCCTGCCGATGTAAAAACAATTTTCACCCCTTCTTCAAGGATAATCTGAATGATCTCTTCAATATTAGGATATAGCATAGGAACATTCACTCCGAAAGGCCTGTCGGTTGCCTCTTTACATTTCCTGATATTTTCTCTTAAAATATCAGGATACATACTTCCTGCCCCTATTAATCCCAATCCTCCACAATTGGAAACGGCAGAAGCCAGTCTCCATCCCGAATGCCAGATCATGCCAGCCTGAATAATTGGATATTTTATATTAAAAAGCTCTGTAATTCTATTTTGGTTAGCCTGCATTTCATGAATTTTTTTTGCAGAATTGAAATCTATAAAATTGCTCATGCGTAAAAATACAAAAACAAAGGTTTACAAAAAATACCACTCCATTTTTTAGCATAAAAAAACCTTCAGAAATTCTGAAGGTCTTTGTTTTATTTTTTAACTGTTCCTTTTTTCCAGTTGGATTTAAAATTACAGTTATCGTAACGTCCGTTGATGGAGATAAAGATGTTTGGTAATTTCGAACTAACAAACTTCTCAACCATTTCATTCTTCTTCTTATTCAGCGCCATTTGTTTTATCCTGCTAAAGTCTGTTTCCAGTGTAATCTGGTGTGCAGGTATAGCATCTTCCAATTTAATGATCTTAACCGCTTTTCTTTTATTTTCTTCATCTTCAAAAGCAGTAGTAATATCACCTTTGTTTAATCCTGCCAACTCATAGCTGATTGTTCCCGGGATACTTTCTCTTTCAATTTTATCAGAACCGTCTCCTCCCGGAATGATTCCAGCATTAAATTTGGTTCTTTTATCATCGGAAAATTTAAATGCAGCATCTTTAAACGTCATCTTACCTTCTATAATAAGACCTCTGATACTGTCTAGTTTTGCTTTTGCCGTTTTTAATTCTTCATCTGTAGGAGTAGCTTTTAAAAGAATATGTCTTGCATCATATACTTTTCCGGATTTTTTTATCAACTGAATAATGTGGTATCCAAATTCGGACTCAATAGGATCTGAGATTTCATTTTCCTGAAGGTTTAATGCTGTAGCTTCAAACTGCTTTACCATCTGACCTTTATTGATATTCTTGTATAATCCTCCGTTGGAAGCAGATCCTTCATCTTCAGAATAAATTCTGGCCTGGCTTTCAAAAGTTTCTCCACCTAAGATATCCTGCTTAACTTTTTTCAGTCTGTTGATCAGATCTTGTTTATGAGCTTCCGTCAACGCCGGATAAATCATAATCTGAGCTAAAGTTACTTCATCTTTTATCTGTGGCAGCTGCATCTTGTACAGGTTATAAAAATCGGTAACCTCATTAGGTGTTACATCGGCTTTTTCGGTAACTCTCTGGTATTTTGCCTGCCCATAATACTGGTCTGTATCAATTTTTTCGATAGCATTCTTCATCTCATAAGCATTTCTGAACTTATAAGCAGCAAGCATCGTTTTTTCATCTGGAAATTGAGAAAGCAACTGACGGTATTTTCCATTAGCCTGCTCCTTGATCGCTGCAGAACGGTTTTCAATCAATGTATCTTTTTTTGCCTCGTATACAAGAAGCTTATTGCTGATAAGGTTTTCCAGGAACTCACATTTATCTGTATTAGAAGCTCCCTGCTGCTTTCCATAATTCATTTGCTCAGCTACATCAGATTCCAAAACAATCTCATCACCGATAACAGCAGCAATACCATCCACTAAATCTCCTTGTTTTAGCTGGGCATTCATCATATTTGAAGAGAATATCATTATGAAAATCCCAAGGAGAAAAGTGATTTTTAGTCTATTTGTCATTTTACTATTTTAAACAAGTTGCAAATTTAGAATTCTTAACGAATTTCACTCAATTTTTTATTATAAATATTTCTTAAAAAGACTTATTTACTGCAGTTCAACATCAAATGTTGTTAATTCTTTAAATTGTCTCAATCTCTCGAACATATCAGCTTCTCCAACTTCCTGAATTCTTTCTGTTCCGAATTTTTCTACGGTAAATGAAGCCATTGCAGAGCCTACAATTAAAGCAGACTTCATTGTTTCGAAATCAAGCTTCCCTTTTTTAGCAAGATAAGCTGCAAAACCTCCTGCAAAAGTATCTCCTGCCCCTGTTGGGTCGAAAACATCCTCTAACGGAAGTGCAGGAATAGCAAATACTTTATTATCGTGGAAAAGTAAAGCTCCGTGCTCTCCTTTTTTGATGATTACATATTCAGGACCCATTGTATGAATTTTCTTAGCTGCTTTTACTAAAGAATATTCTCCTGAAAGCTGTCTTGCTTCTTCATCATTGATCGTGATTACATCTGTTTTAGCAATCATATCCATTAGAATATCCCAAGCACTGTCCATCCAGAAATTCATGGTATCCAGGATAACAAGTTTAGGACGCTTATTCATTTTTTCAAGTACTGACAACTGAACTCCAGGGTGTAGGTTTCCAAGTAATAAAATTTCTGAATCCTGCATAGAATCCGGAATTTTAGGATCAAAATTTTCCAACACATTCACTTCTGTAGCTAAAGTGTCTCTGGTATTTAAATCATTATGATATTTTCCTGACCAGAAGAAAGTTTTCCCTTCTTTTACAATTTCAATTCCTTCAATGTTTATGTCTCTGTCTGTAAACATATCAAGGTGTTCTTGTGGAAAATCTCCTCCTACTACAGAAACGATACCCGATTTAACGCCTAAAATAGATGAAGTGATTCCAATATAAGTGGCTGCACCGCCTAAAATTTTGTCCGTTTTACCAAATGGTGTTTCGATTGCATCAAATGCAACACTTCCTACAACTAAAAGTTTCATATATTTTTCAATGTATATTAAAAGTAATTATTTTTTCCATTCAAAAGAGTCCAGCAGGTGCTTCATATCGTTTTTGATATAGTTCACAGCAGGAGCCAGAGAGTCCGGTTTTGGTCTCGTATTAAAGTATAAGTAAGCAGTTACAAAATGTTTTGTACTGTCTGTAATGTAAAATTGAAGATTGGAGGCACTCTGACCTTTCAGCTCATAAAAGTTTCCATAGACCTTTTTTTCAGGGTATTCAAAAGACTTCGTGTCTATAGAACTGGCTTTAATGGTGTGTTCATAAACCATTTTTTCGGCTTCCTTGATATGTTCAGCAAAGTCATTCTGTATCGGATAATACGTAACAAAAACTTTGGCTTTCATTTTTGGATAATTAAGATAGTACCAGCAAGGTTTCTTTCCTGCCGTAATGGAAGCAAAATCAGAATATTCAAAAGTATAGGCACAATTGTTTTCAAACTTTTGATATTTCGGAGTTGGATATTCCAGACGCAATTCTCCATAAGGCTTCGGAGCAGTGTCTTTTCCACATGAAAGTAAAAGCAGTGATACAAAAATAAAAATGACTTTTTTAATCATTTTGCAAAAGTACAAATTAGATTTCAGATTTCGGAAGACAAATTTCAGTCTTTCAGAGAGTTTTGAATGTAATTTTCCAAAGGTTTGGGAAAGGATTTTTCATGAGAGCCCTGAATATCTGTAATGAGGTATTGATTTTCAGCTATAAAAGTATTCCATATCTTCTCTGAAGGCACTTCCACATTATATATTTCAATACTTAAATTCTTGTGAGTCAGCTTATGGGTAATGGTTTTCGAATGGGTAATAAAAGTTTCCATTTCCACAGGAATAGCTGTTGGAAACTCAAATAATTTTTTCCAGATAAAGTCATCTTTTCTCTGGCGGATCAGAAAATGCCCATTTCTTTGAACGAAATAATAGGTTAAAGCAAGATCTTCAGTCTTTACTTTCTTTGTTTTCACAGGATAATTGGCTGTTTTTTGCAAAGAAAATGCAAGACAATCTTTATTAATTGGACATTCTCCGCAAAGAGGATTTTTCGGTTTGCAGATCTCTGAACCCAGATCCATCATCGCTTGATTGAAATCGCCTACATTGTCAGGCATCACCAAAGCAGCCAATTCCGAAAAATAGGTAAAAGCTCTGGAGTTTGAAATGTCAAAATCATCAGCAAAAAGACGGCTTAGCACTCTATAAAAGTTTCCGTCTACGGCAGGCATCTTTCCTCCGAAACAGATACTTGACACCGCAGCTGCAGTATATTTACCAATTCCTTTTAATGTTAAAATATTTTGATACTGAGTTGGAAATACCCCCTGATACTCCTCCATAATCTGCCTGGCCGCTTTATGAATATTAATAGCCCTGGAGTAATAGCCTAATCCTTTCCAGTATAATAAGACCTCATCTTCATCAGCTTCTGCCAATGTTTTTACATCGGGAAATCTTTTGATAAAATTATTGTAGTGATTTAATCCCTGATTGATCCTTGTCTGCTGAAATACAATTTCACATATCCAGATCTTATAAGGGTCTTTTGTCTGTCTGAAAGGCAGATCCCTTGCATTATTTTTATACCACTCCAAAAGCCTGTTTCCTATATGAAGAAAATCTGAGCCTGTTCTACTATTTTCCAAAAATCTTAACTATTTATATCGCGGAAGAGATAAAAGCTCTCCTGATGAACATTATTTGAAGCTGCAAAGATAGGTTTATTTTATTTTTTCTTCACAGAATATACCGGAGCTGCTTTCAGCCACTGATATTTAAGATTTCTGTCTTTTGCAATAAACCGGTATCCCTGAAGGCTTTTCAGATAAACGTACATAGAATCATTATTCTTCAGCTTGAGCCTTTGTGGTGATAGGAACTGAAACGGATATTTCATGACAGAATCTCTTACCGTTTTCAATACTGTTCCGGATCTTACCTTATAGATAAAGAATGGTTTTCCACGGTCTTTTGAACTGTCTGCCAGCTTTACTTCCGAGCTTGCAATTACCAGCTCACTACCATCAAAGCATTCGTCTTCGTTCATGATATAAGCTTTACCTTCCTGATGCTCATCTGCAAATAAATCATTCTCGTAATTGCCCGGGCTCTGGTATTTTTTTTCACAGCTTACCAAAACTGCCATTAATAATACAGGCAGTACCAGGTTCAATTTTTTATTCATCTTACTATTTATTGGTGTTGGTAGAAAAAAACCGATGAAAAAAATTGCATCGGTTCTTTATTATTTAAAAATAAGTTTTTTATTCCTGAGTATATTCTGCATCCCATTCGTTACCATCATCTCCTTTGTGTCCGTCTAATTTAATAACGAAACTTTTTGTTGGGAAATAAGGGGTCATACGGATATCAAGCCATACTCTGTCTTTGTTCACTCTGTCTTGCTCGAAACGAACAATCTTGAATTTTTCAATTAATTTATCCGGTCCTTTGATATTGTCTAAGAATGTTACGATCTGTCTTCTCAAGTCATCTTCATTCTTAGCATTCCAGTTTTCGAAAGCTCTTCTGTTCAGGAAGTCAAGTAATACTTTAGTCACATAGTCGAATACACGAACTACGGAATAGGTCTGAAGACCGATGTTATCTCCTGTAAACAATGTTTTTGCAGAGAATGCCATGATTTTTCCATATTCGTTTACCATCGGTACAAGACCCATTTTTTCCAGCTGAGAAATTTCACTTTTCTTCAATTCGAATTTTACAGCGTCTACTTCGTTGATATTACCGTGTTTTTTACCGGCAGCTACCTGAGACATTAAAGTTTTGTGGATTTTTCCTGCTAATGAAGTGGAAGGAGGAAGTTCTACGTTATCTTCTTCTCCTACTTCTTCGGCTTTTCCACGCCCTACCAACCAGTTACAGGTCATAATTACATTACTTCTGTGAAGTTCTCCTCCTGTAAGGTTTGCAGAGTGGAATAAATCTACTACATCATCCGGTTTATCAAGGTTTGCAAAGTCTGTAACCATCATTACTTTATTCTCGTTACAGATTTTCGCCCATTTTTCAATGACTTTATTAGATCCTAAATACCCTGGTATTGCAAGGATTGAATAGTTATCTCTAAGGTCTAAACGGTCATAATAGTTTTTGAATTCTTCAGAAATTGCATCAATAAATAGAGGATTATCTAAATCCGAAACCTGATCGATACTGGCATTGACAATGCTTACATTATCCACTTTATCCAATTCTGTATTTTTATAGAATTGCGCTACTGTTCTATAGTTGGTTTCCAACAGACGAACAGCATCAAGTGTATTTTTTAAGTTGGTTTTTAAATTCTGATCGGCCTGCTGTGCTTTACTTTTGCACGTTTCAGCCATTTTATCAGCAGATTCATTTCCTTCCAACAGGCTCACCCAAAGGTTGATTTTCTGAAGAAGTTCTTTTCTTTCATCTGCTTTATTGCTGTCGGTAAGGAAAATTTCTTTTCTTGCCTTTCTTGTAGGGTTCATATTGGCGACTCCGTCTACAACGGATTCAACAAAGCCAAAACCTCCCATTTTATTGAGCTCTGCAAGTGGGTTGCCTTTCGGCTGCCCTGAGTGTTGCTGCTGCCCTTGCTGCTGGCTTTCCTGCGCCTGTAATTTGCTATCCATGATTTAATGTAAGTCTTTAATTATTTTTCAAGTTCCTGTGCTACGTCTTTCAGTACTTCGATGAACGCAGCCCTTGTCTGATCGTTCTCCAGCATATTTCGTAGAATTTTATTTGTTTTCAGCTGACGTACAATCTTGTTGTACTGCTCCTGCTCCATGCTCAGCTGCTGCAGATAATCTGATTTCTGAGTAAGGCTTTTGGGTGTAAAGTCGCCAAGATTTTGAAAACGGAATTCTTCTTCTACTACGCTTCCATCTTCTGTTTCATGCTGTACAGCTACAGAAGGCTGAAAATGTCTGAAAACATCTTCTACGGTTTTTAATCCTGTTACAATTTCAGGGGTATAAGATTCTTCTGTTGTAAGCTGGCTTACTATCAGTGATTTATTTTCCTGTATTTCCTGAATAGCTTCATTAGCGTCTACTTTTACCTCGTTTCCGCCAACACCATAATTAAACATTGCCATATTATTATTATTTTGAGATTTACTATTTTGGTTTGGATCTGTGTTTGAGTAATTTACGGACGTATCAAATAAATTACCAATCCAATGTTTAAATTTAAAAAAAAACTGTAACATACAAAATTTTGTCAAGATTTTTCTTGATTTATTTAAATTTAGCTATAATTACTTAACATACAATCACCATCTTACGATATCACTAAGCTATGAAAAATAAATAAAAATAAACCATAGAAAGATAAAATAAAATTTGATGTACTTTGATCAAACATTTGTTAAAATCAGAATTCCTCCCACGTGAGGAAAAAATATTCTTTATATTTAAATAAAGTAAACAGAATAATGAAAGATGTAAAGATTGCTTTTAGAAAACCAATATATCCTGTTTCAGAGGCATTAGAGCAGTATTTGGAAAAACATAACAGGACAACCAAGATCCAGTTTTTATATGAAGATCTACTAAGATTCAGTGACAGTGTGAATATTCTGGATAAGGATGGCAAAGATACTTTATGGCTTGGTGTATTATATTCTGAATATGAGTTCAGAGAAATAGAGGCTAATTTAAATAAGATTTATACCCTCCTTCATTCTGATGGAGATGAGGCTACTTTACCCTATCTGAAAGTGGATACGATCGATTTTTGCACTTTCGGAAACTCTAAACCTTTCCGAATTCGGGTGAGAAATATCCTGAACGACAATTATACCAATTTTTATATTAAACAAGCCGATGCTTCACGCATATACGGGCTGGAAATTGAAGACCTTCTTTCTCCCAACCGGATTAACTTTCTGATTTATAAAAACACTTTAATAGAAGAGCATATCCTAGGAATTCCCGGGGATGTTTTTATTCAGAAGCATTTACACAATTGTACAGAACCGGAAAAGGCGCAAATCTCCAAAGAATTTGTAAAATTCAATGAACGCTGCCTTATTGGACTTCTTGGTGACATGCGCTCTTATAATTACGTTATCATTCCTATACATGATTTTGATCAGGTTATCTACAGAATTCGTCCCATCGATTTTGACCAGCAAAGTTATGAAGGGAATTTAAAAGTTTATCTTCCTCAGTATTTCAAAGAAAATAACGTGATGGTTAATATGGTACTGGAAAAATTGAAGCCTAATTCTATAGAACAGTACCGTAAAGAAGTACGTTCACAAATTGTAAAAAGAGTGACCAGCAGCAAAAACAGATTCGATGAACTCATTTCTATTATGAAAAAAGAAAATATTGCGCCGGAAGCTAATGTTACAGAGCTAAAAACAGCTTTGCAAAAACTCACGTACGACATCAATTTCAAGTATTGTAAAACGATGGGAGATATTATAGAAACAGGGATAAAGTTTGTTCTCAGGAATTATAAGAAAGCGTATTAAAAGAGAATCCGTCTCACATTGAATTGAGACGGATCCTTTCTTTTCTAACAATTTTTGGTATTACTACCAGATTTTTATTCTGTCCTGAGGAGCTTTATACATTTTATCACCAGGTTTGATATCAAATGCTTTGATAAATGCATCCTGATTAACTAATGGTCCAAATGCCCTGTACACTCCCGGAGAGTGAGGATCTGTTTTTACCTGATTGATCATATACTGATCTGTAGCTTTTGTTCTCCAGACGGTAGCCCAGCTTAAGAAAAATCTCTGATCCTGAGTGAATCCACTGATCTTACCTGGATTTCCTTTATCTTTTAAATACATTTGAAGGGCATCATAAGCTACAGATACACCTCCTAGGTCACCGATATTTTCTCCGCTTGTAAATTTACCGTTTACAAAACTTCCTTTTACAGGTTCATACGCATTATATTGTGCAGCAAGCTGCCCTACTTTTGCATCAAAGTTCTTACGGTCAGCATCTGTCCACCAGTTATTAAGATTTCCGTCACCATCAAAACGGGAACCACTGTCATCAAATCCGTGAGAGATCTCATGTCCGATAACGGCTCCAATACCACCGAAATTCACCGCTGCATCTGCTTTAGGGTTATAGAAAGGAGGCTGAAGGATTGCTGCAGGGAATACAATTTCATTATTTGATCCGCTGTAGTATGCATTGACAGTTTGTGGAGACATTCCCCATTCTGTTTTATCAACAGGTTTTCCTACTTTGTCTAAGCTTCTCTGATACTGCCATGCCGCTACATTCTGAAGGTTGGAATATAATGTTGCTCCCTTATTGGTAGCTTCCACTTTCAACTGGGAATAATCTTTCCATTTATCAGGATAAGCAATCTTTACTGTAAATTTGGAAAGTTTTTCCTGAGCTTTTACTTTTGTTTCAGGAGACATCCAGTCTATATTGGCGATATGCGTTTTAAATGATTTTAAAAGGTAATCGATATACGTTTCCATCTGCTGTTTTGCTTCCGGAGTAAAATATTTTTCAACATATAATTTACCGAACGCTTCCCCAAGAACACCGTTAACCATTGTAAGGCCTCTCTTGTTCATTGGACGCTGCTCTTTCTGTCCCTGCAGATATTTTGCATAGAAATCAAATCTGATTTGTTCTAAACTTTCATCTAAATTACTTGCATTACCGTTAATAAGGTGATACTTCAGATAATCTTTTAAGAGAGGAAGGTTTTTTGGCGTTACAAACTGATCCATATTCTGATAATATTTCAGTTCTCCGATGATTACCCTGTCTGTATTTACCCCTGCATCTTTTAAATATTTTGCAAGGTCTATATTTTTCACAAGCCCCGAAAGCTCAGATACATTTTTAGGATTGTATCTCAGGTTAGCATCTCTGTTCTGCTCAAGAGTCAATAAATAATTGGCAAGTTGTTTCTCGAAATCAACCACATTCTGCCCTGCCTGAGCTGAATTTTTATATCCTAAAACCCCGAATAATTTTCCGACATATGCCTGATATTCTGCTAAAGTTTTAGTATTTGCTTCGTTTACTTTCTGATAATAATCTCTTCCCAAACCAAGATCCGGACCTCCAAGATATACAGCATTCATTTTAGAATTCTTCATATCTGCGCTTACCCGCCAGCCATAGAAAGAATTATCTCCTAATTTTGTTGCTTCCAGAAGGTACTTCTGAAGATCATTAAGGTTTTTAATGGCATCAATTTTTGTTAAATCACTTTTTATAGGTGATAAACCATCTGCATTTCTTTTGCTGGTATCCATAAAAGAAGCATACAGATTCTGAATTTTCTGCCCTTCAGTTCCTTCAGCATATTTTTCGGATAAAATTTTGTTTAAGATATCCAGTGAAGCATCATCCACATTTTCCCTCAATGCATTGAAAGATCCCCAATTTGCTTTATCAGAAGGAATCTGAGTGTTTTTCACCCAATTTCCGTTCACATAGCTAAAAAAGTCATCCTGTGGACGCACATTGGTATCCATATATGATACATTGATTCCCTCATCTTTTACTTCTTCTTTCACCGTCTCAGCAATTACTGCCGTAGCTTCAGTTTTTGTATCTGTCCCTGCAGTCTTCGTTGTACCACAAGAATTAAGAAATACAAGACCTGAAAGGGCAAGTATTCCAATATTTAGCTTTTTCATTAAAGATATTTTTGATTTTACACAAACTTATCAAATATACAAACTTTACTGATAATAGTTGAGGGATAATTAAAAAATGATGGAGTATAATTAGTTGAGGGATTTGGGACATGAGACTCGGGTATAATGTGGAGATTGGGTTTATTTTAGGTTTTGGCTAAAGCCTAATGTATGGGTGTTTATGAAGAAAGCGGACTAAAGTCCGCTTCTATTGATGGGTGATATGTGGATGGTATCTGCATTCGTTATAGACCACCCGTCAAATCAAAGATTTGACACCCCTCCGGAGGAGGGAATGATGGAGGTCTTTCATTTACAGATATGGGTAAAGCACCCGAACTTCTAACTTCTAACTTCTAACTTCTAACTTCTCCTTTAATCCCTACAAAAACAAAAACCGTTCATTGCTGAACGGTTTGTATGATTACCAGATTTTAATTCCGGATTCTAAAAATTAAATTAGACGTACCTCTCCTGTTATTTTTATAATATCTGAGCCTTCAGACACCGGTCTTTTAATATTGATGGTACCATCATTATTGTTAATATGAGATTCCAAAACTCCTGTGGCTGACACTCCGGAAGCATTAAATTCATAAAAGATATTTCCTACAAAAAAACCTTTATAATATCTGATTCCTGACTGAACATTTACTTCAAGATTCACGTAAATAATCTGCGTCCATGTATTCTTTATCTTCGTTTTAAGATGTAAAAAGCCAGGCTGTGAAGAGTCCAACTCAAATCCTGACGGACCATCATATCCTCGTGTATATTGTCCTGAATAATTTCCTGGAATCATACCTTTTCCATTTCGGATATTGGCTAAGTAAGAAGGGAACTTTGTTTTAGCATTGATATTAAAATTAGCTCCAAAATTGTCTATTAAAAGATCATTAATAGAATTTCCATGAATCGTATCAAAACTCATTTCCATTCCGTAACCATAATCATTTTCAATATTTTCAAATAGCTGTTGATAGTCTGTCATTCCAATAAACGTATTATTAGGTAACAGATGTACATTATTCAATGGCAATCCTTTATATTTTATAAGTTTGTGCTGGGGTTGTACAAATCTGATATAATTATTATCTATTGTAAAATTATTAATATAATCATTAAATTCAAAAGCTCTGTCGAAGCCTTCAAGGTATGAATTGACAATTGAGCAGTTATATACAGAAGAGTTAAATTGAATTCCTGTTGTGACTCCTTCAATGGATACAGCATCAAAATGACAAGCCGTTAAAGGACCATCAAATTTATATCCCACTAAAGAATTGGCAGCTATCAATGAACGGAAAATATTCAGATTCATTTCACCTGAAAAAATAAAACGCTCACCTATTCTTGTATCATGCTGATGGGTGGTTCTTAAATCATCAAAAACTGTATAATAATTATTAATTGACTTCAGTAGAGTTGAAAAATTGGCTGAAGAAATGTTAAATAATTTACAACCCTGATGCCAGTTTTTAATAATCAAAGCAGGATTGGTAACATCATAAAAAGTGGTCTGAAGGGAAAAGTTTCCAAATTTAATTCCCTGAGACATGCTATCATCCTTATCTGTTTCTATTGAGCTGATTAATTGACCATTCTTATAATACCCAGACTTAAACACAGTGACATCAGCTTTTATTAAAAATATAGATTCATTAAAATCGTACGTTTTAGATAAAAAGGCAAAATCAGGATGCTGCGGAATTAAAATAGTGTCAGAAATAACATAGGTTCCTTTACCCGCAGTAACCGATAATTTAAATTGATCTGCAATAATAAAAGCTTGCTGAATAGCAGCTGTACTATCAATGATACCCTGTGGTGATGCACCAAACCACCTGATATCTACACGACTGTCTTCCAGTACTCTTCTGTAGTAAACATTTCCAACTTTTTTGAAAAGAATATCATCACAGTAGCTATCAATAATTGGAATATTGTCATATGTTTTATCTGTCTCTATAAAAGTTACCCATTCTCCGATATACGGATCATTAATTTCAATTGTATTCATCTTATTATTTTTATTATTTGGTAGCGAAATAATACATCTTGCAAGATTTACTTCTGAAATCAAAGATATTTATGGGTAGCGACAAAACCCGTCGTGTTATAATTTTAAAAACAAAAAATCACCTAAAATTTAGGTGATTTTTTATGTTAATAATAGGTATTACCAGATTTTAATTCTTTCTTCAGGAGCTTTGTATAGCTTGTCTCCTTTTTTCACGTCGAATGCTTTGTAGAATGAATCAACATTGATCAGCGGGCCGAAACTTCTGAAGTACCCCGGAGAGTGCGGATCCGTCTTCACCTGATTGATCATGTATTTCTCACTTGATAACGTTCTCCAAACGGTTGCCCAGCTTAAGAAGAATCTCTGATCCTGAGAGAATCCACTGATTTTCCCTGGGTTTCCTTTATCTTTTAAGTACATCTGAAGAGCGTCATATGCAATATTTACACCTCCTAAGTCAGCGATATTTTCACCATTTGTGAAAGTACCGTTTACAAAAGTTCCTTTTACGGGTTCATATTTATCATATTGAGAAGCAAGAGCTTTTGTAGCTTTTTCGAAGTTGGCTTTATCTTCCGGAGTCCACCAGTCTACTAAGTTACCGTCTGCATCAAACTGAGCACCTGAATCATCAAATCCGTGGCTCATTTCGTGACCGATAACGGCACCAATTCCACCGAAGTTTACAGCAGCATCAGCTTTAGGGTTGAAGAATGGCGGCTGAAGGATTGCAGCAGGGAACACGATTTCGTTGTTTACCGGGTTATAGTAAGCATTTACCGTTTGTGGAGTCATTCCCCATTCTGATTTATCAACCGGCTTGCCAATTTTAGCTAGATCTTTATTGTACTGCCATTCAGCAATATTCTGAAGATTTTTGTATAATGTTCCTTCTTTAGATTCAGGAGTAATTTCTAATTTTGAATAATCCTTCCATTTGTCCGGATAAGCAACTTTCACTGTAAATTTGTTCAGTTTCGTCATTGCTTTTGCTTTTGTAGTAGCAGACATCCACGCTAAGTTATTGATGTGAACAGCAAAGCTTTTCTTTAAATAGTCGATCAGTTCTACCATTTGAGCTTTAGCTTCTGCAGGGAAATATTTTTCAACATACAATTTACCGAAAGCTTCTCCCAGAGAACCATTAATCAGCTCAAATCCTCTTTTGTTTAAAGCTCTCTGCTCCTGCTGACCTCTAAGATATTTACCATAGAAAGCAAATCTCATATTTCCAAGGTTCTCACTTAAGTAAGAAGCACTTCCGTTGATCAGGTGAAATTTTAAATAGTCTTTGATGATAGGAAGGTTTTTAGCATTCACTAATTGATCAAAGTTTTTATAATACCCTAATTCTCCGATAATTACTTTATCAGAATTCACCCCTACTTTTTTAAGGTAAGCAGGAAGGTCAACTCCTTTTACCAAAGTGGAAAGCTCAGCCATTGTCTGAGGGTTATACTGAAGGGTATTATCACGGCTCTGCTCGTTTGTAAGATAAGTTTTAGCGATGCTTTTCTCATAATCAACGATACCTTTTGCTGCTTCATCAGCATTTTTGTACCCTAATTCTTTAAGCATAGAAGCTACATATTTCTGATATTCAGCAATAGCTTCTGTATTTTTTTCGTTTACTTTCTGATAGTAGTCTCTTCCTAAACCAAGAGATGCTTCACCCAAGTAAACAGCGTTCATTTTAGAGTCTTTTAAATCTGCATATACTCCCCATCCGTAGAAATTATTCTCGCCTTCTTTAGTTACAGAAGCAAGATAATTCTGAAGATCGGCAACATTTTTGATGGCATCAATTTTAGTCAGGTTTCCCTGAATAGGCTTGATTCCGTCTGCATTTCTCTTCTGCATGTTCATATATGTAGCATACAGGTCCTGGATTTTTTTACCCTCACTTCCGTCAGCAAATTTATCTTTCAAAAGCGAGTTCAGGATCGTCATAGAGTTGTTATCCGTATCTTCAGCTAATTTGTTGAAACTTCCCCAAGTTGGCTTATCAGAAGGAATTTTGGCAGTTTTCATCCAGGTTCCACTCACGTAGTTATAAAAATCATCCTGCGGACGTACAGAAGTATCCATAAGGCTAATATCCAAGCCTGTATCTGTGCTGTTTACAACTGTTTTAGTTACTTTAGCCTGGGCATTCACTGTATTTTGTGAACATATTCCTGCTAATAAAAACAAAGAAAGCGTTAGTTTTTTCATTATGATAACAATTTATACAATATGTATGATTTATTTACTATTTGTTACTTTTTTATAAAAACAAATTTAAACAAATATTAAGAAGTTGCTATCTCTTTTACATTTCCTGTTCTTTTCAGGAATCTCCAGGCCTGTATTTCGCCTTTCAGAGCTTTTCTTAAACTTTTAAACAGTACGATATACATCAGCCATCGGTATCCAAATCTCTGCGGAATAACATACGGCAGATTCGTTAATCTTTCACGCTGCATCATAAAGGGAAAAGGAATATCAGTAATAGCTAATATTTTGCTTCCATTTCCGGATAAAATTCCAAAAAAACAATGACGCCAGCCAGCAGTGAGAAAAAACGGGATAATATATTGGAATAAGAAGATATTAGGCATCGCCCAAAGCCCCAATCCTTTATTTTAGGGTTAAGAAAGGTCTGTTTCTGCTCAGAAATAATCTTCTGAACCCTTATATTTTATGCTGTAAAAAAAGAGGCGATCTATTAAGAATTTACTAAAAGACTTACCAAATCCTGGATAACCTTTTGAGAAACGAAATCCATAAAATCCACTCTCTCCAGATGTGGCATATATAATTTAGAAGTTACCTCCTGATCATTAATCCTGATGGTATAGAAAACGGTTCCTACTTCTTTACCGTCTTCACCTTTTCCCGGACCTGCAACACCGGTTGTAGAAAGAGAGATATGGCTGTCAAATAATTTCTGAACACCTTCTGCCATTTCCTGTGCTACCTGTTCACTGACTACCGTAAATTGGTCTATCGTTTCCTGAGAAACATTTAAAATCTTCACTTTTTTCTCTGTGGCATAGGCTACTACCCCACCAAGAAAGTATTTTGAACTTCCGGAGACGGAAGTAATCATTTTAGCAAGCCCGCCTCCTGTGCAGCTTTCTGCAGTAGAAATCGTCAGTTTTCTATCAGTAAGCATTTCCGCCAGGATATTTTCAATTTTATCTTCAGATGTTGCAATAACATGATCTTTTATCAGTGGAAGCAGCTTCTGGATTTCCTCTTCAGTCTGCTGTTTCAGAAAATCTTCGTTATCACCGGATGCTGTAAGCCTAAGTTTAACCCGTGTTCCCACCGGAAGATAAGACAGGGCTATATTTTCAGGAAGAGCAAGTTCCCAGTTTTCAATGGTATCAGCCAGGATACTTTCAGGGATTCCGACCACGGAAACAATGCGGCTATGGATATAATTAAGGTTAAATTTTTCCTGTAAATAAGGGATAATCTGGTCTTTGATGAGTGGTTTCACTTCATAAGGAACCCCCGGAAGGCTGTAGCATAGTTTTCCGTTCTGTTCCATCATCATGCAGGGTGCTGTCCCATAATGATTTTGAAATACAACAGATTTTGTGGGAACAAAAGCCTGCTCTTTATTCCTTTCAAGGATATCCTGTCTTCCTCTTCTTTCCATATATTCTTTCAGATGGTTAAAAGTAACCTCATCCAGGGCAATTTCATCATTAAAAAATTCAGCCAGTGCTTTTTTGGTTTTATCATCTCTGGTGGGTCCCAGTCCGCCGGTTGTAATGATTAAGTCTCCAAGCTCCAAGGCGATTGCAAGTGTATTTTTAATGGTTTCAATTTCGTCCGAAATTGTAAATATCTGAGAAACTTTAATACCTATATTTTTAAGTTCAGAGGCAATAAAATTAGAATTGGTATCTATTGTATTTCCGGAAAGGATTTCATCCCCAATAGTAATCAGAACAGCTTTTTCCATAGATCAGTTTGTTGAAAAAATTCTCCTGCAAATGACGGAAAAATCTATGGCTGCGGCAACATAAAATGATTTTTTCTATTTTTGATGTCGATTATTTAAAACTATAATTAAAATTATGTCTAAATACGATGACGCCTCATGGCATTATGGCGGTGATTTTCCTGAGGAGCTTCCTGAAAAAAATGGAGCTACCCATACGGGAATGTTCCTGAACTGGTGTATTAACAATGATCTTATTTCTGATGATTTAAAAGAAGATGGTAAAGAAGAAATTGAAAAACTAAAACGAAGAGAAATTACAGGTGCTGAGTTTATTATGGATTCCTGTGAAGGTAAATTTTCTGAGTATGACCTGAATGAATTGGGAAATAGTTTTGCAAAAGATTACTATGCAGATGATACTGATTTTGGGAACAGATTCAGCTCATTTGCCGATGACTATGTTAATATTTTTGATGCGAAGGCTGAAGAGAATGATTATGAATATGAAACGTTTTATCATATTGAAGATACTTACGAAAACTACGATCTGATGAGGCTGGTTATTGATCATCGTTTTGAAGAGTGGAAAGAGTATTCTAAAAAATAAGAGAAAAGGGCCAGTCAGATGATTGGTCCTTATTATTTATTGATTATGTTTCACCCAGATAAGTTCGTCTGTATTATATCCTAATTTCTTTGCTTTTTCTATGAATCTTTGGCGCATACTTTCAGGAATGTTAGGCGTTCTGGATAAAATCCAGAGGTATTTTAAACTGCTTCCTGCCACCAGGGCATACTGATATTCTTCATCAATATCAATCACATTATAGCCGGCCCAAAACGGCTTAAAGAATGCCACTTTCAGCCTGGCCTCTGTTTTATCTTTTACAAATCTGGCTTCACCAATGGCTTCTTTCCATTCTTTTTTCACGTAATTATAGCCCTTATTGTTTACCCTTACTGTTCCATCCAGATTTTCTGAATATTCTGCGGTGACATTATCCATATCCCTTTCGAAACGGTAATCAAAACGGGCTATTTCATACCATCTTCCGAGATATTTTTTGATATCAAAATTCTTTACCACTTTAGCTCCTGTGGGAACTCCCACCGAATAGGAATTAAAAATGATCAATCCGAGTGCTCCCAGTGAAACGGGAAGTATAATTTTGTGAAGAGTTTTCATAACAGAAAATTTTGCGTGGTTCTTATAAAAACTTCAAAAATAATGCCTTTACGCTGTTAAAGATTGGTAAATTCTATGAAAAAACTTTCAGAAAACCATCTTTAAAACTACCGGAAACTTCAATCTCCGTATCATCAGAAAGCATTACTGTTCCACTTTTATGATAAGATTTTACAAAATCTGTATTGATAATATGGGAGCGGTGCACTCTTACAAAAGGGTTTTCCAGCAAATCATCAAAATGTTTTAAAAAACGGCAAACCATTTTTTTGGAACCATCAGTAAGATATACCTGAGTAAAATTACCATCTGCCTGAAGCCGGACAATATCCTCCGTTTTCACCACATCAAAGCCTTGTAAGGTGGGAAGTATAAGCTGCTGTTTTTCGGGTTTCAGCTTTAAGTTTTCAAGCAGAATTTTATTCCTGTTGAGCTCATCTTTTTTCTCAAGGCTCTCCACAACTTTGTTGACTGCCAGAATGAGCTCCTGGATATCAATAGGTTTTAAAATATAATAACTTGCCGATTTATTTAAAGCCTGTAATGAATACTGTGAGAATGCTGTAATGAAAATGGTTTCATAGGAAAATTCTTTAGTTGCTTCCAGAACATCGAAAGCATTTCCAAAAGGCATCTCTACGTCTAAAAACACCAATTGTGGTTGTTTTTCCGCAATCAGGGGAACCGCTTGTTTTATATTTTCTGCTTCGCCAAGAATTTCCACCTGCGGACAATACTTAGTAATATAATTTCTCAGCACTTCTCTGGCTATGAGTTCATCGTCTACGATTACGGCTTTTATTTTCATAGGATAGGTTTTTTAATAGGCAACAGCTAGTAGGTGGCAGGTAATAATTTGAAGATCACAACCGGAATTGTTTATTCGTTTTTAAATTTTAATGTTTAGTATGTAGTTTTTGTACAGTTCCGGAGCATAGAGAAAACAATGTTAATAAATACTTCATGTCAATGCATTTACATGAGGTTAATTTTTATAGTCACCAGCACTCCACTGCTATTCTCTTTGTCTTTTACACTACAGGTTATATTTTTTTTATACAGGTCATTCAGCAGCTGTATTCTTTCCAGTGTGTTTTTCATTCCTCTGCCTTCTCTTGTTTTTTGATGCTCGGTTTTCTGTTTTTTACTTTCTTCAATTCCTATTCCATTATCTTCAATAGTCACCTTTACATATTGCTCTACTTTTTCAAAATTCAGTTTTAAAAATCCTTTTTCAGTTCTGTAGCGCAATCCGTGCCAGATCGCATTTTCAAGAAATGGCTGTACAAGCATTCCGGGTACCAGCTGGCTTTGTACATTCAGATTCTCATCTATATCAACTTCATAATCAAATTTGTCTGCAAACCGTGTTTTTTCCAGGGCAAGATAGTTCTGAAGAAGATCCAGCTCCTGTTGGAACGGGATAAAATCTTCTGTAGAGTTTTCCATTACCCCCCGCATCAGCTTAGAGAATTTTGTCAGATACTGGTTGGCTTCCAGTTCGTTATTGGTGGCTATAAAATGATTAACGCTGTTCAGGCTATTAAAAATAAAATGAGGATTCATTTCTCTTCTTAGCGACTGAAGGGCAATCTTCTTATTTTTGGTCTGAACTTTTTTCAGGGTCCTGAAAATAAAAATGATCAGGCCTGTCAACAGGATCAAAGCTCCAATCAGACCATAATTGAAAACATTTTTCTTGCGGATCAGCTCATCTTTCAGTTCTCTTTCTTTTTCGAGCTGAGAAATCCGCTGTTCTGTATCTTCCAGAATTTTATTGTCTACCAGACTTCTGTCTTTGGAAACCAGATCAGGAAGTTTTCCTAAAAAGTCTCTGTACAACGACACTGAAGCATCTGTATTTCCTGCTATATTGTAAAGGCTGTCCAGTTTTTTCACACTTTTTTGTGCTTCCAGTGTATGTCCTTTATCTAAAGCAATACCATAGGCATTTTTCAATAAGGCAACAGCCTCCTCTGTATCGTTCTTTTTTATATAAATATCTGCCAGTTCCTGAATCTGATTAACTTTCTCCTGAGAATCATCTTTTACGAAGTCTTCTTTCATCACCTTCTTTTTGGCCGCTATCGCTTTATCAAAATTTTTATTTTCAACATACAGATTCGCCAGCTTCTGATTAATTTCCAATGCCTGTTGTGGAGCCTCTTTTTTTGAAATCTTATAAGCAGCATTCAGGTTATCTTCAGCTTTAGAGACCTCATTCCGTTGTATATTGACATCTGCTAACTGGCTATATCCTTCTGCTAAACCGGTCTGCTCTTTTTCTTTTCTGATGAGATTGATATTACTCTGGATAGCTTCAGTCTTTTGCTCAGGTGTAGGAGAAGAAAGTCTGGCCACATCATTGGAATTAACGGCTCTGCTTTTTTCAGAATACCCCACTTGTGCTGCCATACTGTAATTGCTGATAGCGGGTGATATTTTATTCTGCTTTTCCTGAGACTGGGCTAATCTTCGGGTTACTTTTTCAATATTGGGTTTATCGTTAACCTTTTCATAGATCTTTTTAGCTTTTGTATAGTATTCTTCGCTTTTCGGAAAGTTTCCGTCATTGAAAAATGTTTCCCCAATATTATAGTAAGAATCAGCCTGAGCAGGTTCATTTTGGGTATCAATAGCTTTTTTCAGCTTCCTGGTTTCTACCTGAACTTCTTCCACAGCCTTAGTACTGCTTTGAGAATAGGTGCTATTTCCCAAAATCATTAGTAAAAGGATCGTAAAAAGTCTAAGTATTTTCATAAAACAAAGATATACATATATATAGTCTGCTCAAAAACTATTCACCAAGCGAAGCTGCCCGTTCACCAAGTTGAGTCCTCTAAGAAAAATCAATACCTCCAGGACTTCAATCTTCATAAAAAACACAAAACATTATATTTCAAATCAATAAGGCTTTATTATATTTGTATCCTCACCTCACTGTATAATATCATGAAAAAATTTCAAATAGCATTAGCTGTTATTCTGTGTTTCAACAGTATCCGGGCTCAGATCTATATTCAAAATGTAACCGTCGCAGATGTAATTCATAAGAAAATGATTCCCGCTCAGACGATCATTATGAATAATGGAAAGATTACCAAAATAAAACCAAGCAAACAGATTAAAATACCCCAGAATTCACACGTCATCAATGGTGAAGGTAAATATCTGATTCCGGGAATGACAGATGCCCATATCCATTTTTTTCAAAGCGGAAGTTTATATACAAGACCTGATGCACTTGATTTGAGAAAACATGTTCCGTATGAGGAAGAGATCAGCTGGGGACATGATAATATGGAAAACCTTCTTCAGTATTATCTTAAAGCCGGGATAACTTCTGTGATTGATCCCGGGGCTACCTACAATTTTCTTCTTCTCAGGGATTCTTTACAAAAGAATAAAAGATTACCCACGGTCTATATGTCCGGACCTCTTATTACCACCTATGAGCCTGAAGTTTTTAAAAACCTCAGTAAAGATGAACCTTTCAAACTGGCTCTCACGGCGGAAGAAGCCAGAAAATGGGTACAGGAACAGCTTCCTTATAAACCGGACTTTATCAAGATATGGTATATTGTTTTGGGAGATGCCAAAAAAAAGAAAGAGGAAGCCCAAAAACTGGAACCTGTAATAAAGGCTACTATTGAAGAAGCCCACAAAAACAATCTTAAAGTAGCAGTACATGCTACAGAACGTTTTACAGCAGAAACAGCAGTGATGAACGGTGCTAATTATCTTGTTCATAATATAGAAGATGAAGTGGTTTCGGATGATTTTGTAAAACTTTTACAGTCTAAAAAAGTGATCCTATGCCCTACCCTCACCGTAATGGACAATTATTACGACACCTATGCACAGAAGAAAAATTATAATACCTATGAACTTGAGCATTCCAATCCGAAAAGTATTGGTTCTATGTATGATTTAAAGCATCTGAAAGATACCTCAGATTCTGCAATGATAAAGAAATATAAACTAAGATTCAATTCTCCTCAGATAAAGGCTTATGTTTCAAAAACAGATTCTATCAGGAGAATTAATCTGAAGAAACTGACCGATGGCGGAGTAACGATTGCTGCCGGTACAGATGCCGGAAATATTGGAACCCAGCATGGCACTTCTTTTATCAACGAACTTAAAGCTATGAAGGAAAGTGGTATGAACAGCTGGCAGCTTCTACAGTCGGCAACCATCAATCCGGCTAAAATTCTTAATAAAGAAGCTCAATATGGCAGTATAGAAGAAGGAAAAGTTGCAGATCTTATTCTGTTGAATGCCAACCCTATTGAAAACCTGGAAAACCTTACCCAGATTGATACTGTTATCAAAAACGGACAGCCCCTGAATCCCAATACAATACCGGAAACAACAAATGAAACATTGGTTCAGCAACAGGTAAATGGCTATAATGCCAGAAATATAGATGCCTTTCTGGAACCTTATGCAGAAGATGTGGAGCTGTATTCATTTCCTTCCAAACTATTAAGCAAGGGAAAAGAAGCGATGAGAAAGAGCTATGAGAAATTATTTGCCAATCATCCTGACCTTCATTGTGAAGTCAGACAGAGAATCACCAACCTAAATACCATTATTGATAGAGAAAGTGTTTCCGGGGTAAAACCGAATAAAAAGATAGAAGCTACCGCTATTTACGAGATCAAAAATAATAAAATAGCAAAGGTTTATTTTCTGTATTAATTTAATTTCATTCTAATAAGGAAGCTTATTATGAGCTAAAATAATAATTTAGCAGCTTAGTCTTTTTAAAGCAGTCTTATGTAGAGATTGCTTTTTTGTACCCGTTCACCAAGTGAAAGTTCCTTTTCACCAAGTCTTCCGGTTTTCAGTTTCAGATCTCCCTAATTTTACTTCAGAATTTAAAATTATTTACAATTTAAAAAACAGGAAATTATGAAATTGAAACATTTTTTATTAATCGGAATTTTAACTTTGGGGAGCTTTGTAAACGCTCAGGAAGTAAAGAAAAACGCAATTGAAGTAACCGGTGTTGCCGAAATGGAGATAGAACCCGATGAAATCATTTTCAGTATCGGAATAAAGGCAGACAACAAAAATGAACTGGCAGACAATGAAAAGAAATTGTTTGAAACCTTAAAGAATGCCGGAGTAAAGAATGAAGACATCAAATTTAAATCGATGTATCAGAATATATACTCTAAAACGGCCAAGTTCACTAAAAGCTATCAGTTTAAAGCCAATACAAAATCAAACATCAGTAAGATTTTTGAAGACCTCAATCAGAAATGGGTAAGCAGCCTGAATATTGCAGAGGTAAAGAATACCAAGATTGCAGATTTCAGAAAAACAGTAAAAATCAATGCCTTAAAAGCAGCCAAAGAAAAGGCAGATTACCTGTTGGAAAGTATGGGTAAAAAAACAGGAAATGCTATTGAAATTATAGAAATAGAAGATTATACCAGTGATACTATAATGCCTGTTGCCTATAAAGGGAGAATGAACAGTGTACAAATGGAGATGGCAGATGCTGCGGTAGATTATTCTTTTGATAATATTGAAAACATCAAACTGAAATACAGTATCAAAACAAGATACGAAATCCTTTAAAAATAACAGATGTAAGAAAGCAGCCTCAAAAGGGCTGTTTTTCTTTTTTATGCTTTATCAGATTTACCAAGTGAAACCTGCATTTCACCAAGTCTCCCGAATTTCAGCCTTAAATAGCGATAATTTTACTCTAGAAATTCAAAATAATAAACGATGAAACGTTATTTTTTACTATTAATGACATTTTCAGTTGCCTTTTTAAAAGCACAGGAAATAAAGAAAGAAATTGATGTAAAGCAGGCTACCGTATTTCTACAAGGGGCAAAAGTCTTTGGAAATACTAATGTGAGCCTTCAAAAAGGAATCAATAAGGTAAGAATTATCAATCTTCCCAATAATCTGGATGAGAATACGTATAAAATCAATCTTGAAAAAAATACAACACTTCTTTCCATTACGCCCCAAAATAATTTTTTGAAAGATGATGAGCTGTCTGATGGTGAAAAGAAGCTGGAAGATGACAGAAAAAAACTTCAGCGACAGGTGAACCTTTTGAATATTCAGGTGAAAAATCTGACGGGAGAACAGAATATCATCAATGATAACTTAAAAGTATCAGCTAATGATAAATCTACTCCTCAGGAACAGCTTGTTAAGCTCACTGAGTTTTACAGAAAGCGAATGCTGGAAATTGACAACCAGGTCTTTTTACTGAATGAGCAGAAAGAAGTTCTCGACGAAAGTACTGCCAAGCTTAATAAACAGTCTGCTGAAGAGCAAACACACAAAAATACCAACAGAAAAGAGCTTCTGCTTGAAATTCTTGCTGATTATGACACCAGTCTGAATTTAGGGGTAAGCTATATTGTTTCAGATGCCGGCTGGATCCCTTCTTATGATCTGCGTGCAGAATCTGTAAAAAAGCCTCTTGAAATGATCTATAAAGGAAAAATTTATCAGAAGACCGGCCAGGACTGGAAAAACATCAAGCTGTTTGTCTCCACCTATAGACCGTCCTATAACCAAAACAGACCTATTTTATCTCCATTGTATGTTGCTGAATATACGCCTTACAATCCTCAGATAGAAGTAGCAGGTTATCAAATTAAACAAGAGGCTGCTGCAGTAAATGCCTACCAGATGAGAGCAGATAAAGCGATAACACCAAGCCAGGTTCCTATAGCTTCTGTTTCTGACAGCCAAATGAATGTGATTTATGAACTTAATTACAATCAGACTATTGTAAGTCAGGAAAAAGAACAGTATGTTATCCTTGATAAAAAGCAGATTGATGCCACTTACAAATACCATACGGTTCCGAAAGTAAACAACCAGGTATTCCTGATGGCTTTTGTGAAAAACTGGCAGCAGCTCAACCTTATTACGGGAGAGGCAAACATCTATTTTGACGATAATTATATTGGAAAAACAACCATCACCAGCAATTATGTAAAAGATGAATTCCCAATTTCTCTGGGTGTAGATGAAAGAATTATGGTAAAAAGGAGTAAACTGGAAGATAAAACATCCCAAAAAGCAATGAATTCTAATAAATGGGAAACAGAATCTTATCAGATCAGCATCCGAAACAACACCAAAGAAAGTATTGAACTGGAAATTCTCGATCAACTGCCGATCAGTGAGAATTCTAAAATTTCTGTTAAGGCAATAGATACCGGAGGCGGAAGTCTTGATGAAAAAACAGGAAGTATTCTCTGGAACAAAAACATCAGCTCGGGAGGTTCGGAAAAAATCAACTTCTCGTATGAAGTAAAGTATCCGAAAGATATGCATATCCAATATTACAGCAGATAACTTTAAAACCGATGGCTCAATTTTAGTCATCGGTTTTTTTATAAACAGTTTACTTTACTATAACCACAAAAGGCACAAAAGCTTTTAAACACTTAAGTTTATTTTAAATGACAAGCTTTGCGTGTAGAAGTGCACTTAAGTTTTTGAAAATCTGTGATTTTCATGGATATCATAATGAATATTATAATGGAAGACGTGATATTCCTCTCTTCCGGAAGGATGACCAAAATTCAAAGAATTTTTGACGGCCTGGTTAAAACTACACTCACAAAATTAATTTAAAGAGTTATTAAACAGTCTGTTTGTCATTCCGCAGGAATCTCCACAACGTATTTGCTTTACATCATCTAGATTCCTTCTGAATGACAAAGATTACACTCTAGCCACAATAGAAGATTCAACTTAGTTAAAAGGCACAAAAGCTTTTAAACACTTAAGATTATTTTAAGTGACAAGCTTTGCGTATAGAAGTGCACTTAAGTTTTGAAAATCTGTGATTTTCATGGATATCATGATGAATATTACAATAATAGGAGACGTGATATTCCCTGCTCCGGAGGGTGGCGAAAATTCAAAGAATTTTTGACGGCCTGGTTAAAATTACACTCACAAAATTAATTTAAAGAGTTATTAAACAGTCTGTTTGTCATTCCGCAGGAATCTCCACAACGTATTTGCTTTACATCATCTAGATTCCTTCTGAATGACAAAGATTACACTCTAGTCACAATAGAAGATTCAACGTAGTTAAAAGTCACAAAAGATTTTGAACACTTAAGATTTATTTTAAGTGACAGGCTTTGCGTATAGAAGTGCACTTAAGTTTTTGAAAATCTGTGATTTTCATGGATATCATGATGAATATTATAATGGAAGACGTGATATTCCTCTCTTCCGGAAGGTGGCGAAAATTCAAAGAATTTTTGACGGCGTGGTCTTACAACAACTTACCTCCTCATTACCTTCCAAATTTAAAATAACGCGATAGGACATGTTTCTTATTTTTCATAAACAACGAAGCCATTTCCATTCCTGTTACGGAAAAGGTAATTCCATTTCCACCAAAACCCAGAACAAAATATGAATTTTTAAATTTTTTATGTTCTCCTATATAAGGAAGTCCGTCTTTAGTTTCCCCAAAAGTTCCCGCCCAAACGAAATCGGGATAAAAATGATAATCCGGCTTTATTTTCTTTAGGGTTTTCAGTATTTCTTTTTCCTTTTTATCTAATAGGGCATCTCTTTTCTCTGCATTATAAAAGTCTTCATCTCCTCCTCCTATTAAGAGCCTTCCATCATCGGTAGTTCTCATATACAGATAAGGGTTATCAGTATTCCAAACTAGTGTATTGCTGATATTTTTAAATTTATCTGTATCAATTTCTGAAACAACAGCGTAGGTACTTTTCAGGTTTACAAAATTTTCTTTTAACAGGTTTTTACTTTCATAACCAATACAGTAGATAATTTTCTTTGCTTTGATCTGAAATCCACTATCGACAGTCACCAGGTTAAACCCTTTATGATAGTCTACTTTTGTCATCCCGGTCTTATCGAAAATTTTCAATCCTTTCTTTATATTATGTCTGAATAATTCATGAGCAAATCGAAAAGCATCGATACTGGCACCCTGTCTGGATATAATTCCGCCATAAGTATTTTCAAATCCAAATTGGTTCAACACCTGTTCTCCGTCCAGCCATTTCACTTCAAAACCTGCATTCTTTCTGGCTTTACACTCTTTTTTAAGCCATTCGGTATCTT
This sequence comes from Chryseobacterium sp. Bi04, assembly GCF_918698085.1. GTDB lineage: Bacteria > Bacteroidota > Bacteroidia > Flavobacteriales > Weeksellaceae > Chryseobacterium. The sequence continues at coordinate 150,641 of NZ_CAKKLP010000008.1, forward strand.
TTTTTCTGGACGCAAAATACAGTGATTTTTTCCGTTTGAATCCTGCATCAGATTTTATTAATGCTGAAAGCATCTCAATGGTATCAATAGCATCAGAGCAGGCTTTGTAACTTAAAACCGCAGCCTTTTCTCCTATCTTTTCCTGTAATTCAAAAAGAGGAATATCTATTTCGTACTGCAGCATGGAGGTAGTAGCTGAGGTACTTCCGTTACACAGTTCCCTTTTATCAATAAGAATTGTATCATATCCATCTCTTACCATCTGATGGGCAATAAGGCTTCCTGTAATTCCGCCACCAATGATAAGTACATCACATTTTTCATCTGATTTCAGAGAGAGATAAGAGGCGACAAGTCCATTCTTTAAAAGCCAAAAAGGTTCGTTAGATTTGAGATCCATATTTATATTTTACATTAAAAATAACAATATTTACAGGAATTTTAACAACTTATTGGCAACTTATGGTTTAATTATTGTAGTTGCCTTTAAAATCAAACCACCATAAAATATTTTACTATGATAACAATTATTCCAGAAGCTCCGGAAAATGTTGCTGCATTCAATGCAACGGGAGAAGTAACGAGAGAGGATTTTGAAAGACTGGTAATTCCGCATGTAAAAGAAAAAGTAGATCAATTTGGCGAGCTTAATTATTTACTGTACCTGGATACTGATCTGGATAAATTTACCATAGGTGCATGGCTTGAAGATGCTCTTTTAGGATTAAAAAACCTTACCAAATGGAACCGTACAGCTATTGTCACAGACAAGGAAGGTGTACAGAATTTTACAGACATTTTCAGTGTCGTTATGCCGGGAGAGTTTAAATCTTTCCCAAAAGAAAACTTATACAATGCGCTCTACTGGTGTAAAAACGGAAATGAGGTAGAGGTATAAACCTATTTACAAAAAAAAGCTGTTTCCCTATGGAAGCAGCTTTTTGTATAGAGAATAAAATCTTTTCTTTTTATTTGTCACATGAAACACATTCTGTAACAGTTTCTTCAGTAGATGGTTTACCGTACAAATACATATATCTTACGCTTACCACAACACCTATAAAGGTCATTCCGACCCCTACCAGAGCTGGATAATTGAAAGGCAGCCCATATTCTAATGGAATTCCTCCAAAAAAAGCTCCCATAGCATTGGCAATATTAAAGCCGGCCTGCATAAAAGCGGCAGCCATCATTTCGCTATTGGGTGCTGCTTTCATCATCATGATATTGATAGGTGAAGCAATAGACATTGACAGTGCTCCACACATGAACGTAAGTATAAGAGCAATATTCTGATGTTCAGAAAGGAAAAATACTCCTGTAAGAGAGATCATCATCAGAAAAATCAGTAATGCGCAGGTTTTCTCCGGACCAAGCTTATCTGAAACCACACCGCCCACAAGGTTGCCCACTACCATTCCGGCTCCGGCAAGAACCATTACATAGGCCATCTGACTGCTTTGGATCCCCGAAACTACTGTCATTAAAGGAGTAATGTAACTAAGCCATGTAAAAAGGCCTCCAAATCCAATTGCTGTAATGGTAAGCACCAGCCACGCCTGTTTATTCTTCAGGAATTTCAGTTCTTCCAGGAAATGGGTATTCTGATTGGATTCCATCGCAGGAAGCCACAGTTTTAAAAACAATATAGCAAAAAGCCCAATCACGGCTACAATTGCAAAATACAGCCTCCAATGGAATGTATGCCCAATATACGTCACCAGAGGAACCATGACGAGGTTTGCAACGGTAAGCCCTGTAAACATCATGGATATATAAAATGCTTCTTTGCCCTTTCCTGCCATTTTAGCTGCCACTACTGTTCCCACTCCGAAGAATGCCCCATGAGGAAGTCCGGACATGAATCTTATGATCAGCATAGAGGTATAGTTTGGAGCAATAGCAGAAAGCCCGTTAAATAAAGTAAACAGGATCATAAAAGCCATCAGTACCTTTTTTGGAGGAAATTTCACCGAGTATCCGATAAGAATAGGTGCACCAATTACCACACCCATTGCATAAGCAGAAATTAAATGTCCTGTTTGAGGAATCGTAATCTCCAATGTCTTTGCAATATCCGGCAGCAATCCCATCACCGTAAACTCTGTAGTTCCTATTCCTAATCCACCTATGGCCAGCGGGATTATCCTTTTATCAATCTTCATTATATGTTCTTTTTTCTGATTTTATTTTTTATAAATTAAAAATGATAATCACCTTTACTTATGAAAGTGCAAAAATCGAAAGAAATATTGAATTTCACTGCTCTTGAAATGATAAAAATTTGCTCCATATTAACCTTTTTGTTTAATTTTAAATTCAGAAACAATCAAATCAGAACAAAATGAAAATCCAGAAAGAAATTATAATGTTTGATAAAGGGAAATCTTTCAAACTTTTCTCACCTTCTTTGAAAAATTGTTTTTTCTGGCATTATCATCCTGAAATAGAGCTTGTTTATGTAGAAGCCACCAATGGAATCCGACATGTAGGAAAAGATATTTCCGGCTTTACAGAAAGCGATTTGCTGTTGATAGGTTCCAATGTACCTCATCTGAATTTTGATTACGGTATTCAGACAGAATGTAAACAGCTTGTATTGCAAATGCATGAAAATTTCCTTCAGGATATTATTCTGCCTGTTCCGGAGTATGAAGAGATCAAAAATCTGTTGGAAAGATCTTATCTTGGATTATCCTTCTCCGGAGAAACAAAAAAAATAATTGTAGAAAGGCTTCAGTCTATGAAAGAAAAAAATTCTTTTGCATCCCTCATCGGACTGATGGAAATTCTGCAGATCCTTGCAAATTCTACAGATGTAAAAGAACTCAATAAAGAAGACACCAGAATAAAATGGTTTTTGAATGACAAGATCAGAATGGGAACCATCTATGACTATATCCATGAAAATTATGACCGGAAACCTAATGTAAATGAAATTGCAAAGATAGTCAGCCTGAGTACTCCTGCTTTCTGCCGTTATTTTAAAAAGCAAACGAATATGACTTTTACAGATTTTGTGAATAATTACAGAATTAACCAGGCCAAAATATTTCTGCTGAAAGATTGTTCTGTAACGGAAGTCTGCTTTCAGGTGGGATTTGAAAGCCTGTCCTATTTTAATAAATTATTTAAACAGCACACCGGAGAAACACCGTCTGAGTTTAAGAAAAAACAATTTAAACCTATTGAGATCAATGGAAGGATCGGAATTATTACCAAGGAATCTTCATGTAATAAATAATCCCGAAGATTTTTAGGTTTCGGCTAAAGCCACATTGATTGGATCTATATATAAAATGGGCTAAAGCCCATTCCTATTGAATTTTAATAGTAAAATATTTATATTCTTTATTCTTTATTCTTTATTCTTTATTCTATTAAAAAAGTCCATCCTATCCACCCGGTAGCCTAACCTATACCCTATTATCCGTCACCTACTCATATATAAAAAGCCGTTCATTTCTGAACGGCTGTATATTTTCTAGTGAATATGTTTTTCTGCGTGGTAAGAACTTCTTACAAGAGGTGAGCTCTCAACATGTCTGAATCCTAAGCTTCTTGCAAAATCTCCAAACTCATCAAACTCTTCCGGAGTAATGAATTTTTTTACAGGAAGGTGTTTCTTAGTAGGCTGAAGATATTGCCCAAGAGTAATGACATCTACATTTGCATTTCTGATGTCTTCAATCGTTTGAAAAACCTCATCTCTGGTTTCTCCCAGACCAAGCATTACACCGGTTTTGGTTCTTCTTTGTCCTGCTTCTTTCAGATATCTTAAAACCTCAAGGCTTCTTTCATATTTTGCCTGAATTCTCACTTCTCTGGTTAACCGTTTTACGGTTTCCATATTATGAGAGATTACTTCAGGAGCAACTTCCACTAATCTGTCAAGGTGTTTGGTAATTCCCTGGAAGTCCGGAATCAATGTTTCCATTGTGGTTCCCGGAGAAATTCTTCTTACAGCATTTACCGTTTCACCCCAAAGGATAGATCCCATATCTTTCAAATCGTCGCGGTCTACAGAGGTAAGAACGGCATGTTTGATTTTCATTAATTTGATGGAACGGGCAACTTTTTCAGGTTCATCCCAGTTTACATCAAGCGGTTTTCCTGTTTTTACTCCACAAAATCCACAGCTTCTGGTGCAGATATTTCCCAAAATCATGAAAGTGGCGGTACCCTCTCCCCAGCATTCTCCCATATTGGGGCAGCTTCCACTTTGGCAAATTGTGTTTAGTTTATATTTATCAACCAAAGTTCTAAGTTCCCGGTAGTTCTTTCCGGTAGGAAGTTTTACGCGGATCCATTTTGGTTTTTGAACGGTAGTGTCTTGAACTGAATTTTCCATTTCTAAAATTGAAGTTCAAAGTTAAGGATTTTTTAATGGAAACCATCTACCGGAAAAATTGATGAAACTGATAATTCAACAATAAAGTTCTAATTTTCAACAGGAATCATACATTAAAACATTTATTATAAATTCTTTATAGTATTATTTTCATACCACAAAACAATATTTATTATTAATAATATAATTTTTTGGAAAGATTATTGCTGTATTCCACCTATGAAAGAACAAAGCTACAGGAATCACAGGAAATTTTATACCCCTCATCATTTCATATATCTTCCCATATTAATTGTATTGGAAATTTTAGGAATTTATAAAATCACAGATGATCCGGGAAACCAACTGATCTGGGTTTTGTTTTCAATTGTGATTTTTCTGCTTTTTTACCTTGCATTTATGACCAGGCAGCATTATGCTTTGGGACTTCAGAACCGCATGGTTATTCTGGAATTTAAGCAGCGGTATTTTGAAATTTTCAATAAAAGGTCTGACGAGATTGTTGAAAAATTAAAGTTCGACCAAATTGCTGCCCTGAGATTCACTTATGATGATGAATTTAAAGAACTTTTATATAAAGCACTTGATCAGAATATTTCCGGTGATGAAATCAAAAGATCTATAAAAAACTGGAGGGCTGATCTTCTCAGAGTTTAACACCTAAAATATATTCTTATGAAAAAATGGAGCATTTACAGCATAGCGATATTAAGTTTGCTAACACTCACAAGTTGTGAAGCAGTAGAAACAATTTTTAAGGCAGGAATGTGGTGGGGAATTATCTTAGTCGGCGCAATAGTAGTGATTCTTTTACTGATTTTTTCGAAGGGTAAAAACTCTTAACCATGTCTTATGGAGAAGAATGCAGATTTAGAAATCATTTCTCACCTTAAGCCTTCAAAAATTGTTAAAATCATGAAGGATCCGGAAGCATCTGCAAAGGCGGTACATCTTATATATACCACCGATGCAGAAACTGCCGGAATTACGCGTAAAAAAACAGGAAAGAAATATTCCTATTATAAGGACGGCGAAAAAATTAAGGATAAAGAGGAAATTACCAGAATTAATAAACTGGTCATTCCGCCGGCCTGGGAAAACGTTTGGATCTGTGCGCTGGACAATGGCCATCTTCAGGCCACAGGTTTTGATGTAAAGAGAAGAAAACAATACCGCTACCACCCTCTTTGGAGTGCTTTAAGAAATCACACGAAATTTTACAGGATGCTTCAGTTTGGATATGCATTACCCAATATCCGTCTGCAGCTGGAACAGGATCTGGCTTTAAGGAATTTTGAAAAACGGAAGGTATTGGCGTTAATTGTCAGCTTGATGCAGAGAACCAATATCCGTATCGGCAATAATGTGTATGAAAAACTATATGGATCTTTCGGGCTTACCACACTGAAGGATAAACATGTTGAAGTAAAAGGGCAAAAAATCAGTTTTTCATTTAAAGGAAAAAAAGGCATTCAGCATCATATTGACCTTAGGAGCAAAAAACTGGCAAGACTTGTTCAAAAATGTAAAGATATTCCGGGGAAAGAGCTTTTTCAATATTTTGATGGTGAAGGCACGCGCCACTCTATAGATTCCGGAATGGTAAATGAATATATCAAAGAAATAAGTGGTGAAGATTTTACAGCAAAAGACTTCAGAACATGGTCCGGAACGGTAAGTGCCCTGATCGCTTTTAAGGAAATAGGGTATGCTGAAAATGATACTCAGTATAAGAAGATGGTAAAAGAAGCACTGGATATCGTTGCCAAACATTTGGGGAACACCATTGCTGTCTGCAGAAAATATTATGTACATCCTCTGGTGATTAATCTCTACGAAAATAATACCATAAAAAAATACCTTGACGAGTTAGATGTCATTGAAGAGAATGATGGCAAAGCCGGCCTTACCCAGGAAGAAAAGCTTGTTCTTAAAATTCTGGAAAATGAAAAGATGTAAAGGAAATATCACTGGTGAATAGTGAATTTGCCCCGCGATGAATTAACTCCTGTTTATCATTATTGCAGTTTCCGGATTTGCGTTGATATGAAGAATTTATTGCCTTCACTCATTGAATTGCGCAGCAAAATTGACCATTGACATTATTGTATATAATTAATCTCACTTATCAAACAGGAACTCTGCTATTTAAAAACTGTATCCTGTATTCTTTCGGGGTAATTCCTGCAATCTTTTTAAAAAGCTGCGTAAAATGTGATGCTGTATGAAAATTCAGCTCATAGGCTATCTCTGCAATGTCTTTACTTGAATGCAGCAGTGCCTTGCTGTAATTGATATCTATTTCATTAATCCATTGTTTCGGAGATTTCTGGGTAACTCCTTTCACGCATTTGTTCAGATAACTTTCTGTCACCGACAGTTTATCAGCGTAGAAAGCCACTCTTTTTTCTACGACATGATACTTAAACAGTAAATCTCTGAACTGAAGAGACAACTCCATAGGACGGGTGGCTGATTTATGATGGGTATCAGAATCTGTACTCAGCATTTTGATCAGGATAAGGTGAAGCATAGTCACCACCACATCATTTACATTAAGATTATTCAGCCATAATTCCTGTTCCATAATCGGAAGGAGCTGTGTAATAGTACCGTAGGTGAGGCTGTCCAGATTCAGAAAAGGAGTCATAAAGAAAATGCTGCTTTTATGTTTGGGTAATTCCTGTTCAGAAAGAATATTATTTTCATAGGCGAGAAAAAAACCTTCAATATCGTCAGACAATTCTACGGTAGCCGTAATTGTTCCCTGCTTGATAAAGATAACACCTCCTTTTTCAGCATGGTATTCTTTATTTTCAAGATACTGTTTAATATGCCCGTTGGTAATGAAAATAATGAAATTAAAGGTGGTACGGTATGGAATCACCGGCATCAAAATCCCTTTAAGATAATTTTCTATCCTATATAGCTGTATATCAGCATTATTAGCCAGTATCTTATCCGTTATCTGGGGTAAAAAGAGCTTTTTGTATTGAAAATTGGATAATACTTCCATCCGATGTAATGATTATTTAAAATTATACAAAATTTATTAGTTAGAATCAGAGAATTTGAAAATTTGAGAATGAGTTAATTTGAAAATGAATAATACTATTCTTTACCATCCTCAAATACTCTCACCCTCAAACGCTCTACTCTAAAACTTATAATACACTCCCACTCTTATCCCAAAAGGGCTTCCCGGTGTATAAGTAAGGTCTGTAATTGGTTCTGCTTCTCCTTTTAACTGGGTTTCTGTTGCGAACTGAGCTTCATTCCATTGTACATTGAAAAGATTGCTGACCTGAAGGTTAGCCCCCCATTTCTGGCGGTTGTAAGCCAATACCAGATCATTTACAAAATAGGCTTTTGTTCTGATGCTGTTGTCTTCTACAGCCGGTCTTGCTCCAAGATAACGATATTGAAGTCCCAAAGAAAAGCCGTTCAGGAAATCCCAGTTTACAGATCCGGTACTGGTAACCACAGGTGCTAACGGAATGTAATCCTGTCCTTTTTCTTCTTCAATAAACCTGGCATGAGAATAGTTGATGTCGGCATTCAGGTAAAAATTTTCCAATGGCTGAAAACGGATTCCAAGATCTGCCCCGAAACGTCTTGATTTTCCGGAAGGTTCTACGACAGCATCATCACCTACGTAAACAAATTCCTGCTGCAGATCCATAAACCAAATAGCCGGTGTAATGATAAGCGACTTAAAAGGATGCAATCTAAGTCCGAAATCTCCACCAATTGAATATGGCAGTGTTTTTTGACCGTTAGTCGGAACAACAACTCTCAGATCATTGGAATGGAATCCCATACCCATTTTCAGGAACCACATGATGTTATCATTTTGAGCATAGGAGAAATTTAGTTTCGGGCTCAGCCTTGTGGCTTCTTTTGACTGTCCGGATGGCAATTGTCCGGCATCCAGCAGATTATGCATATTGAAGATAAAGTGATCTACTCTCAAAGCCGGATTGATGGTCCACTTTCCTGTTTTCCATAGTAATCCTGAATAGGCATGAAGGTTGGTTTCCGTACCCGTTACATCCGACATTCTGTTCAATAACAAATCTCTGTGATACACATGATTAAGCTGAAGAGTATTAATATCATCGTTTCTTACCCCTATTCCTGAAATCCAGTTTAATGAGCTGTTGGCAAGAGAAAAGGTTTTGGTATATTTTACTTCTGCTCCATATATATTTCTTCCGTCTGTCTGCTGAATTTCGTCACCATGGTCTTTATCTTTCAAATAAAAGGTAAAATCAGAATAGAGATTAAAATTATACCTGGAATAAAAAGCCATGGCATCAATCTGCTCAGAAGGGGAAATAATATGCTTAAAATTCATCTGAAGATTTGTTCTGGATGTTTTTCCTCCTTCAGTAGGGTCTATGCTGCCCCATCTTCCAATGATTCCTTCATCTACAGCCCGTTCCGGAATCTGCCCGGAAGCATTCCATGAGGAATTGAATGTTGAAAACTGGATATTGAAATAATCATTATCTGTAAGCCATTGGTTATATTTTCCGAAAATATTGACTCTGTTAAAGTTTTGTTTTACATCAAAAGGACCGTCTGTATAGTTATATTCTGCTGCTACATACGCATTTTTTCGCCCCAGATCATCATGCAGGATATTGAACATCCCCAACACTCTTTTTGAATTAAACGAACCTCCTTCCAGTTTGATCATGCTGTTTTTCAATCCATTATAAGTTTGAAAATCAACATACCCTGCTGTATTGAAATCTCCGCGATCCATATAATAGGCTCCTTTTCCGAAATCAATATTATTAACCGTTTCAGGAATCACAAAATGAAGATCAGAATATCCCTGCCCATGGGCATGCGATACAATATTCACAGGCATTCCGTCTACATTTACGCTTACATCGGTACCATGATCGGCATCAAAACCTCTTAAAAAAAGCTGCTCAGCTTTTCCTCCTCCTGCATGCTGTGCTATAAACAATCCCGGGACTTTTCTCAGCAGGTCCTGTGCTGAATTCACCGGAAACTTATTCAAATCAACTTTGGTAATCGCCGATAAAAATGAGCTGTGATTAATGGCCACTTCAGAGATCTGAAAAGGTTTATGCTGTAAAAAAATAACTTTGTTTTTATCTTCATCGTTGGTAACCATCCATTTTACCTCATCATATCCCTGACGGCTGATCACCAGTGTATCTGGAAGAGATGGAACAGGAATAGCAAAAGTACCGTCTGTTCCTGTATGGGTATGGCTGTTTCCGTGGTCATATTTTATAAGTACGTCCGCAATGGGAAATTTGTCATCAGCATCTTTGATCAGCAACTGCTTTTCTGCTTCCTGAGCCGTCATTTTTCCAGTGAAAGCCATGATCAGAAATGCTGCTGCTATTTTAGTTATTTTCATTTTTTATTTTTTTTGATAAAAAGTATGTTGTATAATATTAATGGCTGGGAGTTGAGACGTGAGACATAGAGATAAGAGACGTGAAACCTTTATCAATAGTGAATTCTGCCTCTCAGGTGAATTGTTAATCATCAGTGAAGGGATAACAATTTTGAACTTTAGCGCTAAAACGCTTTTACTCTCCCACTCTCAAACCTAAACACTATGTTTTGGCTTTAAGAAATATCTTCTGAATTAAAAGTGTAATCCATGTTCCTGTTACAAAAGGAAAAGTAAGCACTCCACCTACTGCTCCCAGAGTATTGTTGTCTACAAGATAATCGTCGATAAGTACGGTTAAAACGACAGCAATAAAAACCCAAATTCCGTCTGTCTTTTTGAACCCTGAAAAAACAATTGCAGAAAGCACTGCATTGAACCCAAAAAGCCCCATATGAATTTTGTCGATAGGTTCCCCATGCATATGAGATACGTAAGAACCCAACACCGCTCCTACAAATCCATATAAAGCTGCCGCCGGAGAGCTGATAAAAACAGCAATAAAGAAAATAATACCTGAAAATACTCCGCCCTGGAAAATCACTTCTCCAAAAGCATTGGTACATGTAAGGAAATCATCATAATCCACGGGGCCTGCAGTTGCTGAAATGGCTGCTGAAGGAGGAATCTGGGTAAAATGGTGTAAAGCAAAAATGCATACCCATGTAATGATAATAAAAGGAAAAGTAAATACGGGGATTTTCTTTTGGATAAAGAAATGCTGAATAACGGCTGCCAAAGCTCCTCCCAGTATAATAAGCATCCAGATGAGTACTGTCGTCTGAAACACAAAAGACAATGCTACTCCTACAAGTGCTGCACTGAAGCCGTACAATCCGGCATTAATTTCAGATTGGTCATAATTAAGCTTCATCGCAGTGAAAGTGGCAGCTGCTGTTGAAAGCAATACAGCAATACCTCCCTGCCAGCTTCCCATAAAGATACCTATAAGAAACAGAAGTCCGGTCCATCTGTTTTCCTGAAGCATAATCTGCCCGATTCCTTTTAAAACATAGTCTATAAAGGGTAGTTTTTTGAAAAGTTCGTCCATAGTTTTTTCTGTATAATGTATTTTTTTAATAGATGATGGATTTCAGATTAGAGACACGAGATATGGAGATAGGAGACACGAGACTTTGAGAAGAGAAATCAAGAAGATTGATCATTCAAAAACATGGGTTTACCTCGAATCATGTACCTTAGAAGTTCTACCATCCAAGAAAGACCATTCCGATGCCACAAACTGTTACCACCGCACCGCTCACAACTCCCATATATCTTTCCAGCTTATCTGTATTGAACAATGTTGAGTAGCCATAACGTCCCAGCAGCACCATTCCAAGCATTGTTAATACCGTAGTAATAGTGAATGAAGTCACCAAAACAGCAATTTCTGATATGGAATGTTTTACTCCTGAATAGAATAATAAAGGAATCAACGGTTCACTTGGCCCCATTACAAAAATCATAAAAAGGACAAGTGGAGTTACTTTTATTCTTGTTTGGGGCATGACCACTTCACTGTGATTGTGTTCATACACATACACATCGTCCCCCATCACATCAAAATGCTTGTGAGGCTTGTTCCTGACAGCCTGGATCAATCCATATATTAAGTAAACACCTCCAAAGATCAACAGTGCCCATCCGGAGAAATTTCCTCTCAGGTCCTGGAACCATGAGATTTTATTCAGCTGCCAACCCAGAAATACTCCTATAAACCCTAAAATCAAGGAGCTTAATACATGTCCCAATCCGCAGACTACTGTGAGTACTGCTGTTTTCATCCCGCTCCATTTTTTAGATTTTGAGAGGACAATAAAAGGCAGATAATGATCCGGTCCTGAGGCTGTATGTATAAAGCTTATTGAAACAGCACTTAAAAGAAGTGCCCAAACTGTACTATCCATTTTTGTTTATCTATTGTTTGTTCTTTTTATTAAGTTTTGGCTAAAGCCAGTTGAAAAATATTCTTTTATTAGCGTGGGCTAAAGCCCACTTATATCGATAAAATCAGCCTACCTACTTCAATAAGAATCATTTTAATTTTTATTCCAGTGACCAGAGAATTTCCTGAATATGAAGGAAAAAATTGTATATCAATTCTCCGCCATGTCCCAAAACTCTTACTACAAAACCATTATCCTCCATAGCAGAAACACCTGCTTCCATTTCTTCACGGTGCTGTTCTGCGGCCTCAACAATCTCTTCAATAAGACCGTTTTTGTCTACATTCTCCTTTGTGCTGTAAAAGATCAGAGTTCCCTGATGCGTATACTGTTCCAGATTTCCGATACTGCTGATGGGGATCATATCAGGCTGAATGACAACATTGTCCTTCACTACCAGCTTATTGTCATGATAGATTTCCATAAGGTTTTGAAAACGTTTCAGCTTGAAGACTTCTCCATAATGCTTTCTCCCACAGGTAATTATCTCACTGATGATGATCTGGCTATTTTTTCCGATCTGAATATTGGCTTTACTTTTAAAGTTGGAATCTTCATGGGGAACGATAGGATGAGGAACATAGGCAAAGGAAGTTTCATCCTCCATGGTAACATTAAGCTCCTGAACAGCCTTATCTTTCATATTGAAAAGTCTCTGATACGACTGCGACTGCAGTTGAAGTGAAGCTCCTTTTTCCAGGGCTACATCCAAATGGTAATGGTCACCATCCAGAATTCCCGGAGAGGAGCTCATCACCATCTGATAGAGCTTTTTGTCACTTTTTCGCTGCCCTACAGAAACCACTCTGAAAGGAAGTGAGACATAAAGATCCTTCACATAGGATTCTTCTCCCTTGAATCCTGCAATAATATGTAAACGACTATCCATTATCTTACCAAATCCGGTTCTTCAATTTCTTCTAAAAGGGCATATTTTTTAATCCAGCCGATTACTTTATCCAGTCCTTCGTCCGTTTTTAGATTCGTGAATACAAAAGGATTTCCTTTTCTCATTCTTCTGGCATCATTTTCCATGACTTCGAGGCTTGCTCCTACATGTGGCGCAAGGTCAATTTTATTAATGATCAATAAGTCTGATCTTGTAATACCGGGGCCTCCTTTTCTGGGAATTTTTTCCCCTTCTGCCACATCAATAATGAAGATCGTAACATCTGCAAGATCGGGGCTGAAGGTAGCGGAAAGGTTATCACCTCCACTTTCAATAAGTACCAGTTCGATATCCGGAAAACGGGCGGCCAGCTCATCTACAGCTTCAAGGTTCATACTTGCATCTTCACGAATGGCAGTGTGAGGACATCCTCCTGTTTCTACTCCGATAATTCTTTCATGGGGAAGAAGACTGTTTTTAGCCATAAATTCAGCATCTTCTTTGGTATAAATATCATTAGTAATGACTCCAAGATCATATTTCCCGAATAATTTTCTGCTTAAACGTTCCAATAATGCAGTTTTTCCTGATCCTACAGGCCCTGCCACTCCTACTTTTATATATTTTCTATTTTCCATTTTTTTCTAAATTTCACTTTGTTTGTTCTGACTTTTTAACGCTAAGGGCGCCAAGCTTTTTTTGATTGAATATTTTAAGTTCGCAGAGGCGCTGCACTAAGCAAAGAATATCTGCATTCCAATCTTTTACCTTTTACCTTTACCTTTTCAGCTTATTATGACATATAAAGCCTTGAATACAGTCTCTCATGCTGCATGCATCTGATATCAAAAGCCGTATTACACAGTCCCACCATATCTCTATCCAGCTCCATGGTTTCCCAGACTGTTTTTTCCATAACCGGATATAAGGAAAAAAGAATATCCTGGCCATCAAGCTGCCCCAGAGGTACCAGCTTCACAGCATTGGTGATCATCCCGGCGACTGAAGTGTAATAGAATCCTAATAAGGCTTCGTATAAAGGAATTTTCATTAAACAGGCATATACTCCAAATACAATACAGTAGTGAGAATTGGCCTCTTTATTTTTAATTGCTTTTTCAAATTCCTCCATGAAAGGAAAATTTTCTCTTCTTTTGAAGATTTTAATCAGTCTCAATCCCAATTTTTGACTGGCCTGACGGATTTCCTTTGGACATTTTATGGCATTACATTCATTATCAAGTTGTAACAACAATTGTAAATCCCCATTCTCTGCTGCTTTATATGCCAGTTTTACAAAAGCTCCATCATTGAATTTAAGATTGTACTGAAGCATATTCTGTATAAACTCTTTTGCCGTTTGTAAATCATGTACTATTCTTTCCTGCACATAGGTTTCAAGCCCGTTGGAATGGGTATAACCACCGATAGGAAGTGTAGGATCTGCAAGATGAAGCAGTCCTGACAAGAAGTTTATATTTATATTATTCATCTTTGGGAGCTGCCATTTTTAAGATTTTGGTAAAAATTGTTGAGCCCAGACTTCCATGTCCGTGAGGTTCAACATTGGATTTAAGGAGATTCAGCAGTTTTACGGATTGCTTTTCCGGGTTGAAACCGCTTGCCTCCAGCCATCTGAACATGGGCATTTCAAAAGGCAGCAATACTTTATCTTCCTGGATAAAAAGAGGAATATGTTTATTTCCTATTTCATAGCATACCGTTCCCATTTCCAATAAAGAGCCTGGTACCATTACAATAGCTTCTGTTTCCAGCACATTGACAGCTATTACTTTTTCTGCATCTTCAAAGAGAATATCTCCTTCACGCAAACGTTGACCTTCCTTAAGAAATTTAATGGCAACATCGGTTCCCTGTCTGGTCTTTTTACGCTGGATCCTTTTTGTAGTTTCAAACCATTCCAGATCGAGATAATCTATGGTTTTTGCTGTAGGATTTTCGGTTAGATTGCCTATGGTTTGATTAATTATCATCTTTAGCGGATTTTTTTCTGAAGTCAAAGTTTTTGGAAATGCCTACCCCGAATGTTGAACCACTGATTCCTGCTACATAGCTTTTTGTCCAGCCTTCCTGTTTTGTTTTGGTCTGAAGCATTGAAAGCTCAGCAAACTTGAACTTTAAAGCCCAACCCCCGCCTAACAATATCCCGATCAAAGGATAAGCACGAAGACGGAATCCATTAAAGTTCTGCATAGAATCTGCAGCTCCGGACAATTGCTGTCCCCAGACATAGTGAGCATCAACCTGCCCGATCAGTACAAAATATTTCCCAAGCATTAATGACGGACTGTACCAAATTCCCGCTTCATTTTGTTTATACATTACATGATGGTCAACAGAGTTTTGTGAGTATGCATAATTCACTCCGATAAGGTCATTATTATTGATAAAGTATCCTACGCCAAGCGGAGCACTTGAAACCGTACTGCTGCTGGTGGATGGTGTAGTAACTTTAGAGTAATCCAATGAACCATACATCATAAATTGTCCTTTTGGTCCCTCTTCATCACTTGTAAGCCTGTGTCCCCCCAGAAACTGAGCGCTTATATTTCCTGAAAGCATTGTCATTCCGGCTACAGCAAGGGAGCAAACTGTTTTATTTACGTATTTCATTCTAAACTTAGTTCTATAATTATTTTAAATTCTATTGGATAAACTTTTCAATTTTTAAGTAAACCTTATAGGTTTTAGAAACCTATAAGGTTTGTAGTGGTTGGTATGTTTATCTTAGAACAAGTAATACAACTGTGTTAAAGGAAGTTTTTCTGCCGGCTCACAAGTGATGTACTCTCCATCTACTGTTACTTTATAGTTCTCAGGATTCACTTCAATAAGTGGAGTCTTATCATTATGGATAAGGTCTTTTTTGGAAATATTTCTACAGTTTTTCACCGGAAGGATCATTTTTTCCAGTTTATAGGATGCAATGGTTCCGTTATCTATGGAGATTTGAGAAACAAAGTTGGCACAAATACCAAACTTAGCTTTCCCATGAGCTCCAAACATATTTCTGTAGATAATGGGCTGAGGCGTCGGAATAGAAGCATTAGGATCTCCCATCTTAGCGGCAATTACAAATCCTCCTTTGACAATCATTTCAGGTTTCACACCAAATAATGCCGGCTTCCAAATCACTAAATCTGCCAATTTTCCTTTTTCAAGAGATCCCACATATTCTGAAATACCGTGTGCAATAGCAGGGTTAATGGTATATTTAGCCACATATCTTTTGGCACGGTAGTTATCATTTCCGGTCTCTTTATCTTCTTCCAGATCTCCTCTCTGTTCCTTCATTTTACTGGCGGTCTGCCAGGTTCTGGTAATTACTTCACCCGGTCTTCCCATCGCCTGAGAGTCAGAACTCATGATACTGAAAACTCCCATATCGTGAAGGATATCTTCTGCTGCAATGGTTTCAGGACGGATACGTGAATCTGCAAATGCCACATCTTCAGGTATATTCTTGCTCAGGTGATGGCATACCATCAACATATCTAAATGTTCATCGATCGTATTAATAGTGTAAGGACGGGTTGGGTTTGTAGAAGCGGGAAGTACATTATGGTACATTGCTGCTTTAATGATATCCGGTGCATGCCCTCCACCAGCTCCTTCTGTATGGAATGTGTGGATTACTCTTCCATTGATTGCTCTCATGGTATCTTCAAGGAAACCTCCTTCATTTAAGGTATCCGTATGGATAGCTACCTGAACATCATATTTATCTGCTACTTTTAGCGCTGCATCAATTGTTGCCGGAGTTGCTCCCCAGTCTTCATGAATCTTTACTCCTAAAGCGCCTGCTTCTACCTGCTCTTCGATAGGTTCTTCTGCAGAACAGTTTCCTTTTCCGAAAAATCCAAGGTTCATAGGATACTCTTCAGCCGCTTCAAGCATTTTCTGCATATTGAATTTCCCAGGAGTTACTGTAGTAGCGTTCGTTCCGTCATTAGGACCCGTCCCACCACCAATCATTGTGGTGATTCCGCTGTACAAAGATGTTTCGATCTGTTGTGGACAGATATAGTGAATATGGGTGTCAATTCCTCCTGCTGTTACAATATATCCTTTTCCCCCATGAACTTCTGTAGAAGCTCCGATGATCATATTGGGAGATACGCCATCCATGGTATCAGGGTTTCCTGCTTTTCCTATCCCTACAATCTTACCGTCTTTAATTCCGATATCACCTTTTACAATTCCCCAGTGATCGATAATTACTGCACCGGTAATACAAAGGTCTAAAACACCTTCGTCTCTTTTTGCAGTAACATTCTGCCCCATTCCGTCGCGTACGGTTTTTCCTCCTCCGAAAACAGCCTCATCTCCGTAATGGGTGAAGTCTTTTTCAATTTCAATGATAATTTCAGTGTCTCCCAGTCTGATTTTGTCTCCGGCTGTAGGACCTAATATATTGGCGTATTGTTTTCTGTCTACGTGTAAGCTCATCTTAATGATTTTTAAAGTTTAAGTCTTCAACTTTTGCAAGGCTTGCTTTTTTCTGTTCTTCAGAATCTACCTGTCCGTCAACAAGATTATTGAAGCCCATTGCTTTTTTGGTTCCTCCTATTTCTACCAGCTCCACTTCTTTTTCTTCTCCCGGCTCAAAACGAACTGCAGTACTTGCTACAATATTGAGTCTTTTTCCGAAAGCTTTTTCACGGTCAAAACTCATGGCTTTGTTCACTTCAAAAAAGTGGAAATGGGAACCTACCTGAATAGGGCGGTCTCCTGTATTGGTTACTTTTATTTTCACAGTTTCTCTGCCTTCATTGCAGACAATTGTGCCTTCTTTTACAAAAATTTCTCCTGGTATCATGATGAAATTGGTATTAACGGATTGGGTTGTGTACGGTTACCAGCTTAGTTCCATCAGGGAAAGTAGCTTCAATCTGAACATCGTGGATCATCTCCGCAACGCCCGGCATTACATCTTCTTTTGTAAGAAGGTTTCCACCTTCCTGCATCAGTTCTGCCACTCTTTTCCCATCTCTGGCTCCTTCAAGCAGGAAATGACTGATTAATGCTATGGATTCTGGATAGTTTAATTTAAGGCCTCTTGCCTTTCTTTTTAGAGCAAGTTCGCCTGCCAGAAATAGCATAAGCTTCTCCGTTTCTCTCGGTGTTAAGTGCATTGTTTTTTATTTTAAAATTGGATATACAGTATCTGGTCTGCCTTTCAGAAAAGGCAAATAGAAATACTCAGAAATGTTAACATGAAGAATGAATCCTCCGGACATGCATCTTTTACAATGCAAATCCTGTCAATGGACCATTAAAATTACAAAGGAATTAGCAGCCTGCTATCTGCAGAGAATGGTACAGAATGTACCTTGGTGCTGTAATATAAATACGGTTTTGAACGGCCGCAACCTGACTATTATAGGTATATTCTGCAAAGAAATAGTGCAACCACTGCTGTGCAAGTATTGAATAATCAAATTTTACCTTTTCCCAATCATTGGAATCCTGAACATCCTGTACGTCTGAAAAACTATAAATTTCAGGCTGCGTCTGCTGATCCGATTTTTGCTGAAGAAGATGAATTTTTGAAAGCACATCAGAGTACGCCTGAGTTCTCCCCTTATGTGCAAAAAGACCTGCACATAAAACCGCGAAAAACAACAGAAAAGAGAAAAAGACAACTCTTTTTTTCATACCTTTTAATAATGGTGTAAAATTAGAGTAATCTTAAAAACCGGGCTATCAAAAAGATTATTTAAAATGTTCAAAATCGCGACAAATACAATTTTATATAAAATTCACATTCACAGATAACCACCTAGTTTACAATACTTAAAAGCATTTCATCAACTATGACAAACTTTTTATAGTTCTAATTCATATCAGAATCAGAATTCAGCTCTGTTTTATTCTATTTAAAATATCAAATAAAATCATTACAAATCATCATTTTTTCATTATTAAAAAAGATATATTCCTGGCATCCCGCAATAAAAAGGTTTATTCTATAAAAATTTGCTGTATTTTTTTCTTTCCTTATAATTGTCGTAAATTTGTATACCAACATACTTATTTAATTAAAAAATAATACAACGTAATATGTCAAAAGCAATTTCGCAAGTACCATTGGCGGTAAATGAGCCGGTAAATTCTTATGTACCGGGATCTCCAGAAGTTAAAAGCCTTATCGACACTTATAAAAAAATGTGGGCAGAGAAGGTAGAAGTTCCCATGATCATCAACGGAAAAGAAGTAAAAACTGATAAAAAAGTACAGCTTCAGTCTCCACAGGATCATGCTCATGACTTCGGATTTTACTACCAGGGTGATATGCAGCATGTAGATGACGCCATCAACGCGGCATTGGCAGCTAAAAAAGAATGGAATGAACTGGGATGGGAGCAGCGTGCAGCCATTTTCTTAAAGGCAGCTGATCTTTTGGCTGGGCCTTACAGAGATGTGATTAATGCAGCCACCATGATCGGACAGTCTAAAAATGTACACCAGGCTGAGATTGACGCAGCTTGTGAGTTCATTGATTTCTTGAGATTCAACGTAGAATTCATGACAGAAATGTATTCTGAGCAGCCAGTTTCTGACAACGGAATCTGGAACCGTGTAGAGTACAGACCGTTGGAAGGATTTTGTTTCGCAGTAACTCCTTTCAACTTTACAGCTATTTCCGGAAACCTTCCTACTTGTATGGCTATGTTAGGAAACGTAGTGGTATGGAAGCCTTCCGATAAGCAGGTTTATTCTGCAAAAGTAATCATGGATGTATTGATCGAAGCGGGTCTTCCTGCAGGGGTTATCAACATGATCTTTACAGATGGTAAAGAAACAGCTGAAAAAGTATTGGCACACCGTGATTTTGCAGGTCTTCACTTCACAGGTTCTACAAAAGTATTCCAGGGAATGTGGAAAATGATTGGTGACAATATCCATAATTACAGAACCTATCCAAGAATTGTTGGAGAAACAGGAGGTAAGGATTTTGTAATTGCTCATCCTTCTGCTAATGTAGAAGCGGTAGCTACTGCTTTGGTAAGAGGAGCTTTCGAATACCAGGGACAGAAATGTTCTGCCGCATCCAGAGCTTATGTTCCAAAATCTCTTTGGGCTGATGTGAAAAAAGTAATGGAGGCTCAGATGAGTAGTATTAAAATTGGTTCTCCGGTAGACCCTTCTAACTTTGTGAATGCGGTAATCGACAAAAATTCTTTCGAAAAATGTAAAGGATACATCGACAGAGCTAATGCTTCAGGTGAAGCTACAGTAGCTATTGGTGGTACATGTGATGATTCTAAAGGATGGTTCGTGCACCCTACAGTGATTGAAACAACAAACCCTCAATACGAAAGTATGGTGGAAGAAATCTTCGGGCCTATCTTATCTGTATTTGTATATGAAGATCAGGACTGGAAAGAAACGCTAAAAGTAGTTGATTCTTCTTCTCCTTATTCATTGACAGGTTCTGTATTCTCTCAAGACCGTTATGCAATCAACGAGGCTTACAAAGCCCTGGAAAATGCATCAGGAAACTTCTACATCAATGACAAACCTACAGGTGCTGTAGTAGGACAACAGCCTTTCGGTGGTGGTAGAGCTTCAGGAACCAACGATAAAGCAGGTTCCAAGATGAATCTTCTAAGATGGACCTCTGTAAGAAGCGTAAAAGAGACATTTGTTTCTCCAAAAGACTACAAATATCCATACCTAGGATAATAAGTAATGAGTATAGGTAATGAGCTATTGTTATCTATTCTTTCCATACAGCCTCGGAATTTCGGTTTCGGGGCTTTTTTGTGGTTGGGTGTGGGATACGAGATTCGGGATGCGTAAGGTATAATGTTATCGGATACGCGGTTTCTTTTATCATAACAGTATTTTATTCTCCCCATTCTAACACTCTAACACTCTAACACTCTAATACTCTAACACTCTAATACTCTAACACTCTAATACTCTAATACTCTAATACTTATTCTAATACCCTAAAACTACCTACCATCCGTTGCTTTCTAACATTTTTTAACAAACTTTACCTATATTTTACAATTTCTTACTACCACTTAGGAATAATTGTTGATTTTTCACTAATACACCCCTAAATAAAATTGTATGAAAAAGTTTTTGTTAGCAGCCATTGGAGTAGGATTATTTGCAGTGAGCTGTGGAACCAAGGAATCAACTATGTCAACGAGTAATACTGATTCAACAGCAGTAGACAATACCCAAAAAACGGTACCCTCTACTACTGATACAATGCGTACGAAAGTGGCGAATCCTGACAGTATCAAGATGAAAAAAGATTCAATGGTAACAACTCCTGTCAAATAAGTTATTATAACGTTTAATTTAAAATGGAAAATCTGCAGCTGAAAGTGCTGCAGATTTTTTTTACATTTATCTGATGGCTGATGGCTGATGGCTGATGGCTGATATTTAGCAAAGTTCTTTTAATCTTTTTAATTAAATCACTATATTTGATAAGATCAATCAAAAAAAATATCATTATGAAAAAATTCTGGATAGGAGCTATTTTAGGGCTTTTCTTTCTGGGGAGCTGTGCTCAAAACAAAGAAAAAAGAGAAGAATTCAAGGATGCTCACAATAAAGACTCTTTAAGAAACAAAATGGGAGATTCTGCTGTCGCCAATTCTGAGCAGGCACCGGTAACTTCCGACACTACAACAAAAACAGACAGTACAAGGGCTAAATAAAATCACAAATCCACAGAATATCTGTGGATTTGCACTTAAAAAAACTTGACTGAAAAAAACCGGGCAATCAACCCCGATTATATTGTATTCCCTAACTTTTCGATTAGGTATATTTCCTACGAAGACAAAACAAGGAACCGTGATTATTTCATGGTGAAGAAATAGGCACGAATTCCGGATTAAAATTTTTGGTTTGATTAAAATTAAGTAGTTTCTCTATTGTAAAAGAAAACATATTCTGTAAATACAATAGAGATTAACTGTAGTATAATAGTGATCATTCCCGTTAAGCTGAAGCAAAGATAGGATAGCAATCCTATGATATAAAACAATAGGTTGTTCATTTTCGTGAAAATAGCAACAGTGAATTAAAAAAAACAGTGATTTTTAATCATTTTCCTGAAAACGAACATCTTTATCTGGTTGATTTTCAGAATCCAGATGCTTAATATATGCTGATGGAGAGAAATCAGTTACGGCTTTGAATACCGCAGCAAACTTACTGTGTGAAGAAAAGCCACATTCATCAGCTAAAATACTTATTTTGTACTGTCTGTATTTCTCGTCATTGATAATTTTATCCACGATATAATTGATCCTTAATCGATTAATATAAGATTTAAAGTCAGCACTTTTGTGCTGATTAATCACATAGGACAGATATTTTGTATTGGTATTAAGTTCACCCGAAAGAAAAGATAATGACATACTTTTACTGTTATAAAGTTTTCCTCTTTCAAAATCTTCCAGCAGTTCCAACAGTTTCGCCTCAGTTTCAGAAGTCATCAGAGATTCATTTCTCTTTTTACCGGCATCACTGTCTTTTTCTTCTATTTCTTCAACAGAAATATTTGAAAATTCAGTTTCATTAGGGGGTTGCTCCACTCTTTCTTTTGAACCATAAGCCAATTGCTGGCGGGTCCTTATCATACTTCTCAGTTTTGAGCGCTGCTTTTTCTCTTTTGTTCTGAAGAATATAATCAATCCAATAATGGATATGAATAATATAATGATGGCAACATTCTTTACAATATTCAGTTCTCCGTTTTTAGCGGTTTTATTGATGGTATTTTCTGGGTTTTTAGTGATAAACTCCTGATTGCGGACCGTAATACTGTCATAAGCTCTTACATATTTCACAGCATACAAAGATGCCTTAAATGTATCACCAATATCCTCATAATAATCATTAATATTAGAATATACAGCCTTTCGGAGTTTAAGGCTTCGGGAGGTATCTGCAATTTTTTCCGCTTTTTTAAGATACATCTCTGCCTCTTTCCAGTTTTTTTGTTTTAGGCGGATTCCTCCGAGACCATTATAAATCAACCCTAACGTACAGCTTCCTTTCTTAAGTAGTGCTTCCGCTTTTCTATAATAATTTTCGGAAACGAGGTAATCATTAAGCTTAAAATATACATCTCCCAAAACCTGATAAGAAACAGCGATTGTTCTGCTTTCATTGGAAATTTTTGCTTTTTCAAAAAATGTAAGGGAAGATTCAATATCCTTTATAGCATTCGAATAATTACCTAATTCCATTTCATAAAAAGCCATTTCCTGGTTCATCAGGCCTGCTGTTTCATTACTTTTCTGAAAATCGGTCATCAGCTTAGAAAATTCAAGACCTTTTACAATATATTTTTTTGACCTTTCATAAAGCCCAACCTGTCTGTATTGTTTGGCCAGCAGTCTGCAGATATAAATCATCTGTTCCGGATCATTGGTCCGGCTAATTAAAGAGTGTGCAGTCTCACTATAACCAATAGCTTTTTTAAAATTCCCTGAATAGTGATAAAGTTCCGAAGAAAGAATAAGGCTTTTTATCTTTTCCTGTGGTGTCTGTGCAGCTATATAGAGAGAGTCCGCAGTTTTAAAAGCTGCCGCCAAATTTTTATGAGAAGTGACAACAGTTGTCTTTTCACAGATCTGGTCAAAACTATTCTTTTCCTGAGCAGATATCGGGATTGCTGTTGCAAGAAAAAACAAAAGCTGGAGTACATTTTTAGGCATAAAAAAACAAATTATTATTCTTGTTTTATAATAACTCATCATCTTTTCAACGGGGTGTCTTTTTGTTTTTTACAAAACTACTAATATTTTACTTTTTATTAAAATATTCTCCTGTAATTTAATCATTTAAACCAAATCGTCAATTTACATTAATTTTAATAATAAGAACAAAATAATAAATGATCATCTTTCATATCAAAACTATGCCTATACTAAAATCAAGATTTATGTGTAATTATTTCCAAAATGATTGACTTAATTGTCATCATATTTATTACATTTGTATGGAACAAAATTAATTTCATGAAAAGATTAGCTATAATTTCAGCTTTATTTATAGGGATTTTTGCATTTGCACAGGGTATAAAATTTGAAGACGGCAACTTTGCGTCTGTCCTTGCCAAAGCAAAAAAAGAGAACAAACTCATATTCATTGATGCCTATGCTTCCTGGTGTGGTCCCTGCAAACTGATGGTAAAAAATATTTTCCCTTTAAAAAATGTAGGTGATTATTATAATTCTCACTTCATCAATGCTAAGATTGATATGGAAAAAGGAGAAGGTGTTGAATTGGCTAAAAAATACAATGTAAAAGTATTTCCTACTTATCTATTTATTGATCCAAACGGTGAAACTGTACACAGAACGATAGGCTATGTAGAAGAAAAAGACTTCATCCAATTTGCAAAAGATGCTGAGGATCCTAACAAGAAACTAACCGCATTAAAGCAAAAGTTTGAAAATGGAGAAAAAGATCCTGAATTTTTAAAAAATCTTGCCGGGCTTACCCTTTACAATGATACTGAATTTGCCGGTAAAGTACTGACCCGTTATTTCCAGCAGAAAACTGCCCTGGATCAGGAAGATGTTCAGATTCTTCTTTCAGGAACACAAAGTACAGAGAGTCCTTTGTATAAAATATTCCAGGAAAAGAAAGCTGAAATCATCAAATTTTATCCAGCAGATAAATATGAAAAATTTGAGAAAAACATCAAAGTAAATACCGTAGCGCAAAAGGCTTATAATGCAGATACAAAAACATGGAATGACAATTATTTTATGACAGGAACCCAGACTTTCCTAAGCAAAGAGGAAGCTGAAAAGGTATTAAAGAGAATGAAAGCCAACAGAGCTTTAAAAAACAAAGATATTCCTGTTTATGAAAAATTAATCCTTGAGCTGTATCAGGACTATTCTACGGCAAGCTCCGGAGAATTAAACTCTCTTGCCTGGAATTTCTTTGAAAATGTAAATAACAAAGCATCTTTAGAAAAAGCTATCACCTGGGCACAGGAATCTGTAAAAAAAGATCAAAGTTTTGCCAATACAGATACTTTAGCTAACCTCTATAATAAAGTAGGTGATAAGAAAAATGCAAAAATATGGGCTGAAAAGTCTATTGAACTGGCAAAAACTTCCGGAGAAGATTCAGCAGATACAGAAAAGTTACTAAAAAGTCTTTAACAGATAAAGCATAAAAAAAACAAACCCGGCAGATAAAATCTGCCGGGTTTTTATGTAACAATCTTTTGTCGAATCTATGATTCTGCCACTATTCACGGAAGGAAATCATTCCTTTAAGGGTGTATCCGAAGATTAAATAAAATGGTAGCTCTATCTTAATATTCAAACAAAACACTTCCCCACGTAAACCCGCTTCCAAATGCAGAAAGAAGGACTAAGTCTCCCCTTTTTATTTTACCTTCTTCAATGGCTTCACTTAAAGCAATTGGAATGGAAGCTGCCGTTGTATTTCCATATTTCTGAATATTATTATGGATCTTCTCATCCGGCAATCCGAATTTCTGCTGAACAAACTGGGCAATTCTAAGGTTCGCCTGATGAGGAATGAACATATCAAGCTCTTCAACTGTTTTTCCAGCTTTATTTAAAGCTTCCAACATCGTTTCCGGAAATCTTGTTACGGCATGCTTGAATACAAAATTACCGTTCATAATCGGATAAACTTCTTTATTGGTTACATTTTCCGGTTCTTTTCTCATTCTATCGCTCCATCCGAATTTAGAACCTGGAAACTGTGTACAGAGTTCATCTGCATATTTACCTTCAGAATGCATATTTACCGCTAAAATATCTCCTGAAGTTTCATCTTCTGTAGCACAAAGCACCACTGCTCCTGCTCCGTCTCCGAAAATAACAGAAACTCCTCTTCCTTCATCAGAAAAATCCAATCCGAAAGAATGAACTTCGGCCCCCACCACAAGGATATTTTTATAAGTACCGGATTTAATAAAGGCATTGGCCACACTCATAGAATAAACAAATCCGGAACATTGGTTTCTCACATCCAGCGCTCCAATAGTATCACATCCCAGCATATCCTGAAGCAACACCCCACAGCCTGGAAAGTAATAATCCGGTGAAAGGGTAGCGAAAACGATGTAATCAATATCTTTAGCTGTAAGACCTGCATTTGCAAGTGCTTTTTCTGAGGCTTTAAATGCTAAATAAGCAGTAGTTTCCTGAGAATCATTTCTATTCTTACGGTGTCTTCTTTCTTTGATCCCCGTCCTTTCTGTAATCCACTCATCATTGGTGGTCATTAACTGCGACAGATCATCATTGGTAACAACATTATCCGGAACATAAAATCCTACTCCTTTTATGGTACTTTTAATCATATAGTTTTTTAATTTTGGTAAAGATAAAACTTATTTAAAACATAGTATTTCAAAATATTAGTATTTTTACTTTATGCCAATTGATATAATATACAGAAGCTCCCAGTGTGAATGGGTAGATGTAGAGGCTCCTACAGCAGAAGACCTTAAGTTTCTTCATGAAAGATATGAAATTAACAACCTTCTTCTGGAAGATACCATGGACCCAAACCACCTTCCCAAATATGAAGAGGACGGTAATGTAAAATTCTTTCTCCTTCGTGAGAGCACAGAGCTGGAAAGAAAAAATCTGAATACTATCAGCGATATCAGTACCAAGATCGGAGTTTTTTTACTGGATAATACCATTATCACAATCCACAGGATGAAGACCCGAAGTATTTCTGAGACCAAGAAACAGATATCGGTAATTCAGGAAGACGTTACTCCTCAGAAAGTTCTTTTAATGATTGCTATATTGATCATGAAAAGCTTTGATGATGAATCCCTGAGCTTATTTGAAACTATGGACAATATTGAGAATGAGATTTTCCTCAAGAACACCAATCATACCAGTCAGATCCGAAGACTTTATAAACTGAAACGGAAGTCCGGATTGAATTCACGGGTGTTGGTTATTTCTACCGATGCTATAGACAAATTTAAATTATTGGATCTTCAGGATTCTGAAATTGTCGATTTAAAAGACAAGCATAAGGATGTAGTTGCCGATTTCGACCATTTAAATATACAGATCACCAACCTTATTTCTATGTTTCTTGCACTTTCTGATCAAAAAGCCAATCAGGTCATGAAAGTGTTGGCTATCTATTCGGTTTATTTTTTACCAATCACCTTTATTGCCGGTGTGTATGGGATGAACTTTGATAATATGCCTGAGCTTCATCATAAATATGGCTATTTTATAACGATGGGGATCATGGCTACTGTAGTGATCAGTACATTTATCTATGTAAGGCGCAAACAATGGTAATCTGAAGTCAATAAGCAGCCAGCAAAGAATGAAGCAGAGCAGTGGCATCAGTTCATTGAGAGACTGCCTCTGTCTTTTCCAACCACAAAAAACAAAAAACTATGAAAACTGAGGATCTTAAAAAAATTCTGAAAGATAATTCGCTTTCATCAGCATCAAAAGAAAAGCTTGCTGCCCTGCATGAAAATATTTCATCCAAAGAATTCTCTGATCTACTGGATCAGCATGGAAATCAGTATGTAGAGTTTGTACAGGAAGGAGGCGGAGTCTGGGGAAGTGCCCTGGTAGGCTATCTTTATGGGTTGGAGATCTTTGGAGTCCGTTTTTTAAAGGTGGCGGGAACCAGTGCCGGAGCCATTAATACTATGCTGATTGCAGCCTGTAAAACTAAAGAGGAAGCCAAAAGTGAGCTTATTAAAGATATTCTTTTCAGCTGGAATTTTGCTGATTTTATGGATGGTAAAACATATGTAAAAACAACCCTCCATTCCATGCTGAACAATAAGAACTTCTTTACCATTAATCTCATTATTGCCATAGTACTGTTCATTATTCTGATCAGTATTCCTTTTGCAGTTCCATCAGAAACAATACTGAATGCCAAGCTTATGTTTCTGATCCCTCTGATTCCGGCAGTTATTCTCTTTTTCTGTATCAAAAAGCTATACAACAATTTCAGAAAAGAAAACAGCGGACTTAACCCCGGAAATGTTTTCACAGATACCATGAGAAATGCCCTCGATAGTTTTGGAATAAAAACGGTTGCCAACCTCAATGAAAAATTTATCCGCAAAGAACATAATCTTAACCTCAATTACCGTTATGGAAACGGCGAGGAATATTATACACGGGCTTTGCAGAGTATAGAAAAAATTAAAACTAAAAACCTGGAACATATTGACCAGACCCGGTACAGAATTTTCTACGAAAGTGCCGTGAATAATGATTATTACAAAAACAATCCGTTTTATCAGCTACGGTCAGAATATATTGTAATCACCACAGATATTAATGCCAAAATAAAAGTAGAACTTCCCACCATGGCCAATTTGTATTGGTCTGAAGAAGAGCTCAAACGCATCAGCCCTGCAGAATTTGTGAGAGCTTCCATGTCTGTGCCTTTCTTTTTTGAACCTTTTCAGAAAAGGATCAATAAGGATGATGATTCTGTGAAATATGCCTGGAAATTCTGGATGAATACCAAACCGCAGGATATTAATCCTATAGGTATATTCATTGATGGTGGCAGTATCTCCAATTTCCCGATCGATATTTTCCATGCGGATGAAGTTTTCTACCCAAGAATGCCCCTTTTTGGAGTACAATTGACCAATGATTCCGATATTCTTTCTGAAAAAGGAAAAACAAGCGAGGAAATTCTTAAAACACCCTTCACCTATGCCGGAAATATCATCAGTACTTTAAAAGGTTTTAATGACAAAACCTTTCTTACCAAACATACTTTTTATCATCTGTTTAGTATACAAACCGTCAATTGCGGAACCAGCAGCTGGCTTAACTTCTTCATGAAAAAAGAGGAAAAGGAAGAGCTTTTCAACAGAGGCTTTCAGGCAGCACTTGATTTTCTCAACCAGTTTGACTGGGAAAAATACAAGTATGAAAGAATGATGCTCTCTATGAAAGAGAAAAAAATCCTAAAAGAAGAGGATACCCCTACGGTGGGATAAGGATTTTTAAATATTTTCGTTAAAAATAAAATAGACTATGAAATATATCTGTGAATGCCACGGAGAAAAATGCTGAGTAAATAAAATATTTCCAGGAATGAAAAAAAGTATTGTACAAAAATTCTCTATTATTCTTCCAGTTTTAACTATAATATTGATTGTGTTGAGTTTTGTTCATGAGAGTTTCTGGATAAAACAGATGCTCAAAAAACCCAGATATACAGTTGCGGAGGCTACTACAGACTGGCATCAGAAGAATAACAATGGTGTAGGAACAGATTATAAATATCGGGTTAAAGACAAAATATATTTCGCAACTACAAATTGTTCTTACCAAAAAGGGGATCAGTTTCTTATCATTTTTGACTCTCTAAAACCTAAAAATGCAAAGGTCCTTGGTATCTACTCTATTGAAAATTATCTTATTGATTTAAAAATCCCTGTTGATGGTTGGAAGTATGAGGATGTTCCATTTAAAATAGACAGCAATACCATAAAAAAGTATGTGCAGGACGGAAATATTGAACCCTTTGAATACAATCAGGAATAATCTTCAATGAGTATAGCAAATTCGGGGAAAAAGTAAGTTGAACTTACAATAGGAAATCCGAATAAGTCAATTTACTTTTATTGCATTATAATTTATCCAAAAACTCCAGATACATCGGAACACTTCTTTCAATCCATTCATCAGAAGAATTACGTTCTATTCCGTAATATACAAAAGGGTCCTTATACTCTGCTTTTATATAGTCAAAGGTCAATTCATAAGGCTGGAAAAGTTCATTCATTGTATATTTATATTCTCCGGATGCACTATACCCATCTTCATCAATTCCTGCAGTAACAGCCAGAGACATTTTCTTTCCTCCAAGCTTATAACCGCTGCTGCTTCCATAGGCCCAGCCATACAAAACAACCTCATCCAGCCATTGTTTTAACAGCGGCGGACTGCTAAACCAGTAAAAAGGAAACTGAAATACAATTTTATCATATAATTCCATCAGTTCCTGCTCTTTAGCTACATTAATCTTTCCATCAGGGTATGCTTTATACAGCTGATGAACAGTATATTTTTCAGGAAATTTCTTGAGTTCTTCAATCCATCTTTTATTGATTACAGACTTTTCAATATCAGGATGAGTGACAATAATTAAGGTTTTCATTCAATTTAAATTTCTATGCCAAAAATACGATACGTAACTTACATTTTGTACATTAGCAACCTATTGTATGGTACTATAAAAAATGTAAGTGATGACTAAAATAAAAGAAACCTCCACTAATTTTGCCAATAAAAAAGCTCTTGCTGATGAATGTCCGGAAATCTATGCTTCCAACCTTATTGGAGGGTAGTGGTCTTTGGCTATCTGCTGTTATCTGATCAACGGCAAAATGAGGTTTGGAGAACTTAAAAAAAAGCTTCAGAATATTACTGAGCGTATGCTTACCTTACAGCTTCGGAGACTTGAGGAAGACCAAATTATTACAAGAACTGTTTTTGCTGAAGTTCCACCACGGGTAGAATATGAACTTACAGAAATTGGGTATAAACTGAAACCTATTATTCTGGAGTTTGAAAAATGGGGGAATGAACATAAACAGCTTATGAAGTAGAAACTTAAGATAGCATAAACTTGTGCCGACAGAATATCAGCCGGCACAAATTAATATTGATTTTATAAGTTATCTTCAGCTTGTTTCCATAGCGGATTTTGTTCCAAAACTTTATCATAAACGGGACAGCTTTCTGTATGACATCCTTTCAGATATCCCGTACTCATCAAAAATTCATTTACAATCTCTCCTCCTGTGAATTTGAATGTTTTTTTGAAAAGCTTCATCCATTCCTGTAATGTTTTAGGATGATAGTGCTCCAGCCATTTTTCAAAAGAACCAAAGTTTTTCTGAAGTTCCACAATGGTTTTGGCATTTTCAATCGCAGCATTCACTTTTAATCTATTTCGGATGATTCCACTGTCATTCAGGAGCCTTTCACGGTCTTCTTCAGTATAGGCTGCCACTTTCTGAATATCAAAATTGCTGTATGCTTTTCTGAAGCTTTCTTCCTTTTTTAAAACCGTTTCCCAGCTAAGGCCGGCCTGATTTATTTCCAGAAGTAATCTTCCGAACAGCTCATTATCATCATGAATAGGAAATCCATAATAATTATCATGATAATTTTTGTGCAGCTCTTTTCTGCTTTCAGGCTGCATCCCCTCTATGGCTAAACAATAACTCATGTAAGTATATTTTCTGTTTTGTTAAAATTTGAAATATAGTATTTTTTCCACAAACCCTTTGTCAGTAAGAAATGATAAAGATAAGGCAGGGGTATGACAACTGTTAGTCAGGAGAGGTTTACATTTTATTTTTTTAGCCTCATTTTTTAAACAGATTATAAATTAAATTATTTTTAAGCTGCCAGACAGCCTTCCTCCCCTGCTTATGTATAGATGAATTCTTAGAATTTATTGAGCCTACATTTAAAATAAAGTGTAGTTTTGTAAAAATGTCAGACACAGGAATCCATATAAAGACCTATAAAGCCATCATAACGATGCTTATTCTGGCATTTTCATTATCACCATGTTCTGTAAAAAGAGATGTTCTTGACATTTTTGACATCCAGTATATCAATGGCTTAAATAAGGTAAAAACAACTTCCTCCTACCCTTCCAGCTGTGATGTATCTTCTACAGCATCCAGGTTTTCAGTTTCAAAAAGCAATATTAAATTAATCGGTAAAGGTTTCTTTTATCTGAATTTCTCCGTACAAAAAACGGAAAATGAAAGATTCTCTTTCAACAAATATTCCGGGCATACCACAGGCAACAGTCCTCCAAAGTATATTTTGTTTAAAAGATTAAAATTAAGTTTGATACAGGTTTAAAAACATCAAACTCAATCAGTCTTTTACATAAAATAAACTTTAATGAAACATACCATAAAAAGCCAGTCTTCAGATTTGGCAGGCTTATACACTTTATCTCTCCGAATGGTTATCGGATGGACTTATTTTTCAGCTTTTTGGCGCAGGCTTATCCTGGAAAACAAACTTACCCCCGATGAAAACGGATATATCGGAGAAAAATTCAATCACTTTCTACCGAATGCCTTAGGAATAAAACCCATTATTGAATATCTAGTTACCCATCCAGATGCCCTACAGCAGTCTATGATGATTTTTACCATTATTGAAGCTATAGTAGGTTTATGTATCATTCTGGGATTATTCACCCGGTTCATGAGTATCGGAATCTTTGGTCTTGCCTTAGGAATTCTTCTGGGTTCAGGCTGGCTGGGAACAACATGCCTTGATGAATGGCAGATCGGCGTTTTGGGAATTGCAGGCGGATTTGTTCTTTTTCTCACGGGAAGCGGTCCTTATTCTCTGGACTACTATTTTATGAAGAAAAACAGAGCTTTTACTCAAAAAAAATGGTTTAAATGGCTGGGATCCGGCAATTTACCCATTTCAAAACCTAAGATTATTGTATTGACAGGTTCTTTGATTATTTTTGGACTTACCCTTTACACCAACCAATATTTTCATGGTGGCGTCTGGGGAACATTACACAATAAATCGGTAAAACCAAAGGTTGAAATTTCCAATATCTCACACAATAATTCAGATTTAAAATTTGAAGTCTATAGAACTGAAGGTGCCGATGTATATGGCTCTTTCCTCATAGGGATCCACATTCTGGATAAAAATGGAAATATATTAAAAGAACTGAATCATCAGGAGCTTTCAAAATTTTCCAAAGAAAACATTCACAACCATTATGTAGCTAAAGTAAAACCCGGAAAACACAGCCTGGTGCTTCCATTGGGAGCAAAAGCTGATATTATGATTGACATCAGAGATATTCTTCTGAAAGATAACATGTATAGCTTAAAACTTGTTGATATCAGTGGCATTGAATGGATAGGAAAAATCCGATAAGTTTTTAATTACAATTTGTCATTTTTGGTAAACGTAATGGTATAATATTTTTCAATTGAGTTTATTTTATTTTAAAATCAAGTGATGAACCATTTTTTGACTATTGCGTTTACCAATATCTGACTTCTTTTAAAAAACTATGTTATTAATAAAAAAGGCCTGATTATGAATGGATCAGCGCAGCATTATTATGCGAGTATGAGAGACCGTTTTTAGGTTTTGGCTAAAGCCAAATTGGATGGTCCTTTCAAGAAAACGGGCTAAAGCCCGTTTCTATTGATGCAGAAGGTGTTTAATGATCACATTATACATTATACATTATACATTATACATTATACATTATACATTATACATTATACATTATACATTATACATTATACATTATACATTATACATTATACATTATACATTATACAAACCTTATACACACATGAACTGTCCGGATTCAGTTCCAGTACTTTCATTTCAAGTAAAACATCCAGCCCCATGGCATCGCATACTCCCTGTACGAAAGGTTTGATCACCGGCCATTTTAATAGATGGGCAATTTCAAACTCTTGTGTTATTCTATGGTAGCGATCCACTCCTTGTATCAACATTTCAATTTTATGGTCATTCAATTCTTTAAATTCAAAACTATATTCGGGACTGGATGTAAAAACTGCTCCTATAAGTATTTTTGCTACAGCCGGAATTCCGGGTTTCAAACCGGGTTTGACGGCAAGGTTTTTCAAAGCCATTTTCGATCCCAGATCATACATAAAGCTGCTGGAAAGGAGTTCAACTGCTTCAGCACCAAAAAGCTTTCCTGTTTGCCTAAGCATTCCTCCGTAAAAAGATCCTGTAATATCTGAAAGTCGCTGCACCAGCTCTGTAAAGGTTCCTGGAAAATAATCCGAAATAATCTGCTCCATATCCATTTCAGGGAGATAAATATCATTTTTTCTGAAATCGGATAATGCCACAAATGTTTCCGGCAGTTGTACGTTATTATTCATGGTGAAAAGTTTTTAATATCCTGATAATTATATACCTGGTTTATAAAACGGCAACAGCGTTTTTATTTCAATGAAAATAAACACAGGAATACCACACAATGGAGGTTTTAAGATATTGCCGGCAGCAATTCTTCGGGCAGATGTATTTTGTAATACTCCGGAATTCCCCTATTGAAAAGGGAAAATATTGATGAGGGGAACTTATTCATATTTTTTCATTTTGTACAGTAAAGTTAAAGAAAATAAACAAATTCTCCAATAGGTGATATTGTTTTATTAAATACACTAATTATTTAGTTATACAATATTTACATCCGTAATACAATACTATCAATGATTGGTTTTATTTAAAATAGCCTATAAACAAACCTCCGGAAAATTTCCGGAGGTTTGTTGTGTAAATTTAGTGCATGGCTTCACTCAAATCTATTTTTTCTTTGCTCTTTCTTTCTTTTACAAGTAAGATAAACGGAATACATATCAAGAATACGATTCCGAGGTAAAGAAATACATCCATGTAAGACAATACCGTTGCTTGCTTGGTTACTGACATGTCGAGCATTTTATAGGCGGCATTCATTGCTGCATCAGGGGTCATTCCTTTCGCAACAAAATTTGCTTTAAGAGCAGCCAGTCTTTGCTGGACATCAAAACTGTTTTCGTCAAGGTGAGAAATCAGGTTATTTCTGTACTTCTGGCCTGCATTGGCAATAAAAGTAGTAATGGCTGCAATACCGAAAGACCCTCCAAGCTGTCTCATCATCCCGGTAAAGGCAGCTCCTTGTCCAATTTCCTGACCTTTCAGGGTACTTAATGATAAGGAGGTGATCGGGATAAATAATAATCCGAGCCCGGCTCCTCTTACAATAAGCATCCAGAAAAAGGCGTCTTTACTGGTATCCGGTGTCAGAATTTTATATCCCCAGAAACTATAGACAAAGAAGATGAACAGTCCCAAAGACACTAAGATCTGCTGTTTTGCTCCTTTTGCCAATAACCTACCGATAATAGGCATCATGAAAGCAGTGGTTAATGCTGCCGGAATCATCAATGCTCCTGACTGCAATGCCGTCCATCCCAAAATACTTTGCGTATAAAGAGGAACAATAAATGTAGACCCATATAATCCGAATCCCAACACAAATGACATCATTGTTCCGATTCTCAAATTACTATTTTTAAGCACTCTAAGTTCAACTATCGGATATTTAAAGGTAAGCTCCCGCCATAAAAACAATATAAATCCTAGAACAGCAGCTATGGTAAATGCTACAATCATTCCGCTTTCAAACCAATCCTCTTCATGACCTCTCTCTAAAATGAACTGTAATGAACCTACCGTCACTGCCAGTAATCCAATACCAATCCAGTCTACATCGGATACCTTACGTTTTTCAGCATATTTCGGGCTTCTTACAAACTGAAGTGTCATCAAAGTGGCCGCAATTCCAATAGGAATATTGATATAGAAAATATAAGGCCAGCTGAAATTATCCACAATATATCCTCCTAACGGCGGACCTAAGGTAGGGCCTATAATTACCCCCAGCCCATAAATGGCCTGAGCCATACTTCTTTTCTCAATCGGATAAGATTCCGTGATGATCGTTTGTGAAGTTACCAATAGCGCTCCCCCACCAATTCCCTGCATCAATCTGAAAAATACCAATTCCCAAATATTCGTGGCGTTTCCACATAAGAATGAAAATATGGTAAATATGATGATGGAAGCCGCAAAATAGTTTCTACGTCCAAATTGCTGTGAAAGCCAGCTCGTCATCGGTACGACAATTACGTTACCTATTGCATAAGCCGTAATTACCCAACCTACTTCAGAAAGTGTGGCTCCAAGGTTACCCTTCATCTCATTCAAGGCAACATTTACAATCGTGGAGTCCACAATTTCAAGCAGAGCACAAAGAATTGCTGTAATCGTGATGATTACTCTTCGGGCTCCATATTCTACTAATGAATCTTGCATATATTTTTAATAAGTACAATGTAAAAAGTACAATGTAAAATGTCTTTTTAAGCTACATTAATATACTTTGTACATCTTATATTGTACATTGTATAAATTATTTCAAAGAAACCTCTGCTTTCACGTTCATTCCTGTTCTTAATCTTTTTGCAATATTTTTATCAAGGTTTACAAAATCAATTTTTACAGGAAGTCTCTGAACTACTTTCACGAAGTTACCACTCGCGTTATCCGGAGGCAAAATGGAGAACGTAGCACCTGTTGCCGGAGAAAATGAGCTTACTACTCCTTCAAATTCTTTGTCAGGAAAAGCATCAATTTCAATTTTCACTTTTTGTCCTTCCACCATTTTATCTACCTGCGTTTCTTTGAAGTTGGCCACTACCCATTTCTGATCATTCTTTACCAAAGCAAACAGCTGTGCTCCTGCCTGAAGATACTGACCAGCCTGAGTAGGTACTTTTCCTACATAGCCATCTTCTGCAGCAAGAATTACGGTATATGACAAGTTTAATTTTGCATTTTCAACATCTACTTCTCTTTGTTTTGCTACAGAACCTGCAACACTGATTTGCTGAGAGCTGGCAGCCGTTTGAGAGGATGCGATATTTGTTTGCTGAGCAATCTGATTCCTCTGATCCACTAAAACCTGTAACTGTCTGTCTGCAGACTGTTTTGCTGCCAAAGCCTGCTCATATTGCTGCTCTGTAATAGAATGGTCTTTTACAAGATTAGCATATCTCTTTAAATCCTGAGAAGTTTTCCACACATTTACTTTTGCTGCTTCTATCTGTGCATTGGCAGTAACTACTGCTGCTTCAGAAGAACTGATATTTTTTGAAGTGGCTGTTGTAGTAGCTTCGGCATTTGAAATATTGCTTTTAGCCGTAGATAAAGCAGCCTGAGCTTGCTCAAGGGCCATTTTCTGGTCTCTGTTATCTAAAATAACCAGCGTATCTCCTTTTTTTACAAACTGATTATCTTTTACTTTCACTTCAGTGATATATCCTGAAATTTTGGAAATCACCGGAGTCATATTAGAAGCAATCTGAGCATCATCCGTTTCTTCATGATACTGTCCGTAAGTAAATGCTCTGTAACCATAGATTCCTCCTCCGATTACTACAGCTGCTAAAATGAGAGGAAAGACTAAACTTTTTTTCTTTTTAGGTTCAACTGCCTGTGTATTATTATTTTCCATGTGGGTTCGATCTGATTATTTAATTGTTAAAGTTCCTGTTGTCTGTAATAGTTTTCTATATGCTAATGCGGCGTCTGCTTTTGCATTGATTACGCCCACATTTGCGGCAATCTGAGCGGCATCTGCATCCAGTAATTCGGTCATGGTTGCAAGCCCGTTGTCATATTTGTTTTTTGTGATTCTATAATTTTCATTAGCCTGTTCAGCTGATTTTTCAAAAACAGCGATTCTCTTTTTTGAATAATCTGTGTTCTGGTACTCTCTGTTGACATCAAGCTTAATATTGTCATTTAATAGCTCATCAGTGGCCGCCAACTGCTTTTCTCTTGCCTGTGACTGCTTTAAAGATGAATTCTCTTTCCAGATGTTTGATAAATTGTAAGAAATTCCGATTCCTACATTCACGGCATTGTATACAGTAAGAAATTTGGGAATATCTGCTGCTACATAACCTCCGGTAAATGCTAATGATGGAAGATTTTCTGCTTTAGCGGCTTTTGATCCTAGTTCAGCAGCTTTTCTTTGCTGAGCTAAAGCCTGTAAATCTTTACGGTTTTCCCGGGCTTCATTTACATAAAAAACAACAGGTTTTACCTCTGATCCTTCATCTATATAATTTGGATCCACTTCAAGTTCTGTAGTTTCAGGAAGCCCCAACAACAAATCCATATTGATATTGGCAATATTGTAATTATTCTTAGCTTCCAATAGCTGAAGTTCAATATTTGAAGTCTGAAGGTTGGCTTTCAATCTGTCGTTTCTGGCAATCAATCCATTGTTTTCCATTTTCAGGAATGTTTCATCTCTTTTTTGAGAAGCAGCAAGATTTTCTTCAAAAACTTTGATAGACTGGTTGGCCTTAAACAGATTATTGTAGGCCTGGGCAACGTTGTAAGCAATTGCAATTTTATCGTTTTCAGTGCTTAATTTAGAGGCTTCCACCAGATATTTTGCAGACTGAATCCCGTACTTGATCCTTCCTCCGTTGTAAATAGGAACGCTAAGATTAGCCGAACCGTAAAGAACCTGATGTATTTCCGGCCCTCCTGCACCTCCGGAAAGACCCGGAAGTTTGATATCAACATTCGGTTTTATCGGAAGGTACATATAGCTTCCGGAAACTTTCAATTCAGGAAGCTGCCTGTTTTTAGCTTCCAAAAGGTCAGCTGTAGCCTCCTCGATCTTGGCTGCATCGATCTTGAGATTCTTGCTGTTCTGGATTCCCAGCTGCACAGCTTCGTCAAGAGAAAGTGTTTTTTTCTCCTGAGCATTTGCATTTGCTACTCCTAAGAATAGTGATAATGCAATCACTGAGTTATTTATTCTCTTCATAACCTAAAAGGTCTTTTAGTAAATGTTTTATATGTTTATTAAGTTCAGTATAGTATTTTTCATCAAAAACACTCTCTTCCTCTGTATCATTAAGGAATTCTTTATACATATCTTTAGCATTGAATGCATAAAATAAAGTTCCGCTGATGGTTGAATGAAACAGATAAATTGGAGGATTTTTCGTGAAAATTCCCTTCTCAAGTCCACGTTCCAATATCTGAGAATACATGGAGAGAAATCCCATTTTAGTTTGTTTTAGAAACTCTACAATCTGTGGATTATCAGTATGAAGCTGTTCCCTTTGCATAATCCTGTAAAAACACTTTTGCGTTCTTATCCTATTGGAAAACTGGTCTATTATCTTTTCTATCTTCTGCCATTCATTAAGGTCCGTTCTTTCTACAATATCTTTTGAGAAAAACTGCCCTTCGTTCATTCTGTATTCAACCAGTTTTTCATAAAGCTTTTCTTTAGAGCCAAAATAGTAAGAGATCATAGAGATGTTTACATTTGCAGCCTTGGAAATTTCCCTGGTAGAAGTTCCTTCAAAACCTTTTTCTGCAAAAAGTTTTTCAGCAGCAAATAATATATTTTCTTCTTTTGAAATCATATCACTTCCATTTTCAGGGCGCAAATTTACATAAGTTTTTCACAAAATCAAACGATTGATTGATTTTTTAATATAGATTTAATTTATCAGCAACATAAGATTGCTTCTATTAAAAGAATAAGTATAAAAAACTATAATAAAAAAAGACTAATGCAATATTTACTGCAAACTCCTTAAAAATCAACAGTCTGTTGAAAAATCTGCATTTACTTATACACTTTAAAATCAGCAAAGATATTGGTTGTTGTAATAGAGATATTCCGGGAAAGTTCAACGGTGGATGTTTGTGCAGAAAAGAACAGAACAAAAATTTTAAAACAGGAATTCCGGCCTGTTGACCGGAATTTTATTTCATGAGTTTTTATGAATATATCTTGATAGCTTTATCCCAAGGTCTGTCCATACAATTTTAGGATTCCCGTTTCTTGTCAGGTGGAGATCTGCAGTATTGATTTCTTCTAATATATTTTCAATATTGGCACCACTGATAAATTTTGAAAATCCAGGCCAGTTGAATCCATCAGCATTGATTTTTTTATAAACAAGATCCTCAGACTGATAATTTTGAAGGAGTGCCAGCCTGAAAATTTCAGAACAGTAGTTTAAAAAATTCTTCTGCTTTTCCCTGTTCCATCCGGCTATTTCTCTTGCCCAGAAAATAATACTTTTAAGATAAGCGGGTTTCTTTTTTACCATAAATGCATCCCGTACCCATTGTACAAATAATTTTTCAAACTCGTTAGTCTTATCACCGGAGTTTAAAAGTTTTATGGCATTGTTTAAATCTCCCTGAGCTTCATGGAGAACCTCTCTGATCTTTTCTTCAGAAACAGAAAAATTCTTTTCCAGATAGTGTTTAATATCTTCATCATTAATTCTCGGAATTTCCACAATCTGGGTTCTGGAAAGAATGGTAGGAAGTATATCATTTGTACTTTCTGTGGTAAGGAGGATAATAGTTTTGGCCGGCGGTTCTTCCAGGAATTTTAAAAATTTGTTTGAAGCTGCAATATTCATTTTATCAGCCCTCCAGACAATAAGGATCTTAGTTCCTCCTTCAAAACTTTTCAGGGAAAATTTCTGATTCTGGTCATCTACTTCATCTGCAGAGATAAAAAGCTGTTTGTTTTCGGATTCTAAAAAGGCAGTCCAGTCATCATAGCTGGCATAGGGAGAAGCCATGATCATCTCCCGGAATTCTTCAAACTTATTTTTACTTAAAGAATTTTTATTATCTGTAAAAACAGGGAAGCTAAAATGCAGATCCAAATGATTCAGATGCTCCACCTTTACGGCAGCATGCTCATTTTCCCGACTCAGTATCTCTCGGGCATATGCCAGGACCATAGGTAATGTTCCATATCCTTCTTTCCCTACAAAAAGCTGGGCATGGCTAACTCTGTTTTCAGCAATACTTTCTCTAAGAAGTTTTTTCAGGTTTTCCTGACCGGCTATGTTCTCCCAATTCATGTTCCAAAGATAAAAAATCTTATCTCAATTTATAAAATTAAGTCTGCTTAATCTGCAGTAAAACCTTTCTATATATTTAATTAAAAACAAAAATCTAGTAATTATAGGAAACATCAATAATTCAATTAGAATTAATTTTAAATTAAATTGTGCGCAATATAATTTTCAACAATATATTTGCATTACTAATTTAACTTAATTTACTATTAGAATTTCAGCTTATTGAATTCTTAAAAATCGATACACAATGAACAAAGAATCAGAACAGAAAATAAGAAATGTCTTTCAACAGCAGAAAGCTTTTTTCAAAACCAATCAGACAAAAGATATTGAATTCAGAAAAGCACAACTGAGAAAATTCCGCGAAGTATTTTTACAGCATACGGATGCTCTTTGCGATGCTTTACATACAGATTTGGGGAAAAGCCGGAAGGAAGCTGAATATGTAGAAATTCAGATTGTCATCAGTGAACTTGATTATTTTCTGGAAAATATTGATGAATGGGCAAAGCCAACTCCCGTTCCCTCCAAACCACATCCAACGGGAGCCGAAGTCATAAGTAAAATAATGTATGAGCCGTATGGAGTAACTTATATTATCGGGCCTTTCAACTACCCTGTTCAACTGACATTCAGTCCCCTTATCGGAGCTTTGGTAGCAGGAAACACTGCCATTTTGAAGCCATCAGAAAATACACCCCATGTTGCTAAAGTTCTTGAAGATATCGTAAAGAAATCTTTTGATGAATCTTATGTAGCCGTATTTCAGGGGGCTATTGAAGAAAACACCTTATTATTAAGCCTGCCTTTTGATTATATTTTCTTTACAGGAAGTCCAAATGTTGGAAAAATTGTGATGAAAGCTGCGGCAGAGCAGTTAATTCCTTTAGCATTGGAGCTTGGAGGAAAATCTCCTACCATAGTTCACAAAGATGCAGATCTTGATAAGGCAGTGGCAAGAATATCTTACGGAAAATGGATCAACTGCGGGCAAACCTGCGTGGCCCCCGACTATATTTATATTCATGAGTCTGTAAAGGATGCGTTTATTGAAAAATTTAAAGCTCATTTAAACACAACCTATAACGACAAATCTTTAGGGGAAATAGGAAAGATTGTAAGCCAGAATCAGATTAAACATCTTGCCGGATATCTGGAAGCCGCTCCTGAAAAAGTAATCTACGGAGGCAAGTATGACCTTGAGAGCCGTCATTTTGAGGCTACTTTAATGGATCATATAACCTGGGATGATCAGGTAATGCAGCAGGAAATTTTCGGTCCTATCCTACCTATTATGACTTACCATGACATTAATGAAGCGCTGGAAGAAATAAATAACCGCCCTAAACCACTGGCCTTATATGTTTTTTCGGAAGACCAAGAATTTTCAGATCATGTTCTAAATTGTACAACAAGTGGTGATGCAGAAATCAACAGTACCATTATTCACGTTGGTTCCCATTATCTGCCTTTTGGCGGTGTAGGAACTTCCGGAATGGGAAAATACCACGGAAAATTCAGTTTTGAAAGTTTTAGTCACAGCCGGTCGGTGCTTCGGGTAAAATAACTCTACCGGCTATCTTACTAAAAAAAAGACTGTTATACTATTATAAACAGTCTTTTTTGTATAATAGAATGACCAGTTTTACGAATAAAAATTTATAGTTTTCTTTTAAAGGAAGGCCCTTAACAAACTTTAACCACATATAATTTTTACAATTCATTAATATTTAAGATATTTGCGCATTGTTTTAAAAATAAAGAATGAAAAAAATCTTTGTAGTATCATTCATATCAGCTGGATACTTCCTGAATGCACAGAGTATAGGTAATTCGCCCTATGCAACGTATGGAATTGGAGATGTAAAATATGATAATACGATCGAAACTGCTTCAATGGGAGGTATATCAACTGCTTTTATAAGTGATTTCACCAGTAGTTTCAACTTTGCAAACCCTGCAAACAACACCAATTTCGAACTTACAAGTATCAGACTGGAGGCTACCAATGAAAACAATTATTTCAAATCGAATTATAACGATATGAAATCTACAAAGCATTCTACGTATCTCTCCAATATTGCTTTGGCATTTCCTTTATCTTCCAAGGTAAAGATGGGACTTTCTTATCAGCCGTATAGCTCTAAAAGCTATGATATTTTAAATGAGCAAAAATTAGAAAACGGAGATACTTACATTAATAAATTTAAAGGAAACGGAACTTTAAATACAGCACAGGTGGCTGTATCTTACAAAATAAACCAGGAGTTTTCTGTTGGAGCAAGGGCCAATCTTTATTTTGGTGATTTGTATGATCTGAATGAATTTAGCACTTCATACAATAATGCTATCAATGGCTTCGTGAATGGGTATGAAACTAAAAACAAAGTAAGAAACTTTAATTTTACACTGGGTACCAGCTATCAGACTTTAAATACACGTACTGATAAAAAATTCACGATCGGAGCTACTGCTACTTTTGGGAATACCAGTAATATGACTACTGAGTACATCAACAGTACTTACAGGTTTGCAGATGCAGCAGGAACTAAAACTGATGAAAAAATCATAGAGCAAAAAAGTATACGTTCCAAGAACCTTCTTCCTTTACAGGCCTCTGTAGGGGTTGGATATGGAAGTGAAAACCATTGGTTCTTCTCAGGACAGGTGGACTATAAGAAAGGTGAAGACATCTCTTATTTCGGAAAAACTTTTGATTTCCAGGATACTTATAGAATTTCTGCCGGTGGATGGTACTTGCCTAACTACAATAACTTTAGAAATTATTTCTCAAGAGTAATCTACAGATATGGAGCTTTCTATGAAAGAGGAAACCTTAAACTAGAAGGTAACAGCATTAATAAATTTGGTATTTCTGCCGGAGTAATGCTTCCATTCAAGACCAGCAGTATCACAAGAATGAGCGGACTTGAAATAGGAGTAGAAGTTGGTAAGAGAGGAACCCTTAATGACAACCTGATCAATCAGAACTTCATTAATCTTAGAATCGGCTTTAATTTTGCTGATAAATGGTTTAGAAAGACTCTTTATAACTAGAATGAATTTTTCAAAAAAAATATCATATAAAAATATAGCATGCCTTTTTAGTTGTGCTATATTTTTTATATTGACATCATGTGAAGAGGACCTTACCAAAAATAAAGGCAACCAGAGTAAAAACTTCCCTTCACAGATCATCAATAATGCCAATATTGTACAGCGTGATTCCGGTTTTGTCACTTTAAAAGCCAAAGCGCCTATCATTGAAAAATATGAACTGATAGACAGCCCGTATGTTGTAGCAAAAAAAGGGATCAATATAGAGTTCTTCGATAAAAAGAAACCGAAAATCCCCGGAAAGATCACCGCTAAATATGCCCGTATTTTTGAATACAAAAAATTCTACGAGGCAAAAGGTGATGTGAGGATTACAACCAATGAAGGCCAAAGGTTTGCCATGCAGAGTATTTATTGGGATCAGAGAAAAAAAAGAATTTATACCAAAGATACGGTATATGTAACTATGGAAGACGGATCCACATTAGTAGGCGCTAATGGAATGACTGCTAAAGATGATTTTTCTGAATATACTTTTTATAACAACTCGGGAGACTTTAGTTCTAAAAGGATTTCTGAAAACAAAAAATAAGTCTTATCATCATGAAAACTCTTGCTATTGGCCTTATGTCCGGAACAAGCCTTGACGGTTTGGATATTTGCTTTGCTGAATTTGAAAAGCAAGACCAATGGACCTTTAAGATTCTGAAAGCAGAAACCATTCCCTATTCTAAAGAATGGGAAGAAAAGCTTAGAAATTCAATTCATATTTCTGCAGAAAAGTTATTAGAATTACATTCGGAATACGGCTTTTATTTAGGAAAATCAGTTAAAAACTTCATTGAAAAACATCAATTGCAGCATATTGATCTGGTTGCTTCTCATGGCCACACTGTTTTTCATCAGCCTCAAAAAAGATTTACCCTGCAAATAGGCGACGGAAGAGCTGTTAAAATAGAAATAAATTTACCCGTCATCTACGATTTCCGGACTCAGGATGTTTTGATGGGCGGAAATGGAGCTCCTCTGGTCCCAATTGGTGACGAATTGCTATTTTCTCAATATGATGCCTGTCTTAATTTGGGTGGGTTTTCCAATATTTCCTTACAAATTAATGGTCAAAGAATTGCCTTTGATATCGCTCCTGTGAATATTGTTTTGAATACACTGGTTCAGCAGTTCAGGAAAAATTTTGACGAAAACGGGGATTTAGCCAGAACAGGAAAAATTGATGAGAATTTATTATTAAAATTAAATTCCTTAAGCTTTTATCGTCAATCGCATCCCAAATCTCTTGGAATCGAATGGTGTAATGAAAATATTTTCCCGCTATTTAAAAATGTTGAAGCTCTTGATGCTTTAGCTACTTTTACAGAACATACTGCTCAACAGATTTCAGATATATTTAATAAAAATAAATTAAAAAATGTACTTTTTACCGGTGGTGGAACTTATAATCATTATTTAATTGAAAAAATTAAAGAAAAAACCACCGCGGAAATTGTTATTCCTGAAAGAGAAATCATAGACTATAAAGAAGCTTTAATCTTCGCATTTATGGGAGTTTTAAGGTTTAAAAATGAAATCAATGTTTTGGCTTCTGCAACAGGAAGCCGTGAAGATCATTCTTCGGGAATTATTCTATAACAAACCACACATTACCATTCTTTTCAAAAAAAATTCATTATAAATTAAATAAATACATTAATAATGA
This sequence comes from Chryseobacterium sp. Bi04, assembly GCF_918698085.1. Lineage (GTDB taxonomy): Bacteria > Bacteroidota > Bacteroidia > Flavobacteriales > Weeksellaceae > Chryseobacterium. The sequence goes on from NZ_CAKKLP010000008.1 coordinate 195,609, forward strand.
ATTTTTAATATTAATTATCATAAAAAATAGATAATTTTACATTAACTATTATGGAAAGAAAAAACATATCAGAAACCCACGAGAATTTTTCATTTGATCAAGCTGAAACATATTTAAAAGCTTTATTTCCTCGTGTTTCACGTACTTTTGCCTTAACTGTTCCTGAACTTCCTGTGCCGTTACGCGGTGTTGTGATGAATGCTTATCTTTTAGCCCGTGCATTGGATACAATTGAAGACGACGACGCTCTAACCTTGGAACAAAAATTTGATTTTGGAAAAAGATTTGTTGAAATTGTTAGTACTAATGAAAATGCAGAAGAGTTTGCTATGGAATTAACGCCGCTGCTATCCCTTCACACTCATGAAGCAGAACGGGAGCTTATGCATAATTTGGCACTAGTGATAGGAATAAAGCAAACTTTCAATGATGTACAGCAGCAAGCAATAGAACGGTGCATTCGTATTATGTGGGATGGTATGCAAAAATTCCTGAAACGAAGAAGCTTAAACGGGCTTGAAACATTGGATGAAATGAATGATTATTGCTATCATGCCGCAGGTGTTGTAGGAGAAATGTTAACAGACCTTTTTTGTGATTATTCAGATGAGATAGCAAAGCATAATGCCGCCATGAAAAAACTGGCTATATCATTTGGAAGAGGATTGCAAACGGTAAATATTTTATACGATCATTGGGAAGACCGTAAAGATGGTATCTGTTGGTTACCTCGCGATATATATGGAAGTGAGCTCAAAGATCTGAAACCTGAAAATTATAATGAAGGTTATAAGAATGCTCAAAAAGAACTAATAAGTATTACCCACAAAAACCTGCGCGAAGCATTGCAGTACACATTATTAATCCCCGATTCAGAAGCAGGAATACGCCGTTTCTGTTACTGGACAATCAGTCTTTCAGTATTTGCTCTCCACAGAATACATAACAGACCAAATTTTACTGCAAATGCAGAAATAAAAATACCTCGTAACTGGGTTTTAGCTATGATTATGATAACCCGAACCTTTGGTGTAAAAGATAAAGTCTTAACAGGAATTTTTAATTTAAATTCCCATAAACTTCCTTTACTCCATCATCCCTTAGACAAAAAATAATAAAAACCGTCTTACAAATCATGAAAACGGCTTTTTCTTCTATAAAGTTCCCTTATACTTCTGAGAAATAGGGGTTGTATTTTTACTTATGATCCTGAACGAGCCGTCAACCTCTGTTATTTATAAGCCTCGATCTTATCTGTAAGCGTATTAATGAAATTTTGTAACGGCTTTTCTACCATCATTTTGATGAATGGATTAAACTTCCCTTCAAAAAGCATCTGTACTTCTGTCTGATTTTCATTAATAGGGTTTAAAGTTGCTGTTAATGTAAAGTCTAAACTTGAACTTGCTGATTTCAAGATTGCTTTCTGATCATTAACTTCATCTATTTTCAATGCAATTTCCGGCATTCCCTGTAATCCGAATTTAAAACCGTTGTCTCTTGTTTCAAATTTCTGAAGACCATCCGGCATAAATTCTTTATAATTTTCTGGAGACTTCAGTAATTCTGACAGCTCTTTAGATGATTTATTAACAATAATCTTTCGTCCTTCTAAATTCATTTTTTATTTTTGTATTTAAATTCTTAATTCTTACAAATGTATAAAGTTTTTGTGAACGAAAAAAAATTATTAGTATCTAAGCATCCCGAGGAACTTGAAAAAAGTATTGGGTACGAAAGTTTCACAACTTTAGAGATTGCATTAGATATTTTAGAGAATACTTCTGTAAAAGAACTCAATGTTTTCGGTGAGAATATTGATGAGATCTGGAGGGAATTTCAGAAGCTGTTCAGGATCATTGAGGCAGCGGGAGGAATAGTGAGCAATCCTGAAGGTGAGATTCTTTTCATCAAAAGGCTGGGTAAATGGGATCTTCCCAAAGGTAAAATGGAGAAGGGTGAATCTCAGGAGGAATCTGCAGTAAGAGAAATTGAAGAAGAGACAGGCCTTAAAGATGTAGAACTCGTACAATTCATTAATACTACTTACCATATTTATGTGGAAAGAAACGGTGAAAAAATATTAAAATGCACTCATTGGTTTGAGATGAATTTTAATGGAGAAGCTACATTCAAGCCACAGGCAGAAGAAGGAATTACTGAAGTGGCATGGAAAAAAAGACAGCAAATAGAAAACGAAGTGTTTCCGAGCACTTTCAAAAATATTAAACTGATTATAAAAGATTTCTGGAACTCAAAAAACCTGTAGGTCCGAAATAAAAAAAGGCAGGAAGTTATTAAACTTAAACTTTCTGCCTTTTATATTTTCCTGTTTTTTTTAGCCTAAATAAAGTCGATCACCTTTTCCAAAGCTATTCCTCTGGATCCTTTTAAAAGAATATTTTCAGACTGAATCGGAGTCTGCTTCAGGTAATCAATTAATGAGGATGTATCTTCAAAAGCAAGGTTTGAAGAATTCACTGCTTTAAAGTGTTTTCCTACGGTGATGATTTCATCAAAATTCAAATCCTGAGCCAGTTTTAAGATGTTCTGATGTTCCTTTTCACTTTCGGTACCTAATTCCAGCATATCTCCGATAACAATGGTTTTGCGCCCTTCAAAACTGATAAAATTTTTCAGTGAAACTGCCATAGAACTTGGATTAGCATTATAGGTATCCAGTACCAATGTTTTATTTTCTTTTTTTACCACCTGGGAACGCATGTTCGTTGGGGTATACTGCTCAACAGCATGTTTTATTTTTTCAAAGCTAATTCCGAAATGAAGCCCAAGGCTTGCTGCTACACAGAGATTGGTGAAGTTATAATCTCCGGTGAGCTTTGAAAGCGCTTTTACATTCTGATAAGACAAGCCTACAAAGTGTTCCTCTGAGAAAGATTCAAAGTTATAATCTGATCCTTCATTTCCAAAAGTAATGGTAGACGGATAGTTTTGAGTTTTTTCTATCTGGATAGGATCATTTTCATTAACGATAATGGTCCGTTGGTTCGTTTTAAGATAATCGTAAAGTTCGGACTTTCCTTTGATCACGCCCTCAAAGCCTCCAAACCCTTCCAGGTGGGCCTTTCCAAAATTGGTAATATACCCGAAATCCGGCTGGGCGATCGTACATAGAAGTTCTATTTCTTTTTGATGGTTAGCTCCCATTTCTATAACCGCTATTTCATGTTCCGGTTTGATGGAAAGAATGGTCAGGGGAACACCAATGTGGTTATTCAGGTTTCCATAGGTATACTGAACACTGAACTTCTCTGACAGCACTGCATGGATCAGTTCTTTTGTGGTGGTCTTCCCATTGCTTCCTGTAAGTCCTATAAAAGGGATGCTAAGCTTATTTCTGTGGTATATTGCTAATTGCTGTAAAAACTCAAGGGTAGATGGAACATAGAAAATATTCTTATCCCTGTTTTCGAATTCCGGCAGCTCTACAATTACCGCTAAAGCACCATTATCTATAGCTTTTTCGGCTAAAGTTGCGGCATTGAAATTTTCACCGGAAAAGGCAAAGAAAATATCATTTTCTGCTATTTTTCTACTATCTATCGTTACTTTACCTGCCTGTAAAACTAAAGGATAAAATTGTTCTATATTCATCTATTTTTTTTTAAGAAGTCACATGCAATCGCCAAATGTATACAAGTACTTTTAGATTTTTTAGCCAAAGCGATTTCATGATTCAAAAATAAAAAAACCTTCCGGAAATCCGGAAGGTTTTTTTTAAGTATTTTTTGATAACTATATTATCTTCTAGTTCTATTCTTATCGTTTGTTCTGGCATCCTGTGCAACACGGAATCCAATCCAACCATAAGCCCTGCCCTGATTTTTATATCTTCTCTGACCCGGGTCCAGCCAATATGCAGTATCCTGCCAAGATCCTCCTTTTACAACTCTTACGTCATTAGAGATCCCTGAAGTTCTGTCTTTAGTGTCTTTCACCATTTTCACTTTACCTCCCGCATCTACAATGAAACTCTGACGAGGTGCATTATACATATCGAATGATGAAGCTGAGTCTGATTCTCTTCTGTATTCTAAAGAAGATTGTCTGTCACCGTCTCTATAGTTTCTGTAGTCAGCAATGGTCTGTCTTTCAAACTGTCCGGGAAGTCCTTTATAAACCAGTCTACCATCAGATAAAGTATCATATTTGATAGTTCCTTCGTCAATCATTTTATAAGTTCCGTCACCGTTTCTTACAATAGCCTGAGGCATATTACCTCTGTAATAATTGAAGTCGTTGTAGTCTTCATCTATAATAGGTCTGTAAACATCAGCTGTCCATTCAGCAACGTTACCGTACATACCATAAACACCTAGATCATTGGATGGATATTGTCTTACGTCTGAAGTTTGTGCAGATCCGTCGTTTTTCCATCCTGCAATACCGGAATAGTCACCTTTACCCATTTTGAAATTTTCAAGGAACATTCCTCTATCTTTTCCTTTGGTACCTCTTAATCTTTCGATTTCAGGTTTTTTACCTAAGTATTGGTTATATTCTCTATTCTTAGCCATACCAAGAGCAGCATATTCCCATTCTACCTCGGTAGGAAGTCTGAACTTCTGTACCATAGCAGAATTTGGAGCTCTGTTGGCAGAAAGAAGTCTTTGGTTTGTAGTTTTAAGACCGGTCTTCTGCTGCATTCTCTGCTCATTGATGTATCCTTGCATTTCAGGATCATTTGCTTTGAATTTATCCATATTGAAGGCTGTTCCTCCCTGGTTATTAGATTCGTTGATATACAAATCTTTAGCAATAATACCAGCGCTCATCAAAGCTTTTTCATTAGCTCTGTCTGTCAGCCATTCACAATATCTGTTTGCCTGGGTCCAGGAAACTCCTACTACAGGATAGTAGTCGAATTCCGGAGAACGCAGATACGTTTCATTATAATCGTTTCTAGATAGTTTGTTGTCCCATAATAAGGTATCCGGTAGAGCACCGTTATAGATTTCCTTAAAACTAGGGTCACTTGGCGGGAATACATACTTCAACCATGTAAGGTATTCGCGGTATTCATAGTTTGTAATCTCAGTTTCTCCGATAAAGAATGAACTTACCTGCATTCTGCGAGGCGTATTATTCCAATCGTGCATAACATCATCTTTCACTAATCCCATTGTAAAAGTTCCACCTTCTACATATACCATTCCAGGCCACCCCTTCTGCTTCTGTTGCTTTCCTGCAAAAAACCAACCCTGTTTTTCGTTTGGCTTCCAACCTGTTTTACTGACAAATTTTTTGGTACCACCACCTTTGCTGGTTCCTGACCCGCCACAACTGGTTAATGCAAGTGTAGAACTTAATGCTATTAATGAAAACAACTTTAGTTTTTTCATAGTCGATATAAATATTTTCAAGAGTACAAAGAAAAAATAAATTATTCAATAAATCAAGTAAAGATTTGATTTTTTTGAAAAACGTTAACAAATTAATTTTATTGTATCGCAATTTAATTATAAAATTTTCATTTATTTTGTAATTTAGCAATTTCAATAATAAACATGAGACAAAAAATCACTATTTTATTTCTATTCTCTTTTGTATCAGTACTTTGGGCCCAAAGAAACACCATAGAATGGGAGGGTTCAAAAATTCAGGACTTTGGTGATACAAAATTAATTCTTCCAAATTTCAAAAATGATGGTTTTTCGTTTAGCCAAAATAATGTTTTTATCATAACTAAACAAAAAATAGGGGAAAAACAGCTCAGAGTTTCTGACCTTATTTGGGAAAATGTTTCCAACAAGGATTTATTTGAATTAGACAAAGGCAGCCTACCCGATTATGATATTGCAGATGTTTCATATTATACCTTAGAGGGAGAAAGCTATGCCAGTATTAATGTTGCTTTATTTAAAAATGTAAAAGGACGGGTTCAGAGGTTATCTTCATTTAATGTTTCTGAAGCCTCAGCTTTGAACACTACAAATAATGTAAACAGAATAGGATCTACAGCAAACCCTCTTTCAAATGGAAGCTTTTATAAGATAAAAGTAGATAAATCGGGGATATTTAAAATTACCGCTCAATTTTTAAAAGATAATGGAATCAATCCGGCATCTGTGAATCCTAAGAATTTCAGAATATATGGAAACGGAGGGCTTATGCTCCCGGAATTTAACCAGGATCCAAGATACAGTGCACTGCAGGAAAATGCCGTTCAGGTGGTAGGTGAAGATGACGGTGTATGGAACGACAATGATTTTGCTCTTTTCTATGCTCAGGGACCGGATGGATATAATCTTTATAACAGGGGTAACGGTAACGGTTTTAAAAGAACAGATACCCGCTATGACAGAAGTGATAATGTCAAGAATATATATGAAGACTTTTCATATTACTATATTACCTTTGATAAAGGACCGGGTAAAAGGGTTCAGACCATCGATGGAGATCTTCCTAGTCAGCTGATCACAAGATATGATGACTATCAGGTAATCAACAATGACCAGAAAAACCTTATGAAAGTAGGCCGGGTTTGGTTAGAAGATGCCCCTTTCACTACCGAAAAAACAGTAACCTTTACCACCAAATCACCCATACAGCCATCAGATGTTATAAGATACAGAACCAGAGTGGCTGGCTACAGGGCACAAAAAAATACAATTGAGTATAAGATCAATGATGTAAACCCTTCATCAGGGTCAGTGCCTGAAGATACCTCCAACTTCCAGTATAATCTTTATTTCCTGCTTCCATATAACGGAACAGTAAGCAACCTGAGTGGAAATCAGATTACCTTTAAGTATAATCCCAATATTTCTATCAATCCTAACGGATCATTCTATATAGATTATGCTGAAGTACAATATAAAGAGAATCTTGTTTTCAATGGTTCACAAATGAATTTCAGGGATTTCTCTCTGGTAAGCGGCAGCAATACCAACTATGGTTTCAGCATTTCCAATGCTTCCAATATAGAACAGGTATGGGATGTTACGGATATTACCAATGCCAACAGAAGAGTAAATAAGGCAGGTGCCGGAAGTTTCAATTTTGCTTATATGGCTGCTGATCAGAACTTCAATAATGAGTTTGTAGCTTTTAGAGCGGATGCTGCTTTTTCGCCACAGTTTGTGGAGAGAATCGGTAATCAAAATCTTTCTGCCTTACAAAATATAGATTACCTGATCTTAACGGTTCCTCAAATGATGGGCCAGGCACAAAGACTTGCCAGCTACCACCAGACAAAAAACAATTATAATGTAGAAATTGTAGATGTTAATAAGGTATATCAGGAATTTGGAAGTGGAAGCAGGGACCTTACTGCTATAAGAGATTTCGTGACAAGACTGAACACCACCCAGGGAAAACTTAAATATGTATTTATTCTGGGGGATACATCCTATGATTATAAAAATAAAGTTTCAAATAATTCCAATGTAGTTTCCAGCTATCAAAGTGAACAGTCTTCAGATTATGTAGGCTCCTTTGTTACGGATGATTATATTGTAATGACGAAACCACAAACCGCCAACATCATTGAAAACAATCTACCGGATATACCTGTAGGAAGAATTCCTGCATCCAATGCTTCTGAAGCCGGAGATATGATCAGCAAAACGCTTGCTTATTATAATGCACTACCGGGGCAATCCAGTCCGTTTGGAGAATGGCGTATGAGGTTAGATTTTGTGGTAGATGATGACAATGACGATGGGCCACCTTTCCACAATGTGATGAACACTACGCTGGTGAATGTATTTGAACAGCCGGCACAGCAGGAACTGAAAGAATATAATGTTAAGAAATTATACCTGGATTCTTTCACGGCCCAGAGTACAGCAGCAGGACAAAGATATCCGCAGGTCAATCAGGCTATTTCCAATGCTATTGGAAACAGCATGTATCTGTTCTATTTCGGACATGGAGGAATCAACGGTTGGGCACAGGAAAGAGTGTTAACCAGTACAGAAATCCAAAATTCCAATAACTTCTCCAATGTGTACAGCAGGTTCCCGTTTGTTTCTACCATTACCTGTGAATTTACATTATGGGATGAACCTGCCACTAATTCTGCGGGAGAACAGTTCATTAAACTAAAACAAGGTGGTGCTGCAGCTATGATTACTTCCAGCCGGGCTATTGGGGTAATCTACGGACGTCAGTTTACAGATACCTACACTAAAAACATCTTTAAATTGACTAATGATGATTTCGAAACATTAGGAAATGCTCATTTAACGGCGAAGAAACAAAGAGGAGCTGACCTTAACCATTTAAAGGTAAATCTTTTGGGTGATCCTGCCATGAAACTGAGCAGACCTCAAAGACTTTTGGTGATTGATAATATTGAAACGCCTGTTCCCGGTCTGATCAGAGGATTGGATTTTGTAAAGATAAAAGGACATATCAATAATTCTAACGGAACATTAAACAATACCTTTAACGGAAGGGTTACTATTAATATTTTTGATAAGAGAATCAATAAAAAAACATTAAATAATGACGGACACCTTAGTCCTGTATTAGAATATACAGAAGAAGGAAGCCCTATTGTAAAAGCTTCGGGGATAGCCGTAAACGGAGTTTTCACCGCTGAGTTCTATGTTCCTAAAGATATTAATTATACTGTAGGCCAGGGAAGAATATTAAGTTATGCTGACAATAAGGTAATGGATGTCTTCAACAACCAGGCTGTACAGGTGGGAGATATTAATCCTAACGGAATTAATGATAACCAGCCTCCGAAAGTAAAACTGTATATGAATAACACCAACTTTGCTGATGGCGGTATTACCAATCAAAACCCTACCCTTCTTGCTTGCCTTACTGATGATACGGGAATCAACTCTACAGGTTCAGGGGTTGGCCACGATATCACCGTATATCTGGACGGACAAATTATCAACACTATCATTTTAAATGATTTTTATGCCGCAGGAGAAGGAAACGGATGTTTAAATCCCAGCCTTGCAGAATACCAAAAAGGAAATGTAACTTATCCTTTCAGGAATTTAGCCATAGGCCAGCATCAATTATTATTTAAAGTTTGGGACATAAACAATAATTCTACAACTGCCACGTTAAATTTTGAGGTTAAAGATGAGTCTGACCAGCATTTGGTAATCAACCGCCCATTAAACTGGCCTAATCCTTTTACCAATAAGACGTATGTTCAGTTTGAACATAACTGTTCCGATATTCTGGATGTGAATGTGCAGATTTATACGATAACAGGAAGATTGGTAAGAACTTTATCTCAGCCGGTGGTTGCAGAACCGTTCCTACAGGGCTTTAGAACACCTCGCCAGGCAATAGAATGGGACGGAAGAGATGATTTTGGGGCTACAGTTGCAAAAGGTACGTATATTTTTAAGATATTTGCAAAAAGCCAGAATCAGGAAAAATGCAAAGGAAGTGCTACAGCTGTAGAAAAAATGGTACTTTTGAAATAATTAAATAATACATAGATAATAATATTAATAAAAAACTGATAATATATAAAAGACAACATATGAATTTAACTACTAAACTGCTTTTAGGATTTGGGTTAAGTGCTGGTTTTCTAGGATATTCACAAGATCTAGGTAAAGTAGGTCCTGTATTAACCGGAGCACCTTTCCTAAGAATTGCACCAGATGCCAGATCAGGAGGTATGGGAGACCAAGGGGTTGTAACCTCTCCGGATGCATTTTCACAATTCTGGAATGCTGCAAAATATCCTTTTAGCAGAACAAGTTCTTCCATCGGTCTTAACTATACACCGTATATGGGAAAACTTACCAATGATGTATTCTTACTATACGGAGCTTTCCATAAGTTTTTGGGACAGGATGAAAGATCTACTATTTCCGCGAGTATTTATTATTTCAATATGGGTCAGGTAGACCTTACTCAATTGGTAGGTACTGAAATTGCTTCCATGGGTACATCAAAACCAAATGAATTCTCTCTGGACGTTGCCTATGCTTTGAAACTATCCGATTCTTACTCAATGGCTGTAACAGGTAGATTTATCCGTTCAGACTTAGCCGGTGGATTCAATACAGATACAACACTTAAGGCTGCTAATTCCTTTGCAGTAGATATTTCAGGATACTACAGTTCTCCAAAATTTACAGGTTTAGGAGGAAATGACGGTAAAATCAATGCCGGTTTTGCGGTTCAGAACCTAGGTCCCAAACTGGATTATACAGGAAATGAAGAATCGAGATCTTATCTTCCTACTATGGCAAGATTAGGGATTGGATATGACATGTACCTGGATGATATGAACAGAGTAGGAATTAGTGTAGAAGGTTCAAAACTTCTGGTTCCGGGATCTGAATATGTAGGAATTGATCCCAATACAAGACAACCGAGATATGAAATTCCCAATGTAGGTCCAATGGCCGGTATTGGAAAATCTTTCAAAAATAAAAACAGTATCATGTACAGTGGTGCTGTAGAATATTCATATGACAATGCTTTTTCTGTAAGAGGAGGTTATTTTCATGAAAGTGAAGAACAGGGTGCCAGACAATTTGCTACAGCAGGTATCGGGTTGAATTACCGTTCTTTCGGGCTTGATCTTTCTTATCTGATTAACATGTCTAAAATTAACAGTGCCTTAGATAACACTCTTCGTTTCGGTCTTACCTGGAACATTGGAGATGAAACATCTAATAACGACCGTTAACAACAGCATCAATATCATACAAAAGCCTCATCAATATGAGGCTTTTTTGTTGGAAGCAGGAGAAAGGCTGATTGTCAGTCGTCAATCCGCTTCGCTCGTCAATTTCTTCAGACCCCATTCACTATTCACTTGGCGAAGCAAAAATTAACTATCGGCAACACTTCTCGCCTACTATTAAAGAAATATAACATTTAAGTTTACAAAAGTCTTATCATTATAACTATTTTCTTAAATTCAATAGCTATTTTTGTAGTATGAACTATTCGGCGGAGCTAAAAAAATTTGTAACCAGTCAATATGTATATTCTGCAATCAGAATTACATTAGCTACTGTTCTGCCTTGTTTAGTCCTTGCCCATTTTGGAATATTAAAAGAATACTTCCTCTTCCCTCTCGGAACCAGCTTTGTAGCTCTTACAGACCAGCCAGGACCTTTTATCCGAAGAAGAAATGCTTTAACTTTTGCCATTTGCTGTTTTGTCTTTGTGGCACTTATTGCAAGCATGGTGATGGACCTTAAACTATTAGTGCTCCTCGAAATCATTGTATTTGGAATGTTTTTCTCCCTGATCGGAGTTTACGGTCAGAGATTAGCTGCTGTAGGTTCTTTATCGCTGGTTGTACTCGCCATCTTTATTGACGGGCATCTTACAGGAAGTAATATCTTAAAAAGCTTACTGATCTTTGCCTGTGGCTGTATATGGTTTTTACTCATCTTTCTTGTTGTAACTACCATCCGGCCTTATAAACTGGCTGGCCAGATGATTGGAGAAAACTATCTTCAGCTGGCAGAGTTTTTAAAGATTAAAGCTAATTATTACCAGAAAAATCCTGATTTTGATAAACTGACTACTCAGGTCATTGCTAAACAGATTGAAATAAAAAACCTTCAAGAGGACACCCGGGAAACTGTTTTTAAAACAAGAACCATTGTTAATGAATCTACAACGACCAGTCGTTTACTGATGTTGATGTTCCTGAACTCTATGGACCTTCATGAAAAACTGATGACTTCCGAGAGTGACTATCAAAAATTGCAGCAGAGTTTCGAGGACAGTATGATCCTGGTTAACATTCATGATTATCTTAATCTTTTGGCCGAAGAAATCACCAATATCGGAATTGCCCTCCAAAGTGGAACACGGGCAAAATCTATATTTAATCTGGAACTTGAATTAAAAAACCTTAATTACAATTATTTTGAACTCAGAAATAAACAATTAAGCTCTGAAAATCTGGAAAATTTCATGATCCTGCGTCAGATTCTGATGCGTATCAACGAAATTACCAAAGAGATCAACGAGATTTATAAAGTATTTTCCCAGGATGTGAAACTGGCGAAAAGTTTATCTACCGGACTGGACCTGAAAAAGTTTATGCCGAATGAGCCTAAGCTTAATGCCAAAGTTTTAAGGAATAACATTTCATTATCATCCTCGCATTTTCGCCATGCCATAAGAATTACCACCGCTTTGCTGGTGGGATATCTTTTCTCTATGTTTGATTTTCTGGGACTGGGACATACCTACTGGATATTAATTACCATTACAGCAATCTTAAAACCGGCTTATTCCATTACAAAGCAAAGAAACCTTCTCCGTCTTTATGGAACGGTTACCGGTGCTACCATAGCATATATCATTCTGCACTTTATACACATCAACGGCGTTTTATTTGCCATACTCCTTATAAGTATGATCATGTGTTTCAGCTTTTTGAAAGGACGGTACTTTTGGGCCGTATTATTCATGACGATCTATGTTTTCCTCAGTTTTAATTTCTTAAACCCCGGAAAAGTAGACGTTATTTTCAAAGACAGAGTGGTGGATACAGCTATTGCCGGAATTATTGCTTTTGCAGTGTCTTATATTGTATTGCCTGTTTGGGAACATACCCAGAACCTGGATCTGATGAAAAAATCTGCTGCAGATAACCTCATCTATTTCCAGAGTGTGATTTCTAAATTCCTTGAAGGAAATTTTGATCTTGAAGATTATAAGGTAAAGCGAAAAAATGCAATTATTTCGCTGGCTAATCTTTCAGATAATTTCCAGCGAATGATTTCTGATCCTAAAAACCAACAGAAAAAACTGGAAGTAGTGCATCAGTTTGTGGCTACCTCACACCTTGTTACAGCCTATACCGCTTCTCTTTCTCAGTACTCCAAAAGCAATGAGCAGTATCCTGAAATAGATGCTGAAAGCTGGAGCAGAAAAATTGAAGCTGAGATGCAGCAGACCTCTGCCCTGCTCAACGGTGATGATATCAGCGAAGCTCTTAAAATGGAAAGCCGTCTTGAGCCGGAAGATTCTTCCATTGAAGACCTGCTCATGAAAAGGAAAACGGAAATCGAAGAAAATGAGATTATCGACAGAAGAGATCCCGATAAAATTTCACATTTAACGGAACTTAAAAACATCCATGACATCCTGGAACTGATCTATGATGTAGCCAAGGAACAAAGAAAGGTTATTGAAAAATACAAAATTGAAAAGCACGCTACTCCTCCACAATCGTAAAGCAGTAATCGTCAAAAAATTCTACCCTTGCTTTAAACTCATCTGAAAACTGTTCGTCATATACACGGCAGCTAATCTTATGAAGATGCTTAAGCTCAAAAGGTTTCACTTCGTAGTTTTTCTTCAGGGACCAATATTTTGAATGATGGATTTTATACATACTTTCTTTTACACTCCATATAATAGTATAGAAAGTATCTGCTTTATCTTCAGGAATAAATCCTCTTTCATTTTCATACGTGAATTTATCAATCACCCTTAAAATTTTAGGATTGAATTTCTCAACGTCAATTCCTATTTTATTTTTAGAAATGGCAATAGCTGCAAAAGGGAAAGAATGGGTGATGGAAATTTCCGCATCGTGAGGGGAAAGAAAAGGCTCTCTTTCTCTATATAAAATTTTGGAAGATGGCTTTAGCCCTTTCAAGAGTTTGCGTACCATCAGAACCTCCAATAGTTTTTTGGGGTGGTAATCCTTTACTTTTTCGGCATTTTCAGGCTCCAGAAGCTCGCGGATATCAAGTTCTTCGCTCTCGTCATACTTCCAAACAAGGATTGTGGCATTATCATCTGAAAAATCTCGGTAAAGGGGCATCGTTTTTTATTCGATAAAAGTAATAAAAAGATGTGGAAAGAGAAAATGAATGAAAGACTGAAAATGGAAAGCAGGAAGATGAAAGTTAAAATTTGTTCAAAAAGTAATCTGCAAAATATAGATGACAAAGAACTTATCCATACAAAACGGATCTAATGTTTACTTATCCTCTGTAAACCTCCTCCTTCCCTCTTCCTGCTTCAATTTTATTTAGACTGATGGTTCACATCATTTCTATGCTCTATGATCTCCAGATTTTCGCTCACAAAATAAGCACTTCCAAATCCGTTAACATAAGCTCCTTTTACCGGCTGCAAGGCAATTAAAATAAAATCTCCCATATCGGAAATGACATCCACTACTTTCCCATGAGCTTCTTTAAGGTTAGCAATCACCTGAATCCATTTTTCGGAGTCTCTTTCTATCTGAGATGGTACCGCCTCAATAGTCAGACGTTCTCTGGCATATATTTGTTTGGTAGCAGATTCATCTTCAATAAACATCACTGAGGCTTTTCTTCCTTCTGCAAGATTTTTGGTATGTCTCGCCATAAAAGATACCAGAATATAGAATGTATGACCATCCTGTACAAAAGGGGCATAGCTGGAATTAGGGCTTCCTTCTCCATCTACAGTTGCCAGAACTACACTTTTGCTTCTTTCTATTAGCTCTTTTACTTTTGGAGCAACGGGTTTTGCTTTTCTTTGAGATTCGTCTTGGGTATTGGTATGATCCATAATGTATTATTTATGAGATAAAAATAGTTATTTATATTAAGACTAAATAATTTTAAGCAATGTTTAATCTCATAAACTGAACTCAGGCTGCCGTTTTTTTATCTTAATTATTAATTGTAATTTTGCATTTCGTTATCAATTGAATTTAAAAACTATTCATTACATATGAGTACTACAACACAATACGTTCCTTATAAAGTTAAGGACATTTCCCTAGCAGAATGGGGAAGAAAAGAAATTACTCTTGCAGAAGCAGAAATGCCGGGCCTGATGTCTATCCGTGAAGAATACGGACCGTCTCAGCCGCTTAAAGGAGCAAGAATTGCAGGATGTCTTCACATGACGATCCAAACAGCTGTGCTTATCGAGACATTAGTAGCTTTAGGAGCTGAAGTTACCTGGTCTTCTTGTAATATTTTCTCTACTCAGGATCACGCTGCTGCGGCTATTGCTGCTGCAGGAATTCCGGTATATGCTTGGAAAGGATTAAATGAAGAGGAATTTGACTGGTGTATTGAGCAGACTTTATTCTTTGGAGAAGACAGAAAACCGTTAAATATGATTCTGGATGATGGTGGAGATTTAACCAATATGGTTTTTGATAAATACCCGGAATTCACAAAAGATATCAAAGGGCTTTCTGAAGAAACCACTACAGGAGTACACAGATTGTACGAAAGAATGAAGAACGGAACTTTAGTAATGCCTGCTATCAACGTAAACGATTCTGTAACTAAATCTAAATTCGACAACAAATACGGATGTAAAGAATCTGCAGTAGATGCTGTAAGAAGAGCTACTGATGTAATGTTAGCTGGAAAAAGAGTGGTAGTTTGTGGATACGGAGATGTAGGTAAAGGTACTGCTGCTTCTTTCAGAGGAGCCGGCTCTATTGTTACCGTTACTGAAATTGATCCTATCTGTGCACTTCAGGCTGCTATGGACGGCTATGAAGTAAAAAGATTAGATACTGTAGTAGATAACGCAGATATCATCATTACTACAACGGGTAACTTTAACATTGTAAGAGGAGAGCACTTCCTTAAAATGAAAGATAAAGCTATCGTTTGTAACATCGGACACTTCGATAACGAGATCGATATGGCGTGGTTAAACAAAAACTATGGTCAGACTAAATCTGAAGTGAAGCCTCAGGTTGATATCTATACTATCGAAGGAAAAGAAGTTATTATCTTAGCAGAAGGAAGACTGGTAAACCTGGGATGTGCAACAGGGCACCCAAGTTTTGTAATGTCTAACTCTTTCTCTAACCAGACGCTGGCTCAGATTGAGCTTTGGACTAACTCTGCGGCTTACAACAATGAAGTATACATGCTTCCTAAACACTTAGATGAGAAAGTAGCTGCTTTACACCTTAAAAAATTAAGCGTAGAGCTTGAAACTCTTTCTACAGAACAAGCTGAGTACATCGGTGTGGACGTAAAAGGACCGTTCAAACCTGAGTACTACAGATACTAAGACTTACATCAAAATATGATATGATCCCACTATTTCCAAATAGTGGGATTTTTTTATTTATACCTACTCAGCATTCCTTATTTTTGCGAACTAAAAAAATAACATGAAAAACTACTTATTTCTGGGACTGATAGGTTCAGTTGTATTCTTTAGCAGCTGCAGCAATAATGATGATAATGATGGAACCAATATACCTTCTGAACCAAAGGTATTATTGAGTAAAATTACTATAGTTTACTATGACAATCCGGCTCAGCCACAGACCAGTATACAAACCCTGGAATACAATAATCAGGGTGAACTTATAAAAACATTATCAGCATCAGGAACTTCCAGGTTCGAATACAGTAATGGAAAACCTACAAAAACCACTTATTATAACCCAGATGGCACGGTAGACTATTATTCGGCCTACACTTACAATGGTGATCAGTTGGTAAATGTTAAAGCAATCTACACTCATCCGGATTACAACAGAACGATTACCTATCATTATAATACGAACGGACAGGTGATCTCTTCCTCACTTTGCCAGTCACCGAACTGCTCCAATCCGATTATAAATACTTATGTTTATAATGGAGACAATATTTCATCAGAAACTTCAGAGGGCGGGGGATCAAGTTACGGTACTAAAGTTGTTTACTCTTATGATGATAAACCGAACCCATACACAAACACCAACAAATATCTCAAAATTACGATGGGAGGAGCTTATGTTGTAAGCAAAAACAATTATCTGACAGAAAAAATAAGCTACAAAAGTAATGGTGCCTGGATACAAAATCAATCCAGAACTTCTACTATACAATACAACAACGCCGGTCTACCTGTTCAGGTGATCTCAAAAGAAGCTAACGGAAGTCTTTCCGCTCAGTACAATTACGAATATATCACTCAATAAGATAAGAGCTCTCCAATTTGGGGAGTTTTTTTATAAGGTATGAGTTATGGAATGTGGTATCCGGGGTTATATAGTCCTTATAAATATTCAACAGGAACAGGCTTTAGTCGTTTTCACAATAGAATAAAATCAACTGGCTTTATCCAAAACATAAACCGATAAATATATTTCACCGTATTTTGCCCATATTTTCCCTCTGCCAGAGCTCTATTTATAAAAAATGAATATCTTAGCCCATTAAATAAAACATTAATCTATGAAAAAACAAAAAGTCTCGAATGCATTTATCGCTGCATCATGGGTAGCATTGGGAGCAGGAATGGTTGGTTATATTGTAGGCCTTGCAAGAGCTGAAATGCTGTTGAACGAAAAAGGATATTATTTTACAATCCTACTCTATGGCCTATTTGCGGTTGTTTCTCTGCAGAAAGCAGTCCGCGACAGGTTAGAGAATATCCAGGTAACAGATATTTATTATGGGATCTGTTGGTTTGCAACACTATCATCTATTGTATTACTAGCTGTAGGACTTTGGAATGCCACCATACTTCCGAGTGAAAAAGGCTTCTATGCTTTTTCATTTCTACTGGCGCTTTTTGGAGCTATCTCCGTCCAGAAAAATACAAGAGACAATATGGTTCAGGAATAATATAAAAAGCCTCGCTGAAAAGTGAGGCTTTTACATATTGTAAGTGAGTGAAAACTATTGATCAAAATGATTAGGATGCTGAGCTTTAATATCATCCACAGTTCCCAATACTTTATCTTTCAAAGAATCCTGATATTTCTGAAGATTTTCAGCTACCTGAGCATCCGCACTTCCTAAAATCTTTGCTGCTAAAATCCCTGCATTTAAGGCTCCGTTTAAAGCTACGGTTGCTACCGGAATTCCGCCAGGCATCTGAAGGATAGACAGTACAGAATCCCAACCATCTATAGAATTACTGGACAAGATCGGAACTCCAATTACCGGAAGTGTAGTACAGCTTGCCACCATTCCCGGAAGATGGGCGGCGCCTCCTGCTCCGGCAACAATTACTTTCAGGCCTCTTTCTTTGGCTGTTTTGGCATAATCAAACATCCTTTCCGGTGTTCTGTGTGCTGAAACAACGGTCAGCTCGTATGGAATATCCAGGCTTTTCAGAAAATTTGCAGCTTGTTCCATGATTGGCAGGTCGCTCTGACTGCCCATAATAATTCCTACCATCTTCAATTTTATTAGAGGCCCAAAGATAAAAAATTAAAACCTCATGTTAAAATTTAAGTCAAAAAGCTTAAAACTAAAAAAATGTAAACCAAAAAGAATTAATCACTCCCTAATCACCATATTTAACATTTAAAATAAAGGCAAAAATTCATTAAACACAGATCTGTGTCAGTAAAAATTACATTAACTGAGTCCATGCCGTTTATTTGAAAACCGGTAAATTTGCCGATTACACTTCATTTACCTTGAAAGATTATAAACTCATTTTTGCCATTTTTACTGTTGCTATTGTTTGGGGAACCACATTTTTAGCCATTCGTGTTGCAGTAGAAACTATTCCCGCATGGTTTGTTGCAGGAATCCGTCAGCTTTTTGCTTCTATTATTATGCTTGTCATCCTCCTTTCAAGAAAAGAATTTAAGTGGATTGGCTGGAAAAACCTGGGTTATCAGATTATTTTTGCTTCCCTAATGCTGATTATAGCCAATGGAATGGTTACAGTAGCTGAAGAAAGCGTAACAAGCAGTCTGGCTTCTCTGATCAGTGCCTGTGCTCCTATTCTGGTATTTCTGGGAAGTCTCGCCATTGGCCTGCAAAAGTTCAGCTTCCGGGCTATGGCTGGTGTTTTGATATGTTTCAGCGGTATTCTTTTTGTGTTCTGGGACGGGCTTAAGGATCTTGCCGACCCTCAATACCGAACAGGAATGATTTTCCTTTTCTGTGCTATTTCAGGATGGGCTTCGGGAACAATCTTTACTAAAAAAATGAATATCCAAAGCGGAAATATAACCCTGAACCTATTTTATCAGTTTCTGTTCGCTGGCGTTGTTCAGATTATCTTCGCCTTCATTTTTTCAGAAAACTACAACTTTGAAAACTGGACCTTAAAGAGTATCTCCGCGATGTTATACCTTTCTATTTTTGGCTCTGTAGCTGCCTTTTTTGCATTCCATTATGCATTAACAAAGATCTCCCCGGTACAGGTTTCCATTATTGCCTATATCAATACAATCATTGCTATTTTCTTAGGATGGCTGATTATGGATGAAAAGATCTCTTTTAAATTTATTATTGCAACAGCCTTGATTATTTGTGGCGTATTTATTATCAATTACAGGCCTGAAATGTTTAAAAGGAAAAAGTCTGAGATCATGGAAAAACAGGCTTAATATTTACCACAAAAGCGGTTAGATTTTATAAAGTTATTTTTAATTCTACAAATATACTTAAGTTCTTGAACATCTTTGATTTGGTACAGGATTATCTCTGACCACTCAACACCAGAACAAAAGGTTTACCTGTTGATAATTTGCCTCTTTTTCATTTTTTCCTTATATTGTTATACTCAACCTACACAATATGCTAAAAAACACATTTTTTGTCCTTCTGGCAGCCTCTTTACTTTTAATAAGCTGTGACTTTAAAGAAAAAGAAAAAAACCTGACAGACAGAGAAAAACAGCTACTCGAAAAAGAGAAAATATTTGCCACAAAAGAATCCGAATATCAGTCACTTCTTAAAATGAGAGACAGTGTTTTTGCAAAAAAAGATTCAGTAAAAATAGCAGTATGGCCGGCAGAAATTTCGGGAGCATGGAACGGAAAAGTAATATGCACAGAATCCAGCTGCAGCGAATATGCAGTAGGCGATCAGCGTACAGATATCTGGGAATTTGATAATGATTCTACCCAGCCGATCACCAAAATCATCAACAATAATAACCTGGTAAGGCTTTATTCCGGTAAGTTTGAAAATAACGAGATTAAATTGTCTTTTAAGACAGATTCTACGGCCAAAAAGAATGTGGAAATGAGTGTCCTTCTTAACGATATTTCTGATAACAAAATCAAGGGAACCAGAACCATTACATCTGATGGCTGCAGTGCCAAGTTCTCTGTTGAGTTAGTACGTTCCACAAAATAAACACCTATGATGTTACTGAGTATACATAACCTGAGTCTTCCCATAGAAGATCCGGTACTGAAGTTCCTGTTGGTGCTGGTCATTATTCTTGCAGCTCCATTATTATTGAATAAAATTAAGGTTCCACATCTGTTGGGACTTATCATTGCGGGGGCCATCATAGGACCTAATGGTTTCAATGTACTGTCCAGAGACAGCAGCATTGTCGTTACGGGAACCACCGGCCTCCTCTATATCATGTTTCTGGCCGGGCTGGAGATCGATATGGGTGATTTTAAAAAAAATAAGTGGAAAAGCCTCACTTTTGGGATCTATACCTTTACTGTTCCTTTTGTCCTGGGATATTTAGGCGGATATTACCTCCTTCATTTCTCGATGCTGACTTCTATATTATTTGCCAGCCTTTTTTCCTCTCATACCCTTATCGCCTACCCATTGGTAAGTAAACTGGGAATTGCAAAAAATAAGGCCGTCAATATTACAGTTGGAGGAACAATGATCACCGATATTCTGGCTTTATTGGTTCTTGCGGTAATCGTTGGAATGTCTCAGGGAGATGTAGGGACTGAATTTTGGGTAAAACTATCGGTTTCTTTTGTAGTTTTTGCCCTTATCGTATTAATTGTATTCCCTATTATCGGACGGTGGTTTTTCAAAAGAGTGGATGATAAAATCTCGCAATATATTTTTGTACTGGTCATGATTTACCTGGCTGCGATGCTTGCTGAGCTGGCCGGTGTAGAAGCTATTATCGGTGCATTTTTTGCCGGATTGGCGTTAAACAGACTTATTCCCCATACATCTTCTTTAATGAACAGAGTGGAATTTGTAGGAAATGCGATCTTCATTCCGTTCTTCCTGATCAGTGTTGGTATGCTGATCGACTTTAAGGTTTTCTTTAAAAGCTGGGAAACACTGGAGGTAGCCGGAATTATGCTTGCAGCTTCCATTGGAGGAAAATACCTTTCTGCTGTAGCCACTCAAAAGACTTTCAGACTGACAAAAGAAGAAGGAAAACTGATCTTCGGACTAAGTTCTGCTTCAGCGGCCGCCACACTGGCATCAGTGATGGTAGGTTATAACATTATCCTCTCTGAAACCGAAACAGGAGAACCTGTAAGATTACTGAATGAACATGTACTGAACGGAAGTATTTTACTGATTCTTATTTCCTGTACCATTTCCTCTTTTATTTCTATGGCAAGTGCCCAGAAAATTGCAGAGTCTGATAATGAGGATACCGTTTCGGGAAACAGCCATGAAGATGAAAATATTCTATTAGCCATCAACCATGAAGAAACTGTTGAAAGGATGGTTAATCTTGGAATCCTCATAAAAGCCCACTCCAATACGGAAGACCTGTTTGCTTTAAATGTAATTAATGAAGATAAGAATGAATCTTCTGTAAAAAATGCAGAAAAACTTCTTCATCAGGCTACCGATGCAGCTGCCGCAGCAGATGTAAAATTACAGGCTTTGAAAAGATACGACAATGATGTTATCAATGGGGTCAACAACGTCATTAAAGAGCAGAAAATTACCGACCTTATTATCGGATTGGAGGATGAGAAGGGATTCTCCCCGTCTTTTGTTTATAATCTATACAATGGTTACCTTCAGAATGATGATGTGAATGTATTGGTATACCATGCAGCACAGCCTCTCTCTACAATCAAAAGATATGCAGTAATGATTCCTGAAAATGCCCATAAAGATGCAGGTTTTTTCCATGCCCTTTTAAGAGTCTGGAATATTGCCCGAAATTCCGGGGCAACAATGGTTTTTTATGCCCCTGAAAATATCATTGATATCCTTCAGAAAATCATGAAGAAAGCCAGCATAGAAGCAGAATTTATTATTATGAGTACATGGCAGGACGGCGAAAAAACAGCTGCTCAGCTGAAAGATGATGAAGCTTTGATTATTTTGATGGCAAAACGGGGCATGAAGTCCTATATTCCAAGAATGAGATTAATCCCTGAACTTTTAAACAGGAATCTGAGTGACAATAATTATCTTTTGATTTTCCCATTCTCTGAATATGATAAAAACAGTCCGGAAATACGCTCCGTAGGAAACCATGGTGACTTTGTGGAAATCGGAAATGTGATTCAGAATATTTTTAAGTAATACCGGTTATTTCAGCCAAGATTTTAACCTTTAAAACAACATTGAAAACAAAGAAAATATTACTTTTAACAGCCGCCTTGCTAAAACCCACTCCTATTGAATGTATCAAACAACAACATGGTAATTTCTCAGGTTGTGCAAGAAAAATATAAAGCACTAAAAAAAGGAAGCTATTTCAAAGATAGAAACAGCTTCCTTTTTATATTTTTGAAGGCTTAATTATTCTGCAATCACTCTCACCATTCCCTTCACCATGACAAGCTTTTCCATCAGCTCTTCTCTGGAATCTGCCAACACATTGATATGACCCATTTTCCTTCCCGGCTTGGTTTCTGTTTTTCCATATAAATGAATATAAGTTTCAGGCAGTTGAAGCACGTCTTCCATTCCTTCATAAATTACTTTTCCGGCATATCCTTCTGCTCCCACCAAATTCAGCATACCGCTATAGGTAATAGCATCTGTATCCGCTAATGGTAAGTTCTTTACCACACGGTACATTTGCTCAAACTGTGAATTGGTATTTCCTTCCTGACTCTGGTGTCCTGAGTTGTGCAATCTTGGAGCCGTTTCATTAACCCATATTTTCCCTTCTTTATCCAAGAATAATTCAATAGCAAACAATCCCGGAGAATTAACAGCATTTAAAAACTTCTCAGTAATAGAATCAATCTGAGACTGAACATCTTCAGTAAGAAGAACCGGGCATACATTAAAGTCTAACAGATTCAACTTCGGATCGGCAACCATTTCCGTTACAGGGAAAATATTGGTTTCCCCTTTTTCATTTCTGGCTACAATTACAGATAATTCTTTATCAATATCCACAAGGCTTTCGATCACAGAGGCATCCTCCCATAGATGCTGGTAATCATCTTCAGTTTTAATCACCTGTACCCCTTTTCCATCATAGCCTCCCGTATTCATTTTCTGAACAAACGGTAACGGCATAATGATTTTTTCATCACTGTTCCAGACAATCTGAAATTCAGGACTTGGAATATCGTGAGCTTTATAAAATTCTTTCTGAAGGATTTTTTGCTGGATGGTTTTAATAATATTCGCATTAGGAACTACTTTTACTCCCTGCTTTTCGAGCTCTGCCAACGCATCAGCATTTACATGCTCTATTTCAATAGTAACAACATCTTTATCTTTTCCGAAGTTCAGAACTGTTTCATAATCATTAAAGTTTCCCTGTGTAAAATATGAGATATTATGACAAGGTGCATCGGACGCAGGATCCAATGTATAAAACTCATCGTCATATTTCAATGCACTCTGTATCAACATTCTTCCCAGCTGTCCGCCTCCCAGAATTCCTATTTTCATTTTTTATTTTTATTAGATTTATTCTTATTGAAGTTTATCAATTTTTAAGTACCCAAGTCCCATTGGGTTTTCCTGATTCTCTGCTTCAGTTTTTTTAAGGACTATAGAATATTTTTCTTTCATTTTTACAGGAAGAATATCATTCACAGTGAAAATATCATCGATATCTACCCCGTGTTTATCATCTACATGGCTTACAGCTCCTTCAAATCCCATTGTCTGATAAAATTCAGTAGCTTTTGCTCTCTTTATAATCTCTCCCATAGACTGGCCAACCATAAGATGCTGTTCATGAAATTCTTCAAAGAAACCTCTCTTATATCCTCCCAAATTAAGAAAATACAGCTGTTCTTCAGATATCTTTTCTCCCTTCTCTACAATCTCCACTTCATATCCATCTGCAAATTTAACCTCCTGATAACAATCAATATGTATCTTACCTTCAGCTTCCTTCCAGAAGTCTTTCATATCCGGAACCAAATCTTTAAGGCTTTCGGCAATCCCGAAAAATACATCGTGCTGTTCAATGTTCCTTCCTTTAGGAGTAGCCCCAAGGATGACATAAAATAATTTCATTTCATTTTTCATGCATACAAAAATACGTTAAATTTATCTTTTTCAAATGTTTGGCAGACTACTACAATAATTTTATATTTGTAACATTAATTGTAGTATGTCAGAAATCATCATACTCTTCCTTGGCGCAATTTCCGCTGGTCTTTTAGGTTCACTTACGGGTTTAGGAGGGGGAGTTATCATCATTCCTTTATTAACGCTGGGTTTTGGCGTTCCAATGCATTATGCCATCGGCGCTTCCCTCATTTCGGTGATCGGGACTTCTTCCGGTGCAGCAGTAGCCTTTGTAAAAGAAGGTTTTACCAACATGAGAATCGGAATGTTCCTCGAAATTGCCACTACAGCAGGCGCTATTATCGGAGCCTTAGTTTCGGGCATGCTTAACCCCAATACCATCGGAATTATTTTCGCCAGTATTCTACTTCTGACGGTTGTTTTAAATCTTAAAGGAAAACCTGACCATCAGGAACCGCTCGTAAAAGGAAGCCTCGAAGACAAGCTGAAACTTTACGGTACTTTTCCTGATAAAGGAATATTAAAAAGCTATTCTGCAAGAAATACAGTTCCGGGATTTCTGATGATGATGTTTGCAGGAGCAATGTCCGGGCTTTTAGGAATAGGTTCCGGAGCGTTGAAAGTATTGGCCATGGATAATATGATGAAACTGCCTTTCAAGGTTTCTACAACAACCAGTAATTTTATGATTGGAGTAACGGCAGTAGCCAGTGCCCTGATTTATTTTCAAAGAGGAGAAATCATCCCTGTTATTGTAGCACCCGTATTGATAGGTGTGGTTATAGGAAGTTTTATAGGTTCAAAAACACTGATGGTCTCAAAAACTAAAAAACTAAAAGTCTTTTTTGCCATTGTAATCACGATCCTTTCCATTTATATGATGTATAACGGTATCAATAAAAGCTTCAGATAATGAAAAAGAATTTTACAGATATAGACCTGAACCGTTCCGTA
Source organism: Chryseobacterium sp. Bi04 (assembly GCF_918698085.1). Lineage (GTDB taxonomy): Bacteria > Bacteroidota > Bacteroidia > Flavobacteriales > Weeksellaceae > Chryseobacterium. The sequence goes on from NZ_CAKKLP010000008.1 coordinate 220,628, forward strand.
GGAAATCTTTTGAGATTAGGCGTTATTCTATCTGTGATAACCTCAATGATAGGTTTCATCAAGCTTTTTACCGAAGGTTTTGAAATGCCCAAAAAATACACTTCACTGGATATTGGCAACTCTTCAGAAAAAGTGTGGAGTCATTTCTGGAATTCTTTATGTAAAGGTGAAGGAATGGCTATTATTCAGCTGGGAATTCTTCTGCTGATCTTCACTCCCTTAATGAGGATTGTCTTCGCTTTAATAGGCTACTTAAAAGAAAAAGACTACGTATATGTAGTCATTTCCTCTATCGTTTTGGCCATAATGGCTGTAAGCTTTTTCGCGGGGTACGCACACTAATATTTTTACATTTCATAAAACTCCAGTGGCAGCTGGTCGGGATCCTGGGTAAAGAAAAATTCTTTTCCTGTAAATTCATCAATCCTGACCTCTTCACAATTCAAACCTTTATGTACTAATTCATTACGCTTTTCTGTAACATTTTCAACAGAGAAGGCAAGATGTCTCAGACCACAAGCTTCAGGTCGTGAAGGTCGCTTAGGCGGGTCAGGAAAAGAAAACAGCTCAATAACATAATGATCTCCAATCGCCAGATCAAGTTTGTAAGACTGCCTTTCTTCACGATAGACTTCCCTGATTATATGTAAGTTTAAAATTTCCGTATAAAACTTCTTTGATACCACATAATCTGAACAGATAATGGCAATATGATGGATCTTCATCTTCATTTATATTTTTTTAATCGTTGTATACCAGGCTTTACTATTTTATTTCCCTGCAATTGTCTTTTCTTCTTGTATCGATGATATACTGGATTTTCCAGTCATTATTTTGCTTTATCAACTGAAAACTATTGGCTCCGCAATGAGAGAATTTGCCCTTCAGATAGAAGGAATAAGGAGTGAATACGCTTGCCAGATTCCCATCCGTATGCACGGCATCTACTACAATCCTTTCTTCCAAGTCTCCTTTTGAAAATTTAGAAACAGAGGCTATGAAATCCTGAATACTATCATTTTTTACACTTCCGTCTTTTGTTATAGTCTGAAGAACTGCATTTTCTGAAAAAGCAGATTTCAGCAGCTCCGGATCAGCATTCTTCATGCCAAGAAACAAATTTCGGATAGGTTTTTCAATATCCTGATTCTGTTGACCAAAACAAAAAATACTGATTACCAAAAGAATTAAGACTATTTTATTCATATGATAATGGATTTAATTGGATGAATAAAAGTAAGAAAAATCCAAGAATATAAATTGTTCGCTGCCTTTATTTCCATTGTTTAGATTCTATGGAATGACAAAAGCACTGATAGAAATATCAGTAATTAACATTTGATAAAAACTTATTTTTTAATCATTTACATAAAAATAAAGCATTCAGTTTGTCATTCCGCAGGAATCCCAGATTCTTAATGTTAAAGTATAAAAAGAGTATCTTATTAACTGCGATGTTTATTTAGATTGTTTAGATTCCTACGGAATGACAAAAGCACTGATAAATATATAATTACAATCTGATTGAAACTTATTTTTTTCATCATTACATAAAAATAAAGCATTCAGTTTGTCATCCTATGTTTGTAAAATATTAATTTTAGGAATGAATAAGGAAAAGAGAGTAAAGAATAAGGTTACAATTTGTCATTAGTCTTCAAGACCGTTCGGAATGTTAATCCCTTTACTCTTTTTAC
>NZ_CAKKLP010000009.1 GCF_918698085.1 Chryseobacterium sp. Bi04
ATTAAAAATAAGATCTCACTAATTACAACTATTCTAAATAGAAAACATCAAATAATCAATATAATTAAAGATCATTCAATAATAAGTCTAATAAAAAAGCTGAATTATAAAAAATAAAAAAAGCAGCCATAAATTCCAACCATTATAAATTGAAAATTAAATCCGTAAATTTAATGCAAAATATCTTGATAATTATAAATTAATTTGAAGATATTTTTTTTAAAATGAAAAATAAAATTTAATTAAAAAATGTTTATTGGGATTACACGTAAATAGTGGCATTGACAAAATACTAAGCTTATTGTTAAAATGAACAAAAGAAGAAACACGAATATTAAATCCTCTGGCTTATGAAGTTCATTTTTATAAGGACTCTTTTTTTTGGCTCCATCTGATTAGGTTATAAAAGCTAGTTCATCAAAATCGATTTCTAATCTATTCATTCTTGGCTCATTTAATAAAAATAGAATATTGCATCAAAGAGAGATTGTATTGATGTAAGTTTATATTACCCAAACCTTTGCACCAGCTCCGTACTATCTTTTCATCTGCTGTTATTTTAAAATAAAAAAAGCCTCCAGAAGAGGCCTTAAAAAACACAAATGATGAAAAAAAAATTTTATATATTCAGAAATAAAATAATAATATTTAATCTTTATTCAAAATTATGCTGCTTTTTATTTTTATTTTATGACTGAGATCATAAAATAAATCTTTATTTTGTAATATTAAATCAAAACTAAAAACCTATAAAATAAGAAAAATATATCAACTATACTATGATCAAAGATATGTTTTTCATGAATATAGTTTTATAGTTTTACACATTAATTAACTCAAAAAAACGTGATAAAATTTTCTATACTTATAGCCAACTATAATAATGGAAAGTATTTTAGGGACTGCTATAATTCATTAGTCAATCAAACTTATGAAAATTGGGAAGCCATCATTGTTGATGATGCCTCTACAGATAATTCAGTAGAAGTTATACAATCAATTATCAAAGATGATCCCCGTTTCAAACTGTATCACAATACAGTAAATCAGGGCTGTGGATTCACCAAAAGAGAGTGCATGAAATATGCCGAGGGAGAGCTATGTGCTTACCTTGACCCTGATGATGCTATCTATACGCAAGCATTGGAAAAAACAATCCAGGAATTTGCAAATAATAACGATCTTGTAGCTACCTACTCCCAGATGATGCTGTGTGATGCCAATCTTATCGCTGATAAGGTGTTTGCCAGTACCAAACGAGTCTATAATAACCGATATTTTTTCAATTGCCCTATTCAATTCGCCCATTTTTTTACCTTTAAAAAAGAAACGTATTTAAAAACTTCAGGCATTAATCCAACATTGAGAAGTGCTGTTGACCAGGATCTATATCTGAAAATTCTGGAATATGGTGATGTAAAGTACATCAAAGAACCTTTATACCTCTACCGGCTTCATTCTAATGGAATTTCACAGCATAGCAGTAAGAAGGGAGCAAAAGAATCTTTCGCTAAAGTGATTTATGATACCATGAAAAGAAGAGGAATCAAGAAGATCAATAACCAGAATGTTCCCGAAACCTATACCAATTCAGAAGAAATATATCAACTCCTGGCTTATCAAACCAGTACTTTTCATCGTTTGCTTAACAAGATAAAGGTAACTCTACACTTATAATAAGAACTCCTCATTTGAGGAGTTTTTTTTATGGAATAAAATAATTACTTATTGTATCTAAAACTCCTGTACCTCCCTTAATTTAAAGGTAGACATTCATTAAAAGAATAATTTCTCCATTATTATACATAGAAAAGACCTCCAATCAGGAGGCCTAAAAAACACAAATGATGAAAAAAATCTATTCAGAAAAATCCAAACAGAATATCGTAAAATGTTTACTATTTATACTATAATTACCTTTATGATTGATTTTATCATGAATGAAATTATAAGTATAAATTAAGTAACCAATGCAATTAACTTAATAATTAATTAAAAATACTTCTTTTAGAGGTTGGTAAATTTACTAAATATTTTGTTTTATGCAATATTATTCTTCCCAAGTTATTGGAATATATACTGTAATATATCCATCAGCATCTACCTGAGCATCTGAAACAGTCACTACAACCGATCCATAGCCAGTCCAGCCACCCTGTCCCTGCATTGCAGAAAACGTATAAGTTCCTGCGGGAATTCCTTCATAATACTGAGGTAAAGTCTGAAAGCCTCCGCTATAATACGTGTCATACACATCACCCGTAGTCATATTTTCAGCAAGAAAACTACCGACATCATGACTTCCGGAAAGAATTTTTGTTCCATTTTTAGAAAGCAAACCATATCGTATCTTATAAGTCTGTTCTTTTGTTTCATTCTTTGATACCTCTGGACGAGCTTGCGACTGTGTCTTCATAACATTATCAGTAGAAGACCATGAAACAGCAGTACCTAGCAGTCCGATGAAAGCCAGCGCTGTAAATGTTGTTTTTTTCATATTGAAAGTAATTTAGTTCTTCAAAATTAATCATCTCAGATTAATTTAAAGAAAACTATTAATTAATTAAAACTTACAATTAGCTCCTTACAAAAAAAAACATTACCAACACTCAAAAAACCTTTTAAACAAAGAGCAAAAACTATACTGAACACACACCTAACGTACAATATTTATGATATTTTACACAATAGCTTCTGCCTTATTTGATAATTTTAACATCCTTTAACAGAAATTTGGCTTCATAATTGGAAATAGAAATAAAACTAAAGTTGTTTAGACTCTAGCTTATTAAAATTTGAATTATGAAAAAGGTAATATTAGCAGGTTTTTTATCCGTTTTTTTAATGACGGCCTGCAAAAAAGATGATAGCATCGCTGAAAAATCTCTGGAAGCACAAAAACTTGAGTTTCAGGCCAAACAGCTTGAAATAGAAAAACAGAAGCTAGCCATTGAAAAGGAAAAGCTGGTTTACGAAGCTCAGAAAAAATCTGACAGCATTTCAGAACGCAAAAAAGCAAGAGCTGAAAATAATTCAAAGCCACAGGTTATAAGAGAAACCAGAACAGTCTACAGAGATAGAAACTCTGGTTCTAACTCCAATTCTAATTCCAGTTCCGAAGGAAGCAATGGAGATTATGCAGATAACGGAAGCAGTTCTTCACAAGGTACAACTAAGAAAAAAGGAATGAGTAAAGCCGCTAAAGGAACCATCATTGGTACTGTAGGTGGAGCCGCTGCAGGAGCTATTATTTCTAAAAACAACAGAGGTCTTGGAGCTGTAATTGGTGGTGTAGTAGGTGGAGCTACCGGATATGCCATAGGGAGATCAGGAGACAGAAAAGACGGAAGAGTACAGCCACGCAGGTAATATTTTTTAACAATACAATATAAAGATTGCTTATTTTTAAGCAATCTTTTTTTATGATACTGATTCTTTTTTCTGCTATTTTTATCATTCCGGTTCTGATTGGTGCAGGTAAAATCATGGACCTTTTCTGGGGCTCTCTCTTTCCTGGTATTGCCGCAAAAGCTTTAGCAGGAATTTTAGGAATAAGTATAGTATGGACTCTCCTTTCCTTTTTTATCCCCTTAAATATTTATGTAGAAATAGGTACCCTCTCATTGGGATTCCTTTTCTTTTTTAGAAATAAATTATACCTGGAATTATATCATTTCTCAGGAAAGGATATTTTTTTAATGATTACAATATCATTTATTATAATATTAGCCGGTACATTTTCGCCTTATATATTAGATCATTTCGGATACTATGTTCCAACCATACAATGGCTTACTGAATATGGATTGATAAAAGGAATTTCCAATCTGGATTTTACATTGGGCCAAATGTCTGTATGGCATATTTTTCAGGCTGGTTTTTCAAATTTCTCAGATCCTTTTTTAAGAATCAATACGATCTTGTTGATTATTTATACCATTTATATTATGGAAAGAAAAGCATGGATACATCTGTGTTTTCTCCCTGTTTTATTATTGTTTTCACAATCTCCAAGCCCTGACCTCCCTGTTATTGCACTTTCTTTAATTATTTTGAATGAAATAATAGCTGGAAACAGAAACACAACCTTACTTTTTGCATTTTCCATTTTTATTTTTGCCATAAAGCCTACCATGATCTGGCTGCCCTTATTGACATTCCTCCGTACTGTTTTTATTTTTAAATCAGATTTTAAAAAACTGCTTTTTGGAATTTTTATTCTCCTTTTATTTTTCGCAAAAAATATCTGGACATTCGGTTACCCCGTATTTCCCGTTGCCTTAGGTGATTTGGGAGTATCCTGGAAACCTAATCCTGAAATCTTAAAAACTTCTTCACAATATGCTGTTCAAAAAACATATGATATGCAGTATTCTTATGAAGAAATTCAGAGATTCTCAACCTTTGATTACATCAGAAACTGGTTTTTCCTGGACGGAATAAAATCCATAATCAACATCCTGTTTATGGTAAGCCTGATTACTTTTTCAGCATTTGCCTGGATCAAAAAAAGAAAGCTGGTCACTTTAATTTGTATTTCATTACTCATAAAAAGTATACTTGTACTTGCTTTTTCCGCTCAGTACCGTTTTTTCATTGATGTATTCTTTGTGATATTTTTCATATTTTTTTATGACTATTTTGACAAACGGAAATCAGTCACCGTTTTCTCAACATTAAGTATATTATTTATTTTTATTTTGTCCTTTCCAAACTTCATTCAGGAACATCTTCCAAGTTTTAGACCCGGAAATTTTATCGCCGGATTTGAAAAAAAACAATTTTACAGACCATCAACCTATGAATATCATCAATACAATACCTATGAGGTGGGCAATTTAAAATTCAATGTTTCGAAAAATTATCCTTTTAATTTTGACACTCCCCTTCCCGCCATATCAACAAGTTTTATTTTTGATGACGGTAAAGCAGGAATATTTCCCCAGCTTTCCGACAAAAACGACATCAGGAAAGGCTTTATCTGGAAAAAAATGATTTCAAAAGAGAAAATAGAAGCCGAAGATGTTATTAATACTATCAAAAACACTGATAAATAGAACAAATACTGAAACTTTATTATCTGGAGAAAAAAAGGTAATTTTGTACTATGTTCAATACATTAGGTAATCTTCTTAGTCTTACAACATTTGGAGAAAGTCACGGAGTGGCTTATGGCGGTATCATCAATAATTTTCCAGCAGGTTTAACGGTAGATCTCGAAAAAGTTCAGTATGAGCTGAACCGGAGAAAACCGGGGCAGTCTGCTATCGTTACCCAAAGAAAAGAAAGTGACACCGTAAAGTTTCTTTCAGGAATTTTTGACGGAAAAACAACAGGTACCCCAATCGGTTTTATCATTGAAAACGAAAATCAGAAATCAAAAGATTATGACCATATTGCGGGTGCATATCGTCCGAGTCATGCAGATTTCACTTATGACCAGAAATTTGGGTTTAGGGACTATCGTGGGGGTGGGAAATCTTCAGCAAGAGAAACCATGAACTGGGTAGTTGCAGGTGCATTTGCCAAACAGCTTCTACCGAAACTTGAAATAAATGCTTACGTTTCTTCCGTAGGAGATATCTTCTGTGAAAAGCCATATCAGGCATTGGATTTTTCTAAAACTGAAAGCAATGATGTACGTTGTCCGGATGCGGAAACTGCTGAAAAAATGATTTCAAAAATTAAAGAAATCAAAAAAGAAGGCAATACCATCGGTGGAACCATTACCTGCGTTATTAAAAATGTTCCTGTAGGAATTGGTGAACCTATATTTTCAAAACTTCAGGCAGAACTGGCAAAAGCAATGCTGAATATTAATGCATGTAAAGGTTTTGAATATGGCAGTGGATTCTGTGGTGCAAAAATGACCGGAAAGGAGCATAATGATGCCTTCAATACAGATTTCACCACAAAATCTAATCTTTCAGGAGGTATTCAGGGAGGAATTTCCAATGGAATGGATATTTATTTCCGTGTAGCATTCAAACCTGTAGCTACTATTTTAAGGCCTCAGGACAGTATAGATAAAGAAGGAAACCCTGTTATTGTAGAAGGAAAAGGGCGTCATGATCCATGTGTGGTTCCAAGAGCAGTTCCTGTAGTAGAAGCTCTGGCTGCATTTGTATTGGCTGATCTGTTTTTGATCAACAAAACAAGAAATATCAATAATTTTTAAATATAATTTTTTGGTAATGAAAAATTACTGGGATAAAGGAATTTCATTTGAAGAATACCTTCAAATTGCAAAACAAAGATTAGAAAATCCAGCTAACCAACAGGAAGCGGACTACAAACAATATTACGAACTGGGACTTCAGAGAATGGACAGAACACTCAAGAAGTATGTTCCGGATGAAGAGCAATTGAAGGAATTAGCGGCTAAAAAATTTGACGGAAAGATTTTAATTATTTCTGAAGCTTGGTGTGGGGATGCAAGCGCTACCGTACCCGCCCTTTTCAAGTTCTTTGAAGACCATAATGAAGTCAAAGTTTTCCTGAGAGACAGTGATAAAAGTCTGATCAATCAGTTTTTAACCAATGGAACAGAGTCTATTCCTAAAGTAATTATCCTGGATAAAGATTTTAATGTGAAAAATTCATGGGGCCCACGTCCGAAATATGGATATGAGCTGCTTATGAAACATAAAGCTGATCCTGAAGGATATCCAAAAGACAGTTTTTACAATGACCTGCAGATTTATTATGCAAGAAACAGAGGTAAAGATTCTGTTCAGGAAATTTTAGATTTATTATAAAAATACGTCTGATACTTATTAACAGTAAAAAACAGTAAATGAAAAAGAACATTATTTATATTGTACTCATCGTCATTATTGCCATCATTGCTTTTGTGCCGGGAATAAGAAATTTCATGAAAGATCAGTTCTTTCCTATTGCTACTATTGAAAATGCTGTACATATAAGTGAGGAAGATTATGATATCGACCTTAAAGGGATCAACGCTCCAAGCACCAATCTTAAAAACTTTAAAAATAAAGCTGTTTTTCTGAACTTCTGGGGAACATGGTGTCCACCGTGCAGAAAAGAATGGCCTACTATTCAGAAATTATATGATTCCAGAAAAGACAATGTTGATTTCGTCCTTATTGCCATGAATGATAAGGAAGAGGATGTAAGAAAATTTTTGAAAGAAAATAATTATACTGTTCCGGTGTATATTGCTCAAAGTCCTATTTCTGAAAAAATTCTTCCAAAAGTATTCCCTACTACTTTCCTTTTAGATAAAACAGGGAGGATTATTATAAAAGAGGATGCTTACAGAGATTGGAATACAGAGACTGTGCATCAGTTCATTGACAATATTATTAAATAATTACTTTTAACTAAATTTTATAATTTGTTGGTATAAGATTTGCGAAATTAACAGCGTTGAAAAACTTATTTAAAACCAAACACAAAATGAAATATTCAAAGTTAAACATTGCTAAAGAAGCTATCAATCACAAAGGTTTTGTGAGAAAGATTCCCGACATATTCAGAATGGTAAAAATGTGGAGAAAAGGAGCATATCCAATGAAATCCATAGATATCATTCTTCCTCTACTGGGAATTTTATATATCATCTCCCCTATCGATCTTCTTCCTGAGTTTGCCATACCGGTACTTGGAGTAATGGATGACCTGGCAGTATTATCGTTAACGATACCCAAGCTCATCAAAGAAGTTGATAAGTTTTTACTTTGGGAAGCCGAGCAAAAATACAGCGGGGCCAAAGTTATTGATGCTGAAATTATAAAATAATAATTTATTATAGTCTTTAAAACCATCCTTCAGGGTGGTTTTTTATTTACAAATAGGTGATAAATTTTTAAGCCTTATTTCAAATCCTTAAATTTGCAATATCTAATAAAAAATAATGGAAAGTAAAAAAGAATTCTTCTTAGAGTGTTACAAGCTAGGGATCATCAAATTTGGAAGGTTTACCTTAAAAAGTGGTATTGAAAGTCCATTTTATGTAGACTTAAGACCTTTAGCTTCAGATCCGAAAATTTTAAAAAATCTGGCCAATTATTTATTGGAAATGCTTCCATTAGATAATTTTGATCTTATCTGCGGAGTTCCTTATGCTGCACTTCCGATGGCTACTGCAATGTCTTTGGAAAGTTACATTCCATTAATTATTAAAAGAAAAGAAGCTAAAAGCTACGGTACTAAAAAGCTGATTGAAGGTATTTATCAGAAAGGCCAAAACTGTCTTTTAGTGGAAGATGTTATCACTTCAGGAAAATCTTTATTGGAAACGATTCCTGAAATAGAGCAGGAAGATCTGAAAGTTTCAGATATTGTTGTGGTTTTAGATAGAGAACAGGGAGGAAAGCAGCTTTTGGAAAGCAAAGGTTACAGAGTTCATACTCTTTTCAACATTTCAGAGGTATGTGTTATTCTTCAGGAAACAGGAGAATTATCTGATGAAGAAGTAAAAAGAATTCAGGACTTTCTACAGGGTAATCATATCCAGTTTGAAGAAGAAATCAGAGCCTCTTATGAGCAAAAACTGAACAGTGCCCAACATTCTGTTTCAAAGAAATTATTAGAAACCGCTTTGTCAAAGAAATCTAACCTTATTGCTTCCGCAGATGTTACTACAACACAGGAACTGTTGGATTTAGCTGAAAAAGTAGGCCCCCATATCATTGCTTTGAAAACACATATCGATATCATCTCAGATTTTGACTATGAAAAAACAATTCGCCCACTAAAAACTATTGCTGAAAAACATCAGTTTTTATTAATGGAAGACAGAAAGTTTGCAGATATTGGAAATACCCAGGAGCTTCAGTTCACCAGTGGAGTTTTCAAAATTACAGATTGGGCAGATTTTGTAACCTCACAGGTTATCGGTGGATTTGAATCATTGGATTGCTTTAAAAATGTAGGAGTGGTAGCCATTGTAGGGATGTCTTCTAAAGGAGCCTTAACTACTGCCAGCTATCGTGAAGATGCTTTAAAAGTAGCTTTATCCCATCCTAATGTAATCGGTGGTGTATCCCAGAATAAAATTCCTGAAGACCTTTTATTGTTTACCCCTGGAGTGAATTTAGCTGATTCAGGCGATGGTAAAGGCCAGCAGTACAATACTCCCGAACACGTTTTTAAAACCTTACATACAGATTTCATCATCGTAGGAAGAGGAATTTATAAATCAGACAATCCGGAAGCTTCAGCGCTAACTTATAAAACTGAGGGTTGGAATGCCTATATTAATTCTTTGGAAAAAAAGGCAACTCAGGGTTAAAAATCCTATAAAGTATTTACAAAATAAGTTATATTTGGTACTTTATCACTTATATTTGAAAAAGATCACGTTTTGCCTTATTTTGTTTTTAGGAGTTGTACAGGTTTCTGCACAGAAAGACAGTATATATATTGAAGCAAAGTTATCTGCTGACAGAAAAACGCTTGAAGTCAATCAGGAAATTGTTTATTACAATCACTCCGACAAGCAGCTTCAAACCGTAAAACTCCTGAACTGGATTTCCGCCTATCATAAACGTGGAACCGCATTAGTCTACAGGAAACTGGAAGACAGAAACAATGATTTGCACTTTGCAAAGCCTGAGCAGTTGGGTAAGCTTCTGGAACTGAGTATTAAAAATTCAGAAAACCAGCCTATTGCTATAAATACTCTTTCGGATGAAAATTTATTTCTTCCTCTGAAAGATGCTTTACAACCCGGCGAAGCCGTTACGTTAAAATTACAGTACCGGATACAGCTTCCTGATAAAACATTTACAGGATATGGAACAGCCGGCCAGAATACAGCCTTAAAATATTTCTTTATTGTTCCGGATCAATTTGATCCGGACAATATTTCTAAAAAAGAATACCGTGATATTGAAGAATCTGTAAGTTTTAATACTTTCTGGACCGTCAATTTTGATATTCCTGTCAATAGTTTTATCGAAAGTAACCTTCCTCAGGTTCAGATGAATTCTTTTAAAGGATACCTGGATTCTGACCCGGAATTTATAATTTCCACCAACAGCTATCCTTCTATTAAGGTTGATGTTGACGGCTTCAGTTCTGATATTAAATTTGGGTACAATCTGAAACCTGAAGAAAAACAAAACCTGGAATTCCTCCTACCCTTACAGTTGAAATTCCTTAAAGATAAAATTGGTTTTGTCCCGCAAAACCTTTTCATTTCTGATAAATTCAGGGCTAAGGAAGATTTCTTCGGAAATAATGATATCAGATTCTGGAAATTCAAATTCCAGTTATTTACAGATGCTGAAAAAACTGACCTTGATTATTTTGGAATCATAACCAAAAAAATTCTTGATGAAAATATCATTGCTGATAAAGAGAAAGATCACTGGTTTAAAAATGGCTTAAAATCTTATCTTGAAATTCAGTATCTGAAAAAATTCTATAAAGACACCAAACTTTTAGGGGCTCTTCCGGAGACCAAGTTATTCGGAATTAAGCCTTTAAAAATATTTCATGCATCAAAAGTAAAGCTTCTGGATCGTTATGGCTTAGCTTACCAATATATCATGCTGCAAAATCTGGATCAAAAGATTGACGACAATTTTTCTTCACTAAGTAACTTTAATGACATGGCTGTCAGCAGTTTTGAAACAGGAAGCCTATTTGATTATTCTGCTGATAAAATGGGAAATGACACCTTCAATGGTATCATAAAAAATTATATTTCACAAAATTCCGGAAAAAAAATAAAGCCTGAAGAATTTCTGAAAGGCCTTAGCGAAAAAGATAAAGCTTCGGGATATCTCACCAATTTCCTTAAGCAGAAAAACAGGGTTAATTTTAAACTGAAAAACATACGAAAAGAGAATGATTCTCTACATATCAAAATCACAAAAAATACAGATGCCTCTATTCCGGTAAAACTTGAAACCCAAACACGGGAAGGAGAAAAAAAAGCATATTGGATAGAAACAGAAGAAAATAAGAATAATAATGAATTACTTCTTCCAGCGTCAGATAATATTTATAAAGTCACATTAAATACAGGCTATAGCTTTCCGGAATCAAATTACAGGGATAATTTTCTGTATGCAAAAGGTATATTTTCGAATGCTAAAAAAATAAAGCTTAAGCTCATCAAAGACATTCCTGATCCTGAATACAATGAGATCTATATCAGTCCGAGAGTACGCTTTAATAATGCTTATGATAAATTTCTTTTAGGAATCAATCTTAAAAATCAATCATTCTTTGATCAGAAATTTTTGTATTCATTCACGCCAATGTACAGTTCAGGAACAGGAAAACTCACCGGTTCCGGAGCAGTCTCCTATTCTTTTCTGCCTGCTGAAAGTATTATTCGAAGCCTTACCTTTGGGGTTTCAGGATCTTATTTCCACTATGATTACGGATTGGCTTACCGAAAGGCATCGGTACTTTCCAATATCAGCTTCAGGAAAGATCCCCGGAGTACGATAAGCAGAAGTATTGGAATGTCTTATAATTATTTCGACAGGGATCTCAGCCCTGTTATGATTGCTAATAATGATTACAAAAAATATAATCTGTGGAGCTTAGGGTATGGTTACAGTGATAATCAGATGATTCATGAAAAGAGTTTCAGCCTGAGCACACAAGGAATGGAAGATTTCAACAAAGTTACTGCTGAAGCCTTTTACAGGTGGGAATTTGCCCCGAAACAAAAACTGAGCTTACGTTTATTCGCTGGGTATTTCGTAAGAAATGATACCCGAAATAATTTATTTAATTACGGAATTTCAAGAGTTTCAAATTATGCGTTCTCTTACAGCCTTTTGGGTGAGAGTGCTAACAGCGGCCTTCTTTCGCAGCAATTTATTTTAGCTGATGGAGGGTTTAAATCATTTATACCGGGCTCCGTTAACAAATGGATCACTTCCTTTAATGTAGATTCCAGTGTATGGAAAATATTTCATGTATATGCTGATGCGGGGATCTATAAAAATCAAAACCATCCTACCAAGTTTATATGGGACAGCGGTATTAAAGTAAGAATTATTCCGGATTTCCTTGAAATTTATTTCCCTATACAATCTTCACTTGGCTTTGAGCCTTCATTCAAGGATTACGCAAAACGTATAAGATACACCCTTGTTCTCAATCTGGGGACCATTATTAATGCTGCCAGAAGAGGCTGGTATTAATAAATAGGAAACAGATAAAACAATGGTTATATTCTAAACCGGATATTTAAAAATAAAAGGCTATCTTACTTTAAGGTAGCCCTTCTCTATAAAAATTAATCTCTTACAATTTTCTGGGAAATAGGAACATTATTAATTGTCCCTGTTACGAAATAAGTCCCTTTAGGCAATTCTGCAATATCGAGAGCTAAGACAGTTTTTGTAGGTGCTTTTTTCACAACGCGCCTGAAGGTATCATACACTTTAACATCGGTAATTTCAGTTCCGAAAACAATCTCATTTCCTTTTATAAATGGATTTTGTACAAAACCAGACTTTGCAGTACCTTCAAGGGAGAAATCAACCAGATTATCATTGCTTGTACCCATTATTCTTTTGATCCCCGTTGTTATTGTTGGAGAGGGAGCCGGTCCGTCACCCATAAACTGATCTGCATTGGAACCATATCCTACAAAATCCAGCACATTGGATGATACCGGTCCGGGAACCTGTACATTATCAGATGCCAATGCAATTTTTCCGGAAACCCCTGAAATATGTATTCCCTTTGATTTATTAGGAGTTGCATCAAAATTAATTACCGTTGTCGCAATATAATCCGGAGTTGGTAAATTGATGGTACCACCGCCAATCTCAGCCTCCTGAATCAAATAGGTTTGCTCCGGATTCAGGGTAATGTCAGGTAATGCATGATATTGATTAAATGCCCCTACTGCCGGTGCATACTGAATAGTAGCTCCCGATAAAGAAACGGGAACATTTCCTATATTTTTTAAAATAATATAATTATTTTTTAATACAGCTCCGGAATTTTCATTTCCTCCATAGATCTCATTGATAACGATTTGAGCATTTGTAAATACAGCAAACAGTACAGATCCAACAATAGTAAATATTTTTTTCATAGATGTTTAATTTTAGCGACAGGTTAATATAAAAATATCAAAAATAATACCATGGAATTGGTAAATATCTAAAGCAACATGTTTAGGGATATACCAAAAATACTACTGTTAAAATGATTTTGATTATTATTTTTTGGCAATAGGAAGAGTCTGAAACTTAATGAGGGGAATACATTATTCACAGTGGAACTATGGGCTAATGAAATTGATTTCAGATTTTATTACTATTTCTCCAGTATAAATATATACCCATTATAATGACATTATCATTCGTTCTTTTTGAGTGCTGATTTTATTAATGTTTCTGTACCGAACCAGCCCCAGTAAATACGGTGATTTGTAATTTTGCCGTCTTTAATTTTCATTAATTCCAAAATATCAATTTGATCACCATCGGGAGTTTCCCTCGGATATTCCCAGATTAATGTTTCTTTAGCCATATAAGAATCTCCATTCCTATACCATCTTACCAATTCATTTGGGCGCCTTTTTGTACCTTCTTCCAAAAACCGCAGAATTTCATTTTTACCTTTTAAAATCCCCGATTTTGTATCCAGAATTCTGGGTACAAGCGGGCTTTCAAAAACAGCATCTTCGGCATACAGATTAATCAGCTCCTGGGTTTGTCTGTTTTTGGCATACAGGTGCCATTTTTCGTAAATATAGTTAAGGTCATTTTCCATCTTTCACTTAATATTTTTCAACTTTTCTCTATTGTAGAGAACTTCAATTTACAAAAAAATTGTTATTCTTTATATAAGAAACCGTATTCGAGACAGAAGAGGTAGTATTGGAATAAATGGTCAACCGCAAATCAAAACTTTAGATAAAAAATCCGCTATTTCATTGAAATAACGGATCTATATTTTATCTAAAAGCTTAGTTTTTAGTCTTTCAAAATCTTTTGAGATACCGGCTGATTGTTTACTGTACCGGTTACAATATAGTTTCCTTTTGTAAGTTCAGCTACGTTTACAGTTCCGTTTTGTTTTACAGAAGCTGTTTTCACAACTTGTCCGTACATATTGAAAACTTTTACATCTTTTACATCAGCTCCAAAAATAATTTCTTCATTTTTAACGAAAGAATTCTTTACAAAGTTTCCTGATTTTCCATTTTTAAATTCTGAAACGGCTAATGTTGGAGAATATACCTTTGCCACCAGATTGTCAATGGAGATATTCCCAGTTCCTGAAGTAGCACTTCCACCCTGTCTGATAGCTACCCCACCAATTGTTGCAGAAGCACCTCCTGTTCCTGTACTGTTTGTAAGTAATGGCTGTGAATTGATTTGTAAAGTCGCTGTATTTGTACCAGGAGTTACTGTATTATCAATAATATAAGTTACTGTAATATTGGCAGGTGTCCCATAAGGAATTTCAGTTCCATAAGTAGGTGTTACAGCTCCCGCACCGTTATTCAATACGCCTAAAGAATATCCTGATGCAGTTCCTTTAGCATAAAGTCTTGCATTAAAATTATTTCCCGGACTAGCACCTGAAGTAATTGTAAACATTAAAAAATAATCTCCAGATGTACTTAGACCCGCTGCACTGGCTACATTAATTGTAGCAGAATATTCGGCTTT
Source organism: Chryseobacterium sp. Bi04 (assembly GCF_918698085.1). Lineage (GTDB taxonomy): Bacteria > Bacteroidota > Bacteroidia > Flavobacteriales > Weeksellaceae > Chryseobacterium. The sequence continues at coordinate 14,631 of NZ_CAKKLP010000009.1, forward strand.
GCTAACGGCAGTTGCACTAATAGTATACAAAGATGAAAATGCTTTATTTACATCTTCTGAATTTCCTGCCACAAGATTAGCAGCAGTTCCGTTAGATGTCAATTGTCCCGGAGTTGCTCCACTGTGAGTAACCCATCCATTTGCGTTAAGAGCTCCTGTAAAACTAAAATCTTCCGTCAAAACGGTAGTTTGCGCATTCATAAAACCAATAGCAGAAGCTATTCCCAAAATAGTAAAGATTTTTTTCATTGTATGATGATTTAAATTTATAGCTTAAAAGTACAAAAAAACCATCACTCTACTAAAGTGATGGTGTATATTTAACAATTAGTTAAAATTATCTTTTAATAACCTTCTCAGAAACGTTTTTACCGTTTACAATTCCTGTTACAAAATAAATACCTTTTTGAAGTTCGGTCACATTTAAACTTCCATTTTCATTTACTGAAGCTGTTTTGATCAATTGTCCACTTACATTGAAAATTTTAACTTCTGATTGCACTCCGAAGTAAATTTCATTTTCAACTGAAGTATTTTTAACAAAAGATTTGCTTGAAATTCTATTTTCTCCTGTTGCCAAGGTTCCTCCCTGAGGTGTTAAGGAAAAGTCATCTATAGCAAGACCGTCATCAGACTGATCAGCATTAAAATCAACAAACCGGATCCAAAATGTCTGTCCTACAGGAATATTTAGCGCCGTAATTGTTGAACTAAGTGCCGTTCTATAGCTTGCAGCATTCCCGTCTCTCGGTCCTGCAGTTCCTGTAGCGTTAGTGGTTTCATAGGTTAAAGCTGAAACAGCAGTCCATGTTCCTGTAGTCAATGACGTAGCATCCGTGCTGTATTCAAATATAATTTTATCATTACTCCCTCTGTTCAGCTGTCCCATTCTCCATTCTTCACCAGTATACGATATTTGAAGATCTGTAATTTGATTTCCTGTATCATTTTTAAACTGAGCACCCCATCTTGATAATAAGTTACTGCTCGCCACGGATCCTAATGCTCTGTCTGTACTGCCTGCTGATCCATAACTATAGGTATTTCCAGCATTTAATGCTCCTGTATCTGCTGCGTATGTAGAATTTGCATTAGCTCCTGTCTCTAGAATGCTCCATCCTGCTAAACCTCCGGTTAAAGCCAGGGAACCTGTTCCCGTATTTGCCAATTCATCAAAATTCTGAGCGTAAGGAGTATTTAGTGTCGTTAAGCTAATTTGACCAAATGCAAAACCTGTTAAACAAAATAAAGCTAACGAATAAAGTTTTTTCATGATTAAAATTTAAATATTAATAATTTCAACCGCTAAATTATAGCTAATTTTCAGTCATTCGCAATAATTATATTAATTTTCTGTTAATAATACTAAACCCCATTCCGTTAACATTTTTTAATTATTTTTACGGATTATTTTCAGGACTTGCGGAATTTTATTCTACTATTCGTATTCTTCTTTTTAGGGATCTTCTCAGGGAGTGCCCAGGTATTTTCATGGAAAAACCCCAATGTTCCTGAAGACAGTATAAAAAAGGACAGTATTCTGGCTGCAAGGCTGGAACAGGATATTTTCACAAAGGATACCCTTGACTTTATAAGGACCAATAATAAAATTATTATTGATGAAGCTGTACTGGCTAAAAATGATAAAAAAAGATTTTTAGGAGAACTGAATTCTAAAGGTTCCATCATCCGGGGGATCACTTTTGGGAATAATCAGGGGCAATCTGTACAAAGTTCCATGGATCTTCAGATTTCAGGACGCCTTTCCAAGGATGTAACCATTCTGGCAAGTATTTCAGACCATAATTTACCAATTCAGGCTGATGGATATACGCAAACTCTGGAAGAATTTGATAAAATTTATATGCAGCTTAATATTAAGGATAAATCTATTCTTAGAGCCGGGCATTTAGATCTTGTTGAATCTAAAAATTACTTTGCCAAATATCAGAGAAGAAGCATGGGGCTACAGTTTCAGACTGAATTTGGAACTGAAAACAAAACGCTTGTAGATGTTTCTATGGGAGTTGCACGAAGTGAGTTTCACAGAATCCGTTTTCAGGGGGTGGAAGGAAACCAAGGACCTTACCGTTTAACAGGTAAAAACGGGGAACAGTTTATCACACTGATCTCGGGATCTGAGCAGGTATTCATTGACGGTATTTTAATGAAGCGTGGTGAAAACCAGGATTATATCATCAATTATAATACGGGCGAGGTTACTTTTACCAGCTTCCGCCCTATTTTCCAGCAGAATTTCATTACCATCTCTTATAATTACGCCAACAGAAATTATTCCAGATATTTATTTACGGGTAAACTGGAGCATCAGAGGGAAAAGTTCAAAGTAGGCCTTAACTGGTTTATGGAAAATGATAATAAAAATGCACCTCTTTCTTTAAACCTGTCTAAAGAGGATGAGGAAATTCTTGCCAATGCCGGAAATGACCCTAATTTGATGTATGCTCCATCGGGGGTTGTTACCGAATATGATGTCAATAAAATCTTATATATTTTACATTCAAGTCCTACCGGAGACTTCTATGAGTTTTCCACAGATCAGAATGGAACACTTTATCAGGTTTCCTTTACTTATTTCGGAGCCAACCAGGGAGATTATAAAGTAGCACAAACCACTAATAACGGGCGTGTTTTTGAATATGCAGGACCTAATGGCGGAGATTACAGAGCCGTAAGAAAGCTTCCTTCTCCTCAAAAATCCCAGGTTTTCTCCCTAAACTCAGAGTATTTATTACATGAAGGAAAAATAGGCACTGATATTTCCATGAGTAACTATGATATCAACTTATTCTCCTCAAAAGATTCTGATCAGAACATTGGATATGCCTGGCGAATTTTTGGAAATAAAAGTTTTACTAAAAACAACTGGAAAGGAACTCCAAGTTTTGAATACCAGTATATCGACAGGCAGTTCCATATTCTGGACCGTATCAATGATGTAGAATTCTCCAGAGACTTCAACTTAGTACAGGAATTCAACAACAGAACTCAAAACAGGTTCACTTTCAGCTTCCTGAATAAGTGGAATAATAAATCTACCTTAAATTACCGTATTAACTATCTGAATGAACAGGATTCTTATAAAGGAATTAAAAACGACCTGGATTTTGGTTGGATCAAAGGAAAATTCTTTACGAAAGGAAACTTTTCATTCCTTAATACCAATGCAACACTGCAGGATACCAAGTTTATCCGTGGTGGTGTTTCCACAGAATATACCGGTAAAAAAGGCAGCTGGACTATCGGAGGGAGCATGGAACATAATGAGAAAAAGTACAATGATACTCAACTCCTGGATGTGACCAGTTTCAGCTGGAAAGAAATTTTTGTTCAAAAGAAAATTGGCGACAGCACCCGGACCAAATTGCTTGCAAAAGTATACATGAGGGATAATGACTCTGTACGTGATAACAGGCTTCAAAGCATGAACAATATTTTGGGAATCATGGCAGAGAGCCAAATCATCAAGACTGAAAGAACTACTTTAAATGCGTTAATTCACTATAGAAAATTCTTCTATCAAAATGATATTGCTGATGCCGTAACCAGAAATAATGATTTTGTGGTTGGAAATATCCTTTACAATCAACAGCTTTTCAGAAACGGAATGCGTTTACAGGCATTCTATGAATTAGGAAACGGACAGGAGGCACAAAGAGAATTTCAATACATTAAAGTAACTGATGGACAAGGGGTTTATAAATGGACTGATTATAATGGAGATGGTATTCAGCAGCTGGATGAATTTGAGATCGCAGAATATTCGGATTTAGCGAAATATATTCGTGTTTACACCAATTCTGTACGATATATTCCTTCCAATAAAAATAAGCTGCAGCTGGCTTTATTTGTGAATCCTGCTATTGTATTTAATTCTGAAAATGCATTTTTAAAGCGTTGGAACTTCAATATTTCATTAAATTCTCAAAACTCTTTCTATAAAAAAGATAGGGTGCTGGTCCTTAACCCTTTTGAAAAAAACAGTGATCAGATTCTTAAAAACCAGAATATACTGACCTCTGTACAGTTTAATCCTACCGACAAATCCGGCTGGAACGGGAACTACCGGTTTATATCTAATGACAATCTTATCAATGCCAACTTCAGCAGTGAAGAGCGTGAGCAGATTTCTCATTTCCTGAATATAGGATATTGGTTCAATAAAGAATTCAGGGTAGACTGGGAAAACTCAATACATGATATTAAAAATTCTTCGCAGCTGTTTGCAACAAGAGATTACCGTTTAAATAATATGGAAACCAAACCAAAGGCTACCTATAAATTTACTGATGCTATCCAGACTGAGCTCTCCGCTGCTTACCGCAAAAAAGAGAGAGTGGACGGAGAAGAAAACCTTAAAGCCTTTGATATCACCGGAACCATTCAGTGGGAGCGTAAAAAAACATCAATTCGTGGGAATTTCTCATTCATTAACAATACATTCACCGGAAACAATTACAGTATTGTAGGAAACCAGATGCTGGATGGTTTAAAGCCCGGAAAAAACCAGGTATGGAGTATCTTCATTCAGCAGGCAATCAATTCTTTCATTCAGCTAAATTTAAATTATGAAGGAAGAAATTCTGGCGACAGAACAATCCATATCGGAAGTATGCAGGTAAAAGCAAGCTTCTAAGGCTTGAAGACATTAGGAAGACAATGCTATACGCGCATATCTTCCATTCTTAGACGCTTAAAATCACCCCATCACACTCATAGATATTATCATATTTTCTAATCCTTAGAATTTTGTAAATTTGCACCATGATAAAAATAGGCAATATAGAACTGCCGGAATTTCCACTTTTGCTGGCTCCGATGGAAGATGTAAGTGATCCTCCGTTCAGACGTTTGTGTAAAATGCATGGTGCAGATTTAATGTATTCGGAATTTATTTCTTCTGAAGGCTTAATTCGTGATGCTATGAAGAGCCGTAAAAAGCTGGATATCTTTGATTATGAAAGACCTGTCGGAATACAGATCTTTGGAGGAGATGAAGAAGCAATGGCTATGTCTGCAAGAATTGTAGAAACGGTAAATCCTGATTTAGTTGATATTAATTTCGGGTGCCCTGTAAAAAAAGTGGTGTGTAAAGGAGCAGGAGCAGGAGTTTTGAAAGATATTGACCTTATGGTTCGTCTTACAAAAGCAGTGGTAAGTTCTACTCATTTGCCGGTGACCGTTAAAACCCGTTTGGGTTGGGACAGTACATGTATCAATATTGATGAAGTGGCAGAGCGCCTACAGGAAACAGGAATCAAAGCGCTGACGATACATGCCAGAACCCGTGCCCAAATGTACAAGGGAGAGGCAGACTGGGAACATATTTCAAGAATAAAACAGAATCCAAATATTGAAATCCCTATTTTTGGAAATGGGGATATCGATTCTGCTGAAAAAGCATTGGAGTATAAACAAAAATATGCATGCGACGGAATTATGATTGGACGCGCAGCTATAGGCTATCCCTGGATATTTAATGAGATTAAACATTTCTTTAAAACAGGTGAACATTTACCTGAACCAACCGTAGCAGACCGTTTGTTAGCAGTACGCCAGCATGCTGAATGGAGTGTAGAATGGAAAGGGGAAAAATTAGGATTAATTGAAATGCGTCAGCATTACAGTAACTATTTCCGCGGGGTTCCTCACTTTAAGGAATTCAGAAAAAAATTCCTGGAAGTTTTCACATTGGAAGAAATGAGCAGCCTTATTCTGGAAACTCAACAGTTTTACGAAGAATATCAGGCACAGGCATAATAAACAAAACCATCAAAATGAATTTGATGGTTTTTTATTTATATTGATATCAATGTTAATATCCTTCTGATGATGACTGATTTTTAATTAATGCCAATGCTGAGGAAGTTCCAATTCTTTTCACTCCCATATTGATCATTTTTTCGGCATCTTCGGGAGTTCTTACTCCCCCTGCTGCTTTTACAGGAAGTTTTCCAGCATTATCCAGCATTATTTTCACACCTTCAAATGTTGCTCCGTTAGGTTTTCCACCAGTGGTTTCAAAAAAACCTGTTGAAGATTTCACAAAAATGTGCGGAAAATCTTTTTCTGCAAAATTTTCTTCAGCCCAGTTGGAAATCTTTTTGGTAAGATCAGCAATTTGTTCATCTGTTAAAGCTGCAATTTCGATAATCCATTTTACAACCTTATGGTGTTCCAGCCCAAGCTGTGTACATTTTACAAATTCATCTTTTACCAAAGCTGCATTTCCTTCAAGGTATGCCTTGTAATTAATAACAAAATCCAACTCATCTGCTCCATCTTCAATTGCTGTTGAAGCTTCTGCAAGCTTTTCATCAATAGAGTATGTTCCTTCATGAAAACCTATTACAGTTCCCACTGCAACATTTGAATCTCTTTCCTGAATATATTTTTTGATCTCTGCTACATAATCCGGACGGATCATTACAGCAAACAAACCATTATCAATAGCTTCCTGAGCCAGTTCCTTATCTTTTTGAAGAGTTTCTCCGTGTGAAATTCCTGATTGCTCAGGCGTTTTCAAGTAAGTGGAATCCAAATATTGTCCTATGTTCATATCGTTATACTTTCAATTGTCTGTAAATACCTTGTTCTAGAGATATAAAAGTTTCTGTTCTGGTTACTCCTTTTAGCTTCTGAAGCTTGCTAAGGATCTGCATCAAATGATCATTATCTTTACAAAGAACCTTCAGGAATATGGTGTAATTTCCTGTAGTATAATGGGCCTCCACTACTTCATTAATATCATGCAAAGATTTTACCACGTCAGGATAATGACTTGGCTGATCCAAAAACACACCGATATACGAAATCACCTTATATCCAATTTTCTTAGGATTAAGGAACGAGATCGAGTTTTCAATAACGCCTGCGTGTTCCAGTTTTTTAATTCTTTGATGTACTGCTGTTGTAGAAATTCCAACATTTTTTGAAATGTGTGCTAAAGAAGTTTTAGCATTGTCCATCAACATGTAGATGATTTCTTTGTCGATTGAATCTAAATGATAACTTGTGTTACTCGAATTTTTCATTTTCTACTTTTTTATTATTTATGTTTTTTAAGATAAGCCATTAAATCTGACAAAAACCGGAAAGTGATCGCTGTATCCGCCTAAATACCGTGTACCGGCATAAGTTCGGAAAGGACGTCCTTCAAAATTTCTGGTCCTGCTGCTTATTTTCTCAGAATTGAATACGCAAGCCTCCTGAAAGGCAAGAGTTTTATTATCAAGAAGTGATCTCGACATAATGATCTGATCATACAGCAATCCAGATTTATAATGAAAAGTAGAATAATTTCTTGTGGAAAACAATTCCTGAAAAGGATTCATCAAAACCTTCTCATGATTATTGTCATAGAGAATTTTTACTAAATTTTCATCATCCGGGTTTTCGTTAAAATCACCACACAATATAACATGTTCCTTATCATCATCTACAATTTTCAGGATCCGTTGCCGGATTTCGTTTAATATAAAAGCTCTTTTAGGTTTATTGATATCTTTTTCGCGCTTAGAGGGAAGATGGGCGATAAAGACATTAATAATTTCCCCTTTATATTTAACCTTAGAAAAAAGTACGTCCCTGGTTGTGTCGTAACTTCCTGTGTTTTTATTTGATATTTCAAAAAAGAAAGTAATGGTTTCAGAATCTACAACCTCTACTTTATTTTTATCATATAGCATTGCTACATCTACTTTTCTTTCATCCATAGAATTGTAATGTACAATTCCATATTCTGAATGAAAAGGATCCATCTCTATAAGTTCTTCCAAAACTTTCCTTCCGGAAACTTCAGATAAACCTATTATAAATGGCAATACACCATTCTCCTCCTTCATCAGTTGGAATACATGAGAGATTTTAAAAAGTTTATTTTTATATCTCTTTTCATCCCAGCTTCTTAAACCTGATTTTGTAGGGTCCAGTTTATGAACAGGTTTTGGATCAGGTAAAAATAAATTTTCAACATTATAAAAAGAGAATAGCTCCATCAGCACAAATTTCTATCTTTAGTTAGTATGCTCTTTTTCAATTATAAATTTACTATTTATTTTAAATTTCTTTAATTAATATTTGTTAATCTCAAAATTAATTTTTCAGTAAGAAACGGTCAAATATAATAAAAATCACTAACAAAACAATACTTAGTGAATTAATTTTTCAATCATTTTGTGATATTACCTCAATATCGAAAATTGAGACAATAAGCAAAATTTAAAATAAATAAAATAAAATATTACCTTAAATAAAAAACTACTAATATTTTTCTTTATAAAATATCATATAACAAATATTATTCCATTTGCAAATATGACAAATAGGTTTGATAAAAAACCATATTATTTTTTAAAGTAAATCGGGACGTTTTTCTTTGGTAATTCTTACGGCTTCGTCATGCCGCCATTCTTCAATTTTTGCAAAATTCCCGCTCAGTAAAATTTTAGGAACTTCCAGGCCTTTATAACTTTCGGGTCTGGTATAAATAGGTGGTGAAAGCAGATCATCCTGAAAACTATCTGTAAGAGCACTCTGTTCATCATTTAAAACACCCGGCAGCAATCGGATCACCGAATCTGCAAGAACACATGCTGCCAGTTCACCTCCGGTAAGCACGTAATCCCCTATTGAAATTTCTTTTGTAATATGAAGATCTCTTAGTCGCTGATCAATTCCTTTGTAATGTCCACATAGGAAGATCAGATTATTCTTTATTGAAAGTGTATTGGCAATTTTTTGATTTAAAGTGACTCCGTCCGGCGTCAGATAAATAACCTCATCATATTCTCTCTGAGATTTAAGCTCCGAAATACATTTATCCAGGGGCTCTATCATCATAACCATTCCTGCTCCGCCTCCATAGGGTTCATCATCAATCTGCCTGTGCTTATTGACTGCCCAGTCTCTCAAATGATGAAAATGTACTTCTGCCAATCCTTTATCCATTGCTCTCTTCAAAATAGAAGTTTGAAACGGACTTTCCATTAATTCCGGTAGTACGCTTATTATATCAATTCTCATTGTAATGTTCCGTTTTTCTTTGTAGGTATAATAATTAATCTTAAAGATGAATCTTTATTGAAATAGCTCCACATCCAGTTGAAAAATATGGCCAGCTTATTTCGAACGCTCAAAATTAACATTAAATGCAGAAACATCCAGAAATACCACGCAAAAAATCCCTGAAATTTTATAAACGGCAGATCAACAACAGCCCTATGTTTACCAATAGTAGCTAAAGAACCCTGGTCATTATATTCATATTCTTTCCATTCGGAAGGATTTTTCTTTAAGAAATTTTTTCCTAAATTTTTCGCCTGATTAATGGCCACATTAGCAACCTGTGGATGCCCTTGCGGGTATTTCGGAGTTTCCATATAGGCAATATCTCCGATGGCATAAATATTATCGTAGCCTTTTATTTTATTATGCCGATCTACTATATATCGGTTCCTTATTAATTTTTCTTCCGGAAAGCCGTCTATTACATTTCCTGTAACTCCCGCTGCCCAAATAACGTTATTGGAAGGAATTTGCTTGCCGCTTTTCAGATGTACCTTATCTCCATCATATTCTGTAACCACTTCCCCACTCATAAAAGTTACCCCAAGGTCTTTGAGGTATTTTTCAGATTGATCCTGTGCTTCATTACTCATCACGGCAAGAGGCTTTTCTGTAGAACTTACCAGAATAATTTTCAGCTGATCAAAATTCATGTAAGGATAATCTCTGGGTAGAATTTCTTTTTTCATTTCTGCAAAAGCACCTGCCAGCTCTACTCCGGTAGGTCCGCTTCCTACAATTACAATATTCCAGTTTCCGTCATCACTTCTGCTTTTTTCCAGGATCAGTTTTTCAAAGGTTGTTAAAATATGATTTCTGATCCCGATGGCTTCCTGAGTATTTTTCATCCCAAAAGCTTTGCTTTCAAGATCTTTATTTCCAAAAAAGTTAGTTTTGCAGCCTGTAGCTATAATCAGCTTATCGTAAGTAAATTCAGCTTCGTCGGTAACAACTTTGTTGTGGGCAGGATCAATTTCTTTCACCTCCGTCATACGAAACTGGGTATTTCTGGATTGCTGAAAAATCTTCCTGAAAGGAAAGGAAATATTGGAAGGTTCTATCCTTCCTGAAGCTACCTGATAAAAAAGCGGCTGAAACATGTGATGATTCACCCTATCCAGTACAATAACTTTTTTATTTTTATTATTTAATGTTTTTGCAAGCTGTAGCCCCGCAAATCCTCCTCCTATAATGATGATTTTTTCGCGTGTTTCCATAATAAACAAATTTACTGATTTTATTTAGCATTTAGTAGTGAAAAAAGTTAGTTTTGCAAAACTTTATGACACCGAAAAAGTACACCAAAAAAACTGCCAAACAGCTCCATATCAATAGACGGAAGAACTATTTTTTCCGCAGGAAGGTAATATTGGTACTATTACTTATTGCATTGATAGGAACCGGTTTTTATCTGAAACAATCTGTCAGTTATTATTATGCTCTGTACTTTAATAAATTTAGTCACAAAAAACTTCACAACAGCGAGAGAGAGGCATTAAGGATTCAAAAAATCCTTACGGATAACCTTGATAAAACTTATGGCTTTGATATTTCCCATTATCAAAACAGAGAAGATATTAAATGGGACAGCCTCAGTATTGGAAATAAAATCATCCCATTAGAATTTGTCATTATGCGGGCAACTATGGGCAACCGAAATGCCGACAAGCATTTTGAGGAATTTTGGGGAAAAGCTCAAAAACACAACCTTATCCGTGGTGCTTACCATTTTTACAGAGCTGACGAAGATCCCATTATCCAGGCAAATAATTTTCTTGCTAATGTAAAGTTAGAAAGTGGAGACCTCCCTCCTATTTTAGATATTGAAAAAATTCCAAAACGTAAAACAAACAAAAAGCTGATAGAAGATCTTAAAATATGGTGCAAGATAATTGAAGATACCTATGGTGAAAAACCTATCATCTATACCTACTACCATTATTATAAAGACTTTTTAAAAGGTGAGTTTGACGGTTATCCACTTTGGTTAGCCAACTACAATGATGTTCCGTGCCCTTCACCTGATGACCGGTGGGACTTTTGGCAGTTTACCGAAAACGGCATTGTTCACGGCATCAATACCAAAGTGGATCTTAATGTTTATCGTGGAAATTCCTGGTCTTTAAAAAGGTTGACTATAGATTAAGTTGTTTGCCACTTTACAGCATATTCATAATCTCGTTCCAGGATCCTACTCTTTTATAGCTTTCATTTTCAACCAGCTCATTGTGAGGCTGTGTAAAGATTAACCTTTCTCCATGGAAATGATCAAGGTTCTTGGGATAATCATCAATCATCACATCTCCCGAAACGACTCTTTTACTTCCACAAAGAACAATCTGTTCCCAGGTAATAAATGGAAAATGCTCTGCGAGCCAGTCGTATTTCTCTCTTAAACTGTTAGGAAATTCCATTCCGGCTGAAACAATATACAGTTCATACTTGTTGTTTAAATATTCCATGGCTTCACGACTGCCCTCCATAACAGGTAAAGTTCTGAAAAAACCTACTTCATTAACGTGTTTCTTTCCGTTGGGGAATGCGTCTATTTCAGGTTTACCCGTCAAATCACTGATCTCTATTTCCGTTCCTGAGTCTCTTTTTTCAAATTGTATCAGCTGATGATATACATCTGCCATTACCCCATCCATGTCGACAATTACTTTTTTCATTATTTCAAATCAGATTTTGTGTTATTAAAATTATTCTTCTCAAAATTACTGAATAGTTTTTTCAGGTAATGAACACAGTCTATTAAAAAATTATAAATATTCATTTTTATAAAAGAAGTTCCGGAAAGTTTTATGGTTACATTTTCGTATTTTTGCGGTTCAATTCAAAATCAAAATCAAACCATTAATTTCCAATGAATTACGTTTCTGCTGAAAATCTTACCAAATCTTATGGTATCAAAGTTTTGTTCGAAAACATTTCTTTTCATATCAATGAAGGAGACAAAATTGCTATTGTTGCCAAAAACGGCAGTGGAAAATCTACCCTTCTGAAAATATTAATGGGTAAAGAAATTGCAGACAGCGGTACTGCGATCATCAGTAAAGATATCCAGGTTGTTCTTTTTGACCAGGAGATCCATTATGATCCTAATTTAAATATTGAGGAATTTATGATGACTCTGGATTCAGCTCCTATCCTTGCGTTGAAAAATTATCATAAATCCCTTCATTCAACCGATAATGAATTCATTGAAAAAGCTTTGGCTGATATGGAGGCACATAAAGCATGGGATCTTGAAAATGAAATGAAACAAATTCTTTCCCAGCTTAAGATTACTGATCTGGATGCGAAAATGAGTACTCTTTCCGGAGGGCAGATAAAACGTGTTGCACTGGCAAAGCTATTAACAGAAACCAGAGCTGAGCACAGACATACATTACTGATCATGGATGAGCCTACCAACCATCTGGATGTAGACATGGTAGAATGGCTTGAAAACTATCTGAATAAAGCTAAAATAACTTTACTGCTTGTAACCCACGACAGGTATTTTCTGGACAGTGTCTGTGATATTATCTGGGAAATAGAGGATCAGAATCTTTATCTTCATAACGGTTCCTACGCTACTTATCTTGAAAACAAGATGATCCGTGAAGAGAATCTCAGTGCAACTATTGATAAAGCCAACAACCTGTATAGAAAAGAGCTTGAATGGATGCGAAGACAGCCTAAAGCAAGAACAACGAAATCTAAAAGCAGAATTGATTCATTCTATGAAACGGAAAAGGTAGCTAAAACCGATACCAGAAAACAAGGGCTGGAACTTGATTTCGAAATGAAACGCCTCGGAAATAAAGTTCTGGAACTGAAAAATATTGATAAAAGTTTTGGAGATAAAGTTTTATTAAAAAATTTCAGCTATCAGTTTCAGCGTGGTGAAAAAATTGGAATCATTGGAAAAAACGGAGCGGGCAAATCTACCTTATTAAATATTATCCAGGGTTATGAAAAGGCTGATAAAGGGGAAATTGAAACGGGAGAAACTATTTCTTTCGGTTATTTTGCCCAGAAAGGTCTTACCTATAAAGAAGATGAGCGTGTTATTGATTTTATTAAAGAAATTGCAGAATTTTATCCTTTAGCCAACGGAAGGAGTCTTTCGGCTTCGCAGTTCTTAAGATTGTTTTTATTTGATGATCAGGCTCAGTACTCTCCTATTTCAAAACTTTCAGGAGGTGAAAAAAGAAGACTTCACCTGATGTATATTCTTTATCAAAATCCTAACTTTTTGATTTTTGATGAACCTACGAATGATCTTGACCTTCCTACGTTAACCGTTCTGGAAAACTTCCTGCAACAGTTCCAGGGATCTTTAATTATCGTTTCCCACGACAGATATTTTATGGACAGGATTATAGATCATGTGTTGGCTTTCGAAGGAGATGGAAAAATAAAAGATTTTGTAGGGAATTTTTCAGAATACCGTGAAGCTAAAAGCCGTGAGGATGCTTTAGAAAAAAATACAGCTGTAAAGGCAGAACCTGTAAAAGAAAATACTCCTCTACCGGAAACCTCACCATCTTCCAATGCTAAAAAAAGAAAGCTCACCTTTAAGGAACAAAGGGAATTGGAAACTATTGAAAAGGAAATGCCAGAGCTGGAAGAACAGCGTGCAAAAATATTAGATCAGCTTAATAATGAGACAGATTATGAAAAAGTGGTCAAACTTTCTGCAGAATTGGAAGCCATTTCTGAAAAACTGGAAAACCACGAAATGAAATGGCTGGAACTTCAGGAAGCTTTATAAATAAATGAAAGATAAGTTATGAATTATGAGTTATGAATTATGAGCTGAAGCAAATCATAGCTCATAATTCATAATTCATTTTTTATAAATAGATTACTTTTTCTTCTTTTGTACTTTTTAGAGAGGCATCTATAATTTTCATATTCTGAATAACTTCTCTTCCCGGAGAAGGTAAAGCATATCCAAATACAATGTGCTCATAGATCTGTTGGTAGTAATTCATATAATTTCCGGCTTCGCTTGAAGTTACAATTCTTTCGGTTTCAGAATTTTCGTTCAGGAAATTTAAAATTCCATCCGGCTGTTTTAATGGTTTCACCCATTCCTTTCCATACACCGGAATAGCACCTGCTACCAATTCATTTTCCTGATTATCGGTTCTCTCCTGTAAGAAACTGCCCTTATCCCCATGTATACTATAGGCATTATGAGCTTCTTTACTGAAAACTGAAGATTTTAATCTAACTCTTAGATCATTTTTGTAAAATAAAAGAATCTCAAAATAATCATTTGCAAAATCTGGTCCTTTCATAGAGAATACATCAGCAAAAAGCTTCTCAGGATATCCGAAGTATTGCACAGCCTGGTCTACAAGGTGAGCCCCAAGATCATGAAGAGAACCCGAACCTATCTGATGAGGATTTTCTTTATGCTGCTTCCCACTGGGTGTTGTCCGGAATCTGTCGAAACGAATTTCAGCTTCTTTAACAGACCCTAGTTTTCCATCTTTTAAAATTTTCTGTACCTGCAAAAAATCACGGTCAAATCTTCTGTTCTGGTATACACTTAGAAAAAGACCTTTTTCTTCAGCCAGTTTCACCAGTTCTTCAGCTTCTTCAACATTGACAGTAAATGGTTTTTCAACAATAATATTTTTACCTGCTTCCAATGCCATTTTTGCATACTCATAATGCGTCTGAACCGGGGTATTGATTACCACCAATTCTATATCTGCACTTTGAAGCATCTCTTCTACCGACCGATAAATAGTAGCTTCAGGATATTTTTCTTTGGATTCTTCTTTGCTTCTTTCTACTACAGCAGAAATAAAAAATCCGGGATGTTCCTTTAAAAAAGGAGCGTGAAACACTTTTCCACTCATTCCAAAGGCACATAGCCCTGCTTTTACCAATTGCATAATTTTATTTTTATAACAAATATATTCATAAAAAGCTCCTTATTGTCTATCCACAGGAACAATAACAATAAAACACAGATAAGTGATTTAATTATATGATAAAAATCATATATTAATTTTTATCTATTCTAAACAAATACTTACTTTTGCGGCTTATTTAAAACTGTTCTACATAAAAATAAAATGAAAAAACAATTACTTTCTTTAGGGCTTTTGTTTACTGCTGTATCTTTGAGTGCACAGCTGAAAAATGCTGAAGCAGATACTATCAGAACCCAGACTATTGAAGACATTAATCTTCACAAAACGGGAAATCCTAACCAGGCAAGATCATTATCCACAAAATCTAACCTGACGGTAATGGAAAATCCGCAGGCCATTGCCATTGTAACTCATGAGATCATTGAGCAACAGCAGGCAAAACAGCTGAGTGATGTTCTTCAAAATGTTAATGGAATGTATGTGACTTCCTCGAGAGGTAATTCTCAGGACAGCTTTGGTGGGCGTGGTTTCATTTTAGGAAATGACAATATTTTTAAGAATGGTTCAAGAATAAATAGTGGCGTTTTTCCCGAAGTAAGCGGTCTGGAAAGAGTAGAAGTTTTAAAAGGAGCTAATGCAATGCTTTTTGGTAATACAGCTGCTGGTGGTGTTATCAATATGATTACCAAAAAACCTAAATTCAATTTTGGTGGAAGTGTAGGGCTGAATGGTGGAAGCTGGAATTCATATAAACCAACAGTTGATATCTATGGACCTTTATCCAAAAATATTGCATTCAGAATAAATGGTGCCTATGAGCATGCTGAAAGTTTCAGAGATATTGTAGAATCAGAGAAATATTACTTCAATCCTTCGTTCTTATTTAATTTAAGTGATAAATCTCAATTAATTGTTGAGGCAGATTATCTTAAAAATAATTTTACTCCGGATTTCGGGATTGGATCTATTACTGAAAAAAACCAAAGCTATAGATTGAATGATGCAGTTTCCAGAAACACCTTCTTCGGAACTGACTGGCAATATCAAGATGTACAGCAAGCTTCTACGAACGTAACCTTTAATCATCAGTTTAACGAAAGATGGTCTTTGAACGCTACTGCTTCTTACCAAAACTATACTAAAGATTATTTCTCTTCTGAAAGAGTACAATGGATATATGACACTAAAGATGCAACTGTAGATACTAATAGATTATCCTGGAAAAGACCTTTTGGCAGAACTTACAACGAACAAAATTATACTTCTGCACAAGTAAACATTAACGGTGAATTCAATACAGGAAAAATCAACCATAAAGTTTTAATTGGTTCAGATGCTGATTATAGCCAGGCGGATGCTTATGCTTATAATATTACAGCTCCTAAAAATCTTCTATATTTAGATGATCCTTCAACGTGGGGAAGTATTGATATGCCAAATTCTACTCTCAATACAAGAAATAGAATCAATACAAGAAGAATTGGGATCTATGCACAAGATTTTATCAGCTTAACAAAGCAACTAAAAGTAATTGCAGGGCTAAGATGGTCTTATATAGAAAATATGCCTACGCTGACAACCCGATTTACATTAAATGATAAAATTGAAGTAGCAAATTCTTCAACGTCTGACAATGCATTTTCTCCAAAAATAGGTTTGGTTTATGCACCGAATGAAAATCTTTCGGTGTTTGCAACTTATACGAATTCGTTTGCTTCAAATGCAGGATATACTTCAGATCAATTTGGTAGTGTAAATACCAACCAACCTGTTACTGATGTTCAAAATCAGTTAACTACTTTATCAAAACAAAGCATAAAACCTTCAACAGTTGACCAATACGAAATTGGTATCAAAAAGAATTTCTGGAACAATGCTTTAGCAGTTAACTTAACGGCTTACCAGATTATGTACAATAATTATTATCAAACATATTGGTTCGCTTCTGGTTCCAACGGAGCACCAGTAAATTCCACAGATACTAATCTGAAGGAATTTTCAGGAAATATGAGAAGCCGTGGGGTAGAATTAGACATTACAGGAAATCCTACAGAAAACTTATCTATAATCGGAGGTTTTTCTTATAACAATTCCGTTTACATTGATACTCCTGAAAAGGGATATGTTGAAAATCAAAGACTGGTAAGAACACCTGCTACAACAGCGAACGCTTCCGTTTTCTATAAATTTACAAACTATGTAAAAGGCTTAAAAATCGGAGCTGGAATTTATTACATCGGAGACAGAATCGCTGGATGGAATGATTCAAAATCTACAAACGCAAGTAGAAACAACGTGAGTAGAATGTTTGATTTAAAAGACTACACAACTGTTTCTTTATCTGTAGGCTACGAGTGGAATAAGTTCTCTATCCAAGGGAAAGTGGGTAACTTGTTTGATGTTGTAAACTACAACGTTCACGAGAATTATTCTGTAAACCCGATTACGCCGAGAAATTATTATTTTACATTGACGTACAAACTTTAGAAATAAGTAAACATTTATTTCTCAACTCAAATGGAAATTGCATTTTTGCAGTTTCCACTTTTGAAATTTAAAAAACAAACTATATAATATGGATAAGATTAAAGACACAAGAAGTTTCATGAGGGTTACACACCGTTACCTTGGATATTTTCTTGCAGGAATTATGGCTGTGTATGCAGTAAGCGGAATTCTGCTTGTATATAGAGATACAGACTTTTTGAAGAATGAAAAAAAATATGACAAAACCGTACCTGCCCATCTTTCAGAGAAGGAACTTGGAAAAGAATTGAAAATTAAAGGTCTGGAAGTTGAAAAAACAGAAGGAAATATTCTTCATTTTAAGCAGGGAACTTATGACAGCACAACAGGTAAAGCTCAATATGCAAAAAAAGAACTTCCGTTTGTACTGGATAAAATGGTAAAACTTCATAAATCCCAATCCAAAGATGCAATCTCCCCTTTAAACGTATTTTTCGGAGTTGCTCTTTTCTTCTTTGTTATCTCAAGCTTCTGGATGTTTAATCCTAAAACTAAAGCTTTCAAACGAGGAATAAAATTTACGATTGCAGGATTAATTATATCCGTGATACTTCTGTTCATCTAAAGAAGAAAGTTAAAATCTGAATACTTGTTATTATGATCTCAACAAATAACTAGTAAAAAGAGAATAGATATTTTTTTTAAAATTAATTATATTCAATTTAGTACCATTCTTTTTACGTAATATAATTGCGAAATATTCATTAATTATGTTAAAAAAATTAATTCTATCTTATTGATATCGTTAACAATAATTTTGAAAAATTATCTAAAATTAGGAGTCTGGCACATTTATTGTTTTTTCTATAATTCGTGAATAATAAACATTTAATTATTAAAATAATAAATTATGAAAAAACTTATTTTAACAGGGATATTAGCCGTAGCAGGCTTAACAGCAACTGCAAACGCTCAGATTCAAAAAGGTAATTGGATGGTAGGTGGTAACCTTGCAGGCGCCAACTTCGGTTTAAATAAAGGAGGTGGTTATGATTTCAATATTCAGCCGAAAGGAGCTTACTTTATTGAAGACAAT
This sequence comes from Chryseobacterium sp. Bi04, assembly GCF_918698085.1. GTDB lineage: Bacteria > Bacteroidota > Bacteroidia > Flavobacteriales > Weeksellaceae > Chryseobacterium. Next base: position 33,162 of record NZ_CAKKLP010000009.1, read on the forward strand.
ATTGCTATTGGGGGTTATGTAGATTTAGGTTTCAAAGGAGCTAAAGATGCACCCACTACTTTCACGTATAACGTAGGAGCATTAGGACGTTACTACCTTAATCCGGGAGAGCAGGGAGTAAGCAATCTTTTACACCACGGAAGATGGTTCTTAGAAGGTAATTTAGGTGTAGGAGGAACATCAATCTCTAAAGGAGGTTCTTCTTCTAACGGACTTAACTTCGGATTTGGTCCTGGTTATTCATATTTCATTACGCCAAACATCGGTTTAGAAGGATTGGTGAAATATGACGCTAACGCAGGATTCGGAAGTGGAGGTTATACCAACAAAATTACTTTTGGTCTAGGATTCCAGATTTATCTTCCAACATCTAAAGGAAAACAAATCATCAACGACGTTAAGTAATCACTGAAATACTTATAAAAATTGAAAGCGCCCTGAAATTATTTCAGGGCGCTTTTCGTACAAATAAAACTAAACTATAAAAAATCAAATAAATCATATATTGGGTTGGGGCGTATATCTCAGATAAGGTTTTATTACTGTAACTCCTTTGGGGAATTTTTCCCTGGCTTCTTCTGTAGATATTGCAGGTGGTATAATAACGTCATCACCATACTTCCAGTTAACAGGTGTAGCGACTTGATGGCTATCTGTAAGCTGTAAAGAATCCAACACTCTCAGTATTTCATTAAAATTTCTGCCCGTTGATGCGGGATAGGTAATAATGAGCCTCACTTTTTTTGCAGGATCAATGATCAGTAGAGAGCGGACTGTAGCTGTAGCAGAGGCATTCGGATGAATAAAATCATACAGCTCTGACACCTTTCTGTCTTTATCAGCAATAATAGGAAACTGTAAGTCTGTATTTTGGGTCTCATTAATATCCTTAATCCAGTTTTGATGATCTTCTACTTCATCCACACTCAGGGCGATCACCTTTGTTCCTCTTTCAGCAAATTCGGCCTGCAGCCTGGATGTGTAGCCTAGCTCTGTAGTGCAAACCGGAGTATAGTCTGCCGGATGTGAAAATAAAATTCCCCATGAATCTCCAAGATAATCATAGAAGTTGATATCTCCTAAAGATGAAACTGCCTGAAAGTTTGGCGCTGTATCTCCTAATCTGATTGACATATTATTCGCGTTTGTTAGTCTACAAATTTAGTAGACTTTTTGGAACTAACAAAATTTTTCTTGAAAATTTATATCTTTATTAAAAAAATTCATGCAGAAAACAGGGCTCAGCTATATAGAATTGGTATATAAAGTATTGGAAAACTGGTATATAACATTTGCCGAACTTACTCCCAAACTTATTGTCGGGATTTTAGTATTTACTTTTTTCCTGATAACAAGTAAGTATTTAAGTGTAATTGCCGTAAAATTATTCCATCGGTTCTTCCCTAAAAGCAAAAAAGAGAGTTCTTTAGTTACTTTGATTGGAATATTCAGATTTCTGATTATGATGCTTGGAACCTTTATTTCGCTTGAGATTATGGGCTTTAGTGGCTTCCTTTAGAAGTTTATCGGAAGTTTGGGAGTGGCAGGGGTTATCGCAGGGGTCGCTTTGAAAGATCTTGTTTCAAGTATTTTTTCAGGAATGCTTATTGGAATTGATAAGGCCTTTAAGGTGGGAGATTATATTACCATTGGTACCCACTCCGGAACAGTACAGGAAATTGGTTTTTTAACTACAAAGATCCTTACTGATGATGGGAAAAAAGCATACATTCCCAATCAGATCGTTTTTAATGCACCATTCTATAATATTACAGCATCTCCGCAGCGCAGAATTATCCTGAATTTTGAGATTCCTGCTGATGAAGATATCAGTAAGGCACAGAAAAGCATTCTGGATGTTATTAAGAGCCTTGATAATGTGGACAAACTGGATACTGCTGAGGTAATTTTCACAGATTTGAAGCAGGGTTCATTTAATCTTCAGGTAAAATTCTGGATAAAAATAGGTGCCAATCTAGCCCAGGTAAAAAGTAAAGCTTATTTAGGTATTAAAGAACGTTTTGATGTGGATAAAATCCAGCTGGTCACTCCTACAAGTATCAGTATTACCAATGGAGAAACTAATGTAACTGAGAATCAGGATAAATAAAAAATTCTTTAAAAATGTAAAAGACTGCTTCAACAATTGAAGTAGTCTTTTTTTTGGAATATTGGATAGACTGGATAAATGCTAAGGCAATAAAGATTTATATACGGTCTGAAAATATTATTAAAACCACTTAATTTCTAAAAAAATTTATTTATAGCAAAATTAAGTTCCATTTTTCGACACTTTTTATTTCACTTTCAATAGAATTAATTTTAAATTTCAAAAAAAATATAATAGTTTTGCAGCCATTAAAAAAAAACAAATTGTTTATGAAGAAAAAATATTTTATAGCTGTTTTGGCTGTAAACATTCTATTGTTTACTTCTATTCAATCCTGCATGCATGAAAGTTTAGAAACAGAGATTGTAAATGTTCAGTCTGATCCTGTTTCTTACATTAAAAGTGAATATATGAGAGGTAAGGATATGGTAGTAGGAAAGCAAGTTGAATGGGAAAAAGCGAGAAAGTATGATGACGGAAAAAATATTATCCTCATTACTGTTCCCATAAAAAACCAAGGAAGCAAAATCATTGAAGAGTTAACATTTAGAATTGATAATAATAAAGTTTCCGGACACCTCTGGAAATTTGAATCTGAAAGAGGATTTAATTCATCAGATTACAGCCTTTCTGCTCATCAAATTATGGAAAAAATGACAGGAACGGCTTCTTATATTGCTTTAGAAGGTTCTATGAGATACAAAATGCAGCTTGTGGATGGTAAATTTATTGAAGAAATAGCTTATAGAGATCACGGAGGTATTTTGCCTGGTCGCTGTAAACCCTGTCATGGAGAAATAGATGAAATTGTTATTACTGTTCCTGGAGGAGGAGGAACAGGTGGAGGTATTGATCCGACGACTAATCCTGGCACTCCAATTCCGGGAGGAGTGGTTGGCCCCACTAATCCACAAAACCCCGATAATCCTCCAAAAAATGAAGAGCCATGTAAGAAAATAAAACAACAGAAGAACGATCCTAATTATAAGGCAAAAACCGATTATCTTAAATCTAAAACAGGAGCTTCTTCCGAAAGTGGCTTTAGAGTCGGGAGTCCAGTTCCTGGCTCTGGGCAAACGGAAACGCAATATCAGGAGCTAAGCAACTCACCCGGAACAACTGAACTTAATTTTAAAATATTCAATAATACTTTTGGAGCGATGCATTCACATTACGATGGGCTAATTCCTATATTTTCTCCGGGGGATATTAATAACTTCATTCAGCTTCTTCTTAATGCTAAAGCCAATAATATACCTTTAGATAATGTTTTTTTGACCGTGGTTACAAGTAGTGGAACTTATCAACTCAGAGGGGATGGAATTAATGCGGATAATTTAAGCCTATATACAACTGCGCAGATTGAAGCATTGAATGAAACATACAAAGATAGGCTGGGAAATGCTAATATTTCAACAGAAAATCTTCAAAAAGGATTTTTAGAGTTTATGAAAAAACATATGAATATTAATCAGGCTAAACTTTTTGATCTCAGTGATGAGGGAAAAAGTAAAGAACTAAAAACTAATGGCACTAATTTAGATAAAGTAGATTGTCCTCAATAAATAACAATACAATGAAAAAGATAATTATTATATTCTTATTATTTTGCATTAATTTTATTAATGCTCAACAGACATTACCACTTAATACACCAAAGATAGATATTCCTAATGGAGCATATTATAAAGATTTGGATGGAGAGCTTGATCCTTATGTAGGAGCCTGGAAAGGTACATGGGACGGAAAAACCCTCTATCTTGAATTAAAAAAAATAAAGAAGAGATATATGTCTAATGATGGAACATATTATGATTCAGATAAAATAGTGGGTGAGCGAAAGTTAGTATCTTCTAATGGAACTATAGAAATAGACAGGATTTCCAATTTTGATCAGAATGCTCCAGAGTTTTATGGTATTTATCCAACAAGAAAGCCTCTTGGACAAAAATCTTTATTTTTTCAGCCTAAAAATATGTGCAATAAAACTGCAGATCTAATTATTATATTTACCAATTCACAAAAAACGCAGATAAGTTTAGAACTAATAGAAAACCCTGTAACTATTAGTGATATTACCTGCCCTAATTATAATCAGCTTGTAGAGCCTGGAAAAGGTTGGCGTTTTAATTTCCCTAAAGACATTGTACTTACAAAACAATAGAAGTTCTAGTATGTATTCAAAATAGCCTTGTTAATTCAGGGCTTTATCGTTTTACTTATATCATACCAAAGCCCTTTTTAAGGTTAAGGGCGATATTATTTTAAAAGCAATGAAGAAAAGCGAAACTTTCTAAAAGATTTAGATGCTGAAATAAAAGAAAGTAAAATATCTGATAATAATCCAATTGAATTAAATCTTCATTCCATAGAAATTTAGACAACCACTTATTAAAGTACCAGGTTCTTTACGCCTTAAAAAACAGCTTACAATTTAATATTTTTTGCCGCTTTAAAAGAAAAAAAACCGTTCCAAAAATGAAACGGTTTTCTATTTTATATAAAAATTTCAGATTACGCTAAAACTTCTTTTACTTTGTTTGCAGCTTCTTCTAAAGTAATTGCAGAGTGTACCGGAAGACCAGACTCATCAATTAATTTTTTAGCTTCTACAGCGTTAGTTCCCTGTAATCTTACGATCAATGGAACAGGAAGGCTTCCCATAGCTTTGTAAGCATCTACAACCCCCTGAGCTACTCTATCACATCTTACGATACCTCCGAAGATATTGATCAAAATTGCTTTTACGTTTGGATCTCTTAAGATAATTCCAAAAGCAGTCTGTACTCTCTGAGCATCAGCAGTACCACCTACGTCAAGGAAGTTAGCAGGGTTACCACCAGATAATTTGATGATATCCATAGTTGCCATTGCAAGACCAGCTCCGTTTACCATACAAGCAACGTTACCATCTAATTTTACGAAGTTAAGACCGGCTTCACCAGCTTCTACATCGATAGGATCTTCTTCTCTTGTATCTCTCAACGCTTCAAGATCTTTGTGACGGAATAATGAGTTACCATCTAAAGTTACTTTAGCATCAACAGCGATAATTTTGTTATCAGAAGTTTTTAATACAGGGTTAATTTCGAAAAGAGAAGCATCAATTCCTGTGTAAGCATTGTAAAGAGATGAAATAAATTTCACAAATTCTTTAAAAGCATTTCCTTCAAGACCTAAGTTGAAAGCAATCTTTCTAGCCTGGAAACCTTGAAGACCCAACGCAGGATCAATAAGTTCGTTGTGGATCAAATGAGGAGTTACTTCTGCAACGTGCTCAATATCCATTCCTCCTTCAGTAGAATATACAATTGTATTTTTACCTTCAGCTCTATCTAAAAGAATAGAAACATAAAATTCTTTAGTTTCAGATTCTCCAGGATAATAAACATCTTCTGCAACCAAAACAGAGTGTACTTTTTTACCTTCAGCAGAAGTTTGTGGAGTTACCAACTGCATTCCGATGATATTCTGAGCGTTTTCTTTAAGCTTATCCATGTTTGGAGAAAACTTAACACCACCCCCTTTACCACGACCACCTGCGTGAATCTGTGCTTTTACAACCCAAGCCTGAGCTCCGGTTTCAGCAGTCAATTTCTCAGCAGCTGCTACAGCTTCATCTACGTTGTTTGCAACGAAACCACGTTGGATAGCTACTCCATACTTTGATAAAATCTCTTTTGATTGATACTCGTGAAGATTCATATTATTTTTATTATTTTATTTAAAAATTTAAAGGTTGACAAATTTACTAAAAAGACATGGAAGTTCAAGATTCTTCATTCAAAAATTAAAGATTACTTACCTTGATTTTTGACATGTTACTATAAATTCCTCTATTCTTCCGTTAATTTTTCAGACTGTGACCCGATAAACGGAATTCTTGGAGCCAGGAAATATCCTGTAAGACTGGCGAACAATATGGGTACGAAATAAGTAAACCCTGTGAGTGTTCCCAAAATAATGGTGGTGCTCATGGGTGTTCTCGTCACACAGGCATTGATGGCAGCCATACAGCTTACGATAGCTAAAGTAGTATCAACAGCCGGAAACAAATTATGAATAATTAATCCTAATGTTGTTCCTACAAAAAACAAAGGAATGATAAAACCACCTCTCCATCCGGAAGTTACGGTAATGGCTATAGCCAGGATTTTAAACACCAGAATCAGAATCAGGAAGTTCAACCCGAAATTCCCGCCGATCAGCTGGTTGATTTCGTTATGTCCAAAATATCTTGTGATAGGAAAATTATAGGCAATAATTCCTAAGATAATTCCACCTACCAATGTTTTAATATAGATTGGAAAGTTTCTGTATTCAAAAATTTTCTTGAAAAATTTGACCACGAAAATAAAAATCCAGCCAAATAAAGTTCCTACCATTCCAAATGCCGTAGCATAGGCAAAATCATATACTCCCGCATAATGATAAGCCTTCAGATCCCATGTTGCCCCAATTCCCAGATGGATAATTAAAGCAAACATCAGATAACTGAAACAGCTTGCTACCAACGCCGGGATAATCGCTTTATAATATTCCACTGCATGTTTATGGTGCAAAATTTCCAGAGAAAAAAGACTTCCTCCCAGAGGTGCTCCAAATAAGGCTGTAAAACCTGAAGCCATCCCTGCAATACTTAAAGAACGTAATTCTTCACCTTTCAGTCTGAAAATTTTTCCCAACCATGTTCCTGTGGAGCCCGTTACCTGCACCAGGGGTGCTTCCGGTCCTAAACTTCCTCCCGAAGCTACACAGAAAAGTGATGAAAGGATCATCGAAGGATTATTCTTCGGTTCCAGTTTTCCTTTATTAAACCTGATGTTATTAACGATCAGATGAATTTCTCCGGGATCACCAATGAAATGAATGACCAACCCTGCCAAAAGACCACAAATTGCCATCGTAGGAATTACCATCCATCCTTGAAAATGAGCCAGAAATTCGGTAAAATATTCCAGTACAATCCAATATCCGCCGGCAATAATACCTCCTACAAGCCCCGTAAAAGCCCACATGAAAAAAGTACGGCTAAAAACAAACGGATTAAACCTTATCGGCTGATCCAAAAGGTTGAATGTCCTTATAAGCCGTCTTCTTCTATTGATTTTCATTCTTAGATTCTATTTTTAGCAAAATAAAGAATAAGCATTCCCCAGCTTAAGATCATCATCAGACCTCCAAGCGGTGTGATAGGTCCTAAGAATTTAAGGTTAACCCCTAAATAATCCTGCATACTCAGGAAATAGATACTTACAGAGAACAAAAGTGTTCCTGCAATCATTAAAATAGAGGTCCATTTTTCAGTAGAAGTTTCAAATTTTAAAATGTATCCAATGATCAGCAGGAAAAAAGCTGCATACATCTGATATCTCACTCCTGTTTCGAAACTTTCCAGTCTTTCCACAGCTAATATTTTCTTTAAGGCATGGGCACCGAATGCGCCCAGAATCACAGATATCATTCCGTAGACCGCACCAAAAACTAAAGTAATTGTTTTCATTTTATAATTCTTCTAATTCTAGAGTTAAATATTTTTTTGTATTATAATCCTGCCAGGTTCCTACAATTTTTTTTCCGTTCATGTCTGCTTCTACAGAGGCTTTCAGAATCCATTGATTTGTTTCCTGGCTGTAATATTCACTTTCGGTAATTGAGATATGATTTCCTTTCATTTTCCCATTCCACTCAATCAGTTTTTTACTTTTATCATACCAATATACCGCTGAAAAGGAACTTTCTTCGTTCGCATCTTTGGCAGCATAAAAGTCTTTAATAAGAACTGTAACCGGATATTTTCCGTCTATCTTTCCCTTGTACAGCTTATTACTGAAACTGGTTTTATCCACTTTTTCAGATCCGCTGAGTAAATTTCTGGCATAAGGACTCCAATAGTTCTCAAGTTCTTTATAAGGAAACTCAATAACATGATCGTCCAGTTCATCCAGTGCTCTCATCGCGTGGTTCGCACATCTTCCGGCAATAAACTTAAGCTTTTCTTCAGTGAAAAAAAACTTGATTCCAGGTAAAGTATAATCCGTATAGCAACCTTCGTAAATACCAATCTGATCCAACACTTCTTGTGAAGGGGTTTTCTCTGATTTTAACTGTGTGAGAAAGTCATTAATATTTTTTCTTATTCTTTTCTGAATAATGCTTTCCACTGTTTTAACAGCATTTGGCTGGAAAAGATCCTGAATGTTGATCAAATTTCCGGTTCTCAGATCAAAATTCTTCCAGATCATAAAATTTTCCGGATAGGCTCCGGAAGCTTCTCCATCTATGGCAAGACACAAAATATTCTTTGGCGTGTCCCTTTTTTCCCAACTATAAAAATGAACATAGTTTGAGTAAGAAGTCTTTCCGCCGGAAACAAGCTTAAAAGGATTTCCTCCTGATCCGGGAACATATTCCAGCTGATCAACCTGTAAAAAAGTATTGATCTTATTTTCTACAGTTGGATTATCGGGATAAGAAACCACAGGAAAATAACAGTTTTCAGATTTCGGCTGTAAAAAATTAATTTTCAGATTTTTTTGCTGTGAAAAACTTAAGCCGGAAATCAACAGAAAGAATAAGATACTTTTTTTCACTATTTTGATTTTAGGTATATTAAAATAAACTTGGCAACCAATGTAGAAATTCCCAGTATAATAAACATATTGGAAAATCTTTTGGAACTTTTAAAACCTTCCATATTCGTTCTCTTCAAAAAGATTCCGAAGATGAGAAATACAATGGGTAAGATGATCTGTAACATTAGTTTTCTCTCATTCTGTTAAACTCATTGATAACCTCATGGTGGCTTACCGTTTTATCTTTAAAATAAGTAACAAAATGATGTTTTTCCTCTTCTGTAGCTCCCAATTGGTTTAAGATATTCAATAAGTGCATTTTCATATGCCCTTTCTGAATACCTGTTGTTACCAGAGAACGCAATGCACCAAAATTCTGAGCCAGACCTGAAACGGCCAAAATACTCATTAATTCTTGTGCAGAAGGTTTTCCAAGTAAGGCTAATGAGAATTTCACCAAAGGATGAAGATTGGTTAACCCTCCTACTACTCCTACAGAAATCGGAAGATCGATCCAGAATCTGAAAACTCCGTTATCTGTTGTACAGTGAGTCAGAGATCGGTATTGTCCGTCTCTTGCCGCATAAGCGTGAGCACAGGCTTCTGTTGCTCTGAAATCATTTCCGGTTGCAATCACTACAGCATCTACCCCATTCATGACCCCTTTGTTGTGAGTAGTGGCACGGTAAGGTTCAATTTCAGCAATGGTAACAGCCTGTTTAAACTTAGCTGCAAATTCTTCAGGAGAAATTCCGCTATCGTCTTTCAAATCTTCCATTTTACAGGAAACCTCAGCTCTTACCACACAGTCAGGAGTAAAGTTGGAAAGGATATTCATAACAATCTGTAATGAATTTTTTTCTTCCTGAGTAAAATCATCACTGGTAGCTACTTCCTGCCTCAAAGTTTTTCCAAACTGCTCAAGACATGAATTGATAAAGTTCGCTCCCATTGAATCTACCGTATCAAAACTGGCTTTAAGCTGATAGTAATTTGGCATTTCTGCCGTTTTGTCAATAAGGCTGATGTTTAGAACTCCACCACCCCGTTTTCTCATATTGGCAGTAATGTCTTCAGTAGCTTCAAATAATTTCTTCTTCAAATTAAAATTAAAGAAATGTAATAATTTGTGTGGCTCAATATTAAATATAAAATGGGTGTGGCCCAGTTTTTCAGTGTTGATAATGGTTGTTTTAAACCCTCCTTTGTCAATCCAGAATTTGGCAGCTTTCGAAGCGGCAGCTACTACAGAACTTTCTTCAACAGCCATTGGAAGTGCCAATAGTTTGCCGTCAATTAAAAAGTTCGGAGCAATTCCGTAGGGCATATAAAAATTGGAAATCGTATTTTCAGAAAATTCCTCATGAAGTTTCTGAAGATCTGCATCATCATTCCAATATTGTTTTAATATATGTTGGTAGTCCTGATTTCCTTCAAGATATTCGTTTACGAGCCAGTCGATTTTCCCTTGCTTAGGTAGCTTGGAAAAACCTTCGATAGGTTTATGATTCATGATATAAACTTTAATGAGCCGTAAATATAATGATTTTGAGGCTTTTTTTTGTTGATAACTTCTATGAAAAAAGATTGATATTTATCAATTTTGGAACTAAATTTGAACAAAATTTAAACAACAAACGGATACAAATAATATCACATCTTATAAAAAATGAATTTTGACCGCCTTAAAGAAAAACTTGAAATCCTTGCTGACGCAGCAAAATATGATGTTTCCTGCTCATCCAGCGGAGGCACAAGAAAGAATAAAAAAGGCGCTTTAGGAGACAGCTCTGTAAGTGGGATTTGCCATACCTATACAGAAGATGGAAGATGTGTTTCTTTACTTAAGGTTTTATTGACCAATCACTGTATTTATGATTGTGCTTACTGTGTTTCCAGGAGTTCTAACGATATCAAAAGGGCCGCCTTCACAGTGGAAGAAGTGGTAGACCTCACCATTAATTTTTACCGCAGAAATTATATTGAAGGATTATTTCTGAGCTCCGGAATTTTCAAAAATGCAGATACCACGATGGAGCGCCTTGTAAGAGTAGCTAAAAAATTACGCCTGGAAGAAAACTTTAATGGTTACATCCATTTAAAATCTATTCCGGGAGCCAGTGATGAGCTGATGCAGGAGGCGGCTTTATATGCAGACCGGCTGTCTGTTAATCTTGAAATCCCTACGGAAAGCGGATTAAAACTACTCGCTCCTGAGAAAAACAGACAGGACATGATCAGCCCAATGCGATATATCCAGAAAGGAATTAGCCAGTATGAGGATGAAAAGAAAATTTTAAAGAAAGTTCCCAAGTTTGCTCCGGCTGGGCAGTCTACCCAAATGATTGTAGGGGCTACCAATGAAAATGACCTGCAAATCATCAAGGTTGCCGATCATTTTTATAAAAATTTCAATCTGAAAAGGGTGTATTACTCCGGTTATGTACCCGTTTTGGAAGATAAAAGATTACCTTCACTGGCAACAGAGGTTCCGATGTTACGGGAAAACAGACTCTATCAGTCCGATTGGCTGATGAGATTTTACGGTTTTAAAGCAGAAGAAATTTTAGATCCTGAGATTCCTTTTCTTGATCTGGAAATGGATCCGAAATTAAGCTGGGCATTACGGCACCTGGATCAGTTTCCTGTTAATATTCAGACTGCCGATTATCAGATGATTTTAAGAATTCCCGGGATTGGTGTAAAATCTGCACAGAAAATTGTAAGTGCAAGGCGTTTTCAGATTTTAAGTATGGATCATCTGAAAAAATTGGGAGCAGCGGTCAATAGGGCAAAATATTTTATTGATTTTAATGCAGGAAATACCTATTTAAAATATTTAACGGATAAAAATTTCCGGAAGCTATTGGTAGGCGGAAGCTCATCTAAATTTCACAATCAGTTTTCACAACAATTGAGTTTATTTTAAATATGACCGAAAATGAATTGAAATTAATCTGTTATAGAAAATAAAAAAGCTCCTTATCGTTCTGAAAATACAATAGAATGACAAAAACAACAATTGTTATATTTTCAAATTCTCAAATTAAACTATGACAACCCTTATCTATGACGAAAGTTTTGACGGTCTTTTTACTGCGATATTTGAAGTTTTCGAATACCGTTATAAAGATGCTGAAATAACGGGCAGAGAAAAGTTTTTTCAGGAAAATATTTTTGCTGAAATTCATGAAGTCATTACGCAGACAGAGAAATCAGACAGGGTTTTAAAGAAATTAGAACAAAATATCGGGAAACAGGGAATTCATCAGTTGCTGAAAGTTTTTTTATCTGACAATCCTGAAAGTGAAACATTGATCTTATCCGCTGTTAAACAATCTATAAAATATCCGGAAGAAAATATTCTGGAAAATTTTGCAGATCCTGATATTTTAAAAATTTCAAAAATAGGTAAGTCTGTTGACCGGGAACGACATAGAATGACCGCTTTTGTACGCTTTGAAAAAATGAAAGATGGTATTTTTTTCGCCAAAATAGATCCGGACTTTAATGTTCTTCCGTTGATCAGAAAACATTTTAAAGACCGTTATCAGGATCAGAAATGGATGATCTATGATCTCAGAAGAAACTACGGAGTCTTTTATGATCTTGAAAATTGTGATTTCTTCTATCCTGAAGAGAAACCGGATTTCAATCAGTACCAACAGAAATTTCATGATGAGGAAAATAACTATCAAACGCTTTGGCAGCGGTATTTCATAAAAACCAATATTGTGGAAAGAAAAAACTTAAAACTCCATATTCAGCATGTACCGAAAAGGTATTGGAAGTATTTGACGGAGAAGTGGTAAAGAGACAATTTGAAAATTTGAGAATGAGATAATTTGAAAATGATTATGCACCGGATTGTAATATGCAGAAGAAATTATTGCTCAGACCTTAGATTGTGGATAACTTTTATTTACCAATATAATTATTCTAAATTTCTTATACAATATATTAAATACCAATACTATACAACGGAATTAATTTAGTATTTACTTTGTGGATAACTTTTATTGGGCACAAAATTACCTGAATTTTTTTTAAGCCTCCTTTTAAAACTTGATATCCATCACATAAATATAATGTTAATCCCTAGTATCCTTGTGGATAACCTCTATTTGCCTTGGTTAATATAGATCGCCCCGAAAATAATTCTACTTATTTGTTGGAAAACATTCAACACTTCATATTGTGGATAACTTTTTCCTGTCACAAATATCCTCAGGCTCCTGTGACAGGGCTTTCATACAATATATTAAACGTCAATTATTTACAATAAAACAAAATCAACATTGCAACTTTGTGGATAACTTTTAGATTCAATAAAAAAATATAAATATGAAATAATATTCGGAATATATCATTAACAGTACATTTTTTAACCATCTATAAATCTGTAATATATCTGTACAATCTAAATTCATCATTCCATTTTGTGGGTAACTTTATTTATGAATAGTTCGCAGGGCTTTTTTGACAATATACTGCGTTTCTTTCGTAGGACTTTCACGCAGCCATTCATCACAGATTTCCGTAACGAATTCCGGTTGTGATTTACTGGCATCATTCAGCCAGTTTCCTACACTATCCTGTACATATTTTGAAGGATCTGACCGTAATGGTTCCAAGATGTCCAATCCTAATCCTGGATTTTGCTTTAATTCCGGAATATGCTCGCACCAGACTCCTCTGGGTCTCGTTGATTCACTGGCAAAACGTCTTACATTTTCATCTTTATGTGAAGTCCAGTCTGATAAAATTGACAGGCTTTCTGTAAGATTCTTTGAAATATCCGGACGTACCGTCATCCAACAGATTTCCCTTACTCCGAAATGACGATCAGAAGCAAAAGGCTGTATATTTTCCAGTTTCTGTTTAAGGTCTGCAGCTGTATTTCTTCCCACAGTATAAGCAGCCCAGCAGCGCACCAAATCTGCCTGATGCCTTGAAAGCATCAGTAAAAATGCTTGATCTTGATTTTGATTAGTAAGATGCAGCAATCCCATTCCAATCGTTTCATTGATTGTATTAACGGTTTGTTTTTTCAGCTGATTCACATTTTCTACAATAGGTTTCAGATATTCTGTTCGCCCATTTTGCTGAAGAAGATTTTCCAGCAGTAATTTTTGATCTACCGCCAGCCATTCTGTAAGATTAGCTGTTTCAAGTTCTCCCCTGTTCAGCTGCTCCAGAATATCTTCCGAAATGTCTTTGATGGAACGTGCTCCTTTCCTTTTTTCTGTCATAATGCTTTTATTAATTCTTCTATATCCACTCTGTTCATGTAATTTACATCTAAAAACTTATAGATCACCATTCTATTTTCATTCACCACAAAAACAGCAGGAACGGGTAAACTATTTTCATCATTTTTATTAAACTCAGAAAGCTCTATTCCTAAATTCTGATAATAAGGAAGTACAAAATCCTGAAGCTGAAACATAATCCCCAGCTTTTGAGCGAGATTATTATCCACATCCGTCAGCACTTCAAACTCAAATTTATTTTTTCAACCATAGCCAGCGAATGATCAGTACTTTGTGGAGAAACAGCAACTAAAGTAGTATTTTTATCTTTTAATAAAGAAAGCTGATCCTGCAAAAATTTCAGTTCCAAATTACAGTATGGACACCAACTTCCTCTATAAAAAGCTAGCACCATTTTACCCTTTTTAAGGATTTCCCGGGAAGAAATTTGTTTACCATAGGCATTAAAAAGAGAAAATTCAGGCATATGCTCTCCAACCTGAATACTGTTTTCTTCAATATTTTTTGTCTTTATCTCTTCAATAGACCGCCCAAACACTTCAAAAACTTCTTGCGGAAGCTGCGAAAATAATTCCTGATTCAACTGTTCAATCTGCTTTGCCAACTTATTCATTACTTTTTAATTTATTATTTTTACAAAGGTCTAAAAGCCTTTAGAAACAGGCAATATCGCATATTTTTCACCCATAGGGATAAAAAAGTCAATTTTATGGAAACAAAGGGAAGAGCTGAAGAAAATAAAATATGTCCACTGGAGGTAGCTGTGAACAGCATCAGCGGAAAATGGAAAATTCCTATCGTATGGCAGATCAATGAGGGCAAAAAACGACCCAGTGAATTTCTTCGTGGTATTGCCAAGGTGGACCGGAGGGTTCTTAATCAACAGCTCATGAAATGGTGGAAGACGGTATTTTAATAAAGCAGTCTTTCAATGAATTACCTCCCAGAGTGGAATATACCCTCACGGAGCTTGGTGAAAAACTGGTTAAGATTCTCTGGCAGCTTAATGACTGGGGAAAACTGTTGGTTCCTGAAGAAGAGAAAATATAGTTTTTTACCCGTAGATACTCCCAATTACCATAGATCTAAAATATTCTTCAGTACACGAATTTTATACTTTATAAACCCCACCTATTACAAAAATCATCATATTTGTAACTGGATCAAAATATGATATGAAAAAAATTATTTCAGGACTAACTCTTATTAGTGTCCTGGCAAGTTGCACCCGGGATAAAGCATCTTCAAAACTTGGTTCTCAGGAAACCCAGGATTTCCTTTCTGAAAGTTCCGTCCGGATCAATAAAGATAAAAATACTACCAAAGAAAGATTCTCAGCTCCTAAGGATTATGAATGGCAGGATGAAGAATCCGGCTCTTTCGGATATTTTATTGAGAATTTTAAACTGAAGCCTTATGGAAGCCAGATCCTGAAATATGATGGAACTCCTATTTCTACGCAACATCTTCATGAAGCTGTTTTTGATATTGATACAGGAAATAAAGACCTGCAACAATGTGCCGATGCCGTGATACGGCTGAGAGCAGAATATTTGTATGCTGATAAAAAGCCCGATGCCATCAAATTCCATTTTACAAGTGGAGATTTGCTCAGCTGGAATGATTATAAAAACGGAACAAGAGCTTTTGTCAATGGCAATTCTGTACGTTTCAGAAAAACAGCAGGATTTGATGATTCTTATCAGAATTTCAGAAGTTATCTTGACCTCATCTTCAACTATGCAGGAACGATCTCTTTACATCAGGAGACGAAACCAATCACTAAAAATTCAGATTTAAAAACCGGCGACATCCTGATTACTCCGGGAAGTCCGGGCCATGTGGTATTTATTGCAGGAGTATGTAAAAACAAGGAAGGGAAGAGGTTATTTTTGCTCGGTGAAGGGTTTACTCCGGCTCAGTCCGTTCATTTGCTTTCCAATCCTTTTAACAAAAATACTTCGCCCTGGTATGATCTTAATATTGATTCGCCGGAAACTAAAACGGCACGATATATTTTTAAGCCTACAAACTTCAGAAGCTTTTAATAATTTATATTCAAAACTATTAGAAAGTTACTGCCATAATCTGAACTTGTTTTTGTAAATTTGTGTTCGAAATTTTTTACTAGATGAAAGAGAGTGCTGTAAAAAAAATTGCAGTTCTTACTTCAGGAGGAGATTCTCCAGGTATGAATGCTGCATTAAGAGCGGTAGTAAGAACCGCCAATTACTATAATATCGAATGCTACGGAGTGAGAGAAGGCTACAACGGCCTTATCAACGATGATTTCCTGAAAATGGGAGCCCGTTCCGTAAAAAATATAATCAACCAGGGTGGAACTATTCTAAAGTCTGCCAGATCCCAAGAGTTCAGAACTAAAGAAGGCCGTCAGAAAGCTTATGACAACTGTGTCAAGCTTGGAATAGACGGATTGGTATGTATTGGTGGAGACGGAACCTTTACAGGGGCTAAAATCTTCAATGAAGAATTTGGAATCCGGGTAATAGGTATACCAGGAACTATTGACAATGATATCTTCGGAACTGATAATACCATCGGGTATGATACAGCCCTGAATACAGCTATGGAAGCTATTGACAAAATCCGTGACACGGCCACTTCTCACAACAGGGTTTTCTTTGTGGAGGTGATGGGTCGTGATGCCGGTTTTATTGCTTTAAACAGTGGATTAGCAACGGGTGCTTTAGATATTCTTATTCCTGAGAAAAAAGACAGCATGGATGATCTTTTTGCGAAATTCAGAAAAGCTGAAAAAACAGGAAAGGCATCCAGCATTGTAGTGGTAGCAGAAGGTGAAAAACTAGCCAATGTTTATGGATTGGCAGAAAAAACAAAGGAAATATTCCCTGACTATGACATTCGTGTGGCGGTTTTAGGACATATGCAAAGAGGAGGATCTCCAAGTTGTGCAGACAGAGTATTGGCAAGCAGACTTGGATATGGTGCCGTAGTAGGATTAATGGAAGGACAAAACAATGTAATGGCAGGAATGCGCTCCAATGATGTAGTGTATACTCCTATTGAAGAAGCCATTAAAAAACATAACGAAATCAACAAAGATCTGATGTTGATTTCAGAAATTTTAGCAATCTAATTATTTTTATAATCTAATAAAAACAAACTATTATGTCAACAATTAAAGTAGGTATCAACGGTTTTGGTAGAATTGGACGTCTTGTTTTCAGAGCAATGACTGAAAGAGACAACATTGAAGTTGTAGGAATCAATGACCTGATCAATGCAGAATACATGGCTTACATGTTAAAATATGACTCTGTACACGGTGTTTTCCCAGGTGAAGTTTCTGTAGAAGGAAATGATCTTGTAGTAAACGGAAAAAAAATCAGAGTAACTGCTGAAAAAGATCCTAACAACTTAAAGTGGAATGAAATTGGAGCTGACTATATCGTAGAATCTACAGGTCTTTTCTTATCTAAAGATTCTGCTCAGGCTCACATCAATGCAGGTGCAAAAAAAGTAATTCTTTCTGCTCCTTCTAAAGATGATACTCCAATGTTCGTAATGGGGGTAAACCACAAGGAACTTACTGATGATATCAAAATTTTATCAAATGCTTCTTGTACTACAAACTGTTTAGCTCCTTTAGCTAAAGTAATCCACGATAAATTTGGAATCGTAGAAGGTTTAATGACTACTGTACACGCTACAACAGCAACTCAAAAAACTGTTGACGGTCCTTCAATGAAAGACTGGAGAGGTGGTAGAGCTGCTCTAAACAACATTATCCCTTCTTCTACAGGTGCTGCTAAAGCAGTAGGAAAAGTAATTCCTTCATTAAACGGAAAATTAACAGGTATGTCTTTCAGAGTACCTACTGTAGACGTTTCTGTAGTTGACCTTACGGTAAGACTAGAAAAAGCTACTTCTTACGATGAGATCTGTGCAGCTATCAAAGAAGCTTCTGAAGGTGAATTGAAAGGGATCTTAGGATATACTGAAGATGCAGTAGTTTCTCAGGACTTCGTAGGAGATAAGAGAACTTCTATCTTCGATAAAGACGCTGGTATCATGCTTTCTCCAAACTTCGTAAAACTTGTTTCTTGGTATGACAACGAAATGGGTTATTCTAACAAGTTAGTAGATATGCTTGTACACGCTGCTTCTTTATAATAAAATGAGCATTAAGTAATATAAAACCTTCCCGATGGGAAGGTTTTTGGTTTTTAGGATTACTGTTTTTCAAATTCCATAAAAATTTTGAATTTGGCATTTCCGGAACAATGCCTTCTTCTGTCCGGAAATGGATCCTGCCAGCGTCTTACTGAAATTACCGGAACATTCCATCCGTATCTGATCCATTTCAAGTTTTTGTGTTCAAACATTTTCGTTTTAATCCAAGCATTGGCTGTAGCTTCGATTTTCTTACGCGGTGTCGGTGCATCGCCACAACCTCTTACTCCTCTCCAGGAGGATACAAGGTCGCCCTCAACTCTCAAAATGTTTGATGCAATTATTTTAGTCTGATCAACCTCAGGATTAATAAATTTCGCATTTAATGAATCCTTAACTTGTCCGAAGATCACTCCTGTCCAAAGCAAAAGTGGCAGTAAAATTTTTGTGTTCATAATTATTTGTTTTAGGGTTAAAGTTTTTACCATTGAAAATAAGAGCAGAGCAATTCAATTCTGAAACAATATCTTTTTAGAACTGATATTTGATGACTCTTAGCTTCACAACAAAGTTTGGATTTTTATGGAGACAAAAAAATAACCCGTTTGTGTTATTTTTTTGGAGACCCGGAATAACATTTCATATAATAGCCTGATAAATCTCACCAGGGAATTTCGGTGTAAAACTTGTACTTTTATGTAACATGGAAAGAACAATGATACAACCACGGTTTAAAGACTCTCCTCACTTCAAAAACTTTTGGGAAGAAGGCAACGGAAAGCTGCTTATTGAATTTTCAGGAGCTGAAGTAAGCTTTGAAAACTTTGAGAAATATTCTCAATTCTTCTATCATATAGACGAAATTGGTGATGAGGTTGTAAAAGAAGTTTATTTTACAAAAAAATACCAGGAAGCCTCCAGAGAAATTGAAGGTTATATCCGCAATGGAGTTTCTGAAACCGACAATGTTCCTGACAGCATAAAAAAATTATTCGCCCAAACCCAAAGAGTTCCTGAGTGGCTTAATTATAACCTGATCAAAAGCGGCGCTGAGCTTTGTATGAGAAGTAATCTCGATTCTCTGATCTCCCTACGGGATTACTGCCTGATTGGAGGATATGATTATGCTTATCTTAATAAACCGCTGGTTGTAACGGAAGCCTTGAAAAAAGGAGCTGTAAAACGTCTTTCGGAAACACTGGACTTCTGGGTGAATGCTACCCGCTACAATGCACTGGAACTTCATGCAAAAGGTTATGAATTTGCAATAAAAACCCGTCTCATTCATTCCTATGCCAGGCTTTCCATAAAAAAACATTATAAAGGATGGGACACTGAAAACTGGGGTGAGCCCATCAATTCCTGGGATATGATGGCTACTTATATTGGGTTCAGTCTGGTGTTCCTTCACAGTCTTCAAAAGCTGGGCAATACTTTTTCTGCGGAAGAAGAACAGGGTATTTTCCACCTATGGAAATATGTAGGATATCTACTGGGAATTCCGGAGCAGCTTCTTCCGGATAACAAAAAGCAGGCTACAGAATATTTCTTTCTATGGACTTCAGTTCAGCCACCTTCAGATAAAGATTCTGTTCTCCTTGCCCATTCTTTACTGAATGAATCATTAGAAAACCCTATTTTAAAATTTGAGTTCCAAAGAAAAAATTTAAGGTATCTCCACATCTGCTGTACCTGGTTTCTTTTGGGTGACGAAGTTTGTAAAAGACTAAAAATTCCGGAAGTTTCCAATAAAAAATTATTTCCGAAATCCAAGATATTTTTCAATAAAATCTATGACAGGCTGGTAAGCCGGAAGGCAAGAATACAAAGAGGAAATAAGCATCAGATGAAGGTACTTGAAGATTATCTGAATATCACAAAAAACTCAAATTTTCATTAGAAAACATCTGTAGTGGAGATAAAAAATATTTTTAAAAATTTCCCGGAAACTATATTATGCATCTGCTTAGTTATGAATGAGATCAGTAGTAAAAATTTATCATTTTTTAACTTTAAAAACAGGTTTCACCGATAAATAATATTAGTTTTTGATATTTAAATTACGTATTTTTGAGAAATATTTTAATAGCGATGAGTAACATTGAAGATAAGAAAAAAGCACTCGCATTAGTGCTTGACAAATTAGATAAAACATACGGAAAAGGAACTGTAATGACTTTAGGGGATGCTGCCGTAGACACAACCATAGAAGTTATTCCTTCAGGATCTTTAGGATTAGATATCGCATTAGGCGTAGGTGGATACCCAAGAGGAAGAATCATTGAAATATATGGTCCTGAGTCTTCAGGTAAAACAACATTGACTCTTCATGCTATTGCTGAAGCTCAAAAAGCAGGTGGTATTGCGGCATTTATTGATGCTGAGCACGCTTTCGACAGAACATATGCTGCAAAACTAGGAATTGATTTAGAAAACCTTATTATTTCTCAACCGGATAACGGTGAGCAGGCTTTAGAAATTGCGGATAATCTTATCCGTTCAGGAGCTATTGATATTGTTGTTATTGACTCTGTAGCTGCGCTTACTCCAAAAGCTGAAATTGAAGGGGAAATGGGAGATTCTAAAATGGGTCTTCATGCAAGATTAATGTCTCAGGCATTAAGAAAACTTACGGCTACAATTTCAAGAACAAAATGTACGGTAATTTTCATCAACCAGTTGAGAGAAAAAATCGGGGTTATGTTCGGAAACCCTGAAACAACTACCGGTGGTAATGCTCTTAAATTCTATGCTTCTGTAAGACTGGATATCAGAAAAGCAAGTGCTCCAATTAAGCAGGGTGACGAAGCTATCGGAAGCCGTGTGAAAGTGAAGATTGTGAAAAACAAAGTAGCTCCACCTTTCAAACAGGCTGAATTTGACATTATGTATGGTGAAGGAGTTTCTAAAGTAGGAGAAATCCTAGATACTGCAGTAGACATGGGAATTGTAAAGAAAAGCGGTTCTTGGTTCAGCTACGAAGAGACTAAATTAGGTCAGGGACGTGATGCTGTAAAAGATGTTTTAAAAGATAATCCTGATCTTGCCGAGGAATTGGAAAATAAAATCAAGGAAGAATTGAAAAACAAATAATTTATTTCAATTAAGATAAAAAAACGGTCTGAAAATTCTCAGACCGTTTTTATTTTGCATGCTTATTATTCTGCAATCTTACCCTGCAGCTGTAGTGCTCCGGCAACCTGCATACCTTTTGTCAGCGTTTCAAATCTCATATTTCCCTTACTAACGAAAGCATCAATGGTAAAGAAATCTTCCATTTCAGAATTTGTAATCAGCTTTAATTTAAGGATATAGCCTTTAGCGCTTCCATCTGCCAGTACTTCCGTTTCTCTGAAGTCCATAATTTTACCTATAAAATCAAAACATCCATAATTAGGAAGATCCTGACTAGGTTTATACGCCGTAAAATCCTCTCCTGTCATCGTTCCGTCCGGTAACTCAAAGCTCTCATGAAGATCCAGTACGAAAATAATCCCACTGATATTAACATTTAAATTTGTCTGTGTTAAATAGCTTTTCCTATTCTTCACATAATCCGTTGCAAAAAACCAAAGTCCAAAGGTATCTCTTGCCGAACCTCCAATCACCGCTTCGCTGTTGTTCACATTTTCCCATTCGTTAATTTCCTTTGTCTCAAAATTCAGGAAAAAATCAGTTTTTACTTCCGGATACATGGTATTAAAATCATCGGAAAGCACCGGCTTGAATTTTACATCTTTAAATTCTGTGTACTTCAGTTTATCCTGCTCATAAGCCGGATCTTCCATTCTAAATAAAGACATAGTATGAATCAAGTACTGGGAAAACTCTTCCTGATTCTGAAAATTTTCAAATCCGAAAACCCCACCCCACGTGCTCGCAAGCGTATGGACATTTGATTTCTTAATAATGATCCCGGCTTCGTTAATACTTTCCGGTATTTTAATTTCTTCTATATTGGTGAAGTACTCTTTACCTTCTACCAACTGGTGATTCATGATTTCATTATTTTCTTCCTGAGAAAATTCCGAAAAGCCTTTATAAGTAATACTTTGGTTTTCAATAATATAAGACAACGCAGTTTTAGTTTTATCAAAACCTTTACAATGATAGGAAAGCGTGATAGATTTGAACTCTCCCTCCTTTGTTGCCACTTCGTGGTTGTCATTATCGTCAAACTTAGAATGGTATAAAATCATATATGACCTGATGCTACCCTCTTTAAGTTCGGACTCAAACTTTTCTTCCATTCTTCCAATAGCATCTTCCATTGAAAACATATAGGTAGCATCTTTCACCATATAAGCAAAGCCTTCCACTTCGCCATTTTCCTTTTCAAATGCAGAAATAGGAGCATAGTCACCCTTTAACTGAAGCGCAATGGAATAGACAATATAATCATTGTAAATCTTTATCTTTTCATATTCATTATTGATCTTCTTTTCTTCAATCGGCTGTGAAGGTTGTTCAGGTAATGTATCTACCATTACTTCCACTTCTTCCATTACATTTTTATCTGATGTTTCATTGTGCTGAACCGGAGCATAAACTTCCTCCTGTCTGTTTTCTTTTTTCTTAAAAAAATTAAAGATTCCCATATTGTTATTATAATTGGCGGTAAATATAATAAAAGGGATGAATAGACCTCTCATAAAAAAAATGTCATTCTGTCACATTCTTCGCTGTGGTATTTTTTTTGAGAAGTATGTTGAACAATTAAAATCTAAAATATTATGACTAAAGGAAATATTAATGTATCTGTTGAAAATATTTTTCCTCTTATTAAAAAGTTTCTTTACAGCGACCACGAAATATTTTTAAGAGAGTTAATCTCTAATGCTACTGATGCTACATTGAAATTAAAGCATTTGACAAGTATCGGAGAGGCTAAGGTTGAATATGGAAACCCAAAACTTGAGGTTAAAATTGACAAGGAACAAAAAACGTTACGCATCATCGACCAGGGTATTGGTATGACGGGTGAAGAGGTTGAAAAATACATCAACCAGGTTGCATTTTCCGGAGCTGAAGAGTTTTTGGAAAAGTATAAAGATTCTGCAAAAGATTCCGGAATTATCGGACATTTTGGGCTTGGATTCTACTCTGCATTTATGGTAGCTGAAAAAGTGGAAATCCTTACCAAATCATATAAAGATGAACCCGCTGTAAGATGGATCTGCGATGGAAGCCCTGAATTTACCCTTGAGGAAACCACAGATAAAACAGACAGAGGTACAGAAATCATCCTTCACATTGCAGAAGATTCTGTAGAATTTTTAGAAGAAGGAAAAATCCGTGAGCTATTATCAAAATACAATAAATTCATGCCTGTTCCTATTAAATTTGGAACAAAAACACATACCCTACCTTTACCGGAAGACGCTCCTGAAGACGCAGTTGCTGAAACGGAAGAAGTAGATAATATCATCAACAATCCTACACCGGCATGGACTATCGCTCCAAGCGAGCTGACCAACGAGGATTATATGAAGTTCTACCACGAACTGTACCCAATGCAGTTTGATGAACCTCTATTCAATATTCACCTTAATGTTGATTACCCTTTCAATCTTACCGGAGTTTTATTCTTCCCGAAACTGAGCAACAATCTGAATATCGACAAGGATAAGATCCAGCTCTACCAAAATCAGGTATTTGTAACAGATGAAGTAAAAGGTATCGTTCCGGATTTCCTGATGCTTCTTAGAGGGGTTATAGACTCACCGGATATTCCGTTGAATGTATCCCGTTCTTATCTTCAGGCAGACGGTGCTGTAAAGAAAATCTCTTCTTACATCACTAAAAAGGTAGCCGATAAAATGGTTTCTCTGATCAACGAAAATCGTGAAGATTATGAGAAAAAATGGAACGATATCAAAATCGTTATCGAGTACGGAATTATCACTGAAGAGAAGTTTTCTGAAAAAGCAGATAAATTTACGTTGTATCCTACCACAGACGGAAAATACTTTTTATGGGATGAATTAGTTGAGAAAATCAAGCCGTCACAAACAGATAAGGACAACAAATTAGTTGTTCTGTATGCTACCAATGCTGACGAACAGCACAGCTACATCCAATCTGCAAAAGATAAAGGATATGAGGTACTTTTATTAGACTCTCCTATCATTCCACACGTTATCCAGAAACTGGAAACTTCCAAAGAAAACATCTCATTCGCAAGAGTAGATGCTGATCATATCAATAACCTGATCAAAAAAGATGAACCGGTTATTTCAAAATTAAATGAAACGGAAAAAGAATCTTTGAAAAAGAATGTAGAAGAAGCAATACAGGATGCTAAATTCACGGTTCAGCTTGAAGACCTTGACAGCAGTGATGCTCCGTTCACCATCACTCAGCCAGAATTTATGAGAAGAATGAAAGAAATGCAGGCTACTGGCGGAGGTGGAATGTTCGGAATGGGAGGATTCCCGGAAATGTACAATCTTGTTGTCAATTCCAACAGTGAACTTTCCAATCAGATTTTAAAGACAGAAAGTAGTGAAGAAAAGCAAAACCTGATCAAATATGCTCTGGACCTTGCCAAGCTTTCACAGAACCTACTGAAAGGAAAAGACCTGACAGATTTCATACAGAGAAGCTATAAGCAACTTGAAAAATAATAATACGCAAGAGACTGTTTCATTTTGAAGCAGTCTTTTTTTGTATGAAAAGTTTGGAAAAACGCAAAGGCGCAAGTTTTTTGATATAACTCATGCTTTTAAGGCGCAAAGATTTTATCTCCGATAAAATTGTTTACGGTATATTTTATTATCTCACGCTGATTTTGCAGATTACGTAGATTTTAATCAGCATTTGCTGAATCTGCGAGAAAATCTAATAGTATTCTATCATGTCCCATGCTGAAAATCTTTGATTTTCTTGCGTCTTAAAATTTTCACAATACATGAAGAATTCTTTGCGTTTTACAAAAAATAAAAACAATCCAAAAATCATCAACAGTAATCTAAATGAATATATTATTGTATTAAACCTTATAGGTTTTAGAAACCTATAAGGTTTAAATCTCATCTCTTACCAAATAATCTTTGATCACTCGGAAGTTATTGCAAAATAAACGGCTAATACGAAGAAAATTTTCAACAATTAAATCAAATAGCACCTGTATTTTTAAGTTTAGTTTCATTTATCTTTAATCTTATTCTTTAAAACATATTTTTTTTTACTTTTTATTGTATAGCTTATGCTTTTTTGCCATTTTTGTATAAAATGTCGGTCATGCAAAAAGAAAAATTACGCATCATAAGAAAGCAAAAAGGCTATACCCAGCAACAGGTAGCTGATTTTATCGCAACGGATGTATCCAACTACAGCAGAAAAGAAAGTGGTGATGTAAAGATCATTAAAGATGAATGGGACAAAATTGCCCGTTTTTTAGAAGTTCCTGTAGAAGAAATATATGAGGAAGAGGAATCTAAAATTATTGTGAATAATGATCATCCGGTATTTAATGACAAATCTGCAAATGCCATCGTGACTCAGAATAATTATGATAATATCCCAGGAACTATTGTTGAGAACCTACAATCTTATATCACCTTATTAAAAGAAGAGAATAAAAGGCTGAAAGATAACTTGAAAAGTCTGAAATAACAACTGTTTAGAACAGGCGTATTTATTCTATAATTCAATAAGTTACACTCACTGTTACAAAAAAATTCATCCATTGGCAATGCCGGTGGATGAATTTTTTAATATAGGTTGTAGACTAAAATCTTTATACCAAAGCAAAATCATTTGCTATAGCTGTAAAAGAAGCTATCGGAAGCTAATTATTGGAAATATAAATGTATTAAAGCTCTTCCATCGGATTCCAAAACAGTTTTTTGAAATTTTTTATCCTAAGATTTTCTATCGTAAGACCTTCCGCTTCCAGCTTTGGTTGAAATTCAGGAACAGAGAGCACTCCTGAACTTGAAATCACACGGTGAGCAGGAACATCTTCAGGACATCCTCCCATAGCTTTCCCTACATGACGGGAATGATTCGGGTAGCCCACAGCTTTGGCTATAGCTCCGTATGTAGAAACCCTGCCCTTGGGAATAAGTTTCGCCACTTCGTAGACCTGTTGTTTGAAAATTTCATCCATACCTTTCTGTAGTTGATTAAGTAATTGAAAACCATACAATCCGGATTTCAAAAGATTTGCATTATTTTTGAACTCATATGGATTCAATGATGTTTCATTTAAAAGATAAAGATATGAAAAAATCATTTTTCCGGCTGCTGAATGCAGTCAATAAAAAGGTACTTCCATCTCTGAGTAAGAAAGATCCTAACCAGTTAACAAAAATTGAAAAAGGAATCTTGGCGTATCGCTATTTTGTACTCGTAAATTCAATGGATTGATGTTTTTATAAAATTTTTATAGAACTACAGATGACACAGATCTTAAGATAGAATGTGTTGGTAAACGCTAAGGCGCAAAAGACTTGAATACTTCATGTTGTAAGGCGCAAAGATTTTATCTGCGATAAAATTGCACAGTGCATAGTTTATTTTATCTCGTTGATATTGCAGCTTACGCAGATTTTGAAATTTAATCTCATATCCTTTCATTTCCCCAGCTGAAAATCTTTGATTTTCTTGCGTCTTAAAACAGTATGCTATTTACCATTCTTTGCGCCTTTGCGTTTTCAAACAAAGCCAACATCAGAAAAGAAAGCCACTTTAAAACAAATCGATCAAAATTAAAAATTAAAAAAGAATCTTGGCATATCCTTATTTTGTACCCGTAAATTCAATGGTTTTATAAATTTTAAGAACTACAGATGACACAGATCTTAGGATAGAATGTGTTGGTAAACGCTAAGGCGCAAAAGACTTGAATACTTCATGTTGTAAGGCGCAAAGATTTTATCTGCGATAAAATTGCACAGTGCATAGTTTATTTTATCTCGTTGATATTGCAGCTTACGCAGATTTTGAAATTTAATCTCATATCCTTTCATTTTCCCTGCTGAAAATCTTTGATTTTCTTGCGTCTTAAAACAGTATGCTATTTACCATTCTTTGCGCCTTTGCGTTTTCAAACAAAGCCAACATCAGAAAAGAAAGCCACTTTAAAACAAATCGATCAAAATTAAAAATTAAAAAAGAATCTTGGCATATCCTTATTTTGTACCCGTAAATTCAATGGTTTTATAAATTTTAAGAACTACAGATGACACAGATCTTAGGATAGAATGTGTTGGTAAACGCTAAGGCGCAAAAGACTTGAATACTTCATGTTGTAAGGCGCAAAGATTTTATCTGCGATAAAATTGCACAGTGCATAGTTTATTTTATCTCGTTGATATTGCAGCTTACGCAGATTTTGAAATTTAATCTCATATCCTTTCATTTTCCCTGCTGAAAATCTTTGATTTTTCTTGCGTCTTAAAACAGTATGCTATTTACCATTCTTTGCGCCTTTGCGTTTTCCAACAAACAAACAAACAAACAAACAAACAAACAAACAAACAAACAAACAAACAACACCAGAAATAAAAAAGCGCTCCAAATCAATTGAAGCGTCTATTATAGTCATCTCTTCTGAGAAATTTATTCTTAAGAATTTTCTAAGATGTAAGAGAACATCAATGGTGCACAGATCGTTGCATCACTTTCAACGATAAACTTCGGTGTAGTGATATCCAGTTTACCCCAAGTGATTTTCTCATTTGGAACCGCTCCTGAATATGAACCATACGATGTTGTAGAGTCAGAGATCTGGCAGAAATAAGACCAGAAAGGAATGTCATGCATTTCCATATCCTGATATAACATAGGTACTACACAGATTGGGAAATCCCCAGCAATACCTCCACCTATCTGGAAGAATCCAACTCCCTTACCTCCTGAGTTTTTAGTATACCAGTCAGCAAGGTAAGTCATATACTCAATTCCTGACTTCATTGTAGTAGCTGTAAGCTCTCCTTTGATGCAGTAAGAAGCAAAAATATTACCCATTGTAGAATCTTCCCATCCCGGAACTACGATTGGCAGGTTTGCTTCTGCAGCAGCAATCATCCAGGAATTTTCTCTAGGAATCTCATAATACTGCTCCAATACTCCTGAAAGGATCATTTTGTACATAAATTCGTGCGGGAAATATCTTTCTCCTTTCGCTTCTGCATCTTTCCAGATTTCAACAATATGTTTCTGTAATCTTCTGAATGCTTCTTCTTCAGGGATACAAGTATCTGTAACTCTGTTTAATCCTCTCTCCAACAGATCCCATTCCTGTTGTGGAGTAAGGTCTCTATAGTCAGGAACTCTTTCGTAGTGGGAGTGAGCCACAAGGTTCATAAGATCCTCTTCAAGGTTTGCTCCTGTACAAGAGATGAAGTCCACTTTTCCCTGACGGATCATTTCTGCAAGGATTTTACCTAATTCAGCAGTAGACATTGCTCCTGCTAAAGTAATCATCATCTTTCCACCATCTTTAAGATGCGCCACATATCCTTTAGAGGCATCTACCAACGCTGCCGCATTGAAATGCAGAAAATATTTTTCTATAAACTCAGAAATTGGTTTGTTCATTTTTTTTAATTTTTGCAAAGATAAAACTTAAAAATGGAATGCAGTCAACGCACTTGAAGAAAGTATAATGGAGGTCTTCTTTTTTATCATTTGTTAAATGCTAAAGCTGTTTTGTTGGGAAACGCAAAGGCGAAAAAGAACTTTTCATGTAGTGTGAAAGTTTTTAGGCGCAAGAAAATCTAAGATTTTCAGCAAGGTTATGTATATGGATTCAACAATTTCAATTTTATCGGAGATAAAATCTTTGCGATTTAAAGCACACATTATAAAAAACTTGCGCCTTTGCGTTTTCCAAAACAGTTGAACTAATGAAATTAAAAAAGTGGGGTTCAAAGTGAACCCCGCTTTCATTGTAATTTAATAGTTTTCAACAAAGATTTATCCTTCCCAAGGAGCTACTTTCAGGATTTCAATTTTACGTTCTCCATCTTTGAAAGGCCATTCTATAACATCTCCTACTTTATAGCCTACAACGGCAAGGGCAATATCAGAAAGTATGGAATGTTTATTCTTTTTAAGTTTTGCCTGAGTAGAAGGCACAAAAATATATTCGTGCTCCAAATCCAGGGTATGATCCTTTAAAGTCACTTTTCTGTTAACAGTTACGATATCAGCAGGTAAATCTCTTCTTAAAACCTGTTTAGCTTTTCTAAGTTCCTGAGAAAGTCTGTTTTCTTCCTGAATGCTTACTTTCTTTCTTCTGAGTGTATCTTTTATGGCATCATAAATCCCTGTGGTTACAATAATATGATCGGACATTTTTTCAATTTTAAGATTAAATTGCGGTCATTCTCCTATGATCCAA
Organism: Chryseobacterium sp. Bi04; assembly: GCF_918698085.1. Classification (GTDB taxonomy): domain Bacteria; phylum Bacteroidota; class Bacteroidia; order Flavobacteriales; family Weeksellaceae; genus Chryseobacterium. The sequence continues at coordinate 62,628 of NZ_CAKKLP010000009.1, forward strand.
TGTAGAATATAAGCATAGATATACTGTATTCTATGGATAGAAAACTGCAAAAATAATAGATAAAAAGTTTGGAAAGTCTCCCTGTCTTGGATCCTGACAGGGCTTAATTGATAAAGTCCTTAGAACTTTTAAGAAAAGAATCTCTATGTAGATAAAGTAATGACAGCAGCAATCCTGACGCTCGGCGTATTGCAGATAAAAAGATTGTTGCTGTCATTATATTGTATTTTAATCCTAACAAATATAGGACTTAAAATCGAAATCCAGCGGCAAATCATCGTCAAATTAATATTTTTCCACCATTATCATATCTTTCAACATACTGAAAGCAATCGTTATTTCTGAGTAAACAACTACAATTTAAACCGTCTGTTTTCTTTCTTATCAGAAAGCTTTTTCTTACTATCCAATCTTTTCTGTTTCTGAGCTTTTGAGGGTTTCGTAGCAGTTCTTTTTTTGGGAACAATGAGAGCTTTGTTCACCAGTTCAATTATTTTTTCTATCGCTTTATTTTTATTCATCAGCTGGGTTCTGCTTTCAGAAACAGTTAAAAATAAAACTCCATCAGCATTGATTCTGTTTTTCAGTTTATCCAATATTAATGCTTTCTGATCTTCATGAAAAAAAACAGATGCACTCACTTCCCAAAGTACGGTAACAGCAGTCTCTACTTTGTTCACGTTTTGTCCTCCTGCCCCACTACTCCGGGAGGTCTTGAAACTGAGTTCTTTTGAAAAGTCTTTCATTGTATTTACTTTTTAGAACAAGAAAAAATCAAGCCCTTTCATTTATCTTTTTGTACAGTTCTATTCTATTTATTTTTCCATTTGGCGTTCTTGGCACTTCATCTATAAAAATAATCTCTTTGGGTTTGTGGAAATTTTTATCAAATGATATTTCTGAAATCCTCATGATCAGGTCCTCAGATTTATTTCCTTCTATAACCAGTATCAATTTTTGGCCCAAACTCTCGTCTTTTAGTCCTAAAAATACAACTTCATTCGGGATCATTTTTTTCACCAGGGCTTCAAGAGTTTCCGGAAAAATTTTTGCACCGCCGGAATTGATTACATTATCAATCCGTCCCAAAAATCTAAACTGTTTTTCACCTTTAATTTCAACTAAATCATTGGTTATTAATACATCATCATTTACAGCAGGGGCAAAAATTTTTAAACATGCTCTTTCATCCAAAGAAATACTTACATTTTCAAAAGCAGTAAAATAGTCTTCCGGCTCGGGTATCAGCTGCCTTAATGCAATATGAGAAAGTGTTTCAGACATTCCATAAGTTTCAAAAATACAATTTGAAATATTCAGATTCATTTTAAGAATTTTATTTTTTAAACTCTCGGAAACTGCAGCACCACCAATAATGAGATTTTTTATTAAATGAAGCTTATCCAATGAATTTTCTACCTGAAGAGGAGTCATTGCACAAAAATCTATTTCCTCCTCTACGTTTTCAACAGGTCGTAAGGATGGTTCTGATACTATCAGCCTTAATTTTCTTTCTATAGCACGCACTACCATCATTTTCCCGGAGATATATTCTACCGGCAGACATAAAAGCGCCTTGTCCCCTTTTTGTAATCCCAGAAAGTTGCAGGTCATTACCGCAGAATTAATCATTTTACTTTTCTCAATTTCAAAAATCTTAGGTGTTCCGGTAGAACCTGAAGTCTGCACTTTTACCGTGTTGGCATTAAAAGACCATTCTTCTAAAAAGGATTCAACTTTTTTTTCAAATTCCGTATTGAACGATAAATTATTAATATTGAGATTATTGAAGTCTATCACCATATTTTAGTATTCATAAAAGCACAGTAAATTTAGAAAAATTTTTAAAAAGTTCTTGTAAGTAAAGAAAAAAGCTGTAAATTTGCACCACCAAAATAAAACAGACCTATAGTGTAACGGTAGCACTCCGGTTTTTGGTACCGTCAGTCGGGGTTCGAATCCCTGTGGGTCTACAAACCATCCTTATCTAAGGATGGTTTTTGTTCTTTATAAAACCTTATTTTGTAATAATATGCACTTATTTCCTAAGAATCTTAAGACTGACGCCAGCTTACACAAATCATAATCTATTATCTCCCTCTCTCCTTTAACAACTTTTTGTAAAAATTCCCAATCTTCTTTCAGACTTCCCATTGTCAAGCCCTTAGGTTCTTCATACGAGTTATACAATTCTCCTTCAAGAATATTCCAGTATAAATCCTCTCTTAAAGTTATTGTACCCGCATTATCAAGCTTATTTAGCTCTCCAAGTAAACCATGTATGAGATTTTTAATCTCACTTATTTTCAATTCCGAATATATATTTTCCATCTTTAAGTTTGACCAAAGGTAAATATCCTATGGATAATTGTAGAAAACAGGTACAAAAAAAAGACCTCAGCAAGAGGTCTAATATTATAATCAATTATTTTTTCAGCGCATCAATTTCATCCTGAATAGATTTAATCCGGTCTCTCAGCTCCTGGCTTACTTTTCCAGGAATTTTTTTAACTTTCCGTAAATCCAGTGCCAGCATAATAGAGGCAATTCCCATAAAGATAAAGGAAACTCCGGTTAGGGTAACCAAAGAAATTCCGGTAAATATAGGATTGAATATAAGCAGTAAAGAAAATATAATTCCTCCGGCACTGGCAAGAGCTACATTTCCCCAGCTCATTATTTTCATACTTTTCAGATCAAAAGCAAAGCCCAGTAGCTGAAAAGAACGGAACAGTAAGGTAAATCCTACAACAAACGGAAGTACGGCCATTGAAATCTGGGGATTTGCAATAAGGTAAAGCCCTATTGCTGTGGTTAATAATCCACTTACAAGAAACCAACCCCACCCCTGTAAGGATTTGTTGTTTTGAATGGAAAAGAATATTTCCGTAATTCCCGAAAATAAGAATGAAACACTAAAGAAAATAGAAAGTGTAACATAAGTGGCAAGCGGCACACTGAATACATAAAAATCACAGATCAGAAAAAGAATCCCAAAAATCAATGGGATATACCAATGTTTTACAGTATTTGTAAGGGTTTGAAATAAATTGGCCATAGGTGTCTTTTTAATGTTGCCTACTTTATGAACGGTGTTCGGCATCTCCGTGACAGCATTTTCAGACAGGCTATAATTTTCACCTAAATTTGAAATACTGTCTTTACTAAGGTACAAAAAATGACGCACATAGTGAATAAAATCGCAGATGAATTCATTTTTCCGGTCAGCTATTTAACCTTATACCCCATAAGAAAACATATCCGATGCCAATAATAATTCAATCCAATCTGCTGTCAAATGCTTTATACTAATATGATACAATTACCTATATAGAGGAAAACAAAAAAAGATAAAAATAAATTTATTTTCATCTTTTAAAACATATGATTGTTTTATATTTTATTTCGGTTTATACAGTTTATACATTACAAATAAAAAGCCCAGCCAAACCGGAATTAAAATTACCTGAATTTCCATTCCTGTAATACTCATCAATATTAAAATTAAAACCAAAAAGGCAATACAGATATAATTGGATACAGGATAGAATATGGACGGAAACTTGGATTGAATCCCTGATTTATTGATAGATTTTTTAAATTTCAAATGGGTATAGCATATCATCAGCCAGTTGATAATTAATGTAGATACCACCAAAGCCATTAGGTATTCAAAAGCTTTTTCAGGAACCAGTTTATTAATGATGATACAGATTCCGGCAAAACATGAGGAAATTAGGATAGCATTTGTAGGGACAGAATTTTTATTCAGTTTTTTCAAAAACTTCGGGGCATTCCCCTGCTGGGCAAGTCCAAAAAGCATCCGGCTGTTACTGTAAACACTGCTGTTGTAAACTGATAAAGCAGCTGTCAAAACAATTAAATTAAGAACATTCGCAATCAATGTATTGAACTGAATTACTTTACCAAAAAGACTGAATTCAAGGCCATTTAAGTTTTGAAAAACCATTACAAACGGGCTTGACCCTTCTGTAATTTCTCTCCATGGGCTTAATGAAAATAAGATCACTAATGCTCCTACATAGAAAATAAGGATTCTATAAATCACCTGATTAGTAGCTTGAGGAATTGTTTTTTCAGGATTTTTAGCTTCTGCTGCTGTAATACCGATCAGTTCCAATCCTCCAAATGAGAACATAATCATGGCCATGGCAGCAAACAAACCTGAAAATCCGGTTTCCGTTTTATTAAACAGCCCTTTTGGAAAGAAACCACCGTCATTCCATAGGTTTGTAACAGTAGCCTTCTCTCCTCCCGTTCCACTAATAAGCAGATATACTCCGAAAACAATCATAGCAATAATGGCTACCACTTTGATGATAGAGAACCAAAATTCAGTTTCTCCATATACTTTTACAGAAGCAAGGTTGAGTGCTGTGATCACTACAAAAAAGAATAAACTGGAAACCCAGAGTGGTATTTCCGGCCACCAAAAATGGATATAGTGCCCAATAGCCGTTAATTCGGCCATACTTACAAGAATATAGAGAATCCAGTAATTCCACCCGGAAGCAAAACCCGGAAAATTTCCCCAATATCTATAGGCAAAGTGACTAAAACTTCCCGATACCGGCTCCTGAACTACCATTTCACCAAGCTGGCGCATAATAAAAAAAGCAATAATACCGGCTAAGGCATACCCTAAAATAACCGAGGGCCCGGCTAATACAGCTGCGGGTCCAATTCCTAGAAATAATCCGGTTCCTATGGCACCTCCAAGGGCAATTAATTGTATATGTCGGTTTGTTAATCCTCTAACTAAAGTTTCGTTTTGTCCTGTTTTATTTTCGTTGCTCATAGAATGAATTATTCAGGCGCTAAATATATAAAAACTTTTCACAGAAATTCTCGTTCCATAGGGCAAATTGACAATTCCGGCTCACGAAAAACAAAAAAGCTATTTTATTTTTAAAGATATTCTTTCGGAATTGAAATATTGTTCTTCTTCATATATTCCAAAAGGTTCTGGTATTTATCCTCATATCCATCGTCAGTTCCACATTTGTGTGAGATACTGCAGATGTCAGAAGGTTTAATATCTAAAATATCTGAAATTTTAGTCAGGATATCCAGATTGATCTTCACCTTGGAATTTTCAATATCGGAGTATGCCTTCTGGGAAATACCCATTTCGAAGGCCATATATTCCTGAGTAAGATCTCTGCTCCTACGAATTTTCCTGATATTTTGGCCACACACTTTCATCATTTCTGTTTTAGTAGTTTTTGGTATAGTTTAGAAGATTACCTATTAGACTCTAACAAAGTTAATAAATACCTTTGGCAAAACATAATACACATTACATGATATTTATTTTCATCATAGAAAAAGACAGAAAATAAGTCTGTTTCAGAGAAAATATCACTTCGGTAAACACTATTGGAATTTATGGAGACGCAAAAATTTAATTATGACAATAATATTGTCAGGGCATTCCTCTATGCTACTATCGTATTCGGGCTCATCGGATTTCTGCTGGGACTTACTGCAGCATTAATGCTTTTCTACCCGGAATTACCTGAATTTTTATTCGGTACAGATGACACCACTATAAAAAGTTTAGCATCGGGAAATATTCAGGGACTGATCAACACTCAGGGTGCTTTAGGCTTTGGAAGAATCAGAATGCTTCACACGAGTGCCGTCATTTTTGCTTTCGTATGTAATTCCTTTTTCTGTGGTGCTTATTACAGTATGCAAAGACTCCTGAAAACAAGAATGTACAGTGATACATTATCATGGTTACATTTCTGGTCATGGCAATTTATGATCATTACTGTAGTGGTTACTTTCTTAATGGGAATCAATACTTCAAAAGAATATGCTGAACATGAGTGGCCAATCGACATATTAATTACCTTCTCATGGGTGATCTTCGGGATCAATATGTTTGGAACGATCGCCAAAAGAAGAGTAAGACATTTATATGTGGCGATATGGTTCTACGTGGCAACCTGGATTGCTGTAGCCATGCTTCACATCTTTAATAACCTTGAGGTTCCTTTATCTTTCACAAGCTGGAAATCTTATTCTGTATATGCAGGTGTAAAAGATGCATTAGTACAATGGTGGTATGGACACAATGCGGTAGCATTCGTATTGACCACTCCTGTATTAGGTCTGATGTATTACTTTATGCCAAAAGCGGCACAACGTCCGGTATTCTCATACAAACTGTCTATTATTCACTTCTGGTCGTTGATCTTTGTATACCTTTGGGCCGGGCCTCACCACCTGCAATATACAGCATTACCGGCATGGGCACAGGCCGTAGGAACAGGATTCTCTATTATGCTTATTGCTCCGTCCTGGGGAGGAATGTTAAATGGTCTTCTTACTTTAAGAGGAGCATGGGATAAAGTAAGAGAAAATCCTATCCTTAAATTCTTCGTAGTAGCAATTACCTGTTATGGTATGGCTACTTTTGAAGGACCTTTATTAGCAACAAAATCTTTAAATAAAATCGGTCACTTTACAGACTGGGTTATCGGTCACGTACACCTGGGAGCTCTTGGATGGAATGGTTTCATGGCATTCGGGGTGATCTATTACCTGGTTCCTATTATGTGGAGAACGTCACTTTGGTCTAAAAAATTAGCCAACTGGCATTTCTGGCTGGGAACATTAGGAATTATTTTCTATGCAGTACCGATGTATATTTCTGGATTCACACAAGGATTAATGTGGAAACAATTCAATCCGGACGGAACATTATTGTGGAAAAACTGGCTGGATACTGTTACAGCAATCATTCCTTACTTTAAAATGAGATTTTTAGGAGGTATCCTTTATCTGTCCGGAGCTATTTTAATGGTAATCAATGTGATCAGAACGGTTAAAGCCGGTTCATTCCAAAAAGAAGTTCCTGCTGAAGCACCAGTTTTAGCCAATATCGGTACAGGAAGAAAAGAAGGTGAAGGGGTGCATTTGTGGTTGGAAAGAACTCCTGCACTTCTATCTATTCTTGCATTTATTACAATTGCCATTGGAGGGCTTGTGGAAATTGTTCCTACGCTATCCCTTAAGCAAAGTGTTCCTACTATTACTGCGGTAAAGCCATATACACCACTGGAACTGGAAGGAAGGGATTTATATGTCCGTGAGGGATGTAACTCTTGTCACTCCCAAATGATCAGGCCTTTCCGTGATGAGGTATTACGATTCGAAGGTAAAAACGGGCAGTATTCCAAAGCTGGAGAATTTATCTACGACAGACCATTCTTATGGGGATCCAAGAGAACAGGGCCTGATCTTCACAGAGAAGGAGGAAGAAACCCGGATTCATGGCACTTTAAACATATGTACAACCCAAGAATTACTTCTGCAGGATCCATCATGCCCCGTTTCCCTTGGCTAATTACCAATAAACTGGACCGTTCCCAAATGGTTGATAAAATAAAATTAATGAAAAATTCTTTTGATGTACCCTATACAAAAGCTCAGATTGATTCTGCCAGCCAATGGGCAGACAACCAGTCAAAAGATATTGTAAAAAGAATTTATGCAGAAGCTACGGATGTAAAAGACCAGATGGCACGAGAAAAAATAGCAAAAGGATCTGCTTATGTACCACTTGAACAAAGAGAAATTGTGGCAATGATCGCTTACCTTCAAAGATTAGGTACAGATATCAAAACGACACAGATTCAAACAGCAAGTGCAGACTAATCATTAAAATTGTATTGCAATGAAAACGAGAACCCCACTTTCAATATATATCGCAACAACGTTAGGTTTAACGATCATGGCCTTTGAAATGTTCGCCAGTGATTCCGGATATTTTTCTTCTCCATTTTTCTGGGCGCTGATACTTATTGCCATCATTCTTCTGATGATCATGAATTCTATAGGAGATATGATTGAAAATGAAAGTTTCAGCAGACTATCGGATGAAGAGAAAAAAAAGTATCTGGCGGAAAAGAGTGTTCCCTATTATGAAAAGTTATGGAACTCTGCTTTCAAAAAACAATCTGTCACTGAGGAAAAAGATATTCTTATTGACCATGGTTTTGATGGCATTACAGAGCTTGATAATTCACTTCCGAAATGGTGGATCGGCTTATTCTGGTTCGGATGTATTTTCTGTGTTGTGTATTTAACAGCTTTTAGCTTTACAGATTATGCCCACCCGGAAGCGGAATATACCAAAGAAACAAAAACAATGCTGGCTTCCATTGCAGAATTTGAAAAAACGGCACCTCAAATTAATCTGGAAACCGCAAAATACAGCGCAGACAATATTGCAGAAGGACAGGAACTTTTCAAATCCAATTGTGTGACCTGTCACGGAGATGGTGGAAAAGGAGGTATTGGCCCCAACCTTACCGACACCCACTGGATCAACATCAAAGAAAAAAGTTTATTTAAAAATGTTTTCTGGATGCTTGAAAACGGTTCTCCGAACAATCCTACCATGAGACCATTCATAAAAGACGGAACCATTACAGGAAAAGATGCTGAAAAAATTGCTGCCTATGTTTATCATATTAACCAGGAAACCTCTCCTATTACAGTTGCGCAGGGCGGCGCTGCAGCACAGGGAGAAGAGGTGAAATGGGAAAACGGAAACAATTAAAAACTAATTATCTCAATATACAAATAATGCCAAGCCCCCTTTAGAACTACATTTGAATTTTCATTTTTGCTAACTAACCTTTTCAATATTTCAACATCAAAAAATGATATAAAGGGGGCTTTTTAAAGAATAAAATCCACACCTTGGCTCGTCTTGCTCAACTATTCACTTGACAACTACAGACTAAAAATTCCATAATAAGACAGCCAAGGCAGGATTTTTGCATTTGCAAGGGTACCACAGCAAAGTGAAAATAATTTAGTATTATTATCTTTGTCAGAAACCACATCGCATTTGAAACTAAAAATCAACATTACAAAACTCTTAAGGCGTATTGCAATAACCTTTATTTCGATATTGGTTCTCCTTACCCTGTTGATCCTAAGCTTAAGGCTTCCAGCCGTTCAGAACTTTATTAAAGACAAACTTATCGTCTATCTTGAGAAAAAAATCAAGACCCAGGTAAGCCTTGAAAAAGTTTATATCGGATTTCCAAACAGTCTTGTTATTGAAAATCTTTATCTCAAAGGACAGGATGTGGATACTCTTTTGTCTGTAAAAAAGCTGGATGTAGGCTTACATATGCTAAAGCTCATCAATTCTACCGCAGATATTACCTCTGTAGATATGCAGGGAGCCCGTGCTCATGTTGTAAGAAAACCCGACGGTAAATTTAATTTTGATTACATTATTGATGCTTTTGCTACCAGTGATAAAGAAGAAAGCCCTTCCAAACCTTTCATTATTTCTCTTGATAAAATTAATTTAAAAGACGTAGGAGTCACTTTTAACGACCAGCAGTCGAGAAATGATATTAGCCTTTATTTTACATCTTTCGATACCAGGGTTAAAAAGTTTGATCTTACTAAAAATACCTATGCTGTTAATGATATTAACCTTGATGGATTAAAATTAAAACTAAAGCAGGGCCTAGTAGAAGAGGTTTCCAAAAAAGTTGAGAAAAAAGTAGATTCACTCAATGAAAAAAAGCCTATGAATATTGGGCTAAGAGGAATTAAGCTCACCAATTTCGACATTGACTACGGAGACGAAAATACTAAGACTTTCGCTAAAGTTCTGTTTAAAGAGCTCAGTACGAAAGTCAACAAAATTGATCTTGAGAATAATAACTACAGCGTTGCCAATGTATTTTTATCCGGAGCAGATATTAATGCTAACCTTTATCTTCCGGCTCAGAATACCAATCCAAAAAATAAAAAAGAAGCTGAAGTTTCCAAGGCATCAGATCAGGATAAAGCCATGAAACTGCTGTTAGGAAAACTTGTTCTTAATGATGTAAAAGCTACCTACAACAATACAGCAATTGCTCCTACCAAACAGGGAATGGATTTCAATCATCTGAACTTTTCAAAAATGAATATGGAGGTGAGAAGCTTCAAAATGGAGAATAATACGTTTGCCGGAACAGTAAATTCTGCAGAAGTTCAGGAAGCCAGAGGTTTGAATATTCAGAAATTCAATACAGATTTCGTGTATGGGGAAAAAGAGGCTTATCTTAAGAGTCTTTACCTTCAAACTCCCAAAACCCTTTTGCGGGATGAGGTGATCCTAAATTATAATTCTATTGACCAGCTCACTTCAAATCTGGGTGCTGTTAAAGTTTCAGCTACTATTAAAGATTCAAAAATCGGGTTTTCTGATATTTTGAATCTTGTTCCCACTTTAAAAAATACTGTTCCATTCAACAAATATCCGAATGCTGTTTTAAATCTGAATGCCAATGTAAAAGGAAGTGTCAATGATCTTTTAATCCAGGATCTTAAAGTATCAGGATTGGATCAGTTGAGAGTAGTGGCTTCAGGAAAGATCAAAAATGCAATGAATCCCGATCAGTTATATTATGATGTAAGAATCGGAGAATTTTCTTCCAGTGCCAAAACAATCTTCAATCTTGTCCCTAAAAATACAATTCCTTCCAATATTTCCCTTCCTTCTCATTTCAGCATTAAAGGAAACGCAAAAGGCACTACAAAAGTAGTCAGCACAGATCTCAATCTTTATTCTACGCTTGGAAATGCAGCAATCATTGCAAATGTTGATATACGCAGAAAAAATCATGAATTGTATGATATAAAAGCCAATCTTCAGGGAGTACAGGTGGGAAAAATCATTCAGAATAAAGATATCGGTCCTGTCACAGCCCAGATTGCAGCAAAAGGAGAAAGCTTTGATTTTAAAAATGCCAATGCAGACTTAAAAGGGCGCGTAGCTTCGGCGGTCTATAAAGGTTACCGATACCAGCATATGAATCTGACTGGAAAAATTAACAAAGGGGTTTATCATATTATTTTAGATTCCAAAGATCCGAATGCCAGTTTACAACTGACCGCGTCTGGTGTTTATAATGAAAAAAATCCTACGGTAAAAGTAAATGGAGAGATCATCAAACTGGATGTTAACAAGCTTGGCTTTTACGATAAACAGATGATTATTGCCGGAAAAATTGATGGAGACTTTAGCAGTTTAGATCCTAATAACCTAAATGGCTATTTAAACCTTAAAGATTTTGCTTTTTCCGATACCAAAGAAGTTTATCCTGTGCAGGAAGTCAATTTAAAAGCATCTTCTACCAACGATTCAACACAGATTATATTCAATTCTCAAATTGCAGATGTTGAGCTAAAAGGAAAATACAAGCTCACTCAGATCTTCGGAGCTTTAACGCAGACCATCAATCAGTATTACCAGTTTCAGAAGCCGGATAAAACACAGAAAATTGATCCGGGGCAGCATTTTAACTTTCTGGCAAAGATTAAAAATGATGACCTTATCAGAAAATTTGTTCCTGACCTGAAGAGTTTTGAAACCATTAATCTGACAGGAAATTATGATGCAGATTCCCAGAAGATTGAGATTGACGGGCAAATTCCCCAGTTGCTATATGGTGAAAATTCCATTGAAAATGCAGCACTGAAAGTCACGAATGAAAATCAGGCGTTACAGTATAACCTTAATGTAGCCGCTCTGAAAAGTTCCAGCTTAACTTTAAAGAAAATCAATATTGGTGGAGATGTAGCCGATAATACGATTAATTACAATGTTACTACTAAAGATGATAAAGATGCCACTCAGTTCCTCATTGCAGGAAATGCAAAATCACTGAATGACATTACAGAAATATCATTGAATCCCAATGGGCTAAAACTCAACTATGCAGATTGGAATGTTGCCGAAAACAATAAAATTCAGATCAGTAATAAAGGGATTTTAGCAGACAACTTCATCCTGTCTAATGGAGGAAGTGAAATCTCTCTTCAGTCGGAGAATGACAGCCCAAACAGTCCTTTGAATATTTCGTTGAAAGATTTTAAAATTGAAACCATTACAGAACTTATTAAAAAAGATACGGTTCTGGCAAAAGGTACCATTAATGGTACGGCTCAGCTGAGGGATGTGATGAAAAAGATGACCTTCACTTCGGATTTAAATATTTCAAATCTGATTGTATATGGAAGTCCTGTCGGAAATCTTGCTGTAAAGGTGAATAATTCTTCACCGAATCTTTTAAATGCTGATATCGTTCTTTCCGGAAATAATAATGATGTGAAAATTCTTGGAGATTATAATACTTCTTCAAGCACCTTTGATCTGAATATGGCTATCAATCAGCTTCAGATGAAAAGTATCCAGGGCTTTTCCATGAATGCAATTACCAATACGGAGGGGTATCTCTCGGGGAATTTAAAAATCACAGGCAGTTCGGAAAAACCCAATATCTTAGGAAAAGTAAAATTCAATGATGCCGGTCTTGAAATTGCAAAAACAGGAAGTGATTTCAGAAAGCTCAATGATGAGATAGACTTTACCAGCCGTGGTATTGAATTTAGTAAATTTAAGATCAACGATAAAGACGGAAACGCTCTTGTTGTAGATGGGCAAGTACTTACTCAGACTTATAGGGATTTCGCCTTTAATCTTAATGTAAATGCTAAAGATTTTAAAGTGGTGAACTCTGAGAAATCAAATGATGCCATGATGTATGGTGTTCTTGCTATTGATGCCGGACTTCGTATCCGTGGAAATCTTGATTTGCCAAAGGTAGACGGAAGACTAAACGTGGCAGACAATACTGATTTCACTTTTGTACTTCCTCAGTCTTCCCCATCCCTGCAGGAAAGAGACGGCATTGTAGAGTTTATTGATCAGGATCAGGTGGTCCTCAATAAAACGATAAAAGCAGACTCTCTTAATGCACAAAGCCGTATCAAAGGAATGGATGTAAGTGTTAATATTGAGGTAAGCAAAGAAGCAAAAATTTCACTTGTCATAGACAAGGCCAACGGGGATTTTGTACAGCTTCAGGGAGAGGCCGAACTTACCGGAGGAATAGATCCGTCGGGGAAAACTACACTTGTAGGGGTATATGAAGTAGAAAAAGGAAGCTATGACCTTTCTGTGAGCTTCCTGAAACGTAAGTTTGATATTCAGAAAGGAAGCACCATTACCTGGACCGGAGAACCTACGACAGCCATCATGGATATTACCGCAGTTTATAAGACTGAAGCCGCTCCTATTGACCTTGTAGAACAGCAGATAGGTACTGACGGAGGAGCATCCTTTATGAATCAGTTTAAGCAGAGGATACCATTCAATGCCTTACTGAAAATGAAAGGAGAGCTCCTGAAGCCACAGCTTAGCTTTGATGTTACCACAGAAGAAAAAAATAATGCTGTAGCAACTAATGTAAAAGATATTGTTGATCAGAAACTGGCCCAGCTCAGAACCCAGGAATCTGAATTGAATAAGCAGGTATTTGCTTTACTTCTCCTGAACCGTTTTATTGGAGAAAATCCTTTTGAAAGCGGTGCCGGAATGTCTGCAGAAACCATGGCAAGACAGAGTGTGAGTAAAATTCTCTCCCAGCAGCTGAATAATCTTGCTGCCGGGCTGATAAAAGGGGTTGATCTCAATTTCGGGCTTGATTCCTCAGATGATTATTCAACAGGACAGAAAAATACCCGAACAGACCTTAATGTAGATATCAGCAAAAAACTGTTGAATGACAGACTGAAAGTAACGGTAGGAAGTAATTTCGGACTGGAGGGTGATGCCCGTCAAAATGAAAACATGACGAATATTGCCGGCAATGTCTCTGTGGACTACAGCCTGTCTAAAGACGGCAGATACATGCTGCGCGCTTACCGTAAAGATGAATATCAGGTGGCTCTTCAGGGGCAGATCATAGAAACCGGAGTAGGATTTATCATTACATTGGATTATGACAAATTCCGGGAAATATTTCAAAAGTCAAAGGAGAAGAAACCTAAAAAGAATCAAAATAACCAAGTGGTAGAATTTAAATAATGAGTAATAAGTTCCATACATATTGTAAATATCTGTTTGTTTCCGGGATTTCATCGGTAGCGATTTCCTGTAGCAATACCAAATATTTAAGAGAGGGTCAGATGCTCTATACCGGTGCAGAGGTAAAAATCTTAAATGACACTATTTCGAAAAAAGAGAAAAAAGACCTCCAGTCAGCACTGGAAGCCAACCTTACTCCCAAACCGAATTCTACATTTCTGGGACTTCGTCCAAAGTTATATTTCTATAATATAGCTAAGGAACCCAAAAAAGACAAAGGTTTTAATTACTGGCTTAAATATAAAGTAGGTGAAAAGCCTGTATTATTAGGTGATGTAGACCGTGAATTCAATAAAGACATTATTGAAAACTATTCTGAAAATAAAGGATATTTCAATGCACGGGCAACTTATGATACGGTTTCAAAGAACAAAAAAGCTCAGGTTATTTATACGGTAAGACCTGGTGCCAGATATATGATTGAGGGCGTAAAATTCCAGAAAGATTCTACCCTCGTTAATCAGGAAATTCAAAGTTTAACCAATAAAACACTTCTTAAAAACGGAAAACCCTTTGATCTGGATGTCATCAAGACTGAAAGGGAAAGAATTGATAATGGCTTAAAAGAAAGAGGATTTTATTACTTCCACCCCGATAATATTATTGTACAGGCAGACAGTACTGTGAATAAAAATCATAAGGTTGAGCTCAACGTAAAGCTTAAAGATAATACTCCGGATCTGGCCACTCAACAGTTCAGTATTGATAAGGTGATTGTGTTTCCCAATTATAATATCCAGGATGTAAAAGATGGGAAATACAGTATCCCAATGGATAAAGACTCCCTTTCTAAGTATGCTTTCGGTGATATGTATGTTATTGATCCGCAACATAAATTCAAACCAAAAATTTTCGACAGAGCTTTATATTTTAAAAAAGGAGATCTTTATAACCGTTCCAACCATAACCTTACGCTAAACCGGTTAATAAGTCTGGGAGTTTTCAAGTTTGTAAAGAATGAATTTGTTGTCGCTGACTCGTTATCTCATAAATTTGATGCTTATTATTTACTGACTCCAAGGCAAATCCAGTCACTTCGCCTGGAAGCACTGGGCAGAACAAACTCCGCAAACTATGCCGGTAGTGAGCTGAATCTGAACTGGACACACCGGAATTTCTTCCGTGGGGCTGAGCAATTTAAAGCTGCTATTTATGGAGCTTTTGATTTCCAGATGGGTGGTCCTAAAGATGCCAACAATATTTTCCGTGGAGGAACAAATGTGCAGCTTTCCATCCCAAGAATTGTAGCACCTTTCCGTTTCCATTCTTCCAGCGAGTTTGTACCAAGAACCAATATCACATTGGGATACGAATTTCAGAACAGAACAAAATATTATACGCTGAATAACTTTACGGGATCATTTGGGTATATCTGGAAAGAAAATGCCAGAAAAGAGCATGAACTGAAGGTAATTGACATTACCCTGGTTTCTCCGGCTAAAGTTACAGAGGAATACATAATGAAATCCGAAGGTAAACCTGCCATGCAGCGAATTATAGAGAGACAGCTTATTTTTGGACCTACCTATTCTTTTACCTATACTAATACAATGCTTCCCAGAACAAATACGTTCTACTATAAAGGAACGCTTGACCTGGCAGGAAATATTACAGGACTGGTTACTGGAGCCAATGTAAAGAAAGATAAACAAAAAGAAATTTTTGGAATTCCTTTCAGTCAATATGTTAAGATTGAAAATGATTTGAGGTTCTATCATAAGTTTACAGAGAAATCCTCATTGGCAACAAGAGTAATTGCCGGAATAGCTTATCCATATGGAAATTCAGAATTTATTCCTTTTTCCAAGCAGTTTTTCTCAGGAGGGAGTAACAGTATAAGAGCTTTCCGTGCAAGAACATTAGGACCCGGAAGTTTTGATCCCAGAACCTTAAAGGAAGGGACCTATTTTGATCAGTCCGGAGATATAAAGCTGGAATTCAATGCCGAATACCGTGCTAATCTATATAAATTTCTGAATGCTGCAGTTTTTGTGGATGCCGGAAACATATGGCTGATCAATAGTGATAAAGATAGACCCGGCGCCAAATTCTCAAAAGATTTTTTAAATGAAATTGCTGTGGGAGCAGGAGTTGGTCTGAGACTTGATTTTTCTATTCTGATCTTACGATTAGATTTAGCTATGCCATTGCGGGTACCTTATTATGAAAAAGGAGACAGATGGGCTTTCGATAAAATTAATTTCGGAGATTCCAGCTGGAGAAAAGATAATCTTATTTTAAATATTGCCATCGGATATCCATTTTAATATGATCAATAATATAAAATTTTTCTGGGAGGTTCTAAAAGAAACATTTACAGAATGGAACAGCTCTTCCGCGTCAAAAGACTCGGCAAGTCTGGCCTATTATGCCATTTTTTCTATTCCGGGATTATTAATCATTATTATCTGGGTATTGGGGAACTTTTTTGGCGAAGAAGCTATACGTGGACAGATCAGCACTCAGATCAGCGGCATTATGGGACCTGACGTAGCAAAAAGTATTGAAGGGATGCTGGCTGGAGCACTGATTGACAAAAAAAACATTTTTATGAAAGCTGTAGGAGTAGGATCTTTAGTTTTTGGTTCTACAACTCTTTTCTTTCAACTTCAACATTCACTCAATGCACTTTGGGATGTAGAAGCGGCTCCTAAAAAAGCGCTGCTCAAATTTTTACTGGACCGGGCCAATTCCTTGGGAATGATTCTTATCCTGGGCTTTTTATTGATGATCACGATGATCTTATCTTCCCTTATCAGTCTTTTTAATACAATCATTACCCAATATTTCGGTTTTGAAACTTATATGCTTGTAGAATTAGTGAACTTTGCCATAGGTTTTGGGCTCGTCATGCTTTTGTTTGCTTTAATGTTTAAGGTTCTTCCGGATGTACTGATCTCCTGGAAATCGGTGTGGAGAGGTGCTTTTTTAACAACCGCTCTATTTACATTAGGAAAGTTTCTATTAAGTCTTTATTTCAGCCAGGTAAAGCCCACTTCCACTTTTGGAGCTGCCGGAACTGTGATTCTGATTATGATGTGGATCAATTATTCCTGTATGCTGATATTTTTCGGTGCCAAATTCACCAAAGTCTACACGTACAAAAAAGGATACAAAGTGGTTCTTTCCAAACATGCAAGATGGAGTCCTGCGAAACTATATGCAGATAGCCTTAAGCAGATGCATGGTAAGGATGATAAACTGCAGGATACATGATGCAAGAAGAAGGGTGTGAAACGTAGTTTTTGGGTTTTAATCTAATGTAAAGAATTTTTATCTAGCTTCTACTCTCCGGCTTTTCACTGCTATTATATAATATATTTTACAAAAAAAATGCCTCCTGAATTCAGGAGGCGTATTATTTTCTACATTCTGTTTACGGTTCCGATTCCCAGAAGCTCTAAAGATTTTTTAATCGTCTTGGCTGTAAGGTCTGAAACATTCAGACGGAATTGTTTTACATTTTCATCATCCTGAATCAGGATTGGGTTATTCTGATAGAAAGAGTTATATGCTTTCACAAGATCATATACATAATTAGCCACTAAAGCCGGGCTTAATGTTTCTGCTGATTTGGCTACTACAGTCTTAAAGTTGGTCAACTGCATAATCAGTTCTTTCTCAGATTGATTGAAAACTACATCAGCTGTCTCTTTCTGGGTATAACCTGCTTTAGATAATAATGACTGAATACGTGCATAAGTATACTGGATGAATGGTCCCGTATTCCCGTTGAAATCGATACTTTCGGCAGGATTGAAAAGCATTTTTTTCTTAGGGTCTACTTTTAGCATAAAATATTTTAATGCTCCAAGTCCTACTGTCTCATAAGAAGCTTCTTTATCTTCTTCTGAAAGGGTCTCCAGTTTCCCAAGCTCCTGAGCCTTAGATTTCGCTGTTTCATACATTTCCTGCATCAGGTCATCAGCATCTACTACCGTTCCTTCACGGGATTTCATTTTACCTTCAGGAAGCTCTACCATTCCGTAAGAAAGGTGATAAAGCTGGTCTGCCCATTCATAGCCCAGCTTCTTTAAAATCTTAAATAAGACCTGGAAGTGGTAATCCTGCTCATTTCCTACGGTATAAATCAGCTTCTTGATATCGTTTTGTTTAAAACGCCCAACAGCAGTTCCTAAATCCTGTGTCATGTAAACGGATGTACCCTCAGAACGTAATAACAACTTCTGATCAAGTCCTTCATCCGTAAGATCACACCAAACAGAGCCATCTTCTTTTTGATATAAAACTCCGTCATCCAACCCTTGCTGAATAAGATCCTTTCCTAAGAGATAAGTATTACTTTCGTATTGAACCTGGTCAAAATCAACACCTAATCTTTTATAGGTTTCATTGAATCCTTTATATACCCAAGAATTCATTTCTGCCCAAAGGTTTCTTACCATTTCATCTCCATTTTCCCAATCTAAAAGCATTTTTTGCGCTTCTTTTATCATCGGAGCATCTTTCTTAGCCTGCTCTTCTCCTACTCCCTGTCCTACAAGATCTGCAATTTCTTTTTTGTATTTTTTATCAAATTCTACATAGTAGTTTCCTACAAATTTATCTCCTTTGGTATTGGTTGTTTCGGGGGTTTCTCCATTTCCGAATTTCACCCAAGCCAACATCGACTTACAGATATGGATTCCTCTATCATTGATAATTTGCGTTTTGATCACATTATAGCCAGCCTCTTTTAAGATCTGTGCTACAGAAAATCCCAATAAGTTATTTCTGATATGCCCCAAGTGTAAAGGCTTATTGGTATTCGGTGAAGAATACTCTACCATTACTGTAGCATTTTTCTTTTCTATTGTTGAAAAACCATTGCTTACGGATCTGAAGTTATCC
This sequence comes from Chryseobacterium sp. Bi04, assembly GCF_918698085.1. Taxonomy (GTDB): domain Bacteria; phylum Bacteroidota; class Bacteroidia; order Flavobacteriales; family Weeksellaceae; genus Chryseobacterium. The sequence goes on from NZ_CAKKLP010000009.1 coordinate 81,460, forward strand.
ACAAACAACTGGTTTTTAACTTTAACATTCAAAAAACCTTTTACCACATTAAAGCTTTCAAATAAATCTGATTGTTCCGTTAAAGCTTCCCCTAATTCAACTCCAATGCTTTCCGGATTTTTCTTTAATTGTTTTACCAACGGAAAAGTAACAATGGTAAAGTCACCCTCAAATTCCGTTTTATTTTCCTGAACCTCCAGCTTAATGTCTTTTAATTGATATACATTTAAAATAACCTCTGAAAGTTTCCCTTCTATAATATCTTTAATATTCATGTGTATATATTACTTTTTTAAAAGCTATATGGAATAGCCTTACTTCATCTCAAAAATTTGAAGTACAAATTTAGTGAAATAAAAAAGACAACCCTATACATCAAGATCACAGAGTTTCAATTATTTAATTTATTTTTCACATTATTACACTGAAAAGCAATAAATTACCAATAATTTTCCTATATTTATTTTACTAATTAAAACAAAATATATCATGAAAAATCTAAGAAAAATCTCTAAAACAGAACTTAAACAGATTAATGGAGGAAACGCTCCCTGCTGCGAACCATGGGGAACCTGCCCTGATGGCTATAGACAATGCCAAGCCTGGGGTGCCTGCTTACCATTTTCAATCAAGTGCAAAGGTGAATAAAAAATATAAAAGAGGTCTTTTGAGGCCTCTTTTTATTGTATACTTAAAAAAAGCCGCATTTCGGCGGTTTTCCAATAGATCTTTTTCTAAGACTAATACCATGTTATTTTTAGACATACTCTTCAACGTTTAATTTTGTTGAATACTGAGTTAGTATTAGAAGAGAATTCATTTTTTTTAGATTACATTAAGGACATTGTCCAGCTGAATAACAGCTTTTTGTTTTATGATCCCAACATCCACCAGAACCAACACACCACTCAGGTGCAGCCCCACCCAAAATTGTTTTTAATTCTTGTGTTGACATTTTTTTCAAATTTTTCATATTATTTATTTTATTGTGAACTTAAATATAATAATAACTCATCATAAAAAGAAATATTTTTTTATTAAAAAAAACATTTTAAGAATCTAAAATACAAACTTATAAAAACAAAAAAACCGCCCGAAGGCGGTATAATATGAATGTTGTTAAAGATATTAATTTTTGTCCCAAATTAATTTGGTATCCATTTTATCTCCTCCGATAGAAGCAGACGCAGCTTGATAATTCGCTGTATTTAATGTCTGCACAGTAGTTGGATAGAAAATTCTGGTTGGTACATCTGTTAAGCCAGCAATAAGTGACGTAAATGTATAGGTAGTTACCCCGGTTGCGGATGGCTTATTAAGATTAGCCGTTTGCCCAGGCAATAACAATGTATTCGGGTATCCGGTTCTTCTATATTCTGACCAAGCCTCATTAGGCTGCATAAACAATGCGATATACTTTTGCGTGATTACATTTGCTTTACTTGCTGCAGGAAGTCCAGCTACGAATGTATTGATTTTAGCTGCATCAATACCCCATCTTTCCATAGATGCTTTCACTCCTTTTTCGTAATTAGCTTGTGACCATCCGTTCGCTTCTGATAATAAGAATTCAACCTCTGCATACTCCATGAATATTTCAGTAAAACCAGGTTTCAAGATATCTTTACCAAAGTAACTTGCTGTACCTGACTGGCTTGATGTCAACGAAGATGGCACACCATAAGGCATCCCCTGGATTTCACTTATACTGGTAGCTTCAGTCATTGTATACTCTCTAATATCAGTTGCTGAATTAGATATTGGAGCTGCATATTTAAAAATTCTAGGATCTACACCAAAAACGCCCTTCTCTCCTTTAAGCAACTGAACAAATGGCTTTGAAACAGAAAAGTCAGATCTGCTAATATAGGTTGAAAAGAATGGTGATGGATTAACCAGATTGTTTTCATAAGTTAAGCCTACAGTGTCATCATTAGAGGTCATTACTCCTGAAGCAATAGCATCTGCAATATGTGCTTCTGCTCCCGGAACAGCTCCTTTCAGTCGGGTTGCTATTCTCAACCTTAATGAATTTGCAAATTTCTTAAGCTTAGCAGGACTTTTAAACAATTGATCACCTTCAGAGAAAACCTTATCTTTAGAAAAGTCAATCATTTCTGAAGCCTCCTTAAGTTCTTTTAAGATATCCGTGTATACTTTTAGCTGTGTAGCAAATTTAGGTTGCAAAGTACCTTCGATATTTAATGCTTGGAAATCAGCATCTTTATTACCATAAGACCAATATGGAATATCACCAAAAGCATCTGCCAGGTTAGCGAATACATAAGATAACATAATTCTTGAAGCAGCGATCTGGTTTTCATTACTTCCATACGCAAGCATCTTACCTTTAGTAGCCGGGTCAATATTATAATCGATAATTTTTTTATAATCCTGGGCTACGTAGTAAGTTCTTGCCCACAATTGATCTCCTGTAGTAAGTCTGTACTGATATCTGTCTTCTTCAGTATATATTTTTTGTGCTGAATATTGAACAAATGGTAACATCATTCTTCCTGATACCCAACCATCTCTTGTGAAATCCATATACTCTTTGTTCCCATTGTTGAACAATCCTGTTGGTAATGGATTCTCCGTAGAGTTTGGGTTGGTGTCTATTTCATCAAATTTATCCGCACAGCTGTTAAGTGCTAAAGATAAACCTGCTACTGCTATTATTGAAAATATTTTTTTCATTGTAATTTAAAATTTAAAATTCACATTAACTCCATACATCCTTGTAGATGGTAAAGAACCACCTTCTAACCCTTGAATATTACCTGATCCATAAGAGGTATTCTCCGGATCCACCCCCTTGAAGTCAAGATTCCAAGCGAAAAGATTTCTTGCAAACGCTGATACTCTGATACCTTGAATAGAATTACCTATAAATGATTTTGGCAGATCATAAGATAAAGTAATATCTCTTAACTTAATGTAACTTGCATCAAAAACATTCTGTGCATCAACGGTGTTATAATATGATTTCCCCCATGTTACAGCATCTAATCGAATATCGTTAGGAGTTCCATTTTCTTTAACCCCCGGAAGAATCACACCGGCTTCTCTATTTCCACCAAGAGCAGTTTCTTCAAGCATCCCGTTATTCATCCCCCACATATGAGTTGTTGAGAAATATTTACCTCCCTGCTGAACATCAATCAGGAAAGATAATCCAAAACTTTTATATTTGAAAGAGTTTCTGAATCCCATATTGTAATCAGGAAGTACTGAACCTAAAGACTTAATCTCTGATGCTTTATAACGTCCATTTGCATCTACTACCTTATTACCATTTGCATCATATACAAAATCAGTTCCCAGAATTACCCCATATGAATATCCAACCTGAGCGGCTAACTGTACTCTGAACGGAGCATTAGTCAGGATATAGTTTTCAAGATTTCCTTGTAATTCTTCAAGCTTGTTTCGGTTTCTCGTAAAGTTCCATGTAAAATCCCAAGAGAAATCAGAAGTTTTTACAGGAGTAATATTAACCATTGCTTCGATACCTTTGTTGGTCATCAACCCGGCATTTGTTCTTTTGAATCCATATCCGGTTGCAGGATCAATTGGTAACGGAATAATTAGATCTGTACTTCTCACATCATAATAGGTAACATCAAATCCTACTCTATTTTTGAAGAAGTTCATTTCTAAACCAATTTCCTTGGTCGTTTTGATCTCAGGTTTAATATCTGCATTACCTTTAGTACTAGGCATAGAATAAATAGGGCTTCCCGAGAATGCAGTCCCTATAGATGCAAAAGTTCCTCTGATATATGGATCAGAACCTCCAGCAATTCTAGACCATCCTGCTCTCACCTTTCCAAAAGAGATCCAGTCTGTTTTAAGAAGCTTAGAGAATACGAAACTACCTGTTACGGAAGGGTAAAACTGATCATCATTTAGCATAGAGAACCAGTCATTTCTACCTGTAGCCTCTAAGAATAAAAAGTCTTTATATCCCAAAGAAACCGATGCAAATAGACTTCGTACTCCTAAGTGATAAGATAAGTTACTTGCCTTTGGTATTTCTCTACTATTAGCTAAATTATATAAATTAGGGATAATTAATCCTCCAACAGAATTACCCTCTAAGATGTCCCATTTACGGTTCATAATGTTAAATCCAGCAAAGGTATTTAAACTGAAATCTCCGAAATTATCATTATAGTGTAATCTTCCTTCATAGTTGAATTCAGAATTATTACTTTTTCGAACATTATATTCAGATTGTGCAGCTGATCCAACGGCTACTCTCGAAGTGATTGTTTGTGAATAGGTATCTCCATATACTTTACCGGAAACATATACTTTCTTAGAGAAATTATACGTTAGCCCAGCATTTCCATAGAATCTATGTCTGCTATCATCAGAAGTATTTTCATAGATAGTCCAGTAAGGGTTATCTGAGAAGGCTGGAGTACCATCTTCCCATGATGTTCTGTTCCATGATCTCTGCCTTCCATTTGCTAATTTATAATTTTGCAATTCTGCAAAATCAAGCTGTCTTTGTCCCCACTGATAAAACTTCTGTGCTACTGAATTATCTCCATATCCTTGTTCCGGTCTGTTGAAACCTGCAGTATGAACATAATTAAAGAGTGCGTCAGCTTTTAAATTATCAGATAATTTAGAGCTAACATTTAAACTGAAATTGTCTTTCTTAATTTCAGAATTTGGTACAATACCGTTAATTTTTGTATTGGTATAAGATAATCTTACATTGGTATTTTCAAATGATTTAGCAACAGAGATGTTGTTTGTATAATTTGTTCCAACTCTAAAGAAGTCATCAACATCTTTATTAGGAGCAACCCATTGTTTCAACTTCATATATTGACCACCAAATTCAGGATCAAATGAGTCCCATCCTAAATAATATAAATTCGGATCATATTTAGGCCCCCAGCTTTCATCTGTTCCAAATTCAGGAAGATTATAAGTTACACCATTAATATCTTCAGTTTGCAAGGCTAATTCTGAACCACCACCATATAGGTTTTGCAATTTTGGTCTGATGTAAATAGATTCAAAGGAAACTCCAGTATTAAACTGAACTTCAGTTCTTCCTTTCTTAGCAGATTTTGTAGTATAGATAATGGCTCCGTTTCCAGCTCTATATCCATATAATGCAGCTGCCGGTCCTCCTTTTAATACTGTTACACTTTCAATATCGTCAGGATTGATATCAAATGTAGCATCTCCATAGTCTCTACCTCCAGCTCCTCTTTGAGTATCAACATTGTTAATATTTGAGTTATCTAAAGGAACTCCATCCACAACAATTAACGGACGGTTTTCTCCAGTAACGGAACTAATCCCCCTCATTGTAATTCTTGTAGATCCCCCCATAGAAGAAGGAGCAGTAACTTGGACCCCCGCAACATTTCCTGATAATGCACTTACAGCGTTCGTTTGCCCTGCATCAGAAATAAGGTCCCCTTTGATTTCTTGAGAGGCATATCCAAGAGCTTTCTTTTCTCTCTTAATACCTAATGCAGTCACCACTACACCCTCAATCTCTTTAGTCTGCGTGGCGGTATCATTTTTCTTCTGTTGAGCACTTACAATAGCAACAGATGAAGACAATACCACTACAAGTAGACTCGTTGTTAGTTTCTTCATATCAAATTTAATTTTGTATCCGTACAAATTTGTAAAACTTTATTAACAACACAAAATAAATTCTTAAAAAATTATTAACTATTCAAAAATTCCCAAACAAATAAAGACAAAAATTATTAAAATATGTTAAAATTGTTTTTTTTAACAAATATTAAAAAAAAATTAAACATTTTTCTTCCAAAAATACTAACGATTATCATTATTGACATCATCTATGTAAATTCCAGACAATCAAATAATATAAAACACTGTAAACAAACAACATACACATGAAAATAAACTTTAGGAGTAGTAATAATTCCAACAATACAATGTATTGCATATTATTTTTTCTTATCTTAAAACCTGAAAAAACGTTCTATAAACCGCGAGCAACAAGCTACAACCGCAACAAAAAATCACAAAAATCATAAATAAATTAACGTAACAAAAGCACCAATATAGTACCATTAAGTAAAATTGTTTTTAGGTTAAAAAAAAGCAATTTTAAACCCTCTTGACAAATCATAAAAATCATATTATTATCGATCATTTATTTTAATTCATGAACTTAAAAATGATTTATTTTCAGAATTTCAAAAAACAGATGAAACCTCTGTTTAATAGGTTTGTTTTTACTAATTTTACAGTCTTATGCAAGATATAGATACACAGTTATTACATAGGTGGTCAGACGCTTATATTGAAGCAGGATGTGACGAAGTAGGACGAGGTTGTTTAAGCGGACCAGTGGTTGCGGCGGCTGTAATTTTGGATGACAGTTTTAAGCAAAATTTAGTTAATGATTCAAAAAAATTAACTTTTAAAACAAGAATGGAATTGGATGATTATATCAAGGACAATGTAAAGACTTATGCCATCGCTGAACTGCCTCCTTCATTCATCGATGAACATAACATCCTCAATGCCAGCATCCATGCTATGCATCGCGCTCTGGATAAATTAGCAATCACTCCTGAACTTATTTTAGTAGATGGCAACAAATTCCATCCCTATAATTTTATTCCTCATCAATGTATTATCAAAGGAGATTCAAAAGTCTTGTCTATTGCTGCAGCTTCTATTCTTGCAAAAAACTACAGAGACAGATTAATGATCGAGCTGCATGAAGAACATCCGGAATATGGCTGGGATACCAACTTTGGGTATGCTACAAAAAAGCATCAGGAAGCTTTGATAAAGCATGGCCCCACAAAACATCACAGACAGTCATTCAGATTAAAGTATGATTAAAAGCAATACCCTTGAATATCATCAGATTTACAACATAAAAAAAGAGAAGCAGTTAAACAGCTTCTCTTTTTTTATGTCATATATATTAGACTATTTCTTTTTATTTCTTTGTTGCTCCTGAGCTTTTTGCTGATCCTGAGCTTTCTCCATCATTTCTCTCATTCTTTTTTGGAATTTACCTTCCGTTTTAGGCTTTTCTTTATTAGCCTGAATCTGAGCATGAATTTTCTTCTCATCCAGAATCACATACTTAATAACTAAGATAATTAAGATATTGATCGCATTCGATACGAAATAGTACCATGAAAGGCCGGACGCTGAAGTGTTAAGGAAGAATAGGAATGTAATCGGGAAAATATACATCAATACTTTCATATTTGGCATTCCTTCCTGCTGAGGCTGCTGCATATTTCCTGAAGTCATCACCGTATAAATTAAGATAACAATAGTACACGCCAATGCAAAAATACTCAAGTGATCTCCCAGGAAAGGAATTTTAAATGGTAATTTAATCAAATCGTCATAAGCTGTCAAATCTTTTGCAAACCAGAACCCCTGACCTCTTAAATCAATAAAGTTCGGGAAGAAACGGAATAATGCGTAGAAAATTGGAATCTGAACCAATGCGGGTAAACATCCTGCCATCTGGTTAACTCCGGCCTTTCTGTAAACCTCCATAGTAGCCTGTTGCTTCTTCATTGGGTCTGCATCTTTCAGCTTAGCATTTACCTCATCAATTTCCGGGCGGATTACTTTCATCATCGCACTCAACTTATGCTGCTTATACATAATGGGTGACAAGATCAATTTTACAATAATAGTCATCAGGAAGATTACCCAACCTGCAGTTAATCCCCAATCAGCAATAAGGTTATACATCGGCATAAAGAACCCACGGTTCATCCATCCGATAAAAGACCATCCTAATGGAAGAATCTCATCAAAATTTTTATCGTATGATTTCAACAATTTCAGATCCAGTGGCATAAAGTACCAGGTAAAATCCTGATTCAGCTCACTTCCGGTCATCTGAACGAAACCTTCATAGTTTAATTTTTTCAGATACTCCCCTTCTTCCACCGACTCCTGGTTTCCTTTACTTTGTGTGAAACCATTTTTAGCCTCAATAACAGAAGTAAAGAACTGTTGCTTTACACCAATCCAGTTAAGGGTTTCTTTTTCCTCTTCCATCGTAGTTCTTCCATCATAATCATAATCTTTATAATTATTAAAAGCATAGGAGAATTCTGAATGAGTCTGCTCCTGAGCTCGACCTTTTTCTAAGTTTCTTACACTATAATCCCAGATAAAATCTGCTTTATTATCTGAAGTAATTTTAGAAAGTCCTTGCGTTCTTACTTTAAAATCTAAAGTATATTTTGGGAGTAATGTATAAATAAACTGAATAACAGCACCGTTATAATCAGCTGTTAGTGTCACAGCATTTCCATTAACAGAAGGGGCAAAAACTAAATCTTTAGTATTAACAACCTTTCCTGTTTTATCTTTAAACTGGAATCCGTAATTTGAATTATTTTTATTGATCAGATAAAGAGGAAGATCTGCCTGATCTGTTTTGTGATCATATGCTTTGTATTCTGAAAGCTGTACTTTAGAAACCTGTCCTCCTAAACTTGAGAATTCTACATTTAATTCTTTGTTCGACAGACTTGCTGTCTGGATGGAACCGGGAGTTACATTTGGATTGATATTACTTGCCTGAGTTTGTTTTACCGGGTTTTTAACCTGTTCAGTTTTCTGCTGCTCAGCTTTTAACTGCTCTTCTTTTGCCTGCTTGTTCTGAAAATAGAACATAAAGCCGAAGAGAACCAGGCATAAAACCGCGAAACTAATCATTTGCTTCTTATCGATTCCGTTGTTTTGTTGCATTTTATTTTATATTAAAATTTTAAATTTTAGAAAGTACATTAATCATGTACTTTTTTGAGCTGACAAAAATACTGTTTTTTTATCAAAACTCTATGCTTTACTACGTTACTATATAATAAACTCAAGCTGAGAATAATCAGCCTGAGTTTATAGTAAGACGTTTATGATAAAATTTTACCTTATTTCTTTTTATACGGACATTTAGTATTCTTTATTGGGAACAACGTAATGTACTTATACATTCTTTCCAAATACTAAACTATCTACTTAGATGTTTCGCAAGCTTTAATGAAAGCTCTGAATAAAGGATGAGGCGTTGCTACCGTACTCTTATATTCAGGGTGATACTGAACCCCTACATAGAATGGGTGACCAGGAAGTTCAAGAGCCTCTACCAATCCTGTTTCAGGGTTGGTACCTGTAGCAAGGAAGCCGTTCTTTTCAAATTCCTGAAGGTATTCACTGTTGAATTCATAACGGTGACGGTGTCTCTCGGAAATATTTTTACTTCCGTAAACATCAAATAATCTCGATCCGTTTTTCAAAGCACATTTCCATGCTCCAAGACGCATTGTTCCTCCTTTATCTACTACATTTTTCTGTTCTTCCATCAATGAAATCACAGGATCAGGCGTTGCTGTATCAAATTCTACTGAATTCGCTTTGGTATGTCCAAGAACATTTCTTGCAAATTCAATGGTCATGATCTGCATCCCCAAACAGATTCCCAACATAGGAATTTTGTTTTCTCTTGCATATTTTGCAGTAAGAACTTTCCCTTCTATTCCTCTGTCTCCAAATCCCGGAGCTACAAGAATACCGTTCACTCCTTTCAGAACATCCTTAATATTCTCTTCTGTAATATCTCCACTGTATACCCATCTTACCTTCACTTCAGTTTCAAGATCAGCACCGGCATGTTTAAATGCTTCAGCAATAGAAATATATGAATCCTGAAGGGAAACATATTTTCCTACCAACGCAATCTCTACCTTCTTTTTAGGGTTCTGGAATTTCTTCAGGAAATTCTTCCAGTCTTTAAGATCAGCTGTTTTATCACTTTTCAGATCCAGTTCTTTCAATACTACATCATCGAAATTCTGTTTCTGAAGATACATTGGAACCTCATAGATGGTTTCCAAATCTTTACACTCAATAACGTTTTCCAAAGCAACGTTACAGAATTGTGCCAGTTTTGCTCTTTGATCTTTAGGAATTTTATGCTCTGTTCTGCAAACCAAAACATCAGCCATAATTCCACTCTCCATCAATTGACGTACTGAATGTTGTGATGGTTTTGTTTTTAACTCTCCACTTGAAGCCAGGTATGGCAATAATGTTAAGTGGATAACCATAGAATTACTTTCTCCCAATTCCCATTTCAACTGACGAACAGTTTCAATGTATGGTAAAGATTCAATATCCCCTACTGTTCCTCCGATCTCTGTGATGATGATATCGTAGTTCTGTTTTGAAAGGATTTTAATTCTGCGTTTGATTTCGTTAGTGATATGAGGAATCACCTGAACTGTTTTTCCAAGGAAGTCTCCTTTTCTTTCTTTTTCAATTACAGTCTGGTAGATTTTTCCTGTAGTAACGTTGTTATTTTGGGAAGTAGGAGCATCAAGATAACGCTCATAGTGGCCTAAATCCAGATCCGTCTCTGCACCATCTTCGGTTACATAGCACTCTCCATGCTCATAAGGATTCAATGTTCCCGGGTCGATATTGATATAAGGATCAAGTTTTTGGATCGTTACGTTAAAACCGCGTGATTTTAGCAATAGTCCCAGAGAAGCAGACACGATTCCTTTTCCCAAAGATGAAGTTACACCTCCTGTCACAAAGATGTACTTTGTATTCTTTTTACTCATTAGATTAGGTTTGTGCAAAGTTAGGGGAAAAAGAAACACAAAGCAATCTTTTAGATTTTGAAAATACTAAAACAGCCTTCAAACAATAATAAAACCTGATTAAAAAAAATATTTATATTGAGTATAAACAAATCACAAAAAGCAGTACCCACCATTACTTCAGTATACATATTCAATCCAAATCACAAGGAGTTAACATATACCAATTGATGATTTTTGCAGCCGTATTATCTATTATTCAGGAAAAGTAAATTTCTCAGGCTGAGAGCCTTTAGAATGATAAAAACAAAAAAAGGTTTCCATGGAATTGGAAACCTTTTTATTTAAGATGATATACAATTATTGTTTTACCAATTCAAGGTAAACGTTGATATCAACATCTTTTGCTACTCCCGTTCCGGTAGGGTCATATTTGATATTATAATCCAAACGGTTAATAGTGAATTTCCCCTGCAGTCCCATCACTTCTTTTCCATTCTTATTTTTTGTTATTCCACCAAATGTTACAGGGATGGCAATTTCCTTCTGTACATCTTTAATGGTCAGTTTTGCCTTTAACGTATAAGGGCCGTTTTTATCTTTTACGACAGAGGTTCCTTCCAATAGTATTGAAGGATACTTACCTGCCCCAAAGAAATCATCACTTTTAAGATGCTTGTCTCTCATCTCTACTCCTGTATTGATAGTTTCAGCTTCCACAGCAATATCGAAAGCTGCATTTTCAAGATTAGCCCCTTTTGTAGTTACCGTTCCGCTGAATTTATCGAATCTGCCCTGAACAAAGCTGATTCCCATATGCTTAATCGTAAAATTCACAGAAGAATGCATAGGGTCTATTGTCCAGCTCCCTTGTGCAAAACCTGCCACACTTAATAAAGCGAACACGAAGGATAAAAATACTTTTTTCATTGTAATTATATTTTATATTACTATTTTAATTAGACAAAGCTAATATATAAAAGATATTTCTGACATTGATGTATGTTAGTTTTTATTATTAAATCCAGTAAAACTTCGGAAAAAAAATGCATTTTTTTATAACTTCGCAGTATGGCAAAACTGAAAACAGCATATTTCTGTCAAAACTGTGGTTCTCAATACTCTCAGTGGATGGGACAATGCAAAAACTGTGGAGAATGGAATACTTTAGTGGAAGAGGTGGTAGAAAAACCCTCTCATAAGACTCCTCCGTTTTCCAAAACCAAACAGCATGTGATCAACATCATTGAAGTGGAAACCAGTGAAGAACCGAGAATAAAAACCCCTTCCGAAGAACTAAATCGTGTACTGGGAGGCGGAATCGTTTTAGGATCGGTTACCCTGATTGGCGGGGAACCCGGCATCGGAAAATCTACACTGCTACTTCAGCTTGCCTTAAAAATGAAGAAAAAAGTCTTCTATGTTTCAGGTGAGGAAAGTGCTTCCCAAATTAAAATGAGGGCAGACAGGCTTACGGATGTTCAAAATCCAAACTGTTTTCTTTTCACCGAAACATCACTGGAAAAGATTCTTCATGAAGCCAAAAAACTGGAACCTGATTTTATCATTATTGACTCTATTCAGACTCTTCAGTCTCAATTGATTGAAAGTTCCCCGGGAACCGTTTCTCAGATCAGAGAATGTTCTAATGAAATTATTAAATATGCCAAGGAAAACAGTACTCCTGTATTTCTGGTAGGACATATCACCAAAGACGGTCAGATTGCCGGCCCTAAGGTACTGGAACACATGGTAGACGTAGTTTTAAACTTCGATGGGGACAGGAATCATCTTTTCAGATTGCTAAGAGCCAATAAAAACCGTTTTGGATCTACTTCTGAAATCGGAATTTACGAGATGATCTCACAGGGATTAAAGGAAATTAAAAATCCTTCTGAAATTCTGATTACCAAGAAATTTGAAGAGCTTTCCGGTAATTCAGTAGCTGTAACCCTGGAAGGAAACCGCCCGATGTTATTGGAAATTCAAGCTTTGGTAAGTACAGCCGTTTATGGAACTCCACAAAGAAGTTCAACAGGCTTTGATTCGAAAAGGCTGAATATGCTGTTGGCGGTATTAGAAAAAAGAGCAGGTTTTCAACTTGGAGCTAAGGATGTTTTCCTTAATATCACCGGAGGTATCAAAACAGATGATCCGGCTCTTGACCTGGCTGTGATTGCCTCTGTTCTTTCATCCAATGAAGATATTGCCATTTCCGAACACTTCTGTTTTGCCGGAGAAATCGGTTTAAGTGGAGAAATCCGTCCGGTGGCTCAGATTGAGCAGAGAATTACGGAAGCTGAAAAACTGGGCTACGAGAAAATATTTGTTTCCAATCTTAATAAAATTCCAAAAAGAAAATTCGGGATAAAGATTGAGGAAGTAAGTAAAATTGAAGATTTTCATGAAAGACTTTTTTAGTAAAACATAAAAAATGCAACTCGAAAACATTCAGAAGTTTGTCCTGGTATTGCTTTATGGTGGGCTAACCCTGCTCTCATTTACGGTATTGATAAATCCCATGAGGGTCAACAGGAAAGCCAATTTCTTTTTTGGAATGTTTTTATTGTTGTGGTCCAGCTACTGGGTCCTGGATATTTTACGTTTTTGCGGAATTCCTGCAGGGCCGTTTTTTATTGATTCACTATACGCTGTACAGATATTTACGCCTATACTTTTATTCTTCAGTGTTGTTTTTTTTATTAATCCTGATTATAGGTTTAAAGTGAGAGATCTGGTTTGCTTTATCATTCCTGTTATCTATTGGATATTATTATTCTATTCTGATAACAATCCGATCATCCGCATTATAGTATTATTGATAGATGTTTCTCATAACCTGCCTTATATTGCTATCATTTATTTTAAAATAAGGAAACATCAGAGAAGAATTAAAACAATTTCTTCCAACACGGAGAACATTGACCTACAATGGCTTATCAAATTAAGTTTTCTGCTTTTCATAACGATTATCATCACTGTCGGCTACGAATTGTTTAACACTTTCGTGTACAAAATGCATCAGCATCTGGTTATGGACCTGTTGTTTTTATTCATTGTCTACAGTACGCTTTATTATGTGCTTCGCCAACAGGAAATCTACCCGGCCAATAAGGAACAACGGAATGAGTTATTGGCCATAGAAATAGAAAATGAGCAAGAACTGACGGAAAGGAAGAAATTAATTTCCGATCATGAATTTGAAACTCTGAAACTGAGGTTACACGTTTTAATGGAAACGGAAAAACCTTATCTGGATGGTGATCTTAACCTCCTGAAACTTTCTGACCTGGCCCAGATTAATGCCCATCAGCTTTCGTATCTTCTGAACAATGGCTTTAATGAAAATTTCTTTCATTTCGTTAATAAATACAGAATAGAACATGCTAAAAAGTTATTAACAAATGAGTCTTTTACAAAGCTTTCCGTATTAGGAATTGCATTTGAATCCGGGTTTAATTCTAAAACAGCCTTTAATACTATTTTTAAAAAAATGACCGGAATGACTCCTACTGAATTTAGAAAAAAGCAGGAAGGGCTTTAAATTTAAAAGTATTTACCTACGAAACATTTTCCATTCACATTTAATTCCTACCTTTAAAATATGAATTATCTGGCTCATTCTTTTCTATCCTTTACCGACGGACAGATCGTAGGACAATTTCTTGAAGATTTTATCCGGAATAAGGATCGTTTTTCATTTCCAAAGACAATTCAGGATGGGATTACTTTGCACAGAGCCATTGATACCTTTACAGACTCCCACCCGGCCATTCACGAGGCAAAAAAAGTATTTGCTCCCCTGGTAAGATTATATGCCGGAGCCTTTGTAGATGTTTCCATGGATTATTTTGTAGCCACGGATCTTTCCCTAAACTCTTTAGCGGAATGGAAAGCCCATTCACTGAAGGTCTACAGAGTATTGAATGAACATCAGGAATGGCTTCCGGAGAATTTCAAAAAAATGCTGGTAAAAATGGAGCATGATGACTGGCTTTATAATTACCGTGAAGATTGGGGGATAAAATTCAGTATCCAGAATGTTCTTAATAAAGCTAAATACCTGGAAAAAGACATTCCTGTTTTTGAAGCTTTTTTAAAGAATAAAGATAAGCTTCAGCAATGCTATGATGATTTTTTTCCGGACCTTCATGCTCATGCAAAAGGTATCAATACTTTACTTCAGCTTGAAGGTTAACTAAAAAACAGCTACATTCTACTGTAACTGTTATATTTTTATCTTTTATAGAATAATCGGAATTTAAAACTGTTTATACAGATACCGGTTAGGATATGATAGTTTTTCACTCTTCCGTTGACCATCTATTATAATATGAACAATATTAATCTGGTCATCAAACAGATTATACAGAAAACTGACAGCTGTTTCTATCTTCTTAGGATTCGCTACCGGCTCTGATTCCAGGAAGATATTGACGGATTCCTGATCTTCTTCATAGCCAATATAACTGATTTTCAGAAACATGCCATCGGCTTTTAGTTTAAAATACTCCAGGCAATATTTTTGTAAGGCTTCGTTCAGCCTCGCTTTGTATTTTTCATCATTAAAATGAAATGAGTTCCCATACTTCTTACTCAACCCGTTTTCCAGATCATCTAAGAAAAACCTTCCGGCTACCTCAAATGTTTTTGATTTTGAGTTATAATTTATTTCTACCGAACCTACATGATAAGGATGTACATTTTCAGCTCTGAAACTCTGACAAATAACTGTTAGCGATAAAAAAAATATTAAAAAAAATTTACCCGGCATTACTTCTGTTTTTTTGACAAATATAAAAAAAGCAGCAGTTATAAAACTGCTGCCCCGTTATTATTATAATCTGACTGACATTTACTGCTTAACCACTTTTTTAGTTATTGTTGTATTGTCATTCAATGCAATTGTAAACATATAGACTCCTTTTACCAATGCTGAGACATCAATTTTATTTGAATCTTTTGTAACATTTGCCGTCTTAACCAACTTTCCGGATGCATCATGAATAGTTACCAAAGCTTTAGAGTAATTTCCTAACATAACACTCACGGCATCCTTAGCCGGGTTTGGAGTGATATTCACTGTAGAATTCAGTTTAACATCTACTGTTCCCAATGCAGAGTTTGTTCTCACAAAGTATCCACCAAAACCTGCAGACTGAAAGCTTACTTCCCAATATTGGTAAGTATCATTCCACACCACATCAGCCGCATTAGGAGTAATAATTGTTGCTGCACTTCCAAAAGAAGCTACAGTACCTGTGTTTCCGGCACTAGTTCCTGTATATTTTTCCACTATTACATTCGCTTTATTGGCAACATCTGTAGGTGAAGTTGGCAATTTCAGTACGTTTGTTGCATTATAAGCGTCAAAATCCGCCTGTTTAAAATATAACGTTACTTTTCCTGTTGCTGTTGCTGCATCTGTAGCAGGATTAATCTCATATCTTCTTGAAACATAATTAGGCTGTACATTATCAACCCATACTTTTGATGTTACATTTCCTGTCACTGTACTTGCGGTTTCTTTTTCAACTCTGGCAATCAGCTGGCAGGCATTCGTAAAATAATTATATCCTGCAGCTACAGCACTTGCTTTTGTCTGGTTAGCAGTAGCCAGAGTTTTCACTTCTGCTACATTTTCATAAATGGTCGCTCTCATTTTAAGATCAAAAGTTCTTGCTGTCCAGCTTGTTCCGTCCGTTGAAGTTTTGCTGCGTCCGCTTACTGCAGTAGCTTCATTTTTGATAGCCACAGTTCCGCCTAAGCCGTTGATGACAATATAGAAATCTTTCCCTGTCACCATTTGAACGTTTAAGCTAGATAAATCAACATAATTCCAGGTAAATCTTTGTATATTGGTATCCCATGATGAAATAGTTTTTGTAGCAATAATATCTCCAGGATCTCCATTAGCATTCACTTTTCTTACTTGAATATCAACCGCAAGATTAGCAGGAATTGCTCCTGACCCTGTTGTAAAAGAAAAGCCTCCCAATTTACCCGTTAACGTTGGTGTATATCGAACAGCCAAAGCTGCATTGGTAAAAGTAGTATTAGCTTCTGCATTAACTGTAATATAAGGTTCATCATATGCAACAGTCTCAAAATTAGACTTTACACATCCTACTTCATCTGTAACTGCTTTATAAATATCTAACTTTCCATATCCCCATCTTGCATTTGGGACGTTCCCTGTTGCTCCGTCTTTTCTAGCATTGGAAGTAAGACGTGATTTAACCTGTGCAGCCGTCAATGTTGGGTTCGCCTGAAGCAATAACCCTACAGCTCCCGCAATTCCCGGAGATGACATACTGGTCCCTTGATTCATCACATAGTAGTTGGTATTTGCAATAATAGTCGAAGCATCGGGTACAGAACTACTAGATCTTGAAGAAATTACAGCCTGCCCTGAACCTGTAATATCAGGTTTTTGAAAATTATCAACTCTTGGCCCCTGTGCACTAAACGACGATATTAATTCCTGAGGAGTATTACCGTATCCAAATCCTCCTCCTGTGGTATACCATGTTACTCTTCCCAAATAAGAAGCCACTGTGATGGCACTTGATGCATTTCCCGGAGAACCAACAATATATTCATTATCTCCGTTTTGTAGTGTGGTAGCAACTCCCTGGCTGCTAAGCCATCCATGTGTACTAATGGTTTGGGTTCCGTTATTGGTAATTTCCAGCGTATACGTTCCCTGGCAATTAGCCGTAGATCCGGTAACCCTGTTTACAACTAACTGAACATAACGTTTGTTATTATCTGATCCCCAATAGTTATACATAGTAGCCGTAAATCCACCCCCCAGAATACTATGCGTGGTATTTGTACTTATATTCTGTGTATACTGCTGGCCATCAGGAGCTGTTAATTTTGCAGTAACTGCTGTATTATCATTAGCATACATGATAAAACTGAATACTGAGGCAGCAGAAGTATTACTTGCTACTGTAAAAGTATAAGACTGTGCAGCACTTGCTTCTATATCAACTTTTCTGTGAAGATTGGCACCATAATCATTGCCTGCTGAAATAACAACTACTCTTCCTGGTCCTGAAGATGTAAAATTGTCAACAGCAACTTCATGGGAAGATGTTCCGTCATGAGCACTTCCCTGCCCACCGATACTCATATTGACAACGATAGGTTTGTTTAATGCAGTGGCTACATTCTTGAAATACGTCAACGCATTAATGGTATTCGTAGTAGGAAAGGATCCGTTTCCTCCTTTTACAAATACAATATCGGCATCGGATGAGAATCCTTTATGTCTTTTATCAGCAAAAGCAGCACCGTTTCCTGCAGCAGTACCGGCTACGTGAGTTCCGTGTCCGTTAATATCATTTTCACGAACAAAACCTACCGGAGTACCGTCCAGTTCATCTTCAATCTGAGCTCTGGTATACTCCACTCCTGTTGCAAATCCTGTCGGAGAGACCTCACTTCCCTGTGCTGTTAGAGTCTGATCCCAAATAGAAACAATTCTACTTTTTGTCTGATCATCAGCTTTTCTGAAATCAGGATGTTTCCAGTCAATCCCGGTATCATAAATTCCTACTAAAACCCCCGTTCCATTATAAGCTGTATTATTGAAAGCCCCATCCTGTAAAAGGCTTGCCCCGGACTGTGCTCTGCTCACATCATTATGAAGCTCGTCAAAGGTAGGAGCCATTACAGAAGTTACATAAGGAAGTTTTGTAAGTTTATCAATGTCCTCAAGACTTACCAATGCCGTAGAAAAAGTAGGAAGCTGGGTCTGTACTAAAAAGCCATCTGCTTTCAATTTTTCCGGATTTTTAGTATAAATAATACATGAATACATGGTCTGAGCTCCTTTAGAGGTCACCACCAGATGCTGATCCAATTTCATATCAGCATGTTCCAATCCTTTTATAGGATTTCCTTTTAATAGGCTCTCTTTATTTTTTAACAAAATATCAAAGCGAGAGTCTAATTTTTGTACCTGCCCGTAAAAAGCATAAGAATACAATCCTAAAAAAGCAGCTGTAGCATTTCTAAGAAGCTTCGCTCCTCCACGTGAAATGTTTACTTTTGCAAAGAGTAATTTTTTAAAATCCATTTTCATTTATTTAACACTACAATTATACAATTTTTATCTAATTAAATATTAATGTATAATATTAATAACTCAACAAATCGTATAGTATTAAAAATTCAACAATTAAACTAATTTAACATAATAATAAAAACTAAATAATCTTTTGTAAAAATGCAGGATTTTCTATTCTATTTAAACCTTGGATGGGAGCATATTATTTCCCTTGATGCATTAGACCATCAGCTTTTTGTTCTGGCATTGATTGCTGTATATTCTTATACTGACTGGAAAAAGATTCTGATTCTTGTAACAGCATTTACCATTGGACACTCTATCACACTGGCTTTAAGTATTCTGGATGTTTTCAGGGTTCCTTCCGACTGGGTTGAATTTTTAATTCCGTTGACTATTGTTGTAACCTCGCTGGATAATATTGTGATGAAAAATCAAAAGCAAACTTTAATGCGTGCCAATTATTATCTTGCCTTGATCTTTGGTCTGATCCATGGTATGGGTTTTGCGAATACGGCGAGAGTAATGATTGCAAAAAGCCAGGGTATTGCCATTCCGCTTCTTGGTTTCAATATCGGCCTGGAGCTAGGACAAATCATCATTGTTTTTGCAATTTTAATCATTCTTTTTATTTTGCTTAAAATTTTCAAGGTCAATAAAAAGGATTGGGTATTGTTTGTTTCTTCGGGAGTATTTGCATTATCTCTAAAAATGGCATTGGAAAGAATTCCTTTTTAACCTTGAAATATTTTCATTATTTCAACAGCTTATTATTATCTTTGATCATTATTAAATCATTTCGGTTATGAAGCTAAAAGTTGTTATACTTTCACTTTCTGTATTTGCATATACAGGTTTCACCGCACAAAATATTCAGAATAATCCTGGCAGCAACCACGGAAATAAATTTGAGCAGCTCGGGACCATACTTCCTACACCTAATATTTACAGAACAGCTTCAGGAGCTCCGGGACACGGATACTGGCAGAACAGAGCGGATTACAATATCACGGCTTACCTGGATGAAGACAAAAAAAACCTGAAGGGTTCTGAAACGATTACCTATTACAATAATTCTCCTGATGATTTGGATTATATCTGGCTTCAGCTAGACGAAAATGAACATTCCAATATCAGAAATGCAGGATATGGAGCCTCATCTGTACTTCCTTCTTCCACAAACGATCAGAAGCTTAAAGCAACTGAGCTCCCTGTAAAAGACAACGGGTATGGAGTAAACCTTGAAAAAGTAACGGATGCCTCCGGAAATCCTCTGAAATATACTGTCAACAAAACGATGATGCGTATAGATCTTCCAAAAGCATTGAAAAAAGGAGAAAAGCTCATCTTTACCATAGGCTGGAATTATAATATTTCCAACAGAATAAAAATAGGAGGCCGTGGCGGTTATGAAAACTTTCCCGAAGACGGCAATGATCTTTTTACCATGACGCAATGGTATCCCAGAATGTGTGTATACAGTGATTTCCAGGGATGGCAAAACCATCAGTTTACGGGAAGAGGTGAATTTGCACTCGTTTTTGGAGATTTTAAAGTTTCCGTGAATGTTCCGGCAGATCATATTGTGGGCGGAACCGGGGAATGTAAAAATTATGATCAGGTTTTAACTTCCGACCAGTTATCAAGGTATAAAAAAGCTGAAAGCGCAAGTGAACCTATAGAGATTGTCACTTTGGATGAAGCTAAAAAAGCAGAGAAAAACCATTCAAAACAAAGGAAAACATGGGTTTTTGAAGCGAATAACGTAAGGGATTTCGCATGGACTTCCTCAAGAAAATTTGTGTGGGACGGAATGCAGGTAACCATTCCTGAAAACAATAATAAGGTAATGGCTATGAGTTTCTATCCTAAAGAATCTTACGGACTTTACAGAAAGTTTTCCACAAAAGCAGTAGCCCATACCATTAAAACCTATTCGGAATTTACCATTCCCTATCCTTATCCTGTAGCACAATCTGTGGAAGCAGCCAACGGTATGGAATACCCGATGATCTGTTTCAATTTCGGAAGAACCGAAAAAGACGGAACCTATTCTGAAGGAACCAAAAATGGAATGATCGGAGTGATCATCCATGAGGTAGGCCACAACTTCTTCCCCATGATCATCAATTCTGATGAGAGACAGTGGGCCTGGATGGATGAAGGCCTCAATACCTTCACAGAATATCTTACAGAAGAAAAATGGGATAATAAATTCCCATCTAAAAGAGGTCCGGCATGGACGATTGTAGATTATATGAAACTTCCGAAGGATCAGCTGGAACCCATCATGAGCAATTCTGAAAACATTGTTCAGTATGGACCCAATGCTTATTCAAAACCGGCGACTGGGCTGAACATCCTTCGTGAAACCATCATGGGAAGAGAACTTTTTGATAAAGCATTCAAAACCTATGCTAAAAGATGGGCATTCAAACACCCTGAACCTGCTGATCTTTTCCGTACTATGGAAGATGCCAGCGGTGAGGATCTTGACTGGTTCTGGAGAGGCTGGTTCTACGGAACGGATCCGGTAGATATTGCCATTGATAAAGTTACTGCTGCTACTCCTGATCTGGAAACACTAAAAGCAGCTTCCGAGAAAAAATACCAGGTAGAAAGTCCTTTGGTAAACAGCTTCGAAGATATTTCTAAAATAAGAAACAGAAAGGATAAGAATATTACTTTTTATGTAGATAAAGACAAAGATCTTCAGGACTTCTATTACAGATATGACAGAGGCCAGGAAAAAATAGATACCCATAAGGAATACACTGCCAAAACTGAAGGCTCCACTCCTTTGGATGCTAAGGATAAAGAGAAATTCAAAAACCTTACGGCTTATCAGATAGATTTTACTAATAAAGGTGGGCTGATCATGCCTATTATCCTTGAGTTTACTTTTGAAGACGGTTCAAAATCTTACGATAAATCATCGGCTCAAATCTGGAGGCTTAATGAACAGAAGGTTTCCAAGACGTATTATTTTGATAAGAAATTAGTATCTATACAACTTGATCCTATAAAAGAAACAGCTGATATTGATACTTCCAATAACTTCTGGAGTAGTACCGGATCCAGCAGCGGAACTTCCAAATTCCAGTTATTTAAACAAAAACAGGAAGCAGGCTCCGTAAGAGGAGGTGCAAACGGAAAAGTAAATCCGATGCAGGCCTCAGGAAAAAAATCATAAAAAAATAAAAGGTTGTCTTAAACAGGAGGCAACCTTTTTTCTTATAAAACAGCTTCATCATTTTCGGTTAAAGCCCAAAATCTGCGGGAGCTGTATAATCTGTGGGAAACTTTACTAGGAAAAATTAATTCAGATAAGCTTTTAAAGAATTTTTATATGTTCTCCCAAGCGGAAGTTTCTCCCCGTCTTTAAGATATACATTCGCGGTATCATAAGAACTGATATGAGAGGACAATACGATATAGGATTTGTGAATCCTTATAAAGCCTAAGTTTTGAAACTTTTCTTCGAAATTAGACATTCGCTCAAGGATCATATATTTTTTCAAATGGGTAATCAGGATGATATATTCTCCAAATCCTTGAATCCATTTGATATCTTCCAGTAAAACTTTATTCATGATATAATTGGATTTGAACATAATAAAGTCTTCCTTCTTTTGATCTTCCGTAGATTTTTTAAACTGAAGAAAATCCTTTGCTTTGGTCACTGCTTTTCTAAAAGTCTCAAAGTCTACCGGTTTTACCAGGTAATGAACGACATCAAGTTCAAAAGCTTTTACAGCATACTGGGTTTCCAGTGTAAGAAATATACACAGGGGTTTATAGGGAAGCTGAAGTAAAAGTTCAATTCCGTTGATATAGGGCATATTAATATCCAGAATCACAAGGTCTACTCTATTTTCCTTCAGGTATTCAAGGGCATCCTGAGGATTCTGAAATACTTCCAGCAGATCGACATCTTCCATCCGCTCACAATAATGCCGGATCAGTTCTAATGCCGGATATTCATCATCTACACTTACAATCGTCAGGTTGGCCATTACAGTTTAATTTTTAATATAGTCTGATACATATTGTTTTCCATACTTTCGGATATAAAAGTAAATCTTTCAGGATAATATTTTTTCAAAATACTGATCACCGCCTCATTTCCCAGCCCACTATCATTAAGATTACTGACCAGCGTCCTGTTTTGGGCAACGGAATTTCTGATATCGAATAAAAATTCATGATTCTCTATTGTATAGCTTAGTTTTATAAAGCTTCCCGCTTCTATACCCACCGCAGAGTGTTTTAATGCATTTTCAAATAAGGTAAGGCAAACAGACGGTGGTATTTCAATCAGGTCCAGGGTTTCTTCATCTTCAATATCAAAACTGATATCCAGCAGGTTATTATATTTCAGCTGATAGAGCCCTTTGAGAGACTGGATCGAAGAAAATTCCTGTGAGATCGTAATATATTCTTTATTGGTGTCATAAATGACATATTGAAGTAATTTACTCAGGTGCAAAATAGATTCTGAGGTATTTTCGGATGGGGTAATACTTTTGGAATAAATATTATTAAGTGTATTCAATAAAAAATGAGGATTCAGTTTGGATTTCAGGAGATCAAGATACAGCTGATCTTTCTCTTCACCCAGATTTTTAAAATCCTGCTCAATAAGAAATTTATCTTTTGTTATTCCCAAAAATGAAGCAACAAGAATCACAATCCCCTGGGCAGTATATACATTGTACAGAAATTTAGTATTGGAGAGGGTTTCATTAAACTTCATATTAAATACAGCAGGTTCCAGTAAAATTCTGAAAAGGCTTGAAACCAGAAAACATATCAAAGCATACAGAATAAATTCCGGGTATTTATTGGAAAGGTAAAACTGGGGAACCAGATAAAAATAGACCAGATAATAGATTCCTATATTCAGAATAAATGCAAACAATACGCTCCATATCAATTCCGGAACATCTAAAAAGTAGTTTTCGGTGAAAAAAATAATAGCCAGGAACACCAAAAAGAAAAAAATATGCTGAAACCTCAGCAAAAATCCCCAGTGGTATTTCATGAGCGTTTCCAAAACCTTCGCATTAAATAAGATCCTGAAAACCAATAATATAAATATGATATTTATCAGTAAAAACATCCGGTTAAATGAATTTTCCCATTTTTCAAATATAGCATCTTTTTACGCCAGATTGCAGTTCACTGATAAAAACAGCCATTGATTGAAAAATAAATTCCCGGCTTCTTCTTATAAATATATTTGAGACATCGGGATATTAATCAAATCTTACATGAAAATTAAATTACAATTAATTATAATCATAGTATTGGGATTCAGCAGGCTTGTTGA
Source organism: Chryseobacterium sp. Bi04 (assembly GCF_918698085.1). Taxonomy (GTDB): domain Bacteria; phylum Bacteroidota; class Bacteroidia; order Flavobacteriales; family Weeksellaceae; genus Chryseobacterium. Next base: position 105,479 of record NZ_CAKKLP010000009.1, read on the forward strand.
TGCACAAAGCCGTGATAACTACAATATGTGGTTTCAGTACTTAATGTCAGCAAAACTGACTGATAAAAATACTTTGACAGCACTTTCTCAATACCGTTCTTTTGATATGGCTTATGATACAAGGCTTTTCCTGATCTCTGCCTATGTAGATTATGAAGTAGCCAATGAGGTACGCCCTGCGGTGGGAGCTATGTTTTTGGTTCTGGACTCTTATCGCTCAGACAGCTCTAAAAAAGAAAGGTATGAAAAAAGACCTTTCCAGCAGGTATCACTGGGAGGTAATATAGGAAGAACATCTATTTCTCACCGTTTCCGTGTGGAAGAACGTTTTATAAGCAATCCGGACGAATTTATCGTAAGACTGCGTTATCTTATTTCTCTGAGAATTCCTTTCAACAGAGCCGGAGAAAAAGAAAAGCTGTACGGTATTCTGAAAAATGAAATCAGGATGAATGTCGTGAAAGAAGACCCATTTGACAGCAATCGTCTGACAGCAGGAATAGGTATAAAAACCGGAAAAAATTCCGCAATAGAAGTTGCATTTATCAACCAGCTGGAAACCGGGTCTACCAGTAACTATGCCTATATCGGCTATAGAAACAGCTTCGACTGGAGAAAAAACAAAAACAAATAATCTAAATACACTCATTACTATGCTTACATTCCTTGGGTTTCTGATGATCATCATCTTTATGGTGCTTATCATGAATAAAAAAATGACTCCGCTTACCGCCCTGGTGATTATCCCTGTCACAGTGGCATTATTTGCTGGTTTCGGCCCTCATCTGGGTGAAATGATGAAAAACGGAGTCAAGGAAATAGCTCTTACGGGCGTTATGCTGATCTTTGCCATACTTTATTTCAGCTTAATGATAGACACCGGACTTTTTGAGCCGTTGGTGAATCTTATTTTAAAAGCCGTTGGAGATAATCCTATCAAAACCACTATAGGAACAGCTATTCTTACCACACTGGTTTCATTGGACGGTGACGGTTCTTCTACTTATATTATTGTAGTGGCTGCCATGTTACCTCTTTACAAAAAACAAGGAATAAACCCACTGGTCTTAACCTGTATTATCATGCTGGCCGGAGGAATTATGAATATTCTTCCATGGGGCGGCCCTACAGCCAGAGTAATGAGCTCCCTGAAGCTGGGGCACACAGAAATTTTTGTACCTATGATTCCTATTATGGTACTGGGAATTGCCTGGGTTATATTTGTAGCCTATATTCTGGGAAGAAAGGAAAAGAAAAGAATTGCAAAACATGGGAAGTATACCCGTTATGCAGCCAGTGATATTACCGGTGAGTCGGATCCTAGGCTCCTGCGTCCCAAACTGATTTGGGTGAATCTCTGCCTTACCATTGTTCTTCTTACCGTTATGATTTTAGATATCGTTCCGCTGGGAATTGCCTTTATGATTGCTTTCTGTATAGCTTCTGTTATCAATTATCCTAAACTGAAAGACCAGCAGAAAATCATGTCTAAACATGCAGGAAATGCTTTATCGGTAGCAGGAATGATCTTTGGTGCAGGAATTTTCACCGGAATTCTTAACGGATCAGGTATTATGCAGGCAATGGGTAACAGCATGATAGAAATCGTTCCTAAAAGCTGGGGAGGTTATTTGAATATTATCACGGCTGTATTCAGTGTTCCTCTTACCTTTTTCCTGACCAATGACGCCTACTATTTTGGGATATTACCCATTGTTGAAGCTACGGGACATCAGTTGGGCATTGCTCCCGATATTCTTGGGAGGGCAAGTCTTGTGGGGCAGGCTTCCCATCTGCTCAGTCCGTTGGTTCCTTCCACCTATTTATTGGTGTCATTGGCCGGGGTAGAATATTCAGACCACCTGAAATATACGTTGAAATGGGCTATCGGGTCTTCGGTGATCATGTTGCTGGGCGCTCTCCTTCTCGGGACCATCTGATCTGTTTTTTTTCATAATTATTAAGTTTCAACGTTATAATGATGCCCTAGTTTATATATTTGTTGTATAAAGACCGCATATCTTCCACGAATGAATCTCTTACAGTCTCAAAAAACATTTACCGGCAGGTACCTGAAAAATCTTACCTTATATGTATTCACAGCCATTGTAGGCGGAGTACTGACAGGTCATTATGCTCCGGAAGCAAGCATAAAGCTGGGCGTGGTAAGCCGGTATTTCTTCATCATTCTGGAGTCTATTATCCTACCCATTATTTTTATGGCAATTATGTACGGGATATGCCAGCTTTCTGATATTAAAAATGCAACACGCATCGTATGGCAAACGATTTTATATTTTCTTATCATCAGCTCAATAGCTATTGTACTGGGATTTATCTTTGGCTCCATCATACAGCCGGGCGCTGACACAGGCATTAATACCAGCAAAATCAATACGTCTCTTCCCAAAACTTTCGAAATAAAAGATGGAAAAATTTCTACCATTTTATACCTGAACAGACACGGCCTATTTCTTATTCTGTCCATAGTCCTGGGAATATCCATGAATCTTTCAAAAGGAAGGGATCGCTTTTTGAAACTGCTGGATCAGGGACTAGGTATTTTTTACACGTTCATCAAATATCTCTACCTTGTTCTTCCCATTATCATCTTTTGTAATATTGCTTACGGAGTGGCTATCTATGGGATCAATACCCTGTTGCCGCTTAGTAAAGTGGTGGCTACGGTATACCTGGCAGACATTGTATTTATTTTCGGAATATTAGGATTGATCTCCTACCTTTTCAAATTCAACCTGTTGAAATTCCTGCTTAATATAAAGGAGGAAATTATCCTGGTCATTACTACCTCTACTTCCAAAACAGCATTCCCCTTAATTTTTGAAAAAATGGAATCTGAAGGCTACAGCAGGAAGATTTTAAGATTTATTATTCCTTTAGGCTATAACTTTAACCTGGCAGGAGCCTGTATCTATATTTCTGTAACCTGTTGTTTCCTTGTTCAGTTTTATAATATATCACTGACGATCAATGATTATATCTGGCTGTTTATCATTATTTCTTTCACCTCAAAAACAGCTTCCGGAGTTCCCGGTTCCGGATTTTTAGCCCTTATATTTACCCTGAACAGATTTGGAAAAATACCCCTTACAGATTTAGCCCTGCTTTACAGCGTAGACCGTTTTATGAATGAAGCCAGATCAGTCACCAACTTTATAGGCATTGCAGTAGCCGGAGCCATTATTTCAAAATTCAACCAGCAGCAGAAAAAAAGTTCTACCATAATTTCAACATAATAACCTATCATAGATGTAAAGGCTTAATCAAATGTAACTTTTTGAAAATCAATACTACTTATCAGCAAAAAAGCTATGAAAACATTTCTCATCCTTTTGCTCATAAGCAGTACTCATTTATTTTCCCAAAAACTGCTTACTCCATCCAATAGTGGTATTGATCCACAACTGATACAGGACGAAACATCCGAAGCGGTATGGTACGCTGAAAATGCCGGCAAAAAAATAGAAATCGGGAACATTACGACCCAGATTAAAAAATTAAACGCAACAGATCTGCTCATCATGACAACCGTAAAAATGAAGCAGACTCCCAATACCCATTGGGTAGATTCCACCCTTGTGAAAACAGCCAATCTTCAGCCGATACGCCATTCATCCTTTAATATGAACCGCGATATGGTTTTTACCTACCACAAAAACAAAGTAACCGGGTATTATCTTGATAAGAAAACTCAGAAAAAAGATGATATTGACATGCCTGCTAGCCATTATTTTGACAGCAGCACTTATCCGACGCTGATCAGATTTCTACCCCTGAAAGAAAAGTATACCGCAGAAATTTCCATTTTTGACTATAATCCCAATGCAACAAAAAAAGGAATAATGAAAGCCTACATCCAAAGTGTAGAAAAAGGGGACTATCAGCATAAAAAAGTATGGATCGTAAAAACCGCTGACGACATTACAGAAAAAACAACGACTGTAACCTATTATATTGATTCTGAAACACGGAAAATCCTCAAACAGGACATTGAATCGGGAACAAGAAAAATGTCAATAGAAACAATACAATAAATAAAAAAATATCATTTAATGCCTGATAACCAAATCATTATTTTCAAAAAAAACACAAAAACATATCACGCATTAAGGAAAAATATTTATATTTGATCCACTAAACACCAAATGTCAAAAACCTGATTGACGTTAAATGTTCAGGAATTGTACACCTTATATATTATTAACTATGAAAAATGCTAAATTATTAAGCAGAGATGCTCAGAAATCAATCAACGGCGGCGCTATAGGACGCTTTTGCTGTGAATACAACTACAAAGGACAATGTATCCTATGGATTGGGCCTGGACAATATTGCCCATAGTAAAAAACCAATTCATAGTGTTCAATAAAAGCCGGAAGATTTTCCGGCTTTCTCTTTTTATTTTTCTGCCAAATTTTCACACCCCCCGATAAAAATCTGCCATTTCATCCACTGACCCCTGATGGCATACATTTAGAGAATTATAGTACAGAAATACTTAAAAAATAAATATATTATGTCAGTAAACTTTAAACCATTAGCAGACAGAGTTCTAGTAGAGCCAATTGCTGCAGAAACTAAAACAGCATCAGGTATTATTATCCCGGACACTGCAAAGGAAAAGCCGCAAGAAGGTACTGTAGTGGCAGTAGGTCCTGGTAAAAAAGATGAACCTACAACTGTTCAGGTAGGTGACAAAGTTCTTTATGGAAAATATTCAGGTTCTGAATTGAAATTGGAAGGAAAAGATTACTTAATTGTAAAAGAAGCTGATTTATTGGGAATTATAGGGTAAGCTTCTAGCTATCGGCTTCTGGCAAATGGCCTTCTACATAGAATTTAATTCATGAGAGATTTTAAAAAATTTGAAGTTTGGCAATTAAGTCATCAATTGACTTTAAAAGTATATACTTCAACCAAAAGCTTTCCGAAAGAAGAAGTTTTTGGACTTACTTCTCAAATAAGAAGATCATTTGCGTCAATTGGATATAATATTTCAGAAGGAAGCGGCAGAAATTCAGATAAGGAATTTGCCAATTTCATCAATATTGCATTAGGATCATCCAATGAAGCCGAAAACCAATTAATTCTTGCTAAAGATTTGGGATATATTCATGAAAATGATTATCAAAATATTTTGGAAGAATTAACAATACTGAAAAAGAAGCTTATAACATTGTGGAATAAGCTAAAAGTAAACTAAAATTAAAAATCAAATTGCGACTTGCATAAAGCCAAAAGCTAACAGCCAGTCGCCAAAAGCTAAACAATATGGCAAAAGAAATAAAATTCGATATTGAATCAAGAGACGCTTTAAAGAGAGGGGTTGATGCATTGGCTAATGCAGTAAAAGTAACTTTAGGTCCTAAAGGTAGAAATGTGGTCATCGAGAAATCTTTCGGTGCTCCTCACGTAACTAAGGATGGTGTTTCTGTAGCAAAAGAAATCGAACTTGAAGACAGAGTAGAAAATATGGGAGCGCAAATGGTAAAAGAAGTTGCGTCCAAAACTAATGATATCGCAGGAGACGGTACTACTACCGCTACTGTTTTGGCACAGGCTATCGTAAGAGAAGGTCTTAAGAATGTAGCTGCTGGTGCTAACCCAATGGATCTTAAAAGAGGTATCGACAAAGCAGTAACTGCTGTTGTTGAAAACCTTAAATCTCAATCTAAAACAGTTGGTGATTCTACAGAAATGGTGAAGCAGGTAGCTTCAGTTTCTGCAAACAACGACGAAACTATCGGATCTCTGATCGCTGAAGCTTTCGGAAAAGTAGGTAAAGAAGGGGTAATCACTGTAGAAGAAGCTAAAGGTATCGATACAACTGTAGATGTTGTAGAAGGTATGCAGTTTGACAGAGGATACCAGTCTCCATACTTCGTGACTAACCCTGAGAAAATGGTAGCTGAAGTAGAAAACCCATATATCCTTTTAGTAGAGAAGAAAATTTCTTCAATGAAAGAATTGCTTCCGGTTCTTGAGCCAATTGCACAAGGTGGTAAGTCTCTATTGATTATCTCTGAAGAAGTGGAAGGTGAAGCTTTAGCTACTTTAGTGGTAAACAAATTAAGAGGTTCTCTTAAAATTGCTGCTGTAAAAGCTCCAGGATTTGGAGACAGAAGAAAAGCAATGTTAGAAGATATCGCGATCCTTACTGGTGGACAGGTAATTTCTGAAGAGCAAGGTTTCACTATGGAAAACATCTCTTTAGATATGCTTGGAACAGCTGAGAAAGTAACAATCGATAAAGACAACACAACAATCGTAAACGGTGGTGGTGATGAAGCGAAAATCAAAGGAAGAGTAGCTCAGATCAAAGCTCAGATGGAAACTACAACTTCTGACTACGACAGAGAGAAACTTCAGGAAAGATTAGCTAAGTTAGCTGGTGGTGTTGCTGTACTTTATGTAGGAGCAGCTTCTGAAGTGGAAATGAAAGAGAAAAAAGACAGAGTGGATGATGCATTACACGCTACGAGAGCAGCTGTAGAAGAAGGTATCGTTGCAGGTGGTGGTGTTGCTTTAGTAAGAGCAATCTCTGCTTTAGAAAACCTTACCGGAATCAATGCTGACGAAACTACAGGGATTAAAATCGTAAAAAGAGCGATTGAAGAGCCATTGAGACAAATCGTTGCCAACGCAGGTGGTGAAGGTTCTGTAATCGTTGCTAAAGTAGCAGAAGGATCAGGAGACTTCGGATACAACGCGAAAACTGACGAGTATGTTCACATGCTTGAAGCAGGTATCATCGACCCAACTAAAGTAACAAGAGTTGCTCTTGAAAATGCAGCTTCCGTATCTGGAATGCTTTTAACAACTGAGTGTGTAATCACTGAAGTGAAAAAAGACGAACCAGCTATGCCAATGGGAGGTGGTATGCCAGGAATGATGTAGTAGCGAGTCGCTAAGACAAATTTAATATATAAACCGTTCTGCTTTTGTGGAGCGGTTTTTTTACAGCTTCCCGTAAGGAAGTATTATTTCATTGTTCTAAATTTAGATCGACAAATCTAAATATTTTATAAAAAACTTTTACCTATGTCAAATACACAACAGAGAAGATATAGCGACTATTTAAATAAAACGTTCCTAGAAGAATTAAATTACAAAATTTGGGTTACTAAAGGTTGTAGGTTTAATGCCAGTTCCAGGCTCATAAGAACTGGAAAATTATCAAACCTTGCAATAAATATGATTTCTGTTTATTTGACAATTGCTGGTTTAATTACTGTCTATAATATAAATTCGAAAATTATTGACGACAATTTATTAGCATATTTAATAACTAGCTTGTCAATTCTGGCTCTAGTATTCGGGCAAATAGAAAGCTCAAAAGATTATACACTGAAATCTAAAGAATTTCATAACTGTGGTCTTGAATTATCTGAGATTTACAATAAGCTTAGAATTTTTAAAACTCTTGAAGAAAATCCTTCTCAGGAAAGAAAAAATCAATTCACTGAAGAAATATCTATTTCATATCAAAAAGTACTTGAGAAATATGACAATCATTTACAAATAGATAATAATATTTTCAAAACAAAAAAAGCAAGTTATCATGAATTGAATTATTGGCAAATAATAAAATATAAATCTGAATACTACTTACATTCATATTTTCTTTATCATATTTTAATTATTGTACCTGCAATTCTTATTATACTCTTAATAGTTTACCGCAACTAAAAAGATCAATTATTTAATTAATAATTTTTGAATACAACTCTAAAAGTATGTTTAAATATTTGAAGCAGAGATCATTGACCCAACTAAAGTAACAAGGGTTGCTCTTGAAAACGTAGCTTCTGTATCTGAAATGCTTCTTACTACTGAATGTGTAATCACTGAAGTGAAGAGCGCCGAACCAGCTATGCTATGTCTATACTATTTACACAATGTGTAAATTTGGAGGTTAGCTACAACTTTAGGCCAGACATCACTTAACAAAATGGACTTCGATAAATACATAGAAAATACTTTGCCAGACACTGACAGAACATCAATGGACACCGTTATTGAGTTCGTAAAAGTTTATAACAAATGGGCTATCGACTGCCATAATTTGGTAAAAACAGACAGAACTAAATTAGATGAACTTACAAAAATGGATAGTATGGCAAGAAAAATTTTGCAGAGCATTTACAACAAATATTGCACTTCAAAAAATAGACAATATTATAGGACCCATACAGGTTATTTTTTCTATGGTGGAACTTATCACTCAAGCTCTGAAATTGTAATTCATACAGAATTAACAAAAAATAAAGTAGAAATACAAACAGCAAAAATTAAAAACATAGCAACGTCGAAAAAATATATTGTAGTTAAACAAGGACAAATTTGGAAAATTGACACCGTTGAAAGTCTAGCAGGGAACAACAAATGGACATCTGATACTTTATAAATTTTTGACAACAGAAATGACGAGGATATTTACTTTTATCCAATTTCTTGGCTAAAAATTGGGTTGGTAATAGTTGGGAATAACGTTCCCTGACTTCCCACTACAACAAGCCCTAAACCATTAGTGACAATACTCATTTAAGAGCGCAGAACCAGCTATGCCAATGGGTGGTGAATGCCAGGAATGATGTAGTCTTAACTGCTATTTATAAATTAAAACCGCTCTATAAAAATAGAGCGGTTTTTTGTATTATATTTGATAACTAACCATGATCTATGAAAATCAACTTTTTTTCTAACTTATATATTTTGCTATTATTAATAGCTTTACCAGAAATAGCATTTTCACAATCGGCCGACTTTACCATTCAGGATATAAAGTTTGAAAGTCAGGGTATCACTCTGGCAGGCTCCATTGTGGAGCCTAAAAAAATAGTTGCAGCAGTTGTAATTGTTCACGGGTCCGATCCGGTAAAAAGAGAACTGGAGTTTGCAAAACGTCTTGCTAAAGAAGGCATTGCTGTATTCACCTATGACAAACGTGGAGTTGGAGAATCCGGAGGTGTGTATGTAGGGCCGTCTGTTGGCACGAATAATATTGACACTACTAATCTTAATTTATTGGCTCAGGATGCCAATGCAGCCGTAACAACATTTCAAACCTATTTGAAAGATAAAAAAACACCCATTGGATTAGTCGGATTCAGTCAGGCAGGATGGATCATCCCTATTGCTGCAAGCAAAAATCCGCAAGTTGACTTTATGGTGTTATTTAGTTGTCCTACCATTACCACTCTCGAGCAACTTCGATTTCAGTTTTATACTAATGGAAACAATAGTTTTTGGGAAAATCATACAGAAGCAGATGCCATTGAGCATACTAAAAATGATCCGGACAAATATCAATTTGCAGCGACTGACCCAAAAACTTATCTGAATACCCTTTCAATTCCCGGGCTTTGGCTTTTTGGTGAAAAAGACATACAGATTCCGGTAAAGTTGTGTATAGAACAATTGAACACCCTTAAAGCGCAAGGCAAGCCTTTCGAATATACTTCTTTTCCTAAATTGGGACACAATACTTCCTCCAGCAATGATACAGCTCCTGTAGATACTGCTGTACAATGGATACAACAGAAAGCATTGAATAGTAAAAAATCTAAAGCTTCAAAATAAAACATCTGTTCACATGTTTAAAGCAGATCCCTTCGCTACCGTGCGATTGTATCGCGTGGTTTTGAGCTTTTAGATTATATCATTGGAAGTTTAATTTATAATATTTAAACCACACGAAAGGATTCGTGCGGGAGCAGGGGAAATAGTACATTTATATTTTACATTTAATGATTAATAAATAGATGGCTAAAACCAAAACAACATTAGCGCAATGCATAAATTTGGATGTTGTACGATATTTTGACCGAAAAAAAAGAAAAATGAAAAACATATTAATTTTTGCTCTAATTTTTAATGTTTTATCTTGTAAAGCTCAAGAATTTGAAAAATTATCTGTTTCAAAAACAGATGATGCTGAACTGTACATTAATGATGAAAATTCTACAGAATTATTTTATTATAAATATGTACCAAAAATTAGTATTAAAGGTGTTTTAGTAATTATTCCTTCTGGTGGAGAACTCGTTGAAAATACATTAAAACAAATAACTCTGCCAAAAATAGCAGTTGAAAAAGGAATTATGGTCATTGTTCCATCCATAAATTGGGGAACAGATAGTCGAGAAGCAGAATTCAAATTACTTGATAAAATTTTCAGTGAAATTGTCGCAAAGCATAAAGTACCGAAAGATAAATTTATAATCGGGGGCCTTTCAAGTGGCGCAATGATTTCTTTAACTTACGCTGAAAAGGCAACTAAAAATCCGGAAAAGTTTTTTCTAATACCAAAAGGAGTTTTTGCATTAGACGCACCTTTAGACCAAGCAAGATTTTATAAATATTGCGAAAGAGAAATCGAAAGAAATATTTACAAGCCTGCAGTAGAGGAAGCAAAATGGATAAAGAATAATTGGGACAGTATTTATGGAGGATCTCCAGATAAATTTCCAAAAAAATATCTGGAAAATTCTATTTATTCTTATGAAGCAAAAGATGGCGGAAACGCAAAGTATTTAAAAAAAATGCCTCTTTTAATGTTTACTGATTTGGATACAGATTGGTTAATTGATCAAAGACATCGTGACTTACATGATTGGAATGGAATTGATATCATCTCAATGATAAACCAATTAAAAATAATGGGAAATGAAAATGCTAGAGTAATAGTTAGTCAAGGAAAAGGAGTTCGGCTAGACGGAACGAAAAATCCACATTCCTGGTCAATTATGGATTCCGAAGTTTGCCTGAATTGGCTACTAGAAACATTGGAAAAATAAAGACATCGGACAACAGGCGTTTGGCAAGATTGCAAAGTTTGTAGTAAATCCACGTTTACAGTTCGCAAAAAATTTCATCTTTGATAGAAAACAATCGGTTGTGTATAAAGTAATTGAACACCCTTAAAGCACAAGGCAAACCTTTCGAATATACTTCTTTTCCTAAGCTGGGACACAATACTTCCTCCAGCAATGATCCAGCCCCTTGTAGATACTGCTGTACAATGGATACAACAGAAAGCATTGAATATTAAAAGATCTAAAGCCTCAAAATAGAGCATGCGTAAACATACTTGAAACAGATCACTGAAGTGAAGAGCGCAGAACAAGCTGTGCTAATGGGTGGTGGAATGCCAGAAATGATGTAACGGTCAACGACCCCGGTTAAATTAATGTACTACCGTTTCATTGTTTTTTCTGCTTAAATTATGGTTTTTCGTAGGGAAATAGTATATTTAAATTTAATAATTGACAAATAAAATAACATTAACGCAATTGCATATATTATATATTGACACAATGCGTAAATTTAGATGTTAGCCGTCATAGTAGAACGACCATAACCATAGAAAAATAAAGAATTAATGACAGAGAAACTTAAGACAATAAACAGCTCACTTTCACCAAATAAACTTGGCAAACTTATTCGACAAAAATATAGTCTAAGCGATAAAACTGAATGTAGCATATCTAGATTTGCTATGAACTATTTATATATTGTTTACGATGACGAAAATAAGTATGTTTTTAGAGTTTACACACATAACTAGCGGACACAATTAGAAATTGAAAAAGAATTAAGACTTTTGCTTCAACTAAAAGAGGCTGATCAATAAGTTGCTTTTTCAATTGCAGACAAATTGAGCCAATACAACAGACGTTTTGCAATAGTTGAGTTGACGAAATTCTATTATCCCATCATCACAAAGTCCGAATACGTTGCACGAAATTTTTCCAACGGTGCATAATAATATATGAACAAAAGAAAATAAATGAAAAAAGAAAATAATATCATCAAAACTATTGGAGTTACATTTCTTATCATTAGTCTATTAATCGTTTTTTTACATAAATATCCCAAGGATTGGAGATTCAGTTCTATAATTAATGAATTCTATGCAAATATTAGTAGTGAATTGTTTAGTATTGCTATTACGATTTTGTTAATAGATTATTTATATGAGAGAAAAGAGAAACTAAACACTAAAAAAAGACTACTTAGAGAACTTGGAAGCGAAGACCGTGGTTTTACTTCCAGAGCATTAAAAGAATTAAAAGAGACTAAAGCATTAGAGGATGGCAGTTTAGTTGGTCTTGATTTAAAAGGTGCAAACTTATCTAATTTAGATTTTTCCAATGCCAATTTGAAAAATGTAAATTTTGAAAATGCAATCCTAGATAGTTGTATTTTTAATAATTGTGATTTATCTAATACTAATTTTACTAATGCAGAATTAAAAGCAGCTGTAATTGAAGGTGCTATATTTGATAAAACAATTTTATCAAAAGCTAATTTATATTCAGCTAGATTATCCAAATCTAAGATAAAAGATTCAGATTTCCTAAGTGCAAATTTACAAGTTGCAGAATTAATTGAAGTTGAGATAGACAGTTCTAAATTAGAAGATGTTAATCTTACTCAAGCAAATTTAACTAGAACAAAGATCAAAAATTCAAAACTTTTAAGATCTAACTTCACGAGTATTAATGGTATGAATTTAACTTATGAACGATGTAATTTGAAGGATGTTGTTGGTATCCATACAATAATCAACAACAATACGACCGAGTTTCTTGCTTGTGAAAATGTTCCAGTAATTAATAACAATTAATAAATTTAGAAATGAATAGATATCTTATAGACAACATAATTAACAATGATTTGATGTATATGTTGAATGAGGAAATAAGATTAAGTCTGAGAAACGATTTAGAAAATTACATTTCTTCACAATACAATAAACTAAAATTAACTAAGAGTATAATATTTAGAAATACTCCTGTTGATTTTTATGACAACTACGTTCCTTTAACATTAATTAACCCTCAGCATCATTTAAGAGTAGATGACCCTTATCAATTGATGCTAAAATTCCAGAAAATTGGCATTATTGGTTCTGCAGGAAGTGGTAAAACTACCTTATTAAAACATATTGCTTTACAAACATTCGAAAGAGAGGAATTATTTCCAATAATTATTGAATTACGAAATTATAATTCTTCATCACTTTCTTTTGAGGATTTTGTTGCACAACAAATTAGCAAAGTAAATTTTGAATTGATAAAAAAACTTTTTAAAAGCTCAAATTTTATTTTTCTATTAGATGGATATGATGAAATTGATTATATGAAAGGTAATAATTTCATTAATCAAATTGATAGTTTTGTTACAAATTATTCTTCAAATTACTTTGTAATATCCTCAAGACCAGGCACTAACGTGGAGAGCTTATCTCCGTTTTATATTTTTGAAATTGCACCATTAAATTTCAATGATATTTCATTTTATGTTGAAAAACTTAAAATACCTTATGATAAAAGAAATAAAATATTAAAATCAATAAATTCAGAAGATGAATTCATTGATTTTCTAACAAATCCTTTACTACTGTCACTTTATATTGTCACATATAGTGCTATCGGCTATGAATTTTTACCTAATAAAAGTATTTTTTTAAGAAAAGTAATTGATTATTTATTTACAGTTCATGATTCTGTATCAAAATTAGGATATGTACGTGAGAAATTATCTAACCTGAATGTCGACAGTTTAGAAAAAATTTCTTCCATTCTAGCCTTTAGGATATTTTTTTCGACTAAATACTCACTATCGAAAGACGAATTATATAAAGAATTTGATTTAATAAAAAAATCAACAGAATTCTATTTTGAAAATGACAAACTACTTTATGATTTAACCATTACAGTTGGAATATTAATAGATAATGGAAATTACTATTCCTTTCCTCATTTATCTATATTAGAGTATTTAACTGCTAATTTCGTTTCGACATTAAATGAAAAAAATAAAACTAACTTATATAATACAATGAATACTAAAAATATTCAATTGTTAAGCGTAAGTTTTTTTGAGTTTTTATATGAATTAGACAGAGATTATTTTCTAAAATTATTTTTAATTCCAGCAATAGATAAGCTAATTGAAAATAAATATGATTTTAATGAGAACATTTATAAAGATGAGTCATTTTTAGTAAAAGAATTTTTACGAAGAAATGTTAATACTATCTTGTTAAACAATAAATTATCTGATGAATATCTAGAATTTGATTATTTTACATTAAGGAATATAAAAAATGAAATTGAGGAACGATTAGAATCAAAGTTTAACAACGATAACAATCCTCTATTTGAATTTTAATAAAACTTCATGTAACATCATATTGGCGAAATGGCAGTTTAAAGGAGAAATTGAAAGTTTCTCCTTTCTTGTCGCAACAGCATTATATATTTCCTTTTTTCATAATTTAATAAATAATAAAAGGCTATTGCTAAGGTTAGTGCAAAATTGAAAGTTTAAGCAGTTTATAATAGTTAAACCGCACGAAAGGATTCGCGCAGTAGCGGGATAATTAAAAAACTAGTGCTAGCACAGGTTTTATGCTATTGCGGGTTTTGGGTTTAATTTAAAGTTAGTTTTGTAGTATCTTTGTGTTCAGTGTAAAACCTAAAGTTTCGGTTTCTTTAGTTTACAACAGCCGTAAAGTTTGGGAACTTTAGGTCCAATTTAAAAACAATACTCATTTAAAAATGATAACTGAAGTTACTTGGTTTATTTTAGGAAACGGAATATTCTTAGAAGATAACGAAATTGAAATATTACCGTATTTAAAAATACGAAAAGTTAATAAATTATCCATTTTTGAACTTGCTGGATTAGGTGCAAAAGGTTTCCAACAATGGTCATTACTAGAGCCTTTTTGTTACCTAACTAATAACTTTGAAATAATCAGCTCAGAAAATAAATCCACTTACGGATATGATATTTTAAATAGAGCTTGGTTACTAAATACTTTACTAGTTTTACGAAAAAAAACAACTACAAATTCGATTGCACTATTAAATCATTCCTGGAACAATATTAAGGATGCGAAAGAAGTCAAAGCCAATCTTTGTGACTACCATATAAATATGCTACAAATTAGTAGCTTCAATAACTTAAATATGGAGAAAAGTGATATATGCTGGCTGAAGGAACATTTTGAAATAGCAAATACACTAGCATTTAAATATGAGAAGTTTAGATATTCATTGGAAGTATTAAATTCTTGGCGCTATTGTGTAGATATAAAAAGTGCTATAGCAATTATTTGGGCCGCAATTGAAAGTATTGTTGATGTCTCTTCCGAAATAACATATCGTCTCTCACTAAGTATTTCATCTTTATTGTATGAAAGAGGAGAGAAAAGAATTGAGAAATTCAAGGACATTAAGAAACTATATGGCCTTCGTTCAAAAGTGGTACACGGTAGTAATCTTAAAGACAATGATATTGAAAATGCTTTAGTTGGATCATTTAACTTACTTTCTGAATTAGTTACTTATATGATTGAAAATAACCAAATTATAGCTGAAAAGGACTTTGAATCTGCAATCTTTAAATAAATTGCACCCCGTTGCGCAAAGTCAGGAGACCTTGCGCCAATAAAATAAAACCAAGCTATTTAAAACCAAGCTCCGAAGTTTTAAGACTTCGGAGCTTGGTTTATATTCTAGTTAAGAACAAATCTAGGATTTCTCATCTATTTTGAAATCCAATAAATCTTTAGGCAATACATTTAGACCTCTGGCCAAATCAATTAATGTAGTAAATGCAAAGTTTCTTTTTCCATTTTCTATATCGCTTACTGTACCTTTAGTAATTTTGGAACTATTTAGGACAACATCATCTTGAGTAAGTCCAGATTTAAGTCTTAAATCTTTGATGTGTTCTCCAAATCTTTTTAGTATTTCATCTTGTAAAATGTCCATTTATTAGCCCTTTATACAAAGGGCGTAATTTTTTTCGCAAATTTTATTACAAGAACTTGTAACAAAATGAAAATTTCTTATATTTGTCAATAGATTACATCTGAAGATGTAATTTTGCGATACTTCAAAGAAATATAGAAGCTATTGCTTAGAACCTTGCTTTTGAAAACTGGTAATTTTTATGCACGCAAGATGATAAGCAGGAAGCTCACGACCTAGGCGTGGGCTCTCTTATCTGTTGCACGGTATACCAGTACCTCTAGTTCAGATATTGTAGAGTCTCATGCCGTTTTTATTTTCATGCTGTTCTGCTTTTCTACAATCATCTTTTTCTAAGCCTGCTTTACCACATACAGTATCATGATACGGTACGATGGGGTGTACAATCCATTGCGGCTTTAGGGCTTTTAGGAAACACAAATTCTATCATATTGATTCGGCTTTTATAGACAGGAAGTTCAGGCATTGCAGGACTTACTACTTTACTGCCGTAAAATCGTACAATAAAAAATGCACACTCATGAAAAAAACCAGAACAGACTTTCAATCCCGGCTTGGGAAAGGCCGGAAGAGACATTACGGCTTACAGCAGATGGAAATATTTTTTCAGCTCAATGATCTGGCAGCATCCAAAGAACTTTTAAACAGCATTATGAGTTATGCCTTAAAAGAAATAGCTGGATAAAAGAAGAACCATCCGTTATTTATCATTTTCATCAAGCGATGCGTTCATTCATCCGTACAAGCTACTTTATCATGTTGAAGGAAAAGAAATTGATGGTCAATACTGAGTTGAAAGGGGTTTCTCCGTTAGTTCTTGGCTTGCTTTCAGAGAAAGAATACCAAAACCCTCTGTTGGTCTTTAAAAAAGCATTCAAAGAATACAGCATCAAGGAATTTGATTATTTTATATCCGGGATGGTCTATTTTTCTCTGGGAGCTTACCGCAATATGCCCGAAAGGAATATCATTAATCCCTATATCCACCTGACTAAAATGCTGGATGCAGCGTACCTTATTATTAAAAGGAAAGGGAAAAAATAAAGCTTTCAAACTTAAAAAAAATGATTTGATGTAAATCCAACTTCTTAATTATACGTCTGTTTAAACTAATCACAAAAGTTTTTATTTTTAAAACACTTTAGTACACTTTAGAAAGTTTAAAATAATACAACATAAAAATACATTGAAGAAAAAAAAATCAAAGATTTTTCAAAACTTATGTGGACGTATTCTGCGCCAGGATATCCTCTTAAGCCCCCCTTAAGTGTTTCAATCTTTTGTGCCTTTTGTGGTTTAATAAAAAAGTTTAAACAGCTTTTATATAAAAATCACTTCTCCTTTATTTTCTTTCTATGCTTCAAGCCAAAATTAATTAGGGCATTGACTACATCTTCAGTTTCTTTGGCGTGTGTGGTAAGTGCATACGAAACTGTAACAGGTTTGGTGTTATTAACCGTTCGGGTAATCAGTAAATTATCTTCCAGTTCCTGCAGCTCTTTGGACAGAACTTTTGGACTTATTCCCAAAGCCATTTCCTGCAAATCTTTGAACCGCATTGTTTCGTAATTATACAGATTATGTAGAATGCAGAATTTCCACTTGCCACCCAATAGTTCAATGGCATCTTTAAGAGCCAATATTTTTTCTTTACTGATGTCATTTTTTTTGATACTCATAAAATAGTTACTTTCCAAAAGGTAATGGATAGTAAAGGTAAAGTTTCTTTCAGATAATTTTATCCTGTAAAAAAAATTAAAAATGAAAGTAACAGTAATTGCCAACATTTCGGCTAATGGTAAAGTATTATTATCTGATCATCCACATCATCAGTTGCCACCAGAAGCAATGGAGTTTTATTTAGCATTTGCGAAAAAGGTTGGGAACCTTGTCATAGGCTTGAAAACCTTTGAAAATTTTTTAACCTTCCCACAGGAAGTCAAAGACCATTTTAGCGGAATAGAAATCGTAATACTCTCTGAAAAACCTTACGTATCAAAAGGCTACAAGACTGTTGAAAGCCCCGAAGAAGCTATTGAATATATGTCAGAAAAGGGGTTGTACGAAATGGCAGTTGGCGGTGGAACAGGTGCTTTTAATGCTTTTATAGACAAAGATTTGGTGACAGACATTTATTTTAATATTCATCCATTAATCACAGGAGTTGGCGGTGTATTAGGAAACAGCAGGGAACTGAACTCAAAATTTAAACATAAAGAATATAACCTTAAAGACGGTTTCATTCAACTGCATCTAAGTAAAGAAGACTGAATAACAACGATCTAAAAAAGGTGAATACAGTCTCAAATATATTCTTGACGAAAAAATATGAATAACCGAGATCAATTATTAACATTACAATCTATCTATTAACAGACCTTCGCTACCGCACGATTGTATCATATGGTTTTGGCTTTTAGATTATATTATTAGAATGTTTAATTTATAATACTTGAACCACACGAAAGGATTCGTGCGGTATCGAGGGGGCAGCGGGGAGCTTACCGCAATATACCTGAAAGTAATATCGTCAATTCATACATTCATCTGACTAAAATGCTGGATGCTGCACACCTTATTATTGAAAGTCGAAGAAAGAAATAAAGAGCGTTAAGCTGCTCAAAGTCTAGTGTGATCGTTGTTTTAAATTTAATTCTACGTCATTGATGAAAACAATCTAAAAATATTAACACAATTGGATCTGTTTTATATTAGGGCAATGTGTAAATTTGGATATTATCTGCCATTTTGCAGAACGTACAAACTGACAAAAAAATAAGATATGGGTTGGAAAGCATCAGCTATAATAATTAATAAACCGACACAGGTAGACAACGAAACGCTACTAACAGAGCTAGGATTTAATAATCTGACAAGAATTGAGGATGAGCCTTTTGAAGTTGCTATTAATCCTGATGACAACAAGGTTTATATCGGTTCATATAAAAACAACTTATTGGTTTGTGCATCCGGCATTCCAACGCAATTTTTTGACGAGAATGAAACCCCAATCGAAAAAACATTCAACCGGATTTTTCCAAATTCTGAAATTTGTTCAATAGTATTACATAGTGCAATTAACTTGTGGGGCTATTCAGTGACAAAGAATGGAAAAAAAATAAGAGCAAGAGCAGGCAATTCAGATGATGGAACATTTGTGGAGATTGGTGAGCCGCTTGACGAAGAAAAAGAACTTTTAAGTAAATCTAAATTAGATGAAAACGGAAATAAAGTTTATGTATTAGACGAATTTCCTGACGAAACATTCAGTGAAGATCAGGTTGGAGAAAACTTTGTTTTTTTAATTTGTAAAAGATATTTTGATCAAGAACTTGACAGTGCACACGATTTGCTCTTTAAAACAACTTTAACAGGATACCAGTATTGAAAAATCGAGCAAGATGAAACACAACCTTTTAACAGGCAACAGAAGAAAAAGCTTAGTGAAAATTTTGGTAATCAGACTTTTCTGGCCTATTTTGATACCACAACCAATAAGGTACAGCAGTTATCCTCCAATATGATTCCCAGAAGACACACTGCAGCGGAAGTATATAACAATAAATTATACATCATCAGCGGAAGTACAACATCTTTTAACCAAATAAGCTATTAAAAGCATACAGGTAGCAGATATCAGTGATAGTACACTTGCCAATACAACCAGTGAAAACCGCGTATTGGAAACAAAAGTTTATACCAATGCACATAGAGACGGTTTTATCATCAGCAATAAAAATAACAGCAATCAGTTTGCATACACGGTTTACTCCACAGATGGGAAGCAGGTCAGTAAAGGTTTTGCCTATTACAATAAAACGATAGATCTGTCCAGAGTACAGCCTGGAAATTATATTTTTAGTTTTAAAAATGAGAAAGGGATTTTGCAGCAGGTTAAAATTTTCAGATAATACCCCTAAATGCTATTGATGATAAATTGTGATCTGGAAACAAATTTTGAGTAATAAAATCATCTTTAAATTCTTAGATTTGAAAACTTATAACTACACTATGACTGCTCAGGAACTTGAATTATTATTATCTGCAAGAGTTCAAACATTTGATCTGAAAAAGACAGCATTCGAGACTCTTCATAAAATACTCTCAGAAAATCCTGAAGATGCAGTTGGTGGTTTTGAACTCAATGAAATCACCTTACAGTTTGACGGATATCAATATCTGGTCAACAAAAGATATAGTGGTCCAATTATCAGAACACGCATAGGCCTGTATGTGAAAAACGAAATTTATCTTAGTGATCTGGAACCTATCGGTTATTACGAGCTTGAAACAGATTTGGATGGCGAAATTATTGACGATTGGTTTATCATAGAAAGTGAAAAGTATATAAAAGACATTGATATCATTTCACATTTTCAACACATGCATCAAAAGATGCCGCTTCAGTATTTGAAAAGAAATCATGTTCAGTATAAATTTATCTCCTACATTTCCTTAGTAGGAACATTATTCATAAGCAAAGAATTTCAGGGAGCAGGAATCTTTATTCACAGAGCACTGCTCTTTTTAGAAACAGATTCCCCCTCACTTAATGAAGTTTATTTAAAGGAGTCAAAGAAATTTCTGAAAATGATAAGTGATTATCTGATAGAAAATAATCTGATATCTGAAGAGTTGAAACAAAAATTAACCCAATAACCTTGGTCTCAAAATTACAAATGGAAGATATTTTTAGAAACTACGAAAAAACAATATCCCGAAAACACAGCATTGGCTTTACACCTAAATATAAAGAAGAATTCAGAACATTTGTGAACGAAGCTCTTTTCATCGCTATTGCAGAAAAAACATTTGAAAAACTAGGTTGGGATCTGGTGTATAAAGACGATTATAATGTAGAAGCAAAATATAAAGTTACAGGTTGGATAAACGGGCGTTGGACTGAAATTATTACAGCGAACTATAAGAATGGTAATGTTTCAGTAAAAAGTGAATCCTTAGGAAACGAAATATGGGATAATGGGAAAAATTCTAAAAGGGTTAAACTATTTATTTACGCTTATCAGGAAACCTTAAAGACTTTTAATATACAAGCACTTAAGGATCTCGAAAAGGAAATAGAAAAGAAAAACAATTGGGATGATTATATCATTCCTGAAACCCTACCACAACCCAAGCCAACAAAAACTCCAAATATAACATTACCAATTATTGGTGGCATATGCATTTCCTTGATAACCGGTTTTTTGGTCGCGCTGCTTTCGATAAAAGGGGTATACTTTATTGGATTATTTGAATTCCTTGTAGCAACAGCTCTTGTCTTTGTAATGAAGTATGTACTTAGATTCTCAAACTATACTGATTTTAATAAGTTACAGTATCTGTTTGGTGCAATGATACTTTTAACCTACATTTCAAACCAATATTTCCAATATGAAGTTATTTTGAATACAAATAATCTTGAGAGAATTGGATTTTTGAATTTTTTACACATAAGATTTTCACAAGGTTTTATAATAAACAAGATAAAGACCGGATGGATTGGATGGATTGTTAGCTGGATTATACAGCTTGGGTTAACCGGTATTTTTGTATATTTCAAACTAGCTAATGCGCTTACAAAATATGTTATTGAAAGAGTACCACCAGAAGTAGTTGACTTTACATTTTATCATCTGTTAAAAGATAAGTCAGAGGAGGAAGTCAGATCCGAGCTTGCTAAAAAGGGATGGTCGGATATACAACGTCAAAATGAAGCTTTTGAAGCAATTGGAGGTCATCAAAATGTAGTAACATTGAGAAGGGTTAAGTAATGCTAATTAAATCAAACACTAAATCATAAAGCCATTGAAAACAAAATTATTATTCCTTTTATTTTTGGGCTCATTGTCAGCCCATGCACAAACACTTCATTTTAAAAATCTCGCTAATATGTCTGCAGGCAGGGGTGCCATAACCAGTGTAATTGTAAATGACAATATATATGTGAGCAATGGATATCAGGAAAAAGGAGGTATCGCCAATTATATTGAGAAATATAATATTACTGATAACAGCTGGAGTGTTCTCAATTCTACTCTATTTACCAAGAAATTTGCTAATTCGGAGACTTACAATAATAAAATTTATATTTTTAACGGTTGGGGAAATAGCCATCTTGAAATTGTAGACCTTGCCACCAATACAATAACGAAGGGGGCTGTTAATCGCTCCTATACAGGAAATGCAGGTTCTGCCATCCATAATGGCAAAATATATGTGTTTGGTGGCAGCGGATTAAGCGGAGCCAAAAACACCGTATTTTCTAATAAATTTCAGGTGTATGATATCGCTTCAAATACCTGGAATTCATTACCGGATATGCCCACAGCCAGAGAAACAAAGGGCAAAATTGTTAATGATAAACTTTATGTCATTGGTGGTTTTAACGGTACCCCATCCCGTCTGATCAATGTTTACGACCTCAATACTAATCTTTGGATCAAGCAATATACGATGCCTGCTGGTATATCGGGACACGCATTAGCAGTATCCGATAATAAGATTTTTATTGTAGGTGGTTTTAATAATCAAACTTTTCTGGCCTATTTTGATACGACAATCAATACATTCCATCAGTTATCATCCAATATGATTCCCAGAAGACATGCAGCAGCGGAAGTATATAACAATAAACTATACATCATCGGTGGAAGTACAACGTCTCTCACCAGCTCAGCCATTAAAAGCATACAGGTGGCAGATATTAACGAAAATGTGCTCTCTGCAAATGTAGCCAATGATGATCATGAAACTGAAACAAGGGTCTATACCAACGCAGCCAGAGATGGTTTTCGGATCAGTAATAAAAATAACAGCAATCAGTTTGAATATACCATTCTCACAAAAGATGGGAAACCAATCAGTAAAGGTTTTGCCTATTATAATAAAATAATAGATTTATCAAAAGTCCGAAGAGGAATTTACTTTTTTAGTTATAAAAATGAAAAGGGGGTTTTACAACAGGTTAAAATTTACAGATAAACCTTAATCCATTGAGAGTATCAGAATTAAAAGTTCACAGAATAATTCGTAGACCATCAAAAATAGTTGACAAGTATGGCAATAGAATTTTTGAAGAATATGAATATGATTTCAAATACAATCCCTATTTTAAGAATAGTGAAACGCAAAGATTATTTGCCAAAATCATTGATATATTGCCATTTATTTTAATCTTAATTTTTCTATGTAACCTGACAGCTCTTCAAAGTTTATTGTGGTCTGTTGTCCTAGTTATGATGTATGGAGCAATTAGTGAAACAATCTTTGGAAAAACTTTAGGAAAAAAAATATTTAATCTAATGGTAATCGATGATTTTGCCCACAAACCATCATTATCAAGATCATTAAAACGAAATATTCTCTGCTTAATAAATTTCTTTCCCACATTTACAGATCAACAAAACAAAACGGTAATGAATTTTAATATGTATTTAAATAACAAATTTGCGGGGACCTATATTATAAAAGAAAAAATGCTGAAAGAAATAGAAGAAATGCTGGAAAAGCAAGCATAAAAATTGTGGAAAGTAAATTCAGAATTTAAGAATGTTGAACTTAAAAAAATCATTTCAAATAGTGTATGGATAAAATGTATAGTTGCCCGATATTTTTTAAAAGCTCCTTCTGCTAATAGTTAAAAAACATTAACTGACAATCGCACACTAAAAAACACTATGATTAAAATGAATTTAAACTTTATTGATATGAGCTACGCAAAGTCTTCCGACTTTTGCCAGTAAAATAGATAATCCAAAGTTTGGAGACTTCGGAGAGCAAGCAGAAATTATAAAAACAGCTAAAAATGATTGAAAATATTAAAAATTTAATTCCAAAAAATAAAGGTGATTTATCTACAGCTGAAAAACTAACCAACTATTCCTATGACGATGTAAAAGAAATTATTCCGAATTTACTCGAATGGCTGCAAGATTTTAACCGGCCAGTGGCAAAACCTGTTTCAGAATACTTAGAAAGCATCAATGATAAAATTACAACAGACTTACTTTCAATTTTAAGAAGCAACGAAGATGAAGTATGGAAATATTGGATTATTACTATTTTTGGCCCTATAACTCAAAGTCCTACTATCAAAAATGAAATAATTCGGATTGCTACTTCTCCAACAAAAAATGAGATCATTCAAGAAGTAGATGAAGTTGCTAAAGGAATTGTGAATAATAGAAATTGGACATAAAAAACTATTGATACCCAACTCCTCAAAGTCCTACGACCTTGAGCAACACAAGAAATTCACAAAACCAATAACAAAAAACTAAACATGCAATCTTATAAACAACTCCTCTTACTTTCCATTATTCTGTTACTTCTAACGAATAATACATGGGCACAAACAAACAGGATCAACCAAATTGATTCTCTGATGAAACGGTCAAGTCAGATGGGTGATTTTAACGGAAATGTTTTAGTGTCAGAAAATAATAGAATTATTTACCATGCTTCTTTGGGCTTCACTGATGCTACGAAAACAAAGAAACTAACAATTGATTACAGGTTTAATATTGGTTCTATTACCAAAGAATTTAGCGGTGTCGCACTGCTTCAATTGCAGGAACAGGGGAAATTAAAGATAGAAGATCATGTTTCCCAATATATTCCGGAATTACCCAAATGGGCCAGTGAAGTCACCATAAAAGATTTGTTACAGTATACAAGCGGACTACCCAATGTAAATTGGAAAAAAATTAAAAATAATAAGGACATTTTTGATGATTTAAAATTAATTGACAAACTAGATTTTGTTCCAGGAACTCAATACGATTACAACATGAATAATGTTTTTCTAAGACAGTTTATTTTGGAACGGATTATGGGAATACCTTTTAACCTGTATGCAGAAAAGTTCATTTTTAAGCCTTGTAAAATGACATCTTCTGTAATGACTCCTTTTGAAAATGAAAACAACATCGCCAAAGGATTTAATAATGATTCAGTGGCGGACAAAGCGGATCTTCCCCTAACAGGAGGAACGTACTTAACGACTCTGGATTTACTGAAATGGTCAGGCTGTCTTCATTCCAATAAAGTCATCAACGCAGATTCATTATTTGAGCTGGGGCAACAATTTAAACTACCGGAAACTCAATCTTCTTTAGGACAGGCAAAATTTAAAAACAGAAAACTAATTGCGCATGTACACGATGGGAGATACGGAAACTATGAAGCCTTATTAGTTTCTGATCTCAATAAAAAGCTGACCATTATTCTGCTAGGAAACAATCACAACGGAAAATTATTTGAAATTTCTGATGCTATTACAGGAATTTTGAAAAACAAAAAAGAAAGATAAGATCATGAAAAAAGCATTTGAATTCCTCAAGCACTTAAAAGAAAATAACAACCGGGAATGGTTTGCCCAACACAAGCCTGAATATGATTTGATTGTAAAAGAAAACAAAGATTTTTTTAATCAGATCTATACTGAACTTCAGGAATATGATAATCTGAAAGGAATTCATATTTTCAGGATTTACAGAGACGTTCGTTTTTCTAAAGATCAGACTCCGTACAAAACCAATTTCGGAGTGGGATATTCCCGTTCAAAACCAATGTTACGAGGTGGATATTATATTCAGCTGGAACCCGGCAACAGTTTTGTAGGAGGTGGATTTTGGGGACCTGAAGCCAAAGACTTACTCCGTATCCGTAAAGAATTTGAAATCAGTACCACGGAAATTGAAAAGATTACCTCTGATAAAACCTTTGTAAAATATTTCGGAGAGCTCAAAGGTGATTCCGTAAAAACGGCTCCGAGAGGTTTTGATAAAAATCATCCGGCTATAGATTTAATCAGAAAAAAGCAATTCGTAGTCATGCGAAAATTCACCGATAAAGAGGTTTTATCCGATAATTTTCAAAAGGAAGCTGTGTTAACTTTACTGGCGATGCGTCCCTTTTTTGATTATATGAGTGAAGTACTGACAACAGACCTCAATGGAGAGCCTTTATTTTAATTCTGAACCAGCTGTTTGAAAATAAAACCCTGATAATGTAATAATTAGACCACTGAAATTGTTTTTATATAAAATGCCAGTATGAAAAATATAAACTACAGCCTTCTTTTTGTTTTAATGATTATTTTCTGTCAGGCACAGAAAAGACAGTCCACGGAATTGATCAAGGTCCAAAAAGAATTAACGGATAAACTCACAAAAATAATTGAGAATACAAGCTTCAATGGATTTGGAGTGGCATTGGTGAATGATCATGATATTTTGTATCAAAACGGATTCGGCGTTGCCACGCTAAAGCCACTTCAAAAATATGATGAAAACACTGTTCAGAATATAGCCTCAGTTTCAAAAACATTGATTGGTATTGCAGTCCTTAAAGCTCAGGAATTGGGAAAACTGAAACTGGATGATCCCGTTAATCAATATCTTCCATTTAAAGTGACCAATCCCTATCATCCGCAAATCCCGGTAACGATCCGGCAATTGACCACCCACACCTCTTCTATCAATGACAATAGCGCCTATTTAAATAATACTGTTGTTTTAAAAGATACTGTCGATCTCGCCAACCATCTACATATTGATATCTCTCCTACCCACTTCAATCCACCTTCTGCAAAAATTTCCATTGAAGAGTTTTTAACTCATGTGCTCAGCGAAAAAGGAAAATGGTATGCTAAAGATGTATTCACCGAAAATAAGCCCGGTGAGCTCTTTAATTACTCCAATATTGGAGCCACCCTGGCAGCACTGGTTCTGGAAAAGGCAACGGGAATGTCTTATGACACATTTACCGCGAAATATATTCTTGGGCCCTTACAAATGAATCATTCGGGCTGGAAATTTAATGCTATCCATTTTTCAAGGTATACGCAGACATTTATCAATAAACAAACACCCTACCCCTATTATTCACTCAATACCTATCCTGACGGAGGATTGCTGACCACCTCCAGTGACATGAGCAAATACCTTCTGGAACTGATGAAAGGATATTTTGGAAATGGAAGCATTCTTTCCAAAGAAAGTTATAAAGAATATTTTACGCCACAGCTGAAAGCCGAAAACTTCAAGGACAGAAGCAACAGTGAATACAGCGACGAATACAATATGGGCATCACAATGGGCTTTGGCTCTACCGGAAACTTTGGCCATACCGGTGGCGATCCGGGAATGAATTCCGTGATATGGTTTTTTAAAGATCAAAAGATGGGCAGATATTTAATCGTCAATACAGATTGGGATCAAAAAGTTTCGGGAAAAGACCAAAAAGCCATTTACGATCTACTGGATGAATATTTTATAAAACTGGATGCACTGAGCAGATTAAAAAGATAACATTTTACACGACAAGTAATAAAAAGAAATAAATTCTGTCATAGTAGCTTTGTTTTGTAGAGCGGTTTTTTCCTAAAATAATATGAATAAATAATACTTATCTTAGAATCTTAATAAAAAAACTGCATATTAAACCATGATTTCAACTCAGGATTATAGTCTATTGCCAGACATAAAAACATTACAAACTATTTCTAAGGCAATTTCTGTTTTAGACGCAATACTTTCTCAAGAGTGGGAATATCGCTACTACTCCTACAACAACAAATGGTCAGATGATGAAGAATTTTTTGAAATGTGGAATGGTTCGGGAGATCAAATGCTTATTTTATTTTCACAAAACGGGTGTGTTATCAATGGATTTGCTCACGAATATCAACAACAAAGTAAACAAGAATTAACAGTAAACTTACCTTCTGTCTTCGATGAATTTATTTTCGGGGAACCTGTAAACTCCATCGGAACCACTTTTTGCCTATGGACAACTGAACACAAAAACTGGCAAAAAGGGCAACTTCAAAACTACGAAGACAATTCTGAAGAAATGTTGAATATTTTTGATGGAAATCCTCAGACCTATATTGATTGGGCTACAGAATATTTTGAAGAAAGAATACCTTTAGAAGCTGTAACAAAAATTTATAATGGACAAACCTTGACAAAAGAAATGGTTTTTACCATTGTTGCAGAGCTCGAAGACTGGGAACAATTGAAAGCTGACCTTGATGAAATAGGATATCCATACAGTTTTCAGTAAAAAAACACTATATAATACCAAGACCTATGGACCAACATGAAAAAGAGCGAAGAAAACAAATCCGAAATGAGCTGAGGCAAAAGCAGCAAGAAGAATTTGAAAAAAGCTTACCCATAAACAGAGAAATTTTTGAAAAATTATTTGACAATCTTGATCATCAGTTAGGAAAAAGAAATTGTGATGACACCAATCAACTTACCGTAGAATTTTTGAAAAAAAATAAAATCGGTAACATTGAAAATGTATTAAGTTGGCTCGCCGATCATGGCGGGTATTGTGACTGTGAAATATTAGCCAACGTTGAAGAGAAATTTGAAAATTAACAGATTCAGTAAAAACAGGGATAATCATCACGGAATTAGACTCAAAAAATAAACTCATGAAAGAAAATAATCTAGATCTAAAATCAATATACGTAGTCATAATAAGCTTGTTGCTATTCATCTCATGCAGTAAAAAACAGGAGCACCTTCTAACTGATCAATATAAAAAGTGGGAAACGCTTGAAATTAAAACAAGATTTCAAACCTTAACAATTTCTAAATTTTCTGACTCTGCTGACTACTACAACATGATTAACAGTAATAAAGAATTTAAAATCATTCCGGAATCAACACCTGAAAAAACAGATCCTGAACAACCGGAGCATAAAATAATACTTTTTACCAAAGCAGAAAAAGACAGTTTGAGTAAGTATATTTATGAATCTGTAACACAGCCCAAATTCACTAATGTTCTGGCAACAGATTACGCAGGAGGCGTTATTCTTAGATTTGATAGAGAAAATATGAATTTGATGTGCGAATATAATTCTGTTGGAGATTGGACTACAGTTTCGGAAAACACTGAAAAGATTTATAATCTGATCAGCAAAAAAGTTGAAATATCAAAGCAATAAACCTATGAAAACTACCCTTACCCATATAGTCGCTATAGTATTCTCTTTCGTCATCATAAGCTGTGGCTCTCAACATAAAGACCATTTTAAAGCAAAAGAAGTGTATACATCTCCCCATCTGGTTATTACCCAGATTTCTGAACATTCTTTTATCCATACTTCTTTTAAACAAACCAATGATTTTGGTAATGTTCCCTGCAACGGACTTGTTGTAAAAAATAATAATGAAACCATTGTTTTCGACACCCCCATTAATGACAAAAGTTCAGAAGAACTGATACAGTGGATCAATGGAACACTTCATGCAAAAATAAATGCCGTTATTCCTACCCATTTCCATGATGACAGTTCAGGAGGATTGCAGGCTTTTCATAATCATCATATTCCTTCCTATGCCTATTCCAAAACCATTGAATTAGCCAAAGAAAACAAGTTTGTAATTCCTGAAAACAGTTTTAATGATTCGCTGGTTTTAAAAGTTGGCAATGAAAAAACTATCACGAGGTTTTTCGGTGAAGGTCATACCAAAGATAATGTGGTAGGGTATTTCCCTGGTGAACATATATTGTTTGGAGGCTGTTTATTAAAAGAGCTTGATGCGGGTAAAGGATATCTGGGAGATGCTAATGTGGCAGCATGGTCCAATACAGTTGAAAAAGTAAAAAAAGAATATCCTGATGTGAAAATTGTGGTTCCGGGACATGGAGAATATGGGAACGGAAAACTACTGGACTATACCATTACATTATTTAAAACTCAATAAAAAATTCTCCTAATAATAACTTGCAATATTAAAATTGTATATGAACACCGAGGAACAAATTCAGGAATATATCAACAGTCAGCATGAACCAAAACGTACCGACATGCAAGAGCTGCACCGCATCATTTTGGAACTTATACCGGAATCTCAGTTGTGGTTTCTGGATGGAAAAAACAGTGAAGGCAAAACAGTTTCCAATCCCAATATCGGATATGGGTTTCATACCATGCAATATACTGATGGAAAAACCAGAGATTTTTATCAGGTGGGAATGAGTGCCAACACAACCGGGATTTCTATTTATATTTTGGGAATTGAGGATAAAAATTATTTGGCTCAAACTTATGGTGAAAAAATAGGTAAGGCAAACGTAACAGGATATTGTATTAAGTTTAAAAAACTAAAAGATATTAACATTGAAATCCTTCAGGAAGCCATACAGTTCGGATTACAACAAAACCCCTAGTTTCCCGTCCACTTTAAGCAAAAAGCACAAACCATGAAAAATTCTTCAAATACTATAACCGGTACACTGACCCTCTTTTTTGTTTTAGGGTTGCTGTCAATTCTTATTGGAATAATTTTTTCCATTATTGCCTTCGACAGTGTATCTGCACAGGATGGTTTGGCCGGAATGTATGCATTATTCGGATTAATTCCTGTTGTCATCATTATGATCATAGACAGAATTTGTGTCTGGAAGTTGGGGCCAAAGAAAGTGAACAAAGTCCAGTTCTATATTGCCGGAATATTCATTGTGCTATTTATTCTTAACTGGATAAGACTACAACTTCAATGAACACAAAAAAGACATTTAAAACCAAAAACAGGAAATAAGAAAATATCCTGAAAATTTCCATCATCACCAGGAGATGAAGTAAGTAAAATGGTATATTAGCAGAAAGCTTAGATAAAGGCATAAAAAAGAATAACCATGGCAGAATACACACTACCCTATTTTGGACAACTATCAACAGAAGATATTGAAGAATATTATGATGTGACGATTGATTTTAATGGCAATGAAATTCAACTGAACTTAAATTTCGAAAACAACAGCATTGCCCCTTCCCAATTGGATAAAGTAAAAAATTACCTTGAAAATATCGGGAAATTTGACAGCCTTAATAAAACATATATTCTGGATGATTATCATGATGAAGACGGTGAAACCGTAAAATTTTATGTAGAACACCATCTTGAAGAATGTGAGAAAGAAGAGCTTTCGGCCCTGATCAACTTCGATGATTCAACCACTCAGCCGGAACAACAGCTTTTGAAAAAACTGGAACTGGTTCGGGTTGGAATTTATCCTGACAGTGAAGACAGCTTTGCCATTTCAGACTATTCAATTGGCCGGGATATTACAGATTATTTGGTGGTAATCAATACCGACGAAAACGGAAAGCTAGATGATATGGCCATGGAAAGCTAACATAAAAAAATAAAACACCAATGTCAAATGCTGAAAAGATAATTAACGAAATCGATATATTTTTAGAAAAGTCGATGCTTAAAACTTCTACAATCACCGGGGAAGAATTCATCAGTTTTATAGAGGAGAAATGGGAAGAAGCCGATGATGAAAAATATGATATATATCAGGCTTACATCATAAGCAGCCGGATGATTAATGAATATATCCGGGGAAAAGATTTCGAAAATATGATGAGATGGCTGGAGATTTCTGACCGTCACTCCGCTGCTCACAAAAATGCGTCTTATATCCGGAATTATTATGCAGGAGAATGCTGCCTGGAATGTGGCAATGAAGAAAAAGCCCTGGAATATTTCAACTTATGTTATGCTGAAAATCAGGAGTATATTTTTTCAAGAGCCCCTTTTTGCTATGAGTTCTTCAATAAACATCTCGATCATCCCAGAAACCTGCCTGATCAGAACGAAAGTGATGATGACTATTTTGAACTTAGTATTGAACTGAAGCACTGGCAGACTTTCTTCCAAAAAGAAGATCCTGAATTTTATTACGAACTCTTGGATGAGGAAGATGACTATATGGATGAACCAACCCCGGCACAGGAAAATGGATTACATTACCTACAGGAAAACCAGGAAGTCGTCTTAGAAAAAATATTGGCTGAACTTTTAAAGCAATACCCCGGCCTACAAAAAAATTACAACTATTCTGAAGAAGACAAAACAGATTTTATGCCTGATTTAAAAGATATACAAGGTTTTGCTCATCTTCTGTCACCAACTTATTTTTATGTTACCTCAGTGGTTAAGGATCACTACCCATACATCGGGTTAGGATTTTCCTGTTCATGGGACAGCGAACATGGTTTGGGAATTATGATTCATAAAGACCGGATTATAGAAATAGGAAGTGCGGCCACAGCATTTGACAGCTGGGCAGCAGAAAAAGATCTAAACAGTATTAATAGCTAGTTTCGGTACATCTACCCATCACGAAACGATATAAAAAATCTCAGAAACCACTCTATTTTTTTGAGTGGTTTTTTGTTTTTTTAGCTTTATGAATGTAATATTGTAAAAAAATTATTACCATGTACATTCAGGTTTCTGAAGATTTCAAAAAGAAGAGTAAATCCGCTATTCTGGCGATCAGCATTTTCGTCATTGTATATATCCTTATGTTTCTTTTTACCATTATTTTGGCTGTAGCCTGTATTGGTGGAGGAATTTTACTTATCATAACCAAACCAATGTTTCTAACCCTCATGTTGGGAATAGGCGCTGCAGGAACCGGCGTCTGTGTTTTCTTTTTTATCATCAAATTTTTATTCAAGAAACATATCAACGACAGAAGTTATCTTACAGAAATTACAAGAACACAGGAGCCTCAGCTTTTTAAAATGATTGATGAGATTGTAAAAGAAGCTGAAACGGATTTTCCTAAAAAAGTATATCTATCCTATGATGTCAATGCCAGTGTTTTTTATGATTCAAGTTTTTGGAGTATGTTTCTTCCTATTAAAAAAAACCTGACCATAGGGGTGGGATTAATCAACACTTCTACAAAACAGGAATTAAAGGCTGTACTCTCTCACGAATTCGGACATTTTTCCCAACGTTCTATGAAGGTGGGAAGTTATGTGTATAATGTAAACCAGATTATTTTTAATCTTGTTAATGATGATCAGTCCTATCGGAACTCTATAGAAAGCTGGGCAAGTATGAGTGGTTATTTTTCCATTTTTGCAGCGATTTCCCTTTTTATCACCAATAAAATCCAATGGGTTCTTTCAAAAATGTATTCTTTTGTCAATATCCGTCATATGGCACTTTCCAGAGAAATGGAGTTTCATGCCGATGAAGTGGCTGCCCATATTGCAGGTTCCGTTTCATTGGAAGAATCTCTTCTCAGAATAGAACTGGCAAGCAACTCCTATAACAATGTGATTAGTTTTTACGATGCCAAGGTGTCAAAAAATCAGGCAAGCAAAAATATTTACAAAGAACAGTCTTTCGTGATGAATTTTCTAGCCACGCAAAATGAACTGGAAATGAAACATGATCTTCCGAATGTAAAACTTTCAGAATCCGGTCTTTTTAATAAATCAAAACTGATGATTGAGAACCAATGGGCATCACACCCTTCTCATGAAGAGCGTATCGCAAGACTTCGAAAACTTAATATTATAAAGGATACCGACAATGAGCACGCTAAAAACTTATTCCAGGACTTTGAAAAAACTGAGGAAAAACTTACCGCAAAGCTCTTTTCAAAGGTAAAATACCAGAAAGGAAAAACTGAGCTGGAACTGGATGTTTTTAAAACAGAATTTGAAGAACAGTACAACAGGGATTCTTTTGACAAAATTTTCAACAGTTATTACGATAACAAAAATCCTGATTTTACCATTCAGGAAAACCACATTGTCAAAGATCTTCTTTTTGACGAACTTTTCAGCAAAGAAAAAGTGGAATTGGTCTACACCCTGATCGCCCTTGAAAATGATAAAAAAACAATAGAAGCTATTGCCAGTAAAGAATTGGTTTTAAAAACATTTGATTACGACGGAAAGAAATATACGGTTAAGGAAGCTAAAAACCTGATTCCTGAAATCAACCATTCTATTTCTGAAATACAAAAACAAATTCAGCAGAATGATTCCGATATCTATCATTATTTCCTTTCCTCCACAGATGATTCCTGTAAAAAAACAGAATTTATAAATGCCTATCAGCTTCTTTCAGCATATGACGCAAGCTATGAGGAAAAATTAAAGGTTTATACAGATATTGCTCATGCAACAGCCTTTATGAGCACGAAAACTATGCCTGAGCAGATCAAACGAAATTTCCTGAACCTAAAACCATTGGAGGATACATTAAAAAATGAAATCAGGCCTTATTTAGAAAATACATCTATCTCATTTTATCTGGAAGAACAGGATGTCAAAGATCTGAACTACTATATCGAGAACCATTTAATATACTTCAACAACGATCATTATATTGATGCCCATCTGCAGCTTCTGATGAGAGCGATCAATGTTTATCCTTATCTTCTCAACAGAAAATATTTCCTGCTAAAGAAAGACCTTTTGAATACAATGAAAGATTTGGCAAATTCTGGTTATACGGAGAAGGTGAATTGATATTGTGCCCTGAACTTTAAAGTAAAGAATTAATTACTTCCAGTTTCGATTTATCTTCCTTACCTCACTTTGTGAAATCTTTTTTATTAATTTAGTTCGTCCGAAATTAATAGCGTTCTTCTTTAAAAACATACAAGAATACGATCTGAAAATGAATACAAAACTGGATACCATCCTATTTTACGTGAAAAATATTGAAGTGATGAAAAACTTTTATGTTGAACACTTTAATATAAAAGTCATTGAAGAAGATGATATGTGGGTATTGCTGGATGTAGGTGCTGTAAACCTGGCATTTCATAAAATCGGAGATCAGTATCTCGAAAAGATAGACGAAGGATATTTATTTGATAACAATACCAAAATAGTTTTTACAATTGATCTTGATATAGAATCAGCCAGAAATGAACTTCTTTCAAAAAATGTTCAGATGAGAGAAGTTAAAACATTTGACAACTATGGTTTTTGGTTGTGCGACGGAACAGATCCTGAAGGAAATGTATTTCAATTAAAAACTAAAAAAACAAATTCCCCACTGTAAAATGAAACAAGTATTATTAGATTTAGCTATCACTCTAGACGGGTTTATCGAAGGACCCAACGGAGAAACCGACTGGTGTATTATGGATGACGACATGGATTTTGACGGTTTCCTTTCAGGAATTGACACCATTTTTTATGGAAGAATAAGCTATGATGCCTGGGGAAATTATCTACCGGAAGAAAATGCTACTCCGGAAGAGCAAAAACTTTGGGAAGCTGTTCATTCAAAAAATAAATTTGTGTTTTCAAGCCAACACAGAGAAGATAAAAATGCAACCTTTATCAATACTGATATTATAGAAAAAGTTTCTGAAATCAAGAAACAGGGTGGAAAAGATATCTGGCTATACGGAGGGGCAAGCCTCATTACGACTTTTATTAAAAATAACCTGATCGATGTTTACAGAATTTCTGTTCATCCAATTGCTTTAGGTAGTGGGAAACCTTTGTTTGAAGATTTGAAAGAGCGACTTAATTTAAAATTAATAAAAACCAATGTTTTTAAATCCGGAGTGGTACAGCTTATTTATACTCCTCACTCATGAAAAATTTCGCATAATGCTTTCACTTGATCTTTAAAATTGAATATAAACCAATCAAAATATAAACTATTATGAGCTTAAAAACACTAGTCACCAAAAGCGTTCAGTACAACAGCTGGGTATTCAACAAATATCTTGACTGGTTATCCACAAAATCCGATGAACAGCTTAATCAGGAAACCATTTCAAGTTTTCCGACCATCCTGAAAACATTACACCATATCTGGCAGACCCAGGAATACTGGTGGAGTTATATTTCTGAAAGCAATGACTTTGATTTTACACAGACGGCAGCTACAGATAGTAAAGAAGAGGTTTTTAACGCCTTAAGAAATAACTCACAAAAGCTTGTGGATTATGTAGAAAACTTATCTGAAGAGGATCTGGAAAAAAATATAAAAGTTGAATCCCAATGGTTCCAATGTGATTTTACAAAATATGAATATATTCAACATATTATTATCCATGGAACTTTTCACCGTGGGCAGATTGTAACAATGGGAAGAAATATAGGAATAACGGACGCCCCAATGACAGATTTTAATTTCTGGAATATTTATAAAGATCAAAAATAATTTCTCTACAGCCTCCAAACCATCACAACAAACCTATGAGGTTTCAGCTCCAACTACGATACCGGCAAAATATATTTATCTTACACTAAGCTTTTCCGCAAGATTAAAATCGTATTTTTCTAAACACATCAATTGCTGTGAATAAAATGTGGATAACTTTTTCATCACCTAAAATCCAGCCTACAAAAAATGTTCTAAAATCCAGGCAGTGAGATCCTTTATTGACGGATATGTTTTAAACATTGTGGATAACTTATCCACAATCGCTTCATGGATTCTATTAAAAATAAGATCCCTTCAATACCATTACACATATAAAATATTTTTATTCATAATTATTTATTGTTGTTTTTTGTAAATTGCAATAACAAAAAAATCACCAAATAAAGAAATATAATAATAAAATAAAATTTATACTGCAAAAAAGTTCAAAAACCTAATATCAGTTTTTCGTACTTACGGATTTCTTATCAAAATTGTAAAACTGAATGATAATAACTTCGTTCACATCCCTATGAAACACAAAAGATTCTATAAACAAATGAAAATAAATTTAATAACCCAACACTTTTATTCCCATGAAAACAACCGACATTCAAGAAAACATTATCCCCTACATAGGGGAGACAGCTCCTTACATTTCTATTCCTGAAAACATCATTGTTAATAACCATAGAATAGAAACAGAAATAACAGACTGCAATTTCAAAAATGAAAATTTTTCCAATTTATTAAAAATACTGGCATCTTTGGGAAGCTGCAGTCTATACAAACTTTTAAATAACACCTCAAAAGAAAAAATTTATTTTTTAGGCGAAAAACTGAGGATTAGAAAATTATCTTATAAGATTGCCCTTGATACCGTATCAGTTGTCTGTGAGAGCTTCCTTGAATCCAATAGAAAAGGTAAATCTCACTTAAATGTAAAAGACACCCATTCAGGAGAAGTCGTATACTCTTTCGAATTGGACTATTATATCATAGCAGAGGATACATTCAAACTTTTTTATAAAGATTATTTCAATAACACTCCTGTAGAATATCATGATGAGAAGCTTCCGGAATGCCAGATCATCCGCACAGAAGACAACCATCAGTTTACGATCTCAATAATGCCTTTTACTCCCAATCAATGTAAGGGCCATTTTGAAAATTACCCTATTGTACCCTTTGTATTTGTTGCGAACTGCGTATTAAAAGAGATATTTAATTTCCTGGAAAATAAAGACTCCTACGAGATAGACAGTTTGGAAGGCTACGCTTCCAAGGCTATGCCAACAGGAAAAGGATTTATGATCGAAGTTTTTCATCAAAAGTTTTTAAAAGATCTTATTTATTTCAAATGCGAAATAAAGGATACCTCAGGAAATTCATACGCCGTCATTATTATCAATATAAAATCAAAGAATAAAAATTAAATCCAAAAAAAAATAAACACTGCATCAATGTGGTGTTTATTTTTTGGCAGTACCTATAACAAGATATTAATGACCCTTAAGCAGATTTGAATCGGGTTAAAAAAAATAACAGACAGGAATTTTTGTACCTTACTACAGAAAACCAATCCAGTTAGTAATGAAAAATCATCTCTTTATTTTGTTCATTCTTTTTTATATTCCGTGTTTGTCACAGGATAAAATAACATTATCCCACGCTTCCCAACATGAGGATTTTATTGAGATCGGTATAGAAATAGATAAGCCAACCGGTAAATTTGACCTCATAGATCTGGATACAATGATGGTTACAGACCATAAAAAGAACATACTGAAAGAAAGTAAAGAATATCCTTTAAATTATAATTACAACAATGGAACAAATAAAATAAAACATTATTACATTCCTGATAAAAAGTTCAAAGCAATAGACATATCCGGAATCCTTAATTATTTTACGCCATCAGAAGCAAACAACTCATACTTTAATTTGGGTCCTCTTAAAAATATAGTCCGAAACACGAATCTGATTGATAAAAAAATAACAGAAAAAAATCCATCCCTTTATTTTAGCATCCTGGATTCCACAGCCATCAACAAGGCTTTTCCTGATTTCCAATATAGATTGGATGATGATAAAGATTATGCAAAAATAGACTTCGAAAGCTTTGATATTATGTATGCGTACAGGTATAACAATAAGCAAAAACTCATATATTTCATCAACGACAATATGGACCCGGGATACAATACCTTAACCTTACATGATAAAAAAACAGGCATTATTTATAAACTGGTTAAATTAAAGCGTGACATGTCTTCTTCCGAGAAAGATCAAACGAATGTGGAGCTCATGATAGAAAATGAACAGTCCATCAGGAGAATCCCTTTTGAATTGAAAGATATAATAGTGAAGGTAAATAAAAATTAAATAAACGATGAATATGATAAAGTCTTCAGTATTGCTATTCTGCAGCTATTTTCTATTGTACTCTTGTTCCGGTCCGGCACCTGCGTCAAAAATCACAGCTATTTCTGAGGTAAAGGCGGAAATTGAAATTTATCAAAGCTTAACAGATAAAAATGATAATATCGTCACTGTAATTTTATATGATAAAAAAAATAAAGAGATAGGCAACGAATCTATCAACATTTGGGTGAATCAAAAGGCAACAGATTACCAAATCATGCAAAACTTATATTATACCAAAAAACACTATTACCGAATTGAACATATACAGCCTGAAAACGGGCAGTATGATCTTCAGATACAATTGGCCAATGGCAAGAAGTTCTTTCTCGGAAATGCTCCCGCACTTACCACGAGTAGTCCCAACAATATTATCTATAACAAGGAAGCTTCCCTGAACCAGGACTTTTCTATACAGTGGTCAAATCTGTATGATGTAAATAGACTCTGCATTTCAAAAAGTGTTGAAGTAGAAAACAAGCAGCATACTAACATTCATTCTTTTATAGAAGGGCCTACAGACACTATAAGGATTAATGCTGACGGAAATTATCAGATAGCATGGGAAAAATTATTATTTAACCCTAAAGAAAAACTCAGTACCATGAGCTTTACATTTATTGCACAGAAAAAGGGTACACTTAATCCCCTGTTGCTAAAAGGAAGCAGTATAAAAATCTGGGGTGAACATCAAAAACGAACCTCTTTCAAATAAAAATATTTATATTTACTTACCATAAGATCATCTGTTGTTTTCTGATTCACCTTTACATCTCCTACAGATGATCAATCAGAATAGCAAAATCATAAAATATACTTTTCAATGTACAATACTACGATCCAAAAAGAATGGTTCTCAGAAGGAGAACGCTATGCTAAAGAAATTAATGAAATGGTTGAGTTTGGCGAAAAAAACGGCTGGGAAAACTGGAAAGGTGAGGAACCGGAGGATAAAAGAGCCCATTTAGCCC
The DNA here is from genome assembly GCF_918698085.1 of Chryseobacterium sp. Bi04. Taxonomy (GTDB): domain Bacteria; phylum Bacteroidota; class Bacteroidia; order Flavobacteriales; family Weeksellaceae; genus Chryseobacterium. The sequence continues at coordinate 144,647 of NZ_CAKKLP010000009.1, forward strand.
CGGAAGTATTTGAATTACTTACAATAGCCAATCAAAATGGCGAAACAGAGCTATTCAGAGCACAGTTTCCACCGGCCCACACTCCAATTATTCCATTAATGAAAGAAAAATCTCAAAGTATTGAGCAGTTACATTTCATTAGTGGTCAGAAAATTGTTTTCCTTACCGGTACTTCATATGAAAAAAGACAGGCTTATGTACTTGATCATGATAACATCACAATACTGGATGAATCTATTCATGCCATTGGAAAATCTAAACAGGGAAATATTTTTGCCATAGCCACTCCCGGAAAAATATCTGTTTATAAAGATTGGAACGGAGAAATCATCAATGAGTTTACGCTCAGTGAAACCGAAGATTCCGGAATTACAGAGATGATACCCTTCAATGATGGAAGTAAAGTTCTTGTCGTTTCTTCAAACGGAATCTATCTGATATCCAAAGAAGGCAAAAAACTTATTCATCCAGTCAATGAAGACAATGATGAAGACTGGACTTCGCAAATTGACATGGAGAACGCAGCTTTATCTCATGACAATACTTATATTGCTGTGGGCGATCAGGGCTATGATCACAGAATATTAGATGCGGAAGGAAATACGTTAGGATCTATCGGGCCACAATCTTCCTATCCTCATTTTTGTCTGTTTGCAAAAGATGACAGCCAGCTGATTACCAATTCCTGTCACTTCTATAATGGCATCACCATCGGAATCAATTCAGATCAGTATGTAGGAGCAGACATCGAGGCATACACAGAAAGTGATGATTTCACTTTCATTGATGAAGAGATGAGAATCTATGCAGGAGTGGCTATGAATGACCATTATATTCTTGGTGATGCCTATGGCTATATCAAAGCATTTGACAAAAACGGAAACCAGCTTTGGAGGTATTTCCTGGGATCAACAATTTCCGGAATGACTATTTCAGACAATGAGGAAACACTTTGGGTAGCTGCCCATTCCGGGATTTTACATAAGCTAAGACTTAATAAAGGTCAGAGAGACACCCATACCATAGGTAACGGAAAACATTATGAAGAATTCAGGTTACTGATCTGGAAAGATGAACCACAGATCTGGAAATGGTAAGTTTTAGATCCAGATCCTATGACATCTAAAGCTTTATTTAACATAAACTACAAACCATTACAACTACTTATATGGAAAAATACGCAGTCTCAGCAGACGGACAAAAAATTTATTATAAAGAATCCGGAAGCGGAAAAATATCAGTCATCTTTGTACATGGCTGGTTGGGAAATGCTCAATGGTGGGAAAGCTAACAGATCTATTTTAAAGATCAATACCATATTGTGCAGCTTGATTTAGCCGGCCATGGGAAATCTGATGCATCCAGACAGGATTGGACAAGCGAGCAATATGCTAATGATATTAAAGCTGTTGCAGATGAAATTCATTCCTCAGATATCATTCTTGTGGGCCACTCTATGTCCGGAGCCTACGTGCTTGAAGCAGCATTAAAAATTCCACAGGTGAAGGCTCTTGTTTTAATTGATACCCTAAAAGATCTTGATGAATCTTTTACAGAAGAACAGGTTGAGCAGTTTCTGTTTACCCATTACCGTAATGATTTTAAAAATGCTGTGGAAAATATTCTTCCTCAATATTTATTTACAGAAAAAACACCTGTTGAAGTAAAAGAAAGACTTTCCTATGAATTCCTTCAAAATGAAGCGGAAACAGCAGTTAATTTACTCAAACCATTATACAAAACAGATTTTAAAATAATTGCAGAACAGATTCAGATACCGGTGGTTGCCATTAACTCTGATGCCTCTCCCACCCATCTTGAAAACAACCGCAAATATCTGAAAGATTATGATTATGTGACCATCTCAGAAGTTGGCCACTACCCTATGCTGGAAAAACCTGATGAGTTTAATGCTCTACTTGGTGAAGTAATTAAAAAATTGATCTAAACTACAGAAACCCATGCAAAACACCCGGATATTTACAACATCTGTTGCGAGTGTTTATCCACACTACATTCTAAAAGCAGAAAAAAAAGGCCGTACCAAATCAGAAGTCGATGAAATTATCTGCTGGCTGACCGGCTATGACGAACAGACACTCCAGGAGCACCTCGATCAAAAAACAGATTTTAAAACATTTTTTGAACAGGCTCCTCAGATCCACCCGAATGTTTCTTTGATCAAAGGGGTCATTTGTGGATACCGGGTAGAGGAAATTGAAGATGAACTGATGAGAAATATCAGATATATGGACAAACTCATCGATGAATTGGCAAAAGGAAAGAAAATGGAGAAAATATTGAGACAATAATATGTTACGTAGATGATATTGGAAGAAATAACGGAAAAACTCATTCTTTTATCCGAAGCAAAACTTAGTGCTGAAGAATGGATACATTGGTTCGCGCAACATAAAGAAAATGTGGAAAAAACATGTGGCAGAAGGGCTTTCCTTGGCATGAAACCAAAGGATAGTTTCAGTGGCTCGAGAAATCTATATATTGGACAGCTGGCCGCTTTTGACTGGCTGCAGTCACAAAAAATAAGCACTAATTTATCTGATCTTTATAAAAAAGGCTGGGAAAAAGAATTCAATGACTTTTGTAGAGCAGAAAAAGAAACAGAACGCCAGCTTCAAAAAACAGTGGAAAATCAGTTTGGGTATTTAAAAAACATCTATCCAAGATTCCTTAAACAACTTACAAAATCCTACAGTACTTCTGATCATATTGAAAAAGGAGCATCCCAGGAGCGCATTCAAAACAAAGAAAAAGAACTTTCAATACAGCTCCCGGAAGACCTGATTTTATTTTATCAGAATATATCAAGGCTGGAACTTGAGGGGCTAACCATTGATTTTGAAGAACTCGACACTGAAATTATTCAAAGCAAAATCTATCTGGTCTTAGGAGAATTTTGGATCTATGGATATGGAGATCCGTTGTTATATCATTGGGAAAGTCAGAAAATTTATATTCTCGCTCATGGGCATCAGCCTCCAAAGCCGATCAAAATAGCAAATTCTGTATCTGATCTCGTTGAAAAAAAATTAGTTTCTTATCTAAAAGAATATGAAAATTAAGAAAAGAGAACTTCAGAAATCAATAAGGAGCATCCTCACAGATGCATTTAATTGATTGATAAAAGTATCGGAAATTTCTTCTCCAATTCAAAAAACTTCCCGAAATTAGCGGTCTATGCGTTAAATACTATTCAATGAAATAAAAATTTAAATTAAAACATACAGCAAAACTTAGTATAAGTTTTCTTCGGGGCAGGGTGTAATTCCCTACCGGCGGTTACAGTCCGCGACTCCTTTCTTTTGAAGGGACTGATTTGGTGAAATTCCAAAACCGACAGTTAGAGTCTGGATGGGAGAAGAAAATGAGATGATCAGTAAGATTCCTTATGGGCTCTTATTGTGTCGTATTTCATTTCCATGTACCGAAGACTATTTTAACTTTTAAAAGTAAAATAACATGGAAAAATTATTAGAACAATTCGGAGCTACCTCCAAAGAACGTGTAGAAAAAGCACTTCAAACATTACAACAGGGAAAAGGTATTCTTTTAGTAGATGATGAAAACCGTGAAAATGAAGGCGATATCATCTATCCCGCGTCCACCATTACAGAAAAAGACATGGCGCTTCTGATCCGCGAATGCAGCGGTATTGTCTGTCTGTGTATTTCTGAGGAAAAAAGTAAACACCTCAACCTACGTCCCATGGTGGAAAACAACAATTCAAAAAATCAGACAGCATTCACCATTACCATTGAAGCCAAAGAAGGGGTTGAATCCGGTGTTTCAGCCAGAGACCGTGTCACCACCATCAGGACAGCTGTTGCTGCCAATGCTCAGGCTGACCATATTGCCAGCCCGGGACATGTATTTCCTTTAATCGCCAAAAAAGGCGGAGTATTTGAAAGACGGGGCCATACGGAAGGCAGTGTAGATCTTGTAAAAATGGCTAACCTTGGGGATGATGCAGTCCTTTGTGAACTAACCAATGAAGACGGCTCTATGGCAAGACTTCCCGAAATTGTGGACTTCGCCACCAAAAAAGGGATGACCGTCGTAACCATTGAAGATATTTATGCTTACCGCAAAATGATCATCAGCAATTAAAATAAAATATATTTAACGCACAGAAACAGCCGGCTGATTGTATCAGGCGGCTGTTTTTTATAGAGTCAATAGTATTTAAAAAGTAGCAGCCGGAGCTGTCTCATTATTAAGTTTTCTTTGAAGCTCAGTTTTCTTTCCTGTTGAGAAATCATAGCTCAGTCCCAAAACAAACATCGATTTGTTATTCATAATCTGTGTATGAACTCTGTAATCCACAAGGCTTTCCTGAAGACTTTTCGTTTTGTATTCCGAAGGCATTCCCATCCAGTACATTCCTGTAGAAAAGGTCCAGTTCTTATGTTTATAGCTTACAAAAATATTGTTCTGATTTTCATTGGTATTGAGGAAAGCTCCGCTCAGACTGTACACCGGAATATTGAACTGATATTGAAGTGAAAAAGCTTTATATTCAGAAGACAGCACAAAATAATTCCCTAAATAATTATTTTTAATCAAAGCTCCCGAACTTGTTTTTACCGTTTCAGAAGTAGGCGTTATCACCGCTTTTATGACAAGCAGGCTGTTGCCAAAAGGCTTATAAGATCCTGTCAGCTGTACGCCGTACCTCTGGCCGTTTTTTCCATTCTCATAAGTCAGTGCATACCCATCTAATGCTGCATCATGAACATAATATTGGTTAATCACCCTATCCGTATACCGGTAAAATAAAGCAGCATTAAAATCAAAATGCTTATTATTAAAAGAATACGTTAATGTATTCGAAAAAACCTGCTGTGATCGTAAAAAGGATTTCCCCTTTGTACAATATTCGGAGCCAGCTGTACCACATTGCTGCTCAACGCATTACTCCACGGACTTACGGGGCTGTAGCTCCCTGTAAAACGGAAGCTTTGATTGTTTTTCAGCTGATATCCTAAAATCACTTTGGGAGTAAAGGTCCATTCATCAAAAGTATTTTCAGCACTTTTATTGTGAATATTGGTAATTCCGGCGCCAAGGCGGTAAGTAAACTTTTCAATTTTCCCGGAAAACTCGGTATAAAAATACTGTTCAAGATAAGTAACACTATACTGAGAATAGCCGGCAAGATTATTAAGGTCATTGGAGATGGAAGATCTTGAAATGCGATACCCTGATGAAAGCTTTCCTGCTGCAAAATCATGAGTATGGGCAAGTTCCCCTACAATACTTGTCTGCTTGGCTTTCAGTGTCATATCATTGTCATATACCGAAAGCCCGGAACCTATGATCCATTCTTTTGCCGTTTCCGAGGTATTGGTTGTATAATGAGATCCTACCACATTAATACTCAACTCATCCTTTTCCCCTATTTTCTTTGAATAATATAAATCCAGTTTAGGAATCACATAATCTGAGCCGTTATTTTTAAACATCGCATGTTCTTCATGAGCATGATCTTCAGTAAAGATACTTTGCCCTACCCCTTTTGAAAACCTGCTGAAAATATCCATGTTTAGCTTTGCCTGAAAAGCATAACTATCAGGAACGAGCCTGGTGTAACGTAATGCTACATTCTGGAAAGTATATCCAAAATGATCCGTTCTGTTTTCATCGGAACGGTAATGCTTTCCATTCAGCTGATAATCATACATACTGTTTACTCTTCTGTCATCGTAATCCCTTAAATTCAGGGAATATTCAAGTCCGAAATTATTTTTCCCTTTGGTATAATTGGCATAGGCAGCACCATTCACAAATCCTGTATTGAAGGCTGAAGATACATCAGCTCCAAAAACATAACCCGTTTCCGTAGATCTTGTCAGAATATTAACAACGGTATCTGCTCTTGTTGCCCATCTTGCCGGTGGGATATCATAATACTCCACTTTTACCACCTCACTGGGGGCTACACTGCGGATCTGTAAATCCGTAGCTTCAATTCCGTTAATAAGAAATAATACAGTACCTCCTTTTGTACTGGTAATTGTATTGGCTACAGGATCGAGCTGCAGCTCCGGGAGCGTACGAAGCAGATCTTTTGCATACCGTGCTCTTTCCAGGGCTTCTTTGTCAAAAGTATAGACTGCTTTATCTGCAAACTGTCTTTTACGTTGTGCCTTTACAATAACTTCCTGAATCTCTTCGGTCTTCGCTCCCTTAACAGTATCATTCACCTTCTCCTGCGAAAACATAAAAGCCCCACAAAGTACAAACACGGTATATATAGTTTTTTTCATATCAGAAATGTAATAATACAGATAAGACAGCACAAGTATTAAGTTTATTACATTTATATTCTGTATTGTAATTAATAATTAACTAAATAATTGAAACAGGTTACATTTTTTCTAACAATCAATCTTATTATGTTAAATTCAGCCCGTTTTTTGCTGGTATCAACCTACACCACAAAATATAAGATCATGAAAAAAGCAGGTATACTTATCCTTGGTCTGGCGTTTTTAGAAGCCGCAGCTCAGGATCAAAACAGTTCGGCAGAAAAAATGAATATGATCAAAACGAATGTTACAGCTTATGCATTCAGAAATATTAACCTGTCCTATGAAAGAGCCATTAACCGGTGGTTCTCAGTAAACATTGGATTTGGAACCATGCCGGAAGGAAAAATTCCTTTTATCAATGCTTTTCTGAAAGATGTAGACGAAAAAAGATTTCAGAACCTTAGAGTAAAAGCTACCAACTTTACAATAGAACCCCGATTTTATGTTGGACAGGGCTATGGAAAAGGATTTTATATTGCTCCCTATTACCGGTACTCTGATGTTTCCTCCAATACCTTTGATTTTTATTACGATTACCATGGTCCTGATGGAAATACATATCAGATTCCGCTTAAAGGCCAGGGAAAAGCCAATGGAAACAGTGGCGGCCTCATGGTTGGAGTACAGTTTTTCCTTACTAAAAGTCAAAATCTGGTACTCGATTTTTGGATTGCAGGAGCTCACTATGGAAACGGAAAAGGTGACTTCTCCATGTCCAGCGACTTTCTATTGACTCCTGATATGCAGGCACAGCTAAAAAAAGAAATAGAAAAACTGGATATCCCGATCGTAGATTATACCGTGGAAACCAATGCCAATGGTGCTATGATAAAAGTAGACGGCCCATGGGCAGGTTTTAGAAGCGGACTTTCTTTAGGATACCGGTTTTAAAAAAACAACAAAAAGTATACAAACCGTTCTTTTTTTCAAGACCATTTAATTTTTCCTGAAAGTTGTATATTGCTCACATTATTATGGGATTTTTGGGAAAATAAAAAATATGAATACATCACAAATTACCACCGGCCAAAGGATCAAGGCCATTGTGGGCGGCTCCGTCGGAAATCTTGTAGAATGGTACGATTGGTATGCTTATGCAGCATTTGCCATCTATTTTTCGCATTCATTCTTTCCGGATTCCGATCTCAATGCACAGTTAATGAATACAGCAGGGATATTCGCTGTCGGTTTTCTTATGCGACCGATCGGAGGATGGCTGTTTGGAAGTATAGCCGATAAAATAGGAAGAAAAAAAGCAATGACACTTTCTGTATTGCTGATGTCTTTTGGGTCACTGCTTATTGCCCTTACCCCCACCTATAAATCCATAGGAATCCTGGCTCCTTTATTACTGCTTTTGGCAAGACTGCTCCAGGGATTAAGTGTGGGAGGTGAATATGGAGTTTCCGCTACCTACCTCAGCGAAATGGCAACTCAGGACAGAAGAGGGTTTTACTCAAGTTTCCAGTATGTAACATTAATCGGAGGACAGCTTATTGCCCTGGGAATCCAGCTTATCCTGCAAAAGTTATTGCTTACAGAAGCACAGCTGGAAAACTGGGGTTGGAGAATTCCCTTCGTGATTGGAGCTTTACTTTCCGTTATTGCATTATACCTGAGGGCTAATCTCCATGAAACGGAAGCTTTTGAAAACAAAAAAGAGGTCAGTGACAAGAAAAAAGGCAGTGTGGGAGAGCTTTTGAAGCACCCTCAAGCGCTTCTTACCGTAGTAGGACTTACCTTGGGAGGAACCTTGGCTTTCTACACCTATACCACTTATATGCAGAAATTCTTGGTGAATACGGTTCACCTTACCAAAGAAGAATCTACCTTAGTCTCATTTATATCATTATTCATATTCGCCTGTCTACAGCCTGTATTTGGGGCCTTATCAGATAAAATTGGAAGACGTCCTCTTCTTTTGGGTTTTGGTATTTTAGGAACTTTATGTACGGTTCCTCTTCTTACAGCACTGAGTACCACCACTTCCATATGGGGAGCATTTTTTCTGATTATGGCAGCATTAATTATTGTAAGTGGTTATACTTCTATCAACGCTGTGGTAAAAGCTGAGCTTTTTCCTTCTGAGATCCGGGCTTTAGGAGTAGGTCTTCCCTATGCCCTTACAGTGGCCATTTTTGGAGGAACAGCAGAGTATATTGCTCTTTGGTTTAAAAAAATAGGGAGTGAAGAGTATTTTTATTGGTATATCACAGCATGTATTTTTTTCTCTCTCATTGTCTATGCAAGGATGAAGGATACTAAAAAAAATTCAACACTGGATAAAGATTAACAGAATCAACATAAAGAAACCGGCGCCTCAGATTTTCTGAGGCGCCGGTTATATTTTTAATGGTAAGCTTGTTTGAATTTTTCTATCATACTGTCCAGATTGTGTCGCTGGACATACACACTTTTCACCTCTTCATATCTTGGCGATTTGTAGAAAACTTCATGGAAATCCATACTTCCGTTTCCTACTTTTACTACTTTCTGAACTTCAATATTAAGTTTTTTCAGTTCGTCTCTAAAGACTTTAAATTCATCTTGGATACTACTACTCATTTATATGTTTTGGGTTTTAATTAAAATTTCCAGTTTTACGTGATACCCCTACGACATTCAAGGCATCGTCTTAAATATTTAATAAATTTAGTAATTTTTATCAATATAAACACCTTCATGTCATTATTTTTTTATTTTATTCAACAAAAACGCAAAAGATATATTTATTTCTATAATCTAAAAAAGATCAAAAAAAATAATGGGAATAAACATTTGTATTGAAAAAGATTCTCAATGAAAAGAAAATTACTTTATTTTAAAAATGAAGAGAATATAATTTTCTTTTGTTTTAGCCTTATATAGAGCTTTACAGCAAAAAAATGCTTAAAAAAAAAATAATTAAAAAATATTGTAACATTTTCAAAAGGTTCGTCTCTAAAAGACAAATAAACCTTAAAACCTTAGAGATCATGAAAAAGTTCACATTCCTTCTTATCATCATGTTATTTTTTGCAGCATTATGCAATATATTCGGTCAGGAAAAATCATATCCATTTGAAGTAAAGAAAACCGGAAAAGGAAAACAGTCTTTAATTTTCATTCCTGGTTTTGCCTCATCAGGAGACGTTTGGAATGAAACTACGGCAAAATTTGAAAAAAATTACACCTGCTATACTTTAACAATGGCAGGGTTTGCAGGGATAAAACCAGAAACTGATGCCAGTTTTAAAAATTGGGAAAAAGCAATTGCAGGCTTTATAAAAGATACAAATATCGAAAAACCTATTATCATCGGGCATAGCATGGGAGGAGGCCTGGCTTTGGCTATTGCTGCAGATTATCCTGATCTTCCGGGTAAAATTATTATCGTAGATACGCTGCCTTGCCTGGCTGCACTATCCAATCCCAATTTTACATCTAAAGAAAATAATGACTGCTCAGCAACCGTTAATAAATTAACCGCCATGACTGATGACCAATTCCGCCAAATGCAGACACAATCTATTCCCCGTCTTCTGGCGGATACTTCCATGCAGGAGACCGTAATCAGCTGGAGTATGAAGTCAGATAGAAAAACATTTGCCAGTATGTACTGTGATTTCTCCAATACAGATCTCAGAGAGAAAATAAAAAGTATACGGTGCCCCTCTCTTGTTCTGCTGGAATCTTATTTCGTTAATTTTAAATCAGCTATCGAGGATCAATATAAAAATCTAAAAAACACCAATATGCAATATGCTTCCAAGGGATTACACTTTATTATGTATGATGATAAAGAATGGTATTTTAATCAGCTGAACAACTTTTTGTCTGCGAAATAATGGTATTTGAAGAAATATATGAACTGTACTGGCAGAAGATATTCCGTTTGTGTATGGGATATGTGAATGATACTGATTCTGCTCAGGATCTGGCTCAGGAAACCTTTATTATTGTATGGCAACAACTACCAAAATTCAGAAACGAATCCAGTGTAGGAACATGGATCTTCAGGATAGCCTCCAATAATTGCCTGCGTCAGATTGAGAAAGAAAAAAGATATGCCAAAACAGACCTTCCCATTAATCTCGAAGAGAAAAAGCAGGAATCACTGGAGCCCCAGATACAATTGCTTTATCAGTTTATTTCAGAGCTTCCTGAAACAGACCGTATTATCATTTCTCTGGAACTGGAAGAAGTAAAACAGGCAGAAATAGCCCATATTGTTGGTCTTTCAGAATCCAATATCAGGGTAAAAATCCACAGGATAAAAGAAAAATTAACGCAAAAGTTTAAAGAAAATGGATACTAATATAGATTTCAAGAATATATGGAAGCAACAAACTTCCAAAAAGCCTGATCTGGAAGATCTTCTTGGCAAACTGAAAAAGTTTAAGAATGAAAATCTCCGCAAAATCATCATCATGAATGTTTTATTGATTGCCACTTCCCTAGGTGTTGCCTCCATCTGGTATCAATTTCAGCCTCAGCTTATGACTACAAAAGCAGGAATTATACTTGTTATTTTAGCAATGGTTATCTTCTTATTGGCTTATAACAAAATGTTTATGGTTTTTTATACCCTTGACCATACTCAGTCCAACAGCCAATATCTTCAGAGTCTGTATACAGTGAAAAATAAGCAGAAATTTATGCAGACTACCATGCTGAACCTATATTTCATGATGCTTTTCCTGGGAATTTGTCTTTACATGTATGAATATACTTTACAAATGACTTTTTCTTCTGCTCTATTCGCGTATATCCTTACGTTGGCATGGATAGGTTTCAACTGGTTTTATATCAGACCTAAAACGATCAGAAAGCAAGAGGCTAAACTTAATGGATTAATTAATAAATTTGAAGAAATCAATAATCAACTACAGGACTTATGAATTTTTCAGAAAATAAAATCTATTGGGAAAACGTATATGAAACAAAGAATCCTGAGCAGGTAAGCTGGACACAGGAAAAGCCACAAATCTCCCTTGATTTTATTAAGTCAGCAGGATTGGGAAAAGACGCCAAAATTATTGATATTGGTGGCGGAGACAGTAATCTTGTAGATTTTCTCCTTACAGAAGGATACACCAACATTACCGTGCTCGACATTTCTGCCAAAGCATTGGAAAAAGCAAAACACAGACTGGGAGATGCCGCTGATCAGGTAAAGTGGGTTGCTGCGGATATCACAGCATTTACACCTACGGAAACTTATGATATCTGGCATGACAGGGCTGCCTTTCACTTTCTGACAACACCTGAGCAGGTTTCAAAATATATAGATATTGCAGAAAAAAACATAACCGGATGCATGGTCCTTGGAACTTTTTCTAAAAATGGCCCTACCCGATGCAGCGGGCTGGATATCCGGCAGTATGATGAAGAATCTCTGGCTGAAACATTTAAATCCGGATTTGAAAAAATAAAATGCATCACTGAAGATCATATCACACCTTTTAATACCCTTCAGAATTTTGTTTTCTGCAGTTTTAAAAAGCTTTAAAAACACATTGTTCTATTTTTATGAGTAAGACCCGAGAAAATCAAAGATTTTCTCGGGTCTTACTCTATATTAGTTTTAAAAACAGCAATTATACTTTGCACTGGGTTTATGACTCCGCTTCTACCTCATGACGCAGCTGGGCCTTGTAAAGAGTAGCATAATATCCGTTTTTATCCAAAAGATCAAGATGTGTTCCTTCTTCCACAATTTTACCATGCTCCATAACAATAATCTTATCTGCTTTTTCAATAGTAGAAAGTCGGTGTGCTATAATAATTGATGTTCTGTTTTTAGTAATCTTTTCCGTAGCCCTTTGGATCAGCTTTTCACTTTCATGGTCAATGGAAGATGTTGCCTCATCGAGAATCAGAATTTTGGGATCTGATAAATAAGCTCTAAGGAAAGATAATAATTGTCTCTGCCCTAAAGAAATAGAGGAACCTCTTTCACTTACTACATAATCATAACCGCCAGGCAGCTGCTCTATAAACTGGTCAACTTCAATTTCTCTTGCTCCCGCTTTTATTTTTTCCAGCGTGACACTGTCATCACCAAAGGCAAGGTTTTCAAAAATACTTCCATGGAAAAGAAAAACATCCTGCAATACAACTCCGATATGGCTTCTTAAATTATAAAGCTCATAATCTTTAAGATCTACATCATCAATAAGTATTTTTCCGGAATTGATATCATACAGTCTGGTGATCAGACTGATAATGGTGGATTTCCCAGCTCCCGTTGCCCCTACAATAGCCACCGTTTCTCCCGGATTTACTTTAAAGTCGATACCCTTCAGCACCTCCTGTTTTTCATCATAAGCAAAATGTACATCATGAAATTCAATTTTACCTGCGAAATGGTCTTTTTGTACAGTTCCGTTATTTGGCATTGAATTATCCTCATCCATCAGTCCCAATACCCTTTCAGCTCCTACAATACCTCTCTGGATATTATTAAAACGGTCTGCAATCTGTCTCAACGGACGGATCAGCATTGAAATATATTGAATAAAAGCAATTACAACTCCTGCACTGATCGTAATATAACCTCCGTAAAACAGGATAAACCCTATAAAAAGAGAAGAAATAAGCTCTACAACGGGAAAGAATAATGAGAAAATGAAAACCGTTCTCAATAGCGCTCCTTTCAGGGTAATATTAATATCATCAAATTTTTTAAATTCAGATTCCTGTCTGTTGAATACCTGAATAATGGGCATTCCCGCCAATCTTTCCTGAACAAAAGAGTTTTGGTTGGCAGTCCAGTTTCTCTCGTCTCCAAATGCTTTTTTAAGTCTTTTCTGGAAAAATCTTGTAATGATAACCATTAAAGGTAAAATAGCCAAAGTGATATAACTTAAATGCACATTAGTATTGAACATCATGATCAATACAAAGACAATCCTCAGAACATCTCCGAAAACCATCAGAAAGCCGTCCGTATACACTGTTGCAATCGTTTCAACATCTCCTACAGCACGGGTGACCAGCTGTCCGATAGGTGTTTTATCAAAAAATGAAGTTCTGAAATAGATCAGCTTGGCATATAATCTTTCTCTGATATCCCGAATTACATTTTGCGAGATAAAATTTGAAAAATAAACTAAGAAAAAGTTTAAAACAGTTTCTGCAAATACCAATCCCACCAAAATGTAGATATGCTTCATCATTACAGCTTTATCCTGCAATTTTGTAATATCATTATCCACCACTTCCATGGTAAGATATGGTCTGTAAGTAGAGACAATTGAAAGTATGACAGAAATTACTAAAGTAAGAATGAACCAAGAACGAAATTTCATTCCAATAAAGAACAATCTTTTTATAATTCCCCAGGTATCTTGTTTTTTCATTGTACAAATAGAAGAAAAGAATTAAAATAAAATTCTATGCAAAAATAAGATTTTATAATTGGACTGGCTTCAGAACTTTTACAAATCCTAATAGAAAATTTCAGATACCTGTCATTTACAATATGAATATCTTCCGTCTGTTTTATATGAATTAAGTGATAGCAGTCTTTGTATCGCGCTACCTAACTTTGCTGACTTTCGGATACTTCCCCTATTTTTTCTATTTCTATGGAAGGTTTTTGAAGATGTTCTTTTTGGAATTTTTTCTCAAGAAGCTGGTAAATACCCCATACTGCTGCAATAGAGATCACCCAGCCAATCATATTGACCAAAGAAAATCCGGTATAGTTCACATCTTCCAAAGCGGCAGGATCAGTAAGTCCTTTGTAAACTCCATAGCTCATTCCTAAAACAATCTGGCTTCCCAAATAAATTCCTATCGCCAAAAGGCCGAAATGCCATTTTATTTTTCCAAATTTCCCGGCTAATTGTGCATAATACCGATAAGCACCAATAAGTATAAAAATTGATAACATGGTTATTTTTTTTAGTTTTTTTTATTTAAAATTCGTAGCCTACATCTACCAGATATAATCCGTGAGCAGGAGCTGATGTACCCGCAGCATTACGGTTTTTGTCTTCAATTACTTTACGGAGATCCTCAGGCTTCAGTTTGCCGACCCCAATCTCTACCATGGTTCCCACAATAGCCCGAACCATATTTCTTAAAAAACGATTGGCGGAAACAGTAAATTTCAATTCTGATCCTACCTGCTCCCATTCTGCTTTATACATTTTGCAGATATTGGTTTTGTTATCTGTTTTTAGTTTTGCAAAACTCGTAAAATCCTCATATTCAAACAAAATTTTACAGGCCTCATTCATTTTATCAATATCCAGTGATCTTTTCCAGTGCTGCCAGGCAGATTCCTGTGTAAATGGATTTTTTTCCAAAGAAATATAATATTCATAGGTTCTGTAGGTAGCATCAAAACGGGCATGGAAATCGTCCTTCACCCGAAAAATATTTTTAATTGAAATATCAGGCGGAAGAAAACCGTTCAGTCTCCTCGGAAACTGATCATTCAGCTCCTGCTCCGTATCAAAATGAGCAAATATTTTTTTGGCGTGAACTCCTGTATCTGTTCTTCCGGCCCCCGTAGTTTTAATTTCTTCCCTTAAGATTGTGGAAAGAGCTTTTTCCAGTTCTTCCTGTACAGAAATAGCATCCGGCTGTATCTGATAGCCGAAATAATTCTTTCCGTTGTAAGAAAATTCAATAAAGTATCTCAATGTAGTATAATAACTCCGCAAAAATACTTTAATTTACTGAAATATTTGTTGAAAAGTCTTTGAGAATATGACAACAATCCTTATGAAAATTCCTATTTTTGCAATCGTATGAAAAGATGGTACCTTTATCCTTTTTCCCTCGGTTATCATTTGGTAACGGGTATCCGAAACACAATGTATGATTTAGGGATTTTTAAGTCGACAAAATTCAAGACACCGATAATCAACGTCGGAAATCTTTCTGTGGGCGGAAGTGGAAAGTCACCGATGGTGATGTATCTTGCCCAGTTTTTATCCAAACATTACAGAACCGGAGTGCTCTCCAGAGGTTACGGAAGGCTGACCAAAGGATATGAAGTAACTAATTATGAGAGTAATTATAAAATGGTGGGTGATGAAGCAATGCAGCTTTTTGAGCGTTTTAAAAACCGTTTTGTAATCGCTGTTTCAGAAGAAAGAGTTCCCGGTGCCAAAAAAGTGATCGAAGATATGGACCTTAATGTACTGGTATTGGATGATGCCTTACAGCACAGAGCTATCAAAGCCGGGTTTAATATTCTGATGACAGACTTTAATGATCCTTATTTTAAGGACTACCTTCTTCCTGCCGGAGATCTTAGAGAATCCAGAGCGGGTGTCAAAAGAGCAGACATTATTATGGTCAGCAAATGTCCTGATGAACTTACTGAAGAAACAAAACGCTATTATATTTCAAGAATAAAACCTTCTTATAAACAGAAAGTATTCTTTTCATCCATTGGGTATGACGAAAATGTATACGGAAAAGAGAAAATGCTTCCTGATAACAACCTGAATTATTACGACATCTTACTGATTACAGGAATTGCTAATCCTAAACCACTGTTGGAGCATCTTGCAAAATTTTCGAAAAGAGTAAAACATCTGAAATTCAGAGATCATCATAATTTTACAGATGATGATATAAAAAAAATCGTTGCGGAATATAAAAAATTAGGTGAATATAAGCTGATATTAACCACAGAGAAAGATTATGTTCGTCTGAAAACTTTTGACTATCTTAGAGATATTGTTTACTACTGGCCTATCAATGTTCTCATTGATAAAAAGGAGGAATTCAATCAAATCATCTTGGATTATGTTAAAAAATATTAAGGAGATCGCAGATTTCATTAGAAATATCATTCAGGATACTCCTGATTTTGCGGTTGTTTTAGGTTCAGGACTGGGAAAACTGCAACATGAAGTAGAGCCCATCCATATTTTAGAGTATAAAGACATCCCCAATTTTCCACAAACTACGGTAGCAGGGCATACCGGAAAGCTGATCTATGGAATACTGGAAGGAAAAAAAGTGCTGATGATGAGTGGCCGTTTTCATTATTATGAAGGACATTCTATGGAAACTGTGACTTTCCCTATACGGGTTTTTCATTTGTTGGGAATTCAAAACCTTATTCTTTCCAATGCCTGTGGCGGAGTAAATCCTGCTTACAGTGTTGCAGATATCGTTATTTTAAAAGATCATATCAACATGATGCCCGAACATCCGCTTCGGGGTAAAAATATTGATGAACTTGGGCCTCGTTTTGTAGATATGAGTGAGCCTTACAATAAAGAAATGATGAGGGTAGCTGAGCAGGCTGCTTCTGAAAATAATATCAAGATCCACCAGGGTATTTATGTAGCCCTCCAGGGACCAACTTTTGAAACACCTGCCGAATACGGTATGATTAAAGCTATTGGTGGTGATATGGTAGGGATGAGTACCGTACCGGAAGTTATTGTTGCCAGACACATGGGAATGGATGTTTTCTGTATGTCCGTCATTACAGATCTTGGCGGTCCGGATATTGCCCTTTCCGTTTCTCACGAAGAAGTACTGAATGCGGCCAATAAAGCAATGCCTAATGTCATTGCTGTGGTAAAAGGCTTGATTAAAGCATACCCATAACAAGTATTTATTTCAACGCCAAAAGGTATTTTTTTGGGCACTAAGTTATTTTAAGTGCCAACCTGTATATAAAAAGTACTCCTACATTTTGGGAAAGCCTCTGATTTTAATCAATACGTCACCTGAAGGAATGAGAATTCTACTTGGGTGGCAAATTAAAGATTGACAAGGCGGTCTATTAATACTATCATTTATGTTTAAACTATAGAAATTATAAATATTATAAATTTTTCCTAATTCATAAAAAATGAATTATCAATTGCTTTTCATTCATTAGATTTGTATAAATGAAATTGTCAGAAATGAGAAAGTTGTTAGTAATTTTTATGGCAGGTATTTTTGGACTCAGTTATTCACAAAAGGTACCTACAGCTCTTAAAACGGGATTTTCCAAAGAAGCATTACAGCAGAAACTGGAAGATGAAGAAGGAAAGAGCATCACGGTTCAGCAGATACTTAATCAGCATAAAGGAAAAGTTTTAGTCATTGACTTTTGGGCCGGATGGTGCAGGGATTGTTTGAAAGCACTTCCTAAAGCCGAGGTCTTAGAAAAAAACAATCCGAATGTAGATTTTGTATTCTTATCATTAGAAAGATCAAAAGAAGGTTTTGATAAAAGTCTTGTCAGGTTCAATATGAAAGACAAAAATAACTATTGGTTTGCTTCCGGGTGGAAAAATGACTTCAATAATTATGTGGATCTTAATTGGATTCCAAGATATATGGTTATTGATCAGAAATCGGCCATCGCAAAATATTATGCTATTTCTCCTGAAGATCCTGAAATTCAACAGACCATAGATCATCTTTTAAAATAGTAATATTCATTTAACCGGGAATAAAAGCTGAGCGCTTTCAATTTATTTTTTACGTTAAAAAATTCAACAATTGAACACCATGACTACAAGAGAAGCAAAAGAAGAGGATTTAAAGATTCTTTTAGAATTTGAACAGGGAATTGTTTCGGCAGAAAGACCTTTCAACATTACACTTATTGATGGCGAGATCCATTATTACGATTTGACACATTTTATAAAATCTCCGGATGCGATCTTAATTGTTGCTGAAGAGAATAATGAAATCATAGGATCTGGATATGCCCTCATCAAAAAAGCAGGAAGCTATTATTACAAATTTGAAAAGTATGCTTACCTGGGTTTTATGTATGTAAAACCTGAATACAGAGGAAAAGGCGTTAACAAAGTGATTACCGACGAACTGATCAGTTGGGCAAAGGCCAGAGATATTTCAGAAGTAAGACTTGATGTATATGCTGAAAATGAATCTGCTGTCAAAGCCTATGAAAAAGCAGGTTTTGAACCTCATCTTCTTACTATGAGATTGAAATCGTAACGAATAATTCAGCATAAATAAAGGAATCCATATCTTTGTGATATGGATTTTTCTTTGCCGCTTCGTAAAATTATTCATGTGGATATGGATGCATTCTATGCTTCTGTGGAGCAGCATGATAATCCAACACTGAAAGGCAAGGCCATTGCTGTAGGAGGTCAGCACAGAGGTGTTGTGGCTGCGGCCAGCTATGAAGCCAGAAAATTTGGAGTCCGTTCGGCAATGCCCAGCAAGACAGCAAAGGAAAGATGTCCTGATCTTATTTTTGTACCGCCCCGTTTTGCCCGGTATAAAGAAATTTCAAAAAAAATCCGGGAAATTTTTCACGAATACACAGATCTTGTAGAACCATTATCTCTGGATGAAGCCTATCTGGATGTCACTGAAAATAAAAAAGGGATGGATTCCGCCAATCTGATAGCCCGGGAAATCCGTCAGAAAATATTTGAGGAAACCGGATTAACCGCTTCTGCAGGAATCTCTGTGAATAAATTTCTGGCAAAAGTAGCTTCTGATATCAATAAGCCTAACGGACAGAAAACGATTCATCCTGATAAGGTAGAAAGTTTCCTTGAAGAATTACCTGTTGAAAAATTTTACGGTGTTGGAAAAGTTACGGCTAACAAAATGTTTAGTTTAGGAATTTACAAAGGAAAAGATTTAAAAAAAAGATCGCTGGAAGATCTGGTAAGGCTTTTTGGAAAATCGGGTGCCCATTATTACAATGTGGTACGGGGAATCCATACTTCGGAAGTAAAACCTCACCGGATTCAGAAAAGTGTAGCAGTGGAAAGAACTTTTTTCGAAGATCTTTTTGATGAACAGCAGATCAATGAAAAACTGGAAAGCCTCGGACAGGAACTTCATCAGCGCTTACAAAAAAATAATATTCTTGGAAGAACCCTCACATTAAAAATTAAATATAAAGACTTTTCCCTTTTTACAAGAAGTATTACTCAGGAAAATTATTTCAGTTCTCCGGAACAGTATTTCAGCATTGGAAAAAAACTTTGGGAACTTCGTCCTTATGATAAAGCAGTCCGCTTACTGGGACTATCCCTTTCTCAACTCAATACTGAGGAAAAAAAGCTGATTTCTGTTCAACTAAAAATTCCGTTTAAAGAATTCGAAAATGAATAGATAAAAATTTTTCGTTATCTTGTATCTACCAAATCCTCAAATATATGAACCAAACAATGATTCAGTTTTTCCACTGGTATTCTGAAGGTGATGGAAAATTGTGGAAAGAAGCCGAAAAACAGGCCGGATATTTATCAGAATTAGGAATCACATCCGTATGGTTCCCTCCTGCTTACAAAGGAACCAATGGAGGGTATTCCACAGGATATGACGCCTATGATCTTTATGATCTTGGCGAATTTGACCAAAAAGGAACTGTATCTACGAAATATGGCAGTAAAAATGAGTATCTAAAAGCGATTAAAGCACTTAAAAATCACAATATAGAAGTTATTGTAGATATCGTGCTGGGGCATAAAGCGGGAGGTGATGAGCTGGAAAAATTTAAAGCAGTAAAAGTAGATGAAAACAACAGGGAAAAAATTATTTCTGATGTCATTGAAATAGAATCTTATACCAAATTTACATTTCCGGGAAGAGGAAAAAAATATTCTGATTTTGAGTGGAACTTTACCTGCTTCAGTGGTGTAGATTATGCAGAAGGTATGGATTCTCATATTTTTAAAATACAGTCTGAATATGGAAATGACTGGGAAGAAATGATAGATGATGAGAAAGGTAATTATGACTATCTGATGTATAATGACATTGAGCACAGAAATCCTTTTGTACGGGAAGAGCTTAATAACTGGGCAAAGTGGTATTTCGACCAGACCGATTTTGATGGAGTGAGGCTGGATGCCTTAAAGCATATTTCTTTTGATTTTTACAAAGAATGGATTGCCCTGCTTCGTTCCAATACAGGAAAAAATATTTTTGCTGTAGGTGAATACTGGGCACCGGGGTATCTCCATCTTCTTCAAAAATATATTGAGGTTACGGAAGGCTGCATGAGTCTTTTTGACAGCTCCCTGCAGAATAACTTTCACAATGCTTCAAAGGAAGGTGATTCTTATGACCTGCGAAGAATTTTTGATGAAACGCTTACCCAGGCAGATCCATTACATTCTGTAAGTCTTGTTGCCAATCATGACACCCAGCCTTTACAAGATCTGGAAGCTCCGGTAGAGCCTTGGTTTAAGCCTATTGCTTATGCTTTGATCTTATTGAGGAAAGAAGGCTACCCGTGTGTATTTTATCCTGATCTGTATGGTGCTCATTATGTTGATAAAGACAGAGAAGGGAACGATCAGGAGATATTCATGCCTAAAATAGATGGCCTTGAAATACTTCTTAAAGCAAGGAAAGATCATGCATATGGAAATCAGCGGGATTATTTTGAAGATGCCAACTGTCTTGGATGGGTACGGGATGGTGATGATCAGCACCCGGGGTGCGCTGTTGTCTTAAGTAATAAAGATGCCTACAACAAGCCCATGGAAATAGGAAAACAATATGCCGGAAAAAGTTTCAGGGACTTATTGAAAAGATATGAAGAAAAAATAACGATTGATGAAAACGGCTGGGGAGATTTTCCTGTTCCTGCAGGAAATGTGAGTGTATGGATCAGTGAATAAGAACAGGTATCAATAAAAAAAGCATACCTGCCCAAATGAGTCATGTATGCTTTATCATTATTTTATAATAAATTAATTGATAGTTTCTAGCATTGAATACCCCGGCAGTTTCTAAAGTCTATAGCCCACTCGCAGCAGAAATTTTCCTCATTATAAGCACAGCAAACTCTGTCACGGATGATGATTCCACCTTTCATATTTTTAAGTTCTTGTCTGTCGAATTTCCGTGCGTTAAGAAAAAGTTTTGTTTTCATGATTATTATTTTTATGGTTTAGTTATTAAATATACATTAAAAATAATAATTATAAATGAATAATAAATACCAATTGCATGTTTTAGTATATATAATTCACAGAAAAACAAATATTAAAAATATGGTTGGCCACCCGGGAATATTTTCATCTTTAGTTGGAATATTTGTTAAGATTAGAGATTTTACAAGATTGATGTATAGCTACATCTTTCGGAGTTCCAGAATTTCAGGACTTTCAGCAGTATCAGATATTTTTCCGGTACGGGCAAATTCCGCCCAGAGTGCTCTTACTCTTTTCCCATTTTCATGAATATATGTCCATGGAATATTTTTTAACAGTCCTGAGGATTTCCACGCTGGTTCATTTCCAAAAATCAACGGCAGATCAATACAGTGTGGTGCTCCGATATGATTATCTTTCAACAGGGAATGAATCCTGAACAAATAAACATTTCCTCCTGCTTTTGCGTAATTATCTGCAAATAACTTTGCCGGATGGCCATAGATGAACTCGGTGGTTTTCCTAACTATTTTATTCATTATTTTCAACCCCATACCCTTCCCGAAAAAAGGATGTAAAGATTCTGAAGTTCTAAGATAAAATGCTGTTTCATCATTATTCAAACCAATCAGAACATCATATTTTCCGGCACTCTCTTTCCATTTTGTTTCAGATTCTTCTTCTCTGCATAAGGGAGGAAATCCATATTGCGTTCCAAATGGCATTGCTGCTTTTAAACCATATTTAAACACTGATGGGACAAACTTTCTGTACTCATCCGCTATTTTCAAAACATCGGTTTCATCTTTCAGTATTTCTGTTTTTCTGAGGAATTCAGCTGACATCTTCTGTCTTTTATGACGTAACCCTAAAGGAGCACTCTGGATAATGACCCGGTGAAATAATCCATCTGTTCCTTCTGAAATCATCAGATGGGCTATTGCATCACCTCCTGAAGACTGCCCCATAAGGGTAATATTTTCAGGATCTCCTCCAAAATCAGCAATATTAATCTGGATCCATTTTAATGCTTCAATAATATCAAACAGTCCAAGATTCGGAGGTCTCTTTTCATCGCCACCTAAAAAACCAAAGATTCCCAAACGATAGGAAACACTTACTACAATGATATGTTGTTCCTTTACCCATCCGGCAGGATCTGCAGTATCCATATCACCACAGCCAATCTCATGAGAACCTCCATGAATCCAAACAACTACAGGAAGTTTTTCATTTTCAATAATGTTTTCAGGACGGGTCACGGAAAGATACTGAGTAGATTCATCAACCTCGAAGACTTCAACAGGTATTGTACCGATCATCTTTTCCACAAGTGGGCTTAATGCCTGTGGACAAACGGGAGTTTTATCAGGAGGAAGATTATCTGATAGGGAAGATTCTACCGAAACAGGTAATTGAAATCTTTCGGAATGGGCATAACGAATACTTTTAGCCTTGATGATCCCGTTTTGTTTTAATGCAATAATTTTTTCAAAACGAGTTTCAAAAATAAAGGTTTCTTGCTGATTTGGTGTCGTCATTAGATTGTGAAAACTTTTCCCTTTAAATTTAATTTTGTTTTTCGAGAACAGAAAATTATTTAAACAAAAAATCTTATAGTTTAAACCACGAATCTCACGAATGGACGCACAAATATTCACTAATTAGAATTCTATTAGCGAAAAAATTAGTGTGATGAGTGTTGAAAACTTTAGTTCAGGAGTTTATATTCACTGGGAGAAATTCCTACTTTGGTTTTAAATAACCGGGTAAAGTGCTGTGGATATTTGAACCCCAGATTATAGGAAATTTCACTGATCGATTTCTCCTGATCCAGGATTTGTTCTTTGGCTACATCAATCAGTTTGTTGTGGATAAATTCCTGTGCTGAAACTCCCAATTCCTTTTTGATAAGATCTCCAAAATAATTAGCTGAGAGATTGAGTTTTTCTGCAAAGTAGTTCACCATGGGAAAGCCTATATTTTTAGGATCATCAGATTTTAAATATTCATCTACGAGATCTTCAAATTTTCCGATCACTCCCTGGTTAATATGATCTCTGGTAATAAACTGGCGGTCATAAAAACGCATGCAGTAATTTAAAAACAGTTCAATATTATTAACAATGAGTGACTTGCTGTGTTTATCAATAGACTGTTCCAGCTCAAGTTTAATATTTTTAAAGCAATCCAGTACCACTTCTCTTTCTTTCTCGGAAAGATGGAGTGCTTCATGTACGTCATAAGAGAAAAATGAATAGTCTTTGATGTTTTTTCCTAAGTTGGTTCCTTTTATCAAATCCGGATGGAAAATTAAGGCAAAACCTGCAGGCTGAACAGATCTGTCTTTATTATAAATTCCATAGGTTTGACCAGGAGCAATAAAAACCAAAGTTCCTTCCTGATAATCGTAGCTGTGCTTTCCATACTGCATGTCTCCACACATTACATCTTTCAGAAAAACGGTATAAAACCCAAACGTTCTTTTATGCTGGCAAATAGGATCTGATTTTGAAAAATCAATGATACTTACCAGCGGATGCAGGGTTTCATGATTTGCCATTTTATTATATTCCGAGACCGTATTATAGATTTCAACCTCCTGATTTTCCATGAAGTATATTTTTATTACTATTCAAAATTACCACTTTCATTTGTAATTGAAATGAGGTCTGTAAAATTGGTAAGTAATTCGGTAATCTGTATAAGTCTTGTTTATCTGAAAGTTTCGACTTTTGTACCGTTATGGAAACTTTTAATACAACCATTTTTCCGAAAGGAGAAAAAGCCCCTTCCGATTATTTTTTTGGAGGAACAGCCTGGATTCATCTTTTAAAACCGAATGAAGATGGGCTGAACTGCCAGGTCGGAAATGTCACTTTTGAACCCAGATGCAGAAATAACTGGCATTCTCATGGAGGTGGACAGATTTTAATCGTAACTTCAGGAAAAGGTTTTTACCAGGAAAAAGGAAAACACGCCCAGGTTTTACATCCGGGAGATGTGGTCAACATTCCTCCAGATGTGATCCACTGGCATGGAGCAGCACCTGACAGTGAATTGACACATATCGCCATTAATGTCAATACCCAAAATGGGATTGTAGAATGGCTGGAACCTGTAACAGACGACGAATATAACAATTTATAAAACTGAACTTATTAACTTAAATTAATTAATCAAATGAACACATTTACAGTAAAAGCCTATGGTACGGAATCTACCACAGCAGACCTGAAAGAAATGAATATTGAAAGAAGAGAAATTACCTCTACCGATGTAGAAATTGAAATTCTCTATTGCGGAGTATGTCACTCTGACCTTCATACCGCAAGAAACGACTGGGGAGGAACAATCTACCCTGCCGTTCCGGGGCACGAGATCGTAGGAAAGATTACAAAGGTAGGAAGCGAGGTTTCCAAGTTTAAAGTAGGTGATCTGGCAGGTGTAGGATGTATTGTAGATTCATGCGGCCACTGTGAAAGCTGCCAGCATGATCTTGAACAGTATTGCCTGAATGGATTTACCGGAACTTACAATGGTCATGACAAGCACTCAGGTGGTCATACTTTCGGTGGCTATTCTCAGAAAGTAGTGGTTAATTCTGATCATGTATTAAAAATACCTGAAAATCTTGACCTTGCAGCCGTAGCACCACTTCTATGTGCAGGGATTACAACCTGGTCACCACTAAGACACTGGAACGTAGGTCCGAATTCTAAAGTAGCAGTAGTAGGTTTAGGTGGTTTAGGTCATATGGCAATTAAACTTGCTAAAGGATTAGGTGCCGAAGTGACTTTATTTTCAAGAACTCCGGGAAAAACTGAAGACGCAAAGCAGCTGGGCGCTGACCACGTTATTATTTCTACAGATGAAGCCCAAATGGATTCTGTAAAAGGAAAATTCGATGTGATTATTGATACCGTTCCTTATGTACATGATGTAAATCCATATGTTACTACTTTAAATATCAGCGGAACTCATGTACTTGTAGGATATCTGGGAGGTTTAGAACCTATTCTGAATACTGTTCCTATGATTTTGGGAAGAAAATCTGTGGCCGGTTCTGTAATCGGGGGTATTGCAGAAACTCAGGAAATGCTGGATTTCTGTGGAAAACACAATATTGTATCGGAAATTGAAATGATCAAGATGCAGGAAATTAATGAAGCCTATGAAAGAATGCTGAAGAGTGATGTGAGATACCGTTTTGTGATTGACATGCAGTCCCTGTAATTGACTATACAACATGAAAAGGTTCTTCAGACTGAAGAGCCTTTTTGTTTATTTTTTATAGGTTTTGGCTAGAGCCAATGGTATTTTTATATAAACCAAAACGGACTAAAGCCCGTTTCTATTGATGTAGAAGGTGTTTAATGTTCACATTATACTTTTTACCTTATACAATGTATTCTCATTTATACTTCCCATCCATATCCTGGAATGCCCATTCTGCCATAGCGTCAATCACTGTACCAAGTCCGTGCCCGGCTTCACTTAGTTTATAGGTAACATGCGGGGGTACAACAGGTCTTGCGGTCCTGATGATCAGTCCGTCTGCTTCCAGCTGTTTTAAATGCTGAATCAGCATTTTTTCTGTGACGGCAGGAATTGCTTTTTTCAGTTCACTGTATCTTTTTTCTCCTGTGGAAAGGTTAAACAGAATAATAGGTTTCCAGAACCCTCCTATCCTTTCCATAACATACATTACAGGACAATCCTGCAGTACTTTTCTGTTCTCCTGAATGGTTGAACTTTCTTTGATTGCTGTCATAGTTACATACTTTAGGGTAAGTACTTGTATAAAAGTAAGTACAAATATAACTTTGTATTCGGAAATAAAAAAACATTTATTATGAAATCGCAATACTTGATCAATTCATAAAAGTTAATCAATATGCAGCGATTACATATGATCATTAAAAAACAATAAAAAATTTACATATGAAAATCATCATCACAGGATCATTAGGAAATGTAGCTAAGCCTTTAGCACAGCAATTAGTCAATGAAGGGCATAACGTCACTGTAATCAGCAGTAACGAAGCAAGGAAGCAGAATATAGAATCATTGGGAGCTATTCCGGCTATCGGATCTATTACAGATATTGATTTCCTTAGCAAAACATTTGAGGGAGCCGATGCAGTTTTCGTCATGACCCCTCCTGCTATCAGTGAAAATAACATTGTTGACAATACTGTTGATGCAGGAAAAAATTATGCTGAAGCATTAAAAAAGGCCAATGTAAAAAGAGCTGTCATGCTCAGTAGTGTAGGTGCAGAATCTCCTGTAGAAACAGGGCCTATCAAAGGCCTTCACCAGATTGAGAAACTATATCAGGAGGTTGAAAACACTTCATTTACATTTTTAAGAGCCGGATATTTTTATACTAATTTTTTCAATGATATTCCCTTGATCCAGAATGCGGGAATTATTGGAGGTAATTATCCTGCAAATACTGAAGTTCCGTTGGTACATCCTAACGACATTGCTAACGCAGCCGCTGAAGAGCTTGTAAAAGATGGAAATGGTAACAGCATACGTTATATCGTAAGTGACAGCAGAAAAGCTTCTGATTTTGCCAAAGTCTTAGGAACTTCCATAGAAAAGCCTGAACTGCCGTGGGTAGAATTCTCAGATGAAGATTCTTTCAACGGAATGCTACAGGCCGGGCTTCCACAGGATATGGCAGAACTGTATACTGAAATGGGAAGAGGGATAAGAACCGGTATTGTACAGAAAGATTTCATGGATCATGGATCTCCTGTTACAGGAAAGACAAAGCTTGAGGATTTTGCTAAAGAATTTTCTTCTAAGTTTTAAGTTATTTGGATATAAAAAGAATCGGCGCACCTTTGGTGCGCCGATTCTTTTTTGACGTAATCATTCGTTATCCAATTATTTTTCTTCCTTCAATATTTCCTTCAGGACTTTTAGTTTTCCATCAATGGGTTGGTCAATTTTCAATCCTAAAATTTCAGCGACCACAGGATAAACATTAATATTGGCAAACTCATCTACTACCAAATTATTTTTAAATTCAGGTCCCCATGCATAAAATGTTGCTTTCATTTCAGGAACAACTTTAGGATTGTACCCATGTTTTCCCACAGATGTTTTTTTTCCTTTCTCAAGGAATATTTTGGGCGCTTTCGGAATCAGAAGAATCTGCCCTATTCTGTGGTATTGGTCATCTCTTGTTGCAAAATGGAGATACCTGGATAGCTTTTTGTCCAGGTACACCTCATAATCTTCCGTTTTATGAGCCTTTAATTCTTTATAAACAGACTTGATCTCAGCAGGATTTTTAACATATACCCTCAATAAGGTCTGGGAGTTATAAAAATCAAACCTGCTTTTATCAAAAAGTACAGCTGGAATTTCCAGTGGAGCTCCTCCATCCACTTTGATCATTCCATGGTCTGACACAAAAATAAAATTGACATTTTTTAAGCCCAAATCATTTACTTTCTGAACAAGATCACCAATAGCATGATCAATTAAATGAACTGCATTTTCGGTTTCTTTCGTATCGGGTCCGTAATGATGTCCGCTTCCGTCTACTTCCGGGAAATATAATGAAATGAAATGAGGTCTTTTATCTTCGGGTAATTTCAGCCAGTTCACTACTTTTTCTACTTTTTCTGAAGGAGTAAATTTTTCATGGTAAGGATAATAGTAGCTTGGTCTTATTCCTCCGGCATCGCTGGCAGAGCCCACCCACATTAAAGAAGCAGATACTAACCCTTGTTTTTCAGCCAATCCCCAAAGTGGAGTTCCGCCATACCAGCTTCCATCTTCTGCATTTTTCTTATTGCTCATGGCATAGGTTTCATTTCTCTTATAATCGTAGAAAAAATTATCTATTAACCCATGATGAGCAGGATAAAGTCCGGTGATCAGGCTCCAATGGTTAGGAAATGTAATACTGGGATAGCTTGGGATCATTGCCTTTGCCTGTATACCATTATTGGAAAATTTCAGGAGATTTTCAGCATTATATTTTTTAGCATAATCATACCGAAAACCGTCAGTTGAGATCATAATCACATAAGGTTTTGACTGAGCCTCTATTGTATTCTGCCGACCCGGAATGACTATCTGGGCTGTATCAACAGTTGCCTGCTGGGCAAAGACCGTAAAGGAAATAAGCAGCAGTAAAAAATGTATTCCTCGCTTCATTGTTTTAAAAATTTCAGCAAAGTTACATTCTATACCGCTCTCTGAAAAGTTTAAGAGATTAAAAGTATATTAAAACCATTTATTTTGATTAAAATATACTGACTATCAGATAATACGCTTCATTTCAAACTGGGATACCCAGTTTTTAAGGCCTATTCTTTCACTAAGAAAATGAAAGGTGCTTTCTGAAACCTCATCTACATTATTTAAGGATACGGTTTCTCCATTATTTTTCTCTTTAATAGCTTCGAAAAGTCTGGTTGCAATTCCTTGTCTTCTGTAATCTTTATCTACAGCAATCTGGTATATTTTCTTTGCTACCGGATTATAAAAAGCGTATCCTGCCAGTTTTCCATCTTTATAGGCACCAAGGACTATACAGTCTTTGCGCATATCTTCAAGTACAAAAACTGAACCCTGCCATGACGGTTCAATATCCCAGAAAGCACGGAGGTTTTCCCATTGAACCTCTTCCAGTTCTTTTATTACAATATCGGAATCTGTTTGTTGTACATTAATATTCCCATTGAAACAAAGCAGTCTCCGTACAACAGTAAATCCTAAATTTTCATAGGCCCTGATCGCCGGCTTGTTTCCATCAATCACTTCAAGGATTAAGGTGTCCACTTTTCTGTCTTTTAATATGGGAAGGATAAAATCATACATTTTTCTTACCAGCCCTTTTCCTCTGCTTTCAGGAACGACTCCCGTTCCGGCATTATAGATTATTCTATGAGGATCTTCTGTTTTTTCAGCATTAAGAATAAACCCTACCAGCTGCCCGGACTCAAATGCCCCTACCGATAAGTTTAAATCTATTTTTTCAGAATTAATTTTTGAGATAAGCACCTCTTTTGTCAGGTGAAAAGGAACAATATAATCAGAAAAAGAAAGATTAAATACAGATAAAAGCTCCTCTACACTAGTATTTTTTAAAGTTTTGAATTCCATTGGCTTAATAAAAATTATGAGTTAAAAAAATTACCATTCTCTTTCAAGATCTTCTTTCCAGTCGTAAGGCATTAATTCTTTTAAGGTTACAAATATTCCGTTTTTCACTTCTATCACGGCATTGAGATTTTCTCTGGATAGCTGGCTCATCAACTCCCTGCAACGTCCACAGGGTGGTACTGCATTTCCATCATTTCCTACTGCTACTGCGGCCTTGATCTTATGTTCCCCATTTTTCAACATTTCAGCTACAGCACTGTGTTCCGCACAAAATCCCAAAGAGCAGGCTGTGTCTATACTGATTCCGGTGTAAACATTTCCGTTTGTAGTTTCAATAGCTGCCGCAACTCCTCCATATTCTATAAAATCGTTCAGCCTTGTGGCTTTTGCCAATTGTCCTGCGATTTCCTTTAAGTCTTTTCTCATTGGATTAATTCTTTATTTCTGGTGTTCCAAATACCATTCAACAGCCTTTCGTTCTTCTCTCTTGATAAACGGATCTT
This sequence comes from Chryseobacterium sp. Bi04, assembly GCF_918698085.1. GTDB lineage: Bacteria > Bacteroidota > Bacteroidia > Flavobacteriales > Weeksellaceae > Chryseobacterium. Next base: position 174,449 of record NZ_CAKKLP010000009.1, read on the forward strand.
TTCCTTCATTATAATCATTCCCGTCATACCATTCTTTTTCACTCAAATATTGCTTCAGCTGCTGATATTCATCTTTTACTTCAGGATGGGTCCGCAAGTAATCCCGAAACGCGATATGACGAAGCCAATGTTCAGAAGAAGTGGGAATTACATGAATATGGGCGATACGAAGCTTATGATCGTGGATTCCTTCAGGAATTTCATCTCCTGCTTCAATAATTTCCGGAAATCCTAAATGCTGAGGCTGATCTGTAAGCTTTATAAAAAAACGGCGGTATGGCATATCCTCGTTATACTTCCGGTAATAAACATAATCCTGTCCCTGTAATAAAAGAGGAACCTTATCCAGCTCTTCTTCATTTTTCACCCCAATCATAATGTCTATCACAGGTTTTGCAGATAAACCTTCCACTGATGTACTTCCGATATGTTCAATTTGTGGGTTCAAAAAACCAATGCTGTCTTTCAATTCATTTTTAATCGTTTCAAATTGCTTTTTCCAGGAAGGATTATATTTTTCAAAAGTAATTTTCATGGGATATCCGGTTATATACAAATATATAAAAAATCAAACAATCCCTTTAAAATTAAGCCTTTTAAGATTTTCAGAAGTAAATAAAATAATAATACCTCTGAAAAATCAGAGGTACTATTGAAAATATGTAAAATGTGATTAATCCGGCCAATTGGCAAAAAGTTCGTCCATATATATACTGGTAGGATTGGAATAACTGGTCTTTATTTTATCTCTCCACTGATACCAGTTTCTAGACCCTTTAAGCGCCTGTTCCAGCTGTGAAGCCGTATATCCGGTAACTCTGTCTGCAGGGTATCCTACTCCAAACATAACATTCTGATTATTTCCGTCAATCATATCATATCCGCCTGATGTATAATGATTTTCAGCACTAATGGTACGGTTCTGGAAGTTATTGGAACCTGTAGATCTGTAAACCGCATATCCTCTTATCCTTTTATATCTTTCTAAGGTCATCAAAGTTTCCACAGTAGTTGGCCAGCTTTCAAGAAGTCTTCGGTTTCTGTTTTTGACCGCAGAATTGGAAGACAGGAAGGAATCCTGGCAAATGTCATTATACGCCGATCTGTCTATAATTGAATGCAGGGCGTGGCTCAATTCATGGATGGTTGTTCCGTACACCATATCGGATAATCTTCCATATGCTTTAATATGGACCTGGGCTGATAAACCAAAAGTAAGTTCACTTCTGATGTGAGAATAAGAAGAAGGTACTCCCCACGGTGCTGATTTACGGGCTGCAATCTTTATCTGGCTCTGTCTTCCGAAATTATAGATATGGTTATTCATAGGCGGAGAAGTAAGTCCAAATCTATACCCATAATAGAAATCATGTGCCGCCTGATGTATCAGAGCGTGATATTCATCTTCTCCTCCATCAATAACTGGGTACCATGCCTGCTGCTTTACATTGGGACCTTTCATTTCTGCCTGGAAAACAGATCCGTTTCTCACACTATAATTATATCTTTCCCACTGGATAACATATTTTGCTTTTCCACGTACTGAAGAAGTGGAGAAATACCCGTTCCCGTCTGTAATTCCCTGTGCTACAGTAAACCACTGCCTCATCAATACCTGTGCTCCGGTTACCGGTACTACATCTAAAATATCATCTTTTACCTGAATTCTTCCGCTTGGATACCATTTTTTTCCAAATATCCATTTTGCCTGGGGAGTAGAATCATCGGTAAGCAGATCTGCTTCATTCCCTGTAAGTTCATAGGCCAGGTATAAAAGGTTATTAAACAGATCTGTTTTATTGGCTAATTTTCCGGTAACTTCATATCTTTCTATATCATCAATATCGGAAAAATAAGGATCCTGTTCAGGGATATACAGTTCACTCAAGACTTCATGCTCAACTGCAGGAAGGTTTTTCCCTACAGGAACTGCAGTATAATAAACAGGAATAGAGTCTCTGTCTGGAGCTCTGTTTTCCAGAAATCCTTCTGCATATTCGGCATCTAATCTGTAATCGAAGTAATGAATGGTAGAATCCTGCTTCAGCAATCCTACTTCATCTTCATTTTTAGGGTTGAATTTAAGGTAAAGATGGGAAGGACGTACTTCGAATCCTGCGGTTTGTTTTGGGTTTTTAGCTCTTAGCTGTTCAAGAGCAATTTTCATGGTTTCAACAGAATAAGGGTTTTTCAAAAGGATAGAATCCCCGGAAAATGAACGGGCATACACGTTAATGTTATTTTGCTCTAAGGCTGCTTCATTTTGCATTTCAGTTGATTCATCTTTACACGAATACTGAAAGGAAAGTAATAAGGCCCCAAAAGCAAATAGCAATATCTGCCCAAATTTAAATGTGGTGCGTGTTTTCATTGTAAGTTATTAGTTTTTTACGCCTTAAAAGTAGAATAAAAATTAAAAATACAATACACTTTTAGAATAATTAATCGTTAATTCATGAATATTCTTTATACATTCATCCAATCATCTTAAAAAAATTAAAAAATTCATTATTTTTCTTCATAATAATACCTCCGAAAATCAGAGGTACTATTGAAAATATGTAGATGTGTTTTCTCTGAACTATTCTTTAATCAGTTTTTCATAAGACAGACTTCCGTCTTTCAATAGAATTTCAAAATAATATATTCCTGATTTCAGATCCTCAACGCTAATGGTTTCTTTATCCGGTTTTACAGATTTTATCTTTCTTCCTGCTGCTTCATAAATATCAATAGATTTTATACGATCAAAGTTTTTGAAACTAACCGTTTGCTTAGCAGGATTGGGATAAAGGCTTACTTTCTTAGTTTCTGCAACTGCCTCAGTGGTTGATAAATTGCTTGCCGTCATTGTTAACGTTGCATATCCTCTGTTAGAAGAACTATGTTGAGATATTGCTGTGCTTCCTCCTCTAGCAAAAAATATATCCAGAGAGCCTGCTGCATTTGGGATTACAAAATCACCGGTACTTCCGGATAAACTTCTGGTTGCAATAATAGTCCGGGTACTTCCTGAAACAGTGTTGGAAACAAGAGTCCAATCCTGAACAGCATCTACACTAGGGAATGCCCCAATACCATTAAAACTATAATCAAGGTTTGAGCTGCTGTTATAAATAAATCCGTCTGCACCGGCTTCCATACCGGAATCACCGGCACCTATTCCCAGATAGGAAGTACTGTTTCCGGTAAGTGTCAAGGTTGCCAATGTGGGTGAAGTTTCCAGCTTCACGGTCATTCCAGTTGCCCCAAGACTTACAACGCCTGAGGAAAACTGGGCCCATGCGAAATTGGCAAGAGCCATACTTAAGGTGAGTAAAAGTTTTTTCATATCAATTTTTTAAGAGGTTAATAATGTCTTTTTTATCTGTTTTTAATGCATATTCAAATGGGGTCATTCCCATTGAATCTTTTTTTGTTTTATCTGCATTGTACTTCAACAGCAGCTCTACCAGTTCTTTATTACCAAACTTCACAGCCCAGAATAAAGGTGTATATCCTGTGGTATCGGCTATATTGGGATCAGCATTTTTCTTTAATAAATGCTCTACCAACTCTTTATTATATTTCACCGAAAGCCCGGATAAGGCTGTCCCTTCATCACTTTTATAATTCACATCTTTTACGTGATCAATCAGAAATTTAGCCACCTCTACATTTCCTCTGTAACAGGCCAGAATAAGTGGCGAAAATCCATTTTCATTGGTTTGATTGATCACATCTGGATTTTGTTTCATCAGCTCCTGTACTTCAGTGACAGTTCCACTTCTTGCAATATCAAATATTGACTTTACTTTTTCCTGAGCCACCAGGAATGAGCTCAGGAAGACCGTTAGTAATAAGATCAGATTTCTCATTGTTTTATCAATATATAGTTGTATTCAACATTTACACTTTCTGCAATTTTCTTTGTCACCATCTTAGGGATTGTCACTTTATAGTCTGCGGGTCTGGCTACAAAATTTCCCTGCATATAGATTTTACCGTCTTTAGTATAGATAGTAGCTGTAGAAGCCACCGCTTTATCTACCCCATGAAAATTAAGGCTTCCCTGAACTGTATATTTCTGTGGACTGGCAGTCAGTTTTGTTTTATCAAAACCGATAATTTTTCCTTTGAAAGTGGTCTTTGGATACTTGGCTGTTTCTGCATAGCTTTCATTAAAGTGCTCTTCCATTAATTTTGTTTTAAAATGAAAGTTTTTAACGGCTGAAACCGATGCCATTTCCCCACTGTCAGCATTTAAGACAACCAGGTTATTCTCATCCAGGGCATACACATCTTCAAATAATGGTACTGAAGCTTCAAAAGTCACCTTACCTGTTTTAGAGCTGTATTTCTGTGCTGAAGCGTATCCGGTAAAAAGCAGTGATGCGCTGATTAATATTATTTTTTTCATATCAAATTTTTTAATTTTCAGTTAATCCATCAGCTTTCCATTTGATGAAAATATTAATTTGTGTTGCCGACAGGGATCCTCCTTTAGGCATTTTTTCAGGGTCGCCGTTTGGCCTTTGGATCCGGTCCAGGATTCCATCTATGTTATTCTTTGCCTGATCGTAGGTTGTTAAAGGTTTAAAACTGCCTGCAGAATGACAACCAATACAGTTGTTGTCTATAATCGGTTTTACATCTGCGGTATATTTTATCGGCATCGTAATAGGGGTATTATCTGAAATCTCTTCATAGGTCCTGCTATCACAGGAATTCAGTATTCCCACTGATGAAAGGATCACGAGGTATGTTAACTTTCTCATATTAAAAAACTCTATAAAGATTAAACCCAAAGAAAATATGTCCTTTCCCCCATTCACCTGATGCATTGGTAAGATATCCTATATCTGAATTAATCTGGGAGTTCGAGAATAAAAGCTGGAACACATGTCCCCCGGTTTCTATATCCACTCCTAAAGAAAGAGGGTTTTTATAGAAACTGTGATTGTCAAAATTCACAAAATATTCTGCATTTACAGAAACTCTCTTTGAAATTTTATAACGTCCGCCTAATCCTGCTAAAAATTGGTTTTTATCTTCATTTTTAGGCTCATACAGATTCTTATGAACATATGAAGGAGTAAGCTGCAGTGAAAGTTTATCATTAAACCTTCTCGAAATTAAAGCCTGGGTAAGATAAGAAAGTCTGTCGTTGAATTTAAGAAACGGATAGCTGTCCGTACTGAGATCCGTATTTACACCCATCACATTATACCCAACAATATCTACCGGAAAATGATCATTCTGTCTTATCAGCCTGTATTTCACAGCACCTTCAAAGGTTTTCATATTCGTTTCCCTTGATAAACTGACAGAAACGGCATCATTAATACCATAAATTACGCCTAATTTTGTGGAGGCGTTATCCAGTCCAAAAAAGTTTTTAAATCCTGTGCTTACATCACCAAATCTATGGGCAACAATAATGTACCATTCTTTTTTGGCGGCAAGCTTTGTAGATTGTCCTGTAACAATCTGTAGTGCTTTGAAAGCAGGTTGTGAAAATTCCGTATCGGTTTTAATAGTATCAATATCTTTCAACAGATCTTCCTGTGCAAAGGCAAAACCTGATGAAAATACTGACAAAAATAAGAGAGCTTTTGTCATATACAATTTGAATTAAATTATCATATGACAAACTTATCAAGTTCTCAATTCAAAATTATGTGATAAAAGTCACCAAAGGCATTGTTTTTATCAATCATAAAACAAAACTTTTGAAACATTATAAATTAGATTAATCTAACATTTTCATTTACAGTGACTTTGATTCCTTCTTTGGTCTGCACAATCTCGCCGTCACTTTCTATTTTTTTTAGTACCCTACTTACCACTTCTCTGGAAGTACCGAGACTGCTGGCAATTTCACGGTGGGTAATTTTCAAGGGACTTTTCCCTGTACTGATGATCTGCTGTTTAATATAATTTAATACTCTTTTATCAAGTCTATGGAAAACAGCATCATTAACCATATTCATGACTTCTGAAAAGCGCCTGTCATATTCACGATAAAATAATTTATTGATCTCCGGAAACCTGATCAGCCAGTCGTGCATTACAGAAACAGGAATCAGTAAGGCTTCTGATTCTTCTTCAGCAACGGCAAATACGCGGCTTACATAGTCTGTAAAAATCGAAGAAAAAGTCATCAGACAGCTGTCACTAGACTTAATAAAATAATAGATCAGCTCTCTGCCATCATTAAGGGTAAAAACTTTAATAGAACCTTTTATCAGAAAGGGTACATATTTGTTTTTTTGTCCTTCTCTTATAATTTCTGTTTTTGCTTTTATATCAACAATAACAGCATGCTGCTGGAGTTCGCTCAAAAAAACTTTCCCAAGAAAACCAAATTTATCAAGAATAAACACATTATCTGTCATATCAATTATATCAAAATGTAATATTCAAATATATAAAATTGGATCATTGATATGATGATTCATTACCGTTAAAGTTGTGTTATAAATAGCACGGTATATTTTTACCGGGAATTACTGTTGTATTGCAGGAATAGGATAACAAAAAATCACCACAACTGATGCATGATAAACATTGACTATCCAGCCAGGATAAAAAAATATAACATAAAAAATGCCCCAATTTTCATTGGGGCATCTATTTATTGTAAAAGAAATCTTACGCTTGAACGTTGTTACCTCCTAATACGAAAGGCTCAACTTCTTTGATTTCTCCGAACTGCTGCTCATAGTTAGCGATGTTCTGTTGAAGAGCGTTTAATACTCTCTTAGCATGAAGTGGAGCAAGAATTACTCTTGATCTTACTTTAGCTTGCTGTACCCCCGGCATTAATTGGATGAAATCTACTACGAACTCAGATGGCGAGTGGTTTACTAAAGCTAAATTAGCATAGATACCAGCAGCTACCATTTCGTTTAATTCGATGTTGATGTTTCCGTCTTGTGGATTTTGATTGTTGTCCATTGTTATAAATTATGTTTTTTAAATTCGAAATTTGAGATTGTGAAAATATAAAAATAAATCCAAACCTCAAATTTCAAATCATTAATTTTAGTTAAGGTCTTCGAATTCTTTCTTAGAACCTACAATAACATTCTGATATTCTTTAAGACCTGTACCTGCAGGGATTCTGTGCCCTACAATTACATTTTCTTTAAGACCACTAAGAGCATCTACTTTACCAGCAACAGCCGCTTCATTTAGAACCTTCGTTGTTTCCTGGAATGATGCTGCAGACATGAATGACTTAGTCTGAAGAGCTGCTCTTGTAATACCTTGTAATACAGGTGTTGCTGTAGCAGGAAGTGCTTCTCTTACTTCTACCAACTTTTGGTCTTCACGTCTTAGTTTAGAGTTTTCATCTCTTAATTCTCTTGCAGTAATCATCTGACCTGGTCTGAATTCTTTAGAATCTCCAGCCTCTACTACTACTTTAAGACCAAATACTCTATTGTTCTCTTCCAGGAAGTCATATTTATGTTCCAGAGCTCCTTCAAGGAATTGAGTGTCACCTCCATCTACGATAGATACTTTGGTCATCATCTGTCTTACGATAATTTCAAAGTGCTTATCATCAATTTTTACCCCCTGAAGACGGTAAACTTCCTGAATCTCATTTACTAAGTATTCCTGAACCGCAGTTGGGCCCTTGATTCTTAAGATATCATCCGGTGTGATAGAACCGTCAGATAATGGAGAACCAGCTCTTACGAAGTCATTCTCCTGAACCAGGATCTGGTTAGAAAGTTTTACCAGGTAAATTTTTCTTTCACCAGTTTTAGCTTCTACGATCAATTCTCGGTTACCTCTCTTAATCTTTCCGTAAGAAACTACCCCGTCGATTTCAGTAACAACCGCTGGATTTGAAGGGTTTCTTGCTTCGAATAATTCGGTAACTCTCGGAAGACCTCCGGTGATATCCCCTGCTTTTGCAGATTTTCTTGGGATTTTGATTAAGACTTTACCCGCCTTAATTTTTTCACCATCATTTACCATCAAGTGGGCTCCTACCGGTAAGTTGTATGCTCTCTGCTCAACTCCTTTAGAATCTACCACCTTCAATGTAGGTACGGCTTTCTTATTTCTAGATTCAGAGATTACTTTCTCTTCGAATCCTGTTTGTTCGTCAATTTCAAGCTGGAATGAAATACCTTGGATAATATCTTCATATTCTACTTTACCAGAAGTTTCAGCAATGATAACCGCGTTATACGGATCCCATCTACAGATGGTATCTCCTTTCTTCACTTTATCACCTGGTTTTACAGATAATATAGATCCATAAGGTACGTTAGCAATCATTAATGGAGTTTTAGACTCCGCTGCAACTAATCTGAATTCCGTTGAACGTGAAACTACTACCTCAGCAGTATTACCGTTTTCATCTTCAGAAGTAATTGTTCTTACTTCATCCATTTCAACGATACCATCTCTTCTTGCTACAATAGATGGGTTTTCTGATACGTTTCCTGCAGTACCCCCTTGGTGGAAGGTTCTCAACGTAAGCTGAGTACCTGGCTCCCCAATTGACTGTGCTGCAATTACACCTACCGCTTCACCCATATGGATCACTTTACCTGTTGCCAAGTTTCTACCGTAACATTTCGCACAGATACCTTTCTTAGCTTCACAAGTTAATGGCGAACGAACCTCAACAGCTTCTAATCCTGCTTCTTCGATTCTTTTTGCCAATTCTTCAATGATTACCTGATCTGCACTAGCAATAAGCTCATCCGTTTCAGGGTCATAGATATTATGAAGAGATACTCTACCTAAAATTCTTTCAGAGATTCTTTCAACGATCTCGTCATTTTTCTTAAGTGCAGTAACTTCTGTTCCTCTAAGTGTTCCACAGTCATCTTCTGTAACGATAACGTCCTGTGCAACGTCTACCAATCTTCTCGTTAGATAACCAGCATCGGCTGTCTTAAGAGCGGTATCCGCAAGACCCTTACGGGCACCGTGAGTAGAGATAAAGTACTCTAAGATCGAAAGACCTTCCTTAAAGTTGGCAAGGATCGGGTTTTCGATGATCTCCGCACCGGTAGAACCAGCTTTTTGCGGTTTCGCCATCAAACCTCTCATCCCTGATAACTGACGGATCTGTTCTTTAGAACCCCTCGCCCCAGAGTCAAGCATCATGTACACAGAGTTGAAACCACCTTGATCGGTTTTCATTCTGCTCATGATCATTTCAGTTAATCCCGCATTGGTGTTAGTCCAAACGTCAATTACCTGGTTATAACGTTCTGTATCTGTAATAAGACCCATGTTATAGTTGGCTCTAATTTCATCTACAGTTTCAATTGAAGTAGCAATCATCTGTTTTTTCTCAACAGGAACTACAATATCCCCTAGTGAGAAAGAAAGACCTCCTTTGAATGCATTTGAATACCCTAAGTCTTTCATGGCATCAAGGAACTTCACCGTAGTTGGGAAATCGGTATCAGCAAGGATCTTACCAATAACGTTTCTCAATGATTTCTTAGTAAGAAGTTCATTGATATATCCTGATTGTTTAGGTACAATCTGGTTGAATAAAATTCTACCTACAGAAGTCTCGATCAATCTTGTTACTATTACTCCGTCTTCTTTAACAGGTAGTCTACATCTTACCTTAGCATTTAAAGAAACTCTACCTTCAGCATAAGCAATTTCTGCTTCCTCAGGAGAATAGAATGCAAGACCTTCACCTTTTACTTTCATATCTTCCGTAGAGCTCAATTCTTTAGTCATGAAATAAAGACCAAGAACCATGTCCTGAGAAGGTACTGTAATTGGAGAACCGTTTGCAGGGTTCAAGATATTCTGAGAACCTAGCATTAATAACTGAGCTTCAAGGATCGCTTCTGGTCCTAACGGTAAGTGTACCGCCATCTGGTCACCATCGAAATCGGCGTTGAATGCTGTTGTTACTAACGGGTGTAGCTGGATTGCCTTACCTTCGATCATCTTAGGTTGGAAAGCCTGAATACCCAGTCTGTGAAGCGTAGGTGCTCTGTTCAGTAGAACAGGGTGACCTTTCATCACGTTTTCAAGGATATCATACACTACAGGTTCTTTTCTGTCGATAATTCTCTTTGCAGATTTTACAGTTTTTACAATTCCTCTTTCAATTAGTTTTCTAATGATAAACGGTTTGTAAAGTTCAGCTGCCATATCTTTAGGAATACCACATTCGTGAAGCTGTAAGTTTGGACCTACAACAATTACCGAACGCGCAGAGTAGTCAACCCTTTTCCCTAGTAAGTTCTGACGGAAACGACCTTGTTTACCTTTCAATGAATCAGAAAGTGATTTCAATGGTCTGTTTGATTCAGATTTTACGGCAGAAGATTTTCTTGTGTTATCGAATAATGAATCTACTGATTCCTGAAGCATACGCTTCTCGTTTCTCAAGATTACTTCAGGAGCTTTAATCTCCAATAATCTCTTCAAACGGTTATTTCTGATAATAACTCTTCTATAAAGGTCATTAAGGTCAGAAGTAGCGAAACGTCCTCCATCCAACGGAACTAATGGTCTTAGTTCTGGTGGTATCACAGGAAGCACACGCATAATCATCCACTCTGGTCTGTTGATCATTCTTGTATTGGCACCTCTCAATGCTTCTACAACGTTCAATCTTTTCAGGGCTTCAGTTCTTCTTTGCTTAGAACCTTCGTTGTGAGCTTTGTGTCTTAAGTCAAAAGATAATGCATCAAGATCAATTCTCTTTAATAGATCTTCCACAGCTTCAGCACCCATTCTGGCGATGAATTTGTTTGGATCAGAATCATCAAGATACTGGTTTTCTACAGGAAGAGTTTCCATAATGTCAAGGTACTCTTCTTCTGTTAAGAATTCCATATTTTCAAAATCAGAACCATCTAATTTTTTGGCAATACCCTGTTGGATCACTACATATCTTTCGTAGTAGATGATCATATCTAATTTCTTAGAAGGGATTCCCAGAAGGTATCCGATTTTGTTTGGTAATGAACGGAAGTACCAGATGTGAGCAATAGGAACAACCAAACCGATATGTCCGATTCTTTCTCTTCTTACTTTTTTCTCGGTAACTTCTACACCACAACGGTCACAAACGATCCCTTTGTAACGAATTCTCTTATATTTACCACAAGCACATTCGTAATCCTTTACAGGACCAAAGATTTTCTCACAGAATAATCCGTCTCTTTCAGGTTTGTGAGTTCTGTAGTTAATAGTTTCTGGCTTTAAAACCTCTCCTCTTGAGTCCTGTAAAATAGACTCCGGCGAAGCTAAACCAATGGTTATTTTATTAAATCTACTTGTTTTATTTTTATTTGACATAATTTAATTTTTGATTAAAAGATTTAAAGATTGAAAGATTTAAAATTACTTTCGCTCTTATCATCTCAGAGTTAATTAATGTTTTAATTTTTTAATAATTAAATCTTTTAATTACTCCTCCAATCTTACATCAAGTCCAAGTCCTTGTAACTCGTGAAGTAATACATTGAATGATTCCGGAATACCTGGTTCAGGCATAGATTCACCCTTTGCAATTGCTTCATAAGTTTTTGCTCTACCAATCACGTCATCCGACTTCACAGTTAAGATTTCTCTTAGAATATTTGATGCTCCGAATGCTTCAAGAGCCCAAACCTCCATCTCTCCAAATCTCTGTCCACCGAACTGAGCTTTACCTCCTAACGGCTGCTGAGTAATCAATGAGTAAGGACCAATAGAACGTGCGTGCATCTTATCATCAACCATGTGTCCTAGTTTCAGCATGTAGATAATACCTACAGTAGCCGGCTGAGTAAATCTTTCTCCGGTACCCCCATCATAAAGGTGAGTGTTACCAAATTTAGGAAGACCTGCCTTTTCTGTATATTCAGTAATCTGGTCAAGAGTTGCTCCATCAAAGATTGGTGTAGCGAACTTCATTCCTAATTTCTGACCTGCCCATCCAAGAACTGTTTCATAGATCTGACCGATGTTCATACGAGAAGGTACCCCTAGTGGATTCAATACGATATCTACCGGTGTTCCGTCTTCAAGGAATGGCATATCTTCTTCACGAACGATTCTTGAAACGATACCTTTGTTACCGTGACGTCCTGCCATTTTATCTCCTACATTCAGTTTACGTTTCTTAGCGATGTAAACTTTAGCCAACTTCATGATCCCTGCCGGAAGCTCATCTCCGATAGAAATAGCAAATTTCTCACGGTTTTTAACTCCCTGAATGTCGTTAAATTTGATTTTGTAATTGTGAATCAATTGTTTGATCAATTCATTTTTATCAGCGTCTACTGTCCAGTCTGAACCGCTAACGTTTACATAATCTTCAACTGAAGTCAATAATTTGTGAGTGAATTTCACACCTTTACCGATAATTTCTTCATCAAGGTCATTTTGTACCCCTTGAGAAGTTTTACCGCTTACCAGTGTATTTAATTTTTCAATTAAAGTATTTCTCAGTTCGTCAAACTTAGCCTTGTAAGTGTTTTCAATCTCTTCAAGTTTAAGTTTTTCTTCAGTTCTTTTCTTTTTGTCTTTAATGTTTCTTGAGAACAATTTCTTGTTGATCACCACCCCTCTTAATGAAGAATCGGCTTTTAATGATGCATCTTTTACATCACCAGCTTTATCACCAAAGATTGCTCTAAGAAGTTTTTCTTCAGGAGTCGGGTCAGATTCACCTTTTGGAGTAATTTTACCAATCATGATATCTCCAGGTTTCACTTCAGCACCGATTCTGATCATACCGTTCTCGTCAAGATCTTTAGTAGCTTCTTCAGAAACGTTTGGAATATCTGCCGTAAGCTCTTCCATACCTAATTTGGTATCACGAACTTCAAGAGAATATTCATCTACGTGGATTGACGTAAACCAGTCTTCACGTACCACTTTTTCGTTGATTACAATTGCATCCTCAAAGTTGTATCCTTTCCAAGGCATGAACGCTACCACTAAGTTTCTACCAAGAGCTAATTCTCCTTTTTCAGTAGCATAACCGTCACAAAGTACCTGTCCTTTTTCCACTACATCACCTACTCTTACGTTTGGTCTTAGGGTAATTGTTGTACTCTGGTTAGTTTTTCTAAACTTAGTAAGGTTGTATGTTTTAGTAGCAGACTCGAATTGTACTAAATCTTCGTCATCGCTTCTTTCATATTTAATAGTGATCTTATCAGCATCCACATACTCTACAGTACCTGTACCTTCTGCATTGATCAAAATTCTTGAATCTTTCGCAACTTGTTGTTCCAGACCTGTACCTACGATTGGTGCTTGTGGCTTCAATAGAGGAACTGCCTGACGCATCATGTTGGATCCCATCAGCGCACGGTTCGCATCATCATGCTCCAGGAATGGAATTAATGAAGCAGAAATACCAGAGATCTGGTTTGGTGCAACGTCAATAAGGTTTACCTGAGCTGGCTCTACTACAGGATAATCACCATCAAGTCTGGCAATAATTCTGTCTGTTAAGAATTCTCCGTTATCATTCAATTCAACGTTTGCCTGAGCAATTACTTTGTCTTCTTCGTCTTCTGCATTAAGATAAATAGGATCAGCAGTAAGATTAATCTTACTGTCTTCTACTTTTCTGTATGGAGTTTCGATGAAACCTAGTCTGTTGATTTTCGCATAAATACCTAAAGATGAAATCAAACCGATGTTTGGTCCTTCCGGAGTTTCAATCGGACAAATTCTTCCGTAGTGTGTATGGTGAACGTCACGAACCTCGAAACCTGCTCTTTCTCTTGATAAACCACCAGGCCCTAGTGCAGAAAGTCTACGCTTGTGCGTGATTTCTGATAGCGGGTTGGTTTGGTCCATGAACTGAGAAAGCTGGTTGGTACCAAAGAATGAGTTGATTACTGATGTTAATGTCTTAGCATTTACAAGATCAAGTGGAGTAAAGATTTCGTTATCTCTAACGTTCATTCTTTCCTTGATTGTTCTTGCAATTCTTGAAAGACCTACACCGAACTGTCCTGCTAACTGCTCACCAACAGTTTTAATTCTTCTGTTTGATAAGTGGTCAATATCATCCACATCAGTTTTTGAGTTTACTAACTCAATTAAGTGTCTTACAATCGCAATAATATCTTCTTTTGTAAGAACTTCAGTGGTAGTTGGGATGTTCAGACTTAATTTTTTATTCAATCTGTAACGTCCTACTTCACCAAGAGAATATCTCTGCTCAGAGAAGAATAATTTTTCAATAATTCCTCTTGCTGTTTCCTCATCTGGTGGATCTGCATTTCTTAACTGACGATAGATGTACTCTACTGCTTCTTTTTCAGAGTTAGTAGGGTCTTTCTGTAATGTATTCTGGATAATAGAGAATTCATTGCTGTTTTCTTTGTGGATCAGAATAGATTTCACACCAGCATCCAGGATAAGATCTAAATGTTCTTTTTCAAGGATAGTTTCTCTATCCAAGATAATTTCGTTTCTTTCAATAGAAACTACTTCACCTGTATCTTCGTCTACGAAATCTTCGAACCAAGTGTTCAATACTCTCGCAGCCAATGTTCTCCCTTCTACTTTTTTAAGGGCAGCTTTAGAAACTTTCACTTCTTCAGCAAGGTCAAAGATCTGAAGGATATCCTTATCAGATTCGTAACCGATAGCTCTTAATAAAGTTGTTAATGGTAACTTTTTCTTACGGTCGATATACGCGTACATTACGCTGTTGATATCTGTTGTAAATTCCATCCAAGATCCTTTGAAAGGGATAATTCTTGAATAGTATAGTTTGGTTCCGTTAGCGTGGTAAGTCTGTCCGAAGAATACACCAGGTGAACGGTGAAGCTGCGTAACAATAACTCTCTCAGCACCATTGATGATGAAAGATCCACTAGGCGTCATATAAGGAACCGGACCTAAATATACATCCTGAACCACTGTTTGGAAATCTTCGTGTTCCGGGTCAGTACAATATAGTTTAAGTCTTGCTTTTAGAGGCACTGAATAAGTCAGACCTCTTTCCACACACTCATCAATTGAATAACGTGGAGAATCTACCAGATAGTCAAGGAATTCCAATACGAATTGATTTCTAGAATCGGTAATTGGAAAATTCTCCTGGAAGGTCTTGTAAAGAGCTTCAGTCTTTCTGGCTTCAGGAAGTGTATCAAGCTGGAAAAATTCTCTGAAAGACTCGATTTGGATATCCAA
This sequence comes from Chryseobacterium sp. Bi04, assembly GCF_918698085.1. Taxonomy (GTDB): domain Bacteria; phylum Bacteroidota; class Bacteroidia; order Flavobacteriales; family Weeksellaceae; genus Chryseobacterium. The sequence goes on from NZ_CAKKLP010000009.1 coordinate 189,587, forward strand.
AAAGTCTGGAGTGATGATTTTTCCTTTCGCTGATGAGAAGTTAATTCTCGGATTTCCTTGAGTTGTTGATTTTGTTTTACTCATAAAACTTTTAAGAAAGGGTTAAAAAATATTTTGATTTATTAAAAAATATCAGAAGAGAGTAAAGAGAAAAGAAGTAAGAGAAAAGAAAAAGTAAGAAAATTTTGGCGCAATCATCGGTCTTTGTTCTTTATTCTTTATCTTAAAGTCTTCAATCTGACTTCTAACTGCAACGCTGGTATATCTTTTCACAGCGTAATGCAAAATATTTTTATTACTTTTGAGGCTGTATTACCGCAGTATCTACAAATACGAAATCCCTTCCATGATTATACATTGAAAGAGCTGATTTTTAGTATTTTATAAATTTACAAACAATTTTTAGCGCCAAAAGAGGGGCAAAGATACAAAAACTTATCCACAATTACAAATAATCTACCTCATTTTGAGGACATTAAAATAAAAAGGCTGCCCATTTCTGAGCAGCCCTTCATAACACTAAGATTTCTTATCGTTATTTCACAATAACTTTATAAGATTTTACCGTTGATTTAGTTTCTATCTTAATAATATAAATTCCCGTAGGTAATGCAGCAGTATCAATACCGTTACGGGCAGAGAATTTACCGGATTTCACAGCCTTCCCTTCTGCTGAGAATAAAGTGTAAGTTCCTTCTTCTGCCGCTGTAACCATAAGGCTTTCACCAGCTTTTACCGGGTTAGGGTATACTTTAATATCATGGGCAACCTCTGCTACATCTGAAGCTCCTGTACTTTTTGCGTTCATTGATGCATCTTTCAACAATGAAGCATATGGAGAAAGTGGAGAATCAGGTGCACCTCTCTTTACAAGGTCTGTATCTACAACAGCCTGAATACCGTCTCTGTCTTTATCATCAATTGTAGAAATGAATCCACCACCCAGGGTATCAAGATTTCCTTTTCCTATCTGGTACAGATCGAGATCCGAACCGTTGGAAATAAGGTCCAGGAAGTCCGGCAAGCCATCTCCATCGGTATTCCTAAGAGGATATTTTAAAGTTCCTGAATCAGGATAAGTTTCCAATACATCTGCCAAACCATTATTTCCTACTGCAACACCATTATCAATAACACCATTATGATCTGCATCAATCTGATTGATTACTGATGTTGGAATACCTGATTCAAATAAATCCAACACTCCGTCATTATCAGAATCCAGATCACGATAATTCGGAACACTGTCTCCCAATATAGATGTAATTAAAATATCACCTTCCGCATCATCATCTTCAAATTTACCGTTGGCATCAAAGTTTTCTGTTGAGTCAGGAATAGCGTCATTGTCAGAATCAAAATCACAAGCATCAACAATACCGTCACCATCAGTATCTAATGTTGGAGACTTATCATTAACCACTGTACATCCTTCTGCACAATCAGGAATACCGTTACCATTGTTATCTATACTGTCATCTCCTCCGGGACATCTGTCAAAACAGTTTGGAATTCCGTCATTATCATCATCTTTGCTGGCAAAAGCATTATAGATATAATAGCTCTGAGGAATACGAACAGCTGTTCCGCTATTAAAGGTAATCTTCATACGGTTGAAAGGTTTCGTAGCCTTGCCTCCCACATAGAACTTGTTAGAGTTTGTAGTAAAGAAGTTTCCACTGATAAGGCTTCCTGAACTTGTAAAAGTATTGGTTACCGTATTTCCGTTATAGAGGGTCACTGTAATGCTTTCAAGTACACTTACTCCCAGAAGGTTTCCTGCTTTTTCTACCGTAAATCCAGCTACCGTATTAGCAGGAAGCATCGCATTACTGCTTACTGTGGCAAATGCAGAGAAAATACTGAAGATAGATGCAGCAGGCACTGTTGCCGTAGCATAATTGGCAGGATTATTATCTACAATCGCTTCAGGATTTGTCATTTTAGCCAGAATAAGACCTAGAAAACCAGGTCCGGAAGTCCAGCTTCCTCCTGTCACCAGATTTCCCGGTATTGCAGAGCCGCTTGTCTGAATTTTATCATCACATTCACAAGACATTGGTTCTTCGAATGCGTAATATACTTTAAGTGCTCCCAGGTTAAACCCTACAGTCTGGGTAATTTTCAAACGAACTTCATTGAAAGGTTTGGTAGTGGTAAGAGTTACCTTTTGCTTACCGGAACCATAGCCCAGCACTTTAATATTGATTAGCCCGCCTCCGTCTGATAACTGTTTTGAATCCTGAAGCTGGCCAAATAAATAAGTTTCTATGGTAATATTTTTCAAAAACTCAGCACTCAACAGTTTACCCTGATCGTCGGGCTCTATTACAAATCCGGTCCTGTTGCCTGCAGGATACACCTGATTTTTATCCAAAACCCCTACTGAATAGGATCCTAACAATCCTATCGGAAGAACCACTTTCCCGAAAGAGTTTTTATTTCCGTCTCCAATATTTTCTTTATTCTGAACGTAAGAAAGCGGAGCAAGGAAACTGCTGCTTCCGGATATGTTTCCATCAACACCACTTCCTGCAATAATATCATCACAAATACCATTGTTATCTGTTGGTACCTTGGCCGGATCAAATGCAAATGCATAATACACATTCATCGCACTGAATACGGAAAGAACATTCGTCTGATACAATCTTACTTCATCAAATTCTTTTGAAGTCTTAAAGTGTAAGAATATTCTGTTCTTGCTACCCCCGAATGCAGGCACTGATAAAAGCGTACTGTTTGTAGTCGTTTCCTGAATAACACCATTTTTATAGGTACTGATTCTTAACGAGCTTAACAGATCAATCGTAATAAAGCTTGTTCCAAGGTCTACATTAAAACCGGTAATATATCCTGCCGGATATGATGTATTCTTGTTTTTAACAGATATCCCATTTCCACTTAGTAAGGAAGCGAAATTTCCCATATTTACACTGTTATCCAGACTGGCATCCACCACAGGATTCATGCTTCCGTTGTAGCATGCCAGGCAAATCCCTGAATTGTTTACAGGTTTTGCTTCAACTCCCATCCCTCGGATAGGTTCATAGCCTTGCTGCGCAAATACTGCTACAGACAGCACCAGCGTCATAAGCATTGCAGCTAATTTCTCGAATAATTTTTTGGTCATTTTTTAATTTTTAAAGATTTTGTGTTTATTTTTATTTAATAGAAAGCTTTCCATGTAGTTCCGTTACAGCCTTCGTGTACTTTAGCCGTGGCATTGTAGCGGATTGCCCCTTCTTCAGCAGCCGTACATGAAGCAGTAGCTCCAGCAATTCCCTTTATCTGAATAGCAGCACCGGAAGCCGTATCAGCAGTAGGAATCATGTTAATCCCTACGATTGCATTCGTAGCATTTCCGATATTAAAAAAGGCATGCACTTTATTAGCATATACCGATTGTCCTGCCAATGCCTTTCCTGTAAATCCTATAGCCATCGATTGACCACCCGAAACATTATTTGCTGATCCTATGGCAACAGTGTTGGACGCTGCCGTATTTCCACCGCCTATAGCAATTCCTCCATCATTGGTGTTATTATTTCCAAGTGTTAATCCTATAATTCCTGTTACTGTATTTCCATTTCCAAAGACTAAATTATTGGCTCCGGATGCATTATTGGCATTCCCTATTATTTTGGCGCCATTACTAGCTGTATTCCCTAATCCAATGGCTACAGCAGGAAAATTCCCTTGTGCAGAAACAGTATTATCCTTACCTAATGCTATATTGGAAGACGTACTGTTTGTCAGCGTATTATTGGACCCCCATGTAAAAGAGGCAAATGGTCCTGTGGCAGTATTAGAATTTCCACCGCGTAGAGTTCCATTCAGGTCCAGAATTCCTTTGACATTTTTCTGGGTTGCCAGTACCAAATTCTTCCCATCGCTTGTCCCTAAATAGCTTCCGGTAGAAATATCTGTTCCTAAAGCAGCTGTGGCAGGTGTAGTCCCGGCATTTCCAACCGTACGCCAGTCTGTACCTAAGTTCTCCCATTTTGTTCCGTCAAAATAATAATAACCAGGGGATACAACCTCTGCAGTCTGTCCGGTAGGAGCAGCTTCAGAAACTGTAACGTATACAATAGCTCCGGTTTGGGCTGCTGTATAATTTTTGGCGCTCAGCTGTGTTCCTGTAAGCCTTGGAGCAATAACGCCGTCCAGTTTATTTGTATTTGATGGAAAGCCCACCACATCAAGTGTAGCCTGAGGTCCACTCGTATTAATCCCTACCTGAGCAGAAAGATAACATCCTGCCGATAAGAGTGCTAGTGTAAGTAATTTGTTTTTCATTCTTTGTTAATCTTTGTTGTTTTTTTGTGTTCGTTTTTTATTATAAAGGCACTTCTTTAGCTTTCTCATTTAAAAGTGCAAATGAAACAGTATTATAATTCCCTAAGGACCGTAAAAATTTTTATGAAATATTATTGTACAAAAAGAGTGGCCAGTTTATCCGGAATTTTAATAATAAACTTAAAACCATCGATCAGTTTAAAAGAATTGACGTAAAATCTTTTAATCTTTTCAAATATAAGTAGGGTACTTTCAAAATACTCTACATACTGTATCCTTGTTTTCCAGACAGAAATAAGCTCAAAACCATTTATAGCAAAAGAAATAGAGTCTTTATCCCTGGGAATGGGAAAATTACATTGTAAAGTATGGTTATAAAATCTACCCTTATCAGCTTGCAGGATATTTGTATCCTCAATTGATTTCTGCAAATAGGTAACGGCTATACGAGAATGTAAATCAGTAGTATTTACACCTGTATAATGCAGCAATTCAGAATTGCTTACTGCGGCAGATATAAAGCCGGTATTTAATTTTCCTATAGTCGACAGCAGCAAAAGAAATGCGATGTGACTATATGAAAGAAAATAATTTCGATCCAATAGTGTTGTGTTTTTTCCTTGATGCAAATATAGTATTTTTTCAATAAAAACAATCTTTTAATGATAAAATTATATAAAAATTATCATTAATCAAAGATTAATATTAATACATTATGTTAATT
>NZ_CAKKLP010000010.1 GCF_918698085.1 Chryseobacterium sp. Bi04
ATATATAGCAGTTTTAATATATTATTATCAAATCAGTATATTTATTTTTTTGATTTTATTTGGCATGATTTTATATTCAACAGTGATTTGAGCATTGATTTTGGTTAAAGCTATCTTCATATTCCTTTAAATAATTTCATCTTTTATACATTATTTTAAAAAATATTTGTCTGTAAATCAGTTGTTTATTAATTTAAATTAATTTTTTGTTAACTAATTAAAGAATAATTATATATTTAACGACAAGTATTTCTACAAATTTTAGTGTAATTTTATGCAATCGATTACGCAATGTTTAACAGGTTTTGATAAAACCGCAAAAGAAAAAGTATAAAAATCAAGCAGTATGACACAGTCAGAATTTCGTTACGCCCATCATCCTGAAGATGCAAAAAAGTATACCACTGAAGATCTTAGGAGGGAGTTTCTAATCAATGATTTATTTAATGAAGATAAGATAAAACTAGTCTATTCTATGTATGACAGGCTTATTGTAGGAGGTATTATGCCTTCAGCAAGAGCTTTAAAACTGGAGCCTACAGACGATTTGAAAGCCGAGAATTTCCTTGACAGGAGAGAATTGGGGATCATCAACGTTGGCGGTGCCGGAAAAGTAACGGTAGACGGCGAAGTATATGAGCTTGCCAATAAAGAAGCTTTATATATCGGTAAAGGGGCAAAAGAAGTAATTTTTGAAAAATCGGGTGATGCACAACCTTATTTTTACATCAATTCAGCTCCGGCACATCATACGTATCCGACAAAAAAGATTACAAAAAATGAAGCCGAAATCGTAGAATTAGGAGAAGAAAAATATGCCAACAAGCGTACGATCAACAAACTGATTGTCAATTCTGTGCTTGAAACGTGTCAGCTTCAAATGGGAATGACGGAACTTCATCCCGGAAGTGTTTGGAATACCATGCCTTCGCATACCCACACCAGAAGAATGGAAGCGTATTTCTATTTTGATCTGGAAGAAGGGCAGACCATCAGTCATTTCTTGGGACAGCCTCAGGAAACGCGTCATATTTTTATGCAAAACCGTGAAGCTGTGCTGTCTCCGGAATGGTCAATCCACTCAGGAGTAGGGACTTCTAATTATACTTTTATCTGGGGTATGGCCGGAGAAAATATGGATTACGGAGATATGGACGGAATCAAAACTAACGAACTAAAGTAATTTTTCTAATGAATTTATTTGATTTATCCGGTAAAGTAGCCGTTGTTACAGGCGGTACTCACGGATTAGGAATGGCAATGGCAGAAGGTCTTGCCGCTGCAGGTGCTGAACTGGCTATCACAAGCACGACACCGTCAAAATTAGAAGAGGCTTTAAACTATTATCACGGAAAAGGATACAAAGCAACCGGTTATCTTTTTGACGTGACGGACGAACTGGAAGCCGCTCAGAAAGTAGCTTTAATGGAAGCCACTCATGGAAAAATAGACATCCTTGTCAACAACGCAGGAATCATCAAACGTGTTCCGGCGATTGAAATGGAAGTTGAAGACTTTAGAAAAGTAATCGATGTAGATCTTACAGGACCTTTTATCATGTCAAAATTAATCGGCAAACATATGATCAAAAGAAGATCTGGAAAGATCATCAATATCTGCTCAATGATGAGTGAGCTGGGGCGTGACAATGTAGTAGCGTATGCTTCTGCAAAAGGCGGTCTGAAAATGCTTACCAAAAATCTGGCAACAGAATGGGCAAAACATAATATTCAGGTGAACGGAATCGGTCCAGGATATTTTGCAACTTCTCAAACAGAACCGATTCGAGTGGATGGACATCCTTTCAACGATTTTATCATCAGCAGAACTCCGGAAGGAAGATGGGGAAATCCCGAAGATCTTGCCGGAACAGCTATTTTCCTGGCTTCGGATGCAAGCAGATTTATCAACGGACAGATTATTTACGTTGACGGGGGAATTTTAGCGACTATCGGAAAACCTGCTAATGAATAACAACAGAATTAGATTAGAATGAAACCTTTTATTACAGATAATTTTTTACTACAAAATAAATACGCTGAAGAATTATACTTCAGATACGCGGAAAAACAACCCATCATTGATTATCATAATCATTTGATTCCCAAAGATATTGCAGAAGACACCGTTTTCGAAAATATCTCAAAGGTTTGGATTGCAGGCGATCATTATAAATGGAGAGCCATGCGTACAATGGGGGTGAACGAAAAATTCATCACCGGAGATTCTTCAGACAAAGAAAAATTTGAAGCTTGGGCAAAAACCGTCCCTTATACATTGAGAAATCCTTTGTATCACTGGACGCATTTAGAATTAAAAAGATATTTCGGGATCGATGAATTGTTAAACGAAAACAATGCATCAGAAATTTACGAAAACATCACCGCTCAGCTTCAGACGCCTGAAAAATCGGCAAGAGGTTTATTAAAAATGATGAATGTAGAATCTCTGTGCACAACAGAAGATCCTACAGATCTTTTAAATTATCACCAGGATTTGGCGAAAAGCGATTTCAGCATTAAAGTAAGCACCGCTTTCCGTCCTGATAAAGCAATTTTAATTGAAAATCACAACTTTGCAGATTATATTTCAAAATTAGGCGAATCGGCCGGAATTGAAATTAATTCTTACCAGACTTTGTGTGATGCTTTATTGAAAAGAATTGAATATTTCCACGAAAACGGATGCAGATTGTGCGACCACGGATTGAACAATATTTCTTTCGAAGAAGCTACAGAAGCGGAAGTAAGTACGATTTTCAATGATAAAATTTCAGGAAAAGTGATCGCTGAAAAGCAGGTAAATCAATTCAAAACAGCCGTTTTATTATTCTTAGGCGAGGCTTATCACAAGTTCGGATGGGTTCAGCAGTTCCATTTGGGAGCGTTGAGAAATAATAACGAAAGAATGCACAGAATTCTTGGTCCGGACACGGGTTGGGATTCTATCGGTGACTTCGTTCAGGCTGAAACGTTGTCTAAATTCTTAAATACACTGGACGGAAAAGATAAGTTAACGAAAACCATTTTATATAACTTAAATCCTGCTGACAACGAAATTTTCGCGACAATGATAGGGAATTTCAATGATGGCAGCATCAAAGGAAAAGTGCAGTTCGGTTCAGGATGGTGGTTCCTTGATCAAAAAGACGGAATGATCAAGCAGATGAATGCTCTTTCAAACATGGGATTAATCAGCTGTTTCGTTGGAATGTTAACGGATTCCAGAAGTTTTCTTTCTTACCCGAGACATGAATATTTCAGAAGAGTATTGTGTAATCTTTTCGGTGAAGAGATGAAAAACGGTGAATTACCAGATGATATTGAGCTGATTGGGGATACAATTTCAAATATTTGTTACCATAATGCTAAAAATTATTTTGATTTTTAAATAAAATTAAATTTTTAAACCATTAAGATCAATTTAGAAGTTAAGAATTATTAAGAATAAAAATCGAAGATTTTTAACTTATGTGATCTTTTATTTTCAATGTATTAAACTTCAAAATAACTAAAGTGTCAAAAAACTTTTGTGTCTTTTGTGGTGAAAAAAAAGAGGGTTATTAAAATATGAGTAACAAAATAGTCACATTCGGAGAAGTCATCATGCGATTGTCGCCACCAGGAAACAGAACGATGAAGCAGAGCCACGAAATGGAATTCTTTTTCGGCGGAACAGAGCTTAATGTAGCATCTTCATTGGCAACAATGAATTGTGATGTAAGGCATATCAGCAGCGTTTCTGATGATTTTGTGGGTGAATCGGCGGTTTCTTTCATCAAAAGTTTCGGAATTGACACAACTTTCATCAACAAAAATGAGCATCCTTTAGGTTTGTATTTTTTAGAAGTTGGTTCGTCCGTTCGCGCAAGCAGAATTGCTTACAACAGATTAAACGGTTCTTTTGCAAACATTAAACCTGAACAAATCGACTGGAAGAAAGCTCTTGAAGGCTGCAAATATTTCCACTGGACAGGAATCAGTCCGGGAATTTCAGAACTGGCTTATAAAAGTTTAAAAGAAGGATTACAAACAGCCCGTGAAATGGGAATCGAAATTACAACCGATCCTGCTTACCGCTCAAACCTCTGGAAATACGGTAAAAACGGGAACGAAGTTTTAAAGGAACTGGTTTCATATTCAACAATTTTCATCGGTGGCGTGAATGAGATTAATGAAATTCTCGGAACTCAGTTTTCATCAGATAAAGAGGGTTTCATCGAAGCCTGTAATGAATTAAAAAAACAAATTCCTTCTATTCATAAGGTTTTCGACAAAATCAGAATCGGAGTTACCGCAAGTTCCCAGCAAACGCAGGGAAGAGCTTTGATTAACGAAAATTATTTTGAAACAGAACTTTTGGAAGTGAATCCTGTGGTCGATAGAATAGGAACAGGTGATGCTTTTGCAGCAGGTCTGATTTACGGCTTAATTAATTTTGATGACGAAAAAGCACTGAAATTTGCCAACGCAGCTTGCGCCATAAAACATACCATTGTAGGTGACATCAATTACTGCAGTGCAGAAGATATTCTGGAAGTAATGAACGGAAATTCAGGAGGAAGAATAAAAAGGTAAATGGCTTTTAGCAACTTGCTTATAGCTAAACTAGAACATTGTGGACTTGGCTGAATGAAATCGAAGATTCGGCGTAGTCAAACGTCTTTGCCTCAATTTTATAATTGATTTATTGGAATCGGCGAAATTTCGTTTTGCGAACTTAAAATATGCAGTAAGCTTTAAAAAGAAAACCTTTGCGTTAAAAATGAAGATAAAAGTCTTGAAGGTACAGCATACTAAAGGATGGATTTAATTCCATCAAAGGTTATTTTTAAACAAATAATTAACTAAAATGACAAAAATTCAATTAGTTACAAATACCATCATCAATCAGGGAGTTTTACCTCTGTACTATAATGCTGATGAAACGGTAACTTTAGAAATACTGAGATCACTTTACAAAGCCGGAATCCGCGCTGTAGAATACACAAGCCGAGGCGAAGCAGCGTTGAGTAATTTCACAAAAATGGTAGAAATCCGTAACGCAGAAATGCCGGAAATGCTCTTGGGAATCGGAACAATAAAGAATGTACAGCAAGCTGAAGAATATAATAAAGCAGGTGCAGATTTCTTTATCAGTCCGGGTTTTGTGGCGGAAGTTGCAGAGTTTTTAATTCCAAAAGATTTGTTGTACAGTCCGGGTTGTATGACTCCGACAGAAATTATCGAAGCCGAAAGCGCAGGAGTAACTTTCATTAAATTATTTCCCGGGAACGTTTTAGGAACCGGATTTATGAGCGCGATCAAAGATGTTTTTCCGAACCTGAAATTTATGCCGACCGGCGGTGTTGATACGACCAAAGAAAGTATTGAAAGCTGGTTCAAAGCCGGTGTTTCAGCCGTAGGAATGGGAAGTAAATTGGTGAGTAAAGAATTAATGCTTGCTAAAGACTATACAACGATAGAAAATGAAACTAAAAAAGTGCTGGAAATTGTTCAGACTTTAAATAATAATAATGATAAAAAAGCTGGAAACACTTTGTGATCTTAGCTGAGTATAAACTGAAGGTTTACGAACGTAGTTCAGCCTTTGCGAACTTAAAATCAACGGCATTATTTGCAAAAGATCTTTGCGGACTTTGCGTTAAAAACAAGCATCATTATTTAAAATATTCAACAAAAAATAACTAATTCTAAAAAATTAATATGAGCTCAGTTAAGCCTCTTAAACCGAGTACATTCAGATGGACGATATGCTTTTTGCTGTTCATTGCCACGACCATCAATTATATGGATCGTCAGGTGCTGTCATTGACGTGGAAAGATTTCATCGCACCCGAATTTCACTGGAACAATAACGATTACGGAAATATCACGGCATTATTTTCTATTTTCTATGCGGTAAGTATGCTTTTCGCAGGGAAATTTGTGGATTGGATGGATACTAAAAAAGGTTTTCTTTGGGCGATCGCCATTTGGTCTGTTGGTGCGGTATTACATGCTTTTTGCGGAATTGCAACTGCAGGTGTTTTAACGGGAAACTGGCTGATAGGTTTTGTAGAATCTAAAGAAATCATCAGTCGGGTTGATAATGTTGGCGCAATTATCAGTACAAGTGTCACATTATTTATTTTCGCCCGTTTTGTATTGGCGGTTGGTGAAGCAGGAAATTTCCCCGCAGCGATTAAAACGACGGCAGAATATTTCCCCAAAAAAGACCGGGCTTTAGCAACAAGTATTTTTAATGCAGGAGCCACGGTTGGAGCTTTGGCAGCACCGATTACCATTCCTTTTATTGCAAAATCAATGGGCTGGGAATGGGCATTTATTATCATCGGAGCATTGGGATTTGTATGGATGGGACTTTGGGTTTTCTACTATAAAAAACCTCATGAGCATCATAAAGTTAACGAACATGAATTAACGTATATTCAACAGGATCAGGATGATCTGCCCAATGAAGATGCAAGTATTCCGGAGAAGAAATTTACTTTCAGAGAATGTTTCAGCTACAGACAAACCTGGGCTTTTGCGTTCGGAAAATTTATGACAGACGGGATTTGGTGGTTCTTTTTATTCTGGACACCGGCTTATTTAAGCTCAGTTTACAAAATGGATTCCACGCAAAGTGCATTACCATTATTCGTCCTTTATATGATTACTTTATTGTCGATTATCGGAGGCTGGCTTCCAAAATATTTCGTTGAAAAAAGAGGAATGAACGCCTATACAGGAAGAATGAAAGCCATGTTGATTTTTGCATTTTTCCCTTTACTGGCACTTTTAGCCCAGCCTTTAGGATCGGTTACCTATTGGATTCCGGTATTGATCATCGGAATTGCAGGAGCAGCGCACCAGGCCTGGTCGGCAAATATTTTCTCGACGGTTGGCGATATGTTTCCTAAAAAAGCGATTGCAACCATCACAGGAATTGGCGGAATGGCAGGTGGAATCGGATCATTTTTAATCAATAAATCTTCTGGTGTATTGTTTGATCATGCTCATAAAGCATGGACGACCGTTGACGGAATTCCTTTATTGGAAAAATATCCGCAATATATCAACGAACGTTTGCCGGAAGGCTTTTTTGAACAATTAGAAAAATCAGGAGCCGTAATTTCAGACGGAATTGATAAAGGTTATATGATCATTTTTTCAATCTGTGCAGTGGCCTATTTAATTGCATGGACCGTAATGAAAGCATTGGTTCCAAAATATAAAGTGATCAGTAAATAATTTGAACCATTAAGGAAGGTTAAGTGATTAAGAATGCTTAAGATTTACAAGCAAATTAACAAGACAGCTCAAGAAATTTATTTCTCTTAACCAATCTTAATCACTTAATAAATCTTAATGGTTTAAAAATAGGAAAAATTAAAACTGAACTTAAAAATCAACAGCAATAATTGCAAAAAATCTTTGCACCCTTTGCGCTATAAAAATAAAATCATCGAGTTAAAAAGATGGAAAATCGGACAAAACAGAAATTAAATCGTGAATTAATTGATTCTCAGGAAAAACTTCCCATTAAAATTGTACAGTTTGGAGGCGGAAATTTCATGAGAGGATTCACAGATTATGTGATTGATAAATTAAATAAAGAAGCAGGATTTAATGCAGGAATCGTAAACGTACAGCCGACTCCGGGCGGTTCGGTTCACAAATTGGAAGAGCAGGATAATGTATACACGCTTTTCTCAAGAGGAATTAAAAAAGGAGAGATCATTGACACAAAACAGGTGATTTCGGCGATTCAAAAATCAATTAATCCTTATACACATTACGATGAATTCCTGGCGTTGGCAAAAGAAGAAGAATTGGAATTTATCTTTTCCAATACAACAGAAACAGGAATTGCTTACGACGAGTCTGAGAATAATTACGCTGGTCCGCATAAGAACTTTCCTGCAAAAGTAGCGGTCTTATTACACGAACGATTCAAACATTTCAATGGAGCAGAAGATAAAGGATTGAGAATTATTCCTTGTGAATTAATTGAAGATAATGCATTTGCTTTAAAAGAAATAATCTTAAAATATGTCCAACTTTGGCATTTAGATTCTAACTTTGTGCAATGGATTGAACATAGCAATTACTTTCACAATACATTGGTAGACAGAATTGTTCCGGGTTATCCGAAAGATGATGCAGAAACCTATGAAGATCAGTTAGATTATGAAGATCAAATGATGGTGGTTTCGGAAGTCTTTTTGCTTTTTGTGATTGAGGATCTGGCAAATCTAAAAGAAAGAATTCCTTTCGATAAAATTGACGAGCAGATTTTGGTTGTTGATGATATTCAGCCGTATCGTTTGAGAAAAGTGAGAATTTTGAATGGCGGTCATACATTGATGTTGGCTCCGGCTATTTTATCAGGAAAAGAAACGGTAAAAGAATCTATTGACGATCCGTTTTTAGGTAAATTTTTAAGTGAAACGATATTCAATGAAGTGAACCCGACTTTAGGTTTAGATGAAAATGAATTAAAAGATTTTGCCGAAGAGATTTTCGACCGATTCAGGAATCCTTTTATTAAGCATTATCAGGCAAGTATCGCGTTATATTTTGTCTCTAAATTTAAGGTCAGAATTCTTCCGAGCCTGTTAAAATATGTTGAAATTAATCAAAAATTACCGCTTAACTTAACCTTTTCACTGGCAAGTTTAATCAGATTTTATCAGGGAAACTTTGGTGGAAAAGCTTTGCCTTTAAATGACGAAGAAGCAATAGTAAACAGATTCAAAGAAATCTGGACAAATAATGATTATGAAAAAGTTGCAGAATTGGCTTTAAGCGAAACGACTTTCTGGGACACAGACCTTACCATGGTTAACGGCTTGAAATCCGCGGTAGCAAAAGCATTGTGGGAAATTGACCATAATGATATCGCAACTGCATATCACAACTTTATACAATTTTATTCTTAAAAATGATGCAAAAGAAAGTACTGAAAGTAAATCCCAAAGATAATGTAGCAGTAGCACTGGTTGATCTTACGCGGGGGGAAACTGTAACTTTGGGCGATCTTACGTATGACATTCTAAGAGACACAAAAGCGAAACATAAATTCGTGACCGAAGATCTTGCTATTGGAGACGAGATTATTATGTATGGTGTTTTAGTCGGGAAAGCGAGTCAGCCGGTCCAGAAAGGAGAGGTTATCACGACTGAGAACGTTAAGCATCAAAGCGCAAAAGTAGAAGGTAAAACAGAAACGACGGCTTGGACAGCCCCGAATGTTGATAAATGGAAAGATAAAACTTTCATGGGTTATCACCGTGAAGACGGGCAGGTCGGAACAGAAAATGTCTGGTTATTTTTTCCGTTGGTTTTTTGTGAAAACAGGAATGTTGAGATTTTAAAAGATGTTTTTGAAAAAGAATTGCTGTTTGAAAAAGCAACAAAACATCAGCTTTTATTAAGATCATTAATTAATAATTCTGAAACTGAAACGGTTGTTGAAGAAGAACAGGATTCCCGGGTTTTTAAAAATATTGAAGTCAAATTCATCACTCATCAAGGCGGTTGTGGCGGTATTCGTCAGGATGCGGAAGCATTGGGAAGGTTATTGGCTGGTTATGTGAATAATCCAAACGTAGCCGGAGCAACGGTTTTGAGCTTGGGTTGTCAGAATTTACAGGTTCAGATTTTTAAAGATGCGTTGGAAAAAATCAGTCCTGATAATAAAAAACCGATCATCGTTTACGAACAGCAAAAATCAGGAACAGTTGATGAAATGCTGAACGGAATCATCAAAGATTCTTATGAAGCCATCAAAAAAGCCAATGAAATAGAAAGAAAGCCTGCACCAATTTCTAAGTTAGTTTTAGGATTGGAATGCGGCGGTTCAGACGGGTTTTCAGGAATTTCCGCCAATCCGGTTTTAGGGCAATTGTCAGATTTAATGGCAGGAATCGGTGGATCAACCATCCTTTCAGAATTCCCGGAATTATGCGGAGTAGAGCAGGAGCTGGTAAATCGTTGTGTGAATGAAAAAGACGCTGAAAGATTTTTACAGTTAATGAAAGATTTTGAAGAATCAGTCATTGCTGCAGGTTCAGGCTTTGATATGAATCCGTCACCGGGGAATATTAAAGACGGACTGATAACCGATGCCATGAAATCCGCAGGAGCCGCTAAAAAAGGTGGTTCGTCACCGATAAATGACGTTCTCGATTTTACAGAATACATCAAAAAACCTGGTTTAAATTTATTGTGTACCCCTGGAAATGACGTGGAATGTACAACCGCTTTGGTCGGTTCCGGCTCAAATGTGGTTTTATTTACGACAGGTTTGGGAACTCCGACTGGAAATCCTGTTGTTCCTGTGGTGAAAATTTCGTCAAACACTTCTTTATCAGAAAGAATGCCCGATATCATTGATTTCAATACAGGAGACGTGATTACAGGCGAAAAAACAATCGACGAAAAAGCAGAAGAGCTTTTAGAATTTATCATCGAAGTCGCAAGCGGAGAAGTAAAAACAAAAGCCGCAATTTTAAATCAAAACGATTTTATTCCCTGGAGACGGGGAGTATCTTTATAGTTGTTTAAATATATTAGGTTGAAAATGCTTTCCACAATGTAGAAAGCATTTTCTTTTGGATAATTTAATCACAAATGGCACAATATTTTTCACGAATAAACACGAAACAGGATCAATAGGAGCGGACTTTAGTCCGCTTTATAATATACAGTCAGATTGGCTTTAGCCAAAACTTAAGTGTTTAGATGATGACAAAGCCGAAAGCTGTGGTTTTATAACGACATAGGAAAATGAAGTGTTAAGATATTTTTGTGAACGTTAAGAAAATCCCACTGTTTAAATGCGAACAATTCGCACGAGTTCTATTTTTGTTAAAAATTACTTCTTTTTCGAAGATTTCCTAATATAAAGCTGCGGTGCCAAAACCACCTTCTTCTCAATAGAAACCCCAGAACCATTTTCCTTCACACTATCAATAAAAACCTGCCCCGCCATTTTCCCCATGATAACGGGAGTTTGATCCACAGAACTCATCGGAAGCTCCATAAATTGGGTGAAAGGTTCGTTGGAAAAGCCTATAATTGCCACTTCCTGTGGAATTTTAATCTTACGTTTTTTCAATTCCTGACAAGCACCCAATGCAGCAAAATCACTGGATGAAAAGATGGCATCCGGAACGGATTTTTTATCCCAAAGTTTCTTAACCGCATCAATTCCTTCATCAATCGAACTCCCGGTTGTGATAATGTTTTCCTCTTTTATACTTAAATTATGATCAATTAAAGCCTGCTTATATCCATTCAGACGGTTTCTGTAAATTTCAAGGTTTAAGTCCCCGGAAAAATGGCAAATATTCCTGTAGCCTTCATTAATCAGGTGTTCAGTGGCCATATAACCACCCCGGTAGTCATCGATAGTCACCGTACTGATCCCTGAAATATCTTTTTTACGGTCAAAAAATATAATAGGAGTGTTGGTGGTATTCAAAATATTCTGGATATGTTCGATATCAATTGTCGTTTTGGAAACTGACATGAAAATTCCGTCAACCTGGGCGTTAAGCAGGGTGTTTAAATGCCTTTTCTCAATATTTACATCCTCATGGCTCTGGCAGATAATCACATGATAACCGTGCGGAGAAAGCTCTTCTTCAATTCCCCGGATCACCGATGAAAAGAAATTGGTATTAATGTAAGGCACAATAATTCCTACGTTTTTTGTTTCCCCGCTTTTCAGAGCTTTGGCAAGGTTATTTTGCTTGTAGTTCATTTCTTTGGCGGTTTTCTTCACCAAATCTTTCGTTGCCTGGCTGATTCTCGGATGGTCGTTCAATGCTCTGGAAACAGTTGCCACACTTACGTTAAGCTTTTTCGAGATGTCATATATTGTGGCATTTTTTTTATTCATACATGCTTTTTCTGAAGTTTTCTGTATATTAAAATGATATACATTATTGACGTAAATTTAATCAAATTATGGCTATCAAAAAGGAAATATTGTGATTTTATACAAGATTATGGAGTGATTAAATCAGATTAAACTTATAATATATTGAATTACTTAATTCATTTGGGTGTAAGGTTTAATTTTGGTTAATAAAAGCCGGACTCATTGGAAATTGAGCTTATGAACAATGAAAATCTGATTATATAATAAACAATTCTTTAAGTAAAGCAAAAAGACATCAAAAACCGATGTCTTCATTACTAGTTTTGATGTAAAAACTAAACTATTTTTTCCAAAGCTTTTCAATTTCTTCCAAAGATTTACCTTTCGTTTCAGGAACCATTCTCCAGACGAAAAACAGTGATAAAACACTCATTACTCCATAAAAGCCGTAGGTAAAAGCTCCACTGAATTCCATCATAAAAGGATAGGTGGAAGAGATCAGGTAATTGGCGGTCCATTGTGCGGCAACGGCGACAGCAATTGCTGAACCCCTGATTTTATTGGGGAAAAGCTCAGAGATTAAAACCCAGCAGATCGGTCCCCAGGACATCATAAAAGATGCCGTATAAATAATAATAAAAACTAAGGTTGCAATTCCGATAATATGTAAATAAGAGAAAATAGCAATAGCAAACATTCCAATTGCCATTCCTATGGAGCCAACTATCAATAAAGGTTTTCTGCCCCATTTATCAACCGTGAAAATAGCAACCACAGTAAAAATTACGTTAACCAATCCCATAACCACCGTCTGCAGCATGGAAGCATCTTTATGAACACCCATACTCTCAAAAATCCTCGGAGCGTAATATAAAGCTACATTAATTCCCACAAACTGCTGAAAAACGGAAAGTAAAATTCCAATGATGATAACTGTTTTACCGAATGCAAAAATCTCGCTTTTATGCTGGGTAACACTACCTTTAATTTCATGAAAAATCTCATGTCCCCGAAGGTGTCCATTAATTTTGGTTAAAATTTTAAGCGCTTCATCATCTTTTTTAATAAGGGTTAAGTATCGTGGAGTTTCTGGAACAAAAAATAGCAAAATCCCGAATAAAGCAGCTGGAATCGTCAGTGATAAAAACATATAACGCCAACCGATATCGTTAATCCATTCTACAGATTTTCCGTCGGCAATTCCCCAATTGACAAAATATACAACCAGCATTCCAAAAATGATGGCAAACTGATTCAGAGAAACCAATTTTCCGCGAACTTCGGCTGGTGCTATTTCTCCAATATACATCGGGCAAACCGCAGAGGCAAGCCCAACTCCGATGCCCCCTATAATTCTGTAAATATTGAAAGCCCATAAAACTCCCATTGAATGTTCCCCTTGCTTAAAAAACAAAAATTCCGGATAAGCAGCTCCCAAAGCACTGATGAAAAATAAAAATGCAGCCAGCATTAATGATTTTTTCCTTCCTAACCTGGTTGAAAAATACCCGGACACCGCACCTCCGATAATGCACCCGATCAGCGCACTGGAAATAGTTGCTCCATGAGCCAGGGAACCCAATCCCAGCGGAATAATTAAATATTCCTGGATAGATTTTTCTGCTCCTGAAATTACAGCGGTATCATATCCGAACAAAAGCCCGCCCAGAGTGGCAACCAATGTAAGGACGGTGACATATACCATGTTTATTTCCGCCTTTGTTTCTGAGGAATATTCCGGACCCGAATCTATTATTTGCATAGTTTATTATAATTTTAATTGTTATGAGCTGGATTATTTTGTTGGCTGAACGCAAAGGCGCAATTTATTTTAATTAATCAGCTTAAGGCGTCAGGATTTTATCTTTGATAAATTTTAGAATGCAAGAGCTGCTGAAAACCTTTGATTTTCTTGCGTCTTTGTAGTTAACCAACAAAATATTCAAAAATTTATAAATACTGATTAATCAAGCTTTCCAGATATTCCTGTTTACCACTCTCTCTGCCCACTTCTCCAAGACCTTCCGTATGAACAGCCAGGTCGATAAGAGATAGTTTTCCGTCTTCAAAATCTTTACCTTTCCCTTCATCAAAAGAAGAATATCTGTTCGCTCTGATTTCAGAATATTTTGATTTTTCTAAAATAGCATCTGCAGCCATGAAAGCTCTTGCAAAATTGTCCATTCCGCTGATATGAGCGATAAAAATATCTTCCAGATCTGTAGAATTTCTCCTGATTTTAGCATCAAAATTTACACCTCCGCCTTGAAAACCGCCTGCCTGAATAATCACTAACATTGCCTGGGTCATTTCATACAAGTCAACCGGAAACTGGTCTGTATCCCAACCGTTCTGGTAATCTCCGCGATTGGCATCAATACTTCCCAACACATTGTTATCAGCTGCAACCTGCAATTCATGCTCGAAAGTATGTTGGGCCAAAGTTGCGTGGTTAACCTCAAGGTTAAGCTTAAAATCATCCAGTAAATCATATTGACGAAGAAAGTTTAAGCAGGTTGCCGCATCAAAATCATACTGATGTTTTGTAGGTTCCATAGGTTTTGGCTCAATAAAGAAAGTCCCTTTGAAGCCTTGTGAACGTGCATAATCTTTTGCCATGTGTAAAAACTTCGCCATATGTTCAAGTTCACGTTTCATATTAGTGTTCAGCAATGACATATATCCCTCACGGCCGCCCCAGAAAACATAATTTTCTCCGCTTAACTTAATGGTTGCATCTAAAGCATTTTTAACCTGTCCTCCCGCGTAAGCCAGCACATCAAATGAAGGATTCGTGGCCGCACCATTCATGAATCTCGGATTGGAAAAGCAGTTTGATGTTCCCCAAAGTAATTTTATTCCGGAAGCCGCCTGTTTTTCTTTGGCATAATCGGTTATAAATTCTATTCTTTTTGTTGAATCTTTAAAATTATCCGCTTCATCAATTAAATCATAATCGTGGAAACAGTAGTAAGGAACACCTAATTTTGTGAAGAATTCAAAAGCAGCATCCATTTTTTCTGTTGCTCTTTGCTTAACGTCTGTTGCAGTTAACCATTCAAAATGCTGCGTTCCCACCCCGAAAGGATCTCCTCCCGTCGCACAGAATGTATGCCAGTAAGCGGTCGCAAACCTGAAATATTCTTTCATTGTTTTTCCGCGAACGATTTTATTCTCGTCATAAAATTTAAAAGCCAGAGGATTATCAGATTCTTTTCCTTCAAATCGAATTTTTCCAATTCCTTTAAAATACTCTTTGTTACCCATTGTAATTGCCATTATATTTTTAGTTTTAATTTAGATTAATTTATATGCAATCGATTGCATTGTACATTGAAAAATTTCTTAATTGTTTAGATTTTGCAGTAATTTTAATTTCCATTTTTCATAGCTTTCCTTGTACTGTGCATAATTTTCAGTATCCGGATAATAGCTTTTTAAAATGTCTTTATCAGTCAGGATTTCATTTTGTGATGCAAACGCTCCGGCTCCCATGGCTGCGGCTCTTGCAGCACCTGTAGAACCTGTAGAATCTATAATTCTTATTTCGGTATCCAATAGAGTAGTGATGGTCTGCGTAAATAAAGGAGAACGGAATAAATTATCACCACCTGCTTTTATAACACCTTTCTGAAGACCGTCGGACATTAGAATATCAGTTCCATAAACAAAAGAATGGGCGATGCCTTCTAATCCTGCCCGGAAAAGATGCTCACTTTTATGTCGGTTAAAATTCAAATTAAAAATTGAAGAGCCGATATCTTTATTATGTAAGACTCTTTCTGCACCATTTCCGAAAGGCAGCACAATAACCCCATCAGAACCTATCGGTATCCTGGAAGCTAAATCATTAATCTCGTGATAGCTGTGTCTTTTTTGGTCAACCTGATGCCGAAGCCAGCTGTATTGAATTCCGGCACCATTCAGGCAAAGCATCTTACCGATTCTCGGTTGTTCTTTTGTGTGGTTGATGTGTGCAAAATTGTTAATCCTTACAGATTCTTTAGACTTAATAACATCGGTTACCCCATAAACAACTCCGGAAGTTCCGCCTGTTGCTGCAATTTCCCCCGGATTCATTACGTTAAGGGATAATGCATTATTAGGCTGATCTCCAGCCCGGTAATAAATAGGAATTCCCTCGGGAAGACCACATTCCTCTGCTCCCTGTTTTGAAACATAGCATTGTTCAGTGAAATTTTCCACAATGTCAGAAACAAGGGATTCATCAATTCTCAGATGTTGAAGCATCGTTTTTGAAACTTCATTTTTTTCGAAATCCCAAAGCACACCTTCTGAAAGTCCTGTAACAGAAGTTGTTGCCTCTCCACTTAGCTTAAATGCAATGAAATCTCCCGGAAGCATAAATTTCCAGATCTTTTCATAGATTTCGGGGACGTTTTCCTGTACCCATTTCAGCTTGGACGCAGTGAAATTTCCCGGAGAATTAAGGAGTTCTTTCATACATTTTTCTTCTCCGATCTCATTAAAAGTCCGGTTGCCAATTTCAACAGCCCGGCTGTCACACCATATGATTGACGGACAAAGGACCTGTTTGTCTTTTCCGATCAATACTAATCCGTGCATCTGATAGGATATTCCGATTCCTTTAATCTCATTTTTGTCGGTTTTGCTCTCAGCAATTATTTTTTGAGTGAGAATCCTGAGATTTTGCCACCATTCATCAGGATTTTGTTCTGCCCAGCCTGCTTTTGGAGAATCTATTGGCATCTCATGTTCCGGATATTTGGAATGGGCAATTAATTTACCCTGATCATCTACAATGGAAGCCTTTATCGATGAGCTTCCTACATCATAACCTATAAACTTCATTAATTATTAATAATTGTAACGCTTTAAATGTAATAATTTTATGTATAATAAAAGAGATTTTTGTTAATATGTAAATTTTAATTATATTTAAAAGTTAAATAATTGTTATTCAGTTGTTTATTTCTTATTTATTAGTTTTTATAGGTTTTAGTTCTAATTAAATTAAACAAAATGAGAAATTAATTTTAACTAAAATGAGCTTTAATAATCTAATATTGAGCAATCGATTGCGCAAAATGATAATTTACTTAACTATTGAAGGGTAGGGATAAGGCATAATAAATTATTCAACATGAAAGAGCAGGATACCGCCAGCTCCTAAAATGTATATTTTTATGAAAATGAAATAAAAAGGTAATTTTCGCTAAACAGTTGAAAAATAGTTGCTGATTTTTTCTAGAAAAAAACGGAATAATTTTATTTAAATGATATTCCTTTATTTTGTTTTCCTTTTGAGTGCGAATTTTTATTAATGAAATCAGGATATACAGTAAAAAATAAATTATGAAATCTCAAAATACATTAAACTTATTATTATCTCTGTTTGTACTTTTCTTGTTTTCATCAGGAGTAAAAAGCCAGGATAAGTTTCCTGACGGAACCAAAATTCCCAAATGGTTTAAAGAAAATAGACCTACAGATATTAATAAATTAGGGAAAAAATATATCCTTACGGATTTCGGCGTTAAAAACGACAGTACAGTTCTGCAGACAAAACAGGTTCAGGCAGTTATTGATCAGGCAGCTAAAAATGGTGGCGGTGTCATCATTGTACCAAAAGGAACATTCCTTATCAGTTCTATTTTCTTTAAGCAGGGAACACATTTGCATTTGGAGAGCGGTGCAAAATTAAAAGGAAGTGATGATATCAATGATTTTCCGGTAGTTACCACAAGAATGGAAGGTCAAACCGTAAAATATTTTCCTGCTTTAATTAACGCTGACGGATTAAACGGTTTCACCGTTTCAGGAAAGGGAACGCTTGACGGAAACGGACTTCGTTTCTGGAAATCCTTCTGGAAAAGAAGAGAATGGAATCCTAAATGTACTAATATGGATGAAATGAGACCTAGAATTATCTATGTTTCCAATTCTAAAAATGTACAGGTTGAAGGGATTACCATAAAAAACTCCCCATTCTGGAGCACGCATTATTATAAATGTGATTTTGTAAAATTATTAAATCTGACCATCCTTGCTCCGAAAGAGCCTGTAAAAGCACCAAGTACAGATGCAGTTGATATTGATGCTTGTACGAATTTCCTGATTAAAAACTGCTATATGTCAGTTAATGACGATGCAATTGCTTTGAAAGGCGGAAAAGGGCCGAAAGCAGATAAAACCCCTGAGAATGGTGAAAACAGAAACATCATTATTGAAGATAACAGCTTTGGTTTTTGTCACAGCGTGTTGACCTGCGGCAGTGAATCGATTCACAATTACAATGTGATTTTGCGTAACTCAAAAGTGAAAAATGCTTCAAGATTATTACATTTAAAAATGCGTCCCGATACACCTCAGCATTACGAATATCTTACGGTTGAAAATATTACCGGAAATGTAAAAACCTTCCTCTATGTAAAAGGCTGGAATCAGTTTTTCGATTTAAAAGGTGAAGAAAGACCGAGAAAAGGATTGGCCAACAACATCACATTAAAAGACATTAATATCAGTTGCGAAACTGCTTTTTCTATTGAAAAATCAGATTTATACAGTTTGAATGATTTCACATTTGAAAATTTGAAAATAAAAGCTTTGAAACCAGAAATGGAAAACCTGAAGAACATTCAGAATTTAAAGCAAAAAAATATAAATGTTACGCAAGTTGCTTCTATCATGCAATCTTACGACAAAAAAGACGATTCCGACATTGCTGCAAAATGAGTTTTCTTTCTAAAATATTCGTTATTTTATGCTTTTGCTCACAGTTTCTGCATTCTCAATCTAAGGAGATCCAATTCCTGAGCGGGACAGATTCTGAGCATACGAAAGAATGGGACTTTTGGATAACCGGTGGAAGGAAATCAGGAAGCTGGGATAAAATTCAGGTTCCGTCACAATGGGAACAGCAGGGGTTTGGTTCCTACAACTACGGACGAGATTACGTTACCTACGGAAAGAATTTTAAATTTAATGATGAAGTAGGACTTTACAAACACAAATTTTCAGTTCTACATTCCTGGAAAGGAAAATCGGTCAATATTGTTTTTGAAGGTTCAATGACTGATACCGAAGTGAAAATCAACGGAAAATTAGCCGGAAAAATTCATCAGGGTGCTTTTTACGAATTTAAATATGATATTTCAGACAAATTAATCTTTGGAAAAGAAAATATTCTTGAAGTCAAAGTTTCTAAAATGTCTGCAGATAAATCTGTAAACAGTGCAGAACGTCTTGCCGATTACTGGGTTTTGGGAGGAATTTTCAGGCCTGTTTACCTCGAGGCCAATTCAAAAGAAAATATTTCATGGACAGCCATTGATGCCAAAGCAGACGGCAGTTTTCGTTCAAATATTTATTTAAAAGGAATCCAATCGGTCAACAATTTAAATGTAAAAATTTTTGATGTTAAAAATATTCTCGTTGGGGAATCTCAAATTGTCATTCGAAAAGGAGATACTTTAAAACAGATTCAATTTTCGGTTAAAAATCCAAAACTCTGGACAGCTGAAACGCCCAATTTATACAAAGCTAAATTCAGTTTAAATAAAAACAGAAAAAACATCTTCCAAAGCGAAGAAAAATTCGGCTTCCGAACGATTGAAATCCGAAAAGGCGATGGAATTTACATCAACGGTACCAAAATCAAAATGAAAGGGATCAACCGTCACGTCTGGTGGCCGGAAACGGGTCGTTCTGTTAACAAAAACATTGATTTGATGGACGTTCAGCTCATCAAAGAAATGAATATGAATGCTGTTCGCTGTGCTCATTATCCACCCAATAAATCGTTCCTTCAGATTTGTGATTCGTTGGGTTTATATGTTTTGGATGAACTGGCGGGCTGGCAAAAAAAATACAGCACCGAAGTAGGTAAAAAGATCGTCAGAGAGATGGTTACAAGAGATGCCAATCGTCCTTCCATTATTTTCTGGAGCAACGGAAATGAGGGCGGACATAATTTTAATTTGGATGAAGAATATGCAAAATACGATTTGTCAAACCGTTCCGTAATTCACGCACATCACAAGCCAGGAAATGCTTTCAACGGTATAGACTGCAATCATTATGAAGATTATTACAGCACCAAAAAAATACTTGAAGGCGAAAATATTTATATGCCGACCGAATTTCTACACGCCCAAAATGATGGCGGTGGCGGAACTTCTTTGGCCGATTACTGGGAACTTCACTGGAATTCCAAAAAAGGCGCAGGAGGTTTTCTTTGGGCATTTGCAGATGAAGGTTTGGTGAGAACCGATTTCAATAATCAGATTGATGTGAATGCCATTAATGCTCCGGATGGAGTTGTGGGTCCGCATCGTGAAAAAGAAGGAAGTTTTTATGCGATTCGGGAAATTTATAGTCCGGTAAAAATTAATCTTAAAACGATTTCAAATGATTTTAACGGAATTATTCCTGTAGAAAACCGATATCATTTCACCAATTTAAATGAATGTCATTTTGAATGGAAATTGGTTAAATTTAAAACTCCATTTTCTTCAGAATCTGGTTTTGATGTGATTCAAAAAAGAAATGCAGAGCCCCCGAATATTAAACCAACTGAAAAAGGAAATATTATTTTAAATCTTCCAAATAACTGGAAAGAAAATGAAGGTTTATTGCTGACTGCAACAGACACTTTCGGAAAAGAAATTTATACATGGACTTGGAAAATTTCGTCTAATGATGAAATTTCAAAACATTTCTCGGAATCTTTAATCAAAGAATTTCCGGTTTCAGTTGTAGAAAATGATTCTTTATTTATTTTAAAATCGGACGAAAAAGAATTTTCAATCGGTAAAAAAGATGGATTATTAAAGTCAGTCATTTTAGATAAAAAAGGCAAAAAAATGACCTTCCGAAACGGACCGGTTTTCGTGAGTGAAAAATCAGAATTATCTTCGATAAAATCTTTTGTAGAAGGGAAAAATCAAATTGTTGAAGTTTTGTACAGAGACGGAAAAAAAGCGGTTTGGAAACTTAATCCGAATGGAATTTTAGAACTAAATTATGAATATTCTCTTTCAGGAGAATATGCTTTTTCAGGGGTAAGTTTTGATTACCCTGAAAATTATGTCATCAGCGCAAAATGGCTGGGTAAAGGTCCATATCACGTTTGGAAAAACAGGACTCAGGGACAGACTCATAATGTTTGGCAGAATTTGAAGAACTCAACGCGAACTGGTTTTTTACCGTGGATTTATCCTGAATTTAAAGGGTATTTTGACGATATTTCGTGGCTGCAGTTAGATACTGCGGAAGGAAAAATCACTATCGGAACAAAAGAAGAAAAAATGTTTGTCAGACTTTTTGATTTTTATGGAATTTACGGAGCAGAAGGTTATCCGAAATTGCCAACAGGAAACATTTCATTTTTGGATGCAATTCCGCCGTTGGGAACTGTTTTGGCGTTTAATATTAATGATAAAACCGAAACTTTAGGACCGGAAAGTGAATTGAATCATCTCCATGGAACTTTTAAAAGGACATTGTATTTCTATTTCGGCTTACCGAATTTGGGTGATGAAAATAAACAATTTACAATGCCGAAAGAAAACATTTTAACGGATTAAAGATGAAAAACTGGATAAAAATTTTAACGCTTTTTTTAGGTTCGTTTTTGTTTGCGCAACAAATCTCTTTCAAATTTGATTTTGGAGGAAGCAGAACCGAGAATGGTTTTATTCCTGTTACTTCAACTTCAAAGTTTGACAAGAAAACAGGGTACGGATTTATGGATATTTCCAACTTAAAATCTATTGACAGAAGAGGAAATGCTTTGACGGGAGATTATATCACCAGCGATAAACCTTTCTATTTTTCTGTGGCAATTCCGGAAGGAAATTATGATATTAAGTTAAGTCTAGGCGATTCTAAAGGAACTTCTGAAACAACAGTTCGTGTCGAAAACCGCCGTCTGATGCTGAATGAAATCAAAACAAAACAAGACGAAATCGTTGAGAAACGCATCACGGTACACGTAAAAGACAGCATCATCAGAAATCAGGACGGAACTCAAATCGGGATTGTAAAATTAAAACCAAGAGAAAGAAAATACCTGCATTGGGACAACTTGCTGACGATTGAATTTAATGGTAAAGCTCCCGGAGTTTCTTCAATAATCATTCAGCCGAATAAAAGCGCCAAAACAATCTACCTGACCGGAGATTCTACGGTAGTAGATGCGCAGTATGAACCTTGGGCATCGTGGGGACAAATGTTGCCGTATTTTTTTGTTCCGAACGAAGTTGTAATTGCCAATTACGCCGAAAGCGGGGAAACGCTGAAAGCCTTTGAAGACCGCCATAGAATCGATAAAATATGGAATAAAATCAGACCTGGAGATTATCTGTTTATCCAATTTGGACATAATGACCAGAAGTCAGGGAACAGCATCAAATCCGGTTACAGGAAAAGGTTGAAAGAATGGATTTTAAAAGCCAAAGAACTGGAAGCAACTCCTGTTTTAATTACTTCCATGAATCGTCGTGTTTTTGATGAGAACAATAAAATCGTCAACACATTGGATGATTTTCCTGATGCGATGCGGGAGATTGCAAAAGAAGAAAATATCTTCTTAATTGATTTAAATGTGATGAGTAAAGCCCTGTTTGAAGCCATGGGACCGGGAAATTCTAAAAAGGCATTTGTCTATTATCCTGCAAATTCTTATCCCAATCAACCGGATGCTTTGGCAGATGACACTCATTTTAATACGTATGGTGCTTATGAATTGGCGAAATGTGTCGTTAAAAGTATTGTTGATCAAAAGCTGCCTTTGAGTCAATTTATTTCAAAAAATTATAAAGGTTTTGATTTAAATAAACCTGATCCTGTTGGAAAATTCCATTGGACGGAAAGTATCTTTATGGAAGCTTTAAAACCGGATGGGAATTAATTAAAAATCTATGATTTTTAAAACTAATGTGTTCTTCTCAAAAGCAGAATCACATACTTAAAGTAACTAAAGTGTTTAAAATCTTTTGTGACTAAATTTAAAAGTTAAAAATGAAAATTAAAATTAAAAATATAGTCAGTCTTAGTCTCATCTGTTTTGTGTTCGGAAATCTTTCCGCACAAAATCCGTGGCCAAAACCCACGGAGACTGTAAAACCATGGACACGCTGGTGGTGGATGGGAAATGCAGTTGATGAAAAAGGATTAGATAAACAACTGACAACACTTAATCAAGCGGGTTTTGGAGGGGTAGAAATCGTCCCGATTTATGGAGCAAAAGGCTTTGAAAATCAGTATATCAATTATCTTTCTCCGGAGTGGATGAAAATGCTTCAGTTCACTACAAACAAAGCAAAAAGCCTGAACATGGGCGTCGATATGTCGGTCGGAACAGGTTGGCCAATTGGCGGACCGCAAGTTAACGAACAGGATGCGGCCACAAAAATGATTGTTCAGAAGTACATGATTTCATCGGGTGAAAAATTTGCAGAAAAAATCATTTTGAAAGATGAAAAAAAGAAGAATTTAAAAACTATAAAACTGGATATTGTAACGGCTTACAATGAAAAAAATGAACCGGTGGTTTTAACAGATAAAGTTAATGCTGATGGGGCTTTAAATTGGAAACCAACGTCAGGAAAATGGATAATCTACGCAGTTTTCGCTAGTAAAACTTTGCAAAAAGTAAAACGTGCTGCTCCGGGTGGAGAAGGCTATACGTTGGACCATTTTTCACCGGCGGCAACCAAAGATTATCTGAAAACTTTCGATAAAGCTTTTGGAAATTCAAACTACGGAATCCGTTCTTTTTTCAATGACAGTTATGAGGTTTACAACGCAGATTGGACGCCGGATTTTTTAAATGAATTCAAGAAGAGAAGAGGATACAATCTAAGTCCGTACATTAAATATTTGGTCAGCAATGAGGAGAATGAAATTGCAGGACGGGTAAAATCAGATTACAGAGAAACGCTGAGTGAATTGATTTTAAACAATTTTACCAAAGATTTCACCCATTGGGCGCATTCAAAAAACTCAAAAAATACTAATCAGGCGCACGGTTCGCCGGGAAATTTGCTGGATTTGTATGCAGCAGTTGATATTCCTGAATCTGAAACTTTCGGAAGTTCAATTTTTGGAATCCCTGGATTAAAAAGAGATACTGCGGATATTCAGAAATCAGATATGCCGGATTTTAATATGTTGAAATTTGCTTCTTCGGCAGCGAATGTGACAGGGAAAAAGTTAACTTCAAACGAAACTTTTACATGGCTGACAGAACATTTCAAAACCTCCTGGTCACGGACAAAACCAGAAGTGGAACAAGTGTTTTTATCGGGAATTAATCATGTTTTTTACCATGGTACAACGTATACACCGGCGGATGTTCCGTTTCCGGGATGGCTGTTTTATGCTTCGGTAAATTTTGTTCCTGAAAACAGTTTGTGGCCCCATTTGAAGGGTTTAAATTCTTATATCGAACGTACGCAATCTGTTTTGCAGAGCGGAAAATCGGATAACGAATTGCTGATGTACTGGCCTATTTACGACCAATGGGCCAATCCGAAAGGGAAGGATGTGACATTCAAAGTTCATAATGTTGAAAAATGGTTACAGCCCACTCCGATGTATGAAAATCTGAATAAACTCAGTAAAATGGGGTATTCCTTAGATATGATTTCGGACAAAATGATTGGCGAATCGAAGCCTGAAAACCAGAAGATTCAGGTGTCGGAAGATGGTTCTACGTATCAGGTTTTGATTATTCCCGAATTAACTTATCTGCCCGAATCTACTTTAAAAAATATTTTGGATTTAACTCAAAACGGAGCTTCAATAATTTTTCAAAATGAGCCGAAAGATATTCCCGGAAATTTTGAAGTGGAGAAAAGAAGAACGCAATTAAAATCTTTATGGAACCAAATCCAGTTTCAAAACCAGGCTGTAAATTTGAAAACGGCGAGCTTTGGAAAGGGTAAAATCATTTTAAGTTCGGATATTGCGAAAGCGTTGGAATATTTAAAAATAGAAAGAGAAAAACTGACTGACACCGGATTGAAATTCGTGAGAAGACAGTTTGACGGCGGAAAATATTATTACATCGTGAATCACACTTCAAAGGAAATTAATCAAAATATTCCTTTAAATTTTGTCGGAAAACAAGTTGTCCTAATGAATCCTGAAAACGGAGATTTTGGACTTGCTGAAATTCAAAATAATTCGGTTAGAGTACAACTGAAATCGGGAGAATCTTTAATTATAAAAGCTTCTGAAAACATAAACAGTTCAATTTCAAAATGGAAATATGTTGAAAAGACAGATTTTCCTATCAATTTAAATCAAAACTGGCAATTAACTTTCAAAGAAGGCGGTCCCGAACTTCCAAAATTAAGAAAATTAAAGAAATTGGAACCCTGGACCAATTTCTCAGAAGATCCTGCAACACAAAGCTTTTCAGGGACTGGTGTTTATATAACAACTTTAAACTTGAAGAAAAAAAATGCAGACGATTATCTGTTGAAATTTGATAAACTGTATGAAAGTGCAAAAGTAATTGTCAACGGTCAGGAAGCGGGAATTGTCTGGAGCATTCCTTTTGAAATCAACATTGGAAAATACCTTAAAAAAGGAAAAAATACCATTCAGATTGAAGTTTGTAGTTTAATGGCGAACAGAATCCGTTATATGGATCAAAATAAAATTCAGTGGCGTAATTACCACGAAATCAATTTTGTGAATATCAACTATAAGCCTTTTGATGCATCTAACTGGAAAGTGCAGCCTTCCGGTCTGGATGGCGAAATTAAATTGATTCCAATACATTATTCAAAATAAAATTAAAAGAAATGAATAACAAAATAGTAAAAACATTCGCATTAGGAACTTTGCTGACATTCAGCTTTTCTAATGCTCAGCAGAAACCAAAAGTCGTTTTAGACAATTTTTTCAACAACGAAAAAAAGGAAAATAAAGAAACCAAAGTCCTGGAATCCTGGCATTATACATGGAATGACACCAGCAACGGCGGGTTTTCTTTGTTGGGAGAAATTTTCACAAAACAAGGCGCAGAAATCAGTATGCTGACAACTGCTCCGACCAAAAAAGATTTGAAAAATGCCGGTATTTATATCATTGTCGATGCGGATACTGACAAAGAAGCTTACGGTGGAAAGGCAAATCTGATTGATGCAGCAAGCATCAAAAATTTGGTGGAATGGGTGAACAATGGTGGTGTTTTGGTTTTAATGAGCAACGACAGTGGTAATTCTGAATTTGAACATTTCAACAAACTGGCGGGAGAATTTGGAATTCATTTCAACGATGACAGTTACAACCGTGTTCAGAAAAGAGAATTCGAGCAGGGAAAAGTGATGGTTCCGGCAGGAAATGAAGTTTTTTCTGAGCAGAAATTATATATGAAAGAAGTGGCGACGATTTCAGTGAAAAGTCCGGCGAAAGAATTGCTGTCTGCGGAAGGCAAAAACATCGCCGCCATCGCAAAAATTGGCAAAGGAACTGTCTTTGCATTGGGCGATCCGTGGTGTTATAATGAATACATTGACGGCAAAAAACTACCCGCAGATTTTACCAATTATCAGGGAACTGAGGAGTGGGTGAAGTGGTTATTGAGGCAAACTTCTAAAAAATAAAGATATTGCGCAATCGATTGAAATTTATTAATGTAAATTATTTGGACAGCTTAATCCGCCCTCACTTCCCTTTTTTGTTCGTCGTTATCCTCGCAAAAAGAACTCCACCCCAGTTCGCTGCAAGCGATTCAACGTAACATCCTTGTCAAGGTTCTAAACCTTGACAAGGATAAAATTCAATAGGAACAGGCTGAAGCCGTTTACGAATAATGAAAATATAGATTGGCTTTAGCCGAAACTTACAAAGCAAAGATTTATGAAAATCAAATATATACTTATCACATCTGCCATTTTTCTATCGCAGCTATTTTCTGCACAGAGACAAATGGAATACCTCAAACGAGGAATTGTTGCCATTCCTGTAGAATCAGGGGTTTTCGTGAGTTGGCGTCTGCTAGGAACAGAGGAGCAAAATACCCATTTTGATTTGTATCGGACTGAAAATAATTCAACTATAAAACTGAATGAAAAACTCCTTTTAAACGGAACTAATTTCTTAGATAAAACTGCTGATAAAGCGAAGAATTATACCTATTTCGTTAAGTCAAATACTCAGGATAAATCAGTTGACAATGATTCTGCAAAATATGTAGCCAATCAAAAACCTTATTTTTCCATTCCCTTAAAAACACCACAAGGTTATACCCCGAATGATGCTTCTGTGGCAGATTTGGATGGTGATGGTGAATATGAAATCATTCTGCATCAAACCGGAAGGTCAAAAGACAACAGTCAGAAAGGTATTACTGATCCACCCATCATCCAGGCTTACAAAATGAATGGTACATTTTTATGGGAAATCAATCTGGGAAAAAATATCAGAGAAGGAGCGCATTATACACAGTTTTTGGTATACGATCTCGATCAGGACGGTAAAGCCGAAATTGTAATGAAAACCGCCGACGGAAGCAAAGACAGCAAAGGAAAATTTATAGGAGACCCGACAAAAAATTACGTCAATGAAAATGGAATGATCCTTTCCGGACCGGAGTTCCTGACTGTTTTTAATGGTGAAACCGGCGAAGAAATTCATACCGTGAATTATGAAGTTCCAAGATTTGCAGGGAGTCTGAATCCAACCGACGAGCAAATGACCGAAACCTGGGGTGATGCAAAAGGCAACAGAATAGACCGGTTTTTGGGAGCTGTTGCTTACCTGGACGGTAAAACTCCAAGTGTAATTATGTCGAGGGGATATTACACCAGAACGGCAATCGCGGCATGGGATTATAAAGATAAAAAACTCAGTTTGCGATGGCTTTTTGATACCGAAAGTTCAGAAGAAAATAAAAAATACCGCGGACAGGGAAATCATAACCTGAGTATTGCAGATGTTGATAATGACGGAAAAGATGAAATTATCTTCGGTGCCATGACGGTTGATGATAATGGGAAAGTGCTGAACAGTACAGGTTTTGGCCATGGTGATGCGCTGCACGTTGGAGATTTAGACCCATCTAATCCCGGATTGGAAATTTTTGATATTCAGGAAAGATTTGATGATGCAGGTGCACATTTCAGAGATGGAGCTACCGGGAAAGTTTTATGGAAATTACCATCTTTAATTTATAGTAAACAAGGCAAATTTCAGGGACCGGGACGAGGATTATCTTTAAATATAGACCCAAGGTATGAAGGTTCAGAATGTTGGGCTGCAGGAGCTGGAGTTAAAGGGCTTTACGATGCGAAAGGAAAAAAAATCAGTGAAAAAAATCCGTCAGTTAATATGGGGATTTATTGGGATGGAGATTTTTTAAGCGAAATTCTAGACGGGACCTCCGTATCAAAATGGGATTGGAATAAAGAAAAATCGGATTTGATTTTTGATGCTAAAGATTTTCAGTGTGAATCCAATAACGGGACCAAGAAAAACCCTTCTTTGGTCGCCGATTTATTCGGGGATTGGCGGGAAGAAGTGATGTACAGAACCTCAGATAATAAGGAACTTCGGATTTTCAGTTCGACAATTCCGACGAAGCACCGTTTGTACACGTTGATGCATAATCCACAATACCGTTTGAGCATCGTCTGGCAAAATGTAGGGTACAATCAGCCTCCCCATACCGATTATTATTTGGATGAATCTGTTTCAAAGGTTCCTGCGCCAAATATTTATACCGTTAAACCTTAATATTTATAGAATTTAAATTTATTTTAAACATTAAGAAGTTTAGAAAAATAGATAATTAATAATTAAAAGAAAGATTAAGAGATTTGACGAAGTCAAAATAATAAGTGTTATGCTTAAAAAATATCTTGATGTTTCCTTAATTAATCTTAATCCTTTAATTTTCTTAATGTTGAAGTTTTTAAAACTAATACATTGTACAATAAAAAATATATATAATTATGAAGAAAGTATTAATGAGAGGCGCTTTTTATGCGTTGATTATTGGAGTTTTATCTTCTTGTTCAGTTCAGAAAGAAACAAGGGCAAAGAACGTTAATCTCCCGGATAAAAAAGAAGTGTTGGAAGTTTCACGAAGAGCAAATCAATATTTCATGAACAAATGGCCGGATCCGGGAAAGGAAGTTGTCGGCAAAAAAGTATGGCCGAGCAATCTTTGGACGCGGGCTGTTTATTACGAGGGATTAATAGCATTATATAAAGTAGATCCTAAGAAAGAATATTACGATTACGCCATCGACTGGTCTCAAAAGCACAATTGGGACATGATGCGCGGAACCTACACCCGAAATGCCGACAATCAGGCTTGCGGACAAACGTATCTTGATCTTTACGAAATTGACGGAAGGAAAAATCCGGAAAGAATAAAATTAGTGAAAGCCTCGATGGACAGTATGATCACCTCCAAAAAATCAGATGACTGGTGGTGGATTGATGCACTTCAGATGGGAATGCCAATTTTTACAAAACTGGGCAGAATTACGGGTGAGCAAAAGTATTTCGATAAAAACTACGAAATGTATGCTTTTACCAAATATAAGCATGGCGGAAATGGTTTGTACAACCCAAAAGATAAACTTTGGTGGCGAGACAAGAGTTTTGTTCCGCCTTATAAAGAACCTAACGGTGAAGATTGCTACTGGAGCCGCGGAAACGGTTGGGTAGTTGCTGCTTTGGTACGTACGCTGGAGGACACGCCAAAATCCGACCCACATTATCAGGAATATTTGCAGGATTATAAAGATTTGTTATCAGCTTTGCTGCCCATCCAAAGAGAAGATGGCTTCTGGAATGCAAGTTTACATGACCCAAACAATTTTGGAGGCAAGGAAATGACGGGAACCGCTCTGTTTGTATATGGAATGGCGTATGGAATCAATAAAGGTTTAATTGATAAGAAAACGTATTTACCCATTGTTGTGAAGGCCTGGAATGCAATTGCAAAAGATTCCGTTCAGCCTAATGGATTTCTGGGCTGGGTACAGGGAACAGGAAAAGAACCTAAAGACGGTCAGCCACTTGCTGTTGACAAAGAACCTGATTTTGAAGATTATGGTTTAGGCTGCCTGTTGCTTGCTGCCAGTGAAGTGTATAAAATGAAGTAACGTTTTTATTACCATAAATTTCGCAGATTTGCACAACTGATTGCGTCTAATTTGACAACTTAAATAAAGTATAGCATAAACATTTGTGTAGATCTGAGAAATCTGTGGGAAAATCAATAAAGTCGGACTTTAGCTGACTATAAATAAGAACCAACCTAAGGCTTTAGCCATATTTTATAGGTTTTGCTAAAGCCAACAATAGAATGTACCTTAGTAAATGGGCTTTAGCCCATTTCTATTGATGTTTTTTGAAATTTTAGAGAACAGAATTAATTTTAATAGATGATTTCAAGTATTGAACTTTTAATTCTTTGTTTGGCTACATCGAATCATTGATTTAAAAAAAAAGAATTATTATTGTAAACATGACACTACAAGATGCGCAATCGATTTCATAGTATTAATTTTCAAATTCAATCCATAAGATAAAATTATGAATGCATTATTAGGAGTTTTTTTTCATTTCTTAGGAGGCTTTTCTTCAGGGAGTTTTTACCTGCCCTATAAAAAAGTAAAAGGCTGGTCCTGGGAAACGTATTGGCTGATAGGAGGCGTTTTTTCCTGGGTCATCGTTCCGCCATTGGCTGCCTTTATGACCATTCCTGATTTTTGGGAAATCATTCAGAGTGAAAGTTCTTCCATATTGGGACTGACGTTTTTGTTTGGTGCTTTGTGGGGAATTGGCGGTTTTACTTATGGTTTAGGAGTCAGATATTTGGGTGTTGCGCTTGGGAGCAGCATTATTTTGGGACTTTGTATGATATTCGGATCATTGGTTCCTTCTATTTATTATGAATTTTCTCCGCAAACAGGAAAAGACAATATCGGTTTACTGTTTTCCAGCAATTGGGGACAGTTTGTGTTATTGGGACTTCTGGTTTGTGTTATTGGAATCGTCATCAGCGGAAAAGCAGGGATGATGAAGGAAAAAGAGCTGCAAACCGGTTCAATAGATCCTCATGGTGTAGAAGGAAAAACGGAATATAAATTCGGGTTGGGAATAATAGTTTCCATCATTTCCGGTGTTTTAAGTGCATGTTTCAATTTCGGACTGGAGGCAGGAAAGCCAATGGCCATTGTAGCCAATGAAGCCTGGAAACTAGCAAATCCGGGACAGGGAGAATTTCTTTTTCAAAATAATGTAACCTATGTGGTTGTCCTTTGGGGCGGGATGGCAGTCAATCTGATCGGCTGTCTGTATTTGGCTTTTAAAAATAAATCTTACACCGACTATACTAAGAGAAATGTACCTGTTGCAAAAAATATCATCTTCTGTGCGCTTGCCGGAACCATGTGGTTTTTACAGTTTTTCTTTTATGGTATGGGTGAAAGTAAAATGGGAAATGGGGCGAGCTCGTGGATTTTACACATGGCATTTATTATCTTCATTGCTAATTTGTGGGGAATCATTATTAAAGAATGGAAAGGAGTTTCCAAAAGAACCATTACTACCATTGCTGTTGGAATGATCGTCATGTTTATTTCTATTTTGATGGTAGGGTATGGCAATTCCTTAAGATAGCCTTCCCCCTGTTTCATTGACGGTTTCACAATATCTATTCATATAGTTTCAGAGTTAAAAAATAACTCAATAAGGCACTGATTGTTTCAGTGTCTTTTTTATTTAAAAGCAATTAACTCTAAAAAAAGGGGATCTGTTTGAAATAGGAATTTATAATTCACGGTTTAGTTAAGTATTTTATTGAATGATTGATAATTTACACGTGATTTGTTGAGTATTTTAAAATATAACTTAAATATTTGCAGTTAATTGTGGTAAATTATGAATATTGCAATACAGGATATTGCAGGATGCCTGGATTTTTGTAACGGTGTATTTTGGTAACATAAAAATTAACATATGTCTTTGATAGTTAAACACAAAAATATAAAGCGAATAGTCTTTCCGGCATTTATGCTTTCAACAAGTTTTGTCTGGGGGCAAAAGGCGGTAAACGATACTGTGAAAAACACAAAAGATATTGAGGAAGTGGTTGTTATCGGTTATGGTAAAGTTAAGAAGTCAGACTTAACAGGATCTGTTTCTTCAGTTTCTGCAAAAGATTTAGCAGCTACACCGGCAATGAACGCTTTACAGGCACTGCAGGGAAGAGCTGCAGGTCTGAATATTGTGACTGCAGGCGGTGCCCCGGGAGCCAGCGCCAATGTTACGATCAGGGGAGGTTCTTCCATTACCCAAAGTTCTGATCCACTTTATATTGTAGACGGTTTCCAAATGGATAACGCTTTGAATGTGATTAATCCTAATGATATTGAAAGTATCGACGTACTAAAAGGAGCTTCTGCGATTGCCATTTACGGAGCCCGTGGTTCCAACGGTATTATTGTTATTAAAACTAAAGGTGGTAAAAAAGGAAGAACGGTTATCAACTATAATACGTTCATGTCATTTGATATGCTTTCAAAGAAACTGGATATGCTCTCAAATCCGGAACAATATGTAAAGTATCAGTACGAATTGGGAATGCTTCAGTCTAAGCCATCAGCGTGGAGTAATGTTTTTGATAATAATTTGGGGACAGATTCACCAGGGTTTTATTCCGGAGCCTATCAGAGGATTGGCAATCGCTATGGGTCTGCTTCCGCATTAGACTGGCAGGAGAAAATGTTGGGCGGAACGGGGGTAACTCAGAACCACAACATAAATATTTCTGCAGGAAATGATAAAACACAGGCATTCATTAGTTATAATTACAATAAGCAGGAGGGTCTGCTTCAAAATTTTAACGAAACAAGAAATTCATTACGTGCCAATATCACTTCGGAATTGTATAAAGGAGTAAGAGTAGATTTCAATACCATGTTTACGAACAATTCTGTAAATGGGGGAGGAGCCTATTCCGGGATGAAAAAAATTCTTCTTCAGCCTATCACCGGAGGTACATTGTTTACTCAGGATCAGCTGTTCAACAATCAGACTTTTCCGGATTTTTCAGCGTTAGATTCCGGTTTCGATACAGAAAATCCATTCATAGAAAATCAGGCATCTACTTCCAACAAACGTACAAGAACATTCGTAGCCAATGCAGGGGTCGAATTTGATTTCCTGAAAAACTTTACATGGAGAACTGCCGGACAATATAGCTGGACAAACAGTAAATCAACATCTTTTTCAGATCAGAATTCCCGTGCCTTTCTTACAGATCCTGTCAACACAGGGATTAACGGAAATATCGCCAATGCGGAAACATTCCGTTATCAGATTACCAATACTTTAAATTATAATAAAACTTTTGGTGAAAAACATAAAGTAAATGCTTTAATCGGGAACGAAATCTGGTATGAAGAATCCGAAGGAAGCAGCATGAAACTTACAAAATTCCCGTATCCTAATTTCGGGTTGGATGATATTGCCAACGCAACGGTAGCTGATAAAAATACAGACCGATCAAGTATGAGCTTACTTTCCTATTTTGCCCGTGCGAATTACAATTATGATAATCGTTACTTAATTACAGGGACAATACGTGCGGACGGTTCTTCAAAATTTGCGAAGGATATTCGTTGGGGATATTTTCCATCAATAGCAGGTGCTTGGCGCGTTTCTCAGGAAAACTTCTGGAAAGAGCATAAGATCAATAATTTTGTTAATGATTTTAAATTAAGAATTGAATACGGGGCCACTGGTAATAACGGGGTTGCTAATCATTTATGGAGAACCAATGTTCTGCTTACAGATTACCCGATGAACAATACCCAGGGATATCCTGCCTATGTTACAAGCACAAACTGGGGAAATCCATATCTTCAGTGGGAAGAACTGAGAACAACCAATATTGGGGTAGATTTAGCTTTTTTCAATAGCAGAATTAAATTAACCTCCGAATGGTATAATAATAACGTCAGCAAAATGCTTTTTGAAAGTGTACTTCCCGTTTCCTCAGGCTATTCAAGACAATATCAGAATATTGGTTCTATGAGAAACAGAGGGATGGAATTCACATTAAATACCATCAATTTAAAATCAGAAAATTTCAGATGGACAACAGACCTTAATATTTCTTTCAATAAATCTAAAGTTCTTTCTCTTGAAAACGGACAACTGAATAAAACGTTCAGTGTCGGAGGAAGCAGAACGGGAATGGTAACCTACTATGCAACTCTAGGAGAAGAATTGGGTGATATGTACGGATATGTTTATCAGGGAGTTTACACGACTGATGATTTTACTCAAAATCCAGATGGATCATTAACCTTAAACCCGGGCGTTGTAAAACCTGCCACCGGAACTCCTAAACCGGGAGATATGAAATTTGCTGCTGATAATGAAGCAGGTGATCAGTTTACAAGAAAAATGCAGAAGATAGGAAACGGTACTCCGGATTTTATCGGGGGAATCAGCAATAACTTCTCCTACAAAGGCTTTGACCTGGCTGTGTTTATGAAATTTAGCGTTGGTAATGATATTTATAACGCAACCAAGCAAAGTTTAAGTCCATACGCCATGTTCCAGAATGCTCCTTCAGAATTCGGAAACAATTATTATCATTTGATTGATCCTAATACGGGACAGGCAACAACAAATTTGGTTAGGCTTAAAGAGCTGAATCCTGATGAAGGTTCAAGACTGTGGAGCTTAAGCAATACAAATACTGCAAATATTGCCTACCCATCATCGTATTATGTAGAAGACGGCTCCTACCTGAGAATTGCTCAGGTAACATTAGGATACTCTTTTCCTAGAGAATTTTTAAATAAAGTGATGCTAACCAATGCCCGTATCTATTTTACCGTTAATAATCTGGCGACAATTACAGGGTACTCAGGGTATGATCCTGAAGTTTCGGCGGCAAGCGGGGTGACTGTGACACCTGGATATGACAGCTCTACATATCCTCGTTCACGAAGCTATGTTCTTGGTCTTAACTTAACTTTCTAATACTATTTAAATCATGAAAAATATACATAAAACTCCCGTAT
Source organism: Chryseobacterium sp. Bi04 (assembly GCF_918698085.1). GTDB lineage: Bacteria > Bacteroidota > Bacteroidia > Flavobacteriales > Weeksellaceae > Chryseobacterium. The sequence continues at coordinate 34,932 of NZ_CAKKLP010000010.1, forward strand.
TGCTAAGAAAACTGGTCATTCTTCCCTCAATTTTCGTCGCCGTTTTAGCGATGAATTCATGCAGTGACGATTTTCTGGATCAGCCGGCCTACAATTCATTGGATACAGAATCTGTATTTAAGAATATAGATACTGCAGAGATGTTTGTTCTGGGTTGTTACAGAGGTATAGTTCCAACTGAAATGTATTATCAGCTGGGAGCGGGAGACACCGTAACCCACTCTTCAGAAGATGGCTCTACCAATAATTCCAAGTATAATATTGCCAACTACAAGTATGATGCCTATACTCCGAATACGGTAACAGGAATTTACGCTGCGATGTATGCCGTTATTGAAAGAACAAATATTGCCGTGAGCGGGTTAAGCAAAATGGAAGCCAGCACAAAACGTGATGCTTTACTGGCTGAGGTTAAGGCTATTCGTGCATTTTGTTATTATAATTTAATTCGGGTGTACGGAGATGTTCCTTCCGTTTTTAAACCTCTGGATGAGATGGATCCTAATGATCCGAATACATTATATCCAAAACGTACTTCAAGAGACGAAATTTACGATCGCATCATCGCTGATCTTCAGGAATCTGTAGGTAACATTCCAAATTTTGGTCAAAGTGGCTATGCAACAACAGAGCGTTTAACAAAGCAGGGAGCTAATGCCTTATTGGCGAGAATCGCTCTCTATGCCGCAGGGTATTCCCTTCGTTGGGACCTGAATACCGGAAGTGGGGCGATGATGTCGCGTCGCAGTGATAACAGCAGGATTCAGCAGTTATACCAGATTGCGGATAATGCGTGTGCTGCTATTATTAACGGAGGAACAAACTCTTTGGTACAGGCTCAGGGCGGCAAAAGTGGTTTCGAAGCGTTATGGTTCAATTTCTGCCAGAGAAAATTTTCAGTGACAAACTCAGAAATCCTTTGGCAGGTTGCTGAATACGGAGCAAATACAAACTCAGCTTTTGGAGTGTACGCCAATGAAGGTTCCCGTGGAGGAGCATATGGATCAAGAAAGACATTACAATTCATTCTTCCAAGTTATTATTTATCTTTTAATCAGGGAGATAGCCGTAGAGACGTTTCTTGTACTTCTTACAGTGTCTATTTCTTAAATAATGGTAATGCAGGTGATACCTGGGTGAATGCCGGAACTACCTATTCCTGCATCCTGTCAGGTAAATTCAGGATGGGATGGTGTATTGCGCCTCAGGCGGCAGATGCACGAAATTTAAATATTCCTGTTTTAAGATATGCAGATGTTTTATTAATGTATGCAGAAACTCAAAATTACTTAAACGGAGGCCCTACTGCTGCGGGAACTTCTGCTTTTATGCAGGTAAGAAACCGTGCCGGAATCGGAAGTGTACCGGTTCCTTCCGGCCAGCAGGCATTTGAAGCCGCTATTGTTCAGGAGCGTAAATGGGAATTTGCGGGAGAGTTTAACCTTCGTACAGATTTGATCAGAATGAATCGTTTGGCAAGCGAAATTGAGGCAACAAAACAGGCGATGAAAAACTTGTCAAACAAAACGGGAGCCTATGCAAATACACCTGTTTACCGACTCTATAAACTCGAAAAAAATGCACAGATCTATGGTGATCCGTTTTTGGCATTAAAATATATTGATATAACGAGCCCCGCAGAAATTGCAGTCATTACTAATGTTCCAACGGGTTCTGCAGATTTCGACAATTATCAGATTGCATTAAGAGCTATTGTAGCAGCACACGGGCAAGCCACAGCAATAGATGATAAATGGTATCCTACGAATATGTTCCAGGCTTACAACAGTACATTTAACAGCAATGCGAAAAAGACAGCCGGATTTTTAGGAGGTGCTGCAGGCCAGCTTCAGATCGGCAGTATCATCTATACCAAGCCAACAGGTTCAGCAGAAAACGGAGGAACATATCCGAATTGGATAGAAGGGGGAGGAGACGGTCTTTTCTATGGATTCGTACCGAATAAAACAGAATTGTTGCCTTTTGCTGCGCAGTCTGCAGGTCATCCGTTAGTAGATAACCCAAATCTGAGTCAATTACCCGGATATTAATTCAAATAAAATTTACCATTAAGAAATTTAATAGATATGATTTAAAGGTTAAGCTAAAATAGTATGCTTCAAAAACATCTTGGATGTTCCTTAATAAATCTGAACCTTTTAAATTTCTTAATGTTTAAAATAAAAACAACTATTAGCACAAAATTATTAATCAAAATAATCTGAATCAGATTGATATAAGATAATTATACTTAAACGTTAATTTATCTTTAAATACAGTATTTACCAGTATAGTACGGGATGCTGTAAAAGATATTACAGTCTAATTTTGGATAGAAATTCAGAAATATAAGTAAACAAATGGAAAAAGTTAAAACATTCAAATACGTAGACTATTTATGGGACGAAAACAAAGCGGCATCTTTAGGAAATGACCAGGTGGCCTTATTTCTATACCGCTCAAATATATTAGGGGCAGATTTAAGAATTACCAATTATGGAGGAGGTAATACAAGTTGCAAAACCATCGAAAAAGATCCGCTAACCAACGAAGAAGTTGAGGTGATGTGGGTAAAAGGTTCAGGTGGCGACATCGGAACTCTGACAAGAAAAGGAATTGCCGGATTATACACACAAAGATTAAGAAACCTGAAAAATGTGTACCAAGGCTTAGCAGATGAAGACAGAATGGTAGGCTTATTCAATCACTGTATTTTTGATCTGGACAGCAAAGCGCCTTCTATTGATACGCCTCTACATGGTTTACTTCCATTCAAACATATCGATCATCTTCATCCCGATGCCTTAATTGCGGTAGCTGCGGCAAAAGACAGTGAAAAAATTACCAAAGAAATCTGGGGCGACACAATGGGTTGGGTTCCCTGGCAGCGTCCGGGCTTTGATTTAGGATTACAATTGGAAAAATGTTTAAACGATAATCCTGGAATCAGAGGAATTGTTTTAGGAAGCCACGGACTATTCACCTGGGGAGATACTTCTTACGAATGTTACATCAACAGTTTGGAAGTTATCGAAACAGCCTCTGAATATATCGCAAAAAAAATCGAAGAAAACGGACAGGTTTTCGGAGGACAAAAAGTAGAATCTCTTCCTGCTGAAGAACGTAAAAACAAAGCGGCTCAATTGATGCCTTTGTTGAGAGGGTTAGCATCTTCTGAAAGCAGAATGGTCGGTCATTTTACCGATAGCGATGTTGTGATGGAATACATCAACAGCAATGATCTGGAGCGTTTAGCGCCATTAGGAACTTCTTGTCCGGATCACTTTTTAAGAACTAAGATTCAACCTTTGGTTTTAACTTTAGATAAAAATGAAGATTTAAGCGATTCTAAAGCTATTTTAGATAAATTAAATCCTCTTTTCGAACAATACAGACAAGAATACAAAGAATATTACGAAACTTGTAAACATTCAAACAGCCCAGCAATGCGTGATCCGAATCCTGTGATCATCATTTATCCGGGAGTGGGAATGTTCAGTTTTTCAAAAGATAAGCAGACAACGCGTGTTGCAAGTGAATTTTATGTCAATGCAATCAACGTAATGCGTGGAGCAGAAGCCATTTCGGAATATACATCTTTGCCAAGACAGGAAGCATTTGATATCGAATATTGGCTGCTTGAAGAAGCAAAGCTGCAGAGAATGCCGAAAGAAAAACCGCTTTCAAGGAAAATTGCGATCGTAACCGGCGCAGGAGGTGGAATCGGACAGGCCATTGCTGACAAAATGGTTCAGGAAGGGGCAGTTGTTGTTTTTACAGATTTAAATCAGGAAGCTTTAGATACTGTTACAAAAAAATACAGCAAAGATCAGGCGGTAGCCGTTACTTGTGACGTGACCAATGAAGACGCCATTGCGAATGCTTTTAAAGAAACTGTTTTAGCGTTTGGTGGAGTAGATATTCTGGTTCATTCTGCGGGTTTGGCAATTTCTAAATCATTGGAAGACACCACAACAAAAGACTGGGATTTATTAGAGGATGTTTTGGTAAAAGGTCAGTTTTTGATCGCGAAAAATGGAGTGGAGATCATGAAAAAGCAAAATTTAGGCGGAGATATCGTAAATATAGCCAGTAAAAACGGCTTGGTTGCCGGACCAAACAATGTTGCTTATGGAACTGCAAAAGCAGCTCAACAGCACATGACAAGATTATTGGCCGCTGAATTGGCATCTGATAAAATCCGTGTTAATGTAGTAAATCCTGACGGAGTGATCGTTGGAAGCAAAATCTGGGAAGGAGCCTGGGCAGAAGGCCGTGCAAAAGCAAACGGAATTTCTGTTGAAGAACTCCCAGCATTTTACGCAAAAAGAAATTTATTAAATGAAATTATCCTTCCTGAAGACATTGCGAACGGCGTTTTCGCCTGTGTAGCAATTTTAGATAAAACAACAGGAAACATCATCAATGTAGACGGAGGAATGGCCAACGCATTTCCAAGATAAAATTTTAAAATAGATAATTATTAAATTGCTGATTTAATCCGAATGAATTATTAAACCATTAAGAATAATTTAGGAATTAAGAAGATTAAGAATTTGCAAGCAAATTTAAGTCTGACTCTTAAGAAATTTATTTCTCTTAATCATCCTTAAAAGCTTAATAAATCTTAATGGTTTAAAATAAAAATTCAATTTAATATTTAAAAATCAAATCATGATTATAGGAAAAGATATCATTGAACAATACAATAAAAGCGAAATTGAAAACTTTACAACAGATTTCGATTTTCTACAAAATAAACTAACAAAATCAGGAGCCAATGTTGCTGAAATTGTCAACAAAATTGCTGATTTCCAGGTAGCCATTCCGAGCTGGGCTTTAGGAGCGGGAGGAACCCGTTTCGGAAGATTTTCTTACGGCGGCGAACCTTCTTCTTTGGAACAAAAATTAGAAGATGTAGGCTTAATTCATGCACTAACACATTCTGCGGGAGCTGTTTCTTTACATATTCCTTGGGATATTCCGGGTGATGTAAAAGCGATTAAAGAAAAAGCTGCGTCTCACGGATTAGTTTTTGATGCCATGAATTCAAACACATTCCAGGATCAGGCCGGAGCAAAACATTCGTACAAATTCGGTTCTTTGAACGCTGTTAATGAAGATTCAAGAGCTTATGCCGTAGAACACAACAAAGAAGTGATCAGAATCGGAAAAGAATTAGGCTCAAAAAGCTTAACCGTTTGGTTGGCGGACGGAGCAAGTTTTCCAGGGCAATTGAATTTCCAGACCGCGTTGTCAAATACTGAAAAAAGCTTACAAGAAATCTACGCAGGAATGCCTGAAGACTGGAAGCTTTTCATTGAATATAAACCTTATGAACCCAATTTCTATTCAACAACCATCCAGGATTGGGGAACATCGTTTATGCTGGCCAATGCTTGTGGAGAAAGAGCTTACACGTTGGTAGATTTAGGTCATCATTTACCAAATACCAATATTGAGCAAATTGTTGCCACCTTAATGTACAAAGGAAAATTGGGTGGATTCCACTTCAACGACAGCAAATATGGAGATGATGATTTAACGGTGGGTTCTATTAAACCTTATGCTTTATTCTTGATTTTTAATGAGTTGGTGTACGGGATGGAAAACAATCCAAACAATCCTTATCCAGCCTGGATGATCGATGCAAGCCACAACATCAAAGATCCGCTGGAAGACCTATTACAGTCTCTGGAAGCTATTTTAATTGCTTATGCTCAGGCACTTTTGGTTGACCAAAAAGCATTAAAAATGGCGCAATTAAACAACGATGTCGTTGCAGCGCAGGATATTTTGCAGAATGCCTACAGAACAGATGTTCGTCCGTTACTAAGAGCAGCAAGATTGCAGACAGGAGCGGCTTTAGATCCAATCGCAGCTTACAGAAGCTTAAAGGTAAGAGAAAATTTAATTACCGAAAGAGGCCTGGAAACCAAAGCAACCGGATTATAAAACCCTGTTTTAAAATTGATAATTTCAACTTTTGAGTGCAATCGAAAGTTTTTATTATATGTATCCTTATATTTTTATCATTAAGGTTGAAAGTGTTTAGATGAGTAGGATTTTAGGCATTGCTGCTTTAAGAAATAAGTGGATTTTTTCTTGTTGCATCTTACAATCTGAACACTCCTTAATGGTTGAAAAATAATATTTAAATGAAAGTTTAATTATAAATTATAGTTGTATTACTTTGCTGAGTTAAACGCTTTTGCGAACTTGAAAAGTATGGTAGTCAAAAAAATCTTTGCGTACTTTGCGTTTAAAAAATAAAGAGATGGCTTCGTCGCTTATGAACTACGTTCGCAGACCTTCAGTCTGTTCGCAATGACAAAAAATAAATTCATCACAAGAATGTCCAAAAAAAAAGTAACCATAGTATTTGATATTGGAAAAACCAATAAAAAGTTCTTTTTATTTGATAAAAATTATAAAGAAGTTGTTCGTGAATATACAGAATTGCCCCTTACAACTGATGAAGATGGTTATCCTACAGAAGATCTTGCAGCCATGCAAAACTGGATAAAAGATAATTTTAATGCCATTCTTGACAATGAAAAATACGAAGTAAAAGCCATCAATTTTTCCACTTACGGAGCCAGTTTTGTGCATCTGGATCAGAAAGGAAATGTTCTGACACCTTTGTACAACTACACCAAGCCGATGGATGATGAAATTCTTGATCTATTTTATGAAAAGCATGGAAGCAAACTGAAAATTGCCCGCGAAACAGCATCACCTCAAGCAGGAATGCTGAACTCTGGTCTGCAATTATTCTGGTTGAAATATAAGCATCCGGAAATATTCAGAAAAATCCGTTACAGTCTTCATTTACCTCAGTATTTATCATATTTGTTTACCGGGATTTGTGTGTCAGAATTTACTTCAATAGGCTGCCACACGAATTTGTGGGATTACGACAAAGCAGATTACCACGACTGGGTGTATGAGGAAGAAATAGATGCTTTATTGCCGCCAATTGTACCGACTTCTGCGAGCATCAATACTTCTTACCGAAATAAAAAAATTAAAATCGGTGTTGGAATTCACGACAGTTCTTCAGCGTTATTACCTTATATTTTAAGCAAAAAAGAACCTTTTTTATTAGTTTCAACAGGAACCTGGAGTATTTCGTTAAATCCATTTAATGATGAAAGTCTTACCGATGAAGATATAGAAAACAATTGCCTGAATTATATGCGCATCGATGGAAAACGCGTAAAAGCATCCCGTTTTTTCATGGGAAATGAATATAAAATTCAGGTTGAAAAATTATGTGCTTATTACGGAAAAGAATATGGTTTCCACAGGGAAGTGCAGTTTGATCAGGATTTGTATCTGCGTTTAATGAAAAATAAAAATATCTATTTTCGCTTTGAAGGAATTATTTTAAAACGGAAAATGATCAGTGAAACAGATTTAAAATCTTTCGCTACTTTTGAGGAAGCCTATCATCAATTGATGATCGAACTGATGGATCTGCAGATTCATACGATCACAAATGCCATTGGAAATTCAGAAATTACAAATATTTACATCGATGGGGGATTCACCGATAATGACGTATTTATGAAACTGATGTCTCACCATTTTCAGCATTATAATGTGATGTCTACACATTCTCCGCTGGGTTCTGCATTGGGAGCTTCCATGGTGATTTCGAACAAGAAAATAGACGAAACTTTTTTACAGCAGCATTATCAGATGAAAGTGCTTCAACCGTTAATCTTTAATTTATAAATCATGTCATTTCCATTTGATACCCGTTATGCTTCGCTTGAATTGTTGATTGAAAAGGCAAAAAAAAGAATGCCCCGTTTTGCATTTGAATATCTGGACGGAGGTTGTAATGAAAACATCAACCGGGACAGGAATACAAGCGAATTACGGGAAGTTTTGCTTCGTCCGCGATACCTGAATAATAATTATGCGGAAGCCAATATGGAAACCGAATTGTTTGGAGTTAAATATTCCGCACCTTTTGGAATTTCTCCGGTTGGTTTGCAAGGTTTGATGTGGCCCAATGCACCCGAAATTTTAGCAAAAGCAGCCTTCAAACATAATATTCCTTTTATATTAAGTACAGTTACGACAAGCAGTCTTGAGCGGATTTCTGAATTAACGGAAGGAAAAGCCTGGTATCAATTGTACCATCCGAGAGAAGAATGGCTGCGTGATGATATTCTCGACCGTTGCGAAGCTTCAGGATATGACGTGTTGTGCGTGCTATCTGATGTTCCGACTTTCGGATACAGAGCAAAGGAAATCAGAAATGGTTTGGCAATGCCACCTCAATTGAATTTCAGAAACGTTTCCCAGGCGTTGGCAAAACCGGAATGGTGTCTGGAAATACTGAAACATGGAGTTCCAAGTTTTAAGACCATGGAAAAATACATGGATAAAAATATGGGGGTGAAGCAATTGGGACAGTTCATGAATTCCACTTTTTCCGGTAGATTAAATTCAGACAGGATAAAAGCTATCCGTGATAAATGGAAAGGGAAATTAGTCATTAAAGGCGTTGCATCAGATGAAGATGCTGCAGAAGCAGTTCGTTTAGGATTTGATGGAATGATTATTTCAAACCACGGCGGAAGACAGCTTGATGTCGGCGAATCTACTATTGCCGTAGTAAAAGACATCAGCGAAAAATATAAAAACCAGATCAAAATAATGATGGACAGCGGGGTAAGAACTGGTCCGGATGTTGCCCGCGCTTTGAGCTGCGGTGCCGAATTTACCTTTATGGGAAGAACATTTATGTATGCAGTTGGTGCCTTAGGCGATAAAGGAGGTGATCATATTATTGAAATGCTTAAAATGCAGTTCAGACAGGTGATGGAACAGGTTTGCTGCGAAAAACCGGAGGATTTACAAAACTTCAGAGTGAAGTAATTTTTGATATGAAGATGGAAGATGGAAGATGGAAGATGGAAGTCGAAGTTTAAAGTTTATAGAATAAATTTATCAATAGAAATGTGCTTTAGCCCGTTTTTCATTGTAAAAAATTCTGATTGGCTTTAGCCAAAACTTATCATTCTGTTGCTGGTTTCAAATATTTAAATGCAAAGATTTAATTTAAAAATTAATTATTTTAAGAGGCAAAGTAAGGCGACAAAGTTGCTGATGAAGCTAGCTTCGTAAGAATCAATTTATTGATTCCATTCTTTGCTAACTTAAAATATTCAGGATCTTAAATAAAACTTTGCGTTAAAAAACTAAGCAGGGCAAAATAAAAATTCGCAAAGACAACCTTGCGAATTTTGTTTATTACAATGTAGAAGTTTATTTCTTCTTCTCAGATTTTACAGCCTGTCTTGCCAACAATTTCCAGTCGTTTTTCACTTTTGCCCAAACCAACAATACATCTAATGTTACATCACCTGGAGCTTTTCCAGAATCAGCAGTCGTTGCATAAAAATGGTGGCGAACAATCGCTGTATTGTCAACAATATTGATCGTTTGATTGGTAATATCAATGGTTACAAAATCTGATTTTTTACTGACTAATTTATCGACAAATTCTGCTGCGTCATCTATGTGACCTCCTGAATGTCCATACGTTAATTCCGGTAAAATCAAAGATTCTAAGGCTGATTTTTCGCCACTTATCATTGCTGATCTTAATTTTTCAGCAGCATCAGAAACCGCATCTTTATCATTCTTTTTCTGTCCGAATACAGAAAGTGCCATTAAAAAAGCCGTGGCAAAAATTAATTTTTTAATCATAATTAAGCAATATTTAAGTAGTAAGCTTATATTGTAGGTATTAAAATGCAATCGATTGCGCTTTTAATTTTAAAAAAAAATCTACAAAGAATCCCTTTGAATAAATTTAAAAACATTATTTACAGATTCCTTTTTATTTTTTAAAATCATATAGGCTGCGGATTCTCCCATGGCTTTAAAATCTGTAGTAATCACAGTAATTCCAAGCAATTCTTTAAGCGGAGTTTCGTTGTAGGAAATAATGCCGATGTCTTCACCCAATTTCAGATTTTTCTGCCTGATTTGTTTAACTAAATTCACCAGATCACGTTCCCGAATGGTGATGAAAATATCCTTATCCTGCAGTTCCATGTCGGGATAAATTTCGTCAAGAATTTCATAATCAAGCTTAAAATCCTTACAAAACTTCTCAAAACCACGCACAATACGGAAAGGATAGGGGTGAATGGATTTATCGGGATACACTAAAATTATCTTTTCGTATTTCTTTATTTTATCTAAACCTTCTTTTAAAGCGTTGTAGATATCATGTTCGAAATCCTGAAAAATAGAGCCGTATTCCCCGGAAATATTAGGCTTGGTATTATCCAGCAATAGCAATTTATTTTTTGGGATTTGTTCAATCATATCCAACACCTGCTGTGTGGAGCTGGTGTGTTTAGATTGTTCATCCCTAAAATGGGGCATGATCACATAATAATCGAATCCGCCCAGGTTCTTTTTTAAGGAATTGATGAAAAGTGTTTCGTCACAATGATAAATATACATCTCAACATTGCCTTTGGTACCGATTGCATTGACGAAATAATTATAGATCATCATTTTATAAGTGCTCGGTTTATTGATTAGAAAGAAAATATTGATAACATCATTTTTATTAATACGGGAGATATAATAACCTTTTCCCTTTACAGATTCTATAATTTGCCTTTTTCGGAGCTCTTTATAAGCTTTTTCTACAGTATCTCTTGAAAGAAAGCAGGATTCGCTGAGTTCATTTATAGAAGGAATCTTTTCCCCAATTTTGATCTCCCCACTGTCAATTCCATTAAGGATAGAATCTACAATCTGTTTGTATTTAGGAACTCGGGAATGCTCATTGATTATTATTTCAAATGTTTCTGACATGATATTAAGATAGGAGATATTTATTTCAGTTTAAAAAATAATTCAAAGGTTACGAACGGTGTAAGGCAAGTTACAAAAATTTTATAATAACTTTTTTTAATATGCTTTTAATGATTGTAAATGTTTACATATTTATTATAATTGTGACTATCCCGGTATATATTATAACGGGAAAATACAATTTTAGTATATAAAGGTGTAAAAACTTAAGTATAGCTTACTATAATAAAGCCGTTTGATTATACTTAATCTGAAGTTTATTTCCTGTAAAGCAAAAAAACACAAAAATGGATTTTGGAATTAAATTTTAGTGTTTATAATTTCAAAGACAAAAGAGGTAGACGTTTCGAACTTTCCTCCCTGCGTGGCTCCGAATAGAAATTTAGGGGTCTTACCGTCTTTGTCCATTAAAATCATGGGGCGTTCTAATCTCCCGAATCGTTTTAAATGATTAGGTGGTACAGGCTCCTTAATATAAGTCTTCATATTAAGATAAGCGATTTTCGGTTGGGACCATTGAAGACCGTTCCTGGAAGTTAGATGTAAACCGTATTCATGATTAAAAAATCCCATATCACGGGCCACTATATGGAATTTTCCGTTTTGTTTCCAGATAAAGGCATCTTCCAGCTGGGCATTGTTCGGCTGCAATGAAAAATCAATGACAGGATTTTCCTTTATTTTCTCATAAGGACCTGCAGGGTGATCAGCCTTTGCCAGTCCATATTTTCGGTTTCCTCTCACCGGACCTTTTTGATTTTCATATTCTTCAGTGTTCCAGGATTTATAAAAAAGCCAGAATTTACCATCATTTCCTTTTATAAAAGCAGGGTTGGTAGTACAATGGTCGTCCCATGAGCCTTTTTCCCCGGGAAGAAGCAGAGGTACTTCAGGCCTTTGCCAATCTCCGTCAAGACTTTTTGAAGTGGCAAGGCCTATCCTTTTGGTATTTGTTTTTCCGTTTTGGTTGCCCATATAAAAAAGATAATATTCGTCTTCTACTTTGGTAATTAAAGGATTATGACAAGTGGTGGCATCCCAAAATTCGCCACCTCTGGGAGCGAGAATAACTTGTTTATGCTTGAATTCTCCATAAGGGGACTCGGCTTCTGCATGGCATATTTCAGAACCATTGAGCCAGCCGCCCATCCCTTTTTCTTTTTTCCATCTGGAATAGAAAAGATGAACCTTACCATCTTCGCCCCAAATTGGAGAATTACACCAGATGTAATAATTTTCCAATGAAAAGGTCCGTCCGATTGGTTTTAAGCTGAAATAAGGTTTGTCGGAAGATGAACCTGCAAATGACAATCCCAGAACCGCAGCTGTGATCCCAAAGGCTGAAGTCTGTAAAAAATCTCTGCGTGTAAAGTGTCTTGGCTTGTCCATTTTATCTCGATTTACTGCTAATTTAGCATAAACATATAAGTAGACTGTCCTGTACTTTCGGTGATTGTTTAAACCTGAACGTATCTGTCTTTATTTGGTTTGATTTTGAAAAATTTAAAGTCAGGGCATAAAAAAGTCTGCCTTTCAGCAGACTTCAACTATATGAATGTGAAATTTTTTAAGGCATTTTCTTGAAACCTTCCGCTTTTATTTTCCATGAACCGTCTTTAGGGAAACCCGGAAATTCACCTTTAGAATTGTCCCAACCTTTGAGCATCATGGCAACGGTTGTTAAAACGCCGCCATTTCCCGGAAGGTAAATTCTCAAGCGACCATCCTGAAAATTATGCCCGTTTTTCAGATATGTATTCGTCTGAATGTTCATAAAAAGCGCATCCAGAGCTTTATTTGGAAGTCCAAGTCTTGCAGCGTTCATTGCTGTCATCGGAAAATCCCAACCCCAGGTATGCTCCCAATTCCATCTTTCCCAAACGATGTCCAACGTGTTTTTCATAATTTTTTTATCCAGTTTCGGAGATTCAGGAACCATTCCTAATGCTCCTAAAACTGCAGGGTGATCGGTCATCCATTTTGGAAATGTAAAAGAGTCTTTTGCCGATTCGGTAGACAGATAAACACCATCCTGAACCGGGAGCGGAGCCAGTTTTGAAATCACGTCATCCCATTTCTTATCTCTCGGCTGTCCCAATCTTTCTTTCCATTGTTGCGCTGTTTTCAGTGCCCAATCCCAATAGGCCACTTCATAAGTCGGGTTATACGTATCTTTTGCAGGGAAAACTTCCTGTGCAGGAATTACTCCTTTACCTAGATTATAACGGTTTTTTTCTTTGTCATAAGTAGCAAAATCTGCCATAAAATCTGCTGTTGCAAAAATCAGGTCCTTATATTTTTCCAAAACTTTCTTATCCTGCTTGTCACGGTACAAAAGTTCGGTCATATAAATAAGATGCGGTTGTTCCCAGATCAAAAATGCAGCGACAGAAGAAGGGCTTTCATTTCCATCATTATCAGACATTTTAATCCATCTAACGCCTTTGTAACCTTGTCTTTCGGCTAGTTTTTTTGCTTTGTCAAACGATCTGAAATAATAATCTAGTTGTTTTTCCAAAATTTCAGGTCTTCCCCATAAAGCGTAATGAACGCCATGCCACCAATGCATTTCTGTGTGCGGTTTTCCGTACCAGCTGTTGAAAGTTAAACCTGTTTCCTGTGGCGGATTGCTTCCTCCACACTGAACTTTTGTTAAATATTCTGACAGCACAACTCTGCGTTCCAGTTCATTTGCTCTTGGATCCGTACTGCCTTCAAAATCTACAGCAGCACCACTTTTCCAGAAAGATTCCCATCCCGCATTGCTTTCTTTTTCGGCATCAGCAAATAATGTTTTACTGCTTTTTGTATTTTTATCGGAGAATTCTACACTTAATTCAATTGTTTTGTTTTTAGAAGAAGGTTCGTACAGGAAATAATGTTTTCCGGCTTCCCGCAGCTTTCCGTCTGTGAAATAAAATTGAGTATAATAATCAGAACTCTGCAATTGGTGTTCAATCAATCCCTGAGTTTGATTTGATGAAATAATTTTCGTTGTATGATCATTTTCATTTCCGTAAAAAGCAGCATCATCCAGAAACTGTCCTGTTGGAGAAGGGTAGCGTGCAAAAACCTTTAATCTGTTTTGAGAAATCAAATCCGACTCAATTTTAACTCCAATTTTATCGGAATTTTGAAAAGAGGCAGTCCAGACTTTTACAGGTATTCCGTCTAGTGAAAATTCACTTGTGATAATTCCTGTCCAAAGATCAATTTTTTGATTAATGTTGGTAAGATCTGATATTTTTGCTTTCTGGCCGTCTTTTTTAAGTAATTCCAGACCAATATTTCCCAGTTGCAGACGGTGTTGGTTCACACGAAAATATTCTACAGCGCCTTTATTTCGTTCAGGTTCTTTTAATTGAACACTGTACAATGCTTTACGTCTTTCATTGTTGAAATCGTACGCTTTTAATGTTTCCTCAAATTTATAATCTTTAGTATTTGGAAAGCTGTTCCAACCCCATTCAGACTGAGTTCCGAGAGAAACACCTTTCTTGTAATATTCAGGAAACGACTGCATTCCGGTAATGTCGACCGTATACGCAAATTTTCCGTTACCAACCGTTAAAGAAGATAAAGTATCAGCTTTTGTGTTGACGATATTATGACGCTGAACGACTTTTTTACGGTCAATTTTTTGAGCATTGAGAGAAGAAAATCCAATGCAAAAAAGACTTAGATATATGACTAATTTCTTCATTTTTTTAATTTATTTTATTGAATCAGGCGTTGTCGAACTTGAAATAAGTTTCGGCTAAAGCCTTGATATTTTTGTTATGTATAACGTCTCTATTGATATTTTATATTTATTTAAGGACAGTGGCACTCATCAATCCGATGACGACATCGTTGCTTACTGCTGTTAATTGTATTGATTTTAATTCTTTATTCGGATCAATCGGCAAATCAAGAACAGTTGCAGCACCACCTTCTACAGCACGGTCTGTAAATCCTTTGATGCCTGAATATTTGGTTAAGCTTCCTCCTTTGTATAATTCTCCGGTTTTCAATTTTACCCGGTATGGAATTTTATCATCAGGAATTTCAAAAGCAAAATTATCATCAAATAAATCCTGTTCAATCGGCCACCAGTTTATAGGGTTTTTCAGTTCTAATTCTGTGTGGGTACCATCAGAATATTGAACCGTAATTGTCCCATTTATAATCTGCGACTGCATCGGATTGGTAGAACCTGCCATCAGGAAGTAGATTTTTTTTCCTTTTCCTGTCAATGGAATTTCAACCGATTTCGGGAAATTATCCCACTGGCTGGTAAAGACAATATTTTTATCTGCATTATCAATTAAAAAAGGAATTCCGAGAAAATCAACTTTACCGTTTTTTCTATTATTCATCAATCCACTGTCGTCAATCTGAGCAGTGATTAATGGATAACACCAATTCCCGATTCCCTGCCATGGAAGCTGTAGAGTAGGGACGCTGAGCCTTGGTGAAAGATATTTTTGATTAAAAATTTGGGTTACTTTTTCGTTATATTTTGACTGTAACGAAACAGGATTAAATTCACCTTGAGTTTCAATTTCCCAGTCTGTTATTTCTACATTTTGCTTGATTCCATTATATTCAAGTTCAACAGAATTAGTTCCTTTGCTTAAAACATTTGTCGGAATTTCAATTGATGTAGATTGATTTTTCTGAGTTGTAAAAGTTTTATTTAAACCATTAATACTCAATTTTCCATTGATGTTATTTAATGATTTGGATTGAATTTGTAACTTTTTATTCACCCATTTAATTTGTAAAGGATATTGAATATCAACATTTACAGGCTGCCACCATTTCGTTCCGTTTTGTTCCAACTGAACGAAAAAAGTTCCCTTTCTTTCCTGTTGATTTAATTCAAACTTGTGGTTAACCACCCCGTCTTCTCCCTTCGGTCGAATCCACCCCTCCAGAGGAGGGGAATTTTTGATCAGTTCTTGTGGATCGTAGATTTGAGTGATTTTCTTTTTTGGATCTAAATTCCATTGAATATTTTCAGAAATGTAACTTAGATAATCTGTCTTTTCAGTGGTTAATTCTTCCCCGGAATAGATAATTTCAATGGTAAATTCTTTCCCTTTTTCTGTTTCCAGTTTTACAAAAGGTTGCAAAATAGAATTCGGTTGAATTGTCCAATTTATTTTTTTACCATTTACTTTTACGGATTTTATCTGAGTATAATTTATCGGAATTAACAAATCAAGTGAAACAGGATTTATAAAGTTTGATTTAAACCAATAATTCGTTTTTTTAGAATTTCTTTTAAATTTAAATTCCCAATCCGGAAGTTTCAGTTCTGCAAAATTCCAGTCTCTGGGAAATCCCGGTTTTATGTTAATTTTATTTTCTAATAATTTTGGGTAAACTCCAAAAAGTCCTTCCGTTAAAGTTCTTGCAGCGACTCCAATTGGATCAGCAAAATCCCGGTACAATTCGCCACGAAAAGCATCATAATGCGATAACTGTTCGAAATTTCCCGGACTGATTCCATAATACATACTTTCGGCAAGATTCCCTTTCCAAAGCAGGTAGGCATCTTCGCTTCTCCCTGATTGCCAATAGGCTAAAGCCGTCTGTAGGTTTTCTGCCAAAGCTACATTGTTGATCGACCAATCATAAGGCTGCCAGTTGGTGGTGGAAAGGGTATAATAATTTTTATTTTTTTCACCTTTTACCGTTATGGGAATCTTCGGAATATGATTGCTGATGTACTGCGTGTTTTGATAATCTTCAAATTCGTTCAAAATATAAGCGTCCGAAACATGATAAATTGACCAGATTCCTGGCTTGTCATGAAGAATTTGATTGCCCAAAGCATCTTTAAATTCCGCAAAATAACCGTTCTTTTTAATCCAAAGCTGACTTTTCATGGCATTTAAAATAGATTCAGCTTCTTTTTCGTAAGGAGTAGAATCTTCGCCAATCAATTTCGCCAGTTTTGCCATTTCACGATTGGCTCTGTAATTATAAGCCGAAGTATGTGTCACTTTTCCACCTGAATATTGAAGCGCATCACTTGCCCAAATTGCAGCATATGCATCGTACAAATCTCCACGTTTGAAATTTCTTTTTTCCCAATTCATGTGACGAACCATTGTTGGCCACATTTTCTTCAGAAATTCTTTATCTCCGGTGTAATTGAAATGCGAAAACATCTGGTCAAAAAACACCAGATTCATATTATAATGATGCGGTTTTGAATTATCATTCGGATTTCTTGAAATATATCCGCTGGAAAACACCGAAGTTCCCATTTTCTCTTTGTGTCTTGCCAAATGCAACAGTGTATCCATTTCAACGGGCGCAGAATCCGGCTTCAAAACCTGAGAATTTGCATAGCTTTCAAAATGTTCTTTTGCGCGGTCGTGCCAACTGAGAACATCAGCTGCATAAGCTCCACGCCACGCATTTAATCTCATCCTCCAGGCAACAGCGCCGTGCATAAAGGTCGGGCTTTCCCAGATTCCGTCTGCGGCAACGGCTAATGTTTCTCCGAAATTATTTAAATCTGCATCGGGAGTTTTTAGCTGAATTCTATTGATTAAATTTAATCGGGATTGCTCGGCTTCTTTAAAAATTGTTGCAAGTTGCTCGTCTGAAAAGTTTTTCTCTGATTTTCCTTTTTTAATTTGAATATAAACAGGATTTTTCTGTGCAGAATAAGCTGCGTAAATAATCGGAGATTCTTCGTTTTTATTTTGAGTAAACTTAGCGAGATTTTCCAACGTTTTCGCATCTGTCAATTGTAATGAATTAGCATTTGAAAAACTTCCGTTGATAAGCTGATTTTCTTTTTTCTTGTTTAAATAAGTAAGCTCAAACTGGTTTTTATTGATTTGAAACTCGTTGCCTTCACAATATTCCGGAAGCAGATAAAATCCTGATTCCGGATCGGCACCGATGTCTCCATTTCTGCTGAATGTCGTTCCGCTTGCACCGCCATAAACGGCATAAATTTTTGATGAAGGATCAACATTTTCCATTTCCATTTTTAAAACCAAACCTTCTTCTTTTGATTGAGCTAAAACGGTTAATTTTAAGCTTCCATTTCCAAGAATCGGATCTTCAATAGTATAAAGCATCGATCCGGGACGATAGCGCGTTTCAATTGTATTAGCCTGAATTAATTTTTTAATGTAATTTCCTTTCTGAATAACGAACTGAAGATTTCCTCCCATTCCGGGAAGATATAACGCAAATTCCGGTAAATCTCCTGCTTCCACCCGCGAAGCACGATTGTCTCCATACAAAGCACGGTTGAATCTGTATTTTCCGTTGACCAACAAAAAATCGCCTTTGTCTTCTTTATAATGCAGTTCTCTTTCGTTTTCCTGCCAATGTTTAGACTGGGAAAAAGAATAGGATGATAAAACAATCAGTCCGGCGAATATGATTCTTCTTCGCATTTTATTATTTAAGTTCAGTTAAAGGTTTTCCGTTTACGGTTACGTTTTTCAATGTCACATTTTTTAAGAAATCTACTTTATAAGGAATTTCAACTCCATTCATTTTTGTGTTAATCATCGTGAAATCCGTTACCGGAGAAGTTTCGTAAGCATCAGAAAGAACGGCATATTTCCCGCCTTTTTCTACGGTTAAATTTTCTACCCAGATATTTCTGATGATCGGAATATAATTTCCAGGTTTTTCATAATGCATATTGAAGCGTACCGCAGCTTCTTTATAAGCGCCGACTTTTGTGTTGTAGAAGAATACATTTTCAATGATTCCGCCGCGACTTGAGCTTGTTTTAATCCTTAAGGCTCTGTCAAGGTTTTTACTGTCCATCACATTTCCTATGGCATAAATATTTTTTGCTCCGCCTGCGATTTCACTTCCGATTACCACACCGCCGTGTCCGTCTTTCATTTCACAGTTTTCGATGATGTGGTTCTCTGCCGGTCTTCCGATATCTCTGCCGTCTTCATCTCTTCCGGATTTAATGGCGATACAATCATCTCCCGTATCAAAATATGAATCTTTGATCCACACATTTTTACATGCTTCGGGATCGAAACCATCATTATTAGGACCGTGGCTGATTACTTTTACTCTTTCAATCAAAACATTTTCACACAGCACAGGATTCAAATTCCACATGGGAGAATTTTTAACCAAAACATCCGCCATATAGAAATTTTTACTTTTATAAGGCTGAACAAAATTGGGTCTTAAATAATATCCGTCTCCAAAAATTCTTTCTCGGGCAGGTTTTCTCTGAGCCATATACTCGTGAAGTTTTGCGCGGGCAGGATTTTGTCTTCCCGGACGGGATTCGTTATATCCATATTTTGTTGCACCGCACCAAAACCACCAATGGTCGTTATCAGAATTCCCATCTAATGTTCCTTTTCCTGTTACGGCAATATTTTCTTCTTCGTAAGCGTAGATTAAAGATGAATAATTCATACACTCCATGCCTTCCCATCTTGTGAAAACGATAGGGTAGTCATTGCTGTCCTGGCTGAATAAAATAGTAGATCCGTCGCTTAAATGAAGATTAACATTGCTTTTTAAATAAATAGCACCGGTTAAAAATATTCCGTTTGGAACGACAACTCTTCCGCCGCCTTCTGCATTACACTTTTCAATGGCTTTTCTAAATGCTTCCGTATTTTTTGTTTTTCCATCACCAATGGCTCCAAAATCTGTAATAAGATAATCCTTATTTCTGAAATTTGGCTTTACCATTTGTTTTTTAAGTGCCTCAATTTCCTTTAAAGGCTGTTCTGAGGAAGTCCACGGTTTGTATTGCGCCGAAGCGGGAATTGATATAATGAATGCGAAAAGTATTAAAGCATATTTTTTCATAATGTTAGAGAAATATTAATTTAAGAAAGCGCATCAATAGTAAGAATCTCTTTCTTTATCGCAATCTAAAATAATTATGGTTAAAAATTATCCTGCACTGTCGGTGTTAAATTTTTTAATTGCTTCCGGGAATATTTTATAATAGAAGGTGACATCATATTTCTAATTGAAAAAAGAGTTTGAAAGGTTTTTGTGTGCCATTATGAGAGAAGCCTTAAAGACGGGAATAGTGTTGTAGTGATGACAAAAGATAATAACCACGACAAATCCCTTGAGCTATTGCACCAGCTTCTTCCTGATCAGTTTGAACGAATCCATAAATCCTATTTAGTTAACTTCCTGCAGGTGGATAAGGTGCTTGTCAATATAGGTACCCGTTACAGTGTACTGCTTAAAACGGGTGAAGTATTGCCTGTAGGCCGCTCCAAGTATAAAGAACTCAAGAATAAGATGATCTGATTTTTGATAGAGTAAGTGGTTTATTTGTACTTTTTTGTATTTTAGCAGACGCCCGGGAAACGGATGATTTTCACTGATCAATGAATGAGTATAAGATGTTTTTCAGGATAAAAAAAACTAAAAAATAACCCAAAGATTGTATCAAACCATGGAAAAAGAAATATCAGAGTTAACCGATCAGGAACTATTAGAAAAAATAAAAAAGAAAAAGTCTAACGATATTACTAATGCGGTCATCCTGGGATTTCTGATTGGTATTGCCGCCTATAGCACTGTAAAGCATGGTTTAGTACTTTTTACTTTTCTTCCTTTACTTTTTGCTGTTTTTGCAGCCAACAAATGGAGGAAAGATAAGAAAGCATTAGAAGAAGAATTTAAATCAAGAAATCTGACCAAGTAATAATTTTAATATCCAAACATTACCATTAAAAAATAATCCTATGCATATAAAACCATTCACCCTCATTTTAACTCTACTTTTTCAATTCATGAGCTTAACTGCATTTTCACAGAAAGCTGAAGGCTTACATTCTTTATTGGATAAAAATTCTGAATTTATTTTCCCGCAAACCACCGACAAAGTTTCTAAAGCACTTCACGCAGAAACGGTTTTCTATGGAGATGCCAATGATGAAAAATATGCTAAGTGGCTTACTCAATCAGGATTGGAACTATATTGCAGCCTCGGACAAAATGATGTAATCAACGAAATGTTTTTTGATATTCCGGATGATAAAGTGATCATTGTAGAAGGCCTGCCTTTTGGTCTTGCTATGAACAAAACGACATTACAGGAAAGCAAAATCAAATTCAGTAAATATGATGCTAAGGTTCAAAAGCTTGGAGAAGACAGCTCATTCTCGGGCGGCTCAAAACTGATTTTCAAAAAAGGGAAATACTATACAACATTGTTTTTTGACGATAAGAATCTTCTGAAATTTATAGGTCTTACCACAGAACTTGTTGATCCGGCTGCCGGTTAACAGGTATTCCTGTTTCAAAATAATACTCGGTTTTCCAGGTAGATAAAAGCAAAACCTTCAGATTAATTCTGAAGGTTCTTTTGTTTCTCACTATTAAATTCAGTGGTGCTGTTCCTGTTAATATAACTTTTCATAGAACAGTTCAAGGCTAATGTTTCCATCATTTATTACGGAATTATCATTCATATGAAATCTTATACCAAGATGATTAAAGTCTACAAATTCATTGTTTTTAAAGGTGTGGAAAATTTTGCTTCCGGCTGCTAATCCTATATTAGAAATAACATCACTGTTTGTATTCATTCCGTCACCAAAAGTTAATATTCCAGATGATCCTGTAGAAGAAGTAATTGTTTTATTGACCTGGATGGTAAGGCCAAGCAATTTTGTGTCTTTTCCAATATATGCTCCTTCTGATTGTAAATAAAACCAGGTTTCAGTTCCGCTAAGGTTTCCTGTTATATTTGCTGATTTTCTGGTATAGGATGAAATTCTGCCATACTGATTAATGGTATTGGATGCGATTTTTGGAAATAAAGACTCATCCGTTATCTGGAGTACTTTATTATACCGCCAGTCACTGTCTCCATCAATTCCTTTACCTAACGATGCTTTATAAACTGAATCTAATATTAAAAAAGCACACCTTGAACTGGTGCCATAGATGTCAGCATTTCCAGATTTATTCAAAGATGCCGGATTGCTTACTCTTATTGCTTCTTGTTCGCCGATTCCATTATTCTCAAGCATTAATAACTCTCCGATACCCGGATGAAGCCCTTGGTTATTCTCTCCTGAATGAGGGGCAATAAAAGTAATATTATAAACATACGATCCTACCCAGAAACCACTTCTATTGGCAGCTTCTGCTCCACATGATATAAACGTTAAAGTATGGGCTCTTGACTGATCGCCACCTTCAATGACATAGCCATTATCATTTGACCCATCACAGGCACAGGAGATAAAAGCAGAATATACCGTCCCTTTGATGTGCCATCTTCCTCCTCCTACATAGCAGCTTCTGAAATTAAGAGAAGTATTGGTTTGCCCTGTATATATTCCTGTTCCGCCATTTTGTACAGTGGTTACTCTTGATATATCTCCCTGAAAAGCACATAATATTCCTGTATCCCGCCCCAATTTCAAACAATTTCCCCCTAAAACTTTATTTCTAAATTTCAGATTGTTTATTTCAAAATCATATCCTTTAAATATTTCCAATAAATAATCTGTTGAACCTGTAGCTTCTCTGCATACAAAATTGATGTTTTTTAGGGTTAAATCTCTAAAGCCATTAATAACAAGACCAATATCATCGGGCTTTGTAAACTCTATGTATCCACAATTAAAATTAACACCCTGTAAAGAATATGGAGATTGAACTCCCTCAATGGTAATCCCTATTAAATCGGAAACTTCAACTTTTTTATTAAATGATAAAGGTTTTGAAAACCTGAGGGTTCCTCCTTTGAGTGTTTTAAGAGTATCTATAGCTTTTTCAAACTTTGCAGCATCATCTTTTTCATTAAAACTGTCATATACATCATCCATTTCGTCTAAAAATATAGTGTTGTTGACTGTAAATGATGTTTTTACATAGGTATTCTGATCAAATATTTTATAGATATTATCGTCAATAGGAAAATTATAGACAGAATTGTCGAATAGTCTGTAATTTACGTTTTCACCTGTTTTTTTATCAATTCGTTTTATGATATCCGAAGCTACAGATGATTGACTGTCATTATATAAGCTTTCACATGGAGTACACGTATTATTTAAAGAGTTATCCTGAATACTCTCTGAAGCCGGTACTGTTTTGTCCTGGTTTTGAAGATTGCTGTTGTTCATTTTTATTTCTTTATAGTAAAAGTAGATCAGCAACACGACAAAAGGAGTCGTATTAAAATATTATTTTTTTAACAGTTACAATGAGTAAGTATAGTCTTAACTCCTGGCATGCTTATTATACTTAATAACATTTTTATGAGAGTAGAGGCTTCTTTTTATTAAAGAGAGCAAAGAGGTTTTCAAATTCACGGATTACGTTATTTGATTCCTTCTTTGCTCCCTTAAATATTAAATTAATTTCTTCTTTGAAATACACTCTCTCCTAGTTACGCAAAAATTGTCCTATTCCCACAGAATCGAAAGTAAAAACAGACTTGTTTTCAGACTTATCTATTTTACTGCTGATGGTTAATGCCCATAAAACTAATTCTTTACAGAAATTTTGATCTTCTATGTTTAGTTCTGAAGCATTTTCTTCAATAAGGGTTACTAATGGCTTTATACTGTTTAGTTTAGCATAGAATTCTTCATCCGTATCATTGTAGTTGAGCTCAAGATGATTTTTATTGAACCATCTGATAAGATCTGTGTATGGTGTTTTTATATCTTCTTTTTCCAGTTTAGGGATCCGTGGGAATATACTTTCAAACTGTCTCATCACCGCTTTGTCAATTAATATTTTTGCTACATAATCTGCTCCTTCCTGCTCACCTTCATACACCAGCTCAATTTTCCCAGTGATGGATGGAATAATAGACATAAAATCGAGCAAACGTACTGTAGTTTTCTCTGTATCTGATTCAATCAGGCGTAATTTTGCTGCAGCCACCAGATTCTCCATAGCACTGATGGTCAGACGCGCACTTACTCCGCTTTTGGCATCCACATATTCACTGTCACGGGCTGCAAAAGCAACTTCCTCCAAAAGATCTTTTGCCAAACTGCTGATTTGTATCTGCGACTGATCCTCAGGAGAAATCATGGCTTCCTGCTCTGTGATCTGTCTGGCCAGTGCGATTGTTTTGGGATAATGGGTGAAAATTTGTGATCCTATTCTGTCTTTAAGCGGCGTAACAATACTACCACGGTTCGTATAATCCTCCGGATTCGCCGTAAAGACAAATTGAATATCTAACGGCATTCTCAATTGAAATCCACGGATCTGAACATCTCCTTCCTGTAAAATATTAAATAAGGAAACCTGAATTCTTGCCTGTAAATCAGGAAGCTCATTAAGGACAAATATGGAACGGTTTGCGCGGGGAATCATTCCGTAATGCAGCACTCTTTCATCAGAATAAGGTAGTTTTAAGGTGGCTGCTTTAATGGGATCTATATCACCGATTAAATCGGCAACATTCACATCGGGAGTCGCCAGTTTTTCGAAAAAACGGTTAGAGCGGTGTACCCACGAAATAGGAGTTTCATCACCTAATTCTGCAATAAGGTCCCTGGCGAATTTTGAGATAGGATGATACGGGCTGTCATTGATCTCAGATCCTTTTACAATCGGCATATATTCGTCAAGAAGGCTCACCATGCTTCTTGCAATTCTTGTTTTTGCCTGTCCGCGGAGCCCCAGCAGGTTAATATGATGACCGGCAAGAATAGCTTTTTTCAGCTGGGGAATCACAGTGTCTTCATAGCCCCAAAGACCTTCAAATACAGGTTCTTTAGCTTTAATTTTTGCAATCAGGTTAGCCTGAATTTCTTCATTAATCGTTTTATCAGTATATCCTGATTTTTTTAATTCTTTAAATGTGATATCGTTTTTCATTTTTTTAGTAATACTATTTATCGGATGAGAATGGAACGCTTTTATCAGTTGGTTTTGATAGTTGGTATTAACCTCTGCCGTCTGATTATATTCTCTTTATTCTGTTTTTTTCGTAATCTTCAAAAATCATTTGTCCTAAACCTGAAAGGCCTGTAAGAAACGCTTTTCCCTTGTTTTGAGCTGTAAATGCTTCTACAAATTGACGGAGATATGGATCCTGGGCAATCATAAAGGTGGTAATAGGAATTTTCAGTTTTCGGGCTTGTGCCGCTTTATTGAGACATTGGGAAACAATCTTTTCGTCCAGGCCATAGCTGTTCATATAAAATTCGCCGCTGGGTAGCTGAATGCAACTTGGTTTCCCGTCAGTAATCATAAAAATCTGTTTATTGGTATTTCTTTTTCTCCGAAGAATATCCATGGCCAGTTCCAGTCCGGCAACCGTATTGGTATGATAAGGACCGACCTTTAGATAGGGAAGGTCTTTGATCTTTATCGGCCAGGCTTCATTTCCAAAAACAATAATATCTATAGAGTCTTTAGGATATTTGCGCTTTATTAATTCTACCAATGCCATGGCTACTTTTTTGGCTGGCGTAATGCGGTCTTCACCATATAAAACCATGGAGTGGCTGATGTCGATCATCAGTACGGTACTCATTTGTGCTTTATGTTTGGTTTCCTCTACGATGAGGTCATCTTCCGTTAAGCGGAGGTCTGAAATTCCATTATTGATCTGGGCATTTTTCAGACTTTCCGTTAAATTCAATGTAGCAAGGTCATCTCCGTATTGAAAAGAACGGTTTTCACCATCACGTTCATCTCCGGTTCCTGCTTTGGTGGTACGGTGATTTCCGGTTCCGTTTTTTTTCAGTTTCCCAAAGATTTGGTCCAGGGCATATTCGCGCAATGCCGATTCCAGTTTCGGAGTCAGTATATTTTTTCCTTTGCCTTGTCCTGAATTACCCTCTTCAGGATCTTCTTCTTTGATGTATCCTCGCTTTTTTAAGTCTTCTTCAAAATCCTGAAGAGAATATTCATCGCTAAAAATATCATATTCTTTATCAAGCATGTCGAGCCATTCAAAGGCTTCCTCAATATCGCCGGAAGTGTGGGTAAGTAAATCTTTGAAAACATCAAAGACCCGGTCAAAATGTGATAATTCTTCCGGAACATGTTTACTGAACGTAAAACCTCTCTGAGAATTAAAATCTTTATTTGTCATAAATGATGAAGCTGTATTGGATTGCGAATATCTGAGATAGCAATTGAAATGCAGAATCGTTACACAGCTGAGTAACGTTTTACTTCATTCGAAATGATCCCCGGATATTCTGTAATTTTATTTTCTTAAACGTTACAAGTTAGGAAATTATCATATCAAGATTCCTGATGAAAGATAGAAAATACTAATGATAACGATATGAAAACAGAATATAATAGGGTTAAAGTAGGTGGACTTATGACATTCAATAAAAACTATTTTTATTTATTCGTGAAACTTTAGACCGTCAAGAGCTTTATCTACCTTTCTACGATCACCATACACAATAATACCTACTAAATCCAGGGTTTCTGCGGGATGTTTTGCAATTTCTGCAACATTTTCTTCGCCTGAGCGGGTATCAAAAAGCTGACGGGTATAAATTCCGATCGCTAATTCGCGGTCTCTGGAACGGCGGAAAGCTCTATGCAGTTTTTCATCAGTGTCTGCTTTATAAATGAGAGTGGGATGCTTGATGAATGGCAGAAATTTTTCATTGTCTGCAGTGATGAACTCCTGACCATGGGTCTCCGGAAATTCAATAGCAATACTTCCTGCCAGAAAAGAAACAACGTTAAGTTTTTGCCAGGCTAATAAATCGTCCTTAATGACGATGGCTACTTTTTTATCGTACATTATTGATCTTTTAAATTTAATTCCATTTGAATATTGCATCGTTGGTAGGGAGTAGAGCGTCCTGTTATTTTCTGGAATCCCAATTTATAGTACAGGCTGATGGCGGGTTTCAATAGCGTATTGCTTTCAAGGTAGAGTTTTGAAGCCCCGGATTCTCTGGCAGCATTGATCATTGCACATCCTAGTAACCAACCCATATTTTTTCCCTGTGCTTTTGGTGAAACGGCCATTTTTGCCAGTTCGAAATCATAATCAGGATCATCCATTTTTATGAGAGCACATACGCCCAGCGGTTCATTATGGTATAAGGCTACCATTATTTTTCCGCCTTTATGTAAAATATATTCCTCCGGATTGTCTAATGCTCTATAATCGGCATCTTCCATGTTGAAGTAGCTGGAAATCCATTCTTCATTGAGCGCTTTAAAAACCGTCTGATACTTGGGTTCATACTCTACAATCTGCACCTCTTTACTTTCGCGGATTTTCTTTTGTTCCTGTACTCTTTTTAATAACGACTTTTGGGCTAGCAGAAATTCCCATTCAGCAAGTGCTTCCCATAGATTGTGGGTTGCCTCACTGATTATTCCGTCAATAGCCTCGTCAATATCAGCACACTGAATTTTTATCTTTGATGAAAGTTCGATCCCTTTTTCTGTAAGTCCCACTACATTTCTCCGTTTGTCCTGAGAGGTAAGATTATCCTGTACCAATCCTGCTGCAGCCATTTCCTTTATTATTTTTGTGACGGAAGGCTGTGAATGTCCTATTTCCCCTGCAATCTCAGTAATGGTTCTGGAACCGTCCTCTGATAAAACAAAAAACACAGGGAACCATTTGGGGGAGAAATCAACGTCATACAATTCATAGATTTTTGCAGCCTCCTCTGTCATGTTTGATGCCATAAACCGCAGCCGGCTGCCCAAAGCGATTTTTCCGGTCTTTTTAAATAAATTCATAATATAATTGATTATATAACTGGTTATGCAAATGTAGTATATTATTCTAAAACTAAGGCTTATTCTTAAAAAAAATATTTGATACCAATATAAAATAATGATAAATAATATGTTATGTGTTGAATAAAAATAAAAAGTTATCACCACACGGTATTTTGGTGGTCTCTGTATGTTGTCTTTAGTCTCCAATCTCTCAACTTCATCTATGCATGGCGTCTTCTATCTGATTTCTGGTATCTTTTACAAGAAATATGTACACCAAAAATTAAATTCCTAATGTTTTATCTGGTATTAATATTATGATAAGCCAAAAATTACTTTACCTTTGTCAATTGAATGATATACAGCGATTACTAGGTTTTTTAACACAGATTTACTACGTGAAAATAAAACTATAAACTTAAGATAATGGCGAAAATTAATTTAGCGGATAAACACATATGAAATATAAATTCTTAAATTTTAAGTTGAGGAAAATTGTTCATTACTCATTAATCCTTTGTATCTTGCTGATACAGGTGATTATAGCTATATTTTTTTATAATGAATTTGTCAATGAAAAGAAATTGAATTTCATTAAAAGTCAGCTTGAAGAAAGCAGGGCATTGGGAGGATTAACGGATAATTCAAGGAAAGATTTCATGGATGCACAGGATCACCTTCAGAAATATATGGTCAGCCAGGATGATAAAGACCTGCAGCTTTATTTTCAGTCTCTTCGAAAGCTTAAAGGGAATTTTGATAAAATAGGGGAATATGAAAAAACAAGCCCGAGGCTGAAAAACAATATTGAACTGCGTAAAAAAGATACTCTTAAAGTTTACAAGCTGAAAACACTGATTGATTCTGCATATCAGTCTTCTCTGAACTCACCTGCGAAAATTCAGGATAAGGAATATGAGCCGGAAAAGTATAAGAATGATTTTGAAGATTTCAATATACAGACCCGAACGTATGCCGATACGGTTAAAAAGAAGGGATTTATGGGCCGTTTGAAAGATGCCATAACAGGTAAGGTGAATGTTCAGAAAGAAAGTACGGTGGTTACCCTAACCAATAATAAAACGATAGATATTTCTCAGGTAAA
This sequence comes from Chryseobacterium sp. Bi04, assembly GCF_918698085.1. Taxonomy (GTDB): domain Bacteria; phylum Bacteroidota; class Bacteroidia; order Flavobacteriales; family Weeksellaceae; genus Chryseobacterium. The sequence goes on from NZ_CAKKLP010000010.1 coordinate 63,565, forward strand.
ATCTAAAATGAATAATGCGATGAAGTCTATGGACAAGCATTACTCTGATGAAATAAAAAAAGTACAGTTAAAAGCAGCTAAAACCCAAAGAGATAATCTGCAGTTTTATGGCAATTTCAGTAAATTATTGGTATACAGTAATGGATTGATAGAAGTGTATGAGAATGCTATTAAAGATTTTAAGTCTGAATTAGAAAGAGAGTATAACGAACAAAGCTCAAATAACAATAAAATCAGAACTTATCTGGTGCTTGGATTAATGATTTTAATGTTCATTGTATCTATTCTGATCATGTATTTTACAAGGGTTGCATTTATCTATGAAAGAAAGCTTAATGCAGCGAATGAGGAAATTAAGAATAACCTTAATTTTAAAAACAGGATATTAGGAATGTTGAGCCATGACCTGAGGTCCCCGTTGAAAATTATCAATATTTTTATCGATAAGATTCACAGAACGACGAAAGATGACACCATAAAAGACTACCTTCAGTCTATCAAGTTTACTAACAGCACACTTCTCCTGCAATCTAACCAGATTCTGGAATACACAAAAAATCAGGATGCTGAGAAAAAAATGGTCAATACGGTCTTTAATCTCAAAAATGAGCTCAATTCTATTGCAAAAGTGATTACTCCGTATATAGAAACCAGGAACAATAAGTTTGTAGTCACAGACAGGATTCCTGAAGATATAATAGTATATGCTGATAATATAAAAATTAACCAGGTATTTATGAATATTCTGGGGAATGCCAATAAATTCACAGAAAACGGACAGATTGATCTCAGTATAATTACTGAACCTATAGATAAAAATAAAATATCCCTGATTACAATAGTAGCAGATACGGGAGTTGGAATTTCAGAATCAGATGTTAAGAAAATTTTTGAACCTTACTACCAGGGGATTATTTCTGATGAAATTGACAATCTTGGGGCAGGGCTGGGATTAAGTTTATGTAAAGAAATTGTGGAACTTTTTGATGGTGAAATATCTGCCACAAGCAAATTACATAAAGGAACAAAAATAACATTCAGGATCAATTTAAACATTAATAATAATGGAGTTACCAATTGAAAATAAAGAAACGACCTTCCTTTTAGCTGATGACCACAGTATTGTAAGGCAGGGAATAGAAATTATCATCAGTGATATGATTCCGGATGCTAAAATTTATCATGCTTCCTCATTACAGAAAGTTATGGAACTGGTCAAATCAGAGGAAATAGAAATAGCAATTATGGATGCACATTTTCCCGACGGAAACAGTCTGCACATTTTGTCTGAAATGAAAACGGCGAATCCTGATCTTAAAATCCTGATCTTTTCCGGTCTTGAAGAAGACCTGCATGCACTTAAGTTTATTAAAGCCGGCGCCAATGGATATCTCAGTAAGCTAAGCGAAGAGGACGAAGTAAGTGAAGCTATCTTACACTTCATACAGAAAGGCGAATACTTTTCTGCTATTTCCCGTAACCTTTTGGTACAGCTTGTTTCTAATCCGGATTTGCTCAATCCTCTTGCCCGGTTAACGAAGAGAGAATTGCAGATTGCCGAAATGTATGCGGAAGGGCTGGGAAATCTGGAAATTTCAAACCAGTTGGATATCAGGCAGAATACAGTGAGTACCATTAAGAAAAATATATTTGAGAAATTAAAAATTGAAAATATTGTTGAGCTGATTGATCTTATCAAAACGCATCACAAATTATAGAACCTATAAAAACTATTCCTGCCAGTATATTTATCGATAAATATCGATGCTTCTTTAGACGTGTATCGATGGGAAATGTGAGGAAGTTTATTCATTAATGTTGTTACTTTGCAGTATAGAATTCAGGGAATGAAAAAGTAAAATCTTTTAAACTTTGAATTTTTACACAAATGAGAAAAAGAATATAACTATACCAATAATAAACTATAGTTATATAAAAACCCAAGTGATGAAATTAAATAAGCGTATGAATATCCTCAAACCTGCTTCTTGAAAGCATTCCAAAAAAACACAAACACATATAAAGAAGTTAAATAGGTCTTGTTAGGTTATTTAATACAAAAAGGAGATGGGGATCTCCTTTTTTTTGTTTACGTCAATAGTAAATTCTAAAGATCAGGCTGGAAAGGGAGTATACAAAAAATTATAAGATAGTAAAAAACGGATCAGGTGCAAAAGTTGGGATAATATAAGCTTACATCAATAGACCTTCTCTTTGACGCAAAGTGCTATTTTTATTACGTTTGATTTTAGTGAACCAAGAATGAATCGATTAGAAATCGATTTTGATGAAGCTAACTTTATTCAGCGACAAAGTCGCCTTTCTTTGCTTTCTTACAATAGAACATCCAAATAATTATTCTTTTGCGTTAAATAAAAGGTCAAATAAAAATTACATATTTTATTTAATGCAGCATAGATTTCTGAATGTCCAAACGAGAGGTTTTAGATTTAATCCCATTTGCTTAGTCCACAAGTTTATAACATGATCCTAAAAAAACTATCACTTCTTCAACAGCCAGCGATTCCTTATCTTATTTTTATCAAATGATAAATGATAAATCAATACAGTCCCCTAATTTTGTAAACAAAAAATGTCAGGGGAAAAAAAATTAAAGGTTCTGCTTAAAAATATGGAGCCTGTATTGAACTCAGGAGACTATGTTTTCTGTAGAGTTGAAAATTTTAAAAAGATTGCTGATCTTGATAAGGTTCTGTTTTTCTTTCGCGAAGCTGAAGCTGTTACTATAGTTTTAGAAAAAACAACAGCAGATGAATGGAACTTGGATTATGCATATATTTCTTCCTGGATTACCCTGAATATTCACTCTTCACTGGAAGCGGTAGGGCTTACTGCAGCTTTTGCCAATGCTCTGAAACAGGAAAACATCAGTTGTAATGTAGTGGCTGCTTATTTTCATGATCACATTTTTGTGGCAAAACAAGACGCACAAAAAGCTATGGAAGCATTATACAATTTAAGTGAAGTGTAATATTTAAGTTCCTAAGTTTTTAAAGTGATAAAAAAGGTAATTAAGTTTCACTGTAGATCATATTTTTTTTGACTCAAAGTCTTTAAGGTATAAGGCGGTTATATTTTGAGTGAGCAAAGATGTTTTTTAGGTGTTTTGTAATCAAATGACAATGCAAATAATCAACAAACAGCTTATGCAAGGTAAGCTGTTTGTTATTTTTATGGAAAAAGTATCCGAACCTTATTCATTGAAATTGAGAATCTGATTCATTTCAGAAGCTATTTCTTCAGGATTGAGTATTCTTTCAAAATAAGTAATTTCAATCTTGGTTTTCTTCCAGAAAGAATAAACTAAAACACCGGTAACCCCTACATTTTCTATAGAGGAATCAGAATTTTTGACATCCGTTATTACTTTAAAGGCCGTTTCTCCTTTTTTGTATTCTGTTATCCGTATTTCACAGGTTAATAGCTTAAAAGCCTGTTCAATTCCCTTTTTTAAATCTCCATATTCTTCACTGAAATGTTGGTGATCCAATGAAAATCCAACCGTCAATTCATTCGCATCCACAGATAGCCAGTAATTTGAATTTTCTATAGAAAGAAATGTTGTTCCATGCTCCTCTGAAACACTGATTTTTGAAGCTAATTTAGATCTCAGTAGTTCAAGAATTTCATTGAATTTCTTTTCATGGAGTTTCATTACGAACTGAACGGTTTTGTCATAAGAAAATACAGAGATTAGCTGTTCATCAGGAATCTGAACTTATTTATATTTTTAAGGGCAATGCCGGTTCCACGGACAACAGCTCTTAGAGGATCTTCGGCAACACATACAGGGAGTCCTGTTTTTCTGTGTATTCTATCGGCCAGTCCATTCAGAAGAGCACCGCCTCCGGCAAGATAAATACCTGTTTTGTAGATATCTGCTGCAAGCTCAGGTGGCGTAAGAGAAAGCGTTTCCAAAACGGCATCCTCAATTCTCATCAGTGATTTATCCAGTGCTTTGAACACTTCTTTATAGTTGACCATGATTTCTTTCGGCTTACCTGTAATCAGATCTCTTCCCTGTACAGGAATATCTTCCAGCGGGTAGTCCAGTTCCTCCAGTGCCGAACCTATCTCAATTTTTATTCTTTCAGCAGTTCTTTCCCCAATATATAAATTGTACTGCGACCTTAGAAAATAAGCAATATCATTTGTAAATACATCGCCGGCAATTTTTAAGGATTTGTCACATACAATTCCTCCAAGTGCCACCACCGCTATTTCGGTAGTTCCGCCCCCTATATCAATAATCATATTTCCTTCAGGACTTTGAACATCAATTCCTGCTCCAATGGCGGCTGCCATGGGCTCATAGATCAGTTTTACTTCCTTGGCATTGACCTTTTGGGCAGAATCCTTAACAGCTCTTTTTTCAACCTCAGTAATCCCCGAAGGAATACATATTACAATTCTCAGGGCAGGCTGTATAAATCTCCCTCTGATCCCCGGAATCTGCTTGATAAATTCTTTAATCATATGCTCGGAAGCATGAAAGTCTGCAATGACTCCATCCTTTAAAGGACGTACTGTTTTAATATTTTCGTGGGTTTTACCCTGCATAAGTTTGGCTTGTTCTCCCACTGCAATTGGCTTTCCGGTTATACGGTCAATAGCAACAATGGAAGGCTGGTCGATGACGATCTTGTTATTATGTATGATCAGCGTATTAGCGGTCCCCAGATCTATTGCGATCTCCTGCGTAAACATATCAAATAACCCCATCTTTTCCTTATTTTATTAGACTGCAAAGTACGGCTTTCTCCATCGATATTAACGACAGCAAAATCCATAATGGAAGTTAAAATTGTGTTAATTACTGTAATCATTGACCTTGGAACAGTAGAGTTTATTTGTACCTTTAAACTCAAACTATAAATACCATGACACTTCCCCAATATGATAATTTTCCAAACATAACCGGTGATAGGGTATCACTGCGGCAGGTTTTGGATACAGATCTCCCTGAGCTTATTGAAATTTCGTTCTATGATGCCATTCAGGCAGAAAGTATTGAGCAGGCAGCTGAAATGCAGACCAAAATCAATAGTGATTATACCAGTGGGGACTCCATTCATTGGGCTGTCGTGGATAACACTACTCATAAAATTGTGGGAACGTGTGGGTATTACAGAGGGTTTAAACAGGGAGAAGGCGAGCTGGGCTGTGTATTATTATCCCACTATAAAGGAAAAGGATATATGATGGAAGCCATGACATTAGCGATTGACTTTGGAATGAATACCATTGGGCTCAAACGCATTTGGGCAGCCACAAGTAAACAAAATACTAAAGCCATACAGCTCCTTGAGAGGTTAGACTTTAAGAAAATGGGAGAGCTTGATGATGAAATAGAATTTGAATTAAGTCTACAGAGATCATAAGCTCAGGCAGAAATTAAAAAAAGAAAACATATAAAGAATTTATCTCACAACTAAATAATGTGGGTTGAGAATCCACTATTTGACAACCATTCTCTGACAGGAGGCCGAGAGAAATCAAAAAAAAGTCCGTTTTCACGAGTTGTGACACAGACTTTTTTTGAGTGAAAGCTTTAGCTAAATTTTTTAATTGCTTCTGCACTTACCGGAGTAAAGAAATTAATCAGATTTCCATCCGGATCAGAAAACAAAAGCGATCGGTTACCCCACGGCATGGTGGTAGGTTCCTGTATGATATCGCGGGTTATACTTTTAACCCTTTCATATTCTTCATCTACATTATCTACCATGAATTCTATGATCGTGTTTTTGCCACCCGCTGGTTCGATGGAATTTTCACCAAATAACTTCATGGTTCGCGTGCTTCCAATGGCTATAGTAATAGAATCACCAGATAGCTCTGCGAAATCTTCAGTATACCACTGAGCGGTTAATCCAATGGCTTTTTCGTAAAATGCTACGGTTTGTTGAATGTCTTTTGTAATCATTCTTAATGAAGTGAATTTCATAGTGTTTAAAATTGTATTGTTGGATAATTTTAAACAAAGATAGACCAGACTTATGACAACAGGGTGTCAGGAAGGGTTTTGATTTTTTTTGCGCCTTAGATTAAGCCTGAAAATTATTTTTTATGCTTTTCAATAGTCTCTGTTCTACGTCATTTTACCATTACAAACAGACTGTTTATTCCAAAAACCACAATTCAAAACTGCTTCCTTCCTCCAATGTTTTATAATTAAGATAACCACCATGGGCTTCCATAATACTTTTTGCCAGTGTGAGCCCAATTCCCGAACCGTTGGCTCTTGTGGTGAAAAAGGGCAGGAAAATTTTGTCTTTGATCTCAGGAGTAATCCCGGAACCGTTATCGGTAATACTTACGATAATGCGGTTGTTTTGGGATTTTACAGTAGTTGTAATGAGTTTGTATTCCTTTTCAGAAACAGCATGAATAGCGTTGAGATAAAGGTTGATCAGACTTCGCTCAATCATTTTTTCATCAGCTGATACCCTATAATCTTCAATATTCACAATCATTTGGATATGATGTTTTTCAAATTCGGATTTCAAAAAGCGGGCTGCGGATTCAATAACTTTTTTCAGGGAAACAGGGGCAAGAACAGGTTTGGGTAATTCTGCAACCTGACGGTAATGGTCTACAAAACTCAAAAGCTGTTTGGATTTGGAATTGATAACCATCAGACTTTCTTTCATATCCTGTTGATCTTCATGATCGATGGTCTCCTGGTTGCTGATGTATTCCAGGTTCTGGATCAGGCTGTTCACGGGAGTCAGGGTATTGAGCAGTTCATGGGAAATCACTTTCATCAGGTTATTCCATGCCAGTTTCTCTTTTTGTTCAATAATTTTCTGAACAGATTCGAGAGTAATAATATAAAAGTTGTGCTGCGTGTTTTTTACCTGTTGGGTTCTGAGTGAAAAAGACTGCCTGGAATTGCTATGGATAGAAATATCGAAAAACTCCTGTGAACTTTGATAATTAGTGTCTTCAATAATTTTATAGAATTCCGGGACCTTTGATGCATACAGGTCCCAACGGTTGTATCTGGGAACCTGTAAAATACTGAGAAAGGCATTGTTCACATAAAATACTTCCCGGGTTTTATTTTCGGATAGGATGATCAGCCCTGTTTCCATTTGGTCCAGGATACTTTCATACAGCAATTTATAAGAGGATAAAGACAATTGTTCCTCTTTACTTTGGTAATACAGACGGATACTGCTGTCGAGAAGTGGACATCCTTCTTCCTGAGGAAATAAAGAAAAGTCTTTATTCCTGATGGAGGAGATGACCTTTTCTACTTTTGAGTCCTGAGCAGCTAATGAAAAATACATCAAAGCCACAAAAACAATCATGAGCAGTATGAAAAGCATCATATTGAACCATTTTTCTTCCAAAAAGAAATGATAAGTGGTAATTCCACTTGTTATAGCAAGCAGATTATACAGCAACCATAGGATATTATTTTTACTCATGAGTTTTTCCTATATTTTATTGATCATAAACTTAATGATACTTTTTAAACCTAATATACCGAAACTCTAATGTCTGATATCTGAAGTCTGGTGTCTATTATCTATTATTTAACTCATAATCCAAATTTCTCCATTCTCCTGTAGAGAGCCGCCCGTGAAAGGCCAAGGTCTGCTGCAGCTAAAGAAATATTTCCGGTATGTTTTTTCAGTGCCTTTCTGATGAGGACTTCCTCCATTTCTTCAATATTGAGATTGGTGATGGTACTGTCATACTCTTCCAGTTGAGGCACCAGTAACTGGAGCTTGCTGTCATTGGATAAAATAACACTTCTTTCCAAGCAATGATCCAGTTCCCGGATATTTCCCGGCCATGGAAAATGAGTAAGCCCCATCAGTAAATCATCTGTAAGTTCAAGATTAGGCTTGTGATACTTTTGTTTATAACGATCAAGAAAGTAGAGGCCCAGTAATCCAATATCCTCCTGTCTGTCCCGCAAAGCCGGAATCTGAATTTCAACAGTATTGATTCTGTAATATAAATCCTGTCTGAAACGATTTTCTGCAACGGCTTTTTTCAGGTTTTCATTGGTCGCAAAAATGAAGCGCACATCCAATACACGCTCTTTGGATTCCCCTAACCGGGATAGTTTCCTGTTTTGAATCAGACTTAACAATTTGGTCTGAAGATGGAGTGGCAGGTTTCCGATTTCATCCAGAAAAACAGTGCCATTCTGGGCATTTTCAATTTTTCCTGCATAATCCTGATGGGCATCGGTAAAGGCTCCTTTTTTATACCCAAACAGTTCAGATTCAAAAAGGCTTTCCGAAATGCTTCCCAGATCAATATGTACAAACGGCTGGTTTTTCCTTTCCGACTGTTCATGGATGGATTCTGCAAGTACATATTTGCCTGTTCCGTTTTCCCCTAATAACAATACGTTGGCATCGGTGGGAGCTACTTTTCTGATCTGCTCAAGAACTTCCTGCATTTTCGGGGAGTGGCTTTGCAGTTGATATTGGTTATTTTTCTGATGTACATTTTCCCATTGGCTGAGTTTTCTGTTTTTCCTTGAGATGTCTACCGCCAGATTCACCGAGGCATAGAGCTTTTCGTTGTTCCAGGGTTTCAGGATAAAATCTGATGCTCCATTTTTCAGAGCCTCTACAGCGAGCTCCACTTCACCATAAGCAGTCATCAGAATAATTGGAAGCTGAGGTTCCAGTGTTTTAATTTCCTTCATCCAGTAAAGGCCGTCCTGTCCGTTTTCAAAACCTTTTCTGAAATTCATATCCAATACCACGGAATCAACCTGATTTTCAGTCATAAATTTTAAAATTTCTGCCGGCTTGCTTAGGCAGCTTACTTCTGAAAAAAACTTTTTCAGCCAGACTCTTGCCGAGAACAGGATATCTTCATCGTCATCCACGATCAGAATATGAGCTTCTTTTTTACGCATGATAGTGTACTTTATTAAAAACGGATTCTTTATGATTAAAAATGTTCATTTTCGTACAGAAAGTGTTCGATAATGAACAGTAATTTGTCTCTTATTACAAACTCTATTGCAGATTTTCAAGGACTTACAGACTTATGTTTTTCTGGCATCTGCCTTGTGTAATCTATTGTAATAAAATGAGTTATCTTTAATATGGATACGAAAATAGTAAAAAAGAAATCGAAATTAAAATTTGTTTTTGGCGGACTGGTCATATTGGGGATGATAGGAGTCTGCAGTCTGTATTTTATCAGGCAGAAAAAAACATACAATGTTTCCGCTGAAGATATTCAGACTGACGCAGTTACCCAGGGAAAATTTGAAGATATGCTGATGGTAACGGCCCAAACCCAGTCACTCAATTCTTCATTAGTCAATGTTTTGGAAGGCGGGGTGGTGAAAGAAATTTTTGCTGAAGATGGGCAGATTGTCACCAAAGGCCAACCTATTGCAAGAGTGTACAATCCCAATACGGAATTCAGTTATATGAATCAGGAAACGGGAATCATGCAACAGGTCAGCCAGATGAGAAGTACGCTTCTTGAACTGAAAAACCAGGAGCTCGCCCAGGATAAAGAGCTTTTACAAGCCCAGAATGATTATAATACGGCACTTCAGAGCTTTAATCTGCAAAAGAGACTCTATGACGCGGACATCGGAAAAAAAACAGATTACGACATCAGTATACAGAATCTGACCTACCAGAAACAGAGAAAATCAATTATTGAAAAGGGATTTTCTACAGAAAAGAGTTCAAGGAATGCTCAAATTTCTGCGATCAATACATCAATAGGACAGATGGAGAAAAGTCTTCAGGTTTTACGTTCCAATAAAAATAATTTTCTCATCATGGCCCCTGCTTCCGGAAGACTTTCATCATTTGCTATTTCATTGGGTGAAAACCTTATCAGTGGACGAAGTATCGGGAAGGTCGATTTAATGGATGGGTATAAGCTGGTGGCTAAAGTAGATGAATATTACATCAATAAACTGCAGAATGGCATTAAAGGAATGCTGGATAATAATAATCAACCCTATGAAGTGGTGATCACTAAAATACTGCCGGAAGTAAAAGACGGCCAGTTTCTGGTGGAGCTGAATTTTACGGATAAAAAACCGGATAATCTGAAAATAGGGATGACCTTTGGATTGAAACTAAAGCTTTCAGCAGATACACAGAGTACAATGATCTCCAAGGGAAGCTTTTTCAAAGAAACGAATGGAAAATGGATCTTTGTAGTGAAAGGAAATAAAGCTGAAAAAAGAACGATCAGCCTTGGAAGAGAGAACCCACTATACTATGAGGTGGTATCGGGATTGAAGCCTGGAGAAACCATTATTACATCAGATTATTCAGATCTGAAAAAATATGAAATCCTTGATATTAAAAAGTAAAAAGATGAATATTTTTAACCTTTCATTAGCATCGCTTATAAAAAAATATAATCAACAGTAACAGCAAACATAATTATCATGATCAATATACACAATCTTTCAAAAATATACAGGGCAGAAGAGGTACAGACCCATGCCTTAAACAAGGTAAGCCTGAGCATCAAAGAAGGCGAATTCCTGGCCATTATGGGACCTTCCGGCTGTGGGAAATCTACTTTTTTAAATATTCTCGGTCTTTTAGACAGTGCCTCGGCAGGCTCATATCAATTTGAAGAAAGAGAAATGATAGGGCTTAGTGAAAGAAAGAAATCGGATGTCCGTAAAAAAAATATAGGTTTTATTTTCCAGAATTTTAACCTGATCGATGAGCTGACTGTCTATGAAAATATTGAGCTGCCTTTAATTTACAATGGAGTTTTTTCTGCAGAAAGAAAAAGAAAAGTAGAAGAAATTATGGAGAAAATTAATATTGCTCACCGCTCAAAACATTATCCACAGCAGCTTTCCGGAGGACAGCAGCAAAGGGCAGCCGTAGCAAGAGCACTGGTTACAAAACCCAAACTGATCCTCGCTGATGAGCCCACCGGAAATCTGGACAGCTCCAACGGAAATGAGGTGATGAATCTTCTGGCAGAGCTTCACAGAGAAGGATCTACCATTGTTATGGTCACCCATTCTTCATATGATGCCGGCTTTGCTTCACGGATTATCAATATGAAGGACGGTGAAATCTTCAATGAGGAACATGCTTCCCAAAGAAAAGATGTTTTTGAAAAAGCAGATGCCGGAGCATTTGAATAAGCCAGAAGTATTTTGTCAAATATTATTAACTGTAATCTAATTATTATGCTTACCAACTGGCTCAAAATTGCCTTGATTAATTATAAAAAGAACAGACTGTCTACTTTTATCAATCTGTTTGGACTTACCATAGGACTCACCGGATTCATGCTGATCCTGATGCATTGGAACGATGAGGAATCCTATGAAAAATGGAATCCCAAAAAAGACCAGATCTTTGCTTTTCAAAGCCTGTACAAAAAAGATAATTTCTACGGAAATAATATTTCTTACCCTTTGGCTTATGAGGCATTTAAAAAGATTTCGGAAACGGAAGACTATGTTATTTTCAACGGTTCTGATATAGGAGTAAAAATGATAACCAAATATACCACTGCTTTTCAGCAGGGTGGTTTTACCTCATCGGAAAGTTTCTTTAATTTTTTTCCTTTTAAAATTATTTCAGGCCGGGCGAAAGATGCCTTAAAATCAGATGCTTCCATTGCCATTTCCAAGCAGGTGGCTATAAAATTATTTGGAACAGCTAATGCTGCCGGTGAATCCATAAAATTTGATGATAAAGATTATATGGTTACCGCTGTATATGAGCTCCCTGAAGGGAATAGTCAGATCAAACCGGAATTTATTTTCAAGCCTGTAGAGCAGTTTAAAAATGATAAAGAACAATGGAATAGTTTCAACTACGGATGCTTTTTTATGCTTAAAAAAGGAGGTGATCCTTCGGTTTTTGAAAATAAGTTTAAAGAAATTCTGGAACATAGAGCGGCTCGTTCTGCGAAAAATGCAGGGATGAGCGCCCAACAGTTTTTTGAGATGTATGGGCCTAACAGAGTATTTCTCGTTCCATTGGATCAGCTTAAACTTCATGCAAAAGCTTCATGGTTTGGAAATGGAGATTTCAGGACCATTATGATTTTGTTTTCCCTTTCTGTCCTGATTGTTATTTTATCAGCGATCAATTTTATCAATCTGAAAACGGCAGAAGCATCACAAAGAGGAAAAGAAGTGGGAGTAAGAAAAGCGATTGGAGGGACAAAGCTTTCTTTAATGCTTCAGTTCTTTTTAGAGACATTTATTATATGCCTGCTGTCTTATTTCCTGTCTTTGGCCCTTACAGAGCTTTTGCTTCCTTCTTTTAATAAATTTTTTAACAAGGAAATAGCGCTGAACGACTGGCATGTTTATGTGTATTCCTTAGCAATGGTCATGGCAGTCACCTTATTATCTGGGTTGGTTCCTGCTTTTTATCTTTCGAATTTTAAAGCAATTGAGACGCTCAAGGGTAATTTCTCCCGAAGCAAACACGGAGTCTGGCTTAGAAACGGAATTCTTACGCTACAGCTCGTTATTTCTTCATTTTTTATCATTGGAGGTCTGATTGTACATAGCCAGGTAAAGCATATGATGAATAAAGACCTTGGGTTTAACGGAAAACAGATCATGATGATTTACTGCAATGAACTTACTCCTAAGTCATGGTTAAAATATGAACGTCTTAGAAATGAACTCACTAAAATTAACGGTGTAGAGGAGGTTTCTTATGGAGAAGCAGTGGTTGGGAGCGGACGGAGAAGCAGTTCAAATATCGATTATGAGCACCAGAGTATTGATGCCGAAACCGGTGCAATGGATTATAATTATCTTCAGTTTCTGGATGTTAAATTATTAAAAGGACGCTGGCTGGATCCGAATTTGGCTTCAGATACAATCAGTACTATTATTGTTAATGAAGCATTTGTTAAAAAATTTGGCTGGACAGATGAGCAGGTTTTTCAGCGTGAATTGCGTCCGGGGTTTGATGAAGGAAAGAAATATAAGGTCGTAGGAATTGTTAAGGATTTTAACCTTCGAAGCCTTCAATATAAGATAGAACCTATTATGTTTTTTCATTACAAACAATCTACCTCGAAGAGGCTTAATGTATACAATGTTCAGGTGAAAATAAAACCGGATGACATTGAGGGAACGGTTGAGAGGATTAAAAAATTCTGGCAGACTTCAGCAGAGCCGGGCTATCCTTTTGATTATTATTTTATCAATCAGAGGTTTGCCAAAACGTTTGAAGTCTATCAAAAGCAGCAGACCTTATTTACCATTCTGAATGCTATGGTATTAATGGTGGCTTTACTGGGGCTCTTTGCTCTTTCCTCTTTGATGATAGAGCAGAAGTTGAAAGATGTAGCTATTAGAAAGACCTTGGGAGCCTCAGATCGTGTTCTGGTTTTCGGACTCACCCGTCAGTTCCTTTGGATTGCTGTCATTGCTGTTTTGATCAGTATTCCGATCTGTTATTTTCTGATGAACGAATGGCTGAAAGATTTTGCCTATAGAATAGATATGCCGGTGTGGCCGTTTGTTGTCAGTTTCCTGGTTTTATTGGGGTTAACATTTGCTGTCGTAAGTATCAAAGCTTATAAAGCCACAAAAGTAGATCTCATCAAATACCTGAAGTATGAGTAACTGAGTCCATCGATCATCTTATTTTCTTAATTATTTAAATCAGAACATCCTCATGAAAAATATGATTTTCCTGTTTTTTGTTGGCCTTTATCCGGCTCAGCAAACATGGAACCTGCAACAATGTCTCGATTATGCTGCAGCTCATCATCCGCTGGTTAAACAAGCCACCGTGAATGTTGCCAAAAATGATAAGCTGATTACCGGATCAAAAGGGATGCTGCTGCCTTCTGTAGAAGCCGGGGTGAAACATACCTATAGTTTTGGATCTTCCATTAACCAGTCGAGTAACCAGCGGGAAGCCCTTAATACACAGTATGACCAGTTTACGGCTCAGGCAGACTGGAGTCTTTTCAACTGGAAAAATATGCTGGATATATCTTTGTCTACATTGAATAAACAAACCAGTACATACAGGCTTAAGCTCGCACAGAATAAGGTAAAACTGAATGTTATTCAAATGTTTTTTGCCTACCAGAATGCGAAAAGCTGGCTGGAAGTCCTGGAAACCCAGATATCCGGAATGCAGGATCAGATTAAGCGTACTGAAAAAGAAGTAGAAATTGGAAACAGACCCAAAAGTGATGTATACGATATCAAAGCGAATCTGGGAACTTTACAGGAACAGTGGGTGTCCGCTAAAAATCAACGGGATCAGTCAAAAATTAACCTGCTGAATGCATTGGCTTTTACTCATGATTCTTTGGAGTTCGTGATGACTGATGAAAATCTCTCTTCGGAAGCAGCGTTTCGAGATCCGGATTTTACAAAAAAATTATTGGAGAAAAATCCTGCTTACCAATCTGTGATAGCAGAGATTAAAGCAGAGGAGAAGAAAGAAGATATAGCGAAAGCCGGGTATTTGCCAACTTTAAATGCAAGTTACAGCTGGTCTACTTTTTATAATAAAGTGCTGGGAAAGGATGACGGTTCCGGTATTCGTTTCTCCGATCAGTTTTCTCAAAACAAAAACCAGTCTGTAATCTTGGGACTCAATATTCCTATTTTTAATAAGTTACAGGTAAAAACGAACGTGGAAACAGCAAAGCTGAATGTCATCAATTCCAAGTATGATAAGGAGCTAATCATCAACGACCTGACCCAAAATATTAATTCAATTAAAGCACAGTTTTTAAACGCCCAGGAGAAATACAATTTGCTGGACACCAATTTTGAAAATCAAAAACTGTCTTTTCAGAAATCTGAAGAAAAATATAAAGAAGGATTAATGGATGCTTATACATTTTTTGTTGTCCGCAACGGATGGCTTCAGGCTAATTATAATCTTATCAGCAGCAAAAATGATGTGATCCAGCAGACAGAACTGCTAAAGGTGCTGGAATCAGGTTTTTAATTCAGAATATTCGTACATTTTCAAAAAAGCAGTCTTCAAAATGATGAAGGCTGCTTTTATTTTGAATAGATCCTCAGAATATACCCTTCTGTTTAATACACATGAAGAAGATATTTGCTGGGTAATTTTTTTCTTAAATTATGGAGTGGTTACTTCCTGGATCACAAAACTCTGCTCACTCTGTGTATGGGCTGAAAAGTAGCCTAAAGCTCCATTGCTGATATTACTTGGAGGGTTAGCTGGCGTCACACTGCCGCCATTACCATTGGAAATCTGAAGAAGAGCACTGTAAAAGGTGAATACATTGGTGTCAATGCTTTGCATTTCAACGTGAATGGTATCTCCCACAACCACTTTATGATCTCTGCCGTCATTATCATCATTCGGAAGGATGATCGGACGCTGATTGGCAAGCCCGTTATTCACATTGTCTGAAAAGACATCCATGTATTTTTTTGTTAAATTATTGATGGTAAAGCTGAAAAGATAACGGTTGCCTAATGCAACAGGATCTGTAAAAATGGGTAAAAGGGTATAGCTTTTTTCGTCCCCGAAAGAAAATGAATCCTGTGACAGACCTTCAAAATCCACTACTTCAGGCATTGTGCTTTGAGCGGTATATTGCTTTCCTTCTGCCTGTACATTCAGGGTATAGATTCTGCCGGATACTCCCACAAAATTGGTAGTCTGGTATTTTCCCTGGCCTATGTACTGTAAAACTTCCGTTTGACCGGCATTATCGCTTAAAGTAACCTGTGCACCCGTTACAGCAGGATATTGATTAGGCTGTGAAACTCCTACAGATTTTGTTATTTTCACGATATAAGGGCCGGCCTGATCGGTAACATTCCCTTCAATGACAATATTTCCACTTTGGTCGGCAAGATCCAGATCGATCTCTTTCTCGCAAGATGTTAAAGCAAACAGGGATAATATGATAAAAAATGTATTTTTCATGATTTAAAATTTGAAATTGTAAGTGATGTTAGGTACCCAACGGAATAGAGAAGTCTGCATAGCACGTGTTGTTCCCGGATTATTTGGATTGTCTTCAAAAGTAATCGTATAGGCATTTTCACGACCATACAGATTGTAAATACCAAAAGTCCATGAACCCTTGAAGCGTTTATTAGAGATTGGCTCATAGGTAGCACTCAGGTCCATTCTGTGATAAGCAGGCATTCTGTCTGCATTTCTGTTGCTGTACTGGAAGATCGTTTGCCCGTTCAGTTCATACTTTCCGGTAGGGAAGGTCACTGCATTTCCGGTACTGTACAGGAAAAGTCCGGACATGGACCACTTTTCATTAAACTGATAAGTCGCTACTACGGATAGATCATGCGTTTTATCCATTCTGGCATTATACCATTCATTATTATTGATCCCGTTTATTTTTCTTTCAGTTTTGGATAAGGTATAAGAAATCCATCCGGTAAGCTTGCCGCTTTTCTTTTTGG
This sequence comes from Chryseobacterium sp. Bi04, assembly GCF_918698085.1. Lineage (GTDB taxonomy): Bacteria > Bacteroidota > Bacteroidia > Flavobacteriales > Weeksellaceae > Chryseobacterium. The sequence goes on from NZ_CAKKLP010000010.1 coordinate 79,982, forward strand.
CAATAAGCTCAAGACCGTAGGCTCTGCCTTTTCCGAACAGCAATTCATTTTCTACATCTGATCCTGTATCAAATCCAATCTGAGCTCCGTTTTTGAAATCGATCTGATTCTGCATGGATTTGTAATAGACTTCAGCATTGATTTCATAATTATTGTTTTTGAAGTTCCTGCTGTAGCCAGCACTGATCTGGTCTGCAATTTCCGGTTTTACCGTATAGCTGCTTCCAATCCATTGGTCTGTAGGATTTCCGCTGTTAGAGTTGCTTAAAAGGTGTAGATTTTGAGTATTACGAGAATATCCTCCTTTCACACTGCTGACTTCGTTGATACGGTAATTGGCGGTAATACGGGGCTCAGGATTTATATAGGTTTTCCCAAGTTTTCCTTTTTCTAAAAACCTGCTTTCTGTAAGATTTCCATTCTCATACGTGTTGAAAGTATCACCTCCCAATACACTGAATAGGGAAAGTCTTACCCCATAATTAATGGTAAGTTTCTCTGTAGCCTTATAATCATCATTGATATACAGGGCATTCTCCCATGAATATCTTGGATTTCTTGGAAAGCTGCTCACACTGGTCCCTGATGCACTGCTTGGGGTAAGGGTATGATAAATAGACTGAAGGCCAAAACGTATAGAATGTTTATTTCCTGCAAACCAGGTGAAGTCCTGCTTAAGATTCCAGTCCTGTATTTTAGAATTTAAATCAAATACATTATCATTGCTCTTCAGGCTGATTTTATAATCATAATTGCTGTAGATGAAGGATGTATTGGAAAATAATTTACTGTTGATGATGCTGTTCCAACGCAGTGTGGCTGTAGTATTTCCCCAATCTGTTGAGAATGTATTTCCTAATCCAAGGACATCTCTTCCAAAATAGGCAGATAAATAGAGGCGGTTATTTTCATTAAGCTGATAATTGGCCTTTAAGTTAAGGTCATAAAAATATAACTTATTGTCTTTGTAGTCTTTATTGGTCTTAAGGAATAAATCAGCATAAGTTCTTCTTCCGGAAACAATGAATGATGATTTCTCTTTCTGGATAGGGCCTTCTACACTCAGCCTGCTGCTGATCAGCCCGATTCCTCCGTTGACATTATAATCCTGGTTATTTCCGTCCTTCATCTTTACATCCAATACGGAAGAAAGACGTCCTCCATATTGGGCAGGGCTGTTTCCTTTGATAATACTGGCATCTTTCAGAGCATCACTGTTAAAGGTGCTGAAAAAGCCCAGTAAGTGAGACGCATTATAAACCGGCGCTTCATCCAGTAAGATCAGGTTCTGGTCTGTAGCCCCACCTCTTACACTGAATCCACTGCTTCCCTCACCGTTACTTTTGATACCCGGTAAAAGCTGTATAGTTTTCATAACGTCTTTTTCACCGAATAAAACCGGGAGTTTTTCAATATTTTTGATGCTTAGTGTTTCAGTTCCCATTTGAGCACTGGAAAGATTCTTGTCTTTTTTTATACCCGTTATCACTACTTCATCAATCGATTTGGAGATGGCTTCCTGTTGGATAAGAGGAAGGTCAAGCTTTATATTCTGATCAACTTTTATCTGCTGTTCAAAATCTTTGTATCCTGAATTGGAAATAATGATCGTATAATTGCCTTCCGGTAAGGATAAAGAATAGAAGCCATATTCATTGGCAACAACGTTAATAGAAGGATCTTCACTTACTTTTACCGTGACTCCGATTAGTAGCTCGCCATTTTTTTTATCTTTAACCGTTCCGCTTACAGAATAGGTTTGTTGAGCTATTACAAAGGTGCTGAAACAGAGCGCAGCGGTGGCTGCGGTAATCTTTAAAAAGGATGTTTGCATTAGTTTTGTTTAAAAAGAAGTAGATCTTTTCTATATTAAAATAGTTTATTGATGTAAGATTAGTTGAAGAGACCGAGGATTAGTTACACAAAAACTTGTTATTGAATAAATTAATTTTTTAACCAACCCTTTTATTCTAAAAAATACTCGGAAACTTCGCTGGCAAAGATAATAGAACTTATGTGAAACATAGTATTGTGCTGGTTTATTATTTTTTTAATTTTTAGGTAATTAAGCAGGAATCTACAAAATACATTCTATTTAGTAACGGTAAAGTTATACTTTTGAGGAACCAAACTTCAATACCATGAACGTTAAAACGTCTTTTTATATTGCATTTGTCTTCGGAATAATAGGGAATTCCGTATTGGCACAGTCCCAAACCAAATTAGCCAAAGAGATTTCCAGTGTAGAATCAGGATTAATGCCTGTCATTCGTTTTGAGGGTAAGCCACTCTGGACGCTGGAATCCCGGATGAAACATTATAATGTTCCGGGAGTAAGCATTGCAGTGATCAAAAACTCCAAAGTGATCTGGAGCAAAACATACGGCCTGGCAGATGTAGAATCCAAAACTCCTGTGAATTCCGGAACTTTGTTTCAGGCAGCCTCTATGAGTAAACCCGTAAGTGTTTATGCTGCACTAAAGGAAGTGGAAGCAGGAAAAATAAACCCGGATGCTGATGTAAATTCCTATCTGACTTCCTGGAAAATTCCTGAAAATAAATTTACGAAAGAAAAAAAAGTCAGTCTCAAAAATATTGTTAGTCATACCGCAGGCTTTACCGTGAGTGGATTTCCCGGATATGAAGCCGGCATACCTATACCAACGCTACTCCAGGTTTTAAAGGGAGAAAGCCCGTCTAATACTTCTGCTATTATAGTGGATAAGCTTCCCGGAACTCCCTTCCGCTATGCTGGTGGTGGATATTGTGTGATGCAGCAAATGCTCATAGATACTAAAGGGAAAGACTTTCCAACCATTATAAAGGAAAATGTGCTTTTGCCTTTGGGTATGAAAAACAGTACATTCAGTCAGCCACTACCTGAAAGTCAGGCTCAGTGGGCAGCTACAGCCTATACGATGGATGGGCAAAGAGTGAAGGGAAAGTATCATACTTATCCTGAAATGGCGGCTGCAGGGCTGTGGACTACCGCTGAAGATCTGGCCAGATTTGTAATTGATATTCAAAATACATTGCATAATAAAAGCCACATCGTTATTTCTCAGAAAACCGCAGAGGAATTTACAAGTCCTTTCATCGATAAATTTGAAGGATTAGGAGTTTTTCTTGAGAATAAAAGCGGGCAGGTTTATTTCAATCACGGGGGCTGGAATGAAGGATTTTCCAGCAGATTTATAGGAAGTAAAACCAGTGGTGACGGAGTTGTCATTTTAACCAATACCAATAAACCCGACTTTATAGAAGAGCTGGTTCGTGCAGTAGCATCTGTATATCAATGGCCCAATTATCTTCCCCCTGTTTATAAAGCTTTATCCCTAACCGAGCAGGACTTTAATGAAAGTATCGGGCGTTACAAATTTGACCAGTACGGACTTTACAGGATTTATCGTGAAAACGGAAAGTTACTACTGAATATTAATAATTTGGAAACCCCAATGGAACTCATTAAAGTGGGAGAGAATACATATGTAACACAGAATTGGGATTTCACATCAGAATTTGTAAAAAATGCTTCAACAGGGAAACTCGAACTTGTACAGGTATTACAGGATAAAACGATACGCTCAAAAAGCCCACAAATGAGCAGTGATGAAAAGACACCGCTAGAATTGATTATGGAAGGGAGTTTTGACAAAGGATTAGAAGCCTATAAAAATGGCAAGGTCAAAGATATGGATCATTATTTTCTTTCCGAAGACTATTTGAATAATACCGGTTATGCATTGCTTGGTAAAAAAGATTTCACAAAAGCAATTGATTTTTTTCGCGTAAATTCCATATTGTATCCTAACAGTCAAAATGTATATGACAGTTTAGGAGAAGCCTATGTGAAAGCTGGTCAAAAAGATAAGGCAAAGCAGACGTATCAGAAACTGTTGGAAATAAATCCTAAAAATGAAAATGCTGCTAAGGCTTTAAAAACATTATAATATAGAAATGCTTTTCAAAGGATTTTTATCTGAAAAATAAGAAATATGGAAGATCTGAAAAAATGGATGAAAAATAATTGGTTTACTGTAATTTTTGCAGTTCTGTTGGTTGTTTTATTGGTGAGCCCGGATGCAAAGGCCTGGCTGATGAGACAAATGGCTTCTGCTGGAATTCTTAATTCTAACATATCGGAATCTACCACTTCACAGATACCTTCCATAGATTTTATGGTTAAGAATGAAGATGGAACTACAATCAATACTGCTGATCTGAAAGGAAAAGTAGTCTTTATTAACTTTTGGGCCTCATGGTGTCCTCCCTGCAGGGCAGAATTTCCTTCTATTCAGGAATTTTATGAAAAGTATAGGAATCATCAGGATATAGTATTTCTTACTGTAAATCTGGATGACAATCCTGGGCTTGGTAAAGCCTACTTAAAACAGAAGAATTTTACGGTTCCTTTTATAATCCCTGCCGGCGCTATTCCAAAGGAGTTATATAACGGTTCGTTACCGACTACAGTTGTACTGGATAAAAAAGGGAGAATCCGTCTTCATCATCAGGGACTGGCAGATTACAGTAAAGATTCTTTTTATACTCAAGTTGATGAACTGGTAAACGGAAAGCTGTGATGGTGAGAGAGCTTTATAGAGACAAGAGTAAAGAATCAAGAATCAAGAGCCAAGAGATAAGAGTTAAGAGTTAAGAATTAAGGGGCTATGATGAAGTTTAAAATACTGACGATTGAAGAAATAGAAGCTGAGATGTTGAAATGGGAAAATGACCTGCAAAACTTTCCGAAGGCTGTGGCGTTTTCTTTTCCTGAATATTACCAAAATCTGGTGACTTCCATTAAAACAACAGAGGTTTCTTCGGAAACAATTGTATATAATGCTGTGGAAGCAGTCAATGAAAATAAAGAATTTGAACTAAATGATTATTGGTGTTTTGCCGGAAACGGGCAGAGTGACCGGTGGTTTCTGGATACACAGGATGAGGTTTTCTTCTATGACCACGATTATGATGAGAAGATAGAGCCCATGTATATCAGTTTTCAACAGTGGCTGCAGATGGCATTCATCATTCAGCAGTTGGATACGTATTTTGAGGAACATGAACATATCCCGAAATCTGTTAAGCTGGGATTTTATCAAGCCTTGAATACCATTCATCCCAAACTGGGAGAGCATTATCCGTTTTCAGTATAAATCTTTTAAAGGTTGTAAACTCCGGTAAATAGGCTTATTTTTGAATAAAAAGCATATTGTAAAACTAAGATCACTACTATATACTTGCATAGAACGTAATACATAACTACAATGAATAGAGAAGAACTAGAACAGAAATATAATTTTCAATATCCTGAAATATATAACCAGCTGGCTGAAAACAAAATGTTGGATTGGGGGGAAACCGGACCGGATTGGTATCTCACGGTGTTTCCTGAACTAAAAAAGAACCCTCCGTTATTGCTCTTCGGATATGATATTGAGATCTGGAATGATCATCATTTTGTCACAGCTTCCATTGAAGAAATGTCTGATGATGATGATTACAGAAATGTTCATCCTGATTATCAATTTGTTCCGTTTGCTAAAAATGGGGCAGGGGATTTATATGCTTTTCAGTTTGATCTGCAGAATAATGGCGAAGTTCCCATAACATTTATTCCTCATGATGACGAAGAGGCAGAAGTGTTGGCCGGAAATTTACAGGATTTCATTTTTCGTCAATTGCTGGAAGCGGTAATGGAAATAGATGAAGATTCTATGTTTTATGAAGATGATGATGAAGAGCTGAAACAGAATTTATACAATCAGCTGAAAACCCATGAACCGTATTTAAAGCCGGCGCAGGTAGCCATTCTAAACAGTATTTATCAGCGGGATATTTTTGAATATACATATAAAACTCCTAATGGCCACTCATTTGAAGCAGAAGGACTGCTTACGTTTGACGAGGTTGCAGAAATTGTAAACAGAGAGATTACTTTTGACCATTTACATAAGAAGTTTAATTATACAAAATGCTAGAGCAGCTAAGAATCCATCTTGAAAAAATAGTACCCCTTACCGACGAAGAGTTCAGAATAGTTTCCTCTTTCTTCTCTTTTAAAAAATATAAAAAGCATCAGTTCTTAGTGCAGGAAGGGGAAGCCGTAGCCTATCACTATTTTGTATTAAAAGGCTTGCTGAAACTGGTGTATACCGATGAATCGGGAAAGGAGCATATTGTAGGATTTGCCATGGAAGATTGGTGGGAAACAGATTTTCAGGCGTATTATAAACAAACCAAGGCTACCATGTCCCTGCAGTGTGTGGAAGCCACTGAAGTATTATGTCTTAGTTTGCCCGATTACAGAACACTATGTGCCCAGCTACCCAAGCTAGAGCATTTTTTCCTGGAAAAAGCATATATGGGTTTTATTGCAGCACAACAACGGATTATTTCTACGATGACCACTGAGATAAAAGACCGCTATGAGCAACTGCTTGAGAAATACCCGATACTCGTCCAACGTGTTCCAAAGTCTCTTCTTGCAGCCTATTTAGGGGTTTCCAGAGAAACACTAAGCAGGTTACCGCTCTAAAATTGTGATTTCCCTCACTTCATAATCGTGATCGCGATCACAGAATTGTAAAGCCTCTATTCTTCAATTTTGCAAAGTAACCTTTAATAAATTGAAACAATGGAAAAAAGAACAGTAAACCCGTGGAAATGGCAGGATGAAAGAAGTTATTCCCAGGCCGTTGAGGTGAAGAATGCAACAAGTACATTATACTGCTCCGGACAGGCGGCTATTGATCCTGACGGAACTTCAAGTGATAAAGACATGAAATCCCAGCTGATGCAGGCTATCGCAAATTTAGAAGAAGTTATTACCGCAGCAGGGTATGAATATAAAGAAATTGTCAGGCTAAACATATATACCACTTCTACACAGGAGCTCTGGCCTGATTTTCCGGTTCTTCAGGAATGGATTGCAAAACATCAGATTGAACAGGCCGTCACTATGCTGGAAGTAAACGGGCTATTTGAAACATTAAAAGTAGAACTGGAAGCTACAGTGGTTAAATAATTATTGACTGCAGAATGAGAAACCTTCAAAATCTGTTTGAAGGTTTTTTCTTACATTTATATGAATCAATATAATTCAGCAAAGAGCTTATGAATATTCAACTTTTTTCAAAAAATGCTCTGGTAGGAGCAGCAACGCAGGGAATAGGAGCCGGAATTGCCATAGAACTGGCAAAATGCGGGGCCAATGTCACAGTAATGGCCCGCAATGAGAAGAAACTTAAAGATTTTGTTTCTTCATTACCGGTGGTAAATGCGGATCAGAAACATGAGTACCTGGTTGTTGATTTTTCTGACTTTGACAGCTATAAGAAAATTATAACAGGCTATTTCAGCAGTCATTCCATCGATATTTTGGTCAACAACACTAATGGCCCTGAGCCGGGTTTGGCCCTGGACAAAAATGCAGGAGATTACCAAAAAGCATTTGATCTGCTCTTTAAAACAGTCTGTGAAACCACATTGCTGGCTTTACCTCATATGATTCAGCAGAAAAACGGCCGTATCATCAATGTTTCTTCATTATCAGTGAAAGAACCTATTAATAATCTGACCCTTTCCAACTCCATCCGTTCAGCAGTAATCGCCTGGGCAAAAACATTATCAAATGAAATCGCACAGCATAATGTTACAGTGAACAATATTCTCACCGGATATTTTGATACAGAAAGAATCCAGAACCTTATTAATCATGAAGCTCAGCAAACCGGAGCTTCCACTGAAGAGATAAAAAAAGCCAGAGAAAATAAGATCCCAATGAAAAGATTGGGAAAACCGGAAGAATATGGTCACCTGGTGGCTTTTCTGGCATCAGAATATTCAGCTTATCTTACCGGAACCAGTATTCCTTTGGATGGTGGATTGAATAATACGTATTAAAGAAAGAATTTTTCTTATAAAAATATAAGCCTTCAGATCTCTGATCTGAAGGCTTTTTACATAATGTCATTTTGAAAATACAATATTTTCACAATGCTGTGTAATACTTTTCTTTTCCCGGTTGTCTTACTGTTTATTGGAGAATATTATATGAAAAACTGGTCTTTTAAAAAATGGAACACCGTTCTGGGTTGGTTCCTTTTCGGTATTGCCTTAATTACCTATCTCTCAACGATAGAACATTACCTGAGTTTCTGGGACTGCGGAGAATATATTTCCTCAGCAGTAAAACTTGAAGTAACGCATGCCCCGGGAGCTGCTTTATTTCAGATTATGGGAGCGGTAGCCAGTATCTTTGCTTTGGGAAATGAGCAGAACTATGCTATTGTGATCAATGCCATGTCTGCCTTGTTCAGTGCATTTACCATTTTGTTTTTATTCTGGACAATCACTCATTTTCTAAGGAGACTTTTATATAAAGATGTTGAAAAAATAACCAGGAAACAGGAATTTTCTATTCTGTTTGCCGGAGTGGTTGGTGCTTTATGTTTTACTTTCTCAGATACCTTTTGGTTTTCGGCAGTAGAAGGAGAAGTGTACTCGATGGCTTTGCTGTTTATAGCGCTTTTGGTTTGGCTGATCACAAAATGGGAAAATGAATATCAAGCAGCAGACAGTGAGCGATGGATCATCCTTATCTTCTTTATTTTAGGACTTTCTGTTGGGGTGCATATGATGTGTATGCTGGCTATTCCTGCCGTATGCCTCATATATTATGCAAGAAATTATACGTTTACCTGGAAAAGTTTTATACTGGCCAATTTTATAACACTGGTGATTCTGGCATTGGTATTTAAGATTATTTTCCCTTTGATTATGACCATGTTCGGAAGACTGGAGATTTTCTTCGTAAACGGGCTGGGGCTACCTTTTCACTCTGGAACTATTGTCGCATTTATACTCATGGTAGCCATTTCGTATATACTGATAAAATATGCGGGGAAGACTAAAAAAAAGATATATCAAACCATCGTTTTATCCCTGGTATATATGATTATTGGATTTTCATGCTGGATGGTAATCCCAATCAGGGCGAATGCCAATCCACCCATGAATCTTAATGATCCTGATACAGCCATTGGAATGAGAGATTATTATAATAGAGTACAATATGGTGACTGGCCAACGACTTACGGACAAAATTATACGGCTTTCCTTGATGCGAAAGGGATTGAAAAAAATGAAGACGGAAGTTATAAAACGGAGAAAACAGGAGACATATACGAAAAAGATGAAAAGTCCGGAACCTATAGAAAAACAGGGGAAAGATTCAACTATGTGTTCAGTAAATCCCATATAAGTTTCATGCCCAGAATGTTCAGTGAAGATAAAGATGTGGCGGCCAACTATATTGCCCTGTATGGAGCTCCGGATTTCACCTTTAACTATGACAATGAGGATGTTGCAGACAACCCACAGGCTAAGCAGATCTTCGATGAGCTAAGAGCTAAATATGAGGACAAATCAATTACGGCGGCAGATTATCTGAAAGTAAAACCATACAATCTGATAAAGGTTCAGAGACCTTCTTTTGCCCAGAATATGGATTACTTCTTTTCTTTCCAGAACGGGTATTACTTTGTAAGATACCTGATGTGGAACTTTGTAGGAAGGCAGAATGACCTTCAGGGACATATGGAGAATACTCATGGAAACTGGATCTCAGGCTTCTCTTTTATAGATAATGCTTTGCTTGGAAACCAGGATGCAATGCCAGCTCAATTCAAAAATGAGAGTACCGTAAAATTCTTTTTCCTCCCCTTGATTTTAGGTTTAATAGGGTTCTTCTTCCAACTAAACCGTGATTTTGGAAGGTTTTATGCCTTATTATCATTATTTATTCTGACCAGTGTTGGAATTGTTTTCTATACAGGAGTAAAGCCTTTTGAAGTAAGAGAAAGAGATTATGCCATGGTAGGTTCATTCTATGCCTTCGCCATCTGGATAGGATTGGGAGCCGGAGCTATTCTATGGTTCTTACAATCCAAAATAAAATCTAACGGAGCTAATATTGCTTTAGGAATCGTTTTGTTGGGAATACCTTTTATGATGGGTTTCCAGAACTATACATCACATGACCGAAGCCGGAAATCTGCGGCACATGATTACGCCTATTCATTCCTAAGATCATTACCGAAAGAAGATATTATTTTTATTTATGGAGATAACGATACTTTTCCGGTTTGGGCAATTCAGGAAACAGAAAGGTTCCGGGATGATGTAAAAACAGTAAACTTTACACTGCTGGCTACTCCCTGGAGTATAGATCAGGTAAAGAGGAAAACCTACAATGCAAATGGAATTCCAAGCCAATTAACACATGATGACTACAGAGACGGTGTCAATGAGCAGGTCTATATGATGAAGAAAGAAGATTGGGAAGGGGTTTTCTCTATGTTGAAAGAACAGGGAGCTCCTGAAACGGAATTCCAGTCATTCAGAAAATACCTTACACAGGATTCTTTAACATTGAAGCAGGCTATTGATTTTATTAAGTTCAAATCTCCTGAAAAAGACCAGCTTTTAAAAATGTATTTCGGAGAAGAGAAATATGAGAAATATAATATTCTTCCGGTTAATAAATTTATCCTTCCCGTCAATAAAGAAAATGCTGTGAAAGCAGGAATCATTAACCCGGAAGACCTTCCCAATGCTGTCAGTCAGATTATGATTACCTATAAAGGAAATACACTGTATAAAAATAACCTGATGATGATGGACCTGTTGGCAAATTTCGACTGGAAACGTCCAATTAACTTCTCTTCAGGAGGAATCTATGACAGTGAGAATATTTTCTACCTTGATGAATATCTTCAGTTTGACGGATTCAGTTACAGGCTAATACCTATCCATACCCCTCAGCATCCTGATGGAGATAAAGGAAGGGTAGATCCCAATTCATTGTATCATGTAGTGAAAAACTTCAGGTGGGGGAACTTTAAAGACCAGAGCATTTATTATGACGAAACAGCCACATCCAATATCATCGGCTACAGGATGTCTGTAAGCAGGGCGGTTTCGGCATTGGTACTAAATAATCAGAAAGCTAAAGCCGTTGAACTTTTAGAACTTGCAGCCAAAGAAATTCCTGCAGAAAAATATAATGATCCCCGTTCCTTAAGTTCAATTGTATCAGGATATATTATTGCAGGTCAGGAACAGAAAGGATTACAGCTTGCGGAAAATCTTAAGAATGAAATTTTCAAAGAATATGATTATTACCTGAATCTTTCACCTCCATTCCAGAGGGCGGCCCGAAAACAGATGAGGACAAAACCTATGGAATATGCTCTTGTGGTTTCTGCTGTTACAGAGGCTTATAAAACACTGGGTCAGAAAGAAAAAGCTTATGCCTATATCTTACAATCTGTTGAACCGATCGATAAGAAGTTCAGTACTTTTGCCGGCAGACTTCAGAAGATGGGTAAAGAAAAGGCCGTGAAAGAATCTGAAAATGTACAAAGAATTACCCCTTTTTACCAGTATTTATTCGATATTATGGAACCTTTTGATTCTACGTACGCCAAAAAGAAAGAAAACCAGATTACCACAGCAATTATGAAAGCAACCCAATAATCTGCTGCTTACAAAAATAGAAAAGTCTCCGAAATACCTGTTTCGAAGACTTATGCAAGTCGCTAAGATTTATCACCATCATCCACTCAATCAGCGAGATAATTAGAAATGGATTTTTTTCTCGCAGATTCCACAGATTACGCAGATTTTTTAAAACTTGCTTACCTTTGATATAATGCGAAAGGATTAGAAATAGATTTTTAATCCTTCTTTTTCAGAAATCATGGATGAAGTCTTAAAAAACGACAATAATAGAATAATAAGAATCATCACAGATGTTGATTACAAAAGCATTTTTACTATTATGTTCCCCAAAAAGCAGAACTCTTTATTTTTATGAAAAATAATAAATAGTGTAAATTATTTATAGACAGATATTTGTGAATGCTACAAGAAAAAATGTGCTAAAAATCCTCGGGAAAAGTTGGAGTTAAAAAGTATTTTTCTATCTTTGCAGTCCCTTAAACAAAGGGATTTGCTTAAAAATGGAAGCATAAAAAAGCAGATGACCGACTCGGTAGCTCAGCTGGTAGAGCAATACACTTTTAATGTATGGGTCCTGGGTTCGAATCCCAGCCGGGTCACTTGGACGGATAAAGCGTTTTTATAACTGCTTTATCCGTTTTTTTGTTTTATAAAGCATGGCCAATTAGTACTATATGTTCGGATCAGGACTTAGTTCTGAAATTTTAAACAGCAGAGAAAATAACAGTAAAAATACCCCGTTGTACCGAAGATATTTCTGTAAGAAGATGAGTCATGTAAAAACAGCAGTAATCATATTATTTTTTACACGGATATTTTCTGGATATTAGTGTATTTTTAACCTATATTGGCTTATAAATTGATATTGTAAACTTTGAATTTTTGATGACTAATGACTAAATCAATTGTAATTTTATTTTTCTTTCTAGGTGGTTTTTTCTTTTTAAATGCACAAGAGAAAAAAGATTCGCTCTATTACAAGATAGAGGAATTTTCAGATCAAAGGAAAGTGACCAAATTTATTCATCGTTTTATATTCCGTAGAGAGGCAGATTCTACTTCTGTTAAAAGCAGGACTGAAAAACTGTCGCAGGAAGCTTATAATAAAAAATACATCAGAAATATCCGGATAGAAACAATTGACCCTTTTGGATATGGCTCTAAAGATGATAAAGTAAAATCCAAATGGTATGATTGGATCACTAATCACCTTCATTCTAATACAAGAATTTCCACGGTTAATAATTATTTGCTTTTTCAGGAAGGTGAAGAATATAATGCCCAGAAACTCTATGAATCTGAGCGTTTGCTGAGAACAATGCCATTTATAAACAGAGTTAATATCAGTGTTTCCGACAGTACTTCCAGTAAAGATTCTATTGATGTTATTGTAAAAGTTCTCGATTCCTGGAGTCTGAAACCCAGAGTCAGTTATTCAGGAAGTAAAATTGGGTTGGGAATGACGGAAGAAAATGTACTTGGATTAGGTCATGAACTGAATTTCCTGTATAGAAATGATTCCAAAGAAAAGCAGGATTATCTTTTCGGGAGCTATACAGCCTATAATCTTTTTGGTACCTATATCAATGCTCAGGTTCTTGGGGAACGGGATTTTTTTAAAAATGAAAGAATCAATTTCAATGTCAGAAGAGATTTTTTCTCCCCCTTAACGAAATGGGCCGGTGGTATTAGTTTCGAATATTTTATGCGAAATGTTTTACTTCCAACAGAAACTGACACCACTTTTCCGGAAGTTCAAATCAAAGTTTACAGCCAGGATGTATGGGGTGGTTATCAGATTCCTGTTTCATCGGATCCAAAAGAAAAGGTTTCCGGTAATATTGCCGTGATAGGGAGGTTTCAGAATTATCAGTATAAAGACAGCCCGGAAATAGACAAGTATAAATATTTCAGTTCTTATAACAGTTTTTTGATGTCTGTAGGATATATTCACAGAAGTTTCTCGGTTCAGAAGAATATTTTTCAATATGATTTGCCGGAGGATATTGCATATGGTAACTCGTTGAATCTCACAGCAGGAGCTTTGTCAAGAAATAGTGATGTGAAGCCTTATCTTGGCATTTCTGCGTCATACGGTACCTTTACAAAGTTGGGATATTTCAATCTTAAAGCTCAGTTTGGAAGATTTTTTAATGAGGATGACCCTAACCGTGAATCTTTCCGGCTGGATGGAACTTATTTTACGAATCTTATGGATTGGAAATTTGCCAAAGCAAGACATTTCTTTTCTCCCACTTTAGCCTTGGGAAATCCACAACATAATTATTCTTATAAAGACAGAATCAATCTTTCTGCTGCAGACGAATTTCCTGTTTACAATTCGGATTATATCGGAACAAAAAAATTGGTTTTAAGATATCAGCTTCAGCTGTTTATCAATAAAACCTGGAAGAATTTTCATTTCAGTCCCTATCTAACGGCGGCAGTCGGCTGGCTGGGTATGCCTGATGATACACTGCTGAAAACAAAAGCAAACACGAAAATAGGAATTGGTGTTTTAATCAATAATCCGTTTCTGGTTTTCAACAGAATTCAAATTTCTTTCATGTATTATCCCCGTGTTCCTTTCGATAATAATTCAGTTTTTGACTTTAACAGCAATCGGAATAATCTTTTGCCAATGAATAGTTTTGCAACAGATATTCCTCATTTTGTTAATTTTTCCAATTAAACGTTTTTTGGTTTTTAAACTCTAAATATATTGATTTTGAATCTGTTCCAAAAGGTAAGGGAAGAAAGACTTATTTGCATCCATTGTAATCAGGTGAAAAAAATGATTTTTTTTAAATAAAATAACGGAGATAAAGAAAAAGTTTTTATCTTTGCAGTCCCTTAAACAAAAGGATTTACTTGAAAATGGAAACATAAAAAAGTAGATGGCCGACTCGGTAGCTCAGCTGGTAGAGCAATACACTTTTAATGTATGGGTCCTGGGTTCGAATCCCAGCCGGGTCACCAAAATGCCATGTAGAAATAAAGGCTTCTGCATGGCTTTTTTTGTGAATAAATAAAATGATCAGGCAATTCTCGGATCTGTGCAAAAGTTGAGGCAAAGTTCTATTTTTATTATGCCTGATTGTAAGTGAGCCAAGAATGAATTGATTAGAATTCGATTTTGATGTAGCTAACTTTTTATAGTCGCTTCTTTGCTTTCTTACAATAGAACATCAAAGGGCAGTTGCCTATCTGTTAAGCTCAGGTTGATTATATCATGATTTATTTTGGCTTATTGTAATGTTAAAATGTTTGAATTTTTTCACATTATACAGATGCAATAGCTTCTCTAATGACCTTCAGCACCTCCTCGGGTTTTGAGATCATAGGGACATGGCTTGTGTCCAGTTCCGTTATTTTTGCATTGATTCTTTTGGCCATGATTCTTTCAAGCTCTGGGCTGATAGCATCGTCTTTGCTGGCAACAATATACCAGCTTGGCTTTTCTTTCCAGGCCGGTGTGCCCATTTTTTCACCAAATAATGCTGCATTGGCAGGACCTTGAGTCGTATACATCAATGCTGTTTGTTTCTCTGGGACATCACTTGCAAAATATTTCTGAATGCCTTCTTTGGTGAGCCGGATATAGCCGTCAGCGATGTCTAAATGCTGTAAGGCTGCAGTTGGATAATGCTCTGTCAATCCGCCAAGTGTTTCATCTTTGTCCGGGGCCATAGCAGCCACATATACCAAAGCCCGTACTTTTGGATGGACCCCTGCTGCGGTAATGACAACACCACCCCAGGAGTGTCCGATAAGAATAATGGGACCTTCAAGTTTGTCCAGTGCCCTGTTGGTGGCAGCTACATCATCTGCTAAAGTTGAGAGAGGATTCTGAACAGAAATTACATCATGCCCTTCAGCAAGAAGACTAGGGATTACATCATTCCAGCATGAGCCATCTGCCCAAAGCCCGTGTACAAATACAATGTTTGCTTTTTTCATAAGGTGTTTTTTTAAATTATTTTCGATCCTAATATAAAAATTTTATTCGGACAGATATACGCTTTAATGCTTTTTACAGCATGCATTATCTGAAATTACTTTAATAGTTTTCTATATCCTAAAAGGCTGTGTATTAGGTTAATTTATTTCATTGTTATATTGATATTTTAAAATAAAATTTAATCCCTGGCTATTCATTTTTTTACAGACGATTTATACTATATTGTGATCGTAAAAAACATCAGGAATATGGAAAAAGATCAAAAAGAAAACTTCAACATTACAGAATACGGAACTTTACAGTATTCCGTATTTATTACCAAACGTCCCGGTCTCAATCGGGAACTGCCTTCGGGCTATGAATCTCTGGCGTGGGTGCCCAATTCATCAACTCTCATCTATGGAGAAAAGGATGCCGTATTAGTGGACACATTCCTTACTGCTGAAGCTTCACAGGCTTTAGTAGAATGGGTAAAATCCAGTGGTAAGAACCTTACTACAATCTACATCACCCACGGCCATGGTGATCATTTTTTTGGTATAGAGCTTCTCAGGCAGCATTTTCCTCAGGCAAAGGCCGTTGCAAGGCCGGATATTATAGAGCATATGCGCGGTGAGCTCAATCCTGCTTTCTTTAATAATTTCTGGACTACGCGTTTTCCTGGTCAACTTCCTGAACAAATTACACTCCCGGAGCCTCTTGAAGAAAATTTCATTGAACTGGAAGGTAACAAATTGATTCTCATTGACACCGGCTATACAGATACAGCTCTTTCAACAGGTCTGCATGTACCGTCCATTGGTCTGATTGTAGCAGGAGATGCAGCGTATAACGGTGTTCACCCTTATATGGCAGAAGGTAACCCGGAAACTTGGCTTCAATGGATTGCAGCACTTGACAAACTCGAATCACTGGCTCCCCATTCTGTAGTTGCCGGCCATGGGCGTCCGGAACTTGAAAACCATCCAAAGATTATTCAGGAAACCAAGGTTTATTTTCAGGATTTTATGCGCCTTAATAAAGAAACAGCTACGGCACGCGAACTCTTTGACCGGATGATGGAGCTACATGGAGACCGTGTTAATCCAGGCTCACTTTGGGGTGGAGCAACAGCAGCTAAAGCAAAATTATAATTAAGATCTTAGTATAAGACTGAGAATAAGATAATGTAAGACTATAAAATAATTGTTGAGCCTGTGCTGATCTGGAATAGTCACCACTTGATCAGGTAGTTATGGGATGGAAATAATTGATTTTTTAGAGCAATGCTATATATAAGTTACAAAGTCATCTTATTTAATTAGTATAATAAAGATTTATTTATCCGTTAGTTAATGGAGTCCATAGCAAAAGTCTACCTCGGCATACAAGGTAGACTTTTTTGCAATGGATTGAGTTATTATTTTGGATACACTGTTGCAATAAACTGCTTATCTGTAGGGGATAGAACAGTATTGTTGCCAACACTAAATCCGTTTGTTGTCAGGGTTGAACTGATGCTATAATGCATAATTGAGAATTTATCATAAGCACTATATTGCGTTTGTGTAGTTGAATATTTTGTAAAAAAGTTAGTGTCTACTTGAGCTTGAGTCCAATAATTTGGAGCAGCTGCGTAATAGGCATATACCTTTGGTTTATCCCAAGGGATAGCAGCTAAAGGGTGTTGGTGCTCATGTATCATACCAAGTGCATGTCCAAATTCGTGAGTGGCTGTTCTGCTGAACTCAGTATCAGATGTTGTATCAGTAAACCAGCCAAAGTTCATTGTTTCCTGATTAGCGGGGATGCCAAGAGCATCTTTTCCTATATAGGAGTAAGATCCATCTGTGGGGCCGGATTTGAAGGAAACACGAATCTGTGCGGTTCCACTGGTAACAAATTTAAAGGTAATGTTGGCATATTGGGACCATGCCTGAGCATATTGCATTACTTTGTTGCGAACTGTGGTACTCCCTCCAATAAAGCTTACAGTAATTACACTGCCATTCGGCCATTTTTTACTGGTAAGGACGGCTCCCTTTGAGGCGGTTCCGGGAATATAACCTTCTCCGGGAAGATAAACATCTTTACACATTCGGGTGTTTTCGAAACCTGCAGAAGTATCTGCGTTTGATGCAGCTTGTACTTGTGGGCTGTTTTCTTCTACATTGTCGTTTGTAGTGCTACATGATACCATAGCCATCGAAATAAATGATCCAAGCAGAATTTTCTTGTGTAATTCCATAATTTTAAGTGTTTAAGTTAATTAGTCTTTTAGACTATAAAAAGCAAAATGCATTTTGTTATGATATAATCTTTGTCATATCGGTACATTAATTGCATTATTGTTGACTATCAAATATATAATAAAAAGTTAGGTACGGCCTTTATTTTAAGATTAGCTGGTACTACTTATATACTACATTTGGCTTGATTGCTTCTTATTGCCATATATTGATGGATTTACAAGAACCTGATTCCAATTCTGAAATATCTCAGTTTTTTTCTTTTTAAGTATAGTTACCTGCTGCATAAAGCGAAATTATATCCAGTTTCTCAGCACACCGATAGATATACTTGGTGATCCCTTGTTATATATTTCATGTTGTGAGAGGCAGGCACTAGATATGTTTCGAGGGATTATTTTTCCATGTAGCATTGGCAACCGGAAGCGAAAACCCCTTATCATATAAAATCGGATTTGGCTGATGGAACATTGCTAGCCCGAGTTTACCTATCTTTCTCAAATATCGCCCTCCGCTATAGGATATGGAAAATAAGACCACAAAGCACCTTATCTTGGTAATTTTTCAGGATTGAAAGAAGATAATGGTTTCAATTGATTAAATATCATATGCTGTCTTTCACATGGTGTTTTTTGAGTAATTATCTAATAAATAATTACTTAGAAATAAATACTTCGTCAGTGAATTGATATCAACCAACGAACGTCTTCTGTTCCGTGAAATTTATTGAATAAAAATGTATAAAAAAGTTGGAGTTAAAAAGTATTTTTCTATCTTTGCAGTCCCTTAAACAAAGGGATTTACTTGAAAATGGAAACATAGAAAAGTAAATAACCGACTCGGTAGCTCAGCTGGTAGAGCAATACACTTTTAATGTATGGGTCCTGGGTTCGAATCCCAGCCGGGTCACCAAAATGCCATGTAGAAATAAAGGCTTCTGCATGGCATTTTTTGTGAATAAATAAAACGATGAGGCAATTTTAGGATTTGTGAAAAAGTTGACGCCAAGTTCTATTTTTATTATGCTTGATTGTAAGTGAGCCAAGAATGAATCGATTAGAAATCGATTTTGATGAAGCTAACTTTTTATATCGCTTATCAGCGACAAAGTCGCCTTTCTTTGCTTTCTTACCATAGAACACCCCAATTATCATTCCTTTGCATGAAGTAAAAGGGTATTTACATCCTATTTTCAAGTCAAATATAAAATCACATATTTTATTTAATACATAGATTTCTGAATGTTATCCAAACAAGAGGTTTTTAGATTTAATCCAATTTGCTTAGTCCCCAAGCTTACAACCTGATCCCAATTATATGCCAATGCTGGGTTTCCAATGCTTCATTTAGATTTTAATTTTCTGTTTGCAGTGGTATTTCGTTCAGCAGAAAGCGAACCTGGCTGAGTTCTATTAGATTTTCGTCCAGGCCTAACCTAAAAATTCAACCATTCTACCGGCTATTTTTTGATCTTTTTTTTGAAGATTTGGGAAGCATAGGAGGAGGTGGAACATTGGAACTGTTAATTTCCTCAAGTGTAGGAGGAACAATATGCTCAAGGATAACAGTCTTTTTAAAAGGAAACTGGTTTTTTGCCAACTCTTCATGATAGTCAAAGTAATAGGTATCCTTAGTATAATAATAGCTCTGAATAATTAATGAGTCTTTTTTACTAAAATAGGCATCAGAGAGACTGAGTTTTAAAAGACCTTTATCATCGGCCTTTACTTTTTTTACCATTACAGCGCCGGTTTTGTTTTCTTTTATAAAAGTTACTTCAACATGAGGAGCTACTTCATTGCTGTCAGTAAGGAAAAGCAGTTCTATATTATATTGCTTTTGTGCCAAAGCAGCTGAAAAGCAAAACAAAAAGAGTAAAAATTGTATTTTTTTCATACTAAAGGTTTTAATGTTGATATTGCATAATGATATTAGAATCATTTTTTCTGTCTTCTGTTTCTTTTTCCACTTCTTTAAAGCCAATCTTTCTGTATAAATAATAAGCTCTTTCATTGGTGGGAATCACATCAAGGAAAATATCGATGCTATGAAATAATTTTCTTGCCTCACGAATCACAGCGTCAATCAATCCATACCCTATATTTTTACCCTGAAATCCTTCTTTTACATACATCTGGTAGATATTTCCGGAAGAACCGGCATCTTTCACAAAAACACAGATTCCTATAAGCTCCCCCGCTGCAAATGCTCCCCAGACAAACCTTTCCGGTGTCTGATTTTCTATATCATATTCTATTCTTAGTTTTTCCGTATTCCTGGCCTCTTCATAGGTCGCTCCGAATGATTCAGGAAACCTTTCCAGGCTCTCCAATCTGATAGCCCTGTACATTGTACTCTCTCCGGAAAGAAGTTTTCGATATTCAATATTCATAGATAAGTTTTTAATTGTAGTAACAAAGATGCAAATAGTTTTGGATACAATTAAAATCAAATGTTATATACTTTTTCTTAGAACTTGTTTACACTTTTTACTTTAACCACAAATCGAAGATTATCTCCTTTCAGTCGATGAATGTTATTTCGACGTAATCAAAAGTCACAAAGTTTCTTGAACACTTAAGTTTAATGAAGCTGTGGAAATAAGTTCACTAAAGCTCATGTAAGTTTTTAAAAAATCAAAGATTTTTTGCTTAAGTGTTCTTTTTGTTTCCAATCAGTTTAAACTTAAAATAAACTAAAGTGTTTATCGCGTTTCATTCAGCATTGTGACTAAATTTTTAATTGTTTAACCAGACTTTTACATAAATCTCTAAAAAATAATAAATTGTAGTTGATTGAATTGTAGTGCTTTATGTGTTGTGTGAGAATTGTCTGCATTCGGTGTTATTTAAATTCACAGTAAAAAACTATATTGAATAGGTTGCATTCTATTATAAAATACTCTGCTGCAAATAATAAAACAGAATAGTTTTCAGAATGTTTGTGCTTTCACGCTTGATTTTGGTAAAAAATTAATGTTTATAGCCTGCTTTTCCGTCAAGTTAAAAGATGTGTTTTTAGTTTATTTTATAATTAAACAGAAGGAAAAATGGAAAATAATTAACCTTAAATGATGATGTTTGTTAAATTAATATCTTATCTCAACTTAGTACGATAAATTATGTATATTTATGAAAGAGAATTATTAATAATCTAAAGATATGATACTATGTTAATTGGATTTCTGTTTTCGGATTTATTTTTTATAATGTGTAGGTAGGTATAGAGAAAAAAATAATATCGTTACGGATAAATGAGTTTAAAAATTGAAAAAAATAATGGACTATTTTGAAAAGGAATAAAATGCTTAACGGATGAAAAAAATTCTTTCAACTAATACTAATAGGTTAAATTTATCAGAAGTAAAATTATATATTCAAAAGTCATGAAAAATATTAAAATCTATACCCTTTGTATAGGTTTATTGCTTGTCTTATTCTCATGCAGACAGAATATAAGTGAAGAACAGAAAGAATCCTTTGATACTGCTTTACTGACCAAAAATGATACTTTATTGTTATCCGGTGTATACGAATCTGTTGTTCGTCTGAACATAGAGTATTTGAAAAAAGCGGAAAATATGGGGTATACAGATGGTAGAGGGCTTTGTTATATGAATATAGCAAGGGTGAATGTTTCTGCAGGAAATTATGAAAAGGCTCTATTTTTTTTCCAAAAAGCGGAAAAAGATCTGCTTAATTCCAAAAATGCATATCATAAAGCGCTATTTTATGATATTTACAGTAAGTATTACTATCATCTAAAGCTTTATGATAAAGCTTTAGAATATAATGACAGGGCATTCCGTTATTTAAAAGGTGCAAAAAAATCTAAACTCAGTGATAAACTTCTTTCAAAGCTCTTTTTGAAGAAGGGAATCTTTCTAGCCCGGAAAGGATGGCTTGGGGCTGCTTTGAAATGTTATTTGAAAGGTAATGCATTAGAAAATTCAGCTTTCAGTAATAGTCTGGTTGCGGAATACTACTTATCTGTGCATCAAATAGATAATGCAGGAATATATGTTTCCAACGCCAGCGAAAAAATACAGAATCAGAAGATTAGCAATACAGAATCCCTTTGGGTATATTATGTGATGGGCTATTATTATAATGAAATTAATAATTATGATGAGGCCGAAAAAAATCTTAAAAAAGCGTTGGAAATCAATATAAAAACAAGATATACCAATGCTTCCCACATCAAAGAAGTTTATAAATCGCTCGCAACGCTGTACAAAAAGAAAAATGAAGGAAGAGAAGCCTATTACTACCTGAAGAAGTATATGGAAGAGGAAGAAAATTTTTCAGGTGCGCGATTCAGAACAATGAATAATGCTACAGATGAGATTATTTCAAAAGTAAAGAGAGATTCAGACTGGCACAAAAATAAACTGCCATTTTGGGTTGCTTTGTCTATTGCGGCGCTTACTATTTCAGGAGTCTATGTCCGGAAGATCATCAATAAGCTGAGGCTGAAAAAAAGAACATTGGTGAAGGAAACAGATGAGCTGAAAAGCAATGTATTTACCCGGCAGCTTCAGGAAGTAACTGAGCTTGCGAAAAGAAATGACTCCTCTTTTTTACTGAATTTCAAGGAATTATATCCGGATTTTGTACAGACGCTCCTGAAGATTAATCCCGATCTTGAAAACTCTGAACTGACTTTCTGCGCGATGCTGAAACTGCATTTTTCATCCAAAGAGATTGCTGATTATACTTTTGTACAGCACAGGTCTGTTCAGCAGAAAAAATACCGGATCAGAAAAAGACTGAATATTCCGGGGGAAATGGATATTTATGACTTTTTTGATCAATTAAAAGATAAAGAATAAGAGTATTGTAAAAATGGAGATGGCATTAAAGATTATTGTATGACCACTTGGTTTTTATGAGATACAAGATCTAACACTGACAAGTAAAAAGCGAGTTTTAATGATTACCGATACGGATAATTTTACAGTTTAATTATAGAAAGCATGATGACACGTATTTTCCTTTCTATTTTGCTCATTATTTTAGTTTCATGCAGCCCTGATTCTAAAGTGTATGAAAAAGAATTTGATACCCCTTTGATGATCCGGAATGAAGAATTCCGGATTGCCGGTGACTATGACTCCCTCATGACTCTTAATACAAAATATTATAAAAAAGCAGATAGTATGGGATATCAGGAGGGGAAGGCCTTATGTTATATAAATCTGGCACAGGTTAATATATCGCTGGAAAACTATAAGAAAGCAGAGGTTTTTTTTGATAAAGCTGAAATCATATTAAGAAATTCAAAAAATAATACGCACAAAGCTATATTTTATGCTAACTACAGTAGGCTCAATAGAGAATTTAAGAATTTTGATAAAGCTTTTGAGTATAATAATGAAGCAATGAACTATATCAGGAAAAGTGAAAATCCTGAATTAAAAAATAGAATTCTTTTTAACATCTATTTCGCACAGGGCGAATATTATATGATCGGGCAAAAGTATAATCTTGCTTTAGAATCTTTTCACAACATGAAAAAGCTTGATCAAACCGGTATTGCAGATTGCATTATTAGTGATTATTTCTATATGCGTAAAAATAAGGATTCTGCCTATAAGTATATATCAAGTGCCTATAATAAAATGATTACGGGGAAAAAAAATGATGCCAATGCCCTTAATATATATACTATTATGGGAGAATATTACCTTACCTATAAACAGTATGATAAAGCTGAGATAGAATTTAAACAGGCGTTAGAGATTGATAAGAAAACGCGGCGTATTTTCGCCAATTACACAAAATACATTTATAATGATCTCAGGATGCTGTATGAACAGAAAGGAGATCAGGAGAAAGCTTTTTTTTATTTAAATGTCTATACAAAGGCAAGAAATAAAACCTATGATACTTTATCGGCAACAATAGATCAGGATATGCAGGCATTTATAGAAGAAACTATAAAAGACTCGGAAAAGCAGGAAAAAAAAGTAAGATGGATAATCCTTTTAATGCTTGCAGGCTTTTCACTGTTAGGAATCTATGCATGGAGAATTATAAGCTTGCTGCGAAAGAAAAAAGCAGCGCTTACAATGGAAACTGAAAAATTAAAAGCCCGAGTGGATGGTAGTAAACAGGACGAAATTCTAGAATTGGCAAGGAAAAATGATCCTGAATTTTTTAACCGGTTTAAAGAAACTTATCCGGAGTTTATCAACAGACTTTTAAGTATCAATCCTAATCTTGAAACTTCTGAACTTACATTCTGTGCGATGATCAAGTTGCATTTTACCTCCAAAGAAATTGCTGCTTATACACTCATCCAACACCGGACTGTTCAGCAGAAAAAATACAGGATCAGAAAAAGACTCCATATCCCAACAGAAACAGATATCTATCATTTTTTTGATGAGTTGGGCTAAAAAAATAATTATATGTTGTCAGATGAATTTTAAAAAAGAATTTTATTCATGGTAAAATGTCAAGAGTAAATATTATGCTACTTATTGAAGAAAAATTTTTAACTCATAAATTATAGTGGTAATATTAAAAAGCATGATGATACGTATTTTCCTTTCTATTTTGTTCCTTATTTTAGTTTCATGCAGTCCTGATTCTAAAGTATATGAAAAAGAATTTGATACCCCTTTGATGATCCGGAATGAAGAATTCCGGATTGCCGGTGACTATGGCTCTCTTATGAATCTTAATACAAAATATTATAAAAAAGCAGATAGTATGGGATATCAGGAGGGGAAGGCCTTATGTTATATAAATCTGGCGCAGGTTAATATGTCTCGTGATAACTATCAGAAAGCAGAGGTTTTTTTTGATAAAGCAGAAGTTATTTTAAGAGATTCAAAAGATAATACACACAAAGCTATATTTTATAATAATTATAGCATGTTCAATAGAGAATTAAAAAGGATTGATAAAGCTTTAGAGTATAATAATAAAGCAATGGGCTATATCAAAAAGAGTGAAAATCCTGAATTAAAAAACAGGATTCTTTTTAAAATATATATCAGGGCAGGAGAATATCATGTCATTAGAAAACAATATAAAATTGCTTTAGAATATTTTCAGAAAGCAGGAAAATTTGATCAGTCCGGTATTGTTGATTGCGCTATAAGTGATTACATTTATATGCATAGAAACAAAGATTCGGCCAGAAAATATATATTCAGAGCCTATAACAAAATAGACACCACAAAAAAGGATGGTGTCACCCTTAATATATATGCTATCCTGGGGGAGTATTATATTGAGGATCAGCAATATGATAAAGCAGAAGATGCTTTTCACCGGGCTCTGGAAATAGATAAGAAAACAAGGCGTATTTTTGCTGGTTATACAAAATACATTTATAATGATCTCAGGAGATTGTATGAAAAAAAAGGAGATCAGGAAAAAGCTTATTTTTATTTAAATGCCTATACAGAAGGAAGAAATAAAACCTTCGATTCTTTATCAGCAACAATAGATCAGGATATGCAGGTATTTATAGAAGAAACTGTAAAAGACTCGGAAAAGCAGAAAAAAAAAGTAAGATGGATAGTCCTTTTAACGCTTGCAGGCTTTTCACTGTTAGGTATCTATGCATGGAGAATTATAAACTTGCTGCGAAAGAAAAAAGAAGCACTTATAACGGAAACTGAAAAATTAAAAGCCCGAGTAGATGGTAGTAAACAGGACGAAATTCTAGAATTGGCAAGGAAAAATGATCCTGAATTTTTTAACCGGTTTAAAGAAACTTATCCAAAATTTGTCAACAGGCTTTTAAGTATCAATCCTAATCTTGAAACTTCTGAGCTTACATTCTGTGCCATGATCAAGTTGCATTTTACCTCCAAAGAAATTGCTGCTTATACGCTTATCCAACACCGGACCGTTCAGCAGAAAAAATACAGAATCAGAAAAAGACTCCATATCCCAACAGAAACAGATATCTATCATTTTTTTGATGAGTTGGGGTAAAAAAATTATATGCCGTCAGATGAATTTTAAAAAAGAGTTTTATTCATTGTGAAATGAGAAGAGTAATAATAAGGTTAAAATATATGAAAACCACTTTTTAATTGTAATTTATACATGAAAAATTAAAAAGTATTATGATTCGTCCTTTTCTATTTATTTTGCTCATTATTTTAGTTTCATGTACTCGCAATTATAAGAAGTATGAAAAAAGTTTTGATATTCCTCTATTACATGAAAATGAAAGGCTCAGGCTTTTAGGAGAATATGATTCTCTCGTTAACCTGAATACAAACTATTATAGAAAAGCTAATAAAATAGGCTATCAGGAAGGTAAAGCTTTGTGTTATACGAATTTAGCAAAAATAAATACGTCAACAGAAAATTACCAGCAAGCGGATGTTCTTTTTAATCAGGCCGAAAAAATTTTAAAAGACTCAAAAAGTAATCTTCATAAAGCAATATTTTATAATAATTACAGCAAGTTGGATGTAGAGATGCATAAACTTAATAGAGCGCTCGAATATAATAGTTATGCACTTGATTATTCAAAAAGAATCGATGAATCCCCATTCAAAAAAGAATTACTGTCAGAAATATATACCAACAAGGCTGCCTACCTTGATATTAGCAAACAGGCTGATAAATCTTTATATTATTTGCATAAAGCCAGATTATTGAATGATTCAAGACGTTTGAATGTAATATTTGGAGAACATTATATATGGGGTGAAAAGAGATTGGATTCTGCTGAAATATATTTAAGAAAAGTAGTTGATGATCCGGATAAAGAAAAGGCAATGGATATTGATGCCCTTACTGCCCATACTATTTTAGCTGAATGCTATATTTGGGATAAACAGTATGATAAAGCAGAAAAAAATCTTAAACGTGCTTTAGAAATTGATAAAAAAACAAGAGATGTTTATACCTATTATACCAAATATATTTATAATGATTTTAAATGGCTGCATAAAGAGAGAAATGATGATGTCAATGCCTATTTTTATCTCCAGACCTTTGCTAATGCAAAAAGCAAAACCAATGCTGCGTTAATGAAAACGATTAATCAGGATATGGAGTCTTTTATTAGCGAAACAAAAAAAGATACCGAACAACATGATAAAAATATACAATGGGTGATCCTTTTATCGTTTGTTGGTTTCTCTGTGGTGGGAATATATACCTGGAGAATTGTAGACTTATTGCGAAAGAAAAAAGAAGCGCTTACAACGGAAACTGAAAAATTAAAAGCCCGAGTAGATGGTAGTAAACAGGACGAAATTCTAGAATTGGCAAGGAAAAATGATCCTGAATTTTTTAACCGGTTTAAAGAAACTTATCCGAACTTTATCAACAGACTTTTAAATATCAATCCTAATCTTGAAACTTCTGAACTTACATTCTGCGCAATGATCAAATTACATTTTACATCCAAAGAAATTGCTGCTTATACGCTCATCCAACACCGGACTGTTCAGCAGAAAAAATACCGGATCAGAAAAAGACTCCATATCCCAACAGAAACAGATATCTATCATTTTTTTGATGGTTTGGGTAATACTGACATAAAAACAGCCTGATGAAGCCATCAGGCTGTTTTTGTGAACTATTTTTTACAGGCTTTTGATGGTACTTCCTCAAAATTTGAATGTTGAATAAGCTTTTAGGCTGGTTTAGTGTCCGCTAAAAAATGCCAGCATGGTTGCCAGGGCTTTTTCAGAATGCATCTGTTCACCATTTTCAAGGGATTCCCGGGTGGCAATGGCAGCTCTTTTGCGCATATTGATTTCATAGGCAGAAATGGCTTCCCGTAAAGTAGGGTACGTATTGTCTGTAAGGCATTCACTAAGCTCCAAAGCGTCCAGCATGGCCATATTAGCGCCTTCTCCTGCAAAGGGAGGCATCACATGCGCTGCATCACCCAGCAGAGTCAAGTTAGGCATTGCTTCCCAGGTCTGGTCCAAAGGTATAGAGTAGATCGGGCGTGGAATAAAAGGAGTCTGGGCATTTTCAAATAATTCATCCCAGATATTGTTCCATTCAGCATATTCTGTTTTAAACCATTCCAAAACCTGTAGCTTATCCGAAAAGTCCAGGCCACTGTGTATACTCCAGTTTTCATCTGCCTTAAAGCTGGCATAAAATCCGAGGTCTCCGTTGCCTTTCTGACCAAGCAGTATATTTTTAGAATTTCCAAAAGCCATTATTTTACCACCTTTGATCTGTGCATCAATATGCGGGGCTGCTTCCTTCGAAACATTACCTTCAAGCATGATAATTCCGGAATAAACAGGTTTAATTTCTGTGAGGTAAGGACGTATTCTAGAATGGGCACCATCTGCTGCAATCACAAGATCAGCATAAGCGGAAGTGCCATTTTTGAAATGAAGCATCCAGCCTCCCTGCCAAGCCTCCATCGATAAAAAATGGCTGTCCCAAACTACTGTTTCAGGTTGTAAGGACTCCAGCAGCATATTTCTTAAAGGCCCACGGTCTATTTCCGGACGGAAGTGTTCAGCTCCGAAATCTTCCTCAGGCTTTAGTTCATGATCGCTGAAAAATACTTCAGCCTGTTCATTCATAATAAGGGTCTTATCTGCACCGGGACGGAATGTCTTTTTGAATTCATCCAACAGATCAGCTTTACGTAAGGCCGCCAGCCCGGAATTTTCATGCATATCGAGAGGAGAGCCTTTTACCCGTGCATTTTTATTATAATCCCTTTCATATACTTTTACGTTCGCGTTTTTCAATTGTAAAAGTCTTGCCAGGGTAAGTCCTGCAGGACCGCCCCCAACGATAGCTATTGATGTATTGTCTATCAGCATTGTTAATTTAAATTATACAATGCAAATTTATTTTCCTTTCAACACTGATAATAGTACAAATCGGTCATTTTTGTTTTTGGATAATTCTTTGGGGGCAACTCCTGAGAATTTTTTAATTTCCTTGATGAAGTGATTTTGGTCTGTATAATTGAGTTCAGGGAAGAGTTTCCCCTGTGCGATATGTTCCAGTGAAGTTCTGAAGCGTAAAATAGTAGAATAGGCTTTTAAGGATAACCCTAATTGTTTTGTAAAATAGCGGTTGATCTGACGGCTGCTCCAGCCTGTTTTTTCTGAAAGATCTTTCACGCTCATTTCACCCTTTGATAGATAAATAAGTTCAAAAAGTTTCCGTTTTCTTTCATCTGTTTTTTCAGGCAGCAGTTCTTTTATTTTTTGCGTTGCTTTTTTACAGCAAAGCTCAAAATCATATAGATCCTCAGCTTTAAAATCCCAAAAATCATCGGAAAGTACTTTTCCCTTATTTAATACATCGGCAATAGAAGTATTTAAAATATATTCCACAGCGATAGGCTTAAAACTGACCACAAAAGCAGTAGTTTTCGAAGGTATTTCTCTTTGCTCCGGATAGGTCTCCAAACCGAGAAGTGTAACACAAAAAGGTTCAGCCGGCGATTGCATGAAAAATAGATCAACCCGCCCGTCAGGAATGATAACAACTTCCTTAGGTTCGCCAGAAAGATTTTGAAATGTCCCCAGATTTTCTACAAAATCGGCAATTGCCTGATCCGGTTCTATGAAGTTATAATGGAAGTCATTACCCATGATTGTTCTTAATAAGCTTTCCACATGAAGATACAAAAAATGGACAGCCAGAAGCCAATTTGTTGAATTTTTATACCGTAATAGATATTGGAAAACGGGAAGACTCTTACGTTTACGTATTCACCTCCCTTTGGAAGGGTGGTGAAAATTCAAAGAATTTTTGACGGGGCGGTTTTAATAATAAGCCTGTTTAAACTAATTAAAAATTTAGTAACAAAAGCTGAGTAAAAAGCTATAAACACTTTAGTTATTTTAAGTTTAAACGGATTGAAAATAAAAGTATTCTTAAGCAAAAAAATCTTTGATTTTTTAAAAACTTATGTGAGCTTATTTTCCCAGCTTTATTAAGTGTTTAAATCTTTTATGACTTTTGTGGTTAATATTTCTCTCGCTGATTCAGCAAATCAAGCAGATTTTTATTACTACATCGTATAAAAGAACCTTAATGCCATATATTTTAACACTTTAGCTCACTTAAGCAAGTGTAAAAATCATTGCATATAAGTAAGTTCACTTTAGGAGAAAATCAGAGATTTTCATAAAACTTATGTGTACTTTTCAGCAGTATGATATTAACTAAAAAAAATCTTAAGTGTTCAGGAAACATTGTGACTTTTGACTACGTCGAATCTTCGATTTGTAGTTAAAATAAAAGCTTAAACAAGTTCAATATGATAAACTCACTACAGTCTTTTCTTTAAAAAACTTTAATAAGTATTACTTTTGCTTTAGCCGAATACCTAATGTTCGTGTTGAGTACTTATTGAATGGACAAATCATCAATCAACAATTATTTTCACTCCTTATTCAGTATCAAAGAAGAAGTGGTCGAGAAAATTACAGAAACCTTCAGTCATTTTGATTTAAAGGCGAATACCATTTTGCTGGATAAAAATACCATCAGCACCAAAACCTATTTTTTGGAAAAAGGCTATGTCCGTTCTTATATTTTAAATGAAGATAATGAAGAAATTACGACTAATATTTTTTCGGCGCCGTGTTTTGTGAATGACTTTTTATCCTTTTTCAGGCAACAGCCCACTAAGGAGGTCTACCAGACAGTGACAGACTGTAGTTTTTGGGTGACAGGTTTAGAAAATGTACAACACAATTTTCATAATATCCCGGAATTCAGAGAGTTCAGTAGGCTTCTTTTTGTGGTTAACTATTATCATATTCATGACAGATTGATAGAAATGGCCAGTCAAAAGGCTTCTACAAGGTATTTCAATCTGATGAAGAAAGATCCCAATATATTTCAGCATGTTCCGTTGAAAGTAATTGCTTCTTACCTGGGAATTAAAGACAGTTCACTGAGCCGGATCAGAAGAGATATCCATAAAAAGTAATTTCTTTTCATTTGTCAAGTGGTATTTCATACCTTATCCCTGATCTTTGCTAAAAAATAATTTCATGAATAAAAAACATATTGTTGTTGTTGGATTAGGAGGTGTAGGCGGTTATTTTGGATTTAAAATAAATAAGGCTAATGAAATTTCCGGAAAATATAAAGTCTCCTTTGTGGCCAGGGGAGAAACCTATAAGAAGGTAAAAGAAAACGGACTGATCTTAGTGTCTCCGGAACACCCTGACAACAGCACGCATCCTGATGCTGTAGAGCAGCATATCAGTAATATAAAAAATCCTGATCTTGTGCTGATCTGTGTCAAGGAATATGACCTTGAAAATGTCTGCAGGCAGCTTAAAGAAGTCATTACCGAAGATACTGTACTGCTTCCGATGATGAACGGAGCCGATATTTATGACAGGATCAGACAGGTAATCCCTGATCATACGGTATTGCCAACCTGTATTTACGTAGCTTCCCATATTAAAGAAAGGGGAACGGTAGAACATAAGGGAAAAGCCGGTAAAATGATCGTGGGTAGGGATCCTGACCATTTTTCCAGCGATGTGAACTGGATAGTTGATCTATTGAAAGAAAGTAAAATTGATTTTGATTTTAAAGACAACTCGTTAACGGATATCTGGACCAAGTTTTTCTTTATCGCCAGCTTTGGAATGGTAACTGCAAAGCATAATTCATCTATCGGAACAGTGTGTACCGATGAGCAGCAGAAAGTTGAAGCCTCTGAAATCATGAAAGAAATACAACAGATTGCCGTTCAGAAGGAAATTCCTTTGCAGGACGATATTATTGAGGCAACCTTTGCCAAGGCATCTACATTTCCTTTTGAAACCCCAACTTCTTTACAGCTGGATATTCATTCCGGGAAAAAAGATAATGAACTGGAATTATTTGCAGGAGCAATTTTAAAATATGGAGCTGAGCTCGGTATAAAGACTCCATTTACTCAAAAAATATATACTGAGATTAAGACAAAATAATATCAAAAAATTTGGATAAAACCAGTGGATGATTGATAAATAGGGCGGGTTTTAACTCGCCTTATTTATTTGAAATTTTATATTTCATTTTCTTTGATTCTAAAACTCACGATCCCTGTCTTTGATGGTTCTGAATTTTGTTTTAAAAAAAGTATCAGCTAGAAGAAATTTAAATAATGTTATAAAAATGAATTGTAGTGGTAAACGGTATATACAGCTCAGGTTCCATGCATGAATTTCTGTCGGTTCAAAAGAACTTCCTCCGATTCACGGTGATCAGGATCATCAACACAGCAGTCTACCGGGCATACAGCCTTACACTGTGGCTCTTCATGGAAGCCTTTACATTCGGTGCATTTTCCAGAGACAATATAATATACCTCATCCGATACAGCGGGATTAAAGGCATTGGCATCAGCTTCAGTACCATCAGGAAATGTTACTCTGCCTGAAAGTTTTGTCTTGTCCTGCCAGCGCCAGTCTATAGCTCCTTCATAAATGGCTGAGTTGGGACATTCAGGTTCGCAGGCTCCACAATTGATACAGGCATCCGTTATTTTTATGGCCATTTTTTTATTATTTATATGTTTAAAAAGGGATTTCTTCAACGTTGTCCTGTTTTAGAAATCCCCTACAAACTTAATTAAAACAGTTTCAGTAATTTATACATCATAAACTGTGCAAACTTTTATTTTGAAGCTGTTAATCTTTAGCAATCTTCACAGCAAGTCCATCCATGTCTGCGTTTAAGTAGATCTGGCTGGCTAATCTGCTGTTTGTTCTATCATGTTATGATTGATCTATTGTAGTTTTTTCTATTCTTTTTGAAGTGGCAATGCCGATAAGCTTGTCAAACTTTCCCGAATATAAAGGTGAAATTTCTGTCTTATGGTCACTGTCAAATAAGGCGGACCGGACGATAGGTACGCTGAACGGCAATGGCCAGGCCCTTAGTGATTTGGCAATGGCATCCATTGCATTGATTCCCTGCATAGCTTGCAGTCCGTCGGCCCAGCATACCAGGCCAACCGTTTTATCTGTAAGGTAAGGTTCATATCTGCCGGCTGTTACTTCAAGCCAGTCCAGGCAGTTTTTCATAACTCCGGGAATGCTTCCATGGTATAAGGGAGCGAGCCAGATGTGAAGATCTGCATCCGTAAATAGTTGAGCCATTCGCTCCACAGCCAAGGGTGTTTTGGTAAGACTGAGATCAAATAAAGGAATCCCGGAATCAGCGAGTGTGAAAATTTCAGTTTGAATTTCCATCGTTTTCAGATGATCTGCAAAATAATTGGAAATATGTCCTGATGTGGATTCCGCTCTTCTTTCCAGTGATCCGTTGAATATGAGTGCTTTCATTTTGTTTTATGTTTTGAAAATTACTTTAGGTAGCCCTATTTCTCCATACATCAGGCTTTTAACAAGAGGTTTCAGAAGTCCGGCAGCCAGTAAATAGAGCGAAGAATCATGGTCAGCCCTTGCCCGGACAACTACCTTCTGATTTTTATAATGCTTCAGGTCTGCATAAGTGAGACGGCGTTTCCAAAGATCAAGAAGAACAGCTTCGGCATTGTTTAAATCCACATAAACGGCATAAGGTGATAACTTTTCCATTAGGAACATATATACCCACGGTGGAATGATAGCATCGGTGGAACAGATGATTCCGACAGCTTTTTCGTTGTACACGGAAAAGTCGATTGCTGCAATTGATTCTTTAAATTCTTTCTCTTTGACAACCATTCCCATAAAAAGATAATCCTTGATATCCAGTTCTACAATTTCTGTAGTAGGTTTATAATCCAAAAGATCTAAAGCAATAATGCCTGAAGCTTCTGCTTTATTGATGAAAGTTTCCATAATCTTCTGTAATCAATTATCTTATTTTTAAAAGGGCTTCTTCATATTTTTTCTCTACTGCAGACCAATCCAGCACAGACCAGAATGAATCAAGGTAGTCTGCTCTTTTATTTTGATAAGCCAGATAATAAGCGTGTTCCCAAACATCTATTCCAAGAATTGGGAAGCCTCTGTTCATTGATAAAACATCCATCATTGGATTGTCCTGATTAGGGGTAGAGCTTACTGCCAGGGTCCCGTTGAATTTCATGTATAACCAAACCCATCCGGAACCAAACTGACCCAGTCCGGCTTTTTTCATTTCTGTTTTAAGGTTTTCAAGGCTTCCAAATGTTGCAGTAATAGCATCATTCAGTGGACCTTCAGGACTTAATTTTGGTGACGGGGAAATAATTTTCCAAAATAAAGAATGATTATAGTGCCCACCACCATTGTTTCTTACAGCCGGACTATATTCACTGATTCTTTGTAATAGTGAATCCAGATCAGGGTTGACTTCACTGGTTTGTTCCAGGGCTGCATTCAGATTATCTACATATGCTTGGTGATGGCGCTGATGGTGGATGGTCATTGTTTCCTTATCGATAAAAGGTTCTAAAGCGTCATAAGCATAAGAAAGCTGAGGTAGTGTAAACAGTTTCATTGTATTTATTTTTTTGATTATTGTATCACAAAGGTAAACATATATTTGAATAAAGCAACTTTTTAGTTGTTTTATAGAATTGACATACTTTTGTAATAATATGTTTTAAATCAATGTTTTATTGTTGTTTATTTGAGATTATAGAAAATGACTATCTTTGTTGTTGAAAAATAAAACAACCTAAATATTGTCAAATGAAAAAGTCGGCAGCAGATCGTATCCTGATGTTTCTAAAGATGAGGGGAGAGGCAACTTCACTTCTTATTGCTGAAGAACTGACTGTTACAAAAGAGGGTGCGAGAAAGCATTTGCTGAACCTTGCCCAGGAAGGATTGATTCAATCCACTGTAAAAAGTGAGGGAGTTGGCCGCCCATCTACCTATTATATACTCACCGAAAAAGGATTGGGTCGGTTTCCGGATACCCATGCCGACGTTACCGTCCAGCTTTTAAAGTCTGTAAAGAATCTTTTAGGTGAAAATGCTTTAGACTTATTGATCAGTGACCGCGAAAAAAACACACATAACCGGTACGAAAAAGCACTTGCCAAATCAAAATCTCTTGAACAACGGCTGGAAATTCTGGTAAAGGTCCGCAGTGATGAAGGGTATATGGCAGAATGGAAAAAAGAAGGACATGACTATTTCCTGATTGAAAACCATTGCCCAATATGTGCTGCAGCCACCGAGTGCCAAGGGTTTTGCCGGGCTGAATTATCAAATTTTCAATCATTGATCGGAAAAAACTATACCGTAGAAAGGGTAGATCATATTATTTCAGGGGGTCAGCGTTGCGTGTACAAGATCAGCAATTAATTGACGATATAGTGAAAAAGTAAATCCGCTCTGCTATGAATTTATAAGGCGCACATAATTGAGCATTGGCTGCATAGCAAATTGGCTATTCACTTAATCAATATCTTGTCATCATTTCTATAAGCATCAGGATAGATACCAGCTTTTTGGAGGACTGATACTCAGGATTCAGTTTTTCCCGGATTTCACCCAATGCTTTGCTTAATTTATTACTAACGGTTTTATTGCTTATTCCTAAAGCTTCTGCTGTTTCATTCACCGACATATTTCTCCGGATCCTCATATCATAGACTTGCTGCTCTGTGGAGGGAAGTTGCGAAACTACATCGTCAATCATGGATAATAACGTAGAAATTTCATTTTCTTCAAGAATTTCAAAATACTCAGTATCTGTAAGGTTTGTTTCCAGAGGGAAGTCAATTTCATCAATACTCAGGATGGGAGGAGCTTTTTTATAACTGTTGTAATAATCAATGATCCGGTAGTGAAGATGGCGGAGCAGATATCCTTTTGCACTTTCTGTCTCATCTGTTTGTATGGTATCCGTATTTTCAATGATTTTCATCCATAAATCCTGGAGCAGCTCTTCGGAAACTTCTTTATCCTTGGTCCGTACAAAAACAAAGCGGTATAAACTATCCCAATATCGGTCATACAACAGCGTAAATGCAGGGCGGTCTCCTGATTTTATTTTCTTTAATAAAGCTGTGTCTGTTAGTTTCATATTGTTGAAACAAAATTACTTAAAGGAAAATTAACTTTTTATGAACTTTAGTTATGGTAAGGTTAAATATTTCTGAAGATCAGAGCTTAAATATGAATCTAATGTTGAATAAATGTAAAAAATATTAAAAATGATAAGTAATAGAAGGCTAATGTGAATAGAATATTAAGAATGCCCTGGGGAAGTTTTCCATTTTCACCGTCTTATAGATAGAAGTATCTGTGAATACGATGAACTATTTTATGAAACGTTTTAAATATAAAAATATTGAAGCCTTTGTTTTCAGGCTTTGGGCACGGGAAGTTTCGGAGGAAAAAATCTCTGATAAGGAAAGTGAAATTATAGAGAAATGGAAAATCCATGCAGAAAAAGAGCTGGATCCCATTCATATGAAAGAAGCCAAAGAAAGGGTATTATCTGCGCTGGAACATTATTTTATACCTATTGAAAAAGGCAGGCATATCGGAAGTTTTAAAAAGTATGCCTACAGAGTTGCAGCTGTTATTGTTTTGCTTTTGTCATTGGGAGGCTGGTTTACCTATAATACATTCTTTAAACCGGATGTTTACCTTGCAGGGGCTGGAAATAAAACGGTACATCTTTCAGACGGAACTGTGGTAACGTTGCTGCCGGGAGCTGAGCTTAGTGTGGATCCATCGTTTCCGGCATCTACCAGGATTGTAGATTTGAAAGGAGATGCTGTTTTTTCTGTAGCCAAATCAAAAGCGCATCCTTTTATAGTTCAGGCTGAAGGTTTCAGTACAAAAGTATTGGGAACGGTATTCAAAATCTCACAATCCGGAAAGAAAAAAGCAGTGGACCTTTATGAAGGAAAAGTGGCCGTCTCTTCTGCAGGTGCTCCCGATTCTTACCTGAAGCCCAATCAGAAGTGGACCAACTTCGGAGTAGCCCGTACTACTGCCATTATTTCATTTGCTCCGGACGGAACCCTGAATAAACAGACTCCGGCACTGCTGTCTTTAAGCTTTACTGATGTTGCACTAAAGGAGGTCATTGCAGTGTTGGAAGGCAATTACAGTACAAAGATTTATTACCCTAAAGAAGCAGAAGATAAAAAGATTACCGCAGATTTTACAGGAGGAACAGTGGGTGAAAATATTGAATCACTGGCTTTCATATTGGGATTGGAAGTCCAGAAAAAAGACAACATCTATATTTTGAAAAAATAAAAAAGACAATCACCAAAAAACAAATAATCAGATAACCATTAATTTAAAAGAGAACACTCACGTATGAAAAGTTTGAAATGTGGTTTTACCATAGCAGCGTTATTTTTTACTGTAGCAGCAGAAGCACAGGAATTGGTTCAGAAAGTGTCATTTTCTGTTCCTACCAACAGACCGTTAATTGAAGTATTGGAAGAATTTGCAGGAAAAACCGGAATGAGACTGGCCTACTCAAAAACAGATATCAAAGAGCTGAAGGTAAAAGGAATAAAATGTGAAAACAGTTCTATCAACAGCTGTCTGAAAGATATTACCAGCGGACTTCCTGTAGTATTCCGTCTGCATGGCGACCTTATTTCAATACAATACGCTGGTCCAGGTGTTTCTGTACCGGGAAACGGACGTATTTCAGGAAAAATTGTTGATGAAGTGGGAAACCCGATTGCCGGAGCAGAAGTAAGTATTACCCAGAAAACCATAACCACAGATAATAACGGGGATTTTAATATAGATCTTCCGTCAGGAATCTATACTCTTACGATAAAAGCCCCTAAATATAATACACTTAGGGTAGAGAAGCTATCCGTTACCAATAAGGAAACCAATACGGTTTCATTTGCATTAAATACGGCTTCCGATAAAATTACAGACATTAAAGAAGTGGTGGTAACAGCCACCCGTAAAGCAGATACGCAGGCAGGATTACTGACTCAACAGAAAAAAGCAGCCCAGATGAGTGACGGAATTTCTGCGGAACAGATCTCTAAAACTCCGGACAGTGATGTAGGGGGAACTTTAAAAAGAGTCACTGGAATCACGACTATAGATAACAAATATGTAGTGGTAAGGTCAATGGGAGAGCGCTGGAATACAGCAGCTATGGATGGGATCAATTTGCCCAGCACAGAAGCTTATAACCAGAATTTCTCTTTCGATATTATTCCTACCGCCATGGTGGAAAGTGTAGTGGTGAGTAAATCTGCAACCCCGGATATGAATGCCAGCTTTGCAGGAGGGTATGTAGAAGTAAGAACCAAAGATATTCCCAACGAAAACTTCACTACCGTTACATTGGGAACTTCTTACAATGATCAGGCAGCATTTAAAGAATTCCTGACCCGGAAACGGGGGAAATATGATTATTTCGGATATGATGACGGAACAAGAAACTTCCCGAAAGGCCTCGAGGCGATGGGTATAAACAACCCATTGTTTTTCGAACAGTCTAAACAGTTCGTCAATGATAATTTTACGACGTATAAGACAAGAGGCGATATGGGGTCTAATATACAGATGGCACTGGGAAGAACGTATGCTCTTAAAAACAATAATAAATGGGGTTTTGCAGGAGCCTTTATCATTAAAAATGAACAGAATAAACTGGATATCGACCATACGGGAAGAGGAAACTGGCTGGATACTACCGGACCTCTTGATGCCAGCGGGCAGATTCCTTTCTATAATTTTAAAAATACAGGGGCTTCTTACAATTACAATTCTACGCTGGCAGGGATGCTGAATTTTGGATTGCAGCTTAATAAAAGCAGAATTTCCTTCCGTAATTCCTACACGCATATTTATGATAATACCCTGACCCGGATTACGGGCTGGAATGAATATACAAGTGGAAGTGGTTTACCTTCCAATGCGGAAACTTCCTATAATTATTTTTATAATGGTGTTATTCCAAACAATGATCCTTCGCAAATTAAATCGTTGGATAAACCTTTTGCAGGAAACACCAATTATCCTGTTTACCAGATGTTCCTGCAGAATAAGCTGGAAGGTAATCACAAGCTTGGAAATATGGAGATCAGCTGGTTTGCTGCCAGAACCGGGGTGTCTTCGGATACAAAAGATTATACACTGCATCAGAGTTTATATAATTTTATAGGAAGTGAGATTTTAAGCTATCATGAGGTCAATAATTCTTCAAGTGATTTTGCCAGGGGATATATTGGTACTAAAGAAACAGATTATAATTATGGAGCTTCATTCAAATGGAATTTAGACAGAGAAGCCTTTAAAAATGATATCAAAATAGGGTATGCCGGGGCATCCAAAACAAATACCAACCAACAGCAAAAATTTTTATTGAGAGTAGATCCGAACAGGAACGTCCCGAACAGTAAAATATTGCAGATGTACGGTGCCCTTTCCGATTGGTTTGACGGTTCTCATTATGCCCCCGGTGGAATTGGATGGCAGACCAGGCCTCTCTATAAAAATGATAAATATGAAGGTGAAGTGGAACAGCATGCCATATATCTTATGTTTGATAACCGCTGGAGAAACAAGTTCAGATTGGTCTGGGGATTACGGGCAGAATATTTTAAATATGATCTTATTTCCCAACAGCTCGATACTGAAGACTCCAGAAATGTAAACAAACCCAGCGTTGATGATCAACCGTGGCAATGGATGCCTTCTGCCAATTTTACCTACAGCCCCACCAATAAAATCAATGTGAGACTGGCCTATAATAAAACCGTGATCCGTCCCCAGTTTAATGAAAGAACAGGATTGCCCTATTTTGATCCTGTAGCCAATGGTCAGATTTACAATACAGAAATGGTGTCTTCTGTAGTCAATAATTATGATTTTAAACTGGAGTGGTTTCCGGGATTAGGAGAGATTTTTTCTGCAGGAATTTACTATAAAAATTTAGACCACCCCATTGAACGTGAGGGCTATATTTCTAATGAAGGAAACCTGTATCTGTATAATGGAAATTCTAAAAATGCAAAACTGAAGGGCCTTGAAGTGGAAGTACGGAAAAACCTGGGGTTCATTGCAGCCAATTCCATATTATCCCATCTTTTTGTGAGCGGAAATTTTACCTATAACGATACTAAAGTAATTGCTTTTAAAGACCGTGAAAAAACCGGTGATCATGATGCCACCTATGAAGTTTCCAGGCCTCTGTATGGGCAGACTCCTTATGCTTATAATGCAGGGTTAATGTATGATGATGAAAGACTGGGACTGAGCTTCCTGTATAACGCCAAAGGTGATCAATATATTACCGTAGGATATTCTTATAACGGGGAGGAAATACAACGACCTTATGCCGTAGCAGATGCCCAGATCTCATATAAATTTCTTCAGAACAGAAACCTTGAAGTTAAATTAAATGTCAAAAACCTTTTCAACAGGGTAAAAGAATACTATAACAATTTTAATTCCTATGCAGGAAAGAAAAGTGGAGGCGGAAGCGGCCTGGAAACAGAAAGGGAATCCCTGGAATTATTACCGGGCGCTACCAATAAATATGATAAAAATATTGACAAAATCTTATTTCGTGCCTACAGCGGAAGAATATTCGGGCTGAGTGTGAATTATACATTTTGATCAATGATAAGATAGAAGTTAAGAGCTCTTGATATAGAAATGTACAGGTTTCGGAATCCTGAACAGGAACCGGATCAATACTGATGATGCGCACAGCAGTACCGGATCAGCCAAAAACCGAACGCTACTATATTTTTCCGGGTAGTAGCAGATAAACAGGAAACCCCGGCAGATCAGCTCCTCATGGGATGCAGGGTGAAATAAAAACCAAATCGCAGGAATATAGAGGCGGATATTCCTCAATATTAAAATTTCCGGCCATAAAATAAACACCGGATCTCTTAAAAATTATAACAATGAAAAAACTAACTCTTATTGCAGCTGCTGCATTATCTCTTACTGCTTGTCAACACGATAACTTAGCAGATTCTTCTACACCATTCGATATGAAAGCAACTTCTGCAGAATATCTTACGGCTTCTGCACTTCCTGTTACTACTGTTAGCGGTGCTATTACTTCTAATACTACATGGAGTGGTGTTATAGAGCTTGACGGTACTGTAGCTGTTAAAAATGGAGCTACCCTTACTATTCAGCCTGGAACTTTTATCAAAGCTAAACCAAACGCTTCAGGAGAAGGTTCAGGAATTTTAGTAGTTACAAAAACAGGTAAAATTAATGCTACCGGGACAGAGTCTCAGCCTATTATTTTTACCAGCTACAAATTATTGGACGGAAACGAAGACACTACGGCGACTCCTGGAGATTTCGGAGGGGTAATCCTTTTAGGAGATGCACCTACCAATGTACCTTCTACCACTACTATTGAAGGTCTTACAGGAAGTGATTATTATTTCGGAGGAACCAATCCTTCTCATAATGCAGGGATCTTAAAGTATGTACGTATCGAGTTTGCTGGGTACGATTTCGTAGGAGCTAACTCTGGTAATGAAGTGAATGCTTTATCATTAGGAGGTGTTGGAAACGGAACTACTTTAGATCATATTCAGGTTTCGTACGGTCAGGATGACTCTTTTGAGTTCTTTGGAGGTACAGTAAATGCTTCAAACCTAATTTCTTTTGCTGCTGAAGATGATAATTTTGACTTTGATAATGGGTATACAGGAACTATTACTTGCGCCCTTTCTCTGGCAGATTACAATTCAGCACATACTGTAAGTGGTGGAAGCCCTGACTCTAACGGTATTGAGTTGGATAACAACGCAACAGGTACAGCTACTTCATTAATTACAAATCCTGTGATCAATAACCTTACGATCATTGGCGCTAAATATGGTAATGCAGGACAAGGAGCTGCCTACGAAAACGGTATCCATATCAGAAGAAACGGTAAATTAACTTTAAATAATGCTGTAGTAACAGGTTATCCGGTAGGAATCAAAGTAGAAGGTACTGGTTCTCAGCTTTCTGCTGCTTCTACTTTAAACACTATTCAGGTTCATGGCTTTACAACTTCTGTGACAGGAGCAGGTACAGCAGGAATTCCGGCTGCTAATCTTCTTACAGGAAATACAGCGGCATTATGGGGAATGAGCCAACCATTCTTCAACGAAGGTCTTTGGAATGTTTCACCTAGAAACTGTGGAAACTTTCAGGGAACCTGGACAAAATACAATTTTGCTATTGTAGAATAATAAATTTTTAAAAGCAGGGAAACAGCGTATGCTGATTCCTTGCTTTTTATTACTCAAAAAAATCATAATAATAATTGTCATGAAAAAAATAATTTTATCATCTGTTCTGTTTTTATCTCAGCTGGCAACAGCACAAACCCTGGTATGGGGAAATACTTTTGATACTCCTGCTGATCTTCAGGGATGGACCTTCCATGATCTGAATAACAACAGCAATGGATGGCTTCAGGGACAAAATATTTATCACAATGGTACTTCTATGGTATATGGAACTGCAGGTGTTCTCCGTCATTCCATTAATTTAATTCCAACAGGAACCGCAACAGGATTTGGCTCAGAAAATGACTGGATCATTTCCCCTCAGATCGATTTGTCAAATACGGCAGGAACCATCACTCTTGCTGCCTATGTCGGGAGACAAAGAACTACCCATACAACGCTCGGTAGAGACCTTTATATCTATGTGAGTACTCCTCAGAAAGCAGTTCCTGAATTATCAGATTTCCAGGCAATGACTGTAGATACTGCAGGGAATGAGCTTCCAAGTCCTTATAAAATACAAGTAGGAGGATCAGATAATCCTTTCCCTACAGATCTTACCCAATTTGTACAGGATCTGGTAGATATCTCTGCTTTTGCAGGAAAGAAAATCTATATCGGGATGTGGTCCAACAGAAAACCTAACAGTAATAATATCCAAAATATCAATATCGATGAAATGGCAATCTATGCCAGTGCATTTTTAGGAACAAAGGACGTAAAAACAAAGAAAAATCTAACTCAAATAGCAGAGAACCCTGTAAAAGAAACTCTGAAATTAAAGCTTAACCCGGAATTGAAAGAAAAAACAGCAGTAGTAAGTATTTACAATACTGCAGCCCAAAAAGTGATTACAGCTCAGTATTCCCAATCTATTAATGTAGCAGGATTGTCGGCAGGAACTTATATCGCGGAAATTACTGACGGAAAGACTACAGAGCGATTGAAATTTATTAAAAAATAATCAGTTAACTCTTAAAAACCAATCATTAAAGAGACCATCAAATTTTATATACAATAATGGGTAGCATTTTAATTAAAAGGTTATCCGAAACATATCCAACCCGTTTTTTTATAATTATCTATTGCCCTGCTCATTGGGTGGGGCAATATTTTAAAGTTTAAATGATATAATTAATTCAAAAAGATGAATAAGATCTTTGCATTACTATTCTTTACCATCCTGTTTTCATGTACAGACAACACTGTCATGGAAAGGTATGATAAAATACAGAAACCCGGAGAAGTAACCATTAAAGGGTTTTCAAAGCCTG
The DNA here is from genome assembly GCF_918698085.1 of Chryseobacterium sp. Bi04. Classification (GTDB taxonomy): domain Bacteria; phylum Bacteroidota; class Bacteroidia; order Flavobacteriales; family Weeksellaceae; genus Chryseobacterium. The sequence continues at coordinate 123,103 of NZ_CAKKLP010000010.1, forward strand.
ATGTACTTCAGCTGAGGTTTAATGGAGTTCCGGTATCTATTAACGGAAATACTTCATACACCAATAAAATAGAAACTCAGCTTCAGTTTGTACTGGATGAAGGGGAAACCAACAAACTGGGAATATATAATAATGAAACAGGAGCCGAAATCAGAAAATATACCATTAGCTATGACAATATAGCAGATTATAAAAATTTATACTTTTTTAATCTTCCCGGTATTTTCCTGCAAACCTATGCAGTAAAACCTCAGGTTAATTTTGGGAAAGTAGGATTTGAATTTATTTTTCCTAACCTGGGAGAATTTTCAGGGTCATCCCTTACCCATGTAAAAGGCATTTTAAAAAGAGAAAATGGGGTGGTCCTGGCAGAATTCGAGAGCATTGGAAAGGATGATTTTACTGCGGTGAAAATTTATAATTCATTCAGTGCTACCGCTCCGGTATACCTGGAATTATATAAACCGGGAACCACAGAACCTTATGCAGGATCTGAAATGATTAAGGTGACCATAAAACAACATATGGGAGCCAATATGATCGTACTTCAGGAAAAACTGGAAAATGGAGTATGGGTTGTAAAAGGAGATATCGATGTAGCAGAATATCTGTAATTATATATGAAAAAATTTTTGAAATTTCAGCTTATTGCTATCACAGCCTTTCTTGTGTCGTGTACAAATAATGACGAAAGTGCTCCTGTATTTCCCGACGGAAGTACAGAATCTCTGAATGTATGGGTGCAGGACAGCATGAAAAGGTATTATTACTGGGCTGATCAGATGCCTGCAAAACCAGACTATCACCTTCCGGCAAAGGATTTCTTTAAAAGTCTGTTATCCCCTCAGGATAGATTTTCTTTTATCGTCAATACACAAGACTCTTCTACATATCCGCGTTCAATACGAAATATGTATGGCTTTGATTATAGCGTGGTCCAGCTTACCAATGGAGAAGTGGTTACAGTGATAAAATTGGTCCTTACAAACTCTCCGGCTTTCAATGCCGGCTTGGAAAGGGGAATGATTATTACAAAAATAAATGGAAAAGCAGTTACGGCTGCCAATGCAGAAACCATTACTTCTTCTATGAAAGATCAAACGGTAATAGATCTTAAGGTGGGAAGCTGGAAAAATGGAGCTGTTGCCGATGAAAAGGATGTCACTGTGTATTATGGATATTCTTTGGAACAGCCTTTCTTATCAAAAATTTTTAATGAAAACGGTAAAAAGACAGGGTATCTGTATATTTATGATTTTCCGGATGGAATGACATCCATGCTTCATCAGAAGTTTGGAGAGTTTAAAGCTGCCGGAATTCAGGAATTAATTCTTGATCTGAGGTATAATTATGGAGGTTCCGTGTCAGCTGCCGCAGCACTTTGTGCATTAATTCCCTCAGGAATATCAGCCAGTTCACCCTTTATCATTTTTAAAGGAAATAAAAACGGAGGTGAAGTCAAAAGAACATTTGGCCAACAGATTTCTTACGATCCTAAAGCTCTTGACTTTAATGTATTGCATTCCAATTCGTTAGGATTGAATAAACTCTATGTTCTTACCTCAAACAGTACGGCATCAGCTGCAGAAATAGTAGTCAATAACCTGAAACCCTATCTGCAGGTTGTACAAATAGGCGATGTTACCTTAGGAAAAGATATGGCCGGGTTTATAGTGGAAGACAAAAGGAAGCCCAAAAAGATTTCCTGGCAGATCCATCCGGTTATTTATAAAGTTTTCAATGCGAACGGAATAGGGGAATACAGCAATGGGATTTCCCCACAGTTTAAGGTGAATGAATATACTCAGCTGCCATTACTTCCATTGGGAGATCCCGGAGAAACCTTAATTTCAGAAGCTTTAAACCATGTTTATTTAAAGCAGGTTCAGTCTGAACCCTTTCATAAAACAAAAATTCTGTATCAAAGTGATGTGCCTTTTGCTGCAAAGGGAAAGTAAACGGAAAAATTAAAAAATGAATAAAAAACTGTTATTAATCTTCTTTAAAAAAATTAAAAAATAATAAGATAAAAAATTAATATCATGCAGGGAATAGAACCACAACTTCATACAAGCCTCACCAGCCGTATCGAAAATTACCGTCTTTTATTAGAAGCTTTGGAAGATCCTGAATCCCGGTCTTCTGACATTGCTCTGCAAATTTCAGAATTAGGAAACCTGTATGAAGATTATTTATCCAATAAAAAGAACCTTGAGAAGAGTATAAAAAACTACAGGGAGTATCATGAGAACCTGAGAAAAAGACTGACCATAAGGTTCCGGGAACTCAAAAGAAAGGCAAGACAGAAATAATACTGAATAGGAGGTAGCCATTATTTTTGATCTGCTTTCTGTGGTCTTTCTTGCGAAATTCATACATTTATACAATCAAGATGACAGAGGGTATATTTATGAATTTTAATACGACTGAACTTTCCGGCTATTTACAGATATTTTGGCATTTTTCATGGCTGGAATGGATCGTATTCAGCCTTATTATTAATGTTTTCCTATATCTGTTTTCTATTGGACTCTATCTTTTTATAGAGAAAACATGTCCTAAAAGCAGACTTCAGGAAAAAAATCATCCCATTACGGCATCCGATTTTTATCTTAGTATTTTGACAATTGCCTGCAACTGTCTTGTACTTTTACTGGGGGTATTTTTATGGAAAAAAGGATGGATTGAAGTCGGAAATAAAGAATCGGCGGTTGGGATAGTATCAGAGGTCGTTGCTTTACTTCTTGTAATGGATCTGCTGATGTATTTTTTTCATTATGCCGCTCATCTACCCTTTGTATATAAACTGCTGCATGGTAAACATCATGAGCATATAAGCACCAATTACTTAAGTCTTTTTGTACTCCATCCGTTAGAAACGATTGGCTTTGGAATGATGATGCTTATTTTGTTGATTTGTTATCCTTTTTCTGTTGTTTCCATTTCTATTTATCTACTACTCAATCTTATTTGGGGAACGATAGGGCATTTGAACAGGGAATTTTTTCCTGCAAAGTTTGACAGATATTGGATAGGAACCACCAGATTTCATAACCAGCACCATTTGGATGAAAGTAAAAATTTTGGTTTTTATACCTCTATCTGGGACAGACTGTTTGGAACATATAAGTAAGAGAACTGAAGCCTTATATAACGTTATACTAAGATAATCTCTACGTTAAAAAATAATCTAGTGTAATGCCTGCTGTAACAATAAAATCTTTAACGCAAAGTTTTTATATGAGAGCTGATTATTTTAAGAGGCAAAGAAAATCGACTTTGTCGATGATGAAGCTGCATGGCTATGCATACGCTTAAAGAATCAAGGAAGTTGATTCCATCTTTGCTTCCTCAAAGTTATTAAATCTTTGCGTTAAAAAAATGAGCTGACATAAGACTTCTTTCAATAAATAATATGCTTTAACGCAAAGTTTTGAAATGAAAATTGATTATTTTAAGAGGGAAAAGAAGTTGTGTTTAAAATGGCATTTGGTTAATTTAAAGCTTGAGATGCTTTAAAACCTTGCCCAGCAGATCAGTAAAACTCTTTAACTCTTTAGAGGTTAATATGGCAGCAGTCTGCCGGGTGATATTTTCCCGGAATGTTTCTGAATTATCAATGATAAAACGCCCTTTTTCCGTTACCGAAAGATTAAATTTCCGGCGGTCGGTTTCATTCTGTTTCTGGATAATAAAATCATGATCAATCAAAAATTTTAATTGCTTTGAAATGGCTGCCTGGCTTATATTAAAAGCAGTGGATACCTCCCTTCCTGTAGCACCTTCTTTCCTCAAAATAAACTCCATAATATTATAATGAGCTGCGGTTACTCCATTGATGTCCCCTCTGTTCATGTGGGCAAGAATAAGACACTGAAAATCAGTAAATGTGTTAAAAAACTCTTTTTCAATAGCTTTCATGAGAAATATGCTTAACTTAGTTAACTATTAACAAAGGTAATCATTATACCATGGAAAATATAGAAATTACAAATGCGAGGCAAAATAATCTCAAAAATATTTCCATAAAAATTCCAAAAAATAAAATGGTTGTTTTTACGGGAGTATCGGGTTCCGGAAAATCTTCTCTGGTATTTGAAACCATTGGAGCTGAAGCCCAGCGTCAGATTAATGAAACCCAGAATAGTTTTGTCAGAAACCGCTTACAGCATTATGGAATCCCGGATGTGGATAAAATTGAAAACCTGAATGTTCCCATCATTATCAATCAGAAAAGACTGGGGGGCAATGCAAGATCTACCGTAGGGACGGCTACCGATGTGTATGCTTCCCTGAGGCTGTTGTTTTCCAGAATGGGGCAGCCTTTTGTAGGCTATTCCAATGTTTTCTCATTTAATAATCCACAGGGAATGTGCCCGGAATGTGAAGGATTGGGATTTATCCAGGCCTTGAATATTACTACTCTGATTGATAAGAACAAATCTTTACATGAAGGGGCTGTCAGATTTCCGACCTTTCAGCCGGGAGGCTGGCGTCTGACAAGATATACCTTATCCGGTTATTTTGATAATGATAAAAAACTGAAAGATTTTACTGACGAAGAATGGGAAATATTGCTTTATGCAGAAGAGCATAAGCCTAAACATCCTCATAAAGAATGGGGAAAAACGGTAAAATATGAAGGGATTATTCCAAGAATAGAAAAAGCATTCCTGAAAAAAGATTCAAAAGAAAATATAACGAGAAAAGATGCATTGAAAAATGTTGTCACAACAAAGACCTGTCCATCCTGTAAGGGAAAACGGCTTAATGACAAAATACTGTCCTGTACCATCGAAGGGAAAAATATTGCGGATTGTACCGCCCTTTCAATGGATGAATTGTTTGAATTTATTAATTCGCTGGAATCAAAAACGTATGACGTCATCATTAAGGAACTTTCCGCAAAACTCCAAAATATAATCAATATTGGATTACAATACCTTACATTGGACCGGACTACACAAACGCTTTCCGGAGGAGAATCTCAACGGATAAAAATGGTGAGAAACCTTGGGAACAGCCTTGTTGATTTGCTTTATATTTTTGATGAACCGAGCATTGGTCTTCATCCGAAGGACTTACAGAACATTATCCGTATTATTGAGCAGATCAGAGATAAAGGAAATTCCGTTTTAATTGTAGAGCATGACCCTGATATTATTAAAATGGCAGACTGGGTGATTGATATGGGTCCAGGATCCGGAAAAAACGGTGGTAATGTGGTGTATGAAGGAACTTTTAATGAGCTAAAGCAATCTGCAGGCAAAACGGGATCTTACTTTGCAGAAAAGCCGGTCATTAACCTACATCCAAGAAAACCAAAGGACTATTTGAAGATCAGGAATGCCCGGCTGTACAATCTTAAAAATATAAATGTCAGTATTCCGACAGAGGTGATGACTGTGGTAACGGGAGTGGCAGGTTCAGGTAAAAGCACTTTGATCAATAGAGTATTACCGGATTTCTATCCTGATGTAACGATTATAGACCAATCTTTATTTGCAGCCAGTGTCCGTTCCAACCTGCTTACTTATTTAAATATATCGGATACAGTACGTCAGCTTTTTGCTCATGCCAGCCACGTTTCAGAGAAGCTGTTTAGCAGAAACAGTGAAGGAGCCTGTAAAAACTGTAGAGGGTTGGGTATCGAAAAAATAGATCTTGCATTTATGGACAATATTGAACAGCCCTGTGAAGAATGTGGCGGTTCAGGATTTGATCCTAAGGTCCTTCAATATCACTACAATCAAAAAACAATAGTAGAAGTCATGAATATGACCGTTTCCGAGGCCATATCCTTTTTTGCCGATGAATCTGTCATTAAACATTTTGAGGTACTGATAAAATTAGGACTGGATTACCTGACGCTAGGGCAGCGGTTAGACAGTTTCTCAGGAGGTGAAAGACAACGCCTGAAACTCACCAAAGAACTGAAACACGGTAACCGGACTATTGTTATGGATGAGCCAAGCACAGGTCTGCATCCCAGTGATACGCGCAAATTATTATCCTTTCTAAATACTCTTACGGATAAAAAAAATACATTAATTGTTATAGAACATAATTTAGATATTATTGCCCAGGGAGATTGGATTATAGATATAGGTCCGGGGGCCGGTAAATTTGGAGGTGAAATTATGTTTGAAGGAACTCCGGAAGGACTGTTGAAAAATAAAACATCCTATACTGCCGAATTTTTGAGGAAACATATTCAGGGATAAAAATAAACGGTTAAAAATAATAAGACAGTAAGAATATTATATTTTTAAATCGTTCTAATATTCTTACTGCCACCATTAAAGCTAATGGTTTAAACCTATTTACTTGGATTGATCTGCGGTTTTGATAGCCGTTTTGATTCTTTCTTCAACCATTCTCCAGTCATAGAAGTGAAATACCCGGCCATTGCTCATAGCAACAAATACTCCTTTTGGAAACTTAGGTCCCAGATTAATATTTGTCACTTCAGAACCGTCACTTTCACTGGTAGAAACAGGAATCTCAGCAATTTTTCCCTTTGCAGGATCTTCTCTGAGGTAGACATTAAATGTGTCTTTCTGCTGATTGGAAACCAAAATATATCCGTTCTGTGGGGACGTAGGATAGATGGAAATTCCCTCTACATCAGAGGTGAAATCTCCTTTTCCAAAAACCAATAATTCATCATTCCCTTTTGCCGGATCTGCATAATATTGGTGTACTCCAAACTGCTCGTCAGAATAATAGATATAGCCTTTTTCATCATCTACAGCAATGCTCTCAATTTCCTTTAAACCGCTGTATTTCCCAAATTTCCGGACTACCTCACCTGTGATGGTTCCGTTTTTCTCAGAAAGTTTATATTGCCAGAGATAACCTTCTTTCGGACCTGATTTTCTTCCGACAACAACGAATATATCCCCTGTTTCCGGGTTTTTATACATGGAAACACCCATTGGGCCGCGCTCTGTTTCTCCTTCAAATACAGAAATTTCTCCAACTTCTTTCAGATCAGGAAGGCTATACAGTTTTACCTTATTGGTTTCTCTTTCTGTAACCGCTGCAATGTCCGTTTTTTTACCATTTACAGTAAAACCGTATTCAATATCTACATTATTAGGGCGTTTAAGCCCTGAAACTTTATGAATTATTTTACCGTTAAGATCGAAGGCATACAATCCGCCATCAGTATCTTTATCTGTTCCGATGATGATACTTTTTGAAGCATCGTCAGGATGGATCCATATGGCTGGATCATCAGTATCATGAGCTACAGTTTCAGTAATAACGCTTGGTTTAAGTTTTTCTCCTAATTCTTTTTGCCCTGTACAGCTGATCACAAAAGGAAAAGCTGAAAGAGCAATGATACAATATTTTATTTTCTTCATGACTGTTTTAAAAATCAAATTTTACCCCCATGGTAAATCTGGGTCTGTAATATTCTGCCTGAGCCGTCCTGCTCTGGATTCCCTGATAATATCTTAACGGCTGATTGGTCAGATTATTGGCTTCAGCAAAAATTCTCAGCTGGCTGGTAATTTTATAGGAAGCGTTGGCATCCAGAAAAAACTGTTTGTCATAATACCGGTCATCAAAAGCTTTTCCTCCCAGCTCATCAATATAATGAGAAGCATAATTCACAGAAACTCTGGCTGAAAAATGCTTGTTTTCCCATGAAAGAGAGCCGTTGAACATATGGGGTGCCGCTCCGGGAAGTCCTACATCCGTTCTTTCTATACCGTCTTCATTAGTAATGCCTTTTGCCTTCGATTTCGTGTAAGTATAGTTAACATACACTCCAAGACCTTTCCAGAATGCTCCCGGAATAAAATCAAGCTGTCTTTGCAATGCGACTTCAAATCCGTAAATATCTACATTATCACCATTGCGTTGTTGGGTAAATTTCCAGTTGCTTTCACCGGAAGGAATAGGGTTGGATTGCCCTGCAAAGTCGGCGGCGAAGTCACCAGCCGTATAATTTCTTTTGGAGTATGTGTAAATAAAATCATTAAGGTTCTTATAAAAAATTCCTCCTGAAAGAATCCCTACAGACTTAAAATACTTTTCCGCCATAAAATCAAAATTATAGGCGTAAGTGGCTTTCAGATTGGGGTTTCCGGCTGCCACGATTTCATCTTCAGAGATCACGTTCAGGTAAGGGACTAATGAGTAATAGTTCGGACGGGCAAGTGCTGTAGTAAATGCAGCGCGAAGTACAAGATCCTGTACGGGAACATACTTGAAAGAAAGGTTGGGAAGAACATTGGTGTAAGTATTGGTGTTATTGATTTGCCCTAGCAGGTCTTTTTCATTCATAACGTAATTCCCGGTGTAATCAATCTTTGTTGTTTCCACACGTGCCCCAACAATCATGGAAAGTTGATCATTGAAATCCTGATCCCAACGGATATACCCTGCATAGATCTGCTCTTTTGCTGTATAATTGCTTGAAAGGAATTTTTCAGGCTTAGATTTTCCATTGAACAAAGCAGGGTTAAATAAATCTAAGCTTCCCAGATATGCCGGATCAACAAATGTACCCGGAATATAATTTCCCGCTTGGAAGTTATGCCCATCAAGATATACTGTAGGTACGGAAAGAAGGCTTCCCATATTGCTGATCGGTTGAAAAGCATAAAAGTCATTTTCCCTTTCTTTTTCCTTCAGACGCATACGGAAACCTGTACGAAGTCTTCCTTTCTGATCTTCAATGACAGAAAAAGGAAAACGTACATTCACTTTTGCCCCAAACTCCTTCTCCTGGGTAAAGCTGTTGGCATCCGAAAGATCACTTAATTTATAGCTTCCTAAATTATCAGCGGCCAGAGGGGTGATAACCGGGTTTTCAGGATCACTGAGATTCTGAGAGAAGTTCATTTTGCTGTTTTCAAATTCTATATAGCGCTGATGAGGTTTATCTTCACTGGCTATGGCATAATTCATCGACCAGTCAAGATCTACTTTAGATCCGAGCAAATGCTCACCCCGTAAGGCATAATTCTGAACTTTTTGTTTTTCTAAACGGGTGTTATCATTGCCTGCATCGCCACCCTTATTCTGTCTGGTAATGCTGCCTTTCCAGTCTGTGATTTCTGTTTCATCAGCATTATACACAGGCTTTATTTTATATCCCAGTGCATAGCGGGTTTCTTTATCATTCCTGAAGTTGTACATTGCTGAGGCATAAATCTTATTTTTTGAATCGAATTCATAATCCATATTAAGATCAAAACTATGCCTGATGCGGTGCTCGTTATAGTAACGTACACCCATTTTGCTGATATAGGCTGTTTGGGCAGCGTCATTAGCCAGGCTCCATACGGGTTCTATATTATCTGAGCCGAAATTATTGTTGTTATAGGAAAAACTGAGTACAGCACCCAGCTTTTTGTTTAAAAACCTGTTTCCATATACGAATCCTGCTGTATAATTGCCTTTTTCGCGAATCGGACTATATCCTCCGGCCAGGGTTGCTGAAATTCTCTGTCCGTTAGGGGAAGCCCTAGTGATAAGGTTTACAGAACCTCCGATAGCATCAGCATCCATATCAGGAGTTAAGGTTTTATTAACCTCAATGGTAGAGATCATATCCGAAGGAATCAGGTCCATCTGTACATTACGGTTGTCACCTTCAGCAGAAGGAATTCTGTCTCCGTTTAGGGTAACAGAATTAAGATTTGGGGCAAGACCTCTGATAATAAGATTTCTTGCTTCACCTTGATCATTCTGGATAGTAACCCCCGGAACACGTTTTAATGCATCTCCAATATTGGCATCAGGAAAACGTCCAATCTGGTCGGAGGAAATCACATTGGTGATATTGGCATTGTTTTTTTGCTTGTTTAGGGCTCTTGCCTGGTTTTTTAAAGTAGCTCCTGAAACCACAATTTCTGCAATAGAGTTTTCTTTTTTATCAAAAACAATATTTTGACGGGTGTTTTTTTCAGGTTCAACGGTTACATTATAATCATGTACTCCATATCCCAGGTAATCAATCTTCATGGTATAGGTGCCCGGAGGAACATTAAGGAAGACAAAATTTCCATGCTCATCAGAAGTTGTATAGATATTTCCGGGATTTAAGGATATTTTGGCTCCCGGTAATGCAATCTTAGCGTCGTCATTAATGTTTCCGGAAAGAGAACCGGTTTGTGCATAGAAAAAAATAGAAGCACAAAACAAAACGGATGTAAAAATTTTCTTCACTTTCTTTTATTAGATTAAAAATCGAAACAAATTTAAACGTCTGTTTGGAAAAAGTGTTGAAGTGAAAATTAAGATTGTTTTAAGATTTGTTAATATAGGAAACGTGAAGCTTCCTATTTTTCTAGGTTTCAGATCCTAACCCCTTTGCCGTATGATTTCCCTCCAGTAAGAAAGTCAATTCATCACATTGTATAATTTTACCATCCTGAATGGTAAATTCTGCCAATACCTTATGCAGAACGGTACTTCCATCTTTTAAAACAGATGTTGCGATATGCTTGGTAAAAATAGTATTCCCATTTTCAGCATAATTAATAATTTCGAGCTTTTGTTCAGCTACTTTTTCCTTAAGCTTTTTTATATGCAGGATGAATTCGTCATAATTCAGCTGGGTATGATCTACAAACTGAACATATTGCTTGGAAAAGTACTTTTCGATTGCTGTCTGATCAAATACAGGGTTTTCCAGCACCTCACTGAAAACCTGTTGTATAAAATGTTTCATAATTTTATTATTTGAAACAAAATTACATCCGGCATTCTTTGCTGAACGATAACATTTGTAAAGAAATGTGAATGTGATAACAAAACAAAAGAATAGTACTGCAAAGAAATTTTTCCGAATTTCAATATACTATTTCCGGTACAAGAAATATATACTCCCTCAGGATAGGAGTACTCTTATAAGAAATTGTCATCCAACCTATTGTATTGGTTTTACCAAGGTATCTCACCGGTTTCAGGATTGTTTTCTTCACTAAAGAATTTGCCTGTGGCCCCGTCTTTGCCCAGTAAAGCATATTTTACAATCCGTTTTCCGGCATCTTCGAGACTGCCCGGCCCACGATGACCGTTGAAATCTGTTTTAGTATATCCGGGGCAAACAGCATTTATTTTGAAAGCGGTATCTTTTAACTCATAAGCCAAAACAACGGTAAACATATTCATGGCTGATTTTGAAGAAAGATATACAACGCCTTTGTTGTCATAGTATTTATATGTTGGGTCGCTATGCAGAGTAATTGAACCCTGGCTTGAACTTACATTTACAATACGGGGTTCTTCCGACTTTTTCAGTAAATCAATAAATGCCTGGGTAACTCTTATTACACCATAAACATTCGCATCATAAGTTGCTTTAAACTGGTCAATGGTTGCGTCGAGTGCAGTTTGTGGATAACCTCCATAAATACCCGCATTATTAATAAGTATGTCCAGTACTTTTGTTTTTTTTCCTATTTCCAAACGGGCATTTTTTACCGATTCGTCATCCGTAATGTCAAGCTGAATAGCTTCTATATTGTTTAGCCCCTCTGCTTTCAGTGTATCGACGGCTTCCCTGCCGTTTTGTAGGTTACGACTGCCGAGGTAAACATAAATTCCTTTTTGGGCAAGCTGCCTTGTTACTTCAAAGCCAATACTTTTGTTAGCTCCTGTTACTAATGCTGATTTCATTTCTTTGTTCTAAAATTAATACAACAAATGTATAAGACTACAGGAGAAGGGAGATGGACAAATCACTTTATTTACCAGACAAATCCTGGGTGTTTTCTAAAAACTCAGTCACGCTTTTTCCTGTACATTTTTTAAAAAACTTAGAGAAATAGTCAGCATCATTAAATCCTAATTCGTAAGCCAGTTCTTTTACAGAAAGATTTGAATAATGCAGTTTTCGCTGTGCTTCTATCATTAAACGGCTGGTGAAAAAATTCTTAGGTGAGACGCCAGAATATTCTTTTACAATTCGGTATAAACTGTTGGTGGTCAGGGCTAGTTTTTCTGCAATCGTATGGATAGAAGGCTGCTCGGTGAGATGGGCTTCTACGGCTAATTTAAACTCAATAAATTTTGACAAGTTGGGGTTTAAAATATTTGCAGGCTCTTTATTTTTAAAATAGGCACTATTTAATTCTGCTAATAATGAGTTCAAATAAGCTAATATTATTTCTGTATCTGATTGGTTTTTGTCAGTTTGAAGGAGTTGGTTTAAAATTTCAAAAACTTTTTGTACGCGCTGCCTGGCTGCCTCATTAAGTCTTATTTTTTGCGTGTTTAAAGGATTAACTAAAAAAGAAAATTGTTGCGGAAGCAATGCCAAAGTATTTTCATCAAATATTACCTTATAATAGGTAAGATTATCTGCTTTATGGGGTGGTGTGAAAATCTGGTTAGGCATTGCAAATAGCAATTGTCCTTCAGAGAGGCTAATGTCCTGCAGATCCAATGTATAGTCGATCGAACCGCTTTCAATCAGTACAATAAAATAAGACGACAACTTACGGGGTTGAAGAAGCTTTTGTTGAATATCATCAGACGGATAGGGGATTTCTGTTGAGTTGAATTGTATGCCCATCTATCGTGCTGTTGCGACCTGTTATGTATTTCGTTTGTTTTTTGCATGTGGTGCAGATTAATGGTTACATAGAATTACTTCTACTCATTTTGTATCGTAAATTTATAAAATTATCCCCGCTTGATTTTAATTGATATGCTGATTTTCTGCTTTATACTACTTTGGAATAACCTTATATTGTTTGTTAGTACATTTCCATTTAAACAAAATATTGCATAGAGAGAAGGGTTTCTGAGACTACCTTCTATTTGCTTTCTATGGAAGGCATATTGGTTATCACCTGCCATTTCCCATTTTCCTGTACACAGGTGATGAGAGAAGAAAACCTTAATACAGAGCTTTCCAGAGAAACCTTAGCGTAAGCAATATTATTGTTGTGCTCTATGAAATGGTAAGAAATTTCACGAGGCTTTCCACCAAAAACCTTTTCCCGTACCAGGCCGATATATTCTTCTTTTGGAATAACGAAAATCCCAGGTCTGTCAAAGAAACCGTCCTGAATATTCTGATAATCTTTGTGAAGAATTTCTTCTAAAATTGCTGTGTCACTGTTGTCGCCACCTTTAATGAATCTTTCAATGGTTTGTTGTATCTGTTCCATTATTAATTGAGTTGTTTTAAAATTTCCGATTGTTGTATGCATATTTTTTCGCTGATGCTGGATTGATCTACTGTACCATCCAGCGGAAAGTAAGAGATTTCAGTGATTCCCATAAGACTTAAAAGCTGAGTAAGATGGTTTTCCAATGGATTCAATGTTTCAGTACTAATTCCTCCCATTGAAGAAATAATGTAAGCTTTTTTATTTTTAAGTAATCCTTTTGGGATAGTACTGCCAGTAAATGTTTTTTTTGTTCTGATCACCAGGTCAAAATAGGCTTTCAAAGAAGATGGTATTCCATAGTTGTACATCGGGCAGGTGATGAGAATTTCATTACTTTGGTACAGTTCACTGATGAGCTGATCAGATAAATGAGTATCCCTCTCATCGGGAATCTCACTGAAAAATGCATGGATCGTCTCCTGGGTAATATGAGGCATAAGCTGTCTGCTAACATCTCTTTCAATAATAATCCCTTCCTGGTTTTTTGTCTGCCATTGCTGAATAAAATAATCACCTAAGGTTCTTGAATAGGAGCCTTCAGTTCTAAGACTGCTGTCGATTCTGAGTAATGTGTTCATACTTTTTTCTTTAAAAGACACATTGCTTTTCCCAAACGTGACACTTATTACAATCTTTTTAATTTTTCAGGGTCTACAATAGAATAGATTTCTCGGATTAACCCCTGAGGATCAATATCTAAAATATGACAGTTGTAAATACGATCTCCCTGCCAGAAACAAATAGCAGGCTGATGATTAAAAATATGGAAGGTATAAGGTCTGTTGCCTAGAAACTGCTGCTGTACGTAGGCCAGAAGCTGGGCAGTAGCAGATTTCCCAACTTCTACAGCTTTGATCACACGAACCCGTTTTCCACCATCCGCAGAAAGCCTGATATCATCGATAAGAAGTTCTTCAATTTTGGGTACATTTCCTTCGCTTAATGCTTGCTGATATTGTTGAAGAATGTCCATTTCAGGAGAAATACTGATGGAATCGGGAGTATATTTTATATTTTGCAGCTGTTTACCTGCGCGACTTAGCAGTTTACGGGAATTTTCCACCGAAATATCAAGAGCCTCTGCAATTTCCTGGTGAGAATAATCGAAAGCTTCCTTGAGAATATAGACTGCACGTTCTCTGGCATTCAGTTTTTCTAACAGAACAAGCAGGGTATAGCGGGCAGTCTGTTCTTTGATGAGTTTATTCTCTGCATTTTCGAAAGAAAGCGGCTCAGGAAGCCATTCTCCATACACCATTTTTTTGCTATGTCTGTTTTTAAAATTTATAGCATGGTTAATGGTGCTTTTGATCAGGAAATTAGTCTCATTCCTGATCTCTGATTTATCCAGTGAAATATATTTTTCTATAACATCCTGTACCAGGTCCTGGGAATCCTCATAGGAACCCGTAATATTATAGGCATAGGTGAGGAGCCTGTTGTAATTTTCCTGCATGATATTTCTTTGTAAGACAAACTTAGTGAACAAAACGTGACAATATTGATTAAAGATTAAAGATTAAAGATTAAAGATTAAAGATTAAAGATTAAAGATTAAAGATTTTGTTGTTAAGCATCAATAGGGGCGGGCTTTAGCCCGCTCTCATATAAAACAATACGTTTGGCTTTAGCCTAAACTTAAACTCTATTCTTTCATGAGATTATAATTAATTTTTTTGCAATTTGCACAAGAATCATTAATCCCAATAACCACATTTCCGGAAATTCTGTCAAATGAAAAAGCTGATAAGCGGTATGTAGATTCAGAAGTGCATTATTTTAATCTGGATAATAAAAGTATTTGCCCTGAACATTTTGATGATCTGATCAGAATTTATAGAACAATCAAGCATGCATTACGAGGGGATGGCTCAATTTTCTGAGGATAAAGAAATTGAAAAATTGATCACCAAATTTAAAATGACACTGATGAAACGTGAAAAAACAGCTCCTTATAATTATCAGGAGTACGAATTACTGAAAGGGAAAAATGCTTTACCATTTCTGGCTGAAAGGTATCATTATACCTGCTTTAATGAATTACTGAAACAGGTGAATGAACAGAACGAAAGAATGCCGAATGAATTTAAAGGACACTTTACAACGGATGAAGAAGAGATTATAACTATAAGAACACAGGTGAAAATTCAGCAATAATAAACAATTTTTTAATCAATTAAAAACTGAAAAATAAAGAATTAATTATCCTGTTCTCCTGGTTTTGTTCCCTTTAAATGAACCCTTTTGCATAATAAAGCTGAATAAGAAAAAAAAGCAGGGTAAAGATCCATATTACATAAGGGTGATACCGAAAATTTTCTTTCAGGATATAATGCAAAGCTTTGAATAATTTAAAAAGCCCAATAATTCCTATGACTGCAAATAATAATAAAACAATAAAAAACAGATCATCTTTTACCCCGTAAGTGTGTAGCTTTTCAAGATGAGTGAGATAAGCCTGCACATTGATGGTCTGCCCAAGAAACATGGCAGAAAGAATGAGTAAAAAGAATGGAGTAGAAGTATAAACAGTTGTATAAATGAAAGAAAACAGCAACGTACGAAAGGTTACGGTATTTACCTTTTCTTTTTTATACCACAATAATATCACGCTGAATAATACGGCTGTACAATTGTTGATCAGGAATATAAATAAAGCCTTTTCTACCATGCTTAATTCCTTGATCCTGGAAATAAAATTTTGTTCGCCACCATAATCCATCAATAATACAGAAATAATGACAGAGGTGTATACTGAAAGTTTGATCGGAGATAAATAATCCCGAAAGCGTTCTGATTCTTCCTTTTCCATTTCATGTACAGAAAAATCATAACAACGGCTGGGTTTCTGGAACAGTTTAAAAATAGTTACCGGAACCAACAGTATTTCTATAATAATCTGAAGGCAGAGTTTTTCAAAGCTATCAATAAGTTTTTCAAACATATAGACCAAATAAAGGATGAAGAAGTTATTTGTCTATGCAATTTAATTAAAAATTTTAATTGAAATGATGGATAAAAGTAAAATAGTGTATTTAAGAATAAAGAATAAAGAGTAAAGAGTAAAGAGTAAAGAGATTTTCAGCTATGATAAGAAAAACGGGTTGAAAGAAATCTCTTTCAACCCGTTTTTGATGAGTTTATTGCTTATTTTGGCAGTCCTTTCTTTAATGCTGTATGAGCTCTTTCAACAGCCTTTCTTTCTTTCCAGTCCATATATCTTTTTTTATAACGGCCTTTCATGAAATTATCAAAGTTTCGCTGAACAGTCAGATTCCACAGGGAATGTGCTTTTACAGCCCAGCTTTTGTCCCATGCACGAAGAGAGATGGAGAAAGATCCATCCAGGTATTTCATCCAGTGCCACCAACCGGTAGGCATGAATAAAGTGTCTCCATGTTCCAGATAACATTCTATCCCTTCAATTCCATCCAGCGCCGGAAATTTTTCAAAATCAGGATTGGCAATATCATAATCTTCCAATGCATATGTTGCATAAGGGAGCTTATATAAACGGGTTTTCCATTTGTATTCAAAAAGAAGAACATGCTTTCTCCCGTTAAAATGAGTATGGAAAATATGAGGCATGTCAATATCATAATGAAGGAAGGTCACCGAACCTTTTCCTCCAAAGAACATACTTGGATATTTATCCAAAAATCCTCCCATCAGATTCTTAGGTGGGATATAATCATCCAGCAATTTGGGCGCAAATTTAATAGGGTCAAAAAAGAAAATTCTCAGATCGGTAGGCTCCTTTTGAATCAAATCAATATAGTCTGCGAATTTCATTTTTGTAGTGGGTGTATTGATGGGAGCTGCAGGATCAGCTTTTGCGCTGTCATATAAAGGAACAGTCACATCACCTACGACCTCTTTCATGTACTCCATCGTCCATTTTTGATACGCAGGCCACTTTTTAGCCATATTCTTGATTACCACTGGCTTACATGGCTTTAGATACTTTTCACGGAAATCTTCTTGTGAAATGTCATCTACTACATCAATAGGTTTAAGGAATAGTCCCATTTGTTTAAAATATTAGGCTAAATTATTAAATATTTATGACAATGGATATAATGAATTTAAATTATTTGGAACTAATATAAATAAAAAAAGAATTAGCTGTTTTTTACTTTAGCAATTTTAGCTTTTTTTGATATTTTGGTTGAGGTTTTTTAGAAAATGAGTAGGAGATATTTTATATTTTTCATTGAATTTTTTAGAAAAGCTTTGGGCTGTATTGAAGCCGGTCATATCTGCCATTCCCTGAATACTTTTATAGCGTAGCTTAGGATTTTTTCTCCATAGCTCTGTGGCATGATTTAACCGTAAATCATTAAGATATGAAGCAAAATTCTGCTTTTTATAATGATTGACTACTTTTGACATATAGGATGTATTGGTAGCACATTCTTTTGCTAAATTGGATAAAGAGGCATTTTTATCCAGATATTTTTTTTCTTTTTCAAAAGTTTCAAGAGAGTGAAGGATACTTTCAACAATTAAAGGATTAATATCTGTAAGTTCAAAAATATTCTCTTCACTATGTAAGATTGTTTCTGGTCTGTGGAAACTGTTTTGTATTTCTTGTTTTTTTATTTCCTGAAGATAAAGACCCTTATAGTATTTCTTTTTCATATGTGTTGTAAAGACCAGATGCATAAGACCAGCGAGTATAATGAGTGTAGTTACTATAGTCACAGAATATAATCTCTTTTCCCAGGTGTGTAATTGCCGCAAGTTCGAGTTTTCCTTATTTGCCTTTTCCAATTTCTTATTCCATATTATCTGATCTTGTGTAGAGCTTTTTAAGTGAGTTACAAGGCTGCTGGATATGCTTTTATTTGAAGCATATATAGTCTGAAAAGGACTTCGTATAAAGGCCTGAAAAGAAATGGCAGAGAGAAACAAAACGGATAGAAAAATTCTCATGGCAATGAATTAATTTTTATAAAAGTACAAAATTGAATTGAGTTGACAATCATTTGATTTTTAATTATTTGTAAATTATTAATGCTTTTTTTTACACACATATTTTATGTTTTTACTGATTGTATTTATCAATTTAATGAGATATACAATATGTAAATTTGGATGGGAACTATGGTTTATTATAGATTTATTCTAAACAAAAAACACAATAAAAACGCAAAAATCTGGCAACGCTACATTACTTATCCATTATTCTTTTAAAAGGCAAAAGAAATAAGGTCTTTTTTATCCATTCTTATCTTTAAGTATTTCCAGCCATATAACCTGGCAAATGCAATTCGGAAATAGATTTATCTATCCATAATGAGAAATTACTGATAATCGGGATACTATACTTAAAGTTCACTATACTGGTGAGTAAACAGTAACCTGAGTAGTAAAATAACAGTGCGGGACTGCGCAGCAATATGTATTGAAATACAGGAACGATCAATTAAAAAGCTTAACAAGAAATATAGAAAATTAAGTATTGAACTGAAAGAATAACTTCTACAAAATAATTACAAAAAAAATATAATAATCATGAAAAAATACCTACTTACACTATCTGCTTTTGTCTTTTCATTCACTTATTCTCAGACACAGCCGTGGAATATAACTGGAAACTCAGGGACTAATCCTTCAACGAATTTTATTGGAACTATTGATAACCAGAGTTTGGTGATCAAAACGAATAATAAAGATGCTTTGCACATCAATGCAACTGGAAAAATAGGCATTGGGACAAGTGCCCCATTAGAGACACTCTCAATTCATAATGGGAGCATAAGACTTACTGGTGGATATAATAGTACTGATACATCTGTGGGAGGAGGGCCAAAAATTGTATTTGGGGATTCAAATGATAATCCCAATCAGCAGTATAATAGGGGAGAATGGAGTATTGAATATATTGAAAGAGCAACACAGGATAACTCTATAGGGGGACTGAGTTTTGGTAAGCCATGGCCTTCCCCGAGCTTTGGAGATTACAAATTATATCTTGCTAATAATGGCAAAATAGCGATGGGAACTAAAAATATTAACTGTGCAGATTGTGATTCATATTTACTTTTTGTAAAAGATGGGATAAAAACAGAGAAAGTAAAAGTAGAGATCGCTTCGGCTAACGGCTGGGCAGATTATGTATTCAAAAAAGATTATAAACTGATGGGTTTATCTGAAGTGGAAAAACATATTCAGGATAAAGGGCATTTACCCAATATTCCTTCAGCAGATGATGTGGTAAAAAATGGTATTAATCTCGGAGAAATGGATGCCAAATTATTGGAAAAAATAGAGGAATTGACTCTGTATTCTATTGAACAGAATAAAAAACTTATTGATGGAGAAGAAAAAAGCAGAAAACAGCAGGATTTAATAAATAACCTGATACAAAGAATAACCACTCTTGAAAATAAAACCAAATAGAGATGAGTAAAAATATATTTCATAATAAAATACTCTTGGTTGGGCTTGTATCTTCCTGTTATCTTTCAGCACAGGAAACAGCTGATACCCTACTGATAAAGAAGCAGGCTATTGGGAGAGAATTAGCTATTCGGTTTTCTTCTGAATCTGCTAAGCAAAAGGAGCATATTCAAAGGTTTAAAGCTTTAGGCTATAAAGAATTTATTATCGAAAAAGATAATTACAAACAGCTTATTGGAGCTGATGAGAAAGGAAGGCCCATGTACTATACGACTCTTAATGCCGGAGCATCCAAAATGGTGAAAACGGCAAAAATGTATAATGGAGGAGGTTTAGGATTGGATATTTCCGGGCAGAATATGCTGATCGGACAATGGGATTTTTCAAAACCCAGGCTTAGTCATCAGTTATTGGTTGGAAAGATTACTTATCCTCAAAGCCAGAACCAAACTATTTCCCGGCATAGTACCCATATAGCAGGAACAATTGCCGGAAACAATACTTCCAATCCTAGTGCGCGGGGAATTGCTTACGGAGCCTCTTTAAATGCGTATGACTGGGTGAACGATGTTTCGGAAATGTTAGCAGAGGCTGGGACCGGGATGCTGGTTGCTAATAACAGCTATGGTTTTGATCCTATGTATTTACAGACCTATCAGTTTGGAAAATACAATAATACAGCCCAAAATTGGGATGCCCTCATGTATGGTAATCCTTACTTTCAAATTGTAAAAGCTGTGGGTAATGCCCGTGACCTCAATTATGATATTGTTCCCCAGACTCAGGCCAAAGGAGGCTACGATCTCTTGGAAGGAGCTGGTATTGCTAAAAATGTTTTGGTAGTAGGTGCTGTCAAAAAAGATGAAAATATGCAGGCTGATGATCAGTTTATTACAACTTCTTTCAGCAGCTATGGGCCTACGGATGATGGCAGGATAAAACCTGATATCAGTGCGCCGGGAGAAGATATATATTCTGCAATAGAAACTTATAATGCTGCTTATGGTGTTTACAAAGGAACATCCTCAGCGGCAGCTATTGTGTCGGGAGTGGTTACTTTATTACAGCAATATTGGAAAACCCTTAATTCTAATTATATGTGGTCATCTTCTGTGAGAGGCATTATTACCCATACAGCTAATGATAGAGGAGCGCTTGGCCCCGACTATGCTTACGGATGGGGTTTGATGAATACGGAGAGGGCTGCTCAATTGATCTACAGCAATAACAAAAGCACCTTGGTGAAAGAAGAAAATCTGGCGAACGGAAAAGAATACCGGTTGTATGTAGTTGCTGGCAAAGCAAATCAGCCGCTTGTAGCTACTTTGGCATGGACAGACCCTGCCGGGAATATAGGAAATAGTAATGCGGATGATGAAACTTCAGCTCTCGTTAATGATCTGGATATCATTATTGTTAAAAAAGATAATTCCGGAAATACCCAAACTTTCTATCCCTGGAAACTGGGAGGAATCCAAAATTATACGGCATCAGCTACAAGAAATTCTGTTAATTCCGTAGATAATATTGAAAAAGTGGAAATTGATCATCCGGACGGGTTATATCAGGTAATTATCAGGCATAAAGGAAATCTTCAGCAGGGAAACCAAAATTTTTCGCTGATACTTTCCGGGGTTTCTTTCTGCTATTCGGATGATCTTTATGTACTGGTAAGAGAAAAAGACAATATAGATGCTCCTAGTTTTGTAGGTACAGCCAAAAATATCAAAGCGTCTAATGTGATTAAAAGTACAGCAGATGTTACTTATAAAGCAGCCCAATCTGTGGAATTATTACCTGATGCATCAGGAGGCAATAATACAATAGGTTTTGAAACAGAGCCGGGAGCCACATTTTTAGCCTATATCGATCCCAGTTGTGGTGCCGGAGTAGACCTTCCTTTATTGTATCAGGCACAGTCACTGACAAGAACTAATAAAGCTGCAGCCACATCTGCTCTTTCTAAAAAAACGGAAGCTGAAAAACGAAATGAACTGGCCGTCTATCCAAATCCGGTACATGATGAACTCAATGTCAAATTCAGCCTTGAAAGTTCTTCTAAAGTCACCTTTACCCTATACGATGCTTCAGGAAAAGAGGCTCTGCGTCAGGAAAGTTCTCAGAATTTCCCTGCTGGTGGATTTATGAAAACCCTATATGTAAAAGGACTGCCTGGTGGAGTATATATTCTGTATGTGGAAACGGCAACTCAAAAAACAGGTAAAAAAATAATCATTAAATAAAGGAGCTATGAAGCATTTATATAGAATCATTTTTGTGTCGTTCAGTTCTTTGATATTTTCACAAAGTCCCGGTGGAGTGGGCGAAGTAAGCCTTTGGCTGAAATCTGATACGGGAAGAAATACGACCCTTCTGTATACAGATTATAGCAGCAATCAGCATATTATATCTGCAGATACAGAAAAGAATAAACCGGGATATGGTTTACTGAATTATAACGAAACACTGGATTTTGACGGAACCAATAACTTCCTGAAAATTCCTTATGTCATGGAAACCTTGAATAAGGTAACCCTTTTTATGGTATACCAGAACAAAAATACAAATAGAGAAACTGCATTGTTTTCAACAGACTTTGCCGGTGAGAAGGCGCTATACTACAGTACAAGCAGTGTTTTTCGCTATAATAATGAACAGATCAATTATATAGAGCCTGAAAAACTGGACAGCATGACTTCCCTGAGTATGTATTCCAAATTTGATGTGCCTTCTCAGCGGATAGACGATGTATTGGGAAGCTCAGGAAAAAGTAATCTGTATATAGGAAAAGATGGAGGAAACAGAAATGGGAATGCTTTTAAAGGAAAATTACCTGAATTTTTTATATACCGTAAGATTTTAACCCAAAACGAAAGAGACCGGGTGAATTCCTATCTGGCCATAAAATATGGTGTCACCATGCCAATGACTGAATATCTGAGTTCCAAAAGTAGAAAAATATGGAAAAAAGAAGATTATGCAGACTATCCGGAGAATGTTGCCGGTATTGCAATAGATCAATATTCAGGGCTTTATCAGAAGCAGTCTACAAGTACCTCAGAAAACAAACGCTTGTCTATTGCAGCTCAAGAGTTAATGGTCAGTAATAAAGATAATACAGCTCAACTCCCTAACCAGACTTTCCTGATCTGGGGAAATACTGGTGAAGCGTTAGAATTTGATAAAGAAGTACTCGGACAGCAACTTTTAAAACGGAAATGGAAAATACGTTTATCTGAAGAGAAGGAGACTTCTTTCCCAACTGAAGTCGTTTTTTATACCAAAGATATCCTTCCTGTCCTTCCTGAAGGAAAGAAGGTCTTACTGGTTATTGACCGTTCCGGAAAAGGAGATTTCAACAACACTGACCTTGAAGTGTATCCTATGGAATCTGTGGACGATAAGGGATTTATTCATTTTGAAAATATAATATTTGATAAGGATTTTTCAGGATCGGATGTGTTTACTTTTGCTTTGGGATCACAACTCTTACTGGCAAAAGAAATTATACAGGCTGACTGTAAAAATAGTTTTGGAGCTTTAAAAATCAATATTCAAAGAGGGGCCGCTCCATTTAAAATTAATCTGACGAAAGATAACGTGCCGGTGCAAAATCAAACCTCACAAAGTCCGAAGGTAGATTTTAATAACCTTACACCTGGAAGCTATACGCTGGAAATTTTGGATAAAACCAATATTTCCTCCCGTTTTAGTTTTAACATTACTGATTTTAAGGCTATAGATCAGAATTTGGAAGAAAATTATATACTGCCTCAAAATGGATTTGTTGAATTGGATGCTTCTAAAAATATCAGCAATAAAGAAACCCTTTATCAATGGACTTCCAATAATGGATTTACGAGCTCCGGATCAAAAATTAAAATCTATGAACCCGGAGACTATACAATCACGGCCACCACTCCCGGAGGCTGTATAAAAACCAATAAAATTTCAGTAACCCAGCCTTTGGAAAACAGCATCGTAATTTTCCCTAACCCTATTCATGCAGGAGAAAACTTTACGATCCGTATCCGTCTGTCAAAAGCAGAAGATGTAAATGTTAAAATTTTTGAAATGTCCGGAAGACTGGCTAAAGAAATTAAGGAATCGGGGAAATCTTTCTATGAGTTTAAAGAATCACTTAAGGTGGGAGGAACCTATGTTGTGGTTGTGGAAACGTCTTCTCAGAAGAAAAATTTTAAACTAATCATTAACTAATAACGGCTATGAAGACATCTTTATTTAACCTCATCAGAGGACAGAAAAAAATAGTTAATTCTTTTATTTTTCTTATTTCATGGTCACAGATCCATGCTCAAGCCAACAGTCTTTTTTTACATAAAGAAGAGCAAAAACAAATCGATAGGGAATATAAAAGTATTTCATCTTCGCATTCTCCGTTATCTTTTTCTGAAAACGAAAGAAATTCATCACCTGAACAGGCTTCTGTAAACAATAAGGAAACTATAGAAAAGATACCTCAAAGCTCATCAGAAAGCGTTAAAACTTTTAATATATCCGATGTAAAAAGCCATGCGTCCAAATTATACAGGTCAGATATTAAACAGGGAGTTATTGGTAAAGACCAGGAACATCCTATAGACCAGGTATTTGATAATATATTTACAGTGTTGGTGAATGATGTTGTAAAACCCAATTCTTCTGTATGGCTGGAATATGAGCTTTATGGAGTGAGCGAGGCCTCCGGTATCAGCAAATACATCAATGATGAATTGGCTACAGGAGGTAAGGTGGTGGAAAAAAATAACCAATGGAGTTTTCACTCCGAAGTATTATCACCCTCTGCTGTTCTTCAGGGGAAAAATAAAATCACCTTTACCATTCCTTCCGAAGCAGAATACACCTATAAGGTTCGTAATGTCCATATCAGGATTGATACATCTATACCTTCCTCTTATAAAGCGGTAAAAGCTGTTTCTTCAGCACTGATAAAAAATATTGCTGCAGGAGAAGCTGGAGAATTACATTGGGAAGGCGCAGGTCTTGAAGTAAACAAAGGCATTCTGAAAACATCACAGAACTTTTCAGTAACCCCTTTGCGGGATATTGATATTCCTGTTACCACTCCCGAATTCGTTAATGTTACCAAACAGCATTTTGCGTATCGTTTTCTTCCTCATGGAGAGCATTTCAGCATTCCTGCAAAAGTATCAATGGATTATGACAAATCTAAAATTCCTGCAGGATATACCGAACAGGATATCAGGGTTTTTTACTTTGATGATATCCAGAAAAAATGGATGGCACTGGAAAAAGATTCTTTGATGAGTGACAAGCAGGTGTTGGTTTCTAAAACAACCCACTTTACGGATATGATTGCAGGAATCATCAAAGTACCTGAATCTCCGGAAACAGGAAACTATGCTCCCAATTCTATTAAAGATATCAAAGCAGCAGACCCATCCACAGGAATTGTGAGTATAGGAGCACCTTCACCCAACAGTATGGGAACAGTAAATACAAGTTTTCCTATTAAGCTTCCTACCGGAAGGCAAGGAGTACAGCCTTCATTATCTGTAAACTACAGCAGTGAGGGCGGCAATGGCTGGCTGGGTTTAGGCTGGGATCTTTCTACTCCTGCGATAAGTATTGATACAAGATGGGGAGTACCAAAATATGACGGAGCAAAAGAGACAGAAATTTATTCTTTTGGTGGGGAGCAGCTGACTTTTAAAGATGGTGATAAATACGTTTTGCCAAATCGTGCAGAAGGTTTTGATAAAGACAGAACTGCAGAACGACAGTTTTACCCGAGAATAGAAGGTGCTTATCATAAAATCATCAGACACGGCAGCAGCCCCTCCAGTTACTGGTGGGAAGTGATCAGTAAAGATGGTACCAGGAATTATTTTGGAGGAGATGGTACTGCCATCGTAGAAAATGCGGTACTGAGGCAATCCGGAACAAATAATATCGGCTACTGGTCGCTTTATAAAACAATTGATACGAATGGAAATTATGTAAAGTACAATTATGATACGCCCACATACAGTTCGTCAGGAGCTCTTGGAAATGGGGGGAAAGAAATGTATATCAATACAATAGAATATACCCTTAATGATGCTAATCCTTCTTTAAAGAAATACAATGTCAATTTTGGATATGACTCCAATCAAAGAGAGGATGTACAGGTAGATGCAAGGCTTGGATTTGTACGGGTGACATCAAAAAGGTTAGGGAGCATTCAGATATTATATGATGGAGCTCAGGTGAGAAGTTATGAGTTTCAATATAAAAAAGGAGCCTTTTCTAAATCGCTTTTAGAAACAATTACTGAGAAAAATGCAAATGGGAGTGTATTTTATACCAATAGGATAGAATACTTTAATACTATAGAAACTACTCAGTATTCACCTGAGACTTCAATTGATGCTGTTGCTAACGATGCAGGAATAAAAAGTTCTTCATTATTGGGGCATGGTGACTCGAAAAATACAACGGTGGGTGGAGCCCTTACCTTTGGTGTTGCAAAAGTAGGTGATACCCAGGCCTATAATCCGCTTACCAAAAGTGCAACATTTGGTGGAGATTATCAGTATACTGAAGGAGAAGTTGGAGGAAGGCTTACCATAACCGATGTAGATGGAGATGGGCTACCGGATAAGGTTTTGAAGAATGAATGGAATTCTCCGAATTCTGTTTTTAAATATAGAAAGAAAGGATTAGATATAAGTTCTTTTGGAAGTGATTTATTGACTCCTGAAAACTCGAAATCTTTTTCTTATTCAAAAAGCTATACGAATAGTTTTGGTTTCGAGGCAACCGCTTCAATACTGGCTTCGGCAGGGATATCTGGGGGAACATCCAAAACAAAAGATCTTACTTATAATTATTTTACAGATGCCAATAGCGATGGAATTCAGGATATAGTCAGCAACGGGCAGGTTTATTTTGGAAGAATAGAAAATGGAGTTCTAAAATATACGACAGATGTTTTACTGACTCCAAACCCAATCAGTAAAGGAGCTGCTATAAGTACTCCGGCTGTAGACTGTAATGATCTATTGGAGGATTATAAAAACTCCCCCCTTCACGATGTTGTTAAAGTTTGGCGGGCGCCTTATGAAGGAACTATTAATATATTAGGAGTAATTAGACTAAAGAATCCTTCATCTAGCCCGGACGGGGTGAAAATAAGTGTACAACAGTATAATGCAGAAACAAATACTTCAAGCTTTTTAGTTCCGTTTACGGTACTCAACACGGCCAACAGCTTATATAGTGTTGTTCAGACATCAATACAGGTAAAACCGGGTGATTATTTTTATTTCAGGGCAAATTCAAGGGACAATGGTGTTGGGGATATTGTAGAATTTCCTATGAATATTACCTATATCAGCGCTGCAATGGCCTATCCATACCCGGGTGCTCTTAAGGATTGGTATAGAGACTCATCAGAAACACTCTTAGGCCAATTTAGCAATGTAAGCCTCATAAGCAGTAAAAACGGAACAGGAGTCCCTGTCAGTGTAAACTCGGCAACCGTTACGGGAACATTCATCAAGCCTCTTACGGTAAAAGACATTAGACTGAATATTGTAAGAAAACAATCAAATGGTACGGTAACAACCATAGGAAGTCAGCAGTATCCTAACACCACTACCGGAAGCCAGAATCTGCTTTTTAACACAGGTGCTTTAGCTGAAGGTGATATCCTGTATTTCCAGGTACAATCTGACTTAAATGAAAAATGGGAAGATTTAAAGTTTAATAATTTAAAGCTGACGATCAATTATGAAGGAAGTGATATGGAACTACCCGTAATCCCCGACATTCAATTTTACAATTTAAGAACTAATACAGTTTCCACATTTAAGCCATGGATTGACATGCGTAGCCGTGACGGAAATTATTCATTATATGCAAAATTAACAGGCAAACCGGCAGGAAGATATACTTATATCGTTAGAAAAAGACTAATGCAGCGTGGAAACTTTGTGGAGCCAATTATTACAACAATCAATTGGACAGGTAGTGTGAGCAGTATACAGGAGCTTTCTATTTCACAACCTATTGTACGTTATAATGATTATTATGTGGAATGTTATACAGATCTGGAGTCTGATAAAGGATTAGATGGAGCTATCCCTAGCCTGGAAGTAGAGATCCGCCAGTCTGCCAATGTAAATCCTTTGGCACCTACAGTATTTGAGACCCATGGAATCAATGTTTACGGAAAAGATACTGATAAAATATATCTGGCAGGATCTAATGCAGATCTGTCTAAAGATGATGCAAGGTTTGGAGCCATGTACAGAAGCTGGGGTCAGTTTATTTATCATGGAGGCTATGGTACGCTGCCGGCAACTTGTGGTGAACTGCAAACTCAGTTAACAGATTATGGGAGCCAGCTTATAGATCCCGGTAAATTAGTTCCTCCTGTTGATGAGAGTGATTCTACTCCTTTGAATCAGAGGCTTTTCATGATGATGAATGCTTATAATGGAAGAGATTTTAATGCACCCACTAATCCTGATTACGTTCAAAGGTATATTGGAATCAGTAAAACCACTTACGTTCAAGGTACAGATGTTTCCACTTCAAGAATGGGAATGAATGACATGAGTGTCCTTTCACAAGGGACACCTGCAAATACACCAGGCATTTTTAACGCACCTGTTAAACAATCAAAAACGACAAATGATAATGAAGGGATTTCAGGAGGGTTTTCCGTTTTCTCTTTAAATAATACAAAATCGAAAGGGAGTACAATTAATACATTGGATTATTTTGATATGAATGGAGACGGCTATCCTGATGTATTGAACGGAAATGCTATTCAATATACCAATATGATCGGTATGCTTTCCGGAAGTACCTTAACAGGAGCCAACGATAATCCACACAGAACAGAGCATAAAAATTCTGGAAAAGGAGTGGGACAAAGCTATCCATTATCAGGAAAGTCCAATGAATCCAGTAATAAAAATGCATTAAAAGCTGTTGAACCAGGCTTTAATTTTTCTGCCGGCTCATCTGATGGGACAGACTTTTCTCTTTATAGTTATATTGATATTAATGGAGATGGACTATTGGATAAAGTTTCTCAGAATGGACAGGTTCAGTTGAATTTGGGGTACTCTTATGCCGCTCCTGAAAATCTTTCATATGGTGATTTCAGAAATGGAACCACTACTTCCTCTAATCTTGGGGCAGGAGCTTCCATTGGAGGAACCATAACAAACGGTTTGCCTAAAGGAGTAAGCATGTTTAACGGTAGTATTGCTTTTGGAGCCGGAAAATCTGAAACATTTAATGATCAGAAAACATCACTGATAGATATCAATAATGATGGCCTTGCAGATCTGGTAACCAGTTCGGGCGGAAATCTGAGCGTCCAGATCAATACAGGAAACAGGTTTGTTGCCATTCCATGGAATGCTGCATCTAATATTCAGCAGGATGTTTCCCGGGGATTTAATATGAATGTAGGAGTTACGGCGTCTATCCTTATTCCTATCGGCACTACCGGAAATTCTCTTAAAATTTCTGTAAACCCAAGTACAAGTTTTGGGGAAGGAGACAGTAACGTTAAGCAGCAGATAGTAGACCTGAACGGAGACGGCTTCCCGGATTTATTACAATCACAGGCAGATGGTGACGGTAATTTCAGTAATACAGCCGGATTTGTAAAGTATTCTACGATAGGAACTACCAACCTCCTCAAAAAAGTAACCACTCCAATGGGTGGATCCTGGGAGGTAACCTACGAAAGAACAGGAAATACGTATGATTTGCCGCAAAGCAAATGGATCATGACTTCTGTGGTGACAAATGATGGATTTACCGGAGACAATCAGTTCAGACCGGATGCTTCCAAAATTACTGTAACCTACGAAAATCCTTACCATAGCAGAAGAGAAAGAACATTTTATGGATTTGAGAAGGTAAGAACCAATCAGATCAATACAGGAAATGGAGGAGCTGCTGCTACAGAAATCTACCGATATACTCAGCAGGTTTTCAATAATAATTCCTATTTTTTAAAAGGATCTTTATTATCTGAAATACTATACGATGCAGCAGGGAAAAAATGGACGGAGAAAAATAATACGCTTACCTTAAGGACGATCCATAATACAGCTACGGTAGCGACTAATCTGCCGGTGAAAGAAGGAGAAAAATCGCTGACGAATTATGCCTACTTCACTGCATTGGACAAAACGACTTCCAGTTTCTATGAAGGCCAGGCCGTGGCAGGTAAATCTACTTCTACAGAAATGGTCTATGATAATTATGGTAACCTGAAACAGAATAAAGATGCGGGAGACGTTCAGATCGGAGCCGGAGAAGTGCTTACTTCTATTATAACATATCAGGTTACAGACAATGCTTCAAACTATCTCATCCTGCCTACAGGGGTAAAATCAACTGCTGCAGGGGTAGTAAGGGAAAGAACAGCTCAGTATGACAGTAAAGGAAATGTTACTGCCATTACCATGGTAGGTCCAGGAAATCCTGTCAATAATTATGAGTATGATATCTATGGAAATATTAAAAAAGCAATCGGTCCGGTGAACCACCAGGGACAACGCTTCTTCCATGAGTATACCTATGATTCTAATGTAGCGACTTATCCTACTGTGGTAAAAGATGCCTTCGGATACAGCAGCAAGTCAGAATATGACTTCCGGTTTGGAGTCCCTGTCTTCACTGAAGATATGAATCTGCAGCCGACCCAGTATGCTTACGATGCAGCGGGAAGAACAACTGAAATTACCGGTCCTTATGAAATGTTCAACGATATTCCGTGGACGATACAGTTTGAATATAAACCGGTCAACGATGCACCATTGAATGCTACAGGAGCACAATCTTATGCCGTAACCCGTCATTATGATCCTGATAATGCTAACAATACCATTAATACCGTAAGTATTTCTGATGGTTTTGGAAGCCCTATACAGGTGAAAAAGACAGCAGATCTCTACCAAAAAGGCCTTAAATATGTGGTTTCCGGAAAAGTAGAACAGGATGCTTTCGGCAGAGCTCTGAAAACATATTACCCTACAGAAGCACAGGCTTCAGGATATACTTATGATGCTACGGTAGACAATATCGTTCCTACCATCAATACGTATGATGTACTGGATAGAGTCCTTACCACTAAATTACCGGATGAAGATCTGATTTCTGAAGTGGAATATGGCTTTGGAAATGACCGCGAAGGAAGACTGATGTTCCGTACTATTATGACGGATGAATTAGGAACGATCAAGAAAGCGTATACAGACATTAAAGGACGTACAACAACTGTACATGAACCTTCCAATACCGGAGATATTTTTACAAGCTTCACCCATGATGCTATTGACGAGTTGTTAAAAGTAAGAGATGTACAGAATAATCTGACAACCAGTATTTATGATGATTTAGGTCGAAGAACATCCATGACCCATCCGGACAGCGGAATTTCCACCTTTGTATATGATGCTGCCAGCAATATGACTTCCAGAGCCAATGCTGAAAATGAAACCGTTACTTACACCTATGATTTTGGCCGTCTGAATGCTGTGATGTATCCAAAATATCCTGAAAATACAGTAAAATACTATTATGGCCAGGCGATGGACGCTTCAGCAATGGATAATAATTCGGTAGGAAGATTATGGTATCAGGTAGATGCTACCGGAACACAGTATATGAAATACGGCAGATTGGGAGAACTTACCCATCAGCGCCGTTCAGTAGCTGTTCCCGGAGCAGGAGTATACTGGTTCGGAACAGAATGGGAATACGATACCTGGAACCGTGTGAAAACCATTACCTATCCGGATGGAGAAAAACTAACGTATAATTACAACCTGGCCGGAAACCTTAAGAATATGACTTCGGTAAAAGATGGTTTCACCAGAAATATCATTAATGAATTAGGCTATGATAAATTTGACCAGAGAGTATTCCTGAAATATGGAAACGGAACAGCAACCAGCTATGAGTATGAGACCAAGAGAAGGAGGCTGCTGAAAATGAATGCCCAGACTCCCGGTAACCGTTACTTCATGAAGAACCTGTATCAGTATGATGTGGTAAGCAATGTACTTCAGGTTCATAACAATGCTCCTGTAGCACAGGCCGGATTATTGGGTGGAGGGACCAACCATACTTATGGATATGACGACTTATACAGACTGACTTCTGCAAGTGGAAACTGGCGCGGCATCAATCCGCAAAGTCAGGAAGAACGCCAGCGTTACACCGTTACCATGGCTTATGACAATATGCATAATGTGATGGGTAAAACCCAAAAGCATGAAAAAGCGATGGGAAATACCGGGAATGTGTGGAATACTATAGAAGCCAGTTCTTACCGATTGAACTATAAATATGAAAGCACAAAACCTCATGCGCCAACAACCATTGTAGATGAGCCTAATGTGCCGGGTGCTTTATGCTGTGATGTAAACAATCCTCAGGTGAAGTTCCAGAACTATACCTATGATAAAAAAGGAAACCCTACAGCCATTGCTCAGCAAACCTGTGAAGCAACAGAACCTAAAACAAAGTACTTATGGGATGAAGAGAACCGTCTTCGTTTTGTAGATACCAATCCTTCCACTCCGGAGGTAGATGGAGCGTCCATCTATACTTATGATGCCGGAGGAGAAAGAATTATCAAAAATGTATTGGGTGATGCCGTTATTATCAATACAGGAGGAAATGAAAGTATAGTAAACAATAACAGGTATACGATCTACCCGAATGGTATGCTTTCTGCCGCTCTTACGTTAGATCAGCAAACCGGAAAGTATATCCTGAATTATACCAAGCATTATTATGCAGGTAGCCAACGTATCAACAGTAAATTAGGCAAAGGAAAAGATGTAGGGCAATTTAATTGCGGATGGCTGATTATTCCTTTTGGAGCAGGAAGTGCAGCAATCAATGAAAAAGCGGTAGCTAAAGAAAAGTTGGAGGCCAATACTGCAGCCAGTTTAGCGATCATGGCAGCGAATGGAATTACGCCTCCCCCTAACTATGGACAAAACGCAGGCTATAATGAAAATTGTGTATCTTCGTATACAGGGGTAGAGGAGAAAGATACGTATTGGTATCATCCTGATCACTTAGGCAGCAGTTCTTTTATTACCGGTTTAGATGGTGAAGTAACCCAGAATATAGAGTATTTCCCAAGCGGAGAAGTGTTTGTAGAAAACCATAAAAATTCTTACAATACACCTTATAAGTTTAATGGCAAGGAGCAGGATGATGAGACGGGATATTACTATTATGGTGCGAGATATTATAACCCTAGAGTGAGTCTTTGGTTGAATGTGGACCCCTTGGCAGATTATAACCCGTTCTATAATGATCAGGCTTATATTGATGGGGAACACAATGATGGTGTTTACAACTCCGGAAACTTGAATCCTTACATTTATACATATCAGAATCCAATAAAATATATTGACCCTAATGGTAAGCAGGTATGTGTTACAGGAAGCGAAGCACAAAGATTATCACAAATAGTTACCATCAGAGGAAATAAATATCATAACAACACAACAAATCTACCAGCTTCAATAGGTAATAAAATCAATAGCTGGTTTGGTGGAGATTCTGATTATTTTGTTGAAAAGAAACGATATGATCCAGTTGATAATAGATTTGTCCATGAATTGGTAGATAATGCAGCTGGGAGTTTAGTAGCAGGAGGTATCATGAAAATAGCTGGACCATTACTGAGTAACATGGTCTCTAAAATTGGAACTAAAGTTATTCCTAATGCAGAAAAACTATTGGATTCTATATTAGCTCCTTCAAAAGGAGGAATGTCAGTAATTGGTAGAGCTTTACAGAAACACGCAGGAAGAACAGGCAGTACTTTTGAAAATGTAGCTTATTCAGGAAAAACAGCAACAGATGATGGAATGGGAATTATAAAAGATATTGTTAATTCTAATAAGCAGTTAATAGATTTGGAAAAAAATGGAACTAAAACTATTTATGACAAAGTAACTGGTAGGGGATTTAATGTCAACAGACAGGGGGAATTTGGAGGATTTAGGGAACTTCCTCAAAGAAATATAAATAATGTTGAAAGAGTTATTAAAAAATAAAAATAATATGACTTTAGAATTAGTAAAACAAACCATTGAAAAAATTGATAATAAATATTTTATCAATATAGGTGCTTATGATTTATCTAATGAGAATTGGAAAATTTTAATATCATATCTAAATAATACATACAAAATAGTTTTTAAAGAATATGTTTCAAACAATGAAACTGAAAAAATTGACTACAAATTGCTATTAAGTTTTTGGAATGGGAATACTGAAAATGGTTATATGGCAATAATTGATTTAAAAACTATTTCAATAAATTGCTATTTTAATGGGATAAGTGATTTAGATTTTGATGTTGTTTATAATGATATTTTAAATGATGAAAATTTAAAAAAAATTATAGATTTTGTTTCATCAATGTCAGATTTAATAGATAAGCCATTTTATTTGGAGGAGGAGAATTATAATACAGAAAACAAATTGGTTGAAATATATAAAAATCAAATATTAATCATAGATTCTAATAATTACCCCGCTGCGCAAAGTTTTTAACTTGATAAAAGTAAAACCACTGCAATTGCAGCAAATTAGGAAAAGGAAAAGGAAAAGACGTAGGATTATTTAATTGTGCATGGTTGATCATTCCTTATGGAGCCGGAGCGTCTTCCATCAATGAAAAGATGGTAGCCAAAGAAAAATTAGAAGCCAATACAACTGCTAGCTTAGCAATTATGGCAGCGAATGGAATTAGGCCTCCCCCTAACTATGGACAAAATGCGGGCTATAATGAAATTGTGTATCTTCGTATACAGGGGTTGAGGAGAAAGATACGTAGTTTAATGGTAAGGAGCAGGATGATGAGACGGGGTATTACTATTATGGTGCGAGATATTATAATGCAAGGGTGAGCCTTTGGTTGAATGTGGATCCATTGGCAGACTATAATCCGTTGTATAATGATCAGGCTTATATTGATGGGGAACATAATGGGGGAGTGTATAATTCGGGGAATAATAATCCGTATATTTATTGCTATCAAAGTCCAATAAATCTTATTGACCCTAACGGAAAACAAACTTGGGGATATGCAATGAGTAGCGTTCCTGCTAATCAAAGGCAGCATGTTATAAGGGGAATGAATCGCTCTTATGAAAAATCATGGACTCTTATTCATGATACTGGAGCAGGGTTTGTTCCATACTATGGACAGCTTATTGACATTAAAGATACTTACAACGCATTCAAAGGAGGCAATGGTTGGGATATCTCTTTTGCTATGATAGCTTGGGTACCAGGTGGAGATTTTTTAAAAGGATTAAAAAAACTTTTTAAAAATGCTGATAATTTTAGACAATTTAGACATGTTGGTGATGTATTGGATTTAGGTAAGAAGAGAGAAAATTTGGTAGCTGAGTTATCGGGAGGAGGAGTAGCAATGGTCGATGGAAAAGATTTGGTAGTTCGTACAAAAGATGGAACAATTGGTACCACCATTGATGTAATTGGGAATAATGGAGAACTTATAAGTGTTGGAGGAGCTAGTAAAGCCAAAAATGGAGGGAGTGCTTTTTTAAGTACTCTTGCAAATCTTAAACGAGTTGCTGATGATACGGGAGCAACAGCACAAACTTACCTGTCAGATAATACGCCAGAATGGTTAATAAAGAAAGCTCAGGAGAAACTGGGAAAAGACAATGTTAAAATATTTAAGGAACCTAGATAGGAATAATATATGGCAACTTATAAAGAAGCAGTTTTATGTTTTAAGAATCTTTCGAGATTATCTTTGCTAGAAACACTAAATAAGCTAGGTGCTGAAGTGGTGAGAGGATATTTAGAAGGAGATGATGTTGATTTTAATGAAGAGAGTTTTGATGCGTATTTTAAAAATCAAGAAGAAATATATAATTTTTTTGTTTCATTTAGAAACCAAGAAAATTGTAATTTTAGTAATCGTTATATTTTATGTACAATTAAAAAATTAAATACTTTTTTCAAAGTGAGCTTCTTTTTAAATTCTTTAAATTATGAAGAAGTTACTTTTTTAAAGGATGAGTTTTTTGAAAGAATTGAAAAAAAAATCAATCAAGTAGAACTTTTTTATATAGATAATGATATGGATTATTCTGAAAAAGATTTTTGTGAAATTTTTTATAATATATTATCTCCTAATATTGAAAGAGTTTTCATTAAAATTGCCTCTCGCTAGCGCAAGCATTTTGCTCGTCTCTAAGGCAATAAGTATAGCTAGACAATGATCTAGATAAAGAAAAGGCCACTGCTGTTTTTGGGCAGTGGTCTTTAAATATGGGCTGTCTTATACTAAGCATTATTATGCAGGAAATCAGCCCCTCGCTGGTGTTTAGAATAGAAGCCAAAGCCCTTACATAGTGGGGCTTTAGCTTTATAGCAAGATTGTGTATCTTCGTATACAGGGGTAGAGGAGAAAGATACGTATTGGTATCATCCTGATCACTTAGGCAGCAGCTCTTTTATTACCGGTTTAGACGGAGAAGTAACCCAGAATATAGAATATTTCCCAAGCGGAGAAGTGTTTGTAGAAATCGACGGAGGAGATTCGCCGATTCCTTTAAAAACAATAAATAAAGAAAGAGGCAAAACCATAAGAATTCTTACAATACACCTTATAAGTTTAATGGTAAGGAGCAGGATGATGAGACGGGGTATTATTACTATGGGGCGAGATATTATAATCCTAGAGTGAGTCTTTGGTTGAATGTGGACCCGCTGGCGGATTATAATCCGTTTATGAATGATCAAGCTTATATTGATGGGGAACATAATGGTGGAGTGTATAATTCTGGAAACCTAAATCCATATATCTATACATACCAAAATCCTATTAAATATATTGACCCTAATGGCAAACAAACATTTTTTATGCAAACCAGAAGTTTTGCACCATTTAATAGATTTGGAATGGGGTTCGAAGGAGATGGAAATAATAGAAAATTTTCTACAAGTCAATCAGATACATATAGAATTG
The DNA here is from genome assembly GCF_918698085.1 of Chryseobacterium sp. Bi04. Lineage (GTDB taxonomy): Bacteria > Bacteroidota > Bacteroidia > Flavobacteriales > Weeksellaceae > Chryseobacterium. The sequence continues at coordinate 159,691 of NZ_CAKKLP010000010.1, forward strand.
CTGCTACGGCAAAAATTAATCTGGATAATAGAAGTATGACCATGACACCTCATATAACTCATTCAGACTGGCTGGGAACTGAATTTAGTAGTGCTACTTCGCCTACAAATGTTAAAGGAAGTAATGCCTATAATAGCAATAAACAATCATTTTATGTACATATGTATGGATCGAATAAAGCCATGTTATGGGGAATTGTATCTCCTGATATTGATACAAATGTGAGTTTTAATGTTTCAAATGTAATGAAAGGACAAAGTTTTGACATTGAAGGAACTGTTTATGGAGATAAGTTCCCATCAAATGAAACATTCATCACAGATACAAAAGGAAATTCTTTATTTTTAGGTGCTTCTGGAGCAGATGGCTCTCCTTATACTTCTTTAGCAGGAGATAATGAGAGACCTATGTCTAGTTTTAGATTCAAAGTTTTATTAAATAAAAATGATACATTTAAAGGTGTCAATTATAAGGGTAAAAATTATTCTCCTAATCAATGGAATGTACAATTTCAAAAATTAAATCCTCAAGATGGAAATGTCCAATCTGGAAAAGCAGCAAAATAATGTAATATGAAAAAACCAATTTTTAATGTATTTATTATAAGCATTATAGTATTATCAGTAATTGCCTGTTTTTTAGGACTTACAGATGATGCCTTCCAAATAGTTTATCCTTCTAAAAATGCGCCATCATACCTTATTAATTCTATAAAATATTTTATTTTTTGGGTTTTGCCTTATTGGTGGATAATAATAGTAGGAGGGTCTTTGCTAATAACCTTTTTATATTGGTCAATAAAAAAAATATTCAAATAATTATTGATAAGGCTAATCTGTTTCAAATAATATATAGCTGATTTTAAAAAAATCATAATTTAAAATATATCAACTCATTTGATATATTTTAACTATAATAGTATAAACTCTTGAAACCTTTCTTTGTTGCAGATTATGGAACTACAGCAATAGAACATATTGCAGCGGGACATTTTTTTAAATCAAGAATTGGTAGAGAAAGCAGTCGTTTTTCACAAGCATTGAGTAATACAAAAAGTGTCAAAAAATTAGTTCAAGAAGCTATAACGAAAGGCAAACATAGTGGAACTAAAGATAATTATAAAGTAATATATGAATTTGATGAAGTAATTGGGACTTATGATACGAAAGTGAAAAACGTGGTAGATGGTATAGAAAGGACTAAAATAATGAGCCATAAAACAAAAACAATTACTGTATATTTCGATAATGCAGGGAATGTTAAAAATGCTTATCCTACAAAATAAATTATATGAATTCAATTTTTTTTGAATATAAATTAGAGAACGAGATATTTGATAATATTAAAATTAAATACTATGATATATACGATTTGAAAAAAAGCTTCAGTGGAGTTATATATATACATATTCATTATAGTACTGGGGAGAGAAAAGAAATAATACTTGAAACAGGGATTTTAGATTACATTAATCAATTTGACTCTATGTTTTCTCACATTGATGAAGGAAATAATGAGGCTTTTACTGTATCGTATGATTTTTATAGTAATAGTCTTGATTACCTTTATAATGAGCATACTAATGAATTAGTAATTTCTGAGAGTAATGCCGGGTTATTTAAGATCAATTGTAATTATGATGATTTTAAACAGAGCTACAAAAAATTCAGAAAAAAAACATTGAATAAATTAATTGTTTCATTTCCTCAATTAAAAGAGAATAGTGCTTTCAAAAAGTATTTTATTGATTGTTAAAAATTATATTCTCCTTTCACTGGTATGAGCTTCCAGCTCTTACCCAGCAAAAAAAAATAGAGCCTTCACAATAGTGAGGGTTTTGTTTTTATAGGATCTGTGGGATGAAGAGAACCGTCTTCGTTTTGTAGATACCAATCCTTCCACTCCGGAAGTAGATGGAGCATCTATCTATACTTATGATGCCGGAGGAGAAAGAATTATCAAAAATGTATTGGGTGATGCCGTTATTATTAATACAGGAGGAAATGAAAGTATAGTAAACAATAACAGGTATACAATCTACCCGAATGGTATGCTTTCTGACGCTCTTACGTTAGATCAGCAAACCGGAAAGTATATTCTGAATTATACCAAGCATTATTATGCAGGCAGCCAACGTATCAACAGTAAATTAGGAAAAGGAAAAGATGTTGGGCAATTTAATTGCGGATGGCTGATTATTCCTTTTGGAGGAGGAAGTGCCGCAATCAATGAAAAAGCGGTAGCTAAAGAAAAGTTGGAGGCCAATACTGCCGCCAGTTTAGCGATCATGGCAGCGAATGGAATTACACCTCCCCCTAACTATGGACAAAATGCAGGCTATACTGAAAATTGTGTATCTTCGTATACAGGTGTAGAGGAGAAAGATACATATTGGTATCATCCTGATCACTTAGAGGGCGGAGCGTAAAGAAAAGTTCCGGTGGACCTTTTTAGCGAAAGAGCCAGACTGTCGCGTAGGCGTTCTTTTATTACCGGTTTAGATGGTGAAGTAACCCAGAATATCGAGTATTTCCCAAGCGGAGAGGTCTTTGTAGAAATCGACGGAGGAGATTCGCCGATTCCTTTAAAAACAATAAATAAGGAAAGAGGCAAAATCATAAGAACTCTTACAATACACCTTATAAGTTTAATGGTAAGGAGCAGGATGATGAGACGGGATATTATTACTATGGAGCGAGATATTATAATCCTAGAGTGAGCCTTTGGTTGAATGTGGGCCCACTAGCTGAATAGATAAATTCAGTTCCTGCTTCTGTTTTTTTTGAAAATTATTTTTAAATAGTAAAAAAAACTCACCACAGGGAGGAGTTTGTGTTACCGTAAAATCCTGGATTGATGTTTCTATTTTCCATCACAATTTCTATCCTTATATTTGAATTATGAAAAAAGGGGTACTCGCATTATGTTTTGTTATTTTTAGCAGTAGTTATCATACACAGGTAAAATCTTTACCGAAGATTGAATCCGGTGTTTCATATGAATTGGCTCAGCTGAGAAAGAATACACTCAGTGAGATTAAATATGAGCTCAGTCTGAAGATTCCTGAAAGCAAATCGGAGAGGATTTCGGGGACAGAAGTTCTTAGTTTTAACTATAAAAAGCAAAATGAAACCCCACTGCAGATCGATTTTAAAGAAGAAGCTTCATCGCTGGTATCAGTGTCTGTGAATGGACAAATGACAAAACCTGTTCTGGAAAATGAACATGTGATCATTGAGGCAAAATACCTGAAATCAGGGTTTAATCAAATCAATTTCACCTTTCTTGCCGGTAATGGAGCTTTGAACAGGCGGGATGGCTACTTATATGCTTTATTTGTACCGGACCGTGCGCGAACCATGTTTCCGTGTTTTGACCAGCCTAACCTGAAAGCTAATTATTCTTTAGACTTAACCATTCCTGAAAAATGGAGCGCCATAGCGAATGGGAAGCTTAAGGAAACAAGTATACAACAAGGACAAAAAACCTTAAAGTTTAACCAGTCGGACTTACTTCCCACTTATCTCTTTTCTTTTGCTGCCGGAGATTTTAAGACTTCTACAGAAAAAATAGGAGAGCAGGACTCCAGGCTTTTATACCGTGAAACAGATTCTGTGAAAATTAAAAACAGTATGGATTCTATTTTCTCCCTGTATAGAAACTCTCTTGCTTACTTCGAAAAATGGACCGATATTCCTCATCCTTTTCAAAAGCATGGAATGATTGCCGTCCCTGATTTCCAGTTTGGAGGAATGGAGCACCCCGGAGCCATCTTATTTCAAAATTCCACCTTGTTTTTAGATCAGAATGCTACCCAAAATCAATTGAATAACCGTTCCAATCTTATTGCCCACGAGGTGGCTCATCTCTGGTTTGGAGATATGGTGACGATGAACTGGTTTAATGATGTCTGGATGAAAGAAGTGTTTGCCAACTTTATGGCGGATAAAAGTACCGGAGCTTCTTCGGATAAAAGTGTTTATGACCTGAAGTTTTTAACAACACATTTCCCGGCAGCATATGGAGTAGACCGTACATTGGGAGCGAATCCCATCCGGCAGGTTTTAGATAATCTTCAAAATGCAGGGATGATGTATGGCCCGGTTATTTATAACAAAGCGCCGATCATGATGCGTCAGCTGGAACTGTTGATTGGAGAAGAGAACTTCAAAAAAGGAGTGAGCGAATATCTTAAAAAATATGCTTACAGTAATGCAAGCTGGCCGGATCTTATTGCTATTTTAGACAACCATACACCGGAAGATCTGCAAAGCTGGAATAAAGTGTGGGTTAATGATCCCGGAAGACCTGTCATAGACTATGATGTGAAGTATAGAGATAATACAATTGAATACTTTAGCCTTTCTCAGCATCCGGAATATGGAAAGGACCAAAAATTATGGCCTCAGGAGTTTCAGGTAAGTCTGTTTTACACTGACAAAGTAGAAAAAGTTAGCATAAAGTTGTCCAAAAAACAACAGGAAGTTTCAGCATTAAAAGGGAAAGCAAAACCTCTTTTTATTCTGCTGAATTCTTCAGGAATAGGGTATGGGGTATTCAAAACTGATAAAGCAGTAATGACAAACTTTTCTGTAGTGAAGGATCCGATCAACCGTGCCAGCATATATATATCATTGTATGAAAATATGCTGAATGGTTCAGAAGTAACCCCGCAAGACTTACTGAACTTTTTTGCCGGACAATTATCAACAGAAAGTACAGAACTGAACCTTCGCCTGATTACCGGTTATATTGCTACTATTTATTGGGAATTCTTACCTGAGAATATACGGCTGAAGGAATCTGAAAATATAGAAAATATACTTTGGAAGGCTCTGCAGGCGCAAACGGCTAAAAACAACAAGAAAATTTTATTTGATGGCTATCAGGGGATTTTTCAATCTCAACAGGCCTATGATAATCTGTATACGATCTGGAAATCCCAGACTCCTCCGAAAGAGGTATCTCTTAATGATGAAGATTTTACCAGCCTTGCGCTTTCTTTATCATTACGAAACGCCAATAATAATGATTTGCTGCAAGAACAGCTGACCAGAATTAAAAATCCGGACCGGGTAAACCGTTTTAAAATTATTATGAAGGCAGCTTCATCAGATCAAAAAATCCGTGACGATTTTTTCAATGGTCTTACTCAAAAACAGAACAGAACGAATGAATCTGCTGTAGGGGCTGCATTGGGCTACCTGCACCATCCGTTGAGACAGCATACTTCTATTCAGTATCTGCCCAGGTCTTTAGATCTCCTGCAGGAAATACAGAAAACAGGAGATATCTTTTTCCCGGATAACTGGCTTCGGTCAACATTTAGTAATTATCAGAATCCAAAAGCACTTGAAACGGTTAATCAGTTTCTTTCGCAGCATCCGGATTATAATGCGATTCTGAAGAATAAAATTCTGCAGGCAACAGACAATCTGAAGAGGGCTCAGGCATTGGTTAAATAGAACCGTGCTGGTTCTTAGATAAATACAAAGAACTTTGGTAAGCCTGTCGGGGTTTTTTATATTGAGAACATAGCCTGTTTTGCGATACAAAACCTCCGTTTTTCAAAAAATAACTATCTTCGGCTTCATAAAAAAAATGATATGCAAGTATATGAAGGGATTTCTGTGGGGTTGTATCTGTTATTGATGATAGGTATAGGCATCTATTCTTATAGAAAATCAACCAGTAATTCAGAGGAGTTTTTAATTGGAGGAAGAAAAATGGGCGCAGCCGTTACAGCCCTGTCTGCCGGAGCGGCTGATATGAGCGGCTGGCTGCTGATGGGAGTTCCCGGTGCCATGTATTTATCCGGAATTTCCAGTTCATGGATTGCGATAGGTTTAACGATTGGGGCTTATCTCAACTACATCATTGTAGCACCAAGGCTCAGGATTTATACCGAGGTAGCTCAGAATGCCATTACAATACCCGTGTTTTTCGAAAACAGGTTTAAAAATAAAAACCACCTTCTGAAGATCACTTCCTCTATTTTTATTCTTGTATTTTTTACACTCTACACTTCAGCGGGGATGGTTTCCGGAGGAAAGCTGTTTGAATCGGCTTTTGGAATGGATTACACTGTAGGATTACTGGTAACGAGCTTAGTTGTTGTCTTATATACCTTTTTAGGAGGATTCCTGGCGGTAAGTCTTACCGATTTTGTACAAGGGACTATTATGGTGTTGGCCCTGGTTATCGTACCGATTGTAGTGATTTCTGAAATCGGGAGCTTTCAGGAAACATTTTCACTTATTAAAGCGAAAGATCCTAGATACCTTGATTTATTCCAGGGCACTACCACAATAAGTATAGTATCTTTATTAGCCTGGGGACTTGGGTACTGTGGGCAGCCACATATTTTGGTACGTTTCATGGCGATAGATAAACCTAAAGATTTGATCAAGGCAAGAAGAATAGGGATTACATGGATGATTTTTACCGTGGCCGGTGCTTTAGCCATAGGTTTAGTTGGGATCGCTTACCTGCAAAAATTCGATATTGCAACGATGATGAAATTTGATGGGTCAAAGACAGAAGCAGAGACTATTTTTATTTATTTCTCCCGCATATTATTCCATCCGTTTATTGCAGGATTCCTGCTTACGGCTATTCTGGCAGCTGTAATGAGCACTATTTCTTCGCAACTGCTGGTAACCTCCAGTTCATTAACGGAAGATATTTATAAAGCTTTTCTGAACAAAAAGGCAACACCCAAACAACTATTGATTACCAGCAGGGTTTCCGTGTTGTTGGTTGCGGTTATTGCAGTTCTTTTATCATTGGATCCTAAAGACAGCATTCTTAACCTGGTAGGAAATGCCTGGGCAGGTTTTGGTTCCGCATTCGGTCCTCTGATCCTTCTGTCTCTTTTATGGAAGAAAACAACCTGGCAGGGAGGCTTTGCCGGGATGCTGGCAGGAGGAGTAACAGTACTGGCATGGGTCTATTTTCAGCATCCGTTTAAAGACTGGTACGAAATGATTCCCGGGTTTACGCTTTCATTACTTACCAATATTATTGTTTCTTTACTGACCTACAAGCATGATACAGTGATTGAGAATGAATTTGATGAGATGAATAAAATAATGAAGGATTAATATTTCCAACCGATATACAACATAAAAAACAAACCCTTGCGGACAGCAGGGGTTTGTTGTATACATTAAAGAACCTCAGGTCTGCAAAAAAGATTAAACCCATTCTTTTTCTACCACAAATAATACACCCAAATCTTAAAATATCAGCCTTGAAAGGGGTAGATCTGGCTTATTCTGTCAGCTTCTTCTTTAAAAGCAATATGCAGAATGCTAATGTGATGCATATAATGCTTGGCCATACAATACTTCCAATACCATAATGGGAAATCCAGAATCCTCCCAGTAAAGTTCCTGCTGTTACGGCAAAATTACCACAGGACGTAAAAATACTGTTGATAAATTCAGGAGAACCGGAAGTGGAGGAAGTAACATTGATATTACTGATCAGAAAACCTCCCGAATGAATCAACCCCCAAAATGCGATGATTCCAATCATAGGAATAAAAAAAACTCCGTAATAAAAAATCAATAGATGGATACCTAATAAGAGGATTAAAAAAATAAGGGTAGTTTCAAAAGGAAACCGGGACATGTATTTTCCTGCCATTTTATTTCCTGCAATTCCTACGGTTCCAAACAGGAAAAACATTATACTGATCTGTCTGCCATTCATTAGGGTAATATTCTTTAAAAAATCAGCCATATATCCATACGTAGAATACATTGCCATTATGGTAAAAAATGCAAGAAAAAGGCTGGTCCATAAAGGGATATTATTAAGTGTTTTAAAGCTAAGTCCTGTTGATGATCCTGAAGTATTCTGAATAGAGGGTAAAAATAACTGAACGCCTGCCAGCGCCAATATATTAATGAAAGCAGTCAGAAAAAAAGCGGCTTGCCAGGAGATCAGGTCAGACATTAAAGTGGCTAGCGGAACCCCAAGCACTGTTGCCAGGGTGAGCCCGGAAAAAATAATACCGACTGCCTTTGATTTGTTTTCGGGAGCGGAGGTTTTTTCAGCAACAGATAACGAAATAGACCAATATACCGGATGGAAAAATGCAGGAATCATTCTGACAGCCAGCAGTATATAGAAATTGGTAATATAAGCTGATAAAACATTAGCTGCAGCAAAAATAAACAGAGAACTAACCAGCAAAGGTTTTCTTCTGAAAGATGAAAAGAGAATGATCATAAAAGGCCCGAAAACCGCCACAATCAATGCGAAAACACTTAACAGCCATCCTGCTTTGTCAATCGGGACGTGAAATGCAGAAGCTATTTCAGGTAATATCCCGATGACCCCAAATTCTGTGGTGGTAATCCCAAAAACACCTAAAGCAAGGACATAAAGATTTCTTTTTGATTTCATATTTTTTGTGCAAATTTGCAAAATGGACTATCAGAAAACTATATACTTACCTTTTAGTTCTATACTCACCTTTATGAAAGGGTAACTGTAAAAACTATTATTATGCCTGAATTTTTTCATGATAAAAGACTGTATTATACGCCTATTGAGTTTGCGTTAAGCCATATTGGAGGAACCTGGAAAATGCCCATTTTATGGAGACTGCAGGAAAAACCACTTCGTTTCAGTGAGCTTAAAAAAGATATTCCCCATATCACGGATAAGATGCTGACCAGCCAGCTTCGGGAGCTGGAAGCCAAAGACATGATTCATCGTGAAGTATTTCCGGTAGTTCCTCCGAAAGTAGAGTACAGCCTTACAGAAAAAGGAAAGAAAGCGATTCCGGTTATTGAAACCATTATGATGTTCGGATATGATCTTATCAAAGAAGAAGGAATAACCTTTCCTCCCAAAGAAGGAAAGAGTCTCAGTGAGAAAGATGGCATACGAGGCAAATAATTTTAAAACTCAATATATATCAAACTCTCTTTTTTCTTATCTTCACATGAATGGATAAAAAATCTGATTCAATAGTATGAAATTAAAACTGGGGATATTAGATCAGTCACCTACGTCAATGGGTGGTAACGCATCATCGGCATTGACCAACAGTATTAATCTCGCTTTATTAGCTGAAGAAACAGGATTCCATAGTGTAATGTATGCAGAACATCATGGTGTAGAAGCATATGGCAGCTCAAGCCCTGAGCTTTTAGCGGCTATTATCCTGAGTAAAACAAAAAGGATAAAAGTAGGAACAGCCGGAATTATGATGAGAAACTATTCAGCTTATAAAATAGCAGAATGGACGAAACTATTGGGAAGCATATATCCAGGGCGCTTTATCCTCGGATTGGGGAAAGCTCCCGGAGGACTGAAAGATGCGGTGATGGCCTTAAATAATCATAAACCTGTAGTTTTATCCAATATGGAAACGAAACTTCAGGAGATCATTCAACTTATCAAAGAAGAAAAAGGAGTTTATGAAAACCTTATTGCACAGCCTACACATCTACAGCACCTTCCTGAAATTATTTGGCTGGGTTCCGGAATGACATCAGCCATTGAAGCCGCAAAACATGGAATAGGATATTCTTTTGCTGCCTTTATGAACAGTGAAAACGGAAAAGAAAATACAGAGGCTTATCTTCAGAAATTTGACAGGACTCAATATGCTTCCAGCTCTTCATTGCAGGTTACGGTAGCTGCTTCTGTGGCAGAAACTATTGAAAAAGCCACACGTAACGCATATGGAATGGCTTATCAGTTTTTGCAGTCAAGACAATTGGTCAGTCCGGAGGCCCTTTTTCCGCCTGAAATTGTAGAACAAAAAGTCCTGGGAACTCAGGATGAAAAAGAGTTTTTTAGAATTTTAGACCGGATGGTGATAGAGACTTCTCAGTCGATATCAGCAAGATTAGAGCATATTGCTGAAAAATACAATACAGATAATATTCTTGTTCTAAGTAATATGTACCGGGAAGAAGACCGGATCAGTACCTACCAGAGCATTATTAAAAATAATAAATAACTGCATTTCCGTTTCATATGGAAATGTATGTATTCCAATCATTAACCCTATGAAATAAAGATGGAAAGAGACGCTCCAGCATTATATATTATTACCGGCGGTCCGGGATCAGGTAAAACCACGCTGCTTAATGAACTGGGCAGAGACGGCTGTATCACGGTTCCTGAAGAAGGACGGAGAGTGATTAAAGAACAGCTTAGTATGAACGGTGAAGGCTTGCCCTGGATAAACAAAAATCTTTTTGCCAAACTGATGTTTGATGCTTCTGTAGCAGCCTATCAGGAAATAAGCCGGATTCCCGATTTGAAAGCGGCTTTCTTTGACCGGGGAATATTAGATACAATCGGCTATCTCAAAACGGAAAATATCCGTGTTCCGGAGGAGATGAAAATACAAGCCAGCGCAATGGTTTATCATAAAAATGTTTTTATTCTTCCACCCTGGGATGAGATTTATGAGAACGATCCGGAAAGGAAGCAGACTCCTGAAGAAGCGATACTTACCTTTAATTGTATAAAGGAAACCTATCTGGAATTTGGGTATCATTTAATAGAGGTTCCTAAAGATACACTACGGCAGAGACTTCAGTTTGTTCTTGAAAAAATTGAGATAGATAATTCTGATTCAGTGATTTTGTAGACTATTATTTTGTAACTTGATCGGGTCATTGAGTCTCCTTTTAAAACAATAAAGCTATGAATATCAGAAGAATGAAAGAAGAAGATCAGAAATTTGTTATAGCCCTGCTGGATCAATTGGGATACTCTGATACAGAAGAATTTCTTTCTCAAAAAATAAAAAAACTTTTAAACGACCCTAACGAATATCTTACCGTTGCAGAAAATTCAGAAGGCAGGGTTGTTGCTTTTATTTCTGTCCATATTATTCCGCAGATTGCTCTTAAAGGAGATTTTGCAAGGATCAGTTATTTTTCGGTAGATGAAAACTACAGGAGTTCAGGGATAGGAAAGCTTTTGGAAGAATACTGTGAGAAAGTAGCCCGGGAGAAAAACTGCGATAGAATAGAGGTGCATTGTAATTTCAATAGAGAAAAAGCACATCGGTTTTATTACAGGCAAGGCTATACAGAATCACCTAAATACCTGATCAAAAAACTTTAAATAATGGAGTATAAATTCTCAGAAGAGCTCATCGAACTTGCCAATCATGATTTGTCCGTAAGGGAAAAGCTGGTAGCCAAAGGAGAGTTATCAGGAGGCTATCACCCTGAAATGGAAGCCGTTCATCAAACTAATGCAAAACGTCTTAGAGAAATCATCCAGGAAATTGGATTTCCAACGATCTCAAAAGTAGGAGAGGAAGCAAGTGATGCAGCCTGGCTGATTATCCAGCATTCTATAGGGGAGCCTGCATTTATGAAAGACTGCTATATCATGATGGATGAGAACAGTAATGATGTTAACCCCAAAAATAAAGCCTATCTGTATGACCGGATTCAGGTGTTTCAAAGTAAGCCGCAACGGTATGGAACTCAGCTTATTCCTGAAAGAAAATTATATCCTGTAGAAAATAAAGAGAACATAAATGAAGAACGGCTCAAGGTGGGCCTGCCACCATTATCCCTAGAAGAGATCAACCGTATTCCCGATTCTGAACATATCGCCGAAATGGATGCCAGAGAAAAAGACTATACCCTATGGAGAGAAAAGGTAGGTTGGATAAAAGGATAAAGTATAGCGTAATGGTCTCAGATTCTGCTCTTAAAATGAACAGAAATATCATTCAAATAAAATCTTTGAAATTCTGTTCATCAGGAATTCTTAATTCCGGAATTTCTCATTTTCAATTTCCTTATTTCCCGGAATTTATCTTACGGTTAAAGATAAGCATAGATGGTGATTCCTGACGTAACAAAAAACATCCATAAACCTGTATAGATGCTGTTGTATTTATGCTGAGCCCATGAATCAGATGATGTTATTGATCATTTAATAATGGTCTGGGATCAAAAAGGACCTGCAATGACCGGATCTTTTCATCTTTGATTTCATACCATCCGGATGCCAGTATTGTTTTTTCTCCCATAGTGATCTGATACCAGAAACATACATCTTCACCGGCTGTAAATGCCTGAAGAATCTTATATTTAAACTTCATCTGTCTCATATCTTTGATGTAAACTGAAGCATTATCGCGGCTTCCCATTACTCCGATGAATTTAAATTCCGGATCGAGACAGCTTTCCGCTTTATCAAAGTTTTCGTCATTTAAATACTGGATAAATTGTTCTGCTGTGTTTGTGGTTTTATTGTCCATATCTATTGTTTAGTGAAGACAAAATTAAGGGATTAGTAATGGTCTTACTTGTGACTATAATCACAAAAGTTCCTGTATTTATATTTTTTGACAGTTGATTATAACAATAGCGGTGTGCATGCTGTAGGAAATCAGGACGTAAATTCAGTAATTCTTTGTCCGGACTTGGTTCTTCCAGGTTTTTTAATATAAATCCTGCAGTTAAAAGAGTATTGACAATAGTGATGGCCCAGACCACAGCCCATATCAAGAATTGTTTTATTTTGAACAGGAAGCAGTAATCTTTTCATTACCGGTTGTTCCAATAGTTCATTTAAGCCTTTATATCCTTCACGGAGTGCCTTATAGCCTGTGAAGAATTCAGGATTATCATAAATATTCTGCTTCATAATCTGTTTTTTAAGTGTGTGATAATACAGGTACAATAAGTTGCTGCTTCTTAAAAAAAGGCTCTAATTCTTCAGTTACAAAAAGCTGTAAATCATCATCTTTCCATTTTCGGTAATTAAAATTATTCTGCTCCGGTGTGAACCCTAATACAACTTCATCGAATGGAATATCCGTAAAAGCAGCAATAACGCGGGTGATATCTATGGTACTGGGGCTGAAAACCTCTAAAATATGCAGTGTTTTTTCTTCATTTTCTACCACAACAGCACAGTTCAGATCTTCAATGAAGTAAATAGAATCTCTGTAACCCAATTCAGGATTAGCATAGCAGTAGAAAAAAGAGAGCCCCTTGTTTTTTGTTTGAAAGATGGTGTTCGGGACAGCATTTTCTACCCTATTTTCAAATAATTTCAGATCTGCTTCCTGGTCAAGATTTAATTTCCTTTTATCAGATCTTTCTCCAGGATTTAAGTTTTTAATATGCTGAAAAGCCTCAAATTCCTGTACTGGAACAAATCCGAACTTAGGATAAAAATCAAGTACCGTTTCGTTGGCAAACAGGAATATTCCATCATTCTTTCCTTTAAAATCATTGAGAATACGTTCCATTAAAAAAACGGCTCAAGCCTTGCTTCTGATAATCTGCATCAGTCATTACTGTTCCGAGCTGTATTAAAGTTTTTGTTTCTCCTATACTATTTCCGGTAAATAAACTTCCAGTGGTATGGGAAGCAATGGTGTCTCCATCAAATAGAGAGTATAAAATACAGTTGCCATCCCAATATCCGGACTGATAATAGTTTTCAAAATCAAACTCCCAGACTTTTTGCGTTAGCCTGTTGAATTCCAGCCGAAGTTTTTCATTATTTTGATATTGTGTATATAACGTGTAATTTTTATGGCTGATGGAAACGTTTTCTGTCTTCATTTTCTGTAATACTGTTTTTTATAAATTATCGTCATTATGATTCCAAAATTTAATTGGCTTTAAATTACAAAAAATTGTAAATATGTGCTGTGAAATACTACTCTGACATTTATTTTAAACTGAAAACAATATTTTGTCAGAATTGACATTTTAAAATAAGGAATAAACAATAACTATGAATACAATAATCCCTCATTTTTTAAATTATAAATGGTTATCAATCATTGCAATGGTGGCGGTCTGCGGCTGTTCTGAGTCTGGTAAGAAACAAAATATTCCGGAAAAAAATAAACAGGAAGTTGCAGTGACAAAACCGGCACCGGCTGTACCTGTTACAGATGCCCGGAAAGAACCTGCTGAATTTGTGCCCAAAGGATTTAGTGTTTTTGAAAAATCCTATGGAGATTTGAATAAAGATGGGGTAGAAGACTGTATTCTCATCATTAAAAAAATTGACAAAGAGAATATTATTACTGATGAACATCGGGGAAAACTGGACAGGAATCGCCGCGGTATCATTGTCCTCTTTAAAACAAAAGGCGGTTACGAATTAGCATCAGAAAACATTGATTGTTTTTCATCAGAAAATGAAGAAGGAGGCGCATATTATGCCCCGGAACTGATGGTGTATGCTGAAAAAGGAAATTTACATATTCATTATGCCCATGGCAGATATGGCTATTGGAAGTATATTTTCAGATTTCAGAATTCTGATTTTGAGCTGATCGGCTATGAAGACAGCTCGAACACAGGTCCTGTGGTCAACAGTACAACGAGTATTAATTTCTCTACAAAAAAGAAACTGACAAAAGTTAATACCAATGAAAATGCAGAAAGTGGAGATGAAGTCTTCGAAAGTACCTGGACAACCGTTACAATGCCAAAATTACTCAGGCTTTCGGAAATTAAAAACTTCGATGAACTTGAGCTGTCATCTATGGAATAGAGGTACAGGTTTTTTAAGGATAAAAAAGTTTTGAACGTTTTTATTTAGCCCCTGTTAAAACAGCAATCCTTGTCTTTGCATAGGTTATTTGTTCCTTTTCTTTCTTCTGTTCCGGTTTGTTTTTAAGGTATAAATTATAATTGGCTACAGCATTTTTGGGCTGTTTAAGGCTGTGGTCGTAGAGAAGGCCCAGCTGATAGTAAATCCCATTGCCTGCTTTAAATGTTAATCCTCTTTTATAGGCCGTTAATGCATCATTGAATTGATTTTTAGCTTCATGAATTCCTGCCAATGTACTATAATATAGGGCGGTGTGGCCTGATATTGCTTCATCAATGGTTTCTTAAGCATAGGTTGCCGTTTTGTCATAATCTTAAATAAGTTGATTGCCTGAAAAGCCTTGTGTTTAGGATGAAAAGAAGTAAGCCTTAGAAAATATTAATTTTTGTTGAAAAATATTTTGCCAGTATTAAAAAACTTTCTATATTTGCACCACTGAAAACAACGATAACATCGGAGTTTAAGGAGAGATGGCAGAGTGGTCGATTGCGATAGTCTTGAAAACTATTGACTGTAACAGGTCCGGGGGTTCGAATCCCTCTCTCTCCGCTTAGGGAGACGTTTATTTTTAAACGTCTCCTTTTTTTATGATTATTATGTGTTGATTTTCAATTCATTAAATTGTTTTGAAATAATGCAAAGATGTGTTCGGATTTTGTGCTGTTTCCTTAAACGAAAAGATATTCGTCTTTAGAACAGCCTATTATCAATTATTATGTGTTCGATATTCCTCTAACCATTCAATTTCGTACTTCAAAATCATCATCTTTTTTGAAAGAAGCAGCTAGCATGTATAGGAAATCTAAAATAACAATTGCTTCATCTTCATTCATATGTATCCCATTTTTTCTCAGGGTCTTTCTCGCCTCAATGGTAGAAATCATTCGTCCAGAAAAATATTTTGTACTCCCGTTGATGTTTTTCTCGATAGTTTTTAAAGCTTTATCAGTTCTTGTATTGATAACTCCATCATACATTGTTATTCTTTTTAGAATAGGGTTGATTTGTATAGTTTTAAAGTCTTTTTGGGATATATTTATTTCAGAAGGTGTAAACATACTTGCAATGTGTCTTTTACCAACGAAGTCCTGAATGTTATAGACTTGAAAAATATTAATAGGATCTTTTGACCCTATTTCTTTATAAAAATCCATATTCAATTTCTGTGTGAGATGCTGTAATCTCTCATTTAAACTGTGAGTAATTTGTTTATGTTCCTTTTTAGTATCTCTGAAATCTTCAAAATCTATTTTTCCAGCCAGTAAGTATCTTCTTGCTTTTGCTAGGAGCCCTTTATTCTGAGAAATTTCTGCAAGGACGCTTTTTTTATCATTCAATGCTTGCCTTCTAATGATGAATATATTTTCATCTTCGAGAATGAGATCAAAAAGTTCATTTACATTCGGAAGAAGGGTAATGTTTTTTAAAAGGCTTTCATATGATTTTTCTAGAAAATCTGCTCTAAACCTGCCTTTGCATTTAGATGTACTACAATGATAATATCTGTATTTCTTACTTTTGCCCTGAGATATACTTCCTGTAAGCTTTCGTCTACAAAAAGGACAATTTATGAGTCCTCTGAGAGGGAATAGAAATTTTGTCTGAAGTTTTGAGGCATTCTGTTTACGCTTACTTTTAAGTAATAACTGAACTGTTCGGAAAAGGTTCTCTGTTATGATTGGTTTATGAACTCCTTTGACATATTGAACTTCTTCATTTTTAGTTGCTTTAACCGTAATTATTCCACAATAAATAGGATTGTGCAATATCTTCCAGAAATTATTCTTGCTGCATAGCAGACCTTTTTGGACAGTCATTGTTCTCACCTGGCTGATTGAATATGTACCAGTAGCAAACTGTTCAAAAGCCCATTTGATTAAATCTGCCTGTGGCTGTTTAGGTCTCATGATTTTTCTACCTTCTTGTGTTGACTGGTTTATATATCCCATTGGAGCTTTTCCTGGCCATCTCCCCATCTTTCGAGCCCTGCGTATCCCATCAGAGGCATTTCTGCCTCTTCTGTTGTTTTCGGCTTCTGGGATTGAAAGATATACAGCAAGCATCACAATACTTTCAGGCACATCGAAATCTATTGGTTGGTCAATAGCGAATGGTTTTGTATTTAAGCTTTTTAATATACCAAGCATTTGATAGGCATATTCAATATTACGGCTAAATCGATCCCACTTAATGAATAGTATATTCTCTGCAGGCCTTTTTCTGTTATTTTTTAAAGTTTTAATTATTTTTTTCCATTCAGGCCGATTAAAGTCCTTTGCTGAAAAATCTTCCCTGAAGATTCCTTTGACAACAATTTGGTTCAGTTCACAATATTTCAACAATCTTTCTTCCTGTTCGGGAAGAGAATAGCCTTTTCTCATTTGTTCATCAGTACTAACTCTGACATATAAATACGCTGATTTCATAAGTATAGGGTTTATGAAATATCAACGTGTAAAGAGTAGTACTTTATTTGAAATAAAATTAAGCCTTGATAGAAATGGGGTGTAATATGAGTATTAGTCAGTCCTAAGTATGATAAAGGAATTTAATTAATGTTTTAATTATAGTATATACCACCAATAATTTTGGAGTTGGGTAGTATTGCAACAAATACAGAAGTAGATAGTTACTGATTCGCCCATGTTTATATTTTGCTTTGCATTTCTGAACATGGGATGGCGCCATTTTATTTCATTTAGATTGACTAGATTTCTGAAGATCTTCCATAATATTTAGGTATCTACATCTAAGACCATAACAAATGTGGCTTCCCGTAATTATTCAACTTCTTTTTTTATTAGATTTGTTTACAACTCATTTTATATTGTGATCTGTATAAAATCTATAAACTATTAATCAATAGCTAACTTATATTTAGAATAATGTTGAATCTTCCAAGAATATCAAAGCTAATCTTTGAAAACAATGGCAATGAAATATGGCAATATTTCGGCGAAAAGACTCCTCTTGATAACGCTCAAATTTTAAATAATGCTCCATTTATTATTGAATGCTCAGGAATTAATTATTATTTGACAAATGATAAAAACGATCCCAATCTCGAAGCTTACGAATATGTATTATTAGTGTCGAAGAAACCAACAAAAGCAGATTTTAATGCTAAAAAAATAATATTTAAATATTGGCTAAAGCATCCTCTCTTCCAAGATAAAACTTCATCTGATGTTATTAATACCTGGCAGAACAAATTTCAGTTCGTAAAAGAGAATGAATATTTGGGCATTAAAGGACTAAGACAACCACAAATCGGTGCATTATATTCAATATTAGCCCACTTTCAAAATGCTGATGATAAAGCTATAGTAGTAATGCCAACGGGTACCGGGAAAACGGAAACAATGTTATCGACTCTGATTGCCAATTGTTGTGATAGATTATTGGTTTCTGTTCCTTCAGACTCTCTAAGAACTCAAATTTCAGAAAAATTTATAACCCTTGGCTTGCTCAAAGAATTTAATGTTGTTGATTCTTCTTGTCTTAACCCTATTGTGGGAATAATAAATCATGGTTTTGCTACTGTTGAAGAATTTCAGGAATTCATCTTAAAATGCAATGTGGTTGTATCAACAATGAATCTCTTAACAGAGTTATCAGTTCAGCAAAAAATAATACTAAATAATTCTTTTTCTCATTTTTTTGTTGATGAGGCGCATCATTCAGAAGCTAAAACGTGGAAAGCATTAATTGAGAGATTTGATCCTGAAAAAGTGATTCTTTTTACAGCAACACCTTTCAGAAATGATGGTAAACTTTTACAAGGGAAGGTGATTTTTAATTTTTCTTTACGAAAAGCTCAAGAACAAAAGTATTATAAGACAATAAACTATTTGCCTATTCGGGAATATAATAAAAAATTAGCCGATGAGAAAATTGCTGAAAAAGCAATTCAACAATTAGAAAGTGATATAGCGAACGGTCATAACCATATTGTTATGGCACGATGCATGAGTAAACCGCGTGCAAAGGAAGTTTTTGAATATTATCAGAAATATCCTGAGCATAATCCAATTTTAATTTACACAGGTATTGGAGGATTGAATGATAAAATTGAAGCCATAAAAAAAAGGAAACATTCAATAATTGTTTGTGTAAATATGCTTGGAGAAGGATTTGATTTACCCAGTTTAAAAATCGCAGCCATTCATGATGAAAGACAAAGCCTTCCTATAACATTACAGTTTATAGGAAGATTTACCAGAACATCTTATGACGAGTTGGGTAATGCTAGTTTTATTACAAATATTGCCTATCCGCCAATTCATGAAGAGTTGGATCAATTGTATGCAAGAAATGCAGACTGGAATTTAATTTTACCGCGTTTAAGTGCTAATGCCACTCAAAGGGAAATCGACATAAAAGAATTTTTAGATGGATTTAACAACCTAAATGAATCAATTATTCCATTTGCACAAATAAATCCAGCACTTAGCACTATAATTTATAAAACTAATATTAGAGATTGGAAGCCTAACAAGGAACACTGGGAAGATTTGTTTTCCAATTACGAGCATGTATTTGCTGATACAAATCATCGAGATACAATTGTGATTGTCTTAGGGAAAATTGAGAAAATTGAGTGGGGTACTTTTGAAACTGTTCAAAATTTGAAATGGGATATAATAATTGTCCATTGGGATTTACGGCCTAATATCAATAGGATTTTTTTAAACACCTCATTAAAACAATTTTCTGGAAAAGATCTTTTAGAGAGAGTTTTTGAAAATGGTGATATAGACCTTATTTCAGGTATGAATGTATTTAGAATATTTCATAATGTTAACAGACTTTCACTTTTTAATGTTGGTACAAGAAAAGGAATCGGGCAGGATATAACTTTCCAATCATACTTTGGAAAAGGAGTGCATGACGGCATTAAAAAATTAGAACAAGGTACATTAATAAAGAACAATATATTCGGTGTTGGATATAAAGATGGTGAGAAGATTTCACTGGGCTGTTCAGTAAAAGGAAAAATTTGGTCGTACCAAAGAGGAAACTTGGATGAGTTAACCAAATGGTGTAAGGATATTGGAAGTATTGTTGAGAATGATGCAATAGACCCCAATGTTGTGTTAGAGCATACATTAGCAATTGAAAAATTAAGCCAGCGACCACTTGACGTAATGCCTATTTTAATAGATTGGAATCCAGAAATGTATGAAAACATTGAAAATAGATACAAATTAAATATTAATGGTATTTTATATGATTTTGCACATGTAGAACTTAATTTAAAAGATCCAACTCTCGATGGGCCACTAAAGTTTTCAGTTGATACAGACCAGTTTTCGGTTTTGTTTCAAATTGATTTAAGTTTTAATCCTATAACAAATGAATCATTTTATGATTTAATTCAATTAACAAATGAAACTTGTTTTATTTTATTTGGAAATAATAATAGTGAAACACTATTACAGTTTTTTAAAGATAATGTTCCTACGATTTGGTTTGCTGACGAATCACAGCTGTTTGGAAACCAATATGTGAGAATAAAGAACCAACCAGACTTAATTTCTAAAGACGATATTATTACAGATGAATGGCTGGGAGTGGATATAAAGAAAGAATCACAAGATATTGCCCCTTACATTCAGGATTCCATACAATATTATTTTATTGAAAAAATAAAGGATGAATTTCAAATAATTTATGATGACGATGGAAAAGGAGAAATTGCAGATATTATTGGTATTAATGATACTGGTGACACAATAGATATTCATTTGTATCACTTAAAATTTGCTTTAGAAAGAAGGGTTGGTAATGATATTGATAATTTTTATCAAGTCTGTGGGCAGGCACAAAAATCCTTGAAATGGAAACATAAGGATGGTAGAGAACTATTTGCACATTTATTTAAAAGAATGACAAAAACATTAAAGGAGAATTCATGTAGCCGCCTAATTAAGGGGACTGAAGATGACTTAGAAAACTTGTTACAACAAGCCAAATGGACAAAAAAAATCCGTTATCATATGTACATTGTTCAACCAGCTTTAAGTAAGGCAAATGCATCGCATGATATTTTATTGCTTTTAGGAAATGTTCAACATTACCTTGCAACCGTTGGAAACATAGATTTAAAAGTTTATTCAAGTAGGTAAATAAATCAAGTATTTAATTTCATTCAGAAACATCAAAATAGGGAGTAGATGTTTTACTGTGATCCTTCTCAGCCAAATGACGCTATTTTACTTTATTTATATTGATTAGTTTTCTGGAGATTTTCCATAAATGCTTAGGTATCTGTATGGAAGCTCTTAACTAAATATGGTTTCTCGTAATTATTCAACTTCTTTTTTTATTAGATTTACAATTCCAATCAAAGACGGAATTACTATTAATTCATGGTGATAAAAGGGATACCGATTTTTTTTTATAAATTCACAATTGAAAAACGAAGTAATCAATGAAGTAAATATGTACGCAACCAAATGTGGCCCTTTTAACGGAGATTCCTGGGAGGATCTTATTCAAATATGTTTGAGGCTAAAATATGAATCCGAACATTATCAATCAATACCAGCATCACCTGGAGACTCGGGTATTGAAGGTTTTACTAGAACAGGAAAGGTTTTCCAATGTTATTGCCCGGATAATAACATGACGTCCGCTGCCCTTTATGAAAAACAGCGTGATAAAATTACAAAGGATACAAATAAACTTTCACTTTACAAAGACCGTTTAACGCTATTTTTTGGGCAAACCAAAATAAAGGAATGGATATTTGTAACACCGGAGTATAGAATGAATGAACTTGTTATTCATTGTAACAACAAAGCGGAAGAAATTAGGAGTTTAAACCTTCCTTTCATTGATAAGGATTTTAGGATTGTAATTCATGATATCGATAACTTCGTTAAAGAGATTCCTATTGCATTAAATGGCAATGGACAGAAGTTAATGATCAATCCGGAAGATTCCGATGCCGGAACCATGACCTCGTGGAAGGAGCAAGAAAATGAACTTGTTGATAACGCTATTAGAAAACATACGAAAAGATTTTCTCCTAACGCTGCTGGGGTTACCGAAAAAGTAAATGTCCTCACAGAAAATACCATTAAAAGCTACTTTGATCGTGAATCAATATTGGGCAGATGGCAACGCCTTCATCCACAGGATTATGACAAATTCTTGATATTGATGTCGCAGGTAGAAACGACTGAAGGGAGCAATGTATGTTCCCAAACGAAGACAATAATGTGTTATATAGAAGCCTAAGAACTTTGGTAGAAAAAAAGCTTAGGGAAAATTTTACTTATTTGGATGACACAACAATAACCAACTTAACAAATGGTGTTATCGCAGATTGGCTTTTGCGTTGCCCATTAGATTTTGAATAGTAATGCAAGGAAAAATACAAACGCTTCGGTTTACCAAAAGAGCAATACCCATACCGGCTGATTATAGGCCATTATATAAGATTTCCCATATTCTTTTAATTTTATTCATGTCCTGCCGATCAGGAAAGTCTTCTATGATGAAGCTTCACTTTTTGTGCTGGGCCATAAAAACCAAAACAAATACTTTAACAGTAAGCGGATGGATTAAAAACAAATTCTCGAATCATCTTCATATTTGGGGAATAGAACCCACTGTTAATCGTGCCCTCACGTTTGCTGTTTCCGACAATTTGATAGAAAATAATGGCGCGGATTTTATAATTACAACAAAAGGTAAAGACTTGGTAAAAGCTATTTTAAAAGATAAAGAACTTTTTATTCGGGAGAAAGAATTTTTATCTGGTATTGGCAAGAACACTATTACCGAAACGCAAATCACCCAATTAGCCCAAAAATTTTTTTAAAACCATGTTACAAATTAATGCACTTCGCTTAGAGATTAATACCACCAATGGACTTTATGGTGCATTCTTTCCTTTTGAATCAGGTCTCAATATTATTAGAGCCAACAATACGAGCGGCAAGAGTACGGTCTTTCAATCTATAATATATGCTTTGGGATTTGAAGAATTAATTGGAGGGAAGAATGAAAAGACAATGCAGTCTGTATTGAAAGATGCCGTGCTTGATGGAGTTCATCAATACAATGTTTTGCAATCTGCTGTTTTACTTGAAATTTCTAATGGAGAAAAATTGGCCACAATAAGGCGTAGTGTAATAAATGAAAATCGAAAACCTCAATTGGTAGATGTAATTGATGGGCCAATGCTGACGAATCCCGAAGGAAACTACGAGATGAGACAAATGTATATCCACGACAGTGGTGCTGCTACAGACAGCCAATATGGCTTCCATGTATTTCTTGAAGAGTTTATAGGATGGAAAGTACCCGATGTTCTTGATAATAGCGGAAATAAAACAAAGCTCTATCTTCCGCTTATTGCACCTTCCTTCATAGTGGAACAAAAATCCGGATGGTCTTCACTGTTTGCCACGATGCCTTTTTATAGGGTGAAAAATGCAGAAGAAAGAGTCATCGAGTTTTTACTAAATCTGGATGTATTCCAAAACGAGCAAACTAAAATTTCATTAAATATAAAGAAGCAGACAGTAATTGCACGATGGCAATCTCTCTATCAAGAGTTCATCAGAGTAGGAGAAAGGTGTAGTGGAGAACTAGCAGGAATGACAGAATCTCCAGCCATCATTAATAACCTATCAGAAGTATATTTCAGAATTTTGAGAAATGAAAAGTACTACCTGGTAGATGAGTTATTGGCTGATCTTCAAAATGAATACGATGAATTAACAAAACAAACTGAAATTACAGTTGGAGATAACATTGGAAAAAATCAATTTCGTTTGACACAGTTAAATGAAAATTTAATTAGGCATAGTTATATGCTGGAGAAATTGGAGAATGAAAGTTATATAGAAAAAGACCAGCTGAAGCAATATATCATACAAAAGAAAAATATTGAAGAGGATCTTGTCAACAATAAGGCAGCAAGAAAAATGCTAAACCTTGGAGCTACTGTGGAATCTCCTTTGTCAGATAACAAATGCCCAACCTGCCATCAGGAGGTAAATGGAACATTACTTCCGGCAGAGGTAGATCAGGTACCGATGGATGTTGAGAAAAATATTGATTTTCTAACAGCCCAATTAAAAATGCTCGGAATATTCGTCAATGGTGAAAGAAAGAAGGTAATTGAAAAAGAAAGGAGGATTAATGATCTCCGAAACCACATTCAGCTTCTAAGGCAACAAATAAGGAATCTTAAGAAAGATTTGACTTCTGATGAAAGGCTTCCTTCTGAAGAGCTTATTGAAAGAAAAATCAATATAAAAAAACTAATTATAGTTTATGAAGCTCTCGTAGAAAATACAGAGGCCTTAAAGAACCGCCTCAAAATACTCTCAAATGAGTGGGAGCGTTTAAAAGGAGTAGAATCAAATTTAGGAGGAGACTTCTTTACGAAACAAGACGATGAAAAAATTCAATTTCTGGAAACTCGTTTCATTACATTATTAACTCATTTCAACTATCAAAGTAAAGACAAAAATGCTATTCGTATATCCCGGGATAAGTATATGCCAATAATAGAAGTAGGTCTTCCAAATGGGAGACTTAAATCTTATGATTTACGGTTTGATTCTTCCGGAAGCGATCATATTCGGGCCATGTAGGCTTATTATATCTCACTTTTAGAAACTTCTTATTCTAAGAATGGGAATCACCCACTTTTATTAATTTTCGACGAACCACAACAACAATCAGCATCTACGAAAGATTTTCATGAGTTTCTAAAAGAATTGTCTTTACAAAAGGAGGCACAAAGTATTGTCTTTGCTTCGTTTCAAAACTCGCAGTCAGATTTTAAAGCTGCAACTAAAGGATTAAACTTTCATGAAATAGAAGGCACTGGAAGATTTATCACTAAAGTTCAAACTCCTGGTGTGATAAACTAAATTTTAATGCCAGAGGTACACAAAACTAATTTTAATGGATTATGCTAAATTAAAATAATATTAAATTGCTGTAAATCAATTATTTAATATTATTTAAGAGTATTAATAATGGTATTAGGTGTTCGACAGGACTCCCTCTCTCTCCGCAAGAAAAAGCCTTAGAATAATTTATTCTAAGGCTTTTTTATTTATTTTTCACGATTTATATATTATTTGTAAAATACAGGTTCTGTAATACCTTCCTTTATTAAAATATTTTTATTCATATTGAAATTCCTTTCTGTCATGAAGTTTAAATATTTTTTCAAAGGTTCAAGATTATATTTTACCCTCCAGCTATCTACATTAATAGTATCAATAAGGCCTATTTTAGGTTTAGCTTGTCCATTTTTTCTATATTCTACCTGAGTGCCAAATAATTGTTTTTCTCCATTATTGATCTTAATTCTATCATATAAAAGAGCATAATTGTCTGGACTCGCATTTTTTTTGCTAACTTCTTTTTTTAAGGATTTCAAAACCTTATTTTGAAAGTCAACAGATTTATCAGAGTGTTGTACAATTGCCCAAAATTGAGTTTCTCCTTTTTCTCCTACTTTACCAATCCCCAAATAACCATATTTTTTATAAAGTAGCTCTGCTTTTTTCGTGTTATCTGCCATCACACTATCCTTAAATGTATTCCATTTTTCACGAGAATAGTTGGCATATTTCCCTTGGGGAATATATGCTGCAACCTGATCTATTTTTCCCATTGCATCTATTTCATTTGCCAAATCTCTTTTTTCAGTGACCGACAATGTATTTTTACAACTTAAGATGGTTAATAAAAGGGAAATAGCAATCATTCTTTTATACATATCTGTTTTTTTAATAAATATAATTTTTATTTTTCCACCAATTCTGATAAACCGTAATATTTTATTGCTTTTTGTTTAACTGGATTTTTACTCCACTCATCCATTCTCCGGTATAGGGATCATAGCCGGATTTCAATGGTTTCGAAATATCTAGACCATCATTATTGCTGCTGGTGCGGTCAGTGTAAGCTCTACAATCCGTACAGATATAGCGAAATTCACAGTCCTTACAAACTTCTATTTTATCTTTGGTAAGATTCCAGTACTTCTTAAAATCCGGATGTTGGAGACTTGCTTCTAAAGTTGTATCTTTTATATTGCCAAAGGTTTATGGCATTGATGGACAGTTTTTTATATTGTCTTCTTTGTCTATTGCCATTTTTTTACGAAGACAAGAATTATAGGCAAAAATTTTTATTCAAACTGTAAAAAGTGAAAAATCAATCATAATCGAAGAATTCTTATATAATGAAACGATGACTTTAAACGCGAAATTATCTTTCCAATGTATCAAGTAAAATGAAAATGCTCCAAAAGGTAGTGATACTTTTAGTATTCAGAAGAAGTGCCACGCAAACTTTTGTAAATTATTGGATTTCAGTATGTAATTATGATGGTCAACTTTGCTGCCCATTATTAATGCTTTTCAAACAGATCTTAATTTACTTTTTAAGCTTAAACAGATCAAAAGAATTATACTGGGGATCATAACCCGTTAGAAGTTTGGTCTTCTGAATGTCAAGTCGCTTGTATGTATTATTAGAAATGGCATTTACTATTTCAAATTTTATATTTTTAGATTCAATGCACAGATGCAGGAGCTGATTTAGATCATCGGGATGCAGGTAGGCACTTAAGTCCCGGGCGTTCATTTCTGTGAAATCCTCCGGAAATTCATAGGCTCCGATCCTAAGACATATAGCGCTTAAATCGCTGCTAAAACAATGATAGGAAAGGAGAGCTTCTCCAAAACATTTGGAAACACCGTATAAGTTTCCGGGCTTTACAGGCATCTCGGGATTAAGTTGAACATCTTTTGGATAGCCTTCTATTGTTTGTGCACTGCTTGCATAAATAATTTTTTTACAACCGGCTGCAATGGCTGCATCAATAACATTCTTTGTTCCAATGATATTGGCGTCCAGTAAATCATCAAATGTAGCATCAGGACTGGCGATGCCGCCCAGATGAATAACAATGTCCACATTTTTACAAGCCTGCATAAGGTGTTCCTTATCCGTAAGATTTCCCTGGAAATATTCAACGGATGCATCCTGAACCTTGGGAAGATGAAGGTCAAAAACTCTCAATTCATATTGAGCTGAAAAGGATTTGATAAAATGGCTTCCAATTTTTCCGGAGCCTCCGGTAATTAATATTTTGTTGCGCATGAGTATTTGTTTATATATATAGAATTTAAAATATTGATAGTTCCAGCTGCATTGTTGCTGACGGGAAACTCCTGCCAGTGCAAAGGTTGTTTTCTATTGAAAGTAATTCGTTGTTACAAAATAATTAACCGTGTTCACATACAGGTGCTGCATGTTTCAATTGTTTTGCCTCTTCATTTTCTGTACTATTTTTCGGAAAGGTTACAAAGCTCAGAATAAATGTTACGGTCAACAATAAAACACTCACCCATAAAACATACTGAACTCCGTAATAGGCACTTACTATCCCGCCGAGAAATGCACCTAAGGAAATTCCAATGTTAAAAGATGAAGTCAATAAGCTGTTAACAAACTCCAGTGCATGATGCGGAACAGACTGTGTGGTCCGGATATTTGAAACCAGGAAACCACCAGTATGGATCATTCCCCAAAAGGAAACAATGATGACCATAGGAGTAAAAATCCCTCCAAGGTAATAGGCAAGAATCTGTACTGTTACTAGAAAGATTAAAAATAGTCTTGCAGTCATAAGTACATTGCGGTTCAATGCAATTCCCATAAGCCAGTTCCCCAGCGTTCCCATACCACCGAAAAGGAGGAGCATCATACTGATCTGAGCACCATCCATCTTTGTAACCTGTTCAAGAAAGGCAGTAAGGTAGGTATAGCTGGCAAACATTGCCGCCAGCGTGGCAATGCTGGAAATCAGGTTGAGCCATAAAAGAGGGCTTTTCAATACGGCTAGCTGATTCTGAGTGGATCTTGTGTTATCTGCAGGAAGAGAGGGGATGAATACTAAAAGGCCAATAAAAGCAATTAAACTTATTGCACTGCTGAGGAAAAATGATGCCTGCCAATGATGGAAGAGGTCTACAGCATAGGTTGTTAAGGGAATTCCGAGCACTGTAGCTAAGCTTAATCCCAACATTACGGTAGACACCCCTTTTGCTCCTTTTTCCTTGAATGCAATAGCTATAGAAATATTCCAGAATAAAGGATGCAGTACCGCCGGTAATATCCTGGCGATCATGAGTGTCGTGAAATTGGTGGAAAATGCAGAGATTAAGTTAGAAAGAACAAATATGCTCATGACCAGGCATAGCAAGAACTTCCGGTTTATTTTGGTCGTAAATGAAGTGATAAAGGGGGAAGAAACAGCTACAGTTATGGCAAAGGCGCTAAGCAGCCATCCTGCCGTATCTATTGATACACCGAACTGCCGGCTAATAGTGGGTAGGATACCAACTATCCCGAATTCAGTGGTAATAATGCCGAAAGCTCCCAGCGCCAGAACATAGATTGATGTTTTCATGAATGCTTATAATTTTGATGTAGCAAATTTGAACAGAAAAATTGTAAAAAATCAGTATATTTTAATGATAAATGGGTATTTTTACCACATGAAAAGAGAGAATATAGATCAATTGGTAAAGGTAGAATACCATCAGGCCGCAAACTGTCCTTTAAAAGACAGTCAATTTTCCTTTTTTCAGATTGTATATGTCATTTCAGGAAAAGGGTTCCTTAAGATCAATAATAATATGGCTTCTTACAGTGAAGGAAGTCTTATTCTCCTGACACCTAATGATCTGCATTATCTGGAAATTGTTGAAAAAACTGATCTTTTGCTCGTAAAGTTCAGTGAACGCTATGTAAAGGAATATAAGTGGAACAGTATTAATTCTATGGAATGTCTATTGTATGGGGCTTCTTTTCTGTCTGGATGTATTTTGCAAAATAAGCCCGACATCGTCTTGGTTGATTCCATTGTAACCTCGCTGCTCCATGGTCTGGAGCATCCTGACCTCTACCATGAGGAACTGACATTACATTATGTGAATGCATTGATTGTAATAGCCGCCAGAAATATTTCAAAGATGAGAGCGGAGAACGTGGCTTCCAATACTGATAAAAGAGTACTGGATATCATCAATTATATCCAGGGTAACATCCATGATCCGGCATTGCTGAAGGTCTCTGCGATATCTCAGAAATTTGGTTTTTCTGAAAGCTATCTTGGAAGTTATTTTAAAAAACAATGTGGAGAAACCGTACAGCATTTTATATTGAATTATAAAATGAGACTGATCGAGCATCGACTTCTTTTCAGTGATATGCGGGTGAATGAAATTGTAACCGAGTTTGGTTTTTCAGATGAAAGTCACCTGAATAAGTTTTTTAAAAAGCAACATAATATGAGCCTGACGGAATTCAAAAAGACGAAAAAGCTTACATCAATGGTTGAATAATCTGGTTTCCTAAATAGTAGCCCAATTATTGTTCTTGGTGTGGAGGTAAATGAATACAGTATTACTTTTGTCTTCTCCAACATCAATTGATCCTGCAGCAAAATCATTTATATTAAAAGAAATATGGCGGTTAAGCCATCTTTTGTATTGAGACCGCCTTTCTCCGGATTTGATATAAAAATCTTCTGCATTTTTATATTGATTGTCCAATTCCTTAACTGTAATAAATATAGAAACCAGAATATCATCTTCAAACCTTAAAGATAAATGGGGGGAACTGTCAGTCAGTTCTATTTCAGCATTGCTAAACTGTACCTGTATCTTATTGCCAAGTACCTGAAGCGGTGTTGATTCTGTGGCAGTGAAGTATTCCAGCAATTCTGTGATCTTGATTAGCCCGGTAATCGTAAAATCATCCAGTTCAATATCGCCATTTAATTTTATTCCTAATTTCCCTGTCATTTTATTGTATTTTGTTGACTGTGTTTATATAACCCAATGCTGAGGTTACCAAAGATCCCGGCCATTCTAATTTTAGAGCAAGATAAAAAAAACAGTTAACGTTGAAGCAACCAATTCACATAAATCAAGAAAATATTATGCTGAAAATCAGAAAGAAGAAATAGGGCGACTATTAAGCATAAGTGCTACAAAAATGGAAAATTGGGAGTATGAAGAAAATGCTGACTATGCGGTTTTGCCAGATCCCGGACAATTCTTTTATGCTGTCCAGGTATAAAAAACACCAAAGATTTTGTTTTTCAATAATTTATGCTTACATTTGTAAAATAATCAGGCTCCTGCCAATGCTTCTTCTGATATTTTGAGGTTACTCTTTTTGCCAGTCTTCGCTTTTTCAGACGCTATTTTTGTCATCAATATATCAGGTAAGTTTCTTTTCCAAATTGAATATTTTTTCAATACGCTAAAAATACCAACTTCATTTTTGTTTACAGATTGATTAATTGCTTTAAAGGTATGGTTATCAGTAAAGTAATGGCAAATGCCAAAAAAATTTAATAAATACATAATTTTATAATATAATGCAACAAGGAACAGTAAAATTCTTTAATGACGCCAAAGGTTTTGGTTTTATTACACCATCAAATGGAGGTCAAGATGTTTTCGTACATACATCAGGTTTAATTAATGAGATACGCGAAAACGACACTGTAACATTCGATTTAGAAAACGGTAAAAAAGGCATTAACGCAGTTAATGTTCGAGTAGTATAAATTCAGTAGAAAGCCTCAAAACTTTCTCAATGTTAAAAAAAAGCAGATAGCATTTATGTTATCTGCTTTTTTCGTATGTTTTCGCATGTAATAACAGACATTAATCTTTCGGTTTATGAAGGATCAGGTTATAAACTTGGGACTAAGCGAATTGGGTTAAATCTAAAACCTCTTGTTTGGATGACATTCAGAAATCTATGCTGCCTTAAATAGAATATGTAATTTTTATATTTGACTTGAAAAATAGAATGGAAATAACATTTTATTTCACGCAAAGGAATAATCATTCGGATGTTCTATTTTTAAGAAAGCAAAGAAAGGCGACTTTGTCGCTGAATAAGCGATATAAAAAGGTTAGCTTTATCAAAATCGATTTCTAATCGATTCATTCTTGGCTCACTTAAAATCAAGCATAATAAAAATAGAACTTTGCGTCAAAGAGAAGTTGTATTGATGTAAGTTTATGCTATCCCCCAACTTTTGCACCTGATCCGTTATGAATATTCTTTTTTCAGATTTTTATCTAATATAAAAGGGGCAAAAGGTAATATTGAAGCAATTAAATAGATTGTAATTCTTTTCAGGCTCCATCTGTATTTTATTGAGGCTAATATAAGAACTACCAGGAATATAAGGAACAGCAGCCCATGAATCCATCCAAAGTATTTTACACCTTCCGTTATATTAAGAATGTATTTTAAAGGCATTGCAATGAACAGTAGAATCAGGTAAGAAATCCCTTCAAGCAACGCTATTTTACGATATATAGTAATCATCCAAACAATTATTTAGAAAAAGATTATTTTTAAACAATAATAACTTATTCCTGTGGAATATACAACAAAGATTTAACTCTCAAAACTTTACCGTTTTTCTATGGTAAAAACAGTCAAATACTATATCTGGTGTTTATATCTGTGGCAAATCATACTGTTAAAATAGGTAAAAAAAATATATAAAATTTATTGATTACACTTGTTTTGTACTTTTGTAAGTATGTTTTGGCTCTTAAAATACTGGAAATTCTGCAGCTGATAATTTGAGTTATAATAAATAAATTGGCTTTCAGTCTTGTTTTGTGTTTATTTTTAATAAAAATAACATTTTAATAGTATAATAA
>NZ_CAKKLP010000011.1 GCF_918698085.1 Chryseobacterium sp. Bi04
GTATAATGTATAATGTATAATGTATAATGTATAATGTATAATGTATAATGTATAATGTATAATGTATAATGTATAATGTATAATGTATAATGTATAATGTATAATGTATAATGTGATCATTAAACACTATTTTCTGCATCAATAGGAACGGACTTTAGTCCGTTCACTTTATAAATCAGCCAATCTGGCTTTAGCCAAAACCTAAAAATAAAATTTTTTCAAAAAAAAACATCTACGCAAAATGACAGCGTAATACTACGATTACTTTGCATCAGAAATCAGAGAGGAAGATATAGATTCCCAAATGTTTAACAAAAAACAGTAATCATGAAATTTAATTTTTTAAGAAAAGAGACTAAAGTAGTCATGAACTACGAAGGTGAAAAAGCATATATGATGACACCTGCTGAAGAATTATATAGTGCTGTTGTTACAACAGGACTGTCCAATACAACCTATGAGAAAGGAAATGACAGGTTGGAAAGAATCCAATCTCTGATTAAAAAAAATGATCCGGAATTCGTAGCGAAATTAGCGGTCTATGCAAGAAGAGATATGTACCTGCGTTCCATACCATTGGTTTTGACGACTGAGCTGGCAAAGCAGACTTCAGGTACGGATTTAGTAAGCCGGACAGTAGAGGGCATTGTTCAAAGAGCGGATGAAATCACAGAACTGTTGGCTTACTACCAACTTGCGAATGAAAGAACAGAAACAAAAAAACTGAATAAATTATCAAAACAGATTCAGAAAGGGTTGGCAAACTCATTCAACAAATTTGATGAGTATCAGTTTGCAAAATACAATAGAAAAGCTGAGATCACACTGAAAGACGCGTTGTTCCTGGTTCACCCAAAAGCTAAAGATGAAAATCAACAGGCTGTTTTCAATAAGATTGTAAATGGTACTCTGGAAACTCCTTATACTTGGGAAGCTGAACTTTCTGTCTTAGGTCAGAAGAAATTCATTAATGACGAAGAAAGAAAAGTGGCCTTCAAAAACAAATGGGAAGAATTGATCTTCAGTAATAAGCTGGGCTATATGGCAACCTTGCGAAATCTGAGAAATGTTTTAGAAGCAGAAGTATCATCCGCAGCAATGGATAAAGTATGCCACTACCTGGCCGATGAAAAAGCGGTTCGCAACTCAAAACAGCTCCCATTCAGATTCCTGGCAGCTTATAGAGAATTAAAAAGGACCGGTTCTCCATACCTGTCCTCTCTTTTGGAAGCACTTGAAAATGCAGTAATGATAAGTGCAAAGAATATTAAAGGCTTTGGCTTTGATACTTCGGTGGTCATTGCAGCGGATGTTTCAGGTTCAATGCAGAAACCGGTGTCTAATAAAAGTAAAGTTTTATTGTATGATATTGGGTTGCTGATGTCTATGATCTTACAGTCTCAGTATAACAATGTGGTAACAGGTATATTCGGTGACCGTTGGATGCGTGTTCCGATGCCAAAGAACAGCATTTTAAGAAATGTTGACGAATTCTATAAGCGTGAAGGAGAAGTAGGTTATTCTACGAATGGTTACCTGGTCATTGAAGATCTGATCAAAAGAAATGAAAAAGTGGATAAAATAATGCTGTTCACCGATACCCAAATGTGGGACAGCAGAGGTCTTAAAAACTCTTTTGAAGACTCTTGGAACAGGTACAAAGCTATGGCTCCCAATGCGAAACTGTATATTTTTGATTTGGCAGGTTATGGCAGACAGCCTCTGGATGTCAGAAAAAATGATGTATATCTTATTGTAGGTTGGTCAGACAAAATTTTCGATGTGCTGAATGCTTTGGAAGACAAAAAATATGCAGTAGAAATGATAAAAAAGGTAGTGCTGTAAAAGGCACTGCTTTAAATAAAAGATAATAAAAAATAAAAAACAACTGCGTAAAAAGAATGCGCAGAAGCTGCATAAATTTGTAACAAGAAATTAATAACCATGAAATCATTGCCTTGCTCAAATTATATCAAGTGTCGTTTTAGGATCATACTTCGGATTTTAATCATCGGGTCGCAGGTTCGAATCCTGCCTTCTCCCCCGAAAAGGAGAGGTAGCTCAGAAGGTAGAGCAAATGCACGACAGATCTTAAGAATATTACCTTGATTATTCTCAAAAAAGAACAATGACTATAAAAAATGTATACTCAAGTCAAGTGTCGTTTTGGAATCGGGACACGGGTTCAAATCCCGTCTCTTTCACAAAATTACGATGTGTAGTAGGAAGAGTAGCTCAGAGTTAGAGCACGACATCACTTTTTGCTTATTGCCTTGTTTTTATAAAAAGAAAAGCTGGAAGCTGTGAGGCCCCTTTGTATCATAATTTTCTACAATGTCCGTCTTTGCACTTCCAGCCTTATTGTAATAATGATTATATAAGTGTCGTTAGGAAAAATTTCATCGTTACGCAATTATGGGAGGAATAGCGAAATCGGTAACTCCGGTAAGGCTATCCGGTTCGATTCCGGCTAACGTACAGCCCGCTTTTTCCTTATCATTACCTTATAAAAATGCCGGTAGATTATTTACCGGCATTTTTCATTGTATTTTCGAGATCTTCCTCAAACATCATTCTCCATTTTGAGAGCGTGGTTCTGCTTATTTTATATTTTTTAGACATATAGCTGGTAGAATACCCGTGCTTCTTTTGATACTGAAGAAGCTTTAGCATTGTCTTTTTATCGTATGTTTTTAGCTTTTGGTTTTCTCTGGACTGTTGAAATAATTTTTCATTGAACTTCAGAACATCTTCAGACGTGTTAAGTTTTTCAAGAAGTTCTTTGATTTTAGGATCTTGTAACTTCTCAGGATGTTCCAGTTTAAGCATGTCATGGTAAATCTTTTTGTAATTCGGGCGCATTCTGTATCTGTTTATCCGTTAGTAGTATCAACCTTTTGAAGCCATCGGTGAAGTGTGCTTTTAGGAATGGAATATTCTTTAATAACATCAGTTGGGGTCATTTCTCCGGAAAGAATTCTTTTCATGATAAATTCTTTAATCTCCTGAGTATAAATATTTTTTCTGAAATAAGGAATTTTATCAGATTTCTGCTGGTTTTTATTTACTGCTGAAGGAGGAGCATATAATATTAAATGAGAACTGTACAGTCTGAAAAAATCATACTCTAATAGTTTGCTCCATCGTAGAAGAATATCTGCCTCCAGTGATTTTTTTTCGTACATCTTTTCAACAGACTCTTCATCCTTTCCCAAAAACTTGCATATTCTCTCAATAGGTATTTCATTTTCATCAACTCTCTCTTTAATAAACTTTCCTATATGGATCTCTTTATATAACATTTTTATTGAATATTATCTTGATTAAACTTATGCATTGAAAAAAATAGGTAGTATATATTAAAATAGAACCGAGTGGATTGGCTTGAATTTGAAGTCAACAGAATATTGGAGTATCATACTCCAAAAGATGTTCAAGATGAGTTAATATCTTAAAAGAATGGAGGCACTGCCACTTTAATTGATCTTAGAATATATTCCTTATTTTCATTTGGTTGATCAACTCTCTTCTCTTTCAAACCTCTTTTTTCTACCATTTGTGTAAATAATATATAACCTATTAAAGTTTCTTCATGCAATCTATCTGTTTAAGTAGTTATTTACCAGGGACTATGTGTTTTTTAGTAACGAAAACTTTACGTAAATATTCCCCATCAATGGTAAATAAATTGCTTAATTGTTTTCAAATTTAAACAAAAATTGGAAGTAAGCAGAATAAGAAGTGTAAAAAAGTTTATTTATAGTAAAATTTTAATTAAAATTAACATATTGTATAACAGTAATGTGAATTTTTTAAAAAGATCGGAAGAAAGATAAAGTAAAACAATTGTATACTATTGTACAAGTACATACCTTTGCCAATCAATGAAAAATACCATAAGTTTATTCGATTTTTCGAAGAAAATCAATTATAAAAATGAATTGCTGGCAGGCTTTACCGTAGCCATGACCATGATTCCGGAATCTCTTTCATTTGCTATTCTGGCGGGTCTTTCTCCACTTACAGGTCTGTATGCAGCTTTTATAATGGGACTGGTGACCGCTGTTTTAGGGGGACGTCCCGGAATGGTGTCAGGAGGAGCCGGAGCTACCATTGTTGTTCTGATTGCATTGATCCAATCTCATGGGATAGAATATCTTTTTGCAACCGTAGTATTGGCAGGAATATTTCAAATGCTGGTAGGCCTCTTTAAGCTGGGAAAATTTGTCAGGCTCATTCCACAACCTGTTATGTACGGATTTCTGAACGGATTGGCCATTATTATTTTTATGGCACAGGTTGAACAGTTTAAAATTATAGGCAGTAATGGTGCTGTTAGCTGGCTTCAGGGACTTCCTTTATATAGTATGGGAGGATTGACTGCCTTAACGATTGCCATAGTATATTTTTTTCCAAAGGTCACAAAAGTTGTGCCCGCTTCTTTGGTAGCTATTATAGTAGTTTTTGCAGTGGTTCTTGGCTTTAATATTCCGACAAAAACTGTGGCTGATATTGCACACATAAGTGGAAGTCTTCCCAGTTTTCATATTCCACAAATTCCTTTCTCTTTAGAAACTTTACAGATTATTTTTCCTTATGCCCTTATTATGGCCGGAGTAGGGCTGATAGAATCGCTGCTGACATTGTCTATGGTAGATGAAATTACAAATTCAAAAGGAAATGCTAACAAAGAATCTGTTGCGCAGGGTCTTGCCAATATGACCAATGGCTTTTTTTGTGGAATGGGAGGCTGTGCAATGGTGGCGCAAACACTGGTGAATCTTAATGCAGGATCAAGAGCCAGATTATCAGGGATTATCGCCTCTGTGATGATTCTGATGATCATTCTGTTTGGAGCTCCTGTTATTGAGAAAATTCCTATGGCTGCTTTGGTAGGGGTGATGATGATGGTGGCCATCAGTACTTTTCAGTGGGTTTCTATCAGAATTATTAATAAAATGCCGAAATCGGATATCGTGGTAGGAATTACTGTAGCTCTAATAACCGTCATCCTGCATAATCTAGCACTGGCAGTTTTGGTGGGAGTTATTATTTCAGCCCTGGTTTTTGCCTGGGATAATGCTAAAAGAATACGGGCAAAGAAATATACAGATGAAAACGGAGTAAAGCACTATGAAATATACGGTCCATTATTTTTTGGTTCTGCCACGGCGTTTGCAGATAAATTTGATCCAATGAATGATCCTGATGAGGTGATCATAGATTTCAAAGAAAGCAGGGTTGTAGATATGAGCGCCCTTGATGCTCTTGATAAGCTGTCAAAACGATATAAACAGGAAAATAAGACCTTATATCTTCGCCATCTGAGTGAAGACTGCCGTAAAATGCTGAAAAATGCCGAAGCAGTGATTGAGGTTAATATTCAGGAAGACCCAACATATAAAGTAATGCCTGAATAGTGAATTTTGCTTCGCAAGTGAATGGTGAATAGGCGCAGGTGAAAATTGACAAACACAGCGATTGACCATTCACTATTCTCACAAATAATTAACCAAGGACCATAAAATAGAATTATGGTCCTTGGTTTTTGCTTTGATTTCGTTCCTTAAATCATAAAATATCTTAAAACAGGGAACTAAAGTAATGCATTTATGATAAATATTTTATCTTTGGAAATAAGTAGAAAACCAAACACTTGTTGATGATTAATAAAATTTAAATCTTTTTCAAAAAAGCTAAATAAAACTTTTAACTAAAACATATTGAAAACAGATATCGACATTCATAACCACTGTCATTTTTCCTTTGACCTGTGGCTCACATTAATCAAATCTCATCCTGAATTTAAAACAAAAAGAGTTGAGCTCTTCTCCTCGTTTTTTAATGTCAGCAAACCCATAGAGGATGTTGCCAAAACTGTAAAATATTACGATGATCTTTGTAATACAATTAATGAAGTAACAGGAGGGAATATCGATACCTTTGAAATCTATCTGATGATCTTGGGAGCATTGGATGTTGATGTAAAGCTTTTAAATAAAGAAAAACTGAATGAATTTTATCTTAAAAGTGAAGAGCTTTTTTTAGAATACAAACCGGTAATTATTTTTGAAAATATCCATGATTTTTTTGACGATATCAAAAATCAGGGTAAAACTATTAATATTCTAAGCAACACCGGATTTATCAAAGGGAAAACGATGAGAAAGTTTCTGATTCATGAAAATCTGGATCAGTATATAGATTTTCATATCTACTCCGATGAGATAAACTTTTCTAAGCCGAACCCACTTGTTTTTCAGGAAGTGAAAAACAAGATTAACGATCAGGATATTCCGATGCATCAGATTCTGCATATTGGAGACAATCCTGTAGCAGATTACAAAGGAGCGAAAGACTTCGGTTTCAGTGCACATTTACTTAAACACTAAAATAAACATGAGTACAAGATACAGCTTACACCACATTCATTCCGCAGATGAGTTTACTTTCTCACCGGCAGAATACAGCTATTTCAAATATGGCGATAAGTCGTATGCAGAAAAATTTGCAAAAGAATTATTCGAAGGGTTTATCTCTCAGAATAAGGAGATTTTAGATACAGATAAAGAAATTGTGGTACTGCCAAGCCCCTATATGGCAATTCCTACCGCTTCCAATTTTTTATGTTTCTTCTTTAAAAAATACCTGGATTTTTATCTTTTTCAAAAAGGAAAAAAATCAAGTGTTTTGTCTAAGATCAACAGGAACCATACCTATATTACAGATTATGGGAATCTTAATTTTGAAGATCGTAAAAATCTGATTGCCAATGATACTTATTATATAGATAAAGATTTTTTAAGAGGAAAACTTTGTATTTTTATAGACGATATAAAAATTACAGGAAGCCATGAATATACAGTGAACAGAATCCTGAATGAATATATGGTGGAAGCCGATTTTATGTTCCTGTATTATGCTGAGCTGATTAATTTTGACCTTGATCCTAAGATTGAAAATTATTTCAATTACTATGCAGTACAAAATGTACAGCATATTGCAGAAGTGATGGGGAAATCAAGTTTTGAATTCAATACAAGGATTGTAAAATATATTTTAGGCCTTAATTCAAGTAATTTTGATTATCTTACGTCTAAAGTAAAAAAAGAACAGATGGACCTTCTTTTAGAGCTGGCCATCAGTAACAATTATCATTTAATAAAAGAATACGAAAATAACATCAATACTTTAACGCAAACGGAATTATATTATGGCTATTAACTTACAAAAAGGACAAAGAGAAAATATTAACGCACCTAAATTTACTGTAGGTTTAGGATGGGATATCAATAATACTTCTACAGGAACAGCATTTGACCTTGACGCTTCATTATTTTTATTGGGAGAAGACAAAAAATTAGTGTCAGACAGCCACTTTATTTTTTATAACAACCTTGAATCTCCGGATAAATCAGTAATTCACACCGGAGATAACCTTACAGGAGAAGGCTCAGGTGATGATGAGCAGATTAAAATCGATCTTACAAAAATTGATCCTTCGATTCAGGAGATTACAGTAGTAGTCACTATTCACGATGCTGATACCAGAAAGCAGAACTTTGGACAGGTAAGAAATTCTTTCATTAGAATTTTTAATACAGATACGAATGAAGAGATCTTAAAATATGAATTGGATGAAGATTTCTCAATCGAAACCGCTGTAGAATTCGGAAGAATCTACAACAGAAACGGAGAATGGAAATTTGAGGCTGTAGGAGCAGGACAAAGAGACGGCCTTGAGAAGTTTGTATCAATTTATCAGAAATAAGTATGGATAATCAGGAAAATCAACCCATAGATCCGCTAGGATCAATTGAACCTCTTAAAACATTTGAACCTACGCCAATGACTCCACCAAGTCAGCCTGTTCAAAATGCAGCACCGGCAGTTCTTGTAGACAGGGAAGGAAATGTAAGCCTTAGTCAGTTACAGCCGGAGGAACGTCAGAAGTATGAACTTCTTGCCAACTCCATTGACGAAGCTAATCCGGGATCTATTGTGAATTTTGGAGCTGAGCTTCAGAAAACATTATCGAACCAGAGTGACAGTTTCTTAGGAAATGTAAGAAGATCAAACTCCGGAGAAGTAGGAGTACTTATCAATGATCTTTTGGTAGAACTTAATTATGTAGACGTAGAAGAGCTTAACGGAAATAAAGTAAAGAGTTTCCTTAGCAAACTGCCTTTTATGAAAAAGATCATGACTCAGGTGGAAAACTTATTTACGAAATACGATAAGATCATCAACAATATTGAACAGATCTCTTATAAAGTAAATGCGGGGATTATTACTTCTACAAAAGATAATGCTGTTTTGCAGACTATTTTTGAAAGTAACGTAAACTCCATTAAGCAAATTGAAGAGCTGGTAATTGCAGGAAATGTAAGAATGGAAAGAGCTGCAGGAGAACTATCCTTGATGGAAGCCAGCCCTGAAAGCTATCAGGACTATCAGATTGCGGATAAAAGAGATTTTATTGCCAGATTAGACAGAAGAATGGCTGATCTTAAGGTAGTACGTGTCATCATGATGCAGTCGCTGCCACAGATTAGATTAGTACAGAATAATAATGTTTCTATTGCTGAAAAAGCACAAACAATTCTTACCACTACACTTCCGGTATGGAAAAATCAGCTTTCTCTGGCTGTTGCTATGTACAGACAGCAGCAGAATATTGAAATTCAGCAGAAAGTATCTTCCACTACTGAGGCTATCTTAAAAAAGAATGCAGAACGTCTTGGTCAGAACTCAGTGAATGTAGCCAGAGCCAATGAACAGACAATTGTATCTGTAGAAACATTGAGAGAAACAACTTCAATGCTTATCAATACACTGAATGAAGTGAAACAGATCCAGAAGCAAGGTGCTGATAACCGAAGAAAACTGGATCAGGATCTTCAGACATTGGAGCATGAATTAAAAGCTAATGTCAGAGGTTAATTAACAGGGTACCAAGGTGGGGGATGATGCAGCAACCATATTGTCGCAAAGCAAAAGAAGGTTAACAAAGCTTAAACTTCTGGCTAATTTTTTTGAACATATTGACATAATATCCATTTACATCAAAACAGATATTATCCACAATCTGTTCCAGGAGAATACTGCTTTGGATTATAGCAAGCTGGAACTTTTTCACCTTCAATATACCGACAGCCTTATAGAATTGCTCACCAAGATCAAAAGACAGAAGGAAAATGATATGCTGACTGTCATTAATGAAATTGGTATTAATAAAAAATATATTTCAGGTTTTGAAGAAAGAAGAGTAGACAGTTTTCAGACGGACAGGAAAATGTACAGTGGTGTATTTTCTCAACATTTGAAAACACTGTATAAAGATCTTACAGAAGATGTTTTTACAGCCAATTGGGATAATGTACTGTATTTCCACAAGAAATATGCTCAGGAGTTTTACAGGACCGAAGCAGACGAATCTCTGCTCAAGGCCGATTCTTTTCCTGGTTATAAGTACCTGGACTATTCTATTGAAAGAAAACTTTTGGGAAGACTTAATATACAGGGATTTAAAGTCCGTTTTGTTTGTGGTTACCTTATGGGAATTCATGAGTATGAACTTTTTAAGATCTTTCAGTCTGATGATTATTTTATTTTCAGTGTAGACGAGAAGAAACTTTATCTTTTTGATAAAGAACTGGATCAGCTCGATATTTCTGAAAATCAGTCGAATCAGGGAACTATTATAGATCAGCTGAAAAGGAAAAATGAATACCTGGAAAATACTATGAACGAAAGAAAACGCAGTATACCCACAGAGGTGGAAAGTGTTTTGAAAGACTATTTAAAAAACCTGGAAAATATAGATATTATGAGCAAAATATTTGATTTCGATGAAGAAACAAATATCCTGCGGGCAATGCTTAATTTGAATTTGAATAATAACTGATACGAAATTTGAAAAGTGAAAAAGCAAATCTGCTCTTTCACAAAAAAAGTAAATAACAACTAAACATACAAAGATGGCTATCAACTTACAAAAAGGTCAAAGAATAAACCTTAAAAAAGAAAACGGCGCTGAACTTTCCCAAGCTTGTGTAGGAATCAACTGGGGAGCAATTGAAAAAAAAGGCCTTTTTGGAACTAAAAAAGAAGCAGTAGACTTAGACGGAAGCTGTATTTTATATGATTCAAATAAAAATGTAACGGAAGTAATTTATTTCGGAAACCTGAAATCCAGAAATGGAGCTGTAAAACACAGTGGAGATGATCTTACAGGTGATATCAATGGCGATGACGGATTGGACAACGAAGTCATTACTGTAGATTTCAGCCAATTGGAAC
This sequence comes from Chryseobacterium sp. Bi04, assembly GCF_918698085.1. GTDB lineage: Bacteria > Bacteroidota > Bacteroidia > Flavobacteriales > Weeksellaceae > Chryseobacterium. Next base: position 10,303 of record NZ_CAKKLP010000011.1, read on the forward strand.
CCAATATCGAACATGTTGCAATGGTTTTAAATAGCTACCAAGGCCAGGATTTCGGAACAATTCCTTTTGCTTCTATCCGTATTTATGAGGGATCTCCTACCAACGTAAGAGAAGTTTTTGCTAAATATGATATTGCAAACGACGCTTCTTTCAAAGGACATGTGGCTATGGTAATGGGAGTATTCTATAAGAGAAACGGAGAATGGAAGTTCAATGCTATCGGAGACCCTACAGCAGATAGAAAACTGGAACAGACCATTCAGACTGTACAGCTGAATTACTTATAATCAATTATCAATCAACAGATAAATAAAATAGCAATATTTGTACCTTGTACACTTATTGCTTTTATCATATAATAACATATACAAGTGGAACATCAAAGTATTTTAGAACTACACCCTGGCCTGGTCTGGGGATTTGCGATAACGGTTGTTATCATGCTGCTCCTGGATTTAGGAGTATTCAATAAAAAAAGTCACGAAGTCTCGTCCAAAGAAGCCACCATCTGGTCTATTGTGTGGATCTCACTTTCCATGATCTTTTCAGGAGTCGTGTATTGGGTTTTCAATACAGACGGAACACCGGAAAGCCATGGTATTGCCGTAGAGAAATTTACACAGTATCAGGCTGCCTACTGGATAGAGAAAGCCCTTTCTGTGGATAACTTATTCGTATTTATCCTTGTTTTCGGATTTTTTAAAGTTCCGAAATACCTTCATCATAAAGTACTGTTCTGGGGAATTATCGGTGCACTGATATTCAGAGCCATATTTATCTTTGCTGGAGTAGGACTTATTAACCTTACTTACCTTCCTGAAATGAACGTTTTCGGAAAACCTGTACAGATCAATGTAGTAATGGCCCTGTTCGGACTGTTTCTCGTGTATGCAGGGATTAAATCCTGGGGCGACGGAGCTGATGATGACGATGAAGATTACAGCAATACAGCTGGAGCAAGGCTGATCAAAAGCTTCTGGAAAGTTTCGGATAATTATGATGGTGACAAATTTTTCACCATTCAGAATGGGATCAAGATGGCAACACCTCTTTTAGTAGTGGTAGGAGTTATCGAATTTACAGACGTTCTTTTTGCCGTGGATTCTATTCCGGCGATCTTTGCGATCTCAAATGACCCTTTCATTCTTTATACATCAAATATCTTTGCTATTTTAGGGCTTAGATCATTATATTTCCTGCTGGCAAACTTTATTCACATGTTCAGCAAACTTCCATATGGTCTGGCCATTATCCTTTCATTTATTGGAGTTAAAATGCTTATAGCACCGTGGATTCACATTCCATCTCCTGTTTCTTTAGGAATTGTAGGAGGAGTATTGGTGATCTCGGTTCTTTTATCCATTATATTCCCTGAAAAAGAAGTAGCGGAAAAAGAAAAATTAGAAGAAGAATAATCATCATTAAAATAAAAAGGAAGCCTCTGGAATTGTAATTCTGGAGGCTTTTTTGTTAATAAGTTTTTTTGTTGGAAAACGCAATGATGCAAGAAATATAATCATAATTCCTGCTTTTAGGGCACAAGAAAATCAAAGATTTTCAGCAAGGATACTTATTAATTATTTACCTTATTCAGAATCATATTATTAGAGATATTTAAATTTTATCGGAGATAAAAATTCTTGCGTCTTTAATACATGGCATTAGTAAAAATTTTGCGCTTTTGCGTTTTCCAAAACTCTCAAAGGGAAAAATTTTAAAATAAAATAGACAGATCAGTCTGTTCGTTATTTTTTTTCATACATTTGTTTCATAAAAGAAAACAATATGAAATCTCCAAGAGAAAGAATAATAGAAACCACCTTTCAATTGTTTGCGAGACAAGGCTATAACTCTACCGGAATTAATCAGATTATTTCCGAAGCAGAAGTTGCCAGAGCCAGTTTCTATCAGTATTTTAAATCAAAAGAAGATTTGTGTGCGGAATTTCTGAAGGTAAGACATGAATATTGGTTCAATGAACTCCATAATTTTTTAACGAAAGAAAAAGAGTCAAAATATAAAATCATCAAAGCTTTTGATTTTTTAATCTATATGAATCAGAAGGAAAATTTCAGAGGATGCAGCTTTCTGAATATTTTATCAGAAATTCCAATGGATAATGTCAAAATACTCAGTGTAATCCAGTCGCATAAGGCTGACCTTAGAAACTACTTTTTAGAATTATTGGCGGATGATATGCTTTCAGACCATATTTATATGCTTTTTGAGAGCAGTATCATCGAAAGTCAGCTTTTTAAGTCTGATGAATCGATTGAGAAAACAAAAAGAATAGTTATCAATTTAATACCATAAACAATGGAACAGAAACATCCGCTTCCCCCTTTCACTTTTGAAACGGCATTGGAAAAAATTCAAATGGCAGAAGATGCCTGGAACAGTCAGGATCCTGAAAAAGTATCAAAAGCATACACTATAGACAGTGAGTGGAGAAATAGGGATACCTTTATCAATGGCAGAGAAGAGATTGTTGTATTTCTTCGTAAGAAATGGGAAAAAGAACTCCATTATACGCTCAAGAAAGAATACTGGGCGCATACTGATAACCGTATTGCGGTTCGTTTCGAATATGAATATCAAACAAAAGACGGCAGCTGGTTCCGAGCGTACGGAAATGAAAACTGGGAATTTGATGAAAACGGACTCATGCAGAAAAGATATGCAAGCATCAATGATCTGGCTATCAAAGAAGAAGATCGAAAGTTTAAATAAAGTAAAAGACTGTTGTTGAGACAGTTTTTTGTTTTATAGACAAAAGAAAATCTCTACTGATATTGCCATGAATATAATGGATATCAACAAATTTTATCGAAGATAAATCTTTGTGCCCTAAAAGTATAACGTTTGTCAGAAAATTTTGCGTCCTTACGTTTCCAAAATTATAATTCATCTTTTATTTCCCATGCAGCAGCTTATTAATTTTCCTCCTCGTCTGTACAGAAACTTTATAAGCTTCATCACGCAGTTTTTGTATTTTTCCTACAGGCTGAAAAATAGTTTTGCTTTCAAAAGGATTGAATGAAAGGAGTTCATTGGTACAGGTTTGCGAATTAAGCAAAGCACCTTTATTGATCTTCAGTTCGCCAATTTTAATATAGGGTGAGTTTTTCCATTCTACATTCAGCTTATTAATAGGCTGATCTTTTAAATCATAGCAAAACTGGATTAAAACATCCGCTGTGAAATCATGAGTCTGAAAATAAGTTTTCAAGGTGTCTTTTATTTTTTGATTCTTACCTATATTCCTGTCTACAGATTTGGGAGCTAATTTTATTTTGATCATATAATCCCCCAGACGGTAGGCTCCTACCGAATGATAATCAAAAGACAAAATAAAATCATTTTTCTTGCGCAGAAGCTTTACAATATTTTTCAAAAAAGAGCCCGATAAAACCGTAGGAATTGTTTTAATTGCCTGGGCGAGTATGGGAAATATACCGCTCCATTTTTTCAGATATGATCTGTTGATAGCGGTAAATAGCTTTAAAAAGGTGGAAACAGAATTGACGGGAAATAAAGGAAAATTGACCAATGGATAATTGGCGAGAATACCTCCATTTTCATCTTTAATCTGTACTGCCATTCCATAAGCAGGAATATCTTTTTTAGCATTATTAATGGTGAGCTGAGCATTGGAAAACCTGATGATAAGATCAAATTTCTCTTTATCAAAAAAAGCATGAAGAGGTTCAGGAATATTGGGATTAATCCATAATGTTCCTTCAGCTACAGCATAGGTTTTTGCATGAGCATTTCTTGTAGCATAATTGACATCACTGATAGAAGAGGATTGCTCAACAAAATCTGCAATCGATTTTTTATTGATCTCCAGAAGCTTCTTTTCCTCTTCATTGAGTTCATCAAATTTCTTATTATATTTTAGTGGCTTTGGCATTTAGTTTTTAAATTCAATTATAACGCCAAGTTTTGGAAATTGTGTTAACTGAGTATTACAAATGTTTGAATTTTACTGAGATAACGGGACGAAAGTGGATATATTGAATGCTATAAAGTATCCGGATTAGAATACATACTTTAAGTACTTGATTAATAATACTTCCTGTTTCTGATTCCCAACTTCCGGCAACAAATCTTATCTTTGCAAAAAAAATTAAAGTATGGGAGTAGCAGATTTGTTATTTAAACGCAAAAAAGAATTGGCAGAAAAAAACCTTAACGACGGTAAGGAATATATGGTAGAGTACGGTAAAAGAGAAAGTGTTGTACAATTGCCAAGCGGTTTGCAGTATGAAATTATTACTGAAGGGGATGGTGCAAAGCCAGGACCTAAATCTACTGTAAAATGTCATTATCATGGAACTACTATTTCAGGTAAAGTTTTCGATAGCTCTGTAAAAAGAGGTACTCCAGCATCTTTCCCTTTAAACAGAGTAATTTCAGGATGGACAGAAGCGCTTCAGCTTATGGCTGTGGGAAGTAAGTGGAGATTAATCATTCCTCCGCATTTAGCCTATGGAGATCAGGAAATCAGCAAAGAAATCGGACCTAACAGTACACTTGTGTTTGAAGTTGAATTACTGGATATTAAATAGTCCTTTTTAAAATAGATTAAAAAATTTACCTGAACTCAGGTAAATTTTTTTATTTGTATTATATTCGTATAAATGAATCATCATAAAAACAGAACAGCTTCACAACTGTTAATCATGATTATGATCATCCAGATACTGCACAAACTTATAAATGAATGAAAAATCTATTCTACCTTTTGGCTATTTTTAGCTTATTGACATCTTGTGTTTCCAGGAAAAATCAAACTATTCAACAGAATATATTGACCCTGAAGGATAGTTATTGTAAGGCACCATTTAAATATGACTTTATTAATAAACTTCCGTCGTATAATTCTGATTCCATTCTGACAGCTAATAAAGAGCTTAAAAATGTACTTTCTGAGCAAAGTATCCTGATCCTGAATGCCCTGAATAATTTGGATGAAGTATATAAAATTATAGCACTCAAAAAAGACTCTTCTATTGCTTCTCAACTTAAAGTTTTACAGCTAAAAGGAAAAATCAACAACAAAATTGCTATTTCCTTAACAGAATTAGATGCGGTAGCAGCAGAGTTTGACTGTGAAGGAGAAAGGGTAGAGCAAATTGAAAATTATGTGAATGATCTTAATAATTCCAGAAATAACAAGATGATTTTGTATTCTATTATAACAGGAGCCGCTGCTTCCATAGCAGGGGGTATTATAAAAAGTGATGGATGGAGCAATGCAATTGATATTGGTGGTGGAGCTTTAGGAGCGGGTTTTGGACTGGCAACACTTAATCCGAAAGGTAAAAAAGTGGAATTTATCCATAAAAGAAATCTGCTGAGAGATATATGGAGAGGAAAACTGGAATCGTCAAATTTCCCACCGTTCATCTGGTACATGTACACGGAGAGAAGGTTTTCAAGCATGGAAACAAAATCTATTATCGCCAATATAAAAGAGATATGGCTCAATTATCAGTTCGATGGTAATAAAGAAGCTGCAGACCAGTCGGTGATCTTCAGTGACGGGGGGATCTACAGAGCTGATGATCTGCACAGCCGAGCATCGATGCTCAACCAGATGCAGTCTGCTACCCGGAAGATCAATCAAAATATCAGCTATCTTCTGTTAGATCTGGACCGTCTTATACTCTAAGAAAAAATAATTGTAATAAAATTTGTTACAATTAAAAAAATGCTTATCTTTGCCATGTAATTACAATGAACAATACAAGATTTGCTACGGCAGTACATATTATGACCTTATTGGCGAAAAGTCCTCAGGAGTGGCTCACTTCCGAATGGATTGCTGGAAGTATCAATGTAAACCCGGTTATTGTCCGAAAGGAGATGAGTGTATTAAGAGAAGCGGGCCTTATTATGAGCAGACAGGGAAAAGAAGGAGGAAGCCAGCTGGCAAAGAATGCTGAACTGATTAGCATTTCTGAAGTGTACAAAGCGGTAAAAAATACAGAAGTATTAGGCAAAAAAAATCAAAACCCCAATCCTGCATGTAGTGTGGGAAAGGAAATCAATGTTCATTTAAATACATTATTTGAAGAAACAGATCAATTGGTAGTTAACTTTTTAGGAGATAAATCATTGAGAGAATTCGCTGATCAGTTCGAATAAAATTTTTTTAACTATAAATGTAACAAATTTTATTACAATTTAATTTAAAATATAACATTATGAAAAAAGTAGCAGTAATTGGTGCAACAGGATTTGTAGGAGCACGCATAGTAACAGAATTAACTGAAAGAGGATATGCTGTAGAAGCTTTAGTAAGGGACGCATCGAAGGTAAAAACACAAGAGAATGTAACAGCAAAAAGCGTTGACGTAAACAATGTAGATGAATTGGCAGAAGCCTTAAAAGGAAGTGACGCTGTAATTAGTGCTTTCAATGCCGGATGGACGAATCCAAACCTTTACAATGACTTCTTAAATGGTTCCGTAAACATTGAAAAAGCAGTAGGGCAGGCAGGAGTAAAAAGACTTATCGTAGTTGGGGGAGCAGGAAGCCTATACACACCAGACCACGTACAGATTGTAGATACTCCTGATTTCCCGGAGGCATACAAACCGGGAGCAACAGCGGCAAGAGATTATCTGAACAAGATCAAAGAAAATAATACATTGGACTGGACTTTCTTCAGCCCGGCAGTAGAAATGAACCAGGCTAATGTAGGAACAAGAACTGCACAGTACAGAACATCATTGGAAACTCCGGTATTTGACGAAAACGGAAGAAGTCGCCTTTCTGTTGAAGATGTAGCTGTAGTTTTAGTAGATGAATTGGAACAGAATAATCACATCCGCGAACGTTTTACAGCAGCTTATTAATTATAAAAAATAACAAAAATGTTTAAAAAGAAATTATTATCCTTGGCAGTAATGCTTGGTTTCGCAAGTCTTGTATGGGCTGGGAATCTTAAAGTAAAAGTTTATAATCCCGGATCTAAAGCGATTTTTTCCATTACCTCAACAATCATTTATGGAGATAAAGATGCCATGCTTGTTGATGCTCAGTTTCAGAAGCAATATGCGGAACAATTGGTAAAAGAAATAAAAGCGACAGGCAAAAACCTGAAAACCGTCTATATCTCACACAGTGACCCCGATTTTTATTTTGGATTGGATGTGATCAAAAAAGCCTTTCCCAATGCTAAGATTATTTCAACAGCTCAGACTGCTTATTTGATATCTGCTTCAAAAGATGATAAAATGGCTGTCTGGAAACCGCAGATGAAAGGAGATGCTCCTTTAGAAATCATAATTCCGGAAGCCGTTACTGCAATTCCTGATCTTGAAGGAAATAAAATTGAGTTCAGACAGAATTCTGAAGACCCTGCCCATAGTTTTCTTTGGATTCCGTCTTTAAAAACAGTAGCGGGAGGGATCTCGGTTTCTACGGGTTCACATCTTTGGATGGCTGATACTCAAAATCTAAAAGCTATTGATCAGTGGATTGCACAGATTGATGCTATGAAAGCTTTACAACCTCAACAGGTGATTCCTTCTCATTTTTCAGAACAGTCTCTTTCTCCTCAGTCTCTGGATTTTGTTAAAGGCTATCTTGAAAACTATAAAAAAGCAGTTACAGAAAATAAAACAAGTTCTGCCATTGTAGATTTTATGGTGAAAAAATATACCACCCTTCCCGGAAAAGAAGAATTGGAAATGGGCGTGAAGGTTTTTATGGGAGAAATGGCCTGGGATTTAAAATCACCCTATCCGGCGATTGGAAATAAAGTAGAGGTAGATTTTGGAACAACAAAATTCATCCTGGATTTTAAAGATAACAAAACCATGTCGTTCCTAGGAACAGCCGGACCTTCGAAAGATGCCAAAGATACGGTGCAGTATACTGCAGTGGAAGTGGCTAAGAATGTCTTTATGGTATATTGGCATGAACCACACCTAGGTTTCAATGTAACCCATATTCAGGATTATAATAAAAATATAATATATTCAAATATTGCAGGACCTGATGGTACATTTACCCATCCGAAGGGGACTCTGAAGATTTTAAAATAAAAAAAATCTGCCTATTGATTCTATCTTTTAGCACCTTTAAGATGAAGATATAAACAATAAAACCTAGTATGAAATAAATATCAATTTCATAGCTCACAAAGTTTTTAATTGAATATAACAAGAAAAAGGCTGTTCCATCGGACAGCCTTTATTTTTATAGATTCATAAACAGCTTCGGATTAACCGGAGTATTGTTTTTGTGTACTTCATAGTGAAGATGAGGTCCCGTAGAACGGCCGGAATTTCCGGATTTAGCAATTACCTGGCCTACTTTTACCTTATCATTTACTTTTGAAACAAGCTGTGATAAATGTCCGTATAGAGTAGCTAATCCATTTCCGTGAGAAACAATAACGCAGTTTCCGTAGCCTCCTTTCTGCCCGGAGAAAATGATGGTTCCTGCAGCGGCAGCTCTTACATCAGAACCATAGGCCACCGCAATATCTAATCCTTTATGAAACTGCATCTGATCAGCTTCAGCAGGCGGGTTATTTTTTTCAGCAGTTGCGATGGTATTAGAAGAAGAAGCGGTTCCGGCAACAGCTTTTGCAGCTGTGGGAGCTGGAGTTGCAGCAGCAACTGGAGCGGCTTTTGGAGTTACCATTACCTTGATCTCCCTTTTAATACCATAACTGTCTGTCACTTCAATAATTTTTTCTACAGGTTCAGCTTTTACTTCCGGCTTTGGAGCTGCGGCCACTACAGGCTTAGACTCTGTTGCAGCATTGGTTTTTACAGAAGCATAAACGGTTTTATAGGGAATAGGATTTTTTCTAATTCCAAAGTTAGATGAAATATATCCGTCAGTAGGCATTCCCAGGGGAACCTGCATCAGTTTTTTCTGCAGATCCATTAAATACTGACTATATCGGTTGGCCTGTTTGGCGAGATAAACAGAATTTGAAATGCTGTCCTGGCTGAGAACCATTAGTTTTTCGTTGGAAATGTCTTTAGATTTCAGGAAAGAATTGAGCTGTGAAACAGTCTGATCTACAAGATTAAGATCTGTTTTCATTTTCAAATAATCTACACTGTCCCTTTCAGTGTTTATTTTTACAAGGTTGACTTCGTAGTTTTTGTCATCCTTCTCTGAGAATAACTTGGCAATACATATCCCTTGTGCAAAAACTACTAGTAAAAGCCCTCCGAGGAGAATGTTTACGTTCTTCTTGCTGTTTAGAAAATTTTTCATATTTCCTCTCTTAGTAAGTTTAAAACGGTTTGAAGCTGCAAATTTAATTAAAATTAATCTTTATGACTTATTTTTAATTAAAACTCATGATTTTCTGTATTTAACGTTTAATTAGATATTTAATTGTGTTGAAGTGTTAATTTTTTCAGAAAACGGCTTTTATCATTGTTTCAAAAGCGTTGTTACGTCTATGTTTTAATATCTTTGCATTTCACATTCCAATTATGGCTAAAAAGAAAATAATGTCAGAATCTTCTCATCCAAAAAAGAATAAAAAGGATATTTCTGTAGGAGTAGTAGGAAGCGGAAGTTTTGCAACCGCTATCGTAAAAATGCTTGTTGAAAACTGTAAAGTTGTACACTGGTGTGTAAGAAGTGAGTTTGTAAAAGGAGCTATTGAGCTTCGTGGACATAACCCCACTTATCTTACAGCAGCTCATTTTAATCTTAAAAGTTTAAAACTAACCACGGACATCAATGAATTGGTTTCTGCCTGTGATGTTATCGTTTTGGCAACCCCGTCTATTTACCTGTCTGATACATTAGAAAAAATGACATGTGAATATTCAGAAAAAATCTTTATATCGGCTATTAAAGGGATTATTCCTAAAGTAAATGATGTGGTAGCGCATTATCTGCGTGATGAATTTAAAATAGGTTTCAGAAATCAGGCGGTTATTGCAGGACCATGTCATGCAGAAGAAGTCGCAATGGAAAGACTTTCTTATCTTACGATTGCCACGGTAGAAGATGAAACTTCTGAAAAATTAAAAGAAATTTTCAGTTCAGATTTTATTAAGGTTCAAACCAGTAAAGATATTTTAGGAAATGAATACAGTGCTATTCTTAAAAATATTTTTGCCATTGGGGCCGGTATAGCAAGTGGGTTGGGATATGGAGATAACTTTACAGCTGTTTTTGTATCCAATGCGATCCGTGAAATGGAAACCTTCCTGGAAGCCATTTATGAAGCCCCAAGAGATGTGAATGAAAGTGCCTATCTGGGAGATCTTTTGGTAACCGCCTATTCACTCTTTTCAAGAAACAGAAACTTAGGAAACCTTATCGGGAAAGGATATACCGTAAAATCCGCAATACAGTCGATGAATATGGTGGCAGAAGGATATTACGCTGCAGATTCCATCTATAAAACAGCAAAGCAGAAAAAACTTAAATTACCAATTATTGATACGGTGTACGCCATTCTTTATGAAGGTAAAAATGCTGAAAAGCAGTTCAAAAAACTGACAGCGAAACTGAATTAAAAAAAGAAGGTTGCATAAACCTTGTTTTAATATATTTGAATCCAAGCTTCCCAGCTTGGTTTTTTTTATGGGTTTATTTCTGTGATGATCAAAGGTATTCGCTGAGACCGGGAACTGTATTTTTGAGTTTTTACCTATTTGAGTTGTTGCTATTATCAATCATTTCAATGAAAACATATCGAAATTTTCCATGATTTTTTGTTGTATACTAAAGAAGTCTTTTTCCAAGCAAATTAACGTGTTAAAATCGTTTCTCTTTTTAAAACTTTTCCCGAAATTTGAAGTAAAATTTAAAAATATGCCACAATCGCTTACAAGCAGAACACCGAAACCTAAATATGACGTTGTACTGATAGGCGGCGGAATCATGAGTGCTACTTTAGCAACGCTGCTTCATGAATTTGATCCCAATCTTGAAATTGCGATCTTCGAAAGGCTAGGAAGATTTGCCAAAGAAAGTACAGCAGCATGGAACAATGCCGGAACAGGACATTCCGCTTTTTGTGAACTAAACTATACTCCTGAAAAACCGGATGGTACCATAGATATAACAAAAGCAGAAAGTATTGCTGAACAATTTGAAATTTCAAAACAGTTCTGGGCTTATCTGATTACAAAAGGCTATATCAAAGAGCCTAAAGAGTTTATCAATTCATGTCCGCACATGAGTTTGGTTTTTGGTGAAAAAGATGCTGCCTATCTTAAAAAGCGTCATGATAAAATGGAAAAATCAGTTCTTTTTTCCGGAATGGAATTTTCTTCCGATCATGAGAAGCTCAGAGAGTGGATTCCTTTGGTAATGAGCAAAAGAAATCAATCTGAAATAATGGCAGCCACGAAAATGGATATGGGAACAGATGTCAACTTTGGAACGTTAACCAGAAAAATGGGAAGACACCTGCTTGAAGATTCTAATGTAGAGGTCTTCTTATACCATGAAGTGAAGGATATTGATCCAAGAGAGGATGGGAAATGGGAAATGAAGGTAAAAGACAGAATTCATAGCCACAAACAGGAGGTTGTTGCTGATTTTGTATTTATCGGAGCTGGAGGATATGCCCTTCAGCTACTAGACAGCTCAGATATTAAAGAAAGTGAAGGCTACGGAGGTTTCCCTGTTTCCGGACAGTGGCTGGTAAGCCATAATCAGGAGCTGGTGGAAAAACATCAGGCTAAAGTGTATACTCAGGCAACAGTGGATGCTCCACCAATGTCTGTTCCGCACCTTGACCTTAGAATTATAGATGGTCAGAAAGCTCTTCTTTTTGGACCTTTTGCCGGGTTTTCAACAAAGTTCCTGAAAGAAGGAAGTTATCTTGATCTCCCTGAAAGTGTTAATACAAAAAATTTAAAATCATTATTTGGTGCCTGGTGGCATAATATCCCGTTGACAAAATACCTTATTCAGCAGGTAGCCATGACGAAGTCTCAGAGAATGCAGCATTTGAGAGAATTTGTAAAAGATGCCAAAGAAGAAGACTGGGAACTGAAAGTGGCAGGACAGAGAGTTCAGGTTATTAAAAAAGACGAAAAAGAAGGGGGTAAACTTGAATTCGGAACTGAAGTGGTGGTAAACAAGAGCGGTACTATTGCTTCTCTGTTAGGAGCTTCACCGGGAGCCTCCACAGCGGTATATGCTATGCTTAATGTTCTTGAAAAGTGCTTCCCGGAAAAACTTCAGGGAGAATGGAAAGATAAATTGCTTGAAATGGTGCCTTCTTACGGGAAGAAATTGGCAGAACATCCGGAACTTACCCAAGAGGTAAGGAATTATACAAAAGAGAAATTAGAATTAGAATATTAACATCAGTAGTGAGCAATGGGTAGTAAGCAATACAAGCAGAATTACTCATTGCTTATTATTTATTACTTATAAAAAAGGTGGAAGAAGTCGTTGTAAAGCCGCTCATAGCAAAAGAACTCCTGGAGTCTCTTCAGACAAAAATAGAAGAGGAGAAACAGGTGATTATACACTGTTGCTTCCCGGCATCACCATTCTTAGGGAATCTGATAAGAATCTGGCATTCCACTTATCTCTTTGATAATCAGTCTGAGCATAGAAGCAAGATGATTCATGCAGAAAACATCTCAATTTCCCCTTATTGGACACCGGTTCCTTTCATGAAGGATTTTTGGTTTACCCTGATATTTTCAGGGCTTCCGAAAGACTGTAAAAGTTTTGATTTAAAAGAAGTGATTCCTGAAGAAGGTGGTTTCTTTGTAGAATCCATTAAGAGAAATTCTTCAGATGTGTACCGTGTAAAAATATCAGAATCCTGATCAATATGAAGCTAAGAGAGAAAAAGCTGGAACAAATTATTCAGTGGGCTGAAAATAATCCCGATATCCGGGCTGTTCTTCTGACCAGTTCATTGGTGAATCCTTATGCTCCGGTAGATGACCTGAGTGATCTTGATGTAGAACTGGTTTTTGAAAGCCGAAAAGACTATGAAACTGATAATAGCTGGCTTCAGCTTTTTGGAGACCCCATTTCTATGATTGAGGAAGATGATACTGTTTTTGAGGGAAAACATGCCATGAAAATGGTCTTGTTCAGGGATCATGTGAAAATTGATTTTAAGCTGTACCAGGTATCTGAATTTATACAAGAAATGCAAAAAGAAACGCTTCCTGAAGATTGGGACGTAGGGTATAAAGTGCTTATTGATAAAGATGGTCTGACAAAAGATCTGAAACCTCCAACTTATCAGTCAATTATGATTCATAAGCCTGATGAAAAAGAATTTCAGCAGCTGATGAATGATTTCTGGTGGGATACTACCTATGTAGCAAAATGTCTGAAGCGGGGTGATATTTTTTATGCTAAATTCATGTCTGAAAATATCCTGAGAACAGAATATTTGGTTAGTCTGGTTGAATGGCATATTGGTAACGGCCATAACTGGGATAACATTACCACTAATAAGCATGGAAGGCTTTTTAAAAAATACCTGTCTGAAGATCTATGGAGTAGAGTGGAGGCTACATTTTCCGGAAGTTCCATTGAAGAAAACTGGACTGCCCTATTTGCTTTCGCTGACCTGTTTCATGAACTTGGAACTTTTTTAGCTCAAAAACTGAACTTTACGTACCCTTCTCAACTTGAAAGTGACATCCGGACTTATCTTCTTGAAGTAAAATCAATGCCGTGATTTAAGCAAATTCATTCCCTTTGATCAGGTTTTCAATACAGTATTCTGCAATGGCAGTAATGGTAACAAAAGGATTTACTCCAATTGTTCCGGGAATTAATGATCCATCTAAAACATAGAGGTTTTCATGTTCCTTTAGTTTACCATATTCATTAGTTGTTTCACCCAAAACACATCCTCCGAGCGGATGATAGCAGATATCTGCTCCAAAACCATTATTAAAAAGGAAATGACTTCTGGTTCCTCCATTGGCTTTATTCATTTTTCTGACAAAGTATTGGGCATTTTCCTTCATTTTGACCGTATGACTTTCATCCCAATTCAGCTTAAGAGACCGATTGATGGTATCATACGTTACTTCTCCTTTTTTATCAACCCGGTTAATTAATAAATATAAGGCCGTGGCCACATCCATTCCCATAGGCAAAGGAGCAATCTCCGTGAAGAAAGGATGCTCCTTATCATCCCAGTTGTCTATGCCACCCACCGGAATGGTAGATTGCTTTGCTCCCGTGCCTCCGGACAAAGGCTTTACCCAGTTTCTTCCGGTCATAAAGTTACCATTGTTACCCCAGTTTTTTCCGATACCTTCATGAAGAGGCAATCCGTTTACAGCATGGGATCGTAACAGAAGCTGTAAAGTTCCCATTGTGCCTGCCGCAAGAATAAGTTTTTTACAGTGGAACTTTTTATCAGCAATTAAAGCTCCTGATGTATCAGTTTGCTGTACGTTTACGGTATATGTTTTATCATCATTCAGTGTTATATCGTCTACCCGGTGAAGATCAAGAATTTCAAGATTTCCCGTTTCCAGTGCTTTTTTGATATAGGTTTTGTCTAAACTGTTTTTACCATGATTGTTTCCATAGATCACTTCAGTATTAAGAGCAGAGCGGGGAACTTCATTCAGAAATTCTTTCTCCATGTATTTAAAATCATATACATTGGGAACTCTCATTGTTTTAAAACCTGCTTTATGAGCTTCTCCTTCTCCCACCCGTGTAAATTTGTAATAAGGACAGGTTTTTAAAAATTCCTCATCAATCACGTTTACTTTAAGTTCTTTTTGTACCAAAGGAAAATAATGGTTATAGAACTTTTCTGCATCCAGATGGGGGAAAACCTCTTTGAAATAGCTCTCTTTAGGAGTTACGGCCATTCCTCCGTTAACGAGCGACCCGCCGCCAACACCCCGTCCAACCCAGATATTAATATGATCAAAATCCAGACGGTCCAGGGTCCCGGTAAAAGGAGTCAGAGAAAAAATATTCATGAACGGAGCAATGCTTTTCTTTTTAAGCCATGCAGAGCTTTTTCCAGGTTTTAGCAGGTTAGAAAAAGGAATACCTGCCTTTTCCCAGTTGAGCCCCATTTCCAGCAGCACTACTTTTTTCCCGGCTTCACAAAGACGTAAAGCAGATACAGCACCT
This sequence comes from Chryseobacterium sp. Bi04, assembly GCF_918698085.1. GTDB lineage: Bacteria > Bacteroidota > Bacteroidia > Flavobacteriales > Weeksellaceae > Chryseobacterium. Next base: position 25,402 of record NZ_CAKKLP010000011.1, read on the forward strand.
CCATATCCACTGCCAATGATAACAATAGGAGCTTCTATAATTTCGTTTTGCTGATCGTCTTTCCGTTCCGCAGCCCGGAATAGATCAGATTGAAGAAAATAAAAGCCTGATACCGCTAATACACTTGTCTTAATGAATTGTTTCCTGTCCATGAGCTTTGCTTTTCAAAAATTATGCTAGATTCATGAATGGGTGTTTTATTTAAAACAGATTATACTTTTTTATTATAATTTTAACTGTTTATACCCTGAAAAATTCATAGTTTTACTTATAATTTATAGTATTTATGAAAAAGATTTTATTGTTCTTTTTGATCCTTCCTCTTTGGGCTTTTCCCCAAAAAACGACTTCTAAAGAAGTGATGGATGTGAAAAAATTTCAGAAAGAACTCAATGCTGAATATCTGAATCCGAAAGAAACGCCTTTACGGGGAGATGATTTAAAAAATTTTAAAGAACATCCTTTCTTTCCGATTGATACAAAATATAGAATTACGGCAAAATTTATTAAATCAAAAGATACAAAGCCTTTTGATCTTCCCACTTCTTCAGGGAAAACAAAGTCTTACCAGGAATATGGAAAGGCAAGCTTTGAGCTGGATGGAAAACCTTATACCCTTACTTTATACCAAAGCCTGGATTTAATTAAGCAGAAGAAATATCAGGACTATCTTTTTCTTCCCTTCCGGGATGCTACCAATGAAAAAGAAACCTATGGCGGTGGAAAATATATGGATCTGAAAATTCCGAAAGGAAATACAATCGTACTGGATTTTAATCAATCCTACCATCCTTATTGTGCTTACAATGCCTACGACTATAATTGTCCTATTGTGCCTGAAGAAAATAAACTTCCTGTGGAAATACGTGCAGGGGTAATGTACGAAGATATCTATCATCACTAAATTTGACTATGGTAAGCTTAGCATTTTTTAATCCGGAACATCTTTCAGCCATTACATATACGCTGGATGAAAAGCAGTCACAATTTACAGCAGTAGCGGGAGAAGCCTTGCAGAGAATAGCAGAAAGGGATGATCATGATGCATTTCCTGTTACCATTTTCGAGGATGGGAATCCTGTCGGTTTTTTTGTGCTTGATTTTGGACAGGATAAGTTTGAATTGACTGATAATAAAAATTCTGTTTTGGTGAGATCTTTGTCTGTAAATCCTGAAATGCAGGGAAAAGGAATAGGAAAGACAGCCATGATGAAAGTGGATGATTTTGTCAGAAGTCATTTCAAAGATTGCAATGAAATTGTACTGGCTGTCAATCAAAAAAATGAGTCAGCCTATCAGATTTATCTTAAAACCGGATATTCTTATGAAGGTAAAATGAGAATCGGAAGGAGCGGGCCTCAATACCTCATGTACAAAAAACTTTAAGAAAATTTTAAATTCAAAATTCCTGCCCTCCTGATTTCTTTCCATAACTTTGAGTAACATCAAATTACAAAACATGGAAATATCACTTCATAATCAGGTGGCTGTGGTTACAGGAGCATCCAGCGGAATAGGTTCAGGAATTGCAAAATCTTTGGCTGCTGCAGGCGCTTCAGTGGTTGTGAACCACTCTTCACAAAGATCTTTAGAAGAAGCACAGGCTGTTTTAAAAGAAATTACAGATGCAGGAGGGAAAGGTATCACCTACCAGTGTGATGTTTCTAAAGAAGACCAGGTAATGACAATGTTTCAGGATGTTGTCTCTCAATTAGGCACAGTGGATATACTGGTCAATAATGCAGGCATTCAAAAAGATGCTCAATTTACAGAGATGACAATGGACCAGTGGAATGCCGTGATAGGTGTCAACCTGACTGGGCAATTTCTCTGTGCAAGGGAAGCAATCAAAGAATTTTTACGTCGGGGCATTGATCCATCACGCTCCATTGCCTGTGGTAAAATTATTCATATCAGTTCTGTTCATGAAATTATTCCCTGGGCAGGACATGCCAACTATGCATCGAGTAAAGGGGCTATCAGAATGCTGATGCAGACCTTAGCCCAGGAATATGGAGCGGATAGGATCCGGGTCAATTCTATTTGTCCGGGAGCGATTCAGACTCCTATAAATAAAGCTGCCTGGGAAACTCCTGAAGCACTTCATTCACTTCTTACCCTTATTCCTTACAACAGAATCGGGCAACCACAAGATATAGGAAACTTAGCAGCATTTCTTGCCAGTGACCTCGCAGATTATATTACCGGAACCAGCATTTTTGTTGATGGGGGAATGACTACGTTTGAGAGCTTTTCAACCGGGGGATAGATGAGTAGGTAAGAGTTAAGAGTTAAGAGTTAAGAGTTGAGAGTTGAGGGTTGAGAGTTGAGGGTGATGGTTGAGGAGGAAAAGGTTTAAAATAAAGAGCATTGGGAAAGAGAAGATCATACATTAATGCTTGTTTTTTATAATTACTAATGATTTCACTATGTCAGAAAAAGAAAGAATTTCAGATATTTCATGGAAAAAATGGGGACCTTATGTAAGTAACCGGGAATGGGGACTTGTACGTGAGGATTACAGCGGGAACGGTGATGCCTGGAATTATACCAATCATAATACCGCAGAAGCTAAAACATACAGATGGGGGGAAGAAGGGATATGTGGGATCTGTGATGACGTACAGCAATTGGTCTTTTCTGTCGGATTCTGGAATAAAAAGGATGAAATGGTAAAAGAAAGGTTCTTTGGGCTTACCAACGGACAGGGAAATCATGGTGAAGATGTGAAGGAATATTTTTATTACCTGGATTCTACCCCTACCCATTCTTATATGAAAATGCTGTATAAATATCCGCAACATGTTTTCCCATATGCAGATCTTGTGAAAACCAATGCAGAAAGAGGGAAGACAGAACCTGAATATGAGCTCATTGATACAGGGATTTTTGATACTAATGAATACTTTGATATTTTCATTGAATATGCTAAAGAAGGCCCAAATGATATTTTGATAAGACTTACCATTATCAATAAAGCTGAAAAAGAAGCTGCTCTTGTTATACTGCCTACCGTCTGGTTCAGAAATACCTGGAATTGGGGCTATGACGATTATCAACCACAGCTGAGCGCTAATGAAGCTGACTGTATCAGAATAAATCATAAAGACCTTGAAGTAAAAAATATCTATGCAAAACAATCTATAAATACCTTGTTTTGTGATAATGAAACCAACAACAAAAGACTTTATCAGTCACCAGATAAATCAGAATACTGTAAAGACGGAATTAATAATTTTATACTGACAGGGAATTCACAGTCGGTTAATTCCCAAAATGTAGGCACAAAAGCGTCGTTCTTTATTGATGAGGATTTTAAAGGTAAAGAATCAAAAACTTTTGAATTCAGGATGACGGATAAAGAATTGAAAGAGCCGTTCAGTGATTTTGAATCAATTTTTGATCTGAGATGCAAAGAAGCAGATGAATTTTATGCTGAAATTCAGAAGGGAATTCAGTCGGAAGATGAAAAGATGGTGCAGAGACAGGCATTTGCAGGAATGCTTTGGAACAAAATGTTCTATCATTACAATGTTGAAAAATGGCTGAAAGGGGATCCTGCAGAAATGTCACCACCAAAATCCAGGGATAAAATAAGAAATTATGACTGGAAGCATCTTAATAATGCCCATATTATTTCCATGCCTGATAAATGGGAATATCCATGGTATGCAACCTGGGATCTGGCTTTCCATGCCATTAGCTTTTCGTTAATTGATCCTGATTTTGCCAAGCATCAGTTGAAACTCTTCTTGTTTGAATGGTATATGCATCCTAACGGGCAGCTTCCTGCTTATGAATGGAATTTCAGTGATGTTAACCCTCCGGTACATGCATGGGCTGTTTTCAGAGTATTTAAAATTGATGAATATATTCGAGGTAAGCCGGATCTTGAATTTCTTGAAAGTGCATTTCAGAAACTGCTGATGAACTTTACCTGGTGGGTGAATAAAAAAGATAACAATGGTAACAATATTTTTGAAGGAGGATTTTTAGGACTTGATAATATTGGTGTCTTCGACAGAAATTCTGCGCTTCCCAATGGGGAGCAGCTGGAACAATCCGACGGAACAAGCTGGATGGCTATGTTTGCCCTGAATATGATGAGAATAGCATTGGAGCTGGCATTATATAACAATGTGTATGAAGAGATGGCAATGAAGTTTTTTGAACATTTCCTGTCTATTGCGCACTCGTTGGATAATATGGGTGATGAAAACTTCAGCCTTTGGGATGAGGAAGATGAGTTTTTTTATGATGCGATTGCTTCCAGTGACAATACCCATATGTATTTAAGATTAAGAACAATTGTAGGATTGATACCCATGTTTGCTGTTGAGGTGATAGATGACGAAATGATTGAAAACCTTCCCAACTTTAAGAAAAGAATGAAATGGGTACTGGAAAATAAACCGGAACTCGCATCTCTGGTTTCAAGATGGGAAGTTAAAGGACAGGATTCCAAGCACCTTTTATCTTTACTTCGGGGCCACCGTTTAAAAAGACTGTTAAGCAGAATGCTGAACCCAGAGGAGTTTTTAAGCGATTACGGAGTCCGGGCTTTGTCGAAAGAATATGAGCATAATCCATATACTTTACAGCTTAATGAAACGGATTATTGTGTGAAATACACCCCTGCAGAAAGTGATAGTGGGCTCTTTGGCGGAAACAGCAACTGGCGTGGGCCCGTTTGGTTTCCTATTAATTTTCTCATTATTGAAAGTCTCCAACGTTTTTTCTTTTACTACAGTCCGGATTTTATGGTGGAATACCCTACAGGAAGTGGAAACTATTCTAATCTGGATCAGATTGCGGATTCTTTAAGTAAGAGGCTTTCGAAAATATTTTTAAAAGACGAAAATGGAAAACGTCCTGTGAATGGCCAATACGAAAGATTCCAGACGGATCCTGATTTTAAAGATTATATTTTATTTTACGAATATTTTCACGGTGATAATGGCCGTGGGGTAGGAGCTTCTCATCAGACAGGCTGGACGGGGCTGATCGCAAAAATTCTGCAGCCAAGATTTACCAAAAAAGAAATAGCAGAATCTGAAACTGAAATGCCGGAGGAAGCGAAATAGCTAAAAGTAAAGTTGCAGACTGGCTTTATTTTATTCAAATATCTGCTGGATGATTTCCAATGAGGTGGGTGTCTTAAAATCGGTAATGTGATAATGGTAATACACCAAAATACTATCCAGGAAATCTTTCCTCACAGAAGAATAGATTTTAGTGGTATAAAGGTTTTCGGCAGTGAGCGCTGTTTTCCACAGTAATGAAATTTCTTCATTGAAGATCTGATGGGTGGAACCGGCTGAAAAAGTACCTGTTTCCGGATCTAAAAATTTTCCTTCACCAAGTAAAGGAGCAACACCCTGAATCTTTAAAACAGCAAGTAAGAAAAGAAGATGTGACTGATAATTTTTGTTGATAAGCTGATCAATAAATTCATCAATACTAAAAAATATATTGAGATTTTTGTTTTCAAACTTAAGAATCTGACTTAGGAAATCTGAAATAAAAAAAATAACGGTATTTACTTTTATATCATTATAAATATCATTGTTTTTTACCAGTTCAAATTTTGAAACCGATGGTATGCCGTTACCCCTCACCGGGTTTATTGAAAAACTGAGTTTGCTCAACGGCTGCAGCAGGGCTTTCTTTTTATTTCTTTTGGAATAAACCCCTTTAAGAAAATAAGTCTGGAAGCCCTCCTCTTCTGTAAAACAATGCAGTACAGCATCATTTTCCCCGTACTTTATAAATGAAAGTAAAAATCCGTTTTGTGAATTCATTAATTGACTACCCCTATTTTGGCTGTAGCTTTATCAGAACCGTCTTCATTAGTCATTAATACAAAATAAATACCTGAAGCTACACGGGCTCCTTTTTGATTATTAAGATCCCATTCATAGTAACCTCCCCTTGCAACAGCTGAATGAACTACATTTCCTGCTGCATCTACAATTCTTATATTTGTTTTTTCTGCCAGCCCTTTAATGGTAACCTTTCCTTTGAAGTTAGAATACACTACAGGATTCGGGTAAACCAATACATCTCCAAAATTTGAATTGACATCGGCAACATCTCCCTGATAAGTTACAATACCGTTATAAGTAACGAAATATACTTTACCGGTTTTTTTATCTACCTTGATGTCTGTAACACTATTGGTAGGAAGCGGTGAGTTTTCTTTTGTAAAATGTTTTATGGTCTTTTCTCCATTAGAAGAAAGATAATATACACCACCTCCTTCTACAGATACCCACTTATAATCTCCTGCATCTACTTCAATCTGGAGAATCTGTGAATCTCTGAAAAGTTCTTCGGCAAGCCCGTTTTGTTCTATAATAATAGGGGATGCTGCAGGACTTGGTGTTTTTATTTCGGAAGCTGCATTAGCAAGGATCCTTAACCCATTATCACTACCAATCCATGCATCTCCGGATTTATCAAATGCTACAGATAAAGTTCCTTCACCTGCAATTCCGTTAGATTCTTTTAATAGATAATCGGTGTCATCAGAAAGATTGGCTGCATTTTTATAGTCATATACCCAGAAGTTATTTGTTCTCGGCAGCGGTGTCCAAAGCATGTTTTCATAAAAAATGGGTTTTTGTACCCCTGAACTTGAAATAGTATTCTTTTTTATGGTAAAATCATCTGCTGCTTTATCGTAAATTCCTATTGAAGGGTTTCCGTTGTCTGTAAATGCAATGGAAACAAAAAGGTTGCTTTGGGCATCTGTAGCAAAACCTACAGGACGTCTATAAAATGGTTGTCCTCCTATGTTATAATATTTTGCAAGCTCAAAGTCTTTACTGCCTGCATTGTATTTCATTTTGTAGACCCCATTGTTAAACATCGTATAATTGGTGAAAAATACTTCATTATTGTTGATAGGGCTCATAACTGCATCGAGCACATTGACTTGTCCTATATCCACTTTACTAAAATAAGAAGGATATATCCATTCTGTACCGTTAAAATAATAGAATCCTGGTTTTTTAGGATTTTCTACCGGAAAGTTATAAATATCGGCCCTTGCTCCACTGGAAACAAGCATCTGGTTGTTATCGTAAAGATTTATTTTGTAGGCAAAGTTAAAATATGGGCCAGAGGGTTTATAGGTGTTGTTGCCTTCATCCTTTATTCCGGATAATACAGTTCCACCCAGCACCTTTCCACCGGCCATGGTGGCCGTATTACAATCTTCACCAAGGCTTATCGCATTTAAAGAAATACCATTAAGACCAAAGGTATATATTCTGTTATCGGTTACTATAATGTTATTTGAGGTAATAACCACATCCTGAATTTTTGCAAAGCTTGCAGGAAGCGGAGTTGGAGTACCATTATTATACATGAATGCAGATGTGGCAGATGCAAATACCAATTCAGATTCAGCATCTATATTTTTAAATGATCCGGGAACTTCCGTTGTCCATGTAGAAAATACAGGGAATGTAGTATTGATCTCATGGCTTTTCAATCCAGTATTGGTTACAGAATAAATCTTGTTTCCAAATATTGTTGCTTCGTTACTGGCTTCATATATACCTCCGCTAAGGAAAAATGCAGAATCTCCAAACTCTTTCTTTTTAAGATCAAATATAGATACTCCATACCCTACAGAAATAACTGCCTTATCTCCTGTAATAGAAATATGGTTGACTTTTTTATTTCCGTTATAACCTGTGGCAATAGGAATGTCAACGATGTACTTAATTTCCTGAGGAGTAATGACATCCATAGATCCGTCAGAATAACCGATAAGACCTGTCTTGGTTTGTGAGTTATAATCAAAGGCGGTGATCCCGATATTATGGAGTCCGTTAGCTTTAGACAGCTTTGTAATCTCTCCACTTCCTATAGTATAATAGAATAATCCGTTTTCTGTGGCGGCTATTATTTTTCCATTGTCTTCTTTCATGGCCAGGACATTATTGTAGGAAAAAAGATCTGCCCATTTTTTTGATGAAATGACCTGCGCTTTTGTAAACTGCAGGGATGCTAAAATACCAAGAGAAATTAAAGAGAGTTTTTTCATATTATGCTATTATGCTGCTGTCTATTACCTGATTGTTCCAGGAGATATGCTGTACGTTTTTATTTGTATCAAAGTGAAAATCTATTCTACCCAAAAGAAGTCCTGCCCATCCAACCTGGTTCACCAGGACATTTTTACCTTGTCTGTTGGTGAAAGTTTGAGGCTCAGGAAGGAAAGTATGGGTATGGCCACCTAAAATAATATCAATATTTTCTGTACTGGCGGCTAAGATTTTATCACTTATTTTATTGGGTTCGTCTTTGTAATCATACCCAATATGGGAAAGACAGATTACAAGATCACATTGTTGGTCTTTTTTCAAAAAGTTCGAATAATGCTGTGCTACATCAACGGGGTTAGAATATACGGTTTCTCCATATTGTTTTTTACCTACAAGACCGTCCAGTTGGATTCCTACTCCAAAAATCCCTACTTTAATACCGTTTTTATTAAAGATTTTATATGGAGAAGTTTTTCCGTCAAGTATTGTATTTTTGAAATCATAATTAGAACAGATAAATGGAAACTTTGCTGTGGGAAGAACCTTAGAAAATCCATCTAAACCATTGTCAAAATCGTGGTTTCCCATAGTAGAAGCATCATACTTCATCATAGACATTAGTTTAAACTCCAGTTCGCCTCCGAAAAAGTTAAAGTACGGTGTTCCCTGAAAAATATCTCCGGAATCAAGAAGTAATACATTAGATTCCTGATTTCTGATCTGTTGAATTAAGCTAGCTCTTCTGGCAAAACCTCCCTGATTTGGGTTTTTGGTATAACTTGCATCAAAAGGCTCTATTCTGCTGTGCTGATCATTGGTATGAAGAATAGTTAGTTTATTTGCGGACTGTAAACCAGGAATAGCTAATCCTTCCGCCTTCATCATATTAGGAGCTAAAGCCATTGCTAAAGTTCCACCACCTATTGCTTTTAAAAAACTTTTTCTATCCATTACTTTTTACCGATAAAATTTAAACGAACATCCGTATTAGGCACTACTTCCGGAGTTTTTTTGAAATATTCAATGAATAAATCTCTAAGTTTTATCCCTGTCGGAATTGATTCTCCTTTGGCAAAGAATTTCATATTATCTCCACCCAAAGCAAGATAGTCTGAGGTAGCAATATAATAGTCTTTATCAGTGTCTATTTTTTTTCCGTTAATTAACGATTGATTAAGTTGTCCGTCTTTTGTTTCAATATACAGATGAGAAACAGGATTGTTCACCTGGGTTTTTGCATAATAATCAAAAAGACCCTGAAGATCCGTCCCTTTCATTTTCACAATAATTACCTCATTTTCAAAAGGCATTACTTCAAAAACGTTTTTCAGCATAATGTCACCTTTTCCAATGGTAGTACGGATTCCTCCGATATTGATCAGGGCAGCATCTACATTTTTCTTAAGATTTATTTTTGCCCATTCATTTCCTCCTTCAAATGTATAATCAGCTAAAAGATTACCGAGATTACTGTTGTCTCCCTGTTTGGTAAGGTCTACACTTGTATGAGAAATTTTCTGGTTCATTTCCCGGTCCAGTTTCTCTTTATAAGGTTCAATTACTTTTACAAACTCCTCATCATTCTTTAGCTCGTTATTAATAGAAATATTCTTCTGGGTCTCTACGTTTGCAAGCTGCAGCGTGGATGCTGTTTTGCAGGCGGTAAGCGATGCCAGAACAATTCCTAGTAACAAGAATTTATTTTTCATAATATCTTTTAGTATATGCAAATATAACCATATGAATAATAAAACATTATTATTTATTACAAATTCTTATTGTAAATTATTAAATTTGACAAAAATAATTCGAACAGATGAGCATTTTAAAAGGAGTAGGTGTTGCATTGGTAACGCCCTTTAATGAAGATTTATCCGTTGACTTCGATAGTTTAACAAAACTTGTTGAATACAATATTGAAAACGGAACCAATTATTTGGTAGTATTAGGAACTACGGCAGAAGCCGCTACGCTTTCTGATGAAGAAAAGAAACAGGTAATTGAGCATATCATTAAGGTGAATAATAAACGTCTTCCTCTGGTATTAGGAATTGGCGGTAACAATACTCTTGAAGTAAAGAAACAGATTGAAGAAGCAGACCTTTCTGCATTTGAAGCAGTGCTTTCTGTATCTCCATATTACAATAAACCTAACCAGGAAGGACTTTACCAACATTACAAAGTCTTGGCTTCCACAGGAAAAAAAATAATCATTTACAATGTGCCTTCAAGAACAGGACAGAATATTGATGCAGATACTACTATCCGCATTGCAAAGGAATTTCCAAATCTGTTTATGATCAAGGAAGCTGCACCCAATATTCTTCAGTATTTTGATATTTTAAGAAAAAAGCCTGAAGGGTTTTCATTGGTTTCCGGAGATGATGAATATACACTTCCGGTAACGTTGGCTGGTGGAAAGGGGGTAATTTCTGTGATTGGACAGGGATATCCTAAAGAGTTTTCCACAATGGTGCAGTTGGCTTTTGACGGAAAGGTGAAAGAAGCTTATGAAATTCATAATAGGCTGGTGGAAATTACACGTTTAATTTTTGCAGAAGGAAACCCTTGTGGTATTAAAGTAATTCTTGCTGAAAAAGGAATTATTAAGAATCATCTTAGACTTCCTTTGGTTCCTGCTTCAGAAGGACTTTATGCAAAGATCAAGGCTGAAATGGCAACTATTTAAATTGAATACCAATCATCAGTAGTGAATTTGTATTACAATTTATGAATTCACTGTTGAAAACAGATGATAATTGATATAATCTCATAAAGTGAAAAGTTCAGGCTTTTCACTTTTTTTAATCATAAAATGAAAATAATGAAATTAATAGAAGCGACAGTAAAGGACATTCCTTTGATTCAGGATTTAGCAAAAAGATCCTGGGAAAATGCGTATGCCGATATCCTTTCGGCGGAACAGATGGAGTATATGCTTGCAGAAATGTATTCTGAAACAGAAATTACAAACCATTTCCAAAATCCGTATTATCATTATTATTTGATTCAGGATGAACATAACAGTTCTTTTGAAGGTTTTATTGGATATGAACACCATTATGAAGACCAGACAACGAAACTTCACCGTATTTATCTGGTTCCGGAAAGTAAAGGAAAAGGTTTTGGAAAAGAAGCACTTCAATTTTTGAATCTTAAAGTAGCTGAAAATGGAGATGAAAGAATTATTTTGAATGTAAATAAATATAACGCTGCCAGAAATTTTTATGAATCCCAGGGATACAACGTGTTTGGAGAAGGAGCTTTCGATATTGGAAAAGGATTTATAATGGACGATTTTCTGATGGAGTTTCTAATTCACAAATAATTGACTTAAAATCTTGTAACTTTATCTTGTAATTCTATAACAAGTGATTTCTTTTTTTGAGTCATCTTTGTTTCAGAACCAAATCACTTTTTAATAATACATTCATATGCTTGGTTTTGAGCTGATTTAGCTTTTTATCAGTATATTTTTTTCATCCTTAGTGTTTAAATTCCTGTATTCTTGAATGCAGGAATTTTTTTGTGGGTCAATTCTTGAAAAAAATAAGGCTATTTCACATTCAATTGAAATAAATCATTATATTTACTGAAAATTTGACTTACTATAATAGGATGAAAATGTATGTAAAATTTGATTTCAACACTCTCTGTAAGAAGGTGTTAGATGAAAAACTTAGAGAACACGGGCTGAAATACAGGTTGCTGAACTTTGGAGAGGTAGAGTTTTACGAGCCCCTAACGCAGGAACAGCATCATCTTTTTAAGAAACATCTTGGAGAGTATGGTATCGAAATTATTGAAAGCCAGAAAACGGCTTTAGTACAAAAAATAAAAGATGCTATCGTAGAGCTTGTTTTTTCTGATGAGATTATTCCTGTAAAAGCATCTATTTATATTTCTGAAAAGCTGAATCACAGCTATGGATATCTTTCCAACCTTTTTTCAGAAGTTGCTTTTACTTCTATCGAGAACTTTATTATTTTGCAGAAAATAGAGCACGCTAAGGTGTTAATTATACGAAATAAGCAAAGTCTCACAGAAATTGCCCACAAATTGAATTACTCCAGTGTAGCCCATTTGAGCACACAGTTTAAAAATACAACTGGCATTACGCCATCCCAGTTTCAAAAAATACTAGGGAAAAGACGCAGGGCCCAAAATACGGCCATAAACCATAAAATGCAGTATGAATAAAGAATTTCTGAACGTAATCGTAGCAGATGATAATGAAAACACACTTACTTTTTTTAAAAATATATTTAAAGAGCTAAAAATTTCTATTAAAGTTCAATGCTTTAACAGTGGAATATCCCTGATGAAATATCTGAATAATGAAGAAGCTGTTATTCCTGAAATTGTTTTTATGAAATATGAAATTCCTGACAAAAATAGCCTGGAATGGATTGAAGAAGTTCGCGAAAACCTGAAGTTTAACAATATGGTAATAGCAGTATATTCTGAATCAATCCCTGAAAATGAAGTTGAAGATCTCTTTGTTAAAGGGGGGAATGTTTATATTAAAAAGCCTGAAACGTTTGAGAAATTGAAAAAAGTACTAACGGAAGTTATCACAATCAATTGGCAGTATCATACATCAGGACTGAATAAAGAGAATTTTATTCTGAAAGTATAAACGGTAATAGTTTTTTTAATTCTATTTTTTGATAATTTAACGATATTTATTACATAGTATTCACGAATAGGTGAAAATTTTATAACTAATAACTGAAATAATATAAAAAGGTTTTCAATAAAAATTCAGACTTTTGTAGTATAGAATCAGCGACACAAATTTGATATAAATAAAAGATACAGATGAATGAATAGTAATTGTTTCACAACAAGTATTTATATAAATCACGATGTTATTTAACAAAATGAATTATATTAATTTCCAATTATAAAGCATAGAAGATCTTTAAACAAAACGGTACAATCATGAAAACTCAAAAGTAGTTGGAGACCTATTTATTCGTTTCATTCCCTCGTCTCCTTCTATATTCAGTTAGTTTTTATAATAAGCAAGTTGGAAAAATAATTCATTTTGTTTTTTTTATAATTTATTTTAATAGTTATGGTTTGAAATCTATTCAAATAATATATAAATATTTTCACACCACATCACAAAATATTAAACCTAAACTATTAAAATAAATTTTCTTTAGGCAGACAAGAAGTAATTTCTTCTAAATAACAGTTTTATAAGGGGACCGCAGGAAAGATTTTCTGCGGTTTTTTTTATGAAATTTTACTCCACTTATTCTTTCCTTTGTAATACCTGATGTAATAATTTTTGATGACAAGGTTGTCAGGTCTTGAAAGCATTGGATCAGCCTCCAGAATTCTGTCTACTGTATTTTTGGTAGTCTTAATGATTGCTGAATCATTGATAAGGTCTAATCTTTTAAAATCTACCACGCCGCTCTGCTGAGTTCCCAGGATATCTCCGGGACCGCGAAGCTGCATGTCAACTTCAGAGATTTTGAAACCATCATTGGTTTCTGTCATTGTTCGGATGCGGGTTCTGCTTTCCTTAGATAATTTATCTGAGGTCATCAGAATACAGTAGCTTTGTTCTGCTCCTCTTCCCACACGTCCTCTAAGCTGATGAAGCTGTGAAAGGCCAAACCTTTCTGAACTTTCAATAACCATTACAGATGCATTAGGAACATTTACTCCAACCTCAATAACCGTTGTTGCTACCATAATTTCTGCTTTTCCTGAAGCAAAATAAGTCATGGCTGCATCTTTTTCATCAGGTTTCATTTTTCCATGAAGCATGGTAACATTATAATCTGAGAAGTATTCCATGACATGTTCAAGCCCCTCCATCAGGTTTTTATAATCCAATGTTTCAGATTCTTCAATAAGTGGATAAACAAAATAAATCTGTCTTCCTTTCTTTATCTCATCTTTACAGAAATTGTAAACATACGACCTGTCTTTTTCACGCCTGTGAGCCGTAATTATAGGTTTTCTTCCCACCGGCATTTCATCAATCACAGACACATCAAGATCCGAATAAAAACTCATTGCCAATGTTCTCGGAATAGGAGTTGCGGTCATTACAAGAATGTGAGGCGGAATTTTATTTTTTGCCCACAGTTTCGCCCGTTGGGCTACCCCGAATCTATGCTGTTCATCAATAATAGCCAGTCCTAAATTTTTAAATTTAACTTTATCTTCCAATATGGCATGGGTACCTACCAGAATAGAAAGACTGCCACTTTCAAGTTCTGCATGAATAATCTTCCTTTCAGAAGCCTTGGTAGAACCTGTAAGAAGACGGATGTTGATATTCGTTTCCTGCAATAATTCCTTCATTCCGTTATAATGCTGCTGGGCAAGAATTTCTGTAGGGGCCATCATACAGCTCTGAAAACCATTATCCAGTGCAATCAGCATGGTCAGTAGTCCCACCATTGTTTTTCCGGATCCTACATCGCCCTGTAAAAGCCTGTTCATCTGGATGGGCTTTTTCATATCCATACGGATTTCTTTTAAAACCCTTTTCTGGGCATTCGTAAGATCAAAAGGAAGGTGATTTTCATAAAAATCATTGAAATGATCCCCAATAATAGGAAAAGGATTGCCGTGTGACTGAGTTTTATGATGCAGTTTTTTCAAGCCATAACCTAATTGAAAAAAGAATGACTCTTCAAACTTTAGTCTGAAATCTGCCTTATCAAAATGCTCCATATCTTTTGGGAAATGCACATTCAGAAAAGCATGCTGCCTTGAGATAAAATTGAATGTTTTCATTAAATATTCCGGGAAGTTCTCCCCAATAAGCTGAGGAATCTCTTTGCAGATATTTTTAAGAGCATTTTGAAAGAACTTTTGACCCAACCCCCTTTTAGTAAGTTTTTCAGAACTTGGATAAATGGGCTTCAGGCGGGTGTCACCGTCTTTACTTTCTTCAGCTTCTATTTCCGGATGCGGCATAGAAAACTGCCTGTTGAAAACATTGATCTTTCCAAATATATATACATCACGATTGACGGGAATTTGCTCTTTCAGCCATTTTGAATATTGAAACCATACAAGATCTATACTGCCTGTATGATCATTAAATTTGGCAGAAAGTCTTTTTGTTTTTCCGGTCTGAATTTCCTGTATCTGGGTGATTTTCCCTTTTAGCTGGATATCAAGATTAGTTTCCTGAAGCTGGGAAACCGTATAGATTTTACTTTTATCCAGATAACGGATAGGGTAGAAGTTCAGAAGATCTTCCACAGTGGAAAGGCCCAGCACACTTTTGATGAGTTTGGCTCTTTCAGGACCTATTCCTTTTACGTATTCTATTGAAGTATCTAAAGTCATTTAAAAAACGAGCCCTAATTTCGGTAAAATAGCTGGAATTTGAAATTTTTAATACCAGAATCTTGAGGTAAATATCTAAAAAAGGCTTTCAGATTCTGAAAGCCTTTGATTTATATTAGTCTTTGATTTTAGATTTGAACTTTCTCTGGTAATCTTCCCACTGTTCTCTGGTACGGATTTTTTTAAATAAATCCTTTGATATCAGTTCCAGGTAGGGTTCCAGTTCTTTAGCAGATAACTCTCCCTGCAGAATAGTGATAGGATCTCCATGTTCATCCAGGAAAACAGTACTTGGTACAGCTCCTACGTTCATGTACTGGGTAAACTCATGCAGGGAATTTTTTCCTTTCTTCTGTTCCGTATTTGGATTTGAAAATGTTCTTCCAAAGATTTCAATACTATTTTTTTCTTCAGCATTAAATTTTACAGGATAGTAATTCTCATTTAAGATCTGGGAAATCACGGCATGGCCATATGTTTTTTTATCCATAATCTTACAAGGCCCACACCAGTCTGCATAAAAATCAATAAGAATTTTTTTAGGATGGGTCTTCTGGGCTTTTAAAGCCTCTTCAATAGTCATCCACTTTATTTGTGCAAAACTGAAATTCAATAATAATAAGAGTACTATGCTTAAAATTTTCTTCATAATGATTTGTGATATTTATGTAAAAATAAGCATAATAGTTTATTCTTTATTTTACATCCTGCATTAATTTTTTTACAAATGGAGAAATCAAAATTAATACTACTCCGGCAATTACAGCGTATAATCCCAATTGTTTATATCCATCAGTATAAGTGATCAATTCATCATAATTGGTAGAGCCCTGTTTTGCTGTAGCCAGGCTGGCTCCGATAATCCCTGCAACATACTGCCCATAAGCTGAGGCAAGGAACCACATTCCCATCATCATCCCCTGAAGGTTCTTGGTGGAAAGCTTAGTCATGATGGATAATCCGATAGGGGAGAGGCATAGTTCTCCAAGGGTAATAATCAATAATGCCAGTGTGAAGAAATTTAATGAAGTAATCCCCTGAAGATCGGCAAACAAACGGGTAGCAAATAAAACGTAATATCCCAGTCCAAGGAAAATAAAACCTAATCCAAATTTGATAATGGTATTAGGCTCAATTTTTCTTTTGTTCAGCCAGATCCAAAGAAGTCCGATAAGTGGAGCCAGGAAAATAATGAAAAATGCACCTCCGGAGTTATTCACTCCATTCGGGTCTAATCCAAAAAGATCTTTATTCAGGTTCTTAGCGGCAAAAATACTTAAAGAGCCGCCACTTTGTTCATAAATTCCCCAGAACACTATAGAGAAGATAATGAAGACCAAGGCTGCCCAAAGCTTCTTGCGTTCTGAAGCTGTTACTTTAGACATTTCATAGAATAAATAAATTAATGTTAATGGCCCGATAGTCCACATAAAATAATCTGTATATTCTGTTTTGGCAACCATGGTCATAATGATGGGTACAAAAACCAATGATAATACGTAGACTCCATATTCTTTCCATTTTGGGATCGGTGCAGATTTGATTTCTGCTAAAGGATGCCCCGGCTGAAGTCCAATAGTTCCTAATCTCCTTTGAGTAAATATGAAATTAATTAAACTGATAACCATTACTACTGCTGCAAGTCCAAAAGCAATATGCCATCTCATTTCTTCGGATATAATATTGCTTAGGAATTCTCCTTTACCAATTGCAATACATAAATAGCCACCTAACAGCGCGCCAAGGTTAATACCTGCATAGAAAAGTGAGAATCCGGCATCTGCTCTTGAATCATTAGACTTATACAGCTGTCCAACCATTGATGAAATATTCGGTTTGAAAAAGCCTGTTCCCACTACAGTAAATGCAATACCCAGAAAAAAGAATTTATGGGGATCGGTTGCTAATATTAAACTTCCGATAATCATCAGAAGCCCACCCCAAAACAATGATTTTCTGAATCCTAAGATTTTATCTGCAAAAAGACCTCCTATAAAAGTAAAGGCATATACAAAAGCCTGGGTGGCTCCGTACTGAAGGTTGGCTTCTTTTTCATGGAAGTTGAGTTGTGAGATCATAAAGAAAACCAGCATTCCACGCATTCCATAGAAACAGAAGCGTTCCCACATCTCAGAGAAAAACAGACTCCAGATTTGTTGGGGGTATTTTCCTTTGAAATTTTGTATTTCATCTAAAGTTAAGCTCATAATGATAATATGATTATTTTTAATTAAGGGTTTTTATTTTCCTGATCCAGCTCAAAACGGATTCTATCCTGGTCAATAATTTGTTTTAATTCTTCTTCTTTTGGGAGATACAGCAAATATTTGCTGGCGAATAAATTGTTTTTATCATTGAGAACGGAGTATTTTACAATGGTCTCATCCTTTTCTGAGCATAGTAGAATTCCGATGGTTGGATTATCTCCTTCACCGCGTTTAAGGTCATCATACATTCTTACATACATATCTATCTGCCCAATATCCTGATGAGAAAGTTCTCCGGTTTTTAGGTCGATGATGACAAAGCATTTCAATATGTAATTATAGAAGACAAGATCAATATAGAAGTCTGATGTATCAGTTGAAATATGTTGTTGTCTGGCTACAAAAGCAAATCCTTTTCCAAATTCCAGTAAAAACTTTTGAATATGATCAATGATTGCTGTTTCAATTTCTTTTTCGGAAAATTGTTCATCAGATCTTAAGCCAAGAAATTCAAAAATATAAGGATCTTTTAAAACACTGTGAATAGTTTCTGTGGAAGATTTTTTATGTTTTAAAACCCGTTCGTAAGCAAGGGAATTGATTTGTCTTTTTAGATCCCTGACATTCCAGTTATTTTGTACCGCTTCATTGAGATAATAATTTCTTTTATTTTTATCATCCTGACTTGAAAGCAGTCTGTAATGAGACCAACTCAATTGTAGAGACAATGTGTCAACAATTGGGAAAGACATATAAAATTTACGCATATTAGATAAATTTGTATAGTCAAATCCTTTTCCAAACTCCAAAGTTAGCTTTTGAGATAGATTCTTTAAAATATATTTTCCATATTCTGCACGTTCTTTTCCCTGTTGTTCATCTTCAACAATCAGTTTTCCAATCTGCCAGTAAGTAAGCAGTAAGGTAGAATTCGCTATCCGAAAAACCTTTTCGCGCGATTGTCTAATAATTTCCTTTACGGATTGGAATAAAGAATCTTCGGAAATTTCCATCGTACGAAATTAAAAAAAACCTCTGACTTAGCAGAGGTTTTATTCATATTTTGTTAATGCAGTTAGTTTACACCGTGCATCATTTTCTTTAAGATAGGTGAAATTAAACCTAGAATCACAGCAGCAATACCACAAAGTACCACGAATACCATAAAGAATTCAAATAAATTATGGATTTCAAATCCTGCGAATGTAGGGTTGTGTAACGGTAGCTGAGCTTTTTCAAATGCAGCTGCCTGATCAGCAGTTAATGTTATTTTTTTATCTAAAACATCCTGAAGATTTACTCCTATTTCCTGTGCTTTTGTAAATTTATCACCTGTTGCAGGGATCAAAGCCCCTAGTGAACCTGCTAAAGCATAGCCTGCAGCATTAGAAATAAAGAAAACACCATATAATAATGAAGCGAATCTTTTTGGAGCCAGTTTACCAACTAATGATAAACCAATTGGAGAAAGACAAAGTTCACCACATGTCTGAATGAAGTACAGTAACATCAGCCATTTGATAGCCAACAGGCCAGAGTTTCCTAAATCTTTTACGTTGTGCGCTATAATAAAATAACTTAAAGCTATTAATGCAAGTCCCATTGCCTGTTTGAATGGAGATACAGGCTCTTTTCCTTTTGCTCTCAGTTTATCCCAACACAAACTGAAAGGAACGGCTAGCAGAACAACGAAAATACCATTAAAGATCTGAACCATTGAAGGTGGCATATTCCATCCAAAAATGTTTCTGTCAGTTTGGTTATCTGCGATGAATGTTAATGAAGAACCTGCCTGTTCGAAAGCTGCCCAGAAGAAAATGATAAAGAATGATACGATATAAATTACCCATATTCTCTGTCTTTCAATTTTGTTTTCAGCAGAACTCATAATAAGGAAGGCCAAAGAAATACCTGCTGAATAAATGAAAGGATAAATAATTCCTTTGATCAATTGACCCATTTCTACAGCTTTAAATCCAAGTTCTCCTACCAGTAAATATCGGAAAGCAAAGAATAAAATAACAAATATAACTCCGGTAATACCTAAAGCCATACCTGAGAATTTTGCTGTTTGCGTTTCACCTTCTTCAAAATCTGCACTGGTATTGTTTTTTGGTAATCCACCGATAGGTCTTCCTTCAGGTGTTACTACATATTTATTTTTAAGGATAAAGAATGTAATAGTTCCAATCACCATGGCAATTGAAGCGGCTAAGAATCCCCATTTGAAGGCGAAGATATCTCTTACTCCTGTAGCAGCGTCTTTTACGTCTCCTACATAAGGACAAATAAACTGACCTAAAAATGCTCCAATATTGATTCCCATGTAGAAAATAGTGAAAGCAGAATCCAGTTTAGACTTCTCTTGTTTTGGATATAAGCTTCCCACCATAGATGAGATGTTCGGTTTGAAAAATCCATTACCAAAAATAATAACGAATAAAGCCAGCCACATGATAAGCTTGGCGCTTCCAAGATCTGCAGAAAAAGTGGAAGCACTAATGAATAATAAAAACTGACCAATGGCCATTAATGATCCTCCAATGATAATAGCAAACCTGTTTCCTATATATTTATCTGCAATAAATCCGCCTAAAAGGGGAGTTAAATAACATAAGGCCAAGAAGCCACCATAGATAATAGCTGCATCAGCTTCTTTTATCAATAAGGAATTTACCATAAAGAGCGTCAAAAGAGCTCTCATTCCGTAAAAGTTGAAACGCTCCCACATTTCTGTTCCGAACAGAACCCACAATCCTTTCGGATGTCTGGAATTCTTATTCTCTACAAATTCATCCGGTTTCGGACTTATTGCTTCAATATTATCCATTTCTATTGTTAATTTTTGTTAAGACTGACAAATATAGTTTATTTTGGGTTTTTGGCAAGGTTTTAATTTTATTTTTAAATAAAAAAGCTGCAGAACCATTCTGCAGCTTTATATTCTTTATAAATACCAAGGATTAGTGCCCTTTTTCCTTCATAATTTTATTTAATCTTTTTAACATAGAAAGGCCTAATAGCGTAGCAAATATTAACAAACCGAAATTAACAAGAAAATAATTCGTCTTATTTTCGTAGTTATACCATGTACTGGCAAGGATTCCTGAAAGCTTGTTCCCTACAGAATTGGCAAGAAAGAATCCTCCCATCATCAATGCTGTAATTCTTGCCGGTGACAGTTTTGAGACAAAAGAAAGTCCCATAGGAGAGAGGCATAATTCCCCAATAGTAATTACTCCATAACTGGCTACCAGCCATAAAGGAGAAACTTTTATCGCTCCGTTGTCTCCGGCCATTACCGCTAATACCATCACCAGACAGGATAGTCCTGAAATAAAAAGACCTAACACTATTTTGGTAGGGGTTAATGGTTCTTTTCCTTTTCGTCTTAAAAGTGCCCAAAAACCTACGATAACTGGTGTTAGGGCAATTACCCAAAACGGATTAATGGATTGAAACAGCTCGGTATTATATAAATATACTTTTTGTGGTGAGGTTCCTCCCAGGTCCTTACGATCTAATTCTGAAATATTTTCGAAATAAATATCCTTTCCTATTTTTTTTAAAGGTTTTCCATTTTCATCTTTTTGGGATCTGAATTGTTCATCATAAACGGGAACCTCTTTGTCCTCATAACTCTTGCCTTCCACCATGTAGATGCTTTCAAGAGGTTTTTCTAAAGAAGCGGGAACACTTCTGTCTGTATAATAATTGGCCCATCTTGTAAGGGCTGTACCATTTTGTTTGAATACCGCCCAGAAGAACATACTGATCAGGAATACAGAAAGTAATGCTCCAATTGAAGGTTTTTCGTCCGGTTTAGCTTTGAAATAAAGAGAGGCATAAAAGTAAATAACTGGAACACATGCAAATATAAAGGCATCTGTACTGTCACTACCAAAGATATTGTTAGGAATAAACCAACCGATTGCTCCGGCAATAATAGCAGGAACAAATACTTTAAGCATGATTTCTGAAAGTTTCGTGTCTCCTTCCTGTACAGGTTTCATCTGTGCAGCATGGATATAGTGTTTTCTTCCGATCGTGAAAATAACCATACCGATCAGCATTCCAACTCCGGCGGTGATGAATGCTTCACCCCAGCCAAATTTATTACGCATAAATGCAGCAATAATATTACAGATGAATGCACCGATATTGATTCCCATATAGAAAATATTATATCCGGAATCTTTATTGGCTTTATAAGGTTCTTCAGAATAAAGGTTTCCTAAAAGAGTGGAAATCGTAGGTTTAAAAAAACCATTTCCAATGATAATTAAGGCCAAAGAAGAATAAAATAAGGGTAAATCTTTGAAAACTCCCATCCCAATGTACCCTGCAGCCATTAAAAATCCACCAAGGTAGATGGACTTAATATATCCTAACACTCTGTCTGCCAAAAATCCACCAATGAAAGGGGTAAGGTATGTAAGGGCAATATAAGTTCCGAAAATATCATCTGCGGTCTTGTCGGGCAGTCCAAGACCTCCTTTCATACCCGTGGGCTCAATAACATATAGTACAAAGATTCCAAGAATCAGGTAATATCCGAAACGCTCCCACATTTCAGTGAAAAAGAGGAAGGGTAGCCCTTTAGGATGTTTAGTCTTCATATAATCAATTTTCAAATTTCCCAAAAATAAGTTTTTAATTTCAATTGATAAAATAAATAATACTTGACGAAATGATTAATGAAATAAATAGAAATTTTTTGTTTCGGATACTATAAATCAAATTTTGCAAAACCTGATCAATATGTATGTACAACGAGTTGATATTGCACATATTTCGAAAAGAAAAAACAAAAAATATACATGATGTATTTCTCTTTATGGTGATCATTGTTTTTAGTTTTGATAGGTCAATAATGACGCAAAAGAATTTTATAGAAAGCATTATGAAAAAAATCGATTTAAAAAAATTGAAAGGAAGCTTATCCAGAAATGAGCAGAGAAAAATTAAAGGAGGCGTAAGAGAAGAAGATCCATATACTGATCTGGGATGTGCATGTACAAACGCACAGTGTGCTGCTTCACATGGAGGCAATGGAGATTCTTATTGCAACGGGACTTTTTGTTGCGGATAATTAAGACTTATTTTTTAAAATGGCAACAGGAAACTGTTGCTGTTTTTTGAAAAGTAAATGACAAAAAAAAATGACACACAAAAGTTATACTGCTGTTATCAATTATTTAGAGAATCATAAAATATATGTTGACCGGGATGAATTTGAGCTCCAGTTGGAGGGGCATCCGGATTTTCCAAGTCTTTTAGCATTTTCTGATGCGTTACACTTTTTCAATATTGAAAATTACAGCTACAGAATAGATAATGATGAAAAAGATATTTTACCGGAAGATTTTCTGGCTTTAGTGGAGGGAGAGCTGGCTGCTGTGAAAAATAAGAATAATCAACTTATCATGAACGGTTCTCCGACAAATGATTTTTTTTCAAAATGGGAAAATATAATACTTGTTATTGAAAAAGAAAGAGAACTTGCAGCTACAAAATCAAGACTTAATTATTCCTACATCAATTGGGGAATCCTTATCATATTGTTTTTATTTCTATTAGGATACAATTCTTCCAATATAATTTTACAATCAACTTTCGCACTTACTTCTTTAATAGGATTTGTATTTGCTTACGAAGCTTATAAAAAGACGCATGGGAAGGGAACATTTATTCCGGTGGGAGTGTGCAAAAGCAATTATTTGAATACGGATTGCGATTTGGTTTTTAATTCTAAAAAATGGAAAATTTTT
The DNA here is from genome assembly GCF_918698085.1 of Chryseobacterium sp. Bi04. Lineage (GTDB taxonomy): Bacteria > Bacteroidota > Bacteroidia > Flavobacteriales > Weeksellaceae > Chryseobacterium. The sequence continues at coordinate 48,766 of NZ_CAKKLP010000011.1, forward strand.
AACAAAATAGATTTATCTGAGATTTCACTTTTGTTTTTTACCAGTCAGATAGTTTGCTTCATTTTATTTTCTCTCGCAAGAAACATTGAATTCTTTTTTACGGTCTATAAATATGCTTTATTTACATTTATTCCCATGGCTTGTTTATCTTTATACTATCAGGTATTTGTGGTCAAAAAATACTGTCCGGTGTGTATGATCATTATAACCTGTGTGTGTATCCAATTACTCACAGCTAATCTTATACCTTTTGATGCCAAGAAAATAAATCCGGGTTCTGTATTCTTATTTTTAATTGGAATTTTTGGTTCTTTAGCTGTTTTGCTGAACTTAAGAACGAAAAATGGGATTGCACAGAAAAATGAAAATAGCATCAAGAAAAATCTGAAATTCAGGAGAAACTATTTGTTTTTTAAAAACAATCTATCCATTCAAAAGAAACTAATGGATACCGATTTTTCAGGTGCTTTTGTATTTGGGAATGAACATGCCGATCAAAGTTTAACCTTTATCACCAATCCTTTCTGTAAACATTGTAAAGAATTTTATCCTGTTTTTCTAAAGCTGGTTAAGATGTATTCTGATGAACTGAGAATTAATATTTTCTTCGATATAGACCTTAACAGAGGTGACGAGGACAACAAAAAAGTTCATGTCAACCTTACCAATATTTATCTCAATAGTAGAAATAAGGCAGAATTTTTAGAGGCTTTGAGCAATTGGTATGAAGTTCAAGCGTATAGTGAAAACAAAAATGGATGGTATACAAAATATTCTAAATACTTCGGAAGTTCAGAAGCTGCTCTTAATCTATTAAGAAGGCATGAAAATTGGGTGACGGCTAATAGCATTCACTTTACACCTGATATTTTCCTCAATGATACGGAATATCCCATTCAGTATGAAAGAGCGGATCTGGAGTATTTTATCCCCGAATTTTTATCAGAAAATTAAAACCGATTATGAAAAATTTATTATTTATATTGCTGGGAACTGTGATGTTTTTTTCTCAGAACAACAGGTTCATCTATGAGGTGAAATACAAGAAAGATTCAACCTCAAAAGAGATCATCAGGGAAAATTACTATCTGGATATCACAAAAGAAGATATTGCCTACTATAACAGACTGAATTATACTAATGATTCAATATTTAATGTTACTGGAAAATATTCGCCTGGTAGGTTGACTTCTTTTCTTATCAAAAAGAACAATAATAATGTCTATCAAAGCTATGAATATATCGGAGATGTGAATTTTTATAAAATGTCTGAGGAAGCCAAGCAACAATGGACTATTACAGACAGTACAAAAGTTTCTGATAATTTCCGGCTTCAGAAAGCTACTGCTCAATTCGGAGGAAGAAACTGGATTGCATGGTTTACTAAAGATATCCCAATGCCCTACGGACCTTATAAGTTTAACGGATTGCCAGGATTGATTATGGAATTGTATGACACTCAAAAGAATTACTATTTTAATGTGATTAAGAGTGAAAAGATTCCGGATGATTATAAACGTAATTCATTAAATAATTATATACCCAGAGCAATTCCCGTTACCCGGAAAGATTTAAATACACTAATGTTGGACCTCTATTCCAACCCTTTTAAATATGTGTTGAATGGAAATCTGACTATGCGCGAAGGGCAGAAATTATTGTTGGATGACGGAACGGTTCTCTCCAAAGAACAGCTGAAGCCTGCTGAAGGTAATGAAAGGAAAAAAATAAAAGCCTTTAATAATCCTATAGAACTGGATAAAGCCGTAAAATACCCTTGATGAATATAAAAATCCCTTTCAAAAACTTGAAAGGGATCTATAGTGAGTTTAGTTTGTAAGATATGTTTTCTTATAAATTGTTTAAGATAAAATCAGTCATTTTCTGATAAAGCTGCGGTCTTGTCTGACCTCCATAAATTCCATGATTCTTATCCGGATAAGCCATAAAATCAAACTGTTTTTTATTTTGAATTAAAGCTTCGGAAAACTCCATAGAATTCTGGAAATGTACGTTATCATCAGCTGTCCCGTGGATTAACAGGAATTTGCCTTTTAATAAATTAGCATATTCTGTAGGTGAGTTTTTATCATATCCGTCAGCATTCTCCTGAGGGGTTCTCATAAATCTTTCGGTGTATACAGAGTCATAATATCTCCAGTTGGTTACCGGTGCAACGGCAATTCCCATTTTGAAAACATCTGCTCCTTTAGTCATTGCCAAACTGGTCATATAGCCACCGAAGCTCCATCCGAACATTCCGATTCTGCCCTTATCAATATAAGATTGGGTACCGAACCATTTGGCAGCAGTAATCTGATCCTCAATCTCATATTTACCTAAGTTCATATACGTTACTTTCTTATATTTTGCCCCTTTATAGCCCGTTCCACGTCCGTCTACACAAGCAACAATATATCCTTTCTGTACCAAATGATTGAACCACATAGCATTTCCATTATCCCAGGAATTGGAAACCTGCTGCGATCCCGGACCTGAATATTGGAACATGAATAACGGGTATTTCTTGCTTGGATCAAAGTTTTTAGGCTTCATGATCCATGCATTCATCTGATCGCCCACTGCATTGGGAATGGTAATGAATTCTTTTTCAGTAAAATTATCAGCTTTTAATTTTTGTAACTGATCGTTATTGTTCTGAAGTTCTTTTACTGCCTTACCATTTCCGTCTTTTAAAACATAAGTATAAGGTTTTGAAGCTGTAGAAGAGGTCTCAATAAAATAATTGTAACTTTTACTGAAGTTGGCAGAATTGTTTCCTTCAGCATTAGAAATAAGCTGAGATTTTCCGTTTTCAATATTTACTTTAGAAATTACCTTGTTGATACTTCCTTTTTCAGTAGTCTGAACGTAGATTTCTTTAGATTTTGGATTGAAGCCATAATAATCCGTTACTTCCCAGTTTCCTTTAGTGATCTGTTTTTTAAGCTTGCCATCTTTGTCATACCAGTATAAATGACGGTTTTCGTCTCTTTCTGAAGCCCAAAGGAAGGAATTGTCTTCTAGAAATTCTAAAGTAGGGCTATCCGTATCAATCCACTTGTCATCCGTTTCAGTGAATAATTTCTGAACCGCTCCTGTTTTAGTATTTACTTTTAAAATATCGGAAGCGTTTTGAATTCTTTCGGAAGTAATCAAAACAATTTCATCTGCTTTTGCCGTTTGAAAAACGTTAGGGATATAATAATTTTTAAAAGAGGCTAAATTCAATGGCATTGTTTTTCCATTATCCAAACGGTATAATTGTGCAGAAACTACAGAGTTTTTTTCGCCGGCCTTAGGATATTTGTAACGCATTTCAGCCGGATAAAGATTTTTCCCATAGATAGGAATATAGATTTCCGGAACCTGGCTCTCATCAGATTTTACAAATACAATAGCATCAGAATTTTTTGTCCATTCATACTGTCTTGCATGTCCGAATTCTTCCTCATATACCCAGTCTGCCAATCCGTTAATGATGGTGTTTTTCTTACCATCGTTCGTTATTTGTGTGATCTTTCCAGAAGCCAGATCCTGATAGAATAAATTATTATCAGAGATGAAAGCTATTTTCGTAGCATCGGGTGAAAATCTAGGCTCCTGAACAGTCTTGCCGTCATTTAGGCTGATTACCTTTCCTGATTTTAAATCTTTTACGTCAAATTTTCCAAGGAAAGAGTGTCTGTAAATAGGTTGGCTTTCCACTTGTAAAAGAATTTTAGACTCGTCATCAGAAAATTCATAGCTTTCAAATTTTCCCTCTACAAGGTTTCCTTCTTTCTGAGAAGTCTTGTAAGAATATTTTGCGATTCCTGCCGGTTCTATAACCAGATAGTTTTCACCGTTTTTCATAGATGTAATCCCGGCAATACCTTTACCACGGTAATATCCTGAATATATTTTATCTAAAGTAATTTCCTGTGCCGATACAGTTTGGAATGCCGCAGCAATCGTAAGCGTTAAAAATAGTTTCTTCATTTCTAGCATTAATGGATTTCAAAGATAATAATTTTATTAAAATGTGTAAAAAAAGCTTTTAAATAAGACTTTTGGCAGAAAAATTGAATATCATTAAGTATAATCAAATCAAATAATAATTATGGAAACGAATGCATACAACCAGAAACTGAACCGTTATGTATTGAATGACAGAATTGTTTATACAGGTTTTTCCAGCTTTAAAGATGCTGAAGAATGTGCCAATAAAAAAGGAGGAACATTGGTGGAAGTGAGTTTTAAAGATGGAAATGATAACCCTCAGATTACAGATGAAGCCGGTTTGATAGAAAAAAAACTTCACTACTATGTGTATGCAGGCGATGAATACAAATTTATCCATTCATCAGATCCCGGATTTAGAAAATATGCTGATGAATTGCAGAAAATAAAAGCGAAAATGCGTCAGGATGCTCCTGATGAAAGATATTTAGCGAATTTTGAAATTGAAAATGCTGAGGATCCGATTATTGTATTAAAAAATGACCACTTTGAATCGGTCACTTCACGAGAACGTTCAAAATATTTGAAACATGCCTGTGTTTATGAACTAGGGGTATCCCTGTTAAAATCTTAAAAAAAATCTATTATGAGCAAGACAAAATATTCAGAAAAAGCTCAGGACAAAGTAGGAAAAGTAATGCACGAATTCAAGGAAGGGAAATTGAAATCTTCTTCCGGAAAAAAAGTGACAAGCAGAAAACAAGCCGTAGCAATCGGTATTTCTGAAGCAAGAGAAAAAGGCTTAAAAGTGCCTTCAAAAAAGAAAAGCAAATAATAGTTAATGAAAAGTCCGTGAAGAATTTCTCCACGGACTTTTATATTTTAATAGTTGGAACACTCTGGCAAGTATTTTTAATCCTGGCTATTATAAAGTATTTTATAGTATTCGTCTGCCATCCTATCGCTGTTGAATTGTTCCTTTACATCATCCATTGCATTGTGCTGAATTTTTCTCCATTGATCAGGATGGTCATAATAGGTGGGAAGGATTTCGTTCTCAAGGATTTCATATAATTTGTTTAAATCATAATTATCCTGCTCATAGATGCTCATATTCAGATAATCTGCTTTAGGAACCACAAAGGAATTTTCTCCATGTTTTGCAAATTCAGGAATCCATCCGTCATCAGTGGATAAATTGACCGAACCATTCATGGCGGCAGTCATTCCGGAAGTTCCTGATGCTTCCCTTGGAACTCTCGGATTGTTTAACCATAGATCCGAACCTTGCTTTAAAGATTTACTTAAAGAAAGCTCATACCCTGTAAGCACAGCTATATTTTTATGATTCTTACTTTCCTCAACGAGTGTGTTAAAGATGGAAATAGCAGAATAGTCCATAGGATAAGGCTTACCGGCCCAAATGATCTGTACAGGATATTTAGAATTGTTCAGAAGTCTGTAAAACCTGTCTTTGTCATGCAAAAGAAGTTCTGCTCTTTTGTAACCAGCAAACCTCCTGGCCCAGACAATGGTAAAAATATTAGGGTCAAATAAATTTCCTGTTTGATCTGCAACAGTACTGAAAAGTTTTTTCTTTAAATGCTTTTTTCTATAGTCGAAAACAGTTGCATCATTTTCATCTTTAGCGTTATAAAGAAGCTTATCTGCCCAATATTTAAATTCCTGAGCATTGGTAATAGATGTGATTTCACAAATTCCCGGATATTTACTCCACATTGTTCTGGAAACTGTTCCGTGAAGCTGAGAAACCCCATTGGCTTTTCTGGCCATTTTTAAAGCACAAAGAGAATGATTAAACCGTTCATCATCTGTTCCTTCTATACTTTTTATTTCTTCCATACTGTAGCCTGAGAAATAAGACATATCATAGCACAATTTGAGGTTATGCTTTTCATTTCCTGCTTCTTCCGGAGTATGAGTTGTAAAGACTAATTTTTCTCTTACTTTATTGAGGTCTCCATTATATTTTTTTAATAAATAGAACGCAGCCGGAAGTCCATGGGCCTCATTCAGATGATATACCTCTCTTTCGATATTCATCTCTTCCAGTAATTTAGCACCACCTTTTCCTAATAAAATATACTGAGCAAGCTTTGTAGATTCATTGGCGTCATACAATTTGTGACAGATTGTTTTGGAAACATGATCATTTTCCGGAACATCTGTTGAAAGAAAAAACATGGGAGCTGTATTGAAAGTCTCAGGATCAAGGTACCATACCTTTACCCAAACCGGGGAACTGTGGATTTCAATCTGAAATTTTATCCCTGTATCCACCAGAAAGCTATACATTTTTCTTGTCCATATCGGTTGTAGCGTTTGGTCATGATTTCTTGCCTGATCATAATAACCAAATTTCCAAAGAATACCGATTCCAATAAGATCCTGCTTCAGGTTATAAGCACTTCTCATATGGGAACCTGCTAAAAATCCAAGACCTCCGGAATATATTTTCAATACCTGCTCAAGGGCAAATTCCATTGAGAAATAGGCGGTTTTTTTTGAATATTGGGGATTAACGCTGTAAGGTATTTTGAAATTCCTGAAATCCATAAATGCTGATTTGTGTTAGAAGAGGCAAAGGTATTGATTATGAAAATAAACTTTACATTAATTATTTGATAAATTAAATTGGAAAGTAATTATGGGATTGTTTTTTTACTTACCTTTAGGAGTGTAAAAAATTGATTATCAAAAACTTTTAGTGGTGAAAACCGATGACTGCATGTGTTCTTTAATTCAATAAAAAAATCACACATGAAAAAGACATTTTCTGAAGAAGATCTGATAAAGAATCTAAGTTTATATTACCTGAACAGGCATTTGAAAAAAAAGCCCATAGAAAAGTACCACCGTACAATAGATGAATCTCAGCTACATGACCGTGAAAAATACAGAAAGAAGTCCGAAATATTACTTCTCAACTCTTTTATGCATCACTTTCCCGAGGTCAAATTTGAGGATTTCACTTGTGAAAGCCCTGATTTTATTGCCAAATTAAATGATAAAAAAATTGGAATAGAGCTGACTGAAGTGATCAATCATCTGGAAATGAAAAAGGTGGAAAGTACCCTGAATAAGATATTCCGTCAGGCAGAAATATTATTGGAACAAGAGGACACTACGAAATATCGTGGTGTTTATTTTTTAGAATTTCACACTAACGTAAGATTTGATAATCTGGAACAACAGGAAGAAAATATTATCAGTATTTATAAAAGTATTAAAAGAAATAAAGCTGTTGGCTGTGTGAAAAGCGTGCGGAAATCTTTCCACCGCAGGAATGTCTTTATCACCCACGAATATAATATGAATCTTTTTGATGAACTCTGTTCGGAAAAAATCCTGGAGCTTATTGAAAAGAAAAATGAGAAATTCCCATATTATGATACTTCTGTAGATGAATGCTGGCTGGTAATAGTTTCTGATATGAATTCTATAGCCTCACGATATACCTTTATTCAGGATAAAGAACATTTAAATGAGGTGAAAAGTCCTTTTCATAAAATATTCCATCTTGAAAATCTTTGTGGAAACATCACAAGCATAAAATAATTCATTTAATGAATTCTATAATGAATTATTGTTTTTATTTATAATATTTCAAAATTATTGCAATTTTATTATTTGTAATTAAATTATAGGTATATTTGGTATGGGTTGATATCAGCCTGATTTAAACTGATTTAACCATAAAAACATATATCTATGAGGAAACTTTTACTTTTCATTCTTTTTTGTATATCTCAAACTTTTTATTCCCAGGCAGATTGTGCAACAGCATTAGCTGTCTGTGGAAACTCAGATATTACCTACAGCCCTTCAGGATATGGCAATATTAAAGAATTGGTAAACTCAGGAAGCTGCATAGATGCAGTCGGTGAACATAATTCGATTTGGTACAAAATTACCATTGCCACAGGAGGAACACTTACCTTCGACCTGGTTCCTAATAATCCGGATGCTGATTATGACTGGGCTATTTTTGGGCCTAATGTTACCTGCGGAAGTCTGGGATCCCCCATACGCTGTAATGCAGCAACAGTGATTGGAGTAGGTCCTTCTACAGGGTTAAATATGACAAGTACGCTCCTAAGTGCTATTGGTGGTTCTTCCACTCCTTACTGTAAATATATGGATGTTTTACCCGGGCAAACGTATTATTTGTTTATTGACAACTGGGTGAGCAGCACCAGCAGCACAACAGCACCGTTTTCTTTGACATGGGGTGGTACAGCTACCTTGGCATCGCCATTTACAGACCCGAATATTCAGACGTATCCATTTATCCCTCCAGGTATTGTTCCTGTAAACCCGGCTGACCCAAGAGAAGTTATTATATGTGGAAGTACTGAATTGTTTGACTTTTCTACTTTATCCTCAGGAATTCTTAATGGAAATCAGAGCTTTAGCGTGAGCTATCATACCAGTCAGAACGAAGCGTTAACGGGAGCCAATCCTATTACCGCTCCCAGAACGGTGAACACCACTACTGTTTTTTATTATAGTATCAGTTATACAGATCCTACAAATCCGGATAACCCACTTAATAAATGTAAACAGATCGGGAAATTTAAATTCAAAGACGGTTCTATCAAGGTAAAAAATGCTACTTTGACAGCTTGTAACAATAATAACGCAGGTACGGCATTGTTTGATCTTACATCGGCAGATATTATTGGAAGTACTACTGTAGTTAAGAAATACTACCATTCCATGGCTGACCTCGATGCGGGAATGAATGAGATTACCACACCAATGGCATTTATATCTGCTGAAGCTACAATCTATGTAAAAGTAATTTCTGAGTTCGGATGTACTGCTGTTGCGCAGATTACTTTAAAATTCTATCCGGCAATCATTGTCAATGATGCTGTAATAAGATCATGTTTTATTGAAACGAATCCTTCTACGGCATTATTTAACCTTACCGGAGCGAGCGTAACTGCACAGCCGGGAGCAGGGAAAAAATACTACCCGTCCCTTACGGATGCCATCAATCAAACCAATGAAATTTCTAATGCTTCCAATTATATTGCTCCAAGCGGATATGTGTATGTAAGGGTTTACAATACACAAGGCTGTTATAATATTGCTAAGATTACTCTGACAGTTATCCCGCCGGTATATTCGGATATCCTTAAAGATAAAATCATTTGTGCAGAAGATACCACTACTTTAGATGCAGGCCCTGGATTTAAAAGTTATGAATGGAGTACAGGGGCTACTACTCAAAGTATAAGCAATGTAGGAATTGGAACCTATTGGGTGAAGCTTAAGACTGGAGACTGTACTGCGATACAGAACGTAAAAGTATTGCCGTCTGATCAGCCTGTGGTTTCAGGAATTGATATTGCGAATAATACAGTTACTGTATCTGTAATGGGAGGAAATCCTCCATATAAATACTCTATGGATAATATAAACTGGCAGGATTCCAATGTTTTCAAAAATATTTCAAGAGGTGATCATACAGTATTTGTAAAAGATGCTTACAATTGTGACCCTATTGAAATTGACATTGTAGTTCCGAATTTAGTAAATGTAATTACTCCCAATCAGGATGGCGTGAATGATGGTATTGATTACTCTGCATTAGCCGGTAAACAGAACTTTGTCATGGATATTTTCGACAGATATGGAAATAGAATTTTCCGAGCAGACAAAACCAACGGTTACAAATGGGATGGTACAGAAGGAGGGAAAAAAGTTTCGACAGGAACATATTGGTATTCTATAACCTGGAATGAAAGTGATAAGAAAAATACACCTGTCAAATTTTCCGGATGGGTACTGGTAAAAAACAGAGAATAAGTGACATAAATCAGTAAATACTATAGATAGACAAAACCACTTCGTTTGAGGTGGTTCTTTTCTTGAAAAATCTTATTTTAGAAATTAAAATTAAAATTAAAAGTATGAAGCAGCTCTTTATTAAGCGTTTTGAATATTACAAATCTCTTGGTGATAAAACATTCGGACAATTGTCTGATGAACAGGTTTTCTGGCAGTATAATGAAGAAAGTAATTCTATTGCGGTCATTGTAAAACATATTGCAGGAAATATGCTTTCGAGATGGACCAATTTTTTGACTGAAGACGGCGAAAAATCATGGCGTCATCGTGATGAGGAATTTAACAACACTTTTAAAACAAAAGAAGAAGTTACCGGATATTGGGAAAAAGGATGGAAGTGTCTTTTTGATGCCTTGAACCAGATCAGTGATGATAATATATATTCTACAATTTACATTAGGGGAGAAGCCCATTCCGTTATTGATGCTGTCTTCAGGCAGCTGGCTCATTATCCCTATCACATAGGACAAATTGTATACCTGGCAAAAATGATGAAAAATGATGAGTGGAAGACACTTTCTATTGCAAGGAATAAGTCACAGGAGTTTAACACAGAGATGAAAAATAAAATTTCCGGAGAAGAATCTGGACTTAATTCATCTCCCGTATGTTTTCAAAACAGCCCTGAAGTAAGGGACGAATACAAGCAATAGATTGAATCAATCTTGGCTTCTTAGTAAAAATTACTATCTTTGCACCCATAAAATTCAGGAGTAACAAATGTCTACTTTTCACAGAACTGCCGCGTTTCACACACTTGGCTGCAAATTAAACTTTGCAGAAACATCTACTATTGCCCGTCAATTAACAGATGCAGGTTATGATAAGGTAAGCTTTGATGATAAGGCTAATGTGTATGTCATCAATACATGTTCAGTAACAGAAAATGCAGACCGTGAATGTAAACTTCACGTAAAAAGAGCAATGAAGGCTAACCCGGAAGGGCTGGTTGTTATTGTAGGTTGCTATGCACAGCTGAAACCTGAAGAGATTTCACAGATTGACGGTGTAGATCTGGTATTGGGAGCGAAAGAAAAATTCAATATCCTAAGTTACCTTGACGATCTGGAGAAAACGGAAAACGAAGGAATCGTTCACTCATGTGAAATTGAAGAAACCGACTTTTTTATTGGAAGTTATTCAATTGGTGACAGAACCAGAGCTTTCCTTAAAGTTCAGGACGGATGCGACTATAAATGTACTTACTGTACCATTCCGCTGGCAAGAGGGATTTCCCGTTCTGATACCATTGGAAATGTCCTTAAAAATGCTACAGAAATTGCAGCCAAAGATATTAAAGAAATTGTTCTTACAGGAGTAAATATTGGAGATTACGGAAAAGGAGAGTTTGGAAACAAAAAACATGAACATACTTTCTTAGATCTTATTTCTGAACTTGACAAAGTGGAAGGAATAGAAAGAATCCGTATTTCATCTATTGAGCCTAATCTTTTAAAAGATGAAAGTATAGAACTGGTTTCCAAAAGTAAAAGCTTTGTTCCGCATTTCCATATTCCACTGCAGTCCGGAAGTGATGATTTATTGAAAAAAATGAAACGCCGTTATCTTACCAAGCTCTATAATGACAGGGTAAATAAGATTCGCGAAGTAATGCCTGATGCTGCTATCGGAGTAGATGTTATCGTCGGATTCCCTGGCGAAACTGAGGAACGGTTTATGGAAACGTATAATTTCCTGAATGAACTTCCTATTACTTATCTTCATGTATTTACTTATTCTGAAAGAGAAAATACAGAAGCTGCTGATATGGACGGAGTAGTTCCTATAGCTGAAAGAAAAAAACGTAATAAAATGCTTAGAATTCTTTCTGAAAAGAAGAAAATGGCATTTTATCAGACTCAACTGGGTAAAACGCTTCCCGTACTTTGGGAGCATGAAAATAAAGAAGGAAAAATGTTTGGCTTCACAGAAAACTACGTGAGAGTCCAGAAAGACTTTGATCCTGCCTTTGTCAATCAAATAGAATTTCTAAATTTAGAAAAAATCCTGTCAGATGGCACGGTTTCTGTGCAATCTTCCTACCAAAATTTTTTAGCAAAAGCATAGGCTCTTTGCAAAAATTCTACTAAATTTATTTTTAACTTTAAATACTACATTCATGAGAGATAAGTTTTTATCTTGGGGAATTGTATTAGTAACTGCTACGTGGATTGTAGCATTACTGATCAGAGCGCACTATTGGATACCCATCCTGCTGTCCGCCATCTATGCATTAGGTGTTTACAATGCGTACCAGTCTAAACATGCTATTCTGAGGAACTTTCCTGTATTAGGGTACTTCAGGTACTTTTTTGAAAGTATTTCGCCGGAAATGCAGCAGTACTTCATCGAAAGAGAGACAGATGGGAAGCCGTTTCCAAGGAATCAGCGTTCTGCAGTATACAGACGTGCCAAAAATTTAAGTGATACTGTTGCTTTTGGTACACAGCTGGAGGTTAATCATAGAAAATATGAGGGAATTAAGCATTCTATTTATGCAAAGTCACCATCAGAAGAGCTTCCAAGAGTTTGGGTAGGTGGAGAACAATGTACACAGCCTTACCATGCTTCTTTATTTAATATTTCAGCAATGAGTTTTGGTGCATTAAGTGACAGGGCCCAGATTTCTTTAAATAGAGGCGCTAAGAAGGGGGATTTTTACCACAATACAGGAGAAGGAGGAATATCGCCCCATCATATGGAAGGAGGAGATTTATGCTGGCAGATTGGGACCGGTTATTTTGGATGCCGTGATGAAGAAGGAAAATTTAACCCTGAATTATTCACAAAATATTCAAACCTGCCGAATGTGAAAATGATTGAGATCAAATTGTCTCAAGGGGCCAAACCAGGACATGGAGGAGTGCTTCCGGGAGTGAAAAATACTCCGGAAATTGCAGCAATCCGTCACGTTACCCCGGGGATGACTGTTATTTCACCTCCATCACACTCTTCTTTTCATGATGCTGCAGGATTGCTGAGGTTTGTACAGCAACTGAGAGAACTTTCCGGAGGTAAGCCCGTCGGGTTTAAGCTTTGTATAGGAGATACTAAAGAATTTGAAGATATCTGCGTACAAATGAATGTGCTGAAAATTTATCCTGACTTTATTACGATAGATGGAGCAGAAGGGGGAACAGGAGCTGCTCCGCCGGAATTTTCAGATGGAGTAGGAATGCCTTTGGAACCTGCGCTGATCTTTGTAAACAGAACACTGAACAGCTATAATGTAAGAAATAAATTAAGAGTAATTGCCAGCGGTAAAGTGCTTACCAGCCTGGACATTTTAAGGGCTGTTGCTATGGGAGCAGATATGTGTAACAACGCCAGAGGTTTTATGTTCTCTTTAGGATGTATTCAGGCTTTACGTTGTAATTCTAATAACTGTCCTACTGGTGTTGCTACTCAGGATAAAATGCTGATTAAAGGACTGGATGTTACTGATAAAAGCGAAAGAGTATATCACTTCCACAAAAATACACTTCATACCTGTAATGAACTGATTGCTGCTGCCGGAAGAAGTTCTTACGAAGAAGTAGATGCTACCATGTTTATGAGAGGAGATGAGTTTGATCATCTTGCAGATTTATACTTCCCGGATATTCTGGGTAATGTAAAGCAAAAAGCAAGATCTTAAATGTAAAACAAGTATAAAATAAAATCCCCACAATGGTTTTCATTGTGGGGATTTTTTATTTTTATTGAGCTTAATCAGCTGCCCTTGTTATATTTTTATAGACCTGGAAGTTGAAGACAAAAGTTCTGTTTCTGAAAGAATATCCACTGTAATTGTAATGAGGATCTCTTGCAAAAGCCGCTCTGGACGGTACTATAATAACCCCTTGAAGATTGTAGCTTTCTCCATCTGCTTTATCAAAAGCTTTATATTTCTGTAAAGCCTCATTAAAGCCTTCAATCATATAATAACTTTTTTGCTTCGCTATGTCTGTAGTGGCATTTTTGATTAATTTATTGTAATCTTTAATATAGTAGAATTTTGGATCAACTACTGGAATTCCGGTTTCACTAATGGTGTTGTAATTAGTTAAAGGTGTTTTTGCTCCATATACAACACTTCCGTTGTTATCAGTGGCTACAAAAGTCAGCGCGTTCATCATGATACGTAAACTGTCTCCTTTGGTAATTGCTACCCCATTGGTGGGCTGAGCATCAGGTCTTGTAATGAAAACGGTACCTGAAGGCAATGTTTCGTTAGGAAGAGCGGATAACTTCTTTTCATTATCATCACTGGCGTCTGTTGTACTGAAAGTTCTTACATTTCCCTGCGCATCGAGATAATTTTCATCCATAAACTTTTTAATCGCCTGATCATCATAGCTGTTTTGGACGTTAATGTCTTCAGGTTCATTAATGGTATCTACTACATCATCTTTTTTACACGCCGTAAAACATAAAGATCCTGCAAGGATATATAAAAATATTTTTTTCATTTCAAAAAAGTTTAATTACTTTACAAATAATATAACGGCAAAAGTATAAAAAATTATGAGAATAGATAAATTTTTATGGTGCATTCGTTTTTATAAGACGAGAAGTATTGCAACAGAGGAAATTAAAAAGAACAGGGTTTCGATGGGAACGTCCGCCGTAAAGTCGTCAAAAGAGGTAAAAGAGGGAGATGTTATTAAAATTAGGAAAAATCAGATTGATTATAAAATAAAGGTAGTTCAGATCCCTAAAAGCAGGATAGGAGCAAAGCTTGTCTCACTTCACATACAGGACGTGACAGATAAAGAACAGTATGAATTGCTGAAACTTCGTAAAATGTCCCAGGATTATTACAGAAATAAAGGAGAAGGAAGGCCTACTAAAAAAGACAGAAGGGAAATGGATGAATATGTAGGAAATGATATTGATGGAGACTTTACAGATTGGGACGATTTCTTTGGAGAAATAAATAATGAAACCGAAAAAGAAGATTAAAAATAAAAAGCTCTAGAGATAGAGCTTTTCTATTATTTCCTTAACGATGTCCTCAGGTTCTCTAGAATCCGTACTTAAACTATACTGTGCCTTGCTGTAAAATTGATTTCTTTCAAATAGGTGCTTGGCAATGAATTCGGGGAGATCTTCATCTGTAATAGTAGCAATTATTGGTCTTTTTTCTTTCTGTTTTGAAAGTCTTTCTACCAATGTTCCTACCGATGTTCTTAAAAATATGCTCTTTGAGTTATGATTAATGATCCCCATATTATTATAATACACAGGAGTCCCTCCACCAAGGCTTAAAACCACGTTTTCTTCAGACGCCAGAATCTCTTCCAATGCCTCTCTTTCCAGCTTTCTAAAGTAAATTTCCCCCTTTTTTTCGAATATTTCAGGAATGGTTAATTTATTTCTCCTGACGATCTCTTTATCGAGGTCAATTAATTTAAAATCTATTTTTTCGCTTAATATTTTGGAAATGTGAGATTTGCCACTTCCCATGTATCCAATCAGTGAAATTATCATGAATTTTTTTTGAACAAATTTGCGAAAAAGTTTTGAGATAAAGAAAAAAGTCATATCTTTGCACCACTTAAAACAAGGGACATTACTTAAATGAAACTTGATGCATAAGTGACCGACTCGGTAGCTCAGCTGGTAGAGCAATACACTTTTAATGTATGGGTCCTGGGTTCGAATCCCAGCCGGGTCACTAGCAATAAAAATTACTTATTTTTTTGTAATTTTATTGCCTGCGTGGTGAAATTGGTAGACACGCCATCTTGAGGGGGTGGTTTCCTAAGGATGTGCTGGTTCGAGTCCAGTCGCAGGCACTGCAAAGAAAATTTAATAATTAATAATGAAGTAATTCATGTTAATTGTGGCCGACTCGGTAGCTCAGCTGGTAGAGCAATACACTTTTAATGTATGGGTCCTGGGTTCGAATCCCAGCCGGGTCACAAGTTTACTGAAAAGTAAATTTTTTTCATATTAATATTTTGTGATTTGGTGTTTCAAAGGTCTCCTCAAGAGACCTTTGATTTTTTATATTAATAATCATAAGAAGTATGAGTGATATTAGTATTGTTGATGAAAAAAAACTCTGACGTTACCATCAGAGTTTGTATTTTATAAAAATTATATAGGTGTTATATAGTTTAATCTAAATGCATATTGTCAATTAATCTTACACCATCTACAACCACTACAATAAAGGCTCTGAAATTTCTGTCTTTATAGAAGAAATCAGTTTCTTTTAATGTATTTTCATCAGCAATCAGGAAATATTCCAGGTGCATTCCTTGCTGGTTGTCAAAAATATCCTTTACCCTTTCCTTAATTTCTGTAATGGTTACCGTTCGGAACCAGTCGTTTACTTTATTCAGGGTTTCGTAAATGATTTTTGAAGCTTCTTTTCGGTCTTCATGAAGTCTTTGGTTTCTTGAGCTTAGTGCAAGTCCGTTTTCTGCTCTATAGATGGGAACTCCTGTTATTTTAACCGGAAGATGTGTTTTTTCAACCATTTTCTTAATAATGGCTAATTGCTGGAAATCTTTTTCTCCAAAATAAGCGCTGTCAGGCTTTACCTGTCTGAAAAGTTCTTCTACTACGGTTCCTACCCCGTCAAAGTGTCCCGGTCGTGATTTTCCTTCCATTTCATTCTCAAGTCCGTCAAAATCATAATGCTTGCTTTCTGCTTTTTCAGGATAGATATCTGCTACTTCGGGGATATACACAGCATCTACAAGCCCAGAGTTTTCAAGGATTAAAATATCTCTGTTAATGTCCCTAGGATACTTTTCAAGGTCTTCAGGATTGTTAAATTGAGTCGGATTTACAAAAATTGATGAAATAACAAGATCATTCTCCTTTTTTGCTTCTTCATATAGAGAAAGATGCCCCTTATGAAGGGCTCCCATAGTAGGGGCAAAGCCTATTCTTTTTCCCATTTCTTTCTGTCTTTCAATGAAATCCTGAAGGACTTTCCTATTTCTTATAACTTCCATAGTTTATTTTAATACTATTTCAAAAATACTAAAAATATCACATAATAAAGTGTGTTTTTAATAATTTGGAAAAGGGAATTTTCGTAAAAAAATGTTAATTAAAATAATGTTGGATGTTTTTTTGTAATTTTGCACATTAAAGCATTTTTACAAAAAATTAGATAGAAAGTTTATGCCGAATCAAAAAATACTGTACATTACTACAGAGATGTATCCATATCAGGAAGATACCAATATGGCTGCAGTGGTAAACAAAATGGCACTTAAGATGCACAATGAAGGCAATGATGTAAGAGTTTTTATGCCAAGATTTGGACAAATAAGTGAGAGGAAATTCCAGCTTCATGAGGTAATCCGTCTTTCAGGAATGAATATTATTATCAATGACCTGGACCAGCCCTTAATTATTAAAGTAGCGTCTCTTCCGGGGGAAAGACTTCAGGTTTACTTTATTGATAATGAAGAATACTTCAAAAGAAAGCAATACTATTTTGACGACGAAGAAAATCCTTTCGAGGATAACGACGAAAGAGCTATTTTCTTTGCAAGAGGAGTTATTGAAACCATCAAAAAGCTGAACTGGGTGCCGGATGTTATTCACCTGAACGGATGGATGGCTTCTTTTGTCCCTATTTACCTTAAAACGTATTACGAATCCGATACTTATTTCAAAGACGCTAAAATTGTTCTTTCTCTGTATAACGAGAAAGACGCTGCCTTGGATAAAAAGATTGATGAAAAATTGAAGTTTGATAATATTTCAGGATTAAAAGCGTTAGATAATCCAACAATTAAAAGCTTTGTTATCGAAAGTATGAACTACGTGGATGCAGTTGTAAAGGGAGATGAGTTTCTGGATGAAGACCTTGATCAGGCTTTCAATGAAACAGCTACCCAAAAGTCAGAATATCTTGACGTAGATTCTATAAACCAACTTTATTAAAAACACATTTTTAATGACTCATAATCTTAAAAAGACTTTCGCCATGCTTTTACTGGCGATTTTCGGAAGTGCAATTCTTTATAACTGTGAACCGGATGCAGATGCCCTTGGAGAACAACTGTTTATAAAAGATGCAGCAGATGGAAATGAAACATTATATGATCTTATTGCATATAATATTAATAATCATGATTCCATCAGAAGTGATGCTTCCAAACTTATCAGTGAGCAGAATGCTGCAGGAGGATTCACAACCGTTGGTGTTCTGGGTGCCTTTACCGAAGGTCAGTTCGGAGGCCAGAAAGCATCTTATATTACACAATTGAGAATGCCTACCGATAACTTCGATTTTACCGGACCTAACGCAAAAGTAGACTCTGTTGTCCTGGTTATAAAAACACCAAACTATATCACAGATTCAGTAAAAGCACCAGGTGCTTATGACAGAAGTGATTTCCCGGTAGGGAACGAAACAGTACCTGTTTCTATAGATAAAAAGACATACCCGGTTTTTAAATATGGTAAAATAGGAGGTCAGTATAACTCTATGACCATAAATGTACATGAAGTGACAACTTTCCTGGATGCTAACGCTAAACCTTTCACCCGTTCAAATGTAGATGTGAGTACGGGCGGATTATTAGGTTCAGCAGTATTTGACGGAAGAGTAAGCACGGTAGCAGTGACTAAAAAATCTGATAATACCGCGTTATTCAATTCTACTAATGACTTTAGAATGAAGTTGGACAAAGACTTCTTCCAAACCAGAATTGTAGATAAAAAAGGAATGCCTGAATTGCAAAATACAGCTAACTTTATCAGATACTTAAGAGGAATTAAAATTTCAGTAAGTGAAACGGATAGATACCTTTTCCAGTTTTCACCTAATGATATGGAGCTTATTATGTACTATAAATATGATAAAACAGATAATGGTACAACGACAAGACCACAAACTACGCTTAAATTTAATTTAGGAGGAGGTAATGTTCACATAGGTCAGTATACTTATAACAGAACAGGATCTCAGGTTGAATCTGCATTAGCAGCAAGCAATGAAACCACTGGTGATCCGAAGCTTTATGCTCAGGGAATGGGAGGTCCTTCTATAGGAGTGAAAATTCCGGAAGAGGAGATTAATAAGCTTAAAAGTTTATATGCAAAAGATAAAGCAGGAATTATAAGTGCAAAGATCAGAGTTTATGTAGATCCATTGACATGGTCTAATAAGCATTCAAAATTTGGAGACAGCAGATTTACACTTCTTCCTGTAAATAAAGACAAAGGAAAAGACGGAGAATTCGTTTCGCCAGGCTTTACTGCAGATTTAACAGCAGGATTCCCTCTTTATCTGATCAATGAAAAACCATTATATTATGACTTTGTGGTAACAAAGACTATTAAAGGTATTGTTGAAGGACCTTCAGATGGTATTAAAATTACTACGGATAATGAGTATCAGTTTAAAAATAATCTATTAATTATCAATCAGGGTGCATTTGCAAGAGTTGTAAGTTCAGGAGCCTATTTTGGACCAACATTTACAACAAGAGCATTTGATATGAACAGAACGATATTGACCGGAAGTGACAAAAGTGCGAATAGAATTCAGCTGAGAGTTACATACGGTACAAAAAAATAAACAACAAACATAACACTAGACAAAATAAAATATGTGCGGAATAGTAGGATATACAGGTTTTCAAGATGCTTACGAAATAGTAATCAATGGTCTTAGAAGATTAGAATACAGAGGATATGACAGTGCAGGAATTGTTTTAGAAAATACAGAAAAGAAATTTTCAGTAGAAAAAACAAAAGGTAAGGTTGATGATTTGGTGAATATTTCAGCAGAATTGAAAGGAACAGCCAAAATTGGGATGGGACACACACGTTGGGCAACTCACGGGGTTCCAAGTGACAGAAACTCACACCCGCATTTGTCAAATAATGGAAAAATAGCTATTGTGCATAATGGGATCATTGAGAATTATGATACTATTAAAAAAATGCTTACTGAGAAAGGGTATACTTTCCAATCAGAAACTGATACTGAAGTATTGGTGAATCTTATTCAGTATTTCATGGAACTGAATCCTGAGATTGATTTCCCGACAGCGGTGAGATATGCATTGAATGAGGTATATGGAGCTTATGCAATTACTGTACTCCATGAAGATTATCCTGGAGTATTGGTAGTGGGAAGATTAGGTTCACCTTTAGCAATAGGAATCGGAGAAAATGAATACTTTATTGCTTCAGATGCTTCTCCTTTTGTAGAATTTACAAAAGAAGCAATTTATCTGGAAGAAGGACATATGGCTATTATTTCTCTTGAGAACGGAGTGGATATTAGAACAATCAATGAAAACTCTAAAATCGAGCCGGAAATCCAACAGCTTAAACTGAGCCTGGAGCAGATTGAAAAAGGAGGTTACGAGCATTTTATGCTTAAAGAAATCTTTGAACAGCCAAAGTCTATCCATGATACCATGAGAGGGAGACTTCTTGTAGATGAGGGAGTTATTAAAATGGCTGGGATCTGGGATCATGTAGAAAGATTTAAAAATGCCAACAGGATTATTATAATTGCTTGTGGTACTTCTTGGCATGCAGGTCTTATCGGAGAATACCTTATTGAAGAATATGCAAGAATTCCTGTTGAAGTAGAATATGCTTCAGAATTCAGATATAGAAACCCTATTATTACTGATAAAGACGTGGTTATTGCAATTTCTCAATCCGGAGAAACAGCAGATACAATGGCTGCTCTAAAACTGGCAAAAGAAAAAGGTGCATTTATATACGGTATATGTAATGTGGTAGATTCGTCTATTGCAAGAATTACAGATGCAGGTTCATACACCCATGCAGGTCCTGAGATTGGAGTGGCTTCTACAAAAGCATTTACAGCTCAGCTTACCATTCTTACCCTTATTGCATTTAAATTAGGTAAACATAACGGAAACTTGGGGAATGCTGAATTTATGAGCTTAATTGCTGAATTGGACGCTATTCCTAAGAGAATTGAAGAAGTTTTAAGTGCTACCCATGAGCAGGTTCAGGAAATTGCAAAAGATTTTGTAGAAACTACCAATTTCCTTTACTTAGGAAGAGGATACAACTATCCTGCGGCCTTAGAAGGAGCCTTAAAACTAAAAGAAATTTCTTATATCCATGCAGAAGGATATCCGGCAGCAGAAATGAAGCATGGCCCTATTGCTTTGATTGATGAAAACATGCCAATTGTTATTATAGCACCTAAAAAAGGTCATTATGATAAAATTGTAAGTAATGTTCAGGAAATTAAAGCTAGAAAAGGGAAAATTATCGCTGTAGTCAACAAAGGAGACCGTCAGGTAAGTGAAATGTCAGATTATGTGATTGAAATTCCTGAAACTTCAGAATGTTTCTCACCAATCGTTGCATCAGTGCCCCTACAGTTACTTGCTTATTATATTGCAGTTTATAGAGGCGCAAACGTTGATCAGCCAAGAAACTTAGCAAAATCTGTTACTGTTGAATAAAAAGTTGTTGTAAATAAAATAAATTTAGATTTCTTCCGTTATTTCAAAAAAAATCTTAAAAGTTTCTTAAAAAAATTATATATTTACGGCTTAATTATAAAAATTAACATGAAAAGGATATTTCTTTTATTATTGTCTGCATCGGTAGCATCGGTATCTTGTTCAGGTGGTGGCAGCTCTTCTGTAGGGAAGCCTGGAACAAAAGGAGAATTGATACCAAGAGAAAAAACGAAATCATTTGTTGCGGAAAGACCATACGGAATGGTCGCAATTCCTGCAGGTTCATTTGTTGCTGGTCTCGCAGATCAGGATCCAACACATACACCTGAAAAAACAGCATTGAAAACCGTTACTGTTTCTTCTTTCTTCATGGATGAAGCAGAAACTACCAACTCAGAATACAGGGTATTTATCAATTATGTAAGAGATTCTATTGCGAGAACTTTACTTGCTGAAGCTGCCGGAGAAGGTGGTGATGAAGGCGGAGGTAAAGGAGCAAGCATAGGAGATTATGCATACCTTGCTAAAAAAGAAGAGAATTTAACGCCTTATCAGGAATATATGGAAGGCCAGGGAGGCCGTGAAGATGGAACCTATGATGCCAGCAAAAGATTAGATTGGAAAATTCCATTACATTGGAGTACTTCAAAATATCCGGATGTAGAGTATGCAGAGGTTTTAGAAGCATTATACTTGCCTGCATCTTCCAGAATTGGAAACGAAAGAATTTTAGATGTTAGTAAGCTTAAATATACTTACCGTTGGGGAGATATGGATGCTGCACTTGCTGATAACGAAAGAGGAGTTAATTACCTTAAAAGCGAAAGTATCGCGATTTATCCGGATACTACAGTTTGGGTAAAAGATTTCCACTTTGCTTACAATGAACCATTATTTGAACAATATTTCTGGCACAAAGCTTACAAAAACTACCCGGTAGTGGGAGTAACCTGGGATCAGGCAAGAGCTTATTGTAACTTCAGATCTAAATTGAAAACAGATTACAACGAAAGTTTAAAAAGAAAAAAACAAAGACCATTGCAGTTCCGTCTTCCAACAGAAATTGAATGGGAATATGCTGCAAGAGGCGGTATGCAAAACGCCACTTACCCTTGGGGAGGTCCATATTTGATGGATGACAGAGGTTGCTACTTAGCAAACTTTAAACCTAAGAGAGGTAACTACATGGAAGACGAGAAAAAAGGTACTTATACATATACAGCTCCAGTTAAGAAATTTAAGAAAAATGGATTTGGGTTATTTGATATGGCTGGAAACGTTTCTGAATGGACAGAATCTGCATACAACAATTCTTCATATGGATTCTCTTCTACATTAAATCCTTCTACAAAAGATAAAAAGGATACTAAGAAATCTGTAAGAGGTGGATCTTGGAAAGATATAGGATATGCATTGATGACAGGGGCAAGAGATTGGGAAAGAAAAGATTCTGCTAGAAGCTATATCGGATTCAGAACTGTTCAGGATATTCCTGAAGCAGCTGTGAAACCAAGAAGAGTTAACAGATAACGAGACAATTATTTTTCAAAACAATTTTATTTAACATAAAAAAACTAACTCAATATGTTTAAGACTAAAGATGCTTGGATGAATTTCTTTTATTCATTCGGTGCTGCAATTGTAATTCTTGGAGCTTGGCTTAAAATTACTCACATTACCTTGGGACCCATTAATGGTAATATCGCTCTTACTGTAGGGCTTATTACAGAGGCAATTATCTTTATCATTTTTGCATTCGACCCTCCAAAATCTGAAGAGTCTTATGCATGGGAAAATGTTTATCCTGAACTATTAGATAAGCATGCTAACCCAAACCCTTTACATTCTAATGTTTCTTCTAGAAATAACAATGCTGCAGCTCAATTTGCCGAATTGGAAAATTCTCTTTCTAAGAAATTGGATAAAATGCTTGAGGATGCTAAATTGGATGTTCAGTTATTTGACAGATTAAGAACAGGAATTGATAAATTTTCAAATTCTGTAGATCAAATCAACCAAACTGTAGATGTATCAGCTTCTACTCATAAATATAATGATCAGTTGAATAAAGCTGCTCAGCATATGGAAAGTATGAATGCTTTATATACTATGCAGCTTGAGAATGGTAAAAAACAATCTGAGTACGCAAACAAATATATTGCTGATATGCAGAAATCTGCAGAGCAATCTGAAAAATTCAACCAAGAGCTACAAGGTTTAACCTCTAATCTGAATAATTTAAACAGAGTTTATGGTGGTATGCTAACTGCTATGAAGTCTTAATTCCTAAACCATTTCTAAATAACTATTTAATCTAAAAAAAGAAACAGAGAATGGCACAAGGAAAACAGACCCCTCGTCAGAAGATGATCAACCTGATGTATCTGGTGTTCATCGCGATGATGGCCCTAAACATTGATGCAGAAATCATCAGATCATATTACGACTCTACCAGAGCATTAAATGAAACCAGAACTTTAACAGAAAGAAAGAACGAGAAAATCTTTGAAAAGACGCTTGAAGCTAAAGCTCAGCAGGTTCCCGATACTTATGCACAGCCTTGGGCACAGTATAAGGTATTGAAAACCAAGATTGATGCGTTGGTGAAATCTTCTCAGGATATCAAAGATCTTCTGAAAAGACAATCTGAGTTTCATGACAAAGATAAGGATGGAAAAGATGTTGATGTAAGTGAGAACTTTGCGGCACTTAACAATAATGAAGCAACTACAGAATATTTCTTTAAAGAAGGAGATGAAAATGCGCCTTCTAAGAATGCATTAGACCTAAAAGCTAAAATTGATGATGTAAGAAATTACATTAACGTTACTTTTGGGAACAATGCTCAGCTTAAAGATTTAGTAGAAAGAGCTAACAAATCTCTTATTGCAGAATATCCTAAAGGAAAATCTCCAAATGATAAGACTTGGTTTCAGAATAAATTCTATCACCAGCCTTTAATTGCAGCTATTTCCAATTTAGAGATTATCCAAAATGATGCCAGAAATGTTCAGTCTGATGCACTGGCATTATT
Source organism: Chryseobacterium sp. Bi04 (assembly GCF_918698085.1). GTDB lineage: Bacteria > Bacteroidota > Bacteroidia > Flavobacteriales > Weeksellaceae > Chryseobacterium. The sequence continues at coordinate 73,045 of NZ_CAKKLP010000011.1, forward strand.
GCTTCAGGAGAAAGTAGATGCAAGCATTAAGTTTACAAGTTATGAAGCTATTGTTGCAGGTCCGGTGGATATCCAGGCTGGTAAGCAGGCTGAAGTAAAAGTAATGTTGGGTAACTATTCTAACAGTAACAAAATCAGTATCTCCGGTGTAAGTAAATTGGAGAATGGAAAAGGTATTATTCCTATCTCTGGTTCTGGTATCGGTGAACATAAATTAGGAGGAATGATTACATTAACAGATGCTACAGGTAAAGCGCAAAACTTCCCTTGGACGCATACTTATAATGTAATTGCAGGACCTAGAGAAGTAAAACTTGAAAAAGGACTATTACTTTCTGCTGACAAAATGAATGTAATGTATAGAGGACTTGAGAACCCTGTTTCAGGATCAATCTTAGGTGCAGACAATGCTAAGCTTTCATTATCAGCTCCGGGAGCAGCTGTGAAAAGTACAGGTCCTGGAAAGTGGAATGTAAAACCTGGTGCAGGTACTACAGTGAAGTTAACATTATCAGGACTTGATCCTTATGGTAAATCAGTATCTCAGGTATTTGAATATAGAATCAAGAATGTACCGCCACCACAAGGTCAGATGAGAGGACAGAATATATTATCTATGCCGGCAAGTTCTATCCCGAATCAAACGGTACAGGCAACTATTCCTGACTTTGACTTCCCAGTATCGTTCACTGTTACTCAGTTTATGGTAAGAGTACCTGGAAAAGCAGCATTGCTGATCCATGGAAATTCTTTAGGCGAAGCAGCTGGACTGGTGAGAAACTTAAGATCAGGAGATGTATTTTCAATATTTGATATTAAAGCAACAGCTCAAGGTTTGGAAGGGCAACAGATTAAAAACATTACTCCTATATTAATTAATGTTCAATAGGACTAAAATTGTAACTTATTATGAAGAAATATATTAGCACCCTTTTAGTATTAGTTTCGGGATTTGCTTTGTCCCAGACTATTCTGAATTCATCTTCTCCGGAAGAGTTCAGAAAGATGAGAGAGGAGAATAAACAGAAAGTTGGTGATACTATTATTGATAAAACAGTAAAGCCTCTTGAATATGGTTTTGTAGAAGATAAAGATATCCTTAAAAGTATGTTTGTTTGGGAAATCATTGATATGAATGATAAGATCAATCAGCCATTCTATTATGATAATCCGGATGGCCTTCTTTCTACTCCTACAAGATCTTTATATAAATTATTGCTTGATGCTGCTTTAAGCGGTAAAATTGAGCAGGTTTATAATGATGAGAATTTTGTAGATAAACTTACTCCGGAAGGAATTAAGAAAAGGTTGGTTAATGTTAAGATCAGTGATGCTGCAATTGATATCCTGAACTCTGGAAGACAATTAACTGAGCAGGAGAAAAAAGAATATACTGATATTATTGAGACTACAACTGATAAAGTGAAAGTTCTTAAAATAATGGGTATGTGGTTCATAGACAAGAGAGACGGACAGATGAAATACAGACCTCTCGGTATTGCTGCTATGGGTCCAGACCCTGCAGTACAGGGAGTTATAGGCCCTGACGGGAAGCCAATTGCCAGCAATGACGAATTGATTGATTTATTCTGGATTTTCTATCCGAATGCAAGAGATGTCTTAGCCAACAATTATGTTTTCAACAGAAAAAACTCTTCAGCTGATTTATCTTTCGATGATATCATCAATGCAAGAAGATTTTCTTCTATAATCTACAAATCTTCAGCCGGTTTAGGAGATGGTACTATTAAAGACTATATTCCTAGAGATGCTGATGATCAGCTGGACGAAAGCGACAGAATCAAGACGCAGATCCTTGAAATGGAAAATGATATGTGGAATTACTAAATTTCACTTGATATTTATAGAAAACCTGAGTACTTTTACTCAGGTTTTTTTATTATGAGAAATGTAGATTATATTATAGTGGGTGATGGTTATGCAGGACTTTTCTTCGCTCACCAGCTAATTAAAAATAATAAGTCCTTTGTAATATTCTCAGAAGGAAGAAAAAGTGCTTCTCAAATCTCAGCTGGTATCATTAATCCTGTTGTCCTTAAGAAGTTTACAACTTTCTGGAAGGCGCAGGAGCAGATTGATTTCCTTAAAGATACTCTTGAAGAAATAGCATCATATACAGGCGAAAATTATCTGGTTGAAAAATCTATCCATAGAATTTTTCATGATGAAAATGAACAGAAGCTATGGCTGAAGAAATCAGAGAATGAGGATTTGTCAGCTTTTCTCGATAAAAAATTTGAGTCTTTAAATGTGGTAAAAAACGATTATCTCAGCGGAAAGGTGTCTCAGTCAGCCAGATTGAATGTTAATGGATTTTTTGCGGGTTTATTCAGTTATTTTGAAAAAAATGACCTTTTGGTAAAAGAAAAATTCGATTATGAGAAACTGAATCCTTCGGAAGCTACTTATACAGATTTTAGTTTTAAAAATATTGTTTTCTGCGAAGGAATGGGAGTTACCCAAAACCCATATTTTTCAGATGTTGCTGTTATTCCAAATAAAGGACATCATATTAAGGTAAAACTTTCTGAGGCTGTTCCTGATATCACAATCAAAAAGAAACATTTTTTATTTCCTGCCGGCAACGGGCTTCATTTCTATGGTGGAACCTATGATAGAGAACAATTGCACCATCATATAGATGAATCTGCAGTAAAACAATTGGTAAGTGGTCTTTCAGAGTTTTATTCCTATGATTTTGAAGTGAAGGAAGTTCATTTTGGCTTCCGCCCGACAGTAAAGGATAGAAGACCTATTATTGGCAGGCACGAATCATTAAAAAACCTGTATGTCTTTAATGGGATGGGAGCAAGGGGAATTCTGAACGGATGTTTTTTTTCAAAAAATCTTTATGATTTTATTGAGAAAGATATGCCTCTTCATGAAGAAGTTTCTGCGAACAGGTTCAAATCATAAGAGTTTTCTTTATATTAACGTTCTTTTATTTCTTAACAACAGAATCATGAATGAAAATATATTAGGAATTATTGCAGGGATTTTAACTTCTGTTTCTATGATTCCTCAACTCGTAAAAGTCATCAGAGAAAAAAATGTGGAAGACATTTCCCTGCTTATGCTTCTTGTTCTCATTGTTGGGCTTTCTCTATGGGTTTGGTATGGTTTTATGAAAGATGAACTGCCCATTATTATTTCCAACTCGTTTGCAGTTTTGGTTAATCTAAGTCTTTTAATCTGTTATATATTGTATAATAAAAAGACATAAAAAAGACGCTTTGCAACTGCAGAGCGTCTTTATATTTTTATTGTGATTCAATTTACTGAAGTACAAATTTAGCTAAAGGTGCCATTCTTGCTTTGTTTAAAGTCAAAGTATTTCCGTTTACAGAATAGTTATCTGCAGAAAGCAAAGCTTTTGTAAATTGGTTTTCAATATCCAGATCTTCACATGCCATCATAGTAGACATTCCCTGGTTGAATTTAATTCTCATGATGTCAGGCTTTATTTCAAAAGTACCTCCCAAACCGTTACATCCTGCATGTCCTTCATATCTCATACCATTGGTGTCAAGTTTAAAATGAGGATTATTCTTAGGGTTCTTTAACTGAATTGGCTGTCCGTTAAGTTCAACAAGTTTCCATGTTTTTCCTGTTATGTCTGCAGATTTCTGTACGGCAGGAGTTTTACAAGCAACAAGAAATACAGCAAGGAAAAGAGCTGATAGGTAGTAATACAAGTTTTTCATAAAGTTTAATTTAAATGTATGTTTAACTCTTCAACTAATATGATGCCATTTTAGCCGGTCCTGATTCTTTTCTCTCCTTTTTATGATGGAAAAGAACCATGTCTACATTTTTCTTTAAAAAAGTAATATTGCCTTTGATTTCAGAATACTGATACTCTTCATTTGAAGCAGTATATTCTGGCAGTGCATCACTTTTTTTGAGATCATATGTTTTGCCATTCAAATGTACTGTGGCTGTATTTTTAGTAGTGTTTATGGTAACTTCTATTTTTTCTCCATAGCTATCTACATAAACATTTTTGGAAATTTCATCTTTGTTCTCCGGCGCAGCAGTAATAACTTCAGCTTCTTTACCAGGATGTTTACACGCTGTTGAGGAAAGGATTGCCAATCCTAAAAGGATTGATGGTAATAAATTTTTCATAGTGATAAGTGATTTTAAAGTGTTTCATGAATTATGGTGTTAATACTATATAAATTTACAAATATTTTTAATAAAAATATGTTAGTTTATGTAAAATTAACAATGTGTTTTTATCGAGGCGCGTTTCTTTGCTTGTTAAAAACAGACCTTTAAAACAGAACAATAGGAATTAATTGATGTAGAATTTAAAACATAACTCTAAAAGCAGAGGAGTATATTTTGCTCATTTTAAATGAGATAAAGTGTAAATTTCTTATGTTGCATTTGTTGTTTAATTTTCCGGCAAAAATAATTCAAATAGAAGAGAATAACAATAGACTTTTATAAATAATTGGAAATCATGATAAAAGTTAGTTTTTTGTAATGATTTCACACCTTACCAGAAAATGTGCCGCCAGCCTATCCATCAATAAAAAGAAGCCGTCTCACAACTAAACGATGTGGGTTGAGAATCATTTAAACGAAAACCCTTCTCATATAGGGGTACAGGAAAATTTCATAAAAAAGGCCGTTTTCACGAGTTGTGAGACGGCCTCTTATGGATCATATGAATCAGTTTAAGCCGATTAAGGAGCTTTAACCTGGTCTATGGTGAAAAATGCTTTCGTTGTGTTGCATATGCCACCCGGACATGTTGTAGCATTTCCTGCACTGGCCGGGGTAGAAGAACCCATCATAAAATACATTTTGTAGAAAACCTTGTCATTACCATCAGTTGTCGTCCATGAATAGAGTCTTTGCTCCGGAACACCACTGGCATATACACCCGGATCTCCCCAATATGGATTGGTAAGAGCAGTTTGAATTCTGGCTCCGGTTGTTGCATCAATAAGTGCCTGTGAAGTGGTTGCATTGTCACCAGCCCATACTGCAGATGGTAATCTGAGCTGATTTTGCTGATATCCTCCCGCTCCGGACCATAGATAATGTCCGTTTGAAATGATATCTACCGTGGGAATACCATTATTTCTGATCTGTAAATTAACATCAGCAAACAAACTTCCTGTAGGAATAAAACAGCGTACCGAAAATCTGCCGTCAGGTGTTGTTACAACAATTGCGTAGCCGGCTCTGCCATTATCTGTAGTGGCTGTCAGAGGTCCCATTACAGCTTTCGTCTCTACAGTGGCATTACCACCGCTGTTATCTGTTGTAGAGTCTAATTTTTGCCATTGTATGCCATCCCAAAAGTAATACCCTGCTTTTAATGGAGTTGACGACGTATTGTAAACTAATAGTCCGGTAGCATTAGGATTGGCGCTAAGCTGCATATTAGCAGAAGTGAGAACCACTCTTGGAGGTAAAATTCCTTTGTTGGGGGAATTGACTTCCAACATAGCAGAGGGATCAGGGGTGGCCGTTCCTATTCCTGTACTTCCACTGGAAGTTACAATGAGGTCATTGGCTTGCTGAGTGAGTGAAGGAGCTCCTGTGGCGGGATTATCCTTTGCCCCATCCACATGGAATGTATTTTGAGGATTGGAGGTATGTATACCTACCTGCGCGTAAAAGGTTGAAACAAAGACCAATCCCAGTAAAGATAAATTCTTTCTCATAAGTAAAGTATTTTAGGTGTTGTGTGTAGCGTTTGTTAAAATAAATGCCAAAAATTGGGAAGCTTATTTTCACAGTACTATAAAAAACATAGGCTTTTGCGGGCAAGAAACCTGTAGGTAAATATAAATTTGAAAAAAAGATAGTACTACATAAAGTATAAAAGAAAAAGATATTTGCTAAAGTATAGAGCCCCTTATAACCCTTAGTAAAATCAGGGTGAATTTCCTTGATGTATTTAAAAATATAAACTAAATTACTCATTTTTAGTTGTTATTTTTATAAATATACTAATTATTGTGATTAATTAACTGTACAATTGCTTTTAATGTGTAATATGTAATTTTAAGATATGTTGAGATAAATTCAATTGATAGTGAACACTATAGATGACGAAGAGAATACAGTGTAATTTTTGATTTCAGGTTATTTAAAGGATCGTTAAATTTTGTTAATCTACTATGATTATATCATAATCTAAATGTACATTTGCCACTTCAAAATGAGAAACTTTATAGTATATTTTTTAACAAGCCTTTTTCTGCTCTTTATAGTGGAAAGCAAGCTTAACGTTAAAACGCTGCGAAATGACTATTCTGGTCATGTTTCTCATCACATTCCTAAAAGAGCTAACCGTCTGAACCAGACTTTTGAAAAGCTCTCCGTTCAGCAGAAAGCCGACAGTGTAGACAATTCTACCCTGGAACTTATCGAAAATGATTTTCAGTTGTCTGATGTATTTCAGGCTATTGTTGTTTTTGCCGGCATTTTCAGCTTGGTTTATATTTTTGGATTAAAAAGTTATAAGCAGTTTAAGCCGCACATTCATGGTTTTGTTTTTGGCCTTTCTACTAAAAAATTTCTTTTAATCCGTTCCATCAGAATTTAAAATTTCATTTTTCCGTTTATTTTCTACCTGTTTTCAGGTGGAGATTTTCCTTGCGTTGTGACCTTCTGGTAATCATCACATCGTAGCATTCCCGATTACCATTCTTATTTCTATTCAAACATTAACGATTTATATAAAACTCTAGAATTATGATAAAAAGAGTTGCCTCAGGCATTGCTTTAAGCATTCTGCTGCTGGCTGTTGGCTGTACCAAGAAAAAAGAGGAAAAAGAAGAAGCCTCAATTTATCCGGTAACGTCCCCGGTAGTTATGGATACTGTAATTAATAAAGAATATGTTGCTCAGATCCAGTCAGTGAAAAACATTGAGATCAGGGCACAGGAAAAAGGTTTCCTTGAAAAGATCTTTGTAGACGAGGGACAATATGTACAGGCCGGACAGACTTTATTCCGGATTATGCCTAAACTGTATCAGGCAGAGCTTTTAAAAGCAAAAGCAGAAGTAGAACAGGCGTCTATCGAATTGAAAAATGCCAGTACACTGGCCAATAACAATATTGTGTCTAAAAATGAAAAAGCAATGGCAAAAGCTAAATTGGATGCTGCCAATGCAGAAATGAAGCTGGCACAAATCCATCTGTCATTTACAGATATTAAAGCTCCGTTTTCCGGGATCATCAACAGAATACCTTTAAAACTTGGAAGTTTAATAGATGAAGGAGATCTTCTTACTTCACTGTCGGATAATACCAACATTTATACCTATTTCAATGTTTCAGAACCGGAATATTTAAGCTACCAGACGCATGTTGCTGACCGTGGAAGCAATGAGGTGGCTTTGATTACTGCCAATGGCGAAACGTATACCCATAAAGGAGAAATTCAGACTATTGAAGGAGAATTTGATAATGAAACCGGAAATATTGCTTTCCGCGCAAAGTTTCCGAATCCTGATAAACTGCTGAGAAATGGGGAAACCGGAAAAGTTCAAATGGTAATGCCGGTTCATAATGCACTGATTATTCCTCAAAAAGCAACCTACGAGATTCAGGACCAGAAATATGTATTTGTTATTGATAAAAACGGAACTGCAAAATCCCGGAATATTAAAATTGCTTATGAACTTCAGGACCTCTATGTAGTAGGTTCAGGGCTTTCAAAAGGGGATCAGATTCTTCTGGAAGGAGTTCAGAAAGTAAAAGACGACCAAAAGATAAAAACAAAATTCCAGGATCCTAAAAAGGTTCTTCAATCATTGAAATTAAAAGCAGAGTAGTCTATTCTAAAAATGAAGAAGTATGTTTAAGAAATTCATTCGCAGACCTGTTCTGTCTATTGTAATCTCATTGATTATAGTATTTTTAGGGATCTTGTCCCTAGTGAAGCTTCCTGTGACGCAGTTTCCATCCATTTCACCGCCTAAAGTAAATATTACGGCAGAGTACCCGGGAGCCAACAACGAACTATTGATCAAATCCGTAGTGATTCCGTTGGAAAGAGGATTGAATGGTGTTCCAGGTATGAAATATATGACCTCGGATGCAGGAAATGATGGGGAAGCCTCTATTCAGATTGTATTTGACCTCGGTACAGATCCCAATGTTGCTGCAGTCAACGTTCAAAACCGTGTATCTTCAGTAGTGAACAAATTACCTCCGCTGGTAGTGCGTGAAGGAGTGAAAATTACCCGTGAAGAACCCAATATGCTGATGTACATTAACCTGTACAGTGATGATCCCAAAGCTGACCAGAAATTCCTTTTCAACTACGCAGATATCAATGTAATGTCTGAATTGAGAAGGGTAAGTGGAGTAGGTTTTGCCGATATCCTGGGTACCCGTGAATATGCAATGCGTATCTGGCTTAAGCCGGATAGGCTTACCGCTTATAATATTTCAGCGGATGAAGTGATGGAATCACTGAATGAGCAGAGCTTAGAAGCTTCTCCAGGAAAAACAGGAGAAAGCTCAGGAAAACGTTCTCAGTCTTTTGAATATGTGTTAAAATATCCGGGACGTTTTAATAATGAAAAAGATTACGGAAATATTATTCTTAAGGCGAAGCCTGATGGAGAATCTGTAAGGCTAAAAGATGTCGCAGATATTGAGTTTGGAAGTTCTATGTATGATATTTATTCTACATTGAATGGAAAACCTTCTGCAGCAATTACTGTAAAGCAGTCCTATGGATCTAATGCAAGTGACGTTATCAAAAATGTAAAAACATTGATGAAGGATCTTGAAAAGAATAACTTTCCAAAAGGAATGCACTATGATATCAGCTATGATGTTTCCAGATTCCTGGATGCTTCTATGGAAAAAGTGATACACACCCTGTTCGAAGCATTTATACTGGTAGCCATTGTTGTATTTCTATTCCTTGGAGACTGGCGCTCAACGCTTATTCCTGCATTGGCGGTTCCGGTTTCATTAGTAGGAACATTTGCCGTAATGTCTGCCTTTGGAATTACACTGAATATGATCTCACTCTTTGCCCTGGTAATGGCAATTGGGGTTGTAGTAGATGATGCCATTGTAGTGATTGAGGCCGTCCATGCCAAGATGGAAGAAAAACACCTTTCTCCTTTAAAAGCAACTGAAGAAGCGATGCATGAGATCAGTGGTGCTATTATCGCCATAACGTTGGTAATGGCATCCGTATTCATCCCGATTGCATTTATGTCCGGTCCGGTTGGGGTATTTTATCGCCAGTTCTCTATTACCATGGCATCGTCCATTATTTTATCCGGGATTGTAGCGCTTACCCTGACGCCTGCATTATGTGCATTAATTCTGAGAAATAACCACGGAAAAGTTAAAAAGAAAACTCCGATTTCCATTTTCCTGGATAAGTTCAACAATATTTTCACAAAAGGGGCCGGAAAATATGAGAAGATGCTTAATAAAACGGTTACGAAAAAAACAATTACGTTACCATTATTGCTGGCTTTTTGTGCCTGTACTTATTTTCTCAGCAACTCTCTTCCTTCAGGATTTATTCCCGCGGAAGATCAGGGGATGATTTATGCAATTATCCAAACTCCTCCGGGATCTACATTGGAAAGAACCAATCAGATTGCAAAAGAGCTTTTAAGAGAATCAGAAGATATTGATGGGGTACAGTCTGTTTCGTCGCTGGCAGGATATGAAATTCTGACCGAAGGAACGGGATCTAACTCGGGAACTTGTCTGATCAACCTTAAAAGCTGGGAAGAACGTAAAGAATCGGCCTCTGAAATTATTGAGAAACTTGAAGAAAAGGCTAAAAATATTCCGGGAGCCAATATTGAATTCTTCCAACCACCTTCAGTGCCGGGTTATGGTGCGGCAGGAGGTTTTGAGCTCCGTTTGCTGGATAAGGCAGGAAGTGGGGATTATCATAAAATGGAACAGGTAAGTAATGATTTTGTAAAAGAGCTTAAAAAACGTCCTGAACTTGGATCGGCATTTACGTTTTATTCTGCGAGTTTCCCACAATATATGCTTAGAATAGATAATGACCTTGCGGAACAGAAAGGAGTGACCATTGAAAAAGCGATGGATAATTTATCAACCCTTATCGGTTCCAACTATGAGACAAGTTTTATCCGTTTCGACAGGCCTTATAAGGTGATTGTACAGGCAGGGCCTCAGTATCGTGCACTACCAACAGATCTGTTGAAATTATATGTTAAAAATGATAAAGACCAGATGGTACCGTATTCGGATTTTATGAGACTTGAAAAGGTGTATGGTTTATCTGAAATTACAAGACATAATATGTATAACTCGGCAGAGGTAAGTGGAACTCCGGCTGCTGGATATAGCAGTGGGCAGGCTATTAAAGCCATTCAGGAAGTTGCAGATAAAACCCTTCCCAGAGGTTTTGGTATAGACTGGGCTGGGATTTCCAAAGATGAAGTAAGCCGTGGAAATGAAGCTGTATTTATCTTCCTTGTGTGTTTAGGATTTGTTTATTTGATTCTTTCGGCGCAATATGAAAGCTTCATTCTTCCTTTACCGGTGATTCTATCTCTTCCGGTAGGTATTTTCGGGGCATTCCTATGCTTAAAGCTTTTAGGATTGGAAAACAATATCTATGCACAGGTAGCCATGGTAATGCTTATCGGGCTTCTGGGTAAAAATGCGGTACTGATTGTAGAATTTGCAGTACAGAAGAAAGCTGAAGAAGGTATTCCTGTGGCAAAAGCGGCTATTGAAGGTGCAGCGATCCGTTTCCGCCCTATCTTAATGACCTCATTTGCATTCGTTGCCGGGTTAATTCCATTAGTAGTTGCAACCGGACCGGGTGCAGTGGGTAACCGAACGATTGGAACGGCAGCAGCAGGAGGAATGCTGATAGGAACCATTTTCGGTTTGATGATTATTCCGGGGCTATATTATATTTTCGGAACGATTGCTGATAAATCGAGACTGGCAAAATATGAAGAAGAAAATCCTTTAACAGAACAAACTGAACCTTATGAACATGATGGAAAATTTGAAGACTAAAAATATAATCACAGCCATTGCTTTATCTCTTGTTCTGGCAAGCTGTAAAGCTCCGATGGCGACAGTCATAAAAGATGAGGTTAAAGAGAATATACCTCAGAATTTTAACCAGGAAGAACAGCAGGACGCCAATAATAACAGCGGAACAACACCCTGGAGGCAATTCTTCACTGATCCTAACCTTGTAAGCCTGATTGAAACTTCTCTAAAGAACAATCAGGAACTTCTGATCACGCTTCAGGAGATTGAAATTGCCAAGAGTGGAGTGTTGGCTAAAAAAGGAAAACTGAGCCCCACTGTTTCTGCCGGTATAGGTGCAGGGCTGAAAAAAGCAGGGCGCTATACCAGTGAAGGGGCAGGGGATGCTACTACGGAAATAGAACCGGGAAGAGAAATGCCGGATCCATTGGGGAATTTTGAAGGAGGATTAATGGCGAACTGGGAGATTGATATCTGGAAAAAGCTCAGAACGGAGAAAGAATCAGCTGTCGCTCACTACCTTTCCACAGTGGAAGGGAAAAATTTTGTATTATCCAATCTTATAGAAGAAGTCGCAGATAGTTACTATGAATTGCTGGCTCTTGATAATCAGCTGGATATCATACAGCAGTATATCAAACTTCAGCAAAAAGCTTTGGAAATCTCTAAGATCCAGAAGGAAGCTGCTGCGGCAACAGAACTGGCGGTGAAGAAATTTGAAGCTGAACTGGCCAAGTCAAAAGCTGCAGAATACACAATCCGTCAGCAAATTACTGAGAAGGAAAACGGTATCAATGCTTTGTTGGGAAGGTACCCACAGCCGATTGTAAGAACAAAAGAAAGTTTTATGTCTACCATTCCGCAGACAGTTTATACCGGCATTCCGTCACAATTGCTTGCTAACCGTCCGGATATCAAACGTGCAGAATTGGAATTGAAATCTTCAAAATTAGATGTGGAAGCGGCAAGAAAAGAGTTTTATCCTTCACTGGAAATATCCGCAACCTTAGGATTGGAAGCCTTTAAGCCTTCCTATTTGGTTAAAATGCCGGAATCCATTGCCTATAACCTTGTTGGAGAGATGGCTGGCCCCCTGATCAATAAGAGTGCTATCAAGGCCAACTTCCAAACCGCTGATGCAAGACAGGTTCAGGCATTGTATGAGTATGATAAGACGATTTTAAATGCTTATCTGGATGTTGCCAATATGATGTCCAGAATCAAGAATATAGATCAGTATTATCAATTAAAATCCCAGGAAACAAAAGCTTTGGATCAGTCCATAGATATCGCCAACCAATTATTCCGCAACTCCAGAGCAGATTATCTTGAAGTTCTTTTGAACCAAAGAGACGCATTGGATGCTAAAATGGAGCTGATTGAAGCTAAGCAGAAACAGCTGAGTACAGTAGTAGATATCTATAAAAGCCTAGGTGGAGGCTGGAAATAAAAAATATCATAATTCAGTAAACAGTTAATGTTTGGGGTCAATTCTTTTTTGAATTGGCCCTTTTTGTGTTTTAAGGTGATGATTTTACAGGTATTTTGACAATGTATAATCTTGGATAAATTGAAAATTCATGCCCTAAATGAGAGATTCAGGTGCTTTTATCTCTACTTTCTATTATTAAAATAAATATGATTCAAAACTTACTTTATAAAATCTTATTATGTTGTAAATCAGTAGGGAAGATGATGTATTTTTTTAAGTTTTTTAAGTTTTTGGGTCTTCTTTTTTAAGTTTTCAACCCTCTGTAGCCTTCCTGTTTTGGTATTATTTCAGGATAATAACTAATTTAGCTTCAGCGTTAGAGCAGATGGTAAAACCCATAAGGGAAATAGAACCATTTTAAAATAAGGACACAGTTTACATTAACAACATATTAATCATTTTTTAATTCATTATCCGTAGCGATTATATCGCTTTCCAATTCTTTATTGGAATTAAGCTTTTTCAAGAAAAATGAAGGGGAAACCCCGAATTTTTCTTGAAATTTTTTTGAAAAGCTTTGCGAATTGCTGAATCCTGCTTTACTTGCAATATCCTGTATAGAGTATCTTCTGCTCTTTTTACTTCCCCGCCAAAGATTCATAACATAATTAAGTCTTAAATCATTGAGATAGGTTTTGAAATTTTGCTTTTTATAATGGTTGATAATTTTGGATAGATAGGCGGTATTGGTTCCGCACTGTAAAGAAAGACTTTCCAGATTTACTTTTTTCTTTAAAAAGTCTTTATTCTTTTCAAACAGATCAAGCTCTTTAAGAACATTATCCACAAGTTTCGGATTAATGTCAATATCATCAATGTCATCCAGGATATCCGGTTCATTATCAGCATCGGAATCCATATCATAAGCATCTATGACTTCTGCAGCCACGGGATCTTCATCAGGCAGTTCTTCATCTAAATCTTCACTGCTTTTGATACTGATAAACTCTTTGTAGAGTTTCTGGTATTTATTTCTTTTCTGAATTCCTTTATAGATAATAGATATCAGGAAAATAATCAGTCCAATACCAATAGCAATACTGATCTTATAGATAATCTTACCTTTTTTTATCCTGTTTTCTAATATTGTTTTGGTTTCGATTAGTTTTTTATTATCAAACTCTTTGTGCATAGTGGAAAACAATAGTTTGTAGTCCTTCTCATATTTGGCATCAATTGATAATAATTTCTTTACGTATTCCAGCTCTTTGTCTTTATCGCCGGTTTTCTCATAGTACTTAATCAGCATCTCAAACGCAGATCTGAATTTTGGGTCTATTTTCCCTGTTTTATCATAAGCATCATCTATCTGTTGCAAAAAAGTATAGGCCTGCTTGGTATTCCCCTGTTCCCAATAGCTAAGGGCAAGATAGAGCTTATCTGTTAAGTGCTGAAATTGGTCTGTGTATAGCTTTTCTGCAGCAGTTATTTTTTTGATCGCTTCACTATAATTTTTATTGTAATATTGATCAACACCTTCCGCTGCAAGGAAATAAGGATAATACCCCGATTGATTGGTATTTTTGATAAAATCCATTCCTTCTTTTACCAAAGCGCTGTTATCATCTCTTTTCAGATACCAATTGGTTTCAATAAGAGCAAGCTGTCCATAAGTAAAATATAAGTGGGATTCTTCTGTGTTTATTGATTTTAGGTTTTTTAAGGCAGGTTTTAGAAGGTTGTAGGCTCCATCATAATCACCCATATACAATTTAACCCTTGCCAGAAAGGTAATTGATTTGTTGATAGCCAGCTGATTATTGGTTTTTGAAAGCATACCATATGCATTGATATAGTTATCTAGCGCTTCAGGGTAGTTTTCTATACTTTCACCATTCATGCCCAGCCACATATAAGCTTCACCAATAAGCTTGTCGTCTTTCAGCTGTTTTGCGGTAATCAAAAGACTATCTAAATAGTTTTTCTGATTTTTTGCTCCCATTAAAGCCGCATTTTCATAAGCATCATAAAGTTTCTTAAATTCTTTATTTTTTTTGGAATTCTTTATTTGTAGTGAAATTTTTTTCCATTTTTCTTCATCACTGAGCGAATCTTTCGCTTTTCCCATTTTTTGTCCTTCCATTAATGAAGAGCAAAAAATACTCAGTAGTAAGCATAATTGAAAAAGTGGTAGAAAATATATTTTTTTCATTCTAGAAAATTACAAAAATCACAAAAAAAACTCTAACAAAAATAGTGATTAATCTTTTAAAAACATAAAAAAGTAAAACATTGATATTTAAATACTTAACATAATTGTTTGATTGATTTTTTTATGATTTAATAAATTTTTTTTAAGAAATGACTCTTGTTGATTATTTAATTTGTAGTTTCGGCCACTTAGATTACATAAATTGTATAAAAAAACTGTTATGACAAAAAGGATATTTCTATTAAGCGTATTATACGCATCTGCTATTGCATTGTTAGCTGTTTCATGTAGACAGGATGATGATCAGGACCTCTCTGCACCAACTGCAAAAATGAAGCCAACAAGCAATTCTGAAAAATTACAGAGAGGAGGTCCTGTAAGTGAGACAGACACTTTAATTATGAAAAATACTTGGGAAACCTCAACGGAGGCTGCTTATGATGGAGGACCAAAATCTCCGCCAATTCCCCCAGTAAAAGTTCAGTAAGCTTAAAAAAAACTAATAACTATACGATGAATTACCTATTTCTACCCTTTCTTTTGTTTGGGGTTATTTTTTCTTGTTTTTATATACAAAAAATGACAGAATTAATTACTCATACAAACCGTTTACAACAGTCTTTAAAATTCTTTTAAACGTCAATAAGGTTACTTATCCGGACCTTGTTATCTAATGTGAAATTGCCAATCAAAATGACCCTTACAATGAGGGGGAATTGTTGAACAAATTAATCAACAGATATACAACGTTACGCTGGTTATACAATCAGCAGCATCATAACCAAAACAAACACTATAATAATTGCTCATTTTATAAATGAGGGGCGATTGCCATGTCCTTACTGATGGTATTTTATTAATCTTAAATTTTTTTTATGAAAAAAAGAGTTAAACTAGTTTCAAACTTAGAGCACAAAAGCATTTTAAAGGAGACTATTAAATCTTCAGGTACAGAGAAGATGGATCTGTACAAAGCTGTTTTCGGAGGAATTGGTATCATCAATCCCGGAACCGGAATTGGAACGGGAACTGATAACTGCAATGTAGCCATTGAAGGTGGCGGCGGATCTGCTGCTTACAGTAAATATGATCCATTTTTAAGAGTATAAGGACTCTTTACTATTCTCCATTAGCTACAAACCGGCTAATGGAGAGTTTCTTTTAAATAAAATGTATGGAAAATATTGTCTCATTTGTTTTAAAGGTTGCAAGTAGATGTAACCTCAACTGTTCTTACTGTTACATGTATAATCTGGGTGATAAAACCTATCTCTCTCAGCCTAAATTCATGTCTATGGAAACAATTACAGTTTTTGCCCAAAAACTACATGCATATTGCAGGGAAAAACAGGCAAAATATGTCCAGATTGTATTTCATGGCGGGGAACCTCTGTTGTGGGGTAAAGAAAATTATAAACAGGCCATCGAAATTTTTACAACTGTTGTTAAAGATGTGAATTTTGGCTTTGCAATGCAGACAAACGGTGTAAGCCTTACCCATGAATGGTATAAACTGTTTAAAGAACTTAATATACGGATAGGAATCAGCATGGACGGCCCCAAAGAGCATCATGACAGATACCGTGTATTTCATAATGGAAAAGGATCATATGAAAAAGTAGTAAAGGCTATTGAGCTTGGAAAACAATATGGGATGAGTAATATCCTGTCCGTTGTTAATCTGAATATCTCTCCCTCAGAATTTTATCAGGAAGTGAAAAATTTAGGAGTACCAAGTTTTAATCTGTTATTACCGGATGGTCATTATGATAATTTACCCGATAGTTTCGAAAAATTAAAAGTAAATACATTGCATCATACTCCCTATGCTGACTGGCTGATTGAAATTTTCGAGATATGGAAAATGGATAGCGACAGACCTATGATCCGGTTTTTCCGGACATTGATTGAACTGATCATGGGAGAGCAGACAGGAGATCAAATGGTGGGAAGACTGAACAACGGTGTTGCTGTTTTGGAAACAAACGGAGCACTGGAAGTGTCGGATTCTATCCGGGCCTGCTATGAAGGGATAACAAGAAACGATCTCAATATTCATACCCATTCTATTGATGACCTGAATAATGATCCGTTATTTGAGGTTTTCTTTCACAGTCATAATATGGTTAACGATATATGCCTGAGCTGCCCGATATATGATATATGTGGCGGTGGATTCCTGGGGAACCGCTATTCTAATGAAGAGGGCTTTGATAACCCTACCATTTATTGCCATGATATGATAAAACTGGTTTCTCATATTCAAAATGATATCGTAAACAGCCTTCCGGAAGAAGTCTATGCTTCTTTGGATGCAAGCGAGGCTCATTATGAAGAAATCGTAGAAGAGCTAAAAGAAGAATCACTTATAAAAGCTCATGATGAAATAAAAAACAAATTAAAATCATTTAGTTTAGTATGTTAAGAAAAGGACTTCAATTATACAATAGCGGGATTGATAATATCGGACAGCAGATCTTAATCAATACCGGTACTGAATCGGCAGAGCATATTACAACTGTTGAATACTCCGGTAATGCTTTTATTCCCAAAAAAAGCTGGAGACCACTTACCCCAAAAGAGCACAGTATTATCATGACCAATGATCATTTTAATCCGCTGTCCAAATCAGTTTCTATTGGAATAATTCCTCAAAAAGTAATTAATCTTATTAAAAAGTTACAATTATCAGAATGTAAAAGTCTGTTTGATATTGAACCCAAATTTCAGGAGAACGAAGAACTGGTTATTAAGATCAATAAAGAACTGGATGAGTTTTTGAAAAATAAATCTTCGGTTCAGCATTATAAATTCCATCGTATTGCCAAAGCCCAGCCTAACAGAGAAACGACCACTTTTCATTTTATAAATAAAGAATATATTCGATATACAGGTCTGCATATTGATGAGAGCAGGAAGTTTACTCCTCATACTGCTTATAAATCGGATAACAGGATATCGATTAATATCAGTAGCGAATCCCGCTATCTATACTATATCAATCTGAGTTTAAGACAAATTTATAAACTATACCACAGAAGAAAAATTACCACAGAAAATATTGTAGAAAATTTCTTACATGATTTTCCCGATTATCCTGTAATCAGATTAGAAATAAAGCCTTATCAGTATTACATTGCCCCCACGGATAATTTTATCCATGACGGAAGTACATTAGGAAATAAAGAATTTGATATCACCATTGTTTACACAGGAAAATTTGATAACTATTAATATTATGGAAGTAAAAAGCGGCATAAAGATTTTTTGTAAGGATAAGGAATTTGAAGAAACCGTAACAATTAATACCGGCAGCCATTCCGGTAAATACAGACAACCCACAAAAGTTTTATTTGGAGAGGCAGACTTCGAACCACAATATGAAGACGAAGCTTATCTTCCCAAAAGAGATTGGAAAAAAGTAGAGGGGCCGATTGTATCCAGGATTCGGACGACCCGCTTTCTAAAGGATTATAATACTGCTGCGATCGGAAAAATTCCTGCAAAGCTGCAAAATTTATGTAAGCAGCTTAACCTTCATGTTGCTACCAGTGAAAAGGAAGTTCTTGAATGTTTTTACAATAACAAAGAAATCGTAGCACAGCTGAATGAAGGATTAAATGATTTTTTACAAAACCTTTCCGCGGATTACTCCTTTCACTGCATTGCAGCCGGTTATCCTAACTGTGAGACTACTTCGGTAGACAGAAGAAATCTGCCGGAAGGATATCAACCCCATCAGATGAGGTTCATCGGTCTTCACAAAGATTCTTCCGACAGGAAAATGACGATTGGATCATCTCACAAACATGGTAATCGTCTCACCATCAATCTTGGTCAGGAATCAAGATATTTCTTATTTATCAATCTGACCATGATCCAGATTTACAATATGCTGAAGAAAAAAATTGACGTAAAAAAAGAGAATATCAGTAATAAAAATATCATTGAGTATTTTTTTAAATATTTTCCTGATTATCCAGTACTTAAAATAGAACAAAAACCCTATGATTTTTATATAGCTCCAACGGATAATTGTATTCACGACGGTTCTACATTAGACGCAAAGACTTTAGATATTACCATGGTATTTCTGGGACATTTTACCATGTCATAAAATAAGGGATTAGAGTTTTAGAAGTGACATAAGCAATTGGTTTTTCATTTTCTCTGATTTCCGATATCTCACTGGAATTATTGCCGTAGCAAAAAGACTTTCCTATATTTATAGAACCAAACCATCATACAAAATCAGTTGATCATGAAAAAAGTTCTTCTAATTATTTTAGGTATTCTTGCTATCCTAGTTGCTGTATTACTTATTAAAACTTATACCTATCCGTTTAAGAAAAACACAGATGAAGCCAGAGAAGGATGGAAGCCTGTAAAAAATGATTCTGCCCTAATAAGATTTTCCAACGGAATAAAAATTCCAACAGTATCAACCGGGAGTTTGGGAGAATTTAACTATACACCCTTTGATGAGTTTAAAGAATACCTGAAAATATCATATCCACTGGTGTATCAGAATACGGAGAACTTTGAAGTGAATAAATATGGATTGGTATTCAGGTTGAAAGGAAGTAATCCTGCTCTGGAGCCTATCCTGTTTCTTTCCCATATGGACGTTGTTCCTCCGGGAGACGCTGACGTGAAAAACAAAGAAGAAAATATATTCCGTCCCGATGATAAAGTATTGCCACCTGTTTCAAAAGTTGCTGAAGATTGGGATTATTCCCCTTTTGCAGGAGTCGTTGCCAATGGCAGGATTTATGGAAGAGGAGCAATAGATATGAAAGGTATGCTCTTCTCTCTGATGGAGTCTGTGAACAATTTGATTAAAAGTAAACAAACTCCACAACGGGATATTTACCTTGCCTTCGGTTTTGATGAAGAAGTAGGCGGCCAAAAAGGAGCCATTCAGATTGCTGATTATTTTAAGAAAAAAGGATTGAAGTTTGATGCCGTATATGATGAAGGAGGGTTGATTATGCAAAAAGGAAGCGTAGCTGGAATAGATTCAGATGTCGCCGTGGTAGGATGTGCTGAAAAAGGATTTCTTTCTGCAAAAATAAAGGTAAAAGGGCTCGGTGGGCATTCATCCATGCCTCCCATGGAAAGTGCTATTGGAAAAGCTGCTGTTATTATGCAGCGCCTGGAAGATGATCAGATGAAGCCTGTCATTACCCCGCTAATTAAAGAGTTTTTTGATAATATCGGAGGTGCTATGCCGTTTACCAGCAGGCTTGCTATTGCCAATCAATGGCTTTTAAAACCTGTACTGTTATCTCAGCTTACTAAAAACAATACCACCAATGCATTGGTACGAACTACTACAGCTTTAACGATGATGAAAGGAAGCGACGGAACGAATGTTCTTTCTCCGGAAGTTGAATTTGTAGTTAATTTCAGGCTCCTTCCGGGAAATACGGTAAAAGATGTCAGAGAACATATTGCAAAAGTTACACAGGGTTTTGATGTTGAGGTGGAAGAAATTGATAATACGAGAGAAGCTTCAAAAATATCACCTACCAATACCAAAGCATACCAACTGATACAGGCTGGGATCAAAGAAATTCATCCTGGAGCTATTGTTACTCCTTATCTTACAATGGCAGGTACAGATGCTGCCAAATATGAGATTGTGAGTAAAAATGTATATCGGTTCATGCCCATCAAAATCAATAGCTCAGAGCAGCAAAGCCTTCATAGTACCAACGAATATCTCAGTATAGAAAACTACCTGAAGATGATCCACTACTTTGAATTTATGATGAAGAACTATGACAAGTAATTCTTGTTGCAAATGGCTGCCATATTGCTATTTTATCTTTTTTATTTTACCGGGATTAACATATAAACTGCCCTCCTGACTTCCATGGGTGTAAAGATTCATGGTCTCAAAATCAAGTACAGCAGATATACCCAATCCGCTTTTTTCAATCCACGAAATGAAAATCTTATTCTTATCTAATTGAGAATATACATATGTATCGGTTTCTTCAGTGGCACCGGGATAATCCCCTTTAATTAATTTCCAATGGACTGTAGAATCTGAGGTTAATGTGATATGATAAGTATATTCCTTATACTTCCATTCGTAAGTGCTGCCAATTAAATCCTGGATATTTACAGTATTGCGGGTTTTATTCGGTAATTCTTGCCTCTCATCAGTTTTTTGTTTCTCTGTACATGAGTTTGATAGCAGAGGAATGATCATCATTAAAAATAGGGTTAATAAATTCTTATTCATCAGATTTGTTTTCATTGTTTTTCTTTTGTATCTCTTTATCAAATATCTGAAAGTTTAACCAAGCAAGCAAATAAAAGCTAATTTACTCTATTATATCATTGTTTTTAATGTTTTTATTATCCCTTAATTGTTGAGAAATTCAAAATATTTTTAAATTAAAACAAGGCAAATATTCTGATTCATTTCTATAGAAGATAAAAAGGTTTATTATTTTAATGAAGCATTTTTTCGAAGAACTGAATGTCGGTTAGAGAATATGAAAAACACGTCAAGTTCTGTCGTATTCATCATATATATTTGTAAGACAAATTACAATATTATGATTTATACAGAAGATTTTTTCGCGCAAAACAGTCCTTATCCAAATGATGATTTGGTGCAGTTAGTTGATAATTTAACCAAGGAAAATGTCAATTACAAAAAAGTTACCGCTTGGATGAATGGTACTCCCATCAACTCGTCTAACGAAGCAAATTTAATTGATGGAAAAATTTATAGAAAAAAGGGAACTGATTATTATGTGAATACGCTCATTTTATCAGGTTCAGAATTGAATGCCGGTCTTTTTGGAGTAAAAGCTGATGGGGTTACGGATGATTCCGATGCATTACAAAAAGCTTTTGATTTTTGTGGCAAGAATGGATGGAAGCTGAAGCTGCCCATCGGGGAAATTGTTATAACAAAAAATATACAATGTGACATGCCTGCAAATCCCGATAAGGCTAATAAATTCCAACTCATCGGATCTGGTGTTAATGTAACAGTTCTAAACTCTATTGGTACAACAGGAGGTTTACGGTTTGTTTCAAATAGTAGTGGAGGATCCAGTTATTTAACAATTTCTGGTCTTACGATCAGAAGACCTTTTCCTAACAGTCCCGCTGCTGGAGGAGTTGGCATATATGTGAGTAATGTTATGGAAATTACAATAAAAGACGTTGAAGTATTCAAATTTAATTTAGGAATGCAAATAATGGATACATGTTCATCTCTTTTTGAAAATGTAAAAACCCATTGGGGCGATACAGGTTTCTATGGTGGGATGAGCAATATTACGCCTCCCAATTTGTTGACCTTCATCAATTGTCATTTTAATTCAAATGCTGTTAAAGGAGTAGAATTATATAGTGTACATAATGTGAAGTTCGATGGATGCGGGTTTGAAGGTAATTATGGAAATGCCTTAGAAGCCTCATTTGTAGGAGCTAATGGAAAGGTTGGGTTAAACTTAATCAACAGCTATTTTGAAGGAACTTCTAATGGTGTTGATATTTATTATACTTTAAATAGTGGGGGAACAGCGAATTTTATTGGTAATACATTTAATAGATTGACCAGCAGCATTTATACTTCAGTTTTTGTTCTATCAAATACTGCTGAAAAAAGTTACCTTAACTTTGTAGGAAATGGGTTTTTGAATGGAGGTAAATTTATTCCAAACGGAGATAAACCTGCTGTTTTAATAACCGGAAATACAGCCAATATTCATTATACAGATACTAATTATTATGAAACAGCTTCAGATGAGCTCATCTGCCTTCCATAATATATAATGTAAAGAATATTCAAATATTTCTCAACTGTAAACCAGATCATTGATCTGGTTTTTTCTGTAAAAAAGATAAAAAGGATCATTATTTTGACACCGGTTTTGGAAAGAACTGAATGTCGGTCAGAGAATAAAATAAAAACACGTCAAGTTTTGTCGCATTACCGCAATAGCTTTGCCTTATCAAAATTACAGAGCTATGGAATTGCCATTTTACTTAAACTTTAAAGACTTTGAAAGTTATTATTACGACAACCTTGAAAAATGGTTCGAAGAATATCATAATACGAGTGAAACAGATTATCTGAAAGCCTTTGCAGCCTTGTATAGTCCTTATATCTATTACAATTTTGCAGAAGACAGGGTACAGGCAGATGCTTCCATTGAGATTAAAGACTGTTTTTTTCCTTATCATGAAAAAATTGGAATCTCTTTTTGTACAAGCTATGATAATGGGAAATCCCCTAAAAAAGGAATGAGCCATGTATTTGAATGGAAAACCATTTCGATGATGGAATATGCTCAGCATATTTTGGATAAAATAAACAGATATTGCTCAAAAAACAGCAAAGCCCTGAATGGCGGTAAAAATATCCTGGATTATATCAATGATTACGAAATTATCACTTCGAGGGAAGGAGCTGGATATTGTGTCAATTACAACAAACACCAGACGGCTGTTCCTTTCCTGAAAGCTTATCTTCCTTATTATGGGCAAACGGTTAATATGGCGGTATATCGGGATTTTATTTTCTCTCTTGTAGAAATAGCAGAATTTATCGATCAGAAACTGAAAACAGTACTGGCCTTTGAACATACCATCTACGCACAGTCAAGATCAGAAGCTAAATTTAAAGTACAGATGAGCCGGCAGTTTCTTACCATATGCAATTAAATTTAAACCAAACATTCATACTAATTATATTGTTGAAAGACCTTGAGGTTTTTCAAACAAAGATCCCGGTCAGGAATGATCGGGATTTTTTTATGATATCAAATAGATTAGTTCTTATGATAAGGTATATTCCAGATAAGATCCGCAGCAAGATAATGAACTCCACCATGGTGAATGCTCCTGCTGTCTCTGATGAGATCATTCATATAGCCCACGTCTACTGTAAAAGGAGTATTTGGAATATTAAACATATAATAGGCTGCAATACGCATTTCACGATATCCAAAAGAAGTCCACTGTGGATCCGGTTCATTAAGATGGCTTATAGAAAATAAGGCTTCGGCACTTACTGCTAATTTCTGGTTGTTCTTTGGTGATAAATTATACGTCAGCTGGCTTTTAATACGGGTTCTCAATTGGAAATCTTCTTCCACCTTGCTGAAATCAGCAGCGAAAAATTTTCTGAATTCCTGTCGGACCGTATTTTTTAATTTCCACTTTTTTCCAAGATCAAAAGTATAGGCATATCTTCCGTAGATCCTGAATTCCTGTTCTGTATTTTCTTTTTCGTAAGGAGCACTGCTTTCATATTGAGGCTGACGGCGGTAGCTAAGGGCATAGCTGTATTGCTGATGAGGTGCAAAAGAATGGTAGACCTCATGGTTTACAACAAGAATAGCCTGTTTAGAAAGTAGGTTGTTATTGTCCGGACTGCTTTTACGTCCTATTGCAATATAACTTAAAGCCTGTTTTTTTCCTAATGAGTCCAGTTGGCGCTTTACTCCAAAAGCTGTCCATAACGCTGTATTGGCATCACCCAGCCCCGGTGGACTGATCTGTGCCTTTAATAATACATTTCCTGTAAAACCTATTAAAAATAAGGCTGCTAAAATTTTCTTTATACTAAACATCATGAATAACTTCTTCACTATTGATTGTAATTTTTGTGAGAACCTAAGAATAAATGATTTCCGGAAAGAGTATTTCATAGTACAAAATTATGATGTTCCATGTGCTCACTGCTTACTTAGATTCCCTTAATACTATTTAAAAACATGACAAAATTAACAGGTGATTTAGGAATAATTTAGGAATCCGGGATCTGTAAAAATTTTTATTCAATAGAAATTTTCTCTCTGGAACAGTCTATATACAGGCAGTTTTTTAAAAAGATTTTATTACCCAGCATTCCTGTCATGCCGGAAAACTTCATCAGCATATATTGTATCTGGGAAAATCCTTCTACGTGAGTGACTTCACTTAAAGAAATACTCTTGTTTTTAAAACGGATATTAAGATTAGTTTCAGCGGTGTAGGTGGTTAAAATATGAGGTCTTGACTGGGCCTTTTCTATGATCACTTTTGAATGAGGTAATTTTAAATCCTGCCAGTTTTGTTTGTTAGTCAACAGTTCATAGGCACTTGTTCCGGAATCGAACAGAAATTTTTCCTCTTTCCCTTTTAAGATTCCCCGGATAATAATTTTCCTTTTTTTAAATGTAAAATCTATAAGGTTATTTTTAAATTCGACAGGCTCCCGGGTTATATTGAAGACAATAAAGTTCTTTTTAAAATTAATAACCGTTTTTCTGTCTTCAAGAATGTCTGCTCCCAGCGTCCCGATTATTTTAATAGAATCTGTTGTATCCGGCTTTTTTCCTGTTGCTAAAATTTTAATGTGATCAGAAGCGATTTTTGATTTTCCTATATAGAACAAAGATGCAGCTAACTTATTACGGACTGTAATTCCCTTCAAATTCTTTATTGAATGGCTGTAAAATTCTGTACAGGCAGCTCCGGTATCAAACTGCAGATAATAAATAATAGAATCTTCAGGAAAATGAATGGGTACAAGCAATACAGACTTATTGTTTCCCAGCCAGGTTATCGGAATGTTTCCACTTTCATTTTCGATTTTTAGATAGTTCTTCTCCGGAGTGAATTTTTGATCAAAATAGAAGTAGCCACCCAATAATAATGCAGCGATGATTCCTAAAATGATCCCTACAATTTTTTTGATAATTTTCATGTTGTTTTTTGTGCAAGATTCGGAAATACAAATCTCTTTTTACACAAAAACAGGCCGACAGTTTTACGACAGTTCTATGATTTTTATTATAAAAAATAGGTTTTCAGCTTGATATGTATATCATGTTTTTTGTTTAAACTGATACCATTACTGATGATGATTAATGTTTTTACAGAAAGGAACACCATGATAACAATGATGAAAAGTGGAAACCTCAGGGATAAATACTTTTGTATAAACGGACTGATGATTAATGAGACTGAAAAAATGAATGCCAGTATAATTTGAATGCATACCATGCTTTTTCCCAATTCTTTACTTGTTGAATCCTTTGTTTTATATGTTAAAATGAGGGGTAGGATGACGCCACCAAAAGGAATGATAAGACCGGATAAGGCTGAAAGGTTAATTACTTTTGCCTTGTGAATATTTTCCAGGTCTCTTGTTTGGATAACAAGATGTTCAGGATTGGTATTCAATGCCTGGGCAAGGGCTTTTAATGTAAAACCTTTTAATATACTTCCGGCTTCTACTCTTTGAACTGTTCGCAGAGAGAGACCCGATTGCTCAGCAAGCTCATTTTGGGTCATATTTCTTGTTTCCCTCAACATCTTAACCTGATTTTTCATGATCTATATAATTGTAGATTTTTACAATATTTTGCTAAAGTAGTGAAAAATGAATATTGATAAGCATTGGGCTGATTACAAAGTGTGTTTTTGTGGAAAACTTGTGGAAAACATATTGGCTGTTTGTGTATAACCTTCTGTTTCCTATTATTATTATTATTATTATTATTATTATTATTTGTAATGAAAATAAAGTAAAATATTGTATGTCAGGTTGTTTTTGGAATGACGTCTAAATACGAATTGCCGCAGTTTTTTTGCAGGTGCAACATGTAGGATTGAAATCCACATCTTGATAGTACAAAAAATACTGCGGCAATTGGGGAATATGAAATAGTTATTAATTTCCTGTTTTGCACATGGCATCCCAGGTTGTCCAGAAATGTGCATTAATAGCACCAATAAATGGATGGGTGCTGTCGGCAACAATACCCACCATTGAAGCACAGTTAGAATTGCATCCTATTTCATTGTGGCTTCCGGCCTGAGGAGGAATCTGTCGCCAGGTGCCTGTTGAGCCACTTAATAGTTCTACTTTAATGTCAAAGATCCCTGAAAGGTTAGGAGTCTGAATTTGTTTGGTAGGATTTTCACTTGAGATAGAATCGCTCCAATTTCCCTGTGAGAATGTTACACGCCATGTAGTGATCATTGCAGAGGTGTCGTTTTGAGGCGAGATATATACCCAGAACTGAGCACCGCCACCAAGTTGAATCTGGCCGGATGAATTTACGTTTACGCTGGTTGTTGTCATGGTAATTTAAGTTTGGTTGGTTATTTCTATTTCAAAGTAACAAAGAAGAAAACGAATGGTGTAGAGTACAAATAACCAATTGTGACTTTGAGTAGAAATACTTATACATTAAGTGTGTAAACCAGCAAGGCTCTGACTTTCCCAAAGATGTCAGCATAGATTGTCAGGCTGCTTACTCCATGTTCTTTTGAATAAGCTGTAGTATAGCACTATTAAATGAAGGCAGTTGGGTCCCTAATATGTCAAAAAAATCCAGATCTGCATTTTCTACTTCAATGATTGCTTTCTGCAATATTTTCTCACCGGTAGTTGTTAACCGGACGATTTTTGCTCTTGTGTCAGTTTCATGTTCTTGTCGGGTTAAAAACCCCTTTTCTTCCAAGGTTCGTAAAACTTTTGACACCATCATTCTATCAGCATTACTCTGTGTGGCAATATCAACCTGGGTAACGGCATCACTTTTTTTTAAGCCAGCCCTATTCAGGTTTATTGAGCAAACAACAAATTGACCTTATTAAAGTCAAAGAAGCAGGCCAATGGAGATGATCTGAGAGCAATTGCAGACTTAATGTCGAAAAATATCATCAGGCCCCATATTGCAAAATTATATCCTTTCACTGAAATGTCAGAAGCTCATACTCAGGTTGAAACCCGGCGGACTGCAGGCAAAGTTGTACTTACAGTTTAGTGGTTATTTATCCAATAAAACAATTTGGATAATCATAATAGGCAATACAATTTTACAAAATTTATATACCTTTATCATAACCAATAATTACTCTTGTAATGATTTTTGAATTTACAACGGCACCCGGTTTTGACTTTATCAGTTTGTTTGCTAAACAGATAAATGTTTCTGTAAGGGATAATTTGTTGGAGATTCCCAAGACAATGGGCGAAGGTTATGTCCGCAGAGTGGCGTTTGGCCCGGATTTCAAATTAACAATTCATCGGTATAATTTAAAGGAAGATCTTATTGTAAAGCGAAACCCTGCCGGGAAGCCCAATAATGTACGTACTATCTTCTTTTATAATAATACGGAAGAACGTGAACTCAAATATTACAGCGAAGAGAATATACCGTTTGCACAGAGAAATGATGCCTTTGTGCTTTTATCGACTAATGATTTGAAAACAGAGATCCGTTTTCCTGCTGGAAGCGATATTCATTATATGGTTGTAGGGATTACAAGCGAAAGACTTCACTCAATTCTGTCGATTGAAAAGCCTAACAATACAATAGAAAAGATAGTTGCTGAAGATGCTTCCTTTCTATTCTTTGAAAATTTTGATGCAGAACTGCAATTGATTTTAAAAAATATAGTGGCTGTTGATATGCATAATTCGTTAAATAATTTTTATGTTCAGATAAAGGTATTAGAATTAATGTATTTGCTCTTTAGCAAATTATCAATCAGGGAAAATACCATAGTCAAAAATATAAATAGTAATGACGCAGAGAAGCTTTTGCTGATACGGAATGAAATTTTAAATGACCTCGGTACACCTCCTATTTTAAATGAGCTGGCTGGTATCGCATCAATGAGTGAAACCAAACTTAAGCAGCTCTTTAAGCAGACCTTCGGAGATACAATATACAACTATTATCAGCGGGCAAGAATGGAAGAGGCTGCGTTTCTTTTAAAACAGGCGAAACATTCAGTTTCTGAAGTCGGTTATGAATTGGGGTTTTCAAATCTGAGTCACTTCAGCAAATTATTTGAGAAGCATTACGGCATTACTCCCAAAAAATTTTCCAATACCAGGTAGCAACGTATATTTTTTAGTCTCCTGTATATCTGTCGGATAGAACTATTCTTTTGTCTTTTCTGGTTATTTTAGCCTTGCGATAACTTATACATTTGCTCATATTAATAATGTGATCAATGAAAAAGCTATTGACTCCTTTCAGAAAAGTATCATTGCAGCTAAAAAGTCACGTGGTAATGGCTCCGGTGGCTGGAAACAGAGTAATTGGAAATCTGCCTAATAAAATGATGGCAAATGCAGGGCTTATCATTACTGAAGTATTCCATATTAAAATCCGTAAATATTTAAAAATTGGATCATCTATTGTAATGAAAGTGCTCCAGAATAATCAGGAATACCTCATTACCATTGGCCGTAGCTTTCTTACGAATCCGGATTTTGCCAACCGCATTAAAAAGTATGTTTCGCTTAATGGTGTTGATCTCAATACACTATCTACAGAACCTGAACAGGTTTATATTAATTCTACACTTAATAAATAAAAATAATGAAAGCAATTCAATACAAAGAATATGGAAAATCAGATGTCATTACATATGTTGAAGTTCCAAAACCTGTTATCACAGATGAAAACCAAGTTTTAATACAGGTTAGAGCTGTGGGTGTTAATCCGATTGATATGAAAATACGGATGGGCTTTATGAAGACAGCTCGTCCCGTGGAGATGCCATTTATCCCTGGTGGGGAGGCTGCCGGAGTAGTTGTTGCCATCGGTAGAAATGTTTCAAAATTTAAAATAGGTGATGAAGTTTTTGGGATTACAAAAATGCACGCTTATGCAGAATATGTGACTGCAAATGAAGGCTCTGTTTTATTAAAACCTGAGAGCCTGTCCTTTGAAGAGGCTGCGTCACTAAGTGTTAACATGGGTACAGCACAATCAGTTTTATTTGCAGCGGGGAAATTGAAAAAGGGACAAAAGGTATTGATCCAGGGTGGAGGTGGTTCCGTTGGTGGTGCCATGATCCAAATGGCAAAAGCTTGTGGTGCATTTGTTATTGCCACTGCATCAGGAAATGGTGTTACGTTGGCAAAAAGTCTTGGTGCGGACGAGGTGATAGATTACAAGCTGCACAATGTTGCCAATAGTGTAAAGGATATAGATCTGGTTGCAGATACTGCGGGAGGTGAGGCTCAGGTAAAACTCTTTCAGGTTTTAAAGCAAGGGGGAACATTATTGAGTATCGTGATACCGCCATCTCAGGAATTGGCCGAACAATATAAGGTCAGCGCTGGCTTTGTTGCTTCCGATATAACGGCAGAAACCTTGAAATATGGTATTGATCTTTTAAGCAGAGGGAAGTTCCGGACAATCGTTTCCAAAACCTTTCCCCTTAGCGATGCCGCAATTGCCCAGGATTTTTTATCAGCAGGTGGGGTTAATGGAAAGGTTGTACTTACTATTGAACATGAGCAATACATATTCAGAATATAAACAGTAAAAAAATATCGTTGCGGGGGCCCCAGACATGCTGGCAGTCAGATTGTGAAAGAGTTGCTGAAATAAAGGTTGGGAGGTTACTGCAATGATCCGAACCAATAGTAAAAGGAATAGGCTAATCAAGATCGGATGAAAAATATTTTAGTTGCACAATATAAAGAATCAATAACTTATAAATAAAGAAATTATGAAATTATTAGAAAAAGTAAAGCTAGGTAATCAGACGTTGAACAATGCTTTAGCAATGGCACCAATGACAAGAAGCCGTGCGAACGTTGAAGGTGTAGTATCAGATCTAACCACTTTATACTATACACAGCGAGCAGGTGCAGGCCTTCTTATAACAGAAGCAGTCAATATTTCTGAACAGGCAATAGGTAGCCCGCTGACACCGGGACTGTATCACCCTGAGCAAGTAGAAGCATGGAAGAAAGTAACAGCGGCAGTGCACGAAAAAGGAGGGGTGATCTATGCCCAGTTGTGGCATACCGGACGTGTTGGGCATTCCGTGGATAAAAACGGTCAGCTTCCTGTTGCTCCTTCAGCTGTAAGTATAAAAGGACAGCAGCACTTCACGTCTCAAGGAATGAAAGATTATGAAGTACCTCGGGAATTGTCGTTCGAAGAAATCCAACAAATTGTAAAAGATTATGGCCAGGCAGCGAAAAATGCCATTAAGGCTGGCTTTGATGGAGTAGAGCTGCATGCTGCATTTGGGTATCTGCCTAACCAGTTTTTATCTGAAAGCGCAAATCTCCGAACCGATGAATACGGAGGCAGCATTGAAAACAGAAACCGTTTTGTGCTGGAAGTAATGAAAGAACTAGTTCGCGCAATAGGTAGTGGCAAAGTTGGTATTAAACTATCACCGACTATTTATTACAATAATATTGAAAATAGTGATCCCCAGGAACAGTTCAAGCCATTAATTGAATCATTAAATGAACTGCCATTGGCTTTTGTTCATTTGATGAACGGTATGTTTCCACTAGATAATTATCCAAACTATCCTAAGGATGTTATAGATACATTTGGAAGGATAAGTAAACATCTGATTATTGCAAATGCTGGATATGATAAAGAAACCGGTGAAACGGAGCTTAATAAGGGGATAGCTAAAATAATTTCCTATGGTTCATTGTTTCTTGCAAACCCTGATCTGGTCAAAAGGTTTGAAGTAGGCGCTGGATTCAATCAGCCAGATAAAGCTACTATGTACGGAGGAGAAGAACATGGCTATACGGACTATCCATTTTTGGAAGATTGATCAGTATGACGGTATTTCCCTAAGCTTCCAGGTACAATCTTTATTGTGTAGAAATTATGCAAAAAGGATTTAAATATCCATACTTTGTACCCAATAAAGCTAGTAAAAATAAAAGTATAACTGGAATAAAAAAGAAAAAGCGCTGACAATCAGCGCTTTTCTTGCAGAAAGGAAGGGATTCGAACCCTCGATACAGTTACCCGTATACTACCTTTCCAGGGTAGCTCCTTCAACCACTCATGTTACCTTTAATTAAATGTACTCCTATTTATATGCCTTTTTCTTATATTTGTCCAACCCTATAATAAAATGGACATTGGACATTTATGTTCCTGTGTAATTATGTTATTAATTCTATATGTAAATCATGATTGAAACTAATAGTTATTCTGCTTTAAATCTATTCAATTTTAAACATGAAGAATTACCTAAGCTTTTAGACCCTCTGTTTCCAAAGATTGGGCTTGCTTCTTTAGTTGGTTCTTCTGATACTGGTAAAAGTACTTTATTAAGACAACTGGCAATCTCTGTCTCATTAGGCTTAGATGAATTCATTGGATATAAGCTCTTCCCCCAGCATCAAAATGTAATTTTCATCAGTACAGAAGATGATCCAACTTCTACCAGTATTTCAATTAAGAAACCTATTTCAAAAATTATTCAAGATACTGATAAAGATATTAATCTATTAAATCATCTCAGGTTTATTTTTGAAGTAGACACTAATCTAACAAATCCTGACAATATTTTCAATGTGCTAGAAAAAGACCTGAAAAACAATCCAACAGACTTAATTGTAGTTGATGCTTTTACTGATATTTTTAGTGGTGATATTAATTCCAGTACAAAGGTAAGGGAGTTTTTAAACCAGTTTAGTAAAATAGCTAAAACTTACAACTGCCTAATTCTCTTTCTTCATCATACAGGAAAGAAAGCCAGTAAATTTTCTGCTTCCAAAGACAATGTATTAGGTTCACAAGCATTTGAAGCTAAAATGAGAGTAGTTCTTGAACTAAAACCATTTCCAAATGATGAAAATCTAAGAACTCTGACTATTACCAAAGGTAATTATATCTCTTCTAAGCTAAAGAAATACTCTAAAATCCTTTCTTTTGATGAAGATACTTTACTGTTTTCTGATACTGGTAAGGAGGTTCTAAGTGATTCTATAAGTTCTTTAGCATATACTAATCCTAAGAAGGATTCCATGCTACCTATTATCCAGAAACTGCATGCTGAGGGTAAATCTGTAAGACAAATAGAAACAGAGCTAAAAAGCCAAGGATATAAAGTAAGTAAATCCTCAGTATCCAATTATCTCAAAGAACAAAAAAATGCTAACATAATAGAGGAAGAAATTGATAATATTGATTATAGCCAGAATATTGATAATGATGAACCTGTAATGTTATTATAGGTTTTTTCTTTTCTGATAACTGAGTACAATTCTCTTTTCCTTTTCTGGCTTTTTTAATATCAGATAGTACTTCCCTAAGTACCAGGAGCAAAAGTAAGTATTGTTAATAAGCTTCTGCTCATAAGCAACTCCTATAAATTGCTCTATCCACACTTTTAATTTAGTATATAAATGAGGTTTGAAATAGTAGTCTATCTTAGTTAATACATCGGCATTATAATACAGCATTATCTTTTCAACTTTCAAGTCAAATAAATGTTCATGATCTGCCTTATCAAACTCATATACTTCATAACAATACTTTTTACAGCAGTATTCCTCTTTATAAAAAAGCTTAAACTCATGTTTACATTGTTCTTCACCAATCCTAAATTTTAGATGCTTATATATCTCATTTTTCATTTGGTTTACAGCTATAAAAAAACCACCTTATTTATGGTGGCTAAATATTAGTTTTATATTACTCTTAACTCATGATAGAATCCCATAAGTATTAATCTATTTATGGCTATTTCCTATAACATAAAAAATAACTCCAAAAACAATGTACATAACTGTTTTAGTGAGCAATATCTTTCTATCATAAATTAATTCAGAAGGATATAATCTAAATGCAATAAAAGGCGTTACTAAATACAAGCAGATAATATTGCTTATAATAAGTACCAACCAATGCAGGTTAATACCCTTATATAAAGGGAATAATGCAATAATAAATCCACTGGCAAATACCAGGAAAAGAAGTAATGTATTTTCACTTAATTTGCCATTTTCAAGCTCATAGTTAAAAGCCTTATCTGGATTATACTTCTGCATTCTTTTAAGTCTTCTAATTGTGTCTTGATAAGTTGCAAATGGTAGCTGAAATAATACTGCTGAAATGATAAATAAAAAAGTACCCATTATTCTTTAGTAAATTTAAATTGATTGCTTCCAACATTTAAAGTCATTACAGAGCCTGAAATTGTGCCATTATTTAGAGGACTAAAAGTAGCTCCAGATTCATAGTTCAGTTTTATTGTACCAGTAGATGAATATGTGTAAGTCCCATTATATGGTCCACTATTAATAATCCATTGATTCTGTGAGTTCTTTCCATATCCATACAGCTTAAAACTGTTGTTTTCTTTAAATTGAACTTGTACCTTCTCATTATCCCAATTCATGGTGTTATTGGTCATGATTTTAATTTCAGTAGAAGAGAATACTCCTGACCATGCTGTATTATCAAGCTTTACTAAGGTAGAATTATCATTGTTATTGTCATCATTACTACAAGATACTGTTAGTGTTAATAAAGCAATAAGTAATAAAATTGATTTTCTCATAAAATGTAAGTTTTAA
This sequence comes from Chryseobacterium sp. Bi04, assembly GCF_918698085.1. GTDB lineage: Bacteria > Bacteroidota > Bacteroidia > Flavobacteriales > Weeksellaceae > Chryseobacterium. The sequence continues at coordinate 107,057 of NZ_CAKKLP010000011.1, forward strand.
AATTGAACAAATATATTAAAGTTATCATTATTGATAACCAAAAATTATCATTTATGACCACTTTTGGCTATTAATATAAAAGAGTGGATAAGAAAGAGTTTCAGATTGCTATTGGTAAGAGAATAAGACAACTTCGTGAAGAAAAGAAAATATCACAAGTTGAGCTTGCTGCATTCTGTAACTTTGAAAAGTCCAATATGAGCAGACTTGAAGCTGGAAATACTAACCCTACAGCTTATACATTATATGTTATTGCTCAAAAGTTAGAAGTTGAAGTCTTTGAACTTCTTGACTTTAAACCTTTAATTAAAGGATGAATTGGCTATTAATACCTATCTCAATAAATAATTGAGTTCAGATCATTTTAGATTAACTGGCATATGAGTGTAGATTCATTTATATTTATTTCCTGGTATTTTACAGTCCTTTTTAGATAAGTGTAATCTGAAAATATAAAAATCATATATTTTCCCTAATCATATATAATACTCAGGAAAATATATAGTTTTTCGATTAAAAAAATCCAAATCTTACTGAAATCTATATATGATCTTACAGTAAAATTTGGATATTATGTTGTTAGATTAAGCAAACTCTATGTGCTTTCCATTCTTAGAGAAAGACTCCATATCAGTAGCAAAGCTATCGCTTACCTGTTGCTTAACAGTATTCTTTGCTCCTGGTTCCTGTGGTGAGTATACAAATCTGTGATGAAGAATAATTACTTCACCAGTGTCTTTAACAGTATACTCATAAGGCTCACATTCTTGTTTAATGATACTACCTTGCATTTGAGTTCCTATAAGAGCTTGGCAAGTAAGTTCATCAAATGTTGATGAAATGGAAGCCTTTTTGGATGTGGCATAGAACTGATTTGTAGTTTGTCTCATAACCATTTCAATACCTCCTTGAACTTCTAGTACATAGAATATAGAACCATCTTCTTTTTGTCTTTGTTTGTAGTTAATAATTGTTACCATTGTTTCTTGATTTTTGAGTTAGATAAAGTACCAGGAACAAAAGAATTGTGAGCAATAGTACGTCAGCTATCACCTTGATTGTATTACTGCCTGCGAATTTTTTTCTCTATTCTTACTGGTGGGGGGATGTTTTCTGTTCCCAAGGATGGGTGGGGGTCTTTACAGGGGGAATTCAGGTGTGAATAAATTTTCAGAGGTAAAAATTTTTCAGAAAAAAATCTGTAAATTTGAGAAAAGCAATCCCAAATGATAAAGGACCTAATTGAAGACCTAACTTTTGATAAAATAACTCTTTCACAGGCTCTTACTAGAGCAAAAATAATTTCATATAAAATCAATAATTCTGACTTTAAGGATTGGTTACAATCTGAAATTAATGGATATAAGAATGTACCGCTCCCAGAGTATAGGAATATAAGTTGTGAGGTTTTTGCAGAGATTTCTGACCTAATGAGAGGTGGAACAAGGACAATTCCAATGGATGTTTCAAATCTGGAAAACACTTTAGGTACAGAGTATTCTTTTTATAATATGAGAATGACACAAAGCATTGGAACACTTGAGATGGGATTAGAGAAAGATAAAGGTAAGGGAAGCAGTTATGGATACATTTACTTTCCTTCAGAATTTGCTAAAACTTTAGCTAGTATGTCTCCTGATGGGCAGTTTATTACTGCTGTTAAAAGAAGGGTGCATCTTAGTGAAATAGATTATATTTTGGAGCAAACTAAACAAAAATTATTAGACACTCTTTTAGAGCTTAATAATACTTTCCCTGACTTAGAAAATACATTTTCTAATCAAAATAAAGTTGATGATCAGAAAGTCCAAACAATAGTTAATCACAACATTTATGGTAATTACGCTAACTCAAACATTGGAGTTGGGGATAATATAAAGCAAGATATTAATGTAAATAATAACATTCAAGAACTTGTTAAAGAATTAGAAAGAATTGGTGTTGAAAAAGAAGATATAACTGAGGTCGCAAAAATTATAAACACAGAGACCAAAGAGAATGTAAGTAAAAAAATCTTTAGTTGGGTTGGCAAAATTGCAACAAAAGCTGTAGAAAAAGGAATTGATTTACAAGTGCCTTTATTGATTGAAACTGTTAGTAAGTATATGTAAATTAAGCTAGTTAAGATGAAAGAATTTATTAATTGTTATGGTGATGAAAATAAAAAAAAACTGATTGAGGATTATCTAATTTCTCCTGTTTTATATTTAGGACTATTACCTAATCAATCTAAAAATGGTTGCTGTGGTAAGCTGACAACAAATTATTATATTTTTAATGCTATTAATAAAAAAACTAAAGAAGAGACCTCATTCTATGCAGGAAAGCACTGTGCAGAAGAAATATTAAGGCTAATCCAAAAGCCTAAATTGGAGTTGTTTAATCCTTTGAGTATAAATTCATCTAAAAACCAGAGTAATAAGGGTCAGTCAATAACTATAAGCGATAATTTAGACCCTACAAACAATGAGTTAATAAATGCTATAAATATAATTTCAGTAGCTTGGTCTTCAATTCCACCTGTTTTCACTTTAAAAATTATAGAATATACTTTAAGTAATCCAAGGCATATTAACTATCGAGGTGTTGAATGGGTAAATAAGTCTATTACTCGGGATTATAAAAACAGAACACTTACACAGATAGTACAGGATTTAAAAGATGAGAATTCAGATTTAAGAAATTTCACTTTTGAAAGATTGAAACAGGTAATGTCTGAAAAATTCCCGAAAGAAAATAATCGCTTTTAATTTATTCACATGATGATGTTTCTTAAAGTATGGTATCAGACATAGTGTAAGCCCAATTGAAGACTTACCCTTTTGGTAGCCTTCCCTATTTATTAAATATTGCTAATCAGAGTATACATTATTTATGTAGGGTAATATTAAATTTCTTTATAACCTTGTTAATCTTTTCCTGTTCTTCTGGTATTGTGTAATTAACGAGATCCATCTTTTTATCAAAAAGGAGAAACCATTGATAAGGGTCATAAGAAACATTATCATAAGGTTTTATAAATTCAATCTTTGAACTATTTGATACTACTTTATCTATAATGATCTTTTTTAAAAACTTAATGTCTTTGGTTGTTTTTCCTTGTAATAATAAGTCGAAGTTTTTATATTTAAAAAATTCTAAATTTTCTGATTTCTGATTTACCATTATAGATTTAATATTATCTCTTGTTATGGTAATCATATACCCTTTGTCTGTATAGTAAAGACTTGATATATGAATTAACGATAAGTCAGGTTTAAAGTTTTCACCATTATTTGTATAGATAAATGCGTCAATAAAATTATTGATGTTGTAGTTTTTTACTAAACAAGGGACTTGTGAAAACATTAAATCAATTACAAAAAATAATATTAGAAATGCAATTTTATTTTTCATTATACCTTATCAATTAAAGTATTAAAGATTAATATTACAGTCATATGGATAGCATTTTTCTAATTTGCCATTTGAGTCAAAATTCAATATCCATGTTTTAGGGTCATAATAGTTATTAGAATCAGTAGAGTGTGATTCTGAAACCTTATTTATTTTTATGGATTTTAAAAAAGTAGCTTTACTATCCTTCTTGAATATACAGAATATGTTACTTCTTGTCTTGTAAACATTGAAGTTTTTTACAAATTCATTTATTTGATATTCATTCTGAAATTTATAAATAATTACTGTAAAACCTTCATATTTGTTTTCATTAGAAGTGTTATTTTTAACTTCTGTTACTAAAGGCATTTCTTGGAAATATATTGCAAAAGTAGATTTATAAGAATCTGTATTGATTTGTTTAGAAAATTGATTTGTTAGATTTTGAATTAAATTTTTATCATAGATTGTATTAATCTTTGTTTGAGCTTTACATGAATTCAATAAAATAAAGCATATAAGTAATATTAAGTTTTTCATCTATTTAATTTTCCTTCATTAGTTATTGAAATAATTTTTTCACTGTCAAAACGTATTCTAAGTGCCCCATCTTTATAATATGGTGAATATAGGATAAATTTGGTAGCAGGATTGTTACCAGCTGCTTTAATGTCACCTGTAGGTAGTCCCTTACTGTAAGTGAAATTTCCTGTATCCTTAAAATAATTAACATTAAAACCACTTGGCCAAAAGGTAAGAGGGTCGGGATGACTATGTTCACTTTCAACTAAGTTGGCTCCTAATTTTACAAGAGGAACCATATCCTCAAGATGTGCTGTTCCTACAAAACTAAAATTATCATTTTTAGAATTGGTAAATAAATTTCTATTAAATTCAACATTTGAATTAGAAGATAAATAATCAAAAACATTTTGAGCCTTTTCAGTATTACCTCCAAATTTAATGTAATCATAAGTAACAGTTTTAAGGCTTCCAAAGATTTCTGCTGTTACTTGCTCTGAAACAGAGTTTTTAGCTATGTATCCTTTCTCTCCAACTTCAACTCCTCCATCATTATTAGCTTTAAGGTTTCCATTCTTATCAAAATTCTTTTCAGCATAAATAACATCTGTTTTGGATTCAGCCATCCATGTGAGATTTCCAGATTTGTCTAGTTTATAAATATCTGTTGCTTGTCTACCATCAGGGTCAATAAATCTTAATGGATTGTTCATAGCATAGTTGTAAGGAGACCACCTTCTAAACTCTTCACTCAGTGGATCAGGAGAAAACCACCTCCCTGCTGTGTCTAAGTATGGTTGAGCATCAGGATCACTCAAATCTATCTCTCTGAACTCTGTAATCTCTTTGGTTTTTCTGTTGTACTTTACAGAACCAATATTAACCACACTATCCATATCATGGAATTCTAAATACTTTCCTTTGCTCAGGGTAGCAATCTTAGGGTAGTAACCATATTTTTTAAAAGGATTCCCAACAGCAATATTCTTTCTTCTTCTTTCAGCTTCCTCAGGAGTTAAAGTATCTCTAGTTTTTAACACTTCATCCATATAAGGTCTGCTTCTTTCTTCCTTAGTCAGCTTAACTGGATTTACCCAAGGTTTTTCAGCTTTTGGCTTAGCTTGGGTTTTCTTGACCTGAGCCTGTGTCATTCCTGTGAGAAGTACAAAACCAGTAAGTATAATTCTTTTCATAGTCATTTGGTTTATTTGCTAAAGTTATTCATTAATTTTTTATTCTCATATTTATCTCTCTCAGTTCTCAGAGAAACTAGCCAATCAAGATACATTTCTTCTGGCATCTGCCTATAGCCTATTTCATATATATGTCCATATTCCTTTGTCATAAACTCCATGAGTTCCTTTGCCTTAGTATCTTGCTGTTGTACAAGCTTTATGTTTTCAGAAGTGTCAGTTTTGAGATTATGCTTATCCATAAGCTTTGTAAACTGCTCTTTGTGAGTTTCAGCTTTCAAGATAAGGGCTTTAGCAAAGTTGGGATAAACCTCTAATGCTCTGTTTACAGCTTTTAATACAAATTCTCCATCATTACCAGGAAAATTCCTATTGTAAGCCTGTGCTAAGTCAAACAGACATAAGGCTAAACTTTCCTTATCATTCAAAGCTTTCATAAACACCCCATTTTTAATGGCATCCAAGTGTATATACCCAGAAGCCATAAGCCATGAATCCTGTGGAAACATACCACTGGTAAGCTCTGTATTATACCAGCCATCAGATTTAATTTGATGTTTGATGTACACATGATTAGGAGCTAAAGCTAAATTAGCTGTTTCTCCTAATTCCTCTGCTAATATCTTATACAAGTAAGGCATAGAATTGCAGTTCCCTTTCTTAGTAGCTAATAATTTTGATACAAATAAGTTGGTTATATCATTATGTCCAAATACATCAGTAAAGTCATAATTAAAAGGTTTATACTGTATTACAGTATCTTTTATAGCAATAGGTAGAGTCTGGCACATAATAGAATATACTGCTGCATATTTACTTACCCTGTCTTTATCAGACTGTTTGTAGGTTAAGTTTCTATTGATTACAATAGCTTTAGCAAACTTTGTTAAAAACCTGATTTCATTATTAAGCTGTACAGTGTCTAACTTTCCTTGTAAATAAGCATTCTCCACACTGAATACAGCATCCTTAAAACTATATTTCTGTTTATTATTCAGCATGTTATCAATAGTCTGATAAGCATCATTATAAAACTGATTGTTTTGAGCTTTAACTATTCCTGAACTCAGCCATACAAACAGCAAAGATAAAAGGGCTAAGTTTCTATAGGGTAAATATCTTTTCATTATTTTATTATAAATGTTTTGGGTCTATAGGGAAATACTGGGCTTTCTCTTTAGACTGCTGAGATTCTTTTTTCTTCTGTTCCTGTGCTTTTCTTAAAGTTTCCTGTTGTTTCTGCCTTTGCTTCTCTGCATTAATCTGTCTCATTCTTTCAGCAATAGCTTCACTTTTCTGTCTATTGGCTTCACCCTTCATATTTCCTAACCACTCTTCATAAGCCCCCTCTGGCATGGTTACATAACCAAGATTATCAATATTGTTAAACTGAGCTTTTGTTTCCTGCAATAGAGCTAATGCTCTAGGATAGAACCTTATGTTTTGTAATTCCTCAGGGTTTTCAAGGTCTTTAATACCTAACTGCCCTGCTACATAACCTAACTTAGCCTGTTGGTAGGTAGATTTAAGTAGGTTGGCATAAATGTTATTAGGTGAGTATTCCAGAGCTTTGTCTAAAGTTTTCCCTACAAACTCATCCAGTCCATACTTATGAGCATAGCCATTAGCTAGATCAGCATATAGCTGTCCCATAAGTTCCTTTTTACTCAAACTGCTCATATAAATATCATTCTGCAAAGCTTCTGATTTGATATAGCCAGATTCAAGGATAATTGAACTTGTTGTAAATATTCCATTGGTAAGCTCTGCATTCTGCCATTCTCCCTCTTCATCCTTAAACTTAATATAAGTGTGATTTGGGGCAAAGGCTAGATGAGCTTCTGCATTCATTTCCTCTGCTAACATTAGATAATACAAAGGCATGGAATGGCATTGACCAGAGCCTGTTTTAAGGAGTTTGGAAACAAACATCTTGCTCCAATCCTTTGCACCCATATAATCCTCAAAATCATATTTGATGGCTTTATGGTGAACTCCTCCCAGCTTCATACCTTTTGAGAGGTATTCAAATATCATTAGGTTTTTATCTGTATTATTTTCAGTGTCCTGCTTCCTCTCTTTCATTTTCTGTAAGAGTTGTTTTGCTGTTTTCTGAATATCAGATTTAAACTGATTATAATTTTGTTTGTCTCCATAGTAAGCATTCTCCACAATGAAATTAGCTTCACTTACAGAGAAGTTATCACTATCAAGTCCAGAAAGTTTATTAAAGGCATCATAGTAGGATTGTGTTCCTGTCTTTCCTGATAATGTAGGTAGGTCATAATAAGAATCCTCTAAAGCTTGTTGCCTGTTGTAGTTTTCCTGTTTATTTCTAAGTTCTTGCTCCTGAGCTACTTTCCTGAAGTCTTCTTCCATCATTCTCGCATTCTGCTGTTGAATCTGTGAACTCCTTTGATTGTATAAACCACCATGAGGAACAGATGGAACATTAGACCTAGCTGGACTTCCATAATTCTGATTAGAATAATTATGAAAACTACTGGCATTAGGTCTTGATGTAGTAGGTAGATTAGGAATTTGTCCCAATCCACATATACTGATACACAACAAAGGCAAAGTCTGTAGCTTTTTCATCATATAGAATATTAATATTTCTGTGTTTTAGTCATGTTGCAAGTTAAGAAAATTCTCTAATACAAGATAAATTAGTTATCATTTATGATTATTGAAATTTGATTACTGGATTTCATGTTGTTTTTAGGTTTCTAAGACAAAGCTATATCATAATTGCGCCAAAACTTGACGCATTAAATTTTGGTTATAAGAAATTAAAACCACCCCACAAGTGTAGGGTGGCAGTAACTAACTCAAAAACCAATGATAATTAGAATTATCACTGAGTGTTTTCTGAACCCCTTTAGTAAATTCAAAGGCATTCAAATTCCTGTCTAGGAAAGTATCTATATAACTACTCTTATTAGCTTGTGTAAAGAGATTATATACATTCCATAGATTAATATCTCCATTATCAGCCTTACAAAAACTCTCATCTTCGTAGTAGTCTTTAGCTATTGTATTTAACTGGCTATCATTGAAAGTTAATTGAGGGATATTTAATCTCTGTTTTTCAGTTTTAGATATATGTTGATATAGCCTAGTTCTTCCCAATAATTGAGCAAACTGATGCTCAGTTAAGTAATGGTCTGAAAATTCTTTCATTTCCAATAGATGTTGCTGTGCATTGTATTCTGTTAAAGTGTTCATTATTTTACTCTGCAACTCTTGGTATGAGCTTACTCTCATATCATCTACAAAGCCATCACTCCAAACACATAAGTTGCAACATACTTTGTTCTGGAAGCCAATGAAGAACTTAAATTTTTCAAAAGTCTTTTTATTGTATAAATTCTCCTGATTATAGGCTCTAACTCCACCAACTGTTAATGATAGTTCATTACCATTAATAGAATCAGTTATACCAGGAATCCTAATAATAAATGCCATCCTTTCAAAATACTGTGTTCTTTCCTGATCTAATAAATCTTTTGCATTCTTGTAAATGGCATCAGGAGTTCTGCCTTTAATTTGGTGTGAAACTCTTATTTCAGGCTGCATAAAAGATTGATGAGAAAACACCTTACTAATACAGTCCTGTGTAATATCTATAAATTCCTGATGAGCAATGGTTTTTTCATTGTCCTTAGAGAATACAGGAATTATACAGTCATTTTTTAGATGGTAAAGATTGACTTCTTGTGTATTTGCTTCAATGAAAGGCTTGTCTTCATATGGTTTCTCTTCTATTGGTTTATTTTCCTGGTGAACTTCATTACTTTGAAGAGAACTATCAAACTCTTGCCAGACTTTATCTTGTTCTAATTCAGTTGAAACAGCACCAGGAATAAAATAATCCTGATTTGAATGATGGGCTGTGTCATTATTCATTCTGCTTTCATACAAAGAAATTTCTTTGATATTCTGTGCTGGTCTAAGTTCAAATGCTTCTTCTAATGTAGCTGGTCTGATTTTGTTAATGGTGTCCATTGGTTGAAAAGTTTTGAGGGTTGGATAATTTGATTAAGAATGATTTTCTGGCTTCATATTGAGGTCTTAATTCTTCCTGGTACTCAGGATATTGTTTGTAGATGGCTAAAAGCTCTGCAATGGTATTACTGGTTTTAATCTTAGTTAAAATATCATCTTTAGATAAGTAATTTATACCAGGATCAAAAGTAATAGGTGTGATAGAGCTTTGAGAGCTGACAGGAGAATCAATATCAGTTGAAATAGTTGCAGTTTCTGCAATTCCAGAATTACACCAGTTCAATATTAATTTACCTGTGTCAGAAGTAATAATAAATTCAGGTTTATTCATAAATAAGCCTGTTCTGTCTTTACTTGCCTTGGCTAAATGGTTTTCATTCACCAGTTCAAAATTGATGGTTAATTCATACTCAAAACCATCTCTGGTAATCTCTTTTGTTCCATGCTTTACTACTTGGGCTTTACCATTGCTTCCAACATCCAAAGAATAATCTATTTTTCTCCTGGTGGTTGTAATAATGTGACAACTTGATTGCAGGATTTTATTGATAAATGCCTGATGCCTTGGTGTGACAGTAGCCCAGTCTTGGAATCTACCTCCTAGTTTCTCATGAATATCAAGACATCCACCAGTACCATTCCATTCATGACTTACTGAATCAATGACTATTACTTCAATTCCTGATTTCTCACACAATTCAATAGCCTGAATATATCTTTCAGGACTGTATGGAGCTTGTAAGTCCAGTACATTATAGTTTCCCAGGTCTGAATACAAAGAAGCAGAAGAGTTTTCTGTATCTATAACAGCTATTTTGCTCCAATCCTGTGTCATACCATAGGCTAATAATAAGGCTGATTTGGTCTTTCCAAAGCCTGATGCTCCTGATAGTCCTAATCTGAGCTTTACTTGTTGTCTTTGTGATTGTTTTAATTGCATTGTAAAATGTATTTAATTGATTAGTATTTATGGTGGTAAATGTGATTCTAACTTAATTTTTATTTTATTGATTAGTTAGTAGAGTAAATCAGAGGTATATCCACTGGTTAACTACTTGTTGTAAGTTTTTTGAGAAATTTATAGACAGGCAACGGGTATCCCTTTGGAGGAAATCCCTCAATAAAAGAGAACCTTAAAACTATTTATTGTATATTAATAATAAAGTTGGAGGATTTCAGGTAATGAAAAAGGCTACCCAAAGGCAGCCTTAAATGTGATAGAAAAATTAATAGATTAAGAAGGGTTTTTAAAGACAGGTCCTAGGTATTTTTCCAAGTCTTTTATTACAATTTGTATCTCTTCTCTTCCTTTAAATATTTCAGGAATTAGTCCAATTATCTTTTCTGAATGAGGAGTATAATAAGTTATTTGTTGAGGTCTTTTACCTATTACACTTTTCTTTACTTCAGTACTTATAATACCTAATTCAACAAATCTGTTGATAATCTTGGTAGCTCTGTCTCTTTTTATTCCAGTTTCTTTGAAGATAACTTCTCTTGACCAATAGAATGGTTTATAACCAAATGCTTTGAACTTAATTAATATTCCCTCAAATAGTACTCTTTCATCACAGGCAAAGAAGTCACTATTATACTTGATAAAGGTTGTAAATCTTGTACCAAATAAAGTATCATAGTCAATAGCAGTAAACTCTAAAGAACTGTATTCTTCAACCTGGTCAAAATTAACTAGACATTTAGACTGAGGTGTTGGGAAAAGATTATCATAAGGATCAGTCACATGCATATTTCTAATTTTATCTACTTCAAAAAGGATGTATTTTTTGCTACCTCCAGTAGCGAAATTCTCATCATAAGTCTTATTAAAATCATACAGCTCAATCTCTTTTATATCAGGTTCAAAATATAGTTCTTCTTCCTCTTCTTCAAAGCTATCATTTATATGTTCACTCTTTACATTAATAGCTTCAGTTTTAAAATTAACATCTTCAGATAAAGCAGCTATCTGCCCAATCTCTCCTGGGCTTTTGATTAAACTTGCTTTATCAAACATCTTTGCACGTAAAGCAATTTCAGGGTCTTCAATACAATCATATTCACTAATTGTGAAAAAATTTTTCATTTTATTAAATTTAAAAATTAAAAGATTTGTGAAATCACATGATTTCAGCGATGATAAAAAATTTGATTGTGGTTTGTTAGTAAGTATAGATTAGGTAATCTATAAAGAAAACTCAGGTGTATTCAGTTTAGAGGTGTTAGGATTTCCTACAACTGATGTCCTACAAAGATAAACCTTTTTAGGGAAATATCCAATCAATATTGCTTTAATTTCTCTTGAAGAATTCTAATATGGTCACTAACTTTACTATCCATAACTTTAGCATAATGTTCCTGTGTCATAGTGATTTTAGAGTGTCCTAATAGCTCTGAGACAATTTCAATAGGAATATCATTATACAGTAAAATAGTGGTAGCAAAGGTCTTTCTGGCTATGTGATGAGTTAGTGTTTTATTAATGTTGGTTATCTCTGCAATCTCTTTTAAATATGAATTGAATCTTTGATTAGAAATAACAGGTAACAGTTTTTCTTGATCCTGGTACTTATCAAGTATAGTAATAGCCTTTGATAATAGGGGAACAGAGAACTTTCTTTGTGTTTTCTGCCTGTTCATCTCTATCCAAAGACTATCAAACTTCTTGATAATGTTTTCTTTTCTAAGATTAGCCATTTCCTGAAATGCTAACCCTGTATAACAACAGAAAATAAACATATCTGCAACTTGTTGAAGTCTGTCAGAAGCAAATTTATGATTTTCAATAGTATTCAGTTCTTCCATAGTCAGGTAAATAATCTCTTTTTTTGGCTCTTTTGTTCTATATAGAAGAAAAGGGTCTTTCACTAAATAATCCATTGCTACTGCTACTCTAATAACCTTTCTGAATCTTCCTATGCTCCTGTAAGTAGTTGTAGGTTTAAACTTCTTTTCAACTTTCAGGTAGTATTCAAAGTCTGTAATAAAGCTGAATTGTATCTCTTTTAGCTTCATATCCTTTCTCTTGAATTTAAACCAAAGAAAGTCCTTAATATGGTTATGGGTATTGTGATACCTTTCCCAACTGTTAATAGAGCCTTCAATGCCTACTAAGCTTTTCATCTTATTGTTATGGTAGTTGAATACATCCATTAATGTCTTTATCTTCATTCTGGGTTTCACCTTTATACTGCTTATAGATTTTCTCTGTGTCAAAGTCAGTCTTTTGAAGTTGTAGAAACAAAAAAGCCTGATTAATTTCATTCTTAATCAGACTTAGTTGAGAGTTGATGAACTTATTATGTTCATTAGGTGGGTGTGCTTTCTGTTTAGTGTTCTGCCAATGTGATGGATTAATAAATAGTCCTATAGCAAACTGTTTTCTTTCATCCTGGTATGTTATTCTGCAAAATAAAGGTGCTAAACCAACTTTATTAATTCTGCTTTTAGATATAACAAATAAGATGTTTAACTTGTTTATCTCCATTACTTTTGTGGTTTTTAACTTGTTGATTATTATTGTTTTAATATGCAACCTCAAGAAATAAATTGCAACCTTTTACGCAACCTGTAAAGAGGTTTTGTTGGATTAATGAGAATATGATAGAAAATAGTACTTAAGAGTACAAAAAAGTATAACTACTTAAAAGTAATACGGTTATAAAATAAAAAAGTCCTAAACATATAGCTTAAGACTCTTCTTTGCAGAAAGGAAGGGATTCGAACCCTCGATACAGTTACCCGTATACTACCTTTCCAGGGTAGCTCCTTCAACCACTCGGACACCTTTCTTTTTGAGATTGCAAAAATAGGGTATTTTCTGGAATATCCAAATTATTATTGCAATTTAATCGGTAATTTCTCCACAAAGGCTTTTTGTAAAGTTATCGGCAAAGCTTCCGGAATAGTTGGGATTGTCAATTAAGTGCATGGCTTTGGTTATAGCGGTTTCAGCAGTCATATCCCTGCCGCTGATAGCTCCTATTCTTGAGAAAATGTTACTGTTCTCATACTTTCCAAAGGAGATACCTCCTGAAATGCACTGACTTACCACCACGATTTCCGTTCCGTTATTTCTGATTTCCTGAAGTGTTTCCTGGGTTTTTTCACTGCTGAATATAGTGCCGGAACCAAAAACCTGCAGAATAAGCACTTTCATTTTGGGTATTTCTCTGAAGTGACTCAGCTGCATTCCCGGAAAAATTCTCCAGAATAAAATATCTTCTGAAATATGTTCATCAACATGAAATTCTACCGTGGGATCACAGCGGAAAAGGTTGTCCTTAATAATATTCAAATGGACTCCCGATTGCCCTAAAATAGGATAGTTCGGGCTTGCATAAGCATCAAAATACTCTGCGGAATATTTCAATGTTCTGTTTCCTCTCAATAATTTATATTCAAAATAAACCGCCACTTCCTGAATAACAGCTTCGTCTCTTTCATATAAGCTGGCGTAGTAAAGACTTGTCAAAAGATTTTCCTTGGCATCCGTTCTCAGGTCACCTATAGGCAGCTGAGATCCTGTCATGATCACTGGCTTTTTTAATCCTTTTAGCATAAAGCTTAATGCCGATGCAGTATAAGACATGGTATCCGTTCCGTGCAGGATCAGAAAACCGTCAAAATCATTATAGTTTTTAAGGATGTAATTGGCAATAACTTTCCATTCCTCGGGTCCCATATCTGAAGAATCCAGCGGTTTGGCGAAAGGATGAACAAAAACCTCACATTCCATGAGCTTCATTTCAGGCATCTTTTCAAATATATTTCCAAAATCAAAGGCGCGGAGACTACCGGTTTCATAATCTTTTTCCATACCAATGGTTCCCCCGGTATAGATGAGCAGGACTTTTCGCTTCATGTACTATTTTAATTAAGAATTTGAGACAGGTTAAGGTTCATAGCCCAAAATTACGTTAATTTGCAAAGATTTGAAAATGGATGAAAGATTTAGCAGAAACTTTTGAGTATTTAAAACAATTTTTAACAGATGAAAGACTGGCAAAAATTGAACATTTCTCCCACGAAAGTTCAGATTTTGTGCTTCCTGTGATGGATGACGTATATCAGTTCAGAAATGCAGCCGCCATTATAAGGTCTGTAGAAGCATGTGCTTTTCATAAAGTGGTTGCTATGGAGGAGGAGAACGTTTTTAATCCTAACCTTACCGTAACCAAAGGCGCTGAAACCTGGGTAGAGGTAGAAAAAGTACCCAAAAATATTGCTTCCTTACAGAATATTAAAGACAGAGGATATAAAATACTGGCTGTATCTCTGGAAAAAAATGCAGTGATGCTTCCTGATTATCAAATTACGGAACCTATTGCACTGGTTTTTGGAACAGAATTGAAAGGGGTTTCTAAGGAAGTCATAGATTTTGCAGATGAAACACTGGCTATTCCGATGTACGGGCTTACCAAAAGCTTCAATGTTTCTGTAGCAGCAGGAATCTGTATGTATGAACTGAAACAGAAACTGATGAGATCAGGGATCGATTATAAACTGAATGACCAGAAGCGTTTGGAAATGAAACTTCGATGGGCTGTGAACTCTATAAAGAGCGGGAAAGAAATTCTGGCAAAGTACCGTAAAGACCATAATTTGGAATAAATACAATGAAAAAATATACCAAATACCTATTCTTTTTTTCGCTTTTTATGTCTCTTACGAGTCTTGCTATTAAAGAAAAGGGTTATAATGAAATATATCCTTTTGCAAGCTGGAAACTATTTACAGTGCCCAGTGGGGGAGAAGCTTCAGGAGAAAGATATAAACTGTATGGAATCACTCATGGTGATACGATAAGGATTTTAAATACCCCTGTTAAAAGCTATGAAGCTAACGATGAGGAGTTTATTGTCAATGCCTATGGAGGAAAGATTGACCATAATGAAGATAAAGAATTGAACAGGAAGAAGCTTCTAATCTTTGCCAGGGATACAAGACCCGAATTTCAGGAGTATCTTTTGTATAAAGAGATGTACAGTCCCCGTGAGATAGGTGAAAAAAAGATGAAAATTGATAAAAAAATTATTACTAAACTTTAATGAACTACCCTCAGCTTACCGTATTTAATTATAAAACGGTTTATTACGTATTAAGAGTATTCAGCCTATACTGGCTGGCTGTTCAATTTCTAAAGTTTATTGAATTGGGAAATAGACCAAAAGAAATTTATGATCCTGTTTTTGGATTTGAAAAAATCATATTTCCTGAATTTCCCGGGATATTTATGGTTACCGGGCTTATTGTTGCCTGTGGAATATGTGTAGTAGCGTCTGTTTTTAAGCCATCTTACTGGTTTAATGTCATAATCTTTTTATTAATGGCAGTTATAAACCTTCCATTATCCGCTAATTTCGGGGTTCACCATGATAATCATGTGATCATTCTGGTTTATTTTCTCAGTATTTTTTTACTGCCCAAAAATCTTGAAAATAAAGATTATAAGCTTGTACAGTATTTTTATCTGGGTGTTTTAATGACCTATACGCTTGCTGGGATGGGTAAATTATTAGGAACAGCTAAAAATATCATTAAACATACACCAAAACTTACATGGCTGGATAAAAATGCCGCAAAACTCAATACCTATGATAATTACTGGGCAGCCGATATGGCAATCCCTGATTGGATGAAAGAAATGTATGCCTATGAAAACTTTTGGGTAATATTAACGGTTTTGGGAATTGGTCTTCAGTTTCTTTGCTTTTTAGGAGCTTTTAACAGGAAATTGCTTACATTTTTTATGCTGTTTCTCTATATATTCCATACATACACGGCAAAGTTTGTACTGGCCGATTTTGAGAATACCAATTATTTACTGCTTGTTATTTTCTTTCCATATCATATGCTGCTTCCTCTTTTCAAACGGAGTGAAGCTAAATTACTGAATACTTAAATCATTTTATTATAATTCCAGGCTGCAACAAATACTCCTGCAGTTTCTGTTCTCAGTCTTTGATTCCCCAGGGATACAGCTTTTATGCTGTTTTCAGATAAGTATCCGATTTCTCTTTCAGAAAAATCACCTTCCGGACCTATCAGAAAAGTATAATGGTCTGATGACGGGATATTGGTGAGATCAATTCTTTCCAG
Organism: Chryseobacterium sp. Bi04; assembly: GCF_918698085.1. GTDB lineage: Bacteria > Bacteroidota > Bacteroidia > Flavobacteriales > Weeksellaceae > Chryseobacterium. Next base: position 123,256 of record NZ_CAKKLP010000011.1, read on the forward strand.
GTTTTCATGGCAGTGTGCCACAAAAGTATGCTGAGGATCCATGTTTTTTAGAAAATCAGATAGCCTGATAGAATCATTAATAACAGGAAAATGAAATCTTAGACTTTGTTTTGACGCGGCAATACTCTGTTTTCTGATTTTATCAATGTTGATGTTTTTACGTTCTGTTTTTTCTGTAATGATGATACTGATCTCTGAAATTCCCATTTCTACAGCTTTTTCTACAAAAAACTCTATCCTATCAATATTTTTTGTCGGTGCAATAGCAATATGAAGCTTTGGATTGAAATCAGCCAGGTGTTCTTTGATTTCCACTACCTCAATACCTGCTCTTTTACCTTCTATGATAAGTTTCCCAGAAGCTAAACGCCCTTTTCCATCAGTTACATGAATATCTTCACCCGCTCTCATGCGGAGAACTTTTACAATATGCTGTTGTTCCTCGTCGTTGATGATGACTTTTGTACCTTCTATTTCTCCGTAAAATAGTTTCATATATCCTGCGTTAAGAATGCAACTCCTGTTTTTATTGTGGTGTAAATGTCCGTATCACAGTCACGGTAAGTACAGATGAAAATTTCTTCCTTCCAACTGTTGTTGATGAAAATCAAATTCAGGTATTCCTGTTTTCTTAAATTATTTTTAATAGATAGATAATCCCCTTCTTTTGGAGTATACGGAAAGCTGAAAAGATGCTCTGAATTTATTTTTTCTATAATTTCCTCTTTTACATCCTGAATGTATCCTTTTTCAGAACTTGAGGGAAGATAGTCTAAAGAATTTCCCGGATCATCATTTTTTCCCGTAATGGTTTCCAGTACCCAATAATATTTTGAGTTCTTTTTAGAATGGGTTCCCAGTACTTTTTCTTCTAAGAGTATTTTCATAAATCATATTTTGCTGTTGCAGAAGTTCTGAGATCTGTAAACTCACCTTTGTCGAACTTCAATTTTGCTACCATAGCAATCATGGCTGCATTGTCTGTTGTATATTCAAATTTTGGAATGTAAATATTCCATCCCAATCTATCCTTATTGTCTTCCATTGCTTTGCGTAATGCAGAATTGGCAGAAACACCGCCTGCAATAGCAACTTCTTTGATGTTGAGGTCTTTTGCTGCTTTTTCAAGCTTATTCATTAAAATCTCAATGATGGATCTTTGTACTGAGGCACAAAGGTCATTAAGGTTTTCTTTAATGAAATCCGGATTTTTACGGACCTCTTTCTGGATGAAATATAATACCGATGTTTTAATACCGCTGAAAGAATAATTATATTCCTCTAGCTTTGGTTTATTAAATGTAAAAGCATGAGGATTTCCCTCTTTGGCAAGTCGGTCAATAATAGGACCGGCAGGATAATCAAGGTCGAAAATCTTTCCTATTTTATCAAATGCTTCTCCTGCAGCATCATCAATTGTTTTCCCGATAATTTCCATTTCAAAATAATCTTTTACCAGTACAATCATGGTATGACCACCACTTACGGTAAGACACAGAAAAGGAAAGGCTGGCGGCATAGGATTTGCATCCTCAATAAAATGGGCTAAAATGTGGGCTTGGAGGTGGTTTACTTCTATTAACGGGACATTGAGGCTCATTGCCAAAGATTTAGCAAATGATGTTCCTACAAGAAGTGATCCTAAAAGTCCGGGACCACGTGTAAATCCTATAGCTGAAATTGCATTTTGTTGTATATTTGCTTTAGTAAAAGATTTTTCAACAACGGGGATAATATTTTGCTGATGGGCTCGTGAAGCTAATTCAGGAACTACACCACCATATTCTTTATGGATGGCCTGGCTTGCGGCAATGTTTGAAAGAATAGAATTCCCCTTGATGATAGCTGCTGAGGTGTCGTCGCAAGACGATTCAATACCTAAAATTATAGAGTCGCTCATAATAATGGCAAAGTTAGAGAATAATAACGAGAATGAGAATAAAAAATCTGTAGCTGAAAACCTAGGGGATCAGGTACAGAAAACTGTTGAGAATGTTGAGGACAAGGTTCGAGAAACAGTAAAAGAAGCCTCTGAACTTGCTTCAGATGCTATTCATCATCCTGTGGAAACCGCTGAAGAATTCGGTAAGCAGGCAATGAAAGATGTGACCAGCTATTCATGGTGGGCAAAGCTTCTTTTGATTCTTTTCTGGCTGGGAATTGTTGTTGTGGGTGGAATACTGGTAGCAATTAATCTTCCGGTCACCAAACAATGGGCAGCAGATCAGGCATTAAAGCTTGTTAATAATGATTTTAAATCCGGCTTTTCCACAGAAAGTGTGGATGTCAATTACTTTGGGGATGTAACCATCAAAGGATTAAAAGTAAGAGACTATAAAGGCTTAAATTTTATTACGGCACGTGAATTTCGCGCCGATTCAGACTGGATATCTCTTGCTGCCAATGCTATTTCAGGAAAAAGCAATTCTTTAAGTTTCAATTCTCTGACACTTGTAAATGCAGATATAAAAGTAATTACCTATAAAGGAGACAGTATTTCCAATTTTATAAGATTTACAGAGCTTTTTGATGATGGAAAGAAAAGGGATCCTAAAAAAAAACCTTTTGAGCTGAATTCAAGAATACAGATCATTGATTCTAAGGTTTCCATTGTTAATAAGAATTCTCCGGGAGAACAGGGAAAGTGGCTTACTGCTACAAAATTCAATTTAAAAGCACCGAACCTTAAAGTTAATGGCCCTAATGTATCTGCACTGATCAACAATATGTCATTTGTCACCTCAAGATGGGGAAAATCACATATTGTAGATACTTTTTCAACGGAACTTTCTTTAACCCACCAGTTTTTATCATTAAAAGATTTAACATTAAATACAGATCATACCTTACTTCAGGGCGATATCAAATTTAACCTTCATGATGGTTCATGGTCTGATTTTGCTGATAGGGTTAGATGGGATATGAATATTAAGCAGGGAAGCCAGGTAAGCGGATATGACATCAGTTATTTTGTGACCAACTGGGATAACAGTAAGCCATTCAATATTGCCGGAAAAATGACAGGGCCTTTAAATAAGTTTCATCTTGAAAACTTTCTGATCAGGAATCCAGATGTCAATATTGCCACCCAAACTATGAAAGTTGATAATTTGCTGAAAGGAAATTTCGCTATTGAAACAAAAAACCTTGCTGCAGATTTTACCTATAAGGATTTAAAAGCGATGATGCCTTCATTTATATCTAAAAAAATGAAGAATTTTGCTGATGATTTCGGTAAACTGAAGTATAATGGAACGGCAAAAGTAACTCCGGAGCAGGTATATGTGGAAAATGGTAATTTACTGACAGGAATTGGACAGGCTAAAATATCCAAATTATCACTTACAGCGTATAGCAGTGCGATGCCTAAATATTCAGGGTATCTTGAAGTGAAAGACCTCAATACCTCTGTTATTACTAAGAATAAAACGGTGGGGCTGATTTCTGGTAAATTTGATCTTAACGGACAAAGTTTCGATGTCAATACCATGCGTCTTACTACTAAATCTCAGATCGCCAGTATTGAGATAATGGATAAGGTAATCAGTAATCTCTACCTGGACGGGCTATTGGATCATAAAAAATATAACGGGCTTATTACCGTAAATGACGATCAGGCTAAGGCAACAATTAAGGGACTTATCGACTTCAGCACTTCTAAAGTGGCCATGGATGTCAATGCAGATGTTGGTTATCTGAATATGAATTATTTTACCAACAAGCCGGGAAGCCAGGTTGTAAGCGGGAAAGTAGATGGTAAAATGTCTATGTCGTCTATTAATGATCTCACCCTGGATGTTAATGCCAATGATCTTCAATTTGCTACTGCAACCCAAAAATATACCATCCCCAATGCCAAAGTAAAAACATTTGTTGATGGAGGTGGCCGAGTAATTGATGTAGATGCCCCGGGCGCTGCCACAGGAAAAATATCAGGAAGATACAGTCTTGCTGATCTCGCCGGCATGGTAGAAAATGGAGTAGGCAAAATACTGGTAGGCCCGCCACCAAGAAAGCTGTACCGTGGGCAGAATTTTGCACTGAACTTCGATATACAGCAAGGATTGATTAATTATTTTCTGCCGGATCTGAAACTTCCTCAGGGAGCGAAAGTAGAAGGAGAATATGATGGCAATTCCAATAATTTAATTTTAAACCTGGATGCTTCTTCTTTGAAATACATCATGACAAAAGAAGATGAAATTACCGATGCAGATAAGGCTTTAGCCGCATCAAACCCTGATTATAAGATTAATGACCGCAAAAATATCAGCAGAGACAGTGCTGTGGTGGATAGTGTTAAAGTAAGAATTAATACGGCTGATCTTAATCAGCAGTTGTATGCAAAAATAAATAGGGTTGTATATAATAAAAATGTCATTAAAGACTTTGAGCTTAAAGGCAACAATGAAAACAGTAATACCCTGCATTTATCAACGGTATTTAAACATGGCAGTCCTGAAGATGAAATTGAAGATAAACTTAAGGAATATGCAATTAACGTTGACCAGTCTACCGATGCTGCCGGAGACTATGTTTTCAGATTTGAGCCTACTGAAGTTAAATTCAATGAAGTTACCTGGGCAATAGATACCAGCCCGGAACTTAATCATTCTATAACCTATAGAAAGAAAACCGGGGATTTTGATATCCGAAATCTGAGAGTATACTCTGATAAAAGTGCTTTATTTATTAAAGAAGCGCAGTTTAAATCAGCTAAAGATTTTTACGTGGATGCTGACATCAATGATTTTGCCATAGAAAAACTTCTGGATATGCAGTCCGGAGGAAATGGTATGGATATAAAAGGCCTTGCTAATGGAAGTGTAAAGATCAAAATGGATAAAAGTACACTACAGCCTTTGGTGGATCTTAATATTGATGATATTAAAATGAATGGCAATGATATGGGAGATATTTCCATTTCTGCCACCAACGGTTTCTCGCTGAATGTTTATGATATTGATGTAAAAGTAAATTCAGCAGGAGTGCTTGGAAACAACAGTCTGAATCTGACAGGTACGGTTAATAACAATACTGCTTCACCGGTTATTGACCTGACAGCAGAAATGCGGGATTTTGATCTTTCATTTACGCAGCAGTTTGTCCATACTGTTTTTGGAAATTTAAGAGGAAAGGCGACAGGAGATCTTAAAATTAACGGTAAGCTTAATAATCTTGATTACAGTGGGGATATTGCTTTAAAAGACTTTGGGCTGAAATTATTGTTCACGGGAGTAGATTATTCATTTGATGATACTGTGATTCAGCTGACCAAAGGGCTTGCGATACTTAACAATATTGAGGTGCATGATGGCAGATCGAATTCTAAAGGAAATATTTCCGGAGCGATTCAGTTTGAAACTATTTCTTCAATGGGGGTCAACCTGGTAATGAGGGCAGATAATCTACTGGTTCTGAACAGTACACAGAAGGATTCTGACCTGTTCTGGGGAAGAGTTTACGGTCAGGGGGATCTTTATGTGGACGGACCTGTTTCCGGATTGAGCATTACAACCCCTAATATGAAGGCACTTAACGGAAGTACCTTTACCTTTAACTCCAGCTCTACATCCAATGTAGAAGAGTTTAAAATGCTGAGGTTCCTGAAAGAAGGAAAAGACGGACTGATTACGTTGGAAGAAAAGAAAAAGACCGGTGCCAATATGTATATCGATTTTAACCTGGCTATAGATAAAGGAACCACCGTAAATGTACTTATTGGTGATGATGTAGGAAATATTACCGTAAAAGGAATTGCTGATCCGTTAAAGTTCCAGATGAACAGACAAGGAAATATAGCGATGAACGGAACCTATAAAGTAGATAATGGAACTTTTGTTTCGAAAGCTATTCTTAATAAAACGTTCCAGATTGAAAAGAACAGCAGTATCAGGTGGGATGGTGATGCTATGAAACCTTCCCTTGATATTACCGCCAATTATATGAGGATGGTTTCTAATGCGGGGGAATATCTTAGTCTTGGAAAACTTCAGCCTATCAGTATTTTGCTGCAGGCCAATATCAGCAGGTCTCTGATAGATCCTAAAGTAGATCTTGATGTGACTGCTATGGATGTTTCCAGCCAGGTAAGGGAAACGCTAGCCGCAAAAATGAGCCAGGAAGGAGAGAAGGTTCTTCAGTTTGGTTCAGTATTGCTGTTGAGTACCTTTAATGTATCCAATACAGGAGGTGTGGACGTTAATGTTGGAGATGTAGCGGAATCATCCGGATATAATATGCTTCTTAAGCAGCTGGGATCTGTTCTGAACACAATGAGTAACGAATTCCAGATTGACCTGAACTACGTAAAAGGAGATCAGAATGCCAACATTGGAGATAGAGCCAACGCCGGAGTAAGTGTAGCCCTTTCACCAAGGATCAATGTAAAAACAGGTTTGGGTATTCCGTTAACAAAAACTGAGGGAACACAGACGAATTATCTCTCAGGAGAGGGATCTGTAGAGTATGATCTTTCTAAAAAAAATGACGGTACTCTGGTCCTGAGAGGATATTCAAAACCTACCAATATTGGTATGGTAAGTACCAACGGTTCTGCTAATCAAGCCTATGGAATGGGAGTTGTATGGAGCAAAAGCTTTAATTCTTTGTTCAAAAAGAAGAAAAAAGATAAAAAATCTACTGAGGCTAAAAGTGAAATAAAAACAGATTCTATAAAATCAGCAGGGAAATAATCTGAATATTTTAATGATTTTTATCATCCGTGTTAATTATTGTTAATGTTTGATATAATTTTTTTAGTTAAATTATTTTTTATAAATTTGCAAAAAATACATAGATTTTTTAAAGAAATTGTAATTTAACTAATATGAACTATCAACTGGACGAAATAGACAAGAAGATTCTTGATTTCTTAGTAGAAAACACAAGAATGCCTTTTACAGAAATTGCAAAGCAGATGGACGTTTCTGCTGGAACAATTCACGTAAGAGTGAAAAAGATGGAAGATGCAGGTATTATTTTGGGATCATCTCTTAATATTGATTATGGTAAACTAGATTATCATTTCACCGCTTTCATCGGAATACTTTTGACAAAATCAAACCGTACTCAGGAAGTATTGAAAGAACTGTCAATTATTCCTAACGTAATTGAAGCTAGCGTTATTTCAGGAAAATATAATATTTTCTGTAAAGTAAGAGCTAAGAACACTGAAGATGCAAAAAGAATTATCTATCAGATAGATGATATTCAGGATGTAATGAGAACAGAAAGTATGATCTCTATGGAAGAGTACTTAAGTGACAAAAACAGACTGATCAACGCGATCTCAATCTAATTCAAATTTTAAACGAATTATTATAAAAGAACTTATGAAATCTCTCATAAGTTCTTTATTTTTGTACCATGGAAGAATACAGCTATTTTGATGAAGATCCGAAGAAAGGATGGGGATTTATACTGGCATTTGCTGCCCTGATGTTATTTACGGTTATGGGACTTGGAATTGATGTGGATGAATACTTACAGCATGAATATCTTGAAATTCCAAGATGGTACTTTTACGTTATCTTTTCCATTGATGCGTTGATGATGATTGGTCTCGTGTTGATGTTCTTCTATAGAAAAGTGGGAATCTTTATGTTCCCGGCATTACTGGTATTGCATTTCTTTATGCATAATTATTACCTGTCTACCTTCTTGTATACCGATGTTACCAATCTTTTCCTTTTTACAGGATTTGGAATGTTGGCTATCATCCCGAAATGGAAGTTTTTCAGATAGTAATTGCTTTTTCTAGAATGAGTGAGCGGGATTTATATTCAAAAATCTGAAACAATCATTCTTTCCGTAATCCGTTATGAATTGCTTTAGATTTTAGCGGATTTTGGGCCCATTCTTCCCATTGCGCAGAATAAGGGTTATAACCACACTTCAAAGGCTTTGATATGTCCAGTCCATCTCTGTTTATATGAGTCTGTTCTGTATATGCCCTGCAGTCTGTGCAGATATTCCTGAATTCGCAATCCTTACAGGTTTCTATACTTTCTTTGGTAAGGTTCCAGTATTTTTTAAATTCAGACTTTTTTAACACCTCTTCAAGGCTCTGGTGGTTGATATTGCCATAGATTTCCGGCATTAAAGGACAGTTTTTAATATTGCCGTTGATATCAATACCCATCTTTTTATGAAGACAGGAATTGTGATTCATGGCTTCCAGTACTTTAGAAATATTCGTGTTAAAATACTTCATATCAACTATACCACACGAAGTTATCTTTAAATCCTGTTTTATAAAATCGACAGTAAACCTAAGTGTATTGTTTACTTTAAAAGAGGAGCAGGCAGCATTATATAATACAAGGCTATGAATTCTGGATACCTTGTCACTTAGCTCTTCGAGAGAATGATGATCAAGCTGGTGATGATGCGGAGAGAAAATCTCAATATTTTCTAAAGGGGTGTTTGTAAACAGCTGATCAATTTTCAGGAATTCATCAAAAGAAAATTTGCTTGTAGAGAATATAACAAGATGTCTGATTCCCAAATTTTCTATTGAATTTTTTAGTTTATGCAGAATATCTACATTTCCAAGTTCTATAAAAATATTTGAAATTGTACTGTAATCTCTGTATTCATAAGATAATGGAGGAAAATTATGATCCCAGCCGTTTTCAGTGATAAAACCATATTCTTTTTCCAATAGAAGATCTACGTACTCCTCTACAATCTCTTGAGACTCATGATCGTAATTGCTGAGGATATTTTCAATGGGATGAGCCTTCAATTCTTCAATAAGCTCATACAGCTCCAGAGGATACAGTTCCGACGTGTTTCTCTGTAAATCTGACACAAGGATTCTATTAGCTCCTTTTGTGATGAAAATAGTGCTGAATAGGTTGAAATATTTCATATCAGTCTTACCAGGGATTTATGGGGTTTTAGTTTTACATAGAAATCAGTTTGGTATCTTTCACATTCTATGGTAATATTGAAATGTGGCTTTTCTCTCTTTTTATTTTTTACGACCTCCACATTTTTATAGATAAGAGGTAGTGGGTGTTTTTCTTTTGGAATAAAATTCTTTTTCATATTGGGATAATTATTTTTTTAAATAGGAGGATCATAAATAATCTGCAATTTCTTTCTCTAATGAATAATTGCATATGACGGACAGTCCCAGGAATTGTCCTACGGTATTGACCTCTAAAAAATAATAGTTATTTCCGCTTTTAATAAAATCCAGGGAGCCACAATTGAGATCTAAAGACTGCATCAGAGGATGAATTTTATCTTCAACATCTTTTGGAAGTTGATAAGGGACGTTTCTATTAGGTTTTTGATTATTGTACTTTCTGAAATCAATTTTAGTTTGCTCATCATTCTGGGAAAAGATGGCTGTGGACCATAGGGTGCCGTTCAGATAAAAACTTCTGATCTCGAAATCTTTTTCAATTTTTTCTTGAAAAAAAGTAACAAAGAAGCTGGCATCTTCATATTCTTTAACTACTGAGGTGTACATCATACCTGTGGAATCTTTGGTGATGTTTTCCACCCGCGGATTGCCTCCAATGGTTTTGATAATAGTTCTTTCAAGTTGCACCCCGTCTGTAGTATCTGCAAGAAAATAAGCAGGGACGTCTAAGCCAAATTTCTGTGCCTGCTCCAGCACCAGTAATTTATTGATATCACTGTTACTCTCTTTATTGATGTGTTTTTTAGACTCTAACTTCTTCCTTACATAATCTTCCAGCCAGTGCTGGTATTCATTCATATTGAGATTGATGGATTCATTTTTGTACTGTAAATGCTCAAAAACCAATCCTCCTCTTCTGTACCAGACGCTGGTAATATCATCAATAAAAAAGCAGTTTCTTTGACTTTCCAGATAGATCCGTTTTTCTTTTGTTTTAATTTTAAAAACTTCGTCCTCATGGACACGAATAAAAGGCTTACCCATTTTCAGCAGCCATTTTATAACTTCAGTTGTAGTGATCTCTTGATTTTGAGAAATAATCAGAATCATTTTTCCGTTTTATTCTTTTTAGAAAAGTCTTTGGTAATAAGTTGTGCATGCCTAAGACCAGGCAGCCCTACACTTTTTCGGTTACGATTGATAACTGCTGAATCTTTTAAGTTACCATTTCCTATATAAACCCAGTAAGGTGGATCTTTTTTAAGAATATGCAGATAATACCGGTCTATCATTGCCGCATAGTCCCGCGGAGGGCATTCACCGGATTTTACATATTCTAATATTTTGGTCTTGAAATAGGGGTGATATTCATCGTAATCAGCCATATGAAGTAATAATGGGCCTGATGGCATAAAAAAGTCACCATTGGTTATCCCTATTTTCTGCAGGCCTGGAAATCCCTCATTCTCAAACATCCATTTCAGCATTTCAGCATTTTTTTTGTCGTTTTTAATGATATCCAAACTGTTTTTACGACTGTCTTGATCACGCTTAAATGCAACGGTGAATGAATCTATTAGTTTTCTATTAAGTCTTTTTTTCCATTGTGTTATTTCCAGATCTATTTCCTGTCGGTTTATACCATATTTTTTATATAACTGTATAAAGCGGGTATCTTCCTTTCTATATTGCCAATAAGGGGCAATTAAAGGAATCAGTTTATAAAGGCTTTTTTTTCCACCGAAATTTTTATGGTGCTGATCAGCGAATCTGATGTAAGTTTCATATTCCTGGATACGGTCCTGATTTAAAGGAGGATATTTCCTGAAAAGCTTCTTATATTGTTTTATCGCAGAAAGTGTATCTTTTTTGAATCGGTAGATGCTGTCAATTTCATTGACTTTGTTATAATAGGTGATATAATTTAGATTTCTGTTTTTACAGGAAGAAAAAATAAACAGGCTAATAACTAAGGTATATATAAAATAGGAGACGGTATTTTTCCTCATAGATTTGTACATTAGGTAAAGAGTAAAATAGCGATAAAGTTCAGTAGTATTAAAAACTATAGAGGAATGAACCTCTATAGTTTACATTGTTTACAACTAACAGCCTACATACAGTGTAGACTGCAACGTACCATCTTTCCAGGTCTGCTTATCATAGCAGTTAGCTCCACCGTCTGTTGCTACATAGCTGTAATCTGCTTTCAGATAACCTCCGTGGATCGACTTTAAATCTTTTCTTTGTAATTTTCTGTTTTCTGTAGAAGAGAAATTACCCTTCATTCCTGTAAGCTTTTTCATGTTTTGAATTTTTTAAATTAATATATTGTCTGCCATATCATCCCTGGCATAGGGATAGGTTATTCTACATATCGACTTTGTACTGTACACATACAATTTTAATAGATAGAAAATATTTATCAGCGTTGATGGTTCAAATGTAAATATAAATACATCACTTCATTGTGATGAAATTTGTTTTTTATATTGTAGATTTCACTATAATTTGTACATATTTAAAAGAACGGAATAAATACTTTTAATGAAATAATGCAGACTTTTTGAAAAATAAAATAATGGTAAAAATAAAATAATAATATATTGTGTAATAAATTGATATGCATGTATTATTTTCTATTGTACACAATAATATACTGATCTGAATCCTGTTTGAAATAATTAAAATTGAGTCACAAAAGCTGAATGAAACGCTATAAATACTTTAGTTTACTTTAGAAAAAAGATCTTTGGTTTTTAAAACTTATGTGAACTTTAGTGAGTTTATTTTCGCAGCTTTTACTTTAAAAAACAAAAGTTTAAAAAAACATATTGTCTATAATAGGGAAAATAGACAGGACTTACTGTATTTTAGTATGCTCCTTTAGTAGGATAAGGGTAATTTTACGGGCTCTTTAAAAAAAGAAGGATGGATTTTGAAATTTTAAAACAACAGATAGAAAAAGCAGCAAAGAAAGCATTTTTGGAAGTGTATGCTCAACATGGTGCGGAGAAGATCTATAGTTTTGCATTATACAGTGATGAAGGTGCTATGACTGTATGTCCTGCTACCAATACTCTTGCAATGCTTGAAAATGCAGATAATGATGATGCTCTTTACTATAAATATGAGCCGGCTGAATGGAAATATGAAATGAATGGGGCAGAAGAGGAATTTAATGCCATATGTACTCAGCTGAGAGCAGAGCTGGATGAGCATGATGAAGATGATGGATGGTTTGAAGGATTTCAAAGTAAACTGTACTCAAGCTGTATTGAAGTATTGAAAAAGCTTAAAAAGGATAATTTCTTTAGCCAGATTACCGGTGAAGATATATTCCTGATTTTTACAGTTTCAGAATATGAATTTGAAACGGAAGATTTGAAAAATATCATTACAGGTCTCAACAACAATAAATATAAAGATGAATACCTGGCATGGATGGATACCTGGGGCAGCTGATATCCCATAAGTAGATTTAGAAAATACCTTACATTATAAAAATATGAAACTGAATAAAATAATTGTTTCGGATACCTCTTTTAACAGCAATGAACCTTATGACGTGATTAGTTCTAATATCTCCGTTATCAATCTGCTGAATGAAGAAGGTTTGGAACAGGATCAGATGCATGAAGATTCAATAACCAGCTACTTTATCGATTACTATTTGTCACAATATAAAAACGGAAATTTTTCCCAATTTGTCTGGAATTCCGGATGGTCAACCGAACTTAACGGCATTATAAAAGATGGACTTAACAAAATAAAGGCTCAAAAAAATCTGGATTTATTTCTTGAGCAATGTGCCAAAGTAGAAAGTTTGGAAGAAGGAGAGCTGCAGAAGTTTTTAGAAAGCGAATATTTTGGGCCTAATAAAACAAGAGACAAGCTGAAAAATGATTCATTCTACACCCTGGAGGAGGATATAGTAGATTTGAATGCTCAATGGCTTAAAAAGCACCCAGACCTGGAGGTACTAAGCATTGAAAATATGTTTGGAAAGCTGGAAAAACTAATGGGACGAGAGATAGACAGAGAAAATTAACCTTAATCAAATAAAGAACAGAAATATTAATTATGAATACACTTAACTACTACAAAAAAGAAGGAAACCAGTACACTTTTAAAAACCAGCCTGTGTTTGTTTTTATTGTGGCCTTCTTTTTTCTTGCCGTTACTATATTGTTTTACAGGATAGATTTAAAATGGTTATCCTATGTGACAATAGCCGTTGCTGTCCTTATTGTGATCAATTTCTTTACAAAGAAGTTTATTATTGATATGGACCGGCAGACTATTACAGGAAAACATACCGTTTTTAGTCCCGCAAAAACCTATCATCTGAAGGATTTTACGAATTTTGAAGTGGTGGCGACGAAATATATGGGATTTATTACGATCAACGTGATTCTTTCTATCCATTTTCAGGTAGACGGAAAAGACAAAAAATTAGCTTTAGGACAAGCCGTCTCTCACAAAGGAATACAGAAGATGATCAATGAGACGGAAGATATCATGAACAGCAATAATTTGAATGATGGACGTAATAGACCGGTATAGGTTCAGGGAAGACGGAAACGAAATCCGTATAATGCCTCAATACAGCTTTATGCGCATTTTGGTATGGTGGCTTGTCATTGGAGTTATAGCACTTCCTGTTATTTACTTTTACAGGGTTCAGATGTCTTCGGGTACCTTTCAGATTGCCCTGGGATTATGGGCTGTTTATATGATCTACTTCCTCTTTGATCTTATTTTCAGAATTCCGGTGACCTATATTTTTGATAAATCTCAGAAATGCATTTATAGAAAGCTGTATTTCTCCAGAAAGATCATGAACTTTGATGAAATGACCTATTTTGTGAATGAAGAATCGGGATCTTACTGTTTCTCCATTGGGAAAAAAAGAAATCAGTTTGTAAAAAACTACAGGATCAGTAATTATTTTTCGGGGTCTAAAGCTTCCGATAGGAGGGAAGATGAGTATATAGAAAAAATATTATACCCGATACTGCAGGCAGTGGGAATTCCGATGAATACTGCTGAAGGACGGTAATAGTATATATCTAAGCCTTTGATTAAATAATCAATGATGACCAAATATAAACCCCGGCTGTTTCAAAGAAACAGTCGGGGTTTTGTTTATAATATGACTTTAACTGAAAGTTTACATTGTTAATTTTTTATAAAACAAAAACATTAAATTTAATTTATTCAAGTAAAATAAATTATGATTGATATTTATTAATTAATATTTTTTTATATTTGATATACTAAAATTAAGTAAGTTGTCTTACTTAGGATGTGATGCTAAAAAACTATAACTATGAGAATAAATATTTTTTCTACATTTTTTCTCATTTGTATAAGAAAGCCAAGATTGAATGAGGTTGTACCTGGCTCGTTTAATAATCTTATTTAGACTTAATCTTTTAAATAAATACCAACTAAATTATTTTATACTGCCCTTGACATCAGTTACTTTTTATCAATGTATGAATAGGTAGGTATTAGAACTGTAACTATCAAGAAGTTTTAAATGTAGATAACTCCAAATATTTTCATCCAGATGACAGAGGCTTGTTACGAACGTACTGTATCGTTAACGGTCAGAAATTTTATATTGTTTGTGCCTTTTTTAATTTATTAAAATTTCCACTCAGAATTTGATTTAAAATTTAACTCAAAAAACTAAACCCAAAACCTTAATAATATGAAAATTTATTTATTAGCAGGTTGCACTTTTAGAAAGGCAATACTGTTTCCCTTATTGGTGTTCTTTACGAACACGCTAGTATATGCACAACAAGTGTATGTAAGCAGTCAGAGTAATCAACGTTATGGACCTTGCGTTCTTTGCTCCGTCGAAAATCCAGAAAATGCAGTTGGGCCTGATGAAAGCAGTTATGCTGCCATAAATATTCCAATAGGATTGTTTGCGAGTATGGAGCAAACTCTAATTTTTCCTTCGGTAAAAACGTATTCGAAAGTTGTGATAGGTATTGGCGGGAATCAAGCCGGTTTGTCTGTGCAATTGCTGGGAGGTGTTTCTGTACAAACCTATAACGGAAACATAGCAAATAATGATTTCAAGCCTATTAGCAATGAGATTCTTAAAGTCGGAGCAGCTGATCCCAGTAGAGGGACTATAGAATTTACACCGGCCAAACCTTATGACCGGGTTTTATTGAGGGTGGGTACTGGAATAAACATTAATGGTGGACTTCGGGTGTATTACGCCTATCAGCTTGATAGAGTCTATGCAAGTAGTGAAAATCATCTTGCTCTGTGTCCAGGTTGTACAGTCCAAAATCCGCAAAATGCAGTTGGGTCTAATGAAATTGATTTCTCTAAATTGATCCAGCCCCTTTCTGAGATTGATGGGGTCCCTGTTAGCCAAAGTCTTCAATTCCCAACTATTAAAACCGCTACTAAACTTGTAATTGGGGTGAGCAGTGACGGTAAACCTATTGATCAGGTAATTGATAAAGAGGTTAATATTGGCACGACAAACCCTAATAATAGTAATGGTGAAACGATCTCTGGTGGGCTAAAAATAGACCCTCAAAACCCTTATAAAGGGACGATAGAATTTATGACGTCACTCCCATATAACGGTGTTATATTCATTATGAAAAGATCCCGTTATTATACAAATGAATTAAAAATCCATTATGCCTATCAGGAAAATGTTTATCAGCCTGTAACGGTACCTTCTGCCAAGGTAATGAAAACTGTTTCTGCAGAAAAAGTCTTAACCCTGTTTCCTAATCCTACCACAGGACAAATTACTTTAGAAGGAAATATTGATTTTACAGATGCCCATATTTTCATCAACAATACTTTTGGGAAAGAAGTTTTTCGTTCGAAATTCAGATCTAAAACCATTGATTTGCCGGCAGCATTACCCGGAGGAGTCTATATGCTGACTGTGCAAACAAAAGACAAGGAAACCTATACACATAAGATTATTCTGACAAGGTAAATTTTTATGGGTGTCATCTAAGCTATAGGGCTCAGATTCTTCGGAAAAGCAATTGGAGTAAGAATCTCTAAAAGCTTTGGATTGAAATAATTATTTTTAATTGAATAAAGACAAAGCCGCCTCACAGAGACGGCTTTGTTTTTATAATCTGAAAAGACTTTCTTAATTAGCTAAGATTCTTTTTACCGCTTCTTTTACCGCTGCAGCATCAATTTTATACTTCTTCATCAGTTCTGCAGGTGTTGCAGACTCTCCGAATGTATCATTTACCGCTACGAATTCCTGTCTTGTAGGTCTTTGTCTTGCAAGCATTCCTGCTACAGATTCTCCTAAGCCACCAAGATAGTTGTGCTCTTCAGCAGTAACAATCTTTCCTGTTTTTTTAACAGATTTTAAGATGATCTCTTCATCTAAAGGCTTAATCGTGTGGATATTGATCACTTCACAAGAAATACCTTCTTTTTCAAGCTCTTCAGCCGCTACAAGAGATTCCCATACAAGGTGCCCTGTGGCCACAATGGTTACATCAGTACCTTCCTGCAACATGATCCCTTTTCCAATTTCGAAAGGCATATCTTCAGGAATGAATACCGGAACAGTAGGTCTTCCGAATCTTAAATATACAGGACCTTCAAAATCAGCAATAGCAATAGTGGCTGCCTTTGTCTGGTTGTAGTCACAAGGATTGATTACCGTCATACCAGGAAGCATTTTCATCATTCCGATATCTTCCAGAACCTGGTGGGTAGCACCATCTTCCCCTAAGGTAAGACCTGCATGAGAGGCACAGATTTTTACATTTTTCCCAGAATAAGCGATAGACTGACGAATCTGGTCATATACTCTTGAAGTAGAAAAGTTAGCGAAAGTTCCTGTAAAAGGAATTTTTCCTGTAATGCTAAGCCCTGCAGCAATACCCATCATATTAGCTTCAGCAATCCCTATCTGAAAGAATCTCTCCGGTGCTTTCTCAATGAATTTCTCCATTTTTAAAGAACCGATAAGGTCTGCACAAAGTGCTACTACATTAGGGTTTTTGTCAGCCAGCTCTGCTAATCCTGCTCCGAATCCTGAACGTGTATCTTTTTTTTCTGTATATGTATATTTCATTTTTATTTTTTTAATCGAGATGTTAAGATATTAGTAATCTGCCGGAGCTTCTAAATACAATTGTTTGAATGCTGTATCCAATTGCTCATCATTAGGAGCTTTTCCATGCCATGCGTGGCTTCCCATCATATAATCTACCCCATAACCCATTTCAGTATGAAGGATGATCACTACAGGCTTTCCTTTTCCTGTTTCTGTTTTTGCCTTCTCAAGAATAGCAATTACTGCTTCAAGATCATTTCCGTTTTTCTCCTCAAGTACCGTCCATCCGAAAGCCTCCAGTTTCGCATGAAGATTTCCTAAGGTCAGTACATCATCTGTATCCCCGTCAATCTGACGTCCGTTGTAGTCTATAGTAGAGATAATGTTGTCTACTTTTTTAGCCGCAGCATACATTAAAGCTTCCCAGATTTGACCCTCCTGAAGCTCACCATCTCCGTGAAGTGTATAAACAAGAGACTGATCTCCGTCTAATTTTTTACCCTGTGCTACACCAAGTGCCACAGAAAGCCCCTGTCCAAGAGAACCTGAAGCGATTCTGATCCCAGGAAGTCCCTCATGAGTAGTTGGGTGCCCCTGTAATCTTGAATCCAGTTTTCTGAACGTCTTCAGTTCTTCCACCGGAAAGAAATCAAATCTTGCCAAAGTAGAGTAGAAAACAGGTGAAATATGCCCGTTTGATAGATAAAAATGATCTTCATTTTTCCCTTCCATAGTAAAAGGAAGATGATAGTTCATCACCTTTCCGTAAAGTGCTGTGAAGTATTCTGTACAACCTAAACTTCCGCCCGGGTGGCCTGAATTAACAGCATGAACCATTCTTAAAATGTCTCTTCTGATCTGTGTAGTAAGAGATTTTAACTCTTCAATACTTTTACTCATTATATCTGATTTATTTGCACGCGAATTTACAATTTTTTACCGGCTTATGGAAATGTAAAAATCCGGATATGAAAACCCGGATTTTGACTTATTTACATATTTTCCCTGTTTTTAGCAGCCCTCATTAAGGTAAACTGAAATTTCAGTAACAATATTATTAATAAATTTAAAACTTAATTGTGTGCCTGCATCACTGTCTTCCAGGGTAAAATAACCGGTATCTTTTATAGGTTTGCCATTTTGATCCCAATCAGGATGTACACTGAAGTTAGGATAATTTCTATAAGCATTGATAAGATCATCTCTGGTACTTCCAACTCCAATTCCACTTTTAGTTTTAAACTTTTTACTGGAAGTCGTCATATAAGAAATAGAAGGAACGCTTGGATTAGCCTCATTAATGTAATTATCGAAAATGTCAATTTGGATTGATTCACCACTGTATTTCACGATATTTTTCTTATCCCCGTCTGAAGTCTTCAGTTGTGTACCGGAAATTTTTTCAGCCTCAGCTTTTGGCATGAAAACCTTATATGGGCCAATTCTTAAAGTAGAAACCTCAAAATTCTCCTGAGCATTTATAGAGCTTAGTGTCAATAGGAACACGAAAATTGAAATCAATTTTTTCATAGTTTTTAGTTTTTTAATGCACGGGTGTTTGCATTCTTATTATCCACTGCAAAGATATTCAAAAAAGATATTCAAAATAGACAATTCTGTGGAAGTTACTATCATTAATTCCGAAGGAAATAAGTATTAATTCTTTTCTGCAAACATAATTTTGAAACCTTTTGGTGCAGAGAATTGTAGCATGTTTGGTTTTATAGTGATATCATATTTATTGTGTTGTTTTTGTGAAAAACTATTAATTTTTTATTATTTTAATATAATAGTCGTTTTAATTTTATTATTTTTATAATTATTTGTAGTCCGGAGTATTGTATGTAGTTCTCCTGAAATCAAAATCAAAAATCATAAATATGAAAATTAAACAACTATTTTATCTGGGGATATTCATTTTATCCATTTCCCTGGGGAAAGCACAGGATTTTTTTACCGGGATCAATGAAAGGTCTATTAAAGCAGAGCCTAAAAACAGAACCGTAGAGCCTGAGAAGTTTCTTACCTATAAACTGGATGTGGCTGGAATGAAAAGCTATTTCAATTCAGTCCCGGAACTGAGAGATAATGATGTTAAAGATAAAGCACCCATTATTGTCTTACCTATGCCAGACGGGACGAAAGCAAAATTTAAAATCTGGAAATCTTCGGTAATGGCTCCCCAATTGGCGGATAAGTTTCCTCAAATTATTACTTTCACAGGACAGGGAGTGGATGACCAATATGCTACTGTAAAACTGGATTTTACAGAACTGGGTTTCCATGCGCAGATAAAATCTGTGGTAGGAGGCGATGCGTATATTGATCCTTATGCAAAAAATGATGTTAATAATTATATCATTTACAAAAAAAGTGATTTAATCGATAAGCAGCCAGGCATCTGCGGTACAAAGGATGAGAATGTTCCATTAGAAAAAAAAACGAACAAAAAACCGTTACCGCAAGCGTAGGGACTCAAATTAGAGTTTTCCGGTTTGCTGTAGCTTGTACCAATCAGTATGCAATGGCTGCAACGGGGGTAGCCACACCTACAGTTGCTCAAACCTTATCTGCTATTGTAACGACGGTCAACAGAGTGAATGGAGTATATGAGCAGGAGGTAGCTGTGAGATTGGTTTTAATTCCTAATGAAACCAGTATTATTTTTACGGACCCTAATACAGATCCTTTTACCGGAAATAATAACAGTGACATATTAATTGATCAAAGCCAAACAGTAATTGATGCCATCATTGGAACTGCTAATTATGATGTAGGACATACATTTAGTACAGGAGGAGGTGGATTAGCCTATTATGGCATATGCGATCCTGATTATAAAGCACGCGGAATTACAGGTAAATCTAACCCTGTTGGTGATCCTTATGATATTGATTATGTTGCTCACGAAGTAGGACACCAGTTTTGGGGACCTCATACTTTTAACGCAACCACATCAAGCTGTAATGGCAATCGTAGTGGCAGTAATGCTGTAGAACCCGGAAGCGGAATCACCATTATGGCGTATGCAGGTATTTGTGGCAGTACAAATAATTTAGCCACTAATAGTATTCCTATTTTTCATACCCGTTCATTCCAGTCTATCACAACAGCAGTTCAGTCATCAACATGCCAGGTAACAATTCCTGCTGCCAATACAGCTCCTATTGTAAATGCCGGGAATAATTATACCATACCTAAGAGTACTCCGTTTAAATTAACAGGCTCCGCAACAGATGCTGAAAATAGTGGACTTACCTATTGCTGGGAACAAAATGATACGGGGCCGGCAGGTAACTGGAATGCGCCAGCCGGAAATGCTCCTTTATTCAGATCATTTATGCCTACTACTGTTCCTTACAGATATTTTCCACAAATTACAGATGTGATTAATAATGTTACCACTAAAGGAGAAATTTTACCATCCTATGGAAGAACTATGGAATTCAGACTGACTGTAAGAGATAATAATGCCGGTTGTGGCGGAGTTGCCAATGATGATGCCTCTGTTACTGTTGACGGAAATTCAGGTCCGTTCCTGGTTACGGCGCCTGTTTCAGCTGTAAACTGGAATGGTGACACTTCTCAAACAATAACCTGGGATGTTGCCAATACCACTGCCGCTCCTGTAAGCTGTGCCAATATAAGTATTTTACTTTCAACAGACGGTGGTCTTACATATCCTATTACAATTGTAGCTTCTACACCAAATGATGGCTCAGAAACGGTTATCATACCTAATGTGAGCACGGCACAAGCCAGAATTATGGTTGCTGGAGAAGGAAATATCTTTTATAATATTAACCCTATCAATTTCACGATTAGTAAGGTATTAGGGGTTAACGAAACTAAAGGAAACAACGATGTATTTGTAGTATATCCTAATCCGAGCAAAGGTCTTCTGAATATCAAGTTTACCAATTCAAATGATGTTTATGATATGGCAATCTATGATGCAAGTGGAAAATTGGTATTGAGTAAGCCCAATAATAAACCGGATCATGATAAAGTGGGTATTTTTAATTTATCCCATTTAGCTAAAGGAGATTATTTAATTAATGTTAAAACTAAAAATATGGATAAAACCATCAAGTGGATTAAAGAATAAATACCATATTAAGTGTATAATAAAGGCTGTTTTACTCGTAAAACAGCCTTTATTATTTATTAGCCTCATATGCTAAATGATTATAATTAAACGACTCTCAGATACTGTTTATCCTTTACCAGCCACAACCCGATAAACGTCAGCAATCCATTCAGAACAATCAGCTCTACGCCAATCCGGTAATCGGTATAAGATGTTACCGCAAAATTGATCAGATAGGTAAGGACAGGAGCTAAAATAGTTACGATAAGAATGGAGTATTTTTTTGATATTTTAAATTTGGTGAAAATTCCGAAAGCAAAAAGACCTAAAAGTGGTCCGTAGGTATATCCGGCAACTTCCATAATAAGATAAACAATCGATTTATCATTCATCGTCTTGAAAACCATGATCAGGATAAAGAAAACCACGGTGAAAATCAAATGCACTTTCATACGGAGGTGTTTTTTTTCTTTTTCAGATTTGGTTTTGTCTTCATTAAGATTTAAAAGGTCCACACAGTATGAGCTTGTCACGGCTGTTAACGCTCCATCTGCTGAAGGGAATAATGCTGAAATTAAGCCAATAATAAAAATGATGGAAATGGCCATCGGGAAATATCCCTGAAGTGATAAGGCCGGGAAAAGGTCGTCACCCATAATATTTTTTATATTTCCTGATGCATCTTTAAATCCGAAAATATTGGTCACCGTTTCAGAATTTATCACTCCATATTCTGCTCCGTTTTGTAATGCAAAAAGATAAAGCAAGCCTCCCAGAAATAAGAATGCAAGATTAACAAATAGAAGCGTTCCTGCAAAGGTCAGCATGTTTTTCTTTGAGTTCTTAAGGTTATCCACAGAGATGTTTTTCTGCATCATTTCCTGATCCAGACCGGTCATAGCAATGGTAATGAAAATTCCCCCTACAATTGTTTTTAGAAAAAACGTCTTGGAATTGGGATCAGAATTGATGAAATGCGTATAATTTTTCTGTTCCAAAATAGTATAGGCCTCACCAAATGATAAATTGAGATTGGATAAAATATAGACAATACAAGCCACTAAACTGATGATCATAAAAGAGGTCTGCAATGTATCCGTAATCACAATAGTTTTTACCCCGCCTTCAAAAGTATATAAAAGAACCATCAGCAAAAGCACAAGAGCAGTAACCCAAAAAGGAACACCCAGCCCCTCAAGTAAAAATATCTGTAAAACATTCACTACAAGATATAACCTTGCAGTAGCCCCTATAGCTCTGGATATGATAAAAAATATAGATCCTATTTTATGGGCTTCCACATTAAACCTTTTTCCGAGATAGGTGTAAATGGAAGTAAGGTTCATCTTATAATACAATGGAAGCAGAATAGCTGCCACAATAAAATATCCGATGAAAAAACCAATCACCATCATATAATATTCGAAACCTCCGAAAATATATTCAGAACCGGTCATTTTTCCGACGGTACCCGGAACGGAAATAAAAGTAACCCCACTTAAGCTGGTTCCTATCATTCCAAATGCAACGAGCCACCATTTACTTTTTTTATTGCCGATGAAAAAGGACTGATTATCAGAATTTCGGCTTGTGAAATAAGAAATCACTAAAAGACCAATGAAATAGATAAAAACAAATAGCAAAAGGATAGTTCCGGAATTCATGCTTATATTTTAAATTTCAGCAAATATATAAAAAAGATCAGTCGTGAATGAGGAATTTACTTCAGAGTCGATTTTTATAGACTGATAACATGAAATATTTGCAGGTTTTGCATTTAAAACAGGAAAATAAAAAACCTTCCAGATACGTACTGAAAGGTTAATATGGTAAGGGTGGAGAATAGTGATTAATTCACTAAAACATCTTGTAATTCCTCACTCTTCTGGAAGCTTGCTTTAGCGAAAGGGCAGAGGGGGATAATCTTCTTGCCGTTCTTTCTGGCAAAATCTACTGCTGCCAAAAGCATTTCTTTACCTACCCCTTTTCCGTTGTAGGCTTCTTCCACTTCAGTGTGGTCAATAATAAATCTTTCTTCTCCTGCCCAAGTGTAAGTCATCATTCCTGCGCGTCTTCCATCTATGAAAGCTTCAAAACTTCCGTGTTTCTCGTCGTTGTTTTGTTTTACTTCGATCATATTATGAGAATTTAGTTAGTATTTCTATATCGTTGGTTAGTATTTTATGAACAGGGCAGGCATCGGCAATGGTGTGCAGTCTTTTCATCTGCTCATCATCCAGAACTCCATCAAAGGTAATGTCTCTTTTGAAAATCGCTCTTTTGGTCAGCGGATAATTTTCAAGTTCCACCTCTACATTGATGTTTTCCACCTCCCATTCTTTTCTTTCGATATACATTCTTAAAGTGGCTGCTGTACAGCTTGCCAGAGAGGTTGCCAGAATTTCCAGAGGATTAAAACCTTTGTTCTGTCCGCCTTTATCAATAGGTTCGTCGGTAATAATTGTATTGTCACCGGCCGTTACCTCTGTATAATATTTTGTTTTTCCTAAACTTGCTTTTACCGTTACCGCCATTATTTTTGTATGTTGAATTTATAACTTAATGCTCCTGAAGGGCATTGATCTATTTGTTCTTTAAGTTCTCCAGGTGTTGCGTTTTCTGCTTTTATCCACGGTCTGTCTTTAGGATTGTAGACTTTTGGAAGCATTTTTACGCATACAGCCGAGTGGATACACTTTTGAGGCTGCCAGATGACAGTAATGTCGCCGTTGGGATATTCGTGTGTTTCCATATTAATTTTCTTTTAATGTTTTTTCGATTCTTCTGTCCGGAATCAGCCATATGAAAGCCACGATATAATAAAAACCTATGGCAATATAAGGATAAAAAAATGAAGTAGCGATGCCCAGAACATAAAATATAATAGAGATATACTCTTTATATTTCGAATGTATTGCTTCTTTCAACGTTGAATTTTCTCCCTCACACCGGATAATGACGTGCTCCAGAATGGTGTAGGCAATGGCAGCCATGATAAGTCCCAGACCATATGCCGCTACCGGATTCTTGGCAAAACCGGTATTTCCGATCCACTCCGTTGCAATAGGCATCATAGAGAGCCAGAACAGAAGATGAAGATTAGCCCAAAGAATACTGCCGTTTACTTTTTTTACCGTCTGAAACAGGTGATGGTGGTTATTCCAATAGATTCCCACATAGATAAAACTGAAAACATAGGCTAAAAATTTTGGAAGAAGGGGTTTGAGGCTGGACCAGCTGCTGCCCTCCGGTACTTTCAGTTCAAGTACCATAATGGTAATAATGATGGCCAAAACACCGTCACTGAACGCCTCCAGTCTTCCTTTATTCATTAGTTTTTAAGCTGGGATTTAAAATTGGCTATCTTGGTTTTCAAATCATTCAGCATGTCAGGATTAATAACACCGGTTTCAAGATCGAAATTTTCATAAAATTTAGGCAGCGAGAAAGTATCTTTGATATCTGCTGCAAACTGAGGGAAAAATGTCTTTGCCGTATTCATTACATTTCCGCCACCATAACCGCCGGGAGAAGTACTCATCAAGAGCATAGGCTTATTCTGAAATACCTTTACATTAATCCTTGAAGCCCAATCGAAAACATTTTTAAATGCTGCGGTGTAAGATCTGTTGTGTTCGGCAAGAGAACAGATAATGACATCGCATTCTTCAATCACTTGTAGAAACTGGTGCGCTTCATCCGGAAAACCTTTCTTTTCAAGATCTACGGAAAAAACAGGCATGGTAAAATTATTGAGGTCAATAAAATTGATCTCTTCATTCTGAAAATCCTTTAAGACAAACTTTACCAGTTCTCTGTTGATAGAAGTGGAAGAAGTACTTCCTGCAAATGCTAATATTTTCATGGTTTATAATGCTGGATGAATGAATTTATTTTCTGTTTAAAATAGCTTTGGGAAGTGGAACGTATTCCTGTTCGTCACCGGGAACCAAAGGAAATGCCTCATGATTCTGATCATTCCAGTTTACTTTAGCCTGATCCAGCATCTCTTTATCAGAGTTTACAAAATTCCAGAATATAAAACGCTCTTCATCAAAAGGTTCTCCTCCAAAGAGATAAACCGTACCGTTTTCACTCATCTCGAATTCACAAAGCTTTGTATCTTTTGCAATCATAAGCTGTTTTGAACTATAAGAATTTCCATCCGTAGTTACTGTTCCATCCAGAACATACATGGCGGCTTCCCCATAAAGGTCTTTTCCTATGCTTATTTTTTTAGCTTCTTTTGTCTTAATCTCAAGGAAAAAAAGCTTGCTGTGTACAGGGACAGGAGATGTTTTACCAAATGCCTCACCGGCAATTAGTTTATACTGAATACCATCCTCTTCCCAAACCGGAATATCATTTTCTTCGATATGGTGAAAAGTAGGCTCAGACTGCTCGAGATGCTTTGGAAGACCTACCCAGATCTGAAATCCATGAAGTTTTTTATCACTGTGCCTTAAATATTCGGGGGTTCTTTCAGAATGTACCACACCTTTTCCGGCGGTCATCCAATTAACAGCACCGGGTTTTATTTCAACAGCACTTCCTATGCTGTCTCTATGAAAAATAGATCCTTCAAGCAGATAGGTTAATGTTGATAATCCAATATGCGGATGGGGCGGAACATCAAGATTTTGATAATCTTTTAGCTCCGAAGGTCCCATGTGGTCGATAAAAACGAAAGGACCGACTGCTCTTTTCTCGCGGAAAGGAAGAAGTCTTCCTACCAGGAAATTTCCAATATCTGCTGCTTTTTCTTCGATGATAAGTCCAATATTTGACATAGTATACTAATACTTTTTTATGGTTTAATTCAATTGAAATACTTGTATGGCGGAATTAAAGTTGATGATATCCTTCAAATTTTTCATCAACAATACGTTTCCATTCCGGATGTTTTTTGATATAAGCGAAAACGTAAGGACAAAATGGTAAAAGTTTTTTTCCGCTTTCCTCAATAAAGTTCAACGTTTTTTCCACCACGGCTACGGCTGCCCCTGTTCCTGCAAGCTCCGGTTCGGCTTCCGTATGAATCAGAGCAATTTGGTGAGTTGTTTCGCGATAATCAATGAATGCATAATGCCCGTTAAATTCTATTTCAAATCTTGTATCTGTTTTTACAAGAGGTATATTTTCAAATTCTGGTTTCATAAACTGTGGTATTAAAAAATAATAGACTGCTAAATTTTTTCTGGTGGATAAGAATGATTTATTGACAACCTTACAGATTTCTGTACTATATAAAATTGTCAATAAATCATCAATGATCTACTATAGTAATTTTTAAACAGTGCTTATTAAATAGTAAGTCTATTCAATGAACATTCTATGTTTAACCTAACATCATATAAAGTTAGTAAAAAAGGAATAAGTAAAGATTAAGAAAATTTTAATTCTGCTAATCTTCCAGGTAACCGAATTTTCCGGTATTAAAATCTTCAAAAGCCTGCATGATTTCTTCTCTCGAATTCATTACAAATGGGCCATGAGGATAAATGGGTTCACTGATCGGCTCCCCGCTGAGAATTAAAACAACAGCATCTTCAGTAGCCTCAATAGTGAAAGTGTCGCCTTCATTTTTAAACAAAGCCAGATGGTCCGTTTTTATTTTTTCTTCTCCATTGATGATGATACTTCCTTCAATCACCAAAGCGGCGGTATTGAAGTGTGCCGGGAAATTAAACTCTGCTTTTCCTCCCGCTTTAAGCTTTGCATTCATCATGTGAACGGGAGTGAAAGTAGTGGCAGGACCTTTGTGCCCTTTATATTCTCCTGCAATAATTTCTACCAGTCCGTTATTCCCTAAATCTACTCTTTCCATGCTGGAATTTTCAATAGCCTGGTATTTTGGAGTGCTCATCTTGTCTTTTGCAGGAAGGTTTACCCAAAGCTGAACCATTTGAAAGATTCCTCCTTTTTTAGACCATTCCGTTTCGTGATATTCTTTATGCAGAACTCCTTTTGCAGCTGTCATCCACTGTACGTCACCCTCACCTATAATACCGCCTCCACCGGCACTGTCGTGATGTTCTACTTTTCCGTTATAGGCAATGGTAACTGTTTCAAAACCTCTGTGCGGATGTACTCCTACACCTCTTGGCGTATCTGAACCGTTAAAATGAAATTTTGAATTGTAGTCAAGCATAATGAACGGATCCATTCTTTTCATGTCTAATCCATGCACTCCCGGGATAAAATTATGAACTCTAAAACCGTCGCCTACAAAATGTGCAGGTCTCGGAGATACTACAATTTCTACTTTTTTAGTTGCCATCATATTGTTGATTTATAAACACAAAAATACCATAGCTAAGACTAAAATACATTGATCTGTGTTAAGTTCGTAATAAAATACGGAGGTAATCACAAAGTTACCGGAACATGAAAACTGTTGGGTAATGAATGGTATATGGAGATTATATGCTTTATAAGTACATATTTTTGGAAAATGAACTAATCCTCCTTGGATTTCATATTCTTGCCATCCGAAATATGGAGCCTTCTGAAGACAAAGCCGGATAAAATAGTTAATATTCCTACAGTAAGAAAAGTCCAGCGGAAAGCATTGTGGATTTCACCATGAATCAGATCTGTGTTTTCAAATATTTTTAAAACAATCAGTCCGAAAGCAATTCCGAAACCGATAGCGAGCTGCTGATTCACGGAAATTAAAGAATTACCGCTGCTGGTCTGAAAATTCCGGAGATCTGCTATGGAAATTGTATTCATGGAAGTAAACTGGATAGAATTGAAGAATCCTAAAATCGCAATAATAGGAACAAACCAGTATAAAGAAGTATGAATATCTGGAATAGCCAAAAGACAGATCAGAGTTCCGATGATGAAGGTATTTACCATTAAAGTCTGCCGATAACCATATTTGTCAAGAATTTTGATGACAGAGGACTTTCCGAAAATGGCCGTTAAAGCCATTGGAGCAATGATCCATCCGGAAGTGACTGCCGACTGTTTGTAGGCAATCTGAATCATCAGCGGAAGCAGTAATGGCACGGAGCTGATTCCAAGTCTTGTAGCCAGGTTTCCTACAATTCCTACACGGAACGTTCTTACCTGAAATAAATTCAGAGGGAAGATAGGATTTCCTCCTCTTTTTGCATGTTTATAGTAATAATAAAGAAACAGGAAGCCCATAATAAACACCAGAAGGACCGGGGTAATATTCTGTATATCTCCGAAAAGTTCCAGTGAAACAGAAAGAAGAAGAGAAGAGGCAGCAAAGATTAAAAAGCCTTTTAAATCAAAATCTACATTTTCGGATTTATAATTGGGCATAAATTTTAATCCCAGAACAATTCCTAAAACCCCGATGGGTATGTTAATCAGGAATATCCAGTGCCATGAAAGATAATCCACCATATAACCACCCACCAGCGGACCCAGTACCGGGCCGATAAGTGCCGGAATAATGGCAAAATTCATCGCTTTAAGCAATTCGTTTTTATCAAAGGTTTTAATGAGGGCCAGCTTACCCACAGGAGTCATTAAACTTCCTCCAACACCCTGAACAACCCTTGAAATTACCAATTGGGTGAGATTCTGAGATAACGAACAGAATAAAGAACCCAGGCTGAAGAGTACCAAAGAGAAAATAAATATTTTTTTTGTTCCAAACCTGTCTGCCAAAAATCCACTGGCAGGCATGAAAACCGCCAGGGTCAGAACATAGCTGATGATAGCATTCTGCATATTAAGTGGAGATTCATGAAGGTCTTTTGCTATGGAGGGTAGGGATGTGTTCAGAATCGTTGAATCCAGCATTTGCATAAAAATAGCTGTAGCCAGGATCAGCGGAAGAATTTTCTTTATTGAGGTCTGTTGTGGAGTTGTCGCTTCTGTCATTTTATATAGGCTGGAATATCTAAAACCTTCCAGACTTATTTATTTGAAGAAAAATGCTTGCTTTAAGCAGTTTAAATCTTTAGATAAAGAAATCCATATAAAATTAAAAAAGTCCTGCGAGATATCACAGGACTTTTTGATTTATTTTCTAGGTTTTTCTACTCCTTTCCATTCATCACCGGCTTTTCTGTACTGGCTTAGAATATAGGTTTTGAAATCTTTTGTTTTATATTCAATATTATCGGTATTCTGCTCAAACGGCATGATATAATAATAATCCAGATCCGTTTTGTCAGACTTGTTTCCTTTTTTAACGGAAGGAACATATTTAGAGAACTTATAACTTGGAAGATATTGTCTTAACCTTGTGTAGAATGCTTTATCTTCTTTTTCGTTAGGGATGATATCTACAATGTTGAAATCATCTTTTTTCTTATCAATCCACAGATAGTATGTTTTCTCTTCACCCATATTTCTGTTGTTAGAATTAAAAGCAAACAATTCTTTTGGAACCAGCTCCTTGATTTTTTCCGGATCAACCTTTGTGTAGTATTGTCCTTTAGAAGGATCAACATAGGTTTCAAGGTTATACATTAAAACAGAATTGTTTTCAAATTTTTTATTTTTAAAATATTGATTCAATGATAATTCTGCTGTAGCTCTCAATTCTTTACTTCTGTCATCCAGCTTTTTTGTAGGATTCTGAGGGTTTACTTTCTTTACAAACTCATATAATACTACCGGTTTTACATCTTTAAGGTGAGGATACGTTTTAAGCTGTTCTGCTTTTACCAGCCAGTAGAATTGTTGATAATAGTCATCTTTATCAACATCTTTCACACTTTTGTAGGCTAAAGCCAGCTTTTTTGAATTCAGGTATTTGCCAAATTTTCCCTGTCCAAAAGCAAAACTTATAGATAATAAGGCAAACAAAACAGTAAGGTTTCTTCTCATTTTTTTATAATTGATATTTTCGTTTTCCAAATATAATTATTTATTAGATATTATTTTTGATTGTCACCTAAATTCTGTTGATATTGTTGTCGTTAATTCAAAAGAAAATCCTGTATTGTTACAGGATTGATAAATTATTATATGAGAAGCTGGATTGTAAAGGCGGAAACTTAAAAGAAAAAACTCCGATCTGCCTTACATTTCGCTAATGTCAAACTTCGTTCCTAATAAGACGTTTCATGTACTTTTACAGCTCTTCCGCTTGGGTCGTTCATTTTTTTGAATGCTTCGTCCCATTCCAGAGCAATAGGAGTGGAGCAGGCTACAGAAGGTACAGAAGGTACCGTTGCAGCTGCAGTTTCACTTGGGAAATGTTCTTCAAAAATAGTTCTGTACCGGTATTCCTCTTTGTTTTGAGGCGTGTTCAGCGGGAACCTGAATTTTGCACTAACCATCATTTCATCAGTTACTTCTTTTTCTGCTACTTCTTTTAACGTGTCAATCCACGAATATCCTACACCGTCTGAGAATTGTTCTTTCTGTCTCCAGGCGATAGAGGGCGGAAGAAGATCTTCAAATGCTTTTCTCAATACCCATTTTTCAATTTTTCCTTCAGCGGTATTGATCATTTTATCTTTTGGGTTAAGGGTCATCGCAATATCCATGAATTCTTTATCCAGAAAAGGAACTCTGCCTTCTATTCCCCAGCTCATTAATGCTTTATTGGCTCTTAAACAATCGTACAGGTGAAGCTTGCTCAGTTTTCTTACTGTTTCATCATGGAACTCCTTAGCGTCAGGCGCTTTATGGAAATACAAATATCCACCAAAAAGCTCATCAGAACCTTCCCCGGAAAGTACCATTTTGATTCCCATAGATTTGATGACTCTTGCCAACAGATACATTGGGGTAGAAGCCCTGATGGTTGTCACATCATAGGTTTCCAGGTGATAAATTACATCACGTACAGCATCAAGTCCCTCCTGAACAGTAAAGTTTACTTCATGATGAACAGATCCGATATGTTCTGCTGCTTTTTGTGCAGCCACCAGATCAGGTGATCCTACAAGCCCTACAGCAAAACTGTGAAGTCTTGGATACCATGCTTCCTGGGTGTCTCCACTTTCCACTCTTTGTCTCGCAAATTTTGCAGTAATAGCAGAAATTACGGAAGAATCTAAGCCTCCGGAGAGAAGCACACCATAAGGAACATCACTCATCAATTGTCTGTGGACTGCATCTTCAAGACCCTTTCTGATCTTGGCAATATCAGTTGTATTATCTTTTACATGGTCGAAGCTTTCCCATGCTCTTGTGTACCATTGCTGAAGTTCGCTGCCATCTTTGCTATACACTAAATGTCCCGGTAAAAATGTTTCTATTGTTTTACATACACCTTCCAGTGCCTTTAGCTCGGAAGCTACATAATAATTGCCGTTTTTGTCCCACCCCTGATAAAGAGGACAGATTCCCATATGGTCGCGGGCAATCAGGTATACTTCGTTTTCAGTATCATATAATGCGAATGCGAAAATCCCATTCAGTTTTTCAACGAAATTTTTTCCGTATTTTCTGTAAAGGGCTAAGATTACTTCACAGTCAGACTGAGTCTGAAACTCATAGTCAGGAAATTCTTCTTTTAATTCTCTATGGTTGTAGATTTCACCGTTTACAGCTAATACTACTTTTCCGTCTTTTGTAAATAAGGGTTGCTTTCCTGAAGTAGGATCCACAATGGCAAGTCTTTCGTGAGAGAAAACTACTTTCTCATCCTGAAATACACCACTCCAATCCGGTCCCCTGTGACGGATTTTTTTTGACATTTCTAAAACCTGAGGCCTTAATATTTCGGTTTTTTGTTTGGCGTCAAATAGACATACAATTCCACACATGTTCTTATTATTTATGAAACAAAAGTAAATGTGTTGTTTATAAATAACAATAAAAAATATTTAAAAGTTAATTTTTTTAATTAAATAATTCTTTAAAAAGAAAAATATTAACTATTTGTGGTAATTTGTATGTTTTTGATTAATTTTTTTCGTTAGCCAAATGTCTGTAATATCCATATACAAAATAAAAATGACATATTTATTAATATATGGTAATTTATTTAATGAATTTTAACCCTTACTTTGTGGCTCGAAATAATTTTTTTTCATCATTTGTGTTTTTACCTTCTTGCAATTCTCATGCAAGAAGGTTTTGTTTTTATTGTACCCCCAGTAAAACTCCCGAAACATTCCATGAACTGAAACTTGTTCCTTCTGTAGGGCCTTGTGGAATTTTGATCTGTATACTGTGCTTTCCTGGCTTCAGATCGCCAAGAGGAATAAATTCAGGGTTAGTAACCGTTCCGGGGCACCAGTTTGACCTGCTGAGGTCAGAAGAAGAAAGGCCATCCTGGAAATTTCCCGATGCCGGATTGTATAAACGGTAAGAACCACAATCTGTTCTCCATGGGACAAAGGAAAAGATTGTTTTCCCATCCATAGAAACGGTGTTGACCTTAGGCACAAACTCATCGCCATTTTCCCAGCCTCCATGGCCGGTAGTGGTATATCTCAGCTGAGCATTCTTTATTTCCTTTTCCAAGGTGAAATCAACCCAAAGACCCTGATCTTTATTAAACATCGTAGAATAATCCTGACCGGCCATCTCCATACTATTTAAGGTATTGAATAAAGGAATAGCCACATTATTTTTATGAACAGCCTGGTCGCTTTTATGGATCGTGATTTCAAGACTTACTTTGTGCCCGCCTTTATCATAATTACCAATAAATACTCCTACCCAAACTTCCTTTCCCGATAAAGAGGGTTTCAATTCTGTAATATCTTGTCTGTACGGATTTATAGTTTGCCAGGTTTTTCCTTTTAATTGGATATGATTAAACTGCCGGATTCCAAAAGGAGTAAAAAATCTCATCATTTCTACGGGCGGATTATAATCTTTTGTGGCCGATACGCCATAGTATTGCTTGCCGTTTCCATTGTCAAAGGCGGGAAGAGTTTTTATCCCCTTCTCTAAACCGTCAAAGAAAGACAAAGCTTTATCTTGTGGAATAAAAAAAACAGTTCCGGTTCTGTCATAGGCATCACCGTTCGATTCCTGCTTCAGCTCTGCGAAAATATTTTCTCCTTCCGCAATAGCAGGAATTTTAATCTTTTTAAGGATGATGGTTCCGTTGGCATATCTTTTTACCTTTTCATCAGATTTGGATTCTTCTGAGAAATTAATCGTTTCATAATCAAAAACGTTCAATGTTGTAAATCTGCTTTTCCACAGCATATCTTTATATCCTAATAAATCTGTGGATCGTACAGGGGTATTGATTATTTTTTCAATTCCTGTATTTTTTATTTTCCTGATGGAATTAGCTGTAACTAATGAATTTTTATTTCTCTCAACCTCTAATACCAACCCCAGATCCTGTCCTAAAGCAGAGGGCCCACCTTTAAGGTTTAAATCGTTGGTATACCAAACTTCAATAGTATTTGAATTGACCTTGGTAGTGGCTTTTTTACAGGTGTAACCCAGGATTTTTTTAGTTTCGCCGGTGAGTTCAAAATTCTGTTTTCCTACAGACTCTGCATCTGAACTGGAAATAATTTCTCCGGGTTTTAAAAAACCATAGGAAATAATTGTATTGGAGGGTCTCTCAATCTTAGTCACCTCAAAAGGATAACTGCTTTTCTGTTCTTTAATTGTGCTGTTTAGGATAAAGCTTTCTTTCCCGTTGGCCCAGACTACTGTGGCTGGCTGATCAGATTGCAGTTTGCCGTTATAGGAACTTACATACTGGATTTCATAAGTCTGCGCAGAAATCAGGCTCACTAAGAAAATGGTGACAATGGAAAAAATAATTCTTCTAAACATAAATACACGAGTTTGCTACAAAGTTATTTTAACTTTCCGTAGCATCAAAACGGTTATAATCTATAGAATAGGTAGACAATAGAGCGGAAATGTTACACGTATACTTCAAAAAACGAAAAACTACTCCAAAATGAAGTAGTTTTTTATTTTATGTGCAGGGAAAGCTGCTAAGATAGTCTTTCAATCAAAGCCATATAGAATCCGTCATACCCTTCACTTGGCATTACTTTTTCGTCCTTGATCATTTTATATCCCGGATTATTTTTTAAGAACTCTTCTACCTGCCCATTGTTTTCAGACGGAAGGATAGAACACGTTGCATAGACCATTTTTCCTCCTACTTTAAGCATTTTTGAGTAATCCTGAAGGATTTGCTGTTGTTCTTTTTTAATTCTGTCGATAAATGCCTGGTCAATTTTCCATTTGCTGTCAGGGTTTCTTTTTAAAACACCAAGTCCTGAACAAGGTGCATCAATTAAAAGTCTGTCTGCTTTCTCGTGAAGACGTTTGATAACTTTATTATCAGCAATCATACGGGTTTCAATATTATGAGCTCCGGCTCTTTTTGCACGACGCTTCAATTCAGCCAGCTTCCATTCAAAGATGTCCAATGCCACAATCTGGCCTTTGTTTTTCATTAATGCTGCCAGGTGAAGTGTTTTTCCACCGGCTCCTGCACAAGCATCAATCACTCTCTGCCCTTCTTTTACATCAAGGAAATAACCGATTTTTTGTGAAGACGCATCCTGAACTTCAAATAAACCTTCTTTAAATGCTGTTGTAAGGAACACATTTTTTTTCTCTTCCAGCTGAACAGCATCAGGATAATTCTTGATAGAGAAAGCAGTAACGCCCTCATCAGAAAGATCAGAAATAAGTTCCTTAGTGGTTGTTTTTAAAGAGTTTGTTCTCAGAACAGTAGGCGCCTGCTCATTCAAGGCAAGCATTTCTCTTTCCCATTTAGCCCCTAATTCTTTTTCAAGAGTTTCTGCTAACCATTCAGGAATAGAATGCTCTATTGCTTTTGTAGGAACTGTATTCTTTTTAAGTTTGGTAAGAATGTCAGCAATTTTAATACCGTCAAATTCTTCAAACTTTTTATAGTTGGTCTTGCTCCAAAGCAGGTA
Source organism: Chryseobacterium sp. Bi04 (assembly GCF_918698085.1). Taxonomy (GTDB): domain Bacteria; phylum Bacteroidota; class Bacteroidia; order Flavobacteriales; family Weeksellaceae; genus Chryseobacterium. The sequence continues at coordinate 158,133 of NZ_CAKKLP010000011.1, forward strand.
TGCAATGATAAGTTTATAAATATTGTTGGGCTTTATGCCTTCTCCCATATAGTATTCAAGGCGTTTTTTCCAACGGATGATATTGTAGAAAATCTCGGAAACAACGGCTCTGTCCTGGCTTCCCCATTTTCTGTTAGCTTTTAATAGCCTCTCGATTACTTTATCAGCGTATTTATTTTTCTCGAAAAATGTTTCTTGTAAAGCATCGTGAATTCCGATCGCTAAGTTTCTGTGAATAAGTTCCATAAGTTTGCTTCGCTGTTTTGAATCTGCAAAAATACGAATTAAAGTTGACACTTGAGGTGTTCGGATTTCGGGTTACGAGACTAAGGACGCTAAATCAGGGTTTTATAATCCATGGAATAACGTATTTGCTTTACTGTCAATTATTCTTTTCGAATGTTCTGAAAATATCTTTTCCCTTACGTCTAGGATTTAACATCTGACATCCGAAACCCTTTATCTTACTCATTGGTCTTGCCTCTATCATGCAAAAAGCTCTACCTTTGCAAAAAATTAAAATATGAGTGATACAATACTTTGCCCGAAATGCAGCTCGGAGTTTACCTATCCAAGTGATAATATGATGGTATGTTCCCAGTGCTTCTATGAATGGAATCCCGAAGAAGTAGCTTCTGAAACAGCTTCGGAAGGAAAAATATTGGATTCAAACGGTAATGAACTTCAGGATGGAGATTCTGTAGTCGTGGTTAAAGATCTTCCTGTAAAAGGAGCACCAAAACCTGTAAAAGCGGGTACTAAAGTGAAAAATATCCGCTTAAGACCGGGAAGTGATCATAATATCGACTGTAAAATAGATGGTTTTGGAGCAATGGCTTTAAAATCGGAATTTGTAAAGAAAGCGTAAGTTATTGATTTAAAGATTGATACTTGTCGTCCGGATATAAAAAAAGGAAAAGATTGGACAGTGTAATCTTTCAATAGACCTAATTGCAAGACTGCTAATGTCTGGTCTAGGAAGGCAGAAAGAGAATTAACCAAAAATTTCCTTATGCTGTGGAAATACAAATGTAAGAAAAAGTTTCATAAACAGTTTCTTATATTTGTGTTTTTTTTATCCACAAATTGTGGATAAGTATAAGATTATCTTTGAGTTATATGTTGAATAAGACTGCTGGTAAAGCAAATAGAGCAGGTGAATAAAAGACAGTAAAACAGACTTATTTTATTGAATTTATGTACTGAAATGATATCGTAATGGTACCTGCTAATTTTTCATCAGTATAGATGATCAGTTCCTTACCCTTGGCCATAATTTTGTTCCAATAATAATTTCCTGCAAAGCGGCTTTCAAGCACTTCAGCATTAAACCCATTTTGGGAGATTCTTATTTCTTTGGGATAATAAGAAAACTTGGATAATCCAAACGTCCGGGCTTCATCTTCACTGAAGATATTCACTTCACCAAAAAGCTTGGCAACATACGAGTTGTAAGGTTTTCTGTAAGTCTCTTCCGGACTTTCATTCTGAATTAACCTTCCATCCTGAAGAATAACGATCTGATCAAGCCATGGCATAATATCCTGAAGTTCATGGGTAGAAATAATCAAAGAAATACCTTGCTGTTTTACATATCGGAAAAGCCGCTCACGAAGCTCTATTTTTCTTGGAAAATCAAGATTGCTGAACGGTTCATCCAGGATAAGCAGTTTCGGCAGTACAGAAAGTGCTCTGGCAATGGCAACTCTCTGCTGTTGTCCTCCGCTTAAATTTTTTGGAAGTACATGGGCAAATTCCTGAAGTCCTACCACTTCCAGGAGTTCTATTACCGTTTCTTTTTTTTGGGTTAGATTGATATTAGAAATAAATTTCCCTACATTTTCGGCTACCGTAGCATAAGGCATAAGGTCAAAATTCTGTGCTACAAATTTCATCTCGGCTTCTCCGGGAACAAGATTTCCTTTAGGACCTAAAAGCCGTTTTCCGTTAAAAATGATCTCGCCACTTTCCCAATCAAAAAGCCCATAAACAAGGCTGAGAAGGGTAGATTTTCCGCATCCGCTTTCTCCTGCAAGAGCAATAATTCTGTTCTCTTCAAACCTCAGGTTAAGGTTTTGAAACAGGGGATTATCTTTGGTATAGGAAAAAAATAAATTGTTAATTTCTAATAGCATATTACAAATGTAAGGTTTTTATGAAAACACATTTTTTTTTATTATATTAGCGGGACTAATAAAAATATATCAAAGATGAGAAAAAAACTGTTTTCATTAGCTATTCCTGCTTTATTTGTGGCGGCTGTTGTCATTTCTTGTAAAAAAGACAAACCGCTTACCAGTGAAAGTAATGAAGTGACCACTACCAAAGATGGTAGCCAGTATACTTTGGATACGCTAAACAGTAAAGTTGAGTGGAAAGGGTACAAGGTATTTAAATCTGAAAATACCAGTCATTTTGGAACAATCAAGTTTGAAAGTGGTGATGTTACCGTAAAAGATGGAAAACTGGAAAGCGGTAAATTCGTTGCTGATATGAATTCTTTAACTTCCGTGGATTTAAAAGACAGTCCTGAAGATTTAGGGAAATTAAATGGTCATCTTAAAAGTGGCGATTTCTTTGAAGTAGAAAAATTCCCGACAGCCTCCTATGAAATTACAAAAGTAACACCGGCTACAGAAGGTGATTATAATACGCTTTTAGATGGAAACCTAACCATTAAGGGAATTACAAAACCAGTTCAGTTTAAAGCCAATGTTTCTGTAAAAGAAGGCGAGGTAAGCGTAGCAACTGAACCGAAGGATATTAAAAGAGAAGAGTTTGGGGTGAAATTCCAGGCTCCGGCTGAAAACGGTGTTCTTAAAGATGAGGTAACTCTTCAGATCAGCGTTAAAGCTTTAGAAAAGAAATAATTTTTTTATTTAAGTGAAATAAGTGATTGAAGTCTGCCTCCCGAAAAAGAGGCAGATTTTTTTATGAGTCAATTAATAATTAAACTTAAAATCGTATTTTTGCAAAACATTTTGAAAGGGTAAAATAATGATAGAAAAGATAGAAGAACTACTGATCGAGGTAAACGGCTTCAATACTACATCTAAAGAAGAGATAGAAAACTTCCGTATTAAGTACAGCGGTAAGAAAGGAGTTCTTAATGATTTTTACGAAACATTAAAAGAAGTTCCTAACGAGCAGAAGAAAGATTTCGGACAGAAGATCAATACTTTGAAACAGGCAGTAGCTGTAAAATTGGAAGATTTGAAAAATGCTTCCGCATCTTCTGTTGTTGTAGAAAAAGAAGATCTTACAAGACCTGCTTTTCCATTGGATTTGGGTTCAAGACATCCGATCAATCTGGTAAAAAACAGAATTATTGAAATCTTTAAATCTATTGGGTTCGCAGTAGCAGATGGCCCTGAGATTGAAGACGACTGGCATAACTTTACGGCGCTTAACCTTCCGGAATATCACCCGGCAAGAGATATGCAGGATACTTTCTTTATTGAGCAGAATCCGGATATCCTTTTGAGAACACATACTTCTTCTGTACAAACCCGTTATATGGAAGAAAATCAGCCGCCTATCAGAATTTTATCCCCGGGAAGAGTATTCAGAAATGAAGCCATTTCTTCACGTTCTCACTGTATCTTCCACCAGATAGAAGGGTTGTATATTGATGAGAATGTAAGTTTTGCTGATTTAAAACAAACTATTCAGTTCTTTACAACAGAACTTTTCGGAAAGTCTAAAATCAGAATGAGACCTTCTTATTTCCCGTTCACAGAGCCTAGTGCTGAAATTGATGTATATTGGGGATTAAATTCCGAAACCGATTACAGAATAACGAAAGGAACAGGCTGGCTGGAAATTATGGGATGTGGAATGGTAGACCCTGCCGTTCTTAAAAATGTAAATATCGACTCTGAGAAATATTCAGGATATGCATTCGGAATGGGTATTGAAAGAATTACCATGCTTCTTTACCAAATGAGTGATATCAGAATGTTCTTTGAAAATGATATCAGAACATTGGAACAGTTTAAATCTCTATAAAAACAAACCTCCGGAATTTCCGGAGGTTTTTGTTTTTAATTACTGACCTAAGAAACAAAACGTAATTAAAAACAGATTTTATTGAAAAATTTACACGTGTCCTGTTTTCTGTAAAAGGGAGAATATTACTTCTCATTCCTTTATCAGTACAGCATCATTATTCTCCTGCTGTTATCATAAAGACAATCGAAATCCGGCATATATTACATATAAAAATAAAAATGTCTGTAAAAAGAATTACAGACACTTATTGTTTAAAAAACTAATTATATAAAGTTTACTTGGTAAACTTTAATGGATATTTTACATTTTTAAAATCATCAATACTTGCTTTCAGAGATCCTACAGCCAGTTCTGCTTTCAACAGCATGGGGATGTGATTAGCATCATTGGAAACCCACATCGTTACTCCTTCTTTTTCTTTAAATACCCTTCCGCTTTTTACAGACGGAATAATTTTAAGACAGTTGATGGTCCCGAATTTTGTTTTCAGATTTTCTGTTCCGGTAACTTTGAGCTGGAACGGAAACATTTCGTCATCAATCCATACATTCATATTAATTACCGTTCCCACTTTTAATTCGTCCGGTGACTTGCTTCGTAAATAATAAAAAGAGGAAAGCATATCCTGAACTCCTTTTACTGATTTTATAACCTTTGAACCATTGGCAGGCTCTTTTTTATCAGTTAGTATCAATGTATTATTAGCATGATTAAAGGCCGTTTCAAAGTGCTGGCGGTAGCTGCCTTCACGTACATTTCTTACATAAAAGCTTGGCAGCCCTGTTTCTGTATTGATGAAACTTTCGTATAAATCTTCCACCTTAAAAAACGCTTTTACAGCTCCGGTCGTTTTTCCGGTCCCCTTTACATAGAGATGAGGAATGTTTTTGTAGCTGGTTTTCTGGGTGGTAAGGTTAGCACTACCGGCATTCAGAAAGCCATAATGGATTCTGAAAGTAATAGATTCACCGTCTGCTATATTGTTAAGCTGGGCAGAACCCAAAACAAATATAAATACAGCAAAAAGATTTAAGATTTTCTTCATAGTTATGTCATTTACAAAAATATTGCCAAATTTAATATCGTAAAAGATAGATATTTGACAAATCTCAGGTTTTTATTTAGAATCAATTAAATATGCTTCGCATTAAAATTAGTAAATTTGCAGTTACAAGTATAATTAAATTATCTAAACATTATGATAACCACTGATATATTGATCATAGGTGCAGGACCTACAGGACTTTTTGCAGTTTTTGAAGCTGGTTTATTAAAAATGAAGTGCCATATTATTGATGCGCTTCCTCAACCGGGAGGGCAATTGGCAGAACTTTATCCTAAGAAGCCTATTTTCGATATTCCGGGGTATCCTTCAGTGAATGCTGGTGAATTGGTGGATAATCTGATGGAGCAGATCAAACAGTTTCAGCCTGGTTTTACGTTGGGAGAAACGGCTGTTTCTTATACAAAGGTTGATGATGAATTGTTTGAGGTGGTTACAAACAAAGGGACTGTTCACAGATGTAAGGCTATTGCTATTGCAGGTGGATTGGGAACTTTTGAGCCTAGAAAACCTACTTTTGAAAATATTGCTGATTATGAGGAAAAAGGACTTGAATATTTCGTTAAAGAACCTGAACACTTCAGAAATAAGAAAGTTGTCATTGCCGGTGGTGGAGATTCTGCTCTTGACTGGAGTATTTTCCTTTCTAATGTAGCCAGTGAAGTTACTTTGATCCACCGAAGAAATGAGTTCAGAGGAGCTTTGGATTCTGTAGAAAAAGTACAGGATTTAAAGAACCAGGGGAAAATCAAATTAATTACTCCTGCTGAAGTTATCGGTATTAAAGGTGACGGAAAAGTAGAAGGGATCACAGTACAAAAAGATGGTGAGGAAGCTTACGATCTTGAAACAGATTATTTTATTCCATTATTCGGGTTAACTCCAAAATTGGGTGAGATCGGAAACTGGGGATTACATATTGAGAAAAATGCAATCGTTGTTAATAACGCTCTTGATTACCAAACGAATATTGAAGGTATTTATGCTATCGGAGATATCAATACCTATCCTGGAAAACTGAAGTTAATTCTTTGTGGGTTCCATGAAGCTACATTGATGTGTCAAAGTGTTTACAACAGATTAAATCCAGGTAAAAAATTCGTGTTGAAATATACAACGGTAAGTGGAGTAGACGGATTTGACGGAAGCCGTAAAGAAGCAGAGAAGGCTGTTGTGAAAAAAATTGACTAATTTTGCAGAATTATGTCAGATGTTAATATTAAAATCACCGATAGAGAAGGTGTAAGCCACGATGTTATTGCTCCTACGGATATGTCCATGAATCTAATGGAAATTATCCGTTCGTATGAATTGGCTGAAGAAGGGACTATTGGTGTATGTGGTGGAATGGCGATGTGTGCTTCCTGCCAGGTATATGTAATAAATGATCCGGGCTTAGAGCCAATGGGAGATGAAGAAGATGCTATGCTGGCTGAAGCTTTCCATGTGAAAGACAATAGCAGATTAGGATGTCAGTTACATATTGCAGATGCAATGGAAGGACTTGAAGTGGAAATTGCCCCTTATCCTTAGAAAATATTTTTTAATCTTAATAAAACCCCGCCCGAATGACTTCGGACGGGGTTTGTTTTTATCAGTTATTTACTTTTTATTTCTTAGCCGGCTGAAATTTCGGATGTCCTACCTGCCATAATGCAAAGGCAAAAATGTCAGCATATTCTTTGAAGACTACATCCAGGTCACTTGTGAAATGACCATTCTCATAATTGATATACAATAAAACGGGCTTCTCAGATGCTGTACTGTTTTGTAGCACTGCCGCCAATTTTGCAGGCTCCCAAGGGGTGATTCTGGAATCATTCATTCCGGTACGGATAATTACAGCGGGATATTTTACTCCTTTTTTAACCTTGCTTTGCACATCCATTTCGAGAAGTGGCTTGATATCTTCAGCTTCTTTTAAACTTCCGACTTCCGGAATCTGGTTGGCACCATTGGCTGAGTTTTGAGAGCGAAGAACATTCGTCATTCCTACTTCAGCGATAGCAACAGCAAATAAATCTGGTCTTTCCGTAATGGCTCTTCCGATTAGAACACCTCCCATACTGGCTCCGTTACCAATTAATTTTGAAGGAGAAGTATATTTTTGGTCAACAAGATATTCTGAACAGGCAATGAAATCTTTCCACGTATTAGGTTTTTTAGCTTTCATTCCGTCTGTATGCCAGTTTTCACCTTTTTCTCCACCTCCTCTCACATGGGCAATAGCAATGACTACACCTTGTTCCAGCAGTACAGACAGTTTGTTAGAGAAACGTGGAGTATAAGAGATCCCATAGCCACCATATCCGGTGATATAAGCAGGTGTGCTGCCATCCATTTTCATGTTTTTGGGATAGATAATGGAAAGAGGAACCATAGTGCCATCGTGGCTTTTTACTTCCACTTCTTTTATTTCATATGATGCATTGTAATCCGGGTAATTGCTATCGCCATTAAAGTATTTACTTTTTATAACTTTCCCGTTCTGAGGGCTATATTCGTAGAAAGTATTGGGACTAAGCCAGCTGCTGTTATTGCACTGTAAATTGTCGTTTTCACGGGAGTTAAGAGAGCTGGAGCTATTAATTCCAACAGGTAATGGTACCTTTTTTATAGCCAGTGTTTTAAGATCAATCTGATATTTATCCTGAGTAATGCCATTGTTTAAAGCATAGAATAAATAATTTTTAGAATTGTGTATGGACTGGATTGTGGTATTGGCTTCAGGAACAATAATTTTGGCATTATCAAAGTCAGGGTTTGACAGGCTTGTAAGTCCTATTTTGTAATTCGGTGCGTTTTTATGGCTAAGGAAAAATAATTGATCCCCTTTAATAAAGGTTTGAACAATATCGTCTGAAGCTTTTACAATCTGTTTCCATGTGATTTTTTTATCCTTTAAGGCAGAGTAAGGGGTATAGAACTGGGGACTTTCCAATTTGGTAGAGCCTATATTAAGTAAGATGTATTGGTAATCTTCAGAAAACTCAACCATTGGGAACTGTTCTGTCAGCATATTGGTTTCAGGATTGGCTTCCCTTGATGCCAGTACTATATCCTGATCAGAAGGAGTTCCAATTTTGTGCAGCATTGCTTTCATTTCTTTCAGGAGCATATTGCTGTTGGGATCTCCGGTACTCATCTTGGTATAAATAATAGACTGGGCATCCGGGGTAAACTCAAAGTTAAATTCACTCCAGATAGGGCTGAGCGTGTCGTCAAGTACCTTTTTTGTCTGTAGGTTGAGAATCTTAAGCTCACAAATTTCACCGCCGGATTGGGAGAATAGCAATGCTATTTTATTACCCTTGGAATCTATTGTAAAATTAGTGATCTGGGCATTCTTTTTATACGTTTCGGGATCAAAGATCAATGTTTCTTTTCCTGTAGAAATATCCCGGGTATACAGCTTGGAGAGTTTCTCATTCTTTTTTGTTTTAATATAGAAATAAGAATTTCCCCTTTGCTTCGCATAGCCGTAAGAGTCACCGCCCATTTCCTGAACCTGCTTCATACGGTTATACAGGGCATCACGATTGGGGATTTTATCAATAATAGTATGGCTGTAGTCTGACTCGGCCTTAAACCAAGTTTTTACTTCAGGACTTTTAAGGTCTTCCAGCCATTGGTAATTGTCTGTAATCTTTGTTCCAAAATAATCATCCGTTACAGGTCTTTCCGGAGTTTTTGGGTAATTATATTGGGCAAAACCGATCTGGCTTACCAATAGACAGCCTGTTAGAAATATATTTTTCATGGTTTTATTTCTTTTGATAGTGATAAAATTTTAATTACAAAAATACTAAACTATGTCTAAGAAATGGTGATAGATATATAAAAAGAAGAAATATTTTTAGAGTATTCCTTCTTTTTATAATTAAACTTCCTCTTTAGAAATCCATTTTCCAACCGTAGGAGGCTGGTAATTTTCCATTTTTTCCAGCAGGTCATCAATCGTATTACTGATCAGAAGCATATCTTTGTTAACCTGTTTTAAAAAGCCTTTATTGACCATATTTTGAACCAATTTGATCAGATCATCATAAAAATCATCAATATTCAAAATACCAATGGGCTTTTTGTGAAGCCCGAGCTGTGCCCAGGTAATCATCTCGAAAAATTCTTCCAACGTTCCATAGCCACCGGGAAGGACAATAACCCCATCGCAAAGCTCATTCATTTTAGTTTTTCTTTCGTGCATGGTTTCCACCAGAATAAGCTCAGTTAAGTTCTTATGAGCAATTTCCTTGGATTTCAAAAATTGAGGAAGAACCCCTGTTACTTTTCCGTTTTCACTTAAAGTACCATTGGCTATTGATCCCATTAAACCTGTTTCCGAACCGCCATAAATCAATTGGATATTTTTCTTGGCTAAGGTTTGCCCAAGTAAAAAAGCCTGTTCTTCATAAATTTTATCTGACCCGAAACTTGAGCCACAGAAAACTGTTATACTTTTCATACTTAAATGCTTTTTTATAAAATTAAAAATATCCAAAATCAAGCGACTTTGGATATTCAATATAGTTATTTTACTATTTTATTTTTGTGGAATATTAGCTAGAATATCCTTCAAGAAGCTCCAGAATTTCTGAGCAGAAGGAATATTAGCCTTTTCATCTGGAGAGTGTGCTCCTCTGATGGTTGGCCCGAAGCTTACCATTTCCATATCAGGATAGTTGGCTCCGATAATACCACATTCCAACCCTGCATGACAAGCTACTACATGAGGTTTCTCACTGAATTTTTCTGTGTAGATTTTCTCCATGAGCTTTACGATCTCTGATCCCGGTTTTGGTTTCCATCCCGGATAAGAACCGCTGAATACAACATCCATTCCAGCTAGCTCTGCTACAGATTTTAATTGCTCTGCTACAGAATATTTAGAAGAATCTACAGAAGATCTTGTCAGGTTTAAGATTTTAAGTTCACCCCCTTTTAATTCAACTCTTGCTACATTATTAGACGCTTCTACAAGATCTGCAACATCCGGGCTCATTCTGTAGACCCCGTTATGCAGCGACTTCAGTGTAAGAATTACTTTTTTGGAATCAGCTTCAGAAATAGCTTTGTCAGATGAGGTAGAAATTTCAATATTAATCTGAATTCCAGGTTCCACTGTTGCGAATTCTTCTAAGATATCTTTTTTTAGTAAGGTTGTTTCTTCTATAAATTCCTGAGCATTTCTTACCGCAATAATGGCAACACCTTCTCTTGGAATAGCATTTCTCAATCCACCGCTGTCGATAGAGATCAATTCAATATTTTGTTTCTCTAAACCGCTGTAAAGAAGTCTTCCCAGAATAATATTTGAATTTCCGAATCCTTTGTGGATATCCATTCCGGAGTGTCCTCCCTGTAATCCTTTTACTTCAATTCTTACTGTTTGCCCTTTTGGAGCTTCTGTGGCATAGTTTTGAGTAATGGTAACATCTACACCTCCTGCACAGCCTATGTCGATCTCATCATCTTCTTCCGTATCAAGGTTCAGTAAAATTTCCCCTTGTAACTGGCCCGGCTTTAATCCTATAGCTCCGGTCATTCCTGTTTCTTCATCAATAGTGAATAAAGCTTCCAAAGCAGGGTGTGGGATATCTGAACTTTCAAGAATAGACATAATTGTAGCTACCCCCAAACCGTTATCAGCTCCTAAAGTTGTTCCTTTTGCTTTTACCCAGTCACCATCAATTTCCATTTTGATACCTTCTGTTTCAAAATCAAAATTGACATCATTATTCTTTTGACAAACCATATCCAGATGTGATTGCAACACAATAGATTTACGGTTTTCCATTCCTGCAGTAGCCGGTTTCTTGATAATTACGTTTCCTACTTCATCTACAGTAGTTTCCAGTCCAAGGTCTTCACCAAATCCTTTGATGAAAGCAATTACTTTTTCTTCTTTTTTTGATGGTCTTGGAACTGCATTTAATTTGGAAAAGTTTTTCCAGATTATCTGCGGTTCTATATTAGATAATGCCATTGAAATTTATTTTTCTCAAATTTACGAAATTAAAAATGCTTCCGTAGGATACAGAAGCATTTTTTATGAATTGTAAATGAGCCAAAACCCAATTTGTGAACCTGCCTTTTACCCTTTTTGTTGTATTAGCATCCACATTCTCCGTAGATAGGTGTTGTGAAAACCGTTCCGTCCGGTTTTTCAATCGTCAGCGTGCCTTCAAATAGTAAAGCTTCTTCGCCTTTTATTTTTTTACCTTTTACAGAGACCTTATAATCATCATTTTCTATTTCTTTGGTCAGTTCTTCATCCACTTCCATATCGCTTGAAGAGATCAGATTCATAGCCAGCCTTTTACCGTCAAGCTTCATATAAGCGGTTTTTCCGGCATCATCAGCATAGATATATTTTTCAGCTTCAAAATCAGCTTTGTTAATGGCAAAATAACATGAACATTCTTTAATTTCTTTTGGAAAAGATATATTTCCAACCAGGATTTTTCCTGAAGATGTATCTGTTGCAGCAGAATCTTTCACAATCCTTAAGGAATCGGCTGGAGGAGGTCCTGAGACAGTTTCTTTATCCTTTTTACAGGCTACTAGCAGAAACGCAGAGAAAAAAATGATTAGGTATTTCATTGGTTTGTGGTTTTATATTCTTAACCTCTTGCTCTTTCCAAAAGGGTCATCATCAATAATGAAAGGATTACTAAACTTTCTTCCTCATCATCAATGTCAATTAATCTGTCCAGCTGAAACCTTCTTCCAAAAAATGAAGGCATTTTCTTCAATTTAAAATAGGCTTTCCCATCCATACCTGTTACGGTGTAAGACGGATTAAGGAAATAACCGGTAAACATTCCGATAATAGGAAGTTCGCCAACAAAGCTATCCCAGAATCTTACCCATGCACTGTCTTCCTGCACTTTAAATTTGGGCTGATCATTAGCATCCAGAACATCATAACTTGCTTTCCATATAGAACGCATTCCTTTTCTTGCCAATCTGCCGAAGTTTTTATTGTCAATAAGGTCATTTAAAGAATAAGAAGCATTGAAATCAATCCATTTATTAGCTCTGATTCTGAAAAGTTCCTTAGACTTAGTCTCATCATTGAAAACAACAACATCTTCTTTCAGTTTAAACATTTTCTGACGTACGTACGCTACATAATTTCCATTTTTGTCAGTAATGTTGAAGTCACTTGCTAATGTAGTGATTTTGAATTTGAAATCCAGTGGATAATTTAAGTTATTAAGTACCATGTTAGTGTATTTTTTTCATATTAGGCCGCAAATATAGAGGTTTTTTTAGAGTTATAAGGTATGGAAGGAGTTATGTTTTGATGTAGAATGTAAATAGGGTTGGGGGGATGGCGTGGAAATTGAGAGTCAGGAGCCAGGTGTTAAGAGTTAAGAGTCAAGAGTCAAGAGTTAAGAGTCAAGAATAAAGACCTCAGATGTAAATAAAAAGAATTTTTGAATATCAAATATTAATTATACATTATAAAAAATAATCAACAGCAAAGGATATTGGCTATTCTCTGATCTTTCTATTCCATTTTCTACCCCGCGGAACCTGAATTTAGTCATCTATAATTCATAATTATTACGGATAAATTATCACCTTTCCTCAACTATAATCCTTATTTTTGTAACTATGGATTACCCAAGTAAAGTGCTGGCAAAGGCGGTTGATGAGATTTCCGGTTTACCCGGGATCGGCAGAAAGACAGCCTTAAGATTGGCATTACATTTATTGAAGCAGCCGAACTCAAGAGCCGTGAGCCTTGGGAATTCGCTGATTAATCTTGTTAATGAAATTAAGTACTGCAAGGAGTGTCATAATTTTTCTGATTTTGATATCTGTGAGATTTGCAGCAATGAAAAGAGAAACGGCGAATTGATCTGTATTGTTGAAGATGTAAGAGACGTGATAGCCATTGAAAATACGGGGAAATATACAGGAAAGTATCTGATTCTGGGAGGAAAAATTTCTCCAATGGAAGGAGTAGGTCCTAACCAGCTGAATATTCCAAGTATTGAAAGAAAATTAAATGAAGCTAAGGTTAAGGAATTTATTTTTGCCCTGAGTGCCACCATGGAAGGAGATACCACTGCTTATTATATTTACAAAAAATTCAAAAGTTTTAATGTGAATTTTTCAAGTATTGCAAGAGGAATTTCAGTAGGAGATGAATTGGAATATGCCGACGAAATTTCATTGGGGAGATCTATTATCAACAGGTTACCGTACAACGAAAAGGATTAATATGAAGCTGTCTGTTATTATTGTTAATTACAATGTTACCCAATTACTCAGAAGCTGTCTTTTGTCTATTCAAAAGTATATAAAAGACGTAGATTTTGAGGTTATTGTTATGGATAATGCTTCTACAGATACCTCGTGGAAAGACCTTATTCCGGAATTTCCAATGGTCAGTTTTATTTCCTCAGAGATTAACGGAGGATTCTCCAAAGCAAATAATCAGGCGATCAATGTAGCGAAAGGAGAATATGTCTTGCTTCTGAATCCTGATACAGAACTGGAAGGCTTTTATATGAGAGAGCTGTTGGATTTTGCAGATTCTAAATCTGATTTCGGATGCCTTGGGGTACGTATGCACGATGCTCAGGGAGATTTTCTGCCTGAAAGTAAACGTTCGGTACCGGATATGTTCAATTCTTTCGAAAAACTGTTTGTTAATTTTAAGAAAAATAATTCAAAATCCTATTACAGAAGTGATATTGAGGAGTATGCCGTTGCAGAAGTGGAAGTCATAACGGGTGCCTTTTTATTGATTAAGAGGGAAGTGTACCAAAAGATTGGCGGACTGGATGAGGCTTACTTTATGTATGGGGAGGATATAGACCTTTGCTATACATTGTTGAGAAATAAGTATGTAAACTATTATTACGGAAAGGCTTCAATCCTTCATCATAAAGGTGAAAGTACGATTAAAGATGACGTATATCTGAAAAGGTTTTATGGTGCCATGCAGATTTTCATAGATAAATATTATAAAGAAGAAAAACCTGTACAGTATTCATTCTTAAAGGCAGGATTGAAACTCCGGCACCAGATTGAAAAGATCAAGCTAAAATAAAAAAGCAACTCAAATTGAGTTGCTTTTGTTTTATCTAAAGTATTACTTTCTTATTTAGCCGGGGTTACAGGAGCCTGAACCGGAGCTGTCGTTGTTGTAGAAGAAGCTGGAGCTGATTGCTTAGCCGGAGCTTCCTTTTTTACAGGTTGTTGTGCGGGAGCCACTTGTGACGGTTTACCGGTAATCACAACACTTAAAAGAATAAGAACAATGATTGTTCCGCCTAGAGTCCATGTAGCTTTTTCCATGAAATCATTGGTTCTTTGTACTCCGAACTGTGCAGATGATGCACCTCCGAATGTACTGGAAAGGCCTCCTCCTTTAGGATTTTGAGCCATAACAACAATCACCAATAAAACACTGGCAATCATAATAAGAACCATCAATAGTGTAAATATAGTATCCATTAATTCTGATATCTTTTTGAATGGGCAAATTTAACCTTTTTTTACTGAACAACAAAAAAAGATGACAGTAAATATGAATCAAGTGCAAAAGTTTAGAGATCAGATCATGTTTTTAAGCTTAAAATTTAGGATTGAAATAAAGAAACAGGGAAGTTATCATACATTTTATGCTGTTTTAGAAGCGCTTGCTTATTATTCTCTTTTGAATATAAATTCAGGTAAAAATAAAAACGGCAGCAAAGCAGCCGCCGTTTTATTGATACATTTATATTGATACGTTAAAAATTCTATTTAAAATCAGAATCCTTTGCCTGATTAAGTACATAGGACTGTACAGTCATATTGATTTCCATTCCTCCCATATTCTGGATGATTGTAAATGGAAACTTTACTCCTGAAACATCTTTATAGTCTGCAAAACTGGTTGGGATAGCACCCCCTTCTCCCATTTTTATTTCTCCTGTTTTTAAGCCTGTTTTTACACTGTAATAATAGGTTTGTTTGGCTCCTTTTATAACGTAGGAATCTTCATTGTTATATTTTTCAATTCCTGCTAATTTAAAATCAGAGGATTTTGCAAAAGTCAGTTCCGGAAAAAGCTCCGGTTCTGTCATGGTAGCTTTCTGTTTGTCATTTAAAGGAGTTTTTTGTCCCTGTGTTTCTGCATATCCGTCTTTACCGTCAAAAACAATTTTCTGAATGGTATTGCCCATCATTTTCATGTCCATAGCCATTTTTCCGCCCTTGGCCTGGATAAGCTTCATGCTCATGTCCATTCCCTGAAGCTTGGTAGTGGCATCAGCTGTAATGGAAGTTACTTTCTGAACTGCTGCCAAACCTCCGATTGCATTGATGTATTTATCTGCTACAGAAGCAATAGTCACACTGGTATCTACTTTTTGTGCCGCAGGTTTTGCTACAGGGTTCGCTTCTTTATCGAAGTATTTTACAGGATAGCCTAATTTTTCCAGCCCTTCAGAAATATCCGATGCTTTACCGGCAATGAAAATTCTGCTTTGGTTGGGAAGAATTGTTGTTTTTACAGCATTGGAAACATCTGCAACGGTTACTTTATCAATAGATTTTAAATAATTGGTATAAAAATCTGAAGGAAGGTTCTGAACTTTTTGGTTTACGGCAAATCTTGCAATTGTTTCAGGCTTTTCCAGAGACAAGATGAATGAGCCTTTCAGCTTTGCTTTGGCATTTTCCAGTTCTTCAGGCTTTACGGTAGAAATGGCATTAAGCTCATTCATTAATTCTTTTACAGCTTTATCTGTCACCTCATTTCTTACGCTGGTTTCAGCTGAAAATTCCGGAGAATATTTGCTGGCAGTCATGCTGGAGTAAGCTCCATAGGTAAACCCGTTTTTCTCTCTAAGGTTCATGAAAAGTCTGGCTTCACCACCACCACCTAAAATATAGTTGGCTATGGTAGCAGGGAAGTAATTAGGATCTTTCATTTTAAGACTGTTCAGGTTGCTTACCGATAGTACAGACTGTACTGCGGAAGGAACATCCACCACATTTACTTCTGTTTTGGAAAGGTTGGAAGCCGGCTCTAAGGCTGCAAATTGAGTATTCGATTTTTTCCAGTTTCCAAAAGCCTTTTCAATCAAAGGTTTCACCTGATCAAATTTTACATCTCCTACAATCACTAAATACGCATTATCCGGAGTGTAATATTTGTTGTAAATATTTTGTACATCTGCAAGCTGGATCTTGTTGATAGATTCTACCGTTTCAAACTCTCCTCTTGAAGTATTTTTTCCATACGTCAGTGCGTTGGATACTTTTGCTGCAATAGAAGATGCGTTTTTTTCATCAGCTTTTAAGCCTTCAATAATTCTCTCCTTTGCATTTTGAATTTCCTGGGCAGAGAATTTTGGATTAACAATTGCATCAGCCATAAGTCCCAATACTTCCGGAAAATATTTTGAAAGCGAGTTGGAAGCTGCTCCCGTAGAGCTAAAGTTGATATTAGCACCCAGAAAGTCCACTTTTTTGTTAAACTCATCCTTACTTAGATTCGTGGTTCCATTGTCAAGCTGCTCTGCCATAAGTTGGCTTACACCAGCTATATTTCCTTCATAATAAGGAGGCCTGTCCATAGAGAGAGTTGTATTAACTCTTGGGAGTTTGTTGTTTTCAACCACCATTACGGTAAGCCCGTTGCTTAGCTGGAAGGTTTTTGGTTGGGCAATATTGATGGCAGGGGTAGCCCCTGGTTTTGGCATTGCATTAATATCAATTTTTTGTGCAGAAAGCATTCCTGCAAATAAAAATGCCGCTGCTATATAGGTAAATTGCTTTTTCATGGGTAAATTATTTTTTCTCAGGAACGTAGTTGATAATGATTCTTTGATTGGAATTCAGATATTTTTTAGCTGCATT
Organism: Chryseobacterium sp. Bi04; assembly: GCF_918698085.1. GTDB lineage: Bacteria > Bacteroidota > Bacteroidia > Flavobacteriales > Weeksellaceae > Chryseobacterium. The sequence goes on from NZ_CAKKLP010000011.1 coordinate 175,075, forward strand.
TTGAAGATCTTGTTTGCTGATAGATCTGTAAATGTCTATTTCCTTATTGATAAGATTGGTATTTCCCATCAATACATGATTGGTAGCTAAAGATGCAGCTATTCCCTGAATGCTTGAGTTCTGGTTGACAAACTGATTTTCAAACTGATTCTGAAGCTTTTGATAATCTTCATCAGAAATTAAAGTCGTCTGAAGCTTTTTAATCTCTGCATCAATATCAGCCTGTAAAGTCTGTTTGGTAGTCTGCCCCATCGGAATAGCAAAGAATGCGAAAATACTGTAATCTTCAAGTCCCTGGTTAAAAGCAGCTACCTGAAGAGCTTTTTTATCCTGATCTACTAATTTTTTGTATAAAACAGATGATTTTCCACTGCTTAAATAAGAAGAAAGCATATCTAATACATAAGCATCTTTTTCTTTGTTGGCCGGTGTTCTGTATGCAAAAACATAGGCCGGAAGCTGGATGTTGGGATCAGTTGCTGTCACTTCTTTTTCCTGAGTGATAGGAGCATCTTTAGGGAAATCTTTTGGATAAAGAGTTCCTTTGGAAATACCTCCGTAATATTCCTGAATCCATTTTTTTGTTTGTTCAGGTTTGATGTCTCCCGCCACCACTAATGTAGCATTGTTGGGGACATAGTATTTTTTATAAAATGCCTGGAATTCTTCAAGCTTTGCCGCATTAAGATCATCCATAGAACCAATAGTAGGCCAGTTGTAGGGGTGATTGGTAAAAAGGTTCTTCTGAATAGTCGGGAAAAGATTTCCATAGGGCTGGTTATCCATTCTCATTCTTTTTTCCTCTTTTACCACCTCTCTCTGGGTATCTACTCCAATTTGATTGATCACTGAAGCACGCATTCTTTCTGATTCCATCCAAAGACCTAACTGTTCGTTGTTGGAAGGGAAGGTTTCGTAGTAATACGTTCTGTCGTTGGTTGTATTGGCATTGTTCTGTCCTCCGTTTGAAGAAACGATCTTAAACCATTCACCTCTTTTGATGTTGGGAGTTCCTTCAAATAAAAGGTGTTCAAAGAAGTGTGCAAAACCGGTTCTGCCCTTCACTTCATCCTTTGCTCCTACGTGATACATAACCCCTGTAGTAACTACCGGCGCAGAATTATCCTGGTGAAGAATTACATGAAGACCGTTCGGAAGATCATACTCTTCGAATTTGATTTGCTGAGCATTCAGTATCATTCCGAAGAAAGCTACGGCAGCAGCAGAGAGAAATCGCTTTTTCATAAAGTTAGAAATTGTTTTATCAATTAGTAGGAAAAGTGAATTAAATGTTACAGAAGGAGGGGTAAAAGTGAAAAAGTATAAGTAAATTATGCATAGTTAATTCGTTTACCTTGATTACTGATGTGCAGTGCTCTCTCAGATCTCTGCGTCTCAAGTCTCTTAATCTCAAAATCTCTTGTCTCAAGGCCTCTTATCCCTACTCCGGATCTTATAATTTCTAACTTCTCCAATCAAAGTTTGAATTCTCCTCCGAATACATTAATTTTGTACTCCCAAATTTTTTTTGCAGTATGGATTATCTGAAAGGACTCAATGAATCACAATATGAAGCCGTTACCTCTTTACAAGGCCCTCTGATGGTGCTTGCGGGAGCCGGTTCCGGGAAAACACGTGTACTTACTATGCGTATTGCCCATTTAATTAATAATGGAGTGGACCCTTTCAATATCCTGGCTCTTACCTTTACCAACAAAGCGGCACGCGAGATGAAAGACCGTATTGCAAAGGTGGTGGGCGACAGTAATGCAAGAAGCCTTTGGATGGGAACTTTTCACTCGGTTTTTGCAAGAATTTTAAGAATAGAGGCGCATTACCTTGGGTATCCTTCCAACTTCACTATTTATGATCAGCAGGATGCTTTGAACGTCATCAAAAAGGTTTTGAAGGATATGAATATCGATGCTGATCTTTATAAACCTAAGAAAGTTCAGGCAAGAATCTCTACCTATAAAAATAACCTGATTACGGTAAAAGCCTATTTCAATAATCCGGAACTGATGGAAGCGGATGAAAAGGCCAATATGAAATTTATCGGACAGATCTATCAGAGATATGTGGATGCATGCTATAGAAACGGAGCTATGGATTTTGATGATCTGCTTTTAAAAACCAATGAATTATTAACCCGTTTTCCGGAGATTCTTGCGAAATATCAGGATAGATTCAGATATATTTTGGTAGATGAGTACCAGGATACCAACCATTCTCAGTATCTTATTGTAAAAGCACTGGCTTCAAAATTTGAGAATATCTGTGTGGTGGGAGATGATGCTCAGTCTATTTATTCTTTCCGTGGTGCCAATATTTATAATATCCTAAACTTTAAAAAAGATTATCCGGATGCGGTAACGGTTTCCCTGGAACAGAATTACCGTTCAACCCAAACGATTGTAAATGCTGCCAATGTAGTGATTGCAAAAAACCTTCAGCAGTTTAAGAAAAATGTTTTCAGTGATAATGAAGAAGGGGATAAGATCAAAATTTATCGCTCACTTTCTGACGCTGATGAAGCCAATTTTGTGGCCGGAAATATTTGGGAACTTCGGAACCGTGACCAGAGAAAATACAGCGATTTTGCTATTTTATACAGAACAAACTCCCAGACAAGAGCATTTGAAGATGCTTTGAGACGTAAAAATATTCCCTATAAAGTATATGGTGGTCTTTCTTTCTACCAAAGGAAAGAAGTGAAAGACCTTATCGGATACCTGCGTCTTTTGGTCAATGAAAATGACTCTGAAGCGCTGATGAGAATTATCAATTATCCGGCAAGAGGTATAGGAGAAACAACACAGAATAAACTGATTGTCTTTGCAGATGCTCAAAATGTTTCTGTTTCAAAAGTATTGGATAACCTTCCGATGTATGCTCCTCAACTGGGGTTAAATAACGGTGTTTTAAACAAGCTGAATGACTTCTGGTCTATGATCAAAGCATTTCAGGTGTTATTGAAAACCGAAACTGCTTATAGTGTAGCTATGGAAGTAGCGAAGCGAAGCGGCTTAATTAAATTCTTAAAAGATGATCAGACTCCGGAAGGAATTTCCAGGGTAGAAAACGTTCAGGAATTAATGAACTCAATGCAGGGATTCATTGAAGAGCAGATGCAGCTTGAGGATGGAGACCCAAGTCTTCCTAATTTCCTTGAAAATATTGCTCTTTCTGCAGATACACAGGATAAAAACCTGGGTGATGATATGGTTTCTTTAATGACCATTCATCTTTCAAAAGGACTTGAGTTCCCGGTAGTTCATCTGGTGGGGCTTGAAGAAAACCTTTTCCCAAGCTTTATGAGTTCTGCCACCCGCGAGGATCTGGAAGAAGAGAGACGACTATTTTATGTAGCGCTGACAAGAGCTGAAAAACAGGTGTTTTTCTCTTATGCGGTTTCCCGTTTTCAATGGGGTAAAATTACAGATGCAGAGCCTTCGAGGTTTTTGAGTGAGATAGATGAAGAATTTATCGAGTTCATTAATCCGGCGATGGAAAAAAGATTTATTAATAATTCCGGGGTGAGATCCAATATTTTTGATGAACACCCTTCAGAGCAAAAGACTTTCAAAAAAGTTGAGAAAAAGACAATTGCCAAAGGAGATCAGTCACAGCCGGAGCCGGAAGTAAGAAAGCTGAAACCTGTAAGTACCGCTAAAATTATCAATCCGAGTGGGGCTTCTTCTCAGGATATTGAAGTAGGAGATAAAGTGAGACATGACCGTTTCGGAATCGGACAGGTGACTTTCTTAGATGGAACAGATCCTCAGAATATCAAGGCCAAAGTTGTTTTTATCCATGAAGGAGAGAAAAACCTGATTCTGAAATATGCTAAACTAACTAAGATTTAGAAGCCATAGTAATATCGATACAGAAAAACAGATTCAATTTTGAGTCTGTTTTTTTTTGTTAATATAAGGCTTTATTCAGTAGAAATGGGCTTTAGCCCATTTACAAAAAATGATTTTCCAATGGCTTTAGCCCAAGCTTAAGAATGGCAACGTACACAAGATAATTATACCGGCTTATGTTTGGACTAAAAGCCTATCCCTATCGAATGTCACTTTTTTTATTAAAATCACTTGAAATTTATCTAACTTTAATAAGGGATAGAAAGAAACGATAATTATTTTTTATAAAAACAAAGTCTATAAATTTTGTAGACTAATGAATATATTTTACATTTGTACCCTGTAAAAACATAAATGCTCAATCAAATTCTAAACTATATGAAAAATAAAAAAACTATTTTTTCTGCTTCTGTTTTATTTTTTCTGGGAACCTATGCTTATGGCCAGGAAAAAGACAGTATAAAAGTACATAAAGACACCATACAAACGAATAATGTAGAAGAGGTTGTAATTTTAGGTTCACGTGCCGGAGCAAGATCAAAGGTAGACAGCCCGGTTCCTATAGATGTATTCAATATCAAAGAATCTTCTGCTATTCTTCCACAATCCGGAATAGGGCAGATTTTGAACGCACTGGCTCCTTCTTTTACTTCTACTATTCAAACCAATTCGGATGGGACAGATCACCTGGATCCGGCCCAGTTGAGAGGATTAGGACCGGATCAGGTATTGGTATTGGTTAATGGAAAAAGAAGACATACTTCAGCCTTAGTTAATGTAAACGGAACACCCGGAAGAGGAACAGTGGGAACAGATTTGAACGCTATTCCGGCCTTTGCCCTCAACAGAATTGAAGTTTTGAGAGATGGTGCTGCTGCCCAGTATGGCTCAGATGCTATTGCCGGAGTTATCAATCTGGAGCTTAAAAAAGATACCGGAAAGTTAACAGGTCAGTTGAGCTACGGAGGAAATTTGACTCCTACAGCCAATGACCATACCGGAAATTTTGACGGTCAGAATGTTCAGGTGGATTTGAATTACGGTAATAAAATAGGAACAAAAGGTGGTTTTTTTAATATTACCTGGTCTTCTCAGTTCAGAGAACCTACTTCAAGGGCCGGTGCAGAAAGCGGAGCTATTTATAATGCCTATAATGCCATTGAGCAGCGTGCCTTAAATAATGGGGTTAACCTCTCTTCTCTTTTTAATAATATCAATAGCACCCCGAATTCACAACAGATTATCAACTCTATTCATCAGTATGCTCAGGGGGTAAACTACTTTACTGCCGATCAGCAGGCTGCAATTCAGGGAGCATCTACCATCCAGGATATAAAAGACGGAAACGGAAATGTTATTCAGAAAGGACTTCAGTCTTTATTGAATTTTGATGTTACCGACCAGGAACTGGCTTACAGAGGACTTACAAGAAAGGATTTCAATATGCAGGTAGGACAGTCTAAGCTGAACAATCATCAGCTTTTTGTCAATATGGAAGTTCCCATCAATGATAACTGGAAAGTATATTCTTTCGGGGGATATAGCTTAAGACATGGTACTTCCGGAGGGTTTTACAGAAAACCTAATCAAAGCAGAACATTTACAGGGCTATCTGCTAACGGTTATCTGCCTCAGATTGGAACAGATATCCAGGATATTTCACTGGCTGCAGGGATCAAAGGGAAGTGGGATGGCTGGAATATTGATTTCAGTAATACTTTCGGACAGAATTCATTTACTTATACCATTCAGAATACGGGAAATACGTCTTTACGCTTTGCATCACCCAATGAATTTAAGGCCGGAGGATTGAAGTTTTCACAAAATACCCTTAATCTGGATTTTTCAAAAAAATATGATGTCTGGGAAGGAATTAATGTTGCATTTGGAGCAGAGCACCGGTATGAAAATTTTAAAATAACAGCAGGGGAGGAAGCTTCCTATGCTACATATGATACTTCAGGAAATGTATGGACGGGAAATTCTCAAAGGCCTACGGACTTCTTTGGAGCTGCGCTTCCCGGAGGCTCACAGGTATTTAGCGGATTTAAACCGGCCAATGCAGTAGATAAAAACAGACAGTCTGTAGCCGCTTATGCAGATGTGGAATTTAATTTTACCAATTGGTTATTGGTGGATGCAGCTGCGCGATATGAAAACTATTCGGATTTCGGATCTACTTTTAATTATAAACTGGCTTCAAGAATAAAGGTGGCCCCTAATTTCAATGTAAGGCTTGCCGGGTCTACAGGATTCAGAGCACCTTCTATTCACCAGATTTATTATAATGTAACCTCTACTTTATTTACAAACAATCAACTGCTGGAAGTAGGAACTTTCAGTAATGATTCGGCGGTAGCAGGATTATTGGAAATCCCAAAACTGAAACAGGAAACCTCAAAATCTGCAAGTGTCGGATTTACCTATAAAATTCCATCTGCTAACTTGACATTTACAGCAGACGGATACTTTACGAGAATAGACAACAGAATTATTCTTACAGACCAGTTTTTAAGAGCAGATGTACCTGCCGCAGCACAAAAAGTCTATGATGAGTTAGGTATTAACGGAGCTCAGCTTTTTACCAATGCTATTGATACGGAAACCAAAGGGGTGGATGTGGTTATTTCGCATAATGTCAGATTTTCAGGATTAAAACTGGATAACAGCTTTGCAGTCAATCTTAGCCAAACTAAACAGGTAGGAGACATCCATTCATCAGGACTTCTACAGTCTCCAAAGCTTGAAAAAGTGTATTTCTCAGAAAAATCCAGAGTATATCTGGAAGAAGCTGTACCGAGAGTAAAAGCCAGTCTTTCTCATACCCTTTCATGGAAAAATGCGAGCTTCTATCTTAGAAATACGTATTTCGGAAAAGTAACGGGAGCAGATATTATTGATGCCAACGGAGACGGAATTATCGGATTCAATGAGCATCAGCAGATTGGAGACAAAATTATTACGGACCTTTCTCTGGCATATCAGTTTACCAAAAACATTGGACTGACCCTCGGCGTAAACAATTTGTTTGATATTTATCCTACTAAAAACCTTCCTGCGTCTACTAATAATGACCAGTTTATTTATTCACGTTCTACTTCTCAGTTTGGGCAGAACGGGAGATATGTTTTTACAAGACTTAATTTTAATTTTTAATGGTTATAAAAATTTGAAGGAAGACTGTTCTGAAAATGAACAGTCTTTTTTATGGCTGAAAACATACGGAATTACTTCCATGTTTTTAATTCATAAGCTGCTTCCCAGAAATGATATTCCATTCTGGAGGCGGTTATAAAAGCTTCTGTCATTTTTTTTCGTGTTTCCTCAGTGGTTTTTTCTGCTATTATATCACAAATGGAAATAGCCTGGTCTACGGCAGCAGAAAATTCTTCTCCGGAATAGGTGGCAATCCATTGTCCATAAGGATTATTGACGGTAGTATGGTTTTGATAAATATAATTTCCAACCTCTCTGTAAATCCAGAAACAAGGAAGTACAGCGGCAATGGCAATTTCTACAGATTCTAAAGCTGCAGTGCTTCTCAAAAAATGGATGTAATGATGGCAGGCAGGCTGTAAAACACCTTTATCAGTAAGTCCGAAATCCTTAAAATAAGATTCGTGCAGTGCATTTTCCACTACAATAGCATTTTCAGCAAACCGCATATAAGCAAGAACATCCTGGAGATCCGGAATTTTTGCAGCAATCAGGGAAAGGGTCCTGCCGAAATGTTCAAGGTATAATGAATCCTGAGCCATATAAAAACGGAACTTTTCCTGAGGTAAGGAACCCTCTGACAATTCTTTGATAAAGGGCATGCTAAGAATAGACTGGTAATATTCTGCTATTGTCTGCCAGGTTTGTTCAGACCATTTCATTTTTGATGAGTTTTTGAGGATTAAAAAAGTGATTAAGAGGACCGTTTCCATGTCCTGTCTGTACATCTATGCCATTTTTTATAGCCTCATAAACATACTTCTGGCCTAAAGAAACAGAATCATATAAGCTTTTTCCCTGAGCCAGATAAGCAGCTATGGCAGATGAAAGCGTACAGCCGGAACCATGGGTATTATTGGTATTGAGCTTCAGCGTTTCAAAACTGTGGTATTGCCCATGTTCATCATAAAGTAAGGAAGTAATGGATGAGGTTTCCTGATGGCCACCTTTGAGAAGTATGCTCTTACAGCCTAATTGTTTTATTTTTTCACCTGCAGCGTATAAATCTTCCAGCGTTTCGACTTTCATGCCGGCTAAAATTGCTGCTTCATCCATATTGGGGGTAACGAGGTCAGCAATAGGAAATAGTTCTTCTGTGATCGCTGTGATGGTTTTCTCCTCAATAAGCCTGTGGCCGCTGGTAGCAACCATCACCGGGTCAAATACAATGGGGATTCTTTTATACTGTGATAATGTAGAAACAATAGTCTCAACCAATTGTGGAGTATGAACCATCCCTATTTTAATGGCATCGGGAAAAATATCATCCAGAATTGCTTTGATCTGATCAGCTACTGCTTCCACAGGAACAGGATATATAGTCCTTACTCCCTGCGTGTTTTGTACAGGCAGGGCCGTTAATACTGAGGTGGAAAAGCATCCTAGAGCAGAAGCTGTTTTGATATCTGCCTGAATACCTGCGCCACCACTTCCGTCAAAACCTGCAATGGTCAATACGGATGGGTATTTGTATTTTTTCATTTTAAAATTTCATTTTTTAATTCATATGCTGCCTTTTGAGGATCTGCAGCACCACATATTGCGGAAACTACTGCAAGGCAGTCTGCTCCCGCGTTGAGAACTTCCTTTGCATTTCCAAGATGTATACTGCCTATGGCGACCAGAGGTTTTTCTGTAAGCTGCCGGATTTTTGCAACACCTTCAAGCCCCCATTCTGTAATGGTATCTGTTTTGGTATTTGTTTTAAATACAGGGCTTATACCAAGATAATCAGAAACCAACGTCTGTTTATTTTCAAGCTGAGCCAGGTGTTCAATAGAATATCCAATGATTTTATTTTGGATAGAAGGCTGTTGTCTTAAAAAGGTAGGGGCAGTATCGTTGTTCCCAACATGAATACCTGCTGAATTTACTTTTTCAGCAACTTCTAAATGATCATTAATAATAAGGGGAATACCATACTTTTCTGTAATTTCGATAAGCTTTCCGGCTTTTTGAAGAAACAGGGCGGTACTGTCGTTTTTTTCTCTGAGCTGGATAATGTCCACTCCGCCCAGAATGGCTTGTTCGGCAACTTCCAGAAAGTTTTTTCCAATGCAATCGGCTTCAGAAATCACCAGATACAGCTGATAGGGAAAAGGATGTAGGCTCATTTTTGTTCTATCTTTAGGTTTTGGATGAATTCTTCTTCTGTCATATTGTACAGTTTATCAATCAGGTTAACCTGAAGACTTCCGGGGCCTTTACTTTGCTGAGCAGCCAGTTCTCCAGCAATGCCTATTAATGCCATTGCTGCTGCAACACCCAGTGTTTTATCTTCCACACTGCCTATAAACGCACCTGTTAATGCTGTAGCAGAACACCCAAGACCTGTTACTTTAGTCATAAGTGGATGCCCGTTTTTAATAAAAAAACTTTGTTGCGGACCTATAATAATATCCGTCTCACCGGAAACACAGACTATTGAATGGCAGCGCTGCATCAGTATTTGGGCAGCATGAACCGCTTCATTACTTTGTGCAGTACTGTCTGCCCCTTTAGTAACAGTGGTATTAGCTTGGGCCAGTGCAATAATCTCTGAAGCATTTCCTCTGATAACAGTAGGCTGAAATTGTAAGAGTTGTTGTAAAACCTGATCACGGAAAGAGGTTGCTCCCGCACCTACAGGGTCCAAAACCCAGGGTTTATCTGCTGAATGCGCTGTTTCAGCGGCCAGAAGCATAGACTCTGACCAGTATTCATCTAAAGTACCTATATTGATCACCACCGAATGGGCAATACCAATCATTTCTTTGATTTCAGATCGGGCATGTGCCATAATGGGAGAGGCTCCAACAGCCAAAAGGGCATTGGCTGTATTGTTCATGACTACATAATTGGTGATGTTGTGAACCAGGGGAGATTTTTGTTTTACAAGCTGAACTTGCTGCCAAAGTATTTTTTCCATTGTTATCATTAAAATAAAAATAGCTTTAGGAAAAAATCCAAAACAAAAACCACATGAGTAGATCAAGTAATTTTGCTTTTCCCTACGTCGGTGTAAGCCGTATCAGGTTCAAAGGGACTCTCTCAATTCTTTTTCAGAATACCCCTAAAGCAAAACAAATGTATAAAAATTATCACACCGGGCAAAAAACCTTCCCCGTAATTTTATCTTTCCACAAGTTCCTTTACCTGTTCTCCATAAAAATCTGTTTTCGTTGTATTGATTTTTAAGAGCTCATACCATTTTATAAAAGCTCCGATAAAAACAATAAGCATCAGTACCATAGCTGTTACCGCTAAAGCAGCCAATAAATACTGTTCTTTTGGAATATAAATGGTAGCAACCTGAATATAGCCGGCCCAGAAAGTAATTCCGGCCATAAAAACACCGGGAATAGCCGAGCATAAAGCATATTTTCCTCTGTTCATCCTGATAAGCATAGTGGTGCAGACAATCAATCCGCAGGCGGCAAGTAATTGATTGCTGATTCCGAATAGTGGCCAGATACTGCTTACATTTCCTGTGTATACCAGATATCCCCATGCAAAAGTGAAAAGAAGACTGCTGATGATAATTCCGGGAACCCAGTTTTTATCATTGAATTTTGGAATCACAGAACCCAGCATTTCCTGTAAAAAGAAACGCCCTACTCTTGTTCCGGCATCAATGGCTGTCAGGATAAATACGGCTTCAAACATAATGGCAAAATTATACCAGTATGCGGTTAGTTGATCCATATAAGGGATCTTATTGAAGATGTGAGCCATTCCTACGGCAAGTGATACGGCCCCGCCGGTTCTGCCATGAAGATCAATACCAATCTTTTGTGAATAATAATCAATATCTACTCCATGTAAGGCAGGATGTGCTGCAAGAAAAGCGTCATATGATTCTTTTGGAGTGTTGATGGCAAAATAATCTCCCGGCATTAATGTACATGCAGCAATGAGAGCCATTAAGGCCACAAAACCCTCTACAAGCATGGCACCATAGCCTACAAAGAGAATTTCCCTTTCTTTATTAAGCATCTTGGGAGTTGTTCCCGTAGCAATTACGGCATGAAAACCCGAAATAGCACCACAGGCAATCACAATAAAAATAAATGGAAGTACGGGGCCGCCAATGACAGGGCCTCCTCCGTTTACAAAGGCGGTAAGTGCCGGCATCTGTACTGTAGGATGAATGACAATGACTCCTATAGCCAGCATAATGATCGTTCCTATTTTTAAATATGTAGAAAGATAATCGCGGGGAACCAATAATAACCAAACCGGTAATACAGAAGCTAAAAAACCATATAAAGGAATAGCTATGGAGATGGTTTTGATATCCCACGAAAATAAATTATTCATAGTGGGATTCTGCATCAGGCTGTGTCCACCAATAATTCCGGCAATTAAAAGAATACCGCCTAAAATACTGGCAAAAAGAACGCTGTTCTTTTTATAACGCATGATAAGCCCCATAATAACCGCAATAGGCATGGTGATGACCACTGTAAACAAAGACCAGGAAGCTTCATGCATAGCATTGATGCATGCCAGGGATAAACCTGCCAGGGTCAGGATCAATATAAATAAGATGGCAAATCCCGCTACGGTACCGGTTGCTTTACCGATTTCTTTGGATGCTATGGTTGCAAGACTTTGTCCTTTATGTCTTACAGAAGCGAATAATACCACCATATCATGTACACCACCTCCCAATACACAGCCAATTAAGATCCATAAGGCACCGGGCAAATAGCCAAACTGTGCAGCCAGAACAGGGCCTACCAGAGGGCCTGCAGCAGCAATAGCCGCAAAGTGATGCCCGAAAAGCACATTTTTATTCGTAGCGACATAATCTTTTCCGTCTGCAAACTCAACAGCCGGGGTCGTATGCTGGTCATTAAGACGAAGCACTTTGTTGGCGATAAAGATGCCATAAACACGGTAAGCTATAGCAAAAATTAGAACTGATGCAAATATGAGCGTAAGCGCATTTATATTGTTCAGGAAATTCATATCATTTTGTTTTTTTTTAGTGAATAATTAAATCTGAATCCTATTTTATTATTAATAATTCAAATATCAGCCAAGTTAATTATTTTAAGTATAAAAAGTAATGATATGTATACTAATTTAGCAAATTTACTGTTTTGCAATTTTTTATTTAATTTATAGTATTGATTGTCAATTTGTATGTGTCTGTGTTACTTGCTTCATATATATTATTTTTTCTGAGAAATGATGAAATCTACCATCTGATCTGTCATCTTATCAAGAGTGGATTTATCTGTAGTGGAAAAACTGTGAACGCCATTATCAATGATAATTAAGGATGTTTCTACTTTTGCCCTTTTGAGTTTTCTATATAGCTTTTTAGACTGGCTCAGAGGGACGATTTTATCTTTATTTCCCTGAACGATTAAGGTAGGAACACCGTTTTCAGCATAAGTGACAGGAGAAATAGTTTTTAAATAATCTATGGCTCTATCCTGATCTTTTTTAATATCATATCCTGAAAGACCTTTTACCAGATTTTGCTGCAGAATGATCTGTGTTAAAAAACAAATTATTTAACAAAAATCTTCTCTGTATTTCTCTTTTTTCTTTCCGATGGCAAAGGCTTGTTTTAAAAGTTTGTTGGCAAGAGCAATCTTTGCCACTCTTTCTGC
>NZ_CAKKLP010000012.1 GCF_918698085.1 Chryseobacterium sp. Bi04
GCCTCTTTGAGGCCGCCGATTCTTATTTTATAAGTAAAAATATCTTCTTAATTATTCAACATCATACTTGCTGATTACTTTCTGGGTAACCCCTGAGCTGCTGAAACCACCATCATGGAAAAGATTCTGCATAGTTACTTTTTGAGTAAGATCAGAGAATAAAGTTACACAATAGTTAGCACAGTCAAGAGCTGTAGCATTTCCTAGCGGAGACATATCTTCAGCATATCCAAGGAAACCTCCGAAACCTTTTACACCACTACCTGCCGTAGTAGGCGTAGGTGACTGAGAAACTGTGTTAACACGTACTTTTCTCGCCCCCCAGTAATTTCCGAAAGTTCTTGCAATACTTTCAAGATAAGCCTTGTTATCAGACATATCATTGTAATCAGGGAAAGTTCTCTGAGCTGCAATATAAGTTAGGGCCAAAATACTTCCCCACTCATTCATACAGTCTTTCTCCCAAGCTACACGCATTACTTTATGGAAAGAAACAGCTGAAATATCCCAACCTTTTTCTAACCAGTCATAATTCATTTCAGTATAATGTTTTCCTTTTCTTACATTTACGGACATGCCTATAGAGTGAAGGATAAAATCTATTTTTCCGAATTTTGCGGTTGCAGCATCAAAAAGTTTTTCAAGATCTTCTATAGAAGTAGCATCAGCAGCTATCACTTCAGAACCTGTTTTTTCTGCTAAACCATTAAGCTCTCCCATTCTCAAAGCGATAGGAGCGTTAGATAAGATGAATTCCGCACCTTCCTCATGACATCTTTCAGCAACTTTCCATGCGATAGATTGTTCATTAAGGGCTCCAAAAATAATCCCCTTTTTGCCTTTAAGTAAACCGTATGACATAATTTTTTAATGTTTATTGAAATACAAATGTAGCAATAATTGTGGTTATGACATAATAAAAAATGGAGCCTTATCAATTTAAGACTCCATTTTATTGAAAATATTTATATGACTGAAATTATTAATTGGTTTTCTTATTCCATTCTGCTTTTACATCCTCTGCTGCATCTTTGGTTTTTTCCCAGGCCTCATCCGCTTTATCTTTGATATCCTCCCAGGCATCTGAAACATTAGCTTTTACCCTGTCTAACCAGTCTTCCTGATTAGCTTCCTGATCGTTATTCCTCTTCTCATTAATATAATCTTTGGCTCTGTCTGCCAATTCATTGATTTTCCACTTGGCCTGATCTGAAGCATTCTGTAAAGAGTTCTCTACATTGTTCACTGCATTTTCCGCTTTGTTATACTCTGAATTGTTCATAATATTATATTTTGTAATTTGAATTGTATATTAGTAAATAAACAATAACCATTCCTAAAAAGATGTGATATTGTTAAATTTTTCATAATCTTTTTTTATTTTTTCTAAAATGGATATTAACTTTAAATCTGTAAATTTTTAATCTATGGAAAAAATTCGTTGTGGATGGTGTGAAAAAGATGATCTGTACAGAGCATACCATGATAAGGAATGGGGAAGACCTGTATATGATGACAAAACTATTTTTGAATTTCTGATTCTTGAAAGCTTTCAGGCGGGCTTAAGCTGGTATACGATTCTCAGCAAAAGAGAAAACTTCAGAAAAGCTTTTGACCATTTTGATTATCAGAAAATGGCTGTGTATTCTGAGCATAAAATAGAAGAATTAATGAATGATTCCGGGATTATCAGAAACAGAATGAAAATACTGGCTGCCGTCACCAACGCGCAGAAATTTATGGAGGTACAAAAAGAATTCGGAAGCTTTTCTCAATATATATGGAATTTTGTAGGCGGAAAACCTATAGATCATCAACCTGAGACTTTGGCAGATGTTCCTGCAACCACAGAAATTTCAGATAATATATCTAAAGATCTGAAGAAAAGAGGATTCAAATTTATGGGGTCTACCGTTGTATATGCTCATATGCAGGCGACCGGAATGGTAAATGATCATATCAAAAGTTGTTTTGTTAGGTGAACACACGTTTAAATCTACAGCAATAGGATACAATGCCCAAACCAGTAAAAATGAATCTACAGCTATTGGAAACAACTCCTCTGCAGGAGGTTTCCAGTCATTGGCAGTAGGGTATAATGCAAAAACAAATACCAATACCAATAGTGAAACGGCATTAGGATATAATGCTGTTGCCAATAGTGAAAATTCAACGGCTGTAGGCTCCGGAGCGAATGCTCTGGGACAATATTCAACAGCTGTAGGATATGGAGCGACCACTTCACAGGCCAATGCCATTGTTTTGGGAAATAATAATGCGAATGTAGGAATTGGCACTGTTGCTCCGAATACTTCTGCTAAGCTGGATGTAAACGGATAATTTAAGCTGGGAGAAAAGGGAAGTGTATTTGAATAATAATGTATTTATTATAGTTGATATGGTGTTAAAGGCTTCCAATTTGGAAGCCTTTTTTATGATTTAGTTTTTAAATTAAGGTAATACTGTAGCGATAAAAGCGGATAAATACCCAATAAGCATTACGAAGAGCATAAAAGTAAAGGGAATCATAAGACTCTTGAAAAGTACAGTTTAACCATCTATTCTGCATTTTGTAAAAAGTTTTTAATTGGACTTTCGGGATTTGATCTCTTTACGTATTTCCCGCTGGCTATTCCATATGGTGAGATACATAGGAATGAAAAATATAGGGAGGGAACTGATGATGCTGAAACCGTTCCTGAGCGTTGCATAAATTGAAGCGACAATCATGATTCCTACAATAATGCAGTACGAAATAAATATAGCAGACCGCTTTTTATCTTCTTTGGTGAGCTCGTCAATAGACAAGCCGGATAGCTTAGTGTTTTTCATGCTTAATGTTAGTTTTAAAGGTTTTAGTTATTGCGAATTTAATAATAAAGTGAAGTCATAAATAAGAAAAAGGTGAAAAAATGAACGGTCATAGTAATTTTACACTAAAGTGTAGTCGTACTTCTGTAACAGCTATTCTTTTCTCATAGAAAAAAAATATTGTAAACAAAAATATTGTGCACAAAATAAATAAGTTATTTTTGTTACTTAATAAAAAATTTATGATGGCTCTTTCCGAACATTTATGCTTTAAAATATATGCGCTTTCAAGGTATATTACAGGTTTATATAAACCTTACCTGGACGAAATTTCGCTGACATATCCTCAATATCTGGTCATGGTTGTTTTATGGGAGAATGGAGAAATGAATATTGGTAAAATAGGAGAACATCTTCATCTGGATAACGGAACTTTAACTCCTTTACTGAAGCGGATGGAAACCCATCACCTTCTAACGAGAACCAGAAGTACAGAGGACGAAAGGGTAGTGCTTATAAACCTCACAGAAAACGGAAAGATACTTCAGGAAAAGGCAAAACATATTCCGGAAGCTGTTCAGAAATGTATACACCTCAATGAAAAAACGAAAACTGGTTTAATGGCTGCATTGGATGAAATGCTTTCCTCTCAGAAAATATCAGATATATGAAAAAAATAGGAATTATAGGCTACGGATGGCTGGGAGAAAGAATGGCAACAGCTATGTCTGATCGGTATAGAATATATGCTACCACGACTACACAGGATAAAGCTGATGAACTGAATTCTAAAGGATTTCATGCAGTAGTGGCTCATTTTATGGATTATCAGCTGGCAGAGCCTTATCCGCAATGGGAAGAAGTTCAGGATCTGGATGTTTTAATTATTACGATTCCGGTTACAGGAAGAAGCTGCTGTGTAAGTTCGCTGTACAACAGAATTCAGAATTTATCATTATTTATAGGTGATTTCAAAGGGCAGATGTTTCTCATGAGCTCTACGGGTGTTTATCCGGATGTTCCGGAAGAGGTAACCGAAGAAAAGGTACCTGTAGAAAAGGTTTCGGGAGAAAGATTGGTAAGAAATACATATCCGCAGGTGAATATTCTAAGACTGGGAGGTCTGATGGGAGATGATAGGCTTCTTAAAAACTATACTGTGTTCAATCCGGATTTTGCAGTTAACCATATTCACTACGCTGATAGCTGTAGAGTGATCTCAGAAATGATAGAAAAAGGGACAAAAGGAAAACTTTATAATGTGACCGCTCCGATGCATCCGTCAAAAAATCAGGTAATTCAGGCCCAAAAGAATTTGCCGGATACTGAAGCCGGCGAAATACAGGGAAAGAAAGTTATGTCTTCAAAGTTAATTTCAGAACTTGATTTTGTTTTCCAGTATCCGGATCCAAGGTATTTTCATCTATAGGCTCCAAGGTTGTTATCCAACCTCTAAACTCCACTCTCTTTCCAAATAATTTCCAAGTCTGAAACTTTATAAGTATTTTTACTGAACTTTTAATTACAACAATAATGATTCAATATTTAGATAATATTCAACACAAAGATTCAAAAAACTTTTTTCTTATTGCCGGACCTTGTATTATTGAGGGGGAAGATATGGCCCTAAGAATTGCAGAAAAAGTAATTGAGATCACAGACAAGTACAATATTCCCTATATTTTCAAAGGAAGTTTTAAAAAGGCCAACAGAAGTCGAGTAGATTCTTTTACCTCTATTGGTGAAGAAAAATCTCTTGAAATCCTTAAAAAAGTAGGGGAGACATTCAATATTCCTACAACAACAGATATTCACGAAAATGAGCATGCAGCGTTGGCAGCGCAGTACGTGGATGTTTTACAGATCCCTGCATTTTTGGTACGTCAGACAGACCTTTTGGTAGCCGCAGCAAAAACCGGGAAATGTGTTACCCTGAAAAAAGGACAGTTTCTGTCTCCGGAAGCGATGAAGTTTGCCGTTCAGAAAATTACAGATTCTGATAATCAGAAAGTAGCGATCATTGAAAGAGGAAATTCTTTTGGATATACAGATCTGATCGTAGATTACAGAGGTATTCCCACGATGAGAGAATATGCTCCGGTCATTTTAGACGTTACCCACTCATTACAACAGCCTAATCAAAGCTCAGGGGTGACAGGAGGAAGACCAGACCTTATTGAAACAGTGGCTAAAGCTGGAATAGCAGTAGGTGCAGATGGTCTTTTCATAGAAACACATCCTACGCCTGAAACAGCATTGTCTGATGGGGCCAATATGCTAAGACTGGATTTATTAGAAGATTTACTGCAAAAATTAACAAGAATTAGAGAATCAATTTTGTAATTGTTAAAAAAACATTAATTTTAGAAATTCTTAAAACATTTCTTTTGAAAAAACTAGTTTTACCGTTAAGCCTTATAGTTCCCGTACTTATTTTCTCCCAACAAAGAAAAAAGGATACGGTGACTAAAGTAACCGATATTGAGGAAGTTGTATTCCAGAAAAAAACAACAGGAAGAACAAACGATCTTACCAACGTAAAAATTTCAGCCAAAGAGGCTAAAGCAGTAGCTTCTATAAGTGGAGGAATTGAAGGGCTACTTAAAACCCTTCCTTCCGTAAACTCAAATACTGAGCTCTCTTCCCAATATATGGTGCGTGGTGGAAACTATGATGAAAACCTTATCTATATCAATGATATTGAGATTTACAGACCTTTCCTTGTAAGAAACTCTCAGCAGGAAGGGATGAGCATCATTAATCCGGATATGGTTTCAACAGTCAACTTCTCAGCAGGAGGATTTGAACCTAAATATGGAGATAAAATGTCTTCCGCATTAAATATCTATTATCGCGAACCTGAAAAGTTTGAGCTTTCAGGGGAGGCAAGTTTAATTGGAGGAAGGCTTACAACAGGGCTTGCTTCAAAAAATAAAAAACTTACGGCCTTATTTTCAGGAAGATACAGAAATACCAATCTTGTTTTAAATACACTGAATGAAGATACAGACTTTAACCCAACGTATTGGGATTTTCAGTCTTATATCAATTATCATGTGAATGATAAATTCTCCATGTCATTCATCGGGTATTATTCCAAGAACGATTATGAAATGGTTCCCAAAGCAAAAGATGTTACTTTTGGAACACTTCAGCAGCCTATCAATGTATACATCAATTATTACGGGCAGGAAAAGGACCAGTATAAAAATATGATGGGAACTTTTTCCATGAATTATAAACCATCTGATAAATGGAGACTTACATTGGATAGTTTTGCTTACCAAAACAGGGAAAAAGAGTATTATTCCATACAGTCAGGCTATAAGCTGCAGACTTTTGATCCTATTACAAAAGATCCGCTTCCCAGCTTTGATGCAGGGGCACAGATAGATCATGCCAGAAATGATCTTTTTGTAAGAACATACGGAACACAGTTCAGGGCCCGTTTTTCTCCTAATAGCAATACGGATATAGAAGTTGGATTCAAATATGAAAAAGAAAATTTAAAAGATCTTACCAACGAATGGAAACTTGTAGATTCGGCAGGATATAGCCTTCCAAGGCCTATTGTAGATCCAAGGGGAACAACCGGAGATCTTAAGCTGGCGTATTATATTGCAGGTGCCAATAATATTGAACCTACAAGATTATCCGCTTACGCACAGTATTCACAAAAATTTTATTGGGGAGCCAGTAAAGTATTCATCAATGCCGGAGCCAGGGTAGCCAATTGGAGTTTTAATAAAGAAACAATATTCTCACCAAGATTTCAGTTTGCCATAAAACCGGACTGGGAATCTGATATGTTATTTAAAGTTTCAGGAGGGATTTATTATCAGGCTCCTTTCTATAAGGAAATCAAAGACCTTGATGGGAATTTCAACAGCAATATAAAGTCTCAGCGTTCGATACAGTTAATTCTTGCTAACGACTACGAGTTCCAGATGTATGACCGGCCGTTTAAACTTACTACAGAACTCTATTATAAGAAAATGGATAACCTGATTCCTTATTATATGGATAATGTAAGAATCCGCTATTCAGGGCAGAATAATGCTACCGGATATGCCTATGGTATTGATACCAGATTATTCGGAGAGTTTGTTCCCGGAGTAGACTCATGGTTGTCTGCAAGTTATGCAAGGGTATTTGAGAATATAGACGGGCAGGGAAATATCCCAAGACCTACGGACCAACGTTTCAGGTTTGCTATGTTCTATCAGGATTATATGCCGAGATTCCCTTCAATGCGTGTTAATCTTACATTGGTATATGCTATGGGGCTTCCAAACGGAGCACCTGTTTTCACAAACCCTTATCAGTATCAGAGTACATTGCCTGCTTATAAAAGAGTGGATCTTGGATTATCGAAAGTTTTTATTGATCCAAAGGATAAAAAGAAAAGATATGGATTCTGGGGTAACTTCGAGGAGCTAACACTGGGAGTTCAGGTTTTCAATGCATTTAATATAAACAATACGGTAGCTAATCAGTGGATAACAGATTATAACTCTAATGTTATGTATCCGGTTCCCGTACGTCTTACAGGGCGTTTCTTTAATGTTAAGTTAGAGTTTAAACTGTAGAACTTAGACGTTAAATGGATTTTGTAGATGTACTCAATCCCATGAAATACTAAAAAATAGTAAAAGCTCCGGGATATTTTCCGGAGCTTTTTTAATAAACCAGAATTTTATAACAACAATACCGAATTTTATAACAACGGTTTCGCGGATATTTTTACCTTTGTCCTGTCAATGAAAAAGATTCTTGCCATATTATTCTCTATTTTCTACTTCGGATTTTCTTCCGGAGCAGCATTTAGTGTTCATTTTTGTATGCAGGAATTTGTTTCTGTAAGCCAGAAAACAAGTGACATCTGTGGAAAATGTGGTGTTAAAGAGAAAAAGGGATGTTGTAAAACAGAAATTAAAGTTGTAAAAGTTGATGATTCTCAAAAATCAGATTTGATTAGTATTAACTTTTTAGGACAAATTTCTGAAATCCCTGTTACACACCAGTTTTTCTTTGCTGACAAATCTTTTTCAGCTTCAAAATTTACTCAAATTCAGATCAATGGGCCTCCGGAATACCAACCGGTTCCTATTTACATCCATCACTGTAATTTTAGAATTTAGAATAAGTCCGTCGTTTCCGGTATGATGATCATATCGTTACAGACGACATGCTCTGACGCATTTTCTGATGTGTCTTTAATATTCCTTTATTAAAAATTAATTCTAAAATTTAAAACAATGAAAAAATATATCATTACAGCAGCCCTATCTTTATTTTCAATCCTTTCAGTTTCTGCACAGTCTAAAAAAGACGCTCAGGTTTCAAAACTATATCAGAACTATATTGCCATCAAATCGGGCCTGGCTTCCGATGATGCAGATAAAACCTCAAAAGCGGCTACAGAATTCATTAAAACAGCTTCAACTGTGGATTATAAGGCAGTATCTGAAGGAAATCTTAATATTCTTAGAAAAGATGCTTCAGCGATCTCCGAGGCTAGAAGCGTTACCGCTCAAAGAGAAACTTTCCTGAACCTTTCAGACAATATGATTGCGCTGACAAAAGAGTTCAAACTTTCAGAAAAACCGGTGTACGTACAATACTGCCCAATGGCTAACGGAAGCTGGTTGAGCGATGAAAAACAGATTGCCAATCCTTACTATGGTAAAGCTATGCTTTCTTGCGGAAGTGTAAAGTCGGAAATTAAATAATACTTTGTATTTATCTTTAAAATAATAAGTTGTATAGCTTAAGTTATAATTTGATTTAAGTTATGCAACTTCTAAAAGTTCGGAAAATTATGAAAAAACTAATCATATTTCTGTTGCTTTTGTTTTCTGTCTTTACTTTTGCACAAACAACCAAAACCTATTATACCTGTCCGATGCATCCGGAAGTAGTCTCTCCAAAACCTGGAGACTGTCCGAAATGCAAAATGACTCTGGTAAAGAAAACGGTTGTCGTAAAACCTAAAGCCGTAGCAAAACCACAGGAAAAATCAATACCTAAAATAGTGACAAAATCTCAACCGGTAGAAGCTAAAATAAAAAAGAAGGTTGATGTCAAAAAAGTAAGTAAGGCGAATGAAGCTCAAAAAATGAAGGTGAGAAAGCCTGATATAAAGGCTAAAACGCAAAATAAAATTGTATCTAAACAACAATCTGTTTTCACTTGTCCTATGCATCCTGAAATCATTTCAGATAAGCCGGGGAAATGTCCTAAATGCGGAATGAAGCTGGTGGAAAAAGAAGAACATCAGCACATTGCTTTAGAAACCCCAAAAGATGAAAGTCCTGTTGTAAAAAGAAATTCTGAAAATGGCAGACTTAGTTTTGGAGGGAAAACAGTTCGTTATGATTTATATGTAAAAGATACCATCGTCAATTTTACCGGGAAAAACCGGAGAGCTATTGCGATCAACGGAAAGCTTCAGTCTCCGACACTGTATTTTACTGAAGGGGATACTGCCGAAATCTATCTCCACAATATGCTTAAGGAAAATACAGGGCTCCACTGGCATGGTGTTATTTTACCCAATGAACATGACGGAGTTCCATACCTTACCACAAAACCTGTGAAACCTGGAGAAACCCATCTGTACAAGTTCAGGGTTTCTCAGAATGGAACCTATTGGTATCATTCCCATGAGGCACTTCAGGAGCAGATAGGAATGAATGGGATCCTGGTATTTAACAAGAGAGAAGGAGAACCTAAGACAGAATACAATGCTGAAATACCGGTATTGTTGGGAGACTGGAGTGATGAGGATCCTATGCAGATTGCAAGAAGACTGCATATGGCCAATACAGACTGGTATGCCATAAAGAAAAACGCTGTTCAGAGTTATTGGGAAGCTATCAAGTCCGGAAATTTTGGAACCAAAGCCCTGAATGAATGGAAAAGGATGGAGGCTATGGATGTGAGTGATGTATACTATGATAAATTTCTGATTAACGGTACTCCCAGCTCAGAGTATTCCAATTTAAAAGCCGGGGATAAAGTAAGATTAAGAGTAGCCAATGGAGGTTCATCCACGTATTTCTGGCTTAATTATGGAGGCGGCAAGATAAAAGTAGTAGCAAATGACGGTAATGATGTAGTTCCTGTAGAAGTAGACCGTCTGATTGTTGGCGTTTCCGAAACCTATGATATTGAAGTCACCATTCCTGAAAATAAAAGCTTTGAGTTCAGGGCCACTTCAGAAGACAGGATAGGGCATGCCTCCCTTTGGCTGGGTTCCGGTGAAAGAACAGAAGCTCCCAATTTACCAAGATTAATGCTTTTTGAAGGAATGAAGATGATGAACGGAATGATGGAAATGAGCGGAAATATGAAGCCGATGAATATGACGATGGGAAATCAAATGATGGATATGAATGAAGTGATGTACCCGGAATTATCTGAAAACCAAAGGAAAATGACCATGAAGCATATGAATGAGATGATGGGGGTAAAAACGAAAGAAGAGGATAAAAAAGAAGATCATTCTCAACATGCAGGAATGGATATGAAGGAAGAAAAGACCATCAAAAGGCTGTCTTACAATATCCTGAAGTCTCCGGAAAAAACAATTCTTCCGGCAGACAGTGTTCGTGAAATGAAATTTACCCTGGAAGGGAATATGAGCCATTATCTGTGGACTTTAGATAATAAAACAGTTACAGAAACAGATAAGATTATGATTAAAAAAGGAGAAATCCTTAGAATCAAACTGTATAACAACTCCATGATGCGACATCCTATGCACCTGCATGGTCATGACTTCAGGCTGATCAACTCAAAAGGGGAATACTCTCCACTGAAAAATGTGGTGGATATTATGCCAATGGAAACCACCACCATTGAATTTGCTGCCAATCAGGATGGAGACTGGTTTTTCCACTGTCATATCCTGTATCATATGATGGCTGGGATGGGAAGAATATTCAGTTATGAAAATTCAAAACCCAATCCACAGCTGCCTAATAGAAAGCTGGCCTGGAAAAACTTCCTGCAGGACAATAAAATGATCAGTTCTATGGCTATGCTGGATGTTGCCAGCAATAAGATGCATGCAGAAACAATGACGATGTTCGGGCCAAGATGGGCCAATCTTAATGAGTTTCATTCCAACTGGAATTTTGATCACTTTGAAGGCAATGTAAAAGTGGGAAGATTCTTAGGAAAGTTCCAGTGGGCACTTCCTTATGCCGGAGTGAGAATCCAGAAGAATCATGAGATTATGGAAAGACAGATGGCCGAGGATATGGGAATGGATTTTCATGGTAAGAAATCCTGGTTTGGCCAACAGAAGGCTTCAAAAAGTAAATATGCCTTCATTGTCGGGATGCAATACGTGTTACCAATGTTGATTACAGCAGATGCAAGTGTAGACCATAATGGAAAAGTATTATTGGAGCTGAGCAGGGAAGATATTCCACTTTCCAGAAGATTCAGAGGTAATTTCAGTGTTAATTCTGATGGAGAATTTTCAACGGGAATAAGATATATCGTACAAAAATGGTTATCCCTTTCCGGAAATTATGATAATGAAATGGGTTGGGGAGCCGGCCTTACTTTAACCTATTAATGAAAGAAAGACTGGCTCACTAAGCTGGTATTTTTACTATAATAAAGAGAATATCTGAAAATGATGTTCTCTTGTTGTTTGAACTGCCTATTCTTAATCTGCACGAAAATAAAGTTTTTACATTTCCAGTTCTATAATTTTTTTTGCCATTTTTTGGTTGGTGCTTTCGGGGATTAACCTCATTAAAAAATTGCGCAATGAATTTCCATGTTCCCATTGAGAGACTTTTCCGATAGTTCGGCTTGTATTGACAATATAATCTACTTTCTTTCTTCTGATCTTTTGAAATTCTTCAAAAACAGCATTGAAATCACTGTTTTTTTCCAGTAACCTTCCGATAATATAAGCGTCTTCAATGGCCTGACAGGCACCTTGTCCCATATTCGGAGTGGTAGCATGGGCGGCATCACCAATCATGCATAAGTTGTCTGTATACCATTGAGGAATAGGAGCGAGGTCGGTAATGGTATTACAGATAATGTCTTCTTTTGCAGTAGCTTCGATAAGCTTTACAATTAAAGAATCAAAGTCACTGAAAATATCGGCGGGTATAATGTGTTGGTTAAAACTTTTCTCATTGATGCAGGCATACCAGTAGACTTTTTTCTCTGAAATTTTCACAAATCCAAACCGTTTCCCTTTTCCCCATACTTCAAATGCCTCCTGGTGATATTTTTCAGGAAGCTCAAAGTCCACCAGACCGCGCCAGCATTTCTGCCCGGAATTCCGGATAGTACCGGCTGTAAAGATCTGACTCCTGACTTGAGATTTTATACCGTCTGCTCCAAAGATGATCTTACTTTCTTTCTGAATTCCGTTTTCAAATGTCAGCGCATAGTTTTCTTTCTTTTCAATTTTCAGCAGGGAATATCCGAGCTGAATATGTTCTGATCCTATATTTTCCACAAGAATCTTTTGAAGGGCTGCCCGGTGGATAGCTACATTACAGGAGTTATACTTTTTTTCCAGTCCCAGGATCTCCGTTTTTGAAATAGGCTGTAGGGATTCATTAGCGATGGTGATCCTGTGGATTTTGTTTCCTGCTTTTTCAATTTTTTCCTTTAAACCTAACCGGTCAAATACCTGCATGGCATTCACAGCCATCATAATGCCGGCTCCTACAGGTTTTATTTCCCGGGCAGATTCATAGATTGTAAAATCATAGGGATGCTGTTTCAGTACATTTCCAAGGGTAAGACCGCCAATGCCGGCTCCTATGATTGAAATAGTATTCATAAACATTGATTTTCCTGTTATACCATTTTTAAGGTGCTAGGATCTTATGGAAGATAAAATCTGACTCTACATATTTTAATTTATAATGTTAAAATATAACTCTCTGATACTTTTTTGAAACCATATTTACTGAAAAAATTATGAGCTCCGTGATTATTGATACCGCTTTCCAATAGGATAAAGCTAATGTTCCAGTTTTTAGATTCATGGATGGCTTTCTCCAAGAGTCTGCTTCCAAGAGACTGACCTCTCACAGACTGGTCCAGAAGCATATCCTCTAAAATCGCATATTTTTTAAAAGGGCTGTTGATCACATTGAAAACCATCATCCCGACAATTTCCCCGTTCTCATTTTCTGCAATCAGAATATTCAGCCTGGAACTGCCATCGGAATTAAAATCAGTGATCAATTGTTCCGTCAGAATCACTTCAAGATCGGGATTCCAATGGTGAGCATCTACAGCTCTGCCGGACATCATTTCACCATGGGAAATGTAAGAATCTGTTTTATGGGTAATAAAAAAATCTACCAGCTCCTTGACGCGGGCTTTATCAGTAAGCCATTGTGTAGTATATTCCATGAGAGATTGTATTATTTTAATTTTTTTAATTCTTCCAGCAATTGATTCTGCTTAGTAATGATGCGATCCAAACTATCTGTTTTTAAAGGATGGGCTTTTTGGTATTTTTCAATCTCAGGAAGTGTTTTTCTGATTTTGAATGCAGTATATGTACTGGTCAGTGTTTCATTGTTTTTAGTGATTTGGCTGATACGGTCTGTTATATTTTTTACTTTAAGCTTATACCGGTCAGAGCTGGCGGTAATTTCTTTTTCTATCTGCTGTTTTACCAGTGAATCTGTGATGGCCTTAGTCTGATAATGGGCATCCTGATAAAAAGATTCAGAGGTGTTGAGTATGTTATTATATACAGCTAAAGCTTTTTCTGTTTCCTCAAAAGTTTTCACTACTCTGGAATTGAGAGCTGTAAGATTTTTATCATTCTTAATTAATTCGAAATAGATTTTGTCTACACTTGTGCCAATTTCACGATAACTTTTAAAAGAGCCTGAAACGGATGACTCGGCATTGTCAACAGCATTTTCTACAAGAGGTGGATTCTGTTGCTTATTTTCTGTACAGGAAAGTATGGACAGAGCCAGGGTAGAAGCGAAAAGTATTTTTTTCATAGTAGGTTTTATTAAGTGATAGGTATCATAATTGTTACACCGTATCTCAACAATTAAAAGTAAACATTTAATTCTTTTCTGTGAAGATGACTGCGTATGATTTTAATTAGTTGATAGCAAATTGAAATTTGTTACGCAGTTGATATAATTGAATACAAATCAAAGTTTTTATTTTTTAGACACTTTAGCAAGTTTAAAATAATAGTGCATAAATAAGTGTACTTAAGATGAAAATCAAAGATTTTCTTAAAACTTTAGTGTGCTTATATGCGCAAAGCTGGAAATTTTAATAACTTAAGTGTTTAAAAACTTTTGTGGTTACAAGAAAGTTTTTAAACACTAGGGTTGGATTCCTACGGATGACAAACAGAACACGATCAAGCATCACTCTATATAAATCTCAACATTGGCAAATATTTAAAACACTTTAGCAAGTTTAAACAAACTTAATATAAAAAACGGAGCCTGAAAACAGACTCCGCTATACAATGTTGTAATACTAAAATTATTTACCTAAATAAGATTTCAAAATCTTGCTTCTGGTATTGTGTTTTAGTCTTTTGATCGCTTTTTCTTTGATCTGACGAACTCTCTCTCTGGTAAGATCGAAAGTTTCTCCAATTTCTTCTAAAGTCATTGGATGTTTTCCGTTCAGTCCGAAGTATAATCTTACCAAGTCAGCCTCTCTTGGAGTCAATGTATTCAATGCTCTTTCAATTTCAATTTGAAGAGATTCAAGCATCAGATCTTTATCAGGGCTTGGAGATTCTCCGGAACGTAATACATCATAAAGGTTAGAATCTTCACCTTCTACTAAAGGCGCATCCATAGACAGGTGTCTTCCGGAGTTTTTCATAGATTCTTTAATATCCTCTTCGCTCATGTCAAGAACTTCAGCCAATTCTTCCGGAGAAGGGGGTCTTTCATTTTCCTGCTCAAGGTGAGCGTAAGCTTTATTAATTTTATTGATGGAACCAATTTTATTCAACGGTAGTCTTACAATTCTTGACTGCTCAGCC
This sequence comes from Chryseobacterium sp. Bi04, assembly GCF_918698085.1. Lineage (GTDB taxonomy): Bacteria > Bacteroidota > Bacteroidia > Flavobacteriales > Weeksellaceae > Chryseobacterium. Next base: position 14,846 of record NZ_CAKKLP010000012.1, read on the forward strand.
AACGCCTGTAAAATTGATTGACGGATCCACCATACTGCATAAGAAATAAATTTAAAACCTCTGGTTTCATCATATCTTTTTGCCGCTTTCATCAATCCTAAGTTACCTTCATTAATCAAATCGGGTAAAGAAAGACCTTGATTTTGGTATTGTTTAGATACAGAAACTACGAAACGAAGGTTGGCTTTGATTAATTTCTCAAGTGCTGCTCTGTCGCCCGCACGTATTCTTTGTGCCAATTCTACTTCTTCGTCCGCAGTAATTAGTTCTACCTTACCAATTTCCTGCAAGTACTTGTCTAATGAAGCAGTTTCCCTGTTGGTAACCTGCTTGGTGATTTTTAATTGTCTCATCTATTTTTTCCTCAAAAAAGAGTTACTATATATAATACGCTTCAACATATAAAAAGGTTACACCCGTTTCAATTATTTTTTATTTATTTAATTTAAGATTCAAAAATTAGTTGTAAATTGTACCTCTCACGGCTTAGAACGCTGATTTTGTATTTCTTTTATTTGTGTTTCAGGCTATGAAATCTGAATAATTCAAAAAAATACGGTTAAAAATAAGCGACATGACGGTCTAAAACAAAAAAGCGAAACCGTAGTTCCGCTTTTATTATATAGGATGAATCATCAGTATTATTTATGGTTCACTGCTTACCTTAAAAAAGTTCATTCAATACCTTCGCCAGCCTCAATCCTCCGTACAGAAGCTGTCTCTCCAGAGTATCATTGAATTTGTACTGGTATTCGTAAGATAATTTAGAATCGTTAGGCGTCTGTGCGTAGATCTTGTTGGCAATTTTATGAGAATCATACAGCCAGTCTTCCAGTGTTCCGGACTGAATCTGTGCCACTTCTTCCTTAGATTTAATATCCAGAAGTTTTGAATACTCTGTATAGCTGTACTTTTGTGAATCTACCAGCTTACCATCCCAAACTGAGTGTAAATTGGTTTTGTCTCCGAAATAGGTAACATTGATTCTGTTTCCACCTAGATCTTCAGCTCTTCCTACATGCAGCGGCTGAGCAAGGTCACCCATAATGTGGATTAAAAAGATCAATGCAATCTTCCTGTCTTTTTCAGACGTGTTTTTATCCTTGATCTGGCTGGATAAAGTATTGACCTGGGTATAAAGACTTGGGCCGGCCTGCAGTTTTAAATTTTGATCAAAAGCCTTGAAATCAGTCTGTGGATCAATATTTACATAATGCCATGATGAAGCTTGCTTCCAGGTGCCTGTAGTATCAGATTTAATGAAGTCTGGCCAGTTTGCCCAATAAGCAAGACGCTCTTTTCCCATTATTTTTTTGATTTCCCTTCTGGCTTTTCTCGAAAGATGGTTTTCTGCGATGTCTGCAATAACTCTATGACCCGTCAATCCCCACGCATAAGAATAAAGTGAAGAAGAGATGAATGCTAAAATCAGAATTTTAGAATAAATACTTTTCATTTTAAATAACAATTTTCAGGCTGCAAAGATACGGCCGCTTTCCGAATGAACATGGAATAATAGTAAAATTATTCTATAATATTTGTTAATAAAATAGGATTGCAATAAAAGAGATGGGTATATCAAATATAAGGTGCTTTATTTTTTTTTGCGTGGTATATCCTGTAATAACGATCGTTTAAGCTTTAAGTCTTTGATTATAAGCTGCCAATTTGAAAATAAAAGAGGTGAAGGGATTTAGTGTTTACCGTATTTTTACGGAATTTACTTAAATTTATTCCTTTTAATGTCAATAAATTAGTATTTTTAGGATAAAATTATTAGCAAAATATTTTTTCAAACTTATGAGATATATTATCTTTACAAGTCATAATCACAGGAAACACTATGCATGAGAATAATATTGTAGATATGAATTACAATAAACTGCAGACAGACTTTAAGGCTGAAGCAGTGGCAGTTAATCTTTTGAGATATCACAGGGCTGTAAGCAATATATTTATTGAGCGGATCGGGATAAATGACCGTGCCTATCTGAAAGATATTAAAAGTATTTCGAGCAGCTATTTAGGATTTGATGAAGAGGTATTTACGATAGAAAGCTACAGGGAAGGTATCTATGATTACCTTCCGGAAGGACTTTTCCATCCACCGTCTCTGGGCGCGTCAAGAAAGAACGTTGATACGGTAGTACGGGAAATCCGTAAACAGAAAAGGGTAGAGGAAGATGCACGGAAGTTTTTCCGTCCTTTTGAGCTGGAGGTATTTTTTACGGAAATAAGTGCATTGCTTAAAGAGTCTGAATTTGAGATCACGAGCAATACGGATGCTTTACTGGAAACAGTAAGTGAGCTTTGGCCATTGATCAATATGCTGGATAAACAGAATGCTTATATATTCATGCATATTTTACCCTTTTTTCATCAGATCAGAGGAGATAAGAAGTGGTTTGAAAGATGTATGACTGCTTTTCTGCAGGTACCGGTAGAAGTTACTTTTTCTCCCAATATCATTGATGGTTTAGAGAAAAATGATGACTCCATGTTATTGGGGAATTCAAGATTGGGAGTAACTTATATTCCTAGTGGAAGACATATGGATGGGCAGCGGAACTGGGTAATCAATATAGGGCCTATTCCTTATCTGGAGATGAAAAAATATATCCCAGGAAATCCGTTCAGGCAGTTGCTGCAGATTCTGTATGATTATTTTCTGCCTGTAACTGTAGATGTAGAAGAGAACTTTATTACAGAAAAGATAGAATATTCATTCAGTCTGGAAGATGATGATAGAAATGCCAATCGCCTTGGATACTCTACATTTCTCTAAATTATTTTATTATATTTACAACTACCAACAAAGTATAAATTCGAAAAGAAACAAATGGAAATTTCTTCAGTAAAGGGTATTTTTTTTAGGTATATTTTAATGCCTTTAATCGCAGTTATTATGATGGTTATACTCGGTATAATCAGGAGAAACAAACCTGCAATAAAAATTAAAGTAATTATTGTATACGTACTTCTGTGCAGTTTATGTCTAGCTATTCCGGGCATTTTTGGATTTGCCGGAAATTTATTTAATCCGTATTGGTATCTTATTGCACAGGTTATTTACCTTATTTTGGGGATTATTCACGTTAATCTGCTGCATAAGTATTTCAAAAAGCATATAGATTCTCTGGCCATGAGCATTTTATTTGAATCTATACTTTCATTAACGTGTATAGTTTTTGGGGGATTCCTGTTTACCCTGATCTTTAACTGGATGAGTAAAGGTACGGGATATGCGGTAATGGCTGCTACCAGTATACTGATCTTCGTTGTTCCAATGGTATTCTATTACTGTTATATGCAGCTTATCAGCATTCCTTTTGATATTTATAAGACATGGAGATATTCTCCGGATCAGAAGCTGCCGGATTTTGAAGGAGCAGATTTTGACAGATTAATGGTCCTTAATGTTGAATTAAGTAAGAATTTAGAAGATACAAACAGATTTAGAATTAAAGCCAAAACACTTCCTACAGGAGTTACTTTTGGAGACTGGTTTTACAGAGTGGTAGATGACTACAACCACAAAAATCCAGGTTCTGTTATTCATCTTTCAGATCAGGAAGCGGAGCCTTATTATTGGATCTTCTATACTAAGAAATCATTTTTCAGCTTTAGAAAATATATAGATTTTGACCAGGATATTTCTACAAACAGCATTTCTGAGAATGAAGTGGTGATCTGTAAAAGAGTCATTCAGCATGAAGAGGAAGGAGTTTTAAGAAAATCATAATCACAAAAACTAAAAAGTATTTAACATGATACAGCCAATAAAACATTTTGCAATCAATTGGGTAGATGGGATGAAAGTTTCCCAAAGACACCTTAATGATCAGGATAATTTCTTAATCGATACCATCAGAGATTCCAATTCACTTGGAATTACTACATATAATTACGGACTTTTACCTATCTCTACTGAGATCACGGACCGCACTATTTTTGATGTTCATAACACGGCAACCAATGATGTACAGCTTGTCATCAAACGATGCAGTGCTGTTACCATGGCTGGATACCGTATTGAATTGACGGACAGGAGAATAAGTGTAAAGTCGTTAGCAAAAACGATGAATGAAGAGCAGGCAGACGGAGATTATTATATTCTGATATCTGTTAACCCTTTTGATAAAGTTCCTTTCGGAGATATTGATCCTGAGGAAATTCCACCACGCCATCCTAATGCCCAGCCGAATCACCACCTGGAATTACTTCCTGTAACATCGCTCAACAGCAGCTATTCCGGAGGAAATTATCTGATCATTGGTAAAGTGGATTTGAAAGGAAATATTGCTCAGGTAGATTCCAATTTTATCCCTCCATGTACTTCTGTTCAGAGTCATCCGGCTTTAGTAGATTATTATGGCAGCTTTGCGAAGTCTATTGGAAATCTTCAGCAGTATGCATTTAAGATTATTCAAAAGACCTCTCATAAAAACCAGAATACAGCGTTGGCACAGAATGTTAAATTTTTATGCAGTACCATGGTTAATACTTTTGGAGATATGTATTTTCAGTTCAGAAATATTACCCCTTGGCAGCCGCCTGTATTTTTGATTGAGTCTTTTGCCAAGCTGGCTCTTCATTTATACAATGCCACTCAGCTCCTGATTCCTGCAGAGCTGGAAGAAATGCTGAATTATAGTTTGGAGTGGAGTGAAATTGCACCACATACTTTATTGAACCAGCTTTCTATTGTAGCTGAAACCAATTATGACCACCACAATTGTGGTGAACCGTTGCTTTATATCCAGCAGATGCTGAGAAGTTTGGAAACTATTTTCTCTAAATTAAGCGAACTGGATTATATCGGTCAGAGAAAAGAGAATATTATCGTTAACGAACAGGAAGTTTCTACCAACACCAATCCGAAGAGAGGATGGAGTGTTTTAGATTAACTTCATGTAATATAATATCAATCCCGGATGAAAATTCGGGATTTTTTATTAATGTTGATTATTGAAATTAAAGCTATTTGCCTACTCATTACTTTTCAAATTTATAACGGTTTATACAATGAATCTAGATGCAATAAGACAGGACACTCCCGGGTGCTTGAATAAGATATTCTTAAACAGTGCCGGCTCATCCCTGATGCCTAAGCCTGTTGTTGAAAGAATGATGGATTATTTATATGAAGAACAGGAGTTGGGAGGGCATACCACAGCAGAGAAAAACATTGAGCCAATCAATGTGTTTTATGAACAGGCTGCGAAGCTGATTAATGCTAAACCTTCCAATATTGCTTTTACAAACAGTGCCACCGATGGGTATGCAAAAGCATTGTCAAGTATATCTTTTAAAGATGGCGACTGTATCATTACCACCAATGATGATTATATATCAAACCATATTGCTTTTATTTCTTTACAGAAGAGGTATTATATTAAAGTTATCAGAGCCGTCAATATGCCGGATAATGAGCTGGACCTTGCGTATTTTGAAGAGTTAATCCAAAAGCACCGCCCCAAATTAATTGCGGTGACGCATATTCCTACCAGCTCAGGGTTAATTCAAAATGTGGAAGGAGTAGGGAAGCTCTGTAAGCAGTATAATATCCTATATCTTGTAGATGCCTGCCAGTCGGTAGGACAGCTGGTTGTAGATGTTACAAAGATTAATTGTGACTTTTTAACGGCAACTGGCCGGAAATTTATAAGGGGACCGAGAGGAACAGGATTTTTATATGTTTCGGATCATGTATTAGCTCAGAAAATGGCCCCTTTATTTCTGGATAGTAATGGTGCCGAATGGACTGCATTTGATGATTACCAGCTCAGTGAAACTGCAAAAAGATTTGAATTTTTTGAAAGGTGCAATGCTTCATTGCTCGGGCTTACGGAAGCTTTAAAGTATGCCAATGCGATAGGAATGGTCAATATTGAAAACTACAACAGGAAACTGTCGGAAACGTTGAGAGCCAGCCTTCTGAATAATGGGTTCAAAATTTTGGATAAAGGAAATAGATTGGGCAGTATCATTACTTTCTGCGAACAGAATGGAAAGATTGATTCCATTCAAAAAATACTAAGTGAGAATAAAATTATTTTTAAAGTAAATAATAAGAATGGAGCACTAATTGACTTTACTTTAAAAAATGTAGATCAGGCTATTCGTCTGTCACCGCATTATTTTAATACCATGGAAGAAATTGAAAAAGTAGCTGCAATTCTGAAGCAATAACTGATATTAAAGAGGCCTGGCAAACTGCCAGGCCTCTTTAATATTAATCTGAACTTTATTTTTTATTCAGAAGTTCCAGGGTGTGTTCTACATGTCCACCTCCTTTCCATTCATCATGACCCGGAATAACCATAACAGCTTTCGAATATTTAGTTTTCAGTTTTTCCATTGTTTGTGGCCATTGTTTCACATTAGCCTCTCCTGTATACCCTAAATCTACAGCATTTCTGCTTTTTACAAGGCATCCGCCATCTAAAATATTATATTTCGGAAACCATACCACTACATTGTCGGCAGTATGCCCTTCACCAAGAAAATCTACCACAAACTCTTCTCCGCCTATACGGTAAGGTTTTCCTGTTTTTATGATTTCAGTTGATATTGCTTTCCCGTCTTTTTTCAGAAGTTCATTTGTTTTTACTGTAGCATAGGTTTTAATTCCTTTGTTGTTATAAAAACTCAGGTCTCCGGCTCTGTCTTCATGTGAATGGGTTGCAAATACGGCAATAACCGGTAAGTTGTGACGTTTCTGTATAGTATCCATCAGGCTTTGGTACTGGGTCTTCTGCCATGGAACATCAAATAAAACAACTCCTTTTTTAGTAATAAGATACACTGCATTGGTAGAATATTCTTTTCCCCCGAATACACCGAATGTTTTATAAATATACAAATTGGGCTTAATGGGTGGCTCTATAACAAAATCTCTTACCTGAGCATTGGCAAACGGGCTTAACAGCATGGAAATAATAAAAAACTGAATGCTTTTTTTCATAATTTTTTAGGGTAATAATTAATGTTTTATTGCTTGACGAAAGAAAAGGCAAGCACAAAGTTTTGCAAACCTAATAAAATTAAAGCATCAAAGTTTTTGTGGAAAAGTATTTAACCGTTTTTTAACAATTTCCAACAAGGCTGCATAGAACGCGAAGTTTTTGTTAACCGTTTAGTTTTATAACAATAATTATTTTTTCACCAGTATTTTCTCAGTAGCCTTTTTACTGAGTACTTCGATTTTCCCTTCAATCTCTATGGTAACTGATTTGTCGAAGCTTTCAATTTTAAGAATCTTGATTCTGGTATTGAGAAGAAGTTTTCTTTCAGTTAGGTAGCTTAAAAAAGCATCATCGGAGAGGGTAACTGAAGCAAAAATTACGGTTTCACCCACTTCACAGTTACTCAATCTCTGCAGATCCTGAGCAATGATATTTCCTTTTTTATCAGGAATAGGTTCTCCATGAGGATCAAATTTTGGATAATCCAGAATTTCATCCATTTTATCAAAGAAAATCTGAGAATGTACATGCTCCAGCTGTTCTGCAATCTCATGAACATTTTCCCAGCCGAAATTCATTTTTTTTACCAAAAACATTTCAGTAAGTCTGTGTTTACGAACTACCAAAGCGGCTTCGCGTCTTCCATTCTCTGTAACAATCAAAGGTTTATAGGTTTCGTAAATGACCCATTTCTTCTCTGCAAACTTCTTCATCATATTATTGACACTCGGCATTTTTACATTTAAAAATTTGCTAAGCTCATTAATCGTTACTTTTCCTTCATTGTCAACTAAATGAAACAGTGCTTTCAGATAATTTTCTTCGGTGAGTGTTGTTTTCAAATGTTAGATGATTTTCAATACAAATCTAACAAAATAATATTAAAGTAAATATAGGGAGCAGTTCCGTCTATAAATTTCAAAATTTAGTGGAATGGTCTTATTTTCTGCTAAATCATTTAAAATGATAAGTATTTATTGTTTTTATTAAAAATATATCATGAAACGTAAGTTTTTCATATTATTTTATTCTCTATATATTGATTAATTATTTATCTTTAATGTTTAAAAAAACAGCAACAATGAAACTAAAAATTACTTTTATTTCTATTTGTGCATCTTTTCTAATGAATGCACAGGTATTGAGCCCCTATGGTCTAAGTAGTGATGATCTTCCCGGAACTACCTTTACCTTAAACACAGAAAATTTCAAGAGAAATATTGATGTCAACAGGAAAAGTTCGAAAAAAATTAATAATCAGTCTATTGTATTGACTCTTATCGACGGAACTAAAAAAGAATTTATCCTGTCTGAAAATAACCTCCTCAATAAGAGGCTTGATAACATTATAACCTTTGATGGATTTTCAAAAGACAGGCAGGATAAGATAAAGCTTACATTAGTAGGAAATGAAATTTCTGCAATGATCAAGTCTAACCAGGGATACTATATTATTGAACCTTATAAGACTAAAAAAGGAGAATACAGGATTTATAATTCTTTTGAAATGTTTGGTGAAAAATTTCAGTGTGGAGCTGATGAAAACGATTTCAGAGAAAGCTTAGAGGCGGTAGCCAAAGGGTTGAATGTTCAGAAATCAGTAACAGGTTTCCCCTATGGAAATACCTTGAAAACATTCAGAATGGCAGTGGCTACCACCGGGGAATTTACCACAGCTCTTGGAAATCAGGATGCTGCCCTTGGAGAATTGGTGGCTATGATGAATCTTATTAACCAGATTTATGAGTCGGAATTATCTATTTCCTTTGCTTTGATTGATAAGACGGTCAATAAAACCTTAATTTTTACCAATGGAGCTACAGATCCTTTTACGGTAGATCCTTCTTTTGCTTCAGCAGCTAATTCGCAAGCTGGATTTGATGTTCTCAATACCAACGGAACACTTCCATATGCTGATTATGATATTGGGCACACTTTCAACATTATGCCGGGAGCTAACGGAAGTGCTCAGGGACAGGCAGGGCCAAGGCCTTGTACGGCCTCACTCAAAGCTAGAGCCTGGAGCCAGTGGACACTTTCTATGCCGAAATCACTGTCTGCCAACCTGATTGTTCATGAAATGGGACACCAGTTTGGAGCAGGGCATACATATAATGCTATAGGAGGAACCCCTTCAAGCCCTACATTCTGTACTTCCGGATGGAATGCAGCAGCAGCTGTAGAACCTGGTTCTGGATCAACGATAATGGCCTATAAAAACAACTGTACGACTCCTAATGATCAGACAAATACCGGCAATAACGGACTGAATTACTTCCATGCCAAAAGTATTGATCAGATTTTAAATACACTCAGCGTATCCTCTACCTGTTTTACCTCTGTAGCGGTAGCGAATACACCTCCTTCTGCCAATGCCGGAAATACAGCCATCAGTATTCCAAAAAACACACCTTTTAAATTGAAAGGAATAGGAAGTGATGCAGAAGATTCCAATTTATCATACACATGGGATCAGGTAGATGTGGCTACTGCCAATGACAAAGGTGCATTTGGAAGTACAGTTAATGGAAGTGGCGGATATTCTGCGGTGAACAGTACTACAGCTCCGTTGTTTAGATCTGAGCAGACTACCCTTACCACTGAACGGTATTTCCCTAAGATGAAATTTGTCCTGGACAATCAGAATACGCCTCCTACTAATGAGGCAGAAGCACTGCCTCTGGTAGCAAGAACAATGAAGATGAGATTTACAGTAAGAGATAACAGTGTCATTTCAGGTGGAGCAGATTCTGATCAGGTTGTGGTAACAGTGACTAACCAGGGACCTTTAACGGTTACTTATCCTAATTCAAATGTATCCGTAAATGCGGATTCCAATATCAATGTAACATGGGATGTTAACCAGACCAATGTTTTAAAAAGTACGGTCAATATCCTTCTTTCTACGGATGGAGGAGAAACCTTCCCTTACACACTTGCTTCTAATGTGCCCAATAATGGTACGGCTGCTGTAGCTTTGCCATTCGTTCCGTATACCGATAAAGCGAGAGTTAAAGTAACTGCAGTGATTAATGATTTTGCTGAGTTCTTTGATGTATCTAATACTAATTTTATCATCAATTCAAGCTGTAATGCCTTCCATACGATCATTGTAGAAAATGCAAAAGTGGTAACGGCCGCGCAGGGAAGTCCGCAGGCTCATCTTAATTTACAGCCACAAACACCCTCCAGTGATATTTATAATGCTAAAACACTGACTTTTGATGCAGCTAATATGGGCCCGGAAAACTGGTATATCTACAATCAGACCCAAACAGCTCCTCATTTGCTTGTGTCAGGTTCCAGCATGCTTCCTTTTAGATTTAAGGTGACAGAGACCGGAAGTTATACGCTGAGCTATCCTTCTCCGAGTGGAGTAGCTGTTACCATTTATAAAGGAAACCAGACCGGAACAGCCAACTTCGTGACTTCTAATGCTGTTTATTCCGGAACAGGTACTGGTTTTACGTATTACAGATCATTCAGTGCCAATTTGGAAAAAGGGGTGGAATATCTTGCAACCACAAGAAATCTGAGCAATACACCTGCAGGATCCAGCGTAGTTCTTAGTACTACAGGTCCCGGGAAGTTCTATAATATTATTGATAGCCCTGCCGGGGTTAACTATACGTATGCAGCTATCAATTCCACGACCAATACTATAGTAGCTACCAATGCCACTGCAGACTTTACGTCATTACCGGTAGGAACCTATACAGTACAGGGAATTTCATTTACCGGAACTGAAAGTGCTTTACTTAATAAGACCATTGGTGAGCTTACACAGACCAAAGTGTGTTACCAGCTAAGTACAAACAGTGTTACTTTAATCATTACTACAGCATTAGCAACCCGTGATATGGTTAAAAAGCAAATCGGACTGGTGCCCAACCCGGTGAAAGATTACCTTCAGATACACAGTGATGAAAAAATCACTCATTATGAAATTTATGATGCTTCAGGTAGGTTAATGGAGAATAATGCAGTTAGCAACTCTGAAATCAACTTCTCTAAGTTTCAAACCGGAATTTATATGTTAAAATTATTAAATGGTAAAACATTGATTCATCAATCAAAAATTATCAAAAAGTAATTGACAATACACAAATTAAAGAGCTATACTGATTATAGCTCTTTTTTTGTACAGAATTTGCTTAGTATTTAACAATTAATTATCAACACTCAAAAAGATGAAAAGTATTTTAACAGTCCTGGTTTTTATGATATGCTGTAATGCTCAGGCTCAGAGTTTTACTTTTACTTTTAATCCTAAAAAATTTATACAGGAAAATAGATTGACTGAAGGGAGTAAGAAGGATGTTATTTTTAATTTATATGATATTAGTGGAAAGGAGACAAAATATAATACCATAGACACCACAAGCGAGTTGCTGAGAAAAGCAAAAATTTACAGCTTTAAAGGAAAGTCTGAAGACGGCACAAAACTCATTACACTGACGATTGCTTCCGGTAAGCTGAGTGGTGCTTATCTGGAAAATGCAAAATCTTATTTTATTGAACCCGTGGATAAAACATGTAAAAAGAAATATAAAATTTATATAAAGCCTGATGGAGATTATCAGGTGGGTCAGCCAAATGATTTTATAAAATAAAATATACTATCGAAAGCCGTTCTGGAAGCCTGATATTTTAACTCTTTTTCATAGGGATAATATTATTACATTTTTTTAATTTTACTCTATGAAATTTTCATTTAAAAACGATTACTCTGAGGGATGTCATCCTAATATATTACAGACCCTTTTACAGTGTAATCTTGAACAGCAGGCTGGCTATGGAGAAGATGAGTACTCATTAAAAGCTAAAGAACTTATAAAAGAAAAAATAAAAAAAGCAGATTCAGAAGTTTATTTAGTTTCCGGTGGGACGCAGGCTAATCTGATTGTTATTTCTTCCATTCTAAAACCTTATCAATGTGCTATATCTGCATCCAGCGGACACATTTTAAATAATGAAACCGGTGCTATTGAAGCAACGGGGCACAAAATATTAAGCATTGAAACGGAGGATGGCAAACTAAGACCTTCAGATATTATTCCGGTGTTGGAGAACCATAAAAATGTACCCCATCAGGTCAAGCCCAAGCTGGTATACATTTCCAATTCTACAGAGCTTGGAACTATTTACCAGGCCAAAGAATTAGAGGAGCTTTCAGATTTTTGCAGACAGAACGGCTTATACCTGTTTATGGATGGTGCAAGGCTGGGGCACGGGCTTACTTCGGAAATCAGCGACCTTACCCTGGAAAGGGTAGCGGAATTAACGGATATCTTTTATCTTGGCGGCACTAAAAACGGTGCATTGATAGGCGAAGCTATTGTGATTAACACGATAAGCCTTCAGGAAGATTTTGCATTTAATATCAAGCAGAAGGGTGCTTTACTGGCAAAAGGAAGACTGTTAGGAATCCAGTTTTTAGAGCTGATGAAAGATGATTTATATTTTGATCTTGCAAAGCACGCCATTCAGCAGGCGATGAAAATCAAAAATGCTTTCCGCAGCAAGGGTGTTCATTTCCTTGCAGATACGTATACCAATCAGATTTTCCCTATTGTAAGCAATGAACTTATAGAGGTACTGTCTGAAAGTTTTGATTTTTTTGTCTGGAAAAAAGTAGACGAAAAGTTCTCTGCAATCCGCCTTATTACTTCCTGGAATACAGGAGATGATGCCGTCAACAGTTTCATAGAAATTATTAACAGGGAATTATAAACATAAAAAACAGTCTATTTTTTAGACTGTTTTTATTTATATCAGAGGCCAGGTTTACTTTAGGCCTTTATTCACTGTTTCACAATCAGCAGTATTCAGTTTTTGTCCGTTCTGATAGCTGATTTTCTTTTCATCGGCATATTTTGAATGTCCAGCTTCTTCCTTATGATCACCAATTCCTTCTGTTAGCGTATTGTCTTTCTGAAGGAAGTAAATATCTCTTTTGCTTTTTTTGCCTTCAGAGGCAAATTCATAAGTCAGTTTCAATGTATCCCCGGATTTAAAGCCTGTTACATCACCTTTTGAACTGTCTTTTTCACTGTTTTTATAAGATAATTTCCCAATGATTGTTCCTAAATTATCATCAATAGAAGCAAAAACACTGTCTTTTCCTGTTACACCAATATAGCAGAAAGATTTTGGACCTAAGGTGTCTATTACAGGTTCAGCTACCGCAATGGTATCTGCTTCTGCTTTCAGAGCCGGAGCTTCAGTTTTCTTATTACAGTTGATCAGAAATGCCGAAACAGCACTCAGTAATATTAATTTCTTCATATCCTCAGTTGTTTAAATCAAATTTGAACTGCTAAATTAGTAATACTATTTATATATTAAAGAATATTATAGATAAATAAGAATATTTTTCAAAAGTTTAAAAAGATCACTGACTTGGGCACGGAAAATGATTCATAGTATATTATTTTTAAATTCATCATGATGACAATGACCACAAGAATACTGGGATTAGGAATAGTATTGCTAGGATTACATTTTTTAATGGGACAAACGCCCCAAAACTATATTTATACTTCGTCGGGAGATCTGCAGAACATCGAGAAAATGATTATGCGAAAAGATATTGGAGGAGTGCAGATTGTCTATAACTGGAGAGCACTGGAAACATCAAAAGATGTTTATGATTTTTCTCGTATTGAAAAAGACTTAGCCTATTTGACTTCTTTAGACAGAAAGCTTTTTATCCAGCTTCAGGATCGGTTCTTTGAACCTCAGGCAAGGTATGTTCCCGATTATATTTTAAATGAAAAGGTATATACCGGTGGACTGGTTGCTCAATATGACAATCCGGGTGAGAATAAACCTGTAGGAAGTGGCTGGGTTACCCAGCAATGGAATCCCACAGTTCGGGAGAGGTATCAGAAACTGATAGAAGCGTTGGCCAAAAAGTTTGACGGAAAGATCCAGGGCATTAACCTTCCGGAAACAGCCATCGATATTGATATGAAAAAAGATAAAACAGGTTTCAGCTGCGACACCTACTTTCAGGCCGAGCTGGATAATCTAAAGTTTGCCAGAAATGCTTTTAAACAATCTTATGTATTACAGTATGTCAATTTCTTTCCATGTGAATGGGAAAACGATCATCAGTATATGTCCCGCTTATTTGATTTTGCTAATAAAAATAATATAGGATTGGGCGGTCCGGATATTGTTCCCAATAAAAATGCCCAGATGAAAAATTCTTACCCATTCTTTCATCAGTATAAAGGAAAATTACCATTGGTAGCCATGGCCGTTCAGGAACCCACCTTAACATATAAAAATCCGAAAACAAAGAAACCTTTTACCAAAGAAGAATTTGTAAGCTATGCTCAGGATTTCCTGGGGGTTCATATTATATTCTGGAGTGTAGAATCTCCATGGCTGAAAGATTTCTGAATTTATTGAAAAAAAGAGACCAGTAATTTATAATAAACTAAACGTTTTATTTGTCATCCCGGAGGATCTAACCCCTAGTAGGTTAGGATTTTCTTGTAACCACAAAAGTCACAAAAATTTTTAAACACTTAAGTTATTAAAGTTTCCAACTTTGCGTACTATTAAGTACACTAAAGTTTTGAAAAAATCTTTGATTTTTATCTAAAATGGTCTTACTTATGCATTATTCTTTTAAACTTACTAAAGAGTTCTAAAGTGTTTTAAGCATTTGCAATATTGAGATTTATATAGAGTGATGTATAATAGTGTTCTGCTTGTCATTCCGGAGGAATCTAGCCCCTAGTAGGTTAGGATTTTCTTGTAACCACAAAAGTCATAAAAGTTTTTAAACACTTAAGTTATTAAAGTTTCCAGCTTTGCGCATATAAAGTACACTAAAGTTTTAAGAAAATCTTTGATTTTTCATCTTAAGTAATCTTACTTATGCGCTATTATTTTAAACTTGCTAAAGTGCTCTAAAGTGCTCTAAAGTGCTCTAAAGTGTTTTAAATATTTGCAATATTGAGATTTATTTATAGTGGTGTATGATATGTTCTGGTTGTCATTCCGTAGGAACTCGACCGTAGTAGGTTTGGACTTTCTTGTAACCACAAAAGTCACAAAAGTTTTTAGACACTTAAGTTATTAAAGTTTCCAGTTTTGCGCATATAAAGTACACTAAAGTTGTGAAAAAATCAAAGATTTTTTCACTCTCAAACTCTCAAACTCTCAAACCCTCAAACCCTCAAACCCTCAAACCCTCAAACCCTCCAACTCTTAAACTCTCTTACACCTTCATCATTCCCCTGAACCCTCTCGCTGCATAATAGGAATCTGCACCATTATGATACATAAAAACGGTATTATAGCGTCTGTCACAGAAAATAGCTCCTCCAAGTTCTCTGATAGAAGCCGGTGTTTTTACCCAGCTTGAAGTTTTCTGATCAAATTTTCCGAGTTCCTGAAGTTGGCGGTATTGTTCTTCGGTTAAGAGCTCAATCCCCATTCCAGCAGCTGTATCAATGACATTGCTTTCCGGTTTGTTAGCTTTTCGGGAATCCCAGGCTTGATAATCATAGCAGAGGCTTCGGCGTTTTGGACTTTCCGGGGAGCAGTCGAAAAAGATATATTCGTCTGTTTTTTTGTTATAATCTACCACATCAGGTTCACCTTCTGTGGCTTCCATTTCGTTCAGTGACCAAAGTTTTTCAGGGTTGGCTTCCAGTTTTGACTGGATTTTTTCCCATTTTAAGTCTTTGTGGCGATTCATGTTTTTTTCAAAGCGGGTTTTCAGTGCTTTTAAAAGAGTTTCGCTTTGTTCGGGAGTTAATGTTTTCTTTTTCATGTTAAATTTTGTTTATGGATACTTTATTGGGAAGACTGTTTTGGGCTATTTCAAAGATATCAATTGTAATAAAAATACGGGTGTAGAAGTGAAAATTTTTTCTGTGATGGATTTTTTTGTTGGCTAACCGCAAGGACGCAAAATTATTATAAAAAATACTGCTTTAAGACGCAAGGATTTTATCTGCGATAAAATTGAATGCTGCTGATCTAAATCTACAGTATTGTGTTTGGTTGTATTTGCTGAAAATCGTTGATTTTCTTGCGTCTTATAATAGCCTTTTTGTATTAATCTTTGCGTCTTTGCGTTTTTCCAACATCTAATAGTAAATAGTTGGTTACTCGCAAAGCCGCAAATTATTATAAAAAATACTGCTTTAAGACGCAAGGATTTTATCTGCGATAAAATTAAATGCTGTAGATCTAAATCTACAATATTGTATTTGCTGAAAATCTTTTGATTTTCTTGCGTCTTAAAAACCGTCTTGTTGTATTAAATCTTTGCGTCTTTGCGTTTTTCCAACATCTAATAGTAAATAGTTGGTTAATCGCAAGGACGCAAAATTATTATAAAAAAATACTGCTTTAAGATGCAAAGATTTTATCTATGATAAAATTGAATGCTGCTTCATTATTGTATTTGATAAAAACTTGCTGAAAATCCTTGATTTTCTTGCGTCTTAAAAACTTTCTTGTTGTATTAAATCTTTGCGCCTTTGCGTTTCCAACCCATTATCCAACCCGTTATAATAGGATAATTGTATGGCATCTTTATCGTTTTATTCATGATTGGTAAAAGAAATTTTTCTATTGGCAGGTCTGAAATACCAGGAAATAAGGACTAAAACTAATAATAGTACAGCCGGAAGTGTTCTGGCTGCGGGATCTCCTACAATAAGATGGGAGATAACTGCCCCTGACATCACAAAGAAAAACCCGGCATAGGCCCATTCTTTCAGTAATAAACGCTTTGGAATAAGGATGGTGATAACGCCTAAAATTTTCCAGACTCCTATGATGGTCATCAGGTAAGCGGGGTAGCCCAAATTGGTGAAGTTGGCGAGTTCATCTTTGTTTTTCATAAGCTGGACAATAGCTGTAGAAACCATTCCCAGGGCCATCCAAAGGGTAAATATCCAATAGATGATTTTTGTTCTTTTTTCTGATCGGTTTGATGTTTCCATATTGATTAAGTTTTGTGATTAGTCGTTAAGTCCTTTTCCGTCCAGGATTTGAGGAATGCATTTCTCAATTCTTGCGTCCCTGGTTTTGGATTGTTTGGCAGAGGAGAAGTGGAGTAGGTAGGCCCGTTGTCTTCCCTGTGTTAATCCTTCGAACGCCTCCTTTAATGCCAGATTTTCATCTAATCTTTGTTGAAATTCCTCAACCATTTCGAAGTCCTTGGTTTTCTTCATTTCAACCTTAGCCCCGGATTCTTCAATTTCTACAGCTTCAAACATATAGGCCCGAAGTTCTTTTTCAAGATCATTGATCTGTAGAATATCTGTAAAACGGATTTGCCTTGCCGCCTGTACATTTTCAGATTGCTGAATTAAAATCTGGTTAGGATCTTTCATCAATGCTCCTTTAAAAAAGAGTAGGGCACAATATTCTTTAAAACCGTGAATTAAGAAAATGTTCTTTCCTTCATAGGTATAACAGGGACAGCCCCATTTTAGATCTTCTACAAGCTCGGTACTTAAGGCAATTGTTCTTAGCTTCTCAAATTCTTTTTGCCATTGCCCGGCATTTTCAAAGAAAAAATTAACTTTTGGATTCATGTATTTTGGGTTTGAGGGTTCTGGAGTTCTAGGGTAAGAGCGTGTGAAGTTTAAAGTGTAATGTTCAAGGTTGTTGTTCTTTCTCTCATCGTTGACGATTCACTTGCAAAACAAAATTTCCTATTGGCATTCACAATGTAAACTATGGTATTCATGTCTCTCATCTCTTCGTCTCTCTAAATATTTCCTGTAAACGATTATGTGCCATATTAATTCCCTGAGCGAATGGCATTTTCAGGTGCTGATCTCTGAAGTCTACGGATTTATAAATGGTTTGGATGGTGATTTTGCTGGTGGTATCGGTTAATTTTTCAAATTCTAAAAATTCAATCTGAGCCGGAAAAGGTGTATTCTCCATTTGAAAAGTTCTCGTAATTTTCTCATTCTGAACAATATCATGAATAGCTCCATTAGCACTGAACACTACATCTCCCTGAGGGTTTAAGGTTTCAAAGCGGTAACTTCCGTGTGGCCTATTTTCAAACTTGGTCACTTTTGTGCCCATCCATTGTTCGAAAAGTTCAGCTTCTGTATAGGCTTTGAAGAGCAATTCTACAGGAAGATCAAATTCTCTGATGATAAAGATTTCCTGTTTGCCATCTTCTGCGTGGATTTTTGTTTTAAGTTCCATGATTTTAAGAGTTGAGAGTTAAGAGTTAAGAGTTAAGAGTTAAGAGTTTTAGAGAGTGGGAGAGTATTAGGTTTTAGAGTATGAATTCCGGAAGGGATAATATCAGGCTCAGAGTTTGATGTTTATCCCAACTGCAACAGTCTGTTATCTGACATCTAACATCTTATAACCAAATACCCCAAATCTCCCGTCTCATATCTCCCTGTCTCTTATCTCATTCTTCTGGTAAGCCTTCATCACATCTTCCAGTTTATTGAATTTCTCATCCCACATTTTGCGGAAGGGTTCTATAAAATCGGCTATTTCTTTCATTTTATTTGGATTAAGGTGATACGTAATTTCCCGGCCGTTTTGTTCAGATCTCAATAGTTCACATTCTGTAAGGATCTGGATATGCTTTGAAACAGTAGGCCTTGCTGTATCAAAGTTAGCCGCTATTGCTCCGGCTGTCATCGATTGAGCCGCTACCAACATCAATATAGATCTTCTGGTAGGATCTGCGATCGCCTGAAATACATCTCTTCTTAAATTCATTGTGTAGTTATTTGACTACAAATATATGTGTAGTTATTTAGCTACGCAAGTTTTTTGTGAGAAATTGTTGATTTTTAATGAAAAACCTTATGAACTAAACTATAGAAGGGGCGAAATATTAGAAAATACAACTCACTCATACCCATGAGCTTTTCTATGATATTGTAAATTTGAGGGCTTAATTTTGTGATTTTTATGAATAAATAATATTCCATTTTCATGCCCTATCAATTCATAATTATCTAATATAGAAAAGGTTCCTTTATCGAACATAACATGGTGGTTAGGACATAGACAAAGGATATTGTCAATACTATCTTCTCCATCATGGGGCATTCCAAGTGGTTTTATATGGGCTCCTTCTGCATAATGACCAGATTTTGTTGGGATACTAATATTACAAATTTGGCATTTAAAATCGTATAATTTTTTTATTTCCACAGCTATTTTCGTATCACGCACTATTCTGAGTATTACGGTTTCTTTCCTTATTTTTTGCTGTTTAGAGTTAAATTCTTGAAATAGATTATCTGTAAGTTGAGAACCGGAATATCTTAGTAGAAATCTACAAACTTTAAAACCACTTTTTCCAATTTCTTCCCACGCATCTACAACACTATATAATCCGGCATATTTGTAACCTTCTTTAGGTGAATAAAGTGATTTATGTTTTTCTCCTCTTATAACTCGAACAGCTAGTCCTTGGTCCATACTTACTAACAAGGCCGCATTGCTTCTGTTGCTCCAAGATTGATCTTCTATTTGTTTCTTTGTATTAGAATCATTGCCGCCAGCGCCTGTATAAATGATTTCATTTCCATTATCAACATCATCTTCATAGCCTCCTGAAAGGATTATTACGGAAGCACCTTCTTTTATATTGCCATCAATACCAGCTTGCAAGGTTCTATGAAGATTACTATCCATGATTTCTTGACGGTTTTTAAATAAATGTCCTTCTTGAAATCCTTCTATCTCTCCAAATATAATTGGTTTGCTCATTGAATTAATTTATGAAAAATTTTAATGACAAATATAATTTTTAAATGGAAATTATTTGAAAATAAGATTTTATATATGTGGTTATTATTGAAAATGAAGATTAGTGTTTATTTTATTCTTACGCGTTTTATGAATGCAAAGTTTTATGATGGTGCTGTATATTTTTTAGGGAGTTAAGGGTGAGCAAGTGAACTTGCCGATGAAGGTGAGTGGATAGGTTTTTGGTTTTTATGGTGAGAGAAATAAACTCTTTCGCTTGTTTCTTTTTATAATTTCCCGCAAATTTTGGAGATTGCACAGATAAGTAAAAGATAAAATCTGCGAAATCTGTGTGATCTGCGGGAGATTTATATCTTTTTAGGTTAAACGCAAAGTTTTATGATGGTGCTGTATATTTTTAGTGAACTAAGGGTGGGGAGGTGAACTTGCCTGATGAAGGTGAGTGGATAGATAAGTTTTCGGCGGCCGGAGGCCGCCGAAACGTATTTTTCAGAATAATACCGGTGTACACAATAGATTGTATTCTGATAAAGGAAATTATTTTATTTTCTTCATGGGGAATGCCTGTCTGGCCATTTTCCCATTCATAAGGCCTGAGATTTCTGCAAATAAAGAATCTTTACGGATTTTTTTATAGGTAATCGTTTGGGGAAAGTCATTCTGCCGGTTTTCAAATACCAGTGAAGTGGGATTTGAGCCAGGAGTTGAAATAAAATCGACAGGCTGTTCATCATGTTGACCTTTTACAGATACGATGTAATACAGTTTTCTGTCTTTTTCTACAAGGCGTACAGACTCGAAGTGAATGGTATCTTTATTCTTTAAATAATAGCTTTCTCCCTGAAGTTCAGTACTGCTTTTCTGAGTCCAGGTTTCGTAAAGACTGCCTTTCGTGGTTTGGGTTTCCCAGGTACCAAGCAGCCATTCCAGTTTTTTGATTTCACTGGGCTGAGTCCAGCTGCCTATAATCAAGAGTCCAATGACAGCGGGAATTAGTTTTGTTTCCATGTTGCTTATTTTATATCAATCAAAATTCATGATAAATAAATCTTTACAATTGTAAAAATGCGACATCACGAATCTTTTTTGTAAAATAATAAGGACATCTGAAGATGGTCACCATAAAACTCTTTGGGACTAAGGCCTGTAAACTCTTTAAAATCCTTGATAAAATGAGCCTGATCATAATATTCAGCATCGTAAGCAAGTGCCGTAAGACTGGTGTATTCTTTATGAAGAAGCTGTTTCAGGATTGATTGAAGTCTTATAGTTTTGGAAAGTTGTTTAGGACTCATGCCAATGGCTGAAGAGAACCTGCGTTCCAACTGTCTGCGGTTGATATTGGTTTGTTGCGATAATTCATTTACGGAGATTTGTCCATTTACATTGAGGAGTATATCAATGGTAGATTGTACAATCCTGTCGATGGTTTCAGGATTAAGTCTTTCCTGCATAAAGTTTTCTACATGGCTTATTTTTTCCTGAACTGTTTTAGAATGGAATACCTTTTCATCCAATTCAGCTCCGGCAGCTCCAAACAGATCTTCCAGCGGAATGGCTTTATCATCCATCTCTTTTATAGGAATGGCAGCAAACGGCAAAAAACCGTCATGATGAAAACGGACAGAGAAAATGCCGGTGATTCCGGTAGGTTCTATTCTTAAAGGTTGGGTTAACTGTCCGAAAACAAAACTTCTAGGCTGTACAACGGCTTCTCCGTGGATATATTGTTTGTAAAGATCTCCATAATGGAAAATCATTTCCATACAGCCGTCCGGAACGATAGTCTGTGATTGTGGCACGTCTTCTTTTGGACTGTCCAGAGTCCAATAGCATTTGATAAAAGGAGCCAGCTCCGGCCGGGGTTTGAATGTTTGATAATCCATGGTATTCCATATTCTGATGGTATAAAATTATCAAATAAAAGAGAAATCAATTCAAGGAGACTCAATGCATTGAGAAAAGCAGAATCATGAAATAACCTTATCTTTGAAAATCCAATATTTTCTTGGCATTAATCAATAGTATCATAGATGAAATTTTTACTGGACTTTTTATTCCGTGTTGTACAGCTTTTTACAGAACCTTATTTTTTAGTATTTCTTGCAGTAGTTATTATCGCTCTGTTGAAAAGGAAGAATAAATGTAAAAATCTGAGAACAGGAATTTTTATATCAGCAGTTGTCATGATTATCCTTATAGGAAATGGTTTTCTGGGTAAACTAATCTCCGGATATCTGCAGAAAAGTTATATCAGTAGTTCAGGGATGAAGAATACACCGGCTCAGAATCCCATTATTGTAGTACTCGGTGGCGGGGTGGTAGATATTGACAATACAGAGAAATTGCATACCATGTCTTATTCCAGAATAGTTACTGCCTATCAATTGTATCATGAATACAGGGAAAATAATCAATCTTGTAAAATATTAATTTCCGGAAAAGGAAGAGGACATACAAGTGAAGCAGAATTATTCAGAGAGAATTTTAAAAAGATGGGAGTGCCGGATTCTGACATGATTAAAGAAGACCAAAGCATGAATACCTATCAAAATGCAAAATATTCGAGCCAGATAGTAAATCAGATGGGGCCATCCAGTGTATATCTGGTGACTTCGGGATTTCACATGAAAAGATCTGTTGCTCTGTTTCAGACCTTTGGATTAAAACCTATTCCTAAAGCATCGGATTTTATAGATACTGAACTCACAATATTTCCTAACAGCTATAATGCTGCATTTACATTTGTTATGCTTAAAGAGGTCGTGGGAATATGGCAGGTGCAGTTATATAACAGTTTAGGAATGAATAAATAGTATTCTGCAGTCTATTGTACATATAAATAACCGGTCCCTTGAGTTAACTTAAGGGGCCGGTTTGCTTTAAAACTGTTCAAACTTTTTTAATAGGTTTTGGCTAAAGCCAAATTGATTGTCATGTTTTATCAGATGGACTAAAGTCCATCTCTATTGAATTTACATTGCCATATTAAATCATCAGTCTGTTTTCTTCAGTGAAATTATGGTTTGTTTTTCTTTTAAAAGCCTAAAATACAGAAAAACCAATGAAGGCTCAAAAAAGCTGTGTTTTTCCATCCTGTACCTATGCTATCTGATTGAAAATTAAGGAGATGTATGACCAAAATAAGTTGTAATCAAAATCTCAGAATATTTACATTTTGAAGACATTAAATTTATGTCCATCAGGATCTGCAAAGACAAAACCATAATAGTTGTTTCCAAAGCTTTCAGGTTCTGAGATAATGGTTCCGCCTGCATTTTTAACTTCTTCCGCCCACTGATCAGCCTGATCTATGGTTTCAGCAGAAAGGGTAAATATAATTTCATTGGAATGGTGAGAGTCACCAAAATTTACATTTTTTACATTGGTCTCAATGATGTTTTTTAGAAAGAAGTGAATAATAAATTCATTGTCTCCCACAAAAAAACTTACCAATTCATTAGAACTGTGTGGATTATTGGGCTTAAATCCCAGTTCTGTATAAAATTTCTGTGTTCGCTCAAGGTCCGCCACAGCAAGGTTTGCCCAGATCATTTTTGGTTTCATACTATTTTATTTTTTGGTTAGGATAAAGGTAGCACCTTTCAATAGGATAAAGGTTGCCATGTGGCAAGATTTTGTATTTTTATAAAGGCCATTAAAAATAATATATTATTAATAATTGATTAATTCTCAGATAGATATTAATTAAACTATTGCTTTTTAGTTACAATTTAATTTAACATAATATATAAGATGAATGAACAGATTATTAATAAAATTAAAATTTTAGGAGGAAATACTGACGCTGTACATGCAGATAAAAATTTTGTAGAAAACTGGCAGAGTATTAGATTCGACAATTATTTATATGGCAAAGATTGGGATGTGTATGGTATTGACGAGTTTTACAGCATTCATCAAAAACTGTATAAAGAAAATAATGAAAAATTTTACCGCGACTTAACTGAATATTATTTTTCCTTACATGACTGTACATATGGCCAATATTTTTTCAAAGACTGGATGTTTACTCCGTTTAAACCAGGCTCGGAAGATTATGAAGAATTAGATGGGCTTGTAGAGGAAGATGACGTAAGAAAAACTGTAAAAGGCAAAGAAATGGATTTTGTCTGTATATTTTATTCATATGGATATCCGGATCATTATTTTGTGTGTGCAAAAGATCCTGATCAATCAAACCCAGCGGTATACGGAACGGACCATGAAGTTTATTTTAATGAAATTGAAAACGAAGGAAGCCTGGAAGAGTTTCTGGACAGGTTCCTTACCAAAGAAGAGTTCCGGGAAGTCGTTAAAGAATATCTGCAAGGAAAATTAGGTGAATAAGGGATTTTGATGTCATTAGTCCTCTATTCCTTAGATGATTATTTTGTCCTATAATTTATATTATGTTAAATTGTATATGTTTCAGCTTTTCAAAAAGTATAACATTTTTTAACTTACATCAGAATCCAAAGTTCCATTCCAACTAATCGATCCATCCTATACTTAAGTCCCAATGACGAAAACCCGTGCTAGGGTTTCTTTATTTTACTTTTGAGGTTATTACATCGAATTTTTCAAGCAATAATAGTTTATAGATTTCTGTGACTTCGTTCCAATCTGTAGCCTGGTATCTGGTTTGCTGTCCTTCGAAAATGACGAAGAGTGATAAATCTTTATGTACTTCAATCACGTTTTCATCATCGGTTATAACTGAAACCCAAAAGGCTCCATGCTCATCATCCATTAACTGAATATCTGATATAGCTTTTACTATATCCTCTTCATCAATATTGTCTTTTTGATATCCGCTTGCGTATTGTATGTAGCTTTCTGTCATTACGTGAGCATATTTTGATTTCAATATCAGTTTATATTAATCTCAATTTTGTGGTAAGCAATCCATCGTTTGAGATTTCCAACCATTCTTTTTAAATGATCTTCATTCAGGAAAATATTGGTCCAATATTCAAATCTGTCGCACTGAACACTTATGTAATAGGTCATAATTGCTAAACATGCGAAGGGTAAAAACTTTTTTTCTTCATTACTAATTTTAGTTACTATCTCATACCCTTTTATGAAGCTTTCTGCTTTTGTTTGATATTCTTCTTCGTTCAAATGGGTTGCAAATAACTGAAATAGGAAATAAGAAATGTCAAAGCATAAATAACCGTTGCCACAGAAATCAAAGTCAAAAAATGTTATTTCTTTTTCATCGTCAATGTGCAAATTGTCAAACCAAACGTCAAGATGAACAGTTCCATATCTCATTTTCTGGTTGTCAATATTTTCCATTTTTAGCGTTAAAAAAGCAGAAAGGCTTTCTAAAAATTCAATTTCGCTTCTATTTTTACTATAGAATTCTTTTGTTCTTAAAACAGGGTTCTTGAGCAAGTTTTGAGCATTGTAAGACATTCTCATCAGTTCGATATTTTCTGTGGATTGATGAACTTTTGCTAATGCTTGTCCAATTAGAAAGCTTGTTTGGGGTGAAAATTTAGCTGTCTTAATGCCTTTAGCATACGAAAATAAAACGCCAAATCGTGTACCTTCTGGAGCTTCAATTTCTTGAATGAATTTGTTCGATTTATCAGCTATTGGAAAAGCAACTTGTCGGTCTACTTCTTTCAGAAGAATTAAAAGTCTTAATTCTTCTTCAATTTCTAATTTAGTCCGCCAATTATGTGTGTAAACTCTAAAAACGTATTTGTTTTCGTCATCATGAACAATGTATAAATGATTCATAGCAAGCCGAAATATGTTGCATTCCGTTTTGTCGGTTAGTTCATATTTTCGTTGAATAAGTTTACCAAGTCCATTTGGTGAAAGTGTACTATTTATTGTAGGAAATTTCTCTGTCATTAATTCTTAGTTCGCAGTTGGTTATAAAATATATGCAATTTCGTTAACATTTCTTTCTTTTTTGTCAATAAAATTAGATTACCATTTTTATTACTTTTAGTTCCGATGTAACTTCTATTAGCAATTACAAAGATACATGACGATTATTTTTTAATCTCTATTCCAATAACAGTAATGTATTCCTCATTTTCGCAGTCAATAACATAACCTGCACCTAATTTAGTAAGAAATTGATCATGAACTTTTCTTGCTGTTGTGAACATAATAGTTTCCATAGCCTTGGCAATTTGAATGGTAGTATGCCTACACCGTCGGCACCTCCGTGAATCTGTGCATAACTCCCCCTGCCCTTTAAAATACCTACAAGCTTTTATTGATAATTTTGCAGATGATCTATTTATATGTCTGTTAAACAGAATTTTGTGTTTATGTTATAAATATTGTCCAGGCCTATATTGTAAAAATAGTTACATTTTTGAACAAAATTCGTATTTTTGTTGATATAATTTATATCACTATCTTTTTTTATGATAACAGTTCAGTGCAATTCATTTATAGACCTTAAATTTTAAAATGTCGCAGCTTAGTTTATTTAATTCTGAAGAATATTATCGGTTCCCTAAAAAACTTTTGGAGTATACAGAACATTTTTTACCTGAAGAAGAGGCTTCAGGGCTTGAAGAACTATTAATGAATACTGCTCCATGGAAACAGAGAACCCAGAAAATGTATGATAAAATGGTTCTCACTCCCCGTTTGACGGCTTGGTACGGTGATGAAGAAAAGACCTATCAATTGGGAGATACACAATTTACAGCCAATCGATGGCTTCCGGAACTGCTTGATGTAAAAGAGCGTATAGAGAATGCCACGGGATGTGCTTTTAACTCAGTATTGTTAAATTTATACCGTGATAAGAATGACTCTGTAGCCTGGCATCGGGATAAAGATAGTAAACTTGGTGACCACCCTGTTATTGCCTCTGTAAGCCTTGGACAGGTAAGAAGTTTTGATTTCAGAAACGTTGACGATCATACCAATAAATATAGCCTCCCCCTTCAGCATGGTTCCCTGTTAATCATGAAAGGAGATCTTCAGATAAATTGGGAACACCGCATTGCCAAATCTGCTCTGCCTATGAAACCAAGGATCAATATGACCTTTCGGTTGATAAAATAAAACCCGTCTGTTACCTGCTTTTATCAATTGCTCACACAGCAGCAGACGGGTTATAGATATTATGATATTTTGATTTTTACCCCTACTGAAATATTAATTCCGGCGAGAGGGCTAAGGAATTTCAGTTGAGAATTTTGAAGTCTTGCTTCTGTATTTAAAAGGTTGTTTCCCAGTATATAATATTCTATACTTCCTGTTTTTAAATGGGTATCTTCATAAGAAATACGGGCATTAAGAAGTGAAAATGCAGGCATAGGAAGCTCCGGGTTTATATTTTTACCAAGATATTTTTGCTTCATATAATGGTCTAATGCTATATTGAAATTCAGCTTTTGGACCGTTCCTGTAAGGCTGAATCCAAAACGGCTTGTGGGCATATTAGGCATATAATCTCCATCACTCCATTTTCTTATGGAACTGTCTGCCGTACTGATGTTTCTTACCAGGTCATAATAAGAGCCTAACTCCCATTTTCCCAATCTGTGAAGGTCCATTTTGTAAGCAGCCTCCGCTTCTATTCCGGTGATCTCGGTGTCATCAGAACGCCATTCCTTTACCAGGAAAACTTCCCGTGAAATCCCTGTATGAGCAAGGTAGATGTAATTTTTATAGAAAGTATGGTACCAATTGGCGGATAAGCGTATATTTTTCAAATTAAGTCCA
Source organism: Chryseobacterium sp. Bi04 (assembly GCF_918698085.1). Taxonomy (GTDB): domain Bacteria; phylum Bacteroidota; class Bacteroidia; order Flavobacteriales; family Weeksellaceae; genus Chryseobacterium. The sequence goes on from NZ_CAKKLP010000012.1 coordinate 42,268, forward strand.
CCACCAATTTCCCAGGTTTTTGCAGTTTCTTTATCCAGCTTGTCATCTCCGTTTTCTTCTGTGAGAATGGCAAAATGATTGTTGCCAGCATAAAGCTCATTGACTTCCGGGGCTCTTTCCGAGTGATTGTACTGTATTTTCAGATAAGCTTTTTTAAAAATATTCCATTGGGCTGCTGTATGAAACTGATTAAGAGTAAAATTCCTTCCTGTGAGGTTTCCTCCTGAAAGCCCGCGGCTTCTGATGTATTTTTTATCAGTATCAGCCCTGCGTTGGACGTGATCATTCCGGTATCCCAAATCAAATTCAAGAAAATCAAAATTGAGGTGCTGCATCGTGAATATGCCAATTTCACGGCTTATGTTGTTAGGGAGATATCTTTGACTTCCGCTACCCTCCATTTCTCTGTATTGTACTTCAAGTCCTGTAGTTCCTGTTAGAAATTTCAGTTTCTGTTGCACTATTTCCAAACGGCCATTATGTTGTTGTACTTGAAATTGATTGGCTTTATAGCGTTCCAGAAGTTCTGAATTTGTGGAAAGCACCCCTATATAATTAAGCTTTATACTGGCAATTGGAGAATGGCTGAATTGATAGGCCGTTTCCAGCATAGCCTTATGGGATAGGCTTCTTATATTAATAGGTAAATACTCTAGGGGCTGCTGGGGTTTCCCATGGGAATGTTTTTGGATTTTGGATAAGGCATAGCCGGGAACACCAAAATACGAATAGGAATTTTGATAGACTCCTCCTATATAAAAGGATTTGCCAATATAGCTGGTCCCCAAATAGAATGAATTGCTTTCTGAATGACTGTTTGGAATGACACCGTCTTTTGTTGGCACATAGTCCTTAATACTGTTTACTTCGCTTTTGTAGCGGTCTTTCGTGGGATCCTGCCCCGGAACGTATTGATCGTTTTTGGGATTGGGGTGATATTGGCCATCCGACGGATTGTAATAAGTGGGGCTGAATGTATAAAGATCATCATGTGAAAGTTCATATTCTACCATATGATCCTTGGCAAACTGGCTGATATAAGGGAACAGACTAATGTTAAGAACATTTCTTGAATTTACATCCAACTGGCAGAGGGATTGCAAAATACTATTAAATCCTACCAGGTTTGGATCATAACATCTGTTGTCTTTAGATTTCCCCGGTATACTGACGATTTCCTGTTTTTGGTTGGAACCTCCTATTGTCCATACCCAGTTTTTGGTGATGGTGCCTTTTGCTGAAAAGGCCTGTTTCTGTCCACTGTTGCTTCCACCTTCCAGAAGCGCCTGAAGGTTAATTTTTTTTGATGGAAGCTGACGGACGATATAGTTCGTTTCAATATCAACGGCTCCTCCAATAGCTTTTCCACCATACAGTACTGCTGCTGAATTCTTATAAATATTAATGCTCTGAGCATTATCCATTTGAATATCCAGATTAAAATCGGGGCTTATTCCCGAAAGGTCATTCACTGAAGTTCCGTTTTCCAGAATTTTTACCCTATTCCCACTCAGGCTTCGGATAACAGGAGCCCCGGAATTGGGACCATATCCTGAATTTTGGATACCCGGAATTTTACTCAGCGTTTCTCCTAAGGTTTTGGACTGTATAAAATCCAGTGTCTTCTTTGGAATACTTACCACATCCCTGTTCATTTTTCCCTGTATCCGTATTGATTCTATATCCTGGACTGTCTTTTCAGTACTCAGGTTCTGAGCTTTCATCACAGAATGATAAGAAATGACAGACCCTCCCATCAAAAAAATAACGGCTTTTTTCATATGCGTATGCTTTAATAATCCGGCAAAGCTAGATAATTAATTTTATTAAAGCAACTTTGTTGCATTAAAGAAAGTGCACCGCGTTTCTGAATATAATGTTTATTTACGCATAACATATTGTGTTATAATAAAATATATATGAGAAATATGCCCACAAAAAAACCGCTCTGAAAAGAGCGGTATAGTTTTTATTACTTGTTTTTTCTTAGCAAGTAGATCCACACTCAAGTAATCTGATGTGAATTACACCATTGATTACACATTGTGTTTGGCATAATGTGTTACCTACAAGGGTACCCACACCGCCTAACACACCACCAACTGTAGAACCTACACCTGTAACAACACCACCAACGATAGTGCCTACACCTCCTACAACACCTCCAACTACACCACCTAATCCTCCTAGTAATCCACCGATTGGATCAAGTAATCCGTTACCAGAAATTGTTTTTAACTCATTTCTGTCTAATTTTTTTAAGTTTTTCATAACTATAATTTTATATGATTATTACATTACGAATATAAGAAGAATAATAATAAGTTGATAAGTTTTTCTGAAAAAATTAATAATATGTTTTTATAATTTAATATTTCATTAATATAAAAGCAAAATAATGAGAATATCGTTTAATGTGGTATCTGGTTGATTTACTAAATGTTAAAAAGCATATTTCAAATTCAAAAATTTAGAGTTATTAATTTATAAGTAAATATTGTCTTTTAATGAATATTCTTCAAAGCAAATAAGAAGCTTCTATAGAGGACAGGAAAATTAAAACTGAAGTTCAGGAGCTCAGTTTTTTCTAACTATTCCATAAAAATAGCTGTGAAAAACTGAATTTTTCTACTTTGTACAGTAAAACCAACCTTCCGGGTCACTGATAACGAAATCAATTTTGTATTTTTGCTGATATACTTTTATTTTATCAATGTCAATTTTTTCAAATAATATACGCTTCTTAAGAGCTAAGAGAAAGCTTTCCCAACAAAATGTAGCTGACGAATTAACGATTTCCAGAGTAAGATATTCTAAATATGAGAATGGAATATCTGAACCGCCAATTGAGCTTCTGGTAAAAATTTCAAAATACTTCCATGTGAGTATTGATCTGCTGGTATCTGTAGATATCCAAAAATATCCTATGGATGAAATGCTGAAACTTCCGGATAACAGGATTGTGCTTCCGGTAGCTGTAGACCATCATGGGAATGATACCATTGAAATTATTCCCCAGAAAGCATCAATGGGATATCTGGAGGGGTATAGTGATGTAGAATATATTGAAAGCCTTCAAAGGATTGCACTCCCCTTTCTTACCAATGGAAAATACAGGGCCTTTCCTGCAGATGGAGACTCTATGCCCCCGTTTAGAGACGGGTCCTATATTGTAGGGAAATATGTAGAAGGAATAAATGACCTGAAACCGGGTAAAACCTATGTTTTTGTTACTTTAAATGACGGAATTACCTACAAACGTTTTAAAGAAAAGAATGAAAGCTCCATCAGCGTAAGTGCAGATAATTCATTCTATGAGCCTTACGAAATCCCTTTTGATGAAGTGGTGGAAATATGGCAATATGCTTCAGGAATTTTTCCGGAAGACTTTGAACCCGGCGATTATGAAAGCTATAACTTTAAAGAAATGTTTCGTGAGCTGAGACAGGATATCAAAGATCTTGACCGAAAGGTTTCCGGCCGCCGGCGTAAATTGTCATCATAAATTTGCTATAGATCTTTGATTCTATAGAATACAGATAACAGACAGCCGGTTTTCTTTGTGAAGCCGGCTGTCTGTTATTTCTTAAAGCCTTTGTCACCAGCCTCATGGCTTTCAGTGTCGGTCTAATATAATCCATACCGGTGCATGGTCACTGCTCTTTTCCCAGCCCCGGACATGACGGTCTACTCCACCCGATTCTAGCTGAGAACCCAGATAAGGACTTAATAAAATATGATCAAGCCGTATTCCGGCATTGCGGTCATAAGCTTTGTACAAATAATCCCAGAATGTATAGATCTTTTCTTCAGGGTAAAGGGTACGGATAGAATCCAGCCAGCCTTTCTTTTGCAGTTCTTTATAGGCTTTTCTTACTTCAGTTCTGTATAATGCGTCATTTTCCCAGCGCTCAGGTTTATAAACATCGATAGGTTCGGGAATAATATTGAAATCCCCGATAAGGATTGCGGGAAGCTCCATTTTGATAAGTTGGTTCATTCTCCTTTTTAAGCGTTTGATCCATGAAAGTTTATACTCAAATTTTGATCCCGGATATGGATTGCCATTGGGAAGGTATAAGCAGCATATAACCATTTGATCAATAATGGCTTCTAAATATCTGCTCTGAAGATCTTCAGGATCACCAGGCAGAGAACGCTGTACTTCGGTGATCTCCATATTTTTTGCCAGTATGGCTACTCCATTCCAGCTTTTCTGCCCTTTCCATATAGCCTCATAGCCTGCTGCATTTATTTCTTTTAAAGGAAACCGTTCCTGTGGAGCTTTGAGTTCCTGAAGGCATACAATATCGGGTGATGATTCTTTCAGCCACTGCAAGAGTACAGGTAGCCGGCCATTTATTCCGTTGACATTATAGGTTGCTATTTTCATAATAGAAAAATATTAGAATGAACCATATTGAATAAGGCAATAATTATTCCATCATATGAGAAGAATTCTGTATTAAGACTGTTTTTAATGTATCATACAAAAGTACCATACATTATATAATATATGGTACTTGTAGTAAAGGGATGGTTAAAATTAATTGTTGATGATATGTTTTTTTAAGGCCTAACGATACGTATTTTTTGAGGATAGAGGCCCTTTTCCGGATATGCTGGAAAAAGCGTATCGCTCCACTGCCATCCAATCACAATTACACTATAAATAAAGAGGCAATAGTTTGGGCATCACTGCCACTCATCACTTCGTCATAAGCTGCTGAACCTGCTGCTGTCCCAAATAAGGATCCTGTATTGTATCCGGACTGGTTCACATTGTCTTCTCCTGCATATACAGGATCTGTTGCTGAAGGCATATTTCCGCCGTTGGCAAGTTCAATCCAGCCTTTATTGGCTCTCATTCTTCTTACCTGTGATGCATGTCTTGCTTCCACAGAATGAATCTGTAAAGCAGCCTGAAGGACAACTTTATTGGACATGACATTTCCGGCCTGTCCTTTATAAGCTCTTACTCCTGTATCTTCAAAAGCCTGCGCCAGGACCAGAAACTGATTGTAATCTGTAAAAGGAGAGAAACTTCCATTAGCCGTAAAATCAAAGGTTGGTTTCGCTCCCGGTGTTGTTCCCAGAGAAGTAAGAGTACTTTTCAGAAAACTAACGTGGGCTGATTCGTGTTTTGAGATCTGCATAAAAACCGGCCTGTCAGAATTGGGAATCAGGCCTGCTGTAGACAGCCCTAAGGCATAATATTCATTTTCAAGATATTCTAATACCAATGCCAATTGTAAAGCATCGGTTAATGTACTCTTTAATGCAGTACCTGTAAATTCTTTTGTTGGGGTTTCCGCTTTTGCCGGACTAACCACCAGGGCACCTAATCCAAAAGGAGCGGCTGCTGTTGCTGCTTTTTTTCCGAATAATGACATATTCGTAATTGTTTCCAGTCTTGAAGCTTCTGCAGTAAAAAAATTATCATGAGAAAGCTTATCTAATAATTTAAGAATGTTCATAATACAAGATTTGAAGATGAATGATTAATTAATACCTCTTTCTTTCCAGGAGAAAGGAGTTTTTATAAACCCACCTGCAGCCATTACAATATCCTTAGGCTCTTTGGCAAGGTCCAGGCCGTTAGCATCTACTACATCATCTCCTGAGAAATCTGCAGATCCCGGATTGATCAGGTTTCTGATAGCAGAGGCATGTCTTGCTTCTACAGAAACTATTTTCCCGGCAATAACAAGATAAGCCGCATTGGTAATGTATTTTCCGGCTCCGTTATAGGCTGCTACTCCGGTATCTTCTAATGCTTTGGCAGTGGCAAGCACAGAGCTCCGGTTGTTAAAGTTCACATTGGGATACTGAAATTCAAGTTTTGGAAGGACATTCTCAGTGGCTCCGCTAATGGCTGCTTTAAAAAAATCCCTGTGAATGACTTCATGGTGATAAAGATCTGTGAAAACTTCTTTTTCAATACTTGAGATTCCGCTGTAAAAGTTATTAACTACTTTAGTATAAAAGTCTGCTTCAAGCTGTTCGAGGGCATAAGCGTAGTTTAATATACCCACATCTCCTGTTCCCAGATCAAATATTTTACCACCATCTATCATTTGAAAGTCATCATTATCATCACAACCTACCAGTGTGAGGCCAGCTATGGCTAACCCTATACCTCCCAGTTTCAAAAAGTTTCTTCTGCTGGTATCAAGGGTTGCTCCCTGATTAGAAACATGAATCGTTTTTTTCATAATATTAATTTTTAAGTGTTTGTTTAGATAATTGAAGAAAACAGCATACCTGCATATGCTGTTTAAAGCTTTATTAATTCTTATGGCATCAGAACTGTATCTATTACATGAATGACACCATTAGACTGGTTTACATCCGCGATGGTCACTTTTGCACTGTTTCCTTTCGCATCTTTTACATAAAGATCTTTACCTTTCGTCCAGAATGTAAGCTCTTCACCCTGTACAGTTTTCATCATACTTTTTCCGTTTCCGGCTTTTACTGCAGCCCATATTTCTTTAGCATTATATTTCCCGGATAGCACATGATACGTCAATATGCTGGTAAGCATAGCCTTATTTTCAGGTTTTACAAGGCTTTCTACGGTTCCTTTCGGAAGTTTTGCAAAAGCAGCATCTGTAGGTGCTAATACGGTAAAGGGACCTGCTCCCTGTAATGTTTCTACCAGACCTGCAGCTTTTACTGCCGCTACCAGTGTTTTATGGTCTTTAGAATTGACGGCGTTTTCAATAATATTCTTTGCCGGATACATGGCAGCACCTCCTACCATTACTGTTTTTTCTTTCATCATTTGTGCAGTTACCTTCCCACTAAAAGCGAATGATAAAGCGACCATTGCTAAAACTGCGGTTTTTGATTGTGTGTTCATTGTGCTGATTTTTTATTGTTAAGGTTGATTGTGTTCTTAGTGTCATTTACGAGGTTGGTTTTGTTTTAGATTGATAAAAAATGAAATAATCAACAAATACTTGATAATCAGTTATTTATTTTTTATAAAGAATGAAATCAAAGCAAATTTTATGTAGGTTTCAAGTAAGAACAGGGTTGATCATGGAATACACAGGTAGTATTGCTCTTGAATTAAGCTTTCCTGATATATCTTAAATAAAACCTTTAAAATCATATATGAAGTAAAGATTTTAATGATTTTATTTGGAATGTATTTTATTTTGCTACATTTGGAAAGAAAAATAATAATTATTAAGACAGCCTATTCTGAAGAGGAACTTATCGTTTTATTAAAAGAAAAAAACGAAAATGGTTTTCATTATCTGTATGACCACTATTCCGGTGCGCTGTACGGAATTATTCTTCGTATTGTTCAGTCTAAAGAATATACCGAAGAAGTGATTCAGGATGTTTTTGTCAAAATATGGAATTCTATCCATCAATATGATGAATCCAAAGGAAGGTTTTATACCTGGATGATCAATATTGCCAGAAATACAGCTATAGATTATTTAAAATCTAAAGGGTTTCAGAATGAGCTTAAAAACCAACCACTTCCGGATTTCGTATATAATACTACAGAACTTTCAACGACCAACAATTCATCCGATTATATCGGATTTAGCAATGTACTGGAAGGACTGGACGCAGACAAGCAGGAACTTATTAATCTGGCTTATTATCAGGGATATACCCAACATGAAATATCCGAAAAGCTGAAGATACCCCTGGGAACGGTAAAAACGAAAATGCGGAATGCATTGATGAAATTAAAAGATTTGCTAAAAGATTATCAATAAATTGAACACAAAAGAATACATATCATCCGGAATTATAGAATCTTATATTCTAGGCCATGCTTCTCCTGAGGAAGCTGGGATTTTGGAGTGTGTGATGAAGAATAATGCTGAAGTAAAAGCGGCTTTTGAAGAAGCACAAAAAACTTTGGAACATCTTGCTACGGCCCAGGCTGTAACACCTCCAAGTGATCTGAAATCTAAAATCTGGAACAGAATTCAACAGGAACAGTCTTCTGTTGAAGAAACAGCATCTTCCTTTTCTATAGATACTCCGGAAGCAGAAGATAGAAGAAAAATTAAAACTCAGGAACAGATCCAGAGAAAAACAAACTGGAAAGCTTATGCTGTTGCTGCGTCTGTTTTATTCCTGTTAAGTGTGGCCGGAAATCTGTTTTGGATGAACAGCCAGTCTGAAACAAAACAGGAAATGACAAAACTGGCAGCGGAAAAACAATCTCAGGACGAAGCTATGAAAAAAATGGACCGGAAACTGGATATGTTTTCCAATCCGGACATGCAAATGGTGATGTTGAAAGGGGTTGAAAGACATCAGGACGCCAAGGCCATGGTTTTCTGGGACAAAAAAACAAAAAAAGTATACCTGAATGCTGAAAATCTTCCAAAAACTCCGGAAGGAATGCAGTATCAGCTTTGGGCTCTTGAAGATGGAAAACCGGTAAGCGCTGGAATGTATACTGAAGATAAAGACAGTCAGGTTCCACTGGCGACTATTTCAAAAGCACAGGCCTTTGCCATCACCCTTGAAAAACAAGGCGGAAGTCCGGTTCCTACTATGGAAAACATGTATGTAATGGGTGGAATATAAACCCTTCCAATAATAAAACAAAAAATGAGGTTATAAAATTCCTCCTTTTTTGTTTAACACACTTACCATTACTGTGATAGTATTCTATATGAGCTTCTGCATAATAGGAACCGAAACATTTTTATATCAATATTTTAGGCTATTTGTTGTTTTGATCAAAAAATATAAAACAGAACAAGAGTATTTTCACTCAAAATGATGAAGATGGATATAGTATATAAAATAAAAACAAGGCGAATACAATTCGCCCTGTTACCACCAAAAATTAATATGATATGAAAATATGAATGAGTTTAAAGAGGTGAAGCTTTGAGCATGAGATCATGCAGATCTGTATTTTTAATGAACGGCTGCAAAAGCTGACTTCCCGGACCATAAGCCGCCACTTCTACATAATCTCCGGAGTGATCCATACTGATCCACCCCACAGAATTACGGTTTTTCTGGATATCAGAATAGAGCTTAAAGGGGAGTTTCTTATAATTGTAAAGCCCCTCTTCTTTTTCAAGGCCATTATAGAAACTTAATAGATGTTTGGCTTCATCATCATTCAGAACCAGTTTGTTACCTTCGTAAATCCAGTCTTTAATATCTTTTACAGAAAAATCTTTATGGATCTTATTCAGAATATATTCATTAGTGTATTTGTAATCTGAAATACTGTTGAAATTTTTAGTTGCATCAGCTCCGTAAATCGTTCCGGGATTGGCATTTCCATGATCTGTAGTAATGATGACCAGCGTATTTCCGTCTTTTTCTGCAAAGTCCATCACCGTTTTTACGGCTTCATCAAATGCAAGCTGATCATGAATTAATGCGGCTACATCATTGGCATGGGCAGACCAGTCTACTTTTCCTCCTTCCACCTGAAGTACGAAACCTCCCGGATGATCTTTCATCTGATCAATAGCGGTCTTTGCCATATCAGCCAGTGTAGGTGTATTTTTGAAATCAGGAAGACTGGTTCTGTCGATGCTGTAAGGTAATGCTCCTGTACTGAATATTCCTACTATCTTTTCTCCTTTTTTAATGTCTTTCAGATGATTACGCTCTTTAAGCACCTGATATCCCTTTTTCCGATAAACAGCATAGAGGTCTTTTTTATCTTCCCGTTTTTCCGGATTAAAAAACTCATCGCCGCCACCCATCAGGACATCTAACTCCAGCTCGGCATACATTTCAGCGATTTGAGGTTCTGCATTTCGTTGGGCAGAATTCACACAGAATCCTGCAGGTGTAGCATGGGTAATCGTTACCGTGGTGACGCAGCCTGCTTTTTTTCCTGCTTTTTTAAATTTTTGCCATATAGGAAGATGCTTTTCACCATTAGGTCCCATGTTCAAAACCCCGTTTTTTACTCGGATTCCACCCCCGAAAGCTGAGCTTGCAGCAGCTGAATCTGTGACAATAGAACTGGCTGAAGCCGTATCCATCAATGCCCGTGAAACTTTTTGATCATGATACAGACTAAGCCAGTTACTTCCTTTTCCTAAAATATTCCTGGAATACAGGTCGGCCATTGAAAGTGTTCCCAGGCTCATCCCATCACTTACCATAAATATGATGTTTTTTGCACTTCCGGAATGGAGTTGCTCAGTACTTCTTTGGGAACTCCAAAGTTCAAGCGGAGATATTGTAAAGAGACCTGATAGTAATGCTGATCCTTTTAGAAATTTACGTCTGTCCATATGCTGTAAAAATAATGCTGAAAGGTATTCTATTTATGATATTATTGATACTTTGTTGCATTAATTAAAAGTTAATTTTAAATATGTTCAGGAAACGGATCCTGAAAGTCCTGCTGTTGGCTTAATAATTCTTTATCATTAATAAGACAGTCTTGGAGATCCTGTATCATTTGGTCTTTGTTTATATCCTGACCTATAAAAACAAGCTCATTGATTCTGTCGCCCCAGTTTTTATCCCATCTGCTTTCAATAAATTCCTGATTTTCTGTAAATGAATTATAGTGTAGTCTTTGATTCATGGGCATACTGGACCACCAGACTCCTGCTTTTTCTAAACGGAATGAACCTCCTGCCTGGGAGAAGTTTAATGCATCATCCGGTCTTGAAGCCAGCCAGAAAAGCCCTTTAGCCCTTAAAATACCTTCAGGATATCTTTCATTAAGGTAGTTCCATAATCTTTCGGGATGAAATGGTTTTTGGTCTCTGAAAACCAATGAACCGATACCATACTCTTCTGTTTCAGGATTGTGGTGATCAGACTGAAGTTCTTTTTGCCAGCCGGCTGAAGACTGTGCAGTATCAAAATCAAAGAGTTGGGTATTTAAAATATGCTGAGGATTAACCTCTCCAAATTCTGAATAAATGATGTGGGCTTCAGGATTCAGCTTAGCTATAGCTGCTTTTAAAAATCCAAGAGTTTCGGAATCGATAAGATCTGTTTTATTTAAGACAATGACATTGGCAAATTCAATCTGGTCCGTAAGAAGGTTAACGATGGTTCTGCGATCCCCTTCTATATCTGTAAGGTCTCTGTCCATCAATAATTCATTCGTTGAAAAGTCTTTCATAAAATTGAAGCTGTCCACTACGGTCACCATAGTGTCTATATAGCTGAATCTGGAAAGGTCTATGCCACTTTCTTCATCCATATAGGTAAATGTTTGGGCAACGGGGATAGGCTCACTAATTCCTGTACTTTCGATCAGCAGGTAATCAAAACGTTTTTCATGCGCTAAACGCTCCACTTCAATCATCAGATCTTCGCGGAGTGTACAGCAAATGCATCCGTTACTCATTTCTACAAGCTTTTCTTCCGTTCTTGAAAGTGTATTCTGATTCCCGATAAAATGCGCATCAATATTCACTTCACTCATATCGTTCACAATAACGGCTACTTTTAAACCCTGTTTATTGTGCAGAATATGATTCAGTAAAGTTGTTTTCCCGGCTCCCAGAAAGCCACTCAGTACAGTTACAGGAAGTTTCTTTGTCATGTATTAATGTTTATGATTTTTAAAATTGATAATATGTCCTGTAATTAAGCCTGCTGCTCCCACATAAATAAGAGGAATATGAACTTCAAATATAAAATCAGCCAGTACAGAAATGGCGATCAGAATAATAGAGATCCAGAACAGAAACTTGAGCCGGCGGTTGGCTATTTTTGCCGTTATTCTGAAAACTACGAGGGTTCCAATGATAAGAAAAGCCAGATCAATATAAGGATTATGGGATATTCCCAAAGGGATGATCATCAGTAAAGGGAAAACTATGCAATGAATCAAACATAAAACGGCGGCGGAGATTCCTACTGCATCAAGAATTTTTGACTTCATAAAAAGGATTGATTTAAATTTGTTATTGTAACTTTGTTGCAAAGTAAATACAAAATTTTAAATAACGCAACTTTGTTGCATTAAAAATATGAGACGAGTTAGAAATACCCATGCCAAAACTGAGATTCTGAACCTTATCAACGATTCTGAGGTGGCTCTTACCCATTCTGATATTCAGAAGAAATTAGGAGACTTGTGTAACAGGGTTACCATTTACAGGGTTTTGGAAAGGCTTGAAAACGAAGGTGCTATTCACAAGATAGTCAATATTGATGGGGTCGTTAATTTTGCAAAGTGTAGTGGAAAATGTACTCACGAACAACATTTTCATAATCACGTTCATTTCAATTGTAAAGAATGTCATTCTGTTACCTGTATTGAAAATGCAATACCCGAAATTAGTTTACCCGAGAATTTTATAGCTCAGGAGTATAACTTTATCATCAGCGGAATCTGTCCGAGATGTGCGCATGCTTAAACAAGGAAAAAGCATCCCTGGAGATGCTTTTTCATGATGATATTGGAACAAGCAATGATTATGCATAGGCTGCTGCAGCTTCTTTAGCAGCGGCTACCATTGCAATTAAAGCTTTTTCAGTTTCTTCCCAATGCCTTGTTTTGAGGCCACAGTCAGGGTTTACCCATAACTGGGTGGCTGGAATTACATTTTGAGCTTTTCTTAAAAGTTCAATCATTTCTTCTTTAGAAGGTACTCTTGGAGAGTGGATATCATAAACTCCGGGACCTATTTCGTTTGGATATTTAAAGTCTGCAAAAGCATTTAAAAGTTCCATTTGGGATCTCGAACATTCTATTGTAATGACATCTGCATCCATATCGGCAATATTTTTAATAATATCATTAAATTCAGAATAGCACATATGGGTATGGATCTGGGTAGCATCTTCTACTCCACTTGCTGAGATTCTGAAGGCTTCTACGGCCCATTTCAGGTAGTTTTGCCATTCTGCTTTTCTCAATGGAAGACCTTCTCTTATAGCAGGTTCATCAATCTGGATGATTCGGATTCCTACTTTTTCAAGATCCACTACTTCATCACGGATGGCCAAAGCAATCTGCTTACAGGTTTCTGAACGGGGCTGATCATCCCGTACAAATGACCATTGCAAGATAGTAACAGGACCGGTCAGCATTCCTTTTACCCATTTATTGGTTTGGGATTGTGCATATTGAGACCAGTATACAGTCATTGGATCAGGGCGGGAAATATCCCCGAAAATAACCGGTGGTTTTACACAGCGGCTTCCATAGCTCTGTACCCAGCCGTTTTTAGTGAAAATAAATCCTTCAAGCTTTTCCCCGAAGTATTCAACCATGTCATTACGTTCAAATTCTCCGTGAACAAGCACATCAATTCCTATTTCTTCCTGCCAGCGAATGGTTCTCTGAGTTTCCTCTTTCAATAAAGCATCGTATTGTTCTGCACTAAGATCTCCTTTCTTAAACTGGGCTCTCCAGCTTCTTACTTCTGTAGTTTGCGGGAATGAGCCTATGGTTGTGGTTGGGAATAGCGGAAGCTGTAATGATTCCTGCTGCCTTTCTTTACGGATTCTAAATGAGTGCTTTCGCTGAGCATCTTCTTCAGTAATGGCAGCTACTCTTTGTTTCACTTTATCATTATGGATAAGAGAAGATGTTTTTCTGCCGGCCACAGCCTTTTTATTGTCTTCAAAATCTGCAAGGATACTTTCGTCCTCAGTTCCTGAAGCAAGAGCTTTAAGACTTACGACTTCTTTCACTTTTTGTTTTGCAAAAGACAGCCAGTTTTTGATTTCAGGCTGAAGGGCCGTTTCAAAATCCAGATCACAAGGTGAATGAAGCAATGAACATGACGGAGCCACAAAAATTCTTTCTGTACCGAGTTTTTCAATAGCTTTTTTAATGAAAGCCAAAGATTTTTCATACTCATTTTTCCAGATATTTCTTCCGTCTACTACTCCTAATGACAGGCTTAGGTTTTCAGGAACAGCATGTAAAATATCTGCCAGCTGCTCAGGATTTCTCACCAGGTCTATATGCAGAACGTCTGCAGGAAGTGACACAGCAAGCGATACATTGTCTTTCAATCCATCGAAATAGGTCGCAACGATGAATTTTAGCAGTGGGAATTGTTTTCTAAGTTCCCGGTAAACGTACTGATAGGTTTCTTTTGCTTTCTCTGTTATATCTAAAGTTAAAAACGGCTCATCAAACTGAATCCATTGAGCACCCTGATCCTGAAGTTTTGTTAAGATTTCAGTGTATACCGGAAGAAGGTTTTTGGCAAGATCCAGTTTATCAAATCCCTCTTCTTTTTCCTTTCCTAAAAGAAGATAAGAAACAAGTCCGATGAGTACCGGCTTGGCATTAATTCCTGCTTGTTTAGCTCCCGCAAACTCGTTGAATATTTTGTCGGAAGTCAGTGTAAACTGCTGATTTTTATAAAATTCAGGAACAATATAATGATAATTGGTATCAAACCATTTGGTCATTTCCATGGCCGTGATATCCAACCCGTCTTTCTGGTATCCTCTGGCCATCGCAAAGTACAGATCCTGCTCTGAATTATTTTTTTTAAGGGCTACTTCATGATAACGTACCGGAATAGCACCTACAATTAAGCTCATATCCAGTACCTGATCATAATAGGAAAAATCATTACATGGAATAAGGTCTATCCCTGCCTCCTTCTGAATATTCCAATTGTGATTGCAGATATTCCTTCCTGTAGTAAGAAGTTCTTCCAAAAGGATTTTGCCTGACCAATATTGCTCGCAGGCTTTTTTGAGTTCTCTTTTGCTACCAATTCGCGGATAGCCAAGAATGTGCGTTTGCATTTTTTTTAAACTTTTAATTAAACTTATTTTTAAAAGCTCTTTGAATGCTTCGTAATGCTTTTGCCGGTAAGATTTTTTTGGGAAATAATGCATACCTGACAGTTCCGTTTTACTCTTGGAAAAACGTACTAAAAAGTATATCATCTGTATGACCCAAAGCTTCAGACCGCGAAAGCATTGTCAATTCAGTAAAGGCAGGTCTCCTGACTTGTAACAGTTTCTGTCGTCCTTCCCGCTTAGGCAGTGGATCACAAGGACAGAACCCTTTGGTATGTTACTTACAGTTGCGCGACAGCTCGTGATTTGCACACGATTCCCTATTAATTTACCTTACGTAAAACCTCTCCTGTTTGATGAAGTATCTGTAAAGAACTATTCTGTATCAATTACATTTTCTATCTGTGCTAATAGAAGATTTTAATTTTGTGTAAATTTACAAATACAGAATAAACGAATAATAAATAGTTTTAAATAAAGCAAATAAATCTGTATAATTTTATTTTAAAAGAATATAATTCTGTAATTTTGAATAAAATTAATACTAAAAAGAATAATATCCTGTGGAACATCTTGATACCAAAGATATACAGCTGCTGAGACTGCTTCAGAAAAATGCAAAACTTACCGTTAAGGAGCTTGCCAAAGAAATTAATCTTTCCCCTTCTCCTGTTTTTGAAAGGGTGAAACGTCTGGAACAGGAAGGCTATGTGAAAAAATATGCTGCGGTTCTTGATCCGGATAAACTTAACCGGGGTTTTACCGTTTTCTGCCAGATCAAGCTGAAAATTCATGACCGTTCTGTAGGCTATGATTTCGTTCATGAAATTCTGGAAATAGAAGAAGTGGCAGAATGTTATAATATTTCCGGAGATTTTGATTTCCTGCTGAAAGTTCAGGTCCGGGATATGAAACATTATCAGGATTTTGTATTCAATACACTGGGTTCTGTAGATTCTATCGGAAGTACGCACAGTACGTTTGTAATGGCAGAAGTAAAAAATACCCATGGATTAACAATCTGATATTTTTGAGTACAATTTTGAGTACAATCGTTTTTAGCGGGTAACAGGTATTTGGAGAAAATAAAGGAATAAATGGGTGAATTCCTGTTGTTTCAGGAGAAAAAGAAATAAAAATAAGACAGAAACAGTTTATTAAAATTGTTTCTGTCTAGGCTCCTATAAAGGTGAAATGTACACTTCTATTTTAGTGCCGTCATAATTAAAGGTTCCGTCTGAATTTCTTTTACCTAAGAAAACCCAGTCCATATCTACGGGAACAGACCATGCTGATCCTAAAGAGAATCCGTTTACAGATCGGATTTCATTACCATTTCCTGTAGTAATTGCTGAATGAAACCATGTTTTGTCGATAAGTCTGTAGAAGCCGATTGCTTTTCCTGCCGGAATGGGAGCGTATCCATCCCACTTTTCTCCTTCCGGATATCTGAATACAGTCAGCCATTTTTGTCCTGCTGATTCAGCAAGCTGATTCGGGCTTATCCGGGCACCTCGCATGTATAAAGCATAAGCTACTACATCATGACATACGCCGGTATTATACTTTGAGATATTTTCTGCGCCTGACAGAACGGCATGAGCAACGGGTGCTCTTTCTGTTACAGACAGCTGAGCTTTCCTTGCTCCTTCTGGGGTTACAAATGACATATTAATAATTTTGTTTGGTTATTGTAAAGATAGCTCTTTTAAATTTAATGCTAGTGAACTGTTGTTTTGAAGGAATTTATTCGAATTTAAAGTGGATTTTCAAGAATTTTAATAAGAATGTAAGTACACACTAAATAATTCTGAAAGCAACATAAAAGTGTAAAAGCTCTGTTTAAAAAAAGAATATAGTCTGAAATTCTGCCCTTCTGATCCCCATTGAGGAACCCGGAAAAACCTTAGTTACCTTATTAAACGATGTTAAACCTGTCTGTAAATAAAATATTAAGCTTCCAACTGAAAAAGTACCATAGTCGCATCATGATAATGGGCAGGAAGCCCTTCGGTATCAGCTATTTTTTTAGCGCCTAATTGGGTAAATCCGCATTGTATATAATAATCAGCCAGTCTTTGGTTTCCTGCTGTGGTATCCATTCTTACATATTTTTTCCCACTTTCCTTTGCGAATTGTGCCGACCATTCAACAATCTGTTCCACAAATTTCTGTCCTCTGAAATTTGGATGGGTAGCAATCCTGTGAATATAAACGGCAGGATCTGCATTTCTTTCTTCCCAAACCTGAGGATCATTAAATGTGATGCTCCAGACACAGGCAATCTGTCCGTCTACTATAATTTTCCAATGGCGGTTTTCTTTAATTTCTGTTTCTATCATGCTTCTGTCAAATTCCGGCCATTGTACCCCGGATACTGTTTTCTTGAAATCAGAAGCCATTTTATAAAGAGCAAAAACTTCATTAATATCCTGTAGAAAGGTGTTCACTATCATTATTACGTTATTGTTCTTCAAAAATACCAAAAAATAAACAGATGTATATTTATTATTGTTATTCAGAATGGGTATAAATTCCATTCTATTGCAGACTTCCGTTGGGAAAAGAAAATAAAAATACTATTTTTATCGTCCGATAAAGAAAACACACACTATGCCGACTGATGCTTCTCTCAAGCTGATTCCGATGACAACCTTTGTAATTGAATACTATTCTAATGAAGGGTATGCCGATCTTCAAATTTTAAATTTGATGAATAATTATGCTAATTTTCTAAGAAAACCACTCTATCTTGGAATGTTTGTTCCTGTAGATAAGCAAGGAAATGTACTGAAGGAGCCTAAAAATTATGCTTCCTGGAAGTCCCTGGAGCATAATGACGGAAAAAGAACGGATGTGGTAGGATTTGAAGAGTATGCAGAGTATCAGCAAGCAGAACAAAAATGTATGTTTGAAGGTTTTAAAGTGGATTATAACGGCTACTCAAAGGTGAGAATCGTAGCATCATATGATCCTTCCATAGAATTATCTTTTAATAAAAATGATATGATTCCTCTGGGTTTCAATGATGTGGAATCTCTTACTGTTTTTGATGATATTTATTTGACACCTGATGCTTTAAAAGTGATTGGAATAAAAAATAAGCGATAAACTAAACATCACCTGCAATATCCTGATTTTAATACAGTTTATACTTAATTTAAGTATTTTCAAGACTATTTATTTTCTTTTCTAAACTCAGACGGAGACTTCTGTTGATAGGCTTTGAATATTTTATTAAAATGGCTGGTATCATTAAAACCCAGTTTATCAGCAATTTCATTGATATTGTAATGACTTTGCAGGAGAAGCTTCTCTGCTGTTTTTATTTTGTATTGAATGATGTGCTGCTGTATTGAAAACCCGGTTTGTTTTTTCACATAAATACTGATGTAGTTGGGAGAAAGCATAAATTCTTTAGCCAGGTTCTCAATTTTCATTTTATCTGTATCCAGTACATTGACATTGATATAGTACAGGATCTTTTCAATCCTGCCTACATGCTGAAAAATCCATTTTTTATGGGTGGTGGTTTCCATGGTATTTCTAATCAGAACCGTTATAATTGCTGAGAAGATATCCGTTAGAATGTCTTTATTATATCTGCTTTGATGACTGAATTCATAGAGGAGAATATGGGCCAGCTGTAACAGGTGAGCTCTGTCAGCTTTATTGTTGATGGCCGACTCATAGACAAAAGACCGATCTTCCATAAGAAGCTGAATGACCTTTTTTAATTCATTCTTTTTATTCATCAACAGGTTTTCCCATATATATTGCTCTGTAAATTTTATATAGATAAACCTTGTTTTACTTTTTATAGAAAACTCATGCCCGTCACTGGGTCTGAGCAGAAAGACATCGCCTTTTTTATAAGGAAATACAATACCGTTCAGGTGGTGGAATCCTTTTCCTTTCTCAATGATAATCAATTCATAGAAGTTATGATTATGATATTCAACATCCCATACTTCTTTTTCAATACTGAAAACATTAAAGGAATTGAAATTAACAATGCGTTTCATAAAGAATGGATTTTTACAAATTTACCATTAATTTTTACAATATATAATGATTGAATACTAAGCAATTTTGCAGAACAAAAATATTCGAAATGAACTATATAAGACAATCAGCATGGTTGCTTTTCTCTACCGTATTCCTGGTTTCCTGCTTCAGTAATGACGACAGGACCCAAGGGGGAAATAGTAACCCAAAGGAAACACAAGTCAAAGGAAAAAATTATTGGCCCAATGGTGCTCAACTGGTTATTTCCGTCTCTATGCAGTTTGAAACCGGTGGACAGCCTGAAGGTGCTGAAAGCCCTTTTAGCGGGACTCCCCTTCCAACGGGCCAGCCGGATCTTCCTGCGGAAAGCTGGTACCGTTATGGGGCCAATGAAGGCATTTACCGTATGCTGGATCTTTGGAAAAAATATAATATTAAAGTAACATCCCATATGGTGGGAACTGCTGCCGAAAAATATCCGGAGGTTGCCAAAGCCATTGCAAATGGAGGCCATGAAGTAGCTGCCCATGGTTTTACCTGGGATAATCAGTGGAATAAAAGCTATACTGATGAATTGTATTTTGTGAAAGAAGGTGTAGACGTTGTTGAAAAAATAACCGGAAAAAGAGCGGTAGGCTATAACAGCAACTGGCTGAGGAGAAGTCCGAATACATTGAAAGTACTACAGGAACTCGGATTTTTGTACCATATAGATGATGTAAGCCATGATGAACCTTTCATTACTAAAGTTAAAGGGAAAAATTTCATGGTAATACCTTATACCATCCGGAATAACGATATTGTGAACATTGAAGGCAAACACTGGAGCCCTGATCAGTTTCTGGCTCAGCTGAAATTTGAGTTTGACCGTCTCTATGAGGAAGGGGCTTCTAAAAGGAGAATGATGAGCATAAGCTTTCATGACCGGATTGGCGGAACGCCTGCTATGATTCATGCCATGGAAGAGTTTATCAAATACACTCAGAAAAAACAGGGGGTTGTTTTTATGAGAAAAGATGATATTGCCAAAATGGTGATGAATGATCCCAGGACTCCTGTGGATAACAGTGAAGAGAAGTATAATAAGTAAGAGAGCATGTACTGTATACTTCCCTTTCAGATCCTCAAAAATAATATAACACATAAAAATAACAACAATGAATAAAAGAACCGGATACTTTTTCCTTCGTATATCAATGGGAATCAATTTTTTTGGACACGGGCTTGTGAGGCTCACCAAATTACAGGATTTTGCAGGCGGAATGACAACGGGTTTTGAAAAAAGCTGGCTGCCACAGGTATTGGTACATGCTTTTAGTACAGCACTACCCTTTCTCGAGTTTACAATTGGTCTGCTGCTTATGATAGGTTTCAAAACCCGTATTGCCACGATGAGTGGAGCATCACTCATTGTGATGCTGCTTTTCGGGTGCAGTACAGTTGAAAACTGGGAGGCCATGGGAATTCAAATGATCTATGCCGGATTATTTTATATCCTGATCAGCAGAATAGAGGATAATAGTCTTGCATTGGACAGGAAGTGATACCATGGCTGAAGGTGAGAAAACTTTTCTCACCTTCAGCCGTCTTTCAGAGATTGTGTTACAAATTCCGATGATTGGGATACCTATTTTTTCCGATGATGCCCGAATTTTGTATCAGAAATAAAGATGGTTATCAATGGTATTTTACTGATGATCAGTTTTAATAAGAAACTCTGAAAATAAAATAGTATGCAAACAATATTAGGAGCCAATGGGCAGATTGGGCAGGAACTGGCAAAGGAACTGAAACGGAACTATACCTCCGATATCAGAATCGTCAGCAGAAAAGCCGTTAAAGTAAATGATACCGATACTGTATTCTCTGCAGACCTCACAGACAGAAATAAAGCAATAGAAGCGGTAAAAGGATGTGAAATTGCTTATTTTACACTGGGACTTCCTATGGATACGGATTTATGGGAGAAACAGTTTTCAATGATTCTAAGAAATGTAATAGATGCCTGTATTATCAATGGAACGAAGTTGGTATTTTTTGATAATACCTATATGTACCCTCAAAATAACAAGGTCCTGACGGAACAGACTGCTTTTGCCCCTGTAGGAAGAAAAGGAATGGTAAGAAAAGAGATGACCGACATGCTTCTAAAGGAAATGGCAGCCGGAACTATAGAAGCGGTGATCTGCAGAGCGCCTGAGTTTTATGGACCTGGAAAGACACAAAGTATTACCAACAGTCTTATTTTCAATGCCATTAAAGAAGATAAGAAACTGAAAGTTCCATTGAGGGATGACCAACTTCGAAGCCTGATCTGGACCCCAGATGCCAGCAGTGCTACTGCTTTAATAGGAAATACGCCCGATGCTTTCGGTCAGACCTGGCACCTGCCTGTAGATGATCATAAACTGACCTATAAACAATTTATGACACTGGTTTCTCAGGTATATGGGAAAGAATTCCGGTATTCTGTCATTCCTAAAATAGCTTTCAGAATAGGTGCCCTTTTCAATAAAAATGCAAAGGAACTGCTGGAACTGCTTCCAAGATATGGGTATGATAATCTGTTCGATGATTCTAAATTTAGAAAAAGATTTCCCGATTTTCAGGTAACGACCTACAGACAGGGAATTGAGCAAATCCGAAAAGAACAGCTGGCAGCAAAGTAAATATATTCTTAGAATAAATCACCCTATTTTAAACCACAACTCGAAAATTCGATGCAGTAAAAGTCACAAAAGATTTTAGCACTTAGGTGGGAAGATCTCCAAAAATAAAATTTTGTACCTTTTTCATTCAATTATCAATACATTTAAAGTGGTAAAAGCAGAAAGCCAATGAAAGCACCTGAAAAAATAACCTCCATTACGACACTGCATCTTTATTTAAAGCTGGGAAGATCTTCCCATCCTTTGATCAGTGTTTTTGACTTTACTGAAGTTTCTGCTGATCCTAAGAGTCTTCGCAGTGCTGTAACTACAGATTTCTATGTTGTGGCCATTAAGAATGATTGTGCAGGAAAATTTAAATATGGCCAGCAATATTATGATTTTCAGGATGGTATCATGTATTTTATTGCTCCCCATCAGGTGGTACAGTTTGAAGATATTTTACTTTCCGAAGTCAAGGGCAGTGTATTGCTTGTTCATCCTGATTTTTTACAGGGATATCCTGTAGCATCCACGGTAAAGGAATATGGCTATTTTTCATATGCTGCCCATGAGGCTTTACATCTTTCTGAAAGAGAAGAAAAGTCTGTTACGGATATCATTGATAACATCCGCAGGGAAACCGAAAATAATATGGATGTTTTCACTCAGGATTTATTAGTCTCCAATATTGATTTGCTGCTGAAATACTGTGACCGTTTTTACAACCGCCAGTTTCTGACCAGAAAGAAAATGAATCATGATCTTTTGATTCAGCTTGAAGGGTTACTGAATGATTATTTTAAAAACGACAGATTAATTATGGATGGAATCCCTACTGTACAGTTTATTGCCTCAGAAATGAATATCAGTCCCAATTATTTAAGTGATATGCTTAGAGTTCATACAGGCCAAACTACGCAGCAGCACATTCAGAACAGGCTGATTGACAGAGCAAAGGAATTACTGTCTACAACAGCGATGACCGTGTCTGAGATTGCTTATCATTTAGGATTTGAGCATCCACAGTCTTTTCACCGTTTATTTAAAAACAGGACGGCAGTTTCACCGCTGGAATTCAGGCAGACGTTTAACTAAAAATAGCTTTATAAAAAGAAACACTTACTCTTAAGTCCTATGAGTATATTACTTATTTGGCCTTTGAAGGAGCAGTTACTTTCACGAGTCTGTAGTTCTTGTAAATATAATTGACCGGGCTGCATCATTCCCTGTACTACTCCATCTTTTATACTTTTAAATTATGACGGGATGTGCCCTTAGTCCTTTTTTTCTTTATCCAATTCTTCCTGAAATTCAATTAAAGCTTTTGTGGTACCGGATTTTAAACTTCCGTTTTTTTCTCCTTCTTCCCAGGTTTTAAAGGCTTTTTCTCTTAATCCCAATGTAAAATAATAAGTTCCCAATACGGTATATCCTTCAGGTTCTCCAAGATCTATAATTTTCTTTGATAGTGAGAGTAGTTCAGGATGAGGTTTTATTTTTTTTGACGCAATGTTTACAGGATCTGTTAGAAGACCAGGAGTATATTGCAGCATTTTTAACCCAAAAAGATTCATACAAGCCTTTGCTAAGCCTTTATTACACAGGTCTTCATTGATTTTTGAGGTTTTACCGGAGGCTAATGCTTCAAAATCAAGATCTGACCCTGTGGAACTTTTTGTTTTGTCATAATATTCGGCTAACAGCTGGGCTTTCTTTTGGGCATCTGCCGGATGACGTCTGTTATTGATTTCTGAGCTGTCTTTTTTGGGAATCCAAACTCCTTTTTCAACCCAAGCTGAGATTCCTGTAAGTTTTCCTTTTTTGATCTTGAAAATGAAGATACTTTTATCCGGATAAATGATCAGGCTGTCATTTCTTGTAAAATAATCCCCATAATCCATATCAGCTATCAATACTTTTCCATTGCCATCGAAATTAAAACTATTGTAAAGTGTTTTATCATTACTTGCCTTATAATAACCTTGTAAAGAATTATCTGCTTCCTGCGCTGATAACATATATGCTGAGAAGAATAGTATGGTTAAGAATAATTTGTTTTTCATCATTTTCTACTTCTTTATTATTGTAATAATTATTTTTTTACAAAGCTATTGAATAGAAAGCGAATTTAATTAGTCAATTTCAGCTATTTTTATTCATTACTTATTGCATTATTCACCCATGATCTGAATACAATTCCTAAAGAGCTTATACCCATTAAGGCAGAGACCGGCATTTATGAAATGGATCCTTTTACATGGCTAAGCTATTTTCTCTATCTTCCACAGACCCTGTATTTACTGTTCCTGTCCCTTTTCCTGTTTCAGGGATGTACCGGATTGGGAATTGATAAAAAATAAGCTCCCGTTATGAATCCTATTTAAACCGAAAAAGCTCCCAAAGGAGCTTTTTTTATGCCTGTATTATAATAATGATTTTATGATGGTGATAAGACTCATGACAATAACAACTACGCCTACTACAGCAAACATTTTATTAGTGGGTAATTTCGAGGTAAGCATCGCTGAAAACGGAGCCGTAAAAACGCCTCCCAACAGAAGCCCCAGCACAATATTCCAATGATGAATCCCAATGGTGAAAATAAAAGTGATGGCACTGGTGACCGTTAACAGGAATTTAGCAACGGTTGAGCTGCCTACCACATACCTTGGAATTCTTCCTTCTTTTATTAATGTTCCGGTAACCAAAGGCCCCCAGCCACCGCCTGCAAAAGAGTCTATAAAACCACCCACCAGTCCCAATACTCTGAGATTCGTTCTCCGTTTTGTTCTGATGCGGCCTGTTTTTTTGTTTTTAAAGGCATTTTTAAGGATATTGACTCCCAGATATAACGTATAACAAGCGATAATAGGCTTCACGATGTGGGCATAGTGTTCACCATAATGAGATAGGGTTAATGCTCCGGTAATGGAACCTACGATGGCTAGCGGGAACAATACCCACACCATTTTCTTATTGACATTTCCTAATTTGTAATGGCTGAATCCTCCGGCTGCAGTGGTAAATGATTCTGCAGAATGGATACTTGCGCTCACTACGGGTGGCGGAACATTGAGCAAAAGCAATATAGTAGTACATATCACACCATATCCCATTCCCATAGATCCGGCAACTATTTCTGCCATAAAACCTGCAAAAAGCATCCAGTAAAAGATATGACCATCTTTACTCAGGAAATTCTGAATATCACCGGAAAGATTGAACTGATAAACAACAAGCCCAAATATTCCAAACAGCAGCAAAACGCCGATAATCACCAGATAAATATTCGCCTTTCTCTGGGCTATTTTGGTAATATTGATCAACTTTTCAATTTCTATATTTGATGTTGCCGGAGAGGCCGTTCCTTCAGATAAATACTGGGTAGTTATTTTATTGAGCTCTTTTACTTTATAATTGAAGTCTCCCTTTAACTGGTTTCGGATATTGTGCATATTATCAAGTATATGCTCCATTTCATCAGGAATGGTTTCTGTAAATATTTCTCTTAACCTCTTGGCTATGGTTGGTGATTTTCCGTTGGTTGAAATGGCAATTTTAAGGCTTCCTTTTTTCACAATAGATCCTAAATAAAAATCACACAGATCCGGTTTATCTGCAATATTGACCAATACGTTATTCTGATGGGCCTGTTCTTTGATCTGTGCTGCCAGTGCAATATCATTTACTGCTACAATGGCCAGATCAATATTCTTAAAATCATTCTCGTTGTAAGGTCTTTCATGCAAAGTTACATTAGGGTATTGGTTTTGTAAAACCCTAACTTCCGGAATGATGTCTTTAGCCACCAGTTGTATGGAGGTTTCAGGTGAATTTCCAAGTACTGATTCTAATTTTTCAAGAGAAACCTTGCCACCACCAATGATTAGTAATGATAAATTTTCAAGCTTTAAGAATATGGGATATAGTGAGTTATTCATCTTAATTAAAGTTTTAAATCATAGGTGAAAGCGAGATAGTATAACCCTCCGATTTCAGGTCCGGCGGCGTACTGAAAATAACGGCGGTTAAGCAGATTGGTGGCCCCTACTTTTATATTCGCATGGATCTCAGGAAGTTTCCATGTTGCCTGGGCATCTAGGGTATAATAAGCCGGTATTTCTCCTGAAGCTAAAGGACTTTCCCACATAAAGCTGTTTTGCCACCTTGCGACCACCGTAAATCCAATATTCTTAATAATTTCCCTGTTGCCCACACTTATATTAACCATCCATTTCGGAGTATTGAATGCCGTAATAAATAGATCCGAATTGTTGTTGGAAGCAAGATCATTATAAGAGATATTGGTGTTGATGTTATAATTTTTAATAACATTATACCGGACTCCTAAAGAAGTTCCATAGCTTTTGTAGGTCGTGTTACTGTTTGTATAGACCCTGTATCGGTCCTGTTTGCTACGGTCCAGCATGGCAAGCACTGCCGTATTGCTTCCTACCTGGCTGTTTTTAGGAACGGCAACTTCTACCTGGCCGAGGAACCCTTCGTAGATATTGTAATAAAAATCCCAGTCCAGTACAAGTTTATTATTAAAAAATACAGATTTATAGCCTACTTCAAATGAATTGATCTTCTCAGGTTGTAGTTTTTGCAGATTAGCGACCGTTAAAAGCTGTTGACGGTCCTGTGCTGCCTGACTTTGACTTTTTCCTCCGTCTACATCCGCATTTACAGCAGAAGTAAATCTGTCAATAGAAGCAAGCGTATAAGAATTTTCCAGATAGCCTAATCCTTCATTTACTTTAGAAAGGCCTCCCACTCTTCGTACATTTCCGTTATTGACAAAGGAAAGCGCCTCAAAAAGTGAAGGAAAACGGTATCCGTTTTGAAAGGAAGCCCTGAAGTTATGTTGGGTAACAGGAGAATAGACGATACTTATTCTCGGGTTAAGCTTGGATTCAAATTCCGGGTTTCTATCAACCCGTAATGCTGCATTCAGTTTTAACTTATCATCAAAGAAAAGTTTGGTAATCTGTGCAAATACACCATACTTCTGATAGATAACATCTTTCCCGAATGTACCGTTGGCCAAAGGAATATTTCTTTCACTCACCGGCCTGTTGAAGTCTACGAAGTTGTTCCCATCTGGAGTGATGCTGTATAAACGGTAATCTATACCGGCAAGAAGATTAAATATTTTTACAAAGCGGGTAAGATCATAGGTAAGCTCGCCCTGATAAAAACGCGATTTTTGCTCCAGCTTGGCGCCACCAGTTGCTGGTGCTCCTGCAATTCCGGCATTGGCAGAATCCCAGTTATTAATTCCGATAATGGTATTTTTTAACTGTTCAAAAGCTGCAGTTCCCGGTACTGCTCTATTTTTATCGGCTTCCAGACGGGCCAGAATAAAAGCATTATTGAGACTTTGCCCCGCATTGAGATTATTCTGAAGGCTTGTCTGAAATATATTTTTCCAGTTGGTATTCGAAAGGTTGGTAAGATCCATGTTATCGGCTAAAGGTTTCAGGTTATAGGAATCTCCTGTATTTTCAATGGAGACATAAGCCCTGAAAGTCAATTCTTTGCCCGTAAGTTCTATTTTATGATTTTGAACGGTAGCATTCTGTAGCCTGATTTTATTCCCCCTTTGAAATGTCCCGTCCAGTAATCCGTACCGGTAAACATAGGAAGCTCTCCACTGATCTCCAAAGCGGTAATACAGCCCTGCATCAAATTTTATATTTTTTACCTCAGGACTTACCAGGTCTTTTTCCAGGTATCCTGTTCTGGAAACATTGAAAGTAGCAGGTTTTCCGTTATAATCAACTTTTACAGCCACTCTGTTATTTCTTTCGTCACCATATTTATTCCAGAGATCTTCAGCAGTATTATTTGCCAAAGAAAAATGAGGATTGGCGGTGATCAGTAAATTGGGATTTTGATCTGTCTGATTGTCTGAAATCCAATCTACTCCGCTGAAATAAGAAGCATTCACTTTAACAGCCCAGTTTTTGTTGAAAACTTTTGCAAACCGAATGGCACTTTCTCCCAGAGAAGATATTTTATGACTGACATTGTCCACATGATTGACCCCACCCCGAAAGTAAACACTTACTCCCTGAGAGGTAAAAGGATCTTTTGTCTGGAGGCTTGCCAATCCGTTGATGGCGTTCATCCCATACAGTGCAGAAGCCGCTCCCGGAGTCACTTCCATAGACTGAATGTCCAGTTCGGTAGGCCCTATTGCATTTCCCAATGGTACTCCCAGCGTTGCAGACTGTACATCTACGCCATCCACCAGCTGCATAAACCGGAAATTATTAGGTGAATTGAAGCCCCTGGAATTAGGGATCTTCAGGGTGAGACTTGAAGTCAGCAATTGAAGCCCTTTCACGTTTTCCAGCGTTTCATAAAAGGAAGCAGCAGGACTTTCCCGGATCGTTTTGATATCAATTTTCTCAATGGCAACCGGTGATCTCAAAATTTTTTCGGGAGCTCTTGATGCTGAAATAACAACCGCGTCAATAATGGTATTTTGAGGATTGAGTCCTATGGTTATTTTGTTGGTAGATGAAAGAACTTCAACCGTTTGGTTCGAAAACCCCTCTTTATTAATCACCAATCTGAATGGAATGGTAACTCTGGTTCTTATCTTAAAATTACCAAGTGGGTCCGTTAATGCTGTATCTTCTGTATTTTCAATCTGTACTTTTACTGAGTCAAGACCTTTACGGGTACCTGTATTCCTGATGCTCCCTGTTAATTCAATAAGTTGCTGCTGTGCTTCCGCCAGGTTAAAAAATAGAAATGTAAATGCAATAATGCCTGCTTTTGGTAGAAAGGCTCCTTCTTTTTTGTTTTTCATTTTTCTTCATTTTTTAGGTTGAGAATGAAGCTGTCTGAACTTTTTTAATAAAACACCATATTTTCTACCACAAAACCTTAAACACTTTAGTTTTTTTCAAGTGAAAATCTTCGTGTATAAGAAGTACATTAAGTTTTTTGAAAATCTCTGATTTTCCTAAGTATTTCAATTTAAGTACGGTATATTCCCCTCCTCCGGAGGGGTGGCAAACCAAAGGTTTGACGGGGTGGTTTTACTACATTATAAAAGTTAAACAGCCTGATTGGTATTGTTATCTGAGAATCAACAACAGATACACATTCGTTCGCCTAAGAGAAGATAGTGTTGGTTTATTTTTTTCCGGTCATAAAAAAGGCTAGTCATATTTTCAATTTTAGTTTTTTAATGTAGGGACGTATTTTAACCACAAAAGGGACAAAAGTTTCAACACT
This sequence comes from Chryseobacterium sp. Bi04, assembly GCF_918698085.1. Classification (GTDB taxonomy): domain Bacteria; phylum Bacteroidota; class Bacteroidia; order Flavobacteriales; family Weeksellaceae; genus Chryseobacterium. Next base: position 70,890 of record NZ_CAKKLP010000012.1, read on the forward strand.
TTAGTTATTTTTTAAGTTAAAAGCTTTGTGGATAGTAAGTGCACTTCAGTTTTCTGAAAATCAAAGATTTTCTGCTTCTGTGAACTTTTTATACTGCATCATTTTAAACTGACTTAGGTGAACTAAAGTGTTTAAAATAAAAACTTTTGTGACTTTTGTGGTTTAGAATAAAAAGTTTAAACACCTGTTATCTCAATCTAAAGTTTGTAAGTAACGGTATGAAAAATCACCAAATGTTTCTTCCGTATGTCTGTCCTGTACATATCTTCCAAAAAGCTCATCCAGTGTCGCAAGAATCTCTTCTTCGCCAATATTCTCTTTAAATTTTGTATTAAGGCGCATTCCCAATCTATCTCCTCCGATATGAAGATTATATTTACCATAAGCAGTCCCTACAAATCCGATTTCCGCATTGGGAGATCTTCCACAGCCATTGGGGCATCCCGTCATACGGATGGTAATATCTTCCTGTAAAAGACCGTACTTTTCAAGGATAGGCTCTATTTTTGTGACTAAAGAAGGCAGATAGCGCTGAGCTTCGGCTAAGGCAAGTGAACAGGTGTTTAATGCCACACAGGCAACAGAATTTTTACGAAGGGCACTTGCCTGATCGGTATCATCTGAAATCCCATATTCTTTAAGAAGGTTTTCAATTTCGGTTTTATCCTCTTCATTGATGTCAGCAAGAATAAGGTTTTGGTTACAGCTGAAACGGAAATTAAGTTTCCCGGTTTGGGCTATTTTTAATAATCCTGACTTTAAAGGATATTCCTGGGTATCTAAAACGCGGCCATGTTCTACAAATAAAGTATAGAACCATTTCCCTTCATGGTTCTGTATCCATCCGTAGCGGTCTTTTCTCTGTTCAAACTTAAATGTTCTTGCCGGTTCAAAACTAAAGCCTGTTCTTTTTTCTACCTCAGTCCTGTACTGGTCAATTCCAAGTTTGTCAATTGTATATTTTAATCTGGACAGTTTTCTGTCACTTCTGTTTCCAAAATCCCGCTGTACCGTGATGATTTCATAAACAGCTTTTAAAACCTTTTCTTCAGTATCTACAAATCCAAGAACGGATGCAAGACGGGCATAGGTAGCTTCATTTCCATGAGTAGCACCCAATCCACCTCCGGCCGCAATATTATATCCAACGATTTCATTGTTCTCAATAATGGCAATCAAGGCTATATCATTGATGAATACATCCACATCATTATTCGGAGGAACAGCAATTCCTATTTTCAGTTTTCTGGGAAGATACCTATCCTGATACAGCGGATCTTCTTCAGCTTTTCGATCTACAATAAGCTCATCATCAATCCAGATATCATAATAAGACTGAGTCTTCGGAAGACACATTTCACTGATCTTGCCAGCCAGTTCATAAGCCTCCCGGTGCAATGGAGATTCAGAAGGATTGGCTGTACAGGTTACATTTCTGTTGACGTCTCCACAGGCTGCAATAGAATCAAGATGCTGCAGATTGAAACTCTGAATGGTTGGTTTTAAATGTGATTTTAAAATACCATGCAGCTGAATGGTCTGTCTTGTGGTGATTTTTATAGTTCCTGTAGAATGATCTTCAGCTGTTGCATTCAAGCCTATCCATTGATCTGAGGTTAAAAATCCTCCGGGAAGCCTTAATCTTATCATATAAGAATACAGCCATTCCAGCTTTTTGGAAACCCTCTCTTCCCTTCTGTCTCTATCGTCCTGCTGATACATCCCATGAAACTTGATCAGGGTCTGATCATCTTCTCTGATGGCTCCTGTGAAATCATCGGAAAGGCTTTCCTTTAATGTTCCCCTGAGGCCGTTACTTCCGGTTTTAATTCTTTCTACCGGTGAAAGGTTATCTTTATTGCTCATAATTGTTTTTTATGTTACGGTACTTTTGTAGGGTTAATAGACATCTTTAGCATATCTGCCACTCAGCTCCATGTCTTCCAGATAATGAATAGCTTCCTCTTTATTTCGTTTTCCCTGACGCTGAATGATATTGAGGAGGGTTTCTTCCACATCACGGCTCATAGGTTCTTTAGCACCGCATATGTAGACCGAGGCGCCTCCTTCAAGCCAGTAGAAAACTTCCTGGGCCTTTTGCTCCAATTTATGCTGTACATAGATTTTTTCAGCGGTATCCCGGGAGAAAGCAAGGTCTAAATGAGTAAGGCTGCCAGTTTTCAGGAAATCCTGAATTTCAGACTGATAGATGAAGTCTGATACAAAATTCCGGTCTCCAAAAAAGAGCCAGTTTTTCCCCTCTGCTCCTAAAGCATCCCGCTCCCAAAGGAATGATCTGAAAGGAGCGATACCGGTTCCGGGACCAATCATAATAATATCTTTATCGGCTTCAGGTAATCTGAAATGTCCTGCATCCTGAATGTAAAACTCTACGGTCTCTCCTTCACAGAACCCGCTAAGAAAGCCACTGCACAAGCCACTGTGTTTCTCATGGTCAACAAAGAACTCCGATTTGGCAACAGTGATATGAATTTCATTTTCACCATGAGCCTGCAGAGAAGAAGATATAGAATACAGACGGGGTGCCTGACCTGTTAATACCTGAATGACTTCTTCAAATTCTTCAGCCGTTTTTACAGGATAAATTCTCAAGAGATCAAGAAGACTTAAACGTACTTCCGGAATAGAATGTCCTGTGATCTTTGCATATTGGTTGACTACATTTTTTAATAAATAACTGATATTAAGATGTTTATATAGCAGTTCTTCTGCGCTGTCCGTTACTTTTGCTGTTTCAATTTTCTTTTTAGGATCAATTCCTGTGAGATTAATGATCTCATCCACGACAGATTTTGAATTGAAAGGGATAATGCCCAGTGCTGCCCCCGGCTGATACAAGAGAGGTTCATCTGTTTCTATTTCAATGTGATAGGTTTCTTTTTCAGAAGTAATATCATTCAGATTGATTAGGGAGGAAACCGTTCCCTTGTATTTCTTTCTTCCCGCTGATACTTTAGGAACACTGTTTTTTGGTTTCGTATCAGAAGTCTTACTGACTGTTTCAAATACCTGTTCTATCCAATGGGTGGCTTCCTGTTCATAGTCTATATCACATCTTTTCAACGGAATAATACGTTGTGCTCCCAATATTTCAAAACGGTAATCTATATCTTCACCAGTCTTGCAAAACTGAGGATAGCTGCTGTCCCCTAGTGCTAAAATTCCAAACTTCAGACCGGTGAGATTGACTTCATTCTCATGGATATAATCGTAAAATTTCTTCGCAAGAAGAGGAGGTTCTCCTTCTCCCTGTGTACTGATGATAACAAAGAAAAACTCTTCTTTATCCAGATCTTTTGGCTTATACTGGGAAAGGTCTGCCAGTTTAACCTGAATTCCCTTTTTCTTGATAATTCCCGTCAAACCTGTAGCCAGTTTTTTACTGTTTCCGGTTTCCGTACCATATGCTAAGGTTATCTTTTTTACTGTATTTTGATGGATATCCTCAGTTTGTAAAGGTGGTAATACAGCTGTGAGTGAAGTTCCGCCTGCAATACCTGCTAAATAGCCACTTGCCCAGATGGCTTCATCTCTGGAGAATTCACCGGATATTTGTTTTAATACATTTAATTTAGTTTCAGACAGCATATTCAAAGAAATTTTGAGTTTTTGATATAAGACTTCCGTTCTCCACCGATTTAAAATATAAACCTTCCTGTTCTGCATTTTCCATCCATGAAAATTCTTCATGTAGATGTACTATTTTACCAATGATCACCAATGAAGGTGAAGCAAAGTTTTTATCTCCAAAAGTCTCATTAAAATCATCAAATGAAGAGGTATACACTTTTTGATAAGGTGTAGTAGCCTGTTCGACAACCGCTATTTTTTTGTCCTTGGAAATCTCAAGCTGTTTCAGCTTTTCTACAAGATCTGTAAGGTTTCCTTTAGACATATAAAAGACAAGGGTATCATTGGTAACGGCCAATTCTTTCCAATATTCCTCAGTAAGAATTTCAGATTTATAATAGGTCAGAAACCGGACAGATGTTGAATATCCCCTTGCTGTCAGAGGCATCCCTGCAAATGCTGCTGCTCCTAAAGCTGCTGTAATTCCAGGGATAATCTCATAAGGAATATGGTGTTGTTTTAAAATCTGAAGCTCGTCCAGGATATTGGAAAATAGGGATACATCTCCTCCTTTAAGCCTTACAACGGTTTTATTCTGAAGGGTATAATCAACCATCAGGCTGTTGATATGAGCCTGAGGAGTAGATGCATTTTTACTGCATTCTTTACCCACATAGATGACTTCTGTATTTCCATTGACGTAAGTTTCCAGGATCTCAGGACTTACAAGACGGTCACATAAAATGACATCTGCCTTGGCAATGGCTTTTACGGCTTTTATGGTGATCAGTTCAGGGTTGCCGGGCCCTGCACCGATAAGGTAAACCTTTGGTGATTTTATAAGTGTTTTCATTGAAAGTAGGTGTTAGTTGAGGATTTAGAAGAGTCCTTCTACAGACAGATACCTTTCTCCGGTATCGTAGTTGATGGTAAGGATTTTAGCGTTAGGTGGTATTTGGGGTAAATGTTTTGCGATTGCTGCTAAAGCGGCTCCTGTAGAAACGCCTACGAAAAGACCTTCTTTTTTTGCTGCGTTAACCGCATATTCGTAGGCTTCTTCTTTACCTACTGTAATGACTCCGTCCAGAAGGGTGATATCCAAAATAGAAGGTACAAATCCGGCTCCTAGGCCTTGTAATGGATGCGGTGCAGGACTTCCTCCGCTTAATACAGGAGATAATTCCGGCTCTACAGCAATTACTTTTACATGGGGATAAGCTTCTTTTACCACTTTTGCAATGCCGGTAATATGCCCTCCGGTTCCTACTCCTGTTATAATATAATCCAGGCCGTCAGGGAAGTCTTTTAAAATTTCCTGAGCGGTGGTTTCTATGTGGATGTTTACATTCGCAGGATTGTCAAACTGTCTCGGGATCCATGAATTAGGCGTTTCTTCTGCCAGTTCATTGGCTTTTTCAATGGCCCCTTTCATTCCTTTTTCCCTGGGAGTAAGCACAAAATTGGCACCATAAGCTTCCATGATCTTACGTCTTTCAACACTCATGCTGTCTGGCATTACAAGAATAAGTCTGTAGCCTTTTACTGCAGCAACCAATGCAAGACCGATTCCTGTATTTCCACTTGTCGGTTCTATAATGGTGCTGTCCTGGTTTAATAATCCCTTAGCTTCTGCATCTTCAATCATAGCCAGTGCAATTCTGTCTTTAATGCTTCCTCCCGGATTGCTTTTTTCTAACTTGATCCAGATTTCATGATCTGAATTGAATAATTTATTGATTTTTACGACGGGCGTATTCCCAACCGTTTCTAATGCATTCTGAAATTTCATATCAATATAATTTTTATTTTTTGTTCTTTATATCACAAAGGTTAAGGATTCCGGTAAGGATGTGTTATCCTTTATTTTGATTTCACTTTTATGATAGACCAGAGAGTTGGCAGGAACGTCCTGTGTGATCCATACATTTCCTCCGATAATACTCTCTCTGCCAATGGTGGTGTCTCCTCCTAAAATAGTGGCTCCTGAATAAATAATAACATCATCTTCAATATTGGGATGCCTTTTCTGATGAGCCTTTTCTTTGGAGACATGTAATGCTCCGAGGGTTACTCCCTGATATATTTTGACGTTGTTTCCAATAACCGTAGTTTCTCCGATGACAATTCCGGTTCCGTGATCAATGAAGAATGATTTTCCAATGATAGCCCCTGGATGAATATCAATTCCCGTTTTACTGTGGGCATATTCCGAAATGACCCGGGGTAATATTCTTACTTCCTGATTCCAAAGCTGATGTGAAATACGATATACATAAGTAGCAAAAAATCCGGGATAGGCAAGGTATATTTCTTCCGGAGAGTGGGCAGCGGGATCAAACTCCAAAATAGATTTTGCATCCAGAACCAGCTGATCATACAATTCAGGCAAGGCTTCAAAGAATTGACTGACATTAACCTGAGTGATCTCTTTATTTCCTGTTACCGTAATAATCAGACTAAAAAGTGTTTCTTCCAATGATTGAAAATTCCTTTTCAACTGATCTTCAGTATTGTCATTCTGAGGAAGGAAAAGCGTCTCATACAAATCCTTAACCCATTTCTTTGTTTTGATCTTATCAAAGAATCCATGAATATTACTTTGTTTCGTCTGATGAATTCTTTCAATTAAATTATTAGGAATTGCCATTTTTTCTATTGAATTATACAGGCTGCAACAGTTGAATTAGACGTTTCATCTACTAAAATTGCAGATCCTGTTGTTTTATTATTGATAAAACTATCATAGACCAAAGGTTGTGCCGTTCGAAGCGTAACTTTCACAATTTCATTAAGTTTGATGCCAGTTTCAATTTGTTCGCGGCTAAGGGTATTGACATTGATCTTATATTCTACCTCTTTGACAACAGCTTTTACCAGTCTGCTATTCTGTTGTAACAGATATTTATTACCAGGCTGCAGAGGTTTTTGATCCAGCCAGCATAAAAGAACTTCCAGATCTTTTTCTACTGTTGGAAGCTGTTCTTCTGTTGCAAAAATATCCCCTCTGCTGATATCCAGATCATGAATGGTATGGATGACCGCAGGCTGACCTTCAAAAGCTTCATTTCTTTCAAATCCGTTGATCTCAATTTTAGCAATCTCAGTGGCTAAACCTGCCGGAAGAATATGGATTTTGTCTCCTTTTTTAAACTGTCCACTCAATATCTGCCCTGCATATCCTCTGTAGTCATGAAGCTCTTCGGTCTGCGGACGGATTACATACTGAACCTGAAAACGGCTGCCGGTATTCAGTTCTTCATGTAGGGTTACCTGTTCCAGATATTCTAAAAGTGAGCCTCCTTTGTACCAGTCTGTCCTGGAGGATTTTGAAACGATATTATCTCCTTTCAGTGCTGAAATTGGAAAATAGGCAACCTCATTAAGTCCCAGATGTTCTGCAATTTTAGAATAATCTGATCTGATGGTTTCAAAAACATCTTCTGAATAATCTACCATATCCATTTTATTGATGGCTACTGCTACTTTTTTCAGTTTCAGCAATGATGCTATGATAGAATGTCTTCTTGTTTGTTCGATCACTCCTTTACGGGCATCGATAAGAATAACCATCAGTTCGGAATTAGATGCTCCGGTAATCATATTCCGGGTATATTGTACATGGCCGGGAGCATCGGCAATAATAAATTTTCTTTTTGGGGTTGAAAAATAGCGGTAAGCCACATCAATAGTGATTCCCTGTTCTCTTTCTGCACGTAACCCGTCTGTTAAAAGTGCAAGATCTACCCCGTCTTCATTTTTGTTTTTAGAATGTTTTTCAAGTACCTCCAGCTGATCCTGTAAAATACTTTTACTATCGTAAAGCAGTCTTCCGATAAGTGTACTTTTACCGTCATCTACGCTTCCTGCTGTTATAAATCTTAATATATCCATCTGATTTTGAATTATAAATAATGAGTAATGGGCAATGAATAATGTATAATAAGTTATGGCTGTCAATTATAGTATTCACTGCTGATTGCTTATCTAGAAATAGCCTCCTTTTTTGCGGTCTTCCATGGCGGCTTCTGTTACCCTGTCATCAATACGGGTTTCTCCACGTTCTGAAATCCTGGTGGCCACTATCTCTTCAATTACGGCATCAATGGTATCCGCTTTAGATTCCACTGCAGCCGTACACGTCATGTCTCCCACGGTTCTGTAACGGATCTTTTTTGTTGTTACCACATCTCCGGGTTCTAAAAAGACATGTAAAGAGTTGGCAAGCCACTGTCCGTTAAAGTCTACCACTTCCCTTTCATGCGAAAAATAAATAGAAGGCAGTTCAATTTTTTCTCTTCGGATGTAGTTCCAGATGTCGAGTTCTGTCCAGTTACTGATCGGGAAAACCCTTACATTTTCTCCTTTGTGGATTTTTCCATTAAAGATATTCCACAATTCAGGGCGCTGAAGTTTAGGGTCCCATTGCCCGAATTCATCACGGACAGAGAATATTCTTTCTTTAGCACGGGCTTTTTCTTCATCTCTCCTTGCGCCTCCGATACAGGCATCAAATTCAAATTCTTCAATAGTATCCAGCAAAGTATAGGTCTGCAGCCAGTTTCTGCTGGGAAATTTCCCTTTAGCTTCTGTCAGTTTTTTACTTTTTATGGTATCTTCCACTTTTCTTGCAACCAGATCGACATTGAGCTGATTAACTAGCTGATCCCGAAATTCTAAGACCTCCGGAAAGTTATGGCCGGTATCAACATGTACAAATTTGAACGGAATCTTTCCGTATAAAAATGCTTTTTTAGCCAAATGAGCCAGTACAATACTGTCTTTTCCTCCGCTGAATAGTAGTGCCGGGCGTTCAAACTGTCCTGCGACCTCTCTTAATATGTAAATAGATTCAGCCTCTAATTGATCTAAGTAGTTTAATTGATGTATTGACATTTTTTCTTTTTTATTGATGAATATGTAAGCCGCATTCTTTTTTGTTGGCATCTTCCCACCACCAGCGGCCTGCTCTGAAATCCTCTCCTTCTTTAATGGCCCTGGTACAGGGTGCGCATCCTATGCTGACAAATCCTTTTTTGTGAAGGGAGTTATAAGGTAAATGATGTGTTTTCACATAGTCTGTTACCTGTTCAGACGTCCAATTGAGGAGGGGGTGAAATTTGATAATCTTATTATCCGGGTCCCATTCCAGTTGCGGCATATGTTGTCTGTTGGCAGAATGCTCTGACCGAAGTCCCGTGATCCATACTTTATAACCTTTCAATGCTTTTTTCAAAGGATGCACTTTACGGATTGTACAGCACATCTTCCTCTGCTCTACGGATTGATAAAATGAATCAGGCCCGTTTTCTGAAACAAAAGCTCTTATTTCTTCCGTATCCGGATAATAAACTTTGATATTCTTTTTGAAAAAAGCTCTTGTATTCGTCCATGTTTCGTAGGTCTGTTCAAAAAGTCTTCCTGTATCCAATGTGAAGATTTCTACTTCCAGATCTTTTATCAGATGGGTGATTACCTGATCTTCATAGCTAAAACTGGTCGAAAAAATAACCTTACCAGGGAATCTTTCTGCCAGAACCTGAAGACTGTTATTTTGAAAAGAAGCCTCAGAGGCCCCTTCCAGAAGTTGTTCAAATTCTTTTTTCAGATTGTTTTCCATATCCAATTGAAATTAATTATTGCAAATATATATAAAATTCTATAACTCCTATCAAATTAGTAGAATTTAAATGAAAAAAAATTTAATCTTTGTTGATAAACTTAGTAAGAGTGGCCTCCATCATGCTATTTCTGGTTTTTTCACGAACGATAATAAGTTCATTTCTCAGATAGCAGGTAGCTTCATCTACGCAGTCATCGCATGCTTCGTAGAAGTTTAAGGATACACATGGAGTAAGAGCGATAGGCCCGTCAAAAATACGGTAAATGTCTGCTAATGAAACTTCATCAGGGGATTTAAGCAAATAATATCCTCCTACTTTACCCTGCTTACTGTTAACAAGCTTGGCTCTTTTAAGTTCAAGAAGAATTTGTTCGAGAAATTTCTTGGGAATGTTCTCATCCTGTGCAATAACGGAAGTGGGCAGAAAGCCTTGATTGTAATTTCTTGCTAATCTGACCATTGCTTTCAGTGCGTATTTGCAACGTTTCGACATCATAATTTCTGCAAGTTATAACAAATTATCTGATAAATGAAATCTAATCAATCAGAGACAGGTTTATAATTAATTGATAAAAGATATAGGTTTGTGTTTCTCCATACAATATTGAATCAATGTAAACCATTAAGAGGTCAACCGCAAAAATCAGAAAAAGTATTTTTAACACTTAGTATAATGTAAGGTACAAACAGGCTGCTGAGAAGTTCTTAAGCTAAGGAAATCAGAGACTTTCACAAATATTTTATTGAAGGACTGTATATTCCCCTCCTCCGGAGGGGTGTCAAATCAAAGATTTGACGGGGTGGTTCTACAGTCGTTTCCACAAAAAAATTACAATGTCAGTACCCGACTCTCCTCCGGTTACTTCTTATTCAATACAAAATAAGCCAGTTCCCTATCCTCTCTTTGCAGATTTTCTATTCTTTGAAAACCGCTTTTTATAAGAACTTTTTGAGATCCTATATTATCCAGATCGGTTACTGCTACAATATCTTTCTTAAGATGTAATGAAGAGCAATAGTCAACAAGTGCTTTACAGACTTCCGTTCCGAGACCTTTTCCCCAGTAATTTTCTCCTAAGGTGTATCCTATTTCCAGCTGGTCAGGATTATCAAGGAAGATTCTGGCCAGGCACATTCCCACAAAATCATTATTCTTTGTGTTAAATATTCCCCATCTGCTGAATGGTTCTGTTTCATAATCTGCCAGTGCTTTGTCAAACATCTCTTTATATTCTTCAGGAGTTTTGTAAGGCAGATAGCGGGTAACATTCTCATTTTCAAAAAGAGTAGAAAATAAAGGGAATTCTTCGGGAGTAAATTCGCGGATGATGATGGTGTCGTTTTTATAATGCACTGAATATTGTTATCAAAGAATAAAATTACGTAAATAAATGAAGAATTGCTCATAAATAGGAAAAAAAATGGGCTTACAATGAAGCCCAATCAACTGTATATAAATACTAAACTATTATTCATATTTCTGAGAAAAGTGTTTTGTTATTTAATTTGAAAGAAGATTGTGGTATAGAAAAAAGAAAGATGAGCTCAATGAGCTCATCTTAATCCTGTACCATCTCAAAAGTACATGCAGGTAAAATATGAATGTTTGACGAATTTATAGTTAAAATAAAACCTAGTACTAACGATCATATTGTATCGATATAGCGTTTGATCCTATTTTTTAATGAATTTTTGGGAAGATTTCCCTAAAGAAGTTTCAATATCAATTAAATAAGTTCCGCTTAGGAAGTGTTTAACATCAACCTTATCACCAATAACTTTAGCATTCATTTTTCTTCCAAACATATTATAAACAGAAATTGACTTAATTTTCCCTTTTGTTTTAATATTCAATACATCAGAAACTGGATTTGGATAGATAGAAGTTTCTGAGTTTGTTGTATCAACGTCTGAAGTGGATAATGATAATGCACAAGGCGTTGTAATACTGCCATATGGTTGTGTATTGTATCCAAACTCAGTTACAGAATAACCTGAACCATTGGTCCCAACAATCAGTTTGAAATAGCCGTTAATATTGTAGCCTTCGAATTGGTTTCTAAAACCAACATAAGCGGTTTGGCCAGACCAGTTAGTGTATGTAGGGGTGTACACGTCAAGTTGTCCGGGAGTACCAATTGGGTAACCTATATTATTTGCATTAGTTATAGTGGTGCAAGCAGGAATTAAACTAATACTTCTTGTCCCCACACCACATACTAATCCTTTCCAATAGGTTTCAAATTTTAATTGATTTGCGCCATAGTACCAAGCGCCATACCCTGCATCATCACTAAGCTCCGGGTTAATGATAAAATATTTCCAAGGTGCTCCGGAGTTGGTTGTTACTGTTGTTGGTGTTGGATTGGCATAACTTTCCAGAGGAGTTCCTGTAACTATTTTATAAGGGTCTTTGTAAGAAAAAGTTAATGCCAAAGCTGTAGTTGATCCTAATGAAGTTACGCCTCCTGTTATAGCCCGATCTAGGAACGTAATTGATGAATTCAGGACCTGACTTTTAGGATGACTGGTTGCCGTACCATTTATGGTAAGTGTAGCAGTAGTAGGGCTTGTAACTGCTATAGCTGCTGTTAGTCCTGATGGTAATGAAGAAGTGAAATGTGTTCCTGCAGTAAGAGTTGTTCCATTTGGTACGGCAAATATTGCTCCGTTTAGGGTAATGGTTGATGTAGGGACAGATGCTGCTGTTCCATCTAATGACACGGCTCCATTATTGTTTAAGTTCTCTGTAAATGTACTGTTGCTAAGGGTTAATCTAGGTGGAGTATTGGCAACTCCGGTTGCGGCTAAGTTGGCAGGCTGCCATAAATTTATTCGCGAAGGATGGTTTAATGCTGCTAGCATTCTGCCAACTTGTCCATTGGTAAACATTTTATAACAACCGGAAGAACCATTGTATCCCATATAGTTTTCAACGTTCACTTTTTGTCCAAGACAATTGTTACCAGCTGTACATCCTAATCCGGAAGAAGTATTTTCTACAGGTGTGTCAGCAACTCCATCGCCATCATTAGTTGGGTTTGCAGTTGAACATGGAACATTAAACGTGTGCTGAAGATTTAACCAATGCCCAAATTCGTGAGTAAATGTATCAGAAAACTCGTTTGAAGCCACTGTTCCTGAAGCATTAAATATATAACGTCCATTATAAACAACTCTGGCTGTATTTACTGAAGTCATGTATGAATCCGGATACCAGGCAACTCCTGATTGATATAAATCTTTATTTGAATATAGATCATTTTGTATATACACATTCATATACTTTGTATTATCCCATGCATCTGCACCAATTTCTGCATCATATCCACCTCCATTGCCATATCCACCTTTGAAAGGATGAAAAATCACTCCGCTTGTTGCTTTTCCAGTTGGATCAATTTTAGCTAATCGAAATTCAATACTTAACGCTCTTCTAATGGATTGGAAATCAGGATCCACAGTATTTGAATCAGTGTTGATTCCATTGAAATTTAAGTTGATTTGTTGCAGTAAGTCAACTACTTTTTGGTAATTTACTTTTACATTACTTTGAGATTCTCCATACACATGAAAAACCACAGGGATGATGTAGGTTGGATTGGTGATCGTACTATTCAATGAATTTTTGTTTGATCCCATTTTTTTTATGAAATCTTTGGTGTATTTCTCAAAATTATCATATTCAGTCTTAGATTCAGGGTGCAGTTCAAAATGTTTTTTCATCATTTCATCTGCTTTACACTCATGAGGTCTATTTTCTTGAGCAAAACCTATTATTGGAAATAGGGAAACAAGTAGTAGTAATTTAAATTTTTTCATAAATTTTGGATTTGTTTGTTAATAAATTATTTGAATAATCAAATTGTTTTGGCCTTAATTTTGTGTGTTATGTGATGTTTTTTAACTAAATCTTTCAGGATTGAATATCTTTATCTCAACCGTTGGTTTTTGGTCATTGACAAGTTCTGAAACTGTTTTTCCAAAAATGGGTCCTAAACTTAAACCCATCATTCCCCCGCCGCCTGCAACGATTAAATTCTTTAGTTTTGAAGACTGCCCCAGATAAGGTAATCCATCCGGAGCACAGGGCCTGTACCCAAACCAAATGTCAGATTCTTTGGGCAGTTTTACCTGAAAATCGGGCAGGTATTGAGGAATAGACCGAACAATTCCTTCTACTCTTTTCATATTAATTTTATCCTGATGGGAAGCCAGTTCCATAGTGCCACCAAAGCGGATCTGCCCACCCATAGGGGTTACCGCTACTCTTGCCTCCAGTAATAAGGCTGCATGTTCCATTGTATTGACAGGATTTACAGGTCTATGCATGAATGAATAGCCCTTCCCCGGCATTAAGTGGATTTTAATACCCGCTTTTTGGGCCAGTTCAGGTAAAAATGACCCTCCTGTCATTACAAACCGGTCTGCGGTGAATCGGCTATTATTGGCAATCACTGCTTTAATATAGCTTCCGGAAGTTTCAATCCCTGTTAGTCTATGCTGAGTATGGAAAATGACACCATTAGTTTTAAGGTAAGAGATCATTTGCTTCATCAGTTTCATCGGGTTCATATGCCCGTCACATTTGTAATTGATTCCTCCGATAACATCCAGTTTTGTGTTGGGCTCCAGTTCCTGGATTCCTTTTTGATCCAGAATATCAACCGCTAATCCCAAATTCATGGCTTTATGGGCAAGTTCTGTTTCTTCTTCTGCTACTTTCTCTGTTTTATAGAGCATTAAAATGCCATTCTGGGTAAGCTCAAAGTCAAATTCCTCTTTTTCAGCAATTTCATTATAAAGTACACTGCTGGCCAGATTAAGATCCCGGATTGCTGATGCCGACCGGTCTACATGATGTTGGTTAGAATATTTTAAAAATTTCAGCCCCCATGATATCAGTTTGGAGTTGAGTGAAGGTTTGACATAAAACGGACTTTTACTGTCAAACATCCAGCGTATTCCCTGGGCAACTACTCCCGGAGCCGCCAATGGAGTAAAATGACTGGGTACAATCATCCCTGCATTGCCATAGGAGCAATTATTGGAAAGATCATTCTGTTCCAGGATCTCTACCTGCCAGCCTTTCTGTAAGAGATAATAAGCTGAACTCAATCCTGCGATACCTGCACCGATAATAAGTGCTTTTCCTTTATTCTGTGTCATACGTTTGTTTACATAACCTGAAATCCCTGCCAGTAAGGATCTTCATCGTCAATAATAATTTGATTATAGCCGGTAATTCTTGCCCAGCCCTCAACGGATGGAATAATAGCCGGTTTTCCGTCAACAGTAGCTGTTCCTTCAATTCTTCCAATAAACTGGGAACCGATATAGCTTTCATGGATAAATTCTTCTCCTTCTTTCAATTTTCCTTGGGCATACCATTGTGCCATTCTTGCAGAAGTTCCGGTACCGCAAGGTGAGCGGTCTAAAGCATTTTCACCCACTAAAACAGCATTACGTCCGCTGGCTTTGGGATCGGTAGGCTGACCTGTCCATTGAATATGGCTTAATCCGGTAATATGTTCGTTTTCAGGATGAATAAATTGATATTTCTCATTAAGTAATTTTCGGATCATTTTCCCATAATGAATAAGCTGGCTGGCTGTAAAATCTGATATATCCCTGAAATTTTCCTGAGGATCAATAATGGCGTAAAAGTTCCCGCCATAAGCTACATCTGCCTGTATCAATCCAAGATCCGGACATTCAACTTCCAGATTTTCAGCATACAGAAAAGACTTTACATTGGTCAGTTTTACAGACTTTACTTTTTTTCTTTCCTGTACGTAATCAATGAGAATAAGTCCTGCAGGGGTTTCAAGACGTAATTTTCCGGGAACTTTCGGAATTACCAACCCTTCTTCTATGGCTATGGTTACTGTTCCGATAGTACCATGTCCACACATAGGAAGGCATCCGCTGGTTTCAATATATAAAACCCCTATATCATTATTGTCGTCAATAGGGGGATACAGAATACTGCCACTCATCATATCATGTCCTCGGGGTTCAAACATGAGCCCTTTGCGGATCCAGTCATATTCCTTCATAAAGTGAAGCCGGCGCTCCATCATGGAGTTTCCTTTTAAAATAGGTCCGCCACCTGCAACAAGGCGCACAGGGCAGCCACAAGTGTGGGAATCTATACAAAAAAATGTTCTGTTCATGTTGTTTGCAATTTTAATGATCCTGAGTTCACTTCTCCATCTACCATTCTGCTGATTTGCAATGGATTTTCATCCTTCAGTTCTTCCGGTAAGAATTCATCCGGCCAGTTTTGAAAAGAAATGGGGCGAACAAACCGTTTGACGGCATCCGGTCCTACGGATGTAAAACGGGCATCTGTAGTAGAGGGAAAAGGTCCTCCGTGCTGCATAGCATAAACCACTTCTACTCCTGTAGGCATTCCGTTGAATAAAAGCCGGCCACATTTATCCTTCAGAATATCAATTAGCTTGATATTTAGACGCACATCTTCATCTGTAGCCGCTACGGTGATGGTTAACTGTCCTTTCAACGCCTGGGCAATCTGCAATATTTCTTCAGGAGTTTCACAAGCTACTATAATACCAAATGGTCCGAAAACCTCTTCACTTAAAATATTATTTTGAATAAAATGCTGACCTGTAGTTTCTGTAACCATAGCCCGCCCCTGCCATTCATTAATTTCTGTATTTACTTCTGCAATTACATCTACTCCTGATTGTTCACAAGTCCTACTTTTCAGTTTTTCGAAGTTTTCAAAAATACCCCTGTGAAGCATATTGACAGGAACAATGCCCGGAATTTCATTTTTTAATGTGGCAATAAATCTGGTCAGGCTTTCTCCTTTCAGAGCCACAAATACTCCCGGGTTGGTACAGAACTGCCCTACCCCCAGTGTTAAAGAGGATGCATATTCTTTTGCCAGATCTTCTGCTTTATTTTCCAATATATGCTCAAAGGCAAATACCGGATTGATACTTCCCATTTCTGCAAATACCGGAATAGGATTTTCGCGACGGTTGGCGATATCAAATAAGGCTTTTCCCCCACTGAATGAACCTGTAAATGCTACGGCATGAATATCTGTATGTTGGATTAAATAAGCCCCGATCTCATGGGATGGTCCCGTTATATGGCTAAAGATTCCTTCCGGCCATCCAAATTTTTCTACAACAGCTGTTATGGCATCAGCCATTATTTGAGAAGTTTGAGGGTGTGCAGGATGGGCTTTTACAATTACAGGGCAACCTGCTCCGATAGCACTTGCCGTATCGCCTCCAGCTGTAGAAAATGCAAATGGGAAATTACTGGCTCCAAAAACAACCACAGGACCGATGCCTACATTATATTTTCTTAAGTCTCCTTTTTGTCTGTCAGCTTGTGCGAGATCAATTCGTGGTTCTGTATATATTCCACTGGCTACTGCTTTTGCATAAGTTCTCCACTGTCCTGTTGTTCTGGCTTTTTCACCTGTGAGTCTTGCTAAAGGCAATGAAGTTTCAGCGTGAGCTGTTGTCAAGAGTTCTTCTCCTAAAGCTTCAATCTGATCGGCAACAGCATTCATAAATACCGCCCGTTCTTTTATGGTAGTATTCTTCAGGAACTGATAGGCCTCAGCAGCCATCTGAATCCTTTTCTCTATATTTTCTTTTGATGTTTCTGGAATCATAGCTTTATGTATGGTGTTAATCTAGTGCCGGACGGTTGCTTCTGCCCTCTTCAATGATCTTTTTAATTTTTACAGCCTCTTCACCTTGCAGTTCCAGGCGTGGTGCCCTTACATAAGGATTGCTTATTCCTTCTGCTGTGGCAGCCAGTTTAATATACTGAATGAGTTTAGGATGAATATCCAGTTCCAGCAAAGGCATAAACCATCTGTAGATGGCTAATGCTTTGTCATATTCACCTGCTTTAGCATAGTTGTACATGGCCATTGTTTCGTTAGGAAAAGCATCCACAAGGCCTGCAACAAGGCCATCTGCTCCAAGCATCAGTGTTTCCAGACAAATGGTATCTACACCGCCAAGAATTTTGATTCTCTTTCCAAAACGGTTAATCATTCTCGTTACATTGGCAAGATCTCTTGTAGATTCTTTAACAGCCTGAATGGTTGGGTATTGAATAAGCTCATCAAACATCTCAAGGGTAACATAAATTCCGTAGTCAACGGGATTATTATAAATAAGGATAGGAAGATCTGTAGCGGTAGCTACTGCTTTAAAATATTCTACGACTTCATGACTATCCGCTTTATAACGCATGGGTGGAAGAAGCATAAGTCCATCAGCCCCTGATTCTTTTGCTTTTTTAGCGAAATGTATAGCATTTTTGGTTGTATTTTCAGCAAGGTTGAGGATTACCGGGATTCTTCCTTCTGTCATTTTTTTAGCATACTTCAGCAGTTCAAACTTTTCTTCAGCTTCCAAAGTACTGGCCTCTCCTAATGTCCCTGCCAGGATAATGCCATGCACTCCGGCTTTAATCTGGGCTTCTGTATTGACTGCAAACATTTCAAAATCAATCTTTCCTTCTTTTGTAAAAGGAGTTAATACAGCAGGATAAATCCCTTCCCAGTTTAGTTTTGTACTCATATCAAATAATATTTATTCAAAACTAGGTGAATTTTAAAACGGTAAATGTTAATATTTTAATGTATTCTAACCGTATTTTAACATGTGATTATTCGTGGTCTGTAGTAGCCTCTTTATAATGCTTCAGATATTCTTTTGGAGAGTACTTCATGATGGATTTAAATACCCGGTTGAAGTTGGTAATACTGGTGAATCCGCTGTTAAAAGCAACGGAAGAAATGTTGTACATGTTGCTGGAGGTTAATAATCTACAGGCTCTCTGCACTCGTAATTCATTAAGATATTGAATATAGGTAATTCTGGTACGTTTTTTAAAAGATCTGCAAAATGCCTGTGGAGTCATACAAGCTTCTTTTGCAATGAGATCAAGGGTGAGTTTCTGCTGGGTGAAATTTTTCTTAATAAAGGTTTGAGCATCGATAATCCTTTTGTCGGTATCGGAAATATGAGTGGGCAGATTCTTCTCTGAAGATAAAGGAATATGCACATGCCTGTTTTGCATAAGATGGTTTAAGATCCTTATGAAATCTATGATCTGATCTACTCCTTTTGTTTTTTGTAATGCTGCAATGCTTTCTCCTACACTTGTTTTTAATTTTGAAGCCACTTTGAAACCTACCTCTGAGGTATCAATAAAATTTTTAAGCTCTTCAAATTCCGGTAAGTGGAAAAATGCGGAGATCTTTTTGCGGGGATCAAAAAAAATGGAGATTGAATGAACCTTTTGTTTTTCATTTTTATCAAAATCACCTTTGAAGACATGTGATTGATTGGCTCCAAGATAAAAAATATCCCCTGCTTCAAAAGTAAAGAGATTCTGTTCTATAGCCAGTGTTCCATGCCCCTTGAGGATCCACATGATCTGGGTTTCCGTATGGCGGTGAAAGTAAGGATAGAAATTAGGCATACTATCTTCCTGTATACGGATGCTTTTGTTGGTGTCGGCAGGCACTGAAAACTGGAGACTTTTCATAAAATCAATACTTTATGGGGACAGATTATGCAATATGTTAAAATATTGCCGAATTTAAGCAAAATATGAACATTGAATATCATATTAAAATCCAAACTTTACCTATTATTTATTTTAGTGAACAAAGCGCTACAAATAGTACAAAATCGTAACTTTAAACCTTTAAATAAAAAGTATTCATACTATATGTTTTCAGCACAAACTTACCAAGACAGAAGAGCCATATTACAAAGTAATGTGGCTAATGGAATTTTACTGTTTTTAGGAAATATAGAAAATCCTGTGAATTTTGAACACAATCCTTATTATTTCCGTCAGGACAGTACTTATTTATATTATTTAGGGATTCAGGAACCCCGGATTGCTGCCATTATTGATATTGATGAAAATAAGACGATTGTTTTCGGAGATGAATTAAGTATTGATGATATTGTATGGATGGGAAGGCAGGAAACACTGAAAGAGAAAAGCCTGAAAGCAGGTGTAGAGGAAACCTTGCCTTATGCTGAGCTTCCTCAGTATCTTCTAAAAGCACAGGCTTCCGGCAGAAAAGTACATTACCTTCCTCCCTATCAGTCTTCCAATAAAATTATACTGGCGGATCTTCTAGGTATAAAAATAGCAGAATTACATCCTTCTGTGGAGATGATTAAGGCTAGTGTAAAACAGCGTTCTATAAAAGAAGCCCAGGAAATAGTACAGATAGAAGAAGCGGTCAATGTATCTAATGAAATGCATCTGTTAGCCATGCGTATGGCCAGACCTGGCCGTAAAGAATATGAAGTGGCGAATGCTATTCAATATCTTGCAGCCAATAAAGAATGCCAGATGTCTTATCCCCCTATTGTAACGATAAACGGAGGTATACTCCATAATCATTACCGTCTCAATACACTGAAAGAAGGAGATCTCTTTCTTAATGATTCAGGAGCTGAAACGGCGATGGGATATGCAGGTGATTTAACCCGGACATTCCCGGTAAGCAGTACTTTTACCACAAAGCAAAAGGAAATGTATGAGGTGGTATTGAATGCTTTTGATAATGCCCAACGTCTTCTGAAACCCGGAGTTCGATTTAAAGATATTCACCTGAAAGCATCCCAGCACCTTGTAGAAGGTCTTATTGACCTGGGGCTGATGAAAGGAAATCCTGAAGAAGCAGTAAAAAACCATGCTCATACTCTATTCTTCCAATGTGGATTAGGACATATGATGGGACTTGACGTTCATGATATGGAGGATCTTGGAGAGCAATATATTGGTTATACCGAACAAGATCCGAAGGATACCAAAACATTTGGACTTAAATCTTTACGTTTAGGAAAGGAACTGGAATCAGGATTTGTAGTAACTGTTGAACCCGGTATTTA
The DNA here is from genome assembly GCF_918698085.1 of Chryseobacterium sp. Bi04. GTDB lineage: Bacteria > Bacteroidota > Bacteroidia > Flavobacteriales > Weeksellaceae > Chryseobacterium. The sequence goes on from NZ_CAKKLP010000012.1 coordinate 91,029, forward strand.
TATGATTCCGGAGCTGATTGATATCTGGCAGTCTGAAAATAAAAATGCTGACTTTATTAACTATGATAAAGTAAATGAGTACCGGAATTTTGGAGGGATACGTGTAGAAGATGACTTCCTGATTACAGATAGCAGCTACAGGCTTCTGGGGAACGGACTGATTAAAACGGTTGCAGACATTGAAAACTACCGTGCTGAACATTTAGATTAATTGAAATATCATATGAAGAACATAAAAAAATTAACCGTCATTGCTTTATATTTTCTGTGCCTTTCGCCATTAGCTGCGCAAAAAACACAGTGGACTCCTGATGGCAATGCTTATTATTCATTTACAAAAAAAGGAATTGAAGTTGTTAATGTCCTGAATCCCGGAAAAGATCAGACTTTTTTAAACAGCAATGAATTAATTCCTTCCGGAAGCTCTACCCCTTTAGAGGTACAAAGCTTTCAGGTATCTCCGGACGAGAAAAGCTTATTAGTCTTTGCCAATACTCAGAAAGTATGGAGAGACAATACACGTGGAGATTATTGGATTTTTGATAAAAACACCAAAAAGCTTACTCAGCTTGGAAAAGGGTTGCCGACAGCATCATTAATGTTTGCCAAGTTCTCCCCAGACGGTAAAAAAGTAGCTTATGTGTCTAAGCATAATATCTATATTGAAGACCTTTCCAACAACCAGATCAGTAAAATTACCCAGGATGGCACAGATGGAATCATTAACGGTACTTTCGACTGGGCATATGAAGAGGAATTCGGAACTCAGGATGGTTTCAGATGGTCTCCGGACGGAAGTAAAATTGCTTACTGGAAGCTGGATGCAAGAGGAACCAAGAATTTCCTGATGATTAATAATACAGATAGCCTGTATTCGTTTACGGTTCCTGTGGAATATCCGAAAGTTGGAGAAAACCCTTCAGGCTGCAGCATCTGGTTTTATGATGTAGCCTCTCAGTCATCAAAGAAGGCCAATATTGCAGGAGATGAAGTACAAAACTATATTCCGAGAATGGAATGGGTACTGGATTCTAAGTCTGTTATTCTGCAGCAGCTGAACAGAAAACAGAATCAAAGTAAAATTATTGTAGCAGATGCCGGTTCCGGGAATGGAAAAACAATTTATACGGAAACAGATGCAGCATGGATTGATATAAAATCCCGTTGGAATGACAATGACCCAAGTGGTTGGGATTGGATAGACAACGGTAAAGAGTTTTTGTGGCTTTCTGAAAAAGACGGATGGCGGCATATTTATAAAATAGACCTGAATGGGAAAGAAACACTGATTACAAAAGATAATTTTGATGTTATAAAACCTGAATTTTTTGACGTTCCCCAAAAACAGATCTACTTTTTAGCTTCTCCTAAGAATGCCACTCAGAAGTACCTGTATAAAGTAAGCATGAAAGGAGGGCATGCACAAAGGGTAACTCCTGAATCCTATTCGGGTTCTAATAATTATATGATATCCCCCAACGGAAAGATTGCGATGTTTAGTAACAGCAGCGTCAATGCAAATTCTGTGGGAGCTGTGGTATCACTTCCGGATCATAAAGAGCTTGTGGCCGCAAAAAGATCAGCAAAGGCAGATCCTGCAAAATCTAAAGCAGAATTCTTCCAGATTACGACGCAGGACGGGGTAACCCTGGACGGCTGGGTGGTAAAACCTAAAAATTTTGATCCTAACAAAAAATACCCCATTGTTTTTACCGTATATGGGGAGCCCGGATCGCAAACGGTAACAGATAACTTCTATACAGGCAGGAATTCTTTATACGTTGGTGACATGGCTGAGGACGGTTATTTATATGTTTCTCTTGAAAACCGTGGAACACCTGCACCTAAAGGACGTGGATGGAGAAAATCTGTTTACCGTAAAATAGGTCAGCTTAATATCCGTGATCAGGCAATGGGAGCAAAAGCTTTATTTGCAAAATGGCCCTATGTGGATACATCCAGGGTTGCCGTATGGGGCTGGAGCGGTGGAGGTTCTTCCACATTAAATCTTTTGGGACAATATCCTGAAATTTATCAGACAGGAATTGCTATTGCTCCTGTAGCCAATCAGTTATTTTATGACAATATCTATCAGGAAAGGTATATGGGACTTCCCCAGGAAAACAGAGAAGATTTTGTAAACGGTTCTCCACTCGCCTATGCTAAAAACCTGAAAGGAAACCTTTTATTGGTTCATGGAACAGGAGATGATAATGTGCATTACCAAAATACGGAAGTATACATTAATGAACTGGTAAAATACAATAAACAGTTTCAGCTGATGTCTTACCCTAACCGAACGCATTCGATCAGTGAAGGAGAAGGAACATCACTCCATCTGGCCACCATGTTTACCAAATATCTAAAAGAACATTGCCCACCGGGAGGAAAATAATATAAAAAAATACCAGATATCAATTCATCTGGTATTTTTCTTTTAAATAGGGATAATGAATATGATCTTGTTAATTATAAACTGTAAGCAAATCCTACATTGCCTATTCCTTTATATCCAAAACCTACTTCAGCATTTACGCCAAGCCTGCCTCCTAATCTAATTCCTAATCCCGTGAGGTGAAAATTAACATGTGAAATACTTTCCGAAGGGTTCCTGCTCTTTTCCATCGTGAGTCCTAGCCCCACTCCGGAATACATGCGAAATTTTGGATTTGAGATATAGTTATAGTCGCTTTTTACCGCAACAGTATAATTGTGTGATTTTTGTAATACATGATCAGGGTACTCTCTCGTTATTTGCTGATATAAAAAGTCTGTTCCAATCACCCATTTATCTTGTATTGCATAGTTATATCCAAGAATAAAGGCGCCGGAATTCCTTTTCTCATAAAGACCATAACCCAATGTAAAAATAGAGCTGAAAGCATTAACAAAATCAGTGGTCGTACCAAGTCCATATGCTATTTTTATCTCGGAGCTTCCCTTCATTTGTGATTTAAACAAATTACTGCCAACCATTAAAAATAATAAGTAAAAAGCTTTACATACAGCCGCAAAATATTTCTTTTTCATTCTGCAAAATTAAAACTAATAATGCAACAGAATAGCTTTAATGCATTAGAATACAATTAGAGCTCACTTAAAATACGGTTAAAAACATCATTGCTACCAGCTTTTAATGCATCCAACTCTATATGATGATTAAAGAGAATTATAAAAATTTTGGATTTTCACTTTCAGGAACAGTTACAAACTTTGTATCTTTACTCCATGGAAAATCAGGAAGAGATAGAGAAGCAGATACTGGAGATTGTTAGAGTACAGCATGAAAAAGACGGAGGTAATAACGGCGTTACCTTTGGAGCTTTTGATCATATTCTCAATATGTCCATTGAAGACAGAAATGAAGTCTTGATGCGAATGGCTAGGGAAAAGAAAATATTTATCTTTAACAGCTTAAATATGAGACGTATTACTCTGCCTAAATAAAAAAAGAAATTCTCCGAGGATTAAAAATCATTGAAACCTATTTTTTATAGTGATACAAAATGATATTCATTAAAAAATAAAAACCATGTTAGAATTTACTACTGAAGAAAAAAAATTAATACTGTCAGCAATCAAATACGAAAAAGAAATACAAGATAGAGCTGATGAAGATGAAATTGACTATGTCGAAGAAATAGAAGACGAAATTCAAAAAGAAAATGTTTTTATTTCCAGAAGGCAGATAGATTCAATTATAATCTATTTAGGATACTTACTGGATAGAAGAGATCAGTATGATAATGGAGAAGTGCTGCTTTTGGAAGGTAAACTGGAAAGCTTTTCTAATTTACCGTAAACATTCCGGACCAATCAATAAATTTATTTTCTTTTAAATACAATGGTCCAGATAATATGAAAGGGTTCTCCTTTGTACTTGTCAGTATCTTTCATGACAATCTTCATTGTTGTTTTATCCAGCTGCTGGATTTCAAATTTTCGTTCATGATTGCCTCCTTCGAATAAGGATAAGATTTTTTCATCAGGATCTAATTCATATGAAAAATAAAGCTGCCCGCTATCAGTAATAGAACCGTCAGCATTAAACTCCATGAGATCTTTGCTGCTTAGTCTGTAATTTTTTACTGTTTTGTTTCCATTGGCTTCAATTCCTTCACTTGTTGAAAGTACCGGTTGCCATTTTCCAACAATCATTTTTTTATACGATTGCTGATAAGGAATATTGAATGACAGTGCCGCCAAACAAAAAGTAAATAGAAACAGGATCAGATTAAAGGGCTTCATCATATTTTATTTTTGGTGTGAAAAATGAAGATAACTAATTTCCAAATGTAGTAACAATCTGCTTAAGTCTATGAAATTTGTTTTTATATCATTAATTTTGATCTGTCAACTCATAAAATCATCGGTTTGAAATTACCACTCTCCTATTATTCCAATCAAGATGTCCTTTTCCTGGCTCAGAACCTTTTAGGAAAAGTTCTTTTTACAGCAATTGGTGATGATATTACGGCCGGAATTATTGTAGAAACAGAAGCTTACTTTGGGGTACAGGATAAAGCTTCCCATGCTTATGGAGGCAGGCGTACTAACCGCACTGAGCCGCTGTACAGCCATGGTGGTATTTCTTATGTGTATTTGTGCTACGGAATTCATCATCTTTTCAATGTGGTAACTTCTGTAGAAGATGATCCTCATGCCGTACTGATCAGAGCTGTGGAACCATTGATAGGGAAAGAAATTATGGAGTACAGACGAAATATGCCGTTCTCCAAAGCTGCTATTTCCTCTGGCCCCGGATCTGCAGCAAAAGCATTAGGAATTAATCAGTCTTTTAATAAAAAAGATCTGACCGGAGATGAGATCTGGATTGAAGATCATGGTATTCTGTACAAGCCTGATGAAATAATAGCCGGCCCTCGCATAGGAGTTGCTTATGCACAGGAAGATGCACTTTTACCCTGGCGTTTTTTTGTGAAAAATAATAAATATGTAAGCAAGCCCAACAAAATATAGGTCTATGTATTCCTGACTACTCCTGAATAGCCACATAAAATTCACGGTAAGATGCAACAAGATCGTCAAGAGAAAATCCACGGTTCAAACCACTGGTATTTGGCAGAACCCAAACCTTTGCACCACAAAAATCTTCAGACTGATGTCCCCAAAGAATTTCTTTCTTTTTAGAAAAAGCTTGGTATGCTGCCTTACCCAGAAATGCAACATATCTGGGCTGGAATTTTGTCATTTTCACTTTAAAAGCTTCAAGAGATTCGTCAAATTCTTCTTTTGAAAGTTCATCAGCACGGGAAGTAGCCCTTGCAACAGCAGTAGTAAGGCCATATCCGAAATCCAGAATAGAAGTATCATTGACCGCCTGAACCCCATAAGGTGTAAAACCGGACTGGTGGAGCACTTTCCAAAACCGGTTGCTTCTTCCTGAAAAATGATGGCCGTCATCCGCTGATTTCAACCCTGGATTGATCCCACAAAAAATGACATCGAGGTTGGTAGCAATTATATCTGTTAGCATAGTTGAAATGGAGCATATTAGGATAGAATACATCTGTTCTATCTGTTTTTACTGCTTAAAGATACCCTATTTAACTTACAGTTTATTTTAAAATACATAACGTTTCATTGTGAGTATATTACATTCTACCTGTGATTTTTGCAGTGTTACATCATTCATCTGACTGAAAGCAAACAGGTTGTACTAATTTTACTGCCGTAACATAGATGAGTACCTGATGATAGATAATAAGAAATCAATTGTAAGCTTAATCATGTTCATCAGGATAGATGAATTTCAATCCTAAATAATCTTAAAATAAAAAGTATGAATTGGATGGCATTAGTTATTGCAGGAATTTTTGAAATAGGATGGCCACTGGGACTTAAATTATCTCAACAGCCGGGTAGTAATAAATGGAGTTGGATCCTATTTTCAATTGCCTGTATGGCTGTCAGTGGCGGATTTCTCTGGTATGCACAGAAAAGTATTCCTATGGGGACAGCATATGCAGTATGGACAGGAATTGGTGCGGTAGGAACTTTATTAGTGGGTGTTCTGTTTTTTCAGGATTCTGCCCATATTTTCAGATTATTGTCTGCCTTACTCATTGTGGTCGGAATCGTTGGTCTCAAAGTATTTTAATAAAAAATAGGTCTGAAAATAAAATTGGCTTAAGATTATTACTAATCATTAAGCCAAAACATTATTCAATATTTGAATAATAAATCAACCACATTATAAGTCTGTTTAAACTTGACCACAAAAGTCACAAAATATTTCTAAACACTTAAGCTATTTAAGTTATATACTTCGTGTATAAAAAATACACTAAAGTTTTGTTGAAAATCAAAGATTTTCATCTTATGTGAACTTAATTATGCGGTATTCCTTCAAACTTTCTAAAGTGTACTGAAGTGTCTAAAAAATAAAAACTTTTGTGTCTTTTGACTGCGTCGAATCTTTGATTTGTAGTTTAGTGAAAAAGTTTAAAAAGCTTTTTATACATTTATATGATCATTCATTTTTTTCTGAATCAAATTTGAGCAAATAGCCGTTGATAAAGAAAATTAAGCTATCAATAAAGACTTGTGATCTACCAAAGGATAGTAAAAAGCCTGTATAAAGAAATACAGGCTTCAAAAGATTTACAAAATAAATGATATGAAAAAAATAAGAAACTCTATTTAATGGATATCCCAGAAAACTTTTGTAGTCAGTTTATCTCCGCCTATTGCAGCAGCAGCTTTGGCATAATTAGTACCATTGGTAGTTGCTTCTAAAGTTGGGTACTGTAATCTTACCGGAACTTTTCCTTCTGCATTGGCAATAGCTGTTGGGGGAGCCTGTAAAGCAGGATAATCTAATCTGCGGTAAAAATTCCAGGAAACTACCGGATGATTGTACATAGCAACCCATGCCTGCTCTCCAATAGATTTTTTCCAGTTGGAAGCATTGTAAGGATGGTCTGAGAGATAATTCTGGGCATCCTGGGAAGGGAGCCCCCATTCCTGGAATGAAGCCTGAACAGCGGTGTTGTAAAGGGCCTCCGGACTGCCGCCGATTCCAAATCGGGCTGCTGCTTCAGCCTTGTAAAAAGCTACTTCAGTATAAGTGATCAGAGTGCCGGGTGTTACAGGAATATATGCAAAGATCCCCGGAGCTGAAAAATCTGAAAAAACTCCCGGCAAACCAATTTCCTGCCCGATGTAAACGCCATCTACATCCTGAAAATATTTTGTTATTCTCGAATCAGAAGTTGTGATTAGAAAATCGACAAAAGGTTTTCCGCCAAAGAAATCGTCTCTTCCACTGTTCGCCAGGTTTTCAAATAAAGGATTGAAGTTTGGTGTTTCAGCCTGATATCTGAAAATAGCATTTTGTGATTCATCCATGATAACTCCACCGGAGATTGCAACATTAATGCTGGATTGGGCAAGCGTCGGGTTAATGTCAGAAACAGCAATTCCCAGTTTTAAGAGAAGGGAATTTCCAAACTTTTTCCACTTTCCTATATCTCCGCCGTAAAGAATATCGCCAGCTCCAAATGTTCCTTCTCCTTCCTGCAGGTTATTGATATCTGTTTTTAAACGGATGATAAGCTTTTCATAGATCTGTGCATCATCATCATAGGCAGGAAGCGGAAATTTTTCATTGTTAAGAGCCTGGCTGTAAGGGATATCTCCAAATATATCAGTCAAAGTCTGAAAGGTATAAACTGAAAGGATATCAATAATAGCCAATTGGTTCTGCTTTTTCGCAGGCCAGGAGTTTACCTCTGAAGCAGCCGGCTGATACTGTTCTACAAGCTCTTTTGCTTTGTTTAGATTATTGAGAACATTCACATAATTATCTCCCCAAATGTTATTAGAAACGTTTCTTGCCGTAAAATTGTAGTTACTTTCGCTTACATAGGTAGCTTCCTGCCAATACTGCATGGTAAGCCTGAAGTTATTTTCATTGACACTGGGCGTATTCATATAATCGCTGAGCTCCTTTTCTGCATAGGTAATCAGAGGTTCCGGTGACATATTGTAAGCTACATTAGGATCATTATTAACATCATCTGATGTACAGCCTGTCAACAATACGGTCAGAAAGGATATAAGTATAATAGTGTTTTTCATTGTAATAGATTTTAAAAATTTACTTTCAGATTAAATGAGAAGTTCCTTGTGGAAGGCATTACCCCTGACTGATACCCCTGTATACTTCCTGAAGAAAGCCCCGATTCCGGATCGGCATAAGGAAGGTTTTTATGGATGATCCAAAGGTTACTTCCCGTGAGTCCAAGCGTAAGACCTTGAATTCCTGCATTTTTTAAGAATGTATTATTGAAGGTGTAAGAAACGGATACCTGGCGAAGCTTTATAAAACTGGCATCATACACAAATGCGGCCACAGGAGGATCTGTTTCTAAATTCTGGCTGGAGATAGAACGGTCAAGACGTATTGTATTGGGAATATAATGTCCCGGATTATTAGGATCCTGCATTACCCCCGGTAGAATAAGTCCACCCCCATTTGCCAAAGTGTTTCTGACAGGATTTCCCAGGTCATTCAGGCCTACAGAATCAGGATAAAGACCTGTGCCATATCCATAATACTGATCCAGAGAAAATATCTTACCTCCTTTTTTCCAATCGATCTGGAAGCTAAGGTTGAAATTTTTATATGTAAAAGAATTATTCAGTCCTGCGATAAAATCCGACTGAAAGCTTCCTAAGTTATGATTGCTGTCATCTGTATGAAGATAAGCTCCGTTGGTTCCTATAATTTTATTTCCATTGGGATCATAAACGAAATCTGAGCCCCAGATGCTTCCATATTCTCCGTTAAGAGGTGCATTAATGCTAATGCCTCCCTGCAGCGTACCTATGGTGATATTTTCAATACCTTCCCTTAACGCGGTAACTTTGGTCTTAGGGTTAGACCAGTTCAACATCATATCCCAGGTGAAATTATTGAACTTTAATGGCGTAATATTTAAGGAAACTTCAAACCCTTTTGTCGTCAGTTCTCCTGTGTTCTGAATTTTAGCACCACTTCCTGTTGCCAGGGAAATAGGAAGTGGCAGTATTTGATCAAATGCCTTATTTCTGAACCATGCCAAATCAAATCCTATTCTGTTTTTAAAGAACTGCATATTGGTTCCTATCTCAATATTTTTAAGTTTTTGGGGAAGAAGATCTGCATTTCTTAACGTGGTATTATAAGAATAAACGGGATTATTTCCAAAAGAAGCCTGAGCAAGATATCTGTTCCTCAATTGATCTGCATTAGTATCCGAACCTACTTCCGCATAGGCTCCTCTTAGCTTTCCAAAGCTTAGCCAGTCCTGTTTCAGGAGATTAGAAAACACCATACTTGCCGAAACAGAAGGATAATAGTACGCTCCTTTTCCTTTAGGTAAAGCCGTAGACTGATCTCTTCTGAATGTTCCTTCCAGATAATAGGTGTTTTTATATCCTAAAGATGCCTGGATAAAAGCCCCATAAATATATTTAGAATTATCTGTAATAATAGGTTTTGCAGGAGTAGCAACTGAATTGGAAATGGTATAGAGATCCGGAATGTACAATCCTCCTGATGTAGTCTGTGCGTTAGAATAATTGGTCTGAACATTGATATTTCCCCCCAGTAATCCCTGAATACTCAGATCTTCAGTAATATTCTTTTTGTAAGTGGCTATCAGATCATAATTGGTTTCTGTAAAACGGAGATTCGTCACGGCATATCCTGAAGGCTGCTCAATCGTATTAAAGCTGAAAAATGCCGGAATAGAACCCACGGCCCTCCTTTCCTCAGTAATCATACTATATCCGTCGATCCCTACTCTTCCCAGTATATTGATGTTTTTTGACAGGTCGTAGCTCAGGCTGAAATTTCCTGCAAACCGTTCTCTTTTATCATTCTGGTAATTTTTATATCTTGTAAAATAGGGATTATCCCAATAAGCCGGCGACAGATTAACGGGAGACTTAATATTCCAGGTATAGTTTTTATCAAAAGTATCAAAAAGATATTTCTGGTACTGAATGTCTACATTCGTGGGCCACCACTGTCGGAAATTCCCCATAATATTATCGGTATACCCTGTAGAGTTCCTTCCTTTTGTATTTTGTGTAATATAATTGGCAAAAATAGTAGCGGTAAGGTTATCTGTAATTTTATAGGAGGCATTCCCACCAAAGTTATTCTTCATTAAAGAAGAGTTCGGCATGATATCCGTTGCATTGGTATTGGAATAACTTAACCTGAATGTTGCCCTGTCATTTCCACCGCTCAAAGCAATATTATTGGTTTGATTAATTGCTTTATCAAAAAAAGTAATAGGCCCGCTTTTAGCCATGACCCAAGGCGTTTTTTTTCCGAAATTCTGTGATTCGGGAATAAAAGCATCATATTGCCATACCATCAGATTAGGATCATAAGGCGCTCCATAAGAAGCATCATGCCAAAAGATGGCCATGGGGCTATTTTGATAGTTCGCAAAAATATTCCCGAAATAGCCCTGTCCATATTGCGTCTGATATTCAGGAAAGGTAGATTTGTCAACAGCAGAAACAGAAATACTTCCGCTATATTCCAAGCCAATTCCCTGCGTATTTTTCTTACCTTTTTTTGTAGTGATAATAATGGCGCCATTTTGAGCTCTAGACCCGTACAAAGCGGTTGCGGCAGCTCCTTTTAGTACATTTAATGTCTCAATATCATTGGGATTGATATCTGATACAGGGCTTCCATAATCATAGCCTCCGCCCCCATTTTGCTGCCCTGTAGAATTGATATTTCTATTGATAATCGGAACACCGTCTACTACAAAAAGAGCCTGGTTATCTCCCAAAATAGATTTGTATCCCCTGGAGACAGCATCTATGGAGCCTCCGAAATTAGTAGACTGTCTGATCTCAAGCCCGGCTACTTTCCCGGAAAGATTATTCAGAAAGTTAGTTGTTGGATTTTTGTTGATCTCTTCCCCTTTTAGTTCCTGTGTGGAATAGCCCAGAGATTTTTTCTCTCTTTTTATTCCTAAGGCCGTAACTACAATCCCTTCTATGTTCTGTGCTTTGAGGGTATCTTGCTTACCCTGGCTGAAATAGGTTTCACTTCCGATAAAAAAAGCAACACCTACACTGAAAAGCTTTAACCTGTATTTCATAATTATTAATTTTTATAACATGATTGTTATTCAAAATTCAATAATTAGTGAAAATTATAATCAAATCTATATATCAACAGCTCATTAACGTCTACTAAAAATAAATAGGGCCTTTAAAATCCTGCGAGTGGTTTATAAGTCCTTCCAACCGGAAGCTTTTTTCCGTTAACCTGAATGATGTTAGCAGATTTTATTTCCACTTTTGAAAGGGAAATAATATAAGATTTATGGATGCGGAGAAACATTTTTGGGTTCAGGCTTTCTTCAATCTTACTGATCGGCATTTTAAAAGTGAAGGTTTCTGTCTTTGTATGAATATTGATGTATTCTCTTAAACTTTCGATGTAAAAGATATCCTGCAGTATAATTTTAATCTGTTTTTTTCCACTGCTGATAAAAATATAATCACGCTCAGCCACTTCCAGCAAAGCATCTTCGGCCTGCATCAAATGCTTGAATTTTTCAACGGCTGTAACGAAACGGTCATAAGGGATAGGCTTCATCAGATAATCTGCGATATCCAGTTCATACCCTTCCACAGCGTATTGATGATAAGCAGTGGTTACAATGACGAAAGGAGGATTCTTTAATTTTCTTAGAAAGTCAAAACCTTTTACTACAGGAAGATGAAGGTCCAAAAACATCAGATCCACATTATGAATACTCAAAAGATTACTGGCATAAACGGCATCGGCACATTTCCCCACAAGATTCAGCTCTTCATCCCGGGAAACAAAATTTTCCAGAATTTCTGCCGCTATGGGCTCGTCTTCTACAATAATGCAGCTGTATTTTTTAGTGGTGGAGTGTATCATTGAAATCGATGGTTAATTGTACAATATATCGGTCAGTTTTATCTTCAACAGAAAGTATATGCTTAGGATAAAGCAACTCCAGCTGTCTGCGGATATTTTTCAGTCCCAGTTTGGTAGAATGTTCATGGGATCTGTCTTCTTTTGAATTTTCGATACAATAAACAAGAACTCTATTTTTCAATTGAATATCAATATGAATAAAAGCCTTTCCCAAGCTTTCGGACACCCCATGCTTAAAAGCATTTTCAACAAACTGGATCAGTATAAGCGGAGATATTTCCTGTGACGGATTATCTATATTTTCATTAAAATGAATGCTAAGATGGCGATGTCTTATTTTTTGGATCTGGATAAAATCTGTGATGTTTTCAATATCTTTTTTTATAGAGATATTTTTCTCCGCAGCCTCATAAATATTATATCTCATTATTTTAGAAAGCTGCAGGATAACATCCGGTGTTTCATCCGCTTTTTTAAGAGCCATCCCATAAATATTATTGAGGGTATTAAAAAGAAAGTGCGGATTGATCTGCGCCTTCAGCATCGTAAGCTCCTGATCCAGTTTTTCGGATTTCAATTGGGAAATCTGGTCTTTCAACACGTTTTTCTGTCTGGTGATTTCCACTCCAAAAACCAGCCCAACCATAAAAATAAGATCCATAAAAGAATTGAAGGCTACCAGTCCGTTAATATATCCTGAAAGCTCTTTGCCGTCCTGTGTTTCTTCAAGCCCATAGATATAAGGGTACATTACATAATGGGTGAAAAACCGATGTCCCAACACGGCTATTATCACAATAGCAATATAAAGAGTATATTTAAAAATGCTTTTGATATGCATCTTTTCATATACATATAACAAGGAATAGGCAAGCGGGATTTTAATCATAAGATAACCCAGCTCCAGCATAAAAGTATTCTGAAGTCTTATTTGCCATTTGAAATCCGGGAACTGATATTTTGACCAATAAAAATCAAGATAAACTTCCAGGATATAATAAAGTATCCAAAAGAGCAAATGAATACGGAGCTTAGATTTTCCGATAGGTTTCAAAATTATAATAATTTAAATGTACAAAGTAATATTGTTCAGTCAAATATAAAAATATAAAGTCTACCAAAGTATGGTACTCATCTATAAACGACTTGTTTTTTATGCTGTATAGGTTGGGTAAACAATAATCACGATGTCTTTTTAAAACGGATTTCTGGGAACATTAGATTGAGAAAGGAAAAAATCAACAGGAAATTAAATTCAACACCATTGGTGCCACCCCCCACAACAAACCAGCCGTTCTGCCAGTGAACATAATAAATTCCAAAAACAAAAATCAGGATATTGCAGATTGCCACCGGTTTAATATACCGGTCAACCCAGATTAAAGGGACTGAAAATAGATGGATCAGTTTAACAGTCCAGGCAACATAAAGCCCTACAGGACTGAACCCTATGGCATCCAGATAATGAATCCCAAAATTATTGACATCGCCACTGAAAATAGAAATCAGGCAATGCATTAACAAAATCACGGAGAGTGCAAAACGGAGGAAGATGCTTTTTTTCATAGAACTAAAGTAGGAAGCTCTGAGAAAATGTATTCTCAACTGTATATCAACAGCTTTTAAAGATAGATGAAAGTATTTTCCACCTTATCTATACAAAAACAGCAGTAAATCAATTACCGCTGTTTTTATACTAATTCTAATTTAAATTTTTCTTTAAAAAGTCTTCCAAATCTTTACCATGAAGGTTTTTAGCGATGATCATACCCTCTCCATCTATGATGACATTGAAAGGAAGTTCATCTACTTCATACAATTTTGCTACCGGGCTTTTCCAGAACTTTAAATCACTGACCTGAATCCAGTTAATAGCAAACCGGTCTATCGCTTTCTGCCAGTTTTCTTTATTTTTATCTAAAGAAATGCCAAGAATTTCAAATTTCTTGCTATCCTCCTGACCTGCGTAGGTAGTATACAGGGTTTTCAGTTCCGGCTGTTCTTCTACACAGGGGGCACACCAGGTTGCCCAAAAATCAATCAATACCATTTTACCTTTTAATGAAGAAAGGATAAATGTACTTCCGTCTGCCTTAGTCAGGGTAATTTCCGGAGCTTTCTTGCCTATTTCAATATTGCGGTTTTGAGCCATCATCAATCTAGAGAAAATGACACAAAATAATACGGTATAATACATCTTCATCTTAATCATTTGTAGGATAATCTTTATCTAACCAATCTGTTTTAATATTTTTCGGAAGGTTCAGAAGCTTTGCATTTTTAAAGCCCATTTCCATCAGCAGATTAAATGCCGGACGGATATTAGGACATTTTACAAAAGGACAGCATCCACAGTAGATTACAATTTCTTTGTTTTTAGGAATGCCCTTAAGGTAATTTCTCAATTTCTCCAGATTCTCAGGTTCATGCGTGGGACCTATGTCTACAGAACCTTTAATAATGGCTTCCGGACCTACAGAAATAATTACGATATCCTTTGTCTTATTCTTTACAATTCTGGAAGCCAACAATGCAGGGTCCATCAGCTGGCTATCTTTCCACGGATCTTGTTTTTGCTCTGCCTGACTCAGCATTGAGCAGACAAAACAAACCATAACAAACAAATACTTCATAGCTTTTCTATTTTTTACAAAGATAAATAAGAAGTTGACAGTGGAAAGAGGAATCTATCCGGAATACAGCTTTTACGTAGGTTTTCTAAAAACCCTGATGAAAAGTACTTCCAAGCTTTGTCACCTCATGGAAACAGGAAATAATTTTATTCCGGGTCAAACCATTCTTTTCGCTTCGCTACCTTTATCATATGGCTTATTGTTATTGATGGTTTATTTTCTGCTTTAATTTTAAATCCAAATGCAATTAAAATTTTATTAAAAAAGGGTATTTGATGAAAATATCTAGTAACATCAAAAGCATAACTATTCTCAATGTCAAATTCTTTAAAAAAAGATTCAAATAACGATTCTAAATCCATAAAATCTTCATTTACATCATTAATAATTGTTTTGTTCTTTAGTTTATCATCATAAACACCACATTTTTTAAAAAACATTATTGTTTTCTCCTGTACATCCATCATTCAATATTATTTATGAGTTCCATTATAGATGAGTTCATTTCCTACTCCTACTTTTGCACCTCCAAACCAAACAGCATTCTTGCCATAAAAACTGACCCAGTTTCTGACTTGACCAGCTTTAACACCAGTAAAAAGATTCTCACTCAATCCGGAGTATTAATTGTCGGAATAATCTAGTTCTTTTAAAACTACTATAGAATTTATGTTTTTTAATTTAGCTCCTTTTTTCAAATAAAATAGGACATACTGCTTTTCCCCTTCATTTAATTTATTAAAAATGGAAATGTCATATTTTTGAGATTTTGGAGCCTGTTTTGAACCGATTAATTGCACAAATATATCATGGCAGGCATCTCCGTGATTATATTTATCTGCCATTAGAATTGAGTAAGGTAAAAGTTCATTATGAAATGTTGATTTCAGATAATAAATACTTAATTTGTTATATGCATTAATATTACCATTTATTAAAATTTCTTTTTTGAATTTTTCTATTGTAACATTTTTAGATTTTTTTTGCTCTTTTTTCCTTTGAGCAGCATATTAGCAATGAAAATAAAAATAGTACTATGATCTTATTTAAAGATATGTTTTTCATAATTTTAATTTTTAAGGTATAGGATGATTACTGTATTTACCCCTAACTAATTTTCCATTCAATATGATATTATATTGTCCACCTCGATTTACCCATGCTTTAATTCCGTTTGACATGTAGTAATCACTAGGTGCAATTATAACAACGTTTTTAAAAATAGGGCTACTGGATATACGTGTAGCGAATCCTTTGTTGTCATGACCAGCATTACACGCTTTAATATCTAATATTAATTTTCCTCCATTTTTTTTAAAATTTTCCCAAGCTCTACTACGACCAGTTAAGACCTGATCCAATTGTTCAGCAGTATAGATATGTTCACCATTTGGTCCTACTATGAAGCTACCACTTGAATGAGCATAAATCTTGACTGTATTATCTGGTAGATAATTATCATTTACAGCTTGTTTAAACAAGTTTGGATTTTCATCACCAAACCAAATATTTTTATCTCCCTCAATCTTTTTTGAAGAAGATCGTTTTTTTATTTTATTATTAGCAGGTCCACCATCCATTGTATGCATCACATCATTAAACCCGGCCACGATTCCACCAATTAAAGCACCTTGCCAGAAATTTCCTCCTGTAAGTTCAGAGCCTACACCTCCTAAAACAATACCGGAAGCAATAGTTCCAACTGCACTATTGGCAAATTTCCCGGCAACTGCACCAAATGAAGAAGCCCCTATGCTTCCTAAAAATCCTGAAGCAAAAGCACTTCCAAAGCTATCTCCTTGTACCAGGGATAATACACCTGAGCTAAGTGATTCGTAATTTATACACAAAAATGATTCCCATTTCTTCTTAGTATTTCCTGTAAGATTAAATTCTTCCTTGTTTATAGAATTCCTTAAATATAGATTTTTTACTTTTATTCCGAGATCACCCCCCTCCTACATTTTGCAAGGATATTGAGGCATATTGTTGGAGATGAAAAAAAAATAAACCTAATCAATACAGTTTATACTTTCTAATTTATTTTCTTTATACTTCCTGTGGCAGACTACTCTTAAAGAATCTATATATTTATCTAAATCAGCACTTTCATAAAAATCTAATGCTTTTTTAAATGTCATTGTCATTTTGATATTTGGGTTATCTGCAGGTATGCTGGGAGGATAGTCTTTTTTTAGCCATTTATTAATCATTGATTGATAATTTTGATCAATATAAGAGGAATGATCTTCTGAATAAAAATCCATAAATAAACAATTTTCTTGGACCAACTCAGTAGAAGATAAATCGAATAAGGAGTCACATTTTTTTATATGATATTTTTTTTCTTCTTGTTGAATTTCTTTCCTGTATAAATCTATAAAAGCATATTTTTTATGTTTAGATAGTAATAATTCTATTTTTCTTAAATCTTGTTTGTTTATTGGCTTCTTGCTTGAAGTACAATAAATTAATCCAAGTAGCAGTAATAGACAAACAAGTGTATATTTATAATTCATATTATTTTGCTTTAATAAAATTTATTATAATATGGGGAATAAAGTGTATGCCCAAATACACCTTGACCATTTTTAAAAATGGGGCTACTTGATATACGTGTAGCGAATCTGACCAGTATTACATGCTTTAATATCTAATATTAATTTTCCTCCATTTTTTTTAATTTTCCCAAGCTCTACTACGGCCAGTTAAAACCTGATCTAATTGTTCGGCAGTATAAATGTGCTCACCATTTAGTCCCACTATGAAGCTACCACTTGAATGAGCTTAAATCCTTACTGTATCTGGTAGATAATTATCACTTAATGCTGTAGGAATTTGATAATATTAAAGTTAGTGTGCAAGAAATATACATTTCTTTTGTTTCAAAAATGGGTGTAGTTACATTTATTGTTTACTATGTAAAGTTACATTTTTTCCATTTTTTTCTTAATTTCATTTGCCTTCTTAACATCTTTTTCAACTCCAATTCCATTCCTATAAATCTCTTGAAGTTTAGACATACAATTAATATCATTTAAATTAGCTCCCTTTTCCAAATATTTTAAAGCTTCAGACCTTGCCTTTTCATTAATTTTTGCTAAATCTGTAATATCATAATACTCATTATTGTTATTCATTGCAATTATAGATTCAAAAACCATATTATATCCGTCTCCACTATTATATTCGTTTGCCATAATAAGGGCATATTTATATAATTCTTTATAATCAGAAAGATTGCCATAATGAATAATAAGCTTAACAAACGAATCAGGATCTCCTTTATTAATAACATTTTTTTGATACTCTTCTATTTGAAGCCTATTGAATACTGAAGCTGTATCTATTATGATTTTCACTGTATCGGGTTTAGTCATTAATTTAGAATCTGTATTTTCTGTAATATTTTTTTCATTCTTATTACTACAACTAATTATGAAAATTAAAAGTGCTGAATAGATTATTATTTTTCTCATTTTTTATAAAAGTATTTATCATATATCCCTCTTATATTTTGCCCATTGACAAAATAATTCCATCTTCCTGGTTTAATTAAATTATATTGACCTGCAACTCCGCTCCATGACCCATTTCTTGCAGCAACATAATAATTATTCGGTGCCATAACTGTAGAAAACATAAAAGACTTCGAAATTCTACTTGCAATACCATTACTTTTTCCACCGGTGTTACAAGACATTAATTCTATTTTTATAGTACCTCCATTTTCTCTATAATTTCTCCATGCTGGGCTTCGTTCCATTAAAACTCGATCAAATTTTTCTGGTGTATCTATCCAATATCTATCCGCGCCTTGTATACCTTTTGCATTTCCATGTGCATAAATCCTAACCGTCCCTTCTGGTACATTATTATCATTTTGGGCAACTATATAAAGACCTCCATCTTTTTCATTAAACCAATTCAATTTATCTCCGTGTGCATCATTACTTGCTCCTTCAGAGCTAGTATCAGCATCTGCATAATCTAATTGGGGATCAATTCTATTCATGACATGACTAAATCCTGCGACAAAACCTCCAATTAAAGCACCTTTCCAGAAGTTCCCACCAGTAAGTTCAGAGCCTACACCTCCTAAAACAACACCGGAAGTAATAGTTCCTACTGCACTATTGGCAAATTTCCCGGCAACTGCACCAAATGAAGAAGCCCCTATGCTTCCTAAAAATCCTGAAGCGAAAGCACTTCCAAAGCCATCTCCTTGTACCAGGGATAATACACCTTGTGCTAAAGCATGTGCGGTTCCCTGTACAAAAATAGTTCCCAGTTTCCCCAGCTCGGTTGCAATTTGGGTAGCAGTACCTGCCGAAGTGAAAAATATACTTCCTATCCCATATGTCACAGCTGCCGAGGCAGCACCAAATAATGTTGACTTCAGAAATGATCCTAAATTCCAATCCTGACCGGTAATAGAAACCATAACTGTATAACTAAAGGATGCTACCATAGCTCCGATAATTACAGCTGATAAGAATGCAGATTCCAGAATAAACTCACCACTTGGATCATTAAACATCAGTGGATTGTTCAAGACATACCCATATTTATTATAATTCTGGGTATTGTAAGAGTCCTGTATATTCTCATCAGCATTTAAAAATCTTCTTAACAATGGATCATACAGCCTTCCGTTCATGTGGATGATACTTACTTCTAAGAAGTGTTCATGAGAAGTGTACCCCCTGTCTAGCAGTAATCCGTATTTTTGAATGGTTTCTTCAATGGCAAGAGCATTAGTAATTACAGCACCATTCTTAATTTGAAGATGGGTGAAATTACCCCAAGCATCAAAATGTCTCTGTTCCAGCTTATTTCCTGCTTCATCGCTGATTGCTAAGATACTTCCAATATAGTCTTTATGTAAAAATTTGTAAGAACCACTGCTCTCCGTAAAGTCCTTTAAAAATACAATATTTGATTCATATGGCGTTCCTCCAATGTATAGGATATGCTTTTCTTTTCCGGTTGTATTGTCTTTTACGATTTCATAGCTTCCATCTTCACTATAATATTTAGTTAATCTACCTTCTCCATCTGTACTGAAGTTACCTCCATAGGTAACTCTTTGTCTCATACTTGTCAAGCCATACTGGAAGGCAACATCTCCTTTTTCACCATCGATGAATACAGGATCGTTATTCTCATTATAAACAATACTTTGGATTAAATCGTTATTATAATTTTGTGTTCCTGCCTCATTCAGAGTCATACCAGTTGGCTGGTAGACCTTGGCAGAATTTTCAAACTTAATCGTTCCAACCTGATCGTTTTGAGTAATTCTTCCTTTAACGTCATAAACGTTTCTGTTGGTTGACGGTTTTATTCCTGTTACAGGATTTGTCCAGTTGACTAAGCGGTTATTATCATCATAATCAAAAGATTCTACAATATTGAAATCACCTCCTGTTGTTCTGCTTTTTAATTCATTCTTAATTGCATCAAAAGAATAAGTGACTTGCAGGATACCTGGTTTTACCTGTGAAGAGTGATTAACACTGGTGAGGAAACCACTGGCATCATAAGTATTATTAATATCTGCAACACCTAGTTTAGCCTTTACTACCTGATCTTTTGCATTGGTCTCTTTCAGCTCCCAGAGAATTTTACCTGAGGTTTTATCTTTTACCTGATAGAGTTGACCATTCCAGGCACTGTACACATTTTCTATTTGTACTTTGGTTAAAGTACCGGAAGAATACAGCTGTTTCTCATAGGATATTATCCTTGCTTTATCATCATAAGTAATTCCTTTCTGAATAAAATATTTTCCATTGCTATTTTCAGATGATGATAATAATCTCCCTTGTGGGTCATAGGAGGCATTATTACTATATGCTTGCCCTTTGGAAGTTCCTGATTTGGCAACAACTCTTCCTTTATTATCATAAGTAAAAGAAATAGTCTTATTGGTTGCCTGTCCACCATCGGTAGTAGAAACCTCTTTTTGAGAAATGAGCTGTCCAAAATTATTATAGGTATATTCTTTCGTTCCTTTCGGACTGATAATCTTCTTTGGCTGACCAAATCCGTCATATTCATATTTATATATTCCATTGGAAGGATCGTTGAATTCTGATTTCCTGCCCCAAGAATCATACTTTGTTGTTACAGCATTTTCTGCATATTTTGCCTGTATCTGTTCCCCTGCAGCGTTATAGGAGAATTGAATAGTTCCCCCTTTATCAGTGGTAGAAACTATGTTTCCTAATGCATCTGTGGTTTTGGAATTGGTTCTTCCATAATCAGCAGGGTTTATTTCTTTAACAGTAGTAGTATTTCCGGAAATTGTGGTTTCCATCTGCTTACCATTAAATGAAGTAGTGGTTACTTTGGCAGGAAAAAAATTATCATTATAAGCAATTGTATTCCACTGGCTGGCAGACTGTCCTTCAAAATAAGGTTCAGATTCTTTGAGCTTTCTCCCCAAAAGATCATACTGTGTTTCCTGGGAAACAAATTTCCCCTGTCCGAAAGCTTTGGTGGAAACTTTATATTCCTGACCCAATTTATTGGTATATTTCATGGAGATATCTCCATCCGGGTCATATTGGGTAATTGTTATATTTGAACTGTCATCTCTGTTATACTGATAGGTTGTCGTCCCACCCAGATTGGTTTTAGAGGTTAATAATTTACCCCAACCATCGTATATGTTAACAAGCGTATTTCCTAATGCATCGGTCTGATTTTTTATCTGCCCCCAATCGTTGTATTCAATATTGGTCTCCAATCCCAGATTGTCTGTTTTCTTCAGTACAAACCTGCCTTTTGAATCAAACTCTGCTTTAGTAGTTTGCGTTTGTGGGTCTGCACTGTTATTAATTACTTTTTGAATTATATTCCCAAAACTATCGTAGCTATATGTTTCCAGTAGATAGCCTGTATTATCCCTGTTCCATGTTTTTAATGTCTTTAGCAGATTGTTTTCATACGTATATTCCTCTTTACCTGATTTTGTATCACCATAAGCTTGCTGCGTTTCTGTTTTGGTTTTTGGGCGACCTATATAATAATCTGCCCCACTTCCTGATAGATTATGAATGTATTCAAAATCAGAAGTGGTTACTGCATAACCATTATTAATATTAGTGATGCTTTGTTTCGGAAGATAATAATCTCCGTAGATAATAGAGCCGTTCGTTATTGTACCACTAAGGAAATCTTTTGCTGTGGTATTTTTCGGAACAGTAGCTGTTACAATCTTCGGTTTATCAGTATCAGAAACAGTAATGGGCTGACCATTTAATAATTTAAAATTTTCATATAGAATAGATTTAAAGCTTAAAAGTTGAGTATTGTTCTCAGAAATATCTGCAGGAAATATTTTGCTTTCATCATTGGTTCTAATTGACCATTCTTTTACAGGGACCCCGTCAAAAAGAGGGTCTATCTCTACTCCTGACCAGATTTTGGCATTTTCAAATCCATCTGCATACCAGGACGAGCGGGTACTTTGACGAAAACCAATCATGCCTTTTCCTGTAAGATGGCTTAAAAAGCCTCTATACCTGAAGTCCTGAATTAGTGTTTTATCAGGAATGTTTTGTTTAAGTCTTGATACAGCTGCTGATAAAGGAATTTGTTCCAATTCAAAATACGGAAATAATTCTTTTTTAATTGGTTTGTAAAAATTCTCATCAGCTTTAGGGTTAAGCTCCTGATAGGAAACTTCTGTTGTAACGTCGCCTTGTTTAATAAACTTAGCTCTTGCTAAAGAAGGAATATACGGATACCCATACTGAGTAACATAATTGTAAGTACAACCAATTACCCCCGAACAATCATCGGGTTTTCCTATAGATATAATTTGCTGGTTAGTTCGGTTTAGACTCAGAGTTCCGAAAGGAATAACTTTTTGAGCATATTCTCTTCTCCAATCCCTTACCCTATAAAAATTTAAATCTCCGTTTGTTTGGATCGGATTGTTTTGTAAAAAAGCACTATCTCCACCTGCACTTGAATAAAATGCCTTAGCAAAATTTGCAGTATTGTCTGTTGTTGTTTTATTAACTGAATACACAAAAGTACGCAGAACTGTTTTTTCCTGATCATGGTGAGAATTCCATTCATGATTAGACATAAATATATAGCTAACGACAATATCTGATTTTCCATCTGCATCCAGGTCTGCAACATTATATTGAAAATATCTGCTATCCGAAAATGAACAGCCTCCTCCTGCTTCCAATATATGATGGCTATTTTCCATCAATACTTCACCTCCTGAACTATAATAAATAAAGTTATTGATAAAAGACTGATTAAACTTTTTACCATCTGAAATATATAAATTCCAATTATATGATTTATTGGCTTGGGGAACCAGGACATCAACCTTGTTATCACCATTAAAATCTCCATATAATGCTGAGGAGGAAATACCTTCGAGCTTTTGTCCTGGAAAGATTCCAATACTTACTTTTACATAACTTCCTGCAGTTTGCTTACGGAAATTGTAAACATTAGTGATCGTTCCGTCTGGTTTAATCTGAATAATATCCTGTATGCCATCCCCATTCAAATCGGCAAAACGGTTATTTCTGTTATTATCCAATGAATTATTAATATTTACTCCTCCATCATATGTATAAATGCTGCTACTGACATCCGTATTTTCATCAATATCGATTAAATATGATGAATAATATGTAAAATAATCTATTGTACTGCCATCAGGTGGTATAATTCTATTCTGGGAGTTTTCTAATTCCAGATTTGCAAGAATATCATCTCCATACTCTACATTCGAGGAATTGATCCGAGGTTGTAGGAGGGGTAATTGAGAATCAATAAGCTCTGTTGTATCAGAATAACCAGGATTGGATATATTAGGATATGGTGCGCTCGTACATCTATTTCTTTTACTAAACCCTATCATCAGTTCTGAGATACCATCTCCATCATAGTCATAACTTTCTAAATAGTTTACATTGAGTGGTGAGGATGCAATGCATGCAGTATCATCACCCAACTCACCGCCCGGATTATATAGGGCAAAAGGAATTACTTTTGAATATTCCAGTTTAAATTTAAAGTCAGAAATATCCGCAGAATATATTAGTAATTCATAGTTTGGTTTCTGAGGATCTGAAGTCGCAACTTTATGCGGTATTACTATTCCTACCTTGTTTTTCATATAACCATCTTTTTTAAAGGTTACAGCTGTAGCCTTTGCAAATTCTTCCGCAGTAAATCTTGAGAGTTCATATTGCAATGGTATAACAGGAGAGTCTTTGTAAACCGAGTTTATAAAGTGTATAGCTCCTACCGGACCAGATGGAGAGCTACCGGCATTAGGTATGAATTCAAGATAATCAGTAATGCCATCCATATCAAAATCGCCATACTTTTTTGTATTATTGGTTGCAATATTGTTTTCTTTAATCGTTTCTTCATTACCTGCCTGATAAGATTCGTATTCTATTGTAACAGGATTAGCAGTCTGATTACTGGCATTATATTCTATTATTTTATTAGCAAACTGATAGCTTGTTCCATTATTAATATATTCTACTGCATACTTTTTAAACTGGCTTCCATTGGAACTGACTTTAATTTCTGATAAAAGTTTACCTTGGGTATACACCAACCCCAATACATAGGATTGTTCTTTTATATTTCTATCTATATAAGTGAATTCAATTTTATTAAAGTGAGTTTTTCCCAATGCTTCATTTCCTCCCCATTCTATGGATGAAATAATAGCAACATTGGTAGAAGCTACCTGTGAATAATTGTAAGTAATATAATTGCTTTGAGCATCTTTCCATTTTACAATATTATATTCAATAGGAGTCCTTGCCTGATTATTCCCTGAAACCGCCGCTCCATACCAGGCTTGTGATCCATCTTCAAAGGTAACTTCCCAATATTCTGGTCCCTGCCACGCTTGTCCAGTAACAGCTCCAACAGACTTTATTTTAATATTGGAATATTTTTCAGTACCATATTCGGCTCCATCTTTTCCATATTCTCCAGATTTAAGAATTAATCGCTGGCCGTTAAAGCTATAATAATCAGAGTAGTCTAGCTGGATCCCCTTTACTTCTCCATCTTTTTCAATAGTCTTGCCAATTCTTGAAATTGCTGTTATTCCTGAAAGATTCCATCCATAGCCTGCAATTCCATTTCCAGAGCCGCTATTATATACAAGATTAATTTGCGGGGCCACACTTTTCACTCCAGGAGGAAGTGCTATAGGTAAAGTAAATTGTAACTGCCCTGTCCCATTAACTTCAATATTCCCTTTGGTATCATGGAATTTTTTTTCTTCCGGAGCAGTAGTTCCTGATGGGTTGGTTGCCCCAGCTCCTGAATCTACAGGACCTCCTCCCGGATTTTCTGTTGCAGGTCCAATCTTAGCTATAAAAGGATTGGATACATCAGATTTAGCATAAAATCCCTGTGCCAGAACCACTGTCTGTGGATCCTGAACTGTACGGGATGTACTCTCTGCCTGATACAGTATGGTCTGTGAAAAGCTCAGCCCTGAGCAGAATGACAGTATAATTGATATAATAATTTTCATATTGTGTCTAATAAATAATGAATGCATGTAAGCAGAAAATAGCTTTATCTTTTCGTAATGTTTTTCCCAAAAACTCTTCCGTCTTTCAAGGTAAAACGTAAAATATAAACACCCCAATCATACCCATTCATATTGATTTTCAATTGCTTATTCAGATTGGGTAAGTTTTGTTGCTGAAATTTCCAATGGACAGTACTATGCTGGTAGAGTGAAACAGATTCTATTAATCCATCTACTTGCTCCGTCCAGTCAATGGTGAGTACATCATTAACCGGAACAGGATACAGCCTGATCTGCTTCCAAAAAGTAGCTTCATCCATAATCAAAGATTGAGGAGCAGGCTCACTTTGAACTGCAGAAACAGTTTTAGCTTCTGTTTTTACTGGTTCTTCTACTGTCTTTCCTGCGGAGTTTGTTCCTCTGTATCTTTGATTCCCCGCTTCATCATATTTGAAATACACTTCAGTTTGTGAAAAACCTAAGAAGCCTATGAATAAAGAGAATATCGAAAGTAATTTTGTTTTCATAGTTGTGTTTTTTACTTTTTTGTAGAAAGGATTTGCTGAACTTGCTTTTTCAATTCTTTAAGGTCATCAGATTGAGATTTTAAAGTTTTGTTTTCTTCCTGCAGTAATTTGATCTGCTTATTTTGTTCAATAGAATAGAGAGTAAGCTCTTCTATTTTCTGCAACAGTTTAATCTGGAATTCTCCTACATTTACTCCTTCTTTTTCCATTTCTTTGGCAGAGGCAACTTCAGGAAGGTGTTTTTTTTCTTTGATGTGTGTTTCTACGTCCTCCAATTTTGGCAGTTTATAATCTTCTTCAAACACAAAATCGGCAGTAGGGCCAAGAGTAACCTTTATTTCTTTTGCTTCAAATTTTCCATTTAATAATGCATTTCCGTTTTCGCCATTCATAATAAATGCTTTACTCCAGTCCCAATCGGTATTAGCAGCATTCATAGGAGCCATGTATAAGGTTTTCCTACCATCACCATCAGGGGTATGCCATATCCATGAATTACTTCCTGCACTCACAAAATCGAAGAATCTGGCACCACCATTTACATCAAGTTTAGTATCTGGCGAATCTGTTCCTATCCCCACATTTCCATTTTGTAGTAATTGAAAACCTACTCCTGCTCCTGCCCGGAGTCTTACTCCTCCATGCCAATTAATATCCAAGCCATCAGAGCCCGACACAGGATAATGACCTAAATAATAATTAGCAGGATCCGAGTTACCATACAGCTTGTCAAACGCAATATT
Organism: Chryseobacterium sp. Bi04; assembly: GCF_918698085.1. Taxonomy (GTDB): domain Bacteria; phylum Bacteroidota; class Bacteroidia; order Flavobacteriales; family Weeksellaceae; genus Chryseobacterium. The sequence continues at coordinate 117,437 of NZ_CAKKLP010000012.1, forward strand.
TTGAGAAAATAATGATCCACAGATAGCCAGACCAAGAATTGATAATGTTTTTTTCATTTCTGTTACATTTATTTTATCGAAAGGTAATAGATAAAATTAAAAAATCTATAGAATGGGATTTAATACAACAAATCCCATTCTTGTATAGAAAGGGATTAGTTAATTTCAAAAAAAAATATTATTTTATTTTAGAAACTATGATTAGATCTTAAAAGAGGAAACTAAATTTTGAAACCAGGGGATAGAAATTTCACCAAAAATTTTGTTTTATGTAAAAATAAAGCTGCAAAATGAAGAAAAAATATTTATTTATAGAAATCTTCATTTTAATATTTATATCAATTCTTAACATTTGTATTGCCAAGATATACTGTTCTGCTCCTTCTTCCTATAAACCAAGTGAAGTGATAAAATATCTCTTGCGAAAGTTGTTGTATTGTTGTAGTCAAAAAAAATAAAAAAGTGCATGGTTTTAAAAATGATTTCACCTGAGCTCGAATTAGCAATTACCATCTTTTGAGACAGCAAATACGCTGTATTTACTACTATTATTCATTTATGACATTTTTACAAAGATAAAAAAGCCCCATCCTGCATTCGGATCGGGCTTGAAATAATTGTAAAATTCTATTATTAATCAGCTGAATACACTTAAGTTTTTAGCAATATCTTTTCCGGCATAAGGAGGAAAAACATCAAGTTCAAGATCCGGATTTCCAACAAGCATAGCTTTAGTATTGCTTAAAGCATCAAATCCTGCTTTACCATAATATTTGCCCATTCCTGAATATCCTACGCCTCCGAAAGGTAAACTGTCTATCCAGCAGTGTAAGTTCGTTTGATTGATACAACCACCTCCAAAGGAAACCGAATTAAGGAAATAATCGATGTTATCCTGGTTTTTACTAAAAATATAGGCTGCCAATGATTTAGGTTTACGTTTAATAATATTGGCAATCTCTTTTAAATCTGAATACACCATTACAGGCAAAACAGGTCCGAAAACCTCCTGCTGCAATGCAGGATCTTCCCAGGTACTCGGATAAAGAACAGTGGGTTCTACATATCGCTGAGCCACATTGAAACGTCCTCCGATAACTACCTTTTCAGGAATGATATAGGACGCAACACGTTCTGTGTCATGTTCACTGATCATTCTTGCGAAATCGGGGCTTTGCTGAGGATCCTCTCCGTACATTTTGCGGATGGAAGCCTTTAGCTTTTCAATAAATTCTTCAGCAATACTTTCGTGTACATATACATATCCCGGGGCAATACACCATTGTCCCGAAATCGCATTATGCCCCCATGCGATTCTGTCTACTGCGATGTCCAAATTGGCTGTTTCATCAACGACGGTAGGATTTTGCCCTCCTAATTCTAAAATAATAGGAGTCAGATTTTCTGCAGCAGCGCGCATTACTACTTTTGCAACATTGGAACTTCCTGTAAAGAAAATAAAGTCAAAAGGTAATTGTAATAATTCTGTAATTTCTTCCCGGCCTCCTGTCACTGCTGTTACAGCTTCCGGCTCAAAATATTTAGGGATAAGCTCAGCAAATAGCTGGGCTACAGTAGGAGTTGTGTTGGCTGGTTTTAGAATGACCGTATTCCCTGCTGCCAATGCTGCAATGGCAGGATCAAGCAATAACAATACCGGTGCATTGAATGGGCCAATGACTAACGTTACTCCATAAGGTTCTTTATAAATAATTCCACTGTTTCCGGTTTCTTCAAGACCTTTAGGGATTTCAGTCTTCTGAGGTGTCATCAATTGTTTAAGGTTTTCCTTGTAATATTTTATCACGCCCAGCGGTACTGTAATTTCAAATAGCTGTTCAAAAGGAGGTTTACCGAAGTCCTGCTCCAGGGCTTTGCAAAAAACGTCCTGGTTTTCTGTAAGAAATTTTTCCATCCTGTTGAGCTGATCCATACGCCATTCGTATGTTTTACTCTGATCACTGAAGAAAAATTCTTTTTGAGTATCAAAAATGTTTTGGTATTTGTTCATATGTATTGTGTGTTTTTTATTATAATAAACAGCCTATTCTGATAAAGCTTCAATGACCAATTGTGATGCAAGAAAACTGCTGTGCTGCTGTTGTGCAGTAATTAATCTTCCATCTCTCACTGCAAATGGTTCCAGAGGCCCGGCAACTTCAAATTTGGTGTTTGGGTTTTTTCTGGCTTCTGTTTCAATCGTATAATCATTGACAGTCATTCCGAACATTGTATTGATAATATCCTCTTCACTGTCTGCAAATCCTGTCCATGTTTTACCATCTGCCAAAAGTTTTCCGTTACTGAGTGTGGTCCACAACAGTAAAGAAGTTCCATGGCAGATAAGACAGGTAATTTTTCCTGCCTCATAAAAGTCTGCAATAAGTTTGTGTAGTTTTTTATCATCTTTAAAAGTGAGTAAGGGTGCTCCTCCTCCCGCAACACAAACGGCATCATAATTATTAATATCTATTTCCTCTACAGCTTTTGAATTTTGTAATAATTTTCCAAAAATAGGATGATGACGAAAACCAATGCTAATCAAGTCGTTAGGGTAAGCGCCATCCGGATTTTCAGGGTCTGAGTGGGCATCAAATTTCACTTCCCCTCCTTTTGGTGAGCATAGGTCCACATCATACCCTGCCTGTATAAAATCAAAAAAAGGACGTGTCATTTCTTCTGCAAAAAAACCGACGCTAATACCATGAAGATGAGTGGCATTAGAAACTAAGCACAGAATTCTTTTTTTAGGATATATGTGTTTTGGCTGTCTTCTGATTATATGGTCATGTTCATTCATATTATTTTTTTAGATTATTGAAGTGTTTTGTTTGTTTTTCCTTAAACAAAGTTATATAAATGAATAACTTATATATGGTGAGGTTTTCGGAACTTTAGAAAATTCAATTATTTTTTCCCGCTAATAGGAATTATAAAATCCCCTTCTTGAAAAATTAAACATTCGAAAATTGAAAATCATCTCTTGAAATAATTTTATCAGTCTAAGAGTAATATTTTATACATTTATATAAAGTATTGTTCAATAAAAATACCCCAGTAAAATGACAGAGACATTCCAGCCTGATGCTATTATTGTAGGAACCGGATTAGCGGGATTAACTGCCGCTATGGAAATAACCAATGCAGGAAAGAAAGTCCTTTTATTGGACCAGGAAACTGAAGAGAATATAGGAGGACAGGCATTCTGGTCTTTTGGAGGTCTTTTCCTGATCAATTCCCCCCAACAGCGCAGAATGGGAATTAAAGATTCTTATGAGCTGGCTTTACAGGATTGGAAAGGGACAGCAGGTTTTGACCGTAAAGAAGATTATTGGCCCCGTCAGTGGGCAGAAGCCTATCTGAAATTTGCGGCAGGTGAAAAATACAAATACATTTCCAGATTGGGAATCAAGTTGATGTTTATGGTCGGTTGGGCTGAGCGTGGTGACGGATCTGCTGCAGGACACGGAAATTCTGTACCCCGTTTCCATGTCAGTTGGGGAACGGGCACAGGGGTAATAAAGCCATTTGTAGAAAAAGCATATCAGGCGAAAGAGAAAGGTTTGTTACAAATGAAATTCAGACACAGAGTTACTGAATTGATTCTGGAAAATGGAAAAATAAAAGGACTTAAAGGTGACGTGCTGGAAAACGACTCTCAGGAAAGAGGAATGGCCACCAATAGAAATGTAATCTCACAATTTGAATATACTTCTCCTCATATTATTATTGCTTCGGGAGGTATTGGAGCCAATCATGAGCTGGTAAGAAAGAACTGGCCCGAGAGATTGGGACCTGCTCCCGAAAATATGGTGTGCGGAGTTCCTGCCTATGTAGACGGAAAAATGATTGGTATTGCAGAAAATATAGGAGCTGATATTATCAATAGGGATAGAATGTGGCATTATACAGAAGGAATCCAAAACTGGAATCCCATATGGCCTAACCACGGAATAAGAATATTACCCGGGCCTTCCTCATTGTGGTTTGATGCCCAGGGAAAGCGCCTTCCTGCTCCTTTCCTGCCCGGATTTGATACATTGGGAACTTTAAAATATATCCAGGATACAGGATTTTCTTATTCATGGTTTATTCTCACTCAAAAAATTATAAAGAAAGAATTTGCGCTTTCCGGCTCGGAACAGAACCCGGATATTACCAATAAAGACTACTCTCTCTTTTTGAGCAGAATTTTTGGCAAAAAGGCACATGGACCTGTTGAAGCATTCAAAGAACACGGAAAAGACTTTATTGTATCAGATAATCTGGAAGACCTTGTTTCTAAAATGAATCAGCTGGCCGGAAATCATCTTTTAAAGTATGAAAAAATAAAAGCACAGATTGAAGCCCGGGACAGGGAGCTTGATAATAAATTTTCAAAAGATACACAGGTCAATTATATCCGAAATACCCGTAACTATCTGGGTGATAAGCTTGGCCGTGTGGCAGCCCCACATAAAATATTGTCTCCTGAAAATGGACCTTTAATTGCGGTACGTCTTCATATTCTTACCCGTAAAACATTGGGTGGCATTAAAACAAATCTTAACGGCCAGGTTTTAAGACAGGATGAAAGCATTATTGAAGGACTTTATGCTGCCGGAGAAGTAGCAGGTTTTGGCGGTGGTGGAATGCACGGTTATCGTGCTTTGGAAGGGACATTCCTTGGGGGATGTATTTTTTCGGGAATGAAAGCCGGGAAATATATCGCCGGATTACAATAAAATCATTTGAATACAGAACTATTATGAGTACTTATTTTGACAATAAGGTTATTTGGATCACGGGAGCATCATCAGGAATTGGAGAAGCATTGACTAAGGAGCTTACCGTGAATACGAATGCAAAGATTATTCTTTCTTCCAGGAAGGAGGAACAATTATATGCTGTAGCAGAAAATGCAGGGCTTCCCCACTCCAGATATGCAGTGCTTCCTCTGGATCTAGCCAATTATAAAGATATGCCTGATATTGCAGGAAAAGCAATAGAAAAATTTGGAAAGATTGATATTCTCATTAACAATGCCGGGCTGTCTCAGCGCTCATTGGCCATGGAAACTGATATCGAGATTGATAAACACTTAATGGAAGTTGACTATCTAGGAACCGTTGCCCTTACCAAAGCGGTTGTTCCTTATATGATTAAAAACGGTGGAGGCCAGATTGCTGTAGTTTCCAGTCTCATGGGAGTATTCGGAGCTCCGATGCGAAGTGGCTATGCTGCTGCTAAACATGCGCTGCATGGCTTTTTTGATGCCCTGCGTGCAGAGTTATATGCTCAAAAAGTCCTTGTTACCATCATCTGCCCCGGATTTATACAAACCAATATTTCCATTCATGCGGTCACCGGTGACGGCTCCCTGCAGGGAACCATGGATGATGCTACTGAGAAAGGAATGTCTGCTGATATTTTTGCCAGAAAAATGCTCTCTGCTATAGGAAAAAAGAAAAATCAGAAAGCTATTGGTGGTAAAGAAGTATTGGGTGTTTATCTGAAAAGGTTTTTCCCTGCATTACTGGCAAAGTTCGTGCGTAATGCCAAGGTAGTATAGATGATTTTTTATTAAAAACCAATCCCGAGCTTCTGTGAATACCTGTAAAAATAGCTTGGATCGATTGATCCCTTTTTATCAGGAAAATTTATAACAGAATAAAGCGTCACTCATATGGGATGACGCTTTGTTTTTTTAAGACAAATATTATTCAACAGGTTTAAAAGATATCCATTTAAAAAGTTTTTATGAGCCCTATCCTTACTGCATTGTTTTGATAAAACGGCATCACCATTGTAGATGATAATGATGTATTTTTAGTTTTATTTTTTCCGCGAAGTAAATGATCAATTCTTGGATATAGCCAATATGCTAATTCTGTAGAAAGGATTCCGAATCCTGTTCCCGCAACAACATCTCCCAGCCAGTGTTTATCATTCAGCATCCGGTATACTCCGGTGAAGATAGCAAACGGATACCCGGAAAGACTTAACCAGAAGTTGGTGTCTTTATATTCTCTGAACATAAACTGTGCATTAGAAAATGCTGTTGCAGCATGACCTGAAGGGAAAGACATTGTATTGGAACGGTCAGGTCTTTCTTCTTTTACCATATATTTTAAAGGAAATGTAATAGCTGCTGCAATGAGTTGTGAAGAGACATAGATAATAGTACGGTCTCTTAAATTATGTTTTCCTTTTACCCCGGCCAAATTCAATCCATATACCATAATTCCCGGTGCATACAGCGTATAATTATCAAAATTTATCCGGGTAGGTTGGTGTTCATTAATTTCAGTTCTCGTTGAAATATTAAGCTGTCGGAGGTCTTTTATTGTTAAACCCGCTACTCCATACGTAATGAAGGCTGCCGGAATAATCAAACTTTTATAATTCAGTTTACTTTTTTGAATAGCGGTTGTAATGCTATCATGTATTGGTTCCTGAACTACAATCGTGTCGTTATTGTTTTGTGCATTGAGTGTACTGAAAGCTGAAATTAAAACAATGAAATAGATCAGCATTTTTTGACGGTGTTTTTTCATCCTGGATTACATTTGTAATTTTTACTTCTTTATTAAAATTTATAACTATACCCCAGTCTTACGACCTGAGTTTCATAATAATCATTGCTGGTATAAGCGAATCCCATTCCTTGAATTTTTTTCTTCATCACCATTGTATTAAGTATATCTGAAGCATTTAAAAACACTTCTCCCTTTCCTTTTTGAATGGCTTTTTTAATACCTAAATCCACCGAAAATCTAGACTTGATCCGTCCTTGGGGAATAATATCAGGAGCAAGGTAAACCGCTGTAAGCTGAGCATTCAGCCCTTTGGTAAAATGAAAAACATTATTCATCTTGATATTCCCTGAAATGGTGGATTGTTTGTCTGCTGAAAAAGTATTGGGCTCAGGATAAAGGTTTACTACTGAAAATGCATTGATCTGATTCCTATACATATTTCCATTGATATTAAAAGAATAGATATCTGATACTTTTTGGTTCCATATTGCTTCTAATCCTGTATTATAACTTCTCCCCACATTTTGGAATAGGGCATAAATCAGAGTACTGTTGGGTACAATACTTGAAATTCTGGTGATGGTTCCATTAGCAAAACGATGGTATAGTGCAGAATATAAATATCCGTTATCCCAATTGTATTTATATCCTAGTTCAATAGAGTTGGTAAATTGGGGCCTTAATGCGGGATTTCCTACTTTAATAATCTCTGCATCATCATATTTTGGGAAAATCCGGATATCCACTTCATTAGGACGGTCTACCCTTCTGTTATAAAAGATAGAAACCTTATTATGTTCGTTGAGCTTGTATGCTAATCTAAAGTTAGGAAAGGGCTGTGTATAATTGTACCCATCACTTGTATAGGTAGGATGATTAGGATTAACATCATATTGAATTTTCACATACTCAAGTCTTATACCAAGTTCTGCCTCCCATTTTTCATTTTCAAAAATATAATTTCCATACACTGCAGGGATGAACTCTTTATAGTTGGCCTTCCCTCCCGCAGAAATATCCAGTACAGAATTGGATCCCGGAATAAAATTCATATCGGTAGGGATACTTCTGTTTCTCAGTTTAATTCCAGTTTCAATCCTGCCATATTTTAAAGGTTTTACATAATCTACATTGAAATCATATACCTGTTCATCAGATAATAATTTAAAAGCATCCGTTCCGGCAGATACAGGCAAATAATTATCATAGAAATATTTTTCGTCCTCCCTGTGGAAAGTATAATTAAACCCTACATTCAATAGATGTCCGGCTTCTTTGAATTTATGCTGATAGGAAGCTGTTCCCATTGCGGTAGTTTTTAATTCATCTTCCAAAAACTGCCATAGACGAAGGCGTTGAGATACATCCCCGTTAAAAAATGGCTGGTCTCCACGATCTATAATTTTCTCACTTCCATACATGCCCGAAATAGTTAATGTATTTTGTGCGTCAATATTCCAGTCTATTCCAGCTTTAGTAGTAAAAAAATTGGTATTCCTATTTCTTTTCAGCTGTGAATTGATTATAGTTCCATTATCGTAAGTACGAGTTACAAACTCATTTTTATTAAGTGTTTCGGTATATAAATTATCGGCTTGTAAAAAAACATTAACCTTATTTTTTCTGTAGTTGAGAGAAAGCGAAGGATTGATCTTTGGGGTTAATGTATATTGTGACCGGATTGTCGGTAAATTTTCTTTTCTTACCCAAAGAGAACCTAAACCTGCTGTAAATCCAATCTTACCATTCCAGCCGTTTTGTTTATTTTTTTTCATGATAATATTGATGATCCCCGCGTTTCCATTAGCATCATATTTTGAAGAAGGATTGTTGATGATTTCAATTTTATCAATCGATGAGGCAGGTATATTATCCAGCCCTGTCTGGCTTCCGAAGCCTGTAAGAGCGGTTTGTTTACCATCTATCAAAACAGTTACTTTATCATTTCCTCTTAGCTGTACTTTGCCATCCTGAACCGTTATTCCGGGTAGATTTTGCATACTTTGCAATACAGATCCTCCGTTTTGGCTGATATTGTCTGCTACAGCATATGTTTTCTTATCCAGACGATTGTCTATTTCATTCTTTTTGGAAGCTGTAATGGCCACCTCTTCAATTTTTGTTTCCTTTCCCTGCTTTGGGATCAGTTCAATAATGGGGATTTCCAGGAACTCAGAAAGACTTCCTATGAAAACAGACTGCACCTGGGTATCATAGCCCGTCATAGAAGTTTCCAGCATATAATGATCAGGCTTTATACCCATAATAGAAAATCTTCCCTCTTCATTGGTGATGGTTCCGGCTACAAAAGCACTGTCTTTTTCCTTTTTTAAAATAATATGGGCATAGGCCAATCCTGTTTTTTCTTTATCGGTTATTCTTCCGGAGACTGTTACAGAATTGGTTTGCGCAAAGGCTATAGTAGAAATAATACATGTTGGAAAAAGGAGCAACTTCTTTCTATTCATCATAAATATTAATTTTTTAGGATTTTTTTAAGGTTAAAAAATAAGGGTGTTATCCCTGAAATGGCGATTTCTTAATATGTTCTCTTTGTGAAATCACAATCATGACAATCATTAAAGCAAGAGATATCAGCGAAGCATTCAATGTTCCAAGATCAAGACCTCCTTTTACAACAGGTTTGGTTAAAAGATCTCCGAATGTAGCTCCGAATGGTCTGGTAAAAACAAAAGCAATCCAAAACAATACAACATGATTGATCTTTGTAAAATAATGAAGCAAGACAACGATAAGGATGATCAATCCGGTAATACAGGCTCCAGTTAAGTAGCCTAGTCCCATATTGTCACTTAGAAAATCTCCGAATGCCGTTCCCAGGCTGTTGGAAAATAATATGGCGATCCAATAATAAAGCTCTTTATTTCTTTCAAAAATGGGATAGACTTCAAGGTTATTATACTTTTTGTACCATAAAAAAAGTGAAGCCAGAAGCCCGGAAAGAAGGATTAAGCTCCCTAATAAGTATCCTGCTTTCAATGTTCTGTCTATAAAATCAGAGATTTCTGTACCTAAAGTTGTTGTTCCTATAATTACCATCCAGTATACAGCCGGAACATATTTTTTTATGTTGAGTTGGATGGATAGTAGAATGGCAAAAAATAATAAGGTAACAAGAATTCCCATCGTGTATCCAAGATTAAGGGTCATAGAAATAAAGTCTCCCAGGGTCTCTCCAAGCGTGGTGGCTACGATTTTCATTAACCAGAACAGTACCGTGACTGCTGCTACTTTGTTCGCTGTCCTCATCTTGTTGTATGTTTAAAGGCAAAAAATTGCGCAAGATTGATAATCAAAAACGAATTATAAAAATATTTTACGGGTGATATTTTACTTAAATACAGCAAAGCAGGAAGCAAAACTGTCATCAGAGAGAAAAGCAGATATGAGATCAGAATCAATATAAGATTCACCTTACCGCCATACATAGCGCTAAGCCAGAATACAGGGATTATTCCCGAAAATAAAAGGGCAATTTTTACAATCATTTCTAAATAAAATCTACACGTAAGTATATTTCAATACAAAGGTGCAATCAGATTTAGAAGAAATTTTGAATTGTCCGGGTTCGGATATTTTTTTAACTATAAATTAACGGAAAAGATATGGTGGCTATTATCAAACCTGTAGCTGACTGTCCAATTATGAAATTTACAGATTTCCTGAATAATAGAGAGTCCTAGCCCACTTCCGTTATGATTTGCTGACAATTTTGAAAATCTTTTGAATAATAATTCGGCATCCAGTTTTTCCGTCCCGGAATTGGAGATTTCAAAAACAGAATCTGTTAATTTTATAGCAATAGATCCATCGGGTGAAGTATGCCGGATAGCATTAATAATCAAATTGTTAATCATAATTTCCGTTAGACTGCTGTTTCCGTTTAGCCGTACATCAGATTTAATATGTTCCTGTAGATCAATGTTTTTTTGTTCAAAATGTTCCTTGAGAATATCAATACTTTGATGGAGGAGCTGATCAAACGAGATATTTTCAGAATTATCAAACTGGTTATTATCTATTTTAGACAATAATATAAGGTTTTTATTGATGCGGGAACTTCTGGTAAGCGCTCTGTTCATTTCTTCAACAATCCGGTATTGTTTTTCTGTCAGATCCTGATCCTGTAATAGGAGATCCAGCTTATTTTTGATAATAGCAAGTGGTGTTTGCAGCTCATGGGAGGCATTTTCAGTAAACTCCTTTTGAGTTTTATAGACCGAAATATTGTGCTCTATCAGCTTATAAAGAGATTGGTTGAGTTCTTCAAACTCTGCGGTATCAGAAGATGAGAATTCAATTTTATTCTGGCTGTTAAGTTTAAAGGTTTTCAATCGGTCCAGTGTCTCCCGGAATGGCCTCCAGATTGATGCTGAAAGTCTTCTGTTCATATATAAAAGTCCCACTACAATCATCACAAAGAAAAAGATAGTGATCATGGCTATCACTCCTATTGTTTCATGGGTTTCCTCAATATTGGTCTGTATGGTAAAAAGATAGGGGTTGCTTTGGATATAAACCACCTTCTCCAGGCATCTGTACCGTTCTTTTTTGTGTTCAGCTATAAATGGAAGATGCCTTTCATTAGTATAAACACTATCACCTTTTATACGATTTGCGGAAATTTTTTCAATATTGGTTTCAGGCTGAATATCGTTCCATAATTTCATGCTTTTCCCCAGCTGCTCTTCAGACAGTTTCAACTGGTTGAACTCATATGCCGTTTTCTCTACAATAATCTGGTTATGCTCATCAAGTTCACTTTTCCAAATCGTGTCTACCACAAAGTAATACACAGGAATACTTATTGTCAATACAATAAGTACATAAATAAGAAAAGGCTTTGTCGTTTTGCTTAATAGAGGCTTCACAATAATGATAATGATGAGTTATAAGTTACAAGTTATGAGTTTTGGGATGTTTTTAAGATGAGTATATAAGATGGGTGTCTACTTTTTTATTTGCAATTTAATATTAATTGGCTATAAATTTCGTTCCGTATTTTAGAAGAAAAAACAATATTTGTTATTCCGAAGAACCTGATGAATTATTTCAGCTCTTTTACTATGTATGTTTTCATGATAAAAGAAGGTTAAGAAATACAATTGGCTTATGTTTCCCACTTATAACCTGTTCCATATACGGTTTTAAGGTAATGACTGCACCCCGCATCATATAATTTTTTCTTTAAATTTTTTACATGGGCATACACAAAATCATGATTGTCCAGCATATCTGCAAAATCACCGGAAAGATGCTCTGCCAGGGTGCTTTTAGAAATCACCTTATTTTTGTTTCCTATAAAATAGATCAGAAGGTCGAATTCTTTTTTGGTCAAAGAAATGATGTCATCATTTACAGACACTGTTTTGGCGAGTAAATCAATTTGAAGTTCATTCTGTCTGATTATATTGGAGCTGCTGAATTGCTTCCTGCGGATAATTGAATATACTCTTGCTATAAGCTCTGAAAGATGAAAAGGTTTGGTAAGATAATCATCAGCCCCCAGCTTCAGGCCTTCAATTTTATCATCCAGTGCGTTTTTGGCAGAAATGATAATAACGCCATCCTGTTTGTTCTGTTTTTTTAATTCCTCTAAAATTTTCAGCCCATTGCCGTCAGGAAGCATAATATCCAATAAAATGCAATCATATTGAAATGTTTCAATTTTATTCATAGCTTCACTAAATGTAGAAGCAAATTCACATAGATAATTTTCTTCAGAAAGATATTCCGAAATACTCTTAGCAAGCTCTGTTTCGTCTTCAACGATTAGAATTTTCATGTGATAAATCTATCATTAAATTTTGAAGAAATTTTGAATTTTCTGTTGTGTTTTAATAATTACGGTTGAGGAATCTGAACTTCCTTATAAATCAACCCCTCAGCTTTCAATTCTTGCCAGAAATCAAAAGGAATATGGGCGTGCAGCGCTTCCACATTATCTTTTACCTGTTCAGGTTTGCTGGCTCCGGGAATAATAGATGAAAATTCATCACAAGCAAGTACAAAGTGAAGGGCAGCATCTATAAGACTTATATTGTACTGTGATGCTATAGTTTCCATTCGGTCCCGTTTTTCATTCATCCCTTTTGGAATCAGATCCTTATAATTATACCGTTTTCTTCCTGCAATATAACCGGAGTTATATCCGGTTCCTGAAACCAGTTTTACCCCGGATTTTCTAACAGCAGGAAGAAGTCTGTCCACCGCATCTTCATGTTCTAAAATCGAATATTGTGTTGCAGAAAGGCAGACATCGGGATCTGCAGATTCCAGACAGTCTAAGATAGGTTCAATTGTATTGACCCCCATTCCCCAGGCTTTGATGACTCCCTGGTCCCGGAGTTCAGAAAGAACTTTAAAAGCCCCTTTTCTTGCCTGTTCCAGAAAATAGGGATAACGGTCCCCTACCTGGTCTTCAGACAAATCGTGAACATAAACAATATCAATGTGATTGAGTCCTGTTCTTTGTAAACTGTCTGCAATAGATCTTTTTATAGCATCAGCTGTATAATCATGTCTGAAATCATAGTTCAGGGGATTCTTCCACATGGTTGGGGGAACTTCCGATTCCGGAACTTCATTAAAAAGCCTTCCCACTTTTGTTGAAAATATAAAATCACTTCTTTCTTTATCCTTAAGGAAGTTTCCAAACCGTCTTTCGCTCTTGGTGAGCCCATACCATGGAGAAGTATCATAATATCTGATCCCGGTGTCCCATGCAGTCTGAAGTATTTCGTAAGCCTGTTCATCCGTGATATTTTCAAAAGCTGTACCTATGGCAACCCCGCCTAAGCCCAGACGGTGTTTTCCTGTTAAAATATCTGTTTTCATATGACAATATTTTGGGGTGTTGGCTATATAACCAACAAACATCGTGCAGACCTTAAGAAGAAGATAAAAAGCAAGTTGATTTTGTTTTTTTTATATGTTAAATGTTTGTTATCTAAGCTCCTTTGGTCCTGTTATTGAATGAAATAAAGAACATCATTTCAATATCATTTATTATGAAAAAGCATATTCTAATCGTCGGAGGAGGATTTGCCGGCATCAATCTTATCAAATCTCTTAAAAATGATAAAAGATTCAGAATTACACTGGTAGACAAGAATAATTATCATTTTTTTCCGCCATTGATCTATCAGGTAGCTACTTCATTTATAGAAGCATCCAATATCAGCTACCCTTTCAGAAAATTATTTTCAGAGAATAAGCATGTAAAATTTCACATGGGAAGCCTGATTAAAGTAGACCCTGAAAATAAAACAATAGAAACGGAAACAGGAAATCTCAGCTATGATTATCTGGTACTGGCATTGGGAACAGAATCTAATTTTTTCGGAATGGAAAATGTACAGAAATGTGCACTGCCGATGAAAAGTATTGAAGAGGCGCTGTACCTTAGGAATCATATATTGCTGACACTGGAAGAGGCTGCCCGAAATAAGGATATAAAACAGGCTGAAAAGCTGCAGAATATTGTTATTGCAGGAGGAGGCCCTACCGGGGTAGAACTCGCTGGAATGCTGGCAGAAATGGGCCGGTATATTGCTCAAAAAGAATATCCTGAAATCAAGATAAGTCTTTCCAGTATCTATCTGATTGACGCTTTACCTACCCTTCTTTCTCCTATGAGCCAGCTGGCTCAAAAAACAGCTTATGAAAAGCTGACAGAACTGGGCGTGAAGATTCTTCTGAACGTTTCTGTAAAAGATTATGTAGATTCCCAGGTTATTTTAAGTGATGGAAAATCCATTGCAACGGAAACCCTTATCTGGACATCCGGGGTGATAGGCCGGGAAATTGACGGACTGCCTGAAGCCAGTGTAGGAAAAGGCAGACGCCTGCTGGTAGATGCCTACAATAAAGTAGAACAAACAGAAAATATATATGCTATAGGAGATATTTGTCTTATGCTTTCTGAAGAAAAATTTCCAAAAGGACATCCTCAGCTTGCGCAGGTTGCCATCCAGCAGGGGAAAAATCTGGCAGCTAATTTTAAACGGATAGAAGATGGTAAAGTTCTTGAACCTTTTTATTACAATGATAAAGGCAGTATGGCTATCATCTCAAAATATAACGCTGTAGTGGATCTTCCGAAGAATTCCTTCAACGGATTTTTAGCATGGCTTACCTGGCTTTTTATCCATATCATCCCTCTTGTAGGGTTCAGAAGTAAAATACAGCTGGCCTTAGACTGGTTCCGTTTATTTATTACCAATAATCCGTCTATCAGACTTATACTTTTTCCTAAAAGAAATACAGGAAACGGATAGCAGAACAGCTTATAAAGTATATTTCAAATCACAATTAAATCTATCATTATGAAAAATTCTAGAAAACCTCCATTTTTTGGTGAAACGGTTGTCATTACAGGAGCCTCCAGCGGAGTTGGTAAGGCTGTGGCAGAGGCATTTGCTCAGCAGGGAGCAGATCTTGTTTTAGCTGCAAGGGGTGAAGAGGGCCTTAACAAGACAGCAGAAGTATGTAGGAAGTTAGGAGCCACGGTTATTGCTGTACCCACTGATACTTCCGTAGCCGAAGAAGTGCAGCATCTGGTAGATCAGGCTCTTCAATTTAGCGGTAAGATTGATTACTGGGTGAATAATGCAGGTGTTTTGGCTTTCGGTAAATTTGAGAAGATCCCTGTGGAAGTAACGGATCAGATTGTAAAAACAAATTTGTTGGGATATATGCATTCGGCACATGCTGTGCTTCCGGTCTTTAAACGCCAGAAAAGAGGTGTTTTACTGAATAATATTTCAATCGGAGGATGGATGCCTGCTCCATACGGAACAGCATATACTGCTTCAAAATTCGGAGTTCGCGGTATGGTGGAGACCCTTCAGGGGGAAGTGTCAGACTATCCCAATATTCATATCTGTGCCTTATATCCGGGATTTCAGAAGTCATCGGGAATAGATCATGCTGCCAATTATTCAGGAATAAAACTGAGTACGCCCCCTCCTTCATTTGATCCGCGTAAGCTTGCAGATTCCATTGTAAAGGCAGCTAAGAATCCCCAGGAAGCTATATATCCAGACTGGTCTGCTGTTGTATTTAAAAATATGTATGAAATATTTCCGGGGCTCATCAGGTATATTTCTTCTGCGGGAATGCGCGCGGTGATGAAGAAAGCCAATAAAGATGAGAAAGGAAGCGGAAATGTACTGGAACCTTCCAAAGGAAATACGGGAATAGATGGCAAAAAACAGATTTCTGTTTCTCCAAAAATGATAACCTATATGGGAGCCGGGGCGGTCATTATTGTTGCCGCAGGATTATTGTTTTCAGGAAAACTAAGGAAAATATAATATTCAAAGAATTTTAGAAATTTTTAATAGTTGGGCTTTCTTATTTGATTCTTAAAGATGTAAAGGTTTGGTAAGATAATCATCAGCCCCCACCTTCAATTTTATTATCCAGTGCGTTTTTGGCAAAAATGATAATAACGCTATCCATAGACAAATGTAATTTACTCAAAATAAATAATTTACATTAAAAATTAATTTAATTAATTATCATGTATGTAAAATTATTAATTTATTTGATTTTTGTATAGAAAATAATATTCTCAATGCAAATATGTCAAAAACAATAGTAAATTAATATTCTATTCATAGATTTATTATGAATATGTATTATTTTTGCTAAAATAAAAAACATTTATTATGAAAAATAAATTATGTACTGCATTCTATGCAATACTGATGCTTTGTTTCACTTCCTGCACAGATTCTGAGCTCGGTTCTACCTCTTCTTCAAATACAGAAGATACTTCAAATGCCAGTAATAGACAAACATCTATTGGAGAATATTCTTTTAGCATTATGCAATTGAATATATGGCTTGAAGGAACAAAAGTACCCAATGGTTATGATGCAATTGTTAATGAAATTGCTGCACGTGAACCGGATTTTGTCACATTATCAGAAGTTGGTACAAATACTAACTTTAATACTCGTATCCTGGCTTCTTTAAAACAGAAAGGGAAAATCTACTATTCATTCAATAGTAATGATACTACTGTTTTAAGTAAATACCCAATTAAGGAATATTCAAAGTTTAGCAGATATGATCGTATCGTAACCGAAATAATTGCTGGAAATGAAATAGCAGTTTATTCCGGGCATTTACATTATAAAAATTATGCAGCTTACTACCCAAGAGGATATGATCCTAATACTTTCACCAAATTATCTACTCCCATTACTGATCCTGTTACAATCTTACAGGAAAATGACGCATCTAATAGGCCCAGAGAAATACAGGATTTTATAACAACTTCCAAAAACGATATTGCAAGTGGCAGAACGGTAATATTAGGAGGAGATTTTAACGAGCCATCCTATCTCGATTGGACAAATGCCGCTAAAAATTTATATGACCACCGAGGAGCAGTTGTACCATGGAGTACAACTGCTACCCTTTCTAAAGCTAATTTTAAGGATAGTTATAGAGTATTATATCCAAACGAAATAGATTATCCAGGATTTACATGGCCAGCACAGGCATCATGGACTCCTAGTTCTGATGAACGTGACAGAATTGATTATATTTTCTATTATGATGATTCCAGAACAACAGTGAAAGACAGCTATATTGTAGGTCCGAAAAATACAGTTGTTAAAAATATTTCTATTCCGGAGGCTTCAAAAGATAAATTTTCAGAACCTGTAGGAGCTTGGCCTACAGATCATAAAGGAGTATTGACTGTTTTTACTGCAAAGATAAAAGATACAGCTCTTCCTAAGATAACCCTGAATAACACCAGTTATAAACTGAATGAAGATATTAATATTACCTATACCAATGGTTCTACAGATCCTAAGGCCTGGATTGGTATTTACAAACAGGGAATAATTCCTGGACAAAATACAAGTGTCAACTACTCAACTAAATGGGGATATACAAATGGGCAGACCAATGGTACACTTAATTTTAAATTAAGTACTCCCGGTAATTATTTTGTTGCCTATTTTAAAGATAATGGATATAATGAAATTGCCCAAAGAGTTTATTTTACTAGTAATAATTAAATCTTCATGTATTTGAAATTTTTGTATGAATAACAAGGATGAAGTTTTTTTATTTTAAGCTTTTATTTTAGCCTCCCTAATATGATTTCAGTCAATTTAAATGATAGTGTATAATAAAATTAACATAGAAGGAAAAATCAAATATGTAAATCCTAAGCCTGTTATTATTTTCTAAACATTCTTAGCTTTCTATTGATTCTTAATGTCTAGATACACTATGTAACTTAAAAGAAGATGACCTTAGTGATTTTTGTAAGATATTTCATAAATTTACATTTCTGTATCAAATTGATAGCAGTATTAAAATTCTTCCCAGGTGAAAATTCACAACAAAAAAAAATACTTAAGCTTCCTTAAATTTAAAAGAGATTTCCAAAAATACGGATTAGAAAAGGCACGCAGTTATGAGCTTATTCTGCATTGGCTGAACAACAGATTGAGCAGGAATCAGTTTCTTGTACTTTCCGGAATCCTTGTAGGATGTACTGCCGGTCTTGCAGGTGTCATTCTGAAAACTTTAGTACACGATATCCATAATTTCATCACCACTAAAGTTCATTTCGAATATCAGATATTATTTTATATTGTCTTTCCTTTTTTAGGAATTGTATTGACGACAATGATTGTTCTTACTTTGTTTAAAGGGCAGGACCGGAAAGGAATTGGCGCTATTCTTTATGAAATTGCCCAAAACTCCAGTATTGTGGCCTCTGTAAAAATGTATTCACAGGTAATACAGAGTGCTATTACTGTTGGGCTGGGAGGTTCTGCAGGACTGGAGAGCCCTATAGCTGTTACCGGAGCCGCCATCGGTTCCAACTATGCCCAGACCTACAGACTCAGCTATAAAGAGCGTACTTTATTGCTGGCTGCCGGTGCTACGGCGGGGATTGCCTCTGCATTCAATGCTCCTATTGCAGGGATCATGTTTGCCTTTGAAATTCTGCTGACCGGTGTAGTTTTTACAGACTTTATCCCTCTGGTTGTTGCTGCAGTCTGTGGAAGCCTTTTATCAAGAATTTTACTGCAGGAAGATGTTCTTTTCAGATTTTATACCAGAGAGCCTTTCAACTATAAAAATGTACCTTATTACTTTATTTTGGGAATTGTAACCGGATTATATGCCCGCTATTTTGTAATTATTTCTCAAAAAGTAGAACATTTTATAAAAGGTCTTCAGCTTTCAAGAATGCGTAAGGCCATGTTTGGAGGAGCTGTCCTTTCACTGTTGTGTGTGCTGTTTCCTCCTCTGTTTGGAGAGGGATATGAGACGGTAAAAGCTTTTACCAATGGAAATACGTATTCTATTATTGAAAACAGTTTTTTCAGATATTTTGAGATCGGTGAGTGGACTATTATTATATTTCTGGTTTTGGTATTGCTTTTAAAAGCTTTTGCAACCTCCTTTACGATCTTCAGTGGCGGAAATGGTGGAAATTTTGCTCCATCCCTTTTTGCTGGGGGTACTTTAGGTTATTTATTTGCCCTGGTCTGTCAGCATATCGGATTTACAGATGTACCGGTAACCAACCTTGTCCTTGTAGGAATGGCTGGAGCCATGAGTGGTGTATTATATGCTCCGCTTACTGCTATATTTCTGATTGCAGAATCCAGTTTTGGATACGATCTGTTTATTCCACTGATGATTGCTTCTGTAATATCTTATCTTATTGCCAAATGGTTTTCTCCTATTTCTCCGGAATTAAAATCTCTTGCCGATGAAGGTAAAATATTCACAAATAAGCATGATAAAAACCTTCTTTTTGCATTGAAAACAGATGATTTTATTGATAAATACTCACAGACCATCAATGAGAATGCATCTATCACAAATTTGTTTGAACTGGTAAAAAACGGAGATAAAAATATCTTTGCCGTAGTAGATGATCAGCGAAAACTGAAAGGAATTCTTACATTAGATGATATAAGACCCTATCTTTTTAACAAAGAAATTGATCCTTCCCAACTGATTGTCCAGGTAATGAAAGCACCGCCAGCTATACTCCACCGTGAAAATAAACCGCTGGAAATTCTTCAGATCTTTGATGATACAGGAGTATGGAATCTTCCGGTAGTCAGCGGGAATAATGACTTTATCGGGTTTATATCAAAATCTTCAATTCTGATGAGCTACAGACAATTATTAAAAGAATACTCTGACTAACAGATACTATTTAACACTACAAATTTCAGCTGCTTATACTATCCTGATATTACAATTGAAAGGCTGAGAATTCCCCTCCTCTGGAGGGGTGGCAAATCAAAGATTTGACGGGGTGGTTATAAAAAGAATTTCCATTTATAAAAAGCAATCCGTTCAAAACTGAACGGATTGCTTTTTATAGTGAATGATGATCATTACACCTAATTACTAGCCTTGTTAAGCAGGTCTATATCTTCCTGATCTAAAACAAGTTTTGGAGCATTAAACAGGGTTTCAAGCTGTGATGCACTGGTAGCACTTACAATAGGAGCTGTAATCAATGGATTAGCCAGCAACCAGGCCAGAGCCACAGTACTTTGAGGAGTATGATGCTTCTCGCCCACCTGATCCAATGCTTTTAAAACTTCAAGACCTTTGGCATTCATGTATTTTCGTACGCCTTCCCCTCTGGCACTTTTTGCAAAATCAGCTTCATCACGGTATTTTCCTGTTAAGAAACCGGCGGCCAGAGACCAATATGGAAAAACACTCAGATCAAATTCTTCTACCAAAGGTGCATAATTTTTTTCAAAACCTTCCCTTTCCATCAGGTTATAATGAGGCTGTAAGGCAACATATTTAGGAAGATTATGCTTTTCTGCAGCTTCAAAAGAGGCTTTTAAACGCTCTGGGGAAAGATTGGAGGCTGCAATATAACGTACTTTTCCTGCCTTAATGATCTCGTCATAAGCAGAAAGTGTTTCTTCTACCGGAGTAATGTTATCGTCAAAATGCGTATAATAAATGTCTATGTGGTCAGTCTGAAGTCTTTGCAGAGATTCATCCACTGATCGTAAAATATGTTTTTTGCTGATATCAAAACCATGTTCTTTTGTTTCAGAACCTACTTTAGTTGCCAGAACAATATCCTTGCGGCTGGAACGGCTTTTCATCCACTTTCCGATGATCTCTTCGGACTGTCCTCCTCTGCCGTTTACCCACCATGAATAGGTATCTGCCGTATCTATAAAATTGAATCCTGCTTCCGTAAAGCGGTCTAATATATCAAAAGATTGTTGTTCGTCCAGCGTCCATCCAAAAACATTCCCACCAAAATTGACAGGTGCTACTGCCAGATCGGTATTTTTGATCTTTCTTTTTTCCATAAAATGATTTGTTATTACAAAGTATTAAGTGACATCTAAGGTAAGGAATAAAGGCAAAAAGAGGGATTCAAAATAACCATACAGTCCATAGTTATTATAAATAGAAATTGTTATTCACTTTAGATTATTGATGTCTCTAATAAATATTTCACTTTTTATATCATGTAATATGGTGATTTTCTTCAATTACAAAATAGTTTATTATATTTTTCTTATTAAGCACCTAATTGCCTGATTTTATCAAATATGCTTAAAAATTAATATATCTTTAAACAGTTTAAAAATCTTTTTAGATAGTTTTATGGCCATATAAATGCATCAAAAATTTGTCCTACTAATGGAACAATTCAAAAAAATATATTCTGAATATAAACATAGAGTTTATTTCTTTGTTAAGAAATATGTTCAAAAAGAAGAGGATATAGAAGATATTGTCCAGGAAATTTTTATACATGTTTGGAAGTATAGGGATAAAGCTGCCCAAATTCCTATGGAAGCTATCATTTTTAAAACCTGTAAACAGGAGGTTTCTAATTTTTATCGTAAAAATAAATTATTATTTACTTTTTCTGAAAAAGAAATCATTACAGAAGAAGAGGAAACTCTCGATGAAAACAGCCATGAAGAACTGATTTCAAAGGTTAAGCGTCTTTTAGAAAAACTGCCTCAGAAAACCCGGGAATTATTTATTCAACATACAATTAAAAACATCAGTTATTCTCAATTGGCTAGAGAAAATAACCTGTCAAAAACAGCTGTCAGCAAACAAATACATAAGGCTCTAAGCTTTCTGAGAGGCAATCTGCATTAATTTACCATTATTATTTAATATGAACAAATTGTTAAATCCTGATTTTTAGGGTGAACGATTTGGCATTTCTGTGTATTTGCTAAAAAATGGTTTGAATGAAATCATAATGTATGCTGTATGAGTTTAGAAAAAAAATTTGCAGAAACCTGGAAAGCAGTTTCCGAGGAACAAAATAAAATAGATGCCACTACAGACCGAAGAATCTGGAAAAGTATCAATATAAAATTCAGGAAAAAAAGAAATATAAAAAAACTGTATTGGGCAGCAGCTATTCTTGTCCCCTTTTTTATTTTTTTAATGATGGATGAGAATTTTCAAAAAACGGCCATACAGCATAAACAAAAATATGTTTATGAAAGTTTTGAAGCTTCAAAAATTCTCAGATTATCTGATGGAAGTATCATCAAACTGATGCCATACAGCAAGTTGACTCTCAGTAAAAATTTTGGAGATAAAGACAGGGAAATCATCTTTACAGGACAAGGAGATTTTAGCATTGCTAAAGATAAAACAAAACCTTTCAGAATTAATGCCGGAGATTTTCATATACAGGTTTTGGGAACTCATTTCTTTTTAGACCAAAAATCTAAAGAAAAGAAAGTAGAATTATTTGAAGGAAAAGTAAAAGTAGAACACTTAGGGAAAATCACTTATTTACTGTCCAAAGAAATCTGGATCAGTAATAATAAGAATTCTGATTACCATTATTACAAAGCGGAGAAACAAATGAACTTCACATTCAATGATTCAGCATATTCAGAGGTGATTAAGCAACTGGAAGACATCTATAATGTAAAAATATCTTATCCTGATCAATATAGAAGCCGAACAGTAAGTGGTTCATTTACAGGAAACCTTAATGATATTCTCTCAATAATCAGCTATCCGTTTAATCTAAAAGTGAAAAAAATAAATGAAACAGAAATACTATTAAAATAAAGAAGCATCGATAATGGGGGTTATCGATGCAGATTTAATCAACTTAAAAACCTGTAGAAAGTTTAAAAATTAATATGGCAAATTTATGAAAAAAACAGCAATTAGTATTGCTATGCTTGGGATATTGTATGTTTCTCAGCGGTTACACGCTTCAGAAATTTATACTGATATGCATACAGCTTATGTGACAGCTCCACCTGTAACTAAAGTGTTGGAGAAGTTGAGTAAAATAACTAAAACACAATTTTTTTATTCAGTATCAGACCTTGAAGATATTTTGATAGATGATCAGGATATTGACTACAGATTATTACATCCTACATTGGATTATTTACAGAAAAATTATCCTATTGAATTTAGCATTCAAAATAATATTGTCACCGTAAGAAGATTATCAAGGAAGATTGAAAAGAAAAGCAATATTGAAATAAATCATATTTCTAAAAATGATACCATTACCGAAAAAGCAAAAAAGATCGATGAAGTAGTATTGGTAGGTTATGGAAAGCAAAATAAAAAAGATGTATCAGGTTCTATTGCTTCTCTTGTCGAAAAAGACCTGAAAAGTGTAGCCTCAGGCAATTTTGGGGATATGATTGCCGGAAAGGCCACCGGAATTCAGATTGCTTCAGCAAATGCGAGCCCCGGGTCTTCACCCAATATCCGTATCCGGGGAATCGGGACGTTAACAGCCGGGGCAAATCCCCTGATCGTTGTTGATGGTTTTCCACTTACAGAAGGAACCAATTTAAATTCAATAGATCCTAATTCTATTGCTTCGATAGATGTTCTTAAAGATGCAGCCTCAACGGCTATTTATGGATCAAGGGGAGCCAATGGCGTGATTTTAATTCAGACCAAAGAAGGTAAAAAAGGAAAACTTGAGGTGACTTTGGATTCCTATTATGGAATTCAGACAAGAAGTGATAATGAAAAGTTCGTTAATGCTTATGATATGGCCGTTTTCATGAAAGAATCCAGGGATAATAATTATCTTTCAAAAGGCGTCAACAGAAGTACTTTGGACGATACAGCAACAAGAATTTCTAAAGGAGCTACCTTGAGAGAACTTGTTCCTGATTATTTAACACCTTACTTGAACAAGCAACCCGGGCTCACAGATACTGACTGGTATTCAGTCGTATTAAGACCTGCTCCTATTAGCAACACTTCACTGAATATTCTTGGAGGAAGTGAAACAACAAAATACTCATTTACAGGAAGCTATCTGAACCAAAAAGGAATTCTGATTGGAACTGATTATGAGAAGTACTCCGGAAATATCAATCTGGTTACCAATATAACAGATCAACTGAAATTTGGAGTTTCCATGACTCCCTCTTTCTCAAAAGGAAGTTTTTTTGATATGGTAAACGGAGGAAGAACTTATAATCTTCTTCAAATGGCCACTACCATGTATCCGTTCTTTACCCCGAAGGATACCGATGGAAATCTTATTATTTCTCAACAGATAAAAGTAAATGGCCCTACGGATGGCGCTTTGGTTGAAAATCCTGTTGCTATTGCAGAAATGACAAAAAGGAAATATACTTTATTTAAAACATTTGGAAATATTTTTGGAGAATGGAATTTTTTAAGGGATTTTAAGTATAAAATTTCCGCAGGTGGAGATTATACAAATTATGAGTACAATTTTTTTGATCCATCAACGGTAGGAAGCTATAGAACTTCCGCTCCCGACGTTACCACAGCAAGCAGAACAGAGTATATTACCCAGAATTATCTGATTGAAAACTTACTGACTTATGATAAAAAGATTGATAGCCATTCTTTTAACGCCATTTTGGGACAGTCTTATCAAAGTGAAAATTCAAATCAAACTACAACTTTAGCTACTGGTTTTCCGGATAACAGTCTGGAAAATATTTCCGGTGGTACATCATTTAAAATTGATATCAATCAGTATAAATGGGCACTTATTTCTTATTTTACAAGACTCAGTTATACCTACAACAGTAAATATAGCCTCATGGCATCTTATAGAAGAGATGGATCATCAAGATTCGGGGCTCATTCCAAATGGGGAAACTTTTATGCCTTATCATTAGGATGGACTGTAAGTAAAGAACGTTTCTTTATGGAAAATAAGTGGTTGGATCCTTTGAAATTGAGGTTTAGTTTAGGAACAAACGGAAATAATCAGATTCCGAATTTTGGCTCACTATCCCTGATGGAAAAAGAAAACTATGTTTTTGGAGGAATATTGGTACCCGGATATCGATCTTCCACAGCAGCAAGCTTTGACCTTTCCTGGGAAAAATCAAAATCTGTGAATTTTGGAATTGATTTCGGGTTGTTTAATAAGTACTTAAATGTATCTGCTGACTATTATATTTTAAATAGAAACGGCTTGTTATTAGATGTGCCGGTTCCCCAGCAATCCGGATACTCTACATTGCTTCAGAATATTGGAAAAATCAGAAACAGAGGTTTAGAAATACAGCTTTCATTGAAAGCTATTCATATAGGAGAAGACTTTGAATATTCAAGTAATTTTAGTTTTTCTACTAATACCAATAAAGTATTGGCTCTTGCAAATGGGCAGTCACAAATTGTAACCGGAGCAAATAATTTTGCAGTAACAAGAGTTGGTGGTTCTATTGCTGAAATGTATGGCTATACTATTCTGGGAATTTATAAAAGCCAACAGGAAATAGATAATTCAGCTCATATTCCGGGAACATTAGTAGGAGATTATATGATGGAGGATATCAATAAAGACGGCAAGATTGATGCCAATGACAAGAAAAGTTTTGGCTCCGGAATTCCTAAATATGTGATAGGCTTCACCCATTCATTCCGATATAAAAATTTTGACCTTAATTTTACATTATATAGTGAGCTAAGCAGGAAAATCTATAACGGAGACCAGGTAAATAGTACAGAATCAGGGGAAGGTTTTGGAATGGCAACTCAGAACTATTTTGACAACAGATATAACCCGGTTACCAATCCCAACGGAATGTATGCAATGCCCAATATGAACTTCTCAAATAATAGAAAAGAAGCCAGAACTTCCAGTATTTTCTTTAAAAATGGAGATTATGTAAGATTAAGATCCTTAAGGCTTGCTTATAATCTTCCCCAACAGCTGGTTTCTGCCTTAAAGGTAAAATCAATTCAACTGTATTTTGTAGGAAACAATCTTTTCACCATAACTTCTTATAAAGGACAAAATCTTGATGCAACTTCAGAAAGTATTCTCACGCAAGGCTATGACAACGGTTATTATCCGGTAGCAAGAATCTATTCTTTTGGAATGAATATGAAATTTTAATTTGAATGCAACCTTAATATTTTAAAAATGAAAAAATTATATATCCCTTTACTTTCTTTATTCTTATTGCAATCCTGCTCATCTGATCTTTTAAATACCTCTCCTGAAAGTATTAAGCAAACAGATAATTTTTACAAAGATGAAACTCAGTTGGAGCAAGGTGTGAATGCAGTATATGGCTCACTTCAATATGTGGGGCAATATCAGTTAGCAATGCTGGCTATTGGAGAAATTCCATCAGATAATACTTATGATGAAGTTCCTGCCAACGATAATTTTACCTATGGAGAGCTTGATTTTTTTACAGTTCAGCCTAATAATTCTTTGCTGGCAAGCACCTGGAAAGAAAATTATATCGGAATTCAGCAGGCTAATATTGTTTTAAACAGAATTGGAAATGTTCCTATGAATCCTTCACAGAAAAATATCAGGATAGGTGAAATAAAATTTTTAAGAGCATTGATGTATTTTAACCTTGTAAGAATTTTTGGGGATGTCCCTTTGGTCACCAAGGAAAGTGTTAATGTCAACGATTATTTTGGGCAAGGAAGAACTTCAATAGAAATCGTTTATGGTTTTGTTGAATCCGAGCTTAAAGATGCCATTTCATTACTTCCTGAGACTACTTCTCAAAAAGGAAGAGTGACAAAAGGAGCTGCATTGGGAATCCTGGGAAAAGTTTTGATGACAAGGAATAAATATAATGAGGCTTTACCTTTTCTGAAGCAGGTTGAGGGTCTAGGATATAGTTTGTTGACTGATGTTACTAAGATATTTGATGTAACAAATAAAAATAATGCAGAGGTTATTTTCGATGTACAGTTTGCTTCAGGATTAAATGGGAATTCAGAAGGAAGTCAGGCATATCAGATGTTCAGTCCATCAGGGTTTTCTTCCGGGGCAAAAGGTCATAACCTTCCTACAAAAGAGATTTATAATGTTTTTACGACAGGAGACAAAAGAAGAGATGCTTACATCGGTTTAACGAATAATGGAATTCCTTATTCAAAAAAACTAACAAAGTCGGCTACAGCTCCTGCAGATGGAGGAAGTAATGTTGTAATACTTCGTTTGGCAGATGTTTACCTACTTGTTGCAGAGTGTTATGCAAAATCCAATGACCTGGTGAATGGAAATTTATATCTCAATAAAATTAAAAACAGAGCTGGTCTTCCTTCTGTAAATATTACTGATCAGACTTTGTTATTAGAAGAAATTGCCCTGGAGAGAAGGAAAGAACTGGTAGGTGAAGGGCACAGATGGTTTGATCTGGTGAGAACAGGAAAAGCACTTCAGGTGATGACAGCACATTTTCAGAACACCCCGGGATACGGAACGGCTACCATCCAATCACATAATTTAATTATGCCTGTTCCCCAAAATCAGATTAATACAGATCCTGCTATTCAACAAAATCCAGGATATTAAAATATACTTGTATGAAAAAAATAATAGAAAATATCAGTAAATTTTCTTTTGGGTTAGTTTTGCTATGCACCTCTATTACAGCCTATTCTCAACTATCATTAAGCAAATTTCCTGATAACAGGATCATGGTAGTAGCCCATCGGGCTGATTGGCGTGAAGCTCCTGAAAATTCAATTATGGCTATAAAAAAAGCAATAGAGAAAGGGGTTAATATGGTAGAAATAGATTTGTCCTTAACAAAAGATAATGTTTTGATTTTAATGCATGACAAAACTATTGACCGGACGACTACCGGAAAAGGAAAACCCTCTGATTATACATTAGAAGAAATTAAAAAACTATACCTGAAAGACGGATTAGGAGTCGCCACGAAGATGAGAGTCCCTACCCTTAGTGAAGTATTGGATGTAACAGATGGCAAAATTTTCATTAATCTGGATAAAGCATTTGACTATTTTGATTTGGTTTATCCGGTTTTAAAGAAAAGAAATATGCTTGATCAGGTTCTTTTCAAAGGAACAGCAGGCTATGATGAATTTAATCAAAAATATGGAAAAATAAAAAATGAGATTCATTATATGCCAATTGTAAGGCTGGATTCCGGAGAGGGCTGGCCCAAGGTCAATAATTATTTAAAAAATTACAGGGTGTATGGTTTTGAATTTACTTTAGGCCCGGACGAGAGCCATTTAATTAATTTTAAAGATGTTCAGGAAAAAGGAGTAAAAGTCTGGGTAAATTCTTTATGGCCTAATCTAAGTGCCGGTCACAATGATGATCAGATACTCGAAAACCCAAATGTCTATGAATGGTATCCCAATCATGATGTCAACATAATACAGACCGATAGGCCTAAGGAATTGATCGATTTTTTAAAAAAGAAAAATCTTTATTCTCCAGCCAGGTAAGGCACCATTCATTTCTGTTATTTTCACAAAATGATTAACTATTAACTGTTTGATCTGATAAATTAATAAAATATTTTAATTTAACTAATTGTAAGTCAGTTAATTATTAATTAAAATTAATATTGATTTTAACTTTTAATAATTCAATATATTGTGAAAATATATAAATTTATAATCAAAAAACAACCCTAATTTTTAACAATATGAATTCATTAAAACTTTTCAGAAGAAGAATTTTAAAAAGCGCTGTTGCTTTAATTCTTTATTTAGGAACCAACCAGCAAATTCATGCACAAGGTGGCTTCTACAACACGACACCTCCCCCAACGACTGTCAGGCCCAGTGTGGATCTTTTAAGGGCTACCCTACTGAACGGAAATAAAAATCCGGGATATGTATTCCTAGCCCTTCACAGAGCAGCATGGATTGACGGAACCCCTGAAAATTCGATTCTGGCCGTCTCAAAAGCAGCCAATAACCGCAATGTAGACATGATTGAGATTGATCTCAAAACGAGCAAAGACGGAAAAGTGTACCTGATGCATGATGACTACCTCCAGCGTACTACCAATTTTCTGGATTTGTACCCCAATACGTACGGTACAGGAAAAGATAATTATGGAAAAGCAAGTGAATATTCATGGAACGAACTGAGCAGGTTGAGATTGAAAAATGAAGAAAAAACATATACGAATGAGAAAATTCCGCTGTTGCAGGAAGCAATTACTGTTGCACTTGGAGCAGGTGTATTTCTCCAGCTTGATATCAATGATGACAGGACTTTTCAGGAAGCTATGAAGGTTGTACAAGCTGCAAATGCATTTTCAGTTGTCATGTTTAAAGGAAATAAAACACCCAATCAGTTTACTCCTTTTTTCAATCAGCTGACTGAGGCTCAGAAAAAGCAAATTATTTTTGCTCCTTTTGTAAAAATAGATTCTACACCGGATGGCACTACTACTGCTGATCCTATGAAGTTCTATGAACAGTGGGAAAGCTGGAGAAGAAGCAACCCTGCCTATACAGGAGTTGCCGGATTATATGAGATGGTATTTAAAACCCCTGCGGATACAGGCCTATTCCTGGTGGCTGAAAAAATAAGAGCCGGAGGGAAAAGAACCGGTACTTTTTCTGCACAGCCGGAATATTATCGGGGGCGGTATATCGGAAATGTCAATATCAATCAATGCTGCGCCAATAACCCAGAAAATGACCGGAGAGGAGATTTTGATTTTATCCTTGCTCCCAATAATAATAAAAATGCTGGGATCAACGGCTATATCATAACAGATGAAGTCACAACTTTTTTAGAATATTTTCCTAACAGAGTTATCCAGTAATACCATGAAAACAAGATACAACCGGCTAATTACTAATCTAAAAATATTTTCTTATGAAACCATCTAATCATACTTTATATAAAGATCCTTTTTTGAAAGAAAAAAAACCTGCTTCACCCTTTACAGCTTATTTCCTCTTTTTCATCCTTATAACATCCATCTCTCCGCTTTCTGCCCAGGAAGTATTTGACAACACTGCTACGGGAGAGTATTCTGCGAATACACAGGTTGCTAATTTATATGACCTGGCCCTCAGCAATTCATCCACCTGGCAAAATGATTTTAAGCATTCTACCAATACTGCTTATAAATTACAGGGAAACGCT
This sequence comes from Chryseobacterium sp. Bi04, assembly GCF_918698085.1. Lineage (GTDB taxonomy): Bacteria > Bacteroidota > Bacteroidia > Flavobacteriales > Weeksellaceae > Chryseobacterium. Next base: position 147,377 of record NZ_CAKKLP010000012.1, read on the forward strand.
AATACGGGGACTGCTGATAGATTTGGAAACCCTTCCCAGGCATTGTACTTCAATCAATATCAAAACATTACGATCCCTTCGGGGCCCATTAAAGATATTGTAAGCAGTAATAATGGATTTTCTGTTTCTGCATGGATCAAAGTTCCTGATAATGGAAAAGATTGCAGCATCTTAAGCTTTACCAACCCTGCTAATGGAAATAAGGAAGATATTCAGCTGCGGATGAAAGACGGCTATTTTCAGATATTAAAATATTCTGCAGTTGCTCAAAAAAAAGTGGTATTAGGACAGGCACGATACAAAATAAGCTATTACAGTGACAACACTCAAAATGAAATATATCCGGGACCTGATGAATACGGAGCTGGCTACATCTATTTCATGCTGAGCTCTAATAAATATTCTACCCGGTTGTATTTCAGCCGCCCGGGAGGACGTTTATATGCCAATTATTTCTGGTTTGGATTGTCTGATGTGCTTACCAATACCCATACGGCTACTTTTGGCACTGTTAACAACCAGCAAGGGGCTATATTAAGCGCAGTGGATGATATTATGGTGTATAAAGAAATGCTTACTCCGGAATTAGCGAATAACCACTTTCTGGTTCAGTCTCCGATATACCCATCAAGATCTTATATTGTAAGAAACTATCAGAATAAGCCTGTTGCTCCTGAAGGAAATACGTATGAGAGCGGATATATAAAGGCAATATCTGTTTTTAACCCTTATGAAGGTACCTATGGCGGTGCAAGATGGCAGCTCCCGGTCAGGGAAATTTCTGGCGGGAAAAAGCTAATAAATTTTCTCAATGCCAAATCATACCTGCCTATTGCAAGATGGAATGCCAATTCAGGAAATTATTTTTACCAGGAAAATGGTGATTATAATTCTGGAAGACAGCTTTTTGAAGCTCTCCGTATCACCAATCCAAATAATCTGACAGACTATAAGCAGAATACTTTTACATTCCTTATCAATGAATACAGATCAGACATGTATCAGCTGGGGTTCTCAGGGAATGAACTGTATGTGCAGTATCCTAATAAGCCTGATGATAACTGGTCTATTCAGGGGTCTTTCAGCACGGCAGTCAGAGAAAGATTTTCTCCTGTCAGCGAACTGGGAGTACGGTTGATCAATTATGGTACAAAACAAAGTATGGCACTTAATAATTCAAGTGGATCTAATTATTACTTATATCAAAGCTCTTCTACTTTTGAACCATTCTCTTTGGCAAGGCTGACGCCTAGATTTAGTGAGGCCAATTATAAATATGGATATGAAGATTTTAGATTTAGCAATATGGCAAAAAATTCTAGTCTGGCACTTAAAGGAGGTATAAAAAGTACTACTGAGCAAGATTATTTATGGTTGGACGAGGCTAATAGAGCTAACTTTCAGCTGTCTTATGTGAAAGACGATCCCAATGGAAAACCTTTATACCTTGTAAGAATAAACAATGGATACGGTGCCAGAATATTAATTCCAAATTATGAAACAGGAGGATATACGTATATTACCCAGAATTCTATTGTAGAAGACGGACCTTCATATCCTGATAATTATCTGTGGTCTTTAAATATGATTTATATTGAGGACGGTGATATTGTAGTGGCAAGAACAACAAAAGCGGCTCGTCCTGATATTACTGAGACCCAGGCATTAAATGTGTATCCTAATCCTGTAAAAGGAAATGCTACGATAGAATATACATTATCAAAATCCGGCCCTGTCAAAGTGTATATTACTAGCGCTACCGGAGCATTAGTAAAAACAGTAAAAGAGAATACTCAAAACAAAGGAACCTATAAAGAATCTCTTGATACATCCGGCTGGGTTTCCGGAGTATATTTCTGTGTACTTCAAACTGATGGACAAAAGATAATAACTAAAAAAATTATTGTACAATAAATTATTTTTCATCAATATAACCTAAAGTAAACAGCCTTCATTCACATGAAGGCTGTTTTACTCTATCAATTAAAAAAATACTGTTACTTCTCAACCTGAGGAACCTCAATGGCTGCAAGCATCAGTTTATATTCCTGCAGTTGCAGGGTTATGTTTTCCAATCCGTTTCTAAAGAAGGGTGATTCTTTAAACAGATGATGATAATATTCAATTCCTTCCAATATATTTTTTTTGAACGTATTCCATTTTTTTGACTGGGAATGCGTGATTTGAGCCGATGATTCTGTAATTTCTTTTTTCAGATAATCCACATACATTTTTAATTCATTGATGAACATATTCGGACGTTGGTTATCCGGAAGAATATTTGTGTTTCCATAGATATGCTTTACCATTTCAGAAAGGGAAACCTCTTTGTTAAAAAAAGCGATATTCGGTCCCGGGCATATGACAACGCCTTGTTTTTCACCCTTAATTTCCATATTATGTTCCATATAAGCAGCATTTACAAGACCTACACAAAGACAGGCTTTATCTGTAATCTCCGACTTTCTTCTGTTAAATTCTTCAGCCGTATATGTTTCCCGGCTGGAATACAGTTCTTTCAGTTTAATATCCTGATACTTCCTGGAAGCAGTACATGTTCCTTTAGAAGAAAACTCTTTGCTTAAAGCCAGTAATTTTTTCGGACATGAACTTCCATATTTCCCATGAGACTCTTTCTGTTGTTTTAATATATCATTGGATGTTCCTCTTACCGTATTAAATGGGACTCCCAATGGTGAAAGATTGCTCAGGTAAAAATCCTTTTCTTTAGATTGTACCAGTAAATTTCTGGTTTCTATATCTACAGAAGTGGCTTCCGGAACCAATAAAAACGGAGATCCCCATCCTACACTGTCTACATCATAATTTTCAAGCAGAAAATCATGTTCTTCAGAAGTTCCTACTCCGCCCTGAACGGTAATTTTCATTTCTAAAGGTCCGTCAACACAAGGTTTTCCTTTCTGTTCTAAAGCGGAAATCATTAAGGCATGGGCCGACTGAATCAGATCATTTTTTTTCTGTTTAAATTCTTCCATAATAGGCCCCAGGAGCAGTCCGTCTGTAGCAAATGCATGCCCACCACAGTTCAACCCGGATTCTATCCTGTATTCTGAAACCCAAAGCCCTTTTTTTGCCAGGAAATTTCCCTGAATCATTGCAGAGCGGAAATCACTTACTTTAAGAATGATTTTCTTTTTTAAAACTCCTTTCTGATCCGGAAAAAAATCTTCAAATTCTTCCATATAACTGTATAAACGAGGATTCATTCCTGCGGAAAGAACCATCGAAGAAGACAGTTTACTTTTTGCAAATCCACGTAAAGACGCATGGGCATCATTGTAGATTACAGAAAGCTGTTCGTCTTTTTTATAGTTGTCTTTATCAACTTTTGTCATGATGTTGACATCAATGCTTCCCGGCTTTAAGTTAGACTCAATAAAGCTTTTAATAGCTGATCCCCAGTTATCCTTTTGACTCATAAGGTTTTGAAGACCATCTTTCAGCTCTGATGTATTAGGTAACATCGTCATGAAATCTTTTAAAGCCTCTCTGTTTTTGCTGATTTCCTGTTTGAAAGATTCAAATTTTTCATTCACGATATCATCTACCATATCCAGATAAGCGGTAATTCTCTTTGCTCTGTAATCTTCTGTTTTGGAAGAAATTTTTAAATAATCCAGATTAAATTTCTGATTATAAAAGTTTTTCATTTTTTCCAAAATTTCGTCATCGATAATGGAAATGACGGAAGAAATTCCATATTGGGCAACACGAATCGGACTGTCTATAGTATAAGCCAGCCCCATTACCGGAATATGAAAATTGTGTAACGGTTTAGTTGTCATTATATTTCAATAAAGGTTCTCTCATTAATGCAACTAAAAATTCTAAAAAACTAATTCACTGCCTAAATATATCATTTTAAAATTAACTATGCATTAAATAATATTTATAATGTGGAAAAGATGCCAAATATCATCTTATCTTACGAATGCCTTAGCTGGGAAGGAGAAATATAAAGCATACTCAGCATTCTCTGCTAAACGAAGTGCCACTGCGAACTGAAAATAAAGATAAAACCTTGTGAACTCTGCGTTACTATGTGACTGACTGGTAGTCACTATTTCTTTTACAAATGATATATAAGGCTGGTTGCTAAATAACAAAGGTTTCATTTACCGTTACAGTAAACAAAACCTTTGATTAAAAATATTAACTTTTATAGGTTCAGGAAGTATTATTCCGCCTTATTCTTCAGCAGCATCAGCAAACTGTAAGCTCCTTTCTGCACAATTTTCTTATCTTTTAAAAAGTCAGCTTTTAGAATCTCTGTAAACTGATCATCTGCAATTCCTGTTACTACAGGGATCATCTTATAGTTTGATTTTCCCAGATCTTCAAAAACATAATTTTTATTCTCATAGGAAACTACCGCTTCATTGGGAAGTCCCTGTGTATTCCGGCTGCTGATATTGACCTCTGCATTGATATACATTCCTTTTACAAATTCAGGGTTTACGGCAGATAGTTTGGCTACAGCAGTAGCAGAACCTCCGTTTTCAATACTGGGAACTACACTTATAATTTTAGCGTTGTATTTCACGTCAGGTTTCTGGTTGTTATACACCAGAATTTCCTGTCCCGCTTTTACATCATTCACATCATTTTCAAAAACCTTTAATTCTAAAAGTAATCCTGCAGGATTAACCAGTTCAAATAAAGTGTCCGCAGAATTGATATACTGCCCGTTAGGTCTCAATCGGAATCTAATGCTGCTCCATGACAAATTACCATGATATGTCATATAATGTTCTACAAACATAAGTACTTTGAGTACTTCCCCCGCATTGATGGTAGCCATCATATACATCATCGAGCATAATATGGAAATCCATTTTAACATTGTCCTTCAAATATCAGGCTTAAATCTTTTTTTTAAATCAATTAGTATTCCCCTGTATGATAGCTTTTTACCAATGCTCTTCTTTGGCATTCTGCAAGCTGTAGTTCCAGAGTAAAATAGTTTCTTTTCCATTCATTATGCCGGGAAAACATGGTTTCTTCACTACTGCTCATCAATTGACATTTTTCCTTTTCAAGCTTTTCAGTCATACTTTTCAGTGCCGCCTGAATCCCTGAATCATTTGATTTAAAATCATTTAAAAACGAAACAGATTTTTTCAGAAGAAGCATATTCAGGGCTTTTTCTTCCTGTTTATCAGGAGCTGAAGGCTTTATCATGCTGATTAACCTGGGTAATGTTAATCCCTGAATCAGTAATGTAAAAACAATAACGCTGAAGCATATAAATAATACAGTATCTCTCTGCTCTATAACAGCTCCCTGATGATCTTTAAAGAGCAGCGCAAGGGCTGCAGCCAGTGAAACAACACCACGCATCCCTGACCATGATAAAATAATATATTCTTTCTTTGACGGAGTGAGAAAACCGCCTTCTTTTCCGGACCTGTTGTTCGAAAAAAGAGGAAATAAGGAAAGTACAGCCGACCGGATAACTACCAGAACAATAAACAATATAAAACCATAAAAAATAAGGACAGGAAGATCATTATCCTGTATATTCGAGATGATTGCCGGGAGCTGCATACCAAGAATAAGAAATACCAACCCATTCAGAATAAAGATAATAACTTCCCAAAAATGACTCATCTGTAACCGGCTTCCGGCGCTAAATAATGAAATTGAATTCCAGGAAAGAAACATTCCTAATAATACCACAGCCAATACTCCGGAATACCCCAGATGTTCTGCCAGACTATAGGCAGCAAAAGGAAGCAGGATCACTGCAAATGTTTCAGAACTGCTGTTTCCGTTACAATATTTGTGCAGCTTTAAAAATAGAAAGCCTATAATAAGACCAATGGCCAATCCTCCAAGACTGATGCCTATAAACTGCAGCCCGGCATTCCAAAATGAGAAAACACCGCTGGTAATAGCAATAACAGCACATTTGTAAGCAATTAAAGCTGAAGCATCATTCAGCAGGCTTTCCCCTTCAAGTATCGTTGTGAGTTTCTGTGGCAACGGAAGAGATTTTGTAATACTTGTTGCCGCAACAGCATCGGGTGGTGAAATGATGGCTCCCGTTACAAAGGCAAGCGGCCAGCTGAATCCGGGAATTAAAGTGTGAACAATTAAAGCAATAATAGTAGTGGTAAGAAAGACCAGTCCAATGGCCAGTACAGAAATTTTTGGGAATTCTTTTTTAAAATCAGGAATTGATGTGTTCCAAGCGGCATCAAATAGTATGGGAGGAAGCACCACATAAAAAATCATTTCCGGGCTCATGTCAATGGATGGCACAAGCTGGGTTACACTTAGAATCAATCCGGCTGTTACAAGTAAGATAGGAAGCGCAAGTTTTAATTTTTCGTTTACCGAAATAATAATAATAATAA
>NZ_CAKKLP010000013.1 GCF_918698085.1 Chryseobacterium sp. Bi04
ACATTATACATTATACATTATACATTATACATTATACATTATACATTATACATTATACATTATACATTATACATTATACATTATACATTATACATTATACATTATACATTATAAAAACCTTCTATCATTCATTTCAAATTAAGAAATCACAGATACCGGCTTTTTAAATATCCGTTGTATAGCTTTGTGATGATTAAAAATGGGAACTATGATTACAGGATTATATGAAACGCATGTTCAGGTAAGTAATTTGGAAAACGCAGTAGAATTTTATACAACAATATTAGGATTACAATTAGCGCACAGAGATGAGACAAGACCTATCGCTTTTTTGTGGATTGGAGAGGAAAAGAAGTTCATGTTGGGATTATGGGAACAAAAAGAGAACCTTCAAACCAGACATTTTGCATTTACGGGCGATAAAGAAGATATCCTGAATTATTCTGTGGAATTTTTAGAAAACAAAGATTTACAACCCTATAATTTTTTAAAGAACGGCACCGTTCAGCCAATGGTTTTTGCATGGATGCCGGCACTGGCTATTTATTTTAATGATCCGGATGGCAACCAGCTTGAGTTTATTTCAATTCTGGAAGGTGAAGGAAAGCCAGAGCTGGGAGTACTTACCTATGAAGAATGGATGAATCTTCAATAAATCCGGTATAAATCCTGAAATCCTTTATATAAATATACTAATGATTTTCTGGCAGCTCTTCTAACGGACTCCGGCAAGCCCTTTGGGCTTGCCGGAACTATATAGTAAATCTTAATCGACCTGATTCACCATCTTTTTCACTGCCAGAACATGTTTACAGGGACCTCTCTCCCCCTGGTATTTACTGAACCATTCACAGGTACAGCGTTCTTTTTTATCTTCAATAATGACCGTGTGATGAACACCCGTTCCTTCCACTCTGGCCTCAGTTCTTTCTTGAGTATGATGTAAGATTTCAACTTTCCTTTCTTCAATGAGCTTTTCAGCATTTTTCAGACGGGGATTTAGTCCTGCAATACGGCTCAGTTTAAATGGCAATTTCCGGTAAAAAAATCCATTATCATCCAGATCATAGCCCAGCATTCCCATTGCGGCCAGCCTGCCTGTAAGATCAGCAACCTTTTTCAGGCTGACATTTTCTTCCAGTGCCAGAACTGTTGTATTAAAGGATTGATTGGCATAAGCATATTTATCCAATGCATCTATCCATTCATCAGCAACATCATTAATTAAATTCTCTAATACAGCTCCTTCTCCGGAAAACCCACGCCAGCTTTCTCTTGATAACGAAAAACTGAATTTTATATTCCCCATATAAAGCTGCCATGTGGTAGACTGCATATTGGGGTGGGCAAAAACCTTCATATGATCTATATAAGGAAGAAGAGGCTCAAGCAGCCGAAGCCTGTGAATACCTCCCACACAAACAGCGTCCATAGATTTCACAGGAGAAAACATGGGTTTATTTCCTCTTACGATAAGATAGTAGTCTGATTTCACTATTCCTTTCGGCATTCCTCTAAACAGCTGCTGTGTCTGAATTTTATTGAATGTATGCAGCCTTTCTGATTTGGATAAATAAACCTGAACGGTTCCCAATCCATTGATCCATTTTAAAGGCAGCGGAACTTTCCTTTCCACTACTTTTGTCTCTTCTTTATAGAGGCCAACTTCTTTTTCACCTACAGAAAGTACAATACTTTCATTAGGACGAATGCTTCCTAACGCATTAATCATAGGCTGGTTAAAATCCACATTTGTAGTACCACTTTCCAGAAACTCTCCATCCAATCCCTCAGGCAGAACATCTATACGTGCATACACTCCGGCACAGTGTGAAAATCCTTCAAAACGTAATCTTTCATTCCCGGCAGTCACAATAGGATCTTTAAGCAATGCCATTTGAAATGGAGAAAGATTAAAGCTGGACTTTACAATATTGGAAAGACTAATCAGACATCGGGCCAGGATAAATGGCTGTCTCACATTACCCCAGAAAAAACAGGGGGCATCAGTATTCTTCTGAATCTCGCTATATTTTGCAAGAAACAGTTCTTCCAGCGCTCCCTTTTTTACCAAAGATGATGATCTGGAATAGTTGTAAATAAGCGTATCTTCCATAAATTTATTTTTTAAGAAGAAGATTGCAGATTTTTTTCAGGCTTGAGTTTTCTTTCCAGTCGTTTAATTTTTGTTGTACCTCTTCATTAGCTTCCGACTGGTTTAAAGCTATGACTTCATGGTAAACCTCCAATAATTTTTTCAAATTAGTGACAGGCTCTTCCATTTGAAGTAATATATTTGATATTAATTCTTCTAATGCGTGATTGTGATTTTTACTGACATTCAGCATATGGTGCTGCATAAGATCAGTAAGCCTTTTAACAGGCGCCCATTCCAGTTTTTCATGCAGGCCGATTACTTTTCCTAACCGTGCATTATTGATCATTTGATGGGAAACATGTTCCAGCCATATTTCGGCAGCAATACCCCTGATTGTTTTATCGCCATCAAGGAAAATAGTTCCCAGAAAGAGATATCCCATTTCGTCCAAAGGTTTTTTGATCTGATAAAGGGTTTTGGCAGTATTCAGAACCAGATTTCTTTCATACACTTCTGCCAATCCTGAATAGAACAGGCATATTTTAATAACTCTGGCAAGAATATTGGCCTGGGCATTCGGGAAACTCCACATAAAAGCAGGGATTTCAGAAAAATCCTTTTGTTCCGCAATGAAATACTCCATAAGGAGCTGATCTTTTTTCTTTTCAAAGCGGTATTTGGGAATGCTGATGTTCAATTCAACAGGATAATATGAATTCTTATTACTGTCTATTGTTTTCCATTCATACATTCCGGAAAAAAACTCCTTAGGGATATTTTCATATCCGAATTTTTTAAATTCCTCAAAAGTAACATCCTGAGACCGTGTGATTCCGGCAGTCATCCACCAGGCAGGATGTTCAAATTTCCCTTTTGGAGTTTTATGTTTTCCAAACAAGAACAACAGAAGATCTTTATATTCTCCTTTCAGATTTTTCTCAGCCAGTGACACTGCTTCAGAAACATGGTCTAATCCACATCGTTGTAAAGCTAGCTGCACATCCAGCGGATTAGGCTCAATATTTTTATTTTGGTAGGTTTCAAATCTTTCCACCAGCTTCACCGGAGAAATCCAACAAGGTGTATGGGTTACCGTAGACAGCAACGGAGTTGTATCACCTGACCGGATTTTATGGTAAGCATCAATGGCAATTTCCTTGAACACTTTCATAGCAAGACCTCCTACTCCAACTCCTTCTATTGGGCCTATTTTTTTATAATAGCTTGAATAGGCTTCTCTTGAAACTTCATTCTCACGGGTTTTAGCATATATTTTTTCCAGGTTTTTCAGTTCGTCTGGGAATTTTTCCAATAAGCTTAATCCATAATTAATAACCAGGTTACAGAGGATCACATTAAAATAAGGGACCTCCCATTTCGCGATCGTTTTACAAGCTTTCAGAAATACAGGTTCTATTAATATTACAGATTCTGTATCCACCTCATCAGCAAAACGGATGAGCCCGGCCAATGCAATATCATAATAATAGCTTTCCGGATTTTCTATTGCCAAAGGAAGAAGGAACATTAAATCTTCAAAGCTTTGAGGCTCTTCAACCTCATTTTCTTTGGTAATTAATGTTAATCTTTCAGTCGTAATATTCTCCAGCTCGTGCGGTGTATCTTCAATATATTTTGCTAAAACAGGGCGTATATTAGCCAGTATATTATCTGAATAATGAGAAAGTGATTCTTTTATATTTTCAGAAACAGGAATATATTTTATAATAATCTTTGATGCTTTAGACTGTATCCCGTCATCCTTACTTACAAATGCTGTGCTTAAAGCCATTCCCAACATCTCCGGATTAATTCTTCTTCTCTGGAAAATTTTTTCCGTTAGGATAAGACTGGAGGCCACTACAGTTTTAACTTCAGAACTCAATAAATTAGGAAGATAATGGGAAAATTCATCTATTTTAAATTCAGGATTCTGAATAATTTTTTTCAAATGCACCAATATGGTGTTGATTGCTTTGGATTGGGCAGATGTTAACCCTGCCAATAATTCATTCTGAAGCTCTACAAGCTCTTCATCTGTTGGTTTTAATGCAGTAAATGCATCCATAAACCAACCCGTAACATTTTTATTAAAATTTCTGTTGGAAGCCAGAAGACATTCTCTCAAAAATCTTTTCCTGTCAATTTTCTTTTCTGCTACCAGCTTTTGAATGATAGGAAACCATTCCTTATGAAATGGTAATGATTTAGAAGGATATTCACACAAATACCAAAAATGGGTTTTCAATGTTTCAGGATGCTTATCCAGGTTTTTGGGATAATTACACAAATGATATCCCAGAAGTTCAGGCTTAGGCTGTATATATCCTTTCTCAGTCCATTCTAAAACATGCAGATAGTTAAATGTTGTAAATTCTGCCTCTACAGACTCATTGATAAAGTCTGAAAACCAGTCCGGGCATCCCCACTCCAGTATTTTCTCAGTCTGCTCTATATTTCGGAAAAGGTTCCAATAATTTTTACCGAAATTTTTCTGATCCATACAGGCAAGCGATGCAATATCTACAATAGAGTGCTGGTCTGCAGAGCCTGCAGTATGGTAGGAGTTTTTAGTCATGACGATCTTATTGATCTCCCTGTCCATTTTTTTTATCGTCGGTACAAGTGCTTTTCTTTCGTCAATAGAAAGCTGTTTCAAAAAAGGTACGATCTCATGTATTTTTCCCTCGTTAAGGATCTCATAAAGTCTTTCTTTCATGTGTTTTAATTTGATGAATAATTTTTTTCAGGTTATTTTCTCTTTCCCAATTCTGGAGCTTCTCAGCAATAGCTTCGTCCGCTTCAGATTGGTTCAGGTTTAGTAGTTCATAATAAAGCTCAAGGATTTTTTTCAGATTAAAAACAGGTTTTTCAATGGCTGCCAGGGTGGAAATCAGCAGTTTCTCAAAAAGCTGATTATGTCTGGAACTCAAATTGATACATCCAGCCAGTCCATCTGTCAGTCTTTTAACCGGAGCCAATTCAAAGTTGATATTTTTACCGATTAACATTCCCAGTTCCCGGGCATCAAAATCCTTTGAAAACGCCCTATTTATCAGTACTTCAAAAGCCATACCAGAGAATATTCTATCTTTATTCAGCAAGCCGGCAGATAGAAATAAATAATGTATGGGCTGAAAAGGTAAATTCAGCTTCATCCATGCATCAAGGAATTCTATATTTCCCTTAATATCATACTGATACACAGCATTGGACAAAGTTTCATTATATTTTTTGGCGAAAACAGAGCCTGAAAAATAGGGAGCTGTATATACAATACCAATCAGGTCATCATGATAAACGCCATGATAAGAATTGAATAAATAATCTAAAAGAGTTGAATCCTCCGTAATTTCTTTCCGGTTTTCAATACTTACCAATACTTGAGGAATTTCCTCTGTATTATTCCATTTATAGACTTTTCTGCGGCTTAGCTTCCAATCAAAATTACCATCAAGATAGGCATCCTCATACCTGTCTGTAAAATAATCCCCGTTGAAAACAGGTTTCAGAAAATTAAAATATTCTGCATCGAGCTGCTCTTTTGCATAGTGTTCAGCCTGTTTCAGGTTTTCTTTTTTCACCCTAAGGACAGCCATTTGCAGGTCGAAAGCCATAGGCCGTTCATCCTGATCCTGGTATATCTTTATTTTATCTATCAGCGTAAAAGCAGAAACCCAACAAGGGGTATGATCCGGAACTGAAAGAAGCGGAAGTTTCTTTCCTTCTTTTAACCCTTCGAAAATATCTAAAAAAAACTGTTGATAGGCCCTGAGAATTAAAGGAGTTCTTTTCTCACCCCAATTTTCCAATCGGGGAAACTCTAAACGGGCTTCCAGCAGAACATCAGAGGTTTTCTTTTGCTTTAGCAAGCCATAATTGATAAAAAACGTAGCTAATAAATGACGTAACCCTGATGTTCCTTTTAATTTATAGGCTGCTTTAAATGCGGGCTCAAGCTGATTAAAATGATCTTCTTCAAGTTCATTATTAAACCTCATCAAAGTTGCCAGAAACTGGTCGATGTGATAGGTTTCTTTATTATTGAACACCCGGGAAGCCAAAAATATAAAATCTTCGACTGTTTCTATAGTTGCTATTGGCTGTGGTACATACCACAAATTACTTATAAAATTCTGTTCTTCAGAATGTACAGGTTTTTCTTCATCAATCAGAAACTGTCCTAATAACGTATGGGTATCTGAAAGAAAATTCTCTTTATACCCTCTCAGTTCTTCTTTTATAGTATCAGATTCCGGGTTACCATATTTAGCAATAATTTTGGCTCCTCTCGTCTGTATCGCTTTATCTTTATTCAAAAATACGGGCATCATGAGAATACAGATCTTTTCTCTGAGCTCTTTATTGCTTTTTGCAATCTTTTCCAAGATCATCAGTACTCCATTTAAAACACTCTTTGTAGAAAGTGTTAACAGGCGTTCTACAGCATCTAAAAATGCTTCTGTTTTAAATTCTTTTTCTGTAATAACAGGATTTAAAGCCTTAAGTATTCCCGGAAATAATGAGTGTTGTGTAGAATGAAAAATTAGAAACAGCTCTTCCTGTAATTTCAAGATTTCGTTGTCTGCAGGCTCAAGATAAGCGAAAAGCTCCAAAAACCATGTGTTATGTTCTTTTGAAAAGTTAAAGTGAATAGCCTTCAGACTTGATTTTAAAACCCTGTTGCGGTCAATCTTATCTTTTTGAACAAGATTTTTTAGCAGGTCCTTCCAGTTTCTTTCGCCATAATGTTCCGTAATACAGGATTCATATTCAAATAAAAACCAGATATGCTTTTTCAGGGTAACAGGATAGGTGCATAGTTCGTCTTCTGAGAGAGATGATGTAAGCAGGGATGCGCATATTTCATTATCAACGGTAAGATAACCTTTTTGCTCCCATTCCAGCATTTTTAAATATCCAGTTTCTCTTAAAAATGAATAGCTTTCACCAATCCATTCGGGAACATAGGATTCAAATAATTCATCAATAAGTTCTACCGGCATAGAATAATATCCGGGACTTAGATTTTCGTATTCATTTTTGGTTTTACAGCACGCCAAAGCCGCCAACACAGAAATACTATTGTGCCCCCATTCTTTGTTTATAAATTTCTTTAAAAGAGCGGCAATTTCTTTTTTGTCTTTCGGTGTAAGCTTCTTCAGAAAAGGAACAATTTCCTTAATTTTATAGTTTAAGTATATGGCTTTAAACCCCTCCTCAATAAGCATAAATTCATTCTTGGCAGCTAAAATAACAAAAAATGCCTGACACGCAGTAAATTATCCCATAAAAGTGATTTTTTTAACAAAATATTAAGTTAATAAAAGCCATAGTATCACATATTTTAACTATTACACTAAAATCCCATAGTAAAGATATATGTTTAGAAAAGATCCATATATCTTACTTTTTCAACTTTAAATTAAACTACAGGGGATTTTATATAATACAGGGGATTTAAAAAACAGGCTTACATATATTTAAAAAGCAGAGTTCCGAAAGGATACTAATCTTGTCAGAGGCATTACATTTTAAAAGTTCTTTCAACTTCGGTTAAGCCAATTTTTGCCAGATGCCTGTATATTGTTGGCAGAGTAAGATTTCTTTTTTCAGCAATTTCAAAAGGAGGCATACCTTCATCAAATAATTGGAATGTAATCAGGTGGGTGGGCTTTTTTACAACAAGTACAGAGGTATCCATTTCATTTATTTTATCAAATAAAGGAACATCCAGTAAGCAGCATTCTTTCAGCCTTTGAATATAGTCTCCAAGATCAGACAGGAATATTTTAGTTTCTTCATTATAAGCTTTTAAGCCTTTGGTACCTATCGTTTCAGAGTAAAACTCTTTTAAAGGCAACAGGAAATCTTCAGCCACTCTTTTATAAAAAAAATCAACAGCTCCTTTGCATTTTTCTTCAATTTCGGACCATTGGCTATTTCCTCCCGTAAAGCTTCTGGCCATTTGCCGGATGACCCTTTTAAACCTTTCAGAAATCTTAAAAAGCTTTTCGCTTTCCGTTTTAAAATTTTTTGACAGCAATTCCAGTCTTTTCTGATCTGGTACATCTGCTGACCATGCAGTGCCTGTCCAAGTTATTACAGCATCTTTTATCCATTCTGCATCTATAGTCATCTGTACTTTATGAAGGCTATGGTCATATTTTTCCTGTTCCAGAAGCTCCTCTAAGATATCGTTAGCATTGGTAGATTCCTGAAAATCTTCAATCCTGAGATCTTTAAATATAGCTTTCTGCAGAATTTCAGACTTCAGAACAATTCCTTCCAGTGTACGGCAACGGCTTAATGCTACATACACCTGACCGCTGGCAAAAGATCTTCCGGCATCAATGATCACACGATCAAATGTCAGTCCCTGGCTTTTATGAATGGTAACAGCCCAAGCCAGACGGATGGGATATTGTTCAAAACTACCCACTATTTCTGTTTTGATATTCTTGTCAGCATCAAGACTGTATTTTTTATGTTCCCAAACCTCCCTGGTAAGCGTTATTTCTTCTTTGGTTTCGTGTAATATAGCTTTCACAATCTTATCATCCAGATAAGAGATTTCTGCAAGTTTACCGTTATAAAATTTTTTAGCAGGTGATGAATCATTCCTTATAAACATAATCTGGGCTCCTTCTTTTAACTCCAGAATTTCCTCATTGGGATATTGGGATTCTTTAAAATCACCAATCACCGTAGCTTTATACAAGTGTGAATCCTCAGCGAGCTCAGCCAGTTTTTTCTGATTAATATGATCTGCGATACGATTGTGTGAACACAAATGAATATAGGCTTCATTTTCAGGTTCAAATTCCGGGTTATACCTGGAATTCAGCTGAGCAAGTTTTTGACTGCTGATATCTGCATGCCGGACTGCGTTAAGAATATCGAGAAATTCTTCGTCCTGCTGACGGTAAACTTTCATGAGCTCTACTGTCACCAAAGAGAATTTCTGTAATGCTTTGGCAGAAAAGAAAAACGGAGTTTCATAGAATTGGGATAAGATTTGTGCCGCATCATCCCTCACTACCGGAGGCAGCTGGTATAAGTCCCCAATTAAGAGGAGCTGTATTCCTCCAAATGGTAGCTGATTTCTTCTGACCCGTCTCAGAGAATGATCCATCATATCCAAAAGATCTGCTCTTACCATGGATACTTCATCAATAACGATCAGTTCAATCTCGCGGAAAAGGTCCAGTTTATCTTTTCTGTATTTGAAATGTGGAAAAAGCTCATTGATATTCATTGCCAGGTTAGGATCAATGTGTTCTGTGGTGGGCACAAACGTTCGTGACGGGATAGCAAACAACGAATGAATGGTAACGCCACCGGCATTAATTGCAGCAATTCCCGTTGGGGCCACGATGATATGCTTTTTACGCGTTTTTTTTACAAAATCGTTGAGGAAAGTTGTCTTCCCTGTTCCTGCTTTGCCTGTCAAAAATACGCTTCTGCTGGTATGTTCGAGTAATTCGACGAGTGCCTCCACTGAATAAAAAGTTTTGATCAAAGTTAAATCATAAAAAACGATTCGCAATATTGTCCATAAAAAAACTCCCTTTTTCAAAGGAGCCAATGTTAATGGTATCGTCCGGTTGATGACTGTATTTTAATAGTTTTTCAGGCACCAATGGAGAATCTTTGCAATATTCTTAGCATCATCCACTCCCCGGTGATGGGTACCTTCCAATGTAAGTCCCAATTCACCTAAGGCCCTGTTCATTCCTACACTTTTTCTTATGGTAGGATGAATTTCTCCGAATAAGGTTTTCACATTGATGTGGTCATCACCCATGGGATAATCCAGATAAAATCTCCGTGCCTGATCTTTAAGCATATTCAGGTCGTAGTTTCCATAGCTGGCCCATGTCAATTCTTCGGAATCATACTCTGCTCTCAGGATATCGAATGCATCTTCCAACATGATTCCTTCGTTATCCAGCATGTTCTGGGTAAGGGTTGTAAGTTCCGTACAAAAGGGGCTTACTTTGGAGTATTGCGGCTTTACCAAAATACCTTCATTTTTGGAGATCTTTCCTGTCTTTGCATTCATAATACAAACCCCGATTTCGATGATCTCACTTTCCTGACCTCTTGGTGGACGGTCATTCCAACACGTCGCTTCAAGGTCTACAATTAATATATTTTCTGTTGTTTTCACTTGTTTAATTTTTTTAATTTGTTGTTTAACCACCAAAGGACTTCACAATAAATAGTCATCTGATCTTCTTTATTTGCTGTTGAGACTCCTACGGAATGACCAACTGGATGTATTTTCAAAACATGAGTGTTCTTCTCAACCGTTTCATCGTGACTAAAAAATAACTAAGTGCTTACCTTCTTTTGTGGTTTAGGTTTTATACATAAAAAGCTTCGGTAAAAAATACCGAAACTAGACTTTAACGGTCATCAATTCTTCTTTGATAAAATCAATGACTAATGCATTCAACTTTTTGTTGATTCTTTTCTGCTCTTCTTTTTCAATAGTTGTGAAAACTGCCGGAAAATCTTTTTCAAAATCTTCCAGAATATCCTGAGCAAAAAGACCGATAACTTTCCCTATGATTTTAGGTTCAAATTCACCAACCTTGCTCACTACATTATTCAGCCTGTTGACTGTTGCATACCTTTGTATTTCTTCCCAAATATTTTGAGCTGTTTCACTAAAATGGATTTGTTTTTGAACGGTTTTAGCCTGTTTTTTCACCATTTTAGATTTTTCAATCCATTTTTCATTCTTATTTTTTAGAATGACTCTTGCACCGTTTCCAAAATATTTCGTTTTCAAAGTCTTTACAATAGTTCCTTCACACATATTGTTCATTTCCGGCAATCCTAACCAGGCTGGGATTTTAGAATTGAAAACATTCGGGAACCTCAAAGCTTCTTCTAAAGTACCCTGAAACAACGTTTTAGCATAGAAAAATCCGGTTTCCTCAAAAATTGAATTGATCATTTCTGTATCCAGATAAGTGATTCCGTTTAACTTGATATCGAAAGCATAAAATTCATTGTAAGGGGCATACTCAATACCTTTTTGAACTTTTACAGCATCTTTTACCGGTTCTACATCTTTATGTTTGTAGCCACCACCGAATAATTCACCATAGATCACTATAGTTTCAACATCCGGATATATAGTTTTCACTTTCTGAAACACTTTAATTACATTTTTCCTGTAACGTTCCAACATCTGATGGGCATTGAAAAATTTTTCATCTTTTTCAATAAAAGCAGTTCTCTTCGCGATCTTAATTTCCTTTCCGTCGGTAAAGAATGAGAAATTGGCACCGTGAACTTTTTCCTGTACGATGAAAACCTCATCTCCAAAACCCTGCATCCTGATCTGTTCGATCACGCGGGCCTGGTAAGCATTTTCTATAGCGTTATATGTTTTGAAAATCATTTTTTTAGTTTTTAATAGTTTTAAAATTTTTTAAAAGGCTCATAATATTGTCCTTTCCTACAGGATTCATCGAGTGGCAGTAGAATTTGGGTAAGTCTAAAGAATTATCCATACAAAATTCTATCAGCCATTTAGCACACTCATATCCTGTTTTTTCAGCATATTCAGGCGAACCTGTTTTCAGATAATTTTCATCTGCAAGGTCGTGGTCAAAAGAGATCATTTCCGGAAGTCCTTTTTCCAAAATCCTATTGACAAACTGTTCGTAATTCCGAACGATATGCCAGTCTTTTCTGAGAAAAACATCCTGCTTGGTATAATGATATGCTTGAACAGGATACCTTATATCATCCAGAAATAATAATCTTTTTGTCATTTCCATAGTTTAATCTTTATAACCTCCATTTCCTGCTGCTTCAGTGGTCACAATATCTTCTTATACCATCATATCAGCACAGTTGGAACTTGCGAAAGCAAAAGGTTTTGCTTTGAATACATATCCCATCCCCAGAATATATCCCATCGCATCTTTTAATGCTACATTGGATTTAAAATCAGGATCGGTATTAATATCCGCGTGTACCTCCATTTCCACTCCATAGGTGTCCAATACAGAGCAAATTGTGTAGGCAATTTCCACAGATTTGTTGACTTCATTCAGCATTCTCTCTTTGATACTAATACTCTGTATTTCTCTTTCTTTTCTAATAAAGGTAAACGCTCCTTTTCCTTCACGAATAAATACTACTGCCGTAGCATAATTGACGGCTTCCCCATATACATGAGAATCTGATCCCACACATACTTTCAGACGGTGTCCGTTTGCCAATTCGCGAATGATGGCTTCTTCTACCAGCTGTGTGATAGACTGTTGGAAAATCTTTCCGTTCATATTCTGCCATGTTTGTTGTTGCGTTTCCATTTTTTCTACATATGTTTATTGATAATTAATAAATGATTACTGATTGATGAATAGCCAATAGTGAATTTTAAAACCGGATTGACTATCAGTTTTTTTGCACTCCGAACCAGACCCGAGCCTATACTGTCAGTTTTGGAGACTGAAATGCTGCCATTACAATATCGGAGTGGATGATGTTAATTCATTAGGATTCGAACCTAAACTACAAGAATCAAAATCTTGTGTGCTCAACCGTTACACTATGAATCAGGCTATGAGTAATAAGCAATACCATTACTTATCATTCATGTTTTGTGGAACAGACAGGAATTGAACCTGTACCTTTAGTTTTTCAGACTAACGTGCACACCTTGTACACCACTCTTCCGGCTTTTTATAAGTAATGATTTGTTTTTCAATGATTATTCATTACTTATTTAGGTTTGAGAAAGCTCTGTCTATTTAAAAACTATGCCTGTTAGTATTTGTAAAGATCAACTGCGCTTGACAAACCTTTCTCTTTTCCTAATTTCCATGTGCATGATGACTAGCCAAATGTATTTTCAAACTTGAATTTTCATGGTATTATTGTCATTCAATATTGACCAGTTCATGCATATCTTGTACTCTATAAGGGAATCGAACCCTTATTTTCTGCTCGAAAGGCAGGCGTCCTCACCATTAGACAAATAGAGCAATAAAACCAACTGATCAGGAATCGAACCTAAACAACAAGAGTATATTTCCTGCATGCTGCCATTACATTATCAGCGGTTGTGGAAGTAGTAGGATTCGAACCTACTCAGCAATGAAGCAACAGATTTTAACTCTGCCCTTTTCATTTTTTTAAGGAATCGTTCAATTCATTCCTCATGTCAGTCTACCCCGACTCTCCAACTTCGGCGTACTTCCATTTTCATGAGTAACCAGCAATGAGTTTCATTTTCCAAAGGAGGAAATAAAGTTTGTCTCTATTTTTTTGTTTGATATAAGAACTTCTACGCTCGACAAACTCTTATTTTTTCTCCTGAACTAATCTCATTTTAGTTATTTGAGATGGCTATGGGATTGTTCATAACATTCTTATTTTTTTATTTGAATTCACGAATGTTTCACATTTCAAAACCCACTCAGCATATGCAACGGTTTTGCAGACCGCCCCGACTCTTCCACTTCGGCGAACCATCAGATGATAAATGATGAATGGTAATGGATTGATTTTTACCACTATCATCTCGTTTAGATATTTAAAAACAAGAGCCTGTCATTATTTTTTATTTGATATAAGAACTTCTACGCTCGACAAACTCTTCTTTTTTTTATCAATGGCAATCAGTTTGTGGGAGAAGGAAAAAGTCTGTCTATAATTTTCGTGTTTGGCTTAAAGATCTTCTGCTCTCGACAAACTTTTACTTTTCTCCTGAAACAATTAACATTTTATTATCTGCGATTCTGGAAAGACTCGAACTTTCAACTTCCGGTTTAACAAACCGATGCTCTACCATTGAGCTACAAAATCTTTTGTAATTCCGGAAGGACTCGAACCTTCAACCTTCGGTGTATCAGACCGACACTCTAACCACTTGAGCTACGAAATCATTTTAATACGTGAATAGTAAATAATCAATTCACTTACACAGCAACATTTACCATTACCTTATTCACTTTTTTGTCTGGAAAGCAAGATTCGAACTTGCGACCTCCCACGTCCAAGACGGGTAAACAACCACCGTTATCTTTCCAGTTTTGCAGATTCACTTCAAAATTCTTTTCCGAGAGACAGTCGGAGCTGAAATTTTCCGTGAATCTTTGTGATCCCGAGAGGACTCGAACCTCTAACCCTGGGTTTAGAAAACCCATGCTCTATCCAGTTGAGCTACGGAACCGGTTTGGTAATCTCAGAAGGATTCGAACCTTCAACTCCCGGTTTAAAAGACCGGTGCTCTAACCACTTGAGCTATGAGATTTTATAATTTGGTATCTTCGGGATCGAACCATGTTCTCCGGTTCCACAGACCGGCGCTTTACCAAATAAGCTAAAGAAACCATAAAAAAAGCACCTCTTTTCGGGAGGTGCTTCATATATTCTAACGTAATAGATCATTCACTGACCCACGTATATAAGCACCTTTTATCCACAATTCCACGATCAATAATACACAGAGGAGATATCGGCTCTTGTCCGAATACTCTTGAATATAGATTGAATATGTTATGTAATTGTTTCATTTTATTTTTTGTTTGTTTTTAAATTATTTTTTGAAATCCTGAAAACCTGTTGCTTTCAATTTTCGGTTGCAAAGTAAATATGTTTTTTTGAAACCTGCAAATAAATTTCAAATACAACCCACTGTAAATCAAGTAATTAAGTTATTAATTAAGAATAAGAAATATCTGTCCGCAATGTTTTGCGGATATATTAATTACCTAAATGACTGTCTCTCACCGGGTTGCTTATCACTCTATTTTATCGTATTAAAGTTTCATTGTTAGTTATTAAATTTTCATGTTTATGGTTATTTTTTTTCATTCTAAATAATTTCTGACAAAAAAAACAAAAAACGCCTCGATTTTTCGAGGCGTTTTTGCAGTATTTTGATTAAATTTTTACGAGTTTACAGTAAATAATTTCCAAAGTCAGCACATTTTGCCTCATTCCATATCGTCCATTCATATCCGAACAACCCCTTTGTAGAAGGGCGTCCGCATAGTTCTGCATTGATATGTGCTCTTTGTATTGTCATAATTTTCTGGGGCAAAGATAAATATTTTTTGTAATTATTTTATAGTTTTCACAGGATGGAGTAATAAAACAATCGCTTTAAACACTCTTTTTTGCCACAACTGGCTTTAAAATTTCTACTATTTTTTCAATAGATTTTACATGGAATGTTTTAGGGCTAAAAGAGAATCAATTAAATTAATTCTGATGAAGCAGCCAGTCATTTTCAACCGTTTGTTTTTTTACCAATAGAGGTATTTCATTACTCTCAATTTCTAAACATCTTATTTCTGCCGGTTTTAAACCTGGAGATATCTTTCAGAATTATCTCATCATCAGGATTGAAATATTTTAGTTCGTTTACAATTTCTGAACGTATTCCTATTTTTTCTGCAATGATTTCATAGGCAATGTTTCTGGTTGTCGTTTGTAATTTCGGATCTTTTCTGAACTCATGTTTCATGGCATCCAGGTAGGTCATCTTTTTATAATCCGGAGTCTTTTCATATAAATTTCTAATTTCCGTTTCCAGTTTCTGAACATCATGGATATTGGCAAAATAGTTATTAAGGCAGTTAAAAGGATCTTTATTTTCTTCCCAACACTTTAACAACACTTTTTGTGCCTCTTCTCTATTTTCCATCTTTTTACGGTAGATCAGAGAAGCCTTTACCATCTGATTATTCGCAGTATAGTCATCTGCAACCATTTGGTAATAAGCGTGGGCATTTTTAAGATCATTAATTTCTTTATAAAGATCTCCTACCTTTTCCTTCTGCTCCATCTCTCTGTAAAGCTCAATTGATTTTTTATATTGTTTTGCCTTTTCATAACAGATGGCAGCATCGGATTTGTTGTTTAATTTCTTAAGATATACCGCAGCAGCTTCATTGTAAAATGCTCCATCTTCCAGGGTTTTTGCCCCTCTGTAATTGTCCTGAAGTAAATTCATGTAGACTTTTGCCGCTTTTTTATACTCTTTTTCGGCGATATATTTTTCTGCCAGTTCTTCATATTTACTTCTGATCCTGTCAAACAATGAACTTTCAAGATAAAAGCCCCCTCCTCCAGCACCTCTTTTCCCTGAGTTTTGTGCATTCTGTTCTTTATCTTTTAAAGCAGCGATGACGATAAGTATAATAAATGCTACCATTAAGAAAATCACCAATGTGCCCACCACACTCCAGAAACTTTCATGAAACAGCTGGGCTACGATTCCAATTACTTTAAACATTAC
Organism: Chryseobacterium sp. Bi04; assembly: GCF_918698085.1. Classification (GTDB taxonomy): domain Bacteria; phylum Bacteroidota; class Bacteroidia; order Flavobacteriales; family Weeksellaceae; genus Chryseobacterium. The sequence goes on from NZ_CAKKLP010000013.1 coordinate 16,377, forward strand.
TAAAAGGACAAAAGCAGCCATGAATTTGTCTGTAAATTTCTGTTTATTCATCATCTTCGGTGTTTAAAATGGTTTTATCTTCCCTGAACAAACGGTAAAGAAGCAGTATAACACAAATGATAAGAGCCCATACAAACCAGTTGTAACCGAACATTTTCACCAACGGATAAAACAGGTATATCAACATCGTCACAAGTATGGCAATTAAAAGAAATTTTATCCAGCCCGGCACATTATCACCTCCCAGATGTAAGGCTTTTTTCTTAAAGATAAAGAGATAGATTCCCACCGCACCGATCATAAAAATAATAAGATAAAGAATATCGGAAACCGCAGCCTTCTCTTCAGGCTTGCTTCCTCCTGGTTCCACACCTTTGATCTTAGATTTTCCAACGGGTGCTGAAGAAGCATCCACCAGATCTATGGTTCCATAAAGTCTTCCCAAAGAATCTGCCATCAGGACCTGTTTCTTTCTTACAAGGTATTTTACCACATCTCCATTGACAGGTTTCCCCCTGCTATATTGTTTCAGGGAATCCGAAAGCTTCCGTTTCAGCTTTTCAGTTCTCGCTTCAATATGTTTTTTGATTTTTCTGCTGTAGATTATTTTGAGGGAGTCCCTGCTTTGTTTCTCTTTGGCAACAAGCTTGTCTATATCCGGACTAATTTCATTAAGATTTCTTCCTCCTGATTTTCTGTACTGTTCCCTTTCTTTCTCTTTAGCTGATATCATTGTGCTTGCGACATGAACTTCTTTAGATAAAACGGCCCTTCTATCCTGATATATAGAATCAATCTTCTGATCAATTTCCGAGATTCCGGATTGGAAGGCAACCATATCTGAAGGGTCTTTTACTGCATCGGTGACAATACTTCCCGAAGAAGTACCAGTTTCTTCCTGTTCTTTTTTATCTTTATCTGAGGGTAATGCAAATCTTAAGATGACAGCAATCACCAACATTGCCCAAAATATCCGGCGGGAGTTTCTAGCCCTTTTAGTTTCAGGTTTTCCACCAGTGTTTCCAAATAAACCTTCAAACCAGGAAAATTTTTCAAAACCATTTCCTCTGGAAGTCCCCATAATATCCAAAGGAACTCCTAATTCGATTGCTCTTTCAGGATATTTTTCAATATATTTTAAATACTTTTCAATTTCTTTTTTATTTCCGGCCATTACCTTTTTAAGATCAAAGGGCAGGTTCTTCGTCCATTCTTCTTCAGTTTGCTTCGGCTGTAATGCTTCCAGGATTTTTTCATCATCCATTTCTACAGTATAACTCTCAATGTTCTGAGCAATGTGAACACCGTTTGCAGGTCTTCTGATTATTTCCTCTATTTTTCCGGGTTCCTGAATTAAAGCAATCCAATTGATTTCTTCCGATAGTTTGACCAATCCAAACTCAGGATGCATAATGATAAACCGGGAATCCAGATGTTCCCAGTCTTCCGGATTAATCTTAGGATAAAAGACTGTATGTTCCGGTATAAAAAATCTGTCATTTACCGACTGGAAGTAAGCATTTCTCCCAATCTCATGTGGAATTTGATCGTTAAAAATAAGAAAACACCCGTAGAGTATATTGGGGGTATCGGATGGAATAGCATAAGATTCTACCTGACTTAAGCTGATATCAAGATCTTCCATTTCCTGAAGCCATATGACCGGTGAAGAGCCTTTAATTAAAAGCCCTTTTTTAGGAAATTTATTTTTCGGAAAAGGTTTAATTCTAAGCTCCATAATCCAAGATCTGTTCTATAAATGCTTTTAAAAACCGGGAACACATTTCTTCCATTGTTTTCACCTTCAGCAAGGCATGTTCGGGAAGATAATATTCTGAACCTCCAAACTCTGTATACGTGGCCAGCGATAAAAATCCATAGGCAGTAGAGGGGATAAAAAACTCTTCAATTCCTTTATTACTGCTTCTGAAAGTCAATATTCCACGGGAATCCGTAATAATCTCGCTTCCATCAGGAAAGGTAAATTTATTTTTATGCTGTTCTGCAAAAATTATAATTTCCGATTTGTTTTTATAAAGATTTAATGAGTTTTCATAGAGACTGCTCAGTTCATTGGCTGAAACAACCAGGTTATGATTATCATTAATTCCGATTTTGTTAAAACTATTGATAATTTTCAATCCGCTTCTGTCAAGTTTAGCTACTTCGGCTTCCACTTTTGTTTTGTTTCTTTCGATTTCTTTTTCTTTACCGGAAACGGTTTCCAGCGAAATATTTCCATCAATGTTTATTTTGTAATGAACAGGATTTCCAGGATGGTACAGATAAAAGCTTTTACCAAAATACAGCAGCTCATAGGAATCCCCAATATTCATTCCGGTGAGATTCTGCTCAGAATATTCTTTGGTATTGATGTTAAGCTTGGAAATTAATTTTTTATCGGCCTGATATTGACACAGGATAAAATGCTGTTGTTTATTTTTTGCCAATGCAAACTGTCCTCTTGGTTTTATAGAGACCTTTTCGAATAAAACTTCACAGCCATGAAATGTTTTATAATAATCATAAGAATGTCTGTCATAATAATTATCTGACAGATACGTTTTCAGCAAATCCTTTTTTGAACTCAAAACAAAAAATTCTCCTTCATATAAAAACTGGGCAATTTTACCGGCAGGCATTGGAAATAAAATAGGATAGTTTTGGGGAAGATCTGTTTTCTTGCCGTTACTATTTTCTGAAGAATATTTTCTTCGTGGAGGATTGGCCCATAATTCCGGCAAAGGAAGTTTTATTTTCTGAATATGTTTTCTTGCCCCTTTATCATGTTTATAGAAATTGATCTCGCCATCTGATATGGTTGTTACCAGAAATTTGAGCCTTTCTCTATTTTCATGGATTACTTTCTGAACCTTTTCATCTTTTGTACTTTCCTGATGGGTAATAAAGAATACTTCAATATCTTTTTCAGAATGCGGCCCACTAAAAAAATTTTCCAGGGCTTCTGAAACTTCAAGAACAGAGCTCACTTTATTCAGGTTTTCAACAACTTCTTCTACCGTGTTAAGCGACATTGGAACACTATCCTGTCCTAAGGCAAAAACCCTGCATTCTGAATGGGCTTTGGGATGTTTAATAATGGCCAAAGCTGCAGCAAAAGCAAGCACTTTTGGAGTTCCCCAATTTCTAAGAGAGGTATCGATCAGGATCACCCGCTCAAAAATATTTTCTTCAGGTGGAATCTCTCTCTGAATATAAAGGGCTTCATTATTGGCCACACGGCTCATAAATATTTCATCCTCATTGGCAAATTCTGAAAGAAGCATCCTGTGAAAGTCGCCTTTATTGGTCATATCGGAAATTCCTCCAATGGGTTGCTCTCCCGGAGAAAGGTGACGCATCGGAATTTTCAGTCCGCTCCATATCCTTTTGATAAGGCTTCCTACCTGAAATGTTTTGGGCTCTTCCACCAATTCCCTAATGAAATCTTTATCGGTGTCTGAGGTTGTTTCTTCCTGTACAAGTTCATCATCCAGTTCGGGTTCTTCAACAAGTCCTTTCATTGCATCAATAATAGACTGAGCGGTAGGAAATTTTTCATTGAGATCTAATGCTTTTAAATCTCTGCTTAAAACAGATGGTCCGGCATATTTTTTTTCTGCACTTGAAGCCAGTTCGTGAGGCCTTTTATAATAGGCATTCAAATTAAGTTCTGCATTCACAGAAGACAGTCTGTGATGTACATCTTTAAAGAGAGTCTGCAAAAGTATAATTCTATTCTGCCCCTGTTTATAAGCTTTGGGAAGTGATTTTATTTTTTCAAGAAATTCAATTTCTCTTTCTGCATTAAACTCAAAATTCCCGACACTGTAAAATTCAGCTGTACGTTTCAAGGGACCTTCAAAATCGGTGTACCCTTCCTGCGTGGCATATAATACCATAAGCAATGCTCCAAAAGGTGGCCATCCCTGTGGCTGAAGCTCCTTCAGGATTTCCATTACATAAGGTCTGTAAGCAATGGCTCCCACTCCCGGGACAGAGAGCAGGTTATGATCATGATATCCGGAATCTCCGGGAACATCTTCATCGGTTTTCCATTCCCAGAAATAATTTTCATAGGACTGGAAGTATACCTTTAATTCCATTCTTTTGATTTTTCAGTAAGACGGAATGAGCTGACAGACAACTGACGGAAATCGGTATCCTTTAGGTAAAGATAATTTCCATTTTCATCCCATAAAAGCCACCCGTCTGATTCTTTATTATATTTCTGCTGTAAAAATATACTCATATTTTTAAACTCAAAATCCAATCCCGAAGGTAAAAGATGCTTGTCTTTTGTCCAATATGTTTTTCCCGGAAGGCCTAATAACGGTGTTCCTAAGAACAGTGCTTTATCCCCTATGATTGTCCAGTCTATTTTTTCAAGCTTAAATTTTGCTGTTCCGGCTATGCTTTCACTAATATCTGATATTAGGCTCAGTAAAGCAATTACCGGCTGTTCTTCATTGTTTTCCTTTAAACGGATCTGAATTTTTTCACTAATTCCGAAATAATTTTGATTGGAAGCCGGAAATGTAAGACGCAATGCCTTATCTATCGACGTCCAAAGTAAAGCAGAGCGCATTTTTTTACTCGGAACCAATGCATCTTTCCGGAATAAAAGACCATCATGCAGCTCATACAGTAAAAAATCTGGAAACTGATGAATTTCCGAAGCTATAATCTGTTCATCGGTAAAACCTTTGAGCCAAATCGTTTCGTCGTCCACTGCAATCAGTACATTTTTCCAGTCTCTGATTGACCCCAGGAAATCTTCATTCCTGCGGGGAAGTTCTGCCCAAAATTCTTTTATATACTTTGAAGGATCTTCTGCCATAAGCTTTCAATTTCTTGCCGGATATATTCTTTCTGTTCAGGATTCCTGATCCAGTCACAACGGGTCTGCAGGTATCTCAGTTTATCTTTAATCACATTCTGTTCTTCAAAACTCAGTGTTCCTCCATTCCATTTGTCTGTAAGGATCTTCACATCTTTCATTACTTCTTCAGGATTCGGCGTTTTGTTGTGCATCGCCTGTGGGTGGGAATTCGGGTGGTCATCTTTTTCAATGATCCTGTTGATGATTCCTTCCAGGATCTCAATCTGCTCTTCTGTATCCCAGATATGTTTCAGAACCCAGAGATCGGAGAGAATGGCTTCCTTTCTTCCACAGATCAGGGCACTAGCAGCAATCAGGTTTTGAAGTTTTACAGCTCTACGGTCTGAAATGGCAATTCCTGTATTTCGTAGATTTATAATAGTATTCAGATACACCTCATAAATAGGTTTAAGATCTATGGTTCTGCATAAATTCTGAAGCTCTCTGATCTCATGCACCTGAATTTCAGGAGTTTCAGTTTCTTCTTCATTTTCAAGTTTCCTTCCGGCTAAAAGAACCTGATGGAGTAACTCGGGATTTACATAATCTACATTGATTCTCACCAGGAAACGGTCAAATAATGCATTTAATGCTTCATCTTCGGGAAGAACATTACTTGCACCTACAAACATCAGCGCCGGCAACTGTTTAGTTTCTTTTCCTCTTTTGAATATTTTCTCGTTGAGAGCCATCAACAGTGAGTTCAGAATAGCGGAATTGGCATTGAAGATCTCATCCAGGAATACCATGGACGCTTCAGGCATCATTCCTTCTGTATTGGTAAGAAGTTCACCTTCTTTTAATTTTCTGATATCAAAAGGTCCGAAGATCTCATTGGGTTCTGTAAAACGGGTTAATAAATATTCAAAGTTTTTCCCATCTTTTACCGTTTTGGACAATGTTCTGACAATGGCTGATTTTGCAGTTCCCGGGGGACCGTATAAAAAAGCATTTTCTCTTGCCAAAAGACAGATTCCCAGTAGATCGACTACATCATTTTTACCTACAAAAGTATCTTTTACGTAGGTAAGGACTGTATTAAGTTTATTGATATTCTGAGTCATTAGTTTTCTTCAGTTATTATTTTTAGTTCTCTCCAGAATGCGTCTTTATGCATTCCCAATTCTGCAATAAGCATTGTATTGATCGCCGGAATTTCTGCCCGTTTATAATCTCTTTTTTCAAGAATTCTTTCGAGATATAGCTTCCGGTACGTACGGTCTTTTAATTCTTCTTCCCAGCTTATATGCTTCAGATCAAGATCATATCCTATTCCCGAATAATGAAATTCTGTCAGAATATCTTCAAGCATCCCAATCAAAACATCTTCCGGATCCAGTGTATTCAATGCTACCATGATCTGTGGAAGGAATCTTAAAGACATATCCGCAGATAGTACAGAAGAGACATCTTTTTTTCCTTTAAACCTGGAAATAAGGCGGTCTATATTTTTTGCTGTGTTTTCCCTGATCAGATAAAGCTGTGCACTGTGATACAGTATTTTTCCTGCCCACACTGCTGCTGCTCTGTCACATGGCATTCTTCCAGATAAAAATTCAAGCCTTTCCTTTTCAAATTCTGTTTCAAAATAGTCCTCTGCCTCTCCTTCTTCTTTGGGAGAAATCTCCTGTAAGTCTGAAAAAAGGGTAATGCATTCAGTTTTTCTGAGCAAAAAGATCGTATCTAAGAATGGTGATTTGGCTTCCATCATTTAACAAAAATAGAATTATTTCGTTGAGAATAAAATTTTTAACTCAAGGATTGATATCAGATACTGAATCTTTTTTTGTTTTGATGTAACAGTGAAGATGATCTAATTGATGTAATGAAACTCTACAGGTTGTACTTTGCAACTTTATATTTTCCAACATTCATGAAATTTCATGAGTGCGTTATTGCTAAAAGCTTTTGCAATGATCATATCAGGCTACTATTTCAACAATATTGTCTTCCGGATCAAGAATAACACTTTCATAATAGCCGTCACCTGTAGTTCTTGGCTCTCCGGCGATGGTATAGCCATCTTTTCTCAAGAGTTCTGTAAGTTCATTTACCTTTTCTTTAGTTTCGACAGCAAATGCCATATGGATAATTCCAAACTGTTGGGAATCATAAGATCCTGTATTTTCTTTAATATCGGGTCTTGTCATAATTTCAAGACGGCAGCCAGTCTCAAAACTCAGAAAATACGATTCAAAATTTTTGACAGGATTATGGTATTTTTCGTTGGAAACAGCTCCAAAATATTTCTGATAGAATTCTTTAGTTTTTTCAAGATCTTTTACCCAGACGGCAAGGTGTTCAATTTTCATTTTTCTATATTTTACTATTGTATGGCAAAATTAGCTGGCTCCACGTTGACATATCTGCTCTCTGTTATTCTATTCTTGTTCTGTATTTACAAAAGGCAAAAACTCATGTTGAAAATCATTAAAAGCTCATGTTCTAATGAATACAGGCTCACTCAATATGAAGTTTTCAACAGACGTTATACAAAACTGCATTCAAAAACACGTATATATACCATTTTATGCATTATTTTTTTCATGAGAAGGCTTCGTTGTTTCACTCATAGTAATATCACATACAATCTAAAAGTTATTATCTTTGCATCTGTCAAAATAAAATTATGAGTATTCACATCAGTGCCAACAAAGAAGAAATTGCTAAAGTAGTATTGCAGCCGGGGGATCCGCTTCGTGCACAGTATATTGCTGAAAATTATTTAGAAAATGCAAAACTGGTAAGTAAAACCAGAGGTATATTTTATTATACAGGTCTTTATAAGGGTAAAGAAATCACGGTAGGAGCAAGTGGAATGGGCTTTCCAAGTATTGGAATCTATTCTTTTGAGCTATTCACAGAGTATGAGGTAGATACTATAATCAGAATTGGAACTTGTGGTGCTTATACTACAGATCTTAAGCTTTTTGATATTTTAAATATTGAAAACGCAGCCAGCGAAAGTACGTATGCTAAATATGCATGGGGAATTGAAGATGAGATTCTTCCTCACCAGGGAAATATCTTCAACACCATTAATGAAACTTCTAAAGAATTATCCTTAAACGCAAAAGCAATCAATATACACAGTAGTGATATTTTCTACAGAAAAGATCCTGAGACTCCTGCTATTGCCACAAAATACAATTGTCCGGCAGTGGAAATGGAAGCTTTCGGATTGTTTGCAAATGCTCAGCATTTAGGAAAAAATGCAGCTACTATCCTTACGGTAACTGACATTATCCCAACGCATGAAAAAATTTCTGCTGACGAAAGAGAGAAAGCCCTGAATCCAATGATGGAACTGGCTTTGGAATCAGCATTGAAAAGCCTATAAAAGCGAATTCGCTTATAAAATAAAAAAAGAGCTTTACTGTATCTGTAGAGCTCTTTTTTATAGTTTAAAAAAATTCCTGGCAGCTTCTGTGGTTTCATCTGCAACTTCGGAAATACTTATTTTTTTTCAGATGGGCAATGGTTTGCGCCACATAGGGTAAAAATGAAGGTTCGTTCCGTCTGTTCTGAATTCTCGGCATATTCTTTATTCATTGATAAATTTTTCCAGAAAGCCTATCAGTTTTGTTCCGCCATGGCACCATCGTATTCCGTAGCCTTCTTTTTCCCTGACTTCAAAGACCAGACCGTGTTTATAATGAAAAAATACATTCCACCAGGCTTGGTTTTCGAGAATATAGCAGATTTTCTTCATTACATTCTCCTGCTTCTGTTGGTTGTTCCCTTTGACTTCGCCCCAAAAATGATCATCCATTCTTCCGGTGTGTTTTTCCCAGGCTCTCTGGGCAATGGTGATTTCACTGTTAAAAGGCTCTCTGCATGCTTTAATCAATACATCCTGAAAAGGAGGAATGGCATTTTCATCACGGATACTCGCCGGGGTAAGTCTTTGTCCTAAAACAATAAGCCAATCTTCAAAAGGAGTTTCTTCTAATTTTGTTGCTTTAACCTCAGCAGGATCACTGCTTTCTAATAAGTGAATAAACCTATCAAAAATTTTATGACGGTTAATTTTTATTTCTTCATTAAAATAAGGTAAATCCCAATCCAGCCTATTTTCTTTATAGGCCCGGATATTTTTTTCCAGGCTTTTCAAATGTTCTTCTCCTAAAATAACCTGATATTTTTCTTTCCAGGAATCTGAAATAAGGGGAATATATTTTTCAAACACATTCATTCTTTACGATGTTTTTATAAGATTGACGGAAAGAGACTCTTCTTGAATAAGATGTCCAATAAGATTAAACCATTGTTTACAGTGATCCAAAATCCATGCATCGGAAGAAATAATAATTTCTGAACTTTCTGCCAGAAATTTATCCGGATTGAACTGAAGTTCACACTCCCAATTCAGGTTGTTTTCGGAAGCAAAATCGAGGATCATCTGTTTTACTCTTCCACTGTTGGATACCGGCTGGTCAAAAACCCAGATCAGCTTTTGGATTTTATTTTTTTGAAAGAAAGAAGCTACCAATTCTACAGCTTTCAACGTCTGATTAACTCTTTTATAAGTTCCGTGAATTCCGGAAAGGTCTCGAAAACAACCGTCTGCGCCTTCGAAAATATAAGCTTCGGAAAGCAGGCTTTCCAACAAAATCAATACATTAAACCCATCAAGATAAATTATTCTGTCTTGTAATGCTGAAATCTTCAGTTGTTTTAAATTTCTGTCATGGATCTGCATATCGGAAGCTGATGCACCGCGTAAAGCCTGTATTTGTCTGGTCTTTAATCTATATCTGTTACCTACAAGTTCTGATCCTGCTTTTTCCGCATAACCTCTTGTCAGCAAATACTGCATATCCTGAACAGCCATTTTCAGCTTACTGAGTTGCTTTTCTGAACCGAACAGGTTATCATCACCTGTATTTTTGCCCCGGTTTCTGTTATTCATACTCAAAAATAGAATTTTTAAAGGTTTTTCACCTATAAACTTTTCCAAAAGAATCTTTAGCAGCACCACAATAATATCATTTTGTTCATTTTATCATTTATCTGTTATATTTCCTACAACAAAAGAGATACTTTATACAATGTTTTGGTGTTGATTAGGGATAAGTTTGCAAAGACTTAAAAATACCCTTATGAATACACTGAAAAAACTATGTTATCTGTGTGCAGCAATACTTTTAACAGCATCTTTTGTATCATGTTCTGATAACGATGACGAAATTATTATAGAACAGCAGACTCCCTCGCAGGTTCTGTCTTCTACTCCATGGGAAACTACAGGAGCTAAAGATAAAAATGGAAATAATATAGCATTAACTGATGCCAGCGTAGCCGGATATGTAGGTTTCGCTTACTTCAAAGCAGATGGCAAATTTGCTATTTACGGACTGGATGATATCCTGAGGTCAAGAGGGACCTGGTCTGTAGATGCACAGGGTAAAAAAAGAACTATTGCAGCGCTTAATCCTGACGGCTCTACTATTTTCACCCGCGATGTTGATATTCTTGTCCTTAATAAGAATGAATTCACCTACAGAATATATCCTAGTTCAGCAGATCCATCTCTTTATTATGACATCATCCATACAAGCACATCTCATGCAGAACCGGACAACGGACAGCTTACTTTAGCTTCTACTCCGTGGGAAACTACAGGTGCTAAAGATAAAGACGGAAATAATGTAGCATTAACCAATGCCAGTGTAGCCGGATATGTAGGATATTCTTATTTCAGAGCCAATGGAACATTCAAAATTGTAGGATTGGATGATGTTTTCAGATCCCAGGGAAAATGGTCTATTTCTGCTGACGGGAAGAAGAGAACACTTATTGGAATCAATCCCGCTACCGGAGCAGTTACTTTTACCAGGGTGGTAGATATTCTTACCCTGAATGAGACTACTTTCACCTACAGAATTATTCCTGATGCGGCCAATCCGGCAGTATTCTATGATATTATCCACACTAAGGTTACCCATAGTGAACCTCAGTAGTAGTTATTTTTTTGATAATTAAGGAAGAACCTGCTCCATATGGGCAAGTTTTTATTTTAATAAATGATGTACAGGAAATATCAGATATAGTCTTCCCACCATTTCTTCCAGTCTGTTGTGTCCAGCTTATCTAAGTTCACTTTTTCACCCATAACAGGCAATGTAATTGGCTGCTTATTTTCTTCGGCATATTTTGAAACCTGCTCAAGCGGTTCGTACCAGGCGTGCTGAGCTAATTTAAATTTTGAATTGTGTACAGGAATGAAATTTTTTGCTTTCAGCTCTTTCACTTCTGTAATGATCTGTTCGGGTAAGGAGTGAATATAGGGCCACTTTTCATTGTATTGTCCACATTCCATTACTGCTAAATCGAATGGTCCGTATTTTTCTCCAATTTCTGTAAAATGGCTGCCATAGCCACTGTCGCCACCTAGAAAAAGGTTCTTTGTAGGTGTTTTCAACACAAAGGAGGTCCAGAGTGAGATATTACGGTTCAGCAGCCTTCCTGAGAAATGCCTTGCCGGAGTGAGAGTAATTCTGAAACCTTCTGCAATATCCATACTTTCCCACCAGTTTTTTTCCACAATTTTCTCTGGTGACCAGCCCCAATATTCAAAGTGCTGGCCGGTTCCCAAGCCACAGATTACTTTTCCTGCTTTATTTTTTAAAGCCTGAACGGTTTTATAATCCAGGTGATCCCAATGATCGTGGGAAATAATAAGGAAGTCTATATCCGGCATATGTTCCGGTTTATAATAATCTGCTCCCGGAAATGCTTTTATAGACCCCGGCATGGGAGAGGCATTTCCACTGAAAACAGGATCTATCAAAAATTTTTTGCCATCAATCTGTATGAAATAAGAGCTGTGCCCAAACCAAACGAGAACATTTTCGTCAGGCTGCAGGTTTTTAAGATCTGTTACTACAAACGGAAGTGCAGTGCCGGGTGAGGTGTTTTCTATTTTACACAGACTTCCGAGAAGAGCTTTGGTCATACTTTCCCCTTCCAATAAAGCCGGTGTTATCAGTATATTTTGAAACTTTCCATTGTTATAATTGGAAAGTGTACTGAAATATTCTTTTCTTTTTTCATCGGGGAATTGCCCCAGTTGTTTTACTAAGTTCATTGTATTTTTTTTTACATCCTAAGTCTTTCTTCTTCCATATCCAATCTTGTCAGATAATGTCTTATATATTCTTCATCAATATTCGGGTTACGTCTGTTTTCTTCCCGAAGCCAGATTCTCTGTTGCTCCAAAGTTTCAAAATAGATTTCTTTAGCTTCATCAGACAGCTTATGAACAGAATCTTCCTTATCTTCCTGCTCCCAGCGATCCATCAGTTTATTGAAGTATTCATTTTCATTTCTCTTTTCTTTATAGTTTTCATCCAGATACCTGAAGGCAACTCCGCGCATTTCTTTTTTCAAAAAACGTTCTGATTCCTCTTCAGACATATATCCTCCATTGGAATCGGATAAATTCAGTTTCTTTATCAGTGCCGGTAAGGTCAGTCCCTGAAGGATTAAAGTAACCAAAATGACTACAAATGTAATGAACAGGATAAGGTCACGATGAAGAAAAGGCTGTCCATTTTCCATGACAACGGGAATAGATAATGCCGCGGCTAAAGAAACCACACCCCTCATACCGGTCCATCCCATTAGAACCGGGGCTTTCATTCCGGGATCTCTGTCTGCTACATTGATAAAATTCCGCATAATCAAAGTTATAAATACGGCACCAAAAGAAGCCAGGAAGCGGACAATAATCAGTACTGCTGTAACCAGCAATCCATAGCTTACTGCTTCGGACAGGCTTATTCCTTCTTTATTCAGGCCTACCATAATTTCGGGAAGATCCAGCCCTATCAGCAGAAAAACAATTCCGTTAATCAGGAATACAAAGCTTTCCCATACATTGGAGCCTCTCAGTCTGGATTCTGAAGTTCTGAAAACTTCATGTCTTCTTACAGAAAGAAACAGTCCGCCACTCACTACAGCCAGCACACCGGAGGAGTGCACTTCTTCAGCAGCAATATATATAACATAGGGTGCTACTAAACTGAGTATGGCATCCATATTGACATCGGTAGGGAATATTTTTTCAATTTTAAGAAAGATAAAAGCCAATACAACGCCTATTCCGAGGCCTCCAAATACCATCCATCCAAAACTGAGTACAGCATCCTGCCATATAAACTGCCCTGTAGCTACCGCTACCATGGCAAATCTAAAAATAATCAGTGAAGAGGCGTCATTGAACAGGCTTTCTCCTTCCAGCACAGTGGATACATTTTTAGGGACTTTTACAAATTTTAAAATAGCTCCTGCACTTACAGCGTCCGGTGGTGAAACAATTCCTCCCAAGACAAAACCCAAGGCTAATGAAAACCCCGGAATATATGAATTGGCCACAAAAGCCACAGATATTGCAGTAAGGAAAACGACAATAAAGGCAAAGCTGGTAATGATGCGCCTCAGTTTCCATATTTCTTTCCACGAAACCGCAAACGCTGCTTCATATAAAAGCGGAGGCAGAAAAATGATAAATATAAGCTCGGGATCAATCTTTATAGCGGGTAATCCGGGAATGAAACTGATCAGCAATCCTGCAATAACCAATATAATAGGATAGGCAACTTTTAAACGATTGGCCAGCATTATCGCACCGATAATCACCAGAACCAATCCTAAGTAATAAATAAAATCTTCCACCATTGTTTTTTAATTATTTGTAATCCAAATTATATCATTTTTGAGGAATATAATGTCTCTAATTTGATTTTAAAATAAATATAAGCATTCAATATGGAAATTTCATACTGCCATACCAAGAAATGTTCGAATATAAAATCTACAGGATTATACAGAATAAACCCGGGGGTCTATATGCAAGTTCGGTCTGAAGTTTAGAAATCAGGGGGTAAAAACTCTTCCATTATATCCTCTTGCATCTGTTCAGGATACAAAAAACATTAATATAAAAGAGCTACAGTAGCATGCTGCAGCTCTTAATACAAAATTGAAAATAAGATTTGTTCTACTAAAACTATGATTAAAATTATACGATTGTAAATGTTTTTTCGGTAACAGTATTGTAAGTATCGGAAATTATATTGTCTACAAATCTCCATTCTGCCAGAGAACTTCCGGAAGTAAATTTTACATGCAGATATCCTCTTTTATAAAGATTGGCATAATCCAGATCGTCTATCAACATTGAAAATGCCTGAGCCAATTCTACAGCTTTTGCAGGGTCAGATGAGATTCCCAGATATCCTTCAAGCCCCGGAGAAGAAACCGAACTGCAGGCCAGCTCTGTCCCAATGTGATTTCCCTGCACATCTTTCAGTGTTCCCAACCATGCATTATGAGTATCCCCTGCCAGTACCACTACTTTTTTCCCGGCAAGAAGAGAATATAATTGTTCTCTTTCCATAAAATATCCATCCCATGCATCTAAATTATAAGGTAGTGTAGTAGTAATTCTTGCAATTTCCTGCGGTGTAAGGGTTGGGTCCTGTTGTTTGTATCTTGTTTTCAAAACAATCAATTGGGTAATTGTAGTCTGAAGTGCCAGCATGGTTGCCGGCTGTGCACTTCCGTGCTGTTTTATTTCTGCAAGAATCTGGTTCAGTAACATCAGAAGTTCGGCAGGAACTATCATTTTTGTCATAAGGATCTGCTGCCCCAATACCTGCCATTTTGCAGTGTTACCATTGATCTGAGAACTCAGCCATGACATCTGTTCGCTTCCGATCAGTTTTCTGCCGGTGCTCAAAAAATCTGCTGTAAACTGGGCCTGATTAAAATTTCCGGCATTATCCAGATAATCCGAATATTCCATCTGTTTATCTCTTGCGATTACCCTTGTATCCATCATGTAAAGGGAAACAATATTTCCGAACTGGAAACTTCTGTAAATTTTCAGATCTTTTCCTGTTTTCAAAGGAATATACTCACTGTAAGCCTGGAAAGCTGCCATTTTTCTGGCCTGGAAATCCCCTTCATTAGGCTGATGATTTTCAGCTCCGGATTTGTAGGTGTCATTCGCAAATTCATGATCATCCCAGACGCAGATAAAGGGCTTTTTCTGATGAAGAAGCTGAAGATTTTTATCTCCCCTGTACTGTCTGTATCTTTCCCTGTAATCGTTAAGACTCAGGATTTCTCTGGCCGGTTTATGGGCTCTGTCAAGTTGGTTGGTATAAGGATTGGTACCATATTGTCCCGGAGCATATTCGTAAATATAGTCTCCAAGGTGTACCACTACATCGGCTTCTGATTGGGCAATAGCACCGTACACATTAAAAAGCCCTGCAGGAAAATTAGAACAGGATACCACCGCCATTTTCACTTCGTTTACAGTATCTGTTTTTGATGGTAACGTAAGGGTTTCTCCAACAGCAGAAGCTTCTTTGGTTGTAATATTATAAAATCTATAGTAAAACTTAGTATTTGACGGAATATTCTGTACGTCTACAGCTACAGTAAAATCATTAACAGATGTAGACATCGCCTTGCCTCTTCTCAATACTTCCGAGAAACTGCTGTTTTTACTTATTTCCCAGGTAATTTCAGCATCAATGCCTGTAGAGTATCTTGTCCAGATAATAATTCCTGCTGCAGTAGGATCGAAACTGGCTACTCCGGATTCAAAGCCTGCATTTTTAAGATCGGTGGGAGCATTTTCATTGGTATCGGTAAAATCATTATCTGTACAGCTTTCAATTAAAGGAGCGATAAAAATTCCTCCTGCTGCCAGTAATGAATTTTTAAGAAATCTCCTCCTGTTGATCAGGTTGTTGTTTTCCATCATTATTTTTTCTGCAAAACAACATTATCTGAGCAAGAAGGCTGTTAACTCAGTTTTAATTATTCTTTATGGTTTTTTAAACATACGTTTAATTCGAATTTTATCTGTTTCAAGGAATGATAACTCCATTAAAAAAATAACAAAGCACTCACATTTCTGTAAGTGCTTGTTTTTTTCGGGGTCATTTCTTCAAAAGTTGAATCTATGAATGCTGAATCGCATACATTCCAAAAGGTTTATTATACTACATCTGAATTATCCTTTGTTTCATTTACCGTCTTTTCAATTTCCTTTAAATAGATGGATAGCGGAGTTCCCGTTCTTTTTTTGAAAGCCAACGTGAAAGCCTGCTCATTGTTGTATCCTAATTCTTCGGCAATAAAAGGTATTTTATAAGACCGGAATCTTCTGTCCCTTGCCAATCTGCTGATCGCGTAATCAATACGGAGATCATTAAGATAAGCTGCGAAATTTTTCCCTTTATGGGTATTGATTACTTCTGACAAATATTTAGAATTTGTCTTTATTTTTTTTGCCAGCGTTCCCAACGTGATTCCCCTGTTTAAAAACTGTTCTTTCTTTTCAAAAATATCGAGCTCTTTCAGAATACTTTGTGTTATATCCTCGGAAATTGTTTTCGTTGTTCTATCTTCTGTATTTTCTACATTTTCTGTATTTTCTGTATTTTGTGGTAAGACAATATCCGGTACTACTTCTTCTTTTTGTATTTCTGCCTCTGGTTCTTTCTTATTTTCGTTAACGGACTGAATTAAATCCTGAGCAATCTTTCTGTATTTTTTTTCAGCATTTTTATATTTAAAATAAAAATTCACAAATAATAAAAGAACTATCACTAAGATTCCCAGCACTATATAAAGGAATATTTTTCTCTGTTTGAGTTCTTTGATAATACTCTCTTTTTCCTGTAACAGATTAGGGGTATCATACCGTCTTGGCAGCTCTCTTGAAATGTACCGGAAACGGGTATCCAACACCTTGTCGACATCTAAAAATCTTTCAACATAATAAAGCTGTTTCTCCTTATCTTTTTTCTCTTTATAATGATCAATAAGGTAGGTATACACTTCTCTGAGCTCAGGAAAAACATAGTTTGTTTTAAGCACCATAGAGTCTATTTTTGCAAAATTCTCTATTGCTTTATTGCTTTCCTGTAATCCCGCATAGGCCTTTCCTAAGTTTAAAAGTGTATAATTTTGATTTCTCTTGCTTGGATAGCTTGCAGTGAAAAAGAAGTTTTTACACTTCAATAAGTTTTCAATGGCTACGTTATATTTTTTTAATTTTAAATTATAATAGCCCAATAAACCCAAATTCTGATGATAAGCATATACGTTTTTGCTTTTCTTAGCGGCCAGTAATCCATCCTGTATCAACATATATGCAGAATCCATTTTATTGATTTCTATATAAGCATCTGCTAAATTTAGTCTGAGAATGGTATGCTCACTCTCATTCATATAATCAGCATTATACAGATAATATCTAAGGGTTTTAGCTGTTTCAGCATGCTTTCCAATATAATTTTTCAAATAGGCAATACTGATCTCAGCCATGGCAATCTGCCTTTTATATCCCTTTTCTTTCGCGTATTTCAGACCCAGGACGTAATTATTCAATGCAGCCTGCAGGTTATCAGATTTAAAATATAAATTCCCTCGTAATAAATACGTTCTGGCGGGATAATAAATTTCTTTGGATTTTTTGGTAACAGACTGCAGACTATCCAGATACTTTAATGCATTGGGTAAAGATTCATCAACATGTAACATGACATATGCCTCCGCAATCTGAACTTCATCTTTTTCTTCTTTGGCTTTTTGGAGATAGTATTTTGCTATATCTCTTTTACTTTTTACATCTTCAGGTTTAGTTTCATAGAATTTTTTTTCCAATTCCTGATAGGTATAATCTTTTAAAACACTCTTTTGAATATTCTCAGCATTACCCGTCTGTGCATACATTACATTACACACCACACTTAACAATAAAAGCAGCTTAATTTTCAACATCTGCATCCCATTTTTTACAAAAATATTATTTAAAAATGAGAGTCTTATAAAAATTTAAAAAAATCATCATAAAACACTATAAATCAAATAATTAAAATAAGTATAGAAATTATAAATTCATGAATTTATGCATACTTTTTCCCAACATAGAGAAAAAATAGCTTTATTTGTAAACAGCTACATAAACAATTTTAAAATGAAAAATAAGAAAGAAACAAAAAAGAAACTATCTTTAAAAAAATTACAGATGGCAAAAATTGACAATCTCAACAAAATACATGGCGGCTATGGTAACAACAGCCACCTGCAGCACATTGACGGTTGTGTGAATGGCGATGATGGAAGCATCATTGATGATAGCTTGGGGATACCACCACCTGTTCTTACAAAATAATTTCTTATGCAATATAAAATATTTCTCACTTCTATTCTTTTAACAACATCTTTCAAAGCACAATTAAGTAATCTGGCTCCGTCTGTTCCTGCTACAGACAATTATTTTGGCACAAAAATAATAGATGAATACAGGAATTTAGAAAATTTACAGGATCCTAAAGTAATTGGCTGGATGAAATCCCAGTCAGATTTTACAGCTTCAGTATTAAGCTCTATTCCTAATAGAAATTATTATCTAAATAAAAGGTTAGAGTTTGATAAGAGAGAAGGATATTCCTTATATGATTTAAAAGTAACGGAAAATGATAAATATTTTTATTTAAAAAGAAATGTTGGAGAAAAAACCGCTAAGGTTTATTACAGAAATGGATTTAACGGGCAAGAAAATTTACTTTATGACCCCGCCAATTTTGTTTCCTCCAGGAAAACGACAGACACCCCCAAGACGGGCAATTTTGTCATCAATCTTGCAAGTCCCAGTTGGGATGGAAGTAAAGTGGCCATTTCTTTAACCCAGGGAGGTAAAGAATTATCTGAAGTAATTGTGATGGATGTGGATAAAAAAACTATTTATCCACAAACCATCACTAATACAAATCCTGCCAGCATTGGAGGAATAAAATGGCTTGATGATAACAGTGGATTCTTCTATACCTATTATCCGGTGGTAGATCTGCAGTCTAAAGATTTCAGAAAAAACACCCAGGCTATACTTTATAGAATTGGCGAAGATCCTAAAAAGCTTAATGATGTATTTTCAAGTACCCATAATCCTGATCTGAAAATCAGCAGCACAGATTATCCTGCCATCCTTTCTTTCAACCGTGAAGATCAGCATTACATAGGAATATTGGTAGATGCAGAGAATTTCAGGAAAACATTTTTTATTGAAAAGAAAGAATTATTACAGGGAAAAAATAATTGGAAACCTTTGTATGATAAAGAAAGTAAAGCATTTTCAATAAGACTAGCAGGAAATGACATTTATTTTTTATCAGGATATAACTCATCCAATTATAAGTTGTGTAAAACCAATATGACCACCAGGGATTTTAAAAACCCTGAAATACTGGTTCCTGAAAAAAAAGATGAAGTCATAAAGCAGTACACTATTACAAAAGATGGTATTTATTATGTAACCACCAAAAATGGGGTGGAAGCTAAATTATATTTATATCAAAATGGAAAAGATATTGCCATCAAATTACCCTATGTTTCCGGCAGCATAGATCTACAATCCAAAGGAAAGAATTTTTCTGATATATGGATCAATTGTTCGGGATGGGCTAATGAAGAAGAGCGTTTTAAGTATACCTTATCTACCAACACTTTCACTCAGGAAAATCTTGTTCCTAACATAGATTTCCCGGAATTTAAAGATATTACTGTAGAGGAACTTTCTATAAAATCCTATGATGGAACGGAGGTTCCCTTATCCTTAATTTATAACAAAAACACTAGGAAGAACGGCAAAAATCCAGTGCTTATAGATTGCTATGGAGCTTTTGGAGAGTCTTCAAGACCCTTTTTTGCCAAGAGTTACTTATTGTGGGTTAATCAGGGAGGTATTGTTGCTATTCCCCATGTAAGAGGAGGTGGAGAAAAAGGAGCACAATGGCATACTGACGGACAGAAAGATAAAAAACCCAATACCTGGAAAGATCTGATTGCCAGTGCAGAATATCTTATTGACCAGAAATTCACGTCACCGGAAAAATTGGCAATCTGGGGAGCCAGTGCAGGAGGCATTGCAATAGGAAGAGCCATGACCGAAAGACCAGAGCTGTTTAAGGCTGCCATAATAGAATCCGGAGTATTAAATACGATCCGGTTCGAGAACAATGGAATTCAGGCAACCAGCATCAAAGAATATGGAAACCCAAGTGATCCGGCTGAGTTTAAAGGACTATTAGAAATGGACTCTTATGAACATATTAAAAAAGGTAAAAAATATCCTGCTGTTTTACTTTGTGCCGGAATTAATGATCCAAGAGTGTCACCGTGGCAATCTACAAAATTCGCATCTAAATTATTAGCAAGCAGTACTTCAAAAAGACCTGTGTTATTAAATATAGATTATGAAGGAGGCCATGGTGCAAATATTCCGGTAGCCCAGCGATATTCTAACCTGTCAGATATTTTTGCATTTGCATTCTGGCAACTGGGACATCCTGATTACCAGCCTCAAAAAGATAAAAAGAAGTAGATGTCTCGTTTTCCTTACCATTTTTTTGATGAGTATGTTTTTCGTACGCCCTTATTTTCACGGAAGCAATTCCTTGAAATGGCAGGTAATGATGAAATCCAAAAGAATGCATTGAAATCAATCTATGCGGATCCTGTTTTTCAGGAAGCCATTTATCTGGCATCTCCCTATCTTCATAAAAAACTGAATGACTGGCTCAGCTTCAATCAGCATAAATCACAGAAAGAAAATCAGAAACTGGAAAACAGTTTTCTAAAATATTACAGCCGGATGAGCACCCGTTCTATTCCTTTTGGTTTGTTTACAGAAGTGGGTGTAGGACAATTCGGTACAGGCCCCAACCCGTTTTATGGGAAAGATCAGTTCACAAGTGAGCATCTTGTGAGAGAAACTCAGCTGGACATGCACTTTCTGGTTGGCCTCGCCGGTCATTTGGTAAAAGCTCCGGAGATAAGAAATAAGTTATTATTTTATCCTAACAACAGCATTTATACAGTCAGGAATAGAATCCGCTATGTTGAATATGAATATACCCACGGAAAAAGAGAGTATATCATCTCATCAGCTCAGCTTTCTGATGAATTACAGGATGTATTAGATTGTGCAAAAAAAGGTAAAACAATACAGCAGCTTTCAGACATTCTGATCAATGAAGAAATCACATCGGAAGAAGCTACGGAATTCATCAATGAATTAATTGATAACCAGGTTCTGGTAAGTGAATTGGAACCTAATGTATCCGGAAAAGATTTCTTAGATATCATCATCGGAACTTTACAAAAAACAGGCATCAGTAATGAAGCTGAAATTCTGAGTTCTATACAAGCCAAACTGGATATCATAGATACCACTATCGGAAACCCTGTTTCTTTATATGCTGAAATTGAGGGTTTAATTACATTATTCAATACAGAATATGATCAGAAATACCTGTTTCAGACCGACCTTTATTTCAAAGAAAAATTCATTTTACCTCCATACTGGAAAAAGGAATTAAAAGAAGCAGTTAGTTTTTTAAATAAAATTAAGTTTCCCCAAAAGGACAGCCATCTGGAGAGGTTTAAAAAAGCATTTCATGAAAGGTTTGAAAAGCAGGAAATGCCATTGGCCTATGTATTAGATACAGAGATTGGAATCGGTTACAGGCAGGATATTGCTACAAAGGGATTACATCCTTATATTGAAAACCTGGATTATTCTTCGTCTCATCATCACTCAACCCTTAGAATTGAACTGGATCCTCTTCAGCAAATTCTCAATGAAAAAGTACAGGAAGCCCTGCTCAACAATCAATACAAAATTAATCTGTCTGATAAGGATTTCGAAGAATTTGAGGAAAACTGGAGTGATCTGCCGGATACAATTTCTTTTGTCACAGAAATTATCTCTGAAAACAATCAGGAAAAGCTCTCCCTAAGCAGCGGAGGCGGAGGCAGCGCAGCCAATCTTCTGGCAAGGTTTTGTTCTGAGAAATCTGAAGTTCAAAATTTAACAAAATGCATTGCACAAAAAGAACAGGAGCTTAATGCCGGTTATATCTCGGCAGAAATTATCCATCTTCCCGAAGCAAGAATAGGAAATGTAATCCGAAGGCCTACACTGCGCCCTTACGAAATCCCTTTTCTGGCACAATCCGTTTTGCCGGAAGAAAATCAGATAAGTGTTGATGATTTATACATTTCCCTGAAAAATAATAGAATTGTTTTGCGTTCCAAAAAACTGGATAAAGAAATTAAACCATACCTGACCAATTCACATAATTACTCCGCCAATCCATTGCCGGTTTATCATTTTTTATGTGATCTTAATCGTCAAAATATAAGATCTTCCATTAGTTTTAACTGGGGAGATTTAAAAAGTATCTATCAGTTTTTACCGAGAGTGGAATATAAAAATTCAATTCTCTCAAAAGCCTGGTGGAAAATTACCGAAAAAGAGCTTACTCAGTTTTCAATATTGAGCAGCTATGAAACAGGAAATAAAGAACAATTATTATCCGGCATAAAATCCTGGAGAAATAAAAGGCAAATACCCCAGTGGATTCAATGGGTACAGTCTGATAATAAGCTTACTATTAATCTTGATAATTATGATCTGGTGATCGTTTTTATTGATACCGTTAAAAAATTAAAATCAATCGTTATTGAGGAGTTCCTTTATAACGAGAATACTGACTTTGTGCACCAGTTTATTTTTTCAATGTATAGGGAGGGTGAGAGCCAAGAGTTGAGAGTTAAGAGTTAAGAGTTAAGAGTTAAGAGTTAAGAGCAAAGATAAAACATGTAAGATAAGGGATGATGGTAAAAAGAAAGTTTGTTCCCGGAAGTGAATGGCTGTATTTTAAAATATATACGGGAATAAAAACAGCAGACATTATTTTGGAGGAGTCTATTGAACCGCTAGTGGCCTGCTTCAAAGAAAATAATTTAATTTCACAATGGTTTTTTATCCGTTATAATGATCCACAGCCGCATCTGAGGCTCAGATTAAAGCTTACTCAAGCTGAAAATTATACTGAAGTTGTCCAAAAAATCAATAATGCTCTCACTGAATATATTAACAGCGGAGAAATTTCAAATATCCTTATCGATATTTATCACCGGGAAATGGAAAGGTATGGCAGCAATACGATAGAAGAAGCTGAAACCTTATTCTGGAAAAACAGTGAGTTTACGTTAGAATGCCTTCATTACAGCGATGAGGAAAAGCTTATGATCAGTCTCTTTTATATTGATGAACTCTTACATCAGCTCAACCTTCCGATCCAGGAAAAACTGAAATGGATAAAAGATTTCAATGAAGTATTTAAACAGGAATTTAAAGCCGATAAAAAACTTAACAGCCAGCTGGATAAGAAATACCGGGAATTTAATCCCCTATTCTTAGATTTTATCCAGTCTGAAGAATTTTCAGAGGAAAGAAGTACCATAATTTCCACCATCAGTGAAAGTACTTCCGCATTACAAACGATTCTCAACCATCATGAAAGTCAATCTCCAGAATCCTCATTGCAAACATTCTTTCAAAGTATTTTTCATATGAATGTCAACAGAATGTTTATTTCCAATCAACGCCTCTTTGAAATGATTGTTTATGATTATTTATTCAGGTATTACAAAACGGTTGCGTTCCGGGCTTTGTAGGAGAACTGATTTGTAGCTTGGCTCATACCATTTCAATACCTCTCTGAACTTCTAAAATATAGAATGCAGTACAATCTTTTTTTTCTCTTTTTTTAGTTGATAATTGTAACCATTGTTTCTTGATTTTTGAGTTAGATAAAGTACCAGGAACAAAAGAATTGTGAGCAATAGTACATTAGCTATCATCTTTTATATTACTGCCTGCGAAATTTTTGTTATCATATTGCTGGTGGGGGAATTTTTCTTTCCTAAGGATGGATGGGGGCTTTTACAAGGGGATTCGCTCTTGAATAATTTTTCTAAAATTTTTTTTTCAAAAAAAAATTATCAGTAAATTAGCAAAACACAAAGCCTTTATGAATAAAAAATTTTTAGCAGACGTACAAATAATTAAAAATGCAATCAATACAAATAAACTTGTAATTTTTGCCGGTGCTGGAATTTCAATTGATGCCAATGTTCCAAGTTGGAGTAGTTCAATTGATAAAATAAAAATGGATTAGATCTGCCAGAAAATGAAAAATATTTTCTAAAAATTGCCCAAATTTATTTCAATGATAGACGAGAAAAAGAATATATAGATAAAATAAGAAGTGCACTCGGTCATGAGAAATTAATATATAATGAAATACATGAAGAATTATTTGAACTAAATCCTGAACATATTTTAACTACAAATTTTGAAGATCTATTAGAACAAGTAATTACAAAAAATTCTTTACCGTATTCTATTATTAAGGAAGATAAAGACTTACCATATTCAAATAACACAAAGCTATTAGTAAAAATACATGGCGATTCAGAGACGGGTAATTTTGTTTTCAAAGAAGAAAAAACAGGGAAGTTTACCACAACAGCTAAACAATTTGTATGAATTTATGAAGTTTTGTATTTTTAGAGAAGAACATGATATTTCAAAATTTAAAGTAGAATGGCTTTATTTATTTGATCATGAAATATTTTATAATGAGTTCAAAAAAGATAAAAGCTCTTAAAAAATTATTGAAAATTCATTAAAAGAAAACTACGATGAAGAGCTTGGTAATTACACAAAATATTTCCTTTAGAACTGTATAAAATATTTTCATCAGTATAAAAGCACCATATGTACAAGATTTTGATCTATTTAAAACCGCTTTAAAAGATAAAGAGGCCGTCTCACAACTCGTGAAAACGGCCTTTTTTATGAAATTTTCCTGTACTCCTATATGAGAAGGGCTTTCGTTTAAACGATTCTCAACCCACATCGTTTAGTTGTGAGACGGCTTCTTTGTGATATTTTAGGTATTTACTTCAAAAAAAATGATTGTTATACTTTATTTATTTCATTTGGATCTAAAATGTTTTATAATCAAATAGCTCCCAGGGATACAAGCTATTAAAAAAAACAAATAGAAACCTATTCCAAGATCTAGAAAAATAGATACTATCAAGCTTAGAAAAGGAATAGTCAAAAATAAAATTCCAATTATTAAGCGATTAGGATTTTTAACAAAGAAAGGTGTTTTATTCCCGAATCTATAGTCATCACTATATTGGCGGGAATGCCAATCTTCAAATTCATCCATAAAATCATTTTCCTGATCTTCTTTACAATCTTTATTACCCATTTATAAGTGATTTTATTTTTTCTGCAATTATATCAGAAAATTGAAGTAACAAAAAAGAAATAATAATACTACTCAATTTTCCTATTATAATACTAAAGTCAATTCCATTAGTAAAAAAAATATTACTAACCAGAGAAAAACCTGTTGTAAAAATAATATAATATGCACAAATAATGATTGAAATTTTAATTATTGATAAATAATCTTTATTAATTAAATAGTTCTCTTTCTTCAGAAAAACTTTATCTACTACATAATTATTAAATCTAAGCAGTAGAAAAATAATTATAAAATTTAAAAGAAGGTAGAATATTACATTATTCATCCAGTTTCCTTTTAGAAAAGATTCATGAATCTTTTCAGGAACGATAGAAATGCAATCTACAAACAGTTTTATTGCAATAAAGTTTATGCTTATTTTAAATAAATTTTTATATATCATCATTGAAATATTGGATATTGATTAAGTCCCACTCCTTTGCCAAAATGATAGTTATAATCCGTTGTCTTTGGAAAAGGTGTTCCTACTCCATAACCAGGTAAATTAAAGATGTATCCAGCTTTAACTCTAACATCAACATTACTAGTTCCTTTCGGAAGGGTGTATTTTGCTGTTCCTACTTCTCTATAACCAGATTCTATAGCACTATAACCATAACTTCTGGATAAAGGTATTGTAACATTAAATGTAGATAACCCATATGGACTACTTCCGGTTATATTAATCTCTCCAAAAAAGTAAGGACTAATTTGTAAGTTTGTTGTAGCACCAATTGCTGTTACTGTTAATTCATTACCAAAAAGTGTCATAGTACCTTTAATAGTATACACATCCATGTCCAATACACTTCTACTATCTTTTTGAATAAATAGTGCCGCACCTTGTTCTACTTTAAAACTCACCGTTGTTCTAGGAATTTTATAGTTTGAACCTTTCTTTGGTTTATCATCTCCTGGACCGTCCATTTCATGCAAACCATGATTTAATCCCGCTACAATTCCTCCGATCACCGCACCTTGCCAGAAATTACCTCCGGCCAGTTCAGAACCGATACCTCCTGCTATTGCCCCAAAAGTAATTTTTCCTAATGCAGAGTTAGCCACATCTTTTGCAACTGCCCCAAATGCGCTAGCTCCTAAGCTTCCCAATGCTCCAGAAATAAGAGCTTGATGAAAAGATCCTCCTTGCATTAGAGATAATGTTCCTTGTGCAATACCATGGGCTGTAGCCTGTACGAAGATGGTACCTACTTTTCCTAAAGTATCTGCCAACGCAGTCGTCATCTGTACCCCTTCTTTGACGACAGAGAATATATTTCCTATCCCAAAGGTTACTGCTCCTGATATCGCTCCAAATATAGTGGATTTGAAAATCCCCAGCAAAGTAATACTTTGACCTGTAATTAAAGAACTTACAATATAAGCCACTGTTCCTATAAATGCCCCAATAATCACAGCTGACAATAATGGCACCAATCCGAAAATTTCTCCACTAGGATCATTGTATAGTAAGGGATTGTTCATTACATATCCATACTTATTATAATTTTGGGTATTATAAGGATCCTGAATATTCTCATCTGCATTTAAAAATCTTCTTAATAATGGATCATATAATCTTCCGTTCATGTGGATGATACCCACTTCCATAAAATGTTCATGAGAAGTATACCCTCTTTCCAATACTAATCCTCCGGCATTTACTATCTCTTTGATCCTGTTAACATCGGTTTCTATCGGTCCGTTTCCTAGCTTAAGATGGGTGAAGTTCCCCCATGCATCAAAATGCCTCTGTTCTAATTTATTTCCTGCTTCATCACTGATAGCTAAGATACTTCCTAAATAATCTTTATGTAAGAATTTATAAGAACCATTGCTTTCGGTATAGTTCTTAACAAAAATAATATTACTCTCATACGGAGTTCCACCAATATAAAGAACATGTTTCTCTTTACCTGTTGTATTATCTCTTACAACTTCAAAGCTTCCATCTTCATTATAGAATTTAGTGAATTTACCATCTGCATCAGTACTAAAATTACCTCCATAAGTAACCCTTTGTCTCATGGCTGTTAATCCGTACTGGAATGCTACATCTCCTTTTTCTCCATCAATAAATATAGGGTCATTATTTTCATTATAAACAATACTTTGAATTAGATCATTAGTATAATTCTGAGTTCCTGCTGCGTTAAGCGTCATTCCTGTCGGTTGATAAATCTTCGCAGAATTCCCGAATTTAATTTTTCCAACCTGATCATTTTCAAGAATTCTTCCTTTAGCATCATAAACGTTAAGCGTTGCGTTTTGTGTCTTAACTCCTGTCACAGGATTCGTCCAGTTGACCAATCTATTGTTGTCATCATAATCAAATGACTCAGTAATATTAAAGTCTCCTCCTGTAACTCTGCTTTTTAATTCATTTTTAATAGCATCAAATGAATAAGTTAATTGTAAAATGTTTTGTTTAACCTGTGAAGAATGATTAACGCTTGCTAAGAAATTATTATTATCATACATATTGGTAACATCTGCCGCTCCCAATTTAGATTGAAGAACTTGTCCTTTTGCATTAGTTCCCTTCAATTCCCATAATACCTTACCTGAGTTCTTATCTTTTACCTGATATAAATCTCCACTCCAAGCACTATAAGCATTTTCAAGATTTACTTTTGTAAGGACTCCTGAAGAATACAATTGCTTTTCATAAGACATCACTCTTCCTTTATCATCATATGTCATCCCTTTCTGAATGAAATATTTTTCATTATTGCTTTCTGATGATGACAGAACTCTTCCCTGAGGATCGTACGCTATATTCGAACTGTAAGCCTTTCCCTTGGAAGTTCCCGTTTTAGAAATTAACCTTCCTTTTTCATCATAAACAAAAGAAATTACTTTATTAGTAGCCTGCCCACCATCTATGGTAGAAATTTCCTTCTGAGAAATAAGTTGCCCTAAATTGTTATAAGTATACTCCTTGGTTCCTTTAGGACTGATAATCTTTTTTGTTTGACCAAAACCATTATACTCATATTTATATACACCATTAGATGGATCATTGAATTCTATTTTCCTGCCCCAATCGTCATACTTTGTTGTTACAAGGTTTTCCGCATACTGGGCTTTGATCTGCTTCCCGGACGCATTATAAGAGAATTTAATAACTCCACCTTTATCAGAAGTAGAAGCTACATTTCCAAGAGCATCCAGTGTTTTGGTTGCTGTTCTAGAATACCCATTATCCTCTTTAACGGTAGTTATTAATCCTGCAACAGTACTGATTACTTTTTTACCATTGAATGAAGTAACAGTAGTCTTAGCAGGAAATACAGAGTCATCGTATTCTATGGTATTCCATTGAGTAGGAGATTGTGCTTCAAAATACGGTTCTGTTTCTCCTACTTTTCTTCCCAGGATATCATATTGAATATCTTTAGCAACGTATTGTCCTTGCCCAAAAGCCTTTGTTACAATCTTAAAATCCTGTCCTAGTTTATTGGTTGTTTTCTTTGAAACATTTCCATTAGGATCATATTGGATAATCGTTGTATTTTCATACTCATCTTTAGTATACTGATAATTGGTTATACCATTCAAACTTGTTTTTGCAGTCAGTATTTTACCCCATTTGTCATAAGTGTTTACTGATGTATTTCCAAGTGGATCTGTTTGAGTAAGAATTTGCCCCCAATCGTTATAAGTTATATTGATTTCTAAGCCTAAGTTGTCTGTTTTCTTTATAACAAATCTTCCTAAAGCATCATATTGGGTTTTATTGGTTTGAACCAGGGCGTCATTCGATGTAGTCTTTTTCTCAACCACATTTCCAAAGGCATCATAAACATAATCCTCCAACATATAGTTATTGGAATCATTTCCAACACTCGTCTTTATAGTCCTAAGCTTATTATCTTCATATGCATATTGTTCAATATTCTTAGCTATACCGGAATAAGCTGCATTCTCCTCCGTTTTTTTAGATAAACGGCCAATGTAGTAATCTTTTCCTATTCCACTTGGATTGTGAGAATATTCAAGTTCTGCTGTTTTTGTTGCAAAACCGTTATTGATATTTGATACCGTTTGTGAAGCAAGATAATAATCTCCATAAGAAATAGCATTAGTTGTCAGCACATTGGTTAAAAAATCTTTAATTTTTGTAGCAATAGGGATAGTAGCCGTTACCACTTTAGATTTATCTGCTGAAGTCACAGCAGCTACCACCTGATTATTGATCAGCTGATCTGTTTTATACGTAGTAGATTTAAAACTTAGCAATTGTCCATTATTCTCCGAAAGATCATCCGGGAACACTTTTGAGTCTTCATTAGTTTGTATCGACCATTCTTTAACAGGTATTCCATCATTCAGTGGATCTATTTCTTCACCGGTCCATATTTTTGTATTTTCTTTACCAATCGCATACAAAGAAGAGCGAGCCGACTGGCGGAATCCAATAATTCCTTTTCCTGTAAAATGAGTTAGAAATCCTCTGTATCTGAAATCCTGAATCAATACTCCTGCAGTCGTGTATTGCTTCAGCTGTGATATCGCCAAGGACAACGGCATTTGTTCCAATTCATAATAAGGATACAACTCTTTTTTGATAGGTTTATAGAAATTAGCATCAGTTTTTGAATTCAATTCCTGATAAACCAGCTCTGTAGTGATTCCTCCTTGCTTGATATTTTTAACTCTGGCAAGAGCCGGAACATACGGATAATTGTATTGGATAACATGATTATAAGGACATCCTACCACACCGGCACAGTCATCCGGTCTTCCCATTAAGATAATCTGTTGATTATCCCTGTTTAATGAGAGATTACTAAATGGAATTACTTTTTCATTGAAGTTTTTCTTCCAGTCTCTGGTTCTGTAAAAATTAATATTACTATTCGTTTCAATTATAGCAGTATTCTCTACATTATCATTAGAAGGAAGTAAATTCCAAGGCCAGCTTGTTCCCACAGGTGGATTATAAACAATGCCCTTATTGGATGCTCCCGGCAGTTTATTTACTGAATAGACTGTAACATGAGTTTTAGTCCATTCCTGATCATGGTGTGCATTCCATTGATGATCGTTGATAAGAACATTAGAGACCAATACTTCAGATTTACCATCTCCATCTAAGTCAGCCGTATTGTATTGGAAATATCTGTTGACTCCGCTGGTACAACTTTTTTCAAACCACGTATTATGAGTATCCTTACTGATGGTTTCTGTGCCTGAATAATAAAAAATAAAATTATTAATATAGGACTGTTTCAACTGATTTCCATCAGAAACAAATAAATTCCAATTGTAGGATTTATTAGCCTGCGGAACCAATATGTCTACTTTACTATCCCCATTAAAGTCTCCATATAAAGCTCCATGGAAAAACCCTGCTAATGTCTGACCAGTAAAATTCCCAACATTAACGGTTGTATAAGCTCCTGTTTCCGTTTTCTGAACATTAAATACCCTGGTCATCTCTCCATTTGATAAATTAAGCCAGATGATATCCTGTATTCCATCTCCATTAAGATCAGCAAATTGTACTTTTCTGTTCACTGTACCGTACCTTTCTTCATATTTATAGATACTTTGATCTGAACTTAAATTCTCATCAAGATCAAATAAAATAGAAGAACCATATTGCGTCGTGGTAATTCCTCCTCCCGGATTTATGATCTTCACGTTGTCAGCATTCTCCGGTTGAACACTACTTGCAAACTCTGTATTCGTAGAGTCGATAGACGGTTCTAAAATATGAGCACCTACGTCCTCTGTTGAGATATTTCCTGCTTTTAGAGGATTAACAGGATTTAGTATATCTGGATCCGTACATGTCTTTGATCTTGAAAAACTAATCAGCAATTCTGATATTCCGTCTCCATTATAATCATAACTTGTAAATTCAGGCATCATGATTCCTGAATATTTGCACCAATATCCCGGATCATCTTCATCACCATCATTCATTGTATACTGGTCATAAGAAAGTACCTTTTTATACTCAAGGTTAAATTTAAAATTTTGCAAATCCACAGAATATACCTGTAGCTCATAATCAGGTTTGGTTGCACTTGGTGTATTTAGTTTATGCGGAATTACAATTCCCACACTATTTTTCACCATATTACTTTTCTTAAAAACAATAGGTGCACCTTTAGCAAATTCTGCTTCGGTAAAGCTTCCCAATGGATATTGTAAAGGAACCGGAGGTACAGATTTATATACGGAACTTCTAAAAATAAGCGATCCTACCGGTCCTGATGGTGTTGATCCTGGATTGGGTAGAAACTCTAAATAATCAGTAATCCCATCCATATTAAAATCCCCATATTTTTTTGTATTTGTGGTAGCTACATCACTTTCTTTACTATTCTCTTCATTTCCAGCAGCCGCCGGCTCGTACACAATTTCTACGGGATTAGCGGCTTCATCAGCTGCATTAAATTCAGTAATTTTACTAACAAACTGATAGATTGTACCATTATCAGTATACTCTACTCCATATTTCTTAAATGGATTTCCATTAGAAGTGACAATAATCTCTTTTAATATCTTATTCTGGGTATATTTATACCCTTGAAGATAATTCACTTCATTGAATCCTCTGTCACTATAGTTGAACTGAATTCCATTATAATGAGGTTTATTTAATGTTTCATTTCCTCCCCAAGCAATATAAGATATTCTTGATACGCCGCCTGTTAATTCTCTGAAGCCTCCATTACTAGTATGATATTCATAATTGTAGGTAATATAATTTCCCTGTGCATCTTTCCATTTGGTTATATTGTAGTCTAAAGTTGGAGTAGATCCTCCTCCTCTAAATCCATCTGAGAATGTTCTTTCATATTTGGCCTGCGAACCATCTTCAAAAGTTACCTCCCAGTAGTCCGGGCCGGATATTCCTAACGTATTTCCTACAGATCTGATTTTAGCATTAGAATATTTTTCTGTATAATATTCTGCTCCATCTTTTCCATATTCTCCAGACTTTAAAATTAATCTTTGCCCATTAAAACTATAGACATCCGAGTAATTCAGTTGGATTCCTTTACTAGCTCCATCTCTTTCAATATTCTTTGAAATTCTTGAAATTGCCGTAATTCCAGAAATATTCCAGCCATACCCCGCAATTCCATTTCCTGAACCACTGGTATACACCAAATTTACTTGTGGAGCTACACTTTTCACTCCCGGAGGCAAAGCAATAGGCAAAGTAAATTGTAGCTGCCCTGCTCCGGTAACCTCAATATTTCCTTTGGTATCATGGAAACTTTGTCCTGATGGTACTGTAGTACCAGAAGGATTACCTGCACCAGCTTCGGAATCTACTGGTCCTCCTCCCGGATTTTCTGTTGCAGGTCCAATCTTAGCTATAAAAGGATTAGAAACATCCGATTTAGCATAAAATCCCTGTGCAAGAACCACTGTCTGTGGGTCCTCAACTGTACGGGATGTACTTTCTGCTTGGTACAATATGGTCTGTGAAAAGCCCAATACTGAGCCTAACGACAATATAATTGATGAAATAAATTTCATATTTGTATTTTTTAATAAAGATTGATAAATAATATTCAAAATGACCTCAGCTATAAGCTGAAGCCTAATATTATCGTTTCGTAATATTTCGACCAAAAACTCTTCCGTCTTTCAAGGTAAAACGCAAAATATAAACACCCCAATCATATCCAGTCATATTGATCTTCAACTGCTTATTCAGATTGGGTAAATTTTGTTGCTGAAATTTCCAATGTACAGTACTATGCTGATAAAGAGAGACAGATTCTATTAATCCATCTGCTTGTTCTGTCCAGTCAATGGTTAGCACATCATTAACCGGAACAGGATATAGTCTTATTTGCTTCCAGAAAGTGGCTTCATCCATAATTTGAGATTGAGGATCAAGCTGACTTGGGGCTACAGAAACAATTTTAGCTTCTGTTTTTAAAGGTTCTTGTGCTGTTTTTCCTGCGGAATTTGTTCCCCTGTATCGTTGGTTTCCGGCTTCATCGTATTTGAAATACACTTCAGTTTGAGAAAAACCGAAGAAGCCTATAAATAAAGAGAATATCGAAAGTAATTTTGTTTTCATTGGTGTCTTTTTATTTCTTTGTTGATAATAATTGCTGAACTTGTTTCTTTAGCTCTTTTATGTCTTCGGATTGAGATTTCAGAGTTTTATTTTCTTCCTGCAAATGTCTAAGTTGTTCTTCCTGAAACTTTAGCTGCTTATTTTGTTCTATTGAATAGAGGGTAAGCTCTTCAATTTTTTGTAACAATTTAATCTGGAATTCGCCTATATTGACTCCTTCTTTTTCCATTTCTTTGGCAGAAGCAACTTCCGGAAGATGTTTCTTTTCTCTGATATGCTTTTCAATTTCCTCTAATTTTGGCAATTGATAGTCTTCTTCAAACACAAAATCAGCAGTTGGAATGGCAGTAACCTTTACTTCTTTAGCTTCTACTTTACCTCCCACTTTCATATTATCACTAAAAGAAGATTTTCCTAATACATCAAGTTTATATTGAGGATTATGTATTCCTACTCCAATGTTTCCATTCGCTCGTATGTTAAATAAAACTTCATATTTGGAAGGCTCGGTCAATCCAGATACTGTCATTACACTGGGATTGTTTGGCTGGTATTTTCCATATCTGAGAAATATAAGATCATTCCCGTTTCCAACATTATCAGAATCATTTCCAACAAAAAACACATCACTATCTGCATTCGATACTATTTGCGATCTCCCATGCACTTTTAAATTGATTTCAGGGTCTACCGCACCGCCTATTGCAATTTTACCGTCCGAATTTATCCTTACTCTTTCAGTATTGTTTGTTTTAATAATAAAATCTTTATTATCAGATGTTCCTAAAAAATTAGTGCCAGGATTCGTTGCAGAGTTTCCTGTCAAATTCCATGTTTGTCCGTAAATGGTTAACGATAATAAAAGACTTGTAATCAATAAACTTTTTTTCATAATTGTATATTTAATATTATTTTTTTGTTGCATAAATCATTTTTAACCCTTTAAAAGAATCGGAAGTTAAGACTGTAAAACCAAAAGACAATAAATCCTGTTTTAACTCATCTAAACTATATGGATCATGTAATTCTATTATTATATTATCCACCTTGTTAAGCCATTCATTATTATTTTTCAGGAGTGATTGCTCTAAGCCTTCAATATCTATTTTTAGCAAATCTATATGGTCAATTTCCAATAATTCCATGTAACTTTTCATGCTATACGCCTGAACTCTTTCTCCAGTTTCTGTTGCTATATCTGAAATTTTAAAATTATAGGATAAATCAGGAGAAGAAAGAAATACGATTCCATCTTTTGTATCAATAGCTCCATGTTTTGAGATAATATTCTTAGAGAAAGAGACATTTTTTTTAAGGATTTTGTAATTCTCTTCTTCTGCTTCTAAAGCATATATTTTTGCATTTGGATATTGTAAAGAGAAAAAGATAGATGTAAACCCAATATTTGCTCCTAAATCCATTATAACTTTATTCCCGGATGAAAAAAGCACTTCGGGAATATGATAAGTTTTCTTCCAGAAAATCTCATAAAATATGTCAAAATCACCCGAATAAGTTCTGATAGAAAGAGGAACTTTTTTTCTTGATAAAAGAAGATTATATTCTACAAGTTCTTTATTTTCCGTTCCTAAAAGTTTATTTTTTTTATATGTTGAACTATATCTTTTAGAATTTTTTATAAATAGAGCAGTTTGAAAAAAAGAAGAATTTATCTTAAAACAAAATAAAGCTTTAGAAAGGATTGTATTTAGTTTATTTATAAGCATAATATTAGCTGTTTTTGATTTAATTTGGTAAAGTCAAATCTGATCAAGAACCAATGCAAACCATTATTTTTTTTTAATTTTGCAAATATAAAATTTTATAATCACATAAGGGAGAGATATTAAGTTTATTATTATAAAGTAATCTCTTATTCTAAATTGTTACGTTGTAAAGATATTTTCCGCAAGCGTCAAAATTAGACGTATTAAAAGTAAATTTTATTTTTTCTATTCAAACCTCATCGCATCGTACAATAAAATCCGCTAGGATAAACCTCTAGCTCAAAATCCAACGATAATTTAAATTACAAAAAAACAGGTAACATTTTACTTTCAGGTTTAGATAAATACTAATATAACCTCGACCTGTCTATAAACTAGGTGAATGATAAAATATCTATTAAAAAAATGGCAGTATTGTTGCAGTCAAAAAATAAAAAAAGACACTCACATCTCTGTAAGTGTCTGATTTTATGTGGTCCCACCTGGGCTCGAACCAGGGACCACCTGATTATGAGTCAGGTGCTCTAACCAACTGAGCTATAGGACCTCAAAACTTGGTTAAAATTTGTGTTTGCAAAAATAGTAAAAATTCTTTCACCACAAAATTTTTTATTGCTTTTCTTGACAAAGTTCTACCAGCACGCCGTTTGTAGACTTTGGATGAAGGAATACAACTAATTTGTTATCAGCACCTTCTTTCGGTTCTTCGGAGATAAACTGAAATCCTTCTTTTTTTAATCTTTTTACTTCTTCCAGGATATTTTCAACACCAAATGCCAGATGATGGATGCCTTCGCCCTTTTTTTCGATGAATTTTGAGATGGGACTTTCAGGATTACTGGCTTCCAGCAGCTCAATTTTACTTTCTCCTGTTTCGTAGAAAGAAGTAACTACCCCTTCCCTTTCCACAGTTTCTTTTTTATAGGATTCCTTTCCTAATAGTTTAGTAAAAAGCTCGTCAGAGATTCCTAAAGATTGTACGGCAATACCGATATGTTCTAGCTTCATAAATACAAATAAAATATAATTAAATCGTAAATTTGATACTGTAGCTGAATTTGAAAGTATCAATTCAAACAAAAGTACTAAATTTGCATAAATTATGGAAAGTAACAGACAAAGAAAAGTAGCACAGATTATTCAGGAAGACTTCGCAGAGCTTTTCCGCAAACAGGCTTCAGAAAGTAAGCAAAGCATATTGGTATCCGTATCAGACGTAAAAGTAACTGCTGACTTAGGAATTGCTAAAATTTATTTAAGCATTTTCCCACAGGAATTCCGTACTGCAGTCATGAAGGAGATTGAAGAAAACAAACCTCAATACAGAAACTTCATTGGCCAGAAAATGGCAAAACAGGTACGTATCATCCCACAGCTTAACTTTTATCTGGACACCGCGCTGGATGATGTTGAAAAATTAGAAAGAGAATTAAGAGGCGAAGGCGACAATCCTGTTTTATAGATCTTGAAGAATATTGCATTTTACATAGCATCCAGATACCTTTTGGCTAAAAAGGGAAGTACTGCCGTTACGTTTATTACGTGGCTTTCGGCAGGGGCTATGACGGTTGCAGTAACTGCAATGTTCGTCATTATTTCTGTTTTTTCAGGTCTTGAAGATCTTAATAAAGACCTTATTTCCAATCTTCATGCAGATCTCACTGTACAGAGTACTGCCGGAAAGACGATCAAAGACCTGGATAAGGTTAATAAAATACTGACCAATCAAAAAGAAATCAGCAGCTTTTCCCGTGTTATTGAAGAAAAAATATACATCAGTTTCAATGGCAAAGGAGATATCGCTTACTTAAGAGGTGTTGATTCCGCTTATGTAAAGGTTAACCCAATCAATAAAGATGTATTCTACGGAACTTACCCAAGCTTCAAATATTCTAATGAAGTATTAATGGAAAACAGTCTGAATAACAGGCTTTCCATTCCGGTAGATTCGTCCAATCATTATGCAACGGTCTTTATGCCGAAACCGGGAACGGGTATCATCACTAAGGAAGAAGACATTTATAATAAAAAAGACATTCTGGTAACGGGAGTTTTTCCGGGAAAAGATCAACTGGACAATTACATTATTTCTCCTATTGAACTTGCTGAAGAACTGCTTAGCTTACCTAAAAAATCTGCATATCAAATTGTTATTAAACTAAAAAATCCTGAGAATGCAGATGCAGTAAAACAAAACCTGCTCTCTGCTCTCGGAAAAAATATTGAAATAAAAACCAAAGAAGAGGAAAATGCAGCTTTCTGGAAGATGATCAACACAGAGAAAATGTTCATTTATTTAATTTTCGCATTGGTTATTTTCATTACTACCTTTAATCTTGCAGGGGCCATTATTATCCTGCAGCTTGATAAAAAAGAACAGGCAAAATCATTGATATCACTGGGCTTTCCTTTAAGCCACTTAAGAAGAACCTATTTCTACACCGGAATTCTCATTGTTATTTCAGGAGTTATCACCGGATTGATTGCGGGAACAGCACTTTGCTATTTCCAGCTTTATACAGAATTTTTCAGAGCTAATGAAGTACTTCCTTTCCCGGTGAAAATTGTAGGAAAGAATTATTTCATCGTAGCCCTTACCGCTTCCCTGTTTGGAATTGCAATTTCATGGTTCTTCTCAAAAATCAGCAAAGAATATATTACTAAAAATTAATATACTAAGCTGCTAAATTTAACAACACCAATCTTTTCGGATTTCATTTTTTCATACCTTTACGCCCCAATTTAAAAAAAATGAAACGAATTCTATCTTTTTTGCTATTAAACCTGGTATTCATCAGCGCTCTAGCACAACCACCTGCCAATTATTATAATGCAGCTGCAGGTTTAACAAATGCACCTCTTAAATCGGCACTGAGACAAATCATTACCACCGGACATGCCTCCAATCTCTCTTATAATGATTTGTGGACAGCATATCAAACCACTGACCGTGATTATGACTACGATAACGATGGAACTATATTAGACATCTACTCGGAGTTCCCTATTGGTCCGGATAATTATAGCTATCCTTATGGATCTTCACAATGTAGTGGAACCAGTGGTCCTGAAGGGCATTGCTACAACAGAGAACACATCGTTCCTCAAAGTTTATTTAATCAAGGGTTACCTATGAGATCTGATGCTCACTTTGTAAGAGCTACAGACGGAAAAGTAAATGGAGATAGAGGAGATTTACCTTTTGGAAAAGTGGGAATTGCCAATTATAATTCACAGAATGGCTCTAAAAGAGGAAATTCTGCATCACCAGGCTTTACAGGAGTAGTATTTGAACCAATTGACGAGTTTAAAGGTGATGTAGCCCGAATGATTTTCTACTTTGTAACAAGATATGAAACTCAACTTTCCGGATTTGGTACAGGAAATATGCTGGGCGGCTCTGCTTATCCTGGACTTCAGGATTGGGAACTTAATCAACTTATCATATGGCATACACAAGACCCTGTATCATCTGCTGAAATCAGAAGAAACAATGCTACCTATGCATTTCAGGGAAATAGAAACCCATATATTGATCATCCGGAATATGTAAATATGGTTTGGGGAACTCCAGTTCTTGATACGGAAGCTCCTACCATTCCTACCAACTTAGCAGCCACAAATCCTACCTCAAGCACTGTTGCATTGAACTGGACGGCTTCTACAGACAATATCGGAGTAATCGATTATGATATTTATGCCAATGGAGTTCTTAAAACAACTGTATCTGGCACATCTGCCACCGTTACGGGATTGTCTCCGCTTACAGCATACAATTTCTATGTAATTGCTAAAGATGCTTCCGGAAATGCTTCTACACAAAGTAATATAGCATCAGCAACTACCCTTGACGGACCTGTAGGTGGAAGCTGTGGAACTGAAGACTTCACCAACATTCCAACTTCTACGACTCCAGCCTATGATACAAGAGTATGGACTAATAATAGTATAACATGGACTGCAACAGACGCCAGAATTGATCAAACCATTAATGGTAAAGCAATTACAATAAGAAATGGGACTTTAACCAGCTCTATTGTTTCTGGAGGAATCCAAAGCTTAACTTTAACAACTCAGTTAAAGTTCTCAGGAAATGCTGGTACTATAAATGTTTTTGTAAACGACGTTAACGTAGGAGCAATTCCTTACAGCTCAACAGCTACAACCACTACGATAAACAATATTAATGTAAGTGGGAATGTTACCATTAAATTTACAAACTCCTCTACAACTGACAGACCTGCTTTAGATGACTTAAGCTGGACATGCTTCAATACTTTGGCAACTTCTGAAATCAAAAAAGATAAGTCAGAATTTACCATCTACCCTAACCCGGTAAGAAATAATGAAGTGTTTGTAAAAGGAGAAAACCTTAACAAAATTTCAAAAGCTGAAATTTATGATCTTTCAGGAAAACTGATAGAAACGATTTCAAGTCCTTTCAAAAATTCAAACAAGATCAATCTTAAAGGATTGACAAAAGGAAATTACATTCTGAAAACAGATCATTTTACTACTAAATTCATTGTAGAATAAATATTAAAAATATTTCAAATCAAAGGCCGGATTTATCCGGTCTTTTTTTTATTTTTGATCAATGGATTCCAATAAAAAATTAGGATTGATAGGACGGAATATTTCCTATTCTTTTTCTAAAAAATTCTTCGAAAATAAGTTTCAAAAGCTTATGCTTAAAGGCTTTACTTATGACATATTTGACCTGAACGAAATTGATGAAGTGGAAAACCTTTTTTCTTCTCCCGAGCTTTTAGGATTCAATGTTACGATTCCCTATAAAGAAAAAATCATCAACTATCTGGATGAGCTTAGTGATGAAGCTGAAAAAATTGGAGCAGTGAACTGTGTTCTTATTCGGGACGGAAAAAAAACAGGTTATAATACGGATGCTTTTGGTTTTGAAAAAACTCTTTTTCTACACAAACAACCTTCCCAGAATAAAGCTTTAATTTTAGGAAACGGAGGAGCTGCCAAAGCTGTACAATATATTCTGAATAAAAATAATATTCCTTGCCAAATAATCTCCCGAAACACAGAAATTAATTTTGAAAATCTGGACCATAAAACGGTTAAGGAACACAAAATCATCATTCAATGTACTCCTGTGGGTACATTTCCAAATGTTGAAGACTGCCTGAGTTTTCCGTTCGAAGCAATCTCTTCGGATCACCTGGTAATCGATTTAATATATAATCCGAATTATACGAAGTTTATTATCAATGCCGCAGAAAAAGGAGCGAAAACAGTAAACGGTTATTATATGCTTGAACAACAAGCAGAAAAAGCCTGGGAAATTTGGAATTTTCAAAAAAAATAACATAAATTAGTGCTTTAATTGGCTTTATAGCTATATTCAAAGGATATTATTAACGCCACTCACATAAAAGATTTGCTATGACTACAGAAAACAATCTTTCTGAAAACGAAGAAAAGAAAAATCCGAACGAAGTATCTCAGGAAACATCAGAAAATAAAGATTCTCATGATGTGATTCCCCATGAGGATGATGCTGAGCACCTGGAGGACCATGAAGCTGTTGAAATTTCCCTGACAGACGCTCTGAAGGAAATGGAAAAAATCATCAACACTCCCAATGCCGGTGAAAACTTCAAAAGATTCAATCTGCTGAAGGAAAAAGCAAGTCATTACATTCATGATGAAGTGGAAGATAAAAAACATGAATATACAGAAGGTGGA
Organism: Chryseobacterium sp. Bi04; assembly: GCF_918698085.1. Taxonomy (GTDB): domain Bacteria; phylum Bacteroidota; class Bacteroidia; order Flavobacteriales; family Weeksellaceae; genus Chryseobacterium. The sequence continues at coordinate 56,964 of NZ_CAKKLP010000013.1, forward strand.
AATGCCTCTGAAAATTTCAGTTATGAACACCCTTTACAAGCTAAGTTTTCTGCTTTAGTTAATATATTCAGAGAAAAGCACGATGATTTTCAAAAAGGACAAGAAGAAGAACAGAAAAACAATCTTGAACACCGTCAGAATATTATTGAAAGACTTAAAAATCTCTACACCAATTCTGAACCGGGAGTTAATCTTTTCAAATCCATCCGTGAGATCAAAGAAGAATGGACGAAAGCAGGGCAAGTTGCAAAATCTGAGTTTAAAATCCTTAACAACAATTATTTCCACCATTTGAACCAGTTTTATCAAATGCTGGATCTTAACAAAGAATTTTTGGAGCAGGAATACAGCCATAACTTAGAAAAGAGGCAACACATTATTGCCCGTGCCAAGGAGCTGGAAAATGAGCCCGTAATCCAGAAAGCTTTAAATGAGCTGCAGTATCTTCATAAACTTTGGAAAGAAGAAGCAGAACCGGTAGCAGAAGAATTCCGTGAAAAGACATGGGAAGAATTCAAAGAAATATCCAATAAAATTCACGAAAGAAAATCTGAACTTTCCGCAGTGATCGAACAGGAACAAAATGTTAATCTTGAAAAGAAAAATCAGATCATTGCTGAGATCAAGAAACTGTCTGAACCTGCTGAAACTCCCAATCACAACTATTGGCAAAATGCTATCAAAAGGGTGGAAGATCTTCGTTCCGAGTTCTTAAAAACAGGAAGTGTTCCAAGGAAACTTTCGAATCAGAACTGGAATGATTTTAAAACTATACTGAGAGGTTTCAATACAACAAAAAACAACTATTATAAGTCTTTAAAAGGTTCTCAACAGGCTAATCTTGAAGAAAAGTTAAAACTGATTCAGACAGCCAAAGACAATATGAATAATGAAGAATGGGATATTGTAGTTCCGTTATTCAAAAAACTTCAGGAAGACTGGAAAAAAGTGGGCCATGTTCCTAAAAGCATGACCAATAAGATCTGGGACGAATTCCGTGATGCATGTAATGCTTTCTTCAATAATTACAGAGAAAAAAGCAATACGTCTACCGACAACTGGAAGGAAAACTATAAAAACAAGAAAGCCCTTCTTGATGAACTGAAAATGGTGACTGATGAAGAAGGCAGTATTGAAAAAATAGAGCAGATCAAAACTTCTTGGAATAATATTGGAAAAGTTCCCAGAGATAAAATTTCAATTAATTCTGAATTCAATAAGACCTTAAGAGAGAAATTAAAAATCAATAAGATCAATGAGCTTGAGTTGAAAGAAGAAGGACTATCTGAAAACCAGCTTACCGACAAGGCAAGAAAGATCAAAAATCAAATTTCAGATCTTGAAGGCGAAATCGTTAAACTTGAAAATAACCTGGCCTTCTTTACTAAGCCATCAAGAGAAAATCCTCTTTTAAGAGATACTTATAATACTATTGATGAAAAGAAAGCTCATCTGGAAACATTAAAACAAAATCTCCACAATATCATTACCGGAGATTAAATTGTAATACAATAAATAAAGGCGGAGCAAAGCAATTTGTCTTCGCTTTTTCTTTTCTACACCTATGAATAACGACGAATTTTATATTAAAAGATGCATTGAACTGGCCCAAAAAGCATTAGGCAAAACCTACCCTAACCCTCTGGTGGGAAGTGTAATTGTTCATAATGGAGAAATTATTGGGGAAGGCTACCATCATAAAGCTGGAGAAAACCACGCTGAAATTAATGCCATCAATTCCGTTAAAAACAAAGACCTTATTCCGGAATCTACCATTTATGTTTCCCTGGAACCTTGTGCCCATTACGGAAAAACACCTCCATGTGCTTTAAAGATTAAAGAATTGGGTTTTAAAAAGGTAGTTATCGGAGCTATGGATTCCCATGATAAAGTTAATGGAAAAGGAAAAAAAATCATTCAGGATGCCGGCATCGAAGCCATTTCAGGAATTCTGGAAAAAAAATGCATTGAGCTGAATAAAAGGTTTTTCACGTATCATGAAAAGAAAAGGCCTTACATTATTTTAAAATGGGCAGAATCCGGCGACGGTTTTCTGGATAAAGACTTTAAACCTACGGCTGTTTCAAATCTTTTAGTAAATCAGTTTGTCCATCAGCTGAGAGCTGACGAACATGCCATCCTGGTAGGAACCCAAACCGCTTTAAATGACAATCCCAGCCTTACCGTAAGAAATGCAGAAGGGATAAATCCTGTAAGAATATTAATTGATTTTGATCTGAAAATTCCGGAGAACTTTAAAATACACAATAAGGAAGCCAGAACATTGGTTTTGAATTCTAGTAAAGAAGGAACTGAAGACCATATTCAGTTTATCATGATTAAGAAAGAAAATTTTCTGCAGAAACTCATGGAGACACTTTATAAAGAACAGATTCAATCTGTTATTATCGAAGGAGGACGTTTTACTTTACAGCAGTTCATTGATAGCCAACTTTGGGACGAAGCTATTGTCATCAAAAATGAGAATTTGAAATTGGAAAATGGGACCAAAGCTCCTAAGTTTAATTATACAGCTAGTAGAATTGAAAATTATAGAGATAATACAGTTTCTTTTTTTGAATTAAAATAAAGTATTTTATCACGTAGAAATGAAATAATTACTTATATTAGTTTCTACAAATAAATATTATATGAAAAATTTAAAGAAAATCTCAAGACAGAGTTTAAAAAAATTAGCAGGAGGTAGCGCACCTGAATGTTGCTCTTATTACCCACCTTCATTACAACATTGTTGTCCTACTCCTTCCAGCATGAGCTGCCCACCACCATGGCTTGACGGATCCTTCCCATGCTAGAATATGGAAACAATATATAAGATTAAAAGAGCGGAAACGCTCTTTTTTCATTCATTAAATTTTTCGTTAATATACATACATAGTGAATTTTAAAGTTTTAAATTTGCACCAGCAATTGTTGAGAGGATGACGTTTGAATACAAAACCATAGAAAAACCCATAGAAAACACTTTATTAAAAGAGAAAGGAAGTAAATTCATAGGATTTGCTTATCCTGTGAATAATGAAAGTGAGCTGAAAACTGCATTGGAAAAAGTAAGGGAAGAACATCCAAAAGCAACCCACCATTGCTATGCATTCAGGATAGGAATAAATGGAGAAAATTATCGGGCCAATGATGATGGTGAGCCTTCAGGAAGTGCAGGATTACCTATTTACAATCAATTATTAGCCCATGAAATCACCAACATACTTGTTATTGTTGTGCGCTACTATGGAGGAACTAAGCTGGGGGTGTCAGGACTGGTAAAAACGTACAAGGAGTCTGCAAAGATGACTTTAGAAGAAGCCAGTATTATCATTAAAGAACTGGAAACACAAATCGAAATTCAATTTAATTTTAATCAGCAAAATATCATATTTACGCTGCTTTCAAGATTTGATGCTAAAGTTTTGAATTTTGATGCCAATGAAAACTGCATCCTTACCGCTTCACTGAAACTTATTCAAAAAGAAAACATCTCGGAAAAATTATCCGAGATGCAATATGTTACCTTTGAATTTAAAGATTAATCCCTTCTTCCACCAAGAAGTAAGGAGCCCCAATAGAGAAGCTGTGCTAAAGAGCCTAAAGCTGCCACTACATAAGTTCTTGCTGCCCATTTCAAGCTGTCCTGTACGCCAACGAATTCTTCCGTCGTTACAGTTCCTGTATCTTTAAGCCATTTCATCGCTCTGTTACTTGCATCATATTCCACAGGGAGTGTTACAAAAGCAAAAAGCGTTGTCATGGCAAACATAGCCACACCAATTGCCAAAACGGTTGTATTTCCATTTGGATTCTCTATGCTTCGGGATGCTGCCATTACCGCAATACCTGCGATAAGGACAAACTGCATCAAATTAGAACTTATATTAACAATAGGAACCAGTTTTGAACGTAAATTCAACATTGCATATCCTACAGCATGCTGTACAGCGTGCCCACATTCATGAGCTGCCACTGCCGCTGCTGCTGCATTCCTCTGCATATAAACCCCTTCAGAGAGGTTTACTGTTTTATCTGCCGGATTATAGTGGTCCGTCAACTGCCCGGGAACAGATATTACCTGAACATCATTAATCCCGTTATCTCTCAACATTTTTTCCGCTACTTCTTTCCCCGAAAGACCATTTCGAAGATGTACATTGGAATAATATTCAAATTTAGATTTCAACCTTGATGACACCCACCAGCTCACCAGCATTGAAATACCAATAATGATATAATAACCCGTCATTTTATATAGATTTTGTGTTTAATTTTTATTCATAATGATATAAAAACTGTGCCAAAGTATATGATATTATTATTTATATTTGCCCTTAAATTACCATCAAAAATTATGTCGAAGGTTTCAATTATTGAAGTAAAAACAGCCGGTCAGCTCAAGCAGTTCGTAAGATTCCCAATGGATCTGTACAAAAATAACCCATACTATGTTCCATCTTTTATTAAAGACGAAATTAAAATCTGGGATGCAAAAGAGAATCCAGCCCTGCAATATTCAGAATCCAGACAATTTCTGGCACTAAAAGACGGCAAAGTGGTTGGAAGAATTGCGGTAATGATTAATCATAAAGAAGAAAAGGAATTAGGCATTAAAAAAGTACGTTTCGGATGGATAGATTTTATTGACGATACTGAAGTTTCAAAAGCTTTAATCCAGACTGCTGCCGATTACGCCAAAGAGCACAATTTTGATATGATTGAAGGCCCGATGGGCTTCACCAATCTTGATAAAGCAGGAATGCTGACGATGGGATTTGATAAACTGGCGACAATGATAGGAATTTACAATCATGCCTACTATCCGAAGCACCTTGAAAATCTTGGCTTAACCAAAGAGAAAGAATGGGTAGAATATGAAATGAACTTCCCGAAAGTACTTCCTGAAAAAGTAGAAAAATTCAGTGGCTTAATCGCTCAGAAATATAAACTTAGTGTTCTTAATTTCAAATCAAAAGAGGAGATCCTTCCTTATGTGGAACCTATGTTTAAGCTATTAGATGAAACCTATAAACATCTATCTACCTATACTCCGATTTCGGAAGAGCAGATCAAAACATATAAAGAAAAATACTTTCCTTTTATTGATAAAAATTACGTAATCTGCGTAGTAGATGAAAATAAACAACTGGTATCTTTCGCCATTACAATGCCTTCCTATTCAAAAGCTTTACAAAAGTCAAAAGGAAAACTGTTTCCTTTCGGATGGTGGCATTTTTTACAGGCGGGCAAAAAAAATGACCGTGCCAACTTTTACCTTATCGGAATTCACCCTGAATATCAGAGACGTGGCGTAACAGCTATTATCTTCAAAGAAATTTTTGTACGGTTTACAAGCATGGGAATCAATTTCGCAGAAACAAATCCCGAGCTGGAGGAGAATAAAAGCGTTCAGCTTCTTTGGCAGGATTACAACCCGGTCAACCACAAACGAAGAAGAACGTATTCGCTAACTATAAATAATAATTAGTTATGAATGATAAGTTTTGAGCTATGAATGATTTCATTCGAAAATTAAAACTTATCATTCATAACTCAAAACTTATACCTTTCATGAAACCGCAACTTATTATTTTTGCTATTCTCATCTCCGGCTTTATTGGTTACAACTTCTTTTTTCAGTCGCCGGATGACAGAACAAACACAATAATTAATATCGTGTTTGCCAGCGTTCTTTTTGGATATATTTCATTCATGGCATATGCTCTTCTTAAAAAAATGAAGAAATAACTCCTTATTTTTATTGATTCTAAATTGTAATTTTTCTCTATTTTAATCCTACTTTTAAGCTGATTAATTTCATGCTTTCTTGTTTATTCGCTAAATTTGCAAATTGAGATAATAATGCAAAAATGAATTTACCTGAAAGTTATATTCCAATCCTTATCCAGGCAGGTGTAGCAATAGCATTCGTAGCTGTTTCCTTACTTGGAGCACATTTCCTAGGTCCAAAGCAGAAAAAAGGAGATTCTGTAAAAAACCAAAGCTGGGAATGTGGAGTTCCTAGTGAAGGAAATGCAAGAACACCGTTTTCTATCAAGTACTTCCTGACTGCGGTATTGTTCGTACTATTCGATATTGAAATCGTATTCTTTTATCCTTATGCAGTAAACTTCAGAGAATTCGGCATGGAAGGATTCCTGGCTGTACTTACGTTCGTTGCGATTTTCTTCGTAGCGTTTTTCTATGTTTGGAAGCGTGGTGCACTGGATTGGGATAAATAAATTTTAACATTAAAAGATTGAATGACTTAATTTATAAAAAATCAGCAGTGGTTTCAAATTTTTTAAATGCTTTAATCTTTAAATATTTAATCAAACAAAATGTCAGATAAAAAACCAGTAATAAGAACAGATGCACCTGCTCCCGAAGGATATGAAGGAGAAGGGTTTTTCGCAACAAAACTGAGCAGCGTAATCGGTATGGCTAGAAAGTTTTCACTTTGGCCGTTGCCATTTGCAACCTCTTGTTGTGGTATTGAGTTTATGGCTACCCTGAACCCTACTTATGATGCTTCAAGATTTGGTATGGAAAGAAACTCTTTCTCTCCAAGACAAGCAGATATGCTGATGGTTTGTGGAACTATATCAAAGAAATTAGGACCAGTCCTGAAAGAAGTATACACTCAGATGGCTGAGCCTAAATGGGTAGTGGCAGTGGGAGCCTGTGCTTCCAGTGGTGGTATTTTTGATACGTATTCCGTACTTCAGGGAATTGATAAAATTATTCCGGTTGACGTTTATGTGCCCGGATGTCCTCCAAGACCAGAACAGATTATTGAAGGGGTAATGCAGGTACAGGCTCTTGCTGAAAGTGAAAGCATCAGAAGAAGAGATATGCCTGAATATCAGAAATTATTAGATTCTTACAATATAAGCAACTAACGGAAATGACAAACGAATTTGTATTAGAAGCGATCACCAGAGAATTTCCGGAATCTGTTATTTCAAGTTCAGAACCGTATGGAATGCTGACCATTGAGGTAAAGAAAGAAGATATCAAAAAGATTATCCACTATCTTAAAGATTCATCATTAGAAATCAATTTCCTTACTGATATCTGTGGAATTCATTATCCTGAATTCCCGGACAAAGAAATAGGTGTTGTATATCATTTACATAATATGATGGCCAACTTCAGATTACGTCTGAAAATCTTTATGCCCAGAGAAAATATCGAAGTGGACTCTCTTGTAGAATTATATGCGGGAGCTAACTGGATGGAAAGGGAAACTTTTGATTTCTATGGAATTAAATTTAAAGGACATCCTGATCTCAGACCTATCCTGAATATGGAAGATCTTGGATACCACCCCATGTTGAAAGAATATCGACTTGAAGATGGTACAAGAACCGACAAGGACGATAATATGTTTGGAAGATAAAAAGCGAATGGCCAATGGCAGCTAGCCAATAGCCTGAAGCAAATAGCTAAAAGCAATCATTATGAAAGATAACTCATTATCTAATATACTAAACCAGTACGAAAGTAAGGAACAGATTGACGGACAACTATATACCCTCAATTTAGGACCTACTCACCCTGCAACTCACGGAATTTTTCAGAACATTCTAACAATGGATGGGGAAAGAATTCTTCATGCTGAGCAAACGGTAGGTTATATCCACAGAGCATTTGAGAAAATTTCTGAAAGAAGAAACTATTCTCAGATTACTACTCTTACTGACCGTATGAATTACTGCTCTGCCCCTATCAATAATTTAGGCTGGCATATGACAGTAGAGAAGCTGATTGGTGTAGAAGTTCCAAAACGTGTAGACTATATGCGTGTTATCCTAATGGAATTAGCCAGAATCGGTGATCACCTGATCTGTAACGGGGTAACCGGAATGGACTCAGGAGCTATTACAGGTCTTACGTATATGTTCATTGAAAGAGAACGTATTTACGATATGTACGAGCAGATCTGCGGAGCAAGGATGACGACTAACATGGGAAGAATTGGCGGATTTGAAAGAGATTTCACTCCAAAATTCCATGAGCTGTTACAGGATTTCTTAAAAACCTTCCCGGCAAGATTTAAGGAATTCGGTACTTTATTAGAAAGAAACAGAATTTTTATGGACAGAACCATCGGTACGGGAGCTATTTCTGCCGAAAGAGCATTAAGCTATGGTTTCACAGGTCCAAACCTGCGTGCAGCTGGTGTAGATTATGATGTAAGAGTTGCACAGCCTTATTCTTCCTACGAAGACTTCGACTTTATTATTCCTGTAGGAACTTCAGGAGATACTTACGACCGTTTCATGGTTCGTCAGCAGGAGATCTGGGAATCACTTAAAATTATCAAACAAGCATACGAAAATCTTCCTGAAGGGCCATTCCATGCGGATGTTCCGGATTTCTATCTTCCTGAAAAGGCTGATGTATATCAAAAAATGGAGGCATTGATCTACCATTTCAAAATCGTAATGGGAGAAACTGATGTACCAAAAGGAGAAGTTTACCATGCTGTGGAAGGTGGAAACGGAGAATTAGGTTTCTATCTTGTGAGTGACGGAGGAAGAAGCCCATACAGACTTCACTTCAGAAGACCATGTTTCATCTACTATCAGGCATATCCTGAAATGATTACAGGTTCTGTAATTTCAGATGCCATTGTAACGATGTGTAGCATGAATATTATTGCGGGAGAATTAGACGCATAATACATTAGACAAAAAGATAAAAGAAGAAAGATAAAAGACTTTCTTCAACCCAAAATAAAACGAATTTAGAATAACGGACTTTAGAATCTTTTTTCTTTGTTCTTTACTCTTTAATCTTAGATAAAAAATGAGCGAAACAATAGCTTTTAAACCGGAAAGTTTAGCACAGGTACACAAAATTATCGCAAGATATCCTGAAGGAAGACAGAAATCTGCCCTTCTTCCTGTACTTCACTTAGCACAGAAAGAATTCGGAGGATGGTTAGATGTTCCTGTGATGGATTATGTTGCCGAACTATTAAGTATTCAGCCGATTGAGGTATATGAAGTGGCTACTTTCTATACGATGTTTAATATGAAGCCGGTAGGTAAATATGTTTTGGAAGTTTGCAGAACCGGACCTTGCATGGTGTGTGGAAGCGAAAAAATCCTTAATCATATCAGAACCAAACTGAACATTAAGGATGGGGAAACTACTGAAGATGGTATGTTTACATTAAAGCCTGCTGAATGTCTTGGAGCATGTGGATATGCACCGATGTTACAATTGGGGAAATTCTTTCATGAAAATTTAACGATAGAAAAAGTAGATGAAATCCTGGATCTTTGCAGACAGGGGCAAGTTGCTTTAGACTAAATAAATTTTAACAAATTAAAAATAGCCATAAGCTAAAAGCCATAGGCCAATAGCTGACCGCTAAAAGCATAATAAACAATGAGTAAAAAACTTTTACTTAAAGACGCACATATAGAAGGTATTCGCTACTTTGAAACATACCGTAAACAGGGAGGTTACACTGCTGCAGAAAAGGCCTTGAAGATGACTCCGGACGAAATTCTTGAAGAAGTAAAAGCTTCAGGATTAAGAGGACGTGGTGGAGCAGGATTCCCAACAGGAATGAAATGGAGCTTTTTGGCAAAACCTGAAGGCGTTCCAAGACACCTTGTTGTGAATGCGGATGAATCTGAGCCCGGAACATTTAAAGACAGATATCTAATGGAGTTCCTTCCTCATGTATTGATTGAGGGAATGCTTATTTCATCATTCTGCTTAGGTTCCAATGTTTCCTATATCTACATCCGTGGAGAGTATTCGTGGATTCCTGATATTTTAGAAGAAGCTATTGAAGAAGCTAAAGCAGCGGGATTTTTAGGTAAAAATATTTTAGGAACTGGCTTCGACTGTGAAATTTATGTTCAGAGAGGAGGTGGAGCATACATCTGCGGTGAAGAAACGGCATTGCTTGAATCCCTTGAAGGAAAGAGAGGTAATCCAAGGCTAAAACCGCCATTCCCTGCTGTAAAAGGTCTTTGGGAAAGACCAACAGTGGTAAACAACGTTGAGTCTATTGCCGCTATCGTTCCAATCATTGATATTACAGGTGCTGAATATGCTAAAATTGGTGTGGGAAGATCTACCGGTACGAAATTGATTTCTGCTTGTGGAAACATCAATAAACCAGGTGTATACGAAATCGACATGACGATTACAGTAGAAGAATTCATCTACTCTGACGAATATTGCGGTGGTATTGCCAACGGAAAAAAATTAAAGGCTTGTATTCCCGGAGGAAGTTCCGTTCCTATTGTTCCTGCTAACTTATTGTTGAGAACAGTAAATGGGGAGCCTAGATATATGAACTACGAATCATTGGCAGACGGAGGTTTTGCTACCGGAACTATGATGGGTTCAGGAGGTTTCATCGTTTTGGATGAAGACCAGTGTATCGTAGAACACACGATGACTTTAGCAAGATTCTATAATCACGAAAGCTGTGGTCAATGTACGCCTTGCCGTGAAGGTACAGGATGGATGTATAAAATCTTAAAAAAAATAGAAAACGGACAGGGAAAAATGGAAGACATCGATCTACTTTGGGATATCCAGAGAAAAATCGAAGGAAACACAATCTGTCCATTGGGTGATGCCGCAGCTTGGCCAGTTGCAGCAGCAATCCGTCACTTTAGAGATGAATTTGAGTGGCATGTAAAAAACCCTGAGTTATCACAGACTCAAAATTATGGATTGGCAAATTATGCAGATCCTATTCCGGCCGTAGAAAAAAACGCATAAATGAAAAATTTGTTGGTTGTCGGCTTAATGATGTCGAGTTTTGTTTTCGGACAAAAAAAAGAAAAAGATACTTTAATAGACAGAAGTATGACGGATTCGTTTGCAGCGACTCCTAATCAGAAACCTGAACCTTTAAGCAAAAAGGGACAGATGTTTGTTTTTTTTGGATGGAACAGAGCCGCCTTCAGTAACTCTGACATCCGTTTTAAGGGAAATGGCTATGATTTTCAGCTGAATAATGTATCCGCTCAGGACAGACCTACAAAGTTTGGAATCGTTTACATTAATCCGGGATGGTTTACCGTAGTTCAGTATAATTTCAGAGCGGGATATTTTATCAAAGATAATTTAGCACTTGTTCTTGGAATTGACCATATGAAATATGTGATGGATCAGGATCAGACAGTTAATTTCAAAGGGCATATTTCAGATCCTGAATATGCAGGAATGGTACAAAACGGACAGGTAAACCTGGCAGATGAGAAGTTCCTTACTTTCGAACATACGGATGGACTTAATTATGAAAACCTGGGTCTTGAAAGATATCAAAACCTTATCAACAAGAAAAACGTTGATTTAGTTTGGTCTTACGGAGCAGGAATCGGAGTCATGTTTCCTAAAAGTAATGTAAGACTTTTTGGAAATGAAAGAAGCGACCGTTTTCATGTTGCAGGTCTGGGGACCGACGTAAGATCCAGTCTTAACCTTGTTTTCTGGAACCACTGGATGGCAAGACTGGAAGTAAAAGCAGGTTATATCAATATGTGGGATATAAAAACTACATTAAATAATAAGCCTGACAAAGCACAGCAGGATTTTGTTTTCGGGCAGGTCCTTGCAGGAGTTGGATATACATTTAATACGAAAAAATATAAATAACAAAGCCTATTGCTTAATGCATAAAGCTTAAAGCATACGATATGAGCGAAGAAGTTAAAAAATTCACAATAACGATAGACGGACAGACTACTGAAGTTTTGCCTGGTACTTCTATTTTGGAAGCCGCAAGACAAATTGGTGGAAAATCTGTACCTCCCGCGATGTGTTATTACAGCAAATTGGAAACCAGTGGAGGAAGATGCAGAACATGTCTTGTAGAAGTATCTAAAGGATCTGAAGCTGATCCACGTCCTATGCCAAAATTAGTGGCTAGCTGCAGAACGAATGTAATGGACGGTATGGAGGTAAAAAACCTTACTTCTGAGAAAGCTCAGGAAGGAAGAAAAGCGGTTACCGAATTCTTATTGGTAAACCATCCGCTGGACTGCCCTATCTGTGACCAGGCAGGAGAATGTCATCTTCAGGACTTAGGTTATGAACATGGTGTAGACAGTACAAGAACAGAGTTCGAAAGAAATACTTACGAAGCTGATGATCTTGGACCGAACATCAAATTGAACATGAACCGTTGTATTCTTTGTGCAAGATGTGTATTGACAGCAAACCAGCTTACAGATACAAGAGAACACGGTATTCTTTTCAGAGGAGACCACGCTGAAATTTCTACCTATTTAAATAAAGCTTTAGACAATGACTTCATCGGAAACATTATCGACGTTTGTCCTGTAGGAGCATTAACAGACAGAACAGCCCGTTTTGCAAGCAGAGTATGGTTTACCAAACCAATGAACGCTTCCTGTAAATGTGATAAGTGTTCAGGAAAAGCTGTGGTATGGATGAAAGGTGATGAGATTGTAAGAGTAACAGCAAGAAAAGACCAGTGGGGAGAAGTTGAAGAATTTATCTGTGATACCTGCCGTTTCGAAAGAAAAGCATTATCAGACTGGAACATCGAAGGTCCTAGACATATCGACAGACACTCCGTAATTTCATTGAACCACTACGAGAAGCCTAAAGATGAACTGAGAGTTTTAGACAATCCAATGGCTAAAGAAATCAGTGAAAAAGACGAAAAATAATTTTAATTAAAAGACATCAGATTTCAGACATTAGATCACAGACTTTCTAATTTCTAACTTCTAATATCTAACATCTATAACAAAAAAATGGATTTAATAACATTTAAACTTATACTTGTACTAGCGCTTTTCCTGCTGTCGTTAACGATTGCAGCCTACTCTACCTGGGCAGAAAGAAAAGTTGCCTCTATCATGCAGGATAGAATTGGTCCTAACAGAGCAGGACCCTTCGGACTATTACAGCCTCTTGCTGACGGTGGAAAGTTTTTCTTTAAAGAAGACTTTACTCCGGCCAATGCAGAAAGATTCCTTTTTGTATTGGGGCCTGCTTTAGTAATGTTTATTTCATTAATCACAGGAGCAGTTATTCCTTGGGGTAAAAGTTTAAATATTGCAGGTACTTCTTTTGATCTTCAGGTAGCCAACATTGATGTGGGAGTACTTTTCATCATCGGAATGGCTTCCATTGGGGTGTATGGAATTATGATCGGAGGTTGGGCTTCGAATAACAAATATTCATTATTAGGTGCTATCCGCGCTTCTTCACAGATGATTTCTTATGAATTGGCGATGGGACTGGCACTGCTTTCTATCATTATGATGTCAGGAAGTTTAGACTTAAAGGAAATTACTGAAAGCCAGACTACTGGGAAATTATGGGGAGTAATTCCTTGGGGTTCTGGTATGAACTGGAATATTTTCTACCAGCCAATTGCCTTCCTTGTTTTCTTTGTAGCAGCTTTAGCAGAAACAAACCGGCACCCGTTCGATTTACCTGAGTGTGAATCTGAATTGGTAACAGGATACTCTACGGAGTACTCTTCCATGAAGTTAGGGTTATATATGTTCGGAGAATATGTGAACATGTTTATCTCCAATGCTTTCATGGTGGTTCTTTTCTTCGGAGGTTACAACTACCCTGGTATTGAATGGGTAACTCAGAACTGGGGTGAAAACATTGCAGGTATTTTGAGTATTGCAGCATTCTTAACGAAGACGGTAATTGGAATTCTGATCTTTATGTGGATCAGATGGACACTTCCAAGATTCAGATATGACCAGTTAATGCACTTAGGGTGGAAAACACTGATCCCAATGGCATTGGTAAACCTATTAATTACAGGAGCTGTAATTTTAGCATTTGCAAACTAAGAAATTTGAAAATGAGCTGATTTGAAAATTTGATAATGAAATCAAAGCTTTATCTTTAGCGTATCATATTCAATCATCAATATTAAATAATTAAGATAACAGACAAGATTAGTCTAAAATCTAATGTCTAACATCTAATATCTATAATTAAATGAAACTTACAAACAGATCAAAAGTTGTTTCCAATAAAGAGATGACCCTTGCTGAAAAAATCTATCTCCCTGCTATTTTTACAGGGATGGGGATTACATTTAAGCATGCTGTAAGAACCGTGATAAAAGGTGCTCCCGCAGTATATTCGTATCCGGAAGTACAGAAGCCAAGAACTACCATCTGGAGAGGTCAGCACGTTTTGAAAAGAGACGAGGAAGGCAGAGAAAGATGTACGGCCTGTGGACTTTGTGCGGTAGCTTGTCCTGCAGAAGCCATTACAATGACTGCTGCTGAAAGAACCAAAGAGGAAAAAGGCCTTTACAGAGAGGAAAAATACGCTTCAGTATATGAAATCAATATGCTGAGATGTATCTTCTGTGGAATGTGTGAAGAAGCCTGTCCTAAATCCGCGATCTATCTTACAGACAGATTGGTGGATGTGGAAACCAACAGGGGTTCTTTCATCTATGGAAAGGATAAATTAGTTGAAAAAATAAATGAAAGGATTGACATCACAACAAGACAATCCGAGAAACAAAAAAATGCGGTAAAATAATGGATCAGTTTTTATTTTTCTTGGTGGCGTTTTTAGCAGTGGCAAGTGCTGTTTATTTTGTATTTGCCAGAAATCCTTTATATGCTATTTTGTCATTAATCGTCACGATGTTTTCAATTGCAGGAATGTACATTCTTTTGAATGCACAGTTCTTAGCCATTATCCAGATTATAGTGTACGCAGGTGCCATCATGGTACTTTTCCTTTACATCCTAATGATGCTTAACCTTAATAAAGGAGACGAAAGTAAGAAGAACAATACTTTAAAATTTGTTGGAGTTTTTACTGCAGGTCTTCTTTTAGTAGGGGTATTAGGGGTATTCAGAGGAGTACAGGACAACCACATTGTGGTGGAGAATGTAGACAGAGGAGTGGGTCTTACTAAAAATCTGGGTAGACTTTTGTTTAATGAATATGTTTTACCGTTTGAGCTTGCTTCCATCCTAATTCTGGCAGGTATTGTAGGCGCGGTATTAATCGGTAAAAAAGATTTATAAATTATGGGAGAAGTAAATACATTTATACAAAGCATCCCCTTAGAGTACTTCATCATTCTTTCTTCGGTATTATTCTGCCTGGGAGTGATGGGTGTATTGCTAAGAAAAAATGCTATTGTGATTCTGGGCTGTGTAGAGCTTATGCTGAATTCTGTAAACCTTTTATTGGCAGCTTTTTCAGCATATAAAGGCAACGGCGACGGACAGCTTTTAGTTTTCTTCATTATGGTAGTGGCTGCTGCTGAAGTAGCGGTAGGTTTGGCAATTATTGCTATGCTGTATAGAAATACCCGTTCTGTAGATGTGAGTATATTTAATAAATTAAGAGGATAAGAATGGAGAATTTAGTATATGCAATAGTACTTTTACCACTTTTAGGGTTTCTTATTAACGGTTTATTCGGGAAAAATCTTCCAAAAATATTGGTTGGATCTTTGGCCACTGCAGCAGTATTCGGATCTTTCTGTATCGCTGTAAGTCTTTTCATGAATTTCAATTCTGAAAGCCAGCCTGTAATCGTAAAAGCTTTTGAATGGTTTAGAGTCAATGGTATTCAAATTAATTTTGGATTCCAGATCGATCAGCTTTCTTTAATGATGGTGATGATCATCACGGGTATCGGATCATTAATCCACCTATACTCTATCGGATATATGAGTCATGACAAAGGATTCTATAAGTTCTTTACTTACCTGAACCTTTTCATTTTCTCGATGTTACTTTTAGTAATGGGAAGCAACTACCTTATCTTATTCATCGGATGGGAAGGGGTAGGTCTTTGTTCTTACCTGTTGATCGGATTCTGGTACACTAACGAAGAATACGGTAAAGCGGCAAGAAAAGCTTTCATTATGAACAGAATTGGTGACCTTGCATTATTGATCGGTATCTTTATGATTGCTGCTCAGACCAATGCTGTAGATTACCTTTCCGTAGCAGAAAATGCTTCAAAATTTGAATTAGACGGAACTGTGATCATCTTTATCACCGCCAGTTTATTTATCGGTGCTACCGGTAAATCGGCTCAGGTTCCTTTATATACATGGTTACCGGACGCAATGGCCGGTCCTACTCCTGTATCAGCGTTAATCCACGCGGCAACGATGGTTACGGCAGGGATTTATTTGGTAGTAAGATCAAACTTCTTATTTACTTTAGCCCCTACTGTACAGGGAGGAATTTTATTAATAGGATTCTTAACGGCAGCTTTAGCAGGATTCTATGCACTTCGTCAGAATGATATCAAAAAAGTATTGGCATACTCTACAGTTTCACAGCTTGGATTCATGTTCATTGCTTTAGGTCTTGGAGCGTATACAACAGCTATGTTCCACGTAATGACGCATGCATTCTTTAAAGCTTTACTGTTCTTAGGGGCAGGTTCTGTAATCCACGCAATGAGCAACGAGCAGGATATGCGTTTCATGGGAGGTCTTAAAAAATATATTCCTCTTACACACGCTACCTTCCTTATCGGAACATTGGCCATCTCAGGTTTCCCTTTATTATCAGGGATGATCTCTAAAGACGAAATTTTAGTAGCAGCTTTCGCTAAAAATCCGGTGTACTGGGTAATTTTATTTGTTTTAGCGGCAATGACTGCAACGTATATGTTCAGATTATACTATTTAACATTCCACGGAGAGTTCAGAGGTACTGAAGATCAAAAACACCACTTACACGAAAGCCCGTCAAATATGACCTTACCATTGATCGTATTGGCTATTCTTTCTGTAATTGGAGGTTTTATCAACCTGCCACACTTCATCGGTCACGGGCATTATGCTAAACTGATGGAATGGTTGAAGCCGGTTCTTACGGAACAAAGCTACAACCAAATGGAAGCTACCCTTTCGGGAGTACCTTTCAATACTGAAATGATATTATTGGCAGCTACAGTGATTATGTTCTTTACGGTATGGTTTATCGTTAGAAACACTTATGTAAGTAAGAAAAAAATGGCTGTTGCAGAAGAAAGCTATACCGGATGGGAAAAGCTTTCTGCCAAGAAATTATACGTTGACGAACTTTACAACGCATTGATTGTAAAAACTGTTGAAGGATTAGGACGCGGAGGAAAGATGTTTGATAAGGGTATCTTAGATCGTTTTGTAAACTTTGTAGGTGATGGTGCTGAGGACAGCGGAAAAGCTATGAAGCGTGTTCAAAACGGAAATGTAGAGACGTATATTCTTATCATGTCTTTAGCTGTGGGAATTATATTAATTGTTAACTTTTTATTACAATAATAATGTCTTGTTTATTATTAACATTATTACTTTTACCTCTAGTAGGTTCGGGATTAGTTTTTGCATGGAAGAGTAATTCCAGCAAATATTTGGCACTGGGAATTGCACTGGTACAAATGCTTCTTACATTTTATATACTTTCGGATTTCGATTTTACTCCGACGGTAGATAGTGTATTGCAGCATGAGATCAATTATCCCTGGTCACAATTTATGAAGAGTTCTCTTCACTTCGGTATCGATGGGATGAGCATGCTTCTGCTATTGCTGACTAATATTTTAGCGCCAATCATCATTTTATCTTCTTTCAATGAAAGTGTAAACTACAGAAATACATTCTACGGTTTGATTCTGTTGATGCAATTTGGTCTTGTAGGAGTTTTCACTTCTTTAGACGGATTGTTGTTCTACATTTTCTGGGAAGTAACATTGATTCCAATTTGGTTTATCGCCGGACTTTGGGGGCAGGAAAATAAAAGGTTTGAATTCACTACGAAATTTTTCGTATATACATTCGTTGGATCTTTATTTATGCTGGCCGGATTGATCTATGTGTACAACCACTCTGCATCATTCGCCTTAACAGATCTATACAATGCGCAACTTAACGAAGTACAGCAGACGGTGGTATTCTGGTTTATTTTCTTTGCATTTGCAGTGAAATTACCGGTATTCCCTTTCCATACATGGCAGCCTGATACCTATACCTACTCTCCTACTCAGGGATCGATGTTGCTATCAGGGATCATGCTTAAGATGGCAGTGTACGGGGTAATGCGTTATTTACTTCCAATTACTCCACTTCCTATTGCTGGGATTTCAGGACAGATTGTGATCATTCTTGCCATTGTAGGAATTGTTCACGGAGCACTGATTGCCATCATACAGACGGATATGAAGAGAATCATTGCGTATTCATCTTTTTCTCACGTAGGGTTAATGGTGGCAGGGATCTTTGCTTCAGCAGTGGTTACTTTAAGAGGTAATTTCAATGTTGAAGGTGCTGAAGGAGCTTTGGTACAGACTTTCGCTCACGGTATCAACGTGGTAGGATTATTCTACTGTTGTGATATTTTATACAAGAGATTTAAATCAAGAGATATCAGACAGATGGGAGGTTTAGCAAAAGTAGCTCCTAAATTTGCGGTATTATTCCTGATCATTATATTAGGTTCAATGGGAGTTCCATTAACCAATGGATTTATCGGAGAATTTATTCTATTGAAATCAGTATATGATTTTAACGGAACAGCAGCGGTAATTGCTGGTCTTACGGTAATTCTTTGTGCAGTGTACTTATTGAGATTCTACGGAAAAGCAATGTTTGGAGAAGGAGATGAGGCAGTTCTAAGCACAGCAAAAGATTTATCAGGTGTAGAATTTTCTGTATTGGCAAGTTTAGCGGTTTTTGTGATTTTACTTGGTATTTTCCCACAACCGGTAATAGACATGGTGAGCAGTTCAGTGAAGTTTATCTACACGGCGATGGCCAACTAAAAATTAAAAGATTTAAAAATTAAAAAATTAGGAGATTAGAGAAAAGTAAAAGACAGGAGACCGAGAGATTAGAGACAGGAGACTAAACCTGGAACTTTACGTCTTACATCTTAAGCTTTATCTTCAAATCTCACATCTCAAATCTATATTATGAGTGTTTTAATTATTGTTTTCCTAACGGCAGTTATTGCGTTATTTTCAGGAGTTTTTGAACAAGGAAAATTCGCAAGATACATTGGGATTTTGGGATTAATCATCGCATTGTACGTAAGTTTTATGCCGGAATGTTCGTTCTTCGACCATTACAAGCATATGTATGAGTACAGTGCCAATACAGCATTATTCACAAAAATATCCATTGTAACAACCTTATTGTTATTCTTCCTTGGAGGTTTTGCATTCAGCAATCACAGAAGCCACCAGTCGGAATTATATGCTTTAATGCTATTTGCATTATGTGGAGGGATCATCCTTTTCGGATACCAAAACCTGGTGACGATGTTCCTGGGGGTGGAGATTCTTTCTATTCCACTTTATGTAATGGCCGGAGCCAACAAAACTGATTTAAGATCAAACGAAGCTTCTATCAAATATTTCTTAATGGGTGCATTCGCAACAGGTTTCCTACTTTTCGGAATTGCGTTCATCTATGGAAGTGCAGGAAGTTTTGACCTCTATAAGATCCATGATTTTGGAGTAGCAAACACTGGTAATGTAATGTTTATCTTAGGGGTATTACTCATCCTTTGTGCATTGGCATTCAAAGTCGCTTTGGCACCTTTCCATATGTGGAGTCCTGATGTATATGCAGGTTCTCCTTCATTAATTACAGCTTTCATGGCAAGTGTAGTAAAAATCTCAGGATTCTTCGCCCTGTTCAGATTAATGACCATTGGTTTTGCCGGGGTTACCCATGAATGGATCAATGTTTTAGGGGTATTCTTAATTATTACTTTGCTTTTGGCAAACGTTATGGGTCTTGCCCAGACGAATGCAAAAAGAATGCTGGCCTACTCTTCAGTTTCTCACGCCGGATACATCGGATTGGTATTCTTCGGAATGACCAGCCTTTCTACTTATAATTTAGCATTTTATTTATTTGCGTACTCATTATCTACAGTAGGAGTTTTTATGTGCTTAATCTGGGTAGAGAAATTAAAGAGAGAAACTTCTTTCGGAGCATTCAAAGGATTGGCAAAAACAGAACCTTTATTAGCTACTGCGGCAGCAATCTCTATGCTTTCTATGGCAGGAGTTCCGCTAACAGCGGGTTTCATGGGGAAATTTGCTTTATTCTCCCAGGCTATGAACGGTGCAGCTTTCCTTGTATTGGTAGCTGTGTTAGGTTCTGCCCTATCTATCGCTTATTATTTAAGACTGATTGTAGCCATGTTCTTCTTTAAAGAATCAACATTCAAGTCATCAGAGAAAGTAACGCTTACTTATAATATCATTGCAGTAGTTGTTATTGCCTTGATTATCATTCTGGGAATTTTCCCGGACCTGTTTGCAAGAATATTCGGACTGTAAAAGTTATCTATTATTATATCAAAAACCTTCCAGGGATCTGGAAGGTTTTTTTTTGTCAAAATTTTTATAAATTTCAGACAACAAAATAAATTTTACTCTCTATCATTATAACCCCAACTCACATTATTAAACACATCAATCACATGATCACGTATATGACTCTTCCAGGCGATACTCTGGAGAAAATTGCTTCCGACCTGAAAGTAGAAAACCCCAACTATATCAAAGAGGTGCATAATAAATGCTGCGCCCTGCACAACAGACTGGTAGAACCCGTACAGCTGAAACCCGGAACACTTCTTCATATTCCGTTTGGGGATGAAATAAAGAATCTCAATACTAAAATTAATAAAAATGGAGACAGCTTCTACTATCATCCACCCCATGGAAAAATTCCGTTTCAGATCCCTTTATTGGAGGGCAGCTATAACATGAAGCATCAGAAATATCAGGACCACAACATGCAGGCAGATTATCAGTATCAAATGGAACTTAAATACCTGAAAACGGAAAACAATCATCACTTTTTTTCAATGCAGCTAGTAGACTCAAGAAAGGACGGAATGGAATCAGACAGTAAAATTTCCAGCCTGGCGAAAGCCTGCACAACAATTATTTACCCATTACAAATAAGGACAGATGAAAAAGGCAGACTTATAAGTGCCAAGTTTATGCATTCAGAAACGGTGATTAAAGAGGAACTGGAAGCGTTGAAAAAATACTTTACAGATGAACTTTCAGCATCTTACATTGATCAACTAAAAAAAAAGACGGGAGATAAAAAACAGATTCTTGGAGATGTAAGACATACGCTTCCTGTACAATTCCTGTTTGGATCTTTTTACAGAGCGCAATATGGAGACTGGACCGACTCCAAAATCTATCATGAGTTTCTTCCGTGGATTGCCCATGCTTCCCCGATACGTTTTGAACTTTATAACCGGATCTTACCAAAAGATTCAGCTACAGATAATGAAGTTCTGAAAATCATTCAGAACGGCAGCTGCTGTGACTACCGTAATCTCAATCAGCTGTATGATAAAAACTATATTTATTCTGAGCAAACTCCCATTAATGAAAACTCTGTACACTGCCGCCATGAAGCAGAATATATTTTTAACAGAAAGGATCTGGCAGTTCAAAAAATCACAGGAAGTTTTGAAATTCAGATTGGTGATGTGACAGAAAAAGATGTTTTCATGATCGAAAAAGCAATAAAATAAATTAGTATCTTTGAGACAGCACCATCAAAAACGCAAAATATGTCCGAATCCGCATCACCACATGACGGAAAACACTTTGTCATACAGAAAGGAAAAACCCAGTGTAATCAGGGAGACCTCTTTCCACAGTTTAAAGTCACTTCCCATCAGAAACATTACTGGAATAATGAAGAAGGTAAGGCTGATTATCTGGCTGTTACCGAAGATGACCTTCAGTTTAATCCCCAAGGCCCAAGTTTCGGAAAATGTAAACTGAAACCTACTCCCGGTGGATATCTTCCCTGCGCATATGCTCCCGCAGGAAAATGGCAGAAAACTTACGAAAAAGTAAAAGTAATGGGTAAAAGCTGCGTTACAGAAATCTCAGAACTTATGTGCTCTACAGGTGGAAAAATCACCATCATGGAACATGGGCAGACTGCTGCTATGGCTCAGCAGAATGTTAAAAATGCAGACCCTCAGGAACAGCATCATATCAATCCTTTTATTGATTTCAAAGAATTCCAGAAGGAAACGGATGATCATGAAGCAGATGCCTATTAACCATACACTTTTCGGCCATGTCAAAACAAGGAATTTATAAAATATCGGGAAATACAAAACCAAAAGTTGGCGAACAGGTTACCTACAAAATTGATGAATGGTATCCTGCCACCCCCAGAGAAAAAAGAAATCCGGCGCTCGTTACCTGGCATCTGTTCAAAAAGGTGAACGGGAAATTTGTTCCCACCACTATTAAGAAAAAAGGAATAAGCAGCTTTACTTTCAATACAAACGCCTACAAAGATACTTTCAGGATAGAAGCTTATCTTCATAATCCGGAAGGAAAAACTCCAATGGCACTTGAGATACAGCCCCAGCCCAGCGATGTTCCCCGGATCAACAAAGTTGAACTAAAATACATAGACAATACTCCGGGAACTGTTTTCAGCTTTACGGAAAAAATGGTGGCAGAAGCTAAATGCATGAATCTGGAAGCCCAGTATCTGCAATTTACTCTTTGGGAAGATGATTCCAGAGACTCAGGTCATAATGCTCAAAATCTGCCTATAGATAGTAAAAAAGAAAAGGTAAAAAACGGAATCGCCAGGGCAGAATTCATGCTGACAAAAGCACTTATGCGAAAAGCAATGCAAGGTGAAACAAACCCTCAGCAGCTTGAATTCTATGTAACCGTAGAATATTATGCCCATAAAAAGCATGCAACGGATAATGTAAATATCAATACTCCAACAGAATTACGCCCTTCATCCGGCCAACCTCAACCTCAGCAGCCCCAACAACAACAACAACAACAACAACAACAACAACAACAACCTGCTCCGTCACCTCAACAACATCCCGAGCCACAAACAGCCCATGGACAGATCAATAATACCCAGCCGGCAACACCCCCACCATCGGGAGGAGTCTCTCCTACCGTCATCAATCAGGTAAAGGTTGAAGACCTTCTGGATGCCTATTTTGCAAAAAAAGAATATACCAGGAAAACAGGAGAAGAGGACGGAACTCATACCTATACTTTCGGAGGTAGCAAAAGTGGCAACAAAACAGCTACTGCTGAAGAGAAAAATAAAGTGGCACAAACCATTCTCAATAAAATTAAAGAGAACCTGAAATCCTCAAAGAAATATACCACTCCTGAAGTGATTGCTGCGGCATTAACCGCCGAAGCTTATGGAAAAGATACAACCAGTCAAAAGACTGTAACTTTTAAAACCTTCAAGCTGGGAGTGGATTTTAAAAAGGTTGACAGTGCCCCACTCGATGATAAACTGTACCTGGTTGCCAGAACCATGCTTCTGGATGGGAAACAGGTCACCATATCCATTAAAGAAAAAGATGGTATCATCAAAGGTTCAGCAGATGCTGTTCTCCCTGTTCTGGAAATTACTGAAGAACAGATGGAACAGAAAACACCTGCCGGAGGAGAAGTTCCGGGAACAGAAAAAACAGAATTCTCAGGAACTGTAAAAGACAATCTCGTCAAAATTCCTATTCACCTCCGCCCGAAATCCGAAGAAGAGCTGAAGCAATGGAAAGATAAGATCAACAACGGAAAAGAAGATGGAAGCTATACCTATACATTCGGAGGTCCTACAAGTATAAAAAATGCTGCCGATAAAAAATCTATCGCCGGAAATATTCTCAACAACGCCAAAGGCGGTAAACGGGGGAATCCAAAAATAGAAGACGGCAAAACCTCCAGTGTAGAAGAAATAGAAAAAGCTTTAGCCATAAAGGATTACAAAGCCGGAGATACCATCACCTTTAAACTTCTGAAAAAGGTCCCGGAATTCTTGTATCTTCATGCAAAAGCCCAGGGTGAGAAACAGCATGATAAGAAGTTCTTGAATAAGGAGGGTGTATACTTTAAGATAGGTAAGAAGTGTGCTTGCGAAGAAAGAATAAGAGCCTTCATGAGAGTAATTAGAATCGCAGAAGGAACAGGAGAATATGTTAAGGGGACCAAAACACCTCGTAACTCTGAACTTGGTTATACAACTTGGTTTTCAGGAGGTGGAAATAATTTTTCAGACTTATCAACCCACCCTCAAACAATAAATTGTAATAGCACAAAAACATTATGCTCTTCCGCATCAGGAGCTTATCAAATAATGGGTTGGAAATTTGATGAACTTAATGGTTATTTAATACAAGAACATAATGATACATATAAAACAGTAAAACCACTTGTTTATAATGAGGATACTGATCTGGCTAAAAAATACAATGCAAAAGGGTTTAGCCAAGTCTCACAAGACAGATTATGCCTGATAATACTAATGAAGAAAAACATTATTCCAAGTATTATAAAAGGAAATATTGAACAAGCAATTGATAAAGCAAAAGGGATATGGGTAAGTCTTCCAGGAGCAACAGCAGGGCAACCAACTGCGAAAATGCAAGAAACCTTAGACTATTACAATGAATTTTTTGAAAAAGAAAATTCTAAACAAACTAACTTGCATGTATTACCTGGGTTTTTAAAAGAATTTGGATATACATGTCAATGTGACGAAGGAGATGATTCGAGTAGTTGGCATGATCCAATTGATAATCCTGAAATTACTCTGTATAATTATTATGGCAATTATAACCCTGCTGGCTCTTCATTTGGCAAAGTTCGAAATAACGGAACAAAAAATCATCAAGGTTTAGATATCTTTGCTCCATCTGGAACTCCGGTTAAAGCTTGCCTTGACGGAAAAGTCGTTATAGCAGATCAAAATGATGGTAATTGGGGAAAATTAGTAGTAATAGAAATTAAGAAAGAAGATTTAGATAATGCAAGAAGGGATTACAAATTACAATATAATGGAGAAATAGAAAAAGGCGCCAATTATGGAACTTCAAGTCAAAGGTTTTTACGTTATGCACATTTAAGTGAGATTTTAGTTTCAGACAATCAACTTGTAAAAGCTGGAGACGTAATTGGAAAAAGTGGAAAAACAGGAAATGCAGCAAATCAAAACGTTCGTGCAAGACATCTGCATTTTGATATTGCAAATGTTAAAAATGCAGGAACAGGAACAGGTGAAAGAGAAAACCCTGCATTTTATGTTCGATTAGTTCCGGCAAATGATGAAAGACAAAAAAATAATACAGACTAATGAAAAAGATTATAACAATACTAATTACATTAACACTTCTTTGCTCTTATAATTGTAAACAGCACTCAAATCAAGTTGCTAAAGTGGATTATAAGGAAGCTCAAGTCAGCCAAACTCAGCCCTTAGCTAAAAATGAATCCTATTTTATTTATGAAAAATGGAATAAAATAAATGAATCAGAAGAAATTTATCAAAACCCTGGATGTGTCATACAATTAAAAAGTTACTTGGATGAAGCTAAAAATATTGGTGGAAAAAAAATATATGTTAATAATAAAGAAATTGATTTTATTATATCGGATGCATATGTTTTTACACCTTTTATATTTGTTGATGGTGCTGAAAAAATACTTTTAATTCAAGAAGAAGATGAATCCGGCATTTACGGGTATAGACTATATTATCTTGACAAGGAAAAGTATATAAAAAAGGAATATTTAGAAATAGCCCCTGAAAAACCACTTGATGTTGATAAGTTTATAAAATTTAAGAACCATGCTAAGAGCATAACAGCAATAATTCTAACTGATAAGTATTATGATACAAAGCTTGATAAAATTAAACCATCTAAAGAAACACTCACTATAAGTAAAACATATATTCAAGAAAACTACTCGAAAGATTCTTTTAACAATAAAGTAAATATCAATAGTTTAAGTTTTTCAGGAATATGGAAAGCTGAATGTACTACTAATGACCATGTAAGTAATATCTTATTTTATAAAAAAGATGAAGGGGAACTGAGTATATATTATAAAACAAAGCTCATAGTTAAAATGATGGTTGAAGTAAGTTCCGACAATAAATCATTAAAGTATATTGGAACAAATATTATTGGAGAAGGAGTAGATGTAAAAAAAATAACTACCCTTACAAAAGGAGATGTGCTTGCAAAAATTGATATTATTAATAAAAATAAAATATCAGTTAATTGGCTGGACATTATAAAAGAAAAAATATTTATTAAAAATTTATTTGGAAAAGAAAACTCTATAATCCTAAGTAAATGTAGTGAGTAATATAAGAAAATCATTATACTCTCAATAATGTACCTAAACAAAATGTTATATACAATCGGATTTTTATTATTACTTTCCTGTAAAGAAAAAAAACAGGAAAGCATCCAATTTGAAAAATCAAAATCTAATACTTCAAGGGATTCTTTATCACATAAGAAGGATTTCTCTCAACAATCAAAAATATTAACTGATCCAAAAAATGAAGCAACAAATAAACAAGAAAAACAGATTTCAACTGCTACTAATAATGCAAATGATAATTCCTTTGTATTGAGCTGCGGGTCTGGTTGTGCCATGACATATATTCCTGAAGTGGTATTACAAGATAAACAAGTCATCAATGTTAAATTCAAAGTTGAAACATATATTAATGATAAATTATCAGATATTCATTATGAGAAGTATTATTTCGTTTATAATAATTCTGGTCAGATAGAAAAAATAAATCCGGAAGGAGAAAATGATAATATCTTACAAAATCTTATGCCAGATGCTCAAGCTGAATTTAAAAAATATAGTAAGGTTTTATTAAAAAATAAGAATATAGATATCTCCAAGTTTTCTAAAACAGAAAAAGTACGTACAGATGCTGATAATTTTAAGATTTGTGCTTTGCCATTTGATTTTAATAACTACTATGATGTTTGTGTTGAAGATGATAAAAATTGTGAGAATAAATATCCTTCTTATGTATATTCAGAAAATAAAGAAATCCTTGAAACTTTTGGTATAAAAGAGCAGCCTTCTGCATTTTTCTTACTTCCTAAAATTAATAATTTACAACCAATAGTTTTAGCTTATACCGATTCCGATGTCGAAGGTTATTTTCTTAAAATTATTGATAATAATGAAGTTGTTTCCTCATTACAAATTGGAAAAATGAATGGAGAGACAATTGAAGATTTTGTGATTAAAGAGAATTATGAAATTGAATTGTATTCAAGAAAAAATTCTGATGAGAAAAGAATTCTAAAGAAAAAGTATAAACTTCAAGATAACGGCATGATAAAATAAGCATTTGCAATTGCCAAAAAATCTGGTCACTCCTGAAGTGATTGCTGCGGCATTAACCGCCGAAGCTTATGGAAAAGATACAACCAGTCAAAAGACTGTAACTTTTAAAATCTTCAAGCTGGGAGTAGATTTTAAAAAGGTTGACAGTGCCCCACTCGATGATAAACTGTACCTGGTTGCCAGAACCATGCTTCTGGACGGGAAACAGGTCACCATATCCATTAAAGAAAAAGATGGCATCATCAAAGGTTCAGCAGATGCTGTTCTCCCTGTTCTGGAAATTACTGAAGAACAGATGGAACAGAAAACACCTGCCGGAGGAGAAGTTCCGGGAACAGAAAAAACAGAATTCTCAGGAACTGTAAAAGACAATCTCGTCAAAATTCCTATTCACCTCCGCCCGAAATCCGAAGAAGAGCTGAAGCAATGGAAAGATAAGATCAACAACGGAAAAGAAGATGGAAGCTATACCTATACATTCGGAGGTCCTACAAGTATAAAAAATGCTGCCGATAAAAAATCTATCGCCGGAAATATTCTCAACAACGCCAAAGGCGGTAAACGGGGGAATCCAAAAATAGAAGACGGCAAAACCTCCAGTGTAGAAGAAATAGAAAAAGCTTTAGCCATAAAGGATTACAAAGCCGGAGATACCATCACCTTTAAACTCCTGAAAAAAGTGCCGGAATTTTTATATCTTCATGCAAAAGCCCAGGGTGAGAAACAGCATGATAAGAAGTTCTTGAATAAGGAGGGGGCGTATTTCCAGATTGGGAAAAATAAATACATAATTTTCCCATTAAGAGCAAAGCCTCGAAACGATGTGAATGGGGCTAATAAAAAAGATTACTGGGCTGAAAACAATAATAATCAAACAAACTTTGGATATAGCAGAGGAACTCGCAAACATGCAGCAAGAGATTTAGAAACTGAAAGTAACGAAACGGTTGTAGCTATTGCTGAAGGAGTAGTTTTAGAGGCCCAGGCTTTTTACAGAGGAACACATCAAGTTACAGTACATCATAAAGTTCCGGATGGAAGAGAGTTTATAGTAAGGTATGGTGAGCTTGATCCAAATAGTCTTAAAGTAAGTAAAGGAGATGAGGTTATTAAAAATCAAGAATTAGGGAAAACTGGTAAAATGACAGGTATCAGCAGATATATGGTACATTTTGAATTATATACAGGTTCCGAAGGTTTTGAAGTTGTAAATTACAGGCTTACCCAAGATAATAATCCCCCATTTAAAAGAAGAAAAGATTTAGTTGATTCTTTAGAAATATTACAGGAAGGTTACAAGAATACTTTTGGTGAAGAAACAGGAAGTGTTTTGTTTACTGTTGAGGATGGGAAAAAAGCAATTGAAGAATTATACAGTCGTTATAAAAATGAGAAATGGAACTGGAAATGGGAGGGATCAACGGAAGAAATAGAAATAAAAGGTAAAGATTTAGTTGCAATAGTTGAGAAAATGTATCGATTAGAAACAGATCATTTTAAATCTAAACAATATAAGAATTGTGGAACTGGAGGTATGGAAGTATTTGGACCTGCACCCTATTATGGCTGGGATTCGGCTCTTTTTACAGAACAGCCTATAGGAACTTGGAGTAGCTTCGAGGGGGCAGGTCTAAGTGGAACTGGAGGAAATGCTCAAGTTACAGATAAAAAGAAAGAATTTGTTAAACTACCATCAGTAATTGCGGGAATGGAATATAAAATTAAATACATTATAAAGTATAATGGAGATTATGCAAGATGGTTCAATAAGACTGATCAAACAGCACGAACTACTTATATTAATACCTTAAAAAACATCAAAGCCAGATTTGTTGACGCGTTGTAATTATAAAACATATTAAATATCAAATGAATAAAATATTTTTTTTAACGATACTGCTACTTTTCAGTTGTCAAAAATCAACAATAACTGCTGAAATAACTAAAACAAAAACTCCACCGGAGAATAAGAGAGTAGTAAATCATTTGCAAAAAAATTTAACCTGTGAAGAATTTTTTCGTGAGATTGTTTTGTCCAGTGATTTACCAATTATAAAAGATATAAAAGATATTTATATTCGTATTGAGGATGTTTCTGATAAGAAAATCATCTTAGAATTATACACTGTAAATAATTTATCTGAGTCATCCGAAAAGCTTCAAAATGTAGAAAATGCAATTGCATGGCTTGAGTTTTCACCTCAAACGTTGAAATTATTAAACACAACATTTGCCCCAGATAATCCAACTGAACTGAATTACAAAAAAGAGTTACTTTCAAAATTTGATTATAAAAAAAACTGTGGTTTAAAGAGTAATATCACTGAAGATTATAAAGATGATTTATCAAAAACAAATTGTAAAAAAATAACAAGTGAAATGTTATCTGGTGAAGAATGTAATATATCTTCAATCAATATGGATCTTGTTTATAAACAAATCATCAATGAAAAATTAGTTGATGATTCTAATTATTTATTAGAAAGTATTCCACTCAAAAATCAAACTCTAAAAATCAACCAAAATGGCTTGCTAAGCATAAACTATCGTATTAGTAAAGAAAAAATTGAAATTGAATTATCATATGACGGTGGTGTTACTAATGTAATACTCACAAAAGAAGCAAATCATATTGTCAGAAAAATTATCTATAGTGCAGATTAAATATTACATATACGAAAATTTTATTAAAAAATAGTTGTAATTTTAGGCCTGTAGATAAAATTACATTATATAAAAAAGATAAAGAATTTTATGGAATATCTAATGTTATAGAAGACTCCGAACAATATGATAATTCTGCAAGAATAAAAAGTAATACTCCTTATCAATTTTATAAATTCTCTCTAGAAGAAGATAAAGATTAACAGATAAAAGATGAAACTCAATAATTTATTCCTCATTTTAGTTTTATTTTTTTCAACATTTCTTTTCTCGTGTAAAGAACGGGATAAAGAAAAAGGAGTGTCTACAGAAATACCGAATCTAATAGGGCAAGAATTTATCATTGAACAGCTTATTCCCAAAGATCAGAAAGTAGTAAGCAAAGAAAAGATTGATATTGATGGTGACAATGAACAGGAAACAGTTATAACAACCTCAGATGCTGATGCTACAACATCTTATGAGTATTGGTTTAAAAATGGTAAACTTTTGTATCAATTCTCTTATCCATGGGGTTCTATCAACAAAAAATGGTTGATAAATATAGATAATGATAAACAATATGAAATCATCAGAGCTATTGGGTATGAAGATGGAGTTGACTACGCCATCTATGACATTCAAAATGGAAAACAAATTCCCCTGCTCTACTTTAACCCAGCCCTACAGGATACCCGATATCCGGGAAAAACATTTTGGGGATATCCTGGAGATATAAAAGAATTGGTAATAGATGCTGACAAGGAAATCCTGGTTTCATTAAACAACAATTTTGAAAGGGATGGCGATTATACAATGCCTAAGGATCAACGTGAATTACCATTCATTTATTTTAAGGGAAGTACAGCACAGCCTGAAATGATCATCAAAGAAATTCATGCGCCACAGTATAAAAGCTTGGACGAAATTCGTGCTCTTGTAAATATAGCAGGCTCAACCCCAGGACAGGCTGTCTTTAACGCTAATGCAAGCTTCAATAATGACCAGATAAAATACAGAATTGAAGTTTTAAAAAACAATTCAGATAAAGATGCATATGACCAGAAGCATTTTAATTTGCCTGTAAAGATCTACAAAGGGAATACCTTATGGAAAAGCAATGACCACTTGGTTTTTGATAAACGAAACACTTGTATTTCTGAGGGTTTTAGTACAGTGGCGGTGAAAAATAATTACTTTACGATCGAGCACCAGGACTGCTCAGATTATAATGTATTGGTGAGCGCATATATCACCTTTAAGGTTATCGGAAATGAAATTTTCCTCCATAAATATGGGGAAAGCTATTTCGACAAGAGCAATCATGAGAGAAGTATTCCAATGAAGGTCTGGACAGAAAAGAACTTCGGAAAAATTAAATTTGAAGATGTAACTGCTGAATTTTTTCAAAAATTGAAATAGCTTTTCTAAAATAATTAAGGTTTCTAATGATAGTAAAAACATATTTTCCTTAAACGATGTGCTCACATAAAATACTATATACAATTGGATTTTTATTACTACTTTCCTGTAAAGAAAAAAAACAGGAGGTTGTTCAAATTAAAAAAACAAAATCTGATACTTCAGTAGCATATTCAATACAGGAAAATGATACTTTACAACAATCAAAAGGCCCAATAAATATAAAAAGTGTTGAAGATAAAACCTCCCAAAAAAAAGAAGAAGAATACTCTCCTGCAGGTAGACTGTAAAAAAGGAGCCGGAAGCATATCTATCGATGGCAAAGAGGCATCACTGACGGTTTTATACAATCAAATTTATATCGATATGAAAGAACTCAAGAGATATGATTTTGAAAAAGGTATTGCCTATACACTAAAAGAAGTTCCGGAAGATATTGGAAATATTGGAAGAGGGCTCAACTGGAAAGAATATGTAAATAATGAACCTATAGCATATCTGAAGATCATTGATAAAAATACTATGCATTTTTACTGGTATGGGTTTTACAACAGAAAAACAAAGAAGAGAGAATGTAAAGAAACTAATTTCCAGCAGGAAAGCAAAACCAAAGAAATCATACTAAAGAAATGCTCTCCATAAATCATGAATTTAAACACAATATTTTACACAGCCGGGATTCTGTTATTATTTTCCTGCAAGGAAAACCAAAGCAATAAAAACACTCCGGAACCCAATTCCAGTCTAAAGCGTGAGAAGATTGTCACAGGGCAGCAAATACAGAAAACAAAAGCGGAAGAAGATCCAGGTCAAGCTTCTGTACAGGAAACAGGATCTATCTGGAACGGGAAATATTCAGGTTCATTTTTAAGATTAAAAGATGAAACTGCAGATCCCAGAGCCTGGGGACAGATTCATCTACACATCCATGGGAAAAGTGCAACACTTTCTATCGATTCTTATGTGGAGAATGTTCAAAAAAAATTAAAATTATTCAGCGAATCAAAAGATGAACTCAGACTAAAAGACATTTCCGATGGGAAATCTCTTACCCTATCTAAAAAATTCGGTACAATCACTATGGAAGGTAACTTAATGGAATCAATAGTCGGAATCAGTGAAAAATATGAAATTGAAAAAACGGTCAGATAAAACGTATGATGAAGTTTATAATACGGTAACCTTTAATGGCAGATATCAGCAATCCAGCTATGATGCCCAGCATTTCAATATCTTCGGAACACAGTTTATACTGGGATATAATATAAAGTTCTAATACTCATCATAAAAATCAGAAGCCCTGACCACCAAACAATTACTATATTTTTAAAATAATAAAAGTTGTCCCAGACCTATTGGAGACAACTTTTTTCATAACTTTACTTTAAATTTCAGCTCTTGGCTAATCTTTACAAAAAAGACTCTCCCTTTCAGGTTTATATATCGTTCAAAAAATATTTGGATGTATTGGAACATATCCGCTATAATGACCGCCTGGAATACAGGGTCAACTATGCTGAATCCCTGATTGACAGAACAAAAAAATTTACAGAGCTTAAAGAAGGCTTTCAGGATATCACCTTGCTGGAAAAACATGAAGACCTCATCAGGTTACTTCTTGCCGACCTTTTCCCTACCGGCCTTACCCATAATGAAATAAAGGCAGCAAGTATTCCCCTTTCCAACATTACTTTTAATTATACCGAAAGGTTTAAAAACATCCTTAAGGACGCCGGTAAAGATTTTGAAATAGAACTCAGAAATATTAATGACGATGAGTTTTATGTATTCTGCTGCTGTCTGATTCTTCAGAGCTACTTTAAGAAAGATATCAAAAGTACAATCCCTTTTTATTATGATATCCCGAATCAGCAGGGAATCATGAAACATTATAAAATAACAGTAAACTCAGACTTTACTGAAATTTATCCTACAGAAGATGCAAAAATACCATCGGATGATATTCTGGATGTGTTGTTGGAAAATCTTGATGACTTTAAATTGTGGAAAAAATATTTTCCTTCGCAATCCTGGATATTAAAGGGGTTTACAATTATTTCATTGGTAGACTGTACTTCCGAAGTCGCACTATCTGATCTGAAATCAAGCATGATAGAGATTGATCCTGAAGATTTAAATCCGGATGAAAACCTGACTGAAATTTTCAAATCCTATTTTGATGTATCAGAGCTTAATTTTGGATTGATGACCTTCAATAAGAAAGAACAGAAGCTTGATAAACTTCCTATTTACGAAAGTCTTCTAACCAATCATATCCTTGATTTCTGGATCAATACATTTGACGAAGAAACCCGTAAAAATACTTTCAACAACTTAAACCACAACTCAAAACCCATTGTCGTTTCCAATGTCGATAATCTGGATGAAAATGTCAGACAGCTTCCTTCTTTCAGCATATTAAAAGACAATAACGTCAACAGCTTTATGGTGATTCCCATCATGAAAGATAATGAGCTTCTTGCTATCATGGAATTTACGTCTCCCCTGGCTGGAAGTTTTAACGGCTTAAAACTCAAAAAAATGGAGTTTTTTTCCGATATGATCCTTTTTTCTTTAAGCAGATTCTACTTTGAGAAAAATTACCAGATAGAAGCTATTATCCAGCGCGAGTATACATCTATTCATGACAGTGTGGTATGGAAGTTCAGGAATGAAGCTGAAAAATATTTTACGGCATCGCTTGGAAAAAAAATATATACTCTAAAGGAGATATCATTTAAAAATCTAACCCCTTTATTTGGAGTCTCAGACATCCGTTCTTCTTCGGAAAAACGTTTTAACCTCATGCTTCAGGACCTCAACCAGCAGATTGAATGGTTAATCGATATTTTAACAATAACCAATTCTGATTCGGAAAAGTTTATGCTCGCATTAGATGTTTTTGAAAATGAACTGAATAATGAGATCAAGGCTGATACTGAACAGCGTCTTCAAAGATTATTGAGAGAAGAAATTCATCCGTTCCTACAGGGAAAACTGGAGGTAAGATCATCCAGAGAATTAAAAACTAAAATTAAAGAGTACTTTTTGCAGGTGCGGGTTCAAACTGACCTGTTTTATAACCACAGAAAAAAACTGGATGATTCTATAACGCTTGTCAACAGGAAATTGGCAGATATGCTGGATGAAAGCCAGGTGAAAGCTCAACAGATCTTTCCACATTATTATGAAAGGTTTAAGTCTGATGGAGTGGAACACAACCTGTACATTGGTACCACTATAGCTCCGGAGCTTCATTACACTTCAAAAGTAGTCCATAAGCTAAGATACTCGCAGCTGAAAACCATCTGCAAAATGGAAATGGAGTTTCAGTCTTTTAAACAGCAGCTTCCGATTCAGCTGGATATAGCTTCACTGATCTTTGTATACAATGAAAAAATAGACATCCGATTCAGAATGGATGAAAAGCGCTTTGATGTAGATGGGGCTTATAATTCCTATTATGAAATCATAAAAAAGCGTCTTGACAAAGCTCATGTAAAAGACTCTTCGGAAAGAATTACCGCTCCCGGAAAGATTACCATAGTCTATTTCGGAATGGAAAACCAGAAAGAATATCTCGAATATATCTCAAAACTTCAGAACAAAGGAATTTTACAACCTAACGTAGAATTTCTGAAAGTTGAAGACCTTCAGGGGATCACTGGGTTGCTGGCGCTGAGAGTGACGTTGATATAAATTGTGGACTCAATAATTTTATGATTTTTTCATTTTTACTTAATAACTACTGCCTTATTATGGGTAGATAAGCATTTTTTTTCATAGTGAGAAGGTATATCTTCCGACTTACATCTTGATGTGCTTTCAGGTAACTAATAAACTTTTATTCTTAAAACCAATCATCAGCCAGATTATCCTAATCTATAAAATAAGTATCCGGCTTCTTCAGCTCACCCTGCGGTATTTCAGCCTGCTCAAAAATAGAAAACTCAATAGTACGGCAGATGCTGTTCAGGGCCAGATCATTTTCTTCTTCCCCAAAAGGTTCCCCAATTTCCTGGATTATAGCATCCAATGCAATAAAGGTATAACTGATCAGCAGGACAATTAAAGGCATCATCCATCCCAGGGAATCAACTAACCCAAAAGGAAGCCAAAAACAGTATAGGTATACCGTACGGTGCAGCAAAACACTGTAGGCAAATGGTAACGGTGTATTATAAATTCGCTCACAGCCTCCGGAAATATTAGAAAACTGATTCAGCTGATGGTCCATAGAAGTCAGTACAATGGTATCAATATTTCCTTTTTTCTGCTGTTCATTCAGCCAGTCGGCAATAAAACCCAGGATTATACTTGGAATAAATTTTTTATCCTTCAGCTGCTCCACCTGCTCCTGAGAAAGTAACCGCGAAAGGTGTTCAGTTCCGGATTTATCTCTGAGCTGATGGTTCAAAGACCAGCAGAATGCAGAGATCATTTTGATGATTTTCTGTTTTTCTTCTTTAGATTCAGGAGAAGAATCATTTACCAATGAAAAAATTTGCCTTGTTAGCGATCTTGTTTCAATAACAAGCAGTCCCCAAAGCTTGCGGCCTTCCCAAAAACGATCATAGCTTGCGGAATTGCAAAAACCCATGAAAATGGCTAATGCCAATCCTATTAATGTAAAAATCGTAGGATTAAGATGTACTTTATAATCAAATATTTTTCCTTTAAAATAATAAATAGCCAATGAAAACAGCGTAATAATGATTAGCTGAACTACAATTTTCTTTAACACAGAACCTCTCCATATAAATAGCATTTTCAGCCAGTTTGTGCGCTGCCTAACAATCATTGTATCTGTTTTTTAATTAAAGACTAAGAAATGCAAATCCAAAAGAAAGTACTGAAATAATAATTCCAGCCATAAAAATCTTATATGTTATGGATAGAAGCTTATATTTTCTGTCCAGGACTTTTCCCAGGTAATACAAATCCTTTACCATAGAGTCGTAAATATAATCCCTGTCCTTAATAAGGTCTTTCATTGCATTATGATAATCATCAAACAGCATCTGCTGAAAGTTCCCGAAAAACAACAGGTTTACTTTTCTGTTAGCAATATCCTGAGGAGTAAAAGTCGTTTTGGTTACATTGGGTTTTGTAGACAGGATGGCAAATATAATTGTCAGCACACTTGAAAGCAGTAATATAAAGCTAGGAAGAATCAAATGTGAATTTTTAGGGGTATCCAGCTTCGGAATTAATACAGACAGGCATACTGAAATAATAATAGCATTTACAGATAACAGAATGTTCGCTTTACTGTCTGCAATATCACTCAGTCTTGTATGATTATTAAGCGTCACTCGAAATAAAGTATCGACACTTCTGTCAGATTTTTCTTTTTCTTTTTTCCCTTCAGAGTTATCTTTTTTTTCTTCCTTCTTCTCAGCTTCTTTCTCCAGCTTTTTTTCAATCTTTTTGATATTCTTATTCTTTAAAGGTTCCCAGTTTTCTTTGGCATAATCTGTATAAAAAGTATGCCTGTTTTTCAGCATATCCAGATTTCCGGCATTCCATTCGTCGTTAGAAAAACATTTTACATTGGTAAGCTCCCATTCTTTTCTCAAGGCATCAGAAATATCATTATAATCATGACCTGCAAAATGGCTGAAATCAGCATCTTTCACTATTTTCTCAAGTAAATTCTGAGGCTCATAAGTAATTTTTGTGGCCATGATCAGTTTTTCAACATCTCCGATATAGTCTTCAGGGTAATTTTCCTGATGCAGAAAATCCTTCATAATTTCCACACCCCTCTCTTCATGATTCATCGCACATTCTATGTAGCCGGTATCATGGAACCAAAGTGCCACAAGTACCTTCTCCTGATCCGCTTCGGAAACAGGAGTATTTTTCATGATTTCTTCTGCCTTGTTTACTGTATAGGCAGTATGAATAAAATTATGATAAAAATATACCGAAGATAACTTATCTTTGAATAAGATTTCAACATAATTTTTAGCTTTGTGTAGAATGCTCATTCCTGAATTTTTGTTATTGTAAATTTATGAATTTATCCTTTAAAACTCATCTAAAAAATACTTCTATTGTTCTAAGGACAGTATTATCCGCAGGAGCCCTTTACTCTTGTGCAACCTATAACGTACAAAAAGGCAAAAACTTATTTGAAGTAAAAGATTCTGATATAAAATCTGAAGCTGATTTTAAGCTTTTCCTGATCGGTGACGCCGGAAATGCAGATGAAGTTCAGGCACAGAAAACCCTGAATTTACTGAAAGGCAAGCTTGATTCTGCAGACAGCAAGTCTATGCTGATCTTTTTGGGTGATAATATTTACCCTAACGGAATGCCTAAAGAAACGGATAAAGACTATAATCTTGCCAAACAAAAACTCGAAAATCAGCTTTCTATCACCAAAAACTTCAAAGGAAAGACACTGGTGATCCCCGGAAACCACGACTGGTACAGCGGTGTGGACGGATTAAAAGCCCAGGAAACCCTGGTAAAGAATTATTTCAATGATAAAAAGCCCTTTTTACCTAAAAGCGGCTGCCCTATTGATGATATCAACATATCTCAGGATATTAAATTAATTGCCATTGATACGGAATGGGTGATCGCCAACTGGGATAATTACCCGGGAATCAATAAAAACTGTAATATAAAAACCCGTGAAGATTTTTTCACAGAGTTTAAAGACCTGGTCATCAAAAATCAAGGCAAAAGAATTATTGTGGCCCTGCATCACCCTATTATCAGCAGCGGAACTCATGCAGGATTTAACTCTGCAAAATCTCACCTTTATCCTCTTAAAAGTAAAATTCCTGTTCCTGTTGTGGCCAGTGTTATCAACATATTGAGGAGCTCGTCAGGGGCAAATCCTCAGGATATCAACAATCAGCATTATGCTGATCTTGCCAACCGGTTAAAAAGTATTGTTCAGGATAAAGAAAATATCATCTTTGTTTCAGGACATGATCATAATCTTCAATATCATGAAGATGGAAATATAAGACAGATCATCAGTGGTGCAGGTTCCAAAACTGATCCGTCTACGATTGTCGAAAAAACAGATTTCTCTTACGGCGGAAATGGTTTTGCTGTTTTAAATATCAGAAATGACCAGAGTACCGATGTTGAATTCTTTTCAACAAAAGATACCCAGCTTCAGAGGCTGGCCCAGATCTCTGTCATTTCAAAACCGGACGTATTTGTGAATAACTTTCCAAATTCTTTTCCGCCAGCCATATCTTCTACTATCTATCCGCTACAGCTTACCCAAAAAAGAAAATTTTACAGATGGCTTTGGGGAGATCACTACAGAAGATATTACGGAATCCCTGTTGAAGCTCCTACAGCCAACCTTTCGGAGCTTAATGGCGGCTTTATCCCTTTCAGAGAAGGAGGAGGAAACCAATCCAACAGCTTAAGATTAAAATCTTCAGACGGACAGGAATTTGTAATGCGCGGCATAAAAAAAAGTGCCATTCGTTTTCTCAACAATATGGCTTTTACCAAAAGTACATTTGGAGAAGAACTTACCGATACCTTTCCTGAAAAGTTCTTACTGGACTTTTATACCACGAATCATCCTTTCACTCCTTTTTCCGTTGGAAATATGGCCGATAAACTGGGAATTTTCCACAGCAATCCAAAATTATATTATATTCCTAAGCAACAGGCTTTAGGCAGGTACAATCAAAACTACGGTGATGAAATGTATATGATTGAAGAGCGTTTTTCTTCAGACCCCAAAACCTTAGCTTCACTGGATAATGCAAAAGATATTCTTTCTACTGATGACGTACTGAAAAACCTCATCAAAAACTATAAATATTCTGTTGATAAGGAATCCTATATGAGGGCCCGGATTTTTGATATGCTGATCGGAGATTGGGACCGCCATTCGGATCAATGGAAATGGGCTGAATATGAGAAAGGAGATCAAGTGGTTTACAAACCAATTCCCAAAGACCGGGATCAGGCTTTCAGTAAATATGACGGAGCTGCATTCAAACTTATTATGAATGTCCCGGCGATCCGTCATATGAAAACATTCACAGAAGATATCAGCAGTGTAAAATGGCTGAGTATGGAACCTTACCCAATGGATTTGGTCTTTTTAAAAGGATCTACTCAGGAAGAATGGGTAGCACAGGCAAAATACATCCAGGAACACCTTACCGATTCCGATATTGATGAAGCATTCAAAAATCTTCCCAAAGAAGTACAGGATGAAACCATTGCCGATATTCAGAAAAAACTGAAAATACGAAAAACCAAGTTACAGGATTATGCCTTCGACTATTATGATGTGCTTCAGAAAAAAGTTCCATTGGCAGGAACTATAAATCCTGATAAATTCGTCATTACAAAAAATGGAAAGTCTGTACTTGTACAACAATATGAACTCGGTAAAAACAAAGATAAAAATGAACTGGTTTTTGAAAAAAAATATGATGATTCAAAAACAAAAGAACTCTGGATCTATGGGCTCGAAGATGATGATATCTATGAAGTAACAGGAACCGGAAATCCAAAGATGAATATCAGACTGATTGGTGGATATAATCACGATGTATATAATGTTGCAGACGGAAGAAAAGTGAAAATTTATGATTTTAAATCACAGAGGAACACTTATAACAATGCCGGCAATGCCACAAAGAATATTTCTGATGATTATGACCTCAACAGCTACAATTATAAGCACCCGAAATACAATTCATTTGCAGGATACCCCAACTTTGATTACAACCCTGATGATGGAGTAATTGTTGGTGTTTTAGCAAATTATACCGTGAATAACTTTATTCGCGACCCTTATACTCAAAAACACAGTTTAAAAGCCAATTTCTATACTGCTACAGCGGGGTTCAGTCTTACTTATAAAGGGATTTTCAAACAGGCAATTAAAGGATGGGATTTCAATGTGGATGCTGCCTATACCACGCCAAGGTTCTCTCAGAATTTCTTCGGTTTATCCAATGAAAGCCCTTATGATAAAGAAAATACGGAGAGAGAATATAACAGAGCCCGGATTTCCAAATTCAATGTTGCTCCTTCCATCTCCAAAAAAAGCTGGATGAATCTCAATCATCAGATTCAGCTTACCTTTGAAGACAATAAAGTACAGGTAAAGGAAGGAAGATTCATTAACGAATCTCCCGATGTAAGGCCTGAAGTCTTCAGTAGCCAGCAGTTTGTAGGGGCCAATTATACATTCAGTTATAAAAATTCAGATAATGTTGCCTTCCCTACTCTTGGAATGGAGTTCATGCTTAATGCCGACTGGAAAGCAATTTTATCAAATTTTAACCGGAACTTCCTTACTCTGAAAGGTAAGCTGGCTATTGACCACAGAATTGATAAAAAAGGAAATTTTGTTTTTGCCAATTCCAGTCATGCCATGTGGATTAATAATGACAGCTTTGAGTTTTACCAGGCGGCAACTATTGGTGGAAACAATGGAATGAGAGCATTCAGAAATGAAAGATTTTCCGGTAGATCATACTTTATCAACAATTCAGAAATCCGATGGGATTTTGGAAGAATCAGAAATAATATTATTCCTGCCAATCTTGGAATTCTGGTAGGCTATGATATTGGGCGTGTATGGAATGATGGCGAATATTCAAGAAAATGGCATCAATCTGCTGGTGCTGGTATCTGGCTAAGTCTTGCAGAAATGATCTCCGCAAGGTTAAATTATTTCTATGGCTCAGATGGCGGAAGGATTTCAGCAGGCATTGGTATGAAATTTTAAATTAACAAAGTGAGTAAATAAAAAAAACTCAGGGTGACCTGAGTTTTTCTTTTATGTATATATGTTTGTATTACTTCTTAATGAATTTAATACTTTCAGAAACTGTACGATCTTGTATTGTAATAACATAAGTACCTTTCACTAAATCAGCTACACGGATCTGGCTATTTTCAATTTTACCTTTCTTAATAAGCTGTCCGACAGCATTATGAATTTCAAATTGCGCTTCTCCGGAAACAGATGAGATAGTAAGTATATCATTAACCGGATTAGGATATATTCCGAAATTATTTTTCTTATCCGTTTCCTTGGTTCCCAGCGTCTCTCTTGTTGTAAATGTTTTAGTTTCATAAACAAACTCACCATCTTTATGAAATACAACCTGCCCTGAGCTTGTAGATAAATCAACATAACCATTTGTTAAGCCATCCCCAAAATCATCGGAAATAGTAAATGCATAACAATCTTGAGGAAGCGTCCATGTTTGTGTAATAAGTGTTGGATTCGGCTGTCCCGGTTGTGTGTTAGAATAGTTTCCGGACTTAACAATCTGGCCAGCACTATTTCTCAGGTTCCATCTTGTCTCATTTCCATATCGGTCTCTCAATAATTTAAAAGTAAATGTAGTGGTACCAAAATACTCAGGTATTATAGGTTTCACATAATTACCGTTTGAGGTATTATTTGTACTTCTTTCATCTGTTGTTCCGTTGACTGAGACAATCGCTAATGAAACAGGAGAAGAAGCTACAGCTCCATCAACAGGAATATTGATAACGCTTGATTTATCCTGAGTTAAATTACCTGTCCAGTTATAATTTTGAACAGCACCACCATTGAATGAATAAGAAATAACAGCTGACGTTAAATTACTTGTCCCTCTATTATTAAGAATAAGACGTACTACTCCTTCCCCACAATTCACCACACCAATTGAACAGCCTCCGTCAAATTTGATCTCAGCATCATTAGCAAACAGAGGAATAGGCTGATCTCTATTAGATGTCTTCAG
This sequence comes from Chryseobacterium sp. Bi04, assembly GCF_918698085.1. Lineage (GTDB taxonomy): Bacteria > Bacteroidota > Bacteroidia > Flavobacteriales > Weeksellaceae > Chryseobacterium. The sequence goes on from NZ_CAKKLP010000013.1 coordinate 98,969, forward strand.
CTCTACCCTTCTTGGAGAGTTATCCATTACTGTTCTGATTCTTGTTTTCTGATCATTCGTATAAATGTTCATACAGGTATCATTGGTATAATCCATATAGTTCTGAACCATCTCATAGGCTGGTGGATTATCACAGCTGGCTATTGCAGCATTACATGTATAATTTGCAGTATGTGCTGTTGGAGTATCTGCACAATAGTCATTTCCACAGTTAGCATCTCCCCAGATATGTCGTAATCCTACAAAGTGTCCTACCTCATGAGTCATTGTTCTCCCTCTGTCATAGCCCGCCTGCATCAGAAATGTTCCATCATTGTAATCCATACTCCCAAAAGTAGAGAAACCTGCAACAACACCATCTGTATTGGCGAGCCCACCATTAGCAGCCATCCCCGGAAGTCCGGAATTAGATGGAAATTGAGCAAAGCCCAGTAAGCCACTGTCTGCAAAATTTACACTCCACATATTCATGTATTTTGTAGGATCCCATATTGTTGTAGGCTTTACCGTACTGTTAATAAAGTTTTCGTAACCATCTGCTGGGGATCCGTTAGCCCAGAACTCCCGGCAAAGATTTACCCTATCAATACCATTGGTGGGATTTCCGTTAGGATCTACCTTTGCAAGTACAAATTGTATTTCAGTATCTGCTCCTACAAGGCTGGCATTAAATCCCGGAGTTCCCGTCATTCGTCTAAAGTCGTTATTCATTACTGTAATCTGTGACATTACCTGGCTATCTGTAATATTGGGAGCAGTTCCTATATCCTGACCATTGTGAATAACATGTACTACAACCGGAATAGTAATGACATTCCCGTTCTGGGATCTATTCAATTTATTTTTTTCAATTAAAGGGGCCAGCCATTCTTCAAATTGTTCCGTTGTAAATCTCTCAGGAAACTGTTTCCTAAGACCTTCTTCATACGCAACAGTTCCACATCTTTCAATTCCCCGGGGATCCCTATTTCCTTCTGTAGAGCGTTTTGAAAATTTTGAACCTTCTTTATTCTGAGCATTGGTAAATACAGCTCCGGAAAATAATAGAGGTACCAAAAAAAATTTCGAAATAGTAGTTTTTCTCATATTCTTTTTTATATTTTAGCAAATATATAAACAAAAACAAAAAACCAAATAATAATAGATAAAAAAAACACCAAATACATAAAAATAATTCAATGAAAAAACATTTTATATTAATTAATTCCGTATTCATATTTTCAATTATAGGTTGTATTAATCAAAATAAAAGTGAAAACAACGGAAAAAATTCAACAATAAATACAAAACAAGGGAAAATTGAAAAAGTACAATTAATCGAACAAACAAGAGGAGTTAATGATAGTGTGACTTTCACAGCTACCTCTAAAATCTACACCTCCAATAATGCAGACCCAACCAATTCTTCTATCTCCCCCTCTGAATGGGCAAGCATTTCCAAACAGGCAGAAGCGCTTGATTTATCTGCAATATCCAAGCTTCAATCTCCCACAACAGGAAGATATTCTGACCGAGCTCTGGCCGCTACCATTATTATTACTTCGGGCGGTACAACCTATACCTCAGCAACTTTTGACTCGGGCCATCCACCAAAAGAATTAGAAGCTTTGTATAATGAAATTCAAAAACCTACCAGAAATCTTAAAAAGAAACCTGAATAAACCAATAAAAAAACCACAGATAATTTCTGTGGTTTACTATTTATAAATATTGATTTGTTTAAAAAGCAAGCTGATATACATTTCCACCTTCTTCTTTAGCTTTTTCATCAGCAATAATTAATGTTTTGTCATTAAGGAAAACAATCGCTTCTTTCTGCGAATTGTGGTCTAATGGTATTTTCTGAATTTTGGCAGAACTGAAATCATCTGCTGTAAACCCACTGAGAACATGAATGTTTTTATGGGTAAGCAGTACAATCTTATCTTTCGTACTGTTGATGGTTGCAGAAGTAATAGCAGCATCATTATACCCTCCGTCAAGCTTTAATCTCCCTATTAATTTAGCTTCAAAATCTCCTTCTTTATTAGGAACCTGAAAAACAAGGAAAGTTCCGTCAAAACCTTTGCTTCTGTTTTTGGTAAAAAGATAGAAGTTACCATCCATCTCTACAAAAGCCTCACAGTCATACAATAAGTTAGATTTTTTTGGAGGAAATTCAGTCTGTCCCTGATAATGAAATTTTGTGGTTTGAATCACCTTGGTTGTTGCCTGAGTGGCATCTTTCAAATCTGTCTTCAAAATAGCAAGGTCCTGTCTGCTATTATCATTATTTCCAAAATTTCCGATGTAAATATTTCCTTGTGTATCTGAGATAATATCTTCCCAGTCTGTATTTTCAGCATTTTCAACCGGAATAGTGGCCAGCAATTCACCTTTATCATTAAGCCCATATACAGCATTTTTATTTCCACGGTCTTCTATGACCCAGGCTGTCTTTTTATCCTGAGACAAGGTAATTCCGGAAACCTCCTTTAGCTTTTTAGGTAAGGTATACTGTACTTGTAATTTATCATCATTAGTGGGTTGATTCTGTGCCTTAGGATTACAGCTCAGTAAAAGTGAAACAGGTAAAATAAGAAATCGTATCATATGTATTTTTTTTAACTTAAATTAAGAAGCATTAATCGTTCCAAATACGACTTTATGAAAGAAGCTTTGCTTTTTCCCATAAAATATCCATTTCTTCCAGGGACATATCAGCAAGTTTTAAACCTTGCTCATTGGCAAGTACTTCCATCTTTTGAAATCTTGAAATAAACTTCAGGTTTGTTCTTTCTAATGCAGAATCAGGATTAATTCCTGAAATCCTCGCATAATTGATCAATGAGAAAAACACATCTCCCAGCTCCTGTTCTTTTTTAACAGGATCCGTTTCCTCATGGAATTCCTGGATCTCCTCATCTACCTTTGCCCAGGCATCTTCTGCATTATGAAACTCAAACCCAATCCCTTTTACCTTATCCTGAATCCGGTACGCCTTTACCATACTTGGAAGGCTTTTCGGCACTCCTCCCAGGATAGAGGTATTACCTTCTTTCAATTTCAACTTCTCCCAGTTCTGCTTTACCTCTTCTTCATCCTTCACTTCAGTATCACCATAAATATGGGGATGGCGGAAAATCAACTTTTCATTGAGAGAATTGATAACATCTGCTATATCAAAGCTTCCTTTTTCAGATCCTATTTTAGAATAGAAAACCAGATGAAGCAATACATCTCCCAGTTCTTTTTTTATTTCCTGTAAATCTTCCTGAAGTATGGCATCTGAAAGCTCATAGGTCTCCTCAAGAGTCAGGTGGCGAAGCGACTCTAAAGTCTGCTTTTGATCCCATGGGCATTTTTCACGCAGATCATCCATAATATCCAGTAGTCTTCCGAAAGCTTCCAGCTTTTCCTGTTTCGTATTCATAGTAATGGGAAATTCAAAATTATACAAATGTAAGGGTTATTTTGACTTTAGCGCAAGCCTTGGAGTTGAAAGTTGAGAGTTGAGAGTTAAGAGTTGAAAGTATGAAGCAGGAATTGTGAATCGTCAATCTGCTGCGCTTATCAATTTTCACAGATCTGATACAACCAATCACTATTCACTGGCAAAGAAAAATTCAATCTCTGACTTAAAACGGCATTGCAAATTGTGAATCGTAAATCCGGCTGCACTTATCAATTTTCACAGATCTGGTACAGCCAATCACTATTCACTGGCAAAGAAAAATTCAATCTCTGACTTAAAACGGCATTGCAAATTGTGAATGATCAATCCGCTGTGCTTGTCAATTTTTTGCAGATAAAAAATTCACTATTCACCAGCAAAGAAAAATTCAATCTCTGACTTAAAACGGCATTGCAAATTGTGAATGATCAATCCGCTGTGCTTGTCAATTTTTACAGATCTGGTACAACCAATCACTATTCACTTGCAAAGAAAAATTCACTTTAACTTAAAGTTGTATTTCAACCTTCAATATCTGAAATCTAGCATCTCGGCTCTTAACTTTTAACTCTCAACTCTTAACTCTCAACTCTTAACTTTCAACTTTCAACTCCAATCCTTGCCTCCCCCTCTTATCCCCACAAAACAAAAAACCTTGTTAAGAAAGTTCTCAACAAGGTTGTATTGTAAAATCCGGTGACCGGATTATCCTTTTTTAGTGTGTGTACTTTTCGGAGCTGACTTTGCAGCTGAAGTAGCCTTTACTTTAGGAGCAGCAGGCTTTTCTGCTTTAGGCGCCGCTTTTTTAGTTTCTTTTTCAATGCTTACTTCTTCTGCAGGCTCACCTTCCAAAGTTTCAGGTTCTGCTTTTACAAAACTTTCAGGAGTGATATATCCAGCTTTGTGAAGAATATTATACCATTGAGCCAATTTCTTGATATCAGATGCATATACTCTTTCTGTATCATAATTAGGAAGAGAAGCCAACATAAAATCTTTCAGTTCAGCATCAGAAGCTTTGTGAGAAATAGTTTCTTTATAATCATTGTTTTTAGCAACATTTTCAAAAACTTCGAACAAAGGAACTTCTTTATCAAATGTAAACATTGCAATATTATCCAATAAGCTTACCTGGCTAGAGTTACCAATGCTTACTTTTTTCTTGTTGGTAACATCTTCAATAATAAACCCGTTTCTTAATTGAGAAACTAATTTGAAAAGTCCTGGTTTTCCAGAAATTGAAATTATTTTTTCTAACAGCATAATTTTATTTTTTGTAAATTCTGCAATCAGCTTTCAGCTTTTTGCCTTTTATTATTCTTTTTTTAATCCTTGTTTACATTATTTTGGAAATCTCATTTTGTAGCCGATGCTTACATCACCCTGAGAAATCTTTGTCAGTTTTCCTTTTACCAGTTTCTTCTTCAGTGCACTCAGATGGTCGGTAAATAAAACCCCTTCAATATGATCGTATTCATGTTGAATTACGCGGGCTCTAATATCGGAAAAAGTTTCTGTATGTTTTACAAAATTTTCGTCATAATATTCAATGACGATAGTTTCTTTTCTTTTCACATCTTCTCTTACATCCGGAATAGACAGACAGCCTTCATTAAACTTCCATTCTTCACCCGATTCTTCAAGAATTCTGGCATTAATGAAAACTTTCTTAAATTCTGCCAGCTCATCTTTGATATCTTCATAATCCTCATCATCTGCAAGGGGGGTCACATCTATTATAAACAGACGGATATCCAATCCTATCTGAGGTGCAGCAAGACCAATGCCATTTGCGCTGTACATCGTTTCGAACATATTATCCAGTAATTCCTGTAATTCAGGATAATCTTTATCTATATCTTTTCCTACTTTTCTCAAAACAGGATCCCCAAAAGCTCTTATCGGTAAAATCATCTTAATCTTTGTTCTAAAAAATTCTGCAATATGATGGTTGCACTTACTTTATCTATTAATCCCTTTTCCTGTCTCTTTTTTTTGCTCTTTCCACTTTGGGAAATAAAAAACGAGGCCATTTTGGAAGTAAATCTTTCATCCAAACGGTGGACTGCAATATCCGAAAATTCTTTTTTAAATTCTTCAATGAATTTTAAAATATCAGTTTCCACTTCTGAAATATTCCCTTTCAAATCTGTGGGAAGGCCAACTACTACTTCATCTACCTTATTTTCGCTGAAATATTTTTTTAAAAATTCCATCAGAAAACGGGTCTCCACAGTATCCAGCCCACTGGCTATAATCTGCATATCATCTGTTGCAGCAATGCCACAACGTGCCTTTCCATAGTCTATCGCAAGGATTTGTCCCATAATTTTGCAAATTTAGTAAAATTTAATGATTTTATTCATAACGCAGTTTTTTTATATAAATCATGTTTTATTCCATTATTTTTTTTATAATTTTAATCCTCCAAAAAACAAATATATGAAGAAACTCATCCTCGTAAGACATGCAAAAAGCGACTGGCCGGAAGAAACGGAGGATTTTGACAGACCTTTAGCAGATAAAGGTTTAGAAGACGCTATGAACATGTCCCGGTTCCTGAAAAGTCATCAAATTTCTATTGACCATTTTATTTCAAGCCCGGCCGTCCGTGCGCTGAATACATGCAAAATTTTTAACCAAACCTATCAGCTTAATTTTTCTACTGATGAAAAACTCTATAATCCTTCGGAAAGAAATTTTGAGTCTGTAATTTATGATCTGGATGACAACCTTAGCTCGGTTGCCTTTTTCTCCCATAATAACGGAATCTCGAATTTTGCCAATTCTATCTCTGAAGATATTTTTCATTTTCCGACCTGTGGTGTCGCAGGTTTTGAAGTAGACTGCACTTCATGGTCTGAATTTGACGGAGCCCAAAAGAAACTTCTATTCTTTTATGAGCCGGGGAAAATTTAGCTTCATTTCAATAATTCTTTATTCAGTATGGTAATAAAAAACGGCTGCTTAAGTTAAAAACTTTTTTTGAAAAACATCATCCTAATTCAGAGCTTTCAAAAGCTGAACAGGGCTTAAACCTGTTTCAGTAAACCAGTATATCTTTTGCAGACTACATATTTCCCTTCACTGGTGGGGTGGCAAAAAATTTATTTTTGACAGGGTGGTTAAACTTCAGCCAAAAAAACTATCCGTTGTATACAAAAAAACGGGCTAAAGCCCGTTCTGTTGAATATTTTTGCAATTATGCCACTTATTTTCTCTTCAGATCAAGATCATCAAAATCAAAACTGAAATCTGTAACATCGGAAATAGCTTTTAATTTCGCTGACTGTGCTTTTCCATTCTCATCATAGCTGAAAATAATAAAAGCATCCGCATCATAGCTTCTGTCATCCCATTTTATAATGAAAGAATTGTTGGAATACGGAAGCAGCTCGCCTTTCAATCTTGGAGAATTTTTGCATGATATCCTGTAGGTATTTCCTTGTTGAGTAATGTCTACATCTCCAAACCAGATGTCATGATAAGTTCCGGTAAACTGTTCTGCTTTTGGTTGAAGTCCTTTATCTTTCTTAAAAGTTTCAGATTTTACATAAGCTTCTTTCTTTTGCTTATCATATTCTGCATTTATCTTAGACATTCTCTCACCATATGTTTTCAGCCAGTTTCTGTCTGCCACCCCCAGATAAGAATCTTTCACTGTATTGGTAATGGTGTTGAAGGCAGCTCCTGATTGCTGGTTAGTTAAGACCACAATTCCAAGTTTCAGATCAGGAATCAGGGTAAATTGTGTCACCGTACCAATAAGCCCGCCGGTATGCTGAACCTGCTTATAGCCTTTAACATCGCTTAAAAACCATCCCAACCCATATCCGTAGAAGCTGGTATCATATGGATTTTTTGCAGCTACTCTATCAGGGATCTGTAAACTCCAAAGTTGCTGAACATTTTTATCAGACACTAATTTTTTACCGTCTTTCGTTGTAAAATTATTCAAAAGACATTCTGCCCATGTGGTCATGTCTTTGATATTACTCATAATTCCTCCTGCTGCATTGCCAGTTTCATTCCAGTCATGGGGAACAGCAATTGCTTTTCCATCTACAGGGGCATGTGCATCAATTTTATTGGAGATAGCTTTTGCCCTGTTGTAGCTTCCAAAACTCGATGTCATCCCTACCGGCTTCATAATTCTCTGCTCAATAAATTCGGCCCAGCTTAATCCGGAAACTCTGTGGATAACTTCTCCGGCAACAATGAACATGATATTATTATAATCTAATTTCGTTCTGAAAGCGTTTTCAGGCTTCAGATATCTTACATTGTGAACAATATCGTTAACGGTCAGGTTTCCTCCTTCCGGAAAAAACATCAGATCTCCCTGCCCCAACCCTAATCCGGCTCTATGGGTAATCAGATCCTTTATGGTTATATTTTGAGAAACGTATGGATCGTACATTTGGAATTCAGGAATATATTGAGAAACTTTATCATCCCAGTTCAGCTTTCCTTCATCTGTCAAAATAGCCAATGCTACGCAGGTAAACCCTTTGGAGTTGGAAGCTATACCCACCAGAGTATTATCATCCATGGGTTGTTTTGTGGTAAGAGAACGTAGTCCGAAACCTTTTGAATAGGTTACTTTTCCATCTTTTACAATACCTACTGACATTCCCGGAACATCGAAGGTTTTTAATGTATTCTGGATTAATTCATCCAGTTTTTTTTCTTCAACCTGGGCAAAGGAAATCAAAGAAAAAAGAATAAAGAACAAAGAGAAATTATGCTTCATTATTACAAATTTTCTGTGAAGATAAGAAATTTGGGGTATGCCACTTACATTTACTTATCTAACAAAAAAAGAAACTTATCAAATTTCCTTTTTTGTACAAATCTAATTTTGAGTCAGATTATTTCCATGATCATAGTAATTAAAATCCTTAATATGAAGATGTCCATTATTTCCCCATAATGATATGGGTGGGTATGTGTCCCATTCTGTAAATTTAAAATCATCCCTGAAAGCATTTCCCATCATATTTAAATAATGCTCGTGATTGGTATATTGTACCTCTTGATCATAATATCTGAAATCTATGACAATATTATGTGTAGCTCCTTGATACACTCTGCTAAAGCTGTTGCCTATCAAATTTATTGTGCCTCCGGTATAAGGAACGTAAAACAAATCAACTCCATTTACTGTACCCTCAAAATAGCAGTTAATTAAGTTTAAAGAATTTTTGCCATTTTTACCGATATATGAGCAGACGAGAACATCTCCAAAATTACCTTCAAAATCACAAGTGTCAAATTTTACATTATGCGCGCCTTCCAAGTGAACTCCTAAAGTTTCATTAGAATTAAATACACAGTTCACAAAATTTAATAGATTAGGGTTTGTGACATTGTTATCCGGATTAGGATCTTTACCGATATCAGCTTTAAAAGCTTCTTTACAATAATCTATTTTTAAATTTTTAAAATAAGATACACAACAGTCAATTAATGTAAATCCTCTTGTAAATCTGAAAATGTGTATTTCCTCAATATTTAATAGAATTAATTTTTCAATTTTTATAGCTGTTCCACCAGTTGCAGTAGTTGTATCGGCCCTTTTTATTGAAAAATATTTGGCATTAAATCCACTAATATGATCAGGATTACTTCCTTTTATATCAAAAACAACATGTCCATCATCGCCTTCATCATAAATCTGAGTCAAATTTATTCCTCGTCCTATTAATTCAAATTTCCGATCTTTACCGTTGCTATTTCCATCATTATTATTAGTTGTAAAATCAATAGTTATTGTTTTTGATACTTTTATTTTGCCCGCCGGCAACGTAATATTCCACCCTACTCTAACTCCAAAATTTACAGCTTTCTGTAAAGCATCGGAATCATCAGTAATATAATCAGCTTTTACACCAAATCTTTTCGCCGATATTTCTGAGCCCACCAGAATACTGGTATCCACATAATATTCACCATTTCTTTTTCTATAAATAATTCCATCCACTTTAGAATCGTCCATTAAATAATTATTAATCCAATGAGTAATCTTTTTAAAATTTACATTTTCGTGGGTGTAGCTATCAACTAACTGTACTAAATCATCATTTTGATAAGTACTTCCGGCTGTAAAAAAATCTTCTGTATAAATCATATTTTTTAATTTTGTTTCATAAATATAGGATACATCAGCGCCAAAACTTGACGCATTAAAAAAATAGATATCTTATAGTTGCAAAGAAGTTTTTTTTGCGCATAATTCTTTATTAATTTTGCAGAAATAAAATATATCCCCCTTTCTGAATGACAAAAATTCTTCTTCTTTCCGACTCCCATTCTTATATTGATGACCGAATCTTAGAATATGCATCCCAGGCAGATGAAGTCTGGCATTGTGGTGACTTTGGAAGCATGGATGTTATAGAACAGCTGGAAAAGATAAAACCACTAAAAGGGGTTTACGGGAATATAGACAACGCTCAGATCCGTTCTGAATTTCCGGAAGTAAACCGTTTTCTTTGTGAAAAACTGGAAGTTTTGATGATCCATATTGGCGGTTATCCCGGAAAATACACTCCCTTAACAAGGAATGAAATAACCAACAAGCCACCGAAACTGTTTATCTCAGGGCATTCTCATATTTTAAAAGCCATGTATGATGAAAAGAACAGTCTTTTACACCTCAATCCGGGAGCTTGTGGTAAGCAGGGCTGGCACAAGATGAGAACCATGATGCGGTTTGTAGTGGATGGAGAAGAAATAAAGGACCTTGAAGTTATTGAATTGGGCCCGAGAGTATAAGGAGTTTGAGAGTATGAGGGTTTGAGGGTTTGAGAATAAAGGGGCTTGCCTTCAATACATTTTACTTTTTACCTTTGTACAAATTAGTGGATCCAGACAAGTCTTAAAAAATTATGAAGATTGGTGATAAAGTTTCTGTAGTGGATGAAGATTTAAGCGGAGTGGTAACTTCCGTGAAGGGAAATATTGTGGTATTTAAAGATGAATACGGCTTTACTCATCAATATCCAAAAGAAAAACTGGTTCCCAAAGATGCTGATCTTTATGAAAATATAAGAATCATACGAAAAGCAGAACCTAAAAAGATCATTTCGAAGAAACATCAGAAAAATCATTTGGTTGTGGACCTTCATTTTCATAATTTAGTAAAGAATCCCAGTGATTATGACAGTTTTGAAAGGCTGTTCATTCAAAAGGAGAAATTAATAAACGTCTTGGCATTCTGCAGGAAAAACAATTTGAAAAGGCTTGAAATTGTTCATGGTATCGGGGACGGCACTTTACAGAGGATGGTACGGGATGTTTTGGAAAGCCAGGTGAATATTGATTTTTATAATAAGGAAATACTTCACCACCAATCGGGTGCGGTAATGGTAGAATTTCACTAAATTTGCAGCAATTGAAATATGAACGTACTTAATTTACTTTTTACCAAAGACGGATTGATCTACCAGATTGTGAAGAATAAAAGCATCCTGGAGGAAAAATCTTATTTCGTTACAGAAGAAACACCAGCCAATCTTATTGAAGAAAAGCTTGATGATATTCTTATCAAACAACGTTTTGATGAAATCCAGATCATTTCTGCCCTGAATCATTTTACTCTGATGCCGGAAGGATTTTCAGAACATGAAGCCGGATTTGACCTGATAGCCTTCAATGCTCCGGCTGACAGGAACAAAGAAGAACTGATGCTTTCGATCAATAAAAAATTCAATATCCAGTTTTACTATACTTTTCCCAAACATTATTACAAAAAAATAAAAGAGCTGGCTGTTCCGGTACATTTTAATTTTTCCGGAGAGAAGTTTTTAAGTTCTCTCAACAATAAAAATAACAAGGAAATTCACATCAATCTTTATCATAATCAATGTGAGTTTTTTGCTATCGATCAAAAAAAGGTAATCCTGTACAATAACCTGGATGTCAATTCAGAGGTTGATTTCCTTTACTTTATTATGTTTACGCTAAGCAAATTAGGTTTTGGAATCAATGATACGAACTTTTTCGCTTATGGAGAAACAACGGAAAATGAAACATTTATTTCCGAACTTCAAAAATTTGTCAGAAATCTAAAGATTGTTTTTGACAATGTTCCTAACAAGAATTTTATACTTAATTAGATTACAGCCAGGTATATCAGAAATTTATATATGCTTCTATAATCTACCACATAAACCCTAAAAAATATGTTCAGAATAATATCCGGAAAATGGAAAGCTAAAAAAATTGCCGCTCCAAAGAACTTCGATGTAAGACCCACTACGGATTTTGCGAAGGAAGCTTTATTCAGTATTCTGGAAAACAAATATGATATGCAGTCCATTTCCGTCCTTGATTTATTTGCGGGAATAGGTTCCATTTCATTAGAATACGCTTCCAGAGGATGCAAGAATGTTACATCTGTAGAAATGAACCCCAAACATACAGGCTTCATTAATTCTACAGCATCTGAATTGGATATGTCACTTCAGATCAATGTACAGAGAGATGATGTGTTCGACTGGCTTAAAAAGTTCAGAAATAAAAAATCTTTTGAAATTGTTTTTTCAGACGCCCCATTCGAAATGGAGGAGAAAAAATATTATGAACTGATTTCTTTAGTATTAAATAATAAATACTTAAAAGCAAATGGAGTTCTTATTGTAGAGCATCAAAGCAGAATGAAACTTGAACATCCCAATCTGACAGATACCAGAAAATACGGAAATGTAAGCTTCAGTTTTTTTGAGCCTAATAAAGAAAATGATAATCAGGAAATTTAATTCCTGATTATTTTTTTTGATATCTCAGGTGCGTTTTTTCCCCATTTTGTAATTGCTTCCAAAACAGGCAGCAGGGTCCTCCCAAAATCAGTTAAGGTATATTCTACCATTAAAGGTGGCTTTTCCGTGAATACTTTTCTGTCAATAATTCCATCTTCCTCCATCTGTTTAAGCTGAAGGCTCAGTGTTCTTTCTGTAATGGTCGGAATTTCTTTTCTAATTTCATTATACCTTTTGGCACCCTGAATCAAGTGGTGCAAGATGACTGCCTTCCATTTCCCTCCTATAAATCTCATTGTTACACTTGTGCAACAAGGATATGATTTGTTATCTACTGTATACATTTTATACTATCCTTTTTTACCGTTATTGCAAAGTTAATAAACTTAAATTAATTTTGTAACTATAAAAATGATAGTATAAATTATGAGTTTTTTAGAGAAAATGAAAACAAGGTATACTGTAAAAAAGTATAACCCACAGGGCCATATCAGTGAAGAAAAAATTAATGAATTGAAAGAAATTCTAAATCTGAGCCCATCTTCAATCAACAGCCAGCCATGGAATTTTATTTTTGTTAATAATAATTCTAAAGTGAAAGATCAGCTAGCGGAAGCTTCTTACTGGAATAAAGAAAAAATTGTACAAAGCAGTCACTTGATTGTCTTCCAATCTCTTAAGAATTCAGAAGATTTTGAAAAACAGATTGAAGGAGTTTTGCCTGAAGGGTCCGTGAATTATTATAAAAATTTTATAAAACCTAAAGGAGAAGACGGAATCAGGTCATGGCTAAAGCATCAGGTTTATTTATCTTTGGGAGTCTTTCTTTCTGCCTGTGCTGATATGGGAATAGATTCTACTCCTATGGAAGGAATTGAACCGGAGCGCTACGATGATATTCTGAAAAATGAAAAGTATGAAACGCTTTTTGCCGTAGCAATCGGTGAAAGAGATGAAGCAGATACCAATCAGCCAAAGTTCAATCCAAAAACAAGACTAAAGACCGGAAAAGTGATTGTAGAAGCATGATTTGGAAAGCTTTAAACTTTGTATTTCCCAATACTTTTACTTATCTGTATGATACAAGAAAAAAGTCTGCCTCTATATGAAGCAGACTTTCAATTTATAGTACTTTCAATTCCAAATCAATGGTTTTTCCGAAAAACTTCTTAGAAATTTTTTCAAAATTCTTAGTAAGATCCGAAAGGTAAAAATGATAATTCGGTTTGGGATTATGATCATTCAGAAGATGATATTTATCCAGGATAATTTTAAGATGGTTGGCAACGATATTCGGAGAGTCAATAACACGGACCCTGTTTCCATAATACTGCTTGATCTCATCAATTAAAAGTGGATAATGGGTACATCCTAAAATTAATGTTTCAATATTTTTCAGCTTATTGTTACTAAGATAATTGTAAATAATAGCATGGGTAATCGGATGATTCTTAAATCCTTCTTCAATAGCAGGAACCAGTAATGGGGTTGCCAATTCATCTACCTTGATCCATTTATTCTGTTTTCGGATGCTCTTTTTATACAATCCCGAATTTACAGTAGCTTTAGTAGCAATTACTCCAACGTTGTTATGGATTTCGTAAGCTACTTTTTCAGCAACAGGATTAATAACATCTATCACTGGAACTTTACCTGCCACAGACTGCATTACTTCGTTCAAAGCATTTGCTGTAGCCGTGTTACAGGCAATGACTATGGCCTTGCAATTCTGTTCCATCAGAAAATTGGTGATCTTTGTAGAATATTCAATAATGGCTTCCTTAGATTTTTCTCCGTAAGGAAGGTGCTTGGTATCCCCAAAATAGATCAGATCTTCGTGAGGAAGAAGCCTTTTAATCTCTTTAGCTACGGTAAGTCCTCCCACCCCACTATCAAAAATACCGATAGGCTGGCTGGGCGAAAGATGCGAATAATCTTGTTTTTTAGTTTTCAAATTGTGAACTGAAATTTTATACAAAAATAGTGAATAATCTGTTACTTATTTAAGATTACTAACTGAAAAATCTTTCGGATACCTTACTTTATAACTTACTCTAAATTTCTTGGTTTCCGACGGAGAGATTTTAACATTCCAACTCAAGAAACCTTTCTCTTTATCAAAATCTGCATTATCACTCTGAAGAAGCTCAATTTTGATCGATTCATCTTTACTTAATGGGATCTGATCTTTTATATCAATATTGATCACTTCCTTTTTATTATTGCGTACAATAAGATCATAGGTGAATGTTTTCTCCTGATAGGAAGAAAAGAATTTCTCATTGCCTTTATCATTCACCATTTCCTTTCGTATGCTTATTCTTTTGTCATCACCAAGAGTAATGCTCATTTTATCTTCCGTCTGATTGGGATTTATTCTAGTTTCCCCAACATACATATTTTCAAAGATCACATTAGCAGAACCGGAAATCAGATCGTATGTATTAAAATCTTTAATATCAGCTACCAGATAAGCGGTAGTATTATACTTCGGTACTGTATAATATTTATAATCTGCAGGAATTTTTATTTGCTTTAAATTGATGAAATGATCTTCATTATTAGACAAAATATCATACGGAATATCAACATCGAAGCTTATATTCAATTGGTTATCATTGATTTTAAATCCTCCATACCCTGTCACTACCACTTCTTCAATTTCCCGGGTTCTAGCAGTATCTTTCCCGCGGGAATAAGCCTGAGTAGGTCTTTCCTCATTTTTGTAAGAATTCAGAAACCATGGATTCATTACCGGAGCATTATTATTTCTTGACGATCTTGCATTGATCAGGGAAAGTTTTACTCCTTTCCAGTCAAGTCCGGTATCCTGTCTTAATTTTGCTTTAAAAATCACATCCAAAGGCTCTGTTAATTTATTGCCCTTTACTTCGTAAAACGGTTCCCAGGAAACATTTTCAACCAGATATCCCAAATCCATTTTTACATTCCCGGCTACGCTGCTTGCAACTTTTAAAACAAGGACACCGTCAGAAAATGTCTCTTCAGATTCTGTATTGGCTTTCAGCCTGTTTTTAAGCTTTGCAAGTTTTGATGCAGCTTCCGTATATTTTTTATTGATATCAAGCTGGGCAATACTAATCTCATTCCTTTTGGTTTTATAATATTCCGTCAATTGCATGAGCTGCGCTACGCTGGAGGTATTGCTTCCTACTAATAGAGCCTGATTTTTATCTAACAGCTCAAGGGTCTTTTCATTCGTCTGACGCTCGATATTGATTTTCGTGCTAAAATTTTCTAAAATGACTATGCTGTCTTTAATTCTCTTCCCGCTTGGGTTATTATTTTCAAAATAATTGGAGCTGTAATCATCTCTGTACTGTACAGAAAGAATTGAAATATTCTTGTTGTTGGTATTAATCTGTATTGATTTCTCTACAATTTCATCTGAAACATTGGTAATCACAACTTCAGAATTACCGGAAGGAAGGGAAATATTTACCAGATTTTGTAACTCAGCAGAAGTTCTGTATACATTTACTGCATGCACTTTCGCTTTAGTAAAAATTGGTTTTTGAGAAAAGTATAAAGCATTTGAAAAAAGGAAAAAGAGTAATAAGCTTCTTCTCATGGTTTTAGTTTATTTAAAGTCTGGCTTCAAATATACACTAATAAACATTATACCAGAAATAAATCCGAAGCAATACCATCTGCCATAAACCAATGCTTTTCAGGAATTTTCAGGTGATCTTTTTCAATAATTAAAATGCCTTCTTCTAACTTAGGTTTTACCTCCGCCTGAAAATGATCCATTATCTTATCGGAGAACTTATTTTTTAAACTCGTAAGGTCTACACCCCAAATGGTTCTCAGGCCAATCATAATCATCTCATTAAACTGGTCTTCCTGAGAGAGCAATTCTTCCTCTTTGGCAAGGTCTTTAACTGCCAGTTTTTTAATATACTGTAGATTGTTGGCAACATTCCAGCTTCTGACATCAAATCCGTTATAGGAATGTGCTGATGGACCTATTCCAAGATATTCCTGATATTTCCAGTATGCTGAATTGTGTCTTGAATAAAATCCCGGTTTTGCAAAATTGGAAACTTCATAATGTTCAAATCCATGATCCTTAAGAAAATCTGAGAGATAGTAGAACTCTCTGTTTTGCTCTTCTTCCTTCGGACTGATCACTTTTCCTTTTGATATCCAGTTTTCCAGCGCCGTTTTAGGTTCCACAGTTAAAGCATAAGACGAAATATGAGGAACTTCTAGTTCAATTGTTTTATTCAGATTTTCCTTCCAGATTTCGAGATTCGAAGTAGGTGAACCATAAATTAAGTCAATGCTTAGATTTTCAAAACCAAAATCCTGAGCCCTTTTAATAGAGCTTTCTGCTTCCGAAGCACTGTGAGCGCGGTTCATCAGTCTCAGGTCTTCTTCAAAAAAGCTCTGTGTTCCAATAGATAAACGATTCACAGGAGTTCCTGCCAGCTGCTTTAAAAACTGCTGATCCAGATCATCAGGATTAGCTTCCAGCGTAATTTCGATGTCTTTATCAAAACTGAAATATCGTAAAGCTTCATCAATTAAAGAATGGATCTCATCAACTGAAAGAATGGAAGGTGTTCCGCCACCAAAATATAAAGATCGTAAGGTTTTGTTCTGTAATTCATCTTTCCGAAGCATCATTTCCGTTTTCATAGCATGAAGCATTTCATCCTTAAAGTTCAGGGATGTTGAAAAATGAAAATTACAATAGCTGCATTTTTGCTTACAGAATGGGATGTGAATATATATCATAAAAAAAGCTCTGAAAAAATTCAGAGCTCAAATTTATTTAAATTAAATTGATTAATATCTAAATCCTCTAACATTAATAAAGTTATCGAAGTTATAACCAAGGCCAAGCATAAAGCTATTTCCTCCAGTTTTCTGAATATCAGACATTCCCAGATTATAAGTGGCACCGATCATAAACTTGTTGAATCTTACTTTTACAATTGGAGAGATACTCAAATCCTGACTGTCGAATCTGTTCTGAACAGTTCTGTAGCTTACCCCAAAAGAAAATGCATTAATCTCATTAGAGAATGTGGCCATTAAATTCCAGTCAATCATTCTTGTTGAGTTGGTATTTAAGTTGATTAACGCGGAAGGTGCAATTGAAATATTATCAGCAATATTCCAGTTGTATCCTAAGTTTAAAAAGAATTTAATAGGTGATGGTTCATACCCGTTTACAATAGACTGATCATTACTTAAAGCAATATCATTAACGGAAACTCCCCCGAAAAGTCCTCTGTACGTAGCAGCCAAACCGAAGTTTGCATACACCATAAAAAGGTTACTCTCTTCTCCTCTCAATAATGGGTCATTAGCTTCTTCAGTATTAATTTTTGAATAATCAAAATTCATGTTATAGAAGTTAACACTTGTACCGAAAGAGAATTGATCCTTTCTATCTCCTTCGCTGCTTAGCGGAATAAAATAGGAAGCACCCGCTGTAATACCTCCGGCAGAAATAGGCCCATTGCTATCTCTAAAAACAGAAATACCCGCACCCACTCTATCAAAAATATTCGCATTAATCCCGATTGATTGTACATTCGGAGAGTTGTTGAATTTTGAAAATTGTTGTTGATAATTAGCGTTGAGCTGTACGTAGTCTGTTTTTCCGTATTGAGCTGGGTTGAATAGGAACTCACCATCCATAAGATATTGCTGATAGTAGGGTAGTGTTTCCTGTGCTTTGTATGCATTTGACAAAAGAGCTAAACATACGATAGCATATAGTTTTCTCATAACAAATCTTGATTTCAATTCAACAAATATAAAAAAAATCTCAATATATTTTTAGTTTTCTAAATAATTTCTCCATTTTTTTACGGCATCCACCATATCTTTGGGCATTGGGCTCTCAAAATATAATTCCTTTTTTGTGGTTGGGTGTATAAATCCCAGGGTATGCGCATGAAGTGCATGTCTGGGCAGAATTTCAAAAACATTTTTTATAAACTGCTTATACTTAGGCAGGTTCACTCCTCGTAAAGGTGTATGGCCTTCATATCTTTCGTCATTAAACAAGGTATGGCCAATATGTTTGAAATGGGCCCGGATCTGATGCGTTCTTCCGGTCTCAAGTTTACATTCTACCCAGGTCATATACCTGAACCTCTCCAATACCTTGTAGTGCGTAACGGCATGCTTTCCCTGGCTTCCGTCTTCATAAACGGACATCTGCATTCTATTTTTGGGATGTCTTCCGATATGCCCTCTTATTGTCCCCTCATCTTCCTGAAGATTTCCCCATACAAAAGCCCAGTAAAGCCTTTTAGTAGTTCTGTTGAAAAACTGTTTCGCTAAAAAGCTTAATGCATATTCGGTTTTGGCAATTACCAATAATCCTGAAGTATCCTTATCAATTCTATGTACAAGCCCTACCCTGTCCAGATCAGATTTTTCACCATTCTTTTCAAAGTGAAAGGCCAATGCATTAACCAGTGTGCCATCCCAATTTCCAAATCCCGGATGGACAACCATTCCCGGTTCTTTATCAACAACCACTAAATCATCATCCTCATATACTATATTAATAGGAATATCCTGTGGGATAATAACATTTTCTCTTGGAGGACGCGTCAGTAAAACTGAAATCTGATCCCCAGGCTTTACCCTGTAATTCTGTTTTACAGGATTTCCGTTTACCACGACATTCCCTGCCCTGCAGGTTTGGGAAATTTTATTTCTTGAAGAATTCTGCCTGTGTATTAACAGGAATTTATCTATTCTTAATGGCTCCTGTCCGTTGTCAACAGTGAGATTAAGATGTTCATACAATCCTTTATTTTCTTCATCAATATCGATATTTTCAATACTGTTGGAATCTAATAATTCTTCATCTAAAAAACCTTCGTTATCTTCTGACATTGTTTTATATTTTTTACACAAAAGGCCTCAACATTTTGCAGTTGAAGCCTGTATTTATTTACACTAGTTTGATATTATTCTACGACTACTTTTTTAGCCTTTGGCTTTTGAGCAGGTTGCTGCCCTGTATTTGTAGAAGCAGCAGGCTTAGCTGTGCTTCCTGTTGCCTGGCTGCCGGCAGAGGTTTTAGGTTTCTCTGCTCCGGAAGCTGTTGACTTAGGAGCCATAGTCTGGGTTTTAGGAGTTTCTGTTTTTACAGGTTCAGGTTTTGGCGTTTCTCTTTTGGGAACCGGTGCCGGAGCTACCGGAGGATCAAAACTTGGTTCATTATGAACTTCCTCATATCGTACCGGTGGCAAAGAAGTATCTACTTTCATACGGTAAATAGAATTCAGCTGTTCCACTTTAGCCCTAAGCTCAGCCGGAGTTCGCTTACTTGCCCATAAATCGATCTGCATGCCCTGGTCACGAACATCTCCTGCAGCAGGATCCTGATAATAAATGATATCAGATTCATCATTGCTGCCATCTTCATGCTCTACCAATCCTACTTCAAACATTCCCTTTGTAATGACCGCTCTTGCTTCTTTTACAGAAAGTCCCACTACATTAGGAATAGAAATATTTCTCATAGGACCTGTTCCTACTACAACATCTATGACAGAGAATCTAGGTAAACGTGTTCCCGGATTAACGGCATTACCTTTATATAATATTCTGAGAAGAGCATCTTTCTGAATACTTGGTTCAAAGATCGTATCTCCTATTTTAAGACCCACCTGATCCAGTCTCTGGAAGGCCAGTCCGGAATATTTATTAATAACATCAGGCACAGCAATCTGAGCCCATGTTCTTGGATTAACTCTCAAACGTACCGTTCTTCCGTCTTTTACACGGGAGCCTGGTGCCGGATAAATCTGAAGAACCTGGAAAGGTCTGTATTTAGGATCATAATTGGCACTGTCCACTTCATATTCAAGACCGGTATCATCTAATATTTTAATAGCATCATGCACTGATTTATTAACAACATTAGGAACAGGAATTTCCTGTCCATGGTTTGTATGATATTCCAACCAACGAAATGTGAGCCATACCAGACCCACAAAAATGCCGATGGCTATTACTAAATTAAGTAAAACTTTCCAATTGAAAAGTGATTTAAGCATATTTAAAAATACTTTTATTACAACCGCAAATATAACTAATAATTTTAGAATGTGCTTTTTATTTAACAATTCATTTTTGATTTTAAAATTTCCAGTTTTCCCATATTGCATTGCATAAAATGATTAAATTTGCCTTAATTGATACTATATGGTTATGAACAAAAAAAGCGTTGCCGTAGTAATGGGAGGCTATTCTGATGAATATGTGGTTTCCTTAAAAAGCGGACAGTTGATTTATGATTCTTTAGACAGAAATCTATATGATGTATATAAAGTAGTCATTCTAAAAGATGAATGGTACTTTTTAGGAGAAAATGATAAAAAATACGACATCAGTAAGGGAGATTTTTCTGTAGTTTTAGATAATGGTGAAAAATTAAAATTTGATGTCTGCTTCAATACTATCCATGGAACTCCTGGTGAAAATGGAATTCTACAGGCATATTGGGATGCAATAGACCAGCGGTATACGGGTTGCGATTTTTATCAGAGTGCTCTTACCTTCAATAAAA
Organism: Chryseobacterium sp. Bi04; assembly: GCF_918698085.1. Taxonomy (GTDB): domain Bacteria; phylum Bacteroidota; class Bacteroidia; order Flavobacteriales; family Weeksellaceae; genus Chryseobacterium. Next base: position 119,736 of record NZ_CAKKLP010000013.1, read on the forward strand.
AAGATACCCTTGCTGTATTGTCAAAATATGGAATTCCTTCTGCCAAAAGTGTATATTTAAGAAAAGGAGAACACATTAATGTTGATAAGATTATAGAAGAATTAGGTCTTCCGGTTTTTGTGAAGCCTAATCAGTCCGGATCATCTCTGGGAATTTCAAAAGTAAAAGAAAAGTCAGAATTGATTGCTGCTACAGAAATAGCTTTCAAAGAAGATGATGAAATTCTTATTGAAAGTTTCCTGGATGGAATGGAAGTTTCTGTAGGGGTTATAGATTTTAAAGGAGAAACCATAGTACTGGGAATTACTGAAATTGTACCTACCAATGAGTTTTTCGATTATGAAGCAAAATATGAAGGAGCTTCAGAAGAAATTACTCCGGCAAGAATTGATGCGGAAACCACAAAGAGAGTGGAAGAAATAGCAAAAAGAGCTTACAATTCATTAGGAATGAGCGGATTTTCAAGAAGCGAATATATTTTAATGGATGGAATTCCCTACATGCTTGAAATGAATACCAACCCGGGATTCTCTCCTGCAAGTATTCTTCCCCAACAGGCAAAGCATTACGGAATTTCCCTTTTGGATCTTTGCGGAAATGAAGTTGAAAAAGCTTTACATAAAAGAAAATAGATCATAAAAGAAGTTGAAAAATTAGAGGTTGAAAACTGGAATAAGAATAAACTTTTATACCTCAAAATCACTCAAAATTCATAACTCGTACCACATGAAAATTGCTGTTTTCCCGGGGTCATTTGATCCCATTACACTAGGACATTACGATATTATAGAAAGAGCGGCACCGCTATTTGATAAATTAATTATTGCCATTGGGCAGAATTCTCAGAAGAAATATATGTTCCCTCTTGAAAAAAGAATGGAATTTATTCAAAACTCTGTGGCAGAATTCCCCAATGTAGAAGTAGACTCATTTGAAGGATTAACAGTAGATTACTGTTTTGAAAAAAATGCACAATACATTCTAAGAGGCTTAAGAAATCCTGCTGATTTTGAATTTGAAAAAGCAATCGCTCATACCAACAGGACATTAGCTCACAAAAAACTGGAAACCGTATTTTTACTCACTTCATCCGGTAAATCTTTTATCAGCAGCAGCATTGTAAGAGAAATCATCACCCACGGAGGAGAATACGAACTGATGGTTCCGGATTCCGTGAGAGTGAAGATATAAAACATAGGTAATTGGCAATGAGTAATAAGTAATTTTGATAGTAGGGGTTTTAATCAGATCTTTAGGGAACGAGCCAAAAACTGTCCTATTGCTATCATTAGAACACTTTCTCCACTACCCTGTTCTGATGGCCTTTCCATAATAAGGAAACAGACAACAATTAACTACTTCTGTAGCAGCAAATTACAGAACTGTTTCAAGAGCAAGATCTGAAAAAGAAAAATTTGCTAAAATATGTATTGTTGTTGAAGAAATTGATGAAAATCAGCTTTGGCTTGAGATCATTGAAGAATTAGAATATGTAAATCCTGAAAAAATTCTATATTTAAAAACAGAATGTGAAGAATTAGTAAAAGTCATGACCAGATATAAGTTCAAACTATCACAAATTTAAATGGCATAATTTTTATTACTCATTGCTCATCACTTATAATATATGCACGAACAGTTCAATTTCGCCATAGAAGTACTTGGAACCATTGCCTTTTCCATGTCAGGAAGTTTTGCAGCGATGCAAAAACGGCTTGATCCGTTTGGGGTACTTATTATTGCCTTTGTTACTTCTGTAGGTGGAGGAACGGTGAGGGATCTCCTGCTGGACATCCCTGTGTTCTGGATGCATGATCTTCTCATGTGTGTATTGATCCTGATTACCAGTATATTTTCAATGGTCTTCAAATCTCTTGAAAAGAATTTTAAAGTAACCCTGTTTATCTTCGACAGCTTCGGATTGGGACTATTTACCATTATCGGAATTCAAAAAGGGCTGAATGTAGGTATTCATCCTTTGATCTGTATTGGACTGGGAACCATTACCGGCTGCTTTGGAGGTATTATCCGGGATATTTTACTGAACAGGATTCCTTTGATTTTCAGAAAAGAAATCTATGCTACCGCCTGTATTGTAGGTGGGGCAGCATTTTTACTGATGACAAAATACACTCCGCTATCCTATACTTTTATACAGATCTTTACTATTTTACTGATCGTTGCCATCAGAACTTTTGCCGTAAAATATCACTGGCAGATGCCTAAGTTTTATGGCTATGACCATAATTCGGAAATGTAAATTCATGAAAAGCATATTTTTCATCATTTTATCCCTTTCCTTATTCTCTTGTCAGCATAAGAGTGAATTTGATTTGAATAGAGATCTTTATCAGTTCTCTGAAAAAATGGAAAATGGAGATACCATGAAAATCAAAACAGAGCTTTCAGCATGTACTTTTTTTGCATTTGAAGTATATATTTTTATCAAACAAAATGACAGTCTGTTTCTGGAAAAGTATTCTCAGATAGATACAGGGGGAAAAAGAACTCAAACGTTACCTAAAATCATTTACAAAATGAAAGCAAACGATCCGCTGTCTTTTGAAAATTATCTTAAATACCTTAATAAAGAAGATAAGCCGGATCACAAAAGTAATTTCCCATTGGTTTCTGTTCACTATAAAAATCAGAAACGTAACTTTTACGACGATGGTCTCCGTGATAAATTTATAAAACTGGATCGCTTACTCCTTGTCAAAGAAAATATGTATCCTGCAGATACTTTTTTCATACAGGAAGCTCTACCTCCACCTCCTGGTAAGTAAAAAAGAAAGTCCTGAAAAAATCAGGACCTTTATATGGTATAAGAGAAAATCAATTAGAATTTTCCTCTTTGTCTCATATTTGGATTATGCATATGCTTTTGCATAGTAGGCATTTTCAACTGATCTTTCATCATTTTGATTTGATCTGTCATCATTCCTGCACTGTCTAATCTTTTTGCTTCTTCCAACAATTTCTGGCCTTCCTGCCTTCTTCCTTTAGAGATAGCAGATGCCGCAAGATTTAAAGTAGCCATGGCTCTGTCATGCTTCATATTCAAACCATACTCCAATGCTTTTTTCATCAAAGGTTCTACTTTTGTAGGATGATCCTGAGCTTGCGTTAATCCTAATAAATAATGGAAATATCCATATTGGGATTTGTGAAGCTGTGCCTGATAGTTGGTAATCTTAGTCAGCCATTCTGCAGCTTTTTCCATATTCTGCTTTCTCAATTGCCAGAAAGCCAAAAGGATATATTCATTTTTAAAGAAAAGTAAGATCGGAAATGCTGCAAGAAGAAAAACAACAATACCCCAGCCTAGGTTTCTTGTAAAAAACATCATATAAACTCCTGTAAGGATAAGAAGAGCTGCTATTACAATTTTTATGTATTTATTCATTATTAAATTTTAGAAGTGCAAAGATAATAAATTTAAGGTTTAGAGTTTAAGGTTTAGAGTCCAAAAAGCCAATTATGAATTGTCAAGACGCTTAGTCTGTCTATTTTTATAGAAGTCAAAGACATTCACTATTCATTTGCGAAGCAAAAACTGACTGCTAATGTTTAGTCTTCCTCTTTGGTCTTTATTTTCTCAAATGTCTGAAAGCAGAAATCATAGGCGTTTTTTTCATCTTTCTCATGACAGATTTCACTGGTCTTTTTCCAGATCTTCCCATCAATTTTCGGAAAAAATGTATCAGCCTTCAGATCAGCTTTCACTAAGGTTACTTCAAGTTTATCTACAGCATCCATCGTCTGCTCATACATATTACCTCCCCCAATAATAAAAACTTCCTCATCTATTTTTTTAGCAAATTTCACCGCTTCCTTAATACTGCCCACAATAAGAATGCCTTCTTCAAACCAATCTTTCTTTCTTGAAACAACAATATTGGTACGGTTAGGAAGAGGCTTCCCAATACTTTCATATGTTTTTCTTCCCATAATAATCGGATGCCCCGAGGTAAGATCTTTAAAATGTTTTAAATCTGTAGGAAGATGCCAAAGTAACTGGTTTTCAAAACCAATTTCATTTTTCTCTCCCATTGCCACCACTATTGTTGTCATTCAAATAATTTTCTGCAAAATTAGCACATAATTTGTATATTTGATTAGCACAAAAAATTAAAAAAAAAATAAACTATGAAAAATAAAGGATGTCTGGGCGCCGGAACTATTGGTATTGCCCTCCTTGTTATTGTTGCAATCCTATTCTTTTGGGGAAAAAGCGGATATAATAACTTCGTAACCAAAGAACAGACGGTGAACACAAAATGGTCTAATATAGAGACCGTATATCAGAAAAGAGCCAATCTTATCCCTAACCTGGAAAGAACGGTTAAGTCTTATTCAAAATTTGAACAGGAAACGTTAACACAAGTGGTTGAAGCACGTTCCAAAGCAACTTCCATCAATGTTGACCCTACAAATATGACAGATGCTGACATTGCTAAATTCCAGGCTGCACAAGGAGAATTATCTGGAGCTTTAAGCCGATTGATGGCTGTTGTGGAGTCTTATCCAAATTTAAAAGCAGACCAGCAGTATATCAACTTCCAAAGAGAATATACCGCTATTGAAAACAGTATCAGAACAGAAACTGTATATTACAACGAGGCTGCGCAGGATTACAACACCTCCATCAAAACTTTCCCCAATAATATTTTGGCGAATTTTACCAACTTTAAAGAAAAACCTTATTTCAAAGCTGAAGCAGGAGCTCAAAAAGCACCTGAGGTATTCAAATAATGAGTAATTTCCTTACAAATCAACAAATCGCTTCCCTTGTGGAAGCGATTCAGTCAGCAGAAGATCATTCTACAGGCGAAATAAGAGTGCATATAGACTCCAATACGGAAGAACGGAATGCAAAAACTGCATTTGAGGTATTCAAAGAGCTTTGTATGGATAAAACAGCTGACAGAAACGCCGTGCTTTTTCATATCAATTTCGAACAAAAATATCTGACCATTATCGGAGATATCGGGATACATGAAAAGGTACAGCAGTCTTACTGGGATCATTTGCATGACTATGTAACCTCTGAATTTGCCAAAGGAAATTATCACCAGGCGCTAAAAAGTGCCATCCTGGAAACAGGCCTTGAACTCAAAAAATATTTTCCTGTGGAAGGAGAAAACCCAAACCAACTCCCGAATGAAATTACGTTCTCTTAAAATAGTATTTTCATTTTTATTGATCTGCTTTTACAGTTTTGTATCAGCACAATATACTGTTCCTGAAAAGCCGGCAGTGCTATATCCGGTTTTTGATGAAGCCGGACTGCTCTCCCAGCAGGAGAAGGATGAGCTTAATAATAAGCTGATCAAATTTGCGGATTCTACCTCAACGGAAATTGAAGTCATAATCATCAAGTCTACCAAAGGAGAAGATGTGAACTTTTTGGCCACCATGTTTGGTCAGAAATGGAAAATCGGAAAAAAAGGAGTAGATAATGGAGTGGTTTTCCTGGTGGCTACAGAAGACAGAACAATGTCTATCCAGCAGGGAAGAGCAGTAGAGCAATATCTCACAGCTTCAGTAGCAGGACAGATTCTGGATTATATTGTGACACCCAATTTCCGGAAAGGACTTTGGTATGAAGGTATCAACCGTGGTACCTCAGCCATTATGGAAGCTGTTCAGGGGAAATTTAAACCTGAAGAAACAACAGCCCCTTCCGGTAATGGAAGTGCATTTAAAATCCTCCTCATTGCTTTTGTCATTTTCATCATTATTGCCATTCTCTTTGGTAACAGAGGTGGTGGCCCCGGCAGAGGCAACAACGATGACGATGATGACGTTATCATCACAAGAAGAGGACGCAGAAACTATCCTGGTGGATTCTTCCCATTCCCTGGAAGTTTTGGTGGCGGAGGCTTCGGTGGTGGAAGTTCCGGCGGAGGTGGCGGTGGATTTGGAGGCTTCGGCGGTGGCGGAAGCTTTGGAGGCGGTGGTGCATCCGGTGGATGGTAATTTTAATCCAGAAACAATAGATAGAAACAGATCAGGTCATAAAGGCCTGATTTTTTTGTTTAAAAACTCAAAATATTATTGTTTTATTGATTTTTATAAGCACTAAACCACATTTTACATATTAAAAAATTAATAAATCCAACTAAAACCTACCTTTTATCCAATATTTTTTCACTATATTTACTGAAAACAGGATTATGAAGAAGACGCTGGTAATATTTGCTCATCCCTATCTGGAGCACTCTAATTCGAATGTAGAGCTGATCAATTTCTACGTTCGCCACCAGCATTATACCTTAAGAGATCTTTATGAAGAATATCCTGATTTTCATATCGCAGCCTTCAGAGAAAGGAAACGTCTTGCCAATTATGACAGGTTTGTCTTTCAGTTCCCACTGATATGGTTTGGAATGCCTCCTTTATTAAGATTATGGATTGATGAAGTCTTCGATCGAGACTGGCTTCAGCCGGGAAAAAACAATCCTTTAGAAAATAAAGAAGTTTACATTCTGATCACTACCGGCGGAAAGGAAAGATCTTTCAGCAAAACAGGAACGTACGAATACACCATTGATGAGCTTATCAGCGGACTGATTGTTTCTTTAAAGGTCTTTAAAGCAGATATAAAGCATATTAAGATTGTTTACGAAGCCAATAAGCTATCAAAAAAAGAAATCATTTTACATAAAAAAGAATTTACAGAACTTCTCAACCAATAGAATATGGAATCCAGCTTAGCAATGAACACATTACTTTTTCTGGGTGTAGCTATTATTATGGTTCCACTGGCCAGAAAATTCGGTCTGAGTTCTGTGATCGGTTATATTTTAGGGGGGATCATCATTGGCCCTTATGTCCTCAGGCTTACAGGAAATAATGTAAATGATATTATGCACGCCAGTGAGTTTGGGGTGATCATGCTCTTATTTCTGGTAGGACTTGAGCTGGAGCCGCGAAAATTTTGGGAGATGCGTAAGAAAATCATGGGCCTGGGTCTCACCCAAATGGCACTTACAATTTCCTTACTTGTTCTGATATTCATCAGTGTGGGATGGAGAGTAGATAAGGCCGTAGCCGTGGCCATGTGTTTTGCCCTGTCTTCTACAGCAATTGTACTACAGACTTTACAGGAAAAAAACAACTTTAAAACAACAGCAGGGGAAGCTTCATTCTCTACATTGTTATTTCAGGATATTTCTGTGATCCCTATTCTGGCTATACTTCCCATCATTGCCAACTACAAAGCGAAACATCATGATAATGAAATTCAGATTCTGATTCAAAAGCTTCCGGAGTGGCTTCAGGCGGGAACAGTGATTATAGGGGTTGCCTTGCTTATTTTATTAGGAAGATATGTATTTGTTCCTTTTTTACGCTATGTTTCAAAATCAGGAATGACAGAACTCTTAACTGCCTCTTCCTTATTTTTAGTGATTGGCGTTTCTGAGCTGATGATCGTTATCGGTCTGTCTCCGGCATTGGGAGCCTTTCTTGCCGGAGTAATGCTGGCCAACAGTGAATTCCGTCATGAGCTTGAAGCACAGATCAATCCTTTTAAAGGACTTTTACTGGCTGTATTTTTTGTGAGTGTAGGCTCCACCATCAATTTTAATATTATCCAGCAGGATCCTTTATTTATATTTAGTACCGTCTTTGCAGTGGTAACGGTAAAATTTATCGTTTTATATGCTATTGGAAAATTTTTCAGAATAGATACTCCACAAAGCCTTTTCTATGCGTTTGCACTTTCCCAGGTGGGAGAATTTGCCTTTGTCCTGATCAATTACGCTTCTGATCTTTATCTTTTAAGCCCTGAGCTGAATGCACAATTAATGGCTGTCACAGCAATTACCATGTGCATCACTCCTATTCTTCTTATTGTTAATGATAAGTTTATTACCCCCAGATTTATTAAAGAAATTCCTGAGGAAGAACATGATTTCAATATTCTGGACAGTGAGGTGGCCCAAAAGAAAATTATTATTGTAGGTTTTGGGCATTTTGGAAGTACGGTGGGGCGTCTTTTAAAAGCAAACAAAATGTCAGCAACAGTTCTGGACAGGGATTCAGACCGTGTAAAGCTGCTGAGAAGCTATGGTTTTAAAGTATATTATGGTGATGCTACCAGAATTCCTATTTTAAGGGCAGCCGGTATTGAAGATGCCGAAATTTTAATTTTATGCCTGGATGATCCTGATGACAATAAATTCATTGCCGAGCTTGTACGTGAGCATTATCCGGCAGTGAAAATTTTTGTGAGGGCAAAAAACAGAATTGATGCTTATAATTACCTCAATAACGGAATCAATCATATCTATCGTGAAACATTAGGTACCGCTGTTGATATGGCTGTAGACGTACTTCATGAAGCAGGTATGAGAAAATATGCTGCCAGACGTCTTGGCCAAAGGTTTATGGCCATTGATAAGGCTTCTATCAGAAAGCTTGCAAGGGCAAAGGATGATGACGATATTGCCTTATTTACAACAAAAGAAATCCTCCAGCGAGAGGAGGAATTATTGGCTTATGACAATCTTAATTTTGATAATAAAAACTGGGAAGGATCCTCATCTGCTGAGGAAGAAGATGAGGAAGAATCCCAGGATTAATCTAGTGAATATTTACGCTTCCGCCACTGCTTTCTTCTTTAGTAACATTGCTTAGTTCGCCTTTTTTAGCAATATCAACACTTCCACCTGATGAAGCACTTGCTTTAACACTTGTAACAGCACTAATCTCAACGCTTGCTCCACTGGAAGCTTCAGCTTCTACATTATCTGCAATCACATTTTTTGCTGATATACTGCTTCCTGAAGAAGAATTGATATCTGCATGCTTAGCTTTACCTGAAATATCGATACTTGATCCTGAAGAAGATTCTATATCAAGGTTTACAGCCCATATTTTTCCATTAAAATTACTGCTGCTGCCTGCTGTAATTTCAAAATCATTAGCCTCCAGATCCCCGGAGATACTGGCAGCACTTGATATCTCAATATCTGTTTTTTCCTGAGTAAATTTATCCTTCACCACTATTTTTGCAGCTGATCCTGCAATCAGTTTTGTAAAGTCTTTGGTATAAATTTTAGCTGTCACCTTATTGATATTCATCACTCTGATGCCGGGTTTATAATGAATATGAAGCTTTCCGCCTTCATTATCTACAAGAATCTCATTAATGATACTTTGAGGAGCTGAAATAACAACTTTCTCTGTTTCAGATTTTATCACCTCAGCATCAATCGCCTGAGAAACCTGAATTTCATCAAAATCACCATTAAATTCTTTCTGCTGTACCGGTCCGCTTTCTTTATTGATCACCTTATCTACCCAATCGCCTTTTTCTCTGTTCTTTTTCTCATGTCTTTCATTACATGAGGCCAATACCACTAAGGCGGAAAAAATAAAAAGAGTTCTTTTTTTCATGTTTATTTATTTTTATAGATTATTATTTCGATCGTATTATTTAACAACAACTAAATTATGAAAAATATTACATCTTCTTTAAAATCCTGTGATTAACCACTCTCCAAATTATTAATAAATGAGTTTATTTTACCAATTGTTTAATTACCTTTTATTTAGAAAAACTGTTTACACTTTTATTTAACCACAAATCGAAGATTATCTCCTTTCAGTCGATGAATGTTATTTTGACGTAGTCAAAAGTCACAAAGTTTTTTGAGCACTTAATAAGGCTGTGAAAATAAGCTCAATAAAGCTCACGTAAGTTTTTAAAAAAACAAAGATTTTTTGCTTACGTGTACTTTTATTTTCAATCGGTTTAATCTTAAAATAAACTAAAGTGTTTATAGCGATTCATTAAGCTTTTGTGACTCAATTTTTAATGAGTTAAACAGGCATAAGATAAAAGATGTAGCCCGCTCTGAAAATATCTATCCATTATTTTCAATAAATACATTTGGGACAAAATACCTTCTATGATGCAAGTTTTTAATATCTTTATGCTTTAATAACAACTATTTTATGAAGAATATTTCATCGGTATTATTAATTTCTGCTTTGGCGTTTAATCAATCTTGTACCACAATGAAACAAACTGATACTCAACAGGAACTTCCTGCACCGGATCCCTCCTTATCTTCAAATCCTTTCATGAAGAAAAGTAAACTTCAATATGAAGCTCCGGAATTTGATAAAATTAAGAATGAACATTTTAAGCCTGCTTTTGATTTTGGGTTAAAACAGCATGAAGCTGAAATTGTAAAAATTGCAAATAATCCTGCGGCAGCTACCTTCGAAAATACTATTGTAGCATTGGAAAAAAGTGGTGAAGTGCTGAGAAGGACACAAATTGTTTTTTCCAATCTTACCAGTGCGAATACCAATCCTACACTGCAGGCGCTAGATGAGGAATACGCTCCTATTTTTGCTGCACATTCCGACAAAATGTATCTGAATGAAAATCTTTATAAAAGAATAAAATCCATCAAAGAAGATGGTCTGGATTCTGAAAGTAAAAGACTTGTACAATATTATAAACAAAATTTTGAAATTGCAGGCGCTAACCTTTCTGCAGCGGATAAAGAGAAATTAAAACAACTCAATCAGGAACTGGCTTCTCTTTCTACCCAATATGCCAATAAATTGCTGGAAGCAAGAAAGCAAGGTGGTGTCTTCTTCTCTGATGCCAAAGAACTGGATGGCCTTTCGGCTGATGAAATTGCAGCAGCGGCGGCTGATGCCAAAACTGCAGGCCAGCCCGGGAAATACCTTTTGGCTTTACAAAATACCACACAGCAACCTCTTTTACAAAATTTAAAAAACAGAGCTACCCGAGAGAAACTGTTCAAAGCTTCATGGACTAGAGCAGAAAAGGGTGATACCAACGATACCAGAGAAACCATTGAAAAACTGGCTAAACTCAGACTTAAAAAAGCTCAGATTTTAGGTAAAAAGAATTATGCTGAATGGAAACTTCAGGATCAGATGGCAAAAACTCCGGAAGCTGCCACGAAACTGATGAATCAGGTGGCAACTCCTGCCGTGGAAACAGCCAGACAGGAAGCTAAAGATATTCAGGATCTTATCGATCAGCAAAAAGGAGGTTTCAAAGTAGAACCTTGGGACTGGACCTTCTATGCTGAACAGGTAAGAAAAGCAAAATTTGATCTTGACGAAAGTGAAATAAAGCCTTATTTTGAAATCACAACAGTTCTTGAAAAAGGTGTTTTCTTTGCCGCTGAAAAATTCTATGGACTGACATTTAAAAAGAGAACCGATCTTCCTGTTTATCATCCTGATGTAGTTACTTATGAAGTTTTTGATCATGATGGAAAATCTATTGCTATCTATTATCTGGATTTCTACACAAGAGATTCTAAAAATGGAGGAGCGTGGATGAGTAACTTTGTAGAACAGTCTTATCTGATGGGAACAAAACCAGTAATTGTAAACTGCTATAATTATCAGAAACCAGCTCCCGGAAAACCATCATTAATCAGCTATGACGATGTTTCCACAATTTTCCATGAATTTGGCCACTCTATCCACGGGATGTTTGCAAGTCAGAAATATCCTTCTCTTTCCGGAACCAATGTACCGAGAGATTTTGTAGAGTTTCCTTCACAAATTAACGAACACTGGGCATTAGATCCGGTTGTCTTAAAAAATTATGCCGTTCATTTCGAAACAAAACAACCTATTCCACAGGCTTTAGTAGAAAAGATTAAAAAGGCTTCTACTTTCAACCAAGGGTATATGACCACAGAATTGGTTTCTGCAGCAGCATTAGATATGGATTGGCATTCTGTAACCAATGACAGCCAGCTGATCCCTGCTCTGGATTTTGAAAAACAGTCCTTAACTAATCATGGATTTACGTTATCAACCGTTCCTCCAAGATATCATACTCCTTATTTCGCTCACATCTGGGGCGGTGGCTACTCAGCAGGATATTATGCTTATTTATGGTCTGAAACATTAGATAATGATGCATGGGAATGGATTAAAAATAATGGCGGATTAACCAGAGAAAATGGTGACCGATTCAGAAAATATATTCTTTCTGTAGGAAATTCTGTAGATCTTAACCAGGCATTCAGAGATTTCACAGGACATGATCCGGATATCAAACCTTTATTGAGAAACAGAGGGTTTATTAAATAAAACAATCAGACGTATTCTTTAAGAATGCGTCTTTTTTATGTTTTGGTTAGTAAAGCCAATAGATTTATTTATCATCTTTTTTAGCGGGCCTGTTTCCATTGATATTTATTATTTTTGCGGTTCAAATTTAAAACCAGATATATGGATTGTCCCTGCTGCTCAGGAAAAACTTACGAAGAATGCTGTAAACCATATCATACCGGAGAAAAGCATGCTCCCACTGCAGAAGCTTTGATGCGTTCCCGATTTTCGGCATTTGCTATTCCAAATGGTGACTATTTAATGGAAACCACTCTTCCGGGAAAAAGGAAATACCACAATACCCGCGATCTTCAGGAGTGGGGAGAAATCAACCAATGGACCCAACTGGAAATTATTCGTACACCCGCTTTAAATCAGGTAGAATTTAAAGCGCACTATACCGATGAAGACGGACATCCACAAATTCACCATGAATTTTCTATGTTCCAGAAAATGCATGAACGCTGGTATTATGTTTCAGGTGAGTTTCTAAATTAATACTATGAAAAAGAATATTATATACACTATGCTATTTCTGCTTTGTGGTTTTAGCTTTTTCAATGCCCAGACTGCTGATGACAAAAAGCAGATTACTTTAGCTGTTACTGATATTTTAAAAGGTTTTCAGACTAAAAATGGAGATCTCATGAATCAATATATCAATCCTACTTATGGAGTTGGGGTTCTTTTTAAAAGCAGCGGTGATCTGGGATTTGTTTTAAATGAAGATGTTAATTTCAGTATGCCGTTAGGGTATATTCAAAAGGTATGGAGTATTAAAAATAAATTTCCGATTCAGTTTGAAGCCGCCCCTGCCTACGATTCAGGAAATAAAAAGTGGAAAAAAGAAGGATTATATGTTCAGTTCAACTCTAACGGAGTCAACGACTATGCAGACAAATTTCTGGAACAGTATCCTGTAAAAGATCAGGACGTTTTTAAGATCAATTCTGATCCCAGGAATGTAGTTTGGGTGACACTAGCTGAAAATACTAAGGAAAAGACTCCTATCAATGGATTGAGATTTTTCATGACAAAAATAGATACGAAATGGTTCCTTACGCTCATTGACGTTACAGAATATGATGCAGAGTAGATGAGATAATTGGTAGAATAATACGAAAACTACCCCTTCAAATCTGAGATTCAGTGGAAGGGAATGTACCAAGCATTTTATTTATTTTTAACTTTATAATAAAAATAAACCACAGTTGAGTTCTGTGGTTTATTTTTTGTCTTGATACCAATGTATAGGATTTCTATTTTCTTGCTCAGAGTGTCTTTCTCAACAATTTTAAGGGGAAAAATGACCCCGGAATTATATGTAAGACATTTTATACTGATCTGATTTATCTTCGGGAGAAAATATAATCGTTGACAACAGATACTGCAAAAAAATGTCCGAAAAAACCGGACATTTATATTATTTTTTAGTGGGCTTCAGTTCCGTCAATTCCATGAGCATGGCCATGTGACAATTCTTCTTCTGTTGCCGGACGTGTATTTAAGATTTCCACCTGGAAATCCAAAACTTTACCTGCCATTGGATGGTTAAGGTCTGCCACTACAACTTCCGGTGTTACTTCTACCACAAATGCCTGGAAATTATTCCCCTGATTATCAGATAGAGGTAAAATAGCCCCTACAGGAGGAGTCCCCGATTCTTGAAACATCTCAATAGGTAATTGAGCAATAGCATCCGGTTGTTTTTCACCATAAGCATCTTCAGGCTGGATTGTAAAACCAGCTTTATCACCAGCTTTCAAACCAAGGATATTTTCTTCAAATTTTGGAATCATCATTCCTACACCGTACAAAAATGTAAGTGGATTTTCTGGTGCTGTTTCTTCTACAAGAATCTTACTTCCATCCTCTTCGATTGTGTGAAGTATGTAACTTACAGCTACAACATGGTTGTTTTCAATTGTCATATTTTTCCTTTTTTTCGTGCTTTTTTTCACGATTAATAATGCACAAATATACTATTTTTGAAATGATTGTTTAAAGAGACAAGCTAAAGGATAATCTTAAGCAATATACTGACTTCTACTTTCCACTCTTCGTTTCGTCTCTTTTCTTCTGTCTCAGCATAAAGAGATACAAACTTTCAACCTTCGTTCTTGCCCAGGGTGTCTTCCGTAAAAATTTCAATGAAGAACTGATGCTCGGGTTATCTGTAAAGCATTTTATGTTGATCTGCTCGCCTAATTCCCCAAAACCCTGATAATATTCTACGAGTTCTTCAAGAATAGCATCAAGTCTTTTTCCGTGTAAAGGATCTTTTGATTTTTCTTCCATAACGCAGTAAAATTAAAATATTTTATCAGACTTACCGACTAAAATTGTTTAAACTCTTAATCTTTAGTATTTTTGATGAAGCTATTTCTTACCAATAAAAATTATTCGTTACAAAAAAAATATGAGCAAAAATAACGAAGCAAACAGAAAAAAAAATAAAAAGAAAATTGATCAGAAAAAACGTAAAATACAAAGTGCAGAGGCAGAAAGGAAAGCACGTCTAAAACAAATTCGAGAAGACTTCCAGGCAAAAGAAGCCGATGATAAACTGTAAAAATCTTCATGACTAAGCCTAATCGGTTTAAATTTTGTCCTGTATTTTAATATCCAGATTTTAGTTCAATATATCTGATTATACAATTACATTCCATATTTCCTTTAAACAATGATAAACTTTTTATGAAAATTCTGCATACCGCCGACTGGCATTTAGGTAAACGGCTGGACCGCTTTTCCCGTCTGGAAGAGCAAATTCTGGTCATGGAAGAGATGATTGGCATTGCTGATGAAGAAGGTATTGACCTTGTGATTGTTGCCGGCGATCTTTTTGACAATTTTAATCCGGGAGTAGAAGCTTCTGAGCTATTTTATAAAACCCTGAAACGTTTATCTCTAAACGGTAAACGCCCTG
Source organism: Chryseobacterium sp. Bi04 (assembly GCF_918698085.1). Taxonomy (GTDB): domain Bacteria; phylum Bacteroidota; class Bacteroidia; order Flavobacteriales; family Weeksellaceae; genus Chryseobacterium. Next base: position 134,797 of record NZ_CAKKLP010000013.1, read on the forward strand.
TGATTGCTATTTCCGGAAATCATGACTCTCCCAGCCTCATCAATGCTCCCGATCCTTTAGCCAGAGAATGCGGAATTATTTTAATAGGTCATCCCAAAGCAGAAATTACTCCTTTTGGGACCGAACATTTTAATATTCTGAATTCAAAAGAAGGTTTTATTGAACTGGCTATTAAAAATATAAATTTTCCTGTAAGAATTCTGCATACGCCTTATGCCAATGAGATCCGTTTAAAAGAATATTTTGGTGAAAATAAGGAAGAAGAAATCAATAAAATACTTTCCCAGATGTGGAAAAATCTTGCTGATGAATTTTGTGATGATCTGGGTGTCAATCTTCTGACCGCTCATTTGTATATGAACAAAAAAGGCTCTGAACTTCTGGAGGAACCTGAAGGGGAAAAGCCTATTAAAATTGGGAATGCTGATCTGATTTTTTCGGATTGTATTCCTGATCAGATTCAGTATACCGCTTTAGGCCATCTCCATGGTTTTCAAAATATAGGAACGGCAGAGAAACCTGTTGTCTACTCTTCTTCCCCTTTGTGCTATAGCTTTAGTGAGGCAGGACAAACAAAATATGTTTCTATTATTGAAGCATTTCCGGGAAAAAATATTTCTTTTGAAAAGAAGGCGTTGAAAAATGGAAGAACACTGGTAAGGAAAACTTTTACCTCTGTGGAAGATACCGTTCAGTGGCTGAATGAAAACCCGAATACCTTTATTGAACTGACTTTGGAAAGTGAAACCTTTTTAACGGCTGATGAAAGAAAGATGATCTACCAGTCTCATACCGGTATCGTCCATCTTATTCCCAAAATCAAAAACAGTGAAATAACCGGAGAACAGCAACATGAAATCAATTTAAATCAGGATATAGGAGTATTGTTCAAGGATTATTTTAAATCTAAAAATGGAGGACAGGAAGTCAATGAAGAGCTTATGGATTTGTTTAACGAAATTTTAAATATCTAAATTATGATTCCCATTCAACTAACGATTGAAGGTTTATACTCTTACCAGGAGCGTCAGAGCATTGACTTTAAAAACCTCACTGATGCGGGTCTGTTTGGTATTTTTGGTGCTGTAGGTTCCGGTAAATCATCGGTTCTTGAAGCTATTTCGTTTGCTTTATATGGTGAAACGGAACGTCTGAATATGCGTGATAAAAGGGCTTATAATATGATGAATTTAAAGTCAAACAGTTCTTATATAGAATTTGATTTCATCAATTATGAGAATAAGCTGTTTCGTGCAACTAGAGATTTCAGGCGTAATTCTAAAAAATTTGATGATGTAAAGCCTTACGCTGTCACTTTTTACGAGAATATTAATGATAAATGGATACCATTGGATCATTCCAATGCAGAAGCTATCATTGGGTTAAGCTATGCCAATTTTAAACGGACTATTATTATTCCGCAGGGACAGTTTAAAGAATTCCTTGAATTAGGGGCTGCCGACAGAACCAATATGATGAAGGAGATTTTCAATCTTCAAAAATTTGATCTTCAGAATAATGTGTCTACACTGAATGTAAAAAACAGGTCTGAGCTGGATCAGCTTGAAGGTCAGCTCAAAGGGTTTGAGGAAGTGAGTGAAGAAAATATCCAGCTGCAGAAAGGACTTTTAACAAAAGAACAGAAAAAGCTGGCTGAATCCAATGAAAAATTTGAGAAAATCTCCCATACCTATCAGCAGCTAAAAAACTTAAAAACCGATTTTGAAAGTTTAAAGCAACATAAGGAGAGTTTTACAAAACTGGCTGAACGGAAGCCTAAAATAGATGCACTGGAAACACAGACAGAGCTATACGATCTCATTTCCAGAACTTTTAATCCTTTAATTGCTGAAAAAAATAAGCTTTCAAAAGAAATTACAGATAAGCGGATTGAAAGGGAAAATCAAATTAAAATACTGAAAGAAACCGAGCAAAATTTTACTGCTGTAAAGGAACAGCTTTATATCCTTGAAGCTCAGTTCAAGGCTTTGGATCAATCCAGAATACAAGAAAATGATCTGGGTATCATTATACAGATTCTCAGATTTTATGATGAAATTAAAACACTTCGCGCCAGAACTAAGAACGGTTCTGAGAAGGTAGCAGAAGTAAGTATTAATAAAGGAATTGTTCAGAAAAAAATTGAGGAGCTGGCTAAAAGTATTGATGAGCTAAAAGAAAAGAAACTTGACACCTCCCTTCTTTCCAATGTTGGAAACTGGTTTATTCAACAGAAAAACCTCAATAAAACACTGTACGATCAGGCTGGAAAGATTGAGAAACAGCAAAAACAGATTGAAGCCATTTCAGGAGAACTCAAACCTTTTTCTTTTCGTGAAAATTTCAGAGAGGAATTCAAAAAAAAGAGGGAAGTTCTGGAATTAAATAAAAAAGTGCTTTCACAAAAACTGGATCATCTAAAGATTCAAAAAGAGCTTTCCCGGTTCGCCCATGAGCTTCACGACGGAGAATCTTGTCCGCTTTGTGGTTCTTTGGAGCATCCTCATATTGTGGAAATTCAAGATGTAAATTTTGAACTTCAGGAGATTCAGGATAAAATAAGTACCCTTGACCATGATATCCTGAATATTCAAAAACAGGAAACGGAAATTGAGAAGATTCTGGACAGGAAAAAGATCTTTGAAGAGCAACTTATTGCTGAGCAGAGAATTTTGGAACGGATTCAAAAAGATATTGAAGTTCATTTTCAACATTTTATATGGAAACAGTTCAGTCCGGATCATGAAGATGAATTTGAGAAAAAAAGGTCTGATTCCTTTGCTCTTGAAAAAAAGATGGAAGAAACAGAACAGCATATTACTGCAGAACGGGAAATACTTGAAAAGGAAAATAAACTTTTAGAAAAATATAAAACTGCCCTTGAAACTTTCAAGCTGGAAGAGGCTACAAAACAGGAACAGATTAATATCAGCCGTTCCAGCTTAAAAATTCTGGATTGGAATCATTATGAACAGAAAACACTTGCAGAAATAGAGGAAACTTACCAGAAACTGGTACTGTCTAATACTGAAACAGAACAGAATTATCAGAAAGCAGCTCAACAGGAAAAAATAATAGCTCCAAAACTGGCAGAGCAAAAAGCCATCCTGAGCCAGTCTGAAAAACAGATTTCAGCTCTTGAAAAAGAAATTTCGGAAAATACCGAGGCTATCACTAATGCCCTGGCTGCACAAAATATCACTGATTTTAAAGAAGTTGAGATCATTCTGCTTCAAAAACTTAACGTCCTGCAGACCAGGGCCGAAGTTCAACAGTTCAGAATTGACTTTGAAACCTTAAAGAAGATTATTGAAGGATTAGAATTAAAGCTTAAAGGCCTTCTGTTTAATGATGAACAGTTTTCTTCAGCTGAAAAACATTTCATTGAGGCTCAGAATGAATTAAAACAAATGAATGATTCTGTTGTAAAGATGATTTCTGAAATAGAGCGGCTGGAAAAAGAATACAGCAAAAAAGAAGAGCTGTTGAAAGCCCTGTCAAAGCTTCAAAAGCGTTCCGAAAATTTAAAGCTGATGATGAATCTGTTTAAAGGGGCCGGTTTTGTGCAGTATGTTTCTTCTATCTATTTAAGACAGCTTTGTGATCACGCCAATCTGCGTTTTCATAGGATGACCAGAAATCAGCTGAGCCTTCAGCTTAATGAGAATAATGATTTTGAGATCATTGATTACCTTAACGAAGGCAGAAGCAGAAGTGTAAAAACGCTTTCGGGCGGCCAGGCTTTTCAGGTTTCATTAAGTCTTGCACTGGCTTTGGCAGAAAGTGTTCAGGCCAATGCTCAGGCAGATAAAAATTTCTTTTTTATTGATGAAGGTTTTGGAACGCAGGATGCTGAATCGGTAAATATTGTTTTTGAGACCCTTACCAACCTGATGAAAGAGAACAGAATTGTGGGAATTATTTCTCATGTAGAAGAACTTAAAGAAAAAATTCCTACAGCACTCAATATTATTAAAGATGAGGAAAGAGGAAGCCTGATTGAAATTGTTTAACTTTATATTTTAAACCCCAAATCAAAGATTCGAAGTAGTCAAAAGGCACAAAAGTATTTTAAACACTTAAGTTATTTTCAAGTAACAAGCTTGGGCATAGAAAGTACACTTAAGATTATGAAAATCTTCGATTTTCAACTCACGTAAACCTTTTATGCAGTGCAATTGTAAATTTACTTTTGGAGTATAATGCTAGAGAGACAGAAGAAATATTTTGTGAGAGATAACCACTACTTGGTATATCGTAAAAAGAAAGATTCAGAAGTTTTGTGTAAATTAGGCTTGGAGAGAAAGCTTAATAATTGGCATATGCTCATCAAGATTATGCGCGATTTAAAGTTTTTAAGCCGAGTACCTTTTGTGGTTATATTTCTTTCGCAGATTGATTGAGCAGATTTTTATTATGTCTGGATTCCTGCGGAATGACAAGTGCTGTTATTCTAATTGAATAAGATAATACCTGCAAAAATTGTCATTCCGAAGGAATCCAGATACTTAAAATTAGCTTTACAAAACGTAAATAATAGCTATGCTCAGATTCCTGCAGAATGACAAATACGTTATTCTAAAGAATGAATATTTTTTAAACACTTTAGCTCACTTAAGTAAGTACAAAAATAACTGAATACAAGTAAGTTCACTTTAGAAGAAAATAAGATTTTCATAAAACTTATGTGTACTTCTCAGCAGTTTGATATTAGCTTAAAAAAATCTAAAGTGTCTAAAATCTTTTGTGACCTTTTGTGGTTTAATAACATCCGGCAATTACAGGTTTTGTACCAATGGTTTTACTTCTTCCCGAGTAATTCAATGGATTTCATCACCAAGTCATGAGCCGGGTCTCCGATATCCATATGCCCTATAAATCTTGTGATTCCAAAAATCTCTTTCATATAAGCAATTTTATCAGCTACTTCAGCCGGACTACCGATGAATAAAGCGCCTTCTTTGTTTCTTCCCCCCTCATACTGCATTTTAGTATAAGGAGCCCATCCTCTTGAGGCCCCTATGCTATCCATCTGAGATTTATAGGTATGGAAATATCCGTCTACTACATTTTGATCATCACTCACAAAAGTATGGGAATGAATCGCAATCTGCATTTTGGATACATCATGTCCTGCTTTCTGGTATTCTTGTTTGTAAAACTCAATCAGGTTTTTAAACTTGACAGGCATTCCTCCGATAATAGCTACCACCAGAGGCATTCCCAATTGGGCAGCACTTAATACGGATTGAGGAGTTCCTCCTACCGCTCTTCAAATAGAAAGTTTTCCATCATTTTTTGCCCTTGGATACACGGTCTGGTTTTGCATCGGTGCCCGAAGTTTTCCTGACCAGGTTACATTTTCCTCAGAATTAATCTTTAATAACAACTCCAGTTTCTCATCAAAAAGCTCCTCATAGTCATTCAATGAATACCCATATAGAGGGAATGATTCGATGAAGCTTCCGCGGCCTACGAATATTTCTGCTCTTCCGTCTGAAATAAGATCTAAGGTTGAAAAATCTTCGTACACCTTTACCGGCTCTGAAGAGCTTAAGACGGTAACTCCGCTTGCCAATTTTATATTTTTTGTAATACTTGCTGCTGCTGCCAATACCATTTCAGGAGAAGAAACAGCATAATCCGGACGGTGGTGTTCTCCCATGGCGAAGACATCGATTCCTACCTCATCCATCAATTTTACCTGTTCCAAAATCTCACGAATTTTTGTTCCGGCATCTCTATATTTTCCGGTGGACTGATCAAAAGCCAGATCACCGAACATTCCTATTCCTAATTCCATATTGTTGATTTTATATACACAAAATTACAGGAATAAAAAGTCAAAAACATTGATGTTTGTTAAGAACGTAAACTTGATTTCCAAACACAAATGACGCTAGTTTCTTGCACAAATATCACGACTTTATTTTTGAAGAATATCAATTTATATTTATACGGTGTTGGAAAACGCAAAGACGCAAATTGTTTTTAAAGGTTACATTTTTAAGACGCAAGGATTTTATCTGCGATAATAATTGCAGACCTCTCTATATTTGCCGTGGAATACATATCCTTGCTGAAAAGCCCCGGTTTCTTGCGCCTTAAAACAATATGATAGTAAGCATCCTTTGCTCCCTTATGTTTTCCAACAAAAAAATCCAGCCTAAAATAGACTGGATTTTACCATTATTTTTTCAGGTACTGATCAAAGTAATCTGTAATTTTCTGCATCAGGTGAACCCTGTCTTTTCCGATCACATTATGCGGATGTCCCGGATAAGTAAAGTAATCCAACTGAACCCCATTATCAACCGCAGATTTGATGAATTTTATAGAATGCTGCCATACCACTACATCATCCTGAGCTCCGTGAATCATCAATAATTTTCCTTTTAGGTTCTGTACTTTATCTAAAAGATTGGCCGCAGCATATCCCTGTGGATTTTCCTGTGGTGAATCCATATATCTTTCCCCATACATAATTTCGTACATGCTCCAGTCGATCACCGGTCCTCCGGCAACTCCTACTTTAAATACATCCGGTTTACGAAGCATAAAGCTTGTAGTCATAAACCCTCCAAAGCTCCAGCCATGGATTCCCATTTTTGCACCGTCTACATAAGGAAGAGATTTCAGGTAGTCTACACCTTTCATCTGGTCATTCATTTCTGTAGTTCCCAGATTTCTGAATACAGCCTGTTCAAACTTCATTCCACGGTTAGAAGATCCTCTTCCGTCCATGGTAAAGATGATATATCCGTTCTGAGCCATATATTCATACCATAAGTTTCCTGAAGCCGGGAAAGTATTTGTTACTAACTGTAAGTGTGGACCATTGTACAGATAAACAATGGTAGGATACTTTTTATTAGGATCAAAATTTGTTGGAAGGATGATCTTTCCATATAAAGGTGTTCCGTCATCAGCTTTCAATTCTACATTTTTAATTTCAGGTCTCTGATAATTTTTCAATGTATTTTCTGCTGTAAAAATATTCGTAGACTTTAAGTTGCTGGTATTAATAATATTTCCAATTCTTGGAGAATTGGCATTACTATAAACATCATACAGATAATTTCCGTCGCTGCTCAATACACCGGCATGCATTCCTTCCGCATCATCCAGTCGCTGCATTTTGAAGTTGGTCCAATTGATCTTATACAAATGTCTTTCTAAAGGAGTTTCTTTTGTTGACGTAAAATAAATCTCTTTCTTCTTTTCATTAAACCCTAAAATATCGGTTACCAGCCAGTCACCTTTTGTAATCTGCGCAACCAATCCTTTTTCCAAGCTGTAATGGAACAAGTGGTTATACCCTGTTCTCTGGCTTTGCCAGATAAAATCTGTATTGGAATTTGGGAAGAAAGTAAGTGGATGCTGAGGCTCCACATATTTACTGTCGGTCTCTTCAAATAAAGTTTTCACCAGTTCTCCGGTAACGGCATCATACTGATTCATTTTCATATGATTCTGGCCCCTGTTCAGCACTGCTACAAAAATGTATTTTGAATCCGGGCTCCAGGTAACAGCAGTTAAATACTGATCTTTTTCACCTTCAACTTTCAGAAAAGTTGTTGACTGGGTTTTAATATTAAAAACGCCTAAGGTTACCTGATGAGAAGTCTGACCTGCCATCGGGTATTTAATATTGTGGTTTACAGCAGGTGTCACAGACCAGTCGATGATCGGGTAATCTGCCACCATAGACTGATCCATTTTATAGAAAGCTACACTTTCGGAATTGGGAGCGGGAAAAATTCCGGTATCAATGCCAAATTCATTCCTGTGAACAGCCTGCCCACTGATTATATTTTCATTTGTTTCGTTAGTTACTGCAATAGTTTTTCCGTTTTTACTCACAAACAGGTTGTTCTTTGCTGTAAAAGCGAAAGTATGGCCATCACCAAACATTTTCATATTGGAAGCATCCTTATCTACAGGAACCTGATTTTTCACTTTCCAGTCATTTCCTGATTTTTCAATCCAGAACATTTTACCCTCTTTGTTAAAATAACCATTTGAAGTACCCGAAAACTTAATCTGAGGAACAGCGTTCAGTTTATCATTGGCAAACTGCCTGTTCAGCTGTGTTAAGGATACCAGGGTATCTTGTTTATTGGTTTTCAGATCTGTCACCAGATACCCTCCTTTCACGGACTGGATATAGGATTTCCCGTCTGCAGACCACGAAAATTGTGAAATATTTTTCACAGCAAGGTTGGTTCTCATCCCATTTACAGCCTCCGCCATGGTAAACTTCTGTGTCTGGGCGAATGCAGCATTTCCCAAAACCAGCATCAATAAAGAAAACTTATATAATTTCATTGCGTAAAATTGAATCCATCAAAAATAAGAAATAAAAATCATCCGTTAAGAAATGTTAAATTAAAACATTCATAAAATGGAGTTAATGGATTAAAAGAAATTATTTCTTACCTTAATATTAGGATTTGAGTATTGGAAATTGCCATGGCGCAAAATACATTGAGATTGTTTCATTTTGATCTTCTCAATGAGGATATTGTCAAAGATGAGGATAAGGTCTAGCCCCGATAGTAACGGTTACCCCACAGCATGCATTGGAGAATTTGGGGATTGGAAGCGTTGGAGTGTATTGGCGAGAGGAGTATGAGTGGATAGCGGGAAAAAGCTCCTAAAAAGCAAGATAATTATCAAAAAAAGATCACAATTTACACATCCTCTGCATTTCTTATCCTATATCAATGTTCCGTATATGCTCTCTATCCTACATTTGCATCATTAATAACAAACAAAAATAAAAATACAATGGCAACAAAATGGAACCTAGACCCAACGCATAGTGAGATTACTTTTAAAGTAAAACATATGATGATTTCTAATGTAAAAGGAAGTTTCAGAACTTTCACTGCAGAAATCGAAGCGGAGGATGATACTTTCGCCAATGCAAAAACTACCGCTACTATTCAGACGGATTCTGTTTTCACCAATAATACAGACAGAGATAATCACCTAAAGTCTGGTGAATTCTTCAATGCTGAGCAATATCCAACGATTACTTTTGACTCTCAGGCCCTGAATGATCAGGTAGTGGGAAATCTTACGATCAATGGGATTACGAAGCCTGTAACGTTAGATGTAGATTTCGGAGGAATCAATGTTGATCCGTGGGGAAATACAAAAGCGGGATTCTCTTTTGAAGGGAAAATAAGCAGAAAAGATTTCGGATTAAACTGGAATGCAGCTTTAGAAGCAGGAGGAGTAATGGTAAGTGATGATGTAAAAGTAGCTGGTGAATTACAGTTTGTAAAACAAGCATAGTTTTTTTCATATATTTTATAAAAGGTTCAGGGATTTTACTAAAAACCTTGAACCTTTTATTTTTTATTATTATTTAAATTATGAACCTCAACGATCTGCAAAACATAAGTGAAAACTTCCAAAGCACTCAGCGAATGCCTGTTCTATTTTTGGGACATGGCTCTCCTATGAATGCTATTGAAGAAAACCAATTTGTACAGGGCTTCCGAAAAGCGGCTACGGAAATTCCCAAGCCTAATGCTATTCTGTGTATTTCTGCACACTGGTATACGGAAGGAACGCTTGTCACCGCCATGGAAATGCCAAAAACCATTCATGATTTTTATGGTTTTCCGAAAGAATTATTTGATGTACAGTATCCTGCTCCCGGAAATCCGGAGCTTGCTGCGGAAACTGCAGAGCTGTTGTTACCCGTGGAGGCTGAAGAAGACCATAGCTGGGGGCTGGATCATGGGGCATGGTCTGTCATCAGACATATGTATCCTGAAGCTGATATTCCGGTCATTCAACTGAGTATTGATTATACCAAGCCTCCGCAATATCATTATGACCTGGCAAAAAGGCTTCATAAACTCCGTGAAAAAGGAATTCTGATCATTGGCAGCGGAAATATTGTTCATAACCTGCGTTTAATCGACTGGAAAAATATCAATACGGTGGGTGCCGGCTGGGACTGGGCAGTGGAAGCCAGGGAAAAAACCAACAATTGGCTTGTTGACAGTAATTTTCAGCCTATTATTGATTATCAGAAACAGGGAACATTTTTGCAATACGCTGTGCCTACCCCTGATCACTATCTTCCGCTTATCTATACTTTAGGGTTGAAAGACCGGTCTGAACAATTGTCTTTATTTAATGACGAACTTATTGGAGGTTCATTAAGCATGACAAGTGTGAGAATTGGATAATTTTCTACCTTGAGCTTAGGATAAGTGTTTTTTAGAATATTTTTAATGCTAAAGGACACCAAATACTGTTGAAAATTGAAAACATTGTACGTTAACAATGGCGGTGAACTCAGCAAAGGTTCTCTTCTATGCTAAGCGGAATGCGTGGCAAGTGAAAGCAAAAAACAGATATAATAAAGCCCCTCAACCAGATAGGTTGAGGGGCCTATTTTTGAAATAGTATTTTATTGTACTGCTTTTAAAACATTGATGTTTCCATAGCCATAGCTTGAATTCACATTTGGGTAATAAGTGGCAGACTGTCTCATTTTATTAAGGACCTGGTCTCTTGTCCATGATGGATTTTTAGCCCATACCAAAGCTGCAATTCCGGCTGTTGCCGCGGTAGCTACTGATGAACCGCCTACATAATCGGCCTGTCCGTTATAATAACTTAAAACCGGAACTGTATTTCCCGAAGCTCTTTCCATCTGGAAGGTAAAGTCTATCTCACCTCCGGAATGGCAAACATCACATTTCTGATTGGAAGTTCCTTCTTTCACTCCGGTTATGGCTTGTGTTTCCGGCATCCATGCAGGAAAAATAACGCCTACAAAAGTGGTAAAGCTGGTAGAGGTACCTCCTGCACAGAAAATCAATTTTCCTTTGGAATAGGCATATTTTACACCATCTTCAATTTTTCCTACTGAAAAAATATGTCCCATAGACATAGAAATAATCTTTACACTGGCATTATTTGCCAGCTCTGTAAATGCCGTTTTCACTCCTGTCTGCTCACTTGAGGTATCCAATACTACATTTGTTGCAGCCCTGTAAGCAATTAAATTGGCATTATAGGCAACTCCTACAGGCAGTCCTGCATTATTTCTCGGTGCCGCCATTACGGAAGCCATTTTTGTTCCGTGCCCACACTGATCTGCAGAACCATCTGAATTATAGACCCCAAATTTACTGATTGTTCTCCCTGAGGAGGATCCGTTATTAAAGCTGTTTCCAAGAAACGCTTGCTCTGGTGAAACGCCTGTATCTACCAGGCCAATGGTAACGCCAGCTCCGGTACTGTAGCCCCATGCACCAGGAATATTATGTTTGGTAAAAGCCCAGGGAATTTTCGCACCCGGAGTGGTGGAAGTATAGTCATCAGCATTCAAAGTAGTAGATGAAAATCCACATCCTGAACCGCTGCCTGAGGATCTTGAAGCTAGATTGTATTTATTTTCATTTTCGAAATAGTGATAATCCCCCGGTTCAAGATACCGGATAGTCTTCATCTGTCGAAGCGCTTTAATGGTTTCTTCTTTTTCAATAACTACATCGATCTGGTTGAGGTACTTATCTGAGGTAAGAAAGAAAGTTCTTTCATCTTTTCCTTCATATTTTTTGATTATCGATAAAATCTCAGTTTCCATGGCCTGGTTATTTGAAGATTTGCTTCTATCAAAATCTTCTTTAGATTCTCCAAATCCAATGGATACCATTTTATTTCCCTGAAAGATGGCGCTCCATAAAAAATGATCAGATTGATTGGCCCAGTTGAAAGAACCTTTTGTTTTGATGGACTGGTTAATTCCCTCATTAATTTGTTTGGCAGTCAGGGGGTCTTTCTGACTCATTTCAATGTTTGAACTTTCATTCTGGAGATCTTCGGTATTACAAGAGCTTAAAGCAAAAAATATTGCTACTAAGAATACACTTTTTTTCATATGTTATAATTTTGGTTGGGACCAATATAACACTTTATTGTGAATTACCTATTTTTTAAAGGTGAATTCTATATTATCCGAATATTAATAACACTTTAAGGATAAAATTCACAATATTCAATGAAATCTATAATATTTTTTCAAAACAGACACTATTATCTATTCCAATGTACTGTCCATAGTTCGGAATGTGATAGAAGCCACTTTTTTCATAGACAGAAATAGCGTTCTTTAAGTCTATGGAAGTTTCTAAAACAGCTTTTTCAAATCCCGATTCTTTAGCCCAATTTTCCAATTCTCCTACTATGGCAGAAGCTAACCCTCTTTTTCTGAAAGCCGGATTGGTGTACATTCTCTTGATTTCTACAGTATTTTCCGAAAGTTCTTTAAATGCTCCGCATGCTGCCGGCAGTTCATCAATATAGGCAACAATACAGTTTTTCAGCTTATCAATTGTATTAAACTGTTCAAAAAAAGCATTATCGTCCCCATTATGCACCGCAAGATCTGCATCGAGAAGTTGTACTAAATTTTGAAAATCCGGATGGGTAGAATCAAGTCTTTTTATAGTCATATATATTTAATCAAAAATAGGATAAAACAAAAAAGCTCCCTTTCGGAAGCTTTCTTAGGGTATATTTTATTTTACGATAAATTTTCGTTCATTAATCAGGGCTGCAATAGCCAGCATATCCTGGCCTATTAATCTGTCTTCTTCAAGTTTGGTAACTTTAGAGCGGAGAACAGCAACATTCTCTTCAATAATCTTAGAACATTTGGAAGGCCTTCTGAATTCCAACCCCTGTGCTGCAAACATCAGCTCAACGGCTAAAATATTGACCAGATTTCCCAGGACCTGATTGAATTTTCTCCCTGAAATACTTCCCATAGAAACATGATCCTCCTGACCTAAACTTGTAGGAATAGAATCTGCAGATGCTGGGAAACACAGTGTTTTGTTCTCTGTAACTAACGCCGCAGAAGTATACTGAGGAATCATAAATCCTGAATTCAACCCTGAACTTTCTGTTAATAATCTTGGAAGTCCATATTTCCCTTCTAATAATAAGTAGCTTCTTCTGTCTGAGATATTTCCTAATTCTGCAGCCGCTAACGTTGCGTAATCTAAAGGTAAAGCCATCAGCTGTCCGTGGAAGTTACCTCCGGAAATAGATTCTTCAGCACTTAATACAATCGGATTATCGGTAACAGAGTTTAATTCTGTTTCAGCCATGCTTCTAAGATGTTCAAAAGCATTTCTGCTGGCCCCGTGAACCTGCGGCACACATCTCATGGAATACGGATCCTGTACTCTTTCACAATCTTCATGCGCCATCATGTTTTCTGATCCTTTTAAGAACTTAAGCATTCTTGCCGCCACTTTTTTACTTCCTTCAAAAGGTCTGATATCATGAAGTTCTTTTTTGAAAGGGCTGGCAGAACCTCTATATGCTTCAATACTCATAGCTGCCGTGACATCTGCAAGGTCCAATAAGTATTCAAATTTTTCCAATCCTTTGATGGCATGGGCCAGGATAAACTGAGTTCCGTTAATTAACCCAAGGCCCTCTTTTGGTCCTAAAGCTAAAGGCTCAAGGTTGTGTTTTTCCAAAACATCCATTGTATCGGAAACCTGGTCTCCTTCCCAAACCTGCCCTAAGCCAAGTAAAGGAAGAACCAGATGTGCTAAAGGCGCCAGATCTCCTGATGCACCTACAGAACCCTGCTCCGGTACAACCGGAATAATATCCTTTTCCAACATCAGGATCAGTCTCTCAATCACATCAAGAGAAACTCCGGAAAATCCTTTTGACAAAGCATGAACTTTGGCAATTATCATGATCTTTGAAAGTTCTTTATCAATGGGTTTTCCTACACCTACTGCATGGGAAATAATTAAGTTATACTGCAACTGGGCTGTTTCGTCAGCAGATATTTTAGTATCGCACAGTGGCCCGAAGCCTGTATTGATCCCATATACACATCTATCGGATTCTACTATTTGCTGTACGTTTTTCTGAGATTTTAATATTTGTTCTTTTGCCGCTTTATTCAGCTTCGCTTTACTGGGGCTTTTACAGATTTCCAGAACATCATGGAAAGTTAAAACATCTACTCCGTATATCATTTCTAAAAAATTTTCTTAAAATTACACATTTAACAATAATTAAAGAAACTAAATTTCAATGTTCTATCTTTTTCTCCAAATAAGTTAATTAATTTATTATTTTTACCGCCGAATAAAAAACAATAATACATGAGACTTACATCTTTACTGCTTGCTTTATGCCTTGCAGGTACTACTACTTTCGCCCAGAAAGTAAAATACTCTAAAGAGGATATCAAAAAAATGGAAACATACCTTTTTAATGAAGGTTTCAATACTCCATCTCCGAAAAAAACATCAACCATTATTTTGAAAGACGGAACCTCTTACAAAGGGTTTTGTAGCAAGATTGAAACAAAAAAAGGACAGATTTATGAGGTAGCCATCAAAGACAGTGCTACAAAAAAGAATGCTACCTTTCATGCTGAACAGATCAATGAAATGTACGTTTATCCAAGTAACGCAGAAAAAATTGCAAAAGTGGCCAAGTACATGGGGAATATCAGAAATTTCGGAACAAAGAAATTAACAAAGAATACCAATAATGACAGGATCTATTTTGTAAACCAAACGGTTTCATTAAAGAACAAAAAGGATGATAAAGAATTTCTGATGCAGGTTATCAACCCCGGTTTCGATGATATTATTTCTGTATATCATGATCCTAGAGCTAAAGAAACAACAGGTTTTTCTGTAATGGGTTCTCCACAGCTTGGTGGAGGGGTTATCAAATCTTATTATGTAAAGAAAGGAGACAAAATTATGTGGCTTCATAAAGATGATTTTGAAGACAACTATGATTTCCTTTTTGGTGACAATGCAGAATTCATGAAAAAATATCCTAAAAACTCTGTAGAGTGGGATTATTTCAGCTTTCTTATCAGTGCTTACACTGATATGAATAACGGATAAAAACATTCAATTTATAGAATTAATACCTGCGGAGCAATTCTACAGGTATTCTTTTTTTAAATATAGAAAGATTCCTTAATTTTGTTATATGAATCCTTCTTTAGAATTACAGCTCAAAACTTTACCTTCGGAACCCGGTGTTTATCGTTATTATGATAAAAATGAACAGCTATTGTATGTGGGTAAGGCCAAAAACTTAAAAAAGAGGGTTCTCTCCTACTTCAACAAAAACCTTTCAGGGTACAGGATCAAAATAATGGTTGGGAAAATCCAGCGCCTGGAAACTACTATTGTAAACAGTGAGTATGACGCTCTTTTATTGGAAAACAATCTGATCAAAGAACATCAGCCATTTTACAATGTGATGTTAAAAGATGATAAAACCTATCCCTGGATCTGTATTAAAAATGAAGATTTCCCCAGAATTTTTCTCACCAGAAATGTAATTAAAGATGGTTCTGAATACTATGGTCCCTATGCAAAAGTGCGTCCGGCAAAAATATTATTAGATACCATCAAGCATATCTATAAACTGAGAACCTGTAATCTGAATCTTTCTCCGAATAAAATAGCCGACGGAAAATACAAAGTCTGTCTTGAATATCATATCAAAAATTGTGAAGGGCCTTGTGAAGATCTTGAAAGTAAAGAGGATTATGATGAAAAGATAGATGCTATCCGTGGAATGATCAAAGGAGAATTCCGGAAGGCAAAAGATTATCTGATCAATCAGATGATGAAACTCGCCTCTAATTTGCAGTTTGAAGAAGCTCAGATTATCAAAGAAAGACTGGATATATTGGAAGATTACCAAGCTAAAAATACGGTTGTCAATCCTAATATTGACGATGTGGATGTTTTTGGAATGGTGAGTGATGAAACCGCCGCGTATGTCAATTTTTTTAAAATAAGAAACGGAAATATTATTCAGAGTTTCACTACAGAGATTAAAAAAATCTTAGAGGAAGCGGATGAAGATATTATGGAAGAGGCTTTAATTGAGATCAGGCAGAAATTCAGCTCCAACTCGAAAGAAGTATTGCTTCCTTTTCATTTGTCTGTAGAAATCCCTAATGTAAAACTTATTGTTCCTAAAGTAGGTGATAAAAAGAGAATTGTAGAGCTGTCCGAAAAAAACGCTAAAGAATACCGTCTTGAAAAATTAAAACAGGTTCAGATTGTAGATCCTGAAAGACATACCAACAGGATAATGGCTGAGATGCAAAAACTGCTCAGAATGCCTGTAGAGCCAAGACATATTGAAGGTTTTGACAACTCCAATATTCAGGGAACAAACCCGGTTTCTGCCTGTGTAGTTTTTAAAGACGGCAGGCCCAGCAAAGCAGACTACAGGATTTTTCATCCTAAAACCGTAGAAGGGCCTAATGACTTTGCTACGATGGAGGAGGTGATCTATCGCCGTTATAAAAGAATGGTAGATGAAGGAGAAGATCTGCCCCAATTAATTCTGATAGATGGCGGAAAGGGCCAGCTATCTTCTGCTGTAAAGAGCCTGAAATTATTGGGTCTTTATGGTAAGATAACTATTGTGGGGATTGCAAAAAGACTGGAAGAGATATTCTTTCCCGAAGATCCTATTCCGCTCTATCTTGACAAAAAATCTGAAACATTAAAAATTCTTCAAAGAGTTCGTGATGAAGCCCACCGTTTTGGAGTTAAACATCATAGAACAAGAAGAAAGAACTCTACTATAAAATCTGAACTGGAGGAGATTCCCGGAGTGGGAGAAAAAACAATTGAATTGTTATTATCAAAACTTAAATCTGTTAAAAGGATTAAAGAATCCAATCTGGAAACATTAGAAGAAATTCTGGGCAAGAGTAAAGCGAAGGTAGTTTGGGAATTTTTTAATTCAAATTAAAACGCTTTTACATCCGCATTTTACTGTCACACTTTTTTCCATCCTATATGCATTTGATTTTGATATTTTTAAAATACTATCAAAATTCCAATAATAAAAGGCCTTTTTAGATTTTCTAAAATGGCCTTTACTATGTTTATGTAGGAATTGGCATATAGATTAAGTTATTGTCCCATAAAAAGACAAAATATAATAAATCCCTAATGATCACTTAAAAACAATATATATAA
>NZ_CAKKLP010000014.1 GCF_918698085.1 Chryseobacterium sp. Bi04
AATATATAAAATAATTAGTAAAAATATAAAATTAATCATTTTTAATAAAATCAGTTTTAAAATTAAATCAAGATCACTTATTATATCAAAAATTTACTCCGTGAGCTCATAAAATATAAAAAAACATAATATGAAAAAAAAACTACTTTCAAACAGGAAAACTTACGGTGTATTGGTTTTCTTATTTTTCAGCTTCTATTATTCATTATTTCATGCTCAAACCGCTCCTATCTGTACCGGGACCTGGGGACCTCCTATTGTAAACCAAAATTTTGGACAGGGAAATGCTACTGCTAACTGGTATGGTCCTTTAGCTTCTTATGCGCCCGGAGTGAGCACTTCAACTGTTTTTGTTGGCCAAGCAGGAGGAACAATAAATGGCAACTTAGCCAATGGAGAATCAGGGTTAGCCAAAAATGCAGGAACACCATTACCTAATGAATGGTGGGCAAATAAAAGTGACCACACAGGAAATCCAAATGGGCTTATGATGCTTGTTGATGCTCCTTTGACACTAAATACTGTTTTTGTGGAATATACCATGAATAATCTTTGTCCAAATACAACCCTACATTTATCAATCTGGATACTCAACACAAATTCTTCTGGAGTTGTCGCTATTCCAAATTATAAATATCCTAATATGATGCTAAAAGTTCTGAATGCTACAACTGGTGCAGTTTTAGGAACCGCTGCAACAGGCAATGTTCCTGCAGATACTAATTGGCATGAATACACCTTGGATTTCAATAACGGAAATGATTCCTCTGTAAAATTGCAGCTAGTCAATAATGTAAGTGGTGCCAATGTAGGTAATGACCTGGCCATTGATGACATTACGGTATCCCCCTGTATTCCTTCTACTATTCAGGCTGTACCTAATGCCAGCACATCATTATGCGCAAATCAAAATTCAACAGTAAACTTTACTGCTACCCTTACCGGAAGTTCATATAATCCTGCCGAATATCAATGGCAGCTCAGCAACAATAATGGTACCACATGGCTGGATGAAGGCGTCCCAACAACCAACCCCAATTATACTTTTAGTTCTGCAGGCAGGGGTGCCGGCAATTATTCGATCAGATTCAAAGTAGGTCCCCAGGGATCTTCTCTAAATACACAATGTAATGCTGTAAGCCAGGTTGCTGTCGTTACCATAACCAATCCCCCCACAGTTACCGATGCCGTAATCAGGGAGTGCTTTGTGGTATCCAATCCATCTACAGCCTCATTTAATCTCACTGCTGCTAATGTAACTTCCGAAGCAGGAGTTACAAGGCGGTATTTTCCATCCTTAACAGATGCGACCAATGGAACTAACGAAATTTTAAATAACCTCAATTCATATATTGCACCGAACGGTGTCGTTTACATAAGAATAACCAACACTAATGGCTGTTTTTCTGTAGCCAAAGTAAGCCTGGAAGTTATACCCCCTAAAACATCTCCTGTATTAGTAGATAAAATAATTTGTATTGAAGAAACAACAACGCTTGATGCAGGCCCCGGCTTTAATGCTTACGAATGGAGCACCGGAGCCACCACCCAGCAGATCGATAATGTAAATGTAGGAACCTACTGGGTTAATTTGAAATCAGGAAACTGTGTTACAAAACAAACGGTAACAGTATATCCTTCTTCACAACCCGTAATCCAATCTATAGAAATTAATAACAATATAGCCATCATCCATGTAACCGGTGGGAATCCATCTTATCAATTCTCGATTGATAATGCTGCCGTATGGCAAAATTCCAATACGTTTACCAATCTTACGAGGGGCCAGCATACCTTCCATGTAAAAGATGCCTACAACTGTGATCCAATTTCTGTAGAAGTGACAGTTGCCAATTTAGTTAACACTATTACCCCTAATGGAGATGGTAAAAATGATAGTATTGATTATTCTGCTTTGGCATATAAAAACAATTTGATATTTGAAATTTATGACCGGTACGGAAACAGACTTTACCAAGCCGATAAAATAAGAAATTTCAAATGGGATGGCACTTCTTTTGGTAAAAAGGTTCCCACAGCTACCTACTGGTATATCATTTCCTGGAATGAAAATGACAAAAAGGCAACGCCTATCCAATATAAAGGCTGGGTCCTTGTAAAAAACAGGGAATAATATTTTAATATATGAAAACACGATCTGCTATTATTGCGGATCGTGTTTTTATTTGGCATTTTAATCACTATCCTCAACTGTCTAAGATCTCTCCTTAACCACTTATAATTATTTTTAGCATTTCGAGTTTATTTCTCAATTTTGCATTTTCTTTTTCTAAATGAGATAGGTACGTATAAATATTTTCATCATCAATGCCAGAATCATTTATCTCTTTATGGTCATCTTCATAAATTTCTTCAACAGGAACATTTAAGAAATTAGCGATCTTTACCCATTCCTTCTGGATAATTTTTGTAATACCATTCTCTTTCCTGCTGTAGTTTGAGACTTCAGTAGGAAGGATATCAGCAATCTGTTGTTGGGTAATTCCTTTTTGTTTTCTTATGGCCTGTAACTTCTTTTTTTTCATTTTGAGTCTTATAAAATTTGAATTAATAAGTATAAAAATCATAGGTCAAGAGCAAACCATGTCATTATTCCAATACTCTTTATCCTTATTTTAGTAACAGATATTCATTATAAATTCTTTTATTTTTCGTAAAACTAAAATTATTGAACTGATTTACACTATGGATTCCCGTAGTTATGAATTTTAAAAAATAGTATATTAGATCAATTATCAATCATGGTTAAATTGACGATTTATGGCGGAATCATCCAGATAAAAGGTTCATTTCCTTGCCGCTTCCCCCTTATAATATAAAAGAAGATGCATACGAAATCGGATATCAGGATTTTGCTTATCGGTTTTAAAAGAATAGATATTAACGAATCTCTTTCAAAATTTACTATCTTCGTGATTAGTCACAGCTTCCCTGCTCATATACTTTCTTGACTTCGTGTTGTGAATTGCTTTCAAAAATTATTATCTTAGTGATTAGTCACAGCGACATGAAGTTTTTGTCTGTATTCCAAATTGTTGTGAATTGCTTTCAAAATTATTATCTTAGTGATTAGTCACAGCCTTAGAAAAAGCATTAGCAATGGCGTCATTGTTGTGAATTGCTTTCAAAATTATTATCTTAGTGATTAGTCACAGCGACATGAAGTTTTTGTCTGTATTCCAAATTGTTGTGAATTGCTTTCAAAATTATTATCTTAGTGATTAGTCACAGCATCAACAATGAGTATTCAAAAGTAAATATTGTTGTGAATTGCTTTCAAAATTATTATCTTAGTGATTAGTCACAGCGTTAGCGGGAAAATCTGGACAGCGTGTTCTGTTGTGAATTGCTTTCAAAATTATTATCTTAGTGATTAGTCACAGCTATTGTCCCTTGCAGGTTGTGAAGGTTGCTGTTGTGAATTGCTTTCAAAATTATTATCTTAGTGATTAGTCACAGCAAGTAAGAGAGGATTATCAGTCTTTATTTGGTTGTGAATTGCTTTCAAAATTATTATCTTAGTGATTAGTCACAGCTTGTGTAGCTTTCATCACCATCGCCGGCTAGTTGTGAATTGCTTTCAAAATTATTATCTTAGTGATTAGTCACAGCCGATCGAATTCGGTCGAATATTCTCCGGATGTTGTGAATTGCTTTCAAAATTATTATCTTAGTGATTAGTCACAGCTTGTGTAGCTTTCATCACCATCGCCGGCTAGTTGTGAATTGCTTTCAAAATTATTATCTTAGTGATTAGTCACAGCCGATCGAATTCGGTCGAATATTCTCCGGATGTTGTGAATTGCTTTCAAAATTATTATCTTAGTGATTAGTCACAGCACCCATCAAGAAAAAGGAAACTTTCATCTAGTTGTGAATTGCTTTCAAAATTATTATCTTAGTGATTAGTCACAGCAAAGAAATCAAATTGTAGTGCATGTTATGGGTTGTGAATTGCTTTCAAAATTATTATCTTAGTGATTAGTCACAGCATGATGCTTATAATTGTTTTGTAAATTTGTGTTGTGAATTGCTTTCAAAATTATTATCTTAGTGATTAGTCACAGCTTTTACGTTTGATATAATGCAAAGCGCGTGGTTGTGAATTGCTTTCAAAATTATTATCTTAGTGATTAGTCACAGCCTCAAAATTTAACCCGTTGAAATTCAACGGGTTTATTAATTAATTAGAATTTAAAATTTAGAATAATTCAAGCTGTTGAAAGGTTGGTGGTGGCTCTTCTTTATTTCTGGCAAAGAATATTTCAATATCTCCGAACTGTTTATCCGTAATACACATAATGGCCACTTTTCCGGCTTTTGGAAGCATAAACTTCACTCTTTTAATATGAACTTCAGCATTTTCACGGCTTGGACAGTGTCTCACATACATTGAAAACTGAAATAAGGTAAAGCCATCATCAAGCAAAGATTTACGAAAGCGGTTGGCGTCTTTCATATTGGCTTTAGTCTCTGTCGGTAAATCGTATAATACTAAAACCCACATAATTCGGTATGCATTAAACCTTTCGGCATTCATATCAGTTCAGGATAAGAAATCAGACGCTTTTCTCCCGTATAACACTTATACAGTGACGTAGCTGTTGTTTTCACCGCAACCAATAATGGCCTGGTTTTATCATCTATTTTTACATCTTTGGTCGCAATCTGTAAAATGAAAGCTTTAAATTCTTTAGTTAATTCTTCAGTTTCCGAATTGATTTCAAGCCATTGCATTACTAATAAATCAACGAAAGGACGATAAGGTTCCATCAGGTCATCCGCAAGACAGTAAGGGTTATATTTATTCTTATGGAAAATTCCAAGAACGGGAAGTAATCCGGTCTCAACAATTGATCTTGCGACAATACTTCTTAGGACTGAGTACCCAAAATTAAAAAACTGATTGGGTGAATCTCCAAAACGCTGTCTTAGAAAATCCAAACTGATGAGGTATTTCCAGTAATGTTGTGCCGCAATACCTTCCATATTGGTCATATCGCCACTTTTAACACTATTCTGATAATCAATCATCGGCTCGTAATAATTTTCTAAGCGTTTTAAAACCTCTTTTTGATTTTCAATTTTACATTCGACAGTCTGTTTCCAAAGTTGCTTTTTGAGCGGTTCGCTGGCTTCCAACTGATCCTTGATCCGGTCAGAATGTTCAGTGTGTCCGTAAAGCGGCAGCATAATTCCGTGTGGTAAATGATGACTGTCGCAACTGACCACAACCACATTATTTCCCATCATTTTCTGAATCAATTGATGCGAAATCGTAATCTGGAAATGATCCAACATCAGCAAGCCCAAATCTTCCACCGGAACTTTACCTTTCATCTCTTTTGTGGAAGGTTCCAAAATATACATCTGTTCATCTTTAAGTTTAAGATAAGCAGGATTGCCAATGTAGATGGAGCGGGTGATCATTAGTCTGAGTTTTCCTGATAAAATTCATAGTAAATACCTGCGACATCATCCGCAAAGCCATAGCCACAATTTGATGCCCACTTTACACATTGCATAGCTCTGTTTTGAAATTGCCTTAATAAATGGTGTTCTTCTAAAAACTCAAGAGCTGATTTATAATTATTAAAAGCCGAATGGTAAAACTGTTCGGAAAAATCTCCAAATAAAGCACTAAGTTCACAGGCACTTTCGGGCAAGTAAAGCATAACATCTGCAAGTGATTCCGGAGAAGGCTGCAGATTTTTGAAATCAGAAATCGCACGTTTTGCCACTGAAAACTTTTCTGTACTCCGCATGGGATTTTCTACATTAAACTCTTTCCGAATTAGTTTTTTATATTTATCTGCCAATTCTTTCTCATTCGTAGGATTTAGGTAGAACTGATAAAATTCTTTTACGGCTTTATTCTTTTCATACAAATCTAAAAGCTGTTCAATAATCTGCTCTTTTGTGAGCTTTTGAAGCTCTTTTTTTAATGCTGCTTTTGACATATTTTTATGCTTTTGAAATGTTTCCTAAACGGTCTGTTTTTAATTTGATACAATTCTCTTTAATCATTAAGCCATCAATTGCACGTTCCATTTTATTTAATGTTGAGAACTCTGCTTTATTAACAACTGATGCAGCAATATCATGTCTTACAAAAAACATCTGGCTTCCTGAAAAACTTACAACTTTATAAATTTTTTCATTTTGTTCTTTGGTAAAATTTTTAAAATCGATATTACTTCTATTTTCAAGTTCGTCACTCGAAGGAATATATACTAAATCGTTCGGGCAGAGGAAAAAATCATTTGTTCCTTTTAAATCAACGACAGACAACCCTTGCTTTTGTCTTTCGATCACTTCATTCAAAGGAATGGTTTCGTAGCTTCTTTTTCTATTTCCATCTTCATACACTGCAAAAAACAAGTTAGTTCCTTTTGCAGCTTCCACATATTTATCTTTCTTATTTCCGGTTTGTCCAACTTGAAATTTGCTTCCTAATTCAAAAACTCTGACTTTATTGATGGGTTGATGGAGCTTTCCGTCGTTATATTTTTCGATATTTTTATTCATGTCATCTATTCCTTCAGGCGAAAATGCAAACTCTGAACTTCCTTTATATTCTAAATAATTTTTAAGAATTTTTTGAATTCCTGTATCTGTGATAGAATAGATTGATTTTACATCAAAAGATGTATCAAGACTTTTTCTAGTTGCAGTCAATATTTTTCCTTTCGGAACTTTCACCCAAGGTAAATCAATTTTTCCGGAAACGGTTTCTTTATGTATCGGCTTTCTTATTGCCCAATTGGTTCCGGTCTGCTCTACTCTTTCTTTCATCTTCACACCATCTTTCTCTACATATTTTTCATAATAATTAGTGGCTTTATTAATTACTCTAAGATTTTGTTTAAAACTTACAATAATTTTCTCCAATCTGTCTTTAACATCAACCGTAAAGTTTTCCCACGGTTTTAGAAATTGTTTCGGAACTTCTTTTTCGATTCTATTGCCAGTTTGCGGATGGTTGTAAGCCACTTTCTCAAACTTCATCAGTTTTCTCTTCAAATCATAACGCTTAGTATCAGATTTTGCTGACTGATTATTAAGTAGATTCACATGATCTTTCGTAGCACAAGCTATTATCAAGGCATCTAAAGCATGATGGCGATGGTCAATTCTTTTCTTTGAAAATCCTTTTGAAAACTCAACCGGAACGGTTGGTAAAAATTTCTGATGATTTTCATTCCAGGAAGTAAAGTCTGTTGAATTGGTCAATTGATTCATTCGTTCAAAACGGGGTAAAATCAATTCATTCCATACATCATTCAACCCCCAATCCTGTTTTAGTTGTGTAGTGATTTTTCCATTTCCAGGAATAATATTTTTAGAATTCACGCCTTCATCTGTTCCGTCTTCCTGTCGAACGATATTAGAAAGAACACCTGAGATATATTTACTGATATAACGGGTATCGTTCAGCTGACGCTCAATCATTTTTTCAGGAATTTCTTCTAAAAGGAGCTTGTTTCTTTTACTCCCATTATTCGCATAATGTTTTTTTACGAAATCTTCATATTCTTCAGCTTCAAAAACTTTTACACTTTTTCCAAAGCCACACTCAACAATCGTTCCTCCAAACTGCTTAATAAATCCTAAACCTATATAATTATCTTTCAATTTATTAACTGCTGATTCACAAATAATTTTATTACTAAAACTGTCATCAAAATACCTACTTTGCGGAATAATATGTTCAATTTCATATTCTGACGTAAATAATTTATTTAATGGAATTATCTGCCCTGTATAAGGTGATTTATACTTCTGCTCCAGCCAAAGTTTGTATCTCCTTAAATCTGATGAAGAAGGTTGTGCAGTTTTGCTGATTTTCAGAATGTCATCATCAATTTCTATGTTTGATTTTAAAATTCCATCTTCATAAATTTTCAGAATTTCTTGTTGCATTGGAGAATAAGGACGAACATTTTCTACTGAATTATCATCCATCATTTCTGCCAGCAAAGCTTTAATACGGAGATTTGTATTTTCATTTTCCGTAACCATATTAGTAATTTGCTTGCGGTCCTCGGCAGTATTTTTCATTTCCCGACCCAGCTCTATATGAATTTCATTGAAGAAATCTTTAGATCCATTTCCGTATTTCAACCAAATATCTTTTATCACACGAAGCGTTTCTGTAATTATCTGTTCTACAATTGGATTACGAAGCGAATGTTGTTTAAATTCTTTTAAAAACCCTTCCAAATCATCGGTAGAATTCCATTTTCCAATCATTGATGCTTCAGAATGTCTTCCGTAAACAATATATTGAGCCAACCACAACTGCAGACCTTGAAAATCATTTTCTGTCATAAGGTGAATCGTCTTTTCTCTCACTTTATCTTTGATGTTTTCATCAAATTCTCCGGTAATAATTTTCTGAATCCTACCTTTTGAATGCTCATTAATATTTTCGTAATTCCAGTATTTTCCTACCCTCATCAAAGGCAATAATTTTTTAATTGCTTTTTCAGAAAAAGAGCCGTATTCACTTTTAAAAGGTGGAAATTTTTTGAATGCCTCAAAGAAAGAATTTTCATCCAGATTATTTTTTCCTGCAAAAGTTTTTAATGCTTTTTCGTATTCAATTTTGTCATTTACAGAATAGATGATGTGCCAAATCTTTTGTTCAATTTCTCTTGTCAGAAAATCATCAGAGATATTTTCGACCTTATCCAGTCTCGATAAAATCATTGCTTTGGTTTCGTTGAAAGGATATTTTTTGTCTTCAACGTAATTCCAACGATATGTTTTTTCATTCAATTTAAAATGCTTTAACAATCCTTTTTGGTCAACTTCTTTTCTGCTATTCAAAAAATCAAACAGATTTTCAAAATCTTCAGTTGTATTTAAAAATTCTTTTGTAACATTAGAATCATCATCTCTTTTATAAATATTAAGATTAGAAATCCATTGCCAGATGCGAAACTCCTGGTAATACGGATTGGATTTCGGAATCGTTTTTAAAAATTGTGTATGTTCTACTCCATTTCCATCTTTATACTTTCTGAATTCCAAAGTACAATTAGAAATAGATGATTTTTGGCTTTTCAAAGGTCTTTGGTAAAAAATAATATCCTCCATAAATAGATGGACGAATTCTTTTTTGCTTAAAGTCAATTGATGTGCTTCATTATTTTGATATAACTCTCGAATGCAATCGCTGTAGAAATCATCACTCTGCAATTCACTATGAAATTCTTTTTGCTTTTCTAAAATCTGTTTGAGTTCTTCTTTGTAAAATTTTCTTTCGATAGTGCGAACCAGTTTTCCCTTGATTTTCTGCTTCGGGTTTTGAAGTAATGCTTCATAAATGTATGCTCCGACAGTTTTATGGGATTTGTCTATTTCCTGCTCGGTTTTCTTTTTTACAAGTGACCAATCATTTTCGCCGGGTGCACGGAAGCTTCTTTTTTCATTTCCGTCTTTATCGGTTTTAATACTTCCATCATCATTCAAATCGGTTGTGACAATAAAATCCCTTGTTTTATCTTTCCAGTCAAACAAAGGCAATTTGCTCGATCGTCTGTAAACCCAACCATTTTCTAAACCCAAAGAATACCAAATATCAGATTTTCCTTTTTGTGGTTCATCTGCCAAAACATCTACAATTTTTAAAGAATAAAATTCTACTAATTTATTCGGGTTCTCTTCCTCTTCTTCACCACGCAATTGATAATAACCCCGTTTTTGATTAAAATTCAAAAGAATCCAGGCTAATTCTTCTTTTTCAATTTTTTGAGAAAGCGCTTTTTTACGGAGATAATAAATTGTCCAATCATAAGGAACTTTTTTGTCACTTTCTAAAAGTTGAGGTTGATGATTTTTAAAGTCACTAAGCATTTCATCAAAAGAGTTCTTGAAAATAAATTCTTCTTTATTATAAGCCAATTTCGGCTCAGTTTCCTCTTTGAACTTTCCAAAGCGTTTCACAAAATCAATTTGTGAAGCATAATGTTCGGGGAGAAAATTTAAAACGTTTAAAACTCTGTGAAGTCTTTCTCTTCTTAGCAAAAATCTCTCACGTAATCTCCTCACACCTCTGTAACCAGTTCTTGCAGCGGTTTGTGAAACAGAATTTCCTTTACCGAAATCACTTAAAATATCCTGCGACATTGGGATAATCCTACTTCCCATCCCAAGAATTTCACCTTGTTTATTTTCAAAATCCTGTTTTACCAAAGCCCAACCAATTGAATTTGTTCCAATGTCCAGCCCAAAAATATTTTTCATATTGATAATCAATCATTTATATTAAAGTTCTAATATTATTTATTAACTCTGCACCAAATATAAATATTTTATTTTACATTTGTATTAAATATTGATAGTATTTAGACTGACGAGTTGAATTTGATAAGGTCCGAACTTATCTTACATATTTCCCAAGAATTTGTAACTATACAATATTTTAATTAACTAAACACAAACTAAAATTTCAACAAATTTAAGATTGTGCAGAGTTAGTTGTGAATTGCTTTTCATCTAGGCTACTCTTATTTGAGTAGCCTTTTTAATTTTGTATTAAAGTATTTATCCATAATTATCTAGTTTTTTCTTAATACATAAAAATAGAAATAAAAAAAACATTTGAATTACGGGTTCCCATAATTATGATAAAGATTTTTTCTTCTATATTTGTATTAATAATTTTGAAAAGCAATTCACAATAAGGATTATTCCGTTGTGAAAACATTCAAGGCGGGGCAACTCGCCTTTTTTCTTTTTAAAAACCTTATTTTAGCTACCCGAAAACAGAACAATGACGACCGTAGAATTTATACAGAAGCAGCTTAACATCTCTGAAAAGAGCATCAACAATACCCTTCAGTTATTAGCAGAAGACTGCACTATTCCTTTTATTTCCCGTTACCGAAAGGATAAAACCGGGAATTTGGATGAGGTTCAGATTGAGCAGATCTCAAAGATCAGCAAGCAGTTTGAAGAGATTGTCAAAAGAAAGGAATCTATTTTAAAATCTATAGAAGAACAGCATGCTTTAAGCCCTGAGCTTCAGCAAAGAATAGAAGAAAGTTTTGATATTCAGGAGCTGGAAGATTTATATCTGCCTTTCAAAAAGCGTAAAAAAACAAAGGCTGATGCAGCTAAGGAAAAAGGATTGGAACCTTTAGCCAGAATCATTATGAGCCAGAAAAATAACGATATCCGGTTTTTGGCTTCAAAATACCTGAATAATGAAGTTTCATCAGAAGAAGAGGCTCTTCAGGGAGCAAGAGATATCATGGCAGAATGGATCAATGAAAACATGTATGTCCGCAAAAACCTCCGTCGTCTGTTTCAGCGTAAAGCTGTGGTAACGTCTAAAGTGGTAAAAGCTAAAAAAGAAGAGGAAGCGGCACAAAAATTCTCTCAGTATTTTGATTGGGAAGAAAGCCTCAGCAGAACTCCTTCTCACAGACTTCTTGCGATGTTGAGAGCTGAAACAGAAGGTTTTGTAAAAACAAATGTAGGTATTGATAAGGAAGAAGCTATTGATTTCATAGAGAAAGCTGTTATCAAGTCCAATAATGAATCTTCTGAACAAATTGCCATGGCCATAAAAGATGGCTATAAAAGACTTCTGGAACCGGCTATTTCCAATGAAAGCCTGCAGGAAGCCAAAGAAAAAGCAGATAAAAAAGCCATAGAAATATTTTCCGGGAACTTGAGTCAGTTACTTCTGGCACCGCCTTTAGGTGAAAAAAGGATTTTAGCGATTGACCCTGGCTACCGAAGCGGATGTAAAATTGTCTGCTTAGATGAAAAGGGAGATTTACTTCATAATGAAACCATCTACCCTCACGCACCACAAAATGAAACCGGAATGGCAATGAAGAAAATCCGTTCCATGGTCAATGCCTATGCTATTGAAGCTATTTCTATCGGAAATGGTACCGCAAGCCGTGAAACAGAATTTTTCATTAAAAAAATTGCGTTTGATAAGCCTTTACAGGTTTTTGTAGTTTCTGAAGCCGGAGCCTCGGTATATTCTGCAAGTAAAATTGCAAGGGATGAATTTCCTGCATACGATGTCACTGTACGTGGGGCTGTTTCCATTGGAAGAAGGCTTTCTGATCCGTTGGCAGAGCTTGTAAAAATTGATGCAAAATCTATTGGTGTAGGCCAATATCAGCATGATGTAGACCAAACTCAGCTGAAAAATGAACTGGATTCTACCGTTATGAAGTGTGTGAATTCTGTAGGCATCAACTTAAATACAGCCAGTAAGTCATTATTAAGCTATGTTTCCGGAATTGGGGAGAAAATGGCAGAAAATATTGTTAACTACCGTACGGAAAACGGAGCTTTTGAAAATAGAAAACAACTGAAAAAAGTACCGAGACTTGGAGAGAAAGCCTTTCAGCAGGCCGCTGCTTTTGTCAGAATTACCAATGCTGAAAACCCACTGGATAACTCCGCTGTACATCCTGAAGCCTATGGAGTTGTAGAAAAAATGGCCAAAGATCTGGGTATTAAAACCCATGAACTGATTGCCAACAAAGAAAAAATTGCTTTGGTAAAACCAGAAAGTTATATCACAGAAGAAATCGGAATTTTAGGAATCAAAGATATTCTGAAGGAGCTTGAAAAACCGGGATTAGACCCCAGAAAAGCAGTTAAAATATTTGAGTTTGACCCTCATGTAAAAAGCATTAAAGACTTAAAAACAGGAATGATCCTCCCGGGAATCGTCAACAATATTACGGCTTTCGGATGTTTTGTAGACCTGGGAATCAAAGAAAGCGGATTGGTACATATTTCCCAGCTGAAAGACGGATTTGTTTCTGATGTAAATGAAGTGGTAAAGCTTCATCAGCATGTCCGTGTGAAGGTAACGGAGGTAGATGAGGCAAGAAAAAGGATTCAGCTGAGTATGATTCTGTAAGCACATATTTTTAATCAACAAACAAAAGACATTTTGAATTATAAGAATTTAATTTTCGATTTAGATGGAACTTTATGGGATTCCAGGGCTTCTATTATCAAAATATGGAATCATGTTCTGAACAAGCATCAGCTCATAAAAAAAGACCTGAAACCTGAAAATATGAATCAGTATATGGGATTACTGGCTCACGATATCGTTAAGGATATTGTTCCCGGAATTTCAGACCTGCAGATTCAGGAAATTCTTTCTGAAATTGTTTCCCAGGAAAATGAAGTACTGCGTATACAGGGCGGAATTTTATATGATAGTGTGGAAGAGACCCTGAAAAGCCTTAGCAATACACACCACCTTTTTATTGTAAGCAATTGTCAGGATGGATATATTGAAGCATTTTTGGAATACTGTCAGTTCAATGACCTGTTTACAGATTTTGAATCTCACGGACGGACTCAAAAGCCCAAGGCTGAAAATATAAAACTGATTATGGAAAGGAATCAGCTAAAGCCTGAAAACACCATTTATATTGGTGACACCCAAACAGATTACGACTCTTCAAGATCCAATGATCTGGAGTTTATTTTTTGTGAATATGGTTTTGGAAAATTAACTGATCCGGCATATGAGCCTTCTGTTTCAAAGTTTTCAGATTTAGAATTTTATATCTGATAGTAAAGCACTGTATTAATAAATCTGCATAAAAAGGCTGCCTATTAAGACAGCCTTTGCTATTTTGAATACTAATATCCTATTATTTATATTCTTTAGAATCTCTTCTTGGCTCTTTAACTTCCGGCCATTTCACCGTTCCTCCTTTTTCATCCTGAGGCATTAGTCTTTTTTCTCTGTTGGTAAATTCAGGATCTTCAGAAGCCATATAAGCTAATGCAGCGGTTAGCACTACATTATTTTTCACTTCATCAAAAACAATCTTGTCATACGTATCTTTTGTAGTATGCCAGGTATATCCAAAATATCCCCAGTTCAGAGAACCTAAGGAGAACCCCGGCACTCCTGCCGCTACAAAGGAAGCATGATCAGAACCACCCCCTCCGGGCATTCCCGGGAAGTCGGTTTTAATGTGTCCTTTTACCGTTTTTGGAACTCCCTCAAGCCATCTTCCGATATAGTCATATGCTTTTACGAATCCCTGACCGCTGATGTTTACCACCCGTCCTGTTCCGTTATCCTGATTAAAAGCAGCCTGCACGCCTTTGATGATCTGAGGGTTATCTGCTACAAAACCTCTTGAACCATTCAATCCCTGCTCTTCACTCCCCCAAAGTCCTATAACAATTGTTCTTTTATTGTTTGGATAATATTTTTTCAGGATTCTCATGGTTTCAAGCATCGTAAGAGTACCTGTCCCATTATCGGTAGCTCCCTGAGCTCCATCCCAGGAATCAAGATGAGCAGAAAGGATCACGTATTCTTCAGGTTTTTCCTTTCCTTTGATCATTCCTATGGTATTGAAACTTTTGGCATCAGGAAGGATTTTTGACTGGGCATCAATTTTAATTTTTGGCTTACTTCCTTTTTCGGCCATTCTGTAAAGCATTCCATAATCTTCCACATCAATGTCAATCATTGGAATTTTGGATGTTTTTGCTCCAAAGATTCTGTTGGCTCCCATAATCCCCGTCCAGTTGGAAATAGCAATTCCTGCTGCCCCTGCTTTTTCCAAAGCTTCCGGAAGTGTGCTATTGTCATAGCCTATATTCTTTACATAAGCAGTAAAATCCTTGGCAGCCTGTTCTTTTTCCGCTTTAAGTTTTTCATAAAGCTCAGGAGTTGCAAATTCTTTGATCTGCTCGTCAGAACGCCCTATTTTCTGATATTGAGCCATCAAAACAATTTTCCCTTTTGCAGAAGGCAGCCATTGATCAAATTCTGCTTTAGAAGATACTTTAGGAAGAACAATTACTTCTGCTTCCACAGCTTTTTTGGTTGCCGGGCTCCATGCCAATTGTGTTGCAGACAGTGATTTTACACGTGGATACACCATGTCGACATGCGTAATTCCCCTTTGCCAGCCTTTCCATGTTCCAAATTGCTGGAGGTTTGCCTCTACTCCCCATGAGCGAAGTTTCCCCGCACTCCATTCATTGGCAGCAAGCATTTCAGGAGTTCCCACAAGACGCGGCCCTATGCCGTCTAATAATTCGCCAGCCATATTTTCAAGCTGAGAATTGTTATTTACCTCATCTACAAAACTTTTTACGATAGGATCAAGTTTTTCTTTCGGATCTACTTTTACCTGGGCCCATGAAAATTGGGCAGCCAACACCACTGCCGGTACTGCAAAAAATCTATTTATCTTCATAACATATATTGATTGGTTTAAAGATAAAAGAAATTGCGGAAATGATAAAGGATTGGAAGCAAAAAAGTCTTTACAGAAGAATGTTTTCAAGCTTTTTGTATGAAAAATTTATATTCATTACAAAGCATACCACAGAATGAGCGGCAATGACTGAAATTTGTAGAGCAATTGAGGACATAAAAAAACCGGCTTTAAAAGCCGGTTTGAGGTAAATTATTTTTTAGCTTCTTCTACAGAAACTTTTCTGAAGTCTTTGAACAGTTTGCTTAGTTCTAAAGCTGCTTTACGAGCTCTTGTACCAGCTGCTTTGTTTCCTTTTTCTGCTTGTTGGTTTGCCTCAGTTGTGAACGCTTCAAATTCTGCGTTGATTTTTTCAATTAGTTCTTTCATTTATTTAAAAATTTAGGCTGCAAATATAGGTTTTATGGTGATTCCAGCCAATACAGCACCCGGAAAATTTATAAAAATCGTGAATTTCAGTAAAATTCTTTTCTATTTAACCTGAGAAATAATCAAATATGAGGTGTTTTTGCATGTTATGGCCAACTGCAAAACGGTTTGTTTCTGTAATTTATCAAGCCCTGTAAAATAAACCATATAGAATGATTGTGGAGATATTCTCCCTGAAGCAATATGTAAACATTTTGTTCGTCTTCCAGACCTCATAGATCAGGTTTTATATGATAAAATCAACTGAGACTTCTGAGCTTTTCTCCTACATTTTTCAGTAAAGCGAGACTCTCTGAGGTTATTCTCTCTGTAAATACTATCCTAAAATGGTGACTGTAGTGCTCTGTAAGAGAAAATGTAGTACCAGGAGTAAATACAATTTTGTTATTTTCACAGTAAAGGTAAAATATATCCATATCAACACTCTCCGGTAGCTGTCCCCAAATGCTGTAGCCACCCTGCGGCCTGTGAAAATATGAGTCTTGTGGAAAGTGTCTTCTTAATGCATCTAATACAATAATTGCCTGCTCGTTCAGCCTTTTTCGAAATGAACGCAGATGCCTTTCATAGCTGTTTCCCTGAAGGAGCTTCAATACCAGCTCCTGATAAATGGGCGATACCGATTTTCCCAATACAAACCTGCTTTTCTCAGCCTTTGAATAAAAACGTCCTGCCGACAGCCAGCCCAGACGAATGCCGGGTGCCAATGTCTTTGAAAAGGAGGAATATGTCATTACCAATCCTGTTTCATCAAAACTTTTGATACAATGCGGTCTTTTTTCTGTAAAATAAAGATCGCCATACATATCGTTTTCAATAACCGGCACCTGATGTATAACAGCTATTTTCAGCAGCTCTTTCTTTATGTTATCACTCATCAAAATACCAGTAGGATTATGAAAGTTGGGAGTTACCACCAATGCACGGATATTATTTTCTACACATACTTTTCTGAAATACTCTGTATCAAAACCACTTCGGTAATGTACAGGAATCTCAATAACCTTAAGACCCAGATTAGCAATCACCTCTAATACTGAAAACACACAGGGACTGTCAACCGCTACCACATCTCCGGTTTCTGTTACAGACCTTAATGCAATAACCAGTGCCTGCAAAGCACCATCAGTAATGATTAATTCATCAGGATTAAATGTACCTCCATATTTTCCCATTTGAACTGCAATATGTTTTCTCAATGATGCTAGCCCATTTGAAGGATAATACCGAAGAAGTGAAGCTCCTTTTTCACGGATCACTTCCTGCATGGTCCGGAGTATTAATTTTTGCGGAATCAGCAAATCTCCCGGCATAGCTGCATTAAAAGAACTAAATTCCGAGGTTCTTTTAGATGTCAGCATCATGTTTTTCATAAAGACCTCATCCCTGGCTACAGGAACAAGCTTTCTTCTTCTTGGAGTATTCTCTTCCATAATGTCTGAAACAAAATACCCTGAACGCGGACTGCTTTTAACCAGGCCTTTCATCATAAGGTGTTCGAAACCACTCTGAACAGAACTGATACTCAGCTGATATGCTTTTTTAATTTCCCGGATAGATGGCAGGCGGTCTTTGTACTGTAAGACTCCGTTATAGATATGTTCTTCAATAACCGCTGTAAAAATTTCGTACTTATAGGATTTCATAGAATAGGTAAAACTGTACCGAACAAATTTACAAAATAAACACCTGTACTGATTATATTTTCTCAAACTGTATCCCCTCTGAATGGATTAATCTTATAATTTTGAATAAAAAAACTCATGGATATCATTTCAAAATTTACAGTAGGTTCTGAAGAGGGAATTTCTGATCTTATAACCATCATCGATTCTTCGGTTTACAGTCTGCATAAAGATTTTATTTCTGAAGAAGACATCAAAAGATATATCAGCAGTGAAATAGATCCGAGAAAGATGATCAATGAACTGAATGATCTTTCCAACCAGCTCATCATGACGTATGCAGACCGGCAACCGGTGGGCTACAGTATCATCAAAAGCGGCTCTGTATATCCCGGAATAGCTGAAGGAAAAAGATCTACAGAAATAAGTTTTGTTATTCTTCCTCAATTCAATTCCCCAGAAATAAGACAGTCTCTCTGGAAAAAATGCAGGTCTGCAGTAAGTTTTACAGATATCATATGGATCAATATACTCGCCCATGATCCTCTTCTGGAGTTTTTGAAGGAGTGTGGCTTTACATCAGCTTCCCTGGCACAGGCTGGTCCTTTTCAGCTTCCGTCACATATTTTAAAAATGGAGATTCATAAAAATTAGAAATGATCAAAAATAGGGAAGCTTTATATCTCTTTCAATTTCGTATCTTTGATTTTTATAATTTCAACACAATGAGTGATCAGCTGGAAACCATAGAAGATTATTACAGACGTATTCGAAAAAATCAGATCAAACTGTTTGATTCGGAAGATTTTGAAATGGGAAAATCTCATTTCAATATTTCTATGCGAAAGTATTGTAGTTTCAAAAGCCCTTACAACCGGCGTGATTATTATAAAATCAGCTTTATCATAGGAAAAGGTACAATACATTATGGTGCCCATCAACTCTATATTGACCGCCCTGCCCTATTTTTCCCTTCCCCCAGCATTCCTTATACCTGGGAATGTGACGGTGATTTCCAGGAAGGTTATTTTTGTCTCTTCAATCAGGAGTTTTTTAATGGAAATTCTGAGTTTAATTTATTCAAAAAGACCTCTCTTTTCAAGGAATGGAGCAAACCTGTTGTTTTTTTAACGGATGAACAGACCCAGCTGGCAACTCTTTATTTTGAGCAGATGTACCGGATTAATAATTCAGTTTATCCGTACCGCTGCAGCAGTATTAAAAGCAATCTTGCATCTGTTCTGCATCTGGCCCTGGAAAACCGTGTTGAAGATATCAGCCCTAATGAACTTCCCGCTAATGTCCGCCTTTATAAACTGTTTGATGAACTGCTTACCAAACAGTTCCCACTGGATTCACCTGCTTATCCTCTGGCATTAAGAACACCTTCCGATTTCGCTGATCATCTTAATGTACATGTGAATCATTTAAATTCTTCTGTAAAGTCAGTGACCCATCTTACAACCACACAGATCATTAAGGACAAAATGTTTGAAGAATCTAAAAACCTGTTGAAATATACCAACTGGGATATTGCGCAAATAGGCTATACTTTAGGCTTTGAGCAGCCTTCCCATTTTAACAATTTTTTCAAGAAGCATGCACAGACTTCCCCTCTAAAATTTAAAAATGCATTTTAAATATTTGAATTTTGTAATTTTTACTTTGTCTTTTAAAACTGGATTTTAGTTTTCTTGAATTATTTTTGCATGGTAAAAATGAATGAATATGTTGAGAGAAGCATCTGAAAAACGCATAAAGTTAATAACCATTATGGCCTTTGTGTCCATCCCTCTTTCAGGGTTTGTCACAGATATTTACCTGCCGTCATTTCCATCAATGGCCAGAGAACTATCAGTTTCCGAAAAAGATATCCAGATTACGCTAACCTCTTACCTGCTGAGCTATGGAATCTCCCAGCTGTTTGTGGGGGGAATTCTTGACAGTATTGGGCGCTACCGTCCAAAACTGCTTGCTTTATTCCTTCTGGTCGTCAGCAGTATCCTGATTACAATGACTGACAGTATCCTGTTAATATGTCTGCTGCGTATTCTTCAGGGTGTTGCCGTTTCGGTACTTGTTGTGGCTACCCGCGCTATTTTTGTGGATATCTATGATTCAGAAAAAGTAAAACATTACCTGAGTTATTTTACCATTGTCTGGTCCTGCGGACCTATTCTGGCTCCTTTTCTTGGAGGCTATCTTGAAAAACTTTTTAACTGGCACGCCAACTTTCATTTCCTGGCCTTATATGCAGGAGTCATTTTCCTGTTCGAGTGGTTTTTCAGTGGAGAAAGCCTTCCCCAGAAAAAGCAGCTCGATATTGCCGAAAATATAAGTCTCTATAAAATGATGCTTAAAAACAGGATTTTTATGCTGGGAATTTTCATTTTGGGATTAAGCTATTCTATTGTTATGCTTTTTAATATTACAGGACCTTTTATTATTGAAAACACTTTTCATTTTAGCCCTGTAGTTATTGGATATTGTACTTTGATCTTAGGATTTTCATGGATGATAGGCGGCTTTATAGGAAAACGCAGGCTTACGCTGGATTTTAAGCCCCGTATCCTTCAGCCTGTTCTGTTGCAGCTCATCCTGATTATTGCACTAATTGTCACCAGCAATTATGCAGAAAGCCTTTTCATCATGGTTCCTTTTGCCTTTTTTATTCATATCTGTTCAGGGATACTGTTTACTTCATTTTTCACAACAAGTATGTTATATTTCCCTAAAAATGCAGGAACAGCAGGTGGATTAATGGGAGGATTGGTCTATGTGATCACCTCTATTTCAAGTTTCATTATTTCTGTAAGCGGAACAGTTACAGAGCAAAAAGGACTGGCATGGCGCTATCTTATTATAGCTTTTTTCCTTCTGGGGATTATCCTTATTATGAACCAGGCTATCAAAAAAGAAAAAGCAGAGAATTAATCTCTGCTTTTTTTATTCATATCAGAAGATGTCTTTCTTCCCCTATCACCCACTTATAATGAACTCTTCTTTGGGTTTGAACCATCCTTTCCGAACAATGATACTTTCGGACTACATTTAACTACTTTCAAATAAGCCGATATACTGAGATCAATGATAATTTAGCAGCAATGATTGATTGTTAAATAAATAGCAGTAAAAATAACAGATTTTATATACAATTTATTTCAGATAACAAGGAAATAAATTGAGCCAAATCTATACATGGGAATTATACATCATTCTTGATATAGATAAGATTTTCAGCATAATAAAGGTAGAAACCCTATATTTTTATTATCCCAATATTGGGAAATATCACTGATAAAAGCTGGTATTTTAGTCTTTATTAAAATACAGTTTCTCTATTTTTTACAATGATTCATAATCACTTTTAAATTGATAAATTATAAAATAACTGCAATGAAATTATTGATTAAACTTATCATCCTATTCTCAGGTGTAAATTATTTACATGCCCAATCTGCACTCAGTTTTTCTGAAGCCAGAGATATAATGATGAATAAAAATATTGAAGTAAAAATAAATAAT
The DNA here is from genome assembly GCF_918698085.1 of Chryseobacterium sp. Bi04. Taxonomy (GTDB): domain Bacteria; phylum Bacteroidota; class Bacteroidia; order Flavobacteriales; family Weeksellaceae; genus Chryseobacterium. Next base: position 20,849 of record NZ_CAKKLP010000014.1, read on the forward strand.
AAAAAGATAGATGCAGCCCATTATAAGATAAAAACTGCCCAAAGTATGCTGTATCCTCAGATTAAAGCATTTGGAACGTTAACTTATACAGATAAAGAATCAAGAATCAATCTTAATGAGAAAAGAGATCAGCTGGCATCCTTATTCCAACTTCCTTCACCTTCCGTGCTGGGCAGCTGGGATTTTGCCCTTCAGAAAAAAGATATGGCATTTGGAGGAATATCACTGAGCTGGCCAATATATACCGGTGGAAAGATAAGATCAGGAGTCAATATCGCTAAAATAAGTGCTGAGGTAGCAAAAGTGGAAAAAAACAATTCTGAACAAAGCCTGGTTTCCGAGCTGGCCAACAGTTATTTCAAAGCAAAACTGGCCGAAGAGGCTGTTACTGTAAAAGAAAATGTGGTAGAGGTAATGAATGTACACCTGTCAAATTCATTAAAAATGGAGCGTAACGGTATCATTGCAGGCGTAGACGTTCTACAGGCGAAGGTAGCCGTTTCTGAAGCGGAAAGACAATTACTTGCTTCTAAAAAAGATTTACAATTGGCAAGAACGGCTCTTTCCGCAACATTAGAGCAGGAAGAAGAATTCACACTTACTACACCGTTTTTCTTGGAAGGAAATATGAATTCTTTGGAAGAATACAAAGAGAAGGCAGCGGCCAATTATCCTCAAATACAAAAAATAAAACTTCTAGAAGAGATTGCCCAGCAAGGGATTAATATAGAAAAAGCAAGCTACCTGCCTACTGTTTTATTAACCGGTCAGCAGATCCTTGCCTCACACAACTATCCTTTGGTAAAAAATCCTTTAACTGTAGGTGTTATGGTTACCTATGATATTTTTGACGGGTTTGGACGGAAAAATAGAATTCTTGCTGCCAAAAGTGAAAAAGAAACGATTGAAATGTCCAGAGAAAAGCTTCAGCTTGATATTAAAACTTATGTTGAAAAGCTATATAATGAGCTCAAAAAATCGGATGAACAAATTGTTTCTTTAAATGAATCTATACAATTAGCAGAAGAACTTGTAAGAATACGGAAAGCCTCTTTTGCAGAGGGAATATCTACATCTACGGATGTTATTGATGCTGAGCTGGATCTATCCGGGAAAAAAATTGAACAGCTGAAAGCATATACGGACTATGATACCAACCTGGCTAAACTTTTTGAAGTATGCGGAATGAGCAACGATTATATCCAAAATGCCCAATAAAATCTCAAATTATATAACTTAAAATTATTACAATGGCGACAAACCAGAAAAAATCAGTTACATTCATTAATATCCTCATCATTATATTAATATTTGGAGCGATAGCTGCTGTATCAGTTTATTTTCTCACAAGTCCGACAAAAGATTACTTGCAAGGACAAGTTGAAGCTACTGAAATTCATGTTGCCCCTAAAGTAACCGGAAGACTGGAGAAGAAACTGGCTGATGAAGGACAGTCTGTAAAAAAAGGGCAGCTACTGGCTATTTTATCCAGCCCGGAACTCGACGCTAAACTGATTCAGGCACAATCTGCAAAAGACGCTGCAACCGCACAATATGATAAAGCTATAAACGGAACCCGTTATGAACAGGTTCAGGGGGCTTATAATTCCTGGCAACAGGCCAAAGCTTCTGCTGATCTTGCAGAAACTACTTACAAAAGAATGGAAAACCTTTACCAGGAGAAAGTAATTCCTGCGCAGAAAAGAGATGAAGCCAAGGGTCAGAAAAATGCTTCGAGAGAACAGGAAAAAGCAGCATACAATAATTATCTGATGGCAAAAAACGGAGCCAGAACCGAGGATAAAAATGCATCTGCAGCCTCTATGAGACAGGCTGAAGGCGCCGTAAAGGAAGTCAATGTATATAGAAGTGAAATTAATGTCATTGCTCCTGCAGACGGAGAGGTCAATCAATATTTTCCTAACCTTGGGGAACTTGTCAATGCTGGATATCCCATTGTAAATCTTGTGGATCTGAATGATATCTGGGTTGTTATCAATATCAAAGAGGATCAGATGGGAAAATTCAAAATGAACAGCAAATTCGAAGGAGTGGTTCCTGCGTTAGATAATAAAAAAATTGAACTTCAGGTAAAATTTATTGCCCCACTGGGAGATTTTGCTACCTGGACAGCCACCAAAACAAAAGGAGGCTTTGATATGAGAACATTCAAAATTAAAGCCTATCCTACAAAGAAAATTGATGGATTCCGTCCGGGAATGAGTGTACTGATACCCTCTGTAACATTATAACTAACCAAAATGGATACAATGAAAAACGGCTTCTGGAAAGTGTTTTTCTATGAATGGAAAACAATCATAAAGAAACCCAGTATAATACTTTGGACATTAGGAGTTCCTTTAGCCATATTTATCCTTTACGCTGCCATTTTTGGTGACGGTGTACTGCGGGAGCTTCCCATAGCCATTTTGGATGAGGATAAAACATCTGTATCACGGGAGCTTATCAGGCAGATAGATGCCAATTCTACACTGGATTTCACGAAAGAAGTAAATACCGAAAACGAAGGACTTAAACAAATACAGACCAGTCATGTATTTGGCCTGGTTATTATTCCCCGCAACTTTGAAAAAGACATCAGCCGTGGAAGGAATGTCAATGTAGTATTGTATATCAATAATGATTATATGACTCCTGCAGGGCTTATAAATAAAGGATTTAATACAGCTGTAGGAAGTTTTTCCACTTCTGCAAAAGTAAATACAATTATGAAAAAGGGATCATCTTCCCTACAGGCAAAGAACGCCGTTCAGCCTGTTATTATGAGAAGCCATACATTATTTAATCCTTTTGTTAACTATGCCTATTACCTTTGTCTTTCTCTTTTTCCTATGGCATTGCAGCTTACGGTAATGATCACTACATTATACATACTGGGCAGTATTTTGAAATATAATAAAGGGAAGGAGTTATACCAATTGAGTGGTAATAATGTTTTTTTCGCATTTTTCGGAAAAATATTGCCTTACACTATTATTTTTTCCCTATTAACTATTTTGATGGTAGCCTACCTCTTTGGCTATCTGGGTATCCCAATCAATACCACTGTTGTCAATGTATATATATTGACTCTTATTTTAATAGTCGTATATCAGCTCATGGCCGTTTTCTTTGTAACGATCAGCAAGGATTTCAGATCCTTATGTGCCATGGGAGGTGGATATTCTTCTTTAGCATATTCATTCAGCGGGTATACATTTCCGCAGGAAGGGATGCCTACAGCAATTAAAATCCTGGATTCTATCTTTCCTTTTTCTTCATATGCCAGGGCACTTACCAATATTGCCGTCAAAGGAATGCCCGTTATTGAATCTCTTCCCTATTTGATAGGCTTCGGAGTTTTTGCTTTGATAGGCTTACTCTCACTAAAAAAATTCAGTTATCAACTACAAAAAGGAGGATATTATGAAAAATAATTTATTTTACAGAATTATAAAGACCATATTCAATGCCTGCCAGGTAGAATTACTTCATTTTTTTGGTGATAATGCTTTACGGACTACATTTCTTGTATTTACAATTGTTGTTGCTTTCTTAAATGGTTCAGTCTACAATAATGAAATTATTGAAAAAACACCTATAGCAGTAGTAGATTTGGATAAGAGCAGTATGAGCAGAAACTATATAAGAATGCTTGCGGCTACTCAACAGGTAAGTGTTCCTGTGGTTTCTAATGATATGAATGAGGCAAAAAAAGAATTTACTCAGGGAAAAATCTTTGGAATACTGGTTATCCCTGAAGATTTCGAACAAAAAGTATCTCTAGGACACCAAACCTCGTTATCATTATACAGTGATGCCTCAAATATGTTGCATAACAAAGCTATTTCCGGCGCAACATCTTCCGTTATGGGTACTTTCAATGCCCAAATAGAAATAAATAAATCTTTACACAGCGGGCTAAACTACGAAAACAGTACTATTTCCCGCCGATCAGTTGCCGCTATAACCAAACCCGTTTTCAATCCTTATGCAGGATATGGCACTTTCATCTTACCTGTTGTATTTCTCGTCGTTATGCAGACATTATTACTTACAGCTATTGGGGTTTTAGGAGGAACTTTCCGGGAACAAAACAAATATCTTGAAACATATAATATTTCAGATTCTCTACATCTTAAAATCATTCCTATACTGTTGGGACGGGCATTAGCATACCTATTACTGTGTATTCTGGTATTTTCAGTGATAATCGGGAGTGCTTTCACTATTTTTAAATTACCTTTCAGGGCTGCATTCGGAGATGTCATTATATTTTTAATACCCTTCTTCTTAGCAGTCATATTCTTAGGATTTTCCCTGATGGGAATTTTCAAAAGAAGGGAAGATGCAGCAATGTCCATTACATTTCTGTCTACTCCGGCAGTTTTTCTTACCGGGATTTCATGGCCGGTAGTTGCTTTTCCTCACTGGGTAAAAATATTATCTTACGTGTTTCCTTCAACAGTGGGTGTCAGGGGATTTTTAGCACTTAGTCAATTTCAGGCAAGCCTGGGGGATATAAAAGATCTATGGGGGCAAATGTGGCTGACAGCAGCCTTTTATTTCGTTATTGCCGTACTGGTCAATTATCGGTTAAAATTTCATAGTAGTTCTAAGTTAGGCAAATAATAATTACAGTTTCCTGAATACTGCTATTATAATATTCTTAGTTTACACATTTACAGGTTCCATATCAAAATGAGTATAAGCAATTTATTGGCATAAATAATTCATCAAAAAGAGAATTTTAAACTATTAAAAGAGAATCACAGATAATAAACTTTCAGCCATTCATCCATAACTTTGTCCTATTGAAAGTAATGATTCATAATAAAAAATTAATTTAAAATAAGTCAAACTTTTCAACTTTTATAGCACGTAAATGCCCGTGAATATTATCTATTTATTTGATATTAGATCCAATATATCACGGGTATTTTTTATTTAAAAGCAGGTAAGAATATACTGTTAAACCAAACAATAATTCATTACAGAGAGAATTCCGGACCACTAAAAGAGAATTTAAGACAATATACTATAAAACCCTCATCAATAACTTTGTTTTACTAAGAAATAATAATTCAGGTTCAATAAAATACTCAAATACACAAATCGGATTATTATTAAACTCTAATTATAAATTAACACATGAAATATGAAGAAAATAGTCATCATTGGAGGCGGATTCGCTGGTACCAACCTTGCTAATAAATTAGGGAAAAATCAGGATTTTGATATTACCCTTGTAGATCACAACAATTATAATTTCTTTCCTCCACTGATTTATCAGGTAGCTACAGCATTCATTGAGCCCTCAAATATATGTTATCCTTTCCGCAAAATGTTTCAGGGAAAACCAAATGTGGAATTTCATTTAGGATCTCTGGTCATGATACACCAGCAAGCTAATATCGTGGAAACAGACAAAGGAAGCCTACCCTATGATTACCTGGTTTTAGCCATGGGAACAGAAACTAATTTTTTTGGAAACAAAAATATTGAAGAGAAGGCCTACCCTATGAAAAATATAAATGATGCTGCAGCATTGCGTAATCATATATTAACCAGTCTTGAAAAAGCCACCATCACTAAGAATCCCGAAGAAGAAAAGAAACTGAGAAATATCGTCATTGCCGGTGGCGGCGCTACAGGTGTAGAAGTAGCCGGAATGCTTTCAGATATGTCTCATCATATTATTTCAAAAGATTATCCCAACCTTAAAAAAGGAGGCGGTAAAATATATCTTATAGACGGCTCAAATGCTTTGCTTGGACCTATGAGCCAGAAAGCACAGCAGGAAGCATTAAAGGTTCTGTCAGGAAGAGGAGTCGAAGTTATATTAAACACATTGGTAAAAGATTATAATGATGATATTGTCACATTAGGCAATGACCAGACAATTCCTACCGCTACTCTGGTATGGGCATCAGGGGTTATAGCAAGACAAGCTCCCGGCCTTCCGGAATCTTCAATTACCAGAGGACGCAGAATTATGGTTGATGAATATAATAAGGTCGCGGGTACTGAAAATATTTTCGCACTTGGTGATCAGTGTTTTCAAACAGCAGATGCAGCCTATCCGAACGGACATCCTCAGCTGGCACAAATTGCCATTCAGCAGGGAATTCTATTAGCAGATAATATTCCAAGACTGGTAGAACAGAAAACACTCAAACCTTTCAAATACAATAATAAAGGAAGCATGGCGGCAATTGCAAAGTTTAAATCTGTCGTAGATTTTCCAAAAGGTGGATTTATGAAAGGGTTTATGGCATGGCTTACCTGGTTATTGATACACCTTGTTCCTATATCGGGATCCCGTAATAAATTTAAACTCGCTACCAACTGGATTGTAAGTTTTATGACCAATGATCCAACTCTAAGACTTATTCTGGAGCCTGAAAAAAAAGATTCTGATCCATCATAAGCGTAACGATAATTCTTTAAATCAAAAATAAAAAATACACAATGGAAAACACCAGTTATTCAATCCTTGCATTGGCTGCATTTGGCCAGAAAATTTTAAAAATCAATCCAGAAACCGGAGCTGCAGAATTATTAATCAATACTCCGGGAAAATCTCCTGACGGTATTGTTGTCGATAATGTTCGCGGACATATTTATGCAACCAATATGGGCGTTCCTACAGGAGGAGAAACACTTTATAATAATGATGGTTCTATTGAACGTATCGATCTGGATGGATCCAATCATAAAATAATCATTCCTGTGGGGGTAACAGTTACCCCAAAGCAGCTTACGTTAGACCGTAAAAATGAACGTATTTACTGGGGCGATCGTGAAGGAATGCGTGTAATGAGCGCAAACTTAGACGGCAGTGATGTCCTTACTCTTGTAGAAAGGGGAAAAGGTAAAGAAGACATGATGGATGAAAACAGACATTGCGTAGGTGTTGCTGTTGATCCGGATGCAGGATATTTTTACTGGACACAAAAAGGACCTGCTAAAGGAGGAAACGGACGTATCTTCAGAGCAAAAATTGAAATGCCTGCGGGAGAAACAGCCACCAACCGAACCGATATTGAACTCCTTTATGAAAAACTTCCTGAATGTATTGACCTGGAATTAGATTTTGTAAACGGATATTTATATTGGACTGACAGAGGAGTGGATGCTGTCGGAGGAAATACTTTAAACCGTGCAAAATTAGAAAATATCGGTAAAAGTAAAGTTGAAATTATTGGATCAGGTCATAAAGAAGCAATTGGGTTAGCTATTGCTCCAGATCACAATTCTGTATTCACAGCAGATTTAGGTGGCCACATAAGACAGTTTAATGTCAATACCGGAGAACAGAAAATGATTTACGAAGGAGGAAAAGAACTGTTGCTTACAGGTATTACCATTATGAATAATAAATAAGATAGAAGTAATATAATATACGGCTCTTTTTACAATCACTAAAAACACATTTCACATAAATATTCCAACACACTTACCACACATAAAATAGAGCCGTATATTAATAGAAATTGATCATTTTTTAACACAATTAAAAAACACTCAGATGAAATATTACCGTTTCATAAAGAAGTTAATACTACCATTAATTACTTTATGGGCCTTAGATGTCCATGCACAGAAAGCAAAAGAATTTTATGTCACAGCCGGATGGATGTATCTTGCTCCACAATCTAAAAGTTCAACATTACGTATTATAGAAGTGGGATCTGCTCCCACCGATGTTGAATTACCCCATACAGCTGTTAGACTTGGTAAATCCAATACAGTAGGATTTTCGGGGGGTTATTTTTTCACAGACCATTGGGGAGTGGAACTTACCGCAGGAATTCCTCCAAAATTTGACATTAAAGGATGGGATGCACTGGAACCTCTTGGAAAAATTGCTGAAACCACTGCATGGACCCCCATATTACAGGTAAAATACCGCCAACCCATTACGCCTAAATTAAGCGCCTCGCTATCAGCAGGCTTTACCTACTGTTGGTTTACAGGCAGTGAAATAACAAATGATCAGCTGGGTGAATTACTAGGCGGTCCTACAGATCTAAAGATAAATGGAGCTTTCAGACCAGCATTTTCTGGTGGTTTGACGTATGCTATAACAGATCAGTGGTTTGTAGGTGGTAATTTTTCTGTAATTCCATTAAGTGTTGATGCAGTTCTTACCACCCGACACCAGGAGACAAACCAGATCATTAAATCCAAGATAGATGTGGATCTAAACCCAATAATGACCTATGCAACAATAGGATACGTCTTTAAAAAGCGTAAAAAGAATTAGGTTCTATTAATAACTCAATAAAATTATTTCTTATGGATGATCTAATGGCCGCTCGTTCCCAGATGGCATTTACACTGGGATTTCATATAATTTTTTCCTGCATAGCAATGGTAATGCCCTTTTTTATGGCTATTGCCCACTTCAGATACTTAAAAACCGGAAATGTAATTTATAAAAATATTACCCGTGCATGGGCAAGAGGCGTTGCCATTCTGTTCATTACGGGAGCTGTATCCGGAACTGTATTATCTTTTGAGCTAGGATTGCTGTGGCCAAAGTTTATGAAACATGCCGGTCCTATTTTTGGGATGCCTTTTTCAATGGAAGGTACCTTTTTCTTCATAGAAGCAATTGCTTTAGGTTTTTATCTCTATGGAGCAAAGGTTTTTAACAAATGGTTCCATTGGTTTACAGGTGTCGTTGTTGGAATAAGCGGGATGGCTTCAGGAATTTTGGTAGTAGCTGCCAATGCCTGGATGAACAGCCCTGCAGGATTCGACTATATAAACGGACAATATCTAAATATTGATCCTGTGGCTGCCATGTTTAATAAAGCATGGCCATTGCAGGCTCTGCATATGGTACTTGCTGCTATTTGTTCTACAGGTTTTGCCGTAGCAGGAGTACATGCTCTCATGGTTTTAAAAAGAAAAAATGTGGAGTTCCATACAAAAGCATTCCGCATTGCAGCCATATTTGCCTCTATTGCAGCATTACTCCAGCCTTTAAGTGGTGATATGTCTGCAAAAGATGTAGCTAAACGCCAGCCTGCAAAGCTTGCAGCAATGGAAGCTCATTTTAAAACAGAGAAAAATGTTCCGCTAATTGTTGGAGGAATTCCTGATGAGAAAACGGAAACTGTAAATTATGCAATAAAAATCCCAGGTGGGCTCAGCTTTCTTGCTTTTTCAGATTTTAATGCTGAAGTAACCGGCTTGGATGCTTTTCCAAAAGACGAACGCCCTCCCGTTGTAGTCACCCATTTTGCCTTTCAGATCATGGTGGGTATGGGAACATTTATGATGCTTATTGGAGCTCTCTATCTCTTTGCCTATTGGCGAAAAGAAGAATGGATGACAAAAAGCTGGCTCCTGAAACTTTTTGTTGCTGCAATTCCTGCAGGCTTTATAGCTCTTGAAGCAGGATGGACAGTTACGGAAGTAGGCAGACAACCATGGATAATATATGGGATTATGAAAACAAAAGATGCAGTAAATCCTATACCGGGATTAGCGTATTCTTTTTATCTATTTTCAGGTATCTATGTACTTTTAGGCATTACGGTGGCTTATTTACTTTACCGTCAGGTAAAAATGGTAGACAAGCTGTATGATGTGGGCAATGCAGAAATAGATGCACATTAAAGTTTATTTATTAATCTTTTAAATTAAAAAACACATGTTTTATATAGTATTAGCATTCCTGTGGATAAGCACCCTTTTATATGTTATTATGGGAGGTGCAGATTTTGGTGCCGGAATTGTAGAGTTTTTCTCCAGAAAGAGGGCTAAAGGCCGGGTAGGTAAAATAATGTATCAGGCAATGGGCCCCATCTGGGAAGCCAATCATATGTGGCTTATTCTGGTCATCGTAATTTTATTTGTGGGATTTCCGGACATATATACTACAGCTGCCACTTATCTTTATATTCCGTTAATTGCTCTCCTATTTGGTATTATAGCCAGAGGTACGGCATTTGGTTTCAGACATTATGATGCCATACAGGATAATATGCAGACCTTATACACGAAGATATATGTATATTCCTGCCTTGTTACTCCTTTATTTCTTGGAATTATTGCAGGGAGTATAGTCTCCGGAAAAATAGATCCTCAAGCCAATAATTTTATGGATGCATTTATACATCCCTGGCTGGATCTCTTTCCTATTCTGGTAGGTTTTTACACGATTGCAGTTTTTGGGTTTATCGCTTCCATTTTTATCATTAAAGAAACAGGTGAGAATATAGAAGAAAAAAATTACGCTATTTATAAAGCCAAACAAATGAATATCATGTGTATTCTATTGGCAGGTATACTGTTCATCGTAGCACGTCAGAATCAGATTCCTCTTACAGAATGGCTTATCGGCAATCCTGTAAGCTTAACATGTGTTATACTTTGTACATTATCCCTTATCTGGTTGTGGTACCTGTTAATAAAAAAGCAAACTTATCTTCTGAGGATTATTGCAGGCAGCCAGGTTACCTTATTATTTATAGCCATAACGTACAGTCTTTATCCGGTAATTGTCAGAATTAAGAATAGTGATGGATTATCTTTAGTAGCAAGTGGCAATGAAAAATCTATAAGCTACCTGGGAACAGCTCTTCTTTTGGGTAGTATTTTCATAATGCCTTCTTTTGTTTATTTGGTATACGGATTCAGCAAAAAGAAATTCTGGTAGCAAAATTTTCTATTATTAAACATCTAACTAAAACAAAATACTAAAGAATTAATCTTTATTGTAATTTCATCCGTGAGACCAGTGAGAAATACAACCTACTACACATGTACTACACACCTTTAATCAGTGGTTTTTTATTCTCCAGATTATAGAATAGTCTTTACTTTTACAACATCAAAATAAAATTGGTAGAACCTCTACTCACTTACAGACGGAGATAAATCAGTCTCTTTCACGGTTCTACTTTACTATTTTGATGATCATAATCACATCATTATTTAAAATTTGATTTTTTAATAGGTAAAACAAATGTCATACTGTATTTGTATGGCATTGTACAAATCCCTACCTGAATAAATTATAGATTATAAAGTAAAGAAGAATATATAAACAACGAGAACAAAACGGGAAAACACAATAACGAAAAAAAAAATTTAACGACATCCTTCTCTAACTTTTCCAAGGGTAGACTAAATAAATAATTTCTGAATGTATCATTTCTAAGATATATTCAAAAAAGATAGTTGTCAGGTTTCCGAAAATATTGTCCTCTTTATACAACACTTATGATTATGCACAATATCAATCCGGTGAAAGCAGACCTCTACATAAGTCCAACAAGTATGATCAATATCTCTGCATACATGGAACAGGATAAACAAATTCCCATACTTACCTTATCTGAAATGATAAAAGATATTGAGGACCATGATTGGAATTTTGAAGATTACTATATTTCTTCAGACAGTGTAGCTTTTGAACTTAAAAATAAAAACATGTTCAAGCCTGATTTTTATGCATTGATTTTAGGGATAAGCGGATGGATGGAAATTAAATTAAATGATGAAATCATCAGAATTGATAAAAAAACTTTTCTGGCTATAGGGCCCAACCATACATTCCAGAAAATGTCACAAAGCAAAGATTTCAAAACGAGGACCATTTTATTTACCAAAGACTTTCTGGTTAACAGCTCAAATAATTATTTCTTTTTAGAATCTTTTAATCATTTTTCGGTTCATTTTCAGAATGACATTAAACTGAATGATGAAGATATGGATAAAGTTATCGACTTATATACTTCACTGCTTTCCAGACGGGACAAAGTAAATTCCAATCTACATATTGAGGTTATCAGGAATTTGATTATTTCATATGTTTTCGAATCAGCTATTATTTTCTATAAAGAATTAAAAATAACGGCATTACAGGCTCACACCCGAAGTCTTGTCTTTACTGAAAATTTTAAGAAAATGGTTTTTGAAAATTGCCTTAAAGAGAGAAGCCTTCAGTTTTATGCGGACTCTCTTTTTGTATCTCCTAAGCATTTAATTAAAATTATCAAAACAACAACAGGCAAAGCTCCAGGCTATTTCATTAATGATGCTATTGCTTCAATTGCCAAAATACAATTGAAAAAGAATAAACTCTCTATCAGTGAGATTGCAAACTCTTTCCCTTTTGCGGATCTGCAGTCTTTCAGTAAATTTTTTAAAAGACAGGTAGGGATTTCCCCTATGCAATACCGATACAAATTAGGTCTCAAAAATAACTTAGACTAAGCAATATGAAAAGCTGCTTTTTAAGTCACTAAAAAGAGAATATGGAACAATAAAAAGTGACATTGAGATAATAAAAAGCTTTATGAACCATCATAAATTTGTTTAAAACACGGATGAAAAAGGCTTTAGAAAGTTTCTAACACCCTATCTCCTATTTAACGGGGCTACTTAGCCAATAACACTTAGAAAATATCAATTAAATATTTATAAATAATTCAAATACAAAAAAAATGAAAAAACAACCTCAAAAATTAAATTTAAAAGGTAAGACAATTACTGTAATCGGAGGTGGCCTGATTGGCGCTTCATGGGCTTCATTATTTCTTGCAGCAGGTATGAAAGTCGTTATAAGTGATCCTAAACCGGATATCCAGGATTACTTTAATGGTAAATTAGATGGGAATATTGCTGATTTAAAAAAATTGGGTTATACAATTGATTCAGATTATAAAAGTCATTTGAGCTATGTAGCTGATACTGCTACTGCAGTTAAAAATGCTGATTATGTTCAGGAAAACGGACCGGAAAACCCTGCTTTCAAACAGGATTTATGGCAACTTATTGAGGCTAATGCACCAGAGCACTCTTTATTTCTTTCTTCAAGCTCAGGGATCACGATTTCACAGCAGGGTACAAAAATGAAAAATTCATCCCGCCTGTTAATTGGTCACCCGTTTAATCCACCACATTTGATTCCTTTAGTTGAGATTTTAGCAAAAGACAATGATGCCGGAGTAGAAGCAGCCATGGACTTTTATCATTCATTAGGAAAAGTTCCTGTATTACTTCATAAGGAAACTCCAGGATTTGTTGCCAACAGATTACAGGCTGCCATTTTCAGAGAATGTGTATCCCTGGTTGCAGATGGAGTCGTAAATGTAAAAGAATTGGATGATATTATGACCGCTTCACTAGGAATCCGCTGGGCAGTGGGAGGACCATTCGTTTCATTCCACCTGGGTGGTGGAGATGGTGGTTTCCCATTCTTCCTGCATCACCTTGGACCTGGTATGGAGCTTATTTGGAAAGATGAAATGTCTAAGCCTGTATCCTATGATGAAAAAACAACTCAACTTTTGGATGAGCAAGTGAAAGAACATTATGGAAATAAAAGCCTTGTACAGCTGGCAGAAGAGCGTGATGTGAAGCAGATTGAATTAATGAATGCTTTCTCTAAACTAGGTTAAAACATTGTTTACACAGCATAAAAAAAAACAAAAATGGATCAAAATAGCATAAAAGTAGATTTAGAAAAAATAATTCAGGACAATCTCAACAACAGACTGACCACTGATGAATTTGATCTGCATGCGGAGACTGAGTATATTTTAAATACTGTAGGAGCTTCATTAAATGATTTTGGAGGGAAGCTTACTTTTTACGGTAAAGACCCAATAATTCCTAGTGTACTTCGCTATGGTGCACAGTCTGCCGTTACACTTGCCGCAAAAGCAGCTCAAATTGCAGATATATGGAGGCTTAAAACTGGGGAAACACAGGATATTCATGTGGACCTTAGAAAAGCATTAAGAAGATTTGCAAGCTTCTTTGAAGGAACTTTAGAACAGGTAAACGGAAAACCCGGTAATACCAATTCCGAATTAGGGACTGGCCTTGCTCCCAATATGTTTTATAAAACAAAGGACGATAAGTGGATTCAGTTTACTTGTCTTTATCCAACGTTAAGACATGCCGCAGGAAAACTCTTGGGTTGCGCACCAACCCCGGAAAAAATTACAGAAGCGGTGAAGCAATGGAATGCAGCAGATCTTGAAGAAGCAGGAGGTAAAGCGGGAATTCCATTATATATTTTAAGATCTCCTGAAGAATTTATGAAGCTCGACATGTTTCAGCAGGTTGCTAAACATCTTCCGGTTATCAAAATTGAGAAAGTGGCTGATTCAGACCCTATTCCTTTACCTAAGGGGGGAGAGGATGCGTTGAGTGGTATTAAAGCATTGGGATTAGGGCATGTCATTGCAGGATGTGGAATAGGAAGAGCTTTGGCTCTTCATGGGGCAGATGTCCTTAATGTTTGGCGTTCTGGTGATTATGAACATGAACTATTCCATTTTACATCCAATGTGGGAATGCGTTCCACTTGTCTGGATTTTGATAAAAATGAAGAAGATGATAAGGCTTTTCAGGAACTTTTATCTACAGCAGATATTTTCTTCTCCAATAGAAGAAGTGGGTTCTTGAACAAAAAAGGATTAAACCTTAGAGAATTAGGTAAGAAGCATCCGGGATTAATTACTGCTACCGTCTATTTCAATAGTGAAGAAGGACCGGGAAGTGACCGGGTGGGCTTCGATGTTTCTGCAGGAGCTCTTGTAGGCCCGTATTGGCTGGAAAGCTTGGGCGGTACATACAAAAAAACAGATGTTCCGGGAGTAACACCACAAATTGCTGTTATTAATGACTATATGGCTGCATGGCTTGCCGTAGTAGGAATTTTACAGGCTTTGAAACTTCGTGCTACAGTAGGCGGATCTTATAAAGTAAGTGTTTCTTTAAGCAGAACCGTTGCGTGGCAACTGGGAATGGGAGTTTTCGACCAAAAATATGCTTATGAAAAAGCCAATTCAGATGACGAGCATGCTTATATTCTGCCAGACTTTATAAAAGAACAGACTCCAATGGGATTCTATCAGGGAGTTGCAGAACAGGTTGAAATGACAAAGACCCCAGGAAAATACAAACATTTGCTGGAACCGTTAAAGTCTTCACAGCCAAAATGGGAGTAACCACAAATTATTTTAACCCATATTTTTGAAGAAGCCCTGATAAGGCTGATCTCAAAAACATTACAGAGGCAAGTATATTGACAGATTTGGTCTGTATATAATCTGCTGTACATCTTTTTTATAGCGTAGTAATAGATATAAACCCCTAACATTTTTATCTATATGAAGCCAGCAGCAAAAATCCTTTTTTTCAAAATTTATAAAAAAGATGTGCAGCCAACTCTGTGGTATTAAATCAAGAAAATATGTAAAAAACTCTACCTCTTATCCTCTGACATCAGATTAGATAGTAAAAAATTACAGAACCTATATACTGGCAAATGGTTTTGGTAAAATGCCGGTTTTATATTCGTTGTACATCTTCTCTTTTTAAATTTAGTAAAAGATTAGTTTAATTCTATTCATCTCAATATATCAACAGGAATTTATATTTATAGACATCATTTTAAATGCCTTTTTCCATACTTTATTGAAAGATGTACAACAGGTTCTGTATAAATCCTAAAAAACAACAATGTGAAATTTATAAAAATTAATGTATGCCTCCCAATCACAGCACTATTAATACTTTTAACACCAATAACAGGATTAAAATTATTAAACAATTTATATTCCTTACGGCCATCATTGTAACAAAATACCTGAGGGTATCTATCTTACGGTAACCGTTCTGTATTATTCTAAAATAAATATCTGATTAAATAACGGATAAATGAAAACTATTGCGCCTTTATTTACAGATAGAGACTTAAGTTGGCTATCTTTCAATGCCAGAGTTCTATCTGAAGCAGAAAATGATACTGTGCCTTTAATGGAACGGCTTAATTTTCTTTCTATTTTTTCTTCCAATTTAGATGAATTTTACAAAGTCAGAATACCCAAATTATTGGTAGGAAAGAAAAAACCATTATTAAAAACCATCCATAAAGAAATTGTAAATCAGCAGGAATTTTTTGGAAGAATATTACACAATAAAATATTTCCTCAGCTGCAAAAGGACAATATTGAGCTTATTTATAATAAGCCTATTCCTGTATTTATGGAAGGCAGGCTTATACAATATTTCACCCATTCTGTAGCTCCTGCCATAGAATTATATCCGCTTCCCCTTAAGGATAAGTTTCTTATAAAAAGTAATTCTTTATACCAGGCTATTTTTACTACTTCCGCAGAGGGTAAAGAAAATATGTATATCCTTAAAATTCCGACTCATAAACTCTCAAGGTTTTATAAAACGGATAGCAACAATCGCAGGCATATTGTTTTTATTGATGATATTTTAAAGAAATTTTTACCGGAAATGTATTTTCCAAATATGGTAGTAAGCATATGGAATTTCAAAGTGACCCGTGATGCCAATATCAATTTTGAAAAAGAAGAAGATATTCTGGAAAACCTGGAAATATATCTTGAAAACAGGGAAAAAGGAAAAACAACCAGATTTCTGTATGAGAAAGATATGCCCCTGAAAAAACTTCAAAATCTGCTGCATGTATTAAGCATTCCTTTTAGAGATGCAGTAGCAGGTAGTGCTTATCATCACTTAAAAGATCTGAATTTAATTCCAATTGAAGATAAAGAAGCCTCCTACCCTTCTATGACGGCAATTGAAAGGCATCCGGGTGACATCCCTGTATTTGAACTGATCGATCAACAAGATTTCATGATCCATACCCCTTATGAATCTTATGATAAAGTGATCGACTTTTTTATGGAAGCAGCAACCGATGAAAAAGTAACCGAGATTTATATTACCATTTACAGGACAGCCATGAACTCCGTTATTATCGAAGCTCTTATGATCGCTGCCAAGCTGGGTAAAAAAGTAACGGTATTCGTAGAGCTTAAAGCAAGATTCGACGAAGAAAACAATCTGAGATGGCTAAGGAAGATGAAAAATGCCGGAGTACATATTATTACCAGTATTCCGAAGCTTAAGGTACATGCAAAAGTGGCTCTGATAAAAAGGGATAAGAAAAAATATGCTCTGATTTCCACAGGAAATTTCAATGAGTCTACAGCGCGTTACTATACAGACCATATTCTATTTACAGCGAATCCTGAAATTTCCGATGAGATTTTTCAATTTTTCAATTTTTTATTAAAGAAAAGAAAACCTTTAAGTTCAGACGAGCTGTCATTTAATCATTTGGCTGTAGGACAGTTTAACCTGATGCCCTTTATCCTGGAAATGATCGAAAAGGAAATCCAGAACCACAAGGAAGGTAAACCTTCAGGAATCATTATAAAAGTGAATAACCTTGAGGAAATCATTATCATAAGCAAACTGTATGAAGCCTCACAGGCTGGAGTTAAAGTAGAGCTCATTGTAAGAAGTATCTGCTGTCTTGTACCGGGAGTACCGGGACAAAGTGAAAATATAAAAGTAACCCGAATAGTGGATCGTTATTTGGAACACGGCAGAATTTTTATTTTCAAAAATGATGGCGAAAACAAAATTCTGATAGGCTCTTCAGATATTATGAACCGCAGCATGTATGATAGAATTGAAGTACTCTGCCCTGTCTATTCACCGCAGTTAAAAAATGAGATTCTGGAATTAATAAACATTCAGATGAATGATAATATCAAAGCAACAGAAATTAATTTAGATCTTGATAATAAACCTATTTCCAATAATGGCATCCCTGTCCGTTCTCAATATGATATTTATGATCATATCCATAAGAAATTTACTGAATAACCACTTATTCAGAGGTTATCCAAAGTAATAGCTTTCACGATAAAACCCTGGAGATAACTGATTATGCTTTTGTTACCAGAAAATAATATTCCAATACCTAAGTTTGAAAATGATTTTGAATAAATCTAAAAATAATGCCCTTCATGAAAATTTAGCTGAATTTTCTTTCAGACCCTTTTTAAATTATTTAAAGGGCTCTGTCAGTAAGGAGACTGTACTCAAAAAAGTAATAAAAAGCTCAATAGAAAAGCTTAATAAACATTTCCCGGATTCCAATTGCAGCATTAAGCCCGAAGATACTCCTCAATATGAAGAGCTCTATCTTCTTGTATATCAATTGATGAATTCGGCACTTGTTGATGAGAACACTTTTTCCTGGGGATTATCTTCTCCATTTTCCTATGATCTGATTTTTGGAACGCCGGCAATTTCAGCGCAGCTGGAGTTATTTCAATCTGAAAAAGAGGTAAGTATTATTAATTGGGAAGAGAATAAAACGCTCAATAAAAAAGAGGTCTTTGAATTACTGGCCTATAACTTTATTATAAAACGTATCTACAATATTAACCTTTCTAATGATCTTGGACTGGTTGTCCATATTCATGGTGAAAATGGCTTTGAACACTATTTCCAGGTCGACATTAATGATGATTTTATAGACATTGACTTTAAAGGGGAGTTTCCGGATCTTAGAAATATTACTTCCGAAATCATTTCAAAACATTCTGTTTTAGAGCTTCTGAAGAAACATCTGCCTCTTCAGAAACTTAAGTTTAGAGGTTTCTCCGTACTCCGGGTTGAAGATATTACGTATAAAATAACCAAAGAAAAGCTAAGCAAACTTTTTATTTCCCAGGACATCGAAAATGATTTTCTTCTTCAGGCGACAGAGGCTATGAAAAGGCTGATCGGAACAGGTGATCTGGATATTCTTTTCCTTCCTATTTTAGAAATCGACGGGAAGCTTAATACAGAGATCTGGAAAGATTTTGATATCGTACTCAATGCAATCCTTACAAAATACGGAGCATCATTTTCGGACTTCACGGCATTTATAGCCACTTATATTAAAAATCCCGAAATCAGATATGGAAAAGACGATGAAGAAACCTGGTATTCTTTTGACAATACGTCAATCTCCGGGCTTTTCGTACTTCCAATTTTCCATCAGGAAAAAATTATTGGCGTTTCTATTATCTTATATGAAAATTTAGGATTAGAAACAGACTTCATTATATCCAGTTTTCAGGAATTCACATTTCCTTTACAAAACCTCTTCATTTCTATCATTAACAGATATTTAGGAGAGCTTAACCAAACGATTAAAAATCATTTTACAGCCATTCAGCCAGCTGTAGAATGGAAGTTCAATAATGTAGGAATGTCTTATTTAAAAAATGAAAAAAAGGGCGAAAATTCATCATCTATCGCAATTAACTTTGATAATATACATCCTATTTATGGGGCAATAGATTTCCGGAATTCTACGATTGAAAGAAATAAAGCCCTTACAGAAGATTATACCACCCAGCTGAATGCATTAATCCATACTTTAAATGCGCTTAGGCAAATCAGAAATATAGATCTGTTGGGAGAAATGATTTATCAGGCAGAAGTTTTTATTAAGAGAATAGAAGATAATAATTTAAGTATTAATGATGATGCAGAGATCACCTACTTTTTATCAGTAGAATCCCTGGATTTAATTTTACAGCTAGGTATTCAGGATGTAGAAATACAGAATCTAACGGCTCCTTATCTGAAAGAGCTGGCCGAAGACGGAGCTTTTCACCAACAAAGTATTGCCATTGAAGAAACATTCCTGATATTGAATACCCATATCATTTCAGTACTGGATAAGATGAATGAAGAACTTCAGGATTCCTATCCCTATTATTTTGACCGCTACCGGACAGACGGTGTGGAATTCAATATATATATCGGGCAGTCTATTGCTCCGGACAGACCTTTTAATGATGTTTACCTTAAAAATGTCAGACTTCGTCAGCTTATATCAATGGTAAATATTACCATAATTACAGAGTCGTGTCAAAATCTTCTTCCAAAAAAGATTCAGACGACACAGCTGATTTTTGTGCAGCCCAATACCATTACCATCAGTTTCCGTCATGATGAAAAAAGATTTGATGTGGAAGGAGCTTACAATGTAAGATATGAAATTATCAAAAAAAGAATTGATAAAGCTGTTATCAAAAATTCTGATGAAAGGCTGACACAGCCCCGTAAAATAGCCATAGTGTACTATAACAAAAAGGATATTGAAGATTATCTTAAACATATTGAATACCTCCAGAAGAATAAAATTCTTGAGCCTTTAATAGAAGATTTGGATCTTGAAGATATGCAGGGCGTATCGGGATTAAAAGCAATAAGAGTGACCATTCAGAATACACCTGGAAAATAGCAAATAACAACAAATGATAAATTATAAAGAACTTAGTCTTCTGGCTGAAAGTGAGGTAACAATTTTTTTTGAATCCACGCCGCATCCGGAGTTTACTTACCATAATCTTCAGCATACCGTTTCGGTGGCAGCAGCTTCTGAAATCATGGCGGTACATTATCAGTATGATGAAAGGTCAAAAGCTCTCTTATTTATTGCAGCATGGTTTCACGATACAGGTTATTTTCAAACTAAAGGAGAAAACCATGAAGCTGTAAGTGTAGAAATTGCCCAAGAGTTTTTAAACAAAAATGGAGTCCCGGATGATGATAAAGATTTTGTTACAAGATGTATCCTCTCAACAAAAATGCCTCAGGAGCCTAAAACTGGAGAAGAGAAAATAATATGCGATGCAGATTTACATCATTTTTCCTTACCCGATTTTTTAGTATATAATGACAACCTCAGGAAAGAGAGAGAAAACATATCAGGAAAAAAAATTTCCAAAGAAGAATGGCTGGCTGATACCCTGAAGCTCATGTCTTCTCATTCTTATTTTACAACTTATGCAGATTCCAGTTACACCCCTGGAAAACAAGATAACATTAACCAAGTAAAAGAACTCCTAAAAAAGAATAAAACAGATCAACTTTCATCTCCTAAAAAAGAAAAAGTAGAAAAGCCTAGTAAAGGCGTAGAAACCATGTTTAGAATAGCATCGGGAAACAACCAAAGGATGTCTGATATGGCAGACAAAAAGGCTCAAATTCTCATAACAGTTAATTCTATCATATTATCTATTATTTTCAGTCAGTTGATTAGAAAATTAGATGAAAGTTCCTATTTAACGATACCCACTTATATGATTTTAGCAGTCAATATATTTACCATATTTTTTTCCCTCCTCGCAACGCGTCCCAACCTTTCTTCCGGAAAATTCACTCAAAAAGATTTAGAGGAGAAAAAAGTAAATCTGATATTTTTTGGAAATTATTATAATATGCCTTTCGATAACTATCATAAGGCTATGATCTCTGTAATGGAAGATGACCATTACTTATATCAGACCCTGATTAAGGATATTTATATACAAGGAATCGTCCTTAGTAAAAAATACAGACGTCTTCGGATTTCCTACAACGTCTTTATGTTTGGCATTTTAACCTCAGCCATTAGTTTTATTATTTCACTCATCTTATTAAAATAGATTAAAAATTAAATTTCAGATACAGGAAATTAAATCCAAGAGTCAGAGATTTAAATAAAATGATTGAAAGTTATAACCATATTAATTCGTAAAATTATGTACTTCAATATTAAAAATACAGTTCCCGTTTCCATTAAAATATCTGTTCTTGGAATCATACTTCAATCGTGTGCTACCTATAATGTTCAGAAAGGAAAAAATTTGGCTGAAGTTTCTTCAAAAGACTCAACTAATATTGCGCACCAATTTCTGCTTATCGGTAATGTAGGAAATACACAAAACAATCGGGATCAACATACACTTGATCACTTACAAAATAGGCTGAATAATGCGCCGGCCAATTCTACATTGCTTTTTCTTGGCGATAATATCTACCCGCAAGGTATGCCTGATAAAAATGACAAAGACTATAAGGAGGCAAAGCTGCAACTCGAAAACCAACTTAAGATCACTCAAAATTACAAAGGAAAGACCATAGTGATTCCCGGTAATCACGATTGGAAATATGGGGTTAAGGGATTAGAAAATCAGGAAAAAGCAGTTTCCAAATACATGGATAATAAAAAAGCATTCCTTCCCAAAAACGGATGCCCTATTGATAAAGTAAAATTAGAGGATAATATTACCTTAATCACTATTGACAGCCAATGGTTTTTAGAAAACTGGGAAAACAATCCAAAAATCAATGCTGGCTGCACGATAAAATCCAGGGATGACTTTTTTGCAGAATTTGAAGATCTGATCAACAAAAACCAAAATAATCTTATTGTTGTAGCATTACATCACCCCCTAATCAGTAAAGGCATTCATGCAGGATATTTTTCGTGGAAAGACCAGCTGTATCCTCTGGGGAATCAGGTTCCTTTACCTGTGTTGGGAACTCTTATCAATGTATTCCGTTCAACATCAAGTATCAGCCCTCAGGATACTAACAACGTTCATTATGCTGCGCTGACAAGCCGTATCAAATCTATTGTACAAAACAATAATAATGTTATTTTCGTATCAGGACATGACCATAATCTTCAATATCTGGAAGAAAAAAATGTCCGGCAGATTATCAGCGGAGCAGGATCTGAAAATGGCGCCGCAAAAGTAACCCATTCCCAGGATTTTTCTTTTGGCGGAAACGGATATGCCATTCTGGATATTAACCAGGACGGCAGTGCCAATGTATCTTACTTTAATACAAAAAACGACTCTGAAAAACTTCTGACAAAGATTCAGGTATTACAAAAGGCTCAGGAACCCACTGTTCAAAAAACATATCCGGAAAAATTTTCAAAAACCATAATGACTTCGGTATATCCCGAATCTTTAACAAAAAAATCCAAGCTATACACCTGGTTATGGGGTGAGCATTATAGAAAATATTATAGCATACCTATACAGGCCAAAGTAGCGACACTAGACACTTTAAAAGGCGGGCTTTCTCCTGTCCGTGCGGGTGGGGGGCACCAGTCCAATTCATTACGTCTCATAGCTCAAAACAAACAAGAATATGCAATGAGAGGGGTAAAAAAAAGTGCCATACGGTTCCTTAATGCTGTTGCATTTAAAAATTCCAGCTTTGGAAGCGATTTCGAAGGAACTGTTGCAGAAAAATTCCTACTGGATTTTTATACCACAGGACACCCATATACTCCTTTTGCCATTGAAAACCTTGCTGAAAAAATAAATGTTCTTCATTCCAGTTCCCAGCTCTATTATATCCCCAAACAAAAAGCGCTTGGTGAGTTTAATAATGAATATGGAAATGAGCTCTATCAGATTGAAGAACGATTGTCCGGAAGCGATGAAGATCTGAAGCAGCTTAATGGGGCAACCTCCACAATGAATACCCCGGATATGATGAAAAACCTTCAAAAATCCGAAAAATATTCTGTAGACGAGCAAAGCTATATCCGTGCCCGTATTTTTGATATGCTTATTGGCGACTGGGACAGGCATGAAGGGCAATGGCGCTGGGCAGAATACAAAGAAAATGACCGTTACGTTTATAAACCTATTCCAAAAGACCGTGACCAGGCATTCAGTAAATATGACGGATTAATTTTTCAGCTTATCATGAGAACGCCCCCTTTACGGCATATGCAGAGCTTCAAAGAAGACATCCGCGATGTAAAATGGATGAACCGGGAGCCTTATCCTCTGGACCTTGCTTTTTTAAGAAATGCCACTGAACAGGACTGGAAAAAAGAAGCAGAATATATTCAACAAAACCTTTCAGACAAAGTCATTGATGATGCATTCCGTAATTTACCTAAAGAAATACAGGATGAAACCATACAGCTTATCCAGAAAACCCTTAAAATAAGAAGGGATAAAATGGTACAATATGCTGCCGATTATTATAAAGCTTTACAAAAAACTGTATTGCTCACCGGAACCAACAAACAAGACCGGTTTGTAATTACAAAAGAAAAAAATAAAATTCATATTTCACAATACCGCGTAAAAAAAGAAGGTGAAGAGCTTGTTTTTCAACGGGAATATCCTAAAAATGACACTAAAGAAATATGGGTTTATGGATTGGATGATGATGATATTTTCGATATCTCAGGAACAGGAAATACAGGAATAAAAGTAAGAATTATTGGTGGGCAAAACCATGATGTATATAATGTTCAAAATGGAAGAAATATTAAATTATATGATTTTAAATCTCAGAACAACACCTATAATCTTACAGGGCATACCGCTAAAAAAATAACAGATGAGCATGAGATCAATACCTATGATTATAAAAAACCCGTTTATAACTTTTGGGCCGGCTATCCCAGCATAAGCTACAACCCTGATGAGGGAGCCAAAGTTGGTGCGCTTATAAGCTATACCCAAAATGGGTTTGAACGTGATCCTTATACTGCTAAACATACTTTTAATGCCAATTATCTGACCGCTACAAGTGGACTTGAACTTATATATAATGGAAATTTCCCTAATGCTATAGGTAAATGGGCATTTAATTTAAATGCACGTTTTACAACACCCAACTTTGCACAAAATTATTTTGGATTTGGGAATAATACGGTTGACAATAAAGATCAGTTCGATATAGATTATAACAGAGTAAGAATGCAACAGTTACAGGTAACTCCATCTTTCTCCAAAAAGAGCTTCCTGGGCCTTGTACAGACTATTCAGCTAGGCTATGAAGATTATAAGGTTAAATATACTCCGGAGCGTTTTATTGCTCAATCCAATCAAATTGACCCTCAAATATTTGACAGTCAAAAATTTGCAGGCGCAAAATATACATTCAGTTATGAGCATAGTGATAATGCTGCTTTTCCTACGATGGGATTTGGATTTGCACTGTCGGCAGCCTGGAAAACAAATCTGGAGGATACCCAGCGCAACTTTATGACTTATGAAGGTCTCCTGAATATTGCCCATCGTATTGACAATAACGGACGCTTTGTACTTGCAACAAAGGTACAGGGAAAATATATCAACAACAGCAATTTTGAATTTTTCCAGGGCGCAGATCTGGGAGGAAACAACGGTTTAAGGTCGTTCAGGAATTATAGATTTTTGGGGCGTTCTTCACTATTTCAAAGCAGTGAAATCCGTTGGAACTTTGGACATGTAAAAAACGGAGTTGCTCCTATGGATTTCGGAATATTGGCAGGATACGACTACGGACGTGTATGGATGGATGATGAATATTCACGAAAATGGCACCAGTCTGTGGGTGGAGGAATATGGATCAGTGCTCTGGAAACACTTTCCATACGGGCTACTTATTTTACAGGAAGCGATGGAGGCCGATTTACAGCAGGAGCTGGATTCTGGTTTTAATGTAAAAAAATATTAATAATAAAAATTTAAAAAAAATGAAAGAAACTTCAAATTATCTACCGAGTGTTGTAAGCGATGAAACCCATGAATTATATTATACTTTCTATCAACCTGAAACAACAGTAAAAGCTACTATACTGATTCTTCATGGTATGCAGGAGCATAGTGGCCGTTATGCAGACTTTGCCAGATACCTGGCTCACCAGGGTTTCGCTGTACTCACTTATGACCATTTAGGACATGGAAAAACAGCGAAAAGCAAAGAGGAAATGGGATTTTTCACTTTAAAAGCCCCGGAAAAGCGACTTATACGCGATGCCAGAAATATGGCTGAATTTGTAGAAAAAAGCTACCCGGAAGTTCCTCATTTTATTATAGGACACTCAATGGGATCTTTTATTACGAGATGTTTATTGAGAAAACAATCATCCCGTTTCAAGGGAGCAGCCATTGTAGGAACAGGCGGCCCAAACCCGGCTATCGGACCTGCTAAAGGTCTTCTTTCTCTTCTTAGTTCTGTATCCCCTTATAACCGCAGTGAACTTATTGCCGAATTATTCGGTAAAATAAGCAACAGTCATTTTAAGGATGAAGAATTTGACTACGGTACCAACTGGCTGAGTGTAAATAAAGAAAACAGAAAGGCTTTTATGCTTGACGAACTGTGTGGAGTACCTTTTAGCAATAATGCATTCTATACGCTTTTTTCATTGATGGAAACTGCAACTGCCAGAGATTGGTCAAAATCAATTTCGCAGGAGTTCCCTTTCATTTTTGTAAGTGGTGCTGATGATCCTGTGGGAGAATTTAGTAAGGGAGTACAATCTACGGTTGATAATTTAAAAACTGATGGATTCAAAAACGTACAATTGAATTTGTATGACGGGATGAGACACGAGATATTAAATGAGGATATCAAAGAACAAGTGTATGCTGATATCCTGGAATGGCTCAACAAACAAGTCAGTGAATAATTAATTATTATCAAATAACATTCTTAGCCTGTTAATGAAATATCCTATATACAAAGGAAGTACCGTTAACAGGCTATTTTTTATCGCATGAGAGCTCAAAAAGCAGATGTGAACTATTACAAAATCTTTTAATCTTTTAGAATCATCCGGATTATAAAAATACAGTTCATTACAGGTTCTCTAAATATTGCTTTAAAATAACAGGATGACAATGTTCCTGATCTTTGGCAGCATACACCAGTGTAATTTTTTCCTGGTCCCGATGGCGTTTCAGAAAGTCTTTTCCAAGATTGGTTTCATGGAGCTCTTTCCTATACTTTTCAGAAAAACCTTCCCATAATTTGGGATCATGATGAAACCATTTTCTAAGTTCTATGGTGGGCGCCAGATCTTTGTTCCATTCATCAATAGCTGCATTCTCTTTAGAAAGCCCTCTCGGCCACAAACGGTCAACCAGAATACGGCATCCATCTTCCGGAGAGGGAGCTTCATATACCCTTTTTAATGCAATGACAGGAATAGCAGACATTCTTATAATTTTAAGATTACTTCATCATATTTACAACAAAATGCATTCCTATTAAAATTTTCAGTTAATCTATTTTATTTCAGCAAGAAATTCCGATCTTACCCCTTTAAAAAGATCTTACCAATTTACTAATCCCAATGAGGTTATTCCTATTCATTTTATTAAGTATTCTTTCCTTCCAATGTTCGGTAAAAAAGAATATATCTTCTGATACAACTGCAGGTTTCAGACGCGATACTTTAACTTATTTTGACTCATCCAGGCACCGAGAAATTCCCGTTGCGATATACAGCCCCTCAAATCCAGTGAATGCAAACAGAATCCCTGTGATTTTCAGCCATGGCTGGGGCGAAAATAAAGGTGGTGATTATTTTATCTATTCTTACCTGACGGAATTCCTTGCTTCAAAAGGATATTTTGTGGTCAGTATCCAACACGAGCTTCCTACGGATGAAATGCTGGCTATGGATGGAAAACTTCAGGTGACAAGAAAACCCAACTGGGAACGCGGTGTCCGGAATATCCTTTTTGTTCTGAATACAATGAAAAAAGAATTCCCTGATCTTAAGTACCGTCAACTTGTTGTAATGGGACATTCTAACGGTGGTGATATGACGTCATTGTTTGCGCATGAACATCCGGAACTCACCCATAAAGTAATTGCCCTGGACAACCGCAGAATGGCATTACCCAGAACAAAAACACCCGAAATCTATACCCTCCGTTCCAATGATTATCCTGCAGATGAAGGAGTTTTACCCTCAGAAGAAGAGAAAGAAAAATATGGAATGGTCGTAGAATTCACGACCATCCATCACAGCAGTATGGACAATGATGTAACGCCTGAAGAAAGAAAATATATGACCGAGAAAGTATTGGAATTTTTGCAAAAATAAACCTGCAGTCTATGATTACTACAACAAGAATTAAGACAAGGTGTCTATCTGTACATATCAGCTTCGAAAGGAGAATTTTTTGTCAGTTCCTGGTTTTCCAAGGTTAAAAGCTGTAGTTGCTGCAACGTCAGTTTATTTTTCATTTTCCTTTTTCTCTTTTTTGCGATCAATTAGTTTTAATTAAAACTAATTTTGAGTATATTTGTTATGAAAGTCATGAGAAAATCTCTTCCAGGCTTAGTATAATTATTTACTAAAAATGATGTCTGCAAAATCAACCCCTATTTCAGAACTGGCCTTAGAACTGGGGCTGGCTATGAATGAGATGAAAAGTCGGCTGAGACAAAAGATTCAGTCTAAAATTAATGAATATGGTTCTGATCTTTCCTTTGAACTGATTGAGATTTTGGGTCTCCTTTCCCGCAATAACGGCATCAACCAGCAGGAAATCGGAACTCTGGTAAGTAAGGACAAGTCAAGTATCACCTATCTTATCAACAGTCTGGTAAAACGGGAATTAGTGGAACGGGTTGAAAATGAAAATGACCGAAGAAATAAACAGATTTTTCTTACGCCCAAAGGGCAGCAGGCCGTAGAAGCTATTTATCCGTGGGCCCTTGAGCTTTATGGAAAGGCAGCTGGTGACCTTCATAAAGATGAGATCAACAGAGCCCTTATTCTGGTCAGAAAAATGACGGCAAACCTCGAAAATCAGGATCTAAAATAATAAAATATGAGAACAATCCTTGTACCTATTGATTTTACATCAACCACAGAAAATGCAGTAAAACTAGCTGCAGATTGGGCAAGCCATTACGAATATGAGCATATTATTCTTTTAAAAACAGCGGGAGAATCTGAATTTGATTTCCTTCATATAGCGGAAGGACATTCATTTGTAAATGGAGAAAACATCAATAATTTACTCGAAAGAACAGAGACACTGCTGGATCAGTTAGCCAGTATTATTACAGAAAAAGCACCTGGTATAAAAGTTTCAAAAGTGCTAAGCGACTGGGCTGTTACCAGAAGTATCAATGAGATTTTAACTAATCATCCTTCCGTAGAACTGATTATTCTGGGAAGTGATGACGCTGCTTCTTCTACCAGCAGCTATGTTTCAGACAACATTATAAGCATTGCAAGAACAAGCCCTGTCAAAACTTTAATTGTTCCCAATAGCTACAGCTATTCTACTATTAAAAACATATTTATTCCCTGCGATGTCAATGGTATTAAAAAATTAGAGCGATTATTTCATCACAAATCTATTATTCAAAAGCAGGATGTCCGTTTACAGTTCTTAAATATAAATACCCATGAAGGCGAGGATACCAGTAATGATAAGAAGAAAGAACTGGAAGAATATATCCGTCAGCATCTTACCGAGATCCCAAGCAGCATTCATTATTCATATGATGAAAACATTATCAAAGGAATTCTGACTTTTGCATCTTCTCATGAAACTGACCTTATCATTGCATTACCGGGAAAGCATAGTTTCCTTTACTATTTGGCAAGCAGAAGTATTTCTGAAGGAATTTACCAAAATACCCATCAGCCTGTTTTAATATTAAAATAATATTCTTCTTACTTAACCGGAGCCCTACTTTTTAATAAATATGGAAGCTGTTCTTTTCAAATAGCTTTGAAAATTAATAGTAGATCTTGGTGTTATCAAGCTTAACAAGGTTTTGCTCCTGCATTTTTTTGACATTCCGAATCACAGTTTCCACTCTCAGGCCGGTTAAAGTTGCAATCTGCTGCCTGGTATAAGGGATCAGAAAAGAATGGATCTCTTCAAATCCGAAATAATTTTTAAGATAATCAAACAGTTTCTCAAGCTTGATCATAGGGTCAGAAATAGCCAAAAAACTCGAGATCATATATCTGAAATGCAGTCTGTCTGCTGTATACCTGTTCAGATCCAGCATTAATGTTGGCTTTTCCAGTAAAATATTTAAAATTTTATTTTTAGAAATCTTAATGATCTCACAATAGGTAACGGCAATGGCATTTACAGCATAATGTTGTGTGGTAAATAAATAGCTTTCCCCAATACAGTGCCCATCAAAAGGCAGCCCATGTACAAACTCTTTTCCATCTTCCAAAAAAGTATTCAGCTTCACAGTGCCCGTCTTTATCTGCAAATAATATTTAGCCCCTGTGCCTTCCTCAAAAATATAGTCGTCCACATTGTATTTTTCCATCCGGGCTCCATAAGAAAGCAGGAGATTTTCACATATAACCATCTTGTCATTGATTTAAGTAAAATTAAATATAGAGAATGGTCCCCTTATCAGGCTGTAATTTTCTTTTTATGTTTTACACCCCAGTCTGCTAAAGCAGCAATTACATCTTTTAATGACTGACTGTATTCTGTAGGGATATATTCAACCAAAACAGGCTTATTGTCGGCAAGAACCGATCTTTCTACCAGATGGTTAACTTCCAGCTTTTTCAATTCACTCGACAAAACTCTTGCGGAAATTCCATGTATTGTTCGCTGCAGTTCGTTAAACCGGGTGTGTCCTCCCAAAATGGCGATCATTACGCGTATGGTCCATCTCCCGCCAAGGACGTATAAAGCATCTTCGGTAGCAGACATATGGGTGGTACATTGAGGCTGTGAGTATGTTAGTTTTTCTCCTTCCATTTTACTTAATTTTTGGGGTTACTAACCTAAAAGTTATTACTAACCTTTTGGTAACTGCTATCTTTTTTTTAGTAAATATAGATAATTTTGAAACATCAAATTTTTTAAAAAATAAAAAAATGAAACAAGTACTTCATATTATTTCAAGTCCAAGAACAGAATCATCAGTAAGCAAAAAACTGGGCAATGCGGTGGTAGAAAAAATTAAAGCCAGGTATCCTGATATTATTTTAAAAAAACGTGATCTGGCCAATCCTCTTTTTCCTCATTTGGAAGAGAAGCAAATCAATGCATTTTTTACCCCGGCTGAACACCGTACTCCTGAACAATTAGAATTTATTAAACTTTCGGATACAGTAATTGCGGAACTTCAGGAAGCGGACTTCATTGTTATTGAAACTCCCCTGTATAATTTCAGTATAACCTCCACATTGAAGTCATGGCTCGATCATATCGCCAGAGCGGGTGTAACTTTTCGGTATGATGAAAACGGGCCTGAGGGATTGATCAAAAACAAAAAAGTTTATCTGGCTTTTTCAAGCGGTGGAATTTATTCCGAGGGTGAAAAACAGGGCTATGATTTTGTGGTTCCTTATCTTAAAAAAACACTTGGTTTTATGGGAATGACAGATATTTCTGTAGTCCGGGCCGAGGGCTTATCTGTACCTGTTATTCAGGAAACGGCTCTGCAAAAAGGCATTGAAAGTATTGTCGTAGAATAGGAATTAAAAAAATGCTGCTTTCAATGAGGCAGCATTTTTGTTTTATTTGGGAGGTTTGTAATAAGCCTGTTTAAACTAATTAAAAATTGAGTCACAAAATCTGAGTGAAAAACTATAAACACTTTAGTTTATTTTAAGTTTATACTGATTGAAAATAAAAAGTACACGTAAGCAAAAAATCTTTGATTTTTTTAAAACTTATGTGAGTTTTAGTGAGCTTATTTTCACAGTTTTATTAACTGTTCAGGAAACTTCGTGACTTTTGACTGCGTCGAAATAACATTCATCGACTGAAAGGAGATAATCTTCAATTTATGGTTAAAATAAAAAGTGTAAACAATTTCTATAATAAATACAGAATACCATACGTCTTGTTTTTAATCTTGCTGAATATTGTCATAGGTTTGCCCTACTAAAAAAGAGACTGCTTTTTTGATTTTATCACGTCCTTCCGTAGTATTGATGTCTATACCACAAAAAATACTGCCATTCATGGAAGAATAAAGGTTCAAATAATAAAGTCCGGAAACCATAATGGCCATTACGGCGCGAAAATCCTGTGAATGTTCTTTGAAATAAGGGTCACCAACGAGTTTAAACAGAGTTTCTCCGTTTTCTTCCTGCCTCTCAGTGAGTTTTGCTAATGACTTTCTGGGTTCTGATAAACGCCACAATAATAATTTTTGAAACTCTTTGTTGCCGAATACATAATCAAATTGTGACAGTAATAATTGTTCTGTAAGTAACTTTCCTCCGTCTGTTAAATCAGGTATTGTTTTGTCGGTTGTCACATTACTCCAATAATCCTGCGAACGTATATATTCGTCCATCAGGCCATCCATCCCTCCAAAATAGGTATAAATCATTTTTTTATCCACTCCTGCTGTAGCAGCAATATCATTGATTTTCAAGGCTGCATATCCCTTTGTTTTCAGAATTTTTCCAACCGCATCCAAAAATTTCTTTTTACTACGTTCCTTGTTCCGGATACTGCCTGCTGCTGATTTTCTCTCCATGATAAACATTCAATGATACAAGTTTATGAAAAATTTTTATCATTTTAAACACTTTGTAGTGTCTTATTGTGTATATTTGTACAAACTAATACCATTCAATATATTAAAACAATTATTGAAGTTGTAAAAACGATATTCCAAACTTTCGTGAAGGGTCAGTCAGTACCACCTTTTACCACAGCAGTCATCCTAAAAGCTGTATAAAAGGTAAATTAAAAACTGAATGATCCTCACGTTACATGGTTTCTGCAGTTTATTTCTTCATACTAAGATGTTTTACGATGTAATGCAGATGATGATTTGAACACAAATACTGAAAAGTAGATTATTTCGAACACCATTTTACCAAGGTAAAAACATGAACTGTGTACAGCACCATTAGAACTCTAATGATGCTGTTTTTTTATAAAAGTGGATCAGGTGCAAAAGCTGGGGGAGAGCATAAACGTATCAATACAGCTTCTCTTTGACGCAAAGTTCTATTCTTATTATGCTTGATTTTAAGCGAGCCAAGAATGAATCGATTAGAAATCGATTTTGATGAAGCTAACTTTTTATATCGCTTATTCAGCGACAAAGTCGCCTTTCTTTGCTTTTCTTAAAAATAGAATATCCGAATGATTATTCCTTTGCGTGAAATAAAAGGTTATTTCCATCCTATTTTCAAGTCAAGTATAAAAAAATCACATATTTTATACATAGATTTTTGAATGTCATCCAAACAAGAGGTTTTAGATTTAACCCAATATGCTTAGTCCCTAAGTTTATAACCTGACCCCGACTGATCCGTTAAGCTAGCTGAAAGGCTCTATATCATCTTAATAGTGAAAATTAATGCTCCGTTTTGCAGGCCGAAATAAATTAATAATGAATAACTTACGGTTTTTTGAATTTATTTCCTTAATTTTGCACCCCGAAAATAAGGATTCAAAATATGAAAAGAGTTGGTGAGCACAGAAAGCTTCTTGGGGTTGACAAAACCGTTACTTTAAAAGAATTAAAGACTATTTACAGGAATACGATGAAAGATTCGCACCCTGATAAGTTTATTGATGATGAAGCCGGAAAACTGGAAGCAGAAGAAAAGAGCAAATCTGTGATTGAAGCCTACCACTTTTTGGTAAGTATCAATCCGGAAACACAGGAAAAATATAAAGAAGAATATACTGAAACGACAACAAAATCAAATATTCAGGATTTCTATCTTGAAAAGCAGATTTTGAAGGTTCAGCATTTGAACGGAAAGATGTATGAATATATTGGTGTTCCAAGAAATACTTATATTAAAATGGTGAATGCTGATTCACCAAGCCGTTTTGCAAGAAGACATATTTATGGAAATTTCATCTACAGAAAATCCGGTGAGGCTATGGAAGATTAATTTTTCATATAAAAATAAACAAAGAGGCTTTCAGAATGACTGAAAGCCTTTTTTATGATCAGAAGGCTGGTTTATTGGTTTTATTTTTTCATAAAGGCAATGGCTTCCACTTCTATCTGCATATCATCCAGTGCCAGCCTAGGAACCGGAATTAAAGTACTTGCCGGAAACTCATGGTTTTTCCATGCTGTATGCATTTCTTCTGTCCAGATTTTAAGCTTTTCCTGATCATGGTTTACAATCAATATGGTAATTTTAAGAACATCTTTGGTTTGCAGTCCATAGTCTGCGAGTACTGTTTCCAGGTTTTTCAGCGCTACCCTTACCTGGGTTCTGAAGTCTTTTGAAAGGCTGTGTTTCAAGCCTTCGCCTCCGCTTTGTCCGGATATAAATACATATTTCCCCTCCCCTTCAGGAGTTGCAGAATGAGAAAAAGCAAATGGTGTCGGATCGAAAAGAGCTTTTGGATTTTTGTAAGCAACAGCATTCATAGTATTGGATTTTAACGCCTTATGATCATTAGTATGTTGTGAAAAGGCCAGAAACCCTATGCAAAGAGCGGATAAATTAAATAGTATACATTTCATGATATTTTTGTATTGAATTATTGAAAACAAAATGTAGGACCAGGTGCAAAAGTTGGGGGAGAGCATAAACATACATCAATACAGCTTTTCTTTGACGCAAAGTTCTATTTTTATTATGCTTGATTTTTAAGTGAGCCAAGAATGAATCGATTAGAAATCGATTTTGATGAAGCTAACCTCTTTATATCGCTTATTCAGCGACAAAGTCGCCTTTCTTTGCTTTCTTAAAAATAGAACATCCGAATGATTATTCCTTTGCGTGAAATAAAAGGTTATTTCCATCCTATTTTCAAGTCAAATATAAAAATCACATATTTTATACATAGATTTTTGAATGCCGTCCAAACAAGAAGTTTTAGATTTAACCCAATTTGCTTAGTCCCCAAGTTTATAACTTGATCCCAAATGTATCGCTGAAGATCATTAAAAAACTATACATATGTTGACGTTTCCTATTTTTTTAGGCAGTACATTATCATTTTTAAAGTCTCAATTCAATGCTGCGAAATAAAACAGTACCATTAGAAATCCAATGGTACTGTTTTATAGTGTTTGGGGAAGTAACTGTTCTTTCTCCAAACATGAATCTTAAATATATCTACAATAGACTAGCCTTTTGCTTTTTCATCTGTAAAAACCTGAAAGCCCTCTTTTTTATCAATAAGCTGCAGGGGATATAATTTAGGATTATACTCTCCCTGTAATACTTCATTCAGTGCATGTTTTTTGGATTCTCCGAATGCTACAACCAGTATATTTTCGGCTTTGTTGATCAACGGTGCAGTCAGCGTAATCCTAAACATTTCCTGAGGTTTCAGATAAAAGGCAGAAACCCACTTTTCATGTTCGTTAAGAACTTCTTCACCTGGAAATAATGAAGCGGTATGGCCATCATCTCCCATTCCTAAAAGGATAAAATCAAAAACGCCTTCATTACCAAGAACACTTTTTATCTGTTGCTCATAGTCTTTAGCATAATCTTCCGGCAATATTCCTTCCTGATACATAGGAAAAATGTGGTTTTTAGTAACAGGAACCTGATTAAGCAGTGTCTCAAACGTCATACGTGCATTGCTTTTCTCATCATCAAGAGGAACCCATCGCTCATCCACCCAGAAAAAGTATATCTTATTCCATTCCACCTTTCCGGCATAGTCTTCGGTTGCCAACAATTTAAAAATCGCTTTTGGAGAAGAGCCTCCGCTTAATGCTACTGTAAAACGGTTATTTTTACGGATAGATTCTTTTGAAAGATCAACAAATGTATCTGCTGCCTTTCGGTACAGCTTTTCTAAATCATTAAATACTGTAATATTCATTTTCGTCTGTTTAAATTGATATGGTATTATACCCAGCTGTGGCCCTGTCTTTCCACCAATGCAAAACTCTCTTCCGGTCCCCAGCTTCCCGCGCTATAGTTTGGAAAGGATGAATCTTTATTATTCTCCCAGGCTTCCTGAATTGTTTTTACAACATCCCAGGCTTCTTCTACCTGATCAGAACGCATAAATAGTGTAAGATCGCCTAAAAGAGCATCCAATAGTAACGTTTCATATGCTTCGGGAGTATCTTCCTGGCAGGCAAAGTAATCAAAGATCATTTCTACCGGCTGTAGAACCAGTGACAGCCCCGGCTTTTTGGTCATAAACTGCAGTCTGATATCCATCATTGGCTGAATATTAATAATGAGCCTGTTTGCCGACAAAAGGTGACTTCCTGAAAAAGTAGAATGCGGAAGAGGCTTAAACTGAATGGTAATATAAGAGTGTTTCTCTTTCATTTTTTTTCCGGTACGGACATAGAAAGGAACATCTTGCCATCTTTCATTATCGAGATAAAATTTTATAGCGGCAAAAGTTTCTGTATTGGAATCTGCAGCAATTCCATCTTCCTGGCGATAGCCTTTTGCCTCAGTTCCGTTGATTGTACTTTTTGCATATTGTCCTCTTACTGCATAATGATCTACCTGATCCGGGGAGATC
Source organism: Chryseobacterium sp. Bi04 (assembly GCF_918698085.1). GTDB lineage: Bacteria > Bacteroidota > Bacteroidia > Flavobacteriales > Weeksellaceae > Chryseobacterium. Next base: position 56,695 of record NZ_CAKKLP010000014.1, read on the forward strand.
CTGCGTATAGATTTCAAAACATCTACTTTCCGGTCTCTAATCTCACCCGACTGTAAAGAAGCCGGTGGTTCTATGGCCACCATACAGAGAATCTGTAATAAGTGGTTTTGAATCATATCTTTCAGGGCACCGGTCTGCTCATAAAAAGCCCCTCTTGTTTCTACTCCTACTTCTTCAGCCACTGTAATCTGTACAGATTCTATATACTTATGATCCCATAAAGGCTCAAAAATAGAATTTCCAAATCTGAATGCCAATATATTCTGTACGGTTTCTTTTCCTAAATAGTGATCGATACGGTAGATCTGCTCTTCTTCGAATGTCTGCGCAAGCAGGCTGTTGAGCTCAATTGCGGATTGTTTATCATGTCCAAAGGGTTTTTCAATAATAATCCGGTCTTTTTTAGCATCAGAAGCTAAAGCTGTATTTTTAATATGGTTAGAAATCGTAGCAATGAAATTCGGGCCAATGGATAAATAAAACAACCTGTTGGCTCTTATTCCGTAAACAGTATCAAAATCTTTTAATTTCTGATGAAGATCCTGATACGAGCTTTCCTGATCCAGCTGATGCTGAAAGTAGGTAATATGGGCTTGAAAGCCTGCCCAATCTTCGGAAGTTATTTTTTTTCTGGAGAATTTCTCCAGATTTTCTTTAACATAGCTTCTAAAATATTCGTCGGTATTATCTGCTCTTCCTAATGCAACAATATTAAAACCTTTAGGCATTCTACCATCGATATATAAATTATAAAACGCCGGAAAAAGTTTTCTTTTCGCCAGATCTCCTGTAGCACCAAAAATAATAATTGTAGTTGGCTGCAAGATTTTATTTTCATTCATTTTTCCGAATTTTAATTGTTTGCACTGTTCCATACCGTATGAAAAACACCTTCTCTGTCTACTCGCTGGTAGGTATGTGCACCAAAATAATCACGTTGGGCCTGGATAAGATTTACCGGTAAAGATTCTGTGGTATAGGCATCGAAATATCCTAAAGCCGTCTGAATTCCTAAACTTGAAATTCCGTTTTCAGCAGCATATCCTGCGGTTTTTCTTAATGCCTTAAGTTTCGATTTAACAAGAAAAGCAATATCGTGATCTAGTAAAATATTAGAAAGATTAGGGTCTTTGGTATATGCAGCATAGAACTTCTCCAGCAATACCGAACGGATAATACATCCTCCCCGCCATATTTTTACAACATCCTTCAGCGGAATCTGAAAGCTATACTCTTCGGATGCTTTCACCAGCAAAGCCAAACCTTGTGCATAGCTTATTAATGTGGCCAGGAAAAGAGCATCTCCCACTTCCTGAATGAATACCTTATTATCCTCCGGAGCTGTAATTTTTTTTTCAGTATAGAGTTGGGAAGCCTGAATCCTCTCTTCTTTATAGGCTGATAAAATTCTTGATGTTACTGCGATATCAATGGTTGGGATAGAAACCCCAATTTCCATAGCTTGTTCAGAAGTCCATTTTCCGGTTCCTTTGGCTCCGGCTTTATCTAAAATCTGATCTACAAGAAAACTATCGGTTAATGTATCTTTCTGCTTAAAAATATCTTTCGTGATTTCAATCAAAAAAGAATTCATTTCTCCGTTATTCCATTCTTTGAAAACTTCGTAGAGCTGATCATTATTTAATCCCGCTCCTCTTTTTAAGAGATCATAAGCTTCGCTGATAAGCTGCATAATGGCATATTCAATTCCGTTGTGCACCATTTTCACATAGTTTCCGGCAGAGCCTTTTCCCATATATGCTGTACAGGCTTCGTTATCCACTTTTGCAGCAATGGCTTCAAGCATGGGCTGAAGATGGGTAAATGCTTCCAGATCTCCTCCCGGCATAATGCTGGGGCCTGTTCTGGCTCCCTTTTCTCCACCTGAAACTCCCATTCCCATAAAGTGCAGATTTTTTGAAGCTAAATCTTCCACACGTCTATTGGTATCTTTAAAGTATGAATTCCCTGCATCAATAACAATATCTCCTTTGCTTAAAAGGGGTGTAATATTTTCTAATACTGCATCTACGGGTTTACCTGCAGGAACCATAAGAATAATCTTTCGGGGTATTTCCAGTGAAGCTACAAATTCTTCTAACGTTCCTGTACCTTTTACTTTCATTTGTGAAGAAGCACCCTCCTGTAATTCCTTTATTTTCAAATCATCAAGATCGAATCCTGCGATTGAAAAACCATTATCTGCAATATTATAAAGAAGATTACGACCCATTACTCCAAGGCCGATCATTCCATAATTATATCTCTCCATTGTATTGATATTAATATAAATTCTGTTTTAAAGAGAATAAATTTACGTAAATGCCTATCAGGAAAAAAATAAAAGAATAGAAAAAATTTCCAGGCTTTTTGCTTATCACTTATTTCTAAAACAATAATTTTATAGGATCATCATATAAAACCTCTGCTTTATTCTTCTCAGGATACTTAGAATCAACTTATTCTATGTTGTATTTGCTGGAAAAAGTCAACACATTGTGAACAAAAACTCCATTCTTCATGAGTCTCTTTATTATAAAATTAATAAAATTCAATCGTTATAATGGGAACGATCTATTAAAATGGTACTGGTTTTTGGCATAATTAACCTTATATTTACCAAAATTTAAATTAATGAATTATAAGCTTGAGCTTAATACGCAGAAGCCTAACTCTAAAATTGTTTTTAATACGATCATATTTGATTCGTTCAAAGTTAATATTGTAGAAAGATATATTGGATCTATGCAATCCCGTCCAACGTTATGTGAAGCTTTATTTAAAGTGAGAACGTTAGATGATGATCTGATTAAAAGAAGAGACGGTAATGTAAGAATAAAAATTAAAGGTGATCAGTTTGAAACTTATCAGCAATTAACAGGAAGGCTGAGCTCTTACGAATATAAAAACAAACTGATCAACAGAAAAGATGCTGAGCAGGATTATGTACATTTTATTTTGAGCTTAGTGATATCTAATTATCAGCTTAATTAAATTCACCTCTCTGGCGCGGGCTTCTCGCTCGTGCCACTCATCACTACCTCATTCCTGGTCTACTTTGCAGACCGTAACCTTTATAAATTATAAAGAAGGAGGATGATCTGTGTCTTTATTTTATAGGGTACTGCTCATCACTCCATATAAATTTCTGCTGAAAGAAAAAAATAGGTTGCATATCTATAAAGAACAAACTAACTTCATACTTTTGAAAATTGTACAGGCTCCCGTTTTTTCGGAAGCTTTTCTCCTTTAAGCTATAAAATATAGGATAAGATTAATACATTAGGTTATGAAAAAAACGATAAGTTGTATGAATATTGATGAGAATATTCTTTATTCATTTGGGGGTGAAAGTATAAAATACAAAGCAAAAGAGTTTATTTTCAAAGAAGGAGACCATTCACTGTATTATTTTCAGGTAATAAGCGGCAAGGTAAAGCTGAATACATTTAATGATGACGGAAAAGAATTCATCCAGAATATTCTGGGTAAAAATCAAAGTTTTGGAGATCCGCTTTTATTTATTGACAGGCTCTATCCTACTAATGCGGTAAGCTTAGAGGCTGTAGAGATTATTAGAATGCCCAAGGCCAGTTTCATTGAAATGCTGCAAAAATTTCCTGATCTGTCTTTAGAAATGAATGCCTGTCTGTCACAAAGGTTATACTATAACAGTTTAATGGTTCGGAATATGGCTTCTCAAAATCCTATTCACCGTTTACAGGGCTTAATGGAGTATCTGAAGAGTTACTATGACGGAGACTGTCAACATTGCTTTCCGGTAGAGCTTACCCGCCAGCAGATTGCCGATCTGACCGGTCTGCGGGTAGAAACAGTAATAAGGATTATAAAAAAAATGGTAAATCAGGAAATCATAAAGCTTGACGGGCGTAGAATTCTTTATTGATGCATAGTTGCTTTAACTGGATTTCCATAAGTATCTACCACAAAGGTTTATAATTTTTTTCTAATAAGTTCCAGACCGTAGAAGTCCCCATTTTTCAGAATTAATCTGATTTTCATATTAAAAATAAAACGTCTTGAAGAAAATAAAACAACACCAATAAAATTATTAGTGTTGTTTTGTATTTTAATTGTATTTGGTGATAACAGCACTATTTGCTGATTGAATTATGATAAACTGAATATTCTTTTTTATTTGAAAAAACTGCTAGCATTACTTCTGCAATTCTCTTTTTATCATCTTCTGAGAGATTGGATCCGGACGGCAGACATAAGCTCTTTCCGAACAAGTCCTCTGCTACTTTTCCGCCGTAATAAGGTGCATCTTTAAATATAGGCTGTAAATGCATTGGCTTCCAGATTGGACGGGATTCTATATTTTCATTTAGAAATGCAAGACGCAGGTCTTCATAGCTTTTTGAAGTCTTTGTCTCGTCAATGGTGATAACAGACAGCCAATGATTGCTATAAAAATCAGAGTTCGGTTCTGAAAATAATTTTACTCCTTCTATATTTTTACAAATCTCGGAATAAAAATCATGCATTTTTCTACGGCCTTCTATCCTATCGTTTAAAACTTCCATTTGTCCTCTTCCCACTCCTGCACTAATATTACTCATCCTGTAATTATATCCAATTTCAGAGTGCTGATAATGCGGGGCATTATCTCTGGCCTGCGTAGAAAGAAAGACTGTTTTTTCCTTGTCTTCATCATTATGACAGACTAAGGCACCTCCTCCGGAAGTTGTAATAATTTTGTTACCATTGAATGAGAGAATACCAAAACGTCCAAAAGTACCGCAAGCTTTCCCTTTATATTTGGACCCCAATGATTCGGCACCGTCTTCAATTAAAGGAATGTTGTACTCATTGGCTATTGCTGAGATTTCATCCATTTTTGCCGGCATTCCATACAGGTTAACGACAATAATAGCCTTTGGTTTTTTACCTTTTGCAATTCTATCTTCTATGGCTTCCTGTAAAGCTACGGGACACATATTCCAGGTATCTTTTTCGGAGTCTATAAAAACAGGATTCGCTCCCAGGTAGACAATTGGATTTGCAGAGGCAGAAAATGTCATAGACTGGCATATCACTTCATCACCGTGACCAACATTGCATTCTATCAATGCCAAATGTAAAGCAGCTGTTCCTGCAGAAAGTGCAGCTATTTTTACATCTTCACTCAAGAATATTTCCAAATCTTGCTCAAAACCATCAACATTTGGTCCTAAAGGTGCTACCCAGTTTGAATCAAATGCTTCCTTAACGTACTTTAATTCGTTTCCACCCATATGGGGAGATGATAACCATATTTTTGATTTCATATTTTTACTGTTCTGGATTTTTAAACTTCTACTTTTTATAATTTTACCGGGATTGCCTACTACTGTAGACCCGGCTGGGACATCGTTAATAATAACAGCACCGGCACCAATGGTGCACCACTTTCCAATTTCTATACCTTGTATAACACTAGCACCTGTTCCTATATGGGTCCCTTCCCCTACAATTACATTTCCTGCAAGTGCTGCATTAGGTGAGATGTGAACAAAGTCTTCGATAACGCAATCGTGATCAACGGAAGCATTGGTATTGATGATACAGTGTCTACCTATATCTGCAGCCGCATTTATAGTAACACCAGGCATTACAATAGTACCTTCCCCTATCTGTAATCTTTTAGAGATTATAGATTTTGGGTGGATAAGTGTAACGTAATTGAACTGCTCATTTTGACTGACAATTTTTTTTCGTAATTTATTATTGCCTATAGAAATAAATATATCTATATCAAAAGGCGGAATTTCATGAATAACAGGATAATTTAGTATTTTATGCTTAGACAGATTTTCATCAATGTAAGCTTTTATATTATAACCACATTCTTCAGCGACCTCAGCCACTACTTTGCCATGGCCACTTGCTCCGTATAAATACATACTATCTACTTTTTAAAATTAATTACTGCCATTAAAGGCTTCTATTGTTGCTTGTCCTACCTGATTTATCCCTTCTTTTTTTAGTACTTTTTTGAATGTAAGGATAACCACTTTGCAGTCTGTTGCAAATGACAAATGATCGATATACCAAATGTCTAGTTCAAATTTTTTGGTCCAGGAAATAGCATTTCTTCCATTTACCTGTGCCCACCCTGTAATCCCGGGGCGGATATTGTGTCTGCGTTTCTGAGATTCATTATATAGAGACAAATATTGTGGCAGCAGAGGTCTTGGACCTATCAGTGCCATGTCTCCTTTTAATACATTGATCAGCTGTGGAAGCTCATCTAAGGAAGTCTGGCGTATAAAACTTCCCACGGGTGTTAAACGTTCCGAATCAGGCAGATAATTACCTTTTTCATCTTTCTTGTCATTCATTGTCTTAAACTTAATGATGTTGAACATCTTTTCATTCAGACCTGGCCTGGTTTGCACAAAAAAAGGTTTTCCCTGATTTGCGAAATACAGTAAGACCATAACAATAATAAAAACAGGAGACAGCAAAATCAGTGCTATCAATGCAATCATAAAATCTATAATCCTTTTAAAAAAAAATTGATACATGCTATTATTTTTTTTCAATTAGAGTTTTATATTCATTTAATAAGGCATTCCATACTACTGATTGTTCGTAACGGGACTGAATCATAGACCGTGCATTCTTTTTTAAATGCTGGTAATAATCTTTGTCCGTTATCATTCTCTCCATTGCTTCCTTCAGTTTTCCATTATTTTTTACAGGAACTATGATGCCATTCTGATCTTCAATAATAATTTCGTTACATCCATTGATATTGGAAACGATACTTGGCAGTTCCATTGCACCTGCCTGCATCACTACATTGGGGAACCCTTCACGGTAACTTGGAAATGTCAATACATCAGCAATCGCAAAATAAGGGCGCACATCTTTCTGAAAACCGACAGATATAATATCCTTATTATTCTCAATTTCTTTTAAAGTATCCGGATGCAATGGATCGAGTTCCTGCTCCAGTGGACCAACCAATAATAATTTGGCCCGGTACCGGGATCCTGCATTTCTGCTTACATCAGAAAAAGCTGTTATCAGCTCATTGATTCCCTTGTCTCCTACCAAACGTCCTACAAATACAAATACGAAATCTGTATCCTCTATATTTAATTCTTTTTTTAAAAGCTCTTTCTGTGTATCACTAATTTGTTCAGGTGAAAAGAATGTGGTATCAATTCCGTTCGAAGAGCCATTTCCTATTACTTTTAATTTGTACTGATCTGTATACTTATTTTGTACGATAAATTCATATAATCCTTTTGAATTGGGATACACCATTGTAGCAGAGGAATAGGTCAGTCTTTCTACAAAGTCCAGCACTTTACGCTTTGTTCCCGTTGCTTCCATCAAAGGCAAACCAGCTACCGTATGTAAACGGTGGGGAACACCTGCCAATTTTGCAGCCAGCATTCCTACAATACCTGCTTTAGGTGTATGAGTATGAACAATATTCGGTTTCTCCTTTTTTAAAAGCTTATAAGTACTCCATAGAGATTTAATATCTTTAATGGGGGTGATCTGACGGGACATATCAATGGCTATTACTTCTATTCCTTCATCATTTTTCACTTCATCCAGTTCCTTTCCGGACGACGAAACTCCTTTTACGTCAAAATATTCTGACATAAATCGATGTTGTCCCTTTAATAAAACCTTTAAAGAAATCGGTACTGTTGTTATGCGTATCAGTTTAGTTTTCAAATTCAGTCAGTATTTTATTTATATTATGTTCCCTGTTATATTTGGACTCAATCAGTACTCTTCCTTTCTTTCCCTGAGTGACTGTTTTATCTTTATGTTCTATATATTTCTTAATACCGGAATACCAATCTTTATCTTTCACCAGCTCCCCATTATAACCCGGAATAACGATATCGGTATTCATCCCTACCGGGGAAGCCAGCACCGCAACGCTACATCCCATATACTGGATCAGTTTGTATGAACATTTACCCAGTTCCCAAGGGGTTTCATGAAGAGGCATAATCCCTAAATCGAATTTATTAATCTCTTCTACTTCAGATTCTTCTGTCCACGGAATAAAGTGTATAAAATCTTTAGTCTCTTCCGTTTGTTTTGCCCCGATGATATTGACGCGAAAATTGGGAAAATCTTTTTTCAGCTTATAAAATACCGGAAATAACTCTTCAATGTATTTATAAGTAGACGGAGAGCCTATCCATCCCAGTGTAAAGTATTGATCATCTTTATTATTGATCTTATAGTATTTTTTAGCATCTATAACAGTAGGCAACATCATTATTCGGGGTGCTTTTGCCATTTCTGCTCTCTTTGCCAGATAAGAATTGCCGGCAAATACACATCTGCTGTTTTTCATTACCCGATCAATCTTATCAGACAAATACTTTTTTATAAATCTGTTACCACTCAGATCGTAGTTATGAAATATAGCATCATCATAATCTACGAAATAATCAACCCCTGCTTTTTTCAATCTTGTTTCAGCCCACGCAGGTAAATAGGGAAACAATTCTTTTTCTATAACAACGATATCATATTTTTTCACGGATAAAAGAGCATACATTCTCTTTAGGTACCCTAGAAATAGATAAATAATCTTGGTCTTTTCATTCCTGTACAGCGCTGATAAATACTTATCTCCCAACAGAGAAGAATGATGTACGGTATATTTCTTTTCCTCTAAAGAGGGGAAAAATTGAAAACTTCTCAGCCTGCTGCTCGCTCCCATAGCGGAGTATTTAGTAAAAAACAGTATTTTTTTCATTGAAAATCTTTATCTCTTTTTACAAAATAAATGAAGGGTAAAACATAAAATATATTAAACTCGAAAGACTCCAGATAGGGGTTTGTAAAAGTGGCTATCAGCATAGAAACAATACCCGCTAACATGTAATGATCATATGGATTTTTAATTTTTATGGATACATATTTATATACTGAGTATAAAAAAGGAATAGAATAAATTAAAAACCCAAATATGCTCACCCGGTATATAATGGCTACCGGTACATTCTCGTAACGCCATGGAAATTTTTTACTTCTTATATAATCTACTCCTACCCCATGACCTGCTCCAAAAATATTATTATTGACTCCTTTTATCAGTGCCATTGTCTGTTCTGATCTTGCCTTATCTCCGCCTTCAAAAATTTTAACATAAAATCCTTCCAATACATTCAATACGTTTACGCCATAGCTGTTCAAAATAAAAACCAGCACAACGGTAAGCAGCAAACCGATAATAAAATATCTAATCAGCTTTACGGAAGAGTTGGTAACCACATAAAAAAACAGTCCTACAAACACACTGAGCAGCAATGCCGATCTTCCTGATACTATTGCAGCGATTACAACCGTAAGGATGACAACAAAATAAATGGCTTTCCTTTTGAATACTTTTTCTAACTGTAAGAAAGCAGGAATAAAAAATATGAGAGATCCATAAACGAACAGTTTCATTTCAACAATTCCTTTTTTGGTAAATGTCATATTGGGATCTTCAATAATAAGTTCCAGAATCTGTCTCTTTCCATTCATAAATAACCAAATTGCCACAAATACAGAAACAGCTCCCAGTACCATATAGATATTGAGGTACTTTACGATGGTTTCCACCTTAAATTTTTCAAAGCAATAGTTTAAGATAACCAACCATAAAATAGGAGTAAAAATATATACAATTAAGACCTGGCTAAGTGCTTCTGAAGGGTTCAGAGACTGATGGATACCAACCATCAGATAAATAATCGTGACGATCATACTTAAGATCACAGAGAAAATAACCACTTTTTCAATGGTCTGCACCTTAGTGAGCCCTACCAGAAAAATCAACAGTAACAAAACAAGCTTAACGGGTCTAAACGAATTGGGAAACACGAAAAGCAGGAATGCCGTGACAACCATCAATACGCTTAGAGCATTAAAATGTATTTGTTTTTTATAAATCTGCATTAATTATTTAGATTTCAGTTGTTTAAATTGTATTCTCTGGTCTTTCTTATAACTTTGAATACTACTTTCCAGTTTATCATAGCTTTTAGAATCTACCGACAGATTATTGACAGATAGATTAATGGTATTATCATTAGTATCATAATATTTGATAGGTTCTGCAGTATTATTATAAAGACTTACATTATTCAGGACGATATTTCCGCTGATATTTTTCGAGTAATTGTTTTTTCTGTTTAACCAGAAAGACATTCCATATTTTGACTTGCTATCCGAAAAATTATTAATAGTTATTGAGATTTCCTTATTCAGGGAGTTATCTTTTCTGAGATTAACGAGATTAAGCAGTAATCCCCAGTTTTCATTACCTCCTGTAAAAACATTTTCAAGAACAATTCCTTTCAGTTCATCCTTAGCGCTATTAGGCTCTATATCTATTCCGCTGGAAGGTCCTTTACCTGAAGAATTCAGAAACTTACTGTTGGAGATTTTGATATTGGTTCCTGATGTTATAGAGAGACCGTTTCTTCTGCTGTTTGATACCAATGAATTTAGAATCACAATCTGATCTGAAATTTTATTGTTCAGCTGTCCGATATAGATGCCGTCACCGAAACAATCATAAATCTTAGCATTCTCTACTCTGATATTTTTAGCTCCCCGTATGCTTATCCCAAAGCCCCACTCCCCTTTTGTACCTACGTGTGTTTTTTTATCTCCCACCAATACAGGGTTAAGAATGGTAATATTTTCCTTACCGTTACAATCCAGAAGACTGTATCCCGGTTTTGCTGATGTCTTAAGGACCAATTTGGAATTAGCCTGAAATTTATACGTACAGCCACTTTTTAATTTTAGCCCACTATCATTAATCAGTATGGGAAAATCAGGAAATAAAACATCACCGTTGTCATTGATTGCTTTCTGCAGAACCAGTGTGTAGTCTACCGTTGCATTTTTCACATATCCTTTAGGCAAAACTGTCGTTAAGTCCAGGTATTTAGTCTGACCGAAAATAAATAAGGTACATGTAAAAATCAGCGATATTATTAAAAGCTTCTTCATTTCATTTTCTTTTTTATTATGTTAAATAGATAACCCAATGCCCCCAATACTCTTCCAAAATACATTTTGGCAATAATTAAAACCTGTTTATAAGCCTTTTGGCTGAAATAGTCAACCAGAATTAAGGCTACCAACTTATCCAGATATTTTTTTTCAGAGGCAGTTTTATTTTTATAATCAAACAGATGAAATCTTTTATGCAATGGCATCACATAGTGTGCACTTCTGTTTTCTGCTCCCACAAAGTAGATGGTTGTAATAGTTCTGTTATAGATTAATGCATAATCAGAAAACAGTCTATACCAAAATTCCACATCCTCACCATAGCTAAGATTTTCATCAAACAGGCCTGTCTTAAGAACTTTTGTCTTTTTAACCAATAATGTTGATGAGTTAAAGCGAGAAGCTGGTGAAGACATAAAATCAAAATAATCTTTTATCATCTCAGGCTTTTCCTCTTTAAATTTTGACTCATCAAATTCTTTAACATTCGATTTGTAAAAAGAAGTTCCAACTCCTCCTACTGTCTCATTATCTAACTGAGAAAGGGAAGTGGATAAAATCTCCAGGTGTTCCGGATGCCATATATCATCACCGTCCAGAAAAGCTAAGTATTCATTCTTAGCATTCATTATCCCTGCATTTCTTGCAGATGAAACCCCACCATTAGGTTTGTCTATGATAACCACTCTTGGATCCGATATGCTTTGTACCACTTTCAAACTCTTATCTTTTGAGCCATCGTTGATAATAAGCAATTCAAAATCCTTATAAGTTTGATTCAAAACTGAATACACCGTATCCAGAATACTTTTCTCCTTGTTATATAATGGTATTATTACACTAATCATGTTAATAAGTTGCCGTAAAATTTAAACGGGCTCTTTGTATTGTTTCTTTAATATTACCCGGTACAAGGATTTGTTTTTTAAATATAATCTTCTCAATTTCGGTAACAATCAATTCCGCATCCACATTTCCATCCAATAGCCTATAGCTTTGCGCCTGGCCTACATCATTCAGGAAATCGGTACACTTACGGTGATATTCCAATAAAAAGAAAGGTGTATTGCTATAGCACGCAAAAATACTTGCATGTAGTCTTGTTGAAATAACTACACTGCATTCGGCGATTCGATCAAAAGTGTCCTGAACTTTTGGCTGATAGGGAACAATCTCATATTGTAGTTTTCCATCTTTATTAAGATTCCCTATCATTTCCAGGGTGAGCTTTTCGTCACCCATTGAAGAGTTTCCATTAAAAACGAAAAAACGGAACATAATATTGTTATGTTTCCTTAATTGTTGAATTAAATTTAATATAAATTCATTTCTCTTTAATTCTTTACTAATATCTCCATTAGTATACGATTCATAGTTACAAACACTAATCCCTACAATAGGCCGTTCTTCGGAAATTTCTTTTGTACGCAGGTCAAAATTATAAATTTCAGGAAGAAGGGCTGCTAAATCAAAAGCTCTTACAGGCTGATAAGGTAAATTATAACTCAGCGCCTGCTCATACGATTTATCATCTCTTAATGCCAGGAAATCCAGTGTTTTTAAATATTCTTTAGTATCTTCTTCTGCCCCTTTATTTACAAATGGACCTAAGGAGATTCCTATAGCGCCTGTTTTTCCTTTACATCCCAGGCTTTTCTTCAATTTTGCATAGGTTCTCAGATCTGTTTTTTTCAATGCTGAATGAAAGGTTGATCCTCCAGCTGAAACAAAAACATCACTTAATACAATATCTTTTACGGCCTTGCCAAAGTTTAAGTAATTCTTGTGGGCAAAATAATGCTCCGCCGGCGTTGAGATCTGTGGCAGCTCACCTGCAAAAAACAACTGTTCTGTAGATTGCCAATACTTTCGGCTTCCCCATGCTGAAACTTCTACAAAAGCATCATCTCCTGAATTTTTCGCCCCGTAATATCCACTAAATATTGCTTTCATAATTTTTCACTACCATCTTTAAGTTCGTTTTCATTTTTTCTCTCAGATAAATCTTATCCTGCTTTTTCAGCATATCATACTTTTCCAGATCTCTATACTTCAAAATCTTTCCTGGATTACCTCCTACAATTGCTCCTTTGGGAACATCTTTTGTAACTACTGTGGAGGCTCCAATAATGGCTCCCTCTTCTATTGTAATTCCCGGTAAAATGGTAACATCACCGCCAATCCACACATTTTCCTTTATGACCACATTTTTTGCAATTGTTATTTCATCATAGGGTATCAGCGTATCGCTATCATAGTTATGGTTACCTGTATAGATTTTTAATCTTGGCCCTATTATGGTACCATCCATTATGGTAACTTTACCATAGGTGGATATCCATGCCTCAGGACCGATATATAAATTGTTTCCCAAGTGCAGTTTCTCCGGTTTTGTAATGGTAACAGGATAAGAAACAACGGCATTCTCCCCTCTTTCTTTTATTCCCTTTACCATTTTGGCACAGGTTAACCGCCAGTATAATTTTATAATTTTTGCAAACATTCTTTATAAAGTTTAAAAATTGAGAATAAGATTAAAGCAACTAAGAAGACAGAAGCGATTACTCTGATCAGTAATAAACTATACAACTGAACATTTATAAATACCAGGCCTATCAGCAATAACCATAAAAGTATATTCCATTTGCTGTAGAATATGACTGGTGGAGATAATTTTTTGTAAATAAAAAAGGGTACAAAAATGATGTAGTTAATGATATAAGAAATCATATAAGAAAAAGCAAAACCCAACGCTCCATACTGTCTCAAAAAATAGAAAATAATAAGGTTGGTAACGGCCCACTGCCCCATACTGAATACACTAAGCCACATTTTATTCTTAATGATAAGGTCTCTTGAAACACCTGCTCTATTTGTAATAATAAGTGTAGTGATAATAGACATTCCCAAAATCGGGACAATCTGATGGATATCAAATTTTTTACCTAAAACAGCCGATGCGATCTCCGGAAATAATATGAACGGAATAGAGATTATAATTGAAATAATCCAAGATCCGAAATAATTAAAAAACTCTTTTTTAGGGGTCTTTGATTCCGATTTTGATAAAAACATGGGCAGCAAGACATTGCTTATTGCCCCGTTGAACATCTGAATGGCTGTAGAGAAAATAATAACGGCACTATACAACCCTAGTTCTTTATATCCATTGGGTTGGTTAACCAGCAAAGTATTTAAAAACCAAATGGTAGGTGCTACAATAATTGTACTGAGAGAAGCCGGTATAGCAAATTTATATATTTTCTTAACACTTTTCTTCCAGTTTTTAAAACTCACTGTGACCTGCTGATTTTTGCTCTCATCACCCAACAGTTTCTGTAATACTGCAGATACCAGAAAGATCCCTATCAGATTGCCCAGTAAAGCTCCTGTAACTCCTCCAAAATATCCTCCGATAACTAGACCTAGAAACAGGAACAGCCCCTGAAGTATATTAGCAGTAGAGTTTTTCTTATAAGCCTGAAAGCCTAATAAGGCTCCCATCTGTGTTCCGTTGAGAGAGATAAAAATCAATGTAAAACCACCAATCATTAAAGGAACCTGCAAATGCTGGTTGTTCAGGAAATTGGTTGCTATAAATCCGGAGAGCAGTACAATGATCAAAGCTACAATAGTACTCAACACCACAACCAATGATAAAGATGCCCCCAGCATGGATGATGCTTCACTTTTATCTTCATCTTTAAGCTCAGAAATATATTTAGTAGCTGTTAAGCCTATTCCCAAAGAAGCAAAAATCAGAAAATTATCTATTGTTGACTTTATCATTCCAAACTCACCATATTCTGAGACGGTTAAAATCCTTGCCAACACAATGGAAGCCAAAGAAAATAATCCCCGTGACATCAGTGATCCGAAGGTCATCCAAAAAGTACCGAAAACCAACTTTTTCAGGAAGTCTGATTTGGATAATTTAGATTTTATGGAAGCTACCAACATATTATTTTTATTTTTCCTAAACTCAACTTCATAGTTTCATTTACAATTGTTTCTATCAAAACGGTTTTCCTCAGATGCCAACGGCATTCAATGATGTTATTTTTTTCAAATGACAGGAGTAAACTGTCTTATACAAAAACTGAAGAGCTAACTACAGTTTTGTACTTAGTATTCTATAATCTTGAATCACATTCCTCCAGGATTCCTTTCACATCAAAGATCACCCCGTCCTCTTTCAAGTAATTTTTCAAATTCAGACCTTTGAACTGCTCGTGTGCTACAGTAAGGATAATTCCATCGTATTTTTCCTGTGGAATTTCGTTTACAATGCTTAAACCATATTCGTGCTCCACTTCAGCAGCGCTTGCCCAAGGGTCGTAAGTTGTTACCTGTAACGCGTAATCTTCAAGTCCTTGAATTACATCTACCGCTTTGGTATTACGTACATCCGGACAGTTTTCTTTAAATGTTATTCCCAGGTTTAAAACTCTGGCACCATTAATATTAAGCTTCTTTTTGATCATAGTTTTCACCAACTGAGAAGCTACATACTGACCCATAGAATCATTAAGACGACGTCCTGCTAATATAATTTCAGGGTGATATCCATTTTCCTGTGCTTTCTGCGCCAGATAATAGGGATCAACTCCGATGCAGTGACCGCCTACCAATCCCGGTTTGAAGGGTAGAAAGTTCCATTTGGTACCTGCTGCTTCCAATACAGCGTGAGTATCAATCCCTAAAAGGTTGAAAATTTTTGCCAGTTCATTCACAAAGGCGATATTAATATCTCTCTGTGAGTTTTCAATTACTTTAGCAGCCTCTGCTACTTTTATTGTTGGAGCAAGGTGGGTACCGGCAACAATTACAGATTTATATAAATTATCTACTATTTTTCCAATTTCAGGTGTAGAACCGGAAGTAACCTTTAATATTTTCTCTACGGTATGTTCTTTATCTCCCGGGTTAATACGCTCCGGTGAATACCCTGCAAAGAAGTCATGATTAAATTTCAATCCGGAAAATTTCTCTAACACAGGAATACATTCTTCCTCCGTAACTCCTGGATATACGGTAGATTCATAGATTACAATATCTCCTTTCGACAATACTTTAGCTACAGTTTCTGAAGATTTATATAGCGGTGTAAGGTCGGGACGATTATGCTTATCTACCGGTGTTGGTACCGTCACAATATAGATGTTGGCATCCTGAATATCCTTGATATCTGCAGAGCAGTACAATCCTGTCTCAGCTGTCTGATCAAAAGGATTTTCTTTTTTTAATATCTCTTTTAATACTTCGTTTTCTACTTCTAAAGTACTGTCTACCCCTGTATTTAATTCCTCAATCCTTTTCTGATTGATATCGAAACCTACAACCGGATATTGGGTTGCAAATAACCGTGCTAAAGGTAAACCTACGTATCCTAATCCGATAACGGCAATTTTATATTGTTTTTCCACAAAGACTCGATTTAAAGTTGTTTATTTTAAATTTTCCCAATACCAGCTGATAGCTTCTTTTAGTCCCTTATCTATAGTATGGGTAGGCTGGTATCCTAATAGTTTTTCTGCTTTTTCAACTGATGCTAATGAGTGCGGGATATCTCCTACACGGTTCGGGCCATAGTTTATTTCTACTTCAGCAATTTTCTCATCAAATTCACTTAGATATTTTTTAAGGTATCCCACCAGATCATTCAATGTTGTGCGGTCTCCTACTGCTGTATTATAAACCGTATTCACGGCTTCCAGATTCTCTGTAAGCATTGCCCGTTCATTCATCTGAATAACATTATCGATATAAGTAAAATCACGTGAATAGTCTCCTGTACCGTTAATTGTAGGGGATTCGTGATTGATTAGCTGCTTTACAAATAATGGAATAACTGCGGCGTAAGCCCCGTTCGGATCTTGTCTTCTTCCAAATACATTGAAATACCTTAACCCGATGCACTGCATTCCGTAAGTTTTTCCAAATACATCAGCATACAGTTCATTTACATATTTAGTAATGGCGTATGGTGATAACGGCTTTCCGATTACATCTTCCACTTTGGGTAATGATGCAGAATCACCGTATGTAGATGATGAAGCAGCATATACAAAACGTTTCACATTGGCATCTCGCGCTGCAACAAGCATATTTAAAAAACCTGTAACATTAACATCGTTACTTGTAATAGGATCTTTAATTGATCTTGGAACAGAACCTAATGCTGCCTGATGTAATATGTAATCTACCTTTTCTACTGCCTTCCGACAAACTTCCAAATCACGTATATCTCCTTCAATGAGCTTATAGTTTGAGTTTTTAAGAAAAGGCTCAACATTATGACGGTGCCCTGTTGCAAAGTTATCTAAGCAGACCACATCATAGCCTTTATTTAAAAAATACTCCGTTAAGTTAGAACCAATAAAACCAGCTCCCCCTGTAATTAAAATTTTATACATTTCTATGATTTAAAAATTTTTTTCAACCAATTTTTTTTATCCTTGGTCTGGCTGTAGCCATATCCATAGCTATAATTATATCCATATCCTCCTGCACGTTTAGAAACATCATTAACGACAAAAGATACATTGGTCAGTTTAGAGTCTTTCACCAGATCGTTTGCAAAATCTATCAGGATATTTTTAGATACTGCAGATCTTACTACATAAAGCGTAGCGTCAGCAGTATCAGCAATACTAAGGGTATCCGAAACCAACATAAGTGGTGCAGAATCTATAACTATATATGCATACTGAGAAGCCATCTGCTCAATAAGTTTTTGGTACCTTCCATTGGAAAGCAATTCCTGAGGATTAGGAGGAATAGCTCCTGCATAAATAACATCACAGAAAGGATTGGTGGTGGATGTATGGATAAGCTCCTCTACATTCACTGACTCATCATACAAATACTCTGTAAGACCTTTTCTTTTAGTAGGTTCACTGTCATATCGCTGAATCTGGGGATTACGGATATCTGAACCAATCAGAAGACTTCTGCCGTTTTTATTGGCTAATGTAAGGGCCAGATTTACCGACACCAGGGTCTTCCCTTCTCCTTTTACCGATGAGGTTACCATAATTATTTTGGCAGAGTCTTTTACCGGCAAAACAAATTTAAGATTGGAAACAAGTACCCTGAAGGCTTCCGCCAACTCTGTAAAGTCATTCTTCTGTACTAAATGGTTTTCGTTATCTTTAAGCGAAGGTATATCAACCAGTACCCCTAGTCCGGAACGCTCCTTAATATCATCTCTCGAATAAATCTTATCATCCAAGCTGAACAATAAATAGAAAATAGCAAAAGGAACTAATAATCCCAGAAAAAATGCCCCTAACAGAATAATATTTTTCTTAGGGAAAACCGGAATTTCCTCAGTAAATGCAGGATTCACAATTTTAGCCTTCGGTACATTTACTGATAAATTGATGGCATTTTCCTCTCTTTTTTGCAGAAGAAATAAAAACAGCTGCTCTTTAAGGTTCTGCTGGCGTTCTATTCCTCTGTAAATTTTGGATTGACCGGGAACCTTTTCTATAGCACTCTTGCTTGTGGTAATCTGATTCTGCAATTGGGAGATACCCGCCTGTACACTTACCTTCTGCTCGCGAATATTGTCCCGGATTATATCTTTTAAAGCAGCAATCTCCCTGTTCATTTCTATTACTGCAGGGTTTTCATTGGTTGCCTGTTTAAGGGTTTTATTTCTACTGATGAGAAGTGAATTATACTGGGAAATAGATTGCTCCAACGAAGGGCTTAATCCTAAATTGGATGGCATAAGCTGATTGTTACTTTTTGAAGCTTCTGCAGTAAGAGAATTCAGAAGATCAAGCTGCGTCTGCTGAAGAAGAAGAGCCTTGGTGTTATCACTTGTATTCTGAAGAGCCAACTCAGCCTGTGCCTGCAAGTCAACAATATGATTACGATTTTGGAAATCTTCTTTCTGATTTTCCACCCCGGAAAGATCTTTTGTAATTACTTCCAGTCTTTTATCAATAAACTCCTGAGTATTCTGAGCCTGCAAGTTTTTATCTCTCTGACCATCCAGGTTATACTGTTTTGTCACTTCATTAAGAATAGCTTCTGACTTTTCAGGCAGGGAGCCTATTAGACTGATTTCCATTAACATAGCTTTTTCCTCCGGTAAACTTACCCGTACTGTTTTTTCAAGTTTTTTTACCTTTTCAATAGGGTTCCAAAAAATAACCTTATATTCAGATTTAATGTCAACAGAAGAATTTCTTTGAAATATCACTGTTCCAAAATCCACTTGTACAGGAATATTGAATTTACCTACAATATCTTTTTTCTTTTGGCTATGAAGGGTAAACTGGTCTCCTTTTATATCAGTTAAGGTATATGCAGAGGATACAAAGTTTTCTTTAGTATAAGCTAATATTTTTGCGGTAATAGGAGCTTTGGTAAACAGCTGTGAATCTTTAATTTCTCCAGTGTTGAAATATTCAACATTGAGGTTAAGATTTTCAACCACCTGTATAAGGATAGGCCTCGAGTTCACTACTGCTGCTTCACTTTTCAGTTCATCTGCGTTCCCAAGACCAATTCCGAGATTATTAAGGTCAGACAAAGCTGAGGAAAGGTCATTTTGTTTTTTATCAAATTTAAGGGTTGTTTTGGACTGATATTGAGGTACACTATACCTAAGGTAAATAAAAGCAACGATTACAAATAACAGAACAGAGGCAACAAACCATGGCCATTTGTAAAGGTATTTAGAAATAGTCTTTTTTATATTGAATTTTTCTTGTTTTGCCTGAAATTCCATCTGCTGCATATCTATCGTGTTAAAGCAATAATAAGAGTACCTGCCGTTAGTAAAGCACCAATAATCTGGAAGGTAAGGGCTCTGTTCGGGTTAGTATTGGCCTGAACCTGTTTATTTTTATCCGGCTGTACATATAATATGTCGTTTTGCTTCATATAGTAGTACGGTGAATTCACAATATCGGATCTGCTAAGGTCAACATTCACAATCTGGTCTACCCCATCATCACCTGTACGGATAAGCTTCACATTCGTACGGTCTCCAAAATCTGTCATATCGCCGGCAAGACCTAATGCCTGAAAGACATTAATCTTTTGTGAAACACTTTCTTTCTGGCCAGGGTTTTTCACTTCCCCTAAAACGCTTACGTTAAAATTTTTCAGAGTAATAGATACCATTGGATCTGTAAGGTATCTCTTGAGGCGGGATTCCAGCTCTTGTTTAAGCTGTACCTGAGTCATTCCTTTAGTATACACATTCCCTAATACCGGAAAAGAGATATACCCTTCTTCATTTACTAAATATTCACTTGGCTGTACATATTGATTGATTCCGGTATTTCCTTCACTACCTACCTTATTTACCGTATTAAGATTGAAAGGTTTTACAGCTGTTTCATCAAGTGCAGTAACAAGAATAAGAAGAACATCCCCTTCCTGAATATGCAGTCCCTGAAATTTTGCTCTGGTAACTTCCTCTTCCATGTTATGCTTTGACATGTATACCATATTCTGTTTCGGCTTACATGATAGTAAAATAACCGACAACAGCACTAGATACGTAATAATAGTTCTCTTCATATATTTTTTTAGTCTATTGGTGTTAATGCTCAATTTCTCTAGAATACGTATTTGTATTGCAGTGAAGCGAGCTACGTATACTTTAATACAAATCAATTTCACTTTTTTGTGATTTTTTCAATGTATTATGTTGTTTTTTAGATTAATTCTTCTCGATGCAATTTCCGTTCCGATTAAGGTAATTTAGCAAAAATAATTGCTTATTTTTTTGTTATTTACACATTTATTACACTATGTCACTGATATACTTCATATTCCGGTGTTTTATCTAATATTTCAAATTCAGAGTTATTACTTATAAATTCCGGTACAATGATCTTTAAAATCTTAACCACCTGTAACCCATCTTTTTTTATAGCTGATCTCATAATCTGCTTGCATAAAATTTCTATATCTCCAAACTCCATTACCGGATCTTTTGATATCATAATTTTCTCATGATGCGTAGGAATAGTAGTGGAATTATCCGTTAAAAGTTCCTCATATAACTTTTCACCAGGCCTTAAACCGATAAAGTCAATTTCAATATCAACATTTGGTGTGTATCCTGATAATTTGATCATCCTTTTTGCCAGATCAAGAATTTTAATAGGCTTACCCATATCAAAAACATAAATTTCACCTCCATTTCCCATTGTTCCTGCCTGAAGCACCAATTCACAAGCCTCAGGAATCGTCATAAAATAGCGGATGATATCGGGATGGGTAATGGTAACCGGACCTCCCTTTTCAATTTGTTTTCTGAAATGTGGGATGACAGATCCATTAGAACCCAGTACATTTCCAAAGCGGGTTGTAATAAATTTGGTTGTATTATCAGGCGTATTTTGCAAAGACTGCACAAAAAGCTCAGCAGCTCTTTTTGACGCTCCCATTACATTAGTAGGATTTACAGCCTTATCCGTAGATACCATCACAAAACGATCAACATTATATTGTCTGGATAGCAACGCCAGGTTTTTAGTCCCTCCGATATTTACAAAAATAGCTTCGTGTGGATTATCTTCTATTAAAGGAACGTGTTTATAAGCTGCCGCATGATACACTATTGAAAACTGGTAATCGTCAAATAGTTTTTCCAGTCTGTAGAGGTTGGAAATATCTGCCAGTACAAATTTGAATTTTTGATTGGGAAATCTATCCAGTAATTCAAGCTTCAGCTCATGCAAAGGCGATTCTGCCTGATCCACAACAACAATAAGTGAAGACCCCAGCTGAGCAACCTGTCTTACAATTTCGCTTCCAATAGACCCTGCTCCTCCAGTAACCAAAATACTTTTATTAAAATGACGGCTTTTTACCTCTTCACTTTCTATTTTTATTGGGGTACGGTCTAACAAATCTTCAATCTGAAGAGGACGAATTCCCCCGATAATCCCATCTTCCTTCGTTTTGTTTACTTTAGGTGCTTTGAGTACCTTCCATCCATTGTCTAATGCAAAAGCCGTCCATTCTTCCATCTTAGGTCTGGACATTGTCTCGTTGATTAAAACTGCATCAAACTGACGCAGCACATGATCATTTTTAAGAAGCTTCTTTTTATTATAAATTTTATGCCCCAGCAACATTGCTTTTTTAGAGTCTGATCTGGCACTGAGAAATCCTGCCAGCTGATAAGGATGATCCGGATTATGAATAATAGCATTCGCCAGTGAAACAGATTCACCTTCTATTCCTATAACAGCAATTCTTATTTTGGATGAATCTTTCCTGGAATCCATAAGCAACTTAAAAAGCTGTTTGGTAACCATTCTGAAAAAGAACATCAAAAAAGTAGAAATAAAGAAAAATAAAAAAAGAACAGGATACAGATATACCGCTTTTCCCAGTATAAGTTCTGATATAAAATTCAACCCCAGCAAAACAATAAGCGTGCTGCCTGAAGCCCATACAATTTTGAAAAAATCAAAAAAGGTAGAATACCGTATAATCCCTGCATATGTTTTGAATAAAAACATAAAGAAAACATTGACTGCGATAATAACAAAAACCTTTTCATTGAAATATTCAATAAAATTAATCTTTACCTGAAGGTTTTTTAAAAACAGATATGAAATTAAAATTGAAAAAGAAAAAATCGAAATATCAATAAAAAAAACCAGCCATCTAGGTAAATACCTTAACTCTTTGATCCTGAAAACATTCCCCATATTAAAAAAATAGAACTAAAAAGTATTAAAACTTTATTTAATTCAACATTTGGTGTCTTTTTTTTTCAAAGCAAATGTAACAAATTATTATTTACATTTTCATTACCATAGATCAATTTTTGTTCACAAAAAAATAATATATTCACTATATACTTTAAACTGAATCATATATGTTTTTATTATTTTAAAAATTTAACAAATTTCATAAATATCTAAAAAAAATGTTAAAAAAAGTAGAGATATACTATCGCTAAAATCAGCTAAACACCTTCCAATACAAGAAAATTTACGCTTAAAAATTTTGTGTTATGAATAATTTTATTAAGATTCAGACAGGTCCAAAAACTTAATTATTCACAATAGGCAGAAGATATTATAATTTAATAAATAATAAAATTAGTTATTCATTAAAAACAGATTAATCAATTAGCCCATTTAACAATAAAAATTAAACAAGGCTTAAATAAAGCTTAAAAAAAAATTAAAAGATCAAATTTTGTATTTTTTGAACTGTATTTATAAGGTTTTTACAATCCAATTTTTTTAATATTCCCAATTTATCCCGATAATTTTTTTACCGAATATATTTTATATTTATTAACTGTTTGAAAAAGGGAAAGTCTTCAAAAACAGGGAAGTTTACCCCACCACCATTTTCTGCTCTTTTTAATTTCTTACAATACTCTACTCATGTATGTTGAGGAGAATTATATTTATAAATTCTCTCAACATACATTCGGGAAAAATTTGTGTTTTTAGACAATTTAAAACACTGTCTATTTACAGGATTTCAAAAATGACATAATATGAAACTTTCCCCATAATTAGTATAAAGCAATCCTATGGATATTTTACGGCATCTGACAGCTCAATAGGGTTATTATTTTGTTTTATTACTTCCTGTTTATTTTTCGCTAATTCGTTCCAATTAACATTTTTAACTTCATTCCCTTTCTCATCAACAAAATTCATTTTTATTTTCCCCATTTTGGCTTCTTTGTAAGGATCAAGATAATTATTTAAATATATTTTATTAAGTTGATCCCCATTAACCTTTATAATATTATGATTTCTGAAATTGACTCCATCATATGGGTCAAAAAAGCTTTTAAATAATTTATTTAAAAAAAAGTCATAGTTACCTTTATCATCATACATCCAAATAATTAAACCCGGTAACCCTTTAAATAAAAAAGGACCTTCAGAAATAGGGATATCTTGCGTAAACCAAGCTGTCCATTGTCTGTTTTTATATTTCAATGTTGCTTCCTGGCATTCATATTCTCCTATCTTTTTTTTACCTGAAGCTATTTTCCACTCTAACTGAGGTACCTCAGTTGTTACTTCGTAAACATCTACGAGTAAACGATAATATTTTTTTAAAGTGTTATTGTTTTTAACAACAGCATTATTAAAATTTATAGAAAAAGATTGGGGGTTTGCTCCACTATTTCTAATTGAATCGCTCTTATATAGGTTCTCTGCATAAAAACGAGACGAATTTGTGTCATAAATATCTAAAAACATGATGCTTTCTTTAGTTGCAGTTTGAGTAGAATCAGGTCTATATTTCATCTGATATGTTACTCTTATCTTTTGAGCTGCGAGCAATTGAATGGTAAAGGCTAAAAATAAAGTATTAGTTAATGTTTTCAAGTTCATAATATTTAATAGCATTAAATTTTAAAGGATTTTTACTCCAATCTTCCCAGATTCCTGTATATGGATCGTAACCACACTTTAAAGGTTTAGAGAAAATATTTTCTGGATTTTCTCTATACATCCGGCAATCAGTACAAAAATATCTATATTCACAGTCTTTGCAAACATCTATTTGATCTTTGGTAATAAACCTTTCTTTTTCAGTATTTATTTCCTGAGTTAAAGAAGAAATTGAAGCTGTATCTATATTGTTAGTGATTTTTTCTGCTGACGGACAGTTTTTTAAATCACCGCTTGAGGAGATAAATAATTTACCATAAAGGCAATTATTAACAGTCTTACTTTTGGATATATTATTTATATCATTCAGAAAATAATCCTCCTGAATTATGCCACAGTATTTTGGGTTTGTAATATTTTTTTCGTAATAAATTACAGTGAATAAGTTATCATCATCGACAATTGATTTATTTTTAGGAGCATTATAAAAATAAACCGTTTTTACTCGAAGATTTTTTTTCAATATTTCTATTGCGGTCATATCCTGTGGTAGTCCTGTATAAGGAAGTAAAATTTCAACTGTTCTTATACTGGAAAACTCAATAAAAGATAAAATTTCGTCCAATCTGGCCAAGGAAAATTCTAGGAACCTAATTTGAAGAAAGCTTGTTGAAAGATCCTCTATGATTCTGTATGCTCCAGCAGTTTCAAAATCATCTTTAATTTTATGTTCAATTATAACTTCGTTGATCTTGTTCGCTGTTCTCCATTTAAATTTTTTGCGGAACTTCTCCGGGGTAAAATTTTCTGTAAGGCTTCCGAATTTTTCGGCTATTAAAAAAGAAATTATTTCTGAAAGATCATCATCTACAGGGAAATAATAATCCTCGAAAAAAATGTCATAAAAATCTGTGATGTCTATAATTTTATTAAAATGAACATCGCAGAGTAAAATATTTTTAGCCCCCTTAACGATAAAGCAGTCCTGATATAATTCAAAATATTGTTTCATCTTTCGAACAATTTTAAATCTATAAACGGTGTGCATACCTTGTCATATACTTTTACCTTATAATTTATAGAATTATATTTATTAGAAATAACTCTATACTGTTCCTTCTCTGAAATGAATTTTTTAAGGGTATTGGCAAATTGATCATCAAGCAAAAAGTGAATGAGATTTATGTGTTTTTTATACTGCATCTTTTAATATTTTTTTTAATGCCAGGGCAATTTCAATTTCTAAATAGGTATTATTAAACACTGAATGATATGTGAACTGTCCTACAGGGTTTACTTCAAGAAAATAATATTCATTTTGGTTATTAACAATAAAATCTACAGAAGCGCAGTTCAGTTGGAGAATATCTAAAAGACTTCGGAGCTTTTTCTCCACATCTTCTGGAAGTTGGCAAATTTCAAAACGACAGTCATCATTAGCTACAGAAATGCGATGATCCACCATCTCATTATTATTGGTGATTATTTTTGTAGAGAAAAAATTCCCCAGAAGATAAAATACCCGAATTTCGTACTGCCGTTCAATTTTTGACTGAACTAAAGCCGGCCTAAAATAATCAGGAATAGAATTGATCTTATCATTTATTGAGGTTGTTTGCATCGTAATAATCCGATTTTCTGATCTAAAATTGATACAGTTTTCAAATGGCTTTGTAATAAGTTCCTTTCCTTCCTCCAGAAGAGATTCGACTGTTTTTTTATTATTGATAATAAAAGTTTCAGGAGTCAACAGACCACAAGCTTTTGCCGTTTGCATTTGAATAAGTTTATTTTCTGTCATAAAAAATGGATTGGTCAGCCAAACCACATTTCTTTTTTTTAGCTCAAATAATAGGTATTCACGCAATGCTCTTGCTTCAATCAGATTGTATTCTACAAGTGAAAAATATAAATTATTTCTAATATCTTTCTTCTGGTTTTCCCGCAGAGCATAAGGAAATTTTCTGAACCAAACGACTTTAAAGACATTAATAGAATGTTCACCAATAAATATCTCTCCGCTTTCGAAATTAATAGTTAAGACGTCATAAATATTATCATTGAGCACATAAAAGGGAACATTGTATTTGTTTAGCCAATTTGCAACCTGCTCGGTTGGGGTATCATCTGATTTTGAAATAATTAAAATCATAATATATTACTCTATCAAGCATTTGAAATCTTTAAAATAAAATTGCATTGTTTCATCAAATGTAGTTCTGGATATTTTAAATGATAATGCAGAATTACCACATTGTATGGTTTTAGTGATGAATTGTTTTGATTCTTTTGTCTGTTCCGAAAGTTTTTTATTCTCAACCACTAGAGCGCAATCATATGTTTTGTACGTAGAATTTTGAAGATAAAATAGTTTATCCCCTTTGTATTTATGGATAGGCTTATGAAGTGCTTTTTTTAGAGAATCGAATTCTTTTTTATTTTCTGCCATTTCAAAACCTCCAAATATTAGCATAGTTACATGAAGAGAATCATTTTTAAAACGATAATAATCACCTTCTCTTTCAAAAGAATTATATTTAGATAGATGACTATATTTATTAGTGTTACAGCTGTATAAAAAAAGAATGCACAGACCTATTATTAATTTATACATATAGTTTAGAATTAAATTTGAAAAACTAAATAGTGTGAAATACAACTACCTCAGATTAATCTGAGGTAGTTAATTTTTTAAATATTAAATTTTAGTAAGGACCATCGTTAGTTTGGTCAATAGGTGCGTCATCATCTTCCTGTAAATGATGAACTGTAATTACAATTTCCTTAATTGATCTTGTAGGAGCTCCTTCTCCACCGAATACTTTTTTACCAAAAGTTTTAGTAAAATTTCCTAGTCTTTTTGCTTCAAGATTCTTGATAGATTTTTCTTTTTTCATAATTGATTTTGTTTACAAGTTAAAAATATAAAATATTAATTAAATAACTCTAATCAATAGTGATTTTTTTATTATGTTAAATCCCTTAAACAAAGGCATTTACAAGAAGCGACAAACGTGTCGTTTTTTTCTTATTTTGCACTAATCGAAAGTAGACAATATTTTTATATAAGTTTATAACGTATTTTTCTAATTTTCAGAAAAAAATTCCTTAATTATTTATCTTTACAATATGGTAATAGGTGCAAAGCTTAAACAAGCAAAAGAAAGTAAGAGGATAAACCAAGAGGAATTCGCACTCATGCTAAAAAACCACGCAAAAAACAATCTCCAACTGGGAGAGTGATAAGAGTATTCCCTCGTTAGGTTATTTAGCAAAAATAGAAACTGTTTTGGAAGTTGATATTTAACCGCTTTATTTTCGTTTCCGGATTGTTCGGTGATGTCAATTCAATAGTGCTTTTAATTGCCAAAAGGTCTAATACCCCTGCTTTTGTCGGAATAATGATAACATCTGCAATATTACACAACTCAGGTAGTGTATTGGATAAATATGGGGGAGTATCAATAAAAAGCAAAAGCCCCAACTCATAAAGTCAAGTTCAATGCTACAATAAATATCCACTGTAAATATTCCCATTGTTATACCTGATATTGATTATAGCACTTTTACTTTTGCTTATCACGAACTTTTACTACTAAAATATAACCTTATTTCTATGCATATAGGGTTCAGTGTATAAAACAAAATGCCTATCTCGAGCACAACTAGCAACATCAATAAATTTTAATCTTACTAAAATTATCAACATGACAAATTCACAAAATTGTCTCGACAATTCCTCCGTTTATTGTGGGACTTATCACAAGCACAAAAATTCAAGCCTTTACGGCAAATGGTTAAATTTTTTACACTATTCAAGCTATGAAGAATTACAGGAAGCAATGTACAAGCTGTTTGAAAGCTAGGATTAATTGGAGAAAGTTTTAATTAGGTATAACCGAGCTTTTAAACTACACATAAACAAAAAAGCCCCCTCAAAAAGGAGCAATTTGTGACCGCGAAGGGATTCGAACCCCCAACCCTCAGAGCCGAAATCTGATATTCTATCCAGTTGAACTACGCAGCCATATTCATAAATAATGAATGATAAGTAATGAGTAATTCCAGGATTACTTATCATTCATTGTTTATTATTGATGATTAGAAAGTGATCTTCACTCCTCCCAAAATCTGTGCACCCAGGACTTTATATCCTTTGTATGTTTGGTATTTTGAGCTTAGAAGATTATTTCCGAGTGCGAAAATACTAAAATTTTTGTGAATTTTATACTCTGCGGAAAGATTTAAATCAGCATACCCCCCAACTTTATCGTTGGTATTCTCCGTAGACTGGAAAACCATGTCCGGATTAGCTATGCCTTCGATCATATAAGAGTTTGTAGTTCTGTCACTTGCGAAAATTCCTTTGAAGCCTAACAACAATTTCTTATCCAGCATTGTATATTTGGCTCCGATGCTTGCATTAAACAAAGGAACGTTATAAATGTCATTATAATTCTTCAGGTTGTATTTTGTAAACCTTAATTCTCCATCCAATACCAAGTTTGCCAATGGGAAATACTGTACACTTCCTTTGATATCGCTTACATTTCCATCGTCATATACCGTAGAGAATGTGTTGGCAAAGTTATAAGATGAACGGTTCAAAGTAAAGTCATTATCAAAAAGCCCATTCGCTTTAAAGAACATAATATCTTTCATTTTTCCATATCCTGCTGAGAAGTCGTATTTCAACGTTTCATCGATATCTCCTCTCAATCCTACATAAAAATGATATTGGGTCTCTGTAGGCTTTAAATATTGATCAGAAACCAGGAATGGATTAGCCTGCAGAAGGTCTGCATAGGTATTCAGCTTCAGACCTCCATCTACCCCACCATAGAATTTAAATTCTTTAGCTGCAGCAAACTGGAATTCCGCCTGTGGAAACCAATAGGTTTTATTAGTTTTCAAACGCTCTGCCATGAGATCATTTGAATTTTTAGCATTCAGGAAAGAGAATGAAGAACCTAACATCAAATAAGAATCTCCCTTTCTGAAAGTTACTTTAGGAGTCAGATTAGTGTTAAAAAAATTAGCCGAATTTTTATCCCGGATTGCAAAATCTGTTTTTACCGCATCTATTCCTACTCCTAAATCTGCATTCAGGTTAATTCCGGATTTACCAAGCTCAACAGCATGTTTTGAGAAATTAGCCAAAATGGAGACCTGATTTTCCTGGGCATCAAAATGATCTTTCAGGAATGATGATTTCACCCTTACATCATTTAAAATTTCATTGGAATAGAAATCATAATATCCGTTCACCTTAAACTGATTAACCTTTTGCTTCAGATCAACATCAGCAGAGGGCTGCAGGGCATAAATACCATAGTAATTGTAGTTATTCAATCCATATTCAGCGTTGATATTGAATTTTCCTTTATCTCCGTAGGAATTAAGGAAAGCTGCAAAATTGGCTGATGTCTGCTTTGACTTCCAGTCATAGTCTTTTTTAAGGCCATTTGTAGAAAGTACATGCAGATCTCCACCTACTTCAATTTTGTTCTCCAGCGTCTTGGAAATATTTCCATCCGCCAGTATTTTACCATAATTACCCATTCCGAACTGGAAATAATTATTCTGTGCCGTTCCATCGAATTTCGGAGCTACATCCTCTCCCTGAATCGTTGAAGTTTTAAAATCTGAAACCGCAGGAACATCCGTGATGGTATATTTCACAGGGTTCTGGGATTTCTCTTCCGGTGGATAATTTTTAATAGTTTCCACGGAAGTTTTCTTCTTCTCGATCTTCTTCACTTCCGGCTCTCTCTTTTTGTTAAGAACCAGCTTTTCCTCCTTGATCTGGGAAAACGCAAACTGCGAAGCCCCTAAAAATAATATGGATAATAATTGAATTTTTCTGTTCATATTTTCTTTATTTGAAAAATATAATGGGATCTATTTACTGGAAGCAATATAATTTCCCAACAAAGCTTTCCCTGACTGTTTTGAAAAAGTTCTGCCTAGCCTGAATATATTAAACAGCCAAAGGCTCTGATAAACTTGTAAATTATATTGATAATTTTTCGTGGTACTGTTCTCCGCTACATCATAACTGTAAGCAATAGTGTATGGGAAGCCTGAAGGCAGCAATCCTGCTGTGATCATAGTTCCAATCATAGGGTTTCCACATGAAGGAGTACGGGTAAGCATCGGATGCAGAGTTATTTTAGCTGCATTAGTACTGTCTTCCACCATTTCATAAATACCAGCATGCTTTAAAATATTATACTCTTTTTTAAGATCTTTATTCACCACAAAAGCTTTTTGCTTCGGAAAATCAGCTTTAGCTTTCCTGTATTCTTTGGGATAAGCACTGTATGAAGGGATGCAGCTCCAAAGGGACGCAGAAATCAAAAAAGAATATATTGTTATTTTAAACATCTTTAATTCTTATTTTTTAATCTGTTTTTTAACTTCTTTTGCTTCTGCAACAATTTCCGGGAAATCTTTATAATTGGCAATGATCTGATCACAGGTATAACTTGCCTGATAATTGTCTTTCAGACCGATATAGTTTTTCGCCATCAATACCAGCGCTTTTGCTCCCCAATATTCTTCTGATGAATAATTGTTGGCAAGCTTAAAGATGGCTTCGTTGGAAGATTTGAATGCTTTTCCTTTATTCTGATAATACGCTTTTGCATACAGTGCTTCTGCAGCAACCGAGGTATTGGATGATTTCTCAAGAGCAGTATAGGCAGACTGGGCGTCTTTATCTTTTCCTGAGTTCATCAGGCTTCTCGCCTTGATTACTTTAGCTGTTTCAATGACAGCTGCAGAGTTTTTAGAATTGGCAATAACGGCATTTGCT
This sequence comes from Chryseobacterium sp. Bi04, assembly GCF_918698085.1. Lineage (GTDB taxonomy): Bacteria > Bacteroidota > Bacteroidia > Flavobacteriales > Weeksellaceae > Chryseobacterium. The sequence continues at coordinate 87,871 of NZ_CAKKLP010000014.1, forward strand.
AATTTTTCAGCTTCAGAGAAGTTCTTTTCATCAGCATAAAGCTTCATCAGTTCAACATTTGCATAGTTTTTAATGCTGATATCGGAAGAGTTTTTAATTCCCTCCAGATACTTTTTAGCTTCAGCAGTATTCCCCTGTGCAAGGAAGATTTGTACTAAGCGGGTTTGAGCATCATCCTGATAATCATTCTGAACACCAGCCACCTCTTGAAGAACAAGCAGCGCTTTTGTTGAATTATTGGTTTGGTAATAGCTTTCCCCAAGTTCATATTTCGCCTGGTAAAGCCCCTCACCTGTTGGATTCTGTGTTAGATACTTCTCGTAATAAGAAATTGCGTTTTTATAATCCTTCTTAGAGAAATACTGTTTTCCTGTAGATAAGTTGATCTCATCAATTTCGGAAGCATCCACATTAACTCCAATCGTCCTGGCAAAATTTTCATATCCGGAAACATCTCCGTTCTTCGTGAAAATAGGTTTTGCTGCCTGAACGATCTTTTGAGCATATGCTGTATTTTTATACTGCTCACCCAAAGATTTCAGCTCAGAAAGCGCTTTGTCATTCTGGTTCTGATCGATATAATTCTGTGCCCTGTAAATAGATGCATTCGCAATCAGATCTTTGTCTGAAGATGTTTTAATCACCTTTCCAAAATAATCATTGGAATTGGTAAAATCATCCTGAGCGGCATAAGCCGTTCCTATTTCGTATTGTGCATCATCATAATATTCAGAGTCCGGATATTTTGATAAGAGATTTTTTAAATTATTGATTTTTGCCTGCGTATCTCCTTTAAATCCTAAAGCCATTGCTTTCTGATATACGGTATAATCCGTAGCATCTTCATTTTTATCATAAATGGCGATAGCTTCGTTCAGGTCATTATTCGCGTAATGAATATCTGCCAGACGAAGTTCTGCATCATTTTTAAACTCAGGCTTAGGATTCGTAAGATACTGTTTGAAATAAGCTGCAGCCTGATCAAATTTCTTAGATTTAAAATAAGCATATCCTAAATCATATGGCAATTGTTGTTTTTCAGGGAAGCTCTCGGTAAGAAGTTTTTCATAACGGCTTATAGCAGACGGATAATTTCCCTTCTGGTAATATACCTGTGCCAGCCAATATAAAGCTCTGCTGTTAAATTCTTTATTGATATTAAATCCAAGGCTTCTCAGAAAATACTTTTCAGCTTCGTCATAATTCCCTTTGTTGAACTCTTCTGTTCCCAATAAATAGGAAACCTCCTGATCTACTTTATTGATTTCCGGGGTAGAGCTTTGTAATCTGTCGATAGCATTCAGGGTTTCTTTATAGTTACCCGAATACAGATAAGATTTTACCAATAACGATCTCATCTCTGAGGCATTGGCAGCGTTCTGATTCTCGTTGATGTAGCTTTGGATTACCCCTGAAGGGCTTTCAAACGGGTTTCCGATATCATAGCTTAATTTAGCATATTGTTCATGGGCAAGCTTTTTCACTTTCGCATCATAATCCATCTGATAAGAAGAACGGAATGCCGAAAGTGCCTCCTGTTTTTTATCTACTGCCAGATAAGCATTTCCTAACTGGTAGTAAGCATTCTGTGCCAGTGCTGAATTACTGTTAACAAGCTGGTTGTAATAAGAAACTGCCTCATCATATTTTTTAAGCTGAGCGGCTACGAATCCCATTTCATACAAATCATTTTCAGATGGATTCTGCTGCACGTTCAGATAGTCTTTTAAGTGAGGATAAGCAGACGTGTAGTCATTTTTCATAAAGTAACTTTCCCCAATAATCTTATGAACCTCTGCTTTATAAGAATCTGAAATATTTTCGTTCAGTAAGGCATTCCCTTCAGAAATAGCCTGGTCATAGTTCTTATCATTATAATACAGTTGTACATAATAAGGACGCACCAGTTTTGAGAATTTATCCTGATCTTTTATAGAATCAAAATATTGGAAAGCTTTATCATTTTGCCTGTTGCTGTAATACAAATGCCCCAGCATATAGGCAATATCCCCTTTTTGAGACTGATCAGCCGACTTATAGGCTTCTTCCAGTGCATCGGTAGCACCTTTAGAATCTCCGGTCATAAATTTGGCATAGCCCAGTTTCAGAATATACTGTGTATTCTCCTCTTTGGAAAGCTGATACTGGTTTACTTTTTTCAAAGTTTCCAATGCTTTATCAAAATCTTTCTTTGCCAGATAATAATCCGCTAAAGGGAGATTAGCCTGGGCGAAATACGCAGAATTAGGATATTCTTTAATAAAAGCAGTTAAACCTTCTTCAGCATGATTTTTCTGGAGAATTACCCCAATCACATTGTCAAAAAACTGAGCCGCTTCCTTCTTTGAACGGGACAAATTCTGATTGTAGAAATATTGTCTTGCATATTCATATTGGGAAGCGTTGTATATTTTGGTCTGATAAAGATTTTCTGCCAGATTAAATCTATAATTTTCTTTCTGTGTAAAATATTGGGACTGTTGGGCATCGGTAATTCCGAAATAGATCACAGCAGCCGCTAAAAGTATTTTTTTTGATTTCATTCTTCTTGATATAAGAAAATTAGTCTAAATAAGTTAACGAAAATATTAAAAACTTATTGTTTAAGCAAGTTTTAACAGATTTAATAGCTTGGAATATCAATTCAACAACAATAAAAACTTTTCACTGTCTCATGATAAAATTTCTTACTTTAGTCTGATAAAATGTAAACAATTTTAGTAACCAGTTATCAAAAATACATTTTGGTCTGATCCTTTTTCTACAGCAGCTAAAAACATACCATTACATGGAAATTAAGATACTTTTAGCATTAATTTTTGTAAACCTGATGCAGACACAGAAATTTCACTTCCCCCAAACCGCTGTAACAGACTCTCTTGTTTTAGAAAAGCAGATGCGGGGTCTTGCTATGGAAACATGCTCCTGATCTTGATAAAATGCATAATACTACATATAAGTTTTAGCTTCAGGATCGTAAAAAGAGCTCATCCGTTTTTGACAAACCCAACAATAGAAGTTTCACAACGCACACTGTTGATTTTAAAGACCGGGATAAAAAAGGTTCTTATTATACAGTCAGTAAAAAAGACAGCTTCAAAATGACAAATTCCGTATATTTTGAAAGTAAAACAATAGATAAAGATTTTATCATAAGTGGAAACCTATCGGGATTTTTCAATGTTTCCATCAATAAGAAAGACTTTGATACGGATACTTATTTATACCAGATAAAGCCAGACGGTAAGGCGTTTTTATTGTCTACTCATATTGCAAGAGCCAGCTATGCAAAAGACCATTCTGTACGTCAGCTTCTGAAACCCGGGAAAGATGAGCAGATTCCCATCCATAATTCGATCTTCATCAGCAAAAAAATAGAAAAGGGAAGCAAATTGGTGTTATTAGTAGGCGTCAATAAAAATCCAAGCTGGCAAATCAATTATGGAACGGGTAAGGATGTAAGTGAAGAAACCATAGATGATTCCGGGGAACCTTTGGAAATAAAATGGTATAATGACAGCTATGTGGAAATACCTGTTTATAAAGACTAACAGCTTTTGATTGAGCATTTTTACCTAAATGTTCTTAACAACTGTTAACATCAAAATAAAAAATCATTACATTTGCTTTTTTTCAAATCAAATATAGTTATTGAATGAGTCAACTTTTTAGAAGAAAAATCTATTCAGATACGGATACTTCAACGGGACTTTTAAGGGTCTTGGGTGTATGGGACATTGTATTTTTTGGGATAGCGGCCATTATTGGAGCCGGAAGTTTCAGTAGTTTGGGAGAAGCGGTTTTCAGAGGAGGTCCCGGTGTTATCCTTCTATATTTGATTTGTGGTTTTGCCTGCGGGTTTACCGCTTTATGCTATGCTGAGTTTGCCAGCAGAATTCCTACAGCAGGTTCTGCTTATACGTATGCCTATGCCAGTTTTGGAGAATTGATTGCCTGGATTATCGGATGGGCACTGATTATGGAGTATTCCTTCGGAAATATTTACGTTGCTTTCTCCTGGTCGGATTATTTCACCAGCTTTCTGGGCCGTCTGGGAATGCATATCCCCGATTATCTTACCTGCAGCTATACGGAAGCCAGCAAAGCCATTGCAAATGGCTCAGAAAATAAAGAATTACTGAATGCATGGAAAACTGCTCCATTAATTGGAAGTTTGAGGTTTATTGTAGACATTCCGGCCTTGGTGATCAACGGTTTGATTACCTGGCTTTGTTATGTAGGGGTAAAAGAAAGTAAGAACTTCAATAACTCCCTTGTTATCTTAAAACTGGGTGTCATTATATTGGTAATTCTGGTTGGTTTTTCCTATATCAATACCGATAACTGGACTCCAATAAGCCCTGTAACGGGAGCTCCATCCTTCATGCCTAATGGTTTTGCAGGGGTCATGAGCGCCGTATCGGGAGTATTCTTTGCCTATATCGGATTTGATGCTTTAAGTGTTCTTTCTGAAGAAACCAAAGATCCGCAAAAAACCTTACCAAAAGGAATGATCATATCACTTGTTTTATGTACGGTAATTTATATTGCCCTGACCTTAGTATTAACAGGTATGGTAGACTATAAAAAGTTTGACGGTGTTGGTGATCCGCTATCGTTTATCTTTGAAAAAACCAATGCTAATGTAGCATGGATGGAACTTGTTGTTTCTTTTGTTGCTATTGTTGCTATTACAACTGTATTATTGGTTTTCCAGATGGGGCAGCCAAGAATATGGTATGCCATGAGCCGCGACGGATTAATGCCTCAAAGATTCCAAAAAGTACATGCTAAATATAAAACACCTTCTTATGCCACTGTGGTTACCGGAATTGTCGTAGGGATTCCTATTTTATTTACAGATAAAACGTTTATCCTGGACTTTACCAGTATCGGTACTATCTTCGCCTTCGTATTAGTTTGTGCGGGAGTGCTTATGCTTCCGGCTAAAGAAAAAATAAAGGGAAGGTTTCATCTTCCTTATATTAATGGTAAAATCATCTTCCCTGTTGTTTTCATTGGCGGACTGATTGTATTCTACTACTGGCAGCCAGAATTTTTCCAAACTTTAATGGACTGGAAAGATCCTAAAGAAGGGGAATTCAGAGCTTCAATTTTCTTCTTTATTCTGATCAATATAGCCTTGTGTATTTTGACTTTTATAAAGAATTTTTCATTAATTCCATTAGTGGGCCTAAGTTCCTGCCTCTACCTTCTTACCGGTATGAGTCATGAAAACTGGTTCTGGTTCGGAATGTGGTTCCTGGTAGGGATGGTCATTTATTTCTGCTACGGCTACAAGAACAGTAAACTTGGAAAAGAGTTAAGAAAAAAATAATGAATAATTAATATATATCAAGGCGGACGGGCAATACTGCAAGTTCGCCTTTTTTATTGCTTACCATTTTGCTTTTCATAAACTTAGTTTAAAAATCGGCAACATTATTGCTATTAATTTAACATAACCAACAAACTAATGTGCCATGTCTGAGAGAATAAAAACATACAGAGAATTTTATCAGTTTTATCTTACCGAACATAGTAAAACAGGAACACGGGTTTTCCACTTTATAGGAACTCTACTCGTCTTTGCAGTGATTGGATATGTGATCAATTCCGGAAAAGAAAGATTTCTATGGTATATTCCTATTTTCGGATATGGTTTTGCATGGTTTAGCCATGCGGTTATCGAAAGAAATAAGCCTGCAACTTTTAAATATCCTTTATGGTCTTTGATCTCAGATTTCCGGCTATTTTTTGAATTACTGATTGGAAAACAGAAATTTATAACCCCTGTTCAGCCGAAGGAGTCCCCAAACCCTGAAAGCTCACTGTAAGCCTAGATTTTCTTTAAGCCAATAAGATTAGCCTAACGTAATCTATAAGTGGAATAAGATTTATCGTCAATATTGTTTCTCAAGAATATCATAATGGATTGTATTCACCACTTTTTCTGTTTGCGAATCACCTTTCACTTTAATCGGTTCAGGGATATAGCTTGAGAAAGTCATCGTTTTATCTTTATTTAAAGTGACTGTTACTTCTTCCAGAATAGTGTTATCATCTACATAAAACTGAATTCTGTTTTCTACGATTCGCCAAAAGGAAAGTCTTGGCTCGGAAGGCATGCAATCTCCTATGCTCCCTTCTATATAATTGTAAACAGCAAAGCCATCTTCCCTTATGGCATAATTCCTCATGAGACGACAGTTATCAAAGTCCTTCACGGTCTTTTCTTTATTTTCATAAAATCCGGCTTCTTTTAACTTCCAGAATCCAATTACATTTTCTTTTGCTAATTTTTGGGCATTTACAAATGAAGAGGCCGCCATAAGAAAAGCAACCGGCAATAGTTTATCAATCATTGAAAGAACAGGTTTGTGTTATTTTAAACGAAGATACAATAATTGAAATAAAAAGATTTGGAAATGGGTTCGGCGGGCAGCTTTGCTGCCCGCCGAACCTTATATCTTTATTTAAATCTTTTCTTAAAACTGAATTTAAGACTGTTCATCAATCCGGGTTCAATGATATCAATTCCCAGTCCGAAATTACTGTCCGCAACCGTGTGATGATCCGTTCTGAACTGTTCAAAGTCTTTTTGCGGAATTTCAATGTTAACTAAAGGATTGGATTCTATATAGACACTTGCTCCATTCTTAGTCACTTTCTTACGGCTGCTATATTCGAAATAAGGATTTTTTATGGTGCTTTCCTGCATCGTATATTTTTCTGCGGTATCAATTTTCTGATCCGTATACAAATTGATTTCATATTTTTCACTGTCGAAACTATGCCAGAAAGGAAGGTCTTTATGCATAAAGTCCCTTGCGCTGGCCTTTATTACATTGCGGTCAAAATACATCAGAAAACGATTATTCTGCGGATCCACATAATAAGGATTTTCTACTGTAGCAGTATACTGGATCTTCATTTCATTCAGTTTTTTATCATCACTTACTACTTCTATTTCCGCATCTTTGAATACATTTCTGATATCTGTACCATTTCTGTCATTGGAATAATTAAAACCATAAAAAAGGAAACTGTTCCAGCTGTCTATGATCTCCCTTTTATTAGTACTTTTAAAATATCTTCTCATGGCATTTGCCCGATTCCCTTTATAGGTAGTAACCAGATTAAGCTTGCCAATATTGCCTTTTACATTGAAATCCACCTTTTCATCTACGCAATAATAAGGAAACTTATAAGGTGTTCTAACTTGCAAGTCCTGATCTTTCTTCGTCTCCAGATAATGTATAAAGAACATAAATCCTCTGTTTTCAATCAATCCAAATTCATCACGGGTAGTAGCATCTACAAAATATTCTTCTCCTTTGTAATTAATCTTCACGACCACATGATTGAAACTTAACAGTGAAGGCAGATAGTATTTAATATAATAATCTGTATTAAAATTTACCAAAACCACCGATGCTTCCACACCGATATAATCAAGGATAACTTTCAGTAAAACCGATTTTGCCTTGCAGTCTCCCTGCTTATTTTCATAGGTTACTGAGGGCTCCTGGGGTTTGTGACCATTCATTTCATCTGCATTGAAAATATAGTAGATATGATTCTGAACATATTCTATGGCAAACTGAATTTTCTCGCCCTGGTCTGCAATAGCATCAATCTTTTCAACAAGATTAGGGGCAAAGTCTTGTAAAGCAGCTTTATTAAAAACTTCATCATAAAGGGGAGCAATATAATTGGAAAGGTCTTTCCAGCTGCTTTCTGTTGCAAAATCTACATAAGGAAAAATTTCACGTCCTGAATCCACAGGGTTGATATAATTAGGCTTTTCAATCACAAAGCATTGTCCCTGCTTCAGGAATTTGATTTCGGGTTCCAGCACTTCACCCCTTTCATTGCGGAAGAAAGTTTTCTTATAGGCTATGGTCTGCTCCCGGGCATTGATAAAGGTAAATTTAAAATGACCATAAGCCCAGTAATTATCAGGGCTCACCCATACATATTTTGAAAATTCCTTTCTCAGAAAATCACGGTCTGTAAATTCTTTAATCCGCGAATCTTCCAGAATCAACACATCATATAACCTCAGATCTTTGATCGTAATATTGATCTTTTTATTGCTGCTCAGCACTCCTCCGCTACTCTGGTTTTCACTATCCAGCACTTTAATCCGGGTATCTGGAATTTTGTCCACCAGGACACCATCTCTTAAAACACTGATTCTATGGATCTGATAGACTTCATTTTCTTCTACCACAACATCAGAAACTGAGGCTCTTTCTAAATTTCCGGGCTCATTCAGGGTATAAGCCATGCAGACATATTCACTGTTTTCATTATTGCTTGTATAATATTTTTTATCTAAAAAGTAGCAGTAATCTTTACCTTCTTCAATTTGTTTCCTGGCAAATTCCGAGTCCTTGATTCTATCTATAATTTCCTGGTCTCCAATATTTCCTGCCCACACTTCAGGTTTTTGAATCTTATAATTTTCCATTTGAATTTGATTATCCGTATTTCTATTTAATAGTTTTGTTTTTTGGGTATACTTATTAGAAAGTTCAAATTAAATAATTAATAAAATAAAAAACAATAGAAGAACTGCGACAATTCAGGCTGGAAATTCGGCATGGTAATTGCGAGTAAGGTTTTAAAATCAAGTTTTATGAAAAGTATAGCAACAATTCTAAAAGGGACAGTTCCCGCGTTAGCATTATTTGCAATGACACAATGTACAACTACTGCAGGTGCCTCCGCAGCTGATGAAAAAACTTTCATCGTAGGACCACAAACAGCAGACTGTACAGGAGTGGCTCCTATGAAATGTCTGCAGGTAAAAGAAAAAACTTCTGAAAGCTGGACTAATTTCTACAGCAATATTGAAGGATTTACGTATGAACCGGGGTATGAATATGTATTAAAAGTAAAAACTGAAAAAATTGCCAATCCGCCAGCTGACGGGTCTTCTGTAAAATACACATTGGTAAAACAGGTTTCTAAAACAAAAAAAGAAGCAGCAGCAAGCAATGAAAAAACACTTATTATAGGAGCACAGACTGTAGACTGTTCGGCAGGTGCAGGACGTATGAAGTGTTTACAGGTAAAAGAAAATGCTTCTGAAGGCTGGACAAACTTCTACACCAATATTGAAGGATTCACTTATGAACCGGGATATGAATATGTTTTACAGGTAAAAACTGAAAAAATAGATAACCCACCGGCAGATGCGTCTTCTATAAAATACACATTGATCAAACAGGTTTCTAAAACCAAGAAATAACACTAAAAAAGCTACTGAAATTCAGTAGCTTTTTTTCCGAAAGAATGAAGTTAAAACTTCGTTCCTTTTTAATATCCTGATTCTTTTTGAGGAGGTTCCGGGTATTTACCTTTGGTGGCTTCCCCTACGGTATTTGCTGTGGTCATGGCAACTACCAGATCATTCAGCATACTGCTTGCTGCAGTAGGTGAATTGGGAAGAAGCACCAGATTACTGCGGGTGCTTGCCCCTACAGAATGTAAAGTATCATAGTGTTGGGTTACCACAATAAGAGCAGATGCTTCATGTGAATTAATCTCTACGTTGTTCAGCATTCTTACAGATTCTTCAAGACCTTTTGCAATTTCTCTTCTTTGATCTGCAATCCCCTGCCCCTGCAGCTTCTTAGATTCCGCTTCGGCTTTTGCTACGGCTACAATTCTTATTCTCTGCGCTTCTGACTCATATTCGGCAGCTGTTTTCTCTCTTTCTGCGGCATTGATCCTGTTCATGGCATGTTTCACCTGCTCATCAGGATCTATATCAGTTACCAAAGCTTTGATTATATCATATCCATAACTGTTCATAGCTTCCTGAAGCTCTCCTTTTACGGCTACTGCAATATCATCTTTTCTTACAAAGACATCATCCAGTTTCATCTTTGGTACTTCAGCACGCACCACGTCAAAGACAAAAGAAGTAATTTGATTTTCAGGATTTTCCAAACGGTAATAGGCATCTCCCACCTGGTTTCTGATGACCTGGTACTGAACAGAGATTTTCATTTTTATAAATACATTGTCCAGCGTTTTTGTGTCAATCATAACATCCAGCTGCTGAATTCTAAGATTCAGTCTTTTGGCAATCTGATCAATAATAGGAAGCTTAAGGTGAAGCCCTGAATGTTTTACTCCCTGGAATTTTCCAAAACGTTCTATAATAGCAGCAGTTTCCTGTTTTACAACAAAAAATGATGCAAATAAAATAATAAGCCCGAAGAAAATAACGGGTGCAAGATAAATTCCCATAGTTTAAGTTTTTATAATAAGTAGTAATAATTGATGTTTTGTTAAAACACTGGAAGTTATTCCTAAGGTTTTAAACAATTTAAACTCTTTCTATAAATATACTACTTATTTTCAAACTAAACGGTCATTCCTATATCGATACCTTTAATCTTTCTATAGAGATCCGTAGCATAATTATCCGTCATTCCTGAGACAAAATCAATGATTCCAAGGACTTTCTGATAATCTGTTCCGGTTTCATATACAAACTGTCTTGGAAGCAGCTTCAATGCTTTTTTATCATATGATTTTCTTTCGTCCTCAGGTTTCAGGATAGAAGGAATAAAATGATCCAGCAATTCATACATTACATTATATCCTGCATTTTCAATTTCCACTACTGCTTTGTGATTGTAGATCTTTTCTATAGAGAACGATTCTATATCCTGTAAAGCTTTATTTTCAGATTTGTACATATCCAGCAGACCATTATCCAAACCGCCTTTAAGAATAGTTTCAAAATTCTGTTTATAGATTTCAAGTGATTTATTGATCAATGCATTGATTGCTTTTGCTCTCAGGTAAGAGATCTTTTCGTTTTCATTAGAAATGGAAACCAGCTTATCTTTCACTTTATTGATATCGTTACTTTCGGATTTTACCAGCTCAAAAAACAGGTTTTCACACTCGGCAGTTGATACTATCCCCAGTCTGTGGGCATCTTCCATATCAATAATATTATAACAGATATCATCAGCAGCCTCTACCAACCATACAAATGGGTGTCTTTTGAAAATATAGGGCTCCTCGCTTTCAGCAATCAGATGGGTTCCTTTTGCGATTTCCAGGAATATATCTTTCTCATTCTGGAAAAATCCGAACTTCTTTCTATGGATAACTCCTTTTTTCCTGGCAACCGCTTCACATGGATACTTGGCGATACTTGCCAGTGTGGAAAAAGTAAGCTGAATACCTCCGGCATCTTTTCCCTGCTGCTGCTGGGCCAATACTCTTATAGCATTTGCATTTCCTTCAAAATTAACCAGATCTGCCCATTCCTTTTCATTAAATTTTGATTTCAGATCTTTCTCATTCCTTTCAAAATAACTTGCAATAGCATCTTCACCGGAATGACCGAAAGCCGGGTTTCCTACATCATGGCACAAACATCCCGCAGCAATTACATTTCCTAAATTATAGAGATAAAAATTCTTGGAATCTTCACTAAGTTCATTTTTAAAATCTTCAGCAATAAATTCACCAATAATACTTCCTAAACTTCTTCCTACCGACGACACTTCTAAGGAGTGTGTAAGCCTGTTATGCACAAAAACGCTTCCGGGAAGAGGGAAAACCTGAGTTTTATTCTGAAGTCTTCTGAAGGCAGAAGAAAAGATAATTCTATCGAAATCCCTTTGAAAATCAGTCCTTGAAGCTTTGGTATGCGGATTATTTCCTGTACGTTGATTGGTGAAAATCTGGTTTAAATTCATCATTTTTCAAAATTACTTCAAATTTTAGTTTTATGGAATACTATTTAGATTTTTATTAAACAGCAATCTCATTCAAAAAATCTATTATAACCACTGTTTTTTCGGTAGAAAAAACCAGCAGAAAAGGCTTTACATTTGAGAAGACTTTAAAAACTTGACTTTACCTATTATTGATTTAAAAAAAATTACCAATGAAAGACAATGCATGGCTTGAGAAATGGGATGAAAGATACAACAATGAAGAGTTCGTATACGGAACAGATCCCAATCTTTATCTGCAAGCACAATTAAAACAATTAAAGCCCGGTTCTATCCTCTTCCCTGCCGATGGTGAGGGACGAAATTCCGTTTATGCTGCTCTTCAGGGATGGAAAGCATCAGCATTTGACATCAGTACTGAAGGGCAGAAGAAAGCACTGCAGCTCGCAGAACAAAACCAGGTAGCTATTGATTATCAGGTAGGCGAATTATCAACCTTAGGATATCAGGAGCAACAGTTCGATGCTATTGCTCTTATCTATGCTCATTTTCCTGCTGAAATAAAATCATCAATCCATAGAATGCTTGATGTGTATCTTCGCAAAGGCGGTTTTATTATTTTTGAAGCTTTCAGTAAGAATCATCTTGATTATATTGCAAGAAATGCCAGTGTAGGAGGTCCGAAAGATATTGAATCGTTATTCTCCATTGATGAGATCAAAGCTGATTTTCCTGGTTATGATATTGTGGAGCTGATAGAAACAGAAATAGAACTTAAAGAAGGTTTATTTCACAACGGAACCGGTTCTGTAATACGGTTTGCAGGAAGGAAGCAATAATTACAGATAAAGAATAAGCACAGGTCAGCATATTTTTTGAATATTCTGACCTTTTCAGTATTGGATAAAACAATGATTCACTTGGAATAGTATTTGGACTTTTCATAAAAAAGAAAGCTATGCCTGAAGGACCATCTATAATTCTAATGAAAGAAAACCTGCAGCAGTTTGTCGGCCAAAAGGTAACAGAAGCTTCAGGTAATGCCAAATTTGACAAAGAACCATTTGTGGGTCAGCCCCTTCTGGAAATCCGTACTTTTGGAAAGCAGACGTATCTGGTTTTTGAAAAAGCGGCTATCCGTATTCACCTGTTAATGTTTGGCTCTTACAGTATTGATGAGCAGACAAAGCCTGACAAAAGCTTACGTTTAGCTTTATTGTTTTCAACTGGTGGTATATACTTTTATACCTGTTCTGTAAAACCTGTTGAGAAGGAATACCTTTCTTCAATAGACTGGGAAGCCGATGTACTCAGTGACTGCTGGAATCCTGCAAAAGCAAAAAAGAAACTGAAGTCAAACCCTGAAATGATGGTTTGCGATGCCCTGATGGATCAGAATATATTTTCGGGAGTGGGTAATATTATTAAAAACGAAGTGCTTTTCAGAATCGGCGTTCAGCCCGAAAGTTTACTTGGAAACCTTCCTGATAAAAAGCTAAAAGAACTTATTGCAGAGGCCAGAAATTACAGCTTCGATTTCCTGGAATGGAAAAGAGAATTTACGCTGAAAAAACACTGGCAGGTTCATACAAAAACAATATGCCCAATATGCGGATTAAAACTGGTCAAGAAACAGACCGGCTTAGGCAAAAGACGAAGTTTCTATTGCGAAAAAGACCAAAAACTGTATGGATAACCATTAATCCGAATTTAAAAATCCACCGGCATATTTTGTGAAAAACTCTTCCCTGTATACTTCCCCTATCGGAATTTCCGATACATCAATGTATAGAGTATGATTATCAAAGGAGTCAATATAGTTTATATTGACAACATATGATTTGCTGACCCGTATAAAAGTTTCTCCGGAGATCTTCTGATGGATGGTTTTCCCAAAAAAGTATTAGTCCGGAAAAACATCCTTGCCAACGGAAGACTTTCTCTGGGAACGGAAATGGATAATACTTCCTTTTATATGTATAAGAACAGCAGGACCTATGAGTTCCGTCAGCTGGAGATCAATTCCGGGGTTATTTATGAACACAGCCTTGGCAATAATTTAACAGGAACATTAAAAACCGGAATGAGGGCCGTTCCGCAAGCGAGAGCTTTTGATAAAGAGGAATCTTTCAAAGACTATATTTTTGAAGCCCACTACAAACCTTCATTCTATTTCAATGTCGGAATATCTTATAATCCTTTTGGAAAACCCAGAGTAAAATGATCTCCGGTTTCCGGAGAAGCCTGAAAAACTCCGGGAAATAAGACTCAATGGGTTCCCATTTTTGAAAATACATTGATGATAATTACTCCAAGCACAATAAGTACAATCCCAATAATGGCAGGAAGATCCGGCACCTGTTTAAAGACAATAATTCCAATCATGGTTATAAACACAATTCCTACTCCAGACCAGATGGCATAGGTAATGCCTACAGGAATCTCACGAAGGGTAAGGCTCAGACAGTAAAAAGCAGAAGCATATCCTATTACCGTTACAACGGAAGGCCATAATTTAGAAAATTCTTCCGATTTTTTCAGAAAAGTAGTGGCTATGATCTCAAATATAATTGCTAAAGCCAGAAAAATATAACTTCGTCCCATCATTATTCTTTATACAAATGTAATAAAAACAGATATGTATTCTTTCAATTCCGTTTTGAAAGTAAACGACGTACTATATAAAGATCAGCAGATCCCTCAATCAAATATTTTCCTTCTATTAAAGGGTGTAAACACTTGTTTCTGCTAAGATCATCTCGCTGGCAGACATTAAAAACCCAACTCAAGCTTCAACGCCTTTTGATAAACAATTATAACAAAGCATTTTACCTTAGATATAAGTATGCCTCATTTTACGATAATTCCAGCAATAAAGATTTATGACATCCTATTATTTCTCTACATATTGACATAAAAACAAGCGTTAAGGTGTCATATAATCGGACAACTGACAAAAAATCACTGCATAAAAACTAACGGTAAAAATAATTTTTCTTAACATAGAGATCTGTTTTACGCTCAAATTTCACATTCAAAAACAGGTCAAACGGACGGTATTATGCATTGCATTATTTATTTCTTGTTTTATCAAGTCCAATATAGAAAGCTTTAAACGCTTAACATTTTCACATAATTTTACGGACAGGACAATAAATGCATTAATAAATTCTCAATAATGTATTAATTTTTTGTAAACAAAAATTAACAAATAAGTGAACAAAAACCCTCGCAATACACTGATATACATCATAATATTTTACTTTGGCACGTGATTTGAAAACTGTAATATTGCAATTGAAAGATTGATAAAAAAAAGTCAAATAATTAAAAATAATACAAAATGGTAACTTATATCGGTATCGCAACATGTTTAGTAGTGTTCACATCATATTTCATGACAGTAAGAAGAGAAAGAAACTAATTTTAAAAACACAGTAAGCCTATAGAATATCTATACTAATTATATTGTTTTATGTTTTTAGTCTGAAAATCAGGCCTTGCTCTTTTACTCAACAGGGTAAAAGGGCCCAAAAACATAACAAAAAGATCTTAGTTTCATAACACATTTTAATATCCAAAAGAAAAGCTGAACATACGTTTGGCTTTTCTTTGTTTTTAGAGGGTACCTAAACTTTACGATATCCATACATCTTATAGAGCCTGATTATTTTTATCCGCAATATGTCTCTACTGCTGACCTACCTATTTATTCTTTTTCAGGATGAAACTTCATTCAATAAAGTTTTATCTTTGTATTCCTTAAGAATTAACTATTTGAATTGCCACCATGAATCTGTACAATCTTATTATTCAGGACAAAGAACAAGTAAATCTCAATGATGTATTCCTCAATAAAACCAATAAAGGCTTACTGATACAGCTTATCAAGGAAAACACCTATGTGAAAGAGCTACAGGAGTACGGCCTTCCCGTGAATAATAAGATCCTTCTTCAGGGGAGTTCAGGATGTGGAAAAACAATGACGGCAAAAGCAATAGCCAATGCTTTAGGTAAAAATATTATTATCCTCAACCTGAGTAATATCGTTTCCTCGCGTATCGGGGAAACTTCCCAAAATATTAAAATGATATTTGATAAAGCCGCAAGGGAAAGGTCTGTCCTTTTTCTTGATGAACTGGATCAGATCGGAAAAGCAAGAGGCAGCGATGACAAGGATGTAGGTGAGATGAGAAGGCTTGTAAACACCCTGATCCAGTTGATTGACTATTATCCTGAAAATGCACTGCTGCTTTGTGCCACGAACCATCCTGAAATAATAGATACTGCCATATTGCGGCGTTTTCAGCTGAAGATCAATTATGAAATGCCTTCCGCAGAATTCCTGGGTACTTTCTATGATCAGTTGCTGGCTTCATTCCCTGAAGACCTGAATCATATCGAACGAAAATACGGAATTTCTTTTGCTGAAGCGAAAGACCATGCCCTCACTGCTGTAAAATCTGCATTAATCGAAAAGCTGGAAGCTAAGGAAGCTCTTCAGTCAGGAGTTGAGAGTTATGAGTTATGAGTTATTAGTTGAGAGTTGAGAGTTGAGAGTGAAAAATAAGGTTATATGTTTCCATTTACCTATACATTTAAAAGAAAAATCACAGCAGACAAAACATTAGAAGATGTAATCAATGCCTTATGCAGCTCATTCACAGAACGGAGCGTGAATGATATCCATATTGACGGCAATACCATCACAGGAAAAGATAATCTTATAAAACTGGATTTTTCACAAAGATCTCTGCTTGTATTATCTCCTGGCAAAGAATATTTTATTTATAATGAAAACACGAAAATTTTAACCTTTAAAACAGAAGCATTTTACCCCACCCTGTTTAATGTAATATATGCAGGAATTCTTTTTTTACTCTTATATAATTTTGTTCATCACTTGATCATAGAACTTGTAGTGCCTATCTTATTTTTTATTTTAATCACTATTGTCAGCTATTTTCAGCATCAGGAAGTTATTGATAAAGCTTCCAGAATTTTAAATGAACACCAGGTTTAAACCTTATTAAAAAACACCCATCCTTTAGTCTACAAATTCGGTATACTTTTTGATTCATAAAACATTAATAACCAAACAAATGCATTTATGATTAAAAAATTACTCTCGGGCTGTCTGCTGATGACAGTATTATTCTTTTTTTCATGTGAAAAGGAAAACACACAGATGAAAAGTGAAATCTCCATTGAAACTATTTCAATTATAACCTGCCTTACTATGGGTGTTGCCATATTAGTTGCATACAGCTATAGAAGAAGGTAACTAAATAACAAACTATAATACATTAAGGGCACCTCTTAAAACTGAGAGGTGCTTTATTTTTTATCATAGAAG
Source organism: Chryseobacterium sp. Bi04 (assembly GCF_918698085.1). Lineage (GTDB taxonomy): Bacteria > Bacteroidota > Bacteroidia > Flavobacteriales > Weeksellaceae > Chryseobacterium. The sequence continues at coordinate 104,944 of NZ_CAKKLP010000014.1, forward strand.
AACAACATTAATGATATCTCAGCCGGATTACGGTAAAATCCTTAGTTGAAAAAAGCAGCATTAAAATTCAACTTAATAAGGAATATTTTAATGAAATTATTACTGTTATTATTTTAAATATAAATATAAAAAAAGCCATTATACAAATAAAATAAATCAATTTTCAAACAGCACAAACCCGGTATAATTATTGATTTTAAAATATTAAAAATCAAACAAATGCACTTATGAATGAAAAAAAACCATTGAGATATCTGTGGATCACAGTATCTTTTCTTTTTTCGTGTTCCCAGCAAAATACATCAGAAAACAAAAGCGAAATTTCAATGGAAACCATTTCGATGATCACCTTCGTTTTGGTGGGGATTGCAATTCTAGCTGCTTACCCCCGCAAGAAAAAATAACAGGGCTTGAAATGTTCAATAAAGAAGCTGTCCCAAAAGGTCACTGTGTTCCGCAAAGTCTCCTGACTTTGAGGCAAATAAAAACCACTATAAAGTATATAATTTACAACTTCGTTAATTATCTTGATAAAAACCAAATATGAAAGAAGGATATGTTATCAGAGAGCAGAAAAGACCTCACTTTTTCACCTGTACTATTATTGACTGGATAGATATTTTTACCCGAAAACATATCGGGATACTATTATAGAATGTTTAGGATTCTGCATCAAAAACAAGGGAATGGTTCTTTACGGCTATGTCATCATGAGCAACATTTACCTTTTATTGTACGGTCAAAAGATGGAAAACTTTCTGATCTAATCAGAGATTTTAAAAAATTTACAGCGAAACAAATATTAGAAAAAATGCAAACAGAAGTGGAAAGCCGAACAGATTGGATTTTAGAACGATTTGCCAAAGCTATTGATACTCATTCAAGAAACAAAAATTTTCAGGTTTGGCAATATGGAAATCATGCTGAGGAAATCTTCAGCTTAAAGTTCTTGTGGGATAAATTAAATTATATACACCTGAATCCAGTTCGTGCCGGAATTGTAGCAAAAGCAAATCATTATATTTATTCTTCAGCAACCAATTATTCTAATGGAACAGGAATAATCATTAATTGAAATTGCAGAAAATCCAGTGATTAATGTAAATAGAAGTTCTGAATGCTGGAAATACAACAATTATGATGAATAATAACTTACTCAAAGTCAGGAGACTTTGCGTAGCTAAGTTGTCATTGGAAGGCAACCGGAATTTTCGCAGGAAAAAACTGAATATCCAAACGATATTATTGGAAATAAATTTTTGATCGAAGGAACTGATATATTAAAGCTTAGAAACGGGAAAATTTATGAATGCTGGACACAAAGCAGTATTGTCACAAAAAATTAATAAAAAACAAAAATCCCTCTCATTACGAAAGGGATTTGTTATATCTGGAAAAAATTCTATTACATATAAGCTTCGATAGGCTCACAAGTACATACTAAATTTCTATCTCCGTATGCTTCATCTACTCTTGATACAGAAGCGAAGAATTTGTGGTCTCTTACCCAATCTAATGGATAAGCTGCCTTTTCTCTGCTGTATGGCTTATCCCAGGAATCTGAGATCACCAACTGCTCTGTATGCGGAGCATTTTTCAATACGTTGTTCGCTGCATCCGCTTCTCCGTTCGCAATCTCATCGATTTCTTTCTTGATAGAGATCAACGCTTCTGCAAAACGGTCTATTTCAGACTTGCTTTCAGATTCTGTAGGCTCAATCATCAATGTTCCTGCAACAGGGAAAGAAACGGTAGGAGCATGGAAACCATAATCCATCAATCTCTTCGCTACATCAGCCACTTCAATTCCTAAAGATTTGAACTGACGGAAATCTACGATACACTCATGAGCTACTCTTCCGTGTTCATTTGAATATAGAATAGGGAAATGTGCTGCCAAGATCTCTTTAAGATAGTTGGCGTTCATGATAGCATGTCCTGTAGCTTTTTTCAGACCGTCTGTTCCTAACATTTTAATGTAAGCATAAGAAATGTTAAGGATCAATCCAGAACCGTAAGGTGCTGCAGAAATGCCGTCAATAGCTTCTTTAGCTCCAATTCTGATATTAGCATTAGAAGGAAGGAAAGGAACCAGGTGTTTAGCCACACAGATAGGACCTACTCCAGGACCTCCACCTCCGTGTGGAATGGCGAAAGTTTTGTGAAGATTCAGGTGGCAAACATCTGCTCCGATGTTTCCCGGACTTGTAAATCCTACCTGAGCGTTCATGTTGGCACCATCCATGTATACCTGTCCTCCGTGTTCGTGGATTAAGTTGGTAATTTCTTTAATGTTGGCATCAAAGAATCCGTATGTAGAAGGATAAGTGATCATTACAGCTGATAAATTCGCTGAATGCTGTTCTGTTTTAGCTTTAAGATCTTCAAAGTCGATTTCTCCGCTTTCAAGGTTTTTAACGACTACGATTTTCATTCCTGCCATTGCTGCAGAAGCTGGGTTTGTTCCGTGTGCAGACTGCGGGATCAATACTACATTCCTGTGTGCATCTCCTCTTGAAATATGGTATTCTCTGATTACCATTAATCCTGCATATTCTCCCTGAGCTCCTGAGTTAGGCTGCAATGAAGTTCCGGCAAAACCGGTAATTTCAGCAAGATCTTTTTCAAGTTCTGCGATCATTTTCTGGTAACCTCCTGCCTGATCTACCGGTACAAATGGGTGTACACTACCCCAATCTGCCCATGATAACGGTAACATCTGCGTTGCTGCGTTCAGCTTCATCGTACAAGATCCTAAAGAGATCATTGAGTGCGTCAGTGATAAATCTTTTCTCTCAAGACGCTTGATATAACGCATCAATTCTGTCTCTGTATGGTATTTGTTGAAGACCTGTTCCGTAAGAATTTCGTCTTTTCTTAAATTCTCTTCAGGAATACTGTATCCTTCTTTGATTTCTAATTTGAAAGTCTGCTTATCTTTAAACTGGGCAAAAGAAGCCATCAGATCATTTAATTTCTCCAATGTTGTACTTTCGTTGATCGCAATACTAACAACATCTTCTGTGAAGTAATTAAGGTTGATTCTATGATCCTGCATCATTCTCATCAATCTTCCTTTCTCATCTTCATTCATAGTGATTTTTACCGTATCGAAGATCGGCTCTTCTACGGTTTCATACCCTAATGCTTTAAGACCGTTTTTCAAAGCGTTTGCCTTGAAGTGGATCTGGTCGGCAATATAGCTTAGTCCTTTTGGACCGTGGTATACAGCATACATTCCGGCCATTACCGCCAATAGAACCTGAGCAGTACAGATGTTAGAAGTTGCTCTTTCTCTCTTGATGTGCTGTTCTCTGGTTTGTAATGCCATTCTTAGTGCACGTTTTCCGTACATATCCTGAGAAACCCCGATAATTCTTCCCGGGATATCTCTTTTATAATCTTCTCTACAAGCAAAGAATGCTGCGTGAGGACCTCCATACCCTAATGGAATACCGAATCTCTGTGAAGTTCCTACCGCACAGTCAGCACCCATCTCAGCCGGAGACTTCAGTTTAACCAAAGCCATAGGGTCACAGGCAACCGCTACCTGAAGATCAAGTTTTTTATAGTTTACGATATCTTCTGTGTAGTCTAAAACAACTCCGTTTTTACCTGGATACTGTAATAAAACACCATAATAGGTCTCGTCAAACTGATGCGTTTTATGATCACCGATTACCACTTCAATTTCCAGTCCTTCAGCTTTTGTTTTCAGTACAGAAACTGTTTGAGGAAGAACAAGGTCAGAAATAAAGAACTTATTGGCTCCTGCTTTTTTCTGATCTTTCGTCCTGTTGTTGAAGAACATATGCATTGCTTCAGCAGCTGCAGTAGACTCGTCCAATAGAGATGCATTTGCTAATCCAAAACCTGTAAGATCACATACTACAGTTTGGAAATTAAGAAGAGCTTCCAGTCTTCCCTGTGCAATCTCTGCCTGATACGGTGTATAAGCCGTATACCAGCTTGGATTTTCAAAGATATTCCTCTGAATTGCTGATGGTAAAAGTGTATTGTGGTATCCGAATCCAATGTAACTTGTAAAATCAGTGTTTTTAGATGCCAATTCTTTCGAGTGGTTCAGCATTTCGTATTCTGAAAGCGGTTCCGAGATCTCAAGATCTTTCTCTAAGCGGATAGAAGAAGGAATGGTTTGAGAAATTAACTCTTCAATACTAGAAACGCCAAGTTTTTCCAACATCGCCTGTTTATCGGCTTCATTAAGGGAAATGTGACGGCTCACAAACTGTTCTGTATTCATTTTTATTTATTAGATTTTGTTTGTAAAAAAGATGGCTAAAATTACAATTTTTTGAACGATTGTACAACAGCATTCAACGGATGCTCATTCACAGAAATACCTGACTGCTTTAATGAAAGCTACTTTTAATAACATTAACACTTATTTACCACATTATAAATAACAAACATAGCTATTCTATACACAATACTTAAAAATACAGTTAATTCTATTTCAAATAAAACAGTACTGCATCCATTGAAATATTATAATATGCCAGCTCATATTATGATCCTATTTTTACATTATGAATTATTTATAATTTATCTAAAAAAAGCAGAGTCAATAGGTAAATATGAAAAATAAAGTATGTAATTGATGTAATTCAACAGATTGATTTATAGCTCCAAAAAGGAGCATCCACTGCTATTCATCAGGTTTTTAGAAAATTATGAAATTTTATTAATTATATTTATTCTAAATTAATATATTTGCAACATGAATATGATTACTCCATTTAAAGTAGCGCCTCTGGCACCTGTATATGCATTTCAGAATGAAGAGATGTTCTGTGAAAAGAAATCTTGCTGTAAAAAATTCAAGAAGGGTAAAAGATGTAAAAAATGTCCGGGAAGGAAGAAAATGGCATAAGAAATTAGCTGAAATTCTTTATTAAGATATATACAGCAATTGCCAGTATCACTATTCCCAGAATCAACATTACAATTTTAGGCTGACCAGACTTGTTTATCCTGGTTCTTGGTTGTGGCTTAAACATTTCTTCCACCGTGTTTTTGAATTTTTCTGAATCATTTTCAAAAACTTCCGTAATCGTAATTCCCTGAACGACGGTTTTATGCAAAAGAGAATTTGTGGCATGAAGTAAAAGCTGGAATTTCCCATCTTTAAATTCCGTAATCTTAAATATTCTTTCTCCATACGGCTTTTCCAGTCCAAAAGGCAATACTTTCACTACATCTGCATTCATCGTTTGCCAGCTGATGATAATCTCCTCTCCTTTTTTAGCATGAATTTTATTGGCCGAAAAAGTTTTGATTGCAGGAGGAATATTATACCTGAAGCTTCTTTGATGACTTTCTAAATTCTGATCATAGGAATGTCTTCTTGCAGAGTCACTCAACGTTTCATAGGCTTCCTGAATCTCACGGAAACGGTCAGCAAAAAAATCGTCATTATCATTTTTATCCGGATGATACTTTAAAGACAGCTTCCGGTAGGCCTTTTTAATATCCTCTTCAGAAGCTTCCTGTGATATACCGAGAAAATAGTAGTAATCTTTCATTGAGCAGTACAAAAATAAGAATTTATTTTTCTTTGTGTTTGATGTTTACGGTAAAATTTTGTTGGAAGACCGAATCTAAAATCATTGTGAATCAAAGACGAAACAATCGCAATATTATTTTATCAGTTGAAGGCTGGAAACGCAAAAGCGCTAAGTCTTTTCACAACAATCTGTATACTTTTAAGGCGCAAGGATATTATCTGTGATAAAATTTCAGGCTAATCATATTGCTGTACTGTAACTGATCAGCTAAATCTATTCAATCTGTGGCTTAGTTTACATAACGAAAAGTTCCGGCGCGGGAAGCTCTGCTTCCCGCGCCGGAACTAAACAATTTCAATTTAGTATTTCACCTATTATGCTTCGCAGGTATTATCTTTTCTGCAGCATCTTGAACTGAATTCCTTTTTGAATTTCCCTTTCAGTTCCTGATAATCCTCTTCATTCATTTCTCTGATTTTATCTGCTAATCCGAAAGGTGATTTTTCTTTGATTCCGTATTCATCAAAAATACCTTTGATAAATCTTTTTCTTTGTACCGCTTTTTTAGCAATGAGTGCTACGCCTACAACGGCTAGTGCTCCAAGAGCTCCTTTTAATGCTGAATTTTTCATTTTTCTAAATTTTAAATTTTACTACTTCTTATTTTTTATATAGACGAATGAATTTTTAATTTTACTTTACTACTTCTTAAAATTTTTAAATTATTCGTTGTTTCTGTTGAAGAATCCTCCGGAACATTTATTTCTCCAGACCTCCTTGAATTTTTCTCTTTCTTCAGGAGATAGCCCCTCCATTTTCTCTCTCATTTTTCTTTCCTTGAAATCTCTCATCCCTTTCCCAAAATGGAAACCTCCGAAAAGAATCTTACTTAAAATAAGTATTCCCATGGCCTGCCAGAATGTAATAGCTTTTACCCCTAAAATTTCGGGAAGCAGGCAGTTCCAAAGCATCATTACAATCCATGTAACGGCTAAGAGGATCAATGGCGGACATAACAATAAAAAAATCCAGCCCTTTTTGTGTTTATGATTCATAATTTCTTTTTCTAACTTTTTAAATCTTCGTATAATCTTCTCAATCTGTTTCTCAGATGCTTCACAGCATAATTTTTCCTGCTGATGATGGTTTTGATGTTTTCACCCTGTTCATCGGCGATCTCCTGGAGGGTTTTGTCGTTCAGTTCATTTTCTACGTAGACCATTCTTTGTTTTTCGGGAAGTTCATCAAGTGCTTCAAACAGTTTTTTCCAAATTTCATCCTGAAACATCTTCACTTCAGGACCTGCGCTATCATCCATCAATAAAATATCTTTGATGGAAAAGCTTCCGTCTTCATCTTCATAGACGAAATCTTCAAGATTTTCTGTTTTCTTTTTCCGGTAGCGGTCTGTTATTTTATTCGCCGTCACCCTGTACAGCCAGCCTCCTACATTCACAATCTCAGAAAGATTGGTAAGGCTACTGAACTGATACCACACTTCCTGCAGAATATCTTCTGCATCTTCCGTGTTTTTCACTTTAGGACGAATATAAGACATCAGCTTCCCTCCGTAGTTTGAAACGGTTTGTGAGATGATACTTTCTTTCTCCTTCTGTGGCATTGTTACTTTTTCGACAACCTCCATACTGACAAGACGGCTATCCTTTTGGTTTTACTTTAATAAATTTAAAATATTTTTATTAAAATCCAACTTTTCTTTTATCCATCAGATTTTATTTCAGAAAATATATTTCCTACAGCCCAATCATTACTCATATTTCGGGGAGCTCTTTCCTGCTATCCGTTCATACTCCTCGCGCTCGCGCTTTCTTAAAAGAGCCATTGCATGCTGTGGGGTAACCACTGCTATCAGGGCTGGGGTATTTGCCGGCATACTCAATTTTATCGCAGATAAAAGCCTTGCGTCTTAAAACATTTAGTTATTCAATCTTCCTGCGCCTTTGCGTTTATTCCAACCTACACTTCTAACCTGCTCTTTTTTAATAACTCTGTTTAGATTCCTGCGGAATGACAAAGACAGCGTCAGTCAAAAAATTCTGTACTCTCCATTATAGAAAGGAAGCGGAAAACATTGAAAATACCTCTGGAACAATTTTATCGCAGATAAAATCCTTGCGTCTTAAAACATTTAGTTATTCAATCTTCTTGTGCCTTTGCGCTTATTCCAACCTATACTTCTAACCTGCTCTTTTTTAATAACACTGTTTAGATTCCTGCGGAATGACAAAGACAGCGTCAGTCAAAAAATTCTGTACTATCCCTTATAGAAAACACATCCTACACTGCAACAGCAAAAGGAAGCGGAAAACATTGAAAATACCTCTGGAACAATTTTATCTGCGATAAAATCCTTGCGTCTTAAAACATTTAGTTATTCAATCTTCTTGCGCCTTTGCGTTTATTCCAACCTACACTTCTAACCTGCTCTTTTTTAATAACACTGTTTAGATTCCTGCGGAATGACAAAGACAACGTCAGTCAAAAAATTCTGTATTCTCCCTTATAGAAAACACATCCTACACTGCAACAGCAAAAGGAAGCGGAAAACATTGAAAATACCTCTGGAACAATTTTATCGCAGATAAAAGCCTTGCGTCTTAAAACATTTAGTTATTCAATCTTCTTGCGCCTTTGCGCTTATTCCAACCTACACTTCTAATCTGCTCTTTTTTAATAACACTGTTAGATTCCTGCGGAATGACAAAGACAGCGCCAGTCAAAAAATTCTGTACTCTCCATTATAGAAAACACATACTACACTGCAACAGCAAAAGGGAGCCGAAAACATTCAAATATCTCTGGAACAATCTTATCGCAGATAAAAGCCTTGCGTCTTAAAACATTTAGTTATTCAATCTTCTTGCGCCTTTGCATTTATTCCAACCTACACTTCTAAGCTGCTCTTTTTTAATAACACTGTTTAGATTCCTGCGGAATGACAAATACAGCGTTAGTCAACAACTTTATACCTGTACTTATAAATAGACTTTATATCAGCAAAACGGAGAGCTAAATGCTCTCCGTTTCTTATAAAATGTTATCCTTCTTATTTACTTTTATTAAAGTTTTCTGCAAAAAATCCTAACATAGACTTATAAAGTTCTATCCTGTTGGGTTCTTTTCCAAATCCGTGTCCTTCATCATATTTTACCATATAAGGAACTTCGAATCCTTTAGCACGCATTGCTTTAACAATCTGGTCAGATTCATTGATATTCACTCTTGGGTCATTAGCACCCTGAACCACAAATAATGGCTTTTTAATTTTATCAATCTGGTACACCGGTGAAACTTCCTTAGCGATTTTAGCTTCCTCAGGATTATCCAGATCATACCAGATCTGTTTTACCATTTCTTTATACGGTTTCCAATATTCAGGAAAAGAAGCAAAGAAGGTAAAGATATTGGATACCCCTACATAATCTACTCCACAAGCGTACAGATCAGGAGTTTTAATCAAGCCCATTAAAGTAGCATAGCCTCCATGGCTTCCTCCATAGATGGCCACTTTATCTTTGTCTACCCATCCCTGGCTTATGGCATATTTCACGCCGTCTTCTACATCATCCATTGCTTTTCTTCCAATCTGTTTGTACCCGGCTTTCTGGAATCCCTTTCCATAGCCTCCGGAAATTCTGAAATTTACCTGAAGTGTGGCATATCCTCTACTGGCAAACAACTGAGTCTCAGGGTTGAATCCCCAGTCATCTCTGATTCCTTGCGGACCACCGTGAGGATTTACAACCAAAGGAACTTTTTTACCTTCCAAAGCGGCTTTAGGTAACGTAATATATCCATGAATGGTCAGTCCGTCTCTGCTTTTAAATTCAATAGGTCTCATTTCTGCCATATCCTCTTCTTTAAGCTGCGGCATAAGGTCATAAAGAAGTTTTAATTCCTTGGATTTTGTATCATATTCATAGTACGTTCCGTAGAGTTTATCACTTGCTACAATAACCAGTAGTTTTTCATTATTATCATCTGAAGAAACAATTCCAAATTCTTTATCTTTAAACTGAGCTTTTAGTTTATCATCAATTTCCTTGTAAAATTTACTTACAGGAACGGTTTCCCCTTTTACCCCGTTATAACTGATATAGTCCAGTTCATAATTTCTGTTTTTACCGGCAACACTTATGGAGTTTACATCATATACAGGATGAGAATACACCTCTTTGATTACCGCATTTTTCTTTAGATCATATAAAACGATTTTTGATTTGTCACTGTCTAAATTGGTTACCACATACGCTTCATCTTTATTTTTAGAATTATCATTAAACCTGATAATACTGAATGTATCGGACCAATCTGTTGACTTCAGAAGGTTGAATTTCCCTGTTTGTAAATCTTTATAGTAGGTCTTAGTGGTAAGCCCGTTTTCCAGAACCGTATATCCTCTTAAATTTCCGTCCTTGTCGAAAATATAATCATCAATAGGGCTATTGACATCCTTATTTTCGTACAATTGGGTTATTTCTCCGGTAACAAAATTGATTTTATAGGGCTCAAAGATCTGTTTATTATTTTTATTCATAGTCACCACTACAAAATCAGTATCTTTTATAGGTCTGATTGTGCCCAGTGTTATTCCTTCAAACGGTGTTAAATCTTTAAGATTCTCTCCGTCAGTATCGGCTGCATACAGGTGAATATTTTCATTTCCTCCTTTATCCTGGGTATAAAAAAGACGGCTTTTATTAAGCCAGCCATAGTTTTTAATCAGATCATCTTTTTCTACAATCGCTTTAGTAATTTTTCCGGTACTGAGCTCTTTGACGTATACGTGATTTTTCTTATCCGTATCTTTTTCTTTGTAGGAAAGGTATTTCCCATCAGGAGAGATTTTAAATGCCGAAGCTTTTGGTCTTGCAAAGTAATCTTCAACTTTATATTTGAAGGTTCCTTTATCATAAGAAACAAGTTTCTCCAGATTAGCTTTTGAAGACGGTAATGTAGGATCACCAGGTAATTTGGCTGTTGTACTTTGTGCGTGGATCATAATAGCTGAGATTACAATATTGGCAGTGGTTAAAATTTTGGAATTTAGATTCATAACTTATGTTTTAAAGTTAAAACTATGTTTTGTATTTACACTTTTAAATCAACAAAAGAATAAACACTTCTTTACAATTAGACATGCAACAACCCTAAAACGTTACATTATTTAACAAAAATTGAGAGAATATTTTATAAATAAAAAAAACAGTCAAAAAAGACTGTCATTCTATTTAGTGTAAATAAATTCCAAAATACCATGTCCAGGCAATTAAAATAATCTGCATTGGAATCCTCTGAACATACAGATACCTCATCCCGGGGCCCGTATAATCTGCCTTAAAAATATTAATTTTCTTTCTTGAAGAATTGATATTGGCTATAAATACTAATACATAAAAAACAATCAGTAAAACCGCTGTAATTTCCCTTATAGCCGGGATCATCAATCCTATTCCTGCTGCAATTTCCAACACCCCGGTGAAATATACCCAAAACATTCGTCCGGGAATAAATTCCGGGATCATCAGGGCCATTCCTTTTTGAAATTTAAAATGTGATAACCCTGTAAAAATGATGAAAACAGCCATTCCGAGGTTTCCTGAAAATAAAAAATCCGGTTTCCCCTGAAAGATCATCGTTCCCAATAACGCGAGAATAAATGTGCCGAAAAGGATTGTTAGTAACTTCATACTTTTAGATTGCAGATAATAGGCTGCAGAGATCAGGGAAATTACAACTTTTTGATGATCTACAGCCTAAATCTATAGTTTATACATATTAATTATTCATTATTTATTCTATACGGAGTCACGATTTACTCCTTCAGCCAGGTTTTTCACGGTCATCAGGCCTTTTGTAAAGCCTGTATTCATGTGGTCTTCCCATTCTTTTTCTACCTGTACTTCTGCATGAAGCTTTGTTTTTCCACCAAAATCGATTAGAAAATATTTTTCAAAGGCCCCGTTCCACTCCATTACTTCCTTGCTTTGGGTATCCTCATTACCGTCTTTATCTACCATTCCCAGGTGTTTAAATACGATCTGATTAGGCTCTTCCAGGCTATCTATGGTAGAAACCATGCCTTCTCCTTTGTCATTAAGAAAATATGTTTTTCCACCAACTTTCCAGTCGGATTTCATAGTAGATGATGGTCCAAAATATTTGGTCCATTCGCTATAGGTATCAGGGTTCCAAAGGATGTCCCAAACTTTTTGCTTGGGAGCATCTATTATTGTTTCATACGATAGGGTTTCCATATTTTAATTTTTGTGATTGGTTTTGATCATGGATTGTTTATACAGTCAATTTCTGTCTAAAGCTGGTTTTCTGAAAGATGTTTCACAATGTTTAATGCCTTTGGAAATTTTTCTTCAAAAAAGTCTTTAAATTCTGCCGGAGTCTGAATTTTTACAATCAGTAAGGTTCCGTCTTCCACTTCCTCAAGGAAATAAGATTCTGTTGCATCACCCCAGTTCTGAGCAACTTCAACACCTTCATAAATTTCTCCCAGATGCAGAAACTTTATTTCCTCATTAGGTATTATTTTTTCTACCCTGCTGTACATTCCGTTGAGCTTGGGATCATAGAATTTTATAATATTATTTTCTTCCAGTGTTCCTTCATAAAAGGAGCCTTCTGTAAAGGCTGTTGTCCACTGCCTGTACGTAATATCTCCCCAAAGGACACTCCATACTTTTTCCGGTTCTGCATTAATCTCGATTTCGTATGATAACTTTTCCATAGTATTTTATTTATTGTAATTAGGTGACGGTATCAATATCCGAAGCTTTCAGTCTGTAATTTCTAGCCTCCCACAAAATCACCTCCATTAATGTGGATCACCTCCCCCGTAATATAGCTTGCATCTTTAGAAGCTAAAAATACATAAGCAGGTGCTACCTCTGAAGGCTGTCCCGCTCTTTTCAGAGGGGTATCTTTTCCGAATGTGGAAAGGTCACTAAAGGCTTCTTTCACTAAAGGTGTCCATATGGGGCCGGGAGCAATCCCATTGACCAGAATTTCTTTTTCAGCAAGATTATCAGCCAGTGAACGGATAAAAGCGAGCACAGCTCCTTTTGTAGCCGCATAATCTATCAAATGGTCACTTCCCCTGTATGCGGTAACAGAGGTTGTACATATGATCCGGCCACCTTTCCTGATCAGTGGAAGGAAATTTCTCGTCAGGGAAATCATAGAAAGAATATTCGTATTAAATGTTTCCTGAATCTGCTCATCGGTAATCTTTTCCAGACTGCTTTTTGAGGTATGAATTCCGGCATTATTAATAAGGATATCCAGACTTTTCCATTCAGATCTGATCTTCTCTGCACATTTTGTCCTGAAAGCCTTTTGGGTTAAATCTCCTTTCATTAAAATACATTGCCGCCCTTCTTCTTCAACCAGCCTTTTGGTTTCTTTTGCATCGTCATCACTTTCTTTATAGATCACTGCAACATCCGCACCCTCTCTGGCAAAGTGAACGGCTACAGCCTGCCCTATTCCGCTGTCTCCTCCTGAGATCACCGTCTTTTTTTCAAATAATTTCCGGCTTCCCAGATAATCATTCCGGATAATTTCGGGAAACAGTCCTTCTTCAGGGACTTTTGATTTAGACTTTGACTTGTTCTGTGTTTTCATAAGCAAATCTTTCCTAAATCACATCAAACAGTAAGCCGAAAACTTTTAGGAATTATAAGCTTCCTCCAGATCCTGTATAGTAATTTTTTGCATTTTCATCATCGCCTGAACTACTTTAGAAGCTTTTTCCTGATCAGAATCATTCATTAACTGGATTAATCTTTTAGGAACAATCTGCCAGCTCAGACCATATTTATCTTTCAGCCAGCCACACATACTTTCTCGGCCTCCGTTTGAAGTTAAAGCATTCCAGTAATGATCCGTCTGCTCCTGATCATCCGTCATTACTACCATGGAGATCCCTTCGTTAAAGTCAAACTGATGGTCATAAGAATTATCCATGCAATACACGTTGTAATGATCTATGCTAAACTGGGCATGCTGAACATTTTCAGCAGGTTCTGCTATACCGTGTCCTTCTCCTCCATCTCCGTATTTCAGTATATTTCCAATCTTTGAATTGGGAAACGTCTGTGTGTAAAGTTCCATCGCTTCTTTAGCTTTGCCATTATTCTGATGGATAAACATGAGTGTGGGAACTATTTTCTGATCAATTCCCTTTTCGCCAAGCAATATCTGCCAGGTTACTCCAAACTTATCCTGAACCCAGCCATATTTTTTGCTCCACGAATAAGATCCCAGCTCCATTAGTGCTATTCCTCCTTCCAATAACTGATCCCAGTATTTCTGAACTTCATCTTCTGTTTCGCAAATCACCATAAAAGAAATGGAGGGGTTTTTCTTGAATTGCGGGCCACCGTTCAGAAGCATTATCCGCTGCCCGAAGAGGTCAACATTTATTACAACAGGAGTATCTGCCGTAATCTCACCATCAAAAACTTTGCAATAAAATTCTGCGGACTGCTTTGCATCTCCGTCATACCAGAGACACGGGAAAATATCTTTATTCATAAGTTTAGATTTTAAAATAGATTGATATAGTTTTCTGATTATTTTTCTTATTTAATTGCTTTTACTTTACTGTCGGGCAAAGTGTACAGAGTTCCGATCTTTAGCCTGGAAAGGAAATATATGATAAAGGAAATTATGTCTCTGCATTCACAAGAATGATCTTGCTTTTTTGCACCGAGACAGCAAAAATTCCTGTAGTTTTACACTTTATATTTCCTTGAAAAACATCTGGTTCTCTTTCATATGATTCTTTAATTTTTCCATGGTATTCTTCCCAAAACCATGCATCTGCATAATTTCTTTTTCAGAATAATCCGACAGCTTCTCCAGGGAATCTATTTTCTCCTTCTCCAAAGCTCTTCTTGCAGGTATGGCAATCACTCCATGAAGAAAATCTTCTTTAGGATCATAATTAATAGTGTATATAGAGTTTAAACTCTTTGACATGATAACTAAATTGATCATGGCTGTAAAAAATGTTTTTAATGATTCTCAACATATTTATGGAAATTATTGAGAATAGCATACCAGCCTTCTCTTTGCATTTCCACAGAGTTTTGCTTTTCAGGATCGAAAATTTCAGTAACCTTTGTTGTATTTTCATCTACTTTATCAAAGATCACCTCTACTTTTCTTCCGTCCGCAATATGGTATTGTATTTTTTGGTTAGGAATAACCTCATCATATACACCTTCAAAATCAAATCCAAAACTTTTATCCTTAGCTTCCATTCTGGTCTTAAACTTCCCTCCTACTTTCAGGTCATTTTCAGCACTTGGACACTGCCAGCTTTCATGGGCAAAATTCCATTTTGTAATATGCTTAGGTTCATTGAAATAATTCCAGACCTTTTCTACCGGTGCTAAAATTGTAATGTCTATTGTAATTGGATCCATAGTTCTATTTTTAAGTGATTAGGTAAAGGGCTCCTCAAAAAATGAGTGCCCTTTATTTATAATAAGTTAAATATAAGATTATTTTGTGTATCCATCGTTATAGTTCACCATCCAATGAACTCCATATTTATCCTGAAAACTCCCAAAATAGTCTCCCCAAAACTGATCTTCAAGGGGCATTTCTATATTTCCACCTTCTGAAAGTCCTTTAAAAAGTCTTTCAGCTTCGTCTTTTGATTCCGGAAAAATAGAAACATAATTATTATTTCCTACCGTCAGCGTCTGTCCGAATCCGGGAACGATATCTGAAGCCATTAAAAGGTCATTTCCGATAGGCAGTGCTACGTGCATTACTCTGTTTTTTTCCTCATCTGAAAGGTTTTCAGTACCCGGAGCATTCCCCATCTTGTGGATTTCACCCTGAAATTCTCCTCCAAAGACAGATTTGTAAAAATTGAACGCTTCTTCTGCTGTTCCATCAAAATTTAAGTACGGATTTAATTTTGCCATGATTTTTAATTTTAAATTGTTAAGATTATTGTTAAACACAAATAGCACAAATGAAGTTCACAAATAACACAACGATGATGTAAAGCATTGGTGTTACTTTTAAAACCTGTACTAGCTGTATTTTATTTATTTAAAAAATTTTCTATTTCTTTTACCGTGAAATCTATTAAGTGAGTATCTATACTTCCATCGAAATCGGCCATCATATAAGTACCATGTGTTGCGGGAAGTATCATTAATTGTGAATTTTTTACCAGCCTCCACATAGCAACTGTATGTTCGGGTTTCATGACATCTTTGTCACCGCTGATAAACAATGCAGGTGACGCAATAGAAGCCAGTACCTCATCATCCCAATCTTCAAAAGTCTGCATCCTTTTACAGTCTTTGTCAAAGAGGTTTTCAAGCTTTGAGAAATCAGGATTTAAGTTTAAAAAGTTAATTTTAAAGGGTTCCGGCATGGTGTCAAAAGTAGCCTCCTGCATTCCTTCAAAAAAGCCATCAATCATTCCTGATCTTTTATAAAATGCTGAAGCCACCACCAGTTTTTCTACAATATCCGGAAAAAGATGAGCAATTTGTAAAACGGTATTTCCACCGTTGCTGAACCCCCAAAATGAAGCTTTTTTTATATTGATTTCTGATAAAAGAGCAGCAACATCGCGTGCATCCTGCTCAAATGTTTCAGGAATATCCCGGTGCTCACTTCTCCCGTGATTCTGAAGATCAATTCCAATCAGCTGAAATTTATTTTCCAGTCTTGCAATGGCTTCTTTGTAATCAAACAGAAAAGAAGAACCTCCACCGTGAATCAATACCAAAGGTTTTCCTGCACCATACATTTCATAATACATCTGAATTCCATTGACTTGTTTATAGCCCTTTTCTACCGGATTCATAAGTTAGTATTTTATATTTTCGTCCACATCATATTTCATTCCCGGATAGCCTAAAATTTTACGCATCAGCCCGATCTGTCCGCACAGATAATCTTCACGCCCAATGCACATTCCGACAAAATTGAGTTTATTTTCTTTGATAAAAGGAATATTCATCCCCATTTCAAATATTTCATCCAGTTCCTCATCCGTTACCTCCCATAATCTCTGGTATACTTTTGAAGAGATATCGTGAAAGTTTTTCTGTAGTTCAGCTAAAGTTGGATATTTGCTGCTTTCATCCAAAGCCTTTCCCTGAAAAAAAAGATCATTATTAGGATCCTGATCCTGCAGTCCCAATACCCAGCCCAAACCATACCTCATATTCACGAAGTTTCCTGCCATCCATACGATATGATTGGTTTTATTTTCAATTCTTTTCAATGCATCTTCTTCCGAAATGCCATCCAAAACATTCATAAAGCTTTGGGTATGCATTCTGTAGGCAGGAATAATAATTTCCAATTTTTTTGATTTTGGTGTGTCCATTTTTTTATTTTTTTATGGATTATATTTTTAAACCTTACTTTATCGCTCCCGGTTTCCCCAGGATTCTGCGCAGGTAACCGAGCTGTCCGCTGTGGTAAATTTCATGAAAGCAAAGCATTGAAATATCTGTCCTGTTTTCGGGATTAAAGCTTTCGAGGGTGTTAAGTTTTGCTTCCAGTAGATCCTGAGATTTCTTCAGGTAAGATTTTAGTTCTTCAAAATTTACAAATTCAGCTTTCCGCTCCAATGGAATTTCTCCTCTGTTGTAGCAGGAGAATTTCTCTCCGTCCCAAACAGATTCTTCACCCAGGATATTCAGAAAAGCGTTCCTTATGTAAATTAAGTGTCCGAGGATCCAATTCATAGAATTAGCCTCACCATTGGGAAAAACCATAGATTCGTCATGCGTGATACCCTCTATATTTAAAGAGATCACCTTATAATTACTGGTCACTTGGTTTTTCACGAAGTCTATTCCGTTTGATATAGTTTCCATAAGATAAGTATTATGATTGGTCTGCAGGTAGTTGTGAGAGGTCTCCATACATCACTTCCCACTGATGCCCATCAATATCTGCAAAAGCACTTTGATACATCCATCCGTGATCGATCGGTTCACTATATGTTGAACCCCCGTTTTCAATAGCTGTTTTTACCATATGATCTACCTCATCCCGATTGTTTACACCTATTGCAAGAAGCACTTGTGTAGTATCTCCTTTGGCAAAAGGCCTGTTCGTAAATGTTTGAAAAAATTCTTCTTTCAGAAACATGGTGTAAATATGATCCTCCCGCATGACTACACATATTGCCTGTTCATTCGAAAACTGTTCATTTATAGAAAAGCCAAGCTTCGTCCAGAATTCTCTGGTTTTTTGTACGTCTTTTACAGGTAAATTGACATAAATCTGGTTAATTGTCATTTTGTAATTTTTAGTGTTGAACTTGTAACCTAAATGACCAAGGTTTAATAAAACTACCGTGGCATAAGGCAAGATTTAATTTATTTGAAAATAAACATCTGTTAAATTTGAATAAGAAGCACTTTATGACAGTGATGTTCACTAGGTGCTCTATGCTATTCAGCAGGCATTTGAGAAATATCGGCGTAGGTTATATTCCAGCCATGTCCATCCAAGTCCCAAAAAGAATTTTGATACATCCATCCGTAATCCTGAGGTTCCTCATGTTGTGTGCATCCATTTTGCAAGGCAGTATTGACCACCTTATCAACTTCTTCACGGCTGTTGAGTCCAATGGCAACAAGAACCTGGCTTGTATTCTCTTTGGCAACAGGCTTATTGGTAAAAGTCTGGAAGTAATCTTCTTTCAGGAACATGACATAGATATTGTCATCCTTCATTACAATGCATACTGCCTTATCATCTGAAAACTGTTCGTTAATTTCAAAACCAAGGGTAGTCCAGAATTCTCTTGTTTTCTGTATGTCTTTAACCGGAAGGTTAACATAAATTTGATTGACTTTCATTTTGTAATTTTTAGTGTTAAACTTTTAACCAAAATTACCAAGGTATGATGAAAATCAACTTGCCATAAGGCAAGATTTAATTTTTCTTGGGATGGGAAACCAATTCTTTACGAATACGGCTTAAAGAAGTATCTGTAACCCCAAGGTAGGAAGCAATCTGCTTTAACGGAGCAAACTGTATGACTTTTGATTTTTGTTCCAGCAAATTCAGGTACCTTCTGGTAGCGGAAAGGGTAAACATTTCTACAGACCGCTGTTTATAGTCAAAAAGCTCTTTAGACATCCAGGATCTTCCCCATTCCCTGAGGTTTGGAATTTTATGGAATAAATCCTGAAAAGTATCGTAATCAAGCCTCCAGCATTCACAATCTGTAATACAGACAATGTTTTCCTGAGACGGTATTCTCTGAAACAATGATAAAACCTCAATAATAACTTCATTCTCTACAAAAAAATGTGTCGTCACTTCATTCCCGTTGAAATCATTAACAAATGAACGTGCCAGTCCACTGTCTAAAATATAATATTCATTGGCTGTTTTTCCTTCTTCCAGCATAAAGTCTCCTTTTTGAAATGTCTTTTTTTCGTGAGCCTGAAATATTTCTTCAAGCTCTTCATGAAGAAAAAAAGGAAAATCATAGCATGTTTCTAAGGCTTTATTAGTCATCAGGTCATTTTTTTTAAGATTTTAAAAATAAAATTTTTAATTCAAATAAAGATATAAATATTAAACAAATAAGAAAATCATTCATAAAAATCAATATATCATATTGAAATCAAAGACAATCAGCTATAACTAATAATTAAACAAATGTTTTGATTGTTATAAATCACCCCGTCAAATTAACCACCCCGTCAAATCGTTGATTTGACACCCCTCCAGAGTAGGGAAATGGTTATACTCTTATGGGGCGTGGTATAAAAGTATTTGGATAAAGGTATTATTAAAGTTTAATACAAACAGGCCGTTCGCAGATATATAAATCCACCTTTAGGCCTTTAGCTAAAACAGACAGTTTTATCATTGAGTTCTTTTTTAAACTTCAGAAGAGAGGTTTATGTCTTAAAATAAAGACAGCTGAATCGGTTTGCTTGGTTTTTGAGCGTCTCCAAAAACTGTTTTTCCTCCAAAACGCCACGAGTTTTGTCGTTCTTCTTCAATAACCTGCTGAATATCAAAATCGGGAGTAAAATCTTTTTCAGCTGATGCTACAATCTGATGCAGCTTGTGTAAAGAATTTAATTTATCTGAATTTCCAAGCTTTGACTTTTCTATTCCTTTTCTAAGAATACCAATGCTTTCGTCGTACGTTTTTGTAGGTACTGGAAAAGGATGACCGTCTTTACCTCCGTGCGCAAAAGAAAACCTTGCAGGATCAGCAAATCTTGCCGGTGCCCCATGAATCACCTCACTTACCAATGCTAATGACTGCATAGTTCTCGGGCCAACACCTTCCAGCATCAGCAAGTCTTCAAAATTTTGTGGCTGCTGTTCACGGGTAATATATAAAAGCGCTCCCAATCGCTTCAAATCTACATCAGAAGCCCGTACATCATGATGGGCAGGAAGAATTAATCTTGAAAAGTCTTTCATCACATCTATAGAGTCGGTATGGGAAATATCAAGGATTCCTTTCCTGTTTCCTGCAGCTTCGGAATCGGTAAGATTAAGGATTTTCCCTCTTGAAATACCATTAATTCCAGTATGGGGTTCTTCTACAAATGATTTTACATTTTCCGAATGCCAATGGTAGCGTCTTGCCGTTCCGTCAGACTCGTGCATTCCCTGCTGGATCACACTCCAGTTTCCGTTATCTGAAAGCACAAAATTATGCAGGTATAGCTGGTATCCATCCTGTATAGCAGTATTGTCAACCTTTGCTGAAAGTCTACTGGCTCTTACCAGCTCTGTTCCATTCAGACCTGTTTTATCGGCAATACGGATCAGCTCGGAGGGAGTTTCTCTTGATAGTTTACCCTTGCCTCCACAGATATAAAGTCCCAGGGATTGGGAATTGGGATTAATAGAACGTTTCAAGGCTCCCATAACAGAAGTGGTAATTCCCGAAGAATGCCAGTCCATCCCCATCACCGCTCCAAAACTTTGAAACCAGAACGGGTCTGCCAAACGGCGGAGAACTTCATCTTTACCATAATCCATCAGGATCACTTCAATAATGGAAAGCCCCAATACAGACATCCGCTCGTATAGCCATGACGGTACTTTGCCATAGTGAAGTGGTAGATCTGCTGTTCCTGAACGTTTCATTTTGATTAAAAAACAAAGTTAGTTTTAATATTCTAAATGGGTCATGATTTGAATCAACTTTAAATAAGGGATAAAAAATTGTTTATTCCTATTTTTTTTGTGATTTTTGTATATCTCCAATACCAACAAATTATTATGAAAAAACTTTTACTTTTCCTATCTGTAATCCTGTTATCGGCCTGCCAAAGTAAAAAAGAAGAGTCAACCAATACGGAAGATCTTCAAAAAATGAGAGAGGAATGGATAAAAAACAGGTTAGATTTCTTTCAGGCAGCTCAACCCAAGTATTTTTCAGCTAAAACAATTAATGGTCATTCGTTCAACTCAAAGGATTATCAAGGGAAAAACCTCCTGATCTTCATTTACAGTAAAACCTTTCTTAAAAAAGATCCTCAGGCCAGTTATAATATGGTGGATGATTTTAATGGAATTCATGCCCGTTACAAAGACCATGTAGGAGTTATAGGGATTGTAGAGGGGCTAGTGGATACAGATAAGGAACTTCAACAGATCTTTCATGATGCCCATTTTCCGTTTGAACAAATAGATAATACGCAATCTCCAGGCAAACCGGAACAACTGAAATATAATATCTACTGTACTCCGGCTAAAATACTGATTAACTCAAATGGAAAAGTGATCCATTCCAGTTGTGGAGGAGCTACAGATGAAGAGCTTATACGAAAGTTAGACAGTATTAAGAGTGCTCCAAAAGAGCTATAGGTCATTTGAGTAAAGCTTCAAATCCCCATGCTTTTCTTCATCAAACTCTTCATTAAAAATAATTTTGTTTCCAAACGGATCATTAACGGTAAAAGAAATGGCATTGTAAAAGGTCTTTTCAAGGCCCGGACGATTGTATTTGTAATTTTTACCGAGTAGTTCTTTGTGGTATTCGGGCACTCCTTCTCCCCAGATAAAAACATTGGTTCCCGGAGTTCCGTCCCCATGATGTTCACTCAGATGAAGAATAATATTGTCTTTTTTCACCTCCATATAAACGGGTGTATTTTCTTCAAAATGATGTTCCCATACGATTTCAAAGCCCATCCAACCGATGTAAAATTCCAGGGTTTTCTGATAATCAAAAATTCTGAGAATAGGAATGACCTGTTTTGCATTCATTATATAAATTAATTAAATATTTATGTGGATTTTGGAAATTATTTTTAAGTTTTGGCTAAAGCCAAATGATGCTCTATTTTTATGAAAGCGGACTAAAGTCCGCTCCTATTGAATGATATGTTTTATTGGTGAGAAAGGATGTTAATCAGTTTTCCAAACGGATCTTTTACAAAGAATCTACGGACTCCCCAATCTTCATTGGTGATTTCATAGGTAATTTCAAAGTCTGCCTGCTTCATTTTATCATAAATTTCATTCACATTATCTACTTCAATGGATAAATCCGGAACTTCCGTGTTATTTCCGCCCTGTTCAGCAAAACTGATCTGAACTTTTGCCTCTTCTTTATTTCCTAGAGTTTTGATCCAGCCATGATCCATCAAAACATCAAGTTCTAAAATATCCTGATAAAAATGACTGGCTTTTGACAGATCATCTGTTTTTATGTTGACTACGATTCTTTTGACCATACTGTATCATTTAAAAAGCCCTGTGAAATTACATAAAATTCCACAGGGTTTCACAAGATTTTTATATGTATTTAGTCCTTAGAGCGAAGAAGCTGCTTCCAAAATCAATTCGGTAACTTCTTTAGGATGTGAAGCTAATGAGGCGTGTCCTGCATCTAAAGTAATTATTTTCTTTGGCTGAAGCCTTTCTGCCATTTCTTTCTCTGTTTCTGCCGGGATCATATGATCTTGTGAGGAGATCTGATACCAGCTTGGTTTTGTTTTCCATGCCGGCTCTCCAGCAACGTCTCCGAAACATTGCCCATGAATAGGTTTTTGTGACAATGCCATTACCAAAGCTTTTTCGGCATCGAGATCCTGGCAAAAAGCAGATTGAAACTCATCATACTTAATCCACAGGAAGCCTTTACTGTCCGGATAAATACTTGTTCCACCCGAAGATTCTCTTCTTCCTAAAAGAGCTCCTAAACTGTCTCCTGCATCCGGAGCAAAGGCTGCAATATAAACCAGCCCGGCAACTTTATCATGGTTTCCGGCACCCGAAATAACAGCACCTCCATAAGAATGCCCTACTAAAAGTACTTTTCCTTCCTGAGCATCAATAAGATCTTTTGTCTTATTAATATCATCCTGTAACGAAGTTAAAGGATTCTGAACACTTCTTACTTTATACCCTGCTTTTACCAAAGAAGGAATAACATACTGCCAGTGTGAGCCGTCTCCCCACGCTCCGTGTACCAAAATAATGGTTAAATCTTTCTGTTCCATAATGATTATTTAAAATTTGATGATTGTAAAGCTACGTGCTAAAATCTCAGTAGGCGTTAACTTAAGTTAATTAACAATCCTATTTCTTATCCGGCTAAGAGACTGCTCTGTTATTCCTAAATAGCTGGCAATATGTTTCTGGGCTATTTTCTGAAAAAGAAGGGGTTCTTTTTTCAGAAGGTTTAAGTATCTGTTTTCGGGGGAATAGCATAACAAATCATCAATTCTTTTTTTGGCATCCAGATAAATTTTTTCACTCATTACACGCCCAAACTGCTGCCAGTAAGCTTCTTTTTCATATAAAGATTTAAGATTTTCCTTTCTTAAAAGTAAAATTTCACAATCTTCCAATGCCTGAATATTCATATTGGAAACGGTGTCGCAAAGGATACTTTCATAGTCTGTAAAAAATTCATTCTCAAAATAAAATCCGAAATTGATCTCCCGACCCTGATCATTGATATAAAAGCACCTTATCGTTCCTTTTTTGATAAAGCCTAAGTATTTACATTTTTCACCCTGTTTCAGAAAAAAATCAGATTTTAAAAGCTGTGTATGTTTAAGCAGGGCATAAAATTCTTCGAAATGCTCCCGATCTACCTGAAACAGTTCTCCATATTTTTTGTAATGATCCAACATAATCTGTTTGTGTTTTTTATATCTAAAAAAGCCTTGCAAAAAATTATTTTCACAAGGCTGTTACAAGTATTTTATTCCTGTTGTTTATTTTATTGGTTTAATGCTGTAAGTGCTGCATTATAATTAGGCTCATCAGCAATTTCTGAAACCTGCTCCGTATATACCACTTTGTTGTTTTCGTCTGCAACGATTACTGCACGGCTTAAAAGTCCTTTCAAAGGAGAATCAGTAATGGTTACTTCATAATCATCACCAAAGCTGCTTCTGAAATCTGAAAGGGTTTCCACGTTATTTAATCCTTCAGCAGCACAGAATCTTCCTAAGGCAAAAGGAAGGTCTTTTGAAATATTAATCACTACCGTATTATCTAATTTTGAAGCTTCTTCGTTGAATTTTCTGCTGGAAGCGGCACAAGTTGGCGTGTCAATACTTGGGAAAATATTGAAGACTTTCTTCTTTCCTTCAAAGGTTTCAAGTGTTTTTACATTTAACCCGGAGTCTACCAAAGCGAAATCTTTGATTGTGGTTCCTACTGACGGTAATGTTCCTATTGTGTGTACTTCGTTTCCTTTTAAAGTAATGGTTGACATAATTTTATTTTTAAAGTTTTTCAAATTTAATCAAAATAGATTTTTTTTCAATTTAATAAAGGTTAAATTAATCTTAAAGTGAAAAAACTCAGTATAGGAGTAAGCCCCAAAATTAAATTTTAACTAAATTTGTAGAACTATAATTTCAAATAACAAATAACAGTATAATGTCAGAAAAATCAAAAATCTATTACACACTTACTGATGAAGCTCCAATGCTGGCTACACATTCGTTTTTACCAATCGTAAAAGCTTTCACAAAATCAGCAAACATCGAGATCGCAGTTCCGGATATTTCTTTGGCAGGAAGAATTTTAGCTAATTTTCCTGAATTCTTAAAAGATGATCAGAAAATCGGTGATGCTTTAGCAGAATTAGGCCAACTGGCTACTCAACCTGACGCTAATATTATCAAACTTCCTAATATTTCGGCTTCTGTTCCTCAGTTGGATGCAGCAATTGCTGAATTACAGGCGAAAGGTTTCGCAGTTCCTAATTATCCTGCAGAACCTAAAAATGATGATGAAAAAGCAATCAAAGCTAAATATGCAAAAGTTTTAGGAAGTGCAGTAAATCCGGTATTAAGAGAAGGAAATTCTGACAGACGTGCTCCAAAAGCTGTTAAAAACTATGCAAAAGCCAACCCTCACAGAATGGGTGACTGGGCTTCTGACAGCAAAACTGATGTAGCTCATATGAACAATGGTGATTTCTATGGGACAGAAAATTCTACAACCTTAGAAAATGCTACACAATATAAAATCGTATTCAAAGGAAATGACGGGGCTGAAACTTTGTTGAAAGATTTCGCAGGCCTTCAGGCAGGAGAAGTTATCGATTCTTCTGTAATGAACCTCAATGCTTTGAAAGTATTTGTACAGGAGGCTATTGAAGAAGCTAAAAATAAAAATGTACTTCTTTCCGCTCACCTTAAAGCTACGATGATGAAAATCTCTGATCCAATTATCTTCGGAGCTATTGTAGAGACTTTCTTCAAAGATGTATTTGCTAAATATGCTGAGACATTCAAATCTTTAGATGTCAACCCTAACAACGGTCTTGCTGATCTTTTTGAAAAAATTAAAGGAAATGCGCAGGAAGCTGACATCAAAGCTGATATCGAGAAAGCGCTTGCTGAAGGACCTAGAGTGGCCATGGTAAATTCTGACAAAGGGATTACCAACTTCCACGTACCTTCTGATATCATTGTTGATGCTTCTATGGCTGCTCTTGTAAGAGGGGGTGGTAAAATGTGGAACAAAGAAGGAAACGAAGAAGATACAGTTTGTATCATTCCTGACCGTTCTTATGCTGGTTTCTATCAGTCTGTAATTGACGATATGAAAGCACATGGAAAGCTGGATCCTACTACTATGGGATCTGTTCCAAATGTTGGATTAATGGCTCAAAAAGCTGAAGAATATGGTTCTCACGATAAAACTTTCCAATTATCTGCTGACGGAACTGTAGAGGTTCAGGATGAAGCAGGGAATGTTCTTCTTTCTCAAAAAGTAGAAAAAAATGATATCTTCAGAATGTGTCAGACTAAAGATGCTCCTATCCAGGACTGGGTAAAACTAGCTGTAAACAGATCAAGATTATCTGATACGCCTGCTATTTTCTGGTTAGACAAAGGAAGAGCTCATGACAGAGAAATCATCAAAAAAGTAGAAAAATATCTTGCTGATCACGATACTGCAGGTCTTGACATCAGAATTCTTGATGTAAAAGATGCTATGACTGAAACATTAAAAAGAGCAAGAGAAGGTAAAGATACAATCTCTGTTTCAGGAAATGTATTAAGAGATTATTTAACCGACCTTTTCC
The DNA here is from genome assembly GCF_918698085.1 of Chryseobacterium sp. Bi04. Lineage (GTDB taxonomy): Bacteria > Bacteroidota > Bacteroidia > Flavobacteriales > Weeksellaceae > Chryseobacterium. The sequence goes on from NZ_CAKKLP010000014.1 coordinate 131,053, forward strand.
CAATCCTTGAACTTGGAACTTCTGCAAAAATGCTTTCTATCGTTCCATTAATGAACGGAGGTGGTTTATTTGAAACAGGTGCCGGAGGTTCTGCTCCAAAACACGTTGAACAGTTCTTAGAAGAAGGATATTTAAGATGGGATTCTCTAGGTGAATTCCTTGCTTTACAAGCTTCTCTAGAGCATTTGGCACAAACTCAGGGAAATGCAAAGTCCCAGGTACTGGCTGATGCATTGGATGAAGCAAATGCTAAATTCTTAGCTACAGATAAGTCTCCTGCAAGAAAAGTAGGACAAATTGATAACAGAGGTTCTCATTTCTATTTAGCTATGTATTGGGCTGAAGCCTTGGCAAACCAAACTGTTGATGCAGAATTGGCGGCTAAATTTGCTCCAATTGCAAAAGAAATGAAAGAAAATGAAGAAGTAATTAATGCAGAATTAATTGGTGCTCAAGGTAAGCCTCAAAATATTGACGGTTACTACAAAACTGATAAATACAAAACGTATACGGCAATGAGACCAAGTACTGTTTTAAATGAAATTATTGACAGAATCTAATTTCTGATGTAAGTATAAATTAGAAAGCTCCTTTTGAAAAAGGGGCTTTCTTGTTTTTGGCCTATTCTTTAAAAGATATACCGAAAACCACCCCATCAAAAATTCTTTGAATTTTCGCCACCCCGCCGGAGAAGGGGAATGATCGCCATTACAAATTACAGTAAACATTTTACCTATTAGCTATTACATGTTTGGCTAAAGCCAGATCACACATTGATAATAATAAAGCGGACTAAAGTCCGCTCCTATTGATGTTTACTCTTCAACATCTGTTATCTATTATCTGCTTCTGCTATTTTTTAATTCATAAAGCTTTGGGGAAACCATTCAAAAGCGTTTGCTTTTTTCTTTGTGAATCCCAGCCCTGGCCATGGCAGGTGACAGGCAAAGGCTCTGGTTTGGGTATCAGCCAACTGTAGAAGAAGTTTTTTTCTTGTAGCGGTAGCAATGTCCAGGTCGGTATCTCCTGAAAAGCCCCATTCAGGATGCGGAAAAAGAATAACATCGGAATGAATAAGGTCTGCAATGTACAGTAATTTTTCATTGCCTGAAGATATTGTTGTAACTGTTAAACCTGGCGTATGCCCCGGAGCTAACTGAAAGCTGAAATAATCATACATCTTATTGTTCAAATCATAAAATTTCAGTTTGGGTTGAATTGCTTTTAAGATATTCTGAAGCGCTGGAACAATCTGATTCAGCAATTCAGGTCTGGCTTTCAGAGCACTGTTATTAAAATCTTTAAGGGAAGCCTGCATCCAGAAATCATATTCAATTTTTGAAATGAAAATATTTGCATTAGGGTAAACAAGGTTATTTTGTTTATCTATAACTCCTCCAATATGATCGGGGTGGGCATGAGAAATAAAAACGTCAGTAATATCCTTTGCAGAGAAACCTGATTTTTGGAGGCTTTTCAGTAGAAATCCTGTTCTTTCATCAGCAAAAATTCCCATTCCAGAGTCGAAAAGGATTAGTTTATTCTCTGTCTTAACAAGCAGCGTGTTCATCGCCATATCAATATAATCTTCTTGCCTGAAATTATCTTTAAGAATAGCTTTCACTTCTGAAACATTCCCTCGTGGGGCAAATGATTTCACATCTGTTTCATGGATATATCCATCCGTGAGAACAAAAAGTTCTAATTCCCCCAGTTTCATTTTTTTAAACCCTGAAAGATCTTCTTCTTTGTTGTTGGAAGTTATTTTCGTCTCTGCCAGTACACTGGAAAAAGGAACCAAACTCAGTGTTCCTGCCAGTAAACCATTCTTTAACAGTTCTCTTCTATTCATAATATAAATATGTGATGTTGTGATTGTATTCTATTTGAAAAAACTGAGCTTCTGCTATTATCCAGAAACCCAGTTTACAGTATAGTCTTTAGTTGTTTACTAATTTCATGGAACCTTCAGTGTATCTTTCACCTACATTGGGATATTTTTTCAGGATGGCATCAATGGTCTCCAAATCGGATTGGGAAAGGTCTATATTTACGGCTGCAATATTTTCTTCCAGGTATTTGATTCGTTTGGTCCCTGGGATTGGAATAATATCTTCACCCTGGTTGAGTACCCAGGCTAATGCCAACTGAGTTCCCTTTACCCCTTTGGAAGCAGCAAGATCATTGATTTCTTTTGCCAGCTTGGTATTGTTTTCTATATTTTCCTGCTGATAACGCGGTAAAGACCTTCTAAAGTCGTCATCCCCAAAGTTCTGTACTTCATTGATGTTTGCAAAAAGTCCTCTTGCTAATGGAGAATAAGGAACCAAACTAATTCCAAGTTCTCTGATCGTTGGCAGAATTTCTTTTTCAACATCTTTTGTAAGGATAGAGTATTCAGACTGCAAAGCAGCGATCGGGTGAATTTTATTAGCTTTTCTGATAGATTCTGCTGAAGCTTCAGAAAGTCCGATATATTTTACTTTTCCGGCTTTTACAAGTTCTGCCATTGCTCCTACTGTTTCTTCTACAGGGATATTCGGGTCTACTCTATGAGCATAGTAAAGATCAATAGTGTCTATTTTTAACCTTTGGAGGCTTAAATCCACTGCCTTTCTGATCCATTCCGGCGAACCGTCAAAATAGGTGCCCGGAGCTCCACTATGACTGGCTTTACCATCTTTAAATCTGAATCCGAATTTTGTGGCAATAAAAATTTTATCTCTGTTGGGAACCAAAACTTTAGAGATCAGCTTTTCATTTTCTCCATTAGCATACATATCTGCTGTATCCCAAAAATTGACTCCTAAGTCTAATGCTCTGTGTAAAGTATTGATACTCTCCTGCTCATCTGCAGGACCATAAGCAAAGCTCATTCCCATACAGCCTAACCCAATAGCAGATAACTGTTCTCCTGTATTTCCTAATTTTCTAAATTTCATTTTTTACTAATTTAAAAGTTAATCAAAGTTTGTTGATAAAGAAACTTCTTTCCATTTATCAAATTCTTTTTTTTCATTTATTCGATGTTCTATCACCATATCATAAGTATCTTTTCCCAACAAAAGATGGGATGGAGGATCTTCCAGATCAGCAATTTCAGTAATAATTTTCACCAATTTATAAGGATCACCTACTTGCTTTCCGGTTTCATTTTTAAAAAAATCTTCAAATTTCTCTGTAGAATATTCTTTGATAGGACTTGAAGGAAATTTAATAGCACCTGATTCCCAAAGATTAGTCCGGAATTGTCCCGGAGCTATTACGGTAACTTTTATTCCGAAATCTTTTGTTTCAAGTCGTAATGCCTCACTAATACCGATAATCGCGAACTTGGAAGCATTATAAGCAGCTACATTCGACATTCCAACATATCCTGCATTTGAAGCAATATTAATAATGTTCCCGCTTTTTTGTTTTCGTAAATGAGGAAGTACTGCACGCAGTACATTGAGGGTCCCGAATAAATTTACATTTACAGTATCTCTGAACTCCTGATCTGTTAATTCTTCTATACTGCCAATTAACACATATCCTGCATTATTTACTACGGCATCAATCCTTCCAAAATGTTGTATGGATTTCTCAACTGCATTTTTCACATCGGTATCAGAAGTAATATCTACTTTTAATGCAAGAAGATTATCATTGTCAGGAAAATCCTTTTCAAGGTTTTCAGGTGTTCTGGAGGTAGCTATAACTTTATCGCCTTTGCTAAGTAATAATTTTGTAAGGTGCCATCCAAACCCTTTTGAAGTTCCTGTGATGAACCATATTTTTGATTGTGCTATCATATCATTTGAATTTTATAGAAACAAATGTCGCTATGTTTAAAGCAAGATAACTTGAGTAATTCAAACAAAAAACTATAAAATTCAAACAGAATTCATTCTTAAGGTATTCGGAGTTAGCCCGGTTTGTTTTTTAAAATAATTGGTAAAATAGGCCGGTTCTTCAAAGCCCAGTCCATAGGCTATCTCAGCAATATTCCAGTCTGTGTGTTTCAATAGAGCATGGGCTTCCTGAACAACTCTGGCTGTGATTTGCTGGCTGGTTGTCTTTCCGGTAATCTCTTTTACAGAACGGTTCAGGGAATTCACATGAATGGAAAGACTCTGGGCATAATCGTTGGGTGTTTTCAATTTCAGATATGCTTCAGGACTGTCAATAGGAAACTGTCTTTCCAGCAGTTCCATAAACAATGAGGCTACTCTTTGTGAAGCATTCTGATAAGGTTCAAAACTTTCTGCCGGATTCATCTTCATTGTTTCATGAATCATCAGGTAAAGATAGGCTCTAAGCATATCGTACTTATGAACATAATCCGACTGAATTTCGGTCATCATTTTGATATACAGGTCAGAAAGTATCTTCTGCTGATCTTCCTCAACAAAGAAAACCGGAGTTCCCCCTATTTTGAAAAGCGGAGAATCCTGAAGGTTTCCCATACGGCTGCCACTTTGCAGAAACTCCTCTGTAAAGAGGCAGAACCATCCTTTTTGATCTTCATCCTCAGATTCCCAGGAATAGGGAACAATAGGGTTCGAAAATAATAATGCCGGGCGGTCTATCTCAATCCATTTATCTGCATAATGAAGTCTTCCCTTTCCTATGATCAATGAAATTTTATAATAATCTCTCCTGCTGTAGGGAGCTAATACGGCACAATATTCCCTTGAAGCCACATTGAAATGCCCCATCCCATGTGTAATGAGACACTGGGGGCCCAGGCCGGGAAAATTTCTTTCATAAAAACCTTTTACTGATTCCTTGGATTCCATATATCAAAATTATAAAATTCAAACCATATATCTACAACCTATATTCATAAAATAAAAATGGCTGACATTTCTGCCAGCCACTTAAAGTGAATATATATAATTGATAATGGTCTAATCCCAGTCATCGCCATGCCCGTGTCCGTTCCCATGACGATTCTTATTTTGTTTTTTATAGTATTTTTCCTGATTTTTATAATACTTTTCCTGTTGTTTACGGTATTTTTTTACATCATTTTTACGTCCATAAACGATCACAGGATTTTGTCCTCTATAATATTTCTTTTTAAATACGATGTACTTTTCTCGTCCAAGTATTCTCTCAAGTTCCGAGTATCTTTCGTCCTTCCATCTTCCAGGTTCTACTACATATACTCTATTCCATGAATTGTAATCACGGTATCGGTCATTTAAAGCATAGACCTGGTTAGCCTGTGTTGTGGAAAGTAACAGATCTGCGATTACAGTCTGCCAGTTGATATCAGTAATACTTCTTCTATAATCATTATAATAATCTGACTGTGCATAGCTCATGCTAAAGGTCCCGATTAAAAATGCTGTTAATAATAATTTTTTCATTTCATTTCCCTTTTAAATTAAACATGATGACATAGACAATTAAAGTGCCAATTATTAATTCCAATTCCCAACATTTGTTAATAAAAATCGCAAACCATTGATTATCTTTTATAATATTTTCAAAATTCATGTGTAATTATTAGATGTTAGATGTTTAGCAAAGGTTCTTTATTCTTTATTCTTTATTCTTTATTCTTTATTCTTTATTCTTTATTCTTTATTCTTTATTCTTTATTCTTTATTCTTTATTCTTTATTCTTTAAATCCATTACTTATAAAATTCGTTAAGATTCCAAAAATATGTTATACCATATCATTTAAATTTGTAATTTTAAAATAGAGAATGCTTTTTATTGTTCTCTTAGAGCCATTATCAACTAAATCTCAGTAATTATGGAAAATATAAAATTTGAAGTATCTCCCTATCAGGATGAATTACAGCTACTCATTGATGATGAAAAAGTGGGTTATATGTCCATAGAGATCGACGGAAGGTTACTGATTGTATATTATACTAAACTGGATGAAGCCCGTGAAGGCCAGGGATATGCCAAGCTATTATTGGATGAATTGGTACGGTATGCGGAAGAAAAAGATTTACTGGTAGACCCGGAATGTGATTTTGTACGCCAGCAGTTTGAGAATCATCCTGCACGGTATAAAGATATCTGGCATGCATAATCAGTCTTCCCACCACGCGCTAAACTGGTGATCTGATTGATTCAGATCAACGACCTCTCCAATTCTTGGAGTAAGGATAGATAAGTTTTTTTCTTTTCCAAGACTTGTTATTTTCTGTAAGGGTTCGTTCCAGGGATGAAGAGCCAGTGCAAATTTAGCAGCATGTACCGGAATAATATGTTTTGCTTTTACATCAATACCCACCTGAATTACATCTTCAGGTAAGGTATGAATGTATCTCCATGCTTCGCCATATTGCCCATTCTCAAGAATGGCATAATCGAAAGGTCCGTATTTTTCTCCTATTATTTTAAAGTGAGAGTCGTAACCGCTGTCACCTCCTAAAAATATTTTTTTTGTGGGGGTTATCAAAACATAAGAAGCCCAGAGGGTATCATTCTGTTTTATTCTTCTTCCGGAAAAGTGCCTTGCAGGTGTGAAGATTATGGTAGTATTATTTTTTAATTTAACTTCAGCACCCCAGTCTTCTTCAATAAGTTTATTTTCCGGATATCCCCATCTTTCCAAATGCGCTCCTACTCCAAGGGGTATAATAGCCATACCTGTTCTGTCTCTAATAGATCGGACAGTGGGATAATCCAGGTGATCAAAATGATCATGGGTAATAATCAGGTAATCCAGCTCCGGAATGTCTTCGGGCTTAAAAATATCAGCTCCTTTAAATGCTTTATTGAAATATTTAAAGGGGGATCCATATAAGCTCAGTACCGGATCAATTAAAAAAGAGATTCCGCCAACCTGTAAATAATAAGATGAATGCCCCAGCCAGACGAATACATCTTTGCATTTATCAATACTTTTTAAATCTGTGTAAATGGAAGGAATATCTTTCGAGGGTTTTAGCAACGGATCTTTCTTACCCAGAAAAAAGTCATAGGTGACTTTTGACATTTTGTAGCCTTCAGCAATTGATGGGGTATGGCTTATATTCTGGAATTGTCTTTTTCTGTACAGTTTTGATTTTTTGATACGTTCCAGCCGCTTTCCTTTGGATACAGCTCCAAAGACTTTCCCATTGATCACTACATAAAAAACACCAAGCAGTACAGCTATCCCTATAATAATCCAATACATCATCTGTTAAATAAAGATCAAATGTATTGACTTTTCATTTTAAATAAAAAAATATAAGTAATAAAGCTCTCAATTTTTAACTAAATTTATAAAGTCAAGCCAAAAATTTATCATTCATTTAAGTGATGATTAATTTTAATCTTTCTATTTTAGCAGCTTAAAAAAACTCAAAGACATTGAAAAATTATTCGGCAATATTGCTTTTGGTTCTATTATCGTCATGTTCTTCTATCAGAAAACATAACGAACAGAGAGCTTCATGCATTCCTCCGGAGCAACTTAAAGAAGATGTAGATTATGCTTATTCAAAGCTTCAGCAGATGCATCCTCAGTTATATTGGTATATTCCTAAACAAGAATTAGACTATAAATTTGATAGTCTTAAACAGACAATTACCGAACCTCTTACTCCGCTTCAGTTTTATTTCAAATTCCAGCCTGTTATTGCGAGTATACGTGAAGGACATCTTTCTTTGAGGATTCCAAGAAAGAAATTTACAAAACAGGAAATCAAAAAATTAGAACATACAAAAGGGTTATTCAGCCGCTTTGAATATTATATAGATGGTGATCATATGTATATCATTCAAAATAGAGATGCTATTGAAAATATCAAACCGGGAACTGAAATTCTAAAGATTGACAATATTGCTGTTTCAGACTATATTAAAAAATACAGAAGCCTGATCAGCAGTGACGGATACAATACCACTTTTCATTCTTATTTTTTAAAGGATCTTTTTTTTAACTTCTATACTGCTGAAAACGGCCTATCTAATACTGCAATTATTGAGACACTTTATGAAGGTGAAAAACATACGTATACGTTAAGCAGGGAATCCAAATCAGAAACTGATCTTGACAAGGATAAGGAAATGAAAAAGAGGACACAGGAAAAAAAGGTAAATGATTATGTAGCCGCCAGCAATTCTTATAACAGAAGTTTTAAATTCCTGGATAAAGACAGCACTATCGCTTACTTACAGGTGAAAAGTTTCTCCCGGGATTATTCAGATAAATTTTACAAGGAAACTTTTGCTAAAATAAAAAATGCAAAGTCTTCCTATCTTATCATTGATGTCCGCAACAACTATGGAGGTTCACTTCACGAAATTAATAATCTGTATTCCTATTTAACAGATAAACCTTTTACGCTGATAAAACCGTCTCAGGTGACCTCAAAAACAACTCCTTTAAGAACCAATTATTTCAGGAAAAGCACTCCTTTAGAATATGCCTTCAAAAGTATTGCCTATCCGAGTTACTTTTTCGCCCAGGCTTTCAGCACCTATAAAAAGGATGGAAAGACCTTCTATAAAATGAAAGTGGATAAGCCTACAAAACCCAATAAAGAATCTTTCAACGGAAAAGTTTTTGTACTGATCAACGGAGGAAGTTTTTCGGCCTCCTCTATTATTACGGCAAAGCTTAAAAGTGATAAGAAAGCCATCCTGGTTGGGGAAGAAACAGGAGGTGCCAACGATGGAACGGTAGCAGGATTTTATTCTTACCAACAACTTCCCAATACCAAAATAAAGTTTCCCATAGGATTACTTTTTGTACAGCCGAATATCGACTTCCGGGACAGTAAGAAGGGAGTGACACCTGATATTGTAATTAAAGAAAGTATGCAGGATATTATTGATAAAAAAGATCCGCAGCTGGACTGGATAAAAAATGAAATAAACATGGAAAAAGAAAAATTTTCCCAATAAGAGCCTCGGGCGGGCTTTCAGCC
>NZ_CAKKLP010000015.1 GCF_918698085.1 Chryseobacterium sp. Bi04
CATAAGCGTAATTTTATTCTTTTTAATAATCAATTTAAATAGTTTAAAATTGCATCAGCTATGGCTCGCAATGACCATAAAAATGGCCGGCAAAAGCCGGCCATCTCCAAATTATTTATTTACCTCTACATATTGTATTATGGTCTGATTTTTTGGGTTGTAGATAATAGTACTACTGTTTGGGAATCTTTTTAACTTATAATATTCTATACTTTTGTCATTCTTAATATCTTCTAAAAAACCTGTATCAAAGGTATTTTCAGGAAGGAACTTTGAAATGAAACTTATTTTATCAATAAGGCTTTGCCCATCAATTTTGCGGGCTGCTTTATCTGACTTACTTTCATCCGATGTAGTCTGCCCTTCCAAAAGAGGTAATAAGGCGGCAATGTCTGCCTTATATTTAAAAATATAACCTTCAGTACCGTTGGGAAATTTGAATCTTTTCCCTTTTTCCGCGGAAACGATACCCGCTCCCGCATTCGGAAAAACTTCACTGAACTTCACATCCTGAGAGTTTGTGAATGAGTTGATAGATTCGCTGACTGTTTTTTTGACAGTTTCTTCTACTGCCTGCTGGGCTTTCTGCTGTACCGTTTCCGTTGTTTTTTGAACGGTCTGGTCTATTTTTTCTTCAATTTTATTACATGAAACTAATGAAAGAACAGTAATAACTGGCAAAATATACTTCTTCATAATTCTAATGATCAATTTCTTTTTTTATTACTATACTTTTCCTTTAACGGAAAGTAGGTAAAGATATTTCAACAAAGGAATAATTTTTTTTTCGGGATCAAAAATCCTGCTGACAAACTGTTGTCATAACCCGGTCTTACCTTTGTATCAATAATAACAAACAAAAACCATACAATTATGACAACTACAGCAACAGCAACAAAACAATTCATGTCAACTGAGCAATTATTAAAGCACTGGCAGGGCCACAGAAATCTTACAAGAAGAGTTATTGAAGCTTTCCCTGAGAAAGAATTATTTGAATTTTCAGTAGGTGGTATGAGACCCTTCGCAAAACTGGCCGTAGAGCTGATCAGTATTGGCGGAGTTGCTTTAAAAGGAATTGTTGAAAAAAATATGGAAGCTTATAACGAAGAGGGCTTTGTTCCAACAACTAAAGAAGACATCTTAAAGAAATGGGATGAAGAGACAGAAGTAATCAATCATTATTTCGGCCAGATTTCAGAAGAACGTTTCCAGGAGACTTTCAACTTATTCGGACAATATGAATTCCCGGTATATGAAAACATCCTTTATTTTGTAGACAATGAAATTCACCACCGTGGCCAGGGATATGTTTATCTGAGAGCTTTAGGAATAGAACCTCCTTTCTTCTGGGAAAGATTTTAATATGCCAGGATACTATTTTATTTTTAAGACTGTTTAAACTAATTAAAAATTGAGTCACCAAAGCTGAGTGAAACGCTATAAACACTTTAGTTATTTTAAGTTTAAAACTGATTGAAAATAAAAGCACACGTAAGCAAGAAATCTTTGATTTTTTAAAAACTTATGTGAGCTTATTCTCTCAAATTTATTAAACTTAAGTGTTCAAGAAACTTTGTGACTTTGACTACGTCGAATCTTTGATTTGTGCTAAAATAAAAAGTTTAAACGAGTTCTTTAATAAAAATCTTAGTTTCATTTTATAACCATTTCATCTTTTTGCCTATATTAAACCTCAGCAGTCATGTTGAGGTTTATTGATGTCTTTCAGTCATTTTCACCAGCAACTCATTGAGTCTTATCCGAAGACTTTCGGGTTCTAAAATGGTAGCATAATCGGCAAAAGTAATTAGCCATCGGGGAAAGCCGTCATTGATCCATTCTGTTTCAAAAGTCAGCTCGACACCTCTGTCAGTTTCCACCTCTTCAATCAGCCCGTAATATTTTTTTGAATTGACCAGATGGGACATTATTTTTTTATCTACTAATAGTTTAGCAATAGATTTATTTACATTTGATTTTTTACGGTAATCATTCACCTGCCCATACTCCTGCAAAAAAGGAGTTTCTGTCTTGGTAATCTGCAAAATCCTATCTACCCGAAACTGCCTGAAATCTTTTCTCAAGGTACAGAATGCCATGATATACCAGAAATTGAATTCAAAGAAGACTCCTACTGTTTCAATGGTTCTGTGGCTCACTTTTGCATCTACCGTTTTATACTCTATAATGAGCTGAGTTTTCTCTGCAATGCTTTCTAGAATGATCGGAATAACATTTTTCAGAGAATCTTCCGGATGGGCATGAAAATTAAATACATCAATCTGCTTTTCAATATTCTGAATCAAATTCTTATCTGAATTTCTCAATACAGAACGTAGCTTCTCCATTGCTTTCTGGTAATGGTTTCCCAAGCTCTGATGAGAAAATTTCTGCATCAGTTTTTCAGCAGTAATAAAACTTAAAACTTCTTCTTTGGTAAACATCACAGGCGGAAGTTTATAACCGTCCATCAGGGAATATCCGTTTCCGGCTTCTCCTATAATAGGAATTCCGGCATTTTCCAGTGTCTTTACATCACGGTAAATTGTTCTGATGCTGACATCAAATTTTGCTGCCAGGTCCTGCGCCCTTACAATAGGTTTAGACTGAAGCTGGGTGAGAATAGCGGTTACCCGGTCTAGTTTTTTAAGATAATGGTCGTTCATATTGCTTCAACAAAGCTAAAATTCTTTTTTGAGGTATCCCATAAATTATAAGTGCTTTTTTACTAATTTTATTTTTTTCAAACAGACTATTTCTTATGCCCTATACCCAGTTCATCCAGACCATTGAGAAGATTTTAAAACCCGAAGAGGAAGTCATAAATGAACTTGTTTCCGGTTTGGAATACAAAATGTACAGAAAAGGAGATTTTCTGTTAAAAGCAGATGAAACCTGCAGGTATTTTTATTTTATAGAAAAAGGCCTTGTCAAATTATTTTTTGACAATGGTGACAAAGATTTTATCATGACTTTTTTTGCAGAACATGCTTTTTTTGCAGAATTAAGCGGCTTTCTTACCAGGCAGCCTTCAAAATACATGGTTGTAGCTTTAGAAGATACTGAAATCTTTCGTATACATAAAGATATCATTGAGAAATTATGCAAAAAATACCACAGTGCAGAAACATTGTTCAGTAAATTGTATTCCAAAGCTCCGGTGAATATGATGGGAAGGATCAGTGAAATGCTGGAAGACGACGGCAAAAAGCGTTATCATAATTTTCTGAAACAGAAACCTGACCTTATTCAGCGTATCAGCCTTGGAGATATGGCAGATTATATTGGGATTACCCAGGTTTCTCTAAGCAGGATCAGAGCCCAAAAATAGATAACAACATTTGGAAATCAATTGTTTTCTTTCCTTACATTATTTATCATTTGTAAAAAAAATCCGGGAAATTCAGTTCTACATTTGTCACATCATTAATCAAAAAACAAATAGTATGTCACAAAGAATCAACGCATTTGCAATGGGGAACAAAGCGATAAATGCACTTCACAACATGGGATTTCAGGTACAAAACTCATCATTGGACAACACATTTTTAGAACTCCTTTACTTCAGGGTTTCTCAAATGAACGGATGTGCTTTCTGCCTGGATATGCATTCCAAAGAATTAAGAGCAAAGGGTGAAACCGAACAGAGAATATTTCTGGTAAATGCCTGGAGAGAATGTTCATTTTATACAGAAAAAGAAAAAGCCGGGCTACTTTGGGCCGAGTCTTTAACAGCTTTACAGGGTAAAGAAGTTCCTGATGAGGTATTTTCACAAGTAAGTCATTATTTTTCTGAAACGGAAATGGTGGATTTAACAATGGCTGTCATTGCCATCAACAGTTACAACAGAATCAATATTGCCTTTGGTGCAGAGGTGGGCACTTATCAGGTTCCTGAAAAAGCTCATTAAAAAATGGGTATTGAATAGAAAACTTAGCTGTCCGGCTGAGTTTTCTATTTAATTTTCTTTATAAGTATTCACCAGTTTGTCCAGGTTTAAACTCCTTGCTGAAGCATCAAAAATCTCCCGATAGGTGCCATCTTTACTATAAAGTTCATCATGGGTTCCGTTTTCAACCACCCTTCCCTTTTTCATCACATAAATAGTATCCGAATCTAAAATCTGGGATAAAGAATGCGAAATAATAATCACTGTTCTTCCTTCTTTTATGGCATCTAAGGAATTCTTAATCTGTTCTGTGGCTATTGCATCCAAACTTGCCGTAGGCTCATCCAGAAAGATAATGGGTGGATTTTTAAGAAACAATCTGGCAATAGCAATTCTCTGTTGCTGTCCTCCTGAAAGCTGGGTGGCATCATGATTATACTGATCCGGAAGATCCATAATCTGCTCATGCAGGTAAGCCTTTTTGGCAGCTTCCTGAATTTCTTTAAGATCAGCATTCATATCTCCATAGCGGATGTTGTCTTCAATACTTCCCTGGAAGATATGATTTTTCTGAAGGACCAATCCGAGATCACTTCTCAGAAAAGTATTATCAAATTCATTAAGGTTTATAGTATCCAGCAGGATTTCCCCGGAATCCGGGAGGTAAAATTTACACAGAAGATTAATCACTGTAGATTTTCCGGCTCCGCTTAACCCAACCAAAGCGGTTGTTTTTCCATTCTCAATTTTCATGGATACGTTATGCAAAGCTTTTGTCCCGTTGGGATAGGTAAAATCAACATTTTTTAATTCAAAAACTCCCTTAATCTTTTTTTCTACAAAATTTCCGTTGGGCTCGGCTTCATGATCGGCATTAAGAATATCAAAATATCCTTCGGCATAGATCATGGCATCATTCATATCATCATAAATCCTGTGTAACTGACGGATAGGTGCTGAAACATTATTAAAAAGCATAATATGAAGCATAATAGCCCCAATAGTCATCTGCTGATCCAGCACAAGATAAACCGTTAAAAGAATAATCAGAACAACTCCAAACTGCTCAATAAAAGTTTTCATCCCATCATAAATAAAGTTGATCTTTCTGGTGAACATCTGGCTTTCCATGAGCTGCATCTGCAGATCATACTGCTTTTTACCTTCAAATTTTTCACGGACAAAACTTTTGATCACCATAATGGAATTAATCAGATTCAAAAGTCCCGAAGTTTTCTTTTCTCTCTGATTTCTGAGCTGGCGGCGCACTCCACCCAGCTTTTTAGCCTGTAGTGAGCTTATATAAAAATAAATGGGAACAATGATCGTAGAAACCATTCCTACATATACATTCTGCATGTACATAATAATCAAAGCGATAATAGCATTGGAAAAAAGCGGCAAAATATCTATGAAAAAATTCTGGACCAGCTTTGTTAAACTTTCAATACCGCGGTCAATTCTGATCTGTAATTTTCCGGAATCATGGTTTTCGTCATTAAAATAAGCAACTTTATAGGTCAAAATCTTATCTATAGCTGACTGTGCGAGAACAGAACTCACATTAATTCTGATCTTTTCCCCATAAAACTTCTGTCCGAAATTGATAAAAATATTCAGTAATTCCTTTCCCAGCAAAATAATGGAGATAATGATCAGGATATGAATCCCTTCTGTCATAGGATGTGGAAGATGGGTAAGTTTGGTCACCTCATCCACAGTATACTTCAGAACGATTGGGTTAACCTGTGCCGCCAGGGCTCCCAAAAAAGTAAGAAACAATGTGCCATAAATCATGGGGCGATAAGGCCTGATAAATGGAACCAGCTGTTTATAAATCCCAAATAAAGTAACTGTTCTGTTAAAAGGTTTTGCCATAGAAATTATTTAAACTGAAAAACGTACCGTTTCAAGAGAAAAGGTACGTTTTATTATGATTTACAGCAAATAATTCTTTTTTATTCTGAGGTTTCCCGGATTCATTATCCAGAAAAACTTTGCTTCCAGTTTTACTATTTTCAACAAATTCCCGGATCTTATCCTTCATACATATACGTAGTCAGATAATGAAGTTCTGATTTACTTGCCTCTTTAGAATCTGCCTGCGCCTGTTCTAAAGAGTAGTTGGAATTGATTTCTTTTTTCTGGAAAACAAACGAGTTATTTGCATTTTTATCTACCACTTCATTAAAGATATGCTCAATCTCAGAATTGGCCAGTGAAGCAAAGCTGATATCTTCAAAACCATACATCATTCTCAGGTCATCAAACTGTTTAAAGTTTTCGTTTACAAATCCCTGGAAATGATTTTTTGAATCAAAATTCCCTGCCCAGATATTGTAGGCATATTTTTTCTTTTTCGGTTTGTCTAAAATACTTTGATAAACGAAGTTTTCTCCAAGGTATGCTTCTCTTACCTGTGGGTCATTGGCAAGATCTTCAGGAAGTCCTTCCTTAAGAATTTTCCCTTCAAACATGATATAAGTTTTGTTGGTAATTGCCAAAGTCTGCTGTACGTTGTGGTCGGTAATTAAAATTCCGATATTTTTATCAACAAGGCTTCTTACAATTTTCTGAATATCTTCTACCGCAATCGGGTCAACCCCGGCGAAGGGCTCATCCAAAAGGATAAAATTCGGACTGGTGGCAAGACAACGGGCAATTTCCGTTCTACGTCTTTCTCCTCCGGAAAGAAGGTCTCCTCTGTTTTTACGAACATGCTGTAAAGAAAATTCTTCGATCAGCTCATCACATTTGATTTGCTGCTCACGTTTTGAAAGCTTGGTCAATTGCAGTACTCCCATAATGTTTTCTTCCACGGAAAGTTTTCTGAAAACGGAAGCTTCCTGTGCCAGGTAGCCAATCCCTTTCTGAGCTCTGCGATACATAGCATCAGTGGTGATCTCCTGTTTATCAAGAAAAATCTTTCCTGAAGTAGGCTTAACCAACCCTACAATCATATAAAACGAAGTGGTTTTTCCGGCTCCGTTCGGACCCAGCAAACCAACAATTTCTCCCTGTTGAACCTGTACAGAAACGCCTTTTACAACTTTTTTAGGACCGTATTCTTTGATTAAGTTTTCTCCTCGTAAAATCATAGGGCAAATATATCAAAAATATAAACTCCCTTTATAGCAATATAAACTTATTTACTTTCATATCACTGTAACTTTTTATAATTTCAAACTACTTATATTAAAAAAAATCAATCGGTTAAAAACATTAGGAAATGGAAAATTACGGCTATACAAAAACAGGAAACACACAAAATCAGCAGAGCAATATCCCCTATCGTTCGGAAAAGAAACTTCCAGCGGCTATATTGGGTATCCTTGTAGGGTGGCTAGCTCTCAATAAATTTTATCTGGGGTATACCAAAGAAGGTGTTATTCAGCTCATCCTTAATATCGTTACCCTAGGAGCGGCATCTATTATTCCGTTTATAGAAGGTATTTTATATCTTTTTATGAGTGACAAGCAGTTTGATGACACTTACGTATATGGAAAAAAAGGCTGGTTTTAACCGGCTATAACATGATCATAAAAAAAAACACCTCTAGTTGAGGTGTTTTTCATAGTATCTTTTTCTTATTTATTCAGAATCATTGCTGCTTCTTTTGCAAAATAAGTAAAAATCATATCTGCTCCGGCTCTTTTGAAACAGGTAAGACTTTCAATGATGGTTTTATCATTATCCAGCCAGCCATTCTGAACCGCTGCCTTTACCATGGCATATTCTCCACTTACATTATAAACCGCTATCGGCAAGTCTATAGCTTCACGCACTTTGGAAACAATATCCAGATAAGGAAGTCCCGGTTTGATCATGATAACATCAGCTCCCTCATCAATATCTTTATAGACTTCATTCAATGCTTCACGGGAATTGTGAAAATCCATCTGGTATGTTTTTTTGTCTTTCGGAATCTCCATATCATCTTTCGGAGCACTGTCTAAAGCACTTCTGAAAGGTCCATAGAAAGAACTTGCATATTTTGCAGCATAGCTCACAATTCCTACATCTGTAAACCCGCTTTCTTCCAGTGCTTCACGGATCACCAGTACTCTGCCATCCATCATATCGCTTGGTGCCACCAAATCTGCCCCTGCTTCAGCATGAGACACAGACATTCTCGCCAATGCATCATTGGTAGCATCATTTAAAACCTTTCCGTTTTCAATGATTCCGTCATGACCATAGATTGAATAAGGATCCAACGCTACATCAGGCATAACCACCATTCCCGGAACGGCATCCTTAATCGCCTTGATGGTATTCTGCATCAATCCGTCTTTGTTCCATGCTTCTTTTCCGGTATTGTCTTTCAGATTTTCTGACACTTTCATGTACAAATTGACAGCTTTTACTCCTAAAGAAAATAATTCCTTACATTCTTTTACGGTTAAATCTATACTCCGCCTGAATATCCCCGGCATCGACGGGATTGCCTCCTGCTTGTTTTCGCCCTCCATTACGAAGATCGGCATCACAAAATCATCAGTTGTAAGCACATTTTCTCTTACCAAACCTCTGATAGATTCATTAACTCTAAGTCTTCTATTTCTTGAATGTATCATTTTGGAATACTTTTTGAATAAGTTTCTACAAATTTACTACAAGTTCAATAAAAAACTATTGTGCAAGATTGTAGAATTTGTTACATTTGTTATATATATTCGAGAAAATATAAATTTGATGAAAAAACTTTTACTTTTAATTTTATTTGTAGGCACTTTTGTTGGATTTTCCAACAATTTACAAGCTCAGCTTAAGGAGCCGGGTTCCATCTCACAGAAGGCTGATGATGGAGTGATGATTGCCTATCCAAATCCTGCAAAGGATTATCTTATCATAAAGGCAAAGGATTCTTCTTTAAGAATCAAAAGTGTGACTTTTTATTCAATTTTGGGTATGCAGGTTGCCAGCTATACTGTCAATATGAATTCCGGAGAAATCAATATTGAAAAATTGAAACCCGGAAAATATCTGATCCGTTACCTCTTAAGTGACAACACGCAAAAAGTTACTCAAATCGTAAAACAATAAATTAGAATCCTGATAATCATCAGGATTTTTTCTTTTACACCAATTCTGTTTAATATTTCCGTAACTTTCAGCACTTTTTTATACTAATTGTAAAAGAACAATTTAATGTTAAAAGCTGAACATATTAAAAAGACCTATAATGCAGGAAAAAAGGTCGCACTGGATGATTTTAGCATCCATGTTCCACAAGGCAGCATTTATGGGCTTCTAGGCCCCAACGGAGCCGGAAAAACTTCCTTTATCCGTATTATCAACCAAATTACCCAGGCAGATTCAGGAGACATCTTCATCAATGGAGAAAAACTGAATCCGAATCATATCAGAGATATTGGTTATATGCCTGAAGAAAGGGGATTATATAAGAATATGAGTGTGGGTGATCAGATTCTTTATTTTGCAGAACTGAAAGGGATGAGCAAAAATGACGCCTTACAGGAAGCTAAAAAATGGTTTGAAAAACTCAATATTGACCAATGGTGGAAAAAAAAGCTTTCTGAACTCTCCAAAGGGATGGCCCAGAAGATCCAGTTTGTAGTTACTGTTTTACACAGACCTCACCTTTTGATTCTTGATGAGCCCTTCTCCGGTTTTGATCCTGTAAATGCGAACTTAATTAAAGACCAGATCATTGATCTCAAAAATAATGGAACCACCATTGTTCTTTCTACCCATAGAATGGAAAGTGTGGAAGAAATGTGCGATTATGTAGCACTGATCAACAATTCCAAGAAGATTATTGACGGAAAGGTTTTTGACGTGAGAGAAAAGTTTAAGAAAAATATTTTTGGCGTTACGCTTTCCGAAGTTGGCAGTGACCAATTTGAAACCTTCAAAAACAAGTATGAAATTTTTAATCTTTCTCATGAGAATAATCTCATTTCATTCGACCTGAAGAACGAGGCCGGGCAGAATAATATTCTCCTTGACCTTGTAAACGTTGGCCAGGTAAGATCATTCGACGAAAGAATTCCTAGTATGAATGAGGTGTTTATTAATGCAGTAAGTAACCATTCTTAATTTTATGAATAATATTTTTTTAATTACAAAGAGAGAGTTTCTTACTCAGGTTAAGAAAAAGTCTTTTATCATATTGACCTTATTGGCTCCTATCCTTATTATTGCTTTTGGAGCAGTGATCGGGCTTATGTTTAAAGCTAATGAATCTCACAGTATCATAGAGGTGGTGGATAAAAGCGGATTGTTTAAAGATCAGCTAAAGTCTAATGATAAACTGGATTACCAATTTATTTCTGCAGCAGACGAAAAGGCAAAAGTTAATAATTTAAAGGACAGCGAGTCCCTGGATGGTATTTTAATTTTACCGGAGCTTAAAAATCAAAATTATGATGAGCTGGAAAGCAGCAGCCGGTTAATAGTAAACAGCAAAATAGGTCTTGATACAAAACAGAAGATTGTTTCTGATATTTCCAACGTTATTAAAAAGGAAAAGATCAAGCAATTAGGGATTCAGGAAGTTCAGTTAGATGATCTTGATAAAAGTTTCACCCTGAAAACCATCAATGTATCTAACGACAATAAAGAAGATTCTGATCTTGCTTTCGGGGTGAAAACAGGACTTAGCATGATTTTGATGTACGTCACTTTTATGTTTATCATCATTTATGGAGTAAGAGTAATGCGAAGCGTTCTGGAGGAAAAAAACAACCGTGTCGTAGAAATTATCATTTCTTCTGTAAAACCTTTTGAGCTGATGATGGGGAAAATTTTAGGGGTGACCTTAGTTGCCTTAACTCAGTTTATCATCTGGATCACCATGTCTGTGATTGGTGCTGTGGTTTTAAATACCGGTTTTTCATCACTCCAGAAAAATATTCCTGGCGGAAATGAACAGGTAATGAATAAACTGGACATTGCCCAGCTGGCTACTCAGATTTCTCATAGCTTACTGGAAATGAACTTCCCATTGATTATTTTTGTATTCATTGTTTTCTTCCTTTTAGGCTATATTTTCTATAGTTCAATTTATGCTGCAATAGGCTCTGCCGTTGATAATGAAACCGAAACCCAGCAGTTTACTTTATTTGCTGTTTTACCGTTGATGCTAGGGATGTATGGAAGCTTTTCATTAATGAATAACCCTGATGGTCCACTGGGCTTCTGGTTATCTATTATTCCGTTTACTTCACCTGTGGCAATGATTGCAAGAATACCATTTGGAGTTCCTGCATGGCAGATTGCATTATCTATTGTATTATTGTTGGGAACAACCATTTTCATGATATTCCTGGCAGGAAAAATTTACCGTGTAGGTATTTTAATGTATGGCAATAAAGCTACTTTAAAAGAGCTCTGGAAATGGATCAGAGGATAGAGACTATCTTTATTTATAAAACAAAATCCCGGAAATTCCGGGATTTTTTTATGTTATGATGAATAACTTTTATTTGAATATGTAGCTTAAGGTAAGCGCTAAAACCTGTTCAGATTTTTTCTTGTCGGTACCTCCTTTTTCTTTCGCAAGGCCAGGATAAGTATCTGAAAAACCTAAATCATATTTAACGGCTACTTCCAATTGTCTCTTGAAGCTATAACCTACTCCTAGTCCTAACCCCCAGTTGAAGCTTTTTGCTTTTCCGTTGACTGTTGGTCTTGCCGGATCAATAACATCCGGATCATAATAAGGTCTGTCTGCAGGAACATCTTTAACATTCTGGTTAAGCAAAAAGTTAAATCTTGGTCCTATCATTCCAAAGAATTCTGATTCAGATTCTGAAAAATACCCTTTAAAATAAAGAGGTACACTTAGATAGTTGTTGCCATATACAGCATCATAGCCATCTTTTCCTTTTGCATCCTTATCTTTACCTGTTTCTCCTGCACCATAGTACAGAACTTCCGGCTGTATATAGAATTGGTTTGCCTTTCCAACCGGGATCAAAGCCAAAGCTCCACCTTGAAAAGTGTATCTAGGGCCAGAAGGATTATGGGCATTGGCTACTCTGGAATAATTTAATCCTGCAGTAACTCCAAATCTGGTATTTTTCCATTGAACTTGAGCAAAAGACAAAGCGGAGAGGGTAAGCGCTGAGGCTAATAAAAGTTTTTTCATATGTTTTGTTTAAGATTATCCTAGGATTTTTGCAACAGTTGCACCGATGTCAGCAGGAGAGTCAACAACGTTGATACCATTTTCTCTCATGATTTCCATTTTTGCCTGAGCTGTATCTTCAGCACCACCTACAATAGCACCAGCATGTCCCATTGTTCTACCTTTTGGAGCAGTCTGTCCAGCAATAAATCCTACAACCGGCTTAGTAGATCCGCTTGCTTTGTACCATCTGGCAGCTTCAGCTTCTAATCCACCACCGATTTCACCGATCATTACAACAGCCTCAGTTTCAGGATCATTAATGAATAATTCTAATGCTTCTCTTGTAGTTGTTCCAATGATTGGGTCACCACCAATACCGATAGCTGTAGAGATTCCGTATCCTGCTCTTACCACCTGGTCAGCAGCTTCATACGTAAGGGTACCTGATTTTGAAACAATACCTACCTTACCTTTTTTGAAAACGAAACCTGGCATAATACCAATTTTAGCTTCTTCAGAAGTAATGATTCCAGGGCAGTTTGGTCCGATTAATCTGCAGTCTCTGTCAGCAATATAAGATTTCACTTTTACCATGTCAGCTACAGGAATACCTTCAGTAATACATACAATTACTTTAATACCTGCTTCAGCAGCTTCCATAATAGCATCTGCTGCAAATGCTGGCGGTACGAAAATAATACTTACGTTTGCTCCTGCTTTTTCAACAGCGTCAGCTACTGTATTGAATACCGGCTTTCCTAAGTGCTCGCTACCTCCTTTTCCTGGAGTAACCCCACCTACTACGTTGGTTCCGTATTCAATCATCTGGCTAGCATGGAAAGTACCTTCGTTCCCTGTAAATCCTTGTACAATTACTTTAGAATCTTTGTTTACTAAAATTGACATTTTATTGTTGTTTTAATTTATTAATTATTTTATTAATGATCACAAATTTACTTAAATTTCTTTGATTTTAGATAAAACCTTTAGAATAGTTTATTTGAGATTTCTCAGCTTTACTTCTTTTTTCAGATATGTTTTGAAGTCTTCGGCAAACATCCCGATATAAGTACCTTTTTCCAGGTCTCTGTTTACTCCGGTTTTTCCTAAAATTACAGTTCCAGCTGCTATTTTATTGCCTGAGGCGATGCCCACCTGTCCCCATAATGTTACTTCATCTCCAATAACACAACATCCGGCAATCCCCACCTGGGAAGCGATCAGACACTTTTTTCCGATAACAGTATCATGTCCTATCTGGATCTGATTATCCAACACTGAGCCTTCTCCAATTATGGTAGAATCTGTAACACCTCTGTCAATGGTACAGCCGTTTCCTATCTCCACATTATTTTCTATGACCACATTTCCCACTGAAATTAAGCGGTCAAAGTTTCCGTTTAGCTTTCTGTAATAAAATGCATCACCACCCAATACTGTATTGGATTGAATGACTACATTATCTCCTATTTCTGTTCTGTCACCAATGACAACATTAGGGAAAATAAGGGTATTTTTTCCTATTCTCACATTATTTCCAATGACTGCTGAAGGGTGAATTCTTGTGTCCTCACCAATTTCTGCATCGTGAAGTTCTTCTGTGAAATTGTATATTCTTGTAAAATGAGTATTAATTGCATTAAAATCTCTGAAAGGATCATCAGAAACTAAAAGAGCTTTTCCTATAGGACATTCCACTTCTTTATCGATCAAAATGATGGTAGCCGCAGACTGTAATGCTTTGTCATAATATTTAGGATGGTTCACAAAAACGATCTCACCCGGTTTCACCATATGGATCTCATTGGAACCCAATACTTCAAAATCTTCAGGACCAACAAATTTTGCTCCTATCAGATCTGCAATTGTTTTAAGCTTTTGTGGAGAATGGAATCTCATAACAATAGATTTTCTTATAAAACAAAATTCGGAATGCTAATGCAAACCGAATTTATGTAAATTGTATTTATTATTTTACTCTTTCTAAGTAGCTACCGTCTTCAGTACTTACTTTAATTCTATCTCCCGGCTCAATAAATAAAGGAACCATTACTCTTGCTCCTGTTTCAACGATTGCGTTTTTAAGGGCATTTGTTGCAGTGTTTCCTTTCACCCCCGGATCAGCTTCAATAACGTCCAGATAAACGGATTGTGGAAGCTCAGCAGAAAGTGGAGTTTCATCAGCCTCTTTCAGAATGATCGTTACTTCTTCACCAGCTTTCATAAACTGAGCGTTCTCGATCATTTCTTTATTGATATATAATTGAGAGAAGTCATCATTATTCATGAAGTGGAACCCGTTCTCATCATCATACAGATACTGGAACTTTCTTGTGATTACTTTTACTTCATCTATTTTGTGTCCTGCAGAAAAAGTATTATCAAGTACTTTTCCATTGGTTACTGACTTCAGTTTTGTTCTCACGAAAGCAGGACCTTTTCCTGGCTTTACGTGCAAAAATTCAATTACTTTGAAAATATCATTGCTAAATTCGATGCAAAGTCCTTTTCTGATATCGTTACTTGTTGCCATTAATTATATTATTCTTTTTTATTTAGTTTTTATTGGGCTGTGCGGCAAATAGGCAAATTGCAAATTTACTTTTAGCTCTGTTTGGTTAATTGCTGTCTTTGCTGGTTCCGTATCCTTTTACAATACCTCTTGGTGAGTTTTGGATAAACTGTAGGATTTCGTCTCTTTCAGCAGTAGGAAGCATTTCTTTTTCAATATATGCCAGTGCCTGGGAAACATTCATCTTCATCTGGAAAATAGCTCTGTAAATTTTTTGAATTTCGAAGATCTTCTCATTAGAAAACCCTCTTCTTCTTAAACCAACAGAATTAATCCCTGCATAAGAAATTGGGTCTCTGGCAACTTTTACATACGGAGGAATATCTTTTCTGATCAGTGATCCCCCGGAAATCATAGTATGTTTTCCGATTTTACCAAACTGTTGAACTGCTGAAAGACCTCCCATTACAGTAAAATCTCCAATTTCAACATGTCCTGCAATACCGCATCCATTGGCAATAATCACATTATCTCCTATAATACAGTCATGAGCAACGTGGGAAGTAGCCATGATAAGACAATTGCTGCCTACCTTTGTAAATCCAAGAGCTTTAGTTCCTCTGTTTATAGTCACACATTCTCTTAAAGTTGTATTATCTCCAATAATTGTTTGTGTATCTTCCCCATCGAACTTCAAGTCCTGAGGGATTGCAGAAATTACAGTTCCCGGAAAGATTTTACAATCTTTTCCTATTCTTGCGCCTTCCATGATGGTAACGTTAGGACCAATCCAGGTTCCTTCTCCAATTTCTACGTCCCCTGCAATTGTAGTAAAAGGTTCTACAATTACATTTTTGCTGATTTTCGCACGTTTATCTACGGCTGCTAATTGATGGATCATTTAATCAACTTTATTTTTTGCAACTTGAGCCATAAGCTCTGCTTCCACTGCCACTGTATCTCCCACATATCCATACCCCTGCATGTGAACAATACCTCTTCTGATAGGTTCTATCAGTTCAATTTTGAAAATAATAGTATCTCCAGGAACTACTTTTCTTTTGAACTTTACTTTATCGATTTTAATAAAGTAGGTAGAATAGTTTTCAGGATCCGGAACGCTTGCCAATACAAGAATACCTCCTGTCTGTGCTAAAGCTTCCACCTGAAGTACTCCCGGCATTACAGGCTCTTTAGGAAAATGCCCAACGAAGAAGGGCTCATTCATAGTAACATTTTTCAATCCTACTACATGAGAATCTGAAAGTTCAAGAACTTTATCAATTAATAAGAACGGAGGTCTGTGAGGCATAAGCTTCATAATTCCGTTGATATCGAATACCGGCTCTTTTGTAAGATCAAAGTCCGGAACGTTTTTCTTTTTCTGCAATTTCCACTGACGGTTTAGTTTTTTTGCAAATTGAGTATTTACAAAATGGCCAGGTTTGTTAGCTATAACCTTACCTTTTATTTTTACTCCAGCTAAAGCCAGATCACCAATTACATCCAGTAATTTGTGTCTTGCAGCTTCATTTGGATAGTTTAAATTCAAATTATCAAGAATACCGTTTGGTCTGATAGAAACATTATCTTTCCCAAAGGCTTTCTTTAATTTTTCTGTAGTTTCCGGTGTAAGATCTTTATCTACATATACAATAGCATTAGATATATCTCCTCCTTTGATCAACCCATGGTCTAACAGCATTTCCAGTTCATGTAAGAAGCTGAATGTTCTTGCTGATGATATTTCGTCTTTAAACTCAGAAATATTTTTTAGCGTAGCATTTTGAGTCCCTAAAACTTTAGTTCCAAAATCTACCATTGTTGTTACTTCGTATGTATCTGAAGGTATAATTGTGATTTCCGAGCCGGTAGCCGGGTCACTATAAGTAAGAACTTCTTTTACTACCAGATATTCTCTGGCAATGTTTTGCTCTACGACTCCAACACTTTCAATTGCTTCGACAAAATATTTTGAAGATCCGTCCAAAATTGGGGGTTCAGAGGCATCCATTTCTAACATTGCATTATCAATATCACAACCTACTAATGCTGCTAAAAGATGTTCGCAGGTCGTAATTTTTACTCCCAGTTTTTCTAATGTTGTTCCCCTTTCTGTTGCTATAACATAATTGACATCTGCTTCTACCTGAGGATGGCCCTCTAAGTCTGTTCTTACAAATACAAAACCTGTGTTCTCTTTGGCAGGTTTAATGGTAAGTTTTACTTCTTTACCAGTGTGAAGACCAATTCCAGAAAGAGTAACCTCTTGCTGAAGTGTTTTTTGCATATCACTCATTAGTATGATCTTTTGAGTTATTCTCAAGATTATTTATTCTGCTTACTATTTCAGTGAAATTTCTGAAATGAACATAATTTCTCAGATAGTCATTGTAGCTGATTGCTGGTGAACCATACAGTGTTTCTTTGTCGTTAACACTGGAATTCACACCACTCTGAGCCTGAATTTTCACTTGGTTTCCGATTTTGATATGCCCTACAATTCCTACCTGACCTCCGATTTGATTCCAGTCCCCGATTGTAGTAGAACCCGCAATACCGGCTTGTGCGGCTATTACATTATTCTGTCCTATTTTCACATTGTGAGCAATCTGAATCAGATTATCAATTTTTGTTCCCTTACCGATAATGGTAGAACCTATTGTTGCCCTGTCAATACTACAGTTTGAACCGATTTCAACATCATCTTCAATAATAACATTTCCAAGCTGCGGAATCTTTTTGAATCCTTCAGCGGTAGGCTGAAAACCAAATCCATCACCTCCTATTACCGTATTAGAATGGATCACACAATTATCACCAATAATGCAATAGTCATAAATTCTGGCACCACTGTCAATCTTACAGTTTTTACCAATTTTTACACCTTTTCCAATATATACATGTGGATAAATTTGTGAGCCCTCCCCGATTTTAGCTTTCTCAGAAACATAAGTAAATGCACCGATATAAGCTTTGTCTCCTATTACAGCTGTATCATGAATGGATGAACCATTCTCAACACCTTCTTTTCTTCCTCTCATTTCCTGATATAAATTCATCAGAACCTGAAAAGAAAGATAGGCATCTTTTACAACAATTAAGGTTGGATTGTAATTATCTTTGACTATAAGTTTCTGAGAAACAATGATAACGGAGCATTTGGAGGTATCCAAAAAATGAGAAAACCGATCTTGTGCTATAAAAGAAAGATGTCCTGATTCTCCATTTTCAATTGGAGAAACCCCTGTAATAAGTGCCGTTTCGTCACCTATTATTTTTCCGTCAATAAAACTTGCAATTTGCGAAGCTGTAAATTCCATATTCTGCAAAGATAAGAAATTCTATAATTTGCAAACATTTTTTGGTTTCAGATCTCAAATTTTAATATTCTTTAAGAATCTAAACTGGAAATATCCCGGGGAAACATCAGTATATGTCTTGTTGTCTTATTCACCATTAACCCTGATAAAAGCTGGTCTTCAGCTTCATGAAGCCTTGTTTTTTTACCATTTTTATGCAACAAATAAATTGGCTGTTTTTCTGTATGATAAGGAAGAAGTTTTCTTTTAATTTCATGCACCAATTCTATACCGTTATCAATTCCGAAAAATTCATTGGTATTTTTTATTTTTTCTTCAATGATTTTTTCATCAAAAGCCTGTGTTGAAATGATTGTCTTCGGAAGGTTTCTCTGAATCACACATTTACACCAATATGACAATATAAAATCATCAGAATTCTGCCACTCTTTCATCGCCTGGATGACGTCATTATCATCAAGCTGTGTAAATCTTTCTATATCTTCATCTGAAGCTGAGCTTTTTTCGCGGTATAAAAAGTATTTCAGATTTTCCGTTGCAGGAAGTTCCTTCCCTTGAGAAATCAGATATTTTGCACGTTCCAGAATTTTCACCAGAAGAAATTCCGCTAAGGCCGAGGTTTTATGATAGTATACCTGCCAATACATAAACATCCGGGCAGTCAGAAAGTTTTCAATGGAATAAATTCCTTTGGCATCTATGACTAATTCTCCTTCTTCACAAACATTCATCATAGAAATAATTCTCTGGGTATTGATATTTCCCTCTGATACTCCTGTAAAAAAGCTATCTCTTTTCAGGTAATCCAGCCGGTCAACATCCAGCTGAGAAGAAATCAGCTGATTAAAAAATTTTCTGTGGTACTTCCCCTGAAACATTTCAATAGCCGTTGAAAGCTGTCCGTCAAATTCGTCATTAAGCTCGTTCATCAGCAGCAATGAAAGATTTTCATGATGCCAGTCGTCCATCAGCATACTTTCCAATGCATGAGAAAAGGGACCATGACCAATATCATGCATCAAAATCGCCAGCATTGCTCCCTTTTCTTCTTCTTCAGAAATTTTAATACCTTTCTGTTTTAATGTTTCCAATGCTGTAAACATCAGGTGCATTGCTCCCAAAGCATGATGAAACCTTGTATGGGTTGCTCCCGGGAAAATAAGGTTCAAAAGACCCGTTTGCCCAATTCTCCTCAATCTTTGAAAATAAGGATGTTCAATGATATCAAATAAAATTTCGTGTGGTATTTTGATAAATCCGTGAACAGGATCGTTGATGATTTTAAGCTTATTCTGCATTGAAACTTCAATATTAGTAAACAAAGTTAGGGATTTTAAATTTTAGGACTCATTAATTTACTATTAAGACCTCATTTACACAGTAATGCCACCTACTTTTACTATTAACTTCATACAGGAATTTTTAATGTTCCTCAGATTTTCAAAGACCCATTTATTTTAAAAAAATCTTTTGTAACTGTAATATTAAAGATCTATCTTTGAATGAAAACACGATAACCTTTAATGAGAAAACTCTCACTTTTCTTTTTTATTTTTTTAAGTTTACACTTTTCCGCCCAGGTTCTATCAGAAAACCAAAAACTGGAATCATTATGCCGGGTTTGGGGATTTTTAAAATACTACCATCCCAATGTGGCAAAAGGAAAATTGGATTGGGATCAGCAGCTTTTTCTTAAGATCAATGAACTTGAAAAGATTCATGATAAACAAGAACTCAACCTTTTATATTCTAACTGGATTGAAAGTCTTGGAAAAATAGATGAATGTAAATCATGTTTAAAAGAAAGTGACAATATTTATTTTCTGAATAATTTTGACCTGAAATGGATAGACAATTCTAATATATTCAATGAAAAAACAGCCCAAAAACTTCATAATATAGAAGATAACCGGAATACAGGTACCAACCATTATTTCGGAAAAGGAGGAAGAAAAGTATATTTCAGAAATGAAAATTCTTATGGTTCAAAATTTACTTCCAAAGAAATTGGATTATTGGAACTTTTCAGATACTGGAATTATGTGGAGTATTTTTTTCCTTATAAATATGAAACAGATCAAAGCTGGAGTGATGTTTTATCTGAAATGATTCCAACATTCCTTCATGTAAATAATGATGAAAATTATCACCTGGCCTTAGCCGAACTGGTAACAAAAACAGATGACTCACATGCATTTTTGTTTTCAACTTTAATTAGTCTTCATCAGTTCGGGAATAGAAAAATACCTGTAGAGTATTCATATGCAGAGGGCAAGC
Source organism: Chryseobacterium sp. Bi04 (assembly GCF_918698085.1). GTDB lineage: Bacteria > Bacteroidota > Bacteroidia > Flavobacteriales > Weeksellaceae > Chryseobacterium. The sequence continues at coordinate 20,105 of NZ_CAKKLP010000015.1, forward strand.
TGGTGATTACCAAAGTAAATACTACCCGATTCCATGAAGAAACACCTTTACATGTGGGAGATGTGATTTATGATATTAATGGTAAAACCATTCCTCAAATGGTCAATGATCTTGGAAAATTTATTCCCGCTTCCAATTCGTGGGGAAAAATAAAAAAAGTAAAAAACCTCTTCCTTTTCAGCAATAAAGATTCAATTTCTGTAAAGATTGAAAGAGACGGACAAAATTTACCGATTACAGCAAAAACATATTTTGTAAAAGATCTCGTCTATGAAACAACTGCAGTTCCCCAAAAATGGGCATTCATAGATAATAAAAAAAGTATTGGTTACGTTAATATGGGAATTATTGAAAGGGAAGATCTGGATGAGATGTACAAAAACCTGGAATCTGCCGGATCTATTATTTTTGATCTTAGAAATTATCCCAGGCAGACCATTATACCCTTAAGCCACCTTTTACTTCCAAAACCGGCTGTTTATTATCAATTTAATTTTCCCGAAACCAATTATCCGGGCAAGTTTTACAGTAGAAAAAACAGTATCGGAAGAAAAAATAAGAATTATTATAAAGGCAATGTAGTTGTTTTGGTGAACGAAGATACTCAAAGCCAGGCAGAAACAACTACCATGATGTTTAAGCAGCATCCAAACGCTAAAGTAATAGGGAGCAATACTTCCGGAGCTAACGGAGATATTATCAGATTTAAGATTGCTGACCTCGACACCTGTTTTACCGGGCTTGGCGCATATTATCCTGATGGCAGAGAAACACAAAGAATCGGCATCATTCCCGATATTATAGTAAAACCCACCGCAGAGGGCATAAAAAAGGGAATTGATGAGGTATTACAGAGGGCTTTGCGCTATATAGAAACCAAAGAATAAATGAAATGAAAACAGACAATTTTGACCATCGTTTTCATTTAACTAATATTTAACTTTTAATCTGCTCATTTTGTGAGATTTTAAACGGAATTGGTCAACATTTTGATAGAATAATCATGTAAAAAATAAATTATGTCAGAAAAGATATTATGGATAGATGATGAAATAGATTTACTTAAACCTCATATCGTATTTTTAGAAAAAAAGGGCTACCAGGTAACCCCCGTTAATAATGTGAACGAGGCATTGGAGCTTATGGATTCAGAGAAATTTGCATTAACATTAATTGATGAAAATATGCCCGGTATTTCCGGACTGGAAGCTATTCCTATGATCAAGGAAAAAGACAATTCCCTGAAAATAGTTATGGTAACTAAAAGTGAAGAAGAACACATCATGGAAGAAGCTATCGGATCTCAGATTGCCGATTACATCTTAAAACCTGTGAATCCTAACCAGATTTTGCTTTCATTAAAGAAAAACCTTCAGGAGGACAATCTTGTGGAGCAGAAAACAATTCTGCAGTATCAACAGGAGTTCAGAAACCTTTCTATGGAACTTTCCTATCTGAGAACGTATCAGGAATGGGCAGAATATTATAAGAAGATTCTTAGCTGGGAGATTAAATTTGATAAAGTAGCAGATAATGAATTTGCTGATCTTCTGCAGTCGCAGAAAGAAGAGGCTAATATTCAATTTGCAAAATTTATTGAAAAAAATTATGAAGACTGGCTTGTTGACTCAGATAAACCTCTGATGAGCCATACCCTTTTCAAAGAAAAAGTAAAACCGGAAGTAGAAAAAGAAAAAGTACTTCTTTTGATGGTTGATAATCTTCGTTATGACCAATGGAAAGTTGTAGAACCATTATTCACAAAATACTACAATAAAATTTCTGAAGATTATTATTACAGTATTCTACCTACTGCTACACAGTATGCAAGAAATTCTTTTTTTGCAGGTCTTATGCCGTCAGAAATTGAGAAACGTTTCCCGGACAAGTGGTTCAATGACAATGAGGAAGGTAATAAGAATGAGTTTGAGCGTGATTTCCTTGAAGATCAGATGAAAAGAATCGGCCTTGGTTCTAAGTCTATGAAATATCTTAAAGTATTGAATGCTGATTTTGAAAGAAAAATCTATGATGACTTCAATCAGCATAAAAACAATGACCTTTTAGTTATTGTTTATAACTTTATTGATATTCTTTCTCATGCTAAAACAGACAACCATATTGTAGACCAGCTTATCCGTGATGATAAGACTTTCCGTTCTCTTACTTTCAACTGGTTTGAAAACTCTTCACTACTGAAGATCATTAAGGCAGCAGCAGAAAGCGGATATAAACTGGTTATTACCACCGATCACGGAACGGTATATGTAAAAAAACCAAGCAAGGTTGTTGGCGACAGGGAAACCTCCACCAATATCCGTTATAAAACAGGAAAGAGCTTAACGTATGACAGCAGTGATGTATGGGCAATTACTAATCCTGAAAAGCTTTTCTTACCGAAAGGAAACCTAAGTTCAAAGTATATTTTTGCTAAAAACAATATATTCCTTGCTTATCCTAAAAATTACAATCATTTTGTAAATTACTATAAAGAGACTTACCAGCATGGAGGAATTTCACTTGAAGAGTGTATTATTCCAATCAGTGTTCTAGAACCTAAGTAGTATTTTCATTTTTGAATATAAAGCGGAAAAAATCAATTGATTTTTTCCGCTTCTTTTTTTATAGTCTGAAAGAGTTTATATCTTCGTAAAAAATACAGCATGTTTATTATTTCGCTTACCTACAAAATGCCTCTTGAAAATGTAGAACGTTATATTCCTGAACATAATCTCTTTCTTCAAAAGTATTATGACTCCGGAGTATTCATCACTTCAGGAAGAAAGGAGCCAAGAACCGGAGGTATCATTATTGCCGATATCTCCTCTAAACATGAAGCGGAAAAGACCATCAGCGAAGATCCTTTTTATATTCATCAGATAGCAGATTATGAGATCATCGAGTTTATTCCTTCAAAATACAATGAAAACTTTAAATTCTTTATAAAAGACTAATGAGATTAATTACATACAACGTCAATGGAATCAGGGCCGCATTCACGAAAGATTTTTTAGGCTGGCTGAAGGTCGCTGATCCCGATATTATCTGTATCCAGGAAAGTAAAGCCGGAAACGATCAGATAGATATCGAGAGTCTTGAAAAATCAGGATATCACAGTTACTGGCATTCAGCAGTAAGAAAAGGCTATAGTGGGGTTGGTATAGCTTCAAAAATAAAGCCTAACCATGTAGAGTATGGTTGTGGTATTGAAAGCTATGATAACGAAGGCAGAATCATCCGCGCAGATTTTGACGGGTTTTCAGCTATTTCAGTATATGTTCCTTCGGCTTCCAATATTGAAAGATTAGATTTTAAGATGCAGTTCTGTCACGACTTTTTAGAATACATCAAAAATCTTAAAAAAGAAATTCCCAATCTTATTATATCGGGTGATTTCAATATTTGCCATGAAGCTATCGATATACATGATCCGATCCGCTTAAAAAATGTTTCAGGGTTTCTTCCTATGGAAAGAGAATGGATGACCAATTTCATCAATGAATGTGAACTGATTGACAGTTTCAGGTTTTTCAACGGTGATCCTGACAATTATACCTGGTGGAGCTACCGACAGAATTCCCGGGCAAATAATAAAGGATGGAGATTAGATTATAACTTTACTTCATATAGTTTAAAAGACAAGCTTAATAGAGCTGTAATTTTAAAAGAGGCGGTACATTCTGATCATTGTCCTGCTTTATTGGAATTAGATATCTGATAAGCGCTAGTATGATCATACAAAAAGCCAGCTTAAACAGCTGGCTTTTTTAATTTAAATCATAAATTTAATCGACAATTTCATATTCAACCGGAATGGTACCATGACTGATATTTCCGATCTCATCGAACGCAGCTTTAGACATATCTAAAGATCTTGATGAATGGTAAGGCCCTCTGTCATTAATTCTCACTATTACCTCTTTACCATTTTTAAGGTTCGTTACCTTAACGTTTGTTCCAAATGGAAGCGTTCTGTTTGCTGCAGTAAACTTTGAGTTATCAAAGATTTCACCGCTAGCGGTTTTTCTACCGTTAAATTTATCGTGGTAGTACGATGCATAACTTGTTTTTTTCGCATCTAAGGCATTACTCGTAAACGAATAAACACCTAAGGTTGAAATCATCATTATGATTACGAGAATGAATCTTTTCATCATGTTGAACTTTTATTGGTTTTGACTGGGCAAATGTATCAGGAATCTTTTAAAGTCCACAGTCGGAATGTTAAAATATGTTAATGAAAACAAAAACCTATGTTAAACAACCTTGTAAGCTCCTATGGATAGGCATTTTAGGACACACTGTTAAAAAGTGTTAAAAAAATAGTCTAAAAGTTAATATAATTAACTAATCCATGCGTAATCACAAAAAAGGATAAAGTTAAAATATTGAAAATCAACACATTGAAAAATAGCCAATATTCAGTTTACTTTTAAAATTTGTTGTAAGGAAACAAAAGTTTTAAGATTAAAGAGAAAAGAAAAAATTTGTAATAAAGGCTGTTTCCTCTTATAAGGCTCCTCCTTTCAAAGTCATTTTAACAACAAAAATAAACCTCAAAAAATTTTAAACCCATTATTCATTCTTATATATCAATACTTAAACCCGTTTAAACTAATTAAAAATTTAGTCGCAAAAGCTGAATGAAAACTTATAAACACTTTAGTTTTATTTTAAGTTTAAACTGTTTAAAAATAAAAGTACACTTAATCAAAAAAAAAATTGATTTTTTAAAACTTACATGAGATTATTTTCACAGTTTTATTAAAGAAACTTGTGACTCTTGACTATTGAATCTTCGATTTGCGGTTAAAAAAAAAAGTATAAACAGGTTCCTTCTTAAACTCTTTATATTCAAAAATAATATTACTATCAAAAGTTAGAAAGAATACCCTGTTATTTTATATTTTTCTTCTCAAACTCTGGTCAATTTAAAATATGCGTATTTAATCAGCTGAATTTTCCTAGTCTCAGGCTTTAATCCTAAAGATAGTCTTTTAAGATGTTTATAACCTGTCTGCGCAATTCATTTACCTACTGCTATAATTAAAAAAACCAATGAGAAGACTCATTGGTTTTATATGTAATTAAATTAATTTTTAGTTTTTCAAATACTCTAATACATACTCATATGTATCAGCCGGATAAACTACAGACATACTAGGAGATCCTGTAATAGCATTTCCAGCAGAAGTAGCTACCGTATAAGAATATAAACTTCTGTCATATACCGTATTTGTTCCAGCTTTATAGATCGTGATTCCATACATAGCGGTCATCCCTGCAGGAGCAGGAATATTTACTGCTGTAGAAGTACCTAATGTAGTAAATGCACCTTTAACAGCATATACCTGCTTGTTATTTACTGAAGTATTAGTTATAGTTTCTGTTGTAAGGATATTCACTTTACCTGCATTAGCATTAGATCCTCCTAATGGCAACCATTTACCCGGAGCAACATCTGTAGACTGACCTGGGTTAGAGAAATAGTAGAAACCAGGAGTTACAGCAGTTACTACTCCGTTACCAGTAACAGTATTACCGGTAGCCGTATTGTAAACTACCATACCATCATAAGCTGACGGGAAGTTGATTCCATCTAAACTAGCTGTTTTAAAAGTAAACTGTGTTAAATCTGTTGATGGGAATAATAATCCTTTTCCATCATTAACAGTTGAGTTATTATTTGTAGAACCATCTAAGAAGATGTTCTCATTTGGGAATTGGTTAGTGATAGCCCCGTTGGATAAAACCTGTGCACTTGCATATGTACCTGCTGTCACAAAAAGTGCTAATATTATTTTTTTCATTTGCTTAAAGTTAAAAGTTACAATTAAATTCTATTATCTACCTGAAAGTATACCCCATACCTTTACACCAGCCTGGTCAACTGTAATAAAACAGAAAGATCCGGCAGAAGTAATTGTAGAAGGATAACCGCCTATAGGTCTAGTAGGTCCAGCTATAGCAGTAACATCCCATCCAATATTTCCGGGTCCGTTAGCAGATACACATCTAACCGAGTTTAAAGGAAGTGTTGTAGCATCCGGTAATTTTAACAGACTACTTCCACCCATTGAAGTTGCAACGATTGAATAATCATCAGCAGCCCATGCAATAGCAGTAGGTGTTGCATGAAGTCTACCCTTCTGAACTTGGAAGTTTGGAGTAGAATTTCCTCCTCCTCCTACAGGTTTCCATGTAGAAGATACAGAATCATAATAATAGAATCCAACGGCAGTCACATTTGCTGTTTTAGTGGTAGTTGTACCATCAACAGCAGTAATATAAGTAAGCGCACCGTTCTGATCAGCAGTATAAGCATTATTTTTAGCTGCCAGCTGATCTTCAGTTAAACGAGGGACCAATAAAGCATCAGGTCTTGCATTGTCAGTAGTATTAGCTACTACATCTAAAGTTGCGGCAGGTGTGGTTGTGTTAATCCCCACGCGCCCTTGCTGAGCCTTGGAAAGTGCCGAAAGGCAAACAAGCATAGTTGCTGTGAATAAAAATTTTTTCATAAGTTTTTAAAGATTTTAATTACATTATTTTCATCAGTATTTTTAAAAGAAACGAATCCCAACTTGTGATTCTTCCTAGTTAATATAGACAAAGATAGTACATTATAGTCAATTTAAACAATATTTCAAACAAATAACTTATTAAGAGTATATATTTAAAAATATTGCTTATGGCGCAAATTTAAGACATAATTTTTTAATTTGTATACTTTATAAAATAAAATTAAAAAATCTTAATATCGCAAAAGTGCAAACAATTGAAAACCAACAATATAAAAATTAACAGAAACAGAATATTTATGTTAATTTTCATTAATATATTTTTATTTCAGGTCTGAAAGTCAAATTCAATACTGCTGATAATCAAGACTAAATAAAAATGATTACACCAATTCTCCGTATAGGTCAAATTCTTCAGCTGAGGTAATCTTCACTTCTGCAAATTCTCCTATAGAGATATAGGTTTCTTCAGCTGAAACCAAAACTGTGTTATCTACATCCGGAGAGTCATATTCTGTTCTTCCGATAAAGTAATTTCCTTCTTTACGGTCAAAGACACATGTAAAGGTTTTACCTATTTTTTCCTGATTTTTTTCCCATGAAATTTGTGACTGCAATTCCATGATTTCTTCTACCCTTGCCTCTTTTACTTCCTGTGGAATATCATCTTCCAATACATGGGCCGTTGTATTTTCTTCATGTGAATAGGTAAAGCATCCTAATCTATCAAATTTTTGTTCTCTTACCCAGTCTTTAAGTTCCTGGAACCTCTCTTGGGTTTCGCCTGGATATCCTACAATTAAAGTCGTTCTAATAGCCATATCCGGAACTTTCTCTCTGAATTTTGCTAAAAGCGCATCTGTTTTTTCATGGGTAGTTCCTCTCTTCATAGATTTCAAAAGATCTGAATTGATATGCTGAAGGGGAATATCGATATAATTACATACTTTCGGTTCTTCACGGATGATATCCAGAACATCTTCAGGAAATCCACTTGGGAAAGCATAGTGAAGACGAATCCATTCTATTCCCTCTACTTTTACCAATTCTTTTAAAAGATCTCCAAGTGCACGTCTTTTGTACAGATCTAATCCATAATAGGTAAGATCCTGAGCAATAAGAATCAATTCTTTTGTTCCTTTTTTAGCCAGTTTCTGAGCTTCAGTAACTAATTTTTCGATAGGTGTTGAAATATGTCCACCTCTCATCAAAGGAATAGCACAGAATGAACAAGGTCTGTCACAGCCTTCTGAGATTTTAAGGTAAGCATAATGTTTAGGAGTGGTTGTCAACCTTTCTCCAACTAATTCGTGTTTATAATCTGCTCCAAGATGCTTTAAGAGAATAGGAAGGTCTCTTGTTCCAAAATATTGGTCTACATCTGGAATTTCTCTTATCAAATCCGGCTTGTACCTTTCAGAAAGACACCCTGTAACGAATACTTTCTCCACTTCTCCTCTGTTTTTAGCTTCTACATAATCAAGAATTGTATTGATAGATTCTTCTTTGGCATTATCTATGAATCCACAGGTGTTAATGACTACAATATCACCACGGTCTTCGTGAACCACCTCTTTGCCATTTGCTTTCAATTGGCTCATTAAAACTTCAGAATCATATACATTCTTGGAGCATCCAAGAGTAACTACATTGATTTTCTTCTTCCCTACAGATTTTGTGCGCATCTTTTTGATTTTGAGTGTGCAAAGATACAAAATATTGAAGAGTAAAAAATTAAAAAATAAAAACCACTTTAGAAAAGTGGTTTTCAATATCTTATTTAAAAGTTTCCTTCAGCAAACGTAGGCAGGATTCTATCTTTATCTGAAAGCTGAACTACATCCAACGGTAACTTCCAGTCTATATTCAATTCAGAATCATTCCAGATAACACTTCCTTCTGATTCTTTATTATAAAAGTTATCGCATTTATATGAAAAAACAGCCGTTTCACTTAATACAGAGAAGCCATGTCCAAATCCTCTTGGTACATAGAGTTGCAATTTATTTTCGGGAGTAAGCTCAACACCATACCACTGGCCAAAAGTAGGAGAATCTCTACGAAGGTCCACAGCAACATCAAAAACTCTTCCTTCAAGACAAGATACCAACTTTGCCTGTGCATGTTCCCCTTTTTGAAGATGCAATCCTCTCAATACACCATAAGAAGACTTCGAAATATTGTCCTGTACAAAATGACCGTTCATTCCCGTCAACTCTTCAAATCTTTTCTCGTTATACTTTTCAAAAAAGTAACCTCTCTCATCTTCGAAAATAGTAGGTTCTATTACGTAGCAATCTTTTAAGGAAGTTTCTTTTATTTTCATATTTAGGTTTTAATTTTTTTATAAACTGTATTTCTTTTTTAAGCTCAATTTTAATCCCAGATATACACCACCTGCAGGAATAAAAACAATTAATACAATAGCCCAAATTGGCAAGTGCGAATGTATTAAAAATATATTTATGAATAATTGTACTAGAGCGTAAACACTGCTGATAACTAAATGAGAGACTTTTTCCTCATTGGCGAAAAGCTGATATAAATGCCTTCTATGGGCCTCGAAAATATTTTCTTTTAATACTATTCTTTCAATAATGGTAAGTACTACTTCCATTCCGTAGATGGCTAAAAGTAAGATGTATTTATATTCACCTGTTCTCATAATCAGCAATGTAATGAGCCCAATTACCCAAAAGCCAATCCCCATACTTCCTACATCACCGGCAAAACATTTTGCTTTTTTTCTGAAATTAAAAAACAAAAAAACAAGACATGCCAATATGGGATAATAAATAAAATCATGGTCTGTAAACTGAATAACCTCTCTGTTGATATATGCCAGAGACCCCAGGGTAACCAAACTGTAGATCCCTGTCATTCCATTAATACCATCCATAAAGTTATAGGCATTGAGTGTCCCTATGATCACAACAAATAATATAGGCCAGACCCAGAAAGGCATTAAGGCAAAGGCTCCGGTAAAATATAACAGCAAAATAACTGAAATAAGATGAACAGACAGCCTTATTTTATTAGATAATGTTCTAACATCATCAATAAAACTTATTGTACATATGGCAAGCAGACCCAATCCAAAAGACCAATACTCCTCTATTACCAAGCTGGGGTTAAACGACCCAAAAATAATAAATGCAACAGGAAAGATAATTCCTCCGCCTCTTAAGGTAATCTGTGTATGGGCGCTCCTGTGGTTGGGTTTGTCAATAATATTATATTTATCAGCTATTTTAAAATACAACAGCATTACAATAAATAAGACAATTATTATAATTATATATTCCATCATGTGTTTTTAAAGCTTTTTATTGTTTTAAAAAGGCCTTCTTCTGCGGATACAGGAAGTTTTTTTATATGTAAAGCATTTTTAATTTTTTCATTTGAAACCTGATAACTTTCCGTTAGCTTTTTCAATCTTTCAGAATTTAAAGGTAATTTTAAAGCATCACCTAATTTTGCTGCTGAAGAAATCATTCCGGAAGGCAGCCTCCACAACTTGCTTTTTCTCCCTGAAGCCTTCCCTATAATTTCTATCAAATCATTTGTAGAGATACTTTCATCGTCAGCAAAATTATAAATTCCGGAGGGAATATCTTTATTTTTAAGTATTTCGTGTATTAAAAAGTTTAAATTGTCAATACTCAAAAATGAACGTTTATTGTCAAAAGCTGCTAACGGCCACGGAACACCCTTTTCTACCACTTTATACAGGAGATTCAGATTTCCTTTATTTCCAGGACCATGGATCATGCATGGACGGATAATAAAAAACCTCTTTCCTTCGGGAAGGGTTTTTGATAATAAATATTCTTCAGCCAAAAGCTTAGATTTTCCATAAGACGTCTTAGGGTCGGATACATGCCCTTCATCCAAAATTCCATCAACGGTATCTGCTGTTGCTTTTACACTGCTGAAATAAATAAAATCTTTGATATTTGAATCTAAAAATTCATCAAAAAGTTGAATTGTTAAATCTCTGTTTACCTTAAAATATTCTTCCTCAGCAGAAGTATTTGCAGTATCATGAGCTTTTCCCGCAAGATGGATTATTGCATCAGCATCAATATTAAAAACGTAACTGCTTCTAAGGGAAAGACCTAAAGCAACAAAATTTTGTTTTTCTAAATATTCAGATAAGTTTTGTCCGACAAATCCGGAGATCCCTGTGATAAGTATGTTCATTTTAATAGCCTAATTTTGTATGTATTATATCCCAAACTTTTGTTTCTTCAAAGTTTTCTCTCACAAAACTTCTACCGTTATCTCCATGAAGTTGCTTCATTTCGGGATTTTCAATATAAAATTCAATTTTTCCTCTAATATCTTCCGCATTATTTTTAATAAAAACACCTGTTTTATTTTCAATAATTGATTCAGTACATCCTGTAGCTTTAGTTATCAAAACTGGCAAATTCATAGATGATGCCTCCAAAGAAACAGTGGGAAATCCTTCACGATAGGTAGGTAGTACAAAAACATCCATTAACTTGAAATATGGAGCTGCATTTAATACAAATCCTGTATTGATAATACGAAGGTCATTTTCAATCATCCTTTTTGATTCTTCGCTAATTGAATCTCTTTCTTCAATTGGCCCCACTAAAAGAAGCTTTATGTGATCGTATTCTTCTCTAAGGGTTTTCCATGCTTCAATAAGTTCATTAATCCCTTTATCTTTTACCAATCTTCCAACATAGCCTATTACAAAATCTTTGTCTGTAATTTTAGTCTGGTTCCTAATATCTTTTATCAGGTATTCATCTTGTTTTTCCGGATTAAATTTATTTTCCGTATCTATTCCGTTACAAGTACCTAAACCTAAGATAATATTCTTAGATGGATTATTTAATTTATCGTGTTCGCTTATTTTTTTGACAGAATTGCTTACGCAAACAACTTTTTTCGCCAATGTGCCTGAAAGTCTGTCAATATTTTTGAGCAGAAACCTCTTGAGACCTTTACTTGTTTCATAGATAATCCCATGTCTAAAATATACTCTGTTATTGACTCCTGCAAAAAAAGCGGCAATCATTGCAACCATTCCACCTTTTGGGGTGTGACCTATAACTGTATCAATATTATTGTCCTTTATGAATTTATAAATCTTAAATATTGCTTTTAAATCAGTAATGGGACTAATGCGCCGCGTTACATTGACGGCAAATGGAGTATAATTTAGCGATTCACTGAGCTGAAAAAATTCATCAGAAGGGCTACAACCTAAGAAATATTGGTTTGATGTTTTTTCTTTGAGATAAGAAAACTGTTTTCCAAAAAAATGATTTATAACAAAAGAAACAGTTATAATATGTAGAACTTTTTTGTTACTCATTTATAAGATTTTTATAAAGACTATAGTGATTGGAGACCATTATTTGCACATCATAATTCTTAGAACGTTCAAGTGCATATTTTTGCATTTTTAAATAATGAATTTTATCAGTAATTAATTTTTCAATTTTTTTTGCCAAATCAACTTCATCCTCTCTCTCAAATAACAAGTCGGGGGTTCCTATTACCTCAGCTAATCCGGAAACATTCGATCCTATTATAGGTATTCCTGCTGCCATAGCCTCTACGGCAGCTAAACCAAATCCTTCCCAGTGAGAGCTTAATATTGCTATATCCGACATCTTTAATAATGAATAAACATCTTCTCGAATGCCTAAAAAATTAACTCGCTCTTGTAAATGAAGTGAATTCATCAAAATTTTTAATTGTTCTTTTCTTGCTCCTTCTCCAACCAAAATTAATTTGTAGTTTTCAGGTAATTTTTGCATAGTTTTAATAACTGTATCCTGATCTTTTTCATTTCTGAAAGCCGCAACCATTATTAACAGAACATCTGTCTGGTTATATCCAAAATTTAATTTATCATATTTAATAGCATTTTTAATTTTTTCAAGATTAACTCCATTTTCAATAACAAGTAGTTTTGAATGATCAATCCGAAGCTTCTCTATTAAAATGTTCTTAACTTGTGGGGTAATGCATATAATTTTAGAATAATATTTATCTATAAATTTTTCAGCAAATCTGAGTTTGGGATTATTTAGTCTTTTATTCCCCGTACTATGTTCAGTAAATAATAACTTAATCTTAGAAAAAGATAAAATTTTTGCTAAAACAACAAAATATTGAGCAGGAAACAAATGAACGTGAACCAAATCATATTTTTTCAAATAAGGTATCATCTTAAAGATATATTTGGGATTGTAATAAGAATCTCCCAAACTAAATATTTTTGTTATGCCTAACTTTTCGAGCTGATAATAGAATGGAGTTTTATTACCGTTCAGCAATAAAACATCTACTACAAAACCACGCTCGACTAGTAAAGGAACTATTTCTACCAAATTTTTTTCAGCACCTCCTATGCTCAAACAGTCAATCACTTGAAGAATTCTCATCGTATATCAAAATTATTTTGGAGCTTGTTATTACTTAGCTTACTCTTACCATAATTAAATATTGAATAATTTTTATTTATGCTGGTGCTCTTGAAAGTATTTCCAAGTAATTCTACATTTTTTGACCTTATATTAAATACAGAATTGGAATTATAAATATAATTATCGTCCACTATGAATTCATTATCCTGAAAAATAATCAAATTTTCTTTACTCTTTCCTGTTGTTATAATAAACACAAACGATCTGTCTCCATAACTTCCTTCTCCATAGGATTTAGTAAATTTAACATTCTTAAGAAGGTTTACATTTGAAATATTGTTTTTAGAAAATATTGTTGGTTTATAAGGTTTTTCAAAATTTTCTACTATAACAATGCCTAAATCTGAACCTTTGAAAATATTATTTTTAACAGAATGCCCACCATATGTATTCTCAATGTGCAAAGGGCGATCATAACCTTCTACTATTTGATTATTTAAAACTTGAATATTTTCGGAAAAAAATTCTAATACTATTCCGCATCTGCCTAATTGATTTGTACGTAGAAGTTTGTTTTCTATATAATTATTTTTCACTATTCCGTTTGCAACATTTGCGAGATATATGGCATCACCATAATCATCAAATTTAGGGTTACTACCCCAAACATCTATTAGTTTACAATTTGTAATTTCCACAAATTTAAATCTAGAATTCAAAGGCAAATTGAGTGGGTCCGTTGTTGTGATATGGATTCCTTGCCCATAAAAGTTTTCAATCTGCACATTGTCTATGTATACATTGCTCATATCAGTAATTATCAGAGCCGCCTTCCATTCTTTCTTGTTTATGTTTGGATGTTTGGAACTGTATGGTATATTATTACCGATAATTTTAATCTGATTTAATTTAAATGTACCTGTTGATGGATTTGTGAAAAAACCTCTAGCATGAATGATATGTTCCTGAGAAGTAGAGTGAATCTCGGCAATTTTACCATTAATCATTTCACTACTGATTTCTAAAGATTTATTTGTATAATCTATAGCCAACTGCTTATTAACATTGTACACTCCAGATCCAAAAATTATCTTAGAATCTGAATATTTAACTGCTTCATTTATACATTTTTGAATAGCCTCAGTATCATCTTTATTATCATTATACACTGCACCAAAATCTCTTACGTGAAAGACTTTAACCGATGCGAAACCCAAAATTCCACAAAAAGACAATGCAAGAATCAAAATACCTTTTTTCATACAAAATTGTTATTAGATTGGTTTTCTTAATAATGTTTTCAATACTAAATTTTTAACACTTATCACTTTAAAAGAATTTCTGACTACTATTCTAAGACGCTGAATAATATTAACTTCCGTAAATCTCAAATAATCTTTAAAAAGTTTTCTCTTCTTTTCATCCATTATTAGTTTGTATGTTTCATAAAAACTTTTATTTGCATTATAGTGCCTTTTTTCAATAATAGGATTATTGTAATTTAAAAAAGTTTTAAGTCTTAGGAAAAAAGAAGTTTCAATATTTCCCGTCACATTATTATCATGTTGACGATATAGCATAAGCGGTTTGTCTATATAAATCGTTTCCCCAAAAGTTACAGAAAGGATGGTAATAAAATGATCGTGCATATATACATAATCAGGAAAAATATGGTTAATTTTTTCTAACATCAATTTGTTTATCATAACACAGCAACCATGAATTCCACCGTTCAAGAAAATACTATCTTGAATATTATTTCTATGGAAAGTTATGAATTCAATCTGAATATTTACATTATTTTTATAGATGTAGCCATTTGAATAAATCATGGCGGGCGTCTTTTTATCTTTTATTCCATTATAGTGAAGTTCTATTTTATCATGCATCCAAATGTCATCCTGATCACAAAACATAACAAAATCAGATGTTGAAAAAGACAACAAATGCATAAAATTTTTGCCCGCATTTCCGAATTTTATGCCATCTTCAATTAGAATTATTCTCGGATCATTTCTTTGATACTCTTTAATGATATCTATCGTTTTGTCGATCGAACCATCATCATGTACTAACAGTCTCCAATCAGAATAAGATTGATTCTTAAGTGAATCAATTTGTTCTTTTAAAAATTTCTCACCATTATATGTGGCTAAAAGGATATCAATCATTCGGAAAAAGATATTTCATATGGTCGTATAAGTTCAGGATTTATAATCCTTATCCCATAAATTAGGTAAAAAACACTTAAACAAAAATATAAAATGAAGAAATTTTCTTTTCTCTTAATATGTTTTCTTGCCATAAATAATAAAATTGATATTACTATAATAGAACACTGAAATAAAATAAAAGTAAATCTTTGAAAAATAGCAGATTGAACAAAAAGTAAATTGAGAGAGACACTAAAAGCCAAAATTCTAAAATAAAAGTTTTGATTCTCAGTAAATACTATTTTTTTTGAATATCTATCAAAAATATAATAAATTAAAATTAAAAAATAACCGAAAATAGATATTGCGTATCCTCCTCCTCCCTCTTCCTTCAAATATTCATCCATATGGGCGTTACTGTAACCATAAATAAGAAGCAAAGGAAAAAAATTGACTAAACTACCTAAGATAAAGCAGGGAATAGGGAGCAGAATCAAAACCTTTTTATTTTTGAAATACTTTAAAAAGGGTAATGCAGGCAATAGGATCAGTGCTGAATTATGAAATGAAAATGCTAGTAAAAAGAACACTAAGCTTCTCACATATTTTTTTTCAATAAAATTATCAATACACCAAAAACAAAATGCTGCACAAAGACCATATCTTATCTGTGTAAAATCTCTGTATATGAGAAAAAATGATAAGTATGCCAATAATGAAATAAAAATGAAATTCGTCTTCTTAACAAAAAAACTATAATTGACCGCAGCAGTAGCAATTGCCATAACCATTAATACATTTCTAAAAGTACCTCCTAATTCTCCAATAAATTTGTTTAAGAAAGTATAACCCTTTTCGACGTACCCATATCCTCCCTCTATCAATTCGTTTATAGTAGATTTCGAATAAATATAAAACATACTTTCATACATTTGGCTATCATTGTCATTTCCTATTTTTCTAAAACTTATCAAAAAGATTACTATCAAACAGAATATACAATAAACAAAAAGTTTCGGACCTCGATAAGAAACGAAATCAAAAAAACATAATAAAAATGCAACAAAAAGTATCAGGTAATATGTGTCCACTGCAGATTAGTTTAATTTTCAAAATAGCTTAGCATTTGTCTCGATACGTTTGTCCAATCAAACTGTTTAATATCTTGATAGGCAATTTCCGTTTTCTTTATGATATCTTCTTTACTATATTCTAAAAAACTAAGTATCATTTCTTCTATAGCATTCACATCTTCTATAGGGATTAGAAATGCATTAGAGTTTGATGAAGGATAATATCCTGTGGTTATAACCGGAACTTTACATGCCATGGATTCTAGGATTGGGTAATGGATAGCATCCAACTGTATTGTCTGCGCACAAATATATACGTCCAAAGAATTATAAAAATTGGCTAAATTTTCATCTCCATCAGGCTGGCTAGTTATTATACCTTCAATATTTTCTAAATCTTTTGTACCAAAAGCAACATTCAATTCAATATCCAGATTATATTTATTTTTTAGGTTTTTGAAAGCCTCTATAATATAGCCAGTTCCTTTGTGTTTTTCTTTTCTACCAATAGTACCTATAACAAGCTTTTCGCTCTTTTTATTTTTTATTTCTCGAAAGATATTTAAATCCAGACCAGGTGGAACATATTTTTCAGCCTTAATTTCCTTAAAATCAAAATACATTTTAGAATTTACAATCATATTGAGACCCAATCCATAAGACCGTTTACTAACATACTGAAGCACTCTATTCTTTAATGTAAGTGGATTAAAAAAGTCTGGTTCATATGCCTGAATATAATAAAATTTTTTGGCACTATTAATACATTTTGCAACAGGTTGTGCAGTCAATGAATGATTGGCTAGAATTATATCACAAGTAATGTTATCCAACACATTTTTCAAAATCCTTCTTAATGAAAAGATGCCTAAAACAGGAGTGTTATACTCCATCTGATTTGTAGAAGACAAGCTGCCATTATTGTCATAATATAAAACTTCAGCCTTGGTTGGATAGTAGGGAATATCACTGCTTTTATGAGATAAAAACACGACTTTGTGCCCATCCTTTATAAAGTGGTTAGCCAATTGAGAAAGCACTCTAAAACCACCCGCTTTACCATACGCATATATAGGAATAATTATCTTCATGTAATTTTAAATAGCTTATTTTTAAATATAAAAATCATTGATACAAAATATATAATATAATTGATACAATATGATTGAGTTGCTCCAACAACTCCGTTTTGATTAATGAAATAATAAGACAAAACAACCAACAAGACAGAAAACACTATTTCGGTTGTGATATAGGTTTTTGTCATGGATTTTGCCACCATTACAAAAGCTAACAACCAGCTCATAATTTTGAAAAAATCTCCAATCAATTGCCATAAAAATAGTTCTTTCATTGGATAAAATTCCTTTGTAAAAAGTATATTTATTACCATATCTTTTAAGAAATAAATGAACAATAAAGTTACAAATATTAGTGGAGTTATGATTTTATAGGTTTTAAGGATTTCTTGTTTCAACAGTTTATTATCTTTTATCTCAGATAATTTTGGCAAATAATAAACACTAAAAGATGTCGTAACAAACATAAGATACATTGCAGAAATCCTGTTGATTCCTTCCCAAAAACCTGCTTCTGTTATCGAAAATTCTTTAATAATATAGCCTCTTATCAACAATTGTGACACAGGACCCGTCATTGCAGTTACAAGCGCCATCAAACTGAAAGAAAGGTATTTCTTAATGATAGTCTTATCCCAACTACCCCATAATTCTTTCGAAAACCATTTTTTTTCTTTTAAATAAAAGAGAGTGATAAAAAAAATAATGCCTTGGTAGGTGACTAAAGCTACTAAAGTTCCTTGCAAATCATAAAACCAAGCTAATATAATTGTAAATAGTAAGCTAACAATATTTGTAAAGATATTAATTGTAACAAAGATCTTAAACTCTTTGAAACCATTAAGCACTGATAAGAAAAAATTGTTAAAAGATAATAAAACCAAACTCACCCCGAAAAGGATAAAGAGGTAATAGTATTTTGTCTCAAACAAAATCCATTTGCTAAGATATATGGAAAAAATGATTAAAAACAGTCCAGATATTAATGAAAAAAAAGTGGTTAATTTAAAACCATTTTTAAGATATTTTTTTAGTTCTGATTCATTCTCTTTATATTCTGAAACATATTTTACAATACCATTATTGATTCCACCAGCTCCTATTGTCGTAAATATTGCTGTAAAATTTTGCAACTGCCCTACTAATGCAACACCAGCAGGACCTATTACACTAGCTACAACTTTTACAGTAATGTAACTGGTAATCAATTTGATTAATGTAGAAAGCCCTGTAAATGAGAAAACTTTTACAAGATCACTTGTTAGTACTTTCTTTATTTTCGAAATCATTAAAACCGGTTAATAATAGAGATTACATCAGAAACTTCTTTCTCACTCATCACTGGCGAAATAGGCAAGCTCAAAACTTCATTATGTATTCTTTCCGTAATTGGAAATGACAAATCATTCCATTCCTTGTAAGCTTCTTGTTTATGAGGTGGAATAGGATAATGAATGATAGTTTGTATTCCATTTTCTGTAAGATAAGTCTGTAGCTCATCTCTTTTCCCTGTTCTGATTACAAAAACATGCCATACATGCTCATTCTCATCTGCAGGATATTCAGGAAGTATAATACTGGAATTTTTAATTTCGCCTATCAATCTTTTGGCAATATGTCTTCTTACCTCATTTTCATTATCTATATACTTTAGTTTTACATCCAATACGGCAGCTTGAATTTCATCAAGTCTCGAATTTAATCCTTGGTATATATTAACATATTTCTGATTTGAACCATAATTTGCTAAAGCTCTGATCGCTTTTGCCAAATCATCATCATTGGTTGTCACAGCCCCAGCATCTCCCAAAGCTCCAAGATTTTTACCCGGATAAAAACTAAAACCTGCAGAATCCCCAAGGTTTCCAGCTTTTATACCCTTCCATTCCGCGCCGATAGCTTGAGCGTTATCTTCAATAATTTTAAGATTATGCTTTTCCCCTATTTTCTTAAGCTCTTCAGAAAATACAACTCTTCCCTGAAGGTGTACAATAAGGATTCCTTTCGTTTTAGGGGTAATTTTTTCTTCAATTTTAGAAATATCAATATTATAAGTATTGATCTCCGGTTCCACTAAAATAGGAACCAGGCCATTATCTGAGATGGCAAGGATAGAGGCAATATAAGTATTAGAAGGAACTAAGATTTCATCTCCTTTCTTCATTATACCCAATTCAATATAGCCACGAAGAATAAGGCGTAAGGCATCTAAACCATTAGCAACACCAATTGCATGTTTTGAGCCTATATATTGGGAAAGATTTTTTTCAAAATTAGAAAGTTCACCACCCATAAGGTACCAACCTGATCTGAAAACTTCCAGAAGCTTTGCTTCTATTTCGTTTTGATACTGAAGATTGATCTTTTGTAAATCAAGAAATTTAATCATTATTCTATGTTTTTAATCTTTTTAGCGGGATTACCTACCCATAATTCATTAGCTGGCACATCTTTAGTCACCACACTCCCTGCTCCAATTAAAGCATTTGTTCCAATGGTAATTCCTCCCAAAATGGTAGCATTTGCGCCAATACTTGCTCCCTTCTTAACAATTGTCTGCTGAAATTCTTCAGGATATTTCTTAGATCGTGGATACCTATCATTGGTAAATGTTACATTAGGTCCAATAAATACGTTATCTTCTATTCGCAATCCATCCCAAATCTGTACTCCAGGTTTTATGGTTACATTATCACCTATAATTACATCATTTTCAATGAAAACATGACAATTGATATTGCAATTATTTCCAATGACTGCGTTTTTTAGAATAATACTAAACTGCCAAACGAATGTGTCTATCCCAATATTAGTTGTCTGAACATCAGATAAAGAATGAATTCTATTCATTGATATAGTTTAAAAAATCTTGATAATTTCTAATATAGTCCTTTTCATTAAACGAATGAGAGGCTAATACTAAACAAATTGCACCCGAAGAAAAGTTAACTTCTGAAGCCCATACTCCCGGAGGAATATGTAATCCTATATCAGGACGATTAAGAAAGACCTGTCTTTTGAATTTTCCATCATCTAAGGAAACTTCAAAACTTCCACTTGCCGCAATGAGGAATTGGTGGCATTCTTTATGGGCATGTGCTCCACGGCTTTCACCACCAGCAATATCATAAAGATAAAATACTCTCTTTATATTAAAGGGAAATGATGAGTCGTTCTCAACAACTGTTAGATTCCCTTCTGCAAAATTGATTTTTCCCAAATCAATTACACTGCAATCAAATACTGAAGCCTTACTTTCCATTGACTAATATTTTAAACTCTTCAAAATCTCTAATATAATCTTCATTATTATATAGCTTGTCTGATACAATAAGGGCTAATGAATTAGTAGAAAAATTCTCTAATCTTCGCCAATACATTTTGGGAATGTACAAACCATAGTAAGATCTGTTTAAAGAAAATCTTTCTTCTTTTATACCATTATGGAGTATTACATCAAAACTTCCTGAAAGTGCAATAATAAATTCCTGCTGTTCTTTGAACGCATGGCTTCCTCTTATTTCTCCTCCTGGCACATCATAGACCCAATAGGTTCTTAAAATCTCAAAGGGTAATTGATTGGGGTGTTCAAAAAAAGACAAATTGCCCCTCGGATCAACAATTTTAGGAAGTGTAATGAGAACGGGTTTATCCATAATTAAAATTTGTTTTTTAGTTTTGTAAACCAATTTTGCTCTTCAGCATGATATCCATACCCATATTTATTACCATATCCAAAGTAATCTTTATCAACATCATTTAATATAAAGCCTACATTCTTAATTTTCTGGCTGCTGATACTCTTATTTGCAAAATCAATTAATGCATTTTCTGTATATCTTGATCTTGTTACATATAAAGTAACATCAGCCATATCAGCGATCAGGAATGTATCTGTAACAAGCATTAAAGGAGCCGTATCCAGAATAATATAATCATATTGGTCTTTCAATTCTTCAATTAAATGTTCATAACGTCCATTTGTAAGAAGTTCTGTGGGATTTGGAGGAATACTTCCAGAATAAATAACATCCAAATAAGGATTGAACGTAGATACGTGTACAACTTCCTTAATATTTACTTTATCACTGTACAAATATTCTGTAAGACCTAACAAACCTTTTCTAGCAGGATTATATCTCTGAAGCTGTGGGTTTCTAATATCAGACCCAATAATAATAACTTTTTTATTCGGAGTAGCTAAAGTAAGTGCTAAATTAACGGAAACAAAAGTTTTCCCTTCTCCCTTTACCGTTGAGGTAACGAAGATCACTTTAGCATCTTTCTTTTTAGGAATCATAAAATTCATATTGGTAATAAGAATTCTAAATGCCTCTGCCAAAGGTGAAAGATCATTAAGTTTTACCAATTCATCCTGACCTCTTAATAAACCAGGGATTTCACCTATTACAGATTTACCATTAGAAAGTTTCTCTAGATCACTTCTTGATTTCACTTTATTATTAAGAAGTTCTTTTAGATATACAATAAGGAAAGGGATAGCAAAACCACAAACCAATGCTCCTAGCAGTATAAGTATTTTTTTTGGTGCAACCGGTTTAGGTGAAGCATAAGCATAATCTACTATTCTTGCTTTACTGGCTGTTACAGCTAAAGAAATAGCAGTCTCTTCTCTTTTCTGTAATAGAAGTAAATACAAGTTTTCCTTTATCTGCTGCTGTCTCTCAATGCTCCTAAACATCTTCTCCTGAGCAGGAATTTTCGTAATTTTTGAGCTTATCTTGTTCTGCTCTCCTTCATATTGATTTTTAGCTAACTGAATCCCTGTTCTGTTTTTAATAAGACTTTCCATTACAGAGCCCTTTAAAGACGAAATCTGTTTGTTAAGATCTATAATTAATGGGTTTTGAGGAGTTGCATTTTCTAATAAACGGTTTCTCTCCAATACCAACTGATTGTATGCAGAAATATTAGTGGTAGCAGTGGTATTATTTAAACCAATATTGGTAGGTAGAACCTGACTGTTATTTTGTCTACCCATAAAATCAATCAACGCATTGGTCAGTTCAAGCTGAGATTCAAGATCAATTTGTTTTGCTCTTGCTTCTGCAGAAACTTCAAGATTAATTTTAGCTTCTGTAACTAGATCAGTAATCTGATTATTCGATTTGAATTTTTCCTTTTCATTTTCAACCTGTCCTAATTCATTTGAAATGATATTGATTCTGTCATCTATAAAATCTTTTGTCTTTTTAGATTCTGAATTTTTATCTGAAATAGCTTCATTATTATAAGCTTCTACTAATTTGTTTACTATATCTTTAGCTTTAGATACATTCGCATAATTCAGAGATAATCCAATTACTGTAGCATCTTTATTTACTAATTTCACATTTAATATTTTCTGTAAATTATCGACAGCACCATCAACCGTTGAATAAGTCATATAAATATCTCCCATTTCACCAGCTTCTAATTTATTAAACTGGGAATTTTTCAATATGATTATATTAGCATAAGGAAGATTTATAATTTTATTGAACTGAGTTTTAACTTCAGGTAATTCATCGCTATCTAAAGTTATATTATTTCCGGAAATTTTTATTGAAATAGGTTTTTTGGGTCCTTTTGTAAAAGGTTTCTCATTAACTACTTCAATGATAATAGGAGATGTACTTTTGTAAAGTTCTTTTTCTTTTAAGCCATATTCTGTGTAAACAGAAGTTTGTAACCTTAATTGTTTTACAACTTCCTGCATTAACTTTTTAGACTTAAAAACTTCTATTTCATTCTCTATACTGTTGGTTCCCATCCCCCCCAATACTGACAGGTCCTGCAATACGCCAAAATCTCCGCCACCAGAAGGAGCTTTTTTAGCATCTTTAATAAGTACCGATGATTGAATACTAAATACCGGGGTAGTCAGTTTTAAATAAAAATAACTGATAATTAAAGACACTATAGGGATAATTACAAACCATAACCAGTTTCTTAAATAGGGTTTGATTATTTCCTGAATATTAATTTTTTCTGATTCTTCAATAACTGGATTATCCATTATTTAATTTTAAATTTTACAAATTATTCTGTCAATTAACAACAGATATTTATTAGTTTTATTATTTTAATTATAGTCTAGCATCTACTAGACTTCTATCAATACAAGCTTTAGTATCAAAGATAACACTATCTTTTTTCTTTAGTTTTTCAAAATCTAAGGTAAGAAATTCTTTATGGGATACAGCAATGATAATAGAGTCATATTTTTTATCTTCCGGAAGTTGATCCAGAATACTTATTCCATATTCATGTTCCACTTCTGATTTGTTTACCCATGGATCAAAAATGTCAACTCCAATTCCGTAGTCTATTAATTCATTATAAATATCAATTACTTTGGTATTTCTAACATCGGGGCAATTTTCTTTAAAGGTTACCCCTAAAATTAAAGCTTGTGAACCTTTTATAATCTTACTTTTTGCTATTAATAGTTTTACCACTTTCGACGCTATAAATTTTGCAATTGAATCGTTTACTCTTCGACCGGATAAAATAACATCAGGATGATACCCCAATTGCTCTGCTTTATGAGCTAAATAATATGGATCTACAGAAATACAGTGTCCGCCTACTAATCCCGGTTTATATGGTAAGAAATTATATTTTGTACCAGCAGCTTCAAGAACATCATGTGTATCAATTCCCATTCTGTCAAAGATGAGGGCTAACTCATTAACAAAAGAAATATTCACATCCCTTTGGGCATTTTCAATGGCTTTAGATGCTTCAGCAACCTTTATGCTAGGTGCTTTATGGGTACCTGCTGTAATGATTTTTTTATATAAATGATCTATTTCGTCTGCAATTTCAACAGTAGACCCGGAGGTTACTTTCTTTACACTTGTTAACGTGTTTATTTTATCTCCTGGATTAATTCTTTCCGGAGAATAGCCTACAAAAAAATCTTCATTGAGTTTTAACTGAGAATACAGTTCTAGTATCGGAACACATTCTTCCTCTGTACAACCGGGAAAAACGGTAGATTCAAATATTACAATATCTCCTTTTTTAATAATCCCTCCTAACATTTTTGATGCTGTCAGCAATGGATTTAAGTCGGGAGCATTATATTTGTCAATCGGAGTGGGTACAGTTACTATAAAAATGTTACAGTCTAAAATTTCATTCAGTTCACTTGTACCATTATAACCTATGCTTCCGCCAGATTCTTTATAAGAGTGTAAGCCTTCATTAAGCTTATGGATATCTGCTTCCAGGGTTATATCGTAGCCATTATTAAGCTGGTTAATTCTGTCTGCATTAATGTCAAAACCCAACACCGGATAATGACCTGCAAACTCTAAAGACAAAGGTAATCCTACATATCCTTGTCCAATAACAGCTATTTTATATGATTTCATTTCTTTGTGATTTTATTAGAAGAGCCTACCTTACATTTATAATACAATCTAAATAAAATTGCATTTTAAATATATACTCTTACTTTTTAAATAAACCAACTACTACAGCAAGAGCAGTAACTACAACAGAAGCTGCAGTCAGATAAATTGCTGTATTAGGGTTTTGCTTAGAGGCTAAATCTCTTGCTTTATTTGATGGAACAATAATAGCATCTCCTTGCTTCAGGTTAAAATATGGAGAATTAATAAGATTAGCATCCTGTAAATTGATTTTACCATGCGTAACCGTTCCGTTTTCAGTTCTTATTACTAAGATATCCGTCCTTTTACCATACATCGTTAAATCTCCTGCAAGCCCCAGGGCATTGAGGATAGTAGCCTGCCCGTTAGATATGGTATAGTCTCCTTGTTTATTAACCTCACCTAAAACTGTTATTTTAAAATTTGCAAGTCTGACACTTATTGTCGGATTAATAACATATTGACTTACTTTATCTTTAATTTCATTTTTAAATTCTACAAGTGATTTACCTTTTGTATCAATCTTACCAAGAACAGGAAAATCTATATTCCCTTCACTGTCTACAATATATGTGGGTCCAGAAATGGTTGTCATCCCCTGGTTAGGAGTATTTCCTCCTGCTAGACTATTTGTCTGGATCATTTCAGAAGAAGAATAATTTTGATTGAATGGTTTTACTACATCCATATCTTTTGCAGTGATCAAAACTACTAATTGATCACCAGTCTGTATAGTAGAATTAGAATTTTTAGCAGAGGATTCTACTGCAACATTCTCTATATTCTGCATATAATTTAAATCATTCTGGGCATTTTCCTTTACCTTACATGATATTAATAAGAATACAAAAAATATCCCTAATATTTTACTTTTCATATTTTAAAATTGTGCAAATATACACTTATATTTTTTTCTATTTATCTAAAACCTCGTAGATTGAATTATTGCTTATAAATTCAGGTACTATTAGCTTTAAAATCTTAACAACTTCTACTTTTTCTTTATTGACAGAAGCCTCTCCGATCAACTGGACAAGACTCTCTATTTCTGAAAATGACATGGTAGGATCTTTAGAAATCATGATCTTTTCATTATGGGTAGGAAGAGTTTTTGCATTATCACTTAACAGCTCTTCATATAGCTTTTCTCCCGGTCTAAGTCCTGTGTAAATAATCTTAATATCAATGTTGGGTTCAAATCCTGATAGTTTGATCATTCTTCTGGCTAAATCCAGAATCTTCACCGGCTCACCCATATCGAAAACAAAAATTTCACCTCCCTGCCCCATTGTTCCAGCCTGAAGAACCAGTTCACAAGCCTCAGGAATGGTCATAAAATATCTTACAATATCAGGATGTGTGATTGTTACAGGTCCTCCAGCTTCAATCTGCTTTTTAAAATGTGGAATAACGGAACCGTTTGATCCCAGAACATTTCCAAATCTTGTGGTAATAAATTTTGTTGAATTTCCTTCAGCATGTTGTAAAGACTGAACAAATAGCTCTGCAGCTCTTTTAGAAGCTCCCATTACATTAGTAGGGTTTACCGCTTTATCCGTAGAAATCATCACAAATCGGTTTACTTTATAACGACTGGATAAAACAGCAATATTTTTTGAACCCAAAACATTCACCCGAATCGCTTCATTAGGATTATCTTCAACAAGAGGCACGTGCTTATAAGCTGCAGCATGATAGACCATTGAGAAATTATACATCTCAAATAGCGGCTCTACTCTATGTATATTTGAAACATCTGCAAGAACAAATTTAAACCTGATATGAGGAAACTTGTCTTTCATTTCAAGCTCGATATCATATAACGGCGTTTCAGCCTGATCTAATACAACAATTAAAGAAGGTGTAAACTGAGCAACCTGTCTTACAATTTCGCTACCAATAGAACCAGCACCACCAGTAACCAGTACATTTTTACCGTAATGTCTGCTTTTGACTTCTTCGTTTTCAATTTTTATAGGCTTCCTGTTAAGCAAATCTTCAATTTGAAGATTTCTGATTGATCCTCCCAGATCACTATCTCTCAGTTTTTGCACTGAAGGGGCTTTAAAAACATTCAGATCTTTTTCCAGAAATAAATTCACCCAGGAATTCATTTCATCCTTAGCCATCATTTCTTTTACTATAATAACCCCGTCAACAAGAAGATCATCTTTAGTATTCTCTTCTATTTTTTCTTTTGCGTAAATAGGTTTCCCTAAAAGTGAAGCTCTTTTTGAATCCGTTCTTTGAGTCAGGAATCCTACCACCTGGTAAGGAAGGTTGGGATTATCTAAAATAGCCCTTGCAATAGCAATAGACTGCTCATCAATCCCCAATACAAGGATTCTTTTTTTCAAAGTACTTCTCCTGTACTCTCTGACAATGTGAAAAAATTCTTTGACATAGAGTCTAAAAAGAAATAATCCCATAAAGGATATAACGAAGTATAAAACAAGATAGGGTGTTAAAATGAATTTTCCTCCGGTAACCCAGAAATACATCAGATTAATTGTCGCAACGACAAATAATGTAGAGAAGCAGGAAATAAGAAGTTTAAATAAATCTATAAATGTGGAATGTCTGATAATCCCTGCATATGTTTTAAAAAAATACATAAATGCTGTATTTACCAGAATGATAAAAGCAAAAACAATACTTTTTTCTTCGTGATAAATAAACTCTTTTTGGGTAATTTTTTCAATGATATACGTAGAGAGAAATAAGGATATTACCAAAATAATAATATCTATTACAAGTATTATCCATCTGGGAAGATATCTTACATCTGAGAGATTGACAACATTATCTCCTCCAAATATTTTTTTTCTAAGAGAGTTATACATTGTCTTGATTGGTGTTCATATGTTATTAAATGTGATACAATTTCTAGCCGCTTAATTCAACTCACATTGAATCATTCGTGCAAAATTAAAATAAAATATCATCAATATCCTAAATCTAAAAAATAATTTTACTTTCTTAGATTTTTCAGGACATCTGCAATTCTATTTTTATCTTCCACAGAAAGATTGGACCCTGACGGCAAGCATAAACCCGCTTCAAAAAGCATACCACAAATATTATCCCCAAAAAAATTATACCCTTTATATAGGGTTTGCAAATGCATAGGTTTCCATAAATACCTGGTTTCTATATTATTCTCAGAAAATATTTTTTTTAATTTTTCTTTTGTCATTCCAGACTTATTTCCTTCAATGGTGACTGTGTTCAGCCAATAGTTAGAAAAAAAATCTTCACCTGGCTCTTCCAAAAGATTGATGGTTTCATCATTTTCAAAGATACCCTGATAAAACTCATGGTTTTCTCTTCTTTTTAATATCCTGTCTTCTAAAACATCCAGTTGCCCTATTCCTATTCCTGCAGAGATGTTACTCATCCTGTAGTTATATCCTATGTCTGAATAACTGTAATAGTCTTTATTTTCGTTGGCTTGGGTAGAAAAGGAAAAAGCTCTTTCTTTATTTGCTTTGCTTCTAGATATTAAAATTCCCCCACCTGAAGTCGTAATAATCTTATTCCCGTTAAAACTAATCACAGATAAATCTCCAAATGTTCCACAAGGTCTATTTTTGTATGTACTGCCCAAAGCTCCGGCACTGTCTTCAATAACAGGAATTTCATATTTCCTGGAAACTTCAAGGACTTCATCTACCATAAACGGCATTCCATATGAAGATACGGCAATGATTGCTTTCGGTTTCTTACCTTGCTGCAGACAATATTTAACAGCATCTTCCAAAGCATTGGGACACATATTCCAGGTAGAAGCCTCACTGTCTACAAAAACAGGAATTGCTCTTTGATAAAGAATGGGATTAGCAGAAGCCACAAAAGTAAAAGACTGGCAGATCACAAAATCCCCTTCTTCTACATTCAAAAGTCTCAATGCTAGGTGTATTGCTGCTGTCCCTGAGGACAAAGCGGTCACAAAGGAGTCTTTTCCAAGATAGTTTTCAAGTCTTTTTTCAAACCCATCTATGTTTGAACCGTACTGAGAAACTCCGTTTGTATCTAATGCAGTCTGTATATACTGTAACTCGCTGCCTCCTAAGTGTGGAGGTGAAAGCAAGATCTTATTCTTTTTCAATTTGTGTGTTTGTTGTTTAATTTATGTTTATTCAAAAATATCATTTATTTTCTCATATTCAAAACCTCTGCTCATTAAATATTTTATAGTTTTTGATTTTCTCTGATATTCCTTAAGTCCCGTCTGTTTAGAGAAATAATCTTCATAGATTCTTGTGATGGTTTTCATGTAATCATCTTCATAAATTTCGTCAAAACACATATTGATCAGTTTTTCAGAGATCTGTTTCTGTTTAAGATGCATTTTGATTTTATTTTTCCCCCAGTGCTTGATATAAAACTTACCGCGGATATAACTACGTGTAAACCTTTCTTCGTTCAGATAATTTTCTTTCATAAGATACAATAAAATTTCCTCCTTTGCTTCCTCAATAAGCAGAAATTCTCTCATTTTCTGCTCTACTTCGGCATGACATCGGTCCTGATAAACACAATAGTTCACCAATTTCATCTTAATTTCATCAAAAGTAAAAGATTTCTTTTCCATATCTGCAAAAAAAAGAATGAGCGCCCGCTCATTCTTTGTATTATATTTTTTCTGTTATATTAATAATTGAATAGAGCTTTTCCTTCCATTAATTCATTAACCTTCTTTCTTACAGATGTAAGAACCTCTTCATTTTTAATATTGTCTACCACATCAGAAATAAATCCGGCAATGGTATCCATATCGTTTTCCTTAAGTCCTCTTGTTGTAATTGCTGCTGTTCCTAGTCTGATACCAGATGTTGTAAATGGTGATTTGTCATCAAAAGGAACCATATTTTTGTTACAAGTAATATCAGCAAGTACTAATGCTTTTTCAGTTTCTTTACCATTTACTCCCTTGTTTCTAAGATCTACAAGCATCAGGTGATTATCTGTGCCTCCGCTTACAATATCAAACCCTCTGTCGATCATTGCTTTGGATAATGCCTGGGCATTAGCTTTAACTTGCTTTGCATATGTCTCAAACTGTCCATCTATAGCTTCTCCGAAAGCGACTGCTTTACCGGCAATCACATGTTCCAGCGGCCCTCCCTGTATTCCCGGGAATACAGCTCCATCCAATACCTGGCTCATCATTTTAGTTTCTCCTTTTGGAGTTTTGTGACCATAAGTATTTTCAAAATCTTTCCCCATCATGATCATACCTCCTCTTGGACCTCTTAATGTTTTGTGTGTAGTAGTAGTTACTACGTGGCAATGCTCAAATGGCGAGTTTAATAATCCTTTAGCTACTAAACCAGCAGGATGTGCTATATCTGCCCAAAGTGTTGCTCCAATTTCATCTGCAATCTCTCTGAATTTAACATAATCAAGATCTCTTGAATATGCTGAGAAACCTGCAATCATCATTTTTGGTCTTTCTCTTAAAGCTACTTCCCTCATTTGGTTGTAATCAATAAGCCCTGTTTCTTTTTCTACACCGTAAGAAACCACTTCATATTGAATTCCTGAAAAATTCACTGCAGAACCATGAGTAAGGTGTCCTCCCATTGAAAGGTCCATTCCCATAATTTTATCTCCAGCTTTCAAAACAGCAAGATAAATGGCTGCATTGGCCTGAGAACCGGAATGTGGCTGAACATTCACATAATCTACTCCGAAAAGTTCTTTTGCTCTGTTGATGGCTAATGTTTCAACCTCATCTACCACTTCACATCCCCCGTAATATCTTTTTCCGGGATATCCTTCAGCATATTTATTTGTCAGTACACTTCCCATTGCTTTCATCACGTTTTCAGAAACAAAATTTTCTGATGCGATAAGCTCTAATCCATGGGCTTGTCTTTGTCTTTCCTTTTCAATCAGGTCAAAAATAATATCCATTTTACTTTTAGTTTTTGAAATTTTTCACCCCAAATGTACGGAATTTCCCTTGAGGTTTCAGCATCAAATTATATGATTTTTAGCCCCTAAGTGTTGTAAAACCTTACCGGTAATGTATAATTATAACCTTTCTGCCATAAACTGATGACCATAATTTTTAATCTGATTACGAGCTTTTCCAAACTACACCCTCTGTTGTAATTGTATTTGAGAAACAGGCATTCAACTATTCAACGATTTTTCATCCATAAAGCAGCAGCCAGAATTATTTTTAATCTTCACCCTGGATAAGATCCACATGCTGTATGGAACTTATTAAAATTCTTCTTCCGAAAGCTCTTTATTGGCAACAGCTCCTGCAAAATTCCCCTGCGCAACAGCATTGGCTACAGACCGCATCATGGTAACATTATCTCCACAGGCAAAAACTCCGGGAACATTTGTTTTCTGCATAAAATCTGCCTTTATAAATCCCTGCTCCGTTAATTCAACCCCCAAATCAGCCGAGACATTCAGATTTTGTTCAAAAGGTATTTTAGCATATAAAGCTTTTAGCGGAACCATTTTTCCGTTTTTAAAAATTATGTTCTGAATATATCCGTTTTCATGTTCTATACTTTGAACTTCATCTTCATTGATGATGATTCCATTCCGGTTCAATTTGGCAACCTGCTCCGGGGTGAGCTTAGTTTTCCCATTGGTAAATAAGGTTAGCTTTTTAGTCAGGTTAAAAACCAGTTTTGAAAATTCAAAAGCCATCTCCCCATCTGCAAGAATTCCTGTCACCTCATCTTTTACTTCATAACCATGACAATATGGACAGTGTATTACGGAGATTCCCCAACATTCAGCAAATCCTGAAATAT
Organism: Chryseobacterium sp. Bi04; assembly: GCF_918698085.1. GTDB lineage: Bacteria > Bacteroidota > Bacteroidia > Flavobacteriales > Weeksellaceae > Chryseobacterium. Next base: position 51,532 of record NZ_CAKKLP010000015.1, read on the forward strand.
CAGGCATTAGGTCGTTCACTCCGGAAGCCAGAATAAGTTTTTTAGCCCGGAAAACCCCATTATAAGATGTTTCTACTTTAAAACCATCAACTTCCCTGGTTATTTTCACAACAGTCCCATTATAGAATTCTACAGTATGATATGCTTTCACCTGCTCTCTTGCGGCATCTGAAATTTCTTTAGGAGTTTTTCCGTCGTGTGTAATAAAGTTATGTGAATGTGGGGTCTGCCTGTTACAAGGTTTTTCATTATCCATGATTAAAACATTTCTTAACGATCTGCCCAAGGCCATTCCTGCTGATAATCCGGCATAGCTTCCTCCTATGATGATGACATCAAATTTTTTACTTTCCATATGCTTATTGCTTATTGCTTATTGCTTATTGCTTATTGCTTATTGCTTATTGCTTATGCAAAGTTAAAACAAAAAAACATTAATGCAATAATGTTGCGTTAATATTTTTTTTACATTAAATTCAAATATATTAATACTGTTTCTTTACTCCTCCAATCTAAATATTGCTTTTATTGGATCAGGTGCAAAAGTTGGGGGGGGAGCATAAACGTACATCAATGCAGCTTCTCTTTGACGCAAAGTTCTATTTTTATTATGCTTGATTTTAAGTGAGCCAAGAATGAATCGATTAGAAATCGATTTTGATGAAGCTAACTTTTTATATCGCTTATTCAGCGACAAAGCCGTCTTTCTTTGCTTTCTTAAAATAGAGCATCCGAATGATTATTCCTTTGTGTGAAATAAAAGGTTATTTCCATCCTATTTTCAAGTCAAATATAAAAACACATATTTTATGTTATGCATAGATTTTTGAATGTCATCCAAACAAGAGGTTTTAGATTTAACCCAATTTGCTTACTCCCCAAGTTTATAACCTGATCCATTTTATTACATCAACTGCTTATACCAGAAGGAATAAAAAAATCCCGAAGAAGTCTCCGGGATTTAACAGCTAAATGTATAGTGTTAGTTTATTATTTCTGTTTTGATTTTAATTCTTCTTTATCCTTGTCTGATGGATTCCAAACTTTTACTTCGGAATCTTTTGTAATATTGGATCCAGGAAGAACCTGAACGTTAATTCCATCACTTGCTCCAAGTTTTAAGTAGGTCTTTTTAAACTTTCCGTCTTTTTGCTTTACTTCTACAAAAGGAACATCTTTCCCTTGTTTCTTTTCATACTGAACTAAAGATTCGTCCAATAGCAAAGCATTTTTCTGAGAACTCAATACAATTTCTCCGTTAGCAGAGAAACCGGCTCTGATGTATTCATTATTAGGATTTGTTACATCTCCTTCTACCGGAAATTTAATCGTTCCCGCATTATCTTTTCCTTTGGGAGCAATCATGGTCAGCTTTCCTGGAAATGTTTTATTCTGTAATGCACCGATTACGATATTCATATCCATTCCTTCTTTTAGTTTTCCTGCCTGAGCTTCGTCAATTTCCCCTTTAAAGATCAGAGAGTTCAAATCTGCTACAGAACAGATAGTTGTTCCTGCATTAAAGTTATTGGCTTCAATTACCTGGCTTCCTACTTTTACAGGAACCTCAAGAACAGTTCCTGAAGTTTTGGAACGGATCTGCGTCGTAGCCAATCCTTGTCCCTGAAGTTCAGGGGTAGCACCCGTTTTGGCAATCTGCAGTCTTTTTTGAGCGGTATTAAGCTGTTGTTGAGCATTTTTAAGAGACTGCTGCTGAGAAAACAATTGCTGCTGGGAATTAAGATATTCCTGCTTGGAAGCAACTCCTTGTTTATACAGTTTCTCCTGCATATCAAATTGCTTCTGCATATTACTTACATTCAGCTGAGAGTTACCGATCTGAAGCTGTGCATTCTGAACTTCCTGCTGTGCTGCATTTACTTCAGAAATACTAGGAACAATTCTCACGGTAGCAATTAACTGTCCTGCTTCCACTTTATCTCCTTCTTTCACTAAAATTTTATCGATAATCCCGGCAATATTGGGTTTAATTTCAATTTCTTCTTTTGGAGTAATTTTTCCGGTAGCCATCACTTTATCATCCATATTCTGGACAGAAGGTTTACGGGTCAGAAAGGCCTCACTCTCTTTAGAGTTTGATTTTACAAGATAGCCAATCCCGGAGAACAATGCCACTGCAAATAAAAGCCCTAACACAATATAAATGGCTTTTTTCCAAGTGAATTTCTTTTTCATATGTATAGTTTATTTTTTACTTTAAAATTGAATGATTTAGAAATTAAAAAATGAATCCTGTATGCTTATGGCCAGATTACTGCAATTTCAAATCTTCAAATTATCTATTTTTCTAATTATTTTATTATTCTGATCGTAATGCTTCAATTGGTCTGATCTTTACCGCTCTCTGTGCCGGTATCATTCCGATAATCAATCCTAAAATCACCATGACTGCCATGGCTGCAAATACATTTCCGTAATTTACCGTTGGGTTATAGAAAGGAAAAGAATCCTGTCCTTGTGTAACCGCATTTAAAATCATCAGCACAAAGATCCCAAACATAAAACCCAGAAGCCCGGACGAGAGTGTAATTACAACACTTTCCAACAAAATCTGATTCCTTACTTCAGCCGGCTTTGCTCCTAATGCTCTTCTGATCCCTATTTCTTTTGTTCTTTCTTTTACCGTGATCAGCAGGATATTTGAAATAGCAATTACCCCGGCAAGAATCGTCAATGTTCCCACGATAATTGTTAAAAGCTGCATTCCCGTAAGAAAACCTGTCAGTTTTTTAAATTCCTTTCCTAAGTTGAAACTTCCAAAAGCATTGGTATCTTCAGGAGAAACTTTATTCTTAGATTTTAAAACCTGCTTTGCATGCTCCTCCACGTCATTTACGTTTGCATTGGGCTTACTGACAATAGCGAACATATCAATCTGTTCTCCGGCATTATACATTTTGGTATAAGTAGAAAGTGGAATAAAAGCCGTTTGATCATTTTCAAAACCTCCTCCTTTTTTCACTCTGAAAACACCTATTACATTAAAGAATATTCCTTTTATATTAATGGATTTTCCAATCGGGTTTTCTTTCTTCTTAGCCTCAAAAAAATTTTTATAGATTTCTTCTCCGATAACCACTACATTTTTATTTCCTGAAACGTCTGCATCATTGATATATCTTCCGAAAATAAGTTTCTTCTCTGAAATTTTATTCCCTACAGAATAATCTCCGGTAAGAGAATAGGTACTGCTTTTACCATTTCTCGACATCGACTCCCCGGGTGTTCCGGTAAAGCTCCCTCTGGAATTCTGAGGTGATATATAATCAATCTCTGTGAGTTTTCTTTTCAGCATATCCATATCGGATAAATTGAGATGCACCTCTCTTCCCTTAGGAAATCCCTCATAAGGAATAGACGTTTTCTGCGCCCACAGGAAAATAGAGTTGGTAGCAAACCCTGAAAATAATTTATCAAAACCATTCTCCATTCCTTTGGCTGCTCCAAGAAGACTTACATACAAAAACATCCCCCATCCTACTCCAATCATGGTAAGAAATGTCCGAAGCTTATTATTCCTCAATGAATAATAGATCTCCTGCCAAGTGTCTTTTTTAAATATGATATTCACTTCTTCTTAGTTATAAATTATTACTATTTGTAAAAGGGTAAAAGGTACAACCGTTCATCATTACCCTATTTCAAATTGCTGTTATTCTGTTCTTAATGCTTCTATCGGTTTAATCCTTGAAGCTCTGTATGCAGGAACAAATCCGGCAATCAATCCGGAAAAGACCAATGCTACAAATGCCATTACTATCGTTCCCCATCCTACACTCGGACTTTTGATAAAGAACTCTTCAAGGCTGTCTCCAAGCAGGTTTAACGTCAAAACCCCTACTGCCACTCCTACAAAACCTGAAACCACTGTAATAACAACGCTTTCCTGTACAATCAACCCGACAATACCTCCAGGCTTGGCACCAATGGCTTTCCGCACGCCTATTTCTTTAGTTCTCTCTTTTACGATGTACACCATGATATTACTGATCCCGATAATTCCCGCCAGTAAGGTTCCCATCCCGATAAATCCTACAATAGCCGTAAGAACCGCCATAAATGTGAATGTATCATTCATATTCTTGGCATTATTCCAGATACGGACTCCGTTTTCATCATCAGGAGAGACATTTTTTCTCGATTTTAATTTATCTTTCAGTTCATCTCCATATTTAATAGCCTGCTCGGGAGTGAGCTTATCACTATAGGTAATAAAGGCTGTATTTACAGTATCAGAACCTTTTTTCATTTGTTGCAGGGTTGTTATTGGCACAGTGATGTGTCTTTCATCCCGGTCTCCTCCATCATCGGAAAAAACACCCACTACTTTAAACATGGTTCCATTAATATCCAGCTCTTTTCCTACTGAGCTTCCATTTTTAATTAAATCTCTTTGAACCATTCTTCCAATGACTGCTACATTCTGTTTTCTTTGAAGGTCAAAGGAATTAATATAGCGACCATCGATAATCTTTCTGTTTTCAATAATCTGTTCTCCGGGTTCTGCCCCATGTATCTGATAAAGTCCGCTTTCCTTCCCATATTTTACCATTAAATTGGCTGCATATCTGGCTGTGGAAGCACCTACTTTTTCCTTATCTGTATTGATTAGAAAATCATAGTCGTCATTATTCATGGTAACATTCCTGTCCGACTGTAATCCCTTATAGGCTAAAGTGGTTTTTCCTGTATAAATCGTAATCAGGTTTTTGGCATCTCCTGCAAACCCTTCAGAGAAAGCGTTTTGAAGTCCTTTCCCGATTCCAAACAATACAATGAAAATAAATAACCCCAAGGCCACAGTAAATCCGGAAAGTACCGTCCGAAGTACGTTACTGCGGATAGAACTGAATATTTCCTGCCAACGATCTAGATCAAACATTTTTTATTAGTATTAAAAGATTGAAAATTTACGATTGTTAAATTTTCAAATTATCTCATTTTCAAATTCTCAAATTAACTTATCTACAGTACAAGCTGCTTAATAAATTCATCACTTTCAATAATACCATCTTTCAGTATTACGTTTCGTTTCGTTTGGGCAGCCACATCAGGTTCATGAGTCACCACAATGATTGTCTTTCCTTCATTGTTAATATCCTGAAGAAGCTTCATAATATCATGAGTAGTCTTTGAATCCAATGCTCCCGTAGGTTCATCCGCCAATACTACTTTGGGATTGGTAATAAGGGCTCTGGCAATAGCAACTCTCTGTTTCTGTCCTCCTGAAAGTTCATTGGGAAGGTGATTAGCCCACTGCGCCAACCCTACTTTCTCCAAATACTCCATTGCTTTCTGATTACGCTCTTTTCTGGGTACATTCTGATAATACAAAGGAAGAGCTACATTCTCCAAAGCAGTCTTATAACTGATCAAATTGAAGGACTGGAAAACAAAACCCAAGAATTTACTTCTGTATTCGGCCGCTTTTATTTCAGATAAATGCTCAATGGGTACTCCATCAAGATCATATATTCCTGAATCCTTTTCATCCAGAATACCAATAATATTAAGAAGTGTAGATTTTCCGGAACCGGAACTTCCCATAATAGATACAAACTCACCTTCTGAAATATTCAGATTGATCCCTTTAAGGACATGAAGCTTGCTTTTTCCTGTATCGTATGACTTATGTAAATCCTGAATTACTAACATTAAGTGATGTATGTTTTATATCCAATAAGTAGATGATAATTTCAAATTGTTACAAGAATAAAAATTTATTCAAATATTTTTTTGTTTAACAAAATACACCTTTATTAAAAGCACTTTACAACAAATTGTTTAATCGTAACTTTAGTTTTCCATCCATTTATCCTCAATATTGCTGCTTAGCCTATTATCCGTGCTGGTTTCATGTAAATGTGGAAAACTTTTACAGCTAAAAGTCAGTCAATTAGTATTTACCCCTTTCAAAATCAGTTCTTTTTTTCGAACTTTGTAGTTAGATTCTGATCAGAAACACAAACATAGTTTGTGAATAAGTTTAATTCACAAACAACACAAAAACAAAAAGTTAAATGTTTTCTGAACGTTATCCACATACATCTGAATTATTTAATTATAAAGACATTTAATATGGGAATTTTTGATAAAAGAGTAAGTTATAAGCCATTTGAATACCCTGAGGTTCTTCAATTTGTAGAAGCTATCAACAAATCGTTCTGGGTACATTCGGAAGTGGATTTTACTGCAGATGTTCAGGATTTTCATTCGCAGTTGGAACCCAATGAAAAGCATGCTGTAAAAAATGCGCTTTTAGCCATTGCACAGATCGAGGTGTCTGTAAAGACATTCTGGGGAAACCTATACAACCACATGCCAAAACCGGAACTGAATGGTTTGGGAGCTACTTTTGCAGAATGCGAATTTCGCCATTCCGAAGCATATTCCCGTTTATTGGAGGTGTTAGGATATAATGAAGAATTTTCAACGGTAATAGAAATTCCTGCCGTGAAAAAGAGAATTGATTTCTTATCAAATGTTCTTAAGCATGCCAATTCTACGACACCAAAAGAATATGTTTCTTCTCTTTTATTATTCAGTATTTTAATTGAAAATGTATCCCTGTTTTCTCAGTTTGCCATCATCCTTTCTTTCACAAGGTTCAAAGGGTACATGAAAAATGTATCTAATATCATTGCCTGGACTTCAGTAGATGAGCAGATTCATGCCAATGCAGGAATTTATCTGATCAATAAGATCCGTGAGGAACAACCTGATCTATTGACTGATTCTGACATTGAAGACATCTACACCCTGGTAGACCAATCCATAGAACTGGAAGGTGAAATCCTGGATTGGATCTTTGAATTAGGAGAGCTTACAGTTTTCTCAAGAGAAGACCTTCTGAACTTTATGAAATATCGTGTTGATGACAGCTTAAAGAAAATCAATATGGAAACCCGTTATAATATTTCTCCAGAGCAATACCGCCCTATGAAATGGTTTGAAGAAGAGGTTTTTGCTAACTCTATGGATGATTTCTTTGCCAAGAGGCCTGTAGATTATACAAAACACGATAAGAGTATTACAGCAAACGATTTGTTTTAAATGATATAAAGCGCGAGCGAAGCGAGCGCCAAAGCAGATCCTATTAGAATAAATTATTTATTTCAATTACAGCCAATTAATTCAACAAGCACAAATATAAAAGATGATTAACGTAATAGTAAGTTACACGGTAAAATCTGAATTTGTTCCTACAAATAAAGCTAATATTCAAAAGTTTTTGAATGATTTTAAAAATCTGGATCAATCAACCTTTGAATATAAGGTCTTTGTAAAAGAAGACGGTGTTACTTTTTTACATTATTCAAACTACATCAATGAGGAAGTACAGCATGAAGTTTTGAATATACCTTCTTTTAAAGAGTTTCAGAAATTAAGAGATGAGAGCGGGCTGAATGGTTCCCACAAAGTAGAAATTTTACAATCAATAATATAAATACAACAAAATTCCGGAGTGATTACCACACTTCGGAATTCGAAAATATAACATCTATGGAAGAACAAAATTCAAATATATGGTGGCTCAATGAAGAGTCTGAGCAAATGCTGAACAGAGGATATCTGTTGAAAGGAGAAACAGTAGATGGAGCCATCGACAGAATCACCACTGCTGCTGCAAAAAAATTATATAAGCCGGAACTACAGCCTGCTTTTAAGGAAATGATCACCAAAGGATGGATCAGCTTCTCTTCCCCGGTATGGGCTAATATGGGAACACAGAGAGGTCTTCCTATCTCATGTTTCAATGTTCATATCCCGGATAGTATTGAAGGGATTACTCACAAAATGGGTGAGGTCATTATGCAGACAAAAATTGGAGGTGGAACTTCCGGATATTTTGGAGAACTTCGTAACAGAGGTACTGCAGTAACAGATAATGGAAAATCTTCAGGAGCCGTTTCTTTCATGAAATTGTTTGATACCGCAATGGATGTTGTTTCTCAGGGAGGCGTAAGAAGAGGTGCTTTTGCAGCTTATCTGGACATCGACCATGGAGATATTGAAGAATTTTTATCCATTAAAGATATCGGAAGCCCTATTCAGAATTTATTTACCGGAGTTTGTGTACCTGACTACTGGATGCAGGATATGATTGACGGTGATATGGAAAAACGTAAAGTTTGGGCAAGAGTATTAGAAAGCCGCCAGCAGAAAGGTCTTCCTTATATTTTCTTTACAGATAACGTAAACAGAAACAAGCCCCAGGTTTACAAAGATCAGGGAATGACTGTTAACGCAAGTAATCTGTGCTCAGAAATTATGCTTCCATCTACAAGAGAAGAATCATTCATCTGCTGTTTATCATCAATGAACCTGGAACTGTATGATGAATGGAAAGATACTGATGCTGTAAAGCTGGCTGTCTATTTCCTTGATGCTGTTTTATCAGAATTCATCGAAAAAACTGAAGGAAATTATTACCTGCAGGGAGCAAGAAACTTCGCATTGCGTCATAGAGCACTTGGATTAGGGGTATTAGGATACCACTCTTATTTACAGAAAAACATGATTCCGTTTGAAAGTTTTGAGGCCACTCAATTCAATGCAAGAGCTTTCAAACATATCAAAGAACAGGCTGAGCAGGCTTCAAGAGAACTGGCCAATATTTATGGTGAACCGGAATTATTGAAAGGATACGGACTGAGAAATACCACTACAATGGCCATTGCTCCTACCACTTCAAGTTCGGCCATCTTAGGACAAACATCTCCGGGAATTGAACCTTTTGCTTCTAACTATTATAAAGCAGGTCTGGCTAAAGGAAACTTTATGCGTAAGAACAAATATCTTGCTAAATTATTGGAAGAAAAAGGATTAGACAATGAAGAAACCTGGAGAACAATCATGCTGAACCATGGTTCTGTACAGCATTTATCTGAATTAACTGACGAAGAAAAAGCAGTATTCAAAACATTCAAAGAAATTTCTCCTATGGAAATTATTTCTCAGGCTGCACAGAGACAACAATATATCGACCAGGCACAATCATTGAATCTTCAGATTCCTTCCACAATGCCTGTAAAAGACGTTAACTATCTGTATATAGAAGCATGGAAGAAAGGAGTGAAAACACTTTACTACCAAAGAAGTTCTTCTGTTTCAAAAGAAATGATGGTTAATTTCGTAACGTGCTCTGCTTGTGAAGCATAAATTCAAATAATAAATACGTCATATCAACGAAAGCACGCCCTTTGGCGTGCTTTTATATTTTCTGGCATCACAGTATTTATAAGTGATTTTTATATTGCATAAGTCACGATGATTAATTTCAACAGAAAAAAAGCGTAGGGATTCTAAAAAAATATTGGATATTGCTATAAAAAAACCATGAAAAATAATGTATACCTCAATGCTATAAAAAATTATGTTTTAATCCTTTTGTGTATATATTGTATTTCCTGCCAAGGCCAGGAATATGATAAGGATATTCTGAACTTAAAAAAGGTTGACTTGGGATTAAATGCTGAGCGTTTTTATAAGAACTCCATGAAGAGAGAAAATATTAAGCTTTTAAGCGGAAAACAATATGTTGAAAAAGATACCATTACCGAATATGACAACACATGGAATGGGGACCGGAATAAGATTTTTGCGATACAATATCGCGTAGTGGGGTATTCTCCTGAAGATGTTGTTGCCCAATTTGACAATATCCATTTTTCAAGAGTTGAATCACTTGTTGATGATAAAGGAAATCTCATGCTCATCAATGCCGTTACGCCGGCTTCCAAAGATAACATCCTTAAATTCATTGCTGCCCTGAAAAAAGAATATCAGGATCCCGAACTAACAGAAGACTCATCCGGATATACCCATAGTCAGGTTTTTACCTGGAGAGATAAAGACAGAATTATTAAATTATCAACCAATAGCCGTTTAGATTTTTCTAATCCTCACCATATCGTAAGTGAAGCTGACAAAAAAGAAATTGAAGAAATAGAAAAGAGCAGACTTACAGAATCTACACTTTTTATCTGCAATTCAACTTATGAGAAAAAGCTTTTAGGGAATCTTCATTCCGGAAACTGGATGAATTTTAAATAGATCCGACAGGCATAGATATTTTTCTATACAAAAGAATAATATCATATTTATTTTTTAAATTTATTAAAATTGTTAATAAAAGCACATCTAAAAAATCAAATTTAGCATATAAATAATAAAAACACATTAAAAAATACTAATAATCAATCTATTGAAAAAGGGCTATTTTAGCAGCCACATGAATGGATAGTCATAAAATCTAATACCATTAAAAACTCAATTATGAAAAAAATATTATTTACTTTATTAGTAAGCTGTTTTTCTGTGGCTTACACTCAGACCCTCAACTTTTCTGATGTAAAATTCAAAGCCCTTCTTCTAAGTGCTAATTCTACCAATCAGATAGCAAAAAATTTCAATGGAAACGCTATCGCAGTAGACCAAAATGGAGATGGGGAAATTCAGCTTTCGGAAGCCCAGCGGGTAAAAATCCTGGATATAAAAGTAGATATTGAACAGATGTATATTGATCCTGCCGGAGACCGGTATGATCCTAACAATATAAACTCTGCCTATTACAACAGCCATCTTCCTGACGGTATTTCAGATGCCTTACTTTTCTCCAATCTTGAAGAACTTTACTTTTGGAATACCAGAACCGCCAATATCAGCTTTATCAATAATACCAAAATAAAAAAAGTACAAGGAAGACCTTTCTACTATGACCTCTCCCAATCCGGACAATATACAGCTGCTCCCATTAATCTTTCATTCGACAGCTGCCCGGGCATCAACAATATTACAGATATCATCGCCTACCAGGCTACAGGTAATCCGTGGTATTCTCCTGAAAACAGTTTAACCCTAAAAAACTGTCAACAGATCAGCAGCAATGCGGTAATTGATTCAGCCGAGCTTATGGAACTTCATATTCAGAACTCAAGTATTACCAGTTTAACTTTTAATTCGTGTAAGTTTTTATCAAAAATTTCTGTTCCTGATCTAAATACTCTAACAAAGATATCTGTATTGGGTAATAACGGAATATCTTCCTCCGGTAACAGTCAGGATATCGAACTGATTGCCAACAACTGTACTAATTTGCAGGAAATCATAGCAGACACCGATCATTATTCTTCAACAGGAGCCTATTTTTCTGCAGTAAACCTGAATGGCTGTACTTCATTAAAGAAAATAAAAGGACTGAATGCTCCCACTATTAATTTTAGTACGGCAGGGCTTGTTAATCTGGAAGAATTAGATTGCTCTTTCTACAACAGATACGGATACAATACTACATCTGGTATTTATTTTGGGAATGTAAATGCATTGAACCTTGCGAGTCTTCCAAAACTTAAAATACTAAAGGCTTTTAATCAGAAAATATCCAATAATGTCAACTTCAGTGCTGCACAAGCTTTGGAAAATATTGACATCACCAACTCATGTGGCTATATGAATACCGTGAATGTTAGTAATCTTGCGAATCTTACCACTTTAAAAACCGGCAGAACCGAGACAGTAAATACTCAAGGTAACGATGATCTTCAAAAAATTACTGCTAAAAACTGTACCTCATTAGCCAATTTCATTTTTAGTGGTAACAGTCATTTAAAAGAATTGGATATACAGAACTGTACTGCTATACAAAAAATAGCGATCGGTTATTATGTACTAGAAAGAGATGGTGTTTTTCCTGAATTAAATTCAATTAATTTATTACAGTGTACTGGTATTAAAGAAATTACTATTCACAATACACAAATAAACACCTTCAATACATCACAATGCTCTGCTTTAAAAACATTAGAGCTTAAAGAAGACAACTTACTATCTTCTATTGATATTTCTAACAATTTTAACTTGGAATCCATTACTTTACAGTCACTACCTTTAATTTCACAAGTGAATACTTTAAATAATATTAAGCTAAAAACTGCATTTATCAGCAATAGCCCTCAAATAACACAACTGAATTTTTCTACTGCAACAAATTTCGAAGGACTTTCACTTTGGAATATGCCAAACCTCACTTATGTTAATATAAGAAATGGATCTATAGAGGAATTTCATGATTACAATGGCTATAACATTAATCTCCAGATGTGTGTCGACGATGCCCAATTAAGCGATCTACAATCAATGTATCCTGATATTACATTTACAGCAAACTGTGGGAGCTTTCTTCAAAACAGAAATGTAAAAGCTAATATAAAATCTTTCAAAGTTTTCCCAAATCCTGTAAAAGATATCCTGCAGGTTAATTCTGACTCTGTTATAAAAAATATAAAAATAATTGATACTCAGTCAAGGATTATCTTCAACCAGGATTTTAATCAGGAACTTATAAAAATTGATCTTTCAAGCTATCCTAGCTCTGTTTATATCATGAAAATAACTACTGATAAAGGGCAAGTAACGGAGAAGATTATAAAAAGATAATCTTCTTCAAAACACATATTCTTTACCAAAAATCATAGAACGTTCTATGATTTTTTTGATTTATATTTGTGTATATTGTTTAATACCATAAAACGAGATATATGAAATTCGGACAAGTAGAAGACCCTTCAAAAATAGATTTTACCCTTCCCAAAGATCATTCTAAAACTAAAGAAATTTTAAATCTTAATAAAAAAGGGTTTGAAAACCTATCTATTGGATGCGCCAAATGGAATAAGACCGACCTTAAAGGGTTTTATCCTAAAGGAACAAAGGATGAGCTGACCTATTATGCCACTCAATTTAATTCTATTGAACTGAATGCTACATTTTACGGAATGCCTACTCCGGATCAGGTGAAAACATGGAAAGAAAAAACACCTGAAAATTTTAAGTTCTTTCCTAAAATCACCAATACAGTTTCCCACTTCCGAAGACTTATCGACGTGACGGATCCTGTAACTCATTTCGCTTCTGCCGTCATGAATTTTGATGAAAAATTAGGAATGGCTTTTCTTCAGCTTCATGATAATTTTAAACCTAAAGATTATGACAGGCTGGAAAAATTTGTAAAAGAATGGCCAAAAGAAGTTCCTCTGGCTATAGAACTTAGAAATACGGAATGGTTTACTGACGAAGAGATTCTCAATACTACCTGTGAGCTCTTTGAAGCCCACAACATCACCAACATCATTGTAGATACTGCGGGAAGAAGAGATATGCTCCATATGCGCCTTACTACTCCCAATGCATTTATCCGTTATGTAGGAGCCAACGCAGAGAGTGATTATGAAAGATTGGACGATTGGTTACAGCATCTGACAAAATGGAAAAAAGAAGGCTTACAAAATCTTTATTTCTTTGTACATCAAAATATAGAAAAAGCTTCTCCCCTGCTGTCTGCTTACTTCATTAAAAAAATCAATGAAGAATGGAAAACTGATATTCATATTCCTCAGATGGCCACTGAAAATACGGGAACATTATTTTAATCCGGACAGATTACTGTCAAATAATAATATACTCATTCACAAAAGCTTATACAGAACAATTCCAATTTATCACTTAAAATTCAATTCCTGGTGATAAAAGTCTTTTCGTATCATAAATTTTTATACTTTAGTGAACTAATATATTTCACACAATAGTGTAAACTTAAAAAAACGAGATAATGGAAAAGGAAATCTGTAGAATCAACATCACTACCAACTGGTTGGGTGATGAATATATTTTTTATGAAAATGGTACCATAAAAAGAATATATGATAACCATAGCATGAGCTCCAATGTTACTGAATGGCTGGAGCCCGGACAAATAAGCAAGCTGAGTAAAGATAGATTAGTCAAAAGCTGCCCCGAAGAACTCAAAGAGCAGGTGATGCATATTCTGGATTATCCTTAATATAAAGTATAAAAAATGAGTAATAAACGTTTATTACTCATTTTTTTTATTTAGTGTGATTTATTTTTTCTCAGAAGCAATACCAGGTTAAGGAATAAAAGCAGAAAATCTAATGAGATCCAGATTCCCAGTTTGGTATTTTCATAGTTGTAGGCATCCACCTGCTTTTTTGCAGCTTCGGAAAGCTTTACACTTTGATTGATATAATTTTGTACCTCTACAATCTGATCAATATTCTTATTGGGAACAGAATGCTGAGAAAAGTAAACCAGGTTCTTTCTTCCCAAATATCCCACAATCCAATATTCATCAGATTTATCCATTTTAAGATATTCTATCCTGTAGTATTCCGGGCGTATTTTTCCAATGTGCTTGGGCTCCAGCAGTATGTTTGACTGTTCCTTGCTGACATTGATAAGGTAAAAATCCAGGGCCTGGGGAAGCTTATTAACAACCTGAAGTCCCACTGAATTGTCTACAAATGCCACAGCACTTTTTTTGATAAACCAATAGGCAAAAAAAGAAATTGAAAAAACAACGGTGAGAATACGGAACAGCTTTGCCCATTTTGCCACCTTTCCTGATTTTACTTTATAAAAAACCAAAGAAAGCACACAAGCCCAAAAGATAACAAAAATGATAAATTCCATACTGCAAAGATACTTATTTCAGAATTTTCAGGAGAATCTTAGTCTACATTCCATTCTTTATAGAACTGGTCAAGGAAGTTCAGCATATAATTGTGCCTTTCTTCAGCCAGTTTTTTCCCCGTCTCTGTATTCATCAACTCTTTCAGAAGCAATAATTTTTCATAAAAATGATTAATGGTTGTACCATTTGATTTTTTATACTCTTCTTTGGACATATGTAGACTGGGCTTAATTTCAGGATCATACATCAGATTATTTTTGAACCCGCCGAAGTTAAATGTTCTCGCAATCCCAATGGCTCCAATAGCATCAATACGGTCTGCATCCTGAACTATTTTAAGCTCTATGGAAGGATCTACAGGAGCGTTACCCCTGTTTTTAAATGATATATGCTCAATAACAAAAAGAATCTTTTCTATCGTCTCCTCAGAAACATTTTGCCCTGTAAGGAATTCTCTGGATATTTTAGGAGCTATCGTCTCATCTCCATTATGAAATTTGGGATCTGCAATATCATGAAGAAGTGCCGAAAGCTCTACTACTTCCTGATCACAGGTTTCTGTTTCTGCAATCTTTCTGGACAGCTTCCAAACTCTTTCAATATGGAACCAGTCGTGTCCGGCTTCTGCCCCGATTAATTTTTCTTTTACAAATTCTACGGTCTTGTCAATTGTACTTTTCATTTATCTATCAGTTCATTTAAAATAATATCCCAAAGTTTTTTATTATAATTTCTAAAAAAATTAACATGTCCTATTTCTTTTTTATCAGATTCGGAAGTTTTTACAAGCCTGTAGGTGGGTGTAAGGTTAGGATAAGTATCATTTAATAAACTTAATACTCCTTTCTCGGTTAACCATACATCATCTTCCGCCCTGACTACGAATACTTTCTGTTTTAAATTTTTAGAATAATCATCAATTTTTTCCAACAGTTTGTTGGTTGATTTCTTGTTTAAAATTAAGGTTCTCCAGTCATATGCACAATCTTTTGGCAGACTTTCTCCAAGCCCAAACCAATGTGCCGGAAAATACCCTAACACTGAGGTGGTTAAGGGCTGAACAATTCCAAAGCCAAGATAAGCTTCAATTTTTGTTCTTTTCTTAAGGTTTCCCACAAAAGCATTTTGAGTTCCCACAAAAATAAATTCTTCAAAAATCTCAGAATCTTTATTCATCCCCAGAATTAATGCTCCCACAGAATGTCCCAGACAGTATTTTTTGTATTCAGAGAATTTCACCTTGATATACCGGGTGAGCTCTTGGTAGTCTTTTGAGCCCCAAAGCCTCATAGAGCCATGAAAGCCTCTCATATTCTCCGGTTTGGAAAGCCCTATTCCCCTATAATCATAAGTGATCACTGTGAATCCCTGTTCAGAAAAATATTGGGCAAATGAAAAGTACACCTGTTGTTTTACTCCTGTTGCAGAATTAATAAGCAGTAGTTTCCCATTGCTTTTTTCAGGTTTAAAAAGGTGTGCCGTTAAAGAAACATGATCCTCTGTGGTAAGTATTAGTTTTTCCATAGTATAAAAGAAAAAATCCACTATAAAAGTGGACATTTTCATTATATTTTTATGTTAAGTTTTTAAGTTTTGATATGCCTTAAATAATTTTAAGAAAAGAATTCCGACATCTTAGGTAATCCTGTCTGTGAACCTTTACCCCCTGAGACTCTTGCTGAAACCTCATTTCCAAATTTCACGCAGTCTTCAATAGTATTCCCGTGGCACAATGCTATAGCAAACCCTGAAGTAAATGCATCTCCCATTCCCATCTTATAAACAGTCTTATCTTTATCATTCCTGAAATATTTCATCTCCGTACCGTCGAAATAAATAGTAGAATTCGTATCATCTCTTACAAATACTTTATTGAAGTATTTTTTAAGGACTTCTTCCCTTTTCTCTTCGCCAAAAATAATATAAAGTTCATTGCTTTTTGCTACAATAAAGTCAACATTTTCAATAATCGCTTCATTTACAGGCATTGCAGGAGAAGCATAAAGCCCTACTTTTTTGCCATATTTTTTCGCTTTTTTTACCGTGTATTCTACAACTTCTATAGAAACCTCAAGCTGTACAAGTACAAGATCAGCACTGTGGAAATACCGGTCTGCTTCATCTATATGAGCTTTATTAAGATATTTATTGGCTGCCGGAACCACTACAATAGCAGCATTTCCGTTACAGGTTGTTACATAAGCTGTCCCTGTGGATTCTTTGTCTGTCTCATGAACAAAACCTACATTCACATTTTCACTCACAAGGTTTCTCATGATTTGCTGACCCAGTGGATCCATTCCTACACAACCTATAAAATAAACACTTGCTCCAAGCCTCGCTGTTCCTACTGCCTGGTTGGCTCCTTTCCCTCCAAAATAGCTGTCTGAATTAACGGCTAAAACGGTTTCATTAGGTAAAGGAAGCTTTTCGGTTTCTAAAACCAAATCTATTGATGAGCTGCCTACAACAATAATTCTGGGTTGTTCTGAGGAGAATTTCATTGTGCTTTATATTAGTTTTAACATTTATATCTGGTGAAAATCAGTGATCCAAAAGTAACTATTTTTATTAACTTATTTCAATAAATTCAGTAATTATCTTTACGGGCTGCTGATCTTTATCATAAGCAATATAACTGGCATAAAAACCTTCACCATATCCGGTTTCAAAGGCAAATATAGTTCCAGGATGTTCATCGGACGGCTTTAAGAAAGCATACTGGTCTATCGCGCCGTTCTCATCAAAGAAATAATCATGGAAAAATTCTTCATAGATTCCCATAAAGTCTCCACCTTTCTTCTGATATAGCTTTTGTTCCAAATCATTAAGACTGGCCTGGGTATCCACATCCATCAGACAACCCATTCCACTTTCTACAGGATATCCAAAAACCTCTCCTTCTGCAAGATCCTTGATATTCTGTCCTGCTGTAGTAGCCAGTTTCCAATCTGCAATAGCAGAATTACTGAATATGATTTCAGCATACGCTACACAATTACTCTCTCTTTCTTTGTGCAACATCACTGAGAAATTTCCTTTGGGAAATTCTGTGGTAAAAGGAAGCATATCATTTGTGATTAGGGGATCACAAGCTATCAGTTTTCCACTGGAAAGGTAAATTTTTCCAACTTCAAAACTTTCCAACAAAGGACTTTCTACAAAGTCTTTTGAGAATAGTTTCTGTATGTTTTCTATATGTTTCATGTTATTTATTACTTGTTTTCAATGTGTAGCTGAGTGAAACCGAAAATAATTCATTCAACTGATCCAATGACCATTTGTAATGTTTCTTTTTCTTTCTACTCTAGCCTTCCACTTTCTTTTAAGGTACAACTGCCTGATTTCTATCATTAATACATAAAAGAAGACGAGATTAACTGGTCTTCTTTTATAGATATAGTTTTCAGGGAATTTCCTTGATTACTTACAAACTTTTCAGTTTCTCTTCCAAAATGGCAATTTTATCCTGAGCGTCTTTTTGTTTTTTACGCTCAACTTCTACCACTTCCGGTTTGGCATTAGCCACAAACTTTTCATTGGAAAGTTTCTTTTCAACTGAAATTAAAAACCCTTTTAAATATTTTACTTCTTCTTCAGTTTTAGCTTTTTCTTCTCCCAGATCTAAGTTTTCACTTAAAGGAATAGACACTTCTGTTGCTCCTACCAGAAAGGTAAAACTTGGCTTATCAGTTTTCAATCCAAAATGGATCTCCGAAATATTAGCTAATTTTTTCACCACATTATCATTGGCAAATTCAGAAGCATTTGTAAATATTTCAACTTCTTCTCTTGGAGAAATCCCTTTAGTCTGACGATAATTTCTAACTCCTGAAATCAGTTCTTTTGCAATTTCAAAGTTTCTGATTATTTCTTCATTAAAGACATCTGCATTTTTCTGCTGAGCAATAACAAGAGCTTCTTCCATACTTCTTTCCGAAATCAACTGCCAGATTTCTTCTGACTGGAAAGGCATGAACGGATGAAGCAACTTCATTAATTCTTCAAAGAAAATAATTGTTCTGTCATATACTTCTTTAGAAATCCCTTCTCCATAATTAGGCTTAATAGCTTCAAGATACCATCCGCAAAAATCATCCCAAATTAATTTATAGATCAAATGCAGGGCATCAGAGATCCTGAATTTATCAAACTGATCATTAATTTCAACAATTGTTTTGTTTAATTTGTTTTCAAACCATTCAATAGCCTGGTGATCTGTAGCTATTGCTGGCTTATCTTCATGCTTCCATCCCTGAATCAAACGGAAGGCACTCCATATTTTTGTCATGAAATTTCTTCCCTGAAGCATTAAATCTTCGTCGAAAAGAAGGTCATTTCCTGCTGCTGAGCTCAATAGGATTCCTACACGAACACCATCAGCACCATATTTATCCATGAGTTCAAGTGGATCCGGAGAGTTTCCTAAAGATTTTGACATCTTTCTTCTCTGCTTATCTCTTACAATTCCTGTGAAATAAACATTTTTAAAAGGAACTTCTTTTCTGTACTCCAACCCAGCCATGATCATTCTTGCCACCCAGAAGAAAATAATATCCGGGCCGGTAACCAGATCAGATGTCGGGTAATAATAATTAATATCTTTATTGTCAGGATCAATCAATCCATCGAATACAGATATCGGCCACAGCCATGATGAGAACCAGGTATCTAATGCATCATCATCCTGCTTAAGGCTTTCTACGGTCAGCTCCTGATTTCCTGTTTTTTGTTTTGCCAGTTCTAAGGCTTCTTCTTTAGTTTCAGCGACTACAAAATCTTCATCTCCTGTACCATAATAATAAGCAGGGATCTGCTGTCCCCACCAAAGCTGACGGGAGATGTTCCAGTCACGGATGTTTTCCATCCAGTGTTTATAGGTGTTTTTAAACTTTTCAGGATAAAATTTTACCTCATCATCCATTACCACATCCAAAGCAGGTTTAGCAATGTCGGACATTTTAAGGAACCACTGTACTGAAATTTTAGGCTCTATAACAGCCCCTGTTCTTTCTGATGTTCCTACTTTATTCACATAATCTTCTGCTTTTAACAAAAGATCCTTTTCTTCTAATTCCTTGGCGATCTGCTTTCTTACTTCAAATCTGTTTTTCCCCGCATAATGAAGACCGTGCTCATTAAGATTTCCGTCATCATCCAGAGCATCAATCATTTTCAGCTGATGTTTCTGACCGATCTCATAGTCATTGGTATCGTGTGCAGGCGTAATTTTTAATGCTCCCGTACCGAATTCAATATCTACATATTCATCTTCAATAATCGGAACGACGCGATTTACAATCGGAACAATTACATTTTTACCTTTCAGATGAGCGTATCTCTCATCATTAGGGTTAATACATACAGCAGTATCTCCGAAAATAGTTTCAGGACGGGTGGTAGCTACTGAAAGAAATTCTTCAGAGCCTTCGATTTTATATTTAAGGAAATAAAGCTTCCCGTTCTGTTCTTTAAATATGACCTCTTCATCTGAAATATTGGTTTTTGCTTCCGGATCCCAGTTTACCATTCTGTAGCCTCTGTAGATTAATCCTTTATTATAAAGATCTACAAAGCTTTTAATCACCTGTTGTGAAAGTTTGTCTTCCAGGGTAAAACGGGTTCTGTCCCAATCGCATGAACATCCTAATTTTTTTAGCTGCTCAAGGATGGTTCCTCCATATTTATTCGTCCATTCCCAGGCATGCTCCAGGAATTGTTCACGGGTAATATCTGACTTACTGATTCCTTCAGACTTCAGTTTAGCAACAACTTTAGCTTCGGTAGCAATGGAAGCGTGGTCTGTTCCCGGAATCCAACAAGCATTAAATCCACGCATTCTTGCACGACGGACCAGAACATCTTGAATGGTATTGTTCAGCATATGTCCCATGTGTAATATCCCCGTAACGTTTGGCGGAGGTATTACCACAGTATATGGAGGTTTCTCATTAGGTTCTGAGTGGAAATACTTATTTTCCAACCAGTAATTGTACCATTTTTGTTCTGTTTCCTGTGGATTGTACTTTTCTGAAATCTGCATAAATTCTATTTCTTTGGCTTGCAATTTGCAAAAATAGTCTAAAGAAAAAAATTTTTAAGCATGAATTAAAATAATTTTTAACTTTGTTTCACAAAATTTATCTAACAAACATATTAACATTCAAGAATATGAAGAAATTAATTGCAGGAATTGCTTTATTCGGAACATTTGCTCTGGCATCTGCACAAACTATTACATTTGATAAAACTACTTTCGACTACGGTACTATTAAGCCTAATGCTGATGGGACAAGGTTTTTTACAGTAACAAACACTGGGGATAAGCCTTTGATCATTTCAAATGTAAAACCTTCTTGCGGGTGTACAACTCCGGAATTCAGCCAGGATCCTATCATGCCAGGAAAATCTGCTAAGATCAAAGTTGGATACAACACAGCTCTTAACGGAGGATTCAACAAAATGATTGAGGTTTTCTCTAATGACCCTGCCAACAGCAGAAGTGTAATTTACATTAAAGGTAATATAGATGCTAACGCCCCTGAAGCAAAAGTATTAACTCCTGCTGAGCAGAAAGAAGCTGCAAAAGCTGAGAAAAAAGCTGCAAAACTAGCTAAGAAAGCTGCAGTGAAGTAAATTCTACTTAAAAAATAAAAGAACCGTCTCCCTGGAGGCGGTTTTTTTATTACATTTTGTCCCGTCCTGAAATAGCGATACATAAAAAAACCAAAGCAAAAATAAATTTACTCTGGTTTAATTATTTACTTTTATCCTTTAATTTGTATCGTTATTTCAGGACTAGTCATTTATATAAGCTGATGGCTGATGGCTGATGGCTGATGGCTGATGGCTGATGGCTGATGGCTAGCAAAGATCTTTTAATCTTTTAATCTTTTAATCTTTTAATCTTTTAATCTTTAATCTTTATAAATATATGGACACCAATTTCTCAGATGACTTTCAGGTAAAGGGCACATTCTCAATAAAAAAAACGCCAACATCTTATAAGGGAAAACTTACCAAAGAAGAAGGGGCGCAATTGTTAATTAAAGAAAAAGAAAAGCTTCGCGAACTGCAGGAAAAGCTATATGCAGATGGCAGCCAGTCTCTGCTTGTTGTATTGCAGGCAATGGATGCTGCTGGGAAAGACAGTATGATAGAACATGTCTTTGGAGGTGTAAACCCGCAAGGCTGTAATGTAACCAGTTTTAAAACGCCAAGTTCCCGGGAATATTCCCATGATTTTTTATGGAGGCATTATCTGGCTCTACCTCAGAAAGGAATGATTGGAATTTTCAACCGTTCACATTATGAAAGTGTCCTGGTATGTAAAGTACATCCTGAATATAACCTAAGTGAGAAAACCTGGTCTTCGGTAAAAGATTTTGATACTAAGTTCTGGGAAAACCGATATGAAAGCATCAGAAATTTCGAAAAGCATCTTTCGCAAAACGGAACAACCATTATTAAGATCTTTCTGAATGTGTCTAAAGATGAGCAGAAGAAAAGGTTACTGGACAGAATTAATGAACAGGAAAAAAACTGGAAATTTTCTGCCGGAGACCTTCCGGAAAGAGTGCTATTTGATCAGTATATGGAAGCTTACGAGACAGCCATCAATGAAACTTCTAAGGATCACGCTCCATGGTATGTACTTCCTGCCGACAATAAATGGTTTGCCAGAGTGGCCGCTATACAGATCATCATTGATACTCTTGAAAAGATGAATTTGAAATATCCGGAACTTTCTGAAAAAAACAAGCAGAGTCTTATAGATTCTAAAAACATTCTTGAGAACGAATAATTATTTAATAAAATCAATTATTTTATTAAATATTTTTAACATAAATACATAATAATGTGAATAATTTTCTATTCACATTATTTTTTTTATATATTTATCATTACAATTTTACACCTTTATCATTAAAAACTTTAACTATGAAAAAACAGTTCTTGCCATCAGCCTTTATTCTCTTAGGTGTCCCTTCCTAAAATAAGTCGGTTTTCTGTCAACTTATTTTAGGAAGGGACAAAACTAAAAAAATAAGCGGAGAAAAATCTCCGCTTATTTTTTTATACTATAAGTATCTTCAATATAAGAAAAATACGAGAAAATCTATAAGCCGGATTTTGTGCTTCCGAAGAAGTGCCTGTTATTTATCTACGTCTTACATTACTGCAAGACTTGAGCTGATTACCCCTCGGCTTTCAGGACGAGCCGCCCCTATTTCCATTACTGAAAAGAACCGATATACTTACCATTGCACCGCAAAGAGTTTACCTGGTTTCACTACAGCCGAACTGTACCTGCTTTCTGTTGCACTTGTCCTACCCTCACGGGTGACGGATGTTATCCGCTTTGCTGCTCTATGGTGTCCGGACTTTCCTACCCTTGCCGAAACAAGAATCAACAAGCCGATTTTCTCGCGGATGCAAAGATACATAAATTTAAGGAAGGCTGAAAAACTGAGTAGATAAATAAGTTAATCGCCTTTTTAAGTATTTGCCCAATATAATTCTTCATCTATTAACACATTATTATTATCTTCGTGGCATTATACATCTATGAATTCCAGGGAAAAAGAATTTGCGCAGCTTATTAAAGATAATCAGGGTCTGATTATTAAGGTATCTCGCTTATATACTAATTCTCTTGAAGATGAAGAAGATCTTTTCCAGGAAATCGTTTTACAGCTTTGGAGAAGTTATGATTCTTTTAAAGGAAATTCCAAAATTTCGACGTGGATGTATCGTGTAGCGCTTAATACAGCCATTACTCTTTTCAGAAAAAAAAGCAAAAGCCTTCCTACGAATGAACTGGACATCAACCACAGAGACTTTGTGGAAGATGATGATGAAAAACAACAACAGATTTCGCTTTTGTATACTGTAATCAAGACTCTTCCTAATATAGAAAGAGCCATTGTCATGATGTATCTTGACGATCTGCCTTACAAGGATATTGCAGAAAACCTCGGAATTACCGAAGTCAATGCACGTGTGAAAATGAACAGATTAAAGAAAACCCTTAAAGAACAGATGGAAAAATATGCCTGAATTTGATTTAGATAGCTTTAAGAAAACATGGCAGGAACAGCCTGTGCAGCCAAAATATGACAACACTGAAATCCTTCAGATGCTGAATAGAAAATCACGCAATTATATAAAGTATATTTTCTGGATCAGTGTTGTAGAATTCCTGTTTTTTTCTGTCTTAGGTCTGTTTTATTTCTTTCAGGAAGAAGAATCAGACAGCTTCCGTAATGTATTGGAAAGACTGGGCGCACAGGGAGCACCTGAAGTAGAAGATAATTTCGGCCACGTTTATTTAGCTATAAAGATTTTAAGCCTGCTCATCACTGCATATTTTGTATTGAAATTCTATCAGAACTACCGTAAAATAAAGATTGAAGAAAATCTTAAAGGACTTATTACGAAAATTATTAAATTCAAGAAAACTGTGAATGCATTTATTCTTATCAGTATTGTTCTTCTGGTAGCTTTTACCTTTGTATTAATTGCTTTTATATTTTATACTTTAAACTCTCAGAATATACAGCCTACCAATTCTAATCTCACCATCATTATCGTTGGAATTGTAGTGAGTACACTTCTTGCCGTATCAATGATCTGGTTTTATTACAAATTGGTGTATGGAAGTATCATTAAAAAGCTAGACAAAAATCTGGACCAGCTGAAAAGAATAGATTCCGAGGAAAATTAATACGGCCAGCCCATAGTTAAAGATATATTTGTTAAATTTATTTAACCAAATCTTATACTATGCCATTATCTTATGTCTACGGAGCTTCTGAAATTCCGTTATTAGGACAAACTATCGGAGGAAATCTTAAAAATACAGTTGAAAAATACCCCAACCAGGAAGCATTAGTCTGTGTTCATCAGAATTACAGAGCCACTTATCAGGAATTTTATAATCAGACAACCGCCATTGCAAAAGCCCTATTATTTTTAGGAGCAAAATCCGGAGACCGGATCGGGATATGGTCTGCTAATAGATATGAATGGGTACTTTTACAATATGCTACTGCTAGGATAGGAACCATTTTAGTCAACATCAACCCTGCCTATAGAACCCATGAACTTACCTATGTTCTCAACCAGTCTGAGGTTCGCTTTATTTTTTCTTCATTAAGCTTTAAGTCCAGTAATTATAAGGAAATGGTAGAGTATGCAAAAGAAGTATGCCCCAGCCTTGAACATGAAATTTTCTTTGACGAAAACTGGGATGATTTTGTGAATAACGGACAGGATATTTCAGATGAGGTCCTTCATAGTTTTGAGGAACATGTACAGTTTGACGATCCTGTTAATATTCAGTATACCTCAGGTACTACGGGATTTCCGAAAGGAGTGACGTTATCCCACCATAATATTTTAAATAATGGATACTTTATTGGAATAAGGTTGAGATACACAGAAAAAGACCGGGTCTGTATTCCCGTTCCTTTCTATCACTGTTTTGGAATGGTTATCGGAAACATATGCTGTACTGTCCACGGAGCCTGTATGGTTATTCCTAATGACAGTTTTGATCCCGATAAGACCTTAAAAACGGTTTCTGATGAAAAATGTACCTCATTATATGGTGTCCCTACTATGTTTATTGCAGAACTGGCTGTTAAAGATTTTGATACTTATGATTTTTCAAGTTTAAGAACGGGTGTTATGGCAGGATCTGTCTGTCCGCCGGAAATCATGAAAAAAGTTGAAAACCTTATGAACATCAAAGAAATGAGCATCTGCTACGGAATGACGGAAACTTCTCCTGTTTCCACTCAGACGCTGATAGGAACTCCTTTGGAAAAGCAAGTCAGCACAGTAGGAACAGTGCAGGATCATTTGGAAATAAAAATCGTTGACGAAAATGGAAGAATACTAAAACGAGGAGAGCATGGTGAGCTATGTACCAGAGGTTATTCTGTCATGTTGAAATACTGGAATGATCCTGAAAATACCAAAAAGGTACTGGATAATGCCCGATGGATGCACACCGGAGATATGGCCGTAATGGATAAGGACGGATATATTACCATTTCAGGAAGAATCAAAGATCTTATTATCAGGGGTGGAGAAAATATTTCACCAAAGGAAATTGAAGATTTCCTATATACCTACACTCATATTCTTGATGTTCAAATCATTGGAGTACCCAGTGAAAAATTTGGGGAAGAAATAATGGCATGGGTCAAGGTGAGAAAAGGTTTTACAATCACAGAAGAAGAGCTATTGGATTATTGTAAAGGAAAAATTGCTCATTATAAAGTCCCGAAGTACTGGAAATTTGTAGATGAATTCCCAATGACCATTTCCGGAAAGGTAAGAAAAGTGGAAATGAGAGAGATTTCTATGAAGGAATTAGGTATGGAAAATTCAAGAAATTCGTAAAAAATCTGGAATCACCCACTGTAAAGGAAAAAAAGAAAAAAAAAGCGTTCCTTTTTTTTATGAAAAAATTTATAAAAAAGCGGAATGGGTTCATCATTTAATTGGTGAACTTTATTTTTTTTGAAAAAATTTTTCATTCATCAGGTTTTTATATAAAAAGTTAGAATTATTTAAGACACTTTTTAGTGAAAAGCTCTTAAACAAGGGATTTACAGCCACTATAAAACTTATTAAATATTCAATGTCTGTTTTTGATATTTAATGTGAATATATTATCTATTTTAAGGAAAATACATACATATGATAAACAAAATTTGTTTTTTTCTCCTTTCAAAGTGAGTAGTGTAGAATAAAATCCTATATTTAGACCAGACAAAAAAACTAATAATGAAGATCGGACTGGCAATTTGTGCTTTACTGCTTACTATAAGTATATGTGCACAAAAAATTTCAGGAACTGTCAAAAATGAAAACAAGGAAGTTATTTCTTACTGTTCAATAAGCTTTGGGAATGAAAATATAAGTACTATTACTGATAATAATGGTAACTATTCTTTAGAAATTCCTCAAAGTGCCAATAAAAATGACGAGATCATTTTTGAATCCAATGGCTATGAAAGCAAAAACCTGAGCATAAACGAAATAACTCAAAACTCCAATATTATATTAAACAAGAGAGTATATGCTATCCAGGAAATTAATGTAAGCGGAAAAAAGACCAAAAGAGAAACCATAGGTGCAGAAAAAAGACCTATGCTTACCTTCTCTAAAATGTTTGATAAAAACAAACCTACCGTTGAACAGGGGCAGATATTTGATATCTATAACTGGACAAAGCTTAACAGCTATAACTTTTATATTATTCCAAGCTCCAGGTTCAAAGAAATAACTTTAAAGCTCAACATATATAGTGTTAAAGATGGATTGCCTTATCAAAGTCTCCTTAATGAAAATATTATATATAAGACCGGCACAACAGGTTGGCAGAATATCGATCTGCAACAATACAGACTGATTTATACAGATTCAGATAAATTGGCTATTACCCTGCAGCTTGTAGATTATATACAGGATGATACTATTGATTTCGTCTTTGGAATCTCTGCTAAAAAAACCTTATCCAATAATCTGCTTTATCGTTATCAGAGCCAGGGAAAATGGGAGGCCAGTAAAGGAAGTTTTATTTCAAATATCAATATTAATTATAATAAAGATCAACGCGAGAAGATCAGTACGGCGAAGAATCAGAATGAAGCAGTCTCTAAAAATACTGAATAAAGAACTCTTCTAACTTTATACGGATAATTACTGTAATGTAATGCACGATGTTCTTTTGGAGCAGTATATCGTTATATTTTTAAACCAATGAGCTGATCTTTCAGTTAAACATTGATAAACAAGGTATTATATAATAAATACATATAAAAAAGCGGAAACCGAAAAGCTAACGAGTAGGTAAATTATTTAAATTTTTTTAACCATGAGCAAAAAGCTTACAAAAAAGTTAACTCTTAAAAAAGAGAAGTTATCTCAATTAAACTCTGACGAAATGAAATCAGTAAAAGCTGGAAAAGAGGCAGTATTATCTATTTTCGATTGTACACACTGGACGTGTACAGCTGGAAGCAGCAGATCTACAAACCTTTGCGTTTGTACTGAAATCTAATACTTCACAAAAGTACTAAAGCTACTCCTCCGGGAGTAGCTACTTTTTAATAACTAGTTATGGCAAATAAATTAAAAATAGGGCTTTTGGAATTTGGTATACGAGAGAATTCTCTTAATAATTCTAAAAAATCATTGTACGATATCATTGAATATGCAACCCGAGCAGACGAGCTTGGTTTTTCGAGGTTCTGGGTTACTGAAAATTATTTTTCAAAAGCACATGACATGGCCTGGTCTACTCCTGAAATGCTTCTACCCATACTATTGGGATTAACGGATAAGATAAAGATAGGGATTGCTGGGGTTATTATGCCATTACAAAGTCCATTCAGAGTAGCTCATAATTATAAACTATTATCCAGCCTATATCCTAAGAGGCTAGATCTTGGTTTTGTAAAAGGGCTGGTAGGAGAATATGATCTTCAATACTTTAACGTAGACGTTGATAAAGACAGTTATTTTTCCTCATTTCTTCCGAAGCTGGAATCTACATTACGGTTTCTGAGAGAAGAAAATGAACTGTTGAAAGAAAATTTAATTATCCCGCCTTACAAGGGAAATATTCCTGACGTATGGTATATGGGATCTTCACATTCGGGGTTGAAAGTAGCACTGCAACATGACCTTAATTTTGCAAGATCTATATTTCATGGAGAATCCAACAAGGACTATCTTAAAGAAGAGCTGCAAAACTTCAGAACAGAATACAAAGCAAAACATGGCAAAGATCCGGCTATGGTATTAACGTTTTCCGGATGCTGCCATAAAACCAAACAAAAAGCATTAAAAGTAGCAAAAAGCAGTACTAATGGTGCCATAGACAATATAAGCCTTATTGGTGACGGAAGCTTTTTTCAGGAAAAATTGCTGGAATTTAAAGAACTGTACGGATACAATGAATTTATGTTCAATAATGTTTCCAGAACACACAAAGATTCTCTAACAGCTATCGAAATATTAAGCCAATATGTATAAAGATAAAATTGATTTTTTTTTAAGCGAGATTTCAAAAAAATGTATTGAAGATAAAGGAGACAATATCACGTTCAGTCTGGGGAGCAATTACTACTCCTTATTCTATAATAATGATATAGAAATTGAAAAAATTGAAAGTCTGATAGATCTGGCTTCTGAAGATACTTATTATTCTTTTGCCAGCGGGAGTTTAGCGGTGATCTATTTTATGAGGCTCCTGCATACTTCCAATATCATTACAGATGAGGATATTGATGCCATAGAAGAAGATTCTATAGAATTCTTTTTAGAATTGATTCCCATCTATGCAGGCAAAAAAGAGTATGATTTATTTACAGGACTGATCGGATTGGGTCTTTACTTTCTGGAAATCCAGAAATTCGATACAGTTGCAAAAATAGTGTCTTATATTGACCACTTAAAACATGAACACAACAAATCCATTTTCTGGGTTGACAATATAACAAAAGAAGAAAATATCTGCGATCTGGGCCTTGCCCATGGTCTTCCTTCTATCATATCCTTTTTAGCGGAATGCTATCATAAAGGCTGTGAAAAAGAAACCTGTAAAAGACTGATTCAGGGAGCTGTCAATTTTCTTACTGAACTGTATGAGGAGAATAAAGATTCTCAGCATATTTTCCCTTCAAAAATTAATGTCGTTACCCGCAAAAAACAGCTGTCAAACAGGCTGGCGTGGTGCTATGGTGATTTAGGTATTGCGATAGGTATATGGAAAGCTTATACTGTTTTACAGGATGAAGACCTGAGAGCAATGAGTCTTTCTATTATTTTAAATTCATCAAAAATCAGACTGGATAACGCCGGGGTTTTTTACAGTCACAAAAATGATTGTATAGACACGGGAATCTGTCACGGATCATCGGGAATTTCGCATATTTTCAATAAGTTTTACAGAATATGTAAGCGGGAAGAGCTTAAAGAAGCATATGACTACTGGATGGCTATTACTCTTCAGCAACTGGGCAAAGGAACCAAGTTTCCTTATGATCTGAAAAATGATGAGTGGGTAGAGCATACCGGGTTACTGGAAGGAATTTCAGGAGTGGGAATGGTATTACTGGATTATCAGTATCCTGAGAAAGCTAAGGATTGGGATAAAATTTATTTAATGAACATAGAATGAAATACAACGACATAGAAAAGCTGAACTTTTACCTATTGAGGACTCCTCTTTTTCCACAAAAAAGTATTGATACATGGGAAGAAGACATCAATAGTGAAAACTTTCGTAAGGCGATTTATTTATCTTCACCGGATCTCTATGAGCAGCTTATCAATTGGGATGAAAAAAAACTTTCGAAAGAAAAAGCAGATAAAATAAAAAAATCTTTGCTGAAATACTGGCTTAGGATACATTTCAGAACCATTCCCTTTGGGACCAATGCAGGAGTAAGCATGGGACAATGGGATAATGATACTCTTATCACACTGGATAAAAGTCAGGATAAGATTTATGCACGATTGGATATGCAGCTGATGCATGACATCATTACAGAACTGGAACAAAAAATGTTTGTAAGACAGATCTGTAAGTTCTACACCAATAATACCATATACAGTACCAAAAACAAATACCGCTATATTGAGTCTTCCGCCAATAGCGGAGGATTGAAATATGAAGTTATTTCCACAGAGAAAAATAAGTACCTGAATTCTATTATAAAAGCCTGTACTAACGGGTTGGAGTTATCATCGATCATAGAAATACTGATAAAGCAGGATATTTCTTATGAAGACAGTTTTGATTATATCAATGAACTAATAGATTCCAAAATTCTTGTCAGTGAACTTTCACCAAAAGTTACTGACAAGAATTTCCAGGATTTTATCTATCAGTTTTTAAAAGAACTGAAAATTCCTGCAACTGAAGAAAATAATGCTGATATAGCTTTTATTCACCATATCATTAGCATATTTGAAATTGTTCAAAAAATAAATATAACCAATGACATTGATGATGCTGTTGAGAAAATCACTCAAATTTTAACCGAAACAGGCATTAAAAGCTATAAAAAAAATATTATTCAGACAGACCTTCTAAAAGGTAAGGCATCCAACACGCTGAACAATACTATTTTTAAAGATTTCAAAAAAGTGCTTTCAACAGTTTTTAAAATTGGGGCACCGGATACGATTGATGCTCTGGAGAGTTTTAAAAATGTATTTCTTGAAAGATATGATCAGCAGGAAATTCCTTTATTGTTAGCGCTTGATCCATTGTCAGGGATCAATTATCCTGTACATTCGGATAATGATGTTTCGGATTTGATTGGGGGAATCCAGTTCAAGTCTCAAAATAACTCCAATATTATTCAGGGATCTGTAAAATGGAATCAGTTTTTGGGTGAAAAATTAATTAATGCCATCAAGAACAACGAAGATAAAATTATAATCACTCAAGATGAGGTAGCACCATTTTCAGAAGAGAATAAAAATATTCCTTTTTCAATGTCTTCTCTTGTACAGGTATATCAGGACCAGGAAGGACAGCCTGTCATTTTCCATAAATTTAGTGACGGACCTTCATCCTCTACTTATCTGGGGCGTTTCTGTCATTTGGATAATGAGCTGGAAGAATCGGTAAAACAGGCTTTGCAACAGGAGGAAAACTTCTTTGAAAATCAGATTATTGCTGAAGTTGTGCATAATCCACAACCAAGGGTAGGTAATATTCTACTCAGACCTCATTTGAGAAACTATGAAATTCCGATCCTTAATCTCCAGCATTCAGACAGTGAGCCTATCTATCTGAATGACCTTATGATTTCTATCAAGAACAACAGGGTTGTCCTTCGTTCCAAAAAGTACAATAAAGAGGTCATTCCAAGTCTTTCATCTGCCCACAATTATAGTTTACATAAAGTACCGCTGTATCATTTCTTATGTGATCTTCAGTATCAGAATATCACCCCGTCTTATAACTGGAATTGGGGAATGTTCAGCAATTATGACTATTTACCACGAATAATGGTTAATAACGTTATCTTGTCAAGAACATCATGGCAACTGTCATATGAGAAAATATTCAATGGAAAACAGGCTTCAGTGAATATGCTCCGAGACCATCTGAAAGAAAGGAATATTCCAGAAATCTTCACCTTCTCAGAGAGGGATATGGAACTTCCTGTTTTCATGAACAATACACTTTCTCTGGAAATTTTACTGGATCATCTTGTGAAGGAGAAGAAAATAAGGGTTTTCGAAAACCTTGCCAATCAATATGAAAGTGTAGCCAAAGATATGGAAGGAAACATCCATAGCAATGAGATTGTCATTCCATGGCATAACCTGAGCAGTAAGAAAAACAAAGAGCTTTCTCTTTTTTCTGTTAAAAATACAATTACCAGAAATTTTATTCCGGGAAGCGAATGGCTTTTCTATAAAATCTATAGCAGCCCCAAAGTTTCGGATCAGATCATCAAAGATTCCATCTATAAATTTGCCAGTGGGCTCATTAAAAAAGGGATTATAAAAAAATGGTTTTTCATCCGTTACAGCGATCCGGACCATCATATCAGAATAAGATTTCTGACAACATCATCGGATCATAATATTTCCAATCAGATCTATCAATTGCTTGATAAATATCTGACACAAGAGATGATTATCCATAAAATTGTTCTGGACACCTACAATAGAGAGATTGAACGATATGGAGAGTCTACCATAGACCATATGGAAAGTATATTTTATTTTGACAGTGAGTGTGTTTGCCAACTATTAAAAGAGGCTGAATTGACAGAAACCGCTATTTGGAAAGCTGCTATTGTGGGAGTAAACAGAATCCTGAATGATTTTGGCTATGAACAAGCTGAGAAAAGAGATATTATGAATCATTTGGCTAATGGATATGGTATGAGGCTGGATGAAAACTCTAAGGCAGCTTTAAAAGATAAATATAGAAACCATAGAAGTGAAATTTTGGATCTCCTGACGGAAGGGGATGATTTTACTATGATATTAAATAGCAGAACCAGGAAAACGAAAAATTATATCACTGAAGTTAAGGATCTGCAATCCAAACAGATGGTTAAATCATTAGTGATAAGCTATATTCATATGTTTATTAACCGGATGTTTGCTTCGAAACCGAATCTTTATGAGTCCATTCTTTATTATTTCTTACACAAAAGTTATGACTCATTGCTCAATATTAAAAAACTGACGTAGGATGACCAAAATCGCATTAATAAATTGTTATTTCGGAAAAAGCTGGCCATCTTATTTCAGCCATTTTTTGTTCAGCTGCAAATATAATCCGGATGTTGATTTTATATTGTTTACTAATTTAGAAGCTCCTTTTCATATCCCCAATGTACACTTTGTGCACATTAAGGACCTTACTGAATTCAGTGCATTAGCCAGTGAAAAACTCAATCTGAATATCAATATTCTGGATGGCTATAAGCTATGTGATTTTAAACCTACTTATGGGCTGATCTTCCAGGAATATCTGAAAAATTATGACTTCTGGGGATATTGTGATATCGACATAGTTTTCGGTAATATCCGGTATTTTATGACTGAAAAAATATTGCAGAAATACGATGTTATTTCCCCTCATAAGAACTATCCGGCAGGCTTTTTCACTTTATTGAAAAATAACGAGCAGTGCATTAACCTCTTCAAACAGAGTAAGGATTATGCCCGCATTTTAGAAAATAGCCGCCATTTCTGTTTTGATGAATGTAATTTTGAATTCAGTAAGGTCCATACCACAGATATTACCCAGATTAAGACGGAAATTGAAAGTTTCACTCTTGTGTTAAGGAGACTGGAGCTCCAAAAGGAAATTAAGTATTACCATAAACCCATTGTACAGGAATTTACCTATACCAATGTTGTTCACCATTGGGTAGAGGGCAATATTTTCAATAGCATTACTGAGAAGCAGTATTTATTGATTCATCTTATCAATGTAAAGGACAATCAATTTTTCTTTATAGATCCATTTGAAAGCAAAACTAAATTTTCGATCTCTCCAAAGGGCATCCATTACAAGTTTAGTCCGTATTCGCATGCTGTAAAAAAAATAAAAAGCAGGATAAAGGAAAACATCAGACAAACCCATTACAGGTTTCTGCTGCTAAAATCAAAATTGCGTTCCTATACTCAAAAAGAGCATATGAATTTTCTGGAAGAACAATCATACAAAATAGGAAAAACACATATTACCTTTTATCCACAAGATAAAAATAAGCTGGTCATTATCAATGAAGCAGACTATACGCTGCACTACAATCAGTTTGTTCTCTATAAAATTAAGGATAACAAATGGATAGGACTCAGTAAAAAAACGATCAGTACAATCGACTTTCATTATAAAAGTGAAGAAAATATTCCTTATAAAATAAACATACACAACATTAAGAAGCGCATTAACGAAAATGCCTATTATATCTATTAAAAATTTCCAGCATCTATGATTGAAAAAGACAGCCACGTAACCTCTTTTAATTTTTTGTTGAAAAAATTTATACAACAAAATATAAAGGCAGGAACAATAAAAAATTATGATATCCCTGTGGATGATTATAATTTTTTGAGCTTCCATACTATATTAAAAGATGATTTTGATATTGAAACCATGGTGGTAAGACTGGAGCTTGAAGATCTTGAAGACCTTCCCTTCCCTGCCATTGCATTTCTGAAGATCAACAGCGGTACTTTTGCGTTAATCAATGATTATAAAGATGGAAAAGTATATTGGGAAAATAAAGAATTTGGAAAACAGATCAATACATTCAGTCTTTTTAAAAGAATAAGTGATACTGTATTTCTGATCTCTTAATTTATACAATAAGCCTGTTTAACTAAATAAAAATTTAGTCACAAAAGCTGAGTGAAACACTATAAACACTTTAGTTTATTTTAAGTTTAAACGGATTGTAAATAAAAAGTACACTTAAGCAAAAAATCTTTGATGTTTTTTAAACTTACGTGAGCGTTAGTGAGCTTATTTTCACAACTTTATTAAACTTAAGTATCCAAGAAACTTTGTAACCTTTGACTACGTCAAATCTCCGATTTGTGGCTAAAATAAAAAATGTAAACAAATTCAATAAAAAAGGTGAACGCCAACGTTCACCTTTTTATATATGTAAAGTACAGTATCTAAAACTATAGCTCTTTTCTTAACCTTGCTACAGGAATATTCAGCTGCTCACGGTATTTTGCAATCGTTCTTCTGGCAATATTATAACCCTGTTCTTTTAAGATCACTACCAAAGCATCATCAGTAAGCGGTTTTCTCTTATTCTCCTTACTGATTACTTCCTGAAGATGGGTTTTAATCTCTTTTGTAGAAACTTCCTCCCCGTCATCATTAGTTAAACTATCCGAGAACAGATCTTTAAGGTATACAATACCATTAGGCGTATCAGCATATTTACTTTTTACTACCCTTGAAATGGTAGAAATATCAAATCCTGTAATATCTGCTATATCTTTTAGAATCATCGGTTTCAGCGACTTTTCATCGCCTGTGATAAAGTAATCCTTCTGGAACTTTACAATGGCCGTAATGGTCTGTAAAAGGGTATTCTGACGCTGATTAATGGCATCAATATACCATTTGGCAGCATCAAGTTTTTGTTTGATGAATAAAGCGGCCTGTTTATGCTCAGATGAATTTTTATCATGAGAATACGTGGTAAGAATATCTTTATATTCTTCTGAAACCCTTAACGTAGGCGCATTTTTGCTGTTAAGCATGGGAATTACCAATCCATCTTTCACCTGGATTACAAAGTCAGGGATAATTTCCTGATTGATAGTGATGGTCTGGGTATCAAAGTTCCCTCCCACTTTAGGGGATAATTTTGATATTTCATCCAAAGCATCTTTCAGATCCTCCTCTTCAATATCATATTTCTGAATAATCTTGTTATAGTGCTTATTCGTCAATGCATCAAACTGATGCCTCAAAATGCTCGCGGCCAGAGAAACTGCTTTATCCGAGCTTACTTTCTTTTCGATCTGAAGTAATAAACATTCCTGAAGTCCTCTTGCCCCTACTCCTGATGGATCCAGCTTCTGAACATAATTTTCCAGGATATCTTCCACTTTTTCCTTAGTAGTATAGATTCCCTGTGAAAAAGCCAGATCATCAACGATAGACTTGATTTCCCTTCTTAAATATCCATCTGTATCCAGATTTCCAATAAGATATTCTGCAACTTTTAAATCTTCATTATTGATACTCGCCAAATGAATCTGTTCCATCAGATAATCATATAATGACTGCCCTTCAGTTAAAAGACTTTCATTATCAAATTCTTCGTCGTCCGGAGAATAGTTGCTGGATGCAGTTTTATAGTTGGGTTCGTCGTCATAAATATATTCATTGACATCAAAATCTGTTTCAATGCTATCGGTACCCTCATCCTGATAGGCTTCTTCCAAAGAAGCATAATCATCTTCCTTAGACTCTTCCTTTGCAATTTCTAATGCAGGGTTCTCTTCCAGCTCTCTCTCCAACTCCTCTTCAAATTCAAGAGTATGAAGCTGAATAAGCTTCATCAACTGGATCTGCTGAGGGGCCAGCTTCTGTCCTAATTTGAGTTGTAAGTGTTGTTTAAGCATAGTAATATTGGCGTTTTAACATAACATATTCTACGAATTTAATAAATTTATTTGATAATAAACACATTTAGCACGATTTTTGCATGATAGTTAATATCATAATAAACTACTAAAAAATAAAAAAAGCCTTAAATTTCATTAAGGCTTTTTTTTATTATTCTAGAACTCAGCACTTTTCGGTGTCCTAGGGAAAGGAATTACATCTCTGATATTCGTCATCCCAGTCACAAAAAGAACCAATCTTTCTAATCCCAAACCAAATCCTGCATGGGGAACAGAACCAAACTTACGGGTATCCAGATACCACCAAAGCTCATGCTCATCTACATGCATATCAGTCATTTTCTGTTTTAGTACATCTAATCTTGCTTCTCTTTCAGAACCACCGATGATTTCTCCGATTCCTGGGAAAAGAACATCCATTGCCGCAACAGTTTTGTTGTCGTCATTCAGTTTCATATAGAAAGCTTTGATCTCCTTTGGATAATCAAATAATACTACCGGGCTTTCAAAATGTTTTTCAACAAGATATCTCTCGTGTTCAGATTGAAGATCTGTTCCCCATTTTTCAACGGGATACGCGAATTTGCCTTTTTTATTTTCTTTTGAGTTTAATAAAATCTCAATAGCTTCTGTATAGCTTACACGCTTGAAACGCTTAGCAATCACATTCTGAAGTTTTTCAATAAGACCTTCTTTTGCTCTTTCCTTCTCAGGTTTTGTTTTCTGTTCTTCTTCAAAACGCTTATCCAGGAACTCCAGATCATCTTTACAGTTATCCAGCACATACTGAATCACATATTTTAAGAAATCTTCAGCAAGGTCAATGTTATCTTCCAGGTTATTGAAGGCCACTTCCGGCTCAATCATCCAGAATTCAGCAAGGTGTCTTGTTGTATTAGAGTTTTCAGCACGGAAAGTAGGTCCGAATGTATAAATTCTTCCTAATCCCATGGCTGCAGTTTCTCCTTCAAGCTGTCCTGAAACCGTAAGATTCGTTTTTTTACCAAAGAAATCCTGTGAGAAATCAATATCACCTTCTTCTGTTCTTGGCATATTTTCAAGATCAAAGTTGGTAACTCCAAACATTTCTCCGGCTCCTTCTGCATCTGCACCGGTAATTACAGGTGTATTGATGTAGAAGAACTGATTCTGATTAAAAAACGAGTGAACGGCAAAGCTCACTGCATGACGCACTCTGAAAACAGCCCCGAATAAATTGGTCCTGAATCTTAAGTGAGCCTGCTCACGAAGCTTTTCTAAACTGTGTTTTTTAGGTTGAAGAATCGTACTTTGAAGCTCTTCAGTAAAGTTATCTCCTAAAACGATGATCTTTTTAGCAATAATCTCAACGCTTTGGCCAGCACCCTGGCTCTCTACTACTTCACCTACCACTTTAAGGGAAGAAGCAGTACTGATTTTCTTGATAACCTCTTCATCAAAATTTTCGAAATCAACAACTATCTGCAAATTATTAATAGTAGATCCATCATTAAGTGCAATAAAGCGATTAGCACGGAAGGTTCTTACCCATCCGTAAACTGTAATGTCATGATGTAATACTTTCTTGTAATCCTTCAGGATTTCTTTGATCGTCTGCTTTTTCATTTGTTGATGATAAATTTTTGTATAAAAATTAATGTTTGCAAAGTTACAAAAAAACAGCGCAACTTAATGGTTACGCTGTCTTTAAAAATCATTTATCAGGTAATTAAACTTTCTGTTCAGTAAAATTATCTTTTTCACTCTTCTGCATTCGTTTCTAAAGTATAATTTTAATATCCTGAACTTCATAAAATTTGTCCTGACTTGAACCTGGTACACTCACATCATATCACTTTTTAGAGGAATAAGCTGACTTATTCTTGTTTTTTCATAAGAACAGGGCTCTTATGTATGGAAAATAGTTATTAGTTTTTAGTTTTTAAATGATAATTCTGATTCCTCAAGTTCATCATTAGCTCTGTCTTATTCACTTAGAATTCATTCCCTGACATCGCTAATGGTTTCAAACAAACTTTGTTTACTTACAACATAATAAATTACTTTTGGTGATCACTACTCTAACTTTTTAATTCATTCATTAACTCACGTAGGATTTTAATATTTACATTTTTGTACTGTACACATACAAAAATATAAATGCTGTGTTTTTACCTTGAAGCAAAGATGCGTAAACCGATGTGATGATCCAAGTGAACACTCTATAGATTCATAAATTTATATACCTAAATTCATGAATTAAAAAACAACAAACAACTAAAAACCAACGCTTTAAAATCAATTCACATTTATCTCACTATTTTATTTCCACTTCATAAAAAACAGCAGTTCTATTCTTTTTTCTAACAGTTCAACTTATCATTTATCAATTTTCTTCACCTCGTTTTTCTATAATATTCTATAATGTGGGATATTTTATATTCAAAATTCTCAAGTATTAATAATCTGTTAACCGCAGAATAAATTTAGAAATTTAAAGCAGATATAATCATCATCCACGATTTAGATACATCATTCCCCGATTTGGATACATTTTCCTTTTCGCAAGTTTCCATCTTTGTATCATCATTTAAACAAAGAAATTATTTAAAAATGGAAACAAAAAAAGTATGGTTCGTAACAGGAGCTTCAAAAGGTTTAGGATTTGAGTTGGTAAAAAAATTACTATCCGAAGGATTTCAGGTTGCTGCCACCAGCCGAACCGTTGAATCCCTTTTCTCAACCATTGGAGAAACTTCAGAAAATTTCCTTCCACTGAGCGTCAACATCACAGACAACAACGACATAAAATCTGCCATTGAAAAAACAGTTGATCATTTTGGACGAATCGATGTGGTTGTCAACAATGCCGGCTACGGACAAATCGGAACCCTTGAAGAGCTTACTGATGAAGAGTCAAGAGAAAATTATGCCGTGAATGTTTTCGGAACATTGAATGTGATTAGAAATGCCATGCCGTATCTTCGTAAACAAAGATCAGGAAATATCTTCAATATATCTTCGGTTGGCGGATATTCCGCCAATTTTCCGGGCTGGGGAATCTATTGTTCTACAAAATTTGCTGTTGCCGGATTTACAGAGGCATTGGCTGAAGAAGTGAAAGACTTCGGAGTTCATGCTACCGTTGTTTATCCTGGATATTTCCGTACAGATTTTTTAACTAAAGACTCTGTGAAAACGCCTTCTAATCCTATTCAAGCTTATGAAGCGGCAAGAAATTCAGAACAGGCTCATCTTAATGAAATCAATGGAAATCAGCCTAATGATCCTGAAAAAGCAGCTGACGTCCTGATCCAGATCAGTAAAGAGAAAAATCCTCCGGTACATTTATTATTAGGTGTAGGAACGGTGGAGTTTCTGAATAATAAAATAGATATTTTAAAGAAGGATGCTGAAAAATGGGAACATCTGACAGTTTCAACAGCGATTTAACCTTGTAATAATGACCTTCAGCTCCGTTCAGATGTCCTACAAAAGTTGGTCAGATTGGAGCTGAAGGTTTTCTAAAACCATTGATTATACTTTTTACAAAAAACAATTAACTTCGCTATTATGAAACAGCCTGTCCGCTTTAACTCTATTTCAGATTTTCATGCTTTCTGTAGTCTGTCGAATCCTGAACATCCGCTGATCAGTTTAATAGATTACAGCAAAGTGCGTTATGCTGTAGATCATGAAGAACTGAAATGGATTCAGAATTTTTATTCAATTGGTTTGAAAAAGAATGTCAGTCCAAAATTCAATTATGGACAACAGCAATATGATTTCGATTCCGGAGTGCTGTGTTTTGTTTCACCACAGCAGTTTTTAAGCCTTGAAATCAATCCCGATGTTGAAGTGGAGCCTACCGGATTTTTATTGCTTATTCATCCTGATTTTCTGTGGAATACTTCATTAACCAAAAAAATAAAAACTTATGACTTCTTTAGCTATCAGGTGAAGGAGGCTCTTTTCCTTTCTGATAAAGAAGAGGAAATCCTTGTTAATATTCTTAAAAATATTGAAAGAGAATATCAGTCAAACACCGATAGATTTACGCAGGAGCTTATCATTGCTCAGATTGAATTATTACTGATTTATTCTGAACGTTTTTATGAACGGCAATTTTTTACCAGAAAAAAGTCAAGTCACGAATTGTTATTTAAATTTGAAGATATTCTTTCTCAATATTTTGAAGGCGGAAATCTCCTCGAAAATGGCATTCCCTCTGTGAAATGTATTGCCGAACAGATGAATATCTCCCCTAATTATCTTGGGACATTGCTTCGTCTTCATACTCAGCAAAACACACAGCAGCATATTCAGAATAAATTAATTGATTCTGCTAAAGAACGTTTGAGTACTACAAGTTTATCTGTGAGTGAAATTGCTTATGAACTGGGATTTGAACATCCACAGTCTTTCAGCAAACTCTTCAAACAGAAGACGAATCAGTCTCCGGGAGAATTCAGAAAGTTATTTAACTAGATTCTATAGGGAATCAGTAGATACCTTAACCTTTTAAAGTCATGGTTCCGCATCGGAGCACAGCATTGATCATATACATAAAAATTGACCAAAGAAGACCATACAAAAACGATGGTTTCTCATCCTATACAAAAAGTTATGGGAAATATTTCTTAGTAAATAATGCGAAAGAGAATAAGTTTCAGATATAATTTCTGAAAACAGATTATTCATCTTTTTTTGACGGAACAAGGAAAACGTCCATCAGGCCTTCCGGCAATTGCATTTTAATAAATCTCTCTTCTCTGTTTACCTCCAGGATCCAGTCTTTGATAAGAGGGATCACAATTTCACGGCCTTCAAATCCAAGAATGAAATAATTTTGGGCAGTCTGATCGTTTACAGATCGTATTACTCCACAGTCGTTATCATTTTCATCAAGGATATTGTACCCTATTATTTCGTGATAATAGAATTGTTTTCCTGAAAGTGGAGGAAGGGTAGCAAGCGGAAGGTAAACACTTTTACCTAAAACCTGATCTACCAGAGATTCTGAGGAGCCTTTAAAAGCAAGATTTAAAGCATCTAATTTGCTCCAGGAGGACTTTTCAATAAAAAATGGAACCAATAATCCGTTGATTTCAACGAATATTGATTCCAATTTATTGTAAAGCTTGGGCTGATCGGTATCCAATTTAAGGATAACGTTACCCGCAAGTCCATGTCTGCGTGTGATTTTACCTAAAAAATAGCAATCTTCTTTACGCATAACAGGATTTGTTTATTAAGCTTCAGTGTTTTCTTCAGTTTCAGCAGCAGGAGCTTCTCCTTCTGTAGCTTCAGTAACAACTTCTTCAGCAGGTGCATTAGCAGCTTCCTCAGCAGCTTTAGCATCAGCATCAGCTTGTGCAACAGCAGCAATTCTAGCTTCGTTTACTTTAACTTCAGCATCTAAAGCAGCTTTCTTAGCGTCAGCCTGAGTTTTAGATAAACCTTCTACTTTACCTTGTACTTTAGCATCTTTAGCGTCTACCCAAGCAGCAAATCTTTTTTCAGCTTCAGCTTCGTCAAAAGCACCTTTAGCTACACCACCTTGTAAGTGTTTTTTGTAAAGGGCACCTTTGTAAGAAAGGATAGCTCTGGCAGTATCAGTAGGCTGAGCACCATTGTTTAACCACTGTACAGCAGAATCAACGTTTAATTCAATAGTTGCAGGGTTAGTAATTGGGTTGTAAGTTCCTAGTTTTTCGATGAATCTACCATCTCTTCTTGCTCTAGAATCTGCAACCACGATGTGGAAAAAAGGCTTACCTTTTTTACCGTGTCTTTGTAATCTGATTTTTACTGACATAATGTTTGAATTTTACGGGAACTCGTCCCAGTTAAATATTTAAGAGTGCAAAGATAAAACAAATTTTTCAATTTGGTAATTTGAAAATGGGATAATTTGATATTTTTTTTCACTCATTCATTATCACCTCTTCAAAATGATTCATTAATCCACTTTTCCCATATAGAAAAGCCCTAAACACTTTTGGTTTTCCTCTATGGTTAAAGATTCCTTCAGAAGGTCAACAATTGTTGGAGAGCTCCAGTAGCATCCTATATTATGGGCCGTACAGGTAAGATACATATTCTGAACAGCCATTGAGGTAGCTGCAATCTCTTCCCATTCCGGAACCATTCCGCTGAAATTAACAACAATGGAAACTACCACATCAGCTTTGTTGATTTTAAAACCGATATCATTATATTTTTTCTCTAAGAAAAGCTGTTCGGGCTGCGTAGTTTTATAGATAGCCTGCATTTCTGAAGCCAGATTTGCCTTTTCTTCCCCTTTAAATATTTTGAAACGCCAAGGTTTTGTACGTTTGTGATTGGGTGCAAATGTTGCCGAACTTAGAATTTCATCAATAACCTCCTGGGAAATTTCTGCGTCTGTATAATCTTTTGGAAAAGTACTTCTCCTCTGTTCTATGATTTCTTTTACTATTTCTGCTTTGTTCATAACTGCAAATTTACAATATGAGATCCAATCTCCGGCATTTAAAAGATCAGGTTTTTAATACCAACCTATGATTTTTGTATGCTTTGTAATTGCTTATAATGAAGGTCAGCAAAATCGCTGCGGCAAACACTTTAACCAGCCATTTTTCATATACAGCTCCGTATACCGGATCCAGCATATACAGCACAATAAAGCTGAAAGTATATATCATTCCTGCAATAATCCAGATAGGGCCGGGATCAGGAT
Organism: Chryseobacterium sp. Bi04; assembly: GCF_918698085.1. Classification (GTDB taxonomy): domain Bacteria; phylum Bacteroidota; class Bacteroidia; order Flavobacteriales; family Weeksellaceae; genus Chryseobacterium. The sequence continues at coordinate 94,410 of NZ_CAKKLP010000015.1, forward strand.
ATTCCTTAACGATACCCGATTTGTTGTAATTAAAAATTGGAAGCAATTTATGCCCGTCCCATATCAATAAAATAGAAACAGCAAGCATCATTAAAGAAATGATTATCCAGGTTCCGGAGAATGAAAGACTAAGTGTAATCACCCAGATATTAGTTAATATTGCGAAAAATACTAAGACCCCAAGAGTCGCATAACGCTGGGTCATCAGTAAAACTCCTGTGATCACTTGTGCCCATCCTAAAAAGTTCCAGTAGAAACCGGATTGGTACAATGCTTCAAAAAAGTAACCTATTGGATTTTCTGTTGAAATACGGGTGAACCTATTCCCTATTAATTTGGTTAATCCTGATGGCAAAAAAGCGAAGCCCACCAGATAACGCAAATGGATAATGATCCATTGATTGATTCTGTTTGTTCTTAAATTACCGAATTTCATGGGTATTGTGGATAGTTATGGTTTCATCATTAAGGCCCCTTCTTAGAGTACTTCCACTATTTTTTGATGAATTTTATTTAGTACAAATTCATCTCCGGCCCTCATCCCCATTATCTTTTTTGCCATTGGACTTTCGGGGGAAATGGCGTAGAAACGGTCTCCTTCAAAAAAGAATTCACCTAATGAAACTGAAATATAAAAACGGGCTTTATTGGTAATCACCAATGATCCCAGCTGTGCTCTTTCTGTACTTGTGTTAAGAACTTTTGCCATATTTCTTTTAAGATCATTCAAAGCTCCCAATTGTCGCTGCATCTGGTAAATCTCCTCCTGCATTTCTTCTCTCATGCTGTCATATTTCGGAGTTTTTTTGATGTCACGGCTTGCTTCCAGAGTAAACTCAATAAATTTTTTAAGTTTTTCAATTTTCTCTGTAATGGTAGTTTTTACGAAGTCTCTGATATCACTTTTTTCAAATACAATCTTCTCCATAAATCGAATCTTTATATAAAGATAATATTTTTCTTATAATAATTTATATTTTCATTTCTTCATAAAAAAACAAATGACCCAAATCCTAATACCGTAGCACCAACCCCTAAAGCATAAAAAAGCCCTGTAAAATTTACAAGGCTTCAGTTTTATTTTTCTGATATCTGTTTCAGACCATCAAGCCCCTGCCCAAACATCTTATTCATATTATTATCCATCATAGGCTTCATAATCTTCATCATCGTATTGAGTTCATTATCAATCATCCAGGTTACTTTTGTTCCATTTCCTTCGGGTGTCAGTACAAAGGTACTTTTGGCATTTCCTTCAAAAGGCTGGATAAAATGGAGTTTGGTGACCATTTTTTCATTGGGTACCATTTCAGTAATCGCCTGTTCTCCCTCGCCCACATTTTTATCTCCTTTCCAGTGATAGGAATCTCCTATTTTATCCCCTTCTCCCGAATACGTAATTTTAATATTTTTATCTGCTTTGGAAAAAGGATCCCATACATTATATTCTTTTAAAGAACCTACATGTGACCATACTTTTTCTTTTGGAGCTTTAATGACAACAGATTTTTCAAAATGATAGTCTTTGCTGAATGCCAGCATAGCAATAACAGCATATACAACAATCAACAGAATGATGATTCCGATAATTTTTAAGAGTGTTTTCATAGTTTATATATTTAGGTTGTTTATTTCAATGACAATGTTTACATCTGTTCTCAAAATTAGATATTTCAATATCATCCCCACTTTCCATATGACAAGATTATTAAGGAAATAAATTCCAGACAATCTAGAGTTATTTCAAATTTGCTTTACCGGAACTTCAATATAATTAAAGTATCGCTTTCTTATAAAGGCCAAATTCGCTTAACGTAATGCAAACCGGAGATTGTGTAATGTTTAGTCTCAATTTACTGGCAGTAAGCGGCTGTCTCAATTTAATCAATCTTTTAGCCCCAATGCTTGTACCTTCATAAATCTTTTCCCAGGCGTTATCCTTAAAAACTTCAATATTATAAGCTTCAATCCTTTGCCCTAAAGGAATGAATTCCTGTAAGCTAATGATATCAAATGTTTGAGAAGATGGAAGGTTTATTTCAAGACTTGCCTGTTTTACTTTATCTTCAGTGGCCCAAAAGCTTTGCTTATCACCATCCAGCAAGGTAAGTGGAATATGAACTTTATCTCTGGTATTACTGGATTTGATCATAGCTCCCTTAGCCAGATTATTGGCAAAAGTCTGCTTTATTATAGTTCCGAAAGCTTGCAGGGCAGCAACATCGTCTTCATGCAACCTGCCTCTGGTATCCGGAGCCAACCCTAAATCTAATGCAGCACCGTGGCCAACACTTTTCAGGTAAAGATCAAATAAGACTTCCGGTGATTTGGGTTTTTCCTGAACATGAAAGAACCATCCTTTCCTAAGCGGAACATCACATTCCGCCGGCATCCAAAATTTCCCGTTTCTAATACCAGTTGGGCTTTGCGGGTAGTTAGCCTGTCCAGGAACAGCTTCACTTTTACCTTTTGGTCCTGTTGGGGTAAAGGTAGCCCAGCTAGTTTCTGAAGCATGCCCTTCTTCATTTCCCACCCACCTTATATCCAAACCAACATCGCTAAATATATTCGCCATAGATTGCATTTTGCGGGTAATAGCCCAGGTATTTTTCCAATCATAGTAAACCGTATTATCTATACTCCTTGTTTCTCTGGCTCCTCCATAATAGCCATCTCCACCATTGGCACCGTCATGCCAGCTCATAAACAGATTTCCATAATTGCTGTATAACTCTTTCAGCTGAGCCTGATAGATAGGAAGGTATTTTGATGTCCCATATTCAGGATTATTCCGATCCCAAGGTGAGCAATATATTCCAAACTTTAACCCATATTTTTGAGCTGCAAGCTGCACTTCTTTTACCAGATCTCCTTTACCGTTTCTGAAAGGGCTTTTCGAAACATTGTAGGCCGTTGTTTTGGTAGGCCATAAAGCAAATCCATCATGATGCTTAGCCACCAGTATTACTCCTTTTAATCCTCCTGATTTAGCTGCTTTTACAATTTGTTCGGCATCGAAATCGGTGGGATTGAAAATTCCTGGATTAGCATCCCCATAGCCCCATTCCTTATCTTCAAAGGTGGTAGGTGTAAAATGGATCAGCCCATACACTTCAATATCATGCCAGGCCAATTGTCTTTCAGAGGGTGTAGCTCCATACGGCTGAATTGCTTTTTGTGCATTTATAAAACTGTATAAGAACAGACAACAAAAGAATATTTTTTTCATCAATTAATAATTAAGATTACAACTTATGGTTAGCCATTCATCTTCATCTCTACTCTTCCTATGACAAAATTATTTTAAAGATAAGTATTTTTGTCATAACTTTTTATTCAGGCATTATTTTTGAGCTTTTCAGCTGTGATTCCTGATGAATGACTACATTTAACTTTAATTAAAAATCAAAAAATGAATATTTTAACTGAGAAATTTAACACTCCATATCATTCTGCACCGTTTACTTCTATAAAAAATGAAGATTATCTTCCTGCTTTTAAAGAATTAATCCAAAAATCTGAGGAGGAAATCAATGCGATTGTTAATAATCCTGAGGCACCTACTTTTGAAAATGTAATTGAAGCTTTAGCGTATTCTGGCGAGCAGCTGGATGTTGTTTCCAATATATTTTTCAATTTAAATTCGGCAGAAACAAGTGATGAAATCCAGCAGATTGCTCAGGAAGTTTCTCCTATTTTAACGGAATATTCTTCAAAGATTTCTCAAAACGAAGCTCTTTTCAGTAAAATAAAAAAAGTATACGACGAAAAGGAAAAATATAACCTCAATGAAGAACAAAAAATGCTTTTGAATGAAACCTATAAAGGTTTTGTAAGAAGTGGTGCTTTATTAAATGAAGAGGACAAGGAAAAATTAAAAAAGATCAGCATGGATCTTTCTCTAAAATCCCTGCAGTTCGGACAAAATGTATTAGCTTCTACCAATGCTTATTTCAAGCACATTACCCATAAAGAAGATTTGGCAGGTATCCCTGAAGCTATTATTGATCAATATGCTGAGGAAGCCAAAGAGAGAAATCTGGAAGGCTGGGTTGTTACGCTGCAATATCCAAGCTATATCCCGTTCATGACTTATGCGGAAAACCGTGAACTGAGAAAGGAACTGGCATTGGCCAATGGCAAAAAATCTTTTGATGGTGGTGAGTTTGATAACCAAAATATGATCAAAGAACTTTTAACTTTAAAACAGCAAAAAGCTGAGCTTCTAGGGTATAAGGCTTATGCTGATTTTGTTCTTGAAGAAAGAATGGCCAAATCACCGGTGAAGGTTTTTGATTTCTTAAATGAACTTTTAACCAAAGCAAAGCCTTACGCTGATAAAGAAATCGAAGAATTAAAACTATTGGCTAAAGCTGATGGTATTGAGGATATGCAAGGTTATGACCATGCTTTTTACGCTGAAAAACTTCGTAAACAAAAATTTGACCTGAATGACGAAGAACTGAAGCCTTATTTCCCTTTAAATCAGGTACAGGATGCTGTTTTTGGATTGGCTGGAAAACTTTTCGGATTAACATTTGAGGAAAGAAATGATATTCCGAAATACCATGAAGAAGTAAAGGTGTATGAAGTAAAAGAAAATGGCACTTATAAATCTCTGCTTTACGTTGACTATTTCCCAAGAAAGGGTAAAAGAGCAGGTGCATGGATGACAAGCTACAAAAATCAATATCAACAGAACGGGGAAAATTCACGTCCGCATATTTCTATTGTCTGCAATTTCAGTAAACCAACAAAGGACACTCCTAGTCTATTAACATTCCAGGAGGTGACTACTTTATTCCATGAATTTGGACATGCTCTTCACGGAATGATGGCCAATACGCAATACCCTTCTCTTTCGGGGACTTCTGTAAAATGGGACTTCGTGGAGCTTCCATCCCAATTCCTGGAAAACTTCTGCTATGAACCTGAGTTCTTGAAGACTTTTGCAAAACATTACAAAACGGGTGAAGTTCTTCCTGATGAAAAAATTGAAAAGATTGAACAGTCTAAAAACTTTATGGAAGGATATCAAACGCTGAGACAGATTGGGTTCGGACTTCTGGATATGAATTACCATACTAAAGTTGGAGAATTAGCACATGAGACGATAAAGGAGTTTGAAGATAAATATACCCAAGCAACTACACTTTACCCTACGAATTCTGAAACAGCAATGAGCCCAAGTTTCTCCCATATTTTTCAGGGTGGATATTCTGCGGGATATTACTCTTACAAATGGGCAGAAGTACTGGATGCTGATGCTTTCCAGTATTTTAAAGAAAACGGAATTTTCAATCCGGAGATTGCAGCTCAGTACAAAATCCTTCTTTCTTCCGGCGGAACGAAAGATCCCATGGAACTGTATAAAGATTTCAGAGGTAGTGAACCAAAAGTAGAGAGCTTATTGAAAAGAGCTTTCGGATAATCTCTATTCTTGAATATGATACAAGAACTTAATATATTTGAAGCTGTTTTTAAGGATGCCTTAAAAACAGCTTTCATTCATGTAGATACTGAATACATTGATGATCTTCTGGATAAAAGAGACCTTCCTGAATTTTCGGATGTATGGATGAAAGCCTATCAGCCAGTAGAAGGAAAGGAGATAACTACGGAAACAGAGGACAAAATCAATGACCTCCGAAAGGATATTTTTGTATTCGTTTTCAGAAGCACAGGATCATCCGATCTATCAGCCTATATCTCCGACGATGTGGGCCTTATTTGCGCCTATTACATTCATAACATTGAGAATAAATGGGTGACCGATTTACTTTACACTTACCTTACTCATCAGATTCCCCACGGCGAGCTTATGAAAACAGATCAAACAATAAAAGAATTAATTAATTCCTATCACTTCAACGATGAGAAATTATAAATATTGGAGATCCTGTGCTGATTTGATAGAGAGCGGAAAGATTGAAGAGGCAACAAATTACGCTCTGGAAATCACTTTAAAGCTTGGACTTTCTAAAGAAGTAGTGGAAAAAATCATGGCTGTTTCTTTAAAGGGTTTTGAAAAAAAAATTGAAGAGAAAATGAATGGTTGCCTGAAAAAGGCAAAAGAAGAGAATGCTGAAGCACTTTGTTTGTATTATAGTATGGACAATGGTTGGGACAGTACAATGTATATCTGTAAAGATTATAGCACGGAAAACACTTCCTGGATCTCTGAAAGCAGAAGCTGGATTGATCTCGGAAAAACAAGAGGCTTCTCAGAAATCTATAAAAATACTGCAGAATCAGCTTTTTTCGCCAATAAAATAAGTTCAGCGGTTTGCATTCTTTTAATGTTTAGAACAACCATTGCTTTTTATAATGTGGCTCAAAAGTTTTCAGATTGCGGACTTAAACTTTGTATTACCGCAACAGAGAGTGACTTTGTAAGAGTTGCATAAATGAAACTGAGTTCGGATAAGAAACTTGGGAGCTAGAAAGAAGAAAAAGGTTGTTGGTTAGGAGGATGCATGTGGATCAACAAATCTTTCAGTCATCAGAATTAAAAGATTTATTTTAAGAAAGCTAAATTTGTAGATGACAACATAAGTATTCATTCTGTAATTTTAAATAATGAGCAATATAACATCAAGATTAGAAAATGTAAAAAAACTCCAGGCTAAAAGATGGGAGAATGAAGACCATTGGGATACTTTAAATGATTTATTAATCAAAGAACTGGATGAAATTTTACTTATTGAGCCAGAAAACACATCCGCTTTAATCAATATTGGAGCTATTTATTCTGATATGGGAGAAAATGAAACGGCTTTGCACTATTTAAAGAAGGCATTAGATTTAGGTTCAAACGACAAAAATTTATATGTGAATCTTGCCGTTGTACTTATTTATATGGAAAAACATCAGGAAGAATATTTAGAATATCTTGAAGAAGTGGAAGATAAGATTGAAGACCCACTTACTTTTAAAGCCTATTTTGATCCTCAGTCTCATTAGAAATTTATTATTAATTAAAACCTTACACCATGTTACTAGCCATTTTACTTCCCTTCTTATCCTTTATGGTTCGTGGAAAAATCATCACCGGAGTGATCTGCCTGATTTTACAGATTACCTTAATCGGCTGGCTTCCCGCTGCTATATGGGCGGTTGTTTCTTTAAATAATGCCAGAGCAGATAAGAGAACAGACAGGCTCATTAAAGCCATGCGCAGCAATCAAAAGTAAAGTCATTTCATATAATTTTTTAAATAATTACTGTAATTTGACTTCAGGCATCTGCTCACAATAAAACCCAATTCTATCCTTATGAAAGAAAATAAATACGACAACCCGGCTTTTTTTGACCAGTATGAACAGATGCTACGGTCACAATTAGGCTTAGAAGGAGCAGGAGAATGGCATGCTCTGAAAAATATGCTACCAGATTGTAAAGAAAAAAAGGTCCTCGATCTGGGTTGTGGATTCGGATGGCACTGCCGCTATGCTATGGAAAATGGGGCAAAATCTGTTATTGGGATTGACCTTTCGGAGAAAATGCTTGCTAAAGCTAAAGAGATCAACAACCTGGAAGGTATTCACTATGAAAGAAAAGCATTGGAAGATGTGGAATACCCTGCTGAAAAATTTGACCTTATTTTAAGTTCGCTGACCCTTCATTATGTGGAATCATTTGAGGCTCTTGCTCAAAATATTTATCATTGGCTGGTTTCAGGAGGCCGTTTTGTGTTTTCAGTAGAACATCCTGTTTTTACTGCTGAAGGAGGCCAGGATTGGGTATACGATAAAGATGGGGAAAAAGTCTGCTGGCCCGTTGACCGGTATTTTATCGAAGGGAAAAGAAACACCACCTTTTTAGGAGAAAATGTCATCAAATACCACAGGACTTTAACCTCTTATCTCAATACTTTACTAAAGCACGGTTTTAAGATCAGAGAAATCATTGAACCTGAGCCTAGTCACACCATGCTGAAGGAAATTCCAGAAATGAAAGAGGAACTTCGCAGACCAATGATGCTATTAATATCTGTAGAAAAATAATCCTCTCTTCAATACCTTTGAAAATCATTATCTTATTTTAAATCATTAAAAAACACAAATTACTATTTTGTATAACATGGTAATAAAAATAATTTATATCTTTGTATAACATAATACAAATCAATATGATTATCAAAAAACTTATAACCGCTCTTATACTACTTGTATTCTTTAGCAGTCAGATGGGTGCTCAAGCCCTTGAAAAAAAGGTTGAAAAGAAAATTGACAGCCTGATTCAAACTGAATTTGGAAATAAAAATGAGCCGGGAGGTGTATTTATGATCACCCAACATGGAAACTCCCTTTATCGGAAAGCTTTTGGAAAAGCCAATCTGGAGCTTAATGTCAATATGTCCCCGGACCAGGTTTTTCAAATCGGATCAATGACCAAGCAGTTTACAGCAGTAGCCATTCTGATGTTGGAACAAGAGGGGAAACTTTCTGTAAATGATCCTGTTTCAAAATATATCAAAGATTATCCTTCGGGAGATAAAATAAATATCCATCATCTTCTGACCCATACTTCAGGAATTAAGGATTTTACAAAAATGAAATCTCTTTCAGGCATTGCCCAGAAAGAAATGAAGCCTTCAGAAATGGTAGATTTTTTCAAAAATGAACCTGTTGATTTTACTCCGGGAGAAAAATTTGAATACAATAACTCCGGTTATGTGATTTTAGGATATATTATAGAACTTATTTCAGGAGATACTTATGAAAATTTCATCAAGAAAAATATTTTTGACAAGACAGGAATGTCGAATTCCTATTATGCTTCTGATAGAAAAGTTATTCCCAAAAGGGCTTATGGATATCATAAGAAAGAATCTGGATTTGTCAACAAAACAATAATCAGCTTTAGTGTTCCTTTTTCTTCGGGCTCATTAATGTCCACTGTGGATGATATGCTGAAATGGCAGCAGGCTTTAAACCAGAATATTCTATTAAACAGTAAAGAAACCCAAAAGGCATTTCAAAAGTACAAACTCAATTCCGGTGAAGAATTTACTTATGGATATGGATGGCATCTGAAAGATATCAATGGTATTCCGGACCGGGAGCACGGCGGAAGCATTTTTGGATTCAAAAGTATGGGTATTTACATTCCGGGTAAAGATATGTATGTGATCGGTTTCAGCAACTGTGACTGCCATTCACCGACTGAAATCACCCGAAATATGGCTAAAATTGCTTCAGACCATTCAAAATAGTGCTTAATGATTCTTTATCATCTTATTTTTCGGGAGGATATGCTCAGGAAGCATAAAAATAGAGGCTGCCACAAAAACCAGACATACAATATTGATGACAATAGCCATTAAAAAAGCATCATGATAATCCTGCTGTGACGGCTGCTCTCCCAGAAAATAATAAAAAACACCGCCCACTGCAATAATTCCGATGATCGCTGCCACCTGCTGAAAAGTATTGTACACCCCGGATGCATTTCCCACAAGGGTTTCAGAAATTCCTGACAATGCCATATTGGCAAGGGAAGGAATAACAGATCCTACTCCTACTCCATGTAAAAACAACAGGAAATAAAAAAGATAAAAAGGTGTTTGTGTATTGAATAAAAAAGTCTGTACAATAAGAATACTGATGATCAGCCCCAAGCCCCCAAGTAATATATTCTTTCCGTATTTTAAAACCAATTTTGCAGAAAAAAGAGAAGCCAAAATAAAACCTAACCCTTGAAAAACAATAATCTCACCGGCATTCAGCGGACTGATTCCTAATCCATCCTGAAAAAAAAGGGAGACAATATAAAAATAGGAATCAAGCATGATAAAAAAAAAGACCACCGCCCAGATTCCCAGGTTGAAATTCTTATACCTGAACAGTTGAAAATCAATCAGGTAAGGACGTTCTTTTTTCATTTTTCCTTTCTGATTTTTAATAAAATAAGTAAGAATACAGCCTGAGATAAGAAGAAGGACCATACTTCTGACAGTAACTCCCTCGTGTTCAGACATCGTTAAAGCGTATGTAGAACAAAAAAGGCCGGCAGAAAGAGCTGTAACACCCCAAATATCAAAGGTATTTTTTACCGGGGTTTTAGATTCATCCAATATTTTTATGCTTAAAAAAACAGATAAAATGCAGATGGGCACATTCATCAAAAAGATCAGCCTCCAGGGCTCCTGCATAAAGGATAATGATGAAAAATAGCCTCCGAAAAACTGTCCTGCAATCGTTCCGATACCAATGGTTATTCCGTACCATCCCATCGCTTCTGTTCTTTCTTCATGACCCGGGAACAGGATCTGTATCATAGACAGAACCTGAGGAGCCATCAAAGCAGCGCTTACTCCCTGTATAAAACGGGCGGTGATGAGTTGTCCGGAACTGCCTGAAATCCCACAGCCTACAGAGCTCAGCATAAAAAACATCAACCCTAATATGAAGACCTTTTTCCTGCCATATAGATCCCCCATTCTTCCTCCTGTAATAAGAAAAGAAGCAAACCCAATAAGATAAGAGGAGATCATCAGCTGCATTTCTCCATTGGAGGCATGAATATCCCGCTGGATAGAAGGAATGGATACATTAATAATAAAAATATCCATAATGGTTAGTAATTGCCCCGAAAGTACAATCAACAATTTCAAGTATTTAGAATTCATAATTATATAGATATATCTATTTTTTAAATGCCAAAAAAATTAGTCAAGAATTCCCTGAATAATTTTTTTAGTATGATCGAAAGAGTCCGTATTTTTATGGATTGTTGAGGTAACAACAGCGCCCTCAATAAGTAGAAAAATAGTTTCTGCCACAAGATCAGTATCCGGTAGCTCACTTTGTTCCACCAATGTTTTAATAAGCTCTTTTTGTTTTTCTTTGTGTTTCTTTACAAAATCAGACACAATGGGATTAGTGTCGCCTATTTCGGAGATAATTTTAATAAAATGACATCCGGAAAACCTGGAAGATTTTTGAAGCTTTATCCTGTAATCTATTAAAGCCTCTATTTTTTCTTTAGGATGGGAAATTCCTTCAACACATTTTTCAACACCTTCAAACCAGGTCAGCTCTTCTTTAATAAGATAGGCATGTAAGAGCTCATTCTTGGATGAAAAATGATTATACAGAGAACCAATTGCAATATCAGCATCTGCAATAATCTGATTAATCCCGGTCGAATTATAACCTTGTTTATAGAAAAGATCCGAAGCTACCCTGATGATCCTGTCTCTAACTTTTTCTTTTTTCATCCTGAAAATTTTTACAAAGCTAATTAAAAAATAGATAGGTCTATCTATTTTTTAAACTTTTCTTTTTTAATCAGTAAAAATGTCTGGTCAATGTACTGGCAAACCTGCTGTATTCACTGGAGATGATTAAGACAGGACTTCACTCCCGCAGAATTTGAAAACTCCGAAGGAAACAGAATAGCATTATATCAGACGATTGATTAATACAATTTAATACATATTATTTTTTCATTGAAATATCTGCATATTTTGTATCTTTAATTACCAAATTCATAAAAATATTGGGTAAAAAATATGGCAGAACAACTTCATTTTATAAAAACCAACCCTAATATTGCTAAAATTAATTTATACAATAAGCTCTGTCAGGAAGAAGAGAGCATTATGAATTTCCTGCAAACAACCGGTACTGCCCAGCTTGAAACGATTAAAGAAAAGGTAAAAGAATCCGTAGATGAGCTTACCCGGGAAGAAATGATGAACATCTTTTCATGGTTCAGTCATAGATATCCTTCAGATCCTGAAGAAACCAAAACACAGCTTTTTATCCATGGTATAGATCTTTTTTACGAAATACCATCTAACCATAAAGTACAAAGTTTTCAGCAGATTCTTTCAGATTATGAAAAATATGCCCAGCAGCCTATGGGTTATATTGTTAACTCTCAGAATTTTAATAAGTTTTTGATTTACGGAATATTTGTTACCGCATTACTTCATAAAGATCAGGAAAATATTCTTTCTGATTATTTAAAAGCTGACCATCAGGATTTATATGTTTTGGCCGAAAACCAATTATATTTAAAAGAACCTGACATCCAAAACAGCACTAATCTTCAGCTTTATTTCAATGACCTGTATGATATGACAAAATTTTATAAAGGGTCTGTTATCCAGCTTTAAAATGATGGTCATAAAAGAGGTTTCAGGCCTCTTTTACTATTTGGGGATTTTCCATCAGGTAAATTAATGCATCTTTTACGGCTTGTTCTGGTTTTTTGGGATTAAATCCTAATTCATTCCTTGCTTTGGAAATATCAAAATCCTGCTGTAATCCTGAAAACATGGCAATATCTTTTCTGGTCAGTAACGGAGCCTTTCCACCCAGCCAGGCTGTAAACTCCATGATGGCAGCGATGCCCAACAAAACTCCTTTTGGAACTGAACCCGGTATTTTAAGTTCAAGTTCAGGATAAAGTCTGTTTGCTAGAATGGTGGTATCTGTAATACTCATGCATTTTTCATTAGCAAGAATATAACGTTCCCCGGGTTTTCCCTTTTTGGCAGCAAGATAGCATCCTTCTGCAACGTCCTTTACATCCACCCAGTTTAAGGTTATTTTGGTATCTACAGGGATTTTTTTATTCAGAATAAGTTTCAAAACTCCATATGAAACATTCAACGGTGAAAATGCCTCACTCCCTATCATAGCGGCAGGCATCACAGAAACAAGCTCTATTCCCAGCTTGGCAGCCAGTTCAAAAGCAAGTTTTTCACCATCATTTTTAGAATTATAGTACATATCCCTTCTGTCCGGATTGTAGCCGTTGCTTTCTTTAGCTGGGAGTTTTGTATAATTCAATGCGGCAATAGAGCTTACATAGATTATTCTTTTTACCCCTGCTTCTGCAGCTGCTTCAATGGTATTTCGTGTTCCGTTGATATTGACATCATAGATTTCTTTTTGGGGATCCTGGGCCCATAATTTAAATGAAGCGCCTACAGCATAAAATGTCTCTACACCCTGTAATGCTTTTACAAATGATGCTTTATCAGTTATATCCGCATGAACTACCTCACAATCCAGTCCTTCAAAGGGCTTTTTATTTCTTATATTCCGTACTGTCGCCCGTACCGGAATTCCCTGCTGCAATAAAAAACGCACCAAATTATTTCCCAAGTGCCCGTTTGCTCCTGAAACCAGGCTTAAAGTATTCTCTGTCATTACATTAATTTTAATGCTACAAAGTTCACCTTCCTGCTTCCGGAACCACTTGACATTTGTTAGTTAATTATTTTTCTCCTGATCCTGCTGAGACTTTCCGGTTTCATCCCTAAAAATGAAGCAATATGTTGAATGGGAACATGCCGGATGATATCCGGAAATTCCTTCAGAAGCTTAAGGTACCGCTGCTCTGCACTCAAAGCAGATAATTCTCTGGACCGGTTTTCATTGTAGGCAATAGACTGTTGGAAAACAGAAATACTGAAGTCTTTCATCATCCGGCTATGAGCAACCAGATGATCCAGATTTTCTTTGGAAATCCTTAAAAGTTCACAATCTGTAATACATTCTACACAATCATCAGACTTTGTTTGGTTGATAAAATGAGTATAAGAAGTAAAAAAACCGGGTGGACAATTGATATGAGTGGTTACTTGATTTCCATTATGATCCATATAAAATAGCCTGAGGTATCCTGAAATAATATAATAAAGATAGCCTGGTATTTTACCTTCCTCTTCTATCACAGTATTTCTGGAAAATAGCACCGGTTCAAAACAGGTTTTTACAGCCTCCGTTTCTTCGGGAGTTATCTCATGTCCTGAACGTATATATTGCAAAAGTTTATCATGCATTGAGGGTGAATATTGATGAATCTGCCACAAAAATAGCCAAAAGAAAACTTCAGTCCCTCTTTCAGTTAAAAAAGATTTTTCCCAAACCCAGATACAGCTTTTCTCATAGAAGAAAACAGTCACTCTGATGCCGGGGATAATCTATATTTTAAGCTTAAAAAATAATAAGCCGTTCCGCCGGCAGCATATGCCAATGCATCAAAAATATCTCCGGTAAACCGATGTGATATTCCCGGACAAAGTACTTCAAATAAAAAAGATAAATACAGCACTGAGGTGAGAACAAATTTTAAATCCGGTTTCCAGTGGAAGCCCAATAAGCCGTTCATTATATATTCTATCAGGTAACAATACATAGGAACGCTAATACAGTCAGTAAAATAGTCATTGATCACTGGAATATACATTCCTTTTTTCCTCAATACAATGATGAATATCCAGACTGCCAACCCCACGAAAAACCAATACGAAATTCTTTTTCCCATCACATATGGAGTATGGCCATTATTAAACCAATGATTATCTGCAGGACTTTCGCCATAGTATCCTGAATATCAATTCCGTTTTTATTTTCTTTTTTTCCGGCTTCTTCGTAATCAAATATTTTTTTCCCTTCCATACTGATTGGATTTTCTTTACAAATATACCTCAAAATTAGAACAAATGTTCTAATTTTAAAAACAGTATTAAGGAAAATCTTATATTCTTATATTTGTTACAAGATGAAAACCAAAGAAAAAATTTTATTGAAAGCCTTAGAACTCTTTAATGAGAAAGGTTATACTACTATTACAACAAGGCATATCGCAGCGGATCTCAATATCAGTCCGGGAAATTTGCATTATCACTTCAAACATTCGGAAGATATCATTAAACTGCTTTTTCAGGAACTGGTTTTGAAAATGGATGAACTTTTGGACAGGATGAAAAAGATGGAGGATAATACTTTGGAAAATCTTTATCAGTTTACTTTTTCAACCTGTGAAATTTTTTATTCTTTCCGGTTTATTTTCGTGAATTTTGTAGATATCCTAAAAGAAATTCCTGAAATAAGATCACAGTATGAAGAAATCCATACCAGTAGAAAGGAAGAATTTCAGATGATATTTTCAGGCTTGCAAAAGAATAATATTTTTAAAAAAGATGTTCCTTTATTTATGATGGACAGTCTTATCCAGCAGATTTTCATTATTGCAGATAATTGGCTTACCCACAACAGGTTAATTTTAAAATTGGACCGGGAGGCCGCTATATCCCATTATACCTTGCTGCAAATGAATCTCTTTTATCCTTTTCTGAATAAAGAACAGCAGAAATTATATGAAAAACAATATATCATTCCTAAAGTATGATCATCAGAAAAGGAAATACAGGTGATCTTACTGATATGAAGCTGCTTTTTGCAGAAACCATTACTTATGTGTGTAAAGATGACTATACTAACGAGCAGCTGGAAGTTTGGAAATCAGGTGTTGAAAATGAGGAAAGATGGCAAAAAGTAATGGAAGAACAGCTTATTTTAGTTGCTCTACATGGAGATAAAACAGTTGGTTTCTGTACTCTGAATCAGGGAAATTATATTGATTTGCTCTTTGTACATAAGGATTATCAGCATCGGGGAATTGCACAGGCATTGTATACTCAGATAGAGCAGGAAGCAATACAACAGGAGGAGTCAAAACTGAGTGCTGATGTCAGCAAAACAGCAAAACCTTTTTTTGAAAAAATGGGGTTTAAGGTGAATGCTGAACAGACCGTTACTGTAAAAGGAATTGACCTCATCAACTATAAGATGAGTAAAAGTCTGATCAAATAAAAAATTATGCAGAAACAGCAACCTGAATATCATGAATTGAGAATTCCTGTTCCCCAGGAATTTGAAAATGTATTCACTCATTTTTATTTTGCTGAAAATACTTCTGCTGACGCTGTGGCTAAGACTTTGCTCCCTACTTATCAAACCCTGTTATTGTTCTGCTTTGGGAGACAGGCATCGATGTCTACGCGTGAAAAAACAATCATTGGTGTTGATAAATGTATTGTTTTCGGGCCTGTAAGACAAGCTTTAGAGTATACGCTTCCGGCAGGATCTTCCATTCTCGTGGCCAATTTTAAAGATGATGCATTCTTCAGATTTTTTGGAAAACTTTCTTTTGTACATAAGACAGCCCAACATCCTGATCAACTTCTGGATGAAAATTGCTTCACCAATTTATGGTATGAGCTTTCCTATCTTCAGTCTGCTATAGAACAGGTGAACCATATTTTAGAATTCTGTATTCCGTATTTACAGGATCAGGATCATACCAGCAGGCTTTTGAGTAGTATTGAAAATGATTATTTAAATCCTATAAAAATCGTTGCTGAACAGACTCATCAGACCGAAAGAAATATTCAGCGCAAGCAGAAGGAACAATTTGGATATTCTATCAAGGAAATTAACCGTTACACCCGCTTTTTAAAGGCCATAAAAACCATCGAAAAACAGACTGTAAAACAGGAAAAAGTTCAGTGGTTTCATATCATCGATGAATGCGGCTATTATGATCAAAGCCAGCTTATTCATGATTTCAAACATTTCCTGAATATTTCGCCTGCCCAATATTTAAAATTTCAACAGGACATCTGCAATCCTAAATCCTGATCATCAGATTTCGTTTTCTTACAATTTTTACCACAGCTGCTGCTCTACATTTGTCTTATTAATTTTAAAAGCAGCACAATGAAACACTTACTAATTTATGCACACCCCAACGAAAACAGTTTAAATCATAATCTTTTACAGCAAGTCATAGCAACTCTTCAATCCGGGCATCACGAAATTAGAATCAGGGATCTTTATCAGATGAATTTTGACCCTGTTTTATCTTTAACAGACATGCAGGAACAGCGTGCCGGAAAAGTATCTGAGGATATATTACTGGAGCAGGACTTTATTTCATGGGCAGATCAAATTACTTTTATTTATCCTATCTGGTGGACGGGACTGCCTGCCATCATGAAGGGATATATAGACCGTGTTTTCAGTTATGGCTTTGCCTATCGGTATGACCAGGGAGTACAAAAAGGACTTTTAAAAGGAAAAAAAGCCTTGATTATCAATACTCATGGAAAGTCTCATGAGGAATATGCAAAAACAGGGATGAATACGGCCCTTTCTCTTACTTCTGATCAGGGAATTTTTGCCTATTGCGGTTTTGAAATCATTCAACATTTATTTTTTGACAAAGCTGACCGGACATCTGCGGAAGATCTTGAAATATGGAAAAAGCAGATCACAGCAGCTTATTCTCAACCTGTTTTTAATCACTGAAAAAAAATTTACTATGGCATGGTATTCGCTTAAGAATTGACAAGTAAAATTGTTTTGAACCATTATTTTAAACCATTAAGATTAGTAATTAGTTAATTTTTAACATCACTATATTTCTTAATGGTTTAAATACTGGTCTTCAATTGAAAAGTTTCTATATTTGTATTTCATGAAACACTTAAACAGCATATTGCGTCTTCCTTTTTTCAGTGAGTATTACTCCCCGATCTATTGTTCGGGAAGACTTTCTATAACTATTATTCAGTAAAATAATCTACACTTATATAGAGCCCGGACAGTATCTGTCCGGGCTTTTTAATTTTAAAATTATTCATTATGATCAGTACATTACAAGAAAATGTGGCCATTACCCTGCCTGAAAACGGGTTGGAGGAAAAATTGAAACTCGCCAAAGAGGAAAACAGAAAATTAACTGTAAAATTAGGTTTTGACCCAACAGCCCCTGATTTGCATTTGGGTCATGCGGTGGTGCTAAAAAAACTGAAACAGTTCCAGGACCTGGGGCATCAGATTGTGATTGTTGTAGGAAGTTTTACAGCAAGAATTGGTGACCCTACGGGGAAAAATAAGGCAAGAAAACCTTTAAGTTCTGAGGAAGTAGAACATAACGCGCAAACCTATATCAATCAGCTATCCAAAGTTATTGACGTTGAAAAAACAAAAATTGTCTTCAATTCTGACTGGCTGGACGCCCTTGATTTTTCAGAAGTTATTCAGCTGATGTCAAAAGTAACGGTTGCCCAGCTCATGCATAGAAACGATTTCAGTAAAAGATTCACAGAAAACACCCCTATTGCTATGCATGAACTGGTATATCCCATTCTTCAGGGCTTTGATTCTGTAAAAATTGAATGTGACATTGAAATGGGAGGAACGGATCAGCTTTTCAACTGTACTATGGGAAGGCAGCTCCAGGAAGTTCATCAGTTACCTGCACAAATTATCATCTGTATGCCCCTGCTAAAAGGTCTTGATGGAAAAGAAAAGATGAGTAAATCTCTGAATAATACGATTGGACTTACAGATGAACCTAATGAAATGTTTGGGAAAACCATGTCTATTCCAGATTCTTTGATTAATGAATTTATTGAACTCACCACAGATTTCTCACCGGAAGAAAAAGCTGTATTAACATCAAAGATAGAAAACGGAGAAAACCCAATGAATATAAAAAAGCTGATTGCCAGAAACATCATCAGTCAATACCACAATAAAGCTTCTGCCGAAAATGCAGAACTGTTCTTTAATCAGCAATTTCAGAATAAGAATTTTGAGGAGAAAAGTTTTGAGCCTGTTTCAATTGCTATTGTGCTGAACCATCTTCAAAATAAGACGACTATTCTTGAACTCAGTCATCATCTAAAAAACAGTCTGAGTAAATCTGCTGTGCGGAGGCTCATCCAAAGCGGAGGTGTTCAGATCAATTCTGTCAAAATCATAGAACCGGATCAGGAAATTGAACTTTCAAAGGGATTTAAGATAAAAATAGGCAAGAGAAGCTTTTTTGAACTTGTATAAGAATGGAAGCCGGAGACTGGGAGAGCAAAGACTTTATAAAAATTTAAAAATAACTCAAATCCTTTGTATAAATAAATAACAGCATTACTTATTCCAGCCTTCTTCTTTCTCATCTTCAGTGTTAAATAATTTTTTTATGTTTCAGCTTCAGGTTTATTCAATATCTTAGTCCATTAAAGGCAATCATCAAACCTCGCCCAATGAAATTGCCCCACAAAACAGAATACATTCATAATCCTGTAAGCTAAGGGGAAGATTCATTATGTATGAAAAAAAGAGACGGGATTGAAATAAGTTTTACTATTATAAGCTGATACATGGAAAGACATACTGCAATTTACCTATTTAATAAGGCAAAAGCGGCCACAAATCTTTATGAAGATCTTCAGAGGTTATACCATACCCAAACATTCGGAGAATATATTGAAGACAGAAAAAAAGAACTGAATGATGATAAGATCAGCTATGACAGGATCCTGAAGACCGTAAGAAATGATATTAACAGCATTATGCCCCATGAGCTGCTTGAAATCATCCTGTTCCTAAATCATCAAATATATCCGATGTTCTCCAATGATCCTTCGGAAGCAAGAGATGAATATTTTAAAACTTTATATCATCATTTGGGAATTACCCGGCTTTATCAGCTTCCTGGTACAAAAGCATCTACAGCCTATGTATATCAGTATGAAAACTATACTGATTTTTTTCCAATCGATAAGGTGGGAGATGGAAATTGGGGTGCAAATATCCGGTCCGAAGATTTTCTGCATTTTAATGATTATCTGATTCTGATAGCAAAAAGAATCATTGAAAGTAGACTGTGTAATGAGGACATAACCAAAGAAGAGGAAATAATCATCAACACAATTAAAACTGAAAACCAGGACAATGCTCTCCTATCTGAGATCATCGGGCAGGAACTGGAATTTCTTACAAAAGTATTTTATCCCAATGACAGAAGTCCTTATACCCAGACAGTATACCATGCTTATGCTTTCTTAAAACAATCTATAGAAATGAGATCAAAAATCAACATACAAAAAAATCCAAGAATTATCATTTCAGATTCTTATTATTAACACTGGAAGAGTAAGACCTGGAAACATTATCCGGCCGTTCACTTCTCAGTCATTTGTTTGAAATAAAATAAGACAGCCAAACTTTAGGCTCTATAAAATTAATCCGGTTCAACATTAGAATTCACAAACTATGAATACTCCATTTACTTATCAAAAAGCTACGGAAAACGATCTTGATTATCTGCTTGACCTTAGAATAAAAACAATGGTTCCCCATTATGCAGATTCGGGTCTTCCCACAGACCGGGAATCTGCTCTTAAAAGGATTCTTTATGAGTTTGATAAAGCTTATATCATTTTTCTGGATCAACATCCCGTTGGGCTCTTAAAAATCAACAGGGCAGCTGAGAAAACAGAAGTTCTCCAGCTTCAGATTGATCCCGAATTGCAAGGCCGTGGATTGGGAAGAAGAATTTTAAAAAATATTCTTGATGAAGCTTCGGAAACAGGAAAAACGGTCTCATTAAGTGTTTTAAAGACCAATAAGGCTCAGCATCTTTATTCCAGTTTAGGCTTTAAAACAGTAGGGGAAGATGAGCATTCCTATTTCATGGAAGTTGGAAATTAAGAGATGAAATTACCGGGAAGCAATCAAAAACAAAAAAACTTTAACGTAGGCATGGGAAATCGTGTATGATTCTATGTATTAAGATTGCTTCATTTTGTTTGCATTACTGATTGGCCATCGTTACATACATCAACCGTCCCCCTTCATCAGCAGACAACAGTATTTTTTTTCCATCCGTAAGTTCCACCATAGAACCCGGCGGAATCTCTTTCTGTTCTGAGATATCTTTCATACCGGGTAAACTTTGATTTACCAATACCCATTTCCCCTGATGGAAAGTAAAATATCCTGCAGGCATTTTATCCTGCATGGTAAGGTTTTCATTTCGGATGACCTTTCTGGAAACATGCCATTTGAATAAGTACTGGTTGTGATAAACCATCAGTCTGTGGTTTTCGGGCTTCCAAACCTCATCATCAAACTTAAAATACAAATCTAAAACAGGCAGGCTTCCCTGATGAGGGGTTCCACAGAATGGGCACCTAGGAACACTCGTATTATCAAAGACATACCATTTTTCTGTACAGACAGGATTATGACAAGGCTGTATTAAATCTACTGTTTTCAGTAAAGCTGTTTCCCATTCATTAGCTGTAGGACGTCTGATAGGATCGTGTAATCCATCCACAAATGCTTTTTTAAACAGATCGGAAAGATAAGGTCCAACAATGGTATAAGGTATATTTTCAGGATCTCCCCAGAAAGCCTCCCATTTTCTCAGCTGATCGGTTTTCACATGATTGGTAGGATCTTCGGGATGTTCCACAAACATTGCTTTTTCACCCATCGACAGTATTTCATCTTTTTCGGAATCCAGATCCCATATTTTCCCTCCACGCAGCGGATGCCTTCTTAAAAGGTACATATAAATCAGGGTTGCAAGAGCATGAAGATCTGTTTTCTGGTTGGGTAAATACCTATCCGGATCGGTAAGGTTCAAATGCTGTGTTTTTAAAACTTCAGGGGCAATAAAATCTGCTGTCCCGATAACTTCAGGTGGAAATAACTTAGGAACTACAAGACCATCTATATCAATAATACAGGCTGATTTTGTAACCGGGTCCACCAAAATATTATTGTAAGAAAGATCGGAATGGGCCAGCCCCATCTGATGCAGCTTTTTAACACCGCGGCTGATATTGATAGCAATCTGAAAGTAGCTCAGCCAATCTCCAAGTTCAGACTGGTCAAGCCTTAACGGATATTGATGGTTACGGAACATAGGTGCCGTAAACCATTTTCCTACTTTATCCTGACCCAGGATATTATCTGAACCTACATATCCTTTAGCAAAGAAGAATTTCTTATTATAAACCGGGACAATAATCCCCGTCAGTTTATTTTTTTCAACAATATCATACGGCCATCTGAATATTTCGTTCAGAAAATATTCCGCAGCATTTCCGTTCTGTATATTCTTCAAATACGTAGAAACAATTCTTATGATCCTTTCTTTCTGTCCTTCATCCAGCGGACTCCGGTAAAAAGCCACCACATATTCCTTGTCAGGAGAGAAGTAGACATCTTTCACTCCACCCCGGATGGGGCTTTCGTCAATATATTCATAAGTTTTGGCTGTGTCTAAAACAGAAACAACCTTAATTGTTTTTTTCATACTTTATTAATAGATTATGGCCAAAGTGCGGTCATCATGGTTTCCTCTGCTCCAGAAATCCGTCCAGGTCAAAAGCTGTTTATCAATCTCTTCATCATTGATAAAATCTACCTTTGCCTGGTCATCATTGTTTCCATTCAGATCATTAAAGAATGCTTTCCAGCTTTTGATATCTTCCAGTTTATGTTCTGTGACAAATTTAGGATCATAGATACCGTCCGTCATCAGAGTAAGAAAGGAAAAATCTTCCACACAGGTGATTGTAAAGCGTGATGCCATCTGATCATTAAAAATTTCTTTCATCGTGATAAAGCGGGTACCCCCACTGAACTCACCCACATCCATTGAATTCAGAAGCTTTACTTCTGAAAAATCTTTACTGATAATGTTAATCGGGCAGTCTCCTACTCCAAAACTCAGAATAACATAGCCAAATGCAAATTTTTTGGCCAGCGTAAAAATCAATGTGGTATGAAGATCATTGACTGACAGACTATTTGCTATAGCCGTTTTTTCTAAAGTCTGATAAACCTCCACTACACTTTCATATAAATATCTTACTATATTTTGTCTGGCCTCATCTTTCCTCTCCTGGGAATATCCAGCTTCATAGATTATCCTGACATTTTTTTCAATCTCACAGATTATTTCCTGTGTGCTGAAAAATATATTCACCGAACTAACCGCTAATCTGGATCCTTCCCTGGCAGCTTTTGCTGAACCCGCCCCATCTGCAACAGATACAATATTCCAGGATGAAGGAAGTTCATTTACGGCAAAATCATCATCCCTGAATTTCCCTTCATGGGCATGGGAGCGGCCTCGTTTAGAAACCACAACAATTTTTTTGTCTAAAAAGTTATCTTTACAGGAAGTCTCATCCGGTTTAGGAAAATCAGCATCTTGAGCACTGGGAATATTTTTCCACAAATCTTTGGGATCAGCATTCACAAGCAACTGTATTTGTTTTGTCTCTATACTTTTTCCATCATGGATATGAGAAAACTGGATCTCTAAATGATATACATTACCGGTTTCCGGGGTTCCTGATAGGATATTGTTTTCAAAAACAAGTCCCGTTCCTTCAAGGTTTCCTATATTTTTAATCTTAATATTCGGAAAGTCTGTCAGATCAAAGATGAATTCATAAAACTGTTTTGAAATAGCATTTTTCAGTCCCCAATGAGCCTCTTTAAATTCCTCTTTTTCTTGATCAATGATCGTTTTTTCCATGGCTTTTTTGGGGGTTCCAAAATAAATTTTAGGTATTTTCATGCGTTCTGTATCCAGCAATTATTACTATAATTTTATCCTTTGTTTTCTAAGCCGAGTAATGGATCATTTTTCATCTCAGTCTCGCTATCCCAGTGTTCTGTTAATATCGAAACCTTCACTGGAAAACCCATAATAATCCGATGTTCCACACCATGGGCATTTATTATATCCTTCTCCCGGCAGACAGTGGATACCACCACAGGAACACGTGGCCAGCGCAATAGGATTAGCACAATGAGGACATGAAGTTCCTCCCTGTAATTCTTCTATGGAAATCTTCAGCCTATTTTTCTGAGAAGAAGAAAGCCTGAAATACGCTTTTTCATCAATTTTATAGGCTCCGTCCAATTTGTAATATCTCGTGGACATTCCGGGTATTCCTGATGCTGCAAATGTTTTTTTAAACTTCATCAGATACAGCTTTTCTGTTTCTGAGCATTTACCGTTCAGCACCACAAAATTATTATCAGGAAACTTTTGTTCCATTTCGGGATCTACCTTTTCTAAAATAACAGAATCTATCTTGGAAAGATTAATTCCTTCTTTCTTAGCTTCAGTAACACTCTGGCTGGTTGTTTTAATGGAATCTGTCACCCATTTGAAAAACTCTTTATAAGAGTTTTCATCTGTATTATTAAACAATAAGACGTTCTCTGCTAAGGAACCCAGCAGTTTGTAGTTGGTATTCTCGCCTATAGAAACAGCAATGGTATTAGCTTTTCCACTGTATTTGATATTCCATCTTTCAATGGCTTTAGTGGCATCATCAGTCGGTACTCCGTCTGTGAATAAAAAAACAATAGGCTTCCAGTCTCCTTTCCTGTCATACGTTGTTTTCACAATATCCCGGTCTATACAATCCATTATTTTAATAAGGCCCTGGGATAAGGATGTCCCGCTTCCGATGGGTATTTTTGGAGGATAAAAACTGATGATATCCTGAAGGGGTGTAATCACCTCAGCTTCACCGGCAAAACCTACCACTGAAATATAAACAGTTTCCAGCGAGTAAGGATCTTTTTTCAATTCTCTGACAATATTGGCGATACCTTCCTGTACCTGCTCAATAGGCTCTCCTACCATAGATTCGGAGATATCTACTAAAAAATAAATAGGCAGTCTTCTCATGATCGTAAAGCCAGTTTTTAAATAATAATATTAAGTTCAGACGGTGGCGGTGGAAGTGTTATATTTTCTCCTGTACTTTGTGAGTGCCCACCCTGTGTAATGGACGAGCTTACCCATTTGAAAAAAGAGGAAAGTGTAATGGCATCTGTAGCATCCAGCTTTACCACATGATCGGTAAGTTCTTTAAGATACTGTTCGTCTGCTTTTGGGCCTGCCGCGCAGCCTACAATAGCCCCAAAATCAAGACCTTTGATCACAGGGATCATCTGCCTGTATTTCTGGATATCTGAAGGTTTCCCATCGGTAAATATGAAAAGCAGAGGCTGCCAATCCCCTTTCTCCTCAGAAGTTGCTTTTATCAGATCTCTCTGAACGAGCTCCGAAACCATTTCCAAGGCAGCTCCTGTATGGGTTGGCCCGCTATCCGGACAGGTAATTTCCATAGGATAGAAGCTGGCAAGGTCCACCAGTGGAACATTATTTTTAACTTCTCTATCAAAAGTAATAACACTAAGATGAAGGCTCTCCATCGCTTGCGGATCTGCACGGAGCATACTGATAAGCCCATTGAATCCGTTATTCAGGGCCTGAATTGGCTCTCCGTTCATAGAACCTGAGGTATCCAGTAAAAAATAGGCTAATAGTCTTCTGGTCATTATAAGACAAGTATTAATTGGTATGCCGGCTTGGAAGTCTCCGACTTCCAAGCCGGCATTCATCGTTATGGTTAATAGAAATAAAGTCTAGTTTGGGTAGGCGTACTGCTGTCTCAGGATATCAATAAAATTATCCGTCTGGTGTGGTTCTCCCACTGCCCGGAATTTCCAGTCGCCATTATGAAGGTATGCTTCTGCAAAAACCATAGCACACATTCCGTTCATGCTTGAATCTCCGGATAAACTATATTTTGTAATCTCTTTCCCTGAAGCATCTACAGCACGGATAAATGCATTGTCAATCATCCCGAAATGCTGGTTATTGCTTCTCCCCTGATAGATGGTAACTACAAAAACAATTTTCTGATAACTTTGATCCAGCTGATCCAGTTTAACGATGATCTGTTCATCATCCCCATCCCCGGCGCCTGTTCTGTTGTCTCCGGTTAGCCATACATTCCCACTTGGATGCTGCATGGAATTAAAGAAGACCACATCTCCCTGATAAAGCCCCATCTGTCTTCCGTCATTGGTTTGGACTGTTCTTCCAAGATTGGCTACTTTTCCGTTTCCGTCTAAAAGGAAGGCTACTGCATCAAGATCATATTCAGCTTCTTTATTAAACAGTTTTCCAAATAAACCTCCTTGTTTTCTTACATCCCACCCCAACCCTATCGTAACTTTCGAAAGGTCATAAATACTTTCTCCGCGGTCATTTTTCCTTAAATCAATGGTCTGACCTTTCTGTAAATTAATTGCCATAGTTATCGTTTTGTATATTTGATCGTTTATTTAATGATCTGTCCTTTATAATATTTTTCAAGGAAGAAACCTAAATCTGCTCTGTAGCCTATTCCGGATGCTTCAAATTTCCAGCTACCATTTCTTTTATACAGTCTTCCGAACTCAACCCCTGTTTCAATAGAGAAATCTTCATCCAGTTCATATTTTGCAATTTCCTGGCTGTTATTATTATCTACCACTCTGATGTATGAATTTCTTACCTGTCCGAAATTCTGCTTTCGTCTTTCAAAATCCTCTATCGTTACTACAAAAAGGATTTCTTCCACTCTTGAATCTACCTTTTCAAGATCTATAACAATGGCTTCGTCATCGTCTCCATCGCTGTTTTTACCGTTTGGATCATCACCGGTGTGCAGTAAAGCCCCATCCGGGGATTGTAGATTATTATAAAAAACAAAATATTCTTCGCTTACTAATTTTCTGTCGGAATCAATCATAATGGCAGAAGCATCCAGGTCAAAGTCATAGCCTGTTCCTTCATTCGGGTCCCATCCTAATCCTATTGTCATTTTGGTCAGCCCCAGTTCAATCTTTTGTCCTTTCTGTAAATTAATTGCCATAATGTATTATGTTATAAATTATTTTTGCCTTAAGTTAAATTTGATTTATGACCTGACCAAATTTATTTATAAAAAATAATCTGTACACTACACCTTCGTGTAGTAGAATTCCACAAAAAAAGTCCAATTTTTCAATTGAACTTTATATGGTGTATTCTGTAAAATTTATTTTTACATTTTTTTATCCGAAACAGCGGCATTTCTTGCCTTGGCTAACATAGGAATAGATATCAATCCCATTACCAGCATAATGACAATCTGAAGCGGCAGGGAAATGAATGAGTAAGTAAGCCCCATTTCTCCTCCCAGATCAGCACTTTTCCCTATGGAAATAAAGAGTGCCATAAATCCGTATTTCATCGCCAGGTTATAGGCTCCGATTCCTCCACTTGCAGGAATGATCATTCCCAATGTTCCTACTACAATAATAAAGAAACCATCCGCCATTGTAAATGCTGAGGTTTCAGGAAGTGCAAAACATACCAGGTACGCCGCAAAATAATAGGAAATCCAGATCCCTAAGGTATACAGGATAAACTTCCCTTTCTCTTTTAACCTAAAAATAGTGGTCAGCCCCTGAAAAATACCATCTATAAAATTGACTATTTTTCCTAGAAAAGGAACTCCTGCAAGCTTTTTTTTAAATACAAAAAACAACATTGTTCCTCCTGCCAATATGAGAAGAACAAGCAAAATTTTATTAGGATTGATACTTACTCCCGAATTTTCGTAAAAAGAAAGAATTGCTTCATATTTAAAGAGTAACGTCAATCCAAGAAAACCAAGCATACATATAAGGTCTACTACCCTTTCCAGAATGATCGTTCCAAAAGATTTATCTACCGGCACTTTTTCCACTCCATATAGAGCTGTTGCCCTTGCCAATTCTCCACTTCTGGGAATAGTAAGGTTCATAAGATATCCGAATGATATAGACCAAAGTGCATTGGAATTGGAAATCTTATGTCCCATTGGTTCCAGCATCAGATTCCAGCGAATCGCTCTGAACCAGTACGCAAGAAGGCCAAATACAGACGCAAATAATACCCAAAGGTAATTGGCCTTAGCTAACGATTTTTGAATCACTTTAAAATCGAGCCCCTTTAAGGCAAGCCATAAAAAAAAGCCTGCAAAAGCAAGCGATATTACTATTGTAAGTATTGATTTTAAAGGATTTTTTGATGTTTTCTCCATGAATTAGGTAAGAAGATTTGTTTTTTCATCCGGGAAAACTATTTTCGGCTGGAAGTCTTTTGCCTCTTCAGGAGTCATTTGTGCATAGGCAATGATAATAATAATATCATCTCTCTGTACTTTTCTGGCAGCAGGACCATTCAGGCATACTTCTCCGGATTTTCTCTTCCCTTTGATAACATAAGTATCAAAACGTTCTCCGTTGTTCACATTGACAATATAGACCCTTTCTCCCACTACCAAACCGGCAGCTTCTATAAGGTCTTCGTCTATTGTTATACTTCCTATATAATTAAGGTCTGAGGCCGTAACTCTCACCCTATGAATCTTGGACTTAAAAACTTCTATTAACATGATGCAAATTTATTAATAAAAATTAATAAATCAGGTGTGTCCTATCATTTTAAAACTCCCACAAACACAGCCATTTATTTTTATAAAATATAAAAATTTTGAATTTTATTTACAGATTTAATAAACATATGCTCAAAAACATTAAAAGTTTATACACAATTTAGGATTTAATAAATACAGTAAATAATATTAATTTTTTGCTAAAGTCAATACACATAAGCATTTGGCATGATTTTAGTAACCCGTAACGTAGATTTTTCGTGGAAACCCGAATTATCATATTTTAACCATTTTCACATAAAAGTAAAAAAATTATGCAAGTTTTAATAAAAAAATTGCACAATTAGAAAATAGTATTATATTTGCTATAATTACGAACTAACTTTAATATTAAAAATTATGAACAAGTCTGAATTAATCGACGCAATCGCAAAAGATGCAGGGATCACTAAAGTTGCAGCTAAAGCTGCTTTGGAATCTTTTATTTCTAATGTAACTACTACTTTAAAGAAAAAAGAAGGAAAAGTTTCTTTAGTAGGATTTGGTACTTTCTCAGTAGCTGAGAGAGCTGCTAGACAAGGTATTAACCCTGCAACTAAAAAACCGATTAAAATTGCTGCTAAAAAAGTTGCTAAATTTAAAGCTGGAGCTGATTTATCTAACGCAGTTTCTGGTGTTAAGAAAAAATAATCATTCAGATTACAAAAATTCAAGGCTGTTTCTAAGAAACAGCCTTTTTTTATGTGTAAATGCTTGCATTCCAGAATAATGAAAAAATACAGAATATCTATAGTCCATGATTATCTATGGTCGAAAAGCATTGTTACTACTTCCAACAGCGTCTTTGCCATCCATAGGAATCCAGATTATGTCCTGAATATAACAGCAGAGATTTCTGCGGACTACAAATAAACGTTGGATTGTATCGACATCAGTATACAGCAACGTAACGATATAATAGTAGGCGTAAAGCAACCTTATTTAAAAGGGGAAGGATAATAAAATAAGCGCTGAATCATTTTCAACGCTTACATTTTAAATTTCTATTCAAAAAACTATGGTGCCAGTCTGGAAATCTTCCAATCCAGGTCTTCAAGCTGATAAATAATTCTATCGTGGAGGCGGTTTGGTCTTCCCTGCCAGAATTCAATTTCATATGGTTTTGCCATATAACCACCCCAATTATCCGGTCTTGGAACTTCCGTATTTTCATATTCTTTTTCCAAATCTTTCAGCTTTTCTTCTAAAAATTCTCTGTTTGGAATAACCTGGCTCTGTGGAGAAACAGCTGCTCCCAGCTGACTTCCTTTAGGTCTTGAATGAAAATAACCATCACTTAGATTATCCGCTATCTTTTCCAGATTAGCTTTAATAATAATTTGCCTTTCCAGATTGGGCCAGAAGAAATGAAGGCAGGCTTTATGATTATGGGCTATTGCTTTTCCTTTTCGGCTGTCGTAGTTGGTATAAAAAATAAATCCTTCATAGGTATATGCTTTAAGCAATACCATTCTTGTTCTTGGGCAACCATCTTCTTCTAGTGTAGAAACCGCCATAGCATTGGCTTCTGAGATCATTTCGCTCTCATTTGCCTCCAAAAACCAGTCTCTGAACTGCTCAAGAGGATTTTGTTTTATCTCACTTTCAATAAGTTGGGATTTATCATACACTTTTCTTTTGTCGTGCAGGTTTTCCATAAATATTTTTTATTAAATTTGAGTATGAATCACTCATACAAAGGTAAAATATTAATCTCGACCCCTGACATTTCCGGTGATATTTTTTCACGATCGGTAGTGTTGGTTATTGAACATAATGAAAGTGGAGCATTTGGTTTGATATTAAATAAAAAAAACAGCCAGATGAGTACTAAATTCAAAGATTTCTTTGATTTCAAAATTGAAGTTTACGACGGTGGACCTGTAGAAAACGATAAAGTTTTTTTTATTGTAAGAGGAAAGAAAGTAACAGAAATTTTCACTGATATCACTGATGAATTCTATCTCACAGAGGATATTGAACGGATTATCAATGCTGTATTAAATAAGGAGCTTGATATTCATGATATAAAGATCTTTTCCGGGTACTCAGGATGGTCTCCGAACCAGCTGGACACTGAAGTTCAAAGAAAAGTGTGGACGGTAGTGGATGTATATAACCTGGATTATACTCTTCCGAATGATCAGACACTCTGGAAGTCCATTATGCAGAATCTTGGGGGAGAATTTTTACTGTGGGCAAATTCTCCTGAGGATATTTCATTGAATTAATAATTTATACATCAATACCTTAAAAATAATTAACAAATTTTAAGATTATGTTAACTAATTTTTAAAAAAGTTTTTCCGTTATTTGAAAAACCAAAATCAATAAAAAATGAAAGGTATAAGATTACTTGCTTTATCCATCTTTTGTATAGCATTTTTATCATTTACCCCTATTAATAAGAAATACATTATCATAGACGCCGGCCATGGCGGCAATGATCTTGGTTCGGTATATGGGCATTTTTCTGAGAAAGATATTTCATTGAATATTGCTAAAGAGATTCAAAAGATTAATGAAGGTTTACACAAGTATGAGATCGTTTTAACAAGAAGCGATGACAGCTATCCCAGCCTTTCTGAAAGAACAGCCCAGATTAACAGTTTAAGCCCTGAACTGGTTATTTCCCTCCACGTCAACAGATCTCCTCAAGAAGAAACTGTACAACAGGGAACTGAAATTTATGTTCAGGATTCAGAAAACTCTAAAAAGCTGGCTGAAAAAATTTCCAAAAAATTTGATGCACGCAAAATTGAAGGGCGCAACCTTCATATGCTAAGAGAAACCAAAGCTCCTGCAGTATTGGTAGAACTTGGATTTATCAATAATTCCAAAGACCGGAAATATATGACCAGTGAAAAGGGTCAACAAGAAATCGCAAAAAAATTCGTTGACGTTTTCAACGAATATTAAGAATAAGAAACAATTTCTGATTTACTCAGAATAAAACCCGGTAAAGGACTTTGTTGTTGTTTACCGGGTTTGTCAATTTTTATTGAAAACTCTTTTTCCAGCTTTCCACCAGTTCCGTAAAACGGCTGTTTTCAAAGGTTTTATTTCTTATTTTACCTACAGAAAATATACCTTTTTCATCCGAAATCATTAAAATCTCTTCGGCTTTCTGGGATTCAAATGCTATGATTTCATGTTCCTGAACATCCATAAGATTATTTTTATGCAGATAGGTCACAAAATTTTCCATTAAAGGAGAAATGTAAGCTCCCTCCGACTGTTTTGGAACTTTAATAACATCCCCTGCCAAAAATAAAAGATTTCCTGAAGTAGAACGTGCAATTCTTTTATTGGGATTCAAAAGGATCACCTCATCAAGGTCATTTTCCTGTGCATAAATTCCGGCATAAATATTTTCCGGGCAATGAACCCTGATATTGCTTAACAGGTTATTATTAACGTTAATTTCTTTAATCAGATCCATGTCTAAAGATCTTCCATGAACAGCCAGTACATCATCCATTTCCACTACTTCATAGAAATAGGAAACTGAAGATTTTGCTAACGTTACCTCATCAGCATTTCTAAAAACCTGGAAATTGATAATTCCGTTTTTAATTCCTTTTCCTTCAATAATATCCTGTTGAAAAATATTCTGAAAAAATTCCAACGTATACGTAAGAGGGATATTCATTCTCATCTTTCGCATGGATGCCATCAGGAAAAAGTAGCACTCTTCATCCATGATCAATCCTGCATTTTTTATAAAGAAAGAAACTTTCACAGTATCGCCCAAAAGAAAGGCTCTATTCTTTACCTGTACTATATCTGAAGTAAAATATTGATTTTCCAATTTTTGCTGTGATTTATTTATAAAAAAATAATGAACGATAAATCGTTCATCAGTTTTATCATTTTAATACAGTACAACATTATGCTGCACCTAACTTTATCCTAAGATTTTCAATAAGGTTTTCCCAATACATTGCGTTTTCTTCTTCGTCTCCTTCTTCACAGAAATCTGTAATGTTAAGAGCTAAATCTTCTGTAATATCATCTATTGTGATAGTCATTTCAAAGAAATTTTTAGTTCCTTCATCCTCTTCCCATCTGAAACGAACGAAACCTTCAGGCTTATATCTGATTAAAGTAGCTTTTTCTGCAGGTCCTCCTCCCCAGCTAAAAAAGAAATCATCGCCTTTCTCTGTCACCTCATCCGCAAACCATTCAGACAACCCCTCTGCAGTTGCCAGATATTCATATAAAATCTCTGATAAACAGTGCATTGGAAATTCGTAATGGACTTTATGTTTCGCCATATAATCTTTGTTTTTATCGTTCCGCAATATATAAATTAATTTTTTTATTACACAAAAAAGCAATTATTTTTTTAAAGAATCTGCATGATATTTATCAGAGGTATCAAATCTACATTATGTTAAATACCAGCACATAAACTTACCATGTAAAGCATAAAAAAATCTCTCCGATTTGAAGAGATTTTAATCTTTAATTTTCATTCAATATATCAAGTATAATCTGACATCCCTGTCTGATCTCATCCAGGGAGAGCGTTAATGGTGGAGAAATTCTGAGGTATTCATTTCTGTACAGCTGCCAGAAAACAATAAGTCCTTTTTCCATGCATTTTTTGGCAACCTCCAGTGTATATTCCGGAGTACCAAGGTTTACAGCCAGCATTAAGCCTTTACCATTGATATTTTTAATTTTGGGATGTACCAGAAGTTCTCTGAATAATTTTTCTTTTTCTGCCACCTCATTCATCAGGCCACTGTCCAGTACTTCTTTCAAAGTAGCATAGCTTGCTGCTGCAATCAGTGGGTTTCCTCCAAAGGTAGTAATATGCCCAAGCTTTGGAGAATGGGATAATGTTTCCATAATTTCCCGGGAGCTCATAAAAGCTCCAACAGGAACTCCTCCGCCCATCCCTTTTCCCATAACCAGGATGTCAGGAACAATTCCAAAATGCTCAAAAGAAAATAGTCTTCCGGTTCTTCCAAATCCGGGCTGAATTTCATCAAGAATCAAAAGTGCTCCCACATCTTCACATCTTTTCTTCAGTTTGATCAGATAATTCTCATTGGGAACTAAAAATCCTGCAGCCCCCTGAATAGTTTCTAGAATAACACAAGCTGTTTTGTCTGTAATTTTTTCAAGATCTTCTTCACTATTGAACTCAATAAAAGAGATCATAGGTAATAAGGGACGAAATTCTCTTTTATGATTTTCATTTCCTGAAACACTTAAAGCCCCATGTGTATTTCCATGATAGGAATTTTTGAAAGAAATGATCTCTTCTCTTCCCGTATATCTTTTTGCTAATTTTAAACTTCCATCAATAGCTTCTGCTCCACTGTTTACCAAATAGGTAACTTCTAGCGGTTCCGGTGTGGCTTCTGCCAGTAATTGGCATAATGCTATCGGTTTTTCCTGTGCGTATTCACCATAAACCATTACATGAAGATATTTATCTGCCTGTTCTTTGATAGCATTGACAATTTTAGGATGGGAGTGCCCCAATGTATTGGCAGAAACTCCGGCTACAAAATCCAGATATTTTTTACCGTCAGTTCCATAAATATAGCTTCCTACAGCTTTTTCAACCTCAAAACCTGCAGCAAATTTTGTTGTCTGTGCCTGATATATAAAAAAGTCTTTGTGCATTTCCATCGTCTCAAAAAATTTCAGCAAAGCTATAAAAGATTCGCCAAATGCCGAAATTATAAACTCTGAATAAAAAAATACCCTTAAATAAATTTAGGGGCATTTCATTTTGTCAGCATACTTTCAAAACTTTACTGCATTTTTTCTATTGTAACAAAAGTATTAGGAGTTACTGTAAAAGTTTGTGCACCACCCACTTCAGAAATAGTATCCATTGTAAAATATTCCCCTTGCTTTAAATATAACACGGTATCTAAATTTACAAGTTTAGTAGTTGCATTAAAATCAGTAGCAGTTTCCAATAATCTGGTTCTTTCAACACCATTAACAAATAGGGCGATACCCAGTCGTTTATTGAAAGCTCCACTTTCTGTAGAGTTTAATGTCAAACTGACATTAATCCTGTAAGTTCCATTTTGTCTGATATAGAGTTTTGGGAGCTCCGTGGATGATGTTGTTGACACATTAGTTTTTGCTTTCAGGGGATCATTCAGGTATGTCCCGCTTGCAGAACTAAATGGCAAAGTAACCTGCCCGTTAGTTGTAGAAACAGCATTGTTAAGTTGAAAGCGGGTAACATTACTTCCTAAGCCTATAACATTAAATGCCTTACTCCAAACCAAGCCATCAAAAACCATTGTTTCTCCGGTACTATTTACAAATAGTAACAAACCTCTTAGTGCCTCAATTTTATTGGAAGGTGAAGGCGCATTGGATCCGGTATATGGTAAATCTGTTATGGTATTGACCGTTGGGAGACCAAATCCTTTTATATTACTTGCTTCACTTGCGTTGTTAATATATACCATTATCTGATCAGCGGTATTTACATCAGCACCCGTTCCATTGGTGAAATTTACCTGTGAATTGTATGTATGCAGTAAAAAAAACATACATATGCAAAATATCTTTTTATTCATGATTTAGTATTTTTTAATTTGTCTGACAACTGCATAGGAATATACAGGATCTTCATTTGTAGAATAATTGGCAAGACCTCCTCCGGAAGCAATAATTCTTTTCATATTAACAATAGATCTTATCCTTGCACCAGCAGGTAAAGATAAAGTTGTTGTAAAACTGGTGGTTTTTGTAGCACTTAGATCTACAATAAACATAAGAGAATAATTTGACTTTTCTGCAACATCTACATAGGTGGCTCCATTATCATAGCTTACCTGTAATCCTAAACGATATTCAACTAAACCGATACCAGCAGAAAGTCCACCACCACTCACTCCTAATGAAAGCCCAACCTCATATAATCCATTCTGAGCTATTAGAATACCATTTGCCGCATTTTTTATTCCCAAATAGCCGGTATCTACTAATAACTGATCCTTATTATCCGCAACTCCTCCCCCATATGTTAGGCTATACCCTGAGTTAACGCAGGCGTTTACTCCTGAAAAATCGCCACAAAAATTGCTAAAAGGAGTAGCCAGCCCCAATCTCGATACATTCGTATTGAATCTTCCCTGAAGCTGTCTTGCAGGATTCCAGGAAAAGCCATCATATTTATAGTACTGATCATCATTTTTATTATAGATTAGAGAACCTTCCAGATTAGAATGGTCGTTAAACAAGTCGGGAGCGGCAGCATTATATCTTGGAAAAAGAGTATAATTATCAGAGCTTGTAAGCAAAACTCCTCTAGTTCCGTCTTTCACTTTTAATATATTTTTGTTACTTGCGATATCACTCCCAATAACAACCTGTGCATGAAACCAGGATGCCAATAGTAAGAATAATAATTTTTTCATAAGATTTATTTTTATTACATGGTAAGTTTTTCAATAATAACCTCGGGTAGCTGATATCCGGTTCCGTCCAATTGAAAATTCATTGCGCCTCCGGTACACCCTCCGACAACAATATCCTGATTTCCAAAGAATGTAAATTTGACAATATCAGCAGTATTAAAAGTACCTACATAAGTACTTGAAATAGAATGATTGATTTTAGGGCCAAGAATACCTAAAATTTGAAGCGGATCCGTTGCACTATTTAATCTATATGGAGAAACGCTACTATTAATAGGTACAAAAGCTCCTGTTCCATTAGCCTGTAGGGATAAATTCATTCTTGCGTAGATCGTTTGTGCAATTCCAAGGCAAACCGGCGCACTAGACGTCACACGGCTGCTAAAAGAAATCCTGTATAATCCGGATGTTTTAAATCTTATTTGAGGGGTACTTGCTGCAACCAGCTCAACATCAGCGGCTATATCATTAAAAGCATTGTTGCCTGTAGCCGTTAGTGGTACATCAATAGGTGTACACTGCCTGTTTTCCGCTCCGCAGAGTACGCAAGTTCCACAAGAAGATGTTAAGGTGCCTCCTGATCTTACAAACCTGGCTAATTTCCCATTTTTTAAATTCACTAAAATAGGATCTGAAATAACTTTCCATTGCGTACCATCGTTTTGTGCAATATTGGCAGCTTGCTTATTATAAAGTATTGACCCCTGTGTTCCGTTTCCTGTGGTTCCTGCAGCCGAAACCGGCAAAATACTTGTCGTATTACTCCTCGGCAATCTTACCGCTTCATTGTTCTGCTGTACGTGCAATTCTGTTCTGATATCAGGCTGAAAAGCGGGAGCTTTAGAAATCCCAACCTGTGCACTTATTCCCATAGAGATAAGAGAGAACATGATAATAGACTTTAATTTCATATTATTATTTTTTTTCAATTTGACATAATAAATCTAACAAATATTATAATAATATTTATCAGATTTTTATTTAAAATAATAATATCAAAAAATAAAGTAGCTATATCAAAAAAACGATGATTAAATGTGAATTTTACTTATAAAATAGAGAAAAATATTAAAAAAATAATACATATCATCTACTGGTGAGTTAAGCAGTAGATTTACACTTTATAACGGATAATTCGGTTCTATTTTCGGAAGTTTCCATTAGGAGCCACTGGCTGCAATAATAGTAAACCTGCCATTGGGGAAAATCATTAGATAGCGTATATTTTGTCAATGGCTTTCTGCTAAACCGGTTGGGATATCTTATTTTTTTCAAATATCCAACCTCAGAAAGCCTTTAACAAAATTTTCTATTAAGATTAAACAGGCTCTAAATTAAGGGTGAGCATTAACTGAAATATTTTGATTTATTAATCTATAATACTTTTTCTACTGTCACATAGCTGTTATTAGTCACATTATACGTAGTAGTTCCACTCACCTCGGAAATGGATTCCAAAGTAATATACTGACCCTGAACAGCATAAACAGAAAAGTCTAAATTGATTTTACGGTTAGTTCCATCAAAATTGACTGTTTCTTCCAGCAGCTGAAATCTCTTAACATTATTTACATATAAACTGGCGCCTAATCTGTTACTAAAAGAACCTGCAGCACCTGTGAAATTCAAATTCACATTAATCCTGTATAATCCTGTCTGCCGAACATATAATCTGTTAAGGTCAACACCTGTTGTAGGTACATTGGTTTTAAGCTTTAATGGATCTGCAAGGAAATTAGGTTTATCAATAAGGGAGTTTATGGACAACAAAGCAGTACCTGTAGTAGTGGAAACAGCATTGAGCTGAAACCTTGAGATATTATCAGATTCTATTTCAAAGGCTTTACTCCACACTAACCCATCAAAAACCATTACCTGACCGGTACTTTTAACAAACAAAAGCAGTCCCCTCAATACCTCAATTCTTGATCCCGGAGCATTTACTCCTGTATAAGGAAGGTCTACTTCTGCATTTACTGCTGGAAGTCCAAAACCTTTTACTCCTGCTGCTTCGCTCGTATTGGTAATATACATCATGACCTGATCGTTTCCATTGGCATTAGAGTCAGGACTAGGAATATTTGTAAAATTCACCTGTGCGCTGTAAATATTCATTATGAATAAAGACAGTCCGAATATATATTTTTTCATCTTAAAAAGCTTTAATTAAACGTGCTGCAATATAAGAATTGATCGAATTGGCATCTGTACCATAGGCTGCTAATGATCCTCCTGATCCACCGATTGTTCTGATGGAAGGAATAACCCTCAATTCAGCTCCGACGGGTAAAGTAATAGTCTGGGCAAAACTGCAAGTCTTGTTTCCCTGTGTATCCACAATAAATATGAGTGAATAGTTTGACTTGGTAACAATAGTCTCCCATGCTCCTCCGGATGTATATCTAGCCTGTAATGTCAGTTTAAATTCCGTAACCCCTATCTGGGCACCAAGAGAACCACCGGTAAATCCTAAAGCAGCTGCTACATCATAAATCCCAGCCTGCTTTATGGTTACTGTGCTTGCATTCTTCAATCCAAGGTTATCAACAAGAACTTCACTTTTGTCATCCGGAGCTAAATAGACCGCTGAGCCGGTTGAAAGACATAGCCCTAAACCGAATGCAATACAAGGAATTGAAATTCCCGAAGAAATCCCCAATCTTGATCCTTTAGGCTGATATATCCCCTGTATCTGTCTTGCCGGATTCCAGGCGTAGCCATCATACTTGTAATACTGATCGTCACTCTTATTGTAGATAAGGCCACCCACAAGATTAGGGTAATCATTATACAGATCCGTTACGGCAGCATTATATTTTGGAAAAGTGGTAAAGGTATTGGAATAAGGTAATATGATCCCTTTGGTTCCATCCTGAACTTTAACAATGTTTTTAGAGCTGTATATATCTCCTCCAATACCTACTTGTGCCTGCAAAAAGTATTGAAAAAAAACCGCTATAATTAATATTATCTTTTTCATCTTATTGCATATTTATTTTTTCAACAATAATTTCTGAGATAGAATTTCCTGTGGAATTCATAGCAAAGTACATATTAGTTCCCAAGCAGCCTCCAACAGTCATGGTCTGGTTGCCAAAGAATCTCAGTCTTGCTCTGTCATTTGCGTTAAAAACCCCTACATAAGTAAATGCCAATGACTGGCCTACATCTACGGATCCTATGGGTATTGAACCCAGTGCAAACAATCCTCCTGTAGTATTGCTTACCGTATTATTAATAGGTCTCCATGTTGCTCCGTTATCAGAACTAACTTCCAGATTCAATCTGGAATACAGATTAGTGGTTGCCCCTATACAGAGTGCCTCCCCTACATCTAACGGTCCGCTTTTAAACGAAAGCTTATATAAACCTCTTGTTTTAAAGTTGATCATATTGCTTGTGGTACTTACCAATGCTATATCATTTGAGATTTCATTCAAGGCAGGGCTGCTTGACGTAAAAGGAACATCTGTTGCAGCACATGTCCTGTCGGACCCGATAAAACAGGTGGGAGGAATAAGAGTACAAGGCTGGCAAGTAGTGGTAGTGGTACCACTTCTTATAAAGCGGGCCATTTTATTATTTTTCATCACCGTAACAATTGGATCTGAGATCTTCCAGCTTGTACCATCGTTCTGAACAATACTTCCTGTTTCTCTGTTGAATATTACAGAACCCTGCGTTCCATCTCCAATAGTACCCGTTAATGAAGTAGGAAGAACTCCTGCGGTGTTGGCTCTTGGCATTCGGGCCGCAAAATTATCCTGCTTTACATGCAGCTGCGTTCTGGTATCCGGATCAAACGTGAGACTTTTTGAAATCCCAACCTGAGCACTCATCCCAATAGGAATGAGGGAGAACATGATAATAG
>NZ_CAKKLP010000016.1 GCF_918698085.1 Chryseobacterium sp. Bi04
TATAATAATATTAAAAAATAAAATAATTATATCAAAAAAAATCGCAACTAAAATGTGAATATTGCTTATAAATCAAGGAAAAAAATCAAAAAAAACAACAAATATCACTAATTAGTGAGTTTATGTGAATATTGGAATTTATTTTTTGTAATAAAATTAAAAAAAGTCCGTTTCACAAATTGTGAAACGGACTTAAATCTTTTATTTTTCGGACTCTTTTCGGCTTCTTTGCCTCTTCTTTAGCTCTTTCTTTTTCTATAGCATTTTGAGCTTCATCATAGAGCTCACTGTCTCCGGTATATTTTATTTCTTCGTTATTAGGGGTATCTACAAGAATATCCTGCCATTTCCTGATCCTGTCTTTAGTATTCCAGTTAAAGTCGGGGAACTTTCTTTTTGCCGGTTCTATTTTACTCATAGGGTAAGTGTCTGAAGTAGCTCCGATACTGCAGGAAATAATCTGCAGTCCTTTCTCTTCAAACAAGGCACCAATAATACCGCAGGCTGAGAGCGTGATTCCTATTCTCTCCGGTTTTTTAGTCTCCTGATCTGTATCATCTACATACGCAATAGACTGTGCATTCCCCACTACTCTTGCTTCTTTAATGTCATTATTTTCATAGTAGACAGTCATAAATTTTCCTTTCACCTGATTGAACTCGTCTTTTAGGTTCAATGAATCTACTTTACTGATCGCCAGAGCATTTCCAATAACCTTCAGTGAGTCTATATTTTCATTTTTGGTATTAAAATAGGCTTCTACTTTATCTCCTGTCACCTGTTTTTCTCCGCTCCAAAGAATAGGTTTCGTATACATATGCATGACTCCGTCTGTTTCATTAAAAGCAATAGAATCTGCTCTTCCCTGGGCATTTGATTTGTAAATACGGGCCTTTTTATAAGCTCGCAGAAAGCTTTTCTTTACGTTGATATCTAAGGAATCGGGTCTTTGGTAGGAAAGGATTTTTTCTGCTGCAAAATAAATTGAATCTTTTTCCATTACTTTTACAGCATAAGGGCTTTTGGTCATCATGGCAGAATCTTTTTTCTCAAAAATCTCACCATAGCCTCCTTTGATATACCTTTTTTCCTTAGGATCATCAAGTGTTACATTCCCTGTTGCTTTACCGAAACCGGTAAGCTGGTTGAAATACATGTCATCACCGGTAAGGATTTTGTCATTGTAAAAGATCTTGGAATTTTTATTCAGGAAAGCTTCCTTCGTTTCCATTCTGTAGGTACCTCTTTCCGTATATATCCTGTTTTTAGGATTAGCTCTGTTTGTAATGGTGGTAGGACCAAAAAACTCAGCCACTTTAGTATTCTGATTCTGCTTGATATTGACACCTTCGATAATATATTGTGCATTGTCTATTTTAACATTGCCTACAAAGTCAATCATCTTGGTGTTCAGAAAATAGGTGGCAGACTTTGTATACATTACATTACCCTGGCTGTCATTAATTGTTCCGCCGGTATTAAAGTAAGCCTGGTTGGAAAGCCTGTCATAATAAAGAATATCCGTTTTTATAGTCTGTTTGGGATCTGTAAGGACAACGTTTTTCCGGGCAACTCCCTTCTGGGTGTTACCGTCATATTCCATTTCTCCTGCTGTAATTACTGATCCGTCTGTGTTTTGAAGTCTTGTATTGCCTATGGCTTTTACAAAATTTTCTTCATTATACAGCACCACTTCGTCTGCAGTAAGGACAGATCCCTGATGTTCGATCTGAACATTGCCGGTAAAGTATTGGTTACCTTCGTATTTTGCAGGGTCTTTTATAATTTTATCCGCATGGATAATTTTTATTTTATCTTCGGGTCTCTGCGGTTGTGGTTTTGCCGTTGAAGGAGTCTGCAGATACGGATCTCTTTTCACAGGAGTTTTATCCTGCGCAAAGCCAAGCGTAGAAATACAGAGTAACAGAAAAAGGATTATTCTCATTAATTAATCATTCTTAGTGCCATAGAAATATAGCGAATGAGAATCAATTTTTACGCCAAATGCTTCTTCAATGGCTTCTTTGATTCCTTGAATTCTCGGGTCACAGAATTCAATAATTTCTTCAATTTCTTTATCAGAGTCTTTTTTATAGATCACAAGGTGATCATGCTGCTTATCAAAATAAGACTTCTCATAAGATGAAGAGGTTAACGTTTTTTCTCCAAACTGATGCTTACGAATAAGGCCTGCATCCAGGAAAATCTCAATAGTATTGTAAATAGTCGCTTTGGAAACATGATACTTTTTCTGCATCATCAGAAGATACAGATCATCAACGTTAAAGTGATGATCCATATTATAAATCTCTTCCAATATCGTATATCTCTCAGGTGTGTTTCTAAACCCTTTTTCTAATAAGTAGTTTCTTAAAACATCCTTGATCAAAGCTATATTCTTTTCTTTTTGTACTGTATCCATTAAAAAAATTATCTACAAATTTATCGATTTTTATTTAAATAGATAGTATGGTTGTATACCCTTACGTTTAAGAATTGTGACGGAAGTACCCGGATTGCTCAATTTTATTGTCGTAAACGGTAAGTTCTGTAATCGGTGCAGATTCTACTTCAACGTTATGAGAAGACACTCCCCAAGCCTTAAAGTCATCACTTCCTATATACTTCACAAAGTTGTAAATATTAAGAACAATCTTCTGTTTAACAGTTAAAAGAATATCGTTAATATATGTATTATCTATAATTACATACTTCAAATCCGGCGGTATATCATGAGCTCTCAGAGAAGGGTGACTGCTTCTTGAAGGGATGGTACCATCTGCCATTAAGTCTTTCAGTACCATATTGAAATAATCATTAATTCTTCTGTCTACTTTAAACCCTAAAAGGAAATTAACTTTATAAACCGTCCCCGGAAGAATTTCGTCTACCGTATATTTGAATGTATATGGATCTTCCTGATTGACAATACTTAGAATAAAATAATGATCAGCTCTTTTCGGCTGTTTTTTAATGATAGAATAGATAATTTTTGATTCTACCTCATCATTTCTTTTTGCTCTGCTCAGATAAGCAAGATTGGTTGCATATTTTGGAATAGTCTCATCCAGTTTCATATCTTTAATGATAGATACATATTTATCTATTCTCACAAACTGGATAAATCTTGTTTTTATTAATCTTCCATTATACCATGCGTACATGGATATTCCTATAGAACCAGCCAGTACAACTGTAATCCAGCCACCTTCCATAAATTTAATAATATTGGCACTGAAGAAACCTAATTCAATAGCCATATATACTAAAGCAAAAACAAGTATCAGAACTTTGCTTACTCTGTGTTTTAGTAGCCAGAAAACCAGCAGAACTGTTGTCATCAGCATCGTTACTGTAATAGAAAGACCATAGGCCGCTTCCATTTTTCCTGATTCTCTAAAATGGAGAACTACAATGATACAAAGAATTAAAAGTCCCCAATTGATTCTTGGGATATACATTTGTCCTTTAACTCCGGAAGGATAATCAATTTTCTGATTAGGCCATAAATTAAGAGACATTGCTTCTGAGAAAATGGTGAAAGAACCTGTAATTAAAGCCTGGCTCGCAATAATTGCAGCAGCAGTGGCTAAAATTACTCCCGGTATAATCATCCATTCTTCCATAATTCCAAAGAATGGGTTTACTACAGAAAATCCAGGTTTATTATAATTGGTTAAAAGCCATGCTCCCTGTCCAAGATAGTTTAAAATAAGCATAACCTTAACAAATGCCCAGCTTACTCTTATATTTTTAGCACCACAGTGGCCCAAATCTGAGTAAAGAGCTTCTGCCCCGGTTGTACAAAGGAAAACAGCACCAAGAATAATAATTGCACTGGGTGAATTTGCGATAAGCTTATATGCATAATAAGGGTTGAAAGATCTTAAAATTTCAAAATTTTCACTCAAATGCATTACTCCTAAACCACCTAGCACCAGAAACCAGACAACCATAACAGGGCCGAAAAACTTCCCTATAAAGCTGGTTCCAAATTGCTGCACCACAAAAATAACAATTAAGATTCCAATCGTAATGGGAACAACAGGGGTGTGAGGATTGTATATTTCAAGACCTTCAATTGCTGACATTACAGTAAGTGACGGTGTAATCACTCCATCTGCAATAAGTGCCGCTGCTCCTACGATTGCAATAAGATAGAGCCATCCTTTTTTAAGGTTTCTAACTAATGAGAACAAAGCCAAAATACCTCCTTCTCCTTTGTTATCCGCTCTTAAAGCAATGATTACATATTTGATGGTAGTCTGAAGCGTCAACGTCCAGATGATACAGGACAACGCTCCTTCTATGTATTCGTTGAAAGGCATATTACTACCTCCTGCCCGTGCATTCACAATTGCTTTCATCACGTAAAGCGGTGATGTACCGATATCTCCGAAAACAATTCCTAAAGAGACTAAAACTCCAATAAAGGAAAGTTTTTTTATATCAAAATGATAACCATCTTCTGTAACGTCTGCCATGTCAGCTTATTTATTTTTAAACGGGCAAATTTATATTAATTTTATGACTCAACGAACTTTTATTCATGAATATAATAAATGAAAAAACTTCCTTTCGGAAGTTTTTCTCTATTATTACTTAACGTACATTGCTTTTTTAATTTCCTCTTTTACTTTTTCAAGCTTAGGGAACCATTCTGCAAACAGGGCTGCAGAATAAGGTGCAGGTGCATCAGGAGTGGTAATTCTCTTGATTGGAGCATCTAAATAATCGAATGCTTTTTGCTGTACCATGTATGTAATTTCTGAAGATATTGAACCAAATGGCCAAGCCTCTTCTAAGATA
This sequence comes from Chryseobacterium sp. Bi04, assembly GCF_918698085.1. Taxonomy (GTDB): domain Bacteria; phylum Bacteroidota; class Bacteroidia; order Flavobacteriales; family Weeksellaceae; genus Chryseobacterium. The sequence continues at coordinate 4,810 of NZ_CAKKLP010000016.1, forward strand.
ACTAATCTATTTGTTTTCTTTACAGATTCTAAAACGGTATCAAAATCAAGAGGACGAACTGTTCTAAGGTCAATAACTTCTACAGAAATTCCTTCTTTAGCCATATCTTCAGCCGCCTGAATAGCCAGCTTCATGATTTTACCGAAAGAAACCAAAGTAACATCTGTACCTTCTCTTTTGATATCTGCCTTTCCTATTGGTAAATAGTATTCTTCTTCAGGAATTTCCATTTTATCTCCATACATCTGCTCAGATTCCATGAAGATCACCGGATCGTTATCCTGAATGGCTGTTTTCAATAATCCTTTTGCATCATATGGGTTAGAAGGTACTACCACCTTAAGTCCGGGACAGTTGGCAAACCAACCTTCAAAAGCCTGAGAGTGGGTAGCTCCCAGCTGTCCTGCCGAAGCAGTAGGACCACGGAAAACGATTGGGCAGTTCCACTGTCCACCACTCATCTGACGGATCTTTGCCGCATTATTGATAATCTGATCAATTCCTACCAGAGAGAAATTGAATGTCATAAATTCTACGATTGGTCTGTTACCATTCATTGCAGCTCCCACAGAGATTCCTGTAAATCCAAGTTCTGCAATCGGTGTATCGATTACTCTTTTTGGACCAAATTCATCCAGCATTCCTTTTGAAGCTTTATATGCACCATTATATTCTGCAACTTCCTCCCCCATCAGATAGATGGATTCGTCTTTACGCATTTCCTCGCTCATTGCCTGTGCAATTACCTCACGAAAAGTATATTCTGCCATATTTTCTTGAAAAATTTAGACTACAAAAATAGTGTTTTTTTATTATACACATCATAAAAAAGGTGTCTCATTTGAACGAGATACGTTAATATTAATTTTATTTAAATTGCTTTTTCTTCCTGATAGCCGAGTTCTTTATAGTTTTTTCTAAGATCCTGAAGAATTTTCCCGTAGGTTCTTTTATATACTATATACAAAATGTAAAAGGTGACCATCAGGATAATTCCAAAAATAACATAGTTTCCAAGCACCGGTATTATTGTTTCAGAATCGACAGGTAATACTTTAGTACCGCCCCCACTATTCCAGCCGTCTTTTAAACCTGCCATAAAATCCCTGGTATTATGATCAAAGTGAATAATATTATCTGTAACAGCTAAGAGTAATGAAATAAATGCATATCCAAAAATAAGCCTCCTTAAGTTTAAAATACTTTTCATCAATGTCATACTATCCTGCCCGCTTTTTATTCTGCGGAAGACGAAAACAATTAATCCTGTAAAAATCAGAAACATCATTATTCTTACATAAGGAAATTCTTTGTTCAGATATCCATATACAGTCCACAGTATCATTTCAACCAGTCCTACAAACAACAATATTCTGGTTATAGAAACAGATTTATGCTTTATCATTTTATAAATCTCATTTTCCGAGTATTCCTTAAATTCTTCCGATTCTTTATTCCAGTCTTTTTTTAGCAATTCCAGTTCTTCCATATTATTGTATGCTTATTTTGGTTTTTAAGTTATTCTTTGCTCTGTTCATTTTTACTCGTGCATTTCCTTCTGTTATTCCAAGGATCTCACCTATTTCTTTATAAGGCCGATCTTCCAGGTACAACATGATTAAGGCTTTTTCCACATCAGAAAGTTTATAAATTGCTTCGTACATTTTTTTCAATTGATGCTCATCATCTTCATAATTCTCATATTCAATTGTAAGAGATGAGACATCCACTTCTACAGTTTTCATTTTTCTGTTTCCGGGACTTCTGAATAAAGTAATTGCAGTATTAAGCGCCACACGGTACATCCAGGTAGAAAATTTAGATTCCCCTTTAAATCCAGGAAATGATTTCCACAGCTGTATGGTGATTTCCTGGAAAAGGTCTTCATGGTCTTCAGTATTATCGGTGTATATTTTACATATCTTGTGGATTAATTTTTGATTGGGTTTAAAAAAATCCACAAATAATTTCTCCTGTTTTGCACTCATACCCTATAAGTGGGGAAATTTCATTTTCGTTACAGTTTTTTTTACAAAAAAACGACATTCCATTTCTGAAATGCCGTCTTAAAATTCTATTTAAACTTAAATTAATTAGCTTTCTCCCAAACCTGGGTTCTTCCTAATAAAGATAATCCTAAGTAACCTCTTACATTTAATTTATCTCCACTTTTGGTAATGGTACATTTGTAGGTTTTTCCTGTTTTAGGATCCGTAATACTTCCTCCTGTAAATTCATCACCTTCTTTTTTCAATCCTCTGATAATTTCTAATCCCAGAATTGGTTTACCTTTTCTGTCATCCTTGCAAGAGGTACAGTTCGGATCAGCTGGTTTTATAAGTAACTGAGAAACCTTCCCATAATATTTTCCATCTGATTTTTTAAATATTTCTACAATAGATTTAGCTTGCTTAGTTTCATCATCTATTGTTTTCCATTTGCCTTCTATCTGTGCGAATGAAAGCACACTGAATAGTGAAAGCGCGAATGTTAATAACAGTTTTTTCATATTTCTTATCGTTTTAATTCTGATACCGTAGTCTTTCCTACGTATTGATAAAAATATAAATTAATTTTCAACAAACAAAAACTTTTGTTATACAAAGCATAAAACGTAAGAAACTTTCTTTATTTTCATTAGCGTCCTACCTTGCTGTCTTTTTAGGCTCACTCAGTTTTCTGTTGATCACTCTATTCATATAATCCTGATACCAGGCTTTTGCCGTTTGTTTTCCTTTTTCTATTTCAGGAGTTTTAAGCTTACCTATCAAATTATTTTCAAGTCCCAGATCACTTTTATCATACACTCCTATGATCTCTTTACCATCAAAACGATAGATATAGTTCCCAATAATAAACTGCTCTGAAGTTCCGTCGGAATTGACTACAATAGAGGGATACTTTTTTTCACTTACTAAGCTTCTTCCCCAGCTTCTTAAAGGTTTATTATAGCCGATAAGGTCTGCTAAAGTGGGATAAATATCGATCTGCTGAGCCGTCTCTGGATTTTCTCCCTTAAGCTGGTATTCAGGGTTGGGAGAATAAAAAATCAGCGGAACAGCAAAACGGTTCATGGCTTTTTCATATTCCGGATAGTACACCTGATTGGTATGATCTCCTGTAAAAACAAAAATTGTATTATTGAACCAAGGTTGTTTTTTAGCTGTTTCAAAATATTTTTTTATAGCATAATCCGTATACTGAATAGGTTCATGCATTTCTATTTTTCCTTTTTTAAATTTCCCCTGATATTTTTCCGGAATTTTAAAAGGGTGGTGAGATGAAGCCGTAAACACGGTAGTCATAAAAGGTTGTGTTTTTCCTACATTTTTAGCAAAATACTGAAGGAATGGCTCGTCCCATATAGCCCACATACCGTCAAAATCTTCATCATGGTTGTATTCTGTCTTTCCAAAGTAATGTTTAAATCCTAAAATATTTCCAAATCCGAGAAATCCCATTGAACCGTTGGGTGCACCATGATAAAAAGAAGTATCATAGCCTAATTCATTACACACCGAGACAATAGACTGAATTTTCTGATTGGAATAGGGTGATCCTGTAAAAGCATCCGTAAGACTCGGGATACCGGCCAATACGCTGCTCATCCCATGGATAGACTGTCTTCCATTCGCAAATGCATTAGGAAAAATAAGACTCTGTGTTGCTAAGCTATCTATAAACGGAGTGTAGGAAATATAGTCTTTGATATTTTTATCTTTATTAAAAGCCCCGGAATACTCGCGCCCGAAGGATTCTACAATAAAGATAACAATATTGGGGCGGTGTTCTACTTTCCTGTCGTACACTTTATAAGGCTGCACATTTTCCTCAATATATTTCTCATCTACAAAATGAACTTCTTTAAAACTATTGGTACCCAATGTTCTGAAAAAGGAGAAAGTACTGTTCAAAACTACATTTCCCTGAAGTGGATTGGTTACAAAACGGTTGGCATCTACCATATTGATAGGTCTTGTACTGTGCTTAAAGTCACCACGGATTCCTCCTACTACCAAAACGGCCGTAATACATAAAATGACGATGGAGGAAAGGAAATAAGGCAATAGTTTTGCCGGTTTCTGCTCCTCAATTTTCAGTTTTTTATATAGAAATACCCATAATCCCATCAAAACAACAAACCATATCAGCACAAAAGGATGCTCACCTACAGAGATCATGAATGTTTTCGAAAGATTAGACTCGTGCTCTGCTACCTGCAATGCTGCTGAAGTAAGCCTCGACTGTGAAAATTTGTAGTAAATAAAATCACCAAAATTCATTGAATAAGCAATCCCATTGGTCACAAAATAGATCCAGAATAGAATTTTCTGAAACATTTTTTTTGTATTAATCACCAAAGGCAGCAGACTTAAAAGTATAAACAATGAATTGACATACAAAATTGCAGTCGTATCAAAAGCTATCCCGTGATACGCCAGCTTTATATAGTCCGAAACCGAATCAATTTTTATCAGATCTTTATTAAAATACCAGAATAAAAATCTAGAAATCTGATAAAAAACATAGGTTAAAAAGATCCTGTACCCTAACACCAGAATCTCTTGTTTTCTAAATCCCTTTTTCATTACCTGCAAAGGAAATTAAAATTATTTACATACAAATAAAAAAATATTCAAATAATAAATTTATCGTGAATTATCCAATATTAAAATTAATCTATTTCTGTTTTAAATTTAAAATTATAGAAACAGATACCAATAAGGGCAACAATAGCTGTAATAAAAGAAAATAATAGGGCCGTAGAAACAGAAATTTCAGCATTAAAGGTAAAATATTGTGCCGCCTTCATAAAGAGCCACTCTCTTACTCCCAACCCCGAAAAAGAAATGATACTGAGTACCGCACTGATGAGGAAGACTATAAAATAGATCCAGACCCCTTCGACCTGGGTGAATGACTTCAAAATAAAATAGATGGTAACAAGCTGGAGAATCTGCACTCCTAGTGAATACAGCAGTGCCCGGTAAAATATTCTTTTGAACCCGGGAAAGTATTTTGTACAAAAAAGATGGGCTGCAACAATCGTAAGACTAACCGCAGGAATTATTAACAACTTCAATGCACCATCCAGAATTAAGAATGTCAGCATCTCGATTAAAAGGATGATTGCCAACAACCCCGAAAGCCTGTCACTAAATACAGAGCAGGTTAATTTCTTCACACTCCATCCGAATTTTTTATTAAGGATATACACTTTATAAGCATCTCCCCCTATTCCTCCGGGAATACAAAAATTATAAAACATCCCCACAAGGTATAATTTCAGGTTATCTATCTTATTAATAAGAAAATTTTCTGCATGAAAATACAATAAAAGTCTCTGGGATGAAATGAGTTGAGAGACGGTAAAAGCGATAAGGGCAGGCACTAAAAAAAGAAAGTTACTGGCTGTAATACGGTCCCAGGCATCAGAGAATGAGATTTTCCTGAAAACAAGATACAAAAGGAGCAGGCTAACGCCAATCTTCAGGAGTGTAATGACTATTTTCTTCAGTTTTTTCAAAAGACAGATACTTTACGGATATTAAAAGGCCTCTTTTTTTGAGATTCATAATAAGTCTTCATAAGCAGATCTATAATAATACCTGTAGTAAAAAGCTGGATTCCTACAAAGACCAGGAGAATTCCTAGAATCAATAACGGCCTTCCTCCAATTGAATATCCCATAAACTTTTCAATAAGCAGATAGATATTGATCAGCATTCCGGATATAAAAGTAGCAAGTCCTATATTCCCGAATAGATAGATCGGTTTCTGGAGATACTTTTGGTTAAATAATAACAAAATCAGATCATTGATAACCTTTGTAGTTCTTCCTATTCCATATTTTGAAACCCCAAACTGTCTGGCATGATGCTTTATGGGCACTTCTGTAATTCTTGCTCCGTTAAGATGGGCATGAAGTGTAATAAACCTGTGGGACTCTCCATAAAGATCAAGATTTTTGGCTGTTTCACTATTAAAGACTTTCAATGCACATCCATGATCCGTTACATTGAGTTTCGTGGTTCTCCTGATGATAAAATTAGCTATTTTGGAAGGAAAGGTTCTTACCAGATTATCCTGTCTTTTTTGACGTTTTCCAATCACAAGATCATATTCATTTTCATTAATCTTTTTTATCATCATCGGAATATCGGAAGGATCATTCTGCATATCCCCATCCATTGTTATAATATGATCTCCTGAAGCATAATCTATACCAGCCATCAGTGCAGAACTTTGCCCATAATTTTTTGTCAGTTCTATTAAAACTACATCAGAAGCAGCTATCTTTTTAATAGCCATCGCTGTCCTGTCTGTTGAAAAATCATCAACCAGGATAAGTTCATAGCGGTACTCTTTCATGATATCCTTAACGGTATTAATGAGCAGCGGAACATTTTCTTCTTCATTATAAAGAGGAACCACAATAGAATAAAACTTATCTGGATTCATCATAAGGTCATGATTTTATAAACATAATGGATTTTTCTATCCGTATAATTTTTAGAATGAGGTCCTTCTTCATTGTCATCAAATACCCCGATATAAACAGGTTTCCAGCCTAAATCTTCCAATGTTTTTAAAGTTTCAGGTTTATTGGAGTTCATGGCAATATAAAATTCCTTATCAGCCGGATATGTTTTCGGATTTCCAGGCTGTATTTCTGGCATAAGCTCCTGATATCTAAACCAAACCTCAGGTGAATATTCCGAATAGGTGTATAGTCTTAGATTTTCATGATGAAGCTTAGCTTTAATAATGGTAAGGCTTTTAAATTCTTTATTATTATTCAGCATTTTATCCAAAACAGGAAGTCCAAAAATCCCTGTATAGATCATTAGCACTATAACACTGCAGAAAGCATACTGAAAATTCTGCTTTATATATATGAAGTAGGCAAGGCTTACACAGGTAACGAAAGCCGCTGCAGAAAATAAAACAGTGTTGATTTCAACCGTCAGGGGCAGAAAATATATACCTGCTGAAATAGCCAGTGAAACAATAGCAAGAGCCGTAAATATCGCCTTATTCAGATGAAGCTCCCATTTCTTCAAGTCTAAACTATGAAAGAGATAATGGAGGTAATATCCTGTAGTGGCAGCAAGAGGTACCATCATAGGAAAAAGGTAACGTTCTTTTTTTGAAGGAATAAGTGAAAGTAAGATTAATGAAAACAGAGTCCAGTAAAAGAAAAGCATATAAATTTCAGGTTGCTTCACTCTTTTTTTTACCATTGGAAAAACAAGTCCTACCACAGAGTAAAAAATCCAGACTCCGGTTTGTACAGGAAAGCTTAAATATCTTGTAAACGGTTTTGCATCCCGGTTTTCTCTGGCTAAGGCTTCTTTTTTCATAATGGCCAGGAAGGTGTCAGAATCCGCAAGATAGATATAAAGGTACCATGAAAACCCAATCAGGACCGCAATGACAGAACATAAGGCAATTCCTTTAATGTCCACCCATTTAGGCATTCCAAAAGTAATGACATACCCCATAATAAGAGGAATAAGTAATACATAAGGGCCTGTAGGACCCTTACTTAATATAGAAAGTCCAAAAAACACTCCCGCAAAAAGATAATTAGGAATAGATTTTATCTTTTTCAAGGCTAAAAGAAAATAATAAATCCCAATCACCATAAAGCTGTAGCTATAAATATCCCAGTTGGCTCTTCTTCCTACATAAATTACCAGAAAATTGGTAACTAAGACAAGGGATGATATAAGCGCAATATGGGTATTCTTTGAAAGAAGATCGACAATTTTATAAAAATATATGATCAGCAGCATACAGGATAATGCGGCCGGAAATCTTAAAGCAGCGATATTATCAAAACCAAAAATTTGTCCCATCCAGGCACTCAACCAGGTAGGAAGTGGTGGTTTTTCATATCTTGGAATACCATTCATGGTGGTGAAGATCCAATGTCCTTCTTCGGCCATTTCCCGTGCAGAAACAAAATTCCTGGCTTCCATAATATCTACGTATAATTTTCCCAAATGGGCAAAAAGCAGGATAGCAACAGCAACAAGCAGTAAATAAAATAATTGTTTCTGACTTTTCATATACTAAAGCATTTATTGATGTACATCCATTTGTTCATAGTTAAAGGACATTCCTTTACAGTTTGTGTTTTTTATTTTCAATGATTCTCTTTAGAAAAAATTTCTTTTGTATTAAGTGGATTATAGACGATAAGAAACATAGTCAGCGCAAAAGCAAATTCCCAGACTTCCCATTTTCTGGAATGATTAATCAGTAACAGAATAATTGCTGTAACAATGATAAAAAACAGGAGGTGAATGGGTCTGGCTATCGAAATTCCAAATTTGTCTATAAGCTTTTTTATTTTGGGGACCCTGTGCCATACTATAGGAAGAACAAGAAAATAAATCCCGAAACCGATAGACAGCATATTCGAAAACACCAATTTATTAAGCTTTACATGGCCTATCACCAAATTATGAAGATTGGTCTCCTGCTGTGCATTATTTAGCTTGAAAAAATCTGAAGATTGAATTTGGAAAATCCGTTGTCCCCATGAAATTTCTTCTCCTCCGCCGAAAAAAAAAGCCACAGTCATTAAAACAATACTTATTTTCCATGACAGCGTATAATATCCCTGATATTTGAAAAATTTTATCAACAGTATAAAACTGGTGAAAAACAGAAAAATAGAGGTGAGATCTTCGTAAAACCCATCTTCTTCTACAAGATGATCAAAGTATAAAGAATCTGTAAAAAATACATACACAGCGTAAGCAATTGCAATCAAGAGCAAGACGAGAATTACTTTTTCAAAAAAACTCAGCTGTTTTCTATTATCATTTACTTTTTCCCCAATAGAAGATTCTGTAGAACTCTTTTCAGTAATGCTATTTTTTTCCATAGGTTATTTGTTATTTTAATAATTGGCATCCTATAATTCATCCCACTGATCTAATAAATTGCCGTTCTGAAAGCAAAATTATACATGAATATCCTGTCGGTTATTGTTTGAATTTCCCTTTTTATGGTTTTAAGCTCTCCATATTGGGAATTAGCATTATCATCTATATAATTGTAATGCATAACAGGTGTTTCATGAAATTAATATGAAACATTCTAAGTTTTAATTTCTTATTTTTGCAGCTATGAATTTTATTAAAAATAATCTGGCCAACGCCTTAACCCTGGCTAATTTACTTGCAGGCTGTATAGGTGCAATACATCTTATTTTAGGAGATTATCAGACAACGGCAATTTGCCTTATCTTGTCTTCGATCTTCGATTTTTTTGACGGTTTTGTAGCCAGAGCTTTAAAATCAAATTCCAATCTCGGTCTTCAGCTTGATTCCCTTGCTGATATGGTAAGCTTTGGACTGATTCCCGGGCTTACGATGTATAAAGCACTGGAGCCTTTTGGAACCGAACTCTTCGGGCTTCATTTACCCTTTGAAATCAAATATATAGGATTACTGGTTACCCTTTTCTCCTGCTTACGGTTGGCGATCTTTAACCTTGACGAAGAACAGAAGTATTATTTCAAAGGATTGAACACGCCTACCAATACAGTGCTTTTATTCGGATTATATTATGCGTTTAAAGAAACCCACTCTTTCAGCTTTTTATTTGAAAATGAACTCTTTTTGGTTTTATTAACCATTGTTACATCATGGCTTTTAATCAGCCCGATTAAGATGATGGCCATGAAATTTAAATCCACACAACTAAAAGATAACTATCCAAAAATCGTATTATTAGCGGGAGGTATTGCTATTCTGGCCATATTCCGGATTGTAGGAATCCCAATACTTGTCATTTATTACATGTTGGTATCCCTTATTTTCCAGAGACAACTGAAATAAAAAATAAAGCCAGACGGCATCAATACATATTATCACTTATTCAAATTATCACTATCAACATGAATTTAAAACTCCATAAACCGCTTTGTATTTTTGATCTTGAAACAACAGGAACGAATATCGGAAAAGACAGAATTGTTGAAATCTGTATTCTCAAAGTAAACCCTGATGCTTCCAGAGAAAGCAAAACATGGCGTGTAAATCCGGGAATGCCTATTCCTAAAGAATCCAGTGAGATTCACGGAATTTATGACGAAGATGTAAAAGAGGCTCCTACTTTCAGAGAAATTGCCCCTAAAATAATGGAAATGCTTACCGGAAGTGACCTGGGAGGTTTTAATTCCAACAGATTTGATGTTCCTTTATTGGCTGAAGAACTTCTGAGGGTAGAAATTGATTTTGATCTCAGCAAATTCAGACTGGTGGATGCACAGACAATTTTCCATAAAAAAGAACCTAGAAACTTAGGCGCCGCCTACCAGTTTTACTGTGGGAAAACATTAGAAAATGCCCATTCTGCAGAGGCTGATGTAATGGCAACTTTTGAGGTACTTGATGCACAGATAGGAAAATATGATGATATTCCGAATGAAATAGCTCCTTTAAGTGAGTTTACTTTTCACAATAAAAATGCAGATCTTGCAGGTTTTATAGGATATAATGAAAAAAAGGAAGAAGTTTTCAACTTTGGAAAATATAAAGGCCAGGGAGTAAAAGCTATATTCCAAAAGGATCTTGGCTACTACGGATGGCTTCAGAATGCCGATTTTCCATTGTATACCAAGAAAGTTTTTACAAAGATTCAACTGACAGGAAAATTTTAAAAAATGGCTAACCTGATTCTTCTACGATTTCATGATAATGCCCTTGAAGCCAATAGGGATAAGCAGATATTGGCTGAAAATGGGATTAACAGCTTCATTGCCAATGAACAGCTCATCCAGTCGGACTGGCTGCTTTCTCAGGCTGTAGGAGGAATTCAGCTTCAGGTCTTTGAAAATGATTTGGAAAAGGCGAAACAGATTCTTCAGGATTATAAAGATAACGAAGAATATTCGCTGGAGGTAGACCATACTATTGAAAACCCGGAATTCAGTTTTGTCTGTCCGAAATGTGGTTCCAATCATATTTATCAGGATGAAAAACCCGGTGGTATTTTCGGGATCAGCTGGTTGATTATTGGAATTCCGATAAAAATCCCTAAAAACCAATACCATTGTTACTATTGTGGTAGTGAGTTTACCCATTAAAAATAAAAGTTATGAAAATAATCTGTATAGGAAGAAACTATAGCGAGCATGCGAAAGAATTAGGGAATGAAATCCCTGATAATCCTGTCATTTTTATGAAACCCGATACAGCGGTTTTAAAAGGGAATGATTTTTATATTCCTGAATTCTCAAATGATATTCACTACGAGCTTGAAGTAGTGGTAAAAATTTCAAAAGGAGGAAAATACATTCAGAAAGAAATTGCTCACAAGCACTATGAAGAAATTAGCTTAGGAATAGATTTTACGGCCAGAGACCTTCAGAGTGAACTGAAATCGAAGGGCCTTCCTTGGGAACTTGCTAAAGGATTTGATGGTTCTGCGGTGGTAGGGAATTTCTTTAAGAGAGAGAATTATACTCTTAATAAATTGTCATTTTCCCTTCTTAAAAACAAAGAGAAGGTTCAGGATGGTAATACCCGGGATATGATTTTCAGCATTGATGATATCATCGCCTTTGCCTCTCAATATTTTACTTTAAGAGTTGGCGACCTTATTTTTACAGGAACTCCAAAAGGGGTTGGAAAAGTAGAGGAAAACGATATTCTGGAAGCCTATCTTGAGGATGAAAAAATCCTTGATATCCGAATATTATAAGTTATTTAACATCAACTGTGGTAAATTTTTCTTATCTTTAGGTAACAAAATTAAAGGCTTATGATAAATATTGTATTACCCGTAGATTTTGGGGATAAGACAGAACAGCTGGTAGAAGGTGCCATCAAATTTGCCAAACAGCTTAATGGTAGAATTTATCTGATTCATGTAGCTCCATCTGATATCGGATTTGCGATCGGAGATATGGGATTTCAATATTTTCCGGAAGTGGAAGCGAATGAGATCAGAGAAGAACTTGTTCAGCTTAATAAAATTGAGCAGAGAATTATTGCCCATGATATTGATTGTGAACATCTTCTGAAACAAGGACTTGCTAAAGATATAATCATTGAATATGCAAAGGATAAAAATGCTGATTATATTGTTATGGGATCACATGGAAGAAGTGGCATTTATGACGTATTTGTAGGCAGCCTTACAAAAGGACTTACGAAAAATTCGCCTGTTCCGGTTTTAGTCCTTCCTATCCATGACTAAAGAAAATTAAATTTTAATCGTTAGTAATAAAAAAACCGATCAAATAATTTCATTTGATCGGTTTTTTACTATATAACCAATTAATTAACCTTCTTTTTTATAGATTTTTGGATCGTAGTAAGGATTCTTACCTTCCGTAGGAGAATAATAGTCTTTATCTTTATTACCGCCTAATGTAGCTACCAGCACATAACACCAATACGTAAACATCACACAGCAAACGATAAATAAAATCCAGTTTAAAACATTACCAAAGGTCTCAAAGAACCCAAAAGACCATTTGAAAACTTTGCTTAAGAATAGAAAGAAAGACGTCATTATTTTCCTTTTTTAAATTAACTTTGTACAAATTTATAAAAAATGTTTAAATTACTTTCAAAAGAAAGCAATATTTTTTCAATTCCTGTTTATATTGGTTTTCTTCTTTTAGTAGTAATAATATTTAACATACTGAATCTCAATACATATGAGGCTATTGTTGCAGGGATAACTTTTCTGGGAATTGCTTTGGGATATTTTTGTTTTCACAGTATTGCTCTTAATTATCAAACTCATTTGCCGTTATTTCTGTATACGGTTTTTATTTTTGGGCTCTATCCGGGAAATTTAGATATTGGAATTGCAGTTTCCCTGCTTACCAATTCTTTTCTTCTCCTTCTTCTGACCAGTGCGGATGAAGACATCAGAAAAAAGTCATATGTATTGGTGGGCGCTATTGTGGCATTGAATTTTATATTCCTTCCCACTACCTGGCCTATGGCTGTTTTTGTAATCGTCCACGTGGTGGCTACATCTGCAAAAATAGGATTAAACCTTTTCAGGTTTCTGTTAGGAATGGTACTGATTGTATTCAGTTATTTTTCGGTGATGTATTTTGTTCAGTTTACTTCATGGAACATCGATTATTTTCCATTTGGAAGAATGAGACCTGTAACGGATTATACAGAGCTGTTACCATTGACCCCTATTGTTCTTATGCTCATTTATGCAGTATATGACCATTTTAAAAATTATAATAAGAAAAGCCCGATAAGCAGATATAAGTATACATTCTTACTGGTTTTTTCCGTTGCTCAGCTTGTAACGATTATTCTATATATGAATACAAATTATGAATATCTGTTGCTTTTAGCGTTCCCTTCAAGTATTATTCTGAGCAGAATGATGAGATTTTTACCAAAATATTGGATGCGGGAAGCCGGCTTATGGCTTATTATTATCAGTTTACTTGGCTTTAAAGCAGGTACAGTTTTTGATTTATTTTAAAAAATTATGATTCAGATAGACGATAAATTGATTTCCGAGGATATTTTTTCCGAAGAATTTGTTTGCAACCTTAGCAAGTGTAAGGGTGCATGTTGTGTGGAAGGAGATGTAGGAGCTCCGTTGGATAAAGACGAGCTTGAGATTTTAGACCGTATTTTTGATAAAGTAAAGCCCTATCTTACTCAGGAAGGAGTGAAAGCCCTTGAAGAGCAGGGAACATGGACTACTGATCCACACGACGGAATGTATGTTACTCCCATGGTGGAGGACCGTGAATGTGCTTATGTAACTTATGATGATAAAGGAATTACCAAATGTGGGATTGAAAAAGCCTATGAAGATGGTGCTGTAGACTGGCAGAAGCCTATCTCCTGCCACCTCTATCCTATCAGGATTACAGAATACTCTACCTTCACTGCTTTAAACTATCATGAATGGAATGTATGCAGTGATGCCTGCACCCTTGGAAAAGAACTTCAGGTTCCTGTTTATAAATTCCTGAAAACACCATTGACCAGAAAATATGGTGAAGATTTTTATAATGTTCTAAGTGAAGCCGCTGAAGAATGGAAAAAAGAATATGGTTCTTAAATTATTTTTACAAAACAAAAGCCGGATATTCCGGCTTTTGTTTTGTAAAAATTCTTATTTGAAATCAGCGTCCGTTACTCCGGAATTGATCACCAATTTTGTTGTTTTGATATTCACTTTCTGGCCTCCTCCTTCAGCATCCACCTCAGCAGGGAATTGAATTCCGTCAACGGTCATATAGCTCTTTATGGTTACATTTCCTTCACCGGAAAGAGTCTTATACAAAAGTCCTGTAGTAGTATCAAAGTAAAATTTACCTTTGTCTGAAGACAGTACATTATAATTTTTACCATCCACATTCTCCACGGTTACAGTCTGGAAATTAGCAGCATCAAAAGCTAAGGCATCTACAGGTCTTCCTTTCTTTAAATCAGCAATCTTATCTGCAGGAATATCTGTTTTCTTTCCCATCTGATCAAAATACCCTTTCTCACCATCGAAAAGCTGAACCATCTGCTGCCCCATTAAAGACTGAACAGATTTAAATTTATTCCCAAGCTTCTTAGTCGACATGGTAATTTCCATCCCCTGTACACTCAGTGTATTATCTGTAATAGTAGATTTTACAGCCTCTAATTTATCTTTACCACCCAATGCCTTAAAATAATTATCTATTACTTCTTTAGCGGTCAGTTTAGATGTTGTGGCTTCTGTTTTAACAGAAGCTGCCTCTTTCTTCTGAGCAGCAGCCGGAACTGAGAACAGCACAGCGCAGAAAAAAGGAATGATAATCTTTTTCATATATGTAATAATAAGTTTAGAGGGTAAATATATGAATATTGACCGACATACGCCGAGAGCACCACTAAATAAAAAAAACCGCCAGAAACTGACGGTTTTAAAATAATATATCTGATATAATTATTTTTTAAGTTCTTCTAAAAATTCGTCGTGAGAAATTTTAGTTTCTTTTTTTGTTGCTTTTTCAAGAATAACATCTTTCAATTTAGCCATAGCTACTTCAGAAGAGATTTGTCTTACTTGTTCCTGATCTTTCAGCATCTCAACAGCATATTTCTGGATCTCCTCATCACCTAAGTGGTGGATTCCGTAGATCGCCAATTGATTTTTAACTAACTGCTCAGCTTGTGCCAATACATCAGCATAGTCTAACTGAATTTCGTTTTCAGTCATCAATTTACCTTCGATGATCTGATATCTTAATTGGTTTTTCTCAGCTTCTAAGATTTCTTTGGCCTGCTGCTCAGACTGAATGTTTTGGTTAGAGAATAGTAACCATTTTACAAGGAACGTCTCAGGAAGTTTTACTTCTTCTTTTTCTGTTACCTGCTCCAATACTTTATTCACAAAGTGAACATCAGCATTCTGTTGGAAATACTCATCTAATTCAGTTTTTACTTTTTCTTTAAGTTCCTCCTCAGACTTGATTGTTCCTTCGCCGTATACTTTGTTGAATAAGTCTTCGTTAAGCTCAGCTAGGTTTAATGAATAGAAGTCTTTTACTTTTACTTCTACCTCATTGTGGTGTAAATGCTCTACTTCTTCCTTGCTGAATCCTAATCCTTTAGCTAATTCTTCATCACCAGCAAGAGTTTCTTTAGAAACTTTTACAGACTCATCCATTTTCAAAGCTTTTACTAATTTGAAAGCTTCTTTGTTTTCAGCAGTAACTGTAACGTTCTTTGGGTGGTGGTGGTGCTCTCCTTCGGCATCTTCTTCCACAACCTGAGAAACCTCTAAAGCGATATAAGAATCTTTAGTGATTTTATCTTGAGGAACCTGCTCAGCAAAACGCTTCTGCATGTTTTCAATACTCTTGTTGATTTCTTTTTCAGAAGCTTCTACTTTGTAGTGAGGAGCTTCATATTTAGCTAAATCTATAGTAAACTCAGGCTCATACCCTACTTCAAAAGCAACCTCAATCTTATCAGCGTTGTAATCTAATTCATTAACGGGCTGAGGAACTGGCTGACCAACTAATCTTAATTTGTTTTCATTAACATAGCTGTTTAAAGCATCAGAAACTTGCTTGTTGATTTCTTCAAATGCAATCCCTGCTTCATATTGTTTTTTAACCATACTTAAAGGCACTTTCCCTTTTCTGAATCCAGGAACTTGCGCATTTTTAGCATAATTAATCAACTGCTTTTCTACTTTTTCTTTGTAGTCAGATTTCTCCAATGTTACAGTAAGCAATGAACTTACGTCATCATGGTTTTGTGCGGTAACCTTCATTATTGATTAAAATTTTAGGTTGCAAAAATATGAATTTTTTATGAGAATAACTCATTTCAAATAAATTCTTAGTCTTCAAATATTTATAAAGTAGAAAACCACTGAATGATCAGTGGTTTTACGAAATATGATATTTAAAATTTGTATTCTCTTAAGGTCTGTTAGTTGATAATCCCATAAGTAGCCTGAGCATCTGTTTCACCTCCGGTCTGCTGTCCGTATACCACTCCGTTGCCACTTACTGCAGAAGCTTCAGAAACCGTTTGGGGTTCATGATAAAGCGTTAAAATCAACTGGCTTTGTGTTGACGCATTCTTAATGGCTTTAGTAACCACCCATTTTGTTTTCAAACCTACATGATTATGGTCTGCTCTAGTGGAGCTTGCATCGTCAGTACGGGTAAGAGTCAAGTCAGAATTAGGAAAGTTGAATACCAAAAAGTGTTCGTCTTTTGCATCTTTGATCTCCTGGGTAGAATCTTCATCTCCATTTTTAAACTGTACTTCCACTTCATATGTTTTCCCATCTACCAGGCTTATCGGCTGTGCTCCACCTGCTCCAACACTATAATTATAAGTTGTTGTTGTTTGTGCAGCCACATCCTTAACCAGTAAAATAATATTGGTAAGATCTTCTTGCGGAAGGTCGTCCTCTTCTGATGCATTATCTCTCTGACAAGACATTACAGAGAAAGTAATGAATAAAACGGCTAATAATCTGGTGATATTTTTAGTATTGAATAAATTGTTCATTTTTTTGATTTAAGATTAAAATTTTTTGTTTTTAAGGTTGAATATTAGAAACGGTATCTAAAATTCAGAATGAAGTTTCTTCCTGCTTCGTCTGCAAAAAAGCGCATACGGTTAAGGTAATTTCTGTACGAAACATTAAAAATGTTGTTTACAATAAGCCCTGCAGAAAGATTTTTGCTAAGATTAATTCCTGTTCCGATGTTCCAAAGGGAATATTCAGCTGGTGGTGTACTCAAATCCACCGTTTTTTCAACCTCCACACCGTTTTCATAAATGGTAACTGAAGCATTGTGAACAGGAAATCTACTTTGCTTTAAAAAGGTCTGATTTTCAAGATTGAAATAAAAATTGTTCCAGTTCTCTTTTTTAAACTGTAATCCATTGGAGAAATTAGGAGGCATCATGAGAATCAGCGGTTCATTGTGGGTATCATCCTGCCCATACAGATAGCTTCCTTTACCTGTATAAGTAAGGTTATCTGTAAGCTTCCAGTTAATATCCAGGTCTACACCATACATTTTTGCATCAATCTGCTGGTATGACCACACCGGAAATACTCCCCTTATTGTATTCTGTACTCCCGTTGGTATTTCATTAATAAAGTTTCTGGTAATGAAAAAGTAAGGGTTTACAGAAACATTCAATCCTTTAAGTACATTGAATTTTGCATCCGCAGTAAGGTTAAACTGATGCCCATCTTCATTTTTCAGTCCCATATCCCCTATTTCTATTACCGCTGCAGAATGGTGTAATCCATCAGAAAATAACTCTGCAATATTGGGTGTTCGCCCTACTTTTGCATAGTTAAATTTCAAATTAAAATAAGCATTAGGATGATATTCCAGGCCTGCATTAAATGATACATTCTGATAATTAATTTTTGGGCGTGTCAGCACTCTGTTTTTATCCGTTTTAATGTAGAATTCATTATACGAATCAGCATATCTGTTGTTCCAGTCACTTTTGTCATACCATTTCGTTACATCATAACGGGTAAAATCATATCTTACCCCAGCCTCAGCATTCAATTCCGGTGAAATCTTATATTTAAAGACAGAATATATTCCCGCTGCATATTTGTCATAATTAGGAATCAGACGTCTTGCTTTGGTAGCCGGATCCGAATAATTATTCTGAAAACTTGCATCAATTCCTGTTTCAAGAGACCATTTCTCTCTTTCCAATAAATCATTAAGGTTAAATTGGTGGGTCATCAAGGCAAGGTCCAGAGAAGGGATGTCTTTAAGATCACCTCTTCTTACATCATATTCCTGTCTATGGTTATACTGAAAACTGTAAGTCGCAGAAACTTTCCCAATATTTTCAAACCTTTTGAAAGCAGAAACTTTTGCAATATGATGCTCTATAACCTGTCGTGGATTATCAATATCATAACTAAAGTCTCCTGTATAAACTGGAATTTTTAAGGTCATCGCATTATAGAAATCATTATTGTTTCCCACATGAGATCCTCTGTAAATTCCTATATTCTGATTGGTAAGATAATAGTCAAAAGAAATTCCTTTTTCATATTCATTTTTCTGCACGGTAAAATTAAAGGATGAAAAATCCATTCCTGTGTTCATCAGATTATAATCAGGAGTATGCTGATCCCCCAGCTTCTTGATACTTCCTCCTGATTTTACCGCCCAGCCGTTTTTCCATATTTTGGCAACATCTACATCCAGACCCAATCCTCTTCCGTTTGAAATTCCTGAAAGATTCACTGATCCTTTTACGGTATCTTTTTTAGGGAAAATCTCCGGCTCCATTACGACAACACCACCTATGGCATCACTCCCGTACTTTAAAGCAGAAGCTCCTTTGATCACATCAATATGCTGAAAATTGTTGATATCTACATTGGGAGCATGTTCCACACCCCATTCCTGCTCAGCAAGCTTTACCCCATTATTGAGAATGGAAATACGACTCCCATATAAGCCATGTATAATAGGTTTTGCAATATTATTTCCCGTCTTTAGGGTGGCTACTCCCGATATTTTAGAAAGTAGATTCCCCAGGTTATCTGTGGCATTTCGTTCTATTTCTTTTTTATCAATAGTCTTCACAATTAAAGATCCGTTGGATTTATGATTTCCGTGTATGGTAACGGTTTCAATATCATTACTATGATGTTCCAGAGTGATAACCAGGTGAATATCCTGATCAACTTTTATATTTTCAGTATAATCATGACAATCAGGATGCTGTGCCGTAAGTGAATATTCTCCGGCAGGGATTTTATCAAAAGAAAATTTACCTTTCTTATCTGTTTTTACTGTAGAACCTCCCATTTTCACCACTGCATTTTCCAGCATTGTTTTATCATGAAAATCCTGAACGGTTCCTTGTACAGTGTACATTTTCTGTGCACTCGTAAATACTGATCCGCAAAAGATCAGTAACAGGCAATATATCAATTTCATTATAAATAGATTGATTGCGTACCCTTTAACAGGTACATTTTTCGTTAAAATTTGTTGAATGGGCTTATCATATTTTTACAATGTATAATGTATAATGTATAATGTATAATGTAAAAAGTACAATGTATTAATGATGAAAGAAGGAGGGGATTAGAAATACAGGCTGGAAACCGATAATCGAAAAAATAATACAACTATCAATAAGCAACTATTGTATAACACCTCAAACTTTGGGTATTAACCATTGAACTTTAAAGCACGAAACTTTAAACCCAATATGAATGTATTGATTATGAAATTGCGGGAGGTCCCCGAAGCTGAAATGTAAACTTGGTCTGTGACCAGATTTTCTCCTGTACGGCGATGATCTGTTTTACCTGATGAGTATAGTGCTCAAAAGTAAAACTGAATTCTTCAGGAGCTAAGGTATGTCCGGTAACCAAAAAGTGGCAGGCCAGACAGTCGCCAGCTTTCTCTTTAGTAATAGCTTTTGTAATCGTATTCTCTGTCTTTTTAAGGTTAAATCCTTTAAAATAATCCACAGAATCATGATGGTGAAAGCTTTGAGAAAGCAGGGCGAGGAAATATACTCCAAACAATAGCTTGGAGATAAAACTCTTGAGATTTCTGCTTTCTTTTAAAATCATTCTTCAAAATTATGAAAATAATTTAACTCTGGGGCTACCCTTCTATTAAATTACTTTTATGCTTACTGACAATAGGTAGAAATGAATGGTCCTATGTTACAAAAAAAGCTTCATAAATTAAAATTATGAAGCTTCTATATTTTCGTTAGTTAACCTGAGTTCCCAGGTACTCCCATTCCTGCAACGCAGAATCTAATTCTTCTTTAGTTTTATTGTATTTCTCCAACGTTTCATCAGAAGGATTTTCTTTGGCAAAAGAAGCTTCCATTTCTTCTACTTTAATTTCAAGTTCGGAAATTTTTTCTTCTACCTTTTTAATTTTATTCTGTATATTTTTCTGTTCCTTGCTTACAATCGTTGACTGATTGCCTGCTACAGGTTTTGCTTCCGCTTTCTTCGCCTCTGCTTTTGGCTCTTCATTGTGAAGCTTAGCTTTTTCTGCAGAAATCTCTCTGATGGTTTCTTTTTGTCTGTATTCCAGATATTCATTGATATCACCAAGGAATTCTTTCATTTTTCCATCACGGAATTCATAGATTTTATCACAAAGCCCCTGAAGGAATTCTCTATCGTGAGAGATGACAATCAGTGTTCCTTCAAAGTTCTGTAAGGCCAGCTTTATAATCTCCTTAGATTGGATATCCAGGTGGTTGGTAGGCTCATCCATAATCAACGTATTGAAAGGACGAAGTAATAGTTTACAAAGTGCCAGACGGTTTCTCTCACCTCCGGAAAGTACTTTTGTTTTTTTAGAAACAGCCTCTCCCTGAAACAGGAAAGATCCTAATAAATCTCTTACTCTAGGTCTTGTTTCTTCCGTAGCAGCATCTTCTGCTTCTTCCAATACTGTTTTATTGGGTGTTAAAACCTCTTCCTGATTTTGAGCAAAATAACCGATGTTTACATTATGTCCAAGATTCCAGGAACCTGAATAATCTTTAATATCTCCGGCCAGAATTTTAGCTAAAGTAGTTTTCCCTTGTCCGTTCTGTCCTAGAAGTGCAATTCTGTCTCCTCTCTGAACGATGAAATCTACATCATCAAAAATTTGTTTTTTCCCGTACGCTTTTCCTAAATGCTCTGCTTCAAAAATAACTTTTCCGGGAACCATAGACTGTACGAAACGGATATTGAATTTTGAAACGTCTTCATTATCAACTTCGATACGTTCAATTTTATCTAATTTTTTAATAAGGGACTGAGCAAAAGAGGCCTTAGTAGCACTGGCTCTGAACTTATTAATATTGTCTTCCATCTGCTTGATTTCCGCATCCTGATTCTTTTTAGCCTGAATCAGTTTCTCACGGCGGTCTTCACGCATGATCAGATATTTTGTATAATTGGCTTTGTAATCGTCTACTTTTCTGTTGTTGATATCAAAAGTTCGGTTACAAACAGCCGTCATGAACTGCTTATCGTGACTTACCAGAACGATTGCTCCCGGATAGTCTTTCAGGAAGTTTTCCAGCCAGATGATGGATTCCATATCCAGGTGGTTAGTAGGCTCATCGAGAAGCATAATGTCATTCTTTTGAAGAAGCAATTTTGCCAGTTCGATTCTCATTCTCCATCCTCCTGAAAATTCATCGGTGATCTTTTGGAAATCATCCGCTTTAAAACCTAAACCAAACAGTACCTTTTCCATGTCACCTTCAAGATTGTAGGCATCATGGTTCATTAAAAGGTCATTCAGCTCGGTCATTTTATTAATCAGATCTGTGTAAGAATCGCTTTCATAGTCGGTTCTTGTTGCCATCTGGTGATTTACCTCTTCAAGCTCATTTTTCCAGGCATTGATTTGCTCAAAAGCCTGCATGGTTTCGTTCCAAACGGTTCTTCCTTTTACAAAATCAAGATCCTGTTTCAGGAAACCTATTGTTGCGCTTCCTTCAGCTACAACATCTCCTTCGAAGAAGTTAATTTCTCCTGAAAGCATTTTCAATAAAGTGGATTTCCCTGCTCCATTTTTACCGACTAAACCAATTTTATCGTCTTTTTTAATCGTGAAATTTACATTTTGAAACAAATAATTTCCCGAATGATGTAATCCTAAACCTTGAACCGAAAGCATTTTTTAAAGTAATAATTAATAATGAATAATGAATTTTCGAGGGCAAAAATACGGAAAAAGAAATGAAATAGTCCAGAAATAAAAAAACTGCCCTTTTCGGACAGTTTTTAATCCAGATTCAAAACTTACTTTATCGTTTTAAAACATAGATTTCTGTATTTACATCTGAAACTTCCAGGGCTTGTAAAGTTTCAAAAGTTCTATCCCGGAGTAAGCGGCGGTGTTTTCTGTCCCGCTTCTACCATGGCAATCATTTCTTCAAGACTTTCTGCAGCCTCTTTATACTTTACCTGTCTGATCCCGTGGTGAGACCCTATTTCATTTTGCAATTCGTTCAAAGTGGTTGCTTCGGACATTGTAATCGGTTTGCTGCCGTTTTTAATACTGATCTCGTAATTACAAGTGTCTAAAAGTTTATTTGCTTTTTTAAGCCATGCTGAAACTGTCATAATATGTTGTTTTTGGGGTTAAAAAATATTGGACTAAATATGCTGAAGGTTTATAGAGCTAAGCCCATTTGATGGTATATAGTTCTGCTATATTTTTAGGTCTTGTTTCCAAACCATCGGCCTCAATATCTGTTTTTGAGGTACTTTTTGTATCAATTATACTCATAGGAGTCGGCCCATTTCCAGGAGGAATCATTGCTGTTGTAGAAAACCTTAAGCCATGATCATGTTTTTTAAAAATATCATTTTCAAAAGTACTGACATGGTCTCCTGTAATGGTTCCTGTTCCGGGCGCTTTTCTTTCTGTAGCATTCATGTCTACCGTAGCCTGATTATTCCATGCCCGGCTGAAATATCCGCGCATATCCAATAACAAAGAAAATCCGTTGGGCCCTTTTCCGAACCTATAATTAAGTATTGAATTTAATCTTGTGTAATTGGCATCCAGTTCAACAGGAGCATTACACAATGAAAATTCTCCTTCTGGGGCAAATTCCGTAGCGATATATTGTCTGCGTTCTCCTATCACGCCCCGAATGATACAGGGAAGGTTTTTAAGAGCAAGCAAGCCTAAATTGGTACAGCATCGTGAAATCCTTATTTCGGCATTTGGAATTTTTGATAAAACACTAAGGATGAGCTTTGTTGCTGAAGGATTGATGAGATGTTGCAGATTTAATTCGTGATCTCCTGTTTGGGATACGGTAACCGAACTGGAATCTATGCCATCTGATAATTGTACCGTTACTTCTCCGCTCACTTTTAAATTTAAAATAACCTGAGCAGAAACGGTTTCTCCCGGCAACATCTGTTTCCATCTTGGAAATTCATGAAGAGCCTGGCTGAAAGACATTTCATCGGAAGTCTGACTTTTTAGAATAACCAACTGATTAGCATTTGAATCAAAAGAAATTTTTCCGTTGGCTCCGCTATCACTATATAGCCATCCATCAGGAATACCATAAATGATGGCCCCATTCCTTGATATCTGATTGCTGAAATACCGGAAATCATCATTATACACTAAATTATTTTGTCCTAATGCATATAGATAATCTTCTGTTGTGTAATTTATTTTTTCCATGACTATTTATTTTTTTTGAGGAAGTTTTCCCATTTTGAATACATTAGTAGCTGAATCAAAATACACATCTGTATCCTCCTGAAAATCAATAGTGAGATATTTATTCATTGTAATATTTTTCGTTTTACTATCAGAATAAACTAGATCAGAAGGTACTAAAAGAGAGGAAGAAATGGCCATATTGGAGGAGATTCCACTTGCCGTGAAGAGCCACAGCTCGTCACTATAGTCAAAATAAATAATAGTATTTACAGAAGCAGAATCTGCATTGCAAACTCCAAAAGTCCCGTTTATTTTCTGGGAAATGCCAGGAAATAAAATAGAACCTGAAGTGTTATCTATTCCCAACATTTCTGCAGGGCAATCGTCAGGAACACCATAAAAACCTATATTGGAGACTGAGTACCTTTTCCCGTACTGTGCATCTGTTGACACATTTTCTTTATAAACGGACATCGTTTGAGGCTCAATCCTGCTTGCCAATGCTTTCCAGCAATCTGAGAAAGTACATGGATTGTTATTAATAAAAGGAGCGAAAGCAAGACATATATACTTCAAATCTGCTGTCCCGGGATAAGACCTTATGATACCTACCATCTGATTGGTATTGGTCAAATAATTTATTCCGTTTTTATCGAAATATATGTTTAATGTAATATCCATAATAAAATCCCGAAGGAACCAGATCCTTCGGGAAGATTTATTTTTTTTAGAAAATATTTAATAGCTGCGTCAATGATTCTCCTGAAGATACAGGATTCACAGGTGCTCCTCCAGGTACACTTTCAATACCATAAGTTCCTGCGATCATCTGCAGATCATATTGTATATTCTGAGCACTAAATATAAAATTACATCCGGGTGCTGTAGCATTACCGGTAACAGATCCTGAAGTCATATTAGTTTGCGCTGCAAATAAAACTACTTTTTCGTTAGGCTCCATACTCACAGAACCCTGCGGTGTACATGTAAATGCACAGAAAGGCTGAAATACGCCATTTACCTTCGCAGCAAGTCCTATCGTGATATTCGATGTTCCTGCTCCTCTGTCATTTTTCACAGTAATTACTCCTGCCGGAGCTCCTGAAGTAGTAGAAAAAGAACCATCCTGGTGGAAAGTTACAGCAGTCCCCAAAGGAATTTCGCTGGACAGTGCCTGCATCTGGATGGTTGTATTGGTACCAATATTGGACTTATTGTAAATATATACTTTGTACCTTGGCTCGTAATCAATTTCTACTTCGCCAAACATCTCCTGATAGCCTATAGCAAACCAGGCCGGTACTCCTGTAGAAACCTGATTAGGTCCTGAAGCACCTTTATATCCCATTAATTTGTAATTATTTTCTTGTAGATACTGTAAAATTGTTTTTTGCTCATTTGATGTAAAATCGAAATCAATTGAGAATACAGTAGTGGCTGCTTTTTGAACGAGTGTCTTTTCCATTGGTTTAATTTTTGATGTTCTTACTCTCTTTGATATTGGGCTTTTCAGAATACGCCCTTTGTTCATATTTTTATTTTGAAGCTTCGTTAAATGAACAATTCAAAGTAACGAGAATTAAAAACCAAAAACTACAGTATAAAATACCAAATTCAAGATTCAGTAATTATACCCAATTGATAATAAGTATTTTATAAATAAAAGAGAACATCCAAAGAATGTTCCCTAACCTAAATTTAAAACTGAAAAGTATTGAGATTAATTGTTAAATTCGTTCAACCTGATTATTGCTGGAGCTTTTACAACTGAACGAATCCAGATATCGTTATTAGGAACATTGGTCCCGTACAGAAAGTCGGCTACGAAGCTGTCTTCGGGAAGATGAAGTTCAATAGAAAGTCTTTTCTTGCTTTCTTTATCTACCAAGGTACTGCTGGAGACATTCAAACCATTGTTGATCAGTTCCGTGTTAATTTCAGATTCTGACCTATTCAGCAACGCATTGCTGTATAATCCAAAATTAGCCGAAATATGGATATAGTCTGCCAGCTCATTATAATTATAAGCCGGCTTTATATCAGTGGAGGTAAATTTCACATGTTCTGTAAGCTGTGTATAAAAATTATTGAGGAAAGGATGTTTCCCGGAATCTGTTTCAAAATATAATGCTGCAAGATCAGCATCGAAAACCACCGCATTTTTATTGGTCTCTTCCAGCATAAGTCTTCCGTATATTTTTGAGAGATGGTTATATACTTTATCCCGGCAGACAAAAGCCTGAGAAAACTGGCCTTCTTTCTCCACCTGATAACCGGAAAATAAGTGTTCCCAAATCCGGTTTCCTCCGGCATCAGTTTTTGCGCTTCTTATATCTGAAACATAATCATTCAGGTCAGTATCATTTACAAAATCTGTAGAGATATAGACCGACTGGGGGCCTTCCAGATATCCACCGCCCACATCTGCATGAGCTCCCGGAACAAATATTTCTTTCCATACGGAATTCCAGTCTTCATATTTTTTGTTCTGTATGGTTTTAGAGTCTTCAAAAAAGCCGGTAAGCGGAAAAAAGAACCGGCATTCATTAATTGCACAAAGGTGAAGCGCTTGCTCTATTGTGTTGGAAAGGCTTAAGTCATAGGTATTAAAAGGTTTGGATTCTACCGTATCAAAAGCACCTAAAAACTTAATTTTAATGTGCATTGATGAATAGTGAGACAAAAGCCGGTTACAGAAAGTCCGGGCCAGCATTCCTCCTCTCCCGAATCCGTATAGGTAGAAATGGTACTCTTTATTTTCATCCCTGATTATTTCCTGTACAAAAGCATCTGCTTTCTGAATTTTATCGTCGGAAGAATATCCGTTACCGTAAGGTGGGTTTGCACAAGTGGCCATAGCAAAGTTATTGTCTTCACCTCCTATTACCGTTCCTATTCCTTCAATATATATTTTTTGATTCCCACGAAATAGGTTGTATAGTTTGTAAATATTGGTAAAAGCACCATAGTAGCTTTCATTATTCTTTAGTGGCTTATCCGGTGAAAAAGCGTTTACTCCATTATTTCCAGTACCATCAAAGAAGATTCCAACAGAAATTATGTTGCTGTCCTCCATTCTTTTTAATCATTTATGTTACAGATTGATCTGCATTGTACATTCAAATTTCATCCAAAGGTCTCTGACCTGGATATCTTCAAAGTAACAGAAGAAAGGAATGCTAAACTAGCGTGAAAAGTACCAAATAAAAAATTCCGTATTTCTACGGAATGAGGCTATAATTTGTCAAGCGAATAAATATTGTTTATAATGGCGTAAATCACTATGCCCACTGTATTTTTAGCTCCAATTTTCTCCAGGATCCGCTGTCTGTGACTCTCTACCGTTCTTGGGCTGATGAAGAGCTTTTCTCCGATTTCATTATTTGTAAATTCCTGACAAATAAGTTTTACAACGTCTTTTTCTCTTTCAGACAGCTCATCTTCTGTTTCAAAAAGCGAGTTTTTCTTTGCCGAGCTGTTCATATAAGTGAATAACATCTGATGGTCTTCAGCGGTAAAGAACACTCCATTTTTATTGACCATGGTAATGGCTTCAATAAATATTTTTTTATTGGAGTTTTTGGGAAGAAATGCAGAAACTCCCAACTTCACCATGTATCCCAGAATAGAGGTCTTATAGTGGGAGGAAAGAATGATAATTTTAAGGTCAGAATATTTTTCTTTAAGAATCTCTACCAGTTCAAAACCATTCATCGGTTTCATCTGAACATCTACCAGGGCAATATCAGGAAATTCATTTTCAGAAATATTTTCCAATTGCTCAATAAAATCGGGGCCATTATCTGCGGTAAGGCATACCGATATATTTTTTTCATTGGACAGCAGCATCTTTACTCCTTCCAGGATCAGCTGTTCATCATCTATCAGGGCTATCTTGATTTGGGAACTCATTATGTTTGGGAATTTTAATAATTATACGGCTTCCTTTATTTAAAAAAGTACTTTTCCATTTATAGGTGGCATTCATTGACTTGATTCTGGATTCGATATTCTTAATACCCATTCCTTTTTTCACCTGATCGTAATCGAAACCCTGGCCGTTATCTGAAATCACAACTGCCATATGATGAGGGTAATCTTTAATATAGATCCAAATATCCGTAGCATCAGAATGTTTGATTACATTGGTTGTAAATTCCTGAATAATTCTGTACAACTGTACTTCCACAAAAAGATCTTTCTTTTTGTATCCGGGCATTACCTGCAGGGAAAGATTGATTTTATGGGAAAGATTGGCAATCAGTTCTTCCACATACAGCACCAGTCCTACAGATTCCAGGTTAACAGGATATAATGAATGCGAAATACTTCTGGCTGCATCAATCAGGGCAGACATCTGACTGTAGATATTTTTTTTAATAATTTCATCCCCTTTGGTGTCGAGATTGTTCAGCCATAAAGAAAGAATGTTAAGTCTGTTTCCTATATCATCATGAATGGTTACCGCTATTCTTTTTCTTTCTTCTTCCTGAACCTTAATATTTTCCAGTGCCAGCTTTTTCTGATGAAGGACTTCTGCTTCATGCTGTACATTTTTTTCTTTTATAATCCTGCTGATAAAAGACCTGTAGGCAAGCAAAATAAAAGCTACTATAACTGTTATGGTAACAATTATAAGGATTAACAGGTTAATATTTAGGCTTACTTCTTTAATTTGATGAAGGTATATAAAAATGAACAGTACAAAATCCCGGACAGGATATTGTTGGCACTAAAAATAATATAATAATCGTCCTCAGACAGGTTAGCGATCTGATGCTGCACGATAAAAATAAATACAGAAACCGAGTAATAGAAAAAAATACTGGCATCTGTTAAAAGAAAACGGTTTTGTGCAGAAGTATCTTTAATTTCCCGAATCAATGTAAATCCAGAAAGACAGATGATCATAATATTAGAAACTACTTTAGCTATATCTGCATTGACAGGGTAATTAAACCCATATTTTGAAATCATAAATCCGGCAGCCACTACTGCAACGAGAGCCAGGAAATTCCTGGGTAGCTCCAGCTTCCTGATAAATAACACCGACAATAAAAAAAACTCCCCGGCTATATAAAGAGGATAAAGAAATGATGTATCGTTGAGATTAAAAACATAAGGCAGGACAAGATTCAGCAGTTCAATAAAGAAAAGAAAAGCAATACAGTGAAAATAGTGCTTTTCTTTATTATGTAATATGCGGTATTTTCCTGCTCCCAGCAATATCACTGATAGAAGAAGACCATAGTTCAGGAATAAAATCGCCTTATAAAAATCCGCCATTCCTCAGTTATAATTATAGTGCATCCGGTATACGGCAAATTGGCGGGCAAGGTTTTGCCCAATCGTATGTATTGGCTTCAGTTATTGCACTGCTTCCTGTATTACTGCTTTCCAGATTTTCAAGAAAAGAAATAAAAACAAGCGTTACTAACATTCTTCCATAAATATCACTGTATCTTAATCCGAATGAGCATACTATTCTGGTTAAATTTTTATCTGAAAGGCATAAATCTTCTGTAGGAACATAAAACTTAGTAAAGATTCTCGTTCCCTTGTATGCTGTACATTCCTGATAAAACCAATCCATTCCTTCATTTCTCCATCTTTCAATAGCTTCTATGGCCTTATCCTGCTCAAGGACCGGTTTACTGGAAATCGGGAAAGACATATCTGCATTCTTATCAATATTCTGAAGGTCTTTAGAAAGAAGAGCATTTTTAACAACTGT
Source organism: Chryseobacterium sp. Bi04 (assembly GCF_918698085.1). Lineage (GTDB taxonomy): Bacteria > Bacteroidota > Bacteroidia > Flavobacteriales > Weeksellaceae > Chryseobacterium. The sequence continues at coordinate 34,233 of NZ_CAKKLP010000016.1, forward strand.
ATACTGCTGTATTTCCTGCAGTTTTAAGTCATATGCCAGCGGGCAAAGAAGGCTGCATGGATATTCTTCCATACTTCTTCTCAATCCGTTTTCATCCATAGGATATAAAATAATAATCAGATTTTCATTATAAACACCTACCCCAGCACAGAATTCCGGATATTCACTATTCCCTCTCATCCAATCCAGATGACCTTTGTTTATTTCGAAAATATAATTGGCGGGAATTAATTTCTTCAGCTGAGGAAAATTGGAAAGAAGTAAACTCCATTGGTCCATAGCTGTTTTGCATTCCTCTTTAGAGAGCATGAAGTCTTCGCTGTTTAATGTTGTCATAATCATAGTTTTTAAGTTGTATAAAAATATACAAACTACACATGCTATGCAAGTAAGAATTTTAATTAATAATTTCTCACTGTAATATGATAACAACGCTGTTGCTTCTCTTTGATGTAATAAATTCTACCAGCATTAGCATAATACTTTAAAACTTTCTCTAGTGCCAGTTCCATTTTTGGATTGTATTTGAGTACATTATTGAATCTTATATAGGAGATATCAAAAGAATTTCCATAATTGTGGGAACTTATCCCCAGTGAAGCATTAGAATTAACTCTTCTTAACCTGTTTTGATCTTCAAGTGTCCGGGTAATGGAGGAAACGGTGAATGTTCCACCCTTTGTATCTTTGCTAAACTTTGTACCCATTTTTTCTAATGTCGCCTTTGCTTTAGATACCATCCAGGGCCTGCTGTAATCAAGCTTCTGAACATGATATCCTTTCCCGGATTTTTTTATTTTATGGAACTTTCCATTATTAACGTATTTCTGTACTGTTTTAGAATCTTTCAGCAGCTGTATTTTAAAGCTTTTGGAAGCATCAATATGAGGCTTATAAAGAGCAGTGGGTTCGATATTCATAACCTTGATCCCTTTAAATTCACGCATTGCACTTTTGGCCACCTGCGCATAATGCAGATTATAAATAAAAGGTACAAAGACCACACAAAGAAACTTTTTCATTAACTCCTCTTTTTAAATTTACTGAATGAAAGATAAAATGTTTATGTTATATCATTCATTCCAATGATAGTACTATATAAATAAATCCCAAACAAACTTCAAACCAAATTATTGAATTTATAATTTTTGTTCTCTTATTTTTGAAATATTTTTTCAGTTTTAACTTTTTACTTTAAGATATAAATTTTACATTTGAGATACATTTTAAAAATAAACAATATGATAAAAAAACTTTTTGCTGAATTTTTCGGCACATTTTGGCTTGTTTTCGGTGGTTGTGGAAGCGCAGTTTTTGCCGCCGGAGTTCCCGATATTGGTATAGGACTTTTAGGGGTGGCTTTAGCCTTTGGTCTTACTGTTCTTACAATGGCTTATGCGGTAGGTCATATTTCCGGAGGGCATTTCAACCCTGCAGTTTCTTTCGGACTTTTAGCAGGAGGAAGATTTTCTGCCAAGGATCTGATCCCTTATATCGTAGCACAGTGTTTAGGAGCACTTGTAGCAGCCGGATGTTTATATACCATCCTTAACGGTGCCGGAGCGGTAGATTTTTCAAAACCGGGTGATTTTGCCACCAATTTCTATGGCGAGGCAGTATACAACGGAAAGGCATTCAGTATGGGCGCAGCATTCCTTGCTGAATTTTTATTAACAGCCTTTTTCCTTATCATCATCATGGGAGCAACGGATAAATGGGCAAACGGTAAATTTGCAGGTCTTGCTATTGGTCTTGCGCTTACGCTGATCCATTTAATCTCTATTCCAATCACCAATACGTCAGTAAACCCTGCAAGATCTCTTTCGCAGGCAGTTTTCACAGGTGGTCTCGCTATGTCACAGCTTTGGCTGTTCTGGGTAGCACCTATCCTTGGAGGAATTGTAGGTGGATTAATCTACAAATTCTTACTTCAGAGAGATACTGCAGAAATAGCAGATTAATGAGGTTCTCAATTCATAACAAAATAGAAAAACCTGCCAGCTGGCAGGTTTTTCTATTTTATCTTTTTAATATCAAAAGGGTTTTTAAAAATAAGTTCTTCATGTTTTCCTTTGATTTCCATTTTACGCTGAAGAAGATTGAGTGCCATTTTCCTGATAAAAAGATCTTTATCATTCAAGCTCCAGTAAGAATCTTCATGAAGCTTTTTAGGAGGCCGGATTGGATAAAATTCTGTTTCCCATGTATCTGCATTATGATAAAATTCAATAATTCCGCAGTGTTCGGGAATAAGATGAGTATCTACCATTCCCATAGGCAGCAGGAAACTGAAAGTATTGCAGATATAATCTCCACAGGAAATTTTATCATGCTTCAGAAACTTTTCGCCGGTTTCTTTATTGATATATGATTTTTTGAAATCATTTTTAAAGTCACTTTTAGAAAGTTTGATTTCAATTTCATGGCTACACCCTTCTGCATCAACAATCAGAATATCTGCTTCCCAGTCTGCCTGAAAATAATTAGTCAGAACAAGCTCTTTTTCAAAATCACAATGAGAGTGAATATAGGCATGTACAAGTTCTTCTATTTTGATCATGGTTTTTATAATATGAAATGTACAAAGTATGATGTATAATGTATTGACGTGAACAGACTGAGAGAGTAGAGATAGGAGACTTAGAGATTAGAAACTTTAGGCTGTTGAGAAATGTATAATCTTAAGGCTTCAATCTCTGGCCCTCGAATTGCAGATCTATATAGCTTTCAACTTTCAACTTACCAGTAAGCTACAGCCTCTGATATCAGAGTGGTCTATTCTTCCCAGTACCTGGAATTTATCACCGTTTATTTTCCCCAGATCCTGTGTTGCAATGAAAGAACAGGAATGGGTATTGGCAAGGTCTATGATGTTAATAGCCCCTGTTCGTCCTTCTTTTTCATAAGACAACGGGTCTTCTGCATTCCTGACCATAATCCTCATCCAGTTTGGACATTGATATTCATTATTTCCAAGAGAGTATGCTTGTGAAAGCAGTTCTGTCATCGAATATTCAGAGTATATTTTTTGGGTATTAAAGCCTTCCTGCAAAATTTGCAAAAGTTCATCTTTTGTCATTTCTTCTTTTCGGCCCTTCATTCCTCCGGTTTCTATAACGACTAAATTTTCAAGAAAACGTAGAGACTTATTACCTGTGTTGGATTGACAATGATCCAAAAAATCCAGCAAGGCAAAAGAAACTCCAAAAAGAATAACTTTTTGATCTTTCAATTGGCTTAAAAGGTCAAAAAGGTCTGAATGGTTATAAAGAAAATATCCGTTTTCCGGTTTTCCCGATTTTTTCATCAGATAATCCACCATATAAATCAATGATGAATTTTGTTTTTCCAGGTAGCTTGGAAGTAACCCCAGAAAAATAAAATCTTCAGGTTTGCCTATAAATTGTTCAAAACTTTTATAAATACTTTCTTCATATAAATTCTGATCGGCAATGAAATGTTTCGACAGATTCATCTGGGTAGTTCCTGAGCTCTGAAAATATAAATCTGTAGTGGCATTCTTATCCAGAATCTGATGGTTCTTGAACATTTCTATAGGCAGAAAAGGGATGTTCAATACGCTGTCTACCTCATCAGGATTCACTTTTAAAAAGTTGACGAACTTTCTATATATCTCAACATTTTCATACTGATAACGAAATGTTTTCAATGATGCTTCCACAAAATCCTGTTCTGTCTGTATGTCGAATATATTTTTCAATTTATAAATCTTTTTTAGCCCTTCCATCCCTTCAATACAATGAATTTCAAGAAAGAATACTTTTTATTTAATAATTTTTACTACAAAATTAAACTTTGGTAAAATTCTTGCAATCACTTATTCGGAATATGGATTAAAAACAAGAATGCGCTTAGGTTCATTCGAAAATTGTCTCTTTTAGAGGCAATTTTTTTTGTTTATTTATCAAAAACCTTAAGCTCAAAATCTTTTTCAAAAACTCCATATGTAAAATAAGAGATCCAGTCACCAAGGTTGATATATTGTGAGCGCTGTTCCAGATCCAATACCATAGGAAGATGACGATGCCCATAAATGAAATAGTCTATCTTCTCTGTCTTCAGCTTTTCTTTGGAATAGATGATCAAAAATTCTTTGTCTTCTCCTAAAAATGCTTTGTCCTCTTCTCCGGAAATCATTTTATTTTTTTGGGAAAGATATAAGGCCATTTTCATGGCAATATCGGGATGCAACCACTTGAAAAACCATTGTGCCACCGGATTTGTGAATAACTTTTTCATTCTCTTATATCCTTTGTCTCCCGGTCCCAGCCCATCTCCATGAGCTAACAGAAACTGTTTTCCGCCCATTTCAAAATATTGCTTCTGATAAAAAACGGTACATCCTATTTCCTCCTCCAGATAATCTTTCATCCAAAGATCATGGTTTCCCACAAAAAAATAAATATGGATTCCCCGGTCTTTCAGTTCAGCAATTTTACCAAGAACACGCACATATCCTTTGGGAACAACATGTTTCCACTCATGCCAGAAGTCAAAAAGATCTCCCATTAAAAATAAAACCTGAGCATCTTCTTTGATCTCATTCATCCAACGTATAAATTTCTCTTCACGTATCCTGCTCTCTTGAGGAGTTGGAGCTCCAAAATGCTGATCTGAAGCGAAATATACCTTTTTTCCAGGTTCTAAATTAATTGTTGTTTTTAACACCGTCTGAACTTTATTGGAAATGAATTATTAATTATCTTCTGCAAACCATTCTCCATAAGAGTTTTCAGTCTCATGAAGTTTAAGATAAGCCAGAGAAATTCCTTCAGGAAGTTTTGATTTCACTTTTGCAGCAATAGCGTACAGCATATTTTCACAGGTCGGCTGGAAACTGCAGTAGATTACTTTATGTCCTTTCTGTTCAAGATCATCTCCCAGTTCTTTGTGAGGAGATAATGCATTCACCAGAACAGAATGGTCCCAAACATCTACAATTTCAGATTTTACGATACTTTTGATATCTCCAAAATCCACCACCATCCCATTCTTAGGGTTTTCTATATCATTAATAGGTCTTCCCTTTACCGTTACAAACAGTTTATAGGAATGCCCGTGCATATTTTTACACTTCCCATCGTAGTTGTACAGTACGTGAGCTGTTTCGAAGGTAAAAATTTTTGTTATACGTATCATGGTGCAAAGATATGACAAAACAGCTAAACACAGAAAAGACTGTTTCTATTACAGGTATTAAACTCATCTTTTAATCAATTTTTAAGGTTAGATTATTATCCCCGGATCCATCTACATTGATGGCATTGTAAGGAATAGTCAGCCATCCGTTTTTGTTCATCACGAATTTAAAACCATAAGTTTTTCCTTTTTCAAACTGAGATTTGGGTACTGCAACCTCGAAGACATTATTCTTTTTAAGAACCAGCTGATAAGATGTATTCTCACTATTCCAGTCATTAAATGAACCTGCTACTGAAATAGTCTTGATAAACTCAGTACTTAGATTTTCAGGATATGGATAAGAAAAAATTACTTTGTCATTTTCTGTTCTGTATCCATACACTTCTTTTTTAAGATCCGGATGTACAAAAGGCTCAGCTATTGTCATTTCTTCTGCCAATGTATAGGGATTCATCAGGCGTGTATCCATAATTCCGGCAATATGATTGATCATTTGGTACATTACTGGAAATCCTTTATTTCCATTATACATAACGGCAACAGCCATATCGTTATCCGGGAAGATACTATAAGCATTTACGTTTCCCCCCGAAAAGCCATATGACTTTGTATTATTGTTATCTGTAATCTCCCAACCATACGCAAAATCAAATCCATTATTTTTATAGTGAAAGGGCTGCCACATCATTTTTTTTGTCTCCGGTTTCAGAAAATCATTTTTGCTAAGATGAATACCCCATTGTAAAAAAGCAGGGAGTGTAATCGCCAACCCATTTGAAGAATGTGCTCTCACACCGTCAATAGCAGTAACCTTTTCGTATTGTTTTGTTGTTGTATTATAATTATATTTTACAATTCTGTTAGGAATTTTCTCAACAGGATTGGATGAAAATACCAATTGGTTTTCAGCATCCTGAAATTGATTCTCAAGGACATAATCTTCATAGGTCTTCCCTGTTATTTTTTCAATAATCATGGTAATCAGAAGATAGTTTGTCTGGTTGTATCTATATTCATTTCCGGTTTCAAATTCCATTTTTTCCTTTGATAACCGGGCAATAACTTCAGCATTTGTTGCATTTACTGAAATATCACTAAAATCAACCCAATTGGGAAGGCCGGAAGAATGGGTCAACAGGTTTTTTACCTGTACGTTTTGCCACTCATTGGGCAAGTTGGCCACATATTTTGACACTCTATCTTCCAGGGATAATCTTCCCTCTTCAATAAGCTTAAAAAGAGCCACATTTGATATCAGTTTCGTAGTAGAATAGATCCTGAACATAGAATTGGAATTCACCTTTTTACTGGTTTCCAAATTTTCCCTGCCATAATACTGCTGAAAGGTTATTGTATTGTTCTTTACAATTCCAACAGCCATTCCGGGAATTTCATTGATTTGGATAACTTTTTTTATATAGCTGTCGATTGCTTTTGACTGTTCTGCTGTTTGGCTGTACCCCAAAAAAGAAAAATTTAAAAAGAGCGCTGCTAAAATGGATTGTTTCATTATATGTTAATCTGTCGATATTTCTTTATTATAGACAATTGACAGCTTTATTACATTACATAATTTCATGAAATTAATTGATCCGTTTCATACCCTAATTCTGCCAAATAATCCAGTCCGTTTTGTTTTTCCATTGCATTAGTTCCTGTCCAGCCTTTTTTTTGTCCTTGCAGGATAAGTTGTCGTATATACCCGGGCTCATTAAAGTTAACCTCATCTTCAGAGGAAGTTATTTTATTGATTAGTATAATTCCTGATTGTAAGGGCTGTCCCATAAAATAATCATCAGAAGTCAGAAATTCAATGATTAAAGGGGTCTTTTTCTGTCCGCTTAAAAATATTCTCACCGTTAAAGTATTGGTTTCCGTACCTGCATGATATGTATCTGTAACAGAATACAAATACTCCATATTGTTGATATGTATTTTTCTTAATTTCCTTTTCATATCAACTTGTTTCCGCAATATTTTTTAATCCCTGAAGAACCGGATTTTCTTTACCTTGAGGCTCTTCCTGTACAACATCGGGTCTGTTATCCTCCTGTATAATTTCAAGTTTTGTTTTTCCGCCAAGATCTGTCAGAATGTATTTCATGATAAAATAATTCTCAGGCTTATCTTCAAGGCCCGGTCTGGGGGCAAACAGGTTATAACTTAAACTGTCCGTCGGAATAAATGTCAAAACGGTTCCCCACTGTTTAAATACATTCCCTTCCCATTCTGCTATAAACTCTATAGCACTTCCTACGATCCAGTCTGTAAGCAGATTGCTTCCGTATTGCCATTGTTTTACGAATTCAGGTTGTGTTAAAGTATCCCAAACTTTCTGTTTTGGTGCATTAATCACTATTGTTGAAATATTTGTTGCCATGCTAACTGGTTTTCAGAATGATTATATAGTATTTTTTGTTTTATCTGGAGTCGTTTACTGTATGTTATTATTTAAAATTTTTCCAGCCAGTTAGTTTCCAGTCTTTTAATTTTTTTTGTTTCAGGATCAAATAAAACCCAAAGTGTGCTTGAATCCACCAAAAGCTTGTCATTACAGTAAAACTCAACTTTTCTTGGCTGCTTAGCTCCTTCAGGAGACAAAGGATAGGTCTTTACGGTGATCATATCATTCAGATAGGCCTGCTTTTTATATTGAATATGGTGATCCAGGAGCATCCAGGCATCATTTTCATATTCTGTTTTATGTTTTAAAAGATCCCAGTGTTCAGCAGCTATTTCTTCCACCCAATGTACATACTGGACATTATTGACGTGATTGTTCTGATCAATGTGCTCTTCCGTTACTTTTATTTTTTTCTGATATACTAAACCCATTTCTGAAATTTACTCAAAATTATAATAAAAAATAAAATAGAGCCGCTCCTTCTGCTATAAAACGGCAATAAAAAAACAGAACCGGATATTGACCGGTTCTGTTTTAGAGTATTTAATCTATTGAGGGGATTATTTAGATTTTGCTGCAGGCTTAGAGGTTGTTGTTGAACCTCCTAATTTAGCTTTTACACTATCGGTAATATCTTCGCTTCCATCTGTGTAGATAAGGTTATTATTCCCTTGTGAAGCTGTATCAAACACCATGTTCAGGCTTTTTTCTTTTGCCACTGCTGCAATAGCTCCCCGCACTTTCTGCTGTAATGGAACCAACAATTCATTTTGTTTTGCTGAAATTTCCTTACCGGCTTGCGTTCTTGCTGTTTCTACTTTTTTGCCTAGAGCATCTAATTCCGTCTGTGCTGCCATCAGTTCTTTAGTCACTGATTCTTTATTAGCTTCAGTCAATGTTTTTTCTTTATCTTGAGCTGCTTTCAGCTTAGCTTGATAGTCACCGATTAACTTTTCAACCTCAGCTTGTTTGGTTTTCGTCAGGTTATCAATCGTTGCACTTATTGTTTTCACCTCCGGTAAGCTTGAAAAAACTTCATCCGTGTTTACGCTACCTATTTTTTGCTGAGCATGTACAGTATTTGCGCTAAGTACTAATCCTGCTGTAATAAAAAGGGCTTTAATTAAATTCATTTTGTTTAAAAAATTGTTTTTTCCGACTTCAAATATAATCCAATTTTTTAATTATCTGTTATCAAATTTAAATAGGTGAAAACATTCTTAAATAAAGAAATTCTTCTTTAATTTAAACAATGATTATATTTCGCTTAATTTTTTCTGAAGTTCTAAAGCACTGGGAAAAGCAGTTCCATTATAACGGTCAAGATTGGCAGAAATAGTTTTCCAGCCACTCAGAAACAGACTCATAGAGTGCACCCAATTGACAACTGCATCATTCCACATTCCAAAATCCGGAAGAGAGTTTTGTAAACTTATAAATTCTTCAAGACCCTCATTATGGAGACGCAGACTTTCAAGACAGGCTTCTTCTAATGTCATTTTGTATTCATTCTGGATAACTTTTACCATATTATAGTAAATACATCCGGTAGCTTCATCCTTCCAGAGTGATTGTATTTCATTAAAATAAACTGTCATTTGACATATTAATGCCTGAAGACGCTGAATAACAGGATGCTCATGAACCTCCGGAGGCAATACAATCCCAGCTTCCACTTCTATAAGCTGCATAAAAGGATATAAACAAACTGATTTTTCTCTCAGAGCAATACATTCGGATATTGTTGGAAACTGTTCGTTCTTTTTATATTTTAATTCTGCTTCCAATCCTGAAAAATACCTGTCAATCATTTGACTAAGCCGGAAAACAGATGTTTCCGGAACGAACTGCAACAGTTCCTGTCTCAATGAAGCTAACATCCCGCCCAAAGGTATAGTTGAAGCAGAAACTTCCATTTCACCATTCAATATAGCAATTGATTGAGTTCGCACATCTCCGAGACACTCATAATCAATTTGTTCATAGAGATCATCATTATAAAATGCCCAAAGCATCAGCTTACCCATAGGTTTAAGGCGCTCAAAGGATGCTATGGGAAAAAAACAGGCTGTAATATGAGCTGTTTTAGTCTTTTTATACTTTTTACGTAATTCAGGATTATTTTTATAAATCCACAAATATTCTCCATCAATCCATTGTTCATCAGTGATTTTCTGCAGATAATCTGCCTGGGGATTTTTTAATACAGGAAAGGGATACGTAAAATTTTTGTAAAGGAATTTAACGGTGTCAAAGTTTTCGTTATTCATGGTTATATACTTTAATATTTATTTCAATTTTAATAGTTTTTTATTGATTAAAAAAAACATATCTTATTAAATATCAAAAAGATACAGCCATGAATATTGCATAGTAATTTACATATTAATTTGTATCTGCCTATAAAAAATAAATTTTTAAGATTAATAGCCTATAATCCATTGAACTAAAATCATTTAACATAAATATATTTAAAATAATTCAAACAGTTTCATTTAAAACAAAGGCCGTTTAAGTAACCAAAATAACTTTAATGGGTAGTATTTTTAAAATTTTGTGGCAATTCTACCACCAAAAAACCTTCCCGGAAACGAGAAGGTTTAGTATCAAAAAATATGGAAAAAATGACTAATGAAACTGAGCCGTTTCTGTAGAATCTTTCATGGCTACGGTAGCTGAAGAACCATTTGTAACAACATTCTGTACTTCATCAAAATAGCCTGTTCCTACAAAAGACTGGTGTTTCACTGCTCTGAATCCTTTTTGCTGCAGTGCAAACTCACGCTCCTGAAGTTCTGAATATCCGGCCATCCCTCTTTCTTTATAGGCTAAGGCCAATTCAAACATTGCTGTGTTCAGGGCATGGAATCCTGCCAATGTGATAAACTGGAATTTATAGCCCAGTTTTGCCAATTCTTCACGGAAAGTAGACATCTCCTCCACGCTTAGCTTGGCTGCCCAGTTGAATGAAGGCGAACAGTTGTAAGCCAGCATCTTTCCAGGGAATTTTGCGTGAATTCCTTCGGCAAATCTTCTTGCCTGTTCCAAATCCGGATTTGAAGTTTCCATCCAGATTAAATCTGCATAAGGAGCATAGGACAACCCTCTGTCTATTCCTTGTTCTACCCCATTTTTTACCACATAAAATCCTTCGGAAGTTCTTTCTCCTGTGACGAATTTTTTATCTCTGTCGTCAATATCTGATGTTAATAAATCAGCTGCATCAGCATCTGTTCTTGCAATGATAAGGCTTGGAACTCCTAAGACATCTGCCGCAAGACGTGCAGCAATAAGCTTATTAACAGCTTCCTGTGTAGGAACCAATACTTTTCCTCCTAAGTGTCCGCATTTTTTGGCTGAAGAAAGCTGGTCTTCAAAATGAACTCCGGCAGCTCCCGCTTCAATCATTTGCTTCATCAGTTCAAAAGCATTTAGGTTTCCTCCAAAACCTGCTTCAGCATCCGCAATGATAGGAACAAGATATTCTTTATCTCCGTTTCCGCTTACAGACTGCACCTGATCTGCTCTTAATAAAGCACTATTAATTTTCTTCACTACAGCAGGCACTGAATTGGCAGGGTACAAAGACTGATCCGGATACATCTCTCCCGATAAGTTAGCATCTGCTGCTACCTGCCAGCCAGAAAGGTAAATCGCTTCCAGTCCGGCATCCACTTCCTGAACCGCCTGGTTACCTGTAAGCGCACCAAGGCCGGCTACATAATCCTGGCTATTTAATTTATCCCAGAATTTTTTAGACATTTCTGTCGCAATGGTGTAATCAATTTTATAAGAGCCTCTGAGTTTTAAAACTTCTTCAGCTGTATAAAGTCTTTTTACGCCGTTCCAGCGTGGATTTGTCAGCCAATCTTGCTCTATAGCCTGGATTTGTTCTTGTTTAGATTTCATAATATTTTGGATTTTGTTAATTTAGAGGTTAGGGATTAGTAGTCTGGCAGTAGGAGTGAGAGTATTGGGTATGGTTGTCAGTTGATAGTTGGTAGTTGGTAGTTGGTAAATTACATTCATTTAAACTTATCACTACAATTCTCAAACTCTCTCACTTTCAAACTAAATAAAAGGATACGCTTTCAGGGTTAAAAATTCTTCAAAATTTTCTGAGAAGATCAATTCATTGAAAAGTTCTTTGGCCAGGTTAAATTTTCCTGTTTTGAAACGGTTTTCTCCTACATAGCTTTCAATATTCTCCATTTCTTCAGCTTCCCATTGCAATACCATACTTCGGGTAAGCGTTCTGTCGCCACTTAAAACAGCTTCATTTTTCAGCCATTGCCAGATCTGGGTTCTGGAGATTTCTGCGGTGGCCGCATCTTCCATAAGATTGTATATCGCCGCAGCACCGGTTCCCATCAGCCAGCTTTCCAAATAAAGGATTCCTACATTGATATTTTTTCTGACCCCTTTTTCCGTTATTTCTCCTTTAGGAATTTCCAGCAGGTCTGTCTCTTTGATATGGTATTCAAATTTTTTATCGATCTGATTCTTTTCAGGCATATGCTGATCAAAAATCTCTTTTGCCACTGTCACCAGTGCTGGATGTGCTACCCAGGTTCCATCATGTCCGTTCTTTACTTCACGTTCTTTATCGCTTCTTACCTTTTCAAAAGCAATTCTATTCGCTTCCTCATCATCCTTTACCGGAATCTGAGCTGCCATTCCCCCAATAGCATGAACATTTCTTTTGTGGCATATCTCAATCACTCTTTTTGAGTAGGCACTCATAAAAGGAGAAGTCATTGTTACCTGGTCTCTATCCGGAACAATAAACTCAGGAAGGTTTCTTAATTTCTTGATATAGGAAAAAATATAATCCCATCTTCCGCAGTTCAGCCCTGCGCTGTGCTCTTTTAATTCATATAAGATTTCATCAATCTGGAAGGAAGCTGTAATGGTTTCAATCAGAACAGTTGCTTTAATTGTACCCTGGGGAATTTCCAGGTAATTCTGAGCAAATACAAAAACATCATTCCACCAGCGGGCTTCTTTATAATGTTCCAGTTTTGGAAGATAGAAGTAAGGACCACTTCCTTTTTCCAACAGGTTTTTTACATTTCTGAAAAAATAAATTCCAAAATCAGTCAGTGAGCCAGATGCTTCTTCTCCATTGATCTCCATATGTTTTTCAGGCAGATGCAAGCCACGGGGACGAACCAATAAAACAGCGGTTTTCTCATTCAGCTTATAAGCTTTTCCATTTTCGTTGGTAAAATCAATTTTTCTGCTGACGGCATCAGAAAGGTTTTTTTGCCCTTCCATACAATTTTCCCATGTCGGCGAGCTGCTGTCTTCAAAATCAGCCATAAATGTTGAAGCTCCGGAATTCAATGCATTGATGATCATTTTTCGGTCAACCGGGCCTGTAATCTCCACTCTTCTGTCCTGTAAATCTTCCGGTAATGATCCGCAGCTCCAGTTTCCGTTTCTGATTTCTTCTGTCTCTTTCAAAAATTGCGGAAGAGCACCTTTATCGAATTCCTGCTGAGTTTTTTTTCTCTCTTTTAAAAGCTCCAGCCTTTTATCGTTGAAATTCTGATGAAGTGCTGTCAGAAATTCCAACAAATCCGGAGTTAAAATTTCTTCAAACTGTTTCTGAGCCTTTATTTTTAATTGAGCCTGCATTTCCATAACTTGTTGATTTTGTGATTTGATATTACAAACATAAATAAAAATTTTCACAATCAGCGAACGTTCGCTAATTTATTTTAAAAACTATTATGCGAATAATCGCATTCATTTTTTTATATTTGAGTAATGAATCCAGAAAGTGACTTTATCAAAACAGTTTTCGGGCTAAAGCTGAAGCAGCAGAGACAAAAGAAAAATTGGTCTCTACAGGACCTTGCCGTAAAAACCGGATTATCAAAATCTTACCTCAACGAAATTGAAAATGGAAAAAAATATCCTAAACACGATAAAATCATTCAGCTTTCTGATGCTTTACACTGTACTTTTGATGATCTTGTATCCACAAAACTGGATAAAAGCTTAGCGCCATTCAATGAAATACTGCAATCTGATTTTTTCAAAGAAATTCCCCTGGACTTATTTGGGATCAATAAAAACAACCTTATCAGTATTATCAGTGATGCACCCAAAAAAGTAACAGCTTTTATTAATGCCCTGATTGAAATTTCCCAAAACTATAACCTTGGGAAAGAGAGATTTTATTTTGCGGTACTGCGGTCTTTTCAGGAGCTGTATGATAATTATTTCCCGGAAATAGAAGAAAAAGTCAGCTTATTTACTCAAGAAAATCAATTGTATATTGATAAAAACCTAAAATCTGAAGCGTTAGAAAATATCCTTGTGGAAAAATTCAGCTACCATATTCAGTCTGAAGATTTTGAAAAATATGGAACCCTGGATAATCTCCGGTCTTTATTTGTACCTGAGAAAAAATTATTGCTGCTCAACAAAAAACTTGAAAAGGATCAGAAGACGTTTATTCTTGCTAAAGAAATAGGGTTCAATGTACTGGACTTAAGGGTTCGTCCCACTACTTATTCATGGCTTGATTTTGGAAGTTTTGAAGAAATTCTTAATAATTTTTATGCCTCTTATTTCGCGGGAGCTTTATTAATACCAAAAGAACCTGCCATTGAAAAAACCTTAGATTTTTTTAAACAAAATAATTGGGAATATAAAAGTTTTGAAAATCTTATCAACAGCTTTACCAATTCACCGGAAACTTTCTATTACAGGTTAACCAATATCCTTTCTGCCGAAATGGGGATAAAGGATTTGTTTTATTTATGCCTGGTAAAGAAGAAAGATTCCGATAAAATACAGATTTTAAAAGAGCTGCATCTCAATCACCAGCAAGCGCCCCATGCCAATGCTATGAATGAGCATTACTGCAGAAGATGGATCGCTGTGAAAAACCTGCACCATTTAAAGGAAAATGAAACATTGACAGATGCTCAAATCTCCCATTATAAAGACCAGGGAATAAGTTATCTGGTTATCTCAACGTCTCAAAAAAATCCATTTTCTGACGGCAGCAACAGAAGTTACTGCCTCGGTATTTTACTGAATCCCCAGACCATAAAAAAAATAAGCTTTATAAAATCTCCGTCTTTAAAAACCATTAACGTTGGGGTTACCTGTGAGTCCTGCAGTATTCCGGATTGTGAAGTAAGACAGACTCCTCCCGTCCGGCTGGAAAAAGAGCACTTTAATCTCAGTATGAAAAATGCTATTGAGAAGATCAGGAAAGAGTTTTAGGATCAGAGAGTTGGAGGATGTGAGAGTCTGGATTATGAAAGTTTAAGAGGGTGAATAGTTTAAAAACAGCTATTTATTTACTAACAACAAACAATTTCCTAACTTAGCTAAAAACACACCAATGATGCTTGATTTATTTTTCCCTAACCGATGCATCCACTGCAGCAGGATTATAGAACCTGATCTTTTGGTCTGCGACTTATGTTTCAGCCAAATTCATTTCACCCATAATGATTATTTGGGAAATAATCCTGTCAAAGAAAAATGCAGGTTACTCTTCCCTGTTGAGAACACTTATGCTTTGATACAGTTTGAGGAAGAAGGGTTAAGCAGAAAAATTATCCATGAACTCAAATACAGAAGCCGGGAAAAAACAGGAAAAATTCTGGCAGAATGGGCGATAGAACGTCTGGATTTTAAAGAGATAAAGCATGATCTGCTGGTGAGCGTACCTTTACATCCCAGAAAATTACGGGAAAGAGGTTACAATCAGCTGCATCTATTCACAGAAACATTATCTGAGTTTTACAACATACCATTTGAGCATAACCTGATTAAAAGAAATCATTATTCAAAAGCCCAGGCACTGAAGGATAAGAAACACCGCTTGGAATCTGTCAATACATTTTCACTCACTCAACCAGTAACGGGAAAACACATTTTACTTATTGATGATGTTTTTACAACAGGAAACACCGTTTCATCCATTGCATGGGAAATTTTAAAGGCTGGTGATAATAAGGTAAGTGTGCTGGTGATGGCGGTAGATGTTTAATAGCCACAAGTTCACAGATTAAAAGCTTTAAGGTGAAATTCTAAAATCTTTCAAACTTCTTTCGTCCTCAAATTCTTTTTCTTAATTTTCCGGAAAACTACAACATCATGCCTCATCTTATTTTACTGCACGGCGCTTTAGGCCACAGTGATCTTTTTCACCCTTATTTAGAGCAGTTATCACGGTACTTTACTGTTCACACTCCTTTATTTTCAGGACACGGAAGTACTGCGCTTTCAACAGAAGGTATCAGCATTGAAAAATATACCCAGGAATTAAAAGAATATTGCATTAGCAACAATCTGGCAGATGTACATCTTTTCGGACACAGCATGGGAGGTTATGTTGCGCTTTGTTATGCTATGGAAACACCTGAGAATGTAAACTCCATCATCACTTTGGGTACAAAATTTGACTGGACTGAGGAACAGGCTTTAAAAGAAAGTAAAATGCTGGATCCTGAAATTATTCTTACTAAAGTCCCGCAGTACGCCCAGCTTTTAGAAGCTCAACATGGTCCTGGATGGCAAAAGTTACTTCCTGAAATTGCTGATTTAATGATTGATTTAGGAAAAAATCCACCATTAAAAGATAATTTTGCCGGGATTAATATTCCTGTCCAGATTATGATAGGAGACAGAGACAATATGGTAACCATTGAAGAGAGTGCCCATGTTTACAGAAGTCTTCCGAATGCAAAACTGGCCGTACTTCCGGATACAAAACACCCGATGGATAAAGTACGACCAACCTTGTTATTGAATAATATAAAAGATTTCTGGAATCTTTCTTAAGTTATCTTTGAAGTTTTTCTCCGTAGCTTAAATCTCCGGCATCTCCGAGCCCTGGGGTAATATACCCTTTTGAAGTTAAGTTTTCGTCAATGGCTCCCACCCAGATCTGAGCGTCAGGGTAAGCATTCTGAACGGTTTCTACTCCTTGTCTTGATGCAATTGCTGCTACAATATGAAGCTGGGTAGGATTTCCGTTGGTCAGTAGATCTTTGATGGCCTCAATTAAAGAGGCACCTGTTGCTAACATGGGGTCTGCTACGATCAAAGGCCTTCCTTCAATACTCGGGCAAGTGAGATAATCCTGCTTAATAGAGAAATAATCGTTAGCATCGTGTTTTCTGTAAGCTGCTACAAAACCACAGTCTGCCCTGTCTAAATAACTCAGAATTCCTTCAAACAATGGAACTCCTGCTCTCAGAATAGTGGTAATTACCGGCTGTACCGCAATTTCTCTGCTTTTTATTGTATCTAAAGGAGTCTGGATAACAACTTCTCTGTATTCCAGCCCTTTGCTGATTTCAAAAGCTGCAATCTCTCCGATTCTTTCCATATTTCTTCGGAATCTCATCCGGTCATGCTGAACTTCCACGTTTCGAAGTTCATTAATCCATTCATTTACAAGAGAAAAATTTTGTGATAAAATACTAAGCATGAATATCTTAAGTTTATAAATTACAGTTAATCGACATTGAATTCCGCAAAATTACAATTAAAAAACGAATCTGCAGGGAGCGTCGAAATGAATACATATAGTTATAAAAAATCTGGTAAGAATATTTCCTTACCAGATTTTTATTTAAAAGTCATTTTATTTTTGTCTGAAATACACTTCAATAGGAACTCCGGTAAACCCGAATTCTTTTCTCAATTGGTTTTCAGCAAATCTTTTATATGGTTCTTTCACATATTGTGGAAGGTTACAGAAGAATACAAACTGTGGTGATGGCGTAGGAAGCTGAACACAGTATTTAATTTTAATATATTTTCCTTTATTGGCTGGTGGAGGCGTCTGCTCAAAAATAGGAAGCATTACCTCGTTCAGTTTTGAAGTTTTGATCTTTTTCTTACGGTCATTATAAACCTCCATTGCTACTTCTACCGCCTTTAAGATTCTTTGCTTCGTTAAAGCAGAAACGAATAAAATTGGAATATCCTGGAACTGTCCTATTCTATCTTTAATAGCTTTTTCGAAATCACGCATTGTATTGGTTTGCTTATCCTCTACCAAGTCCCATTTGTTTACCAGAATCACAATTCCTTTTCTGTTTTTCTGAGCCAGTCCGAAGATGTTCATATCCTGAGATTCCCATCCCTGTGTAGCATCTACCATAATGATTACTACATCAGAAAATTCAATAGAACGGATAGATCTCATTACGGAATAGAATTCCAAATCTTCGTTTACCTTAGATTTTCTTCTCATGCCGGCAGTATCTACCAATACAAACTCATGTCCGAACTTATTATATAAGGTCTGGATACTATCTCTTGTTGTTCCTGCAATATCAGTTACAATATTTCTTTCTACATCAAGTAAAGCATTAGTCATTGTAGACTTTCCTACGTTTGGACGACCTGCGATAGTGATTTTAGGCAGCCCTTCAAACGGATCTTTATATTCTGTGGTAGGGAAATCTTTAACGATATCATCTAACAGTTCTCCTGTTCCTGAACCTGTAGCAGAAGAAAGAGTATAATATTTATCAATTCCTAACTGATAGAATTCTGTCGCAGGAAGTTCTTCCTTAGAAGAATCTACTTTATTAATGACAATATAAATAGGTTTATTGGATCTTCTCAGTAAACGGAAAATCTCATAGTCTGTATCAGTAAGCCCTTCTTCCACGTTCATCATAAAGATAATGGAAGTGGCTTCATCTATTGCAAGCTGTACCTGCTTACGGATCTCCTCTTCAAAGATATCATCTGTACCTACATCATACCCTCCGGTATCAATTACAGTGAAGTCTACTCCATTCCAGTCAGATTTTCCGTAATGACGGTCTCTGGTTACACCGGCTGTAGAATCTACAATAGCTTCTCTTCTCTCTAGTAAACGGTTAAAAAGCGTGGATTTTCCTACGTTGGGACGCCCAACGATTGCGACAATATTCGACATAAAAAATGTTTAATAATCCCTTGCTATGCTCGGGACAAGTTATTAATGGGTTACTCTAACTTTTAGAGCCCAATTTTTTGCAAAGATAAGATTTTATTATTTAGTATTAAAAACATCCCTTATTTCGAAAATTCTTCGCAAAAATAATCATTTGGATATCAGCCAGTAAACCCATAAGACAGGTGAAAGTCTTATATTATCTCCTTATTTCATTTTTATATTTAAAATAAATTCTATAATTTCGCAGCATCAAAACAGACCTATAGTGTAACGGTAGCACTCCGGTTTTTGGTACCGTCAGTCGGGGTTCGAATCCCTGTGGGTCTACAAACCATTCTTCTCTAAGGATGGTTTTTGTTTTTTATACGAATCATAAATTTGATTCCTGTAATATTCTATTTTTCTATAAAGCTATTTTTATCAGCAGTACTTTTTGGGTATTTTCCAAGGATTCAATATAAAATCATTCCGAAAAAATAAATCTCTATCATTTTTTAGTGTAAAAACTAGAGATTTTTTGATAAGGTATTTGTACATTTAAAAAAAAACTATAAATTTGCATCACCAAAATAAACAGACCTATAGTGTAACGGTAGCACTCCGGTTTTTGGTACCGTCAGTCGGGGTTCGAATCCCTGTGGGTCTACAAACCATCTTTTTTTAAGGATGGTTTTTGTTTTTTATGCATTTTTCAACATTGGCAACAAAGGGATCAAAACCATCTGTCACGTAATCGACAACAATATAGTATTCCCTGAAAGGATGTTTTATTTTTTAAAGTAATTGAAACAAGTCTGTTTATAAATTCTTTTGTTTCCATCAGTATATTTTATTTCTTAATAGTATCTTTTTTATGATACTAACAGTCTCCAAATATATTTAAAAAACAAAAAAGACAGCAGTGATGCTGTCTTTATCATATGATAGATGATCTGTTAATCCAAATCAAACCGATCCAGATTCATCACTTTCGTCCATGCAGCTACAAAATCATTGATAAATTTACCTTGCGCATCAGCACTTGCATACACTTCAGCTACAGCTCTCAATTCAGAATTGGATCCGAATACAAGATCGGCACGGGTAGCCGTCCATTTTGGCTGACCTGTTGAGCGGTCGGTTCCTATATATAATTCTTTATCTTCTGACATGGCTTTCCATTGTGTTCCCATATCTAAAAGATTTACAAAGAAATCATTGATAAGAACTCCGGGACGGGTGGTAAATACCCCATGTTTTGAACCGTCAAAATTCGTATCTAAGGCGCGCATTCCTCCTATTAAAGCAGTAAGTTCAGGAGCGGTAAGCGTTAACAACTGTGCTTTGTCTATTAATAAAGACTCTGTAGAAACTGAGAATTTTCTTTTCAGGTAATTACGGAATCCGTCAGCAACAGGCTCCAGGTATCCCATAGATTCTACATCCGTTTGTTCCTGAGAAGCATCCATTCTACCGGGTGCAAATGTTACTTTAACATCATGTCCTGCATTTCTCGCGGCTTTTTCTACAGCGGCTGTTCCTGCCAGAACAATGATATCTGCTAATGATATTTTCTTATCTCCGTTCTGAGAATTGAATTCATTCTGAATTCCTTCCAAAGTTCCTAATACTTTCTGTAATTGTGTTGGATTATTGACTTCCCAATGTTTCTGAGGTTCCAGTCTTATTCTTGCTCCGTTGGCACCACCTCGTTTATCACTTCCTCTGAAAGTAGATGCGGAGGCCCAGGCTGTAGATACCAGTTCGGAAATAGTCAATCCGGAATCTAAAATTTTAGTTTTAAGATTTTCAATATCTGAAGCGTCTGCCAGTTCATGATTCACTGCCGGAATAGGATCCTGCCAGATTAATTCTTCCTGAGGAACATCCGGTCCCAAATAACGGGCACGAGGTCCCATATCCCTGTGGGTAAGTTTAAACCAAGCTCTTGAAAAGGCATCGGCAAAGGCATCAGGGTTTTCATAAAAATGTCTTGAAATTTTTTCGTAAACAGGATCCAGTCTCAATGAAAGGTCTGTCGTAAGCATTGTTGGTCTATGCTTTTTAGTGGAATCAAATGCATCAGGAATAATTTCAGCACCATCCTTCGCTACCCATTGATGAGCTCCGGCAGGGCTTTTCGTCAATTCCCATTCATTTTCAAACAGGTTTTTAAAGAAATAATTGCTCCATTCAGTCGGAGTTTCTGTCCAGGTTACTTCAAGACCACTGGAAATAGCATCTTTTCCGCTTCCTGATCTGTAGCTGCTCTCCCATCCTAATCCCTGTAATTCTATTCCGGCTCCTTCAGGTTCTTTGCCTACATGATCTGCAGGCCCGGCCCCGTGAGTTTTCCCAAAGGTATGACCTCCGGCAATCAGGGCAACCGTTTCTTCATCATTCATTGCCATACGTCCAAAAGTATCGCGGATATCTTTAGCGGCAGCAATAGGATCAGGATTTCCGTCCGGACCTTCAGGGTTTACATAGATTAATCCCATTTGTACGGCTGCCAAAGGTTTTTCAAGATTCCTGGAATGGATATCACCATCTGCATCATCATCGGTAGGAAGAACGGCTGCATGTCCCTCCACGACTCCTTCCGAACCATGGGCATAACGCACATCTCCGCCTAGCCATGTTTTTTCTGACCCCCAATATACATCCATATCCGGTTCCCAGACATCTTCACGGCCACCAGCAAATCCAAATGTTTTGAATCCCATAGATTCCAGCGCTATATTACCGGTAAGAATTAAAAGGTCTGCCCAGGAAATATTTCTTCCATATTTTTGTTTGATTGGCCATAACAGCCTTCTTGCTTTATCTAAACTAACATTATCAGGCCAGCTGTTCAAAGGCGCAAAACGTTGTTGTCCCGCTCCTGCTCCACCTCTACCATCTCCTACACGGTATGTTCCGGCACTGTGCCAAGCCATACGGATAAACAAAGGTCCATAGTGCCCGAAATCGGCCGGCCACCAATCCTGAGAATCTGTCATCAATGCATGAAGATCTCTTTTTACGGCTTCAAGGTCAAGGTTTTTAAATGCTTCAGCATAATCAAAGTCTTTATCCATAGGATTAGACAGTGATGAATGCTGGCGCAGCATATCTACTCTAAGCTGATCAGGCCACCATTCCAGGTTTTGGGTTCCTCCACCTGCTACATTCTTTTTCATAGTCCCATTATGAAACGGGCATTTACTGATGTCATTCGAATCTTTTTCCATTGTCGTTTATTTATTTTTTATGTTGATTAATACAGTTTAAGTAACATTTTGTTGTAAGAACATGACAAACTTACAACGCTTATTCAATAAATACAATCTATTAATAATTATTTCAATGATAGTTAAAAACTATAAAGAAACATTTCCGACAGCATGCAAACTAAAGACGTAATTGTGGTATTAAGTTAGTGAAAATTCATATGAATGTGGATAAAAAACATCAGCACCTCACTCAATTTAGAATAGATCAACGTAATATTTTTTGGACAAGAAAGGCAGAAGAATACCGATACTAAGAAGTTTTATGCCTATCAAAAGGACTTCACCTCCTTTATATAAATTATTGAAAAGGTATAGCTTATCTAAAATCCATGCTATTATTTCTCTTCTCCAGCTTCCCATAAAAATATTTCAACCTCAACTTAGCATAAAAAATAATTTAACTACCTTTAACCTAATAAGAAACATGAACATCTATGAAAAAAGTATTAGTTGTCATTCTTGTGGCATTTATTATGATCCAGTTTTTTCCTATTGACAAAACCAATCCTGCTCCAACACCGGGTATGGATTTCCTGAAAATTAAAAATACCCCGGACCCTATTGCCAAAATTATACGTACGTCTTGTTATGACTGCCACTCCAATGAAACCAAATATCCATGGTATTCTAATATTTCACCAGCCTCATGGGTGGTAAAAAATCATATAAATGAAGGCAGAAAACATCTTAATTTTTCTACCTTTGCAGTGTACGAATCTAAAAGACAGCTTCATAAGATTGAAGAATGTTTAGAAATGATAGAAAAAAAGGAAATGCCTCTTGAGTCTTATTATTTGGGACATCAGAATGCAAAACTGACGGATGAACAGCGTACAGCACTTTCTCAATATTTTAAAAAAGTAAAAGAGGATACCGAAAGAAGTATCATGTTTAATAAATAGAAATCATGAAAGACTGGAAAAATAAATATATTGTATTTTTTGACGGAGACTGTGGTGTCTGTAATTTCTGGGTACAATGGATTTTGGAGAGAGATAAAAAGGACCAATTTATGTTTGCTTCACTACAATCTGATTTCGGACAGCAGTTTTTATCTGAAAGAGGATTGGAAACAAAGGATTTCAATACCATGTATCTTTGGAAGCCGGAACAATATTATCTGATTAAATCAAGAGCAGTACTTAAAATTGCGGACCTGTTAGGTGGAATTTACAAGCTTTCAGCTATTGGAAAGCTATTGCCTGCATTTCTAAGTGATAAAGTTTATAATATAATTTCCAGAAACAGAATGAAACTGGCCAACCAGAAATGTTATCTGCCGGATCAACATCAGAAGAAAAAATTTATCCAGGTATAGTCCGCATCTTATCAGGATTTTTTCTCCTCAGGAAAACATTTCTCTTTCCTGCCAGAGCAGCAGCATATAAAAAGTCATTCCATAAAAACCTAATCGATTTGATCGTAAAATACATGATTAAGGTTCTTAAAGAATGACTAGTATTTAAATTAATCGCTTTTAGTACTTATTGATTCAGTGACCAAACTGAATAGCTATTCGGAGCACATTGAATTTTCACCCATTTATCTCCCTGAGTCGTAGGATACCAGCCTGAGCTTCCTGTAAAATCTTTGATCTGCTGACTGGCCCAATTGGTCTCAATCCATCTTTCCTGCCAGCTTGACGAAGTATTGATATAAACTACAAGCCCCGGATTTCCGTTATAGCCATTACGTCTTGCAATATATTCATCATTATCAGTATATAAAATGGAAGTGGTTCCTGTTGCTTTATTATTATGAATCCAGATTAAATTATTCAATCTCTCTTTGTTCAGCCATTCTTCATAATCTCTGTAAAAAATAGTTGGATAGCCTTCGTGAGTTAAGATATAAGCGTATGCCGCCATTTTATTGTTAATAATATCGGTATCATGATTGGCAACAAAAGTGACTGCTTTATAGGGATTTCTCTTCCACATCATATCATCATTTAAAACATTCAGATTACCATTATCAAAGGCTTCATCCATTTTATAATAAGCTGCAAAATCAAATACGGAACTGTTTGCATTATTTGCCCACCATTCCAGTGTATTGACATTGGAGTCCCACAATTCACCAACAGAAAATCCACCCACCTTAGAATTCCAGGTATTCACTACCCAGGGTCCGAACCCTTTTACATAATCAAATCTCCAGCCATCGAATTTCATCACATTTTTATAATATTTTGCTACAGAATCGTCCCTTCCCCATAACCAGTCCTGTACATGAGGATTCGCATGACACAGATCCGGAAATCCACCGAAAGAACCTTCATCATTATTTCCGTAAGCATTTTTATAAAAATCCTCATAGCTTCTTTGAAATTTCCCGGAAGCTACTCCTGAGAAGTTGGTCCAGGTATTCGTTCCGGTATAAGGATTCGCTTCAGACTGCCCGCCACTATTGTGATTGATCACAATATCAGCAAACACCTGCATATTTTCACTGTGTGCTTTAGTAATTAATGCTTCCAGCTCAGTTCTCGATCCAAATCGGGTCTCTGTAGTCCCGTTTTGATTAAAATTTCCAAAATCATAATAATCTGTAGGGTCATATCCCATTGAAAGAGGGCCGTTTTGAGCTTTGGAAGCCGGAGGAAGCCATACTGCTCCAATCCCTGCATTGGACCATGCTGTCAATTTATCTTTAACGGTATTCCACCAGTTCCCCCCTTCTGGAACATCCCAATAAAATCCCTGCATTAAAACTCCCCCACCCGGACCAGCTACAAACTTGCCCTGTAAAGACCCGGATCTTCCTCCCGTACTGAAGGGTCTTCCGTCATGGTGAGTGACATTTACAATTTTGTCATGTACTTCCTGCTCTTGTGAAGATTTATTACCAATATCATCATTGCTCTCACAAGAAGTGGCTAATGCTAAAGCCCATACAGAAAGAAGAAAATATGTTTTTTTCATTGCAATATTTAATTATAAACCTATTAACCAAGTTACAATTTCCTTACATACAAATTCTAATTCCGGTGAAATATTTTAATTTTCAATAATAAATCATAGGAAAGGCCAACACAATTTTTCATTAAAAAATCATAAATTTTTAATATTCTCGAAACAATTTTTCTTTTAATCCATATATTTGCATACTATGGAATACAATACCCAAAAAACTCAGCTTCATATGCCCGAATACGGCAGAATTATACAACAGTTGGTTGAGCGCTGCAAAGAGCTTCCTTCCAAAGAGGAAAGAAGTGAAATGGCTATGGCAATCATCGATTTTATGGGTCAGAGAAACCCACAACTTCGTGACGAAGACAATTATAAACATAAACTTTGGGATCATCTTTTTATTCTGGCAAATTACGATTTGGATGTAGATTCTCCTTATCCGTTTCCTACAATGGAAGAATTGGCCGAAAAACCTAAAAGGATGGAATATCCAAAACTTCAAGGAGACTTTAAGTTTTACGGAAAAAGTATTCTTCAATTGATCGAAAAAGCAATTGAACTGGAGGCGGGTGATGAAAAAGAAGCCCTTATCGAAGTAATTGCGAACAATATGAAGAAATCTTATAATGTCTATAATAAGGAACATGTGACGGATGATGTTATTTTCCGCCACCTGAAGGAACTGTCTGAAAACAGGTTGGACCTTACAGGAATAGATTCTCTTGAAAAAAGTAAAATCTATTACACCAGTAACAACAACAACCGAAACAATAACAGTAACAACAATAATAGGAGTAATAACAATAACAACAGTAATAACAAAAATCAACCTAACAAAAGAAGACACAACAATAATCATAAAAACAGAAAATAATGAGTGGAACATTTCAAATACGAGGAGGAAAAAGATTGCAGGGTGAAATAACTCCACAAGGGGCTAAAAATGAGGCTCTACAAATTTTATGTGCTGTTCTGTTAACTGATGAAGAGGTCACTATTAAAAATATTCCGGATATTCATGATGTCAACAGATTAATTGAAATTCTGGGTGACTTTGGAGTAAAAATTACTAAAAACGGACACGGTGACTACACCTTCAAAGCTGACCAAGTAAATTTCGACTATATAAAATCCAGCGAGTTCAAAAAAGATGGTGCTAAGCTGCGTGGTTCTATCATGCTTATGGGACCGATGCTGGCTCGTTATGGAGAAGCTTATATGCCTACTCCGGGTGGTGATAAAATCGGAAGAAGAAGATTGGATACCCACTTCCAGGGATTAGTGGAGCTTGGCGCAGAATTTAATTATGATGAAGAAGAATATTTTTATTCTTTAAAAGCGACTGAGCTTAGAGGAAAATTTATTCTCCTGGAAGAAGCTTCTGTAACCGGAACGGCTAACATCGTAATGGCTGCTGTACTGGCAAAAGGGAAAACAAGAATCTATAATGCTGCCTGTGAACCTTATCTTCAGCAATTGTGTAAAATGCTGAACAGAATGGGTGCCAATATTTCAGGAATTGGCTCTAACCTTCTTACCATTGAAGGGGTTGATTATCTGAGAGGAACTGAGCACACGATGCTTCCGGATATGGTAGAGATCGGATCATGGATAGGTCTTGCTGCAATGACAAAATCTGAAATCACCATTAAAAATGTAAACTGGAACCAATTAGGAGTTATTCCCAATACCTTCAGAAAGCTGGGAATTCAGCTTGAGCAAAGTGGTGATGACATTTATATTCCTGCTCAGGAACATTATAAGATCCAGAAATTCATTGACGGTTCTATTCTTACTATTTCAGATGCGCCATGGCCAGGGTTTACCCCGGATCTATTATCTATTATTCTGGTAGTAGCTACTCAGGCTAAAGGAAGTATTCTGGTGCACCAGAAAATGTTTGAATCCAGATTATTCTTTGTTGATAAATTAATTGACATGGGGGCTCAGATCATTTTATGTGATCCACACAGAGCTACCGTAATTGGATTAAACCAGGAAGCGCCATTAAGAGGAACAACAATGGTTTCTCCGGATATCAGAGCCGGAAATGCACTTTTAATTGCGGCACTTTCTGCAGAAGGAAAATCAATTATCCACAATATCGAGCAAATCGACAGAGGATATGAAAATATCGATGGAAGACTAAAAGCAATTGGTGCTGATATCGAAAGAATATAAAATTATTTTTATTACTATAGAGCGTTCAGAGTGATCCGGACGCTTTTTTATTTTTTAAAAACTAAAAAATTCATCATTCTGAGTCCCTATAGAAATCAACAGTTTAGATTCTTCACTGCATAACCACCACATCAAATCTTCGATTTGCCACGCCGTTGAAGGAAAGGAATGGTTTCACCTCCAATGTAAGCGAAAGGAAATCTTAGTTTTAAAGGAATAAAAAAAAGTGCCCGATTAAAACCGGACACTTTGGGTAATTAAAACTATATGAATCTCCCTTAAGAATATTTCCGGCAGAGATACTCTACCGTTGTACTCAAAAGTTTATTTTTGTTCAGATAGAACTCAAGGTTCTGGTAATCTTCTGAATTGACATTAATATATAATTGTACGGTACCAAAACTGTATCCGTTCACATATTCCACATTAGCAGACAACACTCTATGACAAATGCCCAATTGATTGTAGATGGTATTCATTAAATGTTCAAATTTCATTTTCCCATTCAACTCTATTTCCAGGATCAATTCTTTTTTAGGCAGGGTAATTTTGTTTTGCAAAACCTGCAGGCCAGGATTAGGTGTAATCATCACTAAACATTTTTGGTTAAACACTTTCAGATTATATTGCGCTCTGCATTAAATCTGTGACAAAAATATAAAAAAATATTAGTCTACCAAATTAGTAGACTAATATTTTTAAAACTTTAACAAAAAAAAGAAGCCATTACAGCTTCTTTTACATTCTTTACAATTCTTTTATTCTTTCCAGCTTATCTGAACCGGCCAGTCCATTGGGGTTACAGCCGGGTTCTCCTTCCGGAACCTTAAGATTTTTCTTTTGATAAAACTCTTCCCAAAAAGCATTTATTTTCCCTGTCTTAGGATCTGTGAACGTCATGGGCTCCAATTTGAAAATATGATCTTCTCTGAATGCTCTTTCAATAAAATCTGAACAGTAATAGGAGTTTTCATCCAGGATATAATTGAAATTATAAGGTTTACCCAGCATTTGATTTGCTTTTTCAATAGCTGATGGAATTGATTTCTGATATTCAGGTTTTAAACGGTATACCACTACTTTCTGGCCGTCTTCTTTCTGATCCTGAAGAAACTCTTTTAATTCCTGCTTTTGAGAGCCTCCTTTTGGAGCCGCATGCAATACAAACAGTCCGTTTCCATCTTTTTCTACAATACCTATATGGTCAAAAGAAGTCGCTTTCTGCTTTTGTGTCACATTGTTAATTGCTCCGGAAAGCCCGGTTTCTTTTGCAGTGACAAAAAGAAGGTCTCCATTTTTAAGCTTTAATGTTGGCGAAGTTCTACAATTCACAAGCAGTACAAGCAAAAAGAACAGACTCCCTGTAATAGCCATTTTTTTTAAAAAAAATATATTAAATTTTAGCATTCTGATATTGTTTCGCCGCCAAAATTACAAAATAGAATTTATTACATTTGTAGGAAGTATTGATCTATTCTTCATATCAACCCAAACATTCCCTATATCTTTATGCCACATATTTTACTCGTTGAAGACGATGACAGACTTTCAAAATTGATTACCAAGGGGCTTCAGGAAGCTGAGTTTGAAGTAACGGCAGCCTACGATGGAATAACAGGACTCAAGCTGGCATTACAGAAAGATTTTGATCTTATAATCACGGATATTGTCCTTCCTAAAAAAAACGGTCTTGAATTCTGTAATGAAATAAAGATTTTAAAACCCAACCTTCCCGTGGTAATGCTTACCGCTCTCGGAACGACGGATGATAAGCTGGAAGGTTTTGATGCCGGGGCTGATGATTACTTAACCAAACCTTTTGAAATGCGTGAGCTGGTGGCCAGAATTAAAGTTCTTTTAAAACGTTTTTCACTGCAGAGGCAGCAAAAAGTTTTTGTTCTTAAATATGAAGGGATTGAAATAAACCTGGAACAAAAAACAGTCAGCAGAGATCAGATTCCCATAAAATTAACCCCAAAGGAATTCAACCTTTTAAAATTCATGCTTGAAAACTCCGAAAGAGTACTTTCCCGCAGTGAAATTGCAGAAAAAGTATGGGAAACCCATTTCGACACCGGAACCAACTTTATTGACGTATACATCAATTATCTGAGGAAAAAAATTGATAAAGATTTTGAAATTAAGCTTATTCATACCAAGGCCGGTATGGGATTTATCTTAAAAAAAGACTACGAAACAGGCATTATACAGTAACCGAAGTGAATTAAAAACAAACGGATGAAAATAAGAACTAGGCTTACACTCCTTTTTACCCTAATCACGGCAATGCTTTTAGGGGTTTACAGCTTTTCTATTTATTATTCGTCCAAAGAGGCCAGAGAGAAATCTTTCTACAGCGAATTGCAAAACGAGGCCATTGCCAAAGCTGATTTATTTTTTCAAAGTTCACTCCCGGAGCAGGAAATGCATAAGCTGTACAAAAATAACAACAGAACTCTTAACGAAGTTCAGGTTGCTATTTATGACTCTAACCATCAGCTTATTTATCATGACGATGCGAAAGTTGACTATGTAAAAGAAACACCGGCGATGCTCACGCAGATATTTCAAAAGAAAAAAATCAACTTCTTTTTAAACAACTTACAGGTAATCGGGATGGTGTATCATCATGCCGGAAAATCCTATGCCGTAACTGCTGCTTCCTATGACAAATATGGCTATGAATACCTTACTCATCTTCTTACCATTAGTATTATCGCCTTCATCAGCATCCTGATCCTTATTTATCTCGCCGGAATATTCCTTTCTAAAAAAGCATTGAGTCCCCTGAGTGAAATGGTGAATCAAATTAAAAAGATTACTGCGGGAAAATTACAGCTGCGCTTAAAAATGACCGGAGAAAAAGATGAACTTAGCGAGCTGGCCCAGAATTTCAATGGAATGCTAAAACGCCTGGAAAATTCTTTTGACTCTCAAAAGCATTTTGTATCCAATATTTCACACGAACTCCGCACCCCATTATCCGCAATTATCACTGAGCTGGAGCTGGCTTCTGAAAAAGAACAAACTAAAGAAGAATACCAGCAAACCATCCGATATGCGTTGGAAGATGCACGGAATATGGCCAAACTGTCCAACAGTTTAATGGATCTTGCCAAGGCAAGCTATGATCCTAATGAAATCAGCTTTTCCGAAGTACGCCTTGATGAGGTACTTCTGGAATCTTACACCAAAATAACAAGAGAGAATCCAATATATAAAGTCTCACTGAATATAGAAAATGAGGTAGAAGAACATCAGCTGATCACACAGGGAAATGAATACCTGCTGCAGGTTGCTTTTAATAACCTTATTGACAATGCCTGTAAATATTCTCCTGAACATATATGCTCAATAGATGTTACAGCCGGTGAAAAAATACTTTCTATCAGTTTTGCCAATACTGGTATCATCATTCCCCAGGAAGATTTACAACGTATTTTTGAACCCTTTTACAGAAGTGAAACCTCAAAAAAGGAAAAAGGCTATGGTATCGGACTTTTCCTGACAGAAAAAATCATTCATCTTCATCATGCAACAATTTATGTAGCATCAAAGCATAATAAAACGGTTTTTACCGTGCATTTTGAAATACCGGGATCCTAGTGACTTTAACTATTTCCATCCTGTTCCACTGAAATTTTACTGAAAACAGTAGTTCCTATACTGGCTGCTATTACGCAGGCAATGGATATCCATTGTAAAAAGGTTAAACTTTCGGAGAGGAATAATAATCCTGAAAAAGCAGCAAATGCAGGTTCCAGGCTCATCAGAATACTAAAGGTTTTGGCCGGAAGTCTTTTTAACGCCATCATTTCCAGAGAAAATGGCAGCGCACTGGATAAGATAGCAACTCCAAGGCCCTTTATAAAAAGGGTTGGTGTAAGATTGAAAACCGCACCATCCCAAATGGTAAAAGGAATAATCACAAGACTCGCAAATAACATCCCGGTAGTAACAGCATCTTTTCCATCCATTATTTTAGATACTTTTCCACCCATTACGATATAACCTGCCCAAAACATTCCTGCCAGAAAAGCCAGCCCAAGACCTGTTAAATCTATATGATTACTCTGCCAGGGTACGATAAGTAAAATCCCTATACAGGCTAATAAGGCCCAGACAACATCCAGTAACTTACGCGACAGTGCCAACGCCAGAAATAAAGGTCCTGCAAATTCTACCGTAACAGCCAACCCTAGCGGAATTCGCTGAATAGCCATATAGAAAATAAGATTCATCGCCGCCAGTCCAATACCGTACAGAGCGCAGTATTTCCATTTTTGTTTTGTAAACTGTAAAAATTTCGGGCGGTTAATTAAGGTGAGCAACACAGCAGAGAGAACAATTCTTAAACTAACGGTACCAATAGCACCAATGGCTGGAAAAAGCTGCTTGGCAATGGAAGCCCCACCCTGCACGCAGATTATTGCTAAAAGTGTAGCAGGTATAGCTACATTAGACTTTTTCATTTCTAAAATTTATAACTTATAAAACAACTTTGGAAAGAATTTTCCGGGATTAGGCAAACTCTTATTTTATCATTATAAACCGGGAAATTCCGAATGCAAAATAGCTTGCCGTCAAATGTATTGAAATTTTATCTTTCAAAATGGATACAGTTTTCATTAATTCATAAGACTTAGTTAGTAAGAATTTCTCCAATTAAGTTTTTTCCAAAAATTGGTATTCTGTTAATCTCTGTTCCCCAAACTTGGTTATGATCCCTTGTTCAACCGCCCATTTTAGATCCCTGCTTGCTGTAGGTGCAGATATATTTTTAAAATGCTGTAAGTAATCCTTCCTGCTAAATCTGATTTTACCTGCTTTATCTTTAAATATCAAAATCCGGTCTCCGGTATATAGCGTTTTATTTTGCATCTGTAAAATTTCTTCTAAGGCATCCGATAAAATTCCGAGCATAAATTCTATAAAAGGTGTAGATTCTCCCTTTTTATCTGATTCGGAAAGTTTTTTATAATATATATTTTGTTGTTGCTTTATTAAACTTTCCACAGGTAGAAATTCAAATATGGGATACTGCTGCATCAAAATCAGCGTCTGCCATAACCTTCCCATTCTTCCATTTCCATCAATAAACGGATGAATAAATTCAAATTCATAATGGAAAACACAACTTTTTATCAACAATAAATCATCATCTTTTTTCAAATACCCGAAAAGGTCTTTCATTAGACCTTTAACCATTGCCCCACCTGGCGCTATATGCTCCACTTTTGAACCTTTTACAATACCCACATTTGTGGCTCTAAACCTACCGGCACTTTCAATCAAACCATTCATTAAAATTGAATGAGCTTTTTCAAGATCTTTTATTTGATAGGGATTAAACTTTCCAAACTGGTCATAGACTTTAATAGCATTCTGAACTTCAAGAATATCTTTTTGAGGAGCCACCACCCTTTTGTTCTCCAATAATGCTGTAATCTGTTCTTCTGTGAGAGTGTTACCCTCAATCTCTAATGAAGATTGAATTGTTTTAATCCTGTTCTTTTTCCTTAATTCCATTGTAGGTTTATACAAGTGAGCAGCATTAATTTCTCCTATCTTTTGAGAAATAGAGGCAATTAATATTAAAATTTTATTCGTTATTTGATACGGAGGTTTCATTTATTATAATATCATTTGATACTATCAAATTTATAAATTTTATTTTAAAAACCACTTACCTTCTGTTTTCTCTAATCATTTTCTAATAACATTCTAAAGCTTTTCTAACGGCTTCTCCCCAAAAGGAGGAATACCTTTGCAGCAAATAAAAACCACTATGGATACTGATCCTTCCCATTATTACACTAACTAAGCATTCAGCAATATATCTTTCTGTATATCGGCTGCATGCCATACAACAAAAAGATTATGAATACACTAGAATTTACCCTCCGGCTTTTCACAGCATTCCTCCTGGGTGCCGGCATTGGTTTTGAAAGACAGTGGCGCCAAAAAAGTGCCGGTCTCCGTACCAATACATTGGTATGCCTGGGCTCTGCGGCCTTCGTTCTGCTTTCCATCAGAATCGGAGGTGATGCTACAGGCAGAATAGCTTCCTATATTGTGAGTGGCATAGGCTTTCTGGGAGGAGGTGTTATTATGAAAGACGGGCTTACTGTACGGGGACTCAATACGGCAGCTACTATTTGGTGTTCGGCTTCCGTGGGAGCTCTTAGCGCTATAGGCCTTCCTTTTGAAGCAGCTATTACCAGCGGGTTTATTATTCTCACACATGTCATTCTCCGTCCTTTAGGAGTAAAGCTTGGCAACACTATCAGCAGCCGAAATCTTTATACCGAATATTTAATCAGTATCAAATGTAAAAGTGAGGTGGAAAACCACATCCGGATACAGCTGATGCAGTCTTTAAGCGGGAATGATAAAATATTACTGAAATCTCTCACCAGCGATGATAACGGCGTTCCTGAAAATGCCATCATTACAGCAGAAGTTCACGCTTCTACTCCACAGGACAGTTTCATGGAAAAAATAACCAGCAGACTTACTATTGAAGATAAAGTCATCAGGGTAAGCTGGGAAATTATAGGTACTGAAACTGATTTATAACATTTAACACCAACCCTGAAGCCATGTTAAAAAAATATTCCAACAAAAATCTCGACTCCGCAGCGCTTGTAAAATTGAAAGAAGCTGCCTCAGAGAACGAAAAAATGATTTATGCTATGCTGGAAACTTCAGAAGAAGGGCTAAGCGAAAACACCGTAAAAGACCATTTAAAAATATATGGTAAAAATGAAATTGCCACTCAGAAAGCACCTTCATGGCTTAAGCAGTTTGCCCACTACTATGGGGTATTTCCCTTATCTGACTGCCATTCTTACAGGATATTGTATCCTCACTCAGTTTGTAAAACAACGGTTCATCAAAAAATTTGGACAGTGGCTATAATAGGTTTGCAGCAACAGAAAATAAACGATGTAACTATTGCATTACAGGCTCTCAATTAAGAATAAATCATTGGTTATAAATATTTATATGAAAAATACTGTATTATCAATACTGCTTTTGGCTTTTATTATTTCTTGTAAAGATTCCAAAAGAGAAAACCCACAAAGCCAGGATCTTCAATTAAAGGGAGATCATGTGATTATTCCTGAAAACAATCCTGTTTTAAAAACCATTAAGACAGAAGTGATCACCGAAAAGCAGCACAGTGATGGGGTAGTGTCTGCAGGAACTATCCAGGCCATTCCCAATCATTATGCAGAAATTGCCAGTCCTTTTTCCGGAAGAATTACAAAATCCTTTATCCGGCTTGGTCAAAATGTTTCTGCGGGAAGCCCGCTTTTTGAAATCCTTTCTTCCGATTATTTTTCAGTTCAGAAGGATTATACAGATGCCTTAAATGATGTGCAGCTGGCAGAGAAAAATTACAGGCGTCAGCAGGATCTGGTAAAACATGGGGTCGGTATTCAAAAAGAGCTGGATGAAGCGGAAACAGATTTTAAAAATAAAAAGACCTCACTTTCTAATGCCTCCTCTGCCCTGAAGGTATATAACAGCAAAGGAGGAGGCATAGGAAGTCCCCTTATTGTAAGAGCTCCTATCAATGGAGAAATTATTTCCAACAAGATTGTTAACGGTCAGTATCTGAAAAGTGACGCTGATCCTGTAATTATTATTGCAGAACTTTCCAAAGTATGGATTTCCGGGGATGTTAAAGAAAAAGACATTCGTTTTGTCAATAACGGTGATCACGTTTCCGTAAAAATAAGCGCTTATCCGGATCGGAATATTACAGGAAAAGTATATCATATTAATGAAATAGTAGACGAGAATACCCGAAGTATAAAAGTCCTTATAGAATGTGATAATCCGGACAGAAAGTTAAAACCGGGTATGTATGCCACCGTTAATTTCTCAACAACTCCCGAAAAAACAGTTATGATCCCCGTTACCGCTTTAATGCAGCAGGACAACACTCAGTATGTATGGACAAAAACGGGTAAGAACCAATTTACCAAAAGATCCGTAACAACCGGTGAAACTGACCAGAAATCGGTAAGAATTATTTCCGGATTGAAGTCGGGAGAGACCATTATGACTGAGGGCGGAATTTATATGCTGGAGGCAAAATAATATGAATGTGATAAAATGTACAATCTAAAAACTATAAAGTACCGTATCCTGTTCAGTACAAACATATGATACGTAAGATTTTATACGCTGTACAAAAATTAAGAATTATGAAGCAATTACTTACAATCTCTATACAGAAGAGGTGGCTGATGCTCGCGCTCTTCCTCTTACTAGGATTTTTTGGTTATTATTCCTGGACCAGATTATCCATAGAAGCTTATCCTGACATTGCCGATGTCAGCTCACAGGTGGTTACACAGGTACCGGGACTGGCTGCTGAAGAAGTAGAACAGCAAATTACTATTCCGTTAGAACGGGCTTTGAATGGGCTTCCGGGAATGCATGTTATGCGAAGCAAAAGCTCTTTTGGACTTTCTATTATTACAATGGTATTCGATGACGGTGTAGATGATTACTGGGCCAGACAGCGAATCCAGGAAAGGCTGACCGATGTGGAGCTTCCCTATGGTGCACAGCCGGGGATGGATCCCCTTACCTCTCCTATCGGCGAAGTCTATCGTTATATTATCGAAAGCAATACCCATAGTCTACGGGAACTTACCGATTTACAAAATTTTGTAATTATTCCACGCATTAAACAGGTTTCAGGAATTGCTGATGTGACTAATTTTGGGGGTATTACTACCCAGTTTCAGATCGAACTGGATCCTCATAAACTAGAGCAGTATGGTCTTTCATTATCTGAAGTTACGGAAACTATTTCCAGAAATAATGTAAGCGCCGGCGGGAGTATGCTACCCCGGGGAAACCTGGCCTATGTGATCCGGGGGATAGGTTTGGTAAAAGACCTAACTGACCTTGGAAAAATTGTAGTTAAAACACAGAATGGAGTTCCTGTTTTCCTGAATGATGTGGGAGCACTAAAATATGGAAACCTGGAAAGAAAAGGTATTCTAAGCTATACAGACAGAAAACGCAACTACTCCGAAAGTGTAGAAGGAATTGTACTTTTACTAAGAGGACAAAATCCGTCACAAGTACTGGAAGGTGTTCATCAGGCTATTGAGGAATTGAATAATGAGACCCTTCCTTCAGGGGTAAAAATTCATCCTTTCCTGGACAGAACCGACCTTGTAAAAACAACCCTTACCACCGTATCCCATACCCTTACTGAGGGAATTGTACTGGTTATTATTGTACTGATTGTATTTCTGGGAAGCTGGAGAGGTGCATTATTGGTTGCTATTACCATTCCGCTTTCCTTATTGTTTGCATTTATCTTAATGCATTTCACTAATATTCCTGCCAACCTCCTTTCACTCGGAGCCATTGATTTTGGAATTATTGTAGATGGTGCCATCGTCATGTTGGAAACTATCCTGAAAAAAAGAGAGGATAATGCAGAGGAAACTCTCGAAGAAAAAACAATTACCCAAAGAGTGATTGAAGTAGCCAAGCCTATTTTCTTTTCCACCATTATCATCATTACCGCGTATCTCCCGTTATTCGCGTTTGAAAGAGTAGAGAAAAAACTGTTTACCCCAATGGCGTTCACCGTAGGTTATGCCTTATTGGGAGCACTCGCTGTAGCGCTGCTTCTTATTCCCGGATTAGCCTATGTGATCTACCGTAAACCACAAAAAATATATCATAACAAATGGCTGGAAAAAATAAGTACTGCCTATGGAAAAAGAATAGAAAAGATCATGCAGACTCCTAAAAAAGTCATTATACCGGTCAGCATTGTATTATTATCTGCAGGAATACTTTCTTATACTGTAGGAAAAGATTTCCTTCCCGAGCTGGATGAAGGATCTATATGGTTGCAGGTACAACTGCCTCCCGGTATTTCTTTAGCCAAATCAAAAGAAATGAGTGATACCCTGCGTGCCCGAACACTGAAACATCAGGAAGTTACCTATATGATGATCCAGGCAGGCCGTAATGATGATGGTACCGACCCATGGACCGCTTCTCATTTTGAAGTATCTGTTGGTATAAAACCTTACAGCGAATGGCCTTCCGGAAAAACTAAAGCAGATTTAATTAAGGAACTGGATGCAGATTATAAAAATATGCCGGGATTCACCGTAGGCTTTTCACAGCCTATGATTGATGGGGTTATGGATAAAATCTCCGGGGCACATAGTGAACTGGTTGTAAAAGTATACGGCGAAGAATTTAAGGAAACCCGAAGAATTGCCGAAAACATAATGTCTACTTTGAATACAATTCCCGGTTCTGCTGACCTTGCCATCGATCAGGAACCTCCTTTACCTCAACTGCAAATTATTGCCGACAGGGACAAAATTGCTCAATACGGCCTCAATGTAGCAAATGTAGCAGACCTTATTGAAGTTGCATTAGGGGGAAAAGCGATTTCTCAAATCTTTATCGGCAATAAAGTATATGATATTTCCTGCCGGTACACCGAAGACAGCCGCGATACTCCGGATAAAATAGGAAACCTGATGCTTACCTCAGCTTCCGGGGCAAAAATTCCATTGTCGCAGGTAGCAGAGGTAAAATTAAGCACCGGTGAAAGTACCATTACCAGAGAAATGAATAAGCGTCACCTCACTGTAAAACTGAATTTAAGAGGTACTGACCTTTCTTCTTTCCTGAAAAAAGCTCAGGATAAAATTGAAAAAGACATTCAATACGATCACGGAAAATACCAGGTTAAATGGGGTGGTCAGTTTGAAAATCAAAACAGGGCTTATTCCAGGTTAGCATTTATTGTTCCGCTGGCGTTGGCGATTATGTTCCTGTTACTGTATAGTGCATTTGGTGATTTCAGACAGGCTTTGGTCCTTATGTCTATCGTTCCGTTGGCACTATTCGGTGGAATGCTGGCCCTTAATATACGCGGAATGTCTCTTAATGTCTCTTCTGCTGTCGGGTTTATTGCACTGTTTGGGGTAGCCATTCAAAACGGGGTCATCATGATTTCTCATATCAATGACCTTCGTAAAAAAGGTTATGATTTGAATATTGCAGTCACCAAAGGGGCAAAAGATCGTTTCAGGCCGGTACTGATGACGGCCACCGTTGCAGTAATCGGACTATTCCCAGCATCATTGGCTACAGGAATCGGTTCAGATGTTCAGCGACCTCTGGCTACGGTGATCGTTTACGGGTTGATGTTCTCTACTATTTTAACACTGTTTGTTCTGCCTGCTATTTATTTTATGGCTGAACGCCGCAATGAAAAACAAAATTTAGAATCAGATGAAAATTAGAGCTCATTTTATCATACTATTTGCTGTGTTATTCAGCATGACAGGTATACTAAAGGCACAGGAAAAAGAACTTATACGTTTTGAAGAATACCTGAGTCTTGTAGGAAAGAAAAACCTCAGCTATGCCGCCCAAAAATATAACGTAGGTATAGCTGAAGCATCCATCCAGACTGCAGGTATGTTTCCGGATCCGCAACTGGAAATGGAAACCACCAACAATGGGGTAAGAGAAAATATGGGGTATGTTTACGGAGCATCCATCGGCTGGACGCTGGAGCTGGGAGGTAAAAGAAAAGCCAGAATAAATCTGGCCAGAAATCAATCTGAACTTAGCAAAATACAATTGCAGGATTTTTTCAGAAATCTCCGTGCTGATGCAGGTTTAGGATATATTGATGCTTTAAAATCCAAAGCCCTTCTGGAAGTACAGCAGGATTCATACAAAAACGTACTGCAACTGGCCAAGTCCGACAGCATCCGATACCGCCTAGGAACAATATCACTGGTTACAGCAAAACAGAGTAAACTGGAAGCTGCCTCCTTACTCAACGAAGTATTTCAGGCTGAAAGTGCAGAACAGCAAGCATTAACCAATTTATCGGTATTTCTCAGTGACCACAAAATGACCGGCAGAGAGGTTACCGGAGATTTTAATGCTTTCAACAGAAATTTCAGTGTAGATGATCTGATCCTCCAGGCACTGAATGAAAGAACAGATGTATTGGCAGCCAAGCAAAATACACAAATTACCCAAAGCCAGATCAGCCTTGAAAAAGCCAACCGTACCATAGACCTGGGAATCAGTGCCGGTGCAGAACGACATACTGAGGCCATCAATGAAATAGCTCCTTCACCAACCGTAAATGCAGTAAAAATAGGACTTAGCATTCCTTTGAAATTTTCAAACAGAAGAAATGCAGGATTAAAAATAGCAGAAATGGCCCATTCTCAGGCAGAGGTTGAATACCAACAGATTGAGCAAAGCATACAGGCAGATGTGATGCAGGCTTATCAGCAATATACAGCCACTCAGAAGCAGGTAAAACAGTTCCATAACGGAATGCTTACTGAGGCCAAAAGTATATTGGAAGGGATTACGTACAGCTATAAAAGAGGGGAAAGTTCTATTCTGGAGGTTCTGAATGCCCAGAGAACCTACAACAGTATCAGGAAAGACTATTACCAGGCCCTTGCAGATAATGCTGCTGCTTTAATTGAGCTTGAGCGGAAAGCAGGAATCTGGGATATTGAATTTTAGAAAATAAAACTGAGAACATTTTTCATCAAAAAACTATAAGACTACAGATTAATTCCATATTCCTTTTTTTTCATTATCAAAAAAGCTCTGAGATCTATATGATTCCGGAGCTTTTTTACTTATTTCTTGTATTGAGATTCATAAATACTGACCCAGTCTTCAGGCGTCATTTTCTTACTCAGCTCAGCAATTAATTCAAAAGGGATATCTTCCACTTTTTTGAAACGGACACAGGATTTTCCCATATCCAGTTTTCTCGTGGAGTATTTTGGATATTCGGCCACAAACCATTCTAAAAGTTCCGGCGTGGAATACAGCCCCATATGGTATAATGCTATAAAATTTTTCTGAGAAGCCAGATTAATGAAAGGCAAAGGTGTATTGGCGGCACAATGATAGCCGGCAGGATATGTTTTCAAGGGGACAACCCAGCCTATCATTCCATAATTGGTGGCATCCTCAAACCCCTCCGGTAAGTTGGTATTAATGATATCAACAAGTTTCCTGAAAGCCTCCTGTCTGTCTTCAGGAATCTTTGAAATATAATCTTCAATCGACTTAGATAAAATTTGCATTTTCAGTTCGTTTTTAAAGGATCAAATTAATAAAAAAATTCATCACAAGGTAAAAAAAATGGCAGTACATCACTATACTGCCATACAATTATTTACATAAAAAAAACTTATTTTTTAACAACTTTTACAGTAGATTGAGTACCATCTTTAAAATAAAGGGTAACAAAATATAATCCGGAGTTCAGCATACTTAGATTAAGCTCTTTTACAGGGCCATCAATCGTATTCACTATTCTTCCTGACAGATCTCCCACTGTGGCAGACTTCACTTCTCTTGTATCTGATATATAGAGGATATCTTTAAAAGGATTCGGATGAACTTCAGCTTTCCTTGTTGTTTTATTTACTTCCGAAGTACTCAGCTGAGCACTTTCAACAGTAAAGTCATCTATATAGAAATTATAATCAAGACCTTCATTTACCGTTCCGGAAGTTCCATAAAATGCAAATAGCGTACTGGCATTGGTATTGGCCGTTAAATTATAAGTATATTCATTCGATGTATTGGAAGGTCCATTAGCCGTGTTCCAGGTTTGTAATATCGTCCACGTAGTTCCTCCGTCCTCGGAAATCATGAAATGAACAAGGTCATCAGCACCCATCAAAGAGGTAGCCGTTCCGGAATAAGTGGTAACACCATAGTTAAATTTCACTCTATATCCCCCTGCTGAAAGATCGAACGGTACTGTTTTAAGCCATCCTGTTCTATTGGCAGAATATAAATTCATATGTACGGACGGTCCGTTAGCTGATGCATTTAAGAAATTACGCTGATCCCAATAGACCGTAGTTCCGGTAGATCCTGTGGAAGGGCTTCCTCCGGAGATATTATTAGCCCAACATGTCCCCGGAACGCTGCTGAAATTATTGGTATATGGAGGTACTAAGGCACCACATAACGTAGTAAATGATTTAGAGAATGACCATGCACTTTCACCCGTTGCAGTACTGCAATTTGTTCTTACCCAATAATAATAGGTTGTACTTGGAGCTAAACTTCCCAATGTATAAGAGGTTCCTGTTACATCCGAATAACTTGGAACTGTAGCGCTGGTAGGAGTTGTAGAACTTGTACTGTAATAAATATCATGGCTTACGGCTTGTGTACCGGCAGGAACTGTCCACGAAATATCTGCAGAATTTGAGGTAACCGTTCCTGTAGCAGATAATGCAGGAGCTACACAATCAGTATAAGCATCAGCCGAGAACGCAAAAATATTAGCTACACCTCCACTATTGGTTTTGGTTATCGTAACACTCTGAATGGGTTTTGCCTGGTTGGCAGCATCAATATTCAGAACAGTCTGATATAATCTCGGATTAGTAGAATTAGCATCCAATACATCTGTAGTTCTAAGAATCCTTCCTATCCCCTGAATGGCATAATTAGCTCCTCCGTACCAGTCGGTGATCGTTTGCCCGGTAAAAACCTGAGTCGTGTTGTCTGTAAAATTAACGGTGACATTTACTGTGGAGCTACCACTTCCACTGGTAGAAAGCATATATAACTTAAAAGCGGCTACAGGATTCGTAAATACCAGGGTTCCTGTATTTGTTCCTGTGGTATTACTGTTAATTCTTAAAGAATTATTTCCTGAATAATCTCCAAGCTGATAGCTTAAACCCGGCGTTGCAGCTACCGCTGAATTGATAATCCCATTGACAGGAAGACCGTAAGTAAGCGGTGTACTACTCGCAGCGAGCTGAAAGTCCCTGGAAACAAAATTGTAGGAAACTCCATCCACATCCATTGTTGTAGAAGTCATAGAAGATCCTATCCCATTGGCGATAACATCAGCTGTATATCCCGACTGAACGGGCATGGTTTGAAAATTTTGAGCCATCATTGATGATGTAAAAAGCAGAGCTGTAATACTTAAAGCTCCAAAAAATAATGTTCTTTTCATATTGACTAATATTTATCCAGTAAATTTATAAAAAAAATAACATTAAAAGTATTTTATCATCATTTTCAAAAAGAAAACGCATTATAATTAAATAAAAATAATATTTATTGAAAAAAAAAAAAAAAAAATTTCAACACAGGATAAAAAAATGGCAGTACATCACTATACTGCCATACAATTCTTTACATAAAAACTTATTTCTTAATAGCCTTTACGGTAGATTGTGTACCATCTTTAAAATAAAGGGTAACAAAATACAGTCCGGATTTCAGCATACTTAAATTAAGCTCTTTTACAGGACCTTCAATGGTATTTACTATTCTTCCCGCCGTATCTCCGATCGTTACGGATTTTACATTCCTGGTATCTGATATGTACAAGATATCGTTAAAAGGATTGGGATGAACAGCTGTTTTCTTTACAATCCCTTTCACTTCAGAGGTGCTCAGCTGCATATTTTTATTGGCAGAAAATGCAAAAATGTTTGGAATGCCTGAGCCTCCACTTTTTGTAACAGTAACACTTTGCACAGGTTTAGATTGGTTTGCTACATTAATATTTAATGCAGACTGATACAATCTAGGATCACTGGTACTTTCCTCCAAATTATCATTATTTCTGTTAATCCTTCCAATTCCCTGAATGGCATAACCAGAACCTCCATACCAATCAGAAAGACTAATATTAGAAAATACCTGAGTCGTATTATCTGTAAAGGTTACTGTTGCATTTATGGTAGATCCTCCACTGCCACTGGTAGAAAGCATGTACAAATTAAGAGCTGCCGTTGGTGTGGTAAATACAAGCGTTCCGCTATCTCCGTTATTGGCCAGCCTTAATGAGTTATCAGAGCTTAAATCTGCCAGCTGATAACTAAGACCGGGTGTTCCGGCAACAGCCGAATTGATAATACCGTCAGAAGGAATACCATAAGTAATTGGTGTACTGGAAGATGTTAATAGGAAATCATTTGCTACAAAAGCATAGGATACCCCGTCCACATCCATGGTAGTGGAACCCATAGAGGGCCCGGTTCCATTAGCAATTACGTCAGCTGTGTATCCGGATTGAACAGACAATGGCTGAAAATTTTGAGGAATTATAATAGATGCAGAAAATGCAAAAATGTTTGGAATGCCTGAGCCTCCACTTTTTTCAACTGTAACACTTTGTATAAGTTTAGATTGATTAATGGCATCAATATTTAATGCAGACTGATACAATCTAGGACCACTAAAACTTGCTTCTAAATTATCATTACTTCTATTAATCCTTCCAATTCCCTGAATGGCATAATTAGAACCTCCATACCAATCAGAAAGACTAATATCAGAAAATACCTGGGTCGTATTATCTGTAAAGGTTACTGTTGCATTTACGGTAGATGCTCCACTACCACTTGTAGAAAGCATATACAACTTAAGAGCTGCCGTTGGTGTAGTAAATACAAGCGTTCCGGTATCTCCGTTATTGGTTAGCCTTAATGAATTATCAGAGCTTAAGTCTCCCAGCTGATAACTAAGACCAGACGTTCCGGAAACAGCTGAATTGATAATACCGTCAGAAGGAATCCCATAAGTAAGCGGTGTACTGGAAGAGGTTAATTGAAAGTCTCTTGCTACAAGAGCATAGTCTGCTCCATCCACATCCATAGTAGTGGAACCCATAGAAGGTCCAGCTCCATTAGCAATTACGTCAGCCGTGTACCCAGACTGAATAGGCATGGTCTGAAAATTTTGAGCAATCATAGTTGACGCTGAAAAAAGAGCAAAAACAGACATTGTTTTTAAAAATAATTTTGTTTTCATATTTATTAATATTTATCCAATAAAATTACAAAAAAAACAACTTTAATTGTAATTACATGTTATTTCAATAAAAAAACTATTACAATTAAAAAACATAACAATAAAAACAAAATACCTCTAAATAATTCTATAAAACGAGAGATATCAAAAAACTATAAATCAATCTATTCTTCAAATACAATTTATTTATAGATTTTATTATTGGGAAATTAAATCTTATTTTTGCCATACAAATTTTTTAAACAATGCCGAATATTTCAAACAGAGCACTGCACATGCCGCCATCGCCGGTAAGAAAACTAGTTCCTTTCGCATTACAAGCAAAACAAAAAGGGATAAAAGTATACCACCTTAATATCGGGCAGCCTGATATTGAAACTCCGGAAACAGCTTTAAATGCTTTAAAAAATATTGATTTAAAAGTATTGGAATATGCCCTTTCTGAAGGTAATATAGAATACAGAAAAGCCCTTACTGAATATTATCATTCATTAGGTTTTGCTGATTTGACACCGGACAACTTCATTGTTACCAACGGAGGATCTGAAGCCCTTAATTTTGCCATTTCTACATTATGTGATGATGGTGATGAGGTTATTATTCCTGAGCCTTATTATGCAAACTACAATGGTTTTACCAGTACATTTAATGTCAATGTAGTAGCAGTTCCTTCTACTATTGATACAGGTTTTGCCCTGCCTCCAATAGAAGAGTTTGAGAAAAAAATCACAGAAAAAACAAGAGCTATTGTCATCTGTAATCCTGGTAACCCAACGGGATACCTGTATACCCGTGAAGAGTTGCAAAAACTTGCAGAAATTGCTTTAAAATATGATATCGTAATCATCTCTGACGAGGTGTACAGAGAATATGTATATGATGGGAAGCAGCAAATTTCAATGCTTGATTTCCCTGAATTGAGCGAAAACTGCATCATTATAGACTCGGAATCCAAACGTTATTCTATGTGTGGCGTAAGAATAGGATGTATGCTTACCCGTTCTTCAAAAATCCGTAATGCAGCAATGCTTTTTGCCCAGGCAAGATTAAGCCCTGTTCTTTTGGGACAGATTGCAGC
The DNA here is from genome assembly GCF_918698085.1 of Chryseobacterium sp. Bi04. Classification (GTDB taxonomy): domain Bacteria; phylum Bacteroidota; class Bacteroidia; order Flavobacteriales; family Weeksellaceae; genus Chryseobacterium. The sequence goes on from NZ_CAKKLP010000016.1 coordinate 79,024, forward strand.
AACTGCCGCACACCAGAACGATGGCGCTTACATTAGAGCTGTAAGAGAAGAATACACCCACAGAAGAAATGTATTGGTAGACCTGTTAAATGCTATCCCAGGGGTAATCTGCCCTAAACCGAGAGGGGCATTCTACTGTGTTGCCGAGCTTCCGGTAGATGATACAGAAAAATTTGCACAATGGTTACTGGAAAAATATTCACTGAATAAGGAAACCATTATGGTAGCTCCTGCCGGTGGATTCTACAGCAATCCGGAATTAGGTAAAAAACAGGTAAGAATTGCCTACGTTCTTAAAGAAGAAGATTTGAGAAAAAGTGCTGAAATCCTTAAAGAAGCTTTAAAAAAGTACAGAGAAGAATTTAGCCTATAAATTATAATATGATGCCGACAACAAAAAATATATATCTGAAAATACTGTTTTCGATCTTTTTGCTGTCGGCATTTTTTTTCTGTGACAAAAAGGAATCGGTACAAACAGTCCCTAAGGACCCCTATGAAATCACGTCTATCAGCATTTCCAATATTGGGGGAAGTCTCGGCTACTACAGGATTATAAAAGTCACCAAAGATTCCATCACTGCGGAAAAAGGAACAACTTCCACTCAAAATCACAAGAAATGGCATTCTGCTATCAATGCCGATACCTGGAAACAGCTTACCTCATCCATTCATATGGTGGATCTTGATCATATAAAAAGTTCTCCAAGCCAACAATCTGTAGACGGTATAGATGAAACTTTCCAAATCCGTACTCCTAAAAAGTCACATATTTATGTAAACGCTTATGTTGATACTGTACATTACAATCAATTTCAACAGCTTAAAGAACAAATAGACTACATTCTGCCAAAAGAATACAAATAAAAACATGCAAGAAAATTTTTCCTTACAGCCTTATAACACATTTGGAGTTGACGCCAATGCTAAATACTTTACTGAAGTCAGTAATATCGAGGAATTAAAAGAAGCACTCAGCTATTCAAAATCTCAGTCCCTTCCTCTTCTTTTTTTGGGCGGCGGAAGTAATATTTTATTGACTAAGGATTTTGACGGCCTTGCTGTTAAGCTTAATTTAAAAGGAATATCCGAAGAAAACTTTAGTGATCGTGAAATACTTGTCACAGCCAAAGCTGGTGAAAACTGGCATGAGTTTGTGATGTATTGCTTACATAAAAATTATGGCGGACTGGAAAACCTGTCTTTAATCCCCGGAAATGTAGGCACTTCTCCCATGCAGAATATCGGGGCTTACGGAACTGAAATTAAAGATGTTTTTGTCAGCTGTAAAGTATTGGATCTGGAAGACCTTGAAGTGAAGACATTCAACCTGGAACAGTGCAGATTCGGATACAGGGATTCTATTTTTAAGCAGGAAGGAAAAGGCAGATATGTCATTCTGGAAGTCACTTTTAAGCTGACTCAAAAAGAACATCATGTAAAAACAGAATACGGTGCTATTCAATCTGAACTGAAACATCTGGGTATTGAAAACCCTAGTATTCAGGATGTATCTAAAGCCGTGATCAATATCAGACAAAGCAAGCTGCCGGATCCTAAAGAAATCGGGAATGCCGGAAGTTTTTTCAAAAACCCTACAATTCCTTTGGTTCAGTTTGAAGATTTACAACAGAAATTTAAAAATATTCAGGGATATGCTAACGGAAATAGGGTAAAGGTTCCTGCCGGATGGCTGATTGAACAATGTGGGTGGAAAGGAAAACAGATCGGAAATGTAGCCTCACACAAGCTGCAATCATTAGTGATCATCAATGCAACCGGAAAGGCAAGCGGCAAGGAAATTTTTGATTTCTCTACTGAAATTATAAACTCCGTGAAAGAAAAATTTGGAATAGAGCTTGAACGCGAAGTGAACATTATATAATAAATACAAGGGCTGCTTCAATAGTGAAACAGCCTTTAACTTTACAGTTTTGTCAGTCTACAATTTTGTATTATTGGTAATCGCAAAAACAATGGCAATTATCCTATAATAGTTCATACCCATTTTCCATAAAATCATTATTTTAGCTGAAAATAAAGGCACAATATGAAAATAGCGATTCTGGGAGCCGGAAATATGGGGCTATCTTTTTCAAAATCTTTTTTGAAGTACGAACTGATCAAACCTGAACACCTTCATCTGATCATCCGAAATCCATCTAAAGTTAATAAAATAGCCGAGGACTTTCCCAAGTCTGTCATTTCAACTTTCAGCGAGGTTAAAGAACTGGATGCGGACCTGGTTATTATCGCTGTGAAACCCCAGGATTTCCAGCTTGTTGCTCAAAATATCCAGTTTACATTAAAGGAAAACCAGATGGTTTTATCCATTATGGCTGGAATCAATATCGATAAAATCCAAAAATCACTTAATCATTCACTTGTGGTAAGGGCAATGCCTAACTCTCCTACTCTTTTAGGTATGGGAATTACCGGTTATACTGCTGCAGACGGAATTTCTTTCAGTCAGTTAATCAATATTGAAAGACTGCTCAACAGCACCGGGCGCTCTGTCTACCTGGAAAACGAAGATCTTTTGGATGGTGTTACCGCATTATCAGGAAGTGGACCCGCTTACTTCTACTATATCATTGATGCCATGATTAAAGCAGGAATTGAGATGGGAATTGAAGAAAACCTGTCCAAGCTTTTTGTAAAACAAACAATGCTGGGTGCTTACCATCTGATCAACAATTCTGAAAAAAGCCTTGAAGAGCTGATTAAAGATGTGGCATCCAAAGGCGGAACTACGGAAGCTGCCTTAAAGACATTTGAAGAGAACAGCTTTAAAGATATTTTAAAACAGGGAATTCTGAATGCTGAAAAGCGTGCTAAAGAACTCAACAATTAAACTTTTTTTCTAAAAATACTCTGATCTGCCAGCCCAAATACACCCCGAAAGTATTCAGGAGGATATCGTCTACCTCAAATATCCCCATTCTTGTAAAGTATTGGAGTGCTTCTACAATTACAATAGCTGAAATGAAAGTGATACACAATGTTTTCAGATCTTTAAGCCCTGGAAAAATCCAGCCCAGAAAACCAAAAGGAACAAACATAACAATATTCCCTAATACAATAATCACAATATCTCTCCACTCATCTGTAGTCTGAATAAATTTGATTGTAGAAAAAATAGGTTCTACAGTAATCAGGTTATCTTCATACTGATATCTGCCCATCCCCAAAAACATCAGGTAAAGCAAAAATAAGGTATAGGGAATAATTACAATTTTGTATACTTTCTTTAACATCAGGTGCTAAGATATTCATTTCAAAAACATTAAATTTGTATATTAAAATAAATTAATGAAATACGTTTTACTTACACTTATTTCAGCAATGCTGCTGTCGGTTTCATGGCCTACTTATGGAGTTCCTTTTTTTATATTCTTTGCCCTTGTTCCTCTACTGATGATGGAACATGGAATTTCAAAATTCTCCAGCTATACAAGAAAAAGCTGGATGGTTTTCGGACTTTCCTATCTGTGTTTTATCATTTGGAACATCGTCACTACAGGATGGCTTTATGGCTCTAAAAATCCGGATGGAAGCCATTCCATGATGGCAGTGGTATTCCCAGTTTTGGTCAATTCACTTTTATATTCTTTGGTTTTCCAATGTTATCACTGGTACAAAAATGCTCAGGGAACTTATTGGGGCTTAGGATTTTTGATCGCCATCTGGATGAGTTTTGAAAAATTTCATCTGGGTTGGGAACTGACATGGCCCTGGCTGAATTTAGGAAATGTATTTTCTGAATATCCTAAGCTTATCCAATGGTATGATACCCTGGGAGCTACGGGAGGAAGTTTCTGGATCTTACTGATCAACGTTTTAATTTTCTATACCCTGAGAACCTGGGAAGCCGGAAGAAAGAGAAAAGATCTGATTAAAAACTCTTCCATTGTAGTAGCGTTAATTGCCGTTCCCATGATTATTTCATTAATCAGGTACAACAGCTTTAATGAGAAACCATCGGGACAGGTAAACGTACTGATGCTTCAGCCCGATCTTGATCCATACATGGAAAAATACTCAAAAGACAGCCTTACCATTGAAAATGACTTGCTAACGCTGGCTGAAAATAATGCAAAAGGAAAAATTGATTATTTCATGGCACCGGAAACAGCCATTCCGGGTAGAGGTTCAATTTCTGAAACCGGCTTTGAGAAGAGCTTACTTTTAAACAATATCAAAGAGTTTTTAGCAAAACATCCCGGATCTGTTTTTGCTACAGGAATTTCTTCTCACCGTTTTTATTTTGATCCGCAAAATATCCCTCAAGAAGCTTACCAGATCAATTCAGGAGTTTGGGTAACGAGTTACAATACAGCCATTCAGTTAGCTCCCAATCAGAAAACACAGGTTTATCACAAAGGGAAACTTGTTCCGGGAGTTGAAATCTTCCCCTATATGGGTGTTCTTAAGCCTCTATTAGGAGATGCCATGCTCAATCTGGGAGGCACAGTGGCTTCTTTAAGCACAGATAAAGAAAGGCTAGCTTTTTCGAACTCTTACAATAAAGGTAAAATAGCGCCTATCATCTGCTATGAAAGCATTTATGGTGAATTTGTTACCGATTATGTAAAAAAAGGAGCCAATTTTCTAGGTATCATAACTAATGATTCCTGGTGGGGAGTTTCTGAAGGACACAAACAACTTTTATCTTACGCCAGATTAAGGGCTATTGAAACAAGAAGGGAAATTGCCCGTGCTGCCAATAGTGGAATTTCCGCACATATCGATGCGAAAGGAGAAGTGGTAGCTGATACTTTTTATGGTGATCAGACTACTTTATTTGCCAAAGTAAATCTTTATGATACGATGACTTTCTATACCAGAGCTGGAGATCTTCTTTCAAGGTTTTCAATATTTGCCTTAGGATTTTTATTGTTTTATTTTCTGATTGAATGGTTCAAAAGAAAAACAAAGAAAGCTTAATTTTTATAGAATGAGTGAATGTATTAGAGCATAGGAAAAATGAAGAAAAAAATATTCAGATATAGATATTTTATAATTTTTCTATTGTATTTTATAGTAGTATCCTATCTAAGCAAAAATGCCACACTCGTATTTGAGTGGAAAGTCATCATGCAAAATTTTGCGGATTACCATGACTATTATTATCTGGGTAAGCCTTCTGCCTATATGCCTCCCTTATATCCTTATTATTTACTTTTGATACAAAGTATTTTTAAGATTCCGCAATGGATAATGATATCCTGTATTTTACAATCTGTTATTTTATTTTTTTCAGTCTTATCGCTTGTTCAAAGTTTTAAAGAAAATGATAAGAATAAAAATAATTACTTTATTGCTTTTGTATGTATAATTTTCTTTCCGCCTATTCTTCTTGGCAGTACAAAAATTAGTTCTTTTGCGCTTACAATCTCTATATTCAATGTTTTTTTTGCTTTACTATTGAAATTATCAAAAAAAATCACCCACAAAAATTTAGTGCTGATTTCAATTGTATCCATACTGGGATTATATATCCGGTATGAATTTTTATTCTTAATGATTCTCTCAGCATTTGTGCTCATATTGTATAAAAGAATAAAGTATTACAGCCTCCTGCTTCTGTTGGCATTCATATTCATCGCCTACCTCCCCTGGTGTATAAGAAATTATGAAAAAATAGGAACTTTTCATTACTCAACTTCTTTAAGTTATAATTTTGCAAAAGGAAATCATGAAAAATATGATATATTTTCAAGTGACAATTTCCCCTATGATCCGTCAAAAAAAATAATATTAACGGATGAGTATCTCCGAACTCATTACGAAAACGAAAAACAAATAGATACCTATCTCAATCAACTCAACAAGAATTTTATTTCAACACATCCTAAATTGTTTATTGAAAATAGTTTAAAGAAAATCGGAATTAATTTTTTAAACTATTATCCGGGGAACTATAACTTCTCAGGTAATACAGTGCCCTATTTATACAGTATTAGCTTATTAGTTTTTAATCTGCTGTTAATTTATATATTATTTCAAAAGTCAAGATCAGGATTTACATTTCAAGCAGCATTTCTTGGGATATTATTTATATTTTATCTGTTATTTTATTCTATAGCCCCTTTACCAAGATATTTCTTACTCTATTTCCCTCTATTCTTTCTCTTTGTATTTCAATATTTCAGCTGTAAAATACAATCAGTGCTGTTGAAAGCAAATAATGGAAATTATTTCTAATAGTTACCCATTTTAATAACAAAGCAAAGTATCATCTTCAACACAAGCATCCACTTAATTTGTATGATATGCAAAGTCATATCTTCTCGTTGATGTTACAGATCATTCAGAAATTTTAAATAAAAAGAGAAAAGCCAGCTGGACGTCTGGCTTTTCTCATTGATAGAAGATAGAATGATTCAATTACTTAATCGTAAGTTTCTTGGTGGTTATTTCGTTTTTTATCTTCAGTTTTAATACATAAATTCCTTTTGGTAAGTGAGAGACAGTAATAGATTGGTCACTATTCAAAATAACATTCAGTTTTTTACCGTCCATTGAAAACATTTCAGCTTCCGAAACTTTCCCCCCTCTGATATATACTTTCTCAGAAGCAGGGTTCGGATATACGACAAGCTGCTGGCTGGTCATGATATCACGGGTTCCCAATGTGCTGTTTTCTGCAGAAGAATTAGAATAGGTTTTTGACGCATCTATTGCTTTTACGCTCCAGTATACATTCTGAACAGAAGGATCCAGCTCCAGAAACCATGATGGGGTTGTCACTATATATTTAGCAATATCTATCGCTCCGGAAGTTGATCCTACACTTATTTCATATCGTAAAGCACTGGCAGGTGTTTTATCATCTGTGGCACCACTCCACGCAAAATCAAACCTGTTTCCGTTTCTTGTCAGATTCAGATTGGTGGGAGGTGTAGGCTTGGCATTGGCTTCTGTAGATGTATTTTTAAAAATCTTCGTCAGGGAAGGCATATCAGGATTTGACCAATCAAATCCGCTCAATAAAACGTCCAGATGGTGATCATTATCAAAATCAAATAATTGAACAACTCCCGGACCTCCCAGGTTATATATTCCCGTAGTAGTTCCTTCAGTAAAGTTTTGAGTGTTTGGGTTATACAGATAGGTTTTTACAGCTGCATCATTATCATTTCCGGAAATAATAAAATCATAATACCCGTCATTGTTTACATCTCCAATGCTTATAGAGGCATCAGAAATATCCGGCAGATTAAGCTGATGAGTGATCAGCGTACCTGTTCCATCATTCATTAAGACCGCAAAATATCCGTTATCATTATCATCCTTTCCTGCCACAAGAATATCCTGGAAACCATCCGCATTAAAGTCTGCAAAATCTATCTTTCCGCTTGTCAGAGGTTCAAAATCCTGAACAAATGTCAACACTCCGGTTTGATTCATGTACACCCTGGAGATAGGTGCTCCATTGATATCCGATCCAATGATTACGAGATCTAAAAGATGATCATTATTAAGATCAACGATTTTAAAACTACCGTTCTGAGTTCCATCTACCCAATTTTCAGTCATGTCAAAACCAGCTCCTGTATTACGGTAAAAATCCAGGCTGTTTCTAAAACCTCCCCCATGGGAGTATTGGGTTCCATTAAGTGCATAATCCTGTTTTCCGTCATGATTAAAATCACAAACCTCTATAGATCCGTAAATTTTTCCGGAAAGGTTTTCTTCTTTTACAAAACCTGTTCCTGTATTTCTGAATCTGTATTGTTTATAATTAACCACATTCATATAGCTCAGCCCTGTAGAGACAATATCCAGCAGTCCGTCATTGTTAAAATCAATAAACTTTATATCTCCTAAATGCGTAGGTCCTACTCTAAGCCCGGCATAAGAAGATAATCCGGAACCATTATTCTTGTAAACTTCATTATAAGTCATATCCGCTGCTCCATCTCCATCTGAATCTATAGCTCCATTGAATACAATATCCATAGTCCCGTTATTATCAATATCAGCGATATCCGCTGCTGAATAATAAAAGTTGTTCATCCCCGTCTGTATTTCAGTGAAATTCTGAGCAGCTAAACAAATCGGCACCATAGACAACAGAATATAAATTCTCTTCATATTATTTTTATTTAGATTAATTAAAAACAAAGATAAAATATTAAATTATTTTCCATGAAGAAAGTCTGCATGAAATATATCAGGCCTGCTCTACAACCCTATTCCGGCAATTCGGCTATTTTAAAATCAATATTATTAATCAGTAAGTTATTTCAAATATTTTCCAAAAGATTTGTCTATCTAAAAAATTCTTCGTTATTTTGCACTCTCAAATATTATACAAATAAGAACATCGAGATATGTCAAGAATTTGCCAAATAACAGGAAAGCGTGCAATGGTTGGTAACAACGTTTCTCACGCTAATAACAAAACGAAGCGTCGTTTTGAAATTAACTTATTGGAGAAGAAGTTTTACCTTCCGGAGCAAGATAAGCACGTAACACTGAAAGTATCAGCTCATGGATTGAGAGTGATTAACAAGATTGGAATCGAAGAAGCTATTGAAAGAGCTACTAGAAACGGATTGATTAAAAAGAATTAATACATCATGGCAAAAAAAGGAAACAGAGTTCAAGTAATCCTTGAATGTACAGAGCACAAAGAAAGCGGTATGCCAGGAATGTCTAGATACATTTCTACAAAAAATAAAAAGAACACTACAGAAAGATTGGAATTGAAAAAATACAATCCTGTTCTTAAGAGATCTACCCTTCATAAAGAAATCAAGTAATTTATAAATATAATTTACAATGGCAAAGAAAGTAGTAGCAACCCTACAAAGCGGTCAGTCTAAAAAAATGACTAAAGTGGTGAAAATGACTAAGTCTTCTAAATCAGGAGCTTACGTTTTCGAAGAAAAAGTAATGAATGCAGACGAAGTTGATGGTTATTTGAAAAAATAATCGGGACTTTATTTACAATATAAAAAACTACTCATATTTTGGGTAGTTTTTTTGTTATCTTTGTTCACCAGATTATTAATCAATAAAATATGAAAAAGATTCTTGTTCTGTTTTGCACAGCCATCTTTCTATTTTCATTCAGTCAGAAAACAATGAATATCTTAGAATATAAAAATTCTCCAAAAGTTTTCAACATAAAGGGATTGTCACAAGCAGTAAGTATTGATTGTGGAAATTCCAAAATGGTTTTATTGTCTGGGCAGGTTCCGCTTGATTCGGAAGGAAACCTGGTAGGGAACAATGTAGAGGAGCAAACACAGCAGATATTCAAAAATATAGATTACGTTCTGAAAGAATATGGAGGAACAGCGAAAGACATCATAAAATTAGGAATATTTATCACAGATATGTCTAAAACACCGGATTTCAGAAAAGTCCGGGATGCCTATGTCAACCTTCAAAACCCTCCGGTAAGCAGTCTTGTAGAAGTGAGCAGCCTGTTCAGAAATGATGTGTTTATAGAAGTAGAAGCCACAGCAGTTATTAAAAAATAAATAAGAATAAACTAAAACTATGAGTTGGTTTAAAAATATTTTCAAAAAGGAAGAAAAGGAAACCTTAGATAAAGGATTGGAAAAGTCCAGCCAGGGATTCTTTGAAAAAATGACGAAAGCCGTAGTCGGTAAAAGTAAAGTAGATGATGAAGTACTGGATAATCTTGAAGAGATACTGATTGCATCTGACGTAGGTGCTTCTACTACGATTAAGATTATAGGAAGAATTGAAGAACGTGTTGCCAGAGACAAATATGTTAGTGTAAACGAATTGGATAAAATTCTCCGTGATGAAATTTCAGGACTGCTTCTTGAAAACCCTCACGCCGGAACCGGAAATATTGATGCTTCCAAAAAGCCATATGTTATTATGGTAGTAGGAGTAAACGGTGTAGGGAAAACAACAACTATCGGAAAGCTTGCCCATCAATTCAAATCAGAAGGTAAAAAAGTAGTTTTAGGGGCCGCAGATACCTTCAGAGCAGCAGCTGTTGATCAGCTTACCATCTGGAGCGAAAGAGTGGGTGTTCCTATCGTAAAACAAGGAATGGGCTCCGATCCTGCTTCTGTAGCATTTGATACCGTACAAAGCGCTGTAGCACAAAATGCAGACATTGCTATTATAGATACCGCCGGAAGACTTCACAATAAAATAAATCTGATGAATGAACTTTCCAAGATCAAAAGAGTAATGCAAAAGGTTATTCCTGATGCTCCTCATGAGATCCTGCTGGTTCTTGACGGCTCTACAGGGCAGAACGCATTTGAACAGGCGAAGCAGTTTACAGCCGCTACCGAGGTAAATGCACTAGCGGTCACCAAATTAGACGGAACAGCTAAAGGAGGTGTTGTTATTGGCATCTCAGATCAGTTCCAGATTCCTGTAAAATATATAGGGGTAGGTGAAAAAATGCAGGATTTACAGCTTTTTAATGGTACGGAATTTGTAGACTCATTCTTCAAGAAAAGATGATTTATATCATGTTTTCCCTTATATTAGTAAACAAATTATTAAAAAAAATATTAACATTTAAAAATTTACAACTATGGGAATAATAACATGGATTTTATTCGGTCTTATTGCAGGAGCTATCGCTAAAATGATCATGCCTGGTACTCAGGGAGGGGGATGGCTAATCACTATTATCCTGGGAATTCTGGGAGCTTTCTTAGGAGGAGCTATAGGAGTTTATATTTTACATTGGGGAGATATTGCCTCATTTTGGAATCCAAGAAGCTGGATCCTATCTATTGGAGGAGCTCTAATCATTCTCTGGATTTACGGAATGGCTACAAAGAAAAGCTAATATTCAGCAAATACTTATTATAAAAATAAAATCCCGGATCTGAAATCAGATCCGGGATTTTGTTTACAATATAATTTAGTTAGTCGATTCTAATCTGGTAAGGCATGGCCATCTTTACATCAGCCTGAAGTTTTTTATCCGTAATCTGCTGTAAGATTTCATAGTTGGCTTTTCCTATCTTGTTTTTGATCAATTTCGCAGAAACATCTTCTTCATTCAGATCATTAAATATCTGTTCGAAAGGAGACATTCTTTTAGGAAATGAATCTACATGGTAAGACTTTAATCCTGCTTTCTGTGCCGCAAACTTTATGGCATCATTAAGTGTTCCCAAATCATCTACCAAACCAATCTGCTTAGCACGTACTCCACTCCATACTCTACCACCGCCAACATTGTCTATCTGTTCAAAAGTCTGTTTTCTGTTTTGCGTTACAAAATGCACAAATCTCTTGTAAGTGCCTTCCACTCCCCTTGTCATCATATTTACTCCATAAGGCGTCACTCCGTTCAGCCCGGAATAATACATAGAGTTAGCATTAGTTGCAACAACGTCTGCCCGAATTCCGTTTTTATTCGCAATATCTTTAAAATAAGGAATCACTCCAAAAACTCCAATTGAACCAGTAAGTGTATTAGGCTCAGAATAAATTTTATCCGCAGCCATCGCTACATAATATCCTCCGGAAGCAGCATAGTCTCCAAAAGAAACAATAAGCGGCTTTTTCTTTTTCAGCTGCTGAAGTTCAAATAAAATCTCATCCGATGCATTAGCACTACCGCCCGGAGAATTGATTCTTAAAACAACTGCTTTCACCTTTTCATCATCCTGAAGTTTTTTGATGTATTTTACATATTTTTCAGCATAAATATCATTGTATCCGTCACCATTGTTAATAGACCCGGAAGCATATAATACCGCTACTTTTTCACCTGATTTATCATCATCTGCATAAGAGCTTATATAATTAGCCAATGAGACCTTATTTAGTTTTTCTTTGTCTTTCAGGCTTAGCTTAGACTTGATCATATCATCATATTCTGTCTTTTGAACAAGTTTATCTGCAAGCTTGTATTGTAATCCCAATTCAGGAATCATTCCGTATAAACTGTCAACAACCATTTTAAACTGAGCAGTATCAATTTTTCTTGAAACAGCCATTTTACCGGATGTATTTTTCCAAAGATCGTTCAAAAGCGTACTTAGCTGCTCTTTGTTCTCCGGAGAAATATCATTCCTTAAAAAAGGTTCTACTGCTGATTTAAATTTACCATGACGTATAACTTCGATTCCTATCCCGTATTTATCTGCAAAATCTTTAAAGAAAGTAACTTCTGTGGACAATCCTTTCAGCTCAATACCACCGGCAGGATTCAGATAATACTGATCAGCTACTGATCCCAAATAATAAGAAGATTGTGAAACTCCATTTCCGTAAGCATACACAAACTTTCCACTTTTTTTGAAATTCTCAATAGCATTTCTGATATCATCAATCTGGGTAAGCCCGGCATTTAAGTCATCCACTTCAATACTGATCCCTTTAATATTATCATCCGTTTTCGCTTTATTGATTGCTTCCAGCGCATCATACAGAAGAACACTCTTGTTCTGGTTGCTAATTCCGAACAATCCACCTTCCTCTTCAGTAGGGCTGTCTATGATATGTGTTTTTAAATTAATCGTAAGGACCGAGTTCTTTTTTACCGTCACAGACTTATCATTCCCCATAGAACTAAACACAAGCATCATAATGAAAAAGATGAAAAATAAAGCGCAAAGTATCACAATTGCAACTATATTTGCCAAAACATTTTTAAAGAAACTTCTCATAAATCAATCAATTTTCCAATATGTCGCAGCAAAAGGTGGTTTTGTTACTAGGAAGTAACCTTGGAGATCAAAAAAAAAATGTAGAGCTTGCCTTACAGAAAATTAGCGATGGTGGAAACAACATTTCACAAATTAGCGAATTTTTAATGTCCGAGCCCGTAGAATTTGTCAGTTCCAATATTTTTTGTAATATTGCAGCAGTAATATTCACTCATCTTTCACCAATTCAACTGCTTGATTTTATTAAAGATATTGAAGTTGAAATGGGAAGAGTTAATGATTCAAAAGTATCTGGAGGCTATGCAGACAGAATAATAGATATTGATATCATTACCTATAATGAATTAAATTTTATATCAGAAAGATTAGAAATCCCTCATAAAAAACATCTTTTTGAAAGGGAATTTTCCAGAATATTATTAAAAGATTTTATTTAAAACATAAAACATACTGTATGAAATTAGGTTTATTATTATTGGCTACACTGCCAATTGCAGCTTATGCGCAAGACAACAGTACTACAGTTAATTCTTCAACTGAGTACCCTAATACTTTTTCTTCAGGTTCCGCTAATGTACAGCCATTCGACAACAAAGCCAGACGATTCAATGACTGGTCAATTTCTGTGGGAGGAGGTGCAGCATTTATGGTCCACTCGGATCTTACATCAATCAATAAAGACAAAACGAATTGGGGTTACAATGCTTACGTAAGCGTGGATAAGCAAATTTCACATACTTTCGCTTTAAGCGTAATGTATATGAGAGGAGAAACTAAACAAACAGGTCAGCTTCCAGGTGCAGCAGGCCAATTAGCAGGTGTAGGTACTGCTACAACCCAGTTTGATCAAATATCTTTATTAGGGGATATCAACTTCTCAAATTTATTAAGAAGAACTGACAATCATTCTCCTTACAGATGGGCATTCCATGGATATGCGGGAATTGGGGTTCAAGGATTCAGAACTTCACTGCATGACAATGATGAATTCAGATGGAGCAATAGTCCAAAAAGAGTTCCTCTATTTATCAAACAGGACATTGACATTAACTCTATCTTCTATCAGGGAGGTTTCGGAGTTAAGTACAAGGTTTCAAAACTTATTGATGTTGAAGCAAGAACGATGTATCTTATAAGTGGTGATGATGAATTTGACGGTGGCGGATGGGCTGATGCCAATGATTATGATCCAGCGTCAAAAAATTCAAAATACAACATGCTTAATGCAAAAAGATCCGATAATGCATGGACAGTCAGCTTAGGAATGTCTTTCAAACTAGGAAAACACACTTCCCACTTAGCATGGCATGATCCACTTCAGGAAGGATATTACAGACTCAACGTTTTAGAAAATGCTACAAATGATCTTGTGGTATGTGAAAAAGGAGATGCTGATAATGACGGAGTATGCGACGATTGGGACAGACAACTTGATACTCCTGCAGGTGCAAGAGTAGATGGTGCCGGTGTTGCTCTGGATATGGACCTTGACGGAGTTATAGATTTATATGATAAATGCGTAACGGTTCCGGGACCTGTAGAAAACAACGGATGCCCAACCAAATAAGTTGACGAGCGTTTTATCAAAAAAAATATCAAATAATAATACACGATGAAATTTAATTTAGCAATTGCTGCATTGGCACTGGCAATCCCTAGTGCTATATATGCGCAAGACAGCATTGCAGTTTCTAATGGAGAATATCCCAATACATTCTCTTCAGGATCTGCCAATGTTTCCCCATTTACCAACAAGTCTAAGAGATTTAATGACTGGTCGATTTCAGTAGGTGCAGGTGTTCCTCTCCTTCAATCATCAGATTTGACGTCTATTAAGAATGGAAATGGTAAAAACCTTTTTGGATACTCTGCTTATGTAAGTATCGATAAAGCCATTACCCATGCTTTTGGCCTGAAGCTACAATATGACAGAGGAGAAACAAGACAGGGTTGGTTCAATACTAAAGATGCCGCTCCCGATGCTGCGGCTGTAGGGGCAAGAACTCAGTACGATGCCATCTCTATCTTAGGAGATATCAACTTCTCTAACCTTTTAAGAAGAGTAGATAACCATTCTACTTACAGATGGGCTCTTCATGGATATGCAGGGGTAGGTACCATTGCTTACAGAGCATATCAGAAAAACAGCAAAGGACAGAGCCTAATGACTGAAGTAAAACCTTTTAAACTAGGTTCTATGTTTATGCAGGCCGGTACAGGTCTGAAGTTCAAAGTGAACAACAGAATCGACCTTGAAGGTAGATTGATGTATGTGATTACCGGTGATGATGAATTTGACGGTGGAGGTGATGCATATAGTGCTATCAACAAGCGTTCTGAGCAGGTTTCAGATAATTTCTTCAACGCTACTTTAGGACTTTCCATAAATTTAGGAAAACATGATTCTCACTTAATGTGGCATGACCCACTTCAGGAAATCTATTATAAACTTGATGTTCTGGCTAACAAAAAGCAAGATATTGAGGTATGTAAAAAAGGTGATGCTGATAACGACGGTGTATGTGATGACTGGGACAGACAGCTTGATACTCCTGCCGGAGCGAGAGTGGATGGTGCCGGTGTTGCTCTTGACACAGATCTAGATGGCGTTATTGACCTTTACGATAAGTGTGTAACTGTTCCTGGACCTGTGGAAAACAACGGCTGCCCTGTAAAGAAGGATAACAATCAGACAGCAGTAGAAGTAGAGAAAACACTTAAAGATATCTACTTTAACTTCAATAAAGCTACGATAAGACCTGAGTCTAACAGTAAATTAGATCTTGCAGCTTCAATTATCAAAGAAAACGGAGGTAATTATTTACTGACCGGTCACACAGATAGCAAAGGAAATGCAGCTTACAATCTTAGATTATCTAAAGAAAGAGCGGCTGCAGTAGTAGGTGCTCTTGAAAACAGAGGTATCAGCCAAAATGTACTGAAATCAAGAGGAGTAGGTTCTGCCGAAGCTACAATTCCTGCATCAGCTTCTGATGCCGAAAGATTAGCAGACAGAAAAGTTACTGTAAAATTTATAGAAGCTTCTGAATGGAATTCTATCCAAAAGAAAGACTATGAAGATGCTCCGGTAAAAAAATCAGTAAAAAAAGTTACTGGTAAGAAAAAGAAAAAATAATTTTTTATAACAAAAAAAACCGAAAAGAATTCTTCTTTTCGGTTTTTTTTTCGATTTTGGATTTTTTTACCTATCTTTATATCATTTTCAGGGCTAAAACTCTGTTAATTGCAAATAATAATTAGTTAATTTTTAAGCAATTTAGAAAAAAATTAACATAAAATTAGTTTTTAATAAATAAAATCATTTAAAATAACTTAACTTAAAAAAATAACACTATGAAATTAAGTTTAGCAATTGTTGCTCTGGCATTAGCTATACCAAGCGCCAGCTATGCACAAGACTCAACGGCAGTTTCAACAGGAACGTATCCCAATACATTTTCTTCGGGATCTGCCAACGTTTCCCCATTTACAAACCAATCGAAGAGATTTAATGACTGGTCGATTTCAGTAGGTGCGGGTGTTCCTCTTCTTCAATCATCAGATTTGACGTCCATTAAGAATGGAAATGGTAAAAACCTTTTCGGATACTCTGCTTATGTAAGTATCGATAAGGCCATTACTCATGCTTTTGGCCTGAAGCTACAATATGACAGAGGAGAAACAAGACAGGGTTGGTTCAATACTAAAGATGCTGCTCCCGATGCTGCAGCTGTAGGGGCAAGAACTCAGTATGATGCCATCTCTATCTTAGGAGATATCAACTTCTCTAACCTTTTAAGAAGAGTAGATAATCATTCTACTTACAGATGGGCTCTTCATGGATATGCAGGGGTAGGTACCATTGCCTACAGAGCATACCAGAAAGACAGCAAAGGACAGAGGTTAATGACTGAAGTAAAACCTTTCAAACTAGGTTCTATGTTTATGCAGGCCGGTACAGGTCTGAAGTTCAAAGTGAACAACAGAATCGACCTTGAAGGTAGATTGATGTATGTGATTACCGGTGATGATGAATTTGACGGTGGCGGTGATGCATACAGTGCTATCAACAAGCGTTCTGAGCAGGTTTCAGATAATTTCTTCAATGCTACTTTAGGACTTTCCATAAAGCTAGGAAAACACGAATCTCACTTAATGTGGCATGACCCACTTCAGGAAATCTATTACAAACTTGACGTTCTGGCTAACAAAAACCAGGATATTGAAGTATGTAAAAAAGGTGATGCTGATAACGACGGTGTATGTGATGACTGGGACAGACAGCTTGATACTCCTGCCGGAGCGAGAGTGGATGGTGCCGGTGTTGCTCTTGACACAGATCTAGATGGCGTTATTGACCTTTACGATAAGTGTGTAACTGTTCCCGGACCTGTGGAAAACAACGGTTGCCCTACCACTACTACCGGACCTGTAGTAGAAACTGAAACTAAACTGGAAGGTATTGAATTTGATTTGAATTCTGACAGAATTTTACCATCAAATACTCCAATCTTAAATAATGCTGTTAACTATATCAATTCTTCAAATGGTTCTTACAGTGTAATTGGTGCTACAGATACAAGAGGTACTGATGCTTATAACCAAAAGTTATCTCAAAGAAGAGCTAATAATGTGAAGAATTACCTGATTAAAAACGGTGTTCAAAATGGTAAACTTAATGCAGTAGGAAAAGGTGAAAAAGACCTTAAATACCCTGAATGTGAGCCAGCTACAAAATGCCCTGAATGGAAAAACAGAGCGAACAGAAGAGTATACTTCGAAGCTAAATAATAAACTTATTAAGTATTATATGAAAGTCACGCATTGCGTGGCTTTTTTTGTTATATTACTTTCCTTATTTTTACCCTATGATTTCTCCGCAAGATTTTCAAAAGCTAAAGTATGATACTCTTAAGTATTTCTGGGGTTATAGCAACTTCAGAGATTCTCAGGAAGAAATTATCAATTCTGTTATTAACGAAAAAGATACACTGGTCTTACTACCCACAGGGGCCGGAAAGTCTTTATGCTATCAGCTGCCGGCATTGCTAAAAGAAGGAACATGCCTCGTCATTTCCCCACTGTTGGCATTAATGAAAGACCAGGTAAATCAGCTTAAATTCCGAAATATAGAAGCAGAATACCTGTCTTCAGAATTGGATGAATATGATGCGGAAGCTATTTATGGCCGATGTAAGGAAGGGCTGACAAAACTGTTGTATGTATCTCCGGAAAGGCTTACCAATACTCAGTTTTTACAGAATATTCAGGATATTCAGCTCTCATTCATTGCTGTGGATGAAGCCCACTGTATTTCAGAATGGGGACAGGATTTCCGCCCCAGTTATCAGAATATAAAAGACTTCAGAAAAAACAATCCTGAAATTCCCTGTCTTGCCCTAACAGCTACAGCAACTCCAAAGGTGCTGGAAGAAATTAAAAATAAACTAGAACTTAGAAAGCCCTCCGTATTTCAAAAAAGTTTCAAAAGAGACAATATCAAAATTTTCACTGAAGAGGTTGCTGATAAATTTCAACGTATTTTTGATATCCTGAAATACAATACAGATTCAGGAATCATCTATGTAAGAACAAGAAAAGAAGCAGAACTGTTAGCCGAGTTCCTGAACAAAAATCAGTTGAAAAATGTAGATTATTTTCATGCAGGCTTAACGACAAAAGAGAAAAATACCAAGCAAAATATCTGGAACAGAAGTGATAATCATGTTCTTATTTCTACAAATGCCTTTGGAATGGGGATTGATAAAGATAACGTACGTTTTGTGATTCACTATTCCCCTGCTGCTTCTCTGGAGAACTATTATCAGGAAATAGGAAGATCAGGAAGAGATGGAAAAGACAGTTTTGCTTTTATGCTTTGGAATAAACAGGAGCTGCTGAACTTTGATCAGATCTTAAAAAACCAGATTCCCAATAAAGCTGAATTTTTAAAAATTATCAGTTATCTCTACTCTATTTTTCAGGTTGCCGAATTTGAACAGCCAGAAAAAACCTTTCAGCTGAATACTGTGGGAATACAGAATTTCACAAGACTGTCTAAGGCAAAAATTAATAATGTTCTTAATTTCCTCCACAATCAGGAAATCATTTATTATAATGATCATAAAAGCCTTTCTTCACTGGAACTTTTTATGAAAGCCGATGAAATAGATCAGCTGCCACAGAAAGACGCCTATTTTATTGAACTTCTTTTCCGGACTATATCCGGTCTCACCACTCATAAAGTAATGTTCAGTGAACAGCAGGTAAGCAACAAGATTGAGGTCAGCGTTCCTTTGATCAAAGAACGCCTGAAAGAACTTCAGCAGAAAAACTACCTGGAATACATAGATGGCGCGCTTGCCAGCATCAAGTTTTTAAAACCCCGTGACGAAAGAATCATCAATCATACCTACTGGAAACTTTTTGAGCATATTCAGAGAAACAAAATCCAGAAATGGGAGGAAATGAAATTTTACGTGGAAAATAAAGACTATTGTAAGATGAAACTTATCCTCTCCTATTTTGGCGAAAAAAATTCAAAAAACTGTGGTCAGTGTTCTGTATGCGAAAAGAATAAGCAATCTATTTTCGGAAAAAATATTTCTCAGCAAATTATCAATCTACTGTCCAAGAGATCAGCAACCATTGAAGAACTTTCTGTACAGCTAAGCTACCATTCTAAAGAAAACATTTTAGAAAACCTGATTTACCTGCTGGATGCCGGAAAAGTAAAAATGCTTAATTTCAGAACATATGCACTGAATCATGAGTGATGAGGCGGATAAGACCGGAGACAAGAGACTGGAGACCTAGAAGATGGGATAAGATTTTTTTGCCAGGCTGGATAGCGTTTCTTCTATCTAATTCAAACCTGCAACTATCCGCGAAAAACTTATCTTTGTGCTATGAAATCATTGAAAGTTGTTTTTTTAGGAACTCCGGAATTCGCAAAGACTTCTTTGGAGGCTATTCATCAATCTCATCATAACGTTGTAGGTGTTGTAACCGTTGCAGATAAAGCAAGTGGACGTGGGCAGAAAATTCACCAGTCACCTGTAAAAATATATGCTTCTGAAAATAATATTCCTGTTTTCCAACCTGAAAAATTGAGAAATCCTGAATTTTTAGAGGAGCTTAGAAATCTTGAAGCTGATGTTTTTGTGGTGGTTGCTTTTAGAATGATGCCTAAGGTTCTTTTTGAAATGCCAGCTATGGGAACATTTAACCTTCACGCCTCTTTATTACCTGATTACAGAGGGGCAGCTCCCATCAATTATGCCGTAATTAATGGCGAAGAAAAAACTGGAGCCACTACATTCTTCATCAACGAAAAAATAGATGAAGGGAATATTCTTTTGCAGGAAGAACTTAAAGTTTTACCTGACGAAAATGCAGGAGCTTTGCATGACAGGCTGATGGAAATGGGTTCAAGACTGGTGGTAAAAACATTGGATGGACTGGCTGAAAATACTATTGAGGAAAGACCCCAGCCACAAGTAGGACATCCTAAAAATGCCTATAAAATATTTAAGGAAGACACCAAAATCAATTGGAATGCTCCTTCAAAGACCGTTCATCAGTTTATCCTTGGAATGTCTCCATATCCTGCAGCTTTCACCACTCTAAAAATTGGTGAGGAAGAAAAAGGATTAAAAATATTCGGGGGTAAATTTGAAATCTCAAATCACGGAAAACCTTCCGGAACTTTAGATATTTCAAAAAATGAGTTTAAAATTTATACCCAGGATGGAGTGTATTTTCCACAAGAACTTCAGTTGGAAGGAAAGAAAAGAATGACTGTAAAAGACTTTCTGAACGGCTTCAGAAATTTTGACGAAATAACATTATAAGCCTGGCTATATATTAAAACTTCAACCACAAAAGGCTTACCATCTTATTTCAAACAAAATATAAGCCTTTTGTGGTCGAAGACTAACTCTTACTTACAATTTTCCTGCGTATTCTGCTTATAAACTCCGGAGTTACTCCCAAATATGCTCCAATCTGTATATTGGTAAGACGATGAGCTGTTTCAGGATATTCCTTAAGAAAGTCCAGATAACGTTCATCTGACGATTTGCTTAGATTATCAATAATCCTGCGCTGTAACGCAATAATTGACCTTTGAAACTTCAGTCTCATTAATTTTTCAATTTCAGGAATTTCAAGATAAAATTTTTCTTTATCTTTCTTTGAAATAAGAAGAATTTCACTGTCTTCAATAGCCTGAATATTGAGTTTTGATGGAACATCTGTAATAAAGCTGTCAATATCTGAAAGCCACCAACCTTCAATTCCAAAGTACAGTATCTGTTCTGCACCATGGGGATCTGTATGGGAAACTTTAAAACATCCATTCACTACAAACCCTTCAAATCCACAAATCTCCCCTTCTCTTAAAAGAAAATCCTTTTTCTTTATTTTCTGAAGATGAAAAGCATTACAATACTGATTCAGTTTTTCATCTGAAATATCTACATAACCTCTGATATGTGTTTTTAAAGACTTTGTCATGGTTTAAAAATAAAAAAAGGTTTAGAAAAATCCTAAACCTTTTTTGTTCTTCAATATTTTCGCAGCAAAGCTGATACTCTATTGATCATTTATCTGTTATAACTGAACCAGCTCAGTAACTTCTACGTCATATCCTCCAACCTGAGGTTTGATATTAGGGTTTTGAGTGATTACTTTAAACTTATTAATTCCTAAATTCTTTAAGATCTGCGTTCCAATACCGTAATCTCTGTAGTTGTATGCTAAAGTAGGGTGTTGCTCCTGCCCGTCCTGATAATTCAGGAACTGCTGAAGTTTCCTCAATGTATTTTCAGAGTTGGAAACATTATTGATGAAAATAATAGCTCCTTTTCCTGCTTCATTTACCATACCGGTTACTTTTTCCAATAAAGGTTTTTCTCCGTTATTTAATCTAGTCAATACATCAAAATAAGAATCTGAAGACTGTACTCTTACTAAAACAGGCTCATCTACCGTCCATGCTCCTTTTGTCAAAGCAAAGTGGATCTGGTCATTCGAAGTTTCTCTGAACGCGTAGAAATCAAAATCACCGTAATGCGTTTTTACCTTTTTCTCTTCAAGTCTTTCAACCAGATTTCCTTTTTTAAGCTGATAATGAATTAAATCTTCAATAGAAACAATTTTCATATCATGCTTCTGAGCGAATGCGTGAAGTTCCGGTAAACGAGACATTGTACCATCTTCATTCATAATCTCACAGATTACCCCCCCTTCTTTCAATCCTGACAGATGAGTAAGGTCAATAGCAGCTTCAGTATGTCCTGCTCTTTTCAAAACGCCTCCTTTTCTTGCACGAAGCGGGAAGATATGTCCGGGTCTCATGAAATCCGTAGGCTTAGACTTTTCATCCATTAAAGCCAAAATTGTTTTAGCTCTGTCACCGGCAGAAATACCTGTGGAAGTCCCGTTACCCAAAAGGTCAACAGATACAGTAAAAGCAGTTTCTTTAGGATCACTGCTTCTGCTTACCATGACCTCTAATCCAAGCTCATCACATCTTTTTTCAGGAAGAGGCATACAGATCAGTCCTCTACCGTGGAGGGCCATAAAGTTGATAATTTCCGGAGTTGTCAGTTCAGCAGCACAAAGAAAATCACCTTCATTTTCTCTATCTTCATCATCTACTACTATGATTATTTTACCATTTTTAAGGTCTTCAATAGCCTCTGGAATAGTATTTAATTTAATATCGGACATTTTTACTTTTTATTTTTGCAAAGATACTTATAAAAATAAGCATCTGCCAATTAATATGAATGGTTTATTGTGCTTGAGATAAAGAGTTGACCGCTTCTCTTATGATTTCGTAAGATCTCAGTCTTTTCTGATGATCGTAGATATGAGAATTGATAATTAGCTCATCGACGTTGAATTTATTCTGGAAATCCTGAATTTTTTCCTGAATTTCCACCTTGTCTCCTATAAAAGTATACCTCAGCTTCTGTAAAACCATAGATTTTTCCATGGGTGACCAGATGTCATCCATATCATCTACCGGCGGTGCAAAAGGCTTCCTGTCATTTCTTACAATATTGATAAATGCCTGGAATAAGGTAGTAGAAAGCTTATGAGCCTCTTCAGAAGTTTCTGCTGCAACTCCGTTCACACAAGCCATTACATAAGGCTGACCTAAATATTGAGAAGGTTGGAAATGTTCCCTGTATATTGTAAAGGCCATTTCCATTTGCTCAGGAGCAAAATGCCCGGCAAATGCATAAGGCAGTCCAAGTTCTGCCGCCAGCCATGCGCTGTCTGTGCTTGATCCCAATATATAAATTGGTATATCAAGGCCTTCTCCCGGAATAGCCCGTACCATCGCATCAGCATTTTCTTTGGAAAAATACCGTTGAAGCTCTATAATCTGTCTTGGAAACTGTTCATTAATAATCGCCGGATTTCTTCCCAATGCCTGAGCCGTTAATCCGTCTGTTCCGGGAGCCCTTCCTACACCCAGATCAATCCTTCCCGGAAAAAGAGATTCCAGGGTTCCGAATTGCTCTGCAATGATCAGAGAGCTATGATTGGGAAGCATAATTCCTCCTGAACCCACTCTTATTTTTTTTGTTCCATTGGCGATAAAACCAATTAAAACTGAGGTAGCAGAACTCGCAATACTTTCCATATTGTGATGTTCGGCAAGCCAGAATCTTGTATAGTTTAAGTTTTCAGTATGAGTAGCTAAAGATAAGCTATCCTGAAATGTATCATGAATGCTTTTTCCCTGCTTTACCGGAGCAAGGTCTAAAACAGAAATTTCAAAATTTTTCATAATTATAAATTGGGGCTTAAAAAACCAAACAAATTTAAAACATAAAAATTGCATTAGTTACTTTTTGTAATTGATAAGTCTGATCGCCAAGTTCAGGCAAAAACTATTGAAATTGAAGCTCTGTTTGATTCCTTTTGCTTACACAGATAAATACATTGCTTAAATAAATTTCAAATCATGAAAACAAAAATCATGTATATCGAAAACAAATCCTTGGGTCATCATGGTCCGGCATGAATAGGTTTTGTAGAATTTTCAAAATACGCAAAGAGTTACTATTCACATAACAAATAGTAAGAAAAAGGGATTGGCTGTAGTCAAAACCTTTTCTGTTTAATATTTCAATTAAAAATAAACAATTCTTACAAAAACAAATATTTCAATAAAAATAATTCATACATAAGAGAAATAAATTATTATATTAGTACTTAAATAAAATACACTTAAACACCACTAAAAATATTTTATGAACAAAAAACTGACAAAAAAGACTTTCTTTATAGGTCTTATTATTGCTGCTACTTTAGCGTCTTGTAGTAAAAACAACGATGAGATTACTGCGGAGGCTCAAAACAAGGCCTTACAGCTCGAAAATGTTAAAAATGGACGACTGGAAGGGCAAGATATTACATACGAAAGGAAGAATGGAATGAATTTTTTCCAGGGAGATATTGTACTTTCCGACCAACAGCTGGCAGGAGACAACTCACTTAATAAAGGAGGCGCCAGTTTCTCAAGATGGCCGGGAGCTAAAATTTACTATAGTGTTGCCGGTAATATGGGCTCTATCA
Source organism: Chryseobacterium sp. Bi04 (assembly GCF_918698085.1). GTDB lineage: Bacteria > Bacteroidota > Bacteroidia > Flavobacteriales > Weeksellaceae > Chryseobacterium. The sequence continues at coordinate 103,260 of NZ_CAKKLP010000016.1, forward strand.
ATGCTAATAAAATCACTACAGCGGTTAATGAGTATAATTCCAAAACCAATACCCAGTGGATTCCGCGCACCAATCAGGCTAATTACGTAGAATTTATTTTTGGAAGTTCATCAGGATCAGATGGATGGGCCCATATCGGGTATCAGGGTGGAAAGCAAACTATTTCTTTGGATCAATATATTTCTGTGGGATCTGTTATCCATGAAATGGGACATACTGTAGGACTTTATCATGAACATGCACGTAAAGACAGAGATCAGTATCTGAGTATCCAGTGGAACAATATTCAGGATGGGCAGGCTTATAATTTTAATAAGTATAATTCCGGAACAGATATAGGTCCTTTCAATATTAATTCGGTGATGATGTATTGGCCTAATTCCTATTCTAAAAACGGACAGCCTACTATTAAGAGGGCTAACAATACTACTTTTACCTACAACAGAACAGGTTTTACAACCGGAGATATTAATACAATCAATTCGATGTATCCCTAGTTTTTACAACCAAGATATCAATAAAAAGGAAAAGAATTCTTATGAATTCTTTTCCTTTTTATAATTATAATGATTGATCAGAATCCGGATTTCATTGAATTCAAAATTACTTGGCAATACATTCTTCCATTCTGTCAAAGTTTCCTGAGGGTTTTTATAAAACTCTGTTTCAAAAGCTTTGATTTTATCGGAAGTAATTACTCTTGAAATATCCAGCAATCCCTGTTCAGCAAATTTCGCAAGATGTCCGATTACGGTTTCTTTTACCAAACCTCTTTCCAAGGCAATTTCTCCGATGGTTTTCCCCTGTTCAAATAACTGAAAGGTTAAAACCTGTGAAGGCACTTTAGCAATTTTCAGATTGATTTCTTTATCATTTTTCTCCTCTAAAAGTTTCGTTTCAAGAAGGTGAATATCTTTCAGGCTATTCAAATATTCTTCTATATCTTCCAGCCAGTTTCTGAATTCATCGTTATATTGCTTTAAGCCTTTTGCTCCTTTTATTTCAGCATAAAACTCTTTTAAAGGATTAAAAATTTTATCCCTGGTTTCCACGAAGAAAAAGTTAACAGCTCCTTTTGTTTTGCTTTCAATTTCAGACCATTCTTCTTTTTTCTCAATGAAATTATTAACCTTCTGGAAAATTATCCGCTCTAATTTTTCAAAAATCTTTCCAAGGTTTACGCTTTCATGTTTCAGCTGAAGGTACAGCTGATTGGTTTTAACATGGTCTAAATTTTTGGTAACAACAGACAGTTTATTCCAGTCTTCCACTTCTTTCAAAAACCATACACAATCTACCGTACGAAGTACTTTTCTGATGCTGTAATCATATTTTTCCTGATTCAGAATTGATTCAATATGGTCATTGGCCACAGTATCTGTATGGAAATGCAGAATCCTGTTATCTTTAAAAATAACTTCAGGAGTAATTTTTGATTTTAAAACAATTCCTTCCAATGTTCTGCAACGGGATAATGCTACATATACCTGACCGGCAGTAAAACTTTTCCCTGCATCAATGATCACCTTATCAAAGGTTAATCCCTGGCTTTTGTGGATGGTAACTGCCCAGGCCAGCTTTATCGGAAACTGCTCAAAACTCCCTAATACTTCTTCCTGAATGGTTTTATCAGTATCCAGAAAATATTTTTTCTGCTCCCAAGTCTCCCTTTTCACAGTGATTTCAAGTTCGCTTTCATCCAGAACAACCCGGATTTCATTTTCGTCCAACCCGATAATCTCACCCAATTTCCCATTGAAATATCTCTTTTCCCCGGAAATATCATTTCTGATGAACATAATCTGTGCTCCAATTTTCAATTCTAAAAATTGTTCATTAGGAAACTGATTTTCTTTAAAGTCTCCTACAAGTTTAGCTTCATAGGTTTGTGCATCCACTTTTATTTCTGCCAGCTTTTCCTGGTTGATCTCATCAGCCATTTTGTTGTGAGAGCACAAGTAAACGTAAGATTCTTTCCCTATATTGAAGTCAGGATCATACCTTTTATTCAGGTAATCAAAATCTATATTCGCCACATCCCCATCACGGATAGCATTCAGAATTTCCAAAAATTCTTCATCAGACTGTCTGTACACTTTCGTCAGCTCAATGGTCACTAAAGGAATATCTTTAATGGCATGGCTATCAAAAAAGAATGGTGAATTATAGTACATTTTTAGAATATGCTCATCCCTCACTACCGGCGGAAGCTGATAAAGATCTCCGATGAACAGCATTTGTACTCCTCCAAACCTTTGATTATTTCTTCTGATAAACCGTAAAGAAAAATCCATCATGTCCAAAACATCTGCTCTTAACATGGAAACCTCATCAATAATAATGATCTCAACTTCTCTTAAAAGCTTAAGTTTATCCTTTCGGTATTTAAAATGGGGCATCAGGTCAGCTATATTATTAGCCAAACTGGTATCTATCCTTTCTGTGGTAGGCAGAAAAGTTCTCAACGGCAATCCAAACATAGAATGGATGGTAACTCCCCCTGCATTGATTGCGGCAATGCCTGTAGGTGCCACTACCACATGTTTTTTCTTTGTCCGTTTTACAAAGTCATTAAGAAATGTAGTCTTTCCTGTCCCTGCTTTTCCAGTCAGAAAGACACTTCGGTTCGTGTGCTCTAATAAGTCAAAAAAATGATTGTTCATCGTTGTCAAAAATACGGAAATGTATTTGATTTTCTTACCTTGGCATAAGTTTTGAAAATTCTTATAAAGAACAATGTCTATAATGAAAAAAAAATTTATCCTTATTCCTCTGCTAGTATTATGTACTACATTTACTCTTACTTCATGTAATACCTCGAAGAATGCGAATACCAATCTTCCGAAAGATATTTCTGAAAGACCTGCCGATCAGGACAGTCAAAAATATGACCAGGCTTTATTGGATAAATTAAAAGCATCCATTGAATCTGAGGTTTCAGGTGAAAAATGTACCGATGCGAATGAATGGGCATTTGCTCCAATGGGACTAAAGTCGTGCGGCGGACCACAGCAGTATATTGCTTACCCCAAGAAAATAGAAGTCTCTATCTTGTCGAGAATCAATGAATACACGGAAAAGGTCAGGATTTTTAATGAAAAATATAATATTGTGTCTGATTGTATGATGATCCCTGCTCCTACGTCTCTTAAATGTGTCAATGGAAAGATAAGGCTCATCACTCCAGATAACAATTAAAAATAAAGCAAAGGTTCTATACTCAAATCATTACAAATGCTTTTTAGGAATTTTTATACTAGGATGATATACAAAGCTCCATCAAAAGATGGAGCTTTGTTGTATATTGATAAAGATAAATGAAGGTCTGGTTTTAGAAGAGAAAATTATTCCATCCCGAAACCCGCAACAGATATCCTCGATTATAATTCGTAATCTTTTACATTTTCCTTATACCACGAAGAGTATTTTACATAATTATCTGCAATCCTGTTTACCTCTCCTTCCAGTAACTGGGCATTGATATCTTTAATTTTCCTGGCAGGAACGCCCCCCCAAACTTCTCCGGATTTAATATGAGTTCCCTGGGTCACTACAGATCCTGCACCTACGATGGAATTTTCTTCCACCAGGCAGTCATCCATTACAATAGCTCCCATTCCGATCAGTACATTATCTTTGATTGTACATCCATGAACAATAGCATTGTGGCCAATGGAAACATTATTTCCGATATTCAAAGGATGTTTCTGGTAGGTACAGTGCAGCATTGCATTATCCTGAACATTTACTTTATCTCCCATTTTAATATAATGCACATCACCTCTGATTACTGCGTTATACCAAACACTGCAGTCTCTTCCCATGGTAACATCTCCTATAATGGTTGCTGTTTCTGCTAAGAAAGTATTCTCTCCGATCTGTGGTATTTTCCCTAAAAGTTCTTTTACAAGTGCCATAGTTTTAATTTGAAATTTAAAAAATAAGTTTGGTTGAAAATTATAATTTACCTCATTTTTATTTAGAGTATCAAACTTCTAAATTAAAGCGATAGCAAAAATCTAACTCCTAACTTTCAGCTTCTAACTTCTAATGCGTATTTTTGTATCTCAAATTTAACGAAAAAATGCGTACCGTACTTATAGAACCAACTGAAAATCCAAAAGTGATGAAATTTGTAGCAGATTACAATCTTATCCCGGGATCTTTAGAATTGGACCGAAACTCAGATATTTCAGAAATTCCTTTAGCACAAGAACTTTTCAATTATCCTTTTGTGGAAAGAGTTTTCATTACCGCTAATTTTGTAGCTGTAGCAAAACAGGATACCATAGAATGGGAACATGTTGCTGAAAGTCTGAAAAATGTGATTGAAGATGAGCTATTGGCAAACCCAAGAATTTATCTTCAGAAGAAAAAAGAGATGTATCAGATTTATTCTGAAATGACTCCTAACCCCCACGTGATGAAATTTGTGTCAAGCAAATTACTGATGGATGGTTTTGTAGAAGTAAAATCAAGAGATGCAGCCGCTGAAGTTCCTTTAGCTGAAGCTATCTTCAAAGAATTTGATTTTGCTACTGAAGTTTTTATTTCTGATAATTTCGTGGCTGTTACCAAAGATCATTCTGTAGAATGGCATCAGGTAATGATGACTGTTCGTGCCCATATTGCCGAATATCTTCAGAATGGAGGTGAAATATCAAAGGCTGAACCTCAGAAACATGAAAATCCTGTTGAAAAAATCATCAACAGAGATTATACGGATGATGAGCAAAAGATCTCTGATATCCTGAATGAATATGTTGCTCCTGCAGTAGAAAATGATGGCGGAAAAATTTCTTTAATGGAATATGATGAAGCGAGCAAGACTGCAAAAATGCTTTTACAGGGCGCTTGCTCAGGATGTCCAAGTTCTACAGCTACTTTAAAAAACGGAATTGAGAACATTTTAAAGCAATTTGTTCCTGATTTGGTGGAAAGAGTGGAAGCTGTCAACGGATAACAGAAATTAAAATGCCTCCCGGAAATAAAATTGTAATAATTATTGGAAGTGCTTCAAAAAACTCCAGTAATCAGAAACTGATAGAACAGGTGCTGGAGCAGCATCCGCATGTTGATTTCAAAATGATTGAAGATCTTTCTGTTCTTCCTCATTTTGATACTGCGTTAACGGATCGTCATACTCCGGAAAATATAGTAAGAATCAGAGAAGACATTCAACATTCAGCGGGTGTTTTATTCTGTACCCCGGAATATATTTTCAGCATTCCCGGGAGATTAAAAAATCTTTTGGAATGGTGTGTTTCCACGACTGTTTTTTCTGAGAAACCTGTAGCAGTCATTACTGCTTCAGCAAGTGGAGAAAAAGGTCACGAAGAACTATTAATGATTTTAAAAACTCTCGGAGCAACAATAGCAGCAGATCATCAACTGCTGATAAAAGGAATAAAGGGGAAATTTAACAGTGATGGCTCAGTTGAAAATAATACCTTTGCCAGAGTCTCAGAATTAGTAACAGATTTTAACAGGTCTGTTTCATAATTAAAATAAAAAATATTGGATAAAAAAGGAATTTTACTGGTAAATCTTGGATCACCAAAGTCTACAGCGGTAAACGATGTAAAAGAATATCTTGATGAATTTTTGATGGATGAAAGGGTAATTGATTACCGTTGGATCTTTAGAGCCCTTCTTGTCCGTGGGATTATTTTAAACACAAGACCTGCAAAATCTGCTGAAGCTTATAAAACAGTTTGGACAGATAAAGGGTCTCCTCTTATCGTTATTACCGAACAGATTCAGAAGAAACTTCAGAAAGTGGTGGATGTTCCTGTAGAAATCGGAATGCGATATGCTGAGCCGAGTATTGAAACCGGTATTCAGAAATTAATGGATAAGGGGGTTTCTGAAATTGTTCTTTTTCCACTGTACCCTCAGTATGCGATGAGTACAACCGAAACAGTCATTGAAAAGGCAGAAGAGGTAAGAAAGAAGAAATTCCCGAAGGTAAAGATCAATTATATCCAGCCTTTCTATAACAGGGATATTTATATCAACTGTCTTGCGGAGAGTATTAAAGAAAAACTTCCGGAAAACTTTGATGCACTACAGTTTTCTTATCATGGCGTTCCTGAAAGACATATCTATAAAACAGATCCGTCCAAAACCTGTAAAATTGATGATGCCAACTGTATCAACAGTCAGGTAGACACTCACAACGCATATTGCTACAGACATCAGTGTTATAAAACCACTGAAGCTGTGATTGCTAAAATGGGCCTTCCAAAGGAAAAAACTATTGTTTCTTTCCAGTCAAGACTGGGAAAAGATAAATGGATTGAGCCCTATACGGATGAAACCCTGGAGACTATTCCTAAAAAAGGAGTAAAAAACCTTGCAGTGGTTTGTCCTGCTTTTGTTTCAGATTGTCTTGAGACTTTAGAGGAAATTTCTGTGGAAGGAAAAGAGCAGTTCATGCATGGCGGGGGTGAAAACTTCCACTATATTCCATGTCTGAATGATGAAGACCGGTGGATAGAAGTGGTAAAAACACTTTGCGAAGAAAAACTTAATGATTTCTATTTGGTATAATCTCACTTCAATAAAATATAGAAAAGGCCACAAGCAAATTGCTTGCGGCCTTTTTTAATCGACTATACTAAAGGATTATTTTTTAATCAGGTTTCCTGCATTCTGACCATTCACGGTTACAACGTATACACCAGGCAGGATATTAGAAGGAAGTTGTATATTTATTCTGTTTCCTCCGTCAGTAAGGTTCACTTTTTCAGAAAGCTCTCTCTTACCTGTTAAACTTACTACTTCTACCACTCCATTTCCGGCTTTCGCTTCAAATTCTACCATAAACCTGTCTGTGGCAGGATTCGGACTGATTTTATATGGAGAAACTTTTGATGCAGAGGCAATAAGTCCTGCAGAAGAAGTACCTCCTCCAACACCTACAGCATTCCAGGCATTGGTAACCTGTGTTACTTCATTACTGCCCGCTCCATATAAATCTGCTGCTGCCTGCAAAGAATACGTTCTTGCATTGGCATACGTAGAAGTAGACGTAAGATAAGTAATTAATGTTCTGTAAGCAACTGCCCCTGCCTTATCCAACCCGATTCCGGAAACATTATAAGCAAATCCATTATCATTCGTTCCCGAACCTCCTGTTACTAATAAATAATACCAAAAATTAAGGACTCCTGAATTCGTATGAACTCCACAATAATCATTTGTTTGTTGACCTGGCGTTACACAACCTGTAGTGGTAGCATCTTTCCAGTATTTTCCTTTATAAGTATCCGGCTGGCTATAAGCATTAGGATTCGCCATATCTCTGATAACATAGTTAAAATCTTCTCCTAATGTCCAGCTCGCCTGGCTAGGTCTTGCCCAACGTTCTATGGTATTTCCAAAAACATCAGAGAAACCTTCATTTAATGCTCCCGGCTCTCTTTCATATACAAGATTAGCTGTTTTAGAAGTCATTCCATGAGTAATTTCATGACCACACACATCAATAGCTGTTAACGGCTTACCTCCATTAGTAGTGGAACTTCCATCCCCATATTTCATTACCGATCCATCCCAATAGGCATTAAATAAATTAGTTGAATAATGAACGTAGGATTTTATAGCAAAATTATTGTTGTCAATACTCTTTCTACCATATTTTGTGAAATAATAATCTAATGTCATTTCTGCTCCCCAATGGGCATCGGTAGCATACTGATCTTTATTGGTATTGACATTATTCCATACATTATCAGTATCTGTAAAGTCTACAGCTGCTGCAAGGCTCGTTCCTTTTTTTGCATTATATGTTGCTACAGCTGTTCCGCCATTTCTTCCAGTTTCTCTTAATCTATAGCTTCCATTGTAAGAATCAGCTACGATATTCCGATTTCCACTGTAACCTGTAGTAGCCGTTCCCGGGGTATTTATCTCATGGATGATTGCATTTGTTCCCAATATCTCACCGTTCTTAGCATCTACGAAAACATATTGTCTGCTTTCAGGTTTTTCTGCATAGATATCAAATTTATATGCAAGCTTTACATCGGATAATTTTTCATCAGATGGATTAGAGTAATAAACAAGCTCTCCTTTCGGGGCAAAACTGGCATTAGGATCATTCGATTCTTTTTTAAGAAAATCTTCCTCTTCTTTATTCTGCCATTTATATGAGTCTGCACCCACGAATGACAACGCATTTTGCAGAGCTACAGCTTCAGAAATATTGGCTTTTTTTTCAGCCTTTTCAGAAGTTTTAAGAATCCATTTTCCAGACTGCCCTACAATTTTTCCTCCTTTTGTCTGTACAGCCATCATTCCATACTCTACAGGAATACCGTCAATTGTTTGTTGAAATCTATGGGTCTCAAAGCCCAACGCATCTTTTTCCAATCCCAGTTTTCGGCCCTGTCCTGGTGAAAGCCTTTGGGAGGCTTCGTCAAATAAAAGAGGTTGGCCTTTAAAATCGGGACCGTTTTTATCAAACCGCATAAATTCTGCGTGTAATCCGCTTTTACCCGGAACTAATTTTGATGGTGTGTTTTGTCCAAAAACAAAAGAACAGGCAGCAACGCTTGCCACTAAAATAAACTTTGTCTTCATAATAATTTTTGTTAGCGTGAAAAACGAATTTATACATTTCTCACAACAAAATAATTAATTCAATAAATAAAACTCAATAGATATTATAAATAAATAAACAAAACACAATGATGATTTTATAAGGAAAGTCACTAATTAAATATAATTTTATTATTAAAAAAGATTTAAATTGATAATATTAATACAAATTAAATTTTTGTGAATTAAAATTTTAATTATGTGTTACATTGCATTTTATTTCTCCTTTTTTTAAAAAACCAGCATTCATAAGGCTTCACAAAAAAATAGGCTATCTCATCAGAGACAGCCTAATTTTTTAAATATATTAGAGATTATTTTTTAATCAGGTTTCCTGCATTCTGACCATTCACGGTTACAACGTATACACCAGGCAGGATATTAGAAGGAAGTTGTATATTTATTCTGTTTTCTCCGTCAGTAAGATTCACTTTTTCAGAAAGCTCTCTCTTACCTGTTAAACTCACTACTTCTACCACTCCATTTCCGGCTTTCGTTTCAAATTCCACCATAAACCTGTCTGTGGCAGGATTCGGGCTGATTTTATATGGAGAAACTTTTGATGCTGAGGCAATAAGTCCTGCAGAAGAAGTACCTCCTCCAACACCTACAGCATTCCAGGCATTGGTAACCTGTGTTACTTCATTACTTCCTGCTCCATATAAATCTGCTGCTGCCTGCAAAGAATACGTTCTCGCATTGGCATACGTAGATGTTGAAGTTAAATAGGAAGTCAACGTTCTGTAAGCAACTGCACCTGCTTTATCCAACCCGATTCCGGAAACATTATATGCAAATCCATTATCATTAGTTCCTGAGCCTCCTGTTACTAATAAATAATACCAGAAATTAAGGACTCCTGAATTGGTATGAACTCCACAATAATCGTTTGTTGTTTGTCCCGGTACGGCACAGCCTGTAGTGGTAGCATCTTTCCAGTATTTCCCTTTATAAGTATCCGGCTGGCTATAAGCATTAGGATTCGCCATATCTCTGATCACATAGCTAAAATCTTCTCCTAAAGTCCAGCTTGCCTGAGTAGGTCTTGCCCAAAGTTCGATAGAATTTCCAAAGATATCGGAGAATCCTTCATTTAATGCCCCCGGCTCTCTTTGATACACAAGATTAGCTGTTTTAGAAGTCATTCCATGGGTGATTTCATGACCACAAACATCAATCGCAGTTAATGGTTTACCTCCATTTGTAGTGGAACTTCCATCCCCATAAGTCATTCTGGAACCATCCCAGAAAGCATTGAAATAATTGGTTGAATAATGAACATAGGATTTTATAGCAAAATTATTATTGTCAATACTTTTTCTTCCAAATTTTGTATATAAATAATCTAAAGTCATTTCCGCTCCCCAATGGGCATCTGTAGCATACTGATCTTTATTGGTATTGACATTATTCCATACATTATCAGTATCTGTAAAATCTACAGCTGATGAATAGTTGGTTCCTTTCTTTAAATTATAGGTTTCTACAGCCGTACCTGCATTTCTTCCGGTTTCTCTTAATCTGTAGCTTCCATTATAAGAATCAGCTACGATATTCCGATTTCCGCTGTAACCTGTAGTAGCCGTTCCCGGAGCATTTACTTCATGGATAATGGCATCTACGCCTAACACTTTTCCATTCTTGGCATCTACAAAAACATATTGTCTGCTCAATGGTTTCTCTGAATAGATATCAAATTTATACGCTAATACTAAATCATTCAGTTTTTCATCAGTAGGATCTGAATAATATACCAATCCACCTTTTGGAGCAAAACTGGCATTGGCATCATTAGATTCTTTTTTAAGAAAATCTTCTTCTTCTTTATTCTGCCACTTATAAGAGTCTGCCCCTACAAAAGACAATGCATTTTGTAGAGCTACAGCTTCAGAAACGTTGGCTTTTTTCGCTATACCGGCAGGAACTTTCATAATCCATTTTCCGGATTCTCCAACAATTTTACCGCCTTTAGTCTGTACGGCCATCATTCCATATTCTACAGGAATACCATCAATTGTTTGTTGAAATCTATGGGTTTCAAAACCCAATGCATCTTTTTCTAATCCCAGTTTACGGCCTTGTCCCGGTGAAAGCCTTTGGGAGGCTTCATCAAATAAAACAGGCTGGCCTTTAAAATCAGGGCCGTTTTTATCAAACCGCATAAATTCTGCGTGTAATCCGCTTTTACCCGGAGTTAATTTTGATGGTGTGTTTTGTCCAAAAACAAAAGAGCAGGCAGCAACGCTTGCCACTAAAATAAACTTTGTCTTCATAATAATTTTTGTTAGTGTGAAAAACGAATGTATGTATTTTTCACAACAAAATAA
>NZ_CAKKLP010000017.1 GCF_918698085.1 Chryseobacterium sp. Bi04
GGCCTCCCGCTAGCGTTCATCCTGAGCCAGGATCAAACTCTCCATTGTATGTTTGTCTGACTCACTCAAAGTTTTGACGCTTTAGTTTTTCCTTACTTGGTTGTTATATTGTATGTCAATGATCTTTATATCTTTCGCTTTGTAATGAAACACTCTCTCTGTCAGTGGCGCTCCATATTTGCGAGTGCAAAAGTAAAACTTTATTTCGTAATGACCAAATGTTTTCGAAAGAAAATTTAAAGTTTATTTGGTAACCTTAACTCCTTCTATAACCCTTAATCTTCTATACTCCTGCGCTCCCGTATTGGGACTGCAAAGATACAAATCTTTTTTACTTCCGCAACTTTTATTTCTAAAAATTTTGAAGCCTTTTTTTAGACTTATTTTCTTTTCGAGTATACGTTTTATGCTTATCTAAAAGCCCTTCTGCGCTTACTGATTTTCTTTCGTTTTTCAGTGCGGCAAAGGTAAGCCAACTTACCTATACCAAACAAGTTTATGTAACACTAAATTCATATTACGTTCATTTTTTATCTTAACACGCTGGAAGGTAAGGTGAAAAGTTTTAAACAAATGTTTGAGGAGTTATAAGTGAGGAGTTATGAGTTATGAGTTGTGAGTTGTGAGTGATAGGTGATGGAAGTTATTCCATATATATGGTATTGTTCTTTTACTATATATTATTTTATATGATCGGGCTGTCTTATCTGAAGGTTCCCGGATTAGGTTTGGGCTAAAGCCAAGGCAGGGGCTGCTTTTATTTGAGCGGGCTAAAGCCCACTCCTATTGACGGCATTCTTAATTATATAGGTACAGCTGATTGTTTGTTTCGCATTGCTACGTTATTCTGAGCTGGACGTACATTTATCTTGTAAGGATCCAGACGCTGGATATTCATATGAAAGATAGTGGATACAATCGCAAGATCCCTGCGGAAATCAAAGATTCTAAGTAATCAATGAGAAACGGGTCTGGGAAACACTTATAATAATGAATACAATGGCTCTCTATTTTATATTGTTGAAATCCAACCCTATTACTCATCACTCATCACTCATCACTCATCACTCATCACTCATAACTACTTATTACCTATTCCTCCCCTAGCCCCGATAGTAACGGGTACCCCGCAGCACAGCTCGGCACAGGGGAAGGATACAGTGCAGGGAGCCATGGCGCGAGGAGTATGAGTGGATAGCGGGAAAAAGCTCCTCTTGAGTTCGAGAGTTTGAGAGTTCGAGAGATGTAGAGTTCGAGAGGGGTTTGGGAGTGGAAAGCTGAAGATTTGGGAGTGAAATGAAGTTATATATATTATATAGTAGTTTATTGGTATATATGGTGTGTTATCCCCTGCTGTACACTTATATTGGCTACATGCTTTACTCTTATTCACTTTTTCAACGATCATAATAGATGTAATAGTCATAAAAAAGGGGAAACATTTTTTTTGATTGCTTACATTTGTAGTACATTCTGAATTTTAAAGGATGAAATGAGTTTATCTATGATTGACAAGAAATATACGGAAACAGTTCATACAGATATGAACCACTACGAATATACTACAGTAACCCACGATGAAAATAAGGTAAGAGTCTACATGCTGAAGAATGGTTTAAAGGTTTTCCTTGCCCAAAATTTTGATGCACCAAGAATTCAGACTTTCATTCCGGTAAGAACGGGAAGCAATAATGATCCGGCAGACAATACGGGATTGGCCCACTACCTTGAACATATGATGTTTAAAGGTACTTCTAAGATAGGAACTCAGGACTGGGAAAAAGAAAAGAAACTTATTGATCAGATTTCAGCACTTTATGAAGCCCATAAAGCAGAGCAGGATCCTGAAAAAAAGAAGGAAATCTATAAAAAAATAGATCAGATCTCTCAGGAAGCCAGTCAATATGCTATCGCCAATGAGTATGACAAAGCTATTTCGTCTTTGGGTGCTAGCGGAACCAACGCCCATACCTGGTTTGATGAAACGGTTTATAAGAATAATATTCCCAACAACGAGCTTGAAAAATGGCTAAAAATAGAGAAGGAAAGGTTTTCTGAAATCGTATTACGTCTTTTCCATACGGAGCTGGAATCTGTATACGAAGAATTCAACAGAGCACAGGATAATGATTCCAGACTGGTGAACTATGAACTGATGGATGCTTTGTTTCCTACCCATCCTAACGGGCAACAAACTACCCTAGGTAAGCCGGAACATTTAAAAAATCCTTCTATGGAAGCTATTCATAAATATTTTGATGAATATTATGTTCCTAATAATTATGCAATGGTATTGGTTGGAGATTTTGATTTTGAAGAAACAATCCAATTAATTGATCAGTATTTTGGGGCTATTCCTTACAGAGAGCTTCCTGAGAAAACTCCGGTTATTGAAAAGCCCATCACTGAGGTTGTTACGAAAACGGTAAAAAGCCCCACTACTCCAAGGGTTCAGCTGGCCTGGAGAACGGATAGCTATGGTACAAGGGAAGCCATGCTTGCTGATATTGTAGCCAACATCCTTAGCAACAGAGGGGAGGCCGGTTTATTGGACCTCCATATTAATCAGACTCAAAAAATGTTGTGGGCACAGGCTTTTTCTGTAGGATTAAAACAATATGGCTATTTTTCTATTGTAGCTGTTCCCAAGGAAACACAGGCGTTGGATGAAGCGAAGGAAATGGTGCTGGAAGAAATTGAACTGATCAAAAAGGGAGATTTCCCTGACTGGATGCTTCCTGCCATTATAAACGATTTCAAACTTCAAAGAATGAAGGGCCTTGAAACGGCAGAAGGCCTGGCCACGACTCTTTATGACACCTATATAAAAGGAAGAACCTGGGAACAGGAACTTAATGAAATGGATGAATATTCCAGTTTCACCAAGGAAGATGTGATACATTTTGCCCAGGCGTTCTTCAAAAACAATTATGTTGTTGTTTATAAAGAAAAAGGGGTTAATGATAAATTGGTACGGGTAGAAAATCCAGGCATTACTCCTGTTAAAATCAACCGTGCTGCTCAATCTGAATTTTTACAAGAGATTTTGGCTGACCAGCCTGAAGATATCAAGCCTGAATTTATCAACTACCAAAAAGAAATTGCTACAGATCACGTTCGGGATAAAAAGCTAAGCTTTGTTAAAAATAAGCATAATGATATCGCCCAGGTACATTTCATTTTCCCTTTCGGAAGTGATAATGACAGAGATTTGGGAACTTCAACTCAATTCCTGCAATATGTGGGAACTCATAGATTTTCTCCTGAAGATTTAAAGAAAGAATTCTTTAAAATAGGGGTCAGTAATGATTTTAAGACGACCAATAATCAGCTACTGATCACGTTAAGCGGACTGGAGGAAAATATTGAAAAAGGGATCAGTCTTTTGCAGCACTGGATGTATGAAGTAAAACCGGATCAGGAGATTTATACTCAATTTGTGGATACTATCCTGGAAAACCGTGAGGCTGTAAAGAAGGATAAAAACCGAATTATGACCGCCTTAACCACCTACACCAAACTGGGTAGTACTTCCCGATTTTTGGATATTATTTCCAAGGAGGAACTTGAAAGCAGTAAAGCAGAAGTTTTTACTGACCGAATGAAGAATCTATTCAAATATCCATATGAAATTTTTTTCTATGGAAAAGATTTTGAAAACTTTAAAGGATATATTGGAAAGTATATAGAAGCTGAAAGTCTTCAGATTCCGGCACCGAAGCTTTATCCAGAACCCAATACAGGAGGAAATGTATTTTTCATCAATTATGACATGGTTCAGATGGAAATGAGCAAAGCAGGAAAGGGAAATCCTGTCAATCCATCCAATTTTGGGAAAGTAAATGTCTTCAATGAGTATTTTGGAAGAGGATTATCCTCCATTGTTTTCCAGGAAATCCGTGAAAGCAAGAGTCTTGCCTATTCTGCTTATGTTTCTTACAGTGCCCATTCAGAACTGAATCATCCTGATTACATTACCACTTATATTGGTACTCAGCCGGATAAACTGATGATTGCTGTAGATACGATGAATGATTTGATGAGTGAGCTTCCGGAAGTTCCCTCTCAGTTTGAAAATTCAAAGAATGCCGCTTTAAAACAAATCGCTTCAACAAGGGTTACAAGGACTAATATATTTTTCAATACATTAAGACTGAAAAAACTGAATATTACTCACGATTTCAGAAAAGACATCTATGAGCAGATTCAGGTACTGAAGTTTGAAGACCTCAAAGAGTTTTATCAGGCAGAGATCAAACCTGTACATTTTAATACAGCTATTATCGGTAAAAAAGAAAACCTTAATATGGAAGCCGTAAGTAAAATGGGAACTTTTACAGAAGTAAGTTTACAGGATATTTTTGGACATTAATACATCTTCTATATTTAATAAAAGAACGGAAATATCTCCGTTCTTTTTTATTGATATTTAGCAAAAGAATCTTTCACAATTTCTTTGGCATTATTTTCTACATTTTGATAGGAATAGAAACCGTAAACTGTATCAAAGCTGAGCTCTTCAAATCGTTTTTCAATTCTTTTAATTTCATTCTGCGGGAGAGGAATTCTGTTCGGATAGCTTCTCATGGTCGCAAAATGCTTCATGGATGGGGATAAATACATCGTATCTCCAATTAAAAGCGTTCCTTTTTCACTCATCCAGGGAATTTCCAGGATCGAACTTCCATCAAAATGTCCACCTATATTATGAAGTGTTAGCTGATTCCAAAGCTTCATATGATCACCTGTCCAGTATTCTACCAATCTTCCACCATTCACCACCCATTCTTTATCTTTTTCATGATATAGATTTTACTGTTAAAAGCTTCTGCCCACATTTTCATAATTGAATAATAATGAGGGTGGGAAATTGCAATCGCTTTTAATCCTCCTTTTGATTTAATAAATTCTACCACTCCTTCATCCAGTAATGGGATACAATTCCACAATATATTTCCATCTTCTGAAATCACAAAGAGGGCACGCTGGCCAATAGAAAACCGAGGGTTTACCACAAACTCATAAAGGTTATTATTGATTTTTTTTATTTTGACACTGTGCTCTTCTAAAAGTTTCTCGTGGCTGATCCAGGATTGCCCACTTTGGGGTACTGCCTGTCTTTCATCTTCACATATAATACAGGCATTATCCGTATAACTTTCCGGATATTGTGTACCACATTCAGCACACATTTTAAGTTTATTATCGCTCCCGTTCATAAGATTTTTATTTAAAATTACATAGATATAATATATTGCAATTCACTTTATCCATAGAATTAACCTATACATAAAATCTTAAATTTCCCTTACGCATTAAAGATTACGATATCTTTATCAAATAAAAAACCTATTTAATTTTGATTAAATAGGTTCTTATCATTATTCTTTATTTGATTACTTTCATTTCATCAACAAGCCATTTTGAATCGGCAAATTTTTCAATGATGAACAGTATATATTTTGTATCCACCATGATGTTTCTGCTGAAACGGGGATCATAATTGATATCACTCATTGTACCCTCCCATTGCCTGTCAAAGTTAAGGCCTACTAAATTTCCGTTAGCATCCAGCGCAGGGCTTCCAGAATTTCCTCCGGTGGTATGGTTTGTTGCTGTAAATCCAACAGGAACATCTCCGGTCTTATCTTTATAGGCTCCAAAATCTTTCTTGTTATAAAGATCGATCAGCTTTTTAGGAACATCAAATTCATAATCTCCCGGCACATACTTTTCTATTACTCCGGCTAAGTGAGTCTGATATCCGTAAGAAACAGCATCTCTTGGTGCAGAGCCTTTTACTTTTCCGTATGTTACACGAAGGGTAGAATTGGCATCCGGAAAGAATTTTCTGTCTTTATCTGTTTCCATCTGTTGTGCCATAAACTTCTTCTGCAAAGCATCAATCTTGGCCTGAAGTGAAGTATATTGCGGATCAGCAGTTTTCATGTAAGTTTCTCTCATAGAAATGTACAATTGATAAACAGGATCTTTCTTCAACATTTTAATCAGCTTATCCTGATTAGAGAATCCTTTTTCAATATCAGCAGTCAGGGCAGCCCCGTTTACTGCTGTTCTTCCTGTGATGATAGAGCTTTTAGACATCTCTTCCACTACAGGGATGTTTGCATTTTCGTCTTTAAATTTATTAAATCCTGCCGGCAAAAACTGGGGTGCTGTTTTATTGGCATATAAAGCCAATAATTTAGCCGTTACTTTAGAATCCAGTTCTGCACTGTAGTCTTTATAGAAAGAGGATAATTTTGTTTTTAATTTTGCAAGTTCCTTTTCATCCATTCTCCCTGCTTCTACAGCAGTTATAAAGTCATAATAGTCACCTGCAAGCTTCAATGTTTCAGCATTTTTTACAACTTCTGTATAATAAGCGTTGTTTAATGCGTAAGGAGCCTGATCATTGTAAAATTTATTCAATTGATCTAAAGTAGACTTGATCTCAGGGTTTTTAGCGACAAGAGAACCTTCATACATTACTTTCTTTTCTACTGCATTGGATTTTTTCAATCCTTCTACCTCACCGATCCATTTTTTCCAATAATTGGCTACTGATGCATATTTTGAAGCATATTTGATACGTGTTTCACTATCGACACGCATTTTTTCGTCCAATGTTTTTAAAGCCACATCACGTACAGCAATTCTTGCAGGATCAATATCCTTCATGATCTTCTCTACAGCTACTGCAGGAAGATATTCTGTAGTTTTCCCTGGGAATCCGAATACAAAAGTGAAGTCATTTTCGTTTTTGTCTTTTATAGAAACCGGTAAATAATGTTTGGGAACATAAGGAACGTTATCTTTTGAAAACTCTGCAGGCTTATTGTTTTTGTCTGCATAGATTCTGAACATTGAGAAATCTCCGGTATGTCTTGGCCAAACCCAGTTATCTGTATCGCTACCGAATTTTCCTATACTTTGTGGTGGAGCTCCTACGAGACGGATATCTTTATAGGTCTCGATGGTATAAGCGTAATACTTGTTTCCATAGTACATTGACTTTACTAAGATCGATTGGTATGATTCAGTTTTCTGAGAGTTTTTGTAAACCTCAATATTGTTATTGATCTTTTTAGTAAGCTCAGGTTCTGTAAGGTTATCTGTACCCTCCAACACCTGGTATGTCACTTCTTTTATATCTACAATAAAGTCTACTTTTACTCCTGGATTAGGTAATTCACCAGTCATATTTTTAGCCCAGAAACCATTTGAAAGCAGGTCGTTCTGAACTGTAGAATGTGCCTGAATCTGCCCATAACCACAGTGGTGATTGGTAAGCAACAGTCCTTTAGGCGAAATAATTTCTGCGGTACATCCACCGTTAAACTGTACTACTGCATCTTTAATACTCGGCTTCTGAGGGTTGAAAATGTCTTTGGCAGAAATCTTCATTCCCAAATCCTTCATTTCCTTCTCATTCAGTTCTGTAGGAATCCACATTCCTCCATATTGTTGTGCAAATGCCATTGCAGCCGGCAAAAGAAATACGGATAAAAGTATCTTTTTTGTCATAATCATAATTTTGCCCGAATTTACGAAGAAAAATACGAACAGGCTTCATAAAACGGGTGTAAAGTTGGAATGGATATTTTTAGAGAATGGAGATAGTAGATTTCAGATGACAGACTTTTGAAATTGAGATAGAACTGAGGTATTGAATATGACCATATCAATAGTGAATTTTTTGCTCCGCAAAGTAAATAGTGAATGTAGTATCCGTAAAAATTCACAAGCGAAGCAAATTGACCATTGGCCATTACCCATTCACACTGTAATTTTATCAATAGCGAATCTTTTGCTTGCAAAGTAAATAGTGAATGTAGTATCCGTAAAAATTCACAAGCGAAGCAAATTGACCATTCATCTACTCTCCCACTCTCAAACCCTCAAACTCTCCCACCTGATATGGCTTGGTTTTTGTTCGATGCCAGTCAGTTTAAAATTAACAATATTTAAATAATTATTATGATGAAAAACAAAATGTTTATCCTGGGAATCGGGGCTGCTTTATTTCTTGCTTCTTGTTCTAAAAAAGAGACAACAACTGAAACAATAGGTTCTACAACAGATTCTACCAGTGTGCAACCTACTCCTACAGACAGTATTTCAAAGGCCACTCCTACTGCTGCGGGTGACACTTCTGAAAATGCATTGGATTGGAATGGTACTTATGAGGCTGTTGTTCCGTGTGCTGACTGCCCTGGTATCAAGACTTCTTTAACATTGAATAACGACAAAACATTTATTATCAATGAGGAGTATCTTGAAAGAAATTCAAAGAGTCAGGATAAAGGATCTTTTGAATGGGATACCACAGGAAGCATCATTACACTGAAAGGTAAAACAGCCAACTATAAATATAAGGTTGGAGAAAACATACTTATCCAGCTGGATATGGACGGAAAAGAAATTGACGGTCCCAATAAAGATCTATATGTCTTCAAGAAAAAATAAAGGCTCAGGCCTTTATTTTTTTGCTTTATATTAAAACTGATAGGCTATGATCTTCTCATCATCCATCAGGCAACTGATGACTTCTTCATGATGGTTATTTTTTCCTGTAAGTCTCCAGGTAACGGATAAATTCCCTTGTGTATACTGCTGTTTGATCATCATATATTGCAGGTGATGTTCTTTAAAAATAGCCTCACAATGTTTCACATCTTCCGAACCTGCTACTGATATTTTATACTCCCTGATCTTATGATAATTGTCTATAAAGGTCTGAAGATAGGTAAGAGAACTCAAAATCAAGAGAACAAGCACTGTTCCTAACAGGGAAAAATAAACATATCCTGATCCTACTGCCATTCCTATTGAGGCTGTAGCCCAAATTGTGGTGGCAGTGGTGATCCCATCGATCTTGTTATCGCCTTTAAAAATAACCCCGGCTCCCAGAAACCCAATTCCTGTAATAATATTGGCTGCAAGGCGGTCCGGATTGGCAACTCCTATTTTAATAGAAAGAATGGTGAATAGACAGGAACCAAAACAGACTAAAATAAATGTACGAAGGCCAGCCGACTTATTGCGGTATTCACGTTCAGCACCAATCAGCAATCCAAGGATAACTGAAATAAAAATCAGTATAAGTTCGTTTTTAACGGTATAATGGTCCTGAAGAAATTCCATTTAAAAAAAAATTAAGTGTAGAATAAAATTACGACAAAAAAATTTACGGAACTATTTTTGAATTCAGACTTTATCCGGATATTAAAAATTCCTTTTTTAACGGAAAACTTTTGTAATATTACAGTCTCAATAGGAAGCCAATTATAGTATGGAAGCTACTTTTTTTGCTACAAAAGAAGAATTCAGAGAATGGTTGGAAAAACACCATACAGAAGAAAAAGAGCTGTTAGCAGGATTCTATAAAACCGGAAGTGGGAAACCTTCTATGAGCTGGTCTGAATCTGTAGATCAGGCTTTGTGTTTTGGCTGGATAGATGGTGTAAGAAAATCCATAGACCACGAAAGGTATTCTATACGGTTTACCCCAAGAAAATCCGGGAGTATCTGGAGTCTTATTAATATCAAAAAGGTAGAAGAGCTTTCAAAGGCAGGCCTTATGACCCCTTCAGGTCAACAGGCATTTGCACTTAGAAAAGAAGAAAAATCCGGTATTTATTCTCATGAAAAGGAGAATATACTGCTGGCTCCAGTTTATAAAGACCAGTTTATGGCTCATACAACTGCCTGGAATTTTTTTGAAGCCCAGCCTCCTTCTTATAAAAGGGTAATCATCCATTGGATTATGAGTGCAAAACAGGAAAAGACAAGGCTTTCAAGATTGGAAAAAGCGATTGACAAAAGTGGACAATTAAAAAGATTAGAATAAATTTACAATACAAAAAAAATAATTTATGGATAAGGAAACTTCTCACTTCTGGCTGGGATATTTTAAAAATGAGGAAGACTTTTATGACTTTGTAGAAGAGGATGAAAATTTTTATATAGAAGAAGAAACTGATGACCAATATGTTTCAAAATTTGCAGAATCACAGAATATAAAATGGTTTGATGACGATTTTATAGAGTATGGTTTTGAGAATGAAAATCTGGGAATTTATGAAAAGTTTTCAGAGTACTCGTATGCAGACCAATGGCTTCCTGTACTGGAAAGCAAACTCAATGAGCTTAGCCTCGATACTCCGGTCAACGCCATTATCTTTGCCAGCAGATTTGTGATTCCTAACCCTGTTTCTGTAGAGCAGGATGACAACAAGCTGTATTATATTGGTGAGATTGAGTTTGACGTTTAAATTACAACATAGGTTTTCACATCATTTCTTATGAACAGGAAATTCATACTTATTAATATCATCTTGATTCTGCTCATTATAGCGGTGTATATTTTTGAATATTATGTAGAGAATTATCCGATGGTGTTTAACCTCATCTATAGTAGTAAAGAATGCAGATTAGAATACCTGGCTGTAATACTAAGTGTTACAGCTTTGGTTTCTTATCTGATAAGCAGCTTGGATATTAAAGGTTTAAGTTTCAAAACTAAATTTTTAAGGATCTTTCCGATAGTCAATTTTCCGGTTCTGGCATTTTTTATTTATTTATCAATCAACGGATGGGTAGAAAAACAAAGAAAAGTCTCAGCAATAGAAAATAGGTATTCCCAACAGGCTACCCAGGATATTAAAAATGATCAGGTTACTATACAATTTGGCGGAGGGTTTCCATTATTATTACATGACCCTGCAACGCTCAATAAAATTGACAGTATTCGGAAAAGGTATGGAGTAAGATATATCAATACCGGTTGTGTGATTGACGGCTTTGAAACCACAGGCCAGGAAAAATATTCAGAAATAGTATATCCCTATCTTGACCGGAGAAACGGCAAAAGGTGGGAAGACAGAATGCAGAAAGAGATTAACACTGTGAAGAAAAATTCTCATCCTTAAAGCCATCCGACTCATAAACATCTTATTTTGAAAAGTACAGCTTCTTCTAAAGCCCCAAGATTATTTCCTTTTTTACAGAAACTTTCTATTTCTATAGCTCTTATTTTCGCAATAACCAGTCTGCAGATTTACTGGTCTGTGGGACAGTTTTCCGACCATACCTCAAGTAGTTGTCTGGAATGCAGTCTCTTTGAAGATACTATTTACATGTCTGCTGTTACGAGTGTATTCTTATCGGCTATTTTCCTTTTATTTTCCTTTGTAAAAAAGATTTTCATTAAGGCAGCTATTGAGTTTCTATTATTAATAAGTCTGTGGATATTCTGGAACTACAGCATTTTTGTGGACAGAGAGTCTTCGTGGAGTACCTATGACTTTAAATCAGAACTTTATTATACACTAACTCTTTCCTCTTTGTCGGTTATTATTCTTGGATGTATCTGCATTTTACTATTACATTATAAAGAAATAAAAGCTAGATGGATAGTTTATAAAAAACATAAACTTTAATTTTCAAAGTACGGCAAACCGTAAATAATTTTCAAATGTTCAAAATATTTTTGTACATGAAAAAATTATAATTATGTCATTAACTCAATGTCCTCAATGTCAAAAATACATAAATTCCACTGTTGTTTTTTGTCCTCAATGTGGTTATTCAATCAAAGCTGATCCAAAACAAAAAAATTCAGATGTTCCCTCTTCTCATACTCCTAAAAAACAAAATAACGGATGTGGTATTGTTTTGTTATTTATAGGGATATTGTTTATAATATTTTTAATTAAAACATGTTCTGAAACAAAAGATCATTCTAATTCTACAAGTGAAACAGTTAGCCAATTCTCTAAAGAGGACAGTATTAAAAATAAAGCAAAAATTGACAGCATAGATCAACAACAAAAAATTGAAAATGAAAAATTCTTAAAAACCAAAGCCGGGAAAATTCATAAAAAACATCCTGAATGGTCAAGAGAAGACTGCATTAAAATTTCTGAACATAAGATTTGGATTGGAATGCATTATGATATGCTGGTATATATAAGAGGCAGACCGAATAACATAAATACCTCAAATTATGGAGATGGTCCTAATTATCAGGCTTGTTGGCATGATTATGATCCGTCTTGTTTTTATTTTGCCGAAAGCCAAATTATTACTTCTTATAATTAAAAAAGGTGAGCTGATAGTGGCTCACCTTTTTAATTATTTTTTAGAATGTAACGTCTATTAATGCGCTTCCAGCCAGTTATCTCCGACACCAATTTCTACCAGTAAGGGAACCTGTGTTTTTAAGGCATTCTCCATTTCTTTTTTTATCAATTTTGAAGTCGCTTCTACTTCATCTGCAGGGGTTTCAAATACCAATTCGTCATGTACCTGAAGGAGCATCTTTGTTTTTAACTGCTGTTCTTCAAGTTCTCTGTCTATTTTGATCATAGCAATTTTTACAATGTCTGCTGCGCTTCCCTGAACCGGAGCATTAACAGCATTTCTTTCTGCATGTCCTCTTACAACAAAATTGTTGGAATTGATATCTTTTAAATGGCGTTTTCGGCCCAGAATAGTTTCTACATATCCCATTTCACGTGCTTTATTCACCTGTTCTGCCATATACTTCTTCAGTTTTGGATAGGTCTCAAAATAGGCTTCTATCATCTGCTTAGCTTCCGTACGGGACAGTCCGGTCTGTTCTGCCAAAGCAAAAGCTCCCTGTCCGTAGATGATTCCAAAGTTTACCGTTTTTGCCTGGCTTCTCTGTACTTTAGACACTTCCTCCAATGGAATTTTAAATAGCTTAGCTGCTGTAGAAGCATGAATATCTTCTCCGTCCTGGAAAGCTTTGATCATATTATCTTCTCCGGAAATCTCGGCAATAAGACGAAGTTCAATCTGTGAATAATCGGCAGAGATGATTTTCTTCCCTTCTCCGGAAACAAAAGCTCCACGAATCTGCTGGCCTCTTAATGTTCGGATCGGAATATTCTGAAGGTTAGGATTCACACTTGCCAGACGGCCTGTAGCGGCTGTAGTCTGTGAAAAATTGGTATGTACCCTGTTATCTTCTTTCTCAATTTGTGAAGGAAGAGCGTCTACATAAGTGGATTTTAATTTCTGATAGGTTCTGTATTCCAGGATATGCTTGATGATTTCATGTTTTGAAACCAGCTTTTGAAGTACATCTTCTGAGGTAGCATACTGTCCTGTTTTTGTTTTTTTGGCTTTAGGGTCAAGCTGCATTTTCTCAAAAAGAATTTCCCCCAGCTGTTTAGGTGAATTCATATTGAACTCTTCTCCTGAAAGTTCAAAGATGGTGCTTTCCAGTTGCTTCAGGTCATTTTCAAGATCAATACTTTCCTGTGCCAGCCACTTTTCATCCAAAGAAATTCCGGAAAGTTCCATTTTCGCGAGAACTTCCATCAAAGGCATTTCAATAGTATAAAAAAGCTCTTCTAAATTTTCTTTTTTCAGCTGTGGAGCAAACAGCTCATACAACTGGAAGGTAACATCTGCATCTTCTGCAGCGTAATCTGTTTGTGTCCTAAGATCAGCATCTCTGAAAGTTCCCTGATTTTTACCTTTTTTTCCGATAATGGTTTCAATAGAAACTGGTTTATAGTTCAGATACACTTCTGAAAGATAATCCATACCATGCCTTCCATCCGGATTCAGCAGGTAATGGGCAATCATGGTATCGAACATAGCCCCTTTAACGGTGATGTCGTATTGTTTTAATATTTTATAATCAAACTTTAAGTTGTGAGCAATTTTCAGCAGATCTTCTTTTTCAAAAAACGGTCTGAAAATCTCCAGTGTTTGCAAGACTTCTCCTTTATCTTCAGACAAAGGAATATAATAAGCCAGACCTTTTTTATAAGAGAAACTCATTCCTACCAGTTCTGCTTCCAGTTCATTTAATGAAGTGGTTTCTGTATCAAAGCAAACGGCCTGTTGTTTCAATAAATTATTAACCAGTGCCTTTTGGGCTTTTGGATTATCTACAAACTGATAAAGGTGGTCATTCTGCTCAATGGTGGATTTCGTGGAGGTTGCCTGATCCAGTTCTTCGAAATTAGCAAAAAGGTCAAGCTGCATGACCTGTCCTTTTACTTCAGTACCTGCCGGAGTTTGTTTTACTTCAATTTCGCTTACCACTACTGTTTCTGTTGCTGCAGGCGCAAAAGCTCTGTACAGGTTTTCATAGAGTCTTCGGAACTCAATTTCTTCAAAAACCTCCTTTACTTTTTCAAAATCCGGAGTCTCCAGATCATATTGTTCCTGATGGAATTCTATAGGAGCATCACAAATAATAGTGGCCAGCTTTTTAGACAAAATTCCTCTTTCTGCCGAAGCTTCTACCTTTTCTTTTAATTTCCCCTTTAGTTTATCGGTGTTTGCCAATAAAGTTTCAATATTTCCGAATTCTTTCAGGAACTTCATTGCTGTTTTTTCCCCAACTCCTTCCAGTCCCGGGATATTATCTACAGCATCTCCCATCATAGCAAGGAAATCGATAACCTGTTTAGGATCTTCAATTTCATATTTTGCCTTTACCTCCTCTACTCCCAGAATTTCTATATCTCCACCTTTTAAGCCGGGCTTATAAATTTTAATATGGTCAGTAACCAGCTGTGCAAAATCTTTATCCGGTGTTACCATAAAAGTGGTATAGCCTTCTTTTTCTGCTTTGCAGGCAATAGTTCCTATCACGTCATCCGCTTCATAGCCTTCTACTCCCAAAATAGGAATATGCATCGCCTCCAAAATCCTGTGAATGTATGGAACAGCAATTTTGATTGCTTCAGGAGTTTCACTTCTGTTAGCTTTATAATCTGCAAAATCATCAGTTCTTACGCTTGCTCTTCCTACATCAAAAACTACGGCCAGATGGCTTGGTTTTTCTCTTCTGATCAATTCAATCAAAGAATTTGTAAAACCGAAGATGGCAGAAGTATCCAAACCTTTGCTCGTGAGTCTCGGATTTCTGATCAGTGCGTAATATCCTCTGAAAATCATCGCATAAGCATCGATGAGAAATAGCCTTTTATCTTGTGTTGCGTCCATATTGTCTATAATGAACAAATATATGAAAATAGGAGCAAAATTCGAGATATGAGTTGTGAGGTTCGGGATGCGGGATGTGAGTTTTTGGTCTCCGTTTTTAAAATTTACAATAAAAGCTGTTGGTATTGGCTTCTATCTCTTATCTCGCACAGAAATCATAAAGTCCATAAGATTTATAACACTTTAGTTATCTGAGGTATCAGCTTTATGCATTAATAAAGTTGTGAAAATAATCTCACGTAATTTTAAAGAAAATCAAAGATTTTTTGCTTAAGTGTACTTTTTTATTTTCAATCAGTTTAAACTTAAAATAAACTAAAGTGTTTATAGCATTTCACTCAGTTTTTGTGACTCAATTTTTAATTGGTTTAAACAGGTTGAGTATTATTACACTAATTAAAATGAAATAACGCTTTTAGAATAAAATTTTTTGTTTCTAAAAAACAGATGATGCAGGGTTCATTTTTTTACTTGGAAAAATTGTGACAGGTCTAAGCTATCCCCAGTTTAAAAAAAACCGTATACTGTTATAAAAAGCAAAACAGCATACTCAAGAGTACACTGTTCTGTATTATTTTTGTTTGGTTTATGGCTTATTTACCTGGCCATAATCCTGCATACTGAGAAGTACCGTAGTCGATTGTTTCAGCACTTACTACGAAACTGATCAACATACTGTTGCTGTCTACTGCATCGAAGTCTACTTCGTGCTGAATTACATATCCGTTTTCCCAGTTCAAAGTAATTAATGTTCCTTCTTCGTGAGATTTGTTGAATGTAATTTCTCCTTTAGTAGGCTTATACTTTCCGTTCAATAAACTTTCAAGGATATCAGACTTTTCAGTTGCTTCTACTGTTACTTTAATTAATGCGTTAGAAGGATCTGATGCTACACGTCCGGATACATCAGTAGCTCTGGATACACTGTAGTTCATTTTTAATAATTTTTGTCCTTCGCCACCGTTGAATTTTAAAATTCCTCTTGAATTTCTTTCTGCCATGATTTGTAAATTTTAATCGTTAGTAATAAATTGTTATTCAATAATTATATAGCAAAGATAAAGACCCTGGTATGGAAAAAAAAGCTTTTGATAAGAAATCTGAAATTTTGTAGTAGTTCTACGATTTTATGTCGTAATTCTACGACAATAGAGTTAAATGGCTCCCCAATCGCTTATTAATAAATATTTTATCCATAATTCAAAAACAGCAATAATACATACATTAATACACTTTTATGGGAAATATTTTAATATAAAGACTCTATTATTTTGATTTTTAAAATTATTCTGGCGGGTACTTTTTGTACAGGTTTGGATAAAAGACAATATTTAAAATTGAATGTTTGAATACCCAATTATCTATTTAATAATTCTTATTCTTAAATATAAGGAACCCATCCAACTAAAAATATCTACCTTTTAATCTTGTCTATATGATTAAATTGAAGATTGCAAAAAAAATATTCTGATGCTTCATCTAAAATACAAAATATATTTATTGTTAATTTTGTTCGGCTTTGATTGTTACCCCACCTCCTGATTGGTTTTCAAATGAATCCGCTAATACATTAAAAGTCCATTCATTAAGAGGAGATACCAGTAAGGGAAGTATAAGCCCTACCCCATTTATTCCTCCAAAGCCTTTAGCGGTCTCAGCTTTCATGCCTTTGTTGGTTTCTGCCTTATGTTCATTAATTACTCTATTACCTTTATTGCTTGTTTTTATTCTTGGAAGAATTTTCCCGCTGTTTTTTCTCTTCATTGCTTCTACAGCCTGAGCTCCAGATCTGGTTTTCTTCATTTCAGCTACTATTTCCGCAATTCTCGCCTCACGTTGTGCACGGGTACCTTTCAGTTCCATGATTTCTTTGATATACTTTTCGTTCTGTTTTTGTCTGTACTTGTCATAAGAATGATAAAGAAGGTTTTCGGCTGCACTTGTTTGTGATGTCCCTATATATGGATCATCAGGTGTATCCACAGTAAAGGGTCCTTCTAATTCTTTACGGGAAGCCAGCATTTGATCATAAGCAGTACTTTTGTCATCGCTACTGAACATTCCCTGCATTCCCTGTGCTTCCAAATAGGAAATGGGCTGAAATATAAGATATGCACCTACTATTCCTACTGCAGCTTCTTTTCCTCCTGCAAAAAGGCCTGCCCCTAATCCGCCACCGGTAGCAGTGAAGGCTGTTCCACCAGAAAATCCTATAGCGTAACCGAAAAGTCCACTGATTACAGCTGTTAAACTTACTTCGCCCCAATTTCTGAAAGCCACATTTTTCGCAGCAGCGTTCGCTTCTCCTTCATCTAAAAATGGTGTAAGAATTCCCGGGCCGGCAGAACAGGTAAGAAATGATTTTTGGGTAAGCGCTTTATGTCCTTCGAATTTAACACTTGCGTGAGGATTAACCCATTCTACAAGATTAGGATTACATTTTGTACTATTTGATGCTATAATCACTGTTGCCGCAACAGCCAGTGCTCCCAGAACGACAGCTCCCACTCCCAAAGTACAAACTGAAAACGCGACAGCAAGTCCAAGGGCTAAACCAGCCACTAAAAATGACCATGCAGCAGCTTTTCCCCAATTGCTTTTACACTCGAAATCATCCTTTAGTACCATATCTACTTCTGTAAGCAATGGTTGTTTTTCCGATTTATAGACAACAGAAAGATTCCACATTTTAGGATCTACAAGCAAAACTCCCGGGGAGGGATCCATCTGATAGCTACAGACTACATGTGTTTCCTGAGGAAGATACCTACTCATAATTTATAAATTTTCTTTATTTGGTTTTTATTTGTACCTACAGCAATTTCAGGGGAAAACACATTGAGTTCCCAATAATCACTAATAGAATTTACAATCTTTGGAGTCACAAAATTCAATGAATATGTATTTTTATCGTTTGTATAAAACAATATCCGCAAAACTTTATGATCACCCGCATTCTCTACAATATGTACTTCATTTACCTTTTTTTTCGGTAAAATAATTTGCCCGGAACCTTTAAAAATCAATGTATCTGCTGACAGTTCAATAGTTTTAACTCCAGAAGTAAAATAAAAGTACAGATATACCAGAAAACAATATAAGAATAGGAAAGGAAGTGTTACCAAAATCTCTAAAAACACATTCCCAGTCCTTGTAATTACGCCAATATCATTTTTGAAAGGTTCCATTATATTCCTAAAAAGCAGCATAAATGCAAAGCCTGATACACAGAAAATAATGAACTTCATTTTTGGGTTTTTAATCAAAAAAGAACTCACCGGAATCTGCTCAGCACTGGTTATTGTCTTACTCGTTTTACCTCTCTGTAAATCCATTAAAAAGTCATTATATTCTTCTGCACTGCTTTGAAAAGGATGTTTTGAGACTGTAATTTTTTCGGCCTTCAATGGGAGAAGAATTTTATTATTCTCTATTTTTATTTCATTTTTGGATATTGTATAATTATTCTTTTTGTACTCAATACTGACTGATTGATCATCAACTTCCCTGATACTGCCGATTGGTGAAAAACTATAATCCAGAATTTTATAGAGAACAATACAGTGAAACAAATAAAACACAAAGAGTACAAAATACAGAAAAGTTCTATCTATTTTAAGACTTGGAGTATGAAGTACAAAATCAAGATATTCCCATCCCGGTACAAAATAAGAATATATAAGAACAATAAATAGTGCTGCAAGCACAACACCTATTTTTTTGCCACTGTTTAAAGTCTTTATAAAAATCATTTTTTTCTAGAATTATTAATGTTCCTTATATCTTTCTCAGATTAAATATGCATTCGGATTTTATATTATTCTCTATATTTTCAATAATTGACAATTCTGCTTTTTCCAGAGTTTTTGTCTTCAGATTATAAGTGAATAGATTTCTTAAATCCAGCTTATATTCAGAAAACTTATATTTTATAAGAGGCTGATGATACTTTTCATATCCTTTGGTTACTTTTTCCAAGAGTTCCTCAGATTCCACTGTTTCCCAAACTTTTCTAATAGTAATGAGGTCTTCTTCTTTTTTAATAATATCATATCTCACAGTCATAGGTACAAGTACATCAGGAAAAAGCTGAGATTGATAAGTGTATTCTTCTCTTTCCATATTTTCTTCGCTGCAATAAAGATATTTGTCCAATAATGTAAGGTAAAAAAGATCTCTGTTATAGTCCTTTTCATCATTATATTTATCAGAAAACTGAAAATCTCCCTCTTGCAGAAGCTTTGCATATTCCTGCGGCTTGGTCTGTTTTATTACTTTTACAAATTCAATTTCATTGAGTCTTTCATTTTTAAATTTGTCCCAATTTACTTTTAATTTATCTTTATCAACAAGTCTGGAAAACCTTCCCAGCTTATCGATTTCTACCAAACAGTTATTTCTGATATAATCAACTTCAGACACGAAATCAAAAACACGTGACAATGCCGGTGGATTAAACTCATAAAAGAAGTCGCAAAGCTTAACCTGTACCAAGTGATGTGGCAGATTAAATTTCACATCATATTCTTTTTTAAGCTGGGAATAACTTTTTACCTCATCCTCAATTCTGGTTATATTCAGTTGTTCAGTTCTGTATCTGCTTTCTTGTTCAAATACGGTATAATCAATATTTTTTTTCTCCTCTTTATTCTTTTGATAAGGGATGATAACAGTCTTAATATGGATAGGCAGGTAATCCCCAAAAAATTGCTGGGTAAGGGGCGAATATAAATTATGAAAGGCTAGCAGCTCTTTGCCCGTCATCTGATATTTTTCTGCTATTGATTCTAATGTATCTCCTTTTTTTATCTGATGCGTACTGTATTCCATACAATGGATTTCTGGTTATTTTATAGTTAAAAATATGTATAAGATCAACGATATGTTTATCTGAAGATCTTATTTATATGCGTTAATTTATATCTACCTGGGTACCTTTGATTGTAACATTGCTATCTACAACCATTCCTGGACTTCCTTTTGCCTTTCCAACGTTGGTAATGCTCACCCCCTCTATGTTCACTGTATCAGCTTTCACCGTTATCTGATCTTTTGTAATCTCAATGCTGCTACTTCCAACTTTTAAAGTAACTTTTTCTGCTCCTTTAAGATCAATTACACCATCATTTCCCATTGTCAGTATGCTTTGACCTTCTCCTACGTTTGTTGTATGTTTACAGCCTACATTGGTAGTATTTTTATTCTTAACTGTTTTTGTATTATCATTTCCTACGGTTACCGTTTTATTGTTATTTGTATTGGTTTCCGCATTTCCCGCTCCATCAAAAAACATATTGGCTCCGCCCTGGTCTTTAAGATTCATTGATCCTGCTCCATTATCATATTTCAGTTCGGCTCCGCTTCTTCCGCTAAAGCTCATCACATTGTTTCCAGCTCCACCTCCGGCGCCGATACCTCCATGAAACATTCCTCCCATCACGAATGGACGGTCAGGATGCTGATGTACAAAATTGATGATCACCTGGTCTCCCACTTCAGGAATTGACATAAAGCCCCGGTTTTTGTTCACCTTGTCACTGCTTCCGGCATCCGGAGACATTACGCGGATGAATTCTGTAGTATCAGGACCATTCTGCCAGTCAAACTGTACCTTAACCCGTCCCTGGTCTTGGGGATCTGTATTGGAAATTACTTTTGCAAACTGAGCTTCAGCTCTTGGAGTTTCAAATTCCGGGCGGGGGATAAATCCTGTATCTGCAGCAATGGCCTCAAATTTACCGTCATAATATCCTCTGGCATCTACTTCATGAGTGACTTCAAGAATCATCAGCTTGGTAAAATAGGACGTTTCATTGCTTCCGGATTTACGCATTTCAATATCAGCGGGGCATCCCGGATATAAGAACGGAACTGTGGTAGTTCCTGAAGTAATAAAAACTTCAGAAGCTTTACTTCCTGCCGTTCCTTTCTGAGAAGCATCGATATCCATAAAGGATGTAGCTTTTATAGGTGCTACTCTCAAAGAGGGTGTTGTAAATGTTTTTTCTGATATTTCGTAAGCACGCCGTGCAATATCTGAAGTATGGTTTATTTTTGAGTTTCCGGTAATCAGCTTTTCATTTTTGCTGCTGTTGTACCCATAAAATGTTGGGTTGACATGCTGTGCTCTCATTTTGACAGCAATATCACTCACACTGCTGCCATAGGTAAGTTTCACCGGTTTCTCCTGTGGTGGAAGCTTTCCAAAATGCAGTACTTCACCATCATAATAAAACTGTTCGCCATAGGCTTCAGCTATTCTGGCAAGGTAGTTATAATGAGTCTCTTCATATTGAGAGCTGTAGGAAACGTTTCCATGCTGGGCATCTACCCGGAAATCAAACTTGTTCTGACCCAGCCCTTCTCTGATTACCTGATCTGCAATACTGTTCAGGCTGACAGGCTGACTTCCCCCAAAACTCTGGATATGGGGTGCAGCATCTAAAAGTACCGTAGGACTATATCCTTTAAGGACAATATTTCCCAGGCTTCCTTTTTCCTGGCTGAAGCCTACTTCTGTAATGACTCCTACAAAGTTACGTTCAGCTCCTTTTTCAATATCTTTATATTTGAAGACTACGGTAATTCTTTTTCCCAGAAAATTCTGGGCTTCTTCTAAATTGTGGTTTTCCGCATTTCCTAAGGTATCATGAGCCAGTGTTAAGCTGAATTCATGATGTTTAGCAGCGCTCTGAACCAGCTTAAAATGTTTGAAATGCTTAATCATCCTCCCTTCAACAATAACATCCAGCTTTACCACACGGTTGATACCGGCAATAAAGCTTTCAGCAATGGCTGGAGCATTATGTATTTTTGAAGTGGGCTGTTTTGCCCATACTTTATTTTCAATGATTGAAGGTTTATTAGAAACCAGGGTCTGATTCATAAACATATCTGCACCCTGTGCAGCGCTTAAGCTTTGTTGTCCTGCTTTTGCTGCCTTCTTTACTTCTTCACCCGCTTTATTTAATTTTCCTTCTGCCTTTTGGATAGTTTTTTCCTTTACTGTGTTTTTCAACTTGCCGGCATCTGCCTTTGTTGTATGTTGGCCCTCTACTTTAATTGATTTATCATCCTGAAACATAGCGTCTTTGTTTGAATTAAATAATTATTGAATAAACTACTGCTGTACAGCATACATGGAATCAAAAATAGCAGAACATCTTATACTCTTTTTTTCTAAAAAATGATTCCTAATGTTCTTCTTAGTGTTTATAATGGAAAAAACAGAACAGCATACCCTCACGAGCGCGCTGTCCTGTACCAATTTTATTTTTACTAAGATGATGAATATCGGCTTATTTACCCGATGAAGGCCACAGTCCTGCGTACTGAGAAGTACCGTAATCAATTGTTTCTGCGCTTATCACGAAACTGATCAACATACTGTTGCTGTCTATAGCATCGAAGTCTACTTCATGCTGAATTACATATCCGTTTTCCCAGTTCAAAGTAATCAATGTTCCTTCTTCGTGAGATTTGTTGAATGTAATTTCTCCTTTAGTAGGCTTGTACTTTCCGTTCAATAAACTTTCAAGGATATCAGACTTTTCAGTTGCTTCTACTGTTACTTTAATTAAGGCATTAGAAGGATCTGATGCTACACGTCCGGATACATCGGTAGATCTCGATACGCTGTAGTTCATTTTTAATAATTTTTGTCCTTCGCCTCCGTTGAATTTTAAGATTCCTCTTGAATTTCTTTCTGCCATGATTTGTAAATTTTAATCGTTAATAATATTTTGTGATTCGGTGATTGTATAGCAAATATAGAGGGTCTTTTTTTCTAAAAAAAACTTTTGAATACAAATCTGAAATTTTGTAGTAGTTCTACGATTTTATGTCGTAATTCTACGACAATAGAGTTAACAATTATATATAAAAACATGATATACAATGATGTATAAATACATAAAAACATCGATCAAAATAGGCATTTTCCACAGCAATGAGAAATATTAAGGTTTTTTAATATAATTTAGCATGCTTTAACAGATCTGAATTATAAAAATTTCGAAAATATTATTCGTTTATTTTTTTTAACCTTATAGATTTTAAAACCTCTAAGGCTGTGAACTGGCTGCAGGCTATTTTTACCAGGCTCCATTTTTACTGATCATATATTTGGCTCTTCAATTTCCATTTTACAGATTAGGTTTCAAAGAGATCAAATTAAAACAATACAAAATCTGACTATTATCATAATCAGATTCTTTACTTTTTGATATTTGCTATAAATTGTTACTGGGCACTTCCCCCTTCTTTTATAGATCGCATAAGTATTTTATTTTTCCTTAAAAGAAAATCGGGCATAAGGTCTGTGGGAAGGTAGAAAGGACTTTCTCCTTTTTTCTGCAATTCTTCTACTATTCCCGGATTCCAGGCAAGGATTTTATCTACTTCCACATCCAGTTCATCTGCAACAACCTTTAAATTAAAGCCGGCATTGATTTCTGTTTCCGAAAGCGCTTCATTTGTTACATTGCTGCCGCCATTTTCAAAAAAGACTTTGTTAATTCTGGAGGCATTATAATTACTGAGGACACTCTGAAGTTCTCCTGTCGCATAGCAGGCGTTCAGGTATTTTTTTACATGGTTGATCGTCTCTTCGGGAAGGTATTTTGAAAACTCATGATATTGCGAAGAGCCTGCAGCCTGCATTGCTTTTGCTATATTTCCTTCTCCACAATTATAAGCTGCAACAACCGTTACCCAGTTGTTATACTTTTTATAAAGGTTTCCTAATGATAATACAGCTGTTTTTGTACTTTTATAGACATCGGTACGGTTCTGTTCTGTAAGTCCATATTGATTGGCATGTGCTGTCATAAGCTGCCAGATTCCTACTGCTCCGGCACCTGAGGTAATATTTCTGTTAAAATGGGACTCAATCAGGGCCAGGTTTCTCAGATGTTTGGGAAGTCCTTTCTGAAGGAGTAACTGCTCAATAAATTCCACAAGATCTTTATTAGAATTTATGATTCCTTTATATTTTTTCACGCTGCTTTCTGAAGTATCAGAGGCCGTTAAAAACTGTCCGTTTACAAATATACCGGTTCCTACCAGCATCAAGCCTGTAAAGATATTTCTGACAATAGTTTTCATTTTAAATATATGTTTATAAAGCTAAAAATAAAAAGGCTAAAGAGCAGATTTGCCAGTCAGCCTTTTTACTTTATTATGAGTCTACTTTCCAGCTCAGTTTGTCTTCTTCTGTATTCCAATCCACATGGATGGTCTGGCCGGATTTCACTTCTTCTCTTACAATCATTTTGGAGATAGGCCTTGCCAATTGGGCACGGATCACTCCGGAGATCTGTCTTGCTCCGTATTTACTGCTGAACCCTCCCAATGCAAGGTTTTTCACAGCCTCATCACTAATTTTCAAGGCTATTCCTAATCTCGTCAATGAAGTATGAAGTGATTTCAGCTGGATATTGAAAATTCTTTCTGCAATAGACTCTGTGATCGGTGCAAAAGGAATAATTTCTGTAATTCTTGCCAAAAACTCGGGTCTGAATCTTCCTGAACCTGACATGATCTGCATCAGTGAAGATGACTCCGGAATTTTTCCTTCTTCAAACTGTTTTACAATTTCTTCACTTCCGATATTGGATGTAAAAAGGATTAATGCATTACTGAAATCTCCTTCTTTTCCTAGTTTATCATGAACCTTTCCTTCGTCCATGATCTGAAGGAATACATCAAAAACAGAATGGTGAGCTTTTTCAATCTCATCAAATAAAACAACAGTATATGGCTGCTGTCTTATTTTGTTAACCAGCATACCTCCTTCTTCATATCCTACATATCCGGGAGGCGCACCGTATAGTAACGCGGCAGAATGTTCTTCTTTAAACTCTGACATATCAAAGCGTACCATTGCTTTTTCATCGTTGAAAAGCAATTCTGCCATTGATTTTGCAAGCTCAGTTTTACCGGTTCCTGTAGGTCCTAAAAGGAAGAACGAACCAATGGGCTGTCCCGGTTTATTCAATCCGCTTCGGTTTTCAACAATAGCATCGGAAAGGATTTTCAATGCATGATCCTGCCCTACTACTCTATTTAACAGAAGGGATTCCATGTTCAGGAGTTTTTCTTTTTCCTGAGCCTGAATTTTACCGATTGGGATATTGGTTTTAGCAGCCATCACAGCAGCCAGCTCTAATCTTCCTACTTTTTCTCTTTTCTTCGCTGCATGCTGCAGAAGCTCTTCGTAAGTATCATCAATAATTTTATGAATCTGCTCTACCGGCATTGAATTGTCAATAGCAGGTTGTTCGCTCAGTGATCCCCATAAAATAGGGCTTATTTTATCACGCAACAGATTATAAGTCCAGATCAATTCATCAGCCTGGTCTTTATTGTCTGTATATTCTTCTTTTAAAATCTCTTCATAGCTTGCTTTCCAGCTTTCCAGTTCTTTTTCTGAAAGTTCGTCAAGCATTTTAATAGCAGCCATGGTTCTGTCTAATAAATCGATGGCTGCATCGGGTAATTTTTTACCTTTTGCATATCTTTTAGCCAGACGTACACATTCCGGAATGGCAGTTTTTTCCACTTCAATACCATGGTGCTTTTTATAGCCATCAAGCAGTACATCGATCATTTTCACGCAAGTCTGCTCATCCGGTTCATTAACCGTCAGCACTTCAAAACGACGGTTGAAAGCCTGTTCCGGTTCTATAATTTTTCTATATTCTTCCTGGGTAGTAGCTCCAATGACCGTAATTTCACCTCTTGCCAATTCCGGTTTCAGAAGATTGGCAACATTTCCTATGCTGCCTTTCGGATCTAAAAGGGTATGAATTTCATCAATGAAAAGGATTGCTTTTTCAATTTTCTTACATTCATTGATTATTTTTTTCAGGCGGTCTTCTATTTCACCTTTATAAGAAGTTCCGGCCAGTAAAGCTCCTGTGTCCAGTTCTAAAAGGGTTCCGTTTTTAAGCATTTCAGGAACATTCCCTTTGGTAATTTCAATAGCAAAACCTTCTACTAAAGCTGTTTTTCCAACTCCCGGTTCGCCAATAATAATGACATTCGGCTTACTTCTGCGGCAAAGAATCTCTACCAGCATTCTAAGTTCTTTGTCTCGTCCTATTATATTTTCCAGATCTCCGTTTCTGGCCTGTGCTGTTCTGTCTACACAATAGCTTTTAATAGATGGAAAGGAAGAGTCTGAAAAGTCTGAACCATTTGAAAATAAAGACGCAAAATCTCCATTTTCAGATACGGTGAAAGGAGTATCTTTTCTATACAGGTTAAAGATCTCATGTTCTCTCAATGGAAGTGATTTCAACTGCTGAAGAGTAAATACAACCTGTGGTTTTACAATAGCAGTAAGGATACAGATCGGTGTGATCTCATCCAAACCTAATTTTAAACGGATATCGTCTGCTTCTTCCACAAGGGTATCAATGGCATCATCCTGAGCCACTTCATCAGGAAGGTGGGCTGTTTTAGGATATTCTTCAATACGGACATCTGCCCATTCGTAGAAATATCCCGGATCTTTATCGATGCTTTTCAAAAATTCATTAAGTCCGATATCTTTGTGCATTAAAGCCTGAAGAATATGAGGTCCACCATAAGTAGCATTATAATTTTCCTTCGCTATAGACTGAGCAATATGAAATAGCTGTTTTACTGTTTCGTTGGTTACTAGTACTCCCATTTATAATTTTTCTTATATTAATATTTGCGCTCTGTTTTGTAAGACTTATGATCTCATGGCGGAGAATCAGAAGCCATTATTTTTTATCTGCCTAAAATTAAATATTTTATTCTAAAACGAGATAAAGATAGTTAATTCTTCAATTAGAGAAGTAACCATGCTATTTTTTAATTTTCAGGACAGGTCTGCGTTGTCAAATGATTGCCTTTTTTCTATGTAGAATACAACATTTTATATTTTTAGAAAATAAAGTAAAATTAAACTTACCCATTGCAGGCCAATAAAGATATAGAACAACATAGCAGAAGGCTCTGCCAGTTCCTGAAGTTTTTCAATAAGTGCCACTTTAATGATATCTGAAAAATCTGCATTATCCGCAGATAAGTTCAGTTCATCGAATTTTATTTTGCCTAAAGCATAGCTTACAGCGCGTTTTACTATTTTATTTTCTGAGCTGTTTTTAAACTCATTCAACAGTTTGACTTTTGCAATGGCAAAATCTGAACCGGTTCGGATAACAGTAGGCTGCTTTGCCTTACATATCCCAATCACCTTTTCAATAAAAGGAACTACAATCGTTTTGGAATGATCCTGCAACAGTTTACTGATCACCACAGACATCGCATATTTTGTGGCAAACATAACAGTAAAGAAAGGGGCTATGATGATCAGCAGATAGAAAATACCCGCAGAAACTGGTTTTGCCGTAACAGTAGCCACTAAAAATGCGAGTGCACCACTGTGTCCTAATGACGAACCTAAACTGTCTGCTAAAATATAAATTCCCAGTACAAGGGTAATGATGGTGGAAAAAACTCCTATTGCGTAAATCTGCAGGACACTGAAAATAAATGCTGCAGATAGTTTTGAAAAGTATTTTAAATGGGTAGTAATGGTACTCATTGGCAGATTTTGTTTAATTGGTTTTATGGTTTTGTTTTTGGCAATATAGTGTAAAATAAACAAAGAGCTATAGAATAAATATTGGCTATGTAACCCTTTGATTCCGCTCTTCATATCAAATGGTATGGAGATTTTCCTTTTCATCACTGGAATCGTCGATATGGATTCTTCTCCTACGTTTATCTTAATTAAAAATTCTTTGTTGAGATAAGATTAATTGTTAGTAAACTTCGATTCTTTTCTCGAAATTTCTTTGCCGGAAATACCATCTAAAATAATATTTTCAACTAAACTTGGCTTTTTAAGCCATTCTATCTCCCAAATAGGTTTTTCATTTTCTATTCTTCGGGTAATGATGGTATGAAAACCTGTACTTTGTAATACAAGACCTTTGGTTAAAGGAATTCCTTCTTTCATACAGAATTTTAAGATATCTTCAAATGAAAATTTGTAAGGTTTGTCATAATCTACTTCCTTGATTAAATTTCCCTTTTCATCAAATTCGTACCAAGTACCCTTAAGAAAGGTACTCCAGGGCAAATTAAGAGTTATACCTTTAGTCTGTATGATATTATTTAAGTAATATACTTTTACAATCTTGAATAACGAATTATTAGGTGTGAATTTATAGCTAATATTGGTTTTATTTTTCATTATTTCAATAAAACCAGAATCTGTCTTTTTATTTACATTTTCTAATTTATCAATATCAGGAAACTTATTTGCATTGAATATTTCACTATGATTATCTATTAAAGGCAACATACTTTTTTTATGTTGTGATTTGCAAGAAAAGATTATTACTAAACTTAGAAAAAACAATATTTTTTTCATAAAATTCTGTTTTATATTATTATTGTTTATTCCTGTTCCTGTAACAACAAACATTAATTGTTAGTAAACTTCGATTCTTTTCTCGAAATTTCTTTGCCGGAAATACCATCTAAAATAATATTTTCAACTAAACTTGGCTTTTTAAGCCATTCTATCTCCCAAATAGGTTTTTCATTTTCTATTCTTCGGGTAATGATGGTATGAAAACCTGTACTTTGTAATACAGGACCTTTGGTTAAAGGAATCCCTTCTTTTTCACAGAATCTTAAGATATCTTCAAATGAAAATTTGTAAGGTTTGTCATAATCTATTTCCTTTATTAAATTTCCTTTTTCATCAAATTCATACCAAGTACCTTTTTGAAAACCTCCCCACACATTAAACTTCAGCCCTTTTTTTCTTATATTATCAGAGGGATAAAAATCTTTAAAAATCATAAAATATGATTTTGGAGGTGATTCATAATAGGCAGATCCTGAGTTTATTTTAATCCTTTCTATAATTGTCCCATCATTTAGTTTTTCATAAACAGAACTTGATTTGTTCTGATGGAGTTCATTATATCTGATATTATCAAATTTTTCAAAATTATTATCAATTAAAGGCAACATATTTTTTGTATTTTGTGATTTGCAAGAAAGGATTATTAGTAAACTTAAAAAAAACATTATTTTTTTCATAGAATTTTATTTTGCATTGTCATTAGCGATTATCCACTGCCACTTCCAAAGATTATAACGTGTTTCCGGAATGTGATGTGAATAGTCCATAATATTTTCTGTTTTGGCATATTCATAAGTAAATTGTGCCTTTGCATCAGCCTCTGAATTGGTAAAACTATGTGGCAATGCAAAACTATGTAGAAATTCGTGAGCTGCTGTTTGATTATTTTTTGAAGGAAATAATACCACAAAATTCCCAGAACTATACCCATTAAGCCCCCTAACATTTCCTGATGCATCAACAAAACCTCCATTTTCACCTAAATAAATAGCGACATAGTATTTGTTATATTTTGTTTCAGGAATATTATTACTTTTTAAGTTTTCTTTCACTTTATTGTAAACATAGTTTTGTAATGCAACAAATCCGGAAGGAGCATTGCCAGCAGGCTCATAATAAGCTGCTATTTTCCCTCCAATCACATATCTACCTCCAATTTGAAAATGAGCATCACCAGACATATCTACAGTTTCGGTTTCTACATCTGCTTCTATAAGTGCTTGTCTCAAGTAACTTTCAAATAATTCCTTTTGACCAGTAGAATTCCCTGCCTTTTTACCATTTATATCGGTTTCTAAATTAATAATAAGTATTTTTGATTTTTTCCTTTTTGCAGCATGATTAGCCCAAACATTTAATCTGCCCGCTACTTCAGAAACTTCAAGACCAGCACTGTCTTTCTTAACGGCAATCACTTCTATAATCTGATCATCTGAAAATTCTTCCAGACATTCTATAGTTACAAAATCTTTAAGATCATGTTTACCTTTTGTTTTAGGTGTAATCTCCATGGGAGAAATTTTAAAAAGTTTATTTTCTTTAAATCTTAAAGTATCCGGTTCCTCATCAACTTCAATATTCAGGCTTAAAATAGCTTTGGTATTTTTAAAATTGGAAGCGGTAAGCTGGTTCGTTTTAGTATCTTTAATTTGTGAAGGATAAAGTGATAGCCAGGAGCAGTAATAATTTTCAAGCGTACCATCCGCTTTTTTCTTCCACGGAATACTGTATACACCATATACCTGCTTTAGCTTAGAATATAAAGTAGGAGCCTTTTTAAAACTTCCATCATATTCATTAATATCTCTTTCTAATGTGGCATAAGTGGCATCTGTATATTGCTTCGCTACAATATCTTCATAATTAACATCACCAAAATTGGATGTTTCACCTAATCTCATCCAGTCAAAACCATATTCTTCACCTTTCCATCCATTTTTACTACGAAAATGTACAACACATTTTGCTTTTATCTCTGATGGAGGAGGATCATTTGGTGTACCATGACTCACTCCTTTTTTATCACCCTTTTCTGTAAACCATTTATAGGCTCGCGAAATAATATTCTCCTGAGAATACATATTGTGGTCTTCATGAGAGATTTTATTATAAGTACCTTTTACAATTCTTGTTCGGCTCATGATTAATGTGCTTTAGATTTCTCCCCACTATTATTTTGTACTTCCTTCTGTGCATGTTTATTAATCGAAGCATTAGAACTTATGTTCATTTCTTTTTCAGAAATCTCATTCCGTCCTTTCTTTGTTTCACTGTGCACATCTCCTTCAATAATTTCAGTCAGTTTTCCCGTAATAAATGTACTTGCATCACCCATTACGGAAGTCAGCTTCATTGCTCCCACACTTTTTGTATTATTCAGGCCAATACTGTCCGATTTATTCATCCCCACCGTTGTATTCATGCTTTCACTCACATTAATATTCATGTTCTTACAATTCAGGGTCATGGTTTCAGGTGCAGTAATATTGATATTGCTTCCTGTAGTATCCAGATGAATCTCATTTCCGCTCTTATCCGTGATAATGATGCTTTCATCTTCTGTGAAAACTACCTTGTGGCCGCTTCTGGTTTGGATCGATTTTACACGGTTATCTGCTCCACCTCCAAGGCCTATTCCCCCATGGAACATTCCGCCCATAACGAATGGTCTATCGGGATGGCTGTGGACAAAATTAACCATTACCTGGTCTCCTACTTCAGGAATGGCTACATATCCCCGGTTTTGAGTAATTTGATCAGTTCCTCCCGCATCAGGACTCATCATTCTTATAAAATGGGTTGTGTCATTCATCTGCCAGTCGAATCTTACCTGAACCCTTCCCTGTCCTTCAGGGTCGGCATTGGAAATGACTGTGGCAATCTGAGGTTGTGCGGCAGGTACTTTAAATTCCGGTTTCGGCAGGAAACCTGTATCGGCAGCTATAGATTCAAAACTGCCGGTATAATGTCCAATGGTATCAATTTCATGTACAGCTTCTGTCACCATCACTTTAGTAAAATAGGAGGTTTCATTGCTATCCGGTCTTCTCATATGGATATCTGCCACACATCCGGGGTGCAGAAAAGGGACTGTTGTAGATCCTGAAACTGAAAATACACTTACGGCTTCACTTCCGGAGGTACTTTTTTGGGAATTTTCTACATCCAAATGGGTAGATGCCTTTATAGGGGCTACCTGAAGTGCCGGAGTTTTATAAATTTTTTCGTTATGGCTGTATGCTGTCTTGGCAAGATCTCCCACATGGGTAACAGGTGTATCACCGGAAGTCAGTTTTTCATTTTTACTGCTGTTGTAGCCATAGTATTGAGGCTTGGTATGTACCGCTTTTAATTCTACTTTGATGTTATCTGCATTACTTCCGTAGATCAGTTTTATCGGTTTATTCTGTGGCGGAAGTTTTCCAAAGTGCAAAACTTCGCCGTCATAGTAAAACTGTTCGCCATATGCTTCTGCCATTCTTGCAAGGTAGTTGTAATGGGTTTCATCGTATTGACTGCTGTAGATAATCTGGGAGTAATCGTTGGTATCAATTCTTATATCAAAACGTTCTTTGTCAATCCCCTGTTTGATAACATCTGCAGCAATAATTCCCATATTAACGGGCTGGCCTCCGCCAAAGCTCTGAATATGGGGAGCTCCATCCAATAATATGGTAGGACTATACCCTGACAATACAATATTTCCGAGGCTCATTTTATCCTGGCTGAAACCTACTTTTGTAATAATCCCCACAAAGTTTCTTTCGGGGCTTTTCTCAATGTCTTTATAGGAGATAACTGCTGTAAGGCGTTTTCCTAAAAATTTATTAGCTTCTTCAAGGGTATGATTCTGCTGTTCTTCCAAAGCATCGTGGGCAAGGATAAGAGTAAATTCATGGTGACGATCTGCCCGTTGCTTAAGAGTGAAATGTTTATAGTATCTTATCATTTTACCTTCCACAACCAGTGATAATTTCACTAACCGGTTGATCCCTGCATGATGGTTTTCGGATATGGCATCTGCATTTTGTGACGGACGGAAGGAAGATCCGTTTAAGTCAGTTTTCATATGTATTTTGTGTTTGTGTTTGTGTTTGTTTAAAGATAGTAATATTTCACGAAATAATCATTTAGTATTTCCTATCGAAGTGATAAAAATGAATTTCCGTAAACCTTTATCTTAGAAAAAAAGACCGTCTTTGATAAGGACAGTCTTTTTTCGTATGAATGTGTGATAATGTGTCAATTTTAGCTGCTTGGCCAAAGTCCTGCATATTGAGAAGTACCGTAGTCGATTGTTTCAGCACTTACTACGAAGCTGATCAACATACTGTTACTGTCAATAGCATCAAATTCTACCTGGTGTTGGATGACATATCCGTTTTGCCAGTTCAAAGTAATTAATGTTCCTTCTTCGTGAGATTTGTTGAATGTAATTTCACCTACAGTAGGCTTGTACTTACCATTCAGTAAACTTTCAAGAATATCAGACTTCTCTGTTGCTTCTACTGTTACTTTGATTAATGCGTTAGAAGGATCTGATGCTACACGTCCGGATACATCGGTAGATCTGGATACGCTATATTTCATTTTTAATAGCTTTTGTCCTTCTCCTCCATTGAATTTTAAGATTCCTCTCGAATTTCTTTCTGCCATGATTTGTAAATTTTAATCGTTAATAATATTTTGTGATTCGGTGATTGTTCAGCAAATATAGAGGGTCTTTTTCTCTAAAAAAAACTTTTGAATGTAAATCTGAAAAATTGTAGTAGTTCTACGATTTTGTGTAGTAATTCTACGACATTAGATTTATAAACATCCAGGTAACTCTCTACAGTAAAGGGATTTAAGTAACTTCAATTTTTAAGTTAAAAAAGTAATTTTCCACTTAAAAGAGAAATAGAACTCTTTTCAGGGCATAAAAATTAAATTTACAGCACTAAAATGAGCCTCTACATTTGTTTTTTGATTAAGAATTATGAATCCATATTTAAATGTTATTTGATGTATCCATACATCCTAGTAGGTCAAGCAAAAAACTAATATTCAATCTTAGGTATATACCATATCCTGCCTCCCAACTCCCAACTCCCAACTCCCAACTCTCAACTCTTAACTCTTAACTCTTAACTCCCTTCCTCCCCAAACAGACACAAAAAAAGCAGAAGTAGGTCTCTTCTGCTTTTGATATTATAAAAATAAACAATTAATGTTTAGTGTATTCCGGCTGCTCTGTTGGAATTCTTGTTGGGGTAAAATACTCGTTAAGCCAATAGAACGTCTGTCCGTTCTGCTGAATTTTCACTGCCGGGTTATTTCTGTTGGCAAGCATTCTATCTGCAAGGTCTTTATAATGATGGAAATAATTCTTCACGGTCTCACTAGGAACAATTTTAGATTTTCTCCAGCCTTTAAGCTTATATTTAGCCATCAGTTCTTCTTCTGTAAGATCAAATCCGGTACTCATTCCTATTGCATAAGACATCGGCTGTTCGTAAAGAGCTCCTTTGTCAAGGAATTTTATTGTTGGATTGTATTTCTTCAGAAGTTTTACATATT
This sequence comes from Chryseobacterium sp. Bi04, assembly GCF_918698085.1. Lineage (GTDB taxonomy): Bacteria > Bacteroidota > Bacteroidia > Flavobacteriales > Weeksellaceae > Chryseobacterium. Next base: position 33,974 of record NZ_CAKKLP010000017.1, read on the forward strand.
CTTTAACCGCTTTTGACTGGTTAAATCCAGGCTTGTCAGCTTCTGTATTCCTGTAGACTTCAGTATAGAAAGCTTTAAGATTATCATATTCCGATTCAGAAATAAGGATTCCTTTTTCTATTACCGGTGTGAATTCTTTTAAATCTTTCGGGATATATCCTTTTACCAGGAATGGGCTTCCATAGTTAATCAGCTGAGCTGCAATTCCTGCAGATACAGGATTGGTAAGTCCCGGATACAGATATTTATATTTTAAGTCAACATCCGTCTTTCCTGCTCCTACGGAAGAATGGAAATACTCATTAAGCGACTGGTCAATAGCCTCATTATCGGCAGTAACCTGTGCTATAAGGCTATCCACAGATTTTTTCAGGTATCCCGGAGTTGCAATATCTCCTTTTTTAGGAAAAATAACATAGCCCTGAGACATACTCTGCTTAGGATAGGCCAATGAGAAGAACCCTTCATCCCCTTCTACAAGGCTGAAATTATTCTTGGTAAGAACATCATATTGATTGATAATCTTTTGTTTTTTAAGCTCCGCAATATTTTTCGCCGTATTGGTTACTATATTTTCGGCCATCAATACGAAGTCGTTATAAGTATCTGATGATCTTGCGCTTGTCTGGAACATAATTAGCCTTGCCTGAGCCTGGGTAAGAGAACTGATCACACTGTACATATTTCCGCTTTGGTTGGCAGAAGTTCCTACAGTTACTACAATATTCGTTTCATCCGGAACGTTTGAAAGAAGATTTCCTGCCGCAGAAAGTGCCTCTCCTACCGGTTGATAACCACTATTACTGCTACAGTTCATTTCATTTGTTTTTTCAGTAATGAATGTTGTGATTTTACTGTAGTCTGCACTTAAGTTCGAAACTGAAGTATTGCTTCCGCAAGGGTTATTTTTATACAAAACCACTCCATACTTAACGTTACTGAAATAAGATGGTTTTTCAAATCTAAGCTGTAAATCCTGTAATAATGATTTTACAATAGGTGCGTATGGTGCATTAGGCGCACTTACATCCAGTGCAAAAACAATATTGATATTTTTATCCCTTTCTGTAATTTCCCTGTAACGGTCAAAATAAATAGGTTCACCTAAAACATTGTAAACATAGTTTTTACTGTAATCTAAAATATTGGTAAAATATTTTGTTTTGATATCCGGAGTAGGAGCTTCATCCAACGGCAGATTCACCGGATAAATATTTTCCAAAGGTGATCTTTTGTTGATATCTGAAATAAGAATAGCTGTTTTATTAGTGGCATCTGAGGCTGATCCACCCGGATAACCTTCATGTATCCCTAATTCGGAATCATTAATTCCTGTGGTGTTTTTCAGCTTTATAGCAGAACGTTCTCCCCATGTAGAAATCACATTGGAGCTCACCCATCCGTAAAGACCTGTACTGATACTGTCTATGTCAAGAGAAGGCTTTTTACCTACCAGAAACCTCTTATTATTCTCAGCCTGCTTATAGACATACACCATCTGTCCGTTAGGAATTTTCACATTGGCAGTTTCAATAAGACTTGGTGAGTTAAATACAATGATAGAGTCATTCTTATAGTATCTTTCGGCACTTCTGATCACCTCGCTGTTATTAGGTACTACAGCTGCTCTTACAGGATATCCTGTTCTTTCACTTTTTAAAGAATTGTTCCATAACAAAAGGTCAGACTCAGGAATCCAGCCATATGTCTTAATAGACTTTGATGAAACTTTCTTCATTAAAGCATCCGGAACATATTCGGCCACCTTTACCATTCCATCTCTATGTTTTAAAACCATTAAAGGTTCTAAAAATTTAACTTCTTTATATGATTTTTCGTCATTTTTATCTAAATAAGCTGTATTTCTTGACCGGTCTGAAATCACAATCCATGGAACGGATTTCTTGGGATATCCATTGACAACAGTTGAATTATCTACCTTTCCATACTGAGATGGTTCGGGAGTTTTCTTTGACGGAAGCTTTACCTGGCAACTCGTCAACAATACTGAAAGTCCTATATAATATGCTGCTAGAGGAAATGTATTTCTCATCCTATTTTATCTTTTTATGATTGGCGCATCCGGCAGGGCCGGAAGGTATTATTTGCTTTGGTTAATATCTACTTTAGTTACACAGCTTTGTGTATCATCAAAATTCACCTTTACGGTTTGAATCACGGTATTCTTGTCAAACTGAAGACCTGCACAGTACATATAGAAATTATTTACTTTGCTGTCATTTACTTTTACCACGGTGTTCTCATTGTTGCACAGGTAAGTTTTCAGCAAGTAGTTGTAGTGCATATTAAAACTGTTTCCATTGGCAATCTGCTGTAAATGATATTTAAAGTCGTTATCTATTTTATCAAATACATCTCCTACAGATACTTCATCCTCTTCCAGAGCATTGTAAGCAGGAAGAATTTTGATATTGTGATAGATAGGTTCCTGATTTTCTTCTGTGTATAAAGTCACCAGGTAATCACCCGGTTTTTTATAAGAATAGATGGCCAGCTTATCTTTCGAATCTGTATTTCCAGTTTCTCCAAATTTCCACGCAAACTGTTTAGCTTCAGAAATGGCACGAAATTGTACGTTTTCATTCTGCATTGCCTGGGTAGGGGCTTCAATGGTCGACTTGATTTTTGAGGTATCTTTAGCCTTCTGAAGGCTTCTTGCTGCCACCATTACAGGGAAAGATTTCGTGTACTTATTGTCAACGATTAAGCTGACCTGATAATATCCCGGTCTGTTGTAAAAGTGAATACCACTATTTTTGTCAGAGGTTGTACCATCTCCAAAATTCCATCTTTTGGTTTTTGCAAATTGGGTTTTATCTTCAAATAGAAGTGTATCTCCCACAGACAATGAGGACGGATAAACCACCCCAACAATATCATCCGCAGAGTGAATCACCTTTTTCTGCAGCCATAGTGCAACGAGTGCTGCTATGAGCAATGTTGCGATAACACCAATGATAATGTTCTTTTTGTTCTTTTGAAAATAATTCATAGTTAATAATTGTGATGTGTTCTGTTTAAGTTCCTAATATTTTATTCTGAGACTATTGGGTTCGTGCTTTCAGTGCACTTTCACGCTCATAGAGTTTATTCTGTTTATCTTTAAAGCCAATTCTGCAGTCTTCAACCTGTTTTTCGAATCTTTTGATATCTTCAGTAGTTGTTGAAATTACTTTTTTGTCTTCAAAATACATTTTATAAAACCTGGCAATTTGGGGGTAAGCATCTTTTCGGATATCGGAAATATCATAGTTGCTAAAGTAGTTATTCAAATCGTTAATACCGACCTGAATATTGTTTTCCACAAAGGGCTGCGGGGCTTCATCCGTAAGTTTGGTGATCATCGTATAGGTACTGTCCATGATAGGCAGAACAATCTTCTGGTGCTGTTCGAATTCTGCTTTCTGCTCGAGATTCTGGATGCCTCTTACATCTTCATCTGAAAATGGAGATTCAAATCCCTTTAAAAAGATAATTCCCAGAAAAAGCATAGACATCACAAGCATCAGTATTAAATAAAAAAACTGATAATGCCTTTCCTTTTTAGATAATGTAATTTGTCCTTGCATTGTTTTTCTTTTTATTTTCTTCTTTTACTTCCGGTGAAATTTCTTGTAGGGTCTTTTCTCAGTTCGCTGTTGGCTCTTACCGTTTTACCCATACATTCTTCAAGATCTCTGAAGACTATTTTCTTTTTATACTCTACTTCAATGATCTTACTTTTTAAATTCATGATAGATCCTATCTGTTTCATCAAAACAGCATAATGCTTAAGGCTTCCGGCACTATCCTTACTCATGATATTTTTGGCATCCCTTACATTATCCATAATACTGGTACGGAGAAAAACATCATTCTCCACCTTATTTATATTAAGTTGGGACATTTGATCATAAATAATATCCACATGATTTTTCAGTACATCACTTCTTTGCATCAGTTCCTTATAGGCATCAGCTTCCTTGCTGATTCCCTCTCTCTGCATATCATAACTCTTAAAGAAGAGAAATAGACAGGCAAAAGAAACTACAGACAAAACGGCAAAAGATAGAATAAACTTCCAAATGCCCGTTCTGACGTCAGATTTGTTCAATTTTTTTTCCCGATTTGAAGACATAAATTGCGATTTGTTTGGCCTGTGAAAATATAAAAAAAAAATTTTATGCACAATACGTATTTTCCCCATGCTAATTTCGTGAAAACCCTGATTAACCCAATATTAATTTTCTCTTTGATAAGTTTTTCATAAATTAGGCCTCTGAATTTCAAATATCATTTGCCAAATCGATATTAAGAATGAGTAAAATATTATCTAATACCGTGCGTTTTTCCATTGCTGACAGCGATTTTTATTTTAAAAAAATAATGATCAAAACACTTATGGAAAACCCTTTCTATATGCTTCTGAACGACTGTAATAACGGCCATGAGCTGGTAAACAGAATCTACAGAAGACAGGAAGACGTGTTCATTATAGAGCTCTTTATGCCGGTATTAAGCGGAATTGAAGCCATAAAATATATCAGAAAAAGTAATGCAGAAACTCCTATTGTTACTTATTCCGGAACCTTTCAGGAAGATATGGCCGAAATTCTTGCAAAGATTCCCAATACTTATTACTGTCAGAAAAAAAGCAATACGATTAAGGATATCATTAAAGGTACTATTGCTTCAGATGAGTTTGACTACCATACTTATTCCAAAGAATGGGAACAGCAGCCACTTGCCGTACAGGAATACATGGATAGGCAGAAAAAAAGCCAGGAAGAACTTTCTCCTGCAGAAATACAGCTGATGCGCTTCTGCTACGAAGGATACAGCAATAAAGAAATTGCAGAAAAGCTTAACTTAAGCACAAGAACTATTGACACTTACATCAACAGGCTTACAGAAAAACTGGGATTAAAAACAAAACTTCACCTCATCCGTTTTTGTGTAGAAAACGGATATTATAATTCCAGTATGTAAAAAAGTTTGAATAATTATAATGTGTTAAAGAGGAGTTATTATTGCACCGGCTAAGGATGCTTCTTTTTCACTTTAACCATTGTCATACCGCTATATTATTAATTTATTAAATCATCATAAGTCTGCCTTAATATAGTGTTTACAATAAAAACTCAACGATCAGAACAAAAATATTTCGCCACTAATTTGCTAGTATTCAATTTTTTTAACTAAATTTGCACACCTAAAATTTAAAATTAAAATAAGGAAATGACAAAGGCAGAATTGGTAAACACCATCTCAAATAAGTTGGGAACAGAAAAGAATGAAACACAGAAAGTTGTAGAAGCTTTTATGCAGGAGATCAGAACTTCTATGTATAATGGGGATAACGTTTATCTAAGAGGTTTTGGATCTTTCATCATTAAAACAAGAGCTGCTAAAACAGGAAGAAATATTTCTAAAAACACTGCAATTGAGATTCCTGCTCATAACATTCCTGCTTTCAAACCATCAAAATCTTTTGTGGAGAAAGTAAAAACTAAAGTCGCAGTAAAATAAGAACATTAACTGAATATTAACTAGTTACTAAAAAATTAAAATTATGCCAAGCGGAAAGAAAAGAAAAAGACACAAGGTTGCAACACACAAGAGAAAGAAAAGAAGAAGAGCAAACAGACATAAGAAAAAATAATCTCTTCTTCTCGAGATTTACAATATAATAATATAGTTGGTGGTTTTAAGTTTTAAGGCCCACCGACTATATTTTTATTTACAACTATAAGATTCCGCGGAAGACAGCCGGTTTCAAATATTATTTTAATAAAAATATAATGGTTTTCATTCTAAATCCTTATATTTATATTTATGAATTAACAGAGACACCAGCCAATTTCCTATAATCTTAACAATTTTATCTTATAACAAAATGAAGAAAGAACTAATAGTTTCGCATGAAGATGATCTTACAAAGATTGCACTGCTGGAAGACGGAAGACTATGTGAACTTCATGAGCAAGAGGACAAAAGCGATTTTATAGTTGGAGATCTGTTTATAGGAAAAGTAAAAAAACTGGCACCTAACCTGAATGCAGCATTCGTTAATATTGGATATGATAAAGATGCTTTTCTGCATTATCAGGATCTGGGTCCACAATATCTTACATACAGAAAGTTTTTAAAAGATACTATTTCTAAAAAACAAAGCACTTCAAGCTTAAAAAATTTCGAGATACAACCCGAAATAGACAAGAACGGAACGGTAGACAAAGTAATTGCAAAGGATGATTTGGTTCTTCTGCAGATTACTAAAGAACCTATTTCCACAAAAGGCCCCAGGATTTCTACCCAGGTTTCTTTGACAGGAAGATTTTTGGTTCTGATTCCTTTCGATAATAAAGTTTCCATTTCCAAAAAAATAAGAAGTTTTGAGGAAAAAGAAAGACTCAGAACCCTTATTGACAGTATAAAACCTGAAGGATTTGGAGTTATTATCAGAACGGTAGCCGAAGGAAAAAAAGTAGCTGACCTGCATAACGATATGAATCAGCTGATTCAAAAATGGGAAAGCACTTTTAAGAACATCCAGAAAAATAAAGTTCCGTCTAAAGTTTTAAGCGAAGAAGATAAAGCTTCCGCTATTTTAAGAGACAATTTTAATCAGGATTTCGTCAGTATTATCTGTGATGACGAACAGATGGTACAAGAGATGACCAATTACGTTGAAGTAATTGCTCCTGAAAGAAAAAATATTGTCCAGTTTTATGACTCTCATATTCCACTTCTGGAATATTACAATGTTGAAAAACAGCTTAAACAAAGCTTCGGTAAACACGTCAACATTCCAAGCTCAAAAGGAGCATATCTTGTTATTGAACACACAGAAGCACTCCATGTTGTGGATGTCAATTCCGGAAATAATATTACTACCGGAGCTGCTGTCAATAAGGAGCACGCTCTAAAAGTGAACAAAATGGCAGCCACAGAGATTGCCAGACAGCTGCGTCTTCGAGATATGGGAGGTATTATTGTTATCGACTTCATCGATATGCCTAATGCCGACCACAGAAGAGATCTTTACGAGCATCTGAAAGAAGAGATGAAGCGTGACAAAGCACGCCACAAAATCTTACCTCCAAGTAAATTTGGACTGATCCAGATTACCAGACAAAGAAACCGTCCGGAAAAACAGATCGACACCAAAGAGGAAAACCCTAATAAAGATGGAGAAATTACCGCTCCTATTGTTATTGTGGAAAAAATGGGTGATACCATCAGAACCATTATGCAAAAAGAAAAAGGTAAACTTTACCTTCATGTACATCCATTTGTAGAAGCTTACCTTACTAAAGGCATCAAAAGCATTCAGATGAAATGGTTTATAAAGTACAAAAAATGGGTAACCATTATCCCAAGGGATTCTTTTAAGTATTTAGAATACCGGATTTACAATTCCAAAAAAGAAGAATTGATAGGACATTCTAATTAAATCAGAACAAAATTCAAACCTTCAGCAATGCTGAAGGTTTTTTTATTACATTTACGCCAAATTTATTTACACAATGAAAAAAAGTTTATTTCTTGTACTCATTCTGATTATTCAGAGTGTGTATTCCCAGATCGTTTCATATGACAACAGCTTTGCTGTAAACGGAAAATATGCTATTACAGCAGGCGCCAACACCAGTTATCCCACTAAAATACTTCAACATACTGACGAAAACATTTACTTCACCTATGCCAGAGACAATGCTGTTTTAAGCAGCCCGGAATGTGTAGTATCAAAACTTAGCCCTAATGGAACCCTTGATTCGGCTTTCGGAAATAATGGAGAAACCGTGATCAGTAATTATTTTGCAGGCATAGACAGCCAATTAGCTCAACAAGCAGATGGTAAACTGTTGATCTATGGTTTCAATACCGAGGGATCTGTTATCACAAGACTGCTATCCAACGGTCAGGTTGATGCTACTTTTGGAATAAATGGAGTTTCAAAAATAGCCAATGTTTTTACCGACTTCAACGGATATGGCTATGGGTTATATGTGCAAAATAACAACATCATTATTTATGGATTATCAACTGACGGACAATCCAATTTTTACAAAGCAATTTACAGGCTGAATAACAATGGAAGTATTGACCATACATTTGGCAATAACGGTTTGATTAAGACAGTGGGAAATTACATATTTCTAGACAGTCAGTCAAATATTGTAAGTCTGATTAGCGATCACAGTCACACCAATGCAGCTACTCTATATCCCAACGGAGGATTAGAAAAATACAGTCCGGATGGACAGCCTCTAACAAGTTTTGGAAGTAACGGAACTCTGGCTTTAACAATTATCCGGGAATGGTAGGAAATGCTCTCATAGACAGCAATAACAATATTATCTGCTATAATATGAATAACGAAATTTTCAGAATTAATGCCAACGGAATCTATGACAGCTCTTTTGCATTTGACAGTACTAATTCCTATCCTTTTGCAATCATTAGCTTATCTTCTGTAATTGAAAAAAACAACAGTTATTATATTGCGGGACAGACAGGAGCAATGGGAGAAGCTTTTTTCATTTCAAAACTGACTCCTTCAGGAACGGTAGATCCCGTTTTTAATTATTACTCCGAAACTACTCCCACTTCAGAAGGAATTGGTGACATGATTATCAATAACAATTCGATCATTGCAGAAAAAGGAACCAATATTTTAAAATTTTTATTAAGTAATTCAACATTAGGAACCGCTGCCAAAGTGCCGGAAGCCACTCTTCCTTTATTTTCATTTGAAAATCCTGTTAAGCAGAATCTGATTTACCATACAAAAGAAAGGTTGAAATCCATAGAAATATATAATTTAAACGGGAAGCGTATCAAAAATATAGAAAGCAACGGCACCAGTATTTCCGAGGTACCAAAAGGTGTTTATATGGTAAAAGTTGTCTTCGAGAATGGGAAGACGACCACAAAGAAGTTGATCAAGAATTAATACATACCTATTTTACAATATTTTCTAAAGTTTCTGCTTACTAACAACAGACACTTTTCATTTTTCAATTAAAAACTAAAAACTACAATGACAAAAAAATTATTTTTCGTACTGCTTCTTGCAGTACAGGCTGCTTTTGCACAAATTATCACTAAAGATCCAACATTTGCTTCAAATGGAGTCGCTGAAATCCCCAGCTATTCTATAAGTAACTCGTATCAAATGGTTCAAAATTCTAATGGAGAAATTTATTTCACTTATAATGTGGACGTTGCCACAGGAGTCACCCATGGATTTGTATCCAAGCTTACTCCTGATGGGGCCCTGGACCAATCTTTTGGAAATAATGGAACGGTTAAGCTAGCTTCCGAACCATTCATGAACCAAATAAAATTACAGACAGATGGGAAACTGTTAATTCTCGGTTTATGGGGCAATGCTCAAATACTAAGAATGCTCCCTAACGGTCAGCTGGATCCTTCTTTTGGAACAAATGGTATTTCTCCTGAAATATATGCGGACCATGATGATTTTTATAATTCTTATGAATTTATTCTACAGAATGAAAAAATAATTGTGCATGGTATCCGGAGAGGTCAGAATCCGCATCATGCCATCTACCGACTGAATACCAACGGAAGTATAGATCAAACTTTTGGTAGCAACGGATATGTAACCACACAGGGTAACATTACAGGCCGAACATTCGTATTCATTGATAATCAATCAAATATTATCAGTTTCAGTGATAACATCAGTATTGTTGAAAAATTTGACTCCAACGGACATACGATGACAAGTTTTGGAAATAATGGAGTGGCACAAATTAACATTAATGGCTCCCCTATAGGCAATGTTAGCACCGCAATGATAGACAGTGATAATAGAATTCTTTTCTCAACAAACGGGAATCATGGCATTTTCAGAATAAATCCGAGTGGAACCCTTGATACCACATTTAATTATGATTTATATACCAGTTTGGGCTTAAATTCAGGACCGGAGATTTTTAGTATACATGAAAAAAACGGATCTTATTATGTTGGAGGAAATGCTGGAAATACTTTATTTAATACTAATTATTTCATTTCAAAACTTAATCAAAATGGTTCTATGAATTCTACCTTCAACTATTATATAGAATCAAATTTCGCTGATCCTCCCTATCTTACTCCGCCTTTCTCAACAATAAGCGAAATGATTGTTAATAGCAATACTATTATCGTAAAAGGCAATAATTATATTGTAAAATACCTGCTTAATAATGCTACATTATCAGCAACAGATATTACAAAAACTGATTCTGATATTGCTTTTGAAAATCCAATTAAACAAAGCTTGGTTTACCATACAAAAGAAAAAGTACAATCCATAGAAATACATGATTTAAATGGGAAGCGTATCAAAAATATAGAACGTAACGGCACCAGCATTTCTGAGATACCAGAAGGTGTTTATATTGCAAAAGTTGTCTTCGAAAATGGGAAGACAGCCACAAAGAAGTTGATCAAAAACTAATATATATTTTCAACATTACCCTTAAAGTGTTTGATTACTATTAACAAGCACTTTTCATTTTCAATTAAAAACTAAAAATACAACAATGACAAAAAAATTATTTCTCGTACTGCTTCTTGCTGTACAAACTGCTTTTGCACAAATTATTTCCAAAGATCCAACATTTGCTTCAAACGGAATATACACTATGTCTGGTAATAATGCCTGGTCGAGAATGATTCAAAACCCGGACGGCAGCATTTATTTCACCTATAATACCCATAACAGCAACACAGGAATTGAAAAATCTTTTTTATCTAAGCTTAGCCCCGGCGGAATTATAGATACTTCTTTTGGAATCAACGGGGAACTTCAGCTACCTTATTCTGCTACAGACAGCCAGTTAAAAAAACAATCTGATGGAAAGCTTGTGGTATTTGGTTTTTCAGACACGGGAGCATCTATATCAAGAATACTTCCAAACGGACAATTAGATCCTACTTTTGGCTCCAATGGCATTGCTTTCATAGCAGCACTTGGTAATGATGGAAATACCCGTTCCTACGGTCTTATCCTGCAAAACGAAAAAATAATTGTTCACGGCATTGACTACTCAAACGGTCAGGTTTATCAACACAGAATTTACAGGCTTACTGCCGCAGGAGCTATTGATAACACTTTTGGAAATAACGGTTCTGTATTCACTGAAGGAAGCTGGTCAAACGGAACATTTGTTCTTACAGATAATCAATCCAATATAGTGGTCATTACAAATACTGGTATTCTGAAAAAACTTACTGCAGACGGCCAGCCATTAGTAAGTTTTGGGAATAATGGCACTCTACAAATGACATCCAGTTTAAATCATGCAGGCTGTGTATTGATGGATACTAACAATAAAATTATTTATTCGAACATAAATGATGAAATTTTCAGAATTAATGCAGACGGCACTCCCGATACTACATTCAACTATGATTTATATTCACATTCCGGCATCAATGGTGGTGCATGGATTACAAGCATTATTGAAAAGGATGGGTATTATTACATTGGAGGAAGTGGTGAAGGAGATTTTAGACCTACTCATTTTATTTCCAAACTCAATCAAAATGGTAGTATAAATTCCAATTTCAGCTATTACTCCGAGACCAATCCGGAACTAACATTTATTGGTGATATGATTGTGAATGACACTAATATTATAGCCTGCGGAAACGGCTATGTTACTAAATATTTGCTAAACAATACGACTTTATCAACAACTGATATTACAAAAACGAACAGCATATTTTCTTTCGAAAACCCTGTTAAGAAAGATTTGGTTTTCAACACAAAAGAAAAAGTAATCAAAATAGAAATTTATTCTATGGACGGCAAAACCATAAAAGTTTTAAAAGACAATAATACTGATGTTTCAGATTTGTTAAAGGGGAATTATATTGCAAAAGTAATATTTGAAAGTGGAAAAACATCTGTAAAAAAACTTATAAAGGATTAATTTCCTTTTTAAATTTTTTCAGTCTGATAAAAGTATTTACTTACAGTTTAAGTAAATACTTTTTTGTTTTTAAGCTTAAACAAAATAAATTTACAGAATGAGTAAAGAGCACCACTACAAAACCATTGTCCAATGGACCGGAAATAAAGGAACCGGAACCAGCGGCTACAGAGATTATGAAAGAAGTCACACGATTTCAGCAGAAAACAAACCCAATATTGAAGGTTCATCCGACCCTTCTTTCCGGGGAGACAAAATGAAATATAACCCGGAAGAAATATTTTTGTCATCACTTTCCTCATGTCATATGCTTTGGTATCTCCATTTTTGTTCTGAAGCAGGCATTATTGTTATAGACTATACAGACGAAGCTACGGGAATAATGGCCGAAACATCCAATGGTAGCGGGCATTTCACCGAAGTAACACTACACCCCACAGTTATTGTAGCTGAAAAATCTATGATTGAAACTGCAGAACAGCTCCATTATAAAGCCAATGAATATTGTTTTATTGCCAATTCCGTTAATTTCCCTGTAAAACACATCCCATTGGTTTCAGTTATTGGAAAATAAAGTATTGAGATCATGAATCTTCAATGGTCAATCCATTTCGCTTGTGAATTATGCACGTTCTATTGACTATTCATTTTGAGGAGCAAAAAATTCACTATTGACTTTGTGAAGCAAAAACTGACTCCTGCCAGTTCTATCACTCAAAAAACAACGTAGGTTAATTATTGTTAAGCCCTTTAATTCTTCAAGATATATTGTTAAATTTGAAGTATGGAAAATTTTGGAAAAGATTTATTGAGGAAAATAACTAATGTAGAGCTGCCTGGTGAGCACGCTCATGGGGTGTTCTCGCCCCCTTACCGTCCTGTTTTTACGTATGATGAAGTACTGGCAAAGAATCCCAAATTTGCAGCAGTTAATATTGTATTGTATTTAAAAGACAATGAATGGTATTTTCCTCTGATCCAAAGAACCATTAATGAGCATGACAGACATAGCGGCCAGATTTCACTTCCCGGCGGAAAACGGGAGGAAATGGATCAGGATTTTGCTGAAACAGCCATTAGGGAAACATCTGAAGAAATTGGAATCGATAAACATTATCTGAGGATTATCAGGGAAATGTCTCCTATCTATGTTCCACCGAGTAACTTTTATGTATATCCTTATATTTCGTATACTAAAAAGAACCCGCTTTTCGTTCTTCAGCAGAGCGAAGCCGTGGAAACCATTGAATTTCCTATCACCTCTTTTCTAAATCTGTCTGACATTCCGGAAATGATGGCTCTTCCCAGTGCAGGAGGCCATGAAGTTCCTGTGATTAATTTCAATGGATATATTATCTGGGGCGCTACAGCGATGATATTAAGTGAATTCAGCCAGTTGCTGAAAAATATGTAACTTTGCACAACCGTGTTTAATTGAGAGATGGCGAAGAAAAATATTTTCACCGATGCATTCGGAACACCTTATTTTTTAAAAAGGTTAGTTATTTTTATTTTAGGAATTGTATCCTATAGGCGATTCAATGGCTTTAATAAATTGAAGATAACCGGCACAGAGCACCTTGTGGATCTTCCGGACTCCAATGTACTTTTTGTGTGTAACCATCAAACCTATTTTGCGGATGTGGCAGCAATGTATCATGCATTCTGTGCCGTAAATAATGGCTATTTAAATACCATAAAAAACCCGATCTACCTGTTGAATCCAAAGATTGATTTTTACTATGTAGCAGCCGAAGAAACCATGAATAAAGGTATTCTTCCGAAAATTTTCAAAATTGCAGGAGCTGTAACCGTAAAAAGAACCTGGAGAGCAGAAGGTAAGAATGTTAACAGAATGGTAGATATGAGTGAAGTTGACAATATTATGAAGGCTTTGGACAATGGGTGGGTAGCCACTTTCCCACAGGGAACAACATCAGCTTTTGCCCAGGGAAGAAGAGGTACGGCTAAACTGGTGAAAAACCAGCGTCCTATTGTCATTCCCATTAAAATAAACGGGTTTAGAAGAGCTTTTGATAAAAAAGGCCTTCGTGTAAAAGTCACCGGAGTAAAGCCAACGATGGAATTCAAAGCCCCTCTGGATATCGACTATGATAATGAAAAAGCACCGGAAATTTTATTAAAAATTATGACTGCTATTGAGCAGACCGAGGATTTCAACCTCCTACACACTTATGATGAAGAACTTAAAGCTAAAAAATTAGAACAACAGGACCCTAATAATTAAAGTAAATTAAAAAATTATGAACAGAATAATAGGAATCTTATTCGCCATCATAGTATTAGTTTCGTGTAACAGCCAAAAAGTATATTCAGATTTTGATATAAGTTATTCCAAAAGTGGAGGATATGCACCGGTATATGAAAACCTGCTTATAAAAGGTAATAATGCACACTATTCTTTCGAAGGGCAGGGTAAAAAATACAAACAGGATTTTAAAATCTCAAACGAAGATTTAAAAAAACTGGATCAAACCCTTTCTCAGAACAATTTTAGAAGAATTCAGGAAAGCCGTAAAAAACTTTACGATAACATTACCACTTCTATCAACATCAAGAAAGGGCCCAATGAAGGCAGTAAAACAGATGCAAGCCTGATTGTTCCCAACTACCAAACCAATTGGGACAATATACTCCAGGCTTTCCAGGAGCTCATTAATAATAATGTTAAAAAACAGTAAATACAATTGAAAACCCACTTCATTGCCATTGGCGGAAGCGCTATGCATAATCTTGCTATTGCGCTAAAAGATAAAGGATATCAGGTTACAGGTTCAGATGATGCTATTTTTGAGCCTTCAAAATCCAGATTGGAAAAAAAAGGACTCCTGCCACAGGAAATGGGCTGGTTTCCGGAAAAAATAACCTCAGATATTGACGCTGTTATTCTGGGAATGCATGCTCACCAGGATAATCCTGAATTGGCAAAAGCAAAAGAATTGGGCTTAAAGATATATTCCTACCCGGAATTTTTATACGAACAGTCAAAAAATAAAACCAGAGTGGTAATTGCCGGTTCACATGGTAAGACAACCATCACTTCAATGATCCTTCATGTTCTGAACTTCCATCAGAAGGAAGTGGATTTCATGGTAGGAGCACAGTTGGAAGGTTTTGACTGTATGGTAAAACTTACTCAGGATAATGATTTTATGGTGCTGGAAGGTGATGAATACCTGTCCTCTCCTATTGACCTGCGTTCAAAGTTCTTATTATACCAACCGAATATCGCTTTAATGAGCGGTATTGCCTGGGACCACATCAATGTTTTCAAAACTTTTGATGATTATATTGAGCAGTTCAGAAAATTTGTGGCAAGTATTACTGCCGGCGGGGTTTTGGTTTACAACGAAGAAGACCCGGAAGTGGTAAAAGTAGTGGAAGATGCTGAAAATTATTTCAGAAAAATCCCTTACAAAACACCTGAATATGAAATCAATAATGGACAGGTATACTTACAAACTGAAATGGGAGATGTTCCTCTTTCCGTTTTTGGGGCACATAATCTATTAAATATGGAAGGGGCAAGACATATCTGCCGCCAGCTTGGGATTATGGACGAAGATTTCTATGAAGCAATTATGAGCTTCAAAGGGGCTTCCAAACGTCTTGAAAAAGTAGAAAGAGAAGATAAAGGAATCCTTTACAAAGATTTTGCCCATGCTCCAAGTAAAGTGAAGGCAGCAGTAAAAGCCTTCAAAGAACAATTTGAGAATAAAAAGAAATATGGGTTCCTGGAACTTCATACGTATTCCAGCTTAAATCCTGTCTTTTTAGAGCAATATGACCATGCAATGGATGGGTTGGAAGAAGCTATTGTATTTTATTCTGAAGACGCCCTAAAAATCAAAAGAATGGAACCTATCTCTCCCGAATTCATTAAAGAAAAATTCAAAAATGAAAATCTAAAGGTTTTCACCAATGCTGAAGATCTTCATGCCTACTGGAACACTTTAGATAAGACCAATGGTGTTTATTTGATGATGAGCTCCGGAAACTTTGGTGGCCTGGATCTTACGAAGTAATGCTAATCTGAAAATGAATTTCATTTCAGAATTCTGTATAAAACAAACCTCCTTCCAGCTGAAAGGAGGTTTTTCATTTAGTTAATTCGTTTAAAATACCTTTTAATAACAGCTTGGGTTAATCTGGAAAGATAATAGTACTATTTTTTAAAGTTTACCTACTTCGGTAATGAGATTCCTCAGGATGTCTTCAGTAGAAAGTTCACTGTAATGATGAATGGACTGCCCTACCCAAAGTCCCAGAAAATCTGAGTTCTGTAAATATTTTGCAGCTTTACGCAGCTGATTGGTCAGTTTATTCTGATACGGATAAGGTAAAATATATTCCGAATTTTCAAGGACTTCAATGTATTTATTTTTAACCCCTCTGGCATATCTTCCTGAAAAACTTTTCGTTAAAACAATCTCGTTCTCTTTCACTTTCTTTAGACGCTCTTTTTCAAAAGGTTGCAGAGCACTTTCTGTAGACGCTAGCAAAAGATTACCTACCTGGAAACCCTGTGCTCCCAAATCATTGATTGCCTGTACTGTTTTAGCATTATAAATTCCTCCTGCATAAATCAAAGGAACATTCACATGATCATAAACCTGTGACAATAGAGACAAGCCTCCAATCTGGGGAATATCATCCGCATCAAAACTTCCTCTATGCCCTCCCGCTTCTATTCCCTGAACGCAAATCATATCAATTCCTGATTTCTCCAGAACTAAAGCTTCTTCTACAGAAGTACAGGTTCCAATAAGGGTTAGCCCATTTTCTTTTAGCTTCTGAATACTTTTATCATCTAAATTTCCAAAAGTAAAGCTTAGAATACTGCACTTCTCAGCTATTACAGCATCTACCTGCTCATGATAGGTGCTTAATTGAATAGCTTCAAGATCCGGAAGTCTGACTTCAATAGTATGCTCTCTGGCCAGCTGTTCTATGAACTCTTTGGTTTTTACAAATTTCGTTTTTAGATCTGCTGTGACTTCTGGAATAGAATGTACAAAAATATTTGCTGCAAAAGGCCTATCAGTAAGTTTCCGGGTTTCTCTGATCAGCTCAATAGACTGATCGGCTGAAAGATCAGCCAGCGCCAAAGATCCCAGACAATTTGCTTTTGTTGCTGCTGCAACCATCTGTGGTGTACTTACTCCAAACATTGGAGCCTGAATTACAGGATATTTTACTCCTAATTTTTTACTGATTGTATCCGGCCAAAACATAAGGATTATTTTTATTAGAAGTTACGGATAAGCAGACAATGCTCATTATTAAAATAATATGACATTGCTCACAAAGATAATTTTAATAAGAATCCCACAGATCCCACCGGGCATAAAGACCTTTTGAATCTTAAAATTTGTGGAATCTGTGGGGAATTATTTCAACTTTTTAGTACTAAATATCTGCTACAGCATTCAGCATCTTCTGTTCCCATTCCGGATCTTTCGGATCAAAAAACAGTCTTTTTCCTGTATCTAAAGAACGGACAGCATTCATCTCATCTTCTGTCAGCTCAAAGTCGAATACATTAAAATTTTCTTCAATCCTTGATGGAGTTACTGATTTGGGGATGACCACGAAACCTTCCTGTAAATGCCATCTTAAAATAACCTGAGCTACAGTTTTACCATATCTTTCGGCAATAGCCTTTAATTCAATATTGTTCAAAAGATTAGCATTTCCGTTTCCAAGCGGGCTCCAGGGTTGTGTTACAATATTATTTTCTCTGTCGTAAACCTGTAATTCTTTCTGTTGGAAGACTGGGTGTAGCTCAATCTGATTGATCACCGGTACAACAGCTGAATGAGCTTTTAATTCTTCCAGTTTCTCAACCGTAAAATTACAAACTCCTATTGCTTTAATTTTTCCTTCCTGATACAATTCCTCCAGAGCTTTCCAGGTTCCTAAAAAGTCTCCATAAGGCCAATGGATTAGATACATATCAAGATAGTCCATTTGTAATCGGTTTAATGTTCTCTGAAATGCACTGTTTGTTTTTTCATATCCATGATCCTGAACCCAAACCTTTGAAGTGATAAACAGCTCATCTCTATTGATTCCACTATTTTTCACAGCAGCCCCCACCGCAGTTTCATTCTGATAAATAGCAGCCGTATCAATCATTCTGTATCCTGTCTGAATAGCTTTAATGACTGCACTTTCACATTCCTTCAGGTCTTCCATCTGCCATACTCCAAATCCTAAAGCAGGAATATCTATCCCATTATTTAAGGTTACCACAGGCTGCCCTGTGTAGGTTTTCTTTTGCATAAACTCTTAGTTTTAATTTTTAATATAAAGTGATTAAACAAATTTGCAATAAAAAATTGAAATTTTCACCTACCATTTTTACTGGTTGTGTCAAGAATTGGTATTTAATAAGCTCTTTGAAACGTTATTTTTTGAGATCATAAAGTGTTGGAAAAACGCAAGGGCGCAAAAGATTTTTATATACTTTACACGATAAGACGCAAGGATTTTATCTTCGATACAATTGAACGCTGCTCATCTAAAGCAGCAATATCATAAAACTTGCTGAATATCTTTGATTTTCTTGCGCCTTAAAAGCTGTTTATAATGAAATTTCTTTGCGCCTTCGCGTTTTTCCAACACTTTATAACATAAACCTCATTCAAATAATAGAATGTTGGAAACGCAAAGACGCAAAAGGTTTTACATACTTTATGCTATAAGACGCAAGGATTTTATCTATGATAAAATTGAGTGCTGCTCATCTAAAACCACAAATATTCATTTGATAAACCTTGCTGAAAATCCTTGATTTTCTTGCACCTTAAAACAACATATTATTTATTTTTTCTTTGCGTCTTTGCGTTTTTCCAACACATTATAACATAAACCTCATTCAGATAATAGAATGTTGGAAACGCAAAGGCGCAAAGGGTTTTTACATACTTTATGCTATAAGACGCAAGGATTTTATCTTCGATAAAATTGAGTGCTGCTCATCTAAAACCACAAATATTCATTTGATAAACCTTGCTGAAAATCCTTGATTTTCTTGCACCTTAAAAGCTGTTTATAATGAAACTTCTTTGCGCCCTTGCGTTTTTCCAACACATTATAACATAAACCTCATTCAAATAATAGAATGTTGGAAACGCAAAGACGCAAAAGGTTTTACATACTTTATGCTATAAGACGCAAGGATTTTATCTATAATAAAATTGAATGCTGCTCATCTAAAGCAGCAATATCATAAAACTTGCTGAAAATCTTT
Source organism: Chryseobacterium sp. Bi04 (assembly GCF_918698085.1). GTDB lineage: Bacteria > Bacteroidota > Bacteroidia > Flavobacteriales > Weeksellaceae > Chryseobacterium. The sequence goes on from NZ_CAKKLP010000017.1 coordinate 53,207, forward strand.
GATTTTCTTGCGCCTTAAAAGCTGTTTATAATGAAATTTCTTTGCGCCTTTGCGTTTTTCCAACACATTATAACATAAACCTCATTCAGATAATAGAATGTTGGAAACGCAAAGGCGCAAAGGGTTTTTACATACTTTATGCTATAAGACGCAAGGATTTTATCTTCGATAAAATTGAGTGCTGCTCATCTAAAACCACAAATATTCATTTGATAAACCTTGCTGAAAATCCTTGATTTTCTTGCACCTTAAAAGCTGTTTATAATGAAACTTCTTTGCGCCCTTGCGTTTTTCCAACACATTATAACATAAACCTCATTCAAATAATAGAATGTTGGAAACGCAAAGACGCAAAAGGTTTTACATACTTTATGCTATAAGACGCAAGGATTTTATCTATGATAAAATTGAATGCTGCTCATCTAAAGCAGCAATATCATAAAACTTGCTGAAAATCTTTGATTTTCTTGCGCCTTAAAAGCTGTTTATAATGAAATTTCTTTGCGCCTTCCCGTTTTTCCAACACTTTATAACATAAACCTCATTCAAATAATAGAATGTTGGAAACGCAAAGACGCAAAAGGTTTTACATACTTTATGCTATAAGACGCAAGGATTTTATCTTCGATACAATTGAGTGCTGCTCATCTAAAACCACAAATATTCATTTGATAAAACTTGCTGAAAATCTTTGATTTTCTTGCGCCTTAAAAGCTGTTTATAATGAAATTTCTTTGCGCCTTCGCGTTTTTCCAACACATTATAACATAAACCTCATTCAAATAATAGAATATTGGAAACGCAAAGACGCAAAGGGTTTTTACATACCTTATGCTATAAGACGCAAGGATTTTATCTTCGATACAATTGAACGCTGCTCATCTAAAGCAGCAATATCATAAAACTTGCTGAAAATCTTTGATTTTCTTGTACCTTAAAAGCTGTTTAAAATGAAACTTCTTTGCGTCCTTGCGTTTTTCCAACACTTTATAACATAAACCTCATTCAAATAATAGAATGTTGGAAACGCAAAGACGCAAAAGGTTTTACATACTTTATGCTATAAGACGCAAGGATTTTATCTATGATAAAATTGAGTGCTGCTCATCTAAAACCACAAATATTCATTTGATAAAACTTGCTGAAAATCCTTGATTCTCTTGCACCTTAAAAGCTATTTATAATGAAACTTCTTTGCGCCCTTGCGTTTTTCCAACACATTATAACATAAACCTCATTCAAATAATAGAATATTGGAAACGCAAAGACGCAAAGGGTTTTTACATACTTTATGCTATAAGACGCAAGGATTTTATCTTCGATACAATTGAACGCTGCTCATCTAAAGCAGCAATATCATAAAACTTGCTGAAAATCTTTGATTTTCTTGTACCTTAAAAGCTGTTTATAATGAAACTTCTTTGCATCCTTGCGTTTTTCCAACACATTATAAACTTCCTTTCCTAATTTCTAATTTTCTATTTTTGTCAAAATCTTAAATCATGTCACATCAAATAAGGCTTGCCACTACTGAAGATTATCCAAAAATCATGGAAATATGGGAATCTGCCGTAAAGGCTACCCACGATTTTCTTACTGAAGAAGATTTTAATTATTTCAAAGAAGCCATTCCAAGGGACTATCTACCCAACCTGGAAGTCTATGTAATTACTGAAAACAGCGAAAGTAAAGGCTTCTCATCCGTTGCTGAAGGCAATCTGGAAATGCTTTTCATCCATAATGACGTCCGTGGGAAAGGCTATGGAAAAGCTCTTTATCAATTCATGAAAGAGAAAACAGGCCTTACCAAAGTAGATGTTAACGAACAGAATCCACAGGCCATTGGATTCTATGAGAAGATGGGCTTCAAAACGATAGGAAGATCAGAAAAAGACAGTTCAGGAAAGGAGTATCCACTTATTCATATGAGCTTATAATGGAAAATTTCACTTTCATCAGTATTGAATCTGGTTCGGAAATTCCATACGGGCTGCTATTATTGGCAGATGAAACTGTAGAAGCTATTGACCGGTATATTTTCAAATCTGATATTTATCTTTTACAGAATGGTGTGGAGGATATTGCTGTTATGGCATTGTACAAGAACAGCAATACCGAATTGGAAATTAAAAACATTGCTGTTGTAGAAAGCTATAGAAGCAAGGGAATAGGAAGTATTCTGATGAATAAAGCAAAAGAAATTGCAAAAGAACATGACTATAAAACTCTGACAGTTGGAACCTCGGATACCGGCTTCCAACAGATCAGATTTTATGAGAAAAACGGTTTCATTAAAAAGGGAATTCTTAGGGATTTTTTTATTGAAAATTATCCGGATCCTATTTATGAAAACGGATTACAAATGCGGGACATGGTTCTACTTACCCATCACCTTACGGAATAGCCCCTTGATATGTTCTATTTCCGTTTGATAGTTGGTATTTTTCCGGCATCCGAAATACAGGGTATTTTCCAGCTTTTTTTTGCCTTCCCAGATCAGCTTTACATCTCCGCCGTCTATTTCGTTTTTGCATAAAAAATCAGGAACAACGGCTAGTCCTGCCCCTCCTTTTAAACAACGGATAATTGAGTTTAAATTGGGAACGATATAATTGGGTCTAAAATTCGGTTTGTGACCAAAGTTTAGGGTCCAAAATTGAAAAAGATGCTCCATGTCTCCTGTGGTTCCATACCATTTTTCTTTTTTCAGCCACTCTTCTATCTGTTCTGCATTTTTTGTTTTCAACACTTTTTTAAAATCATCCGTATCCACCTCTTTTCCTCCAACAAGGACAATCTGTTCAGAAGAAAATGCTTCATGCTCTATATTGGGAGAAGATCCTTTTTTAGGAGTGATGATAAGATCCAGAATTCCTTTATCCAGCTGATCAAGCATTTCCGGATATTCCCCAAAGCTGATGATCAGATTAAAGGGCAGGGAAGAAACATATTGCTCTAAAGTCGTCTGAAAAGTTTCAAAACACATTCCCACACTAATGGTCGGAGTATGTTTTTCCGTAGATTTCTGAAAATTTTTCTCTACATCTTCAAGTTTCGTGATAGGTTCGGCTACTGCATTAAACAATACTTTCCCCCGCTCCGTAGGAATCATCTTCCTGCCGGTTCTGTCGAACAGTTTATATCCTACATAAGCTTCCAATGAACTTAAATGTAAGCTCACTCCGGGCTGTGATATAAATAAAGCATCAGCAGCTCCTGTCAGAGTCCCGGTTTTATAGATCGCCTTAAAAGTACGGTACCATTCTAAATTGACCATGAATTAATTATTAATATTATAATACAAAGCTACAACATAATTATAATATTAATACATTTTGATTTCTTAAAAACGAGGCATAATAATCAGGAATCTCGCTTTCCAGTATCTTAAGAACGGTTTCATCAAGCGGATAGCTCAGTTGTATGATCTCCGGAATAATCTTTTCTTCATCTAAAGTAAGTATTACATATGAAGCTAATCTATTCTCTTCCTTAGAGCGGCCTACAGAGCCACAATTAACGGCCCAGCTATTATTATCAAACTGCTTTTTAAACGATAAATGAGTATGCCCCATCACAATAATATCAGATTTGGACTCTTCCAGCATTTTTATAAAAACCTCATCACTCTCAGATTTATACAGATAAGTATCATTACTCGATAGACTTGCGTGCATAAGCTGAATATTCCAGTGCTTCTTCCCTATTTTATAGTTTAATTTCAAATGAAAAGGAAGCTCAGAAAGAAACTTTTTATTTGATTCTGTAATGTGTTTTTTAGAATGATCAATAGCAACGAACCGGGCAAGAGTTTCTTCTTCGGTATGCTTAGATAATGGAACCACAGGAATATCGAAAGCAATCCTTTCGTCATGGTTTCCCATTAAACAGGGAATATTCAGCTCTTTAATTTTTTCAGTCACTTCATTTCCCCATGGAGCAAAATCTACAAGATCTCCCAGACAGAATTTTTGACGGATTCCCCTTTTCTCTATATCCTCCAACACCGAATTCAACGCAGGAAGATTTCCATGCACATCACTAAAAACTGCAATCTGTATCATATTCATTCTGTTTATCATAACAAATGTACAAGAGAGAAAGGAATTTTGACTCAGATCTGATATGACATTTCACCATACAACCTTGAATAGTCTGTTTTTACCGCATCAATATAATCGTAGATTTTGTACAACAGGCAAAGCACATTAATCTGAGACTACAAACTATCATTATTATAATAGTTCAGTATAATTTATACTATTTTTATTATACATAAATCCACCCTAACTTTGCATCATAAAATGTAAACAATCATAAAAATGAAAAAAGTATTAATCATCAACGGAGGGCAAAACTTTGGACATTCCGGAGGGAAATATAATGACACTATCGCAGAAAATACACTGGAGGTTCTAAAATCATTTGGCAATATAGAGGTAAAAGTAACCAACGTAAGTGAAGGATATGATAAACATGAGGAAGTGAAGAAATTTGTTTGGGCAGATTATATCATTTACCATACTCCGATCTGGTGGTTTCAGCTTCCTAATGGCCTGAAAAAATATATTGATGAAGTTTTCACAGCAGGTCATGCAAAAGGAATTTATATGAGTGACGGCAGAAATGCAGAAAATCCGGAGATCAATTACGGTACCGGAGGAATGCTTGGCGGTAGAAAATATATGCTGACTACAAGCTGGAATGCTCCTGCAACGGCCTTTACACTTCCCGGAGAGTTTTTCAGCGAAAGAAATGTAGATGACGGACCGCTATTTGGTTTTCATAGAATGAATGCTTTTGTTTCTCTAAAAAAAATGGAAAGCTTCCACTTTCATGATGTGGAAAAGAATGCCAATATAGAGCGCGATATGAAGCTGTACAGAGCGCATGTTAAAAATGTATTTGAACAGGAACTAAAACCACAATTAGCCTAATGAAAAAAATACTCATAACAGGCATCACCGGTTATATTGGTGGTACTGTTGCAAAGAAACTGGTTGAAAAAAACTACAGTGTAACAGGGCTTGTCCGTAATGCAGCTGCTGCAGAAAAGCTACAGCAGCTAGGAATTGAATATATAATAGGTGATATACATGATGAAGCTGTTCTGAATGCTGCAGTTTCTAAAGTAGATGCCGTTATCCACACTGCTGATTCTGCTGATGACGCCTATGCAGCAGACAGTTTTATAAATGCTTTGGAAGGTAGTGGTAAAACTTTTATTTTCACCTCAGGCTCAGCCATCTTTGGAGGAAAAGAAAATGGAGAAAAAAATGACTTCATTTTCACAGAAGATTTCCCCCTGAATCCAAGACTGGAAATGGCTTCAAGGGTATTAATCAATAATTATGTTCTTCAATCTGCTAAAAAAAGGATAAGAAGCATAGTCATTGTACCTACTATGGTTTACGGAGAGGGGCTGGGTCTGAAAAAAGACAGTATTCAGCTTCCGGCTTTAATCAATCTATCCAAAGAAAAAGGATTTGGGGTTTATTTTGGAAAAGGTGAAAACATATGGTCGAACCTTCATGTTGAGGATTTAGCAGATATGTATGTGCTTGCTTTGGAAAAAGCAAAAGCCGGTTCAATGTACTATGCAGAAAACGGTTCTTCAACAATCAAAAATCTGGCTGAAAACATAAGTCTGCATTATCATTTACAACCTGCACAATCTGTCAGTATACAAGAAGCTGTACATACATTTGGTCCCGCAGGCGGATATTTCGGATTTGCTTCAAACAGCTTATGCAATTCCGACAAAGCAAGAACAGAATTGGGATGGAGCCCTCAATATAAATCAATCGAAAATTTTATTTAATATGAAAATTCACCTTACAGCCATAATAAAATCCAAAGAAGAACATCAGGCAGAAGTATTGGAAGTTCTTCAGAATATGGTAAAAGAAACAAGAAAAGAAGAGGCTTGCGAGCTGTATACCCTGCATCAGGGAATTGAAGATAAAAACCAGTTTGTTTTCTATGAAATCTGGAAAAGTGAAGAAGGGCTGGCACAGCATAATCAGCAGCTTTATATTCAGGCTTTCGGAGCTTTGGCAGATGAAAAGCTTCAGGAGAAACCTCAGATTTATATCACAAATATTATATAAGTATGAAAAAACTGGCACTTTTATGTCTTAGCCTGTTCACCATAGGATTTATTCAGGCACAACACCAAAAAACAAAACATATGAAAAAGAAAATTTTATTTGTCGTAACCAGCCATGATAAGAAAGGCAATACTGGTGAAGACACAGGATACTATTTGGGAGAAGTTTCTCATCCATGGGAAGTTCTTCACCAGGCGGGCTATGAGATCGACTTTGTAAGCCCTAAAGGCGGAACGCCTCCGGTAGATGGATTCGATCTAAAAGATCCTGTAAACAAAGAGTTTTGGGAAAATAAAGAATACAAAAATAAGATTGATCATTCTCTGACTCCATCCCAGGTTAATCCTAAAGATTATTCAACCATATTTTATGCAGGAGGGCATGGAGCAATGTGGGATTTTGCAGATAATACTGAATTAGCAAGTATCGCCTCAGCAATTTATGAAAATGGTGGTATTGTAGCAGGCGTATGCCATGGCCCTGCAGGTTTGGTTAATATCAAACTTAACAATGGGAAATACCTCGTTGACGGAAAGAGAATCAATGCTTTTACCAACGAAGAAGAATCGGAAGTAAAATTAACAGATGTTGTTCCCTTCTTATTGGAAAATAAACTGAAAGAAAGAGGAGCAAAATTTGAAAAATCAGGTCTTTGGCAGAATCATGTAGTAACGGACCAAAGAATGATCACAGGACAGAATCCACAATCTGCAAAAAGCGTCGGAGAAGCAATTTTAAAAGAATTAAATAAATAACAATTCATTTTTAATCCCAAAACCCAACACTCAAGAAGTAAAAGTTAAGATGTTTGTGAAAAAGAATACTTATGTTCTCGATAACGCTCACAAATTTTACAATTAATACAGGACAGAGCTACTCCGTCTCATTGTTTTATACAAAAAGAGCTTTTCAGTTTTGAAAAGCTCTTTTTATAAAGTAAATGGTAACCAATGATTTCATCCTCATGAATTTCTTTGCTTTCCCGCTTCCTTACTTTATTTCTATTTTGCAACCGGAAGATGGGTACTTATTGCAATTCTGTTCCATGCATTGATGGTTACAATAGCCATGATGATCTGTGCGATCTGATTTTCATCAAAAATTGACTTAGCTTTTTGGAAAGTCTCTTCCGTCAATCCTGCATGACTGATTAAAGTGATCTCTTCTGTCATTTCCAACAGTACCTGTTCCTCTTCTGTAAATAATTCTTTGGCTTCTCTCCATCCGTCAAGGATAAAAATTCTCTGAGTAGTTTCACCATATTTAATGGCATCTTTAGTGTGCATATCAAGGCAAAAAGCACATTTATTAATCTGTGAAGCCCTGATTTTAATTAATTCCTTCTGGATATGGTTTAAAGAAATAGTCTGTAGGTATCCTTCCAGTCCCATCATCGCTTTATACGCTGCTGAATCTACTGTTGCAATATTTAATCTTGCGCTCATTATGATATTATTTTTTGGTTAATTGATCTATACTAAAAGAATATTGTTGCTGAGAAGCCAATAAAAATGCCCCTGCACATCCTACCCAAACAGAATAATCAAGAGGGGCTTTAGCTCCCAATGCAATAGTCATTGACACCGCAAAAATCAGCAGGAGAAGGCCGCTTCCATAGGCTGCAATTTTTGTTTTAAATCCTAAAATCAGCATCAGCGGAAGAAGGGTTTCCAAAAGTGTTGCTGCATATGCGGAAACCGTACTTAAAGCTTCAGGAAGAAAAAAAGTAAGTTTTCTTGTGTATACCTCAAAATTGGCCATATTCCCCCATGCAGCGTTGGCACCCCAAAAACCAAATCTGTCTGCTACTGCAGAGAGCATAGTCACTGAAAGTGCTAATCTTAAAAATAACTGCGGAAATTGATTCTGTTGATTCATCATTGTATTGGCTTTTAATAACATGACAAATTTCCAAATTATAAATGATAAAAATCTTAAACTGGTTTAAGATCGTAATTTTGCTCTGATTTCGCTGAGATATTCCGGAGTAAGATTTAAAAAAGAAGCAATCAGATATTGTGGAATCCTTTGAATAAACCAAGGATATAATGTACTGAAATGAACATATAATTCTTCCCGCGACATTTCATACAAATACCGTATTCTTCTCTCTGATGCGGCATATGCCCTTTGATAGATCATTCGGAAATAGCGTTCCATCATAGGATGCTTCTGCAGTAACAACTCCTGATTTTCCAGGTCAATGACCAAAATGGAAGAGTGTTCCACTGCCTGAATAGAAAAATCAGACTGTATTTGTCTTTCATAAGCAAATGTATCCGTGATCCACCAGTTTTCTATCGCAAATTCAGTAGTTTGCTCTACTCCTTTTTCATTGATAAAGAATTTTCTCAGACAGCCTTTATTAACAAAATACATATGTTTACAAATTTCTCCATCAAGCATTAAATTTTGTTTTTTCCTGACTTCCAGCACCTTAAAAAAAGAAAGAATAGAAATATATTCCTCTTCGGTTACACTGATAAATTTGTCTAAATGTATCTTAAAACTATCCATCTTTAGATTTAAATACTCAAACTTAACTTTATTTTTTTAGTTTTACAATGACAAAATAGTAAATCATGGAACTCATTGCTAAAATTCTGATAGCAGTTGTTGCGTTAGAACATATTTATATTCTCTGGATGGAAATGTTTGCCTGGGAAACAAAAGGAAAAGAAGTTTTTAAGGCGGCGTTACCTGCAGAAATGTTTAAGCCTACTAAAGGGCTTGCAGCCAATCAGGGCCTGTATAATGGTTTCCTGGCTGCCGGGCTGCTATGGTCGTTTCTCATCAAAGATCCTCAATGGCAGGATAATATCGCCCTTTTCTTTTTAGGATGTGTTGCGGTAGCAGGAATCTACGGAGCCATTTCTGCCACTAAGAAAATATTTTTTGTACAAGCTCTGCCTGCAATTCTGGCTATTATTGCTGTTTTATTGAAATAATTTTATAGGTCGTATTTTAAAAATCTTCTTAAAAATACGGACATTGTAAATACTCTTTTCTCCTGAATGATAAGAGTAAAATCTCTATGAATATCTCAGTTCATAACCAGACTTAAAACCAGCTTTTTAAGGTTCAAAAAATCCATTTAATATAAAATTCGTAAATTTGCACCGTCATAAGAAATTGATATACAGATTTTTTATGCTGATCTGCATTTTGATGGAATGTAGAAATTCAAGTTGTTCAGTACACATATCTTTATTACTTCATCAGTAATTTAATTGTAGAATCTATGTAAAAGATTAATTTCTTTTTACGTGATACACTCTTTTTCTAGAGTATAATCTATTGACATATTTAAAATAAACATAAGGCCTGAGGTCTTTATGGTCTATTTTTTTGTGAAAAGCTTTTATTACCAGAAGCTTATATAGATTATTTTTTACTATTGCCATCAGCAGAACAACTGAGATAAAGCATAACAATGGATTGGTTTACAATCTCTTATACTATTTATTAATTGAAAAACCCTGAATATGGAAAAAAATGAAGACAGTAGAAAAGTAAAACTTAAAGTTGAAGATCTGACTATTATTTTTGGTAAAAACAAAGAAAAAGCACAGGAACTTTTAGACAAAGGTTTTTCCAAAAAGGAAATTCTTGAAAAAACCGGCTGTACGGTAGGAATCAACAAAGCCAGTTTTGAAATTTATGAAGGTGAATTCTTTGTGATTATGGGGTTATCGGGAAGTGGAAAATCTACTTTACTGCGCTGCCTCAACAGACTGAATGAGCCCACCTCCGGAAAAGTATTTATCAATGATGATGATATTACCGGTAAAAATAATAAAGAGCTTCTGGAAGTAAGAAGAACGGAAATGAGTATGGTATTTCAAAAATTTGGATTACTACCCCATCATACTATTTTAGACAATGCAGGTTTCGGACTTGAAATCAGAGGAGAAAGCAAAGCTTCCCGTGATGAAAAAGCCCAGAAAGCCCTGGATATTGTAGGATTAAATGGTTTTGAAAATCAGTTTCCTTCCCAACTTTCAGGAGGAATGCAGCAGAGAGTGGGATTAGCAAGAGCTTTGGCCAACGATCCTGAGGTATTGCTTATGGATGAGGCTTTCTCCGCACTGGATCCTCTGATAAAATCTGAAATGCAGGATCAAATGCTTGAATTGCAAAATACATTACAGAAAACCATTGTTTTCATCACCCATGATTTGGATGAGGCTATTAAAATTGGAGACCGTATCGTCATTATGAAAGATGGTGTGATAGAACAAATAGGAACAGCCGAAGATATTTTAACCAATCCTGCCAGTGACTATGTAAAAGCTTTTGTAGAGAAAGTAGATCGTAAAACAATCATTACTGCTAAATCTTTGATGTTCGACAAAGCTACAGTGGTGCGTTTCAAAAAAGACGGACCTGAAGGAGCTTTAAGAAAAATGAGAACAACAGGATTAGAAAACTTACCTGTCGTAGATTTTCAAAATAAATTTCTGGGCTTTGTAACGCTTAATGATATCGTCCGGATTGCAAAGAAAAAAGAACCCACAGTAGAATCGGTGATCAACAGCAACGTTCCTTCCGTCTATCCGGAAGTTACTGTAGAAGAAATGTTACCGTTAATTTCCGGAAACAAATCAGCCATTGCCGTGGTAGATGAAAACAATAAATTCTTAGGTCTTATCACCCAACTATCTCTCATCATAGAAGCTACAAAGTTTAACGAAGAAGAGATCATTGAATTAAAAGAAATCGCAAACAATCAATAAGATGAATAAAACTATAGATATAGGTCAATATGTAGAAACTGCAATCAATTGGCTCACAGAAAATGGAAAACCTGTATTTGATGTCATAAAACATATAGGAAACGCCTCTATTATGGGGATTGAATGGGTGCTGGTAAACACACCTTTTTATGTTATCATTCTCTTTTTTACGCTACTGGCATTGTGGAAAGCCGGAAAAGGCATCGCTGTGGTGACCGCAGCAGGGTTGAGTTTAATATTTTTAATGGGATTATGGAAAGAAACCATGGAAACCCTTGCCCTAATTTTTGTAGCTACCCTTACTGCACTTATCATTTCTATTCCCTTAGGAATTTGGGCTGCCAAAAGCAAAATAGCAGCAAAAATCATTCGCCCTTTACTGGATTTAATGCAAACAATGCCTGCATTTGTATATCTGATTCCTGCTGTATTATTTTTCAGTATCGGTAAAGTACCCGGTGCTTTTGCAACGATCATTTTTGCAATGCCACCAGCGGTACGGTTAACGACATTGGGAATTGAAGCTGTTCCGAAAGATATTGTAGAAGCAGCGAGGGCTTTTGGTGCTACCAACCGCCAGATCCTATTTAAAGTAGAACTTCCTTTAGCTATGAAAACTATTTTAACAGGAATTAATCAAACGATACTATTATCCTTATCCATGGTTGTTATTGCAGGAATGATTGCTGCAGGCGGTTTAGGTGAAAAAGTATTGGAAGGAATTAATAATCTGGACATCGGATTAGGATTTGAAAGTGGATTATCAGTTGTGATTTTAGCTATTATCCTCGACCGGATTACTCAAGGATTTGTAAAGAAAAAACAATAAGATGAAAAGTTTAAAATATCTATTTTTCCCAATTTTCATGGGAATATGCTCTGTATTAAATTCATGTGAAAATATAAAAAACTCTAAGTATATAACCATCGGAATGGTAGATGGCTGGGCCGAAGATGTTGCCATGACGCATGTTGCCAAAGCTATTTTGGATCAGCAGGGATATCATGTAATTATTCAAAAAGCGTCTACAGATATGATTCTGGCTTCGATGAATAATGAAGATACAGATATTTTCATGGGGGTTTGGCTGCCTTATACGCACGCTAAAAAAGTGGCTAAATTTCCGGGATTAATAAATATGGGAACAAATTATGACAGCGGCCGTATAGGATTGGTAGTTCCGGAATACATTCCCGTTACCTCCATTGAAGAACTTAATCAGCATAAGGATCAGTTCAATCACAGGATCATTGGAATTGAGAAAGGAGCAGGATTGACATCCGGAACAGATCAGGCTATTATTGATTATAAACTGGATTATAAACAAATCAACTCCTCTACTATTGCCATGATCACTGAATTACAGAATGCCATACAACGCAAACAATGGATTGTTGTTGCAGGATGGCAGCCTCACTGGATGTTTGGAAAAATGAAACTTAAGTTTCTTAATGATCCGAAAAAGACATTTGGCGAAGCAGAGCAGATTAAAACATATGCCAGAAAAAGCTTTGGTAAAGATCATCCGGAGTTGGCAAAATTCTTTTCTAAACTCCATTTTGATGATGAAAATATGGCTGATCTTCTAATCAAAATGGAACACAGTAAAAATAAAGAAGCTACTGCCATAAAATGGGTGGAAGAGCATCCTGAACTGGTAAAATTATGGTTAGATAAAAATTAACGAAACGCTGCAATTAAGCATCATTTAAATCCTCAACTCTTCACCGGGTCTGAGGATTTTTTGATCAATTTATAATTCAGAAGCATTCATGGATTCTTTGATCTTCTCCCGATGAAGTATTCCCCAATTAACCAATGTTTCCGTCACCGGGAATACTGATTTTCCGTATTCGGTAACAGCATAGATTACAGTAATGGGTTTTGTATCCTGAATCGTTCTGGTGATCAGAAGGTTAGTCTCCAGTTCTTTCAGTTCTTTACTCAGCATCTTGGCGGAGATTCCTTCAATACCCCGTTCCAGCTTTTTAAAATGAATTTTCTGATCAGGTCTGTTGGTCAGATATCGCAGGATCATCAGTTTCCATTTTCCGCCTAATACATCCAGGCTATCACGCATCGCGAACAATTCTTCCGTGCAGCTCGCTTCTCTTTCTATTCCGTTTTCAATGATTTTTGCCATAATAGTTTCATAAAGGTAACTAGTTACCATTTGTTAACTAGTAGCAAATATAAACTATTCCCTCTTTACATTTGTGTATCATATTAACAGTATGAAATCGCAATGATTTCTCAAACGCAACCAATCGTGAGGACGATACGATTGCATATGCCCTTTGAAAAAAAATAAATATCAACATATGAAAGCAGTTATTTTAAATAAGAATTTTCAGTTAGAGGATGGAATGGTAGAAAAGCCACCTGTAAAGAATAATGAAGTTTTAATCCAGATCAAAGCAAGTGGATTCAACCCCATCGATTATCAGATGCTGGAAAACGAACTTGAGAGAAAACTGATCAGTTCCCCGATCTTAGGAAGAGAATTATCCGGAATTATAGTAGACAAAGGTCCCGAAGCTACACAATTTAATATCGGTGACGAAGTCTATTGTGGTAGTGGTTCTATGGGAAGCAATGGTACTTATGCTGAATATATAGTTGTCCCTGAATCCATTGTTTCTTTTAAACCAAAGAATATTTCGTTTGAACAAGCGGCTTCCATTCCTTCAGTAGGACTTACTTCTTTGCAGGTCTTTAACCGGTTGAAACTAAGTCCAGAAAATACAGTTCTTATAACGGGTGCAACCGGAGGCGTTGGTTCATTTTTGATTAAACTTTTATTAGCCCATAATATCCGGAAGATCACAGCAACGGTTGGCAGTGAGGCAAACAGACAAATCCTGCTTAATATGGGGCTAAAAGATCATCAAATCATCAATTATAGACAAGAAACCCTTATTGAAAACATTTTAAAAGCCAATAATAATCAGCCATTTGAGTTTGGGATTGATCTGGTAGGAAATTACATGTCAGAAGTGACGGCAGAAGTTTTAAAGATCAACGGAACTTATGTAGATGTAACAGCTTTAGTCACTAAAGACGCTCATGAAATTCTTTTCAACAAAGGAAGTCTGATTATGAATATCTCCAATTACACGTATGGAATGGTCAAAAAATATGAGTATTACAAAAACAGTTTACTTGAAATAAAAAAGCTCATCGAAACCGGAACTATTACGCCGCCTCAGCATAAGATAATAGGAAATCTTTCTTTGGAAACTGTTCTGCAGGCACATTCTATTTTAAAAAACAATCAGGCCCAGGGTCATAAACTCATTATGAAACATTAATCAATGAACAAAATACCAAGAAGAATCGTAACAGGAATTCAAGACGGAAAATCTGTTATTCTCGAAGATCAGCCGGTAGCAAATGTGGTAGAACATTTCCCGGGGCTTATTATTTCTGATGTATGGAATACACAACAAGCACCGGCAAGCTTAAACTTTGAAGCCCAAATTCCTAATACCGGATTTCCGCAAACGCCAAAAAATGGTACTTATTTTAGATATGTAGTGGTACCTCCGGATAAAGATTTAGGAGTTGAGCTTAAAGACAATGAGCCTCATCCGATGATGCATCAGACCCCTACACTGGATTATATCATTATTCTTTCCGGCGAGCTCTATCTGATCATGGAAGAAGGCGAAACTCTTCTCAAGCCCGGAGACATCGTGATTCAAAGAGGAACGAATCACGCGTGGAGCAACCGGTCTGATGAACCTTGCATTCAGCTGGCTGTGTTGATCGATGCTGAATGAGAGAATTAAAAGATTTAATTATTTCAAAATTTAAAGAATGGAATAGTTCTCACAAATTTTAAAAATGTATTAAATAAAAAAATCTGGGGAATCTGTAGTCTGTGAGAAATAAGAACAAGATTCTGTAGGTAAATTGGACAAACGCAAAGACGCAAAGAAAAAATAAATAATATGTTATTTTAAGACGCAAGAAAATCGAAGATTTGCTGCAAGGATTATATCCTCATAAATAAGTATAATGGTAATCAACAGCATTCAATTTTATCACAGATAAAATCCTTGCGTCTTATCACGTAAAGTATGTAAAAACCTTTTGCGTCTTTGCGTTGCCAACAATTATTTGAATGAGGTTTATGTTATAATATGTTGGAAAAACGCAAAGGCGCAAAGATGTTTCATTATAAATAGCTTTTAAGACGCAAGAAAATCAAAGATTTCCAGCAAGGATTATATTCCTCATAAATAAGTATAATGATAATCAACAGCACTCAATTTTATCACAGATAAAATCCTTGCGTCTTATAGCATAAAGTATGTAAAAACCTTTTGCGTCTTTGCGTTGCCAACAATTATTTGAATGAGGTTTTTGTTATAATGTGTTGGAAAGACGCAAAGATGTTTCATTATAAATAGCTTTTAAGACGCAAGAAAATCAAAGATTTCCAGCAAGGATTATATTCCTCATAAATAAGTATAATGGTAATCAACAGCACTCAATTTTATCACAGATAAAATCCTTGCGTCTTATAGCATAAAGTATGTAAAAACCCTTTTTGCGTCTTTGTGTTTTCCAACCAAAAACAGCATCTTACAAAGCAGAAACTTCCAACAGTTTTTGTTTCATTTTTTCAGCAGTAAACTGTCCCTCATGATAATAGATCAGCTTCTGGTCTTTATCCAGGATGATCCACAGCGGATATACAGGTTGGTTTTTATTTTTTGACAATGCCAGAGCCAACTCATGGATTCCGGAATTCCCATTCTGTAGATACTCAAATTCCTGATTCTGGAAATGAATTTTTTCCTTCGTTTTCTCTGCCTCAAAATTGATAAAATAAAAGTGCTCATTCATCATCGTAACCAGGTCTTTATCTTTACTTAAACGGAAAGATTCAATTTTACAAATGGCACACCAGTCTGTATAAAGATGGATGACAGTAGGCTTAGCTTCTACTTTTCGCAAAGCTTCTACTTCAGAAAAAGTGCCTGTCTTCATCTGCGACAGATAAAAACAGGGCACTAACATTAAAAATAAAGCTAATTTTTTCATTTCAAAGTATATTTTACACCCAAAAACCCTCTGATACGCTGCATGGGAGCATACCCATACGCCGTATCAAAAGTATAATGATTGGGGTTGCTGATGGGATCATCAACATGATTGTCAAATGGGTCAAACGGTCTCATCAAAGGATCTTTGGGCGTAAAATTGAATAAGTTTTTTACTCCGCAATACACTTCAAAGCCGGATGTAAAGCTCTTTGAAACCTGAATATTGGCCAAAGAATAGAATGGTGAATATTCCGGACGGAAATCATTAAGTAATACAGGAAGTCTCATCGGCCCATAAAACTGCCCGGTAAAATCTACCGTAATATTACTTGAAAATTTATACGTCAGGTTATAGGTTCCGCTCCATTTTGGGGCATGTAATTGTTGTGTTTTTTGATTTTCATTATCAAATTTCTGATATACATCAAGATAAGTTACTCCTAAGTTGACACTTAAAGGAAAGCTGAAGCTAAAATCTACATTCAGTGAAGCCCCTCTCGAAATTCCATATCCGTGAAGATTATCATAAATAATTTTATTAGGATCAGCATCAAAATCACCTACGATTTTATTACTGAAATAGGTATAAAATGCAGAAGCATCAAGATTCACCATACGGGTACCCACGGGAATTTTCCAGATATAGTTCAGGTTTCCATTAACCGACCTTTCAGGTTTAAGGTCAGACTTTACGACTACTTCACGGGAACCCGTTAAAGCTGCATGATCTTCGGTAAACAAATTCACGACCCTGAACCCCGTTCCAAAGTTGAAACGCAAAGTATGATAAGGATTCGGTGAAAACTTCCACGCTAATCTTGGGGAATGCACCGAATGATGTACTTTATCATAATCATACCGGTAGCCCAACAGCAAGGTGTTTTTGTCATTGATCTCCCACTGGTCCTGAATAAATGCTCCCCAGATCGGAGATTTCATCGGTGCGTTGGTTATCCCGTCTGCTTTCAGAGTTCCCGGTGTATTGTCATCATAAAATGTTCTTTTAAAAGTAAGTCCGGCTGTGATATCATGTTTTCCAAAACTTCTGTCCCAATACGTTTGTACAAAAGCCACTTTTTGAAGCGCATTAAAAGGATTAGCTCCATAAAAAGAATTCTGGTCATGATAATTGTAAGAAAACTGAGTCACAATATGCTCTTTTACAGGCCATTCATACAAACCGAAAACCTCGGCTCTGTTGGTATATATACTTTCCCCATACACTTTATCACTTCCGCGGTAAGATTTATTCCATTGCATTTCTCCTCCGAAACGGTCTTCATATAGGTATCTCATGGCAAAGCTCGCCTGGCGGTTTTCTTTTCTTTTAAAATTCCATTTGTTAAAAACAGAAATCCGGCTCTGTAAGGTGGCATCGGTGAAATTATCTTTGTTCTGATCTATTTTTTCCTGAAAACTGAAATAATTTAAACTTAATAATGACGCAGCATTTTTCCCTACACTAAACTTGGTAGAGAGGTCCAGATTGTTCTCACTCCATGTTGTGGTCATCAGATCTACGCTCAATTTTGGGGCAGTCAATGCGTTTTTGGTAATAATATTGATTACTCCTCCCATTGCTTCAGAACCATAAATAGAAGAAGCCGGCCCCTTTACCACCTCTATCCTATCCACCAGGCTGTTCGGAATTCCACTCAATCCATATACCGTAGAAAGCGAACTTACAATAGGCATTCCGTCAATCAGAATCATGGTATAAGGACCTTCCAGCCCATTGATATGAATGTCACCTGTATTACAAACGGAACAGTTCAGCTGAGGTTTTACTCCGTTTACCATAGCGATGGCTTCGAAAATACTTGGAGTGGGATTCTTCTGAAAAAATTTTTGGCTGTAGATCTCTACTGCCACAGGGCTTTTGGACCTGCTCATCGGTTTTATGGTTCCGGTAACCACTACATCTTCAATACTGCTGGTTTTAATTTCTCTTCTGGAAATTCCGGTTGAATCTATATTTTTATTTTGATGTAAACTTAAACTATCTGTCTCCTGAGAGAAACAATAGGATGATAAAAAAGTAATAGAAAATAATATTCGTTTCATGAAATTAAAATTGTTAGACAAATCTAACAATTATTTTTGAGAAACAAAACTTCAAACTTAATATTTTGGTTTGAGTCAATTCATGAAAAATGATTAAATTTGAGAAACTACATATAAAAGTAAAATGAGATATCATTTATCGGGAAACATCCCACCAAAAAGACATACCATCTTTAAGTCTCCGGAAGATAAATTTTACTATGAACAGCTTTTCGGAACAGAAGGCTTTCACGGTATCTCTTCTCTGCTCTATCACATCCATCGCCCTACCCAGATAAAATCAATTGGGGAGCCTAAGGATGTGACACCGAAAATTGCGGTAGAAAAAAATATTACGCCCAGAATGTTCAAGGGAATGAATGTAACTCCTGAAGATGATTTTATGGACAGCCGAAAAATCCTTTTGATGAATAATGATCTGAAAATGGGATTGGCAAAACCAAGAAAATCAATGGACTATTTCTACAAAAATGCCGAATGTGATGAGCTTTTATTCGTTCATGAAGGAGCCGGTATCTTAAAAACCTTTGTAGGAGATCTTGAATTCGGGACCGGTGATTATCTTATTATTCCGAGAGGAACCATTTATCAGGTGGAGTTACAGTCTGAAAATACAGTATTTTTTGTCCTGGAAAGCCATTCTCCTATTTATACTCCCAAAAGATACAGAAATGAATTCGGACAGCTTTTGGAACACTCGCCATTCTGCGAAAGAGACATGATTGCTCCTGTTTTCAAAGAGCCTAAAGATAAAAAAGGAGAGTTTTTAATTAAAGTAAAAAAAGAAAACCAGATTACAGACTTCATTTATGCAACACACCCATTTGATGTCGTAGGCTGGGACGGATATTTCTATCCTTATAAATTCAATATCAAAAACTTTGAACCGATTACGGGAAGAATTCACCAGCCCCCACCGGTACACCAGAACTTTGAAGCCCATAACTTTGTAGTATGCTCATTCTGTGCCAGAATGTATGATTACCATCCACTGGCTATTCCGGCTCCTTACAATCACTCCAATATTGATTCTGATGAAGTCTTATTCTACACAGAAGGAGACTTTATGAGCCGTAACCACATTGACCTGATGGATTTCACTCTTCATCCGGGTGGAATTGTACATGGACCTCATCCAGGTGCTATGGAAAGAAGTATCGGTAAAAAATTTACTGAAGAATATGCCGTAATGGTAGATCCTTTCCGTCCTTTGAAGATTACAGAAGAAGCTTTAAAGGTTGAAGATCCGTCCTATAAAACATCATGGCTGGAATAATTGAAACGATTGTAATGCTTTAGTCTCAACCACAAAAAAATTAAGCCCTAAGTTTTACAAAGTGAATATAATTTCACAAAGAAGGGCACTTAAGTTTTTGAAAATCGAAAATTTCCTTCTAAGATGTACTTTAGACAACATTATTATTAACTTCCTTAAGTAGACTAAAACGTTTAAACATAAAGCTTTTGTGAATTTTTGTTTAAAAATTCTGACAGATCTATCCAATCGTAAAAGCCTAAACAATTTCATAGAAAAAGTATTGCTGAATACATATAAAAGACCCTTTAAAGTGCTTTATTTAAAGGGTCTTTTTCGTAAATTTGTAGGAGATGGTTACCATTTATAATCACCATTATTTTTCATAACACATTCTAAGTAATGGTGGTTACCACAAAATCAAGATTACATGTTAGAAAGAATCAGATTAGAAAGTCTACACCAAAAAGTGACAACAGCTGAAAATGCTGTAAAAATGATTAAAGACGGTATGGTCATAGGATCTAGCGGATTTACAAAAGCGGGTGACAGCAAAGCAATTTTGCCGGCATTAGCTGAAAGAGGAAAAACAGAAGACATTAAGGTCACTTTAATGACCGGAGCTTCATTAGGGCATGGTACCGACGGTAAATTGGCAGAGGCTAATGTTCTAAAGAAAAGGATGCCCTTCCAGGTAGATCCTATTTTAAGAAATAAAATTAATAATGGAGAAATTCTATTTATTGATCAGCATTTAAGTGAAAGTGCCGAACTGCTTCACACTAAAAACCTACAGACTATTGATCTGGCGGTGATTGAAGCAGCCTATATTGAAAGAGACGGAAGCATTGTCCCTACCACTTCTGTAGGAAACTCAGTCACTTTTGCAGCTTTGGCTAAAAAAGTCATCATCGAGATCAATACCGAAGTTCCTGAAGAAGTGTATGGTATTCACGATATCTACCAGGCTGAAGACTATCCTTACAGAAATGTTATTCCCATTGTCGCTCCTTGGAACAAAATAGGAAGAAAAAGTATTCCCATCGATCCTGATAAAATTGAGGCTATTGTTTTTACCCACCTTAAAGACAGCCCTGCAGATATAGCAGAACCCGATGAAAAAACGACCGCTATTGCAAAACATCTCCTGGGCTTCTTTGAAAATGAAGTTCTTTTAGGACGTCTTACCGATAGGCTACTTCCTCTTCAGGCCGGGATTGGTAAAGTGGCCAATGCCGTTCTTACAGGATTTAAGGACAGTAATTTTTATGACCTTACTATGTTTTCTGAAGTGCTTCAGGACAGTACCTTTGATCTCATAGATTCCGGTAAGCTAAGTTTTGCTTCCGCATCTTCCATTACTGTTTCTAAAGAATGCTATGAAAGAGTACTGGGAAACCTTTCAAAATACCGGGAAAAATTTGTTTTAAGACCCCAGAATATTTCCAATACCCCAGGATTGATCAGAAGATTGGGAGTAATTGCCATCAATACTGCAATAGAATTTGATATCTACGGAAATGTAAATTCCACCCATATCGGTGGGACAAAAATCATGAACGGAATCGGAGGTTCCGGAGATTTTGCAAGAAACGCTTACTTAAGTATTTTTGTAACCCAGGCTGCTTCCAAAGGAAACAATATTTCCCATGTACTTCCTATGGTTTCTCACACCGATCATACAGAGCATGATGTTGATATTTTGGTGACCGACATCGGACTGGCTGATTTAAGAGGCCTGGCTCCCAGAGAAAGGGCTCAAAAAATAATTGACAACTGTGTGCATCCAGATTATAAGGAAGAGCTGCAGTCCTACTTTCACAGAGCCTGTGAAAGAGGTGGCCATACTCCTCATGTACTTGAAGAAGCTTTCAGCTGGCATTTGCGATTTTCTGAAACAGGAAGTATGAAACAGAAAACCGAAGTCCCTATTTTAAATTAAAAATTAAGTATACCCTCACAAAGGACCGAATGTATTGCGTTCGGTCCTTTGTTTTTTATTTGAATTCCTTATATTCAGCATGATAAAAATCTCCTAATATGCATAGAATATTTAGAATAAGTAAAGCTGATAAAGCTTATCTTTGAAAGAAGACAGGTGTTTTATGAGATAAAAAATTAATATCAAAAAAAGTAAAATATGCATAATTACATAAGCGCTGAAGAAGCAATATATACTATCAAAAGTGGAAACCGGGTATTTTTCCATGGCAGTGCATGTACTCCTAACTACCTTATTGATGAGCTGGCAAGACAATCTCACCGGTTGGAAAATGTGGAAATGGTTTCTATTACCCAACAGGGAAATGTAGAAATTGCAAAACCGGAATATAAAGACAGTTTCTTTGTCAATTCTTTATTTGTTTCCACGCCGGTTCGTGATGCTGTCAATTCAGACAGAGGAGATTTTGTTCCCGTATTTCTCAGCGAAATTCCTATTTTATTCAGAAAAAACATACTGCCCTTAGATGTGGCTTTAATAACCGTTTCACCTCCTGACAGACATGGTTTCTGTACGCTGGGAACTTCTGTAGATATTGCAAGATCGGCCGTGGATACGGCAAAAATAATCGTTGCTATCGTTAATCCAAAAATGCCCAGAACCCACGGTGACGGAATGATCCACATCAGCAGGATTCACAAGCTGGTATGGCATGAAGAAGAACTTCCCACAGTAGATTATGGTTCCAAAGTAGGTCCTGAAGAAATGCTTGTAGGTAAAAATGTGGCCGAGCTTATTGAAGACAGGTCTACCCTTCAGATGGGTATAGGAACAATTCCCGATGCTGTTTTAAAGTGTCTGGGTAATCACAAAGATCTGGGAATTCATACCGAAATGCTCAGCGACGGAGTCATTGATCTTATTCAGAATGATGTAATTAACAACAAATATAAAGGCTATAACGATAATAAAACCATTACCAGCTTCTGCTTTGGAACCAGAAAATTATATGATTATGTGGACGACAACACGGTGTTTGCATTCCGGGATGTAAGTGAAGTTAATTTCCCCATTAACATTATGAAAAATAAAAAAATGGTAGCCATTAACTCAGCTATTGAGATTGACCTTACCGGCCAGGTATGTGCCGACTCCATAGGCACCATGCAATACAGCGGTATTGGAGGACAAATGGACTTTATGAGAGGTGCGGCATTGGGGGAAGATGGAAAACCAATCATTGCCATCACTTCAAGAACCCGAAAAGGAGTTTCCAGAATTGTCCCTTATCTTAAACAGGGAGCTGGTGTAGTAACTACCAGGGGACATATTCATTATGTAGTGACCGAATACGGAACAGCTTATCTGTATGGCAAGAACCTTCGTCAGAGGGCGCAAGAGCTTATTAGTATTGCTCACCCTGATGACAGGGAAATGCTGGAAAGAGCCGCTTTCGAAAGATTTAAACATTAATAATCAAATAAATAAAATTTTTAATGTACTTTTATTTAGAATCTAAAAAAATATTTTCATGCCAAGACAAGTTAATCATAAGAAAAACATTAACTTTTTGGCAGTATTTTTGATAAAATCATTCTAAAACAAGGAAATTGAAAACGATATATAATTCGATACGAGAAGAAGTTGAAAAGCATTCGAAGGTAAGGAATTCTGTTTTGGGGAATGTGAATGAATGGAAAAGAAGCCATTATATTATCCTATCCGAAATTATCAAAGAAGAATTATCTGAATCAGAAGAACTGAAAGGAGGAAAAAAATTCGAAATAGGAACCACTATTTCACACGTTACATTACAGCGTTTTTTTGAAAACGACTATCAGGATAAAACCCATAGCGATCTTAGATTTTTAAAAACGCTGGATAAGATATGTATCTTTCTGGGGTATAAGGATCTTAATGATTATATCCTATCTCTAAGACATAAAACACAGGAGAATAAAGAAGCTGATGATCACTCATTTCTGACGCAAATGGTTTATGATTATTGTTCCACAGCTTTTGAATTCTGTAAACATTTTCCTAATCATAACACTGGACTTTTCAAAGATTTGGTATTTGATGATTCTCCATTTTTAGAAAGAGTTTCACAGTTCAGTAAAGAATTGTGTGAAAAAGATTTTCAGCTGGTCACAAAAAACAACCGTTCCAATTATGAAGTTTTTGACATTCATGTTGTTACAGATGAACCCGATAAAAAAATACTGGAATCTCAGGAATTCTGGAATCTTTTATTCAAAGTAGGAGAAACGGGCGAAGAGCATTTTGTCAATCAGCTGAGCACTCAGATTTACTTTATCAGAAAAGTGGATGACACCTGGAAGATCTGGGATAATTATAATCCTGATGCCGGAAGCTTAA
Source organism: Chryseobacterium sp. Bi04 (assembly GCF_918698085.1). Classification (GTDB taxonomy): domain Bacteria; phylum Bacteroidota; class Bacteroidia; order Flavobacteriales; family Weeksellaceae; genus Chryseobacterium. The sequence continues at coordinate 76,748 of NZ_CAKKLP010000017.1, forward strand.
ACAGGAAAATAGAAGACCTATAAAAAAATAAGAAAGCCGCAGAAGATTTTCTGCGGCTTTCATGTTCGAAAATATTTTTTTTCACTTGTCTTTTGTATTACAAATGTAGGAGGTCCGTTCCTAAACCAAGAAACTTAAATATACTTAAATGAACTCTTCTTTAATTTTATGTTAAATAAACACCCGGATTTCTGTTTATTATTTTCCCTATGTCCAAGATTTTTGTAATTTGCATACCAATAAAATAAAAGTAAAAAGAAAATATGTCAACACTAACATTTGCCGAAAAAATTGCTCAAGCAGAGAATTTCTTACCAATTAACGGTACGGATTATATTGAGTTTTATGTAGGAAATGCAAAACAGGCTGCCCATTATTATAAAACCGCTTTTGGTTTTCAGTCTGTAGCTTATGCAGGACCTGAAACAGGAGTAAGAGACCGTGCTTCTTATGTTCTTCAACAGGGAAAAATAAGATTGGTTTTAACTACCGGGCTTAAGTCTGATTCTCCAATCAGTGAACACGTAAAAAAACATGGTGACGGAGTGAAAATTTTGGCACTTTGGGTAGATGATGCTTATGCAGCTTTTGAAGAAACTACAAAAAGAGGCGGAAAACCTTATTTAGAGCCTGTAACAATGACTGACGAACATGGTGAAGTAAGAATGTCCGGAATCTATACTTACGGAGAAACGATTCACATGTTTATTGAAAGAAAAAACTATAAAGGAGCTTTCATGCCAGGATATGAAAAGTGGGAAAGCAGCTACAACCCTGAAGAAGCCGGGTTATTGTATGTAGACCACTGTGTAGGAAATGTAGACTGGAACAGAATGATTCCTACTGTAGAATGGTACGAAAAAGTAATGGGATTTGTGAATATCCTTTCCTTTGATGACAAACAAATCAACACAGAATATTCGGCTTTGATGTCTAAAGTAATGTCTAACGGAAACGGGTTTGCAAAATTCCCTATCAATGAGCCTGCAGAAGGTAAAAAGAAATCTCAGGTAGAAGAATACCTTGATTTCTATGAAGGAGAAGGTGTACAGCACATTGCTGTTGCTACAAAAGATATTATCCACACAGTAACAGAATTAAAAAAACGTGGCGTAGAGTTCCTTTCCGCTCCTCCTGAAGCTTATTATGATATGGTTCCTGAAAGAGTGGGTCATATTGATGAAGATCTTAAAAAATTACAGAGTTTAGGTATACTTATTGATCATGATGAAGAAGGGTACTTACTTCAGATTTTCACTAAACCTGTAGAAGACCGCCCTACCCTATTCTTTGAAATCATTGAAAGGCACGGTGCACAGAGTTTTGGTGCCGGAAATTTCAAAGCGTTATTCGAAGCACTGGAAAGAGAACAGGACAGAAGAGGAAATCTTTAATTTTACAATATATACTAAGTTTTGTCAGGATGTCAAAGTCTTGACAAAACTTTTTTATAAAAACACACAGCATATGAAAAAATTTTTAATAGGAATTCTATTTCTTGGAACATTAGGCTTAAAAGCTCAGTATGGAACTTTGGATGCAATTCTTACCAAACTTGAAGAAAGAAAAGGCATCAATCAGAATCTCGACAATGTAAATATTGACAATAAAAAGTTTGTTTTCATTAAAGATGAGACAGACCATACAGAAAGAGATTTTATTATTATCAAAGGAAATGATGCCACTTATGTAGAAGTTTTTGATGATAAAGCTACCGGAGAAAGCAGTTCCAATGTTTTTACAGGTGACATCATCAGAAAGAAAAACATTATTTCTTTAAGAGCCGATAAGCTTGAAGATAAAAAAATTCCGTTACCGGTAACTAAAACCCTGATGCTCACTAAGCAGAAGGATATTCTTTATCTCATTGATGTCAATACCAGAGACCGGTGGATTGATGAAGAATCCTACTCGAAGAAGGCAAAATAAATCCTGAGACAGCAGTTTCCCAGGATAGTATTTTAATCTAACTTAAATCTAAACTTATGAAATCATTTGTAGACTATTCCTCAAATTCGGATTTTTCTATACATAATATCCCTTTCGGAGTCGCAGTTTTTAATAAAGAATACATCGGATGCTGTACAAGGATCGGAGATCAGGTTATTGATCTGGCAACCTTATATGATCTTGGGTATTTTGAAGATATTGAAGGATTGGACGACAATGTTTTTGAAGCATACACCATCAACGAATTTATTGAACTGGGCAAACCGGTGACCAATGCTGTTCGTACAAAAATCCAAACCTTATTACAGGAAGGTTCTGCTCTTTCAAAAGACCAGAAAACCATTGAAGAAGCATTTTATGATCTTGACAAAGTGAAAATGATGATGCCACTGCACATTCCGAACTATACGGATTTCTACAGCAGCATTGAACATGCTACCAATGTAGGAAAAATGTTCCGTGATCCCGCCAATGCTTTATTGCCAAACTGGAAACACTTACCGGTAGGTTATCATGGAAGAGCCTCTTCTATCGTAATTTCCGGAACGGATATTAACCGCCCTAAAGGTCAGATGAAGCCTGCAGATGTGGAAAAGCCTGTTTTTGGCCCTTGTAAACAATTGGATTTTGAACTGGAAATGGCCTTCATCATCAACAAAAATACAGAGATGGGAGAAAGCATTTCTACAAAAGACGCTGAAGATGCTATTTTTGGAATGGTAGTTTTCAACGACTGGTCTGCAAGAGACATCCAGTCTTGGGAGTATGTGCCGCTAGGGCCTTTCCTTGCTAAAAACTTCGGTTCATCTATTTCACCATGGGTAGTTACCCTTGAAGCGCTAGAACCATTCAGAACAGCTTCTCCTACACAAGATCCTGAGGTCTTAGACTATTTAAAATTTGAAGGAGACAAAAACTACGATATTAATCTTGAAGTCTATATCCAGCCTGAAAATGGGGAGCAAAACCTGATCAGTGAAAGCAATTACAAGCACATGTACTGGAATATGACACAACAGCTGGCTCACCACACCGTAAACGGATGCAACGTGGAGGTAGGTGATCTGTATGCCAGTGGTACCATCTCAGGGAGCGATCCAAAATCTTTCGGTTCTATGCTCGAATTGACATGGAGAGGGCAAAATCCTTTATCATTAAGCAACGGTGAAGAAAGAAAATTCATTGAAGACAATGATACCGTTACCATGAAAGCATGGGCTGAGAAAGATGGTATAAGAGTAGGCTTTGGTGAAGTTTCTGGTAAAATTATCCCAACGCTTTAAATTTTTAACCACAAAAGTCACAAAAGAATTTATGGTTACACAATCATATTTAACAGATCTGACTTATAAGATAAACGGCGCCTGCATAGAAGTTCACAAAATTCTAGGCGCCGGTTTACTGGAAAGTGTATATCATAAGTGCCTGGAGGAAGAGTTCAGGTTAAGAAATATTAATTTCAAATCTGAACTGAAAGTTCCTGTACACTATAAAGGAAAAGAAATTAATTGTGATTTCTTTTGTGATTTTCTAATTGAAGATTTAATTGTGGTAGAATTAAAGTCAGTCGTAAAATTAAACGAAATTCATCGAGCTCAACTTCTAAACTATATCAACTTAATGAAGAAACCCAAAGGCATTCTGATCAATTTTAATGTAAAAAACATCTATCATGAAGGACAGGAAACTTTTGTGAATCAATATTATGATATGCTTTTTTAAACTTTAAAAATTAAAGCTATTTTACTTAAAACTTTTGTGTCTTTTGTGGTTAAATAAAAATATGAAAACAGTAATACCCTCTGAAATAACCTCCGTACAGCTGCAAACCATCATGCAGACTGCTGTGTCACCGCGCCCGATTGCATTAGCTTCTACGGTAGATAAAAACGGTACGGTCAATTTATCACCATTCAGCTTTTTCAATATGTTCAGTACTGTTCCTCCGATCTTGATTTTCTCACCATCGAGGAGAGTGCGTGATAACACGACTAAACATACTCTGGAAAATGTTCTTGAAGTTCAGGAAGTGGTGATTGGAACGGTAAACTTTCCAATTGTTCAGCAGATTTCTTTAGCTTCTACAGAATATGAAACGGGAGTCAATGAGTTTATAAAATCAGGGCTCACTATGAGAGATGCTGATTTGGTAAAGCCTAAGTTGATTGAAGAATGTCCGGTTAATTTTGAATGCAAGGTTTTAGAAGTAAAATCTTTGGGTGATCAGGGAGGAGCTGGAAATCTTGTGATATGCGAAGTTCAGAAGATTCATATCAGAGAAGAGTACCTGAACGAAGCCGGAAATCTGGATCAGAAAAAACTCGATATGGTAGCCCGCCTGGGAGGCAACTGGTATTCCCGAAGCAATGAAAACAGTCTTTTTGAAGTACCAAAACCTCTTGTCACAAAGGGTATCGGCTTTGATCAGCTGCCTGAGCCTGTTAAATACAGTAAGGTTTTCACAGGAAATGACCTTGGAATGCTTGCCAATGTAGAAATATTGCCCGCAGGAGACTTTCATGCAGATGAAAATATTCATGAGGAAGCACAGAAGCTATTATTGAAAAGTAAGGTGGAAGAAGCCTGGATATTACTAACGATAAAATAAAGAAAGCCTGAGATTTCAGGCTTTTTTATTTAGAGAAAAGAAGATTCTTCTTCTCTTTATTTTGCTTTCAATGTTTCTGAAACCGTTATTTTTCCTTTTTCGGCAAAATCGCTTACTTTTCCGTTTTTATCAATCGCCACATTCAGGTTATCATTTTTTGCATCATAATAGATGGAGGTAGAATATCCCGGACAGTCATGTTGCTTACAACCGTTCAGTTTATAGATTCCGTTCTCTGAAACAATAGGGCTTTCCACATTAAAGAATTTTACCATTTCATCGTATTGAGGTCCTACAACTTTTTTCAATCTTTCGGTCAGGTTTTTGTCTTCAAATAATTTAATATCATGTGGATATTTACCAACATTTTTAGTAATAATATTGTCCGTAGGAGTAGTAGCCTGTGAAGGTGCAGCTACTGAGTCTGTCTTTGGAACTCCTGTAGAATCTTTAGGCATTACGGTCGCTAAAGTATCTCTGCTTACTGAAGATTCTGTTTTAGTTTCTTTTTTACAAGAAACAGCTGCTGTCAATAATGATAAGGCGAAGGCGCCTGCAATAAGTTTTTTCATAATTAATTTATATGGTGGTTAGTATCATAACGGGATTTATGATATATTATTTATGATATTGAGCGTATTACATTTTTTCTTTTATAAATTCAATACATTTTTCCACTGCAGTATTCAGATCTTTTGGCAAGCCATTCTCTGTCCAGGGTTCTTTAGCTCCGAAGGTATGATTGGCGTTTTCCATAAGAAACAGTTCAGAATTCGGATGGAGCAGGTGAAGATGCTCTGCCTGTTTTACCTCTATGGCTTCATCCTGAGTGCCATGAATAATCAACATATGAACTTTAGCCATTTCTGTGGCTCTTTCCACATCAAAACGAAGTACATTTTGCTCAAAATCTTCATAAAACTGGTAATAATGAGGCATTTCCTGCTTTGTACGTCCATTCAATGCATAATAAACTCCTTGTTGCTTCCAGCTCTCTAATGCTTCACCGTTAGGAAAACGTTCCAGGGTATCTACACTGGCCAGGGTAATAAGTCCATTGATCCTTTCATCTTCAAATGTTTTAATAATAGAAATTCCGCCTCCTCTGCTGTGTCCAATCAGAATTATTTTCTGAGCATCCACCTGGGGCTCTTTGATAAAATGATCAATTACCACACCAAGATCGGAAAGTTCCTTGGAGTAATTATTATTTCCAAATGCCTCCAGATCGGCAAAATTATGAGGATCCTCAACTGTTGTTCCATTGTGAGAAAAGTTGAATTTCACAAAGAAAAAGCCAGCTTTAGCAAACTTTTCAGCCATTAGATCCCATGCTCCCCAATCCTTATAGCCTTTATAGCCATGAACAAATATCACTAACGGAAGTTTCTTTTCGGCATTTATGTAAAAAGCATCCGCAAGAAAACTTCTTGTTTCAGTATTTTCCAAATGTATATTCTTTTTGATAGTAAGATCCATACAGTAAGACAATTAATTTTAATCGAAATTATGAAAAAAACTATTAAAAAATAACCTTATTTTTGCGGCATGCAGAATTTAAGAACGGTAACCGTCACGCGTTACATTCTGCCACTAAGAGAGGGAGGTTCACTACCTGCTCTGGCAGAAGCTGATGATGATTTCAAATATGTTTTAAAATTCCGGGGCGCAGGCCATGGAGTTAAGATGCTGATTTCTGAATTGTTGGGAGGCAAAATTACGGAAGCTTTAGGGCTCAAAATTCCTGAACTCGTTTTTGTAAATCTTGATGCAGACTTTGGCAGAACAGAAGCTGATGAAGAGATCCAGGATCTGCTCAAATTTTCTGAAGGCCTAAATCTGGGACTGCATTATCTTTCAGGATCTATTACCTATGATCCGGGAGTATCTGTAGACCCTCTTCTGGCTTCAAAAATTGTTTGGCTGGATGCTTTTATTACCAATATTGACCGTACTTTTAAAAATACCAACATGCTGATGTGGAATAAAGAACTCTGGATAATTGACAACGGAGCCTCATTCTATTTCCACCATTCATGGCAGAATTTCGATACAGCAGCAAAAACACCATTCAAATATGTGAAAGACCATGTATTGCTTCCGAAAGCAAAAAAACTGGATGAAGCTGACCAGTTTGCCCACAGCATATTAAATGACGCCCTTTTCAGAGAAATTGTCAACGCAATCCCTGAAGACTGGTTACATTGGAATGACGCTGATGAAACACCCGATGAAATCCGTGAGATCTATTTTCAGTTTATGAAAACCAGATTAGAAAATTCTCAAATCTTTGTAAACGAAGCCAAAAATGCAAGAGGATAAAATATATGAATATGCGGTAATACGCTTAGTACCGAAAGTTGAAAGAGAGGAATTTTTCAATATTGGGCTCGTCATGTTTTCAAAAAAAGAAAAATTTATCCGCGTAGCATTCCATTTGTGCCCTGATAAGTTTAAGCTGATGCACAGTAAACTGGATTATGAGGATATCATTCAGAACCTGGAAAGCTTTCAGAAAATTGCTGAAGGAAATAAAGAAGGAGGTCCTATTGCTCTGCTTGACATCCCCGAACGCTTTCGCTGGCTAACGGCTGTACGAAGTGCTGTTGTTCAAACTTCAAGACCTCATCCCGGAAAATCAAAAGATCTGGATACTACTTTTGGTAAACTTTTTGAGGAGTTAGTAAAATAACACTTCTTCAAAAAAGTTTACTATGAAATTAACGAATAACATATCAATTTACAGGTTTTTTACGAACCTGTTTTTTGTTTTGCTTTTAAGTTCTTCTCCTTTAATTTTTTCACAGTCATTTTCACAAGCCCCAACCAAGGCTGCACGGATAAAAAGCACCCTACTTCCTGAAATAGCCACAGTTTCCGAGAATATAGTTTACAAAACCGGTAAAAAGGGAACACCTGTGACTTTGGACCTTTATACTCCAAAGAATGCATCTATTGATAAGCTTCCGGTATTAATCTACGTTCACGGAGGTGGATGGATTGAAGGTGATAAAGTTGTCTATACTGACAATTATCTGGAAAATACGATTGTAAAACTGATGGCAAAGCAATATGCTGTTATCAGTATCAATTATACACTGCTGAATGAAAGCACTCATTTTCCTCTTCCACTGGATGACACCAAAGATGCCATAAGATGGGTAAGAAAGAATGCAGAAGAATATAATTTTGACCCCCATAATATTGGCCTATTTGGCGCTTCAGCGGGAGCACACCTTTCTCTTCTCGCTGCTTATACTCCGGATAATACTTTTTTAGGAAGCCCGGATCTTTCATCCTATTCAGCCAAGGTAAATTATGTTGTAGATCATTATGGTCCTGCTGATCTGAACAAACTTTTTCATACCAGGCTGGGAGTTATTCCGGTTTCCATGATTGGAAGGATTTCAAAAAAAATTGTCATCCTATGTTTGTAAAATATTAATTTTAGGAATGAATAAGGAAAAGAGAGTAAAGAATAAGGTTACAATTTGTCATTAGTCTTCAAGACCGTTCGGAATGTTAATCCCTTTACTCTTTTTAC
>NZ_CAKKLP010000018.1 GCF_918698085.1 Chryseobacterium sp. Bi04
GCAGAAAGAGTGGCAAAGATTGCTCTTGCCAACAAACTTTTAAAACAAGCCTTTGCCATCGGAAAGAAAAAAGAGAAATACAGAGAAGATTTTTGTTAAATAATTTGTTTTTTAACACAGATCATTCCGCAGGAATCCCAGCTTCTTAATGTTAAAGTATAAAAAGAGTATCGTATTGACGGCGATGTTTATTTATATTGTTTAGATTCTACGGGATGACAAAGCACTCATAAAAATATCTATAATTATAATCTGATAAAAAACCTATTTTCATCATTTACATAAAAATAAAGCATTCAGTTTGTCATTGCGCAAGAATCCCAGTCTCTTAATTTTAGAGTATAAAAAAGTATCGTATTGACGGCAATGTTTATTCCATTGTTTAGATTTCTACGGAATGACAAAAGCACTGATAAATATATAATTATAATCTGATTGAAACTTATCTTTTCATCATTTGCATAAAAATAAAACATTCAGTTTGTCATTCCGCAGGAATCCCAGTATTTTAATTTTAAAGTATAGAAAGAGTATCGTATGACGGCGATGTTTATTTCCATTGTTTAGATTCCTACGGGATGACAAACCACTGATAAAAATACCTATAATTACAATCTGATAAAAACTTATTTTTTCATCATTTACATAAAAATAAAGCACTCAATTTGTCATTCCGCAGGAATCCCAGCTTCTTAATGTTAAAGTATAAAAGAATACAGTATTGTTTATTATATTTATAAACCGTTGTAAGATGATCCTATAGAATCATATTACAACAACAAAACAAATACACAAATGATAGAATTTTCAAAAGGAATATATACATTTTACATCTATATTCTCACCAATAAAAACAGATCTGTTCTCTATACAGGAGTTACAGGTAACCTTCATAAAAGATTATATCAACATAAAATAAAGAAAACCCCAAGCAGTTTTACAGCAAGATATAATGTTGAGTTTTTGATTTATTATGAAAAATACAACTGGATTCACCATGCAATTGAACGAGAAAAAGAGATTAAAAGTTGGTCAAGAATAAAAAAACTGGAATTAATAAGAGAAGTAAACCCGAATTTAGAGTTTTTGAATTACCTGTTTGAACATTGGTTTTAAGCTATGTTTTCAAGTAATGAATTCAGGTTATAGAAATTTAAACATAATCTTTGTCATTCCGCAGGAATCCCAGTTCTTAATCTTAGAGTATAAAAAGAGTACTGTATTGACGGCGATGTTTATTTATATTGTTTAGATTCTACGGGATGACAAAGCACTCATAAAAATATCTATAATTATAATCTGATAAAAAACCTATTTTCATCATTTACATAAAAATAAAGCATTCAGTTTGTCATTGCGCAAGAATCCCGGTCTCTTAATGTTAAAGTATAAAAAGAGTATCGTATTGACGGCGATGTTTATTACATTGTTTAGATTCCTACGGAATGACAAAAGCACTGATAGAAATATCTATAATTACATCTGATAAAAACTTATTTTTTCATCATTTACATAAAATAAAGCATTCAGTTTGTCATTCTGCAGGAATCCCAGCTTCTTAATGTTAAAGTATAAAAAGAGTATCGTATTGACTGCGATATTTATTTACATTGTTTAGATTCTATGGAATGACAAAAGCACTGATAGGAATATCAATAAGTTTGGGCAATAAAAAAAGTGAGCTAAAGCCCACTTTTATTGAATATTATCTGTTTTCTAAAACCTCATCACATCCTTCACTACTCCATTCTTCTGGGTATGCTGCAGCAGTTCTTCTTCAATGAATGTTTTTATTTTTTCTTCAGTTCCGTTATTTGGGAATAAAAGGTGGACATTAGCTCCGGCATCCAGTGTAAAGAATAAAGATAATCCGGTTTCTTTTCTAAAATCCCAAATCTTATTGATCACTTCCAGTGTTCCGGTTCTCATCAGAATAAAAGCAGGATCACTCATCATCATCATCGCATGAAGAGTAAGCGCTTCATGTTCAACCAATTTAATAAACTGGTCCATGTTTCCACTTTTCAGGATCTCTTTCATCGGAACAAAATTTTCTCTTGCTTCCTGAAATCTTCTTTCTGCATATGGATTGGTCTTCATTAAACCGTGTCCCACTGTAGAAGAAACACTTTTCTGCCCCTCATGGATTAATAAAACCCAGTCATTAAAGCTTTTGAAAGTATCGTGAATCTCATGATCCGGATAAGGTACAGCAAATAGATCAGAACTATTCTCAACCTCATCTGTTTCTCCCCAAACCACCAATCCGTTATATAGGCTTCTGCATGCGCTTCCGCTTCCTAACCTGGCTAAGAATGAAGCCTTTCTTAAGGATCCTTCTTCAGAAGTTTTTCCTGTAAACATTTCATCCATTGTCATCAGGCATTTAGCAATAGCTCCAAATCCTGAAGCTGAACTCGCTATTCCTGAACTGTGCGGGAATGTATTTTCTGTTCTGATAATATATTTTCCTTTTAAGATCCAAGGTAAATACTGTTCAATATTTTTGAAATATTTTTCAATTTTTTCGGCAAATTGTACTTCCTCATTTCCTGCCAGAAAAGTATGAACAGAAAAAGGCTCATCAGCCACAAACTCCATTGAAGTATTAGTTTTACAGTGATTTAAAGTATAACTGATACTCGGATTAGCAGGAATCTGATTCTCATATTTCCCCCAATATTTAATCAAGGCAATATTAGACGGACAGCTTTCTGAAACGGTCTGAGTATGAATCGTAAAGTTTGGATTTCCTATAAATTCTTGTGTTGTCATCGTTTATTTTAAGTGGTAAGAATTTTTTTAATCACCCCGACTAATCTTTGATTTGCTACTCCTCCAGAAGAGGAGAATTCTTATATCAATCAAGATATTCGTAAAAACCAGGGATTTTTGAAAAATAATATGTTTATAAAATTTTACAATTAGTACATTTTCTCAATAATATCCGCATATTTTTTAAGTACTACATTTCTTTTGACTTTCAGTGTAGGAGTAATTTCTCCAGTATTGATGTCAAATTCTGCCGGCATTAAGGTAAATTTTTTCACTTTCTCATAATCGGCAAGATGGCTTTGCAATTCTTTCACTTTATCTTTATAAAAGTTGATCACCTTTTCGTTGGTTACTATATCTTCCCAGCTTGTAAACGGAATAGTATTATTCTTGATAAAGTCCTGCAGGAATTCAAAATTCGGAACAATTAATGCAGAAACAAATTGTCTTCCCTCTGCAACCAGCATGATCTGCTGTATAAAGTTATTATTGGTCAGAAGGTTTTCAATTTGTTGTGGAGCAATATATTTTCCGTTGGATGTTTTCATCAGATCTTTGATTCGGTCTGTAATGATCAGGTTTCCTTTTTCATCAATTTTCCCTGCATCACCCGTTTTGAACCATCCATCACTGGTAAAAACTTTCTGAGTTTCTTCAGGTCTGTTGTAATATCCTTTCATAATTCCGTTTCCTTTAGCCTGGATCTCATCACTTTCTCCAATCCTAAGTTCTACCCCCGGCAGCGGCTTTCCACTGGTACCATGCTCGAAATGAGTCAAAGGAAAAAGTGTTAAAGTAGCTGTAGTTTCTGTCAACCCATACCCTACTGTCACATGGATTCCTACAGATTCAAAGAATTTGGTTACTTCAGGGGATAAAGAAGCACCTCCACAAGGCAGGAACCATAACCGGCCTCCCATTTTCTCCTTTATTTTACTGAAAACCAGCATATCTGCAATAGATTCTTTACATTTCAATCCAAAAGGAACAGGCTTTTCATTTCTTCTAAACTCTGCAGTTTCCCACCCTGTTTTTAAAGCCCAGTCAAAGATTTTTTTCTTAAATGATGAACCTTCCTCGGCTTTTTCCAATACTCCGGCATATACTTTCTGGAAAAATCTCGGCACCGCACACATGGTGGTAGGCTTTACCTCTTCCATTGCTTTTGCTACGTTTTTCGGATCTTCAAGGAAGTAGACCCTTGCTCCTCCATAGAGGCAAAGTAAGCTCCAGCTTCTTTCAAAAACATGACTTAAAGGTAAAAATGCCAATGAAAGTTCTTCTTCAAAGTTTTTAAACTTAAAAAACTCAAAGTGCGAGTCAAAGGCTTTAATAAAATTTCCGTGGGTAAGCATTACTCCTTTTGGTGTTCCGGTTGTTCCGGAAGTATAGATCAGCGTTGCTGTATCTTCATATTCTCTTTTACAGATTTCCAGTGTTGAAGAAGCTTTTGCTATAAAATCCTCAAGGTAGAAGCTGTTAAATTCTTTCTTGATCCATACAGATTTCTTAGAAATAATAATGGTATCAAGGTTATTTCCTTCTTTATGTAAAATCTCCAGACAAGCATCATACTGAGCCTGATCTCCAACTAAGACAACCTTAGCACCGGAATCATTGATGATATACTCAGCCTGTTCGGCATTATTTGTAGAATAAACAGGAACGGTAATCGCTCCGATAGACATTGCTGCCAAATCGCAGATCATCCATTCAGAAGAATTGTCTGAATAAATAGCCACTTTATCGTCTTCCTGAACTCCTGCTTCTTTCAGAGCATTGGCTGTTTTAAAAATAATTTCACTGAATTTCTGCCAGCTCAGCTCTTTCCAGGCCTCATCTTTCTTTTTAAAGCCTATAGCAGCTTTTATAGGATGTTTTTCTACATTTTTAAGGATAATTGCCTCTGCCAGATTCATTTCTTCAGCTTTTTGTCGTTAATATAATTGTTCAGGTGAAAGTCTATACTTTCTTGTACAGGAATAAACTGATACTTCAGTTTATCTTTTATTTTTTGATTGGAAATAGTGTTGAACGAGGATATCGCTTCAATATTTGATTTGGTCACCATCTTCAGCTTGGGAATCAGCCATCCGAGAAGTATATTAGCTATTCTTCCAAGATTCAATAGCGATTCCTGAAGTACTTTAGCATCTTTAAGACCTAGCCTTGTTCTGATTTGTTTCGCAAGATCTGTAAATCTTTTATTCTCAGAAACAATGATAAACCGTTCTCCAAAAATATTATTCTCAAGCAATTCTATAGCAATATTTGCCACATCTCTTACATCTACATAAGCGGAACCTCCTGCAAAGGTAAAACCATTATCAGCAAAGGTAGAAAAAAGCTCTCCACTGCTTTGGTTCCAGTTTCCGCTTCCAATGATCATTCCCGGATTGAGGATAGCTACATTGAGTCCTTCTGCAGAAGCTCTCCAGGCTTCCATTTCAGATAGATGTTTGGAAATAGCATAAGCAGAATGTTCAATTTTCGGATTAAAATCAGAATCTTCATCCAGCTCCCCCTTTTCATTAAAATTATCCAAAACAGCAACAGAGCTTACGTGCAGAAATTTTTTCACATCAGATCCTTCACAGGCAAACAACAGGTTTTCTGTCCCTTTTATATTGGTATGGTACATTTCTTTTTCATCTTTGGGATGAAAGCTTACTTTAGCGGCACAATGATACACTTCTTCTACTCCTTTTAAAGCGGCCTGAAGAGTATTGAGATCATTAAAATCTACATCTATCCATTCGATCTTATTAAAAAAATCATCAGGATTCTCAGTATAAAAGCGATATGAATGCCTTACTTCGTTTAAATTGCTGCCCGGTCTTTTGGAAGCTCTTACGTTTTTACCTCTTTTAAGAAGTTCCAACACAAGTATTCTTCCCAGAATTCCGGTAGCACCCGTTACAAAAACCATTAATTATGTTACTTGATTGCTGACTAAAATATGACAATATTTTCTATCCGGCAATTCTTCATTCTTCTGCAAAAATGTTTTGAAAAACTGCTTCTGCAAATTTGCGATTTTTAAAGCATAATTCAACTTAATTTAACCAATATTATCATCCTGTAGATCATAAAATGGCCAAATAATGCGGAATCATTCTCCAAGCCAGGGTCTGTAAAAGCTCCGGAAATAAATTGTCATTCCTCAGAAATCCGGATATGCTATTTTAAAATTGGATAGCTTAGATTCCTAAGGAATGACAGTTATTGGAGAAAAATCCTTTTATTTTTTTATGCTGTAACCATATTATTTCTTCTTGGAGCTTTGTCGCAGAGGACATCTGCAATACTTTTAGAGATAAGGTTTTCTTCTGTAAGATTATCCAGCCAGAAAAACTCTCCTGCAGCATTGATTTCAATAAAGAAGTATTCGTCTTCAGGGGAAACAATAATGTCTATTGCTCCATAATCAACGTTGTATACATCCAGGAGTTCTAATAATTTTTCTTCCACATCTCCCGGAAGTTCCGTTCTTACCCATTTATCGATCAGATTCACACCATCTTTCCTCCAGTCTACTTTTGAATCTTCAAACTGTTGGGAATCTACCTCAAAAGCATATACATCTCTTCCTACGATAGTAACCCTGAGTTCTTTTTTCTTCTCAATCATCTTCTGAAACTGCATTGGGCAATACAAAAGTGAATCCAGCTCTTCCAGCCTGTCTTCACTGACAACATTTGTAAAAACCACATTCTCCACACCATCTTCATAAATAGCAAATCCGGTCTGCATTTTGGCCACTACATTCTGATGTTTAAGAATAAACTTTCTGGCTTCTTCAGGGTTATTGGTAAGGCAGGTTTCAGGAATTTTAAGCCCTATCTTATCTGCCACTTTCAACTGTTCTTCTTTACTGTCAAGTCTTCGGTAGACACTTGGTTTCCCCAATGAATAGACATCTACAGATTCAATAAAACCAAAAATGGTATTGCGGATCTCTCCCATTGCAGCTCCGTAAAATTTAGCTTCCAGCTCGTCTCTCAAGCCTTTTCCCATATTGTAAGCCCTTCTGTACCAGATGGCGGAAATATCATCTAAGCGGTATTTTACCTCCTGGGTTTCAAGAATACTTACCCATTTTCCATCCTGAAAAACAGTTGACAGTTTATTTTGTAAAGGATATAAGTCTACATCAAAACGGATGACCTCACAGCCATTTTTTCCGATATATTCTGTTACTTTTTCAATTGAAAAGTTATCTGCAGTATGTGTTATAATTAAAATTTTATCCATGGAAACTGATTCTTTTTATAAGATTGTCGGCAATTCTCTGTGCTATAGGAAAGTTCAGTTCTTTCTGCAACATTCCCCATTCTCCCTGTGGATTCACTTCCAGAAAGTAGTAGCTCCCATCTCTCCCTTTTATCATATCAATAGCTCCCATATAAAGCCCCATTTCTTTCATCATTGAACTTATATTTTTTTTGATATCTTCCGGTAATTCATAGGTGGACCAAAAATAACTTTCATGAGCGACACGCCAATCAACATTCTCACTGTTATTAATTTTACCTGTAAAAAATTCTCCGTCCACATATATTATTCTCAGCTCATATTCTTTATCGATATAAGGCTGAAAAATCATGGGACAATACGCAATATCCGAAATATTGACCAGAGTATCTTCTTCAATAATAGTAGTAGAAATCTGGCTTTCACCACTCATTGCTTTAACGGCCACACTGTGAAGTTTGGCAATCGCTTTTCCATTACAATACTTATGAAAAAAAGCAGTGATCTTTCCTTCGTCGTTGGAAAATATCGTTTTGGGAATGGTCAGATTATTCTTTTGAGCGATTTTAAGCTGAAACATTTTATTTCCATCAATTTTCCTTTCTTTTTCAGAAGGGTTGATCCACGGAATATTTTCTAAAATTGTTATCAGATTATTTCGGAGGCTTCCGTATTCTTTCAGGAAAATTTTCTCATAGTCTTCATCCAGCTCCTCCGGAACGCTTATTTTCCAGGCTTTCCTATGCCAAACCCCTTTAACATCATGCGAGTGAAGAGTATTTCCCAATTCATCCGTCAGTTCGAATGAATCTTCATTGATACTGATTTTCTGAAAATGGTTCATTTTGTCAGAATTCAGTCTGAAATATGGAATATGTTTGGAGTTAAGATATTCAAAAAAGAGATCGATATTATAGAAATCCTGTGAGTGTGTAATACAGAGAATCATGAGCCGGTTTTTATTAAAAAGGGAAACTTAATGTTTTAAGTTTCCCCTTACTATAGTTTTGTTCTGTTCTATTACTTATACTTCTAAAGAATCATCATCACCATCAGAAGGGTACTTCATCGTGTGTTCCATATCCTTCAGCGCAGATGTTACAGTGTCGATAATCGGTTTTGTAATCACATCCCTTTCAGGAATTGTAATTTCTAATCCTCCTTTTACTTTTTCAGGTTCTTTAAGTTGTTTTTCTAGAAATGATGCGAAAAACGGTTTCTTTTTTGAATTTTTGTTTTCCATAAGTTATAATTTTATTTTTGGGAATTGATATAATGATAATTTGGATTTGAATTATAATTCATCTCCCGACTCATCGCTATCGGATGGATATTTCATTGTTACGTTATCATGCCCCGGAAGAGAAACGTTATCTTCAAGTGCTGAAGTAAGAGAATCCTTGATAACCGAAGTAACATTATCCAGACTTACTGAAGTAATAGCACCTCCTTTCACTGTTTCAGGATCTTTAAGCTGTTTTTCTAAGAAAGATGCGAAAAATGGCTTCTTCTTTGAATTTTTGTTTTCCATAAGTTAAAAATTTTATTTTTTTGATAAACCAAAGTACAAAAAATTCAACTCATGGAGAAATAATTAATTATTTTAATAAAATTTTAACATATATAACAAAAATGATGTATAGTTTTAACTCAAAGCAAGAAATTGTTTGACAACTTTTGCAAAATCCACAGGATTTTCTGCCTGCACCCAATGTCCTGCATTTTTTACGGTAACAACAGTCGCCTTAGGAAACTGCTGTTTAATACCATATTCATCCTGTGGCAGAATATAATTGGATTTATCACCGGCAATAAATAAAGTATCTCCTTCAAAAACCCCAAATTTAACTGCATTAGAGACAAATTCGTTATATTTTTCAGACAAAGTCTTCAGGTTGAATCTCCAGTTTAGCTTCTTATTATCATCCCAATACAGGTTTTTAGTTAAAAACTGAATAGTAGACTTTTCGGGAATATATTGACTAAGGACTGTTTCAACATCATTTCTTGAACCTACTGTATTGAAGTCTACCGTTTCCAGTGCTTTTATGATGCCCTGATGGTGCGGAGGATAAGCTTTCGGAGAAATATCTACCACAATAAGCTTTCCTACTCTTTCAGGGTATTTTAAAGCAAACTGCATGACAGCCTTCCCACCTAAAGAATGTCCTAAGACATGAGCTTTCTGAATTCCATAATGATCCATATAACGGGCAATGTCGTCTGCCAGATCATCATGGGACATACTTTCCGAATGAAAGCTTCGTCCGTGATTTCTAAGATCAATCAGATGTACCGGAAGATATTCACCAAGGTCTTTTCCAAAGCTTCCCCAGTTGTCAAGCATTCCAAACAATCCGTGAAATACCAGGAGCGGCGTAGTTGTTAAGCTTTCGCCGAATATTTTTGAGTTTAAGATTTCCATATTTATTAAGATAATAGATTTCAGATATCAGATTCCAGATGAGCAGCTCAGACACAATACTTTGGTCTAAAATCTCACATCTAGCATCTTGTATCTATTTTTACCACTTAGCCAGCCTCTTTAAATAAGCCTGAACTGTATTTTCCAATCCCATATAAAGTGCTTCAGAAACTAAAGCATGCCCGATGGAAACTTCCAGCAGGTTCGGGATATGATCTGCAAAATATTTCAGATTATCCAGGCTTAGGTCATGTCCTGCATTAATTCCCAGTCCAAATTCTGTAGCTGCAACCGCTGTATCATAATAAGGTTTGATGGCCTGCTCTTTATTGGTTACATAATTTTTAGCGTAGGCTTCAGTATACAGTTCAATTCTGTCTGCTCCTGTTTTTGCGGCATATTCTACCAATTCAGGTAATGGATCCAGAAAAACAGAGGTACGGATTCCTGCATTTTTAAATTCTGCAATGATCTCTGTAAGAAAATCGAGGTGTTTTTTTGTATCCCATCCTGCATTAGAAGTAATAGCATCATCAGCATCGGGAACCAATGTTACCTGTTCCGGTTTTACTTTCAATACCATATCAATGAAATCCTGATGTGGGTTTCCTTCAATATTAAACTCGGTGATAACCAGTGGTTTCAAATCATAGACATCTTTTCTTGTAATATGCCTTTCATCCGGTCTTGGATGGATTGTAATACCCTGTCCCCCAAATTCCTGAATTTTTACAGCAGCTTCAGTAACACTAGGTGTTTCACCACCCCTTGCATTTCTTAACGTCGCAATTTTATTAATGTTTACGCTTAATTTTGTCATTTTTATGTAAGATGTTAGACGCTAGACTTCAGATGTCAGACTAATATTATTGTACTATTAACCTCTGATTCTAGCTCTTAATGTTATTTTTTATTAAGATTCTAAAGACTAATTGGTCTCTACTTTCCAGTTTCTCATTGTTATACTTTACTTACCTGCATTACCTCGAGGTCAAATTCTTTTGAAGCAACCAGCAAGTGGTCAAAAATATCAGCCTGAATCTGTTCAAAACGTTCCCATTTGGAATCGTTGGCAAAGCAATAAACCTCAAGAGGAAGCCCCTGTGGAGTTATATCCAGCTGACGAACCATTCTCGTTCCGTCTTTATCCACATCAGGTTCGTTTTCTATATATTTTTGGGCATAATATCTGAAAACCCCGATATTGGTAAGCTGTCTTCCGTTCACTACTTTATCCTGATGTTCAAGGCTTGAATTTTCCTTTTTGATCTCAGCACTTTTTTCTTTAAGATACCCTGAAATAAGGTTCACTTCTTTCAGTCTTTCAATATCCTCCTCTGTCAGAAACTTAAAAGAATTGATATTAAAGTAAATGGATTTCTTTATTCTTCTTGTATTGGACTCAGACATTACCTGAAGGTTCTTGATTTCTGTGGTCAACAGATCATAGGTAGGAATGGTAGAAACCGTTTTATCAAAATTGGTGATTTTTGTTGTTAAAAGGCTTATTTCAGTAATATTTCCTTCCATATTGTATTTTGGGATACTTACCCAGTCACCCACTTTTAAATTTTTGGAAGTCGCTACGTGAAGTCCCGTTACAAATCCCAGAATGGTATCTCTGAAAACAAGTACCAAAACAGCTGTAATTGCCCCCAAACTTCCAACAATGGTAGTTCCTTTTATTCCAAAAACCACACAGATCCCTACTACTGTAAATATAAAAATCCCAAGGATCTTCACGGTTTCAGAAAGGGCATTCAAGGCCATTATTTTATAAAAATCCTGCTTGATTGCAAAATAATTCCGGAATGCAGTGAGCGATCTGTAAAGCATTCCGGCAAGTATCATTACCAGCCCCAAATTAACACTTCTTATAATAAAAATTGTTGTTTTTGGAAGAACACCTTCAGGAAATATAGAGCCCTGCAATGCTCCTACGATAATCAGTGCAGCAAAGTGAGCTACTGAATTGGTAATTTTAGACTGATATATAGATTTTAGAATCGGAAATTTTACCTGGTCATGAAATAAACGGAAGATAAAATTGATGACAAATTTAAAAACAAAGTCTACAATCAAAAATACAGCACAAAGCAATGCCAGTTTTACGATGATATGAACAATCCAGTCCAACCCGGTGGGAGAAATCTGGGTGATATAATTATACAACTGTTCGCTTAATTCCTGCAAATAGTTTTTGGTTTCTTGTAGGTCATCTTTCATTGACAGCAAATTTATAAAATAAGAATGACGATTTTTACTATTCATCATCAATTTTCATCCCAAAAAATATTCTTCAGCAAATATCCGGTAAAAAAGCTCCATCAATAATAACTCTACAGAATCCTTAATGATAAAAGGAAAATAGACTATACATAATATTATTTAAATGACAATACTAAGAACAATTACACTTTTAATGTTTTACTATCAATTATTTATCACAATTGGTAAAACTAAGCTCATCAAAATAAATACAACAGGAAGTATGGGGAAAGCAGGTCTTATCCTGGAATATGTCATCTTATTTTAGGACGGGACACTGTAATAAAATTTTCAATTAAAATATAAAGGTGGCTTTTTATAAGGCCACTTTTTTTATCTTGCATCTATATTTTTTTAAGAATGGATACCACAATTATTAATATTCTCTGCCTTGTTTTGCTGTTTGTCGGAATTCTAGGAACTTTTCTTCCGGTTCTTCCAGGACTGCTATTAAGTATCTGCGGACTTTTGATTTATAAATTCGGGACTGATGCAGATCTTTCGATGATTTATATCTGGGCATTTGGAATTCTTACTGCCGCATCAGTGGTATTGAGCTATGTAATTCCTGCAAAAACCAACAGAAAATACGGAGGAACACGCTGGGGAAGCATTGGTTCTGTCATCGGGACCATTGTAGGAATCTTCATCCCTATTCCGTTAGGCTTTCTGATCGGGATGTTTGCCGGAGTATTTATTGGAGAATTACTTCATGACAGTAAAGACATGAACAAAGCCCTGCAATCCACCAAAGGAGCCTTTATCGGGTTCATTTACGGAACGGGTTTCAGTTTTGTAGTAGGTGTGGCAATGTTTTTGGTGGTATTACTCAATATGCTTACTATTATTTAAATAAAAAAAAGAAACTATGTTCCATAAAGTCCTTATCTTCAGTCTTGGAATACTCGCATTAACAGGATGCGATGCCCAAAAGAAAACAAAAACAGAAACAAAAACTTCTGAAATGAGTTCCAGCACCAAAACTTCAGATCAAAAAGGAGATATTATCTACTTCAATGAAGGGGAAAATAAATTCCTTAAAGAATATGAGATGAATGTGACCTTTAAAGGTATTTCAGAAGACAGCCGCTGTCCTGAAGGCGTGAACTGCATCTGGGCCGGGGTCGCTCTTGCCCAAGTAGAAGTAATGGGTACCACAACAAGGCCTGTATTGTTAAACCTTGCCAGTATGGATCATCCTGCAAGAAACTATCATCAATCGGCAGATTTCAACGGATATACTATTACATTACAGGAAGTTACCCCCTATCCTAAAGCGGCAAATGATGGGTTAAAAGCTTCGATTGGAAAATACAAAATCGGGATTACCATAAAAACGACTGAAAGCCCATCAGGGACTACCACGAAATAGGCTTTTTGCCTTTGGAAACAAGATATTCATTAATTTTTGAGAAAGGCTTGCTTCCAAAAAAACCTCTGTATACAGAAAATGGTGATGGGTGTGCCGATTTCAGAATAAAATGCTTAGCCGGATCTATAAGTTCGGCTTTTTTCTGTGCAAAAGCACCCCACAGTACAAAAACTACATTCTCTTTTTTATCTGAAATTTCTTTTATGATAAAATTAGTGAACTTTTCCCAACCGAGATCTTTATGAGAATTGGGAGTATGGGCACGAACGGTCAATGTTGCATTCAGCAGCAGTACCCCCTGTTTTGCCCAGTCATCCAATTCTTTAGAAGTTCTTACTACTCCAAGATCATCTTTTAATTCGATAAAAATATTTTTAAGGGAAGGCGGAGCGGTTACCTGTTCGGAAACAGAAAAACACAACCCATTAGCCTGATGGTCATTATGATAAGGATCCTGTCCAATGATCACCACTTCAATATCTTCAAACGGTGTTAATTCTAACGCTCTGAAAATTTGATCTTTAGGAGGGAAAACTTTAGTAGTTGCATATTCATTTTTCACTTTTTCCCATAGGGTTTTAAAGTATTCTGTATTCTTTATCGGGGCTAAAATTTCTGTCCAGGTCATAATTCAATTTGATAATGAGTTCATTTGATTATTTACTATTCTTGCTTTATCAAAAAACACTGTCTTTTGGTAAACTAAAGGGCTTTTTTCAGACTAAAAATAACATTTTCAGGATTCTTTTCGTCTGTTTTGTTTTCTTCTAAAACAAAATTATGCTTTAAAAGTAATCCCTTGGAATTTTCATTCTGGTTACTGGTGAAAGCTAAAATTTCCTGTAAATTTAAGTCATTAAATCCAAAATTTAAAACGGATTTCAATGCTTCACTCATAATTCCTTTTTTATGATAATCGGGAAGCAGCTCATATCCTACTTCCGCAGTTTTCCGGTCTTCTGAGAATTTCCACAGGCAGATAGTTCCAATAAGGTTCTTTTGGTTTTTATAAGAAATTCCCCAGAAAATGATCTCTTTATTCTGAGTTCTTTTCCTGATGCTTAAAATAAATTCTAAAGCGTCATAGTTGGTCTTGGGTGAATTCCTTTTAACATATTGATTAATCAGCTCATTACTCCGGATCCGTAAAATATCTTCTACATGGTTTTCATTGATTTCCTTTAAAATGAATCGTTCGGTTTCCAGTTTCATCCTTCAAATGTATTAAACTCATCATCAATTAAAAACTTTTATCAGAAAAACCTTTCTCATTCTTTATTGTCAATCTCTCAAATTAGCTCATTTTCAAATTACCACCGTATTACATTCACATTTTCTCACTAAATTTGCAGTGTGTATATAGATAAAGAAGATTTAGACGAATTAGAGTTTCCGCAATTACTCGCGGAAATTTCCCCCCTTGCGTATTCTCCGAAAACACGAGAGAAAATTCTTCAACTTCGTCCGATGGAAATAGACGAGGCAGAGCTTTCATTGAAAAAAACATCAGAGTATCTGTCGAGTTTTGAAAGTTCAAATGCAATTCCGTTTGATGAGTATGAAGATATTGAAAATGAGCTGAAATTAATGCTGATTGAAAATTACCGTCTTGAAAACAGTGCTTTCATTAAAATCAAAACCATCACAGAACAAATAGGAAGGCTTCAGAAGTTCTTCCCTACCATGCCGGAAACCTTCCCTACCCTTATAGAAGATGTTTCTGTACTGGAGTTTAAGAAAGAGATTATTGAGAAGGTAGATAAAGTTTTCAACCGTTTTGGCGAAGTAAAAAGTGAGGCTTCTTCCGCTTTAAAAGAATTGAGAACAGAGATCCAGCATGCTAAAAAAGCCATTCAGGAAAATTTCAACCGTGCGCTTACCACCTATGGACAAAGTGATTTTTTGGATGATATCAGGGAGACTATTATTGATGACCAAAGGGTTCTTGCCGTAAAATCGGGTTTCAAAAAAAGGGTTCCGGGCAGAACATTAGGGATTTCAAAAACAGGTTCCATTACTTATATCCAGCCGGACAGTGTTGTAAAGCATTACTTCAAGCTTCGTGAAAGTGAAGAGGAAGAGAAAAAAGAAATAGACAGGGTTCTGAGAAAACTTACTGGTGAGCTGGCAGAGTTTCAGCCTCAGCTGTGGAGATATCAGATCTATATTTTTGATCTTGACCTTACAAGAGCTAAAGCTAAGTTTGCAGATTTAATTAACGGGGTATTACCAAAAATTAACCGCCATAAAACCTTAAAGCTGAGGGATGCCTTCCATCCGTTATTATGGTTAAGAAATAAGGTAGAAAACAAAACAATCTATCCTCAAACCCTGGCTTTAACGGAACACAACAGAATTATCTGTATTTCCGGCCCGAATGCCGGTGGAAAATCAATTACGCTGAAAACAGTTGGATTATTACAGCTGATGATTCAGAGTGGTATTCTGGTTCCTGTTCATCCGAAGTCTGAAATGTTTTTCTTTGAGAAAATGATGACTGATATCGGCGATAACCAATCTATTGAAAATCATCTGTCCACCTATTCATCAAGATTGAAAAAAATGTCCGGGATCATCCGTGAGGCTGATGCGAATACTCTTTTACTGATTGATGAGTTCGGAACAGGTTCTGATCCGGAACTGGGAGGTGCTTTGGCAGAAAGTTTTATGGAGTATTTCTACGACAAGAAAAGTTTTGCAATCATTACCACACACTATACCAACATTAAGCTGGTGATAGAACAACTTCCCAATGCTGAAAATGCAGCTATGCTGTTTAATGAAGAAACCCTTGAACCCATGTATAAATTGGAAGTGGGACAGGCGGGAAGTTCATTCACATTCGAAGTTGCTGAGAAGAATAGAATTCCAAGATTCATTATTCATTCTGCAAAGAAAAAAGTGGAACATGATATTGTGAATCTTGATAAGACCATTGTGAAGCTGCAGCAGGAAAAGTTTGAGGTTGAAAAGCTGAAATCTGACCTTGCCGAAAGAAAAGAATCTGTAGAAGATAAGCGTGATAATCTTCAGAAACTGAATGAACAGCTTCAGCAAAAGCTCTTTAATTTCCAGAAACTCTATGAAGAGGAACACCGTAAACTTCAGTTTGGAAACAAAATTGAGGCGTTCATAGACAGCTATACAAAAGGAAAATCAAGGAAAGATGTTGTAAAGGATTTTGTAAAGCTTCTGGAACAGGAAAAGTTTAGAAAGATAGGCGCTGACAAAGACGAATCAAAACGTCTTCAGGTGGTTAAGAGGAAGATTACCCAACAGCTTAAAAAGGAAGATGTGATTGAAAAGATTGCTGAAACCAATGAAAAACTGGAGGAAAAACGTAAAAGTGACCGTGCTGTTTGGATGAAGGTGGGACAACGTGTCCGCATCACAGGAAGCACCAGTGTAGGGACCATTGAAAAAATATCCCGAAACAAAGTAATTGTCAATTACGGAACTTTCAAAACGACTATTGATGCGGAGGAACTTGAAAGAATTTAATCAATTGGAGAATGGGTTAATTTGAAAATTAATCTAAAATAGCTAATGGAGAGCATCTTAAGGTGCTCTCTTTCTTTTTGTACTTTATATCATAAGGAATATCTTCTATTTATTTTCCTCAGCATTCATTTTTATCTAAAAATATAAGACTCAACATTTGATTCCTCTTTCCTGTGGCAAGAAAAATTAGATATTTCAGACGGCCATTTAAAGAAAATACAAGATTTAAAAGAACTGCAACAGTATAATTATCTTCCGAAAAGCATTTAATTTATATATTTGGGGATCAAAAATTTGTTATAATGATTTCAGTAGGCAAAGCATTCTATCTATCTGCATTTAGTATTTTCTCTTTAGCATTGGTTAAAGGCCAGAATAAAGTTCCTTTTGGAGTGGTAAAAGCTGAAGAAGGATATGCCAATGTACGTGTACATAAGGATAATTACAGAAAAATTGTAGATAAAATCCGTATGCGTAAAGGGGATGTTTTTGTTTATGTAAAGCCGGCGCCGGGAGAAACGGAATGGATCTGGATCAAATATCCTGAAAAACAGGACGAGGAAAAGCCTTTTGTAAGGTATGAAACTCTTGATAAGGAAGGAATGGTAAATAAAGATCGTATTGCTTATATTGACCAGCTTCCCCAGTATACACCTTCCAAATCCAAGAATGGAAAGTCGCTTATTTTCACCGATAATTCTGACCCTAAAATCCCCACAGCT
This sequence comes from Chryseobacterium sp. Bi04, assembly GCF_918698085.1. GTDB lineage: Bacteria > Bacteroidota > Bacteroidia > Flavobacteriales > Weeksellaceae > Chryseobacterium. Next base: position 17,318 of record NZ_CAKKLP010000018.1, read on the forward strand.
CAAAGGAGTAAAGTAGTTATTGATATTTACCCATCCAATGCCGGATACCGTAAAAAGGAGAAAGATGCTGATGGAAAACTCCTTACTATCGATAAAATAAAGCCATGGGGAATAGGCAATGATCTCCCTGAAGGCATGACCGAAATTAAATCAATCAGGGTTCAGCAGCCTGGAAGAGGTTCTGTTTTTGTAAGGGAAGCTATCAAAAACATGTTTCAGCCCACCATGGATTTCAATAATGTGGCGGTAACCTCTTTAGATAACGACAATATCTTTCTTTATATGATCAATGGTTCAGGAGAATACAGATATACAAGTCTTTGGACCATTAAAAAAGGAAGAGTGATCAGTCAGATTATTTACCATAATCCGGAATAAATTCATTATTTTTGCCCCGAAAAAGTTTAACGCTTATTCATCATGGAAATAGGTTCTGCCTAACAGCAGATTAAAAAGGGAATCGTGTGAAAATCACGAACTGTCGCGCAACTGTAAGTAACTGAAGTCTTTTATTAAGATCCACTGTGCGGGGCATGGGAAGGGGATAAAAGATGTTACAAGTCAGGAGACCTGCCTTTTTCTTAAACAAAAAACTTTCGCGATATGAAGTTTATTGATCTGATGGATTTTTTCAGGGATTTCTTGGATTCCTGTTATTATTCTGTTGTTTTAATAGTATTTCATTTCGCTTTAATTAATAATGAAATATGACTACAGAAGAAAGAATTGAAGCATCCGAAACCAGAATATTTAAAGCGGTTTTCCCTAACACAACAAATCATTATGATACCCTTTTTGGTGGTACGGCTATGCAGCTGATGGATGAAGTAGCTTTCATTACTGCTACCCGATTTGCAAGAAAAAGAGTGGTCACTGTAAGCAGTGATAAAATTGACTTTAAAAAACCTATTCCTGCCGGAACTATCGTTGAGCTGATCGGAAAGGTTGCCTACGTTGGAAAAACCAGTATGAAGGTCAATGTAGAGATCTACACGGAACAGATGTATTCTTACGAAAGAGAAAAAGCAATCATTGGCGACTTTACTTTTGTTGCCATTGATGAATTCAAAAAGCCAATCCAAATCCTATAATTATAAAGTTTCGGGCGGCCAAAGGCCGCCCGAAACTATTTATAGTAAGAATTAAGCTTTTATTTGATCACTTTTCCTGTTTCCAGACTTCTGGTCAGCAATAATTCAAAAGCTTCCCCCATCTCATCAGAAGCTCTGCAGATGGCATTTTCAAGCATGCTTCTAATTTGTTTTTCCGTAACTCCGGCTTCTGTCCAGCTTTTTCCTGAGGTATGTGAATTGAGGATAAAAGGAATAATTCTGTCAATAGCACACGCAAAAATAGCATCTGGCGTTATTTCTTCTTCAAATTCCAGCCATAAATTGAAAAACTCCGAACGTAACGGCTCGTCTAAAATTCCAAAGATCTTTTGAGCAGAAACTTTTTCCCTTTCAAACTTGCCAACCATCGCTTTTTCATCAAAAAGAAAAGTATCGCCAGCCTCAATTTCAACCAAGTCGTGAATGGAAAGCATTCTGATAACTCTCAGCAAGTCAATATCAGCACGGTTTTTTGCATAAGGATATAAAATCTGTGCAAGAATAACAATCTGCCACGAGTGTTCTGCAGTATTTTCCCTTCTTGAATCATCTGCATTATAATTTCTTCTTTGTACGTTTTTCAAAGCATCTACTGCCAGGATAAAATCGATTTCTTTCTGAATTTTCATTGTATTATTTATCTATTATATTGCCCTGCCGGATATACCTTGGTTCTGGTAACCCATTTGTTATTTATTTTTTCCCTGGTAATCACTTTTACACGGTCTTCATTGGTCATATCTTCTTCCCTCTCCAATACCTTTTCTAATCCTTTGTTAGGAATTACTTGATATTCTGTAGTAAAAATCATGCAACATCCGGATTTTCCTGTGGCAACAAGGCGCTTACGCTTGGCATCTACACCGAATAATCCAAAATAATTGGAGCCAATTTCCGTAAGCTCCTCACTTTTCACAAATGCCATTCTGGTACTGTTAAATACATAGACATCATAGGATGCACTGCTGTAATTTCCTTTATTTCCGTTTCTAATAGCTATATCTTCCGTTCCGTCAAAGTTAAAATCATCAATAATAAAAGGACTTTCCTCATGGGTCAGCTGAATCATTTTTCCGGGTACCAATTTTTGACCTTTGTTTAAATAAAATACCAGATCTTCGGAAGTAAAAGTCTGAACTTTGGTGTTCTTATTGTCATACAGTTCTATTGTTCCCCTGTCTTTACACTGCTCATCAAAGCAATTTTCAATAGTAATAATAGCATTATTATAGTTCTTTGATACTTCTTTAACTTCAAACTGATATTGTCCAAAACATAAAGGGCCTAGCAGAATACATGCAGATAAACTTCTGTAATAATTCAAAATTTTCATAGTAATAGCAAATGGATTTAGGTGTTTTTTATTAATTATTACAACAAAAATACAAATCATAACGCCGATTTCAAAATCTCTTTGCCGTAGATAAAGAATGAATTTTATTCAAGACTTGCTATAGAACACCTCCATTTCTTTTCAGCCTATCTTCATTTATTTACCGTTTTTGGGACTATTCTGGTCTCATTTCGATTTTAATAAATTAATAATTGAAAATTATAATGCTGATTATCAATTATTTAATTATTTTATTTTAAAAATTCCACTACTTTGTATTGCATATTACCATTTTAATTACATATCTTTGTAATGTAAAATCGGAATAAGCTCATCTAGCTAGGAGCAATATTCTAAAATATAACCAATTAACAAAAACTTATCAAAGATGAATACCGAAAATACCAAAGCGCAAATGCGAAAAGGAATTCTGGAATTCTGTATTCTAAGTCTCATCAATCATCGCGAAATGTATGTTTCTGATCTGATAGATGAACTGAAAAAAGGAAAACTGGATGTTGTGGAAGGAACCCTCTACCCACTTCTGACAAGGCTTAAAAATGGAGAGTTTCTCTCTTACAGATGGGAAGAATCTACAGGAGGGCCACCCAGAAAATATTATCAGATCACTGAAAAAGGAAAGCTTTTCCTGAATGAACTTCAAAACACCTGGAATGAACTGACAGCGTCAGTAAGCCAAATCACTCAACAACATTAAAAACAAAGCTATGAACAAGACACTCTCAATAGGACTCGCAGGTTTTTCTTTTACCATAGAAGAACACGCATATATAAAGCTCAGCGATTACCTGAACGCTCTTAGAAGCTCACTGGATGCTTCTGAAGTAGATGAGGTAATGCACGACATAGAAATAAGAATGGTAGAGATCTTCAGAGATTCTCTGGGAAAACGTGAAGTGATTAATGATATTGATGTAGAAAAAGTAATCGCACAGATCGGAACTCCGGAAAAAATAGAAGAACAGGAAGAGGCTTATTTTTCTGAAAAAACAACAAATAAAAATAACTACTCAGGTTCCAATTATACAGATAAAAAGCAATTGTTCCGTGATCCTGAGAAGCAAAAGGTTGCAGGAGTTTGTGCAGGTTTAGCACAATATGTAGGAATGGATATTACGGCTATGAGAGCCATCTGGTTAGGAATTTTCGTCTTAGGAATTTTTACCGCAGCTATTTCTTCCTCATTGATCGGACTTTTATATGTTATCCTTTGGATCGTTCTTCCAAAAGCTGAAACAGCAGCAGATTTCCTGAAAATGCAGGGAAAGCCTATGAACTTCGACAATCTTAAGAATGAGTCTAATAAATTAGTACAGTTTGCTAATGAATCTACTCAGAGAGTCGGAGAAATATATAACGAAAACAAACCTTATATCAACAACGCAGGAAGCGGAGTCTGGAATATTTTTAAATATATAGTGGGCGGAATCTTTGTGCTGATGGCTGTAGGAAGTATTATTGGAGTATTTGTAGTCTTTGGCCTTTTTGGAATGGATACAGATTTCCCTGGTGCCAATCAAATCAGATTCTATATGGATGATAACGGCCTTGATAAGGTATTGGCAGCTATAATGGTTATCGGAAGCTTAATCCCGGCTATTATCTTTAGCTTATTAAGCATTAAAATATTCTCTCCAAAAACTAAGCTGAGAAATATCGGATGGGTAATAGGTGGATTATTTCTTCTGTTAATCGGATTAGGAACTTACTTTGGATTAAGTATGGCAAAGAAAAACCTTATCTACAGAGGAAGCAAAGAAGACACAGAAAATGTGGCTATCAATACCAATTCTGACACCATCTATCTAGATGTAAAACAGGTAAGCATCCCTCAAAACTTCAAAGCTTATGATGATGATATTTATTCTGATAAGAGATTCGTTTATGAAGAAGATTATATTTCTGTAGACGTAACGAGAAAACCGGATATTAAGACCCCTTATCTGATCATTAAAAAAGAAGGAAACGGCTATAACTTCCCTATTCAGTTAACGGTACCGGTAGAGGTTGTTGATAACAAAGTAATACTTCCAAACTACGTTAAATATCCATATGAACACAGATTCAGAGACTACAGAGTAAATTATGAACTGGTAGTTCCTCAAAAAGCAATTGTTATTCCATTAAAAAAAGACAGCATCAACTTCGATGGGGATCTGGATGGTGACGGCATCAATGATGATGATCAGGACAGAGATGAGAACCAGCATGGTATAAGAATCGAAAAAAATAAGATTACAGTAAACGGTTCTACAATAAACTATGATCCTAATGATAAAGACAGTGTGATCATTAATGGTAAAAAAGTTCCAAACTACCAGGCTGAAAAAGTAATTGATTCTGTAACGTCCGACATCAAAAAACTGAACAAAGATGTAGACATCAAGATCAAAGACGGAAAAAACGAAATTTCCATACAAACTAAATAATTAACTTCAGAGAGTGCGAGAAGGTGTGAGTGGATAGCAACCGTTTGAAATTCACACTCTTCTTCTCTCAGAAAAGAAAAAATATCATATTATTTAGTTTCCTATGTGAAAAAAAAGCTTTACTTTCGTAGTATTAAAATATAATAACCAACCAACAAAAAACACACCCCTATCATGATACAATTTGCCCTGGAATTTGTTATGAAAATCGTAGATTTAATCAACGGTTTGTTTTAAGAGCGATAATATTTCAATATATTTGTAAAGTATAACCAAAGTTTGGTTATACTTTTTTGTTTTAATCCAAGAATCTATGAAAAAACTGATAGGCAGACTAATGCTAAAATTATTGGGCTGGAAAGTCGTTCTGCAGGGCGATGTAAACAGCCTGAACAGATGTATCCTTGTAGTGGCACCACATACCCATAATATGGAATACATTTTAGGAAATCTTGCCTACTGGTCTTTAGGGAAGCCATTAAAGATCATTATTAAAGATGCCCACACCAAGGCATGGTATGGAAGCCTTGTAAGAGGACTTGGAGGTATCGGTATAGACAGAACTCAAAAAAATGATCTGGTCAACTTTGTAGCGAATCAATTTGCAAAAGAAGATTTCAGCCTGGTTATTACCCCGGAAGGAACAAGAAGCTGGGTTCCGAAATGGAGAAAAGGTTTCTATCACATGGCATTGGCAGCAAAAGTTCCTATTGTACTGGCAGCGGGAGATTTCAAAAGAAATATTGTTTACCTGGGCTATACCATTCCTTATGAAAGGCTTGCATCTGCTCCTTTTTCAGAGATTATGCAGGAAATTCAGGATTATTACATTAAAAATGATATTGGTCCTAAAATTCCGGCTAACTGGAATCCTAATATTATGGGGGAATAAGTATCATCAACAGCAAATTATCAACATACAATGAAAGGTCAGAATAAAGAAGAAATATTGGCGTTTTTGAATAACTGGGGAAACGAAACCCTGGCAAAAACACTGGAAATAAAATTCATCGACATTGATGTCGAAAATGAAACCCTTACGGCCACAATGCCTGTGCTTCCAAGAACCCACCAGCCTTTTGGAATCCTGCATGGAGGAGCCAGCTGTGTATTGGCTGAAACCTTAGGGTCAAGCCTGTCTAATATTTTCATAGACGGGAACAAATACTATGGTGTGGGAACCAATATCAATTCCAATCATCTGAGAAGTAAGAAAGATGGGCTTGTAACCGCTACTGCCCGCTTTATCAGAAAAGGAAAAACCATGCATGTTTCAGAAATTGAGATCAGGGATGAAAAAGGAGTACTCATCAACCATACGACGATGACGAATGCTATTATCCTGAAATAGATTAAAGGAATATCAATAAAAAAATAGAAGACTCAATTTTTTTGAGTCTTTTTTATATACTTACTGCAAACTTTTCAGAGTACCGGAATATAAAGTAAAGAATATTTCTTTAAAAAAACAGCTCTTTTAATTTTGACATTTTTAAGACTAATAATACCTTTGCAGAAAGGAAAATCAACGTGGGAATTTCCTATAGTATTTCCGGGCGGTGATTTTCAAAATCCATCCACAGCTAATGATTTATTTCAAATTTCCTTTTGACGAACAATTATATTCCACAGATAAAAATCAGAATATAAATTCCATAAATTTTTATTCTTTTGACAAACTGCAACAGGTAATTTTTAAAGGTGAAATTACTGAGGCTGAAGAGCAGCAGATTGCAACCGATATTATAAACAATCCCTTATTACAGGATCAAACCCATTTTGAAGAAGAAACGAAGGAAGAATATATCCATAGTCTTCACAATGTGATTGAGGTGATAAAAAAAAACCAACTTCCTAAACTGGTTTATTCAAGAAGAAAAATATTCAGGAACTTTGATCAGATTGATCTCACAGAAAGCTTTAAAAACCTGTGCACCTCTTATCCGAATGCATTCAGGTATTTATTTAATGATGGACAGGATGCCTGGATGGGTGCTTTTTCTGAAGTTTTAGGGAAATTCAATAAGGAAACCTATGAATTTGAAACCATGGCACTGGCGGGTACGCTACCGGTTTCAGAAGAATGGGCCGAAAAGGAGATTGAAGAACAAAAACCCGTTACCACCTATATTCAGGATATCCTTACAAATTATTCCGGCAATGTACAGCAGTCAGAAACTTACGATCATATTTCCGGCAACATCAAACACCTTCGTACAGATTTCCGGACTTATATAAAGCCTGAGGACCTTGATACCCTTATCCGGGATCTTCATCCTACTCCGGCAGTATGTGGAATTCCTAAAGACTTCTGCATTGAAAATATTCAGAGGTATGAAAAGTTTCCCCGTGAATTATATGCCGGTTACATTAAAATTGAAACTGAAGAAAGTATACAGTTTTTTGTAAATCTGCGATGTGCAAGACTTTATCAAGACTCTGTACATGTCTTTGTGGGTGGCGGAATTACCGCTCAGAGCAACCCGGAAAAAGAATGGACTGAAACAGAACTGAAGTCTGAAGCCATTCTTAAAAATCTGGCAACTTCGTAAAAAACATAAAGAATTTAAATAGAAATAAGAAACCTCCTTCAGATTGAAAGAGGTTTTGTTTATTTAAATATAAGTTATTCTGAGTTATTTCTTTACTCCGATTCTGCTCCACGTATCCATAACGAAAAGCAAAATAAGCCCAATAAAAGCTGCTGCCGCAGAAAATACAAACTTCAGGTTATCACTCTCTTCTGATAAAACATCTGACTGCCAATCTATAGCGTAAAGATTAATGGCAATGAATACAATAAATAGTACTAAAAATACTTTATAAAACTTCTTCATAATTTCTAAAAATTAACATAATTCAGCACCAACTGGGCAAAATTTGCGGTGAATAATTTAATTGAAATTGCCAGCAGGATAATTCCGAAAACTTTCTGAAGGATCATCAATGTAGCATCCCCTATTTTCCTTTCCAGCCATTTCGCTGATTTAAGCACCAAATATACGAAAATTGTATTAAGAATAATTCCTAAAATAATATTAATATCATGGAATTCAGCTCTGAGAGATAGCGCGGTAGTCAGTGTTCCGGCACCTGCAACCAGCGGAAATGCAATGGGAACAATGGATGCCGCTTTTGCTTCGGTGGTTTTATTGATTTCAATTCCTAAAATCATTTCCAGGGCTATGACAAAAATCACAAAAGCTCCGGCAATGGCGAAGGAATTCACGTCTACTCCAATCAGTTTAAGGATCTTATTTCCTACGAATAGAAAAACAATCATAATAAGGCCGGCAGTAATTGCAGCTTTTCCAGCTTCAATTTGCCCGAACTTCTGTTGAAGGCTTACTATAATAGGAACTGAACCGATAATGTCAATAACGGCGAAAAGAACCATAAAGCTTGTAACGACCTCTTTAATAGAGAAACCATCAAAAATTTCCATCTCTTTGTAATTAAAAATTTCGCAAAAATATGAAAATAAATTAACTATTTGCTAATTTGTGAATATAAATTAACAATTGCTTTCAAAAGTTCCTCAAGTCCTTCTACAGATTTCACAGGAGAATATTTTTCAATTTGAATTTTCTGCTGAAGTTTTCCGTAGTCTTCTGCAAAAGAAGAACCTTTGTGATTTTCAAGAAAAGTCTTAAACTCGCTGACAGAGCCCTGAAAATACTGAGCTCTTACTTCCTCATCCAATTCTTCCATTGTTTCAAAGAACTTTTCGTATTCTCCGTTATCTTTAAGATTTTCAAGGTAGCTGAAATAGTCATTAATATCCGTTTTCAGCAATTCCTTGATTTCCCTTTCTGTTTCGGCCACTGATCCTAATGATTTAGACGGTGCATTTTCCCTAACTAATGTACGTTTTTTTTGCCAAGTCTTAAATAACAGGTAAGCAACAAATAACCCCAAAAGGATCACAATATTGGTGAAGAGAATATTCCAGTGGAATTTACTTTTTTCTTTTACTTTAAATGAAGTGGTCTTTAAAACCGGAGTGTTTACCGTTTCAAGCAGATTATTGGTATATTCATTTACTTTCTCTACCGTAGAACGGGCTTCAAGAACCTGCTCATGAGAAAATGCATTCAAGGCCAATGTTTCCTGCCCAAGATCAATATACTCCTTGTTCTCAGGATTAAAAAAAGCAAACTGTTCTGTTTTTATAGAAATTGCTCCCGATTTTTTAGGAATAATAACATAGTTAGCCAAAATTACTCCTTTCATCCCCGTTGTTCCTGGGGATACTTTAGAGGTGATTTTAGGGGCAAAAATTTCATAATCCGGAGACGCTGCAATTTTTGGAAGTACCATATCCGGTAAATTTCCCTCTCCTGAAACCTTTACCACAATATTCATTGGCTTTTTAGCCTCAGGCTTCTCTTTAGAGGCATTGTAAACACTTACATTGAAGTTTCCCACTGCATTTTTAAAACAGTCAGGAGCTCCTTCCGGAAGCTTTTTTACAGTAAGTCTTATCTTATTGGAAAGAATTTTATTTTTATTGGAATGAGAATTCACAGAGGCTGACACCCCCGGAACTTCTACATACCCTGCTTCATTTGGAAATACCATAAACATTGCCAGAATCTGGGAAGCCATATTTCCGGAATTCGTCGGATCTATTTCAGACCTGTTAAAATTAATAGGGTGCACATTGATATTATCCTGCTGTGGAAGATGGATATTTTTTACTTTTCTAAGGTTATCCATATTTCGGGAATACACCTTCAGAACAGCAATGGTAGGCTGATCCTGGTATACTTCTCTGTCTTCTATCTCCATATTCAGATAGACGTCATTGGAAGTATTCCCGGCTAAAGATTTCTTTTCTACAAATTCTTTGACGTTGACATCAAAAGGTTCTGTTTTATAGATTTTATTATTGACAGTAACCAGTACCGATCCGATTTTTATTTTTCCCTTTTTCTTAGGTTCAAGGGCTATTCTGGATACTTTCTGGGTAATCAGAGTATTGGTAGCAGGATCAATCACTGTATTGGTAACCGATCCGCTTCCGATAATATTGAATTTCGAAAGATCCGGAAGCTGAAACCCTGTTTGCTGTACAAGATCACTTCCGTTGAGTTCTAAAATGATTGTAAGATTAACAATATCCTTACCGGCATATTCAGCTTTATCAGCATCAAGGCTAAGATTTACCTGTCCGTAAGTAATTACGGATGCCAGAATAAGCAATATGTAAATCAATTTATGCTGCATCACCAATCTTTCTCGTTGCTTTCAGGCATCGAATAAGAATTCTTATTTAAAATTCTTCTGGCGGTTTCTTTTTCTTTTTCGTTAATTTTATCTAGAATTGCATTTTCAAGGTCTTTTGGCATTTTACCTTCATTGTCCTGTTTTTGCTGAGGATCATTGCCCTGGTCACTTTTACCTTTGTTTTGCTGACCACTTCCCTGATCCTGCTTCTGATCTTTTTTATCGCCTTTCTGATCATCACCTTTGTTCTGATCATTACCACCACCACCTTTTCCTGAGTTGTTCTGCTGGTTTTTCTGTTGTTTTTCTTTTTCCTTTAACTTGGCAATTTCATAATTCTTCCTGGTGGCCTCACTATACGGATTTTGCTTAAGAGCTTTTTTATAATAATCTGCAGCCTTTTCCGGCTGGTTCATCTGCATATAGCTATTGCCTAAATTATGAAGTGCCGCCGCTTTATCCGGAAGTGTCTGTGAAAACTGCTGTGCTTTTTCAAACTCTTCCTTTGCTTCTTCATACTTCTTACTTTTATATAAGGCATTCCCCAAATTGTAATGCGCCGTAAAATCTTTGTCATTGGATTTTGCGGCCTCCATATATTTTGAAGATGCTCCATCATAGTCTTTACCGTCAAATTTTTGGTTCCCTTCATGAACCAAAGTCCTGTAGTTTTCCTGCCCAAACAGAATGCCTGAGAAGGAAAAAGCAATTATAAACGATAAAAGTAAGATTTTAGTATTCATCCTTTGCAAAATTATTCCTTTAAATGTTAAGAAACAGGAGTTTATTTGTTAAAATTCGGTTAAAGTGGCCTTTAAAATGAGGTTCTCTTCTAAGAAGATTAGACATTGAAATCTTTTTTAGGATTAAAAAGAAAAATTAAAAGGAAAAATAAGATGGATACTCCCAGAAAATACTGATAGTAATGGTTGGCATTCTGTGACTTCACTATGGTTTCGGATCCTGAAGATTTTTTATTGACGGCATCAATAATTCTGTTTGGCGCTTCATTGATGTTATTTCCGTCTATATAACTTCCTCCGGTAGATTCAGCCATCTTTTTTAGGGCGTCTGTCTGTCTTTTTGAAATGACAGTTCCTCCGTTCACATCTGTTTTATATCCCATTAACTGCCCATAAACATATTCAGGAACCGGCGCTCCCTCGTCGGTTCCAACGCCTACAGAAGTAATACTTATCCCCTCTTTATTGGCTAACCTAATGGCAGCATTGTCATTCCCTTCATTATCTTCACCATCACTGAGCAATATAACCTTTCTGGAGCCTTTGCTTACATTTTTAAACTTATCTACAGCAGCCTGCATTCCGTTCAAAAAATCGGTTCCCTGGATCTGCATGGAGTTGGTTTCAATTCCGCTGATATAGGTTTCGGCAGAATTATAATCTGTAGTCAGAGGCATGATAGACATAGCCTGTCCCGCAAAAATCACAATACCAACTTTGTCATTTTTCATCTTCTGCATAGTACCCAGCATCAGATTTTTAGCTTCAGCAAGACGGCTTGGGTCTATATCTTCGGCATTCATTGAATTCGAAACATCAAGCATAAAAATCACATTGTTCAATTTCTGGCTGCTTTTCACTTCCTCTGAGCCATTAAGAAGATCAATGATTGAAAATATCAAAAATAGAGTTCCTAATAAATATAAGGCAGGAAAAATTTTTATAAATCCCGATTGTTTTTCAAATAAATGATCATGAAACTGGCTGTCTGCAAAAATTTCTCTCTTTTTATTTTTCCATCTCAAAAAACGGATCAAAAAGATAGCTAACAGCGGCAGAAGCAACAGCAAAAATAAATACCAATAATTTCCTAAAGACCAACTCATCAGCTTAAAATTTTATAAAACACCCATCTCAACAATGCATCCAATACCAGCATTCCCAACGCAATCCACAGAAAGATCTTAAAATATTCTTCGTAATTGTAGAGCTTGGAAACCTTTACATCAGATTTCTCCAATTGATTGATCTCATCATATACTTCTTCAAGACTGCTGTTTGACGTAGCCCTGAAATATTTCCCTCCTGTATTCTGAGCTACTTCTCTCAAAGTATTTTCATCAATGGCAACTTCCGTCTCAGTAAATACAAGATCCCCAAAGATATCCTGCGATGTAGGCATCAGTGCATATCCATTGGTCCCGATTCCTATGGAATACACCTTTATATGGTTACTTTTAGCCAGTTCGGCAGCAATCTGTGGCGGAATAGCATTCTGAATATTACTGACCCCATCTGTCATCAGGATAATTACTTTACTTTTCGCTTTGCTTTTAATCAAATGGTTGACGGCTACAGAAAGACCTTCGCCAATAGCCGTTCCCGGCTCCAGCCCTGCTGAATTAAGATTTTTAATCTCATCAATGACAACCTGATGATCTGAAGTGACAGGTACTTTTGTAAAAGCCTCTGCAGCGTAAGCTACAACTCCTATCCGGTCATTGGGACGTTTCTGAACAAATTTTACGGCAATATCCTTCAGTGCTGTAATACGGTCCGGGCTTAAATCCTTCGCCAGCATACTGAGAGAAACATCTATAGACAGCATAATATCTACTCCTTTTGTATCATCTCTATCCTGGGAGACCGTAAAGGTTCTGGGTCTCGCCATAGCAATAATCAGTGCAGCAAGAATGATGTACTTCGATATTTTCAAGACAAAAAGAACAGCCTGAATACCACCGCTGGAATCCATATTTTTAACGGTAGGGACTTTTATCCCTTTCCTTTTCTGTCTTCCGGCATCTTTAATAAAAAGAGGAATAAACAGTAGAAAAAGCAATAAGAACCACGGACTGTAAAACTCAAAATTAAACATCCTTTCTTAAGTTTTCAAATTCTAAATCTTTCGATGATCTTTTTACAAAATCCCTGATATTGGCAAAATCATTTTCCATGGTTTCTTTATCAGGAAAGGTTTTCGCAAATTTCACAAGGTCTCCCCTTAAGAAAACATCTTCTATTATCTTTTCGTTATCCTGAGAAATGGTATTGTTCTTTTTTATGACCTCAATAAGGTCATCGGTAAGAAGTACCTCTGCAGGAAGGTGATACTGTTTGGCTATAAAGGTTCTGGAAATATCGATCAGTTCTACGTAGAATGAACGGAAATTACCTCCTTCAATATATTTCTTCTTTTTAAGAGAATCCAGTTCTTTTAATGTTTGGTTGGTAGCTACAGCCGGTGAACTCTTGGATTTTCTTCCCCATTTTACAATCATGATAATAGCCACAATCAAAGCAATAGCTGCTAAAGCTGCCAGAATATAGAATTTATAGAGCTCCCAATAATCTTTTGCATCAAGTTTAACTTCTTTATTCTTCATGATATCATTAATCTGATCAGCTTTTTGAGCGGTATTAATGACATCGATCTCATAAGGAATAGTTTTCAGTATTTTATCACCCACTTTAAATTCCAGCTCAGGAATCGTAAATTTCCCTTCTTCAAAAACAGCAAACTCTATTTTCCTCTCATATAAATTGGCATTTTGTCCGATACTGTCTTTTGTTTCTTCAAAATGAAAAGGCAGCAACTCATTTTTGGCTGCAGAGATCACCTGCTGGTCGTGAATATTGTCAATTTTAATAACAAAATGATTGACTTCACCTAACGCAATAGTTTTCTTCTCTATATTGGAAGACAATATCTGTGAAAAAGTATTGACACAGATAAAAAAAGATAATATTAATAGTATTTTTTTCAATTTTCAAATAATAAATTCAGGCTGGTGCCTAGTGTTTTATTTCTAATTCTATCTATCGGTTACCGTACTATTTTTTCTGGAAATAGCTATACAGTAATTTTGAATAATCTGAACCTGTATTGATATTCATAAAGCTGGCCGAGCTGTTAGAAAAATCCTCTTCCAGGGCTCTTAACTTCTGTTTTTGAGCTTCCGCAAAAGTATATCGCCATCTGGCGCTGGAAGTATTGGCCCATATTTGTTTTTCTGTTTCTACATCATGTAACAGTGTATATCCTACATCAGGAATTTCATTATCCTTTTCATCATAGATCCTCATTCCCAGCAGCTGATGTTTTTTTGAGGCTACTCTCAGCATTTTAGAATCATATTCATCCTCAAAATCTGAAAACAAGAATACCAGAGATTTTCTTTTAAAAATTCCCATCATATATTCCAGTGCTTTGTCTATTTTAGACTCAGCAGCAACATAATCGGCCGTCAGGATATTGCTGATAATAGAAAGAATATGTTTTCTCCCCTTCTGTGGTGGAATTACTTTATATACTTTGTCAGCAAACAGGATCAGTCCCACTTTATCGTTATTTCCTGCAGCTGAAAACCCTAAGCTGGCTGCGATTTCGGCAACATATTCCCTTTTCAGCTGAGTCTTTGTTCCATAATCCATTGAAGCGGAAATATCTACGAGAATCATCATCGTAAGCTCTCTTTCCTCCTCCATTACTTTTACAAACGGTTCACGGAAACGTGCTGTTTTATTCCAGTCGATTCTTCTTATTTCATCTCCAAACTGATAGGGACGGACTTCCGAAAAAGTCATCCCCTGCCCTTTAAAGGCACTGTGATATTGCCCCATCAAAGCAGCCTCCGTCTTTTTTCTGGTACGGATTTCTATCTGCTTTACTTTTTTTACAATATCTTTTATCTGCATACGCTGATGTAAGGTTTAATAATTTACAGGGATTTGTATAGCATATTTACACTATTCTTTTCCCATTTTTATCTTCTAATCTTTCAATTCAATGGACACATTCAGCCATTCATCATCAAATTTCGGACTGTATTTTTTGTAGAAATTGATGGCTGGCTCATTCCAGCTTAGGACCTGGAATACCATTCCGCTGTAATCATTTAATTTTCCATGTTCCAGTGTTGCATCAAATAATTTTTTCCCAATCTGTATTCCTCTCATTCTTTCGGTTACTACCAAATCTTCAAGATACAGCCTCCTTCCTTTCCAGGTTGAATATCTGTCGTAATACAACGAAATTCCTACAATTTTACCGTTCATTTCAGCGACAAAGGCACCCCAGACCGGAGACGGTCCAAA
Source organism: Chryseobacterium sp. Bi04 (assembly GCF_918698085.1). Classification (GTDB taxonomy): domain Bacteria; phylum Bacteroidota; class Bacteroidia; order Flavobacteriales; family Weeksellaceae; genus Chryseobacterium. The sequence goes on from NZ_CAKKLP010000018.1 coordinate 32,502, forward strand.
GCCATCTTCAGTAAACTGATCAAGCGTTACCGTTACTTCATGTAGTGCTTTTTCGTATTCTGCCAGTTCCTTAATTAAGTCAAGCATTGAAGCACAATCTTCCTGAACGGCTTTTCTGATTACAACATCACTCATTATGGCGCCTGGATTTTTGCTAAAATTCTGTTGATGATCTCTTCTGTTGAAATTTCTTCTGCCTCCGCTTCAAAAGTTAAGCCCATTCTGTGTCTCAGCACATCTTTGGCCAATGCTTTTACATCTTCAGGAATAACAAAAGCCCTTCCTTTTAAGAACGCATAAGCTCTTGAAGCAATCGCAAGGTTAATAGATGCTCTTGGAGAAGCTCCGAAGCTGATATAATTTTTAAGTTCGGAAAGTCCGTAATTTTCCGGATATCGGGTTGCAAACACCATATCCAGGATATATTTTTCAATTTTCTCATCCAGATAAATCTGGTTGATCAATTCTTTGGCATCTACGATATCCTGAAGAGAAATGACCGGATTCACAGTAGGCTGATGTGAAGTGGAAACCATTCTCATTACTTTTCTTTCATCTTCAAAAGATGGATAATCTATGGTACACTTCAGCATAAAACGGTCACTCTGTGCTTCCGGCAACAGGTAAGTTCCTTCCTGATCAATAGGGTTTTGAGTAGCCAGTACTAAAAACGGCTTGGGAAGCTTCATTGTTTCATCACCAATAGTTACCTGTTTTTCCTGCATCACTTCCAGCAGGGCAGACTGTACTTTGGCCGGCGCACGGTTGATCTCATCCGCTAGTACAAAATTAGCGAATACAGGACCTTTTTTTATAGAAAAATCATTGTCTTTGATATTAAAGATCATTGTTCCCACCACATCTGCGGGAAGCAGATCGGGTGTAAACTGAATCCTTGAGAATTCGCCATGAACAGCATCCGCCAATGTTTTTATCGCTAAAGTTTTGGCCAGTCCCGGAACTCCTTCAAGAAGCACGTGACCATTTCCCAAAAGCCCTACCAAAAGGCGGTCTATCATGTATTCCTGCCCAATAATAACTTTGTTGATTTCCTGTCTCAGAAGAGAAAATAAATAGTTTTTTTCTTTTACTTTTTCCGTCAACTGACGGATATCTTCTGCTTGAAATGTATCTGACATAGCTTGATTTAAAATAGGTGGTAAATTTCTGATAAATACTTGCATTAATCAACACAATCAATGCCATTATTGAGTTAAAGTTTGTTAAATATTCCGGGATGGATAAGGGATTCAGGGTAATACGAACTGAGTTTCTTACACATACTGCCGATTCACACGGAAGCTCCACCGGGTGTATCTTTGATTTTCCTACTAGGAATACAGCATTTTCACCAGCTTCCTATAAAAAATGTTGTAGCATTTTTACCACAACATTTTTATTATATTAAATTACAAATCTGCTACCAATTTCTCAGCATATCAAAGCTTTGTGATGGTAATGGTAAACACATCTTCCGGCCTATCTTCCGCATCCTCGTAAGATCCCACATTGATATAATATTCTGTTCCTGCGCTGGTAGTAATGGTAATAGTTTCCGAACTACCGCCACCGCCGTTATCTTTTGTACCCACACAAGCCAGGCTGTTACACGATCCTTTATATACTCCTATTTTGGGATCGAAAGAAATGGTTGCAGGAGCCACTTTAATGGTAAATTGGCCGCCGTCTCCCATAAATTTGAACCACAGTCCATCATTCATTCCATCATTCGGGCATGCCATTACAAATCCGGCATTATTGGTAGAGGACATTCCATCACTCTGTGTATAGGAATAAGGAAAAGCAGATGCCAGCAAAGCTCCGGAACAGGCATCATTTACCGGTATTGGAGGAATGGTTTTAAAAACATTATCTGTACAGCCGGAAGATTCACCATTGGCCGAAACAGCTGTTACTTTTAAATAATAACTGGTATCTCTCGTAAGAACAATTGATGGTGAAAGATTAAAGTTAGCAGCAGTCACAACCTGCTGGTTAATAATATCTGTACCTCCGGGACTCGTCCCTAAGGAAACTTTGTAAGACGTAGCTCCAATCACCGGCTGCCAGCTAACAGTAGGAGATAAAGAAATAAACTGAGCATTGTTTGCAGGATAAAGTATAAAAGGACAAGCAGGAGTAGACTTAGCCGTCAGCCCGGCAATTGTTATTGCTGATTTATAATCCGCTCTTATTCCACCGGGTGGAGATGCAGGATCAATAACTGCCTGGTCTCCTTTGTAATAAAGGGTAGAATTTGGAATATATGGATACACACGGAAAACTTCATCAAAATTATTAATATCAATGCTTGGCGCATTTTCTCTTGCTGCCACCACTAAATTATCTGTATTATTATAGGCAAATGGTACAGTAAAGACCACCTCCACTTTATCATTATTCTTTGTTACCATACCTGCAAATACCTGAGTAAGTTGTGAGGAGGGAATCCAGTCTGCGCCGGAAGCAAATGCCGTTTTCTGGGTATGCCCAAGATAAACCGTCCAATTCGAAGAGTCAGAAATACCGGCAGACGGATCCACATAGAATGTAACTCCTGTAATAGTTCCTGCAGCAGTCGCATTCAATTCCTGTTTAGGATAAATCTGCTGCACATAAGAATAGGAAAAAAAACTGCTGACAGGCGCTGTGCCCACATTGATGCTTCCGATATTTAAATTGATCTGAGCTTTAAAAATCAAGACTGTCAATAATAAAAATAAAAGTAAATTTTTCTTCATCATTAATAAAATTACCATTGAATACGATGCTAATTTAATAATAAAATTTCAACATTAATGATAAATATAATTATTTAATAAAATTCATTTACACCTTTCATTGAAAACACCTTTTATCACTTATTTTTTACACTATTAACAACAAAAAGCTATTTAATTTAAAAATCGATCTAACCAAATGTATTTTTAAGTACATATTTTAATACATTTGTAACAAATACCAATCACATGTATAAAAAGCTATTTTTTGTCAGTCTTTTGTTTGCAAGTTTTTTTAAATCACAAACCACTACAGTAACCAATGTGATTTCTCAGGCAGTGTTTTATGACGGCTACGCCGCTACAGTATCCGCTCCTGTTCCCAACGGGTTGATCAGACTGAATAATGCCAGATATACAAGAAAGCTTACAGATGCCGAAATGGACTCTTTTAAAGCAAAGATTGCGATGAGAGTCTCCATAGGCGCATTATGTGATAACTATGACCGTCTGGGTGAGGTCTTTTTAGCATTAGTACCCAAAAACCAAGCTACTTACACGATAAACGATGCTAATGTAAAAAGGATTGAAGCAGGGAGATACATCACCCCTTTTATGAATAAAAACCGCTCCCCTCTGGAAGTTCCCTACACTTACGATGTAAGCAATCTGTACAGTATATTTCATGACGCCACCCTACGCAGCACCTATGATATATACATGGAACTGGATGTTTTTGGTGTGCCTTATGCAGCAAACAATGAGGTTCCGGGATGCTCCGGCAGGAATGATGTATTTACAGGAACTCTTACTTTCTTTTCAACCGATACAGGGGCTACTGCGACGGATTACAACACCATTGCTCCTATCCTGAGCTATAACAGACTTAATAATTACAACAGTACAGATACTGCCGGTGAAACGGTTAGAATTGTAAATTTTAACTTACCTGATCCGGTTACCAACGCCCGTTTCTTTGTGATCTCTACCCCACATGGTGCCAACAGCGGCGGTGAAGAATATATAAGAAGACAAAATTACACCTATGTAGACGATGTACAGGTACTCACCTATACCCCCGGAGGAATTTCGTGTGAACCCTACAGAGTATACAACACTCAAGGTAACGGAATCTATGGTGCTACTCCAAAAACACTTGCAGAATGGACTTCCTGGAATAACTGGTGTCCGGGCAACGCCGTTCCTATACGTGGATTCAGCTTAGCTAATATGACCGCAGGAAATCACACCCTTAAACATACCATCCCTACGGCTGTTTTCAATCAGCAGCAGGGAGATGTATACCTGTCTGTTTATATGCAGGGTAAGAGCAATGCTACGTTAAACGTTAAGGACATTAAAACAATAGATGTCAGTATATACCCCAATCCCACTTCTGATTTTGTAACCATCAAATCAGAGACTGCTGTCGCTTCTATCTCAGTCTTCAGTATAGAAGGAAGAAAATTATCTGAAACGTACCGGGAAAACAAGGTAGATCTTTCCGGCTATAGCACAGGAGTTTACTTTTTGAATATTGTACTGAAAAACGGAACATCTTTTAAACACAAGATTATCAAGAAATAGAGAAAATTAAAATATTCTTTCAAATTGCAGAGATCTGAACAACCCGAACTCCTGCTGAATGTTTTTCAGCAGGAGTTCGGGTTTAAAAATTGATTCCCTTTACGATCAATAATATGACACGCAAATCATCCCTTTTTCTTTTGCAAACCTCCTATTCTTATCAAAACCCAACGTAAAGAAAATATTAAATCATATGAAACCATCCGGTTAATACTTTTGATAAAAATACATAATATTGATTTAATTTTTAAATAATTAATAAAAAATAAGCACATTTAACACATAAATAATCAATAAAAAGTAAAAATAAATACATATTTTATTATATTTACATTAAATATCAATGATTATGTACAAAAAAATATTTCTTTTAAGCCTCCTTTTCGCAGGCTTTTTAAAATCACAGACGACAACCAATGTGATTTCACAGGCAGTTTACTATGATGGGTATGCTGCTACAGTATCCACTCCTGTTCCCTCCGGACTGATCAGGTTAAATAATGCCAGGTACGCAAGAAAGCTTACAGATACAGAGCTCGATTCTTTTAAGGCAACCATTTCAATGAAGGTAACTATAGGTGCTTTGTGTGACAATTATGACCGTTTGGGAGAGGTTTTTTTAGCGTTAGTACCCAAAAACCAACCTACTTATACCATCAATGATGCTAACGTAAAAAGAATTGAAGTAGGCCGGTATATTACTCCTTTTATGAACAAAAACCGTACTCCTACACAGGTTCCTTACACGTATGATGTAAGTAATTTATATAGTATATTTCATAGTACTGAATTGCGTAATATGTATGATATCTATATGGAACTGGATGTATTTGGCGTTCCTTATGCTGCCAATAATGAAGTTGCCGGATGTGCCGGCAGAAATGATGTTTTTTCAGGAACTCTGACTTTTACTTCAACAAACACCGGAACAGCTACAGATTACAATACCCTGGTTCCTATATTAACCTATAACAGGCTCAATAACTACAACAGCACTGATGTTGCGGGTGAAACGGTCAGAATTGTCAGCTTCAACCTTCCTACCCCTGTTACCAATGCCCGTTTTTTTGTAATATCTACTCCCCATGGAAATCCTGAAGAATACAACAGAAGACAGAACTACACCTACATAGACGATGTGCAGGTGCTTACCTACACTCCCGGGGGAACCTCCTGCGAGCCTTACAGGGTATACAATACACAAGCCAATCAAATCTATCATTCTACTCCACAGACAACCTCATGGTGGACTTCCTGGAATAATTGGTGTCCGGGCAGTTCCGTTCCTACCAGAGAGTTTACATTATCCAGTCTGGCCGCTGGAAATCACACATTGAAACATACCATACCAACAGCTGTTTTTAATCAGGAAGGCGAAGTAAATTTATCTGTTTATATGCAGGGCAAAAGTAATACAACTCTGAAAGCAGCAGAAAATGTTAAAATAACCGATGTCGGCATATACCCTAATCCTACTTCCGATTTTGTGAATATAAAATCAGAAACAGGGATATCCTCTATAAGTCTTTTCAATATCAATGGAAGAAAATTATCTGAAAACTACGGAGATGATAAGATCGATATCTCAACACAGAGCAAGGGCACTTATATTTTAAATATTGTTTTAAAAGACGGAACTACCTTCAAACATAAAATCATCAAGAAATAAGAGGTAAACAATTTTTCAAGTCATAAAGATTTGAAAAACAGCAAAACCCTCCAGGTGAATACTTTTTACCTGGAGGGTTTTTATATTTAGAGTCATTTAAATATATCAGAAATCAATCACAGGAGGCTTAAAAGTTTAAAAAAATATGAAATGAAATTTAAACTGACCTTAGGAAATCAACTGTTCTTTGCCAGACTAACAGAAATTCCACATCAGGCCGTCTCAATAATATATGGTATAGATTCCACGCACAGCCCCGAATGGGAGATCAAACATAACGTTTTTGTTGAATTTTATTAATCTTTTCTAAAAAGTTTTATTTTGGAGGCTTATTTCCGGATAAGGATAAGCAAGAAAAGAATTAAGCTTCCAAAAAACCACGTCTTTCTGCAAAATATCACCTTAAAAAACAGGATCATAGACTGTGTCTTTTTGAATAGTTAAAAAACTTTAACTCTAATCCCCATTCAAAAAATTGTCATTTCCAGTTTATTAAACTATTTTTGGAGATTAAAAAAACGGCAAAATGAACTATCATTTTCAAGCACACAGACAGGTAAGAAGAAACCTTCTGGACATCCTGCAGAACACTTCCCATGAAGATCTTCTGCTGATTCCGGATGGCTTCAACAACAATATATACTGGAATATTGTACACACAGTTGCCACCCAGCAGCTGCTGCACTATTATCTGAGTGGAAACCCTTTCCGTATTGATAAATACTGGATTGAAACTTATAAAAAAGGGACTTTACCTAATCTTAATGTCCAGAAATCAGAAGTGGAAGATTTGGAGTTCCTGCTTACTGAAACGTCAAAGATCTTAATGAAAGATTATGACAGTGATTTCTTTTCAGATTACACGCCCTATACAACCAGTTTCGGAATGGATTTAAAAAGTATTCAGGATGCCATTATCTTTAATAACATGCATGAAAGCTTACATTACGGATATGCAATGGCTCAGAAAAGAGCTATTTTGGGTGAAAAATATTAAACAATTACCCTCTGCTGAATAAGAGCTACCATAGTTCTTATTTTTGGCAAAAAAATAAAACTGATGAGCCTTCAGAAGGGTTAATGAGTAAAAATCAGGGAATTCATCCGGAGGAAAATAAAATTCATGTAATCCCGGATGTTGTTTGACTACAAAACTGTAGAAGAGCCTCCCTACCTTGATTAGATTTAACAATAGAAAAAATAAATTTTGACAAACGACAACAAAAAAGACGATTTTATTTTCGGACTTCGTCCTGTAATAGAAGCTATTGAAGCAGGAAAAACCATTGACAAGATCTTTGTGCAAAATGCACTTCAGGGTCCTATTTATGCTGAATTGAAAGCTGCTTTAGCAAAAAATAAAATCCGTCCCAATTATGTTCCGGTTGAAAAACTGAACCGCTTTACGAGAAAAAACCACCAGGGTGTGGTTGCTTTTATTTCGGATGTTCCGTTTTATAAAGTAGAAGATATTGTTCCTCAATTATTTGAAGAAGGAAAAACACCTTTCTTATTGATCCTGGACAGACTTACCGATGTAAGAAACTTCGGGGCCATCTGCAGAACTGCAGAATGTGTGGGTATCGATGCGATCATTATTCCGGAAAAAGGAGGTGCTCCAATCAATTCTGATGCGATAAAAACTTCTGCAGGAGCCATTTATAACATTAAAATCTGTAAAGAAAACAATCTGGCCCATGCTGTAGACTTTTTACAGCAAAGCGGAATCACGGTATTTGCTGCCAGTGAAAAAGCACAAAAGTTAATTTATGATGTCAACTTCTCAGAACCTTGTGCTATTGTAATGGGAAATGAGGAAACCGGAATTTCTAAAGAAGTACTTCATCATTCGGATGAAAAAATAAAACTTCCTATTGAAGGAAAAACACAATCTCTAAATGTTTCTGTCGCATGTGGTGCTATTCTGTATGAAGCGGTAAGACAGAAAATTTTGAAATAATTCAGTTCTATAACACAACATTAAAAAATCAGAAAATGAAAAATATAGCAGCATTAGCGCTTATCTCATCTATAGCTCTTGTATCGTGTAAAAAAGAAACAGCTACTGTAACGAAAGTAGATCCTAAAACGGGAAAAACCGTTACTGTAGAAGTTCCTGCTGATTCTGTAGCTAAAGTAGCGGAGAACCCGGCGATCAGAGATTCTGCAGGGATCATTAAGCAAACTTTTAAGCTTGAAAAAGGAAAAACATATCCTCTTACAACGTATCAGAGGGATGTAAAGACCATGACAGATCCTACTGGAAAATCTATTACAGCGACCAGTGAATCTACGGATGAAATGAATTTTACAGTCAATGATATCAAAGGAAATGTGTATGATATGACCCTTAACCTTGTAGCTAAAAGAAGTTCTCAGTCTGCACAGGGAAAAACTATTGTTGTAGATACCAAGCTCCCTATTCCTAAAGAAGATGATCTTAAGATGATCTGGAATATCAACAGGGCGCTTACCGGAAACAAGCTTGCTATGAAAATGGATACAAAAGGTAATGTGATATCCATTACAGGCTTTGATGCTGTGTACAACAAAGTATCTGCTTCTGTAGGAACTCTTATCAAAGATGCGAATCAGAAAGCAAGCGTTGTAGCAAGTCTTAAAGAAACTTTCAATGAAAAAGTACTGAAAGATCAGTTCAATAAAAACCTGACGATTATTCCTAAAAAAGGAGTGAAGATCGGTGAAAAATGGACCACTTCTGAAAATGCTGATGCAAGCGGAACAGTTAAAGTAACTTCAAACTATGTTTTAAAAAGCTTAGGAAACGGAAGCGCTGAAATTGGTGTTACCGGAGGGATTCCTAAGAAAACAGAAAAGAAAGCTCAGGGGCCTATTACTCATAGCTTAAGCAGTGAACTGGTACAGACCGGTACTATTAAATTTGATGAAAATACAGGGTGGATTACCAACCAGAATATCAATGTGGAAACTACACAGATAGAATCTATTACAGACGGAAAACAGTCTCAGTCTATGAAAAGTGTTTCAAAATCTTCTGTCATGGTAAATCCTTCAGCAAAATAATTAAAGTAAAAGAGTTTGAGGTTGAAGAGTCTGAGAATTTGAGAGTTTTATTTTGATTATTAAAATAAGTATCGACAAACAACTTTGAACTTTAGAATCTTAAATATATTGTATTATGAAGTACATTCTTGAGCTGGTACTCTCTGCTATCATTATTTTCTTTGTCTGGAATATTCTGAAAAGGATATTTTTTAAGACGTTTTACGGTTATAGGTTCAACAATAACAGTAATCAGAATAACAGGCAGCAGGATATCCATGGCTCGAATAAAGAGAATAAGCAAAACCTTAAGTGGGATGCGGAAACCGTAGACTATGAAGAGGTGAAACAGAATAATGATAAAAGATAAAAATTCCAAGAAAAAAAGATAATAACCAGCATGGCGAAAAATAAAAGCTCAATTTATATTGCTATTTCATTAGTTGTATTTATAGTTTTAGCATTTTTATATTCCACCCCTGTCTTTACGGGAAAACAGCTTTTCCAGCATGACATTGTACAGTACAGAGGGGGAGCAAAAGAACTGCTCGACTATAGAGCCAATACAGGAAATGAAACCTACTGGAGTGACTCCATGTTTGGAGGAATGCCCACTTATCAGATGGGCAGCCAGTTTAAAGGTGATATTATCAAGAAAATTGACAGCAATCTGAATTTCCTGCCAAGGCCGGTTAATTATCTGTTTCTGCTTTTTGCAGGCTTTTTCCTTCTGGGAATGGTAGTGGTCAGAAACTGGAAATATGCTCTGCTAGGGGCTACTTTCTTTGGCCTTTCTACCTATTTTTATATTATCATTGCTGCGGGGCATAATGGTAAAGTAAATACCATTGAATATTTCGCGCCACTTTTAGCCGGAATTCTATTGGTTTATATCCGGAAACAATACATCTGGGGATTCATTGTTACAACCCTTTTTATGGGGCTTCAGATTGCAGCGAACCACCCACAGATGACATACTACCTGTTCATTGCGTTAGGATTTTTATTCCTTTCTGAACTGATCAGAGTGATCCTGAAGAAAACACAGATGAAGCATTTTCTTATTTCTTCGGGAATTATTGCGGTATCATGTATCATTGGAGTTGGAATGAATTCTCAAAGAATCCTTGCCAATTCTGAATATGTAAAAGAAACGGTTCGTGGAAAGCAGATTTTAACGAATGACAGCCATACTTCAGGAAAATCCGGAATGGATAAGGAAAGCATGCTGATGTGGAGCTACGGTAAACTGGAAACGTTAAATCTTTTCATTCCAAGGCTGATGGGTGGCGGAAGCCAGGAGCCGGAAGCTAAGGAAATGATGAGCAAAGTTCAGGAGCTTGTTCAGGAAAATGTAAGCTCACAAGCTGAAATGGACAGAATATCGAAAGGTTTCAGTGGAATGACATACTGGGGTGACCAACCGGGAACTTCAGGACCGGCATACCAGGGAGCTATTGTATGTTTTCTTGCTCTTTTAGGATTTTTCATTGCCCGAAAAAAATACCGTTACTGGATTTTAGGAGCTTCGATACTTACTGTTTTACTGGCATGGGGAAGTAACTTTATGCCATTATCCGATTTCTTTATTGACTATGTTCCGTTTTACAATAAATTCAGAGCACCTTCTTCAATCCTTGTTGTTGTAGAATTGTTATTCCCACTGATAGCCATCCTTGGGCTGTACAGATTCTTTACCGATGAAGAGCTTACTGAAGAATACAAACAAAAAACACTTCTTTATGTAAGTGGGGGAACATTAGGATTCGTATTGATTCTTTTGGTCTTCGGAAAATCATTGTTAGGTTTCGCTACAGAAGGTGAAAGAACCTATTTCCCTCCTTTCCTACTTGATTATCTTGTGGATGAAAGATATAAACTGTTCAGAACAGATGCTGTTAAAGCCTTTATTTATGTAGCCATTACAGCAGCTGTTTTATTTTTCAGTTTAAAGAAAAAGCTGAATCAGAATATTGCTTTGGTAGTGATTGGTTTAGTAAGTTTATTCGACTTATGGACTGTGAATAAGCGTTATCTGAATGATGAAAATTATGTAGACAAAGTCTTTGCTGAAAATCCTTTCCAGACAGAAACTTCAGATTTACTGGCTGAAAAAGTTCAGGCAAACCCGAGCTTATCCTCTATTCTTGATAATGTGAATGTCAACAAAACACTGGAAACAATTGCTGAAAAAGATAAGAGCCATTATAGAATTTATAACCAGACTTTAGGCGTAACAAGTGAGACAAATACTTCTTATTTTAAAGCATCTATTGGTGGTTATCATGCAGTAAAGTTAAGAAGGTATGATGACATTCTTAATGAATACCTGTCAAATATAGACAGTGTAAAGACTCCTAAAATTCTGAATATGCTTAATGCTAAGTATATGATTTTTGGAGGCCCCGCAGAACCTCAGGCTGTGCCTAATCCAAATGCCAACGGAAATGCATGGTTTGTAAGTGACCTGAAATTTGCAGATACACCCAATGAAGAAATCAAATCTATTGGGGATATTGACAATAAAAAAACAGCTGTTATTGCCACTTCAGACAAATCTTATTTCGACAATAAACCTGTTCAGGCAGATTCTACAGCATTTATCAATCTTACAAAATACCAGCCTAATGAACTGGAGTTTAAATCTCAATCCAGAACACCGCAATTGGCTGTGTTCTCTGAAGTTTACTATCCTCATGGCTGGAAAGTGCTGGTTGATGAAAAAGAAGTCCCTTATATCAAAGCAGATTATTTACTTCGTGCCGTACATGTTCCTGCAGGAAACCATCATGTCAGAATGGTGTTTGAACCTGAAGTCATTGAAAAAGGAAAATGGATTTCCCTTATTTGTTTCGGACTATTTATAGCCCTGACAGCTTTTGGAATTTTCTGGATGAATAAAAATAAGAAAAAGGAAACAGTAACTGAACCACAAGCTTAATTCAATATTGTGGCAAACCATTCTGAATGGAACAAGCCGTTATAAAGAATCTCAACATCAAAATGGAACAGAAGAAAATATTGATTATCACCTATTACTGGCCTCCTGCGGGAGGTCCTGGTGTTCAAAGGTGGCTTAAGTTCGCAAAATATCTACCCGATTTTGGCTGGAAACCTGTGATCTACACTCCGGAAAATCCCAATTATCCGTTGGTAGATGAAACGTTGATGAAGGATGTTCCCAACGATATTGAGATGGTCAGAACAAGGATCTGGGAACCTTATCAGCTGGCAGAAAAGCTTAATAAAAGCAATAAAAAATTCAAAGCCGGGCAATTTGATGTAGGCGAAAACCAAAGCTGGAAATCCAGGCTTTCCATTTGGGTTAGGGGAAATTTCTTTATTCCGGATGCCCGGGTTTTTTGGGTCAAACCTTCTATTCAATTTTTAGAAAAGTATTTAAAAGAAAATAAAATAGATATTGTAGTCACTTCCGGCCCACCCCATTCATTGCATCTCATTGGGCTAGGTCTTAAAAATAAGCTTCCCCATTTAAAATGGATTGCCGATTTTCGTGATCCGTGGACGGAGATTTCTTACTACAAGCATTTAAAATTAACCAGAAGTTCGGATAAGAAACACCGTCAGTTAGAAAGTGCTGTATTTAAAAATGCAGATATTACCCTAGCCACCAGCTATACCGATGCTGAAAACTTTCGGAAAGCAGGAGCTCATGCCGTTTGTATTACTAATGGATTTGACGAGACTGATGCCCATGAAGATCCTAAACTGCAAAAGAACAAAACATTTACGCTAAGTTACATCGGCGTTTTGGAGCAATTACGGAATCCTGATAACCTTTGGCAAGCATTGGACGAACTGGTGAAAGAAAACATAGAGTTTTCAAAGGATTTTTCACTGAAATTTGTGGGAAGAATTGATGATAAGATCTTAGCTTCTCTTGAAAATTCCAGTTTGAAAAACCATATTTTAAACCTGGGTTATCTTTCCCATGGAAAAGCTGTTGAAGAAATGCAGAGTTCTGATCTTCTGCTTATCACCAATTTTCCTAACGAGTCTTCAAAAGGGATTATTCCGGGGAAAATATTTGAATATCTGGCTTCAGGAAAACAGATTCTGTCATTTGGCCCTGATAAAGCCGATGTAGAAAAAATTTTAGAAGATACCCATGCCGGGAAGCACTTCGGATATCATGGTTCCGAAGAAGTAAAGCAGTTTATCCTGGAAAAATTTAAGCTTTGGAAAAGTGGAAATCTTAGTAAAAACACTCAACACATTGAACAGTTTTCAAGAAAAAATCTCACTCAACAGTTGGCAGACATTTTATAAAAAAAGCTGGAGGCAGGAATTGGGAAGACCATAGCTTCTTCCTTCCGGCATCCAGCTTCTCTCTTTCTTATATCGTCCACTGATCATTGATCACCGCTATCAGATAATATTTTCCCTGAAACTCTTCAAATACAAAACGAACGGTTTTCCAGTCCATTTCACTATTCTTTTCTGTTCCTTTGATATAGTTTTCTGTAAAATTAGCTGTAGGATAACTTTCTTTAAGATTATTCAGAGAGTTCCCTCCACCGATGAATTTATCTACAGAATACTGGGAAGCTGTAAAATCCTTAGAAAAAACCCATTTACCCAGGTAGTCATTAATCGTTGCCTTGTATGGATCTCCGGAGCCATCCTGTGCTCCCCAGGTAAACAATGTTTTTGTAGGCTGAAACTGTTCAAAATCAGCTTTGGAGAAATGTTTGTCCCCTTTCATATCAACATGTGCATACATTGAAAAGCGAATTCCTTTTTCAGGATGAATTAATGAAGCAAATGTTTTATAATCTTTAGTTTTTAGGGCCTGCAGAACCTCATCGTTTACTTTCTTCAAAGAAGCTTCTCTTTCTTCTTTTGTAGGAAGTTTTCCAATACTGTCTGTTTTTGCCTGTGCAACAGAATCAACAATATTCGGAACCGGTTTTCCCGCTTCTTTCTTACAGGCGATTACTACAGTGAGTACTAATAGAGAAATAAGTAGTTTTTTCATATTTTAATTTTAAGTGATGATAAAAAACACCAAAACTGATGCCATTACCGTGAGGAGGGGTACAATGTATAATGTCGGATGTATAATGTATAGTGTATAACTTCTGACCTCTCAACTCTCAATTCTCAACTCTCAACTCTCAACTCTTAACTCTCAACTCACACCACCTGAAATTTTTGTCCTAAAAACCTCTATACAATCTGCCAATTACGCCGTATCTTTGTTCTATGGAAATTTTGGATATTCTTATCATCGGAGCGGGCCCTATCGGTTTAAACTGTGCTATTGAAGCTCAAAAAAATAACCTCAGTTACCTGATCATTGAAAAAGGAACTATTGTTAATTCACTGTATCATTATCCTTTGTATATGCGTTTTTTTTCAACCGCTGAAAAGCTTGAAATTGACGGGACTCCTTTTATCTCCCCTGCTCCAAAACCCGGCAGACAGGAAGCGTTGGAATATTATCAGGGAATTGCCAGGCAGAGAGATCTGAGTATTCATCTTTATGAAAAAGTACTAAAAGTTTTCAAAATTGATGATGTCTTTGAAATTGAGACTACAAAAGGAAAGTACTTTGCTAAAAATGTGGTGATTGCCACAGGGTTCTATGATATTCCGAATGTGATGAACATTCCCGGTGAAAATCTTCCGAAAGTTCAACATTATTATACCGAGCCCTATCCTTACGCCAGGCAGAAAGTAGTGGTAATAGGCTGCAGTAATTCTGCGGTAGATGCAGCTCTTGAAACCTACAGAAAAGGAGCCGAAGTAACAATGATCATCCGGCATTCTGAAATTTCAAAAAGTGTAAAATATTGGGTAAAACCGGATATAGAAAATAGAATTTCAGAAGGCAATATAAAAGCCTATTTCAATGCTGAGATTATTGAAGTTAAAGAACAATCTGTTATTTTCAAAGACCATGACCATCAGATTCATGAGATTGAAAATGATTTTGTTCTGGCTATGACCGGTTACCTTCCAGACTTTGAATTTTTAAGGAATTCCGGTATAGAGCTGAATGGAGAATGCCTGAATCCCCAATACAATATGGAGACCATGGAAACCAACATCTCCAATCTGTATCTGGCGGGAGTGGTTTGCGGAGGAAAAGACACCCATTTATGGTTTATTGAAAATTCAAGGGTACATGCTGAAATGATTGTCAAAAATATAGTCTCCAAACGCTGATGGCAGTCATCAGATCATCAAAAATCAATTTTTATACCCAGAGTACAATTTCTTTTTGCTGCCGGATTATAAAACCTGTTTCCGAAAGCATTACTATCAAATCCTGCAACATATTCAGTATTGTAGAGATTTTGGATCTGCAGGTATATGTTGAGGTTTGTTTTTTCTATATGCATAGGAAACCCAAGCAGGATATTGCCTACAAAAGAGGATTCTGACCATATTGTATTAGCATCATTTAAGGGAGTCTTTGAAATATAAAAATGGGAATAGCCGATGGATAATTTTTCGAAAAAAGTAAAATTCAACAGACTGCTAATGCTCGTTTCCGGAACACCTGTTAAATCATTTCCTGAGAAATCATTATTATTCTGCCTGTAATTATCAAACTTAAAGTGATAAAAGCTTCCGGAAAACCGGAATTTAAAGTCATTGAAGAATTTATTTTTCAGATTAAATTTTCTGGATTCTAAAAGGATTTCGAAACCTTTCTGAATGGTCTTTCCCTGATTTACAAAATATTCCTGCCCTGCTTCATTCTGTCTTCTTACTATTGCATTATTCATCCTGAAATCAAAGTAACTTCCTTCAGCAAAAATCATATTTCCAAATTGCTTTCTTATTCCAATCTCTTTATTCCAGCCATATTCAGGAATAAGATCGAGATTAAATGCCTGGTTTGAGGCACGGATTTCTTCATTGGTAGGGGCCGAATTTCCTTTTCCTACTTTTCCTCTGACAGCAAATCCTTTTCCCAGGAGATAAGCAATTCCAACATTAGGAAGCCATTGATTTTTAAACCTTATACTTCCATTTTCAACTCCTGGATATAACTTCTCCCACTGATAAGAATTTGAATGCAGGCTTAGGGAAATATCTGTAAAAAGCTTTTCATCAATGTTCAGCTTTTGAGAAAGAAAATAAAATCCGGAACGGTTTTTAATATGATCAAAATTCTGGGGCTTTCCATTTATTCCTTGGTTGTTATCATAATTTCTAATCTGGATATCATTAATTCCACCTTCAAAGCCAACTCTGTAAGCGAGGTACATATGATTCCATTTTTTCTCATAGTTCAGGTGGGTTCTTAAGGCAAAATTATTTTCAAAACGTTTTTCAAAATTAGAGATAAAAGGATTTTTAAAATCAACATAGGAACCTTGCACCAAAACAAAATGTGAAAAATCCGGATGACTCTTAAACTCATGGGAGACACCTGCAATAATCATTTTGTTACGTATCCCCGCATTTTGTCCTTTTGCCCCCGGAAGCGCTCCTGTAGCTGGTCTCGCCTGTTTTCTATCAGACTGCATCTGTTCCAAGGTAAGCCCTCCCGGTGTCTGATACTCTAAATCAGAATATAAAAGCATAGTATGTAAGGAGGCATTTTCCGAATACGTGAAATTGTCTTTCAGATACACCTGCTTTCTTTCAACCGCAGACTGTTCTCTGTAAGATTCTGTTGTGTAATAATTTTGAAAAATCTCAAAAAAATGTTTACCAGACTGCTTAGAAAAATCAAAACTCTGGTTAAAAGATCCATAACTTCCTATAGCTAAGTGAGCAGATAGATGATCAGACTTTCTTGTCTGCAAAAGAAGTGTACCGCCTGTTACCGATCCGTAATCACCACTTTCAGGGCCTTTATAGATTTCCATTTTGTGAATCAATTCAGGGGAAATAAGATTAAAATAAGTATTTCCGGATGCATCAGATAAAATGAAATCATCGAGGTATACTTTAATGTTTCGTACCCCAAAAGGTGACCTTAGGGCACTTCCGCGAATAGAAATCCTATAGCTCGCCGGAGAGCGTTCTTCCATTCTTGCTCCGGCAATCTGGTTGACAGATTCAAGCATCCGCTCCGGGGTATTCTGTTTGAGAAGATCTCCCGAAATTACTCCCACAGACTTTGTAGAAGTAATAAAAGGAACTGGTTTTTTATAAGCATCAATTCTTATTTCTGAAATCAATGCTGCTGAATCTTCTTTTTGTGAAAAGAAAATAGAAGTCCAGAATATAAAAAACAGGCAACAGTATTTAGGCATCAGAAATTAAGAATATTGAAGATCAAAAGTTAGTAAAAATTATCAAACTGCTCTTTTGATCCTATTCTATTGAAAACTTTACATTTTCGGCCCTGATTGGTATTATGATCCAGCCTTTATGGCTTCTTTATCTTTAAGCATCCATGGAACTATATAATAAAAGCCTATGGCAATCAGTATTGCCAACACACCAGTTCCTATCCACAGGGTGTTGAAACCTAGTTTATCTGCAATCAATGTTCCTATATAAGGTGTAATAATAAAAGCTATTGAAAAAGACATTCCGTTCAGTCCCATATAAGCTCCTTTATTATTTTCTCCCGAGCGCAGTGCAGTAATGGTTGACATAAAAGGCAGGGTCCATATTTCTCCCACACAAAGCAAGGTCATGGAAACCAACAATACCACCATACTGTAGTCGAAGGCCAGCATAGCATAGGAAAATCCACACAAGAAAGTTCCTATCAGCATTGTAAAGCCTAAGGTGAAATATTTCTCAGCCAGCTGTACAAATCCCATTTCAAGCAATACGATCAGGAAGCCACTGTAACCCAGAATAAATCCTATATTCTGCTGACTCAAATGAGCGGTATCCTTATAGAAAATAGTCAATGTACTGAATAACTGGAAAAAACAAATGGAAAACAGCATACAGAATACACAGTATACCAGAAATTTACGGTCTCTATAGGGAGAATTCTCCTTTTTAATGGCGATAGCTTCTTTTACATTTCTTGCTTTCTTCTTAGCTAATCTTGTACGTTTTCTGAAAAACCAGATGTACATTAATCCGGCCAGTAAAGCGGCCAAAGCATTACTGAAAAATAAAAATTCATAAGAAATAGCAGATAGAATACCTCCTAATGCAGGACCTATAGAAAATCCTAAATTAACAGCCATCCTGTTTAATGAAAAGGCTCTGGTGATATTCTCCGGCCTGGCATATTTTGTAATAGCCACCGAGTTGGCGGGCCGGAAAGTTTCACTTACAATACTCTGCAGCAAAATAATTCCTGCCAGTCCTGCTTCTGTTGTAAAAAGAGGAATTAAACAAAATAAGGGTACGCTCAAAAGTAAACTTAGGCTCTGCACCTTGTATTCACCAATTTTATCGGTGATCATTCCACCAAACCATGAACCTATCACTGAACCTATTCCAAAAAAGCTAAGGACAATTCCGGAATTTTCAATGCTAAAATGTAAATGGTCTGTCATATAAACTCCTAAAAAAGGAAGTACCATAGAACCCGCCCTGTTGATTAGCATTACCAACGCCAGCATCCAACTCTCTTGCGAGAGTCCTTTGAAAGAACTCGTGTATAAGTTAATTAATTTCACAATAATATTGGGGGAAAAATTTAAAATGCAAAGTTAGAGAAAATAGCCCATATCCCTCTGTTGTGAGCGAATAATTTTCAGCTTTACACTGTTTTTAAAGACTTTAGAATAAGTCGCAAAAAAGATAGTAAAATAAAAAAGCCGGAAGAAAACTCTTCCGACTCTGACAAGTAAAACCTGCATTTATTTTGAATTTAACAATTTAAAAGCTACGTAAAGTATGTTTCGCGAGGCTTTAAATTTTAAATCTGTTATGGATTTGTAGAGAAAATAGAACCATTTGCAATTAATGCGCGTCTGTTCATTTTTAAAATATCTCTTACCCATTCTGCAAAATCTTCTGGCTGTAATACCGTTTCGGGATTACCGTCTGTAAGTCCGCCCTGAATACTCATATCAGAAGCAATGGTACTTGGCGTCAACGTAATCACACGGATATTCTGTTTTCTCCATTCTGCCATCATTGATTGGGATAGAGAAACTACCGCTGCTTTGGAAGCTGCATAGGCAGACATATTAGGTCCTCCTTTTAAACCTGCTGTAGAGGCTACATTTACAATATCACCTTCTCCTTTAGCTTTCATAAACGGGTGAACGGCCTTAGCCGCATAGTATACCCCGAATAGATTGGTTTTGATCACCTGTTCCCAGGTTTCAGAAGACATATCTTCAATACTTCCAAAATCCCCGATCCCTGCGTTATTGATCAGGATATCTACTCCACCAAGCATTTCAGCTAAAGTTCTGATTCCTGCTTTTACAGAGGCTTCATCGTCAATATTAAATACAGCATAGGCTGCATTTACTCCCAATTTCTGGATTTCATCAACTGTATTTTTTAAATTCTCTTCGTTTCTTCCTGTAATGGCAACGTTCACTCCTTCATGAGCCAAAGCTAACGCTACTGCCCTTCCTAATCCTCTTCCACCACCGGTTACGATGGCATTTTTTCCGTTTATGTTCATTGTAATAATACTTTTCGTTGTACAAAGTTACAAAAGAACATTTTTACGGGATGAGAAGAATATATATTTAATGTTTTTTTAACGGCTTTCTATTGTCTTCACCACAAAACAATCACATGATTTATCATTAGGAGAATCTAAATAAATGATATTGAAATGAAGAGATGGATTCTTCCGGAATGACAAAGATTATGGTAAAATTTGATTTTTTTAGTGCCAGCTTACTAAAAAAGCCGGTTTATCATGAACCGGCTTCAAAATCTAAAAAAAGTAAAATAATAAGCTTAAGGAATCTGAATTGAGTTCTGTACTTCAAATTCTTCTGAAGCGGAGAATTGATTTCCGTACATATCAACAGCTCTTACCTCAACTTTATGTTTCCCCAAGGCTAATTTTTTAGGAAAATCTGCTTCCCAGATATGTTTTGACATTTCAGGGTTGGAAGGTCTTCTACCGGGAAGAATTTTCTCTGTAGCATCCCATTTAAAAACTGAAAGAGCAAAATTCGGATCTATCGTTTCATCATACTCCATGGCCTCCCAGGATCCGTTGTCTATTCTATACTCTACTTTATCTTTTTTACTTCCCATAAAGAAGTTTGCCAGCACTTTTGCAGAGGTTTTTGAAGGATAAGGAATGACCTTTGGAACGTACAGTTTTATCTGATAGTCTTCAGGTTTTCCAGCCGTTTTATACTTAACTTTATATTGGTTGTCTGTAAAACTGATGAAAGAATATCCTTTTGCTGTTCCGTCTCTCATCGTTGATGTAGGAAGACCTGCTTCGTCAGCCGTACCCGAATACCAGTCACCACAAGTGGTTCCCACATTATATTCGTGTAATTCTTTTATTCCGTTCCAGCCTGCTTTTTTGCCATAGAAAATCTGTTGCTGAATATGGGTGTGCGCCGATAAAAGCAATACATTCTGGAAAGGGTTTAAGAAATCAAATAACTTCTGGCGGTCAGCATTTCTAAAACTATCTTCGTTTTTATGCTCCAACGGAATATGGAAAGACACCACAACAAGCTTATTCTTATCAACCCATTTCAAATCATTTTCAATAAACTGGAGCTGATCTTCACAGAAGCCTCCCCAATATCCTTTTCCATCCCTTGGGTCCGGATAAAGAATATCATCCAAAATAATGAAATGAACATTACCATAGTTGAATGAATAGTTGGCAGGACCAAAATTGGATTCGAATGTTTCATCCGATAAGTGGTCTTCTTTTGCATCATAATTCATATCATGATTTCCCATGACATTGTACCAGGGCAATCCTACTTCTTTCATCACATCTGCATAAGGTTTTTGAAGGCTTAAGTTATCTCCAACCAAATCTCCCAGGCTAATTCCGAGCACTGCATTTTTTCTGGTATTTTTAACTTCATTTACAATTCCTCTTTTAAAATAATCGAGTTCTTTCTCTGTATAAGGCTGTGGATCTCCAAAAACCAGAATATCAAAATTTTTATCTTCATTCTGCCTGTACAGTGGAAAGTTCAGCTCTTTAGGAAGTTCTCCGGTAGGAGCTACTCCTTTGTATTTAAAATCAGCCGGTGAACCTTTGGGTTTATGATGGTAATAAAACTGAGGCAGATTATTGCTGTTTAAAGCAGTTTGGTATCCTGAAGGCTTAATGACAAAAATAGTCTGTCCTTCCTGAACGGGTAAGCTATATCTCCCGTTTTTATCCGTAAGGGCTACCTGTACTCCATTGGATACAGCTACTCCTTCCACTCCTTTTTCACGACTTTCTTTCTTTTGGTTTTTATTGCTGTCTTCATATATATACCCGGAGACAGAAGTCTGGGAAAACGCCATTGCCGAAATCAGCATACATGGCATCAAAAATTTCATCTTAGCTCTCATTTCTTTTTTATTCTTTATTCTTTATTAATCTTCTTATTTATTCCACCACATTTTCACATTAATATGATCTCCTCCCATCTGCTGAACAGCTGCCAGATAGTTGGTGGGATTCAATATTTTCGGATTGGGCGGATACATTAATCTTTGGGGTAAATCTCCATTATTCAGCAGACCTCCATTGTTGGGAAGTACCGGAAATCCTGTTCTTCTTTTTTCAAACCATTGCTGCTGGTCCACAAAGAATAGAGCAATATACTTCTGAAGCATAATTTTTTTCAGGTCTGCTTCATAGGCTACATTTTGGTTATCAAAATAGTTGGCCGGTACTACAGCTCCCCACTGTTCAATAGAAGCTTTCACTCCGTTTTCGTAAAAAGTCTTAGCACTTCCCTGAATGATTCCCTTTAGAGCAAGCTCCGCTAATGTAAACTGGAGTTCTGCATAGGGATAAACAAAAATTTTCAGCGGGGCTTTTGCCAGGTTTTGATTAAGATTGGATGGCTGGAAGGTAAAAACTGTTCCGAAAGGATATCCGGAAGGAGCACCCACATATCCTATATTATTATTTTTCAGATCTTTTGCCTGGGTAAAGAACATCGGTATACGCGGGTCATTATTTTTCTGTAAAGCCTGTACAAAGAAATCTGAAGCTGCTCTTCCTGTTGTAAAATCCTGAGGTCTTGCAATAGGTGGCATTAATGGAGAAATTCCGGAAATATCAAGCTTTGTTGCATCTGCATTATTTTGAAAAACAGGATATACCGTTGGATTGTTAACGATTTCCTGAATTCTTTCTTTAACATTCACTTCTCCCTCCCGGCTTAGTATTCTTAGCAAGAGCCTTAAAGAAAGCGAGTTGCATAATTTTTTCCAATTGGCAATTCCAGTATTATCGGTATCTGCTTTATAAAAAAGATCTGCTCCGGTAAGAGGCTTGGTGGTAATGAAAAGAGCATTAGCCGCTTTCAGATCATCTAATAGGTGGACATAAATGTCTTTCTGTTTATCAAATTTAGGCTGAGAAACCCCATTATCCAATTGTGAAGCTTCGGAAAAAGGAATATCACCATAGGTATCGGTAAGGTTGGAATAAATCCATGCGTTGAGTACCATGGAAATAGCCTGGTAATTTTTATCTCCTTCAGAAATGGCCGCTTTTTTAAGGTCATCAACCTGTTTCAGCCACCTGTATGAATTGTTCCAGAATCCCGTTCCTGTGTTTTCTGTAATATAATAACGGCTTAATGAGTTTCCTTCATTCGGAAAATCCAGAGAAACCTGCATGATATCAAAATTAAAATCATTGGCTCTGTTATAGCCTATGGAAGCCATATTATATTGTATTGGAGCCAGCAAAGCGCTTGCAACAGGTTCGTTGATTCTACTTGTATCTTTATTAATTTCATCGAGGCTTCTGTCACACGAAACGGCACTTCCTACAAGGCTAAGAAATGAGCATATATAGAGTATCTTTTTCATTTTAAAATTTTTAGAATTTAACATTTAACTGAATTCCAACTGTTCTGGCTGAAGGCAGCTGTCCGATTTCAACTCCCGGTGTAATGGTAGAATCGTCAAGGGTAGCGGCTTCCGGATCAAATAATGGAAATTTTGTCCACATCCAAAGGTTTCTTCCAAATAAAGCTAGGCTGATATCTGTAACTTTTAATGGTTCTGTAATAGATTTTGGGAAGGAATACGAGATTCTGGCATCTCTTAGCTTAATGAACGAAGTGTCAAATGAATTGGTTTCTACATTGGCTCTTCTGTAATAATCTCCATAATAGGAAGAAACAGGAACTCCTTTTGTATTCGGAGAAAAGCTTCCGTCCGGATTTTGAACTACTCCGTTCCCTACAATCAGCCCACCCGGGTTATCTCTTCCTACAAGAGTATGGGTAAGTTTTCCCTGTTCAGACATTTTATGATGCGACTGTGAGTAAGCAATCCCTTTGTACTGTCCGTCAAATGAGAAACTAACTGTAATATTTTTATATTTAAACTCATTCTGAAGCCCTGCTCTCCATTTTGGATAGGCATTTCCTATTTTTTTCATTTCGGTTGGCTTTGCTGTTAATCCATCTGTACCATAAATCACCTGTCCATCCGGAGAATACATCAGGCCATAACCATACATATCTCCAAGTGAACCTCCCACTACAGCATTGTAATAAACCACGCCTCCCACACTCGCCATCGTGTAAGGTATTCCATTAAATTCTTCCGGAAGGGAAAGAATCTTATTCCGGTTCATTGACCAGTTGGCATTTACATTCCAGGAGAAGTTTTTATTTTTAATGGGAGTAGTGCTTAATGACATTTCAATTCCTCTGTTTCTGAGCTCTCCGGAGTTGATAATTCTTTTATTATATCCGGTTTCATAGAGTACAGGAATAATAATGGTCTGATCTTTAGAATTATTCTGATATGCTGTAAAATTAAAGGTCAGTCTGTTTTTCAAAATCGTAAAGTCCATCCCTCCTTCTACATTGGTAATCATTTCCGGTCTCAGATTAGGGTTAGGATACAATAAGGGAGACTCTACAGATCCAGTGAATACACTATTTTCGTAGTATTTTTCAAGCATATAATTGTAGGTATCATTACCTACCTTCGACCATGACAGTCTAAGTTTCCAGAAATTTAGATTATCCGATTTCAGTTTAAAAATATCCGATAATATAAAAGACGATGATAACGAAGGGTAAAAATAAGACCTGTTCTGATCAGGAAGGGTACTGCTCCAGTCATTTCTAGCGGTCACATCCAGGAAAATCATATCCTTATAACTGAAATTAGCCAATGCATATAAACTGTTTACCTGGTTATCGTTTGGCTTTGGCAGTCTGTTTTCCAAAGATGTTGCATTAGATAGCTGGTACAATCCTGCTTTATTAAGTCCATTAGCCCGATAATCATTCATCGTATATTCATGATATTTGATGTTACCTCCGGCAGAAGCTGTCACACCAAAATCTCCGAATTTGTTTTTATAGGTAAAAAGAATATCATTATTAAGATCCAAATACCTGATGTATTGCTCCCTGTAATATCCTTTCAGATAATTGGCAGAGCTCCAGGGTCTTCTTTGTGTACGGAGCTCATTACTCCATTCCAATCCCGTCTTATAAGCAATATCAAAGTTTTTAGCCAGCTGATAGTTTAGGTTAACGTTTCCTGTAATAATCTTTTTGTTTGTACTGTTTAGATTTTCATAGGCAATCAGATAAGGGTTGTCTATATATGAGCTAAAAGGGTGAATCTGGTCAACCTGCTCCTGTCCCTTTTTCCAGATGGGTCTATACCATTCGAGGTCTACATTGGGATTTTGGAAAATCATAAAATAAGAGATCGACTGGTTATTATATCCTGTAGCTGGAAGGTTATCACTTTTAGTCTGGCTGAAGTTGATTTTAGTTCCCATTTTCAGCCTGTTGCTCAATTTATGATCTACGGATATAGCAGCATTCAACCTGTCGAAGCCTGTATTAGGCATCATCCACTCATTTTTAAGATAAGAAAGTGAAGTTCTGAAGGATGTAGATTCGTTAGAATGTTCTACTGACAAGCTGTTTGAGTAAGTAGAGCCTACCTGCCAGAAGTTTTTAATATTATCTTTATAAGGTCTCCAGAGTTTTCTTTCCAGACTTTGCCCTTCTACAGCCGGATCATACTGAAAGTAATATTGTCCGTCAAATTTCGGTCCAAAAGCACTGCTGGTAGAACCTGTGTTGATACCGTCAGCAGAAGCTCCGTAAGAATAATAATAATTTCCATTTTTATCTTTTTGCTGAGTTCCCTGTCCGTATTCATATTGATAATCCGGCCACTTAAGAACGGTATCATAGCTTGAATATGAATTTAAGGTAATCTGAACTTTCCCTTTTTTGGTTTTCCCTGATTTTGTTGTAATCATGATAGCCCCTCTGGAACCTCTGGAACCGTACAATGCAGAAGCGGTAGGTCCTTTCAGAATTGATATGGATTCAATGTCATCAGGGTTGATACTGTTGAAGCTGTCACCATAGTCAATCGGTAAATCTCCTCCTGAGCCCGCTCCATATGCTGCCGTTCCGGTTCCTGTTTTTCTCCCGCTCAGCGGCACACCATCAACAACAATTAATGCATCATTATTTCCCATATTCATAGAAATGTCTCCACGGAGGGTAATACGGGCTGTTCCAAGAGGACCTGCTCCGGCTGTCTGCACTTTCAGTCCTGCTACTTTACCTTCCAGCGCTTCTGCCCAGTTATTGTTTTGAGTCTGTAATATTTCTTCAGATTTAACCGTCTGGGTAGAATACCCTAATGACTTGTCGTGCCTTTTGATTCCCAAAGCAGTTACCACTACCTCATCAAGCCCTTTAATAGTGTCTTTTTTAGATTTCTGCTGAGCTGTCAGGTTTACACTGATTAGTCCTAACAGTGACAAAACCAACAGCTTTTGTGTCTCTTTACGCATATCCTTTTTGTTTGTGCAAAATTAAAAGGACATTATGATTAAGATTTTAACAACACTTTAACATTTATTAAAAAAATATTGAATGGAATATTAAATTTTCATTAACACATTAACACACCACATTGATTAACAACACATTAACTAATTAATTATTTTTAATATCATTTAATGATAATGTTTGCATATCTTTATTGTCTGTCTTTGAGAAAATAAAACAAAACATCATAAACAACTATGTAACAGTAATTTAACTCCTGTATGTTTTATTTTAATGCTAAGCTGCTCTACGAAATACACGGCAAACAGAAAATAAAAGCCAGTTAGAATTCCAGCGAACTTAATGTTGATGAACAAGAACAAAAAAGTCTGCCCCTTTTGGAAGAGACAGACTTTACACATTGCAATATTTATTTTTACTTATTTTTCAATTGTTCAGGGATATTAGTGGTAACAAACCCTATTCCCTGCTTTTTTAATTCCTCATAAACAGCTGTATCATTTACTGTCCAGGAATTCGTAATAAGCCCCAGCGTCTTAGCTTCGGCAATCCATGTAGGGTTTTTCTGGAAAACACTGTAATGATAATCCATGCCGTCAAGTCCTTCTTTTCTGATCTGCTCCGGTGACAATTCGCCATTCAGATACTGCACTTTAAATGCTGGCTCAAGCTTTTTGATTTCTTTACAAATATTTAAGCTGAAAGAAATAAATTCACTTTGAGATTCCAACTTCATATCTTTGATCATTTTGATCGTCTTTTGAGTGATCTCATTCTCTATTTCAGGAGTTTTAGCAGGCTTGATCTCTACAATTAACTTTACAGACGGATCTTTTTTTCCCTGCTTAAGGTACTCTTTTAAGGTAGGAAACTTTTCTCCGTTGGATAGTTTTACTTTTTCCAATTCCTTAAAAGAAGTCTCAGAGATTTCCATTTTATCATGGTGCTCGTCATGGTTGATCACCAACACTCCATCTTTTGTCATTCTCACATCAAATTCAGATCCATACACTTTAAGCTTTTGAGCATTCTCTAAAGATGTAATAGAGTTCTCCGTTGTAGGAGGCTGTGCCTGGAAATACCCTCTGTGTGCGATAATCTGAGTTTGTGCTTTCATCAATACTGTACTTAAAACTGCTAATCCTAAGATAAAATTTTTCATAATATAAATTGATAATTAAAAACCGAGTCCGGAGACTTTTGGATAAAGATAATTATTTTAAAAAGTTTTAAACCACAAAAGACACAGAATTTTTCGCTTGTTTTCGGTCATTTCTCTATTTTTCAGCCTTTTGTGGTTCATATTATTTTCTTGTTAGAAACTGTATTTTGCACCAATCTGAATCTGATACGGATTTCCAGATAAAGGGGCTAAACCGTTACCACTCAAATTTTTTGTATACTCAAACTGCTTGGTTACCGGATCGAATTTTTTGATCCTGTACATTGAGGTATTTCCATAGGATTCATTGACGCCCCATTCTTTATTAAGTAAGTTTGCCACGTTGAAAATATCTACAGAAAGTTCAAATGCCCCTACTTTATCAAATTTTATTTTCTTAGCTACACGTAAATCCCAAACTCCGTAGAATCCATTCTTACCACCGTTACGTTCTGCAATTTTACCATTGTATTCATTCACATAATCCTTCAAGGCCTGTCCTACATTAGGATCATCAATAATAGACTGGGTAACATTCGGGAAAATGTAAGCAAGGTCATTGCTATCCACAAAGTCTCCGTTAATATTTCCTCCTGCTGTCATTGAGAAACGTGTTCCCCCGATTCCTGAATATCTGATTCCCAATGTAAATCCTGCAATAGTAGGTGAGTTTCCATAAATAACCACTTTATTGCGGAACTGGTTGTCAGAATATGTCATTCTCAAATCTCTCGGATCACCCTGAACCATTGTGGATAATGTTGCAGAATTGGCTACATTTCCGTTGTATGAGGTATTATCTTTAATATCAGACCAGGTATAACTTGCCGTGATTTCTCCATCTTTCCAATAACGGTAGCTGGTATCCACTACAAAAGAGAACTGGTTCACTTTACCGTCACTTACCAATTCCAATACTCTTCCAAAATTATTATTGATTCTTCCTTTTTTCCAGTCGATTTTTGCACCATCTATTGCTGAAGTAGGAACATATACTCCTCTTCCTCCTTCATTATCCAATGTAAAGAACGGGTTAGCTACCATATTTCTGTCATAGTAATAGTAGTTATTTCTACCCAAAGCCATATATGCTGCCAATCCTGCTCTGAATCTTTCATTAAAGAAGTGGGTATAGGAAATATTGGCTTTATAAACGATTGGAATCTTTGCATCTTTCCCTGTATAGTTGATCGTTGGGATCTGATACTGAGCCAGGGAAGGAACGCTGCCATAATCTGATCTGTAGCTGTTAAAATCAGGAGTAAGACCAACAGTTGCAGGATCCACATCTACTGTAGCCAAATGTTTTCCATCGAATACCAAATTATTGATAATCATATAATTGTTGATATCTGAAGAGAATATTCCTGCTCCAAACTTCAAGAAATCTTTATTTTGTTCGTTGATATTCCAATCAAACTGGAATCTTGGCTGGATCACAAATGATTTGATTTTATTATCCGTTCTGATCCCCATTTCATCAAATAGCTTTTGATTGAACTCCGCTTTCGGATAACCGCTGTAGTCTAATCTTAAACCGGCCATCAAATCAAGACCTTTTGCAATTTTCGTCTGAAACTGCCCGTAAATACCGATATTCCAGATATTGGATCTTACCGATGGGTCATCCATTAAAGGAACTTCTCTATAGAATCTGTAAGGTTTAAGATTATCAAAATTATCAAGGCTGCTTATTTTTTTATCCGGATCTTCCTTAAAGTGGAATCTTCCGTTTACCTCACTTCCATAAACAGATTTTGAAGTGGTATACATCAAATCTGCACCGAAAGTATATTTTACTTTATCGGTATTGTAATACAAATTATCTACAATCTGGAATACATTATTTCTGAAACTTTCCTGAGCAAAACGGTGACCTCCAATCTGGATATTCGTAGAACCGGCACTTGATGCTACTCCTTCAACAATAGCTCTCGGCACAGGTCTTCCTAACTCATCATTTTGATAACTATTCTGAAAAGTATATAAGTACTGAGCCTTCAGCTCATTCGTCACATTAGGCTTCAGATTTGATCTTAAAGTCAATAGCAAACTGTTGTCAAGGTTTTTATCATTTCCGTAAGATTCAAAGAAATTGATATTGGTATTATCACCAAGCCCGTTTTTATTAAGATCGTAAGTGAAGTTGTTTCTTAACGTCAATAAGTGCTTTTCATTAATCTGCCAGTCTAAACGTAAAAATGCAGCATCTGAATTTCTCACTTTATCAAAGCTTCCGAACTGAGGAGTGTTTCCTACCCCATATTTTGCTCTTGAAATATCCAGAAACTTGTTCAGCGTTTCTGTAGTGGTGTTGAATCTTTTTTCATCTTCCTGAGATCTGATATCTGCAATAATCAATGGTCTGGAATCCAGTTGGTGATCCCAGGCTACAAAGAAATGCAGTTTATTTTTAATGACCGGTCCACCCAATGAAAACCCAAACTGAGAGGTAGAGAAATCATTCTGTCTCTTATTTCCTCTGATATCATATGGGCTGGAAAGCCAATTGGTTCTTAAATATTCCCAGGCACTTCCTGAAAATTTGTTGGTTCCTGATTTGGTAACGGCACTTACTGTTCCACCACCGCTTCGTCCCAATGTTACATCATATTGGTTGGTTGTAATTTTAAATTCACGTACTGCTTCTATAGAAATAGAAAAAGGGGCACCGCTCCGGCTGGTAGTAGAACCTGCAGAGGTTGGGTTTTTAGCGGTCATCCCATCAATGGTGAAATTGGTGGAAGAGCCCAGCTGTCCGGATAAATTTCCTCCCTTTCCACTTAGAGGAGACAGTTCCGTAAGATTGGTGAAGTTTCTCCCATTTACCGGAAGCATACTTATATTCTTTGCAGAAATGGCTGTAGCTGCTCCAAGGTTTCCGATCTTGTTTTTAAGGTTTCCGGTAATCACTACTTCTTCTATGTGCTTCTCTCCACCCATATCCATGTTTACAGTAACCTGATCTCCGAAGTTGACATTATAGCCTTCTTTTTTATCCTCGTTGACAATAACGGTGTAAGGACCACCAAGAGGAATCTCTTTAAAGATATATTCTCCTTTTGAATTGGTTTCCGTTTCCGTTCTGAATCCTGTAGATTCATTAATGATCGTTACTTTCACTTTTTCCTGAACCGTACTTCCCGGTCCTGTTACTTTCCCTACAATAGAAGCCTGTGTAGTCTGTGCATATGCCAGCGTTCCAAACCCTAAAAACAATAATCCCAGTACAATCTTTACTTTTTTCATTACCTCAAATTAGATGTGCAAAGGTATTTTGACTTTAAGAGCCTTCTGTTTAAGAGAGTTTTAACATTTTTTTAATTAAATCGAAACGTTATGTTAATTTATTATAAACAGCCAATTTATCCCCTAGATAACCAGCCTGTTAAAAGACATTACGTAATATTAATTTTCCTGTAATATTTAATTATGTTATTTTCTAAATGGGATTAGTTTAGTTATTTTTGCTCAAAAGATAGAACCGCAATGTCCGAAAACATTCAACAAAAAATAGAACAGCTCCGCAAAGAGCTTCATCAGCATAATGAAAACTATTATCTTCTGGATATGCCTACCATTTCAGATTATGACTTTGATATACTTCTGCAGCAGCTTCAGGAACTGGAAGCAAAGCATCCGGAGTTTTATGATGAAAACTCCCCTTCTGTAAGAGTAGGTGGTGGAGTTACAAAGGTTTTTCCTACTATTCAGCATAAATTCAGAATGTATTCTCTGGATAATTCTTATGATTTTGAGGATCTTGAAGATTGGGAGAAAAGAATTATTAAGACCATTAATGATCCTGTAGAGTTTGTTGCTGAATTAAAATATGACGGTGCCTCTATTTCCATTCTTTATGAAAACGGAAAATTGATGCAGGCAGTAACCCGGGGCGATGGTTTCCAAGGAGACGAAATTACCCCGAATGTCCGCACCATTTCAGATATTCCCCTGACATTGAAAGGTGATTTCCCTTCGCATTTCTTTATGCGTGGAGAAATTTACCTGACCAGAAAGAATTTCAATAAACTCAATAAACTGCGCGAAGAGGAAGGCCTTGATCCGTTTATGAACCCCAGAAATACAGCAAGCGGAAGTTTAAAAATGCAGGACAGCGCAGAAGTAAGAAAGCGTAGTTTATCTTCTGTACTCTATCAGTTCATTGCTGAAGATATTCCGGCTGAAACCCATTGGGAACTGCTTCAAAAAGCCCATGGCTGGGGATTCAAAACATCTCAGCAGGCAAAATTATGTACTACCCTGGATGAGGTAAAAGAGTTTATCAGTTTCTGGGATACGGAGCGCCACAACCTTCCTTTTGAAATTGACGGAATTGTTTTAAAAGTGAATTCTCTGCAGCAGCAAAGACAGCTTGGATATACTGCAAAATCTCCCCGCTGGGCCATGGCTTATAAATTCAAGGCTGAAAAAGTAGAGACAGAGCTTCAAAGCGTTTCTTACCAGGTAGGAAGAACAGGTGCTATTACGCCGGTTGCCAACCTTAAACCTGTTTTACTGGCAGGAACTATTGTCAAAAGAGCTTCTCTCCACAATGAAGATATTATCAAAAAGCTGGACCTTCATGAGCATGACTTCGTTTATGTAGAAAAAGGCGGTGAAATCATTCCGAAGATCGTTGCGGTAAACACTGAAAAAAGGACTGAAGAAAGTAAAGAAATAGAATACATCAAACATTGCCCTGAATGTGGAACTGAGTTGGTAAAAATTGAAGATCAGGCGATCCATTTCTGCCCGAATGAACTTCACTGCCCGCCTCAGGTGGTAGGAAGAATGATCCACTATGTTTCCCGAAAAGCTTTAAATATTGAGAACCTGGGAAGTGAAACCATTGAACAGCTTTACAGGGAAAGGTTAATTGAAAATCCAGCTGATTTCTATGTTCTAACGAAAGAACAGCTTCTCCCATTGGAAAGAATGGCAGAAAAATCAGCACAAAATATCATCACAGGCATTGAAAAATCCAAGGAAATTCCGTTTGAAAAAGTTTTATACGGAATAGGGATCAAGCATGTAGGAGAAACAGTTGCCAAGAAACTGGTAAAGAACTTCCCTACCATAGAAGAACTGAAAGACGCTACTGTAGAAGAGCTTTGCCAGGTAGAGGATATCGGAGCCAAAATTGCAGTAAGCATTGTAGAGTTTTTCAAAAATTCCGAAAATATCCTGATGATAGAACGTTTAAAATCTTACGGTGTACAGCTTGAAAAGGGAGAAAGTACCAATGAGGTTTTATCCAATGTTTTGGAAGGAAAAGCTTTTCTTTTTACCGGCAAATTATCTTTATTTACCAGAGAACAGGCCGAAGAAATGGTGGAGAAACATGGTGGAAAAAATATTTCTGCCGTTTCCAAAAACCTAAACTTCCTGGTGGTAGGTGAGAAAGCAGGAAGTAAACTGAAAAAAGCTCAGGATATTGGAACAATTACCATTCTGGATGAACAGGAGTTCCTTGATTTGATTGAAAAACAATAAGAATAAAAAAGCTTTCTTTTACCTTAGCATTTGATAAAATAAAAATTACATTTAGAAATTTATTAAGGTAGAAAAAGAGCTACATTAAAATAAAGGCTGCGAAATTACTTTCACAGCCTTTGTATTTTAATATATCATTTTATTTTATTTGAAAACAAGAACACTGTAAGGGCCATTCTGATTTTCTTTAGGTAAAATAAACCTGATGTGCTGTTTTCCTTTCTGGTAATCAACATAAGGCTCTTTTGTAATAATTTCCCCTTTTCCAGTCTCTTTATAACCAGCATTTAATACAGCTGAAAGATACTTATGATAATCTCTCTGTTCCGGAAATTCACACTCTATTCTGTCCTGGGATTTATCTTTAGTGTAGACAAATTTTCCAATTTTAAATGTATGATCAGGACTTTCATATTCGTTCAGGGTGAAATCTGCACTTTCTGTTTTGTCATTAAAGCTGAAATTAATCTTCTTCATTTCATTTTTAAATTCAGACATACCAAGCTTATTGAATTCTGCAATTTTTTCTAATGTAAATGCCTGAGCTGATACCTGAATACCTAATACGATAAAAAACAGCAATGTTAATAGAGATAGAGTTTTTTTCATTGTACAATTTTTAATTTAACAAATATAGCAATATGATATATATAATTTATTTAATTTTATAAGTAAACATAAAAATAGTATTTTATTCATCATTCCTTCTTCCGTCCCAAACTGAAAGAATAATTAATTCAGTATCTGAAAACTCATAGAATATAATGTAGTCTTTGACTATTTTTACTCTTACATTTTCAACATCTGTTTTCCTGCCTATTCCAGGATGTTCTGCTAATAATCCAACATTATAAAGAATCAACTTGTTGAGCTTTACACTAAAAGTTTTGGATTTATTCCTGAAAAGCCAATATTCAAGAATATCTTTTCTTTCCCTATTCGCTTTAATTGTCCAGATTACTTTTCTTTTAGCCATTCTTCTATATCCTGGTTGGCTTCGTCTTCAGCAAGATATGCTTTCTTTTTATACTCCTCTCTTCCTTCAGCGATCCTTTCTTTTTGAGAGTCAGTAAGAGTATATTCGTTTTGATCCAATTCAAAATCTAAAAGTTTCTGAATTTCTTCAACAATCCTGGCTTCTTTTAATTGTGTGATCCGATTAATTAAATCAAGTTTTAAATCTGATGTGCTCATCTTGTTTGAATTTCATTCAAATTTAAAAATTTTATTTAGATAATTTTCAATGTAATCAGGGTTTTACACCTTTATTTAACAGGTTATGAAAATTCATCCTGTTATTTAACAATTCTGATAAAATCTTTATTGAAATTCAAACGTAAAGTTAAATACTATATTATACATTTTAAGAAACAGGCAGCCTGAAATAAAATGTGCTTCCATGATTAGGGGAACTGCTTACTCCAATTTCTCCATCCTGTTTCTCAATAAAATTCTTTGAAATAGCCAAGCCGAGGCCTGTTCCGTTCTGGTGCTCGCCAGGAACCTGAAAATACCGGTCAAAGATCTGACGGTGGTACTTTTCATCTATACCACTTCCCGTATCTGTAATACTGAACTGAATAAATGAATCTATTTTTTCCACCAAAATCTTTATATTTTCATCCTGAAAAGAGTGTTTCACAGCATTGGTAAGAAAGTTATTCATCACCCAAACCGTCTTATCAAAATCTGCAGCAACAAAATCTGTGTCTTCCAGAAGATATTCCATATTCACTGAGATATTTTTCTGTTCTGCCAGTTTTTCTACATTTTTCACCGCCGACTGTACAATCTCTTTAGGGGAGCATTTTTCAATTGTCAAACGGATATTTCCAGATTCTACCTGTGAAAGATTAAGCAGTTCACCGGTAATATCCAGCAAGCGCTGCCCATCTTCATTGATACTTTTCAGTAGTTCTTTCTGCTGGTCATTCAGTTCACCGAATTTCTGATTTCCCAGTAACTGTACGCCCATTTTTATGGCAGAAATAGGAGTTTTCAGTTCATGAGAAATGGTAGCTATAAAATTTGTTTTGGCAAAATCCAGTTCTTTAAAAGGGGTAATATTTCTCAGTAAAATAACCTTTCCGATATATTTTTTCTCCTTTTCCCCGGTTTTCACAATATTGATAGGAACAATATCCTGTTCAAAATAGTTCTCTTTATTATCGCGGACGATCTTCATAGGTTCTTTTACCGGATGGTCAATATTTTTCAGCAACTCCCGGATCAGATCATTGTTTACAGCAACTTCATGAGCTGTTTTGCCTATAATATCGTCTTTGTTCAGGTTGGTAATTTTCAACGCTTCGTCATTAATCATATAGATAAAATGGTTTTCATCCAGTCCAATCACGGCATCATGCATATTGTTTACCAGTGTTTCAATCCTCTTCTTATCCATGAGCTGTTTAGAAAGTGTACTGCTTTCATACTCCTGAAGCTTTTCAGCCATGGTGTTGAATGATTCTGCCAGGCTGTTGAATTCTTCACTTCCTTTAAAATGTACCCTTTCATTATAATTTTTATCAGCAATCTGCCTGATACTGAATGTCAGCTGATTAATAGGTTCTGCAATGGTTTGCGGTAAATTAAAAAGTAAAATAAAGGCTATCAGAAAGCATACCGTTCCCAAGCTAACAATCCAGAAAGTAGCATTACCGGCAGTGATGATAGCAATATCGCTTTTCCTTTCAATACCTTTCATATTTAAAGACATAATCTTGGCGAGATCTTCCCGGATCAGCTTTTCTTTACTGTATGAAGGTTCTTTCAGGTAACTGTTAAAATGCAAATTCAGATTCTGAGTAGCTTCTTTTTCTCCGAATTCCGTGAGGTTTTTTTCCTGTAACTGATTGTTTTTCTGAAAATCTGCAATGGCCACCGCACTGTCGCTGCTTATATGATCCAAAGCCAGGAGCATATTCTTAGAAAACTCCAGGCTGTTATAGTTGGCTGTAAGGATTTTCTCAGTATCAGTTTTCAGTTTATTGATATACACAGACCCTATCACTGAAAGCAGAACGATCAGAAAAAATAAAAGGCCTACGCCTAAGGTAAGTTTGGTTTTAAGTTTCATTACTTTTTTTAAGATAAAATAATAATATCTATTTTCCTTTCATTCAATCTGTTCATCAGGGTATAGATCCAGCTATATCCCAACAGGCGCTGCCAAAATCTGGCGTGAGGCTTTCCGATACAGACTGTTGTTATATTATGGGCAATTACATACTCCAGAATTCCATTATGAACGCTGCCTTCTTTGATCCTGACTACTTTCGCTCCCAATTCCTGTGCTAAATTAAAATTATTAATCAAATACCGCTGTTTATCCAGTGCTATTTTTTCGGGATTTTCTGAGGGCTTCTGAATATATAAGACCGTCCACGGACTATTATAATAGCTCGCCAGTCTGGCTGTTTTCCTAATGATTGTTTTGGCAATTTTTTCATTACTGCTGATACAGGCCAGAAATTTTATCGGTTTAAAATTCTCAGTCTTTATTTCAGTTTCTACTTTTCGTTCAACATGAGTGGCCACTTCCTTTAAAGCCAGTTCACGAAGCTGTAAAATATGTCCGCTCTGAAAGAAATTATTCAAGGCGGTCTGAATTTTTTCCTTTTTATAGATCTTCCCTTCTTTCAGCCGGGTCAGTAATTCATCAGCGGTAAGGTCTATGTTTACCACTTCATCTGCAATAGCAAGAATTTTATCCGGTACGCGCTCTGTAACTTCAACTCCTGTGATTACTTTTACTTCTTCATTCAGACTTTCAATATGTTGAATATTCATGGCACTGATCACGTTGATCCCGTTATCCAAAATCTCAAGGACATCCTGCCATCTCTTTTTATTTTTGGATCCTTCTACATTCGTATGAGCTAATTCATCCACCAAAACAACTTCAGGATGTTCATTGATAATAGCCTGAACATCCATCTCTTCAAGGTTTTTACCTTTATAAAAAACTGATTTTCTTGCAATTTCCGGGAGCCCTTCCACCAAAGCCACAGTTTCTTCCCGGCCATGCGTTTCTATATAGCCGATCTTTACATCAATGCCGTTCCGTAAAAGGGACTGAGCTTCCTGAAGCATCCGGAAAGTTTTTCCTACCCCTGCACTCATCCCTATATAGATCTTGAATTTTCCTTTTCTGGATTTCTGGATCAGTTCTAAAAAATGTTTTGCTGATGACATTGATTCCTGCTTTTACAGTATTAAGTTATTATAATTTTTATTGAACTACAAAAGGGACAAAAACTTTCCTGTATTTTAACACAATTTTGTCATTCTGAAGAAATCCAGCCTCTTAATTTCAAAGGATAAAGATCATATTATGATTGATTACTTTTATTTACCTTGTCTGGAGTCCTGCGGAATGACAAATTGAATGGATAAAATTTCCAAAAACTTTTGTCCTTTTTGTAGTTATTTCGTTTTTACCATCAAACTTCTAAAACCAGGCTGCCAAACTTGTTGTCACAAAGAAATTTCCCTGCTTCATTTCGCCATTTTTTACAAAAACAGCATCTTTAGAGGTAAATCCTCTGGCCTCGGTACGGAAAATCACGTTTTTTAAGATCGCATAATCTACATTCAGTGAATATCCAAAAGTCTGAAATCCATTAGGAGTTCCCGAATTAATAATCACTCCTTTTTTATCATTATAATATTCAAATCTTCCGGCTAGGGTCCATTTTTGATCTAATTGATATTTCATCTGTACATTCGGGCTGTACCAGATATTATATTGCTCACTTCCTTTGGATTTCTGCTCTGCTCCGATATCAAACCCCAGTAATGCTGAAAATTGATCCGTCAGCTGAAAGCTTCCAAACAAATCGTGGAAATACCGCATTCTTTTTTCTTCTTTTGCCTTATCATTTCCAATGAATGAACTGCTGTTCAGTGTAATCTTATCATTAGGTTTGTAAGTTACCTGATGTCCAAAAGAAATACTCTGATTTCCCTCTGCTTTTGCAATGCGCTGCCATCCATTCAGTACCAATCCGCTTAAAAACCATTTTCCATTATCTGAAGTATAGGAAAGCTTGGCTCCGGTCTCAAAATAAGGAGAGTTCTCTGCTGCAAGGCTTCTTGTCAAATTGATATTATCCTTTCCTATGGCACTTTCCCAACCGATATGAGAAGGCATAATCCCCGCATCAATCCATAGATTTTTATTCTTTGATATTTTGATCCCGATATTCGCTTCATTTACATAGCGTAAGGCTTCCTGTTCGGCTGCCATATTATCCTGAGCATAGGTTCCTGCCATTAAAGCTACATTGGCACGAAGATTCTCACTTTGATAATTGGCTTTTACGAGACCCAGATTCAGGTTTACTTCATTATGCCTGTTGTATGAATATAAAAAGTTTTGACGAAGATGATTACCCGGTTCATTAGCATCGTAGGTGTAGAAAAGCTCTGCATAGGCAGAAAAGGTAACTTTATTTCCTATTTTTAATGAATCCGAAGATTGTGCTTTGGGAAAGAAAACACCCAACAGCATTCCTATAACAATATATTTTTTCACGTTATTTCTAATTATTTTAATTGATCTAAAGCAATATTCAGCTTTAATACATTTACTTTTGAGGGTCCGAAAAGCCCTAAGAATGGACCTTCAGTCTGGTTTTTAATTAAATCTTTCACCTTCTCTTCTGAAAGATTTCTTAGTTTAGCTATTCTTTTTGCCTGGTATAAAGCACCTTCCGGCGAGATGTCAGGATCTAATCCGCTTCCGCTGGCTGTTGCCAGTTCTACAGGAACTTTAGCATTTTTCATTTCCGGATTATCTAGTTTTAAGGTATCAATTCTCTTCTGTACCGTTTCCAGATATTCTTCATTGCTGGGACCTTTATTGCTTCCTCCACTTCCTGCGGCATTATAGTTGACACTGGATGGGCGCCCTTGAAAATATTGACCAGATTTAAATTCCTGGCCGATATTTACATAGAATTTCTGTCCTTTATAGGTAATAATCTCCGCATTTCCCTGTGCAGGTAATATTTTTGAACCTCCGTAGACAATTACCAAATAGATTCCTACCACAGCCAGCATTACAAGAGTCAGCCTGAATGCTGAAATAATATGATTTTTCATTTTTTAAATTTTAATAGAATAAACTGATCAGTACATCAATGATTTTGATTCCAATAAACGGAACAATGACACCACCTAACCCATAGATCAAAAGATTTCTTCTTAATAAGGCACTTGCTCCAATAGGT
Organism: Chryseobacterium sp. Bi04; assembly: GCF_918698085.1. Taxonomy (GTDB): domain Bacteria; phylum Bacteroidota; class Bacteroidia; order Flavobacteriales; family Weeksellaceae; genus Chryseobacterium. Next base: position 71,273 of record NZ_CAKKLP010000018.1, read on the forward strand.
TTGTAAGCTACTCCTTTTAATGCTAACGGAATAAGGAAAGGAATGATCACAGCATTGAAAATGACAGCTGATAAAATAGCTGTTTCCGGGCTATGAAGATTCATGATATTCAATTTTTGCAGTGAAGGGATAAATGTGATAAATAAGGCCGGAATAATGGCAAAGTATTTCGCAACGTCGTTAGCAATACTGAAGGTTGTCAGTGTTCCTCGGGTCATCAAAAGCTGTTTTCCAATCTCTACAATTTCAATCAGTTTTGTGGGATCGTTATCGAGGTCTACCATATTACCGGCTTCTTTTGCAGCCTGGGTACCACTGTTCATGGCCACCCCTACATCTGCCTGGGCTAATGCCGGAGCGTCATTTGTTCCGTCTCCCATCATGGCTACCAGCTTACCTTCCTGCTGCTCTTTTTTGATATAGTTCATTTTATCTTCAGGCTTGGCTTCGGCAATAAAGTCATCTACACCGGCTTTTTCTGCGATAAATTTTGCGGTTAAAGGATTGTCTCCGGTTACCATTACCGTTTTTACTCCCATTTTTCGCAACCGTTGGAAACGCTCCTGAATTCCGGTTTTAATGATATCCTGAAGTTCAATCACACCCCATACTTTTTCATTGATTGCTACTACTAAGGGAGTTCCTCCGTTTTCAGCAATTTTGGTAACAGCATCCTGTGTTTCCTGTGGGAAGATATTCCCGGCTTTTTCAGTCAGTTTTTTTATAGTGTCATAAGCTCCTTTTCTGATCCTTGTATCTTCAAAATCAATTCCTGAAGTTCTTGTTTCAGCCGTAAAATCAATATAAGAAGGATTAGGAACCAGTAAATCTTCTGATTTTAAATCGCTTAATTCAATAATAGACTTTCCTTCCGGTGTTTCATCTGCTACAGAACTCAGTGCAGAAGCTTTAATAAAGTCTTCCAGCTTAATTCCGTTTGACGGATGGAAATGGGTTGCTTTACGGTTTCCAATAGTGATTGTTCCTGTTTTATCAAGCAACAGAACATCAATATCACCTGCTGTTTCCACCGCCTTACCACTCTTAGTGATGACATTGGCCCTCAAAGCTCTGTCCATCCCGGCAATTCCAATGGCAGAAAGCAGTCCTCCGATGGTTGTCGGAATAAGGCAAACAAAAAGAGAAATAAATGCTGCTATTGTTATCGGCGTCTGTGCATAGTCTGCAAAAGGCTTTAACGTGAGGGTAACAATAATAAATGTGAGGGTAAACCCGGCTAAAAGTATGGTTAATGCGATTTCGTTAGGTGTTTTTTGTCTTGAAGCCCCTTCTACAAGAGCAATCATCTTATCCAAAAATGATTCTCCCGGTTTTGTGGTTACTTTTACCTTTATCCTGTCTGAGAGTACTTTTGTTCCACCTGTTACAGAACTTTTATCTCCGCCGGCTTCACGGATTACCGGAGCACTTTCACCGGTAATTGCAGATTCATCAATGGTTGCCAATCCTTCGATGATCTCTCCGTCCATTGGAATCTGATCTCCTGTTTCACAAAGGAAAATATCACCTAATTTCATTTCAGCAGACATTTTCAATGTGGTATCCACCTGAAATCCGGGTTTATTATCAACCACTAATTTAGCAGGTGTTTCTTCACGGGTTTTTCTAAGTGTATCAGCTTGTGCTTTTCCCCTGGCTTCTGCAATTGCTTCTGCAAAATTGGCGAACAGAACGGTGAAAAATAATATTATAAAAACTAAAAAGTTATAAGAGAAGCTTCCCTGTGATGTATCGCCAGTCAGGCTAAACATGCTTACGATAAACATGACAACGGTTCCGATTTCCACCAGAAACATGACCGGATTTTTAAACATAATTTTCGGATTCAGCTTTACGAAAGACTGTTTAATCGCCTCGTTAACCAAATCTCTTTGAAACAATGTTTGTGATTGATTTTTCATTTTTTTGAAAGAATTTTATATCATTATAAATCAATACTAACCATCAAGGGCAGCTAAAACTGTAAGGAAGAAAATGGATAATATTATGTGATGAACGTTTCAGTAAGTTTTTAGACTAACTCCCTCAAACGCTTCAGCTTCCTTAATGGCAGAATATTGATTTTAATTTTTAATGTTCATATTTTATTTAGAGAAATACTGAATCTGCTCTGCAATGGGTCCTAATGTCAATGCAGGGAAGAAAGACAATGCTGCAATAAGCAGGATAACTGCCAGCGTCATAAATCCGAAAGTAGCAGTGTCCGTTTTCAGTGTTCCTGAACTTTCAGGGATGAATTTTTTCTGAGCCAATAATCCTGCTATGGCTATCGGTCCTATGATTGGGATGAACCTTGATAACAGCAGTACGATTCCTGTTGCAATATTCCACCATGGGGTATTGTCTCCCAATCCTTCAAATCCGGATCCGTTATTAGCAGAAGACGAGGTAAATTCGTAAAGCATTTCACTGAATCCGTGAAAACCCGGGTTATTCAATGTTTTTGCTCCAAACTCCGGCAGATAAGCCGTTAAAGCCGTTCCCACAAGAATTAAGAATGGGTGAAATAAAGCCACGATCATTGCAATCTTCATTTCTTTGGCTTCAATCTTTTTCCCCATAAATTCAGGAGTTCGTCCTACCATAAGACCACTGATAAATACGGCAAGGATGATAAAGATGAAATAATTCAGAATACCTACTCCACAGCCTCCATAGAAACAGTTGATCATCATGGCAAGCAATTCGTTCATTCCCGAAAGAGGCATGGTGCTGTCATGCATAGAGTTTACAGAACCTGTTGAAATAACAGTGGTAGCAATACTCCAATATCCTGATGCAGCACTCCCAAGGCGGATTTCCTTGCCTTCCATAGCTCCCAGGCTACTATCTGCTCCCATCTCTGTAATCAGGGGATTTCCACCTGTTTCATTGATAACATTCGGAATGGTTAGCGCGAGAAATCCAACAGTCATTACTGTAAAGATGACCCATGAAAGTTTTCTTTTTTTCAAGTAAAAGCCTAATGCAAAAACCAATGCAAACGGAATGATCATTTGAGTAACCATTTCTGTCATATTCGTTACATAATTAGGATTTTCAAGAGGATGGGCTGAATTGGCTCCAAAAAAGCCACCTCCATTGGTTCCCAAATGCTTTATAGCAACAAAAGCTGCCACAGGACCTCTTGAGACATCAATTTTCTGCCCTTCTAAAGTTGTGATATGGTCTTTCCCTTCAAAAGTCATAGGACTTCCGTTAATGGAAAGTATTAAAGCAACAATTACGCTTATGGGAACCAGAATCCGAATCATCGATTTGGTAAAATAATCATAAAAGTTTCCCAGTTCGGTAGCTGTTTTGTCTTTAAAGGCTTTAAAAAGGACTGCCATTGCTGCCATTCCCGTTGCTGCTGTTACAAACTGTAAAAACATCAGGTAGAGCTGGCTTAGATAGCTTACTCCCGTTTCTCCCGAATAATGCTGTAGGTTACAGTTAACTAAGAACGAGATAGCTGTATTAAAAGCCAGATCTGCCGTCATATTGGGATTTCCATCCGGATTTAAAGGAAGCCAGGACTGATTCAGAAGGATTAAAAATCCAATGATGAACCAAACCAGATTAATCGTCAGCATGGCATACATATTCTGTTTCCAGCTCATCTGACGAGTCGGGTTAATTCCCGATATTTTATAAATTAACTTTTCGATCGGCTGAAAAACAGGATCTAAAAAAGTCTTCTTATATCCATAGACATTAGCAATATATTTACCCAAAAATATTCCGATAACTAATGTAATAGCAAACATTGCTATGATGCCTAAAATTTCTGTATTCATGACCATTTAAAATTTTTCAGGTTTCATTAAAACATAACAGATGTACACAAAGGCAAGTATTGAAAGGAAAAATAAACTCCACATAATTTTATATTCTATCAAAAAATTCAACTGATTTATATAAAAGCCAAAACAGGACTGCACAAAGCAGAACCAAACTTATCAACATCATATCTTTATTATTAAGGTTAAAATAGTCAGTAATACGTACGATACAATCAGCAGGCTAAAAGTAGAGTACTCCCGTTTTTTAAACGTTTTTCTTGAAATTGTCATTTTTTAAATATTTTATTCATAGTCTATATGCCAAAAAGAATTCCATCCTAAAAAAAGAACATATAATACATTGTATAACAATACGATACACTAATTTAACAAACGGTATAAAAACAGGAAAGCCTATCAAAATGATAGGCTCTTTATTAAAATGATAAAAATAATTTATTTCAATCCGTATTCTTCCAGTTTACGGTATAGGGTAGCAATACCAATCTCCAGTAACCTGGCAGCTTCAGCTTTATTTCCTTTTGTATACTGCAATACTTTCTGTATATGTATTTTTTCCAGGGATCTTATGCTCAGGGAGTCACTTTCAGCCACCGCTTTCTCTGAATAGCGAGGAAGGCTTTCGGCATCAAGAATATTATTATCCATAAGAATCAGGCTTCGCTCTACGGCATTTCTCAATTCACGGATATTCCCTTTCCAGTCATTTTTTTCCAACGCTTTATAATAATCCGGATTCACCTGAATAGTTGATAAATGCAGCTTATCTGAAAATAAATTAATAAAATATTTAGCCAGCATTTTTAAGTCCTCTTTCCTCTCTCTTAATGCGGGAAGAGTAATTTCAAAAACGTTCAGTCTAAAATAGAGGTCTTCTCTAAAGTTGCCTTGTTTTATTTCTTCCTCGAGGTTTCTGTTCGTTGCTGCTACAAGCCTAAAATCAGATCTTGAGAGCTTCGTTTCTCCCATTTTTATGAATTCTTTGGTTTCCAGAACCCTAAGCAGCTTTGCCTGAAGTTCTATCGGCATTTCACCAATTTCATCCAGAAACAAAGTTCCGCCATTGGCTTCTTCAATTAAGCCTTTTTTATCTCTTAAAGCACCTGTAAAAGCACCCTGTTTATGTCCAAAAAGCTCACTTTCCAGGATATCCTTACTGAATGCAGAGCAATTGATCGCCACAAAATTATTTTTCTTTCTGTCGCTTCCTTCATGAATGGCATTGGCAAAAACCTCTTTCCCGGTTCCGGTTTCCCCTGTCAAAAGTACGGCAGCATCTGTTAAAGCAACTTTTTCAGCCAGTTTCTTAGCCTGTAAAATGATAGGAGAATGTCCAATAATTTGTTCAAAACCTTTTATGGCAGTAATTTGCTGAACAACTTTTGTTCTGTTGTCTTTTACTTTATCCAGTGCTTTATATACTAATGGAATAATCTTCTCATTATCATCCCCTTTTACCAGGTAATCATAGGCACCATTCTTCATGGCCTGTACAGCATCTGTAATATTTCCAAATGCGGTCATTAAAATGACTTCTAGATGAGGATATTTTGTCTTTATGGACTTGATCAGCTCAACCCCAAAGGCATCAGGAAGACGGACATCGCTTAAAACGACATCAAAATCATACTGCTCCAACATTGTCATCGCTGACCGTGCCGTAGAAGCTTCTTTTACATTAAAATTTTCTTGGGAAAGGATCATACCTAATAACTTAAGGAGTTTGATCTCATCGTCGATAATCAGAATATTTCCTGACATTATAATTGTATTTGGAAAACAGATACAAACTTATTGAATTTATTCGAGTAAAGCACTTTCAATAGTGATCATTTTTTTTCGTACCAATATGACCTATTGTTTCTAAGTCACTATTTCAATTTATATTTGAACTATAAATTACCAGAATACACTATACAAAACAACAATAATTATTATAATCACAAAACTCCATATTGTAAAATTTTTGCCAGTCTTAAACATAGAATAATCAATCTCAAGGCCATTAGCTTCCAATCCTTTTCTTGTTTGTAAAATACTGATCACCCACATTCCGATTATACACATAAGAAAAACGATTGCCATTCTGTCAATAAATGGTATTGCATAAGCATGATCTGTTCCCGGAACAGCTAAACCAAACGGATATAGGAACGATAGATCTATAATCAACGGCATAAATTTTAATAGTACAGAAAAAATAAAACCTCCGATTGTAGCAAATAAAGCAGCATCTGAAGTTGTTTTTTTCCAAAAGAAACCGAGCAGAAACATTGCAAAAACTCCGGGGCTTACAAACCCCGTATACTCCTGAATATACTGAAAACCGCCTTTTTTATCAATTCCTAAGAATGGGGAAACAAAAATTGCAATAATTACCGCCACAATCACGGTAATCTTACCAATTTTCACCAAGTTTTTTTCAGAAGCATCTTTTTTTATATACTGTTTGTAAATATCTAATGTGAAAATAGTAGCAATACTGTTCGCTTTTCCAGCTAATGAAGCAACAATTGCAGCCGTAAGTGCGGCAAAAGACAGACCTTTCAGGCCCGAAGGAAGGAGATTCAGCAATGTTGGATAAGCACGGTCCGGGTTCAGACTTCCGTCCTGAAGCATCTCTTGTTGAAACAAACCCTTTTGATAGAGGACAAAAGCTGCAATTCCCGGAAGGACCACAATTACAGGCATTAATAATTTCAAGAATGCAGCAAATAAAATTCCGGTTCTTGCGGTCTTAAGGTCAGCTCCTAAAGCTCTTTGTGTGATGTATTGATTACATCCCCAATAATTAAGATTGACAATAAGCATTCCTCCAAACAATACAGAAAGTCCGGGAAGATCCATATAATGTTCATTTGTTTTCTTAAAAATCATGTGAAAATGTTCACCCGCATGCTCTTTCATCAATACCAATCCTTTTCCTAAACCGGAAAATCCAGGTTCACCGGAAACCAGTGTTATAGCTAAATAAGTAGTCACCAAGCCTCCCATTATAAGAAAAAACACCTGTATAACATCTGTATAACCTATGACTTTCATTCCGCCTAAAGTAATCATTACAGCAAACAACGCAAGGAATCCCATACATAAAGTAAGATTAAATCCTGAAATCCCGTTAAGTGCCAATGCTCCCAAATAAAGAATAGAGGTAAGATTTACAATAACATACAACATTAACCAAAAGACAGACATAATGAAAGCCACCTTCTCATTATACCTTTTATGAAGATATTGGGGCATTGTATAGATTTTATTTTTGAGATAGACCGGAATAAAAAATACCGCTACAATAATTAGCGTTAATGCTGCCATCCATTCATAAGTAGCAATTGCAAGACCCATACTGAAACCGCTTCCGTTCATTCCTATGAACTGCTCGGCACTTATATTACTGGCAATTAATGAAGCACCAATCGCCCACCACGTCAATGAACCTTCTGCTAAGAAATAGTCTTTGCTGTCTGCTTCCTTTTTTTTCTTTTTCCTGAATATGTAAACCCCGTAAAAAACAATGATAATAAAGTATAATATAAATACAATGTAATCGGGCGCTGTTAGTTTGTTCATATTGTGGATGTGTTTTTATAATGGATAAGAGGGAGATTTCTTAAAATATCTGCACTTTGCTCGGGTGTGATATCACGTTGGGATTCTGCCAGCATCTCATATCCTACCATAAATTTTTTCACATGAGCTGAACGCAGTAAAGGGGGATAAAAATGCATATGAAAGTGCCATTCAGGATGAGGTTTCCCATCAGTTGGAGCCTGATGAATTCCTGCAGAATAAGCAAAAGAAATATTAAAAAGATTATCGTATTTTATCGTTAAGTTCTTCAGAATTTCGGCAAAATATTTTTTTTCTTCTTCAGAAAATTCTAAAATATTTTTAATATTTCTTTTACTGATAATCATTGTTTCATAGGGCCAAATTGCCCAAAACGGAACTACCACCACAAAAAAATCGTTTTCCAGAACCACTCTTTCTTTTGCTTCCAGCTCTTTTTTAAGATAATTTTCTAAAAGTGTTTTCTGTTGTTTTTCAAAATAATTCCTAAAATTCTCCTGTGTTTTAGCAACTTGTGTAGGAATTGACGACTGTGCCCAAATTTGCCCATGAGGATGCGGATTGCTACAGCCCATTACACTTCCCTTATTTTCAAAAATCTGTACGTGGTTGATATAATCAATATTTCCTAAGGTTCGATACTCATTCTGCCAAACCTCAATAATCTTTTCTATCTCTTCAAGTTCCATTTCCGGAAGAGTAAGACTATGATGGTCAGAAAAACAAATGACTCTGTTTATTCCTTTTTCAGGTTTCAAAATAAAAAAGTCTTCTTTATTTTCTGAAAAGTCCACATCATTATCCAGCAATGCTCCAAAATCATTATCAAAGACATAAGGTCCCTTATAATCTGGATTTTTACTGCCATTTACTCTTGTATTTCCTGAACACAGATAACAGGAAATATCATGCTTTAGCTCTTGTATTTCTACATTTTTTTCCTGCTGTCCCTGCCAAGGGCGTTTTGCACGTTGTGGAGAAACAAGGATCCATTCATCCAATAACGGGTTATATCTACGATGCGGATGATCTTTTTTATTAAAGGCTGTATTCATTTTCTTTGTATTCCTTAATCCCGTCAGAAATTTTCACCTGATATACTTTCATATCAATACCGAAAGCTTGTTTGTAAATAGGTTTTATGATATTGATTACATTCTCAACCTGATCCGTTTTAATCAGATTAATAGTGCAGCCTCCAAATCCTCCTCCCATCATTCTTGCTCCCGCTACACCATATAATTTCAAAGTTTCTTCTACGAGAAAATCAATTTCACGACAACTTATTTCGTATTCCTGAGAAAGCCCCTGATGTGTTTCGGAAAGCAGATTCCCCAGATATTTAAAATCCTGCTTTTGAAAGGCGATTACGGCCTCTTCCACTCTTTTAATTTCTTTAATGAGATAAAGACAGCGTTTATAAATGTTTTCACTCATTTCTTCCTTTACCGTTTCCAGCATTTCAAGGGTACAATCCCGAAATGTTTTCATTTCTTTAAAATACTTCCAGATAATCTCTTTACCTTCTTCCACTTCTTTTCTGCGATCGTTATAACCGGAAGTTAAATGAGTATGCTTTACACAGCTATCTAAAAGAACAAAGCTGTAATCCTGCAGTTTTGCATCATAATATTGGTATTCTAAAGAATTACAATTCAGAAAAATTACCTTTTCATTTTTTCCGAAAACTGAAGTAAATTGATCCATAACTCCACAATTAACCCCCACAAAGGTATTTTCAGATTTTTGTCCGATTAAGACAATATCCTCTTTAGATAAATTCAAATTAAAGACAGTATTCAGCGCATATCCAAAGCCGCATTCCAAAGCCGCCGAAGAAGATAACCCCGAGCCCATAGGAATGTTTCCACTGAAAACAACTTCCAAACCGCCAATTTTCATTCCTCTTTTCTGAATCTCATTTATAACTCCCAACAAATAATTTGTCCAAACTTTCTCACCTTTCAAAATAACCTTACTGGCATCAAATGAATAAAAATCGTCTAAATCTTTTGCAAACATTTCACAAATAGCTGATCCTTTTTTTTCACGTATCGCAAAACAAATATATTTGTCAATTGCAGCAGGAAGTACAAATCCGTCATTATAATCTACATGCTCTCCTATAATGTTGATTCTTCCCGGTGAAAGGAAAATATAATCGGGGGCCCCGTCAAAATGCTCCTGGAAGGCATTTTTTGTATGTTGTATGAGCTGATCTTTCATTATCAATTTGCGTTTATTTTAATGGGTATTATATCGTTTTCCTGAATGCAAAAGCAATTTCATTTCTGTAGGTTTCTCCGGCTTTTAAAATTCCATTTTTAAAATTTTTATGATTGGGAGAATCAGGAAAGTTCTGGGCCTCAAAGCAAATTCCACTGCTTTTATGATAAACTGTATTCTCTTTTCCTATCAGAGGATCGCATTGTGCCCCAATGTAGATATGCACACTTGGCTGGTTGGTTCTCACCTCCATGACCCAATTATTTTTTTCATTTTTAAGAATTGCCGCACATTCCCCATTATTCAATACAAATGATGTGTCTATTGCTGCAGGACAATTTTTAAAATCAGAGAAGTCCATAGCTGTATTTTCAGTTTTCAAAAAAACACCAGTAGGGAGTAAATATTTGTTTTTCTCTAAAATTTCAGAAGCAAATACCTTCATTTTTAGATTCGTAACATCTCCATCATGCCCTTCTAAATTAAAATATGAATGCTGAGTAAGATTAATTAAAATATCTTCTTCTGTAATAGCTGTTAAAGTTGTATGCAAAGTATTTTCTTCATCCAGGAAATATTCAACAGTGATTTTTGTTTTGTTATCATTGATTAGCATATCATAAATTAATGTCTCCTCGGATTCAAATACCAAATTCCAAAACTGATTGCTTAGATTAATGCTTCCTCCATGAAGATGATGCATCCCTGCATTTTGCTCCAACTGCACTTCTTTATTCCCATTCCTATATCTTCCAAATTCTACTCTTCCGGCATGAGGGCCAACAACAGCTCCAAAAAAAGGTTGAGAAGAGAGTGTAAAAGATTCCTGGTAATCTTCCAATTGATCAAATCCAAGTACCACATCCGCTTTTTCTGTATCAGAAACAGGAATTTTCACTGAAGAAATAACAGCTCCAAAATCACAAAAAGTAATGTCAAAGCCGTTTTTATTCTTAAGTTTTCTAAAAAAAGAATGTTTTTTTTTCATCATTTGCTATTTTAAAAAGTAAAAACCCCGTAGCAATAAGCCTTGCAGATTTATCCTCAAACATTTCCTATAACTTGGTTAAAATAGAAAGATTGATTAACTTTACATACCATTACCTACCAGTTATTTGTTTTATACTACTAGTTTTTACGAATATGAAACTTATTTACATCAACAGAGAGAGCACTTTTCCGATATATAAACAAATCATAGAAAGCATTGAGAATGCAATTATCAGCAAAAAAATTTTCAGAAATACTAAGCTTCCATCCATTAATAAAGTGTGTATAGAACACAAAATTTCCCGGGACACCGTTTTTATGGCGTATGAAGATTTGAAAAGGAGAGGCATAATACAAGCAGTTCGTTCAAAAGGCTACTATGTAAAAACAGAAGATTTTAACTTTAACAAACGTTATTTTCTTCTTTTTGATGAATTAAATTCCTTTAAAGAAGATCTACTTAATTCTTTTCTTGAAGGGCTGAACAACAAAGTTATTGTAGATACATTTTTTCATCATTTTAATCTGGAGGTATTCCGGAAACTGATTTTGGATAACCTCGGAAATTACTCTAAATACATCATCATGCCCGGAAACATGGAGGGAATAGAAGAAATTATTGATAAGCTTCCAAAAGCTGATGTTTATATAATAGATCAAATGCGGGATTCTTTAAAAAAATATCCAGGAATTTACCAGGATTTTATTGAAGATATCTACAATGCTATGGAATCATCTCTCAATATTTTAAGCAAATACAAAGAATTTATACTGATTTTTCCAGGAAATAAAGAGCCTATAGATATGGTAAATGGTTTTGTGAAATTTTGTACTGCCTATAAGAAAAAATATCAGATTATTCCTGATCTACAAAAGCATTCCTTGAAAAAAGGGCAACTTTTTTTAATTCCCAATGATCGCCAATTAGTAGAAACAGTAGAAAAATGTAAAAGTAAAAATTTAAAAATAGGAAAAGATATTGGGATCATTTCTTATAATGAAATGCCCCTAAAAAAAATTGTAGAAAATGGTATAACTACTCTTTCTACAGATTTCTATGCAATGGGATACAGGCTTTCAGAAATGATTTTAAAAAATGAACAAATACAGATTAAAAATCCCTCAAAGCTCTATCTTAGAAATTCTCTCTAAAATTAGAATTCATTTTTTATTTTGTTATATAAGAGATGAGTTATAAATTATAAGTTATAAGTTATGAGTTATGAATAGTAAATCGTCAATGGTGAATAATAGTCCTGGTTGGTAAATTCAGTTCGTTCAATTCAGTTGAGATATACTATTCAATAGGGACGGGCTTTAACCGTTCTTATTAAAATACAAACCCATCCATCGGCTTTATCTTAAACCTTAATGGGTTTTAATTATCTTGCGTACGTTGCCATTCTTAAGTTTTGGCTAAAGCCATATTGGGATGCTCTTGTTTAAATGGGCTAAAGCCCATTTCTATTGAATAATCAAATAAGCAGGGTAAATATAAATGATGGATAGTAATGAACAGAATGGAATGATCAGTGCTATAAGTGATAAGTGATGAGCTATGAATAGTGAACGGTCAATGGTCAATGGTGAATAATAGGTTGTAAATTCAGTTTGTTCAATTAAGTTTAGGATATACTATTCAATAGGGACGGGCTTTAGCCCGTTCTCATCCAAAAGAAAACCATCCATTGGCTTTAGCCTAAACTTAATAGAAGGGTTATGAGTTAGGAGTTAATAGTTGAGAGTTAGGAGTTGAGGGTTGACAGCACTATTAACTATTAACTATTAACTATCAACTGAGGTTGGGTATAGTTTAGAGTTGGAGTATAGGAGTATAGCAGTTATAGTATATAAACAAAAAAAAAATCCTCTATCTTACGATAAAGGATTTTTAAAAATAAAATAAAAACTGGCGGCGGCCTACTCTCCCGCGTTAGCAGTACCATCGGCGCTGGTGGGCTTAACTTCTGTGTTCGGAATGGGAA
>NZ_CAKKLP010000019.1 GCF_918698085.1 Chryseobacterium sp. Bi04
TCTTCTGCGCTTACTGATCTTCTTTCGTTTTTCAGTGCGGCAAAGGTAAGCCAACTTACCTATACCAAACAAGTTTATGTAACACTAAATTCATATTACGTTCATTTTTTATCTTAACACGCTGGAAGGTAAGGTGAAAAGTTTTAAACAAATGTTTGAGGAGTTATGAGTTGTGAGTGATAGGTGATAGGTGAACGGTGATGGAAGTTATTCCATATATATGGTATTGTTCTTTTACCATATATTACTTTTATATGATCAGGTTGTCTTATCTGAAGGTTCCCGGATTGGGTTTTGGCTAAAGCCAATGGATGGGGTTTGTTTTATGCGGATGGGCTTTAGCCCATCCCTATTGAACAGGTGTTCCGGAAAGAATGGGTTTATTATTGGCGGCTGGCTATTGATCATTGATCATTCACTATTGGCTATTGACCGTTCACTTACTACTTTTTTATCAGGCTTCTTTTGTAATGTATCACTCCTACCCTAGCCCCGATAGTAACGGGTACCCCGCAGCATAGCTTGGAAAATAGAGGGATACAGCGCAGGGAGCCTTGGCGCGAGGAGTATGAGTGGATAGCGGGAAAAAGCTCCTCTTGAGTTCGAGAGTTCGAGAGTTGGAGGGTTGGAGAGATGTAGAGACCTAGAGATCGAGAGGGAGATCGTTGGGAATGTAAGTATCTTACTATTTTTTGGAAAATTTGAAATATGGGAGTTTTCCGGTTTCAAATTATAAGTATGATCAGAAAAAACGTTTGACCAGTAATCTATAGGTGTAGTACCCGATAAGACAGCCAACAGTGTCTGCTACGATATCCAGTGTTTCCATAGATCTGCCCAATCCCATTTCCTCCTGCAGAATTTCAGTGAGGAAAGCATATATAAGGATGATCTGAAAAAAGTAAGAGAATTTTATTTTGGGAAATGTGGCAATGAAAGCGAATCCCAATGCGGCAAATATACTCAGGTGCAAAACTTTGTCTATACCACTGAACATGAACCAATATTCATGGTTTTCTTCTCCGGGCTTGAGAAGCATGTAAGTAAGAAATGCCCAATAAATGGGCAATATCTTACTAAATATTTTTGAAATCTTATCCAATGATAGCCTGGTAATCTTCAGCTGAAAGTAATTCAGACTGATCTGCTCCATCAGCAAGTTCTAATTTGATAATCCATCCATTTCCATAAGGGTCTGTATTCAACAGCTCAGGCTGGTCTTCTAATTCTGAATTAAATTCAATAACCTTTCCTGCAATAGGTAAGAATAAATCTGAAACAGTTTTTACCGCTTCTACACTTCCGAAAACATCTCCTCCATTAAGGTCATCATCTACGGTATCTACATCTACATATACGATGTCTCCAAGTTCTCCCTGAGCAAAGTCTGTAATACCAATTGTAGCCACATTACCTTCAATCTTGATCCATTCGTGATCTTTAGTGTACTTTAATTCTGATGGTGTGTTCATTTTTAAATTTTTATTTTTACAAATGTATTCAAAATTCTAAAAGGTTCAAAGCTTTAATAAGCATCTTACAGAAATTTTGAATGGAAATAAAAAAATCGCTGCCGGAGCAGCGATTCAGGTTGAATATTATTTTTTGATCACCTTATTAGGATAGGTTTTTGCATCAAGCAAATAACCAACATAAAAAGATACTAAAACTGTAAATTTTTCTTCAGGAGAATTGTGGCCTACACCAACATTGGCTATGGTCCTTATAAAATTAAACTAAAGATCCCTCTCTATAGCAGAAAGGGATTTTAGTTTTAGCAATTATATGTTAATTTTCTTCTTAGAAACCACCGCCAGCATCACCAAATGTAAACGTTGCAGAAATACCTGCTCTAACCGTTGACAATGGGAATGCGGTTGATATCTTATACTTAGAGGTCATCTGCTCGTAGAACACTCTTAAATTCAGATTCTCGGAAACATTATAGTCTGCCGAAAGTTTGATATTTAAAAGTCTCTGTCCTCCTGTGATTTGGGAATCATCTAACAATATATTCATAATAGAGGTTTTACTGTCTCTCAATGAGATATCTCCTCTGATATTAAGATCGCTTCCTTTTCCTTTTGATCCTCTTACATTCGCCATTCCTAATCTGAAGTTCCGGACAATATATCCCAGTCTTACCACATATTCTGAATTGGAATCTTCAGTAAGGGTATGATTCACTAATCCCAGTACCATCATTCTATTTCTGTTATACTGTAATCCGAACTGCATATTGTTTCTCATGGTCACATCTACTCCGATAAGCGGTGCAAACGATTCTACATAACCAACCTGAGCAAAAGTAAATGGATTGATGTAATCTTTATTCACATCAAACGCAGAATTTGGATCACTAACCTTAGTAATTAAACTATTGAAATAGTCAATACTAGACTGAATTCCAGTTGCGGTATAGGTTGCGGTATATCCATGCAGAATATCAAACTTGGTAAACTGCCCATTAATCATTGGTACATTTCTTAGTCCAGAGTACGTAATTCGCCAGTTTGGTAGCGGGAATCCTGCTTTTTTAGGATTTCCCATTGTTTTCACAGCTTTACCTTCAACAGCCGCTCTAAACGCTGGAATTAATACATAAGCATTGGATATGCTGTAATGTTCAGCAAAACCATCATTGCCAATAACTGCATTCGGACCTCCTAAACGGGTTGAAAGTACGCGTGCATTTTCTCTGATGGCCTGATAAACAGCCTGTCCATCCTTAAATGAAGTACTTAGAAGTACTGTAGAGTTGGAATAGGTTATTAAATCAGTAGCAAACGTAAAGTCTGGGTTTGCAACACCTCCGTTTGTATAGTTAAATCCGGAATGTGAAAAATTCCTGTTATAATTATGCAATATATTAAGATCTATTCTAAAATCATTCATTGGAACAATTTGGAGATTTGCTCTTAGTTCTTTGGTCGACATTCTTACATATGGATCTGTCATGTATGGGGAATCACTTACCCAGCCATTTTCCATCACCGTTCTTCTGATATCGGCCTGTGATCCAAACAGGAATCCTAATGTAGGACCTCCTAATGTCTGTCCGGAACCATACCAGTTCGGGGCAGACAATAATCCCGGAAGTACAGTACCATTCGTTTCATTATAGTTCACATCCAACTGCTTGAAAGAGGTCAGGAAGAATGCTGCACTTTGAAGTACGGTAAGTTTATTTTTAAACTTATAGCCTTTATATCTGTATCTGTTCTTTGCCCACTGCTGTGTATACACATTGTTCAGAGAATCAATTTCCTGCTTACGCTTTTGCAGTTTGGTAGAAATATTTTTAAAATATTTAAACTGTCCGAAGAACTTCGGAATATCTGCTGTGGCCGTTGCCTGGATAACATTGGTATTCTGTCCCACAGATCCTAATGAGCCTTCCGGGCTTGCAAGTAATGCCGTAGATCTCGCATTCCAGTTATAGGTAAATCCATATCCTACTTCAGCATTAATGAAATCTAAATAAGGAAGATACTGGAATGGCAGTTTATAGTTCAGCTGAACCCTGTGGTTATACAATACCGGCCTTCCTGCTCTGAATATATTTCCAAAAATAGCTTTATTATCCATGGTGTTAACATCCACATTATCATTTAAAGTTCTGGTTGCAGAATTGATTTCCAGTTTTAATGATTTTGTAAAGTTGAATCCTAATCCGTACTGCCATCCAAAATAGAAGTTTCTGTTTCTTAATGCACCAAGATCACCACTGGTATCTCCTCCTAAAATAGCTTCTACATTTCTGAATTCAAGCTCATTATAATTCCTGTCGATTTCCGTTCTGAATGATAACCTTGTAGGAACCGGATTAAAGTTGAATTCCTTCACCCATCTCAGATATTTGGCAGATTTTGCCGTATCACTGATCATTTTATTGAACGGTTTAATCACCCATGGTTTAAAGGTATAATTGTAATCAATATATCCTCTCAGGTATTGTCTATAGTTTTTCTTTGTATAGATGTCCCTGAAATAATCATCGTTATAAACAGCAGTCACAGAAACGTTTTCTATATCATAGAATTTAGGTTTCTTATTTTGATTCACTCTTTCTTTACGCATATTCACCACTCCAATACTTCTCTGCTGAGTATACGTTCGTGCCACCTTTTTCAATTGGGCTTTATTGGCAGCCTTACTAAACTCAACATCCGTATCCAGAGGATTATATTTCGGATCCTCGATGGTTTGTGAATAAGAGTAATTCAAAGGTATTTTCATACCTGTTTTCTCCGGTAATAGTTTATCAACGTTAACGGCTGTATTAATACTGAATGCTGATTGGGTAGACTGGTTTCTTTCTGCGGGTTTTGAATCTATATTTCCGAAACCAACTGAGGTATAGGAAGCATTTGCGTTAACTGTTGCAAAATCTCCCATATTGAAATTTAAGCTGGCATTTCCTGCGTATCCCCCATCATTTTCAATCTCAGAGAGACGGATTTCGTTGACCCAAAGTACTCTGGTCATTGCTCCTTGTGATCTATCAGCATTTCTTACCCCAATCATTATTGTTGTAATGTTTCCTAAACTAGGCCGACCTTTAATATAAATATCTTTATTAGCACCTGCATTAGCCTGTTGAAACACGGGATCTGAAGTTCGATCTGTTAATTTTATAGCTGAATTCTTATCTCTTCTGATCTTAGCGTCCACAAAATTCTGGATATCAAAATCTACCTCGTTTTCCATTGGCCATATCTCCATTGGAGCTGTTGCAGAGGTTGGAGTAATTTTTAGAGATGCTTCATACTCATAATAGTTATCTGTAGCATCACTTCCAAAACGGATGAAAAATTTAGTTCTGGGGTCAATCTTTCCAATGTTATTATCTCTATCTCCAGGAACATGAGTATGAACAAAAAGCTTAAGCTTCTTATATCTTCTCATATCCAATGTTGTATTTTTAAACACTCCTCTCGCTTCAGCCTGAAGATCAGTTGCTTTCATATAAAGGGAAGCTTCATTCTGTCTTTGTGCTCCTGCATTTCCACTCAATACCTGTCTGTCAATACCCGGAGGCAGTACATAAGGGGGTTGGTTAAATGCATTTTCTTCAATATTTACACTTCCTACATCAAAATTATCATTTAACGTAGTACTTCCTGCCGTTCCTTCTTCAGGATTCTCTACAAGAGGGCTGGCAATTTTATATGGATATTTTCTCCAGTCAGATCTTACAAGATCCATTGTTCCGAATCTTAATGTAGAAGTTTGCTCAAATCCTGTTAACATTAATCTGGCAAATCTTACATTATTTAAAACAGAAGGTTCGTGTGTTCCTTCATTCAGATCATATTTAGAAACCGGAATTCTGAAAAGATACCATTTTACATCCGAAGACTGTCCGTTCTGGAAATTGGCTTTTACTGTCTTTACATCAACAATATTGTTATCTCCCAATGTAAGACTTGGTTTATCCAGTTTTACCACATATTGGTTATAATTTTCAGTTTGATCAAGGTTATAATCTTTGTTGATATCTTCAGCATCCGGCGTTTGTGAAGCTACATTCAAAGAGTTGGCTTCAGAGTTTCCGTCCGGGTTTCTGAAATATTTATATCGCTGAACCAGTGAAGAAGCCTGGCTTCCTGTAAACCGGTCAGACATAAAGAATACGAAGTCATCTAAAGCAGGGTCAGATGTATTAGTGATCGGGTTCACAAATGTATTTCCAAATCTCATTGACTCCTGATCAGAACTTAATCCATCATATCCTACATCCTGAGCTTTTCTATTTTCCCCTTCCGTAGAGAATGCGTAAAGAATAGGTGGCTGTTTTGGCTGTACTCCCCAATTTGAGTTGGTGGTAGTGGAAGGAGTTGCCGGAGTTGGGAGTCCATTTTCATATTGCATTTTCCCATCTTTCAGTACATCTTCAGAAACATTTCCTAAATGCAGTAAAAGTTTGGGATTAGCTCCCAATTGGTTTCCATCCGCATAGGGATCCATCATCCAAAACTCTACATACTCAATGTTTGAGTTTACAAAGTTGGAGACACCTATTGGTCTCATGATTCCGGCCCATCTGTTTTGTGCCAGCTCAGTGGCCTGATTAACGTTATATGGACCTCTTTCCTGAGGGTAATATGAAATATCAAAAGTATTTGTAAAGGTTTGTTCACCTGCTACAAAATCCCTGTTATTATAGATCTCGGATAATTGTACTCTTCTTGAGGCGTGATTGGATACAGACTGTGGGGTAATCCCCGCAGGTGTTCTTCCCCCTACTCCCCAAAATCTTGGGTCGATATTATACCATGATAATAAACCTCTTCCATAGCCGCTGGTCAAATCATCGTTAAGAGGAGGATTATTGAACGGAGCAACCGTATTTTTCTCAGGTTTTGAGGCTAAACTCCAGGCGGCAGGTTCTTTTAAGGATATTTTAGAAGTCGTTTGTTCAAAGTCATCAATATAGGACTGATCGTTGGTTCCTTTATTCAGTCCCGGAAGCAGGTAGGCTCCTTCCATTTTAAAGTTTACGTTGGACGGAGCTTCCGTTTTTACCAATGGCAGTTTATCGGTAAGCCTTGTCAGGAACGGAACCTGATTATTGTACATCAAATTGATCCCTGCCATTGTATTATTTACGGCTTCCTGTCCGTAATTTACTTTCTGGGTAAGTGGGGATTCCGAATAATTGACGACTGTGGCTCCTAAAATAAAGTTTTCACTAAACCTTCTTTCTAAATTTAATCCTAAGAATCTTTTTCGCTGGGTATTAAATGTCAATTGGTTTTCTAATGAAATATTAATTGCCTGACCTGACTGCTTCACATTTTCATTAATGATCGTCACGGTTCCCAGCATATAGTCTACGGTATAGTCTACCCCTTCATTCAGCTGTACTCCATTGGCAGAAACTTTTACAGATCCTTGCGGAACATTGACAGCTCCTAAGGAGATACCCTGACCCTGTGTTCCTTTATAACGCCCCTCTATCGTATACCACTGAGGAACAGTAGATTGTGCCAGAGCTAATTTTTGCTTGTCATATAAATCATGAAGAACATATTTTGGATCATTTCCTACTAAGCTCTGCATATAATCTCCAAAAGGTTGTACTTTAGTAAAAATTATTTTCCCGTTTTCAGGTCTTACTGTAATCCCATTGACAAAGTCAAAAATACCATCACCTTTAGAGCCGTCCTGATTATTCTGAATATCACCATTCATATTCAAACGGTCCCAGTTCATTAATTTCAGTAAGTTCTGATCCTGTACCGGAGTACCGGGAAGATAATTTACTTTTCCTCCTGTTTTCTGATCTCTATAATATAAATTCAGCATAAAACCATCCTGTGCAACCTGCCCTGCATCCAAAGAATAAATATTCTTCATCATCAGCTTCCACATTGGAGATTCTGTATTTACTCTATTGTTTACTTTTAAAACCTTGGTAATTAAAACCGGACTTTCTTCCGAAAATTCCCCGACTTTATATACTTTATTACTTCCCCCAACAGTATAAGAGTAAGATACCGCTAAAATCTGGTCATTATTTAGTTTTTGGTTTAATGAAATATATCCTAACTGCGGCTGTAATGTATACTCATTGGCATTAAGCCTTCTTGCTTTTGTATTGACGATAAATTCTTCACTATTGTCATAAGGTACTGCACTTCCCGGAAAAACCTGACCCTGAAAAATAGCAACATAATTTTTACCTGGTTCTCTGGTACCCGCTGTAGTGCTCACAGCAGTATATAATCCGTTCAGAGAGTTGTCTGGCAGCATTGCTCCACCAGCACCTTCTCCAAGATCTCGGATCCCGATAATATTCTTTTGATAAGCCAGATTGCTATTTCCCTGATCCAATACCCAAACTTCCGCTCTGGTAATATTAATAGTAGAATTGATCTGTGGGTAATTAGCTAAAGCAGCCTCATATTTACCCAGGAAGTAATGTCCTAAAAAGTAGTGTTGGTTATCTTCATAGTCGACAGCATTGACTTTAAAATTATTCATTACTCCACCACCCTGTACTACGATATTCCTGGCCTCACCTTGTTGCTGGGAAAGGACAACTGTTCCAAAGGTTTTACCCAGCTGAAATTCAGCCTTCACCCCGAATAAAGATTGTGACCCACGGATCAAACTTGTTGAAAGCGGCATATTTACGTTACCAAATTCAACCCTTTTGATGATTTTATCCTCGCCACCTGCATTAGGTTTATCTACATTTCCAAGCCCTTTGCTCTGAAGATCCTTCCAGTTTCCTTTGGCCTGCCATACAAGGTTCATCCTGTTTTCAAAAGCAAAACCACTTTGGGTATCATAATTGGCTTTTAACTGAAGGTTTTCCCCAACTTTACCCAATAATCCCAGCTGAATTCTCTGATTAATATCAAAAGTAAAGCTGGTTCTGTTCTGAGGCAGAATCATCGGGTTATCTATTTTTTGGTAAAGACCTGCAAAATCAAGGGAAGCATATCCTGTAGGAATGATTTCAATCTTATTTCCTCCGAAAATAGTTTCAAAAAGCCTGTTATTGATCTGCACAGACGGGATTAATCCTTTTTTACGCGCATCTGTTTTATCTTTTCTGAAAAGGAGATTGTATTTTTCAGATTTCTCCTTATAATATGCCCGGGTCTGCGTGGCCAGCATATAGTCTTTATATTCTTCAGGAGACATGGCTGTGGGAGGTCCTGTAATGGTATTCCCAACTTTAGGATACACATAGTACATCCCGGTTTTTATGTCGTAATAGGCTTCATACCTTGTAGGGTCAGCCACTTCATATTCTTTTCTTATGATTGCTGTATCTTTCTTCTGCTGCTGTGCAAAAGCACTGACAGACATACAAAGAAACGACAGGAACAAAAATATGTTAAGATGCTTATTATTCGTCACCAAATGTTAAATGTTTTTTAAAATTTGTTTTACCAATTCTTCAACCGAGATGCTTGGATCTTGTTTTAATATTCTATCAGCAATCTTCTCGCTCATCCGCTTAGGAATCCCTAAAACTTCTAATGCAGATAACGATTCTTCCTTAATTTTATTATCTACCCATGCAGAAATATTCTCTGCAGGATCACTGAATTTCTGGACTTTATCTTTAAGATCAACAATAATTCTTTCAGCAGTTTTTGCTCCGATTCCTTTTGCTTTTTGGATCAAAGCACTGTTCTTTGAAAGTATTGCAGAAGCGATCTCATCAAGGCTCAATGTTGAGAGCAGAATAAGGGCTGAAACAGCTCCTACTCCATTAACGCTTATTAACAGATTAAACATCTCTTTTTCTGAACGAGTGTTAAATCCAAAGAGGAGATGAGCATCTTCACGAATGATCTGCTGAATAAATAGAAAGGTCTGCTGATTCAAAACCAGCGTCTGTGAGGTCATTAAACTGATACCTACATAGTAACCAACTCCTTGTACATTAATTACTGCGTAGGTAGGCGTAAGTTCCTGAACGGTGCCTTGTAAAGAAAATATCATTATTAATTTTTAAAACTCCCAAATATAGCAATTTAAACTAATTAATATTTTCATTTCACGTGCGAATGATTTTTAACTTAATTTTTAAATAAAAATTCAAGGAATTAACATAAAAGCAAAAGACTCCAAAAATATGGAGTCTTTCAACAGATAATCACTAATAAAAGTGTATTTCAATACTGCGTAAATCTACTGATTAGCAGATATTAATTATTTTTTCTCTCTTCTCTGTGCATCAAGAACAGCAATGGTGGCAAGATTCACAATCTCATCAACACTTGAACGCATTTGAAGTACATGCACCGGTTGTTTTAGCCCCATTAAGATAGGCCCTATTACCTGTGCTACTTTCATTCCTCTGATTATTTTATAGGATAGATTGGCGCTTTCAAGATTCGGGAAGATAAATGTATTGGCAGGTGTTGTTCCTAATTTGGAGAAAGGATAATCACTCAAATGATCTGCATTCATCGCAAAATCCGGCTGAATCTCACCATCTACAATCATTTTAGGATATTTCTCGTGAAGGATACTCACAGCCTTCGCTACTTTTTTGGAAGTATCGGAAATTGCCGCAAAGTTTTCGAATCCCAGCATGGCAATTCTAGGTTCTATAGCAAAAGATTTCACAGTAAATTCTGCCATTTTAGCAATGTTCACAAGATCTTCTGCTGTAGGATTCTGATTGATGGAAGTATCTGCAAAGAAAATAGGCTTCTTTTCAGAAAGGATCATCATCATTGCAGCTACTTTATCTACTCCTTTATCTTTTTCAATAACTTCCAAAATAGGGCGTAGTACTGATGTATAATTTTTAGAGAATCCTACAATAAGACCATCGGTATCTCCATGCTTTAACATTAGAGGTCCAAAATAATCTCTCTGACGAACATATCTCTTCGCCTTGTACTCATTCATCCCTTTTCTCTGACGAAGTTTCCAAAGTGTTTCTCTGTATTTTTTTCTGTTTTCTTTTTGGTCATCATCACTAGGATCAATGATTGGAATATCTAGGGTAATTCCAAAGCGCTCCATTTGCTCTTTGATGTATTTTTTGTCTCCCAAAAGACTCGGGTAAGCAATTCCTTCTTCATAAAGAATTTGGGCAGCTTTCAATACGTTATATTCTTCAGCATTTCCAAGGGTAATTCTTTTCGGATTGGATTTTGCACGGCTCTGCATCATTCTTACCAATCTTTCATCTCTTCCCATTCTGTCTAAAAGCTGGTGCTCATATTCTTCAAAATCGGTAATTGTTTTTCTTGCAACACCACTTTCAATAGCAGCTTTTGCAACAGCGCTTGATACTTTTGTGATCAGTCTGTTATCAAAAGGTTTTGGTATGAAATAATCTCTCCCAAACTGTAAACTCTGAACGTTATATGCAAGAATAACAGCCTCAGGTACCGGCTCTTTTGCCAAATCAGCAATAGCGTGTACCGCTGCCAGCTTCATTTCTTCATTAATTCCTGTAGCCTGAACATCTAATGCTCCACGGAAGATATAAGGGAATCCCAGCACGTTGTTAACCTGGTTAGGATAATCACTTCTTCCTGTTGCAAGAATAACATCTTTACGGGTTTCAATAGCAAGATCATAAGCAATCTCCGGATCCGGATTGGCCAACGCGAATACAATTGGATTTTCTCCCATGCTCGACAACATTCCGGGTGTCATTACATTTCCTTTAGACAACCCAACGAAAACATCAGATCCTTTTACTGCATCTTCCAATGTTTCAATATCTGTCTGAGCAATAAAGTCTAATTTTTCAGGAGTAAGATTTTCTCTTTCATGGTTGATGACCCCTTTACTGTCGCACATCAGGACATTTTCTTTTTTCAGCCCCAATGAAATATAAAGCTTGGTACAGGCAATGGCCGCTGCTCCGGCTCCATTCACCACCATTTTCACTTCATCAATATTTTTATTGGCAATCTGCAATGAGTTAATGAGTGCCGCAGCAGAAATAATAGCTGTTCCGTGCTGGTCATCATGCATCAAAGGAATATTCAATTCCTCTTTCAGTTTTTGCTCTATATAAAATGCTTCCGGAGCTTTAATATCTTCAAGATTGATCCCTCCAAAAGTGGGAGCAATACCTTTTACAATTTCAATAAATTTATCCGGATCTTTCTCATTGATCTCAATATCAAAAACATTGATATCAGCAAAGATTTTAAACAAAAGGCCTTTCCCTTCCATTACCGGTTTTGAAGCTTCAGCTCCAATATCTCCCAATCCAAGTACAGCAGTACCGTTAGAAATTACAGCTACCAGGTTTCCTTTTCCCGTGTAGTCATAAACCGTTTCAGGTTTTTCGAAGATCTCCATACAAGGAACTGCTACTCCCGGAGAATAGGCCAATGACAAATCTCTTTGAGAAGAGTGTGGTTTTGACGGGATCACTTCTATTTTCCCTTTAGGTTCTGCTTTATGATAGTCTAACGCGGCCTGACTAAAGTTCTTTTCGTCGCGATTATTGTTACTTGACATAGGTTTTATTTTTTGTTAGAGTATATATTTAATGTGGTAATCTACTAAGCTTTCAATTGGTTTCTGAACAACATGTCCCACATTTAAATTAAGTTCTGTAGCAACAGAACGTAGAATATTTTCGTAATAATAAGCAATGGAGCCGATAAAATTAATCTCAGCCTCTTTCACTTCATCATAAGGAAGAACCTGGTATTCAAAGAAATTTTTCATTTCTTCAAAAACCATATCTCTTAGATAAGGATGATCTTTTCTATCCACAACAAATTTATTGAAGTTAGCCAAATAAGCATTTGGCCTTGGAGCATGATACATATTTCTCAATGCATCTTCTATGGTCAGTTGATAATCTGATTCAAATTCACAGTGAAGATCAGCAGGCAGCTTTTTCATAAAATACCTGCGCACCAGCTGTTTTCCAATAGCACTTCCACTTCCCTCGTCTCCTATAAGGAAACCAAGAGACGGTAATTCAATTTTAAGATTTTCACCATCAAAAAAACAAGAATTTGAGCCAGTTCCCAGAATACAGACAATTGCCGGTTTTCCGCTATATGCAGCATAAGCTGCGGCCATCAGATCTTCCTTGACAATAATTTCTGCTTTTCCAAATACTTTCTTAAGTTCGTTTTCAATGGTTTCACAGTTTTTTTGTACTCCGCATCCGGAACCATAGAAAAAAATTTTGGTAATTGAATTTCTTACCGATATTAGATTGCTGTTTTTCTCTATTTCAGGAGTGATAAGTTCTTTGCTGATAAAATTCGGATTAAAGCCAATGGTTTCTGTTTTCAGAAAGACTTTCTTAAAGTCATCAAGTATTACCCAATCCGATTTGGTAGAACCACTATCTACAATAGCAACCATATTTTAGATTTTAATTTAAGGATGCTAAATTATGAATTTATCTTCAATTAGCGTTTAAAACAAACTGGAAGCTATTTAAAATTACTAATGTTTTATATCAGTTTTTTTTTCATTGAATTGCAAAAGCCAGTCTTCGATCTCATCTTCCAGATAAGACGTCTGTAAAACCATTGCATTGATAAAATCATCGGGAACAGGTTCGCCACTGGAATTTTCAAGATTCCAAAGTTCATTAGACATATTTTCATATTCAGAATATACTCTTTTGAAGCGAGAATTTTCTCTCTCAAGAGCCTCAATATTTTTCTGTTGAAGCTGGAATTTTCTGTATTTGTTTTGACGTTTCATACAAATATTATTAAAATTTGGGTCATTAAATATAGGGGTAGTATGCTTTCAACCACGCATTACAAGATAGAAAAAACCATCAACACAAGAAGTTGAAAATGAATTTATTATCAGGTTATTTTTACACTGTTTTGAATAATAAATTTAGAAATAAATTTTATTAAAAAAAATATTTTAACATCTTTTTTCAGTGTTTAACATATAGTTATAAATTTGCAGCTCATATCTATTGAATGAAAGAAATACTCATACGCCAGAAACAGGTTTTGTTTTTTATCATAGCTGGAGGACTCAGTGCAATTGTAGAAATTGGGAGCTTTAAGGTATTCAGCACCTATCTTCCTCAATTTCTTGCCAGAGAGACCAATTTCCATGGCATTCATTATCCTTTAAGTAATATTTTCTCTACCAGCTGTGGAATTATTACCAATTACTTTCTCAGTATATGGTTTGTTTTTGAAAGAGGAAAACATTCCAAGAAAAAAGAGTTTGCCTATTTCATGGTGGTTTCCTTTATCTCCACTTTATTTAGCTTAGGTTTCTTCCAGGTATTTTACAGCTTTGTCTTTAAGGATAATATCAATTTAATTTTTTATACCTTAAGCCCTGAAATGATCAGTAAGATTGCTGCCATTCTGCTGGTTTCTATTCTCAATTATTCTGTAAAAAAGAAAGTAATTTTTAATGGTTAAACTGTGACAAAAATTTTAAATTATCTCTGGAGGTTCTGGTTGCTGTTACTTGCATTTATCCTAACAGTTACGATGGGAATCCCTGTTTATATTTTATCCTTTAATAAAAAGCACTATAAATACGCTTATAAATTTATAAGGATCTGGTGTTTCGGAATGTTCTATGGAATGGGGTTCAGGTATGACCTCATAAAACTTTCTGAACAGAAGAAAGATAAGAATAAACAATATGTTTTCATTTCCAACCACACTTCTATTATGGATATTATGCTTACCTGCATTCTTTTTCCGGATCATCCCGTTTGTTTTGTAGGAAAAAAAGAGCTTGTAAAGATCCCTATCTTTGGAACCATCTATAAAAGAATATGCGTCATGGTAGATAGAACCAGCGCAAGAAGCAGGGCGGATGTATACAGGAGATGTGCTGAGAAAATGGGAGAAGGAAACAGCATTGCTATCTTTCCTGAAGGCGGAGTGCCTGATGATACCAGTATTATCCTGGATGAATTTAAGGATGGGGCATTTATGTTGTCTTCAAAATACCATTCTCCCATTGCTGTATACACCTTTATAGGACTTAAAGAAATGTTTCCTTTTGACAGTTCTCAGGGCTACCCTGGAAGAGTGAAGGTCTATTTCAATGGAATTATAGAACCCACAAATTCTCCAAAAGACTCAAAATCAGAAGCTTACCACGAAATTAAAAAAACCTTATTGAAGCACTCTATTTAAAAGAAATAGTTATATTTGTTTGCGAAATTTTCAATAAAATATGTCAAAAACCAATCAGCCGACTAATTACCCGGCGCTGTACACACTTGTACTTGTATTTTTTTTCTGGGGTTTTATTGCTGCCGGCAATAGTATTTTTATCCCTTTCTGTAAAAACTATTTTTCTCTTGACCAATTTCAGTCTCAGTTAATAGATTTTGCATTTTATACAGCTTATTTCCTGGGAGCATTGGTGCTCTTTATATTCAGTACTATAAAAGGGACTGATATAATTGGTAAATGGGGATATAAAAAGAGTATTGTTTATGGGCTTCTGCTTTCTGCCGTAGGTGCTGCCATTATGATCATTGCCGTTAAAAGCAATGTTTATTACGGGATGCTGATAGGGCTTTTTGTAGTTGCATTAGGATTTTCAATTCAGCAGACTGCCGCCAATCCTTTTGCGGTTCTACTGGGAGATCCTAAAACCGGAGCAAGCAGACAAAACCTTGCAGGAGGGATCAATTCCTTTGGAACATCCATAGGACCTATCATTGTAGGGCTGGCCCTGTTCGGAACTACAGCTACTGTAGATGATGACCAGATTAAACATTTGGCTCTTGATAAAGTTATTTTACTGTATACGGCAGTGGGAGCGCTTTTCTTAATTGCTGCCGGAATTTTTTATTTTTCGAAGAAACTTCCTGACGGAATCTCTACAGAACCTATGGAAAAAGCAGGAAAAGCCAGAAAAACGCTGGTTGTAATGACTATACTGGTTATTCTTTTCTTTATTCCGGTGTTCAGCAGTTACAATTCTGCAGAAGCTAAAAATATTGAAATACTGGGTAATGAAATCACGGTATTGGATCAGACTTTAGAAAAAGAAACTGATGCTGCAAAAATCACAGCAGTCAAAAAACAGATCACTGATAAAAAAACAGAACTGGAAACCATCAAACACCCTTTAGAAAAGAAGAGAATGCTTTATCTTGGAGGAGCTTTACTTGCCGTAGTGATTTCTCTTTTATTTGCTAATAACAGTGCCAAGAAAAATGCTGAAGGCTGGGGAGCCATGAAGTATCCACAGCTTTTATTAGGAATGATTGCTATTCTGGCCTATGTGGGTGTAGAAGTTGCCATAGGAAGTAACCTTGGAGAACTGTTAAGCATGCCTGAGTTTGGCGGACACCAATCTTCTGATCTTGCCCCTTATATTTCTATGTACTGGGGAAGTTTAATGATTGGACGTTGGACCGGTGCCATTGCTGTTTTCAACCTTAATAAACAACAGCAGACTATTGCCACAATCATTGTTCCTTTTATTGCATTTTCAGTGATTATCGGGATCAATACGATTGCACAGAAAGATATGTCCCATTTATACTATTATGCAATTTGTGTAGCCATTCAGGTTATATTATTCCTGATCAGCAAAAATAAACCAGCCGTTACCCTGATTATTTTCGGTTTATTCGGAACTGCGGCTATGATTACCGGATTACTTACAACGGGTAATTTTGCCATTTATGCATTCCTTTCCGGAGGTCTTGCCTGCAGTATTATGTGGCCATCTATTTTCACCTTAGCCATTACCGGTTTAGGAAAATACACGGCTCAGGGTTCCGCGTTCCTGGTCATGATGATTTTAGGTGGAGGTATTATTCCTCCATTACAGGGGAAACTTGCTGATATTATCGGTATTCACAGCTCGTACATTATTCCTGTGTTATGTTTTGTTTACATTACAATATTTGCTTATTTGGCTAAAAAATCTTTATTTAGACAAGGAATTAATGTTGACGTTTTAGAATCCGAAGGTGCTCATTAAGAATATACACACATATAAGAAAAAGAGATTTTGGGCAGGTTTATTACTTGCCCAATTTCTTTTGTTTTACTGTTTTTCAAAATTGAAACTGATGATTTCTCTTTTTGAAGGATTTTTTGAACTTCAAAAGCCTCTTCATCAGGTTCTTTTCAGCTGGCTCCCTTTCTCTGCAGGAGATGTTATTTATATTGCATTAGGTATCTTTTTTCTGTATCACTTCTGTGCATTATTCAGGAAGAAAACGCGGAATAATTCTATCATCCGGATGCTGGGGGTTATTAATATTTTTTATTTTACATACCAGCTATTCTGGGGAATGCTGTACTTCCAGACCCCTATTATTAAAAAGCTATCAAACCAGGACGCACCGCACCTGAATAAGGCAAAAACACTGGCTTTAAAGTATCTTGAGAAGTGTAAAATAACCCGGCAGCATGTAAAAGAAGATCATAATGGGGTATTTGTGATTACTGATCTGAAATCTATACAACAGGAAATTCTCTTTCAGCAAACCAGGCTCCCAAAATATATTTCGGGTAAAAAAGCTCCGGAGATTCTCACTATTAAACCAAGCTTATTTAAAAATATAATGAGTTTTACAGGGATTCTGGGCTACTACAATCCCTTCACTGCTGAAGCACAGTATAATTCTGAACTGCCCTCTACCTTGATCCCCTTCACAACTGCTCATGAAAGTTCTCATCAACTTGGATTTGCCAGGGAACAGGAAGCTAATTTTGTGGGATATTTAATAGGAACGCAATCTGACAATACTGATTTGCGCTACAGTACTGAATATTTTACTTTAAAAAGCCTTTTAAGATTCATTGCAGAACAGGATCCTGATTTTGTAAAATCTGCTCTTCTGGGCTACTCTCCTGCCATGAAAAGAGACCGGGCATATGAAAAGGCATTTATTACCAGTCATCAGGGCTGGCTGGATGATTTTTTTGGATTCACCAACAATCTATTCTTGCAGAGCAATCAACAGGAAGGCTCCGTTACCTATTCCTATTTTATAGATCTCCTTTTAAATTACGAAAAATAATTGTATAAAAAAAAGAATCGTATCAGGCGATACGATTCTAAAAACACAAATGATGAAAAAAAATTTATTACCTTGACTTGTTCCCTCATTCAAGGCGATGTAAAAGTACAATATATTTTATAAATACAAAAACATTTAATCCCTTTTTTAAAACTTTATGAAAACTTTATGATTTTTTAAGTTTTTTTGAGTCCAAACGCCCTTATTATTAACTTTAAAAATTCCCTTATTTAATAAGAAAACATCATTAAAAGTGGCTACAGGCTATAAAAAATCTATGAAATAAAATATTTGTTTAAAGATAAAACATCCGACTTATTCTCTGTTTTTTATGAACAAAAAAATTAGAGTTATCTATCAAAAAATAAAAGTATTTCAAAAAAAATTATGCTATTTATCCTCGAAAATATTAAACGGAAATTTAACTATTTTGACGTTTAATTTCGGAATTCCGACATTATTTGTTCGATGTAATAATTAAAATGATTAGGAAAAAAATTTACTGTCCGGGCCTAAAAATGTTTTGATCTGATAGATAACAGTCATTTTTAGATCAAAAACAGTGTAATGACTAAGAAGGCAACCGCATCAACAAAATATTGAAAGTCAAACCAAATCCTATAAGATTAAGTTATATCTCACTAATAAAAGAAAAATATTTTTGTATATTTAAAACATCTATGTATTTTAGATGAAAATATTAATATGATTTTCGACAAACTAATTAACTATCTAAAACTTGATAAACAGGAGTTTATTTTCCAGTTCAATTCCCACCCCAATTACCCTTCAGCACTGGCTTTCAGTGATACTTTAAATTTCATGGGGATAAAAAATGATGCTTATGAGCTGGATAAAGAATATTGGGACGAATTGCCGGAAGAATTTATTGCCATAGTTGAAAATTCTTTTTCATTGGTAAAAAAGTCAGGAAATAGTTATGCTGTCTATTCAGAAAAATCAAAAACGATTGATAAAGATGAGCTTTACAAAAACTCTACGGACTTTGTGCTTTTATTTGAAAAAACTGTAGCTGCAGAAAATAAGCTTACGTTTAATTTTAAACCTATTCTCTATTTTATTTTTGCAACAGTTCTTATATATTCTTTCTTGAGTCAGACCATCTACGAAGCATTATTTAATTTACTTTCTCTTGCCGGGGTATATATATCTTTGGAAATCTTTAACCAGAAATTCGGAAATACCTCTGCTGTTATTGGAAGTATCTGCGGTGGAGCATCTACGGTCCAGACCGCAAATTCATGTGATAAGATTATCAAACAGGATAAAACCAGTATTTTGGGGCTAAAATTTTCGGATTTTTCATTAATATACTTTGCTGGGCTTGCGGTATTAGGACTTTTCCTTCCTTCCACGGCTTATATCGTAAAAGGATTTACCTTTGTTTCAGTAATTGCTATAGCTTATTCCCTGTATATACAGGCTTTTGTAGAGAAAACATTTTGCAGGGTTTGCTTATTGATTATTTCTGTACTGATTGGTCAATTGGTGATCAGCAGCCTATTCTTCCAAAATCTGTCTTTTGGAATAGGAGCACTTTTATTAACCGTTATATTATGGGTTCTTATTTTCTCGGCCATTTTATATTTCAATAATCTTCTTGAACAAAAAGAAAATCTTCAAAAATCAAATGCTAAAAATCTTAGGTTCAAAAGAAATTATGAACTTTTTAAAAGTCAGCTGCTGGAAAATGAAAAAATAACATTTCAGGATACACAAACTTTTTCGGTAGGACAAAAAGATTCAAAGCTTCGTATTTCTATAATTTCCAACCCTTATTGTGGTTTTTGTAAAGATGGCCATAAAATAATGGAAAACCTTCTGGAAAAATATCCAAACGATATTTCCGTACAAATGAGGTTTAATTATACCCCTGAAAGAGCCAATGAAAAATATACTCAGCTTATTTCAGACCTCACTCATATTTACAACAACAAATCGGAAAAAGAATTCCTGCATGCAGTAGAAGAATGGTTTGAAAGCAAAGATGAGAATAAGATCAATCTATTATCCGGAGGAGTTCCTACTTCTGAAAATCTGAATCCTTTAATAGCGATGTCCGCAGAAAATAATAATGCAGGGCTGAACTTTACCCCTATTTTCCTTATCAATGGATATCAGTTCCCGGACAAATATGATCGTGAAGATATTTGGTTCTTCATTGATGAATTAATAGAGGATGAAGACTTTTAAACTAAGAAATACAATTGAATTAAAAATTTCACTATCTTAGGAAAACAAAACAGCGTTCTAAAAACTACATGAGAGCGGCAAAATGAAAACTAGTAATATGAAACATATAAAGAATCTTTCAAGAGAGAATCTAATACCTCCAAAACGAGGAATTGCTCCAGACTGTACTTTAATACAGGCTTTAGCATACTATCACGGATCGAAAACAGAACCATCTAAAGAAGGTACTACAGATACATGCAACAAATGGTGCTATTTCTAGTAATCCATTTTATTGAGTTAGAACATTGAATAAAGTAAAAAATGTCGTCACCTTATGACGGCATTTTATAATGAGTATTAGTTTTGAAGAAATTTCCTTTTTATAAGCAACCAGATGCCAAAGACTGCGGCCCTACCTGCCTCAGGATTGTAAGCAAATATTATGGCAAAAGCATATCGTTACAGCAAATTCGTGCCCTTTCTGAAACCACTCGTGAAGGAAGCAGCCTTCTGGGGCTAAGTGATGCCGCAGAAAACTTAGGATTCCGTTCCTTAGGTGTACAAATAGATTTTAATACCCTTACACAGGAAGTTCCATTTCCCTGTATTGCCCATTGGAACAAAAATCACTTCGTAGTTATTTATAAGATTGATAAAAATAACAAGGTTTATATATCCGATCCCAGCTATGGGCTCATCACCTATGACCGTGATGAGTTTATCAAATTCTGGATTGGTGAAAATGCCAATGAAAACACGGAAGAAGGTATTGTTCTTATTCTGGAAACAACACCCACTTTTTTCCAGACTGAATTTGATACTGACCAAAGTAAGGCCAGCTTTTCTTTTCTTTCCAGGTATTTATTTAAATATAAATCATTGGTCATTCAGCTGGCGGTAGGCCTTCTCGCAGGAAGCTTACTATCCCTGATTTTCCCGTTTCTTACCCAGAGTATTGTAGACGTGGGTATTCAAAATCAGGATATTAATTTTATTTATCTTGTACTTACTGCACAGATTATGCTTTTCCTTGGAAGAATGGGAATAGAAATGATCCGAAGCTGGATCCTGCTCCACCTCTCTGCCAGAATTAACATCTCCATTATCTCAGATTTCTTTATCAAACTGATGAGGCTTCCTATAAGCTTCTTCGATACGAGAATGACTGGAGATATCATGCAGAGAATTAATGACCATCACAGGATAGAACAACTTCTTACAAGTTCTTCATTAAATACCCTGTTCTCATTAGTCAATCTTATCATCTTTAGTATCGTTTTACTTTTGTATGACTACAGATTGTTTCTGGTTTATTTTGTAGGAGCTATCTTATACATAGGCTGGATCAGTTTCTTCCTTAAAAAGAGAAAGGAACTTGATTATAAGCGGTTTTCTCAGGTTTCTCAGGAGCAGAGTAAAGTAATTGAGCTTATCAACGGTATGCAGGAGATTAAAATGCATAATGCCGAAAAACAGAAAAGATGGGATTGGGAGTTTTTACAGGTAAAGCTATTTAAAATAAGAATAAAATCTCTCAGCCTTGAACAGTGGCAGTCTGTAGGAGGAAACTTTATCAACCAGATGAAAGATATCCTGGTCAGCTTCCTTTCTGCAAAATTGGTTTTAAGCGGAAACCTTACTCTAGGGATGATGCTTTCTGTACAGTATATCATCGGACAGCTTAACAGCCCACTGCTTCAGTTGATCGATTTTATAAAACAAACCCAGGACGCTAAGATCTCTCTGGAAAGATTAGGTGAAATTCATGATAAAGATGATGAAGAGGATAAAAATGAGCAGTATGCTACGGATATTCCCCATAAAGATATTGAAGTAAAGGATATTTCCTTCAGATATATCGGTTCTGATGTTCCCGTTTTTGAAAATTTAAGTCTTCGTATTCCTTTTCAGAAGACTACTGCTATCGTGGGAGCCAGCGGAAGTGGAAAAACAACGCTGCTTAAACTATTAATGAAGTTTTACGATCCTGATCAGGGAGAGATCAGAATAGGAAGTACCAGTCTGAAAAATATCTCACCAAGACACTGGAGAGACCATTGCGGAGTGGTTATGCAGGAGGGTTATGTATTCAATGATACTATTGCCAACAACATTGCTGTAGGAGAAGACCATATTGATAAGAAAAAACTCAGACGTGCGGTAGAAATTGCCAATATCAAAGACTTTATAGAAAGCCTTCCCCTTAGCTATAATACAAAGATAGGAAATGAAGGAGTTGGGGTAAGTGGAGGCCAAAAGCAGAGGCTTTTTATAGCAAGAGCAGTATACAAGTCACCGGAATATATTTTATTTGATGAAGCAACATCAGCACTGGATGCCAATAATGAGAAGATTATTATGGAAAATCTTGAGCAGTTCTTCAAAGGTAAAACTGCAGTAGTGATCGCCCACCGGCTTTCAACCGTTAAACATGCCGACAATATCATTGTACTGGATAAAGGAAAGGTGGTAGAAGAAGGCAGCCATGCCGAGCTTGTAGATATGCGGGGAGAATATTATAGACTTGTTAAAAACCAACTGGAATTAGGAAATTAATAAAACCGTAAAAATTGTTTCTCCCGGAACATTGATGAAATTTTATTTTAAAACATGAAAGAAGACATTTTAGACAATATAGAACTCCGCTCAGAAAGCGTACAGGATATCCTTACCCAGCCGCCACATTGGATGATACGCTGGGGAAATACCATTATTTTTGTTATTCTCCTGCTCATCCTTGTAATGAGCTACATTATAAAATATCCGGAATTTGTTCCGGCTCCCATTATTGTAACATCACAAAACCCTCCCGAAAAATTAGAGGCAAGAACGAGTTCCAAAATTGAAAAAATCTTTATCAAAGATCATCAGGAAGTAAAGAAAAATGACCTTCTGATGGTAATGCAGTCCGCGGCCAATTATAAAGATGTACTGGAGCTGAAAAAGCTGGTAGATTCTACCGCACCTAATCAACTCTACTCTTTTCCTCTTTCCGTAACTTCAAGATTTAAACTTGGAGAACTTCAGGGGGATTATAATAATTTTGCAAAAGCATTTCAGGATGAGGAGCTTTTTACAAGACTTCAGCCTTATGCACCGGAAAACCTGGCTGCTAATCAGAGCATTTTGGAAAACAGAGGAAGAATATCTACCTTAAGACAGCAAAAAAATCTGGAGCTCGCTAAATATGACCTTACGAAGAAAAACTTCCAGAGATCTCAGGAGCTTTTTAATCAAGGAGTAATTTCTTCTTTGGAGCTTGAAAATGAAAAAATAAAATATATCCAGGCTCAGCAGAACATTGAAAACCTTAACATTTCCATCTCTCAAATGGAAGAAGGCATCTCCAATCTTAATAAGACCAAAAGCGGTACTGCCATCAATACGGAAAAAGATAAGATCACCTATTCTTCTCAAACCCTACAATTGTTTGAACAACTGCGTAAATCTTTAAAACAATGGGAACAGAATTTTCTTGTGATCTCTTCTACAGATGGTATCGCCAGTTTCCAGCAGTTCTTCGGAGAAAATCAGTTTGTAAAAGTTGGAGACCCTATCCTATCTATTCTTCCGGAGAATAAAGAAAAATTAGTCGGTAGAATGTCTGTTCCTACCGTAAACTCCGGAAAGATTATTCCCGGAGAAAAGGTTTTGATTAAACTTGATAATTACCGTTTCCAGGAGTATGGTATCATAGAAGGTAAAGTACAGAATATCTCCCTTATCCCTGATGATAAAGGTAACTATTACGTAGATGTGGTTTTGCCCAAAGGATTAAAGACAAGCTATAATAAAACGCTTACCTTTGATAAAGAGCTTAGAGGGAGTGCTGAAATTGTCACTCAGGATTTAAGACTTATTGAAAGGTTCTTCTACCAGATCAGAAAATTACTAGGCTATCAAAGCTAAACATAAAATTAAACCCGCAGATGTGCGGGTTTAATTTTTTTAAAGACTTATAAGATTAGATTTATTTTTTAGGTTTCACTTTTAAAAAGATAAAACTATAATCTGTAGGGATATTGGTACCAATCACAGGGGCATTTTTGTGACAGTCCATACACTGTTTGCTCTGGGCATAGGTTTCCATGGTAGTATTTGAGATCTGGTTGGGCTTTATTCCTCCATCCATAAGTGGAGTCTGCTTATTATTGTCTTTATCGGCAACCGGATTTTCGGGCCATTGGATATTCACAAGCTGATAATACTGCCATACTGATTTCGGATTACTGGATCTGATCAGCTGTTGCATCTGGGCATTCAGTTTTTGAACACTCTGACTTATTTTATTCACCCTTACCACTTGAACAGGCCTATTTAAACTGTCTTTTCCGGGAACCGGAGACTGATTAGCCGGGTCTTTACTATTTGGATTGTAAAAGCTGTATTTTACAGAAGGATCAGCAGGGCCGGGGCCGGGTGCATTATTGACATGTTCGAAGGTCATCCAGTTCAGCTGTGGAGACTGTGGCGTTTTACGGATAATATGTAAACCTACCAGTCCGAGATATTTTTGTGTATATTTCCCATAGATAGGTTTCTTCCCGTTAAACCCTTTAATTTCCGGCACCATGGCTTTGGATATTTTATAATAATTTTTCAGGGAGTCTAGCTGATCGTCAGGAATTACACGCCACGCAGCTTTTAATTCCATAGATTCATTCGGTAGCCATACTCCATTATTTTTTGTACCAAAAGCTTTCAGATTATCATAATCATAAAGTTTATTTTGCCGTATAAAATCACTTTCAAGGTTATTTATTTTAATTTCATACCAGACTATATTTCCATTCTGATCAGTAAGCCAGGCTCCTTCTGCCTGCATGATTTCATCTACATTACTACTGCCTACTGCTGCTCTAAGAGTAGCCTTAGGAAGACTTGAGATGATATCCGTAAATTTATTGATCTCATTAATTCTCTTGATATAGCCTGTTTTACTTTTAAGATTCCATGCTAAAGGTGGCTTCGAAGCAAATACATCATCAATACTTAAAAAGCTTTCCCATACTGTAGGACTGTAATCTCCAGGCATCCCGTAATTGGCAGCAGTTGCTGTAGTATCCGGAATACCGCGCTGTGCAGAAGCAACCCAGTTTAATGCGATAAAATTTTTCCAGGCAAAACAATTCAATACTTCCTGGGAACTGTGGGCACAGGTAGAATCTGCGGCCAGTTCATAACTAATTGCAGGTGGGTTACAATAGGCGCCACAGAAAATTGTTTCACCGGTTACTTTTTTCGAAAAGCCTGTTGCAGAGTTTAGCTTTTTATCCTTTTTACCGGATTCGCACGAGACTACACTCACTATGGCAAATGACCATATTAAAATTAAAGCTTTCATTTCAATATTTTTTTAACCTGTTCTATTTGCTGGCTGGAAAGTAATGTACGGTTTGGAGTAGTATCTGCTTTGGGTAACGAACCTGCTTCAACTACTTCCAATACTCCCGATAATGCAAATTTAGGATCCGAAGTATTGTTATACAGGGTAAGCGGTTTTTCTCCCAAAGCCACCCCTGCATCCGTTGTTATATTAATCAGGAAAAGCTGTGTATCCTCGCCCAGATTCTGAAAATCCGTTATTGCAACTCTAATCCCCGGGCCAAAATCAAAACCTGTTTGCTGGGTGGCTCCGTTAGCCAGAACTGCAATTCCTTCTGTGGTAGCTCCGGCCTCAACCTGGGTAATACAGGAAGTCAGGTTTGAAAAAGTATTCAGTTGATTATAAAGGCTGGCCTGTAGCAAATTGTTATCCAGCAGATATTGTACGCTTGGAAGTGTGGTGGCAGGCATTCCCACCGGAGGAAATTTTTCAGGCTGCTGTCCCTGTTCCGGATTCAATCCTGTACCGGCAAGCTGTACGAAAAAGGTATCTGCAATCTGGGAACCCCATTTTAGCGGTTTCTTATTCACCAATATATCACTCAGCTTAAAGTTCGCATCAGCAGGTACGGAAAACCTTGTATGAAGCAACATATTGTGAGGATAGTAGGTAATTCCTTTATTCTTCAATGCTCCCCTTACTACAGTATAACAGTCTTCAATCTTATAATTGGCAGAAGCCGGCATTTCAAATTGATCAAAATGAGGAATTTGCCCATACAATGCAATTGGGTTCGTTAAGGATACCTGAATGTTATGATTATAAACCAAGGAATTTACGTTCTGCCCGATACGGGGATCACTGTTTCTATAGATCTGCCCATACTGCGCTGCGCAAATCAATGTATTGGCATCGGTTATTACATGTCCGTTTTGCACTCTAAGTATAGTAGCTGCTGCCCCAAGATATATTTCTGCTCCTAATGAATTGGGAGGACTTGTAAGATGTACTGCCCCACCTCCTGAAGGAGTAGCATCCGGTCCGCTATTCCATTTATTAATTGGATTATAGGCCGGAAGCCCGGTTTCTCTTACAATAACAGGATTTCCATTGCTGTCCAACAGATATAAATCTTCTTTCTGAACATTTTTATTATTAAGAATTTCCTGGTATAATAAAACTACCGTATCCGGAGAGACTTTCCACATGTGGAACCAATATTCCGGATTTTCGTGCGTAAAATTAACGGCAATGATATCTCCATTCTCATCTCTTGTGACGGCCCACTCGCAATATTCATCCTGCCACCCTCTGGGCCCGGAAGGTCCGAAAGCTTTAGTTCCTGTATCAGTAGGATCACAAGGGTTTCTTGGAACCGTAAGGGTCATATTATACTTTTGTCCAAAAGCTAGGGGACCAATATCTGCCAGTTCGTGTAATTTATCCTCATAATCCAGCTTACCAAATTTGTCAGTAAACAAAGTAGTAAAATAGTGATTGATTCTGTTGGGAAAAGCATTCCACTGTATAGGAACCGTATTACTTTCGTTAGGTATCGAAGGAGTGACCAATGGATTGTAATACCAACTTCTGGGATGATCATACGTGCTTGACCACGGATTTCCCATTATCGAATTTACCGTACAGTATTTTACGTAATTACTCCATGCATTATGAAGCTGTTCTCTCAAATTCGGATGGTCTTTAAAATCTTTTTCTGCCTGATAGGCTGGGGTGTCAAATGTTTTCATGGTGTTAAGTTTTATTATAGTTTTATCTTAAATAAATTATTGTAATCTAAAATATGCAGATAGTACATAATGAGTAAAACCTTAGATCGGTTTTCATAGGATCGATAAAGATGATTATTGATATTTCAAAGCTAGAAATTATCTGTGGGAATAGATTACGTATTTCTACCCATTTTCTCCGATCCGTGAAAAATACGAAGCCCTGAAAAAAATAAATCAGTGTACTATTTTAAGAGAACTGAAAAACATGTGTGGGATGATTGAGATTGACTGCCAAATTTGCAGTAATAAGATTTTTGAAAGTTGTATGGTAAAGTATTCAGTCAAGCGATGAGTTAATTATTAAGTGAGTTGGATTTCGTGTTTATGTTGTATGTCTTTAAAAATGTAAAGAATTTACATATGGTAAGCAAAATTTTGCTCTGTCCCCAACTTTTGCCTCTGATCTCGAATACTGAAAAAAAAAATAAGAAAGTATATATAAAAGAAAAACGGAAAAGTAATGATTACTTTTCCGTTTATTGTAGCGAAGACGGGAATTGAACCCGTGACCTCAGGGTTATGAATCCTGCGCTCTAACCGACTGAGCTACCTCGCCTTTTTGGTGGTGCAAATATAGAAAATATTTCTTTACCTCCAAAATTATTTTAGCTTAAAATATTCTAAAACATCGCCAACATGTTCTGGTTTATTGATTATCTTATTGTTAGCATCTAAAATAAAATACGTTGGTGTTGCATGAATATTATAAGTATCTACATAAGTACTGTTCCATCCTCTTAATTCTGTATCGTTGATCCAAGGAAAGGCAGCAATCTTTGTAGCATAAGAATTCTTATCAACATCTAAAGATAGGGCAACCACCTGAATATTTTTTGCTTTAAGCTCATTGTATTTTTCCAACAGCTTTGGAAGTTCACTTTCACAGTGAGAACATGTGGATGACCAGAAGATAATTACTTTTTTATCTGCTTTTACATCATAAAGTGACTTGGCATTGGTGTTGGCCGGTGCCTGGAATTTATAATTAGGAAAGGCAGCTCCTATCTGAACATTAGCATTAGACTTCAGTGTAGAAGCCAGCCTGTCATTAATGGTACATTTAAGATTCTTGGCAAGGCCCAGATACTTATCCTTAAATTCGTCCATCTGGTATACATCAAAGATATCTATCAATTCTGACAAAACAGTCTGCCCTCTTGGAGTTTCCACCTTTAAACGGTCTAAAAGCTTATCCACTGATCCGCCCACATTGGTATTGCCTCCTGAATTCAGATAGGCAACCAGTACAGGTCTCAGCAAAGATGAACTTTCAAGCATATCATTGGATTTATCCAGGAAATTGATAATATCATCAGGATTAACCTTTTTAGCAGGGTCAGATGAATTGGACAGAAACTTACTATAATTGCTGTTATAATAAGAAATAAACGGATGATTTGCTGCATCAACAGAAGATGAGGTACCGGAAAGCCTGCCAATTTCAGCACTCAAAGCTTTTCCAAACTCAGTATTGTCTTTATAATATTCTTTAATCTGAGTTAAAGCAGGAAGAATAAGCTCTTTCTTTTGTGAACCTTCTTGTTGTTTGCTCATCAGCTCATTCGCTTCATCCAGATAGAAAACATCTTTGATTTTATTATTCTGGATATCCAGTTTTACATTGACATTTTTATTTTCAGAAATAAAATTGATTGTATTATTACTACTTGGGAAGTAAACTTTCATCATTCCCATATAGTTACTGGGATATTTAAAAGTCCATGTATTATTCTTACTTTGTTCTTTGGTAACAATAATATCCTTTGAACCGTTTAATGTATATAGAATAGCATCCTGATCTTTAAAATCTGCCGGTGTCTGCACTGTAACAGTAAATTGTGCCTGCAGAGAAAATGCGGCTAAAACCGCAGATAATATATAAATCTTTTTCATATAGTAAAAATAAAAAAACTCTCTGACTA
This sequence comes from Chryseobacterium sp. Bi04, assembly GCF_918698085.1. Lineage (GTDB taxonomy): Bacteria > Bacteroidota > Bacteroidia > Flavobacteriales > Weeksellaceae > Chryseobacterium. Next base: position 28,699 of record NZ_CAKKLP010000019.1, read on the forward strand.
ATCAGAGAGTTTAATATTATTTTAATAAAATTTTATGCTTTTTGATTTTTGTACTTTTTTGTAAAGAATACAATAAATGTAATTGCAATAGCAGAAAGTACATATACATACATATCAATTGGCGAGGATGGTGCTCCTGTACCGTCTCCACCACCACCTCCTCCTCCAGGGATTGGGGGAGCAGCGTTCACCAATAATATGGTGAAGAGAAAAAAAGCGGATGCTAGTTTACTAATAGTTTTCATATTGATTATTTTAAGATTTTTGTGTTAACAGTTTCACCCTTGTCAGAGACAATTTTTACTATATAAGAATTTTTAATAGAGTTATTAAGCTCGATTACAAAATCCCTAGATGCATCAACCGCTTTTTTAGAGATTACCAGTTTACCGCTCATATCATAAACTTCAATATCTGCTTTTTTCCATTGTGGATCAAATCTAACAATATAATTTGTAATTGACGGATCGTATATCACCAATGTTCTTGACGCTGATGATGTCGTTTTCTTATCTTTATTTACAGCTAAAGTAGCATCGTTAGGCTGTCCATAGTATAAATTTGCTTCTTCATTGGTAACAGGAACAATATCTCCCTGCTTAGCCTGTAGTATACTTCCGTTTTCTGCTTTATAGTAGAAACCGATACCTGAAGATAACTGGTGACTTCCTGCAGGAATTAATTCTGCATTTTCTCTCACCTCAAATTTATAAAACTTAACTTTATCCTGATAATAGTTTACCAACTTAACATTTTTACCTTTGAAAGTATCTTCATTAGCTTCATTGATATATAACCAATAGTTCGTATTGTTATTATCATATCCTCCAGTTAATGCTTCTTCAAAAGTACCAATGATGTTCTTACCCGCTGAAGCCTGAACAGTTGTTGCGACAGATGTCTGATGTCCCGTTGTTGATCCAGAAGAAACTACATAATAAGTTCTTGCAATTTCTTTTTGATTGGCATCAAGACCAATAACACCAAGCTGTTTGATAGTACCTTTATCAGTCCTTTGAGCAGACCTAGCTGCTGTTACATTATAATCAGTACCCGCTGCTCTTGCCGTTTCCTTAAACCTTCTTAAAGTATTGAAGTTTAAAGTTTGGAGATTATTATCTCTTAACTTTATCTTGAAGGTCTGCATAGGTTTAATAACTACCAAATCTACGTCTCCAACTGGAGCTACACCGTTACCTGTAGGCTGATAGGTTACAACTCTAGAATCGGTTGCATATGTAGACCCTGATGGCAAAGTATGAATAGTACCTGGATCATATTGAACTCCCCAAATATTTGTTACTGCATTTCCATCCGATATTCCTCCTTCGTCATATCCGATTTTAGATAAATCAATATTAGTAAGGAATGGATTTCCGAATTGGTACCAGTTTTTACCAAACGTTCCGGCCCATGGACTTGCTGTAAATTCAAATAGGTCATCAAGATATGTATTATATTTCTCGTTATAGGCATTATTATTACTACCATTAACTCCAAAATTTACATTTCCTGCATTCTGTAGATTTGTAGCACTAGCAAACTGTGCATAAGGTGCTCCGTTAACCGCAAAAACGTTTCCTGAAGCAGGTACACTCGGATTCCAATCATTATTTGTAACTTTCAACATGTAGTCACCAGAACCATCGCTAGTAGTAGTTGCTAAATTTGTAAAGTGATCGGATACTGCATTAGGATTGTTCCATTTTAAAATTGGATTACTGTATCGCCCAGTATTGAAATTTTTACCAAGTTCAGTAGATAAAGAACTTAAAGCTTTACCATAAAAAGGTAAGGCAATGTGTTGGAAATAATTACCATTACCTTGGCTTATAGTTCTGTACTCTTTAGTTACAATACCAGTAATGTTGGATTGGGATAGTCCATCAATGTACAGTTGTCCATAAGTAGAAGTTGCAAAGGAAGTTGGAGTGTTCATTCTTAAAACAATATTTCCACCATCGGTTTTAGCTGCACCTGCAGCATCAATTGTTTTAAAAGCATCTCCGATTGTTCCTACAACCATAATATTCCCGTGTACATCCAAAAGGCCATTACCTCTGGTTTGTACACCACCACCACTATATACTAGGGTGCCTTCGCTCACATACATATTAGCGTTAGTGTCTACGTGACATAAAACATTCTGCGCCTGAACAGAATAGCTAACGGCTAAAAGACCAATAGCAAATAAACTTTTTCTCATTGTATAAATAATTTGTGTGTTAATACAATCTCACCCGCAAAGGTATATTTTTTTTCTTTAAAAAAAAAACATTTTATCTATTAATCAAAATATTATCTCCAGTTAACACAATATTTTTCTCTTCTCCAATTGAGAACATATAGTCCTCCAAAACCTTTTCAGTTGTTCCTCGAAGCCCTCTTGCGCCCAACCCTTTTTCCATGGTTTCTTCTACAATTTTTTCAATTGCGCTTTCTGTGAAAACTAAATCCGTGCCATCCATCTTAAAAAGTTCTACAAATTGATTCACAATTGAATTTTTAGGTTCATTCATAATTCTTACCAACGTTTCTTTTGTGAGTTTATCAAGGTAAGTGATGATTGGAAATCTTCCTAAAAGTTCGGGAATTAATCCGAAAGAACGAAGATCAACAGCATTAATATTTGTTAATACATACTCATCTTCATCTACTTTATTGATTTTTTCAGAGCTGAAACCTATGGCCTGTTTGTTCATTCTTCTTTCGATGATCTCCTTGATCCCGTCAAAAGCTCCTCCGGCAATAAACAAGATATTTTGGGTATTCACCTGGATATATTTCTGGTCAGGATGTTTTCTTCCTCCCTGTGGCGGAACATTTACAATACTTCCCTCCAGCAGCTTCAGCAATCCCTGCTGTACTCCTTCTCCGGAAACATCTCTTGTGATACTAGGGTTATCTGACTTTCTTGCAATTTTATCAATCTCATCAATAAATACAATTCCTTTTTCAGCTTTCTCCACATCATAATCTGCTACCATCAGCAGTCTTGATAAGATACTTTCAACATCTTCCCCTACATATCCCGCTTCGGTAAGAATGGTAGCATCTACGATACAAAACGGAACATTAAGTTCTCTCGCAATGGTTTTTGCAAGAAGTGTCTTCCCTGTACCCGTCTCCCCTATCATAATAATATTGGACTTTTCAAGCTCTACTTCTCGGTTTTCATCTTTAGCATGAAGGAGTCTTTTATAATGATTGTATACCGCAATGGAAAGTTGTTTTTTTGCCTGATCCTGTCCAATTACATACTGATCAAGAAATACTTTGATTTCTTTTGGCTTTTTAAGCTCCTCCATATTATCCGCAGGTGAATATTCTGTTTTGGAAGCACCATCTTTTACGATAGTGTGTGCCTGCTCTATACAATTTTCACAAATAAAACCGTTCTGCCCAGAAATCAGCATCTGTACTTCATTTCTTTTTCTACCGCAGAAAGAACACTGGTTTGAATTCATAATATATATATAATGTATATGTTAAAGAAAATCGTAAAAAATTTCTTTTTTACGATTTATGTTTTTAAGAATTAATAATTGAGTTTTGAATCTCTGTATATTCTTCGTTCGTTAATTTTAATCTCTCATTTCTAAAGTTCATATCTTCCATCTTATTCAAAGGGATGAGATGAATGTGGGCGTGAGGCACTTCAAGTCCTACTACCGCTACTCCTACTCTTACACATGGAACTGCAGTTTTGATCTTCTTGGCTACCTCCTGGGCAAATCCCCATAGGTTTTTGTATTCTTCACTTTCAAGATCAAAAATCAAATCCACTTCTTTTTTCGGAACTACCAAAGTATGTCCTTTCACCAAAGGCATTGCGTCTAAGAATGCTATAAAGTTTTCATCCTCAGCAATTTTATAAGAGGGAATTTCGCCGTTGATGATTTTTGTGAAGATAGTGCTCATTTTGTATGAAGTTAGCGTTATATATGAGAAGTTAGAAATAGAAATTTTATATCAGACTATAGAGAAATGTCTAATACTTCAAAAGACAGTTTGTTTCCGTTTGGTAAAGTAATTTCTGCCGTTTCGCCAATCACTTTTCCTAACAGACCTTTTGCAATAGGTGTGTTTACAGAAATTTTCCCTGTTTTAAGATCGCTTTCATTATCAGGCACTAATTTAAATACCTGTTCCTGGTTTGTAGCGTTGTTCTTAAGCTTCACTGTTGTTAAAATGGAAACTTTTGATGTATCTAGTTGACTTTCGTCTATAATTTTAGAACTTGCTACAGCATCTTTCAGCTTTGAAATTCTCATTTCAAGCATTCCCTGCGCTTCTTTAGCCGCATCATATTCAGCATTTTCAGACAAATCTCCTTTATCTCTTGCTTCTGCGATCTGCTGAGTAATTTTTGGTCTTTCCACAGTTTCCAACTGTTCCAGCTCAGCTTTCATTTTCCCTAGTCCCTCCTTGGTTACATAGCTTGCCATAATTTTCGAAATTTAGTTTTAGTATAAAAAAATAATCCGACATTTGCCGGACAATGTTTTACGTGTTATAATCGTTTAACTTTTACAAATATATAAAAATTTAAATTGAAATGAAAAAAACTTTCTCAATAATATCTATTTTCACCTTATTGATTTTCAGTAATTTATCTATAAACTCATGCGGAAGCACCCAAGATACCGTAAGTTGTTTTCCAACAGTTCCAATTGATGTTACCTTACTGCCTAACCACTATAATGACCTTCTTACCAAACAATGGACCTACGTAGATATAGCCGGCGCCGGGACCCGCGGATTAATAGTAGTGAAGGTAAGCAATGGCTATAAAGCCTACGATAGAAATGCTCCCCATATTTGTCCCGGTGAAAATACAACCCTGAAGGTAGAATACCCTTTGGTGATTTGTCCGAAAGACAATGCAAAATGGAATATTTTAAATGGCGGGCCCACCGATGTTGCTCCTTTACCTCTTAAAAGCTATTTCTGTGAAGTTAATCCCGGAACCAATACCATTAGGGTTTATAACTATTAATTACTATAAACCCGCAGTGATTGTATTGCGGGTTGTATTTAATAGTTAGGATATTTAACGGCTTTATCCAATTCTATCGGATTATTAAAAGACCTTATCTTTTCTCTTTCTCTTTTCTCGGCAGGTTTTAATTCTTCTTTGCTTAAGATCGTTCCGTCATCCAATTGCAATTTTTTCCCTTCCGGAATACTCAGTTTTCCGTTAAAAACATATTTAAAAGGGTCCTTATATAATTCTAATTTTAAGTGATCCAGTTTTTTATAATTTGTTTTTATCGCGTTAGTCTTGCGTGTTTTCAAGGTATGACTTTGGTAATTATCCGCAATTTTCTCACTTTTAATCAGTTGAAAAAAATAATTTTTACGGGTATCATATATTTCTATAATCAGCCCCGGTAACCCGTTAAATTTGTAAGGTCCATAGGACAATGGAATTTCCGGAGTAAACCAGGCAATCCATTTTCTTCCACCAAAGTTCGTTTCTGCCTGTTGTACCTTTAACTCATTGATCCGTTTTGTATGATCGGTAATTTTCCAATCAAGGGTAACAGCCTCTTCTATTTTATAAAAATTAACGTCTCCTATATATTCATAATTTTCATACAAAGGATTATTGAGTTTTTTAGTAAAAAATGAAGTCAGTTTAAATCCTTTAAAACCATCTTTTCCGGTACTTGCGAATACAGAATCATTAATATAATCAATCCGGCTATAATACGTAAGGTCTTCTTTGGTAATATCTAAAATATAATTCTCTCTGGTCATATCCTGAGAGGTGGAGTCTTTTTTGTAGTCGACTGCATAAATAAACCTGTCATTCTGGGCATGCAACCAGCATTGATTAACGAATAATACTAATGCAACAATCTTTTTCATAAATAATAAAAATGTTTAAAAAAATTTCACCCTGGTCAATAGTTTTTAATCTCACAGGAATACACCTGATAATACTTTCTTTGAGTCACCTCTTGCTTTTCCGTCGTAAGATGTATTCCTTAAATTGAGTATGAAAGACAATGATATGAATAAAATCCAGTATTTTTACAGATAATATAAAAAAAGAAAGAGGGCAGGTTCTCACATACTGACATCTACTCTCGTGATTAAGATCAGGAATGTTTCTTTCCTACTTTTTTTAAAGCACAATTATAATTAAAATGAAGATCGTTATACAAAGAGTTTCTGAAGCCCGTGTAAAAGTAGATGAGAAAACCGTTGGAGAAATCGGGAAAGGATTAATGCTTTTGGTAGGCATTGATGAAAATGATGAAAAAAAAGACGCCGACTGGCTTGTACAGAAAATCTTACATCTCAGAATTTTTGGTGATGAAGAAGACAAACTTAATCTTTCTGTAAAAGATATTTCAGGAGAACTCCTCTGCATCAGCCAGTTTACATTGATTGCAGATTATAAAAAAGGAAACCGTCCTTCTTTTATCAAAGCTGCAAAACCGGATAAAGCTATTCCTTTATTTGATTATTTTAAAGAAGAAATAGCAAAATCAGGATTAAAAATGGAAAGCGGAATCTTTGGTGCTGATATGAAAGTTTCTCTGATCAACGATGGTCCTGTTACTATTGTTATGGATTCAATCACAAAAAACTAATGACCTTGATGAAAAGTAAACACCTGCCTATTATTTACGTGGCCATTACTGTTTTATTTGTTATTGAAATCATTTTAGGCTGGAAGCAATATAGTTTCGCTGGTTATTATACTGATAAAGTGATTAACTGGGCCTGGCTTGCGATGACTGTATTTATGATCATCAGATTTTGGAAGAGAAAAGCAGCAAAAGCTTACTTTACATTGCTCGTTTCTGTCATTATTTTAAGCATACTTCCTATGATGATTCCTTTCTTTGGGATCATCTATTATTTTTCAACCATCGATGATTATCAGCAGGTGGAACTTAATGATAGCTACAGAATTGAGAGAACAAGGCCCGGGGCCTTAAGCAAACCCCAAATTTATATTTACCAAAAAGAAGGTATCCTTGAAAAAAAAATCTACAAAACCCCGTATTTAGAAATTGTAGAACATGTTATTCAAAACCCTCTCAAACGTGAACCCGGTCAAAAAGATCCCCAGATTCAACAGGCAAAATTAATCAGCAGCAATAAAGACAGTATTGGAATTGAGTATCAGATTATGGATAAAAAGCATGTCTTTTATCATAAAAACCAAGAAGATGATGAGTTTTATAACTGATCACATTATATCTGGAATCTGAGTAGTTTGCTTTGATTCACCAATCTAAAAAATACCTTTCAGTGACGCTGGAAGGTATTTTTTTATTATATGATTTAATAAGTCCGGCTAAATACTTTATTACAGCCCAAAGAACCTAACCGTCTGTTTAAAAGGAAGCTCTCTCTTTAAATAAATTCACAATATTGTGATTTTGTTTTGATTTTATTACTATTTTTACTACAAACAAACTTAATTCACAACCATTTAACAATTATTTTATGAAAACAAAAATTAATCTTTTAGCATTACTGCTCTTCTGCTCTCTGTCTTTCGGTCAGCATTCTTCAGGCCGGAATACTGATCTTAATTCAAATATTTATGTATGTTTTTCAAAAGGTATCACCTCAGAGAAAGCGGCATTCGATCAAAATCCGGATTTGGAAAAATTCATCAGTGAAAATAAAATTTCATTTACTTATGATCTTGGCTTCAGTGATGCCAAACTGGATGAAATGGCAAAAAACAGCAGAATGAACGGTTTTTCCGGGGAGTCTGTGGAAAAACTGAAAAGGATTTTTAAAGCCGATGTCCCGGTTCAAAATGAAGACATGGCTAAAAAACTTATTCAGACACTTGAAAGATTTCCTGAAATAGAATATGTATCGGTCATGAGCAGTGAGCCTATTGAACCGCCATCCATTACTACATTTGCAATCACCCCTAATTTAGAAAGTCTGCAGACTTATCTGACCGACAATCCGGGAATCAACGCAACTTATGCATGGTCCAGGGGAATTACGGGGCAAAATATCAAGATCCGTGATGTTGAATATGGTTTTTACAAAACACACGAAATGCTGGCTAACCAAAACTCTATACAACTGGAACCCGGATACAGTCCCAATTCTGGTTTATCAAACAATAACTACCGTGATCACGGAACTGCGGTGGTAAGTATTTTAGGGTCTGTAAAAGACAATATCGGACTTTCCGGAGCCGCCTACAACGCCTCTGAGATAAAGGGATATATGGAATGGACTACTTTAGGCTACAACAGAGCTTCGGCAGTAAGCAGATCAATCAATGCTTCTCAGGCCGGTGATATTATTTTATATGAAATGCAGACAGGAGGAAAAGATAACCAATATTGTCCTGCAGAATATGACAGCGTTATCTGGGATCTTACAAAAGCGGCTACTGATTCCGGAATAATTATCATTGCGGCAGCAGGAAATGGTAATCAAAACCTTGATGATCCTTTCTATGCCACTTATTTGGCAAGAGGAAATAGTGGAGCCATTATTGTAGGAGCAGGTTCTCCCAACACTACCCATTCAAAACTAAGTTTTAGCACCTACGGAAACAGAGTGGATGTACAGGGCTGGGGAAGTAATGTTCTGGCGGCAGGATACGGTTCTTATCAAAAGTATGATAATGACAATAACAGGACTTATACTTATTTTAATGGAACGAGCTCGGCGACTCCGGTAGTAGCCTCCGCAGCAACGCTGATCCAGTCTTATTATTATCAGAATACAGGCCAGTACCTAAGCCCGGCTGCGATGAAAAACCTTTTAATCAGTACAGGAATTCCTCAAGGTGGCACAGTGGCCAACCAAAAAATAGGGCCTCTTCCTAATGTAAAAAATGCCATCTTACAATTGGAAGGTAGTCTTCCGGGCAAAATGAAAAGCCAGCTTCCTTTAGAAATTAAGATTTATCCTAATCCTGCAACAAGCTATATTGCAGTTCAAAGCAAAGAAACTAAGAATCTTGATTTTGAAATTATCAATATGAATGGACGGACTGTAAGCAAAGGTTCCATTGTTCCTGATGAAAAAATCAATATTTCACAACTTCCGCAGGGCCAGTATATCATCAACTTCAATGATGGCCAGCGAAGAGCCGTAGAGAAATTTTCAAAATTATAATAAGCAAAAACGTCTTTCAACTATTTGAAAGACGTTTTTTAATTTGTTTTTATACTCTTATTTTGCAGGAACGCTGCTGAAATTAAGAGCTACTTTTATGTTCATGTCTGAAGTGGTTTGATTTTTCAGCTCATAAACTGTTCTTACGGTAAGCCCTGAACTTTTTACTATTTCATCAAGAAATCCCGTATCATTCAGATCTAAATTTAAGCTGGATGAATTGGAGGATATATTGGAACGCGAAGCAATAAGCCTTTCATTAGATCCTGTAGAAGAAACATATATCTTAACGGACTTGAATGCGCTTAGATTACCTCCAGCAGGAGATATTACAGATACTTTGGCATCAGAAATCCTTACATCTTTAATCCTGGCATTATTATTTCCTCCAAACCACGTTTGTACGTTGGTAGCCGTTGCTGTAGAAGAAACTTCTTTATCGGCTGGCACCCCTGTAGAAACTAAAACATTCGTTGTGTATGGGAAGGTATTCTGAACCAGCGATTGTACAGTTCCGCAGCTTACAAGTACAGCTGAAGCAGCCATTGCGGTTAGAACTATATTTTTCATAATATTAAATTTAAACTTTAAAGTTTAGTTTGCAGAAATTGTACCAAATTGGTTGACCTTAGTCAATACTTACTGTAAAGTTTCCTTTTGTATTTCCTGAAGCCATATTACTTTTTCCAATAATCAGCCACACTTCTCCTTTCCCGGAAATTTCATGGGTAATTCCTCTTCCGAAAGGTCCGTCATAATCTCCGTTTGGAAGTTTAATCTGGTTAAAACGGATATTAAAATCTTTTTGTTTGGTGGTAATTACTGCCTTGATAGCAGGTTTCTCATAATTGGTAATCTTTAAGACCAGTTCCTGACCATCTTTCGTAAATTCTTCTCCCAATGTAAAAGGAAGCTGGGAAGCATCTGCAGTTCTGATGATCTGTCCGTCTTTTTCACTTCTCATTACACCTTTACGCAGTACTTCTTTTGTAGCAGGCGCATTGTTAATGATTGAATCTTTTTTTCTCAATGCTGCAGAATCCGGTTTCATTACAGAATCCGGCATTTCTGTTACCACCGCAGAATCTTTATCTGATACTACCGGTACGTTGGCTTCTTTTTTACAGGAGATAATAATCAATGGTATTAAGAATAAGCTTTTTTTCATAATAATTAATTTTAAGAATGTCTGCAATCAGCATTCTGTTAGATATTGTCCATTGTAAATGCTAAAACTGTTCCAACTCTTATAGATTGTTTATATTTTCCGGCTGTACAATTCTTTCATTATTATTTTTCACAAGCTTAAACGTGAAGTACATGAAATTGAGCAAAACACCCATTAAAATGGTAACACCCCAGGTTTTTGTATATTCCAGAGGGTAAATAAATCTTACCACAATATCATTGAATAATCCAAAAGGATTATTGAGAATATCCCAGCTGTTCCATCTGAGAAATCTTCCCAGATAAACTCCGAAACTGCTCATAAAAAGGAAACTAATAACAATACCGTTGATCACAGTTCCCTGACAATACTCTGAAAGCCGTTTTTCGATATCGTTGAGGCTTATAAAACCACAAACTAACCCTGTCCAGGCATATGAAAGGATAACAATAAGATCATACCATATAGGAATGGCACTTCTTACTTTTAAATGAAAAAGGTCGGTCAGAATATAGGGAGAGTTGGGGAAAAACAAGATCCAAACTACTATAATCAATGATAATGAAACTTTACTTCTAATCGTAAAGGCGACGAGAAAGCTACTTAAAGCCAAAGGGATCCATGCAAGGAATAAATTCCAGTTTAGGAAAAAAAACACTTTAGTTTCACTGATATAATACCTGAAAACAGACAGGCTAAGACAAAATAAAGTCATGGATATGAGCAATAAGGTTATTTTAAACCTTGGAGATTCAGTGAGCTGTTTCATATTAAAATTATTCTATGGTTTGATAATAGATGACCTTTGAAAGAAAAGTTTTTGACTCTTCATTTTTAATCCTCTGCTCCAGCTTCTTTTTGAGCTTGATATCATTCTTTTCTTTTGCATATTTCCATAGTCCTTTCTCACTGAAATTTACAGAGTTAAAATGATAATTAACAGCAAAGTCTTTGCGTTTCATATTCTGAGAAGTAATAAAGCCACCCCAGTTGATAGAACTACAAACCAAAATTACCCCATAGATGTACCAAACCATAGTATTGAACAGAAAAGCATTCCTTTTTTTCTTCTGAATTTTAATATAGGTAAGTGCCAGCCCGATCAGTGATAAAAGCAGAAAGGCAAAGACCCCCAATCTTTTATAAGTAAAGGCATAACTGACAATATATTCATAATTTTTCACTGCAGCTGACAATACCAGAACAGCATTCAGGAAGATCCATATTTTGGCTAAAACTTTCATCAGACCAGCTTTGGGATCAAAATTAAAGCCACCTTTAAAGTAAAACATGATCACCAAAATAGCCATGATAATGGACATGATAACAGCATTTACTCTCTCATGGGTTTCTTCTGAAAGCTGTACGGGAGTTTTGGTCACTTCATAAAACTGTTCGTAATTGTAGGTAATAATAAAAAAGACCAACAGTATATTAAGTAAAAGTAAAGACATCACTCCGCTTATCCTTTCAGAATTAAGGTCGAGAAAAGAATAGGTAGATTTCGGGACCTGGGAATCTTTCTGAAATTCGTCATTCAGGATATGATGGTTTTTATAGATCAGTCTTTCCACAGCATAATTCCAGTAATTAAAGGCTATAAAAAATCCTAACGCAGAAAGACAGAATATCTGCCAAAGGTTTATGTCCAGCTCATAGTCTGTAAAAAGAGCGGCAAAATGATCGCTTCCTGCTGAGTAAATCCCAAAAAATACGGAGAGCAATACGAGGGGAATTAGGATAAAAGACAATATTTTCTGCCATAAGCCGGAAATATTTCTTTGAGGCAGCCATGCGTCAAAACTGAAAAACCGGCAGAATGAGGTACAGCTGTTCACAATAAAGACAGGAATGAGGAAAAGTATTTTCATTGTTCTGTTCTTCGATTTATAGGACAGAAGTAAAAGTGAACTTACAACTGCCAGAAAAGACGGAAAATCTCCATACCATGCAAAAGCTATGCTTGAGAGAATACTTGCTCCGAATAGCAGATACAAAGTTCTGGTTTTATTTTTTTCTGCTGTTTTAAATAGAGTTAAAACGGCATATACTGTTCCCAGAATTCCGAGGTTCAGTCCCATGTCCTGATCATAAAATACAAAGACAAATAAGGCAGTTGTAAGAAATATATAATGATGTGTTTTCATAATAATAAATATTTAAGGATTAAAAAGTCATCAATAACTACAAGGATTCATAGACTACAAAGAAATATCCTATTGTAACCGGAATATTGATTAATAATAACAGCACAGCGTTTCCGGAACTTTTATTTTCAGCTGCATTGTTGGCATATTCTATCAATTCATACAGAAGGATAAGCAGGTTTACGACTGCTGCACCTACCACATAATAAAAGCCTGTTATAAGCAGAAAGTCTAGTCTTGTGAAAAGAAAGGATATGAGTAAAAAGGTCCCGCAAAGGAAGGATATAAGGAACGTTCGCCTTCCCAGCTGACTGAATATTCTGTTTTTCATAAGAATAATTTTTAATGAAGTACAACATGATCTTTCTGGTGAATAAAATCTTTCAGATGGTCAAAATTTTGCCAAAGCAGGCCTTCAAAGTCCCATGTATGGAAAGCTTTCATACGCTGTCCCTTCTTATAGGCTTTGATATAAATTTTCACATATTCCGGTAAAATAAATGTTCCCAATACGATTGCTGCCAAAAGATGGGCATTGAGTTTACCATTCCCCAACAAAAGGTACTGCATGGCGATTTCATCCTCGAAATTGGTTCCGCAACCGGTGATCAGGTGATGAACATCGTGGTTTTCCATTTTTGGGATCATTGAGAATCCGTACTTTTTATAGAACTCACCAAGTTTTCTCCCTAAGGAATCTTCCTGAAATTCCAGCAGTTGTTTTTCTGTAAACTGCCACTGTCTTTTTTTCTTTTTAAAATATTTCCTGTATAGCTTTTGAGTTTTATCATACACAAAAAGCAGGAACTGAACGCGCATTTTTTTCATACTATGTTGTTTGTTTATTTTAAATGGGTAATTCCTATCATCGTATAAATAATGGCAATCGGTATATTGATCAGAAGGATGCCGACAGATTGAAAACACGTTGTACGTTTAGCTTTTCTGATCGCTCCATAGATCAATAATCCAGATACGATCATGAGGTTGACAACGGTTCCATACACCAGCAACAAGAATCCTGAATCGGCAAACCAAAAATTTTTCGTTATCAGATATCCAAACAGGCAGGTATTTCCTGCCAGAAAAGACAGTCCGAATCCAGCTTTGCCAAGTTTTAAAATGTTTTGATCTTTCATTATTTATCCTAAATTAAATTTTAATACAAAGAACTTTGAATTACAAAGTATAATTTCAAAAAAATATAGGATCATCGTCCCAATAATTTTTCCAGTGCGTCCAGGTGATCGGTAAAAGCCTGTCTCCCACTTTGTGTAACACGGTAAGATGTTTTTGGTTTCTTTCCCACAAATTCTTTTTTCACTTCAATATAACCGTTTTTTTCCAAGGCACTGCTATGGCTGGCCAGGTTACCGTCTGTAATCTCCAGTATCCCTTTCATTTCAGAAAAATCAACCCAGTCATTAACCATAAGAACAGACATAATGCCCAATCTTACACGACTTTCAAATTCTTTGTTGAGTTGATTTATTTTTATCATAACAAATAGATTGCAGATGCATCCGACGAACTGCAAATTTAGTTTTTATTTATATTTTTTATGCATAATAAGGCCATACACAATATGCAGAACTCCAAAACCAACAGACCAGAAAACTAATCCCCAACCGAGAAAAAATAATGAAAACAACCCTAAGATGATTTCGCAATATCCAAGGTATTTTACATCAGTCAAAGTATATCTTTCTGCACTTACCAACGCCAAACCATAAAAGATCAGGGTAGTAGGGGCAATCCAGACAAAAAGGTGGTGAAAAAGCAGTGCTAAACAGAAAACCCCACCAGCCAATAATGGCACTGCAAAAGTAATCAAAAGCCTTTTGGTAGTGGCATCCCAAATCTTCAGTCCCTTCTTTTTGCTTTTATGAGCTGTAAAAATATAGCCACTAAAAACTGCTGCCAATAAAATTATGGTTCCAATAAGGGTCAATTCTTTAACTAATGCCGGAGCAAAAAAATTTCTCTCCCCCTGAAAGTAATCAATTCCTTCTCTTTTAAAAACAAAGTATACATATGTTGCCCCAATAAGAGCTGTAAGCCCAGCAACAACACCAGAAAGTCCACTTAGTGAAATGAATCTGGAAGACCGCTCCATCATGGAACGGATATGAGATAAGTCTTCGTGATAGTTTTTTGTCTCCATAAAAAAGAACTTTGAATTACAAAGTTATAATTTATTTTGAATGTGCAAAATATTTTTAAAAATTTAATCGCTTTTTCTCACCGGGTCTTTTAATGTCTTATCTTTAAGAAAGCTGAGATAAGTGCTAATATTATTGAACCTTATGGAAAAAATACTAGTTGATTATTCACAAATTCATTTACAAGAGAATATTCCCTTACATGAGGAAGAGATCAACAATATTGCCACTCAGAAAAAAGATTTTTTCAAAAATACTCCAGCTTCCCTATTAGTAGCGCTCATTATCATGGTACTTATTGCCTGCTACTTTTTGCAGAATGATTTTAAGAATTTCAAATACTACCATTATCTTTTATTTATCGGTATCGTATTGGCATTGTACGCATTCTTCTATTTCCTGATATGGCTGACCTATAAGTATTATCTACGAAACTGGAAAAAAGATATTGAAACTGGAAAAAATCAACTGACCAGTATTGTTATTTCCCGTCACAAAACTGAAAATGATGAATACATGATGACCTTTGCAGGACGTAACCAACATGAGAAAATAAGGCTTCCCGCTGAAAAAGAAGATTACTACCGCTATGAAACAGGAACAAAAGTAGTCGTAAGCTATTTAAAATACAGCAAAGTAATACTCTTCATTCATGAGCTGGATACATAATAAAACCGAAATACAAATTCATGGCGAAAAAAAACCACTGAATTAATCAGTGGCTTTTGGTTTTGCTTATCTATTTTGCTCTTAACCTTTCTTTAATGCTTTCTATATTTTTCTTTGCGGAATCTTCCAAGATAAGGCTTGCGCTCATATGGATTCTTGCCGGCATCAATTCATTGAAATGATCTGTTCCTTCCCAGGAAACTTTTTTGATTAATGCTAAGGCATCGCTGCTTCTTGAAGCTAAGGTCTGTAAGAATTTCTCAAGCTTTTCATCCATTTCCTGAATCGTATCTGACACAGAATGATAAACATTATGCTGTTCTGCCCATTCTGCTGATCTGAAATCTGCATCAATCGCCATAGCAGAGAACTGTGATTTTCCTATTTTTCTTTCCACATATGGGCCTATTACAAATGGGCCTATTCCCAGATTAACTTCAGTAAGTGCCAATGCAGAATCTTTTGTGGCAAAGCAATAATCTGCACCGCAAGCAATTCCTACTCCGCCACCTGTTGTTTTTCCCTGAACTCTTACCACCACAATTTTACCACAGTTCCTCATTGCATTTAAAACCTTAGCAAATCCTCCAAAAAACTTTGTAGAAGCTTCCAGTTCTTCAATAGCCAATAATTCATCAAAGCTTGCTCCTGCACAAAATGCTTTTTCACCTTCACTCTTCACTACAATTGCTTTTACCTCATCTTTTGCCGCTTCATCTAAGATCGTTTGAGCCAGTTTTTCTAAAATGGCACCGGGAAGTGAGTTACTTTTTGGGGTTCCGAATGTAATTTCGGCAATATTGTTTTTAATTTCTGACGCTACAAATTCGTTCATTTTTACTTTTATTGGATTCTTACAAAAATACTAAATAGAAGGCTTTTAACGAAAATTAAATGACAGAAATTACGTATTAATGATCATTTCAAATTATTCTGCTTCCCTGGTAAACCAAAACAAATTACGTATAAATACGGACTGTGAAATTTGGTATTTTCTACTCTAGTCTTGCCTTATCATTAATTGTTCCTTTGGCTTAGAAAATAAACAATCAATGGCCGAATCCGAAAAGCCAGGAAGAGAGTAGGAAATTTAAAATTGAAAAACTATTATTATGGAAGAATACATGGGAATTGTAAAATTATTTGCAGGAAGTTTTGTACCTAGAGGCTGGATGCTTTGTGACGGCAGGCTTCTGAGTATTGCTCAGAATTCAGCGCTGTTTTCTCTGTTAGGAACCATATATGGCGGTGATGGTGTTACCTCTTTTGCACTGCCCAATTTAATTGGACGTATGGCTTTAGGAGCAGGATCACAGACTGGAAAATCATACCCGGTAGGGATTGTTTCGGGAGCTGATAAAAATACGATCTTAGCACAGAATTTACCTAGTATTGGAAGCGGATTTCAATTAAAGATATCGAATGCTAATGCAACTACCTCTACTCCATCCATTAGCACATCCATTGCAGTAACAGGAAATCAGATAGGAAGAGATTTCACTGCTGTACCAAGTTTTGTACAGGCAGAACCCAATACAACAATTGACCCAAGAGCAATTTCATTTACAGGGCAAAACCTTCCGATGAATAATATGCCTCCTTATTTAGGACTTAACTATATCATCTGTGTAGAGGGGATTTATCCTCCCCGAGATTAATCTCATTAAAACCTAAATCATGAAAAGAACTATCTTTTTTATCATCTGCTGTCTGTTCACTTCTCTATTGTCTTTCGGACAGACAAGCACAGAAACATTTGAAACAGAATCACACGGAAGCTCCAGTTTCATTGATAACGGCGTGATTTTTAATCTCATTTCCCATATAGGAATTTTTGATGTTCAAGCCAATTATCCTTCAACAGGCTGGAACGGCACCAGTATTGACAACAAATATATTGATAACTCTAATGATACTGCTTCACCACCATCATTCAGTATTAAAACAACCTCCAATTTATTTAAAGTAAACAGGTTCTGGATGTATCTTTCAAAATTAAACCTGGATCTTAATGCAGCAGGAACCCTTACAGTCGCCGGAAAATTGAGTGGAGTAACAAAATTTATCCAAACTAAAACGACAGGGTTTGCTACTTCTATGGTTCCTTCAAACGGATATACATTGATTGATCTCACCAATCTGAATGGGCAAAATTACAGTAATATTATCATTGATGAACTTCAAATTACCCTGGGAGGTGAATTCAGATATGCAGGTTTTGATGCTTTTACCTGGGTAAAAGATTCTGGCATAGTACTAAGTACGGCAGAAACTAAAACCGCCAAACAAAAGATGACCATTTATCCTAATCCTACCAACGGTCCGCTTACGATATATGCAGGGAAAGCTACCGATGCCCAGGTTTATAGTGCAGACGGAAAACTGGTAAAAAAACTTCCGATAAGTGAAGGAGCTAACGACATCAATATTTCAGAGCTTCCAAAAGGAACCTATTTTATAAAAATATCCACAGAAAGCACTAAAATCATTAAAAACTAACAGTTCAGACACAGTCATCCCCCGATAAAGATTCTAATACATGAATGACAATCCCTTGATCAAAACTGATTGAGGGATTTTTACTTTTTCAGAGCCAGGATGTATTTGTCAATATACAATTGTTTCTCTTTTGATTTATACTGTTGGATATACCTGGGATGTTCAAGGACGGTCATTGTATCAAACAGCTTTTCTTCTTTATTTAATTTTGAAATAAACTCAGCATTCTTTTTTCCTAAAACAAAAACCTCTGAGGTATCCAGGTTCAGGCTGATATGTTTTTTCAGTGAATCAATCATAAAGTCTTTGACTGCTTCAAACAGTTTTTTATCATCATAATAATTGGCATTAACCCATCCATTTTTTGTCTTTTTTACGATAGCCAGAGGAAATGGGGAATTGATATAAATATCTTTATAGAATAGATCTGCTCCACCATAGTCTTCAATCATATCATATATAAAAACAGAAGATACTTCATGAGTGCGGGCCGATTTCATTTTTATACCACATACAGCTTCCAGTCTTTTGGTATCTGTAAACGGAACCCCCGTTACCCCTGCGCCGTGACGGCTGGGATTAATCCCTATGATAAACTTTCTTTTATCGGAATCATTATAGTACTTGTGATAAAACTTTTGCATGACCTCTATTGTTTCCGGATTATCAAGATACGGATTCAAAGCTTCAAAACCTTCCGGAAGCTCTCCGGAAAAAGTAAGGTGTTCATTGAATGTAATAACCAGATCAGCAAAAGTTTTATTCATTGTGAAATTATTTTAAAAACACGAAATTATCCGGCTGATCTGAAATTTCATCTTCGTCATCATCGTCCTCTTCTACTTCGGATAATTCCATTTCGATATCAATAAAATGAATATAAAGACTGCAGATTTCTTCGTTAGCATCATATCCAAAGTATACAGGATATACCCCATCTCCCAAACCACTTGCAAATATTGGAATATGATATTCTGTCTCCGGTACTTTCCAATTGATCCAATCTCCTAAATCTCTCTGATTTGTTGGATTTTCTTTGTAATTTTTCGCAAAAAGTTCTGCAAAATAATCATCATAAATATTCTCTACATCGAGTTCTGAAATAAACTGATCCACATAAGGTACTACCTGTGTATCTGTAATACATGCCAACCCCGCGTCTACTACAAAGCCAAAATAATCTTCTTCTTCAGAGTCCCCAAGTTCTTCTTCTCCTATTAATGCCTCTCTGTATACAACAGCCTTTTCTTTTGTAAATTCTACTTTTACGGCAGCATAACGGTTTCCCCAATCTTCTAATTTTGCCACAGCAATCTTAACGGGAAAATTACCTTTGGGTACATCAACAAAATAGGGTTTTTCCCTTGTATTTAAATAGACTAAAGGATCTCTTACAATTACTTTTCCGGAAGGCAGGGAAACATTTCCTATTTCCATCACCTCCATTTTCTGATCCATAATTTCATCAGCAGTAAAATAGGTTTCAATATCTACAGGGGATATAAGTCTATCTTTTACCTCTTCCCATTTTTGCATCCATGCCTCATTCATAATTTTATGTTTATAGTTGTATTAAAATTTAAAAATACTTTTTTATGTAAAGCCTGCTTAAACTAATTAGAAATTGAATCACAAAAGCTGAGTAAAACACTATAAACACTTTAGTTTATTTTAAGTTTAAACTGATTGAAAATAAAAAGTACACTTAAGCAAAAAATCTTTGATTTTTTTAAAACTTACGTGAGCTTATTTTCACAGCTTTATTAAGCTTAAGTGTTCAAGAAACTTTGTGACTTTTGACTACGTCCAATCTTCGATTTGTGGTTAAAATAAAAAGTGTAAACAAGTTCGTAATCAATTGTCAAAATCATCTTCATCTTTCAGTCCTTTAATAAAGGTCTCAAAATCTTTAGCCAGAAATGTTTTCCTGTAATTATCTTCCTGATCAACGTGTACCACTTCCGGTTCCCCCGTTTTTCCACATTTTGTATAATCGAGAAGAATCATATCATGACCTGCTGAAGGGCAATCTCCAATATAAACTCCATCATCAGGATAGCCCCATTCTTCCATCATAAACCGACTTCCCAGTTCTCCACAAACAGAATAGGTCTTTTCTCTTCCAATCCCCATAATTCCGGTAACAGCAATATGATCATCAGCCCAGGAATTAGGTTCTGTGGTGGGAAAGCAACATCTGTCTACCATTCCTCCATTCTGAATTTTCATCAATTCGATATATGAAGCAGGAAGTTTATATCCCAGTTCTTCTTCTATTGAAGCTATCATTTCGTCTTTGGGAAGATCTTCGATATAATCTCTTTGTGAATAAGTACTTTGATCCCAGAAGCCTGTAAAGTCAAAGTCCTTGAAAAATTGTAATTCCATATTGTTTCAATAAGTGATATTGTAATATAAAGGTAAGTATTATCCGTGTAAAGTTTTAAGCCTTTGACACGGATAAAAACTAAAACTCTTCTTTAAGGTTAATTGTCCTTTGATGGGACAGCTTAAAATTTTCTACACCATTAAATAATTCAATAATCTCATCTCTTTTTAAAAGAGTGCGCGACGTACTCAAAATGGATTGGTAAGAGGAAAAATTATATTTTGAAAACCGATGCACGATAGAGTGATTTTGCGGATTTTGATGAATATAAATTATCATATTAATTAAATATTTATCCGAAATAATCAATTTCCTTTTAAATGGAGATTCAATAAGAGCACCATGTCTTTTGTATTCCTTATTAAAAGATTGGGAGTAAGAATTGAAAAGTCGGGCAAATTGTTTTGAGAAAATATTCTGGGGAGAATGAAGTCCTGTTTGAGTAGCCTTGTCAAGGTTTTGAACCTTGACAAGGCTACTCAATTCAAGATCAGATTTAATCTTAACTAAAAGATGAAAATGATTAGGCATAAGGCAATATGCATATACATCACAGGTGGGAATAAGAAATTCAACTACTTTATTCAAAAAGAATGAATAATTTCGATCCGATTTAAAAATATTTTCTCCGTTAATACCACGATTATAAATATGGTAAAAACAGTCTGCTTCAATTGGAGTAGTTCTGATATCTGCCATCATTGTGTTTTTAATTTAATCTTAGAAAGATAAAAAAAACTTTTAAATTTAACCGTGTCAAGGTTTTGAACCTTGACACGGTTAAAAAAATCCCTTTAAGTAAAAACCTAAAGGGACTATAAATTTATATTTTGAATTAAATTAATCCAAACTGCTCAAAATGATGGGTAAAATGTTTTTTATGCATCAGTTCCCACATTTCCCTGTTTAACTTCCCAAACACAAAATTCAGATGTTCTGCCTGGGGATTTTCTTTGTAGTAGATCACAAATCGCTTCAGGTTATCAATGAATGACTGTTTTGCTGCATCCAGATTCTTATGTGTGAGTGCCGGAAGTGAGCCATTCTGTGGTAAGAACGGAGCAATAAATTCTTTCGGCATTTTTCTGTGGTTGTAAAGAGAGTCCTGGTATTTTTCAATATTCTCCTCCGGAGTGAAGCATTTTTCAGCTTCCGGTTCTCCAAGACTTACTAAAATTCCGTGTTCCAAATGCTCAATCATCTGTTGTGGAGACATTTTCCCCCATTGAGAGGAAGTATTTTCGGTTAAACCATTCAGTATTTTCTGAACATTTTTCACATTCAGATCAATGAAAGGAGATTGTTTCGCTACTAATGTTAAAATTGTAGCTACACATACGATCTCATCTCTTTGATTTATCACCTCAACCAGCCATTTAACAACTCCTGAAGGAATGTTTCTGCCTTTTACTCCTCTGTTGATTTTTTCTTTTGCTGTTAGGTAAACAGTAATGGTATCACCAGCATATACAGGTTTAAAGAAACTGCATTCTTCTAATCCGTAGTTGGCAATAACAGGTCCTTTTTTACCGGAAACAAACAATCCTGCTGCTGCTGAAAGGATGAAATATCCATGGGCAACAGTTTTATCAAAAATAGTTCCTGTTAAGCTCGTAGCATCTGTATGAGCATAGAAGTGATCCCATGAAACATTGGAGAAGTTAACGATATCTGCATCGGTAACGGTTCTGCCAGCTGTTTCTAGAGAATCTCCCACTTCAACTTCTTCAAAATATTTCTGGAAAGGATGTTTGTCTGAGAATTTCTTCTCAGCACCCTGCTGATAAATCTTGGTAATTGCTTTCAGTACATCCGGAGATCCCTGAATTGCTGTTTTCTGCAAGAAGAAATGAAGACCGCTCAAACCTCCCATTTCCTCACCTCCGCCTGCTCTGCCAGGCCCTCCGTGCATCAGCGTAGGAAGTGGTGAACCGTGCCCTGTGCTTTCTTTAGCATTATCTCTGTTCAGGACAAAGATTCTTCCGTGTTGGGAAGCCATTTTCCATGACGTTTCTGCAATAAAGTTCTCATCATGAGAAATGATGGATCCCACTAAACTTCCTTTTCCTCTCTTTGCCAGTGCAGCTGCTTCTTCAGCATCTTTATACGGCATTAATGTAGATACCGGCCCGAAAGCTTCTACATCATGAGAGATATTTTTCTCAAAAGGCTTATCATTCAGGAATAGTTTAGGACTCATAAATGCTCCGTTTTCATAATCTGCATCTACCAGTTCATGCTTTCCGTCATACACAAGCTCTGTTTCTGTTTTTAAAATATTTACTTTTCTTACTACTTCTTCGTATTGCTGTCTTCCCACCAAAGAACCCATTTTGGTTTCTCTGCTTAATGGATTTCCTATTTTTGTCTGATCCAAAGCTTTAGACAAAGCATTCTGAACATCACCGATTAAATGTTCCGGAACAATAATTCTTCTGATAGCCGTACATTTCTGTCCTGCTTTCGTGGTCATTTCGTTACGAACTTCTTTGATAAACAAATCAAATTCAGGAGTTCCCGGCTTTGCTTCCAATCCAAGGATTGAACAGTTCAGAGAATCCGCCTCCATATTGAAACGTACTGCATTCCCAGCGATAGAAGGCATTGATTTTAATTTTCGGCCTGTATGAGCTGAACCTGTAAATAATACAGAGTCTCCGTCTTTAATATAGTCCAGGATATTTCCAGGTTCCCCACATACCAACTGAACGGCTCCTTCAGGAAGCACTCCACTCTCAATCATATCCTGAAAAACAGCATTTGTCAAATAAGAACCAAAAGGAGAAGGTTTTACAATAGAAGGAACACCCGCCAATAATGACGTTGATAATTTCTCCAGCATTCCCCAAACAGGAAAGTTATAAGCATTGATCTGTACTGAAACCCCTTCACTTGGAGTCAGAATATGAGTTCCTAAGAAAGTTCCGTTTGCTGAAATTTTCTGTGTATCTCCGTCTACCCAAAACGGAGTATTGGGAAGCATTCTTTTTGCCAGTCCCGAATAGGTAAAGAAGGTACCGAAACCTCCTTCAATATCTACCCATGAATCTACATGCGTAGCTCCTGTTTTATATGATAATTCGTAATATTTTTTCTTTCTTTCCAATAGATACAACGCTACTTTTTTCAGCATTTCCCCACGATCATAGAAAGTCATGGAAGAAAGGTTTTTGTATCCTACTGTTCTTCCATAATCAAGAGCCTGTTCAAAATTAAGTCCTTCCGTATCTGAAACAGCTACCTGCTCTCCTGTAACGGCATTGTATAAAGGGATGCCGTTTCCGGATCCTTCTACCCATTCTCCGTAGATATAGTTTTTTAGTTTTTCCATATTTATTTTTACTTTATTTTTTGCTTCTGTTGAAACCTTATAGGTTTTAAAAACCTATAAGGTTTGAGTCCGTACATATATGATTAAAATATCAATACTAAAAGCCATTATTTTTTAGAATTTTGATCAATTGAAACTAATTTACTTCTGTTCCTGATATGGAAACAGTTTCACTAATCCTTCATACAAACTTCTGTGAAGAATGGTTGCATGATTATCCGTTTCCATCATTTTATACTCTAATGTCCAGTTTTTCTTATTTGATTTTTTAAGAATATCATAGAACGTTTCTGCATCTTTAATCATGACAGGATGTTCTCCTTTTCCCACAGAAACATAAACAAATTTCTTAGTATCGGGAGACTTTGCAAGTAATTGAGGTGCCTGTTTTAGTAAACTTTCATCATCCCACCATAAACTTGGACTAATGATAAAATAATTGTTAAACATTTCCGGTTTTTTCAAAAGAATTTCTGTTGCTAACAGCCCACCTAGAGATTGTCCGAACAGATACTTCTCCGTCGTTTTAAACTGGCTTTCAATGTAAGGCTTTAATTCTTTTTCAAGGAACGTTATAAACTTATCAGAATGCCCTGTGGTAGGATAATCTTTCTGCAAATCCTTTAAATCTGTATGAAATGTGAAATCTCTTTTTCTGTCAACATTAGCAATTCCTACTACAATTGTTTCCGGCATCGAGTACATTTGATTAAAGAACTGCACTAATCCTGAAACATGGATAAAGTCTTCATTCATACTTCCGTCCAACAAATAGATCACCGGATATGACTTAGCTTTATCAAAACCTTGAGGCAGGTAGATATTTAGAGTTCTTTCTTCATTCAGAGTTTTAGATTTAATGGTCCTTACCTCTCCCACCGTAAGCGGTTTTACTGTTGCAGTTTGCGCTAATACCGTAAAATTGGCAGCAAGCAGTATACTGCAGATAATAAAAGCTTTTTTAATCATAATTTAATTTTTGTCTTCTCGTTTATTCTTAGAAATTTTTATTCTAAATCCATACAATCATATTCCACATTAGAAAACTGATAATTTTCATCTTCACGGAAAATCAAATCTTTTCCATTAGCGTGGGAATATATATGATAGATATACCCTCATTCAAAACTTTCTGTATTATTAACCATTTATTTCTCATTTTGTGTTTTATTTTACTGAATTCAAACCTTATAAGTTTTAAAAACCTATAAGGTTTAGACAATTATTTTACATCATCCCAAATGCTGTAATCAACAATTTTTGTTGGGATCTGCTGTACGTATTCTGTAAAGGGCTCGCAAGGTAAAATCGCTTCTTTCCCTTCTCTGGCCAATTCCTGGTATAATTTTGTACCTTCTGTTTTCCAGTGGATCATTTCATCAGAAACATCACGGATGATTTTTGCGGGGCTTCCTACAATTAATTTTCTCGGTTCGCATCTGAAATTAGCAGGAACAAAAGCTAAAGCACCGACAATACTTTCGTCACCGATATAAGCTTTATCCATTATTACAGAATTCATTCCTATTAAACAATTCTTCCCGATATGTCCGGAATGAATAATTGCCCCATGACCGATATGTGCAGATTCTTCTAAGATGGTTTCTATATTTGGGAAAACATGAAGCGTACAGTTTTCCTGTACATTAGCCCCATCCTTAATGATAATTTTCCCCCAGTCGCCGCGAATTACCGCATTGGGCCCAATATAGACTTCTTCACCTATTTCTACATTCCCGATAATGACTGCTTGCGGATGAATGTAAGCAGAGGGTTTTATAATGGGACGGATACCATGGTATGAGTAGATATTCATATTTATTAATTTGAAAATTTGAAAATGAGATAATTTGAAAATGAGATAATTTGAAAATCAATTAAATAATGTTTCTGTTTTTCGATGTTTGTCTTTTGACTATACTGTCCAAAGTCCTACAAAGCAGCTGCTCTTTACGGAGTATCTTCCAATAAACATTTTCACATTCTCAGATTATCCCATTTTCAAATTGATTATACTTTTTCAATGATCATTGCATAGCCTTGTCCAACACCAATACAAAGGGTGCACAATGCATATTTTTTATCCTGCTTCTGTAATTCTATAGCCGCAGAACCCACAATTCTTGCTCCAGAAACTCCCAGTGGGTGGCCAATGGCAATAGCACCTCCGTTCGGGTTTATTCTTGCATCGTCATCTTTTAAACCTAAGCTTCTTGTTACCGCCAGGGCCTGTGCAGCAAATGCTTCATTGAGTTCAATAATATCCATATCTTCCAGTGAAAGATTCAGTCTTTTCAATAGTTTCTGAGTAGCTTCTACCGGTCCTATTCCCATAATTCTTGGTTCAACGCCTGCTACGGAAGATCCTAATATTTTTGCTTTTGGTTTTAATCCATATTTTTTAACGGCTTCTTCACTTGCTAAAATAAGTGCAGCAGCTCCATCATTCATTCCCGATGCATTTCCGGCTGTTACCGTTCCTTCTTTCCTGAAAGCCGGACGAAGTTTCCCCAGACCTTCCATGGATGATGCAGGTTTAATGAATTCATCTTTTTCAAAAATGACAGGATCACCTTTTCTCTGAGGGATTTCTACTTTTACAATTTCTTCTGCCAGTCTTCCATTTTCCTGTGCTTTGGTAGCTTTCTGCTGAGACCAAAGAGCAAATTTATCCTGATCTTCTCTGCTGATCTGATGCATATCTGCTAAATTTTCTGCAGTTTCTCCCATCCCATCAACGCCATACATTTCTTTCATTTTCGGGTTCACAAAACGCCATCCGAAAGTAGTATCAAATAGCT
The DNA here is from genome assembly GCF_918698085.1 of Chryseobacterium sp. Bi04. GTDB lineage: Bacteria > Bacteroidota > Bacteroidia > Flavobacteriales > Weeksellaceae > Chryseobacterium. Next base: position 54,988 of record NZ_CAKKLP010000019.1, read on the forward strand.
GACTGTCTCTGCCAAACGCCGCACTTGGTTTTGACATTACATACGGAGAACGCGTCATATGCTCTACTCCACCTGCAATATAAATTTCACCTTCTCCTGCAGCAATGGAACGAAAAGCATTCGCTACAGCCGACATCCCGGAAGCACAAAGTCTGTTTACCGTTTCACCTCCAATTTTATAAGGAAGACCAGCCAATAAAAGCCCCATTCTTGCCACATTTCTGTTATCTTCCCCTGCCTGATTGGCACATCCGAAAATCACATCTTCAATTTCATGTACGGGAACGTCAGGATTCCTTGCCACCACTTCTTTGATAACAATAGCAGCCAAATCATCTGCTCTTACTTCTGATAATCCTCCCTGCAGTTTTGAAATAGGAGTTCTGACATAGTCTATGATGTATACGTTGTTCATATTTTTAATTTGAAAATGAGTCAATTTGAGAATTTGAAAATTTAAGGGAAGTAAAATTAAAGGTGTTCGATAATTTTCAAATTACCTCATCTTCAAATTTTCAAATTCTTTATAATTCTGTTACTTTTTTTCCGATTTTGTAAACTGTTCCTACAAATTTTGCTATCAGCTCCTGATTTTGATTGGTAATCTGAATATCATAAACAGCTGTTTTTCTGGTATCATTCACCAAGATACTTTCTGCTCTGAAAACATCGCCTTCTTTTCCGGCTTTGGTAAAGTTGATAATACAATTCAAAGCTACAGCAGCATCCCCTGTATTATTGGATGAAAATGCCAGTGCTGAATCTGCAAAAGCAAATGTAACCCCACCATGAACTGTTTTAAGCCCATTGATCATATCTTTCTTAATGGGCATTTCTATTAAACAATAATTTTCTTTTACTTCAATCATTTTGATATTCATCCACTGGGAAAAATAATCCTGATTGAACATATAATCTGCTACCTGTCTTGGATTCATTTTACTGTACGTTTGTTATTTCTTCATATAATTCATCCGATAATCTATCGTAAACACTCATCGTTTTACCCAGAATGATTTGCTCATAGGAGAGATTTGATGAACCTGATGAATTTTCAGTTGGATAAGAAGCACTTAAATCAATTCCGTTTTCATTGGCCAATCTTTTGATCAGCTCTTTATATTTCTCATTAAACTTTCCCAATAATTCAAGCCTTTCCTGATCTTCAATAGAAGCAGCCTCCTGAATCAAATAATCTTTCTCTATTGAAAGCCTCACTCCCAATTCGGCTCTGAATTCATCTATATTCATTAATTCTTCACTATCATAATTGAGCAATGCACCAGTTGCTGTTATTATACAACGGATACATGGCCGTATTTCTTTATATTTTACGAAGCAAAGGGCTCTGTCTGTACCTTTCTTCCCGATATTCTTCGTAAAGGTTCTGTAGGGTTTCCGAAACTTTTGCATATCCGATTTCTTTACCCCAGCTTAACAGTCCTTTTGGATAATTAACTCCTTTCTGCATCGCTAGTTCAAGATCATCATCATTGGCAACACCTAATCTTTTAGCTTCAACAGCTTCATTGATCAACATTGAAATAATTCTTAAGAAAATCTGCTCATACAATGCCTCATCTTTTTGAGCAACCGGTTTTTGTGCACCCTCACTATAATCATAGAATCCTTTTCCTGTTTTCCGGCCATGGAGCTTAGCTTCAGACATTCTTTGCTGAAGTAAAGAAGGCTTATACTTTGGATCATAGAAATAATCTTTGTAAACCGTTGTCGTTACTGAAAAATTGACATCAATACCAATAAGATCCATGAGTTCAAAAGGCCCCATTTTGAAGTTACCCAATGTTTTCATTGCCTCATCTACCTGTTCCGGTGTGGCTATATTTTCTTCAACAATTCTTAACCCTTCCCCATAATAGGGACGGGCAATTCTGTTCACAATGAACCCCGGAATATCTTTGGCGATAACAGGTATTTTGCCCCATACTTTCATGAGGTTATATATTTTTTCAGCTAACGTTTGTTCTGTTAATAAAGAAGGAATAACTTCCACTAAAGGCATCAATGGAGCAGGATTGAAAAAGTGAATTCCGATGAAACGCTCCGGTTTCTTGAGCTCTGCCCCGAGGGAAGTGATGGAAATGGATGAGGTATTGGAACCGATGATACAGTCTTCTGAAACATAATTTTCAAGCTCTGTAAAAACCTTGGTCTTAATATCTTTGTTTTCAATAATCGCTTCAATAACCAGATTTGAATCTTTTAAATCCTGAAGGACTTCTCCTTTTACGATGTTGTTTCTGATTTCAGAGGCTTTTTCCTGAGAAATTTTGCCTTTTTCAACCAGTTTCTGAAGTGTTTTTCCTAAGCCTGAAAGTGCTTTGTCTATTTGTGGAGCATTAGCGTCGAATAAAACAACTTTGCATCCTGCTGTGGCAGCTACCTGAGCTATTCCTACGCCCATAGTTCCTGCCCCAATAATTCCAATATTCATAGTTTTAATTTGAAAATTTGAAAATGAGTTAATTTGAAAATTATTTAAATTTTGATGTAGAAATAATTTTAGACAGAATTAATATAATTTCTCTTAAATCTTTAAATAACTTCTCATCAGGTGAACACAAATATTCTGATTGCAAACACAATGATAACCAATATTCTGTTTCATCAGCTTTCTTTAGCTGCAATTTTTACTTTATGAATAAAATCGGCCCTGCTTTCTGCATTTTGAGCTTCTCTTACATTAGCTCCGATTGAAGTTCCTGATTTAAAAATCTGATTCGCAAGTGGAAATTTATTAACCTTATACAGTTTTTCTGAAAATTCAATAATGTTCAATGTAAAATCAAAAGTTTTATTTACTATAATATTTTCTTTGTCATTTCTCATTTTCAAATTCTCAAATTAACCCATTTTCAAATTGATTTATTTTCCTTTATAATTAGGTTTTCTTTTCTGTAAAAAGGCATTTACCCCTTCGATGAAGTCTTCTGTTTCTGCAGCTTCCTGCTGTAAATCTCCCTCTAACTCCAATTGTTCTTTTAAGGTATTATGGTAAGACTGAGCAAAAGCTTTTTTGGTAAGCTTAAGCGCTGCCGTTGGCATATTTGACATTTTCTCAAGAATTTCCATAGATTTTGGAGCAAATTCTTCTTCATTGAAAACCTCAGCAACAAGACCGTATGATTTAGATTCTTCAGCAGATAGTTTTTTACCTGTAAAAGCTAAATAATTAGCCAATTGTCTACCTAAAAGCTTCGGTAAGAAATAAGTTCCTCCCGTATCAGGAATCAATCCGATATTGGAAAATGCCTGAGCAAAATATGATTTATCAACTGCTAACACAAAGTCACAAATTAGGGCCAGCATTGCTCCGGCTCCTACTGCAGGTCCATTTACCAATGCCACCACAGGTTTTTTGCAATGTGTAATTTCTGTAACTAAAGGATTATAGTAATCTACTACAATTTTTCTGATGATGTCGTTATCATGGTGTTCATTACCCTGTACAAAGGCATCATCTAAATTTTGACCTGAGCAGAACGCTCTTCCTCTACCTGAGATCGCTACACATCTTACCGTGTCATCTTCATTACATTCTTTAATGAAATCTTTCAAATCCGACAGAGAAGGTTTTGTAAGGGCATTCATCGTTTCAGGTTGATTAAGATATGCGATTTTAAGCTTCCCGTCAAAATGCGTTTCAATATCAAGTTGTGTATACATAGTTTTTTTTTATTTATTATTTAACAATGCTCTAATTTAACAATATAAATTAACCTAACAATCTACTATAACGTAACAATCTAACAGTTTAACAATGCAACAAATAAAATAGTTCTGATAAAACTGATCACACCTTATAAACTATGATGCACAAAGCATTTTATGGGTATATTGATTGCTAAATTGATTCATTAATTAATGGCATTTAAAATAATCAAAAGGTTCAAGACAGTCTAAACACTGGTAAGAAGCCTTACACAGGGTAGACCCGAATCTGCTGATCTGTTTGGTATGTTCAGAACCACAACGCGGACATTTTTTCGGCTTCCCAATATGATGTTCATCTGCCCCTTTTTCAGGAGGTGTAATTCCGTAAACACGGAGTTTTTCTCTCGCTTCATCCGTTATCCAGTCTGTTGTCCATATCGGAAACATTTTGGTAACCACCTTCGCATCCCAGCCGTTTTCCTTCATCATTTTAATGATATCCTCTTCAATGGTAAACATTGCAGGGCAGGCAGAATAAGTAGGCGTGATCGTCACTTCACAGGTATTTTCACCTGTAATGCTGGCCTCCCGCACAATTCCTAATTCCACAATATCAATGACCGGAATTTCCGGATCGGGGATTGTTTTTAATAAGCTTAATAAATCGTTCATTATTAATTTTGAGCATTAGATCATTTGAAAATCTAAAAAATGAAAGGTACGAACAGCTCATTTCCAAATTAACTCATTTTCAAATTGCCTCATTGTTTTTTTACCACGTACATCCCGGATATGCACGCTGCATATACTGAAGTTCACAAAGAATATACCCGAAATATTCTGTATGATATCCTGTTCTTGATTTTGGCTGCATGAAAGGATTCGCAGGATATTCTAAACCATATTCTGCAAAATCTTTTTGTGTAATGGAAAGAAAATTCTCATAAAGCACATCAACATTGGGAACAATATTTAAAATAACTAAATCCTCCTCCCCTTCTACTTTTGCAAATAATCCTTTTGAATATTCCCAAATATTTCCAATCGCTTTTTCCAAACGGGTTTTACTTTCTTCTGTTCCCTGAGCAAAAATTTTCATCCAGGAAGCAGCGTGGGTATAGTGGTATCTTACTTCTTTCAAAGATTTCTGAGCAATTGCAGAAAGCTCTTCATCCGCAGAATGAGACAGGGCCTCATACATTAGTTTTTGATATACTGCAAAAACGTAAACTTTAAGAATGGTCTGGGCATAATCTTCATTAGGAAGCTCAGTCCAGTGGGCATTTAGATATTCATGCTCATATCTTAAAAATGCCAGATCATCTTCACTTTTACCGTTATCAATCACTTTTGATGCGTAAACATAAAAGTTATTGGCCTGACCCAGCTCATCCAATGCAATGTTTGTCAATGCAATATCTTCCTCCAAATAAGGACCTTCACCACACCACGCAGACAATCTCTGCCCCATGATGAAACTGTCGTCTGCCAGTTTTAATAAATAATTATATAATGGGTTCATTTTGTTTTAGATTTAAAGACTAATAGATGATAGACGGATAGATGATAGATAGGTAAACTTTAATGTCTTTTATCTCTTTGTCTATTATCTCCAAGTCTTATTCTTAATTACATATTCTTTACATCATTAGGAATGTCATAAAAAGTCGGGTGACGGTATAATTTGTCGTCAGCCGGATCGAAGAAAGCTTCTTTATCTACTCCTTCAGAAGTGATGATATATTTGCTTGGAACTACCCAAACAGAAGTTCCTTCTTTTCTTCTGGTATACACATCTCTTGCATTCTGCAAGGCCATTTCTGCTGTTGGTGCCTGTACTATTCCAACATGTTTGTGAGATAATCCCGGTTTAGTCTGAATAAACACTTCCCACATATCTAAATTTGCCATAGTCAAATTAATTTAACAATGTATCAATGTACCAGTTTACCAATATGAATCTTCGTTTTACTCAGAATGACAATTGATTGTTACATTTTTACATTGGTATATTGTTACATTATTATATTACTTCTTTTTGTTGTTTTTTTGCGAAAGCTGCAGCTGCTTCTTTTACCCAAAGGTTTTCCTGCTGAGCTTTTACTTTGGTATCCAGCCTCTTTCTGTTGCAAGGGCCATTACCTTTTAAGATTTCCATAAATTCACCCCAGGGAAGTTCTCCGAAATCATAATGCTGTCTTTCCTCATTCCATTTCAGATCTTTATCAGGAATCGTTAATCCTAAGAATTCAGCCTGAGAAACAGTAACGTCAATAAATCTCTGACGAAGACTGTCATTACTTTCACGTTTTACTCTGTAATTCATAGAAATTTTAGAGTTGGGTGAACTGTCATCATTAGGTCCGAACATCATTAAAGCCGGCCACCAGAAACGGTTTAACGAAGCCTGGGCCATTTCTTTCTGCTGTTTGGTACCACGGCAAAGGGCCATTAAGATTTCATACCCCTGTCTTTGGTGAAAAGATTCTTCTTTACAGATCTTCACCATCGCTCTTGAATAGGGACCATAAGAATTTCCCATCAGCATTACCTGATTCATGATGGCTGCACCGTCTACCAGCCAGCCGATAGCTCCAATATCTGCCCAGCTCAATGTAGGATAATTAAAAATACTTGAGTATTTTGCTTTCCCTTCCAACATATCTTCATAAGTGGCGTCCCTATCAGCCCTGATCGTTCCGTTTCCTAATGTTTCAGTGGCAGAATACAGGTATAAACCGTGTCCCGCTTCATCCTGAACTTTAGCCAAAAGGGCCATTTTTCGCCTCAATGAAGGTGCTCTGGAAATCCAGTTGGCTTCCGGTAACATTCCAACAATCTCAGAATGGGCATGCTGTGAAATCTGACGAACCAATAACTTCCTGTAATCATCGGGCATTACATCTTTGGGTTCTACTTTATTTTCGTCGTGAACGTATTGAACAAATTTTTCTAAGTCCATAATTTTTTTCAATTTAGCAATGTATCAGTCTAGCAATGTACCAATGATTGGTACACTGGTCAATTGTTATATTGTTACATTAATTTTTTTAAACATCATAATTAAGCATCACCACATTCGTTGTCGGGTGACATTGACAGGTAAGAACATAGCCTCTGGCTACTTCGTCTTCGGTAAGCGCGTAGTTTTTCTCCATGAAAACTTCTCCTTCCAAAACCTCCGCTTTACACGTACAACAAACTCCTCCTTTGCAAGCAAAAGGTACAGGAAGATTGTCTTTCAATGCTTTATCTAAGATACTCTCTTTTTTAGAATTTAAGTGGAACGAATATTCATCATCATCGATAATTACCGTTACCATACTTTCAATATTGGCAATAGCCTTGAATTCGTCACTCATCTCCTCCGTATTTTCTTCGTCAGGAGCTGTGAAGTATTCAAATAAAACCTGGATAGCAGGAACTTTTTTATCCTTTTTAAGATAATCGGCGATCCCCTTGATCATTTCTGAGGGTCCACAAATAAAATAAGTGGATTCTTTTACATCAATATCCGTGTATCTTTCAAATAACTGTTCTAATTTTTCGGCAGAAATTCTTCCTTCAAAAACAGGATCTTCATGTTTCTCCCGGCTTACCAGGTAAACCACCTTAAGTCTTCCATTGAAATGCTCTACCAATCTATCTATTTCCCCTTTTCTCAAAATATGATTCATGCTTCTGTTACTGTAAAACAGATACGCATTACTATTGGGTTCCTGATAAAGGCTTTCTTTAATATTGGACAAAACAGGAGTGATACCGCTTCCCGCTGCAAGACCTACATAAGTTTTCACATTGGTAGGATGATAAGAAGTATTAAAACCACCCATCGGAGGCATTACTTCCAGCATTTCATCCATATGAAGATGTTCGTTGAAGTATCCTGATACTTTTCCGCCTTCTAATAATTTCACCAAAACTTCCAGCGTATTGCTTTTTTCACTTGGAGCATTACAGATAGAATAAGAACGTCTTTCTTCGTTTCCGTTAATCATCATTCGGAAATTAAGGTACTGCCCCTGTTTGAACCTGAACTTGTCTTTCAGTTCTTCAGGAATTTCCACAGCCACATTTACGGCTTCCGGAGTATCTTTCTGAACTCTAACTGTTTTAAGTTTATAAAATGAATTCATTATTTTTTTAGTATTCTATTAATTTTCCCACCTTCACATTTCGGTAAGCTATCCTGGGTATGAACTTTTACTTTTGTAGTAATCCCTACCCGTTTTTTTATTTCGTTTTCTATATTTTTTCCAAAAATCCCGACAAATTTAAAATATTCATCGGTATTGGCTTCTATTCTTTGATCTTTTACAAGGTCATCATCAATTTCTATATCGATATCCAGTGCTACACACATATGCTCCTTTTCAATCGGAGTCAGATAATAATTGGGAACAACACCTTTTACATATGAAAATGCATCTTCAATCTGGCTTGGATAAACATTTACCCCTCTTACAATCAGCATGTCATCTGCCCGGCCAACAATAGGTTTCATTTTCACCATTGTTCTTTTGGCATTTTCATCATAATAAAGACTTGTAATATCATTGGTCCAGTACCGTAAAAGGGGCATCGCTTTCTTCGTTAGAGTCGTAATCACCAATACGCCTTCTTCTCCGAATGGAACCGGCTGCTTGGTTACCGGATCTAAAATTTCAGGATAAAAATGATCTTCCCAAATATAAGAACCTCCTTTTTCTTCGAAATCTTCCATTGAAACTCCCGGTCCTATAATTTCACTTAAGCCATAGATATTCGTGGCATGAACCCCTAACCTTTCTTCAATATGTCCTCTGATAATCTCCGTCCAGGGCTCTGAACCCAACACCGCATATTGAAGACTGATTTCATCGGCTGAAATTCCTCTGTTGGCAAATTCATCAGCAATAGTCAGTGCATAAGATGGTGAACAGCAGATCACCTCTGGCTTAAAATCCATAATCAAATCTACCTGTCTGGCTGTCATTCCTCCTGAAATGGGAAGAACACTCATTCCCAACTTTTCCGCTCCGTAATGGAGACCAAGCCCCCCTGTAAAAATCCCATATCCGTATGCATTATGTAACTGCATCCCTGGTCTGGCACCTGCAGCATACAGGGATCTCGCCACTACCTCACTGAAAAGATCCACATCCTCTTTGGTATATCCTACCACAGTTGGTTTCCCTGTAGTTCCGCTTGAACAATGAATTCTCTGCAGCTCATTTTTGGGAACAGTAAACAATCCAAAAGGGTAATGATCTCTTAAATCCTGTTTGTAAGTAATGGGAAGTTTCGTGATATCTTCTATTGTCCTTATATCCTGTGGAGATATTTTTAATTCATCGAATTTTCTTTTATAAAACTCTGACTTCTCCTCAAGATAACCAATTAAACCTGTTAACCGGTCGGATTGAAGCTGTCTCAACTGACCCAGCTCCAGATATTCAACTGAAAAACCCATAAAACTAACTAACATTTGTTAGGCATAAATTTAAAAAGATTTTGCAAGCTGACAAAATTTTTATGATTTTTATCATATTTTGAATGATTCTAAATAAGGATGTACTAATGATTCCCCTTATTTAAACCGTAAGTTTTGATATTAAGGCTAAGGAAAGTACAATAGGATTATTAATAGTACGTTTAAGTTTTTGAAAAAAAACAATAATTTACTTTAATGGAAATTGACATTCAGAACAAACGCAATGGAGTGTGAACCTATTTATAAAATAAGTGTAATAAGGCCATTATTGTTTCTGGTTCCCTAATAGCCCAAAAAGTATCTTCTCTCTGATTTCATCAATAATTTCATCAGTAGAATCACTGTTCCTTTTGAACCAGAAATAAGAATTGTTTAGGGTATGAAGAATAAATCTTGTGGTAAATGAAGGTGATTTTAAATCCCAGTTTTCGGCCTGGTAAATTTCAGAAATAAGTTCCTCCACTTCCTGCTGATAGTTTCTCCTTAGTTCCACAAATTCAGAAAGTCTTTCTTCCAGGTGTCTCCATTCGTTGGAATAAATATGGGTTACATCCCGGTTCTCCAGGACTACCGATAAATGTTTATCCAGAAATAGGTTCAGTTTTTCTCTGGGAGGAATATTGGTGTTTTTTACTTCCTGAAGCTCATCGAAAAAATCCTGTGCAATGCCAAAGCATATCCATTCCAAAATTTCTTCTTTCGAACGGATATGCGCATACAGGGATGCGGCCTTAATATTGAGTTTTGTAGCCAGATCTCGTACTGAACTGCCCATATATCCTTTCTCCTTGAAAAGTTCTACAGCTACGTTTAATATTCTTCTTTGTTTTTCTTTAAGCTCCATCTGGTAAAATGCAAAAGTAGTTATTCTCAAAATAATACGCTGGAATTTAACACAGCATCGGGTAAATTAGCTCATTTCTCCATTGACGGCCAAAGATATTTCACTCCTGGTATGACGTATTGTTCATCATTTTAAAGAAAATTATTAAGAATCGGAAATTTTGTCAAGTTAATTTTACGTTAAAAATGCTGATTTCGGAAATTTTGTCCTATTTTTTTATAAATTTAATAATTGAACGATTTTTGTGATACAGTCATCGAATAAATGATTAAATAATTGATGGCATTAAGAAGCCAAGCCTTAAAATTTGGTTTCTTGATGTTTTTTAGAACTCCAATTTAAAACAACCAAAATATATAAAATATGAACTTAAACCAATATACTGTAAAATCACAGGAAGCCATTCAGGCAGCTCAGCAAGTAGCTCTTGAATTGGGTAATCAAAGTATCGAACCTCAACATATACTTGAAGGGATCTTTCAGGTAGATGAAAATATATCGCCTTTCTTATTAAAAAAATCTGAAGCAGATGCCAATCTGGTAAGAGAGCGCAACCGTGAAAATTTAGAAAAACTTCCAAAAGTACAGGGAGGGAATATTTATCTTTCCCAGTCTGCCAATAAAGTATTGCTGGATGCACCCAACATCGCTAAGAAAATGGACGATGAATATGTAACGATTGAACATTTATGGCTATCCCTTTTGGAGACAAGCTCTGAGGTATCCAAAATGCTTAAGGATATGGGCGTTACCAAAAAATTACTGGAGGGAGGTATTAAAGAATTAAGAAAAGGAAGCAAAGCTACTTCTGCAAGTTCAGAAGAAACTTATCAATCATTAAATAAATATGCCAAAAACTTTAATGAATTAGCAGCTGAAGGAAAGCTGGACCCTGTGATCGGACGTGATGAAGAAATCAGAAGGGTTTTACAGATCCTTTCCAGAAGAACAAAAAACAACCCGATCCTTATCGGAGAACCGGGAGTTGGTAAAACAGCCATTGCTGAAGGAATTGCTCACAGAATTATCAGTGGGGACGTCCCTGAAAATCTAATGGATAAGACGTTGTTTTCATTGGATATGGGAGCTTTAATCGCTGGAGCAAAATATAAAGGTGAATTTGAAGAGCGTCTGAAATCTGTAGTGAATGAAGTAAGCAAATCTGACGGACAGATCATCCTTTTCATCGATGAGATCCACACATTGGTAGGTGCCGGAGGTGGCGAAGGTGCAATGGATGCTGCCAATATCCTGAAACCGGCTTTGGCAAGAGGAGAATTGAGAGCTATCGGAGCCACTACCTTAAATGAATATCAGAAATATTTTGAGAAGGATAAAGCGTTGGAAAGACGTTTCCAGAAGGTAATGGTAGAAGAACCGGATACAGAATCTGCAATTTCCATTCTTAGGGGTATTAAAGATAAATATGAGGCGCACCACAAGGTAAGAATCAAAGATGAAGCAATTATTGCTGCTGTGGAAATGTCTCAGAGGTATATTTCAGACAGATTCTTACCGGATAAAGCAATTGACCTCATTGATGAGGCTTCTGCTAAATTGAGAATGGAGATCAATTCAAAACCGGAAGAACTGGATGTACTGGATAGAAAATTAATGCAGATGGAAATTGAATTGGCAGCCATCTCAAGAGAGGGTAATGAAACCAAAATCAACCACTTAAAAGAAGATATTGCTAAAATTTCTGAACAGAGAAATGAAATTAATGCCAAATGGCTGAAAGAAAAACAGAAAAGTGAAGATTTAACGCAGATCAAAAAGGAGATTGAATCTTTAAAATTAGAAGCGGAAAGAGCATCCAGAGCCGGTGATTATGCCAAAGTAGCGGAAATACAATATGGAAAACTCCGTGAAAAAGAGGAACAACTGCAAAAGGTTGAACTTGAAATGCAGAACCATCAGAATGAGCTGATCAAAGAAGAGGTTACTGCCGAGAATATTTCTGAAGTTATTGGTAAATGGACGGGTATTCCTGTCACCAAGCTATTACAGTCGGAAAGAGCAAAATTATTGAATCTTGAAGCTGAGCTTCACCATAGAGTTGTAGGACAGGATGAAGCGATACAGGCTGTAGCAGATGCTATCAGAAGAAACAGAGCCGGATTGAGCGATGAGAAAAAACCTATCGGATCCTTCTTATTCTTGGGAACCACAGGTGTTGGTAAGACTGAGCTGGCAAAAGCATTGGCGGAATTCTTATTCGATGATGAGAACAATATGACGAGAATTGATATGAGTGAATATCAGGAGCGTCACAGTGTTTCAAGACTCGTGGGTGCGCCTCCGGGATATATCGGATATGATGAAGGTGGTCAATTGACGGAAGCCGTGAGAAGAAGACCTTATTCAGTAGTCCTTTTAGACGAAATTGAAAAAGCCCATCCTGATGTTTTCAACACATTATTACAGGTGTTGGATGACGGAAGACTGACTGATAATAAAGGTAGAGTTGTAAATTTCAAAAACTCAATTATCATTATGACTTCGAATTTAGGTTCCCATCTGATCCAGGAGAATTTTGAAAATATCACAGAGGAAAATCAGGACGAAATTGTAGCTAAAACAAAAGACGAGGTCTTTGATTTATTGAAACAAAGTCTGCGTCCGGAATTCCTGAACAGAATTGATGAGATCGTACTGTTCCAGCCTTTAAGAAAAAAAGAAATCGGAAAAATCGTTCAGTATCAGCTGAGAGGATTCAATGATATGTTAGCAAAACGGAACATTATCATGACTTTCACTCAGGATGCTGTAGATTATCTGATGGAGAAAGGTTACGATCCTGCATTCGGAGCAAGACCTTTAAAAAGAGTTATCCAACAGGATGTACTGAATAAATTATCTAAAGAGATCCTTGCCGGAAATGTAAATGACGGAGATAGAATCACATTGGATTTCTTTGAAGAAACAGGTCTTGTTTTCAGACCTGCCGAACAATAAAGTAGTTTTTTTTCATATACATTATTTTGTAAGTAAGTGCTGTAGAATTTTCTGCAGCACTTATTTTTTTATCCTACTTTTGGGATAAAATTTCATCATATCCAAAAAACATATTATTAATTTAAATAAAATATCTTAAATCTGTAAAAATATTTCATTTAACAAATGACAATCCCCCAACTACTTTATGAAAGCATCCTTTGGGTAGAAGGAGCTACAGCACTCATTGCACTACTCTGTTATCATCGTGAAAAACAGCAGTATTGGAAATATTTTTGCCTATACCTGATCATTATATTCCTATGCGAGGTGTTCGGAAAATACAGTCCGCGTTTTATAGAATATGACAGTCCAAAATTTTATAATTATTTTGTGATACCGCTGGAGTTTATATTCTTTTATTGGCTGTATGCTGCGAAAGCTTTCGGAAGGCCCAGACTTTTTTACATTGTAACTTTTATATACCTGCTGTCATTTATCCCAAATGAGATTTTTCTTGATACCAATAAGGAAATCTTTTCCATAAATTACACACTGGGCTGTCTTATATTAATGATCCTTGTGATTATGGAGTACTATAATCAGGTAAATTCTTCTGAGATTGTCAATTTCAGCAAAAACAGAATGTTTTACATCAATCTGGGGGTTACTTTATTCTATATCGGAACCTTGCCTTTCTGGACTTTTTTTGCTCAAATAAAGCAGTATAAAGAAATCTGGAATATTTATTATTCTTATTTTCAAATTTCTCTCATTATCATGTACATCCTGTTTTCAATTTCGCTGATAAAAGGAAAACAGGAACTTAAATCTCCCTGATATTTTACACTTAAAAATAAGCAGGTTATCTTTTCAATGATTTTTATCCAAACAATGTGAATTATCATTACATTTGCATCACTAATCTAACTAAAACAAAATCAACATGAAAAAATTAAAAAGAGATGAATTAAAGAAAATTGACGGTGGAGTTCTTTCCTCAATAATTATGTGTGACGAGTTCTGGAATTGCCCAACGGGCCTATGCTGCACAGCAGGACTGGTTTGCAAGGACCGGACAAAATATCCATGCATATAAAATCTAAGCCGGAGATTGCCTCCGGTTTTTTTTGTCATTATGATGGCTCGGTATTTATTTACGTATAGTTGAATTCACGTGCAACCCGTAAAAACACGGTAAAAATAACAGTATAATCCCCAATTTATTACTATTCTTTCTACCATATTTTTTCCGAAATTTGCAGATACACTAACATTTTTTATAAATACTAAGTTATGGAAGCAGAATCTACTAATGAACACGGACCAAAATCCGGCAGAATGCCCAATGATTTGATTAAAACTTTAATTGATAATTACCGTCAGAATCATTTGAGCGCAATTAATAATACGCTGGGTATACAAGATGCCCATTCCATCTGGTTTGATCTTCCTAAATTAAAAAAGTTCATTGCGATGATAGAAGAAGAAGCCATGAAAAAGACTCCCGATGTAACTGAGGAAGATTTAGGAATCAGATTTTATTATGCCGCTTATCCAAAGCTGGAAAACTGGAAGATTATGGAATCTCACCCTGTATCGGAAGATTATGCAGGAAGACATACCCTGGTGATGATCCCTACGGTAAAAAAAACAGATGAAGAAGGAGAAATCCACCATTATGATTTCAATACCTTAGACCATTCTATCAATTTAACATTAATTGCAAAAAAGGGAGGTAAAGAGGAAGATCCTATTGGAGAAAATAACGGACAACTTATTCCTCCATCCAATCCAATAGCTGAATATTTTTAATACTTAATTGATGATTTTATAGAATATGACCGATTTCCAAGAATTTGTAAGCAAAACTATGCTTTGGGCCGAAGGACTTGCTGCGGTTGTATCGCTTTTGTATTATAATCGTGTAAAGAACCAGTATTGGATTTTCTTCATTTTCTATTTGGTTTTTATTTTTCTTGGAGAAGCTTATGGTAGATGGGGAAAATTCCCTTATTTTTCCAAATCCCACTATTATAATTACTTTTTGATGCCTATCCAGTTTATATTTTTTTACTGGTTATACGCAGCAAAGTCTTTAAGAAAGCCTAAATTATTTTTTGTTTTATCACTCCTATACCTGCTTTCATTTATCCCCAATGAATTATACTTTTCGGGAAGTAAAATAGTATTTGCCTTTAATTACACCTTTGGCTGCCTTGTTTTAATGCTTCTTGTAGTGATGGAATATTATAAACAAATTAATTCACAGGAAATTCTCAATTTTAGCAAAAATAGGATGTTTTATATTAATCTTGGAGTAACCCTTTCCTATATCGGAACATTACCGTTCATGGCTCTTTTCTCCGTTTTGATTAATTATATGGAAATCTGGAATATTTATTTTAGTTATTTTCTGATCTCAGGTGTAGTGATGTATATTTTATTTGCAAGTTCATTTATATGGGGAAAACAGAACTCTTAATTGTCATTATTTTATTTAATATATTTTTTGTGATGTTTATCGTTGCAGTGGCTATCTATATCAGAAATTACAGGCAGCGCAAGAAAGAATATCTGACTGAAATTGAAATAAAAAATGAAATCCACCAAAAGGAGCTTCTGGCAACCCAGCTGGAAATCCAGCAGGCAACAATGCAGCAGATTGGAAGGGAACTTCATGACAATATTGGCCAAAAGCTGACGTTGGTAAGTCTCTATACCCAGCAAATGCTTTACGAGAACAAAGTTCCGGAAGCCAGTGAAAGAATTGAACAGGTCTC
This sequence comes from Chryseobacterium sp. Bi04, assembly GCF_918698085.1. Lineage (GTDB taxonomy): Bacteria > Bacteroidota > Bacteroidia > Flavobacteriales > Weeksellaceae > Chryseobacterium. The sequence goes on from NZ_CAKKLP010000019.1 coordinate 70,700, forward strand.
ACAGATTATCAACCAGTCTTTACAGGATCTACGCAGTCTTTCAAAAACATTAACGGACGATAATATCAACCAAAAAGAAATTAAAACACTCATTCAGGAAGAGGTAGATATTACCAATTCTTTTAAAAGGTGTACCGTAAGTTTTGAATGCAGCTTTGATCAGCTCGATTTGAGTTTTGTTCATAAAAACGTAGTTCTGAGAATTATCCAGGAGTTTATTCAAAACAGCATAAAACATTCGGGCTGTAAGAATATTTTTATTACTTTAAATACTTCCGAAAATATCCTTTGGGAACTTTCTATTAATGATGACGGTGCTGGATTTGATACCAGCCAGACAGCGTATAATGGGATTGGCCTTACCAATATGAAAAACAGGGCTAAAATCATTGGTGCAGATTTTCATTTTGAAAGCCAGAAAAATACAGGAACTTATCTTCATATTATTTTAAAAAAGCAATCATGAAAAAAACAATTGTAATTGTTGATGACCATATACTTATTGCCAAAGCTCTGGAGGGTATTATTGGTAATTTTAATGAGTTTGAGGTGATCTACGTGTGTGAAAATGGAAAAGATCTGATTCAGAAATTTGAAGAGGGTAACAAAATTCCGGATATCATCCTATTAGATATCAGTATGCCTATTATGAATGGTTTTGAAACGGCAGCCTGGCTCTCGAAAAACCATCCAGATATCAAGATAATGGCCCTCAGCATGCAGGGTGATGACAATAGCGTCATTAAAATGATTAAAAATGGGGCTAAAGGTTATCTGCTAAAAAATACACACCCAAAAGATCTGGAAACAGCATTGACAAGATTAAATTCTGATGGATTTTTCTATCCTGAATGGGCCTCAAAAATTATATTCTCAACCCTCAATAAAGATAAAGAATCTGAAATCACGGTAAAAATTAGCGAAAGGGAAAAAGAATTCCTGAAATACACTGTTACCGAGCTCAGTTATAAGGAAATTGCAGACAGAATGTGTTGCAGTCCAAGGACAGTAGAAAGCTACCGGGATCAGCTTTGTGAAAAACTGGATTTAAAAACCCGGGTAGGACTTGCCGTTTTTGCCATTAAAAATGGTTTTGGCAGTTGACACAGAATAAAAATATTTCGTTTAAATAAACAATATTTACAATTATTTGCACCAAAATTACACCGTATTGTGAAATATAAAAATGCAATTCATCGGATTGATTAAAATTCAATAAAAATTCAAATTAAATACCAAATAAACAATTAAAATATAGATTAAATAACTATTTATCAAACAAACCGTTAAATAATTTGCATATCAATTTCAAATAATATAATTTCACATCCTCAAACAAAAAGACGATATGAAAAAATTATTATTTGGAGCTATTGTACTAAGCTTCATGTCAGCTTGTAACAGCGACAACATTTCAAACCAAGGTGAAGAGCCTACAGATCAGGCAAATTCTCCTTCTACAACCGCATTAAAAAGAAGCTGTCCTTCTGTAGAACTCAGAGAAGCAGCCCTGCAGAAGGATCCTGCATTGAGACAAAGGGCAACAGAGATTGAAGCCTCTGCTGAAAGATTTGCCAACGATATAAAATTTGGAAAGGTCCTCGCTGATGGAACCGTTGAAATTCCTGTAGTAGTGAATGTATTATACAGAACTGCTACTGAAAATGTTTCAGACGCAAGAATTGCAGAACAAATCGCTGTTTTAAATGCTGATTATAGTGGTACAAATACAGATGCCTCTAAAATACCTACAGAATTCCAAGGGGTAAAAGCTGGCGATGTAAAAGTAAAATTTAAACTGGTAAATACCGTAAGAAAAGTAACAACTAAAACATCATGGACTCCCACTGATGTAGACAACCACACGATGAAAAAAGTCTCTACTGGAGGAATAGATGCTACCAATCCTACCAATTATTTTAATATCTGGGTGGTAAGCAGTATGCCAGATGGTCTATATCAGACTCTTGGATATGCTACTTTTCCTGAATCCGCAGGATTATGGAATGATGGTGTAGTAATTGCAGCTCCATATTTTGGAAAAACAGGAGCAACTGCTAATTTCAACCTGGGAAGAACAGCCACTCATGAAGTAGGGCACTATTTAGGACTTATACACATCTGGGGAGATGCCAGCTGTGGAAATGATCTTGTTGCCGACACTCCAACTCAAACCGGATTCAATGATGGAAAACCAAGCTACCCACTTTATAATACTTGTGGCGGAGTAAAAAGATCTGTAATGTTTATGAATTACATGGATTACGTAGATGACGCTGCTATGTTTATGTTCTCCACCGGACAAAAAACAAGAATGCAGTCTGCGGTTGCAGCATCAGGACCAAGATCCGGGCTAAGAGTTTTATAACAAATCTGATTGCAGTTTTATTTAATATTATAAATCCATCCTTCATATTGGGATGGATTTTTATTTTCGCATACTATAATTACAACATCAAAAGAGCTTACAACTCTTATCAGGATTGACTGCTTTAGAAATCAAAAAAAACATCTTAACCAATCGATAAAATGTAATAT
>NZ_CAKKLP010000020.1 GCF_918698085.1 Chryseobacterium sp. Bi04
ATAAGAGACAGATTTATTATATTTCTGTGATGAAATTTATAATTCCGCAAAGAAATAATTCAACAAAAAGAGATTAAAAAACCATATAAATTATTAAAAAACAACAAATTAAAAACAATAATCACTTACACACATTCATTAAACATTTCTTTATTATTTAAATTTTCAATAACAATATCATAAATAATAAAATGACATTTCTCATAATATCTTCCCTCTTTACTTACAGCTACAGAATGTCTTTTCAAACCCAAGAAGATAATAGATAATGTGTATCATAGAATCTGTTAAAAATCTGCAGTAAAAAGCTTAAATTTGCAGCATGAATAACGATACCATTTGTGCACTGGCGACAGCCAATGGAATAGGCGCTTTAGGCATTATCAGAGTTTCGGGAAATGAAGCATTACCAATAGTTCAGAAAAGTTTTCCGGGTAAAAAACTGGAAAAGCAGAAATCTCATACCATTCATTATGGATATTTTATGGATGGTGAGGAATCTATTGATGAAGTGATGCTCTCTATTTTTCTGGCACCAAAAAGTTTCACTACAGAAAATTCTGTAGAAATTGCCTTTCACGGTTCCCCACATATTGGAAAACGTATTCTTGAAACCCTGATTAAAAATGGAGCAAGAATGGCTAAGGCAGGAGAATTTACCCTTCGTGCCTTTATTAATGGAAGGATTGACCTATCTCAGGCAGAAGCGATTGCAGATGTTATTGCTTCAGAAAACGAAGCTTCCAGAAAGGTTGCCATTAGCCAGCTGAAAGGGGGAATTACCAACGAAATATCATTCTTAAGAACTGATCTTCTGAATTTTGTTTCTCTTATTGAACTGGAACTTGACTTTGCTGAAGAAGATGTGGAATTTGCTGACAGAACCGCATTAAGTGGACTGCTGGATAAAATCGAACTGAAACTTACTTCTCTTATCGAAAGCTTCCAGTATGGAAATGCCATCAAAAACGGAACTGCTGTTGCCATTATCGGAAAACCCAATGCCGGAAAATCTACCCTTCTTAATGCTCTATTAAAAGAAGAAAGAGCCATTGTAAGCAATATTGCAGGAACAACCAGAGATACCATTGAGGAAGTACTCCACATCAAGGGACACGCCTTCAGATTAATTGATACTGCCGGACTTCGTGAAACCGTAGATGAAATAGAAGCGATCGGGGTAAAAAAAGCCAAAGAGAAAGTTGAAAATGCCAATATCCTGGTCTATCTTGCAGATGCTGCTACTGAAGATTATTCAGAGGATATTGAAATGATCACCTCATTATTGAGAGACGATCTTAAACTTATTATCTGTGCTACAAAAATTGATGAAGTAATTCCTACAAAATATGAAGCTATAGAAGATATCTTCAGAAATGCGTTTACCCATGAATTTGATTTCATAAAAATTTCCGCTGTTGAAAATCAAAATATTCAGGATCTTAAAAATGAATTATCCTCTTATGTTGAGCATTTAAAAACTGAAGAAAGCAATGTGGTTATTACCAACCAGCGTCACTTTGAGGCTTTACACAAATCACTGGATGCTGTACATCAGGTAAAAGAGGCCATTTCTGTTCAGATTTCTACAGAACTTTTAGCGTATGAGCTGAGAAACGCCCTGGAACATCTTGGGACGATATCAGGTGAAGTCACAAACGACGAAATACTGGGAAATATCTTCTCGAAGTTTTGTATCGGGAAATAAATTAGCTTTTCTTTGATTTCTTTTTCTGTCTTTTAGTTAACTATCAAGCAGTGACTTATAAACATATATAGGCTTTACGGCAGGATTTTTAAAACATACAGACATTATATACAATATATTCAAAACCATTATGCAATATAAGCTGTTTCAGAGTAATTATAAATTTGTTTAACTTTTTTCAACAATCAGATCAAATCCGTATTCAACTGGTTAAACTTTTTTGAATTGATTATTTAATTAAATATTTAAAAACAATCTAATTATAAAACAGTATTTCTTAAATTTTGCAGTGTAATTAGGTGGTTAATTTGACCATGTGTTCTACATATCTTGTAATAATCCCTTATATTTGTAATACAATAATATTATTTATTGCTAATTAATTATAATAAATACTACTATTATGTTATTTATTTCTTTGTCTAAAGTTCAAAAAAAACTGGTTGATAATATCCGGGAAAGACGATTGCAAATGAATCTAACACAGGAAGGATTGGCTGAAAGATCAGGCGTTCCTTTACCAACTCTGAGGAAATTTGAGCAGAAAGGCTTGATCTCATTGGATTCATTTTTAAAATTGCTTTCAGTTGTTGGTGGTTTAGAAGAAATGGTTGATATTTTAAAACCGAAGGAACAGAGTTTTAAATCTATTGATGATGTACTAAAATCAGTGGAAAAGCCCATTAAAAAAAGAGGAAGCAGAAAATGAAAACATCCATCAAAGAAATAAAAGTAGGATTGAATTTTGGTTCTGGAATTCAACCCGTTGGTCGTCTGGCAATTCGTGATGGTATTATCTATTTTCAATACGATGAAGAATTCCTGCAAACCAATATAGAAATTTCACCTATAAAACTTCCTTTGCAACGAGACGTGATAGAGCTTCCAAGAGATCCATTTGAAGGTTTGGCTGGTGTTTTCAATGATAGCTTGCCCGACGGTTGGGGAAGATTGCTCTTTGATCGTATGCTTCGCTCGGAAGGAATTTCTTCATCTGACATTTCACCACTTGACCGTTTAGCGTACGTTGGATTGCACGGTATGGGCGCATTGATTTATGAGCCGGATCAGAGTCCAGATAGTAGTAATAAGATGATTGATTTGGACGTTTTGGCTACTCAAACAGAAAACGTTTTGCAAGGTGATTCAGAAGAAGTGATCGCAGAACTTTTGGCTTTGAACGGATCCTCTGCTGGAGCACGGCCAAAAGCATTGATTGGTGTTGATGCAGAGAGAAAAAATATATCATACGGAGCGAATTTGTTAAGCGATAATTTTGAACCTTGGATGGTAAAATTTCCAAACTCATTAGATGGAAAAGATGCTGGATCAATAGAATACGTTTACGCTTTAATGGCTGTAGATGCAGGAATTAAAATGCCTGAAGTTCATTTGTTTCCTTCACAGAAAGGGAATGGCTATTTTGCCGTAAAGCGTTTTGATAGAGAAGCAAATCAGCGTCTCCATATGCATACGGTGAGTGGATTCGTTCACAGCAATTTTAGGTTTCCATCTCTTGATTATGAAGATTTACTATCATTGACAGCTGTTTTAACCAAAGATATTAGAGAGGTAGAAAAAATGTTTCGGTTGGCAGTTTTCAATGTTATGGCACACAATAAAGACGACCATGCTAAGAATTTTTCGTTTTTGATGAATGAATTTGGTGAATGGAAATTATCACCCGCTTACGACCTTACTTTCTCATCTGGACCAGGTGGCGAACAAAGCACTATGGTAATGGGAGAAGGACGAAATATTACCGTCAAACATCTGAATAAATTAGGAAGGGAAGCCAAACTATCAAAAGAATTCATAGAGAATGTTATTGAGCAAACAAGTTCTGCACTTTGTAAATGGTCAAATCTATCAAAAGATTCTGGAGTTAGTAAATACAACAGAGAATTAATAAGTAGATTGATTAAAACATTTTAATAGAAAATTTGAGCTTTTCTTGTTAAAATTGTAAATTGTTTTCGTCTTAAAAATAGATAAAAATTGAGGTATACAGGCGAAATGTATCAATTATTACTGATGCTTTCGGGAATTGTCAATTATTTAATTTACAGCAATTTATAAGATTGCAGGTGTACAAAAGTAGTACAAATGCTATTTTTATTTTAACTATGAAATCGATAAAACCCTTTATTCATAGGTGTTTGCAAAGACGAAATTCTTGCGAAAATGTAGAAAAAAAAGATGTTGCAGCATCTTAATCCTGTACCACTTTTGTACACCTCGATCTGCTTAAACCACCATTAATAAACACTTCTTTAGATATATTGGCAAATAAGCAGCAACCTATTGTATTGTCCTATTATTGGGGAGCACTATACTTTTAATGGATTTTATCAGAGTTTGTATCAAGAACAAATTTAAGGTTTGCAAAATCCGTATTGGCTTCAACCAGGGTACAGATTCCATTGCTGTAGGTGTAAGTAGTAGTGTTTCCGTTCGGCAGACTGATCCTGTATTTTTTGGAATTAATCTTCTGAATAGGAATCATTTTTTGAAATTTCTCCGAAAAAACAGATTTTATATTTTGAGGCTCATTAAAATATAAACTTGCAGTAGAGCTGAAAATGGACTGTTTTAGAGAGCCATTAGCTCCATCTTTATCCGAAAGATTGTAAAAACTTCCGTTCCAGGTAGCGGTGTTGTTCACTTTTAGTTTTCCGTTCATTGTTCGGTAAAGTTTGGCCTGCTGTAGAATATTCTGTTTAAAAGTGACATCCATTTTGTCGTAAATTTCAATACTGTAAATTATTTTTACTTTAGCTCGGGATTCAAAAAGGTATTCGGTGATATCGTCTTTTAAAGAACGTTCCACACGGATATTGCCAATGGTTCTATCGTCTTTTATAATAGAATAATTCAAATATTCTTTGGCAATTGATGTTGTAATGTTTGCTTGAAGATTATTGTGCAACAATATCGAAAAAATCAGAAATGCTTTCATTTTTTTATTTTTTTAAATAATAATGGCTTATTTTTATAAGGCTTTCTATTGATGTATATGGGTCCGAAACGAATTTTGATGAGTGAAAAATTTTAATACAAAGTATTTCATATGTACCAAACTGATATTGATTTCAGTTAATTTATCCGCCTGCTCCGAAAGATTCTAATAGGGCAGCTAATCAGAACAGCTACATTTTTCTTCGAACAAATTTGTGAAAATTACTTTTCCTAATCATAATTTGACTCTTGTGTCTGCGATACCTGTTTTTAATTTTTCTACATTCATAATAAAATATTTATGATGCAAAATTAGGCTTAGGAAAGGCTTAGAATGTTCCGCAGGATAAATGCGAACTTATACATTAATACAGTTTAACTAATTGAAAATAAACTATTTACTCACAATACTACGTTCCAATTTATAATTCTGAACGTTGTTTTTTTTAAATTTTGGAAATTTAAGAAGATAATTTTTTAAAGCCGCTGATGCTGAAGAAAGTATAGTATTTTGAATTCATCGTTTCCTGTTCCCCATTTTTAGAATAATTTGGAACGCAGCCCATTTACCGGCTGTGAGATGAATACAATAACCTATATTTTTTGAAAAATTGGAAAGTTTGATGCGTTATATTACACTGTTAACAAATTAAACAAAAATAAATAGGCTACAAAATGAAATCGCCATCTCGGTACAGGGATTGAAAAATCCTAAACATTCCAGTACTGTCAAGTATCAAAACATGGTGTACTTTCCGGAAATTGATATACAGGTACAGTGAATTAGTCAATGAAGTCATTTTCGACTTTCCTTTTTCAAATTTTCAAAAAGCAATAACTATAAAAGCTACATAATTGAATCCTATCCAACTTGTTATTGTGGTATCAAATCTGTTTAGTATCGATCTGAAGCTATCAGATAAGCATTTGTTCTTTCTATTGCATATCGTTTTTTGTACAATTGCCCATTGAAGCAATGATCGTTATCTGTATCGGAGTTTCTTTTATTATGAGCAATATTTGCTATTAATCTCAGTTCTAATGTTTTTGAACGTAGATTTTCAGCATCAAATCCGGCATCAAAGTTCAGGAAAAGTCCATCCCATGAAATGCCTGATGCAGGTAAGACTGTTATTTCTGTAAAATGCTTTTTCAATATTAAACAGGTCATTGTGATTCCCACAGACAGCATCAACATGGCTAAGGGTAGTCCATTTCTAAATATATAGCATTAGTTGTTTTACGCTTTTTCCGACCCCTGATAACCAACCGCTTAACCTCCCTTTAAGGCTAATGTATGGCTACCATCTGTATCTCCGCTAGATAAATCAATTTTTGATTTATTCTTTTGCACAATACCACTCCAGCAAGCTTCCCATATTCTGGCTTTACACCATTTAGATAATAGCCAAAGACCCTTTTATAATGAAGAACATCGTTGCTAAATAACTGCAATACAGGCAAAAGATTCCATTGAAGACCTGTTTTAAGTTTATATAAAATACAGTTAATAATCTCACAAACAGGAAATTTTGATTTAAAGCCTCGTTTTCCGATGGGAATATAAGGTACATTTCTAATTCTTACTTTGTACAAGGGATAGGATTTTTTTGGTTTAGCGACAATAATTTCCGAATCCCTTTTTTTTATTTCTAAATAAGCTATACAATGTTTTTGTAAAGTCAAGATCATTTCAGTAATACGATGGAAACAACCTTCTTAAGATTAAAAAATGGAAAGGATATCTTTACTCAAGTCAGCAACATTTATTGCCTTTGGTTATCTTCAGTCCAACCGTCTTTCCAGTAAGTTTTAAAATAATATATTTTTAGCTTTTTTTCTAAAGATTTTCTTATGTTTTGTTTGTTAGTGTGTGTGTGAGCAGAAGCACTATTTTCCAAAGTACTTTTTCAATCTTATTTTAATTTTATCTCTGTCTTCTGGAAATGATCCTTTTGGCTTTCTTTCCCAACAATCAAGTCCCTGTTCCAAAGCCCATAATGCTTTATCTCTAAGGCCTGCAATTAAAAAAAAGTCACAAGCTTTATAATGAGAACATTCACTTTCAACAATTTCATTGGCTGCATTTTCCCAATTTGAAAGTCTATCCAAATAAGGTATTCCAATATTTAAAAAGTTTTTTTTTAGCACTGTCATAACATTTTCTCTTTCATTTTCGTCTATAATTTGAAAATGCAATTCTCTTTTGTTATCAATGATTGGGAATTCCCAACCTTTAATATTCCAATCCATTGCTCCACCTAAACTGTCATTTATTGGTTTTTCACAAAATTCTTCCTTATGCCATTTCGAATATACGTTTGAAGACACTCCAAATGATGTCCAAAATTCTGCACATACATACTCTTGATTATATCTATTTAGTTGAAAATTGATAGTCTGAACAAAACCGTTTATTTTTCTCTTAAATATCAAAGTGCTTTTTGAAAATGTAAAACCAATTTGTGTCAATGGTTCAAATAATGTCATTTCAATATTAGTCGTTATTAATTCTCTTGGTTTCATATGGCTCTATGATCTGTAAGTATTTCTGTTCACGTTTTGGGGCTTTGCGTTCGGGCAGAAAATGCGAGTTTGACGAAAGTCAAACCGAGGCACAAAAGCTGATATTATTACTAAAGTTCAATTGAGAAACTGTTAATAGATTTTGCACTCAACCCCTGTCGCAAACCTTTGTTAGCTGTAGTATTTTTCCGAGTTATTTTACTATAAAATTTTTCAACTTATACCATTCGTCCACTCTTCCTTTTGTTTGGTTAATAAAAAAGTAAAGATAAGCAAATCGAGGATATACGGAAGATATTTTAAAATCAAATCGTCATGGGCTTTTCACGAAAAGGATATAAGCATGGGGTAAGAAATATCCTCTCGCCGCCAAATTTTGGATAGATAAACTAAAGGTAGTGTCGCGAAGTATTTATTAATAAAATATCTTCCTTTTAACTGAATTAGTCAATCCTTAATCTGACAGTTGCAATAAATTAACAACTAAAAAATAATTAGAGTTATGACTACTTCAATTAAATGAATGTCTGAACTCCAAAGGCGAAACATTGGTCTTTATCTTGAAAAGTTTGCTGAATGATTGTGAATGTTCAAAGCCCAGTTCATAAGCAATTTCTGAAACGGATAGATTTGTTGTTGATAATTTTTCTTTGGCTTTTTCTATGATTGCACTCTGAATGTATTGTTGTGTATTTAACCCTGTGAAAGAACGCAACATATCACTCAAATAGCGTTGTGAAAGTTTTAATTCTGAACTGATATATTTCACTGTTGGCAAGCCATTTTTCAGACTATTTTCTCCTTCAAAATAGGTGTTCAGAAGTTTGTCCAAAGAAGTAATGATATCGTGATTGACGGCTTTCCTCGTAATAAATTGCCTATTGTAAAAACGATTGCTGTAATTCAACAACAATTCTATTTGAGATACCAAAACATCCTGGCTGAAATTGTCAATATTGTTATCTAATTCATTGACTATTGAAACAAATAAATTGGCTATAATCTCTTTTTCTTTTGCCGATAAAAATAGGGCTTCTGACACATCATAAGAGAAAAAACCATACTGATTTATTGTTTTCCCCAATGGATAATTCCGGATAAAGTCCGAATGGAAATACAAGGCTATACCTTCATAACTTTCTGTATCTTCGGGTGAAAAAACAATTTGTTTAGGCTTCAAAAATGCTAGGCCTCCTTCTTCAAAATCGTAATATCCCTGTCCGTATTTTATCTGTCCTTTGAATGTAGGTTTAAAGGAGATCTTGTAAAAATCAAGACTTACTTTTTGTCCTTTTGGAAACACTTCAATCGAAACATTATTATAATCAACCAGCACAATCAGTGGGTGCAATGGTGCAGGAAGTCCCAATAAGCGAACGAGTTGCGATATACTTTTAATATGGTTGATGTCAGATTGTTGTTGCATTTTTCGTTTACTAATTTAATCAATTTTGTTTTGACGGACGAATAACAATGTCGCCAATTTCAACATCGTCAGGTTGGCTTATTGCATACATCACAGCATTGGCTATGGCTATGGGGTTTATGCCGATTTGTTCCATTCCTTTTTGAATAGTTATTTTCATTTCTTCGTTTTTTAGGTTGTCCGCAAAATCTGTTTTCACAATTCCGGGCGAAATACCTGTAATTCGTATGTTTCCGTTTGATTCCTGACGAAACGCCTCTGCAATAGTTCGAATGGCATTTTTAGTCCCTGCGTAAACGCCTTGCATGGGCACAATCTTTATTCCTGAAGTTGAAATAATATTGACGACATGTCCAGATTGTTGTTGCTTGAAAACGGTAACTGCAGCCGCCATCCCATACAAAACACCTTTGAGGTTAATGTCGATCATTTCTTCCCAACCTTCAATATCCAATTCGTCAATACGGCTTAGCTGGCTGACACCGGCGTTGTTTACGATGACATCTAATTTTCCGTATTGCTCAACAGCTGTATTAACCAACCGGACTAGATCGGCTTTATTCTTTACATCAATTTGAGTAAAATTAGCAAAGCCACCTTTACTTTTTATTTCTTCAACAAGCTGCTGTAATTGCTCTGTTCGTCTTGCACCCAAAATAAGCTTTGCACCGTTTTTTGCCAATTCCAGGGCGATGGCTCTACCTATTCCACTACTTGCACCTGTAATAGCAACTACTTTTCCTTTAATATTTTGCATTGTTGCCAGTTTTTATTTGTCTATTTGTTTTTCTAAAAATTCGGGATAGCGGTCGCCCATAAGTGTAATTCCATTCACTGTTGTATCAATTTTTGCCAGTTCATCGGCTGTTAACACAACATTTGTACTGCCAATGTTTTCTTCTAAACGATGTAATTTTGTAGTTCCGGGAATCGGTGCTATCCAGGACTTTTGAGCTAATAGCCAGGCCAATGCCAATTGTCCGGCCGTAATATTTTTTTGTTGAGCAATCTCAGAAAGCGCATCCACTAAAACCATATTGGATTTTATGTTTTCTTCGCTGAAACGAGGAATAATATTTCTGCGGTCTATATCTGCTAATTTTTTGTTTATGATACCTGTGAGGAAACCTTTGCCTAAAGGACTAAAGGGAACGAAACCAATTCCTAACTCTTCTAAAGTAGGTATGATTTCATTTTCCGGCTCTCGCCAAAACAAAGAGTACTCGCTTTGTAATGCTGATACAGGATGAACGGAATGTGCTTTTCGGATCGTTTTAGCACTTGCTTCAGATAAACCGAAATATTTTACTTTACCATCTTGTATCAGGTCTTTTACCGTACCGGCAACATCTTCTATCGGAACATTAGGGTCAACCCTATGCTGATAAAGCAAATCTATATAATCTGTTTTTAGTCTTTTTAGAGATGCTTCTGTTACTGCTCTGATCGTTTCGGGCCTACTGTCCAGACTACAGCCGGCCTTGCATCTTTACAGCCAAATTTTGTCGCAATTACTACATCTTTTCTATAAGGCTGCAACGCCTGGCCAACAAGTTCTTCATTGGTGTAAGGCCCGTACGCTTCCGCAGTATCAAAAAAAGTGACCCCTCTTTCAACGGCATTGTGCAGTAATGTTGTGGCCTCTTTTTTATCAAGACCTTTTCCGTCCAAAAAGTTTAAACCCATACAGCCAAAGCCTAATGCGGAAACTTCCAATCCATTATTTCCTAATTTTCTTTTTTGCATAATTCTATTTTTAATCGTTTGTAACTGACTTAAATTTCAAGTACAAAATTCCTGGTTATAGTTTTATAAAAAGTAGCCGGATTGGTAATTGTTGTAGTCAGATTTTCAACGGCAAATAATTAAGACAAAGAGCATAATATAAAAAAACAACTTACTGATATTTAACTATTTACAAATAACTCATTATTGTAGCAGTTTATCAGAAGTTGTTTTTTGTGCTTAGTTGCCCGCCATTTGTACCCAAGCTGGGTCATATTTTAAAACCTGGAAAATTACTTCGTTTAATGTATTTATTGTCCCTTAAGCCGAATGGATAAATTATTTAACTTCTGCCAAAATTAATTCCTCAATGTGTTTTAGCTCTTCCTGTTCTATTTTATCTACAGCTTTTAGTTCCGCCTCATACTCTAAATCAAAATAGATATTAAACCTTTTATCCCTGAACTTACATAGTAAAACATTTGCTTCAGCCACTATCACTTCTTCTAAGATTTCAATCTCCGGTAGATTTTACAAAGCATATGTAATTTCATGGTAACCGAATTTCCAAAAATTGTTTTTCATAATTTTAAAGATAGCTCATTTTGTTTCAGCTTATTCAGTGACTTGCCATGTTAAATAGTAATGCAGTAAACTATTTTGCCATGTTCATCTCAGCTTAATGTTCAAAGGTGTTACTAAAAAGCGGCTTTTTACTTTTCATATGAATGACCTCATCAAAAGTTTTTTTAGAAATTACCGCAAGCCCATGATGTCCTATAATGGTTGTAACCTTTAATTTTTTCTGCAGTATAAAATTGTCCAATTCTCTTGTTACAGCGATCGCCGGACTAAGGTATGAATCGGCAGGCAATGATAACAGATCTCCCTGATAGATCATTTTTTCCTGAGGCAGATATAAAAACGACATTCCTTTTGCATGGCTGTTGGGAATTTCTAAAAATTCCAGTTTTTTCCCACCATTAGCCAATGACTTCTTATGAGTAAATGCAGAAAAGACTATTTTCCCACTTCTGTAAAGGGCATTATCGGTTTCTGACAGCATATCCATAACAGGTTTCTTTATACTCTCTGCGCAAATAACTGAAGCTCCCTCCTTTACTAGCTCTGCGATACCTGCAATATGGTCGTTATGGAAATGTGAAAGGTGAACATATCTGACCGGAATGTCAGGGAGTGTATGATGAATAATCTCCAGTACAGATCTGGTTACCGCCACAGATACAGGTGCTTCGGTCAGTACAATATAGTCGCCCATATTGACAAACATTATATTTCGATCTCCATCTACATTTTCAATCAGGTAAACGTCTTTAGCCACTGTTTTTACGGAAAGTTCGGCAGTGTTTCCGGTAACAGGCTTATATCCCGGAGGAAAATCAAAAACCGATACAGCTAAATCCTTATTGGATTTAAACAAGGTTAAAGAATCTGCATAAACAAGGCTGCCATTTCGTTCCAGACTGCTTTTTCCGGCAATCATTAATCCATCAGCCGGCACAAAATTTCCGAAACGCTGTACAAGAGTATTCCCAGCCTCTTTCCTAGTGATGCTGTTCAAAAGAAAAGTTGTTTTATCGAACCTGTATTCTTCGGTTCCCCCGGAGGTTTTATTTACAACAATCCAATTTTTTCCATCGGAAGCGGCAGGCTCATCTTTAATATGCCGGAGGAGTTGCTGAAGTATAAAGTAGGGAAAATTACCCAATAAGGCATTCCATCTTTTATCAAAGGAAGCGGAACCGAGGTTCAGCAGATCTTTTCCCGTTCTGCTACCTATACCATCATATACATAATAGGTGGAGTCCCGCCCCAATCTGTAGGTGTCAAATATATAACCGCCAGGATAATGGTTCAGGGTATGATGCAGAAAACGTTTACCCTTTATATCATAAAAAAGATGGACCAGATCTTTTTCCGGTAAAAGATGCCCAAAGTCATATCCTTGCCATTGGTCTATATTTGTCCTGTTGGTCGAATATTCAAAAGTAGTCACCTTCTCCCAGTCTCCTAATACTGCCAGACCTTCCTGAAGCACTTTGGCAGTGGTCTGAGCGGAAATACAGCCTGTAAAAAACAGGTATAATCCAATTACGGCTAACGATTTTATTTTCATATACATAGCTATATTTATTTGGTCTTTCTTTATAGTTTCCAGATACTATCTATTAAGCCTGTTTAAACTTTTTATTTTAGTGACAAAAACTGAATGAAATGCTATAAACACTTTAGCTTATTTTAAGTTTTAAACTGATTGAAAATAAAAAGTACATTTAAGCAAAAAATATTTGATTTTTTAAAATTCACGTGAGCTTTAGTGATCTTGTTTTCAAAGCCTTACTAAACTTAGTATTCAAGAAACTTTGTAACTTTTGACCACATTGAATCTTCGATTGGTGGCTAAAATAAAAAGTGTAAACAAGTTCATTAATAACAAAAATTTCTTTTGTAAAAAAATGTAAACTCACATGATCTGTTATTGATTCTGCATCCCCCGTATTTCTGCATAGCCGTCAAATTCATAAATCGGACAGGAAGCTGCTATTGCTGTAGCCTGTTCTAGGCTTTCTGCTTTTAGCAGTAAAAAGCCGCCAACAATTTCAGTTCCTACCTGATGTATCTGATCGGTAATGATATCGCCGTCGCCTTTTATCATTCTCCCTTCCAGGCTCAAAGAGTTGCCGCCAACTAAATTTCCGGCCTTCGTCCATTGAGCAAACCACTCTGCCCAATTCTCCCGGTGTGCCTGAATCTCTTCCTGAGTGTGTTTGTTTGCTTTTCTACCGTCCGCCTCACGGAACAGCACTAAGAAATCTTTCATATATCAAATTTTTATCAATCAAATATAAAACGATTTCGTTATATTTACAACGGTTATTTAAATATTTAAATTACATCTTTTAATTTAAGTCATATTTGTTTATTATTGTAACCATTATCTGCATCACTATATGGACCCTCTCGTTGAATTAATTACATTATGGCAAAAATACAGCAAGGAATCCTCCTCTCCTTCAGTTGAAAGCTTTTGCACCCATGTGTTGAACCGCAAAAAGACAGACCAGCCCGCCGATAAAAGCTGTGGGCTTGCTTTCGCCAGACAGCTGGGAAAAACCTCAAGCCTTGTAAAGGCTTATTTTAAGATCGCTATAAAAGAAGAAATGCCAGACATCGAGCTAGGATGGTATTTCTTACTGGATGCTATCGGTGATTCAAACGAGGTGAGGAAAACTGACGTGGTAAGCTTCAGCCTTATGCTGGAACCCACAACAACTATTGATATATTAAACAGAATGCTTAAAGCTGGGTTAATCAGTGAAAGAGTGGATCCCACAGATAAAAGAGCGCGCTTAATTAAAATTACAAATGAAGGCCGGGTCCTGATGCAAAAATTGACCCAGCTTTTTGAAAACATCACCTCTAAACTTTTTACCACCATTCATACAGATGATATCCTAAAGATGACTACAGCTCTTGATGTTGTAACCCATGAACAAATAAATGTGGTGAGAAGTGGCCGGACAAAAAAGAATTAGCGAGTTATCGTATATTTTGGAAGCTCTGTGTGCACTCATATAGCAATCATACGTCAAGATTATCAACAGATCTTACCGGTTCATAGTACAATATAACAGAACCTCCGCTAAAGATCCTCGTTTTTAAGAGCTTAAGAATAATCCTGCTATTTATATTTTCAAATAATGGCAGGCCACTTCCGGCAACAACAGGGTACACACATAATTGAAATTCGTCGATCAGATTAAGTTTCATTAATTGTATAATTAAGCTTCGGCTTCCTACTAAAATATCTTTACCTGATTGCTGTTTTAGCTTTAGGACCTCTTCTTTCAAGTCTCCACTGGCTAAGGTTGCACTTTCCCATTCTATATTTTTCAGACTGTTGGAAAAAACGATTTTAGGAATTTTATCAATTGCCTGTGCAAAGTCGTCCATGGATTTTTCACCTGAGGGATTTTTTACGTAGGGACGCCAATATTCCATAAGATGATAGGTTATTCTACCGTATAAAATAACGTCTGCCTGATTTAACAGTTCAGTATAATGCTTATGTATTTCTTCATCGGGAATACCTGCCGTATGATCACAAACTCCATCAAGTGTCATGTTAAATACTGCAATTACTTTTCTCATATCGCATACTGTTTTTATTTGCCCATTAAATTTAAAAATTTACATTTTAACGAGGCTTTACATAGGACAAGAAATAATAATGATAAAATATAAAGCTGAATTGAAAGATTTTTGTTTATTAAGCATTACTGAAAATAATAAGTATTTGAAAGTTAAAATTTGTTAATTTTTATTATTATGTAGTAATTATTTTTGAGATTTGTTATACAACATAAAATATTATTGATATGAAAAATTTAAAAAAGCTTAAAAAAGCAGAATTAAAAACAATTGTTGGAGGTGCAGATTGTACCAGGCTATGTTTTGTAAATGATAAATTAACATGCGTTCCATATAGCTCATGTGGTGGTCCTGGACTCGAGCCATAAAAACTATTTTCAATACATAAAAGAATTGTTTGAATACCGTCCTGTCAAGAAACTTGATGGGATTTTAATTTTCAATTAACGATCAAGTTTTACTATCTGTCATTTTCTTCAGTATTCTTTGCTTACATACAGGTTATATCGCTCCGTTTCATGATCAATTGATGGTTTTCCAAAAGTATCCTCCTAAGTCTGCCTCATCTTGTAAACGGTACTCATCGCAGGTTCTCTCTGTCTCCCCAATCCGATTATATTTGATGTCAATGATTATTAATTAGTTGATAAATAGTTGCAGAACTTTTGCATATTTGTAAGTTAACAGCAAAGCAATGAAAAAATTTTTTTACCTAATTATTATAATTGGATTATTCAGCGGTTGTAAATCAAACGATTCAAATTCGACTACGCTGGATAGCGATGACTATACAAGTAAAGCAGACAGAATTAAAGTAATAAAAAAAGAAATAAAATCTTTTTCCGACTTTCATGACGCTGAATTTGAACTATTTAATGTAAATGGATTTCAAAATCAAACATGGGTCCCAGGCGCCTCATCTTGGGATTATAAATTTGCCATAAGAATAGACACTCTAAATATTTCAAAATGGACAAGTGGAATGCAGGAAATTAGGCTCAATGAATATGATGATCATTGGACGAAAGAAATAACCAAACAAAGGAAACAAAATTGGCAGACAAACTCGGAGCCTCGCTATTTTATTCGTAACGGAGAAAATGTAACGATGTTAGTTTATAAAAAAGAGGGTATAATATTCAAAAGGGTGATAAATCTTAATTGAAAATCATTAAATATGATCCTTTTTCTTTTCGAAAAATTGCAGTTCCTCTTCAGACAGCCCGTCCTTGTTAAACGAGATCAAAAAGCGGTTTGGAGTATCGGCAACAAGAAAAATACCATGGCTGGTGATGTCTAATTTCTTTATCCAGGTCCATTCTTTTATTTCAATTGCAGTCTTATTCCTATGCCTTATGATAATACTTTGTTCATTAAATTCTATATCTGCATCCAGGTTATTCTTCCCCGCAATTATTTTTGCACTAAAATGATACAGCGGGATCAATATAACTAACAGAAAAGAAAAATAGATCAATGAGGAAAGAAAGATCCCCGATGAGGCTATAGGAATGACATACGCAAGCAGGACTATACTTATCAGGTAGATCCACAGGCTCTTTTTCAGAAAAAAGTAGATTTTAGCCCGAAGGATGCTGCTGTACGTACATTGTATTCTTTTTATAACTGTCATTTCATTTTGTTTAATGTTCCTGTATTTTCAAAATATCTTGTGAAAAGCTGCTGGCTGCCCGGGTTCCCGGCTTGAAGTAATTTTTATAGTTCTTTTCAAACAAATACCGCCTGTTCATAATTCATACAATAACCGGTAAAGCTAATATAACATCTCATTTTTATATTTCTAAAACGTTAATTTTAACGCTATCTGTTTTTTAATGTTTTCTCTAGTTTGTACCACCAATAATCGTCACTGATTTCGTCTCTAAGCTTCTCAAAATATGGTCTGTAATAATCATACCACTCTTCAGGCTTACTATCGTTAGCATAGCACATCATTGGTTTATTTTTATCTGTAGCCATAACATAATTGTCATCTGCCAGGATAATGAACGATTTTATATCAATATTTTTTAAGGGCTTAACTGTTCTTCCGTCTTTCACGTAAAAATTGTCTTTATCTTTGTAATAATATTGGCTCATCTGTACAAAAGTCCCGGAATCGGCACCTTTCAATTTCAAACCTCTGTTGTAAACAAAATTTTGTCCTATTGCTATATACGAACTCCAGGTATATGTGGCTTTTAAATCAGGAAATTCTTCATCCTGGTATTTGGTCGTATAGCTTAACAAGAGCATTAAATCTTTTTCGGCAATAACTCTTGCATCTTCGGCATAATAATAACGGTTTTTATCTTTTGCATAGAGCATACTGATTGGTTCGAAGCTATCCGGATCTGCATCTTTTAGTACTGTAAGATAGCACTTTTCAGAATTCTTCCTTGATATGTAGGTTAATCCGTAAACCGCGTTTTTATCTTTGAAAAAACCATAGCTGATACAACTGAAAGTGTCTATATCGATTATCAATGGATTTTTATTCTTGTCCATTATGGGTAAGCCATTGATATAGATGTAATCCTCTGCCTTTACTATTTTTTCAATGAATAACCTACGGGCATATATGCTATACAAACCTGTCATTATATTATCTGGAGTATATTCTTGGGGGATTGTCATTTAAATATTATTAAGGATATGTGCCATTTTTTTTGCGTTTTATTTTTGAAAATTCCATTTCCAGGTGATTGATACTGAAATCAGATATTAATAGGTAAGTTGTCCAGGTTTTCAAACAATTGACAGATAAAATAAAATTCTCTCCAATTTTCAATAGCTACAGCCTGCTCTTTAAGTTTTCCGTTATTGCTAAATTAAAAATTTTATCAATTGATTTCACTTTCATTACTGCAGAATTTTAGAAATCGTATTTTGATGCATATATATCTGAAAAACAACACCTTAAAAACACCCGCCACTTCTGTTTCAATAACAGCAAAAAAATTTAGATAAACTTTTTCGACAAATTTGCATTTTACTAGGAGTAGCCCCTAAAATTAGTTATCTTTTGATAAAAAAATCATAGAATGACACCAAAAGAAATACTAGAAAAATGGGTAGACCTTTTTAATGCATCTGACGCTGCCGGTTTAGCGGAGCTATACACCGATGACGCTGTTAATCATCAGGTTGCAAATGATCCTATCGTTGGAAAATCAGCAATCTACACGATGTTATCAAATGAATTTTCCGCCGCAAAAATGGTTTGTATCGTTGAAAATATATTTGAGGACGGAGAATGGGCCATCATGGAATGGAAAGACCCCAATGGCTTAAGAGGATGTGGCTTTTTTCATATTGTCAATGATAAAATAATATTCCAGCGAGGTTATTGGGACAAACTGAGCTTTTTGAAACTACAGGGGTTACCACTTGTATAGTATTCATGTAGATAAGCATAAAGATAGTCAATCCTACAATTTAGAGTTAGCTATCTTTATTAAATAGCTATTATATATTGAGAACAAAAATGACTGCCAGTGGCAGCCATTTTTGTTCTCTTTTTATGAGATTTCTATCATTCTCGGTGGTTTCTGCTTCGCATCCTCCTTCTTGGGAATTGTTAGCATAAGCAGCCCGTTTTCATATTTCGCATTTATATTATCTTGGTCCACCACATCCTTCGGAAGCTCAAAGCTTCGTTGGAAGGACTGATAACTGAACTCTTTCCGTGTGAAATTATCTTCTTTTGTTTCGGTGCTGTCATGCTTCATGGATGAAATTGTGAGCAGGTTACCATCCAATTTGATCTGAAAATCATTCTTGTCCATTCCGGGTGCAGCAACCTGTACCTCGTACGCATCGCTATTCTCCCTTATATTTACCGAAGGTACCGTAGTACTGGTCGATGAGTAATTGTTATTGCCCCAGTTAAAAAGTTCACGGCCAAAAAAATCATCAAAGATGTTCGAAAAGCCTACATTATTGTTTCCGTTTCTTCTCATTAGATTATTCATAGTAATCTCCTTTTAAATAGTTTAACAATCATTTAATAACACGTCAGCTGGCCAGCTGTGTATAAAAAACAGCAAAAAAAATACCAGTTGCCAAAGTGTCTTATTTTTTTAGCATTGCTGTCAAATTTTCATCTTCCGTGGTATTTAAAGTGGTATCTGCACTCTCTTTTTCTCTATTTTTTCTTCCTTTGTAAATGCGGGTTGCTTTACGATTCT
This sequence comes from Chryseobacterium sp. Bi04, assembly GCF_918698085.1. Taxonomy (GTDB): domain Bacteria; phylum Bacteroidota; class Bacteroidia; order Flavobacteriales; family Weeksellaceae; genus Chryseobacterium. Next base: position 18,707 of record NZ_CAKKLP010000020.1, read on the forward strand.
TGATTGAGGTACCGCAACTGATCCAGATGGTAGACAGCAAAAGAGATAAACAGGTAATACCTAATCCGGCTTTATAAAGATCGTATGCCACCATACCCGTTTTGTAAGCAATTGAAAGCGCCAGGATTCCAAATTCACCCGTCTGGGAAAGCAATGCACCCCCATAAAAACTGTTCTCCCATTTGAAATTCAGTATCCGGAAGAATATAGATGCCATGATGCTGTTGCTTACCAGTACCACTAAGGTACCTATGACGATAAGCTTGTAATTGGATAAAAGATAATTAATATCCAGCCGTAGACCGATGGATACAAAAAACAGCGAAATGAAGAAGACCTTAAAAGGCAGCAGGGAATGTTCGAGCCAGTGGAATGCCTGGATTTTTCCGACCAGAACCCCTGCGATAAAGCTGCCCAGTGCAGCACTCAGGCCAACGGTCTCTGCAACAAGACCAAAACCAAGACAGATGAAAAGTCCCGAAAACACCTGCAGGTCATGGTCGTTTTCAAGGAAGGTGCTTGAAAACCTGATTTTCCTCAGATTTCTTATTTTTCTGAATATCAAAAAAATTCCTACACATATAGCCAAGGGAAGTACAAAGTTTAAGATGTTGAACTTTTCACCGTTCCAGAATTTCAGGGCTGTCAGGACTGGAGCCAGGAGAAGATCCTGCAATAACAGAATATTGAGGATAATAATTCCGAAGGCGCTGTGAAGTTTTCCATGCCTCTTCATAAATTCCACAACAACTGCTGTGCTGTTGAACGTAAAGAGGATTGCGATGAGCAGAACACTTTTAAAATCAAGTTCAAGTATCTCGCCCAGGAAATAGGCAAACAAAAAGCTCAGCATTACTTTGATACTCTGTGCCAGTATCGGCTTAATGATAAGGCTCTTTTTATTGGGAACATTAATTTCCATTCCTATAAAGAACATCAGCAGTAATATTCCTATCTCACCGATCACCTCTATTTCCTCAGTCTTTTCAAAAAGTTTGAGAGCATGGGGCCCCAATAGCACACCTGCGATAATATAAGCAATAAGATAGGGCTGATTAAATTTTTTCAGCAAAAACATCAGTCCTAAAATGGTCATACACAAAATACATACTGTCCAAAGCATATCTCTATAACTGTTAGATTGAAGTATTTACAAATTTTTAAATTCAAACTGGAATATCCGTTTTTAACGGTAGTGTTAAGGCAGCTGGCCGACTGGAAAAGAAAAAAACAAAAAAAATACCAGTTGAAGAGCTGTGATATTTTTTCCGGATTGCTGTCAAAATTGCAATACTATTAGTTGCAATATTTGACTTATGACAGATGCTGCTAATCATATGTAATGTATATAATTTTAATTACATTCATAAACCAGTTTCTTGTGACATATTTACCATTTTTGGCTGGACCAAAGGAGCACCCTCTCTTTAATTGTGATTTCCATCATAAATTTTCCATTTTCTGATTACTAAGTTTGGTAGTACCTAAATTAATTATTATGAAATATGTATTATATCTTTTTTTATTAAGCACTCTGTCCGCCTGTACAAAATCTGAGACACAGTATATTAATCAGGACAATAAAAAAGAATCAGTAAATGACAAAGCTTCGGATACAATACAAACGCTGGATGAAATGTCTGATACCATGAAGCAGGAAAGAGACACTAATGTAAAAACTGCTAATGAATAGTTATGTATGACTCCAAAAGGCAGAATAATTATCATTCGTGGTAATGATACAGATATTTATAAAGCAGAATATGAGTCAACATCCTATCAGTTGTTAATTAAAGCTTTCACCTTGCTGTCTGAGCAAAAAAATGTTCGTATTGAAATAATCACAACATCAAATTTAGCAGCGAATAAAAAAGAGATGTATTCTACAGCATTAGAAAAGCAAGGCTATAATAATGTCGGGTTTATTTATATTCAAAAAAAACAGGACACAGATCATTATTATCCAAGGATACGGGATGCTAAATCTGTTGTTTTTGTTGATAATAATCTTAAAATCTGTGAAATTTTAAAGAACTCAGTAATGCTGGAGCTTTTAAGCAAACGATACCAGCATGAAGAAAGCTTTACCATTGCCGGAATCAACTCAGGAGCAATGTATCTTTCGGAACTGATAATAAGTAACACCGGAGATACCGCTGCAGGTCTTGGATTCATTAAGAATTGCATCATTGATACCCAGTTTATACATGGAGCAAGATTTAAAAGTTTGGTAAAAACAGTTCTCGGTCATCAGGAATATGTAGGCTTGGCATTAAGAAGCGGCATGTTATTAATCATTGAAAAAGGTTACAAAGCATCATGTTTTGGCAGTCATTCTATTATAGCAGTGAATGCTAAAAATATTAAAAACGTGCACCTAACAAGAGGAACTTCTGTTTATAAAAAAAATCTGAAAGGACATATTCTTACCGATGGCTCTGTACTCAATTTAATCAGTGGAGATCCGATAAAGAATCATTTGCCTGCCTACAGCTTAAACTTTACAAACAGAAATATAATTCTATAATCTCAACTAAATATTACATATGAAACCCAAAGGACAATTATTGATTATCGGTGGTAAAGAAGACAAGGATGGAAGTGCTTCTGAAATGAAAAAAATGAATAAAAATTTTTCACACCATGAAATTCTTAAGCTTCTGGCAAAATCCAAAGATGACCGGATTGAGGTGATTACTGCAGCAACTTCTGAACCCGAAAGCATGCAGCAAACCTACACAAAAACATTTAAAGATATCGGATATACAAATTTTGGTTTTCTGGATATCCGGGATGACCAGATTCATACAGATGATCATTTCAAAAGGATAAAAGCCGCTGCTACAGTCTTTTTTACGGGAGGTGACCAGAATAGGATCTGTCAAACGTTACAGCAATCTGTTTTAATAGATCTTTTAAGGGAAAAATATCAGAAGGAGGAAAATTTTATGATTGCGGGAACCAGCGCAGGAGCAATGTGTATTCCTAATATTGTAATCCTGGAAGCAGTTAATGGTGAAGCGATCCTGGAAAATGATATTGAGCTTGATTCCGGGTTGGGTTTAATCGGGAACTATATTATTGACACCCATTTTGTACACCGGGCAAGATTCGGGAGGCTTGCACACGCTATAATCTCTCATCGGGATTGCTGGGGAATCGGTCTTGGAGAAGATACAGCCCTTTTGATAGAAGAGGGATGTAAAGCAACATGCTACGGATCCGGAATGGTCTGGATTTTTAATGCAAAAGAAATTGGCTGCACAAATATAGAAACCGTAAAAAAAGGCTATCCTATTTACGCAGAAAATCTTAAAGCTCATATTTTAACAGAAGGTTGTAAAATTGATTTTAGCAACAATGTATTTGCAGGAGCACTATCAGAAAAGAAAAATGACAATAAAGAAGAGTAAAATAAAACTTTTCTTTTTACAGAACTTGTTTACACTTTTTATTTTGTAGTAGTCAAAAGTCACAAAGTTTATTGAATACCTAAGTTAAATAAAGCCCTGAAATAAGCTCCATACAACTCATGTAAGTTAAAAAAAAATCAAAGATTTTTTGCTTATGTGTACTTTTTATTCTCAATCAGTTTAAACTTAAAATAAGCTAAAGTGTTTATAGCCTTTCACCCAGCTTTTGTAACTAAATTTTTAATTAGTTTAAACAGGCTTATAATGAAATAAGGGATTTCGATCTCCTATTCAGCATAATATGAGATCACTCATAAAATTGTAATGTTATTACCTATATTTTTAATACTCCAATTTAAGAATGCTATGAATACCAGAAAATATTTATCTCTTACTTTAAAGATCTGGCGGCAGAAAAACAGAAAAACAAAAGGGAAATTTGAAATTTACAAAATTTCGGATATTTCTACCGATTCGTCTTTTCTGGAAATGCTGGATATACTTAACGAACAGTTAATTAGTGAAAATAAAGAACCTGTCGCCTTCGATCATGACTGCCGTGAAGGAATATGCGGAATGTGTTCTTTATATATAAACGGAAGAGCACATGGCCCGGATACAGGAATTACAACCTGTCAGCTCCATATGAGAATGTTTGGTGATGGTGATACTATTATTGTTGAGCCTTGGAGAAGCATTGCGTTTCCTGTTATTAAAGATTTAATTACAGATCGGAGTGCTTTTGACAGGATCATGGCAGCAGGTGGATTTATTTCTGCCAACACTTCTGGAAATACATTGGATGCCAATGCTATTGCCATTCCCAAAGCTGATGCTGATAAAGCGATGGACGCTGCAGCTTGTATTAGCTGCGGAGCCTGTGTAGCCTGTTGTCCGAATGGTGCCGCAATGCTTTTCGTTGGCGCTAAAGTTTCTCATTTTGCATTACTTCCACAGGGAAGAGTTGAAAGAAAAAGAAGGGTTCTAAATATGGTAAAAGCAATGGATGAAGAAGGCTTCGGAAATTGTTCAGTAATTGGAGCATGTGAAGTAGAATGTCCTAAAAATATTTCTTTGGATACTATTGCCAGAATGAATAGAGAATATATGAGCGCCTGGCTCAGTACAGAATAAAGCAGAATTCTTAAAGTTTAATCTTCAATTGTCTTATAATGATTTTAGTAACGGGAGCTACAGGAATTCTTGGCAGGGTAATCGTTTTGGAACTTTTAAAAAGAGGTAAAATAGTTCGTGCCGCAAAAAGAAGCTCCAGTGATTTGGAAGAAGTGAAAAAATCATTAGAATATTATACAGAAAATGCTGAAAGCTATTTTAATAAGATAGAATGGGTGACAATAGATTTAAACAACAAGAAAAGTGTGCAAAGTGCCCTGGAAAGTGTAGAAGAAGTCTATCATTGTGCTGCAAAAGTGAGCTACGATCCGGAAAGGCAAAAAGAGGTTACTGACATCAATGTTAAAGGAACTGAAAATATTATTGAATGCTGCAGATATTTCAATAATGTGAAATTTCTTTATGTAAGTTCTGCAGCAATTTTTAATAAGGAAAAAAGCAATAAACCGATTGATGAAAATTCTGATCTTATCAATGGTAAAAACAATACAATATATGCTATCTCAAAATATAAGGCTGACTATGCAGTTCGTGAAGCATTTTATCAGGGATTACATACCATTATTATCTATCCGGGAATGATTATAGGGAGTGGCAATTGGCAAAAAAGCAGTGGTGAACTTTTACAGATTTTTGCCGGTAAATTTTACACTTTCCCCGGTGGAACAGGATGTGTGGATGTAAGAGATGTGGCAAGAATAGCAATCGAACTGATGGAAAAAAATATGTTTGGAGAACGTTTCATTGTTGTTTCTGAGAACAAAAAATACAGTGATCTTTCTAAAATGATTAAAAAGAAATTTAATAAAAATAATTCTTTTGTACTATCAAGAATTTTAAATATTATTACGGGAGGGCTGATTCCCAAATTAAGATTACTGACCAGAGCGAACATAGAATTCTTAACATCGTTTCAGAAAATGAATAATGATAAAATTGTAAAAACTTTAAATTATGAATTTATTACGGTGGAAGACAGCCTCATTTTTCATATTAATAATTTTCTCAGTGAAAAAGGATAAAGCCAATCGGTTCAAATCAAATCCATGCTATTTGATTGCTCTTTTAAAATAATGTAATTATGATTTCACTCATAGACTGGTGACAAACCTCTATGTAATTTTGATTGTCAAAATACTCATAGAATTCATTAACTTATCATTATAGCTTATGAAAAATTTATTCGTATCCATCATTGCACTAAGTTTTGTAGTCCTGGCCTGTAAAAAAAGGGAAACTGAAAACACTACAGTTACCGATTCTGCCAATACACCAGGTAATTATTCTGATACAGCGGCATCAACATCCCCAATTTCCAAAGACAGCACTGCAGGTGATGACAGTATAAATACAAAGACTCATATTGGCGGCAGAAAAACAAGCAACAATAATACAGGAAACGCCACCGGTAACATCAATGCGGCAGTATCGGACAGTGCGCATCCTGCAAAATCAAAATAAGCCACTGATCATTATCCTGTTAATTTGCAGAACTTATCAAACTTTAAAATCATAATCATCATACACTTTGTTGATGAGCTGATCCGAGTGGATATTTTGTGAAAAAATAGGATAATGAAAACGATCCAGCTTATTAAGAATGCGTATCAGATCCATCTTTTCACTGTGATTAAGATTTCCTGCAACGATATGGGTAGCCTGGCGAATCTTCTCCATTTGATTTTCCAGGATCAGCAGTCCCCTTTCGGAAATGCGTATTAATTTACTTCGTTTGTCCAAATCAGAGTCAGTTTGTTCAATAAGCCCCTGACGCAGCAGCCTTGTGATAATAAGCATACCTACCGGCTTATCATGAATATTTTTTTTGATAAGCGCCATCTTGGTCATCTCTCCAAAAACCTTCAAATTAATCAGATAAATAAAGTCTTCCTGAGTAGAAAATTCAGAATCTGAAATTGCAGATTTTGAGTAGGTTTTCGCATATCGGTTAAGATGAACAAGTAATGTACTTATAGCACTTTCCGGTGTTCTTCCATTCTCCTTACCTTCCCAGTATGGCTCTTCAAGATGAGCTTCTTCAGTATTCTCTTTATTGGAAACCCATGCTTTAAAACCCTGAATAGTTCCCGGATACAAATCAGGACAAGCACGGACTTCCGTTTCAAACTCCTGCAGCAGGTCTATAAAATCTTTAATAAGCGTGTAATTCATATCCGTTAAATAGTTTACAAATATACCTAAATCTTAAAAAGTTATACAATATATATTTAAAACTATAATAAATAGAATTGATTGAGTTGCTCTTCACACAGGCTTCTGATGACTTCAATCCAGCGGTCTTCATCATTCAGGCAGGATATATACGTGAAGTTTTTACCTCCTGCTTCCAGAAACAGGTGTTTCCCTTCAACGGATATTTCTTCCAAGGTCTCAAGACAGTCTGAAACAAATGCCGGACAAACAACCGCAAGATTTTTAATTCCTTTACCGGGAATAGTTTCTAATGTATGATCTGTATAAGGCTCTATCCATTTGTCTTTTCCTAATCTGGACTGAAAAGAAACAATAACTTTATCTTTCTCTAATCCAAGTTTTTTGATTACCCGATCTGTAGTATTAAAACACTGATGACGATAACAAAACGAATGACTCGGATGATTATCTTTATTGCAGCAATCATTCATATTACAAGTCTTTGTTGGATCTGTTTTGTAAATATGCCGCTCGGGAACCCCGTGGTAAGAAAACAATAAGGCATCAAAATTTTCAGGAAGCTTCTCCCTTATACTTTCCGCCAGACAGTCAATATACAAATCCCGGTTATAAAAAGGCTGGATATAATTAATTCGTACGTTGGGAAATTTTTTCTTTCTGATTTCTTCCGCTTTTTCAATCACAGTTTCGGTGGTACTCATTGCATATTGTGGATAAAGGGGGAACAGTACAATCTCAGTGATTCCTTTTTCAACAAGATTCCTGATTCCTGTCTCAATGCTGGGCTCAGCGTACCTCATCCCGATTTCAACCGGGATATCTACTATCTTTTGCAGCTTTTGCTGTATCTTTTTTGTGATAACAATAAGGGGAGATCCTTCGTCTGTCCACACCGTTTTATAAGCTTGCGCTGATTTTGCAGGTCTGGTCTTTAAAACAATTCCACGGACCAGGAGTGCCCGGAAAATCCATCGATAATCAATTACTTTTTCATCCATCAGAAATTCATCAAGATATTCTTTTACGTCTTTTACCGAAGTTGATCTTGGGGAGCCAAGATTGATTAATAAAATTCCTTTTTTAGCCAATTTTTTTTATTTTGTTAGTGAGTAGTATATAATGGGTTATTCTGCCAGTGCTTCCTTGTAAGCTTCAATGCTCTTTCTCTGGCTTTTGTGTGCTCTATCACAGGCTCTTTCCCTATCAAGTGCATGATGGAGTCCGGAGTCATCTTCCAGCCTTAGATCTCTTCTGAACCAGAAAATATTCACTTTATCCATGATCTGTTTATTAAATAAGACACAAATATACTATTAAATAAATTAAAAGAATATTAATAAACTAGTTAATACAGTTTATAATTGCTTAAAAATAAGTAGGGAGTAATAGCAGATGACACTATAGAGCTGAATGTGAACTCAGCAGGAGAAAAAATAGTAAGAAATAGTTGGAGAACCGTAAAGGGTGAACTGAAACCTGATATCTGCTAAAAAATTATCAGTCTGGAAATTACAGATCTCAAGGTGCTTTGAATGATAGAGCTGAAAAAAGATGCTACTATGATAATTGTCCAGGAAACAAGTAAGTGTTTAAATTTTAAGTAGACTATAAATAAACTAATATCAAATATAAAAATAACCGAAGCTCTAAGAACTCCGGCCATTTGTTAAACTAACTTAATTGGTTTTCTTTCTCCATTCCGCTTTCACATCTTCAGCTGCATCTTTGGTTTTTTCCCAAGCTTCACTGGCATTATCTTTAATGTCTTCCCACGCGTCGGAAAAGTTAGATTTTACCCTTTCCATCCAATCTTCCTGAGTTGCTTCCTGATCATTATCTCTTTTTTCATTGATATAATCTTTAGCTTTTTCCGCTAATTCACTTAGCTTCCATTTTGTTTCATCAGCTGCATTTTTTAAAGACTTTTCAGTTTGATCGACTGCATTTTCTGCTTTGTTATAATCTGAATTATTCATAATATGATATTTAAGTAATTGGTATATAAATAAACAATGTTCGTGCCTAAAAAACAATTATTGTGTTAAAATATTCTTAAATAAAATTTTACAGAGGGCTGCTGTGTTTTATCTCCCCGGAATTTAGCCGTACCCTTAACAGAAACAAAAAAATTTATTTAAAAATCAAGTAGGAAAGCCTGTCTCAAAAAGTGACAGGCCTGAAAGAAATTATCTATACAGTATATTTTAAAACCTGATCAACAATAAATTGATCCAAAGGTGTATGTACGTTCACAAAGGATTAAGAAAATAAATAAGAAACCCTGAAAAATAATATGAGAATTACCTAAAGCCATCTATCGGATTCTCTGAGGTTTCAGTTTTTTTAGGTCAGGAATTATTCTGTATCAAAAATAACCATCCATACTATTATGGATTATTAGTAGTAATGACAAACATAATCAACGGTTCATTTCCTGTATTTTCAATGGAATGATATCCAATGGAGCTGATAGCGGTAATATCTCCTTTTTGAAGTGTTTTTTTACGTACAGATCCTTGCATTCTGGTTCTCTCACGGTATTCTCCTGTTCCATGTACAACCACATATAATTCTTCTTCATTCTTTTCATTGTGGGTATGGAATCCGGATTCGTCACCGTTATTTAATAAAACCATATAAGCAGCCAGGCGGTTATTAGCCAATTCATTATGACCGAACATCTGTATCATATATACAATTCCGTTTCCGCCATACATATTTTCACGTTTATCTATACGTGTAATGGTACGCTCACTTTTTTCAAATGCCATTACATACAGGTGGATGTATTTTGAGACCTCCTGTATAACGTGATCAAACTCTGCTCCTTCAGACAATATAAGTGTATCAGCCATGTGGGTTACCTATTAATTATAATAATAAAGATCAATGTACCAAAAAATATATAAAAAGACAACAAAATGGTTTTCATTAATTTGTTTTCTGTAAGACTGAATACAATCGAATACATAGTTAACAAATCAACAGCAGCCTGTATTCACCATTCTTTTCAATGGGAGCCCTGTGGATACAAGGAAGAACCTGCTGTGCCGGATGATCTACCGCCAGCCTCCAAAGATGACCTACTCCCAGATTGGCAGGTTCTGCACCAGGTTTAGGCTGATAATGCAGATCGAAGAAATATTCTTCCAGGAAATTTTCAAATTCTGCTTCCGGACCGTCATGCAGTTCTTTAAGCTTTTCCCGGATCTCAGGAATCAGGATTTTCTGTATAGCCTGCTCATTGGGTAAGATCTCACTTGCAGCCCCATGGTAGGTACATAAAAAAGTATTTGTTCCAATGGGTGAACGATCTACATGATAAGAATATACGTCTGTAGAGAAGAAATCCAGCTCTTCATCCCGGTCATAGCATTGAAGCAAATTGAGAGAAGGTAAGGCTCCAAAATCGGTTAATAACTGTAAATCATTTAAGATCGTTTCTCTTGCGGCACTACCCTTTTCTGAAAGCCGCAGTGCCAAAAGGTCTTCAGCAGATACTTCTGTCACATTCTCCTTTAACTGAAGTTTAGATACAATTTCTTTAAAATCCCCATTCAAATTCCTTTTCCAGCAAATAGCATTCATAGCGCCGTGAAAATCTGTATTGACGAGTTCGGAAAACGTAGAGACTACTCCAGTTTGACTGTTGTCAAAAAATATCCTGTCCATATTTTAAAATAAACAATTTAGCCGTTTAATTCTTTGCAAAAATAAGGAATAGCTTAGAAGATCATGTTAAGATTTGAGTTATTTTATCAACCGCAAGCAATTAATACACCCTCTAATCATCCTGCTTATGTCTTTTTTATTCGCAGGCGTTCATTTTTAGTCAGCACAAAGGCTTTATATACGAATACTCTACGCTCCGACTCTACTGATAAGGAGTCTAAATATCAGAAGTTGTGGTTCTTTCTGTTGACAACAAGAAATCTGAATACTATGATCATGAAAGATATATTTCAGACTCCATTATATCAGCAGATGCCAATAGGAAACTGAGAACCGCCAGAAGTAGTAAGAGAATTTGAAATGAAAAAAAAAGAGCTATTAAAAAAGAAAGCAATTTCCTTGAGCCAGCCCTGTTGCATTCAACTATATAAGGTTGGGTCATTATAAATATGGAATCCTAAAAAAATTAAAGAGTATTCTCACTGGTTTACACAAAAGGCTGTAGCTTTAGAAGAATTGCCAACGAAGATGAAATACTTTATCTTTGTTTTTCAAGACTTATCTAAACATTTATTCTCTATGAAAAAAAATAGCTTTTTATTTTCTGCAAAAGGAATTTTTACAGCAACACTTCTTTCTTTACATACGGTAGTTTACGCTCAAAAAACAGCAGATATTTCAACCATATCCGAAAAAACGCTAAGCAGTATCCTTGAAAAAAACAGATCCTATTACATCCAGGGAAAAGTGGCAGATTATATTCCTGAATTAGGAAAAATGGATGCCAAAGCAATTGCTTTTTCTGTGGTTGAGAAAAATGGAAAGATATTTAATGCAGGGGATACACAAAAAAAATTTACCATGCAGAGCATTTCTAAAATCATAGCATTAATGGTTGCGGTAAATGAAAAAGGAGAAGCTAATGTTTTTGATAAAATGGGGTATTTCGGATCCGACAAACCTTTTAACCATTTTTCTAATCTGGAAACCATGGGGAAACCTCTAAATCCCATGATGAATGCAGGAGCAATCCTTACCACTTCTTTAATTTCCGGTGACGGTGAGAAGCCTTTTCTTAAAATTTTGGATATGGTAAGGTACATTACTAAAAATCAAAGCATTGATTACAGCAAATCGGTTTATGAATCGGAAAAATCTACAGGACACCGTAATCGCGGAATGTTCTATCTCATGAAAAATAACGGCTTGATTTCAGGTAGTGAAGATCAGCTTGACAATTATTTTAAACAGTGTTCCATTGAACTTACAGCGGAAGACCTAGCTAAGATTGGTTATTTCTTTGCCAACCAATGTGTTCGTTTTGATGGAGATTCTACCTATAAAAATGCTGAAATTTCAAAATTAATAGAATCCCAAATGCTTACTGCCGGCATGTACGAATTCAGTGGAGAATATTCCCGTATGGTAGGCTTACCAAGCAAATCGGGTGTGGGAGGCGGAATCACGGTAAGTGTTCCCGGAAAAATGGGAATTGGTGTTTTCAGCCCTGCATTGGATCAGCATGGAAATTCATTAGCTGGATATCACATGATTCTGGATCTGGTGAAACAATACGGTTTAAGTATATTTTAAGGTTATTTTAATTTTTCACTATATTAAATCCTACTGAATTAAAATATAAATAATCTTAACGTAACACTTACCTCCTGAATAGCAAATACATATACAATACAAAAAGCAGTAACTCAGTTCACCCTACAAGACAATTATCTTTCTATATTTTTTATAAAAAAAGCAGCTAAATACTGCTTTTTTTGCATCCCGTATTCTTATTACCAGGCTAGTTTCATTATTATATCACAAAATTACATTATCTTTTAATTCCTGTTATATCATAATATAATTATTTAACCGATTACCCAATGTATTCTGGAATAAGAAGATAAGACTATAAAATTCATTTTACCTAAAATATACTGTTTCATTTCATTTTTTGGAACATCAAATTTTTGTGGATTTTACACGGTTATTATTTATATTATCTTTTCGTAATATAAAAAAAACAAATCTCTTATTATTGAAATATTTTATTTTTTATTGCTATCTTTGCCTAACATTATTACAATTATAAATGATTATAATTGTGTATTCTCAGATTGTACCAGCCTGTTTTCGAGAATAAAAATATAAATTGTATACTTTAATAGCATTTGAACAATCAGTATTTTTTTGTTAAAAAATTATTATCAAATTGTATTTATGATTAAAGATATAATATAAATTTATTACTTTTATTCCCTCATAATAAACAAACACTTATTATGCCAATAGGTTTTAGTGTTTTGTTATGAAAATCTATATCCATATTTCAATACCATAAATGCTATGAAAAACTTGACTATTTTTGGGCGAAAGCCCCTCGCAAAGCTGGACATCAACAATCTTACATCAACCAAATATCTGGCTGACATTCTCCGGACGGCTAACCCACTCAATATTAGTAAATTATCATTAGATCACTATTATAATTAAAAATATTACAAAAAACTAACTACTTTAAATTCCACTTATAGCAAACAACTACTTGTATACCATGGGTATAGCAGGTTTGTTATGGGAATTTCATGCTAATATCAACAAAGCAATGAAAAACTTAACCATTATTGGACTAACTCCTTTTGAAAAACCGGATGTTAGCCTTATGCCTAAATTGCATAACGCAGGCGCATTTCCTGTCCTAAGCTTGGGGCATGAATTGATGACCGCTCAGGAAGCATTGAACCAGCTTGATCAGACCCATATACCTTCTTATGGTATTTACATTTCTAATAGTACTTTTATTTCCCTCCGGATTTCGGAAAAAGTAAGTTTCGCAATCCTTCCGTTTGGAACCTCCGTTAATTTCTCTTCCGAGCTGCCTCTCGTTTATCAGGTAAGCAGTGTTGAAGAAGCAATACAAGCCGAAAAATCAGGAGCAAAAGGAATTATCGTCAAAGGAAATGAAGCTGCCGGCCAGGTAGGTTATGAATCTACTTTTGTATTATTTCAGCGTGTTATTAAAGAAATTACGAACATCCCGGTATGGGTACAGGGAGGAATTGGCCTCCACACCGCAGCAGCTGTAAAGGCATTGGGAGCCACAGGTGTTATACTGGATAGCCAGCTTGCCCTTTTCCCTGAAAGCTCGGTACCTCAGGATATCAAAGAAGTCTGTTCAAAACTGAATGGAACAGAAACAAGAATTATAGCCAACCATCGTATATTGGTGAGGCCCAACTCACCGGTATTACCGGAAAATATTACCGCCGAAGATCTTAGAAAATATTTCATCGATTTTGACCTCAGCAAGAGCTACATCCCAATGGGACAGGATATTTCGCTGGCAACAGATCTCTATGAGGATTTCAAAACATTGAAAAAAATGGTTTTTGGATTTAAAGAAGCCATGTACGGTCATTTGAAACAGGCAAAAGCACTTCAGGTGATAGATAAGGACAATTCAATGGCTCAGGAACTTGGCTTACGTTATCCTATCGCCCAGGGACCTATGACCCGCGTGAGTGATGTTCCTTTATTTGCCAATGCTGTAGCGGAAGCCGGAGCATTGCCTTTTGTGGCTTTATCATTACTGAAAGGTGAATCAGCAAAGGCTTTGGTAATGGAAACCAAAAAACTGGCGGGTGAAAAAACATGGGGCGTAGGAATTTTAGGATTTGCCCCACAAGAATTAAGAGAAGAGCAAACCGCTTATATATTGGAGGCCAAACCTCCTGTAGTACTTATTGCCGGTGGAAGACCCGCCCAGGCCAAAGTATTTGAAAAGGCAGGAATAAAAAGCTTCCTGCACGTTCCTTCTCCTGCCCTGCTGGATATTTTCCTGAAAGAAGGGGCAAAGAATTTTATATTTGAAGGGCGTGAATGTGGGGGCCACGTGGGACCGCTTTCAAGTATGGTCCTTTGGGAAAAGCAAATTGAACGCATTTTAAAAGAAGAACATCCTGAAAACATCAGTGTGTTTTTTGCAGGAGGAATCCACAATTCATTTTCAACAGCATTTGTTTCTATTATGGCCGCACCGCTTGCAGCAAGAGGTGTAAAAATTGGTGTATTGATGGGAACGGCTTATCTCTATACTCAGGAAGCGGTACTTACCGGAGCTATCCAGGAGGAATTCCAGTTGCAGGCTATGCAGGCAAAAGACACTGTCCTGTTGGAAACCGCTCCCGGACACGAAACCCGTTGTCTAAATACTGCATTTGCTCAGCATTTCAATACAGAAAAAACCAAACTTCTGGCAGCAGGAATGGATAAAAAGCAAGTCTGGGAACAGCTTGAAAAACTAAATGTAGGCCGTCTCAGAATTGCCGCCAAAGGCATAGAGCGTCAGGGAGACCAGTTGGTTACGATTCCTAAAAGCGAGCAGCTGGATTTGGGGATGTATATGATCGGGCAGATTGCCACCATGCATAACCGGGTTATTTCACTGGCTGCCCTTCATCAAAATGTCATTGACAATTATGAACATATTCAATCCGCAACATTACCGGAAGCGCCAATATCCGGCGAAAAACCACTGGACATTGCTATCGTTGGTATGGAATGTATTTTCCCGGGTGCCAAAAACCTGGAAGAATACTGGAGAAATATCATTTTAGGAAAAGACAGTGTTACAGAGGTTCCTGATGAACGCTGGAATAAAGAACTTTACTACCACCCGGACTCAGACGGACCGGATGTATCCCATTCAAAATGGGGTGGCTTTATCCCAAAAATCGATTTCGATCCGTTGGCATTCGGAATTCCTCCACAATCCCTTGCAGCCATTGAGCCTACCCAGTTGCTAACCCTGTTGGTAGCCAAACGGGCAATGGAAGATGCCGGATACGGAGAAAAACATATTAACAGAGAAAATATTTCTGTAATTATTGGAGCTGAAGGAGGTAATGACCTTGCCAACAGCTACAGTTTCAGAGGATTTTACAAACAGGTTTTCGGGGAACTTCATGAAGAAGTAAAAGAAGCCTTCCCTCATACCACAGAGGATTCTTTCCCGGGTATTTTGGCCAATGTAATCGCAGGTAGGATTACGAATCGTTTGGATCTGGGTGGAAGAAACTTCACCGTAGATGCCGCCTGTGCTTCTTCTTTGGCGGCTTTAGATTTGGCTTGTCAGGAACTGGTATTAGGAAAATCCGATATGGTTCTTGCCGGAGGTGCAGATTTACACAACGGAATCAACGATTACCTGATGTTCTCCAGTACCCACGCTCTTTCCAGAAAAGGAAGATGTGCAACATTTGACAGTGAAGCAGACGGAATTGCCCTTGGAGAAGGAATCGCAATCCTTGTTTTGAAAAGATATGAAGATGCCGTCAATGACGGAGACCGTATCTATTCTGTAATCAAAGGTGTTGGTGGATCCAGTGATGGTAAAGCCCTTGGATTAACTGCTCCCAGAAAAGTAGGTCAGGTAAGAGCATTAGAACGCGCTTACACTCAGGCCGGAATCAGTGCTGCATCTGTAGGATTGGTGGAAGCTCACGGCACAGGAACTGTTGTGGGTGACAAAACAGAATTAAGTGCATTAACAAACTTATTCAGCCGTTCAGGTGCATTACCGGGACAGACGCATTTAGGTTCTGTGAAAACACAGATTGGCCACACCAAGTGTGCTGCAGGATTAGCTGGTTTAATTAAAGCTTCCCTTGCTGTTTACCATGGGGTGAAACCTCCTACCCTTCATCTTAAGCAACCCAATGCCTATTATAATGCACAAACCAGCCCATTCTCTTTCCATGCTGAAACAGGATTATGGACTGAGAAAAACCGCTATGCAGGAATCAGTGCTTTTGGATTCGGAGGAACGAACTTTCACACCGTTATTGCTAATCATCCAAAACAAGATGATTCTATCGCGATGCAGTCGTGGCCTTCAGAACTATTTGTATTCCGCGGGAATACGTATGAAGAAGCAAAAGGACAATCAAGCCAGATCAAAACCTTATTGGAAATCAATGATGGAATTCCATTAAAAGATATCGCTTATAGCTTAAGCATCGGTTCAGAAAAACCCATTCAGTTCAGTATCGTTGCAGATACGGCTGAAGATCTAATGATGAAGCTTGAATTGGTTTTATTAGGAATCGAAACTAAAGATACTTTCACCGTTAATAAAAAAGAAGGTAAGGTAGCCTTTACATTCCCCGGACAAGGAAGCCAGAGAATCAATATGGCTCGTGATTTATTCGTAGTCTTCCCGGCAATGCGTAAGATTATCGACAGCTATCCGGAGCTTGAAAAAGTGGTTTTCCCTTCTACAACATTTAATGAAGCGGATTTAAAACAACAGAAAGAAACCATTAAAGACACCCGTTTGGCACAGCCGCTGTTGGGAATTGTTGATCTTGCATTGGCCAAATTCTTAGAATCATTGGGAATCATTCCTGATATGCTGGCTGGTCACAGCTATGGTGAATTACCGGCTTTATGTTTCTCAGGTGTATTTGCAGAAGATCAATTAGTGGATTTAAGTATCCGGAGAGCCCAGTCTATTCTGGACTCAGTAGAAGGTGGAGATCCCGGTTCAATGTTAGCAGCAAGTGCCACTCACGAACGCTTACAGCCAATCATTGCTAAAGTGGAAGGATGTTATCCGGTTAACTTCAACGCGCCTACCCAGTGTGTTATCGCAGGAAGCACACCAGCAATCAATACATTACTGGAAGCCCTGAAACAGGAAGGTATTTCTGCTAAAAAATTAGAAGTGGCATGTGCATTCCACAGTCCATTATTGACAAAATCTAAAGGTTTATATGCTGATGTATTAAAAGATGTTCCTTTCCAGGAAATGCAGATCCCTGTATGGTCTAATACGACAGCAGAAGTATATCCACCGAATCCGTCAGACATCAAAGAAAGATTGACCGAACACCTGGTACAGCCTGTAAGATTCGTGGAGCAAATGCAAGCAATGTATAATGATGGAGCAAGAATCTTCATCGAGGTAGGCCCAGGAAAAGTACTTACCGGATTGGCAAAATCATGTCTTGAAAAAGACCAGCTGACCCTGTATGTGGAAGACAGCAGCCGCAATAAATTCACCCACCTGCTTTGCATGCTTGCCCAATACCTGGGTACAGGACGTAGCTTTAATATTACTAAGCTTTTTGATGGCCGTAACGTTAAACTTATCGACATTGATCAGCCTGAGCTTTATAAGAAAAACCCTGCCATTTGGAGGGTTAATGGACAAACTGCACATCCAACTACAGGCACACTGCCTTCCAATGGTGCATTACCAATTTTAACTCCTATTGCCATGAATAATTTTACTAATGATCAGCAAACACCTGCCACTGAAAGCTTATCAACAGCTGAACGTATGCTGCAGGAATATTTAAACAGCATGAAACTAATGATACAGGCGCAACGGGATGTGATGCTTTCCTTTATGGGACAGAATCCTCAGGTACATCCGGCCCCTGTTTATACTTCACCAATTCAGGCTCCTGCCGGTCAACAGATGGCGGCAATTCCTGTCCAGCCTGTTCGTCAGGAGGTTCCGGCAGCCGTGGCTCAGGTAAAACAGGCTCCTGCAAAAGATATCAAATCTTTACTGCTACAGGTAGTAAGCGATAAAACAGGTTATCCACAGGAAATGCTGGGTATGGAAATGGACCTGGAAGCTGACTTAAGTATTGATTCAATCAAAAGAGTTGAAATCATAGGAACACTTCGTAATGAACTGGGTACCCTGACCAATGGCAATACCAACGAAGATACTGTAATGGAACAGTTAGCAGGAATAAAAACCCTGAGTGGTCTGGTTTCATGGCTTACCGAGTACTCAGGAGCAGGAACAGCATCTGTTTCAGAAAAAAACGGAACAACAACGGAAACTCCGGCTTCAAAACCTCAGGCTCAGTCTGCATTATCTCTTGAAGACCTTCAAAATGCCATTCTGACTATTGTCAGTGAAAAAACAGGATATCCAAAAGAAATGCTGGGATTAGACTTAGATCTGGAAGCAGACCTTAGTATTGATTCCATTAAGCGTATGGAAATTATCGGAGATTTTAAAACCAAGATCGGATTTGGTCAAAACCTGGAACAGGCTGATGATCTTATGGAAAAATTAGCTGCTATTAAAACACTTCGCGGGCTGGCAAGCTGGATCAGCGATATGAGTAGTGAAACCAACGAGATCAAAACTGAAGCTAAGGAGGCTGTCCCATCGGAACCGACACAAAATATATTATCCCGTCTTCGTTTTGATATCACCCCAACAGATGTTTCTTTACTGCAAAATACAGAAGTATTGCATGGGAAACGTTTTGCCATCACCCAGGACAATAGCCAACAGGCATCAGCAATCAAAGAAGCATTAGAAAAATATGGTGCTATTGCAGAATTGGTAGGTACAGAAAAAGACCTTTCCGGCTTTGACGGACTGATCATGCTGGATATGTTCTCTGCCGCAGTGAAGCACAGCATTATTGACCATGTAGATCTTATTAAAAAAATGGATTTCGATAAAGCTAAGTGGGTATATCTTATCTCAGATATTCCGGCACACCTTCAGGAAATCAATGATGCCCGTATATTACGCCACCATCAGGGATATCCTGGTCTGTTCAAAAGTTTAGCCAGAGAATTTGATCATACTACCTGCAGGCTGATCAGCCTGAGCACTCCTCAGGCAGTCCATCAGATTGCAGAGATCACTGTAAAGGAAATCCTGACCAATGATAAACCTGCAGAGGTTATTTATAAAGACGAACAGCGACACAAAGTAGACATCATCCCATCCCCATTGTCCACCAGCCTGGAAGAAGCACATATTCAACTGGATCAAAAGTCTGTTGTTTTAGTTCTTGGAGGCGCACAGGGAATCACCGCCGAACTTGCCAAACACATGTCACAGGCCTATCCTTGTACATATATCCTGGTAGGAAGATCCGCTGACCCAAGAGAGGGAGCTTCAGATCTGAAAGAATTTGAAGCCATGAAAACAAAAGAGGAAATAAGAGCTCATCTTATTAAATCTGCAATATTCACTTCTCCTGCCCAAGTAGAAAAAGAGACTGTAAGAATATTCAAAAACAATCAGATCCTTCGTACCATCCGCGATATGGAACTGCTTGGAAACACTATCGTTTATCAATCTTTAGACCTTTGTGACGAAGATGGATTAAGCAGCCTGATCAACGGTATTTATAAAAAATATGACCGTTTGGATGGAGTAATTCATGGAGCAGGTCTTTTAGAAGATAAATTATTCAAGCAGAAAACAACCAGCTCTTTCGGACGTGTATTTGACACCAAGGTAAAACCTCTACGTGTATTGGCAGAACAGCTTCGTTCAGACTGTCAGTTTGTGGTTCTTTTCTCCAGTATTGCTTCTGTGTATGGAAACAAAGGGCAGACAGATTATGCTGCTGCCAACAGTGTATTGGATGATTATGCCAATGCTTTGAATAAAAGATTAAAAGGAAAAGTAATTTCCATCAACTGGGGACCATGGAAAGGTGCCGGAATGGTTTCATCAACGCTGGAAACAGAATATGAACGTCGCGGTATCTCTTTAATCCCATTGGATGAAGGTAAGGAGATCTTCCTTAATGAGATAAAATACGGAACTGAAAGCCAGGTGCTGATCATGTCAGGAAATAATTGGTAACCCTCTGTATAAACTAAGTATGAAAAAAACGGATGTTGCTGTAATTGGTCTGTCTTGTGTCTTTCCGGGGGCACAGGACGCCAACACTTTTTGGCAGAATATTGTCAATAAAGTAGACTCTACCCAATTGGCTCCGGCGGATAGGATAGATCCGGTTCACTTTAGTGATGCCACAAGCCCTGTTGACCGCTTTTATTGTCAGCGTGGGGGATTTATTCCTGATTATGAATTTGATCCTACAGCATTTGGTATTTTGCCATTGACTGTGGAAGGAACAGAGCCAGATCATTTGCTAACCCTTGATTTGGTTCAGAAAGCATTGCAGGATGCCGGGGTCTTTCAAAAAAAGGCCTCCCTTGAAAAAACGGGAATTATCATCGGTAAAGGAAACTATACCGGTCCTGGAGCTACCCGTGCCATCGAAATTGTAAGAACCGGAGAACAAATCTCTTCGTTACTGCAGGAGCTATTGCCTCAGGTATCTTCTGCGGATATTGAAAAAGTAAAACACGCTTTCCAGGAACGCAAAGGACGTTTTGCGGCGGATACCGCCATGGGATTAATTCCCAACCTTGTCGCTTCACTGGTAGCTAACCGCTTCAATTTGGGCGGGGCTGCCTTTACGGTGGATGCTGCCTGTGCCAGCGCTTTAATTGCGGTAGATCATGCCGTACAGGAACTTCAGCGGGGACGTTCGGATATGATGATCGCAGGAGGAGTACACACCGGGCAAAATGCTGCTTTCTGGAGTATTTTTGCCCAACTGGGAGCGATGTCACATCAACAGCAGATCAAACCGTTCAGTAGTGATGCTGACGGTTTACTGATCGGTGAAGGCTGTGGTTTCGTTGTCTTAAAAAGACTGGAAGACGCGGTGCGTGATCAGGATAAAATCTATGCAGTCATTAAAGGAGTGGGCGTAAGCAGTGACGGTAACGGTACCAGTGTGATGAGTCCATCTGTGAAAGGTCAGCTGAAAGCATTAGAACAGGCCTGGAAGCATGCAGAACTGGATGAAAAGCAGATTGGTTATCTTGAAGCCCATGGTACAGGAACTCCACTTGGAGACAAAACAGAGCTTCAGACCTTAGCGCAGTTCTTTGGAAAAGAAGAAACTGCTCCTATGGCAGGTATAGGATCTGTAAAGTCCAATATCGGACATGCCATGCCGGCTGCAGGAATCGCAGGACTGATTAAAACCTGCCTCGCATTACATCATGATACTTTACCTCCTACATTATATTGTGAGAATCCGACTGCAGATATGCAGAACACAAGATTCGAACCTGTTCAGGAAGCAAAAAACTGGTCAAAAACAGGGCTGCCAAAAGTAGCCGCAGTGAATGCTTTCGGATTCGGAGGAATCAATGCACATGTTGTTCTTGAAGGCTATGATATGCCGAAGAAAGACCATGTATTGCTATTGGCAAGGCCTACCCATGAAGAATTACTTGCGGCATTACAAAATAATGACAGCACAGTAGGCGAAGGAAATTTCAGGGTGGCGATATTCGATCCAACCCCTGCAAGAATAGAAAAAGCACTTAAAATAGTCTCCAAGAACATCACCTGGAGAAATAAACAGGATATTTGGTATACCTCGGCCCCATTATTAAAAGATGGCGGAAAAGTGGCCTTTGTATTCCCGGGCTTAGACGGTCTGGCCAAAGGTGAAGTAGATACTGTAAGCCGTTATTTCGGTTTAATAGCTCCTATAGAAACCGAAGGGAAAGGTCTTTTAATCGATGCCTTAAACATTTTCAACAACTGCAGTATCCTTGATCATTCATTGAAAAAGCTGGGAATCATCCCGGATATGAATGCAGGACACAGCTTGGGAGAATGGCTGGCAGGTTATTCCTCAGAACTGGCAGAAGCCAATTCTGTTAAAGCATTGATTGATGTGCTTAACCCCGAAACCTTTGAATTAAAAGATTCTAAATTTATTGCTATCGGAGCCGGTATTGATATCGTTTCACCTCTTATTGAGCAAATCCCGGATCTGTACGTATCCAATGACAACTGCCCTAATCAGGTGATCCTTTGTGGCAGCAATGCAGCACTGGATGAATTGGTTCCGGTATTAAAATCAAAACAGATCTTCCACCAGATCCTGCCGTTCCAGTCCGGATTCCACTCTCCTTTTATCGCTGATAAACTGGATGTGATCCTTGCCGGAATGGAAAAAGCAGAGTTCCAACAGACCAAGATCCCGTTATGGTCTGCGACGACGTTGGAACCTTATCCAGCCGATCAGGCAGCCATCAGAAAGCTGAGCGCTGAGCATCTTGTTCAGCCGGTTCGTTTCCGCGAACTGACAGACAGATTGTACGAAGAAGGAGCAAGATTCTTTATCCAGGTGGGTACCGGAGGACTGATTGGTTTCATTGATGATACCTTAAAAGGAAAAGCATTCAGTACCATCGCTTCCAGCGTTCCTACCCGATCTGCACTGGCTCAGCTGCAGCGTGTAGTAGCTTCATTATTTGTGGAAGGAAAGACGATTGCCCTTGATTTTCTGGAGATTCAGAATCATACAAAAAAAACATCAGGAAAAGGAATCAAACTGGAATTGGGGTCACCTATTATCCGTAATTTCAAAGAAATTAAAAGCCTGGTTCCTTCTTTTGAAGCTTCCAAACAATATACCGCTTCGCCTATTGCTACAAAAAGCGGTCATCCACTTGTACAGGCCTTCCAGGACAATGTTGCAGATATGATCCGCATGCAGGAAGAAGTGCTAACACTTTTCCAGAACCGTCCGGAAATTACTATCCAGCGTCCGGCTCCTGTAGCTGCTAAGGCACCGAGAAGCACCCATTTTTCAAAAGATCTGTATGTTACTCTGGAAAGTCATCCTTATCTTATCGATCACAGTTTATTGAGACAGCCTAAAGGATGGGCCCATGTCGCTGATATGGAACCGGTCATCCCGATGACCATGATTTTTGAGCAGCTGGCAGAAATTGCTGAAGCAGAAATACCGGGAACACAGGTTCATAAAATTATGAATGTAAGTGTTTTCCAATGGATGAATGTAGCCAAGCCTTTTGAAAAAACAGTACAGGGAGAATGGCGTTCCTCTCACCACGCTTACCTGGACATCGAGAATTTTGCGAATGCAGAAGTGATTTTAAAATCATCTCCGGTACCTACCCCTGACTTTAAACTTTCCGTGGGTGATCTTTTGCCTATCGAAAGAACTCCTGAAGAAATTTATGACATGCATATGTTTCACGGAGAAAAATATCAGGGAATTACTGAAATTTCATCAGTAGGAACTAAAGGTATCGTAGGGAAGATCAAAGGAAATGGCGGTAAAGGCTCTTTACTTGATAATGCAGGACAATTATTCGGACTTTGGCTGCAGCTTACATTAGTGAAAGACCGTATTGCATTCCCGGTGAAGATCAGAGACATTGAATTCTTTGGTGATATGCATGACCAGGAAGGTATTTTCGAATGCACCTGTATGCTTACCGAGCTTAATGATGAATTTGCAACAGCCAATATCGTTCTTACAAGAGACGGAAAAGTCTGGTGTGCCATCACCGGCTGGCAAAACAGAAGATTGGAAATCGATGCTGCGTTATGGAATGTTTCTATGTCACCGCTGCACAACCGCCTTTCGGAGGAAATTGCCCCTGAAGTATTCTTTTTCCACCAGGCGTATACCAGGGTGGCTTCCTGGGATTTTATCCTCAAAAGATATTTCAACCAAACGGAAAAACAATTTCAGCAACAGCTATTGCCTAACAAAAAGAAAAACTGGATGGTAAGCCGCGTAGCAGTAAAAGATGCCGTAAGAAATCTTCTTCGCAAGGAAAAAGATCATGCCTGCTTCCCGATTACCTTTGAAATCCGTTCTGATGAAGTGGGGAAACCTTACCTCATCAGTGATTTTACAGAAAACATTCATATTTCACTGGCTCATAAAGGAAAAGATGCGGTAGGAATAGCACGTTATAGAAAACCTGTAGGAATTGATATGGAGCTCATTGAAGAGCGCAGCTCCGGATTCTACGACATGGTATTTACCGAAAAGGAATTAGCATTATTAAAAGACCGAGATCAGGCAGAATGGACGACCCGTTTCTGGGTAGCCAAGGAAGCATACGGAAAGTTCCTGGGTACAGGACTGAAAGGAAATCCTAAGGCCTTCGAAGTCGAACTTATAAAAGATGATCACTTGTGGATCAGCACTATTGAAATCAAAACTATTAAACATCAAAATTATATTATCGGATGGACACTGTAAACCCAACATTAAAATTGAACCACGAAGAACTATTTACTCTTTTAAAAGGTTTTATTACTGAAGTGATAGGCGCAGAATTTGTAGAAGAAATGGACATCACTCCTGAAAGTTCATTCACCAGGGATCTGGAAATGGACAGCATAGAAATTGTCTCTTTTTCTGAAAAAATCAAAGCGCATTTTGGCGATCAGATTGATTTTACCGGGTGGCTGTCTTCTATGGACCTGGACCAGCTGATCAATCTTGACCTTAGTATGATCATCAATTATATCTACGAATGCCAATAATCACTGTCAATAACAGGCAAGTTCATATACAGGAACTCAACAAAGATGCCGAACAAACCGTGGTGCTGATCCACGGGATGTTCAGCAACCTGTCCATTTATTATTTTAATATTGCCCCTATCCTGGCAAAACATTTCCATGTAGTGATGTACGATTTGAAAAGCCACGGCATGAGTGAGCGTTTTCTCAATGGATATGATCTCGACACCATGTCATCCGATCTGATGAGTTTAATAGATCATCTTCAGTTGGAAAAAGTACATTTGGTAGGCTACAGTTTCGGAGGTCTTATCGCTTTGAAAACAGCATTAGAATATCCGGATCACGTCAACCAGCTGGCTGTTATGGAAGCACCGGATCCTCAGGACGAAAAGGCCCGTAATATTATTGATGAGTACAGCAAAGAGTTTCTTGAGCATTATGTAGCCAATTTTACGGATACCACCAAAGTGCAGATGGGGAAAAGACAGATGGAAAAAAACCATCGTATGTATGAGTTTCTGTTTAACCAGACCAGCATTAAGGCAGATATGATCAAGGAAAAACATTTTCTTGGTGAGGCACCCCTTACCGAACTGGCGGTTCCCACTTTATTAGTGTATGGTGCGGAGTCCAACTGCAGGCCTACAGGAGAATGGCTGCAGACGCAGATCAGCACTTCAGAGCTTGAATTGATTCCCGGTGATCATAATATCCCGATACAGGAACCTCATCTCATCGCAGAAACTATCGTTCATTTTTTATCTAAAATTTTAACACAAAACCATGGCTAAATTTGCATTTATAGTTCCACCATTGACAGGACATGTCAATCCAACCCTAAGCATCGGGGCTACGCTGCTGGAAAGAGGACATGAGGTAGCCTGGATCAGCCTTGACCCTAGTTTGGAGGCTAAGCTTCCTTCAGGAGGAGAATTATTACTGATTCAATATGATCAATCTGACGAAGAAAAGAAAGAGAGCGAACAATATCTTGATATTATTTCAAAAAAAGTAGTCTACGGAATAGACAGCATCAAGTTTCTTTACGAAGATGTCCTTATTCCTCTAAACAGACATTGCTATAAAGGTATCGTGGCCTTACTTAAAACATACCAACCTGATTTGATTATCGGAGACCATCAGCTTTTTGCGGCACCTATTGCTGCAAAGGCACTGGGAATTCCTTATGCCACTTCTGTTACTGCTCCGGCTGCCATTAAAATCATTAATGAGTTGCCCAAGGTACACGAATGGGAAGTGAATCAGATCATCGATTTACAGAAAGAACTTGGCGTTAATGAAGAGCGTTCCCTGGCTACTTCCGACCTGTTGACCCTTGTTTTGACCTCCACTTATTTCTTTGGTGACATGGAAGATCTGCCTTCTCAGTATCAGTTTACAGGTCCGGTTCTTACAGAGCGCCGTATCTCTTGTGAATTCGATTGGGACAGATTAAAAAGCGCTACCAACAAAAAGATTTTAGTAAGCATCGGAACTACTTTCGATCACGATCATAAAAAAGCATTCTTCCAAAAGGTTATTGATGCTTTTAAAGATGAAGATGTAACGGTTGTAGTGGTTTCTGATCCGCAACTTTTTGAGCAATGGCCGGAAAACTTTATGGTGTATCAGCAGGTTCCTCAACTGGACCTCTTACCTCATCTGGATGGTGTGGTTTGCCATGGCGGTCACAACACTGTTTCCGAAACGCTATCCAATGGTATTCCTTTGGTAGTCATTCCTATCGCTTACGACCAGTCACATGTGGCAGGACGCGTTGTGCGTACAGAAGCAGGGGAACGTCTTAACTTCAACCGGTTCAAAGCCAACCACCTGAGAGATGCCGTCCATCAGATTTTACATAATCCAGGCTACCGTGAAGCGGCCCAAAAAGTAGGACAGTCTTTTGTGGAAGCCGGAGGTTCAGCGACTGCAGCAGATTCATTGGAAAAAGCTATATTAAGGGCTTCAAAACCAGAGAAACCTTCTAAATTCTTATTTGTTGTCCCTCCGTTTTTCGGACATGTCAGCCCCACTTTAAGTGTAGGAGCGAGTCTGATTGCACGTGGCCATGAAGTAAAATGGTTTGGGATTACCCCTTTAGACAGCAAACATATTCCGGAAGGAGGTTCTTATTATTATCCTGAAGAAGACCTTATTCCGTATCAGAATGAAATCGCCCGTATTTTAAAAAGGCAGGACGACGGACCAGCATGTTCCGGACCTGAAGTGATGAAACTGGCACTGGAAGAAACCTACGTCCCGTTTGCCAAGATGATGATGCCGGGATTAATCCGCCTTACAGAAAGCTGGAAACCTGATGTCATCGTAAACGACTGTATTAGTTTTGGAGGAGCCCTTTTCGCTCATAAACATAATATCCCCTGTGTCACCACAACCCCTGTTCCACCGGATGTGATGGGAGACACGGAAAAATCTGCCCCAAAAATCTGGGAATGGCAGCAAAACCTGATCAAGGACCTTCAAAAAGAAGTAGGCATCCATGAGGAAGGTATTTATATCCATTCTCATAAATTAAATATGGTGTTTACTTCACAGGCTTTTGCCGGTTTTGAAACCGTTCCGTCTCATATGAAATTTGTAGGTCCGGTAAAAGGCCGTCCCAATGATGCTCCTTTTGACTGGGATAAGTTGAATGCTTCTACTACTCCAAAGATCTTTGTATCCTTAGGGACCTTATTAGTGGACATCAGAAAAGCTTTCTTTGAAAAGATTATTGCTGCATTTGCTGACCAGCCGGTTACGGTGATTGCTGCTACTCCACCAGAGATCTTTGAAGAATGGCCATCAAACTTTATTGTGAACAGCTTCGTTCCTCAATCAGCGGTCATGCAGCAAATGGATATGGTGATCTGCCATGGTGGTTTCAATACCGTTAATGATACATTCAGAAACGGATTGCCTATGCTGATTACGCCTATTGCTTATGATCATTTTCATATCGCCAAATTAATCGAGCAGGCAGGCTGCGGAATCAGTATCCGATACAAGCGTTTACGTGTGGAAGCGCTTCGTGAAACCGTTTTTGAATTACTGGAAAATCCAAAATACAGGGCTGCCGCTAAGGAAGTTCAGCATACTTTCCATACAGCGGGCGGTAACGATAAAGCAGTAGAATTGTTAGAAAATTTTGTACAGGAACATTCCACATTAGCTTCTGTATAGCCTATGAAATCGCCATGATCTACAGACTCAACACTGATAAAAACGAAGCGATTGCATATGACCTAATAAAAAAGACAGACATCTACATATGAAAAGAAGATTGTTATTCGGAGAACGTATGCTATTGGGAGACGGAACAGAACCTTTCAATGCAGTGATTCCTTTCAGGCTGAGAGGAACCTTTAAGCTTGCAGACATCCAACGGGCCCTGGCTCAGATTCAAAAAAAACATCCATGGCTGAGGGCACTCATCACCCATGATGAAAAAAATATTCCATGGTTTGATGTACAGGAAACCTCTATATCCATTCCGGTGCGAATCATACCCCGCCAGCATGAAAACCAATGGCAGGAAGAATCCACGAAAGAATGGCATACCCTGTTTAATTACGAAAAACTTCCCCTGATCCGGTTTGTATGGATCAAAGGGGAAGAAGTTTCAGATATGCTTTTTGCATTCCACCACTGTTTATGTGATGGTGGCTCTGCAATGGCTTTTTTAGATGAATTTTTAAAAACACTTGATAATCCGTCCACTGATATTGGGACAGAAAATCCTATATTGGGAATTCAGGATGTCGTTCCCGCCCATATTTTAAACAGCCGTAAGCAGCAGCTGAAGGCTAAATTTATAGGCAGACTGGCAGCAACAGCCATCAGGTTTATCCCTGTAGGTAAAAAAGCTGTTGACCGGCAGGACGATTATCTGATTAACTGGAAAGTGGATGAAGCGGTAAGCCAGCAGCTGATTTCCTATTGCAAATCCAATGAAGTTACCGTCAATACATTCTTAAGTGCGGCATTGCTTCAGGCATTCAGAAAGGTAAAAGGATCAGCAGCCTTTAACAAGATTTCCTGCCCCGTAGACATCAGACGTTTTGCCACCCAAATCAAAAATGACCATATCTTCGCTTTTGGGCTGATGATTGTAGTTTCCTCCAATGAAAAGATGAGTTTTCTGGAAAACCTACGTTCCATGCAGTCCTCTGTAGAGCGTAAAACGTCCAAGCTCAATCCTTATATTACCATGATGGTGATGGAATCCGGACATGATGCTTTGAATAATTTCACCAAGCTTCTAAAGAACGGAAAATCCTCCAACGACTGTATGTTTTCCAATCTGGGACGCATTCAGATTCCTCATGAGTATAAAGAATTTTCGGTAGATACTATTTTCAGCCCATCAGTCATTGGTCCGTTGGGGAATACAACGACGATGGTAGTTTCTACCTACCGTGGAAAAATGGACTTTTCTTTTGTGGGAAGTGAAGGATATCTACCTTATACCGAAGCACTGGCCATCCGTGATGAAGTGATGCAGATCATCAAAGTACAACTGGAATATATCGCCGTATCATGATCAGAAGAAAACTAATGATGGTGGAAAGGATCATGTATGTAGATCCCGAAACCCCCGTAAACTGTATATTTGCAGCCAAAATAAAAGGAGAACTTCTGGAGCAGAATTTTAAAACTGCTCTGGAAAAAATCCAGCAGAAACATGCGTTATTAAGAGTGGTGATAGACTCTAAGAGTGAGAAATATCCTTTTTTTATAGAAGAAAAAGAGATTGCTCCTATCCCGCTCCGCATCGTAGGAAGAAAAACAGACCAGGACTGGCTGACAGAGTCTCAAAAAGAATGGAAAATCTTATTTGAGGAAGAAAAAACACCACTAGCCCGTGTCGTCTGGGTAAGAGGACAGGATGTTTCTGAAGTCTTTTGGGCCATCCCCCATTGCATTTCAGACGGAACCACCGGAGTAACTTTAATGAAGGAGCTTCTTCAGCTTTTGGACAATCCTGCTTTGGAATTAGAACCTTATGAGGCTTTCACTTCAGTAGATGAATTTCTCCCTTCCAACTTTAATGTAAAAAGTAAAAAATTCAAAGCCAATCTTTATCTGACCTTTGCCAGGTTCTTCTTTATGCTACAGCAAAAAAGCAAAAAAAGAAACCTTGGAAAAGACTATGTTCTTCACCAAAAACTGGATCCGACAACTACGGCTCAAATTACTGAAAGATGTAAAGCCAATGGAGTTTCCGTACATGCTTTGCTTTGTTCTGCATTCATGCAGGCATTCCAGGAAGTAAAAGGGAAAGAAGCCAAAGGAAAAGTGATCAGCCCGGTGGATGTGCGTCATTTTATTCCAGAAATCAAAGAGGATCATTTATTTGCCTTTGCACCAACCGTTGACCTTGCTATTAAAAAAGGAAGTTCTGATCTGTTGAACAATGCCAAGCAGATTAAAGAAGACCTTGTTCAGAAAATAGGAAAAATGGAAGCCCGCGAACTGCTGTGGATGGGTGAACAGATGCACCCGATTGTTGATCGTATGATCTCCATGCTTAAATCAAGCAATGGAGGTCATGATGTAACCTTATCCAATATGGGCAGGATCAACATCCCGAACGAGTACAAAAACTTCAGCATTGAAACTATTTTCAGCCCTACGGTAGCCTTCCCTTGGCTAAACTCAAATACTTTGGTGACGAGTACCTACAATCATCAGATGGATTTTATATTTTTGTCCAACGAAGACTTCCTTCCCAAAGCGGAAGCCGCTAAAATAAAAGAGAAAGCCATAGCGCTAATGACCACCTCATGAAATTGAAATTTAAGCCGAAGCCACCTAAAAAGCTCAAAGAAACAACCCTTAAACGCTTTCTTATGAAGCGTACGATTTACTATGTCCTTCCGAATGTTTTTTTCAATTTCATCATCGCCTATGCCAGCTTCAAAGAATTAGGCTACACCCATTTTTTCTCCGGCGAACAGAATCTGGCCCGCCTTACCCTACCAATGGCACTATTTCTCCCCGTTGTCCTCACGATTGATATCATCAAAAGAGTAACCGATGCCGCCGGACAAGGCGCCATTGAGTTTACCGTAGATGAGCAGTTAAATATTAAAAAGTTAATGACGAAGCTGAGTATTCTGCATGGCGTGATTACCTGTTCTCTGGTATTAGCGATGCTTTTCTTAGGGCAGTATAATTTTTCTAAGGATTATAAGCTGGATGCTACGGCAATGGCTGTGGTGGTTGGGGCATTAGCTGGGATTTTGTCTGTGGTGTTTGTGTATTTGCCGGTGTGGAGGTTGAGGAGGTGGATGTGTAGACGGGTACAGACTGTGACAACTTAGATCAATAGTTAATATAAATTCATATCTTTGATAGTATCATATGATATTATCAAAGATATGAAACCTCCATATACTATTACAGATACCATTTTATTTTTAGTCACTTCTATTTCTGAAAAAATAGGAGAAATAAATGCTTCCCATCTATATAAACCTGCCACCGAATTAAGGAAAAAGAACAGAATCAAAACTATTCAGTCTTCACTGGAGATTGAAGGGAATACCATTACTGAAGAGCAGATAACCGCTTTGTTGGAAAATAAAAGAATCATTGCTCCCCAAAAAGATATTCTTGAAGTTCAGAATGCCATAAAGATATATGAGCAAATCAATCAGTTGAATCCTTATCACTTAAAAGAACTGGAAAAAGCACATTCTATCCTGATGAAAGGATTAGTGGATTATCCCGGGAAGTTAAGAACTACTAATGTGGGTATTATTAAAGGTTCAAAGGTAGAACATATAGCACCGGGAGGGACAATGGTAAAAGGTTTAATGAGGGACCTGTTTGATTATCTGAAAAAATACAAAGACCTGATTTTAATTAAAAGCTGTGTATTTCATTATGAATTTGAATTTATACATCCTTTTACAGATGGAAACGGAAGAATGGGAAGACTCTGGCAAACTTTACTTCTTATGCAGCAATATCCCGTATTTGAATATCTGCCGATAGAATCCCTCATCAAGCAAAAACAGGCTGAATATTACAATACATTATCAGAATCTGATAAAAAAGGAAATTCTACTCCTTTTATAGAATTTATGCTCGGTATTATTCTCGAATCTCTACAGGAACTTTTACAATCTCAAAATAAAACATTGTATACGGAAGACCGAATTTTCTTATTTAAAGAGAAAGTAAAACAAAATACGTTCAGCAGGAAAGACTATATGCAGAACTTCAGAAGTATTTCCGCTCCCACTGCAAGCAGAGACCTGAAATGGGCTGTAGAACAGGGTATTTTATTAAAATCCGGAGAACAGAGGTTGGCAGAATATTGGTTTAAAGAATAAAGCTGCACTGCCTGTGATTTTGGTGTATCTGTCGGTGTGGAGATTGAGGAGGTGGATGTGTAGGAGGATTGAGATTGTAACATAAATTCATATTAAATTCTCTATGATTCATTCTAAAAAATCAATATATAACATTCTGAATTTAGAATAGATTAAGGCTTCATTTGGCTTTCTTATTGAGGTTTTCTTATATTTACCTCTTAAACTAAGAAAACCAAATGCTTAATCAAAACCCTGAACAAATTGCTCGTGATCGCATAGACGAAATGCTTCGTCTGGCAGGATGGGCTGTACAATCTAAAAATCAAATAAACTTTAATGCTGCAAAAGGTATTGCTGTTCGTGAATATCAGACTTCGGTAGGACCTGCTGATTACGTTTTATTTGTAGATCAAAAACCTATTGGTATCATTGAAGCCAAAAAGGAAGAAGAAGGGTTTCGGTTAACAACAGTTGAAGAGCAATCAAAGAATTATGCGCAGGCACAACTTAAATTTTTTAAAAGCACAGAAGTAATTCCTTTTGCATATGAAAGCACAGGGGTAATTACTCGTTTTACAGATTATAGAGACCCGAATCCACGTAGCCGGGAACTGTTTCATTTTCACCAACCTGAAATGTTGATGGAATGGTATAAGAAAGAAAAAACATTACGAGGACGTTTAAATGATATACCAGCTTTAGAAGAAGCAGGATTACGTCCTGCGCAGGTTGTTGCCATAAATAATTTAGAAAAATCATTTAAACAGAATAAGCCTAAAGCTCTAGTGCAAATGGCAACTGGAGCTGGTAAAACATTTACAGCAGCAACATTTATTTACCGTTTACTTAAGTTTACAAAAGCAAAACGTATCTTATTTTTAGTTGACACTAAAAACCTGGGAGAACAGGCAGAGCAAGAGTTCATGG
Organism: Chryseobacterium sp. Bi04; assembly: GCF_918698085.1. GTDB lineage: Bacteria > Bacteroidota > Bacteroidia > Flavobacteriales > Weeksellaceae > Chryseobacterium. The sequence continues at coordinate 51,523 of NZ_CAKKLP010000020.1, forward strand.
CTTTTCAGCCAAGTGATGACAATCGTAAATTTACAGAACTATACAATGTACAACGATTGAGCTCAAGTTATATCGCACCAGATAGCCAGATATGTATTTCCACCATTCAAAGAATGTATTCTATTTTGAAAGGTGAGGAAATGGATGAAAGTGAAGAAGAGAATAGTCCTATTGAACAATCATCGTGGCTTCAACAAAAGCTGGCTGAAAAAAAAGCTGTTCCTGTTTCTTATAATGAAAAAGTACCTATTGAACAGTTTGATTTTATTGTCATTGACGAATGCCACCGTTCTATTTATAATCTATGGAAACAAGTTTTAGATTATTTTGATGCCTTTTTGATTGGGTTGACAGCAACTCCAGACAAACGTACTTTTGGTTTCTTCAATCAAAATGTAGTAAGTGAATATACTTACGAAGAGTCTGTAATTGATGGTGTGAACGTTCCTTACGAAATTTATTCTATTGAAACAGAAATCTCCAAGAAAGGCGGTCTAATAGAATCAGGATGGTTTGTGGACAGAAGGGATAAACTTTCTAGAGCTAAACGTTGGCAACAAGAAGATGAAGATACAGAATATCTTCGTAATGATCTGGATAAAGCTGTTGTCAACGTATCACAAATCCGTACAATCATTAAAGAGTTTAAACATGCTTTAGAAACCAAGATATACCCTGATCGTTGGCAAAATGATGAATATGAAGTACCAAAAACTTTAATATTTGCCAAAACAGATTCCCATGCAGATGATATCATCAATATTGTACGCGAAGAATTTGGAGAGGGTAATGATTTCTGTAAAAAAGTAACTTATAAAATTGATGAAGACCCAAAGTCTTTATTAAATCGTTTTCGTAATGATTACAATCCTCGTATAGCAGTTACGGTAGATATGATTGCAACAGGAACAGATGTAAAGCCATTAGAAGTATTGCTGTTCATGCGTGATGTGAAAAGTGTCAATTATTTTGAACAAATGAAAGGACGTGGTACACGAACTATTAATGATGATAAATTGCAATTGGTAAGTAAAACAGCTCGTGTAAAAAATCATTTCGTTATTGTAGATGCTGTGGGAGCTACTAAATCTAAGAAAACAGATAGTAGACCGTTAGAACGTAAACCTTCAGTCTCAATGAAAGAATTGTTGGGGGCAGTCACTATGGGTATTTCAGATGAGGATGTATTTCTGTCTTTAGCCAATCGACTTATTCGATTAGATAAACAATTGAGTGAAAAGGAAAAAGAACATATTATTGAGCTTTCCGGAGGTAAACCATTACTGCAGATTATCCGTGAGCTAATTGAAGCTTTTGATATTGATAAAATAGAAGAAAATTCCCAAAAACTAATACAGGTTATTCCTATACAGGAACGCACACCGGAAAAAATAGAAAGAGCAAAAGCAGAAGCCCACGAAGCTTTGATCAGAAAAGCATCATTATCATTTAATGGTCCGCTGAATGAATATATTGACAATGTAAGAAAACAACACGACCAAATTATTGATCATATTAATATTGACACCGTACTAACTTCTGAGTGGGATACAACGACCGTTGATAAAGCTGAAAGTTTAATTAATAATTTTGAAGAATATCTGCGAACTAATAAAAACGAAATCACCGCATTAAGTATTTATTTCGATCAGCCATTTCGAAGAAAAGAAATAACTTTCAAAATGTTGAAGGGGCTTATGGATAAAATACGACTGGAAAAACCGATATTTGCACCCCTGCATATTTGGGATGCTTATAAAAACATTGGTGCAACAACCGCTCATGCTCCTAAAGATGAATTAACAGCTTTAGTTTCATTATTACGGAAAATTTGTGGAATAGATGAAGTTCTAAAGCCTTATGATAAAACAGTTGATGACAATTTTAAGCAATGGATATTTGCTCAAAATGCCGGACAACATAACCGTTTTTCATCAGAGCAAATGGAATGGTTAAGAATGATTAAAGATCATATTATCAGTTCTTATCATTTGGAATTAGATGATCTGGACTATACACCATTTGATGTACAAGGTGGACGTGGAAAAATGTACAAGCTCTTTGGTAATGATATGCAGAATATTATTAATGAATTAAATGAAGCTTTAGCTGCGTAATGAGAGAAGATTGGATTGAATGTACTTTTGATGATATACTTGAGATAAAAAATGGTAAAAATCAGAAGCACGTTGAAAATAGTAATGGAAGTTATCCAATTTATGGAAGTTCTGGAATTATTGGAAAGGCTAGTGAATTTTTATGCCCTGAGAATACTATCATAATTGGAAGAAAAGGAACCATAAATTCGCCCATTTATGTAACAACAAAATTTTGGAATGTAGATACAGCATTTGGACTTATTCCATTTGACAATCTGAATCCTAAACTATTATATTATTTTTGTCAGTTTTTTAATTTTCATTCTTTAGATAAAAGTACTACTATTCCAAGTTTAGCAAAAGGTGATTTATTAAAAATAATATTTCCATTGCCTCCTATTCCCGAACAACGTGCAATTGTCAAAAAAATAGAAACTTTGTTTTCTTCTTTGGACGCTAGTATTGCAGATTTGAAAAACTCTCAAAAACAACTGAAAATCTATAGACAAGCTGTTTTAAAAAAAGCTTTTGAAGGAAAGTATAAAGTAATAAAAGTAGGTGACTTTTTTAACTTTTTAGGAGGTGGCACCCCAAGTAAAAAAGAAAAATCATTTTGGAATGGAAATCTAAATTGGGCATCAATTAAGGATATTAAAGGTGACTTTTTAAATTCAACACAAGATTTTATTACAGAAAAGGGATTAGAAAATAGTTCTTCAAATATTGCCAACAAAGGAGAAGTCATTTTAGCAACTAGGATAAATCCAGGAAGAAGTATTATCTCAAATATAAAAACTGCAATAAATCAGGACTTAAAAGTAATAAAACCTAAAAATAATTGTGATAATCATTTTATACACTATTTGTTCAAATCAATTGAAGACAAATGTTTAAAAGCTTCAAGTGGGACAACTGTATTGGGAATTAGTTTACCCAATCTAAAAGATATCCAAATACCTGAGATTTTAGATTTAAAGCAACAGCAACAAATCGTCAAAGAGATAGAATCCCGTTTATCAGTTTGTGATGCTGTTGAAAAGCAAATCAAAAATAGTTTGGATCAGGCAGAAGCTTTACGCCAAAGCATTCTGAAAAAAACTTTTGAGGGAAGTTTACTTACTAAGGAAGAATTAAAAGCCTGTAAATCAGAACCTAATTATGAGCCAGCTTCCGTTTTATTAGAAAGAATAAAGGTGGAAAAAGAGGCTCATAAATCTGTAAAGAAAATAAGTAAGAACAAAGTATCTTTAATAAGGGATTAAAAGAAGTTAGAAGAATGACTGAGTCAACAATTATATCAAAAATATGGAACCTCGCTAACGTGATGCGAGATGATGGTGTAGGTTATGGAGATTACCTGGAACAGATTACCTATCTGCTATTTCTGAAAATGGTGGATGAATTAAATAAGCCACCTTATAATAAAAACATACCATTACCTAGAATAAAAGATGTTGAAGGAAAAGAAATTCCAGATGGAGATATTTGCAACTGGGAAAATTTAACATCAAAAAATGGAGCTGAATTAGAAAGTTTTTATGTACAGCTTTTGCGTACTCTTTCTAGTGAAAAAGGGATGTTGGGGCAGATTTATGCAAAAAGTCAAAATAAAATTCAAGATCCATCTAAATTATTACGCATCATTACATTGATTAACAATGAAGAATGGTCTGTAATGGGTGCTGATGTTAAAGGAAAAATCTATGAAGGTTTATTGGAGAAAAATGCAGAAGATACCAAATCTGGTGCCGGACAATATTTTACTCCCCGTGCATTAATCAATACTATGGTGAAGTGTGTACAGCCTAAACCGATGAAAACGATCATAGATCCAGCGTGTGGCTCAGGAGGATTCTTTTTATCTGCTTATGAATACATTACACATCATCACAAATTAGATCGTGAAGAAAAAAAGTTTTTAAAAGATGAAACTTTTCATGGTAATGAAATTGTAGCTAGTACCCGTCGTATGTGTTTGATGAACCTATATTTACATGGTATTGGAGAAATAGACGGTGAACCTTTAATTAAATCTTCCGACGCTTTAATTGCAGCAGAATGTAATACGTATGATTATGTATTGGCCAATCCTCCTTTTGGAAAGAAAAGTTCATATATAGTAACTAATGAAGAAGGAGAAGTAGAGCGTGACGATATGAGTTATAATCGTCAGGATTTTTGGGAAACAACTTCTAATAAGCAGCTGAATTTCTTACAACATATTAAATCCTTGATGAAGATTGATGGTGAAGCCGCAGTTGTTTTGCCGGATAATGTATTATTCGAAGGGGGAGCCGGGGAAGAAATCCGTAAACAATTATTAAAATCTACTGAATTACATACCATTTTACGTTTGCCGACTGGTATCTTTTATGCTAATGGTGTAAAAGCAAATGTCTTATTTTTTAATAATAAAGCTGCATCGAAGAAGCCATGGACAAAAGAAATTTGGATTTACGATTATAGAACAAATGTACATCATACATTAAAGAAAAAGCCTTTAACTGAAGCTGACTTAGAAAATTTTGTTACTTGCTATAACACTTCTAATATAAACAACCGTAAAGAAACCTGGTCAGAAGAAAATCCAGATGGACGCTGGAAAAAATTCACCTATGAAGAGATCATAGCCAGAGACAAAACTTCTTTGGATATATTTTGGATTAAAGATCAAAGCCTTACAGATTTAGACAATCTACCAGAACCTGATATTTTGGCACAAGAAATTATTGATAATATAGAATCTGCTTTAGCTAGTTTTAAAGAGATTATGAAGGATTTGGAAAATTAACAAATAAGATTTAAAATCATAAATATAAATGGTTCAGCACGCGCTGAACCTTTTTCTATATCTTATGTTATCCCTTCTCAATCAACCTCTCCAGCCTCACCATCATCTCATCTTTCTCCTTCAACATCCTTTCATAAAGAGCAATCTTTTCATCATATAATTCCACAATTTTATCTATTGGATTAAATGTACAATTATAGTTCATTGCAGAAGCTACAGAGTTATCTTTAAAATCGTGGAAAGTATTTGAAATAATATTGATAGCCTGTTCATCGTTAAAATTCTGAAACGCTTCCACCGGAATTTTCAATACTTCAGAAATTCTTTTCAGTAAAGGGTCTTCAATAATTTCTTTCTGTTCCAGCAGAGAAACTTTCTTCTGGTTCCAGCCGTCCCCAAGGTCAAGAGCCAATGCTTCCTGCTTGATGCCCAGCATTTCCCTAAATCGTTTTACATTGCGCCCCCTGAAATAAAATGTAAAAGCTTTACGCTTTACGTTTTCCCGTAACAATGAATTAAAGTTTTTTCTTATTATTGTATTCTATAAACTGTACATCCATGAAAATAAATACTATTTATGCCTTTACATAATGGTATAAAGCATATCTGACATTTACATTACTATAATTTTACTACCACTGTGAGCTCCATTACCGAGTATTGGACCATCGCTACACAGCAATACAGAAAACTAAAACCAACATGACTTTTACAGAATTAATTGACAAATTAGAGATTTGGGATCACTGGCAAGAAAGATACTCACATTACGTACCTTTATTCATTGGGGAAGCAAATACCGGAAAGAACTGGGAAGACTGGGATAAGGAAGTTTTTTATGAATTCTTCATGCGGTCATCCGATCAATGTGTGTCTTCATTAAAACTGGGATATTTTACCCATGAAGAAAAAGACCTGATCAAAACAAACTGGTCTGAACTGTCTTTATTATTACAGAACCTTGCCTTAAATCAACACCAACCCTCATTTGAAATCTATTATCAGATTAAAGATATAATCAGGAAATATACCAGCAATAATAAGAAAGCAGCCACCAACAGGCTTATTGCAGGTTTGCAGCCTCAGTTATTGTGTACCATTGTGAATGAGGATAAATTGAGAGTTTTAATTGATCTCTTGAACAAAAATGTTGAAGATTTTGAATTGGAACTTACGTATGACTGGTTCCAGGACAGCTACAACCTTCTTCAGATATTTAAAGAAAAACTCAACAAAGATGTTTTTGAAATTGTGACCTTTCCATGGCAGGTTTACGATTACTTCCAGGAACAGAATACCCCATCTTCTACAGAACAAAATGATATGAGTGAAAATAAACTGGACCAACAGATCCAAATTCTAGAATACAAAAAACAAATCATCCTGCAAGGTCCTCCGGGAACAGGAAAGACAAGACAGGCAAAAGAACTCGCTGTTCAATTATTGGGATTAAATGAAACTAAAGAATTGAAAGACAATCCGCAATTCAAAATCATCCAGTTTCATCCAAGTTACACATATGAAGATTTTGTAAGAGGTATTGTTTCCAAACCTAATGAAGATGGGGATGGAATACTTTTTAAAGCTGAGAATAGAATTTTAGCTGAGATTGCCAACGTAGCATTACAAAATTACAACGCATCACAAAAGGCACCGGATACGATTATCTCAAAAGATACTTTTGATGTATTCATTGAGAAAATAAAAGATGAAATGGTGGAAAACGAACTGCATCAATATCCTATTACCAATTCGGTGTATCTGTTTTCTGCGGATGAAACCAAATTTAAATATAAAGGAGATAACTGGGATGCCCATAAAAATGGATTAAATATGAAGTTTTCAGAATTGAAACTTATTATTGAATCCGGAGCAAAAGAAAGACAGGACATTAAGAAAATGTCTGATGTTGAAGAAAAAACAAGGCAGCATGCCACCTATTTTATGAAGGTTGTTGAAAAGTTCTATGAATTTAAGCAAACCTATCAACCTGAAACAATCTGGACTAAAAAAGTACCGTTGAAGAACTATGTGCTTGTTATTGATGAAATTAACCGGGCAAATCTATCTTCTGTTTTGGGTGAACTAATCTATGCACTGGAATATCGTGGAAAAGCTGTTGAAAGTATGTATGCTCTTGAAGATGTTACCAATGAAGTTAAAAACAAATTAATTCTCCCTCCCAACCTTTACATCATCGGAACCATGAATACGGCCGACCGCAGTGTAGGACATATTGATTATGCCATCAGAAGACGTTTTGCTTTTGTAGATGTTTTACCTGAATCTCTGGATGAAGATGAGTACATTCATTTTAATAGAGAGGGCTTTGAAAAGGTTTCCCTGTTATTCAATACGAAGAATGTAAGTGGCGAATTTGAAGCAAAGGATGTTCAGTTGGGGCACAGTTATTTTATTGCGCCAAAAGACAGCCCTGAAAATATTCAAAAAAGGAACGAAATTTTCAGAATGAAAATGAATTATGAAGTGGTTCCAATCCTGTTGGAATATGTGAAAGATGGTGTTCTTATCGGAAATTACGAAAATCTGGATATCAAAGACTATATCAATACCCTGAAACTGAACAATTAATGGGAATTTTACTTTCAGAACATAAAAGTTTTCTGATTAAGAGAATTACTGCTGAGGAACCTTTTACTGATATAAAAGATGAACTGCTGCATCTTGCTGATGACTCTTTTCAGTTATTTAATACTGTAGAGAGCAAAAAATTTAACCATCAGTCTTTTCCTTTTTCAGTGGTAAAAGGAGAAAACCAATGTGAGATCAAAGCAGATTATTTTGTAGGCATTGACTGGTTAGGAAATACCGGCAGGACTATCTATGTGGAGCCTAAAATCAATGCAGGGTTATCACAGTATTTTCAACACTGCCTCAGCGAAGAAGAAAATTCGAATGGAGCTCCTGAAGAGTTTGAAAATAAGGAAAAAGTAGGGACCAGAGAAATCAATTACCTTAAAATTCTTCTGGAGATCATGGCTTTACCCCAGACCGCCAGGTTTTCAAAAGATATAATCCAGATTGACTGGAGTGCCAAACCGATTACCATTGATCAGAAAAATGACCGCTTGACCCCTTTTCTTATTGTCCAGTTTTTACAGCATTTAAAAACAATTGTAAGAAAAGGTCTGAAAAAATCCTATTATAAAGTTCAGGAAAATCTAAACAGCAAGGTTAAGGGTAAGGTATTGGTGGGGCAGCATACTGAAAAAAATGTTTTTAAAAACAGATTAACGTCTACTTTTTGTGAGTTTCAGGTATTTGGAGAGAATCATTTGGAAAATCGTTTTTTAAAGAAAGTTTTAGAATTTGTAATCAGTTACATTGGAAATAACCCATTATTATTTTCCTCAAACCTGGTATCAATTAAACATATTTTCAATTATTGCAGGCCGGCTTTTGAACATATCGGCACAGAGATCGATGAGCATCAATTGAAAAGCATAAAGAAAAATCCCTTTTTCAATGAATATGGAGAGGCAATCAGAATCGGGCAGCTTATCCTGAAACGTTTTTCTTATACCATTACAAAAACAACGCAGAAAAAAGTAGAAACTCCCCCTTTCTGGATTGATATGCCCAGGTTGTTTGAGCTGTATTTTTATTATCAGCTAGTGAAAGCAAACCCAGGAGATGAACATTATATCCACTATCAGTTTAGCACGTACGGAAATTATCTTGATATTTTAATCAGCAAACCTGGATTTGAAATGGTTATTGATACGAAATATAAGTTGAAATATACCAAAAGTCATATCCATAAAGATATTCGCCAGGTTTCAGGGTATTCCCGCCTAAGAAAAGTTATCAACGAGATGAAAAGTAAAAATGCTAATTGGGATGAGGACAAAATAATGGATTGTCTGATTATTTACCCTCATCTTGCGCAACCCGATGAAACCGATCAAAATACGTCTCCATCAATGATATATGACTTCTCAATTGAAAATATTAAAAAACAACTTGAAAAGAAAGATAATTGCATTGCTGCTTATCACAAAGTATTTAAATTGGGAATAAATTTACCTGTAAGCTAATAAAGAAACTTAATGACAATGAAGGTTTAAAACAATGTGAATATAATATTGAGATTCCTACGGAATGATCTGTGTTAAAAAACAAATTATTTAACAAAAATCTTCTCTGTATTTCTCTTTTTTCTTTCCGATGGCAAAGGCTTGTTTTAAAAGTTTGTTGGCAAGAGCAATCTTTGCCACTCTTTCTGC
>NZ_CAKKLP010000021.1 GCF_918698085.1 Chryseobacterium sp. Bi04
AAATAAAACACCAATTCGATAGTAATTTACTAAACAAATTGAGATAATTTTGGATATTAATTTCAAATACTATAATTTCACATTCTCAAACAAAAAAGAAACGATATGAAAAAATTATTATTTGGAGCTATTGTACTTAGCTTTATGTCAGCTTGTAACAGCGACAACATTTCAAATCAAAATGAAGAATCTACAGATCCGGCAGTTTCTTCTTCATCAATGGCTTTGGAAAGAAGCTGCCCATCAGAAGAAATCAGAGAGGAAGCTTTAAAAAACAGCCCCGAACTCCGACAAAAGTTTGCTGATCTGGAAGCCAATACAGCAAGGTTTGCCAATGACCAAAAACTTGGAAGAGTCTTGGCAGATGGGACCGTAGAAATTCCGGTTGTAGTTAATGTAATCTACAGCAGCACAGCAGGAAATGTTTCAGACGCAAGGATTGCAGAGCAAATAGCTGTATTAAATGCTGATTATTCCGGAACAAACACTGACGCCGGTAGTATTCCTACAGAATTTCAAACAGTAAAAGCAGGTGATACAAAAGTACAATTCAGATTAGTTAATACTATAAGAAAATCTACAACTAAAACAGGCTGGAAAACAGATGATTCCATGAAAAAAGCCTCATCTGGCGGTATTGATGCTACCAACCCAACCAACTATCTAAATATTTGGGTGGTAAGTAAAATGACCTCTCAAGGAAAAAGCATTCTTGGCTATGCCACTTTTCCTGAATCTGCAGGATCATTAAATGATGGTGTAGTCATTGCTGCTCCATTCTTTGGAAAAACAGGAGCTTCTTCTCCTTACAATCTGGGCAGAACTGCTACTCATGAGGTAGGACATTATCTGAATCTAAGACATATCTGGGGAGATGCAATGTGTGGGAATGACCTAGTAGATGATACTCCTACACAAACCTCATCTAATGGAGGCGCACCAACATACCCATTATACAACACCTGCAATAGTGTAAAAAGGTCTGTTATGTTCATGAATTATATGGATTATGTAAATGATGCTTCCATGTTTATGTTCTCATCTGGACAAAAAACAAGAATGCAGGCTGTAGTTGCCACATCCGGAGCAAGAGCAGGGTTAAGAGTTTTATAATACATCTAAATACAATTCAATTTAATATTTTAAATCCATCTCCATTGAGATGGATTTTTTTATTTTTAAGAAGTTTAATCCTCAAACATCATAATGATAAAAGGTCATTATCCTCCAGTTAAAAAAATGCAGTGATCGCAGCAAAATTTACGGGACAATTAGCTTCCTTTTCCAACGGCTTGAAACGGATATACCAGATGACTAAATTTTCATTAAAAATCAAAAACAATAGTATTTTTTTTAGTCAAAAAACACAAAAAAGTGAAATATAAAAACAAAATTACTGAAATTGATTAAAATTCAAATTAAATTAAATTTATTTAGGATAATCACAACCATTAGCAATAAAGATTAATAATAATTAAATAAATTAAGAAATAATTTGCACATTAAGTTTATTTAATATAAATTCACAAACTCAAAACCAAAATAATATAATATGAAAAAACTTCTTTTTGGAGCTGGAATTCTATTTCTGGCTTCTTGTAACAACGATGTCAATTCTGTAACGGAACAACAGGACATGCAACCTCAGGAAACCGCCAGCAGAAGATCTTGCCCGTCGGACGAAATGAGGAACAAAATTCTAAGTACAGATCCTGCAGCCAGAGCCAGAGTTAACGCTATTGAAGAGTTTACGGAAAAGCGTCTTAACGACATAAAAGTAGGCAAGGTATTGGCAGATGGTACCGTAGAAATTCCTGTAGTATTCAATGTTGTTTACAACACAAGCAGTGAAAATGTATCTGACACGCGCTTACAATCCCAGATTGATGTCCTGAACAGAGATTATGGAGCTACCAATGCAGACAACAGCAATACACCATCAGAATTCGTTCCTGTAAAGGCCGGAGACACCAAAATCAGATTCAGATTAGCTAAAACAGTGAGAAAGCAAAACAGCACAACGCTTTGGAATCCTGACGAGAATAAGATGAAATCAGCAAGTACAGGTATTGCAGCTACTACTCCAGACAATTACCTAAACATTTGGGTAGTCAATAAAATGACAGGCGGCACCCTTGGATATGCTTATTATCCGGGAACCATCACTGGCTCCTTAGATGGTGTAGTAATAGCTGCTCCCTATATAGGAACAGGATCCGGAACTTCAGCACCTTTCAATTTGGGAAGAACAGCCACTCATGAAGTGGGACATTATTTAAATCTTCCTCACCTTTGGGGTTCATCAAACACAGGCTGCCAGACAGATTACTCTAATGATACACCTGTTTCGCCTGGTCCAAATTACGGAACACCTTCTTATCCTCTTAGCCGTGCTTGCGGTGGAGTAAGCCGTTCTCAAATCTTCATGAATTACATGGATTATGTGGATGACAAGATCATGGTCATGTTTACAACCAATCAAAAACAAAGAATGCAGGCTGTGGTTTCTGCATCCGGACCAAGATCAGGGTTGAGAGTATATTAAACCATTAATATATTAAGATTTGCTTAAAAAAAATCTGTCCCAATTTAGGGATGGATTTTTTTTATACTTTTATGCGATTCTAATTTCAGAACAACAAAGATGAAAAAAATAATATTAGCAGCCAGCATGTTTTTACATTTATGCTGTTATAAAGCACAAGATACTGTTCAGTCTCGAAATCTGCAAAAAGATATTTCATTAATAAGCTCTGATATACCTATTGAAAATAAAACAACTTTCTTCAAAAAAGAATGGGTGAAAAAATCTATAGCTCCAGCCATACTTTTTACAGCTGCTGCAGCAACCTGGGGAGAGAAGGAAAATATCCGTGAAGTCCGAAACCGCTATCTTCCTACATTCAAGGCAAAATATGATGATTATCTGCAATATGCTCCTGCAGTTGCTGTTTACGGATTAAAACTTTCGGGAGTTAAAGGGCGGAACAATATAGGAAGAGCTACACTTTCTTACATTACCAGTTTAGCTATTATGGGTATTGTGGTGAATTCAATCAAATATACATCAAAAGTTGAACGACCTGACCGCTCTAAAAATAATTCATTCCCATCCGGCCACGCTGCTATGGCTTTTACCAATGCAAGTTTTCTGCATAAAGAATATGGTATGGTAAACCCAGCATACAGTATTGGAGGATATAGTACAGCCACTCTTACGGCGCTTGGGCGGAATTTAAACAACAGACACTGGCTTCCTGATGTATTAGCCGGTGCAGGAATAGGTATTATATCTACGGAATTAGGCTATTTCTTTATTGACAAAATATATAAAAACAAAGGTGATAATTTAAGTCTTTTATCGAGGATACAGGGAAATGATTATCCTTCTTTCCTGGCTATAAAACTGGGCACAGCATTGGGTACAACAAATTTCCTGAAAGAGTCTGATCTTGACAATAAAAAACAAGTAGGCTTTGAAGGCGGATTGGAAGGAGCTTATTTCTTTTCAAAAAAATGGGGTATCGGAGCAGACATCACCTTTAGCAGCTTTCCCGTTAAGCCTCTAAAAGAAACGTTAGATAACGGAGAAGATTTTGGAGATTACACTATTATTACCCAATCTTTAGGTTTTCTAGGTGCCGGAATAGGGCCTTATTTCTCGCACGAGTTTTCAGATAAATGGCAGTTTACATTAAAAGCCACTGCCGGATACGCAGCCACAGCAAGCGGAAAAGTCTCTATAAAAAGTGACAACATAGACACACCAACTCATGAGCTTCCTATTGCCAGTTATAAACCTAAGCCCGCTTTCCGGTGGAATACGGGAGCTTCCCTTACTTATAAATTCAATCCCGGAATAGGACTTACATTATATGCCGATTACAACCAGATAAAATCTACGATCCGATATCATTTTAGTGATGAAATAAAAGAAAACGACGAATTAAATGAAGAGCTTAATCATGTCATTGCAAAGGAAAGAATCAATTATATCACGTTAGGTTTACGGTTAACAGCCTATTTTTAAAATAAAAAAGCCTTCAAAAATCTGAAGGCTTTGCTTTTATAGTATTTTAGTATTGTCTTCCGGAGTGTAATCCATAAAAAGATCTCCATCCAGCTGTACCGATTTTACTTTTTTCTTGATGGGAATCACAAGATCAGTTAGCTTTTGGTCTTTCTCCCAAATGGAAGGTGAAAAATGCAGCTTCTCCGTTGTTCCGTCCTCATAAGACAGGATAGCATCAAACGGAATAGCAAAGCCTCCTACATTGATAATATTTACCGTAAGCAGATCATTCATCTGGGAAACTCCCGCCACTTTTACATCTATATAATGATTGGTATAAAACCAGTTATGGAAGAACCAATTCAAATTTTTTCCGGATCCTGTATTCATAGAATTAAAATAATCCCAGGGAACAGGATGCTTACCATTCCAGTTATCCATATAATGATGCAATGCTTTTTTAAACAATTCATCTCCAAGATAATCTTTTAGGGCAAGATAGGATAACGATGCTTTTACATAAGAATTATTTCCATAGCCGGAGCCGCTTACCTGTGTGCTCATAGTGATAACAGGCTGATCCTGCTCTGCGGAAGCATCATTGATCCATTTTTTAACACGGAAGTTTTTATAAAATTCTTTTGCTTTAGCCTCACCGTTTTCATCAATTCCTATAAGATATTCCAATGTTGTTGCCCATCCTTCATCCATAAAAGCATATCTTGTTTCATTGATTCCCATATAAAAAGGGAAATAGGTATGCGCAATTTCATGATCGGCAGTAAGTCTTGCATCCTGAAGATCATCCGGAATACTGGAATCATTAATCATCATCGGGTATTCCATATCAGCATATCCCTGAATGGCTGTCATTACATTATAAGGATATTCTACTCCCGGCCAGTTTTTAGAAAACCAGTCCAGATTATAGCGCATCCACCCTACATATTGTTCGAAATCTTTCGCTCCGGCTTTGTATCCTGCCTGCACACTCGCTCTTTTTGTTTTCAGCTGGACACTGGCCGCATCCCATACGTAATGATTACTTAATGCAAAACAAAAATCAGTAATATGGTTCGCTTTAAACCTCCAAACATTCCATTTATTCTGTCTGGTTACTTTCCCGGACTTCATTTCCTGCTCTGTTGCAATATGTATCAGCTTATCACTCTTCAGGGAAGCTTTATATCTTTTTAAATATTCCGGCTGAAGGACAGCATCAGGATTCAGGAAATCCCCGGTTGCCCAAACCACATAATTTTTGGGAGCCGTAATAGCAAAACTATAATCATTAAAGTCATTGTAAAACTCCTGTCTGTCTGAATGGGGAAGCATATCCCATCCATTATAATCGTCATATACAGAAATTCTTGGGAAAGAATAAGCTACATAAAAAGTTTCAGGATCTATCTGTCCTTCTCTTCCACTCTGCACAGAAAGCGGGTATTCCCATTCTATTTTAACCTCAGCTTTTGATTTTGATTTTAAAGCTGATTTCAATTTCACTTTTTCAACAGTTCCCCAATCATCGCTGTCAATATCATACCTTTCACCATTTACAATAAATGATTTGATTTTAAGTCCCGAAGACAAAAAATCTTTAGAGACCGTTCCTGATCTTGGAGATTGTGGCTTATGAAGGTTATTAACAAACCTGATGGCCAATTCATTAAGGTTATCTGAGCTATTGTTAGTGTAAACAATTGTTTCTTTTCCTGAAACTATTTTTGTATTGGCATCTACCTTTACTTCAACATTATAAATTCCTTTATTCTGCCAATAGTTTTTACCCGGCGCTCCCGAAATGTCGCGCGTTCCTTTTTCATAGGCTTTTTTGATATTTCTCGGCATATATAAGTCCTGTGCAGAAAGCAGGAATAATGAAACCACCACCATCACACCGGAAAAAATTCTCTTCATAACTATCTTTTTTAAGATTGGTATCAAAAATAGCGAAAATGTGACACAGAGCAGCAAATTCTTTGATAAGAATATTTAACAATAACCGTATTTTGTTTAATTATTTACAATCGTTCCTGTTCTTCTGTTTTTTTTATCGTTTTGGCGTTCTTTACAGACTGGTTTCCAAAATTGAACTTCAAAGAGAAGGTAAAGCCTTGTGTATCGTTATAATCCAGGAAATAATTATCCTGATTGGCATATTGGGTGCTTACTTTCTGCCCCATGGTCCTGAAGATATCATTGAATATAAAACTGGCATCCAGTTTTTTGTTGAAAAACTTCCTGTTCATTACAAAATAAGCAGTCCAGGCATTCGAAATTTTAAATGTTCCCTGTATTCCCGGAGAATAGTAACGGTGTCCCACTTCTAATTTCCAGTCGTTACTTTTATCCAGCGTAAAGCTTGTAGAAACATTGGAAACCCAGTTCCATACTTTATTTTTGTACAGTATTCCGTCGGTACCTTTAAAATAATTTTCATTATGTTCTAGATTTTCGGACAGAATAAGGTTCCACCATGGTTTTATCTGCAAATTCTTATATACACTCAGTCCGAAAGCTTCTCCTTTTTCAATATTGGTAAAATAGTAGATCAGGCTGTTGGTATTGGGCTCCTGAAAGGAAATTTCCATAGAAGGATAGATCTCTTTTCGGTAGTATAGATCGAGATTCCACTCTTTCCAGGAATAGGTAAAGTTAAGATTATGAGTAATGGTCGCTTTTAATTTGGGGTCTCCCTGGTAATAGGAGAAAAGATTATAGTAAGACTTTGCAGGATTCAGCCAGGAATAGGTAGGCCTGCTGATGCGTTTGCCGTAGGAAAATCCAAATTCCTGCTTATTTTCCGTAGTATATTGGGTGTAAAAAGTAGGGAAAAGGTTCCAGTATTTATTTTTATTCCGGTCATAAGGCTCAGAAACAATTCCCTCCAGGTCGGTCATTTCTGCACGCAGCCCGGCTTTGAAGTTCCATTTTCCGATGGTGTATCCTAAAGAAGAATAAACGGCAAAATTATGTTCCTTATAATCAAAAATACTGCTTTTATCCGGTCTGTACTGCAGCATTCCATTTTCATTATCAGAAAAATCCAATCTGCTGTTTGTTTTTACAAAACTGTATTTTACGCCGGATTCAAGGTCAAATTTTTCATTTTTCCATTGATAATCTGCCTGTGTGGAATAGAGCTGAACATCAGTTTTATTTTGGGTCATAAAATTCTCTTCCCTTGGAGACTGTCCGGCAAAATTCAGGGAAGTGATCACATTTTGATATTTATCGGTGTTGTTTCCTGTAAAATAATTAATCCATGACAGGCTACTTTTTTTATTCAATTTTCTATCTATCTGAAAGCTTAAAGAATTATTAATACTGCGGTTTTGGTGATCATTAACTGTGGTATAATCAGACTCAGCAATATTCTGATTATTATAGATTATTGTGGGAACATTGTATATTCCATAAGACTTTGGAGAGTAAAACCCTGAATAGTTGAGACTTAAGCTAGTCAAACTGTCCAACTCATATTCCACATTAAAATTCAGGGTATTCTGGTTATGGTTTTTATCCTTCCTGTTCATCGTACTTACCCATCTCTTCTGGCTTTCCAGATAATTGACATAATCTGTTCCTTCCCTGTAGTAAGTCCCCATCCCTTTATAATAGCTCGCCATAACGGAGAGTTTATCTTTTTTATAATATTGAGAAAGTCCGAAAACACCTTTTGCGTACTGTGTCTGTATATATTTAGATGACAAAATTCCCCGGTAGCCTTCAACTTTATTTTTTTTCATGATAATATTGAGCACTGCACTTCCCGATGCTTCATATTTTGCAGGAGGATTGGTAATCACTTCTACAGACTTCACCTCATCTCCCTGAGTATTTTCCAGGAGATTTTTGAGCTCATCGCCAGTCAGCATCACCTTTTTATCATTAATGGTCACCAAAATTCCGGTACTTCCTTTTACACTAAGGATATTATTATTAACCGTTACATTGGGTGTATTTTTCAAAATCTCCCAGGCATTGAGTGATGAAATATTACTGTTCTCCACATTAAACTCCAAACGGTCTACTTTCCTTTTCACCAAAGGCTTGCGCTTGGTCATCACCACCTCTCCTATTTCATGAGATTCTTTTTTCATGATGATATGCAATGGCTCAGGATTTTGAAGGTCCAGATTCTTTTCATACAGGGCATATCCTTCGTTCTTCACAACAAGCTTTACATTTTGTTCTGAAATTCCTTCTAAAATAAAGCTGCCGTCAATATTTGTTTTCAACACTTTAATCAGTTCATTCCGGGAATTATAGAGTTCCACCTTTATTGCGGAAAGCTTTTCATTCTGATTGCTGACAACCATTCCTTCAAGTTTTTGCTTTTGGGCAAATACCAACAGGGGAAAACATAGAAAAAGGAAAATTTTATACATCATTACTCTTTTTTGAATGACACAAAGCAATATGACTGTCTTGCTTTATGGTACAAAACTCTGAAATGAAAGGGGAAGTTTCGGTTAACAGGAGGTTAATGATAGGTTAACGTCCATTGCCCTGTTCTTTTCCTCTTAAGAAACAGAAAAATACAGTGTATGTACGGGTTAATGAAAGGTTAATATCAAAATAAATCTCCCCGAAAATAGCTAAAGCTTTATCTTTGTTTTAATGATGTCCAAAAGCAGATACCTTATTCCTCTATTCGCTACCTTATTCCTGATTTTATTGGGAATCCAGGTCTATTTCATTTATAAAACGTATCAGGTAAAAGAAAGGGATATCTACAGGTCTATTCAGGAAGGTCTGTCCAATTACACCGATAAACTGGAGGATGTGAGTACGAAAGAAATGAAAGATGATTCTCTTCAGAGTATTATTATCAGATATTATGATAAGGAAATCAGCAAAAAAAATTTTTTAAACCACTTCTTAGACAACAGACAACCTACCCGGGAAAAGCTAAATCGTTATATCAGCAGCCGTTTCAAAAAAGAAGGCTATGATATTTCTGCAAAAATTCAATACTACTCAATCATACATCTTCCGGACAGCACTAAAATAATCGATCAGCCAATCATCATTTTTGAAACAAAAAACAAGGTTAAAAATTCTAAAATTTCAACAACCAGCAGCTGGGAAACCTCTTCCACCAAAAGGAATGATAAAAACAATGAAAAAATTGAAAGGAAAAACACTTTTTTAGTCAAAAGTAAAACTGAATTTGAAATTGCCAATATTAAGAGCATTGTATTTAAAGAACTTACCTTATTGATTATTTGCTGTATCATCCTTCTTGCAAGCGTTCTACTGCTGTATATCTTCACTGTTAAAAACCTCATAAACCAGCAAAAACAGGTAGAGGTACTCCATACTGTAGTAGACAATATATCACACGAATTCAAAACACCTATTGCCACATTAAAAATAGCTTCTAAAACTTTAAAGAAAGAATGGAATCCGGAAACGCTTCCCCTTATTGACCGGCAGATTTACAGACTTGAGGCCCTTATGTCCCAGCTTCACAAAGATGAACTCCCGGATAAAGCTACTCCCGTAAAGCCTGAAGATTGGGATTTCTTTATTCAGGATCTGGCCTTCACTTACTTCAATACAGATTTTAAATTTGAAAATAATATATCACAGGAGCTTCCTTTTGATAAAAACCTGATGGAAACCATTATCAAAAACCTCTGTGAGAACAGTGTAAAATATGGTGCTTCCAGTATAAAAATCAATATCAGCAGTTCTCTACAGCATTTAGAAATTGAAATTTCCGACAACGGCTTTGGCATGGAAACTAAAGAATTAAAAAATATCTTTGAAAAATTCTACAGGATACAGGCCAACAATATCCATAACAATAAAGGATTGGGGCTTGGGCTGTATATCGTTAAAAAAATTGTTACAGAATATCACGGCAAAATACATGTTTCCAGCCAGCCTAAAGTGGGAACTGCTTTTAAAATATCTATTCCTTATGAAAACTAAAATCCTTTTAGCAGAAGATGATCCTGATTTCGGAATGATCCTGAAACAATATCTTGAACTGGAAGATTTTGAAGTCACCTGGTTTGAAAACCCTGAAGATATTGTAAAAATAATCCCTTCCGAATTCCCTTTCCATATTGGAATTCTGGATATTATGATGCCTAATATTGATGGTTTTTCTTTAGCTAAAATGATCCTGCAGGAAAAAAGTGATTTCCCATTGCTTTTTTTAACCGCCAAGAATCAGAAAATAGACCGGTTAACCGGATTAAAAATAGGAGCAGACGATTATATTGCCAAACCCTGCGATCCTGAGGAACTCATTTTGAGAATAAAAAACATACTAAGGAGAACTTTACCGACGGCTGTAGAAACATACATTAAGATTGGAGAATATTCTTTAGACACCAGTAAACTTTTACTTTCACACAATGAGGGGAGCATACGCCTTACGGTTCGGGAACAGGAACTCCTTGTCTATCTTTTGAAGCATAATCACACCACGATAACAAGAGACAACATCCTGGATAACCTCTGGGAAACCAATGATTATTTTACAGGAAGAAGCCTTGATGTATTTATCAGCAGACTCAGAAAATATTTCAGCCATGACCCGGAAGTAAAAATCCAATCCCTGAGAGGAATTGGATTTGAAGTTGATTTTCCAACGCATTGATCTTAGAAGGAAAGCTCTGTAATCACCGGAAAATGATCCGATGGATACAGCAGGTTTTCCCTTCTGTCATTAATGTGTCTATTTGATTTGATCCTGAAACCTTTTGTAAAAATATAATCAATCCTTTCTTTAGGTACTTCGTTGATATTAAAGCCTGTAAAAGTTCCTACCGGACCATAATGCTTCGTTTCCGAATGATAGAAACTATCTTTCATATGTTGGGAAAGAATCTTAATCGGCTCTGTATCATCTGTCAGGTTAAAGTCTCCACTTAAGGTTACCGGCAGGTTTTTGGGATTAAGTTCCCGAATCTTTTTTATAATCAATTCAGAAGATTTAACCCTTGCCACATTTCCAACATGATCAAAATGAAGATTCATTGCTAAAAATTCTTTTTTAGATTTTCTATCCCTGAACACAGCATACGTACAGATTCTGTTCAATGCAGCATCCCAGCCTTTTGAAGGTTTTTCAGGAGTTTCAGACAGCCAGAATGTTCCGGATTTTACGACATCAAGCCTCTTGGTATCGTAAAAAATAGCAGAAAACTCTCCTTTTTCTTTTCCATCATCCCTGCCTACACCAATATAGTCATAGTTTTTCAATCCGCTTTTAAGATCTTTCATCTGCTCGGGAAGTGCTTCCTGAACTCCGAAATAATCGGGATGGTAATAGGTTAATAAATCGGCGACATCCTGTTTTCTCTGAGGCCAGGCATTCTCTTTATCCGATTCTACATTAAGCCGGATATTAAAACTCATCACCGTAAGATCCTGTGAAAACCCCAATACAAAAAGCATCAGGAGCATAATTGAAAATCTGAAATTCATAGTTTATTTTATCAATAAGAGACAAAAATAAGACTTCTCTGTGACAGGGAAGTCTTATTTTATATGATAATATTGTTAAATCAAGATTATTCTTTATTGAATTTATATTCTCTTCCTCCTTCTGTAAGCGTAATCATCTTTTTATCTTTACTGAAAACAACCGCCAGCTCGGCCTGGTCAAAAGTGAATCTATTATCTCCTGCGTACTCAAAAGGAAATTCCTGCTGTCCCATTACATTTCCAAAAAGCTGTCCGTTCTTCTCCACAAATGTGATCTTAAAATTGTTCTCTTTGCTTCCATATATTCCTGTAAAATCTTTTGCATTGATTTTTTCAACAGGTTTTGCATCAGAAGATGTCCAGATGTTATTTTTTGCGTTAATATCGGGAACTACAGAATTCGGATCCAGTTTCACCTCATCTATTTCTTTAGCAGCATCTACTTTAAAGGTCCATTCTGTATTTCTTTTCCAGACTTCAACGGGTATTTTTACTGTTTTCGATGTTCCATCCTTAAATTTCATCTGTACTGTAGTAGGCATTGGTAGCTGGCCAAGATTTTCAACAGTTACCTCAGCCCCATTCTTAAAATCTCCATTGATATATTTTACATTTTTAACAGCCTGATCAATTTTCCACTTATTAAAAAACCAGCCTCTCCAGAACCAGTTCAGCTCTTCTCCGGAAACATTCTCCATAGTGTGGAAGAAATCCCAGGGCGTAGGATGTTTAAAGGCCCAACGGTTGATATAGGTCCGGAATGCTTTATCAAATTTTTCAGGACCCAAAATGGCTTCTCTTAAAACGGATAATCCTGCGCCCGGTTTATAGTAGGCTAAAGCGGCAATATTCCTTTCCTTCATATTATCCGGTCCTACCATTATAGGTTCCAGGTTATCACCCATCAGATAGCTTCCTGTACGGGCAAGGTTTGGCTTTTTATAATATTCACCCTTATTAAAAGCTTCCGTTGACAGTCCGTTAATGAAAGTATTAAAACCTTCATCCATCCATGCAAATAGTCTTTCATTAGAACCTACGATCATAGGGAACCAATTATGACCAAATTCATGATCGGTAACCCCCCAAAGACTTTCTCCTTTTGAATCCATATGACAGAACACAATTCCCGGATACTCCATTCCGCCTTCATTTCCTGCAACATTAGTCGCTGCCGGATATGTATATTCGTACCATTTATTTGAGTAGTGCTCTATAGCAGCCTTGGTATATTCCGTAGATCTCCCCCATGCTTTATCTCCCGCACTTTCTGCAGGATATGCAGAAATAGCTAAAGATTTTTTCCCACTTGGAAGATTAATTCTTGATGCATCTATAATAAACCCCGAAGATGATGCCCAGGCAAAATCCCTTGCCTGTGTAATCTTAAACTTCCAGGTTTTTGTTCCGGCCGTTTTATTTTTACCAATTTCAGATTCAGAATGGATCATTACTGTTTTATCACTGTTTCTGGCTTCATTCCATCTGTTGATTTCCTCTCTGGTATACACATCTTTCTCATTGAGAAGCTCACCGGAAGCAACTACATAATGATTGGAAGGAACTGTAATATTGGCTGTAATATTTCCATATTCTAAATAAAATTCCGATGCTCCAAGATAAGGCATCGTATTCCATCCCAATACATCATCATAAACGCACATTCTAGGATACCATTGTGCCATGGTAAATATTTTGCCATTTTTCGTATCCTGCACTCCCATTCTGTCTGAACCGTATTCCGGAGAAATAAAAGAATATTCAACGGCAATTTTTGCTTTACCTCCTTTTGCTTTCAGTTCCTTAGGAAGGTCAATCTGCATTCTTGTATCTGTAATGGTATATTGTACTTCTTTACCGTCCAGTTTTACCGATTTAATATGATATCCTCCATTCAGTTCCTCACCATGAGCTCCGTTTCGGCTTCCCGACATAGGAACAACTCCATTTCCCCGGGAATCTTTTGCAAATAAATTCTGATCCAGCTGTAACCAGAGAAAACTCAATGCATCAGGGCTGTTATTCGTATAGGTAATTTCAGCAGTACCTGCAATTTCTTTTTTATCTTCATTCAGGCTGACATTCAAATAATAATCTGCTGAATTCTGCCAATAAGCATGACCGGGCTGACCACTTGCAGAACGGGTTTCCGTACCTGTCTGGGGATAAAAAAATGGCTTAAACGCCTCTACATAATCATATTTTGGCGTCTCCTGTGCATATACAGATCCTGAAAAAAGGAAAAATGCAACTGCAGAAACCAGGGTTGGAAGTTTACAATTCATTTAATTATTTTATACATAGGTAAAAAAAACTCCTGGAATTGTTACAAATCCAGGAGCTTTTTATTTATTTTTTTTTTATTTAATTTGATTTTTTAGACTTAATCATGGCTTCTAAAGCATCCCACATTTCCTGAGGGATATCCTCCAGCATATTAAATTCTCCTGCTCCCTGAAGCCATTCCCCACCGTCAATAGTTACCACTTCACCATTCATATAAGCAGAATAATCTGAAACAAGATAAGCTGCCAGGTTGGCCAATTCCTGATGTTCTCCCACTCTTCTCAAAGGCACTTTTTTCTTCATATCAAATTTTTCCTGTAAATCACCAGGCAACAGTCTGTCCCAGGCACCTTTTGTAGGGAAAGGCCCCGGCGCTATCGCATTAAAACGGATTCCATATTTTGCCCATTCTACAGCTAAAGATCTCGTCATGGCTAAAACACCGGCTTTAGCACACGCTGAAGGAACAACGTAGGCAGATCCCGTCCATGAATAGGTAGTTACGATATTTAAAACGGTTCCTGCATGTTTAGCATCTATCCAATGTTTACCCACTGAAAGTGTACAGTTTTTTGTCCCTTTTAAAACAATATCTAAAATAGAATCAAAAGCAGAATGCGTTAACCTTTCTGTAGGAGAGATAAAGTTTCCAGCAGCATTATTTAAAAGGATATCTATTTTACCAAATTCTTTCAACGTTGCCTCTTTCATTGCTTCCACCTCATCCCAGTTTCTCACATCACAAGCTACACAAAGAACTTTCCCTCCTGTCTGCTCTTCCAGTTCCTTAGCAGTAGCCTGAAGTTTTTCAATATTTCGGGAAGTGATCACCACATTGGCTCCTAACTCAAGGAAATATTTAGTCATGGCTTTTCCAAGGCCACTTCCTCCTCCTGTTACAATCGCTACTTTATCTTTCAGTGCGCCTTCACGCAACATTGGTTGTGTATATAAATTCATGTATAATATTTTTCTAAAAATAATAAATATTGAACGGATTGTCCCTAAATTAAATTTATAAATAATGCCATAAATAATATTCTTTATTTTTTTAATTAATTTTAGCACTTAATAATATCGTTGCTCATGAAAAATCCGGGAACTGCTCTTGTTCTATCATTGTTATTTTGTAGTTCAAACTTTAACGCTCAAAAGTTTGAAAAGTTATACCAATATGTAAATCCGCTCATCGGAACTGAAAAAATGGGACACACTTATCCCGGTGCAACTGCGCCGTTCGGAGCTGTGCAGCTGAGCCCCGAAACCGATACCATTTCCTATGAACTCAATGGAAAATACAATGGTGATGTTTACAAATATTGTGCAGGCTACCGCTATGAAGACAAAACAATTACAGGGTTCAGTTCCACACACTTCAGCGGAACCGGACATTCTGATCTGGGAGATTTTCTTATCATGCCTACCGTTGGAAAACTGCAGTTGAACCCCGGAACAGCTTCTCATCCTGAAAATGGCTACAGAAGCAGCTTCTCCCATCAGAATGAAAAAGCTGAAGCGGGTTATTACAAAGTAAAACTTGATGATTATAATATTCTGGCAGAGTTAACAGCAACAACCAGAACCGGAGTTCACCGCTATACATTTCCAAAATCGGATCAGTCCCACATCATCCTGGATCTAATGGCCGGAATTTATAATTATGACAGTAAAAATGTCTGGACTTATGTTCGGGTAGAAAATGGGAATACAATAACGGGATACCGTCAGACAAACGGATGGGCAAGAACGCGGACTGTTTATTTTGCGATGACATTTTCAAAACCTTTTAAGTCATACGGCCAGAAAAATTATGATGGAACACAGGTGTATAAAGGATTTTGGAGAAAGTTTAACCAAACGGAAAACTTTCCGGAAATCGCCGGTAAAAATCTGAAAATGTATTTTGATTTTGACACTAATGAAAATGAAGCCATCGAAGTAAAGCTTGCTATTTCTCCCGTAAGCCAAATCAATGCCATGGAAAATCTGGAAAAAGAAACAGGAAATTTATATTTTGATCAGGTAAGAGCAAAAACTCAGGAAGATTGGAACAAAGAATTAAATAAAATTGTCATTCAGGGATCTGAAACTGAAAAGACTAACTTTTACACTGCCATGTACCACACCTTCATTAATCCGACAGTCTATATGGATGTCAATGGAGAGTATAAAGGATTGGATCAGAATATTCATCAGGCAAAAGGTTTTACAAATTATACCACCTTCTCATTATGGGATACTTACCGTGCTCTTCATCCCTTTTTTAATATCATTCAGCCTAAGCGAAATAATGATATGATAAAATCAATGATGGCCCATTACGATCAGTTTTCGATGAAAATGCTTCCCATATGGTCTCATTATGCCAATGACAACTGGTGTATGAGTGGCTATCACAGTGTAAGCGTTGTCGCGGATGCTATTATTAAAGGAAATTATACCGGTAATCCTAGAGAAGCTCTTAAAGCCTGTGTGGAAACTGCCAATAAAAGGAATTACGAGGGTATAGGTCAGTATATTGATTTAGGCTATATCCCCGCTGAAAAGAACGGAACTTCAGTTTCAAATACATTAGAATATGCTTATGATGACTGGGCAATTGCTCAGCTGGCAAAACATTTGGGTGAAACAGATATTTATAACCAATTCATCAAACGTTCTGAAAACTGGAAAAATAATTTCGATACCACTATCGGGTTTATGCGCCCGCGTCTGGCTGACGGAAGTTTCAAAAAAGATTTTGACGTATTAAGTACACACGGACAGGGTTTCATTGAAGGAAATTCCTGGAACTACAGCTTCTTTGTTCCCCAAGACCCTGATGAACTGATCAAAATGATGGGAGGCAAGAAAAAATTTGCCTCAAAGCTGGATGAGCTGTTTACGATGCACTTGCCGGATGCATTTTTTGCAGATACTGAAGATATTACCCGGGAAGGAATCATCGGAGGATATGTACATGGCAACGAGCCGGCTCATCATGTTGCTTATTTTTATAATTGGGCAGGGCAACCCTGGAAAACCCAGTCACAAGTCCGACGTATTTTAGAAATGCAGTATAAAGCTACTCCTGACGGACTGGGAGGCAATGACGATACCGGACAAATGAGCGCATGGTATATTCTGAGCTCACTTGGCTTTTACCCTGTTGCTCCCAGTTCAGAAGATTATGCAATCGGAAGCCCGGCCGTTGACCATGCTTTTTTACATTTGGAAAACGGAAAAACCTTTGAAATTGAAGCCGTCAACCAAAGCCAAAAGAATGTATATGTTCAGAAGATTCTTTTAAACGGAAAAGAGATTAAAAATTTCACCTTGAAACATGCTGAGATTATGAACGGAGGAAAACTTACGTTTTATATGAGTAATAAAGCAAGGAAGTAAGTGTTTCATAAAGCCTTCTATTATTCATATTTAATAAATAAAAACGCTCTTAGATTAAGCGAACTGAGTAGATGACTGTAAAAAGTACACAGACTTACTCTGTAAGAAAAAAAACTGCATTTGGCAGTTTTTTTTGATTTATATTCTGGTCTCTAGCAGGTTTTGGCTAAAGCCAATGGATATTCTAAAATTAAAAAGCGGGCTAAAAGCCCGCTCCTATTAATATACTTGTTACTAAATATCTTTTACAGCATAGCTACAAAAGCAAATTTAAGATTTTACAGTTTTATCTTTTATTTTGTTACTCCTGAACTTCAAAAAGCAAACGCTCTCCAAACTTTTCTTCTGCAATTTTTCCGTGATCATATACCAAATGTCCATTTACAAAAGTATGCGTTACCTTAGAATGGAAATTCATCCCTTCCAATGGGCTCCAGCCACATTTGTACAATAAATTATCTTTGGCAACCGTCCAGTTTTCGTCCAGGTCCACCAGCACCAGGTCTGCTTTATAGCCTTCTTTCACAAAGCCTCTCTTCTCAACTCTGAAAAGGATAGCGGGATTGTGGCACATTTTTTCAACAATCTGTTCAAGAGAAATTTTACCATTTCTGTAGTTCTCCAGCATCACTACTAATGAATGCTGTACCAAAGGGGCTCCTGAAGGGCATTTTGTATATACATTCTGTTTTTCTTCTGCAGTGTGTGGGGCGTGATCGGTAGCAATCACATCAATTCTGCCATCCAATAAAGCTTCCCAAAGGCCATCTTTGTCTTTTTGTGTTTTTACAGCAGGATTCCATTTAATCAAGCCTCCTCTCGTTTCATAATCTTCATTGGTAAAGGTTAAATGATGAACACATACCTCAGCGGTAATTTTCTTTTCTTTCAATGGAATATCATTTCTGAAAAGACTCATTTCCTTAGCTGTTGAAAGATGGAATACATGAAGCCTCGCTCCCGTTTTCTGTGCCAGTTCAACGGCTTTTGAAGAAGACTTATAACAAGCTTCCTCACTTCTTATCAAGTGATGAAATTTTACAGGAATGTCCTCTCCATATTCATCCAAATACTTTTGTGTATTAGCTCTGATGGTAGCTTCATCTTCACAATGAACAGCAATAAGCATTTTTGTATTGCTGAAAATATTTTCCAGGGTTTCAGGATTATCAACCAGCATATTTCCAGTGGATGAGCCTAAGAATAACTTAATTCCCGGAACATTTCGGGGATTGGTTTTTAAAACCTCTTCAAGATTATCATTAGTTCCTCCCATCATGAAACCATAGTTAGCATAAGCTTTCTGAGAGGCAATTTCATATTTATCGGCTAATAATTCCTGTGTAACAGCATTGGGAACGGTATTCGGCTGATCGATAAAACTCGTTACTCCACCGGCAATAGCTGCTCTTGATTCACTTTCTATATCTCCTTTATGAGTCAGCCCCGGGTCACGAAAATGAACCTGATCATCAATAACGCCCGGAAGAAGATGTTTTCCTGAACCGTCAATGACCTGATCTGCCTCGTCAGAAATATCAGTGCCTATTTTAGAGATTAGATCATTTTCTATTAAGATATCGCTTTCAAAGACTTTGCCTTCGTTGACTATTTTTACGTT
The DNA here is from genome assembly GCF_918698085.1 of Chryseobacterium sp. Bi04. GTDB lineage: Bacteria > Bacteroidota > Bacteroidia > Flavobacteriales > Weeksellaceae > Chryseobacterium. Next base: position 18,756 of record NZ_CAKKLP010000021.1, read on the forward strand.
TTTGATAAGGGTTTTCATTTACTCTTTTAGAAATTAGATGTTAGAGATATTTAGAAATCAGATTATAACAAATCCATTCTATTTCATTGTAAGCAAAATTAAGGTTTATGAATGAATTTTTAATATCACTTCTAAAAAATCAATTTCTAATATTTACATTTGCATAAAATTTTTCGAATTGTATAAGAAATTATTTGGGCAGACAGCTGTATATGGGCTTAGCTCCGTATTGGTTCGCATTTTCCCCTTTATCATTGCCCCAATTGTTACAAAAGCATTCGGGCCTGCTGCTTCATCACCATTTGTAGACTGGTATTCCATTGCAGGAGTAATTACAGTATTACTTACTCATGGTATGGAAACTTCCTTCTTCCGGTTTGCACAGGAAGATAATATCGACAAGAAAACATTGATTTCTACCTGTTCGGTGAGTATCATTAGTATGGGGCTCATCTATCTTATTCTAGGATATGTCTTCAGATACCAGCTAGCAGAAGCCTTTGAAACCCCCGATCAGGTCAACTATCTTATTATATTCCTTTTCATCCTCTCATTAGATGCATTTTCTACTATTCCCTCAGCTATATTGAGGCTTCAAGGGAAACCTTTTAAATATATGCTGTCTAAGGTAGCGGGTTCTTCAGTATACTTCCTATTGGTATTATTCTTTATCAGATGGCTTCCTAATCATCCTGAAGGAATACTAGGTCTAAAATACAATCCTGAATTTGGCGTTGGTTATGTTTTTATAGCAAACCTCATTCAAAGTATTATTACCCTTTTAATCGTAGGAAAAGAATTTTTCAGTTTCAGCATCTCAAAATTCGATTTCAATTTATGGAAAAGAATTATGAATTATTCATGGCCGGTTATGATTGCAGGGCTTGCGGGTATTGTTAATCAGACTTTGGACAGACAATTTTTAAAATATCTGCTTCCTGAAGAAGAAGCCCGTCATCAAATAGGTGTTTATGGAGCTGTATATAAAATAGCAACCTTCATTACTGTCTTTAGGCAGGCTTACCAATTGGGTATTGAACCTTATTTCTTTTCAAGTTTTAAGAATAAAGATTCCCATAAGACCTATGCTGTATTGATGGATGTTTTTGTCATTTGCAGCTGTATTATTTATATGGGGCTCATGGTTAACCTTCAATGGATATCAGAAAAATATTTAAGAAACCCTCTCTATTATGAAGGAATTGAAATTATTCCTTTTGTAATGTTGGGAGCTCTGTTTTTAGGAATTTACCTTAACCTGTCGATATGGTATAAACTATCAGACCAGACACGGGTAGGATTGTATATTTCAGTAATGGGTGCCGTTATTACCATTCTTATCAATTTCTTATTCATTCCTCAGTATGGATATTGGGCCAGCGCAATGGCTGCTCTGATAACCTTTATGTCAATGATGATTATTTCCTATATATGGGGGCAAAAACAATACCCAATCCATTATAATACAGGAAAAATATTAATGTATCTTATTTTTACTATTACATTTTCATTAGTTTCTTTTTATTATTTCAGAACCAATTATCTGGTAGGAAACTTATTTTTAATCCTGTTTCTTTGTCTGGTAGCTTTCAAAGAAAAAGCTATTTTATTAAAAATTATAAAAAGATCTTAGAATTTGGTCTCTAATTTGATGCTTAGCAAGCTTATCATATACAATTAAACAGACTGCTAAAGATGATAGTTATTACGTTTTAATAAGCGTTTTAATAGTATCTTTAACAAAAGGAATAAACTTAAACAAACTTACTTATATAATTTATGAAAATTATTGTTCCAATGGCTGGGCGTGGTTCCAGATTACGTCCACATACACTGACTGTTCCAAAACCTCTTATTCCTATTGCAGGAAAACCTATTGTACAGAGATTGGTAGAAGATATTGCTAAGGTAGCAGGAGAAGATATTGAAGAAGTAGCTTTTATCATCGGAGATTTTGGTCCTGAGATCGAAAAGTCTCTTATTCAGATTGCTGAAAAGCTGGGAGCAAAAGGAAGTATATACTACCAGAATGACCCTCTGGGAACAGCCCATGCTATTAAATGTGCTGAACAGTCTATGCAGGGAGATGTCGTGATTGCATTTGCAGATACACTTTTCCGCGCAGATTTCCAGCTAGATAAAAATTCAGACGGTGTAATCTGGGTGAAAAGCGTAGAAGATCCAGCTGCATTTGGCGTTGTAAAGCTAGACAACTATGGATTTATCACTGATTTTGTTGAAAAGCCACAAACTTTTGTTTCAGATCTTGCCATTATTGGTATCTATTACTTCAACAGTGCTGAAAAGCTAATGAATGAGATCAATTATATCATGGATAATGATATTAAAAATGGTGGAGAATATCAGCTGACTACAGCTCTGGAAAACCTTAGAGCAAAAGGTGCCAAGTTTACTTTAGGAAAGGTAAACGACTGGATGGACTGTGGAAATAAGAATGCTACGGTAGAAACCAACAGTAAAATTCTAGCGTATGAAACGGAGGAAATGTCACACCACCCGGCTTCCGCAACTATTGAAAACTCATTGATTATTCCGCCTTGCTTTATTGGAGAGAATGTGAAAATTTCTAATTCTAAAATAGGACCTGGTGTTTCATTAGGAAACAATACTGTAATTGTAAACTCAAATATTGAACACTCTCTTATTCAGGAGAACACTAAAATCAACCATGGGAATCTTTCGAATTCCATGATTGGTAATTCTGCACAGTATTTCGGTGTAGCAAGAGAAATTTCTTTGGGAGATTATTCTGTTTTAGATTTTCTATCCAAATAAATAAGATCAGAAATTATTTACCCTAAAATATAATATCATCAAACCACACAAAACATCTTGTGTGGTTTGGCGTTAATATTGCAACGTATTTTTTAATTGAAAAGATAAATACATGAAAAATTGGATCCCACTCCTTTTATTACTTCTTGCCTTATCATCCTGTAAAACAAGAAATGCCATTAAAGATAATAATGGCAATCCACGGGACAGCATTACCGCTGCAGAAAATAATAAAAATCCAAAAGATGTAAATGAACCGGTGAGAGATAAACTCACTTTCTTTGAGCATGTATTAATCCCGCCAAAATTTGAGCAGATTAAGATTGACAGTAAAGTACGTGTAGAAACCGGAAGTTTTATTCCTACCCTGGATGCAACTGTCTATATTGAAAATGATAAAAAAGTATGGATGAACTTAAGAGCTGTATTCCTGAATGTGGCAAGAGGAATTGCCACTCCTGAAGGCATAAAAGGTCAGGACAAAGTAAACAAGGTCTATATTGATTCTGATTTTGACTATCTCAATAATCTGCTGAACGTTAATTTCATCGACTATAAGTCTCTGGAGAAAATATTGATGGGCAGAACTTTTGTAAAGATCAGTGATTCACAATTTACCCTCACTCAAAATGCGCAGGGATATAAAATGACCTCAAAGGTCAATCAAAAAATTGTTACTGACGAAAAAAACAGGGAGTATAAAATCGTCCTGCAATATGACACGAATTATGACTTACTCAGTGTAAACCTTAAAGATGTTTTATCTCCGGATGAGCTTGAAATTTCTTACAGTGACTGGAATGAATATGAAGGAATACGTCTTCCAAAAAATGTTAAAATAATTATAAAAGGCTCAAAATCTAGTCAGATTTTAATGGAAAATACGAAATTTGACTTTTCGAGGATGGAAACAGCTTATTCTGTACCCTCCAGTTATAAGAAAATTGAGATTAAATGATTAAAAAATTTAGCTTTTTAATAGGTATTTTGGTGTTCGGACTGCACCTGGGACAGCAGAATAAAGAACAGCTGCAAAAACAAAATGCCGAACTTAAAAAACAAATTGCACAAATAAATTCAGATTTAGCGAAAACCCGAAGCGAATCTAAGCTTTCTTTAGCCTACCTCACCAACGTTAATCAAAAGTTAGTTTTAAGAGAAAAGGTTTACAATAATACCCAGAAAGAGAAAAGATTTATTGAGGATGATATCTACCTGCGTCAGCTGGAGATCAATCGTCAGAATAAGGAATTGGCAGTTTTAAGAAAAAACTATGCTGAAGTTCTTGTAAATGCTTATAAAAACAAAGGGGTACAAAATAAGGTAACCTTTATTCTTTCTTCCAAGAATTTGGGAGAAGCTATACGTAGAGTACAGTATCTGAAACAATATTCCGATTACCAGGATAAGAAAGCTAATGAGATTACTGATGCAGCCAATCTGATCAAAAAAACAATTGCACAAAGGCAAAACTCTGTAAAAGCAAAAGAAAATCTGTTGATTAACCAGCAGAAAGATCTTGCTACAATTAATGCAGAAAGAGCACAAAAAGAACAGCTCGTTACTGAATTCAAAAAGAACGAGTCGAAACTTACGGTTGAACTTAAACAAAAACAAGTTCAGTCTAAAGCTCTGGAAGGACAGATCAGAGCAATTATTGCTGAAGAAATAAGAATAGCAAAAGCAGAGGAAGAAGCAAGAAGAAAAGCTGAAGCTGAAAAAATCCGTTTAGCCAAACTTGCTGCAGAAAGAGAGAAGGCGAGAATTGAAGCCGAAGCTAAAGCCAGAGCTGAAGCCCTGGAAAGAGAAAGAAGATTGGCAGAGGCAGAAGCAAAAAGAGCTGCTGAGCTAGCGGCTAGAAGAGCTGAAGAAGAAAGAAAACGTAATGAAGAGGCAGCGAAAGTAGAAGCCAGTGCAAGAGATGAAGCCAAAAGATTAGCCGCTAAAAAAGCATCGGATGAAGCAGCTGCCAGATCAAGAGAAGCTGCCAATAAGCTAATAGCAGCAAAAGCAGCAGAAGCTGCTCTTACCAAGAAAAAAGAAGAAGATAAAAAAGCAGCAGAAACAAAGGCAATGACAAGTTATGGGGTAACTACTTCTTCGGGAAGCAGTTTTGCCGATAACAGAGGAAGACTGGGCTATCCTGCAGACAGAGCCGGGCAAATCACCCACCGTTTTGGAAGACAGCCACACCCTGTTTTCAAAAATATTACCGAAGAAAATAACGGAATAAAAATTTCTGTTCCTTCAGGTACACGCGCTAAATCTGTGTACCCAGGGTCAGTATCTTCAGTATTGGCAAACAATGATGGAACCAAAACTGTTATTGTAAAACACGGAAGCTATTTTACTATTTATTCCAACTTAGGAAATGTAAGCGTTTCCAAAGGGCAGCAGGTTTCTTCAGGCACTCCTGTAGGAACAGTAGCTCAGGATTTCGACGGTTCCTATACCCTTGATTTCCAAGTATGGAACGGAAGTACACCCGTTGATCCATTAGGTTGGATTTCATATTAAAAAAAGCTTAACTTTGTAAAAATTTTAAGAGATGAATACAATAACAATACTAGCCTTATCTTGGCAACATATCCTTATCGTAGCAATACTTTTGGTATTACTATTTGGAGGAAAGAAAATTCCGGAATTAATGAGAGGAGTAGGTTCAGGAATCAAAGAATTTAAAGATGCGGTAAAAGAAGAAGATAAACCAGGTTCTGAAAATAAAACTTCTTCTACAAACAATAATTCTTCCAGTAACTAATATTCCTTACGATTAATGAATTTCACTGAGACTGCATGGAAAGTCTTCAATCAATGTATTGAAGACTATCACGTGTCTGATAACGTTAACTCTCTAATTAATAACCCGTTCGAAATAGATAGTTTGGAACGGATTTTGTATGCAAAGAACTGGATTGATACCGTTCAATGGCATTTGGAAGATATAATTAGAGATGAAAATATCGATCCGGCTGAAGCTCTTCAATTGAAGAGAACAATAGACGCCTCCAATCAGAAAAGAACTGATCTGGTAGAATATATTGACAGTTGGTTCCTTAGAAAATTTGAAAATATAACTCCTAAACCTGAAGCAAAAATAAATACCGAAACTCCCGCTTGGGCAGTAGACAGATTATCAATTCTTGCACTAAAGGTTTATCATATGTCACTGGAAGCGAATAGAGAATCTGCTTCTGACGAGCATCGAAAAAATTGCCAGGCCAAACTGGATATATTGCTTACTCAGAAAGAAGATCTATCAACTTCCATAGATCAGTTGCTTGCTGACATTGAAAACGGTAATATTAAGATGAAAGTTTACAAACAAATGAAAATGTATAACGATGAAAGTCTTAATCCAATCCTTTATCAAAAAGGGCAACAGAAATGAAAAAACGATTTTTTTTTGGAGTACTCATTATAATAATAACTTCTTCCTGCGCAACGGAAAAACTTAATCTTTCCCCGCTGTCGAATAATTTTTATAGTGAAACAAAAGGTTCTGATTCGGACAGAGGCTCAAAAAAGAGTTTCAACATCAATATCAAGGAAAATATAAACGCTTCTGAAATTTCAAATATAATTTCAACCTTTCCTAAATTTAAAAGCAATGGGTTGAATGATGAAATAACAAGCTTGAAATACAGCCTTCAAAATTATTTATATGCTATTGATGCCAACAACTCTGCAGGAAAGAGCAGAGCCCTTAAAAGCTTCGAAAAATCATATAAGAAAATACAAAAGCAAAGACAAAATCTTGATAGAGATGATGATGAGGTTCTCAACAGATACCTGGTTCGTTTAAAAACCAATATTTCTGTGATTGAAGATGCTTTACCAGGAAGTTAAAACAATTAACTATTAATGATTAAAACTCAGGCGGAGGCCAATGTTCCTACAGAACACGGCAATTTCCGAATGATAGCTTTCTCTGAAAATGAAAACGACTGGATGCCTCACATGGCTATTATCGCAGAAAACACAGATTTTTCAAAACCTGTTAATGTGCGTTTCCATTCAGAATGTATTACAGGAGAAGTTTTCCATTCAAAAAAATGTGAATGCGGCCAACAATTAGATGCTGCTATGAAATATACCCATGAAAATGGAGGAATTATCGTCTATCTTCGTCAGGAAGGCAGAAATATTGGAATAATCAATAAGCTGAAGGCTTACTCACTACAGGAAAAAGGTCTTGACACCGTTCAGGCCAACCTTGAACTAGGACTTCCTGCTGATGACAGAAACTTCGGAGTAGCTATTGAAATCCTTAATTTATTGGGCGTAAAAGATATCAACCTGCTTACTAATAACCCTGAAAAGGTAAAATATGTAGTAGACAGTAATATTCATCTTAATTCGCGGATTCCTTTACAAATTCCGGCTAACGAAATAAGTAAAGGTTATCTACAGACTAAAAAAGATTTCTTTGGACATCTTCTGGATGACAATGATAATTAATACATGACAAGCTTCAGGTTCTTATCTGAAGCTTTTTTGTTTTCTAATACATAACCTTGCTTTCATCACATGAGGCTCTGTACCTTTTTTGAAGTGCTTCTGCCAACAAAAAAGAAATAGTTATAGAATGGGCTTCATCCTATTACAGTTGATTCTCCTTTTATATAAATCAAAAGCCCCGGAATTTCTCCCGGAGCTTTCTTTAATTATAAAAAACTGAAAAGATATTTCTTAATTTACTCTTGTAGATGAAACATTAGAATCATTAAGATTGTAATATTTTACCACTGCGTTATAATCGCTATAATCTACAGGTGGAGTAGCATTTGCTGATTTTAGATTATTACCTGAAACAGCAGGAACTAATACAATTCTGAATCTTTGATTATTTAACCAGTCATTTTTCTCACCGGAAGTTGTACCATTGGTTAAGTCAAAATTTTCATTTTCTACTCTTACTTGTACATTCTGAGTATCGAAAACAAAATTATATTCAAATACCCTGTTGGTAGGCATACCCGTTACATTATCTAAAACTACAGTCTTAGGAATCTGCTGCCATGCACCTCCGGCATCTCTATATACCAACACGACATCCGTATTCTGAATAGCAATACCTTGTTTGAATGCAAAATTATTACTGCTGTTAAATGTACCTGTAACATCTTTTATCTGAGCATTGGCAGTATTTTGTACGACAACATCATCTTTGTTATCACAGCTGTAAGACAAAAACCCAATTCCGGCTAGTAATATAAATGGAAGAATTTTTTTCATTTCTATTTAAAGTTTAGTTATTATTTATATTGCGTATTCAAATCATATACCAAAAATTAAAAAAACATTGTTTTCGTCGTTTTTTTAATTGTATTTTTGTTCTTATTCAAAAAGTCATGAAGAAAATAGTATATACTTCACTCTTTATTGTAGCACTGATAAGCCCAAAGATGAATGCCCAGTATCAGCCTAAAAACGCATCTCCGGAAGATTTGAAAAAGGCACAGCAATGGGTAGAAAAGACGTATAAAAATCTTTCTCAGGATGAAAAGCTGGGACAACTCTTTATTGTTGCATTATATACTAATAAAGGAGAGGATTATATCAATCAGGTAAGAAATATTGTTACAGCTGATAAAATAGGTGGTTTGATCTTAATGCAGGACGATGCAGCCAGAGAAATCAACCTTGTCAATGAGTTTCAGCAGAAGTCCAAAGTTCCGTTAATGATCGGAATGGATGCTGAGTGGGGACTGTTCCAAAGAATAGCAACTGCCCACAAATTCCCTTGGGCTATGACATTAGGAGCAATACAGGATAAGAATTTAATTTACCAGATGTCTGCAAAAATTGCAGAAGATTGCCACAGGATGGGTATTAACTGGGATTTTGCCCCGGTAGTGGATGTTAATACGAATCCAAACAATCCTATCATTGGTAACAGAAGCTTTGGATCAGAAGTCAATAATGTGATTGGATCTGCTCTATCCTATTCTAATGGTCTTCAGGACAACAATATATTGGCTGCGATCAAACATTTCCCGGGACATGGAGATACCAATACAGATTCACACCTTGATCTTCCCGTTGTTTCTCATAACCTCAGCAGGCTTAATACTATAGAATTAGCACCATTCAAAGCGCTGATGGATAAAGGAATCGGTGGCGTGATGGTTGCTCATTTGTATGTTCCGAGTTTAGAATCAGGAAAAGGAATTCCTGCTTCTGTCTCTAAAAATATCATTACAGGTTTATTGAAAGACCAATTAGGCTATAAAGGATTAATCATCACAGATGCCCTCAATATGGGTGCTGTAGCCAATAAATATAAACCGGGAGAACTGGATGCCATGGCCTTCAGCGCAGGAAATGACATTATGCTTTTCTCACAGGGCGTTTCTGAAGGTAAAAAACTGATTCAAAAAGCTATAGATAAAGGAGAAATCCCTCAATCCCGGGTGGAAGAAAGTGTAAAGAAGATTTTGCTTACAAAATATTTTTTAGGACTGACTCAATACACTCCCAAAAGTCCTGATAATATCAATGCTGATCTGAATAATGATTCTCACAAAACACTAGTTCAGAATTTATATTCCAATGCATTAACTTTATTAAAAGATGATCAAAAACTTCTTCCTGTCACCGGAAAACAAATTTATTATATTCCGCTGGAAGAAGCTCCTTACCAAACTTTTGCCAATAGAATAGGATCGAATCTTATTATAAAAAAGGCAAGCGAAATCAATACAATTCCGGCAGGTTCTACTGTAGTTGTAGGTTTCCATAAGGACAATTCTACGGCTTATAAGCCTTACAAAATATCGGCAGAATCAAAAAAAGTTCTTGCTGACCTCACAAAAAATCAACGTGTAATCCTCAATGTATTTGGAAGTGCTTATGCTTTAAAAGACATTGATATTTCAAAGGTATCTACGGTTCTTGTTTCTTATGAAAACAATGATGATTCTATGAATACAGCAGCCGATGCTTTGAACGGAAAAACAAAAATATGGGGAAGACTTCCTGTACTGGTCAATGACCAATTAAAACCAGGAATGGGTATAGATCTTAACCCTACTTTATCTTTAACAACATCAAAACAACAATAATCCAATGAAAATAGGCATACTTTGCTATCCAACATATGGTGGAAGCGGAATTGTAGCAACAGAGCTGGGAATGTCACTTGCCAATAAAGGCTATGAAGTACATTTTATCAGTTCTGCACTTCCTGCAAGATTAGATATTACCAATCCCAATATTTTCTTTCATAGGGTAAATGTTCAAACCTATCCCCTTTTCCAATATCAGCCTTATGATATTGCGTTAAGCTCTATGATCTACCGGGTTGTCAATCTTTATAAGCTCGACTTGCTTCACGCTCATTATGCTATTCCTTATGCCTATGCAGCTTTTACCGCTAAGCAAATGCTTCGTGAGGATAATAATGATATTCCATTGGTAACAACCCTTCACGGAACAGATATAACCCTTGTGGGCCAGCATCCGAGTTATAAACATGCTGTAGAGTTTTCGATCAATCAATCCGATGCTATTACCTCAGTTTCCGAAAGTCTGAAAAAGGATACCCTTCAGTTTTTTAATATTAAAAAGGAAATACAGGTTATTACCAATTTCATTGATAATTCTGAATTCGATGACTGTTCGGAATGCCAAAGAACACAGTTTGCAAATCCGGATGAAAAAATACTGATCCATGTCTCAAACCTACGTCCGGTAAAACGTGTAGAAGAGGTACTTCAGATTTTTAAAAACGTAAATAAAAAGGTAAAGTCAAAACTGATCATCATTGGAGAAGGTCCTGATATGGAAAAAGTAAACCAATTCCTGGAAGAAAATCCCGATCTTATCTCCAAAATACGTCTTTTAGGTAAAGTAAATGATCTTTATAAAATATTACAGCTTTCAGATGTATTTTTACTTCCTTCGGAGCAGGAAAGCTTTGGTTTGGCAGCTCTTGAAGCGATGGCAGCCTATACACCTGTCATCAGCTCCAATGCAGGTGGAATTCCTGAAGTAAATATTCAGGGTGAAACCGGTTATTTAGCAGAAATCGGAAATGTGGAAGCTATGAGCAACTATACGATCAAATTATTGAGTAACGACGATCTTTTATCTCAAATGAAGGAAAATGCGAAAGAACAGGCTATAAAATTCGATTTGAAAAACATTCTTCCTATATATGAAGAAATGTACAGAACAACCATAGAAAATTTTAAGAAAGAGCTAACGAAAGTATAGTTTTTTTATAAGATTATGATATCAATAGAATTAAGACTCAGATGTTTATCTGGGTCTTTTACTTTTATGATTTCTTCATCAACTTTAAAATCCCCTGAATATTCTTTTGTAGATATATCAGAATTTTAAAAAAAAAGATCACAAAACACGATTAGAAATTTAAAATTTCATTCAATAAATTTTATTAATATAACAAATTTCTCTAAACAGAGAAATTTGTTTTTTTGTATTCAAATAAATTTTACATTTGAGAGTGTAGTTAAAAACATTTTAATTGTTTTTACTTGTTTAAAAAAAATCAATGATGAAAAAAAGAACTGTTTTAATTACTTTAAAAAATATAATAATCAGCTTCATTTTTATGAGCTTTATACCTTCCTGCAGCCAAACAGGAGAAACTGAAAATTCTAACATTAATTTCAGTTTCAGTGTGATGCAGTTCAATGTATGGCAGGAAGGGACACAAGTGCCCGGAGGCTTTGATGCAATTGTCAATGAGATTGCGGCTCATAATCCTGATTTTGTTACAATGTCAGAGGTGAGAAACTATAATAATACCCTTTTTTACAAAAGAATACTGCAGGCATTAGACGAAAAGGGAGTAAAATATTATTCCTTTTCAAGTTATGACACTGCTATTCTAAGCAAATACCCTATAAAAGAGTTCAGTAAGGACAATGCCATTCACAGCATGCATAAATTGGTTACTGAAATTAAAGGACAGGAAATCGCTGTGTATTCCGCTCATCTGGATTATACCCATTATGCAGTTTATCTGCCTCGCGGATATGATGGAAACAACTTTAACAAGCTTCCAGCACCTATTACAGATCTCACTCAAATCATGAATATGGATCTTAGCTCTACTAGGCAGGTGGCTATAAAAGCATTTCTTGAAGCAGCAAAAGAGGATATTGCAAAGAAAAGAATCATCATATTAGGAGGAGATTTTAATGAAGCTTCTCATTTGGATTGGACAGAATCAACTAAAAACCTTTACGACCACAGAGGTATTGTAGCTCCCTGGAATTCATCAACCACATTATACAAAAATGGCTTTAGAGATAGCTACAGAGAAGTGTATCCTGATGAACTTCAATATCCGGGATTTACGTGGCCTGCACAGAACAGTTGGGCTCTAGATGCAGATGAACGAGACAGGATAGATTTCGTCTATTATTATGCTGATCGTAGAATTTCAGTTGATAAAAGCGCTATTCTGGGTCCAGATACAAGCATTGTTAAAGGACAGAAAGTTAAAGAAACGGAACATGATATTTTCTTAGCACCACAGAACAATTGGCCGACAGATCATAAAGCCGTTATAAGTACCTTCAGTGTTAAGAAGTAAAAAAACATAAATGACCAACCTAGCCTAGTGCTATTAATTAATGACAGAAAAACTACTTCAATATCTTTGGAACTATAAGGTTTTCAATAATTTTGACTTCAAGGATATTGAAGGGAATTCCGTTGAAATCATCAATTTTGGAAAGTGGAATAAAGATGCAGGTCCCGATTTTCTGGATGCCAAAATCAAGACTAATGGCTTGGTTATAGCCGGGAATATAGAACTTCACGTCCGCTCATCTGACTGGATTTTCCACAACCACTCTCCAGATCCCAATTACCAGAATATCATACTTCATGTTGTTTTCCAGCATGACCTGGAAATCAGTGAACATACTGACAAAAACGTACCTACCTTAGAGCTGAGCAGCTATATTGATGAAAATATAATAGGTAAGTATGAAAAATTCATTGATGGCAACCAGTTCATAGCCTGTGAAAAAATTTTTGACCGCAACAAGATCCCTGTTCATTTTCACGAAGGAAATATTCTGAAAAAACTGGACGAAAAATCCCTTGAGCTTGAGCATAACTTATCACACTACAAGAATAATTTCGAAGCTGTTTTATTCCACAGCCTTGCCTATTCTTTTGGGTTAAAAGTGAATGCTTATATTTTCAGACAAATTGCAGAAAGTATTGATTTCAGTATCATTAATAAAATCCGGCAGAATCATTTGCAGCTTGAAGCTTTATTCTTCGGAGTTTCGGGATGGCTTGATGTTCCTTTGGACGGACAGATGAAAATATGGAAAAGAGAATTTGATTTTCTTACAGCCAAGTTTATGCTATCCGATGTAAAACTACATCCCAAGTTTTTAAGATTAAGACCTCCTAACTTTCCAACAATCCGACTTTCTCAATTGGCTGATCTTTACAACAGACACCAGAATTTATTTTCAAAAATAATCAGTATTAAAAATCCTGATCAGCTTTATGAGATTTTTCAGCCTGTAAAAGCTTCGGAATATTGGGACTGTCATTTCAATTTTGGAACCATTTCAAAACCTACTCCAAAAATGTTGAGTAAGGATTTTATTGATCTCCTTATTTTAAATACTGTACTTCCGGTAAAATATGCTTACCACAGGTATCATAATGAAGAAATAGCCGATGAAATTCTGGGATTCTACAGTCATATTACGGCAGAGAAAAATTCCGTGATAACGGGATGGAAAAATCTGGGTCTCCATATAAAAAATGCTTTGGAAAGCCAGAGCCTGATTTATCACTACAAACATCTATGCGAAGAAAAAAATTGCTTAAATTGCAGTATTGGATTTAAACTACTAAAAGAATCTTGAAATGCTGAGTAATATTCGTCATAAAATGGAGAGAGAATGGTTTGGTGTTCTTACAAGAACGGGCGCTAAACTGGGAATACCTGTATCTAAATTAAGGGTTTTCTTCATCTACTCTACTTTTGCTACCGCCGGATTTTTCTTCCTTATTTATTTGGGATTGGCATTTACTTTGTGGATTAAAGATATTTTTATTACAAGAAGACCAAGCGTTTTTGATTTATAATTATGGAATTTTTACCGATTATTAATGCTGAGGATGATAGAGTTCAGGAAATCTATAATTCTTATACCAGTACGTTTCCTGTAGACGAACAAAGAGATAGAGAACAGTTTCTGGATCTATTTTCAAACCCACAGACAAAAATAATGTCTGTTTTTCACGAATCTGAAGCCATTGGCTATCTCATCTTATGGAAAATGAGCTCTTTTGTTTTCGTAGAACATTTTGAAGTTTTTGAAACGTTCAGAAGTAAAAAACTGGGTTCTCATATTATAGAACATCTATTGGAGACATACCCTAAAATCATTCTGGAAATTGAACCTGCGGATTTAAGTGAGGATGCCCAGCGCCGTTATTCTTTCTATCAACGAAACAGTTTCAGCCTGATTGATAACAGCCACATACAGCCCAGCTATGGTGAAGGGAAACAGTCTTTACATCTATGGCTGCTTGCCAACTATGCTCCGGAGAATGTAGACGAGTTGAAAAATGAAATTTGTGATATTGTATATCCTTAACATATAAAACGCCGGAATATTTCCGGCGTTTATTTTTATATTGATTATAGACTGCTAAAAGGATTCCCGCAACTGATGTTTCTAATTCACCTGATATTCCAGTTTTATGGTAATACTGGCTTCTTTATCTTTGGAAGAAGTATTGAAAGTTCCGCCATATGAATAATCTTCATTGGAATTGGGAGCTGTGATCTGAATAACTCCCATTGTTGCTTTCTTAAGGCTCCCCAGACTGCTGCCGGAGTTCTCGGCAATTTTTTCGGCCCGTTCTTTAGCATCTTTTGTTGCACTGGCAATCATTTCCTGCTTTACAGTAGCTAACTTGGTGTAAAAATAAGAAGGTGAAGAAGAGGTAAATTCAATTCCACGATTGATAATTTCGGTAATATTTCTGGAAAGGTTTTCAATTTTTGCTACTTCCTTACTTTCAATAGAAACCTTTTGAGTCAGGTTATAACCCGAAAACTCGCCTTGTACATAATTGCCATTGGAGTCATTATAACTTCTAAACTGCTTCTGAATATCTACCGATGAAAATACAATTTCAGCCTGTTTAATTCCTTTTGAAAGAAGATAATCATTGATCACCTTTCTATCCAGAGCCAATTCATCATACGCTGATTTAAGATCCATATTGTTTTTGGAAAAACTTCCGGACCAGGTAATAAGATCGGAAACAAACTGTTTTGTTCCCAACCCTGTAACCGAGATTGTATTTTCAGATCTATTTCTATTTTTGATGGCATTTCCTAAAAAGCCAAGCCCTATTACAAAACCTAAAGCCCCTATTGCTACTGCAATATTATTTTTATTCATAAGATTTGTGGATTTGATTTATTTTATATCAGTAATGCATCAATTTCCATTCCAATATTTTAAGATTTTGTTAACACTATTTCCCATTCTTCTTTAGCCTCTCAACATACAAAGGAATAGTTTCTTCCAGCCTCAGCAGAACTCCCGATAGATTTTTCGCTTTTACATAGGTACGCACCTGAGGTTTGGCAACGAATGAGAATTCTATAAATTCAGATATTCTATCTTCCGGAATTCCGGCTTTTGTAAAATAGTCATTTTCCACTCTATCTCTAATCCAGGCAATGTGCTCCTGTAAATCGTCATATCTGTACAGTCTTTTTTGCTTTCGTGCTTTGCCACTTATCAGATCATAAGCTCCCTGAACATTCAGGTTTCCTAAAAGTATAGGCAGCAGAACCTGCTTCACTTCTGCCGGCTTTTCCCTCATTTTTCCAACAGGCTGTGGTAAACCTACTGCATCCCGAACTATTTCCCCTTTGTCTACTTTAGCAACAATTCTGGAATCCTGCTCAAGATCACCCGTCAGTCTTTTTACAATCTTTACTTCTTCTATTTCTTTGGGAATCTGAAAAAACCGTATTAGCAACTGAAAATTGACTCCATCCGTGAGAACTCTTTTAGACTGTCTTCTGAAGCCTTCTTTTACAAATCTGAGTTCATCATTCGAAGATGCTTCAATAGAAAACATTCCCAATGAATTGGAATATACTTTTTTATCGGTAGACATATTGATAATCGTTACTCCGCTTACATCTTCATTACTGTCATCAACAATTTTTCCTGTTATCATTTGTTGGGAAAACAGAGCATTACACAGGAAAAGAAACAAAAGAAAAACTCTTTTCCTCCAAAAAATATTTATAGTCTCAAAAGTATTAGCCAATTTTTATTTTAAGTTTTATCAGGTTTATTTTTCCCAGCTGTCCAGTTTATGCAGCTTCCGGTATTCTCCAAAGGCCACTCTTAATTCATATTCTACCACATCGTTTTTAAAGTCCTTTCTGTAATTTTTTGCCAGCAGCCGGGTCTTATTGGCATAAAGAAGGAATCTGTTAATCTGCTCTTCATCCATACCGTATTTTTTCAGAAAGTCAAGGCTGATTTCATTTTTTACTCTGATAAGAAAGCTTTGGGTTTCATTATAATCTGCTTTAGTAATTTTCGGTTTTGAAGCCTTCTTAATAATCCCTGAAATAGCTTTAAAAACGCCTGCCACATTTACCTGACCGGCATTAAAATCATGTCCGGCAAATGTTTTGGATACCTTATTATCCGGCATAGGCTCATTGAGAGGGCTTTTCATATACATTGTTATATCAGATTTTAAAGCTTTCAATTTTCCGGATTCACTTAAATACTTAGAGTCTTTTGCCAGATTTCCAGTGGGCTTATAGGCGATCTCCACTTCAGGAATCTGTATTTCCATTCTTCTCAGAATGATATGTAACGGTGAAGCTAAATCTTCTTTTGTAATCTTCTTTTCAAAGCGGTAGTATCCTTCTTTTACAAATCTGACTTCATCATTTTCCGCTGCCTCAATGGCAAACTCTCCAGACATACTGCTAAGGGAGCTTTTTTGAGCAGAAATATTGATTATTAAAACAGGGTTTACATTTCCAGTACTGCCGTCTGTAATTTGCCCCTTTATATTCTCTTGTGAGAATAATTTTCCGGCCACAAATAAAAATATCCAGCACAGTTTAATAAAAGTCTTCATATAGGTTATTTTTGAGTCTGTGGTGCCCGGTATGATGATATTCTGGTGAGTACAAAACGCTGAAACCTGTTCAGATCAGCATCACTGCAGAAGCCATATTTTAAAATTTTCTTTCTTTCAAAACCACCTGCAAGAACATAAGAAATAAAATGGTCAATTTGAGGTTTATCTATTTTTAAGCTTGCGAAATAATCATCGCCCAGGCTCGCTTTGAGATATTTCATTAAATCGATATCATCCCATTGATCTTTTACTTTTCCTATTGAAAAACCTTCGCCTTTTGGCTGTACAAACTCTCCTGCTCTTGCCGCCAATATTCTGGGGTCAGATTTTTGGGCAATATACTTATCTATTTCTTTAGACAATTTTTCAACCTTTTTAGGTTTGTTATATATTTTGGAATCTATTTTTAAATTTCCGGTAAGACCTTGCTTCACTTCCACTTCAGGAATCTGTATGGTAACTCTCACCAGACTGATATTCAATGGAGATTGTATATTTTCCTGAGATACGATCCTGGTTAAGCGCTCATAGCCTGGTTTTATAAAGCGTAGTTCGTCTCCAGCCTTTCCGGAAATCATAAAATGCCCGTCACTATTGGAGAGCACCATTTCGTCCGTTCTGATATTGATCACATTCACGTCCTGTATTTCGGAACTTCCCTCAGAAGTTATTTTGCCGAAGATGTAGCTTTGGGCACTGATGGTAATGGAAGAAATAAGAAATAAAAAAAAGAATAGTTTGAGTTTCACAGGCTGTTTTTATAAAGCAAAGCTAAAATTATTTTTAAATTATTCCACAAGTTTAACCACAGTTAACGCCTTTTAGTATTTCTTTTCTGTTTTTGCTCTTGAAACTGTTAAATAGCTGAAGTGAATTGTTAAAATTTCTTTTAAATTTTAGCTAACTTGCAGTTTCAATTCTACTTTTTATAATGCAAAATTCTTATACAGTCATCAATGCTTCAGCAGGATCAGGGAAAACATATGCTCTGGTTCAGAGACTGCTGATGATCTGTCTCCGCTATCCTAATCAACATCAATCGATCAGGAATATCCTCGCTCTGACATTTACCAATAAGGCAGCGAATGAGATGAAGGAAAGGATTTTGACATGGCTGGGAAATTTTTCCGCCAGTAGCTATACCGAAAATGCAGATCTTACAAATATTCAAAAAGCTTTTGCAGAGCAGGGCTTAAAAATTACAATTGATGAGCTCCATCTGCGTTCAAAAAAGCTTTTGGATTATATTCTTCATAATTATTCTACACTGAATATCGGGACTATTGACCGTTTTAATTCAAGATTGGTAAGAAGCTTTTCTTATGAATTGGGACTGGCTAAAAATTTCAATCTTGAAATTGAAGCTGAGCCCTACCTGATCGAGGCAGTAGATAAAATGCTCGATCAGATTGGTGAAAATGAAACGATTTCCAATTCTTTCATGGATTATGTAGATTACAGTCTTGAAAACAATGAAAGGATTAATCTTAACAAAAATCTGTATGACTCCGCGAAAGAATTTGTGAAAGATATTCATTATGAACATCTGAAAAACAACAAAAGTTTTGATGATGCGAATTATGACACTATAAAAAACACACTGCGTAAAGAAATTGTTCTTCATAAAAAACAGGCTGCAGAGCTTGCTGCAACATCTGTTGAGCTCTTTAAGGCCAGAAATATTGAAGTTGAAGATTTTGCCCAGGGAAAAAATGGGATTGGAGGCTTTTTTCTTAAAGTTATCGACTTTTATCAACAGAAAAGAGCTGGATTTCCTTTTCCTACTACTCAGGAAGAATCTGTAGTCAACAATTACAGAAAGGGAGCTTCTTCAAAATCAAAACATAAGGAAGCTGATATTGTAGAGATCCTGGATCAGCTTCTTGATAACAGGATGCAGCTTATTCTTCTGTATATTGAAACGCAAAAGAAAGAAAAAGTACTTTCGGCACTTCTTCCTTTAAAAGTTAATAAAGATATTCAGGATGAGCTCAAAAAGATTGAGGAAGAAAATGATCTGGTGCTGCTCTCAAAATTCAATATTCTGATCAATGAAAACCTTAAAGATGAACCTTCTGCATTTATTTATGAAAAAGTAGGTTCACAATTTCAGCATTACTTTTTTGATGAATTTCAGGATACTTCAGAGCTGCAGTGGCAGAACTTTGTTCCGTTAAGAGACCATAGTGTATCTTCTGAAAACACTTCTTTTACATTAGTTGGAGATCCTAAACAGAGTATTTACAGATTCCGTGGAGGAGAAAGTAAGCTGATGCTCGATATTATCAATAAGAAAGAATTCTCTCCTAAAGAGGCTGATCTTCTGGTTTTAAAAGATAACTGGAGGAGTGCCAGAAATATTGTACAATTTAACAATGAGCTCTACCGTTTCCATTCCGGAGAACTGGAGGAGGAACATCAAAATATCTTTGGAACAGATGCCGAACAAACTCCAAAATCCCAAATGGATGGAAGGGTAAAGGTAAACCTCATTGAAAACCTCACAAACGAAGAATTTTATGATGATACTTCTGAAAAAATGCGAAAAGATATTCAGGAATGTCTGGATAATGGATTCAAATTTTCTGATATCACCATTCTCTGCCGTGGAAATTTTGATATTTTCAGCTATTCTCAGAAGCTTGGAAACTTAAAAGTAAATTACCGGGGTGAAGAGACCAATATAAAAACAATCTCCGATAAAGGGCTTACATTGGAACTTTCCAACACCCTAAAAGCTGTTATTGAATTTCTGAGATGGGAGATAAATCCTAAGAATAAACACTGTCTGATCATGATGATGTATTACCTGAATACGTTGGGTAAAATTCATATGGCTGATTTCACACTGGAAATGAAAGAAATTCTGGATATTGAAAACCATGAAGAGATCCTCGAGATTATTAAGCAAAAATATTCATTACAGCTTAAGCAGGATAATTTTCCAAGATTTAATCTCTACAACTTTGTAGAATATTATATCAATGAATTTTCCGTTGAGAATAAAGAAACCGATTTCCTGCTCAACTTCATGGAAATGCTTTTTAATTTTACCCAAACTGCTGGTGTAAGTACAAAAGAGTTTTTAAAATACTGGGATGAGGAAGCCTCTTCTTACACTATTCAGGCTTCAGAGAATATTGATGCCATTCAGATCATGACCATCCATAAGTCTAAAGGACTGGAATTCCCTATTGTTTTTATTCCCATGATGAACAAAAACAGGGATAATGAGTTTACTAATTGGTTTGATACTCATGATAATGAATCTTTAAAAGCAGTCAATATCAACCAGTTCAGTAAAAATCTGGAAGCTTATGACAGTGAGATTCAGTTATTCAACAAAAAAAATTCCTATAAAAACCTGATTGACAGATTATGCCTTCAGTATGTTGCTACTACAAGACCTGTTGAACAGTTATTTTTCTACCTTCAAAAGCCTAATAAAACATCCAACAATCTTGAGCTTTTAGAGTTTATTAAAACAAAGAATATGAATGAAGCTGATGAATTTGATCTGTATGAAGTAAAGCCTGAAATGCTAAAAAAGTATTCTAAAGAAAAAAGCTCGCCTTTCAAAACCCAAAATATTCAGGATCTGAAAAATGTCAATGAAAAGACTACTTCCATAAAGATTGCCACTCCATCAAAAAATTATCAGGTAAGAAATGAAAAAGTAAGAATAGGACTTTTCGTTCACGAGCTTCTCTCAAAAATAAATACGGAAAAAGATATTTCAAAAGTACTGGAAGGATATACATTGGAAGGCCAGATTACATTAGAGGAGAAAAATGAAATCCATGATACTTTACAGGAAATTGTGAGAACCTACGCCGAGTTCTTTGATGAGAAATGGGAAGTAATTAATGAGAAAGACATCATGATTTCAGAACATGGAGAAAGTTTTATTTTAAGGCCGGACCGTATTTTAAAAAGCAATGAAGGGTATATCATTGTAGATTTCAAAACCGGAGAGCAAAAAAGTAAAGATGAAGCTCAGGTGGAAGGGTATAAAAACATTCTCGAAAAACTGGGTAAAAAGGTTCTCAAAACCCAAATCATCTATTTATAAACCTCTATAATGCTTTTATTCGCGATAATAGAATAGAATTGTCTTAAAAAAAGTCACAAATACAAAAGGTTTGATTATTTTTATTCATTAAAAATTAGTCCGCCGTGTATTTGAATTGATAAAAGACAATAACTAACCATGAAAATATATTTAATCTCAGCTCTTATAAGTATTGTTATGATGATACTCTCTGCTGTAACCATTTACAATATTGCAGATTATATAGATCCACCGGTAACCGATGACGGACATCCCTATATGCCCACAGAAAATATCGCAAAATCCCTCATTGGCAGTTTGATATTAACAGCCATAGCATTTATTGCAGCGGTAAAAATACAAAGGGAAAGACAGAAAAGATAAAGTTCAACAGGCTATATTTCAAATAATTAAATAAAAAACGCTATCATAAAGAACCGGAAGTCTATATTTAGTGCTCGGGTGATCATTTTGACTTAATTTATTCTTTTAACTTTTGTCTGTCATTTCTCTTTTCATATATATATCAGCAACAATGTGCAGCTATATAATGTTGAATACAATTATAAAATAAATCATCCTGTACAATTTATGGTATAAAAAAACCGCTATTCTTTTGAAAAGCAGTTTTATATTTTTTGAAAAGATTTGATTCTTAAACAGCCGGATTGGGAGTAAACACTCTCTGTGCTAATTCCTGGTCGAAAAGATATAATGCAGATGGGTTATCACAAACCATCTTAATCTTTGTTACGTATTGCGAAGCACTTGCTTCCTCTTCTACCTGTTCGTTGATAAACCATTGCAGGAAAGACGTTGTTGCAAAATCACCTTCTTCGTTAGCATTCTTTACAATATTGAAAATACTTTTAGTTACAATTTTCTCATGTGCCAATGCTTTCTCGAAAATATCTGTTGCATTATCAAACTCATGTGGAGGTTTTGCAATTTCCCCGATAATGATTTCTCCTCCTACATCATTTAAATAATCAAACATTTTATCCGCGTGCATTAATTCTTCTTTGCTTTGCACTCTGAAATAGTTGGCAATTCCATCTAAATCTTTTCCTGAAAACCAGGCAGACATTGAAAGATAGTATTGAGCAGCATATTGTTCGTGGGCAATTTGTTCGTTAATTAATTTTGCAATTTTTTCGCTAACCATAAGTATTAAATTTATAGCCAAAAATAGGGAATAAATGCCCGAAATCAAAAGTTTTACAGAAAATTAATACAAAAAGGATGGAAAAATTTCCATCCTTTACACATTAAAAAACTACAATTACAAACTATTATTTCACTTCAGGAGTAGCTGTATTCATCGGCTTATTCATCATTTTTCTATCTTTCATAGCTACTCTTTTCTGCTCCATCTTAGCTTTTCTGTCAGCCTGCCATTTATCATATTGCTGAGGAGTAAGAATTTGTTTCATATCGGCATCCATTTGTGCTCTTTTAGCCTTTCTCTCATCCATCTTGGCTTGCCTGTTATCCTTATTCTTTTCAAAGTCAGCTTTCATTTCGGCCTTTCTTTTTTCATGAAGATCTTTTATTTGAGCTACCTGCGACTGATTAAGGTTAAGGTCTTTCTGCATTTGTGATAGATGCTCCTGTTCTTTTTGTTGTCTTTTCTGCTGCATTTCAGCTTTTCTTGCTTCTTTGTCCTGAGGATTGGTTTGTTGTGCCATTGCGAAACTTCCCATTCCGATAAATGCTATTGCTAAAACTAATTTTTTCATCTTTAAAAATTTTAATTAATTGTTATACATCTTTTGGATTAACAATTAAAACACAAGTTAAATTAACACATTCATAAATAATGTTAAATTTTAATAAAAATAAATCAATAAAACAACAAAAAAAAGGACAGATTATAAAAACCTGCCCTTCACACCACTTAAATATAATATATGAAAATTATTAATTCTTTACTAAGCTGCCTCTAAAGCCTCCGCTATTACTGCGGTTTTGCTGACGGGGTGCAGAACTTTCAGACTTTTGTCTAAAGCCTCCGCTATTTCCTCTGAAGCCGCCATTATTTTCTTTTCTGGTTTCGCCGCTATTGCCTCTGAAACCACCACTATTATCTTTTCTGGCTTCGCCGCTATTTCCCCTAAATTCTCCTCCATTATTACTTCTAAAACCTCCGGAATTGTCGGAACTACCTCTAAAACCACCATTATTTTCTTTTCGGACTTCACCGCTGTTACCTCTGAATCCTCCTCCATTGTTACTCCTGAAACCTCCGGAATTATCATTATCCCTGAAACCTCCGGAATTGCTGCCATCTCTTACAGGACCTCTGAATCCGTTGTCGGGTCTGCTGTCTCTTCTGATGATATCAAAAGTAGGATTATCCATTCTGCGGAATCTTGATCTGTCCATTCTGTAAATATTGATATTTACATTCCTGTATCTTGGCATTACAGTATATCTTGGTGCATAGTACGTTCTTCTGTAATTCTGAAAATAAATAATTGGGCTTGAGCCACGATAGTAGTTATTTTGGAAAACTACAAAGACTCTCGGACCTAAAATTCTTTCCAGTGCATAAAACCTGTCATAATACCACCTGTCCGGATTATATCTGTAAAAATTATCCCAAGTTGTAAAACTTGAATACAGATTATTCAATCTCATAATCTGGTCGACCTGCCAGCGATTTAGTCTGTTCTGTACGAAAAAGCCGTTCCAGTCAATATTAATAATACTATTTCTGTAATCGTTATAATAGCTTTGATAATAATCGCCAGGATAATAATCCTGAGGATAATTGTAGTAATAATCATCCGGAAAATAATTCCTGTCATCTTCGTTGCTATAATAGCCGTCTCCATTCTGATAATAACCATCATCTCCCCAACCATTATTCGGATATTGCTGAGCTGCCGTCAAGACTCCAAAGCCCAAAGCTAATCCCAAAAATATTTTTTTCATCTCTATAGTCGTTAATTGGTTAATATATAGCAGAATATCTTAATTCTATCTTTTTGATTCAAATAAAAAAAAGAAGTTAAATCATAAGATTAAACTTCTTTTAATATTTTTATAACAAACTGATAATCAGGTGTTAAATTTATACTCTTCCACTATCTTTTATCCATCTGGATATTTTTTCATTGAAAGCTTGTTTTTCTTTTAGATCTTCCAGCTTTATGTGCATTCTATACCGCCAGTAATGAGGAAAAACAGCAGGATTATTGATTCTTTCGTTGTCCATATTTTCATTGGATAGTTCTGCATCTGTAGCAAAAAATTCCTGAATAGGGAAAATAGCCAGCATAGCATCATTGTATAAATGCTGCTTCATAATAATCTCAGCAAGATCCGGGTTCAGATCTTCCGAAGCTTTTCCATATTGGATTAATTGCTGGTTATAGTACTTTTGTGTCAAAGCTGGATCTTCTTTCCACCATTGCCTTAATGTAGAACTATCGTGGGAAGAGGCCGTAACCACATTCATATAGCCTGCATTTTTAGGATTATAGAATGGGATATTTTCTGAAGGCATACGCTGTACTTTCAGGGCAATAATACCAAGTTCATCCATTACCACCGGTACACATGCCGGAACCATCCCAAGGTCTTCTCCGCAAATCAGCATTTTGGTGGCATTTAGGATTACAGGAAGTTTTTCCATTGCTTTCTCGTACCATAAATGGTCTTGTCTTCTAAAGAAATAGTCATGGTATAAATCATAAATACCTTTCCTTTCAGATTCCGGCAAGTATTTGTATGATTCCGTATGATATACATTGAATCTCGGATGATAAACCAGCTCACCATTTCTTTCCTCCGTTAAAAATAAAACATTGGCACAAAGTGAAATCAGCTGTTCTTCAAGTGCACCTCCCGGATGTTTCTTAAAGAAATCTACCAGCTTTCTCTGCGTATTAAATTCTTCCTTAAAAGAATAGGTTCCGTCGTGATTGCGATCAATAAATTCAAGTACTTTTCCACTGTTATCCCCAAAGTGATCCCATAAGATCTGATTATTAATAAATGGTTTACAATATCTGTCAAAATCAAACGGAATCTGCCAGGCTTTAAATTCATCAGCAACAATAGGAACAGCCGGATAAAAATATCCTAAAATACCCTGTACAGCAGAAACCGGCATTCTCCAGATTCTGAAAAAGCCCAGAATATGATCAATTCTCATTGCATCAAAATACTGCTCCAATGCTTTGAACCTATTTTTCCACCACCTATAGTCATCTTCTCTCATTGCTTCCCAATTATAAGTTGGAAACTCCCAATTTTGGCCAAGCTCTGTAAACTGATCCGGTGGTGCACCAGCCTGAAAATCCATACCGAATAATTCAGGTTCTGTCCAGGCTTCTACAGAATACCTGTAAATCCCTATAGGAAGGTCTCCTTTTAGAGAAATACCAAGGTTATGAGCATAATCAACGGCATCTTTCAACTGTTTATGAAGCTGATACTGCACCCATGCATGAAGCATAGAATTATCATAGTCTTTACTTTTTGGAGTAAAAAACTGCAAGATTTTTCCAGCGATATATTTTTTGTGAGTTTTCCACTCATTAAAGTTAGGAGTCTTATATTTATCTCTCAGCACACAAAATGCAGCATAGGGAACCAGCCAGGATTCATTTTCTTTTATAAACTTTTTGAAACTGCGGTCTTTATAAATATTTTCTTTTTCTGTACTGAAAACGGCTTTCAGATATCTCCATTTAGCCACGATCATTTTTTCATAATCAATAAGCTCAAGAGCATTAAGAGTCTGTTTTTCAGAAATATAATTCTCAACTAATTTTTCCGGTAATGGAAAATCCAGTTTTTCGAGTGATATATATTGTGGATGCAGTGCATATACTGATACTGCAGCATAAGGATAAGAATCTGTCCAGGAATAATTCGCTGTAGTATCGTTGATAGGCAGGATCTGAATAATTCCAAGGTTAGTTTCCTTTGTCCAGTCTGCTAGTTTCTTAATATCCAAAAACTCACCGACCCCAAATCCTTCTTCACTTCTTAAAGAAAATACAGGAACTGCTACTCCGGCATCATGATACATCTGATATGCCTTGAATTTAAAATAATGGTTGGAAACTATCTGAAGAACATCTGTAAAAGAATTAGCTACAGTAAATCTGTTATCACCGGTTTCAACATCTATTACCTTATTTTCTTTGATATCATAAAGGCAATATTTGAATTGAATAAATTCATTTTCCGGGATTTCAACGGAGGCTTCCCAAACTCCGAAGTCAGTTTGGTATAAATGAACAACATTATCCACATTCCAGCTTCCCAATGATTTTGTGCTTCCAAACAATACAATTTTCCAGTCAGGATTATAAACAGGAGCTTCCAACCTGAATAAATGTGTATGCTTTTTTAAGACAGCTACTTTCTCCGGAACGAATCCATGTAACTTATTATATAGAATTTTATTATTTAAATAATGCTCAGGAAAATTTTTATTATTCCATTCATCGAAAATAATAAACTCCTTATAATTATGCGGAAAATTAAGATGATGATAAACAAATTCTTCTCTTAAAACATTATTTTTTTCATCTACAAGCTGGTATTTGTAGGAAATCGATTTAGAAAAATAATCTACTTCACACTTCCATAATCCGTTATCTGCATAAAACATAGTATGGATATGAACCGCAGCTCCTTCCTCACCAATAATCAATTGAAGATTTTCTCCGGCTTTTGCAACATACCCTACATTAAAGTATAGCTTCATCTATATTTTTTTATAAAATTACATTTTAATATCGAAAGATAAAACTTATCGAATATCAAATAATCATTAAAAAACCTTCTCAAATTAATTTAAGAAGGTCCTATTTTTATGGACAGAAAAAGTTCTTTCTTTAAATTAAACTTATTCTGTCACCAAAATCTTTTTATTCAATAATATTTTTCCTGATGTATCAACAATACTTACAATATAGGCACCACTCACTAGGTTTTTGAAATATACCTTTTCATGTAAAGAGCCCTCTTTTACATTCAGGCTTTGTGTCATCACATTCTTACCAGACATATCAAAAACATTAAAATGAATATTTCCTTTAACATTCTTATTGTTACTATAAACATTCACATAAT
Organism: Chryseobacterium sp. Bi04; assembly: GCF_918698085.1. Taxonomy (GTDB): domain Bacteria; phylum Bacteroidota; class Bacteroidia; order Flavobacteriales; family Weeksellaceae; genus Chryseobacterium. Next base: position 45,850 of record NZ_CAKKLP010000021.1, read on the forward strand.
GCTCATTAACTCTGGTTGGGTAAATATCAATATTAGCCAATACATTCACTGAAGATGCCTTATCATTAGCAAAATATTTGCTGGCCAAATCATAAATGTGGAGATTTTGTTCTCCTGGAAGCTGCTGTGCCTGTAAAGTACCCAGATCTACTTCATATAAAGGAGCCCCTTTAGCACTTGCAATAACAACTTTCCCTTTTGCATTCACAGCACTGCCATTTACGGAATAGTTATCGGGAATACCTGCAATTTTACCAATAAACTTTGCTTTCAATTCTTTTATTGATACTTTAAAAACATTTCCTGACGCTGCAAAAATATAGAAATTATTATCTGTATCAGCAATCATATCTCCTCCAAAACCGGTTTCTATAGCGGTAAATGAATTTTTACCATTAGAGGTGTCATCTTTTATAATTCCTAGGTCATTTACTTCATATTGTCCATTTTTATTTGTGATCTGTAAAAACTGTGTTCCTGCATTATTTACAGCATAAATATTGCCGTCATAGCCTGTAGCCATCCTCGTTATATGGGAATTAATATCACAGGACGAAGCCTTTGCTATACTGTTTTCTATTAAAGTAATTTCCTTAGTTTCAGGGTTTAGAATATAAACATTTGAAGAGAACATGGGTATGTACACTAAGTTATTATTAGAAGAATTATAAGCTAGTGCAGCCATCGTTGCAGCCTGAGAACTATGGGAAGAATTTCGATCTTCCGTTATCTTACTTTTTCTGGTCTGTGAAAATATTTTAGCAGAAGATTCGGTTGTAAAGACTTTTTCACCAGATATTCCACTAGCAGGATCAATTACCCTAAAGTCATTAAAATTAATACTCTGAGTATCCTTTCCGGTAATCGCAAAGAAATCTTGCTGGGCATGAACATTCATACCTAATAACAAGACAAATAGAGGGAGTAAATGTTTTTTCATAATATGCATATTTTAGAATTCGTAGTCATTTTGGTTATGACTAAGTTACATAATTTTAAAATTGAAAAAACAAAAAAACAGTGATATTTGAATAACATTTACAATAAATTAATCCAAACACTGATATTTTGCAAATAAGGGAGGTTATCAGTCAAAAAAGAATAATGATGAGTTAAGAGTTGAGAGTTATGAGTTGAGGGTTGACAGCACTATCAACTATTCAATGTCCGGCATTACTTTATCATACTCCACCTCCCTTGTCATCCCGTAGGGATCTCAGTATTGAACTTCAATATAAGTTCTAATGAGTTAGGAGGGATCAGGAGCAAAAGTTGGGGGGAATATTTAGTAATCTTATCTTTGTATTATGCTAAGCGATCACGAACTACTTAAATTATTACTTCCCGAGTTTTTAGTTGAACACTTTGATATAACCAAAGCAG
>NZ_CAKKLP010000022.1 GCF_918698085.1 Chryseobacterium sp. Bi04
AATAAATAAACAAAACACAATGATGATTTTATAAGGAAAGTCACTAATTAAATATAATTTTATTATTAAAAAAGATTTAAATTGATAATATTAATACAAATTAAATTTTTGTGAATTAAAATTTTAACCATGCATTGCATTGCATTTTATCATTCAAATAATCCGATTAGTTTCTTAAAAACCAGCATTCATAAGGCTTCACAAAAAAATAGGCTATCTCGTCGGAGACAGCCTATTTTTTTAAATATACTGGATATTATTTTTATTTCTCAAAAAGCAAAGAATTCTTTACCGTTTATTTCCAATTGGAGTCCTAAATTCTCCATATCCCATCAGGCCGTCATAGTTTCTTCCGAATGGAGCATAATATAAAAATGCCTGATATAGGTTTTCTGTTTGCCAGAAATTTCCGTTTATTTCTCCAAAATTTAAAGATCCGTCACTTTCTTTAGTTGCCAGAACATAGTTATAAAATCCTTGCTTCAGAAAAATTTTAGCTACATATTGTTTACTGGCAGCATCATACTGCATCTGATTTTCTTTGCCCGGCTTATATCCGTTAAATCCTCCAAGAATATAAATGTCTTTATCTACAGGATCCGAATCCAAATAAAAGTATACCCATGAATAATCTGCTTCTCTTTCAGCATCTCTTTCTCTTCCTAAGTCATTTCTTCTGTAATACCACGCTCCGTTTACGTCGGGCTGATATTGATAATTTAAAGGGAAAGCCCAAACCGGATGCAAATACGTCTGGTTTACACCGTCTTTTATTTCTACAGTACGAACCATATCCGCAGGGGTATTCATATTTTTATTATCGAAATAATAAAATTCATTATCTCCCGGAAAACTGAGGTTCATCTGCTGAAAAAGCAACTGATTTCCTAAAACAGTACTTGCTTTCAAATTCGAAATGGTCATATTCGGGTTGTTATTCTGCATCACATTCAGTGTCATAGAATTAACATTAGAAGAAAGATCACCGCCGTTGGGCACTGCTTTTACCTCTACTCTTTGGTTGATATTAGGTTTTTTGGCATCTGCTATCCTTGAAATATTGAGAGCTAATGAAGCGGCATCTTCTACCAGGTAAAAGCGTCTTCTGAAAAGTGGTTTATCTGCAGAGTCTTTATAAACAATCAGCTCAAAGTTCCCTGAAATTTTCGCTTGTATTTTATCATTGGGAAAAGTCAGTTTATAGTGAGTATAAGCTTGTAATGTATTAAAAGAATACTGGAACTGATCAAGAAGGCCATTCATGCTTCCTGTGGCAAACTCTGTAAAAAACAGGTTATCGTCATTCCAGTTTCTATCGTAATGTTTAATCGTGTATCGATAAATTTCACTGGTATTGGTAAGGTCATCAAAAGTTAACACCAGTTTTTCATCTGAATTAAATTTAATGACAGGAGTTTCGTCATTCGTTTGTGGGTTGAATAATTGGATACTCTGGATATTTTGTCCATACACCAATCCGCCCAAAGAGAGTAAAAGTATTCGCAAAGTTTTCATTATGACGAAGATAACGAAAAATCGGCATTTTCTTAATAATATCGTATTTTTGAAATAAAAATATTCGGATATGCTTCAGATTCAGGGTTTCGTTTTCAATTTTGCGAGCGAAAATACATATATTGTCTACAACGAAAATAAAAACGCCTGGCTTATTGATCCGGGAAATATGAACGGACAGGAAACTCAGGCCATTGAAAAATTCATCACAGAAAATGGCTTACAAATTCAGAAAATCCTTCTGACTCATGCTCACATTGATCATGTTTTGGGGCTTCAGTGGGCTTCTGACACATTTAAAGTACCTGTCCATATGCATCAGGAAGACCAGGAAGTACTGGATATGCTTCAGGCTAGCGGACTAAGATTTGGAATGACTATAGATCCTGTAAAAGTAGAGGTAAACTATGTAAAAGAAGGTGACGAGCTGGATCTTGATGGAGAAAAGTTTAAGATCTACCATGTTCCTGGGCATTCTCCTGGAAGTGTAGTCTACCACAATGAAAATCAGAAGTTCATGATTTCAGGTGATGTACTTTTTGAAGGCAGCATTGGAAGAACAGATTTATATAAAGGAAATTATGAACAGCTGATTGAAGGTATCACCAAGAAACTTTTCGTGCTGGACAGTGACACTCAGGTATTTTCCGGACATGGAAATCCTACTTCAATCGGTTTTGAAAAGCAGTATAATCCATTTTTTAAGTAGACGGGTACGGTATTCGGGTCAGCGGGTACAAACATCTGCCCGTTTGTGAGAGCTTATAAAAAAAGAAACCGCCAGGAAAATCCTGACGGTTTCACGTTATAAAGAAATAGAGTTTAAAAATCTAAAGTAACGGATGCTCTGGCTGCAGCTCCCATAATAGGTCTGGCCATTCTTATATTGGTACCGGTAACTGTTTGAGATCGCGGATCTCCTTCTGTAATTCCAATGGTATTAAAGATATTAGTTCCATCTACTGCAAAACGGATTTTCCCTAACTGATAAGACATTCCTGCGCCAAATTCTGTAAATGACGGCAGAATATTATCATCTGTATTTCCCTCATTCTGATAACGCTTACCATAATAATTCATACTAACATAGGTCCTCCATTCTTTCGTAATATTGACTGCTGGAGAAATATTGAAATAGAACTTAGGAATTCTTCTTACCAAATTACCATCATAGTCAAAGGTAGATCCATCATTATTTCTTCCTGTAAAATCTTTATATTTCGGATTTTGAATTGTTCCATTAAATGTCACCTCAAGAATATTATTGAATAATCTTGTATACCCTTCAATTTCTACTCCAAAATTGGTTGTATTAGCAAATTTATTTTCAGAAGTTCCGTCGGAGAACACATCTGTAAACGAAAGGTTTTTAAGAGTTGAATAAAAAGGAATCACTGCAATATCAAAGGTACGCGAATAGTATTTGTATCCCACTTCCAACTGATTGGTCTGCACAGGTTTAATCTGGCTCAGGTCTGACATATTATTATAATAAGCTTCCTCATTTGGAGATCTGAAACCACTGGAAAAACGGGCATATACAGCATTTTCTCTATTGATCTTATAATTGGAGGCCAATGTATAAGAAACCTTATTAACATCGTAGTACCAATAGGTATATTTATTACCCAGTACTGCCATATTATCATCTGCCGTCGTAGTATTAAAACCATTGGTGCCATCTACCGTCAAACCAGAATTATTTAGGTTCGCAGTGGTTGTATTTACCCCATATCCTTTATAAAAATCGCGGCTGTAACGCATTCCTCCATTGAAACTCCATTCATCCGTAATATTATAATCCAGGTTCAGATAGAGATCGTTTAAACTTCCCTGAATTTGAGAATCTCTAATTAAGAAAGACATGTCCATTACGCCGTTATATGTCTTGGAGTATCCTACATCAGACGGATTAAGTGAAGGGTTTACCAGGTTCAACAATTGAGGTCTATCTGTAGCCGTAGTCAAAATATTACTCCAGTTCCAATATTGATGAGACTTCCAGCTCGACTTATAAAACCCTGCTGTTACATTTCCTTTGTCAAATTTATAATTAAGCTGTAAGTCATTCACAAAATTATTCATCTGCTTGTCGATGGTCCAGAAACCTAGTTTTTGGACATATTGAGGATTTACAGCAGTTCCGTTACTTACAAGAGAATATTGATAATTACTCATTCCTAAACCACCATCTTTTGGATCGTCCTTAGCAAAATTAGAAGCCAATTTCGGAGCTCCTGCAGGGAACATACCCGTATAATTCATATTGATATTGGTATATCTCGTCTTATTTAAAACACTGAAATTATTTCCCAGATCATATTTAAATTCTGCCCCTACTACATCCACTTTCGGGTGAATTCCATCTTCCAGATTTCTATTAAAAAATCCTCCTCCGGCCTGAGGGATATTCAACTGACTGATTGCCCTGTAGCTATAGGTTCCGTAGTTAGGATCAAAGCCCGGAAATTCTTTTAAGGTATTCCCGTCCTGAATCAGAGGAATTGGGAGATAAAATGTATTTCTGTCGTCCAGTTTTTTATAATATACTTTCACATATCCTTTATCAAAGACATATTTCAGATTCATCCTGATCTGGCCTCCATTATTGGCTTTGAAACCGGTTTTTCTGATTCCGTCATCCGTTCTGTAGAAACCTCCTATGTTGAAGAACAATTGATCTTTTACCAATGCTCCTCCCACATTGAGGTCTGTACGCATTAATCCGTAAGTACTGGTTTCAATTTTCGCTGTTCCTTTAAAATCGTTGGTTCCTTCTTTAGTAATAAAGTTGATCAGTCCACCGGGAGAATTATTGGCATAGATAGAACCTGATCCTCCTCTTAAAGCTTCCAGGCGTCCTACAGTATTATCTACACGGAAAAAATTATCAGCATTGGCAAATTGAAGCGCCCCATCTTCAAAAACCGGAAGACCATCCTCCTGTACCTGCACAAATTCATAAGCTCCCGCAGAAGGAATTCCTCTTGCAAAAAGGTTATTGCCTACCTCACCACCGGAGGTTTCTACTGCAAACCCGGGAACTCTTTGCAGCAAAGCAGCAGCACTGATAGGATTCTGTTTTTGAATTTCCTTAGCACTGAAAGTAGAAATCGCGGTACTGGATTCTATTTTTTTCTTTGGATTAGAATTTCCGGTAATAACGATCTGGTCGATGGAAGAGACTTTCGCGGAGTCCTGCGGTGTTTCCTGAGCATACACATTATTGAAGTACAATGTAGCTGTGGCGGCAATTAAAAAGATTGATTTATTTTTCATAGCCCTATTTTTTTGTTGTTAGTTTCAGTTTTGTTGTAATTTTAAATACACTCCATTCGTCCAACCGAATCCATCCTGATTGGGGTATTCCCCTCCACCTGCAATTGTTTCTGTATCTAATGCATTGTATTTTTCCATAAGTTTTCCGGTATTGTTGTAGACTCTTTCTACATTCGAACACCAGTTATTTTTTATTTTTTCAGCCAGCTCATTACACCCATAATTCTTCATAGCTTGAAAACCCAGCCACTGATAAGGAGCCCATGCATTGGGTAAATCCCATTGCTGTCCCGATTTTTTTGTTGTGGTAACCAACCCTCCCTGATACAGGAATTTTTCAGCAATAATTCTGGCAACTCCTTTCGCCTGTTCCCCATCTGCCAATCCCAGAAATAAAGGGTAAAGAGCAGCAATATGCTCAGACGGTGTTTTTGTGTTTTTTTTAGTATGATAATCCTTATACGTCTTCGCTTTTTCATCCCAGAAGTATTTATTGATCATCTGTCTTCGCGTTGCTGCTCTTTCAGTAAAATAATTTTCCTTTTCAGTTAGATTCTGAAGTGCTGAAGATTTTGCCAGTGTGGTTTCCAAATGCCATAAGAGGCAATTCAGATCTACCTGAGCAAGGTTCAGCGTTTCTATCGTCTGTATATGTTCTCCGTCTGCAAACCATCTGCTGGAAAAATCCCAGCCGGATTCACAGGCGCTTCTTATATTTCTGTAAAATTCATCCCCGGAAGCATTTTCATGATCCTCAATATCGATCAGGTAACTTTCAGGACGTGGGGTATTTTCCGCATCATAATAACGGTTTAAAATATCACCATCCTTCGTTTTCACTACTCTTTTGATGCAAGAACCACTCTTCAGCTCTTCTTCACCATTCATCCAGAAAGCATATTCCCTTTCTAAAGTAGTATGATATTGTATATAAATTTCATTATTCCCGGTAGTTTCAAAAAGCAGATCCAGCATCAGCGAAAAATATGGAGGCTGGGAACGGCTTAAGAAATGAGTTCTGCTTGCATTCGGAACAAACCCTACATGCTGGATCAGATAAGCACAGTTTTCCACAATATTCTTCATCATTTCCACTCTCCCGGAAACCTGCAATCCAAGCATAATAAAATAGCTGTCCCAATAGAAAAACTCATTAAATCGCCCTCCAGGAACAATATAAGGTTTTGGTAATTTCAAGAGGGTTCCTTTTTCTTCATAGGCCGTACGGGTCAGTTCGTCCCATAATTTTTCAATATGCTCTTCAATAGGAAGATGATGTTCTCTCTGAACAGAAATTTTTGCCCCTAGAAAATCAAAATGGGCCATCACAAAATCTTTCAGTATAAAATCTTCAGCTTTTTTTGCCTCTTCATACTTTTTATTGATTTCATTGATCAGAAATAATGGAACCGCATCGGTCATCATTTTTTGATCTTCAAAAATCTTAGCCTTCTGTACCTCATCAAAAAGAGTCTGAATTTCCTTGATGTAAAGTTGATTACTCATTTTATTTTTTAGGATTTATTTTTAATTTATTCATGAAAATGGCTGACGTGATCAGGAGTGAAAGCGGAATTAATGAAAGGTAAAATGCCTGCTGCCCACTAAATTCCTGAAACACAAAACCAGTAATAATTGAGCCTATAGTTCCTCCGATTGCTGAAAACACAACAATAAGTCCGGACATGGCACTGTGTAAGTATTTCGGTATGGAAGCCAGAATTACAGAATTAATACTGGGATAAATAGGAGCCAGCAAACCACCCATTAACGGGAACAGATACACCACAAGAGGTGCATTCAGCCAATTAGTATCGGTACCAATATGAATATGATGGGTTAATGGCAATACCAAAAGTAAACTTACGGCAAAGCCAATTACGCAAAATGAAACAACATAAATCCAGCTGAACTTTTTCGAGAAGAAACCTGATAAAAACCTTCCCAAAGCAAAAGCCCCGGCTAAAACAGCTCCCGCCTGAATGCTCATTGAAGTTGGCACCTTTAAGATCTCTTTATAAAAAGTAGGTGTCCATGTCTGAAAACTCTGTTCTACCAACACAAAAAGGAAGGCACATAGTAAAAAGAACAATACTTTTTTATAACTGAATAAACTTGCACTGTTTTTTAAGTCGCCTATCAGATCTGTTTTCTCACTTTTTGTCTCCTTCTCGTTCAGTTTTGAAAAGAATAAAAACAAAAATGAAAGTGTAGAAAGCGCTCCTAAAACCCAGTACACATTAAGCCAACGGGTAGATTTAGGATTATGATCATCAATATATAAACTGAACAGAAGATTTCCTGCCAGTACTCCAATCATAAAAAAGCCTTCCAGAAATCCCATAAAACTGGAATGTTCCTTATCGGTTTCTGTAACCAGTCCAATAGACGTAAAAACTGATATTTTAATAAGGGCAAAAGAAATCCCTACAATGGCAAATAATACTTTAAAGATCCAAAAACCACTGGCAAAAGGCATTACAAAACACATGCAACTCACCATAAATAAAGCAGCCAGCATTGAGTTTTTGATCCCTATTTTCGGAAGAAATGAAGCCAGGATAAATGAACAAATGGCAATCGGAAGATCTTTAAACCCTTCCAGGATACTGGCAGACGATTTTGAAATTCCAAAATTCTGCTGAACCTGGAGAATAACTGTTCCCACAGAATTCAAAAGAATTGCGAAAACAAAATAATTTAAAAATAATACAGCCTTTATATTGAAATTTTTCATTCAGATCATTTCTTGTCGGCTAAGATAGAAGCATTTGTGTTAACGATAATTTAACACAGTAAATCAATATTTGAACAATATTAATATAATTAGTATTTTTAATGATTAAATATGATTAATTAAATGAAAGTTACTTTTGAAAGAGTCATTCCCAATGAGAAAAGCTCGTTCCGTACTATTCATAATAATTCCCCTATTTCGGAATTCAAATGGGAATATCATTATCATCCCGAAATTGAGCTGGTCTGTGTAATTTCCGGGAACGGAACCCGCCATGTGGGTTATCATAAAAGTAATTATACCCATGGAGATCTCGTTCTTATCGGATCCAATATTCCCCATTCCGGATTTGGTTTAAATTCCATTGATCCCCATGAAGAAATTGTACTTCAGTTTAAAGAAGAAGTTCTTCAGTTCCCTGAACAGGAAGTAGAAGCCAGATCTATTAAAAACTTACTGGAACTTTCGAAATATGGCATTCACTTTCATCACAAAGTAAAAAAAGCAGTGCTTCCAAAACTTAAACTCATGCTTGAGTCTGATGGTTACAAAAGATATTTAATACTTCTTGATATTCTTTTCGAACTCTCTACATGTAAAGACTATGAGCTTTTAAATAAGGAAATCATGCCTTACACCATCATTTCAAAGAATAAAACCCGACTGGAAAATATTTTCACCTATGTAGAGCATCATTATGATAAAGAAATTAATATTGAAGAAGTAGCAAAACTGGCGAACCTTACTTTACCGGCCTTTTGCAATTTCTTTAAAAAAGCAACTCAGATCACTTTTACAGAATTTGTAAACCGATACCGGATTAATAAAGCCTGTCTTTTGATGGCTCAGGATAAAACCATTTCAGAATGCAGCTATAGCTGTGGTTTTAATAATGTGACCTACTTCAACAGGATGTTTAAAAAATACACAGGAAAAACACCTTCAGAGTTTATTAAGAACTATTCTCAAATAAGGTGAATGTATAATAAAATTAATATTTTACAAACATAGGATGACAAATATTGCGCTTAGTTTATCCACATACTTTGTCATTCCGCAGGAATCCAAGCATAAAAATTCTCGCAGATTGAACTGTTGCTTGCGTTATAGGGTGATATAATTACGTTACTATCATTGTGCACCCGTTAAATCTGTGAGTGAAATAATAGCAGCACAATACACCGAGATATCTAAGAGAAAATAAAAAAGCTGTCCTTAAAAAGAACAGCCTTTATATCATGATACATAAGAAATGGCAATTAAAAGCCAATAACCTATTTATTTCCATTTAATATTACATCCCATGCTTGGTCTCTGAATTTCTTCCTGTGCTTCACCCGCCAAAAGATTTTCAAAAGCAATAATTAAATCTTCTCCGGTTACATCTTTATTATTCCCAGGTCTTGAATCATCCATCTGACCTCTGTAGACAAGGTCCAATTTATCATCAAAGAAATAAAAATCCGGTGTACATGCCGCTTCATAAGCTTTCGCTACTGCCTGGCTTTCGTCAAATAAATAAGGAAAATCAAAATTCTTTTCGATTTGGAACTCAATCATTTTTTCAGGAGAATCAGCAGGATATTTTTCAATATCATTCGCATTAATGGCAATGAATTCAATTCCTTTATCATTATAATCTTCATATAGTTCGTTGATTTTATCGATCACATGAAGAACAAATGGACAATGGTTACACATAAAGATCACTAATGTACCTTTTTCGCCTTTCAGATCTTCTAAAGACTGTATTTCATTCGTTTTTGATGGGTTTGGAAGTTCAAAAAAGGGAGCTTTGGTTCCTAATGCCAACATATTTGAGGGAGTATTCATACCTTATTTCTTTGTTCACAAAGATAAAAATTTCTTTTATTAATAAACTGAGTTCTGAATAAGACATTTTTATTTTTATTTAATAGAGGATGGAAGTTTTATGCCACTTAAAAACTCTTGATCATCAATTGTATTGATTTTCACTTTACTTATTTTTTATAAGATTTTTAAATTACATTCAAAAAGAGGTCTCTAGCTCCCATTCTTACAGCTTTGAGCTACTTCTATCAATATCTATTAAATGTTAAAATTAAAATAACATTTGGAAGTTATGTTCAAAAGTTTGTAGTTTTGCTAACACTGTTAGTAAATAAATATCATGGGCCTACATGAACGCCGTCAAAGAGAAAAAGAATCCATCCGTGCAAATATTTTGCAGGCTGCTTTCACATTGGCGAAAACTGAAGGCTGGGCTTCACTATCCATGCGTAAAATAGCAGATGCTATTGAATACAGCGCACCGGTAGTCTACGATTATTTTGAAAATAAAGAGGCCATCCTATTTGAAATTTCTTTAGATGGCTTTCACAATTTACATATAGAATTATTAAAAGCTCAGAAGAAACATGACAGTCCGGAGGATCAGCTTGTGGCTATTGTAGATGCCTACTGGAATTTTGCTTTTAAAAATAAAGAATACTACCAGCTTATGTTTGGTTTGGGAATGCAGTGCTGTGGAAAAGGCCAGATGAAAAAAGAATTTTCATCTTTTCAGGAAATGATTTATGAATGTACCTATGAAATTATCAAGAAAAATGGATCCAATCCGGATAATGCATGTCATATGTCTCATGCCCTGTTCTCAGCAGTTCACGGAATGATTTCCATTATGATGATGCGTACGGCAGATATCCCATCTACTATGAATAAATCATCTTTAGATGAAACTGTTTCGTCTTTTATCAGATCTTTATAGATTTTTTTTGAGCTAAAAATTAACACCGTTAGGAAATTTAACACTGAATTAATATAAATAATTCATTCAAACCTGATTAAAAACTAAAATTATTATGTAAAACTTATACAATTTAATCGGTAAAAGTAAGGATTTTTTCTTTAAACATTAACACTGTTAGCAAAATTAACACACTTACACCTCACACCTTCATACATTATATATATTTTAAAAATTCAATTATGGGAACATTCAACTTTATCGGACATTAAAAATTATGTAATTTTTTTTGAACAAATTATTAACACTGTTAGGAAAAAAAACAGCATTTATTACAAGGAATATTACTTAAATCTAACACTTCATTAAAAAAATTAAACTCAAAATGAAAATACCTGGAAAAACAAAGTTTATTGTACTTATCTCAAGTATAATTCTTTTACAGAGTTGCACCAAGGCTGCCGAAGGATCTAACGCCGCACCGCCAGCACCTGAACTTCCGGTTTATACCGTTATCACCTCTCCTGCCACCACTTATCAGGAACTTCCTACTGCTTTAGAAGGAAAAAACAATGTAGAAATCAGATCTCAGGTAGATGGATATCTTGATAGGATCTATGTAGAAGAAGGAGCTTATGTAAGAGCCGGACAGCCTTTATTTAAAATAGACTCCAGAAGCTATGGTGAACAGATGAATATGGCACAAGCCAATCTCCAAGTGGCCCATGCTAATATACAGAAAGCAAAAGTAGAAGTTGACAGACTTCAGCCATTGGTTGCTGCAAAAGTAGTGTCTGATGTACAGCTTAAAACAGCGAAAGCCAACTATGAAGCTGCGGTTGCAGCGGCAGCCCAGGCCAGAGCATCAGTAGGAAGCGCAAGGATCAATGTAGGATTTACAACTATTACAGCACCGGTAAGCGGTTATATTGGAAGGCTTCCTTATAAAAAAGGAAGCCTGATCTCCAGAACAGATCCTAATCCATTGACTTTATTATCAGACATCAGTGAAATTTATGCCTATTTCTCTTTAAGTGAACTTGATTTTATTGCTTTTCAAAATAAATATCCAGGTGCTACTTTAGAAGAGAAACTGAAAAATATGCCAATGGTAGAACTGGTAATCGCCGATAACAGTATCTATCCTCAAAAAGGAAAACTAAGTATTGTAGACGGGCAGTTTGATAAAACAACCGGAGCTATCAGCGTACGGGCAGTTTTCCCTAATGCACAGGGATCTTTGAGAACCGGAAATACGGGAAGGGTACGTATGCCTCAACTATTATCCAATGCTGTAGTTATTCCACAGGAATCTACTTTTGAAATTCAGGACAAAACATATGTCTACATCTTAGGAAAAGACCAGAAAGTAACAAGCAGACCGATAAAGATTTCCGGAAAAACAGACAGCTATTACTTCATCTCTGAAGGTCTTCATTCCGGAGACAAAATCGTCTACACCGGAATAGGAAGCTTAAAGGATGGGGCTTCGATCAAGCCAAAAGCAATTTCGTCTGACAGCTTATTGAAAGCAAAACCTTTATAGTCCTTTTCCGAATACAGAAGACTTAAAAAAATAAACTTCTTATGTTAAAACAATTTATAGAAAGACCGGTACTTTCAACGGTCATCTCCATAATACTTTTGTTATTGGGAGCCTTGTCTCTCTTTAACTTACCGATTGCCCTCTTTCCGGATATTGCTCCGCCAAGTGTTCAGGTAACGGCTTTTTATCCGGGAGCGAATGCCGAAGTAGTGGCTCGTTCTGTAGCTACCCCCATTGAGGAAGCTGTGAATGGAGTTGAGAATATGACTTATATGACCTCCAATTCCAGTAACGACGGAACCATGACACTGAGCGTTTTCTTCAAACAGGGAGCTGATGCTGATAATGCAGCAGTAAACGTACAAAACCGTGTATCAAAAGCAATGAGCCAGCTTCCTCAGGAAGTAGTACAGGCCGGAATTTCAACACAGAAAGTTCAAAACAGTATGATTATGTTTATGGGACTTACCAGTGATGATCCGAAACAATACGACGAGCTTTTCTTACAAAATTACCTGAAGATCAATGTCATTCCCCAAATACAGCGTATTCCGGGAGTAGCACAGGCTCAGGTATTTGGAACAAGAGATTATTCCATGAGAATCTGGCTGAAACCGGATAGACTGGCAGCCAATAATCTTTCTCCTCAGGAAGTTCTCGCTGCAATCAAAGACCACAACCTTGAAGCGGCCCCAGGCCGTCTTGGGCAGGGAAGTAAAGAAACTTACGAGTATATCCTTAAATATAAAGGAAAGCTGAACAAAAATGAAGATTACGAAAGTATTGCCATTAAAGCAAATAATGACGGATCATTCCTAAGATTAAAAGATGTTGCAAGAGTAGAATTTGGTTCTTATACTTATACTGCAACAAACAGAGTAGACGGAAAACCGGTTGCAGGATTTGCTATTTTACAAACTGCCGGTTCTAATGCCAATGAGATCCTGACAGAAATTGAAAAACAGGTTGATGTATTGAATACTACCCTGCCAAAAGGGGTAAAGCCAATTATCATGTATAACTCCAAGGACTTTTTGGACGCTTCTATTCATCAGGTTGTTGAGACATTGGTGATCGCTTTCATTCTGGTATTTATTGTGGTGTATATTTTCCTTCAGGATTTCAGATCTACGCTTATACCGGCTATTGCAGTACCGGTTGCTATTATCGGGACGTTTTTCTTTCTGCAGCTGTTCGGTTTCAGTATCAATATGCTTACATTATTTGCTTTGGTACTGGCCATTGGTATTGTAGTGGATGATGCCATTGTAGTAGTGGAAGCCGTCCATTCTAAAATGGAACATACAGGCATGCCCGTGGAACAAGCTACCATGAACTCTATGAGTGAAATTTCCGGGGCTATTATTTCCATTACATTGGTGATGTGTGCTGTATTTATTCCGGTAGGATTTATGCAGGGCCCGGCAGGGGTCTTCTACAGACAGTTTGCTTTCACTCTGGCAATTGCCATCCTGATTTCTGCAGTAAATGCATTGACATTGAGCCCTGCTTTATGTGCCATGTTCTTAAATGATCCTCAGGGTGAGCATGGTGAACATGGTCATAAAAAAGGTTTTGGAGCGAGATTCTTCAATGCATTTAATGTGAGCTTTAACAATATGACCAGAAAATACATTTACAGTCTTAAGTTTTTAATTAAAAATAAATGGGTGGCTGTAGGAGGTCTTGTCCTTATTACAGCGGTAAGTATTTTCCTGATTAAAAAAGCACCCTCAGGATTTATTCCGACAGAAGATCAGGGATTCGTATTATATGCCGTGAACACACCTCCGGGAAGCTCACTGGAAAGAACTCACAGAGCAACTGCACAAATTGATAAAATCATTAACGGCGAAAAAGCAACCAATCACCTTTGGGTAGCAGACGGGATGAACTTCATCAGTAATGCCAATGCTTCTCCTTATTCTGCAGGTTTTATCAAGCTTAAAGATTATGACAAACGTGGGGATATGAAAGATCCTGACCAGATTGCCGCAACGTTGACAGGAAAGGTAAGCCAGGTAAAAGATGCCAACGCATTCTTCTTCAACTTCCCTACTGTACAAGGTTTCGGTAACGTTTCCGGTTTTGAATTCATGCTTCAGGATAAGACAAACGGTTCTTTTGAACAATTGGGAACCACCACACAGGCATTCATCGGAGAACTGATGAAACGTCCGGAAATTGCATTTGCATTTACAACATATGCCGCTGGAAACCCACAGTATACTATTGATGTAGACACGGACAAAGCCAATCAGCTTGGTGTTTCTATAACTGAATTGATGCAGACTATGCAGATTTATTATGGAAGTAGCTTTGTTTCGGATTTTAACAGGTTTGGTAAATATTACAGAGTAATGGCTCAGGCAGATATTCCTTATCGTACGGATATTAACTCTTTAGAAGGAATTTATGTTAAAAATAAATCCGGAGAAATGGTTCCTGCCAAGACCCTGGTTACTTTAAAAAGAACTTTTGGACCTGAAACCGTAACAAGAAATAACCTTTTCAATGCCGTAACTATTAATGGAACGCCAAAACCTGGATACAGTACCGGTGATGCCATTAAGGCTGTAGAAGAGGTAGCACAGAAATCCCTTCCCAGAGGCTATGGCTATGAATGGACAGGAATTACCCGTGAAGAGATTAAAACAGGTGGACAAACTGTATTTATCTTCCTTTTAAGTATCCTCTTTGTATACTTCCTGCTGGCAGCTCAGTATGAAAGTTATATTCTTCCGTTTGCCATTATCCTTACCATTCCTACAGGAGTATTTGGGGTATTTGCCTTCACAGGATTGGCCGGAATTGATAATAACATTTATGTGCAGGTAGGACTCATCATGCTTGTAGGGCTTTTGGCAAAAAATGCCATCCTGATTGTAGAATTTGCGGTTCAGAGAAGAAATGCAGGAAAATCACTGATTGAATCGGCTCTTCAGGCTTCAAGATTACGTTTAAGACCCATCTTAATGACCTCTTTTGCCTTTATCGTGGGTATGCTTCCATTAGTATGGACACAGGGTGCTTCTGCAAAAGGAAACCATTCCATCGGGTACAGTACTGTAGGAGGAATGCTTACAGGAGTTATTTTCGGAATTTTCATTATCCCGGTAATGTATGTGATCTTCCAATATCTGCATGAAAAAATGCCAAGCAGAAAAAAGAAAAGACTTCAGAAAAAACTACAGCAAGAGCAGGCTTTACCAGCTGTTCATTAAAATTATTGACAAATCTTAGGGATATAGAAACAATAACGTAACAAAAGGGTACACTTTACTTATTTTAAACTACAGGCTGTACCTCTATAAACTGTCCCTAAGAATTTTGTATCCTTTAAAAGCCTATTAAACAATGAAAAGAGTAAAAAATATTATATTAACGTTTGCGCTGGCTTTAGGCTCTGTTTCGTGTGTGTCCAAACTGGCATACACAGAACCGGACCTTCCGCTTCCGGAAAAGTTCCAGTATACAGCAACTGCTGATACGGCAAGCATTGCCAACCTGGAATGGAAAGAATTTTTCAGTGACTCTATTTTACAGGGGTTGATTGAAAAAGGAATTAAAAATAATTATGACCTTCAGATTGCATTAAAGCAGGTTGCCGCTTCACAGGAAAAATTGAAACAGGCAAAATATATGCAATATCCTGATGTGGGTTTTGGAGTGTCCGGCCAGATTTCTAAACCATCCAAAAACAGCATGAACGGGCAAAGCTTAAATTTATTTTTAGGACAAAGTCATGTTGAGGATTATAATGCAGCATTCAACCTTTCATGGGAAGCTGATATTTGGGGGAAGATCAAAAACCAGCAGGAAGTTTCAAGAATGCAGTATCTGCAGACTTATGAAGGCTCAAAAGCTATCCAGACCCAGGTTGTAGCAGCTATTGCTCAGGGATATTATAACCTGCTGATGCTTGATAAACAACTGGTAATTGCAAAATCCAATCTGGAATTGAGTAGTAATACATTGCTGATTACCCAGAAAATGTGGGAAAGCGGTGATACTACTTCTTTAGGGGTACAACAGTCTGCAGCGCAGAAGCAGGCAACAGAACTGCTGATTTCTCAATTGGAACAGAATATTGCTATTCAGGAAAATGCTCTAAGTATTTTGGTAGGAGAAATCCCTAGTAAAATAAACAGAACGATTGAAATGGTTGATACATCTTTACCACAGAATATAACTACCGGTCTTCCGGCAGCTATGGTAAGCCGCAGACCGGATGTACGCCAGCAGGAGCTTGTTTTACTGGAGTCCAATGCTTTTGTCGGAATTGCACAGGCCAATATGTATCCTGCCTTAAAGATTACAGCTAACGGAGGGGTCAATTCCTTCAAATTTGATAACTGGTTTCAGATTCCGGCATCATTATTCGGATCTGTTTTAGGAGGAATTACCCAACCTATTTTCCAGAAAAGGCAACTGAAAACGGATCTCGAAGTAGCCAAAATTCAAAGAGAAAAAAATGTTTTGGCCTTCCGCCAATCGGTATTGAATGCCGTGGGTGAAGTTTCTGATGCCCTGGTTTCTAATGAAAATTTAAAAATCCAGGAACAAAAAGCAACGGAACAGTCTACTACATTAAAAGACGGAATTAAAAGTGCACAGCTTCTTTATAGAGGAGGTTCAGCCAATTATCTCGAAGTAATTACCGCACAGGGCAACTCACTTCAGGCAGAGCTGAATCTGGCTTCCATTAAAAGACAGAGATTAAGCAGCATTGTAGATTTATACAGAGCGCTTGGTGGCGGTTGGAAGTAGTAAATTAAATTATATTGTTATCATGCAGTCCTCTTTCAGGACTGCATTTTTATTTAAACCCATAATGTTCTGATAGGTCAGGGTGTGCTTTGACCATATTTTTTTTGAACTGCAAATACGGATCCCGCTGTAGCAGAGTTTTTTGTAATAAATATATTATCAAACTGGGTTTCACTAATTGTCACATTCAATGTGTTATTACTCAATACTTTTACCATATCAGGAACTGTATTTGAATGCCCAACAATAACTACAACTTTTCCCTGATTTTGGGCAAGAATGCTGTTGATAAATAATTGAGTAGCAGCAATGGTAGTAGCTGGTGTATATTCTTTAATCGTAATTCCTTTGCTCACTGCTAGTGGGCTGGCTGTTTGCCGGGTGCGGTTATATGGGGTGGTATAAATATTATCTATATGAACATTTTCCAATAAGCGTTTTAATTCATCTGCCCTCAACTTCCCGGCACTGGTAAGATTAGGATCAGTTCCAAAATTTTCTTTTTCTGCATGTCTCAATAGAATGCATACCGTTTCTGTACTGCTGATTTCTGACGGAAGAGGAATGCCTAATGGATTCTCAGTTCGCATAGCTGTATTCGCAATGCGGTTTTCTGCGGTACCTTGTTGATTTTCCTGGCTGGAAACTCTTTCACAACTTGTGAAAAAGACCATAATAAATGCCAATCCTGAAATAATTAATTTCTTCATAATGGTGTTAAATTGTGTTTTTAAAAATCTCTTATGTATTAGTAAGGAAATTTAATATAAAAAACACATATAAAGCTAATTACGAAAAAAAATAATGATTATATCAATGATATATTAAGTATTTCTCTAAAATCAATATTATCCCATTATATATTTTGAATAGAAAGATATTCAATTAAATTATTGAAATCATTTTGGCTGTAACCTAATGATAAATAGTAGATATCATCTGCTTTTCTATACCAGGTCAGCTGGCGTTTAGCATACCTGCGGCTGTTTTTTTTAATTTCAGATACCGCAAAATCCAGATCCCATTCTCCGTCAAAGTATTTGAATAATTCAGCATAGCCTACCGTATTTAAAGCTGTTAGCCCTTTGAATTTTTCAAGCCCTTTCACCTCTTTCAGTAAGCCTTTCTCCATCATTATATCTACCCTGCGGTTGATTCTGTCATACAATTCTTCTCTTGGAGCCTCTATTCCAATTCTGATCACCTTAAAATCTCTGGAATCCTGGGAAGTGGCAATCAGTTCAGAATATTTTTTTTGAGTCTGCCAGATCACATCAATGGCACGAAGAAGTCTCCGGTGGTTGTGAATATCCACTACTTCAAAATACTCCGGATCAAGCTCTTTTAAAATCTCCTGAAGCTTTTCTATACCTTCCTGCTCCATTATTCCCTGAAGCTTTTCCTGGTTTTCAAGATTAGCTTCCGGCAAATCATTTAAGCCTTCAATCACTGCTTTTTCATACATCATACTGCCACCCACAAGAATTACGGTATCGTGATCTTTAAAAAGTTCATTAAGTTTTTGCAAAGCATCTTCTTCATATTGCCCGATAGAATAATATTCTTCAACGGAAAGATTCCCTATAAAATGATGAGGAGCTTCAGCCAGTTCCTCTTCAGAAGGAGAAGCTGTCCCAATTTTCATTTCTTTAAAAAACTGTCTGGAATCACAGGAAACAATCTCTGTATTGAAATATTGAGCCAGGTCAATTGCCAATCTTGTTTTACCAATTCCGGTGGGTCCTACTACAGAAATCAAATTTTTCATCAGTTCACATTCATTATTTTATCGGTCAGATAGAATCTTTACAGATTTCACAGTGCTAATTTAAATGTTTATCTTTGTAGAACAATAAAAAACTATGATTTTATCAATGACTGGCTTCGGTAGAGCCGAAGGTGTTTTTGAAGGAAAAAAAATAACAATAGATATTAAATCATTGAACAGCAAGAGCTTTGATTTAAATATCAAGATTCCTTTACGTTATAAAGAAAAAGAATTTGAAATCAGAAAAATTCTTAATGATAGAATTATCCGTGGAAAGGTAGACTGCTACGTTAATCTGGAGAACCTGGAAGAGTCTAATGATGTAAAAATCAATAAAAATTTAATTGATTCATACATCAATGAACTTAAAACCATTACTTCAGACGGGCCTGATTATGAATATCTTAAAATGGCAGTAAGACTTCCTGATGCCATTACTTCAAGACCTGATGAACTTACAGATGGGGAATGGGAAGCTTTGGCAAAAATTGTCAGTGCAGCTATTGACCGTTTTGAAGAGTTCAGAAAAACTGAAGGAAGCATTTTACATGAAGAATTAAACAGAAACATCCAGAATATTGATAAATATCTTGGTGAAGTGATTCCTTTTGAAGAAGAAAGAATTATCAGTGTGAAAGAACGTTATCAGAAATCTTTGAAAGAATTTGAAAATGTAGATGAAACACGTTTCTACCAGGAAATGGCTTACTTCACAGAGAAGCTTGATATTTCAGAGGAAAAGGTAAGACTTACCCAACATTTGAAATATTATAAAGAAGTAATGGATAATGAATCTTTCAATGGAAAAAAACTGGGCTTTATTTCTCAGGAAATCGGAAGAGAGATCAATACATTAGGTTCAAAAGCCAATCATGCCCAAATTCAGAAGCTTGTGGTTATGATGAAAGATGATTTGGAAAAAATTAAAGAACAGACGTTAAACGTATTATAGACGATAGACCTATAGACATGAGATGAGAGATTTGGTCTCCTGTCTCTCATCTAAAAATCTCTAAAATCTAAATGGATAAAGTAATTATATTTTCAGCACCATCCGGGAGCGGAAAAACTACATTGGTAAAGCATTCTTTGGAAACATTTCCGGAGCTGAAGTTTTCAATCTCCTGTACAACAAGACAACCGAGAGGAAGTGAAGTTCATGCAGTAGATTATCACTTTTTAACTCCTGATCAGTTCAGGGAGAAAATTGCAGAAGGAGCTTTTGTAGAATATGAGGAAGTATATACTGATAAATATTACGGTACTTTAAAATCTGAGGTAGAAAAAATCTGGAATCAGGGAAAAGTTGTTATTTTTGATGTAGATGTAAAAGGAGGGATTTCTTTAAAAAAATATTTTGGTGAGAAAGCACTGTCTATTTTTATAGAACCCCCTTCCATTGAAGAATTGGAACGAAGATTGATTTCAAGAAATACAGATGATGCTGAAACCATCAAAACCCGCGTAGCAAAGGCAGAAGAAGAAATGTCCTATGCAAAGGATTTTGACAAGATCGTCATCAACAGTGATCTTGACCAAGCTAAAATAGAAATAGAAAGTTTAATAAAAAGTTTTATAGAAAGAAACTAGAATGTAGACATAGAAGTCAGTTAAAAATATGTGGATCACTTTTTACAGACTACAATCTACCTATACCTTCTATAAAGAAAAAAAATTGAGGTTGATATGAGTACCGAAACATTAGAAAAAGCTAAATCTGCAATTCCTGTAAAGGGATTTCTGGATATAAAGGATATAGCAATTCCTCAGGGTGAAGAATTGGTAAAAGCCATTCTTAAACTTAAAGAAGAGAAGAATGCTGTCATTCTTGCCCACTATTACCAACCGGGAGAAATTCAGGATATTGCTGATTTCCTTGGAGATTCTTTACAGCTGGCAAGGCAGGCTAAAGATACAAATGCTGATATGATTGTATTCTGTGGAGTGCATTTCATGGCAGAAGCTGCAAAAATTCTGAACCCCACTAAAAAAGTAGTTCTTCCAGACACTATGGCAGGATGCTCTTTGGCAGACGGATGTTCCGGAGAAGGATTGAGAAAAATGCGCGAGCATCATCCCAATGCCTTAATTGCTACTTACATCAACTGTAACGCAGAAACAAAAGCGGAAAGTGATATCATTGTAACAAGTTCAAATGCGGAAACCGTAATTGAAGCATTACCGACCGACCGGCCGATCATTTTTGCCCCGGATAAAAACTTAGGAAGATACTTATCTAAGAAAACCGGTCGTGATATGATCCTTTGGGATGGAAGCTGTATAGTACATGAAGCATTTTCTATGGAGAGAATTGCCAAGCAATTAGCGGATAATCCTGATGCAAAACTGATAGCACACCCGGAAAGTGAAGAAGCCGTACTAAAACTGGCTCACTTTATTGGTTCCACATCCGCTCTATTGAATTATGTAGAAAAAGATGACTGTCAGAAATTCATCATTGCCACAGAAGAAGGAATCCTTCATGAAATGAGAAAACGTGCTCCTCATAAAGAATTGATCCCGGCATTAGTTTTCGATGAAAGCTGTAACTGTTCGGAATGTTTCTATATGAAACGCAATACAATGGAGAAACTGTATTTGTGTATGAAATATGAACTTCCGGAAATTCTTATCGACGAAGAATTAAGGTTAAGAGCATTAAAACCCATTGAGGCGATGCTTGATCTTTCAAAAAGCATAAAATAAGCAAAAAGCACTGTTGTCACAGTGCTTTTTTTATATTCGTCGTCTATCCGGAGATAGTAATTAAATCAGTTTTCAGTTACCAATCTCCAAAACAATAAATACTTACTCTTACACAATTCCTTTCTTTGCAGTATTCGGGTAAGGCAAAATAATTATCGCAAGTTTGGTTGTATTCAGGACCAGGGCCATACTTATTTTGAGTAGGACATCCTGCACAAATAGATGAATCGGCACCTTTAATATTCTTCAGTTTATTTCTTGATAACTTTTTCATATGATATTCATTTTAATAGGTTAAGCTTACAATATTTTTTGTTTATAGCATAGGTGCATAACATTTTCCTCCAGGTTTTAGCCAGCATCCCCATCTACCGCCTCCCATAAAACATACAAACTGTTCACCACCACATGCTTCAATCTGGATTTGTGTTGCACCACCATTAATCATTTTTTTCTCGTCTCTTGATAATTTTTTAATTGTTTTCATAATGTTATTATTTAATGATTTGTAAAAAAAGATAGGCATTTCTTATATTAAATTAATGAGGATCAAAGCACTCATAGCTTACCAACACTCTACCTTTGCAGCACTCCGGTAACCCGTGATAGTCGCCACAGGATTTTGGCTGGTCAGGTCCATACGGTCCATCAGGACAGTATTCATTACAAACACCAATACCGCCATTCACAGACTTTAGATTTTGCCTGTGGATTTTTTTTAAATTTCTCATGCTTATTTTTATTATGGTTAATACACTAAAAGTAAGATTTTTAATTAGTTAAATCTAATATTTTAACAAATATTTCTCCAAAAAAGGAATTAAAATAAACTATCTGAAATAATTTGCCATTTCAAATTAATTTGTACATTTGTCTTGTCAATGAATTTATTAAGAAACATATCTGATATTTCTGCTCTGAAATTACCTATTTCAGGCATATCTTCTGTTTCTACATTTACAACTACAACAACTACCCCATAACGGGGTAAATTTTCACATATTATTTCCGGTACCTGTACTCTTTTTTCTAAAGAGTAAACATTTTGTTTTATCCAACCTTAAATAAATAATTGATGAAAATTTTAAAATTTGGCGGAACATCAGTCGCCACCTCCCAAAATATTTTGCTGGTAGAAAATATTATAAAAAGAGAATCATTGCAAAGCAGAGCAGTCGTTGTAGTATCCGCACTTCATGGTGTAACGGATCAGCTGATTAAAGCAGCTGAATATGCCTCTCAAAAAAATGAAAATTACTTGCAGCTTATCACGAATCTTGAAGAGAAACATTTAATCTTGGTCAAAGAGCTTATCCCTGTTTTAGAACAAAGTTCATGGCTGAGTTTTGTTAAAAAACATTTTAATGATCTGGAGGATCTTTATAATGGCATTTTTGTATTAGGTGAATTTACCCCCAGAATAAAAGATAAAATAGCTTCATACGGTGAGTTTTTATCTTCAAATATTATTGCAGCAAGACTTCAGTCTGAAGGTTTAGACTGCCTGTGGATGAATGCTGGAGAACTGATCAGAACTGACAGCAGTTTTACCAATGCTAAAGTACATTTTGATCATACAGGAGACAATCTGAAAAAATATCTCAGCGAACATCAGAATCAAATCATTATCTGCCCCGGTTTTATTGCCCGTGATGAAAAAAACAATACAACAACGTTAGGGCGGGGAGGTTCCGATTACACTGCTTCTATCATTGCTGCGGCCATTCAGGCTGAAGAACTTCAGATATGGACAGACGTAAACGGAATGATGACTGCCGATCCCCGTCTGGCATCCAATGCAAAACCTATTGCAGAAATCTCTTATCATGAAGCAATGGAACTCTCTCATTTCGGAGCTAAAGTGCTATATCCACCTTCCATCCAACCTGTGATGATCAAAAATATTGATCTTAAAATCAAAAATACTTTTGATCCTGATGCCCGGGGAACATTGGTTTCCCATCATCTAACAGCTTCAGAGAATGATAAAAAACAAATTGCAGTAGGAATATCAAACATGAGTAGTATTGCTCTTCTTACTTTAGAAGGAAGCGGAATGGTAGGTATCCCGGGGATTTCTGCAAAGCTATTCCAATGCCTGAGCCATGAAAAGATTAATATCATTCTTATTACCCAGGGTTCTTCGGAACATTCTATCACTATAGCCATTAATGAAAAGGACATCTTTTATGCAGAAGTTGCCATCAACGCTTCTTTTGCAGATGATATTAATCTAAAAAGAATTGCTCCGGTAAAAATAGAACCCGGGCTTTCTATTATTGCCCTGATAGGAGAAAATATGAAAAGCAGAAGTGGTGTGAGTGCTAAAATGTTCGGGTGCCTTGGAAATAATGGCATCAATATAAGAGCTATTGCACAGGGTTCCTCGGAAAGAAATATCAGCATAGTCATTTCAGAAAATGACACCAAAAAAACAGTCAATATCCTTCATGAAGAATTTTTTGAATCTGAAATAAAACAAATACACCTTTATATCTGTGGAACAGGTAATGTAGGTTCCAAACTGATACAGCAGATTTATAATCAGAATCCTTATCTGAGAGAAAATTTCCTGATCAATTTAAGAATTGCCGGGTTGTCCAATAGCCGTCACATGATATTTTCAGATCAGGGAATAAGCCGGGAGGAATATTCGGGCTGGAAAGAGCAGGGTGAAAAAGCTTCTGCCCAAAGATTTGCAGAGGAAATTATATCCCGTAATCTTCGGAATTCTGTTTTCGTAGATGTTACAGCAAGCTCTAAAATCCCGG
Source organism: Chryseobacterium sp. Bi04 (assembly GCF_918698085.1). Lineage (GTDB taxonomy): Bacteria > Bacteroidota > Bacteroidia > Flavobacteriales > Weeksellaceae > Chryseobacterium. Next base: position 23,821 of record NZ_CAKKLP010000022.1, read on the forward strand.
AAGTCTATGAAAGCCTGTTAAAAAGGAGTATTAATATTGTTGCCTGTAATAAAATAGCAGCCTCATCAGATTTTGAAACCTATAAAACATTAAAAAATACAGCGAGAAACCACAGTTGCAGTTTCTATTTTGAAACGAATGTAGGGGCTGGGCTTCCGGTTATAGGCACTATCAGTGATTTGATCAAGAGTGGTGATAGAATTACATCAATTCAGGCCGTACTCAGCGGAACATTAAATTTTGTCTTTAATAATTATGATGGAAGCAGAACTTTCTCCGAAGTGGTTGCACAGGCTCAGAAAGAAGGATACACAGAACCTGATCCCAGACTTGATCTTTCAGGAACTGATGTAGCCCGCAAGATTTTAATCCTCGCCAGAGAAGCCGGATATCCGCTTCAATTTGAAGAAATAGAAAATACCAGTTTCCTTCCTGAAGAATGTATGCAGGGAAGTGTAGAAGATTTTTATGAAAAGCTTACAAAATATGAAGACCATTTTAAAAATCTGCTTAATGAATCCCGAAAAGCCGGCAAAATTTTAAAATATACTGCCGAGTTTAAAAACGGAAAAGCCAACGTAGGGTTACAGCATGTAGCTCCGGAAAGTGACTTGTTTCATCTTTATGGCAAAGATAATATAGTCATTTTTCAAACGTTACGATATTCCGAACAACCATTGGTGGTAAAAGGAGCCGGGGCTGGGGCTGAGGTAACGGCAAGCGGTGTTTTTGCAGATATTATGCGCTCAATTTAAAAAAAACAGAAATTATGAAAAGAATACGATTAAAAATACCTGCTACAGTGGCCAATCTGGTTTGTGGGTTTGATATTTTAGGAATGGCTATACATGATCCTTATGACGAAATGGAGCTGAGAATACTGGATGCTCCCGAAATTATTATAAAACATGAAGATCTCTTCGGACTTCCTGAAGAATCTTCAAAAAATGTGGCAGGCATTGTATTGCTGAAGATTCAGGAACACTTTAACCTTTCTCATGGTTTTGAGGTGATCATCCGTAAACATATAAAACCGGGAAGCGGGCTCGGCTCCAGTGCGGCAAGTGCCGCCGGAGCCGCCTTTGGTGCCAATGTGTTATTAGGAAATATTTTATCTGCGGATGAGATGATTCATTTTGCCATGTTTGGAGAAGAGCTTGCTTCGGGAGTACGTCACGCAGACAATATTGCCCCTTGCATTTACGGTGGGATCACATTGGTAAAATCCACCCATCCTCTAGACATCATTCCATTGAATGCTCCTGAGCTTTTTGTAGCAGCAGTACATCCTCAGGTTGAAGTAAAAACTTCAGATTCACGGCAAATTTTAAAGAAAACTATCTCGTTAAAAAACGCAGTTGAACAATGGGGAAACATCGCCGGGTTAGTAGCAGGGATTCAGAATAACGATTTCTCTCTCATTGGCAGAAGCCTTAATGATGTTATTATAGAGCCTGTCAGAAGTATTTTAATTCCAAAATTTGATGAAATTAAAATGAAAAGTATAGAAATCGGTGCCTTAGGAGGTGGAATTTCAGGATCAGGACCTTCTATTTTTATGCTGGCCGAGAAAAAAGAAACAGCAGAGGAAATTGCCCTGATGATGAAGTCTGTTTACGATGAAGCAGGGATTGAAAGTTTGGTATATGTATCCAAAATAAACCCTTCAGGGATTGAAATCATTGAAAAAGTATAATTAAGAATATAGAAGATAATACAGATGAACTATTATAATTTAAAAGACAGCTTAGAAAAAGTTGATTTCAGAACAGCAACTATAAAAGGCCAGGGAAAAGAAAAAGGATTGTTTTTCCCGGAAAGCATTCCTCAGTTTGAAGAGGAGTTTATTCAAAATCTTAATCAATATACTCATGAAGAAATTGCCTACAGGTGTATGAGAGATTTCGTGGGAGATGAAATTCCAGAGGAGATATTGTGGGAAATTGTTTCAGAAACGGTCAGTTTTGATATTCCTTTGAAAAAAATTAACGATAAAATATCCATTTTAGAACTTTTTCATGGTCCTACTTTAGCATTCAAAGATATTGGAGCCCGATTTATGAGCCGGTGTCTTTCTTATTTCTTAAAAGATCAGGGAAAAAAAGTGACGGTACTTGTTGCCACTTCAGGAGATACAGGAGGTGCCGTTGCTCATGGTTTTTATAAGCTTCCGGAAATTGATGTAGTTATACTTTATCCCAAAAACAGAGTAAGCCCGGTTCAGGAAAAACAACTCACGGCACTCGGTGAGAATATTTCAGCACTGGAGATCAACGGAAGTTTTGATGACTGCCAAAGCCTGGTAAAACAAGCATTTTCAGATAAAGAAATTAATGATCATTTATTTTTGACGTCCGCCAATTCTATCAATGTGGCAAGATGGCTTCCCCAACAGATGTATTACTTACTCGCCTTAAAACAATGGAGCCAATATGAAACTGAAAAACCTGTAATATGTGTTCCCAGTGGAAATTTCGGGAATATTTGTGCCGGGCTTCTGGCTCATTTCCGGGGGCTTCCGGCGGAGCATTTCATCGCGGCCTGCAATGAAAATGACACAGTTCCGGATTATCTGAACACTCAAAATTTTATCCCTCAAAAAGCAGTAGCTACCCTATCCAATGCAATGGATGTAGGAGATCCCAGTAATTTTGTGAGGATTTTAGAGCTTTTTGATCATCAGTTTGATCATTTAAAAAATAAAGTCTCCGGATATTCAGTAGATGACCAGCAGACTTTAGAAACTATTGCTGATGTTTATAAAAAATATCATTACATTCTTGATCCTCACAGCGCCGTTGCCTTCACCTCACTGGAACAGTACTTAGAAGTAAATCCTGGCAAGAAAGGATTTATTCTCGGAACTGCACATCCGGTAAAATTTCCTGAAGCCGTAGAAAAAGCTACTGCTATAAAAGTGGAAATTCCTGAAGCGTTGAGTGACCTCATGAAAAAGGAGAAAAAAACTGTAGAAATAAGTTCGGATTTTAAAGAATTAAAGCGATTTTTGCTTAGTAAAATTTGAGACAATGAGTAAAATATATCTTGAGGATGTAAAAATATATGCCTACCACGGTGTACTCCCGGAAGAGAATATTATAGGAACATATTATATTCTAAACCTGGAGCTTCACACTGACCTTTGGGAAGCTGCGGAATCCGATAATCTGAATGACACCATAAGTTATGCAGATATCAATGACATTATTCATACCGAGATGAAGATCAAATCAAAACTTCTGGAACATGTGGCAGGAAGAATAATATCTAAAATCCATGACAACTTTCCTCAGATTGACTACATCAGACTCAGAGTAACCAAAACGGCTCCTCCTATGCAGGGAGAAATGAGAGGAGCCAGCATTGAGCTTGAAAAAAGTTTTAAACCGGGAAATTAAAATTCTTATTTTCGTTTCATAAAAAAGATAGACCGTTGAAATTCATTAAAATATTATTTTTAGTAGCATGTATCAATGCTTTTGGCCAGGCCAGCGTTGATAATCAATTAGCCAGTTACAATTTTCCAAAGATCAAATCCAGTATTACAATGCCGGTAACGATCCCTCTTTCGGAACTTAGTAATATGATCAATGCTTCGGTAAAAGAGCTTGTGTATCAGGATGACTCTTATACCGATAATAATAACGACCAGTTTAAAGTAAAGGTATGGAAAACCAGGCCTATTCGTCTGGTAGGAGGAACCAGCCAAAACTTATTAATTGAAGTTCCTTTAAAAGTGTGGGCAGAAAAAGGCATTGGAACATTAGGCGTGTATACGTATCAAAATACAACCTTTGAAACGGTGATGTCTTTTAATACGACAGTAAGCTTAAAAAATAACTGGACCATTACCACCAATACTCAGCCCAATGGCTTCAGATGGGTTACAAAACCAGTCCTGGATTATGGAAGAATACAAATTCCTATCACACCTATTGTTGAAAAAAGCCTCCGGGAACAACAGCAAAAATTCTGTAAAACCATTGATCAGCAAATGGCTACCCAGCTGAACTTTCAACAATATGCATTAATGGCCTGGAATACTTTTCTACAGCCGTTCAATATTTCTGAGGAATATAATACTTGGCTGAAAATAAGCCCTGTTGGGGTCAATATCACTCCTTTAAAATTCTACGGGAACCAGATCAATGCCACACTTGGAATGGATATTTATTCTGAAACTTTTACAGGAAGTAAGCCTGTGGCCTCTCAACCTGTAACTGCAGTAACGAATTTCAACTTCTCTCCTACTGTTGCAGATAAATTTCTTTTGCAGACTACAGCCAATATCCCTTTTACAGAAGCCAGCAGCATGGCCAGAAAGACTTTCTTAAATAAAGAATTTGACATACGGGATTCTAAAGTAAAAGTAACAGACATCAGAGTCTACGGTGTTGACAACCGGGTTATCCTCGAAGCCCAAACCGACGGCTACATCAAAGGAACAGCTATCATTTCAGGGATTCCGGTGTATGACGAAGCAAAAAGAAAAATTGTTTTATCAGAAACCAAATTTAAACTGAAAACCACCAATATCCTGCAAAAAACAGCTTCCGTATTATTTCAGGGGAAAATTGTCAAAATGATTGAAGAGGAATACGGTATCCCAACTCAGGAACTGGAAGAAGCATCCAGAAAAAGTATTGAAGATGCTTTTAACAAAGAATATTATAAAGGGTTAAAGATGAATGGAAAAGTTTTTAATCTTAAACCCAGTAAAATCCTGCTGAACAGCACAGGAATTACCGCTGTAATTGATACAAATGCAGCATTAAAACTTCTTGTCAACGGATTTTAAACTTCAAATAAAATTAATTATAAAAACTAATAACCAACTATGAGAAAATATTTAGTAATTGTGGATAGAAACAGATCCCAAAAGTGGACAAGGTTCGCTAATTTTGTTATTGACAGGCTTGTCATTACTTTGGCATTTCTTGCTCTTGGGTTTATTTCATCCCTACTATATCAACTTGCAAACATTGACTTTTTCATCAAAATTATTTATAAAATGTCACAAATGAATAGATTTGTTGATATACTGATAACCTCTTTAATTTATTTTATATACACCTTCCTTATTGAATACTTTACCAAAGGAAGATCCATCGGTAAGTATATTACAGGAACTAAAGTTATTTGTATTGATGGTACAGAACCTACCTTCAATGATTATCTTATCCGGAATATCTCCAGAATTGTTCCTTTTGATGCCCTCTCTTTTTTAGGTGAGAATGGCTGGCATGATAAATGGAGCGAAACAAGAGTTATTAACATCAAAAATTATCAGACTGAAATTCAAGCAAAAAGCGAAATTGACAGTCTTGGAAAGAAAGAAATTGCCTGAAAACTTTTGTTCATTAAGAAATTTTACTATATTTGCACACCTCAAAAATGGTAAAAATGGTACTTTGGCCGAGCGGCTAGGCAGTGGTCTGCAACACCATCTACAGCGGTTCGAATCCGCTAGGTACCTCTTCAAAAACTTCTAAATTTTATTTAGAGGTTTTTTTATGATCTAACGAGTATATTTAAAATATTTAAAAATTGGATCAGACTCAAAAGTTGTGGACTACGCAAATTGGATTAAACTAAACTTCTTGTTTACATTAAATATGTAATTTTTATATTGTGACTTGAAAAGAGGATGGAAATAACCTTTTATTCACGCAAAGGAAAAATAATTCGGATGCTCTATTTTAAGAAAGTAAAGAAAGGCGACTTTGTCGCTGAATAAGCGATATAAAAAAGTTAGCTTCATCAAAATCGATTTCTAATCGATTCATTCTTGGCTCACTTAAAATCAAGCGTAATAAAAATAGAACTTTGCGTCAAAAAAAGGTATATTGAGGTAAATTTATATTACCCCAACTTTTGCACCTAATCCAAATTTATTCTCTTTTCCCTGGAGCCATAAAGCTTTCACATTTTCTTGCCGTATTTTCCATGGGTGACAGAATGATTTCCCTATCATTTTCTTTGGTGATAACAAATGCCGGCAATTATCAGACAAGTATACCTTTAATTTCCATATTGTAAAATTGTTATCTTTTAACATTCAGAAGAACCTGAAGCATCAATGTTTTCAAAAAAAAGCCTCCCGGAAAGAATGGGAGGCAGATAAAAGATAAATATGGATGATAATAATGTTTTATAAAATTAAAAAAGATTGAGAGAGGTAATTATGAGTATAATCATAAAATTAAAAACCCCGGACTTCTCCGGGGAACAATTCAAATAAACGGGCGATGAAAAACTTGTTATCGAAATTACAATACTTTATACTACTGCTTTTATGAGTAAGGTCATAAAATATGGGAACAAAAAAAAACCTCCCATTCAGGAGGTTAACAATAACTTAAAATAGGTTTGAAAACTCTATCTTCCTCCAAAGATATCAATTATTATTCTTATAATCCATGATCTTAATCATCAAAAAAAGAAAAACCTTGCAAACTACCGACAGGCAAAGTATTAATTGGCAGAAATATAATCTTCAAAGCATCAAATATAAAAATTATCCTATTTTTGAAGCATGACCAGGGTCATAATAGCAAATTCCTGATCTATAAAATTCAACTTCTTACATTTTAGCTTATTCTGATTAAGCTATATTGATCATTTCTTGTAATTCTCTGTTGATAGATCAAGCATCGTATTAATTCAAGCTACACACCAGATAAATCACCTGCTTCGAAATTTTAAATTTTTGTGATACTTATTTTTTAATTCAAAAATGAACCGTAGATGTGTGCACAGATTGTCAAAAGTACTTATTGGGGGAGAAATTAAAACATTGTTAATATGTTATTAATTTATTTATTTTACTGTGAAATCAATAAAATATTCACAGCGCACAAATCGGTTTAATAGATATCTGGTTATTTAACAATAAAAAATATATCATGCTATTTTCATCTTCCAAAACAATCAGCTACGTTTTTTTGTACTTCCAATGTAAAATTTACAGCCATATTTATGGTTTATTTTTTGTAAATACAGAGCCAAATTTTCAAAAAACAACATAAATTTTCCTTGATATTTTTTTATTTAATAGAAATTCAAAAACACAACAAAAACAACACAATTAACTCATTTACAGATAATTAAAATCAAGTAATTTATCAAAAAGCAGGGATAAATTCATGAATTTATAAAGCATTTCCTTGATAATCATTCAAGCTTACAGCATATTTGTCTAAAGCAAGAATGTAGTGAGATTTTTTTATCTGCCTCATATCAACATCAGAAATAACTAATATCAATGAAAAAAACAATCTCTACTCTTAGTATTATATTTTCGGTTTTTATGTTTTCACAACAGAAAAAAAATGATTCTGTGAACAAGATAGTCGAAAAGCAAATACAGGAAGTTGAGATCAACATGAAGAAGAAACTTATAGAAAGAAAGGTTGACAGACTGGTTTTTAATGTTGAGAACTCAATAACAGCTTCAGGCTCTGATGCCGTAGAGGTTTTGAAAAAAACACCGGGTGTTGCCATTCAGGGAAACACTATCGGTATTATTGGCAAAAGCTCTGTTTCTGTTATGATAGATGAAAAAATGGTTCAGTTATCAGGAGAAGCCCTGATGAACTATCTAAGAGCCACCTCATCTGAAAATATAAAAAGTATAGAGGTGATTACCACACCTCCGTCAAAATATGATGCTGAAGGGAACAGTGGTATTATCAATATTCAGCTGAAAAAAGCAAAACAGAATTCCTGGAGTAACAGTACAAGGACTACTTATACACAAACCAGCTATCCTGCATTATCCCTGGGGAATACATTTAACTATAACAAAGACAGATACTCATTTTCAATCATGCTGGATGCTAAAAAAGGAAATGAAAATGTAACCGAGAGATCAAATATTGAATATCCATCCTATTTATGGATGAGTAAAGTGAAAAGAAAAGACAGCAAAGATGTTCAGAGTGTAAAAGTATCAGCGGACTATCAGATTTCAAAAAAATCAAGTATTGGAGCAATTTTTCAATTTTATAATTCCACACCGGACGTCCAGGAAACGAATATTGTAAACCTACTTAGCAGACAAGGTCAGGAAAATAAAATTTTATCAACGCTTGCTGAAACAGATGTGAAAAACTGGAACAATTCATTAAACCTGCATTTCACACACGATCTTGATTCTTTAGGAAAAAAACTCTCTGTTGATTTGGATTATTTCAAATTTAAGGAAGATAAAAACAGGCTTTTTGACACGCATGAAAATAATGTGTTACAATTATCAGCACAGAATCTAGGGCAACAGGATATCAATAACTTATCAGCTAAGATTGATTTTATCCACCCTGCAAAGTTTGCAAATTATACTTATGGAGCGAAGTTAACTTCAACAAAAAACGATAGTTCCATAAAATTTATAGATCAGACGACTGGAACTCCTGTAGTAGATCCGTTACAGACTGATGCTTATCAATACAGAGAAAACATACAGGCTGCCTATTTTGATCTTGCTAAAAGCTTTGGAGAAAAATGGCAGATAAAATTAGGGGCAAGAGCAGAATATACCCAGACTACGTCTAAATCTGTCACCAACAATACGGAATATAAAAATGATTATTTTAAAATTTTTCCAACGTTTTACATACTTAGAGCTATTAATGAGACTAATACCATCAACCTGAGCTATAGTAAAAGAATAAACAGACCTTCGTTTTGGGAATTAAACCCTTTTAAGTGGTATTTCAATGCTAACTCTTATGCTGAGGGGAATCCTTTTTTACAGCCAGCAATCAGTCATAATTTTGAACTGACGCATACTTATAAGGAAAAATTATTTACTTCATTTTTCACCCAGCTAAAAAGCAACGGGTTTAGTCAGGTCCCTTATGTCAAAGATGATTTGACTCAGGTTTTTACAAGGTTAAATTATTATAAAAGCTATGCCTATGGAATTTCACAGAATTATGTTTTCAATAAATGGAGCTGGTTAGAAAGCAATGCCCAATACAATATTTATTATATAAAAACCAAGATTGATGATCAGTATAAAGATGCTGTACCTTCTCAAAGCGGGCTTGGTTTCGCCTTCTCACTAAACAACAGTTTTGTACTTAATAAAAGTAAAACAGTATCGGGAGAGCTTAATTACAATTACAACGCACCCAATAAAGGGTTGATATATAAACAAGGCGGGTCGATGAGGTTAGATCTCGGGTTAAGGTTCTTGTTCCTCAATAAAAACCTGCAATGTTCTATTAGCATAGATGATATTTTAAAAACAAGTAATCCTGATAATACAACATACACCAATGGTATCACCCAAACCTACAATGTGTATGCGGATACCAGAAGACTGAGGCTATCCCTACGATACAACTTTGGAAACAAAAATATTAGGGGTAAAAGCAGAGAAGCAGGAAACAGTGATGAAAAAAACAGATTAAAATAATATGATTTCCGGTTTTGTATGTGCACAATACACGACTACGAATAAATATAACCGTTTGCAAACAAATACCAAAGAAGGTTAATGTATCAAAACTTTACCAAAAACTTTAATTTAAAATTTTAATTAACATGAAAAATTCAAAACTTAAGAACATTTACAGTGCTGTACAATTAGACGCTGTAAATAGAGGTGAAATCATTAGTGTAAATGAGCAATTAGCTATCAGAGGTGGACAGGCTGCAGGATGGCAACCACTGTGTACAGTAAACGTAAACTCTGGTTGTAATATCGGTTGTACTCCAACAACTCCAACCACTCCAACTAAAGAAATCTCTACTATAGAGTAAATTAATTATCCTCCATAACTATTTTCAATAGTTATGGAGGTTTTTAACCCTTTTAAAAACTATACTATGTTCAAAAACTCTTATTATAAAATAAAATCGGAAGTAGGAAATGATACCGTGCTTTTTTATTCTACAAGGAGTGGCGAAACAATGGCTTTAGAAAGCCACACTGCCCTACTGTATGAAAATGAAAATTATGATGATCTTCCTGAGAATGTTTTTTCTAAGCTTCTGGCATCAGACCTCATTGTACCAAAAGAAGAAAATGAGCTGGATGAAGTGATACTAGAAAATAAAACAAGTATTGCCGAAAGCAGAACGTTGTATCAGGTGATACAACCTACAGCCAACTGCCAGTTGGGATGTGGATACTGTGGGCAAAACCATACCAAAGCCCTATTGAATAATGAACAAATGGATGCTATTGTTGAAAGGGTAAAATTTAAACTTGAAAGAGAAAATAATTTTGACGCCCTGGAAATAGGTTGGTTTGGAGCGGAACCGCTAATGGCCTTAAGCAATATTAAAGCATTAACTCCAAGATTAAAAGCATTAGCCGACAAGCACAATTTAAGATACTCTTCAAAAATGGTAACTAATGGGTTGTCTTTAAAATTGAATGTTTTCCTGGATCTGGTTAAAAACTATCACCTCAGCTTTTTTGAAATTACATTAGATGGTACAGAAGAATACCATGACAAAAGAAGATTCCTGAAATCAGGAGAGAAAAGTTACAGAATTATTCTCGACAATCTTATTGATATATTCAACTATGAAGGCTTTTCTGAATTGAATACTACTGTAAATATCCGCTGTAATGTAGATCAAACCAATCACGACAGCGTTACCCTGTTAATTGATGAGCTGAATTCTTTGGGAATTCATAAAAAGCTTTCCAGTTTCTATGTTGCCCCTATACATTCCTGGGGAAATGACGCCCACCTGATGTCTCTGGAAATTGCCAACTTTGCAGATAAAGAGATTGACTGGGTGATGTATTGCCTTAAAAAGGAATTCAATACCCCTGTGGTACCTAACAGAAAAAAACAGACATGTATGGCTATAGATCCAAAAGCAGAACTGATAGATGCTTACGGAAATATTTATAACTGTACAGAAATTTCATATGTTCCGGCTTATGACAAATCCGGTTATATTTTAGGAAATTTAAACAGAACAGAACCCAGCAATTTATTGGAAGAAAGGCCATTTATTGACTGGAACGACCTGATTAGAGAAAACAAATCAAACTCTCCGTGCCATACCTGTAAAATACTTCCTATCTGTGGAGGGGCATGCCCTAAAACATGGAAAGAAGGAATTTTTTCTTGCCCGTCATTTAAATTCAATATGGAAGACAGGATCGCTTTATCCTATATAATTGCTCAAAAAGGATCAGAAGTTTTAAGTGCCTTTTAAAATAAATACCATGAAAAAATTTGATAATCTTTATAGTAAACTAGATCAGCTGGAAAAGCTAAACAAGCAAAAATACAAAGAGCAGCTGAAATTTGACGAACATGTGAATGAGATGATTAATTCTGTATGTTTAAATAAAAAAATATTCCTATTTTACTATGAAAATTATCAGAAAGCTCTGGAACAATCCAGACATGGAAATATCCTTACCGCTGAAAATCTTATAGTAAGAGCAGGAAAATACATAGACAAATCTTCACTGAGTGAAGATGAAAAAAAACTATATAATTTGATTTGTGTACCTATTGATGCCTATCTGCACTACAGGAAAGGAGATTTTTCTGCTGCTTTCACAGGTACAAAAAAAACAATGGAACTGGATTCTTATTTTGAAAAAAGATTTCCTATAGTTTTCTTTCATAAAATTCAGCAGATTCACAACCTGGCAAGAATCAGTTTCAGATCAATGGAAGTGGACCAGGGGCTTATGATCTTAAAAGACATATTCAGACTATTGATAGACAAAACTCCAATCACTTTTGAAAATATTGTTTACGACCCCGCATACCTGGAATACAATAGTGACGACCTTCGCAAATCCATGATTTTTGACATCCTGGCCGATGTGATCACAACAGCAGAAAAACATAAGGAAAATGAAAAAATCACTATCTTAGATTTTTGTGATGAAATAATCAGCCATTCCTCATTTAATAAACTAGAAAACCAGCCAATCCTATGAAAGTATTCAAATTATTTATCGTAATGACCCTTTTCTTCTCTTTTGAAAAAGCTCATTCCCAAATGATTAAAAGCGAATTAAATACCGAAAAAACAGATTTTAAAGAAATCAGGATTGAAGATATTGCCCAGGTATTTTTCACTAAAGGTTCCGAAAATTCAATTATTGTGGAAAGGAGCTCAGACAAAGACAAAGAGATCCAATTCAGCATAACTGATGGTATTGCCTCTGTAAAGGCAATCCATTCTACCGAAGAAAGCAAAAAAAATAATTACAATCTTTATATTACATCAAAAAGTGATGACATTTTCATCAATGCCTATAATCTGGGAATAGTACAGACCACAGATAAAGCCCAGTTCGGAACAATCAAACTTAAGGTTATCAATGCCGGAAAAATAGATCTCACCGTTGATACTCAAACCTTAGTTCTGAATATAGAAAATGTAGCTTCACTGAAAATTAGTGGAAAAACAGATCAGCTGACGTTAGATAAAAAAAATGTAATGCTTTCTAATCTGAGAAAATTGAAAGTAAAAAAAGATTAAGCACACACTGGGGAAAACAAAATTTTAATAACTGTATCCCTTAATTAATCCTGTTTCCGAAGCATAAATCAAAATGCTCAACAATACAAAAATGAAACAGGTTTTCCATCAAAGCACATGTTTTCATTGTTGCTCAGTATCCTTATTACCAATCAAAGATAAATAATTAAGATAGTGCGTTTTATTGCTCAATATGATCAAATGGATTGCGGCCCTGCTTGTATAAGCATGGTGGCCAATTCTTATGGAAAAGAATACCCATTGGAATACCTTAGAGAAAACTCCTATATTACAAAGGAAGGGGTTTCTCTTTTAGGCATAGGAGAAGCCTCAAAAAAAATAGGATTCGATTACCATGCTGTAAAAGAGGAGTCTGACCACTTAATTTCCAATATTGAAAATAGTAAGAAGCCTGTTATTTTACACTGGGACCAAAACCATTTTGTTGTACTCAATAAAGTTAGCAATTCCTTATTCTCCAAAAAAAAAATATTTGAAATTTACGATCCTGCTCATGGTATCATCAAAATTTCTCAGGAAAAATTCGAAGAATCCTGGATTTCAGATCACAGCAAAGGAGTTTCTGTCTATTTAACTCCTACAGATTCTTTTTATGAAAATGAACCTCCTCAGCAGAAACTACTAACCGTTAAGCAGACTGTTGAATATCTACAACCCTACAAAAAAAAAATAGCACTGATGTTCTGCCTGCTTCTTGCAGGAAGTGCCATCACATTGATCTTTCCATTTCTTACACAGTCTCTGATAGATGACGGAGTAAGTTCAAAGAATTTAAATTTTATTTTTATTATCCTGCTGGCACAGCTGTCATTATTTTTAGGCAGTATCGTTATCAATATCTTCAGAAACTGGCTGACCCTCTATATAGGTACCCATCTGAGTATCAAAATTATTTCAGACTTTTTAAAAAAAATAATAGAACTTCCCATCCGGTTTTTCGACACCAAACTGCTTGGAGATTTCCAGCAAAGAATTCAGGACAACAATAGGATTGAGGAATTTTTAACCTCCCAGAGCTTACTCACATTTTTTTCCATAGTCACCTTCTCTGTTTTTTTTGGTGTTCTCGCGTATTACGATGTCAAAATATTGTTAGTCTATTCCATTTTAACCCTGATCTCTATTGCATGGTCATTTTACTGGCTTAGAAAGAGAAAAGTAATGGATTATTTTCGATTTAAACTCCGTAGTGAAAATCAGGATTCCATCTATGAGATGCTGAACGGAGTTACCGAAATGAAATTAAATCAATTTGAAGATTTTAAAATCTCAGAATGGGAAAAAATTCAAAAGAAACTGTTTAAACTTAATATCAGGATCTTAAAAATTGATCAGTATCAAATGTCCGGATTTGAGTTTTTGAATCAGCTTAAAAATATAATTGTCACTTTCCTGGCTGCTACCTATGTTGTAAAGGGAAACATGTCTTTGGGAGCTCTTTTATCCGTATCTTACATAATAGGGCAGATGAATTCCCCCGTAAGTCAAATGGTGAATTTCTTCCGTTCCTTTCAAGATGCAAAACTAAGTATGGAAAGGCTTAATGAAGTTCAGTTTAAATCCAAAGAAGAAAAAGAAGACGACCAACCTATCGAATCCAATGAAGATACAGCAGGCGATATACGCTTTGAAAATGTATCATTTCAGTATGAAGGGCCTCAATCACCTTATGTATTGAAAGATATCTCGCTTACCATTCCCCACGGCAAGGTCACCGCGATTGTGGGAGCCAGCGGAAGTGGAAAAACAACCTTAATGAAACTTTTACTGAGATTTTATAATCCTGTATCGGGTAAAATAAGTTTCGGAAAAACGAATATTTTAAATATTTCTCCTAAAAGCATCAGAAAAAGTTCAGGAGTTGTTCTTCAGGACGGATTTATATTTTCTGATACCATCGCCAGAAATATCATTACCCATGATGAAGCGGGTGATGATGAAAAATTATTAAAAGCAGTTACAACAGCCAATATCAGTGAATTTGTAAACTCTCTTCCTTTGAGATATAATACCAAAATTGGAGCTTCAGGTAATGGAATTTCCGGAGGCCAAAAACAAAGAATACTCATTGCAAGGGCAGTATATAAAGATCCTCAATACTTATTTTTTGATGAGGCAACATCTGCCTTGGATGCTGAAAATGAAAAAGTAATCCATGATAACCTTCAAGAGTTTTTTAAAGGAAAAACAGTAGTCATTATAGCTCATCGTTTATCAACTGTGAAAAATGCCGACAACATTATCGTTTTACATGGGGGGAAAATAGTAGAAGAAGGCAGTCATCAGGAATTGGTCACTAAAAACGGTGAATATTACAAATTAGTGAAAAACCAGTTGGAATTAGGAAGTTAATATTCTATGGTTTTAACAAAACAAGCTTCCCTTTCACAGAGAAGCTTAATAAATAATGCAAAAAGTGATGATATGTAAAAAAATTATTACATAAAAATAATTAATAAGTTCATTTCACTTTTATGATCAGGATCATATAAAAAAAATCCTCGGAAATTCCGAGGATAAAAACTAATAACCATGAAAACTCAAATTAA
This sequence comes from Chryseobacterium sp. Bi04, assembly GCF_918698085.1. Classification (GTDB taxonomy): domain Bacteria; phylum Bacteroidota; class Bacteroidia; order Flavobacteriales; family Weeksellaceae; genus Chryseobacterium. Next base: position 38,868 of record NZ_CAKKLP010000022.1, read on the forward strand.
ACATGAGTTACATATCTACATTG
>NZ_CAKKLP010000023.1 GCF_918698085.1 Chryseobacterium sp. Bi04
TTAATTTTTTTGGATCTGTTTATTTACTTCAAAAGTATGTTCTTAAAATGTATTAATATAATAGAGTATTGAAATTTGTCTAGTCCTAAAAAACTAATATAAAAAAGCTGCAATTTTATTATTAACCCAATGCTATAAAATACAAGAGCACTTGATATTTAATTGTGCAAATTTTGTAACTTTAAGCTGATATAACAAAACCTCACAAAAAAGTGAGGTTTTTACATTTTAAAAAGATTGAAGCAGGCCTGTTTAAGGATACTCTTTTATGATAATAGAGATTTATAATCTGGATCGAAAAGAATACAGCAGATCAAAAGAGCTTTATATAGTAGACTTTCATAAAAGTGGTGTTCATATAGATACTGGAGTATGTAAGTAAAATTCATTTTGCTTGTCCTAGTATCTTGTTGGTATTTAGTTAAGAGCCAATGTGGTGCCAGATAGCCGTGGTTTATTCAAAGGACAATAAATAAAAGATTAAATGAAGCAAATAATAAGTAGATTATTAATAGCAATTCTCGTTATACTGGCTTTAGCAAGTGTATACATTTTCATTTATTATTATAACAACCAAGATGTAAATGATGTAAAGGTTGAAGGCTACGTTTTAGATTCTAGTAATTCTCAGCCTTTGAAAGATGTTAAGGTGACAGTAATAAACGATAGATACGAAAACGATAACGGACATAAAAATTATGATGAATATTTAGGGCAAGATAAAATAGAACTAAGGACGGATACTAAAGGTTATTATTCTATTGTCTTAAAAAAGAGTGCTTATGTCTATATATACAAAAAAAAAATAGTTATAAACCTCTTGAGGAAAAAGGAAAACAAGCGCAAAAATTACTTACTTTTAAAACATATATGAATAGAAATGAGTAAGCCTTCCTGTGCAAAGTCTGCCTCGGATTTGAAGATTTATACCCAATATAAAATACCCAATGATTTTGGACTCAATCTCTTGAAAAATAATGATTAATATGAAAGGTAATATTAAAATAACGTTTTTAATTTCACTTACGGGTTTTCTCTTTTTGTTTTTTTATTTTAATTCTGAGAAAATTAATATATCTGATTTTTTTGAATCAGAGACAGACTCATTTCTTCAAGATTTTTCTCCTATTACAATGGGAAGAGAGAAATACTTAGGTGAAGTAGCGGATACTACAAATCATATGAATGCTTATATGGACTTTGGGAAAATCTGTTTGCCTATGCTTGATCAATGGAAAAATAAAATTCATTTAGGTGATTATGTTTCTAAAGAAAAAGATAGCTTAACACTTTTAGTTGAAAGAAATAATAAAAAGTACTATTTACATTTTAATCGTAAGAATTTTAGTGGTGCTCCTCCACCGTGTCCGTGCAAAAAATTAAGTAAGAATTGAATAGATGAATCTATTGTCAGTATTAAAGATCACATCTTTTTTATATTTAAATAGGGGAAAGGCAGAGATTTAAGAATTATTGTTTAGAGATTATGAAAGAAAAACTACTATTAATTTTTATATGTATACTAACGCTTTTTTTATGTAAAGCACAGGAAAATGCCACTAAAAACACTTCAATAATGCCATTTATTGAAACTTACATTGATACTAAAAATAAGGAACATACCGTAGATGCGAAACAAAATATATTAATCGTAGGAGCTCATAAAGTAGAAAATGAAAAGGAATATTGGGTTTATATCTATTTTATAAATCCAGAGATAATGGTTGGTTTTCAATATTCGAAGGTTTATTTAATAAGAGGGTATAAAATAATAATAGATGAATTTTTAAATAAATCTTTTTTAGAAGCTCTCTTTAAAGATTTACAGCGGCTACCCATGCAGGATTTTAATTTGGGCAAATATCAATATACTTATAATCCTAATATGTGGAGAATTGTTTTTAATAATAAAAATGAAGTGATACTACTATCGCCTCAGGACAAGGCAGAAACTATAAAAAGTATTTTGGAAAAGAAAGGAGTTAAATTTTCAAAAGATTATCAGGAGTAATATTATATAACAAATATTAGAGGCTATCTTTGAAGTAGCCTCCAATTATAATAACTGTATTAAGGATCATCTTCGAAATGCATATGAAATTGGAATACAAGAATATTACAGTCAAATCAAATGAAAAAAATATTTATACTGAAGGATTATCTTTTTGTATTGATAAGGAATTAAGATTAGCTATTCAGAATCAACACACAAATGATTATTTAGATGTTATCAAATATATTATTGATTATATTGTTGAGAATAAACCTACTATTTCTGAAAATCAGAATATAGGATATTATTCTTGGTTATTGCAATTTCGACTAGATGAACAAAACTATTACGACCTGTACGAAGCAAATTCTGACGGTAGCGGCTTTAATAAAGGTTGTGATACGGCAATTTCAATTGTTAGGCAACAAGAGGAAATATGTTGGCAACAAAATCTTATTCCTCTTTTTCCAAATTTCAATCAATCAGTTGTTATATCAGATGGAGTTTATGAAGGAAAAGATATCGAAGGAATTAGATATGATTCACCTCAGGATGAGAGTGGGTGGTATCTAATTACAGATGATTATAATGACGATATTAAGTCATTAAAAATGGTACACTTTTATCACGTTGCTTTTTCACGTCCTGATATTTTGAAATATCTAGCTTTGCCATTTGGACGTAGATTTTTAATGGAAAATGGAAATGTCAAAATATATAAAAATGAATAATAAACAAAAATATACAGAAAGCAAACATAAATTATTTGTGATAGGCTTTTTTACATTTATATGGAAGGAATGAATAATTTAATAATAAATAATTTATATAATATTAGGAACTATCTAGATCAGGTGGTTTCCTACGTTGGCCAGATTAAAGATCAAAAAGATATCTTTAGTACTTCATTTGTTGCAAGTAGAGAGCATTTATATGAAATTTATAATGATAGATTTAATTTTAGTATTTATCAGGGTAATTATTTTGAAGGATTAGCTGAAACGGTAAAAAGAATGAAATATTCTGATTTACAAAATGTAAAATTATCAGTCATTGATGGGGATAAAAAAAGTTGTTCTATTTTTAGTAGTGAAGATTACAGTATTATTTTGGGAATAATTTTTTATGACAATTAAGATCAATAGAAAAGTCAAAGTAATAGTATTCTTTATGGCCAGAAAAACAAACAACCTGAAAATGCAAAGGACATATTTAAAATAATAACTATGGTAACTCTAAAAAAGGTTGACGAGTTTAATCACTCAAGCTTCGGTTTCAAGGTAAAGTATAAATAATGTCACCAAGCGAATTTTAATTTGTAAATAATATAAAATGAATGGATTATGTTTTTATATTTGAAAAATATGTATATTGGGAGTACCAAATTAAAGCGTAATCCGAAAAGCATATAGAGTAGGAGAAAAATCAAAAATTAAGACTATGAAAAATCTAAGAAAACTTTCAAAAAGAGAATTGAAAACAGTTCAGGGAGGAATACCTATGTGTCTGCCAGGATACTTTTGGTGTTCATTTGTGAAAAAATGTATCTCAGTAGGATCACCATGTGGACTTATTGATTAATTTGATTCATGAAAATAAGGTAAGAACGGGGCTGTCTCAGAAATGGGCAGCCTATTTTATATCCTATCCACTAATCGACTTAAGAACCAGGAGCGTTAAGAAAATTTGATGGTAATCCGTTAAAAAATTTCCACTGTCTGAGCATGGGTTATAATATAGAACCGAAGCAGAATCATATGATCCATGTGAGTTTGGAAATTTTAGGAGTACAATCAAATTTTTAGCGGATGATTCCCGTCTTGAATTTTTGTATACTTTTGCTTCAAAGCAAAAGTATAAATGAAATCCTTTATCTGATTCGGAATATGGTTTAAAAATCATAAAAACAGGATTTTCATCTCTCACTGAAAAACCGTATTTTTGTACATCTAAAAGTAAAAGAAAGAATGAATTCCTACAAAAATCCATTGGAAGAGCGCTATTCCAGTGAAGAAATGTTGTTTAATTTCTCACATAACAATAAATTCCGTACCTGGAGAAAGCTTTGGATCGCTTTAGCTGAGATTGAAAAAGACCTTGGTCTTGAGATTACAGACGAGCAGATTGCAGAGTTGAAAGCGAATGCTGAAAATATCGATTATGATAAAGCAGCAGAATACGAAAAGAAATTCCGTCATGATGTAATGGCTCACGTTCACACCTATGGTGATGTGGCGCCTTCAGCAAAGGGAATTATCCATTTGGGAGCTACTTCAGCTTTTGTAGGAGATAATACAGACTTAATTCAGATCCGTGACGGACTTTTGATCCTAAAGAAAAAGTTAGTGAACGTCATGAAAAACTTAGCAGACTTTGCTATTCAGTATAAAGACCTTCCAACATTAGGATTCACGCATTTTCAGCCGGCTCAGTTGACGACAGTTGGAAAAAGAGCAACCCTTTGGTTACAGAGTTTGGTTCTTGATATTGAAGAACTTGATTTCTTCCTTGAAACACTTCGTTTCAGAGGGGTAAAAGGAACTACAGGAACTGCTGCCAGTTTCCTTGAATTATTCAACGGTGATTATTCCAAAGTAAAACACTTAGATAAAGAACTTTCAAAAAGATTCGGTTTTGAGAAAGTTTTTGGTGTTTCAGGACAGACCTATGACAGAAAAATTGATGCTAAAGTGGTGGCTTTATTAGGTAACATCGCTCAGTCTGCCCATAAATTCACTAATGACTTACGTTTACTTCAGAATCTTAAGGAAATTGAAGAACCATTCGAGAAAAACCAGATCGGTTCATCAGCAATGGCATACAAACGTAACCCGATGAGAAGCGAAAGAATCGGAGCCTTGTCAAAGTATGTAATGTCTTTGACGACAAGTTCTGCCATGGTAGCTTCTACACAATGGTTTGAAAGAACACTGGATGATTCTGCAAATAAGAGATTAACCATTCCACAGGCGTTCTTAGCTGTAGATGCTATTTTACTGATCTGGAACAATATTATGAACGGAATCGTAGTCTATCCAAACAGAATCAATAAGCATATCGAAGAAGAACTTCCTTTCATGGCAACAGAATATATTATCATGGAAGAGGTGAAAGCCGGGGGTGACCGTCAGGAGATCCATGAGGTAATCAGAGTTCATTCTATGGAAGCTTCGAAGAAAGTGAAAGAAGAAGGAAAAGAAAATGACCTTATTGAAAGAATCTTAAATGATGATTCTTTAAAATTAGATAAATCAAAATTAAAAGAAGTTTTAGATCCTAAGAACTTTGTCGGTTTTGCACCGATTCAGACGGTAGAATTCATTCAGAATGAAGTTCAGCCGATTCTGGACCAAAATAAAGACTTAATAGGATTGGAGGCCGATCTTAAAGTATAAAACAGTATGCAGCCTTTCGGGCTGCATATTTTTTTCCTGCCGGTTATATGAAAAAACTACTATTGACCATTTTACTGACACCCATGATCACTTTTTCTCAGGAAAAGGAGATCTTACGGTATTTTAAATCAAAAGATTCCCTGGTTGGAGTGAAAGATAAAGCAGGGAGAATAATCGTTCCTGCACAGTTCAAAGTCTTTTCCTACCTTAAAGATGGAGATCCCGTAGAAGGAGAAACTATTTTTTTTGATGGGAATAAAGAAGGCGAAAAACCGGAGAAAAATGCTTGGGGAAATGTATATGACAGAAATGGTACATTCCTTTACAAACCTTTCCTTTATGATAATGGAGCGGATTATTTCTCTGAGGGACTAAGAAGATTGGTTAAAAATGGTAAAGTAGGATTTGCAGACCGTAACGGTAAGATCATTATTGAAGCTGAGCATGATTTTGTATCACCTTTTAATTACGGATACGCTGCATTTTGTGACGGCTGCGATTGGGAGAAAACAAATGACGAACACAGATCTATTGTAGGGGGTAAATGGGGTGTGATGAATATCAAAGGACAAACCGTTCAGTCATTGGCAAACCCAACAGCCCAGGATGTTGAAATAGATGGGAAATATTATCCGAACCCATTTCAATACAATGAAAAAGAGAAGAATATCCTTCAGTTTTTTGAAAAGCAGAAGAAAAAACTTTCAAATCTTTATTATGTGAATTTTTACAATAAACTGTCTGAAAATGAAAAGAATCTGTTTTTTGAAATTGTAGAAAGACCAAAAGAAAACTTTCCCTATTATCAAGTAAATACCTATAATCACAGAAAGAAGGACTTGGATATGCTTTATCGTTTCAAGTTCCTCGTCTCAGAAGATGGAAAAGCATTTTATGGGATAGAGGATTTTAATGAAAAGAAGATTCCTTTTGAAAACTGGTTGAAAGCAGAAATAAAAAGCGCAGAACAATTTCAGAAAGAACACCCCGATAATCCGAATAAATTCATTAACGAATAGAATCATTCCCATGAAAAATGTATTGATACTTGTATTGGCCTTAGTATTTGTGAAAGCTTATTCACAAAGCGAAAAGAGAGTATACTCAATAATGGATGCCAATGCTGAAAAGCTTGCCAAAAGTTCGGGAGCCTATTCCGTATCTGTGGGAGTAGTGAAAGACGGTAAAGTATACACCAGACATTTTGGGGAACTCGATAAAGGGAAAGGAAATAAAGCGGATGACAATACCTATTTTGAAATAGCATCGGTTACCAAACTTTTCACAGGCCAACTATTGGCAAAAGCTGTACTGGATAAAAAGATTACGCTGGATGATGATATCCGTAAGTATCTGAAAGGGTCTTATCCGAATTTGGAGTATAAAGGAACTCCAATTACAATTAAAGATCTTATTTCCTATAAAACAGCATTACCAAGAACGCTGCCCAATGATGATGCGCTGAGGAAAAATATGACTGATGAAACTCCTTTTCTATATAATAAACTGAACGAAAACTATACAAAAGAACAGTTTAAGAAAGATCTGGCTATCGTAAAACCGGATACCCTTCCCGGAGTTAAATACGGATACAGCAATTTAAGTTTAGAACTTACAGGGCTGATCCTGGAAAATATCTATGGAAAAAACTATGAAAGCCTTCTGAAAGAAAATATCTTTTCAAAACTCGGGATGAATCACACCAAATTGGACCTTGATAAAGGAGAAGTAGCAGCAAATGGATATCATACCAGCGGTCGTTTGATGCCTTCTTCCATTAGCCTTTTATGGGGTTCCGGAGGTTCAAAAACCAAATCGACAATGGGAGATATGGTGAAATTTTTACAGGAAGAGCTGGATTCAGAAAATAAAATAACCCAGGAATCTCAACGCAATATCAATAACAGCCAGGAGGGTTGGTCTGGGTATTTTTGGGATAATTATTACATATCAGAAAAAGGAAAAGTAGGCAGTAAACATGGTGGGGCATATGGTACACAAACGTGGTTTACAGTGTATCCCGAGCTTAATTTAGGGATTTGTATGATTGTAAACATCAGTGGTATGAATACAGGAGATGCACTTCGAACTGCTGCGTCAGGATTAGCAGATGATCTCATTTCTACATCCGATAAAAAAGAAATATATGGATATTACCTGAAAGGAAATAAGGTTGTTTTTTCTTATATCCACCCTAAAAATTTAGACTCAAAACTCATTAATACCGTTTCTGTAGCAGGAAGTTTTAATGACTGGAAATCTGAGGATAAAAATTTTAAGCTCATAAAAAAAGAAAATAACCGCTTCGAATTGGAAGTTCCCCAATCCAATTTTGAAAAAGGAAAAGATTATTCCTTTAAATTTGTAATTAATAATAGCGGGTGGCTTGCAGCCCCTAAAAATGCTTCCAATACAGACGGGTCAAAATACAATAGCCTGTTATTGAAGCTGTAAGATATAAAGAATCATAGCGTTGGTTCTGAAAAAGTAAAAAGAAAAATAAATCTAATATTAAAATCTGGCATCTAATGTCTAATAACAAAAGAATTTTCGTAGAAAAAAGAGGAATTTTCGATGTGGAAAGTCCAAAAATTTTTGATGAAGTAAAAGCGGTTGTTCCGGCGGTTCAAAGCGTGAAAGTGTACAATGTGTATGATATTTTCAACTTGAATAACGGAGAATTTGAAAAAGTAGTGAATAATACTTTTGTAGACCCTGTTACTGATATTTTACACACAGAAAACCCTGCAAAATCGATTCATTTTGGAATGGAATTTTTACCGGGCCAGTATGATCAGAGAGCAGATTCTGCACAACAGTGTATTGCATTATTGACGGAAAATGAAAAGTCAAAAGTAAGAAGTGGTAAACTGATCGAGTTTGAAGGAGTTTCTGATGCTGATCTGGTGAAGATCAAAGACCTTCTGATCAATAAAGTGGAATCTCAGGAAAAAGATCTGTCTATATTGGATATCCCTGCAGATGAACTCCCGTCAAAAGTTTTAATCCACGAAAATTTTATCAATTTTAATGATGCCGAGCTTGAAAGTTTCTATAACAATCATGGTTTTGCACTGGGATTAGATGACTTGAAATTTATTCAGGATTATTTTAAGACAGAACAGAGAAATCCTACAGAAACTGAATTAAAAGTTTTAGACACCTATTGGAGTGACCACTGCCGTCACACTACGTTTGAAACAGAATTGTCAGACATTCAGTTTGAAGGACAGTTCAAACATACATTGGAAACTATTTTCAATGACTATATCGAAAAAAGAAAATTCTTAGGCCGTGAGCTGAAGCCAATCTCTTTAATGGATCTGGCAACAGTATGCGGTAAATATTTCCATAAAACAGGTAATCTGGATAACCTCGTAATCTCCGATGAGATTAATGCATGTACCATCCAGATTGAAGCCGAATACGACGGTAAAAAAGAACCGTGGTATTTATTGTTCAAAAACGAAACCCACAACCACCCAACAGAAATTGAACCTTTTGGAGGAGCTTCTACGTGTTTGGGAGGAGCAATCAGGGACCCATTGTCCGGAAGATCATATGTATTCCAGGCGATGAGGTTAACGGGAGCTGCAGATGTGTTGGAACCGGTAGATAAAACCTTACCGGGGAAATTGCCTCAAAAAACAATTACAAAACAGGCTGCCAACGGGTATTCATCGTACGGGAACCAGATTGGTTTAGCAACTACCATGGTTTCAGAAATCTATGATGAAGGCTATAAAGCAAAAAGAATGGAGGTAGGTTTCGTTACCGGAGCCGTTCCTGTAGACTGGGTAAGACGTGAAAAACCTGCCAATGGAGATTCTATCATCATTTTAGGAGGGGCAACAGGCCGTGATGGTGTTGGGGGAGCCAGTGGAAGCTCAAAAGAGCAGGATGAAACCTCTATTCACACGATGAGCTCTGAAGTTCAGAAAGGAAATGCTGTTGAAGAACGTAAAATCCAGAGATTATTCAGAAATCAGGAAGTAACAAAGCTCATCAAAAAATCAAATGACTTTGGAGCAGGAGGAGTTTCCGTGGCTATCGGTGAAATTGCAGACTCTTTAGAAGTAAACCTGGATGTATTACCATTAAAATATGAAGGATTAAACGGAACAGAACTTGCCATATCCGAATCTCAGGAAAGAATGGCCGTTGTGGTGGATCCAAAAGATAAAGAACAGTTCATTACATTCTGTGAAGCAGAGAATATTGTTGCTGTAGAAGTGGCAAAAGTGACGGATTCAGGGAGAATGCAGATGTTCTGGAAAGGAGATAAAATTGTTGACCTTTCAAGAGAATTCCTTGATACCAACGGATGTTCAAAATCTCAGGAGGTAAAAATTAACCACCTTGAAGAAGTAAAAGTAGACACTAAGGCTTTCACAGAAGAGAACTTCCTGAATATCTTAAAAGATAAAAACGTAGCCTCTCAGAAAGGATTACTGGAAATGTTTGACTCTTCAATAGGAGGAACTACCGTAGCGATGCCTTTAGGAGGAAAATATCAGCAGACTTTAATGGAGGGAAGTGTTCAGACACTGCCTGTTTTAGGAGCGAAAGATATTAAAACCGTTTCTCTGGCAAGCTGGGGATTCGATGCTGGAATTTCAAAACAAAACTCATTACTGGGAGCATCTTATGCAGTGGTGGAAAGTGTTGCAAAAATTGTTGCGATGGGTGGAGACTACAAGAATATCAGACTTAGTTTCCAGGAATATTTTGAAAAATTAGGACAAAGCCCTGAAAAGTGGGGGAAACCTTTAGCTTCCCTGTTGGGAGCTTATGACGCTCAGATCAACCTTGGTTTAGCAGCCATCGGAGGGAAGGATTCCATGAGTGGAACCTATCAGGATCTGAATGTGCCGCCTACATTGATCTCTTTTGCTTGTGCTAACGGGGAAAAACAGAATATTATCTCTCCTGAATTGAAAAATGCAGGAAATAAACTGTATTTCTTCAACCATATTCCGCGGGAAAGCGGTCTTCCGGACTATAACAGCTTAAAAGAAGCTTTTGAATTTATTTTTGAAAATATCAAAACCGGAAAAATTGTTTCTGTGAAAACAGTGAAAGAAGGTGGTATTGCAGTAGCCTTAGCAAAAATGAGCTTTGGAAACAGATTGGGTGCTGAAATTAATGCTGATGAAAAAGCTTTATTAGCAAAAAATATCGGTAGCCTGATCATTGAAGCAAAGGAAGAGCTAAGCTCAGCAATTCTTCAATTGATCGGAGAAGTAAAAGATTCCGGAATGGTAAAGATTAATAGTCTTGAATCTGACATCCTGAATCTTGTGTCCGTTTATACAAATACTTTCGAAAACCTTTTCCCGACTGTAGAAAAAGAAAAAATAACGGTTGAAATAGATGAGAAATCAAACTCTGTCAACCCAAGAAATATCATCATTAAAAAACACGGAATTGCACAGCCGAAAGTGTTTGCTCCGGTGTTCCCTGGAACCAACTGTGAGTATGACACGCTGAATGCATTCCAGAAAGAAGGGGCTGTTGTGAACAGCTTACCGCTGATCAATATCAACCACAAGCTGCTGGAAGAAAGCATTGATGCCTGGGTAGAAGAAATAAGAACATCTCAGATTTTAGCGTTCTCAGGAGGTTTCTCCGCAGGTGACGAACCGGACGGTTCTGCAAAATTCATCGTAAACGTTCTGAAAAACGAGAAAATGAAAAATGCAGTTCATGAGTTATTAGACAGAGATGGAATGATCATCGGAATCTGTAACGGATTCCAGGCTTTGGTTAAATCCGGATTATTACCATACGGAAGAATCAAGGATCTGGATGAAAGTTCTCCGACATTGGCTCACAATGCCATCAGAAGACATATTTCTCAGATGGTAACTGTAAAAGTAGTGAATGATGAAAGCCCATGGTTAAAAGGAATGAAAGATCAGATCTTTACCATTCCTATTTCTCACGGAGAAGGCCGTTTCATGGCTTCAGAAGAAGAAATCAAAAAGCTTTATGAAAACGGACAGGTAGCAACCCAGTACATAGATTTTGATGGAAACATCGCCCATGGTATGCCATTTAACCCTAATAATTCATTATTCGGAATTGAAGGAGTTACCAGCCCATGTGGAAAGATCTACGGAAGAATGGGACACCCGGAACGTTTTACCGATGGCCTCATGAAAAACATACCAACAGCGAATTATCACAATATATTCAAAAACGGTGTTGAATACTTCAAATAACAATACAAGAAAAATGATCGTCATCAATGGCGGTCATTTTTCGTCTTTAGCAGGTTTCTATGAGGAAGTCTCAGGTATTCTGATGAGAGATGCCGATTGGAAAGTAGGTACACTCGATGGTTTTAATGATGTCCTGTACGGTGGTTTTGGCGTATTTGAATATAAGGAAGAAATAGAAATCGTCTGGAAAGAATCAGAAAAATCAAGAGAAGACCTGGGTCTGGAAGCAACTCAGGAATTTTATGAAAATAAAATCAGACAGGGAAAACCTTTCAATATAGAACTCGCCCAGGAAAAGCTAAAGGACTTAATAGAAGGAAAAGGACAAACCTTATTTGAAATTCTGGTGGAAATTATAGAGTCGCATGGGAATATTAGGTTGAGGTTAGGTTGATGGGTTATGAGTTGAGAGTTAAGAGTTAAGAGTTAAGAGTTATGAATTATAAATGAGTAATGAGTAATGAGTAATGAGTGGAAGTTATAAGTAATGATTCATTGTTTTCAGTATTTTCACGGTAGCTTCATCCAATCAACTTGTTGATTTCTCTTAGCTCCCTGAAATCTAAAGAATCATACTAAAATATTTGCGTAAAAAAATAAAGAAATGTACACCATTAAGAAAAATAATTTTAAAGCAAGCTAAGGTTAATCAAAGATGAATTTATAGCGTCACTTAATAGATAGCTTCAGCTATTCCCTTAATTTTTCTTAACCACTTAAAAATCTTAATGGTTAAAAAACTTCTTCAATATAATTTTATAAAAATCTCCTGCAGATTAAGCTAATTCAACAGATTTTATCTTACTTTGAAAAATATTTGAAAAGCTTCTAAGAAGCAAAATAAAAAGAATTAATTGAATGAAGAAAATAGTGTATGGGCTGTTCTTTGGGGACAGTATAACATATGGAGAATATGATGGTGTTTTTGGAGGCTGGGTAGATATTTTAAAGCGATATGCCCTGCAAAAATTCCATGAAGGAAATGGTGATGAACTTATTTTATTCAATTTGGGAATCGGCGGCGAAACCACAGAAGGTTTACTGAAACGAATGCCTGTAGAATTAAGTGCCAGAAATTCAGCAGATGGAAATCTGGTTTTCTTAAGTTACGGAGCTAATGACCTTGCCATAAAAGAAGGAGTACGGGTGGTAGAACCTGAAAAATTCAAGAATAATATCATAGCTGCGGTTCAACAGGCGAAACAGTTTTCCAAAGATATTTATCTGGTAAGTATTCTTCCTGTTTCCAAAAATATAGATGGGGTAGTGGTAAACTCCGGGAAATTAAGGTCTAATGAGGAAGTGAATGCCTACAACGAAATCCTTAAAGGTATTGCAACAGCATACTCTTTGGGGTATATTGATTTTTATGCAGCGTTGTTTGATGATAAGGAAGTCTTGCTTTCTGCAGACGGAGTTCATCCCAATGAAAAAGGCTACGGGATGATGGCTGAAATAGCTATACCAATCATTGAAAAATACTTATAATGCCTCATTTATTTTCTTACGGAACCCTGCAGAAAGAGCGGGTACAGCTTGAAACATTCGGACGGATTTTACAGGGAGAGAAAGATATTCTTTCCGGATACAGACTGGGGATGACTGAAATTACAGATCCTGAAGTAGTACGTAAAAGCGGAGAGAAATTCCACCCTGTTTTAACCCTTTCCGGAAATGAAGAAGACCACATGGAAGGTATCCTTTTTGAAGTTACAGAAGAAGAAATTCTTCAGGCTGATGAATATGAAGAGGATGATTATAAAAGAATTGAAGCTATTTTCAAATCAGGCAAGAAAGGATTTATTTATGTGGGAAAATAAATATGATTTATACAATAATATATACATCAATAGAAACGGACTTTAGTCCGTTTTTTAAATGAATCCATCTCCATTGGCTTTTTAGCCAAAATATAAAAATCCAATCCCGAAAATCCCTGTTGACATACTGTTGTCACAATCCAACGTTATCTTTGATCGCAATAAAAAAATATTAAAGAGATGAACAATGTACAAACAGAATCTTGCCAGGTTATCGGTATTGCGGTAAGAACTACTAATGAAAATAATCAGGCAGCGGCAGATATCGGGGTACTATGGGAAAAGTTTATGAAAGAAAGTATCCCGGATGCCATTCCGGATAAAATGGATACTACGGTTTATGCAATCTACACAGATTACGAAAAAGATCATACAAAACCTTATACCACACTTCTTGGATGTAAGGTGAAAAATCTCGATCATATTCCTGACGGAATGGTGGGGTATTCTTTTAACGGGGGAAATTATGTGAAATTTACAGTAAAGGGAGATCTTACAAAAGATCTGGTCATCAATCAATGGCTAAAAATCTGGGAAATGGATCTGGGGAGAGTTTTTACTGTTGATTTTGAGGTGTATGGAGAAAAAGCGCAGAATCCTTCAGATGCAGAAGTGGATATTTTTATTGCGGTAAAATAGGAGAGTCGCACATTGATAAAAAACATGATTCTTTCTCTTAGCCTAGCTAAAAAATATACTTCCAGTAAACAAGAACCCCAACAATTACAGAAGCTATAGCCAGCAATAGAACAGCCCCGGCAGCAATATCTTTAATAAAGCCTATTCTTTGATCAAAATCAGGTTGGATGATATCACAGATCCTTTCAATGGCTGTATTGAAAATTTCAGCACTTAAAACAGCAAAAGAAAGAAAAATAACAATGGCTGCATCGATGGCAGACAGGTGTAAATAAAATATAAAAAATAAGTTGGCAAAAAGGGCCAGCAGTTCAATCTGAAAATTCCTCTCCGTTTTCATCATTAAAAAGACTCCATGGAAAGCATTCAGTAAACTTTTATGAATAGGAGGCTTTTGCATGAGTGGTTACTTTTTTAACAAAGATAGGTTTTGTATTTTGATTGTTGCAGATAATCTGTTATATTTGAGAGAAGATAGTAGCGATAGGAAGAAATAATTTGTATAATGTGAGTTTTCCCGTTAATAGGGATGTTTTTAAATAATGTAGGGACTACAGCTTGCGCTTTTGAAGCGGAAATAAAGGCAGCAGAAATCAGGGTATAATGTCAGCTCTGGAAACAGATTGTTGATGTTTGTTAAAAACTCCTAGAGATTATTTTTTTCTTTGTTATATCTATTTATTATATTTGTAGAAACTTATTTTTAAATCTATGAAATTTATTATTTCAAGTGGTGAACTGCAGAAGGCTTTGCAAACTGTAAGTGGCGTAATATCAAGCTCTCAATCGAGACCTATTTTAGAAAATTATCTTTTTGAACTAGACGGAAATAATGTTACCATTACAGCATCTGATGGCGAGACAACTCTTGTTACTTCTTTAGACGTAAAGTCTGATGATACAGGTAAATTTGCTGTTCCTGCTAAAATTTTTCAGGATTTTATCAAGACCTATGGCGAACAGCCTTTAACATTTGCCGTGAAGGACAATGCTGAAGGAACCGGAAGCCAGCTTGAGATTTTAGATGAAAAAGACAACTTTGCAGTAGCATTAGACAATGCGGATGATTATCCTGAATTGCCGGAATTTGATGCTTCTCAAAATGTAACAATGCCAGCGGGAGTATTATCTGAAGCCCTTACCAATACACTTTTTGCAACAAGTAATGATTCTCTTCGTCCGGTAATGACGGGAGTTCTTTTCCAGTTTGGAGAAAATGAAACGAATTTCGTTTCTACAGATTCTCACAGATTGGTTGTTTATAAAAGAACAGACCTGATGAATGCCGAACCTATGGAATTCATCATGCCTAAAAAACCTTTGAACATTTTCAAAAATATCCTGGCAAGCTCTAATGAAGACGTTAAAATCGACTTCAATGAGAATATGGCCAAGTTTACTTTTGATAAACATATCTGGATCTGCAGACTGATCGACGGAAAATACCCAAACTATACCGCGGTAATTCCAAAAGAAAATCCAAATGTATTGACGATCAACAGAAACCTTTTGCTTGGAGCTATCAAAAGAGCATCTATTATGTCTAATAAATCCACCAACCAGGTAAGATTTAAGCTTTCGGGAAACATCCTTCACCTTCATGCAGAAGATACAGAGTATGCAAACAAAGCAGATATGCAGATTCCTTGTGACTACAACGGTGAAGATATCAATATCGGGTTCAGTTCTAAGTTTTTAACTGAAATGCTGACAATTCTTGGTTCTGATGATGTTACGATGAAAATGTCTCAACCAAACAGGCCGGGTATCATTGAGCCCCTTGATGGACTTGAAGAAAACGAAAATATCTTAATGTTATCAATGCCGGTAATCGGATTGTAGACAGAGATTAAAATACACCAATAAAGCCGGAATTTTCCGGCTTTTATTTTTTCTTGTCAACGAAGTATCTAAAGAATATTCTCAACGCCAGCTTAAAAAGATCAACAGAGTTGATTCCATCTTTGACTCCTTCAAATAAATTACTTGTTTATTAAATCTTTGCGTTTAAAAAAGATGATTAAATTGCCGAATGATAGGAACTCAATATTGTGATAGAGGGCTGAGAATCTTTTGACTAAAGTAAGACCTGACGCCTGAGCCGTTTCCTTACCCTGTGAAAGTGGAATTAACGAAAATTTATTATCTTAAAGTTGATTCTAAATTTCTGTATTTCTCAAAAAAACACGACATTTGTACGCTTAAAACTGTACGGCTATAATCGTACAAAATTCAAATAAATTTTTGAAAATATACTCAGGTGAAACCATTAAGGGAGCGTCTGACTTTAGAAAAAATAAAATTATCAGATGAAAATATCAAACAATTGGCTGAGAGACTTTGTGAAAACGGAATTAAAAACTGAAAGAATCGGTGAGTTTCTTACAGATATAGGTCTTGAAGTTGAAGGGATAGATAAATTTGAAAGTGTAAAAGGCAGTCTTGAGGGAATTGTTGTAGGGAAAGTAGTAACCTGCGAAAAACATCCTAATGCTGATAAACTAAACAAAACTACAGTAGATATAGGAAACGGAAAAGTATTGAACATTGTTTGTGGGGCTCCGAATGTGGCAGCAGGACAAACAGTGCCGGTAGCTGTAGTAGGAACTAAAATCTATGATAAAACCGGAAGCTTTTTTGAAATCAAAGAAGCAAAGATCAGAGGCGAAGTTTCTCAGGGTATGATTTGTGCAGAAGATGAGCTTGGCCTTAGCGAAGATCACGGAGGGATCATGGTATTGGATGAAACGAAATATGAAGTAGGGAAGAACTTTGCAGATTATTTTGAGCTTGCTAATGATGAGGTTTTTGAAATCGGCTTAACACCGAACAGAACGGATGCAATGTCGCACTACGGGGTAGCAAGAGACCTTCATGCTTATCTTTCTACGAATCAGCTGAAATCTCAGTTTAATAAAGTTGCTTCTGAAGCTTTAAATAATGAAGGGACAAATGATTTCAGTCTGGTCATTGAAGATGCCGAATTATGCCCAAGATATATCGGAGCCGTGATTGAAGATGTAAAAGTAGAAGAATCTCCGGCTTGGTTAAAAGACAGGTTGAAGGCTATCGGATTAAGCCCGATCAATAATGTTGTAGATATTACAAATTATATTCTTCATGGATATGGGCAGCCGCTTCACGCATTTGATGCCGATAAAATAGCCGATAAAAAAGTGAAGGTAGGAGTAGTAAAAGGAGGAACAAAGTTCACCACATTAGACGGAGTGGAAAGAACCCTGAACGGTACTGAAATCATGATCAAAGACGGTAAAGACACTCCAATGTGTATTGCCGGTGTTTTCGGTGGTGCTACTTCAGGAGTGTCTGATGCTACCAAAACCATATTCCTTGAAAGTGCATACTTCAACCCGATTGCGGTAAGAAAAGGTGCAAAACTACACAGTTTAAATACCGATGCTTCTTTCAGATTTGAAAGAGGAGTAGATCCTAATATTACAAGAACAGCAATCACTCACGCTATAAAATTAATTCAGGAACTGGCAGGAGGAAAACTGGCAGGTGATTTGTTGGAAGAATATCCTAAAAAAATTGAGGATAGCTATGTGATCATTAGATTCTCTAAAATTGAGCAGATTTTAGGAACAAAAATTCACAGAGAAAAAGTAAAAGAAATCTTAAAAGCATTGGAAATCCAGGTTTTAAATGAAATTCCTAACGGTTTTGAAATCTCAGTACCGGCTTACAGAGCTGACGTAACAAGAGAGATTGACGTTATTGAAGAAATTTTAAGAATCTATGGATATAATAAAATTGATGCTCCGCAAAAGATTTCATTTACCCCTGTAAAATTAAGCGCAAACGATCAGGATGAGCTGGAAAACAGTTGGGCAAGAACTTTACAGAGCCTTGGTTTCAACGAAGTAATGAATAATTCATTGACTTCTGTAAAAGATGAAACTGATGCTGTAAAGCTGTTGAATCCTTTAAGTGGCGACTTGGCATTCATGAGAAAATCTTTATTGGAAGGGCTTCTTGAAAATGCTGTTTACAACATCAACAGAAAAAATCAGGATATTAAGTTCTTCGAATTTGGAAAGATCTACCATAAAAAAGATAAGTACGAAGAGAGAAAGCAGCTGGCAATTCTGGTAACAGGAAGAGATGTTGCAGAAAACTGGTTACAGCCTAAATCTGCGGTAAGTTTCTACAATCTTAAAGCATATGTAAAAGTTTTATTAGAAAGACTTGCGGTAAATTATAAAGAAGTGCCTTTAACTGACGGAAGGTTCTCTGATGCTTTAGCGTATGAAGCAGATGGAAAAACTTTAGTAAGAATTGGAAAAGTAGCGCCTGCATTGTTGAAAGACTCAGATATCGATCAGGAGTGTTTCTATGCTGAAATTGAACTGGAATGGGCTCAGGAATTACGTTCTAAGAATGAGCTGAAGTTTAAGGACATTCCAAAATTCAATAAGATCAGAAGAGACCTTGCCTTACTGATTGATAAAAATATAAGCTACGAAGAATTATACCAGACAGCAAAAAAGAATAAATCTCCATTTATCAAAGGAATTAACTTATTCGATGTTTATGAAGGTAAGAATCTTCCGGAAGGTAAAAAATCTTATGCCATGAGCTTTGAGCTTTTAAATGAAGTAAAAACGCTGGAAGAAAAAGAAATTACAGAAGTAATGGATTCTTTGATCAAATCTTTCCAGAAAGAATTCAATGCTGAATTGAGATCTTAATTGTAAGAAAAATAATTTATATATACAAAACGGGCTTTAAGCCCGTTTTTTTTATTGTACCCCGGAAAGAATTGCAATAGTACTGTAGCTAGAAGATCCCGGAAAATATCTCAGATATCAACTGTTAATGAATAATAAAATTCACCGCAATCCGTTTAAATAATATAAAATCCGTAAATTTGATTAATTCAAAAAGAAAAAAATGAAAAATCTTTTTTTAAGTATATGTACAGCAGCAGTATTGGCGTCATGTGGAACCATGACCAGCCCTTCCGCTTCTAAAGTAGGAAAAGCCCAGCCGGCTCTTGCCAATACAAAATGGACACTGGCTGACAATGTAAAAGGTAAAATTCCCACACTGAATATTGAAGGAGAAAAGATCACCGGGAATGCGGGTTGTAATAATTACTTTGGAACAGCTACAGTAGATCCGTCTTCAGGAGGTTTCACTGCAGGCCAGATGGGATCTACAAAAATGATGTGTACCAACATCAGTGTAGAGCAGAACTTTATGGATATGATGTCGAAAGCAAACAAATATGTAATTTCAGGAAATACCTTAGAATTATATAAAGACAATCTTTTATTATTGAAATTCAATAAAACAGAATAAAAACAAAAGGAACTCAATTGAGTTCCTTTTTTATGCTTAGATTGTTATTAATCTTCCTCTTCTTCGTCGTACTTAGCCAACTCTTCATCGCACCATTTGAATGCTGCTTCTACCACTTTCGTAGCCTCGTCTGCCATAGTTTCTTCATCGTCACCCTCAAGATCATCTAACCACTCAACTTCTTCTTCCTCAACGTTTAAGATAAATCTTGGATATTCTGTATGAACTACGAATAAATCTTCTGGAAATTCCGAATTATCTGCTAATAAAAACTTTGGTAATTTCATTTTTTTAATGTTTTAACTTGTTCAAAGATAATTAAAATTATTGACTTAAAATGAGTTCAAAAACATTTTTGAAACTTTTTCAGCTTTTTTATTCTCAGAATAATCGTAAAAGCCTTCCCCCGATTTTACGCCCAGTTTTCCCGCCATTACCATGTTTACAAGCAGTGGGTTAGGAGCATATTTAGGATTTTTGAAACCATCATACATGACATTAAGGATGGCAAGACATACATCAAGCCCGATAAAATCCGCCAATTGAAGTGGCCCCATAGGATGTGCCATACCTAATTTCATTACCGTATCAATTTCTGCTACTCCGGCTACACCGTTGTAAAGAGTTTCAATAGACTCGTTAATCATAGGCATCAAAATTCTGTTGGCCACAAAACCAGGATAATCATTTACCTCTACAGGAACCTTACCTAACGACTGGCTCATTTCATAGATCGCATCAAAAGTTTCCTTAGAAGTAGAATAGCCTTTAATGATCTCTACCAGTTTCATAATAGGAACCGGATTCATAAAGTGCATTCCAATGACTTTATCCGCTCTCTTGGTAGCGGCTGCAATTTTAGTGATGGAAATGGAAGAAGTATTGGTAGCCAGGATACAGTCTGCAGGCGCAAGCTCATCCATCTGACCGAAGATCTTTAATTTTAGATCAAGGTTTTCTGTAGCCGCTTCTACCACAAGGTCAGCTGCTCCTACCGCATCGTTAAGTGCTGTAAAAGTACTGATATTTCCTAATGTTTCCGATTTTTGTTCCTCAGTAAGGTTTCCCTTTGCAATTATCCTGTCAAGATTCGTAGTAATGGTTTTTAATCCTCTGTCTAAAGCTTCCTGAGATACATCTACCAGGTTTACTTTAAAACCGCTTTGTGCAAATGTATGTGCAATACCATTCCCCATGGTTCCTGCTCCTATAACTACAATGTTTTTGATCATTTTTTCCTTTATTTTTTATAGATAGTTAGATTTTTAGTATTGATGTCCTGTTGTTTTACCGTAATTTCTGAGTCAAAATTTACAATACCATTGCTTTTTTGCTCTCTTCTGTTGTTTTGATTGGAAACAGTAGCCATAAGGCCTCTTATAAGGCGGCTTTTTTGATTGACAGTGAGATAATCGGTACCTACGTACACATTAAACTCACCTTCTCTTCCCATACCACCCTGTATCAATATTTCCAGAGATTTTATCTGATTTTTTTTCTTAAACTCTTTGAGATAACTGATGACAGGCTTCTCAGAAGGTGGCCCACAACAGACACTTGCATAGCCAATCTGTAGATAGTTTTGATTCTTCTGCGAGTAAAAGAATGTGACACAAAACAGGGCTGCTGTTACTATTATTTTTTTCATGTTAAATTGACTCTAAAAATAAGCTTAATATTTTATTTATTAAAATGATCCCAAACCTCCTTTGAAATGTCTGAAATCATTTTGCAGTTTACAGCATCCGTTTCCATTGAATTGCTTACAAATACAGCGAGTGCATAATGTTTGCCATTCGGTAAAGTGATGATTCCAATTTCATTTTCTGCACCCGTTAAGCCTTCTTTATTTTTCCCGGAAGCTCCGGTTTTTCTTGCCACAGGAGTATTTTTGGGAAGCTGTTCAACCATTTTATTTAATCCGGTTGAGGTGGAGAGCATCACCTTCATCAGGTAATCCGTAGATTTTTTTGACAACAGTTTTCCATCATAAAACTTTTTCAGAACATCCACTGCCGAATTGGGTGTACTGTAATTTTCATACTGAACATTCCAGTTCTTATGCATTTCCGCTTCATTATATTTGATTTGAAAACCCTTTATCCCTTTAGAGTCCATGAATTTTTGAACGGTTTGAGTACCACCCAGTAATTTCAATATGATATCACAGCCATTATTGTCACTTCTGGCCACTGTAAATTCAAGAATTTCACTTAGGGGAACTTCAATATTCCCGTTAGAGTATTTATCGCGAAGGGGAGACCAGGTGTCTTCCAGTAAATTGGATGTATCCAGTAAAATTTTCTGATTCAGGGAAAGTGTTCCCTGATCTACAAGATTCAAAACAGCTGCTGCAATGTGAAATTTGAAGACACTCTGCATTGGAAATTTTTGATCCCCGTATTGATTATACCTGAATGTATTCTCAAAACCAAGAACAGAAACTCCTACCGTAGCATTTTTACCTTTGGTGACAGCGCTTATTCTTTGGTCCAATATTGATTTTTGTGCTGATATAAATACCGAAATAAAGAGAAAAATGAATGCTATTTTTTTCATAATAATAGAATTAAAAAGATCCCTTTAAAAGACTAAAAGGGATCTGCAATTTAAGATAATTATTGCTATTTTATTTCAAAATAATTCAGATTGGTACCATCGTTTTCAAAGAATATCCTGATTTTGTTTTCTCCTTTCTGAAGGTGGATATTTTTTACAGATACTGTTTTCCAGTTTTCTTTTCCTCCACTGGAAGCTAAAGGCACAGAAGCCAGCAGTTTTCCTGAAGCCGTTTCAATTTTTATGTTGGAGTTGCTGTCAGCAGAATATCTGAGGCTGAAAGTATAGTTTTTGTCTGTCTTTGAAGTTACCGTATACTGAAGCCATTCTCCGGATTCTGTTTTACCCACATAATACTGGTTCGTAATTGCATCAGTACATTTATAGAGGTCTACACCATCATTTCTCATCTGCTGACCGGAATTCCATTCTGATCTTTTGGCTGGATCACTTACCCATAGATTGATAAAATCCTTATCAAGATAAGCAGCACCCATTCTGCCCAAATCATAATCTGAAGCGAAAATTCTTCCCGGGACCTGGTGATTTCTAAACGGTTTAGTAGAAGGATCGGTTACCTGTCTGAACATGGCATCAATGACATCGTTTTTAATTTCGGTATTGCTGAACTTATAATTCTCAGCAATCTGCATTAATGCCTTCTTGGCATATTCTTTAGACGGTTTTTCACCTCCGTTTTTCCAGTAATCCAATAGCTTTTCATATTCAGGAGTGGTTTTCACATTAGTGATTCCTGCAATATTATCTATCTTTTTCATGGGCCAGAATGCATATCCGATATGATGCTTGTCCAAAAGCTGGATCAGTTCTGTAAACCAGACATTTGAATTTTCACCGGTTTCCCCAAGCCAGATCGGCATATTGTATTTTTCTCTAAGGTCTAAAGCAAATTTCAAAGTTGAGTCATCATTATAGTTCCAGTATTTATGAAAGCTAAAGACCATATTGTCATCCCAGATGGGTATCAGTCCGTTATAATTGTTGCCCCATCCATTTCCTTCAATAAAAATAATATGTTTCTTATCTACTTCACGGATAGCGCTGGTGATGTCTTTTTGCAGTTTCCAAAGCGGAGCGTTTGACATTTCGTCTGTACCATTTGGATTTTTTCCCGTGAAGTTAATATTCGGTTCGTTGATCAGATCATAGCCTCCAACCCACGGACTGTCCTTATACCGTTCAGCCAGTTTTTTCCAAAGGGCAATGGTTTTCTTCTGGTTTTCTTCACTTTCCCAAAGAGAGGGCTTGGACTTATCATTATCAGAAATATTCACGTCATTCCCCTGGCCTCCGGGTGCCGCATGAAGATCAAGGATCAGATATATCTTATTGTCTGCACACCACTGAAGCAGATCATCTGTCATCTTAAAACCTTCTTCCAGCCATGTGTTTTTACCTTTTACGGGCTCTTTTTCAATAGGAAGCGTATACAGATTATAATGCATAGGAAGCCGTATCGAATTGAAACCTGCCTCTGCCAAAAAATCAATATCCTGCCTGGTAATTCCATTTTTCCAATAGGCTTTATAGAATTCATTCATCCCATCCTCGCCAATCAGCTCAGCAATTTTTTCCTTTATTTTATATTGGGGACCTGCAAAATCAGCTGTCTTAAGCATATATCCCTCCTGAAGCATCCAGCCGCCCGGGCCAAGACCTCTAAGCTGAATATTTTCGCCTTTATCATTAACGATTTTTTGTCCTGAGGTCTTTAATAACTGTGATGTCCCAAATTGAGACAATAATAAGGCGGAAAATAAAACGGTTTTTTTCATAGTAGTTTAAATGTGTTAAGGAAGGTTATTTGGAATGGATTATAGCACCACAGCAAGAGTTTGTGGTAAGCTCACTTATTTTGTCAGAAATCCATTGAATATGTAAAACAAAATTTTTCAATTGTTTATTGATTGTTTTTCAAATATATTGTTTTTTTTGTTTTATAAATGACTTTATATTGATAAAACTTTAATCTTTTTAGATTTTAACGAGAATGAAAATCACCAATGAGAAAAAATTGCTTCATTTTATCTTTTTGGAAATAGATAGTGTGAAGACTTCGTTACAAGCTTTAAGAAATGGATTCTTATAAATTCACTGAAATTTTCTATTTATTACAATCTATCTCATAACCATTTTTCTTCTAATTACAAGATAGTATTGTAATAGCTGCTTATGTAAACAAAGCAGATTTTATTTTCATTCTTAGCTGATAAGTCTTACAATCTCTAAAGCGACTTTCAATGCCTCAGTTCCATCTTCAAGAGAAACTTCTACATTTCTGTCACCGGTAATTGCATCGGCAAAAGAATTTAATTCATCCAAAATGGCATTATTAGGTTCAATATTTGGATATTCAAAAAGGATCTGATTTTTTTCTCCGTCAGCATTTTCTATAATCATATCAAATGGAGTAGGGTTTTCAGGAGCATCTTTCATCCTGATGACTTCAGCTTTTTTCTCCAGGAAATCCACCGAAATATAAGCATCTTTCTGGAAGAACCGGCTTTTTCTCATTGCCTTCATAGAAATCCTTGAAGTGGTAAGGTTGGCCACACATCCATTTTCAAATTCTATTCTGGCATTGGCAATATCCGGAGTCTTACTCACCACACAAACACCACTTGCATGAATGTTTTTTACCTTAGATTTTGCCATACTCAATAAAATATCCAAATCATGGATCATAAGGTCCAATACCACAGAAACATCCGTACCGCGCGGATTAAACTCTGCCAGCCTATGGATTTCAATGAACATCGGATTCTTGATATATTCTTTAGTGGCAATAAAAGCGGGATTGTATCTTTCAACATGTCCTACCTGTGCTTTAATGTTGTTTTCAAGACATAACCGTAAAATTTCTTCTGCCTGTTCAAGTGTTTGTGTAACAGGTTTTTCAATGAAGAAATGCAGTTTTTTTTCAATGGCCTTTAAAGCATAATCATAATGATAAACCGTTGGCGTTACAATGTCCAGCATATCGATCTGACTCAGTAATTCCTCAAAATTTTCAAAATATTTATACCCGAATTCGGCTTCTATTTTTTTTCCGTTTTCAACATCTTTATCATGGAAACCTACAAGCTCATATCTATCTGACTGATTAAGAAGTCTTAAATGTATTTTCCCCAAGTGTCCGGCACCTACCAAACCTGCTTTTAACATAGTTGTAATATATTTTTGTAAAGATAAGAAAGAAGTTAGATTGTAGAAGCCGGAAATTAGTTTTTGTGGATAATTCTTTCCGGGAATCTCTGAAATCTAATTTCTAATTTATTACTTTTGTCAAATGCAGGATTCGTTTGTACATAAAGGAAAAAGAAAGATTTTAGTTGAGTATCTTCAGCGGAGAATTGGAATTTCAGATGAAAATGTACTCCGGGCAATGAGTGAAGTTCCGAGGCACCTTTTTATTGAAAGCATTTTTGAAGATTTTGCCTATGAAGACAGGGCTTTCCCTATTCTGGCACATCAGACCATTTCGCACCCTTCAACGGTAGCGGAACAGTCGGAATTGCTACAGGTGAAAGCCGGGGAAAAAGTGTTGGAAATTGGTACCGGATGCGGATATCAGACTGCTGTCTTACTCGCAATGAAGGCCCATGTATATACCGTGGAAAGACAAAAAGACCTTTTTGATTTCTCTAAAAAGAAACTAAGGGAAATGCACCTGTTTCCAAAATTTCAAAGTTTTGGTGACGGTTTTGCAGGGTTGCCAACATTTGCTCCTTTCGATAAAATTATTGTAACCTGTGGAGCCTCAACTTTACCTACAGAATTGTTGAAACAACTGAATGTAGGTGGTAAAATGGTTATTCCTTTGGGACCTACAGATGAGCAGGTACTGTATAGATTTACGAAAATAGGATCTACAGAGTTTGAAAAAGAAGAGTTTGGGGCTTATAAATTTGTTCCGATGCTGGGAAATACCAATCAATAAGAGGTTTGGATGCAGAGGAGATGTCTTAAACATCAATTTTATACCTTTTAATCATATAGAAACGGACTAAGGTCCGTTTTTTTATACAATAAAACTTAGTCAAAATTTAAAATATCTTAACGCATTTTCGGAATGAAAATTGAATTTCTTTAGAATCTAATCACTTAAATCTTATTATTATGGATACGAATAGATTCAAGGCGTCGCACGATTTCAGTAATCTTCAGAAAAATTTGCATAATAACCCGGGATATAGCGTAGAAAGCTATTCTCAGCAGGTAAAAGATTACATCAACGAGATGAAAGGTAAGAATCAGGAAGCAACCAAACAGGGGTTCATGTCCCATGCGCAGAAATCAGCAAAAGAAGTTTGGGAAGAGATCCAGGAAATGGCCTCAGAAGCATGGGATAAAAATAAAAATCATTCTGATGAAAAAAAATAATTTTTAACATTAAAGTTTAACCTTACTTCTAACAAAGTGAGGTTTTTTGTGTAAACTAATGAACGACATAATGAAAGTTTTTGTAAATAAAAGAATTCCTGAAATAGGAATCAAACTACTGGAACAGGAAGGATTGGAGGTGCTCTTTCCAAAAAATGAAATCCCTTCTCATGAAGAATGGTTAAGCTATTGCCGGAATGTGGATGCCATCTTAAGCATAGGAAATGATTTTAAATATAATAAGGAATTTTTTGAAGCATGCCCCAATGTTAAAGCAATAGCGCTGTATTCGGTAGGGTTCGATCATGTTGATATAAAAGAGGCCACTCAAAAGCATGTTCCTATAGGCAATACCCCTGATGTGTTGAGCAGAGCTACTTCCGATGTGGCTTTTTTATTGATGCAGTCGGTAGCAAGAAGGGCAAGTTATAATTTTCAGAAAGTGAAAGAAGGAAAATGGGGAACGTTTGATCCTTTGCATGCCTTAGGACAGGAGCTGTATGGAAAAACTTTGGGAATCTTAGGATTAGGCAGAATAGGTTTCGAAATGGCTAAAAAATCCCAAAAAGCCTTTGATATGGAAATCATTTATCATAACCGCCACCGAAATGAAGAAGCAGAGAAGGAGCTGGGTGCCGCTTATGTTTCTTTTGAAGAACTCATAGAAAGATCAGATGTATTGAGTGTTCATGCTAATTTTACTCCTGAACAGAAAAATCTTTTTAACAGCTCTGTTTTTGAAAAAATGAAGTCTAATGCTATTTTCATCAATACAGCAAGAGGAGGTTTTCAGAACGAAAAAGATTTGTACGAAGCGTTGGCCTCAAAACAGATCTGGGGAGCCGGTTTAGATGTTACCAATCCCGAACCTATGTCTGAAAAGGATCCGCTGTTGGAACTTTCAAGTGTCTGCGTACTGCCACATATTGGTTCTGCCACTATGGAAGCCCGAAACGGAATGGCAAGGCTGGCTGCCGAAAATATCATCGCTTTTTCAAGAGGCGAAAAAATGCCACATTGTGCCAATCCTAAAGTTTATTCTGATACTATATAGCAACTTGGAATTATTTTTGTTCTTATCATATAAACAATAAAACCTAAATAGTATGGCACCTGAAAACAATATTAATGAACAGAACAAAAGGCTGGAGCGTATGGATTATGATCCCAACGAAGATATATTCAAAAAGGAAAAGCATATTTCGCTTGACGGAGATGGAAATCCTATATTGAATGAAGAGGAGGAGGATAAAATTGATAAAGGATTAGATATTCCCGGCGTTGAAGATGATGACGATATGGAAGAAATAGGAGCGGAGGATGAAGAAAATAATTATTGGAGCCTCAGCGATAATGAAGATGACCATGAAGAAGAAAATGATGATGTCTTAACTTAAGTTTTGAAACCAAAAATACCAACCTTACTGAATTTCAGTGAGGTTTTTTATTTTTATATCTAACACTTCGCTTTCTAAGAATGGAATTCCCCTCCTCCAGAGGGGTGGCTTCGACTGCAAGGAGAAGACGGGGTGGTTAGAAGCACACAAGAAAGTTGAAAGAGTTTATTATTCAGAATTATGAGACCACCCCGTCTTCCAAAATTCCTTGAATTTTGAAATCCACCCCTCCAAAGGAGGGGAATCCGAGGTGTTTCATTTCAATATAGGTTTTCTCAGCTTTTACATGACGGGTAATGTTTCAATATATGCAAGAGAGTACTTTGTCATCTTAATTTCAGTAAGATTTTTTATTTTTATACTCAACACTTCGTTTTCTAAGAAAGAAATTCTCCTCCTCCCTGAGGGGTGGATTCGACTGAAAGGAGAAGACGGGGTGGTCAAACGAAAAAACACAATAATGGAACAAACTCTAACACATATACGGAATATTCCGATTCAGAGGAATTTTGTAGAAAACCTACCCTTTAATCCTCATTTAATAATTTTACTGAAAGAAAAACGAAAAGCAAGAATTCTTGGAGAAGTACTTTTTTGGAAAAAAGTTCGTGCAAGAGTATTTCACAATATTGATTTTGACAGACAAAGAATTATTGGAAACTATATTGTTGATTTTTATGTGAAAACATTAGGACTGGTCATTGAAATTGACGGATCAAGTCATGATGGGAAAGAAGTTTACGACGGAATCAGACAGGAATATTTAGAGTCTTTAGGATTAATGGTTTTCAGGATTGATGATTTTGATGTCAGGAATAATCTTAGTATAGTGATGAGAGAGCTGGAGGAATTTATTATTCTGCATTATGGAGCCACCCCGCCTTCCAAAATTCCTTGAATTTTGAAATCCACCCCTCCGAAGGATGGGGAATCTGAGTGTTTTATTCAATATAGGCTTTTTCAAAAATCAAATGGTAGACACTATTTCAATATGTGTAACAGATATATTTTGCCGTCTTAATTCCAGTAATTTTTTTTATTTTTATACTCAACACTTCGTTTTCTAAGAAAGGAATTCCCTTCCTTTGGAGGGGTGGATTCGACTGAAAGGAGAAGACGGGGTGGTAAGAAAAGCATACAAGAGATAATAGATACAACAAATCTACCCTTTCACCCTTTTCCCTTATTCAGCTTTTCCCCTGTTTTGTTGCAGGTATTTTATAATTTGAATATCTTTAAAACTTCAAACATTGTTTAAACATAGAACTTTAAATAGCAATATGACATTTCAAGAACAAATACAACAAGGTATACCTAATCAGCTGCCACAGCCAAAACCATACGAAACAAATATTAACCATGCTCCGAAGCGTAAAGAAATTCTAGGGGAAGAAGAAAAAAAACTGGCATTGAAGAATGCCTTACGTTATTTTGATCCTAAGTTTCATGCAGCATTAATTCCTGAATTTAAGAAGGAACTGGAAGACTACGGAAGAATTTATATGTATCGTTTCCGTCCGGATTATGAAATGAAGGCGAGACCGATTACGGATTATCCTGGGAAATCTGAGCAGGCAAAAGCAATTATGCTGATGATCCAGAATAACCTGGATTATGCAGTAGCTCAGCATCCCCATGAACTGATCACTTACGGTGGAAATGGTGCCGTTTTTTCAAACTGGGCACAGTATCTTTTAACCATAAAGTACTTGTCTGAAATGACAGATGAACAAACTTTAGTAATGTACTCTGGACACCCGATGGGGTTGTTCCCGTCACATAAAGATGCTCCAAGAGTGGTAGTAACGAATGGAATGATGATCCCAAATTATTCCAAGCCTGATGACTGGGAGAAATTCAATGCATTGGGGGTAACTCAATACGGTCAGATGACTGCAGGAAGTTATATGTACATTGGTCCACAGGGAATTGTTCATGGGACAACAATTACCGCTTTAAATGCTTTCAGAAAAATAAATAAAGAGCCTCAGGGAGGACTTTTTGTAACTTCAGGTTTAGGGGGAATGAGCGGTGCTCAGCCAAAAGCCGGAAATATTGCAGGATGTGTTACCGTATGTGCAGAAGTGAATCCAAAGATCACAAAAATCCGTCACGATCAGAAATGGGTGAATGAAATCCATGAAGATCTTGATGAACTGGTACAAAGAGTAAGAGAAGCTCAGCAGAATAAAGAAGCTGTTTCTTTGGCCTACCTTGGAAATATCGTTGATGTTTGGGAAAAATTTGATGAAGCAGATCTAAGGATTGATATCGGTTCAGACCAGACTTCACTTCACAATCCGTGGGCCGGAGGATATTATCCGGTAGGGCAAAGCTTTGAGGAATCTAACAGAATGATGGCTGAAGATCCTGAGCTATTCAAAGAAAAAGTACAGGAAACTTTAAAGAGACATGCTGCAGCTATTAATAAACATACAAAGAAAGGTACCTATTTCTTTGATTACGGAAATGCCTTCTTACTGGAAGCTTCCAGAGCAGGCGCTGATGTAATGGCTGAAAATTCAACATTGGGAAGAGAGTTTAAATATCCTAGTTATGTTCAGGACATTATGGGACCTATGTGCTTTGACTATGGTTTCGGACCGTTCCGTTGGGTATGTACCAGCGGAAAACCGGAAGATCTGCAGAAAACGGATACTATTGCCTGTACGATATTGGAAGAAATGATCAAAAATTCTCCTGAAGAAATTCAGCAGCAGATGAAAGATAATATCCAGTGGATCAAGGGGGCTCAGGAAAACAGATTAGTGGTAGGTTCCCAGGCAAGAATTCTGTACGCAGATGCAGAAGGAAGAATGAAAATTGCTGAAGCTTTCAATAAAGCGATTAAAAAAGGAGAGATAGGACCTGTAGTATTGGGAAGAGATCATCATGATGTATCAGGAACAGATTCTCCTTACAGAGAAACTTCCAATATTTATGATGGTTCAAGATTTACAGCAGATATGGCGATTCATAATGTGATAGGTGATAGTTTCCGGGGTGCTACCTGGGTTTCTATTCACAATGGAGGCGGTGTAGGCTGGGGAGAAGTGATCAACGGAGGTTTCGGAATGCTGTTGGATGGAAGTGATGATGCAGACAGAAGATTAAAATCTATGCTGTTCTGGGACGTTAATAACGGAATCTCAAGAAGAAGCTGGGCCAGAAATGAAGGCGCTATGTTCGCGATAAAAAGAGCGATGGAAATTGAGCCGAACCTGAAAGTGACGCTTCCTAATCTTGTAGATGAAAACCTACTGTAAATAATAAAGATGGAGAGGTGGTGATGAATTCATAGACGATTATTTGTTTTAACAAACAGACTAATACATTAAAAATTGAAAAAAATAGGAATTATAGGTTGTGGTTGGTTGGGCGGTCATATTGCACAGAGATTATCCGGGCAATATGAGATTTTTGCAACGACTACATCAGAGTCTAAAATAGAAGATTTATCAGCTAAAGGATACCGTGTGACACAGGTCAGCTTTCCGGACGATGATATATCCGAAACAATGCAGGAATGGGCTATGGCACCACAGCTGGATGCTATAATCATCACGGTCCCGTTTTCAGGGATAAGGGGTGCTGAAATTCCGTTGCATGAGAGGGCTCAGAATTTACTGGCATTTCTTGGAGATTATAAAGGACAGCTCTACCTGATGAGCTCTACAGGAGTATATCCGAATGCTGAAAAAGAATTTACAGAAGAAGACCGTTCCGCGGATGATGTTCCAAGCGAGAGTATCATAAAAAGCAGATTTCCTGAGGTTAATATTTTGAGACTGGCCGGATTAATGGGAGACCAGAGACTGCTTAAGAATTATAATATATCCAATCTTGATCTGTTGGTCAACCATATTCATTATGCAGATATTTGTTCAGTTGTTGAAAAAATGCTGAAGAATCAATCGCAATCCAAAGTTTATAATGTGGTGGCTCCTGTGCATCCTAATAAAGAAGAGATTATCAATGCCCAGAAAGATCTGCCGTATTCAGGTGACCGTACTATCCAAGGCAGAACAATATCCCCCTCAAAATTAATTTCAGACCTGGATTTTGAATTTCATTATCCGGATCCACGATATTTTCATCTTACGACTGGTTCTTAATGATCATGTTAAAAGGAATAAAAACCTGCTGTGAGGCAGGTTTTTTATTTGATTTTCATATGTATATCGCTGTATTTTTAGTCCCGATAGTCAATATTCCTATTAGTGTTCTAAAGCGTTCTATATATACGCAATCTTATTGGTATTAATAAACATCTCCGGCAATCTTCGATCGCCGGAGATGTTTATTATGGTAAGCAAAAAACTAATTAATTTTTTACCGCTGCAATAGCTGCCTCATAATTCGGTTCCTGAGAAATATCCGGTACCTGCTCTTCATAAATAATATTTCCTGAAGGGTCAATCACTACAACAGCTCGGCTGAGAAGTCCTTTCATCGGAGATTCTATCATTTCTACCCCATAATTCCATCCGAAATCGGAACGGAAATCCGAAAGCATCACCACATTACTGATCCCCTCAGCACCACAGAATCTTTTTTGAGCAAAAGGTAAATCTTTGGAAATACAAAGAACTACCGTATTGGGAAGATTTCCGGCATCCTCATTGAAATGATGAACAGATGCTGAGCAAACTCCCGTATCTACACTTGGAAAGATATTGAGGATCACATACCTTCCTTTATAAGCATCCAAGCTCTGGTCATTCATATTAACATCCGTAAGGGTGAACTTAGGAGCAGGTTTATTAATCTCCGGTAATTTGGAATAGGTACGTACTGGTGTTCCTTTTAACAAAACAGTATTGATTGCTTTAGAATTTTGAGCAAAACTAAATGTTGATAAGAAAAATAATGTACTGAAAATTACTTTTAAAAACATGAATTTATTTTTTTAGCAAAATTATTCTTTTTTCGATTGCCAATAGTCAATTTAAATAGATTAAATCTATTCTCAGACTAAAGCGGTCTTATCTTAAAGTCAATTTTAATTTTCATTCAAACAGCTTGCAAATAGAACAAATCTATTAAACCATAGATTCTAAAATCGTTTTTTACATCTACCTTTATTCTTCAAAAATTAGATTCAAATTATTAAAATTTTAGAAAATATGAACTCGAACAGCACATCGTCATTTCAGGATATTTTTAAAAGTGAAAATGAAATTCCCGAAGAATATAAAGTTCCCGAGATCCATCAGAAGGAGTATCTGCTTAATGGAGAACTGGTAGAATGGAAAGGAGAAATGCAGAACATTTATTCGCCGGTCTGTATTCCTACAGAAAACGGATTGGAAAGGAAGCTGCTGGGAAGTATTCCGAATATAGGACCTGCAGAAGCAATGGAAGTTCTTGATGCCTGTGTAAAAGCATATAATAACGGATTAGGCGAGTGGCCCACCATGTCTGTGGAAGGAAGAATAAAGTGCATGCAGAAATTCGTATACCTGATGATTCAGCAGCGTGATCTTGTTATTAAGCTACTCATGTGGGAGATCGGAAAAACCCTGGCTGATTCTACCAAAGAATTTGATCGTACCGTAGATTATATCAACCAGACAATTGATGCGTTAAAAGATCTTGACAGGGAATCTTCCCGTTTTCAGCAGGCCGAAGGAACAATCGCCCAGATCAGAAGAGCGCCATTGGGTGTTGTTTTGAGTATGGGGCCGTTCAATTATCCTTTGAATGAGATTTTTACGACACTGATTCCTGCCCTGATCATGGGAAATACAATCTTGTTTAAGTTACCGAAGCATGGAGTATTGGCTCATTATCCTCTGTTGAATGCATTTAAAGAAGCCTTCCCGAAAGGAACCGTGAATACACTGTACGGAAAAGGTTCGGAGATCATCACTCCTATTATGGAAAGCGGAAAGGTGAATGTATTGGCTTTCATTGGCTCCAGTAAAGTAGCGAATGGGTTGAAAAAACTACATCCGAAAGTTAACCGCTTACGGGCTATTTTAAGTCTGGATGCTAAAAATGCGGCTATTGTTACAAAACATGCCGACCTTGATGTGGCAGTGAGTGAATGTATTTTGGGAGCTCTTTCCTTTAACGGACAACGTTGTACTGCATTAAAACTCATCTTTGTGCAGAAAGAAATTGCCGCAGAATTTAACGCCAAACTGAGTGAAGCTGTTTCTGCTTTGAAGCCGGGACTTCCGTGGGAAAAAGATGTCAAGGTAACTCCGCTTCCGGAGGTGAATAAGCCTCCTTATCTAAAAGAATGTATTGATGATGCATTGGCAAAAGGAGCATCAGTTTTAAATAAGCAGGGAGGCTATACAGAAGAATCTTTTGTTTTTCCGGCGGTAGTTTATCCTGTGAACAGTGAGATGAAATTATATCATGAAGAACAATTTGGACCTATAATTCCTGTAGTGCCGTTTGAAGAGATTGAAGAGCCTATAGAATATCAGGTGAATGCTTCTCACGGGATGCAGGTGAGCATTTTCAGTGAAGATCCACAGGAAGTTTCCAGACTGATTGACCCATTTGTGAATCTTGTGAGCCGTGTTAATATCAATTGTCAGGCACAGCGTGGACCCGATGTTTTTCCTTTTACCGGAAGAAAAGACAGTGCCGAAGGTACACTTTCTGTTTTTGATGCACTTCGTTCATTCTCTATAAGATCCCTGGTAGCCGCAAAACTTACGGAATCCAATAAAGAATTGCTCAATACAATTGTTAGAGATCACGATTCCAACTTTTTAAGTACAGATTATATTTTCTAGAGAAATTCTGACATCGATTTAACATAAAATAAAAATTCTTAATAAACGCCTTTGTTTTTTAAGAATTTTTTAACTTAATCTCTGGAATTTTAGTTTTTGTGTTATATAAAAGTAGCGTTTTTATTGATGTTACTTTAAGGATTAGTTTGTAAATCATGTCTTCACTGGAAAAAGAATTTTTAGAGAAAATTGAAAAACATAAAGGTGTTATTTTCAAGATCTCTAAAATGTATATGGATAATTGGGACGACCAGAATGATCTTTATCAGGAGATCATTTACCAGGCGTGGAAATCATATGGAGATTTCCAGAGAAGGAGTGATTTCTCAACGTGGCTGTACAGAACTGCGCTTAATACAGCAATTGTATTTTTGAGAAGCGAAAAAAAGCGTAGTTTTATCCGGAACCAAAATGTAGACGGATTAGGTGTTCAGCAGGAGCCCTATAATGATACGGATGACAAAAATATGAAGATGATGTATGAAGCGATCCATCAGCTAAGTCCAATTGATAAAGCTCTTATTTTTTTCTTTCTGGAAGATTTTCCCGGAAAAGAAATTGCCCATCAACTAGGTATTACCGAAGTCAATGCAAGGGTAAAACTTAAAAGGGCAAAAGCGAAACTGAAAGAGATCATTGAAAAACAAAGGACAGGTTCAAATTAAAACATGAAAAACATGGAGCTAGACAATTTTAAAGAACTTTGGAATAAAGATAACGGCCAGGAACCGCCGGAAATTTCGCTTGAAAAGCAGCGGGAGATCCATTCTCCGCTACAGATGTTGAAAATCAATATGAAAACTGAATTTTGGCTCATGGTCATTACATTACCCATGCTACTGACCAGTTTTCCTTTTGCTTCTCCTGATTCTAATATTAAAACGATATCAACTTTCGTCACTGTTTTGACGATCGCCTTTATTGTTTATTTTTATTCCCGGTTTCTTATACTGTATAAATTACTGCAAAGAAACAGTATCAATACCAATTATGATCTTTTTAACCTTAAAGCCCAGCTTTTAATATCAAAGGAAATTTATATTTCATACTATATTTCCTATATTCCATTGGCCTTCCTCTTATCTTTGATAAAAGTTAATTTCCATTTCGATATGGAGTATAATCTGGCTATTTTCGGAATCAGTTTTCTTATTACTCTTTTATTGGTGTTCTTTATTATCAAATACTGGATTTATTATATGTACGGCAGGTATATAGAAGATGTTATAAGGCTGGTAGATGAGCTTAACGGTATTGACATAGCTCCAAAAGCTGTCAGTAAGAAAAAATCATGGTTTGAACGTTCTCAGAGATTTTTTATGAACAAATTTGGAATTAAAGGAAATATTCTGAATACCGTAATCTGGTTTGTGTCAGTCTATATATTCATTATTTTATTTTTAACACTTGTTCTTCTTGTGTTTATCATTATAGGTGCAAAACTTGATTTTATTGATGTGAATACGCTGCAAAAGGCTTTAGATAGGCTGAATTAGAATTTTTTTACCTTTTAAGATTAATAATAGATAAATTCCATCAATCGATACCTTGAAGTTTTATAGCAGTTTTTTTATAAAAAAAATGTAACATTTCCGTTTTTTTTCTACTAACTGTGAAAATTATTATTTCGAGCAAGATACTATTGGAACAAATAGCTATTGAGTAAGATTAAAAAACACACACAATGAGGACCTGACAGATTTCTGTCAGGTTTTTTTTATTTTTTCTAAATTTCTGTAACATTTTTTTTAAACTGAAACTAACTCTTTAGACTGACAAGCTATGACCTCAATAGAGCAAGAGTTTTTGGATAAGATTACAAAGCATAAAGGAATCATTTTTAAGATTTCTAAGATGTATATGTCTGAAAAAGAAGACCGGGATGATCTTTTTCAGGAAATTATATACCAGCTCTGGAAAGCATATCCCAGCTTTCTCGGGCATAGTGAATTTTCAACCTGGCTCTACAGGATTGCCTTAAACACCGCTATTATTTTCCTTAAATCAGAGAAAAGAAGGAGCTTTATTGCTAATAATGACATTTCCAACTATATCATTGCTCAGGAGGAGTATGACTATCATAAAGAGGAAAGGTTAGCTAAAATGTATAAAGCCATTCATCAGCTGAATCCAATTGATAAAGCATTTATTTTTTATTACCTGGAAGATTTTTCAGGGAGAGAAATTGCCGAACAAATGGGTATTTCTGAAGGAAATGTAAGAGTGAAAATGAACAGAGCAAAAAATAAACTTAAAGATATTTTAGGCTCAGATTAAATTTAAATAATCAGTAAATCAACAAACCAATGAATATAGACGAATTGAAAAATACCTGGAATGAGGATATTACAGAGGTAACACCGGAAATAAGCATTGAACAAAGAAATAAAATTAATCTTCCACTTGAAAAAATGCGTAAAAATATGCGTCAGGAGTTCTGGTGGATGATAGGGATTTTTATTTTTGCATTTATGGTTTGCTCAGTATGCAGGCCTTTTAAACTTCAGTTGTATATTACCGTATTAATTGCTTCTATGCTAATTGTCACCGTTTTCTTTTTCAGTAAATTTTTTAAACTTTACAATGAGATAAGCAACACGGAACTGAAGACCTATGAGGCGCTGAAAGATCTGGTTACTCAGTTTAATTTAAATAAACAGTATTATCTCTCTTACTATATCAGTTTTGCCCCTTTTCTGGTATGCGAGATACTTATCGTCCTGGAGTTTATACCCTGGCCCAAACCTTTAAGCGAGGCGAAAATTGCCATTATACTGATAGGTTCAGTAATCGCAGGGCTATTTGTATTGTTTTTATCCGGAAGACTATGGTTCTATCGCTATTATGGAAGACATATTCAACATATTGAAGGCCTTTTAAATGAGCTAAAGAAATAAAGAGCCTCGGGCGGGCTGAAAGCC
>NZ_CAKKLP010000024.1 GCF_918698085.1 Chryseobacterium sp. Bi04
TATTAATACATTAAAATATAAAACAATTAATTATATATTTAATAATTTTAAAAATCACAAAAAAAATTATAAACTATGAAAACAACATTTAAAGTTGCCTTTCTGACGGCAGCTCTATGTTCGGCTTTTACCCTGACGGGCTGCGGACAGGAAGACATCAAAACAGATCTGACGGAAAACCCAAACGATTTTGCCCTGAAAAGCACCCTTATGACGAACGCAGTGGCTCCTTTGGCTGATTGTCTCGCTCCGGGATGGGCTTCTCAAAACGGCGGAACAACCGGTGGCGGAACCGCAGCTGAAACTACAGTTACCACCTACGCTCAATTAAAAGCCGCTATCGAAAACACTGCCATAAAAGTCATCAAAGTAACCGGAACAATTACGATTACTGCCCGTTTATCATTTCAGGATCAAACCGGAAAAACAATCTACGGAACGAGCGGTGCCAAATTGGTTTCAACGGATCAGACAAAAGACGGTTCTGGAATTATCAATATTAAAAGATGTAACAATATCATCATCCGAAACCTGATTTTCGAAGGTCCCGGAGCGTATGATACAGACGGTTGGGATAACGCTATTGTAGACGATTGCCGAAATGTATGGATTGATCACTGTGAGTTTAGAGACGGCGTTGATGGAAATTTTGACATTAAAAACAAATCAGATTTCATCACGGTTTCCTACACGAAATTTCACTATTTAAAGCCTCCAAAAGCCGGTGGTTCAGGTGGAACTGCTGATCACAGATTTTCAAACCTTATCGGTTCAAGTGACACTTCAACAACAGATGCCGGAAAACTGAATGTGACATTCGTTCGCTGCTGGTGGGCACCGGGCTGCAGGGAGCGTATGCCTAGAGTGAGATTTGGAAAAATCCATATCGTTAACAGCTATTTCAACAGTTCTGTGAGCAATAAATGTATTGCTGCAGGCGTTCAGGCAAATATTCGTGTAGACGGAAACGTGTTTGAAAATGTAAAAGAGCCCATCAATTTAATGACCGGATATACTGCTGTAACCGTTACTTCAAACAATACGTTTACGAATGTTACCGGAAATACGGCAGGAAGCGGAACAGCTTTTACTCCACCTTATGCAATTCCAACGTTGTCTTTATCTTCCGTAAAATCTGATGTGACGGCAAAAGCTGGAGCAACTTTAGGAGGCAATATTTGTAATACTTTATAAATAAAAATTAGAATTAGAAACGAAAATGACTGAGCGTAGTACTCAGTCATTTTCTATTTACAGTCATATTTTTCTTTTATTTTAGGAGCTTTTTCCCGCTTGAAGTTTATGCTGAGCTGAGTCGAAGTATTGCAACCTTTTTTTCAAAAAAGGATTTTCACTCAATCGGGGCTAGAGTATTAGGAATGGTTACTTCGAGAACCTCAGCTCCCTGGTGCGCTCCGTCATTGCGAGGAGTGAAACGACGAAGCAATCTCATTATGTTATTTTTATATATGTTATTTCAAGTGTTGAGATCCTTCCAGGATGATAAACTTTATGGTTAAGCTCTTTTTTATGTTACTTACGAAATGTCTTTACTTCTAAAGACGATAGGTCCTACAAAGAGATTGATTCGTCGCTTCGCTCCTCTTAATGACACCAAAAATACTACAACTCTCTACTCTCAAACACTCTCACTCTAAAACCCTAAAACTCTCCCATACTAAAACACTCTAACCTTCAAACTAAGGCATCACATTATTCTTCTGCGCCCACTTTGGAAACTCTTTATTGATCAGTTTATCCGCAAAATCACCAAACCAGCTGTAGCCG
This sequence comes from Chryseobacterium sp. Bi04, assembly GCF_918698085.1. Lineage (GTDB taxonomy): Bacteria > Bacteroidota > Bacteroidia > Flavobacteriales > Weeksellaceae > Chryseobacterium. The sequence goes on from NZ_CAKKLP010000024.1 coordinate 1,789, forward strand.
TTTCTTCTTTCCTCAGAAACTTCGTTATAATCATATTTTACACTTCCGTCGCGGTCGCCAAAAAGAGGTTTATTGGTATTTATATCATAAAATCTCGCCCAGATCACTGAATTTTTATCTTCAGCCAATGTGCGGACTGCTTTTCCGTTTACTTTTGAAACATTATAGCTGTAGCCTTCAATTTTATTTTGTTTAAACCAGTTGACGGCAGATTTTATCGACTTTTCAATTTCGGGAGTAACAGGTTGCTGCATCAAAAATCTTACAATTCCCACGGATTCTGCGGTGGCCAGAGAAATAGGCTCAAAAGCCCTTGCCTTGTCGGGTTGAAGGGTAATTTCATTGTATTGATCTGCCCAGATTGTTGGCATTCCTTTTTGTAAAACCTGAGTTTTTAAGATACATTCTATTCCTTTTTGAACAGCTGTTTTCGATTTTTCCTTTAATTTTGAATCAACCACATCGAAATCATTTTTTCCTTCCGCCACGTTATATAAAACCGTTAAAGCGTTGATCATTGCATTATCATTGTAAGTGATTTGCTTTCTGTAAATCGCCGAATTGGGGTAATACTGAGGAAAGCCACCATTTTTATACTGCATCAAAAGAAGATATTGAATTCCCTTTTCGGCAGACTTTAAATATTCTGTATTTTTTGTGAATTTATAGGCTCTTATTAAGCTATTGATTTCTCTTGAAGTCGCATTATTATCGATTGTTGCATGATCATCACCCGTTTCTTTGATCTTTTTTAAAAGATTTTTATCTAAAGGTGAATTATAGTTCACCACAGATTTATCATTAAGCTGTTTTCCCCAACCTCCGTTTGGAAGCTGATAAACAAGCATTTTTTCAGCCAAGGTATCCTTAATCTGAGCAGAAAAAACAGCAGTTGTAAAACAAAAGACCGCTATAGAAAGTTTTAATTTTATCATTAAATTTTTATTTAACCTTAATAATTAATGGGTTGGCAATAATCTGAGATTGTTTTTGCAATACAGTTTCCCAGTCTTTTTGTGTTTGAATCTGTCCGCTTTTCTGCCATGCAAATCCGGCATAATAAGTGAGCTTATTTTGAGGTTTTGTCACAATTAACAGGTTGCTCTGATCCGGGACCTCGGATTTAAAGGCTAAGGATTTTTCAACAATTTCAGGATCTACCACTACTCCTTCCCCTACAAAAGCGTCGTCAATTTTTTCCCAGTGGAGATAATATCCGTTTTTGTCGTTCAGTTTTGTTTCGCCTTCGTTTTTATGAAGAGTTATCCCGATTGTGTAGTTTGGAACTGGCTTTTCAGTCTGAAAATTCGACTCAAATTTTGAAAAACTGGAACCCAGATCAAGTGAAATCCGTTTTGTTTCTTTCACTCCGAATTCACTCCAGGAATTGTATGTTAATTCAAAAACCGTTCTCAACGGACCTTCTGCAATGGTTCTGGAGCTAACAAAATTTTGTGACACCTGAAGTTTTTCATTTACCCAAATCCCAATTCCACCCGTTCCGCGACTATCGCCAACGTGGTAAGGATCGTAGCCTTCACCTCTTGTGTCTTTGTGGTAGTACAAAGGGTCGGTCAGGTATCCTTTATACCATTTGTTGATCACGGGTTGGTCGGTTCTTTTAAGCCAGATATCAACTCCGCTGGAAAGTGTGCTTCCTTTTATCCCTTCCAAGGCTTCTTTTTGACCTTTCGGGCCATAGACACGAAATGCTATTCTATCATTTTCCCAGGCATAATCATCTACTCTTTCGGGAACCAATCTTGAATATGTTGAAATTTTACTTTCAGGAATTGGAATTTTTGCGTCTGCAATAATGGTATAGGAATTTGTTTTTTCCGCTTCAATATTGGCCTGAAAAAGCAGTTCATCGTTTTTTCCGTCTCCATTATAATCGATCCATTGAATTGGCAGTATCTTATTACTGCCGTCTTTTATTCTGAGGTCAGATTCGCTGCTCGTTTTTAAAAAAGAAGCTAATTGAGAAACGGGTATTGAAACAACTTCATTCCTTGAAAAACTCAACGTATTTTTTATCTGAATAGAATTTTGTGCCTTCAGAGAAGAATCAATGCAAACGATTGCACAAATGAAGCCGGAAATTAAAAATTTTGTCCTAAGCATATTATTCAATTGAATTGTAAAACTCAAAAATAATGATAACTTTCTTATGAACGTAAAAAAAATATAATTTTTAAATCTAAAAGGTTGGAAAAATTCAAAATAATGTTAAAAGAAGAAGTCCTTCCAAATGGTTTGAAAGGACTTCTTTTTAAATATGAACAAAATTAAGCTTTGATGATTTTATTTAATAATAATTTTAAAATTACTATTCAGACTTTCTCCTGAAACATTGAGGAGATAATTGCCTGAGACTTTTTTGTTGTCAATATTTAATTTAAATAATCCGTTTCCATCCGTATTAATCTTCTCTTTGACAACGATTTTTCCTGCCAAGTCAATAATTGTTGCTGTTAAACTCGATTTTTTATACTCAGGAAGCTTAATGGAAATCTGGTCTTTTGCTGGATTTGGATATACTGTCCCTGCATTTTTGCTGATACTGAATTCATCATTACTCAATACTGCCTGATTGTACAAAGCAAAAATTTCCGCCGGAGATAATGCATAATTGTACATTCTAAGTTCGTCGAATGCGCCTTTGTAAGAAGCCGGAGCATTAGTGGTTGATAAAAATTCAAGTTCACCAATATTCCCGATGATCAGATCACTTGCCTCACCGATACCTGTAACTGCCGTTTCGTCTCCTTCAGTGCTTAAAGTGCCATTAGTGTAAATTCTCATTTTATGCGCAATAATATCTCTCTGGATCACAACATGTACCCAGTTATCGGTAAAATAATTCGCAACAGGTGATGTGATTTCCTTTTTCGTAACATCATCATCAATAGCATATCGCAGCTGACCTCCTTTGATTTCTACATTGAAACGTTTGCCGGTGGCTCCTGTTGTTGTATTTTTAGTGAAAGAACCTTTACACAACACATAAAGGCTTGTAGCCGAAGATGATGGAATCATGCTGGTTGGCGCTTTCATCCAGAAAGAAACGGTAAAAGAATGATTATCAAATAAAATATGATCCTGGTGAGGAATACTGGCGATGTACATCGTATTCGATGAAGTTGCCAGATCAAGGGCGTTATTTTCTTTTCCGGGTACTCTTACATTGGCATTATCATAAGCTGTATCTAATATTCCATGATTGGCAAAAGATGTTACATCTGTGATCTGTGACCCTGCGGAAGGAGCTTCAGCAAATGGCCAGTTGCCGACAAGCTCTGGCGTCAATGCCCGGAAATTCCATACATCTCCTGTAGTAACACCAAGGGTATTAGAAGCATCAATTCTCCAATAATAATTGGTTGCTGTATTTAAATTAGTAAGCTGATACGACGGTGTAGCAGAATAAGGTACGGTAGCAATATTGCTTAAATTTAAAGGATCTGTTCCAAAATAAACGGTATACGTTGTTGTATTTGAGCTGCCATTCCATTTTAAAAGCAGGTTTCCACCGTTCAGATCAACATTATTATTGCCGGTTGCCGGAACCGGATTGCTTGCTTTTGTGGGAGCTGATGGAATAGGCGGTGTGGTTACTGAGGTATTTGAAGTGTAAACCGAAGATTCTGAGGCATTCGTTGCTTTAATTCTATAATAATATTGGGTATTGGGCGTTAAACCGACCTCATTATAGCTTGCTGCATTTGCACCTAAAGTTGCAATGACAGTAAAATTAGTACCATCGGTAGAACGCTCTACCACATAATTAGTTTCGTTCGCAGCATTATCATTCCAATTCACGGTTAAAGAGCTTGAAGGTGAAGTTCCTGTTGTTGTGGCTGCATTGGTGAAATTCACATTTGTCGGCGGAATAATAAAATCCGGAGGAGTTGTATTCGGTAAACTGTTAATATAAACCTCAATATTCAGGTACGGAGCATGGTTTGTGCTTACTGCCAAAGCATCAAAAACATTAGGATTCAGCCCATTGGCTGTTTCCCATGCATCCGGCATTCCGTCATTATCCGTATCCAAAGGAGCCGGTGCCCCATAAACGTGTCCTGCACCGCCATTAGTAAAGCCAAATTGAGTCGTTAGATCTGTTTGCACATAAACATAAGTAGCTGTTGTGCCTTTCGACAGTAAATCTGAAATCATTAAACCATCTACCTGATCACGTCTTGGATAGGATGCTCCCACACTGTTAACAATTTTATTGTATGCTTCCTGAGCGGTTAATGCCGGGGTTTTCATCGGATAATCGTAGGGACCAGCCATTATTGCTGCCGGATCTCCTACAGGGTATCCCGTTAAGTTTTGAGGGACCGCAGTGCCATCTAGTACTCCGTTTTTATTATTGTCAAAATAATTCCCCGAACCGTATAAATTGAAGTTGGCATTACCTACACTGAAAGGTGTTGTAACCGTGCTGCTTGTATTGGGACCTCCGATAAAATAATTGTTGATGATATTGGCAAAAGAACTTCCCGCCGAATCTCCTCCCATGATGTATGCCTCCCCGGATTGGGTGTGATTGTAGGTATTTCCATAATTACCCCAATTGTAAACTACATTATTGACAAACTCGTTTATCCCTTTTATTTTATTGTTACGGGTTTTATTACAGATATATAAATTTCCGATTAAACTGATCTTACCTCCTGGCGGCGGCTGCATTAATCCTCCTGCAGAATGATTGTGGCGGTGCATTCCCTGTCCTATAATAGAATTCTGAATCGTTATATTGTCAGGACTCGTACCATTATTATCCCAGTTAACGGAAAATACTTCATCTGTCCCCCAGGTGAAAGTCATGTGGTCTAAAATAATATTGGCTCCGTTGGCTATTCCAGATGCATCCTGATTTTGAGATGTTCCGCCATAACGGATGCGAAGATATCGGGCAATCGTATTATTGGCTCCTGTAAATGATACTCTGGGCCCCAAAAATACGATTCCTTCTCCGGGAGCAGTTTGTCCGGCAATCGTTGTATTAGCAGCCACAGCAACAATCGACTGTAAATTAACAATACCTCCTACTTTAAAAATGACAAACCGCCCCGGCTGGCTCACGGCATCACGAAATGAACCGGGCCCACTGTCATTTAAATTTGTCACTAAATAAATCTGAGGGTTTGCAGCACCTCTTGCTCCCGTAGTATATCTTCCAAACCCGGTAGCTTCCGGAAATGCTAATGTCTGAGCACTGAAATCAATAGTGGATAATGCTAATCCACAAAAAAGTAAAGATTTAAGAGTTGGCTTAAACAGTAAAGATTTGTTTTTCATACATATTAATTTTGTGTTAACTAATCTATTCACAAAACCAATAATGAGTATCCTGCCCCGTCCTGCCGATCTCTATATCAGTCAATTACAAAAATACAATTTCAACCGGATGGCTTATCTGCCTGTTTATCCTTAGGATCAAAATTGCCGCAAAGGTATTTCTCACCTATTCTGTTTTGCCATTTTATATTAGGGACATCCATTTGTATAATGTAGACTTAGGAATTCTATATCATCCATTACTTTCCTATCTCTTTTTCTATTTTCAGAAGCATTTCTTTTGCATTCGGATTTGTTGGTTCCAATTCTAAAACTTTTTGATAATCTTTTTTTGATAGCTGATATTCTTTTTTATTGAAGTAAGCTTCACCGCGGCTGTCGTAAACATTTGCTGAATTTGGAAATTCATTCATATTCAAAGTTAAAATTTTAATGGCAGAATCTATTTGACCATTATTCAAATATTCATACCCCAACATATTAAGTTCGCTTTCATCCGAGAAATTGTAATCATTAGGGTTAGTTTTCTTCAGATTTTTGTACAATTCAATTCCTTTGTCTACACTTTTTGACAACTCTTTTCTTATTGTTGCAGAAATTGACTCTTTACTTGATTGTAAAGGGTAATTTTTAAATTGATTCAATCCTGCAATACTTGCCACAATTTCTTCTACCATCTTATTGCTATTGCCATTGGTCATTACAACAATTCCATTTCCATCTTCGACACTTCCCAAATAGAAGCAAATAAATCCGTCAGTTCCGCCACCGTGCCTAAAATATCTCACGCCACTAAAATCATCTGAAAATGTTCCAAAATCTTTTTTCAATCTTTTTTCCGACATTTCTTTAGACAAAATTTTATTTGATTTTCCTAATAATGACAATTGGGTTTCAATAACATATTTTGCTAAATCTGTTGGGTTTGTCCATAAACCGGCAGCCGCTTTTTCAGGGTAAATATGATACTTCCCTTTCACCTCTTTATCATAATTATAGCCCGTTGCCAACAAATTTTCTTTATCTTTTACAGGAGGTTGGCTGAAAGAACTGTTATTCATTCCCAATGGAGTCAAAACATTTTTCAGCATGTAGTCTTCATACTTTTCGCCGGTTGTATTTTCGAGAATTAATTGAGTAATCGTCGTTCCGCCACCAGAATACTGAAGCTTCAAACCTGGCTCAAACACAGACCTGACGGGACCGGAATTGGAAGGCTTCAGACCTTCAAGGATTTGAATTATCGTAGGTAAAGCTGCCCCTTTTTCATATCCTCCGAAACCATGAACCGACAAACCTGCGGTATGATTCAATAAATTGGCTATAGTGATTTTCTTGCCTTTTGAAACATCATCATAAGGGAATTTCCAGGTTTTCAGATCATTGTTAATATCATCATCCAAACCTAATTTTCCTTCCTGAACTAACTTTAAAATACCTAAACTATTAATAGTCTTACTAATAGACCCTGCTTGAAACAGCGTTTGGAGAGTCGCTACTCTTTTTTCAGATGCATCCGCAAAACCGTACGCTTTCGCCCATTCTATTTTGTAATCTTTAATCACTGCAATACTTACTGCGTTGACATTATAAAAAGACATTCTATCTTTTAAAGAGGTCTTCTTTTTTGATTGGTCCCAATGGTAGAAATCATTTTCAAATAATTTGATTTTATCGTTGACATTTTGTGCAAAAATGTTCAGTGACAAAAACAGTATGATGATTGCTTGTATTTTTCTCATAGGTCAATAATTGAATGTATGGTTTCTTTTCTCTGTTGATATAATGACAACTCATACAACCTTTCTGTTACATTTCAATGATAATACTCCAACTCTCAATTGCTTCCGCTTTTTTCCCTCTTTCAAAAAAGCATTATGACCTTCATTTTGTTTTAGCCATCAGTCTTTTATATTTATTAACTGTTTGAAAAAGGGAAAATCTTCATACCAAACAATAATTTATTATCCCGGAGCTCTTCCGGGATTTTTGATTAACAAGGCTAAATAAATTAAAAGCATCCAATAATAGGATGCTTTTGTATTTTTATAAGTATTGCAAAGTTTATAAATATTTATTTGTCAACAATAATATTAACCTGGTACAATTATTTTTTATTAATAATATCTTTTATATATTCATTTTTCATAGGTGTCATATAATCATACAGAATATCAAAAGACTTTTTATTTTTGAATGATAGTGAAAAACAATTTGTGCAGTTTTTTGGAGTTAAAATAAAAAACCGATGAATATTTTCTCTATTCATCGGTTTTTACACTTTTCTTGCGGAGAGTGAGGGATTCGAACCCCCGGACCTGTTACAGTCAACAGTTTTCAAGACTGCCGCAATCGACCACTCTGCCAACTCTCCCTAAACTCCGGCTATACCGTTGTTTTCAGTGGTGCAAATATAGAAAAATTTATATTAATTCACCAAATAAAAAACAAAGCACTGTCTATAGCTATTATTTCCTCTGTAGTGAATTGAATTTCAATTTTTAGAAATAGCATAAAGCTTTTCTCCTATCAGTTGTTGGGCTAGCTTTTGAATTCCATTTTCATACTATATTTATCAATTCCTTCAGCAAAACCATCCGGAACAATATCCGCAATGCTAAAACCATTTTTTTTATAAAATTCTGCCGTATGTTGTGAGGTTTCGATTCTGAGACTTTTATCAGGGTACATGTTTTTCAATAGATCCAGCCTAAATTGAGTTAATAACTTACCAATGCCCTGCCCATGGTAGTCAGCATGTACCATTCCCCAGGACAGCCCTGCCTCATTATTCTTTGCGTCGAAAAAAATTCCGCCACAGCCTACTAACAGACCATTATTCTTAATTACATAGTAGTTTTCTTCAATTTCATAATCCAAAAAATTTTCAAACAGACGAAGCTCTTCAACAGCAAAATATTGGGGTTGATTACTTTTAAAGATTTCGATACAATTCTCTCTGAAAGATGGTATGTATTTTGTGATTTGCATAGCGATTCATAACTGTCACTAAGTTACAACAAAAATAACTCCAATAAATAATTAGAAACCAGCTTTTTATATATCGAATCTATGTTAATTACCATTTACTATAGGTTATCAGCAATACTGGCAACATTTATCATCTTCGAAGAATGTCTATTAATTATAACTTGGCATAATATTTTAATGAACTAAGAAAAAACATTATGAATGCAATTAAAAAATTAGGACTTGCCGTTCTTCTCGGATCGTTTGTTTTTTCCTGTGCACCCAGACTGAAGCCCAATGGAAATCATGGTCTTCCTCCGGGACAGGTAAAAAAGGTTACAGGTGCTAAGTCAGCAAAACAATATGCACCGGGGCAATACAAAAAGTAATTTGATATATTTTCGGATTATCCTAATGTGCGGCTACCCTTGGTAAAAATTCTGTCAAGTTTATTTAGAAATGAATAACATCAATACCTATGACCAATAAGGAAATTTTAGAAAAGGCAAATTCTGCTATCTCTAAAGGAGATTATGAAGATTTTATGGCTTTTTGTACTGATGACGTTATATGGACTTTTGTGGGAGATCAGATTTTACGTGGCAAAGAAGAAGTACGGCAGTACATGGCAAAAACATACCTTAAACCTCCAAATTTCAGTGTGGAAATTATAGTTGCGGAGAGTGAATTTGTAACAGCTGTTGGGAAAATACGTGTAAAAAATAAAAACGGGCAATCTTCTGACCACTCTTATTGTGATATCTGGAGATTTGAAAATAAAAAAATGGCCGAGTTAACGGCCTTTGTAGTCCCCGGCTAATTTATAGCTTAGATTTTTGGGGGGCAAGCATTATTCTTATAGAAAAGGTTTTATAACCTCTGCCACAAATTACAAATCAATATACTTTACAGCTAACTGCAAGAACTTCAATAAAATTATTTTGATGATATAAGAGTATATTAAAATATATCGTAATATTGCAATATTAAAATTACTATAGTATGGGACTTACCAAGACCGAAATTTTTGCAGATCAGCACAACAAACTTGCTATAGCATTTAAGGTGTTAGGACATCCCGCACGAGTCGCTATACTCCAATATATTATTGACAAAAAAGCCTGTATCTGTAATGATCTGGTGGAAGAATTAGGTTTGGCACAAGCTACCATTTCGCAGCATCTTAAAGAGCTGAAAAATACAGGTATTATTCAGGGAACCATCGAGGGTAAATCAGTTTGCTACTGTATTAATGAGAAGATCTGGAAACAGTTTCAATATGAGTTTAACGGCTTTTTCAACCAGGAAGTTACAGTATCGAGCTGTTGTTCATAGCTTTTTTACTTTTTAACATCGTTATATTGCAATATATAATTTAAATATTTACATTAAATAAAATGAAATTATCAGAAATCAAAGAAATTTTGCCAACATTGGAAAATGTTGAATTTCAATTGGAAAACGGGAGATTTGTTCCTGAACACTTTCATGTAACAGAAGTAGGTCAGGTCACTAAAAACTTTATTGATTGCGGGGGTGTCATCCGTAATGAGAAGGTGGTCAACTTTCAGCTATGGAATGCAAATGATTATGATCACCGTCTAAAACCCGGAAAGTTACTGCATATTATCAAGATTTCCGAAGAAAAACTGGGAATTGAAGATAGGGAGATTGAAGTGGAATATCAGAGTGACACCATCGGAAAATACGATCTGGAGTTTAATGGAAAGACTTTTGTGCTGAAAAGCAAAACTACAGCCTGTCTTGCTCAGGATGCTTGTGGTATTCCTCCTGAAAAACAAAAGAAAAATCTTTCTGAGCTTACGGTAAACCAAAGTAACTCTTGTACACCTGGAGGTGGATGCTGCTAAGAAGACAGGCTATTTATCAAAATGCATATAACATAGTAAGAGAAGTCTAAATTAAAATACTAAAAATGAACCAAATAATCTTAGAAAGTATTGAGGCTCTTTCAATTGACACAATTTCAGAGGAAAGAAAAACAGTTTTACAGCCATTAGTTAATTACATACAAAGCAAAGTGGAGACTAACCAGACTATCCGGTTAAATTTCATCTGTACACATAATAGCCGAAGAAGCCACCTGTCTCAGATCTGGGCCCAAACAATGTCTCATCATTTTGGCATTAAAAATGTGTATTGCTATTCAGGAGGTACAGAGGCAACGGCTATGTTCCCAGAAGTAGCAGAAACACTGAATAACCAAGGCTTTCAGATCCAAAAACTTAGCGAAACTGAAAATCCTGTCTACGCTGTAAAATACGCACAAAATGAATCAGCTATCATTTGTTTTTCTAAAGAATATAATAACGAATTCAATCCTAAAAATGAATTTGGCGCTATAATGACCTGCAACAATGCGGATGTAGGCTGTCCCATAATATTTGAAGCAGAAGCCAGATTTCCTATAAAATATGACGATCCTAAAGCTTCTGACAATACCCCGGAACAGACTCAGGTTTACACAGAAAGAAGTTCACAGATAGCGACAGAGATGCTTTATGTTTTTTCACAAATAAAGAAATAGAATGGACATAGTTTTTATTGGTAAAGAACAATTTCTGGAAATCGTAGAAATCTATAGGCAAGGCCTTGAAACTAGAAATGCAACTTTTGAAACCACAGTTCCAACATGGGAAGATTGGGACAAAAGTAAATTAAAGCATAGCCGATTAGCAGCTATCATTGACAATGTCGTCGTGGGATGGGATGCACTATCAGCAGTTAGTGATCGCGGTGTATATGGCGGTGTGGCAGAAATTAGTATTTACGTCGCTAATGACCATAAAGGTAAGGGAATAGGAAAAATGCTGATGACGAAGTTGATTTCTGAAAGTGAAATAAATGGAATCTGGACACTGCAGAGTGGAATGTTTCCAGAGAATAAGGAAACGGTAGCGCTTCATACAAGTTTAGATTTTAGGATCATCGGCCATCGAGAAAAAATTGGAAAACTTGGAAATACTTGGCGTGACACCATAATTATGGAAAGAAGAAGCAAAACAATAGGAATAAATTAAAACAGCATGCAACCAAAATTAAAATTTCTTGATCGATACCTTACCTTATGGATATTTCTTGCTATGGCAATCGGAGTAGGCTTAGGATTTTTATTTCCGGGCATTTCAAAGGTCACAGACTCCTTATCCGTAGGTACAACCAATATACCATTAGCAATTGGATTGATCTTAATGATGTATCCTCCTCTTGCTAAAGTAGACTATTCCCTTTTACCAACGGCATTTAAAGATAAAAAAGTAATCAGTATATCACTATTGTTAAATTGGGTAATAGGGCCTATTTTAATGTTTGTGCTCGCTATTTTATTTTTGAGAGATGAGCCTGATTATATGATTGGGCTAATCCTTATCGGTTTGGCCCGATGTATTGCCATGGTAATTGTATGGAATGATTTAGCAAAAGGAAATAGAGAATATGCAGCTCTACTGGTTGCTTTAAACAGTATCTTTCAGGTATTCACATACAGCTTCTTTGTATGGTTATTCATCAATATACTTCCGGGTAGATTAGGTTTAGCAAATTTCAATGTCAGTGTATCCATGAAGGATGTTACGGAGAGTGTACTTATCTATCTTGGTATTCCTTTTCTAGCTGGCTTTTTAAGCCGATACTTTTTAGTAAAATCAAAAGGTATAGAATGGTATAACCGAAAATTTGTACCCAGAATTTCACCAATCACCCTTTACGCTCTTTTATTTACGATTGTCCTGATGTTCAGTCTCAAAGGTGAAAAAATTGTAGAGTTGCCAATGGATGTATTAAAAGTAGCTATTCCACTGGTAATCTATTTTATCCTTATGTTCTTCGTAAGTTTCTTTGTAAACAAATCGTTGAAAGTACCTTACGACAAAAATGCCTCTATTGCTTTTACTGCCACAGGAAACAATTTTGAACTGGCTATTGCTGTAGCTATTGCAGTCTTTGGAATCAGCTCACCACAAGCGTTTGTAGGAGTTATAGGCCCACTTGTAGAGGTCCCTGTACTTATCCTACTGGTTAGAGCCAGTCTTTGGTTGAAAAAGAAATATTACAACTAAACAACCAACTGAATTGTTCCCTTTTATTATTTAAAGATTATTGTTTAGTTACTTGCTGATCGTTTGTTTTTTTATAATGCTCTGTCCAGATGTACATAGCCGCCATCCACATGGATCAGCTGACCTGTAGTATGGCTGGACTTTTCAGACAGTAAAAATGCTACCATACCGGCGATCTCTTCAGTAGTGGTCATTCTTTTTTCAAAGGGGATTTTATCTGTTATTGTCTTAAGCTTTGCCTGCGGGTCATCAAAGCTTTTGATCCACTTTTCATACAATGGAGTATAAGCTTCTGCTACAATCACAGCATTTACCCGGATATGATAGGGCAATAATTCCACGGCCCATTCCCTTGTCAGCGCATTTCGCCCACCATTAGCAGCGGCATAAGCAGATGTTCCTCCCTGACCGGTTTCTGCTGTTTTACTTCCTATATTTACAATACTTCCTTTAGTTAATTTCAAAGCAGGAAGAGCATAGTGGGCCAAAAGATAGTAATGAACAAGGTTTTTATGTAATGACTGCATAAAGGCTTCATAGCTTCCGTTTTCTAATCCAACGCCGTCATTTTCTCCTGCATTGTTGACAAGACCGTCTATCCTGCTAAATCTTGACATGACTTCACCAATTGCTCTTTGACATTCTACAGGTTGTGTAAGCTCGGCCTCCACAGCATGGGCTATAAGATTTTCAGCAGCCAGCGCATCGATTAACTGCTGGTTGTCTTCTGCATTTCTACCTATAATAACAGGAATAGCTTTTTCCTGAGCCAACAATCGAACAATTCCTTCTCCAATTCCTTTGGCGCCGCCGCTTACGACAATTATTTTATTTTCGAGTTGTAAATCCATACTTTATAAATTGTAAAAATGAATAGCATTTCCTTCAAGTATCTGTTTTTGTTCTTTTTTGTTAAACTGTTGTAAATAATCTTTTATACACTGCAGCCATTCGGAATAATTTGTATTTAAAAGCATTACCGGCCAATCGCTCCCAAATACTATTCTGGATGTTCCAAAATATTTAAAAACAATATCCAGATAAGGTTCCAGCATTTCTTTTGTCCATTTTCCCCGTTCGGCTTCAGTCACTAATCCGGAAAGCTTACAGTAAACGTTCTCTGACTGAGCCAAAATGGAAATATTCCTTTTCCAGTTTTTAATCTCTGAATTCTTGATATCAGGTTTTCCGATATGATCCAGAATCAACTTCTGATCCTCAAGTTTTCTCACAAAGCTTATGGCTTCTTCCATCTGCGAATGGTGGATTAAAATATCATAGGTATAATCATACACTTTCAATTTTCTGATATTATCCACAAATTCAGGGTGGGTAAGAAAGCCTTTAGCTTCTGCCTGAACAATATGGCGCCAGCCTTTTATTTTAGGGTATCCTTTAAATTCTTTCAACTGATCTTCGAAATTACCGCTCAAAAAATCAATCCATCCTACAATACCCAGGATCTTAGGATATTCTTCTGCGAGTTCCAGTAGAAACCGGGTTTCTGCCAGGCTTTGATCTGCCTGAACAGCAACAATTCCATCTATCTTATTATGGATCAGCAATTCATCAATATCTGAAGGTAAAAAATCCTTCCGAATAGTGGACATACTGCTATCGATCCAGGAGTCCCGAACCTCATCATATCTCCAGAAGTGCACATGGGTATCAATCATTTTTATAAGCTAAAAATTTTATCCATTACGATCCACTTTTCTCCCGGCCTGGAATTGGGCAATGCCTGCTGATAATTCCACATTAAAGTTTCCCATTCCTGAACTTTAGGGTCTGCTTTGTCAGCCTGAGCTTTCATTTCAAAAGAGAAATGATCTTCAGCTTCCATAATCATAAAGAGGCGGTTTCCGGTGCGGTATATTTCCATATTCCGTATTCCGGAAGATTTTATACTTTCCAGAACTTCCGGCCATACTTCCTGATGGTATTCCTCATATTGACGGATCAGATTTTCATCGTCCTTAAGATCCAAAGCCAGCGTATATCTCTTCATTAAAAATAAGGTTTCACATTTTGTTTACTGGTTCCCAACCCTTCGATGCCTAATTCTACCACATCTCCAGGCTTCAGATACCAGGCTTCAGGCTTCTGTCCCATTCCCACTCCGGCCGGTGTACCGGTTGAAATAACATCTCCCGGCAATAGAGTCATAAACTGGCTGATATAGCTTACCATATAGGCCACATCGAAAATAAAGTTCGAAGTATTTCCATTCTGCATCATTTTATCGTTCACTTTCAGCCAAAGCTGGAGATTATTGATATTGTTTATTTCATCTTTTGTTGCTATAAAAGGACCTATAGGTGCAAAAGTATCTGCACTTTTTCCCTTAACCCATTGTCCGTTTCTTTCGATCTGAAAAGCCCTTTCACTGTAATCGTTGTGAAGGGCATATCCTGCAATATGGTCAAAAGCATCCTCAAGCTCCACATAGCTGGCTTTTTTACCGATTATAATAGCCAGTTCTACTTCCCAATCTGTTTTTATACTGTTTTTAGGAATAATCAGATCATCATTAGGGCCTACTATTGCTGAAGTTGATTTAAAAAATAAAATAGGTTCTGAAGGAATGGGCATATTGGTTTCTGCGGCATGGTCTTTATAGTTCAGACCTACACAGACAATTTTTGAGGGTCTTGCCAGTGGTGCTCCCAACCTTACCGTTTTATCAATTTCTGTAAGTCCTCCTGCAGCAATTTTGTCTTTCAGCTCATCAATAGCGTTTTCAGAGAAAAATTTTTCATCATAATCATTCACCAGATGAGAGACATCATAGTATTTTTCATCAATGAGTACGCCTGGTTTTTCCTGGCCAGCGGCTCCGTATCTTATTAATTTCATATATCCAAATTAGTTATTTAATGTTGTAAAACCTCCATCAATAGGGTAATCGCATCCTGTAATAAAGGAAGCTTCATCGCTGCATAAATATAATGCCAATGCTGCAATTTCTTTAGGCGTTGCCATTCTTCCTATAGGCTGGGTTTTAGATAGGTTCTGAAACATCTCTTCCACCCTGTCGGGATAGTTTTTTTGGAGGAACCCATCTACAAAAGGGGTGTGAACCCTGGCCGGGGAAATAGAATTACAACGGATATTATCATGGATGTAATCTTTGGCAACGCTCATCGTCATCGCTTTTACTGCTCCTTTTGCCGTACTGTAGGCAAATCTGTCGGGAATACCTACCAGAGCCGCAATGGAAGCCATATTAAGAACGACTCCGTTACCAGATGCCTTCAACTGAGGGATTGCGGCATGAAGGCAATTGTATACTCCTTTTATATTCACGGAAACCACTTTATCAAAATCTTCTTCTGAGGTATTGTCGGCTTTTCCTACATGGGCTATACCGGCATTGTTCACCAGAATATGAATAGCCCCGATATGGGTAAATACATTTTGAATCTGCTGATGGTCAGAAACATCACAGGCATATATATATGCTTTACCACCTTTACCTTCTATACTGGATAAAACTTCTGCTCCATTGGCTTCATTGAGTTCCAGGATATGAACTTCTGCTCCCTGTTCTGCAAACAGTTCAGAAATGGCTTTTCCTATACCACTTCCACCTCCGGTAACAATTGCTTTTTTATTTTTTAATGAAAACATTTTATTTTATTTTTAAAATTACAAACTAACCCCTTTTTTCCAGGGAATAAAATCATCCTGATTCAGCAGCACTGCTTTAGGTGTTATCCTTCCACTTGCTACTTCTATACAGTAGTCTAATATATCCTCTCCCATTTCGGCTATTGTTTTTTCACCTTCAATGATGGGGCCTGTATCAATGTCAATAATATCAGGCATTCTCATCGCCAGCGCTGAATTGGTTGCTACTTTTATGGTGGGACAAACCGGATTTCCGGTTGGTGTTCCGAGTCCTGTTGTAAAGAGTATCAGCGTTGCTCCTGAAGCGGTCTTTCCAGTTGTTGCTTCTACATCATTGCCAGGAGTACACACCAGGTTCAACCCGGGTTTAGTAGCTTTTTCAGTATAATCCAACACATCCGTAACAGGGGAATGCCCACCTTTTCTGGCAGCTCCTACAGATTTTATGGCATCTGTAATCAGCCCATCCTTAATATTTCCGGGTGAAGGATTCATATAAAACCCTGAACCTGCCTGATGGGCCAGTGCATCATATTCCGTCATCAACCTGATGAATTTTTCAGCTGTTTCTTTATTTACTGCCCGGTCGATCATTTCCTGTTCGGCACCACAAAGTTCCGGGAATTCGGCCAGCAATACCTTACCTCCGAGGCTTACCAATAAATCCGCCGTATAGCCTACTGCCGGATTTGCAGAAATACCACTGAATCCATCACTGCCTCCGCATTTTACTCCCAATACCAGCTTATCCAGTCCAGCAGGTTTCCGTTCTATTGTATTGATTTCAGTCAATCCTATAAAAGTATCATGAATAGCCTGTTTAATCAAAGCTTCTTCACTTTGTGATCCTTGCTGTTCAAATATAAATAGTGGTTTGTCAAACTTCGGATTTCTTTCCTGCAGGTCTCTTTTAAAATCTTCCACCTGGAGATGCTGGCAGCCCAGGCTTAACACGGTAATCCCCGCTACATTAGGATGGTCTGCGTATGAAGCCAGTAACTTGCTCAATATTGCAGAGTCTTGCCTCGTTCCGCCACAACCTCCACTATGGTTCAGAAACTTAATACCATCTACATTTTTAAAAACCCTCTTTTTAGGTTCTATAACTGGAGTTAAAGAGATATTTTCCAAATCTTCTTCTTTCTGGTACGCTTCCAGCAGATGACGGGTATATTCTTTATATTTGTCTCCTATTGCATAGCCCAATTCATTATGCAATGCTTCTTTAATCACATCAAGATTTCGGTTTTCACAAAAAACAGTAGGGATAAAAAGCCAGTAGTTGGCCGTTCCCACTTCACCATTACTTCTATGGTAGCCATCAAATGTTCTGTTTTTGAACCCGGATGCTTCCGGAGCTTTCCAATGGTATTCTGCTGCCCTATAAGCATATGGCTCTGCAGCATGTTTGATATTTTCTACATTCATACGCTCTCCCTTCTTCACCTCCACCTGTGTTTTGCCAACCAATACGCCATACATCAATACATCACTTCCCTGTGGAAGATCCTGCATAAAAAATTTATGCTTTGCCGGAATATTTTCCAATACTTCGTATTCCTGCCCTTCGAAAAGGATTTTTTCTCCGTTCTTAATATCCTGTAACGCTACTAAAACGTTATCTTTTTGATTAATTTTTAAAACTTTATTTTTCATGGTCTTTTTTCTAAAGTGTTACCGCTGGGCTTCCAGCCATACATACCGAATACAAATACAACAATAAAACAGAGTAACGGTACCAAATAACCATATTGTATATTATGGGTAAGATCTGATATATATCCTAATCCCAGTGGTAAAATAGCTCCACCGACAATAGACATTACAATAAGTGAAGAAGCTATTTTAGTATCTTTACCCAAACCTGCAATGCCCAGTGAAAAGATAGTTGGAAACATAATGGACATAAAAAAAGCCACTCCAATTAATGCATAAATAGTAATACTCCCCTTCCCGAATATAGCTATTAAAGTGAGCAGCATACTCAGAGCAGCATATATCATTAATAACCTGTTGGGTTTTATAAATTTCATAAAGAAAGTTCCTACAAAGCGTCCCAACATAAAAGCCAATCCAGCCAATCCGGAATAGA
The DNA here is from genome assembly GCF_918698085.1 of Chryseobacterium sp. Bi04. GTDB lineage: Bacteria > Bacteroidota > Bacteroidia > Flavobacteriales > Weeksellaceae > Chryseobacterium. The sequence goes on from NZ_CAKKLP010000024.1 coordinate 19,870, forward strand.
AAACTGCATTTTTTTCTGTAATTCCTGCAGAAACAACAATAAACCGGATAAAAAAACTGAGTACACAAACCTGAGCACCTACATAAAAAAACTGTGCTGCTATGGCCCATCTTAAATGTTTATGTTTCCAGGCATTGGAAATTTTGGATGGATCACCATCATCTTCCTGCTTAACGTCCGGTAGTTTTGTAAAAACGAACAGCAGCATTACCACTACAATTATAATTCCCAATACAAGATAAGGTCCTTTCACACTGGCAGATTCCTGTGTGATATACATATTAAGATCTTGCGAAGAGAGTGCCTTTATCTGCGTATCAGTAAGCGGTTCCCCACTCAATATATATTGACCTCCTACAATAGGCGCTATAAATGCTGCCAGTCCATTGAAAGACTGTGAAAAATTAAGCCTGCGTGTTGCCGTTTCCGGTGGTCCCAATATGGTCACATAAGGATTGGCCGCGGTTTCCAGAAATGTCAGCCCGCAGGCGATGATAAAGAGCGCTCCCAAAAAGAAAATATACATCCTTGTATTAGCCGCCGGAATAAAAAGAAAAGCACCCAATGCAAAGAGGCATAATCCCAAAATAATTCCACTTTTATAGCCATACTTTCGCATCACATTCCCGGCAGGAATAGCCATTAGAAAATAGGCAATAAATATAGAAAAATCCACCAGGGATGATTCTAAATCAGTCAATTGAAATGCTTTCCGCAAATGGGGAATAAGCACAGGGTCCAAATTATGAACAAAGCCCCAAAAAAAGAAGAGGCTGGTAACAAGAATCAGTGGAAAGAGATAACTTTTTCTTTCTGATGAAACTTTCGTTGATCCTGGTGTCATGTTTTGCATAGTCTGATAATCTGTAAGTTATCCTCTTCATTATTGCTATAAGTAAGCTTTATCTTTTTTATATTATATTATTTTCTGTTATGTTGCGTTATTTTGTGTTATTATAAATAAGTGATGGCTTCTTGCCCCATGTGCACCAATCACTAATGACTGTTCAATATCAGCTGTTTTAGAAGGTCCTGAAATAAAACATGAGAATCCTTCTTCTACCGTTAAGATTTTGTAGGCGTCATGTAATAAAGGAACTATTTTATCCGCCTTCAATATCACCATTAGATGCTGGGTAATGAATGGCAGAGCCCTGTACTTCATCTGGCTTTCCGTAATCCAGACAGCAGCATTTTCTGCTACGCCTATGCTCCCTTCTACTACTGCCACCTCTACATCTTGCAACGTATGTGGATCATTTATTTCCTGATCCATTATCTCTTCATTTTTCTCCTGCCATTCTCTGATATTATAAATCACTCTCTTATCCGGAGCGATATTTTTATTGATGTAGGCCAGAACTTCTGTACTATCTTCTATTAATGTCACTTGTGAGCCATTATTCTGAGCTGCCAGCATAAAGGTCTCCAAAAGATTTTCAGATATGGAAATAAATGATATATCTGGTAATAACTCATTTCCTATAGGTTTAACCTTTGCTATTCTTGATAAGATATCTTCTCTACTTCCCATTTCCTATATTCTTTTGATACCATTCTTTAAAACTTTCTTCTGGCATTTCCGGCATTTCCCGATGTTTATACCAGGGATTAGCACTGTTTTTAAGAAGAAATGGAACATACCGATAGCCTAATTTTATTGTTTTTTTCAGCTTCTCATATTTTTTCGCATTGCTTAAAGCTCTCGCCAGAAGCTTCATTGAGAAACTTTTCACGGGTTCTGCCATGCCGGAATTGATTATTTCCTGTCTTAATTCATAAAGCTGATTATGCAGATCAATCTTTACCGGGCATACATGGGTACAGGAACCACATAAGGTAGATGCGAAGGGCAGGTCTTTATAGTCTGCAATATTCCGTACCGGATTCAGAACAGACCCGATTGGGCCTGCTACAGCTGTATGATAGCTATGCCCACCACTCCGTCTGTACACAGGACAAGTATTGAAGCAAGCTCCACAACGTATACATTTTAATGAATTCCTAAATTTTTCTTTACTCAATTGTTCTGATCTGCCGTTATCAACAATAACTATATGCATTTCCTGTCCGTCTCTTGGCTTCCTAAAATGACTGGTATAGGTTGTCATAGGCTGTCCGGTAGCGCTTCTTGCAAGCAGGCGAAGAAAAACTCCCAAATGTTCACGCTTGGGGATTATTTTTTCCAATCCCATGCAGGCGATATGTACCTTAGACAGGTGAGCACCCATATCTGCATTTCCCTCGTTGGTACATACTATAAACTCACCTGTTTCTGCCACAGCAAAGTTAACTCCCGTTAATGCTGCGTGGCTTTGTAAAAATTTTTTCCTTAAATCCTGTCGTGCTATTTCAGTAAGCTGCTGAGGATCCGAAAGTCCTTTAGGGCTATTGAGATTCTCGTGAAAAATATCCCCTATCTCTTCTTTCTTTTTATGAATACAAGGGAGTACAATATGGCTTGGCTGTTCTTTAGCCAGCTGAACAATCCTTTCGCCAAGATCAGTATCAGTTACTTCGACGCCATTTTTTTCCAGATAATCATTCAGGTGGCATTCCTCTGTCAGCATAGATTTGCTCTTTACCATATATCTTACCTGATGTTCCTGAAGAATTGAAAGTACGATCTTATTATGCTCTTCAGCATCTTCAGCCCAATGTACTTTTATACCATTAATCAAAGCATTTCGCTCAAATTCCATTAAATAGGTATCGAGGTTTGAAAGAACATTCAGTTTTATCTTTGAAGCCGTTTCCCTTAGCTTTTCCCAATCGGGTATCTGATGACTCTGCTTATCTCTTTTCTCACGGATAAACCATAGCGTTTCATTATGCCAGTCCACACGATTTTCATCCCGGTTAAATTGTTCTGCTAAAGAGGCATGGCTTTTCATCTGTTTACATTTTCAGTATTTAAAATTTCAGCGATGTGAATTATTTTCACCTCTTTTTTTTCTCTGTTTGCAATACCCTCCAGATGCATCAGACAGGACATATCACATGCCGTAATATATTCTGCACCGTTCTTAATATGGTCTGCCAGCCTGTCTTTACCCATTTTGGAAGAAACAGCTTCTTCTGTAATGCAGAAAGTTCCGCCAAAACCACAACATTCATCCTGCTTATCCAGCCGAATCAGCTCAATATTTTCCACCTGCTGTAATAATTGTTCTGGTTTCGAAAAGTAAGCCGCGGTCAACTCGCTCATTCCTGAAAGATGCAAGCCTCTCTGCCCATGACAGCTTTGATGAAAACCAACTTTATGGGGAAAAGATGCCTTCAGATTGTTAATCTTTAATACATCTGTCAAAAATTCTGTCAGCTCATAGATATTTTCCTGAATAGGTACAGCCTGATTCTCCTTATCTCCCTTCAGATGTTCCTTTATATGTAAAACGCAGCTCCCTGAAGGAGCAACTATTATATCAAAGTCTTTGAACTGTTCAATAAAATTTTTATTGGCTTCACAGGTGAGATTCTCGTAACCGGAGTTAGCCATTGGCTGTCCACAACATGTTTGCCCCATTGGATAAGTCACATTTACACCTAATTTTTTCAGCAGAGAATAAGTAGCTATTCCAACTTTAGGATACAGCATATCTACATAACATGGTATAAATAATCCAACTTTCATATCAATTCAACAAATATTTAAACAAAGTATTAAAATTTATTCAACCAAATTAGACTTTATATCGAAAACAAAATTCTCTCATTTTATCCAATTATTAAGGTATATTATCCAAAAAAATTCTATTTTTACTTTTTTATGACGAAATAACTAAGTAATGAAACCTCAGTTTCTGGAAATATCATCTGACACTTTACATTCTTTCAGTGCAAGAAAGGATGTAATGCCTGATGTGAATAATAAATGGCATTATCATACAGTTCTGGAACTTATCTATTTTCGAAAGGGATCGGGAACTCAATATGTAGGAAATACTATTGAAAGGTTTAAGGAAGGGGATGTAGTACTCATCGGGAAAAACCTGCCTCATTACTGGCAATTTGATACCAAATATTTTGAAAGCTCCAAAAGAAATAAAGTAGAGGTTTTTGTGGTTCATTTTGATGAAAATTTCTGGGGTGAAGAATTTTTACAACTCCCCGAAAATCATGACCTTAAAAAAATGCTTATTCTGAGCTCAAGGGGACTGCAAGTCAAAGGTGGATCCCGGGAAACGCTAACCCAATTAATTCCGGAGATCATCAACAGTGACGGTACGATGAAAATCATCAAATTATTAGAGGCATTATCCTGTATCAGTAATTCTTTAGAATATGATTTTCTGGCTTCCTCTCATTTCAAATACCACTTTAATGAGGATGGAAAACGACGGATCCAGGAAATCTATAACTATACTTTATCCAGATATACGGAAAAAATCAGTTTGGAAGAAATTTCAGAGATCGCCAGCCTCAGTCCTAATTCTTTTTGTAAATTCTTTAAGTCTAAAACCGGGAAAACCTACACCCAGTTTGTGAATGAAATACGCATAGGAGATGCCTGTCAAAAATTAATAGAAGACCAAATGTCTGTAAAAGAAATTTGTTTTGCCAGTGGTTTCAACAATTTTACCAGTTTCCATGAATGCTTTAAAAATATTACCGGTAAAAGCCCTCTCAAGTATCAACAACTCTATAGAAAATAAAGCTTAATCAAACCTTATTTACAATAAAAAGCTGTAAAACACATATTTTACAGCTTTTTGTTCTATGTTGATTGAATAACTGCACGAAGAGAGGAATTACAATCGAGCACTTAATACCATTATTTTGTTTAGTCCACAACTTTTGAGACTGATCCGAGAATTATAGAGTGTACGTACAGCATAGAAATAAAACGGCATGAGAACTCTACATTATCTGATTCTAAGTACTGGTATACCTATCCCAAGATAAGAGAGACCCACGCCTAGGTCGTGAGCCGCTTACTTATCATCTCAGGGATTTAAAAATTACCAGTTTTCGAACCGAGGCTCTAAGCAATAGCTTCTATTTTTCGTTGAAGTATCGCAAAGTTACTGTTATTGTAACTTACAATGCAAATATAGCAAATCAAAACGAAATATAATTCTCCATGAAAAACAATTTAAATCCTAAATTTTACTAAATGTATAAATGGAATATTGAAGAATTAAAAATTCAGATCGGAATTATTTTTAAGGTGTATAGGCTTAGAAAAGGACTTTCACAATTTCAAGTAGCAAATGAAGTTGATCTTACTAAAGATTATATTGGTATAATTGAAAGAGGCAGAACAAATCCGACAATTGAGGTTATTATTAATTTATGTAATTTTTTTGAATTAGATATAAATCAGTTGTTTACCAAAATAGAAGATAACCAACTTGAGACATTTAAACTTGAGATATTAGAGTTAGAAACAAAATTTAAGAATCAAAATAAGAAAAAATCCTGACAAGAATTGGATAATTTTATAGGTAAAATTACCCAAACAAACTTCTACAGTAATAGATTGAAAAAACACTTGCATTCCTTCCTCTAATATTTCAATTCAGAATCAATCAAGAAGGCTTACTAATTTAGTCCATTCTTCTCCAGTACAACCTATTTGATTTGATTATATTCTTTTTCTACAATTCTGAGGTTGACAAATATTGAGCAATGATACTATTTTTTCCTGAGAAATTTGTTTTTCTTAGCTTAACATTCATGTTAGCGAGGTTTCAAGCGAAGGTAAAAGAATAATTCAGTTATTATTCTTATGTGGATAATTTTATATCACCTGTTATTGTAATATTGTAAAAAAAATTGCCGAGCATAAAAAAAATTATTAGATTTGGCAATCAAAAAAATACACAAATATGAAAAATAACATTTGGGCTTATTCAGAGTTCCCCTTACAAAGACAATTTTACAGTCCTCAGAATATTTCTGTATTAAATTACTAGACAATCTACCCGATATCAATTACGTAAATGATTGAAATTAAGAAAACACTACTTATTATACTTATAATGAGTACCTTAAAAGGATATTGTCAAAAATCATTGGATATATATTATTTCCTTGATAATATTGACAATACTCATTCTTATAAAATCGCTTCAAATAATTATAAGATACAAAAATTACAGAATGATTTTTTTCGCAAATCTTTATATCCAAATGTCAATTTAGATTTATCAATCCCCTATCAAAGGTCTATTTCTGAAGTTACACAGCCGGATGGAACGTTAAAATTTATTGAACGAAATTATTTAAATTCTAATGCCAGTTTAAGCACAAGTCAAGTTATTCCATTTACTGGTGGAACAATCAATTTATCGAATTCTATAAATTATTCAAGAGATTTTAACAATAATTATACAAATTTTTCAAGTAATTGGGTTAATCTTTCTTTTCGTCAACCTATTAATGGCTACAACAGTTATAAATGGGACAAAAAAATAAATAATTTAATTAAAAAGAAAGATTCATTGGATTATTTAAAGAATACAATTAAAATCCAGTATGATATTGCTAAAGCATATATAGATGCCGAAAATGTGCAATTAAAATCTTTTTTATTAACTGAGAATATCAAAAAAGTTAAAACTATACTTAATGAGGTTTCAGAAAAGTATAAGCACGGTCGTGCAATTAAAACTGATGTAACACAAATGGAATTAAGTGTTATAAAGTTGAATGGCTATTTAAAAGCCAATTCAATTGAATATGAAAATATGTTAAATGAGTTAGAAAGAGTAAGTGGTATTGAAATTCATGATTCTATCAAATTAGCAGGAGTGCAGGAAATTGAATATTTAATTGACAAAGATCAACTTATTAGAAATTTGGATTATAATGGATTTGAACTAGAATGGTTGATAAACGAGATAAAGGCTGAAGCAAATTTAGATAAGACAAAAAAAGAAGGTAGTATATCTTTAAATCTTCAGGCGGGTGTAGGAGTAAATTCTTCATCAACCGAATTTTCACGTTTATTTAATGCTCCATTACAAACTCAATTTCTCACGCTTGGAGTTAGTATTCCAATACTAGATTGGGGCATTTCAAAAGATAGAGTAACGATTGCGTTAATAGAGAGGGAAAATACAAAATTAAAAAAAGATGAAGATAAAGACGAACATATAAAATTAATTGAAGAGTTAATTAGTTATTCTTGGAATTTAAAAACTCAAATGCTGGCTTTAAAGGAACAAATTATATTATCCGAAAAGTTAATAATTGATTACAAAGAATTGTTATTATTGGGAAAATTGACAATCTCTGACTTTAATAACCAGCTTTATGAAAACATTAATTTATCAATCGAATATGAAAAATTGAAAAATAATTTGTTTTTATTAAAATTTAGAATAGATGAACTTAATTTAAAATATTAAAATTTATGACAAGAACACATTTCTGTGATTTGGATTTAGAAGTACTAAATCCTATCGAAACAAAAAAAATTATTGGTGGAAACTGGTATGATTACACTAATATTGGAGAGGTAGTCATTCCTTGGGATGGCGGAGGCGGAGGTGGTTATGATGGGGGTTACGACCCAACTCATGGTGGAAATGATTATCCAGATTACGGCGGCGGCGGTAGTGGAAGTAATTCAGGAGGACCTGGACAAGGTAGCTTGCCTTCTGCTCCTACTCATATATGCCAACAGCTCGCAGGATCTGCAACATGTGCAACAATGGCTCTTAATTATGTTGCAAATTATTTTGGAGGTACAGGATTAACTTCGAGTGATTTTGCAGAATTTACGGGTCAGAATTTTTTTGCTATGTTAGGAGGAGCGGGAGGACTTAGCTCTTCTCAGCTGCAAACTGCTGTTAATACATTTTTCCAAAACACCATTATAGATGGATCTAATGGAAATACCATTGCAAATGAATTGAATGGGGGGCATCCTATTTTAGGAACAATTGATCAAGGTGGTGGTGTTGGACACGAAGTTGTGATTACTAATTTTGATGCTTCTGCTGGAACAGTAACTTATATGGATTCAATTCAAGGAGGCCCAAAAACATCAAGTCTTAGTACGGTAAGTTTCACAGGACCATTATTTGCGATCTCAGGATTAAACAATAACAGTATTGTTCAAAAATATAGAACGGATACTAACGATGTTACTGCATGCTCTATTTGCGGACATTAATTTATTAAAGGCTGATTTTGTCAGCCTTTAATATTAAAAATTTAAAATTTACATACTATGATTACAAAAACATTAACAACAATATTTATCATTTCTTCTTTTCTGTTCAAAGCACAAAATATAGTTTTACAAAAAAATGATACTCTTCCAACGAAAAGCAAAGGACTAAACATAAAAGGTAATGTTGAAGCACATTCTCTTTCCATGTTCAGATCTCCATCGAATAATATTGCATATTTTGTAAATACTAAGCACTATAATTACCTATTCTTTCAAAGCTTGGATATTAATAAAATTGGAAACGTTAATATTGTTAATAAGAATATAGCTGTGGATGGTAAAAACTATAGTGGTGCAATGTACATGAGTACAAAAAACAATTATCAACCTCAAGCAATAGATTTGAAAGATATTAAGAGTAAATACGCCAAAGATCAAAGTTTACCTTGCCAATATTTTTTTAATGGTTCATTGATTCAGGATTTAGAAAGAAACTATTCTATTGATAATAATAACATCTTGGAAGTAAGTTCTCATATTTATGAAAACAAAGAAGAAAATCTGAAAATTAATATTATAGAAATCTTTACAAAATCTGAAGAAAATATCAGAAAGAGTAAAGAAATTATCTTAAGGTAAAAGCGCTTCTTATCAAAGGTATAAATGTATCACAACATATATGATTTTTTAGACCAATACTTTCCCTCAATAGAGGGATGTATTTTATTTGGTAGCTATATTGAAAAGAAAGATAAAGCTAATGACGTTGATTTATTGTTAATAAGTGAAAGGTTTTCCTTTTCTTCTACAGAAAGTTTTACCTATAAAAATTTAGCATTTAATATTATTAAGATTAATTTTTCTGAAGTATTAAATATTATGTCAAAACAGTTTAAGCAAGGGAATTTTCTATCTCACGCTTTCAAAACTGGAACTATTATTAAAGATGAAAACCAGGAATTGTCATATATAAAGAAGTATGTGTTGGATAATATTCCAAATGCGTCAGCAGATGTGATTAATTTTGATTTAAGTGAAGTGAGATTTAAAATCAATGATTACATGGAGCCTTTAAGACGTGGAATAGGATTAACAACTGAAAATTTTCTGCAAGCTGCAAGAGTGGTTTCCTTATTTGTTGATTACTTTCTTTTAAGCAATGGTATATACTTAAAAACTGAAAAAAGTAAAAATAAGTATTTTTTTCAAAATTTCCCTACTGAAGCAATCGAGCTATCGCAAATTATTGATACTCTTAAAAAGAGTGAAAAAATAAAGTTTATAAATGGTGTTGATTCCCTAATATCAAAATACTCTATTCTGATTAAAGAGAAATACTCAAATAATTTCATACTAGATGATTATACTCAAGAGTATTTAATTTGTTTTGTGGAACAAACATTTAAGTTTAATGAAATTTCCGAACTTATTAAAAGATTTAAAGAAAATAACCCAAATGTAAATTTCTTTATTTATCAAGTTGATGAAGAAAATCAAGAAAAAGCAGGTTGCTATATTGTTATTAATAATAGGGATCAAAATATAGATATTGATAAAAAAGAATGGATAATATTTTTTCAAAAAGTGTTCCCGGATATAGACTTTATATTTCCTTATAATAATATTTTTTGCTACCCGAAAATAAAATTCATGGGACATAATAACGAATTGATTGTTAATGAAATTATGTATTCATTGATTAATATAATTTTTACTAATGCATCCATGTCAAAAGAAAAAATCATATTTGGGATAGTAATCGAGTTTTTTGCCTTTTCTACCTTAAATATTTATGACGCTTATAATTACTATTTAATTAAGATGGATTCTAAAGCTAAAACTTCAAATTTCCTAAATGTTAATAGACAAAAAATTGAGGATAAATTTATAAAAGCAAATCAGTCAATTGAACTTCCATTAATTCAAAGGTTATCATTATCCAAAGAAAAGCTAATTAATTTTGAGTCATTGAAGAATATTTCTCAGATTGTACATTTACAGATTTTAGACAGAATTTTGAGCGTTTTTTTGAGTAAAGACTACGAAAAATTCTATTATATACATGCCATAAAACTCAAATTAAATGAAAAAATTTCCTAATTATAGACAGTTAGACAGTAAAGATTGTGGTTTGGCCTGTCTTCAAATTACTTCAAAATTTTACGGAAAATTCTTTTCAATTCAAGATATTCGCGATTTATCATCAGTATCAAAAGAAGGACTTTCCTTATATGAATTAGGATTAACTGCTGAAAGACTAGGCTTAAAGTCATTACCCGTAAAAGTAGAATTTGAAAAATTAACAGATAATATTCCTCTACCATGCGTAGCACATTGGAGAAATAATCACTATGTTGTCATTTATAAAATTACAACGAAAAGTGTTTACATTTCTGATCCAAGATTAGGCAGAGTCAAATACTCACATAGAGAATTTTTAGAAGGCTGGCTTAATTATGAAAAAGATGATGCTAGAAAAGGTATCCTTTTGCTATTAGAGCCTACGGATAAATTCAATGAAATTAAGCCATCATTAAATCCAACGAATGTTTACGCGTTTAATTACTTTTTAAGCCATCTTGCACCGTATAAGACACAGGTTTTCCAATTGTTGGCGACAATGTTTATCTTAACGTTGGTTCAATCAGCAATCCCATTTATTACACAATCAATAGTAGATACAGGTATAGCATCTAAAGATTATAGTTTCATTTCCATGCTGTTAATTGCTAATATTGTTTTAATTGTAAGCATAAGTATTGGAAGCTGGATAAGACAATCAATTAATATTCATATATCATCAAGAATCAAAGTTTCCATTTTATCCAATTTTATAATAAAACTGTTAAAACTTCCTGTTAATTATTTTGAAAATAAATCCTCTGGAGATATTTTTCAACGTGCATTAGATTATGACAGGATGGAGAGTTTTATTATGAACTCTGCTTTCAATATAATACTTGCAATATTAAATATTTTAGTATTTGGAACAATTCTTTTTATTTATAAACCCACTTTATTATTTGTTTTTCTGTTTAGTGGAATAATATACGTGGGGTGGGATTTATTCTTTTGGAATATCCGTAAGAAATTAGACATGAATTATTTTTCACTGAAAGCAAAAAATAATAATCATTGGATGGAGCTACTTACCCATATACAAGAAATAAAGAATAATAATTACGAACAAGGGAAAAGATGGTCTTGGGAAAAAGTTCAAGTAAAATTATATTATTTAGGAATAAAATTCTTAAAGATTAACCAAATAGATACACTTGGTGCAAATCTTATCAACACAATATCCGATGTCATTTTAACATTTATTTCTGTCTATTACGTTATAGAGGGGGAAATTACTTTAGGTACTCTTATAGCTATTCAATATATTCTAGGACAATTACGAAGTCCTCTTTCAGAGATTACGGCATTTATTTCTTCATATCAAATGGCATATATTAGTTTTATAAGAATAAATGATTCGAGTAACACTCCAGATGAACAAATAGATGAAAATGTTACTTCAAGAGATTTACCAAAAAATGGGACACTTATTTTAAAAGATATTTTTTTCAAGTACAATAATAGCTCAAATTATATTTTAAATAATATTTCGTTGACTGTTCCACAAGGGAAAATTACAGCAATTGTTGGTGCCAGCGGGAGTGGAAAAACAACCTTACTTAAAATTTTAACAAGGCTTTACAGCCCTGTTTCAGGCCATTTTTATATTGGGAATATTAACATGAATGCACTTGACATTAGTGAGTGGAGAAAAAAGATTGGAGTTGTCAATCAGGGTGCAGAAGCTTTCAAAGAATCCATTAAGGATAATATAGTTCTCAGTGGTGAGTATGATCAAAATAAATTGTATGATGCTTTGAGACAAGTTAACCTTCTAAATGATATAAATGCGCTACCCTCAGGCATAAATTCTATGATGGGAGAAAATGGTAGAGGCCTGAGTGAAGGACAAAAACAAAGATTAATGATAGCAAGAGCACTTTATAAGGATCCGCAATTTTTATTTTTAGATGAAGCAACAAATTCATTAGATTCAATAAATGAAAATATAATTGTTAACAATCTTAATACTTCTTTTGAAGGAAAAACAGTAGTACTCATCGCTCATAGACTTGCAACAATAAAAAAAGCGGATAATATAGTTGTTATGAATGAAGGACAAATTGTAGAAATGGGAGACGAAAAACAATTGCTAAATAAAAAAGGATATTATTACGAATTATTTAAAAATCAAATGATATTAGAAAGCCATGAATAAGAAAACGACGTATTCTGAAGAATTTGACGATGCCATTTCAATATTTCCAAAGTTTAATTCTATTCTATTTTATTCTTTAATAGCCATAATAACAATAACAATTATTCTCTTACAACTAATAAAATCTCCCGAAATTGTATTGGGAGAGGCTCGTGTAACAGCAGAAAAACCACCAATAGAAATTGTTTCTCAAAATTACGGTAAAATAATATTTAAGAAGTTTGTTCCACATAAGTTTCTTAAAAAAGGCGAGTATCTGGCAATAATGGAAAACCCTTCTAATGAAGATGATATTCTGGAATTGAAAAAAGTACTTTTAAAATACTCAAGTAACTTATATATTTTAAGAGCTTCCGATCTATCTTTCGCTTACAATTCCGATTTAGGAGAATTGGAAGAACCTTTTTTTAATTTGTTGAATACTTTATATAGTATGGAGAAAGAAAAAGGATATAATGATAATGATGCCAGAAAAGAAGCCTTGAATAAACAAAACCATAAGTATTTTGAAATGATTTCTAAAAGAAATGAAATCAAAAATGTTAAAAGAGATGAGATAGCTTTATTAAAAAATAGATTTAAAGATGATTCTATATTAATGGCGAAAGGCTTAATCACAAAAATAGAATACGAAAATTCTCAGAGAAATTATTTGAAAGAAAATGAGAATCTTAAAAATTATGAAGCTAAAGATGTTGAAAATAATCTTAGTATATCTGACAATAAAGCTAATATACATGTAATTAATACCCAGAAAAACTTAAATATTTCCGATTTAGAAATTAAGCTAATAAGTACTTATAATCAATTACTTCAAGATATTAATTTTTGGGAATCAAAATATGTTATCAAAACACCAATTAATGGCACTGTAGATATGATGCAGTTCATCTCTTCTAATCAATTTGTCAAACAAGGAGAACCAATATTCAGCGTACTTCCTGATAATAATAAGTATGTTGCCCAATTATTAGTTGCGCCGACGGGAGCAGGAAAGATAAAAATTGGTCAGAATGTTTCAATTAAACTGGCTTCCTTTCCGTTCCAAGAATATGGAAAATTAGAGGGTAAAGTTCAGTCAATTTCTTTAATTCCCACGCAAAATTATTACCTAATATTTGTAGAATTGCCAAATGGATTAAAGAGTGATACAGATAATATTCTTGCATTTTCTAAAAATATGGTCGGGCAAGCAGAAATAATTACAAATAAAAGAAGTCTATTATCCAAATTATTTTCTAAAATAACTAATCTTTTTGAAAAAGATGATAATTATTACAATAGAGAAAAGGAACAATCTACACAAAGTAAATCAGCAGAAAATATTAAGTAGTAATTAATTGTCAAACTTATAAATCTTAAATACCAATTTGCATACAAGGATTACTTTTACTTTTATATTATGACAAAAGTAAAACTTACTCAATCATAATTGATTGATAATCGGAATTTTTTATTTTTGAAAAAGTATTATACAGGATCAGTCTCAAAAGTTGGGGATAATATAAATTTACCTCAATACACCGGATCAGGAGCAAAAGTTGGGGGGAATATTTAGTAATCTTATCTTTGTATTATGCTAAGCGATCACGAACTACTTAAATTATTACTTCCCGAGTTTTTAGTTGAACACTTTGATATAACCAAAGCA
>NZ_CAKKLP010000025.1 GCF_918698085.1 Chryseobacterium sp. Bi04
ATATATAATATATAATATATAATATATAATGTGGGTGGTAGGGATCTGAAGGCTTAGAATTCTAAGAACTTCAGCTTAAACTGTATGGCGAAATTCTGTTTGAAATTCGGGGTGGTATAATAACCTACCCTGTAGAATAATCCTAGGTTGAAATAACTTGACAGGAAATTATTCCATTCCAGACCTACTTCCTGATACAGGTGATTCAGTGGCTTGAACCGGAACTGATGATACTCCGGATATTTCATATTTCCAATAGTTCCCCTTAATACGAAATCGAAGCTGGAAACATTATGCCCAAAGCTTTTAAAATAAAATGGAAGCTTATGGGTAAAGTAATACGCCACAAACTTATCATTGTAATATTTTCCACCTTCCAGTGTCGCAAACCCAAGGTATGAGGTAAGGTTGAAATTGAAATCCTTCCCGGGAGAAGCAAGTCCGTTCATAGTGAAATTCTTCCATATAGGAGCTTCTCCGAAAACCATTCCTCCATACAATCTGAAACCGGTAGTTCCAATGGGAGTTTTAAAATTATGAACAAAAAGGGCATCAAAACGGGAGTAATTAAAATCTCCACCGGCCATTCTGTAGCTTTGTTCATAATTAAAATAAAGCTCGGGATATTTCTGATCAATCAGGGATTTTCCCTGAGGAGTCATGATATTGGTTGAGTTGGGAGAATATTTTAAAGTAAACAAAGTATTTAAATTCTTGAATGACGAACCGCCGTTTCTGAACTGATAGTCAAATTGAGCTTCTTCAATATTTCTTCTTACCGCAAAGGCAAGGGTAAGACCATTGGTGACATCATTCAGATAAGATAAAGAAACTCCTTTAAAATGAAAATATTTATCATTATTAAGGTTGTTTCCGAAATTCATCATCCTCATCTTGAAGTTCCATAGCCTGCGGTAGAATTCTCCTGAAGCCGTTACATCATCATAGAATTCAAACCTGAAGAATGAATTTTTATCCAGAGTGGTTTTCATGTCTAATCCCATTCCATATTTCCACCTTCTGTCTTTTACCCCATAAGCAAAATAATAATCCGGGGAAAAGTATGGATTGAAGTTTTCATTTATTTTGGCCTTTAATCCCAGTCTGAATCCCTCAAAAGAGTTGTAATTCACAATTTCATCCACGGCAAGATCTACAGAACGGATTCTGATTTGCCCATTAAGTAAACCGGATAAAATCTGGGCTTTACCGTCTATTTTATATTTTTTTCCTAAGCTGTCTATTGTTTTATAGGTATTCTGCTCTCTTTCAGTAAGCGGATCGGTCCTGTACTGGTTCAGTGAATGCCCGTCAATATTCTTTACGGAGAAGGTATATCCTTTAAAATCTTTAGGATTTTCGTCTATGGGAGACTCAAAGTCAAAGTATTTGGAAGTGAGGAAGGCATAGGTCGCAAAGCTTTTTTTATCTTTTTTATTAAGACGGTCTTTATCATCCATAGCCATTTTCCCCATTTTAAGCTTTGTTTTTTCGTCGGCAAGAAACCATTTGTTGTTATAAAATATCCAGGTGCTGGTGATAATTCCGTCGTTCTTGTTTTTACTGAAGTTTTCAATTTTTTTAACGCCGTAGGTTTCGGTATCTACATAAATAGTACCATTGTATTTCCTTTTCCTGTCAGGATTTTTGTAGTTTACCTCCCGGAAACGGATGACGAAATTTTTTCTTCCATCCAATTCTATGGTATCAGATAAATAGTATCTGTATAAGCCTCTGTTTTCCTGTTTGATCTGCTCAGGAACCACATCTCTGTTACTCTGCTGAAGTGCGATCATCTCATAGATAGGCTGTTTCAGTCCGGAAATCCTGTTATCGAGGATATTGATCTTCTCACCGTATTTTTTTGAATATAAAAACTCCTGAGCCCTTTCCCAAAGAAACAGCTTACTCTTTGAAAAGATCTTTCTTGCAAAGCTGTTGTTTAATGAATCTTTCTCTCTCTTTTTCTTGAAAAGACTTAAATCATTAAAATATTCCTGAAATTGAGAAATGCTGTCTTCATCAATATCCAGGGATATTTTCTCATAAGATTTGTAAGAATAAGAACCTAGGCTTTTCGGAGAATTTTCATAGAAAAGCTTATTGGCTTTTTTCAGGATTTCTAATGCCCTTGGGTCGCTTTTATCTTCAATGACAACAGCATCAATAGAAGTGGTTTTTGATGTTTTTTTTACCAGGGAGACTTCCATGCTGCTTTCTACCGTTGCCGTTTCTTTTTGATAAGATTCGGCTTCAATATCTATGGACTTACACGTTGATGTGAACTCAAGAGTCCCTTGGGAATTGGTATAGCCAAGGATGTTGTCGCCACAGGAGATTTTAACGCTGGAAACAGGCTTTTGACTGGTGTCATCAACAATTTTAATTTTTAATTGTGAATATCCCAAAAAGCAGATTAAAAAAAATAGTAATAGTAGACCCCTTTTCATGTAAAATAACTATTTCAAAAGTACTAATATTTATTGTTTTAGAAAAGTTTTTAACGGACTATAACATTGATTTCATCTAATTTCATAATGGTAAAATCAAGGTTTGTGAACGCTAAAAAAGCAGACTTATCCGATGTTGGGGTATAAAGTATAGGATTCGTGCGCATGATGAAGAACTTAGGTTATTATAGAATTCTTTATTGGTAGTACAATTTCCAGCCAGGGCTCCTGTCTGATGAGTCATAATTTCCCTTCACCGGAAAGGTGGAAAATTTTATACTTGAAGGGCAATTTCACAGCTTTTTATTGCTTTTGATCATCCAGGGCTTTCATAAATTCAATAATATCATCAATCTCCTGATCTGTAAGTTGTAAAGGAGCATCAGAAAGGGTCTGGTTATCTACTTTAAATCCAACACCTTTTCCACCACCTTTATTATAAAAGTTCATGACTTCTTTCAGTGTTTTATAGCCTCCGTTATGCATATAGGGAGCGGTCTTGTTGATGTTTCTAAGGCTAGGTGTTTTAAAAGAATGTTGTAATGCTGCCACTGTTTCATGAAATTTTCCTCTTCCCAAATCATTGTCAAAAGTGGTGTTATCTCCATTCACGGCTACTCCCAATACTTCCTGTTCTGTTTTTTTGAAAGTAGGAGGTACGGTTCCGTTGAACAAAGGGATGAAGTGACATATGGCACATTGTGCTTTCCCAACAAAAAGATTAAACCCTTTTTTTTGCTGAGCCGTCATGGCGGATTTATTCCCACGCATATATTCATCAAAATCAGCATTGAATTTTGCCAAAGAACGAATGTAGCTTGCCAATACATTCTGAAGCTGCCATGCTTCTGTTTTTTGAGAATGATAAATTTTTTTAAAGGCTGCCTGGTATTTTTTGTCCTGGTTGATCTTGGCAAGGATCACAGTAAGGTCGCCATGCATTTCTTCTTTATTTGAAATAACATCGGAGCTTTGCCCTTCCAGATCGTCTTTTCTCATATCCCAAAATTGGCCATGCTGAAACCCTGCATAATTAAGAGAAGGAGCATTTCTTGCAAGTTCTGAATTTTCCAGCGACATAGACTTGGCAAGTCCGTCAGTAAAAGCTTTTTCAGGGATATGACATGTTGTACAGCTTCTGTTGTTATTGTCAGACAGCATTTTATCATTAAAAAGTTGTTGGCCAAGACTTGCTTTCTCATCAGAAAATACAAATTCCTTTCCAGGTGTAAAGGCATTGGGATTGAATGCATTTTTAGAAAAAAAAGTAGCTGCATTTTTTTGGAGAGCAGTGGTTACCTCAACATCAGGAATCTTTTCCTGATTTTTGAACTCAAGCAGTAAAGAGGTGATCTTATTGAAATGGTCCGGAATAAAATTGACATAATCAAACGTATTCCTGTCTGTATTTTTTTTCAGAATCTCAATAGCAGTATCAATTTCAGTAACAATGCTTTTCAATGCTTTATTCTTTGACTGATCAGTGGAAATCTGCTGCAATGTCTGCTTAACACCCTGAAGAGAATATGGGATCTCTTTCAGAAATGTTCCGGAAATAGGAGTGTCAAAACCCGAAATACCCAAGCTTGAAATTCTGAAAACTTCCTGTCTTAAAGCATCGAAAACCTGATCTCTACTGACAGTTATGACCTGAAAATTGGTTTCAATAGTATTGCTTTTATTAATTAATTTTTTTAAAAATCTGATCACCTCATCTTTGTTTCCCTGATCATAAGGATACAACATTTCTTCCAATACCTGTAAGCCTTCCGGTTCTATTTCCGTATGTTCGTCCATTTCTATTTCAGGCAAAGCCGGACCATTAATGAATCTGGCAGAGTGGGGAAGGAAATATTCCACTGCCCATTCCATTTTTTTGTAGGTTTTTCTAAGTTCCTCAAACTTCTCCTGAAGTTTTTTTTCATCTGAATGGTTAGAAATAAGGACGATCAGTTCATTGATCTGTTTTTCAAAGGCATCATTGTTCTTGATAATCTGATTCTTTACAGATCCCAGATCTTCTGAAGCAGGCAATTGCTTATCACTTTTACAATAAGAAAGAATGAAAAGTGCAGCTGCAGAATATAAAAACAGGAATATCGGATATTTTGAAAGTTTTTTCATAGGTATGAAAAAGTATCAACAGAAGTTTTTCTATTGATACTTTTTATTTTTATGAGGTGATTACAATTATTTTTCTACGTTTCTGATAATAACAACCTGCCCGCCTTCTTTATTGGTATTGACTCCGGAGCCGTCAGGATTTTTAAATTTATCCAGCTGCCACGTATGAGAATGAATGTTTACTGTAAAGGTATTGGGAACACCTATGATATCTGAAATATCGGTCATCGCTCCAAATTCCCATGAACCGAACTTCTGAAGGTCTCCGGATTGGTTATAAGCCGTCTGCCATGCCGAATCATTTCTGTTGTGTTTCATATTCAGCCATGGTTTATACTGTTTCGTACCGATATTAAGCTGCCATATGTAAGAATCATGGCCTACAGCTTTGTAATAAGAATCTCCGTCTTCCTGAATATATACATAGTTTTCAGTAACACACAGGTTATCAGGATTGATAAGATTATGTCCAGGATTGGAATCTCCTTCTGCGACAACTTCCAACTTTCCTGTCAGCATATTATTAGCATTAAGAACAAGCTTATACACCCTTCCCCACATCGTTAATCCCGGTTTTGGATTCACTCCGTCAGAAGATTCTCCGGTGGCTGTAAAATAAACTTCTCTTCCTTTTCCGGCTCCTTTTCTGTAATCTACATCTTCAACCCTTGAAAAACGGATTGCATTATTATCAATATTTTTTTGATTGATCTGAGCTCCTGTAAGGTTTTTAGCATTAGGAATTTCAACGAACTCCACATCATAGCTGCTGCCTTTTACCATATCAGTCTCAGTATAGCTGTTGTTTGTTCTTTTTAAAGAATATAATTTTCCGTTATCAAGATCTCCCTGTGTATTGGCTACATACATGATCAGTTGCCCTGCAGACTGATGAGAAGAAGAATAAGACTGATCTTCACCAATGATGATATAAGATTTTCCGTTGGATACATCTTTAGGAAGAGGAACTGCATTTTCCATAGAAGCCTTTCCTAAGGCAGGTTTTACTCTTGTTTTATCTGTCGCCTGCGAAGTTGGTGCCAATGGATTTAAAGCGTGAACCATACTTTCTTCACCAGATTCTCCGGCAGTAAGAAAAGCACTGAAACCATGAGTTTCGGGAGTGGCTAATGTAGCAGAACACAACCTTGTCATTCCTCCTGTTCCATTGAGAATATATTCCCCTTTTACAGGTCTGAAAGTTTTATCTAAATATACCCTTGATACGGATTGTTTGATCTCATGGTTGGTGATCATAAGATAACCGTCTGAATTAGGATCTTTCATAATGCCCATTCCGTCCGGCTGACCTCCAAAAACAAAGTCCGGAGAACCTGAAAGAATATCGGAGCTTGAAATAAGTGTGGTGATATTTAAATTTTCAAAACCAGGCATTCCAAAAACGAACGCAGATTCTTTAGAAAAATTTTCAAGTTTGATGTTGTCATTGACGGGGGTATTGCTATCCCCGTTATTGTCGTCGTTACAGCCCTGGAATACAAGAGCAGCAAACAATAGCGCGCCAATAGTTTTATTAATTTTCATAATTACTTTTTTGAATTTCGATAATACAAAACTAATGCTCCGGTGTTAACAGGGTTTTAATAGGACAAAACAAATAGTTTAAGATTAAGCAATGATTTGTTAAGATAAGATCAATAATTAGAACGGTTATAAATAAAAAAATGGCTGTTTCAAGCGAAACAGCCAATGGTAATATGAGAATAATATTCTATTTTAGATATGTAATGCCTTTTGGTAAGCATTTTCTAAACCATCCAGGTTTTTACCTCCGGCAGTTGCGAAACCAGGATTTCCACCACCACCACCTTGGATCTCTTTGGCAAGATCTTTTACGATAGCTCCGGCCTGGTAATCTGCTGCAAGATCATCAGATACCCCTACAGTGATCATAGGCTTTCCATCTGCGTCAGAAAGAATGATGGTCACAGAAGTTGGGATTTCTCTTTTCAGCTGGAATACGATGTCTTTAACAGAACCTGCATCCAAAGAGGTTTTCTTTACCAAAAGCTGTTTGTTGCCCTTCTGTTCATAAGCATTTTTCCAGTCGCCGATTTCTCCTTTTGCCTTCTCTTTTTTTAGAGCATCTACTTCAGATTTTAATGATGCATTTTCTTCGATAAGTTTTTCGATAGATCTTACTACATCTTTAGACTTCAGTAATTGAGAAAGCTCACTGATCTGCTGTTCCAGGTTTTTGAAATATTCTTCAGATTTATCACCCGAAATCGCTTCAATTCTTCTGATTCCTGCTGCTGCAGAACCTTCAGAAGTAATTTTGAAGTGGCCAATTTCACTGGTGTTTTTTACATGAGTTCCTCCGCAAAGTTCTTTTGAACTTCCAAATTGGATCATTCTTACACTGTCACCATATTTTTCACCAAACAAAGCCATTGCCCCTTTCTCTAAAGCCTCCTTAATAGGAATGCTTCTGAATTCCTGTAAAGCAATACTTTCTTTGATCTTATGATTTACTTTTTCTTCAATTAAAGCTAATTCTTCTTCCGTCATTTTATTGAAATGAGAGAAATCGAAACGAAGATAATCAGGACCTACATAAGAACCTTTCTGCTCTACGTGAGTTCCTAAAACATCTCTTAATGCTTCATGTAAAAGGTGAGTTACAGAGTGGTTAGCCTGGGAGTTTTTTCTGTCTGAAGCATTTACTTTAGCATAAAAAACTGCTCCCGCATCTTTTGGAAGACCGTTGATCAGTGAAATGATCAATCCGTTTTCTTTCTTTGTTTCCAATACTTCAAAACTTTCAGAAGCATTTTCCAGGATTCCTTTATCTCCCACTTGTCCACCACCTTCAGGATAGAATGGAGAGCTGCTTAGTACTACCTGATAAAATTCTCCGTCTTTATTTTCTACCTTTCTGTATCGGGTAATATAGGTTTCGGATTCCGTTTGATCATATCCAACGAATGTTTCCGGTTTTTCCTCTAAAACCACCCAATCGTATACTTTTTGAGCAGAGTCAGATTTGGAACGTTGTTTCTGCTTTTCCATCTCAGCTTTAAACCCAGCTTCATCAATCGTTAATCCTTTTTCCTCAGCAATAATTCTTGTTAAGTCATCCGGGAAACCATAGGTATCATAGAGTTCGAAAACTTCCTCGCTTGGTAATACTTTTAAATCATCAGCAATCGTCTGCTGAATTAATTTTTCAACTCTGATCAGTCCGTTTTCAATAGTTTTTAAGAACGATTCTTCCTCACTTTTAATAACTTCTGAAACCAGTTTACCCTGCTTCTCCAATTCAGGGAAGAATTTACCCATTTGATCCTGAAGAACAGTTACTAATTCAAAAAGGAAAGGTTCTTTCATTCC
The DNA here is from genome assembly GCF_918698085.1 of Chryseobacterium sp. Bi04. Classification (GTDB taxonomy): domain Bacteria; phylum Bacteroidota; class Bacteroidia; order Flavobacteriales; family Weeksellaceae; genus Chryseobacterium. Next base: position 7,929 of record NZ_CAKKLP010000025.1, read on the forward strand.
CAGGAATCTGTAAGCATAAGAAATACCTCTTCTTAAAATTCTTCTGATAACGTATCCGGCACCTCCGTTGGAAGGCAATTGTCCGTCAGCAATAGCAAAAGAAACCGCTCTGATGTGGTCTACCACCACACGGATAGCAATATCTTTTTCGTCCGTTAAAATACCGGTGTATTTTTTACCGGAAAGTTCTTCAACTTTAGAAATTAGCGGGGTGAAAACGTCGGTGTCATAATTGGAAGACTTTCCTTGAAGTGCCATACAGAGACGCTCAAAGCCCATCCCTGTATCCACATGCTGGGCAGGAAGTTTTTCCAGAGATTTGTCTGCTTTTCTGTTGAATTCCATGAAAACCAGATTCCATACTTCCACTACCTGTGGATGATCCTGGTTAACCAGTGTGATCCCGGGAACAGCCGCTTTTTCTTCCGGAGTTCTTAAATCGATATGGATCTCTGAACACGGTCCACATGGTCCGCTTTCACCCATTTCCCAGAAGTTATCTTTTTTATTTCCATTAATGATCCTGTCCTCTGAAATATGAGATTTCCAGAAGTCATAAGCATCCTGATCTCTGTCAAGGTTTTCAGAAGCATCTCCTTCAAAAATAGTGACATATAAATTTTCTTTTGGAATTCCATATACATCAACCAATAGTTCCCAGGCAAAAGCAATAGCCTCTTTTTTAAAGTAATCCCCGAAAGACCAGTTTCCTAACATTTCAAACATGGTATGGTGATAAGTATCTCTACCTACATCATCCAGGTCATTATGCTTCCCTGAAACCCTCAGACACTTTTGTGTATCGGCAATTCTTGGGGCGGTAGGCGTTTTGTAGCCTAAGAAAAAATCTTTGAACTGCGTCATTCCTGAGTTGGAAAACATAAGGGTAGGGTCGTCTTTCAGCACAATAGGAGCTGAAGGAACGATCAGGTGGTCTTTACTTTTAAAATAATCTAAAAATTTTTGACGTATCTCTTGTGATGTCATAGTATTGCTTTTGCTTTTTAACGTATCAAATTTTGATAAGATGCAAATTTAATGTTTTTAGGTGATTTAATATCTACTATTGAATATTTTCAGATAGGTTTATCAAATGTCCGGCATAATAATGGAGTATGGTTTATATTTTTAGCCGCGAACAGCAATGGAGAGATACCATAAAAAAATCAACTGTGCATAAAATAAATAATTATTATTCACCATAATTTTGCAATTTTCCATTTAACTTATTACCTTCGTTATGATCTGAATAAGATAAAAAAACATAAAAAAATGATGAAAAACGAAGTGCTGAAAAACTGGATAGAACACTATTCAGAACCGCTTTTAAAGAAAGCTTTTTATCTGCTTTCGGATAAAGAAGAAGCTGAGGATATCGTTCAGGATGTATTCATCGCAGCATTTTCATCATATGATTCTTTTGAAGGAAAAAGCCAGCCGCTGACCTGGCTGATGGCTATTTTAAACAGGAAAGTTGCTGATTTTTACCGTAAGAAATACAGATCCGAACCCAATATCAGACTCGATCATTTTTTTGATGAAACAGGCTCATGGAAAAATAATGATGTATTGAATGACTGGAATGCAGCCGGCAAAGAATCTGAACTTTTGGATGATCATGATTTTAATAAAACATTGGAAGAATGTATCGAAGAACTGCCTTCCAGATGGAAAATCCTGTTGAAAATGTATTATATTGAAGAAAAAAAAGCACCCGAAGTGAGTCAGGAATTCAATGTTTCAACGACTAACCTTTGGAAGATCTTACAACGCAGCCGTATGCAGCTTAGGGAATGTCTGGAATTTAACTGGTTTTCAAAATTATAACAATTACAATGGTAAAGAAAATTATACATCTATTATTTCTGTCATGCAGTGAAGCCACACTGCTCATGGAAAAACGTAATGCCCGTGCTATTTCTCCCAAAGAAAATTGGAAACTCAGTATACATCTTATGATCTGCAAATGGTGTAAGATGTACAATAAAAAATTAGCATTGCTGGATACCCTATTTAAAATGACTTTTTCTAAAAAAACAGCTGAAATTAAAAAATCTGATATTCAGTATTTTAAAAATAAAATGATGGAAAAGTTGGGTTTTTAAGAAAATCCTGTCAGGATTTCGAAATACCTCCGACTATACTTTTGAAAATAAAAAAGTATAATTTAAAATTTTAAAACATGGTCGGAACAACACAATCTAATGAAAATACAAAAACATACCCATTAGGATATTATGTCTCGCTTTTTGGAGCCGCTCTTATTTTGCTCTGGATTGGTATTTTCAAATTTACCCCTACTGAAGCTGTTTCTATAAAACCTTTGGTGGAAAACCATTTTCTAACTTTTTTCGTATATAAGATGATGAGTGTTCAGGCAGTGTCAAATCTTATCGGAACGATAGAAATTATCATTGCTTTATTACTGATATTTAGTGTGAAATTTGCAGTACTGAAAAAGTATGCGGGAATAGGAATGATAGTGACATTTCTGGTAACGTTAAGCTATCTGTTTACAAGCCCGGGAATGTGGAAAATAGTGGATGGTATTCCGGTGACAGATTTCTTTATTTTAAAAGATCTTATGCTTTTAGGGTTTGGACTGATGATCGTTCAAAAATAATAAAAATGAATAAAAAGAAAAAAATGAAAAATATATTAATTGTACTCGGTATTATTCTGGGTATCGCAGTCTTTGCTGCAGGTTCCGGGCTATTTAAAAATAAGAAATCCGGAAAAGAAGAAGTAAAAAAAGAAAATCAGGAAACTATGGATAATAAAAATGTTAGAGAAATTTATTTTGCAGGTGGATGTTTTTGGGGAACAGAACATTTCTTTCAGCAGATTCGCGGAGTAGTAGGAACAGAAGTTGGATATGCCAATGGAAATACACAAAATCCCACCTATGAAGAAGTGGTAAGCCATACCACAGGTTTCGCAGAAACAGTAAAAGTGAAATATGATCCTGAACAGGTTGACCTGAAATTATTGATTGACCTTTATTTTAAAACCATTGATCCTACCAGTAAGGATCAGCAGGGGAACGACCGAGGAAACCAGTACCGTACAGGAATTTATTTTAAAGATAAAAATGATGAAGCTGTCGTAAAAGGAGAAGTGGAGAAGTTGGCTAAAAACTACACTAAACCGGTAGTGGTAGAGACTGTTGCTTTGAAGAATTTTTACAGGGCAGAAGACTATCACCAGGATTATCTGGATAAAAATCCGGGAGGTTACTGTCATATTGAACCGGGACTTTTTGAAATGGCCAAAAAAGCAAATCCTCTTCCGAAAGCTGCACCGAAAGTAAAGTATGAGAAACAGGATAAAAAAGTTCTGAAAGACAAACTTACTGCAGAACAATACAACGTAACCCAGGAAAATGCTACGGAAAGACCTTTCCAAAATGAATACTGGAATGAAACCCGTGAAGGAATTTATGTAGATATCACTACCGGAGAACCTTTATTTATTTCAACAGATAAGTTTGAATCAGGCTGCGGATGGCCTAGTTTCTCTAAACCTATTACGAAAAAATTAATAGACGAAAAGCTGGACAAGTCGCAAGGGATGACCAGAGTAGAGGTAAGAAGTAAAACAGGAGATGCTCATTTAGGGCACGTTTTTAACGATGGTCCTGAAGATAAAGGAGGATTGCGCTACTGTATCAACAGTGCATCCCTGAAGTTTATTCCAAAAGCAGATATGCAGAAAAAAGGATATGGGGAATATATTCCGTTATTAGATAAAAAGTAATGTGAAATATGAAAGGAAGAGACTGTCTTTAAGGCAGTCTTTTTTTGTTAGTAATGCGTCTGAAACCTTTCTTTGATGCTGAGTATTGAAATACTGAACAATATCAGGAATCCCAGAATAAGATAGTAAGCTTCTTTCGTCAGATGGGACAGAAAATATTGAGTTTTATCAAAAATATTGGGTTCAGGGATAATGCCTGTTACTATTGAACCTGAGTCTATTATTTCAACTTCTGTATCATGGCAGAGATAACAAGGTTCGGGAGATGGTCTTTGATAGGTAACAGGAACCAGGAGATGACCTGTTTTTTCAAGATCCAAACCATACTCTTCATGTTTTGAAATAGCCATATCATTTAATAGAGAAACAAAATCTCCATATGTATTTTCATTCCCCAAGATAAATTCGATGCCTGTGTTTTGCTCATTCCTTTGTTGCAGTGCTTTCACTTCTGAAACATACAGATCAGAGTTTTCCTTTGCTTTACCGGAGGGCACTTTTATTTTTTTATAATTTAAATTTCTCAGTGGTTCAAGCGTACTGCTATAACTCTTATCCTTATTTATTTTTGCGGGAATTCCAATATCTATTACTGATACTGCTATTTCTTCTATTTTTCTGTTTCCGTAATGCCAGAACAAGACAGGAATGGTCAGAGCACTTATTAATCCCGGAAAATAATAAATCCTTTTCATACTAACTTTTTTTGTTGATTTGAAGACTTTCTTTAATGCTGAGCATGGAAATATTTATAAACAGTAAAAATGCAAAGATAATGTAATAAGCCTGTTTAGGAAGCTCAAGTACATATTTTATCTTTTCAAAACCAGTGTAGGATAGTTTATTCCCAGGATGATATTCACCACCAACATTATCATAGCATCTTTCAATTCTATTAGGATCTTTATAAAAGTGTAACGCAAAAAAATGTCCTGTTTTTTCCATGTCTACACCATAAGCTTCCTGTTTAGAGAGAATCATAGCATCGATTAAAGCTATAAAATCCTGATAAGTGTTTTTATTTTCTATAACAAATTCAATTCCTTTTTCCTTTTCATTCTTTGCCTGTAACTTTTTAAGTTCGGAAACATAAAATTCCCGGTTTTGAAGAGCGGTGCCTGGTTGAACTATGATTTTTTTGTAGTTCCAGTTTCTATAGGGCTCAAAAGTATTGTCTAAACTGGTCTGATGGGTAACTTTTGCAGGAAGTGCGAGATCCATACCTGAATAGGGTGGATGAATTCTCTGGCTTCCATAGTACCAGAATAAAACAGGGATCAAAATGGCACTGAACAATCCCGGAAAATAATATATTTTTCTCATTTGCGTGGTTTTTGATAAAATTAATAAAAAAATTAATTACGATGTATACTTGATGATGATGGTGATAACCATTGTTTTTTATATAAATACAGATGGGTAATTAATTGATAAAACCCAAAAAGAATATCAATTTTCATTATATTTTTAAGATTAAAATATTAAATTTGATAGAACTAATAGGGAAATATGAAGTTAATTGAACTGGCAGAAGAATTGAAAGTCTCTGCAGAAACGATCAAACAGTTTATACAGGATTTTGACCTTGAGTTGGTAGACTGTATCAGCACGAATTTTGAAGTGAAAGAAGATTTTGAAAAATTCGCCCGTGAAAACCTGGATTTTTTAAAGCTTTATGAAAAAGATCTTGATAAAAATAAAACCCTGGAGCAGATTGCTGAGGTAATTAATCAGCCTAAAGAAAAAGTTGAAAAAGCAATTAAGGACAATAATCCTAATATTTTTGACAATGGCTTTTTCAAATCCTCTATTTCAAGTTATGGTATTGATAATAAACTAGGCGGAAATTACCAGTTTGTCTATGATTATTTCGGGCATAAGACGAGTCTGAAAAAAAGAGATTTTATAGGCTATAGAGATTTGTTTTTTTACACTTCGGCAGTTTTAGAGCCTTTTCTGAATCCTCAGCAGATCAAAGACTGGGGAATCAATAAGCCGGCAGGGATTATTTTATATGGACCTCCCGGAAGTGGTAAGATTTTCTGGGCCAATAAGATTGCTGAAATCATAGGATACAGCTTTAAAGAAGTCAAAAAGCACTATTTAGGAACATCCCTGATTGATGGGAACGAAATTAATTTCAGTGACTTTTTAACTTCTATGCTGAAAGAAAATAAAATACTGCTTTTTCTCGATGATTTTGACGAAATTATGATGCAGAGAAAAGCAGAAACAGATATTGCTTCCTGTAATCTTGAAGTCCAGGAGCTTATTCTTCATTATATCGGGAAATTTGAAAAAGAAGGAGTACTGATGGTCGGATCTGCCAATTCTGTTTCAGAAATAGATGAGGAGATTCTAGCACCGGGAAGATTTGATGTGATGATCCCCATATTCCCTCCCAATGCTTCAGAACGGTCAGAAATTATTTTATATGCGATGACCAGAGGCTTGGAAGAGGATTCTCTCCTATACAAAATTCTCATTTACAATAAAGCGGATAAAGTTCCGTTCTGGCACGAGATTTCATCAAAAATGAAAGCTTTCAGCAATACCATGCTGATTGATTTTACCCAAAGTCTGAAAAAAAGAATTAAAAATCTATACCAGAGAACAAAGAATGAAAAGCTTAAAATTGATCAGGGACTTTTGAATGCTGCTCTAAGAGACGCTGCGGGGAAACTTACCGAAGAATATCTTGATCAGGTAGCCCGATTTTTAGCTGATGCCATTATCAATAATTTTGATGAATTTCAGTTTAGAATCAAGGCACTTAAAGCTGAGCTGGAGTCCTATAAAGTAGTGGAAGAACCAAGACGGGCCATAGGTTTCTCTCATAATGAAGAGGAGAAGAAGACCAAATAGAAAATTCGGGGTTCGGGTTCGAGATGCAGGATGCGAGTGTAAGGGTGCGTGATACAGGATAAAAGATATAAGGTTTAACGATAGATAATCTGAAATTTGGTGTCTGATATCTTGAGTCTTGATTCTTGGCTCTTGGCTCTTATTTCTTATCCCCTTATCTCCACTCTCAACGTCTCCTATCTCAAATCTATACATCCTACTTTTTACATTATACATTGTACAAATGATCAGCATCTGGGAATTAGAAACCTTTTACAGAAAAAGAGATATTATCATTATAGGAGCCGGTTTTTCCGGGCTTTGGACTGCTGTTTCCATTAAAGAGAAATATCCTGAAAAATCGGTATTAATTATCGAGCGTAATGCAATGCCGCTTGGTGCTTCAACGAGAAATGCAGGATTTGCCTGTTTTGGAAGCCTGACAGAGGTGATTGCCGATGCTCAGAATATGGGGTGGGAAAAGACCCTGGATTTGGTTGCTATGAGGTTTAACGGGCTTCAGAAAATCAGGGAATATTTTAAAAATGACGAAATAGACTTTGAACTTAGCGGAGGATATGAAATTTTGAATAACGAAGAACCCTTACAGTATATTGATATCGTTAATGAAAAACTGAGATCTGTTACCGGACTTGAAAAAACGTACCATCTGAAACAGGATAAAATAGAAGACTTCGGTTTGGGAAAATCAAAGTTTCTGATTGAAAATAGCTGTGAAGGAAGTTTACATTCCGGGAAATTATTGCAGAGGCTTTTAGAAAAATGCCATGAACTTAAAGTCGGGTTTTTATTCGGTACCGAAGTGGAGAATATTGACGAAAACCCTCATGAGGTGATGGTTCATCTTTCAGAAGGTCTTTCTGTAAAAGCAGATCAGCTGATATACTGCACCAATGCTTTCAGCTCAAAATTCCTGGAAAAAGAAGAGATTATTCCCGCCCGTGGACAGATTCTTCTCACGGAGCCTATAGAAAATCTGAAATTAAAAGGTACATTTCATTACGATGAAGGATTCTATTATTTCAGGAATTTAGGAAACAGGGTTTTACTGGGAGGAGGCCGGAATCAGGATTTTAAAACAGAACAAACTACAGCTTTTGAAACCACCGAATTCTTGCAGAGTCACTTAGAAAACTTTTTAAAAGAAGTGATCTTACCGGATCATGAATATAAAATAGCCCTCCGGTGGTCAGGAATCATGGCCATGGGATCAGAAAAAACACCTATCATAAAACAGCTTTCAGAAAAACAGTTCTGTGCCGTAAGGCTTTCCGGAATGGGCGTGGCACTTGCTCCAAAGATTGGGGAAATGGTGGCTGAGATGATTTAGGGTGGGTTTAAGATGTCAGATGTCAGAAGTTGATGTTGGGTATTAGATTTTAAAGAGTTAAGAGCCAAGAGTCAAGAGTCAAGAATCAAGAGGTAAGAGGTAAGGAGTAGAATAATTAGCCTTACATCTTATATCCGACAGCTTGCCTTCTCGTATCTCGTATCTCGCACCCCGTATCCCGAATCCCTCACCTCACAACACTTTCAACTTTGAACTCTCAACTCTAAAAGAAATCCGTATTTTTGCAAAAAGAATAAATCGTGATTAACAACGACCAGATAAAAGAAGTTCAATCCAGAATTGAAGACTTACACAGATACCTTCAGATAGAAAAAAAGAAAATAGAAATAGCCAACGATGATGAAAAAACGGCTGCTCCTGAGTTTTGGGATAACCCTAAAACAGCAGAAGCCTTTTTGAAACAGCTTCGTTCCAAGAAAAAATGGGTGGAAGGTTATGATGAAATCCAGACACAATTTGAAGATCTTCAGGTTTTAGCAGATTTTGCTAAAGAAGATCCGGATTCTGAAAAAGAACTGGATGAAACATTTCCACAGTTGGTAGAAAAAATCGAAGATCTTGAATTTAAGAACATGCTTTCCAATGAAGGGGACGAGCTTTCTGCTGTTCTTCAGATTACTGCCGGAGCCGGAGGTACAGAAAGCTGCGACTGGGCATCAATGCTGATGAGAATGTACACCATGTGGGCAGATAAACAAGGATATAAGATCCGGGAGCTTAATTTTCAGGAAGGAGATGTAGCCGGTGTAAAAACCGTTACCCTGGAAATTGAGGGAGAATATGCCTTTGGATACTTGAAAGGAGAAAATGGAGTACACCGTTTGGTAAGAATTTCACCTTTTGACAGCAATGCCAAACGCCATACAAGTTTTGTTTCCGTATATGTTTATCCTTTGGTAGATGATACTATTGAAATCAATATTAACCCTGCTGATATCAGCTTTGAAACCATGAGGTCTTCAGGAGCAGGAGGCCAGAACGTAAACAAAGTGGAAACGGCAGTACGTTTACGTCACGCACCAACCGGAATTATTATTGAAAACTCAGAATCCCGTTCACAGCTTCAGAATAAAGAAAAAGCAATGCAGCTCCTTCGCTCAAGATTATATGAAATGGAATTGGAAGAACGTATGAGAGCAAGAAACGAGATTGAAGCCAATAAGATGAAGATCGAGTGGGGAAGCCAGATCAGAAACTATGTGATGCACCCTTACAAATTGGTAAAAGATGTACGCTCAGCGTATGAAACATCAGATGTGGATGCCGTAATGAACGGAAATATCACTCCTTTCTTAAAAGCTTTCTTAATGGCAGATGGAACGGCGGTTTCCGATGATGATATGGAGCTATAAATATCATGTTTTATTTTTAGTTAAAATCTTATAATTTATTTTTGTTTCAGGTATTTTAGACCTATTTTTGTTGTTCATCGAGATATATGGAAGATTTTAATAGCTGGAAGGATTTATTAAACCCGGAGTTTTACATAAAAATGGGAGGGTTTTGGCTTATTTTGTTTATTGTTTTTGCTGAAACAGGTCTTTTTGTAGGATTTTTTCTTCCTGGAGACTCTCTGTTGTTCGTTTCGGGGATTTATGCCGTTGAAATTATCAAAGAGACATTCGGCTCCACAGGGAGTGATTTCCTGGATACTACTATTTTGGCTACCGGAGTTGCATTAGCTGCAATTATAGGAAATGAAGTAGGATATTATTTTGGAAGAAAAGCAGGTCCCGCCTTGTATAAAAGACCGGATACAATGCTTTTTAAGAAGAAATATCTGTATCAGGCTCATGATTTCTTTGAAAAACATGGAGCGTTAGCCATTATTATGGCCAGGTTTTTACCTGTTGTGAGAACCTTTACGCCTATTGTTGCAGGGATTGTGAAAATGGACAAAAAAGAATTCTTAAGAGATAACATCATTGGTGCTGTCTTATGGTCATTCATTTTGATTTTTGCAGGACATTATCTTGATAAATTATTCATGGAACAGTTTGGAATCAATCTGAAAGAAAAACTGGAATACATCATCATTATTATTGTCCTTGTAACCACACTTCCTGTGATTGTAAAGTTTGCTTTTGGAAAAAAAGAAGATCTTTCTTCCAAATATGACAACAGGGATTTCGAATAGTAAACAAAATGCTATACAATACATAACCTGCTTTTTTAGCAGGTTATTTTTTTATCCATTCCAGGATATTCGGATAAATAATACTATCTCTTTTTCTTTTACTGAAAAATCTGGGTACATGACCTGTTTTCTTCATAAAGACCAACTTGTGGGGGACATTCATGCTGGTAAGAGCAGAATCCATGGCAAGTCCCTGATGATGATTGACCAGGAAATCATTATTCCCCTGAAAAAGCAGGGTAGGAACACTGGTGATATTAGCTATCGGGCTGGCTTCCTTAAATGCTTCAGAAACATTCTTTCTGTCGAACTTAGTTCCCACCACTTTCTGAAAGGTAGGAGAAGTGTATTTGGAATAAAAAGAATTAAGATATTCCGGGCTGTAAAAATCTGTAGGGCCGCTTAAGGAAATGATTTTCGTGATCTGATCAGAATGTTGATATCCATATAGCAAAGCGAGATGCCCGCCGGCACTTTCTCCAAGCAAAACATAATTATTGGGAAGCAGCTCAGCTTTTTCTGTTAAAGAATTAAATCTTTCAATAGCCGATCCGATATCTTCGAGTTGCTGTTTATAGGTGATTTTTTTTCGTTTAGAAACCAGCCGGTAATTCATATTGATACTTGGAATTCCATTTTTGAAAAGCATCTTTTGAACCTGTATCATATGTTCTTTTTTTCCTAAAGTCCAGGCGCCACCATGAACAATAAGAACTACAAGTGCATCCCGGGCATAATCTTTGGGAAGAAAAATATCCATCTTCTGCCTTTTATGCTCTCCGTACTGTAGATTATAGATTTTCTGCTGGCCTCCCGGACCTACCCAGACCCTGAATCTGGTATTACATGAATGGAATATAAAGCTTATACATCCTAAAACAAAGAAATGATATCTGAGGACTAGCTTTTTCATACATCAAATGTAAGAAAAATATGACGATTTACAGACCATTCTGAATAATCCCATTCAGCTTTTTTCAGCTAATTCCTTTAATTTTTGATTCATGATATTGAAACTGGTAGCTGTATTAGTAAAATTAAAAAACGGGACAAGGAAACCTGAAAACTGTTCTGACTGGATAAATTGAGTGGTCCCGTTTTTATTGTCAACCAGCTCAAAATGATGTTCACCGTCAAATACTCCCTTGAACAATAGTTTTCCTACCCATTTTAATTCTTTATTTTCTTTTTTGGATAAAATGACAGGCTTGAAAACCATTCCTTTTCCTCCCTTTGGTTTAATGGTAACCCGTATTTGGTTACCTTCTTCTACAGCTCCCTGGATATTGGTAATAAACGGATTCCAGGATGGATAATCCTGAAAATTGGTTAATATTTTCCATATTTTTTCAGGACTGGCATGAATGGTAATTTCTGTTTCTATTTTCTTTGACATGATAAAATGATTTTTATGTAGGCAAAGTTCGGTGAGAATACTAAAGATCCTCTTGACAAAAATCAAAGATTTCCTGTGGCTATTTTATTTCTTATCCTACTGAAGGTCTCAGAGGTCATCCCAAGCATTGATGCAATATACTGCAAAGGAATTTGATTGAATAATTGAGGATTTTCATTAAAAAAACATAAATATCTTTCTTCAGCGGTCATTGATAAATGACTGTAAACTCTTGTTTCAATGGTGGTGAAACAATGAATGATGAAGGCTTTTTCTAAAATGTACCATTGAGGAACCAGGCTCTGTAGCTTTTCGTAATCAGTCTTATTGATGGTGTATAATTCTGTATCTGTAAGAGCCTGAATAGTCCATCTTGCCGGAATATCAGCCATAAAACTGGATAGATCCGTTACAAAATATCCCGGAGTGGAAATCCATTGTGTAATCTCTTTTTTTTCAGTTTCACAAAAGATCCTTAAAAACCCGGAGCGGATAAAACTTAATTTTGTGCTTTTCTTCCCTTGCTTCAGGAAAAAATCATTCTTTTTAATAAGCTCCGGTTTGAAAAAAGAGATGATTGTTTTTAAATCATCAGCATCAATATCTGTAAAATATGAAGTAAGGCTATACTCAAGATCAATATTTATTTTGCTCATGGTTGAGGGAATTCTAAGTTTTCAGCATATCGGTATAGAGAACTATTGTATCTGGGCAGGTGTTTGGATAATGCTTTTAAGGCTAAAGATAATGCTTCTTTGTTTTCACCTGCAGAATAAAGTGAAAGGGCTAAAAAAGAATCGACAGCATCATTCAGTTCATCAGAATAATTTGCTTTTTCTTCTCTCAAAATATAGATGCTTTCTTCTATTTTTCCATTATTTCTTAATGTACTTGCCAGCTGAATTCTTGCTCTTCTTCTTCGTAAACCTGATAATCCGAGACTCAATGCAGATCTGTACAGTGGTTCGGCTTCCTCTTCATGTCCGGTAGAGTCAAAAGCACAGGCCATTTCAAAATGGGGGATAGCCTGTGAACCTGAAAATAATACTGTATGATCTTTAATTTGCTGAATGAATTCTTCATTGCTAATTTTTCCAAATTTCAGCCAGATGAGCTGTAATTGGGTTTCCCAGTTGGCTAGGTCATTCATTTTATAACAATTTAAACAAAGATATAAAATGTTGAAAAAGGGGGCACTACTTTATGATTTTGCTTATTCTTAAAATTATTGTCGTATTATGAATAAGGAAACGGAATTAAATAATTATTTTTGCTAGACTTAACAAATATTAAAAAAATATTAAAATATGGCTTCAGGCTTTTTTGCAATTTTAGATGATATTGCAGCATTGATGGATGATGTAGCAGTGACCAGTAAAATAGCTACACAGAAAACGGCAGGTATTTTAGGAGATGACCTGGCTGTAAATGCTGAAAAAGCCACAGGCTTTCTTTCTTCAAGAGAGCTTCCGGTTTTATGGGCTATTACCAAAGGTTCATTTATTAATAAACTGATTATTCTTCCCATTGCCTTTTTGCTCAACTGGCTGTATAAGCCGGCTATTGAGATGATCCTTATTCTCGGAGGACTGTATCTGGCTTTTGAAGGCGTAGAAAAAATTATTGAATTCCTGTTTCACCGTTCTAAAAAAGGGCATGAAGTAGTGGAAGAAAGTAAAGAGGAAGACAATTCTGAAGTATCTGAAAAAGCAAAAATAAATTCAGCCATCCGAACAGACTTTATTCTTTCTATTGAGATTGTCATTATTGCATTAGGTACCGTTATACAGGAAAACCATCCGTTGATTACCCAGATCTTAACGGTAACTTTTGTGTCGTTTATAGCTACTGTAGGAGTGTATGGAATTGTTGCCTTAATTGTAAGAATGGATGATGCAGGGTTTAAGCTGATCAAAAAAAGCCATGATAAAGGATTCTTTTCCAAGCTAGGACACTTATTGGTAAAGGCGCTGCCTGTTATTATTAAAGTTTTGGGAGTGGTAGGAACAGTCGCTTTGATTCTGGTTTCAGGAGGTATTTTTGCTCACAATATCCATTATTTGCATGAACTGTTACCAACATGGCCTGCTATGCTTAAAGAATTTACTTTCGGAATTGTAGGTGGCTTGGCTGCTGTAGCGGTTTTTACTATCGGAAAAGCAATATATTCTTTAGCAGTGAAAAAGTAAATTAAATTTTAAATAATTGATACACAAAAATCCTGTACAACGTTGTACAGGATTTTTTATGTATAGCCATTAGAGGTAAAACTTTTAAATACAAAAGGATTCCCGTAAGAACCCTTTTTTATATTAATTGAATAAATCTTTTACTTTATCAAAGAAAGTTTTTTCCTTACCGGATGGTTCTGCAACCATTTCTCCGCTGGACATCTGCTTCTCAAAGAAATCTTTCTGTTCCTTTGTAAGCTTCTGTGGAGTCCATACATTGATGTGAATAAACATATCACCTTTTCCATAGCTGTCGATGCTTGGGAGACCTTTTCCTGCAAGCCTCAATATCTTTCCGGACTGTGTTCCCGGATCTACGGTAATCTTTACCTTACCTCCTACAGTAGGAATCTCTCTTTTAGTTCCCAGTGCAGCTTCTGCAAATGATACATACAATTCCTGGTGAAGATTGTCACCTTCTCTTTTGATTGTTGCATCCACTTCTTCCTCTACAATAACCAGTAAGTCTCCCGGAATTCCTCCAAATGGAGCATCATTTCCTTTTCCTCTTACATTAAGCTGGATACCATCTCTGGCACCGGCCGGAATATTAATAGTGATCTCTTCTTCATCTTTTATAAGCCCCTGTGCATTAGCTCCTGCAGGAATTTTATCTGCAACTTTCCCGATTCCCTGACAGGTACTACAGGTAGCCTGTGTCTGCATCTGACCGAACATCGTGTTCATTATTTTAACCTGAACACCGGAACCGTTACAGGTAGGACATGTTTTTGAAGTAGCGCCTTCTGCTACTTTCATTTTTTTAACTTTAATGGTTTTTTGGGTACCGTTCACCATTTCTTCAAGGTTAAGCTTGATCCTGATTCTTAAATTAGAACCCTTCACCTGCTGGCGTCCGCCACCACCACCTCCGAAACCTCCGAAAATATCTCCAAACTGACTGAAAATATCCTCCATATTCATTCCGCCTCCGAAGCCTCCACCCCCGAAACCACCATTTCCGCCTACTCCGGAATGACCAAACTGGTCATATCGGGCACGCTTCTGATCATCGCTTAATACCTCATAGGCTTCAGCAGCTTCTTTGAATTTTTCTTCAGCCTCTTTATCTCCTGGATTTTTATCCGGGTGAAATTTGATGGCCATTTTTCGGTATGCTTTCTTTATTTCGTCGGCTGATGCAGATTTGCTGATCTCCAGAACCTCGTAGTAATCTCTTTTTGACATGACTTTCTATATCTATAATTGATGATTGATAAATGATAAAAGATATTTAAGTAATAAAAGTATAGCTACCTATCAATTACCACTCATCATTTATCGTTTATACTATTAGTTTCCTGTTACTACTTTTGCAAAACGGATTACTTTATCACTTAAAGTATATCCTGTTTCAATAACATCTACAATTTTACCTTTTAAATCTTCTGATGGAGCAGGGATTTGAGTAATAGCTTCATGGAAGTCTACATTGAAGCTGTCGCCGGCTTTTACCTCGATTGCTTTTAATCCTTTTTCAACAAGTCTGTTTTTGAATTTCTGATAAATAAGTTCTACTCCCTGTAAATCAGATTGATTTCCGTTTTTAGCAATTTCTTTTAATGCTCTTTCAAAATCATCTAATACTCCAAGCATGGAGACCATCATATCCTGATTGGCATATTGGAAGAATTCCATCTTCTCCTTAGATGTTCTTTTTTTATAGTTTTCAAACTCTGCATACAATCTGATGTAACGGTCTTTCTCTTCTGCCAAAAGTTCCTCAGCAGAAGGAGTAGCTGTCACATTGTCCTCAGATACGGCTTCGTTCTGAATATTGTTTTCTCCTTGATTATTGATGCTTTCTTCGTTAATATCCTGGTTTTCCATAATTCAATATTTATTTACAGATTGTTTGACAAAGATTCTGCCAAATCAAAAAATCAGGACATTAAGGCAGTCTGTTTTTTCAAATAAGGATATTTGAACTTCAGCCTGCTTATTATATAGGTTAAAATATAGAAATTATACTAAAGAACGGTGTGTTATCTTATGATTTGGAAGTTATTAACCAATGACTATGATCATTGCTGCAAATAGTTGGATTATTTATTTTTATATGGATTAGCCTCATATAATAATA
>NZ_CAKKLP010000026.1 GCF_918698085.1 Chryseobacterium sp. Bi04
ATATTATACATAATAAGAATAATTAGTATCAAGTATAAAATTTGATTAAAATTTGAACTCTAAAAAGATGACAAAAGTCAGTAAAATTGTAAAAAGATTAATCCTCAGTATCATTTTTGGGAAATTTTTAAGAGCAAAAAATGATAAATTTTAAGTAAATTTTAAGTTTTAAATTAATAAATAATAAAGAAAACTGATTTTTTTATAAAACTATTTGTGGTAGCATTCAAATTAACAAATTATTAACTTACAGCATTTTATATAAATAATAGCACTAAACATTTTACAACTTCCACCATCCCAAGAGCATCAAATTAATGAAAAAATAATATTTTTTTCTTTGCGTATTGAAAAATAATATTACTTTAGAAGCCAAGAATATTTATTCTGAAAATTTACGCAATCGATTGCACTCTAAAATGTGTAAATCTTTCAGAAAATATTTACCACTAAAAAGACAGTAGAATACTTACAAATCCACACAAGACAAAACGATTGAAAAAAAAGCTTTCAACCAAAATTAAAACTATAAGGATACAAAATGGATAAAAGAGTACAATCAATAAAGTGGTTATATCTGTCTTTCTTCTTACTTCCTGTCCTGGCCATGGCTCAAGAAAAGGAGACGCAGAAGGATAAAGGAACCAATATCGATGAAGTGGTTCTGGTAGGTTATACTAAAGTTTCTAAAAAGGACGTTACCAATGCTGTTTCTTCGGTAAAAGCAGAAGCCATAAAAGATATGCCTTCCAATAATGCCGCAGAAGCAATTCAGGGAAGGATGGCCGGAGTTCAGGTTTCTCTGAGTGAAGGCTCCCCCGGAGCGGATGTAGATATTGTCATCAGAGGAGGTAACTCAATTACCGGCAGTAATGCTCCGCTATATATCGTAGACGGTGTTCAGATGGATAATGCACTGTCTATTTTATCACCCAAAGAGATCGAATCCATTGAAGTTCTAAAAGATGCTTCATCCACCAGTATTTACGGAGCGAGAGGCGCCAATGGTGTAGTTCTCATTTCCACAAAAGGAGGCCGTAAGAAAGCCAAAACCTCTATTAATTATAATGGGTTTTTAGGAGTAAGATCAATACAGAACACTATTGATGTGTTGGATCCATATCAATATGTGCTGTACCAGTACGAGCTATACAACAAAGCTGGTATACAGACAGATATTGATGCCTTTAAAACAAGATATGGAACTTTCGAAGACTTAGGAAAATATAAAGATATCAAGAAAAGAGACTGGCAGGATGAAGTGTTCGGCAGAGAAGCGTTCAACTTTACTCATAATCTTTCACTTACAGGAGGAACTGAGAAATCATCTTTCTCATTATCATTAAATAATGTACAGGAAGACGGAATTATGATTGGCTCAGGCTTTAAAAGGAATATGGCCAATTTCAAATATGATTATGATATTTCAAAGAAACTAAGTCTTACTTTAAATGCCAGATACAGCAGACAAACCATTTTCGGGGCCGGAACATCTTCTACAGGGTCACAGGGTACCAACCGGTTAAGAAATGCCGTAAGATATCAGCCTTTTGAAGGAGGTTCAACAGTGGATGTTGATGAATTTGATCCTTTATTTGCAGATCAGACCAACCTGGTTAATCCTGTTTTGCTGGCAAATAATGAAGTTAAGGAAAACGGCAGAAACGACCTGATGCTAAATGGAACTTTAGAATATAAAATCAATAAGGATTTTACGTTCAGAAGTGTTATAGGATATGTACAGAGAGACGAATTTGTAAATCAGTTTTCAGGTACGGTAACCAGCCTTGCAAGACAGAATAATGACCAGCCTGTGGTATTCCTGAGTAAAGCCCAGACAAGGAGAATTACCAACACCAATACTTTAAATTTCAGAAAAACATTTGGAAAACATAAACTGGACTTATTGGCAGGACAGGAAATTGTAAAAACAGACGGTGAATCATTAGCAATTAATATTAAATGGTTTCCGAAATCCATAAGTGCAGAAGAAGCATTTGCCAATATTCAGTCGGCTTCACCACCCAGCGGACTCGTACAGGATGCTCCAAAAGCAGGAAGAGCTCCGGACAGATTAGCTTCTTTCTTTGGAAGAGCCAACTATATTTTCAATAACAAATACATCCTTACCGCTTCCATGAGGGCAGACGGATCCAGTGTATTCGGACCCGGAAACAGATGGGGATATTTTCCGGCAGCTTCTGCGGCATGGAAAATTACTGAAGAAAATTTCTTAAAAGACAGTAAAACTATCAGTGAATTAAAACTTCGTGTAGGATATGGCTTATCCGGAAACAACAGAATTGGTGCTTTCTTATATGATACATTCTTTATTACTTCTTCAGACTATGGATATGCTTTTGGAACTAATGTGACGCCCGGGGCTACTACAGGTAACATCATGGCCAACAAAAACGTGAAATGGGAAACTGCGACTTCCAAAAATGCAGGGTTGGATTTCGGACTATTTAACGGAAGAATATACGGTACTCTTGATGTTTATCAGACTGATACGAAAGATCTTTTGCTTTTGGCGAAAATTCCCCAGACTACTGGTTATGAATATCAATACCAAAACTCCGGAAGTACTACCAATAAGGGTATTGAATTCTCCGTAGGAAGTACTATTATTAGTAAAGAAAACTTCACATGGAAAATTGATGCTAATATTTCGTCCAATAAAAATACAATCAAAAGCTTAGGAAATAACACTTCTGCAAGTTCTAATTTTTACTATTATCCGTCCGGCTGGCAGAATAACCTGAATGATTTCCTAGTACAGGTTGGTAAGCCGGTAGGTACTTATTGGGGATATGTAACGGCAGGAAGATATGAAATAAACGACTTTGATTATAATTCTACAACACAAGTATATACATTAAAAGCTGGTGTTCCAAATGCTTCTGCCGCTGCCAACGGGGCAAAGCCTATACAGCCCGGAGATCTTAAACTTCAGGACCTTAACAATGATGGCATCATTGATAATCAGGACATGACAGACTTAGGAAATGCCCAACCTAAATTCTATGGCGGATTCAATCAGACTTTCCGTTATAAAAACTGGGATATGAGCTTAATGTTCAATTTCTCCGTAGGAAATAAAGTGTATAATGCCAATAAAATAGAATATTCTACGCAATATCTTTACAAAGACAATAACATGCTGGCAGAAGTTGCTAACAGATGGAGATGGTTCGATGATGCGGGTATAAAAGTAAATGATCCGACTGCATTAGCAGCATTAAATGCCAATACTACAGGATGGACTCCTCCTGCAGGCGCTTACTTCTTACACTCTTATGCAATTGAAGACGGATCTTTCTTAAGGCTAAATAACGTAACCCTTGGGTATTCCCTTGGAAAAGAATTCACCAAACAGCTTGGTCTTTCAAATTTCAGATTATATTTTACCATGAACAATGTATTTACCATCACAGGATATTCCGGGTACGATCCTGAGGCAAACACGAGAAGAAACCCATTGACACCTGGTGTTGATTATGCAGCTTATCCACGTAGCAGATTTATATTATCAGGAGTTGATATCACTTTTTAAACCTAATATTATGAATAAAAATAAATTTTTAACAATTCTATTTTCCGTTGCAGGATTACTGTCCGTCGCTTCATGTGAAGATTATCTGGAAGTAGAAAGTTTATCCAATACCGTAGAAAAACAGCAATTTGATTCTGTTTCAGATACATTCTCTGCATTAGTGGGTGTATACAACAGTACGATGGGTGATAACACTTATGGTCAGAGAATGAATCTTATTTTAGCGCAATCAGGTGATGATTTAAGAACTTCCGGTGATTATAATGCCAACGACAGAAGAGGCGTAAGCTGCTTCGGGGCTATTCCCACAAATACTGAGCTTTTAAGACCTTTTTTAGATACCTATGCCGGTATCGAAAGAGCTAATCTTGTCATTAAAAACATTCCGCTTTCTCCCGTATACCAGACAGGTTCAGAGGCTGATAAAAAATTAATGGACAGATATTTGGGTGAAGCTTTAACACTAAGAGCTCATTTTTATCATGATCTTATAAAAAACTGGGGAGATGTGCCATTTCAGGAGCTTCCATCTGCTGATCTTCCAAATCTATACCTTGCAAAAACAGACAGGGATGTCATTTATGATAAAATACTTGATGATCTATTAAAAGCAGAAAATTTTGTTCCGTGGAAATCAGAAGGTAATACAACCTCGCAAAGAGTCTCAAAAGGAGCTGTAAAAGGTCTGAGAGCAAGAATAGCTTTGGCAAGAGCAGGATATTCGTTAAGAAGAAGCCCACAGCAAATGATGCAGGGAACCAATCCTCAAAAATATTATCAGATTGCCTATGATGAATGTAAAGATATCATCAACTCCGGGCAGCATCAGCTCAACCCAAGTTATGAAAACCTGTTCAGATCTTTGCATACCAACAGCCAGGATGCGACAAATGAGGTAATATATGCTATCGGAGCGTTCGGAGGAAATTCCAGAACAGATAGTAAAATTGGTTATTACAACGGTTTACGACACGATGATACAGATTGGAAATCTTCAGGAGGAATCAGTGCAATCCCCGTCTATTTTTATGAATTTACAAAATATGATCTAAGAAGAGACGTTAATATTGCCATATTCAGAGTAAATACTACAAAACAGCAGGAGCTTCAAACAGCAATCAACTGGAATGACGGTAAATTCAGAAAATCATGGACGTCTATTACAGGAACGTCTCAAAACCTGGGGATCGACTGGCCGTTATTAAGATATTCTGATATTTTATTAATATTTGCAGAAGCAGATAACGAGCTTCACAGCGGACCGTCACAAGATGCAATCAGTGCTGTTTTAGCTGTTAGACAGAGAGCTTATGCCGGTAATTTGGGTCAGGTGGGAACAATCCCAACGACTAAAAACGAATTCTTTAATTTTATTGTTAAAGAAAGACAGTTGGAATTTGGTGGAGAAGGACTTAGAAAATATGATTTGATCCGTTGGAATTTGTTAGAAACCAAGATTAACGAAACCAGAGAGAAGCTTACGCAGTTTATGAACGGTACAGGAGCTTATGCCAATGTCCCTGAATATATTTTCTATAAAAAAGTAGCGTACACACCTACAAAAACAGCACAGCAAAATGTATTGGATATCGACTTTTATACGGCCAATGGAATTACAAAGGCTGATGTTTTCTATAATCCGAATCAAAGTGTGGCAACACCTTCCGGGTACACAAAGGTAAACTGGAGGCTTGCCATGACACAGCCGTATATCAGTGGTGATCCTGTAAAGAGCTATGCCTATTATTTCCAGCCAAACAGAAAAGAATTGCTTCCAATCGCATTAGATGTAGTTAATTCCAACTACAATCTTACACAAGATTATGGGTATTAGATAAAAAATTTCACATTCATATCAAAGAAATACAGGCTTCCTCCCACAAAGAGAAGTCTGTATTTTAACTCAAAATTTATGTAATGAAAACTTCCACTTTTATTAAAAATTTTAAAACATTTTCAATTTTTTCAATCGTATTGTTAAGTCTTCTTTCTTTTAAAACCAAAGATAAAATAATCGTGGTTTCAAAAGACGGAAAAGGCAGCTATACCACAGTACAACAGGCTATCGATGCCATTGAAAATGGTTTTGGAACAAGAACTAAAATTTTAATTAAAGCCGGAGTTTACAAAGAAAAAATCACCGTTCCCGAAACAAAAGGAACCATTTTGATAGAAGGAGAACATCCCGAAAATACAATTATTACTTACGATGATTTCGCATCAAAAAAGAATCCGGAAGGCAAAGATATCGGCACCACAGGTTCTTCAACGGTTTTTATTTACTCAAACGACTTTACGGCAAAAAACATTACGTTTGAAAACAGTTCAGGAAAAGTAGGACAAGCCGTTGCTGTATTGACTTCAGGTGATAGAATCTCTTTTGAAAACTGCAGATTCTTAGGAAATCAGGATACTTTGTATTTAAAAGGAGCTCAGGATTTAACAGATAAAACAAAACCTTCAAGAAATTACTTTGAAAACTGCTATATCGAAGGTACAACCGATTATATTTTCGGAGCCGGAACAGCTGTTTTTGAAAACTGCACGGTCTATTCTAAAGAAAGCGCAAGCTACGTCACAGCCGCTTCTACCCCACAGGAAAGCGAATTTGGCTTTGTCTTTATCAATTCAAAAATCATTGGAAATGCGAAAGAAAATTCAGTCTATTTAGGAAGACCCTGGAGGCCTTTTGCAAAGACAGTGTACATCGATTGCGAAATGAATTCAAGCATAAAACCCGAAGGATGGCACAATTGGAGCAAACCCGATGCTGAAAAGACAACTTTTTATGGAGAATTTAATTCAAAAGGAACAGGAGCGAATGCGGCAAAAAGAGTTTCATGGTCACATCAATTAAGTAAAGAAAATAGTAAAAACTATACAACGCAAAATATCCTTAAAGCAAATGACAACTGGAATCCGAAAAAAAGTTTAAAATAAATTTTAAGATAAAAATCAACATCAAAAAGAATTTTCAATCATGATAAAACACTTCACAAAAATAATGACGATAGGGATTTTATGCGGAAGTTTGACTTTTGTTGAAGCCCAAAACGTTCTAAGTTTTCCCGGCGCAGAAGGCTTCGGAAGATATACAACAGGCGGTCGTGGCGGAAAGGTTTATGTTGTTGATAAATTGACAGATGACGGTTCAGAAGGCACTTTAAGATATGCTTTAGACCAAAAAGGTCCGAGATATATTGTTTTTAAAACAGGCGGAACGATTTACTTGGAATCACCGTTAAAAATAAAAGAAGGAGATGTCACCATTGCCGGACAAACCGCTGCCGGAGACGGAATTACCGTTGCCAATTACGAAACTTTTGTAGGTGCAGACAACTTGATTATTCGCTACATGAGATTCAGAATGGGGGATCAGAAAAAACATGAAGGTGATGCTTTGGGTGCCAGGTTTATAAAAAATTTAATTATTGATCATTGCTCGATGAGCTGGTCTACGGACGAGACGGTTTCCATTTATGTTAATGAAAACACAACGCTTCAATGGTGCGTAATTGCAGAAAGTTTGAGAAATTCTTTCCATAAGAAAGGTCCTCACGGTTACGGCGGAATTGCAGGCGGAAAATTTGCGTCTTTTCATCATAATATGTACGCTCACCATGACAGCAGAAATCCCAGATTAGGGGAATATGCAGGAAGTAAATTTGCATTAACCGATCTTACCGATTTCAGGAATAATGTGATCTACAATTGGGGACATAACAATGTGTACGGCGGTGAAGGAATGAACGTGAATATCGTCAATAATTACTACAAACCGGGACCTGCAACCACCACAAAGCAGAGAATTGTTGCCATCGATAAAAACGAAAAACCTGAGACAGAAGTCTACAACATCTGGGGGAAATATTACATCAACGGAAATGTTATAGAAGGAAACCCGGAAATCACGAAGGATAACTGGACGGAAGGTGTTTTCGGTCAGATGAAAGCTTATAATTTGACAGATAAGGATAAAAGTTTCATAAAGCTCAATCAGCCACATGATATTCAGAGCAATGTCATCACCCATTCTGCGAAAGAAGCGTATGAGAAAATTTTACAGATCGGGGGAGCAAGTTTAGTGAGAGATGCTGTTGATCTCCATGTATTGAAAGATGTAAAAAACGGAAGTTTTACCTACAAAGGTTCAAAAGGAAGCACCAACGGCATCATCGATTCTCAAAAAGATGTCGGCGGCTTTCCAAACTTAAACCCGGGAAAGCCCCTACCCGATTCAGATAGCGACGGAATGCCTGATGAATGGGAAATTAAGCATCAATTAAATCCAAAAATTGGCAATGCCAACGGAAGAGATTTAGACGAAGACTACGACAATATTGAAGTTTATTTTAATGATCTTGTTACCA
The DNA here is from genome assembly GCF_918698085.1 of Chryseobacterium sp. Bi04. Taxonomy (GTDB): domain Bacteria; phylum Bacteroidota; class Bacteroidia; order Flavobacteriales; family Weeksellaceae; genus Chryseobacterium. The sequence goes on from NZ_CAKKLP010000026.1 coordinate 7,927, forward strand.
TAATAACTGAAAAACAAAACTAATAACCATGAAATTCTTTATTAAATTCAACGAAAATCATCTACCAAAATTTAGATAAAAACTGAACATTTTAGATAAAAATAATCAACTTTAAAGTTTAAAAAAATGAATTTCATTAATCACAACATAAAATTATTGGCATTTGCAGCTTTAGGTTCAGGAATGTTTTTGGCCTGCGCGCAAACAAAACCTGCAAACACTTCAAAACCTGCAACAGAAACTTCAAAATCCGGAAAAATTGTTCCAACCAATCTGAAATGGTCTGAAAGAATGCTCCTTTCCGAAATGCATCGTTTCCCGGAATCCTGGATGCTTGATTTCAGCAAAAGTCCCAAATGGACCTATCCATCAGCGATTGTATTGGATGCCGCTGAACAATTATACGCGAAAACCGGTAAAAAAGAATATTACAACTACATCAGTGATTTCGGAGAAAAACTGGTAAAAGAAGACGGTACAATCCTTACCTACGACATGGAGAAGTACAATATCGATCTTCTGAACAGCGGAAATGTTCTTTTATACCTTTACGAAAAAGAGAAAAAAGAAAAATACCTGAAAGCTCTTCAAACTCTTCGTTTACAAATTGACGGGCAGCCAAGAACTAAAGAAGGGTCTTTCTGGCATAAAAAAATATATCCGTACCAGGTATGGCTGGATGGCCTCTACATGGGAATGCCGTTCTACACGCATTACACAAAGGATTTTGTAAAAGGTGCAGAAGCTACAAAAGCGTATGATGATATTGTTTTCCAGTTCGATTCGGTTCAAAAAAATCTTTTAGACAAAAAAACGGGCTTGTTATATCACGCCTGGGATGAAAGCAAAGAACAGGCCTGGGCAAATAAAGAAACCGGACTTTCCCCGAATTTCTGGGGAAGAGCAATGGGTTGGTACGGAATGGCAATGGTGGATGTGCTGGATTATTTACCACAAAATCATCCGGGAAGGGCAAGATTAATTTCTTACATAAAATCTTACACAGATGCCATCATCAAGGTTCAGGACAAGAAAAGCGGACTTTGGTATCAAGTATTGGACAAGCCATTAGCAAATGGTAATTATGAAGAAGCAACTGCTTCAGCAATGTTTGTTTACACGATGATAAAGTCTGTCAACAACGGATATTTACCAAAATCTTATAAAGCAGCTGCCAAAAAAGGTTATGACGGGATCATTAAAAATTTAATTACCGTCGATGAAAATGGCGTAGTAAATTTAAATAAATGCTGTGCTGTCGCAGGTTTAGGCGGTAAACCTTACAGAGATGGCTCATACGAATATTATGTAAATGAAGAAATTCGTTCCAACGATGCCAAAGGAACAGGACCTTTCATTTTGGCAAGTTTAGAATTTGAAAAATAAAGGATAAAATACTCACCTTTTGCTAAGTAGAACGCCTTTGCGAACTTAAAATCAACAGCATTATTTGCAAAAAAATCTTTGCGCTCTTTGCGTTAAAATTTACTAAAACGAAATAAAATGAATCTGATTTAATGAAGACAAAAAATATTTTAAATATACTTTCAATCACAGTCTTTTCTGTTGCATCAAATTATTTGTATGCGCAGGAAAAAAACTATGTTTCTGAAGTCTGGACAGCCGATCAGGGAAAAAATTACAGAAACCCTGTTTTGTACGCAGATTATTCCGATCCGGACGCGATTCGTGTCGGTGAAGATTATTATATGACCGCTTCAAGTTTCAATGAAGCTCCGGGGTTGCCTATTCTTCATTCAAAAGATATGGTTAATTGGAAATTAGTGAATTATGCACTTCCTGACGTTCTTCCAAGCGAACATTTTTCTACGCCAAAAAGAGGCGACGGCGTTTGGGCACCAAGTATCAGATTTCATAAAGGTGAATTTTATATTTATTGGGGCGATCCCGATTTCGGAATTTATATGGTGAAAACCAAAGATCCGCTGGGAACCTGGGAAAAGCCCGTTTTGGTCATGGAAGGGAAAGGTTTGATCGATTCCTGTCCGTTCTGGGACGATGACGGAAATGCGTATTTAGTTCACGGTTGGGCGGGAAGCCGTGCAGGAGTGAAAAGTTTGCTTTCAGTAAATAAAATGAATCCGGAAGGAACAAAAGTTCTGGATAAAGGAGTTCATGTTTTCGACGGTCATGATGCTCATCCGACCGTTGAAGGTCCTAAAATGTATAAAAGAAATGGCTATTACTACATTTTTGCACCTGCAGGCGGAGTCGCTACAGGATGGCAATTGGTGCTGAGATCAAAAAATATTTATGGTCCTTACGAAGAAAAAGTTGTGCTCGAGCAAGGTTCAACAAAAATCAACGGACCTCACCAGGGAGCTTGGGTTGATACACCTTCCGGTGAAGATTGGTTTTACCATTTTCAGGATATTGATGCAGGCGGAAGAATCGTTCATTTACAACCGATGAAATGGGAAAAAGACTGGCCAATCATCGGAATTGACAATAATGAAAATGGAATCGGTGAACCGGTTTTAAGCTATAAAAAACCAAACGTCGGACAATCCTACCCTATCGTAAATCCACCTGAAACGGATGAGTTTGATGGCGAAAAATTAGGAGTCCAATGGCAATGGAGTGCGAATGAAAATATTGTCTGGTCATCCAAACTTCCCGGACAAAAATTTTTAAGATTATTCTCGATGAAAGTTCCTGAAGGAGAAAAAAATCTGTGGAATGTTCCGAATTTATTAACTCAAAAATTCCCGGCTCCGAATTTTATAGCTTCCACAAAGGTTAAATTAATGCCGGAAGATGCCAAAGAAGGAAAAACAGCCGGACTTTTGGTGATGGGATTAGATCACGAATCCATTGTAATTACCAATAAACCGGACGGATTTTATTTACAGTTAAGAAGAGCCGAAAAAGCGGATAAAGGCGGTGAAGAAAAGGTTTTATCTGAAATAAAATTAAAAGGAAACGAAGCGTATTTAAAAGTAAATGTGAACGAACCGAATGGTTTATGCCACTTCAGCTACAGCGAAAACGGAAAAAATTTCATCAAGGTTGGCGATGTTTTTCAGGCAAAACCCGGAAAATGGATTGGTGCTAAAGTCGGTTTGTACAGCATAAGCACAGCAAAAGCTCCACGTGGCGGATATGCGGATTTTGATTGGTTTAGAATTACTAAAAACTAGAATTACAGTTGGTGAATCGCAAAGACGCAAAGAAAATTTAAGGCACATGCGTTAAGACGCAAGGATTTTATCTTCGATAAAATTTAACACTGTAAAATTTGCTGAAAATCTCTATTTTCTTGCGCCTTAAAACATAATTAAGATTAAAAATTTTGCGCCTTTGCGATAACCAACAAGATATATTAATAATGAAAAGAAAATTTAATATTATTTCATTTTTATACGTCGTTTTGCTGTTGTCTGCATGTCAGGCACAAACTCAGACACAAAAGTCAACGGCAAAACACAATAAAAAAATCACGCATATCTATCTTATCGGTGACTCTACAATGGCAGATTATACAGGGAATTACGAGCCCGGAAAAGATTATATGAAAGTCCGGTATCCAATTACAGGATGGGGGCAGGTTTTTCAGCCGTTTTTCGTAAAAGACAGTTTGGCTTCTTTAAAACCTGCAATTACAACAGATTCTGTTGCCATTATCGACAGAGCCCATGGCGGAAGAAGTACGCGAACTTTTTTCCAGGAAGGAAGATGGAGATATGTATATGAACATTTGCAGCCGAATGATTATGTTTTCATGCAGTTTGGTCATAATGACGGCTCTGAAAAACATACGGAGCGATATGTAAACATTGAAGGTTATAAAGAATTTTTAAGGTTATTTGTAACCCAAACAAGGCAAAAAGGTGGAAATCCTATTATCCTGACACCTGTTGCCAGAAATTACCCCTGGAAAGAAGGAAAACTCGAAAATGTACACGGAGAATATGCGCAAGCTCCAATTGATATTGCTAAAGAAATGAATGTTCCGTACATCGATTTAAACAAATTGTCCATTGACTATTTTACGAACAAAGGGCAAGATTTCACAACAAACCATTACTTCATGAATCTTCCGGAGAATGTGTATGAAGCGTATCCGAAAGGTCAGAAAGACAACACGCATTTTCAGCCGGAAGGTGCAAAAGTCGTGGCAGCAATTGTTTATCAGGAATTTAAAAAATTAATTAAAACTCAACAAAAATAAAATGAAGAAGTCTCTTACAATTATTGGTTTAGTCGCAGTTATGATGTTTTCAGGACACATACACGCTCAAAATCTGGATATTTATAAAAATATTGAGTTTAAAATGCCGCAGGTCACAGAAACTTCTTTTCCTGCAAATACGGTTTCCATTACACAATTTGGCGGAGTTGCAGGCGGAAATGTAAAAAATACAGAAGCTTTCAAAAAAGCAATCGATGATCTTTCTAAAAAAGGAGGCGGAAAATTGGTTGTTCCCCGCGGAATGTGGTTAACAGGACCAATCGAGTTGAAAAGCAACATCAATCTCCATGTAGAAGAAGGTGCATTGATCATATTTAGCAAAGACAAAAACGATTATCCTTTGGTTGATGTGAGTTTTGAAGGATTAAATACAATCCGTTGTCAATCACCTATTTCAGCAAGAAACGCAACCAATATTGCCATCACAGGAAAAGGGGTGATTGACGGAAGCGGTGATGCGTGGAGAGCCATCAAGAAAAGCAAAATGGCAGAATCTGAATGGAAAGAGATTGTAAAATCCGGCGGGATTTTATCTTCAGACGGTAAAACCTGGTATCCTTCAGAAAGTTATAAAAAAGGATTTGAAAGCAGTTCGAGTTTCAACGTTCCTGATAAAATTTCTAAGGAAGAGCTAAAATCGGTTAAAGATTTTCTTCGTCCGGTAATGGTAAGTTTGGTAGGTTGCGACAAAGTTCTGTTAGACGGTCCTACTTTTCAGAATTCTCCTGCGTGGAATCTTCACCCGTTGATGTGTTCTAATGTTATTTTAAAAAATCTTACCGTTCGAAATCCTTGGTTTTCTCAAAACGGTGACGGTGTAGATTTGGAATCCTGTAAAAATGTTTTAATCTACGATAACACATTTGACGTTGGTGACGATGCGATTTGCATTAAATCAGGGAAAGATAAAGATGGTAGAAAAAGAAATATGCCGACAGAAAATGTCATCATTAAAAACAATGTTGTCTATCATGGTCACGGAGGTTTTGTTATAGGAAGTGAAATGTCCGGCGGTGCGAGAAATATCCACGTTTCCGACTGTACTTTTATCGGAACAGACATCGGTTTACGTTTCAAAACTACCCGTGGAAGAGGTGGAATCGTTGAAAATATTTACATCAAAAACATTGATATGATTAATATTCCAACTCAGGTAATTGGCTTTAATATGTTCTATGAAGGCGCTTCACCAGTTTTGGAAGACGGACAGAAAAAAGAAGGTAATAAAGCACCGGAAAAGGTGTATCCCGTAACAGAGGAAACTCCGATTTTTAGAAATATTTTCTTTAAAAACATCAATGCAGTTAATTCTTATGAAGCCATCACTTTGTTCGGTTTAGCAGAAATGAACCTTAAAAATATTGTGATTGAAGACTCTCAGTTTGACACAAAAAAGGCTCTAACAATCGTAGATGCAGATGGAATTCAATTAAAAAATGTTACATTAAAATATTCTGAAGGAACCGGAGCAACGGTTTACAACAGCAAAAACATCAATCTTTCAACGGTAAAATTTGAATCTCAAAACAAACCGTTTGTTAAGGTTTTAGGAAATAAATCGGGACCCATATTGTTACCGAAGGAAGTGGCAGATGATAAAGATGCATTTTCTCTTGCAACGGAAGTAGCGAAAAATTCAGTTAAATAGTTGGTATCGCAAAGGCGCAAGGAAGTTTACAAACTTTGCGTTTTTAAGGCGCAAGGATTTTATCTTCGATAAAATTTAACACTTAGAACTTACTGAAAATCTTTGGTTTTCTTGCGCCTTAAAAGCATCTTTATGATTAAAAAACTTTGCGTCTTTGCGATTTTCCAACAACTCAAAATAAAAATAGTATTAAAAAAATTCCACAAGCGAATGATTTTTAACAAAAAGCATACTTATATTTCTATTTTTTTAATGGGAGGAACAATAGCATTCGGCCAGATTCAACGGCCGAATGCAACTCCTTACACCAACGAAGCAACTTACGAGAAACTAAAGAAAAAACATCCTTTTATTACTCCGATTGATCGACCGGTTCCGCAAAATGTCGGGATTGATAAAGATGTAGAATATGCAAACATCAACGGAATATCTATGAAAGCAGACGTCTATTATCCACTCGACAAATCCAAAAAGTACCCCGGAATTGCAATGGTTCACGGCGGTGGCTGGATTTCAGGAAGCAAGGAAAATGAAAAATTCATGGCCATGGAATTGGCTTCAAAAGGTTATGTCGCCATCGCAGTTGGTTATCGGTTGGCTGATGTTGCAAAATATCCTGCCGGAGTTGAAGATATTGAAGAAGCTATTAATTGGTTAAAGAAAAACAGAAAAAAATATTCTTTGGACCAAAATAAAATGGCAGTTTTAGGTGAATCAGCAGGTGCGCAAATCGCAACTTTGGTCGGCGTAAAGCCAAAGAATAAAATGAAGGCAATCATCAATATTGACGGAATTGTTTCGTTTATTCATCCCGAAGCTGAAGAAAGTACTTACGCTTCTTATTGGCTGGATGGTGACAGAAATATCAATCTAAAAAACTGGACAGAAGCTTCACCGTTGGAGTATGTGGACAAAAACACACCTCCTACCCTTTTCATTAACAGTTCTCAGCCCCGTTTCCATGCAGGTCGGGACGATATGATGAAGAAATTGAAGAATTATAATATTCCGACTGAATTTCATGAAATTAAAGGTTCTCCGCATTCATTTTGGAGCGCAGAACCCTGGTTTACAGAAACATTGAATTATACTGTTGATTTTTTAAATAAAGTTTTGAAGTAATTTAATTATGATTTAACGCAAAGATTTAATTTAATGCAATGAATATTTTAAGGGGCAAAGAAAGCGACAAGTCGCTGATGAAGCTTATGGCTAAAACGCCCGCTTAATCAAAATCAATTTATTGATTTCATCTTAGCTCACTAAAAATAAATATAAAGAAAAACAAACTTTGCGTTAAAAAATAATAAATCAGTTTATGAAAAAAATATTCTTAATTCTATTTATTTCGATTGCTAATTTTCTCTTAGCAGGAAATGATCCGTACGTTAGAATTACCGTTGCCAAAGACGGAAGTGGAGATTTTACATCGATTCAGAAAGCGATCAATTCTATAAGAGATTTGGGAGCTGCGGAAGCTTTGGTTTTTATTAAAGCCGGAACCTATAACGAAAAAATCACAATCCCTTCTTCAAAACATAAAATCACGTTAGGAGGCGAAAATAAAGACAATACAATTATCACCAACAACGATTTTTCAGGAAAAACTGATCCGTTTAATGAAAAAATGACAACATTCAATTCTTACACTTTACTGGTAATGGGTGATGATATAAAAATTAGCAATGTAACCATTAAAAACAGCTCGTGCAACGAAGGACAGGCAGTTTCTCTTCATGTGGAAGGTGACCGTTTTGTGATTAAAAATTCGAATATTCTGGGTTGTCAGGACACGATTTATTCTGCAACCAATCACAGCAGACAATATTTTGAAAACTGCTATATTGAAGGTACGACAGACTTTATTTTCGGTCAAGCAACGGTTGTTTTTAAGAATTGCACCATTAAAAGTTTAGCCGATTCTTACATCACCGCAGCCGCAACGGAACCCGACAGACCATACGGCTTTGTCTTTTTCAACTGTACATTAACCGCCAAAGAAGGCATCACAAAAGTCTATTTGGGAAGACCCTGGAGGCCGTATGCAAAAACAGTTTTCATCAATACGGAAATGGGAAAGCATATTCTTCCGGAAGGCTGGAATCCGTGGAAAGGCGATAAAATGTTTCCTGATAAAGAAAAAACCGCTTATTATGCAGAATTCGGAAGTAAAGGTGAAGGTGGAAACACTTCAAAACGGGTAAGCTGGTCGCATCAATTGACGAAAAAAGATTTGAAAAATTATACTTTGGAAAAGATTTTTGATGACTGGAATCCAAACAAGTAATAAGTAATCGGTGATAAGTAATTATAACCATAATAAAACCGACATAGGAAAATGGAGCGTTAAGAAAATTAGCTCTGTGAACGTTAAAAAAATTCTACTGTCTGAAGCGCGGGATAACTATTGAAATAAAACAGAAATATTCAATCCGCACGAGTTTTAGAATTTTTAGAGAACAGAACTCATTTTTAGCGGAAGTTTCCAAGTCTTGAACTTTTGATTCTTTTGTTTTAAGACAAAAGAATTAACAAAAATCAAATTTACAATGAACAAAAAATTAACATTACTATTTTTATTTTTATCAATAATAGTATTTGCACAAAAATCAACATTATTCTTAATCGGCGATTCTACCATGGCCAATAAGGAAAACCCCGATAAAAACCCTGAACACGGTTGGGGACAGGTTTTACCACAATTTTTAACAACAGGAATTGAAGTTCAGAATCATGCGATGAACGGCAGAAGCTCAAAAAGTTTCAGAACAGAAGGAAGATGGGATAAAGTGGAAAAACAGCTTAAAAAGGGAGATTTTGTAGTTATTCAGTTCGGTCATAATGACCAGAAAATCAAGGATTCTACAAAATTCACCAATCCTTATACTCAATACAGAGCCAATTTGGAAAGATACGTCAATGAAACCAGAGCAAAAGGCGCTACTCCGATTCTGATGACTTCTATTGTGAGAAGAAATTTCACTGAAAACGGTGTTTTGGTTGATACACATAAAGAATATCCTTTAGTGGTAAGAATGGTTGCTAATGATCTGAAGGTTCCGTTTGTAGATATGCAATTGCTAACAGAACAGATGGAAATTTCTTACGGTCCGGAAAATTCTAAAAAACTCCACCTTCATTTTACAGAGGGTGAAAATCCATATTATCCAAAAGGAAAAGCGGATGATACACATTTATCAAAATTAGGCGCGGAAACTGTTGCAAAACTGGCTTTGAAAGATTTGAAGAGTTTGAAAATTGGCTTGGAAAAATATATTAAATAATTTAAATGCAAAAACATTTAACGGTCTGTTTGTCATTCAGAGCGAAACGAAGTGTAGCGTGGAATATCAACAGTTAAAAACATAGTTTAGATTCCTACGGAATGACAAATTAGACGTAAAATTTTAATCAAATAATAAATCAAAACATACAAAATGAAATTTAAAAAAGAACCATTCTTCGACGGTAATTCCGAGTGGGAAGATTTAGGAGAAGGAGTTTCCCGACAGTTTGTTGGGTACAATTCTCAAGTGATGATGGTGATCGTGAAATTTGAAAAAGATGCCATCGGAGCTTTGCATCAGCACTTTCATTCGCAGATCACTTATGTTGCTTCGGGAAAATTTGAAGTAAGTGTAGATGGAGACATTAAAATCTTACAGAAAGGTGACGGTTTTTTTGCGCAGCCCAATATTTTTCACGGGGTAAAATGTCTGGAAGAAGGACAGCTGATTGATGCTTTTACACCGTTTAGAGAAGATTTTCTTAATTCTTAATATGGAATGTTGGCTAATCGCAAAGGCGCAAAGTTTTTTTAATTTTTATAATGCTTTAAGGCGCAAGGATTTTATCTCCGATAAAATTGATTACCGTAAAAACTTGCTGAAAATCTATGATTTTCTTGCGCTCTAAAAAATTTAAATACACTTAAATCCTTGCGCCTTTGCGATTAACCAAAAATATAGATTCTTTAAAATTAAACCAATTTAAAAACCTGTTAGGTTTAGCAAATATACGTTACAGCAATTAAAAATTAAAAAGCAATGAAACAATCTGCTTTCATCCTATTAATTATACTTTTTAATCAAATACCTGCACAGGAAAAAATTATCGTTTGGCCAAAAGGTCAGATGCCGAATTCCAAAGGATTATCATTAAAAACCGAAGAAAAAGACGGCAGAATTGTACAAATAAAAGAAACCGAACTTTTCGCGTTTTTACCTCCCAAAGAAGATAGAAAACAGATGGCTGTCATCATCATTCCCGGTGGCGGATATTATAAACTTACCTACGATCTGAATGGTTTCCAAATTGCAAAATGGTTTAACACACTGGGAATTTCTGCTTTCGTTTTAAATTACAGATTACCGATTTCTCCCGATGTCAAGCAAAGAGAACTCGCACCGTTGCAGGATATTCAGGCGGCTATAAAATATCTTAGAAAAAATGCCGGGCAATATGGTATTTCGCCAGATCAGGTTGGTGTGATAGGAACTTCCGCAGGTGGACATTTGGCTGCAATGGCAAGTAATATTCCTACAGATTATACAGAATTAAAAGGCGATTGGGAGAATATTTCTACCATCCCGAATTTTGCGATTTTGGTTTCTCCCGTTATCGACTTAGGCGAATTTGCACACCTGGGAAGTCGCAACAGTTTGCTTGGTGAAAATGCCTCTCCGGAAAAAATCAGTGAATATTCTATGCAAAACCGGGTAACGGAAAAAACACCGCCTACCCTGTTGATTCATGCGCAAAATGATAAAACGGTTCCCGTGATGAACAGCATTCTGTATTATCAGGCAATGATAAAAAATAAAGTGAAAGGCGCGTTGTTCATTTTTCCTGAGGGTGAACATAAAATCGGAATTATGAATAAAACCGAATTGACGGACAACTGGAAAAAATTATGTTCAGATTGGCTGAAAACTATTGGTAATAAATAATTGGTAATGAGTAATTAAAATAATCTTTTGTTGGTTTTCGCAAAGGCGCAAAGATTTAAAACATATTTAATTTTTTTAGACGCAAGAAAATCGATGATTTTCAGCAAGTTTCACCATAATCAATTTTATCTTCGATAAAATCCTTGCGCCTTAAAGCACTATAAAAATTAAAAAAGCTTTGCGCCTTTGCGAATTAACCAACAACAATCAAAATCACCTTTAACAAATAAAAATGCTAAAAATCATTCAACATAAAATCTTTTTACTGGCTTTTGGAACTTTTATTTCTATTTCTGTTCAGGCACAGCAGAATTTAAAGTTAACCTATAGCAAACCTGCAGAAAACTGGAACGAAGCACTTCCTATTGGAAACGGAAAACTAGGAGCAATGGTTTTTGGCGGAGTTTCACAGGAACATCTTCAGCTTAATGAAGAAACAATCTGGGCGGGAGAACCTGGAAATAATGTTCCGAAAAACACGTTCGACAGCATCCAAAAAATCAGGAAACTGTTGAATGAGAGTCGGTTTGAAGAAGCGCAAAAACTTTCCAACAAAACCTATCCGAGAGCCGCACCAAAAGATCTGAATTACGGAATGCCTTATCAAACGATGGGCGATTTGTTTCTGGATTTCAAAGGTCATGAAAATTTCAGCAACTACAACCGGACTTTAGATATTGAAAAAGCTTTAAGCACAGTTTCTTATGAAGTGAATGGCGTGACTTTTAAACGTGAAATTTTCACTTCTTTTGCTGATAATGTGGTTGTGATCAAACTATCTTCCAGTAAAAAAGGAGGCTTGGATTTCTCTATTAATGCTTCTACTCCACATTTGAAAAAATCAATTTTTACAGAAAAAAATCGACTAATAATTAACGGAACGAGCGGTTCAGCTGACAATAAAACTGGCAGAATTAATTTCAAAACAATTGCTGTTCCTGTTTTAAAAGGTGGGAAATTGACGTCAACTGAAAACCAATTGCATGTTTCCGGAGCAGATGAAGTGGTCATTTATGTTTCGATCGCTACCAATTTCAAAAAATACAATGATATTTCAGGAAATCCGGATCAGAGAGTTTCAGAATATTTAAAATCAGCTTTAAGCAAAAAATATGATGCTGAATTAAAAGCTCACATAGAAAAATATCAGAACTATTTTAATCGGGTAAGCCTAAATTTGGGAACAACAGATCAGGCAAAAAAAACAACCGATGTCAGAATTAAAGAATTTGCCCATTCAAAAGATCCTGATCTGGTAGCTTTATATTTCCAGTTTGGCCGTTATCTTTTGATTTCATCTTCACAACCGGGAACTCAGCCCGCCAATCTACAGGGAATCTGGAATTATCAGTTAAATCCCTCCTGGGACAGCAAGTACACGGTCAATATCAATACAGAAATGAATTATTGGCCTGCGGAAAATACGAATTTAAGTGAAATGCACGAACCGTTGTTTGATATGATCCAGGATTTGTCGGTAACTGGGCAGGAATCTGCCAAAGAAATGTATCACGCCAGGGGCTGGAATATGCATCACAACACCGATTTGTGGAGAATCACAGGAATTGTGGACGGCGGTTTCTACGGAATGTGGCCAATGGGCGGAGCCTGGCTCACACAGCATCTTTGGAATCACTATTTATACACCGGAAACAAAGAATTTTTGAAGAAATATTATCCTGCTTTAAAAGGTTCGGCTTTGTTTTATCTGGATGTTTTGCAGCAAGATCCTTCCAAAAAATATCTCGTTGTTTCGCCTTCCATGTCGCCGGAAAACACCTATATGAAAAGTGTCGGAATTACTGCGGGAACAACGATGGATAATCAGTTGGTGTTTGATGTTTTTAATAATTTTATTAATGCTTCAAAGGTTCTTAATGAAGATAAAAATCTTTCGGATGAAGTAAAAACTGCCTTACAAAAACTTCCACCCATGCAGATCGGGCAACACGCCCAGTTACAGGAATGGCTGAAAGATATGGACCGAACTGATGATAAACACAGACATATCTCACATTTGTACGGATTATTTCCTTCGGGGCAGGTTTCGCCTTTCAGAAATCCTGAATTAACGGAAGCAGCTAAAAATTCAATGATGTATCGTGGCGATAAATCTACAGGCTGGTCGATGGGCTGGAAAGTGAATTGGTGGGCAAGATTATTGGATGGAAATCGTGCTTTTAAATTAATTTCAGACCAATTAACGCCTGCTCCGATGGAAACAAAAGGGCAATCCGGCGGAACTTATCCGAATCTTCTGGACGCCCATCCGCCGTTTCAGATTGATGGAAATTTTGGATGTACTTCGGGAATTGCAGAGATGTTGCTCCAAAGCTATGACGGCTATCTTTATATTTTACCGGCTCTTCCTGATGCTTTGCCAAATGGTTCTGTTAAAGGTTTAAAAGCAAGAGGTGGATTTGAAGTTGATATGGATTGGAAAAATTCTAAGCTGACGAAATTAGTTATAAAATCTACTTTAGGAGGAAATGCGAGAATTAGAATTGCTAAAGATGTGATGGTGGCTTCTAGAACTTCAGCCACCAAAGCTCAATTGAAACCTGCAACAGGAGAAAACCCGAATGAATATTATCAGATTAATACCATTAAAACTCCTTTGGTTTCTGATCAAGCTGAATTGAAAGGTTTTCCCGTTCCTGAAACTCAGGTTTTTGATTTTGATACTGAGAAAGGCAAAACCTATATTTTTGAAGTACAATAGTCTTCAATAAATAATAAATCTCCCGCAGATTTCACGGATTGCGCAGATCTTTTTCTGTAAAACATTTGGAATTTGCAGGAGTTTTATTTTAATTAGAAGTTATTTAAATTAAAATAAACATACATCAAAATGCAACCGATTGAACAAACAAAATAAATAGCATTATAATTATATAAATAT
>NZ_CAKKLP010000027.1 GCF_918698085.1 Chryseobacterium sp. Bi04
TTATAATATTTTTCGTAAATTAGTACAAGTTTCAAAGCTCAGATAGAGTAAAAATAATCTGAGTTAAAAATACAGGCGGCTTTAGAAACAAAACAGATGACAGAGTTCTGTACTCCTATTGAGAAAACACATCATCATATATACATATAAAAGGCTCTTTTTAAGAGCCTTTTATAATATTATTTCTTTAAGATCTTAATCAGATAATCTCCCTTAGCCGTTTTAATTCTAAGGAAATAAACTCCTGAAGAAAGTTCGGCAACATCAATTTTATCATTGGGATACGTTATATTCTTAACCAGCTTCCCGGCTGCATCGAAAATTTTAACTGTTTCAATTTTATCATTTTCTTTGGAATGTATTGAAAAATAGTCTGAAACCGGATTAGGATAAATCTTGATATTAAAATCAGCATTCTTCTCTTCCTGTTTTACAGATTCGTTAGTCGCCATATAAATGGGTAAAGTATCCGTGATGGCGTAAAATTCACTTCCATGCTCTTTTGTGAAAATGGTCAGAAACAGCTCTTCTCCGTCCGTTGCCATTTTCTGAATATTTTCATTAGCCAGCAGCTGATTATCATCATTCGTAACAAAAATATCCATTGGCACTGTATCTGAAGCAATACCATTAGTTTTCCATACTTTTTGGGAATCACCATTCAGGAAGTAAAGATAGTTATTGGCACAAACCATATCCTTTATTGCAGAAAATCCGGATTTCACATTATAAGTACCATTGGCTGTGCCATCAGTTCTCCACAATTCTTTATCATAATTATTAGTAAAAAATAGCTGGTTTCCACATTTTTTAAACTTCACATTTGCCGTAAAGTTTCCTGCTATAATTTTTTCAGTTCCCGCAATTGTTCCATCGGAAGAATGCAAGCCTGAAGAAAAACCTGTGGTTACATAAAATAGTTTGTCATTGAGTATTCCTGTTTCCCTGTAAATAGTTCCTGAACCGGTTGGTTCTACATAGGATTTTAACAGTACAGATGAAGCCTGGTCACCATCCGAAGACCAAAGCTCCGTATGTTCATTACTTGAATTATTCTCCTGAGCCAGGGTAAAGAATAATTTATTATTGACAGCGCTCAAGACTTTTATATCCCCATCCGTCCCGTTCTGATATGTAAACTGAATGGTTTTATTGGTATTAGGATTCGTACCGTCAGACTTCCAGATTCCCAGTTTTCCGTACTGTCTCGCTATAAAATATGCATATCCGTTCAGGACAGCCGTTTTAGTATCCACATCATATAAACTTCCCATATTGTCCACCGATATGTCTTTTACCAAATCCATTGTATTTGAACTGTTGTTAATTCTCCAAAGCTCAGTTCCTGTAAAGTTACTATAGGCGGAGAAGAGCAGCATATTATCATTCAGGCTGGTATAGACAATACTATTTGTAATTGGTTCCAACATAATGATTACATTTGAGCCTGCAGCCGTTCCATCTGTCCTGTAAAAGCCACCTTTTGTATAAAGATAGTTTCCTACTTTAGTGAACTCATCGTCAAAAGTGGTAGCTATTCCCCCTGGTAAAGCTCCACCGGTATTAAAGAAAGATAATCTTTCAACCTGTTGGGTGCTTTTATTTCTCTTATATAGCTGATTACTAAATTCCCGGTCTTTGGCGATAAAGATCAGATTATTGTTCAGTACATCAAAAGAATGTGGCTCAGAACCTTCCACCCTGTTAATATCAGCAGCTATTGAAATAACTTTCGTGGCAGGGTCCAGGGAAAAGACTTCTGCTCCATTCCTTTGGTTTGTACCAGCCAGATAAACTTTAGAGTTAAGATCTATAAAACTATTGTCCACCGGTAAAGCTAATCCTGTAATTTCAAATGGCTGAACAGAACCTCCATTGGTGATCCAATATCTTAGCCCTGAATTTACAGTGTTATATATTAAATGTATCCCATCTGAACTCTTTCCATATAATTTCATTTCCGGAGGTGTATTAAATAATGCTGTTCCAGCCAGAGTTCCATCAGTTTCCCAGATATAATTTCCATAATTCGGGGTTATTCCGTTAGAGTTACTTTCAAAATAGATTTTATTGTTAAAACTAATAAATTTAGGCATAGCCAGGGAACTTGTTACCCCCGGGATAATATCCTTTAATAATTGAGTTCCAGCAGCCGTTCCATCTGAAACCCACGGTTCAATTCCACTTCCCACAGGGTCTAAGCCTTTAAATACAAAATAATTATCTGAAGCTGCCCCATCCAATTCCGGAACCTTTACAGGTGTCACAGACACCGTACCGGCAGTAGTTCCGTCACTTTCATAAAGCTCATATCCAGCCGCCCCATTGCCCACAAAATAAAACTTATTATTTAATTCAATAATTTTAAAATCATTAGAAATACTTGATCCCGAGTTTGGGGCGATATCTTTCAGCAAAGTGGTACCGCCCGGTGTACCATCAGACTTCCAGATCTCTTTTCCGTGTACTCCGTCATTAGCTGCCAGAAACAATTGATTATGAAAAGAGTACAGCTTTATATTTCCGGAATAGGAAAATGTTTTTAATGACTGCAGATCGTCAGTAACCGCATCATAAGCCCACAGCTCATTAGATTGGTAAAAGAAAATTTTATTTCCCACCACCACAAGCTCATCAATAACAAAATTTGAGCTCAAGTCTTTTAACTTTGTTGTTCCAACACTTGTTCCGTCCGTTACCCAAAGCTGGTAATAGGATGAGTTTTGCTGGGCGAGAAAATAGACTTTATTATTTAATTTTACAGAAGCGGGAGATCCTGATATACCAGCGCTGGGCCCCGGATAAATATCTTTCAGCAAACTAGACTTTTGAGTGGCAGAATTAAAACACCAAAGCTCTCTTCCTTCATAAGGAGACCCGGTTGCCGGGAAAATGATCAGATCATTAAGTTTGATAAACGATTTTGGATCACTTGAAGCTCCAAAATTAATCTCATGCAATTGTGTATTCAATACAGTTTGTGCAGTTGAAAATATTGACAGTAAAGTCAATATGGGAATGTAAAGTTTTTTCATGGTTTTAAAAATCAATCCTTAATTCAAACATCATGAATTAAGGATTATATATTAGTTTATTAAGTTTTAAAAAATTATTTTGCTGCAAAGACTTCTTTGGAATATTTACCATCAGCCTGAGGAACATCAATTACGATATTTCCATTCTCAAAATAACCAATAGTAGTTGCTCCGTTATCCAGCTTCACCATAAATACATCTTTCTTTGAAGTTGCTTTAAAAATAGCAAAAGGAACAGAGCTCCCTGACTTAGCAAGAATAAACTGGGTGTTATCTATCTGTACTTTCTGCAGATCAAGCTTTCCGTTTGAAAAATTACTTGCCGTAGAAACAGCTGTTGTAGCTGCAGGAGTATCAGAAGCTGTATTCTGAGTACTGCTGGCTGTATCAGATGTCTGTGCAGGTAAGATATCAACAGGGTTTGAAATTGTAACATTCATTAAAGCCTGTGTCAGTGCATCCGGATACCCTTTTTCAAATTCTTTGATATTCGATCTTCCTTTAGCTTCTAGAATGGTTTTCTTATTACAATCCGATAATTGTAAGATAACTTTATTAGTAAATAATCCAGAATCATCCAAAACATTTGCATTAAGGATATTACAGGAGTTATCTTTAGCTTCAGAAGGCCATTGATCTCTATTAGCCGGCAGAACGACATATTTTTTCCCTGTCAGTGCTTTTGCTAAAAAAGTCTCTAAGCCATAACTATCTTTTTTAAATGATTCAAACTTCTCAGGAATAAATATGTATTTATAATCTGAAACCTTTTGTCCGAAAATGAGTGTTGAACAAATAGCCAACATAAACACTGATATCCTTTTCATATTATTTTATTTTTAATCGTTTCTAAATGCTCCCATATCCAGCTTCAATGAAAAGAAATTGGAATAGAAATTAGATCCGCCTATTCCTGAATTTGTGATTGCATAATCCAGGGTAAGTCCTCTATATTTTATTCCAAGACCTGCACTCGGCTGAAAGGAAACTTTTCTTTTAAGATCTTCTATATCTGTAATGGACTGGAACCTATTGATCCCCAATCTTACAAAAATCATTTTCTGGTATCCCAGCTCAGCTCCCGCATAAGGACTGATACTTGCAAAGTCTGTTGAAACTAATGAAGCCGTTTTTGCAAAATCCACATTAATCCCTGCTTCCGGCAAAACATAGACACTGCTGTTAATTTCAAATAACTTACTTGCCCCAACATTCAGCTTAGGCATGGTAAGCTCCATTTTATCTTTTGGCGCAGGGTTAAACTCTTCACCATTTACAACAGTTGATAATTCTTTCTGGTTAATGGTCCAAAAGTTTACTGTGGTAGTAATATCACGGATCATACCCCCAAATTTCCATCCATTGTTTCCTTTGTAAATAGCCCCTACATCAAAACCAAACCCGTAGCCACTGGCAAATTTACCTACATTTCTGTACACAATTTTGGCATTCACCCCCACATCCAAATTGGGATTCCCTCCCGGCCTGAATGCATAAGAAAGTATAGCGGCATAATCAGATTGTGAGAATTTGGTGATCTTATCATAATCAATATTTCCCTCAGAATCTATCATTTGAGTGGTATTCAAAATATTATCTACCCCAAGTCTTACTATTGAAACTCCAAAAACACCTTCTTCCATTACCTTTGCATAGGCCAGGTAATCATATTTTGCAATAGATTCAAAATATTCTGCGTGCATCGCTGCTCCCTGCCAGTCTCTCTCAATAGACATTAAACCCGCAGGATTCCACATTGGAGCATATACATCATCCTGATTGGATATTACTGCTCCCCCCATTGCCAGACCTCGTGCACCGGCTCCGATATTTAAAAATTCATTGGAATATTTCCTGATAATCTGAGATTGTGACAGCCCAAACAGCAGTGAAAATGCAAGTAAAAAATATTTTTTCATCATATAATTTTGATGCTTAGTTAAAGTTTTTTGTTTTTTTAGCTTTTATTAATCCATTGACAATGATTGCCAGTATCATAACTCCTGAAGCAATATAAAATATAGGGCTCATATGTTCTGATTCTCCAAAGATAAAAAAAGCTAGTATAATTCCGTAAACCGGCTCTAAATTAACTGTTAAAATTAAGGTAAAAGGCGAAATATACTTCATTAACTTTACTGATTCCAACATTGGAAAAGCTGTAAAAACACTGGCCAACAAGCATATTAACGCCAGATCTCTATAGTTTATTTCATCCATCTGAAAGATTTGACCCGTCAGAAGATAAAATACCATTAAAATAAACCACCCACAGAAAATTTCATAGAATATAATATTCCCCGAACTTGTTTTTCCAAACATTTTACCATTAAAAACAGAAAAAATGGTTCCGAAAACAGCACACAGGATACCATAAATAATCCCCTCTTTGAAATGAAATTCAGTTTTAAAAATCAATAAAATACAGGCAACAATCACTGTTCCCATCACCACTTCCGATATATCAATTTTTCTTTTAAAAATAACCGGTTCTAAAATAGAGGCAAAAAGTGTAGATAATGATAAGCAGCTTAACGCAATGGAAACATTGGAGACCTTGATAGAATAAAAAAAGCAATACCAGTGAAGTGCCATCGCAACACCAATAGCTGCCAGCTGAAAGAATATTTTTTTTGAAACCTTTATACTCTCTTTTTTGTAAACTCTTATGAATACAAAAAGAAAGACTGCAGCAAACAACATTCTGTAAAATACCAGAACCTGCGCATTTGCATGAATTAGTTTTCCTAAAATTGCAGTGAACCCCCACAAAAACACAATTAAATGCAGCCTGAAAAGTGCCAATTTATGCATATCCTATCTTCTATGAATTTTTAACGTGCAAATTTACAAATAGGCTTTTACAAATCTGATAAAAAAACAAATAATAGTTTAATAAAAAAACACTTATTATGTCTTCACCTTATTTTTATAAAAATTTATCAAAAAACAATGTTGCTGCTCCATAAGATCTTTTCTCACTAAAATAAAAAATCATACATTGGACTTATGATACTGAATAAAGATATTAGAATTAAAACAGATCGGCTGATATTGCAGCCTGTAGAAGATTTGTATATTGACGATATCAATACCTGTTTTACTGTAGAAGTTACAAGGTATATGCCTTTCAATCCGGATGGAGATAGAAATGACATTCTGGTCTTTGTAGAAGAATCAAAAAAATTGTTGTTAAAAAATACTGACCTTGTCATGGTTGCGCTTGATGATGATGATAACTTTATGGGTTGCTGTGGTATTCATAACATAACAGAAGAATCGGTAGAACTCGGCTTATGGTTAAAAAAGGATGCACAAGGTATTGGATTGGGTACAGAGATCATAGTGAGCCTTATTGAATTTTTAGAAAGTAATTTTACTTTTAAATATATAGTCTATCCAGTTGATCAGGAAAATATAGCGAGCAGGAGAATACCTGAAAAATTAGGCTTTATCCCTTTTAAGAAATATCAAAAAAATAAAAGCCCATCATCATTTCTCAATATTATAGAATATAGAAAACAGTATTCAGTTTAATTTTTCAGTATGTCCTTCCAAGTTTTATGCAGATACAAAAAACCCTGAAAATTTGTTAAACTTTCAGGGCTTTCAAATAATAAACTATTAAAAAAATAAACTAGGAACAGAGTATTTTGCAGAGATTAGGATCTCTGTTACTCTACCGTAAAGTTAGAAAAAATATAAATCATCTAAAAATATTTTTCTGTTAAAAATATCACAATTTTCTGAATACCAATATATTAAACACCCGTTTTACTTCAATTCATATTCTGTATAAAAATAGTATCTTTAAGCGTAAAAAATTGAAACTTTATGGATATTGAATTCAACAAACGGGAAGATCAAAACAGATTAAGACTTTCAGATATAAACCGCCTGCTCACCGAAATAAAAAAAGGTGGTGGTGAAAAGAGGCTTCAAAAGCTTCGTGAAGAAGGAAAAATGACGGCAAGAGAAAGAATTGATTATCTTCTTGATAAAAATTCAGATTCCATAGAAGTAGGAGCATTTGCAGGGTATGAAATGTATAAGGAACATGGAGGATGTCCTAGTGGAGGAGTTGTTGTAGTGATTGGTTACGTTTCAGGAAGGCAGTGTATCGTTGTAGCTAATGATGCTTCTGTAAAAGCGGGTGCATGGTTCCCCATTACAGGGAAAAAGAATCTAAGAGCACAGGAGATTGCTATGGAAAACAAACTTCCCATTATCTATCTGGTAGATTCTGCCGGTGTTTATCTTCCTATGCAGGACGAGATATTCCCGGATAAAGAGCATTTTGGAAGAATATTCAGAAATAATGCGAAAATGAGCTCTATGGGAATCATCCAGATTTCAGCAGTTATGGGCAGTTGTGTAGCCGGAGGAGCTTATTTGCCTATTATGAGTGATGAGGCTATGATTGTTGACAAAACAGGTTCTATTTTCCTCGCAGGAAGCTACCTTGTAAAGGCAGCAATTGGTGAAAGCATCGATAACGAAACATTAGGTGGGGCTACTACCCACTGCTCTATTTCAGGAGTTACAGATTATAAAGCTAAAGATGATAAAGATGCTTTGGATAGAATCAAAAACATTATGAAGTCTACCGGAAGCACTGAAAAAGCAGGTTTTGACAGAATAGAAAGTTTTCTTCCTAAAGAAAAGCCAGAAAATATTTTTGGAATAATGCCGGTTTCAAGAGCTGAGCAGTATGATACTTTTGATATCCTAAAGTGTATTACAGACAATTCTGAATATGAAGAATACAAACCTGACTACGGAAAAAGTATCATCTGTGCTACAGCCCGAATAGATGGCTGGTCTGTAGGAATTGTAGCCAACCAAAGAAAAATGGTGAAAAACGGTAAGGGAGAAGTACAGTTCGGAGGAGTTATTTATTCCGATTCTGCAGATAAGGCTACCCGATTTATAGCTAACTGTAACCAAAGAAAAATACCATTGGTTTTCTTACAGGATGTTACAGGCTTCATGGTAGGTTCTAAATCCGAACATGGAGGGATTATCAAAGATGGAGCAAAAATGGTCAATGCCGTATCCAATTCTGTTGTTCCTAAATTTACAATTATTACAGGAAACTCATATGGAGCCGGTAATTATGCCATGTGTGGAAAAGCCTATGATCCAAGATTAATTGTTGCATGGCCTTGGGCAGACTTAGCCGTAATGGGTGGGTCTCAGGCAGCAAAAGTTTTAGCACAGATCCAGGAATCTTCATTAAAAAAACAAGGCAAAGAAATATCAGAAGAAGAACACAACGAAATTCTGGATACTATTTCCAAAAAATACCAAAGTCAAACCGATGCTACCTATGCAGCAGCAAGATTATGGACAGATGCCATCATCAATCCTACAGACACCAGAAAATGGATCTCTATGGGTATTGAAGCTGCCAACCATTCTCCTATTACAGAGAAATTTAACTTAGGCGTTATACAGGTATGATCTGACCTATACATATTCACCCCGGTGAATAATTCAAAGAAAGAGGCTGTTTTCACACGTTGTGAAAACGGCCTCTTTCTTTGAATATCTTATGTTCTTGGAAGAGAAAAGTTTTTATTTAAATAATTCTCTATCCCATACAGTATCAAATATTATGACAAATCATAAGAAAGTTTATCAATACCTCTTATTTTTTTAATAATCTTTGCCAATTTATAAAGCTTACCTTAAAATATTATCTCAGTTGATAAAAAAAATAAAATTCACTTAAATAGCAATTGATATTAATTTATCACTATTATATCCTAAATAAATAAATATTTTACATAGGAAATTAAATAATACAAGATAATCAGAACCACCAAACACTGACAATCAATTTGTTACAATAAAAATAAATCACTTTTTATCATTTATTTTTTTAATATTGTAATTCTTAACCAAATGATGAATCAAATATAATGAAACAATCAAACACAGGATTCCCCTTCGCTGTTAGTGTATTTTGTTTTTTACTGGGTACTTCAGATTATTTAACCGCACAGAAAACGAAGAAAGATACTATAAAAAATAAACAAATCGAAGAAGTTGTTGTAACTGCATTGGGAATAAAAAGAGACCAGAGAAAACTAGGTTATGCCGTTACCAAGGTTGAAAGCAAAGATATTACACAAGCCGGGGTTGTTAATCCAATGGAAGCTCTCCAGGGAAAACTACCCGGGGTAGAAATTGTTGCCGGTTCAGGGGGGCCTCAGTCCAGTGCCAGAATTCAAATCCGGGGGAACACTTCATTGGGGAAAAATAATCAACCCTTAATTGTTGTGGATGGTGTTATTATAGATAACAGTGTGACTGGTGCTGATGCATGGGGATCGGGATATGATTTCGGTAACGAAATGAAAAATCTGAACTCAGATGTTTTTGAATCTGTTACCGTGCTCAGAGGAGCAGCGGCCTCCGCCCTTTATGGTTCACGTGCCGCGAACGGAGTAATTGTCATTACCACCAAGAAGGGGAAAAGCAGAAATGGTATTGGGGTCAAAATCAATTCTTCCCTTACCACACAACATGTTTACTCCGGTCCGAAATTTCAAAATGAATTTGGGGCGGGCGTGGGGCCTACATTCCAAACGGATAGTAATGGTGAACGCTTTATTGATCCGAGCAGTGCTTTTTACAGTTATGGACCAAAGTTTGATGGAAAGCCTGTAAGGGATATTGACGGCAGAACCATACTATGGAATTCTCAACCCAATAATTACAGAGATATTTATCAGGTAGGCCTTGATCGTAAAAATTCAATTGAGTTATCTGGTGGCGATGAGAAATCTACTTTTTTATTAAGCTATACCAATCAGGAAGCCGATGGAATCTTGCCCCGAAATAAATTTACAAAAAATGCTTTTTATTTCCGTGCAACCCATGAGTTCAGTAAATATCTGCAAGTAGATGCCAGCTTCAATTATAACCGGTCTTTTGGGCAGAATCCGGTACCTCAGGGAGGAAATTCAAGTCCGCTGTTCAGTTATATCTATCAGGTTCCCAGAAGTTTTGATGCCGTTTACTGGAGAAACAATTATCTGGATCCAATCAATGGAGGCATAAAAAAAGAGAGTGCCGATCCTTATGGAATGGCCGCTAATTATTTTAATATTTTTCAAAATACAAGAACCCAAAAAGAAAATAATTATATAGGGCGTTTAGAAATACGGTCTCAGTTAACGGATTGGTTAAACATGACCGTTAGCGGTAATTTCAATAATTATAATTTTATCAACGAATCTAAAATACTAGGCGAAAATACCGGCTTTACAGGAGGAAGCTATACTATTCTGGAAGGAACTAAAGAACAGTATAATGTTAAATTTTTATTGAGTGGTAACTTTAAATTAACTGATCATTTAACATTAAATGCTTCCCTGGGCGGAGAAGATTTCAGATCCAGATATAAATCAAACAAACAATGGACAAATGGGGGGCTTAACACCCCTGGTGTTTTTCAGATCCAGAATACTATAGATCCTGCAGGAAATGAAGTTTCATACACTGACGGAGAGCAGTCTCCAAAAAGGATTCAGGCCGTTTATGCCTTTGCTAACTTCGCATGGAAGGATCAGCTATTTATAGATATTACCGGACGTAATGACTGGTCTTCTACCTTATCATATCCGGATGGACACGGAAGTCTGAGCTATTTTTATCCATCCTTTGTGGGGAACTGGATATTTTCCAATTCCTTCAAACTACCAAAATGGATTAATTTTGGTAGTTTAAGAGCCAGCCTGGCATGGGTAGGCCGGGATACTTCTCCCTATAACACAAGCTCAGGATTCTACTACAGACCTGACCCGTCAGCGTACAATACTCCTAATGGGAACCGCATTCCTTTAACAGGTTTTAATAGCAATGCCCTTGCCAACGCAAACCTAAAGAATGAGCTGAGCAAATCCATAGAATTTGGATTGAATATGGCTTTTTTGAACAACCGGTTAGATTTTGATGTATCCTTTTACAAAACGAATACAACAAACCAATTATTAACCCTTACATTACCCCAGGAGTCCGGAGTTAAAGAACAACAGATAAATGCCGGAAACTTACAAAACCAGGGTATTGAGGTTATTGTAAACGCAGTTCCTGTTAAATCAACTAATTTCAGATGGAATACAACATTTACATTCTCCCAAAACAGGGACAAGCTTATCGAATTGTACCCTGGAGTGAGTGTATATGTTCTCAATTTGGGTATGGGGGATGATGTAAGAAGTGTAGCCATAGCGGGACAACAATATGGGCTGATACAAACAAGGTATGCCTATGCCAGATATCAGACACAGGATGCCAATGACCCCAGAAATGGAATGAAAGTCTTAAACTCTAATGGCTATTATCTACGCTCCAATTCCTATCAGAACCAGAACGATGTTACAGTAGGAAAGCTGACCCCTGATTTTTTAACCAGCTTTAGAAATACCTTCAGCTATAAAAACTTATCGTTAAGTGTATTGATAGATGCAAGAGTGGGTGGAGATATTCTTTCAGCTACCTATAATTATGGTGTTCAGTTTGGAAACTTACCGTCAACCCTACAATATAGAGATGAAGCCAGAGGAGGGATTCAATATACAGACGCCAATGGCGTAACACAATATGGATTAATTCCTGAAGGAGTATTTGCTGATAAAACAGAAATAACAGATAAACAAGGCATTAAAAGAGATGTAGGTGGAATGACTTATCAGGAAGCGTATGAAAAAGGATGGCTAAATCCTGTGCGTACCGATTTATATTATAGAAATTTAGCCTCATGGGGAACAGGCATACGGGAACAGGCTATTTTTGAGAATACCTGGGTAGCCCTTCGTGAGCTAAGGCTTACCTATTCTTTTAAACCGGATATGATTAAGCCTCTAGGGTTGAATACACTCAGTGCTTCTATAATAGGAAGAAATTTATTCTATATCTATAATAAATTACCCGATGGCATCAATCCTGAAGGAAAATACTCCAATAGTGCAGGAAGCTTTGCAGAATACGGAGGCTCACCGATGTCAAGATATATTGGGTTTAATCTGGATTTTTCTTTCTAGAAACTATTTAATTTAAAATTTAAAACATGAAAAAATTATTAATATTAACCGTTTCACTTTCTCTATTCATTTCCTGTACAAGTGATTTTGCTGACATCAATACCAATCCCCTGGATAAAACAACCGCAACCCCGGAAGAACTATTACCTCTCGCCATTAAAAGAGGATATACCGGCAGTTATGAATACTATTATGATTATTATCGTAGAATTATGCCATGGACTCAGACCTTAGTTCCTAATACTGGGAATGCATCGAACTTTATGGATGATGGTTCCAACATGAATGCAAGAAAAGATATCTTTTATGGAGATCATGGTGCATTGCTTACAGACATTATTCACAAGATCAACGAGATGCCGGCCAATGAACAGGCAAAATATGTCAATATTAAAAGCATTGCCAGCATTTTAAAGGTTTATTATGCGTGGTATGTTACTGATGTGAATGGAAGTATGGCTTATACAGAATCATTTCAGGCACGGTATGGCGGTACACTAACTCCAAAATTTGAAACCCAGGAACAATTATATGATATTTTTGACAAACAGCTAAATGATGTCTATGGGGATATTGAAGCTGCTGATCAAGCTATACAGATAAACCCTGGAAATAAAGATCTATTCTTTAATGGCAATATCACAAGGTGGAAAAAGATTGCCAATTCATTGAGATTAAAGATTGCTTCAAGATTAATGAAAAGAAATCCTGCAAAGCTTTCCACTATTGCTACGCAAGTATTGTCAAGAGAACAGATTAATAGTACAGATGAAGATTTCTCTCTGCTCGCAAAAAGATTTACTGAGAATGGTAATTTCAACCCTATAGGGATGTCTGCTTCTAAACCAATGGCTGATTTTATGAATCTTAATAAAGATCCAAGAAGGCCCATTTTTTTCCAGGAAAACGATTATTCCCAGGAAAATATTGATAAGCTTGTTGCTGCTGGAAAAATGAAACCAGCTATAGAAAATCAGCGATATGTAGGAGGTCCAACCAGCCCGGATATGGTAAGCCCAAATAAAAGCCGTTACTATACCTCTGCCAAAAGGCTATTAGACGGTATAAACTATGATACGATCTCCAGATTACAGTATAAAATATGGCATCCTGAATATAATGCAGGTACCGGAAACGCCGTATTTCCAATTCTTACTTACGCTGATTATTCTTTATTAAAAGCAGAGTTAGCAGCAAGGGGGCTTATTTCCGGTAATGTACAGGCTCTATATGAACAAGGAATCAGAGCCTCAATTATAACCTATAACTATATCGCTAAAGAAGCATTAGTAGACAAGTATATCCCAACTACCGAAGCAGAAATTACCACGTACCTTAATTCTTCTCAAGTTCAATTTAATGCTTCAACAGCCCTTGAGCAAATTATCATACAAGAATATCTTAATTATTTCAAACAACCCAACGAAGTTTGGGCTCTTATTAAGAGGACCGGCATGCCTAATACATCCACTGCTCTTACATTAGAATCTCCCTCACGGGATGGAGGAATTTTATTAGTAATGCCTAGAAGAATTATTCTTTCAACCCCTTCAAAAGATAACCTGAATTATCAGAATCAAAAATCAGCACTTGATATGATGAAACTGGATCCTGATTTTGGATTAAGTGAAAGTGATATCCAGGGACGCATTTGGTGGGATAAGAAATAAACAGCATGTACAATTCTTTTCAAAATAGAATTAATAGTTCTATGACTTTGTCATCCCATGGGCCTCAATAGCCAAGGGTTATGAGTTAGGAGTTAATAGTTGAGAGTTATGAGTTGAAGGTGACAGCGCTATCAACTATCAACTGAGGTTAAGTATAGTTTAGAGTTGAAGTATTAGGAGTATAGTTGTTATAGTATATAAACAAAAAAAAATCCTCTATCTTACGATAAAGGATTTTTAAAAATAAAATAAAAACTGGCGGCGGCCTACTCTCCCGCGTTAGCAGTACCATCGGCGCTGGTGGGCTTAACTTCTGTGTTCGGAATGGGAA
>NZ_CAKKLP010000028.1 GCF_918698085.1 Chryseobacterium sp. Bi04
ACCCCGAACCCGGAACCCCGAAAACTCATATGAAACTATTTATAACAGGAATAGGAACCGAAATAGGAAAAACCATCTGTTCAGCCGTTTTGGTGCAGTATTTTAAAGCAGATTACTGGAAACCCGTACAGTCCGGAGATCTCCATTATACAGACCGTCATAAAATTGAGGACTGGACAGAGCATACCACCTGCTATCCGGAAACACATCGCCTGCAACTGGCTGCATCTCCTCATCAGTCTGCACGGGAAGAAAACATACAGATTCAACTTGATGATTTTCAATTGCCGGACACTGAAAACTCATTGATTGTAGAAGGTGCCGGAGGATTGATGGTACCGCTTTCAGATCATATTTTCATGATTGATCTGATAGAGATACTGGAGCTGCCTACAGCGCTTGTTGTCAGAAACTATTTAGGATGTATCAATCACAGCTTGCTCTCCATAATGGCATTACAGCAAAGAAATATAAAGCTTGAATACCTGATCCTTAATGGAACGTTTCCTGATGATACAGAAAGACTCATCTGCAGCTTTATTGAAAATGAAACAAAAATTATCAGGATTCCGGAGATTACCCATGCTGATAAAGAACATATTAAAATGGCTGCAAAGCAATTAACAATAACAAAATTATGATAATGGATAAGAAAACAGAAATCAGACACAACTGGACCAAAGAAGAAATTGAAGAAATTTATCATTTACCCCTGATGGAGCTTATTTATAAAGCTGCCACAGTACATAGAGAGCGACACGACCCCTCTGAGGTACAGATCTCTACTTTATTGTCGATTAAAACCGGAGGATGTCCGGAAGACTGTTCTTACTGTGGGCAGGCAGCACGCTACCACACCAATATCAAAGTACAGGCTTTATTACCTACGGAAACGGTAATAGCTCATGCACAGAAAGCTAAGGACGGTGGTTCCTCCCGTTTCTGCATGGCTGCAGCATGGCGCGAAGTTCGTAACAACCGTGATTTTGACAGAGTGATCGATATGGTAAAAGGAGTTAATGAATTAGGATTAGAAGTATGCTGTACATTAGGAATGCTTACCGAAGAACAGGCAATACGGCTTCAGGAAGCAGGTTTGTATGCCTACAACCATAATCTGGATACTTCTGAACAGTATTATGAAGAAATCATTTCCACCAGAACATTTGACAACAGGATTAATACGATCAACAATGTAAGGAAGGCTGGAATCACAGTATGTTCAGGAGGAATTATCGGTCTTGGAGAAACACATAGGGACAGGATTTCAATGATTTTGACCTTAGCAACGATGCCTAAGCATCCGGAATCTGTACCCATTAATGCATTGGCAAGGGTAGAAGGAACACCATTGGAAAATAACGAAAAAGTAGATACCTGGGAAATGGTAAGAATGATTGCGACCGCAAGGATTGTAATGCCGGCTTCTATGGTGCGACTGAGTGCTGGACGTATTGAAATGACAGAAACTGAACAGGCATGGTGTTTTATGGCAGGTGCCAATTCTATTTTCACAGGAGAAAGAGAAACCTTATTGGTGACTCCTAATCCCGGGGTATCTGAAGATATGCAGATGCTGGAAACACTGGGATTGAAACCCATGATGAAAAAAGAAACTTGTTGTTAAAAAATGACTATAGAGTTATGAGTTATGAGTTATGAGTTGTGAATTTTGAATTTTGAATTACAAATATTGAGTTATGAGCTTTTGGATTTTAATTATGACTATACTAAACTTCATTGCAGTACTTCTGTCAGATTTATTAGTAAGCTATATACTACTAACCTGTAGCGGATTGTAAACTTAAAAATCTGCCGGACAATATGTTAAAATTACTAAGGTAGTTTTACAATTTACATATCCCATCATTAATATATTTTACATGAATACAATAATAAAGAAGAGTCTTCAGGAAAGAGATAAAGCAGTCAATTGGCATCCGTATACCCAGATGAAAACAGCTGCTGATGCCATACCGATTGTTAAAGGAGAAGGGGTTTACCTTTATGATCACCAAGGTAAAAAATATCTGGATGTAGTCTCTTCGTGGTGGGTTACTCTGCATGGACACTCTCATCCTTATATTGCCCAGCGGGTATTCGAGCAGCTTACCACCCTCGAACAGGTTATTTTTGCCGGATTTACCCATGAGCCAGCTGTACAGCTTTCAGAAAATCTATTGAATATTCTTCCTCAAAACCAGGACAAGGTATTTTATTCCGACAATGGTTCCACAGCGGTAGAAGTAGCGCTGAAGATGTGTATTCAATATGCCCACAATCAGGGAAAGGAGAAAACTAAAATTTTAGCTTTTAAAAATGCCTATCATGGAGATACATTCGGAGCAATGGCTGTAAGTGGAAAAAGCTTTTGGACCAAACCTTTTGAAAGCAGGTTATTTGAAGTTGTTTTTATCGATACTCCTACAGCGGAGAATCTGGACGATTTAAAAATACAGATTGGGCAGCTAGCAGATGAAGTGGCTTGTTTTATTTTTGAACCGTTGGTGCAGGGAGCGGCAGGAATGCTGATGTACAGCGCAGAAAATCTTGATGAATTGATGCAGTATTGCAGGACGCAGGAAATTTTAATGATTCAGGATGAAGTGTTCACAGGCTTCGGAAGGACCGGAAAACTTTTTGCAACAGATTACCTTACAGAAAAGCCCGATATCATGTGTTTTTCAAAAGGATTAACAGGCGGTACCATGCCTATGGGTATTACAACCTGTACGCATGAAATTTACAAAGCTTTTTTATCTGATGACCGTCATAAGACATTATTCCACGGACATTCTTTTACGGCTAATCCTTTAGCGTGTACAGCAGCTCTGGCCAGTATGGAACTATTACTTACCAATGAAACTCAAATGAATATCAATCGCATTACTCATCAGCATTCGGAATTTATAAAAATAATTTCCTTGCATCCACAAGTTGAAAATACACGTCAGATCGGAACTATTTTAGCTTTTGATTTTAAAACCGGGAATGGTACTTCTTATTTCAATGAAATAGGGAAGAAGCTTTATAATGAATTCTTACAGAGAGGGATGATTATGAGGCCGCTGGGAAATGTAATATATCTGGTTCCGCCTTATTGCATTACCTCCGAAGAATTGGATTTTGTATATCAGAATATTATAGAAGTCCTGGATCAGTTTAGGCATTAAACAGTCTTTAAATAGTACTATTTATACAACCTTATAGGTTTTTGAAACCTATAAGGTTTAAAATAAAGATAAATCCAGATTTTCATCGCAAAAATGTATTATTGCAAAATTATATTATGCCTTTAAATGATTTCCCCATTCATGGAGCTCAGAAAGAATAGGGCCCAACTTTTGTCCTTTTTCCGTTAACCTGTAATACACTTCCAGAGGAAAATTGTACACTTCAATCCGTTGAATAATATCATTTTCCTCCAGCTGTTTCAGCTGTTCTGCTAATACTTTCTTGGAAACTCTCGGCATTTTTCGCCAAAGCTCCACAAAACGTACCTGCTCCTCCTCAAAAAGAGAGGATAAGATCAGAGGTTTCCATTTTCCGGACAGGATATCCAGGCTCCGTCGCAGGCCACAGGTTTTAAATTCTTCAAAATTCATCAATTCCTTACTATAAATATGGTTAACCTTTTGGTAACCATCGATTATTTTTTCTTATTTAGCCGTTAGCTTTGCTGTACAAATTTAAACAAAATGAAACTACAATTATGGCGTAACGCCACATTGCTACTGAATATTGAGGGTACCACCATTTTAGTTGATCCCATGCTTGGAGAAAAAGGATCTTTAGGGAAGTTTCCTATGACCGGTAATGAATTATTGAATCCTTTGGTAGACCTACCTTTCAGCAGAGAACAGTTAATTGAAAAGCTGCAGACAATAGATGCCGTGGCAGTTACTCACCTCCATCCTGATCATTGGGATGAAGAGGCGATAAAACTTCTCAACAAAAATACACCTATACTTTGCCCGGAGATCATTGCTGATCAGATCGCTGAATATGGCTTTAAGAATATTATTTCCATTAATGAACACATCCGTTGGAAAGATATTGACATTTCTCTCACGAAAGGACAGCATGGAACCGGAGAAATTGGAGAAAAAATGGGCGTGGTGAACGGATTTGTTTTTAAAACAGCCGATCAGTCCGTTTATATTGTTGGAGACAGTATCTGGTATAATGATATTGCAGAGGAGATAGACAAACATCAGCCACAGCATATCATTGTAGCAGGTGGAGCAGCCACTTTTTTGGTAGGAGATCCTATCATTATGACGAGTGAAGATATTGTAAAAGTCTGCAGGCAGGCTCCTGAAGCATTGGTATGGATTACCCATCTGGAGGCAGTAAGCCATTGCAAAGAAGACAGGAACTTCATCAGGGAAAAAATAGCTAAGGAAGAACTTGGCGGGCAATGTTTTATCCTCAAAGATGGTGAAGAGGTAAGTTTAAGCATTAGTTTACAGTAATAATAAGAATATGGCTTATTTTTTGAATTCTTGCTGATAAATAATTTTATGCTTTCAGTTTTTCTCTTAAATCTTGATTGGAAAGAATTATTATTGGGACATGAAGAATGGTCTTTTCTTTTAGAGATCATTCTTCGTACCATGATTATGTTCATGGCTATTATTATCGGGCTGAGGATTTTAGGAAAAAGAGGAGTTAAACAGCTCTCTATCTTCGAGCTGGTGGTTATTATCGGACTGGGTTCTGCTGCCGGAGATCCCATGTTTAATAAAGATGTCGGAATTATTTCTTCCCTTATCGTTTTTATTGTCATTATTCTCCTGTATACAATTGTTACTTTTTTTATTGGAAAAAGTAAGACTTTCGAAAAGCTGGTGGAAGGAAAATCCATCTGTCTGATAGAAAATGGTGAATTTTCCATTAAGAACTTTCAAAAAGAAAATTTGGGAAGTGATGAATTCTTTGCAGAACTTAGATTAAAAGGTGTTTCGCAACTTGGGCAGATTGAAATGGCAATTGAAGAAATCTCCGGAGAGATCAGTGTATTTTTTTATGAAGACCAATCTGTAAAATATGGACTTCCCATTATGCCAGACTCCCTGGAAAACCCATTAAAATCTATTCATAATGAAGGATATTATTCCTGCACCTTCTGTGGTCATACAGAACATAAAACAGCAGGCAGTACAGAAAACTGCCCTAGCTGTTTAAAGGATGAATGGGTAGCGTCCAGTAACAAAAAACGCATAACCTAAGGTTAATTTTGTCAACATTTTCTTTAATCTTCCACATAGTTATTCTTTGCCGCTTTCAGTCCAAAATACAGCATGATCAGTACGGCAATACTCAGGAAATAAAAAGAGGTGTTCCATGAGATATCCCAATCATGAAGTTTTCCAAAAACAGGAGGCCCGAATCCGGCAATAAGATATCCTACAGATTGTGCCATTCCTGAAATTTTCACTGCATTAATACTGCTTTTGGTTCTTGTGGAGAAAAACAGGATAGACAAACTGAAAGACAACCCATTGGAGAGTCCTATAATAACTGCATTTACATAAATCCATTGGGATTTTAGCAGGACAAACATCATAGTACTCGTAAACATTAAGGCGCAGATAAAAAGAATCATAATCCTTTGATCCTTCATTTTACTGGCTATAATCGGGCAGCAAAACGTCACCGGAATCATCGTAATCTGGATTACAAAAAGAACCCAGCCGGAGCTTTCTCCCTGCATATTATAATCTGCAAGGAATGAAGGTAGCCAGGCAACCATACAATAGTAGAACAGGGACTGAAGTCCCATAAAGATACTAATATTCCATGCCTGGGAAGATTTGAACATATTAATCCCAGAAGTACTCAGCGCCACTTTAGGTTGGTCAGAATTTTTTTTGTTGAAAACAAGTTCAAGAAGTAAAACAAGAAACCCCAATCCCGCAATTATCAGCCAGATTCCTAATGAACCCCGCCATCCAAAGCCTGTCCATTCTCCAATTCTTACACTAAAGCCAGAAGCCAGGGCAGCTGTAAGATTCATAGAAACAGCAAAAATTCCGGTCATAAGCCCAATCTGTTTCGGAAAATTATTTTTAACATATCCGGGGGTTACCACATTCCCAATACAAATTCCCAACCCAATGAATATCGACCCTAGAAATAACATAGATAACGATCCGGAAATACGAAGAAAAAGTCCAAGACTTAAAATAAGTAAGGAATACATCAACAGCTTACTGATTCCCAGCTTATTGGAAAATCTACTCACCAATACAGAACAGCCTGCAAACATAAAAAGAGGAATGGAGGTCAGTAAACTCACCTGAAAATTATCCAGCTTTAAAGCCTGTCTCACCTCATTTAATACAGGAGATACTGCAACGATTGGTGAACGGAGATTACTTGAGATCAGTATCACCACCAATACATTAATGACCAGTAAAGCATAAGATGCTTTTTTTCTTATTTCACTCTTCATCATAATAAAAACTTTTGTGCAAAATTAACATAGTAATTTTGTTTAATTTTGCCAAAGTTTTAACCTGAAACGACATGAATGCAAATAACAGTATAGAAGTAGATGAGCTGCATAAACCCTATTTTGTCTGGTTTGAAGAAGACTGGATTCATGATGATGTGCTTCACCAGCATCAAAAAGGGCAGTTGGTGTATGTGGAAAGCGGGTTTCAGTATATTACTATTGAAGAAAGAATTTATCTTCTTCCGCAGAATCATGCCGTCTGGATTCCTCCCAATGCCATCCATAAGACCAATTCCCATTCCGAAAAAATCAATCTGATGATCATGTTTGCGGAAGTGGATAAAAAAGACTCTTTTTATCATGAAGTCAATGTGTTTTCAGTTCCTCCGGTTTTAAAGGAAATGATAAGATATGTGGAAAAATGGTCTAAACTTCTATCAAAAGATGCTGATGAAACCATATTTTTAAAAGCATTATTCAATGAACTTCCTCATTTTGTAGAACATTCTCTGAAACTTCATATCTGCCTTCCAAAAGACAAACGCCTGACAAAAGTGATAGAACATCTGCATCATGATTATCATAAGGAAATCAGAATAGAAGATCTGGGAGAGACTGCATTATTGTCTACCCGTACTTTAGAACGTATTTTCAAAAAAGAAACTGGACTTACCCTAAGCAAATACCAGCAGATGCTAAGAATCATCAAGAGCCTGGAGCTTTTGAGTTCAGGAAATCTTACCATTTCCGAAACGGCCTATGAAGTAGGGTACAAGAGTGTGCAGGCTTACACCAGAAGCTTTCAGTCTGTCATGCAGTTCCGGCCTACCGATTTTATAAAAAACATTAAATAGCAGATAAGGTTCCAGTTTTTAGCCTTATTCCCAAGTATCATAAATGTTGAATAATATGTTTATGCTTTCGATCTTACTATAAAGCAATAAAAAGGGATTTATTAATCATTGTAAATTTATATGACGCCCTATAATAAGGTGTTTTTTGTTTTCAAATTATGTAATATTTCACTATTTATCGCATTTTCATATTAGCAGTAAATAATCAATTATAAGGTTAATGGAAGCAAAAAGGTCCCCACGAATGGAGACCTTAAAAAAACACAAATGATGAAAAAAAATTATTTCGATTCACAAATATAAGTAAAATTAATATTATGCAAAACATTATATATGCATTTTTTTTAAAAATTATTGATTTTAATAGAAAATAACTATTCTCTAATTGATGTAAGCTTTCTTTAGTATTGTGGAATTTTATGGATACTTAATTATACCTCTTCAAATAATCTATTCTATTGACATCAGAAGGTATATCATGAAAATCCATAATCCTTTATTAAAAAAAATGACGGCATACGTTCGTATTTTTGATTGTGACTGCGCTCATAAAATAGGACACATTATTTTCATTAATTTGTTTTAAAACAGACAGTATGAAACCAAAGCAAATACAGGGAGTTCCCCAACAAAGATCCGGCGGATTTCATGACACTGAAAGCAGAAAACAATTTGAACCGGCATTGATTCCGTTGAAATTTGAAATAGTAAAAAAAAGATTTTTCTCCATCCACAAATGGAAAAGTTATTGTGGAGATGCTTTTGCAGCATTTAAACTCTACGATTCCAATGCTAATCCCGTTGACAGAGAGCCTCTAAAAGGTGATTTTATCAGAATCAATATTCCGGGGCCGGGCGAAACTGAAGCAAAAGGTTATGATTGGGTAGAAATAACAGATATCTGCTATTATGAAGACAACTCCTCTGAAAGTATTATAATTACCTGCAGACCATCAAAGGATCCTGAGAATAAAAAAAGCAGTCATATTGCCCACTTTTACAGCTCAAAAGCAACTTCCACATTCATGATCTATAGAGACTCAACCTATATAAAAACCGCAGTATACGGGAGAAACGAATCTCCCAATTTCAACGCAGCATTCTTAGATATCATCAGAAATATGATGGTGGCTGCCGGAGGCATAATGGGAATCGCCAAAATACAGTGGCAGCAGCTTACAGATGGTTTTCTGGATTTTGAGTAGAAATATCATATCTCTTTTTTGATCTAGGTCAAAGTTCTTCAGTTACCGGATTTTTAATTTCGCGGCTTATACAAAGCTATGGTAGAACTTGAAAAAATTATCTGGATCTCAATTATTTTAATTATTATTATTATTATTATTATGGTAATTATATACTATTTTACACTAAACAGGTTAATCCTTCTTAGGAAAGACCTGTTTAATTATTTTGTCAAATTCGGTCTTAACATGTACACCTTCTGCTTTAACTAAAGCTATATCATTAACGTACATTATTTTACTCACATCTACTTTAAAGTCCGGATGATTATCTTTTATATCCTGAACATCAAAGTATTCAATATTATCTATCATAATACTTTTCACTCTTTTTCTTTTTAATTGTTCGTTTAACATAGTTCTTTGTATTTAGTTCGGACATTTGAATTAGACAGCAAATATCTGAATTTTTCTTGGTCTGATACCTTTTTCAAGTTAAATCTATAAACAAACTCGTCAACATACTTTTGAAGGTGTTTCTTTGAAACATGATTATACATTCCTGAAACACTTTTCTTTAAAATATTCCAGCTTCCTTCAATATTGTTTGTGTGAATCGAGCCATCTTGCAAACTCACATATTCTTTCTTTGAATGATCAATGATTCTATGGTCGTAATATTTGTTTAATCCAGTGTACCCTAGCCATTCATCAGAGATCAAAGTTGTTGTTTCTGGATTCACATATCTACAAACCAAGGGTTGAATACTGTTTCTCTTTGTGTCTGTCACAACAAAGGCATTCATTTTACCTCCACGTTGTAACATTCCCATTACAGGAACTTTATCTTTATAACTTCTGCCTTGTGAATTCGCTACTTTCTTATCCTTATGCCTGTTCTTATTCTTCCCACCAATAAATGTTTCATCACATTCAACAATTCCTTCCAATTCGTTGTTGTTTTCTATTCCAAAACAGGAACGAATCCTTTGCAACATGAACCAAGCTGTTTTCTGAGTAACACCAACATCTTTGGACAACTGTATAGAACTTATACCTTTCTTATGAGAAGTAACCAACCAAATGGCTAAGAACCATTTTCTCAAACCGATTTTAGAATTTTCAAACATTGTTCCTGTCTTAGCATTGAAATACTTTCCTGTGTTTTTACATCTGTATTTATTCTCACTGCATTTATAAACACGTGATAGTGAATCAAAAGGACTTTCGATAATTCCTCCCCATCTTTGTTCTTCTAAATAATCAATACAGGATTGCTCTGTTGAAAAGGTTTGCAATAGTTCTAATACTGACTTAATATTTGTATTTAACATTCTGATTTTATTTAAGTTACATTAAGTTACGAATTATTTTGATATGTCTATTTTGTTAAATTTTTATAGTATATTTGTATAAATGCTATAAACATGAAAGATCAGAGGGAAAGTTTTTTAAGCAAAGATTTAATTACATTTGATGATAAATTTAGATTGTTAATCAGTGAATGGAAAGAGAACAATCAGCAATTATTGGCTGAGTATAATCTTGAAGATTCCTCTTTATTCTCCGTCAATGAAATAAGTCTTAATGTAGATTCTCTTGTCTTTGATAATAATGTTCCTGAACATATAACAGAAGAAATAAAATCTTTATTTATTGCTTCCTTATCTTAAATCTATCTACTATTTGTTGAAACGATGTCAAAAGTCTTTGTACTTGATTATTATCATCGTAATAATAGAACTCTATATGCTCTTTACTGGGTAAAATGTACATAGTACTACTATATGATATTAATACTCTATCTTCTAAAAATTCAGACATTACTTTGTGTTTAGTAATGTCATTTTCTTTCCTATTTTCCATTTTATTTTCTATTTTTGTTAAACTTATCGAAAAAATAAAGCGTTCGCTTTTATTCTGTTGAAAGGAATCTGACAATTCAAAACAACACTACAGAATAAACGGTTGATGCTCATGCCTATGGCGTGGGCTATACTTGTTTGTAGTGTTAGGTTTTGTCAGAACCTCTTTCAACAAATTAAGTGTAGTCTCACGCTTTCTGCATTTTATAAACCCTCACTTTGAGACTAAGTGAATTAAACATTCACGATTATGAAACAGTATGACGAAAGAGAATTTACTTTAATCACACACGGAGATATGGAAACATATCAATGGTTAATTAAAGAGAATATCAAACGTAACAGGAGAAATGGTATAGTATTCAACATAGTTGTTTATACTTTTGTTTCTGTTATCTCTATCGTAGCTATCTTTATGGTAACTAAAGATATTTTCTTTGAAAATTATCCTATTAACTTCTTTGGCAGAGAACAGATAATAAAAAGTCAAGATCAAAAAATCAATAAGATTAATCAACAAATAGAGATGGATGATGATTACGGATCTCTTGAAACTCCAACTATTAATACCAAAGTTCAAGAGCTCGAATCAAGAGTTGATGATTTTGAATCTAATTAATTTGAATTTTATATATTTATAAAACTAAAACCGAGGAGTTTACAAAAGGTGCAGTCCTTAAAACGACACTGCATTTTTTCACTATATTGACAATCTAAGCTTCCTCTTTACTATGGTAGAATAACTTATATGGGTAGTAACCATATTATATTCATTAACAGTTTAACCTCGGTTTTGGTTTAGTGTAAAGTTGTATGTAGTTACCATTATTATTATTATTATT
>NZ_CAKKLP010000029.1 GCF_918698085.1 Chryseobacterium sp. Bi04
GCCCCAACCCCAGGACATTCCCATATTCCAGCCCCAGCCACGGTTCCAGCCCCAATATGGGCTATAGCCACCGTACCAGCCCCAAGGAGATCCATATCCCCACGAGTTGTCATAATAGTTGGTTTGAGAACCTGCATACATTCCCCAATCGGAATCTGTAGCATTGGTATTCCATTCTGGATTCGTACCGCTCCATTCGTTATATTTATTCTGTTGGTCTCTTGAATTCTCCTGTGCATTTTGGATCACATTAGAATCCTGATAGTAGTCATAATATTCGCCTACTCTGTTTCCGCTACCATTAATGATCACTCCTTCCGGCAGCGTATCCTTGTTGGGGTCATAATAAACCCCGTCTGTCTCGCTATACCCTCCCATCTGAGCACCACAAGACATAAGCAATAATCCGCCTGAAACAGCTAAAATCCCTTTAGATTTAAGCAGGCCAAGCAAATTTTTATGTATATTTCTTTTCATGATAACGTAAAAATTTTTAAATTAAATTATATTTGCAATCTGTACCAAAAATGTACCAAAAGACCGGTAAATAAATCTATCAAAAATAGATTTTTATTTTTAGATAACAATAATGTACAAAAGTTAAAAAAATTTTAAAAAATAATGGCAAAATTAACCTCAAGAAGCGAAGATTACAGCAAATGGTATAATGAGTTGGTTGTAAAAGCTGATTTAGCTGAAAATTCAGGAGTGCGTGGATGTATGGTGATCAAACCATATGGCTATGCAATCTGGGAAAAAATGCGTGATGAAATGGATAAAAGATTCAAAGAAACAGGTCACGTTAATGCATATTTCCCGCTTTTTGTACCCAAAAGCTTGTTTGAGGCAGAGGAAAAGAATGCGGAAGGCTTTGCAAAAGAATGCGCCGTAGTTACCCATTACAGATTAAAAACAGATCCAAATAATCCACACAAACTGATTGTAGATCCTGATGCTAAGCTTGAAGAAGAGCTTATTGTACGTCCTACTTCTGAAGCGATTATCTGGAATACCTATAAAAACTGGATTCAATCTTATAGAGATTTACCAATACTGATCAACCAATGGGCTAATGTTGTACGTTGGGAAATGAGAACCCGTTTATTCCTTAGAACTGCAGAATTTTTATGGCAGGAAGGGCATACTGCTCATGCCACAAAAGATGAAGCTGTAGAAGAAGCCGAAAAAATGAACGATGTGTATGCAGATTTTGCAGAGAAATTCATGGCTATGCCAGTTATCAAAGGCTTAAAAACACCATCTGAAAGATTTGCAGGGGCCGATGAAACCTACTGTATTGAAGCATTAATGCAGGATGGAAAAGCTCTTCAGGCAGGAACTTCTCACTTTCTGGGTCAGAATTTTGCAAAAGCATTTGATGTAAAATTCACCAACAAAGAAGGAAAAATAGAACATGCATGGGCTACTTCATGGGGAACTTCAACCCGTTTAATGGGAGCTTTGATTATGACTCACTCTGACGATTTCGGATTGGTATTGCCTCCAACTTTAGCCCCTATCCAGGTGGTTATTGTACCTATTTTCAAAGGAGAGGAACAGCTGAACCAGATTAGTGAGGTTGCTTTAGATATCCAGGCTAAACTAAAAGCCAAAGGTATTTCTGTGAAATTTGACAATGACACTCAGAATAAACCGGGATGGAAATTTGCAGAATATGAATTGAAAGGAGTTCCTGTAAGAATAGCAATAGGACCAAAAGATCTTGAAAACAAGTCTGTAGAAATCGCAAGAAGAGACAACCTTACCAAACAGTCACATTCTCTTGAAGGTTTAGATTCTTATATCGAAGAATTATTGAAAACCATTCAGGAAGATCTCTATAGGAAAGCTTTAAACTTCAGAAGAGATAATATCAGTACAGTAGATACTTATGAAGAGTTTAAAAAAGTTTTAGAAGAAAAAGGAGGTTTCATTTATGCACATTGGGATGGTACTGCTGAAGAAGAAGAGCAGATCAAGGACGAAACTAAGGCTACTATCAGATGTATTCCTTTGGATAATGATGTGGAAGAAGGTATTTCAATGATCTCAGGAAAACCTTCTAAGAGACGTGTATTATTCGCAAAAGCTTATTAAAAATTTTAATAATTTCAAAAAAAATCATCAGTTTCTAAAGAAATATTCAAAAAAAAGTGACTTTTGGACGGATTTTTGTTTAAATTTATCACAACATTAATCCAAAAAAATTTATTATTATGTCTTTAAACGTCATTGATTTAATTAAAGGACAATTAGGTCCCGCTTTGGTTTCGCAGGCTGCATCGCAGTTTGGAGAAAGTGAATCCGGTATTTCTAAAGCAATTGGTGGTTTATTGCCAGCCGTAGTAGGCGGATTAGCCAATAATGCAGACAATCCTGGTGTATTGGATGCAATAACGAAGGCCTCTTCAAGCGGCATATTAGGGAATTTATTGGGTGGATCATCCAATAATTCTATTATTACCAGCTTATTATCTTCTCTTTTTGGTGATAAGGTGGGTGGACTCGTAAATTCCATTGCCAGTTTTTCAGGAGTCAGCAATAACACTGCAGGTTCTTTATTAAATCTGGTAACAGGAGCTACTGTAGGTACTGTAGGAAAGTATGCAGCAGATAATAACCTTGGAGCTTCAGGAATTTCCAGTTTATTGAATGATCAGAAAGGTATTGTCTCTTCTTTACTGCCAGCAGGCCTTTCTTTAGCTTCTTTTGGTTTAGGAGCCGAAAATTGGTTTGGCCAGGCTAAGGAAACGGTTTCCTCAGTAACTTCTACTGCGAAGGACAACATCGCTGAAGGTGTTGCTACAGCCAGAGAAAATGTCACTGAAGGAGCAAGAGAGGTAAGAGAACAATTTAACAATAACAACAATGAAGGCGGTGGTTCAATCTGGAAATGGTTGCTTCCGCTTTTATTGCTGATTGCTGCCGGATATTTCTTATGGAGGCAGTGCGAGAAAAAACAGACGACTACAACGACTACCGCTACATCTGACTCAACAGCAGCCGGTACTACTGTAGATACAGCAGCTACAACAGGAACAGCGACGCCTGCTCCAGCTACTGTGAAAACAGATGAAAACATTGACCTGAACGGAGTAATGTTAAAAGGTTACAAAGGAGGTCTTGAAGATCAAATGATTTCATTCCTGAAGTCTGGCGGTTATAAAAACGCAGCTGATGATGCTGCATTGAAAGATAAGTGGTATGACTTTGACCATGTTAATTTTAAAATGGGAAGTTCTACAAGCTTAGAAGCAGGTTCACAAGGACAATTGGATAACCTGGTTGCTATTTTAAAAGCTTTCCCGGATGCTAAAGTTAAAATCGGGGGTTATACTGATAAAACAGGAAACGAAGCTTCTAATGTAAAATTATCTCAGGCAAGAGCTGATTATATTAAAGCTGCTTTAGCAAAAGCAGGAGTTGGAGCGCAGGTACTTGGAGCGGAGGGTTACGGAAGTAAATTCGCTACAGTAGATGCTAAAGCTTCTGATGCTGAAAGAGCTGCTGACAGAAAAATGTCTGTAAGATTTGCAAAATAATCTCTTTAGATCCAATACAAAAAAAATCCCGGAAATTATTTCCGGGATTTTTTTGCCCTTATGATTTCCTCATTTATATTTATTTAATTAAATTTGTTAGTCATTTCTAACATTTATGAATTTCAACTTAAAGAACGCCTGGCGTAAAGATAAAACCCTACACTCATTACCAGAGGTTTATTCCTCTATTAAGGTCCCAAAAAATGCAACATTCTGGAGAAAATATCTGGCATTTGCAGGCCCGGGTCTTATGATTGCTGTAGGATATATGGATCCAGGAAACTGGGCTACGGATATTGCCGGAGGGGCACAATTTGGATATACCCTACTCTCTGTTATTCTTATTTCCAACATTTTCGCCATGGTTTTACAACATTTATCTGTAAAACTGGGAGTTGTAGCAGAAAGGGATCTTGCACAGGCCTGCAGAGATCATTTCAATCCTACCACCAATTTTATACTCTGGATTTTTTGTGAAATAGCCATTGCTGCCTGTGATCTCGCCGAGGTTATAGGTTCTGCTATTGCCTTAAATCTGCTGTTTCATATTCCTTTAACCTGGGGAATCGTTATTACTACTGTTGATGTTTTGATTATTCTTTTGCTCCAGGCAAAAGGATTCCGCTGGATTGAGAGTATTGTAGGCGGACTTATATTTATCATCTTATCCTGTTTTGTATACGAAATAGTAATATCCAAACCGGCTTTTAATGAGATCCTTGGAGGCTTGGTACCACAGAAAGAAATTATCCAGAACCCTGCAATGCTCTATATCGCTATCGGAATTTTGGGAGCTACCGTTATGCCTCACAATTTATATCTCCACAGCAGCATTGTGCAGACCAGGGATTATACCCGGGATAGAGAAGGTAAAAAAGAAGCGATAAAATTTGCCACTTTAGACAGCACAGTGTCACTTATGCTTGCTTTTTTCATCAATGCTGCGATCCTTATTCTTGCAGCTGCAACATTCCACACTACAGGGAACGAACATATTGCTGATATTCATGATGCTTATAAAATGCTGACTCCTATTTTAGGAGCTTCTATGGCAAGTATCGCCTTTGCTATTGCCCTGCTTGCTTCAGGACAGAATTCAACCCTTACCGGAACGCTGGCAGGCCAGATTGTAATGGAAGGTTTTTTAAATATCAGACTAAAACCCTGGCTGCGAAGATTGATTACAAGACTTATTGCCGTTATTCCGGCTTTAATTGTTGCTATTCTTTACGGAGAGCAGGGAACAACAGATTTATTGGTTTTAAGTCAGGTTATCCTCTCTATGCAGTTAAGTTTTGCAGTAGTACCTTTAGTGATGTTTACCAATGATAAAGCCAAAATGGGAGAATTTGTCAATAAACCTTTCTTAAAAGTTTGTGTCTGGATTATTTCTATCATTATCATTATTTTAAATCTTTATTTACTGTATCAAACTTTCTCTGAAAATTAATCCAACTCTATATTATAATTTAATTTAAATTTAATATAGCAAAAGAAAATCATAATTAATTGATTATTATTTAAAGAAACGCCAATTTTATCATAAATA
Organism: Chryseobacterium sp. Bi04; assembly: GCF_918698085.1. Lineage (GTDB taxonomy): Bacteria > Bacteroidota > Bacteroidia > Flavobacteriales > Weeksellaceae > Chryseobacterium. The sequence continues at coordinate 5,092 of NZ_CAKKLP010000029.1, forward strand.
TTTAAATAAAAAACATTTTTGGAATATAAATTGACAATGAAACTCTGTCACTGAGAAATTAAATTTATCAGGCATTGTTAATTATAAATAATTTAAATTTCCAAAAATGAAAAACACATTCAGAATGATGACTGCTGCTTTTGCAGCATCAATTTTACTAACATCTTGTTACTCCTATACAAGTGTTGTAGGAAAAGGAGCATTAGGTACCCAAAAGGTTACAAAATGGAATCATTATTACATTGAAGGTTTAGTTCCAGGTTCTTCTTCTGATTCCAGAGCAATGGCCGGTACCGCAGAAGACTATACCGTTAAAACCAGACAAACTTTTATCAATGGATTGATTGCTACTGTAACATTTGGTATATATACTCCAACTGTAACTACCGTGACAAAATAAAAGTTAATTGGCAGTGATAAAATTATCGCTGCCAAACTTATAAAATGAAAGAGTATTTTTTATATTAGCTGTCATTCTTTTATACTTATCCTACACCACCATACATATTCTGGTTATATAATCTGAAGGCATCAGTAATTTTAATAAGGATTTGTACTTGGAAGAACACTCTTATTCATAT
>NZ_CAKKLP010000030.1 GCF_918698085.1 Chryseobacterium sp. Bi04
AAAGATCATTGACATACAATATAACAACCAAGTAAGGAAAAACTAAAGCGTCAAAACTTTGAGTGAGTCAGACAAACATACAATGGAGAGTTTGATCCTGGCTCAGGATGAACGCTAGCGGGAGGCCTAACACATGCAAGCCGAGCGGTATAGATTCTTCGGAATCTAGAGAGCGGCGTACGGGTGCGGAACACGTGTGCAACCTGCCTTTATCAGGGGGATAGCCTTTCGAAAGGAAGATTAATACCCCATAATATATTAAGTGGCATCACTAGATATTGAAAACTACGGTGGATAGAGATGGGCACGCGCAAGATTAGATAGTTGGTGAGGTAACGGCTCACCAAGTCTACGATCTTTAGGGGGCCTGAGAGGGTGATCCCCCACACTGGTACTGAGACACGGACCAGACTCCTACGGGAGGCAGCAGTGAGGAATATTGGACAATGGGTGAAAGCCTGATCCAGCCATCCCGCGTGAAGGACGACGGCCCTATGGGTTGTAAACTTCTTTTGTATAGGGATAAACCTAGATACGTGTATCTAGCTGAAGGTACTATACGAATAAGCACCGGCTAACTCCGTGCCAGCAGCCGCGGTAATACGGAGGGTGCAAGCGTTATCCGGATTTATTGGGTTTAAAGGGTCCGTAGGCGGATCTGTAAGTCAGTGGTGAAATCTCACAGCTTAACTGTGAAACTGCCATTGATACTGCAGGTCTTGAGTGTTGTTGAAGTAGCTGGAATAAGTAGTGTAGCGGTGAAATGCATAGATATTACTTAGAACACCAATTGCGAAGGCAGGTTACTAAGCAACAACTGACGCTGATGGACGAAAGCGTGGGGAGCGAACAGGATTAGATACCCTGGTAGTCCACGCCGTAAACGATGCTAACTCGTTTTTGGGCTTTCGGGTTCAGAGACTAAGCGAAAGTGATAAGTTAGCCACCTGGGGAGTACGTTCGCAAGAATGAAACTCAAAGGAATTGACGGGGGCCCGCACAAGCGGTGGATTATGTGGTTTAATTCGATGATACGCGAGGAACCTTACCAAGGCTTAAATGGGAATTGACAGGCTTAGAAATAGGCTTTTCTTCGGACAATTTTCAAGGTGCTGCATGGTTGTCGTCAGCTCGTGCCGTGAGGTGTTAGGTTAAGTCCTGCAACGAGCGCAACCCCTGTCACTAGTTGCCATCATTAAGTTGGGGACTCTAGTGAGACTGCCTACGCAAGTAGAGAGGAAGGTGGGGATGACGTCAAATCATCACGGCCCTTACGCCTTGGGCCACACACGTAATACAATGGCCAGTACAGAGGGCAGCTACACAGCGATGTGATGCAAATCTCGAAAGCTGGTCTCAGTTCGGATTGGAGTCTGCAACTCGACTCTATGAAGCTGGAATCGCTAGTAATCGCGCATCAGCCATGGCGCGGTGAATACGTTCCCGGGCCTTGTACACACCGCCCGTCAAGCCATGGAAGTCTGGGGTACCTGAAGTCGGTGACCGTAACAGGAGCTGCCTAGGGTAAAACAGGTAACTAGGGCTAAGTCGTAACAAGGTAGCCGTACCGGAAGGTGCGGCTGGAACATCTCATTTTAGAGCGTTGAAGAACGTTAAACAAATAAGGACACTATGTGTCCATGTACTTACTTAAAGAGAAGCTTTAGTTTTTTATTTGGTTGCTATATATAAAAAATACAAACCCACTAGAAATTAGTATAGGGAAAGAGATACAAGAGCCCAGAGCCAAGACCCAAGACGAATGCAAAAGTCTTGTATCTAGCATCTAGGATCTGTAAGTCTAAAAAGACAGTCTCGTAGCTCAGCTGGTTAGAGCGCTACACTGATAATGTAGAGGTCGGCAGTTCGAGCCTGCCCGAGACTACTAATTGAATTTGAGATTTGTGATTTGAAATTTGAAATTAATATCAAATATCAAATATTCAATATCAAATTAACCTAGAGGGGGAATTAGCTCAGCTGGCTAGAGCGCCTGCCTTGCACGCAGGAGGTCAAGGGTTCGACTCCCTTATTCTCCACAGTTTTGGAAGACTGATTTAAAAGTTACGGATAGAGCCAAAAACAATATCTGTTCATCAGTTTGACAAGAAGACATTAAGATCATTGACATTAACGGTAAAGACATCACAAAGAGATAACCGAGCACTTTCGAGTGCCGAGTTTATAAAAATATCGATAAATTAAATTTTATCAAAAAATACTGAACTAATATAATTATTAGGAAAGAAATCGTTAAGGGCGTATGGCGGATGCCTAGGCTTTCAGAGGCGAAGAAGGACGTGGTAAGCTGCGAAAAGCTGCGGGGATCGGCACACACGAATTGATCCGCAGATGTCCGAATGGGGCAACCCGTCTGGTTGAAGACCAGTCACTCTAAATTTATTTAGAGAGCAAACCCGGAGAACTGAAACATCTAAGTACCCGGAGGAAAAGAAATCGAAGAGATTCCGTAAGTAGTGGCGAGCGAAAGCGGATTAGCCCAAAAGCTAATTTATGTTTAATAGAATGTTCTGGAAAGAACGGCCGTAGAGGGTGATAGCCCCGTATATGAAAGGCATATTTAAGTGATAAATGAGTAGGGCGGGACACGTGAAATCCTGTCTGAATATGGGGGGACCATCCTCCAAGGCTAAATACTCCTGAAAGACCGATAGTGAACAAGTACTGTGAAGGAAAGGTGAAAAGCACTTCGAATAGAAGGGTGAAATAGAACCTGAAACCGTACGCCTACAAGCGGTCGGAGCACCAATAAGGTGTGACGGCGTGCCTTTTGCATAATGAGCCTACGAGTTAATTTTACTAGCGAGGTTAAGGTATTAAGTACCGGAGCCGGAGCGAAAGCGAGTCTGAATAGGGCGGTTAGTTAGTAGGATTAGACGCGAAACCTTGTGATCTACCCATGGGCAGGTTGAAGCTCTGGTAACACAGAGTGGAGGACCGAACCGGTTGACGTTGAAAAGTCTTCGGATGACCTGTGGGTAGGGGTGAAAGGCCAATCAAACTGGGAGATAGCTCGTACTCTCCGAAATGCATTTAGGTGCAGCGTCGCAAATGAGTTTATTAGAGGTAGAGCTACTGATTGGATGCGGGGGTTTCATCGCCTACCAATTCCTGACAAACTCCGAATGCTAATAAATGTTCTGCGGCAGTGAGGGCATGGGTGCTAAGGTCCATGTCCGAGAGGGAAAGAACCCAGACCAACAGCTAAGGTCCCAAAATATATGTTAAGTTGAAACAACGCGGTTGGACTGCATTGACAGCTAGGATGTTGGCTTGGAAGCAGCCATTCATTTAAAGAGTGCGTAACAGCTCACTAGTCGAGCGGTCCGGCATGGATAATAATCGGGCATAAACATATTACCGAAGCTATGGATTTGTATTTAATTATACATCTGGTAGGAGAGCATTCTATTTGCGCCGAAGCAGTATCGTGAGGTATTGTGGAGCGGATAGAAAAGAAAATGTAGGCATAAGTAACGATAAAGCGGGCGAGAAACCCGCTCACCGAAAGACCAAGGCTTCCTCAGCCATGCTAATCAGCTGAGGGTTAGTCGGGACCTAACGCGAACCCGAAAGGGGTAGTGGATGGACAATGGGTTAATATTCCCATACTTGCTCACACTAAAAAGGGGACGGAGTGCCGTACTTACTGGAGACTGACGGAATAGTCAAGGCCTAGCCTTCGGGCGAAGCTGCTGTAGGGAAAGTGCTTCCAAGAAAAGCCGAAGTGAAGCAACCCGTACCAAAACCGACACAGGTGGTCGAGGAGAGAATCCTAAGGTGCTAGAGTGAATCATGGTTAAGGAACTAGGCAAAATAGTCTCGTAACTTCGGGAGAAGAGACGCCATCAGCAATGGTGGCCGCAGTAAAGAGGCCCAGGCGACTGTTTATCAAAAACACAGGACTCTGCAAAATCGAAAGATGCAGTATAGGGTCTGACACCTGCCCGGTGCTGGAAGGTTAAGGAAGGTGCTTAGGGTTAAACCGAAGGCATTAACTGAAGCCCCAGTAAACGGCGGCCGTAACTATAACGGTCCTAAGGTAGCGAAATTCCTTGTCGGGTAAGTTCCGACCTGCACGAATGGTGTAACGATCTGGGCACTGTCTCAACCATGAGCTCTGTGAAATTGTAGTCTCGGTGAAGATGCCGAGTACCCGCAATGGGACGAAAAGACCCTGTGAACCTTTACTATAACTTCGTATTGACTTTGAGTAAGTAATGTGTAGGATAGGTGGGAGGCTTTGAAGCATGCACGCTAGTGTTTGTGGAGCCAACGTTGAAATACCACCCTTTACTTACTTGGAGCCTAACTTCTGAGAGGAAGGACATTGCGTGGTGGGTAGTTTGACTGGGGTGGTCGCCTCCAAAAGAGTAACGGAGGCTTTCAAAGGTACCCTCAGCACGCTTGGTAACCGTGCGTAGAGTGTAATGGCATAAGGGTGCTTGACTGTGAGACCTACAAGTCGATCAGGTGCGAAAGCAGGACATAGTGATCCGGTGGTTCCGTATGGAAGGGCCATCGCTCATAGGATAAAAGGTACTCCGGGGATAACAGGCTAGTCTCCCCCAAGAGCTCACATCGACGGGGAGGTTCGGCACCTCGATGTCGGCTCGTCACATCCTGGGGCTGGAGAAGGTCCCAAGGGTTGGGCTGTTCGCCCATTAAAGTGGCACGCGAGCTGGGTTCAGAACGTCGTGAGACAGTTCGGTCTCTATCTATTGCGGGCGTTAGATGTTTGAGAGGGCTTGATTCTAGTACGAGAGGACCGAATTGAACAAACCTCTGGTGTATCAGTTGTTCCGCCAGGAGCACCGCTGAGTAGCTACGTTTGGAAGAGATAAGCACTGAAGGCATATAAGTGCGAAACTCGCCTCAAGATGAGACATCTTTTAAGGGTCGTTGGAGATGACGACGTTGATAGGCTACAGGTGTAAAGACAGTAATGTCATAGCCGAGTAGTACTAATTACCCGTAGATTTATAGCCTAATATGGCGCACGGAAGTGCAGCAAGGTTAGCTCTTTGTGAAAGTTTTTATCGATACATATAATTTAGCAATGTAAAATTTTATCAATGTACCAATATCAATTGTTACACTGTTACATTAACTACATTGTTACATTAAACCATATTTAGGGTGGTTTTAGCGGTGGGGCTCACCTGTTCCCATTCCGAACACAGAAGTTAAGCCCACCAGCGCCGATGGTACTGCTAACGCGGGAGAGTAGGCCGCCGCCAGTTTTTATTTTATTTTTAAAAATCCTTTATCGTAAGATAGAGGATTTTTTTT
>NZ_CAKKLP010000031.1 GCF_918698085.1 Chryseobacterium sp. Bi04
TTAATTTTTTTGGATCTGTTTATTTACTTCAAAAGTATGTTCTTAAAATGTATTAATATAATAGAGTATTGAAATTTGTCTAGTCCTAAAAAACTAATATAAAAAAGCTGCAATTTTATTATTAACCTAAAGCTGTAAGGTACAAGAGCATTTGATATTTAATTGTGCAAATTTTGTAACTTTGAGCTGCTATAACAAAGCCTCACGAAAAGTGAGGTTTTTACATTCTAAAGTGATTGATTTGTATTCTAAACAGAACTCTAATACAGAAATGTTTTTGAATTTATTATTGGGGGGGTATAAAAATATTTACCAGTACATAGACCAGCTGGGAAATGTAAGGGTTTCTTACGGAAGAAACAGCACAGGAGCTCTTGAGATTACAGATGCCAATGATTACTACCCATTCGGGATGAATCATTTAAAAACCGGGATTTCCTATTTTGCCCAGGGCAGCTATAAAAGCAACAAATACAACGGTAAGGAACTGCAGGAAACCGGAATGTACAGCTACGGCTGGAGAGAATATATGCCGGATATTGCCAGATGGAATGGTATAGACCAGTTAGCAGAAAGTTATTATTCTCATTCTCCTTATGCTTATGTGATGAATAATCCGATCAATATGTTTGATCCGGATGGCAGGAAAAATGAGGCTTGGTTAGAAGAGGCTCCCGCATGGTTACAAGAGACGTGGAATAATACCCCCGATGGGACGAATTCTTATTGGACAAATAGTGGATCAAGCTCAGGCGGAGGCGGAGGACATTTTGTGTATACAGGAGGAACTGCTGGTCTAACAGCAGGATATGGAATAGGATCTACTGTAGACTATGCAGGTAATTTTAATTCTTACTACGGTACTGTAACAAACGGCGTGCTTAGTTATACCTATTGGACAAACGGTGCACCTGCCAGTGGATATACTAATTCAGGAGGACAGAATTACCAAAACTTGCAAGGGATAGTAGGATATTCTGGGAAGCTGGATTTGAATTCCTCAAATTCTAATAGTACATCAAATTCTTTTTTAGATAATTCTTTTGACTGGATTCAAAATAATCCAATTAAAGTATCACAATTTGCGGGAATGATACAGGCAGGTTCTACAGTAGCTGAAAAAGGATTATCAAACTGGAATGGCGCTTCAAACATTACAAAAAGTCGTATCTTTGCAGAGACCATAAGTACAAAACTACCTTTTTCTGCTAAAGCTTTGGAGACAGCTTCAACGGCTTTGAAATGGGGAGGAAGAGTAGTTGGTGCTGTGGGTGTTGCTAATACATTGTATCAATATGGAAAAGGTAATATATCAGGTACTAGAGCCGTTGTTGATGGAGTGATGGGAGTTGCAGGCTTTTTTCCTGCTACAGCCTGGATATCGGTAGGTTATTTTGCAGGAATGGCACTTTATGAAACATATGGTAACGATGGTAAACCCCTATTTTAAGATGATTAGATTTATAAAGTTATTATTTTACCATATATATTGGTATTATTATAAAGTTGATAAAGAAAGCAGAATATCTGCAAAAGTTGCTACTTGGTTAGTTTTTACATTATTATTTGGTATAATCTTATACTTTGCATTTGAACTAATATATATATCATTTGATAAAACTATTATATTTGATACTCCTTACTGGCAGTATGTATTTTTATATTTTATTGTAGGTTTTTTTGTTGGGATATATATATATAATGAAGATTTTAAAAAATTTGATTCCTTTAGAGACTTCCATATAAAGTATTATTTATACTTTTTCATTATTGCAGGCTTTGCCTTATTTTTAGCATTTTATTCTGGAAGTATTAATCGGGAAAGAATTTTTAAGCAGAGAGAAATTGAGAAAGAGCGGATTGAAAATTCAAAATAATCCCGAAGATGGGTAATGTTCCAACGTGTTGGTAATAAATTCGAGTATTGGTTTTCAATACCTAGCTGCGCAAAGTTTATAACTTTGAGCTAATATACCAAAACCTCACTTTTGTGAGGTTTTTACATTTTAAAATGATTGATTTGCATTCTAAAGAGAACTTTAATCCAGAAATGTTTTTGAGTTTATTATTTGGGATTATAAGATATTTACCAATACATAGACCAGCTTGGAAATGTAAGGGTTTCTTACGGAAGAAACAGCACAGGAGCTCTTGAGATTACAGATTCCAATGATTACTACCCATTTGGGATGAATCATTTAAAAACAGGGATTTCCTATTTTGCCCAGGGTAGCTATAAAAGCAACAAATACAACGGCAAGGAACTGCAGGAAACCGGAATGTACAGCTATGGCTGGAGAGAATATATGCCTGATATTGCCAGATGGAATGGCATAGACCAGTTAGCGGAAAGTTATTATTCTCATTCTCCTTATGCTTACGTGATGAATAACCCGATCAATTTGTTTGATCCCAACGGAATGGTATCCCAAGCATTTATAGATGAACTATTGGATGCTCCTCCCGGAACTACATGGACAAACACAGGAAATGGCTTTACCAATAATTGGGGAGGACAGATGGATTATGACGGAAACCCAACCAATTACAATGGATATAGCAATATGGCTAATGGAGTTGGTAAGAAGAATCCGAATGATGGACCTAGCTTTGAAATTCCTGAAGTTCCTCTTGTAGGAAAAAAATCTACTTGGGCTGATCAGTTTAGAAGTCATATGGAGAAGTATGCTGTGAATGTATCAAGTAATTGGTATAGCCTTACAGGAAAAGGTAATTGGTTTTTTGGTACTGCAGGG
>NZ_CAKKLP010000032.1 GCF_918698085.1 Chryseobacterium sp. Bi04
TTCCCATTCCGAACACAGAAGTTAAGCCCACCAGCGCCGATGGTACTGCTAACGCGGGAGAGTAGGCCGCCGCCAGTTTTTATTTTATTTTTAAAAATCCTTTATCGTAAGATAGAGGATTTTTTTTTTTGTTTATATACTATAACTGCTATACTCCTATACTCCAACTCTAAACTATACCCAACCTCAGTTGATAGCTGATAGTTGATAGTTAATAGCGCTGTCAACCCTCAACTCCTAACTCTCAACTATTAACTCCTAACTCATAACTTTAACTCCTCCTATTAAGTTTAGGCTAAAGCCGATGGATGGTTTTGTATTTTAATAAGAACGGTTAAAAGTCCGCCCTATTGAATAGTATATCCTAAACTGAATTGAACGAACTGAATTTACAACAGGAGCTATTATTCACAATTAACCATTGACCATTGACGATTCATAACTCATAACTTATCACTTATCCCTCATCATCATTTATAACACAGATCACTTCACTCTGTTCATTACTATCCATCATTTATATTTACCCTGCTTATTTGATTATTCAATAGAAATGGGCTTTAGCCCATTTAAACAAGAGCATCCCCAATATGGCTTTAGCCAAAACTTAAAAGCGGTAACACATCAAAATCATTAAAACCCATTGAGGTTTAAGATAAAGCCAATGGATAGTTTTGTATTTTGATAAGAACGGTTAAAGCCTGCCCTATTGAATAGTATATCTTAAACTGAATTGTACAAACTGAATTTACACCAGGAGCTATTATTCAACATTCACTACTCATAACTTATCACTCATCACTCATCACTTATCCCTCATCATTTATAACACAGATCACTCCACTCTGTTCATTACTATTCATCATTTATATTTACCCCGCTTATTTGATTATTCAATAGAAATGGGCTTTAGCCCATTTAAACAAGAGCATCCCCAATATGGCTTTAGCCAAAACTTAAAAGCGGTAACACATCAAAATCATTAAAACCCATTGAGGTTTAAGATAAAGCCAATGGATAGTTTTGTATTTTGATAAGAACGGTTAAAGCCTGCCCTATTGAATAGTATATCTTAAACTGAATTGTACAAACTGAATTTACACCAGGAGCTATTATTCAACATTCACTACTCATAACTTATCACTCATCACTCATCACTTATCCCTCATCATTTATAACACAGATCACTCCACTCTGTTCATTACTATTCATCATTTATATTTACCCCGCTTATTTGATTATTCAATAGAAATGGGCTTTAGCCCATTTAAACAAGAGCATCCCCAATATGGCTTTAGCCAAAACTTAAAAGCGGTAACACATCAAAATCATTAAAACCCATTGAGGTTTAAGATAAAGCCAATGGATGGTTTTGTATTTTAATAAGAACGGTTAAAAGTCCGCCCTATTGAATAGTATATCTTAAACTGAATTGAACAAACTGAATTTACACCAGGAGCTATTATTCAACATTCACTACTCCTAACTCATCACTCTTAGCTATCAACTCTCAACTCTTAACTCTTAACTTTCTATAAAGAACTCATCTCCCTTCCCTTATTTTTCCTCAGGTATAGCTTCCATTTTAAAGGATCCAGTTATGCTTTTACTACAGAATTAGTAGATGTTTTAAAGAATAAATGTAGTTCAGCAACATTACTTTCAATACTGAAATTTATAAACAGTCATTGTGGATAACTATAATATGGTGTTAATTGAATGGTAAGCAATATGTTACAAGCCTGTTTATCCACTTTGCCTATTTTTATGTTAAATAGATTTGCGTGGTATGGTATAAGTCTCTATCTTTGCCGCACTGAAAAGCGAAAGAAAATCAGTAAGCGCAGAAGGGCTTTTAGATAAGCATAAAACAGGATACTCAAAAAAGGAAATAAGTCTAAAAAGACTTCAGAAATTTTTAGAAATAAAAGTTGCGGAAGTAAAAAAGATTTGTATCTTTGCAGTCCCAATACGGGAGCGCAGGAGTATAGAAGATTAAGGGTTATAGAAGGAGTTAAGGTTAGCAAATAAACTTTAAATTTTCTTTCGAAAACATTTGGTCATTACGAAATAAAGTTTTACTTTTGCACTCGCAAATAT
>NZ_CAKKLP010000033.1 GCF_918698085.1 Chryseobacterium sp. Bi04
TTGTCATCCTATGTTTGTAAAATATTAATTTTAGGAATGAATAAGGAAAAGAGAGTAAAGAATAAGGTTACAATTTGTCATTAGTCTTCAAGACCGTTCGGAATGTTAATCCCTTTACTCTTTTTACTACATAAGCCTGAACAGATCATGAGGCAAAAAAGCCTGTATTTAGGATAGATAGGTCTTGTAGTATTCTCTTTTCCTGTAAAATTATAGGTATGGGTAAAATTATAGGAATTGACATTAGTAAGCAAGTTTTTGATGTAAGTTTTTTGGATAATAATGTTTGGAAGCATCAAGTTTTAAAAAATAATTTATCAGGATTTGAAAAACTGTTGAATGTTGTTGAAAAAGAAGATTTAGTAATAATGGAAGCATCCGGCAGTTATTATCTTTCATTAGCAGATTATCTTTATTCAAGAGGGATTAGTGTTGTGGTAGAAAATCCTTTATCAATAAAACGCTATTCGCAATCGAGATTGAAACGCGCTAAAACAGATAAGGCAGATTCTAAAATTATTGCCGAATATGGAAAGAAGAATTTGGACGAATTGAGTCTGTGGAAATCTGAAAGTAAAGTCTGTATTAGAATCCGGCAAATACATACAAGAATACAGATGATTCAGAAACAGATGAGCCAAACTTACAACCAGCTGGAAGCATTTAAAAGCAGCGGATTTTTAGATGAAAAGCTGGAAATTGAGATCAAAAAGACAATAGAACACCTTCATAAAGGCAAAGCAGTACTTGAATCTGAGATAGAAAGATTAGCCCTTGAAGAGTTTGGAGAAACGATAGATTGTCTTACGAGTATTCCTGGAATCGGGATGAAAACAGCTGTAATGCTGATTGTCATTACTGATAATTTTAAAAAATTCGAACATTACAAACAGCTCATTGCTTTTGTTGGATTCAGTCCTCGAATTTTTGAAAGTGGAAGCAGTGTGCGGGGAAGATCAAGTATTTGCAAGATGGGTAAATCTCAGATTAGAAAGTTGTTATATGTATGCAGTTGGTCTGCAAAACGATGGAATAAAAAATGTAAAGAGATGTATGAAAGGCTCATTAAAAACGGAAAGGCAGAAAGAGTGGCAAAGATTGCTCTTGCCAACAAACTTTTAAAACAAGCCTTTGCCATCGGAAAGAAAAAAGAGAAATACAGAGAAGATTTTTGTTAAATAATTTGTTTTTTAACACAGATCATTC
>NZ_CAKKLP010000034.1 GCF_918698085.1 Chryseobacterium sp. Bi04
TCTTGTAGGAAAAAAATCTACTTGGGCTGATCAGTTTAGAAGTCATATGGAGAAGTATGCTGTGAATGTATCAAGTAATTGGTATAGCCTTACAGGAAAAGGTAATTGGTTTTTTGGTACTGCAGGGGTTATGAGTGGTTTTGCTGGAGTTGTTGACTCTGATCAAATGTATTCACAAGGAGTCAGAAGAGGAATATCTGGGAATTATCAACTAACAGGTAGAAACTTAAGCCAATTTTGTAAGATGGCAATGACTGATGCAACAAAACCTGTTTCTAGAATCGCAAGAACTGCAAGATTTGCCGGTCATTTTTCTTTTGGAATAGGTGTTATAAGTGACATAGGTGGAATGGCAACTGGTCAAGTATCATTAGGAAAAGCTCTTATAAATACAGGATTTGGGGCTGTAGGAAATTGGGGTGGATCAATTGGAGCTTCTCTTAGTACAGTATATTTCGGGGTAGATAGTTTTTATCCAGGAGCGTGGCCAGGTCTGTTTGATGATGGTAATTTTGTTCAAGGAAGATTAGATGAAGGATTTAATCAGGCAGGACCCTATAGAATTAATGTGTTTGGAGCTCATGAACCAAAATGAAATAATTATGGAGAAAATAAAAAAAGCATATTATTATCTTTTTTATAAAATTTATAAATCAATAGAATATACATCTGAACAAGTAGGAGGTAAATTTTGGACTGATTTTAAAGCTGGATTAGTAATTCTTACTCTTGAACTTTGGATTATAGGCTCTTTTTTGAATTATTATTCTATTATTAATGATAAAAAATTAAGTATAGAGATGATTAGTCCTATTTTATTAATTTCTCTTATCATTTTTTCTATTATTAATTATTTTGCCTTTATGCGTACAGACATATGGAAAACGTATAACAAAGAATTTGATAAATTATCTGAAAAAGAAAATCAAACAGGCACTACTATTGTGTGGGTAATCGCCATTTGTATTACAGTTAATTTTTTTGGATCTGTTTATTTACTTCAAAAGTATGTTCTTAAAATGTATTAATATAATAGAGTATTGAAATTTGTCTAGTCCTAAAAAACTAATATAAAAAAGCTGCAATTTTATTATTAACC